>NZ_LIPG01000001.1 GCF_001905505.1 Streptomyces sp. CB02058
CCAGGGGTGTGCGCGGCGCCCCTGCCAGGGGCCCCGGTCGGGGATTACGCGAGGGGCCGGCCCTCGATGACCGGTGCCAGGCCGTCGAGGAGGGCCTTGAGGCCGAGCTCGAAGAGGGTGTCGAGGCGGAGGTCGTAGCCGTCGTCGAAGGAGGAGACCACCTTCGCGAAGGTCGGGAAGCGCCCGGATTCGACCAGGCTCCGGAGGGCGTCGCCGCGGCTGTCCATCCACTGGTCCTCGTCCTGGCCGGTGGTCGCCGCGGCCTGTGCCTCTCGTTCCAGGTGGACGGCCAGCCCTTGTACGTGGCTGTAGAGGAGCACGTGGATGTCGAACAGCGTGGTGGTGTCGAGGCCGTGGCCGTCGAGGGCACTGAGCGACCATTCGCCGTGGACCATCAGGTTGGGGAGGAGCAGGGGGCGGGTGAGGGACGAGAGCTGGGCGAGCCAGGGGTGCCGCCGGTGCAGGGTCCACAGCGTGCGTGCACCGAGCTCCAGGCGGGCGCGCCAGCCGTCCGGAGCAGTGGCGGGGTAGAACTGTTCGCCGAACGCGGCGTCCGCCATGAGCAGGATGAGGTCGTCCTTGCCGGTCACGTACCGGTAGGGCGACATGGCGGCCACGCCGAGCCGGGCGGCGATGCCGCGCATGGAGAGAGCGGAGAGCCCTTCGGCGTCGGCGATGGCGACGGCGGTGCGCACGATCCGTTCCAGTGACAGATCCGGCTCGGCGGATGGGCCGGGAGGCGTGGTGGGTGTGGCAGATCGCGGCCCGCGGGCCGGGGTGGTGGGCGTCGCTACGACGGTGCCGGCGCGCGGCTTCGTCTCGACGATGCCTTCCAGCCGGAGGTGCGTCAGGGCCTTCGTGGCGGTGGCGAGCGCGACGCCCCACTCCCTGGCGATGTGGCGGGTCGAGGGGACGCGTTCCCCCGGGCCCAGTTCGCCCTGTTCGACGCGTCGGCGGATCTCGGCGGCGATGCGGAGGTACGGCGGCTTGTCCGTGCTGTCTGTGGTGTGCGTCACAGGGTCCCTTCTTCCTTGTCTGTACTAGTGCAGCCGGTACCGGCGACGTCTCCGTCCGCGTGTGAACTGTCCTAGGGCAGCGGGAGAAATGAGCCGGTGGCGGCTGGGTCGCGTACGCCGTACGTTCAGTTGAGTACATCGTACGAGGGGAGATTCTGATGCGCACTGTTCTCATATCCGGTGGCGGTATCGCCGGACCCGCTCTGGCCTACTGGCTGCACCGCCACGGCTTCGCGGTCACGGTCGTCGAGCGGGGCCCGGGGGTGCGGTCCGGCGGGCAGGCCGTGGACGTCCGGGGTGTCGCGCTCGACGTGATCGAGCGGATGGGCCTGCTCGAGGAGGCGCGGCGGGTGCGTACCCGCATGCGCGGCATGTCGGTCCTGGACCCCGAGGGAAAGGAGGTCGAGCGTTCCACGGAGATCGCCCTCAGCAGTGGCCGGCTGGACAGTGAGGACATCGAGCTGCTGCGGGAGGACCTGGTGCGCATGGTCTTCGAGCGCACGCGGGGAGACGTCGAATACCTCTTCGGGGACACGATCACCGCACTCGACGAGGGCGCCACCGGAGTGCGGGTGGACTTCGCCCAGGCGCCGTCCCGCACCTTCGATCTGGTCGTCGGGGCAGACGGACTGCACTCGACGGTACGGCGCCTGGCGTTCGGGCCCGAGGAACGTTTCGCGCACCATCTCGGCAGCTATCTGTCGGTGTTCAGCGCGGACAACTTCCTCGCCTTGGAGGACTGGCAGGTGTGGCTGCGCGACGGTGACGTCGGCTTCGGCATCATGTCCGTCCGCGACAACACGGAGCTGAGGGTGGCGTTCGGATTCGAGTCCGGCCCGCTGCCCCGGGATGCCGACGCCCTCCGCCGCACGATCACGGAGCGGCTGGCGGCGCTGCGGTGGGAGGGGTCGCGGCTGGCCGAGGCGGCCCGTAACGCCCCTGACTTCTACTGCGACGCCATGGCGCAGATCCGGATGGACCGCTGGTCGCAGGGCCGGGTGACCCTGCTCGGTGACGCCGGATACTGTCCTTCGCCGCTCTCGGGACAGGGCACCAGCCTGGCGCTCGTGGGCGCCCATGTCCTGGCCGACTGCCTGGCCCAGGCCTCCGGCGACCACACGGCCGCCTACGCCCGTTACGAGCAGCGGATGCGTCCTTTCGTCGCCCTGAACCAGTCGTTGGCCACCGAGAACCCGGGGGGCCCCGCAGCCGAGGAGTCCGTGGCGCACGCCAAGAACGCCCTGTCGCTGGACGGCTGACGGACAGGCGTATCTCGTTTGCCGAGGCACTGCCCGCACGGGCACGATCTGCGGATGGACTATGTCGTACGTGCGGTGCGGGCGGATGAGTGGCTGCGGGCCAAGGAGATCCGGCTGGAGGCCCTGGGGGACCCGATGGCGCACCTGGCCTTCCGGGAGACCTACGAGAGCTCGGTGGCCAAGCCGGACGCGTTCTGGCAGGACAGGACGGCGCAGGCCGCCGAGGGTGAGCACGTCTGTCAGCTCATCGCCGAGGGGGCCGACGGCGAGTGGGCGGGGACCGTGTCGGTGCTCGTCGAGCGGCAGGCGGGAGAGCCGGGCTTCGGGGAGGCGGCCGAGGTCGATCAGACCCACCTGGTGGGGGTGTACGTCAGGCCGGGCCACCGGGGTCGCGGGGTCGTGGACGCGCTGTTCCGGGAGGCGATCGAGTGGTCGTGGTCGCTGGGCGGTCCGCCGGTGGAGCGGGTGCGGCTCTACGTCCACGAGGCCAACGGGCCCGCAGCGGCCTCCTACCGCCGGATCGGTTTCGTCCCCACCGGAGAGACACTCCCGGTGGAGAGCGATCCGCCCTCCCTGGACCTGGAGTTCGAGATCCGCCGCTAGAGCCTTTCGTCGCCGGGGAGTCGGTCGGTCGGCCGGAGCGGTGTCGTCCTGCCGGTCAGAGCCGTCCGGCCGCCGGCAGGCGCTCCTGCCAGCGGGCGCGGGCCTGTTCCTCGGAGCGCAGCAGGACGAGTGCGGGCATTCCCTGGTCCTGGCCCGTCGACAGCAGCTCCGGGAGCTGGGGAAGCGGAGCGACCGCGGCGACGTCGTCCAGGACGAGTGTCATTGGTGGGTCGAGCCGACCGTCGGTTGACCGTGCGGCCATGCGGCGGCCGTGCTCGACCACGTGTGAGGCGAGTGCGGTGAGCAGGGGCATCGCACCGGGGTGGTGTCGGGGATCCTCGATGGGCTCACCGACCACATACAGCGTTCCCCCTTCGCGTGCAAAAGATTCCAGTACGAGCGCATCGGCTCGGTTGGGTGTGCAGGCCTCGCGGATGTGGACCGAGGCGAGGGCCGCGAAGGCACGCACGGTCAGTTCCTGGGCGATCTCACGGCGTTCGGGGTAGGCGGTGAGCGCCGACTCCAGCAGCCCGGCGAGCCCGGAGGCGGCCTTGGGGTGGGTGCGCAGCAGGCGTACCGGTTCATGGGCGCCGGATCCGGAGGCCCAGCGGTGGACCTGGCGGAAGGGGCGGCCGTCCACGGCCGCGGCGTGCAGCCAGCACTGCAGGAGGGTCTGCGCGGTGTCGGCCATCGCCGCGTCCGCCTTGGCGAGGGGGCGTACGGGGGTGAGGAGTGCGGCGGCGCGTGACGCGGCCGTGGCGGGGTCCTCGCAGCCGGCGGTGGGTGACCAGTGGAGGCGGCCGGGGGTGTCGCACAGGTGGCCGGGGTCGTAGACGAGGACGGGGCCGAGCTTGCTGCGGGCGTCCTTCGTCTCGGCCCAGACGCTGGGGTCGGAGGTCACGACGAGCGCGGGGCCCTCGGCGTCGTGGATCGCCTGGACGACGGCGGGGCGGCGGGTGGCGGCGGCGCCGTACAGGACGTGCGGGGCGCGGGGCGTGGGGACGAGGGGGGTCGCCGGCTCCTGCGCGTATGCGGTGACAGGGGTGGCCGCTTCGGTCCGGAGTGCCGCCGGTGGCGTTGCTTCCAGGAGCGTGGTGTCCGCCGGGATCGCTTCCGCGGGCATCCCCTTTGCCGGGGCCGGGGCCGGGGCGGGCACGGGAGCGGGTGTCGGGTGGGCTTCGACGGGCTGGGGGTCCCTGGGCGTGCGTACGGCTTCCCGGTGGCGTTCCCCCTCGGGTTCGTACGGGGCCGATTCGTACGGGTCCGAGGGGGCGTTCCTCCGCTTCCGTACGAGGCGCCAGCGGGTGACCACGCCGGCCACGAACACGGCCAGGACCAGCAGCACCATCGTCTCGCCGATGAACAGGCCCCAGAACAGGCCGTATCCGGAGAGCTCGCCCGGCGGGGTGTCGGGCCAGGCGCCCGGCAGGTCGGTCGGGTCGACGGCCAGCGCGCGCAGGGCCAGCGGTGTCCGGGCGAAGGTGACACCTTCGGGCCAGGCCCCGTGCGCGAACAGCCCTGCCAGGCCGGCCGCCGTCCAGGCCAGGACCGTCAGCCCGAACAGGAAGGCCAGGAGGCCGATCAGCAGGCCGTCCGGGATGCCGCCCTCGCTGCCGCGCCGTGCATCGGTTGGTGCCTGGCGTGCCATGTCATGCCACCGTTGACTCGGACGACTCGTTCAGCCGTTGCTGGTGCTCGATCCGTGCCGCTCTCTGCTCCGCCTCCAGCTCCGCGGCTCGTACGTCCTCGGGGAGCAGGTCCGTCGCGGAACCCTCGGTCATCGCACGGTCGGTGAAGACCAGGGGGCGTTCCGCCTCGGTGATCAGGTGTTTGACGACCTGCACGTTGCCGTTGACGTCCCATACGGCGATGCCCGGGGTCAGCGTGGGGATGATCTCGACCGCCCACCTGGGCAGGCCGATGACCTTGCCGGTGGCTCTGGCCTCGTCGGCCTTCTGGGCGTAGATCGTGCGGGTCGAGGCCATCTTCAGGATGGCCGCCGCTTCCTTCGCCGCGGCCCCGTCGACGACGTCGCTGAGGTGGTGGACGACGGCCACGAAGGACAGCCCGAGGCGCCGTCCGAACTTCAGCAGGCGCTGGAAGAGCTGGGCGACGAAGGGGGAGTTGATGATGTGCCAGGCCTCCTCGACCAGGAAGATGCGCTTCTTCCGGTCGGGCCTGATCCAGGTGTGCTCCAGCCACACGCCGACGATGGCCATGAGGATCGGCATCGCGATGGAGTTGCGGTCGATGTGCGAGAGGTCGAAGACGATCAGCGGGGCGTCGAGGTCGATGCCGATGGTGGTCGGGCCGTCGAACATGCCGCGGAGGTCACCGTCGACGAGTCGGTCCAGGACGAGGGCGACGTCCAGGCCCCAGGCCCGTACGTCGTCTATGTCGACGTTCATCGCCTCCGCGGACTCGGGCTTCGGGTGGCGCAGTTGTTCCACGATGTCCATCAGCACCGGCTGGCGCTGGGTGATGGTCTCGTTGACGTAGGCGTGCGCGACCTTGAGTGCGAAGCCGGAGCGCTCGTCGAGGCCATGGCCCATGGCGACCTCGATGATCGTGCGGAGCAGGGCGAGCTGCCCCGTCGTCGTGATCGAGGGGTCGAGCGGGTTCAGCCGGATACCGTCGTTGAGCGCGGCGGTCGGGTCGAGGCGGATGGGCGTGATGCCCAGCTCCTGGGCGATGAGGTTCCACTCGCCGACGCCGTCCTCGCCCTGGGCGTCCAGGACGACGACCTGGCGGTCGCGGAAGCGGAGCTGGCGGAGCACGTACGTCTTCTCCAGCGCCGACTTGCCGTTGCCGGACTCGCCGAGGACCAGCCAGTGCGGGGCGGGGAGCTGCTGGCCGTACAGCTGGAAGGGGTCGTAGATGTACCCCTTGCCCGAATAGACCTCGCGCCCGATGATCACGCCGGAGTCGCCGAGACCGGGGGCGGCGGTCGGCAGGTAGACGGCCTGGGCCTGGCCCGTCGACGTGCGCACCGGGAGCCGGGTCGTCTCCACCTTCCCGAAGAGGAAGGCGGTGAAGGCATCCGACAACGCGGACAGCGGATCTCGCATGGCGTGACTGCCCTCTCGTTAGCGACGGATGCCGGTGGCGAACGGCAAGGTGTTCACAAAGGCGCGGTGGTGCTCGCGGTCGCACCACTCCAGCTTCAGATACGACTTGCCGGCCGAGGCCCGGATCGTCCGCTTGTCGCGGGCGAGGGCTTCGGGGGACCGGGAAGACACGGTGATGTACCCCACCAGGTTGACCCCGGCCGCGCCGCTCGCGAGATCTTCACCCCGCTGGTCGAGCCTGCCGTGGGCGGCGATGTCGCGGGGGTCGACCGTGCGGTTCATCTTGGCCTGACGGCTCGCCTCGGCGTCGTCGTTGGTCTTCTCCGTCAGCATCCGCTCGATGGCGACCTCGGTGGGTTCGAGGTCCATGCAGACCGCGACCGTACGGATGACGTCGGGCGTGTGGACGAGGAGCGGGGCGAGGAAGTTGACGCCGACGGGGGTCATCGGCCACTCCTTCACCCAGGCCGTGGAGTGGCACCAGGGGGCGCGGGTCGTGGACTCGCGGGTCTTGGCCTGGAGGAACGTCGGCTCGACCGCGTCCAGTTCGGCGGGCCAGGCGTTGCGCTTGGTCATGGCCTGGATGTGGTCGATGGGGTGGTCCGGGTCGTACATGGAGTGCACGAGCGAGGCCAGCCGGCTCTGTCCGAGGGGCTGGCGGACCCGGATGTCCGCCTCGGCGAGGCGTGCGCAGATGTCGGTGAGCTCGCGGGCCATGACGACGGCCAGCCCCGCGTCGCGGTCGATCTTCCGGCCGCCCTGGGGGCGCATGGCGCGGGCCATGGCGTTGGCCTCGGCGGCGAGATCGCGGCTGTAGTGCATGCACGCGACGAGGTAGGCGCGGTGCTGCTCGCTGGAGGTGGAGACCATGGACTGGAGCTGGTCGTAGGAGTCCTGGAGCCAGCCGGGCGCGGACCGGTCGCCGCGCTGGGCGACGTCCTTGGCGTGCGCGTCGGGGTCGGCGGGGAGGGTGCGGGCCAGCATCTGGAGGCGCGTCACGAAGCCGTCGCCGTTGGCCACGTGCTTGAGGAGCGTGCCGAAGCGGTCGACCAGGGCTTCCTGGTCCTCGCTGTCGCGCAGGCCGACGCCGGGCCCCTCGATCTCGATGGCGGCGGTGACCGTGCGCCGGTCGGCGTGCAGGAGTACGGCGATCTCGTCGGGCCCGAAGGGCGCGGCCAGCCAGCTGATGCGGCCGATGCCGGGGGGCGGTCCGATCTCGACCTCGCGTCCGTCGGCGCTGACGCCGGCCTCCATGGCGGAGGAGCGGTACGCGGTGCCCCGGCGCAGGGTGCGCTTGAAGCTGCGGTTGATCTCGAACCACTTGTAGAAGGTGCGGCCCTTGTAGGGGACGTACACGACGGCGAGGGCGAGCATCGGGAAGCCGACGAGGGAGGCGATCCGCAGGGAGAGGGCCGGGACGAGGAGGCCGCTCATCATGCCGAGGAAGGCCCCGGCGATGATCAGCGCGATCTCGCCCGTCTCACGGTTCTTGCCGACGATCGCGTTCGGCCGGGCGCGGCCGATGAGATACGTACGGCGGGGCGCGATCGTGTGGGCCTGGGTCGTCAACGCCCTCCACCTCCTGTGCTCGTGTTACCTGTGCTGCCTGAACCGCCGCCTCGCGGGGAGCGGCTGCCGTGGGGGGTGCCGGAGGTGGGTCCGGCCCCGCTGCGGGGAGACGGGGCGCCGCCTCCTCCGCCCGGGTTGCGGGAGCTGTGGGCGGCGACTCCGCCGCTGACCGGGTTGGCGGGCCGTGCGCCGCCGCCTTCCCCGCCGCCGCTGCGGCCGCTGTGCGTCTTGATGCCCTGGGAGACGAGGGCGGCGGGCGAGCTGATCAGAGCGGCGGCCTGGGAGCCGTCGGTGGCCTGCTTGCGGTTGGTGCGGGCGCCCTGGATCTCGTCGCCGAAGCCGGGTACGAAGCGGTAGATCATGGCGGAGGCGAAGATGGCCAGCAGGATGATGGCGAGGCCGGAGACGACGGCCGAGAAGGCGTTGGGCCCGTCGTCCGCGGAGAGCGCCCCGGCGAGCCCGAGGACGATGACGATGACGGGCTTCACCATGATCACGGCGATCATGATGCCCGCCCAGCGGCGGACGTGGCCCCACATGTTCTTGTCGACGAGCCCGGAGTACACGACGACTCCGAGCAGGGCGCCCACGTAGAGCAGGGCGGCGCGGATCACGAGTTCCAGCCACAGGATGCCGGCGGCGAGGATCGACACGAGCGAGACGACGATCAGCATGATCGGGCCGCCGCCGATGTCGGTGCCCTTCTTGAGCGCCTCGGCGAACGACCCGAAGAAGACATCGGTCTGCCCGCCGGTGGCGGCGGCGATGACCTCGGTGACGCCGTCGGTGGCCGAGACGACGACGTACAGGATGAGCGGGGTGAAGGCTGAGGCGAGGACCGTGAGCCAGAGGAACCCGATGGCCTCGGAGATCGCGGTGGTGAACGGCACGCCCCTGATGGCGCGCTTGGCCACGGCGAAGAGCCAGAGGACGAGGGTGAGGATGGTGGAGGCGGCGAAGACCACGGCGTACTGGGTGCGGAAGGTGGAGTTGGTGAAGTCGACCGTCGCCGTGCTCTCCACGGCCTCGCTGAGCTTGCCCACGAGGTAGGCGGCGGCGTCGGCGCAGCCGCGGGCGAGGGAGGTGAGGGGGTCCAGGGCGTCGTCTGTGGGGGTGGGTGCGCGGGTGCTGCCGTTGGCTTCGCCGTCTTCGCAGTAGTCGCGGGCAGCGCCGTAGATCAGATCGCAGGGATTGTTACTCGTGCTCGGGCTGGGCGTCGGAGTGGGGGCGGCTGTGGCTCTGACGGCGAAGACGATGAACGATGCCTGCAGAGCGGCCAAGAGGGCGACGAGACGCCTTGGGTGGCTCCAGGGCTTACCGGGCATAGGTGAAGCCTCCGAACCCGTTGACCGCGCCGGCGATCTCGTCGGCGCTGGATGCCCTGTTGTCGCCGCCGACGGGGGCAGGGCCGTCCTTCTGGGAGTGGGTGATGGCCTTCCAGTCGCCGTCGACCCACTGAAGTTCCATGGTGATGGTGAACCACCCGTCCGTGACGGGCTTGGTCGATCCTTCGCCCGCCAGGCCGATCAGGCCGGAGCACCAGACTTCGACGGTCGCTTGGTCAGCCGACGACTTCGTTACCTTTGTGCCGATGGGCGTTGTGCGTGACACGAAGGCGAAGCCGGTAGGGGCGGTGCCATCGTCGTTGAGGCCGACATTCCTGAAGAAGTCGGTCGAGTAAGCCTTGTCGAGCGTGGTTCGAAACGTGTCGATGGAGGATGGTGCGATCACTGCGTCGAGGATGCCGTCACGCTTGCCCTTGTCGAACATCTCCGCAGACCCCAGCGCCACCGCATAGTTCGCCGCCGCGCTCTGCGCCCCCTGCTCGTCGTGCGCGAAGCCGGCCGCGATCGTGCCGTTCTTGCCCTGGACCGGCTTCGTGCCCGTGGCGGCGGTGGGGCCCGCCCCGGCGGCTTCGGGCTTCTTCTCGTTGCCGCCGTCCGCGCCGCCGCCCCCGCCCTGGTTCGCGAACGCGATCGCCGCGATCAGCAGGACCACCACGCCCACCGCCATGATCAGCGAGCGGGAGTTCCGGGCGGGACGGCGGCCGTAGCCGTCGTCCTCGCCGCCCCGGGGCAGGCGGGTGCGCGTCTGGCGCGTCCCGCCGAGGGTGCTGTACGCATCGTCCGTACGGCCACCGGGCTCGTTGCCTCCGTAGCCGCGTTCATCGCCCTGGCTCATGCCGCGTACGCCCCCTCAGCCGTGTGCTGTTCCGCGTAGTACGACCGTAGCGGTGCTGGTTTCCGCGTGGGCGCGGTGTGGTGACTCGACATCAGGGGACGCAACCTCTGCCGGTGGGCGCGACGGATGGATGGTGTGGGGTGGACAGGGCGGGCCCGGGGGCAGGGCGGCGGACTGACGGGAGGTCAGACAGCCATCCCGTACACGATGGTGAACAGCGTGCCCAGTGAACCGATGATGAAGACGCCGGTCAGGCCCGCCACGATCAGGCCCTTGCCCTGTTCCGCGCTGAAGGTGTCGCGCAGCGCCGTCGCACCGATGCGCTGTTTCGCCGCACCCCAGATCGCGATGCCGAGGCAGAGCAGGATGGCGACCGCCATCACCACCTCGATCATGATGCGTGCCTCATTGCCCAGGGTTCCGAACGGCCCCCAGTTCGGGGCGATTCCGCCGATGATGGTGGTGATATCGCCCTTTTCCGCTGCCAGGATCATGTAAGTCACCGCCCCTGTTGGGTAGTTCGCCGCCCGCGCCGTGCGACACGGGTCGGTCTCTATCTTCGCTGATGAAACCGGCATCGCACGACGCCTTCCCGGGTCTCTTTACCCGGATCTCGCACGTTTGACCGGAGAAGCCGCCCTGACCTGCGGCTCGTGTCGGGATCTGCCTGCATATGCATGGTTACTCTGTGTATCACGCGGTGTGACCGCTAGCAACGACGGTGGCCATGGGTTCCGGGTGCGGTTGATGCGTTCACGGGACGTGGGCCGTTCGTACGCGCTGTTCGAGAGCCGTGAGCGCGCCGGTGGCTTCCGGCCGACGCGTCATCAGATGCCTTGCGGGGAAGGCGTCACGGCGCCGGAGGTCGGAGCACCGTGCGTACGGGGGCCGGGGGCAGGGGTGGCGTCGTCCAGTGGGGCGGTGGCTTGAACGTGCGCCAGGAGCCGTCGAAGGGGAAGTCGCCCGCTTCGGCGAGCCGGACCACGCGTTCGCCTTCGGCGCGGATCGCCGAGGCTTCAGCGGCCGACCAGTAGGCGGGGTGCCCCGTCTTTTCGGCGAACGACCGCTCGTCCTTCCATCGCCAGCTGCGGTCCGGGGCGACGGTGATGTCGAGTTCGTGGTCGGTGACGTCGATGTCGTCGCCGTGGTGGGAGCGGTGCTCCAGGTTCACGTACCAGCCGCGGAACTTCGGCCTCCGCCCGAAGGGGCGGAACGTGCGCATCCGTCCGAAGAACCAGAACACCGCGTGGCCGGCGCCGTCCGGCTGGTGGATGAGCGCGCTGCCCAGGGACCACCGGTCGGCGACCGCCGGATATCCCTGGGCGGGCCGTTCCTCGGGCGGGATGTCCCGGAGGTGGGCCCCGCCCGGCAGTTCCGTACGCCACATCGGGGTGCCGGTGTCCAGCCAGACCAGACGGCCCGCGTCCGTCTGTTCGACCAGGCGTACGGGTACGGAGCTGCTCAGGTGGCCGCCGATGAAGAGGTTCCAGCGCAGGACCCTCCCCGTCCCGCTCATGACGCGAGGAGCTCCAGGTCGTCGGCGGTGAGCCGCAGGGAGCCCGCCGCCACGTTCTCGGTGAGGTGGTCCGGGTTGCCGGTTCCGGGGATGGCCAGCACATGCGGCCCCTGGTGCAGCGTCCAGGCCAGCCGGACCTGTGCGGGTGTTGCGCCGTGGTTGCGGGCGACGGTGAGGACCGCTTCCCGTTCGGTACCGCTGACGCCCCCTTCGCGGCCGTTGCCGACGATGGCGAAGAACGGGACGAAGGCGATGCCCTGTTCGCCGCAGGTGCGCAGGAAGGCGTGGTCCTCGGCCGGGGAGTCGATGCCGTACGCGTTCTGCACGCAGACCACGGGTGCGATGCTCCGGGCCTCGTCGAGCTGGTCCGGCGTGGTGTTGGAGATGCCCAGGTGGCGGATGAGCCCGGCGTCGCGGAGTTCGGACAGGGCGCCGAAGTGTTCGGCCACGGACTCGGAGGCCTGGCTCCGGGCGAGGCGCAGGTTCACCACGTCGAGGTGGTCGCGGCCGAGCTGGCGCAGGTTCTCCTCGACCTGGCCGCGCAGCTGGTCCGGAGTGGCCCAGACCCAGTCGCCCGAGGGGTCGCGGCCGGGGCCGACCTTGGTGGTGATGACCAGGTCGTCGGCGTACGGGGCGAGGGCGCTGTTGATGAGCTCGTTGGCGGACCGCAGCGGCGAGAAGTAGAAGGCGGCGGTGTCGATGTGGTTCACGCCGAGTTCGAGAGCGCGGCGCAGGACGGCCAGGGCGCGGTTGCGGTCGCCGGAGTCACTCCTTCCGAACGCCGCGCCGTCCTGTGTCAGGCGCATCGAACCGAAGCCGATCCGGTTGACCGTCAGGTCGCCGAGCGTCCAGACGCCCGCGGCTGATGCGTTGATCGTTTTTGATGATGAGGCCATTGCTGGATTGTTCCATCGGTGGTGGTCCTGGGGTCATGTCCCAGGGCGTTCAACGATGTCCCACCGGGTGATCGGCTACTTGATCAGGGCATCCGCGGTAACGATGAACAGGCCGATCAGCATGTCCATGGCCCCCGCCCGGCACGAGGTCGGCCAGCCGTGCCCGGCGGTGCGGGCGGCCCAGGTGCCGCAGCCGAACAGGGCGACGGTGTTGAAGAGGAGCGCTGTGTCCACGGCCGTGCCCTCTGCCCACCACCCGGCCGCCGCGGCGAGCAGCATCCCCACCGTGGGCAGCACGGCGGCCACCAGGGGCCACTCGGCGAGTACCAGCCGCAGCCTGCTCGGGGTGGCCGGCCCGTCGGCGGACGCGCGCTGGGCGATGACATGTGCGTACCCGTGGGCGGCGCCCGCTGCCAGAGCGGTGAGCACCACCCACAGTGCGTCGGGACCGGGATCGGCCTCCTCGCCCGCCGGGTCCAGTGCGGCCACCAGGGCGGCAGCCAGCACCAAGCCGTAGACGACGCCGAACAGCGACCGCTCCGGCGGTCGGTACCTCGGGGCTGTGCCCTTTCGGTGGACATGGTCGGCGTGGTCGGGCATCACATCGCCTCGGTGCGGGAAGAGGGCTGGGTCCGCACATACTCGCCCGCGTGACGCCAGGATGTGCGACGCGACGCGCTGAGGGTGTCAGGGTGCCGGCGTTCCGAGGGCGGAGGTTCGCGGCTCGGCGGAAGTGCCGGGTTCCTGCCGCGGGATGTCCGTGCCTGCGGAGAGCTCCGGCGACGAAACCGCCGACGGACCCGCCGGCGGGGGGTGCGGTGAGCGGAAGGTGAAGGCCCCGGGGCCTTCACCTTCCGCGCGGATCAGAGCGATACGGTCCATCGCCTCGGCCATGCTCGGGCGGTGTCCTGCCGGGACCCACCACATGGCGTGGTGGAACTCGGCGAGACGCTCGAACCATTCCCGTCGGCGCGCCAGCACCTTGAGATGCGCGCTGCGGTACGTGAAGTCCTGCAGTGCTTCGACCGACTCCCAGACCGAGCAGTTGATCAGCAGCATGCGGTCGTCGGCCTCGGGGCGGAGGTCCGTCGAGTCCGCCCCGCCGTCGTCGACCATGCGCCAGACGAAGCCGGGGGCCTGGTCGGCGACGGCGTTGATCTCCGGGAGCTGCGCGACGAAGTCGGACAGCTGGGGGGTGTCGAGCGGGGCGAGGATGCGCCCCACGTTGACCTGGGCGAGGTGGAAGTCGTTCACGAGGGCAAGCATGCCCGGATGAACACTCTAAAGTCAAAGATTTTTATTTTTACAAATCTCCAGGAGCCTCCAGGGCGACACAGCACCCGTGCGGAAGCGGGTCCATCTCCGCGCTCCACCCCTGTGCGTCCGGCAGGCCGGCCAGCAGACCCTGGATCCTGGCCAGATTCATCCCGCAGATCAGGGCGGGGAACTGATCGGCCAGCGCATGGAACGGACAGTTGTTGAGCCGCAGTCTCGCGTCGTCCCGGAACGGCTCGTAGCCCCGTGCCCGCAGCGCCTCCACCGGATCGGTCCCGCCGTCCGGCGCGCCGCCGTCCGACTCTCCGGCCGCGCGTGCCGCTGTCTGCAGGGCCTCGTCGAGCCCGGCCTGCTCCACCACCTCGGCGAGGAGCCGGCTCACCGAGTCGTAGGAGCGGGGCGGCACCGAGACCGTGTGCTCCCCCTCGGCCCGCCGGTACATCTTTGAGGGCCGTCCCGCCCCCGGTCCGCTGCGCCCCGAAAGCCGCTTGAAGGACACCTCCAGGAGTCCGGCGTCGACCAGCTTGTCCAGGTGGAACGCGGCCAGTGAGCGGGAGATCCCGGCTGCCTCGGCCGCCGCGTCCCGTCCCGTCTCGCCCGGTGTCCCGGTGACGTGCCGGTACAGTCCGCGTCGCACCGGATCGCCCAGCACGCCCAACGTGTCGAGGGTGGAATCCTCACTGCTGTTCATGGTGACGATTCTATGACCAGCGACCATTGGTGTTTCTGGGTGCCGGTGGCCGCCCCGGGACCGGCGGTCCCGTCAGGACTTCTCGGTCAGGGTCGCCGTGAAGCTCCGGCCGTAGGCGTGGTGGGTGGTGACGTCGAGGCGGGTGCCGCCGGGGACGGGGCGGACACGGACCCCGGTGTCGGCCGAGACGCGCCGCAGCGGCCTGCCGTGGAGGGTGACCGATACGGTGCGCCGCTCCGTCGTCGGGTCGGACACCGCGACGGCGTACGTGCCGTCCGGGTTCCGGCGCAGCAGGACGGAGGCCGGGCCGTCGATCGTGAACCGGCCCGCCCGATGGGTTCCGGGGGCGAAGGCGTTCGCGGCGATGATGCCGAGCTGTCCGTGTGCTGCGGCCTGGAGGCGGACCGTGTTGGAGAGCACGGAGAGAGGGCCGTCGGCGTAGGAGGCCAGGTGCTGTGCGGAGGCGTTCGGGACGAGGGCGTGGGCCATGGAGGCGGGCCGCTCCCCGGCGGCGTGCTCGTAGGACAGGGTGAAGAGTTGCTTGGTCACGGGTGTGTCCGCGTTGGCGAGGCGTACGAGCCTGCGGCTGCGGGTGACCGTGTCCAGCGAGACGACCGGCGGCGGACCGGACAGGAAGACGTAGCCGACCGCGCTCCCGCGGCTCTCGTCGGCGTACCGCAGCCAGGCCGGCGCGCCCGGCCCGGACCCGTCCCAGGGGGACCCGTCGCGCAGGGCGCCCGTGAGGGTGACCGGGGCGGACGGGTCCGCGACGCGGCTGTCGACCGTGGTGGTCGCGGCGCGGCCCGCCAGGCCGGTCACTCCGGCGGAGAGCACGAGGATCTCGTCGTCGAACATGAACCACGACCGGGTGGCACGCGCGGCCCGGTAGGCGACGAAGCCCTCGGGCAGCGTGCCCTTCTGCTGGGCGGCGTAGGCGGCGTCGTCGGACAGTACGAGGCCGGTCAGGCCGTAAGCGCCGAGGCGGGCGCCGCCGGAGAACGCGTTCGTCGCGCGCGGGAAGTAGACGTACGTGTTCTGCGACTCGGAGGACGAGGTGAAGCCGCGCTCCGGGTTGTCGTACCAGAGGGTGCCGTAGAGCTCGGGGACGGTGCGGCGGGCCTCCACGGGGGCGGTGACCCCCGCGAGACGGTGCGGAGGGACGACGGTGAGGTGGTCGAGGCCGAACTCCTCCCGCTGGTCGGTCCCGGAGAGGTAGAGGTGGTGGGCGCCGCTTCCCTGGAACCACGGCATCAGGTTCTCGCCGCTCATGTATTCGTAGGCGCTGACGCGTGTGGAACTGCGGGCCAGGGCGAACGCGTAGCCGGGCCGGCGGTGGACGGTCCGGTCCATGGCGTTGAACGCGGCGTGCGCGGCGGTGGGGCAGAGGTCCTTCGCGGGTACGGGGGAGTCCAGGAGGTCGGTGTGGCGGGCGATGCTGACCGGGGAGACGAAGGAGGCCGGATCGAGGCTCGCCTTCGAGGTCTCCTGGACGTACTTGACGTAAGCCGTGAGCGCCTCGGCGTCGCTTCCGGTCACGTGTGCGGAGAGATCGACGACCGCTTCCACCACGGCGGTGACGTCCGTGTACCCGGTGCCGGGCCGTGAGACCGCGCGTCCCTTGACGACCTCCATCATCCAGCCCTCGAAGATCAGCGGGGCGAAGCCGCCGGTGACCCAGCCCAGCACGACCCCGGCGAGAGTGCCGGGGGACACGTAACCGGTGCCGTCGAGCAGCTTGACGGTCTGGACGATCCGGGTGAGCAGCCCTTTGCCGTAGGAGCCGGTGTACGCGACCGAGGCGTGCTGGACGAAGGACCCGTCGGCGTAGAAGCCGTCGGTGACCCCGTGTTGCGGCCGGTAGGGGTCGACCGTCGCGAAGACGGTCAGCTGGTCGGCGAGGGCCTTGGTGATGCGGGCCTCGTCGCCGAGCAGGGCGCCCTGGAGGATGCGGTTGGTCGTGATGTCGGCGAGATTGGCGCCGGTGTGGAAGCGCGAGTCGAGGTCGACGTCGCCGTCCTTGCCGTTGCGGAGGTAGGCGTCCATGGACGCGATATAGGTCGCGGTGAGGTCCGGGCGGTACGCCGCGACGTCGTCCTGGAGGAGGACCAGGGTCTTGGTCACGTAGGACGGGATCCCGATCTCCCAGTGGAACCAGTTGCCGTAGTAGCCCTTCGCCTGGTCGCCGAACCAGACGTTGTGGAGCCGGACGAGCCCGTCGAGGACCCGGCGCCGGACCGCGGCTGGGTTGTCCGTGCCGTGGATGCGGGTGGCGAGGGCGATCTCGTAGAGGTACTGGTACGTCGTGCTCAGGTTCGGGTCGCTGGTGCCGAGGGGTACGCCCTCGAAGAGCTCGTCCGGCCCGGCGCCGTCCATCGCGGTGAGCCGCGCCCGCGCGGTCGCCCGCAGTGAGGCGAGTTTCGGGGCGACCTCGGGGCGGGCGTTGGATTCGGCGGTGCCGGCGAAGACGGCGACGGTGTTGGTGAGCAGGGCGCCCGGGTCTCTGTCCGAGGAGCTGGGCGACGCCTGGGGTGTGCCGGGATCACGCCCGGGAGCGGCCTCCGCCCGCAGGGTCCGGGACAGTGCCCAGAGCGTGGCGGCGGGGATCACGGACAAGGCGGAACGACGCGAGAACTTCACCATGACGCTCCAAAGTCCGTTCCGTGAGCGCTTGTTCTCCGGCCGCCAGCCAAGCAACGGCCTCCGGGCGATGTCAACGGCCCGGACCGTTGACAGTGTGCTGGGTCTTTCGGACGGCACACCGACGTCGGCACAATGGGCGCGTGGACTTGGTCACTGTCGTGCTTCCCGTGGGCGCCACGCTGGTGGTCGCGATCATGGGCTATCTCCAGTGGCGACGCAGCGAGCGGCGCCAAGCCGTGAACGAGACGGCCCTCCGGGAACTGGCGCAGGCGGATCGGCGCAGTGCCGCCCGAGGACGGTACGACCAGCAGCGGCTCCAGGCCCTTCAGGAGCTGCTCGAACAGCTCCGCGAGCTTGAGATCCAGTCACGCTGGAACGCGGGGGGACGAGACCTGCGGGCCGAGGTGCCGAAGATCAACGCCTTTCTGATCAAGCGCGGCGAGGTACTGGAGGACGAAGAGCGCCAACTGGCGCGGCAGTTCCTGGCCGGGCTGACGTGGATCGACCAGCACCAAGCCGAGGACCGGCTCCGGTGGGACGAGCGGCGGGAACGGGAACGCGCGGCGCACGGCGTCGATATCGGGCCGTACGAGAGCTCCTGGGAGAGCACGGAAGGCCTGGACTGGGTTCCGGAGGCCAACGAGGCCGCGCAGAAGTGGATGTCCGCGCGGGACGCACTGGAGGAACGGCTTCGTCAGGCGCTCCAGGGCTTGTGAGCGACCGGCGTACGGGGCCGAGGCGTCGGGCCGCCGCCCGGTCGGAAGGCCGGTCCGGGACCCGGCCGCTGGGCAGGACGTCAGCTGGCGTCGATGTCCGCGAAGTGGTCGAATTCGCCGGCCACGACACCCTTGGCGAACGCTTCCCACTTCTCCACGGTGGTGGTCACCACCGTGCCGGGGTCGCCGGTCTCACGGAGGTGTACGAGCCCTCCGGGGCCGGACGCCATCTCGATCCAGGGCCCGGGGCCCTGCGCGTCGTCGGGGGCGGCGCGGGTCCACGTGAGGTCGTCGGGGGTATCAGCCACGGTCGTGGGTTTCCTTGACGGCGCGGATGAGGGCGGCCCAGGCGGACGGGCTGGTCCGGAGTATCGCGCCGGTGGGGTCGCTGCTCTCGGTGAGGGCGACGGAGCCGTGGTCGGCGGCGATGTGTACACACGAGTTGCCTTGAGCGCAGTAGGACGACTTCTGCCAAGCGAGTACGGACATCTTGGATCCCTCACAGATTCCGGGCGATGGTGTGGATGAAGTCGCGTGATGGAGCGGGCGCGAGTGCGATGGCCTCGATCCGGCTCAGCAGCACGCGATACTTCTGCAACTGGGTCTCCGCGTCCAGGAAAACAGGGCCGTGCGACTGGTCCAGGTTGACACTGTCGAGCTGCGGTACGGAGCCGTGGATGTAGTAGATCGACTGTCCCGAACCGGCGAAGGCTCCGGCGGAGAACGGGATCACCTGAAGCACGACATGAGCGTGGTCACTCATCTCCACGAGGTGGTCCAGCTGCTGGCGGGCCACCTTCGGTCCACCGAACTGCATGCGCAGAGCAGCCTCATGGATGACAACGTGCTGGGAGGTCGGCGGATCACGGAAGAGAACCGCCTGCCGCTTGATGCGGAACGAGATGCGGTGCTCGATGTCGGGCGGGGACAGTTCGGGCGCGTCCTGGCGGAAGATCTCACGCGCATGCTCCGGGGTCTGAAGAAGACCGGGGATGTGGACGGTGACCGAGGTGCGCAGCCGCCCTGCATGGTGCTCGATCTCGGCGAGATCAAGCAGAGGCGCCGGCAGGATCTCCCGGTACTCCTCCCACCATCCGCGTGTGCGGTCGGAAGTCATGTCGCAGAGCGCGTTGACGACCCCCTCGTCCGCGCAGCGGTAATGGCCGACCAGCGTACGGACCCTTTCCGGGCTCACGCCTACGCGGCCGGCTTCCATGTTGCTGATCTGATTCTGCTTCACGCCCAGCAGCTGGCCGGCCTGTGTCGCTGTGAGGCCGGCGCGCTCGCGGAGCTTCCGCAGTTCACTGCCGAGGCGTAGCTGGCGGCCTGTCGGGTTGGCTCTCACCGGTCGGTTCGCCTCCTTGAACGCCTCATCACCCACATGAGTGGTAGTTCATGCATTACACGGCTTTCGGTTAATACATTAGCCACAGCTGGCTACCTTGGATCCCAGGCCACCCACCCGGAAGTACCCCGCTCGACGGAGCGGCCTCGTCACCGGGCCATGCGACACGCACACCTCAACTACCCCTCCGTGAACGGAGACTTCCATGCCTCTGGCCACCGTAACGCCGCCCTGGGCGTACACCCTCCAACTTCCGCAGGATCCCCGTGGGCCCGGGATCGCCCGGGCAACCCTTCGTACCGTGCTGACGGTGCACGGGATGCGGGATCTCATCGACACCGCCGAACTGCTGGCGAGCGAACTGGTCACCAACGCCTACCGGCACTCCTCGGGCTCGTACTCGCTCCGGCTGTGCGGGGCGGGGCGCAATCGGGTGCGGGTCGGGGTGTGGGACTCCAGCCCGGAGATCCCGGATCCGTTCGGCCGGGGCGGGACTCCGTCCCCGCCTGCGGTTCTCGCGGAGCGCGGGCGGGGACTGCACCTTGTGCGGGAGTACGCGGACAGCTGGGGCGCGTACCTGATCCGGGGCGGTCCGCCGGGGCAGGGTGGCAAGGTGCTGTGGGTCGAATGCGCCTGGAAACCGGAGTGTCTGTGGGACGGCCCGACGTGACACACGGCGGGGGACGAGGGACTCGCGCCGGGCGCGCAGGACCCCCGCCCCCCTGTCCGGCTGGGCAGGATCAGCCGGCGTACTGGGCTTCGAAGGCGCGGAAGGACCGCTCCTGGCGCAGTTCCAGGCCGGCCTTCGGGCTCCGCTCGGCGAAGCGGGCGCAGCGCGCCGATTCCAGGACGCGGCACTCCTGGACCGGGCGGAAGCCCTGGCGCACGGGGTCCGGCTGCCACAGGCTGCGGCCCGGCAGGAAGGAGTACTCCAGGGACGCCCGGGAGAGGTCCTTCAGCTCGGTGTAGCCGAGGTCGTAGGTGCGGGCGGCGCGGCTGTACTCCTGGCCGATGTCACCGCGTGAGACCCCGGGGTCATCGGTCGACAGCACGACCGGGACGCCGTACTTCCGGTAGACCGGGAACGGGTGCTCGTCGCCCTCGACCTGGAGGATCTGCGCGTTGCTGGTGAGAGGCACCTCGACGGCGATCTGGCGTCGGGCCATGTCCCGGGCGAGGCGGCGCCAGTCGTCCTCGTGCACGAGGTCGACGCCGTGGCCGATGCGTTCTGCCTGGCCGGTGCGTACGGCGTCGTCGATGTGGAAGGTGAGGTCCTCGGGCTTCACCAGACCGGGGACGAGCTCGCCCGCGTGCAGGGTGATGTGGGCGCGCGGGTAGACCCCGTGGAGGTAGTTCAGCATGCGCATGTGCAGGCGGTAGTCCCGCAGCGAGATCTCGCCGTCCTCCGGCTGGACCAGGTTCACGGCCACGAAGCGCGGGTCCCGCTCGGCGAGCCTCAGACCGAGCGCGATCTGGGTGAAGACGCGTTCGGGGGTGCTGTTGCGGGAGACCTGGGAAATCCAGCGGTAGGTGATCCGGCAGGCGGGGGCCGGTCGTGCACTCGCGCAGCGCGCCGTCTCACGGAACTCCGTGTTCGCCGAGTCCGCCGTCCGGCCGGCCTCGGCGACCAGCTGGTCCAGCCTGTCACCGGCGAGCAGCTTGCGGTGCAGGGCGGCCAGGTCGGCGTCCCAGCCGACCTCGTCCGCCAGCTTCCTGGCCCCCGAGGACGCGGGGGTGACCATGGTCTCCAGGTACGACTGGTTCTGCGCCGCCGCGGTGCCCGCCACGTCGGCCAGCATCTTCCCGGTGTGCCAGGTCGCGCGGCCGAACTTCCCGAACGTGGCGAAGAAGTGGTCGTGCCCCGACTCGCCCTGCGGGAAGTCCTGCATGGACCAGGCCCGGATGATCTCCTGCCGGAACGCGGCGTCCGTGCTGGCGTCGGCGGCCGGCCGTGTGCCCGCGGCGCAGGGCGGCTCGACGGCGGTCATCGTGGCGTCGATGCATAGCCCGTCCTCGGCGGCGAGCTGGATGAGGTACTCCGTCCGTACCGCACCGGAGAGGTGATTGTGCAGGTCACCTCCCTTGGGCAGATCACGGAAGAAGCGGGCCGTCGAGCCCGGGTGCGCCTTCAGCCAGGCGGCGGTGCGGGCCTCTGCGGCGGTCGTCGGGCGGGGCGTGGGCGGTGCGGCGGATGCGGCACCGGCCGATGCGGCGGGCAGCGAGGTGGCGAGGGCGGTCGCGGCGAGCCCTGCGGCGATCAGCAACCGGCGGGTGCGCGAGGAGCGAAGTGCGGAATTCACGATCACGTTCTGCATGATCACGAGACGAGGGCCGTGTCACGCCGGGCCGCTCGGACAGTGCCCGATAAACCATCCGTCCGAGGGACAGGGACCCTCTCAGGCGCGGAGTTCCGGCGGGAATCCGGTCCACCGGAGGTCCGGGGGGAGGTGGCTCAAGTCGTTGACCATGACCAGGGCGGCAGGTCTGCCGGGGGTGTAACGGATGACGGTGAGCGCGGCGTTGGCGTGGTTGAGGCCGAGCCAGCGCCAGGCGGGCGCGTCGAGGGCGTCCCGTACCAGCCAGGCGGCCAGGAACGCGTGGGTGACGACGAGTTCGTGGCGTGGTTCGTCCCCGTCGACGGGTCCCGTGAACCGTGCCAGGGCGGTGCGCGCAAGCTCCGGGCCGCGGGTGCGATCACCGTCCAGGGCCTGCTCGACGAAGGCGTTCAGCCGGTCCGCCGAGCCCTCCGGTAGTTCCTGCGGCCCTGGGACGTACGGGACGTAGTCGCCGGCGGGCTCCTCGGCCCGCAGGGGTATGCCCGGGCGCAGCTGCTCGTGGATCAGCCGTGCGGTCTGCGCGGCGCGGGGGAGCGGGCCGTGGTGGACGGCCGAGAGGGGAGTGTCCCGGAGCCGCTCGCCGAGCAGAGCCGCCTGGAGGCGTCCGCGCTCGGTCAGTTCGGTCTCGTCGGCCGATGCCTCGGCGTGGCGGGCGACGTAGAGGTAGCGCGTGGCTGATGCGGTCATGGGGCCTCTTTCGGCAGGTCGTACGGATGCCCGTGTGGACGATGCGGTCCTCCGGCCGGTTCCACGTCGCGCGTTCGGGTGATCTCGTGGCGATCCGGGCCCTGCGGGTACGGGGGTCCGGTCGCCGGAGGCGGATGTGCCCGGCGTGTCGCGTACGTCTCGTTTGGCACAGTGCCGCTCCGTGATCGATGAACGGGGTGAGCGGGCATGGCCGTGGTGCGCAGGCTGAGTGATCTGGCCGGGCCGTCGGGCGGGGGTGACCGCGGGCAAGGGCTGAAGCACAGTGACGGCCCGTGGCTGCGGGCCGCCGGCGGCGCGGACGAACTGGTGGCCCACCTGGGTCCGGTGCGCGGCGAGTTGGCGGCTGCGCACGAAGGGCTGACGGTGGGCGCGGGCCGGCTGAGCGCCCTCGCGGAACTCGCGGCCGTACGGGAGTCCTGGGAGCGGCGCATCCAGGCCGCGCAGGGCGAGTGCGGAAGCCTCGCGGGCAGGCTGCGGGCCGTGGCGCGGGCCCAGGGTGCCACGAACGAGGCCGTGCGTTCCTCGTTCGCCCCGGTGGCGGAGCCCGCTCCGGGCGGTGGGGCGCGGTGACGTCCACGCTGACCTGGGCGCAGTTACGCGACCTGAAGTGCGCCGAGCTGGAGGGCGCGGCGGACGGGTGGGGGAAGTCGAGCAACCGTGCCGACGCGGCGCGGGACCGCATCGAGCAACAGCTGCTGACGGGCCTCCGGGGCTCCCAGGAGGGCGAGGCCGCCCAGGCTGCGGTCGCACGGCTGCGGCAGCTGGGGCGGAACTTCCAGTACGTGTACACCGAGTGCGGGCTCCTCCGTACGACGCTGAACTCCCTGGCCCACGAGCTGAAGGCCCAGCAGCGGCTGCTGCGGGAGGCATTGGACGACGCGGCCTCGCTGAAGTTCACGGTGCACGCCGACGGATCGGTGACCTATCCGGCGGCGGGCGAGGGCCTCGTCGACGGCACGCCGCTGAAGGGCGGCACGGCGTCCTCGACCGCGCCGGCGGGTCTGCTGCCGCCCTCGGGCCTGACCGCACCGAACCCCAACGCGGCGAAGGCGCAGGACATCGCGGACCGGGTGACGGGGGCGGTGCGCACGGCGGGCGAGATCGACTGGCGGTACGCGGGGATCCTGCGCCGGCTGAAGGCGGAGGAAGGGCTGAAGGTCCCGGACTCCACCTGGAAGGACGCGGCGGGCGACGCGGCGGAGGTCCGGGACGCGGCGCGCACGTACCTGAAGAACGCCGTCCCGCACGACGCGACGCCTGCGGAGCGGCGTGACTGGTGGGCGGGGCTGACCCAGGAACACCGCGAGGAGTACCTCGCGGTGTACCCGGACCAGATCGGCAACCTGGACGGGATCCCGGCCTTGGTCCGCGACGCGGCGAACCGGGACAACCTGCAATTGCTGATCGGGAAGCTGGAGGGGCGGGACGACGAGAAGTCGATCACGCAGTTGGCGGGGTTGCGGGAGATCGACCGGCAGTTGGGGGCGGCGCCCAAGCCTGGGGAGCCGCCGATGTTCCTGCTGGGCATCAGTGATGAGGGGAATGGGCGGGCGATTGTTTCGTACGGCAATCCCGATACGGCGAGGAATGTTGCGACGTATGTTCCGGGGCTCGGCACGTCCTTGGATGAAGATTTCGCGAAGAACGACTTGAAGCGAGCACTGGATACAGCGAAGGGGGCTCGCTATCACGATCCTTCTAGTGCTGCAATCGCCTGGCTTGGCTACGACGCGCCCCAGGCCGTGGATGGACTTAGCAGCTTTGCTGTCGCTGGTGAAGGACGAGCGGTGGAAGGAGGCAAGCTACTGAACGGGTTCACAGGTGGACTGGCTGCAACGAACGAGAACGAAAATCCCCACCTCACTGCCATTGGGCATTCGTATGGATCGCGAACCGTTGGTGCAGCAACGCAGCAGGGTGACGGCCTACCTGGAGTTGACGACATCATTTTGGTGGGCAGCCCCGGCGTTGGTGTCGATCGAGCCGAGGATCTCGGAGTGGGCAGGCAGCACGTCTTCGTTGGAGCCGCAGAAAATGATCCAGTGACGAAATTGCCATCGAAGCAGCAGGCGGCTGTCGGTGCGTGGGCGGCGACGGCAGGTCCGTTGGCTTACGTCGCGGGGGACATCGCAGATCGGGGTGACGATGACCTCTGGTTTGGGAAGGACCCGGCGAGCGAGGCTTTCGGTGCCAGGCGTTTCCATGTCGATGACGGACCGGGGCTCGTTGGGGCCGACGGAATCTCCTTCGGGGCGCATTCTCAATATTTTGACCCCAAGAGGGATGCGGCGTCAGCTCATAATATCTCGTTGATTACTGCGGGACGTTCAGGCAAAATCAATACCCAGGAGTATCGATGATGCGCAGAACTGTCAGTTTTACCCTCGCGATGACCATCGTGGGTTCGCTTGCAGGATGCGCGAGTGATATTTCCCCCCTGGGTGAGGGAGAGGGATCCGACATGAATATGCAGCAGGCTGCGAATCGGGCGGATGAGATCCTAGACGGCGTCCTAGGGAGAATTGATCCCGAGGTGAAATGGACGCATGATACGACCAGTGTCGGCAGCTGCGACGTAACCAGAAGGCGCGCGGTCATGACGATCGTCTCCGCAGAACGCCGAGGCAACTTCCTGGGTGTGGTCGATCGTTTCTGGCGCAAGAGCGGGTACCGGATGAAGTCCATCAACAATGATCCGGATGTTCCGGCGATCTTCGCCCAGACAAAGGACGGCTTCGGCGTCAGCCTGATCGTAGGCGGCGAAGGGCAAGTGTTCTTCGAGGTCGACACCCCCTGCGTGGAGGAGTCCGAGGTCGCCGAGTCCACCACCCAGGCCACCGCGCCCACCTACGACGGCCAGGAGTACATCCCCCGCCCCAACATCCGCTCTCCCTTCTGGTCCGTCGGCGCCCCCTGACCCCGCGCGACCGCCCCTGACGCCCCCTCATGCCCCCATCCACCCGTACACACCAGCGAATCGCGACGTGAACCGCGCCCGAATGGGGGATGGTTGGGGTGTGCGGAAATACTGGGTGTTCGTCGGCGGTGGGATCGGGCTGGGCCTGTGCTTCATCGCCCTGCTCCTCGTCGGTACGTACTCCGCCGCCGCCGGGATCGCCGGGGCGAGTGGGGCCGTCGGGCTGGTCAAGGGGGCCGTGCCCGCGCGGTATCAGCCGCTCGTGGAGAAGTGGGGCAATCTCTGCCCGGCCATCAACCCCGCACTGCTGGCCGCGCAGTTGTACCAGGAGAGCGGCTGGAACCCCCGCGCCCAGAGCCACGCCGCCGCGCAGGGCATCGCGCAGTTCATCCCCGGGACCTGGGCCTCCCACGGGATCGACGGGGACAACGACGGGGACCGGGACGTCTGGGATCCGGCCGACGCGATCCCGTCCGCCGCGTCGTACGACTGCGAGCTCGCCGGGTACGTCAAGAAGGTGCCGGGCGATGCGACCGACAACATGCTCGCCGCGTACAACGCGGGTGCCTACCGGGTGATCCGGGCCGGCGGGGTCCCCGCGATCAGCGAGACGCAGAACTACGTGAAGATCATCCGCTCCCTGGAGAAGAGCTTCGCCAAGCCCGTCGGCCGGGTGCAGCCCTCGCAGCAGGCCGCCGGGGCCATCTACTTCGCGCAGAAGAAGCTCGGTACGCCGTATCTCTGGGGTGGGAACGGGACCGCCGAGCAGGGCGGCCGGTTCGACTGTTCCGGGCTGACGCAGGCCGCGTACCGGACGGTGGACATCGAACTGCCCCGGGTCGCGAACGACCAGTACAACGCGGGGCCGCACCCCTCGCGGGACGAGCTGCTCCCCGGGGACCTGGTGTTCTTCTCGGACGACCTGAACAACTCGCGGGCCATCCGGCACGTGGGCCTCTACGTCGGGGGCGGCTACATGATCAACGCTCCGTTCACCGGGGCGGTGATCCGGTTCGACAAGATCGACACCCCTGACTACTTCGGTGCGACCAGGGTCACGAAGGACGGGGCGGCGGCACTTCCGACCGAGCTTCCGGAGAGCTGACAGCGAGTCAGCCATGGCCGGAACTCTCCGTGAAGCCCGGGCCCTGAGCTGCGACGATGAGTCACTCTTCGATAACGTCATGGTGATCATTCGGTGGAGAACGGAACGTACGCAGCGCGTGGGCCGTTCCCTGGACTGGGACAGGCTGCGCACGTGACCAGGCGTGACTGTCCAGAGCGGTCCGGCGTGACGGCATGATGGCGTCGCGCGGGCACTGAATCCGCACCGACCACGGGGGTCAGACCAAGGCGACGCACGCCGTTGTGCGTCGCAGCAGCAGCAGACAAGGCAAGGGGCCGCGGCAGATGGCTGGACTCGCACTCGAAGGGTCGAACCCCGACGTCAGCCTGCTCTATGACATCAATGGGCTGGCGAAGGCCGCTCCGACCTGGTTCGACCGGGTCATGGAGTTCGTCGGTGAGTACGGGATCATGCTCGGCATGGTCCTGGCGGTCCTGTGGTGCTGGTGGAGCGTGCGCAGGCGTGGGACGACCGAGGACTCGGTGACGGCGGTCGCCGGGCTCGTGTGGGCGCCTCTGGCCGCCGGGATCGCGCTGCTGATCAACATCCCGATCCGGGGCTTCGTGGAGCGTCCGCGCCCGTTCAACGACCACCAGGGGCTCGAGGTCCTGGTGGCGGGCAAGACCGACTACTCCTTCGTGAGCGACCACGCCACGATGGCGATGGCGATCGCCGTGGGGCTGTTCGTGGCCAACAGGAAGTTCGGGCTGTTCGCGATCGGGCTGGCTCTCCTGGAGGGCTTCTGCCGGGTCTACATGGGCGTGCACTACCCCACCGACGTGATCGGCGGCTTCGCGCTCGGCACGGCCGTGGCCCTGCTGCTCGCCCCGCTCGCGATGATGCTGCTGACGCCGCTGGTGGGGGCCGTGGCCCGCGCCGGAACGGTCGGCCGGCTCGTCCGTTCGGGCAAGGCGGACACCGCGGCCGACGGGTGGGACGAGTCGCGCGGGATTCCCGAGCCGCGCCCGGGTTCCGGCCGCGGCGCCGCACCCGGCGAGAAGGACCTCGCCGCGTAGCCGGAGCGCTTCGACGACGTGAGGGGGTGTCCCGAAGGGGGCACCCCCTCACGCGTCCCCGGCACCCCTGGGGCGTCCCCGGGGCCCGGGCTCACGCGTGTCCCGCGCCCGGGGGCTCACGTGTGCAGGGCTCAGCCGATCCCGGGCTCTCGCGTTGTCCGGGCCCCGGTCTCCCGCGCGCCCCGGGAGAACGGCCGAGTTTGCTGAGAATGGCTGAGATCGATCGTTCCGGGGCCGCCGTCCCCGTGACGGGGCATCATGTCCGGTGAGCCGGGGGTGGTGTGGGTGGCAGGTCGGCGGCCGTCGCGGCAGGAAGTCAATCGGCGGCGTGAGCGTACGGGGTTCGTGGGGCGCCGCAACGAGCTCGCGGTGTTCCGGGAGACCTTCGCGAGGGACCCGGAGGAGGCCGACTTCCCGTTCCTGTTCCATGTGCGGGGCAACGGAGGCGTGGGCAAGTCCACCCTGGTGCGTCAGTGGGAGGCCGCGGCGCGGGAGCAGACCTCCTGCGTCACGGCGTTCGTGGGCGACGACGTGCACGACGCGGTCGAGGCGATGGAGGCCGTCAGCGTCCGGCTGGGCCGGCAGGGGCACCCGCTGAAGAGGTTCGACAAGCAGTTGGCGACGTACCGGCAGCGCCGGCACCAGGCCGAGGGCAGTGTCCCGGCCTCGCAGCCCGCGCCCGGTGAGCCGGGGGCGGCGGAGCCCGGGCCGTCACCGGCCGGTACGGTCGCGGCCCAGGTGGCGCTGGCCGGGCTGGGTGGGCTGGTTCCCGGGGCCGGGGCGTTGGTCGGGGCCATCGATCCGCAGCAGGTGGCGCTCGGCGCGGACCGGGTGCGGGCAATGCTGAACACCCGTCTGCGCAGCCATGACGACGTGCACCTGGTGATGAATCCGCTCGCCGGTCTCGCCCCCGCCTTCCTCGACGACCTGACGGATGTCGCGGACCGCTGCGAGCGGGTGGTGCTGATCTTCGACGTGTACGAGAGGACCGGTCCGGTTCTCGACGCCTGGCTGCGGACCATTGCCTTCGGGGACGAGTACGGCAGCCTGCCCGTCAATGTGCAGATCGTGCTCTCAGGGCAGCTGCGTCTGGACACCAGGGTCTGGGGCGACTGCATGGGCCAGGTCACCGAGGTCTCCCTCGACGTCTTCTCCGAGGAGGAGGCGCGCACGCTGCTCGCCACCCACGGGGTCACCGACGAGGCCGGCATCGAGCTGGTGCTGCGGCTGTCGGGGAGGCTGCCGCTGCTGGTGGACATGCTGGCCCGGAGCGATCCGGGGAGGAACGCGGGCATCGGCGATCCGTCCGAGACCGCGGTCGAGAGGTTCCTGAAGTGGGAGCCGGACGAGGAGCGGCGCGAGGCGGCGCTCGCCTGCGCTCTTCCGCTGCTGGTCGACGAGGACGTCTACCGCGCGGTCGTCCCGGAGGCGGCGGGCGGGAGTTACGCCTGGCTGCGCGGCCTGGCCTTCGTCTCTCCCCAGGACGGCCGCTGCCGGTACCACGACGTCGTACGCGCCGCGATGCTGCGGCTCCAGCGGACCCGGTCGCCCGCCCGGTGGCAGGAGGCGCACCTCCGCCTGGCCGAGCTGTTCGGGCGGTGGCGCCTGGCGATGGAGGCGGACATCGGTGGTGACTCCGACGACCGCTGGGGCGATGCCGCCTGGCGGGAGCACCGGCTGAACGAGACCTATCACCGGCTGTGCGCGAATCCTCGTACCGCCCTGCCCGACGCGCTCCGCCAGAGCGCCCACGCCGTCGGTCTCGACGTGGCCACGCTGCGCCGTTGGGCGCAGATCCTCGGCGGCGCGGGCGTCGACACCGACTCGGAGGTCCTCGTCTCCTGGGGCCGCCGCCTGGAGGCCGCCGCGGAGCAGGAGACGCCGGGTGTGGCCGCGCTCAGCATGCTGCTGCGCGCACCCGAACTGGACACGGCGGGGAGGGCGTTGGCGTACACCATCCGGGCCGAGGAGCACCGGGACGTGGGTGACGACGAGAAGGCGCTGCAGGACTGCGTGGAGGCCGTCGCCCTCACGCCGGACGATGCCCGCCCCCATGCGGGGCTCGGGGAGACCTACCGCGTCCTCGGCCGCCACGAGGAAGCGGTCGCCGCCTGCTCCCGTGCGGTGGAGATCGAGCCTCGCCACGCGCTGGCGTACGGCAGCCGGGGTGACGCCTACCGGAATCTGGGGCGCCACGACGAGGCGTTCGCGGATTTCGCCCGTGCGATCGAGATCGATCCGCTGTACGCCTGGGCGTTCGCCAGCCGGGCGCGGGTCCACGAGGCGCTGGGCTCACACGAGGAAGCCCTGGCCGACTACACCCGCGCCATCGAGATCGATCCCCGCTACGGGTGGGCGCTCGGCAGCCGGGCGTGGCTCTTCGAGCGGATGGGCAGGCACGAGGACGCGCTGGCGGATTTCGCCCGTGCGATCGAGATCGATCCGGTGTACGCCTGGGCGTTCGCCAGCCGGGCGCGGGTGTACGAGGAGATGGGCCGGCACGGGGACGCCCTCGCGGATTTCTCCCGTGCCATCGAGCTCGACCCGCAGTACGCCTGGGCGCATGTCGGCCGGGCGCGGGTGTACGAGGAGATGGGGAGGCGGGACGAGGCGTTCGCGGATTTCGCCCGTGCGATCGAGATC
The DNA here is from genome assembly GCF_001905505.1 of Streptomyces sp. CB02058. Lineage (GTDB taxonomy): Bacteria > Actinomycetota > Actinomycetes > Streptomycetales > Streptomycetaceae > Streptomyces. The sequence goes on from NZ_LIPG01000001.1 coordinate 29,522, forward strand.
GATCCTGTCTACGCCTGGGCGCACGGAAGAAGGGCGCAGACGTACGAGGCCATGGGACGGCACGGGGACGCCCTGGCGGACTACTCCCGTGCCATCGAGCTCGACCCGCAGTACATGTGGGCTCTGGGCTGCAGGGGCGAGATGTACGAGCGGCTCGGCCGCCGGGAGGAAGCCCTGGCCGATCTCACCGCGGCCGCCGAGCTCGACCCGCGCTCCGACTGGATCCTGAACTCCCGCACCCGGGTGCTTCTGTCGCTGGGCAGGCACGAGGAGGCCCTCGCCGACTCCGTCCTGGCACTGGAGGTCGATCCGGAGGACAGCTGGAACCACTTCTTCCATGGCCTCGCTCTGCGCGCGGCGGGGTCCCGTCCGGAGGGGGAGGCGAGCCTCGGGCGCGCCATGAGCATCTTCACCGCTGCCGCGACGGGAGACCGCGAAGCGGTCGCGGACGCGTACGGCGGCATGGTCGTGGTCCACTGCGTCCTGCTCGACGGGGACGGGGCCGTCGCCCGGTGCGACGAGCTCCTCGCGCTCTCGCCCGGCGAGAAGCCGGTCAGGGAGAGGATCGAAGAGCTCGAGCTGCTCGGCAGGATCCTGCCGGAGGCGCGGCCGTGCTTCGAGCGGGCGACGCGGCGGCTGCGGGACGGCCTCTAGGGCCTCCCGAGGTGCTCCTGTGCGTCGGTGCGCGCCCGGTCGCGGGAGCGTCTGGCCGGGCCCGACCAGCCGCAGACACAGCGGGCCAGACAGAACGAACCCCGTTCGACGGTGGTGGTGCTGTGCGCCGGAACGGGGTTGTGGACCGATGGGTCCGGGAGGTCCTGATACACGCCTCAACGGTACTGGGAACTCCGTCCGGTGGCCCGGGAGTGGGCCGATCGGCTTCCGTACGGCCCCCCGTGGCGTGACGAGGCGCCCCGGCCGTCGTTAGGCGAGGCGGGCGGGAGCTCGGTCAGGTGTACGTCGTTGGGGGTTGGCAGGCGATGGTGGTGCGGCAGCACAGGTGCGGAGGCGGGGCACTGGCTGTGTGCGCCCTGGCCGTCGCCGGCGTGATGACGGTGGGTACGGGATGCTCGGGCGCGGGCGGCGCGGCCGGTGACGGGGCGGGTGAGCGCGCCGCCGCCCGGGAGGGCCCGGCGGGCAGTCCCGCCGCCGTGGTCAGGGGTGCCGCCGAGGGGCTGGCCGGTGCGGGCAGCGCCGAGACGCGTACGTCGATGGAGACCGCGGCGGGCGGGACCCGGGTGACGATCCGGGGCGAGGGGGCGTACGACTTCCGCAGACAGCTGGGCCGGATCAAGGTCGTCCTGCCCAAGGACGCGGCGGGGGCCGACGAGCACCGGCCGATCACGGAGCTGCTGGCGCCCGGGGCGCTCTACATGAAGAACCGCGGGGCCGGGGTGCCCGACGACAAGTGGGTGCGGATCGACACGACGACCCTGGAGGACGGCAATCTCGTCACCGGCGGTGTGACCGATCCGACGGCCGCGGCCGAGCTGCTGCTCGGGGCGGAGAAGGTGGCGTACGTGGGGCGGACGGAGCTGGCCGGGGTGGCGGTCCGGCACTACCGGGGGACGGCGGACATCGGGCGGGCGGCGCGGGCGGCCTCGCCTTCCTCGCGGGCGGCGCTCACCGCCGCGGCGAAAGGGTTCAGCACGGACACGGTGCCCTTCGACGCCTATCTGGACGACGAGGGCCTGCTGCGCAAGGTGCGCCACCGTTTCACCTTCGCGACCGAGGGCCCGGGGGTGCCGGTGGTGTCGACGATGCTGCTCTACGGCTTCGGGGTGCCGGTCTCCGTGGCGCTGCCGCCCGAGGCGGACCTCTACACGGGCCAGGTCCAGCAGGGGCACGGTGGCCCGGAAACGCCGTAGGGGGGAGGCCGAAATGGTCCGTCCGTGCCATGCGCGGTCCGTACCACGGTCCCTACGCTAGGGAGTCGGTGCGCCAGGAGTCGGCGACAGCAGAGAGAGGTGACGCAGGTGGTGACGCTCAGCGCTCCGAACGCTCAGGACTGTGTGGCTCTCGCCGAGATCGAACTGTGCGGCGAGCTCATGATCGCGGCGGCGGACGCGATCGAGGACCGGCTCAGTTCCGACCGTATCGACGAGGTGCTCAACGTCGGGACGGACACCGCCGCCGAGCCGGCGCCGACGATTCCCCGCCAGGCACGCCACCGAGGGTGACGTCTGCCCTCGCGGATCTCAGGTGCGCAGGAGGCGGGCGATCGCCTTCGTGGCCTCCTCGACCTTCGCGTCGATCTCGTCGCCGCCCTTGACGGCGGCGTCCGCGACGCAGTGGCGCAAATGCTCCTCCAGGAGCTGGAGCGCGAACGACTGCAGGGCCTTGGTGGAGGCCGAGACCTGGGTGAGTATGTCGATGCAGTAGACGTCCTCGTCCACCATCCGCTGGAGGCCGCGGATCTGGCCCTCGATGCGGCGCAGGCGCTTGAGGTGCTCGTCCTTCTGGTGGTGGTAGCCGTGGATACCGCGGTCGTGGTCGGTGACGACCGCGTCCGTACCGGCTGCCCCGTCGGCCTCGGTGGTGGTCATGGAGTCCTCCCGTTGTCCTCTTGGCCTGCGGTGAGCGTGCCGTTCTGTGACCTCTGTATACCCCTGCCGGGTATATCGTACCGAATCCAGCCGAAACGTGACCGGGGGTCCGTGCTGATCACTGTGCCCGATGCGCGACACTGAAGAACGCCGGTTAGCCGTGGCCGGATGATGCGCCTAGCATCAGCCTGACCGAATCCAAAGCACCCCGAGGACCCCACGTGCGCTTTCGTCTGACCCCCAGGGAGACGAGCTTCTACGACATGTTTTCCGCGTCCGCGGACAACATCGTCACGGGCTCGAAACTCCTGATGGAACTGCTCGGGGCGGATTCTGCCTCCCGAGTCGAGATCGCGGAGCGTATGCGGGCAGCGGAGCACGCGGGGGACGATGCCACCCACGCGATCTTCCACCAGCTGAACTCCTCCTTCATCACGCCGTTCGACCGCGAGGACATCTACAACCTCGCCTCGTCGCTCGACGACATCATGGACTTCATGGAGGAGGCCGTCGACCTGGTCGTGCTGTACCAGATCGACGAGCTCCCGAAGGGTGTCGAGCAGCAGATCGAGGTGCTGGCCAGAGCGGCGGAGCTGACCGCCGAGGCCATGCCGAGTCTGCGGACCATGGACAACCTCACCGAGTACTGGATCGAGGTCAACCGTCTGGAGAACCAGGCCGACCAGATCCACCGCAAGCTGCTGGCGCACCTGTTCAACGGCAAGTACGACGCCATGGACGTGCTCAAGCTCAAGCAGATCGTGGATGTGCTGGAAGAGGCGGCTGACGCGTTCGAGCACGTCGCCAACACCGTGGAGACCATCGCGGTCAAGGAGTCCTGAACCTCGTGGACACCTTTGCGCTGATCGTGACCATCGGTGTCGCGCTCGGCTTCACGTATACGAACGGCTTCCACGACTCGGCGAACGCCATCGCCACCTCGGTCTCCACCCGGGCGCTGACCCCGCGTGCGGCTCTGGCGATGGCCGCTGTGATGAACCTCGCCGGCGCCTTCCTGGGCCAGGGGGTCGCCAAGACCGTCAGCGAAGGTCTGATCGCCACGCCCGAGGGCCAGAAGGGGATGGGAATCCTCTTCGCGGCGCTGGTCGGCGCGATCATCTGGAACCTGATCACCTGGTACTACGGCCTCCCGTCCTCGTCCTCGCATGCCCTGTTCGGCGGCATGGTGGGCGCGGCGCTGGCCGGCGGGACGATGGTGCACTGGGACGGCGTGCTGTCCAAGATCGTCATCCCGATGTTCCTGTCGCCCGTCATCGGCCTGGTCGTCGGCTATCTGGTGATGGTCGGGATCATGTGGATATTCCGGAAGACCAACCCGCACAAGGCCAAGCGCGGCTTCCGGATCGCACAGACGGTCTCGGCTGCGGGCATGGCGCTCGGTCACGGTCTGCAGGACGCCCAGAAGACGATGGGCATCGTGGTGATGGCGCTGGTCATCGCCGACGTCGAGGGCCCGAACGACGAGATCCCGGTCTGGGTGAAGATCGCCTGTGCGGCGATGCTGTCCCTCGGGACGTACGCGGGCGGGTGGCGCATCATGCGGACGCTCGGCCGCAAGATCATCGAGCTGGACCCGCCGCAGGGCTTCGCGGCCGAGACCACCGGCGCCTCGATCATGTTCGGCTCGGCGTTCCTCTTCCACGCCCCGATCTCCACGACTCACGTCATCACCTCGGCGATCATGGGTGTCGGCGCGACGAAGCGTGTGAACGCGGTGCGCTGGGGAGTGGCCAAGAACATCATCCTGGGGTGGTTCATCACGATGCCCGCGGCGGCGCTGGTCGCCGCGGCGAGCTATGGGATCGTCGTGCTGCTCTTCGGCTGACGGCCGGGCCGCGAACGGCCCGGCCATCGGTCCGGGAATGGGTCCGCCCCTGCTCTCCTGTGGAGAGCGGGGGCGGACCCTTTGCCTTGTGGTGGCACCGCCATGCAGCACCCCAAGGCCGTCTGTGGCCGAACGGAGGCCTAGCCGAAGCGGCCCGAGATGTAGTCCTCGGTCGCCTGCACCGACGGGTTGGAGAAGATCCGCTCCGTCTCGTCGATCTCTATGAGCCGGCCGGGCTTGCCGACCGCCGCGAGGTTGAAGAAGGCCGTACGGTCCGAGACACGTGCCGCCTGCTGCATGTTGTGCGTCACGATGACGATCGTGAAGCGTTCCTTCAGCTCGCCGATCAGGTCCTCGATGGCGAGCGTCGAGATCGGGTCGAGTGCCGAGCAGGGCTCGTCCATCAGGAGCACCTGCGGCTCGACGGCGATCGCGCGGGCGATGCAGAGGCGCTGCTGCTGACCGCCGGAGAGGCCGGAGCCCGGCTTGTTCAGGCGGTCCTTGACCTCGTTCCAGAGGTTGGCGCCCTTGAGGGACTTCTCGACGATGTCCGACAGCTGGCTCTTGCGGTACGAGCCGTTCAGCCGCAGGCCCGCCGCGACGTTGTCGAAGATCGACATGGTCGGGAAGGGGTTCGGGCGCTGGAAGACCATGCCGACCGTGCGGCGCACGGTGACGGGGTCGACCCCGGTGCCGTAGAGGTTCTCGTCGTCCAGCAGCACCTTGCCCTCGACGCGGCCGCCGGGGGTGACCTCGTGCATGCGGTTCAGGGTGCGCAGGAAGGTGGACTTGCCGCAGCCGGACGGGCCGATGAAGGCGGTCACGGAGCGGGGTTCCACGGTCATCGAGATGTCCTCGATGGCCTTGTGGGAGCCGTAGTAGGCGGTGAGTCCGCCGACGTCGATGCGCTTGGCCATGTGAATCACTGCTTCTTTCGGGTCGCTGATGGCCGCGTCAGCGACCGGTCTTCGGGGCCTTCCAGCGGGCGATGCCGCGGGCCACGAGATTGAGGATCATGACGAAGGCGATCAGCACCAGGGCGGCTGCCCAGGCCCGGTCGTAGGAGGCGGCCTCGCCGATCTTGTACTGCTCGTAGATGTAGAACGGCAGCGAGGACTGGGCGCCTTCGAAGGGGTTCGTGTTGATCAGCTGGCTGCCGAAGACCAGCAGGATGATCGGCGCGGTCTCACCGGCGATGCGGGCGATGGCCAGCATGACGCCGGTGGTGATGCCGCCGATCGCGGTCGGCAGGACCACCTTCAGGATGGTGCGCCACTTGGGGATGCCCAGGGCGAGGGAGGCCTCGCGGAGCTCGTTGGGGACGAGCTTGAGCATCTCCTCGGTGGAGCGGACCACGACCGGGATCATCAGGATGGTCAGGGCCAGGGCGCCCATCAGACCGGACGGCTCGATGTCCGCGATCAGCATGATCGACAGGATGAAGAGGCCGGCCACGATGGACGGGATGCCCGTCATCACGTCGACGAAGAAGGTGACGGCGCGGGCGAGCGCGCCCTTTCCGTACTCCACCAGGTAGACCGCGGTCAGCAGGCCGAGCGGTGCGGAGATCACCGTGGCGATCCCGACCTGCTCCAGGGTGCCGATCAGCGCGTGGTAGACGCCGCCGCTGGCCTCGGAGCCGAGGACGCCGGCCATCGAGTGGGTGAGGAAGTAGCCGTCGAGCCGCTCCGAGCCGCGGCTGATCGTCGTCCAGAGCAGCGAGGCGAGCGGGACGACGGCGACCAGGAAGCAGACCCAGACGATGCTGGTGGCGAGGCGGTCCTTGGCCTGGCGCTTGTTCTCGACGACGGTGGTCGCCACGTACGAGATGGCCAGGAAGAGCAGCGCCGCGATCAGGCCCCACTGGACGCGGCTGTGCCAGCCGGCGGCCGTGCTGATGCCGATCGACAGCGCGATCGAGACGGCGGCGAAGCCCAGCGGTGCCCACCGGGGGAGGCTGCGGCTGCTGAGGCCGGACGGGCGCGGTTCCGGCGAGGTGCGCGGACGCTGGTCCTGGACGCCGGTGGTGGTTGCGTGGCTCATGCGTTGGCCCCCGAGTACTCCTTGCGGCGGGCGATGATGAGCCGGGCCGCGCCGTTGACCAGCAGGGTGAGGACGAAGAGGACGAGGCCCGAGGCGATCAGGGCGTCGCGGCCGAAGGCGTCGGCCTCGCCGAACTTCGCGGCGATGTTCTGGGCGAAGGTGCCCCCACCCGGGTTGAGCACGTGCAGCGAGATGAGGAAGCTCGGCGACAGGACGGTGGCGACGGCCATCGTCTCGCCGAGCGCGCGGCCCAGGCCGAGCATCGAGGCGGAGATGATGCCGGAGCGGCCGAACGGGAGGACCGAGAGGCGGATGACCTCCCAGCGCGTGGCGCCGAGGGCGAGCGCGGCCTCCTCGTTCATCTTCGGGACCTGGAGGAAGACCTCGCGGCTGACGCTGGTCACGATCGGCAGGATCATGATCGCGAGCAGGATGCCGACGGTGAAGAGCGAGCGCGCGACACCGACCTCGGTCTTCTCGAAGATGTAGGTCCAGCCGAAGAACTGGTCGAGCCAGAGGTTCAGGCCCTCCAGATACGGCACGAGGACGAGCGCGCCCCAGATGCCGTAGACGATGCTGGGCACGGCGGCGAGCAGGTCGACGACGTACGCGATCGGGGCGGCCAGCTTGCGCGGCGCGTAGTGCGAGATGAAGAGGGCGATGCCGACAGCGATCGGAACCGCGATGACCATCGCGATGATCGAGCTGACGACGGTGCCGAAGAGCAGGACCGCGATGCCGAAGACCGGCGGGTCTCCTGCGGGGTTCCAGTCGAAGGTGGTGAGGAAGTTCCCTTCGTCCTTCGAGATGGCTATCGCGGCCCGGTAGCTGAGGAACACGGCGATAGAGGCCATGATCACGAGCAGCAGAATGCCCGAACCCCGTGAGAGGCCCAGGAAGATCTTGTCGCCTGCGCGTCCGGTCGAGCCTGCGCGCTGTGGTTTGGCCGGCGGGGCCGGTGGGATGTCGATCGGTGTGGTGGAAGCCATGATCTTTCCGGTCTGTGTGGGGGAGCTGGCGCTCCCCTGGCGGCGGTGCACCGGATGGGATGGGTGGCCGGGGCGGTCCGGAGGGGTGTTCCGGACCGCCCCCGCCCTGTGCGTCGTGCGGCCCGTGGTTACGAGAGGGCGCTGATGGTCTCGCGGACCTTGGCGTTGATCTCGGCCGGGATCGGGGCGTAACCGGCGTCCGTCAGTACCTTCTGGCCCTCGTCGGAGGCGGTGTAGGTCAGGAAGGACTTGACCGTGCCGAGGGTCTCGGCCTTGTTGCCGGCGTCGCAGACGACCTCGTAGGTCACCAGGACGATCGGGTAGGCACCCTCGGCCTTGGTGGTGTAGTCGAGGTCGAGCGCCAGGTCCTTGCCGGTGCCCTTGACCTTGGCGGCGGCGATGGCCTTGGAGGCGTTCTCCGAGGTGGCCTTCACCGGGGTGGCGCCACCGGTGTTGATGTCCACCGTGGTGATGTCCTGCGAGGAGGCGTACGAGAGCTCGAAGTAACCGATCGAGCCGTCGACGGCCTTCACCTGCGAGGCGACACCGGAGGAGCCGGACGCGGCCTGGCCACCGGGGGCGGGCCACTTCTTCTCGGCCTCGTACTTCCAGTCGCTCGGGGCCGCGGCGTTCAGGTACTTGCCGAGGTTCTGCGTGGTGCCGGAGTCCTCGGAGCGGTGGAAGGCCTGGATCGCCTTGTCCGGGAGCTTGACGCCCTCGTTGAGCTTGGCGATCGCCTGGTCGTTCCAGTTCTTGATCTTCGAGTCGAAGATCTTGGCCAGCGTGGAGGCGTCCAGCGTCAGGCTGTCGACACCCTCGAGGTGGAAGCCGATCGCGATCGGGCCGCCGACCATCGGGAGGTTGATGCCCTGACCGGAGGTGCAGATCTTCTTGGAGTCCGCGACCTCTTCGGGCTTCAGCGCCGAGTCGGAGCCGGCGAAGCCGACGGTGCCCTGGTTGAAGGCGACGATGCCCTCGCCGGAGGAGGAGGAGTTGTAGTTGATCTCCACGCCCGAGCAGGCGGCCATGTAGTTCTTGACCCAGAGGTCCATCGCGTTCTTCTGGGCGCTGGACCCGGAGGCACGAAGCTGGCCCTCGGCGCCGTCACACTTGATGTCGGACGCGGCGGCGCTCGTCTTGCTGCCGCCCTCCGTGTCGGTGCCGGTGTTGTTGTCCGAACCGCACGCCGTGAGGACCAGGGCGCCGGAGACGGCGAGGGCACCGAGCGCGGTGGCACGAAGCCGGTTCTTGCGCTGAAGCTTCACTTTCGGGGTGTTCCTTCCAGGAGCCGCCGCGGTCGTAGGTGTGTGGCGGCGTGCGATGAGGAAAGGTGCGGTGGCTTGGTGCCGTGCACCGTGTACGTCCGAAATTAGGCAGAACAGGTGAAGCGGCCTACGGGGCAGAGTGAACGGAAGGTGAACCGTGCTGGGCGGGCTGGTTCTGCGGCGCGGCGCGGTGGTCCGGGGGCGCGGAGCTGCCCCTGAGCGGGGGCCGGGGCAGCCGGCGGCCACCGGCCGGGCCGCGCCCGGAGACCGCGGCCCGGGTCATGTCCGCAGGTCACGGCCCTGGGCCGGGTGTCCGCAGGCGCGGGGCGCCGGGCGAGCTCAGGCGTAGGGCAGGTCCAGGCGCCGGGCGAGCTGAGGCGTAGGGCAGGTCCAGGTGCCGGGCCGGCTGAGGCGTCGGGTGGGCGAAGGGGTTGGGCCGGCTCCGTGGGTGGGCGAAGGTGCCGGGTGGTGTCAGGCGTCGGGCGTGGAACGCAGGAACGCGTCCAGCTGGATGCGGTCGTCCGGGCGGGAGAGGCGGGCCCGGGCGGTGTCGGGGGAGAGCCACTCCAGCCGGTCGACCTCGTGGTTGGGCACGAAGGCGCCGTCGGCTGCCTCCGCCTCCCAGTAGCTGACCTCCTTCGGCCGGCCGTTCGCCAGGTAGAAGGCCGTCGGCAGCGCCGCTCCCGGCACGCAGTGGTGGCCCGTCTCCTCCAGCACCTCGCGCAGGGCGGCCTCCCTCGCCGTCTCGCCGCGCTTCAGCTTCCCCTTGGGGAAGGACCAGTCGTCGTAGCGGGGCCGGTGGACCAGGCAGATCTCCAGGGCCCCGCTCTCCGGGGCCCGGCGCCACAGCACGCAGCCGGCCGCCAGGACGGTGCCGCCGCTCATGGCGCGGTCACGGCCGCCGCGTACGGCCAGGTCTCCCGGAACACGCTGCGCGCCGCCTCCACCTCGTGCCGCTGGTCGGCGTGGAGCACCCCCAGGGCGTACGCCGTCGCCGGGGCGATGCGCGGGGTGCGGGCCGCGTCCGCCGCCGCCGCGGCGGCCTCGGCCGCGTCCCGGTGCAGGTCGAGCGCGTGGCCGGGGCCGGTGAGTGCCGGGTCGGCTCCGCCCCGTACGACCTCGTGGGCGTATCTGTGCAGCCGGAGCAGCAGGCGGGCCTGGTGCCAGAGGGCGTCGTGGGCCTCGTTGTACGGCTCGGCCGACTCGTCGGGCGGCAGCGCGGCCACCGCGTCCAGCATCCGCTGTTCGGCCAGCTCGGCGGGGCTGTGCAGCACTTCGGACGCGGGTTCGGCCGCCGTGGCCGAGAGCGGGACCTCCGAGGCGAGCAGGGCCACGGCGTCGGCGACGGCGTGGAAGCGGGAGGAGCCCAGCGCCTGGAGCGCCGCCGAGTGGGCGCGGGTCCTGGCGAGGGTGAGCCGGCGCTCCAGCAGGGCTCCGGCCCTGGCCGCGCCGACGCCGAGCGCCGCGCGCTCCTTGGCGCTCTCGGCCGAGGCGTCCCCCGGGGTCCGGGCCGCGGGGAGGGCGGCGCCGGAGAGCTGGTGCAGGGCCTCCAGCAGCCGGCCGAGCCGGGTGGCGTACGCGTGCTCCCGGGCCAGGGTGCCGGAGAGCCAGGCCAGTTCCGTGCGGAGCTGGTCGGCCCAGGCGGGTTCGAGCGCCCCCCGGAAGGTGTGCAGTGTGCCGCTGATGCGGCGGGCCGCGCGGCGCAGGGTGCGGGCCGCCTCGTCGGCACCCTGGGTGCCGGCGTCGGCCGGGGCGTTGTGCTCGCCGTGCAGCCGCAGTCCCCGAAGGAAGGAGGCGGCCTGTTCGCGCAGGTAGGGCGCGAGGACCGCTTCCGCGGAGAGCGTCGTCGTCGAGTGGTCAGGGCGTCGCACGCCGGCGCCTCCGGGCGTCAATGAGCATCTCTTGTACGTGCCGCAGCGGCTGGCCGTCCGCGTCCGTGGAGTGCCTGGTCCAGTTTCCGTCGGGGCCCAGGTGCCAGGAGGAGGTCGTGTCGGACATGCCTGTTTCCAGGAGCCTGCTGAGCGCGGCGCGATGCGCGGGATCGGTGACGCGGACCAGTGCTTCGATCCGACGGTCGAGGTTGCGGTGCATCATGTCGGCGCTGCCGAACCAGACTTCGGGCTCGCCTCCGTTGCCGAAGGCGAAGACCCGGGAGTGTTCGAGGAAGCGGCCCAGTATCGACCGGACCCTGATGTTCTCGGAGAGGCCGCTGACGCCGGGGCGGATCGCGCAGATGCCGCGTACCCAGATGTCGACCTGCACACCGGCCTGCCCTGCCCGGTAGCAGGCGTCGATGATCGCTTCGTCGACCATCGAGTTGACCTTGATGCGGACGTAGGCGGGCCGTCCCGCGCGGTGGTGGGTGATCTCCTTGTTGATACGGGCGATCAGTCCGTCGCGCAGGGACTTCGGGGCGACCAGCAGCCGGCGGTAGGTCTCGCGGCGGGAGTAGCCGGAGAGCCGGTTGAAGAGGTCGGAGAGGTCCGCGCCGACCTGCGGGTCGGCGGTGAGCAGGCCGAGGTCCTCGTACAGCCGGGCCGTCTTGGGGTGGTAGTTGCCGGTGCCGACGTGGGAGTAGCGGCGCAGGGTGTCGCCCTCCTGACGGACGACCAGCGACAGCTTGCAGTGGGTCTTGAGCCCGACGAGGCCGTAGACGACGTGGCAGCCGGACTCCTCCAGCTTGCGGGCCCACTTGATGTTGGCCTGCTCGTCGAAGCGCGCCTTGATCTCGACGAGCACGAGGACCTGCTTGCCGGACTCGGCGGCGTCGATCAGGGCGTCGACTATCGGGGAGTCGCCCGAAGTCCTGTACAGCGTCTGCTTGATGGCGAGGACGTCCGGGTCGCCCGCAGCCTGCTCCAGGAAGGCCTGGACGGAGGTGGAGAAGGAGTCGTACGGGTGGTGCAGCAGCACGTCGCGCTCGCGCAGGGCGGCGAAGATGTCGGGCGCGGACGCGGACTCGACCTCGGCGAGGTCGCGGTGGGTGCCGGCGATGAACTTGGGGTACTTCAGCTCGGGCCGGTCCAGCGAGGCGATGCCGAACAGTCCGGTGAGGTCGAGCGGGCCCGGCAGCGGGTAGAGCTCGGTCTCGGAGATCTTCAGCTCGCGCACGAGCAGGTCCAGGACGTACGGGTCGATGGACTCCTCGACCTCCAGGCGGACCGGCGGGCCGAAGCGGCGCCGCATGAGCTCCTTCTCCAGGGCCTGGAGGAGGTTCTCGGCGTCGTCCTCCTCGACCTCCAGGTCCTCGTTCCTGGTGACCCGGAACATGTGGTGGGCGAGGACCTCCATGCCCGGGAAGAGCTCTTCGAGGTGCGCCGCGATGATGTCCTCTATCGGGACGTAGCGCTGCGGGGACGCCTCCAGGAAGCGGGTGAGCAGCGGCGGCACCTTGACGCGGGCGAAGTGCCGGTGGCCGCTGACCGGGTTGCGCACGACGACGGCGAGGTTGAGCGACAGCCCCGAGATGTACGGGAACGGGTGCGCGGGGTCGACGGCCAGCGGGGTCAGGACGGGGAAGACCCGCTGACGGAAGAAGGTGAAGAGGCGGGCCTGTTCCTTCTCGGTCAGGTCGGGCCAGCGGACCAGCTGGATGCCCTCGTCGGACAGGGCGGGCGCGACGTCCTGCTGGTAGCAGGCGGCGTGCCGGGCCATGAGCTCCCGGGAGCGGGTCCAGATCAGGTCGAGGACCTCGCGGGGCTGGAGCCCGGACGCGGACCGGGTGGCGACGCCGGTCGCGATGCGGCGCTTGAGGCCGGCGACGCGGACCATGAAGAACTCGTCCAGGTTCGAGGCGAAGATCGCCAGGAAATTAGCCCGTTCGAGTAGAGGTGTGGCCGGGTCCTCCGCGAGTTCCAGCACCCGTTCGTTGAATGCGAGCCAACTGCGTTCCCGGTCCAGGAACCGGCCGTGCGGCAGCTCGTCGCCGTCCGCCTCGGGCTCGTAGGCGTCGGCGTCGTTGTCCAGATCGGGGTCGAGATCGGCTGCTGTGGACAGGCCGGCTGGCACCGAGCCCGCCACGGCGTGCGGCCGGTGCGCGGCGAGCGAGCCGACCGACGGCTGGGCGGGCTGGACCGGGACCTCGGAGCTGGGCTGCTGGCTCATGGACCTATTCTTCCGCGTGTTCGGCTCAACAGGCGCGTCGGAGCCGTTAAAGATCGCGGAAGGAGCGGGGCCGGTCCCCGGACCGGGGCCTCTCGCGTTGCGGGGGGTGGGCACAGCTGGCTGCATCCCGTGAGGGTCGCAAGCCCGTCTGAATGGCCGGTAACGATGACATGACGTACAGGAAGCGGTGTGACTGCGAGGCCGTCCCGGTCCCACGGTGCCCGCCCCCCTGCCCGGACTCCCCCCGGGGCCCGGACAGGGGTGGCGGGTCAGCCGTGGAGACGGCGCAGGACGCGGAAGGCGACCGCGAGGGCCACGGCGGCGAGGACGAGCACGATGCCGGTCTCGACGAGCTGGAGGGGCCAGAGGTGAGAGCTCGGGTGGTATTCGGTGAACGTGCCGATGATGTCGTGATCGGCCAGGCACCGGTTTTCCTGAAGATCGTCGATGCGCGGCCAGCACACGTCCATGGGCAGCCGGCGGCCGTCGCTGGTGAGGCGGCCGACGTCGACCACCCAGGCGTCGAGCGGCACGCCGGAGGGCTTGACGCCCTCGGAGTTCTCGGTCCGCAGGGGCCAGAGGCTCTCCCGGAGGAGGTTGAGCACCACCATCACCGTGCCGGTGACGACGGTGGCCACCGACATCGCGGCCACCGTGCGGTGCACCAGCAGGCCCGTGAGTGTGCCCACGGTGATGCCGAGCAGCGTGTAGCCGATGACCGCGGGGACTGTCGCGACGAAGACCGGACCGTCGAACCAGTCGACCGAGAAGTCGGTGGCCGTCCGTGTCTGTGCCCAGCTGAGGACGGCGGACAGCACGGTCACGCCCGCGACGAGCAGGACGGCGGGCACGGCCAGCTTGGCCGCCAGCCAGCGGGCGGGCGTCACGGACTGGGTCCAGGCCACGCGGTAGGTGCCGCTCTCCAGCTCCCTGGCGATCAGCGGCCCGGCGACGAAGGCACTGATGATCGCGGGCAGGACGGTCAGAGCCAGGGCGGCGTACATGAGCACGCTGCCGAACAGGGACATCGACGCGTTGAAGTCCACGATCCGCTGGTCGCACTCGGGGCCGGAGACGCCTGAGGCCTCGCAGTCGCCGGCGTCGAAGCTGTCGATGAGATGGGACGTCCACAGTGCGAAGCCGATGAGGGCGACGGCCGCGGCCAGCGCGAGGAGGCCGGCGATACGCAGGGTGCTTCGGTGCTGCCGTACGACGACGCGTGCGGGGCCGCGCAGCTCGGTGAGGGTGCTCATGCGGGGACCGCCGTTCCGGGAGGTGCGAAGGACGCGCTCGGGGTGAGCAGCGCGGGGGCTTCGGGGGAGCGGAGGTGGGCGAGCAGGAGTTCCTCCAGCGAAGGCACCGTGACGTCCCAGGCGGCGGGGTCCACGGGGCCCTCCTTCCGTACGAGTGCGGTGAGCTGACGCCCCGTTGTGCGCGACTCGACGACCGTGTGCGGCGCGAGGTCGCGGACCTGGCCTGTGACCAGAGCGTGCGCGGCGACGATGTCCTCGCTCTCACCGCCCAGCCGTATCCGGCCGCCGTCGACGAGAAGGAGGTAGTCGCAGGAGCCCTCCAGCTCGGTGAGGATGTGCGAGGACATCACGATGGTGGTCCCGTGTTCGAGTGCCTCGGCCATGAGCACGCCCATCAGCTGGTGGCGGGCGAGCGGGTCGAGGTCGGCCATCGGCTCGTCCAGCAGCATCAGTTCGGGTCGCTTGCCCAGCGCGAGAGCGAGAGCGAGGCGGGTGCGCTGGCCGCCCGACAGGGAGCGCACCTTGGCGTCCTGGGGGAGTGGGCCGGCAATCCGGTCGGCGGTCGCCCGGTCCCAGGTGGCGGGGTTGAGCTCGGCCCCGGCCCACAGGGTGTCGGCCACGGTGAGCTGCGGGTACAGCGGCTTCTCCTGTGCCACGTAGGCGATGCGGGGGCGGGCTTCGGCGGGCGTGGTGCCGAGCACCCGCACCGAGCCCTCGGTGGGCCGGAGCAGGCCCGCGGCGAGGGCGAGCAGGGTGGACTTCCCCGCGCCGTTGGGCCCGACCATGGCGCAGATGCGTCCGGCGGGCAGCCGGAACGAGCAGTCGCGCAGCGCCCACCCGCGCCTTCGCCCGTACGTCATGCCGAGGCCGTTCGCCTCGATCGCGGCGCCTGTCATCAGTGCTGGTCCCCCTTGTATGTGCTGTCCAGTACGTCGGTGAAGAGCGCGCTCGCGTCGTCCTTGTCCAGTCCGGCGGCACGGGCCCTGCGGGTCCACTCGGCGAGCTCGGCGCGCAGCGGCTGGTCGGTGGTGAGCGCGGCGCTGCCGAGGGTGCGGCGGACGAAGGTGCCGAGGCCGCGGCGGGCCTCGACGAGCCCTTCGCGCTCCAGCTCGCGGTAGGCCTTGAGCACGGTGTTCGGGTTGATCGCCGTGGCCTCGACGACCTCGCGGGCCGTGGGCAGCCGGTCGCCCGGCTCCAGCACTCCGAGGCGGAGCGCCTGCTTGGTCTGCTGCACGATCTGGAGGTAGGTGGCGACGCCGCTGCGCCGGTCGATGCGGAACTCGACCGCTGCGGACTCTGCCATGTTCACCACCCTTTCACTAATTGAGTAGTGAAAGGGTGACGTAAGGAAGGGGCGGCGTCAAGTGACGCCGCCCCTGGCCGTGTTGAGGAGTCCTCAGGACTCCGTGCGGTACATCAGGTCGACCTCGTGCGTGGCGAAGCCCATCCGCTCGTACACCGACAGGGCCGCCGGGTTGTCGGCGTCCACGTAGAGCATCGCCGTGGGCAGGCCCTGGGCGGCCAGGTGGCGCAGACCGATCGCGGTGAGCGCCTTGCCGAGGCCGCCACCCTGGGCGTCGGGGAGGATGCCGACGACGTACACCTCGCCGAGCTCCTCCTCGGCGTGCGTCTTCGTCCAGTGGAAGCCGATGATGGCGCCGTCGCGCTCGGCCAGGAAGAAGCCCTTCGGGTCGAACCAGGGCTCGGCCTTGCGGTCGTCCAGGTCCCGCTGGGTGAGGGAGCCCTGCTCGGGGTGGTGGGCGAAGGCCGCGCTGTTCACGGCGAGCCAGGCCTCGTCGTCCTGGCCCGGCACGAAGGTGCGCACGGTGACGCCCGGCGGGAGGACCGGCTCGGCGATGTCGAGGTCGGTCAACGGGCGGCGGAGCTGGCGCAGTTCGCGGAAGAGCGAGAGTCCGAGGACCTGTGCGAGATGCCGGGCGGCCGACTTGCCGCCGTGCGCCCAGACCCGCAGCCGCTTCCCGGTCGCGGCGAGCAGGGCGGCACCGAGCGCCCGGCCGTGGCCCCTGCCGCGGTGGGAGGGGTGCACGACCAGCTCGGCCGCGGGGGCCTCCACGGGGTCGGTGTCCTCCAGCTGCGCGTATCCGGCCAGTACGCCGTCGACGGTGAGCAGGAAATGCCTGACGCCCGCACGGTGCCCGCCCCGCAGTTGCAGCCGCCCCTGCTCGGAGACGGCCTGCCGGCCGTCGGCGTCGGCGGCCTCGCCGAGAAGGGCGAGGACGGCGTCGGCCTGCTCGGGGGTGAGCGCGTCGAGGGTCTCGATCTCGCGCCCGGGGGAGGGGAGGGGTGCGTCAGTCGTCATGGTGACGAGCGTACGGCGCGGGGGCGCCCGGCCGGGGCCCGTCCGCTTCGGTCCGGGGCGCGGATGCCCCTATATGTGCGTCCTGAGGGGTGAACACCCCTTTCTGAGGGTGCGGCAACCAGTTCGTAACCCCGGACATCTGTCGCGCTACGCGCGTTGACTCTAGGCTGCGGCTGGCGTGTTATCACCACCCATCACCTTCCGCTGAACTCACAAGGGGACCGATGTCAGCGACTCCACAGAAGAACCGTGCGTCCCGGCGGGTGCTCGCCGCCGCGGCGGGGCTGGCCACCGTGGGCGCGCTCGTCGCCGCGATGCCGGCCGGCGCCCATGACCGCGGCCACGGCCACGGCCACCCGTCCCGCACCGTCGACGTGCAACTGCTCTCCTTCAACGACCTGCACGGCAACCTGGAGCCGCCGGCCGGTTCCGCCGGTTCGGTCAGCGAGACGCAGCCCGACGGCACGGTGAAGTCGGTCCCTGCCGGTGGCGTCGAGTACCTCGCGACCTCGCTGCGCACCGCGCGCAAGGGCCACGCGTACTCCGTCACGGCGGCCGGTGGCGACATGGTGGGCGCGAGCCCGCTGCTGTCGGGGCTCTTCCACGACGAGCCCACCATCGAGGCGCTCAACGGGCTCGACCTCGACGTGACGGCCGTCGGCAACCACGAGTTCGACGAGGGGGCCACGGAGCTCGCCCGTCTCCAGAACGGTGGCTGCCACCCGGTCGAGGGCTGCTACGAGGAGGGCAAGAAGTTCAAGGGCGCTGACTTCCCGTACCTCGCGGCGAACGTGACGAGCGAGAAGACCGGCAAGCCGATCCTCAAGCCGTACACGGTCTGGAAGAAGAACGGCGTCAAGATCGGCTTCATCGGGGTGACCCTGGAGGGCACGCCGAACATCGTCACGGCCAACGGCGTCAAGGGCCTGAAGTTCCACGACGAGATCGAGACGGTCAACAAGTACGCCAAGGAGCTGGACCGCCAGGGCGTCAAGTCCATCGTCGCGCTGATCCACGAGGGCGGCGCCCCGGCCTCCTCCTCGTACAACTACGACTGCGACAGCCCGGGCGCCGGCGACGGCATCTCCGGCCCGATCGTCGACATCGCCAAGGGCATCACGCCGAAGGTCGACGCCCTGGTCACCGGCCACACCCACCAGGCGTACGTGTGCACGGTGCCGGACCCGTCGGGTCAGCCGCGCATGGTCACCTCGGCGTCGTCGTTCGGGAAGATCTACACGGACACGACCCTCACCTACGACCGCCGCACCAAGGACATCGTGCGTACGTCGGTGGAGTCGGCGAACCACATCGTCAGCCGTGACCAGGCCAAGGCCACCGACATGACGGCCCTGATCGCCCGCTGGAACACACTCGCCGCCCCCATCGCGAGCCGTCCCCAGGGCTACATCTCCGCCGACATCAACGGCCGCGGCTCCACGGCCCCCGAGAAGCCGCTCGGCAACCTGATCGCCGACGCCCAGCTGGAGGGCCTGGCCCCCGCCGACAAGGGCGGCGCGGTCGTCGCGTTCATGAACCCGGGCGGTATCCGCTCCGACCTGGTGTACGCGGCGTCGGGCAGCGAGGGCGACGGCGTGGTGACGTACGGCGAGGCGTTCACCGTCCAGCCGTTCACCAACATGATGAACGTCGTCGACCTGACCGGCGCGCAGCTGGTGACCGCGCTCCAGCAGCAGGTCAGCGGCTCCAACGCGGCCTCGCCGAAGATCCTCCAGGTCTCGAAGGGCCTCACCTACACGCTGGACATGACGAAGGCGGGCGCCGACCGTGTGGTCGCCTCCTCGGTCCTGCTGAACGGTGAGCCGATCGACCCGGCGAAGACGTACCGCGTCGCGATGAACGAGTTCCTCGCGGGCGGCGGCGACGGCTTCGCCGCCCTCGGCCAGGGCACGAACAAGCTGGTCGGCCCGTCCGACCTGGATCTGTTCAACGCCTACCTGGCGGCCCACTCCACGGCCTCGGCCCCGCTGGCCCCGCCGGCCACGGACCGGATCACGGTCGTGCAGTAGCGGAACGGGTGACGACGGGCGGGGCGGTGGGCCGGGAGGCTCACCGCCCCGTTTCCGTCGGCCGCGCGGGGCAGGCCCTGTTCCGCGTTTGATGAGTACCCGTCATAATTCCGGAGCCATTCCCCCACGGCCTCCGGAGGCATGTCCCCATGAGCCCGCACACCACCACCCGCCGAAGCCTGCTCACCGGCTCGCTCGCCGTCACCGCCGGAATCCTCCTCGGAGGGACGCCCGCCGGTGCCGCCTCCCGCGCGGCCCGCGGCACCCAGGACTGGATGGGCGGCATCCCCGACGCCACCCCGCTGCGACGCCTCACGATCCCGGGGACGCACAACTCCGGTGCGCGCTACGGCGGTCCCTGGACGGCGTGCCAGAACACCACGGTGGCCCAGCAGCTCGACAGCGGCATCCGCTTCCTCGACGTACGCTGCCGGATCAGCGGCGACGCGTACGCCATCCACCACGGGGCGTCGTACCAGAACCTGAACTTCGACGACGTGCTGGGCGCCTGCCGGGACTTCCTGGCCGGGCACCCGTCCGAGACCGTGCTGATGCGGGTCAAGCAGGAGTACTCGGAGGAGAGCGACGCCGCGTTCCGGCGGATCTTCGACATCTACCTCGACAGCAAGGGCTGGCGCCCGCTCCTCCGCCTCGATTCCACGCTCCCGGACCTGGGCGCGGCCCGGGGGAAGGTCGTGCTGCTCGCCGACAACGGGGGCCTGCCGGGAGTGCGGTACGCCGACTCCGCGCTCTTCGACATCCAGGACGACTACATGGCGGAGCCGTTCGCCAAGTACCCGAAGATCGAGGCGCAGTTCCGCAAGGCCGCCCAGCAGCCCGGCAAGCTGTTCATGAACTACGTGAGCACGGCGGCGCTGCTGCCGCCCCGCTGGAACTCCGACCGGCTCAACCCGCAGGTGCACGCGTTCCTCGACGGGGCGGAGGCGTCGGGCTGGACCGGGCTGGGGATCGTCCCGCTCGACTTCCCGGCGACCCGCTCCGGCCTGGTGGAGTCGCTGATCCGCCACAACCCGGCGGTCTGAGCCCCGCTCACTGCCCCGGTGGCGGCCGAGGTGGCACACTTGCGTTTCTTTCGAATTGTGCGATGCTGTGGAGACCCTCGAAGGAGACCGAGCCATGAACGGCACCACGGAAGACCGCACCCTCCTGCCCGAGCACCGTGCGGAGATCGCCGAGCTCTGCGCCTTCCTCGACCGGACTCCCCAGGCTGCCGAGCCCGCGCTGCTGCGAGGTCCCGACGGAAGCACCCGCACCCTGCCCTCGGAGGTCTACGAAGCCCTCATGGTGGTGGTCAGGGCCTTGTCGGAGGGCAAGGCGGTAACCGTCGCTCCCGTGAACACCACGCTCACCACCCAGGAGGCCGCGGATCTGCTGGGGGTCAGCCGGCCGACCTTCGTCAAGATCCTCGACGAAGGGGGCGTCCCCTTCTCCCGGCCCGGCCGGCACCGCCGAGTGCTGCTGGAGGACGTGCTCGCCTACAAGGAGAAGCGGCGCGTGCAGCGTCGGCAGGGGCTGGACCGGCTGGTCGAACTGACCGAAGACGCCGGACTGTACGACGCCTGATCCCTGACTCGGCCGACTCGACTGGAGCGATGTGCAACGCGTCGTCCTGGACACCTGCGTTCTCTTCCCGAACTACCTGAGGGACACGTTGCTTCGCCTTGCCCAGGCGGAGTTGTACGAACCGCTTTGGTCGTCCGACATCCTCGACGAGCTGCTGAGGAATGTCTCCGAGCGGATCGGGGAGGTGAAGGCCAAGACGCTGGTCGACGCGATGGCGGGCACGTTTCCGGACAGCCTCGTATCCGGGTACGGGGGGCTCGTTCCGGTGATGGTGAACGACCCGAAGGATCGCCATGTGCTTGCCGCGGCTGTCCGTGGTCAGGCGCATGCGGTGGTCACCTCGAACGTCAAGGACTTCCCTCCGGCGGCATCCGACCCGTACGACATCGAGGTTCTGCGCCCGGACGACTTTCTTCTGGACCTGCTGGACCTCGCTCCGGTCGACGTCGCTGCCGTCCTCCGTGGGCAGGTTGCCGGCTACCGTCGGGAACCGCGTGACCTGCACGGGCTGTTGGACAGGCTGGATGCGGGTGGCGTCCCGCAGTTCGCCGCGGAGTTCCGTCGGCGCCTTTGAGCTGCGCTCACTGCCCCGGTGGCGGCTGCGGCGCTCCCGGGAGGCGGATCGAGGCGAGGGTGCCGCCGCCCTCGGCCGGGGTCAGGGCGATGTCTCCGCCCGCCTGCTGGACCGTGCGGGCCACGATGGAGAGGCCGAGGCCGGAGCCGGGGAGCTGGCGGGCCGAGGGGGAGCGCCAGAAGCGGTCGAAGACGTGGGGGAGTTCCTCGGCGGGGATGCCGGGGCCGTGGTCCCGCACGGTCAGCTCGCCGCGGTGCAGGACGACGTCGATCGTCCCGCCCGCCGGGCTGAACTTCACCGCGTTGTCCAGGACGTTGACGATCGCACGCTCCAGGGCTGCGGGTTCGGCGCGGACGTACCAGGGTGCCAGTTCGGCGGTGATGGTGAGCTCGGGGCCGCGCAGCCGGGCGCGCTGGAGGGCGTTACGGGTGATGTCGTGCAGCCCCACGACCTGGAAGGGGCCGGGCTGGGCGGCGTCCGGGCGGGAGAGCTCCTGGAGGTCGCCGATGAGCGCGGCCAGCTCCGTCATCTGGGCCTTGACCGACGCCATCAGGGCCTTGCGGTCCTCGGGCGGGATGGCCCGGCCGGTGTCGTCGCTGCGGGCGAGCAGTTCGATGTTGGTGCGGAGCGAGGTCAGCGGGGTGCGCAGCTCGTGCCCCGCGTCGGCGATGAGCTGCGACTGGCGGTCGCGGGAGATGGCCAGGGAGCTGGTCATCGAGTTGAAGGAGCGGGAGAGCCGGGCGATCTCGTCCTCGCCCTCGGCGGGGATGCGGATGGTCAGGTCCTCGGTCTCGGCCACGTGGGCGACGGCGTGCGCGAGGTCGTCGACCGGGCGCAGTCCGGTGCGGGCGACCCAGAGGCCGGCGGCGCCGGCGCCGACGACGCCGATGCCGGCGACGAGGATCAGGACCCAGGCCAGGGTGGAGAGCGGGTCGGTGACCTCGCTCATGGGGCGCGCGAGGGAGACAGCGAGGTTCCCGGAGTCGCCCCCCGGGCCCCGGACCTCGAGCGGGGAGGTGTAGACCCGCATGTCCTTGCCGTCCTCGGCCGTCACCGAGTGCAGGGTGTACGTCCGCTCCCGTTTGGCCACGGCCACGTCGTCGCCGCTCACCGGGAGCTTCGACGACGCGGCGTCGGGGGCGACACAGACCGTGCCCTGGGAGTCGATGAGCTGGACCGTGACGCCGGGCAGCGGCGGGGGCACTTGGGATGTGCTGCCCTTGCAGTAGGCGTACAGGTTCTGCAGGACGAGCTGGTCCACCTTCGAGCCGCGCAGCGATTCGTCCAGCTGGTGTTCCAGCTGCTGCCGCGTCACGAACCAGCAGGCCGCCGCCACCGCGGCCACCGCCACCGCGACCGCCATGGCGACCAGCAGGGCGAGCCGGGAGCGGAGCGGGAGGGAACGGAGCCGGCGGCGCAGGCCGGTCACCCGTCACCGCCGCCGGAGCGCAGGGCGTAGCCGACGCCCCGCACCGTGTGGACCAGGCGCGGTTCGCCGCCGGCTTCGGTCTTGCGGCGCAGGTACATCACGTACACGTCCAGTGAGTTGGAGCTGGGTTCGAAGTCGAAGCCCCAGACCGCCTTGAGGATCTGCTCCCGGGTCAGCACCTGCCGGGGGTGGGCCAGGAACATCTCCAGGAGGGTGAACTCGGTGCGGGTGAGCTCGACCCGGCGGGTGCCCCGGGTGACCTCGCGGGTGTTCAGGTCCATGCGGAGGTCGGCGAAGGACAGCACGTCGTCGTCGGGCACCTCGGCCCCGGCCGCGGTCGCGTACGAGCTGCGGCGCAGCAGGGCCCGGATGCGGGCGAAGAGCTCGTCCAGCTCGAAGGGCTTGACGAGGTAGTCGTCCGCGCCCGCGTCGAGGCCGGTGACCCGGTCGCCGACGGTGTCGCGTGCGGTGAGCATCAGGATGGGTGTCGTCGACCCGGTGGCCCTGATGCGCCGGGCGGCGGTGAGGCCGTCCATGCGGGGCATCTGGATGTCCAGGACGATCAGGTCGGGGGCGTACGCCTCGGCCTTGGCCAGGGCGTCGTAGCCGTCCACGGCCACCTCTGTTCCGTACCCCTCGAAGGCGAGGCTGCGCTGCAGTGCCTCGCGGACGGCGGGCTCGTCGTCGACGATCAGTACGCGCTGCGGATCGTCTTCGGCGGGGCTCATCGCTTCTTCGTCCTCTTCCTCTTGTCGCCGGTGCGGCGGTGCGGTGTTCTCAGCCTCGCACGGCCGCCGCACGGCGTCGCGCGGCACGGCGTCCGCGGCTCGTGCCGCCGCGGATCTCGGGCGGCCGGGTGGCCGCCGAGGCGGGTGCCCGGGCGGCCAGTTCGGCGGCCAGGGCGAGTGGCAGGGCCAGGCCGGAGGGGCCGGCGGCCGTGTGATCCGTCGCGGGATTCATGAGGACCTCCTCGTCAGGAGCCGTCGCCGGCCCGCAGGGTGTCCAGGTCGGCCTTGAGGGTGTCGACCGGGATGGCGAAGCCGAGACCCACGCTGCCCGCGGCGGTGCTGCCCGAGGTGCTGGACGAACTGGGCGAGTACATCGCGGAGTTGATGCCGATGATCTCGCCGTTCATGTTGATGAGGGCGCCGCCGGAGTTGCCGGGGTTGAGCGAGGCGTCGGTCTGGATGGCCTTGTACGTCGTGGTGGACGAGCCGGTGTCGCCGTTGAACTGCTGGCCGCCGAACTCGAACGGCCACTGCTGACCGCCCTGCTGCTGTTGCTGCTGGCCCTGCTCCTCGTCCTTGGCGACCGTGACGTCGCGGTCGAGGGCCGAGACGATGCCGCTGGTGACCGTGCCGGTGAGGCCCTCGGGTGAGCCGATCGCCACGACCTGGTCGCCGACCTTCACCGAGGAGGAGTCGCCGAGCGTGGCCGTCTTCAGCCCGCTCGCGTTCTGGAGCTTGATGAGCGCCAGATCCTTGTCGGGGTCGGTGCCGACGACATCGGCGGTGTAGGACTTGCCGGTGCTGAGGGCCACCTTGATCTGGGAAGCGCCGGAGATGACGTGGTTGTTGGTGACGATCTCGCCGTCCGCGGTGATGACGACGCCCGAGCCGGTGGCCTCGCCCGCCGAGGACGTCGCGGTGATCTCGACGATGGCCGGCGACACGGCCGCCGCCACGCCGGAGACGGTGCCCGCGCTGCTCTGCGAGACGGTGGTGCCGCTGACGACACCGCTGGAACCGGAGCCGCTGGAGCTGCCGCCCGCCAGCTCTCCCATGAGCGTGGCGGTGCCGCCGCCGACGGCCGCCGCCGCGATGGCCACGGCCGCCAGCAGCGCGTAAGGGCGCTTGACCCGGCGCGGGGACGCCGAGGCGTCCGGGGCCGCGGGCTCGGGGGCGGGGGCCGGCCAGGCGTGGAACGCAGTCGAGGTCCCTCCGCCGGGCCCGTAGGCCGGGGGCGGCGGGTAGGCCGCCTCGCCACCGCCGTAGGGGGCGCCGGCCTGCGAGCCACCGCTCTGCGAGGTACCGGCCTGCGGGGCACCGCCGTACGAGGGGGTTCCGTACGGGGCGGCACCCTCGGGGGTGCCGCCCTGCGACGCGCTGCCGTACGAAGAGCTGTCGTACGAACCGTTGTCGTACGAACCGTTGTCGTTCGAGGGGGACATCGGGTACTCGCCGCTCGGGCGGTGGCTGTCGGTCATGCCTACGAGAGTGGACAGCGAACATGAGAGCAGCCTGAGTGCCCCCTGAGAAGCCCGGCAGAACCTCGTATGCCCGATATAAGGGTGCGCCCCGCTACCGCTTGGTCACCGTCGGTTCTCCGCAGCCGCACGACCGGCGGACCACCAGGGCGGACGGGAACTGCTTCAGCCGCTCGCGCCGGGAGCCCGAGACCCGCAGCGAGTCGTCGAGCACCAGGTCCACGGCGGCCCGTGCCATCGCGGGCCGGTCGGAGAAGACCGTCGTCAGCGGCGGATCGGTCAGCCCCGCTTCCTTCACGTCGTCGAAGCCCGCCACCGCGAGCTCTCCGGGCACGTCGATGCGCAGCTCGCGCGCGGCCCGCAGCACCCCGATGGCCTGGTCGTCCGTCGAGCAGAAGATGGCCGGGGGCCTGTCGGGGCCGGAGAGCAGCTCCAGGGCGACCTGGTAGGCGTCGTAGCGGTTGTACGGGGCGTGGAAGAGCCGGCCGTCCGTCGAGCGCCCGGCCTCGTGCATCGCCCGGCGCCAGCCCTCGATGTGGTCGGCGACCGGGTCGCCGACCACCGGGGTCGACTCCGTGCCGCCGAGGCACGCCACATAGGCGTTGCCGTGCTCCAGGAGATGGCGGGTGGCGAGCTGGGCGCCGCCGATGTCGTCGGTGACGACCGCGACGTCGTCGATGGCCTCGGGGCGCTCGTGCAGCAGGACGACACGGGCGTCCCACGCCTCTATCTCGGCCGCCGCGCGCTCGCTGGGGCCCTGGCTGACCAGGATCAGCCCGGAGACCCGCATGCCGAGGAAGGCCCGCAGATAGTGGACCTCGCGCTCGTCGCGGTAGTCCGAGTTGCCGACGAGCACCATTTTCCCGCGCTCGGCCGCGGCCTGTTCGACCGCGTGCGCCATCTCCGCGAAGAACGGCTGCCGGGCGTCCGGCACGATCATCCCTATGAGATCGGTGCGCCGCGATGCCATCGCCTGGGCGACCCGGTCGGGCCGGTAACCCAGCTCCTTGATCGCGGCGAGCACCCGCTCGCGCGTGGCCGGGGCAACCGGCCTGGGTCCGTTGTTGATGACGTAGCTGACGACCGCTGTCGAGGTCCCCGCCAGTCTCGCCACATCGTCCCGCGTCACCTTGGCCACGCGCGGCAGTCTACGCGGATCGACCTACCGCTTGGCAGGCCGGACCGGGGCTTCTTCCGTGATCTCGGCCTCCGCCGACTGCTCCGGACGGGTGACGTCCTCGTCGACCGGCTTCGGGGCGGCCTTGGCCTTGGCCTCCTCGGAGGCGCGGTCCGCCTTCTCGGGGGTGACGAAGCGGTAGCCGACGTTGCGGACGGTGCCGATCAGCGACTCGTGCTCGGGGCCGAGCTTGGCGCGCAGCCGCCGTACGTGGACGTCGACCGTGCGGGTGCCGCCGAAGTAGTCGTAGCCCCAGACCTCCTGGAGCAGCTGGGCGCGGGTGAAGACCCGGCCCGGGTGCTGCGCGAGGTACTTGAGCAGTTCGAATTCCTTGAAGGTCAGGTCGAGGACCCGGCCCTTCAGCTTGGCGCTGTACGTCGCCTCGTCGACCGACAGGTCACCGTTGCGGATCTCCATGGGGGAGTCGTCGGCGGTGATCTGCTGGCGGCCGGTGGCCAGCCGCAGCCGGGCCTCGACCTCGGCGGGGCCCGCGGTGTCCAGCAGGACGTCGTCGATGCCCCAGTCGGCGGTGACGGCCGCGAGGCCGCCCTCCGTCACGACGAGGATCAGCGGACAGCCGGGGCCGGTGGACCGGAGCAGCTGACACAGCGACCGCACCTGCGGGAGGTCGCGGCGGCCGTCGATGAGGATCACGTCGGCACCAGGGGTGTCGACGAGTGCGGGTCCTTCGGCGGGGGCGACCCGCACGCTGTGCAGCAGAAGGCCGAGAGCGGGGAGCACCTCCGTCGACGGTTGAAGGGCATTCGTCAGAAGCAGCAGTGAACTCATCGCCGCCCACCTGCCTGGGTCGTCGGATAGTGCACGGTTAGCTCGCCCATTACGTCGGTCCTCCTCGTTCCCTGCGAGAGGGGCACTCCCGGGTCGGACCCGGGGGAGTATGCGGCACTGCTTCGTACTCCCGTACGACCATCACCCACTACGGCCGTCATACGGTTTTTACTGTGCTGCCCCGCGCCAGGGGGCCGCTGAGCTTATGGAAACGTTGCCGTAACAACGCTCGGAAAGCACAAAAGGACCCGGGGGCTGCTTTGCCCGGATCCTCTTCGCAGCAGAATAGCCCACATGAGTTCTGTGTCCGAGGGTCGATTCCTGAGTTCTTCTGTTCCCTCGATCACGCCGATCCCCCGGCGCACCACATTGCTGACGGGTGACGGGGTCCGTATCGAGGCGGTGTACACCCCGTGTACGGCGGGTTCCGGTGCCGCCGGAGGCAGTGCGCCCGCAACGACGGCCGTCGTCCTCGCGCACGGCTTCACCGGCTCGGTCGACCGGCCGGCCGTGCTGCGGGCCGCCGAGGTGTTCGCGCAGCGTGCGGCCGTGATCACCTTCTCCTTTCGGGGCCACGGAAAGTCGGGCGGACGGTCCACGGTGGGCGACCGCGAAGTGCTGGATCTGGCGGCGGCGGTCGCCTGGGCGAGGTCGCTGGGACACCGGCGGATCGTTACGGTCGGCTTCTCGATGGGCGGTTCCGTGGTGCTCAGGCACGCCGCTCTGTATACGGCGCCCGAAGCCGGTGGATCGGTGGCGGAAGAATCGGAGGCGCCGGGGGCCGATCGGGTGGGGCGGCGCACAGAGGCGCATGAGGGGCGCGCAGGGGCGCATACGGACGCCGTCGTCGCCGTGAGCGCTCCGGCGCGCTGGTACTACCGGGGCACCGCCCCGATGCGCCGGCTGCACTGGGTGGTCACCCGCCCCCTGGGCCGGATCGTCGGCCGCCTCGGCTTCCGCACCCGTATCCACCGCGAGGACTGGAACCCCGTGCCGCTCTCCCCGGTCGAGGCGGTCCCGCTGATCACCGCGCCGCTGCTGATCGTGCACGGCGACCGGGACCCGTACTTCCCGGTCGACCACCCGCGGATGCTGGCCGCAGCCGCGGGGGGCCGGGCCGATCTCTGGCTGGAGCACGGCATGGGCCACGCGGAGAACGCGGCGGACGGGAAGCTGCTGACCCGTATCGCGGACTGGACGGAGTCGGCGTGATCCATGATGGACAGCTGACGCACGACGAAAGGGGTGCCGCCATGGCGGCGGGGACCATCCGCTACTGGGCCGCGGCCAAGGCCGCCGCGGGGACCGCAGAGGAGCCGTACGCGGCGGACACGCTGGCCGAGGCGCTCGACGGGGTGCGCGAGCGGCACCCCGGTGAGCTGTCGCGCGTGCTGCTCCGGTGCTCGTTCCTGATAGACGGGAATCCCGTGGGGACCCGGGGACATGAGACCGTACGGCTTGCCGAGGGCGGCACGGTCGAGGTGCTCCCGCCGTTCGCAGGAGGGTGAACCGCAGACCATGAGCGACAACGATCAGCAGTATCCGTACGACCCGGGGTACGGGCAGCCGTACGGGCAGCCGCAGCAGCAGCCCTACGACCCGGCGTACGGACAGCCGCAGCCCCAGGACCCGGCGTACGGACAGCCGCAGCCCCAGGACCCGGCGTACGGACAGCCGCAGCCCCAGGACCCGGCGTACGGGCAGTCGCAGCAGCAGCCCCACGACCCGGCGTACAACCGGCCGCAGCAGCAGTACCCGCAGCAGCCGTACGGCGAGCAGCAGCACCAGCCGCACCCGCAGCAGTCGTACGGCGAGCAGCCGGCGTACGGGCAGCCGCAGCCCGCCCAGGGCTACGGCCAGCAGGCCCCGGCCCCGGGACAGCAGCCGCAGGCCGCCCCCGTCTATCCGGAGCAGGGCCTGCCGCAGGGCGGCCGGGCGGACGAGGGCGTCGCCCAGACGTGGCAGGGCCAGACCTGGGACACCACGTACCAGCCGACGGTCCAGCCGCGGCAGCCCGAGCCCGCGCCCCCCGCACAGGCGCCCGCCCCCGCGCAGGCCGCCTGTCCGCTGCCGCCCGAGGCCCCGGCCGCGCCCGCCGCTCCGGTGGCGCCCGAGGCACCGGCCGTCCGGCCCGACGGGTCCGGCTACGGGGCGCCCACGACCCTGGGCAACAGCCGGATCACCGACGCCCAGCGGGCCCGCGCCGAGGGCCGCTCGCCGATCATCGCGCCGGGCATGCAGCCCGCCGCGATCACCGCGGGCCTCGGTCTGCTCCTCGCGCTCGGTGCCGCCATCGGGGCGTACGCGCTGCTGGTGCCCCTGGTCCTGCTGCAGGCCGTGACCGCCGCCGGCTGGTTCCGGCTCAACGGCATGTGGCCGGCCAGGCAGGGCATCGCGCTCGCCTTCGCGGGCGGCTTCGTGGCCGACGTCGTCCTGCTGATCGCGGGCCGGAGCAACGCCCCCGCGGCCATCCTCGGCACGCTCGGCGTCTGGGTGCTGCTGACCATCGTCCTCCAGCTGCGCAGCCGTGCCGGGGCCGACGAGCGGATGTACGGGCTGACGGCCACCGTCGCCTCGGCCTCGCTCGCGGTGCTGGCCGCCGGGCATCTGGCGGCCGTCCCCGACGCCGTGACGGCCGGCGGGATCGCGGTCGCCGCGGGCGTGCTCGTCAGGGCGCTGCCGCTGCCCGGCCCGGTCTCGGTCGTCGCGGCGCTGCTCGCCTCGACGGCCGTCGGCCTCGCGGCCGGGACGTTCCTCGGCCTCGGCGCGGGCGCCGCCCTTCTCGGGTTCGCGGCCGGCGGCTGCGCGCTGATCGGCCTGCGGGTGGCCAGCTACGACTACCCGTCGCGCTTCGTGCACATGACGGCAGGGGTGGCGCTGCCGCTCACGGCCGCGGCTCCCGCCGTCTATCTGATCGGCCGGGCGATCGCCTGACGTCCTCGCGCTCCCGCCGTTCCCCGCTCTTCCGGAACCGGGCGGGCCTTCCGATCGTCGATCACTCCGGGTGCGCCGCACGGCGGCAGTAGGCTCGCGGCGCCAGAGGTCCGGCCGGTCCGAGTGGGGGAACACCAGGCATGCGCGCACTGCGAATACTGCTGATCATCGCCGTGGTTCTGGGCGGCGTCTTCGTCGCCGTCGACCGTGCCGCCGTCCACCTCGCGGAGTCCGAGGCCGAGGACCGGGTCGCGTTCGGCAGCGCGGAGGCCGGTTCGACCGAGATATCGATCAAGGGTTTCCCCTTTCTGACGCAGCTGGCGGGGTCGGAGCTCGACCGGGTCGACGTGACGGTCAAGGACATGCGGGCCAAGGCGGCCGGCCGGGAGCTGCGGATCGGCGAGATCAGGGCCCAGCTGCACGAGGTCACCCTCGGCGCCGGCTACACCAGCGCTAAGGCCGCCAGGGCGACCGGGACGGCCGTCGTCTCCTACGCCGCCCTCACCGAGGCTGCCGACGACGGGGTCACCGTGGCCTACGGCGGCAACGGCAAGGTCAAGGTCACCGGCTCGGTCCGCATCCCGCTGCTGGACCGCGAGCTGAAGCGCAGCGTGCTGTCGACCGTCACCCTGGTCGACGGCGACACGGTCAAGGTGCACGCCGACGAGGTCCCGGGCGAGGGCATCCCCGGCCTGGAGGACCTGGTCAGGCAGAAGACGGACTTCGAGCGCGGGATCAGCGGACTGCCGGACGGGCTGGAGCTGGAGAAGATCGAGGTCGCGCCCGGAGGCCTGGAGATATCGATGACGGGCGCCGACATCGAACTCGCGGGCTGAGGCGTCGAGTCGGGCGCCTCGCGGATAGCCTGCCGCCGGGCGGGGTAGGGGGATCGCGGAAGCCGGTCCGGACAGCCGATCCGGATAATGAGACGGACCGGTCCGAGGCGCAGATGGCGGCCGGGCGAGGAGGCCCGGAATTCCTGCCGCCGCACGGACCGAGGGCTCACTCGTCTCGCATCGCGGACGATCGTGTCTCATCATGCGACACGACGGTGACATCTCCGCCCGTACCTCCCTACGATCGGACACATGAAGCGACAGGCGGACCTCACGAAGCGGCGGGCAGTAGACCTGTGCCGCGTCGCCGCCATGCTCTGTCGCACCTTCTGAGCGGGATCTCTCCCGTTTTCCCCCGGCCCTTCGACTTCGTCAGGGCCGGACCGTGCCTCCCGTACGCGTTCCGCACGCACCTGCGCGTACACCCCGCACCCGCACTCCGCACCACCCCGCCGCAGACTGCCCCGGAGGAGAAACACATGAGCCGCGCAGACGTCCTGGTCGACGCCGACTGGGTCGAGGCCCACATCGACGACCCGCAGGTCGCCATCGTCGAGGTCGACGAGGACACCTCGGCGTACGAGAAGAACCACATCAAGAACGCGATCCGGATCGACTGGACGAAGGACCTCCAGGACCCGGTCCGCCGTGACTTCGTCGACCAGGCCGGCTTCGAGAAGCTGCTCTCCGAGAAGGGCATCGGCAACGACACGCTCGTCGTCCTCTACGGCGGCAACAACAACTGGTTCGCCTCGTACGCGTACTGGTACTTCAAGCTGTACGGCCACGAGAACGTCAAGCTGCTCGACGGCGGCCGCAAGAAGTGGGAGCTCGACTCCCGCGACCTGACCGACGCCGTCCCGACGCGCCCGGCCACCGAGTACAAGGCCAAGGCCCAGGACGAGTCGATCCGCGCCTACCGCGACGACGTCGTGAAGGCCATCGGCAGCCAGAACCTCGTCGACGTGCGGTCGCCCGACGAGTTCAGCGGCAAGCTGCTCGCCCCGGCGCACCTCCCGCAGGAGCAGTCGCAGCGCCCCGGCCACGTGCCGAGCGCCCGCAACATCCCGTGGTCGAAGAACGCCAACGACGACGGCACCTTCAAGTCGGACGACGAGCTCAAGGCCCTCTACGAGGACGAGCAGGTCGACCTGTCGAAGGACACCATCGCGTACTGCCGCATCGGTGAGCGCTCCGCGCTCACGTGGTTCGTCCTGCACGAGCTGCTCGGCCAGGAGAACGTCAAGAACTACGACGGTTCGTGGACCGAGTACGGCTCCCTCGTGGGCGTGCCGATCGAGCTCGGCGCCAACAAGTAATTCCGCAGGATCCGATCAGCAGGACCCCGACCAGAAGGACAGAACACCATGTGTGGAGCACAGGCCGGCGGCCCCGACGCTTCGACGATCAAGCCGGGCGAGACCACCATCCAGGGCAGCGTGACCCGCGACGGCGAGCCCGTCACCGGCTACGTCCGTCTGCTGGACTCGACCGGTGAGTTCACCGCCGAGGTTCCCACCTCGGCGACCGGACAGTTCCGCTTCTACGCGGCCGAGGGCACCTGGACGCTGCGCGCCCTCGTTCCGGGCGGCACCGCCGACCGTACGGTCGTGGCGCAGACCGGGGGCCTCGCCGAGGTCGCCATCGCCGTGTAGTTTCACGCGCACGAACGGCCGGAGGGCCGCACCCCAGGGGGTTTGGACGCCACCTGTACCGGGGTGCGGCCCTTCGTGCCGTCCGGGTCCGTGCCGCGCCCAAGGAGAGTTCCGGGCCCGGGAGTTCTACGCTGGAGGTATGTACGCCCGGCGTAGGCGCGTCTACTTCCTGATGATGGGCGGATGCCTCTTCCTGTTCGTCTCCGCCTGGGCCTTCGTGCGCCTGTGGTCCGTCCCCGCGGCGGTCGCGATGTGCGTGGTCGCCATGGTCGTGCCGCCCGTCGCGGCGGTGATCGCGAACCGGCGGGGGCCGGAGGACCGCTGGTGGGACGATCCCTCCGGCGACCCGGAGTCGGACGAGTGGTGGGACGAGCTCGACGGCAGGAAACGCCGCTGAGGGCGGCCGGGGCAGTCCCCGGAGCGGGCTCAGTAGACGAGCGCCTGGGTGCCGTCCGTCATGGCCTCCTGCACGAAGACCTGGGCGCCCGCGATGCGTACGCCCTCCAGGACGTCCTTCTCCGTGATGTCGCGCCGTGCCGCGCACTGGGTGCAGAGCGTGAGCCGGCCGCCCGCCAGGATCGAGTCGAGCAGATCGGGCAGCGGCGCGGAGTGCGGCAGTTCGAACTCGGCCGCGCGGCCGGGCAGGGCGAACCAGGCGGACTCGCCGGTCAGCCACAGCGAGACCTCGACCCCGCTGGCGACGGCCACGGCCGCGACGGTGAAGGCCTGCGAGCAGCGCTCGGGGGCATCGGCTCCGGCGGTCACCTTGATCACGAGCTTCTTCGACATGTACCGAACTGTAATCCGCGGGTGAGCAACCTCCCCTGTGACCTGTGAGTCAGTTGTGTGCGCGGGTGACGGAACCCGCGCTTCAGGTCTCTTGGGGGGGACCCTTTTGGAACCGAACGACACCATTCCTGACGTGCCCGCCGCTCCGCCGGCCGTCCCCGCGCGCCCTCGGCCGCGCGGCCGTACGACCCTGCTGATCGCCGCCGCGGCGCTCCTCGGCATCTCCGGCGGCACGGCCGTCGGATACGGAATCCAGGCCGAACGGCCACCGACGCCGCTGCCCGCGCTCTCCCAGCCCCGTCTGGAGTACCCGGCGAAGGCGCTGCCCGCGGACAAGGTGCCGGCCCCGCTGCCCGCCTCGCAGGACCGGCAGGTCAAGACGGACGGCGATCTGCGCAAGCTGATCATCGACCGTCCGTCGGGGTGGAGCGAGAACAAGGACGTGGACTGGCTGGACGACGGCTGGATGACCGTGGGCAGCCTCGCCCGCGACTTCTACAGCGAGGACACCATGTTCGAGTACCTCCTGGAGGCCGACATCCGCCGCGTCGCGGGGGCCGCCTGGAAGAAGGGCGAGCACCGCGAAGCCACGGTCCGGCTCGTCCAGTTCGCCTCCGGGGTGAACACCTCCGCCGAGGAGTTCGCCGACGGGCAGCGCTCGTACATGTCCGGGACCGAGGAAGGCGCCGGCAACGAGGGCGACCCGGTCAAGGGCAGCGGAGACGGCCGCTACTACGTCTACGGAGTCGACCGGAAGCCCGGCTATCTGCCCTTCTACCGGGCGAGGGCCGTCATACACCGCGGTGACGTCATGGTCGAGATCAATCTGTTCGACACCCGGACGATCAGCAAGAAGGACATCCGGACGCTGGCCGAGCGACAGCTGGAGCGCCTGTGAACGACATGACCCTGCCCGACCCCCCGGAGACGGCCCCGGACGTCGAGGCAACAGCTCCGGAGGCAGCGCCGGACGTCACGGCGGCGGCCCCGGACACCGAGGCAGCAGTCCCGGAGACGACCCCGGGCGTCACGGCGGCCGAGGTCCCGGCCACCCCCGCGCGCACCGGGCGGGCCCGGCGGATTCTGCTCACCGCGCTCCCCTTCGTGCTGGTGCTCGGCGCCGTCGGCGGCGCGGGCGCGTACACGAAGGCCACCGTCGACACTGCGGACCGCACCGTGGAGACGACCCTCTGGGAGCCGGGGCGCGAGCCCGGCAAGGACCCGGCGGGTGACAGGAGCCGGGGCAGGTCCGACACCGCGCTGAGCAAGCTGCTGCTCCCCGTACCCAAGGGCTTCCGGCTCGGCCCCGACATCCGGGAGCTCGGCAACGACGGTGAGGTGGACGGCAGGCAGGCCACCGCCGTGATGAAGGAGGGCAACCGCGGGCTGGCGGGCAAGGAGCGCCGGGAGTTCGACAAGCGGATCGACCGGCTCCGGGTGCAGGGCCTCGCCGTCCGTTCGTACGTCTCGCAGGAGAACGACCTGGAGGTGCAGGCCGAGATCATGCGGATGAAGGACAAGAAGGCGGTGCGGGAATTCCACACCTTCCAGACGGGGCTGTTCGACGCCCTCCGCGTGTTCCGCGACGGCCCGAAGATCAAGGGTCACACCAGGCAGGCGGCCTGCTACCTCCAGCCCAAGGACGGCGACAGCGAGATCGAGGACATGGTGTGCACGGCGTACGACGGTGAGCTGAGCATCAGCTACTGGGCCTCCGGCCTCAAGCCCGTCGACAAGGCCGCCGTCGCCGAGATGCTGAAGGACCAGCTGGACCACATCACGTCCCCGGGGGAGTACGTATGACCGAGCAGACGGCCGGACCGACCGACACGGTCGCTCCTCCGGCGGCCCCGCCCCTCGTCCCCCCGGTTCCGCAGGACCCGCCGCAGGTCCTTACGGCGGACCTCCCGGAGCCGGCGCCGGTACAGGCCGCCGCTGCCCGTTCCCAGCGCCGTGTCCTGCGTGCCGTCGCCCGGTGGACGGCCGCCGTGCTGGTGCTCGGAGGGCTCGGCGCGGGGACGGCCGCCGGGATCACGTCGATGGAGCGCACCGACGTGCCGGGGCTCGCCACGCGGGACGACGGGCGCTGGGGCTACCCCCGGCTGAGCCTGCCCGCGCTGCCCGCCGGCTCCCCGCGCCCGTACAGCGACTCCAACACGGCGGAGGTCCACCACGCGGACCTGCGGCGTCTGCTGCTGCCCGCGCCGGCGGGCGCCACGGTCGACAAGAAGCTCGACGGCGGCTGGACGGACATCGCGCAGTACGCGTCCGAGTACCCCGAGGCCGAGCGCGCCGACCTCACCCAGCAGCTGGAGGACACCGCGCTGCGCCACATCGCGGCCCGCGCCTGGACCATGCCGGACGGCACCTCGTCCCGGGTCTATCTGCTCCGGTTCAACTCGGTGGCGTACGCGACGTCCTTCCACGACGACCTCTTCGAGAACGGCTCCCTGCCGATCCCGCTCGACGGGACGGACGAGCCCTCCTTCGACGAGGACTGGACCTCGACGGCCGGGCCGCAGTTCACCACCGCGCACGTGTACGCCGAGGCCGAGCCGTACGGCGCGGAGCAGGTCCGGCACGCGTACGTGCTGGCCGGGGACACCGTCGCCCTGATCGTCCACAGCCGCAAGGGCGAGGCCGGAACGGAAGCCGTTCCCTTCCACCAGACCGTCATCCTGCAGAACCAGCTCCTGGGCTGAGCGGACCGCGCCCGGGGGAAACCCCGGACCGCCGTGCCGGGCCCCCACCCATTAGGCTGGGGGCCCGGCCGTCCGCTGCCGTCATGTCGTTCGTTCCGAGGAGCTCCCGTGCTTGAGGCCTTCTTCTCCGCCCTGCTGGTCCTGGTGTGCGTCGGCGTGCTCGCCTTCGCCGTGGTGGCCGTGAAGAAGCTGTACCAGGGCCAGCGCTGACCCTCGCCGAACACCTTCCGTACACCTCACAGATCGTCTGAGCCGCTCATGATCGAGATTCCGTCCGACCTCCACCCGGACCTCGTGCCGCTGGCCTTCCTCCTGGGCAACTGGGCGGGTGCGGGTGTCGCCGACTTCCCCGGTGCCGAGAAGTGCAACTTCGGCCAGGAAGTCACCTTCAGCCACGACGGCCGGGACTTCCTCGAGTACGTCTCGCACTCCTGGGTGCTCGACGCCGAGGGCAAGCAGGTCAAGCCGCTGGAGTCCGAGTCCGGCTACTGGCGCGTCGACAAGGACCGCAAGGTCGAGATCGTCATGGTCCGCGACCAGGGCATCGTCGAGGTCTGGTACGGCGAGCTGGCGAAGCAGAAGCCGCAGATCGACCTCGTCACCGACGCGGTGGCCCGCACGGCGGCCTCCGGCCCGTACAGCGGCGGCAAGCGGCTCTACGGCTATGTGAACAGCGACCTGATGTGGGTCGGCGAGAAGGCCACCCCCGACGTGGAGCTGCGGCCGTACATGTCGGCGCACCTCAAGAAGGTCGTCACCCCTGAGGAGGTCGCCGAGATGGCGCGGGGCCTCGGGGACCTGCCGGACGACGGCATCGCGTTCTTCAAGTAGTCCGTTCAGGCGGGCCCGTGCTCACCCAGCCCTACACTGGGGCTGTGGTGAGCACCGACTGGAAGACCGATCTTCGGCAGCGTGGCTACCGGCTGACGCCTCAGCGCCAGCTCGTCCTTGAGGCCGTCGACACCCTGGAGCACGCGACGCCCGACGACATCCTCTGCGAGGTGCGCAGGACCGCGTCGGGGGTGAACATCTCCACCGTCTACCGGACCCTGGAGCTCCTGGAGGAGCTCGGGCTGGTCAGTCACGCCCATCTCGGGCACGGCGCCCCGACGTACCACCTGGCGGACCGCCACCACCACATCCACCTGGTCTGCCGTGACTGCGCGGACGTCATCGAGGCGGATGTGGACGTGGTTGCCGACTTCACGGAGAAGCTGCGGGGCACGTTCGGCTTCGAGACCGACATGAAGCACTTCGCGATCTTCGGGCGCTGCGCCGGCTGCACGGTGGAGGCGAAGGAGAAGGCGAAGGCGGAGCGGTCCGGACCGGCCGAGGGCCCCGACGGCGGGCGGTAGTCCGCGCCGTACGAGTCGTACGCTGGTCGCATGAAGAGCCCCCTGCTGTCCCTGCCCGGCGCCGTCCCCGCCGAGGGGCGCGACGAAGGTGTCGCCGCGCACTACGGCGACCTGTTCCGTGAGCAACGCTCCCTCGCCGACGGCAGCGGCCTCGTCGACCTCTCGCACCGCGGTGTCGTCACGGTCACCGGCGACGACCGGCTGGCCTGGCTGCACCTGCTGCTCACCCAGCACGTCAGCGACCTCGCGCCGAACCAGGCGACGGAGGCGCTGATCCTCTCCGCCAACGGGCACATCGAGCACGCCCTCTACCTCGTCGACGACGGCACGACGGTGTGGATGCACGCCGAGCCCGGGACCGAGGGCGAGCTGATCGCGTACCTGGAGTCGATGAAGTTCTTCTACCGGGTCGAGGTCGCCGACCGCACCGAGGACTTCGCCGTCGTGCACCTGCCCGCCGGCTCCATCGCCGAGGTCCCCGACGGCGTGGCCGTACGCGAGACGCCGCACGGCCGTGACCTCTTCCTGCCCCGGGACGGCCTGGAGGCGTACGCGGCGGCGCACGGCCCCGTGGCCGGCATCCTGGCCTACGAGGCGCTGCGCATCGAGGCGCACCGCCCGCGCGTGGGCTTCGAGACCGACCACCGCACGATCCCGCACGAGCTGGGCTGGATCGGCACCGCCGTGCACCTCCAGAAGGGCTGCTACCGGGGCCAGGAGACGGTCGCCCGTGTCCACAACCTGGGGAAGCCGCCGCGCCGCCTCGTCTTCCTGCACCTGGACGGCAGCGAGGTCCACCTGCCCGGCCACGGCACCCCGGTCAGGCTCGCCGCGGACGGGGAGGAGGGCCGCCAGCTCGGCTTCATCACCACCTCGGCCCGCCACCACGAGCTGGGGCCGATCGCCCTGGCGCTGGTGAAGCGGAACGTGGCGGTGGACGCCGAGCTGATCGCCGGTGACACGGCCGCCGCCCAGGAGACCGTCGTCGAGCCGTAGGCGGCGCGCGCGCATCCGTCCGGGAGGCTCTAGACCTCGATCAGTACGGTGAACGGGCCGTGGTTCGTGAGCGAGACCCGCATGTCCGCTCCGAACCTGCCCGTCTCCACCTGGGCGCCGAGCGCGCGCAGCTGTGCCACGACCTCGTCGACCAGCGGCTCCGCGACGTCGCCGGGCGCGGCGGCGTTCCAGGTGGGCCTGCGGCCCTTCCTGGCGTCCCCGTAGAGGGTGAACTGAGAAATGACCAAAAGCGGTGCATTCACGTCCGAGCAGGACTTCTCGCCCTCGAGGATCCGCAAGGTCCACAGCTTGCGGGCGAGCTGCGCCGCCTTCTCCGAGGTGTCGCCGTGAGTGACCCCCACCAGCACACACAGCCCCTCGCCGACGATTTCGCCGACCGTTCCGTGCGCCTGCGACTCGTCCGCGGCGTCCCTGACGGTGACGCTCGCACCGTCCACTCTCTGTATCACTGCACGCATACAGACCAACCTATCTTGGGCTGAACGGGTACAGAGCACCTGCGTGAACACCCTGCGTAGTGGCACGATGCACGATGTCGGTGTGCCGACGCACCGGTCGAGGGGACGGAACATCATGACGACACGTGGAACCGGGCCATCGCCCGGCGCCGTACCAGTGACACGTACACCCGGCAGCCTGCGGCCACCGGTGCAGCGGACCGGTGACGACGCTCCCGGCCAGCTGTCCACGCCGCCCGTGCAGCTGCCCGGCGCGGTCTCCGTGCCGGGGCAGACCGGGGGCGGTGCGGGAGAGGGGCTCGCCTCCGTACGCCCGCAGCCCGAATTCGGCGGGCTGCGGCTGCCGGAGCTGCGGACCCGGCGCCGGGAGGCGCAGCGCGACGAGGCGGACCTCAGTTACGTCCGCCGGCTGGTCCAGGGCCGCATCGACATCCTGCGGGCCGAGCTCGCCGGCCGCGGCGGGCCCCAGTCGCCCGTGGTGGACCGGCTCTCGGAGATCCTCGCCGACACCCCGTCCGTCCACCGGTCGTCGGTGCGGCACGTCACCCTCACCACGCCGCGCAGCGACGAGTACCGGCAGCTGGCGGCGGACACGCTCGCGGAGGTCGAGCTCTCCGACCTCGACGCCCGGACGGACGAAGAGCTGCTCGCCGCCATGGCGCGGCTCGTGCGCTACGAGCAGCGGGTGTCCAGGCGCCGTCACCGGCTCCAGCGGACCGTCGACGATTGCAGCGCGGAGATCGCCCGCAGGTACCGTGACGGGGAAGCACAAGTAGAGGACCTGCTCGCCTGAGGCGACCCCGACGGGGGGCGGGTCACGCCCGTCCCCCGGAAGGCCTCACCCCATGACCTCCTCCATAGCCCCGTCCTCGTCGCCCGTGCTCCCGGTCCTGGCCGAGGTCGTGCGGTCCGGCTTCACCGAGGGCCGTCACCGGGGGTCACTCGTGGTCCTGGCCGCCGACGGGAGCGTGGAGCTCGCGCTGGGCGACCCGGCGGCCCCGGTCTTCCCGCGCTCGTCCAACAAGCCGATGCAGGCCGCGGCGATCCTGCGGGCCGGGCTGGATCTCTCGGGGGAGCGGCTGGCGCTGGCCGCCGCGAGCCACTCGGGGGAGGGCTTCCACCTGGAGCTGGTGCGCACGATGCTCGCCGAGCACGGGCTGAAGCCGGACGATCTCCAGACCCCGCCCGATCTGCCGCTGGACCCGGTCGAGGCCGAGGCGTATCTCGCGGCCGGGGGAGTGCGGGAGCCGCTCACCATGAACTGCTCGGGCAAGCACGCGGCGATGCTCGCCGTCTGCGTACGCAACGGCTGGGACACCGCGAGCTATCTCGACCCGGCGCACCCGCTCCAGCGGCTGGTCGGCGAGGTCGTGGCCGAGGCGGCGGGCGAGCCGGTGGCGGCGCTGGGCACGGACGGCTGCGGGGCGCCGCTGATGGCGATCGGGCTGGTGGGCCTGGCCCGCGCGTTCCGGTCGTTCGTGCTGGCGGAGCCCGGCACGGCGGAGCGCCGGGTCGCGGACGCGATGCGGGCGCACCCGGAGTACGTCGCGGGCACGCGGCGGCCGGACACCTGGCTGATGCGGGAGGTGCCGGGCGCGCTCTCCAAGATGGGCGCGGAGGCGGTCCAGGCGCTGGCCCTCCCGGACGGCAGGGCGCTGGCCTTCAAGATCGACGACGGCGCGACGCGCGCCCTGGGGCCCGTGCTGGCCCGCTCGCTCGAACTGCTGGGCGTCGACGCCCCGGTGGTGTCCCGCATCGGGAGCGCGCCGCTGCTGGGCGGTGCCGCGCGGGTCGGCGAGATCAGGGCGGCGTTCTGACCGGTGGCCGCGAGGCGGCCGTAAAAGCGCGCGACATCCCGGGGGCCGTGTGCCTAGCGTGGGCGGATGAGCCTTGATCATCGCACCGTCTCCGCAGCCGAGTTCCCCGACTGGATGCGCGCCGTCGGCGTCGGATTCCTCCGGTCGTCGGCGGGACCGGTTCCGGAGGAGGAGATCGCGCTGCGTCTGGCCCATGCCGATCTCGACCGCGTGCAGGGCGTGTTCGACGCCGGGCGCTGTGTGGCCACCTTCCGGTCCTTCGCCCAGGAGCTGACCGTCGTCGGCGGTGCGACCGTGCGGGCGGACGCGATCACGGCCGTGACGGTGACCGCCACGCACCGGCGGCGCGGGCTGCTCAGCCGGATGATGGCGAAGGACCTGGCGGCGGCGAAGGACCGTGGTGACGTGGTGGCGTCGCTGATCGCCGCCGAGTACCCGATCTACGGGCGGTACGGATTCGGTCCGGCCGCCTGGACCACCGAGTGGGAGATCGACGTCCCCCGGGCGGGCCTGGACCCGCGCGGCAGGGTCCCCTCCGAGGCGGACGGCGGCCGGATCGAGCTGGTGGACGGCGCGGACGTGCGCAAGCTGGGCCCCGGACTGCACGCCCGTCTCGCCGCACGGCAGCACGGCGTGGTCTCCCGCGACGAGCGCTGGTGGCAGCGGAACACCGGTGTGGACGTCCCGGCGTCCGAGACGTGGACGGAGCCGTTCCACGCGGTGTACCGCTCCGCGGACGGGGAGACGGACGGACTGGTCACCTATCGCGCCGACGCCAACTGGGGCGACCGGAAGCAGCCGCTCAACAAGGCGACGGTGAGCGGCATGATCGCCGCGACCCCGGCCGCGGAACGCTCCCTGTGGCGGTTCGTCTGCTCCATCGACTGGATCACCACGGTCCGTACGGGCTACCGCGCCCCCGACGACGTGCTGCCGCTCCTCCTGCCGGACCCGCGCGCCGCCCGTGTGGTGACCCAGGCGGACTGGCTGTGGCTGCGGCTGCTGGACGTCCCCCGGGCTCTGGAGGCACGGACGTACGCGACCGAGGCGGCCCTGGTCCTGGACGTCAGGGACGCGGCGGGCCTGGCCGGCGGCCGCTATCTGCTGGAGGTCTCGCCGTCCGGCGCCTCGTGCGCCCCGACGACCCGCGAAGCGGACCTCACGCTGGACGTGGCGGAGCTGGGCACGCTGTATCTCGGCGACGAGTCGCCGCTGCGGCTGGCCGCGCTGGGCCGGCTGGACGAGCACAGGGCGGGGGCCGCCGCGACGGCGGAGGCGGTGTTCAGGACGCCCCTGCGGCCGTGGTGCCCGGACGTGTTCTGACGCCCTGGACCCGAACCGCGGCGCACGAACCCCCGGCGGCGGCTCAGAGGCGCGGGAACCTGAACGCGCCCGCGCCACCGCCCATCTGCAGCCACAGATGGCCGGGCTGCTCGACCAGGCGCAGGGCGACTGCCGCGCAGCCGGGGCAGCGTCCGGTCAGGCCGGGTTCGGGACCGAAGACGTGCAGCTGCGCGAGGGAGCCGGTCAGCCCGCAGTCGGGGCAGCGCCGCCAGGCCGTGGTCGGGTCGACGGCGAAGATCTGCGACAGCGGGCCTGCCAGGGCGTTGCCGTCCCGGTGCGAGGTGAACGGGGTGTCCGGCACGGGTGCCTCCTTGACGGGTCGGGTCGGTAGCGACGGGTCGGGTCGGTCAGCCGAAGCGTTCTGTGCGGATGCGCCCGGGCGGGTGGCCCGCGTCGGTCAGCAGTCCGGCGGCGTTTTCCACGAAGCCGGTCGGCCCGCACACGAAGCACTCGGGCCCGGTGCCGTCGGCTGCGGTGGGCAGTGCCAGGTCGGAGGCGGTGACCCGGCCCGGGGGACGGGACGAACCGGGCGGGGCCTGCCGGGTGTGGACGAGGTGCA
The DNA here is from genome assembly GCF_001905505.1 of Streptomyces sp. CB02058. Lineage (GTDB taxonomy): Bacteria > Actinomycetota > Actinomycetes > Streptomycetales > Streptomycetaceae > Streptomyces. Next base: position 71,143 of record NZ_LIPG01000001.1, read on the forward strand.
CGGTCGTGCCGAGACCGGTGCCGGTGAGTTCCTCGTGGTACCAGATCTGGCCGGGATCGCGAACCGAGTAGACCAGGTGCATGGGTGCCGTCGAGTGGTTCCGGTGGGCTCGGATCATCGCCATCAGCGGCACGATGCCGCAGCCGCCAGCCACCAGGAGCACCGGGCCGTCCGTGTCCGGCCGCCACACGAACCAGCCCCCCAAGGGGCCCCTGACCTCCACCTCGGCGCTCAGGGGGAGGTCGTCGGCGAGGTACGGGGAGACTTCGCCGCCCGGTACGGACTGCACGCCGAGCTCGATCCGGGATCCCTCGGCCGGGGCGGCCAGGGAGTAGCTGCGTACGGCGTGGTAGCCGTCGTCCGCGGTGAGGCGCACATCCACGTGCTGGCCGGCCAGGTGCCCGGGCCAGCGGGGCACGTCGAGGTACAGGGTGCGGCCGGTCGCGGACTGGTCCTCGCGCCCCACGAGCCGGGCGGGCAACCACGTGCTCATGGTCAGTCGCTCCAGGTGCGCTGCTCGCGCCAGGGGTCGCCGTACTCGTGGTAGCCCACCGACTCCCAGAATCCCGGTTCGTTCCCGGGTGTCAGGGTGAGACCCTTCACCCACTTGGCGGACTTCCAGAAGTACAGGTGCGGCACCAGCAGCCGGACGGGACCACCGTGTTCGGGCGACAGGTCGTAGCCGTCGAAGGTGTGGACGAGCCAGGCCTTGCCGTCCTGGAGGTCCTCCAGCGGCAGGTTGGTGGTGTAGCCGCCTTCGCTCCTGACGAGGGCGAAGTCCGCGGTCGTCTCGACGTCCGCGAGCAACGTGTCCATGGAGACCCCGCGCCAGGAGGTGTCGAACTTCGACCACCGCGTGACGCAGTGGATGTCGACCGTGAACTCCTCCTGGGGCAGGTCCTTCATCTGCTCCCAGTCCCAGATGTGCTTCCGCCCGGTCTCCGTGGTGACGGTGAACTCCCACGTGTCCGTGGGCACGTGCGGAGTGGGACCGGCCGAGAGGACGGGGAACGACTCGGTCGGGTACTGACCGGGGGGCAGCCTGCCCTCGAACCGGTGCGTGCGGCCCTGGAAGCCCGGAGAGAAGTCGCCCATGATCTGTCCCTCTCAGTTCGACGCCGCGTCGGAGCCGGACCGGCCGACGGACCGCGGGCGACTTACCGCCGTGTCACTTCTTCAGGAAGTCCAGCAGATCCTTGTTGAACTTCTCCTTGTCGCCCGGGACGAGCGCGATCCCGTGCGAGCCGCCCTCGTACACCTTGAGGGTCGCGTTCGGGATGATCTTCGCGGACTTGCGGCCGGTGGCGTCGATCGGCACCACCTGGTCGTCGTCGCCGTGCACGACGAGCGTGGGGATGTCGAACTTCTTCAGGTCCTCGTGGAAGTCCGTCGACGCGAAGGCGTCCACGCAGTCCACGCCGCCCTCGATGGTCTGGGCCATGGCCATGTACCAGAAGGCGTCCTTGTTGCCCTGGGTCACCTTGTTGCCGTCCCGGTTCGCGCCGAAGAATCCGACGGCGGTGTCCTTCCAGAACTGCGAGCGCTCGGCCAGGATGCCCTTCTTGATGTCGTCGAAGACCGACTGGGGCACGCCTTCCGGGTTGTCCGGGCCCTGGAGCATCAGCGGCGGGACGGCCGAGAGCAGGACGGCGGACTTGATGCGGTCGGTGCCGTGCCGGCCGATGTAGCGCGCCAGCTCGCCACCGCCCATCGAGTGGGCGACCAGCGTCACGTCGCGCAGGTCGAGCTGCGTGATCAGGTCGTGCAGGTCGTCGGCGAAGGTGTCGAAGTCGTAGCCGTCGTACACCGGGGTGGAGCGGCCGTGGCCCCGGCGGTCGTGCGCGATGCCGCGGTATCCGGCGTCCGCGACCGCCTTCAGCTGGTCCTGCCAGGCATCGCCGTTGAGCGGCCAGCCGTGGATGAAGACCACGGGGCGGCCGTTCCCCCAGTCCTTGTAGAAGATGTCGACACCGTCACGCGTCGTGCAGACCGGCATGGCCTACCTCCTGGGTCGGGATGACTTTTGCCACCTGTCCCATCTTCCACGCGCTTACACGGCCCGCATCTCGGCGAGGAACGCCCTGGTGGGAGCTACAGGGCGGTGCCCACCACGAGCACGACGAGGAGCACCGCACCGAGCGTGGCGCAGTGCTCGTCACCGAGCTTCAGCCCGGTGTAGAGGAGGGTGGCGCTCAGCACCCCCATGAAGCCGAGCCGGTATTCGAGGTACTGCTCCGCGAACAGCGTGAATAAGGGCATGGCTGGGCCTCCTCGGGGGACGGGTGCTGAGAAGATGGTTCGCGCGAAGCGATGTTGGTCGAACTTGGTCGCCAACTTCTCTTGAGTTGTCCCCGGTTGGAAAGATTCACTAACCAACGGGCCCGTAACTTCCATGAGATGGTGAGTAGTTGTAGCGTTCTGTCGTGACCCAAGAACGCACGGCAACGAGCGGTGGCGGAAAGCCTTCTCCGGAGGAGGTGGCGCAGGTCCTGCGCGGGCGCATCCGTACGGGAGTGCTGAGGCCCGGGGAGCCCATGCCGACCCAGGCGGCCCTCGCCGAGGAGTTCCAGGTCGAGCGGGCCGCGATCCGGCAGGCGCTCAGGCATCTCCAGGAGGACGGGCTGCTCACCGCGGTCACCCGGGGTGCTCCCGCGCGGGTCGCGGCGGGTCCGGGGGCGGCTTCGGGGCCGCTCCAGACCTCGGCGGCGCTGGGGCCGCGCGTCCTGGAGGCGTTCGCAGCGCCGGACGTCCGCATCGACGCGCTCTGTCTGACGGCGGAGTCCCTTGCCCTGGCCATCGCGGAACCGGTGCAGCAGATACGGTCCGGGCGGCTCCGTCCGGGGTCGGTGCGGGTGCGCATCCTGCTGCCCGGGCGGCATCTGGATCTGGCCTTCCCCCGGTCCGTCGACGGGGAGGGCGAGCCGGACCTGGTGCACGCGCGCTGGCTCAGGCTCCGCGATGGGCAGAGCGGGTCGCTGCGGCACTACCTCAGCGTGCTGCGCAGCACCCATGGCCTCGACGTGGAGGTGTCGCTGCGGGAGATCCCGTTCACTCCGCCCATGAAGCTCTATCTGCTCAACGGGGACGAGGCGCTGTTCGCGTACTACACCGTGACGCAGCGGAGCGAGAGCATCGGCGACAGCCAGGTGGAGATGTTCGACGCGCTGGGCAGCCACTCGAAGCTCTTCGCGTTCGCGCGTTCCGGAGGCGGGGTGCGTGACGAGGCGTTCGTGGAGCAGTCGCAGCAGTGGTTCGACAGCCTGTGGTCCACCATCGCGACGGATCTGGCCGACTGAGGCGATCCTGCCGCCCGTCACCGTTTCGCCGACCTGGATCGCCGGCGAAACGATGTCAGTCGGTCGGCGTGAAGAGCAGGGCCAGGATGAGGGCGCCGGCGCAGGCGCAGTTGGAGTTGCCCACCTTGAGGCCGAGGCCCAGCAGGGCGACGCCGAGGCTGCCCATGACGCCGTACTTCCACTGAATGATCTGCTCGAGGCCCAGGGTGATCAGAGGCATGGCGGTCACTCCTTCCCAGATGGAGGGATCGGCGCGGTGCGCCGCTGGGTGAGGGGAGACCGGTGGAGTGTGCGCGACGCTGCGCAGAGACCGGACAACAAGTGCCCTTACAAGTCCCCCGTTTGACTTGTCGTACTTATACCCTCGGGTAACTACCTCGCAAACTTGTCTGGTTGTTTGGTAGTTGTAGGTTCGGTGAAGAGCGTCAGTGCGTCATCTCACCTTGTTCGCCGCGTAGTTGTATGGTTGCAGCGTGACAAGTCATGGTTCTGCCCCGCGTGATGCCACGTTCCAGTACCGATGGGTCGCCGATGAGCTGCGCAAGGAGATCAACAGCGAGGCCCGGCGCCCCGGTGAACGCCTCCCGACGCAGGAGGAGCTCGCCGCGCGCTTCAACGTCTCGCGGGCGACGGTGAATCAGGCGCTGTCCCTCCTGCGCAAGGAGGAGCTGATCGTCACCAGGCAGGGCAGCGGGTCCTTCGTGGCGTCCGAGGCGGGGGACTCCCCTCGCGTTCCGGCTCCCACCGCGCGCCCGGAGGGCGATGTGTGGGCCGTGGTCTCCGAGCGCGTACCGCCCGTGCTCCTGCGGCCCTATCTCGTGGAGGCGTTCGAGGCCAACGTGGTCAGGCTCGACGTCTTCTCGATGACGACGGAGTCGCTCGCCGCGAGGGTCGTCGACCAGAAGGATCGCATCGTCGCCAAGGAGATCAGCCCGCCCCGGAGCATCACCGCGCGGCTGCTGCTCCCCAACACCGAGTCGGCGGCGCTGGCGATCCCCCGGCAGGTGTCGGGTGAGGACGACCCCCGGGTGCGGGCGCGGCTCGGCGGAATCCTGCACAGCCACGTGACCATGCTGCGGAACGCCCTGTACGAACTCCGCCGGCTCAAGATCGTGGAGGAGGTCGACGTGCAGGTCCGGCTGGTCCCCTTCGCGCCCCAGATGAAGCTGTACATCCTGAACAACAGGGTGGTGCTCCAGGGCTTCTACATCCCGGAGGAGGGCACCGCGACCCTGCCGGACGGGGAGGACGTCGCGACGTACGACGCCTACGGCACCGGGGCCACTCTGTATCCCTTCCGGGCCTCGGCCGACTCCACCCCCGAGCAGGCGGGAGTGGTCCGGGCGGCGCGGCAGTTCTTCGACGCCACCTGGGACAACCTCGCGACGAAGGCGACGTTCTGACCGTGCCCCGCACGACCATCCCTGTGACGGCCCTCCCGAAGGAACCGCTGACGTGAGTGTCCGGCGCGATGCCGCCCCCTCCGCTGCCCGGATGTCCGGCCCGTCCTCGGTCCTCGCGGCCGCGGAATGCGTCCTCCTCGACTTCGACGGCCCGCTGTGCCGGCTCTTCGCCGGCCGCCCGGCCGAGGGCGTGGCGGCGCGGCTGGCCCGCGAACTGCGCGCCTTCGGCTGCGACCCCGGGGTGGCAGCCGACGGGACCGACGACCCCCTGGCCCTGCTCCAGGCGGTCGCCAAGCATTACGGGGACGATCCGGTGACGGTCCACGCCGAGCGCTGCCTCACCGCCGAGGAGGTCGAGGCGGCGGCCAGCGCGACACCGACGGAGCACGCGCTGGACCTGATCGGTGCGCTCGACGCCGGTGGCTGGCGGCAGGCGGTCACGACCAACAACTCCCCGGCCGCCGTCGTCCGCTTCCTCGGCCGTCACGAGCCCTCCGTACTCGCGCACGAGCACATCCACGGGCGTACGTCCGATCCGGCGCTGCTCAAGCCGGACCCCCACTGCCTGGTCCGGGCCCTGGAGTCGACCGGTTCGACCGCGGCTGCGGCCGTGATGATCGGGGATTCGCCCGCGGACTGCCTGGCCGCGAAGGCGGTCGGTGTACCGTTCATTGGCTATGCGGTGAACGAGGACAAGCGCCGTGCCCTGGTGGACGTCGGGGCCGGGTGGACGGTGCCGTCGCTGCGGGGTCTTGTGGAAACGGCACGCGGGCGCGTGCAGTTGAGGGAGCCGGGAGCGGGAACGCTGCCGGTCGGTGCCCGAGGGTAGCGGCAGGGTCTGCCCCTGCGGGTCACCGGCCGGTGACCGCTCACGGCCTTTCACGGTCGAGGGAGCAGGCGGTGACAGTCGACACCACGACGGACGTGCGCGAGTACCTCGGCGTCCGTCCCGGCCAGTCGTACGGTGGGACATTGATCGAGGGCCCGTTCAGAGGCCACTACCGCGAGACGTACGTGTTCCCGCTGCCGGACGGATCCCTGCGCTGCAAGGTCCACGAGCCGCGCTCGGAGCTCTTCCGTTTCGACCGCAGGTGCTTCCTCTCCGAGGACCGGCTGCTGCTGGACCTGCGCGGCAGGGTCAGCCGGATCCCCGAGATCGTCGTGCTCGACGAGCACGTCCTGCTGCAGGGGTTCATCGAGGGGCGGACGCTCGGCCGGGGCCCGGCCGGAGCGCTCTCCGCGCACCATGCCGGGCAGCTGGGGCAGCTCTTCGGTGAGCTGGTGGCCCTCGACGCGGGTTCGGTCGGCGGGCAGCGCGTCTGCGCACCCGCGGACCATCCGGCCGACGGGGACACGGGGGCGTTCCTGGACGGCCTGGCCACCTTCACGCGGGATCAGGTCCACCGGCGCCACATCGACCGGTTCGGCTCGCTGTTCCATGAACTCGGGGTGCCGGAAGGGGCCCTGGACGGCATCCGGCGCAGGGCCCGGCTGCTCACGGACCGTCCGTTCACGCTGATCCACGGGGACCTGCACCGGCTGAACCTCATCGTGGACGCGGCGGACGACCTCTGGACCATCGACTGGGAGCTGTCCATGGTCGGGGACCCGCTGTACGACCTCGCCACGCATCTGCACCTGATGCGGTACTCCCCCCGGGAGGCCGGGCGGATCGCCGGGCTCTGGGCCGACGCGGTGGGGGCGGTGCGGCCCGAGTGCGCGAAGGGGTGGCGTGAGGATCTGGCGACTCTGCTGGCGTACAAGCGTGTCCAGTCCGTGTACACCGATGTGATCCGTGGCGCCATCGCGCTGGAGCAGCCGGGAGCCGGGCCCGCCCTGGCCCGGCTCCCGGTGACCGCGCACCGTGTCCGCGAGGTGCTGTCGAGGGCTCGGGTTCCGCTCGGTCTCGACTCGGTCCCCTCGCTCCGCCGGGTGATGGCCGCCTACGCCCGCCGGCTCCACGGGCAGTCCGCGGGTGTCACCGCGTCCGCATCCTGAACAGCGCGCCCGACAGGACCACCGCGACCAGCAGGGTCCCGGCCGCCCAGGCGAGCGCGATCCAGGGGGCGTTGCCCACCGGCTGGTCCAGCAGGAGGCCGCGCAGTGACTCGATGGCGGGGGTGACCGGCTGGTGGTCGGCGAAGCCGTGGAGCCAGCCGGGCATGCTGTCGACCGGGACGAACGCGCTGCTCGGGTAGGGCAGGAACGACATGAAGAAGGTGAACCCTCCGGCCGCCTCCGGGGTACGGGCGAGCAGGCCGATGGCGGCCGAGAGCCAGGACAGGGCCACGATGTACGCGAGCAGCACGGCGCCGACGGCGAGCCAGCCGGCCGGGGTGGCGGCGGGCCGGAAGCCGATGAGCAGGGCGACGGCGAAGACCAGTGTGGTGGAGACGAGATTGCGCACGGTGCTGGCCACGACATGGCCTGCCAGCACCGGCGTTCCGCCGATGTCCAGGGAGCGGAAGCGGTCGATGATGCCGCCCTTCATGTCCTCGCTCACCGCGACCGCGGTGGTGGCCGAGCCGAATCCGGCGCAGAGCAGCAGGACGCCCGGGACGACGTACATGACGTACGAGTCGTGGGCGGCCCCCGTGTCGATCGCGCCGCCGAAGAAGTAGACGAAGATCAGCATCAGCATGATCGGCAGCATCATCGAGGTGATGACGGCGTCGATGTTGCGGCGGCTGATGAGCAGGCCGCGGCCGGTGAGGACCGTGGCACGGGTGAGTGCTCCGGGTGCGTCAGACATGGGCCGGTACCTCCTTCGTGGCGGCGGTGAGTGCGAGGAACACGTCGTCGAGGGTCGCGCTGTGCAGGGAGAAGCGCTCGACGTCGGTGCGGTGCGGGTCGATCTCGTCGAGCAGGGCCCGCACCTGGGCGGCGGTGCCGTCGGTGGGGATGCCGAGCGTGAGGGTCTCGGGGGAGTGGTGGACGGCGCGGGTGGCGAGCCGCAGATAGGCCTCGCGGCCGGTGAGCACGAGGTCCAGGCGGTGCCCCGCGACGCGTGACTTCAGGGCGTCCGGGGTGCCCTCGGCGACGATCCGGCCGCCGTCCAGGACGGCGATGCGGTCGGCGAGCTGATCGGCCTCCTCCAGGTACTGGGTGGTGAGCAGCACGGCGGCGCCCCGGTCCGCGAGGCCGCGGACCACCTCCCAGAGCTCGCGGCGGCTGCGCGGGTCGAGCCCGGTGGTGGGCTCGTCGAGGAAGAAGACGCCGGGCTCGGGCGATCCGACCAGCCCGGCCGCGAGGTCCAGGCGCCGCCGCATGCCCCCGGAGTACGTACGGGCCTGGCGGCGTGCCGCGTCGGTGAGGTCGAAGCGTACGAGGAGTTCCTCGGCCCGCTGGCCGGCCCGGGCGCGGCTCAGGCCGGTCAGCCGGGCCATCATCCGCAGGTTCTCCTCGCCGGTCAGCGTCTCGTCGACGGCGGCGAACTGCCCGGTCAGGCTGATGGCCCGGCGCACCCGGCGCCGGTCGGCGACGACGTCGTACCCGGCGACGCGTGCCGTGCCGGAGTCGGGTGTGGTGAGCGTGGCGAGGATGCGCACGGTCGTGGTCTTGCCGGCGCCGTTGGGGCCGAGCAGTGCGTGGATGCCGGCGCGTGCGACCCGAAGGCCGACACCGTCCAGGACGCGGACCCGGGCCCCCGGTTTTCCGTAGGACTTGGTCAGGCCGTGGGCCTCGATCATGACGTCGTCGTTCATGGTGATCCCCCTTTGCGTATGACATACGCGTTACTGCGTAAGCATTACGCATAACTAGGATGGTGGCAAGCCACGACAGGGGAAGGCGGCTTCGGGTGACGGAGAACGACGACGTGGCGGGTGGCACGGGCCTGCCGGCGAGCATCGAGGCCGCGTGGGGGCTGCGGGAGCGCCCGGTCAAGGGTCCGAAGCCCGGGCTGTCGCTGGACCGCATCGTCGCCGCGGCCGTGGAGGTCGCGGCGGCGGAGGGCATCTCGGCCGTCTCGATGGGGCGGGTCGCCAAGGAGCTCGGCGCCTCGACGATGTCGCTCTACCGCTATGTCTCCGCCAAGGAGGAGCTGTACGTCCTCATGCAGGAGGTGGCGATGGGCGCGCCCTCGCCCCTGCCCGCCCTGGAGGAGGGCGCGGGCTGGCGGGAGGGGCTGCGCCAGTGGGCGTGGGCCCAGCGCCGGATGTTCCACCGCAATCTGTGGTCCCTGCGCATCCCGATCTCGGGTCCCCCGGCCAGCCCCCACTCGGTCGCCTGGTGGGAGCAGGGCCTCCAGGCGCTGGAGGGCAGCGGGCTGAGCGAGGGGGACAAGATCTCCGTCATCCTGCTGGTCAACGGCTTCGTGCGGAACGAGGCCCTGCTGATGAGCGATCTCGCCGCCGCCGTCGAGACGAAGGGCGTACCGGTCCAGGAGGTGATGGCGCAGTGGGAGCGGACCGTGAAGCGGCTGGTCGACCCCGTGCGCCATCCCGCGCTGTCGAGGCTGCTGGCCACCGACGCCATGAGCGAACCCGACGACGCCGACTACGACTTCGTCTTCGGGCTGGACCGGGTGCTCGACGGGGTCGAGGCCCTCATCGGAAAGAGCGGGCCGTCATGAACACCCCGAAGCCGGGCCTGCGCGAACGCAAGAAGCAGCTGACCTACGAGGCGGTGTCGGAGACCGCCATCGCGATGTTCCTCGAACGGGGCTTCGACAACGTCTCGGTGGCCGAGGTGGCCGCCGCGGCCGACATCTCGAAGCCGACGCTGTTCCGGTACTTCCCGGCCAAGGAGGACCTGGTCCTGCACCGGTTCGCCGACCACGAGGACGAGTCGGCCCGCGTCGTCGCGGGGCGGGCCGAGGGCACCACGCCCCTGGAGGCGTTGCGCGCGCACTTCCTGGACGGCCTGGACCGCCGGGACCCGGTGACCGGGCTCTGCGACGTCCCGCAGGTGCTGGCCTACCTCCGCCTGCTGTACGGGACTCCGTCGCTCGTCGCCCGCATGTTCGCCTACCAGCGGCGCTCCGAAGCGGCGCTCGCCCGCGCTCTGGACCCCGCCGCTCCGCTCCCGGCGCGTCTCGCGGCGGGTCAGATCGTCGTCGTACTGCGGATTCTCGCGGAGGAGAACTGGCGGCGGATCGACGAGGGGGAGAGCGCGGACGAGGTCCACGGAGACGCGGTGACGGCGGCCGGGCTCGCCTTCGGGCAGCTGGAGCGGGGACTGTTCACCGAGGGTCCCGGCAGCCCGGCCTAGAGCCCGGCCTAGAGCCCGGCCGGCTCGGCCCGGCGGGCGGGACGCAGGACCAGGAACGCCACGGCGAAGGCGGCGACGAGCAGTCCGGTGCCGATGGTGAAGGCGAGCTGGTAGCCGCCGGTCAGGGCCTCGGCCCGGCTGTGGCCCTCGCCGAGCATCCGGTCGGTGCGGGCCGCGGCCAGGGTGGTGAGGACCGCGACGCCGATGGCCATGCCGATCTGCTGGGTGGTGTTGAAGAGCCCGGACGCGAGTCCGGCGTCGTCCTTGCCCGCGCCGGACATGCCGAGCGAGGTCAGCGCGGGGAGCGCCAGCCCGAATCCGGCCGCGAGGAGCATCACGGGGAGCACATCGGTGGCGTAACGGGCGTCCACGGGGATGCGGGTGAGGAAGCCGAGGGCGCCGATCAGCAGGGCGATCCCGGACAGCAGGACGGTGCGCTCGCCGAAGCGGGTGTTCAGCCGGGCCGAGACACCCAGGGAGACGCCGCCGATGACGACGGCCGCGGGGAGCAGGGCGAGGCCGGTCGCGGACGCGCCGTATCCGAGGACGTTCTGCAGGTGCAGCGCGACGATGATCTGGAACGAGAACAGGGCGGCGACCATGAGGGCCTGGACCAGATTGGCCCCGGCGACGCTCCGGGAGCGCAGGACGCGCAAGGGCATCAGGGGGGTCCGTGCGGTGGCCTGGCGGACGACGAAGCCGGCGAGGAGCACGAGGGAGACGGCCCCGAGGCCGAGCGTGTGCGTGGAGACCCAGCCGTGCTCCTCGACCTTGACCACGGTGTAGATCCCCAGCATCAGCCCCGCCGTCACGAGCGCGGCCCCGATCACGTCGGCCCCGGCGGAGAGCCCGATGCCCCGGTCGGCGGGCAGGACCCGGCGGGCGACCAGGAGGGCCACCACGCCGATCGGCAGGTTGATGAAGAAGATCCAGTGCCAGCTGAGCGCATCCGTCAGGATCCCGCCCAGCACCTGGCCGATGGACGCGCCAGCCGCTCCGGTGAAGGCGAACACGCCGATGGCCCTGGCTCGTTCGCGGGGCTCGCTGAACAGGGTGATCAGGATGCCCAGGCCGACGGCGGAGGCCATCGCGCTGCCGACGCCCTGGAGGAAGCGGGCGCCGATGAGTATCGCGGGGGTCGTCGCCGCGCCCGCCAGCACGGAGGCGACCGTGAACACCGCGGTTCCGGCGAGGAACATCCGGGTCCGGCCGAGCAGATCGCCCAGCCGTCCGGCGAGCAGGAGCAGGCTGCCGAAGGCGATCAGATAGGCGTTGACCACCCAGCTGAGGCCGGCGGAGGTGAACCCGAGGTCGCGCTGGATGGTGGGCATCGCCACGGTCACGATGGAGCCGTCGAGCGTGAGCGTCAGCATGCCGGCGGCGATCACCCCGAGGGCGAGGGCGCGGGTGCGGGCATTCGGTTCGGTGGTGCCGGTCTGCTCGGACGTGCCTGAGGCAGTGCGCGGTGCGTCAACGGACATCGGTCTCTCCTGTCGAATGGCTCAACAGGAGAGACCGTAGCAGATGGTTTTGTTGCAGACTATATTTTACGGACCTTCCAGGGGTGACTGTCCCGGCCGCCCGGCCTACCTCTGGCCCTGCCGTGCCCGCCGTACCGGACGCGGGTTCTCCACGGGGGTGGCCAGATGGCCGTCGGCCAGCAGGCCGAGGGCGCGCAGCAGGACCTCGCGGTCGGCGTCGGGCAGTGAGCCCAGGGCGTCCTGGTGCACCTGGTCGACGATCTTCTGGCTCCGCGCGGCGATCGCGGCCCCCTCCTCGGTGACGGCGATGATCCGAGCCCGCCGGTCACGGGTGGAGGGCCTCCGCTCGGCGAGCCCTGCCTGCTCCAGGGCGTCCACGGTCACCACCATCGTGGTCTTGTCCATGTCGCCGATCTCCGCGAGCTGGATCTGCGTCCGCTCCTCCTCCAGGGCGTGGACCAGGACGCAGTGCATGCGCGCGGTCAGTCCGATCTCGGCGAGCGCCGCCGCTATCCGGGTCCGCAGGACATGGCTGGTGTGGTCGAGGAGGAAGGACAGGTCGGGCGCGGTGCGTGCGGGGGTCAGGGCGGTCATGCCCGCCAGCGTAGCAATTCGTACCGTGGTAGATCGTCCCGAAGAGGACGTTATCGGTGCGGCTGCCACTGGACCAGGACGCGGGCGAACGGCTCGCCCGAGGACTCCGCGTACGCCATCCGCTCCTTCACCTCGCGCAGCGTGCGCGGGCGGTAACCCGGTCCTCCGCAGCAGCTCTTGTGGAAGCGGACGCCCGCGTTCAGCAGTACCGAGAGGGTGCGCCACGCCGCGGTGTCCCGCCGCCGGGGAGCCGCGAAGGCGGACCCGGCATGGATCAGCGCCCCGGCGCACCGGGGGCAGACACGGTCGGGCCGCTCCCTGTCGTACGGCTGCTTGTACGAGGCCCGGCAGGGCAGGCAGACGAACGAGGTCTTGGCGTGGGGCATGCGGTCAGGGTAGAGCCGCGACGGTCCGCTGTTCGACCGGTTTACGGGGGCTGAGGCGGGCTGGTCCCGCTCGGGCGTCCGGTGCTGCCCGGTGGTCCTGCTGGGCCGTCGGCCCGTGTCACGGCCCCGACGCCCCGGGGCCCTCGGTGCCCTGGAGAGGGAGCGGCCCGATCCGCTTCTCGAACCAGAGGTGGGCGTACGGCTCGTCGTTGAAGGCGGGCACCTCCTGGTAGCCCGCGGAGTGGTACAGCCGGATCGCCGCGTCGAGCGCCCTGTTGGTGTCCAGCCGCAGCACGTCCCGCCCGAGCCCGACGGCCCGCGCCTCCAGCTCGTGCAGGAAGCGGCGGGCGAGGCCGAGGTTCCTGGCGTGCGGGGCGACCCACATGCGCTTGACCTCGGCCGGAGCGCCCGCCGGCAGCTTCAGCCCGGCGCAGCCGACCGGCTCGCCCTGCAGCCTGGCCACCAGGAACACACCGTGCGGGGGGCGGAGTTCACCCGCGTCGGGCAGCAGGCTGCGGGCGGGGTCGAAGCCCGTGTCGAAGCGCTCCTGGAGTTCGGCGAAGAAGGAGTGCAGGCAGTGCCGGGCGTCGGGATGATCCGGGTCGACGACGTCCAGCGTGACGTCCGCCCGTTCGGTGGTGACGCCGTGGAACCGCGGCGCCGTGCGGATGTCGTCCATGGCCATGCTCCGACCATAGTCGGCCCGCGCCCGGTGTCACCTGCCCCCGTCGGCCTCGCGGGCCGCCTGCTCCACCCTGTTCCGGTGCTTCTCCCAGGACGCGGTGTCGCCCGGCGGCATGCTGTCGTTGTTCTCGTTCATCCCCACGGCGCCGTCGATGAGCTCCCGGAGGATGTCGGCGTGCCCGGCGTGCCGGTGCGTGTCGGCGATCACGCGTACGACGGCGTGATGCAGCGTCACCTGGTCCCGGTGGCTCGGCCACCACGGCACCCTGCCGGCCGTGTCCAGCGCCAGTGCGCCGATCGTCGCGTCGGAGTGCGCCCAGGCCCGGTGGTAGAGCCCCACGATCTGCTCCCGCGACTCGTCGGCGGTGGCCCACATGTCCGCGTTGTCCTCGGCCCCCTCCTCGACCCAGGGCAGGTGCTCACCGGACGGCCGCCCGAAGGTGTCGCCGAGGTATCCCAGCTCCACACTGGCCACGTGCTTCACCAGGCCGAGGAGGTTGGTCCCGGTCGGGGTCAGGGGGCGACGGCTGTCGTACTCCGAGAGCCCTTCGAGCTTCCACAGCAGGGCGTCGCGGGCGGACTGCAGATAGAAGAGGAGGTCGGCTTTGGCGTCCGGTGAGGTCATGCGGCAAGTCTGCCGACGGAGCGGCGCCTGTCCACCGGCTTTTGCGTACGCCGGACTCAGCCCTTGACGGCCTCCGCGATCCGCCGGGCGGCCTGGGCGGGCGTGAGGCGAGTGGTGTCGACGACCTCGGCCTCGGCGTGCAGCCAGGTGCGGGCGGCCTCGGCGTACGGTTCGAGATGGTCGAGGCGGAAGGTCGAGGGGCCGAGATGGGCGTCGCCCTCGATGCGCCCGCGGAGGGTGTCCTGGTCGGCGTGGAGGACGAAGTGCCGTACCGGGATGCCGTGTGCGGCCAGGCCGGCGCTGATCTCGCGCCAGTACTGCTCGACCAGGACGGTCATGGGCATCACCAGGGTGCCGCCGGTGTAGTCGAGCACATGGCGGGCCGTCTCGACCACGAGCGGCCGCCAGGGCGGCCAGTGCTGGAAGTTGCCGGTCCAGGGCAGCCCCGGTGTGATGTCCATGAGCGTCTCGCCGACCTTCTCGGCGTCGAACACCCGTGAATCCGGTATCAGTTCCCGCACGAGCGCACTGGTCGTCGTCTTGCCCGCGCCGTGGGTGCCGTTGAGCCATACGATCATGGGCCCGACGATAGTGCCGCGAGGGTCCGCGGGGCCGGTCGCGCTGGAGGCGGGGTCTCGGCGGATGCCCGAGAATTCCTGGATGGACCTCGACGACGCGCTGGTCGGCCACTGGAGCAGCGTCCCGTTCTCCTACGGGGCGATGGAGGCCTCCGAGCTGGGACTCCTCGGCGACGGCCGGGGCTGGAGCGCATGGTTCAACGCCGACGCGCTGTGCGTCACCCGCCTGCGGTGGCGGTGTCCGGAGCCGGGGCTGCTGGAACTGCGGGCGGAGTGGACGGTCGAAGGCGAGCCGGGTCCGCCGGGCGACGTCCTGTCCTTCTCCTCGACGCGGACGCCCGAGGCCGCTTCCGAGGTGACGCTCCACCGCTATGCGATCGGCCCGGCCGTCCCCGTGCCGGGCGCCGTGCCTCTGCCGGCGGTCACCTTCGAGGAGCCGGTGGAGTTCTGCGGGACGTACGCACGGGGTTCCCGGGAGATCGGCCCCGAGCAGGACCCGGCCCATCGGGTGCTGCCGTACGAGGCGGGGTAGGCGTCCTGTACCGGCTGAGTGGTTCGTGCCGGAGTTCCGGGGCCTGGCCCGCCTGGGATCGATGCGGCGGTAGCGTGATCGTCATGACGGCTGAGGGCGAGGAGCTGGTCGGCGGTATGGCGAACGCAGGGGCGGTCTTCCGCCGTGGTGCGCTGGTGGAGCGCCCGGCGCCGCGCAACGCGCACGCCCTGCACGCGTACCTCCTTGCCCTGAAGGAGCACGGCTTCGACGCGGCGCCGGCCCCCGTCGCCCTCACCGGGGACGGCCGTGAACAGCTCACCTTCATTCCCGGAGACGTTGCCCTGCCACCGTTCGCGGACTGGGCGATGACGAAGACCGCCCTGGAATCGGTGGGGCGCCTGCTGCGGCGCCTGCATGAAACCAGCGCGGCCATCAAGGTCGACACCCGTGCCGGGTGGCCGGAGGACCTGGCCGATCCGGAGGGAGGAACGATGCTGTGCCACAACGACGTGTGCCCGGACAACGTCGTCTTCCGCGACGGCCGTGCCGCCGCCCTGATCGACTTCGACCTGGCGGCTCCGGGCCGTCCCCTCTGGGACGTCGCCATGACCGCCCGCTACTGGGTGCCCCTGGTCGATCCCGCGTCCGCGGCCGCCCTCTACCCCTCCGGGCTGGATGCGCCCGCGCGGCTGCGGATCCTTGCCGACAGCTACGGCCTTTCGCCGCAGGACCGCGCCGAGCTGTTCGGCGTCATCGAGCAGGCCACCGACGTCTGCCGGGCCTTCGTCGCCCGCCGCGTGGCCGACGGCGACCCCGTCTATCTCCGGGCACTGGCCGAGCGTGGTGGATGGGAACGCTGGGACCGCATGCGGACCTGGCTGGCGGAGCGCCGCGAGACGTTCACGGCCGCCCTGCTGAACTGACACTCCGGAGCCGCGAGGACAGAGGTACCGGGCGTTCTTCGGACCGGCAGCCGCCGGTGCCCACCCGTACTCCATGGCATGGAACACTTTTGCAAGCAGGCGCTTGCAAAAGTTAGCAAGGGTGGGGCAGTATCGAGGCATGGCATCACTCAACGTCGGCAATCTCGGCGAGTACCTGCGTGAGCAGCGGCGTACCGCGCAGCTCTCCCTGCGGCAGCTCGCCGACGCCGCCGGAGTGTCCAATCCGTATCTCAGCCAGATCGAGCGCGGTCTGCGCAAGCCGAGTGCCGAGGTGCTCCAGCAGGTCGCGAAGGCCCTGCGGATCTCGGCCGAGACGCTCTATGTGCGGGCCGGGATCCTCGACGAGCGGGAGCGGGACGAGCTGGAGACGCGGGCGGTCATATTGGCCGATCCGTCGATCAACGAGCGGCAGAAGAACGTTCTGCTGCAGATCTACGACTCCTTCCGCCGGGAGAACGGTTTCGATGTCGTGCCCGACACCGGCCCCGAGTCCCACGGTGCCGTGGACGCGGAGAGCAGAATCGATGCCGACGCGGAAAGCGGTGCCGGTGAAGCGAACGGTGCCGGTCCGGATGCCCGCGGCCCCCGCACGGCCGACGGCAGTGATGCAGACCCACCCCTGAACTGACTTCTGATGATCCGGGAGGACCACAGTCATGGCCATCACCGATGACCTGCGCAAGACCCTCACCGACCCGACCCCTCTCTACTTCGCCGCCGGCACGGCCGACCTCGCCGTGGAGCAGGCGCGCAAGGTCCCGGCTCTGATCGAGCAGCTGCGGGCCGAGGCGCCCGAGCGGATCGAGGCCGTGCGCAACACCGACCCCAAGGCGGTTCAGGAGCGCGTGGCCACGCAGGCCAAGGAGGCTCAGGCCACCGTGCAGGCGAAGGTCAGCGAGGTCTTCGGCGCGCTGGACACCGACCTGAAGAAGTGGGGCGAGAGCGCTCAGGACCTCGCGCTGCGGAGCGTCGGCGTCGCCGCCGAGTACGCGGTGCGCGCCCGGGAGACGTACGAGAAGGTCGCCGAGCGCGGCGAGCACACCGTGCGGACCTGGCGTGGCGAGACGGCCGAGGAGATCGTGGAGATCGCCGCCGTCGTCGAGGCCGAGCCGAAGTCCGTGCCGAAGCAGAAGTCCGAGGCCGCCAAGCCCGCGACCGCCGTGAAGCCGGCGCCCGCCGCGAAGCCGGTGGCCCCCGCGGCCAAGAAGGCCGCGCCCAAGGCCGCCGAGTCCAAGGCCACGCCCGCCGCTCCGGCGAAGAAGACGGCGCCCGCGCGGAAGCCCGCGGCGAAGAAGACCACCCCGCCCTCCGCGAAGTAGGCGCGGGAGGCGGTTGGCGGCTCCGGGGATTGCCGGGACGGGGAGCCGGGCACCTTTCGGGGTGCCCGGGTCGTTGTCCCGGTACCTTGGCCGCGAGGCGCTCATCCACTGACTAGGCGGTGCTCACCGTGTTGCTCGAAGCTTTCGGCTCATTCCTCCAGCTGCTGTACCTGGCCATGCTCGTGCTGGCCGTGGTCGCGCTGGTCTTCGCCGTGACAGCGCGCGAGGACGCCTACCGGGCCGCTGACAAGCAGAAGAAGTCCTTCTGGCTGATCATCCTCGGGATCACCGTCTTCGTGAACCTCGTCATCCCGATCCTGTTCCTGCAGATCGCGGGCGTGATCGCGTCCATCGTCTTCATGGTGGACGTGAAGCCGGCGCTCAAGGCGGTGTCGGGCGGCGGCGGCCGTCGCGGAGGCTCCAGCAGCGACGGACCGTACGGCCCCTACAACGGCGGGCGCTGAGCGCCCACGGCCGAGGCGGCACCGGGGCGGGAACGCGAGGCGTTCCTGCCCCTCCGGCGTATCCGGGCCTCGTCGCGTTCCAGCAGGAGGACCGCCACGTCGTCGGTCAGCTCGCCGCCGTTCAGCTCCTGCACCTGGGTGACCGCGGCCTCCAGCAGCGCCTCGCCGCCGAGTCCCTGGTCCAGCCGGCCGTTGACCATGGCGACCATGCCGTCCTGGCCGAGCCGCTGGGTGCCCTCCTGCCCGACGCGGCCTTCGATCAGCCCGTCGGTGTACATCATCAGGCTCCAGGAGCCGCCGAGATCGACCTGCCGGCGGGGCCACCGGGCGTGCGGCAGCAGACCGAGGGCCGGGCCGCCGTCCTCGTACGGCAGCAGATGCGCCGCCCGGCCCTGGCGGGCGATCAGCGGTGCGGGGTGGCCCGCGATGCACAGTCCGGCGCGGCGGCCGTCGGGAGCGATGTCGACGGTGCAGAGGGTCGCGAAGATCTCCTCGCTCTGCCGCTCGTGCTCCAGGACCTGCTGAAGCGTGGCGAGCAGGTCGTCGCCGCAGAGTCCGGCCAGGGTCAGCGCCCGCCAGGCGATACGCAGCTCGACGCCGAGTGCCGCCTCGTCCGGGCCGTGCCCGCAGACGTCGCCGATCATCGCGTGGACCGTGCCGTCGGGCGTGCGGACCGTGTCGTAGAAGTCCCCGCCGAGCAGCGCGCGGCTGCGTCCGGGCCGGTAGTGCGCCGCGAAGGCGAGGTCTGAGCCGTCCAGGAGCGGGGTGGGCAGCAGCCCGCGTTCCAGCCGGGCGTTCTCCTGGGCGCGCAGCCGGGACTCGGTCAGCTGGTGCTGGGCGATGTCCGCGCGTTTCCGCTCCACGGCGTACCGGATGGCACGGCTGAGGAGGCGCCCGTCGAGCTCGTCCCGGAAGAGGTAGTCCTGCGCTCCGACCCGCACGGCCTCGGCGGCCCGCTCGGCGTCGTCCTCGGCGGTGAGCGCGAGGACGGCGTGCTGCGGCGCGATGCGCAGGACGTGCTTCAGCGTGGCCAGTTCGTCCGGCTGCGCGGTCCCCTCCTCGCGGCCCTCGGTCCGCGCGCCGTTGGACGGGGCGGTCAGTTCGAGGTCGAGGTCGAGCAGGATGCAGTCGACGTCGTCGGTGAGCAGCCGGCCGGCCTCGGTGAGGTTGCGGGCGGTGCGGACGCGGATACGCGCTCCGGTGGCGGACGACAGCTCGGGAACGGTGAAGGTGCCCGCAGGGTCGTCCTCGATCACCAGGAGCGTGAGGCCGGCGCCATGAGTGGTCTCCGCAGCGGGAACGGCACGTTGCTGCGGTACGGGTACGGGCATCGGTTCGGGTTTCCTTCCCTCCCCCCGAGGGTGCGGCGGGACGACGATCGACGACCCGCCGTCCGGGACGATAGCGGTCCACGGCGGGGGAACGGAATGGCGCCCGGCGATCATCCTGTGTCATATGCGCGGCCATAAGCCGCGTCCCACCACGGATCCGGCGTGATGCGTCCGCACGAAACGGACAAGGGGTCATGACAAACATCACGCGCCGGACACGGCCCGCACACATCTGCCGAGCCGGCTTCCGCGTGCGGGGTGCGTCCTGCGTCACGGAGGCCGGCGCGCGCGCCCGGACGCCTACTTGTCCGGCCGGACCACTCCGAGGATCTGCATCGAACCCGCACCCGCCAGCGTGACATTGCGTCCCGGCCGGGGGGCGTGGACGATCTGCCCGTCGCCGACGTACATCCCGACGTGGCTGGCGTCGCTGTGGTAGATGATCAGGTCGCCGGGGCGCATGTCCTGGATCGGGATGCGCGGCAGCTGCCGCCACTGCTCCTGGGACGTCCGGGGGATCGGCCGCTTCGCGGCGGCCCAGGCCTGTGACGTCAGCCCCGAGCAGTCGTACGAACCGGGGCCCTCGGCTCCCCAGACGTACGGCTTGCCTATCTGGGCCGTCGCGAAGGCCAGTGCCTGCTTGCCGCTCGCGCTCGCGTCGCGGTTGATGTCCTTGAGCGCGCCCGAGGAGAGCCAGGCTGCCTGCGCCGTGGACGCCGCGTCCTTCTCCAGCTTGAGGAGCCGGGCCCGCTCCTCCTCGGCCAGCTCCGATTCGAGCTTCTTCGCCGCCGCTATCTGCGCGTTGATGCTCTTCTTCGCCTTGGCCTGCTTGACGCGGTTGGCCTCCAGCTTCTCCCAGTTGAGGCTGGCGTCCTGGGTGTACGTCTCCAAGTCGCTCTGCGCCTGGGTGAGTTCGGTCAGCATCCCCTTGGTCGCCTGCTGGCTCTGCCTGGTCTGGCCGATGCCGTCCAGGAAGAGGTCCGGACTGCCGCTCAGCATCAGCTGGGCGCCCGGGGGCAGTCCGCCGTTGCGGTACTGCTCGCGGGCCTGTGCGCCCGCCCTGTCCTTGAGCTCGGCGATCTTCGCCTGGCCGTCGGCGATGTCCTTGGTCAGCCGCACGATCTCGCCGGACTGCTTGTCGGCCTGCTCCTGGGCGAGGTTGTACGCGTCGGTGGCGGCACCGGCCTTGCGGTAGAGGGTGTCGATCTCCTCGCGCACCTCTTCGAGGCTCTTCTTCCCGGTGGCGGGCGCGGCGGGCGCGGTGGCCGTCGGGGTGGGCTCGGGGACGGGGGCGGCCATGGCCTGGACCGGCGCGGTGAGCACGGCCAGTGCGCAGACCAGGGTGATCGCGGCAGCGGCACAGTGGCGTCGGTTCACAAGCTCCCCCTCGGGCGAAAGGCCACCAAAGGCCAGATCGCGGACATGTGACTTACCGTCAGTAACGTTTGAGCAACGACGCGATCGTGCCATGTTGCCCCGTAAAGCAACAGAGGTCAGCGTCACCCGTCTCGTCACACAGGGGGACGAACGGTGATCCGCAGGTGTTCCCGGGGCGGGCATCCGATTCGGGGCGGGCGGCCGGCGCCGGTGTGCGCCGGGCGGGTGTGAGGTCCGTCCGGTCGCCCCGGCGCGGGCCCGTGGGTCTCAGTGCGCCCCCGGGCGCAGCGCGGACCACCGCACCGTGAGCTCGCCCTGCCGCCACCGCCGTACGTCGTCCGTCAGCGGCCAGTCGGCGGAGACCGCCCTCACCGCCGCGATCCAGCGCTGCCGCGCACCGAGCGAGGCGTACGGGGACGCCGTGGCCCAGGCCCGGTCGAGGTCCCGCAGGAAGGCGTGGACCGGTTCGCCGGGCACATTGCGGTGGATCAGTGCCTTGGGGAGGCGCTCGGCGAGGTCCGAGGGGCGTTCCAGCGAGCCGAGCCGGGTCGCGAACGTGACCGTGCGCGGGCCCTCGGGGCCGAGCGCGACCCACACGTGCCGGCGGCCGATCTCGTCGCAGGTGCCCTCGACCAGGAGCCCGTCGGGCGCCAGCCGTGCGCACAGTCGCTGCCAGACCGCGGCGACCTCGGCCTCGTCGTACTGGCGCAGCACGTTCGCGGCCCGGATCAGCGCCGGGCGGCCGGGCAGCGGGATCTCGAAGCCGCCGTGCGTGAAGGTGAGCCCCTCGCGCTCGTACGGCCGCGCCGCCGCGACCCGCTCGGGGTCGATCTCGATGCCCACCACCGCCGTGCGTGGCTCGACCGTACGGAGCCGTTCCAGCAGTTCCACGGCGGTCCAGGGCGCGGCGCCGTAGCCGAGGTCGACCGCGACGGGGGAGTCGCTGCGGCGCAGTGCGGGCCCGTGGGTGGCGGCGATCCAGCGGTCCATGCGGCGCAGCCGGTTGGGGTTGGTGGTCCCGCGGGTCGCGGTGCCGATGGGGCGCTGGTGCATGCACAGGAGCGTATGCGAAGCCCCGGGGGGTACTCGCGAGGAGCGCGGAAGCGGATCAGCCGGGCGTGCGGGAGGGCCGCAGGCACGCCCGGGCGGAACGTAATGATTTGGCAAAGCGGAAATGAAAGGCAGCGTTCCGCTGTTCTGGCCCTTCGAAGGGCGCGTGTGCCCTGTACGTGTCATGCCCTGAGCGAGGAGGAGCGGACCCGTGAGCCAGTACGTCTCCCGGCTCGGCAGCAGCCGTGCGGCACCCCGTCTCCGCTTCCCCGGCGGTTTCTCCGGACACCGCAAGCCGCGCCGGGTCGCCATGCTCTCCGTGCACACCTCACCCCTGCACCAGCCGGGCACCGGTGACGCGGGCGGCATGAACGTCTACATCGTGGAGCTGGCCAAGCGCCTCGCCGCGATCGGCATCGAGGTCGAGATCTTCACCCGGGCCACCACCGGCGGCCTGCGCCCGACGGTCGAGCTGGCGCCCGGGGTCCTGGTCCGCCACATCGACGCGGGGCCGTACGAGGGCCTCGCCAAGGAGGAGCTGCCCGCGCAGCTCTGCGCCTTCACGCACGGCGTGATGCAGGCCTGGGCCGGTCAGCGCCCCGGCTACTACGACCTGGTCCACTCCCACTACTGGCTCTCCGGCCAGGTCGGCTGGCTCGCCGCCCAGCGGTGGGGCGTTCCCCTCGTCCACGCCATGCACACCATGGCGAAGGTCAAGAACGCGGCGCTCGCCGAGGGCGACACCCCCGAGCCCGCCGCCCGTGTCATCGGCGAGACGCAGATCGTCCACGCCGCCGACCGGCTCATCGCCAACACCGCGGGCGAGGCCGACGAGCTCATCCGCTTCTACGACGCCGACCCGGCGTCCGTCGCCGTCGTGCACCCCGGGGTCAACCTGGACCGCTTCCGTCCCGCCGACGGCCGGGCCGCGGCCCGCGCGCGTCTGGGGCTGCCGCAGGACGCCCTGATCCCGCTCTTCGCCGGACGCATCCAGCCGCTGAAGGCCCCGGACGTGCTGCTGCGGGCCGTCGGCGTCCTCCTGGACCGTGACCCCTCGCTGCGCTCGCGCATCGTCGTGCCGGTGGTCGGCGGTCCGAGCGGAAGCGGGCTCGCCAAGCCGGAGGGGCTGCAGAAGCTGGCGGCACGGCTGGGCATCGCCGACGTCGTACGGTTCCACCCGCCGGTCGGGCAGGATCAGCTGGCCGACTGGTTCCGCGCGGCGTCCGTGCTGGTCATGCCCTCGTACAGCGAGTCCTTCGGGCTCGTCGCCATAGAGGCCCAGGCGGCGGGGACGCCCGTGGTCGCGGCGGCGGTGGGCGGTCTGCCGGTCGCGGTGCGGGACGGGGTCAGCGGTTTCCTGATCCCGGGCCACGACCCCGAGGCGTACGCGGCGGCGCTCGGCCGGTTCGCGGACAGCGCGGAGCTGGCGGGCCGGATGGGGGAGGCCGCGGCCGCGCACGCGCAGTCGTTCGGCTGGGACACGGCGGCGTCGGCCACCGCCGATGTGTACACGGCGGCGATGCTCGACCACCGGCGCCGCGCCCGCTCGCACCACGGCTGAGGCGAGGGACGCGCCCGCTCGCGCCACGGCTGAGGCGAAGGACGCGCCCGTTCCTGTCCCGGCCGGGCCGAGGGCGCGTTGTCGTACGCTCGCACCATGGCTGACGTATCCGAGGAAGCAGCAGCGGCGCAGGTCATCGAGGCGACGCTCGACGGCGCGGAGCTCGAATGGGAGAGCCCCGAGCCCGGAAACTACGTCGTGAAGCTGCCCGGCACCCGGAAGCTGTCCACGACGTGCTCGCTGCTCGTCGGACAGCACTCCCTCTCCCTCAACGCGTTCGTCATCCGCCACCCCGACGAGAACGACGCGGCGGTGCACCGCTGGCTTCTGGAGCACAACCTCCGCCTCTTCGGGGTGAGTTACGCGATCGACCAGCTCGGCGACATCTACCTCGTCGGCAGGCTCCCCCTCTCCGTCGTCACACCCGACGAGCTCGACCGGCTGCTGGGCGTGGTCCTGGAGGCGGCGGACGGCGCGTTCAACCCGCTGCTGGAACTGGGCTTCGCGACCGCGATCCGCAAGGAGTACGCCTGGCGGGTGGAGCGCGGCGAGTCCACCCGCAACCTGGACGCCTTCACACACCTGACCCGGCGCCCGTCCTGACGGCCGCCGGACGCGCTCAGGCCTTGCCTGACGCCACCTCGTCGAGCGCCGCGACGAGACGCGGAGCCACCTCCCGCCATGTCCAGGCCAGGCCCTCGGCGTCGGTCCCCCGGGGCACCGTCTCGGTGAGCATGATCAGGTACAAGTAGCTGCGGTAGAGGTTGAGCCGCCGTCGTACGGACGGGGTGAACACCAGGGGTTCGGGCGCCGTGGACGCGTAACCGGCGAGGAAGTCCGTGTCCGCCTCCGGGTCGCCGAGCAGGGTGGTGGAGACGAGGTCGGCGACGGGATCGCCCCAGAACATCCGCTCGCCGTCGATGATCCCGCCGAAGCGCGTGTCACCCGGCTCGCCGGTCACCAGCAGATTCCCCTGCCACAGGTCGAAGTGCACGAGCGCGGGCCGGACCACCTCGTCCAGCACGTCCGCCGCCCCGGCGAGCACCTCGCGCACGCGGGCCACGGGCACCGGCAGCCTCGCCCCGTACGTCTCCGCGTCGGCCAGTACGGCATCCGTCATCGCGGTGAACGCCTCCCGCCAGGTCGTGGCGAGCGGCCCGAAGGGCTCGGCGGGATAGCCGAAACCGGCGGTGCTCGTCACACCGTGCAGTTGCCCGACGATCCGCCCGAAATCGGTGCGCAGGCGCTGTGTCTCACGGTCCGTCAGCGAAGCGTTCACGTCGCGCCAGGGGTGCCCGGGGAGCGTGGTCATGACGACGTACGCCCCGGCAGGGGCCGAGGGGTCGAGTTCGCTGTGGACGACCACCGGGATCGTGCCCCCGGCCAGGCCCGCGGCGGCCTCGTAGAACGTCACCTCGTTGGTCAGCAGCCGCTGTTCGTAACCCATCCCGGTGCCGTGTCCGGGCGGGACCTTCACCACCCAGTCCCTGCCGTCCTCGAAGGTCACCCGGGTCACGGTGTTGTACGTGCCGCCGCTGAGCGCTTCGAGAGAGGCGATCTCGCCGGCCTCGACCCCGACGGCTCCGAGGACAGCTGCTGTCGAGTCGATGGGCACGGCCACGACTCCTCTCCGGCTCGTCACCCGGCGGGCGACCCGGTCCCACAGCCGCTTCACAAGGTGATCACAGTCAAGTCACGATCACATTCCGTGACCGTTCGGGCCGATCATCGGACAGGTGTCCGATCGTAGAGTGTGTCGCACTGTGACACTCCTTCCGTGTCGGGACTGAATTGCCCGCCGGGGGAGGGCTGTTGCTCCTTCGGACCGAGAGATGAACGAACCATGCGCGCCACCGCCGTACGCCGTACCGCCCTCGCCGCCGCCGTGGCGTCCCTGACCCTTCTCGCCACCGCGTGCAGCGGCTCGGACTCCGACGCCAAGGGCGACGGCGACGCCTCGGGAGCCAAGGATTCCTCCTCCGCCAAGCCCGCGGCGGTCAAGGCCCTGACGACGGCCGAGCTCGAGAAGGTCTCGCTGGAGCAGGGCGATGTCGCGGGCCACAAGATCACGAAGACCGGCCCGGAGGACATCGGCAAGGCCGAGGACGTCACGGTGGACAAGAAGGAGTGCGAGCCCATCGGTTACGCCTTCTACGGCGTGAAGCGCGGCGAGCCGGTCGGCAACGCCGGACGCAAGGTCGTCGAGGAGCCCAAGAAGGACGAGGCCGCCGACCCCGAGGACGCGCTCGCCGGGATGCTCGACATCACCTCGTCGCTGGTCACCCTCGCCTCGTACGACGGTGAGGGCGCGGCCCAGAGCCTCGCCGAGCTCCGCGAGTCCGCCGCCGCGTGCGCCGAGGGCGGGTTCACCCTGGCGATGAAGGGTTCGAAGCAGAAGGTCACCAAGCTGACCGAGGAGAAGGTGACCGGCGGCGAGGAGGCCCTCGCGTGGCGGGTGCAGATGGGTGAGGGCGACGCCGCGGCTCCCTTCAAGCTCGTGAGCCTGCGCCAGGGCGGAACGGTTGCCACGTTCTTCTCCTTCAACCTCGGCAAGACGGGCGCGGACGCCGACTTCGACCTGCCGACCGCGGTCATCGACGCGCAGGTCGGGAAGCTCGGCTGACCCGGACGCGGTGAGGGGGCGGGGGCCGGAGGGACGGCTCCCGCCCCTTCGTCGTCCGGGGGCGGGCGAGGACCACGGCGGCGACGACGATCAGCGCGCCGGCGAGCTGTACGGGGGACAGGGTCTCGTCCAGGACGAGATAGCCGAGCGCCATCGCGGTGAGCGGTGACGCGAAGCCGAGCACGGACACGGTCAGCGCCGGCAGCCGTTCCACGCCCCGGAACCACACCGCGTAGGCGAGCAGGGCGCCGATCAGCCCGAGATAGGCGAAGCCGGCGACGTTGCGGCCGTCGACCGAGCCGGGCAGCCCTTCGCCGATCAGGGTGACGGGCAGCAGGAGGATCCCGCCGAAGCTCAACTGCCAGCCCGTGGACGTCAGCAGCCCCACGCCGGGCGGGCGCCCCCAGCGCTTCGTCAGTACGACGCCGGTCGCCATGCTGACCGCGCCCAGGAGCCCGGCGCCCACGCCCACCGCGTCCAGACCCGCGCGGGGCGTCAGGGCAAGCAGACCGACACCCACGATGCCCAGCGCGCAGGCGGCCGCGTGCGCCGGCGTGATCCGCTCCTTCAGCAGCAGCGCCGACAGGGCGAGGACGACCGTCGGCTGTACGGCCATCACCAGGGCGGCCACTCCGCCGGGCAGGTGATAGGCGGCGACGAACAGCAGATAGAGGAAGGCCCCGATGTTCAGGGTGCCGAGGACGGCGGCGCGCCACCACCAGCTTCCGCGCGGCAGCGTCCGGCCGATGGCGAGCAGGATCAGACCCGCCGGCAGGGCCCGGACCGTGGCGGCCAGTAACGGCCGGTCGGGCGGCAGGAATTCGGTGGTGACGAGATAGGTGGAGCCCCAGACGAGCGGGGCCAGGGCGGTGAGCGCGGAGTCGGCCGCGGTCCGGTCGGCCGGAGAGCCTGAGTCCTGGGTCATGGCTGGACCGTAGCGTTTTTGCTTAGCGCTAAGCAAGTAGATAGCTCAACGCTAAGCTAAAGATATGCTGGGGTCCATGAGCGACCATGTGGACCGCGTGCTGGCGCAGTGGGCGGAGCAGTGCCCTGACCTGGACTCCTCGTCGATGGGTGTGTTCGGGCGCATCAAGCGGCTGGCCCGGATCGTCGAGGCCGAACAGCGCGCGGTGTTCGGCGCGCACGACCTGGACCCCGCGGCGTTCGACGTCCTGGCCACGCTGCGGCGCAGCCCGGCTCCCCACCGGCTGACCCCGGTGGAGCTGATGCGGTCCGCCATGGTCACGTCGGGCGCGATCACCCAGAGGCTGGACCGGCTGGAGGAGCGTGAACTGGTCGTACGCACCCGTCGCCAGGAGGACGGCCGCAGCGTGCACGTCTCGCTCACGGCGGCGGGCAGGGAGCTGATCGACCGGGCGCTGGTGGACCATGTGGAGAACCAGAACCGCCTGCTGTCCGGCCTCACCGAGGAGCAGCGCGACCAGGTCGCGGGCGACCTGCGCGGCCTGCTGGAGTCCCTGGGTGACACGGACCGCCAGGTCAGGCTGGGGTGAGGCCCCGGCTCAGGGCAGCGGTACGAGCCTCACGACGGTGACCGTCAGCACGGTCCCGGAGACGTAGTAGAGGACGATGGCCCCGGCCACGGTCGCCTCGCGCCGGTCGCGTTCGAGCTTGACGGCGGTCGAGGCGTGTCCGTAGGGGTCCAGGCCCAGGGTGCGCGCCATCTCGTCCCGGAACGAGTCGCCGTCGCGCATCTTGGCCAGGGTGTCGTCGGCGGGCGGTGCGTAGGAGATGCGGAAACTCAAGCGACGTTCCGCCTCTCGGCCTCGTCCTGCGCCAGCCGGTCCAGGATCTGCTCGGCCTCGGGGTCGGGTACGGACTCGAGCATCCAGTGGCGCATCACGGCCTGGATCTCGTGCACCCCGGCCTCGTTGATCGCCTGGTCGAACTCCTCGCGTCTCTCCTCGGGGAGCGCGGCGCGGATCGCCGGAATGCTGTTGGGCACCTCGACCTCGGTACCGCCGACGAAGGTCCTCAGAGACTCGCCCATGATCGTTCTCCCCGATCTCCTTGCTCTCCACGCCCTGCCGACCCCGTACCGCCGGGGTGTGTACCTGGGTAACGGGCGGGTGTGGAGGTCACGTTAGCGGGTGCCACGGTGGGAGGGGACCATGCCTGCATCGCCCTGCCGGGCGGTACGGGCGGTGCGGGCGGTCCGCGCAGGCCCGGCGGGCGGATGGTTCGGGCAGGCCGGGCGGCCGGGCGGTCGGAGCGGTGTCGCGGGCCCCGCCCCCCGAACCTGCGTGCGTCGACTGCCACATGACCGTGGGCCGGTGCGACGAGCATCCATGATTCGCCCAATACTCGGGCAAAGGTGCGGGGTTGGAGCTCGTTGTCAGTGTCGGCTCCTAGACTCGCAAGCGCGCGGTCGGCTTCCGGGGGCTCCAGCTCTGAAGAGAATGGTTGCATCCCCGGCCTGTACGGGGGCGGCCCGGAGAACGCGTCCGGGACCCAACCGACGACCGGGCTTCGTCGATGGCCAGCACACATGACCTGCCAGAGCCGACCGCGCACCGTACCCGCGCTCGCGGGCACCCTTCCTTGCTGCTTCCCTATGGGGCGGGCCCGAGGAAGCCCGTCCCCTGGGCCGGGCACCAAAAGGCCCCATCGGGAAGGTCGACTGCGGTCGCGCAGGTTGCTGCGCTTCGCTGCTGTGCCGCAGTCCGCTATCCGCTGAGAGTGTTCACAAGAGCCACGAAGATGCCCACACCGGAGACGGCCAGGACGACGAGGCCGACAACCACCAACACGCAGAATGAGGCAACCGCCACCATGACCCAAGCCCGGCCCTCGGCTCGGTGGTACTCGGTGTCATCGTTCCAGTCCTGATCAATCACGTTGCCCCCCACGGCGCACAGTACAGACAGCGGTAGCAGGCCGGCGTCCGCGCAGCACACCAGCTTTGCGGATCGGCGCCACCTTTGTCAGGCCGGTCGCGAGGGCTCATCGATCAGGCTCAGTCCTCTGCAAGCCGCTCCGCTGAGGTCCCACAGCGGGCCCAGGCAGCGAAAATGCCCCCGCCCCGCGCCGTATGCGCAGGTCGGGGGCATGGTTGCGAAGGCTACTTCTTCTTGCCCTGGTTCTTCACGGCCTCGATCGCGGCCTTCGCCGCGTCCGGGTCGAGGTACGTGCCGCCCGGCTTCAGGGGGCGGAAGTCGGCGTCCAGTTCGTAGGCGAGCGGGATGCCGGTGGGGATGTTGAGGCCCGAGATGGCGTCGTCGGAGATGCCGTCCAGGTGCTTCACCAGGCCGCGCAGGCTGTTGCCGTGGGCGGCGACCAGGACGGTCTTGCCGTCGAGGAGGTCCGGGACGATGCCGTCGTACCAGTACGGCAGCATGCGGATGACGACGTCCTTGAGGCACTCCGTGCGCGGGCGCAGCTCCGGCGGGATCGTCGCGTAGCGCGGGTCGGCGCTCTGCGAGAACTCGGTGCCGTCCTCGAGGGCGGGCGGCGGGGTGTCGTAGGAACGGCGCCAGAGCATGAACTGCTCCTCGCCGAACTCGGCGAGCGTCTGGGCCTTGTCCTTGCCCTGGAGTGCGCCGTAGTGGCGCTCGTTCAGGCGCCAGGAGCGGTGGACGGGGATCCAGTGGCGGTCCGCGGCCTCCAGCCCGAGCTGGGCGGTGCGGATCGCGCGCTTCTGGAGGGAGGTGTGCACGACGTCGGGGAGCAGGCCGGCGTCCTTGAGCAGCTCACCGCCGCGGACCGCCTCCTTCTCGCCCTTGTCGGTGAGGTCTACGTCCACCCATCCGGTGAACAGGTTCTTCGCGTTCCATTCGCTCTCGCCGTGGCGGAGGAGGATCAGCTTGTACGGTGCGTCGGCCATGGGTCCGAGCGTAATCGAACCCGTGCGAGCTCCGCGCGCTCGGTCACAGGGCGGACGGAGGCGGGGTGGAGAACCTCCGATTGACGGGCGGCGTCAATTGAGTGGCGGCCGGGGAATCCGCCTTCGTAATGTTCGGTCAGGAGTAGGGCCGCTTACATGAGGACCCGCTCGCATCCATTCCGTACGTACGCCCCCGGGGGGAAGCCCTATGTCTGTCGCCGGTCTCAGAAAGGCGGCACACGAGACGGTCGCCGGCCTCCCCAGGGAGTTCTGGTGGCTGTGGACCAGCACGCTGGTCAACCGCCTCGGGGCGTTCGTCGCCACCTTCATGGCCCTCTATCTGACCCTGGACCGGGGCTACTCGGCCTCGTACGCGGGTCTCGTCGCCGCGCTCCACGGGCTCGGCGGGGTCGTCTCGTCGCTCGGGGCCGGGGTGATGACGGACCGGCTGGGCCGTCGCCCGACCATGCTGATCGCGCAGCTCTCGACCGCCGTCTCGGTGGCCGTGCTCGGCTTCATGGTGCATCCGGTTGCCATCGCGGGCGTCGCCTTCGTCGTGGGGATGGCGAGCAACGCGTCCCGGCCCGCCGTGCAGGCGATGATGGCCGACATCGTCAGGCCCGAGGACCGGGTGCGGGCGTTCTCGCTCAACTACTGGGCGATCAACCTGGGGTTCGCGGTCTCCTCGGCGGGGGCCGGCTTCATCGCCGAGTACAGCTATCTGGCCGGCTTCATGGGAGAGGCCGCGCTCACGCTGCTCTGCGCCGTCGTCGTCTTCCTCAAGGTGCCGGAGTCCCGCCCCGAGGCGAAGCCGCAGGCTGCCGGGGTCCGTGCGCCCGACGACGTGCGGCTGAGCACCGTGCTGCGCGACGGGCGCTACATGGGTGTCGTCGGGCTGTCCTTCCTGGTCGCGCTGATCTTCCAGCAGGGATACGTGGGCCTGCCGGTCGCCATGGGCACGGACGGGCTGTCCAGCTCGGACTTCGGTACGGCCATCGCCGTCAACGGCGTGATGATCGTGGCCCTGCAGATCCCCGTCACCCGCTTCATCCAGCACCGGGACCCCAGGCGGCTGCTGATCATCTCGTCCCTGGTCGCGGGGTACGGGTTCGGGCTGACCGCCTTCGCGGGGTCGGTCGGGGTGTACGCGCTGACGGTGTGCGTCTGGACCCTCGCCGAGATCGTCAACGCGCCGACGCAGACCGGCATCGTGGTGCAGCTGTCCCCGGCACACGGCAGGGGCCGCTACCAGGGCGTGTACTCGATGTCCTGGTCGGTGGCGGCGCTCGTCGCGCCGCTGATGTCCGGCTTCGTGATCGACCACTACGGCGCGGCCTGGCTGTGGGGGACCTGCGCGGTGCTGGGCACGGTCACCGCGTTCGGCTACTGGCTGCTCATGCGGAACCTCGACCTGCCGGAGCCGGTGGTCGCGGGCTCGCCGGCCCCCGAGGACCTGGCGGTCGCGGAGCCCGCGGCCCCGGAGGCGCGTGGGGGCGCGGGCCAGGTGGTCGCCGAGCCCGCGGTGCGGGAAGCGCGCCACGGCGAGGACCGGGCGGTCGCGGAGCCGACGGCCTGAGGAGCGCGCCACGGCGGGGCCCCGGGAGCGGACACATGTCCGTCCCGGGGCCCCGCCGCGAGGTTCGGCCCGGCTCTCAGCCGCCGCACTGGCACGGCGCGCCGGACTGGCAGCCGCACCCGCAGCCCGAGCCGCAACCGCAGGCTCCCAGCACGGGCAGGTGCACCACTTCGGTCGGGGTCTCCTGCTGGGGTTCGGTCACGGGGGAATCGGCCATGGTCCCTCCTCAGGGCGTACGACTCGACGGCGTACGGCACATGCGTGGGCACACATGCCGACGACGGGGACCGCGGGCATGCCGCGTCGCCCCCGCACCCATTGCATGCCCAGTCCGGAGGGCGCATCAACGGCGCACGAGTGCTGGAACGGACGTACGAATGAGGTGAGGCCCGCGCCCCTCTACGCCCCCTCCACCGGTCCCGCCGCCTGGATCTCGTCCGCGTGCTCGCCCGTGACCAGGTAGACGACGCGCTTGGCGACCGACACGGCGTGGTCGGCGAAGCGCTCGTAGTAGCGGCCGAGCAGGGTCACGTCGACGGCGGTCTCGATGCCGTGCTTCCAGCGGTCGTCCATCAGGTGCTGGAACAGCGTGCGGTGCAGCAGGTCCATCTCGTCGTCGTCCTGCTCCAGCTGGAGCGCCAGGTCGACGTCCTTCGTGATGATGACCTCGGCGGCCTTCGCCATCAGCCGCTGCGCCAGCTGACCCATCTCCAGGATGGTGGCGTGCAGGTCGTGCGGTACGGCCGACTCGGGAAAGCGCAGCCGCGCCAGCTTGGCGACGTGCTGGGCGAGGTCGCCCGAGCGCTCCAGGTCGGCGCTCATCCGCAGGGAGGTGACCACTATCCGCAGATCCGTCGCGACCGGCTGCTGGCGGGCCAGCAGTGCGATGGCGCGGGCCTCCAGGTCGTGCTGGAGGTCGTCGACCTTCTGGTCCGCGGCGATCACGCTCTCGGCGAGCTTGAGATCGGCGTCGAGCATGGACGTCGTCGCCCGCCCGATCGCCGAGCCGACGAGCCTGGCCATCTCGACCAGGTCCTCGCCGATCGAATCGAGTTCCTCGTGATAAGCGTCGCGCATGGAAGTCCCTCTCCAGATCCTTTGTTGAGGCCGGGGTCTAGGGCCGACCCCCACGTTGCCACGGTGCGGGTGCAACGCGTCGGGATCCGACCGCCCAAGTGAACCGGCACTATCCCCTCGGTGAACTCTGGGCGACGAGTGTTCGAGATGGCACCCGGATGGCTGGGAGAGTGTCGGCGCGCCCGCATAACCTTGAAGCATGGACGTGAACGCGGCGGTCGCCGCAGCTGCCGCGATCGCCGGGCTGTGTACCGGTGTGATCGCCGTGCTGGCGTTCCGCTGGAGTGAACGCGAGCAGAAGCGCCCCACGCGTACGTCCCTCCGACCGGACGGCAACGCGGCGCTGCCCCCGGGTGTGGACACGGTCCTGTCCGTGCTCAGTTCCTCGGCCGTCGTGCTCGACGAGAGCGACAGTGTCGTCAAGGCCAGCTCCGCCGCCTATGCGCTGGGCCTGGTCAGGGGTGGCCGCCTGGCGGTCGAGCCGATGCTCCACATGGCCAGGGACACCCGGCGTGACGGTGAGATACGACAGGTGGAGCTGGACCTCCCTCGCCGGGGCACCGGCCGGGGCGAGGCCCTCGCGGTCTCGGCCCGGGTGGCCCCGCTGGGCTCACGCCTGGTCCTGCTGCTGGTCGAGGACCTCACGGAGGCCCGCCGCATAGAAGCGGTACGGCGCGACTTCGTCGCCAACGTCAGCCATGAGCTCAAGACCCCGGTCGGCGCGCTCTCACTGCTCTCCGAGGCCGTCATGGGAGCGTCCGACGACCCGGAGGCGGTGGAGCGGTTCGCCGGGCGCATGGAGATCGAGGCGACCCGGCTGACCAACCTCGTCCAGGAGCTCATCGACCTCTCCCGGGTGCAGAACGACGACCCGCTGGAGGACGCCGAACCCGTTCGGGTGGAACAGCTGGTCGCGGAGGCCATCGACCGGTGCCGCCAGCAGGCCGGATCCAAGCAGATCACCATGGCCTCGGGCGGTACGGCGGACCTCACCGTCTGGGGGAACCGCAGCCAGCTCGCGGCCGCCCTCGGCAATCTCGTGGAGAATGCCGTCAACTACAGCCCCGCCCGTACGCGCGTCGGTATCGCGGCCCGGAAGCTGGCCGCGCCCGGCGGGGATCTGATCGAGATAGCCGTGACCGACCAGGGCATCGGCATCTCCGAGAAGGACCGCGAGCGCGTCTTCGAGCGGTTCTACCGAGTCGACCCGGCCCGCTCACGGGCCACCGGTGGCACCGGTCTCGGCCTCGCCATCGTCAAGCATGTGGCCGCCTCGCACGGCGGGGAGGTCACCGTATGGAGCTCGGAAGGCCAGGGCTCCACCTTCACCCTGCGACTGCCCGAATCGGGCGTCGTACGGGGTCGTCCCACCGGCGGGCCCTTCTCCGTCAACGGTGCTGTTGACGTGGAGCGACCGTACGAGACCGATTCTTTTGATCCATTTCCTGCCCCGGAGGCCCTTCCGTGACCCGAGTGCTTGTCGTCGAGGATGAGGAATCCTTCAGCGACGCCCTGTCCTACATGCTTCGCAAGGAAGGCTTCGAGGTGGCCATCGCGGCCACCGGCCCCGACGGCCTCGACGAGTTCGAGCGCAACGGCGCCGACCTCGTGCTGCTCGACCTGATGCTCCCCGGTCTGCCGGGCACGGAGGTCTGCCGGCAGCTGCGCGTGCGGTCCAACGTTCCGGTGATCATGGTCACCGCCAAGGACAGCGAGATCGACAAGGTCGTCGGCCTGGAAATAGGAGCCGACGACTATGTGACCAAGCCCTTCTCCTCGCGGGAGCTCGTGGCCCGCATCCGCGCGGTGCTGCGCCGCCGCGGCGAGCCGGAGGAGGTCACCCCGGCCGCTCTGGAGGCGGGCCCGGTCCGGATGGACGTGGACCGCCACGTCGTCACCGTCTCCGGCGGGAAGGTCGACCTCCCGCTGAAGGAGTTCGACCTGCTGGAGATGCTCCTGCGCAACGCGGGGCGTGTGCTGACGCGCATGCAGCTGATCGACCGGGTCTGGGGCGCGGACTACGTCGGCGACACCAAGACCCTCGACGTCCACGTCAAGCGGCTCCGCGCCAAGATCGAGCCCGACCCCGGTGCGCCGCGCTATCTGGTGACGGTGCGCGGCCTGGGCTACAAGTTCGAGCCGTAGACCGCGGCGGTCAGCCGTGCACGGCGTTGACCCGGTGACATCGGGCTGAGCGGGGGTGCCTCCGGCCGGAGGCACCCCCGCCCGCCGGTGATCAGTGGGTGGCGGCCGCGTCCTCGTCCGCGGGCGAGGCGGAGTCGGTCGGAGAGGCGGAGCCGTCCGCCGAGGGGCTCTCGGAGCCCTCGTCCGTCGGCTCGCCCGCCGACTCGGACGGGGACGCCTCGGGCGTGGGCTGCTTCGTCGCGGGCAGCGTGCCCGGGCCGAAGGACTCGAAGAAGCTGGTCGCCGGGACGACTGCGGCACCGAGCTGGATGTCGCCGGTCTCGCTGAAGCTGAAGACGACCGACTGCACGCTGCCGTCGGCGCCGACCTGACGGCCGTTCTCGACAACGGCCGAGGCGTTGTCCTTGCCGCCGATGATGAGCCGCCCGCCGGCCGGGACCACCACCGGGCCCTTGCCCTTGGCGGGCTTCAGCTCCACCGCGGCGTTGCTGCCCGGCAGCGTGATCTTCTCCAGGACCTCACGCTTCGTGCCGTCGTTGAAGAGGGTGGCCGCGATGACGGCCGGGCCCTCGGCCTCGTGATCGGGCTGCGTGATGACGTTCAGGTTCTGGATCTTGAGGGATCCGACAGCGGTGGCTGCGTTGTCCGGCCTGACCTGGAGCGTCTGCGCGTTGTTGCCGGCAGCACACGCGGACAGCGAGGCGATCGAGAACACGAGGGCAGTGGCGGCGAGGGCGCCGTGTCGAAGGCTGCGGCTCACGGCGGCGGCAACTCCTTGAACGTTCGGACTGCGGACTTCGGACTCTGCGGACAGGAAGGCCCGAGCGGCCGTAAAGCCGCCCTAAGTGTGTGTCAGCGGGCTCAGGTTACCGAGCCGTCCTCCCGGGCCCGCACCCGACCCGCCCCTGTGGCCGACCTACCTGTGGACGGACGAGCCTCGCCGCGCCCGGGGGACCGTCCGTCCGTCTCCCGTCCGCCCGGGGGCCTCCTCGCGCTCGATGACGTTTCGCGAGCTGTTCACATAACCGCGCTGATCAGCATGTTGATCGGAGGGTGATCGATTTTCCGGGCCGTGGCGCATTTCCCGTGCATAATCCACGCGGCCACCGGCCCGTGATCAATTTCAATGGCCACGGACGCTAAGGCCCGTACGAGTGATCGATGTCCGAACGGAGTACGGAAAGTTCACCATCTGGAATCCGGCAAAACGGGACGTTCGGCCCCTTCTGGAGGGCTTCCGGCCCGTGTGACGCGAGTGTTTCCGGTCGGTCGTACGCCCGCTCCGACCTGCGAATATCGCCTTCCGGAAGCCTCTCGCAGCACGTTCGTGTCTCAGTTGTCAAGCCCCGAGATATGCCCTGACCTGCGAAAACGCCATTCAGGAGAAGCCGTTCTCGTGTTACTCTGGATAGCCACGGAAGGGGTACCTGTCACATGACGTTCAAGGTTGGCGACACCGTGGTCTATCCCCATCACGGGGCCGCGCTGATCGAGGCTATCGAAACTCGCCAGATCAAAGGCGTGGACAAGACCTACTTGGTGCTCAAGGTCGCCCAGGGCGACCTGACGGTTCGTGTGCCGGCGGACAATGCGGAGTTCGTCGGAGTGCGCGACGTCGTCGGGCAGGAAGGGCTGGACCGGGTCTTCGAGGTGCTGCGCGCGCCGTACGCCGAAGAGCCGACGAACTGGTCCCGACGCTACAAGGCAAATCTCGAGAAGCTCGCCTCCGGCGATGTCATCAAGGTCGCCGAAGTGGTGCGTGACCTGTGGCGTCGTGAGCGCGAGCGAGGACTCTCCGCAGGTGAGAAGCGCATGCTCGCCAAGGCCCGCCAGATCCTGGTGAGCGAGCTTGCTCTCGCGGAGAACACGAACGAGGACAAGGCCGAGGCCCTGCTCGACGAGGTCCTCGCGTCCTGAACCGGACGACACCGGCGACCGGTGCCACCAGGTAATCGAATCCGGTCGTAAGCAAATGTGCCGCGGTGCCCGCTGACCAGCCGTTTTTACGGTAAGTCGTCGGGCGCTGCGGCATGTTCGGATCCGAAAGATCCGGCCTGATCCGGCTGTTCTGTCCGGAAAGGGTGCCTGTCCGGAAGCCTGAGCCGTCCTGCCCGGAGCCTGTCTCCGGGGTCTTCGCCGAGCGGTCCTGCGCCGAACCCGCCGCGGCTCGGCCGACCGGGGGTCACGGAAGGGTTCCCGGTCGAGTCGAGGCGTCGCGCCCGGCTCTCCCCCCAACCTACGGCCGGGGGTACGCCCAGGCCATACCCATGTGGGCCGTGGAAACAAACCTGCCGAAGCTTCGGAGTGCAATCGATGTCACCGATGTCACCGACGCCCGCTGAACCGAGCCCCTCCCGCACCGCCGCGGTGATCCCGGCCGCGGGCCGCGGCGTCCGGCTCGGCCCCGGTACCCCCAAGGCGCTGCGCGCGCTCGGCGGTACCCCCATGCTGATCCACGCCGTACGGGCCATGGCGGCGTCCCGCGCCGTCAGCCTCGTCGTCGTGGTCGCGCCGCCCGACGGCGCGCCCGAGGTCAAGAACCTCATCGACGGGCACGCGCTGCCCGAGCGCACGGACTACGTCATCGTCCCCGGCGGTGCGACACGCCAGGAGTCCGTGAGGCTCGGCCTCGACGCCCTGCCCGACGACATCTCCGTCGTACTCGTCCATGACGCGGCCCGGCCGCTCGTACCGGTCGAGACCGTGGACGCCGTCATCGAGGCCGTGCGGGACGGGGCCCCCGCCGTCGTTCCCGCGCTTCCGCTCGCCGACACCGTCAAGGAGGTCGAGCCGGCCGAGGGCGGCCGGCCCGAGCCGGTGCTCTCGACGCCCGTGCGCGCGAGGCTCCGGGCCGTGCAGACGCCCCAGGGCTTCGACCGGGACACGCTGGTCAGGGCGCACGAGAGTGCCGCCGTCGACGGGGAGGGCGCGACCGACGACGCGGGCATGGTCGAACGGCTGGGCCCGCCCGTCGTCGTCGTACCCGGGCACGAAGAGGCGTTCAAGGTGACCAGGCCGCTCGACCTCGTGCTGGCCGAGGCCGTTCTCGCACGCCGGAGGGCGAACGATGGATTCTGAGGCGCCCCTGCGGCACACCGCTCCCGTGATTCCGCTCGTCGGCATCGGGACCGACATCCACGCCTTCGAGGAGGGCCGCGAACTCTGGTGCGCGGGACTGCTCTGGGAGGGCGAGGGGCCCGGTCTGGCCGGGCACTCCGACGCCGACGTGGTGGCGCACGCCGCCTGCAACGCGCTGTTCTCCGCCGCCGGGCTCGGTGACCTGGGGCAGCACTTCGGCACCGGCCGGCCCGAGTGGTCGGGGGCCTCCGGGGTCACCCTGCTCACCGAGGCCGCCCGGATCGTGCGCGCCGAGGGCTTCGAGGTCGGCAATGTGGCGGTGCAGGTCGTCGGCCTGCGCCCCAAGATCGGCAAGCGGCGCGACGAGGCCCAGAAGGTGCTGTCCGCCGCGGTCGGGGCCCCCGTCTCGCTCTCCGCCGCGACGTCGGACGGGCTCGGCTTCACCGGCCGGGGCGAGGGGATCGCGGGCATCGCGACGGCCCTGGTCTACCGCACCACCGGCTGACGCCCCCGGACCGCACGGCCGGACCTCCCGTCGGGCACGTGCGGTCCGCCGGCAGCCCCGGCGCCTTATTGCACATCACTCGCACGTACGCTGGTCTGGCAAGTGATGTGCCGTAATGGGCTGAGAGCGAAGGTGGGCGTCAATGGTGAGCGTGATCGCCGGGGCGACGACGACGCGAGAGGCTCCGGCCTGGCGCGTTCCGGACGGCTACACGCTCCGGACCGCCACCGCCCAGGACGTCGGTGGCGCGCGGGCCGTGATGCTGGACACCGTCTACCACGACCTGCGCTCGGGCTACGTGCCGCGCTGGCACGCCGACATCATCGACCTGGAGGGCCACTACCTCCTGCCCGGACGCTGCACCCTCCTGGTCGTCCTGCGCGACGACGAGGTCGTGGCGACGGGTGCGGTGCGGGACCGGGGGCCGCAGGCGCCGCCCAACCCGCAGTGGGTCGCGGACCGCTTCCCCTCCGGCACGACCGCCCAGCTGTGCCGGATCTACGTACGCCCCGAGCACCGCAGGCACGGCCTGGCCCGGGTGCTGGTGCGGGAGCTCGGCGCGTTCGCCGCGCGGGCGGGCGGCTACACCTCGCTCTACCTGCACACCGATCCCGCGGTGCCTGGCGCCGAGCCGTTCTGGCGGTCGATGGCCCAGGAGGTCTGCGACGAGCGCACCCTGCCGGGCGGCGGTCAGGGCATCGTCCACTTCGAGCTGCCGATGCCCGATCCCGAGGGCCTTTCCGCCTAGATTGTCAGATGATAATCGTTTTCATATAGGGTCTCCGTCATGCCTACGCTCCGAAGCCGCCGGTCCACACTGCCGGTCATCGCCGCCGCCCTGTTGCTCCCGCTCGCCGCCTGTTCCTCGTCGAGCGGCTCCGGGTCGTCCGACGACGCGCAGCGGCTCCGGGTCGTCATGGCCTTCCCGCCCGCGCAGGCCATGTCCCCGTACGGCGACGACGCGGTCACCCTCAGCCGGCTCGCCGTCATCGAGGGGCTCACCACGCTGGACGCGAACGGTGCTGCGAAGCCCTCGCTCGCCGCGTCGTGGAAGCAGGACAACCCCACCACCTGGACGTTCACCCTCCGCGACGCCGTCTTCCAGGACGGCGCGAAGGTCGACGCCGACGCCGTCGTACGGTCGCTCACCACGGCGGGCAAGGCGTCACCACTGCCCCGGGTCCTCTCCGACACCCGCCTGGTCGCGACGGCCACGAGCGCGGACACCGTACGGATCGTCACCGGGGAAGCCGACCCGCTCCTCCCGCAGCGGCTCGCCAACCCGTCCCTCACGATCCTGTCCGCCGGCGCCTACGGGAAGGGCAAGGTGGACCCGGCCGGCCACGCCACCGGGCCCTTCACCCTGACCGACGTCAAGGGCGCGGTCGCCGCGACCCTCGAGCGCAACGCCGACTACTGGGGCGACAAGGCGAAGGCCCCGGGCGTCGACGTCACCTTCGTCGCCGACGGCACCGCCCGTGCCAACGCGCTGCGGACGAAGGCCGTCGACGTGGCCGAGTACGTGCCGATCTCGCAGGCGTCGCTGCTCGGCGACGCGTACGTCCACGAGTTCCCCTCCGCGCGGACCAACGGCCTCTCGCTGAACACCACGAAGGGTGTCTTCGCCGACCCGGCCATGCGCGCCGCCGCCCGTGAGGCCATCGACTCCAAGGCCCTGGTCGACGGTGTGTACGAGGGCCGGGCCAACACCGCGCAAGGACTCCTCGGTCCCGGTGTGCCCTGGGCCGCGGAGAACCGGGTCGCCCCCACCGGAAGGACCCCGGCCGCGAGCCGGGCCGATGTGGCGAGGACCGAGGAGATCGTCCTCGCCACCTACACCAACCGGCCGGAGCTCCCCGAGGTCGCGACGCTGGTCCAGCAGCAGCTGGAGAAGCGCGGCTTCACCGTCAAGCAGGTCGTACGCGACTACGCGCAGATGGAGGCCGACGCGCTCGCCGGGAAGTACGACGCGTTCATCCAGGCACGCAACACCCTGCTGGACACGGCCGATCCCGTCTCCTATCTCGCCTCCGACTTCACCTGCGACGGCAGCGCCAACATCTCGCAGCTGTGCGACGAGCGCGTCGACGCCGCGGTGGACAAGGCCGCGTCCACCACCGGCACCGACGCCCGTCACCGCGCCGAGATGACCGCCGAGGCCGCCGTCCTGGGCGCCGACGTGCTCGTGCCGCTCGTCCACGAGCGCTTCGTGCAGGGCTACGACGAGGCACGCGTCGAAGGCGTCGCCCTCGACCCGATGGAACGCACCCTGATCACCGCCGACACCCGCGTCGGGTGACCGCGTGAAGTACCTGGCGGGACGGCTCGGCGCGCTGCTGGCCGTCGTCGCCGTCATCGGCCTGCTGCCCTGGCTGACCCGCACCGATCCGGCGCTGACGATCCTGCACGCCCGGTACGCCGACCGGCCGTCCACGCCCGCCGTCCTGGACGCGATCCGTGCCGAGACCGGGCTCGACGGGGGCATGGCGCACGTCCTCGGCGGCTGGGCCGCCGGAGTGCTCCGCGGAGACCTGGGGGAGTCCTGGGTCTCCGGGCAGCCGGTCGGCCCCGATGTGACGTCAGCGCTCGGCGTCTCCCTCACCCTCATGGGTGTCTCGCTCGCCGTGGCCGTCCTCCTCGCGCTCGCCCTCGTCGCGGGGACGCTCAGGCGCGGGGCCCGCCGCAGGCTCGTCACCACCCGCTCGGGCGTCGGCGCCGCCGTGCTGGCCGCGCTGCCGGAGTTCCTCCTCGCCGCGGTCCTGGCCACCGTCCTCGCCGTGCAGCTGGGCTGGTTCCCCGCCCTCGGCTGGGGAGGGCCCGAGCAGCTCGTCCTGCCCGCCCTCGCCATGGGCGTCCCCGCCGGCGCGCTGCTGGGCCGGCTGCTGGACGACGCGCTGCCCGGCGCGTTCGCCGAACCCTGGGCGCGCGCCGCCACGGCCAACGGGATGCCCGCCCGCCGGATCGCCGCCCACGCCCTGCGCCGCGCCCTGCCCGCCCTGCTGCCCCAGTTCGGCCTGGCCGTCGTGGGGCTCACCGGTGGCGCGGTCGCCGTCGAGACGCTGTACGCCGTGCCGGGGCTCGGCGGGACGGCGCTGGCCGCCGCGCTGGCCCAGGACCTGCCCGTGCTCCAGGCCTGCGTGCTCCTCCTCCTGCTGCTGGGTGTCGCCGCCGGTCTCGCGGCCCGGCTCGGCTCCCGGGCGCTGCTCGGGCCCGCCCGCGAGGACGGCGCGCTGCCCCCGCTGGTCGCGCCGGGCCTCCCCGCCCGGCGCGCGGTGGCCGTTGCCGCGGCGGTCCTCGCGGCGCTGCTGGCCGCCGTCGTCGTCGCCGGCCTGACGCGCGACCCGCTGCACGCCGACGCCGCGGCCCGGCTCGCGTCCCCCTCGGCGGCCCACCCGCTGGGCGCCGACTCCCTGGGCCGTGACGTCCTCGCCCGCCTCGCGCACGGCGCGGCCAGGACCGTGCTCACCGCCGTCGCCGTCAGCGCCGTCACCCTGCTCCTCGGCCTGCTCGCCGGGGCCCTCCGCACCGGAGCGCTCACCGAGACGGCGAACGCGCTGCCCGCGGTGCTGGCCGGGCTCGTCGTCGCGGGCGTCGTGGGACCCGGCCCGTGGGCCGCGGCGGTCGCGGTCGCCGCCGTCGCGTGGGCCCCACTCGCCGCCCACACCTCCGCGCTGTACGCACAGGAGCGGGCGGCCCCGCACGTCGCCGTGGCCCGTGCGCTCGGCGCGGGGCCCTGGCACCGGCTGCGCCGCCACATCCTGCCGGGGGTCCTCCCGCCGGTCGTGCGCCACGCCGTGCTGCGCGTCCCGGCCGTCGCCCTGGCGCTCGCCTCCCTGGGTTTCCTCGGGCTCGGCACCCAGGCTCCCGCGCCGGAGTGGGGCCGCATGCTCTCGGAGAACATGCCCTACGCCGAACGCGCCCCCTGGGCCGTCCTCGCCCCCGCCGCGGCCCTCGCCGCCCTCGGCGCGCTCGCGGTCCTGACCTCGGCGGCCGTACGCGGCAGGGGGCGCGGATGACGGCGTACCCGGAGAGCGCGACGGGCACGGACGCCCCCGGGCTGAAGGCGTACATCCGGCTCCTGACCACCACCCAGTTCGCGTTCAACATCGGCTTCTACGCGGTCCTGCCCTACCTCGCCGCCCATCTCGGCGACGGGCTCGGCATGGCGGGCTGGCTCGTCGGACTCGTGCTGGGCCTGCGCACCTTCAGCCAGCAGGGCCTGTTCGTCGTCGGCGGCGCCCTCACCGACCGCTACGGCCCCCGGCCGGTCGTCCTGGCCGGCTGCGTCCTGCGCGTCGCGGGCTTCTGCTGGCTCGCGGTCGCCGGCTCCACCGCCACCGTGATCGGAGCCGTCCTCCTGATCGGCTTCGCCGCCGCGCTCTTCTCGCCCGCCGTCGAGTCCGAGACCGCCCGCGCCGCCGTCGCCGGCGAGAGCGCCACCGGCACCCCGCGCGCCCAGGTGCTGGCCGTGTTCTCCGCCGCCGGACAGGCCGGTGCCTTCATCGGACCGCTGCTGGGCAGCCTGCTGCTGCTCCTGGGCGGCGGGTTCCGGTCGGCCTGCCTGGCCGGGGCGCTGGTCTTCGTCGGCGTACTGGCGGGACACGCCCGGCTCATGCCGCGCGGGACCCGCCGGGCACCCGCCGCCGGGCCGGGCGCGCGTGTTCCCCGCCGGCTCCTGGCCAACCGGCCCTTCCTGCTCCTGTGCCTCGCGTACAGCTGCTATCTCGTCTCCTACAACCAGCTCTATCTCGCCCTGCCCGTGGAGGTGGAGCGCGCCACCGGCTCCCAGGGCGCGCTCGGGGCGCTGTTCGCGCTCTCCTCGCTGCTCGTCGTCGTGGCACAGCTGCCGCTGACCCGCTGGTCCGCGCGGCGCATCGCGCCCAGGACCGCCCTGGTCGCGGGGCTCGCGGTCGTCGCCGCCGGTTTCGCCGCCGTGCCCCTCGCACCCGGCGGCCCCGCCGGGCTGCTGCCCGGAGCCGTGCTCGTCGTCCTGCTCACCCTCGGCCAGATGCTGCTGGTCCCGGCCACGCGGGGGCTCGTCCCCGACCTGGTCGACGACCGCAGGCTGGGGCTCGCGACCGGGGCGCTGTCCTCGGTCTCCGGCCTCGCCGTGCTCGTCGGCAGCGCCGCCACCGGGACGCTCCTCGACACACCCGGGCCGGTCCTGTGGACCGTGCTCGCGGCCGTCCCCCTGGCCGGTGCCGGAGTGGCCCTGACCCTGCCCTCCGGGCGGCGCGCTGCGGGCCCGGACACCGCCGTCACCGATTAGTTGTGACACGTTTTCCACAGGGGGCGCTGGGCACTGGCGCGCGCCCACTACCCTT
Source organism: Streptomyces sp. CB02058 (assembly GCF_001905505.1). GTDB lineage: Bacteria > Actinomycetota > Actinomycetes > Streptomycetales > Streptomycetaceae > Streptomyces. The sequence continues at coordinate 114,112 of NZ_LIPG01000001.1, forward strand.
GAGGGGTGACTATTCGCCTGCATGACACCAACGCCCGGCAGATCCGTGACTTCGTCCCGCTCACAGCGGGCTGTGTCTCGATCTACCTCTGTGGCGCGACTGTCCAGGCCGCCCCGCACATCGGGCACATCAGGTCCGGGCTGAACTTCGACATCATGCGCCGCTGGTTCGAGTACCGCGGTTACGACGTGACGTTCATCCGGAATGTCACCGACATCGACGACAAGATCATCAAGAAGGCCGCCGAGCAGAACCGCCCCTGGTGGTCCATCGGCTACGAGAACGAGCGCGCGTTCAACGACGGCTACGACGCCCTGGGCTGCCTCCCGCCCACGTACGAACCGCGCGCCACCGGGCACGTCCCCGAGATGATCGAGATGATGCGCGGCCTCATCGAGCGCGGTCACGCCTACGAGGCCGACGGCAACGTCTACTTCGACGTCCGCTCGTACGAGGGATACCTCGAGCTGTCCAACCAGGACCTCGACGACCTGCGCCAGCCCTCCGGGGACGGCGAGACCGGCAAGCGCGACCAGCGCGACTTCGCCATGTGGAAGTCGGCGAAGCCCGGTGAGCCCAGCTGGGAGACCCCGTGGGGCCGCGGCCGTCCCGGCTGGCACCTGGAGTGCTCCGCGATGGCGCACAAGTACCTCGGCACCGCCTTCGACATCCACGGCGGCGGCATCGACCTGATCTTCCCGCACCACGAGAACGAGATCGCCCAGGCCAAGGCCTTCGGCGACGACTTCGCGAAGTACTGGGTGCACAACGGCTGGGTCACCATGTCCGGCGAGAAGATGTCGAAGTCCCTCGGCAACTCCGTGCTGGTCAGCGAGATGGTCAAGGCCTGGCGCCCGATCGTCCTGCGCTACTACCTCGGCACCCCGCACTACCGCTCCATGATCGAGTACAGCGAAGAGGCCCTGCGTGAGGCCGAGTCCGCGTTCGCGCGGATCGAGGGCTTCATCCAGCGCGTGGTGGAGAAGGCCGGCGGGCCGGTCGAGGCCGCCGCCGAGGTGCCGCCCGCGTTCGCCGAGGCCATGGACGACGACCTCGGGGTCCCGCAGGCGCTCGCGGTCCTGCACACCACGGTCAGGCAGGGCAATTCCGCCCTCGCCGCCGACGACAAGGAAGCCGCCGTCGCCCGCCTCGCCGAGGTGCGCGCGATGCTCGGCGTCCTGGGGCTGGACCCGCTCGACCCGCACTGGGCGGGCGAGAGCGACCGCGGCGAGGATCTGCACGGCGTCGTCGACACCCTCGTACGGCTCGTCCTCGACCAGCGCCAGTCGGCCCGTGAGCGCAAGGACTGGCCCGCGGCCGACGCCATCCGCGACCAGCTCAACCAGTCCGGCCTCGTCATCGAGGACAGCCCCAGCGGACCCCGGTGGACGCTCGGACCGCGCTGAGCGGATTCGCACCATGCGTGAGCAGCGCAAATGTGCCGCCCGGCCGTCCGGGCGGCACACTTTCACTTGACGACGTTTTTCTGAAGCAACGAAACAGGTAGGTCATGGCCGGGAACAGCCAGCGCAGGAACCGCCGCACGTCCAACAAGAAGGGCATGCAGGTCGGCAGCGGTGGCCAGCGACGCCGTGGTCTCGAAGGCAAGGGACCGACGCCGCCCGCCTCCGCCCGCAAGGGACACAAGAAGAACAGGGTGGCGAACGCCCAGGCCAAGCAGGCCGCGGCACGCCGTCCCGCCCCGCGCCGTGGTGGCGCCAAGGGCACGTCGGAGATGGTCGTCGGCCGTAACCCGGTCTTCGAGGCACTGCGTGACGGCGTGCCCGCGACGACGCTCTACGTCCAGCAGTACATCGACAACGACGAGCGGGTCCGCGAGGCGCTCCAGCTCGCCGGTGAGCGCGGCAACATCCACCTGATGGAGGCCCCGCGCCCCGAGCTCGACCGGATGACGAACGGCCTGAACCACCAGGGCCTCGTCCTCCAGGTCCCGCCGTACGAGTACGCGCACCCGGAGGACCTCACCGCCGCCGCGTACGACAACAACGAGGACCCGCTGATCGTCGCACTCGACGGCGTCACGGACCCCCGCAACCTCGGCGCGATCGTCCGCTCGGTCTCCGCGTTCGGCGGCCACGGCGTCGTCGTGCCCGAGCGCCGTGCGGCAGGGATGACCGCCGGGGCCTGGAAGTCCTCGGCGGGCACCGCGGCGCGGACCCCCGTCTCGCGGGTCACCAACCTGACGCGCGCCCTGGAGGGCTACCAGAAGGCCGGCCTCACGGTCGTCGGCCTCGCCGCCGACGGTGAGCACACCGTCGAGGACCTGGAGGCACTGGACGGCCCCGTCGTCATCGTGATCGGCAGCGAGGGCAAGGGCCTGGGGCGCCTCGTCGGCGAGACCTGCGACTACCGCGTCCGCATCTCCATGCCGGGTGGCGCTGAGTCCCTGAACGCCGGTGTCGCCGCGGGCATCGTGCTCTACGAGGTGGCGCGCCGCAGGGCGTGACCCCGTACGCCCCGCCCGCCGAGGGGACCCGGAGGCCGGTCCCCCGGGCGGGCGGCGCGGGAACGACGGGGCCGGGATGTCCGGGCCGAAGCCGCCCACCGGGATGTCCTGTGCCTCCTCACCGCCGTGCACGCGGTACACGTCGAGCGCCTGTCGCCGGTCCGTCTCCCGGCGCGCGGTGCTACGCGCGATCCAGTACGCCGAAGTGCCGCCCGGCCAGGCGGAGTACGTCACCTGTCTGCGCGGCGCCACCCCCGATGCGGCAATCGATCTCCGTACCGGCCGGCCCCGTACGGACGCCGGGAAGTGGTGCGACGGGACGCGCGGAACGGCGTTCCACTCCCCCCGGCCGGGGTTCCGGGCCGCGTGTTCCCGGCGCCGGAGGACGACACCACCGGCCCGCGCACCCTCCGCGAGACGGCCGCAGCGGGCGCGGCGCCCTCCCGCTCCGCGTGCCGCGCGTACACGGACTCGTCGCGCGCGGCGGAGTGTTGACGGGTCTCGGACACTTCGGACGCGTCAAGGCAGTGTCCTAATCACACATCACTCGGTTAGATGAGTGTGGACACCAGAACGCCTCGGTTCGACGACCAACCCGCCCTGAGCATGACGAAGGTGGACAGCGACCCCGCGCAGGTCATCGTCAGCCACGCCAGCTTCCGGGTGCAGCTCGCCCCGGGCCAGCGCACCCGTCTGCGCCCCGTGGGCGGCCCCGCCGGACCGGTCAGGATTCCCGCCATGAGCGGCGCGGGCGGCCGCAGGCGGGCTCCCGTCGTCTGGAGCGGCAGGTCCGAACCGGGCGACCCCGGAGCGACCGGACTCCTGCAGGCCGTACGGAACTCCACCGCCGGCCACTTCGACACCCGCCCCGGCGGCGACTTCGGCGCGGGCGGCGGCACCCAGGTCATCCCCCGCCTCGACGAGACCCAGCCCAACCCCGTGGTCCAGCCCGGCGGCGGCCGCGGCGGCCCGCTGCTGCCGCCCATGCGCCAGGCGGTCGGGGCCTACGACGCGGTCGACACGCCCCGCGACGACACCCCGTACGACGAGGGCCCCGACACCGAGGCCCAGGGCACCACCGGTGAGCGGCGCCACGCCGACACCGTCCGGCACGCGTACTACCCGGGCCGCCGGATGAACCTCGGCGTCGTGCTCCTCCCCCTGCGCGTCATCCTGGGCTTCCTCTCCATCTACGCCGGCATGGGCAAGCTCTGCGACCCCGCCTACTTCGACGGCGGCGACCGCGGCTCCATGGTCAAGTGGCTGACCTCGCTGCACCCCTGGGCCCTCGCCGAACCCCTGCGCGACTTCGCGCTCTCCCACCCCGTCGGTGCCGGACTCTCCGTCGCCTTCCTCCAGGTCATCGTCGGCGTCCTCACCGTCCTGGGCCTCTGGCAGCGCGTCGCCGCGGCCTTCGGGGCCCTGCTCTCCGCCGCCCTCCTGGTGACGGTCAGCTGGCGCACCGCCGCCGCGTACGACACCCCCGACATCATCCTGCTGGCCGCGTGGAGCCCTCTCGTCATCGCCGGCGCTCCCGTCTACTCCCTGGACGGACGCCTCGCGGGCGAGGCCTGGCGCACGCTCGGCCCGCGCTCCGAGATCTGGGACCTCCGCCGGCGGGTGCTGCGCCGCGGCGCGGCGGTCGCCACCGTGGTCGTGGGCCTGACCCTGCTGGTCGGCTCGATGCTCGGCGGGGCGGTCCGCTCCACCGAGGTCGTCACCGTGCCGGGCCCGGACAGCTACCCGACCAACCAGCTGCCCGGCTCCCCGCTCCCCGACAAGACCAAGAGCGAGAAGCGGGGGCCCTCCCGGACCCCGGACGGCCGCACTCCCGAGACGGCCCCCTCCAGCGCTCCGGGCACCCCGTCGGCCGAGGAGTCCACCCAGGGTTCCGACGCCACGGGCGAATCGGCCCCGACGGCCGGTGCGAGCACGGGCGCGCCCAGCCAGACCCAGGGCACGGGCCAGGAGGCCCCGCAGGAGCCGGCCCCGCAGGAGCCCCCGGCGGGCGACGCGGGCCCCAGCTCCTCCGGGTCCACCGGTTCGGGCGGTACGACGGGCGGCTCGGACGGCGGCGAGCCCGAGGACGGCTCCTCCGGCGGCGCCGGGCAGAACCCCATCGGCGGCCTGCTCGGCTGACCCGGGCACCCCACACACCGCGAGGGCGGCCACCGGACATCCGGTGGCCGCCCTCGCTCACGTACGTCCACGCGCGGCCGGGAGCTGTCGGGGCAGCCCTTACGTGCCCGGGTGGGCGCCCAGTTCCTTCGCTGCCTCGGTGAGGTCCTTCGCGGTGTCGATCGCCCGCCAGTAGGCCCCGTGCGGCAGCGGATAGCCGGCCAGCCGGCGTTCGCGGGCCAGCCGGGGGAACGTCGTCCGCTCGTGGTCACCGCGGTCCGGTAGCAGCGACGTGAAGGCGGGCGCGAAGACGTACACGCCCGCGTTGATCAGATACGGCGAGGGCGGCGACTCGATGAAGTCGGTGATGTGCCCGAAGGCGTCGGTCTCCACGGCGCCCCACGGAATCCGGGGGCGGGCGAGCGCGAGCGTCGCGGTGGCGTCCCGCTCGGCGTGGAAGGCGGCCATCTCCCGCAGCGAGAAGCGGGTCCAGATGTCGCCGTTGGTCGCGTACCAGGGCTCGGAGGGCTCGGGGAGCCGCGCCGCGGCATGCTTCAGACCGCCGCCCCGGCCCAGGGGCTCGGTCTCGACGACGGTCGTGACGCGCAACGGAAGATCGGCGGAGGCCAGCCAGTCCTGCAGCACATCGGCGAGATGGCCGCACGAGACCACGGCGTCGGTGACGCCCTCGGCGGCCAGCCAGGACAGCTGATGGCCGATGATCGGGGTCCCCGTCCCGGGGATCTCGACCATCGGCTTGGGGCGGTCATCGGTGTACGGGCGCAGCCGTGAACCCTGCCCACCCGCCAGGATCACGGCCTGCGTCGGATACGTATGCATGCCAGGCACGATATGCCGTGCCGGGACACGCCCGGCTCAGCTGAACTGCGCGACGCCCGAGGCGAAGGAGGTGTCGCAGACCGGACGGGAGAAGCGGTGGGCGCGCGTCGGACCGTACTGGTCGACGGCGGCCTTGCCCAGCGCCTTGGCGATCGACATGCAGTGCTTGGCGAGGGACGGACGCCCCTCGACGGTGCGCTGGAGGCTCGTGAGAGCGACACCCGGGTCCTTCTCGCGGAGCTCCAGCAGGAGCTTGTCGCGCAGGATGTCCTGCGGGGCACGGGCCTTCGCCTGCTTGGACACGGTCTCCGAGGCGGCGGTCAGCAACTGGGTCTCGGTGTCCTGCCCCGACCACTGCACGCGGGTGACCGCGAGGGTCCCGGACAGCACCATGACGACGGGCAGTACGAGGGCGAGGGTTCGGCCGATTCGGCGCGCGGTGTGGGTCACGCAGGCGAGCGTAGCGGCCAGTGATGACTCGGCGACATTTCGTCACCCCTCCGGGGGATGGTTCGAGGGGTCTTTTCGAATAGGGTGTTGACGCTCGGGGGTGAATTGACCGGTGTGCCAGGGTATTTGGCGCCCCTTCGCGCCAAAACCCGATCCGGCGCGCACCACGCAAACGGCCCCGCACCCTCGAAGGGGGCGGGGCCGGAGCGACAGGCTGGGCCGGGCGGATCAGGCGGTCAGGCGCTCACCGGTCGACGTCGCGAAGACGTGCAGCTCGTCCGGGCGCGGCACGACGTGCAGCTCCGTGCCCTTCTCCGGGACGGCACGGCCGCCGACGCGGACGACCAGGTCCTTGTGCTCGCCACCGACCTGCGCGGCACCGTAGACGAAACCGTCGGCGCCGAGCTCCTCGACGACGTTGACGGAGACGGCCAGACCGGCCGGGGCGTCGGAGGAGGCCTTGGAGAGGCCGGTCGCGGCGGCGCCACCGTGCTCGACGATGTCGAAGTGCTCCGGGCGGATACCGACCGTGACGGTGGTGTCACCACGGTTCGCGGCGGCGGTGAGCGCCTCGCGGGAGACCGGGACGACGCTGTTGCCGAACTTCACGCCACCGTCGGTGATCGGGACCTCGACGAGGTTCATCGCGGGGGAGCCGATGAAGCCGGCGACGAAGAGGTTCGCCGGGCGGTCGTACATGTTGCGCGGCGAGTCGACCTGCTGGAGCAGACCGTCCTTGAGGACCGCGACGCGGTCACCCATGGTGAGGGCCTCGACCTGGTCGTGGGTGACGTACACGGTGGTGATGCCGAGACGGCGCTGGAGCGAGGCGATCTGCGTACGCGTCGACACACGGAGCTTGGCGTCGAGGTTCGACAGCGGCTCGTCCATGAGGAAGACCTGCGGCTCACGCACGATCGCGCGGCCCATCGCCACACGCTGGCGCTGACCACCGGAGAGCGCCTTCGGCTTGCGGTCCAGGTAGTCGGTGAGGTCCAGCATCTTGGCGGCCTCTTCGACCTTCGCCCGGATCTCGGTCTTGTTCACACCGGCGATCTTGAGCGCGAAGCCCATGTTGTCCGCGACGGACATGTGCGGGTAGAGCGCGTAGTTCTGGAACACCATGGCGATGTCCCGGTCCTTCGGGGGCAGGTGCGTGACGTCGCGGTCACCGATGCGGATCGCGCCGCCGTTGACGTCCTCGAGACCCGCGAGCATGCGCAGGGAGGTCGACTTGCCACAACCGGAAGGACCGACGAGGACGAGGAACTCGCCGTCCTCGATGTCGATCTCGAGCTGGTCCACGGCCGGCTTCGTGGAGCCGGGGTAGACGCGGGACGCCTTGTCGAACGTGACACTGGCCATGACGATTCTTCTCCTCCACCGGCAGGAACGTGCCGGACGATCCGAGTAAGGGAGTGGTGTGGTCCACTGGAGTGAACCTGAGGTGACGCTACCTGGCGTTTTCGAATATGTCAGTAGGCCTGAGGTCCCGAATATGGCGCGGATTCCTGCCGCTGTGTTCGTTACACTGCTCCCGCACGCCTCCTTAGCTCAGTCCGGCCAGAGCAACGCACTTGTAATGCGTAGGTCGTCGGTTCGAATCCGACAGGGGGCTCCGAGAAACCCCAGGCCACGGCGTCCGTGATCTGGGGTTTTCTGTTGCGCCGGGGCCCCGGCCCGAGACTCCGTGCCCGATGGAGGCGTCAGGCCGGCAGTGCCGTCCTGGGGGCGCTCCGCGTCACCTCGCCCGCCGCCTCGCGGGTCGCACCGGCGAAGGCCTCCAGTGCGCGACTGGTGTTCCCGGCCTGCCACACCAGGCCGTAACCGACGGGTTCCGCGTCGACGAAGGGGAGGTACACGATGCCCGGGTGCGTGTAGTACGTCGTCATGTGCGCGGCCGTGAGCAGGGCGCCCCTGCCTCCCGCGACCAGCGTCAACGCCTCCTGCATCCGGGTCACGGCCGGGCCCCGCGCGATCGGCCGCCCTCCGGGCGTGTGCGTGGGGACGTACTGCTCCAGCCGGTAGACCGGCAGCTCGCCCTCGATCGTGAGCAGAGGTACGCCGGCGAGGTCCTCCATCGACACCGAGCCCCGCGCGGCGAGCGGGTGTGCCGAGGGGACGGCGAGGACGCGCTCCTCGGCGATGAGCGCCGGGCCGCCGCTGAGGTCGTCCTCGCGCACCGGGTGCTCCTGGAGCTGGATGTCGAACGCTCCGCTGCGCAGCTGCCCGAACGGATCGGTCAGCGGGACCTCGCAGATCTCCACGGCGAGGCCGGGGTGGCTGACCCGCAGGGCCTCCGCCGCCTTGAGCGCGATCTCGCCGGTCAGCGGGTTGGAGAATCCCACGTGCAGCACGGTGTCGATGCCACGCGCGGTGGCGGTGGCACGCGCGAGGGCGGCCTCCATCGCGCGGTGGTGCGGTTCGAGGTCCGCGCGCAGTTGTGTGCCCAGCGAGGTGAGGGAGACGCGGCGGCTGGTGCGTACGAACAACGGCGCGCCGACGCGCCTCTCCAGGCGCTGCACCAGCTGGCTCACCCGCGCGCGGGAGAGCCGCATCCGGTCGGCCGTGCGGCCGAAGTGCAGCTCGTCGGCGAGCAGCAGGAAGCACTCGATCTCATCGCGTTCCATCAGATCCCCCAGATGAACCGGATCGGTAAGCCTGACTGAACGAACGTGCAGATCTTCGCCGTTGTTCCGCTCGGCCGTCCTGGCCGATGGTGAAGGAGCCGCCGACGAAGGCCCTCGGCACCGGCGGCGGTACCCCTTCCGCCATCCCGTTCTCCTTTGGAGCTGAACCGACATGAGTGAGCAGAAGACGGCGGTTGCCGCCCCGCTCGGTGCCCGTGACTGGGGCGTGCTGCTCGTCCTGTGCGGCGCGATCTTCCTGGAGGGCATCGATGTGGCCATGCTCAATGTGGCCCTGCCCTCGATCCGTTCCGACCTCGGCCTGTCCACCGGCTCGTTGCAGTGGGTCATGAGCGCGTACGTCCTCGGATACGGCGGCTTCATGCTGGTCGGCGGACGTGCCGCCGACCTCTTCGGGCGGCGCCGGATGTTCGTCCTCTGGCTCGCCGTCTTCCTGGTCTTCTCGGGGCTCGGCGGACTCGCCACCGAGGGCTGGATGCTCGTCACGGCGCGGTTCGTCACCGGAGTCGCGGCCGCCTTCATGACCCCGGCCGGTCTGTCCATCATCACCACCGGCTTCGAGGAGGGCCCGCGCCGCAACAAGGCCCTGCTCATCTACTCCGGCACGGCGGCGGGCGGTTTCTCGATCGGGCTTGTCGTGGGCGGTCTGCTCGCCTCGGTCGACTGGCGCTGGGTGTTCTTCGCCCCGGTCGTGCTCTCGGCCCTGATCCTGCTCGCCGCGCTCGTGTTCGTACCGAGGTCGCCGCGGCCCGACCGGGCGGGCGGGCGTCTCGACCTTGCCGGCGGCCTCGCCATCACCGCGGCGATCCTGCTGCTGGTCGTCGGCGTCGAACGTGCCGGTCACACGTCGCTCGCCTGGACCGCCGGCACGCTCGGGGCGGGTCTCGCCGCCCTCGGCGCGTTCGTCGCGATCGAACGCCGCTCACCGGCTCCGCTGGTCCGCCTCGGCATCTTCCGCAGTGGTTCTCTCGTGCGCGCCAACGTGGTCGGACTGCTCTTCGCCGCAGGGTTCTTCGGCTTCCAGTTCCTGGTCGTCCTCTATCTCCAGGAGCTGCGGGGCTGGTCCACGCTGGAGACCAGCTTCGCGATGATCGTGATCGGGATCGACGCGATCCTCTCGCCGGTCCTCGTGCCCGGACTGGTCGCCCGCTTCGGCAACGCCAGGCTGATCGTCGGCGGACTGCTCCTCGCCTCCCTGTCGTACGCCCTCTTCCTGCCCGTCGGCGCCGACTGGACCTATGCGGCCATGGTCCCGAGCCTGCTGCTGCTCGGTATCGCCTTCTCGCTGGCCTACGGCCCGCTCACCATCGTGGCCACCGAAGGGGTGAAGGAGGAGGAACAGGGGCTGGCCGGCGGGCTGCTCTACACCTCGTTCCAGTTCGGTGCGGCACTGGGCCTCTCGGCCGCCGCGACCGTCAACGTCGCGGCCACCGCGTCGGACTCACCCGGTGCGCTGCTCGACGGATACCGGGCGGCGCTCTGGGTGCCGCTCGTCGCGGCGCTGCTCGCGACGCTCATCAGCGGTCTCGGACTGCGCTCCCGCCGGCCCGCCGGCGCTCAGGTGATCGTCGCGAGTGAACCGCCGGCCGACGACCGGGCGTCGGAACTGCCGGCCGCCCGCTGACATCCGGGCCGCCGTCGGAAAGGGCGGCGTGACGCACTGACCGCTGTCGACGGAATGCCCGGCCAGGTGAACTCTCCTGGCCGGGCTCTGTGGTGGGGGAGGTCGCGCAGGTCAGGCGCCCGGCCGCAGTGGTGCGAGGCTCCCGCGGCACTTCGCGGTCATCACGGGGTGAACCCCGCTCTTCCGTGCCGATCATGGGGAAAACGTCACCGACCGGCTGAGAACCGGTTCCGCGGAGGGTCTTTCCTCACGGGGTGATGCCTCCCTTCCCTTTCGCTCCCTTGCGCACGCTCTGCGTCACTGGTCCGGCTTGATGGTTGGACCTTGTGCCAAAGTTCCGGCGGCCTGGGACTCGGCCCTTCCTTCATGCGTGCACCCGCCCGATAGTTGACCGGCAAGCGGAATTCGTGTTCCGCATTATGGAACAAGGGCAGGAGGAGCAATCCATGACGAAGGTCGGTCCGTCCCTGACTCGTCGTCTCGCTCGAAGTCTTCGGACCTCGATGTTCATGCAGGTCCTCTGCGCGCTTCTCGTCGGCATCGCCGTCGGAGGGATCTGGCCCGAGGTGGGTTCCTCGGTACAGCCCCTCGGTGACGGGTTCATCCGGCTGATCAAGGCCGTCATCGCCCCTCTGGTCTTCTGCGTGGTGGTCACCGGGATCGCCAAGGCCGGTGACCTGAAGTCCTTCGGGAGGATCGGGCTCAAGGCCCTGATCTGGTTCGAGGTGGCCACGACCGTGGCTCTCGTGATCGGGCTGGTGGCCGGCAACCTCGTCCGCCCGGGGGACGGGATGAACGTGGATCCGGCCTCCCTGGACACCTCGGCCGTCGACGCGAAGACCGGTGGCGGCGAACTGCCCTCCACGAGCGAGTTCCTGCTGCACTCGCTGCCCGACAGCGCGGTGGGCGCCTTCGCCGAGAACTCCCTGCTCCAGGTCCTTGTCCTGGCCTGCCTCGTGGGTGCCGCCCTGCTTCATCTGGGTCACACCAAGGTGCCGGCGATTCTCCCTGCCGTGGAACAGGCACAAGAGGTGATCTTCGCCGTCGTCGGTTTCCTCATGAAGCTCGCTCCGCTGGCCGTGTTCGGGGCCACGGCCCACCTGGTCGGCGAGTACGGGCTCGGCGCGCTGACGACGTACGGAAAGCTGATCGGCGTCTGCTACGCGGTGGCGCTGGTCTTCCTGCTGCTGCTCGGCGCCGCCCTGAAGATGTTCACCGGCGTGAGTCTGTGGAAGTTCGTCCGCTACACCCGGGAGGAACTCGTGCTGGCACTGGGCACGGGTTCGAGCGAGACGGTGATGCCGCGGATGATGCAGAAGCTCCGGCAGGCCGGCTGTCGCGATGATTCCGTGGGCCTCGTGCTGCCCACCGGGTACTCGTTCAACCTGGACGGCGCTTCCATCTATCTCTCCATCGCGACACTGTTCATCGCCCAGGCCGTCGGCGTCGACCTGACGCTCGGTCAGCAGGTGACGGTGGTGCTGGTCCTGATGCTGAGCAGCAAGGGGATGGCGGGCGTCCCCGGATCGGCCTTCCTCGCGCTGTCGGCGACGGTATCGGCGCTCGGCGTCATCCCGGCAGGCGCCGTGGCGCTGCTGCTCGGGGTCGACCGGATCATGGACACCATGCGGGTGGCCACCAACCTGCTCGGCAACTGTGTCGCCGTGTTCGCGGTGTCCAAGTGGGAGCGAGCCCTCGACCACGACCGAGCCCGGCAGGTTCTCGACGGAGAGATCGCGTTCGTCCCCGAGGAGGAGGCGACCGCCCCGGCGGAGCGGACCGAGGGCGAGGCGACCGCGTCCGCTGCTGTGGCGGAGGCCGACGCCCGCCGGTGAAGGCGGCCATCCCCGCGCCATCGGCCGTACGCCCCGGCTCCGGGGGCCCGGCGGTGTGCGCGGGGGGCCCGGGGGCTTCGGTGCCGGGGGGATCGGTGACGGCGCCCGGTTCGGTCGAGGGCGCTCGGTCCGGTCAGTGCCGCCCCGCGATGCGGTCCGCCGTCCGGGCGATGCGGTCCGTGGTGGGGCGGGACGAGGCGGACTCGCGGCGGTCCGCCGTGCGGTAGGCGGCGTACAGGGTGTGGACGCCGAGCCAGCGGAAGGGTTCCGGTTCCCAGCGGCGGACCTTGTGGTTGACCCAGGGGAGAGCCGTCAGGTCGGTGGGGCCCGCCTGTCCGGAGTCCTGCTGGATCAGGTCGCGCAGGGTGCGGGCGGCGAGGTTGGCGGTGGCGACGCCCGAGCCGACGTAGCCGCCCGCCCAGCCGAGGCCGGTGCTGCGGTCCAGGGTGACGGTGGCGCACCAGTCGCGGGGGACGCCGAGGACGCCGGACCAGGCGTGGTCGATGCGGGTGCCCGCGGTGGTGGGGAAGAAGCGGACGAGCAGGTCGCGCAGGGCCTCGATGGTGGCGGGCTGGGTGCGGCCGTCGTTGTCGGTGGCCGAGCCGTAGCGGTAGGGGACTCCCCGGCCGCCGAGGGCGATGCGGTCGTCAGCAGTGCGCTGGGCGTACATGTAGGCGTGGGCCATGTCGCCGAGGGTCTCGCGGCCGTCCCAGCCGATGGTCTCCCAGAGGGACCCGGGGAGCGGCTCGGTGACGATCATGGACGAGTTCATGGGGAGCCAGGTGCGTCTGTGGCCCTTGAGCCCCGCGGTGAAGCCTTCGGTGCAGCGCAGGACATAGGGGGCGCGGACCGTGCCGTACGGGGTGACGGCGTGCTTGGGCCTGATCTCGGTGACGGGGGTCGACTCGTGGATCGTGACGCCGAGCGCCTCCACGGCGTCGGCGAGGCCCTTGACCAGCTTGGCGGGGTGCAGGCGCGCGCCGTGCGGGGTCCAGCTGGAGCCGACGGCTCCGCTGACGCGGACGCGTTCGGCGGTCTCGCGGGCGCCGCGCAGCACGCGGTCGGTCTCGCCGAAGGCGATCTCGACGGAGTGGAAGTCCTTCAGACGGGCCAACTGGGCCGGGGTGTGGGCCACTTCGAGTACGCCGCCGTGGTGGATGTCGGCGTCGATGTTCTCCTCGTCCGCGATGCGGATGACCTCGCCGACGGTGTCGTTCATGGCCTGCTGGAGGCGGACGGCGGCGTCGTGGCCGTGCAGCTTGGCGTAGCGGTCGCGCCCCGCGATGCCGTTGTAGAGCCAGCCGCCGTTGCGGCCGGAGGCGCCGTAGCCGCAGAACTTGGCTTCCAGGACGGTGATGTTGAGGAAGGGGACGGCCTTCTTGAGGTAGTACGCCGTCCAGAGTCCCGTGTAGCCGCCGCCGACGATGCAGACGTCGGCGGTGCCGTCGCCGGGCAGGGGTTCGCGCGGGGTGGGGGTGCCCTCGCCCGCGTACCAGAACGAAATGCCGCCGTTGACGGTACTGACGGTGCTCATGTGTCCCCTGCTTGTCCGTGTTCGGCCCAGTCGCTGGAGGGACGGTACCTCTACGCTCGGGATGTGATCGAGGTTCCGGACGAGCTGGTCGTGAGTCTGCGCACCCACAGCGGTGCCGAAGGGGCGGCGTTCGCCGACGCGCTGCCCGGCCTGGCGGGGAGGTTCCTCCAGGAGTGGGGGCTGCGGCCGGACGGGGCGGCGATGTACGGGATGTGCGCGCTGGTGCTTCCGGTGGTGCGCGGGGCGGACGGCCGGCGGGCGGCGCTGAAGCTCCAGATGGTGGACGAGGAGACGGCGGGGGAACCGGTCGCGCTGCGGGCCTGGGGCGCCGCCGGCGCGGGCGCGGTGGCGCTGCTGGAGCACGACGCGGCGACCGGGGCGATGTTGCTGGAACGGCTGGACGAGCGGCGTCCGTTGGCCGGGGTGGCGGATGCCCGGGTGGCGGTGCGGGTGCTCGCCCGGTCGCTGGCGCGGCTGGTCCGCGTACCGGCTCCGCCGGGCATGCGGGGGCTGGGGGAGGCGGCGGAGCGGATGCTCCTGGCCGCGCCCGGGGCGGTCGCGGGGCTGGCGGACGAGGGGGAGCGGCGGTTGCTGCTGGACTGCGCGGCGGCGGTGCGGGAGGTGGCGGGGGAGCCGGGGGACCGGTTGCTGCACTGGGACCTGCACTACGACAACGTCCTGGCCGGGCGCGCGGAGGAGGGCAGGGCGGGGGAGTGGGTCGCGCTGGATCCGAAGCCGCTCTCCGGGGACCCCGGGTTCGAGCTGTTCCCCGCGCTGCACAACCGGTTCGACGCCTCGGAGGTGCTGTGGAGGTTCGATCTGCTGTCGGGGACTCTGGGTCTGGACCGGGAGCGTGCCCGGGCGTGGACGCTGGGGCGGGTGCTGCAGAACGGCCTGTGGGAGGTCGAGGACGGGGCGCGGCGGCTGCCGGCGGACCACGCGGAGATCGCCCGTCGGCTGCTGGGGCGGAACTGAGGGGCGCGGGACGGTTCCGACTGTTTACGCTGCTCCCATGATTCGTGTCGCCACTCCCGAAGACGTCCCCGCCATCCACGCCATGGTCCGTGAGCTCGCGGACTACGAGAAGGCCCTCGACGAGGCGAACGCCACCGAGGAGCAGCTGCGCGAGGCGCTGTTCGGGGAGCGGCCCGCCGCGTACGCCCACATCGCGGTGTCGGACGAGGACGGCGGGGTGGTCGGGTTCGCGCTGTGGTTCCTCAACTTCTCGACGTGGCGCGGGGTGCACGGTGTGTACCTGGAGGACCTGTACGTGCGTCCGGAGCGGCGCGGCGGCGGTCATGGGAAGGCGCTGCTGAGGGAGCTGGCGCGGATCTGTGTGGAGCGCGGGTACGGGCGCCTGGAGTGGTCGGTGCTGAACTGGAACGCCCCGTCCATCGCGTTCTACGAGTCGCTCGGTGCGCGTCCGCAGGACGAGTGGACGGTCTACCGGCTGACGGACGGGGCGCTCGCGGAGCTCGGGGCCGCCGCTGTCTGAGCGCCTCGGGGTGCTCGGTGCCCGTACGGGCGTGAGGTGCTCGGGCGGTCGTAAGGGTTGAGGCGGTCGCGCGAGGTGTTCAGGTGGCCGTGCGGGCGTCGGCGCGTGCCGCCGTGTCCAGGAGCTTGACCGCCAGGACCGCCGCCTCGATGCCGCTGTTGAACGCGACCTCACTCAGCAGTCCGGGCGCGGCCACCTGGTCGCCCGCCAGCAGGATTCCGTCGCCGCGGTCGACGGCGGGCCGGTCGCGCCAGGTGGTGCCGGGTTTGTCGACGGCGCCCGTACGGCCGGACGCGAGGGCCTCGCGGCGCCAGGTGGTGCGGTCCCGCCAGCCGGGGAAGCCCAGGTCGAGCAGGTCCTCGGCGCGGCGGACGGCGTCGTCGCGCGGGGTGCCGGGGGCCAGGGGGATCTGGGCCTGGATCAGCTGCTCGCCGGCGGGGGCGAGGGTGGGGTCCTGGGCGGTGAAGCGTTCGATCCAGCCCGGGGCGTCGAGGTCGGAGACGATGAACGGGTCGCCGCGCCGGGTGCGCAGGGCCAGGTCGAGCAGGACCGTCCGGCCGCTCTCCCAGCTCAGGGCGGGGTCCTCCAGCAGGGCGCGCGCGGAGTCGAGATGGGTGGCGACGATCACCGGTCCGCCCCGCCGCAGGCCGGCCAGTTCGCGGGGGCCGATGCGCGCGCCGGTCTCGATGCGTACGCCGAGGTCCCACGCACGTGACGCCATCCGCTCGACGAGCGTGGCCCAGCCGCCGATCGGGTAATGGGCCTCGGGCGGCAGTGCGGTGGCGCGGCGGAAGCGTTCCTGGACGAAGGCGGCGGAGAGCGAACCGGGGTCGTGGTGGAAGAGAGCCACGCCCATGTAGTGCGCCGCCGCGCGGGCTCCCGCCTCTCCGGTCTCGGCGGTGGCCCAGCTCAGGAAGTCGGTGCCGACGGGGGCCGTCCGGGCGCTGCGGCGCGCGAGGCGCAGCATGCCGAGGGGCGGGGTCCTGCGCAGGGTGCCGCCCCGGTGGAAGAGGAAGCGGGCGGCTTCGAGGGGCGGTACGGAGGCGAGCGGGCCCAGGAGCCCCCGCTTGCTGAGCCAGGTCCAGTGCGGGCCGCGCCTGTACAGGGCGTGCGGGCCCTCGTTGGTGAGGTAGGGGCCGTCCGATGTCCTGGCCCGTCCGCCGAGGGTCCGGTGGGCCTCGTGGAGGGTGACGGGGACGTGGGACTCGGCGGCGGTGATGGCCGCGGTGAGCCCGGCCAGGCCGCCGCCGACGATGTGGATGCGCTGCATGGAACGTCTCCTCGCGATGGGCGCTTCTGCACGGGGGACGGATAGGCCCGGCGGTTCCGTGACACCGGTCCGGGGGCGATGTCAGTGGTGTGCGTCACGATGGGGGGCATGGCACGTACAGGCAACAGGAGCGGCAGGGGCGCGGGCGCGAAGGGCGGGGTGGCGCCGGTGCGCCGGCCGGAGGTCCGGCTGCCCCCGCTCGTGGAGTACGACGGGGAGGGGCTGGAGCCCGACGGGGACTACGACGGTCTGCGGTTCGAGGGGACGGACCTCGCCGACGCGTCGGGGCCCGGCGCGCGCTTCATGGACTGCGAGCTGCGTGGCTGCGCCCTGGACCGTGCGGAGCTGGTGCGGGCCAGGTTCATCGACTCGGTGCTGACGGGGGTGCGCGGGGTGGGCACCGATCTGGCGGGGGCGTCGCTGCGGGACGTGGAGGTCGTGGACGCGCGGCTGGGCGGTGTCCAGCTGCACGGCGCGGTGCTGGAGCGGGTGCTCGTGAAGGGCGGGAAGATCGACTATCTGAATCTGCGCAAGGCACGGCTGAAGGACGTCGTGTTCGAGGGCTGTGTGCTCTCGGAGCCGGATTTCGCGGAGGCGCATCTGGTCCGGGTGGAGTTCCGGGACTGTGTGCTGAAGCGGGCCGACTTCAGCTCCGTACGGATGGAGTCCGTGGATCTGCGGACGGTCGCGGAGCTCGACATCGCGCGGGGCGTGGAGCGGCTGGCGGGGGCGGTCATCAGCCCGCCCCAGCTGATGGAGCTCGCTCCGGCGTTCGCCGCGCAGATCGGGGTGCGCGTGGAGGCGTGATCCCGGCCGGGGCGCCGTCAGAGGCGGGGGAAGCGGGCCTGGAGGTCCCAGATGATCGGGTTGTCGGCGAGGCCTTCGTGCATGTCGGCCAGGTCGGCGATCAGGTCGTGCAGGAAGTCGCGGGCCTCGCGGCGCAGCAGGGAGTGGCTGAAGGTGAGCGGGGGCTCGTCGCCGGGCATCCAGTCGGCCTCGACGTCCACCCAGCCGAAGCGGCGCTCGAAGAGCATGCGGTCGGACGATTCGGTGAAGTCGAGCTCGGCGAACTGCCGGCGGTGCGAGCGGTTCCCTCGGGGGTCGCGGTCGATCTGCTCGACGATGTCGCACAGCGCCCAGGCGAAGTCGAGCACGGGGACCCATCCCCAGGCTGTGGACACCTCCCGGTCGGCCTTGGTGTCGGCGAGGTAGACGTCCCCGGAGAACAGGTCGTGCCGCAGGGCGCGGACGTCCGCGCGGCGGTAGTCGGTCTGCGGGGGGTCCGGGAAGCGCCGGGAGAGGGAGTAGCCGATGTCGAGCACGGTTCGATGGTGTCATGCCGCGCGAGGGCCGGGCGCCGCGCGAGGGTGGTGCGAGGCCGGGCACCGCGCGGGGGTCCGCTACGGGAGCAGCCGTTGTTCCTTGGCGACGGAGACCGCTCCCGCACGGGTGTCGACGCCGAGCTTCTCGTAGATCCTGCCCAGGTGGGTCTTGACGGTGGCCTCGCTGATGAAGAGGGCCCGCGCGATGTCGCGGTTGCCGAGTCCCTGCGACAGCTGGCCGAGGATGTCGAGTTCGCGGTCGGTCAGGGTGGGTCTGGGGCTGCGCATCCGGGCCATGACGCGGCTGGCGACGGGAGGGGAGAGCGTGGTGCGGCCCTGGGCTGCGGCGCGGATCGCGGCGAAGAGCTCCTCGGGCCGCTCGGCCTTCAGTAGATAGCCGGTGGCCCCGGCCTCGATGGCGCGGGTGATGTCCGCGTCCGTGTCGTACGTCGTGAGGACGAGGACATGGACGGTCCCGGCGGCGGCGATGCGGCGAGTGGCCTCGACGCCGTCGATGCCGGGGCCGAGCTGGAGGTCCATCAGCACGACGTCGGGGGTGAGCCGTGCGGCGAGCGCGACGGCCTCCTCGCCGCTGCCCGCCTCGCCCACGACCTCGATGTCCGGTTCGCCGCCGAGGAGGGCGAGCAGTCCGGCGCGTACGACGGCGTGGTCGTCGCAGAGCAGGATCCGTACGGTCGGATTCATGCGCGTTCCTCTGGATCGGAAGGGGTCGGCGAGGCCGGTGGGGCCGCCGGGACCGTGGGGGCCGTCGGGTGGGCCAGGGGCACGGCGGCGGACAGGACCGTGCCCTCGCCGGGCGCGGACTCGATGGTCAGGGTGCCGCCGAGCTGCTGGACCCGGGCCCGCATCGCGGGCAGGCCGTGACCGCGTACGCCTCCGGCGGGGCCGGCCGCCTGCCCGGCCGGGCTGAAGCCCCGGCCGTCGTCGGCGATGTCGAGGACGACCCGGTCGTCCAGGTGGGTCAGGGTCAGCGCGGCGACGGTCGCCTCCGCGTGCTCGGCGACATTCGCGAGGGCGCCCTGTGCGATCCGCAGCAGCGCCGACTGCACCCGGTCGGGGAGCGCGGTGGCCGGTACGCCCTCGACATGGCAGCGGACGGTGAGGCCCTCGGCGCCCTGGGCGGTCTCGCGGGCGGCGAGTGCGTGCAGCGCCGCTTCGAGGCCGCCTCCTTCCGCCAGATCGGCCGGTGCGAGGTCGTGCACGAAGCGGCGCGCCTCGGCGAGGTTGCGTTCCGCGATGCCGGTCGCGGTCAGGACGTGGCGGCGGGCGGTGGCGGGGTCGGCGTCCCAGGAGCGGTCGGCGGCCTGGAGCAGCATCTGCTGGCTGGAGAGGCCCTGGGCCAGGCTGTCGTGGATCTCCATGGAGAGCCGCTGGCGCTCCGCGAGGGTCCCCTCCCGGCGCTCGGTGGCGGCCAGTTCCCGACGGGTGCGCAACAGGTCGTCGATGAGTTCACGCTGGCGTCCGGCCTGGCGCTGCATGTGGACGAAGACGGCGGTGGCGACGGCGGCGACGGCGGGCGGGGCCAGGACGAGATTGGGGTCGAAGCCCGTGGCGAGCCGCAGTTGGGCCGCGACGACGAACACGGTGAGCAGGGCGACGAGCGCCAGGGCCGCACGCGGCGGCAGGATGCGCAGGCCGGTGTAGAAGAGCGGCACCGCACACCACGCGAAGCTCGGCGCGAGGACGACCAGGACCATCCAGACGACGACGAGGATGCCGAGCCAGGCCAGCCGGCGGGGTGTGGGGCGGGAGCCGAGGACCGGGCCGAGGAGATAGAGCACGACGAGCGTGGCCGACAGCGCGATGATCCACGGGGTGCGGGTCTCGCCGGGATGGCGCATCAGGAAGCGAGCGAGCGAGGCGCTGAGCAGCAGGAAGAACGCGGCGTGCATGAGGAGCGCCAGCCACCGGGTGTCGGCGTCGTCCGGCGCGGTGGCCGTACGGCCCGCAGCCGGCCGGTCCGCGCCGGTCGCCCCGTACACGGCGGAGCCGTCCGTGGTCGCCTCGCGGCCCGCAGCCGTCGATCCGTGCGCCGTCGGCTCCCGGCCCGCCGCGCCGGCGCGGCCCGCAGCCGTACCCGCGTCCGCCTGTGCGGCGCGGTTCGCCTGTGCGGCGCGGTCCGCCGCAGTCGGCCGGTCCGCGCCCGGGTCGGTTCCCTTCCGCCGCACCTCGTAACCCCGCGTTCCCTCGATCGCGCCCTGCTGTGACCTGCCGCGCCCTGACCTGCCGCGCTCCGCGGCGACCTGCCTGCGGCGCGCCCTGCCGTGCCGTGTCCGCGTCGGCGCTGACCTGCACGGACATCCCATGGTCACCCCTCGGGGCCACCTCCGCATCAACCGATCGGCCGACGGGGCGGTCGGCCGTCGTGGGGGCGGCTTCCAGCCGGTACGCCGACGGTACGGGCCCGGATCCGGCCGGAGGATCGATACCGGAAGCAGAAAGCCGAGCCCGGAGCCGTTCGAGGCCGAGCCCGAAGTCACCCGAGGAGTCCCCATGAAGAAGATGTCGCTTCGCACCCGTGTCCTGACCGGTGCCGTCGCCGCCGCCGCTCTGGGCGCCGGTACCTTCGGCGCGATGTCGGCGAGCGCGTCCACCCCGGCCGCCGCCCCCGCCGCCGCGGTGAAGGCCGACGCCTCCGACCGCAACCTCCAGCAGTCCACGCACCTGACCGTGGCCGCCGCCACGAAGGCCGCGCAGGCCACCCTGGACGCCGCGAAGAAGGAGAACCAGCGCGTCTCGGTGGCCGTCGTCGACCGCAACGGCAACACCATCGTCACCCTGCGCGGCGACGGTGCGGGCCCGCAGTCGCCCGAGTCCGCCGTGAAGAAGGCGTACACCGCCGTCTCCTGGAACGCGCCCACCTCCGAGCTGGTCAAGCGCCTGGAGCAGGCCCCGAACCTGAAGGACATCCCCGGCACCCTGTTCCTGGCGGGCGGCGCTCCCGTGCAGGTCAAGGGCGCCCCGGTGGCGGGCATCGGCGTGGCCGGCGCTCCGAGCGGCGACCTCGACGAGAAGTTCGCCGCGGCGGGCGTCGCGGCCCTCGGCAAGTAGCGCGCGGCGGGCGTCGCGGTCCTCGGCAAGTAGCGCGCGGCGGGCGTCGCGGTCCTCGGCAAGTAGCGCGCGGCGGGCGTCGCGGTCCTCGGCAAGTAGCGCACCGACCCCGCTGCCCGGTCCGGGCCGGTGCCGACCGCGGCGGACCGCAGCGCCTACGCTCGGCGTGTGCATCCACGATCAGCGGCACGCCGCACCGCACTCGGCGCCGCCCTGCTGCCGGTCCTGGCCGTCCTGGCCGCGGGCTGCGCGGCGGGCCGGGGCGGGGTCGTGGGCACGCCCGGCGGCGCGGGGCTGCGCGATCCGTACTTCCCCCGGCTCGGCAACGGCGGTTACGACGTCACGCACTACGCCCTGGACCTGGAGCTCGGCTCCGGCGGCCCGTCCGCCCGGCTGAGCGGCACCGCCGTGATCACGGCGCGCGCCACCCAGGACCTCAGCGCGTTCAACCTGGACCTCGCCGGCCTGGAGGTCCGTTCGGTGACGGTCGAGGGGCTGCCCGCCGCGGTGAACCGGGCCGGCACGGAACTGACACTGCGTCCGGACAGCGAGGTCGCGGACCGTCTGCGCGAGGGCCGGACGTTCCGCACGGTCGTGCGCTACGCCGGGTCACCCCGGACCGTCACCGACGCGGACGGCTCCGAGGAGGGCTGGCTGCGCACCGCCCGGGGGACGGTCGCGCTCGGGGAACCGGCCGGTTCCATGGCCTGGTTCCCCGGGAACCACCACCCGAGCGACAAGGCGTCCTACGACATCCGGATCACCGTTCCCGAGGGCCGGAGCGCGGTGTCCAACGGGGAGCTGGAGTCCCGTCGCACGACCGGCGGCCGCACGACGTTCCACTGGCGTGTCCGCGAGCCGATGGCGAGCGCTCTCGCGACCGTCGCGGTCGGCCCGTACGCCGTGAGGAGCACCGCCACCGGGGACGGACTGCCGGTGGTCACGGCGGTGGACCCGGGATCGGCCCGGGCGAGTGCCGCGGTGCTGGCGCGGATTCCCGAGGTGGTCGCCTGGGGGGAGAAGCGTTTCGGCCCGTACCCCTTCTCGTCGGCCGGGGCGATCGTGGGCCGTCCGGGCGACGCGGGATACGCGCTGGAGACGCAGAACAGGCCCTTCTTCCCCGGCCCGCCGGACATCGGGCTGCTGGTCCATGAGCTGGCCCACCAGTGGTTCGGCAATTCCGTGACGCCCCGGAGCTGGCGGGACATGTGGCTCAACGAGGGCTTCGCGACGTACGCGGAGTGGCTCTGGAGCGAGGACCACGGCGGCCCGTCCGTGCGGGAGAGCTTCGCCACGGCATACGCCGACGACGCGAACTGGGCCTTCCCGCCCTCCCGTCCGCCCGGCCCCGCCGATCTGTCCAGGCCGCCGGTCTACGGGCGGGGCGCGATGGTCGTGCACCGCGTCCGGCAGGAGATGGACGACGACGCGGCCTTCTTCCGCCTGGTCAGGGGCTGGCTGAAGGACCACAGGCACGGCAACGCGTCGACGGAGGACTTCACCGCGTACGTCGAGGAGAAGTCCGGCCTGGACCTGACGGAGCTGTGGGACACCTGGCTGGACGGCGGGAGCCGGCCCGCGCTGGGCTGACCGGCTCCCTGTGGTGCGGGTCCGTCCGCTACTTGACGTTGACCCCGGCCCAGGCGGCGCCGACGGCCGCGAACTCGGCGCTGTCCGCGCCGAACAGGTCGGTGGCCGCCTTCTCGGTCGCGACGCGCGCGCCCGCGTAGTCGGTGCTCGACGTCATGTAGACCGACAGCGCCTTGTACCAGATCTGGTAGGCCTTCTGGCGGCCGATGCCGGTGACCGTGGAGCCGTCGGCGGTCGGGGAGTCGTAGTCGACGCCGTCGATCGTCTTGGCGCCGCTGCCCTCGGCCAGCAGGTAGAAGAAGTGGTTGGCGACGCCGGAGGAGTAGTGCACGTCGAGGTCGCCGACGCCGGCGTCCCAGTAGTCCGCCGAGCCGCCGTCCTTGCTGGGCTCGTCCATGTAGCGCAGCGGGGAGCCGTCGCCGTTGAGGTCGATCTTCTCGCCGATGAGGTAGTCACCGGGGTCGGTGGTGTTGCCGGCGTAGAACTCGACGGCGGTGCCGAATATGTCGCTGGTCGCCTCGTTGAGGCCGCCCGACTCGCCGGAGTAGTCGAGGTTGGCGGTGGCGGCGGTGAGGCCGTGGCTCATCTCGTGTCCGGCGACGTCTATCGCGGTGAGCGCGCTCTTGTCGTCGGCCCCGTCGCCATAGGTCATGCAGAAGCAGCTGTCGTCCCAGAAGGCGTTGACGTAACCGGTGCCGAAGTGGACGCGGGAGTAGGCGGCCCTGCCGTCGCCGGCTATGCCGTCGCGGCCCAGCTCGGACTTGTAGAAGTCCCAGGTCTTGGCCGCGCCGTAGTGCGCGTCGACCGCGGCGGTCTGGCGGTCGTCGCCGGTGCCGTCGCCCCAGGTGTCGTCGGTGTCGGTGACGAGGGTGCCGGTGCCGGTCTGGCCCTGGTTCAGGTCGTACGTCTTGTGGCCGCCCCGGTCGCCGTCGGTCAGCTCGAAGCCCGAGCCGGCCTCGGTGGTCGACAGGGTGACCTGCCCGCTGTACTGGCTGTTGCCGGTGCCGGTCTCGACCGCCTCGAAGCTGTGCAGCTTCTTGCCGGTGGTGGCGTCCGTGATGACGTGCAGCTTGCTGGGCGTGCCGTCCTTCTGGACACCGGTCCTGACGGTCTCGAAGGCGAGGACCGGCTTCGCGCCGCGCGCCCAGACGACCGTGCGCGCGCTCGCCGCGGACTTCAGCTTCGGCTGGGTGGACGGTACGGCGATGCGGGCTTCGGTGGCCCTGTCCACGCCCTTGGACGAGCCGTCGGCGGCGGTGTGGGTGACGAGGTCTCCGCCGAGGACCGGCAGCCCGGCGTAGGTGCGCTCGTAGCGGGTGTGCACGGTGCCGTCGGCATCCTTGATCACATCACGGGCGATCAGTTCCTCCTGGCTGCCGAGGCCGAGGGCCTCGGCAGCGGCGGGGGCGTCGTCCTGGGCTGCCCGCAGCGCGGTGCCGCGGGCGGCTGCCGTGTTCACGCCGAGCGCGGTGGCGCCGGAGGAAGAGGCGCTGCCGTCGGCGGTGTGGGGACCGGCCGTGGCCGTACCGGTCTGTACGCCGACGACGACCATCGCGGCAACTGCGGCCAGGGCGGCGGCGCGACGGGTGTTCATGTGGGGGGTCATGCCTTCTCCGTTGCTCGTTCCTGTGGGGGTTACGAGCGGAGAGCGTGCCACCGAATGAGCGAATTTGACGGGACGCCGACAATTGCCTCACAAGTTTTTGACCAGTTCTTGTCCGACTGAGGTGCGCTCGTGTCCGCTATATGGCGCACCGAAGCAGCCGCACAGGGCGCGCGGGGTGACGGATGGAAAGCCCCGGTCGGGACGCACGGGAGCCCCCGTCCGGCCGAGGTCGGGCGGGGGCTCCCGGGGGACGAGCCGTTACGTCAGAGGTTGACGCCGAAGTCCTGGGCGATGCCGCGCAGGCCCGAGGCGTAGCCCTGGCCGACCGCGCGGAACTTCCACTCGGCGCCGTTGCGGTAGAGCTCGCCGAAGACCATGGCGGTCTCGGTGGCGGCGTCCTCGCTGAGGTCGTAGCGGGCGATCTCGGTGCCGCCGGCCTGGTTGATGATGCGGATGAAGGCGTTCCGCACCTGGCCGAAGTTCTGGCTGCGAGCCTCGGCGTCGTAGATGGAGACCGGGAAGACGATCTTGTCGATGTCCGCCGGGAGGCCCGCCAGGTTGACGTTGATCTGCTCGTCGTCGCCCTCGCCCTGGCCCGTGACGTTGTCACCGGTGTGGACGATGGTCTGGTCCGGGGTCGCCTTGTTGTTGAAGAAGACGAAGTGACCGTCGGAGAAGACCTTGCCGGCGGCGTTGACCGCGATCGCCGAGGCGTCGAGGTCGAAGTCGGTGCCGGTGGTGGTGCGGACGTCCCAGCCGAGGCCGACCGTGACGGCGGTCAGGCCCGGGGCCTCCTTGGTGAGGGAGACGTTGCCGCCCTTGGACAGGCTTACTGCCATGGGAAGTCCCTTTCATCGTCGTGTGCGGGCTTCGTGCCATCACGAAAGCTACCGTCACACCTCTTAACGCAGGCAAGAGACCACGAGGTTCCTGCTCGCTTTACTTTCTTTGCCGAACTTCTGGCCGAACGCTCGCAAAAGAAGGTGACGAACAGGTCGTGGGCCGGGGAACATGGGTGTCATGTCCGGGCCCTATGTCATCCGCGGTTCGGTCTCCCTGCCGGAGGCCGAGCTCATGTGGCGTTTCTCGCGGTCCTCCGGACCCGGCGGCCAGCACGTCAACACCAGCGACTCCCAGGTGGAGCTGCGGTTCGACCTCGCGGCGACCGACTCGCTCCCCGAGGTGTGGAAGGCGCGGGCCCTGGAGCGGCTGGCGGGCCGGCTGGTCGGAGGGGTCGTGTCCGTCCGTGCTTCGGAGCACCGCTCGCAGTGGCGCAACCGGGAGACGGCGGCCGTGCGGCTGGCGGCGCTCCTCGCGGAGGCGACCGCGCCGCCGCCCAAGCCGCGCCTGAAGAAGAAGATTCCGCGCGGCATCAACGAGCGGCGTCTGCGCGAGAAGAAGCAGCGCGGCGACACGAAGCGCGGACGCTCCGGCCGGGACTGGTAAGCCGGCGCCCCCGGCGGACGACTCTCGCCAGCACCGCGCGGGCGACCGGACCGTGAGCCCCGCGACTGCCCCGGGCACCGCGCAAGCGACCAGCCCCCGTGCCCCTCGATCGCCCCGAGACCCCCCTGGGCGGCCCGGTTACCCCAGCTGCCGGTAGCGCCCCTTGAAGTACGTCAGCGGGTCGCCGTCCGTGCGCGGCAGGGACGCCCCCAGCACCCGGCCGATCACCAGCGTGTGGTCACCCGCCACGACCCGCTGCTCCGTGCGGCACTCCAGGGTCGCCAGTGCCCCGTCCATCACGAGCGCGCCCGTGACCTCGCCCCGTATACAGGGGAGCTCCTCGAACAGCAGCCGGTCGCTGATCCGGCCCTTCATGGAGAACCGTCCGGCGATGTGCCGCTGGTTCTCCGCCAGGACCGACACCGCCCACAGGGGCTGCTCGGCCAGCAGGTCGTCCATCCGTGAGTCGTTGCGCAGGCTCACCATGACCAGCGGCGGGTCCAGGGAGACCGACATGAAGGCGGTGGCCGTCATTCCGACGTCCTCGCCGCGGCCGTGCTCGTCGAGCGGTGGCTCCTGGGCGGTGACCAGCACCACACCCGCGGCCAGGCGGGACAGGGCGGCGCGGAATTCGTCGTTGCTCACCCCTTCAGGATGGATGACGGCTTCGGGACGCGGGGAGGGGGGAGTCTTCTGCAGCACAGTGGGCACGCTAGTGGCCCCGGCCGTACCGACGCATCGGACCGCGGGACCAGTCGGGTCCTAGGACTCCGGGACCAGGCTGCGGATTTGCGTTCGGTAAATAACAGCAGCCACGGGAGACGGCTGCGGAAGTCTTCACCATCTGTTGTGACTTGAGTCACAGAGAGCAATATTTGTTGACCCTGTGTACCGGGTGCACAGCTCACTGTGATTCAGTGGCCGTGACAGTGCAACAAGTACGTCGATATGAAACCTGGAGTTGCTGTCGAGGTCTCAGGGAGTGCGAGCAATGGAGGCCGAGTCGGAGCCGTACGTCCGCCTTGCGACCATGCGGCAGTTGCACCAGGCCGTCGCTGATCTCAACACGGCGCGGAGTCTGGCGGACACGCTGCAGTCCGTGGCCGACGGCATCGTCGGCGGTCTCGGGTACGAGCTGGGCTGCGTCAATCTCGTGCGTCCCGACGGTGACCTCGTCGTCGCCGCGTTCGCCGGCAACACCGCCGCGGAATCCCTGATCACCGGCCGTGTCGGCTCGCGTGAGTCCTGGGAGCGCAGGCTCTCCATGGGCGAGGCCTGGGACGATCTCCGGTTCATACCCCACACCGAGGGCTGGGTGCTCCTCGACGACGACGTGCCGCAGTGGCACACCGAGGGCCCCGAGCCCCGCTTCGAGGACGAGTGGCACCCCCTGGACCGCCTCTACGCCCCGATGTACGCCTCCGGCGGAGGTCTGGACCTCCTGGGAGTCATCTCGGTCGACAGGCCGCGCAACGGCCGCCGTCCCGGCGCCTGGGGCCGTGAGGCCCTCCAGATGTACGCCTCGCAGGCGGCGATTGCGATCAGTAACGCCAGGCTTCGAGCAAATATGCAGCGCGCGCTCGTCAGGCTGGAGCGCGAACAGCAGGCACTGCGCGCCAGCGAGGAATCCTTCCGCCAGGCTTTCGAGTACGCCCCCAGCGGCATGGCCATCGCCGAGATGGGTGGTGACCAGCACGGCAGGCTGCTGCGCACCAACGACGCGCTCTGCCGCCTGCTGGGCCGCCCCGCGTCCGTGCTGCGGCGCTACTCCTTCGCCGATCTCGTGCACCCGGAGGACATAGGCACCCTGCTCCGCACGTCGGCCGAGGGCGGCCGGGCGGAGCTGCGGCTCGGGCGCAGGGACGGCACGTATCTCTGGGTCTCGCTGCGCAACTCCGTCGTGGCCGACACCACCGACGGCCCGCGCTTCCTGCTCACCCACGTCGAGGACATCGAGGAGCGCAAGCGCAACGAGCTGAACCTCGCGCACCGCGCCTCGCACGACGCGCTCACCGGCCTGCCCAACAGCGCCGAGCTGCGCTCCCGGCTCGGCGCCCGGCTGTGTGAGAGGCCTCACGCGGCGGTGACCTCGTCCGCGATCGAGGCGCTCGACGCGGCGTACGGCGACGTGGAGACCTCGGCGCACGGCTATCGCGCCGACGGCTACGAGGGAGAGGTGGCGCCGGGCGTCGGGCCGTACGACCACCATGTGCACATCGTGGCGCCCGACGCGGAGCGCGACGACGGGACCAAGGGCCTCGCGGTGCTCTTCTGCGACCTCGACGGCTTCAAGTCGATCAACGACCGCTTCGGGCACCACGCGGGTGACGCGGTTCTCATCGAGGTCGCGCGGCGGCTGACGACCTGCGTACGGGACGGTGACACGGTCGCGCGGCTCGGGGGTGACGAATTCGTCGTCCTCGCGGACGGCCTCGGGGCGGCAGATGCCGCGGATCTGGCCGTACGCTTGCGTAACGCCATTATTCCGCCCATCCGGGTGGACGGCCGCGCGGTCAGGGTCGGGGCGAGTTTCGGTATCGGCTGGGCCGAGTGCGGCATGACCGAGGAAGAGGTCCTGCACTCCGCCGACCAGCGGATGTATGTGGAAAAGCGGTCCCGGTCGAAGGTTCACCGCCGAGCCGGCTGACGTTAACGCCCCGGCTGGTCCCGTGCACCGTCCGGTTTTCCGGGGGACCGAGGGCAATTCGACGCGTGCTCCGTTCGGGGTAGGCTCGGCCGGTCGGCGACGGCTGGCGACATGGTGAGGAGTGACCCAGGGATGACGGCCGGAAACAACGGCGCGAGCAAGCCCGAGGACGACGATCCGTTCGGCTATCTGTACGCGGACGGGCAGGCGGCGGGCGCACAGCCGCCCGGGCAGGGTGGCTACGGCTACCCGGGTCCGGCCGCGCAGCCCGGCGTGCCCAGAACGTCGTACAACCAGGTGCGGACGGTCGGAGAGCGCCAGTACGGGCAGGTTCCGCCGCAGCAGGCTTACGGCCAGCAGTCCCAGCAGTACGGCCAGCCGAACCCGCAGTACGCGGCCCCGGAGACCTACCCCGGCGGAGCGCCGACCGCGCAGTCCGGCTCCGTGGGGTACAGCGGTGGCAGGGGCTCGGGCTCGGGCCGTGGCGGACCCAACACCAAGGCGCTGCTGATCGCGGCCGTCGCCGTGGTCGCGGTGGTGGTCATCGGCATCGGTGCCGCGCTGATGACGAGCGACGACAGCGAGGGCAAGAAGGACGAGGCCGGTTCGTCGGCAGGTCCCGCCGACGAGGTCGAGGAGTCCCCGAAGCCGGAGAAGTCCGCCGAGGCGTCCAAGGAGCCCGTGGAGCTTCCCAAGCAGGACGCGGCGACGCTGACGCTCGGCGGCACGGCCTCCCTGGACAACTCCGTCAAGGGGGCCAAGAGCGCCAACGGGCAGTACATCAGCCTCAACGAGGTCGGCCGGTCGGCCACCTGGACGGTCGATGTGCCCGACAGCGGTGCCTACACGCTGTTCGTGACGTACGGCGTGCCGGGCAAGGACGCCAAGACGTCCCTCACGGTCAACGACGAGGACCCCCGCTCCATCAACATGAAGAACTTCGCGAACGCCGCGGAGGGCGACCTGGAGAAGGGCTGGACGACGACGTACGCGTACGTCCAGCTCGACAAGGGTTCGAACACGCTGATGCTCTCGTGCAACGAGGGCGACTCGTGCGACGCCAACCTCGACCAGCTGTCGCTGAAGTCGGGCCACGTCAAGGGCTGAGGCAGTCCCGCGAACACCGCGTCCCGGCCCGCGACCGCGAGCCGGGACGCGGTGTTTCTGCGTGCGGGGCGCGGATCAGGCCGCGGACGCGTGCTGCTCGACGGTGACGCGCGGCAGCAGGTCCTCGTAGGCGGCGCGGTCGAACTCCCCGGCCGCCGGGGCCAGTACGGTCGCCGTCGACAGGGCCACCGCGCGGGCCAGCCGGTCCTGCCAGCCGAGTCCCTCGGCGAGCGCGGAGAGCAGTCCGGCCACGGCGGAGTCGCCCGCGCCCGTCGGGTTGCCGCGCACGGCGGACGGCGGCGCGGCGCGCCAGATGCCGTCCGGGGTGACGGCGAGGAGTCCGTCGGGGCCCAGCGAGGCGACGACGCTGTGCGCGCCGCGGCGGCGGGCGTCGCGGGTGGCGCGCAGGGGTTCGCGGGCGCCGGTGAGCCGGGCGAGCTCGTCGGCGTTCGGCTTGACGAGGTCGGGGCGGGCGGCGATGCCGCGGCGCAGGGGTTCGCCGTCGGTGTCCAGGAGCACGGGCACCCCGGCGGAGCGGGCGAGCCGGACGAGTTCCGCGTACGCGCCGACATGGATGCCCGGCGGCAGGCTTCCGCAGAGGGCGACGGCCTCGGCTCCGGGGAGGAGTTCGCCGTACGTCCGCAGGAAGGCCGCCCACTCGTCGGCGCCTATGTGCGGGCCGGGTTCGTTGAGCTGGGTGGTGTCGCCGGTGGAGCGGTCGGCGACGGCGAGGGTGCGGCGGGTGTTGCCGCCGACGGTGACGAGCGCGTCGGCGGGGCCGTGGGGGAGCTCGCCGAGCAGGCGGCGCACGACGGCTCCGGTGGCGCCGCCGGCGAAGCCGGTGACCACGGTGTCGTGGCCGAGCGCGGAGAGCACCCGGGCCACGTTGACGCCCTTGCCGCCGGGCCGTTCGGTCACCTCGGTGACGCGGTGGCTGCTGTGCGGGACGAGGGCGGGGACGGCGTAGGTCAGGTCGAGTGCCGTGTTCAGCGTGACGGTCAGTATCACCTGTACCGGCCCCCGGTTCCTTGGTCGTCCGTTCCCGCGCGCCGTCTCCCCGCGGCGCTGTCCTGGTGATCATGCCAAAGAGGCGGCGGCCGTCCCAGGGCTCCGGGACAACCGCCGTCTCTTCGTTACGTGTTCACACGGCCGTCGGCCGGGGTGCGGCCTCAGCCGATACGGGGTTCCACGATCCACTCGCCGCGGCGCATGACGCCCTTGAGCGCGAAGTCCGCGTCCAGGACGACGAGATCGGCGTCCTTGCCCGGGTCCAGCGAGCCGACCCGGTCGTAGAGCCCCAGGAGCCGGGCCGGGTTGGCGGAGATGGACCGTACGACGTCCTCGACGGGAATGCGGTCGATCGTCACGGCCCGGCGGAACGCGGTGTCCAGGGTGAGGGTGGAGCCCGCGATGGAGCCTCCCTCGACCAGGCGGGCCACGCCGTCCTTGACCTCGACGGCGAGCGGGCCCAGCTCGTAGAAGCCGTCGTCCGCGCCGGCCGCGTCCATGGCGTCCGTGATCAGCGCGACCCGGTCGGCACCCGCTCGGTGGTAGGCGAGCTCCAGGGCGGCGGGGTGCAGATGCGTGCCGTCGTTGATCAGCTCGACGGTGACGCGTTCGTCCTCCAGGAGGGCGGCGATCGGCCCGGGGGCGCGGTGGCCCAGGGCCGGCATCGCGTTGTAGAGGTGCGTGGCGACGGTGGCGCCCGCCTCGATCGCCTCGACGGTCTGCTCGTACGTCGCGTCCGTGTGGCCGACGGCGGCGATCACCCCGTGCTCGGCGAGGAGCCGCACGGAGTCGATGCCGCCGGGGAGTTCGGTGGCGAGGGTGACCATCTTCGCGGTGCCGCGTGCCGCGTCGAGCAGCTTGCGGACCTCGGCGGGGTCGGGTTCGCGGAGCAGTCCCTCGCTGTGCGCGCCCTTGCGGCACGGGGAGATGAACGGGCCCTCGAAGTGGATTCCCGCGAGCTCGCCCTGTTCGACCAGTTCGGAGAGCAGTCCGGCCTGGCGGGCCAGGAAGTCCATGTCGCCGGTGACGGTGGAGGCGACGACGGTCGTCGTGCCGTGCTCGCGGTGCGCCCGCACGCCGGTCAGGACGTCTTCGGCGGTGCCGGTGGCGAAGGACGCGCCGCCGCCGCCGTGGTTGTGCATGTCCACGAATCCGGGGACCACCCAGTGGCCCTGGAGGTCGAGTGTCCGGGCGCCGTCCGGCGTGCTGCCGGCGATGCGGGTGCCCTCGACGATCACCCGGCCGTCCTCGACCGTGCCGGTCGGAAGCACCACCCGGGCACCTGCGAGAACTGTGCTGTCTGCGCGTCCGGCCATCAGGCGGATACCTCCGTGGAGAGTAGATCCCAGGCGAGCAGCCCTGCGCCCAGGCATCCGGCGGTGTCCCCGAGGGCCGCCGGGACGATGTGAGGCAGCTTCTGGAACGTGACGCGTTCCTCGACGGCCGCACGCAGTGGTGTGAACAAGGTTTCCCCTGCCTCGGCAAGACCGCCACCGATGATGAGCGTGCGGGGGTCCAGCAGAGTGATCGCGGTGACCAGGCCCGCGGCGAGTGCGTCGACGGCGTTCTGCCATACGTGCACGGCGGCGGGGTCGCCCGACGCCACGGCCTTCGCGCAGTCCGCCGCGTCCGCCGCGGGGTCGCCGCAGGCGGCGGCCCAGGCCCGGGACACGGCGGAGGCGGACGCGAGGGTCTCCAGACAGCCGCGCTGGCCGCAACTGCAGTCGGGGCCGTCCGGCCGGACCACGATGTGGCCGATCTCGCCCGCGTAGCCGTGGGCGCCCGCCTCGATGGTGCCCGCGATGCCGATGGCGCCGGCGATCCCGGTGCCCAGCGGCACGAAGAGGAAGCGGTCCGCGCCGTTGCCCGCGCCGATCCGCCCCTCGGCGAGGCCGCCCGTCCGGACGTCGTGGCCGAGTGCGACGGGTATGCCGCCGAGCCGTTCGCCGAGGAGTGCGCGGAGCGGGAGGTCGCGCCAGCCCAGGTTGGCGGCGTAGACGGCGATGCCCCGTTCCGCGTCGACGATGCCGGGGACGGCGACCCCGGCGGCGACGGCGCCCTCGCCGAAGTGCTCCGCCCCGTAGGCGAGAAGCTCCGCGGCGAAGCCCAGGATCGTCTCCACGACGGCCTCGGCACCGCGCTCCCTGCCGGTGGCCCGGCGCGCCTCGTGGAGCAGTGTGCCGTCCGCCCCGACCAGCGCGGCCTTCATCCCTGTGCCGCCCACATCGAGGGCGATGACGTGTCTCACGGGAGACAGTTTCGCCCGCCGACCCCTAAAAGGTCTAGTCCACTAGCGCGGTTTGTTGACCACCCATACAAAACGGTCCTGCTAGATTGCCGAACCGATGCACCGGTGGTGTAGACCTCCGTGGGAAACACGGGGTAGGGACGCGGTTCCGCCGTGATGGCGACGAACCGACCGATGTAGGGATGGACAGGGCTGTGCAGCGGCGCTTTGTGGGTCTGACCGCGGTGGTGGCCGCACTCGGCATGACGGCAACGTTGTCAGGGTGCGGGTCGGACACCGGGGGCGGCGACGTCACCCTGAAGCTGGTCGCGGCGGACTACGGGACCGACGCGGAGAGCGGCTCCCAGAAGTACTGGGACGACGTCGCCGGGAAGTTCGAGAAGAAGAACCCCGGCATCACGGTGGACGTGAGCGTCTACTCCTGGAAGGACGTCGACCGGAAGGTCGCCGAGATGGTGAAGGCGGGCGACGCCCCCGACATCGCGCAGATCGGGGCGTACGCCGACTACGCCGAGGCGGGCAAGC
Organism: Streptomyces sp. CB02058; assembly: GCF_001905505.1. Classification (GTDB taxonomy): domain Bacteria; phylum Actinomycetota; class Actinomycetes; order Streptomycetales; family Streptomycetaceae; genus Streptomyces. The sequence continues at coordinate 146,964 of NZ_LIPG01000001.1, forward strand.
TCTACACCGCCGACGAGACGATCGCCATCCGTACGGGTTCCAACTTCCTGCCCTCGCTGACCGGCGCGGGCGAGGTCGACGGAAATCTCTACGGTCTGCCGTTCGTGGCCAGCACCCGGCTGCTCTTCTACAACAAGGGCCTGTTCGCCAAGGCGGGCCTCGACGCCCCGAAGACCTGGGACGACATCGAGAACGACGCCGCCGCGCTGGACCGGCAGGGCGTGACCTACCCCTTCGCCCTGCCGCTCGGCGAGGAGGAGTCCCAGGCCGAGACCCTGATGTGGATGCTCAGCGGGGGCGGCAACTACACGGACGAGGTCGGCAACTACGACATCGACTCCCCGGCCAACATCGCGACGTTCCGGTGGCTGAAGGACCACCTCGTCGGCAAGGGCCTGACCGGGCCCGTCGCCCCCGGGAAGCTCGACCGGGCGAAGGCCTTCGAGGCGTTCACCAAGGGCGAGGTCGGCATGCTCAACGGCCACCCGACGCTGATGCAGGAGGCCGAGAAGAAGGGCGTCCAGGTCGGTATGGTCCCGCTGCCCGGGGTCGACGGCCCGACCGAGGGCTCGATGGGCGTGGCCGACTGGATGATGGGCTTCAAGCAGAACGGCCACCGGGCCGAGATAGGCAAGTTCCTCGACTTCGCCTACGAGGACGACAACGTGCTGGCCTTCGCCGACCGGTACGACCTGCTGCCGGTGACGGGCAGCGCGTCCGCCGCGATGGAGGCCGACGCCGAGCACGCGCCCCTGCGCGCCTTCCTGTCGGCGCTGCCGAACTCCCAGCTGTACCCGTTCGGCAAGACGTCCTGGGCGCAGGCCAGCGAGACGATCAAGGAGAAGATCGGCTCCGCGGTCGAGCCCGGCAGCAACCCGGAGGGTGTGCTCGTGGAGATCGCCGCACAGGCCCGGCAGGCCGACAACGCGAAGTAGGTAGGTTGGTTGATATGACCGCCGACCCCTCCGACGCCGACGACCCCGGCCGCCCCGCCGACGACCCCGGCCGCCCCGACGCCTCCGCCGCCCCGCTCTCGGAGCAGCAGCGCGCGGTGCTCGCCCTGGAACGGCGCGACTGGGCGGGCCCCGGGGCGAAGGAGCGCGCGGTCAGGGAACAGCTGGGGATGTCGCCGGTGCGCTACTACCAGCTGCTCAACGCACTCCTGGACGACCGCCGCGCGCTGGAGGAGGACCCGGTGACGGTGAACCGCCTCCGCCGCGTACGGGACGCGAGGCGCGGCCGCCGCTGAGGGCAGGCCGGGTCGGGCCCTGCGGCGCCCTGAAGCGATCCCCGGATTTTCCCTGCCGCACTCCTTCCGTTGGCCGGGCCCGGCTAGCTTCGCCTCGCCCGGTCCGCCGCAGGAGAGGTCCATCCATGAGCACCCCGGCCCACCGCACCTCGACACGGCGCTCCTCAGCCGTCCTGGCGTCGGCCCGGCGCCGGGAGGGGCGAGGGGCAGGGAGCACCTCGGCACGCTCGGCGGAGCAGGCCCTCCTCACGATGCAGTCCCGTGCCGGCAACCGGGCCGTGACGGCGGCGGTGCAGCGCGCCCGGGACACCGGGGGAGGGGGCGCGGCGGAGAGCGGCGCCGTGTCCGCCGGAGCGAAGAAGAAGAACTATCGCGACAGGATCTCCGCGCTCCTCGACAGGTTCAAGAAGAATCTCGAACCCGTCGACACCTTCATCAAGGGCTTCCAGACCCCCACCAACGCGGCCTTCACCCAGCAGGCCACCGTCGCGGCCGACGAGGGCCTCAAACACTCCGCCGCCGCCTCGGGGACCGCCGCCGCGTCGGGAAACCTCCTCACGGAGCTCCCCGGCACCGTGGTCAGCGGCATGGACGCGTACAAGAACATGAAGGACGCCAGGAAGCACGGGAGCGGGGCCAAGCACCACACGGCGAACAAGAAGGCCAGGACCAAGGGGACCGACGCGGTCGTCAGCGCCATCAGCTCGGGTGCCTACAGCGCCGGCATCGCCAAGGAGGCGACCAAGATCCAGAAGGTGGCGGAGGCCGCGCTGGCGTCCGAGGCGAGCGGCGCTCTCAGTGCTTCCGCCGGTGCGGCGAAGGGTGCGCGGGCCGTGCTCCGCATCGGGGGAGCGGCCCGCAAGTACAGGCAGGTCAAGGCGCTGGGAGACCCTCACGCCGTCCACGCGGAGTCACTGGCCAGGCTGGGCGAGGCGCGGGACCGGGCCCACTGGGCCGCGGCGGAGGCCAACGTCGCGCTGGGGATGTACTGGGCCCATGAGGGCCCGGAACGGCTGGAGGCCGTTTCCGATGCCATCGACGTGATCTGGAACGTGATGGGTGAAGCCCGTGATGCCTCCGAGAGTCTCCAGCACGCCGAGAAGGACGTGGAGAAGCTGGGCACGGTGCAGGGGTACGCGAAGAAGAAGCAGCTCACCAAGATCGGCAAGGAGGCGGTCGGCGGCGCGGTGGGCGAGTCCACCAAGGCCGCGGCCGGCGTCGTGACGGCGGTCGCGGCGGGAACGGCCGGGCTGGCGAGCAACCCGGTCGGATGGGGCCTCGCCGGGGCCGGGGCCGGCCTCGTCCTCGGCGTCACCCTGTACAAGGCGCTGCGCGCCGCCACGAAGCGCTACGAAGAGGTCCGCCATCCCGACCGCTGGGCACCACGGGGCGAGACCCCGGCGGAGGCCGAGTCCCGCAAGGAGTCGCTGAAGCACGCCCTGGCGTTCTGGAAGAAGGTGTCCAAGGGCGAACGCCAGGCCATGGCGCGTGAGATCTACGCCCTGGCGGCGGGGCCCGGCATCTCCGGGAGCGACAGGACGACGGCCGAGATGCGGGAGTCCGCCAGGGCCCTGCTCGTCGCTCTCAAATCCGGTCCCGCCCAGCACAAGCTGGAGCCGGAAGCGTGGTCCGAGACCCTCAACGACCCGTCCAGGAGCGCCGGTTGGATCGCGGAGATAGCGGAGCAGCTGGCCTCGGGGTGACCTTCGCGGAACAGGCCCGTCGCGGGTGCGGCGCGGACCCGCCCCCCGGCCCGGCCACCGGTACGCTCGGGCCATGGGTAATCCGGCACACCCCCTCCCGACCCCGTCCACCCAGGCCGGCCGCGAAGGCCTCGCCGCACTCCTCGCCCGCCCGGACCGCGCGCTCGTCGCGCTCGACTTCGACGGCACGCTCGCCGACATCGTCCCGGACCCGGAGCAGTCCCGCGCCCACCCCCGCGTCGTCCCGGCCCTCTCCGCGCTCGCCCCGCGGGTCGCCGCCGTCGCCGTGATCACGGGCCGCCCCGCCGACACCGCCGTGCGGTACGGCGGCTTCGCCGGGGCGCCGGGCCTCGACCACCTCGTCGTCCTCGGCCACTACGGCGCCGAACGCTGGGACGCCGCCACCGCCACCGTGAGCGCTCCCGACCCCGACCCCGGGGTGGAAGCCGTCCGGGCGGAGCTTCCGGCGGTGCTGGAAGAGGCGGGCAGGCCCACGGACAGCGGCATCTGGATCGAGGAGAAGGGCGGCCGGGCGGTCGCCGTGCACACCCGCCGCGCCGACGACCCCCAGGCGGCCTTCGAGGCCCTGCGCACCCCGCTGGCCGGTCTCGCCGCCCGCCACGGTCTCATCGTCGAACCGGGCCGCCTGGTCCTGGAGTTGCGCCCGCCGGGCATGGACAAGGGCGTGGCGCTGGAGGAGTACGTGAAGGCGACGGGCGCGGAGTCGGTGCTGTACGCCGGTGACGACCTGGGCGACCTCGCCGCGTACGCCGCCGTGGAGAAGCTCCGCGCCCGGGGCATCCCGGGCGTGCTGGTCTGCAGCGGCACCGCGGTGCCCGAACTCGCCGAGCGCGCGGACCTGTTGCTCCCGGACCCGGCGGCGGTGGCGGACCTGCTCGGGGATCTGGCCGGACAGCTGGCCCCCTGAGGACGAGCGCCCTGCGGGACGGCCCTCAGCCCCGCAGCGCCTCCAGCTGGTCCAGGAACCACTGCTGCGGGGGCAGCGCGGTCGACGCGGCGGCGAGGCGCTTCGTACGGGCGCCCCGCTCGTCCCGGTCCATCGTCAGCGCCTCGTGCAGCGCCGTCGCCGTGGCCGAGACGTCGTACGGGTTGACCACGATCGCGTCCTCGCCCAGCTCCTCGTAGGCCCCCGCCTCGCGCGACAGCACCAGCGCGCAGCCGTCGTCGGAGACGACCGGGACCTCCTTGGCGACGAGGTTCATGCCGTCGCGGATCGGGTTGACCAGGGCCACGTCCGCCAGTCGGTAGGCCGCGAGGGAGCGGGCGAAGTCGTCGTCGACGTGGAGCAGGACCGGGGTCCAGTCCGCCGTGCCGTACTCCGCGTTGATCGCGTCCGCGACCCGCTGGACCTCCGCGGTGTAGTCGCGGTAGACCGCGAGGTCCTGTCGCGAGGGGTAGGCGAAGGCGATGTGGACCACGCGTTCGCGCCATTCGGGGCGCTCCTCCAGGAGCGCGCGGTAGGCGTGCAGCCCGCGGACGATGTTCTTGGAGAGCTCGGTGCGGTCCACGCGCACGATCGTGCGCCGGTCCGCGCCCACCTGCTCCCGCAGGATCTCCATGCGGTCGTCCACGTCCGCCTCGTGGGAGCGGCGGCGCAGGAAGTCGGCGTCGGCGCCCAGCCCGTGCACCCCGATCCGGGTGCGGCCGGTGCCGCCGAGGATCTCCGTGCAGCAGCCGATGAAGGCGTCCGCCCAGCGGCGGGTCAGGAACGCGGCGCGGTCGGCCCCCAGGATGCCCTTGAGCAGCTGCTCGCCGATGTCGTCGGGCAGCAGCCGGAAGTAGTCGACGGGCGCCCAGGGGGTGTGCGAGAAGTGCCCGATGCGCAGGTCGGGGCGGAGCTCGCGCAGTATGCCGGGGACCAGCGAGAGGTGGTAGTCCTGCACCAGGACGGCGGCGCCCTCGCCCGCCTCCTCGGCGAGCGCCTCGGCGAAGGCGCGGTTGTACGTCTCGTAGGAGGCCCACTGCCGGCGGAACTCCGCGTCGAAGACGGGCTCCACCGGCGTCTCGTAGATCATGTGGTGGACGAACCAGAGCACGGAGTTCGCGATGCCGTTGTACGCGTCGGCGTGGACCCCGGCGTCGATGTCGAGCATCCGGACGCCCGGTTCGGACACCCCGCGACGGACCGCCTCGCGGTCGCCGTCGCCGAGGGCGGCGCAGACCCACAGCTTGTCGTCGACGGCGCTGAGGCCGGAGACGAGCCCGCCCCCTCCGCGTTTCGAGTTGAGCGTGCCGTCCTCCCGCAGTGCGTACGACACAGGGCCGCGGTTGGACGCGACGAGGACCTGGGCGGCGTGCTCGGAGACCATGTACCCGAACCTAGCCCGTTCGGGAAGCCGCCAAACGTGAAGTGAGTGTGCGGCTGAGCGAGAAGAACCGTTACGCCGCGTGACGCGCGGCGTACTCGGCGATCTCCCGCATCGGCGGCCTCTCCTCCGTGTCCACCGCATGGGTGCGTGGGACGAAGCCGTCGGGCCCCCGCTCGAACTGGGTGATCTCGGGGCGTACGAGCGAGCCCCGGGAGAGCCGCAGCTGCGCGGTGCGGTAGATCGTGGCGGCCATCCTGCCGAGAGCCTGGCCGTCCTGGTGGCGGTGTTTGCGAACGCCGACGTCGACCTGGGCCAGCGCGTCCAGGCCGACCGTGTGCAGGGCGTCGACGAGCAGGCCCAGCTCCACTCCGTAGCCGACGGGGAAGGGCAGCCGTTCGAGCAGGGAGCGCCGTACGGCGTACTCGCCGCCGAGGGGCTGGACGAAGCCGGCGAGGCTCGGCCAGTGCAGATTGAGCAGGGGGCGTGCCACGAGCTCGGTGACGCGACCGCCCTGGCCTGCGGCTTCGCCGAGCGGGCGGTCGTACATCGCCTTGACGAACTGCACCGTGGGGTCGGTCAGCAGCGGGCCGACGATGCCGGAGACGAAGTCCGCCGAGAAGTCCTTGAGGTCGGCGTCGACGAAGCAGACGATGTCCCCGCTGGTCACCAGCAGTGACCGCCACAGCACCTCGCCCTTGCCGGGGACCGCGGGTATCCGGGGCAGGATCGCGTCCCGGTGCACGACCCGGGCTCCGGCCCGCCGCGCGGCATGGGCGGTGCCGTCGGTGGAACCGGAGTCGATCACCACCAGTTCGTCGACGAGCTGGACCTTCTCCATCAGCTCGCGCCGGATCTCCGCGACGATCGCGCCGACGGTCGCCTCCTCGTTCAGCGCGGGCAGGACGACGCTGACGCGGGAGCGGTGGGGACTGCTCTCCCGGGCGGCCGTGAGACGGTCGAGCGGGCGGTCGGCGGCCGACCAGGAACGCCTGGTCAGCCAGCGTTCCACCTCTTCCAGCACGGTCGATACTCCCTGTATGTGATCCATCTCGCGGTACGGACGACTATCTCAATCGTCCGGTGCTTCGGTTACAGTCTTGAACAACGCGGATGACCCTCGCATGTCGGGGTCGGTCCGCGAAAAAACGCCCGGATCCATGGTCCGGTGCCATAGCGCTCATCCAGAGGGACTGAGGGAACGGCCCGTTGAAGTCCCGGCAACCCTCCTGCCGACCGCGAGGTCACGGTGGGGAAGGTGCCAATTCCGTCTTGTGGCGAAATACGTCGCAAGGAAGATGAGGAGAAAGGGCCTCCGCCATCATGGCCGTGCAGACAGTTGCCGCCGACACCAATACGTCCGCCGTGGATCTCGGTCCCGCCGTCGCGCTTTCCTGCCGCGAATGCGGTGAGCGTTTCGAGCTCGGCCCCATTTTCGCCTGCGTGTCCTGTTTCGGGCCGCTCGAAGTGGCGTACGACCTGCCGAGCGGCTCCCCCGAAGAGCTGAAGAAGCGCATCGCCGAAGGCCCGGACAACATCTGGCGCTACGCGCCGCTGCTGCCCGTCCCCTCCGATGTCGCGGACAAGCCCAACATCAACCCCGGCTTCACGAAGCTGGTCAAGGCCGACAACCTCGCCCGCGAGCTGGGCGTGACCGGCGGTCTGTACGTCAAGGACGACTCCGGCAACCCGACGCACTCCTTCAAGGACCGTGTCGTCGCCATCGCCGTCGAGGCCGCCCGCGCCTTCGGTTTCACCACGCTCTCCTGCTCCTCCACCGGCAACCTCGCCGGTGCGGTGGGTGCCGCCGCGGCCCGCGCCGGCTTCCGCTCCTGCGTGTTCATCCCGCACGACCTGGAGCAGGGCAAGGTCGTCATGGCCGCGGTGTACGGCGGCGAACTGGTCGGCATCGAGGGCAATTACGACGACGTCAACCGCTTCTGCTCGGAGCTCATCGGCGACCCGCTCGGCGAGGGCTGGGGCTTCGTCAACGTCAACCTCCGGCCGTACTACGGCGAGGGCTCCAAGACCCTGGCGTACGAGATCTGCGAGCAGCTCGGCTGGCAGCTGCCCGACCAGATCGTCATCCCGATCGCGTCCGGCTCGCAGCTCACGAAGATCGACAAGGGTCTCCAGGAGCTGATCAAGCTCGGCCTCGTCGAGGACAAGCCGTACAAGATCTTCGGTGCCCAGGCCGAGGGCTGCTCCCCTGTCTCCACCGCCTTCAAGGCCGGTCACGACGTGGTGCGGCCCCAGAAGCCGAACACCATCGCCAAGTCCCTGGCGATCGGCAACCCGGCCGACGGCCCGTACGTCCTGGACATCGCCCGGCGCACCGGCGGTGCCGTGGAGGACGTCAACGACGAGCAGGTCGTCGACGCGATCAAGCTGCTGGCCCGGACCGAGGGCATCTTCGCCGAGACCGCGGGCGGGGTGACGGTCGGCGTGACGAAGAAGCTGATCGACGCCGGTGTGCTCGACCCGGCGCTGACCACCGTCGTCCTGAACACCGGTGACGGCCTGAAGACGCTCGACGCGGTCGCCCCGACGACCGGCCTGTCGGCGACGATCCGGCCCAGCCTGGACGCGTTCCGCGACGCCGGCCTCGCCGCCGCCGGCTGACCACCCGAGACCGAAGGAAGGCACCCACATGAGCGTCAAGGTCCGAATCCCCACCATCCTCCGCACCTACACGGGCGGTCAGGCCGAGGTCGCGGCCGAGGGTGCGACCCTCTCCGAGGTCATCGCGTCCCTGGAGCAGAACCACCCGGGCATCGGTGCCCGCGTCCTGGACGACCAGGGCAAGCTGCGCCGCTTCGTGAACGTGTACGTCAACGACGACGACGTGCGCTTCGAGGGCGGCCTGGACGCGGTCACCCCGGACGGTGCCGGCGTCTCGATCATCCCGGCCGTCGCCGGAGGCTGATCGTCCCTCACGGGCCGGCCCGGCCGCCCGACTGCACAGCGTGAGCAGAATGGCCCCCTCCGCGAGAGAAGCGGAGGGGGCCATTCTGCATGGTTGAGCACGGTACAGTTGGGGAAGTCCCCGCCGCTGCCCGTGCCGCCCGCATATGAGAATGCGCCCGGCCACGACAAGAAGCAGCCAAAGTACGTGAACTCCTTGCGCCATAAGTGGCCTTTGTCAGGCCCGACTTGCCCAGGATGCTCACGAATTCATCCCTTCCGGGCGTTCATGTGTGCCCAGAATTCTCGTCCGATTGACCTGTTGCAGAGGGCAGTTGGGCAGATACATTCGGCCGCGGTCGACGCGTTCCGGCGCACGCCACCCTCTCCTGTCGGAGGGTGAGTTCTGACCCGGGCCCGCGAAGTGCGGTGCTCGTGCAAGGGCCAGTAATAGGGGAGTTAGGCATGGCTCAGGGCACCGTCAAGTGGTTCAACGCGGAGAAGGGGTACGGCTTCATCGCGGTCGACGGTGGTGCGGATGTTTTCGTCCACTACAGCGCGATCCAGATGGACGGGTACCGCACCCTCGAAGAGGGTCAGCGAGTTGAATTCGAGATCTCGCAGGGCCAGAAGGGGCCGCAGGCGGACATGGTCAAGCTCGCCGTCGGCTGAGCTCGGCGCGGTCGGCCAACGACACCACTCACACACGCGGGGCCCGTACCTCCCACCGGGGGGACGGGCCCCTCGTGCGTCCCCGGCCGGGGCCCCGTGGTTGTCCACATCCGGGGGAGGACGCTTGCACTCGAAGGGGTCGAGTGCTAATCATTGGCGTTAGCACTCTCCAGGTGAGAGTGACAGAACTTAGGACCGGGCCGGTGAGGCCCGCACGCTTGTCGGGGCAAGGAACCGGCGAGCACGCTGGCCGTCCGTCGCGGGCGCCTCCCGGTCCGGAGAAATCCACCCCTGTCCGGGAGGACCACTTCACATGGCCAAGATCATCGCGTTCGACGAGGAGGCACGGCGCGGTCTCGAGCGCGGGATGAACCAGCTCGCCGACGCCGTCAAGGTCACCCTCGGCCCCAAGGGCCGTAACGTCGTCCTCGAGAAGAAGTGGGGCGCGCCCACGATCACCAACGATGGTGTTTCCATCGCCAAGGAGATCGAGCTCGAGGACCCGTACGAGAAGATCGGTGCGGAGCTGGTCAAGGAGGTCGCCAAGAAGACGGACGACGTCGCCGGCGACGGTACGACCACCGCCACCGTTCTCGCCCAGGCGCTCGTCCGCGAGGGCCTGCGCAACGTCGCCGCGGGTGCCAACCCGATGGCTCTGAAGCGTGGCATCGAGAAGGCCGTCGAGGCCGTCTCCGCCGCCCTGCTGGAGCAGGCGAAGGACGTGGAGACCAAGGAGCAGATCGCTTCGACGGCCTCCATCTCCGCTGCCGACACCGAGATCGGCGCCAAGATCGCCGAGGCGATGGACAAGGTCGGCAAGGAAGGCGTCATCACCGTCGAGGAGTCCCAGACCTTCGGTCTGGAGCTGGAGCTCACCGAGGGTATGCGCTTCGACAAGGGCTACATCTCGGCGTACTTCGCGACCGACATGGAGCGTATGGAGACGTCCTTCGACGACCCGTACATCCTGATCGTCAACTCCAAGATCTCCAACGTGAAGGACCTCCTTCCGCTGCTGGAGAAGGTCATGCAGTCGGGCAAGCCGCTGCTGATCATCGCGGAGGACGTCGAGGGCGAGGCCCTGTCGACGCTGGTCGTCAACAAGATCCGTGGCACCTTCAAGTCCGTCGCCGTCAAGGCTCCGGGCTTCGGTGACCGCCGCAAGGCCATGCTCGGCGACATCGCCATCCTCACCGGTGGCACCGTCATCTCCGAGGAGGTCGGTCTCAAGCTGGAGAACGCCGGCCTGGACCTGCTCGGCAGCGCCCGCAAGGTCGTCATCACCAAGGACGAGACCACGATCGTGGACGGGGCGGGTGACAGCGAGCAGGTTCAGGGCCGCGTCAACCAGATCCGTGCCGAGATCGAGAACTCCGACTCGGACTACGACCGCGAGAAGCTCCAGGAGCGCCTCGCGAAGCTGGCCGGCGGCGTGGCCGTCATCAAGGCCGGCGCCGCCACCGAGGTGGAGCTCAAGGAGCGCAAGCACCGCATCGAGGACGCGGTGCGCAACGCCAAGGCCGCCGTCGAGGAGGGCATCGTCGCCGGTGGTGGCGTGGCTCTGCTCCAGGCCTCGGCCGTCTTCGAGAAGCTCGACCTGACGGGCGACGAGGCCACCGGTGCCAACGCCGTCAAGCTCGCGCTGGAGGCCCCGCTCAAGCAGATCGCCGTCAACGGTGGTCTCGAGGGTGGAGTCGTCGTCGAGAAGGTGCGCAACCTGCCGATCGGTCACGGCCTCAACGCCGCGACCGGCGAGTACGTCGACATGATCGCCGAGGGCATTCTCGACCCGGCGAAGGTCACGCGCTCCGCCCTGCAGAACGCCGCGTCCATCGCCGCGCTCTTCCTCACCACCGAGGCCGTCATCGCCGACAAGCCGGAGAAGGCCTCCGCGGCCGCTCCGGGCGGCATGCCGGGCGGTGACATGGACTTCTGATCCCTCGGGATCAGCAGCTCCTCGCAGTACCTGTACGACGCCGGCCCCCGGGACTCCTCCCGGGGGCCGGCGTCGTCGTGCCCTCCCGCCGGTGCCGGATACTGAGGGCCCCGCACCCGTCCACGAGGAGAGCATCCGGATGACCACCGACTCCCGGACCGGACCGCCGGTTTCCGGTGACGAGCGCGAGACTCTGCGCGCCTGTCTCGACTACCACCGGGCCACCCTGGCCATGAAGTGCGAGGGGCTGGACGACGAGGAGCTGCGGACGCGGTCGATGCCCCCGTCCACCCTCTCGCTGCTCGGACTGGTGCGGCACATGGCCGAGGTGGAACGGGCCTGGTTCCGCCGCGTGTTCGAGGACAACGAGGCGCCCATGGTCTGGTCCGACCGGATCGACTTCCAGGCGGCGTACGACGCGAGCGCCTCGACCAGGGAAGAGGCGTTCGGTGCCTGGGAGGCCGAGGTGGAGAACTCGCGCCGCATCGAACGGGCCGCCGGGGCCCTGGATCTGACGGGCTTCCAGCCGCGCTGGGAGAAGGAGGTGTCGCTGCGGATGGTGATGGTGCACGTGCTCCTGGAGTACGCCCGCCACAACGGGCACGCGGACTTCCTGCGCGAGGGCGTCGACGGCACCGTCGGTGCCTGAGCACGGGTCCAGCGTATGAACGCAAAAACATGATGTGGATGTGCACACGCTCGACATCGCTCTGAAAAGCACTCGCAGGGCTCTTGTGGTGGTGCTTCGGCGCGCCTTACTGTCGCCCCACCTTCCGAGAGAAACGGGCATGCGATGTCACGGAACATCACGGTCGCCGCGCTGACCGCCGCCGTTGTCGGACTGGGCGCCCTGACCGGCGCCCCCGCGGCCACGGGGGCGGAGGGACAGAGGGCCCCCGCACCCGCGGTGACGCGTGCCGCTCTCGATCCGGCGCTGGTCTCCGGCCGCGGTGCCGAGGTCCCCTTCGCCGAGCAGGAGGCGGAGAACGCCACGACGAACGGCACGGTCATCGGCCCCGACCGCACCGCCTACACGCTGCCCGCGGAGGCCTCGGGCCGTAAGGCGGTCAGGCTGACTCCGGGCGAGCACGTCGAGTTCACGCTGCCCGGCGCCGCCGACGCGATCACCGTGCGCTACAGCATTCCGGACGCGCCGGGCGGGGGCGGCATCACCGCACCGCTCGATGTCTCCGTGAACGGCATGAAGCGCTCGACGATGACGCTGACCTCGCAGTACGCCTGGCTCTACAACCAGTACCCGTTCACCAACGACCCCGATGCCGGGCCGCTCCATCCGGACTGGTGGATCACCGAGTGCGCGTGTGTCCCCAGCGGGACGACACCCGCCCCGACGATCACCACGCCGTTCCGCCCGAGCCACTTCTACGACGAGCAGCGCCTGATGCTGGGCAAGAAGTACCGCGCGGGCGACACCGTACGGCTCACGGTCCCGGCCGGCAGCCGTGCGGCGTGGACCGTCATCGACGTGCTCGACTCCGAACTCGTGGGCCTCCCGCACGTCGAGCTCCGGGCCGCGAACGTGCTGGCCTTCGGGGCCGACCCGTCCGGGCGGCGGGACTCCGCGGCCGCCGTCGAACGGGCCATCGCCCATGCCAAGCGCAAGAACCTCCCGGTGTACATCCCGCCGGGCACCTACCAGGTCAACCGCCACATCATCGTCGACGACGTCACGATCAAGGGGGCCGGCAGCTGGTACACGAAGATCAAGGGCCGCGAGATCGCCCTCGACACCCCGGCCGCCGACGGCTCCGTCCACACGGGCGTCGGCTTCTACGGCAAGGACGCTGCCGACGGCGGCAGCCGCGACGTCCATCTGTCGGGCTTCGCCATCGAGGGCGATGTGCGTGAGCGCATCGACACCGACCAGGTGAACGGCATCGGCGGCGCGATGAGCGACTCCACCATCGACGGGCTGCACATCCGCCACACCAAGGTCGGCATGTGGTTCGACGGCCCGATGTCGAACCTGAGGATCACGAACAACGTCATCGTCGACCAGATCGCGGACGCCATCAACTTCCACGGCGGGGTGAAGGACTCGACGGTCGCCCACACCTTCGTACGCAACTCCGGCGACGACGGCCTCGCGATGTGGGCGGAGAAGAACGCCAACACCGGCAACACCTTCACCCGCAACACCGTCCAGAGCCCGGTCCTCGCCAACGGCATCGCGATCTACGGCGGTACGGACAACACGGTGTCCGGCAACCTCGTCTCCGACCCCGTGCGCGAAGGCAGCGCCCTGCACGTCGGCGCCCGCTTCGGAGCGGAGGCATTCCGGGGCCGGCTGGACCTCACCGACAACACGACGGTCCGCTCCGGTACGTACGAACTGAACTGGAACATCGGGCTCGGGGCCATCTGGTTCTACGCCCTGGACCGGGACATCGACGCCGACATCCGGGTCACGGGGAACACCTTCCTCGACAGCACCTACAACGCGATCATGCTGGTCACGGACTGGCCGGTGAAGGACACGTACAGCATCCGGGGCGTCCACTTCAAGGACGTCAGGGTCGACGGCACGGGTACGTCGGTGGTCAGCGCCCGCGCGGCGGGCTCGGCGACCTTCGAGAACGTGGACGCACGCAACGTGGGCGCGGTCGGCGTCAACAACTGCGGGTCCTTCCACTTCACCCCGGCCGGTTCCGAGTTCACCCTGACGGACCTCGGCGGCAACGACGGCGGCGGCACCGCGGGCGACTGGCTCGCGCCGTGGCTGCTGCCGAACACGCTCACCTGCGACGACCGCCCGCCGGTCGTGGCACCGCCCGCGCCGGCTCCCTGGTGACCGCTTGACGCCACCGGCTCGCGCCGCCGTCGTGTCCGACGGCGGCGCACCGCGTGGGCCGGCCGGTCAGGGGCGGTGGAGACCGCCGCGCGCGATGACGTCCGCGTACCAGCGGGCGCTGTCCTTCACCGTGCGGCGCTGGCTCGCGAAGTCGACGTGGACGATGCCGAACCGCTTGCTGTAGCCGTACGCCCACTCGAAGTTGTCCAGCAGCGACCACAGGAAGTACCCGCGCACGTCCACGCCGTCCTCGATCGCCCGGTGCACGGCCGACAGATGGGCGTCCAGGTACGCCACCCGCTCCGGGTCGTGGACCTGGCCCGAGGGGTCGGCGTAGTCGTCGTACGCGGCCCCGTTCTCGGTGACCATCAGCGGCAGGCCGGGCAGTTCCGCGCCGAGCCGGGTGAGGAGTTCGTGCAGCCCGTTCGCGTCCACGGGCCAGTCCATCGCGGTGCGGGGTCCGTCCGCGGGGGTGAACGCCACCTGCTTCTCGGCGCCCGCCCACGGGGACGGGGACTCCGACGTACCGGCGGAAACGACGCTGGGGGAGTAGTAGTTGATGCCGAGGGAGTCCAGCGGCGCGGAGACGACCTCCAGGTCCCCTGCCCGGACGAAGGACCAGTCGGTGACCGACGCCGTGTCCCGCACCAGGTCCTGCGGCAGCCGCCCGTGGAAGACCGGTTCCAGGAAGATCCGGTTGGCGACGGCGTCGATCCGCCGCACGGCCTCCTCGTCCGCCGGGGTGTCCGTCAGCGGCCGCAGGGCGTGCAGGTTCAGGGTCAGCGACACCTCGGCGGATGACGGCAGCAGGTTCCGCAGGACGCGGGTCGCGCTGCCGTGGGCCAGGTTGAGGTGGTGGGCCGCGCGCAGGGCCGCGAGGTGGCTGGTGCGGCCGGGGGCGTGGACCCCGTTGCCGTAGCCGAGGAAGGCCGCGCACCAGGGCTCGTTGAGCGTCGTCCAGGTGGCCACCCGGTCGCCGAGCGCCTGCGCCACGAGCTCGGCGTACTCCGTGAACCGGTGCGCCGTGTCGCGCTCCGGCCAGCCGCCCGCGTCCTCCAGCTCCTGCGGCAGGTCCCAGTGGTAGAGCGTCGCGACGGGCCGGATGCCGGCGCCCAGCAATTCGTCGACGAGCCGCCGGTAGAAGTCGAGTCCGCGCTCGACGGCGGGGCCGCGGCCGGTCGGCTGGACCCGGGACCAGGACACCGAGAAACGGTAGTCGGTGACGCCGAGTTCCTTCATGAGTGCCACGTCGTCCGGCATCCGGTGGAAGTGGTCGGCGGCGATGTCACCGGTGTCGCCGTTGCGGACCTTGCCGGGGATTCTGCTGAAGGTGTCCCAGATGGACTCGGTGCGACCGTCCTCGGTGGCCGCTCCCTCGATCTGATAGGCGGCGGTGGCCGTCCCCCAGCGGAATCCGGTGGGGAACCGCAGCCCCGCCAGGGTGTCGGGGCGGGCATCGACAGCGGTCATGAGACAAGCACTCCAGGAGGTGAGGTGGGGTGGTGGGGGGACGGCTCAGCCCTTGACGGCTCCCTGCATGATCCCGCCGACGATCTGCCGGCCGAGCAGGCCGAAGACCAGCAGCACGGGGAGGGTGCCGAGCAGGGTGCCGGCCATGATCACCGACTGGTCGTGGACGTAGCCGCCGCCGAGCTGCCGCAGGGCGACCTGCACGGTCGGCTCCTGCGAGGACAGCGCGATGATCGGCCAGAAGAAGTCGTTCCACGCGGTCATGAACGTGAGCATGCCGAGCACGGCCATGCCGGGCCGGGCGACCGGGACGACGATCGACCAGAAGATGCGCGCGGTCGACGCGCCGTCGACGCGGGCCGCCTCGATCAGTTCGTCGGGCAGCGACTGCACCAGGTACTGACGCATGAAGAAGACCCCGAAGGCCGACACCAGTCCGGGCAGGATCACGGCCTGGAGCTGGTTCACCCACTGGAGTTCCGCGATCAGCATGAACAGCGGTATGACGCCGAGCTGCGGCGGGATCATCATCGTGCCGATGGTGAGGGTGAGCAGGGCGCCGCGGCCCCTGAAGCGCAGCTTGGCGAAGGCGAATCCGGCCAGGGTGCAGCACAGCACGGTGCCGACCGTGATGGAGCCGGACACGATGAAGGAGTTCAGCAGCGCCTTGCCGATCGCGGCCTCCTCCAGCACCGCGTCGAAGTTCTTGATGAGGTTCGGGCCGGGCAGCAGGCTGGGCGGGACCTTCGCGAGGTCCGCGTTGGACCGGCTGGCCGCGACGATCGTCCAGTAGAACGGGAACGCCGAGATCAGCAGCGCGACGCCGAGGATCAGGTAGGAGAGCCAGCCGCCCTGCATGCCCCGCGGACCGCGCGGCTTCCTGCGCCCGCCGGGCGCAGTCGTGGCCGGTACGGTCCCGGGCGTGGTCGGCTGTGCGGCGAGCGTGGTCATCGGCCGGCCTCCTTACGGGCACGGCGGCGCACGACGAGGGCGTTGACCCCGACGAGCACCACGATCAGGACGAACATCACCCAGGCGATGGCGGCGGCCCGGCCCAGGTGGAAGAAGCCCCAGCCCTGTTCGTACATGTACAGGCCGAGGGTCTGGTACTGGTGCGAGATGCCGCCGGAGATGGACCCCTCGAAGAGCAGCGGCTCCCCGAACAGCTGGGTGGCGCCGATCGTCGACACGATCACCGTGAAGACGATCGTGGGCCGCAGGCCGGGCAGCGTGACATGGATGAACTGCCGCCAGCGCGACGCCCCGTCCATCTCCGCGGCCTCGTACAGCTCGCCCGGGATGGACTGCATGCCGGCCAGGTAGATGAGCGCGTTGTATCCGGTCCAGCGCCAGACGACGATGGTGGAGACGGCGATCTGCGAGGCGACCGTGCCGGTCTGCCAGTCCACGGGGTCGAGGCCGGCCAGCCCCAGCGCGTAGTTGATCAGCCCGAAGTCACGGCCGAAGAGCTGGGCGAACACCAGCGTCGCGGCCGCCACCGAGGTGGCGTACGGGAGCAGGATCGCGGTCCTGATGAAGGTGCGCCCGCGCAGCTTGTAGTTGAGCAGGTGCGCGAGGCCCAGGGCCATCGCGAGCTGCGGGACGGTGGACAGCACGCCGATGGTGAACGTGTTGCGCAGTGAGGTCCAGAAGTACGCGTCGGTGAACAGCGCCGTGTAGTTGGCGACGCCGCGCCACTCCATGTCGCCGCTCGTCTGGAGTTCGACCCGGTAGAGGGAGACGAACGCCGTGTAGAGCAGCGGGAAGAGCCCGAAGGCGGCGAAGAGGGTGAGGAAGGGGGCGATGTAGGCGTACGGAGAGAGCGTGTGCCAGGTGCGCCGGAGGGTTCCGGCCCGGCCGTCGCCGGATCCGGGTCCGGGCGCCCGGGGCGTGGCCTTCGCGGTGGCGGTGAGGGTCACGGTGCGGCCCTTCGGGGAGGTGCGGGCGGGGGAGTCGGGGGCGGGGGCCGGTCCACCGTGCTGCGGAGGAGGACCGGCCCCGGCGCGTGGTGACGGGGCGTCAGTGGCGCGGTCGGACGGTGACGGGGGTCAGCCGATCACGTTCGCCACGCCCTTCTTCGCGGTCTCCCACGCCTTGTCCGACGAGGTGCCCTTGCGCTCGACCTCGCCCAGCGCGTTGGTCAGCTGCTGGACCACGTTCTGGTCGTGCACACCCAGCACCTGGACGGGGGACGCCTTGGCCGCGTCGCCGAAGATCCGGCCGATCGGCGCGTTCGAGAAGTACGCGTCCTCGGCGGTGGCGACCTTCTCGATCGCACCCGTCGAGGACGGGAAGTTGCCCTGCTTGTTGAAGAGCTTGGCCTGCTGCTCGGGGGCGGTGAGCCACTTGATCAGCTCGTACGCCTCCTTCTTGTGCTCGGCCGCACGCGGGACCGAGAGGTAGGAGCCGCCCCAGTTGCCCGCGCCGCCGGGCAGCTTGGCGATGTCCCACTTGCCCTTGCCCGCGTCACCGGCCTGGCCCTTGATGTAGCCGAGCATCCAGGCGGGGCACGGGATGGTGGCGAAGGATCCGGCGGCGAACGCCTGGTTCCACTGCGGCGACCACTGGTCGAGCTTGGCGCTCAGTCCGGCGTCGGACGCCTTGACCGCGGTGTCCCAGGCCGCCTTGACCGCCGGGTTCTCCTCGTAGATCAGCTTGCCGGAGGCGTCGTAGTACCGCTCCTTCTCCTGGCCGATCACGACCTGGTAGAGGCTGCCGATGCTGTCCAGCCAGGCGCTCTTGTCAGGGGCCTTCTTCCTGTACTGCTCGCCGAGCTCCAGGTAGCCGTCCCAGGTCGACCACTTCTGGGCGAGTTCCTCGCGGTCGGTGGGCAGTCCGGCCTGTTCGAACAGGTCGGTCCGGTAGCACATCGCCTCGGGCCCGACGTCGGTGCCGAGGCCGAGGATCTTGCCGTCCTCGGTGGTCGCCGCCGACCATTTCGCGTCGGCGAACTGGTCCTCGAGCTTGTCGGCGCCGTACTCCTTCAGGTCCTGGAACTTGTCGGACTGCTGCTGGGTGACCGACGCGATCCTGCCCACCTCGATGCCCTGTACGTCGGCGAGCCCGCCGCCGCCGGCCAGCCGGGTCTGCAGCGACTTCCAGTAGTCGACCTCGTCCTCGGTGTCCGTCTGCTTGATGGTCACGCCGGGGTTGAGCTTCTCGTACTCCGCGTACAGCCCGGCCTCCTTGTAGCCGAACGACCCGAAGAGGTCGACGGTCAGTGTGACCTTGCCGTTCGCGCTGTCGGAGGAGTCCGAGGTGCCGGATCCACAGGCGGCGAGGAGCGTTCCGGCGAGGACGACCGCGCCGAGGCGGACGGTGGCTCTCTTGGCGGCTCGGGTGATGGGCATGGGAAGTCTCCCTTGGCTTCGGGATGAACCGAGCGCTTGAGAGCGCTCTCAAAAACTGCGTCTGGAGCGTCCCGCAGGGTTCCCCCGCCGTCAAGACTCGAACGCATAACGGCTGCGGATACGCCCAACTACCGCCCGTGTCAGTTCTCTTGACACTTACGTTTCAGAAGTTTTACGTTCCTTGGCACTTGAGAGCGCTCTCGAAAACGCTCCCGCCCCCCATGACTCCGAGGTGCTGCCCATGCAAGCCAACCTCTCCAGATCCGCCGCGGCGACGGTCCTGTCCCTCGCCCTGGCCGCCGTGGCTCTGGGTCCTGCCGCTTCCCCGGCGGTAGCCGCCACCGTCCCCGCCGGCTCCGGCAGCTACACCGACAGCCGCCCTGCCGGTACCTCCGGACCCACCACCAACACCGGCGCCCCCACCACGCCCAAGGTCACCGCGGCGGCGAAGAACAAGCCGGTCCCCACGAACGACTGGTGGTCCTCTCTCGCCTACCAGCGCTACGGCGACAATCCGTACTCCACCCCGATGTACGGCCACCCGCTCACCTACCAGGCCACCTCCGGCGGTCTGGAGGTCGGCTACCCGACCGCCCCCGCCGTCGTCGGAGAAGGCCGCCAGTACGAGTACGCCCACAAGGCCGACCTCACCGTCGGGCTCAACGGCCTCAACTCCCCGGACACCAAGGCCGACGACTGGTCCGACTGGACCGTCACCCCCTACTGGTCGGACGGCACCCGCACCCTGCGCACGACCATCGGGCACGGCATGCCCTTCGTGTACGCCAAGGGCTCCGGCGGCGACGCCCGGATCACCACGGCCGGCACCCCCACCGTGTTCGCGGACAACGGCAACGTCCTCGGCATCACGGTGGCCGGCCACCACTACGCGCTGTTCGCCCCGACCGGCAGCGACTGGAACGTCTCCGGCACGGCGATCACCGCCGGGCTCGGCGGCAAGGACTACTTCTCGCTCGCCGTGCTGCCGTCCACGGACGCGCTCGCGACCTACCGGAAGTACGCCTTCAGCTTCGTCACCGGCTCCACGGTGGCCTGGCAGTCCACCGGCGGCACGGTCAAGGCGACCTACAGCCTGACCACGGAGGCCAAGGAGGGCACCGAACGCGGCACGCTCCAGGCGCTGTACCGCCACCAGTGGCTGCACACCACCGACGCGCTCACGCCGTACACGTACGTCTCCCCGCGCGGCACCATGAAGGTGCGGGAGTCCGCCTCCTTCACCACCAGCCAGACGAACCAGGGCGTGCTGCCCGCCCTGCCCGCGTCCAGCGGGGTCGACAAGGCCCGGCTCACCGGATACCTGAACGAGGTGGCGAACGCGTCCGACCCGTTCTCGGGGGCCAGTGACACGTACTGGACCGGCAAGGCGCTCGGCCGTCTCGCCCAGCTGGTGCCCGTCGCCGACCAGATCGGCCAGACGGGCATCCGGGACAAGCTGCTCGGCCTGATGAAGGGCCGCCTCCAGGAGTGGTTCACGGCGGGCGGGGCCAGTGAGTTCAGCTACGACAAGGACTGGAAGACCCTCACCGGCTACCCGGCCTCGTACGGCAGCGACACCGAGCTCAACGACCACCACTTCCACTACAGCTACTACGTGTACGCGGCGGCGATCGTCGCCCAGTACGACCAGGCATGGGCCGCCGACTCCGCGTGGGGCACCATGGTCAAGACCCTGGTCCGGGACACCGCCAACCCCAGCCGCACGGACTCCGCGTTCCCGTTCCTGCGCGGCTTCGACGTGTACGCGGGCCACAGCTGGGCCTCCGGCCACCAGGGCTTCGCGGCGGGCAACAACCAGGAGTCCTCGTCGGAGTCCATCAACCTCAGCGCGGGCCTCGTCCTCTGGGGTGCGGCGACGGGTGACACCGGGCTGCGCGACCTCGGCAGCTACCTGCTGACCACCGAGTCGGAAGCGATCACGCAGTACTGGTTCGACGCCGACCAGCAGGTCTTCCCCGGTTCCTTCGGCCACGACACGGTCGGGATGGTCTGGGGCAGCGGCGGCGCGTACTCCACCTGGTGGACCGCGAACCCGGAGGAGATCCACGGCATCAACGTCCTCCCCGTCACCGGAGGTTCGCTGCACCTGGCCCGCGAGAAGGCCGCCATCAAGCGCAACATCGCCGAGATGGAGCGCGAGAACGGCGGACCGGCCGTCGAGTGGCGCGACCTGCTGTGGCAGTTCGAGTCGCTGGCCGATCCGGCCGCGGCCAAGGCCAAGTGGGACGCGGGCAACGCGGGCTACACCCCGGAGCAGGGAGAGTCCAAGGCGCACACGTACCACTGGATCACCACGCTCGACACCCTGGGCGCCCCCGATCCGACGGTCAGCGGGAACATCCCGACGTCCGCCGTCTTCGCCAAGAACGGCGTCCGCACCTACGCCGCCCACAACTACGACTCCACCGCCCGCACCGTCACCTTCTCCGACGGCAAGACGCTCTCCGTCCCGGCCCGTTCCACGGCCACCGGCACGGGTACCGGCGGCGGCGACCCCGATCCCGAGGAGCCGGGCCCGTCCACCGGCAACACCTTCCGGCTGAAGTCCGGCGGCACTCTCACCACCGCCACGGACGGCGCGGCGGGAGCCGACACGCTGGCCTCGGCGGACGGCGTCAACCGGGACGGTACGCCGTACAAGCCGACGGTCTACGAGATCAAGAACGTCGACGGGACACTCGCGGCGGGTGCGTCCACCGCGTTCCGCCTCCGGGTCGACGCGGGCACGAAGGTCGGGCTCGCCCCGCAGGTCAGAGTCAGTTACGACCTCACCGGTGACGGCACGTTCGACCGGGTCGAGACCTTCCGCTACTTCGCGACCGACCCGGTCGCGGGGTGGGAGGAGTACACCCAGGCGGTGGGCACAGCGGCGGTGACCGGGAGCCTGGGCAACCTCAGGGCCGGCACGGTCCGTCTGGAGATCTGGAACGCGCTGGGCAACGGCACGTCCCAGGTGCAGACCGGTACGGACGCGGCGGTCGTGACGATCCCGTACGTCTGAGCGTGACCCTGTGCGGCGGGTCCCGGCCTCTCAGGCCGAGGCCCGCCGCACGAGTGTGGTCGGTGTGATCACCGAGTCGGGGGTGTTCGCCCCGTCACGGTCCTTGCGCAGACCGCGCAGCAGCAGCCGGGCCATCAGCCGCCCCTGGCCCTCGATGTCCTGCCGGACGGTGGTCAGCGGCGGGTCGCAGGCCTCGGCCACCGAGTCCATGTCGTCGAACCCGACGAGCGCCACCTGCCCGGGCACCGTGATCCCGTGCTCGCGCAGCACCCGCAGCGCGCCCGTGGCCATCAGGTCGTTGGCCGCGAACACCGCGTCCAGATCGGGCCGGCGCTCCAGCAGTTCCGACATCGCCCGCGCCCCGCTCTCCACGGTGAACGCCCCCTCGGCGACGAGCGTAGGGTCCGTCTCCAGCAGGACGTCCCGGTAGCCGTCGAGACGGTCCACCGCCGAAGTCTGGTCGGGCGGCCCCCCGATGTACGCGATCCGCTTCCGCCCCAGGTCGCGGAGGTACTGCACGGCCACCCGCGCTCCGCCCCGGTTGTCGGCGTCCACGTACGGCACGGCCTGCTCGCCCGGGGCGGCGGTCCAGCTCGGCCGCCCGCCGTACACCGTCGGTATCCCGGCCCGCCGGGTGATCGCGGGCAGCGGGTCGTCGGTGTGGAGGGAGAACGCGAGGGCCCCGTCGACATGGCCGCCGGACAGATAGCGCGCGATCCGGTCGAAGTCCTCGGGGCCTTCCACGATCAGCAGCACGAGCTGGATGTCGTGGGCGGCCAGCTCCTTGCTGATGCCACGGAGCTGCTGGGAGAAGAACGGGTCCGAGAAGATCCGGATCTCGGGTTCCGTGATGACCACGGCCACCGCGCTGGCTCGCCGGGTGACGAGCGTCCGTGCGGCGTGGTTGGGGATGTAGCCGAGCTCGTCGACGGCCCGGAGCACCTTGTCGACCAGCGGTTTGCGGACGCCCTCGCCCCCGTTGACGACCCGGGACGCGGTGGCCCTGGAGACACCCGCGAGCGCCGCGACGGCTTCCAGGGTGGGCCGGGACCCGGGATGCTGCTCGGCCAAGGCGGGCGCTCCTCGCTGCTGGGCGGCGGCACGGGCAGACGTGCGCCGCCGGATCGCCTACAGCCTATCGCCGGGGTGGGACAGCGGGCTGAGAGCGCTTCCAATCGGCGGCCGGGCGGTGCAGTTGCGGGCGACCGTCACCCCGCGGGGGCGATCAGGACGCAGAGCGGAGTGCCCTCGTCGGGGTCACCGACGTAGGTCCAGAGCTTGAGCTTCCCGCCGTCCCGCAGGGCCAGATAGGACGTGGTGGCCGTGCTGTCGGTGTCGAACGACACGGTGATCTCGCTCCCTCCGTCGTCCTCCCAGGACTCCCAGGTGCCGGAGCCCGACCGGGGCGCGTCCTCGCCGTCGATGATGTCGTGGTCGCTGCACACACGGTCGGCGAGGACCGTGCCGTCCGGCTTCAGTTCCAGCGTGCCGCCGTCGGTGTCGGTCCAGGTGGTGGCTGCCCGGGAGGGGGTCAGTTCGATCGGCTCACCGTCGGGGACCGGCGGGAAGGCGAGCCTTCCGCAGGCGACGAGGGCGAACACGGCGGGAGCGAGGGCCATGAGGGCCCTGCGTGAACGCGACACACGCCACCTCGGTTCTGCACAGGGCATCGGCACGTCCGGCCGGTGCTGACAGGAGCGTAGGACAGGGTGGGGAGCCCCGGTCGTCCGGGGCAGGTCGGCGCCGGGCCCTGGAGGAGCCCCGGCTGTCCGTGGATACGACGCCGGCCCCCGGGAGGAGTCCCGGGGGCCGGCGTTCGTGCTGCGGGCCGCTGGTCAGCGGTGTGCGAACTGAGGGCCGCTGGTCGGCCGGTGTGCGGACCGCGGCTCGTCGGTCAGCCGGTGTGCGACCTGCGGCGGCGCATCCACCAGGTGAGTGCCGCGCCTCCCACCGCGAGTACGGCGGCGATCCCCGCGATCAGCCCGACCGGTGTGCTGGAGCCGGTGTCGGCGAGGTCGCCGTCCGGGTCCTGGGAGGGCGCAGGTGTGCCGCCGGCGGGGTTGCTGGGCTTACTGGACGGCGTGCCGGACGGTGCCGGGGTGCTCGGCCCGTCCGAGGGCGTCGGCGTCGGGGTCGGCGTGGGGACGGGGTCCTCGTCGCCTCCGCCCGTCTGTCCGGAGCCGTTGCCGCCGATGAGGGCGGTGCCGGAGTCCCGGTAGGCGGTCTCCGCCTTCACCGACGTCCTGGTGTCCTTGTCCAGGCGCGGGTGCTCCAGGTCGAAGCGGACCCGGGTGATGTTGCGCTTGGGGGACTTGGAGAAGTCGACGCCGCCCATGACACAGGTCTTGTTCTCACCCGCGATGTTGCAGGGGTAGCTGTAGTCGCCCTCGGTGTAGGACTTCATGTAGGCGTCCCACGTCTGCCTCGGCGTCCAGCCCTTGTGCTCGGCGCTCATCGGCCACCGCGCCACGTCGTCGCTGTTGATGATCGGGCGGAAGTCGGTGGCGTGGTCCTTGTCCTGGTCGCGGAGGTACTCGGCGGCGACCCGGGAGGAGTAGACGCGGCGCAGATCGGCGTAGGCCGTGCCCTCGTTCACCTTCTTCTCCACGTCGGGGATGACGTAACGCTCCACCAGGCGCTGCGAGGTGCGGATCTGGGCCTCGGTCAGCGTGCACGAGCCGTTCGGCGACGGGTGGTCGACGGACTGCGGCTCCGAGTTGACCTTCAGCGGGGCGTCGAGGATGTAGACGCCGTCGTCCTCCACGCGGACCTGGGCGGTCTTGGGCACGATCCACAGGCGGATCTGGTGCCCGCAGGGGATGTTCGCCGCGTTCATGGCGTCCCAGTACTGCTTGCCGATGCCCTGGCGCGGGTCCATGTCCCTGGCGTAGTCGTGCTTCATCTCCAGGTCGGCGTCGAGGAGCACACGGCCCGCGTCGGTCTTCCCGAACGTCTTGTCCATGATCTTGTCGGGCTGGTCCGGGTTGAGGTTGACCCAGAACTTGTCCGGGGTCAGCGCCAGCCAGGTGAACATGGCGTCGGAGGCGAGCTGGAGCTTGGCCTTGCCGCCCCAGCCGGGGTTGTTCTCGGGGTCCTTGGCGTAGTCGGCCTTGAAGGAGTAGTCCATGCCCTTGCCCTTGACGGGGCTGCCGACGTAGTTCAGCTCCAGGGTGGAGAAGTCGATGCCGCCCGGGCCACCGCGCCCGAAGACCCCGTTGCCGTTGGCGTTCCTGTACTGGTGCTGGATCTGCTTGGCGGTGCCGGGGGTCGATCCGGAGCGGTAGGCGGCGTCACTGATCGGCCCGACGGAACCCACCCGGCGCGGATCCGGATTCATGATGGGGTTGTAGCGGGTGTACTGGTTGGGCCGCCACCTGGGCGCGCCCTGGGAGCGGTGCTCCCTGACGGTCGCCTGGTTCTGGGAGCCGCGTTCGGCCGCGAGCTGCCGGTTGAGCTTGTCGTACTGCTTGACCGTGTTCTTCGCTGTCTCGTTGCCGGTGATCAGGCGCAGCTTGTGGTCGCTGTACTCCTTGTTCCGCAGGATGTGGCTGTCGTAGCGGAGCTGCTTCGGGATGTGCTTGCCGTTGGACTTGAACTCGACGAGTTCCTTGGTCTTCGCGTTGTACGCGTCGTACTTGCGGACGGCCTGCTTGCCGGTCTTCGGGTCGATGACGGGCTTGCCGTCCTTGTCGAAGACCGGGACGTTCTTCTGGCAGATCCAGTCCGGCCCGACGAGCTTGTAGTCGCGCACGACCTTGGCCTCGAAGCCGTCACCCTTGAGCCGGTTCGCCTCGTAGCCGATGAGCCGCTGGTCCAGCCAGGTGCCCCAGTCCTTGAGGCCCGTCGACTTGCCGGCCTGGGCGTTGTAGCGCGCGTAGATCTCCAGCACGCGGTACTTCGGGTTCTGGGTGTTCTCGAACTGCTTCTTCCACTTCTGGGCGTCGGCGTCCGTGTTCCCGGCGAGGTCGCTCTGGGCCGGGGTGGGCTGCTTGAGGCCGTCGAAGGCGTGGGAGGGGTTCTCGAACCAGTAGTCGTCCCACTCGTTCTGCGGGCGCTGGCTGAAGGCCTGGTTCTTTCCCTGGATGCCGGAGTTGGAGGGCGGCGAGGTGTACTCCCTGCCCAGCCACTTCTTGTCGCAGCGGATGGGCGCGGGTGCGGCCTCCGCCTGGCTCTGGAGAGCGGGCACGCCGGTGGTCAGGATTCCGGCCGCCAGGAGCGACGCGAGACAGGCCGTCATGCGGGCCCGTATGCGCATGCGTATGGGCGTACTCAAGATGGTCGTTCCCCCGTGGGGGCGCATGGGAACAGGGCGCGGACGGTGGGGCCCCCGTGACATGCCACCGCCAACTCGCACCACCGTAGGAGTCCCCAAGGCCCCTTACGCGCCGTCTTCGCGGCGAGGCGTGTGTCAACCTTGTGACCGTTCTGGGTGGTTGTGAGGGCGATGGATCACCTTCCCTACGATGAATCCATGGGTGATCAGGCAGGCGGGGGAGCCGTCCGGCAGCTCCATCCCGAGCTGGTGGAATGGCTGTCCGGACGCGAGGCGGCATTCGAGAGCTGGGCCACTGCGCTGGGCCCCCTCGAACGCTGGGACTTCAGCGCCGAATCGCTGGATGACCTGGAGGAAGTCGTACGGCGGAGGTTCCCCTCGCTGGACGACGTCGGGGCCGCGAAGGACGGGGAGTTCGTCCAGGGTGCGACCTGGTACGTCGGCGAGGCGATCCGCCGCTCCTTCGCTGCATGCGGAACGCACGATCCGCTTGTGTGGATGTACGATCCCGAACCTTTTGCGGG
Source organism: Streptomyces sp. CB02058 (assembly GCF_001905505.1). Taxonomy (GTDB): domain Bacteria; phylum Actinomycetota; class Actinomycetes; order Streptomycetales; family Streptomycetaceae; genus Streptomyces. The sequence goes on from NZ_LIPG01000001.1 coordinate 173,206, forward strand.
GCAGGCGCCTTCGGCGTTCTTCGCCCCCCGCACCCACGCCGTGTCCAACACGCCGTTCGTGGGAGCGCGGGACTCCGTGGACGGCGAGTGGGTCTACCCGCTCGGAGTGATCAACGAGCTGTACAGCACCGAGGACGAGTGGGGAGAGCCCGTCGAGCACCGTCTCCGGGGTGCGCTCCACGATCCGTACGACGACGACGACGAGTTCGAGGACGAGGACGACGGCGCGGGCGACGAGGGCTGACCCCGTTCCCCGGAGGGTCCGGTGTCGGCCCGTCCGGGGAACGGGGGCGGCGGGTCACGCCCCGGCGAACGCCGCGTGCACGCACTTCCCGTCCGCGAGAGCCTCGGTGAAGACGTCCGCCCCCAGGTCCTCGGCGATGTGCAGGCCCATGCCGCCGGTGCCGTCGCTGAGGTCCGGTGTGCGCGGGGCGGGCAGGGTGCACGAGCAGTCGGTCACCGCGATGTCCAGGACGTCGATCGTGGTCGTCAGGGTCAGGGTGCTGGGCCCGGGTGCGTGCCGGACGGCGTTCGTGACCAGTTCGGAGACGATCAGCAGGAAGTCGTCGCAGCGGTCCTGTGCGAGTGAGGGCCATGACCAGCGGAGGAACCCGGCTGTCGCGCGGCGGGCGTGCGAGGGTGCCTCCGGCCCGGAGGGCAGCGGGATCGAGAGCGTGCCCGCCGTGATGGCCGGCGAAGTGGGCGATGACGGTGGTGCGGTCAGGGTGGTCATGGCGATGTCCCGAGGATGACGCGGCGCCGTGGTGGGGCCGGAGGGGTCGGGGTGACGGATGTGACGAGGGGGTTCCCGGGCCTCGGCCCGGGAACCCCGCGTCGAACCGGTGTGACGGCGGATCACTTGTGGTGGCAGGACCAGTGGCCCTTCACCCAGTGCGTGTCCCAGTGGCCGGGGACGTAGACGTTCTTCCAGTGGCCCTTGTGCGACGTGTGGTGGTGCTTGTCCTTGTGGTCGTGACGGTGGTCGCTCTGCCACCTCTTCTCCCAGTGGCCCTTGACCCACTTCTTCTCCCAGTGCCCCTTCTTCCAGGTGCAGCGGTCGTTGTGGTCGTGGTGGCTGCTGGTGGACGAGGTCGAGACGGTGGGGGCAGGGGCGGCGGTCGCCGTCCCGGCGGCTGCCAGTGCGCCACCACCTGCGAGCAGGCCGGCTGTGGCCGCTCCGGCCACCATGCGGCGGGCTCGGAGTGAAAGCGTCATCGGGCTCATCTCCCTTGCGTGGATGGGCCGCTCCTTCATGCGGTGCGTGCTTCCGCAAGCGGTACGGGAGTCGATGGCGATCCCGGGCCTGTCGGTCGCGGTACTGATGTCGTGAGCGGCTTACACAAGGGATTCGGAGACGCCGGTCGGAATGTTTGGTGGGTTCTGGGGGAAATGTCCAGCTGTCAGGAGGGGAGCGGGATCGCGCCGAGCGGGACGGTGGTCGGCTGCGGGGAGCCCCCGGTGGGCTCGACGCTGAGGGCGACGGCCTCGGCGTCGTCCAACGACCCCTTCAGCAGGGTCAGTCGACGTCCCGGGTCGGCGCTGAGCAGCCCGGCCGGCACAGGGGTGCCGTCCTCCATGAACCACGCTTCGTACGTCTGGCTCGCGGGCAGCGCGGGGAGGCCCGAGACGGCGAGGGCGGCCGAGTTCTCGACCCGGGAGAAGGTGACGGATGCGGTGGCCCCGTCGGGCAGTTGCTCGCTCTCCAGCTGTGCGTCCGGTGCGGTGAGCACCCTGGTGAGGTGCTGCCGGGCCGCCTCGGCCCGCTGTGCGTCCGCCCTGGCGTCCGAGGCCTCGCGGTGCTGCCACCCGGCGAGACCCAGGCAGACCAGGATCACCGCCACCGAGGCGGCGAGGGCCATCCGCAGCGCCCTGGCCGGGCTCCGGCCCGATGTCCTGGCCCCCGACGTCCTCGGGCGGTGCTCCTGCGGGGTGGTGGCGACCGCGCTCAGGACCCGCTCCCGCAGGGCGGCGGGCGGGGTCTCGGCGGTCGACCGCCCGAGTGTGGCGGCGGTCGCCCGGAGCTCCGCGACCTCCCGGCGGCATGACTCGCACTCCTCCAGATGGGCCTCGAACTCCCCGCGCTCCTCCTCGGGCAGGGCGTGCAGGACATAGGCGGCGGAGGACTCGTGCGGGTCCGAGGTGATCACGCTTTCGCCCCCAGGCAGTCGCGGAGCCGGATCAGGCCGTCCCGCAGGCGGGTCTTGACCGTGCCCAGCGGCAGGGACAGGGAATGGGCGATCTCCTTGTAGGTGTGACCTCCGTAGTAGGCGAGGACGACGGCCTCGCGCTGGATGTCCGTGAGCCGCCGCACGCACCGCCGGACCTGCTGCCACTCCATGCGGGTCTCCACCCGCTCGGTCACCTCGTCGAACGGGGTGTCGACGCTGAGCAGGGCGGCCCTGTGCTCGCGGTCCTGGCTGGCCTGCGCGGCGCGTACCCGGTCGACGGCCCGCCGGTGGGCCAGGGTCATGATCCAGGTCATCGCGCTGCCCCGGTCGGGCCTGAAGCGCCCGGACGTCCGCCACACCTCCAGCAGCACGTCCTGGGTGACCTCCTCCGACTGTGCCCGGTCGCGCAGGACCCGGCGCACCAGTCCCATGACGGGTCCGGCGGTCACGTCGTACACCCCGGCGAAGGCTTCCCGGTCCCCCTCGGCGGCGGAGACCATCAGCTGGTCCAGGTCGTGTCTCCCCGGGCCCGGCCGGGCGTCCTCACCGCGATCGACGGAATGCACCCGGGGCCCTCGCTGACGTCTCGGTGCGCGGGCGCGGGGACTGCCGGCCCGGCGCGGTCACGGCGCAGGAATCGTGTGGCCGCGGTCGCGGGCCCACCAGCCGAATATAGGCACCGGGACCTGGGCCGGGCCCGATATGTGCACCCGAACAGTCAGTACCGACGAGTAGCGAAGCCCCGGGCGTTCAGCCCCTGGCCGGCCTTCTCCGTGCCCGCTCGGTCCGCTCGGCGCGGGGGACGAGCCCTGACCTGACCTGCGCGACACGGTCCCGCACCCCGTTGGTGGGTACGGCGCCGGGCGGCCCGGCCGGGGTGGGGGCGGCCTCGCCCCGGCAGGACGCGCACAGCCCGCCCGCCAGGGCCTCCGGGCTGCCCGGCGCGCGGCACTCGCCGCACTCCAGGGTGAGCAGAGCCGTACGCCGCTCGGGGGTGGGCCGGTGCGGCGGCAGCTTGTCGGTGAGCCGCCTGCGGAGCAGCGAGGCCGCGTGGTGCACGGGCGTGGGAAGCCCGTCGGTCAGGGCGTGCATCAGCTCGGCGGTCGTGGCGCCCCGCTCGAACCACTCGCTGACCTGCGGTTCCAGGCTCGCGCACTCCGCCGCCGACAGGCTCAGCGAGGGCGCGGTGCGCCCCAGCGCGGCCAGCAGGACGAACGCCCGTGAGCGGGTCTGCGGCTGCGGGGTCTCCCGGGGCACGTCGCCCCGTGTGAACGCCGCCCACCACGCGTCGTCCCGCGCGGTCCTGGAGAAGAACGTCCGGGTGACCCAGAGCAGGACCTCGTCGTTGGCGACACACTCGCTGCCCCGGCGCAGATGCCCGGCCGCCTGGAGCCTGTTGAGCGCGGTCCGCAGGGCGCACTGCCCGTACGGAAGGACCTTGGCGAGCGTCTTCACGGAGATGTCGGAGCCGTCGGGCAGCCGGTCGATGTACGAGGCGATGGCGGCCTCGCGGGGCGGCAGATGCCTGAAATCGGCGGCCTCGCGGGGGCGTTGGTCCGGTGCGGAACGCTTGCCGTAGCCGGGGTTCGCCATGGGGTGCGTGGAGCCGTGCGGGGGCAGGGGGGAGCACTAAACTGCTTGGCAGCCATCAGTTCGTTCGATCCGATCTTGGTGGTCAGACCCTCGCTCGGTGTTGGCGCACCGACGGGGGTCGTTCTGTCTGCGTCACTCCGCACGCTAGAGCGTCGTCACGATCCGTGGCAAGCCGACCACGAAAAGTCAACCCTTCGTGGCGAACGAGGGAGGGTGGGTGGGAAAGGACCCCTCCATCCATTCCTCTGAAAGAGCGCCCGGACTCCAGGACTTGAGCTCCGGTCAACCCGTGAGGGGGGCCTGCCCGAACGGATGATCTTGGTTGCGCACCCGGGCGTGGCGCGTCACAAGATCGCCAGGATGACCGGTGACGGCGCCCTGACCAGCAGGTCGAAGGGCGGGGGCACTTGCCTGCCGTCGACCGATCCGAGCGGGAGCGACCATGGCGAACGAGCTGAAGTACGGCGACAAGATCCACCTCCAGAACGGCTACGGCGGCTGGGCGGGCGGCTACCTGGACACCAACGGCCACAGCACCGACTCCGGCGCCAAGTACGCCGTGTCGACCGCCGAATCGCCCACCCGCGGGGAGGGCACCGGCACCTGGGAGATCCTCTCCCCGAACGGCAAGGCGACGGGTGCCCCGGTGGTCAGCGGCGACGTGATCCAGCTGCGCAACCTCTACGGCGGGGACGGCGGTTACCTCGACACCAACGGCCACGCCACGGCGGACCAGAAGAACGCGGGCGCCAAGTACAACGTCTCCACGTCCAAGGACCGGGACCGCTCGCCCGGCTCCGGCACCGGTCGCTGGCGCATCACCGCGCGGACGTCCTCGCCGACCGACGGGAACATCCGCCCGGGTGACGTCATCCAGCTGTGGAACCTCTACGCCGACCACGGCGGCTTCCTGGAGACCAACGGCGCAGGACCGGCCGGCGGCAAGTACGACATCTGCACCAACGCCTACTCCAACCGCTCGTCGGACGTGGCCGACTGGAAGGCCGTGCGCCCGTAACGGCCGTGACGCCCCGTCGTGGGGGCCGCCGGCTCCGCCCGCGGCCCCCGTGACGGTTCAGCGCGTACGGATCGAGTGGTGCGTGCCCTTGCCGATGGCCCCCAGCTTGTCGGGGTTGGCGACGTTGTGGATGGCGGAGATCCGGCCCTCGGCGTCGAAGTCGAAGGTCACCGTGGCGATCACCCGGTCCGGTGCGCTGAAGACCATGCCCGTCCCGCCGTTGATCCCGACCAGCTCGGCGCGCATGTCGGAGGGCTCGACGCCCTGGTACGACACGGTGCCGATCGCCGCGAACCAGGCCGCCACCGTGGACGCGCCCACGACCGGGCGCAGGGCCTGGCGGACCTTGCCCCCGCCGTCGGTCCACAGGGTGACGTCCGGGGACAGCAGCTCCATCAGGGAGTTCATGTCCCCGCCGGTCGCGGCGGCGAAGAACCGTTCCGTCGCGTCGCGCTGCCGGTCCCGGTCCGCGGTGAAGCGCGGGCGCCTGGTGCGGACGTGCTCGCGGGCGCGGTGGGCGGCCTGCCGCACGGCGGCCTCGGAGCGTTCCACCGCGTCCGCGATCTCGGCGTGGCTGAAGTCGAAGACCTCCTTCAGCACGAACACCGCGCGTTCCAGGGGGCTCAGGGTCTCCAGCACCACCAGCATCGCCATCGACACGGACTCCGCGTCCAGGACCCTGTCCGAGGCGTCCCCGCCGGTGAGGATGGGCTCCGGGAGCCACGGACCCACATAGACCTCGCGCTTGTGCCGGGTCGAACGCAGGCGGTCCATCGCCAGATGGGACACGATCCGCACCAGATACGCCTTGGGGTCGGCGACCTGGGAGCGGTCGGCGGCCGACCACTTGATCCAGGCGTCCTGCACCGCGTCCTCGGCATCGGCGGCCGAGCCGAGGAGGCGGTAGGCCACGGAGAACAACAGGCTCCGGTAGCGCTGGAACTGCTCCTGGTCGGTGTCCTGTTCGTTCATCGATCCCCCCGAATCCTGGTGAAGCGACCGCCGCGCGGCCAGAAGGCACCCGAGGCGGGCATCTTCTTCATCCGGCCGTAGGTCGGCCAGGGCGAGGCGGTCACCGTCTCCTTATATCTGGCCGCCGCGCGGCCCGTCAGGAAGATCCGCCTCGGGCTGTCGTCGGGCCGGGTGAACTGCACCACGGCGTCGTCGCGGCCCAGGCTCACGGGCGTGTGGTAGTAGCCGAAGCGGAAGGGCTTGGGCTGCTTGCCCTGGAGCACGCGCACGATCGACAGGGCCGCGTGCACCCCGGTCGGCATCCCGCCCTGGCAGGTGCCGTGCATGACGCCGTACCCCTGGCGGATCGCCGCCGCGTCGCCCACGGCGTAGACATCCGGGTGCGAGACCGACCGCAGGGCGGTGTCGGTGACGATGCGCCCGCGCTCGTCCACCTCCAGTCCGGCCGCCGCTGCCAGCGGTGACACCCGGGTGCCGCTCGTCCACAGGACGACGTCGGCGGCGATGTGCTCCCCGTCCGCCGACACGACCGCGTCGGGCAGCACCTTCGCCACCTCCACCCCGCTGCGCACGGCCACGCCCAGCCGGTCGAGTGCCGCCTGCAGATACGCCCTGGCCTTCGGGTTCATCGAGGCGCCCGGCTCGCCGCGCCCCACCAGGACGACATCGAGCTCCGGGTGCCGCTCGGCGATCTCCGCCGCCGACTCGACGCCCGTCAGCCCGCTGCCCGCGACCACCACGGTGCCGCTGCTCAGCCGTGCCAGCCGGCCGGCCAGCGCCTCCGCCTCCTCGGGGCCGCTCAGGGTGAACGCGTGGTCCTCGACGCCCGGAACCGCCGCCGTGTCGGCGACGCCGCCCAGGGCGTAGACCAGGTTGTCGTAGGGCAGGACCCGGTCGTCGTCGATCCGCACGGTCCTCGCGTCCGCGTCCACCGCCGTGACCCAGCCGCGCACGAAGCGCGCCCCGGTTCCCTCCAGCATCTCCGGGATGCTCAGCTCCGCGACTTCCTGCCCCGTCGCCGTCATGTGCAGCCGCAGCCGCTCGGTGAAGCGTTCCTGCGCGCTCACGAGGGTGACGGTCGCCGGGTTCGTCATCCGCCCGGCCCTGGTGGCCAGCTGGACGGCCGCGGCCATGCCCGCGTACCCCGCGCCCAGGACGACGATGTGGTGGGGGACCGTTTCCTGCGTCTTGTGCGTGTTCATGATGTCCGCCTCTTCGCTGCTGCTTCCTGATGACGGCCACGAGACGCAAGCGCGCCCCCGATCTGTGACACGGAAAAGTGTGACCTGGGTCACACTGTGTGGTCGACTCGCAAGGGGGGATCCGCGATCCCTGGACAAGTGCTGCCTTCATCCGCCTCCCGGATCGCGGCACCGTGGTGGACGAAGCCGGACGGGATCACGGGGATTCCGCCGGACCGTCACAGCCAGGGAGTACGTCATGACCCGCATCGCACTTGTCACCGGCGCCAACCGGGGGCTCGGCCGTAGCACCGCGCTCCACCTCGCGGAGGCGGGCACGGACATCGTGCTCACCTACCGTTCGCACCCGGAGGAGGCGGAGGCCGTCGTCGAGGAGGCGCGGAAGCTGGGCCGTACGGCGGTGGCGCTGCGTCTGGACACCGGGGACACCGCCTCGTTCCCCGCCTTCGTGGCGGAGCTGCGCACCGCGCTGACGGAGAACTGGGGCCGCGAGGACTTCGACGCGCTGGTGAACAACGCCGGGCACGGAGTGCACGCGCCGTTCGCCGAGACCACCGAGGAGCAGTTCGACGGGCTGATGAACGTGCACGTCAAGGGCGTCTTCTTCCTCACCCAGGCGCTGCTGCCGCTGATCGTGGACGGCGGCACGATCCTCAACGTCTCCACCGGCCTGACCCGCTTCATCGCTGCGCCGACCTCGGCGTACGCGGCGGCCAAGGGTGCCGTGGAGATCCTCACCCGCTACCTCGCCAAGGAGCTCGGCCCGCGCGGCATCTCGGTCAACGCCATCGCCCCGGGCGCCACCGGCACCGACTTCGGCGGCGGCGGGGTCCGCGACAACCAGGAGATGCGCTCCATGCTCAGCGGTGTCACGGCCATGGGCCGCCCCGGGGAGCCGGACGACATCGGCGCCGCTGCCGCCGCCCTCCTCGCCGAGGGCACCGGCTGGGTCACCGGGCAGCGCATCGAGGCGTCCGGCGGGATGATGCTCTGACGGCCTGCGTACATCGACGAGAAAGAGCGGAACCGTGGACCGAGCACAGCTCGCGGACTTCCTGCGCACCCGCCGGGAGGCCCTGCAACCGGAGGACGTGGGCCTGCCGCGCGGACCCCGCCGCCGTACCCGTGGCCTGCGGCGGGAGGAGGCGGCCGCGCTGAGCGGCATGTCCACCGACTACTACAGCCGGCTGGAACAGCAGCGAGGCCCGCAGCCCTCGGAGCCGATGCTCGCGGCCATCGCGCGCGGCCTGCACCTCACCCTCCCCGAACGCGACCACCTCTTCCGCGTCGCCGGGCACAACACGCCCTCCCGCCCAGGGGCCCTGCGGTCGGACCACATCACTCCCGGCCTCATGCGCATCCTCGGGCGACTGAACGACACCCCGGCACAGGTCATCAGCGATGTGGCGGAGACCCTGATGCAGACGCCGGTCGCCACCGCCCTCCTCGGTGACCAGACCGGCTTCACGGGGCCCGAACGCAGCATGACCTACCGCTGGTTCACCGACCCGGCGGCCCGGCTGGTCTACCCCGAGGAGGACCACCCGCTGCACAGCCGCTTCTTCGCCTCCGGGCTCCGCGAGGCCTACTCCCGGCAGGGAGCGGGAGGACGCGCGGAGGAACTGGCGGGCCTGCTGCGGGAACGCAGCGAGGAGTTCGCCGCGCTGTGGAGCACCCACGAGATCGGCGCCCCGCGCGTCGACCCCAAGCGGGTACGTCACCCGGAGCTCGGCGTCCTGAACCTCCAGTGCCAGGTGCTGCTCGATCCGGAGCAGTACCAGGCCCTCCTCGTCTACACGGCCATCCCCGGATCGGAGGACGACGACAAACTCCGGCTCCTGCCGGTGCTGGGAGCGCGGGCTGCGGGGACGTGAGCTGAGGCAGCCGGCCGTCAGTGCCCTTGGCGGCGCTGCGTGTCGAACCGGAGCAGCACCCGGACGAGGCGCCACAGTCCCGCCGCCGCTCCGAGCACCGCGCCGCCCACCAGCACTCCGTGTCGTACGGAGCCGGAGACCGGGAGGGCGAGCGTGAACACCACAGCGGGAGCGAACACCGCGAGGGCCAGCGCTCCGGCGGTGACCAGGGCGAAGGCGATCTCCACCGTCATCGCGTCCTTCTCCCACCGCGACTCACGCCCCTGGTCCATCTCGCCCCCGGTCCCTCTCGCTCCTGGCCCACGGCATGTTCCGAGGGCTGATCGAGGCGCTGCTCGGCCGATGGTCAGCCGCGCCTGAGGTCCGCGACGAAGGCCGCCCAGGCGTCCGCCCGGAACACGAGGGCCGGGCCGTCGGTGACCTTGGAGTCGCGGACGGGGACGACGTGGGGGAGGCCGTCGGCGACTTCGAGGCAGTCGCCGCCGTCACCGCCGCTGTACGTGGACTTGCGCCAGGTGGCGACCTCCAGGCAGTTGCCGCCGTCACCGCCGCTGTATGAGGACTTGTGCCAGATAGCCGTGGACAGGTCGTAGTCAGAGCTACTGATCTTCATGGTCGTAATCCTCCGCCGCTGACTCGATCAGTGCCAGTGACGCTTCTGGTGACGACGCGCTGGCTCCCAGCAGATGGTAGGTCAGTTCGTATCGTGCGACGCTCGCGGGATCGTCCTGTAGCCGCCCCATGCCCAGGCCATCGACGTACGCGAGCGGAGGTGCGTCAGGAAAGGCCATGAGTTTGAGGCCGCCGTCCAAGGCGGCGTGTGCACCTGTGGAGAATGGCAATACCTGGGCGATCACGCGGTGCTGGCGGACCAAGGTGGCCACGTGATCCAGCGCCGCCGCCATCACCCCCGGCCCGCCGACTCGGCGGCGTAGAACCGCCTCGTCCAGAACCACCCACAACAGGGGCGTCGTTGGATCGGTCAGCAGTTGGGCCCGCTCCAGCCGCGCTGCCACCAGCTCGTCGATCACGTCCTCCGTGGCCGTCGGCTGATACGCCCGGAACACCGCCCGTGCGTACGCCTCCGTCTGCAACAGGCCTGGGATCAGCAGAGGCGCGTACTCTCGGATCGTCGTCGCCAGGCGCTCCGCCTCCGCCGCCTCCGCGAAGTGGTCCGGGTACTTCGACTTCTTCAGCGCCGCGCAGTTCCGTACGAAGAAGCCGGACGCGTCCAGCACCTCGTCGAGCTTCTGGGCCTGGTCCAACTGCATGCGGCGGGTGCCGGACTCCAGCTGGCCGATGAACGAGCCGCTGACGAACAGCGGTGCGCCGAGGTCCTCCTGCGAGAGGCCGGCCGCCTCCCTGCGGTGGCGGAGTTCGGCGCCCAGGAGCGCGCGGGGTGAGGAGGAGGGGTCGAGCTTCTTGGGTCCGGGCAAGGCGACTCCCTGTTGCACACGTCCGGGTGTTGGAACTGCACCACTTCCACGGTAGCCGGGAATTGGCCACGCTGAGTAGGCATAGCCACTACTCAGCGTGGAAATGGGGAAGATCATGATGACGGCTACGGAACGGCGCAAAGAGGCAGCGGGAAGAGTGCGGGCTGCGGAGGACGCGGTGGAGCGGCTGAGGGCCGGTCTCGCGGGGGTCGGCGTGAAGCTGCCTTCGCTGCGGATCGACCCGGTCTCGTTCGCGGGGGACGAGCCCAACCCGCTCGTGGACCTCGGCCGGTGCTCGGTCGAGACGGCGCTGCGGCTGAGTGTTCAGTTGGAAGCGGCGGCGGCACATGACAGTTGAAGGACTGGAGCCGTGTACGCCGGAGCCCGGGACGTTCGCGGTGGACGGCCGTGACGGCAGGGTGGGCCGGGTGATGGGCCGCGTCGGCCCGTACGTACAGCTGCGCCCGCCGGGCGGCGGCGCCGAGTGGGACTGCCCGCCGGAGGCCGTCCGCCCCGCCCCGCCGGGGGTCGTGCTCCGGGCGCGGGTGAGGGAGATCAACCGGGAGGGGCGGCTGCCCTGAGCCGGTCGTGGGTGGGCGGCAGGCTGACCGGACGACCGCGAGGCGTTTCGTCCGGTGCGTCGGAGGCGCCTCGGCACACGAACGCGGGTGGGAGACTCGGAGGCCGGATCACCGAGGCGGAAGGGCGCTTGCCATGTCGGATGTCGTACCGCCGCCGGTGCATCTCGACGCGGTGCTGGACGGGCTCGCGGAGAACCCCGCCCTGCCGTCCGCTCTCGTGCGCCGACTCCTCGGCCGGCGCACGGGCTTGGGCAGGGTGGCCGGGCGACCGGACCTGAGCGATGACCTGATCGCCGAGATCCTCGCCACGGACGATCACTGGCTCACGCACTCCCTCGCCCTGAACCGCGGCCTTCCCCACGCCTTCCGGATGGTGCTCGCCGGGCACCCGGACCCTGCGATCCGTAAGGCTGTCGCCGTTGCCGCGGACGGTGCGCCGCGCGAGCTGTTCGCGCGGCTGCTCGACGACGCCGACCCGGCGGTCCGCGCGCAGGTGGCGGAGAGCGAGGACGTGCCGGCGGACCTGCGGGCCCGGTCGGCGACGGACCCGGACCCGACGGTCCGGGCGACGCTCGCCCAGTGGTGGACGACGGCTCCGGAAGCCGTGCGCCGACTGCTGCTGACCGATCCCGACGACTCGGTGCGTGCGGCAGCCTGCGCGATCTACTTCCGCCGGATGCCGCACCCCGTACCTCCGGCGGACCTCGTTCCGGAGCTGCTGGCCGACCCGGTCACGCGTGCCGGGGCGGTGCGCCACTGCGCACTGGACGCCTCCACCGCCCGCCGGCTGGCCGACGATCCCGACGACGACGTACGCGGGGAACTCGCGCAGCACCCCGGCCTCCCACCGGCACTGCGCGAGGAGCTCGCCCAGGATGCCGACCTGCGCGTCGCGCTGCGTGTCTTCGCCCGTCAGGACACCCCGGAGCCGACGCGGGCCGCGATCCACGCGCGGATTCTGTCCGACGTGCCCCCACCGGACCTGTTCGCGGACGACGAGGACATGGACGACGCCACGCTCGAACGGGAACTCATGGGCGAGGTGGCCCGTGCGGAGCTCCGGACCCTGCGCCTGCCGTGGGTGACGGCCGACCCCCTGCCGTATGTGGACTCGCCCTACGTCTGCTTCCGCGCCTCCGCGGCGATGTCCGACGCCCTTCCGCCGCCGCTCGTCGCGCGACTCCTCGACGACGAGGAGAGCGGCGTCCGCACGGCGATGGCCCTGCACGCCCGGGACGGCATCGATCCCGACACCGCCGAGCGCATCGACCGGACCTACCGCCCGGCCAAGAGGGTCCGATGGCGTCCGGCCGACGACCTCCCCCTTCCCGCGGAGGTGCTCCGGCGTCTGGCCACGGACCCCGACCCGAGAATGAGACAGCTGGCCCCGCGCGACCCCGGCCTGCCCGTGCCGTCCGCTCACCTGCTGGCGGCCGACCCCGACCAGAGGGTGCGCCGCGCCGTCGCGGCGCATCCCCGTCTCCCGGCCGAGGAGTTGAGGCGGCTGCTGGCCGATCCGTCGGAGTCCGTCGCGGCCACCGCGGCCGCACACCCCGGCCTGCCCCTCGCGGACATGCACCGGCTGCTGACCCTCGCGGGCCTGTGACACCCGATCACGTGCCGCCGACAGCGGGTCAGGAGGCCGTGGGCAGCGCGGCGACCGCGTCCGGACCTGCCGGAGCCGAGCGCGCGACGGCCGGGGAGAGCCGCTGCTGGAGCACCGCGAGGACGGTGTGCGCGAAGGGGAGGGCCAGGGCCCCGGTGAGCAGCAGGGCGGCGGCGATCGGGGCGAGGACCCCGGCGACGTACGCGGCATAGGTGTTGTCCGGGCCCCACTCCAGGAACAGGGAGGCCGCGCCGGAGCGCAGCGGATGGGCGGCGGAACTGAGCAGGACGTACAGGCCGATGGTCAGCGCGCCCAGGGGCAGGGCGACGGCCACGGTCCGGAACCACGCGGAGGCCCGGCCCCACACCAGGGACCAGGACCGGCGCAGCGCGGCCAGGGGCGAGAGCTCCTCCGTCGCGGCGACGGCCGGGGCCAGGGTCCAGCCGAGCCGGAGCACGAGCGCGGCAACCAGGCCCAGCAGGGGCGGGCCGTAGCGCAGGAGGACGAACAGGTTGGGGTACTCCCACTTCGGCACGATCACGGTGTGCTCCCTGAACAGGGTGGTGGTGAAGGTCTCCTCCACCAGGACACCGGCCACCAGTGGAGCCCAGACGAACACTCCGCGCAGCGCGTACACCCCGAGGACCGCGCGGAACCGGCCGGGGGCCCGTCCGGTGACCGCGCGGGCGGACGCCGTCTGGAGCGCGGTGCACGCCAGGTGCAGCAGCAGGATCAGGAACGGCAGGCAGGCGAGCAGGATGAGCCACATGGTGTGCACGCGGCTGCCGTCGGGGGCGTAGGAGTCCTCGTCGATGCGGGCCCGCACCGCGCCCAGGCGTATCTCGGTGAACTCGGGCCAGGCGGCGACGAAGCCGACGACGGTCAGCAGCAGTCCGCCCAGGGCGACCAGACCGGTGACGCCGGCCGCCCGTCCGAACAGACGGCCCCTGTCGCGCCGCAGGACGACGAACGCGGTACGGACGATGCCGCGCCCCTCGCCGTCCGCGTGCTCTTCCCGGAGGGGGGCACCGGTCTCGGTCGCGGGGTCGTTCGCCATGTCTATCGCCTCTTACCGCCCGTTTGCGCTGCACGATGGTCAGGATCAACGTCCTGAGAGTGTGATGCGGACGGACGGCGGGGCGGTTCCCGGAGGGGAAGGGCAGTTGTCACGATGAGCGGGGGAGTATGTGTGGTGAAGGGTGATCAGGGCTCTGAAGGCCGTGCGTGGGACTACCACGCTGTTCACCGAACCGAACGAGGACGGAACGTACAAGCACAGCGACGCCGTGCCCTTCGGGAAGCCCCTCCAGCTTCCCGGTCCTTTCGACGTCACCCTGCCCACGGCCGACTTCCCGGTCTGAGCGGGTCCTGTCGCGGCTTCGTGCGGGCGGTCAGAACCAGGGGGCCGCCGCCTCCCGCAGTGCTCTGAGGGACTCGCCGAGCGAGGCCACCGAGGCCAGTGCGCCGGACACCGTGAAGATCGCGTTCCGTACGCGGCCCTGACCGGCTTCGTCGGTGCTGGGGAGCGCGTCCTCGACCTCGGCGAGTGCCGACTCCGCGGCTGTTCCTTCCGCCGCCGACAGTTCGTCCGGGCCCAGGTCGCGGATGCGGGCCCGGAGGGCTTCGACGGCTTCCCGCAGCTGCACGATCTCGGCCGATTCCACGGCGCCCACCGCCCCTCCGGCATGGCTGACGTACTCGGCGGTGCTGTTGTCGCCAGTCTGGGCGTTCCCCGTGAACGTGCCGCTCACATGGATTCCGCGTCCTTCTCCGGCCGGTGTGTCCGTCATCGTGTCGACTCCCTCAGCTGGAACCCGTGGAGCCGCCGGCCGGACCGACCTGCGGCTGCGGTGTGGTGATCGTCTGGTGGCCGGCCCGGGCGTTGTCGCCCGTCTGGATGTTCCCGTTGACCGTTCCGTTGACGTGCACGGAGCGGTCGAAGAGGACGGTGGTGCGGGCGTCGAACTCGCTCGTGCTGTAGCCCGCGTCGCTCAGGCTGTTGCGTACCGCCGTGACCGTCCTGGTCTGGACGCTCTTGAGGAAGCGCCGGACGTCCATCTCCTGGAAGAGCTGCTGGAAGTGGGGCTCCGCCGCCAGTTCGCGGATCGAGTAGGCGGGGCCGTGGTCGACCGGGCGGTCCGTCTTGCACATGCGGTCGTACCAGATCCGGGACTGTGCGGTGCGGGTGACCGTGCGCGAGGGCGCCGAGAGGTCGTTCGGGGCGTCGGCGACCACGGAGAACATCGACGCCGTCGCCGCACGGGCCAGATCGGCCCAGTCCTTGACGTCCTTCGGCGGGAGGATGTCGTCGATGCAGTGGTAGAAGCGGGCGATCGGCGGGAGCAGGAAGGCCCGCGACTCCAGGAACAGCAGGCCGCCCTGCATCTGTACGCGACTGAAGACCGTGAGCACCACCTCGTCGCCCCAACTGCCCACCCGGACCGTCAGATAGTGGCGCAACCGCTCCTCGGCGAACAGGTCGAGGCTGTCCGGCCACCAGGTCGCGGGCGGCTGCGCGTCCGGTGGGGTGCGGAGCAGGGCTGCGGCCTCGGTGCGGGCCTCGGGGGCGAGATCGTGGAAGGGGGTGCCGGGGGACGTGCCGCTCCAGTCCCGGGAGGGACCGAGCCGCTTGCCGCTCTTCATGACGTAGTCGTCCACCTGGAGCCCGCGCAGCCGGTCGCCGGGGTAGGTCGTGCCCTCGCCGAACCTGCGCAGTTCGCTGCGTATCCGCGCGTGGACCTCGGGCACGGTGAACGCGGCGCGGCGGCCTGCGGCGCCGTTGTCCCGCTTCGTGAGGTCGGGGACGAGCTCGACGGCGAACGACCAGTGGTCCAGCTCGATGCCGGCTCCGACGAAGGGGGCGTAGTCGCTGTACACGACATCGGGGTCGGCCTGCTGTTCGCGGATCTCGCCGAGCCGGCGGGCTATCGCGGGAGGGTCGGAGACCTCCACGCTCCGGCCGATGGCCAGGAGGTACAGGCGGCGCTCCGTGCGGTACCGGTAGACGGTGGCGATGGCGGCCCAGCCCGCCAGGACCACCAGAGCGGCCAGGAGGTGCTCGCCCCCGCCGGAGAAGCCACCGGTCAGGAGCGTGAAGGCAGTGGAGGACAGCCTCACCGTCTGCCAGAGGGCCCAGACGAGGACGACCAGCAGCAGGAGCGTGACGACGCCCTGTCCCGAGCGGGACCTCGGATCGGCGTCGGGCCGGTCGCGCCCGGCCATCGTGTTCTTCAGCGTCCGCCAGACCGTGCGCAGCAGCCGCACGACCAGGACCAGCAGGGGCGGGACGATCGCCCCGGTGGCGCTGAACGGAAGCAGCAGCAGGGGCAGCACCAGCATCAGCTTGGCGCGGGTGGAGACCTCCTTGCGCGCGATGAAGCACTCCTTGAGGACCGCTGCCAGATCCACCCCGTACGACGGCGGGGGCAGACGGTGCGGGTTCTCGGCGAGCTCCTTGACCACGGCGTCCCGGAACCGGCGGTCCAGGTGGGCGGCGCCGCGCAGATAGGCCGTGGCGTTGCCCGGCCGGTTCCCGGCCTGGGAGCGGACCAGCTCCCACAGCCGGCTGCCGGGGCCGGGCGGCGGAGGCGTGGGCGGTCCGGGTGCGGGGAGCGGTGGGGGAGGCGTCGGCGGCCCCGGTGGGGGGAGCGGCGGGGGCGGTGGGCCCTGGGGATCGGTCATGGCGGGAGGCGGCTTTCCGTCGGGACGAAGGAGAAGGGGCGCGGTGCCAGGGTGACGTGACCCGTCGTCAGAGCTGTGCCGTGTCGCGTTGCGGCAGCCCGTAGCGATCGGAGATCGGTGTCCAGAGCGAGAGGAAGTCCTGTTTGGCCTCGGTGGCGAGTCCACTGCTGCGCACGCCCTGCCGGTACGAGGCGGTGCGGGGGACCGAGCCGGGGGAGCAGCCCCGCGCGTCGTCCGCCCAGTTCGCGAACGCCCGGTCCGCGTCGGCCGAATGCTGCCATCCCGTGCGGAGGCTGCGCGCCGCGGACGGGCCGGACGGGAGCTCGCCCAGGTCGAGTTCGGCGAGGCCGGTGATCAGTTCCTCGCGGCGGACGGCGGCGGCGTCCAGGGCCGTGCCCGCGTCGGCGACGGAGTTCTCCGAGGCGCAGGTCTCCACGGCGTTGACGGCGTCGATGACCTGCTGACGGTCCGACTCGCTGCGCTCCAGGAGCGCGTCGACGGCCGCGGCCTGTTCCTCTGCCGTCGCCGTGGACGGGGCGGTCGGCTCTGTGGGGTCGGCCGCGGTGGAGCCCTCGACGGCCGCTGCCGGCGAACCGGAGACGGAAGGGGCGGCGGAGTGGCCGGCCTCGGTAGGGGAGGGGCGGACGGCATGGGCGGTGACGAGGACCACGGCGGCGAACAGCAGCCCGCCGCCCACGGCCAGCAGGACGTGCTTCTTCGGGAACGCGCGACGGCCGGGCTCCGGGGCGGGTGCGGGTCCCTGGCCGGGTCCCGCTCCAGGGTCCGGCTCGGCCGAAGACCTCTGCGGGTCCGCCGAGGCGCGTACCCAGCCGCCCGCGCCCCCGCGCGCGTGCTCGTCCCAACGCATCGGTCCATTGCCGTGGTTCTCGCTCATGTGGGCCCCCCGCCACTGCAAGAACGGCAACCATCCCACGTACCAGGGGCACAGCCAACGGGGCGTTGTGATGTGGCCGAAGACCGCTCCCCGGGGGCCGGTGTTCGGCCGCGCACAGCGGAGAGGCGGGGGTCCGCCCGTGGTTCGCCGGGCAGACCCCCGCCTCTGACAGCGGTGCGGGGCGTGTCACATGATGCGGTAGCTGTCGTAATAGCTGCCGATCTGGGCGTGATAACCCGGATCGCCCGCGTGGCTGTGGCGGTCGAACTCCGGGGAGTCCTTGATCTGGGCCTTGGTCAGGTCGACGTGGATCTTCTTCTCCTCGGTGTCGATGCCCTTGACCGTGCCGGCCGGCAGGAGGACGTCCTTGCCGAAGATCCAGACCCCGGTGTCGACGAGGAGGTAGGCGGACCCCACCTCGTCGGAGTGCTTGTCGACCTTGCCGATGCTTCCGTCCGTCGCCTCGACCGAGAATCCGGTCAGGTCGGCGCCCGCGGTGTGACCGCTCGTGGGCTGATAGCCCCACAGATCGTGGCTCATTACTGGCTCCTTCCTCGACGGTTTCATTCGGCGCGGCTGATCCCTCCGGTGAGGGTGGGTGCCGCTCAGTTATTCGACTGCCCGCGCATTTCCGGTCCATTCCCGGAGAATTCCGGGAGAGTGCGGAAAACGCGGGTGGCGCGGGACTCGGAAGTCCCGCGCCACCCGCGTCTGTGCTGCTGGAAGCGTTCTACCAGCGGTACCAACGGCCACGCCTGCCGCCGGTGGTCGACCGGGCGAAGAACCCGACCAGCCAGATCACCAGCACGATCACCGCGATCCACCACAGTGCCTTGAGTGCGAAACCGGCACCGAAAAGGATCAGGGCGAGCAGAAGAACGAGAAGAAGGGGAACCATTGTTATCAACCTCCGAGACCTCTGGTGCCCGGCGATCCATTTCCTACACACACGTGTTCGTGAGGAAAACTTCTAGGACTTTCCGTGACCGCGCGGACACGTCGAGGCGCCGGCTCAGACTCCCGCGGGTTCCTTCGCCGAGGTGCCGCCCGACGCCGTGGCCGGTCCGGTGGCCGCGACCGTGGAGGGGACCGGTTCCTGGGAGACGTTGAACTCCGTCAGCAGCGCCTTGCTGAAGCCGAAGAAGTACGTCGCCAGGAAGCCCGCGACATAGCCGACGAGCAGGCCGCCCGCGTAGATCGCGATCGTCGAGCCGAGACCGTGGTTGCCGTCCAGGAGCGGGAACAGGGCCCAGCCGGACGGGCCGATCGCCGTGGAGCCGACCGAGTCGCCGAGCTGGTTGAACAGGCCCACGAAGCCGCCGCCGAACGCGCCGCCCACACAGGCCGTGATGAACGGGCGGCCCAGGGGGAGCGAGACGCCGTAGATCAGGGGCTCGCCGACGCCCAGCAGGCCCGCGGGCAGAGCGGACTTGATGGTCCTGCGGATCGACTCGTTGCGCGGGAGACGGAGGTAGACCGCCGCTGCGGCGCCGACCTGGCCTGCACCGGCCATCGCGAGGATCGGGAGCAGGACGGTGAAGCCCTGCTGCTCGATCAGCGTCGTGTGGATCGGGATCAGGGCCTGGTGCAGGCCCAGCATCACCAGCGGCAGGAAGAAGCCGCCGAGCAGGAAGCCCGCGCCCGCGCCGCCCGTGGAGAGCAGCCAGTCGGCGAACGTACCGATGGCGGAGGAGACCTCACCGGCGACGTACATCAGGCCGAAGATCGTGACGAGGCCGGAGACCAGGACCGTCAGTGTCGGGGTGACGAGGACGTCCAGCGACTCGGGCACCCAGCGGCGGCACCACTTCTCGACGTACACCGCGAGGACCGCCGCACCGAGGGCGCCCAGGACGCCGCCCTGCCCGGGGGAGAGGGTCTGGCCGAAGGCGTCGATGTTCGCGACGCCGGGGAAGACGATGATCGCCGCGACGGCGCCGCCCAGGATCGGCGTGCCGCCGAACTCCTTCGCGGTGTTGTAGCCGACGAAGACCGCGATCAGGGCCATGAAGCCGGAGGCCATCGCGGCCAGGGCGGGGGTGACCGAGGTCAGCCAGCCGAGGTTCACCAGGAGGCCGTTGAGGCCGGCGATGATGCCGCAGCCGATCAGGGCGGGGATCAGCGGGACGAAGATGTTCGCGATCTTGCGCAGGAACAGCTTGAAGGGAGTGGAGTTCTTCGCCTTCTGCTGCGCCTTGAGCGCCGCGCCCTTGTCGGCGAGCTCCTCGGCGGTGGGGACGGGCGCGGGGGTCCCGGACGCCCTGCCCTCCTCGACGAGCTGCTCGAACTCCGGGGTGACCCGGGCGACCGTGCCCGGGCCGAGGACGATCTGGTACGTGTCGTCCTCGACCACACCCATGACTGCGGGGACCGCCTTCAGGGCCTCGTCGTCGACGAGGGAACGGTCGTGCAGGCCCAGCCGGAGCCGGGTCATGCAGTGGGCGATCGAGCTGACGTTCGCAGCGCCACCGACGAGCGGCAGGATCGCGGCGGCGGTGGCGCGGTTCTTGTCTTCAGTAGCCATGGTGCGTGGTGCCTTGCTGTGCGAGGAGTGGTGCGTCAGGTGGTGCGGACGGCCGCGAGGGCGGCGCGGAGGTGGCCGTGGGAATCGGCCAGGAGCGTGGCGGCGGTGGGTCCGTCGACCCCGCCGAGGATGGTGAGGATGGCGTCCTTCACCTCGCCGTCGGTGGCGGCGAGCGCCGCCTCGATCTCCTGGTCGGAGGCGCCGGTGGCGAGGGAGACGATCCGGCGGGAACGGGCGCGCAGCTTCTCGTTGGACGCGCGGACGTCGACCATGAGGTTCCCGTACGTCTTGCCGAGCCGGATCATCGTGATCGTCGAGATCATGTTGAGGACGAGCTTCTGCGCCGTGCCCGCCTTGAGCCGGGTGGAGCCGGTGAGCAGCTCGGGGCCGACGACTATCTCCAGGCCGTGTTCGGCGGCGTCGGCGAGCGCCGAGCCGGCGTTGCAGGAGAGGCCGATGGTGAGCGCGCCCTCGGCGCGGGCGTGCTCGACTGCGCCGATGGCATACGGAGTGCGGCCGGAGGCGGAGATCCCGACCACCGTGTCGTCGGCGGTGAGGCCCAGCCCGTCCAGATCGGCGGCGGCCAGCTCCTTGCTGTCCTCCGCGCCCTCGACGGCCTTGACCATGGCGGAGGGGCCGCCGGCGATCAGGCCGATGACCTCGGACGGGTCGGTGTTGAAGGTGGGAGGGCACTCGCTGGCGTCGAGCACACC
The DNA here is from genome assembly GCF_001905505.1 of Streptomyces sp. CB02058. Taxonomy (GTDB): domain Bacteria; phylum Actinomycetota; class Actinomycetes; order Streptomycetales; family Streptomycetaceae; genus Streptomyces. The sequence goes on from NZ_LIPG01000001.1 coordinate 193,469, forward strand.
GAGGCGGCCCGCGGTGCCCGCGCCCGCGTAGATCAGCCGGCCGCCGCGCGCCATGCGCTCGGCGGTGGCGTCGATCGCGGCGGCGATCAGGGGCAGCTTCTCGGCGACGGCGGCGGGCACGGTGGTGTCCTCGCCGTTCATGATCCGGGCTATCTCGTGTGTCGGCAGCTGGTCGATCTCGGCGAGCTCCGGGCGGAACGCCTCGGTGGTGAGGGTGGCGAGCTGGGCGCGCAGTTCGCCGTAGCCGCCGGGGGTGGCGTCCTGGGCGTTCGCTTCGGCGTTTGCGTCGGTGGTGGAGGACATGGACAGCGGCTCTGCTTTCTCGTTCTCGTACGGCTCTGCGGGGGCGGGTGCAGGTGCGGGTGCGGGTGCCGTGCTGCCGGGGTCAGCGGCTGCGCGGGGTGTGGCGGTGGGCGAGCGCCTCGTACGAAGCGGAGAGGGCGGGCGCCGCCGTCTCGTACGTCCGCTGGGCGACGCCTATGAAGAGGCAGTCCACGACGAGGAGCTGGCTGGTGCGGCTCGACATCGCGGCGGGCCGCAGCTCGCTCTCGCGGGCGGTGGAGGTGGTCAGCACGTGGTCGGCGTACTGCGAGACCGGGCCGTCGGGGCGTCCGGTGATCGCGATCGTCGTCGCGCCGCGGTCGAAGGCGACGCGGAGCGGCTCGATGACGTCACCCGTGGAGCCGGAGTGCGTGATCGCGATGGCCACATCGCCCGAGCGGAGCTGCACGGCGTTGGTCACGGCGAGGTGCGGGTCCATGTGGGCGTGGGCTATCAGGCCGATCCTGAGCAGCTTCTGCGCGAGGTCCTGGCCGACGAGCGAGGACGCGCCCACGCCGTAGATGTCGATGCGGCGGGCGGTCGACGCGGCGGCGACCGCGGCCCCGAGCTGCACGGTATCGAGACCGGCGGCGGTGTCGGCCAGGGTCTGCTGCTCGTCGTAGGCCAGCTTGGCGACGACGTCCGCGATCGGGTCGTCGACCGCGATGTCCGCCGTGACGGCGGGCGCCCTGCCGGACTGCTGGTGCGCGGCGAGCCCCGCGAGCGCGAGGCGCAGGTCGCGGTAGCCGGGGTAGCCGAGGAGGCGCGCGGTGCGGACCACGGTCGCCTCGCTGGTGCCGGTGAGCTCGGCGAGACCGGTGACGGTGAGGGCGGCGCACCCGGCGGGGTCGCCCGCGACGGCTTCGGCGACCCGCTGCATGGAGCGGGTCATGGACGGGGCGAGGGTCCGCACCTTGGCCGCCAGGGCGGCAGGGGCGGGCGGAGAGTCCACGCTGAAACTTTCCTTCACGTCATTGGTCACACATGAAAGATATTTTCACCCGGAAATCCCGTCAACCCCCCTTTGGTCCCTACCTCTGAAGGATCAAGGCCCGCGCCCCTGACGGCAGGGGACAATGGGGCCATGGAGTTGAACCGCCTGGAACAGGCGCTGCACAGCGCACGTGCGCTGGTGATGGCCGACCTCGTCGCGGGGGACGTCGCCGAGGCCGCGATCGTCTCGCTGGTGGAGGACGCGGTGACCCACCGGCGGTGGTGGGTCGAGCAGTGGCCCGAGGGTGTGTCCTTCGTCACCGGGCTGATAGCGCAGGACGTCCAGGACGCCCTGCTGGAGCGCTACGGACGCTGGCCGCTCTGCCCGGTCTGCACGGAGGAAGGGCCGCACGCGCTCGACGTGGAGCCGGAGCTCGGCCCCGATCCGCACTGGGTCTGCACCAAGGCGACGGTGTCCGTCGCACCGGTCGGCGCGCTGGCAGAGGTGCTCGGCAGGTGACCGTCTACATCGACCCGCCGACCTGGCCCGGACACGGGCGCATGTGGTCCCACCTGGTCAGCGACGTGTCGTTCGAGGAGCTGCACGCCTTCGCCGCCTCGATCGGCTGCCCGCTCCGCGCCTTCGAGCGCGACCACTACGACGTGCCCGAGGCGCGTTACGCGGACGCGGTGCGCGCCGGTGCGCGCGAGGTCGGATCGAAGGAGATCGTGCGCCGGATCACCGAGGCAGGGCTGAGACGGCCGAAGGGGCGGCCCGCTCCGCCTGACGTGGGCCGGAGCGCCTTGCCGTAACGGCGGTGCGACGTGTGGTGCGGTGCAACGTGTGGCGCGGCCCACCGCACTTACCGGGTGAGACCCAGAACCCGGAAGGAACCACCGCATGCCCGAGCTCACCCGCCGGTCGCTTCTCCGCTCCACCGCCGCCCTGGCGGCCCTGTCGGCCGTCCCGCTCACCTCGCTGCCCGCGGCGGCACACGGCAGCGCAGGCACCGCACCCTCCTGGTCGGCCCAGCCGCTGCCGTTCGCCGACGCCAACCTCGTCGGGGCCGTGCACCTGGGGCGGGGGCGCACCTGGGCCGCCGGATTCACCCTGCGCCTGGAGGGCAAGGCGACCCGCTTCACCCCGGTGGTGGCGGAGCGCGCGAGCGCCGACGGGGAGTGGATCCCCGTCGGGGCGGCCACGGAAGCCGCCTCCACCGTGAGCAGCCGGGTCAACGCGATCGACGCCGCAGGCCCCGACGACGTGTGGCTGGTGGGGGACGACACCTCGGTCCTCGACGGCCGGATCTACACCCAGCACTACGACGGCACCCGGTGGAGCGTCGTCCCGGCGGGCCTGCCGGAGAAGGCCGAAGCCGCCTCGCTCCTCGGCGTGGACACGGGGCCCGGCGGCACCTGGGCCGTGGGCTTCGCGCAGATCGAGGTGTCACGCGTCTGGAACGAGGAGAAGGGCGTCTGGATCACCGAGTCGAGGCAGGCGGGGATCGCCAGGCGCTTCGACGGGACCGTATGGCGTGATGTGCCGCTCCCCGAGGTGCCGGGCGACTCCTGGTACCTGAACTCGGTGCGGGCCGTGTCCCCCGACGACGTCTGGGCCGCCGGCTACGACGGCGACAGCGGTGGCCCGCTCCTCATGCACTACGACGGCACGTCCTGGAGCCGGGCCACCGCCCCGGGAGTGACGGACCGGCCCGGATTCGCGCACGCGCTCGCGGTCACCCCCGGGGGCGAGGTGTGGCTGGTCGGCGAGGACTGGTCCCCGGCCGACGGGACGACCCGTGCCCTCGTGGCGCGCCGTACCGGCGGGACATGGCGAAGGGCGGCGGTACCGGGCGCCGACGCACGCCTCTTCTGCGTGACGCCGGCCCCGGGGCGCGGCATCGTCGTCGTCGGCCAGACGCTGGGCGAACGGCGCGAAGCGATCGCCTGGCAGTGGGACCCGGCGGCGCCCTCGGACACCGCCGGGAGCCGATGGACGGCGCTGGGGCTGCCGCAGCCCGCCGGAACGGACCTCTCGGAGAACTCGGCCCACGCCGTGATCGGCGACCGCGCCGGTCTCACGGTGCTCGGCACGTCGGTCGCCGACGGGGCGGCACCCCAGCCGTTCGCGGCGTTCCGGAGCAGCGTGAGGTGAGCCGGTGCGTCAGCCCGTCCCGGTGAGCCGGGGGAACCCGGCTCCGGTGTGCCCAGGGAGGTGAGCCCGGCTCCGGTGTGTCCGGGGGAGTGAGCCCGGCTCCGGTGGCGTCCCGCTCAGGCCCTGTCGGGGGTGCGGGCCGGGTCGAGGGGTGACGTCGCCGCCTCGCGGTGCTCCCCGCCCGTGCCGGTCGTCGCGGACTTCGCCGTGGCGACCAGCCGGGACGGGGTGCCGTCGCCGCGCAGCCGCAGCGAGACCACCACGGCCACCAGGCCGAGGACCAGCATCCCGGCGCCCGCCCAGGCCGTGGCCCGGAAGCCGAAGTCCGCGTCGATCACCGTGCCGCCCAGCCACGGGCCGGTCGTGTTGCCCAGGTTGAACGCGGCCGTGGTCGTCGCCCCGGCCAGCGTCGGAGCCGCGCCCGCCACGTTGAACATCCGGGCGTTGAGCGCCGGGGCCGTGTAGAAGGCCGACAGCCCGAGCAGGAACGCCAGGGCGATCACGGCGGCCTGGTTCGACGCGAAGAGGGCCAGTGCCACCAGGAAGACCGTCGAGGCGCTGATACCGCTCAGCAGCACCCCGAAGAGGTGCGCGTCCGCGACCCGGCCGCCGATCGTCGTACCGATCAGCGCGCCCACGCCGAACAGCCCGAGCACCCACGGCACCCAGCCCGAGCCGAGCCCCGCCACATCCGTCAGCAGCGGCGCGAGATAGCTGAACGCGCAGAACACCCCGCCCGCCGCGAGTGCGGTGATCACGACGGACAGCCACACCTGGCGGTCCCTGTAGATCGCCACTTCCTTCTTGAGCTGCGGCTTCTCGTCCGGCAGCGGGATGCGCGGGATACGGGTGACGACACCCACCAGCGCCACGGCGGACGCCGCGCCCACCGCCCAGAACGCCGAGCGCCACCCGAAGCTCTCCCCGAGGAACGCGCCCAGCGGCACACCCAGCACATTGGCGATCGACAGCCCGCCGATCATCACGGCCATCGCCCTGGCCCGCGCGTTCACCGGCACCATCGCGATGGCCACCGCGGCGCCGACCGCCCAGAAGCCGGCGCACGCCAGCGCGCTCACCACCCGGGAGACGAACAGCACCTCGTACGTCGGCGCCAGCGCACCCGCGATCTGACCGAGCCCGAAGACCGAGATCAGCGCGATCAGGGTCGTGCGGCGCGGCAGCCGCAGGGTGGCGACGGCCAGCAGCGGGGCGCCGACCACCATGCCGATCGCGAAGGCGGATATGAGGAGCCCGGCCTTGGGGATCGACACGTCCATGTCGGACGCGATGGGTGGCAGCAGCCCGGACAGCATGAACTCGCTGGTACCGAGAGCGAAGACCGAGAGGCCGAGGATGTAGACGGCCATCGGCATACGGGGACGACTGGAAGCGGAGTCGGGCATGACAGTGGCCAACAGCGGCCTCGTCCCTGTCATTCCCCTGTCTCAGTGGGTGAGCAGCTCCAATTCGGTGGTCAGATTCTGCCGCGCCCTCGGTTCCCACTCCTCCACGCCGTGCGGCGTGCGGAACAGCCGGGGCAGCTCCAGCAGCTGCCGCAGCACCGCCGAGCGCCCTTCGCGGAAGGCGTCGTCCGGCACGAAGCCGTACTCCTCGCGCACCTGCGCCGCGTAGGCCGCGTACTCCTTCGGGGACGCGGCCAGGATCGCGAGGTCCGCGTCGCACAGCACCTCGCCGTTCGTGTCGCCCTCGGCCGGGTCGTGGGTGACCGTGAGCCTGACCAGCCGGGCGACCTCGGCCGTCGCCGTACCGGGGACACCGGCCTCGGGCAGGGCCCGCTCGGCGAGCGCGGCGCTGCGCTCCTCGTTCTCGGACCGGTCCGGGCGGTAGACCGCGTCGTGGAACCAGACGGCGAGGCGCACCAGGTCCGGATCGGCCGCGTGCCCGGCCAGGGTGTCGACGCGGTCCAGGACCTGCGTCAGATGCGCGGTCGTGTGATAGCGCCGCTGGGGCTCGGCCCAGCGTTCCAGGAGGTTGTCGGCGTACGGCAGGGGGTCGGGGCCGGGTGCGCCGCCCCGGGCGGCGGTGAGGGCGTCCTGCCAGCGGACGCGGAGCGCGGTGGCGTCGGTCATGCAGCGACTGTAGAGCCGGGGGACCTTGCCCGGCGGGCCGGCCGCTCGTTAGCGTTCGGCCGTGACGGAACCGGCGGAATCCCCGTATCTCATCGATCTCAACGCGGACCTGGGCGAAGGGTTCGGACGCTGGACCCTCACCGAGGACGAGGCGCTGCTGACCTGCGTCACCAGTGCCAATGTGGCCTGCGGCTTCCACGCGGGCGACGCCTCCGTGATGCGCAGGGTCTGCGAGACGGCCGCGGAGCGCGGCGTGCGTATCGGGGCGCAGGTCTCCTACCGTGACCTCGCCGGGTTCGGGCGGCGCTCCATGGACGTACCGGCCGCCGAGCTCACCGCCGAGATCGCCTACCAGATCGGCGCCCTGAGGGTCTTCGCCGAGGCCGCCGGGTCCACCGTCTCGTACGTGAAACCGCACGGTGCCCTCTACAACCGCGTCGTCCGGGACGAGGAGCAGGCCGCCGCCGTCGTCGCGGGCGTGCGGCTCGCGGGCGGCAGCCCCGCCGTCCTCGGGCTGCCCGGTTCGCGCCTCCTCGCCCACGCGGAGGCCGCGGGGCTGACCGCCGTGGAGGAGGCCTTCGCCGATCGCGCGTACACCCCGCAGGGCACGCTCGTCCCGCGCGGCGAGCCGGGCGCGGTGGTGCACGACCCGGACGAGGTCGTGCGCCGCAGCGTCGGCATGGCCGTCGACGGCGCCGTGACCGGCGCGGACGGCGGCCGGATCGCCGTCGCGGCGCGCTCGCTGTGCGTCCACGGCGACACTCCGGGGGCCGCGGCGCTCGCCCGGCGGGTGCGGGCCGCGCTGGAGGAAGCCGGCGTGCGCATACGGGCGTTCGCGTGAGCGGCATCCGGGTGCTGGAGGCCGGACCCCGCGCCCTGCTCGTGGAACTCGGCTCGGGCGAGGAGGCGGAGGCCTTCCACGCGGAGCTGCTGCGCCGCCGCGCCGCCGGTGAACTCCCCGCCGTACGCGAGATCGTCCCCGGCGCCCGGACGGTGCTGCTGGACGGCGTGGAGGACCGGGCGCTCGCGGCGCGGATGGCCTCCTGGACCGTGCCGCCGCTGAGCCGGAGCGCGGGGGAGGCCGTCGAGATACCCGTGGTGTACGACGGCCCGGACCTCGCCGATGTCGCCGATGCGTGGGGCGTCGCCGTCGACGAGGTGCCGCGCATCCACGCGCGTACGGAGTTCCGGGTGGCCTTCTGCGGGTTCGCGCCCGGCTTCGGCTATCTGACCGGCCTTCCCGGGCACTTGAACGTGCCGCGCAGGGCCACCCCCAGGACCCGGGTGCCGGCCGGGGCGCTCGCCCTCGCCGGGCCCTACACCGGGGTCTATCCACGGCCGTCGCCCGGCGGCTGGCAGCTCATCGGCCGGATGCCCGCGCCGGAGACCCTGTGGGACCCGGCGCGCGAACCGGCCGCACTGCTCGGTCCCGGGGCCCGGGTGCGCTTCGTGGCGGCGGAGGCGACCCGGTGAGCCCGGCACTCGAAGGGGCCGGGAGCGCGGGTCCGGCGGTCGAAGGGGCCGGGAGCGCGGGTCCGGCGCTCGAAGTGGTCAGGGCGGGCGCGCTGACCACCGTGCAGGACGCGGGCCGCACCGGCTGGGCGCACCTCGGCGTGCCCCGCGCCGGTGCGCTGGACGGGCCCGCCCTGCGGCTGGCCAACCGGCTCGTCGGCAACGCGCCGGACGCCGCGGTCCTGGAGACCACCGCCACCGGGTGCGCGGTCCGGGTGACCGGCGCCCGGCCGGTGCTCGCCGTCGTCGGGGGCGCGGGATGCCGGGTCACGGTGGACGGCCGCCCGGCCGCGTGGGGCGCGCCCGTGCGCGTACCGCCCGGAGCGGTCCTGGAGGCGGGACCGGCGGTGCAGGGCCTGCGCGGCTATCTGGCCTTCGCGGGCGGCCTGGTGCCCGAGCCGGTGCTCGGCAGCAGGTCGGCCGACCTGCTCTCGGGACTGGGCCCTCCGGTGCTGCGCGAGGGCGACGTGCTGCCGCTGGGTCCCGCGCTTTCGTCCCTCGCCCCGCACGCCGACACCGTGCCCTGGCCGGGCGCGCCCGCCGAACTGGTGCTGCCCCTGCATCCGGGGCCGCGTGACGGCTGGTTCACGGAAAGGGCCCTGCGCACGCTGGCGAGCGCCGCCTACCGGGTCTCGGAGCGGAGCAACCGCGTCGGGCTGCGCACGGAGGGCGGCCCCGCCCTGGAGCGCGCGGTGGAGGGCGAACTGCCCAGCGAGGGAATGGTGCTGGGCGCCGTCCAGGTCCCGCCGGACGGGCTGCCCGTGGTGTTCCTCAACGACCATCCGACGACCGGTGGTTACCCCGTCGTCGGCGTGGTCGCGGAAGCCGCGCTGGCCCGGGCGGCTCAGGCGGTTCCGGGGACACCGGTGAGATTCGTGCGGGCGTGACGGGAACCCGGGAGCGGGCATCGGCGAACAGGAGGTGACGGAACCCATCTCGCCGAGGGAAGCCCATGAGCCCAGGAGCCGACCAGTGACCGCCCCACCGGACCTCGCGCCCCGCCGCGCCACCGGCGGCCCGGCCCCGGGAGCTTTCGGACCCGGCGGGTCCGGCGGGTCCGGCGCGGGGGGTGCCGAGCACACCGACGCCTGGATCGTCGAGCGGTCATGGGACGAACCGGACGTGTTCTCCGTGCTGTTCGACCGGTACGCCGACGACATCCACCGGTACGTGGCCAGGAGGCTCGGCACCGAGGCGGCCGACGACCTGATGGCCGAGACCTTCGTGATCGCGTTCCAGCAGCGCCGCCGGTACGACGTGTCCAGACCGCAGGTGAGGCCCTGGCTGTACGGCATCGCCACCCATCTGGTGGGCGGGCACCGGCGTGCCGAGGCCCGGCGGCTGCGGGCGCTGGCGCGTGCAGCGTCCACGGCGGACACCGGGGGGAGCGGCGACGGAGAACCGATGGCGGACCGGGTGGCCGCCCGGGTCAGCGCCGAGGGTCTCCGCGCCGAACTCGCCGGAGCCCTCGCTGCGTTGCCCGCCCGCTACCGGGACGTGCTGCTCGTGGTGGCCTGGGGCGACCTGGACTACGCGGAGGCGGCGGAAGCTCTCGGGGTTCCCGTGGGCACCGTGCGCTCACGGCTGCACCGGGCCCGGAAGAAGCTCCGCGCGGCACTGGGGGGTTCGGATCCCACCCGGCTTCACGACGAACACGAGGAGTCCCGCGATGAATGACCTCGACGCGCTGCGGGAGCTGGAGGCCGAGGTGCCCGCACTCACCGAGGACGCCCGCGCCGCCGGCCGCGACCGGCTGGCGGGGGCCATGGCGAAGGAGGGGCGGCGGACCGGTCTGCTGCGGGCCCTGGTGCCACCGGCCTTTCTGCCGCAGGCCGTTGTGCCGTCCAGGCGACTGGTGCTGCGTGCCGGGTTCGCCACGATGGCCACCGCGGCGGTGGCCGGGACGGTCGTCCTCGGGGACGGAGGGGACGGCGGAGACACCGGCTCGGGCGCACCGCGGATGACCACGCTGTCCGCGGCCCAGGTGCTGCACAGGGCGGCGGACAGGACGCGCGCGGACGGAGCCTCCTTGCCGGTCCCACGCGACGACCAGTACTTCTACACCGAGGAGTTCGTCACGAGGACCTTCTCGAAGGGCGGGAGGCGGACGACGAGCACGAACAGGATCTGGCTCTCCGTGGACGGCTCCCGCCCCTCCCGGTACGTCTACGGCAAACGCGTCGTCGACGAGCCGCCGCTGACCAAGCACCAGGTGCGGTGGCCGCCCACCGAGTACGCCGAGCTCAAGAAGCTGCCGGCCGACCCGGACGGGCTTCTCGCGGCACTCGGGCACGGCAAGGGCGACGGGCCGGCCTTCATGGACCTGTGCCTGCTGCTGCGCGGCCCGGCAGCCATGCCACCAGGGCTCCAGGCTGCCGCTTTCGAAGCCCTCGCGAAGCTGCCCGGCATCGTCCTGGACGAGGACGAGCTCGACGCACTCGGGCGCCACGGGATCGGTGTCTCGCACCCCGGCATGTCGTTCGGCCCCGTATTCGAACGAGGCACCTGCGCCTACCTCGGCATGCGCCTGGACGGGGTGAAGGGGGGCCGCCCGGTGGGTCGTGAGGTCAAGGGGGGCGAGAAGTACGTCGAGGTCAGGGGCCGCGTGAAGTCGGGCGTGGTGGACGAGATCGGGCAGCGGCCCCGGTGAAGGGCGGGAGGGCGGGCCCGGTCGGGGGGCCGGGCCCGCCCCCCCCGCTCACGTTACCGAAGCGTAACTTACCGACGAGTTACTTCGGGTAACCCGGCGGTGCTAGCTTGCGCGGACAGCCATCGGAGCAGAGCGAGGAGTGAGCCGTGAGTCCGCGCAAGACCACCCGTTCGAGCTCGACCGAGAACGCCCCCCACCTCCATGGAGCCCGTCGGCCGGGACGCCGTACGGGACGCCTGCTGGCCGCTTCGGTGGCCGCCGCGGCCTGCCTGGGCGCGGCGACCGTGCCCGCGTCGGCCTCCGGTGCCGCCGGCTCGGAGCCGGTGGTCTCCCGGGGTGTGACCATCCCCGCCTTCTACGACCCGCCGGAGCAGCTGCCCTCCGCCGACGGGTCCCTCGTCCGCACGGAGCCGCTGCCCCTCGGTGTGAGCCTCCCGGGGCTGGACGGCCGCCGGCTTCCCGGCACCGCGACGCGGTTGATGTACAAGTCCACCGACGCGAACGGCGCGCCCGTCGCCGTCACCGGCGCCTACATCGAGCCCTCCGCCGCCTGGAAGGGCGGCGGCCCCCGCCCGCTCGTGGCGCTGGCCTCGGGGACCATGGGCCAGGGCGACCAGTGCGCCCCCTCGCTGTCGCTCCAGAACCCGCTGACCATCGGCGAGGGCACGGTCTCCATCGGCTACGACAACATCGCGGCCTACCGCTTCCTCGCCGCCGGTGCCGCCGTCGTCGTCACCGACTACGTGGGCCTCGGCGCCACCGACCGTCTCCACACCTACGTCAACCGGCTCGACGAGGGCCACGCCCTCCTGGACGCGGCCCGGGCCGCGCGCTCCGTCGCGGGCAGCTCGCTCACCTCCTCCTCCAGGGTCGGCCTCTACGGCTACAGCCAGGGCGGCGGAGCCGCCGCGTCGGCCGCCGAACTCCAGCCCTCCTACGCCCCCGACGTCAATCTGGCGGGTGCCTACGCCGGAGCGCCGCCCGCCGACCTCACCGAGGTCATGAAGGGGATAGACGGCAGCGCCCTGGCCGGAGCGCTGGGCTGGTCGATCAACGGATTCGCCCAGACCGACCCGTCGCTGAAGGCGATCGTCGACGCGAACACCAACGACGTCGGCAAGGCCGCGCTGAAGGACACCTCGACCATGTGCGTGGGCGACGCGATCCTCGGCCACGGCTTCACCAGCAGCAAGAAGTGGACCGCCAGCGGCAAGCCGATCGCCGACATCATCGCGGCCGAGCCGAAGCTCCAGGCGATCCTCGACCGGCAGCGCATCGGCACCCTGAAGCCGGCGGCCCCGGTGCGGGTCGTGACCGGTGTGCAGGACGACATCGTCGGGCACGCGCAGGCCAGGCAGCTCGCGGTGGACTGGTGCCGCAAGGGCGCGAACGTGACGTACGAGGCGGTCCTGCTCCCCAACCTCGGCGACAAGATCCTCACCAACCACCTCGCCCCGCTCCTCACCGACCAGGGCAGCGCCATCTCCTGGCTGACCGACCGTCTCTCGGGGCGGAAGGCCACCTCCAACTGCTGGTCGATGCCCGTCCAGCCCTGACATCCCCGCCCCGTGAGCCCTGAGGCCGCGGCGCGCGTCCGCCCATGGACGCCGCCGCGGCCTCGCGCATGTTCATGTACGCGTTCATCGTGGGAGCTGCGCGGCGGGGGACGGGCCCGTAGTCTGGTTATTGGACTAGACCTGTAGTCCGTAGCCGCTCCGAGGGAATGGAAGACCATGAGCAACCGTGCAGTTCTGGAGGTGATCGCTCTCGACGCGGAGGACGCGGTCGCGGCGCAGACGGGAGGCGCGGACCGCCTCGAACTGGTCACCGACATGGCGGCCGACGGCCTGACCCCTTCGGTGGAGACCTTCATGGCGATCAGGGCCGCCGTCGACATCCCGCTGCGGGTCATGCTCAGGGTCACGGACGGCTTCGCCGCCGGTGACATCGGCGTCCTGGTGGAGAAGGCCCGCGAGATGCGCGCGGCGGGCGCCGAGGAATTCGTCCTCGGCTTCCTCGACGAGGACGGCCACGCCGACCTCGTCGCCGTCGAACGGCTCGTCGCCGAGCTGAACGGCTGCCGCTGGACCTTCCACCGCGCCATCGACCGCGCCGCCGACCGCGACGTCCTGCGCAAGCACCTCGCGGACCTGCCGGGGCTGGACACGTACCTCACGGCGGGCTCGCCCCGTGGTGTCGACGCGGGCATCGACACCCTGCTGGCCGAAGCGGAGCACGCGGACCTGCCCGGCTACGAGCCGCAGATCATGGTCGGCGGAGGCCTGCGCCTGGAGCACCTGCCGCGCCTGCGTGCCGCGGGCATCGAGGCCTTCCACATCGGCGGCGCGGCCCGGCCGGGCGGCTGGGACGGGCCGGTGGACGTGGCTGCCGTACGGGAGTGGCGCACGGCGCTCGACGGGTGAGACGGGACGGGCGGGACGGGCCGGCGCACCCGTCGCCGCGTCCGTCCCCGCGCCCCGTCCCTCACCCGTTCCCACCCGCCGGAGTGCCGTCGGGGCGGAACCGGCCTTGAATGCTGGTTGTCCAAGGTGTCCGGTCCAGCCCCGGAGTTCACGTGCCCCGACCACAGCCCCCCAGCGGCTCCGGCACGGCTGCGCGCCGCCCGGGCGTGCTGCACGCCACCGGCGCCTGGTGCGCACGCCACTTCGTGATCGTCATCGTGCTCTGGCTGGCGGCGCTCGCCGCGCTCCAGGCCCTGCACCACGCCTACGGCGGTGACTACTCCGACGACTTCTCGATCTCCGGGACCCAGTCGCAGGAGGGCCTCGACGTGCTGGAGGCGCACGCCCCGACGGCCGGCGGCTACAGCAGCCAGGTGGTGGTGTACGACGCGGACGCCTCGCTCACCGGACTGAGCAGCCAGATGTCGACGGTCGTCGGCAGCCTCCAGAAGCTGCCGGACGTGCTGTCCGTCCAGAACCCGCTGACGACGCAGAGCGGCTCGGGCAGCTCGGACGTCGGGCCGCTCTCCACCGACGGGAAGACCGCGTACATCACCATCCGGTTCAGCGAGCAGCCCTCCACGCTCGGGGACGGCTACCTCGACGGTGTGGACTCGGCCGTCGAACCGCTGCGCAAGGCGGGTGCCGAGGTCGAGTACGGCGGCTCGCTCGGCGAGCTGGCCCGGCCCGATGCGAACGACCGCACCAGCGAGGCCATCGGCTTCGGGGTGGCCGTCCTGGTGCTGCTGATCGGCTTCGGCAGTCTCGTCGCCGCGCTGCTGCCGCTGGTGACCGCCCTGATCTGCGTCGTCTGCGGGCTCGCCCTCCTGGGGCTGCTGGCCGCCGCGACCACCTTCGCCACCGTCTCGCCGACGCTGGCCACGATGATCGGGCTCGGCGTCGGCATCGACTACGCCCTCTTCCTCGTGACCCGGCACCGCCAGAACCTCATGGACGGCAAGGACCCGGTCGCCGCCGCCGGCTCGGCCACGAGCACCAGCGGCCGGGCCGTGCTGCTCTCCGGATGCACGGTGATCATCGCCCTCTGCGGACTCTGGGTCTCCGGGATCGGCTTCATCGGCAAGCTGGGCGTTGCCGCCGCCGTCACCGTCGTCACGGCGGTGCTCGGGGCGCTCACCCTGGTGCCCGCCATGCTCGGACTGATCGGCCGCCACATCGACCGGATCCACGTCCGCCGGCCGATCGCCGAGATCGAGGGCGACGTGAACGCCGGACCGGGGGAGCGGCAGACCGGCACCTGGCACCGCTATGCCCAGCGCGTCGAGCGCAGACCGTGGTGGTTCCTGGCGTCGGGCGTCGTCGTCCTGGCCGTCCTGGCCTTCCCCGTCTTCTTCATCCAGCTCGGTCACATCGGCGACGGCGCCGACCCCAAGTCCTTCACCGACCGGCGGGCCTACGACCTCATGTCCTCGGCGTTCGGCCCCGGTTCGAACGGTCCGCTGACGATCGTGATCGACCAGAGCAAGGTGTCGCAGGACGACCGGTCCGCCCTGGCGAGCCAGGCCGGACAGGCCCTCTCCAAGGTGCCGGACGCGTCCGTCATCACCCCGCTCACCGCCACGTCCGACGGGGACGTCCTCACGGCCACCGCCTACTCCGTCGCCGCGCCGCAGGACGAGCGGACCACGAGCCTGGTCAACCACCTCAAGGACGACGTCCTGCCCGACGCGGTGTCCGGCACCGCCGCGCACGGCTACGTGACCGGCACGACCGCCGCCCAGGTCGACTTCCTCGACATCGTCTCCAGCAGACTGCCCCTGATCATCGCCGTGGTGGTCGCCCTCGCCTTCCTCGTGATCCTGGCCGTGTTCCGCGGGCTGCTCGTCGCGGTCAAGGCGGCCCTGCTCAACGTGCTGTCGATCGCGGCCTCGTACGGGGTCGTGGTGGCCGTCTTCCAGTGGGGCTGGGGCGGACCGGCGCTCGGGGTGTCGGGCGACGTGCCGATCGAGAGCTATGTGCCGATGATGATGTTCGCCATCGTCTTCGGCCTCAGCATGGACTACGAGATCTTCCTGCTCTCCCGCATCCACGAGGCATGGCTGTCCACCGGCGACCCCAGGGCGAGCGTCGCGCACGCCCTGGAGATCACCGCGCGGGTCATCACCTGCGCCGCGCTGATCATGGTCAGCGTCTTCGCGGCCTTCCTCATCAGCGACAACATCGTGGTCAAGATGCTCGGCCTCGGCCTCGCCGCCAGTGTCCTCATCGACGCCACCGTCGTACGCCTGCTCCTCGTGCCCGCCGTGATGACCCTGCTCGGCCGCGCCGCCTGGTGGACCCCGCGGTGGCTCGACCGGATCCTGCCGCACCTCGACGCGGAAGGACCGAAGACGAAGGCGTAGCCGGGCTGTGTTCCATGGGGGTAGCCGACCAAGATCGCCCGGTTGCGCTTCACCACGACTGGACCATCACGTTCCGCATGTGAATGAATACCTTGCGTTACATCCCTCTCGCTTCCTCTTCTCGTGGGCCCCGATGAAAGGGCACAGCCATGTCTTCAGCCATGCGTAGGACCACCACCACTCCCAGGGCGCGGCGGCGGGCCGCCGCCGCGATCGCGCTCGGCAGCTGCCTGGCGCTCGCCGTCCCGGCGGGAGGTGCCGCCGCGGCGCCCACCGAGCCGGTGCCGACCGTCTTCTTCGGCGACTCCTACACCGCCAACTTCGGCATCTCTCCCGTGAACAACCAGGACAGCGAGAGGGGTTGGTGTTTCCAGGCCACGGACAACTATCCCGCCGTCGCCACCCGGCGCCTGGCCGACAAGGACATCACGCTCAACCTCCAGGCCGACGTCTCCTGCGGAGGCGCCCTCCTCCATCACTTCTGGGAGAAGCAGGAGCTGCCCTTCGGCGCCGGGACGCTCCCGGCGCAGCAGGACGCCCTCAAGCAGGACACCCAGCTGACCGTGGGAAGCCTGGGCGGCAACACACTGGGTTTCAACCGCATCCTGAAGCAGTGTTCCGACGAACTCCGGAAGCCCTCTCTGCTGCCGGGAGACCCGGTGGACACGGATGAGCCGGCTGCCAAGTGCGGTGAGTTCTTCGAGACCGGGGACGGGAAGCAGTGGCTGGACGGCCAGTTCGAGCGGGTCGGATATGAGCTGGAGGAGCTGCTCGACCGCATCGGCTACTTCGCCCCCGACGCGAAGCGCGTCCTGGTCGGCTACCCCAGGCTCGTGCCCGAGGACACCACCAAGTGCCAGACCGCTGCGCCCGGCCAGACGCAGCTGCCGTTCGCCGACATCCCCCAGGACGCCCTGCCGGTCCTGGACCAGATCCAGAAGCGGCTGAACGACGCCATGAAGAAGGCCGCCGCCGACGCCGAAGGCGGCGCCGACTACGTCGACCTCTACGCCAGCACCGGCGCCAACACGGCGTGCGACGGCGCCGACCGTGGCATCGGCGGCCTGCTGGAGGAATCCCAGCTCGAGCTCCTCGGCACCAAGATCCCCTGGTACGCGCACCCCAACGCGAAGGGCCGCGACATCCAGGCCAAGCAGGTGGCCACCAAGATCGAGGAAGTCCTCAACCGCTGACCGGCCGCACAACCGCGTTCGCCGCACGAACGAGGCCCCAGGACCCGCCATCGGCCTGGGGCTTCGCGGCGCAGCCCTCAGCCCAGCCGCTCCGGCAGCGGCGCCGCGTGCAGGACCACAAGGCCCGAGACCGCACGCGTCAGCGCCACGTACAGACGGCGCAGGCCGGTGCGCTCGTCGGGCTCCCCGTCGACCACGGCCGCCGGTTCGTCCAGCACCACGTAGTCGTACTCCAGGCCCTTCGCCAGCGAGGCCGGGACCAGCGTCAGCCGGGAGTCGGCCGTCGTCTCCTCGCCGGGGGCCAGCACGCTGTGGCCCGCCGCCGCGAGGGCCTCCGCCAGGGCGGGGACACGGGCGTCGGCCGCGATCAGGCCGATCGAGCCCTCGTGGCGCAGCGACTCCTCGCACGCCGCGACCACTGCCGCGTCCAGCGCGTCCCCCTCGGCCACCGCCCGTACGTCCAGGGAACCCGGGGTCTCACGGACCGACTCCACCGGGGACAGACCGGGCGAGATCGCCGGGAGCAGCCGGGAGGCGTACGCGATCACCTCGCGCGGCACGCGGAAGCCAGCCGTCAGCTCCTCCACCACCGCGTCCGCCTTGCCCAGGTGGAACAGCGCCTGCTCCCAGCTCTGCGTCGACCAGGGCGTCGTCCCCTGCGCCAGGTCGCCGAGCACCGTCGCCGAACCGGTCGAGCAGCGGCGGCCCACCGCGCGGTACTGCATGGGGGAGAGGTCCTGGGCCTCGTCGATGACGACATGGCCCAGCGAGTGCGTGCGGGCCACCAGGTCGGCGGCCTCGTCGATCAGGACCGCGTCCGCCGCCGTCCACTTCGCGGACTTCACACTGCGGGCGGGCCTGGCCATCAGGACGTGCTTCTGCTCGTCCTCGTCGAGGAGTCCCTCCGCGTGCTCCGCCAGGAAACCGGCGTCCGTCAGAAGCCGCAGCACCAGCTTCGCCGGCTCCACCGCCGGCCAGATCGCCTTCACGGCCGCCTTCACGGCGGGATTGCGCGCAACCGAGTTCTGCACCCGGTCGTCCGGGGCCTCGCCCGCCTCCTCCATCCGTACGAGGACGGCGTGCGCGATGCGCTGCGGGAGCGCCTCGTGCGCCGCGCCGTAGCGCATGTCGCGGGCCAGCAGCTCGGCCACCATCTCCTCGATCTCGTACGCCGGGACCCGCCAGCGACGAGAGCCGCGCACCACCACGACCGGCTCCACCGGGGGTGTGACGTGCGAGCGGATCGCCCGCCGCAGGACCTCCGCCATGCGGGCGTCGCCCTTGATCACCGCGGCGGCCGACTCGTCCGTGCCGCGCACCTCGACGCGGGCGGTCACCAGGTCCTCCACGGTGGCCTGCTTGACCTCCAGCTCGCCCAGCGCGGGGAGCACCTGCTCGATGTAGTGGAGGAACGAGCGGTTCGGGCCGATCACCAGGGTGCCCGTGCGGGCCAGCCGCTCGCGGTGCGCGTACAGGAGGTACGCCACACGGTGCAGGCCCACGGCCGTCTTCCCGGTGCCGGGGCCTCCCTGGACACAGACCGTCCCGCCGAGCCCGCTGCGGACGATCCCGTCCTGCTCGGGCTGGATCGTCGCCACGATGTCGCGCATCGGACCCACACGGGGCCGCTCGATCTCGGCCTGGAGCAGCCTGCTGGTCTGCTCCTCCTCCGCGGGGTCGGTGAGGTGCTCGTCCTCGTACGCGGTCAGCTCCCCGCCGGTGTAGCCGAAGCGGCGGCGCCGGTCGACGTCCAGCGGGTTGCTCCTGGAGGCCTGGTAGAAGGGCTGGGAGACCGGCGCGCGCCAGTCGATGACCATCGGGTCGCCCTGCGCGTCGTGGACATGGCGGCGCCCGATGTAGAACTGCTCTCCCTCGGCGCCCTCCGCCTTCTCGGCCCCGACCACGTGCAGATAGTCGAGACGCCCGAAGAACAGCGGGGTGTGGGAGAGGTCGGCGAGCGCCTTGATGCGGTCGTCGATCTGTGCCTGGAGGACTGCGGCGTTGACCCAGTTCGCGGTGACGTCGCGGATGTCGAGTGCCTGCACGTCCTCGCGCATGGCGCGCAGCGCGGCACGGGACGCGGCGAGATGCGCCTGCTCCCTGACCAGTGGATTGCTTGACTCTTCGTGCGCGGGCACGGTGTTTGCCTCCGGCTTTGTCGACGCAGGACGGCGGACAGGGCTCACCGCCCGGTCCGCTCGGGGACGTTCACACACACAGATGCGCACGCGAGTGGCGCGTGCGGCTGTTGTCGGCCGGTTTCCGTCCGGTCGGCGGCGCTCCCCCGGCTGCCGGCCGCTCGGAAGGGCGAGCCGGTACCACGGTGCGGGAGGCGGGCAGACGGGCGATTGTAGCGATCGCGGCTTCCGGGGGCGAACGAATAGATCACGGGCCCGGAGGGCTTCGGCGGACGGGGGTGCCTGCCCGGACGTCCCCGCGTCGGGGGACCGCTGCCGCCTGCCCGGCGGACCCGTCCTGCTCCGACTCCTGGAAGTCGACGACGGCTTCGCCGTGCTGGGCCGCCCACTCCGTCAGGGCGGCGATGGGCACCACGAGCGTCCGGCCGAGCTCGGTGAGGCTGTACTCGACCCGGGGCGGCGCCTCGGCGTACGCATGGCGTTCGACGAGGCCGTAGCCCTGGAGCCTGCGCAGCGTCTGGGTGAGGACCTTGCGCGAGACACCGCCGATCAGGCCGACCAGTTCACCGTGCCGGCACGGTGAGCGGCTGAGCGCGAAGATCACGACGACGGCCCACTTGTCGGCGATGATCTCGATCGCCAGCCGGGCGGGGCAGTCGGCGAGGAAGACGTCTCCGGCCGAGTGGCTCATGGGACGGGAAGGTACCAGGAGGTACCTGTCGGATCCGTAGTTTCGTCTGTGTGCGACGACGCCGGACGCGGGCAACACCCCAGTTTCCGCGCCCCGTCGAGCGCCTTGCCGCCGCCCCACGCGGGAGGGCCGAGCGCCCTTCCGCCGCCCCGCGCGCAGCCCTCCGAGAGAAAGACGGGTCACCCCATGCCACGCGTCGTCGTGTTCGACAGGACCGGAGCACCGGACGTCCTGCGCATCGCCGAGGAACCGGTCGTCGAGCCCGCCGAGGGCGAGGTACGGATCAGGATCGAGGCCATCGGCGTCAACCGGCTCGACCAGATGATGCGTGCGGGGTCCTACCCCGGGCCGGTCCGTCTGCCGCACGCCCGGCTGGGCTGCGAGGCAACGGGCGTCGTCGACGCGGTGGGCCCCGGTGTCGAGGGGCTCGCAGCGGGCGGCGCGGTCCTTGTCACCGCCGTCCCGGCGATGGACCTCAACGGCACCTACGCCGAATACACCACCGTGCCCGCCGCCACCGTCGTCGCGCGGCCCGAAGGGCTGGACGCGACCGGCGCGGCGGCCCTGTGGGTGGCGTACTCCACGGCGTACGGCGCGCTCGTGGAGAAGGCCGGGACGCGCCCCGGCGACCATGTCCTGATCACCGCCGCCTCCAGCTCCGTCGGCCTGGCCGCCCTCCAGGTCGCCCGGCAGATCGGTGCCGTTCCCCTGGCGGTCACCCGGCACACCGCGAAGAAGGACCGCCTGCTGGCCGCGGGCGCCGCCGCGGTCGTCGTCACCGACGACGAGGACGTGGCGGAGGCCGCCCGCAGGCACAGCGGCGGGGCCGGGGCCGACGTCATCCTCGACTCCGTCATGGGCCCCGGTCTGGCGGACCTGGCGAAGGCGGCCAGACCCGGCGGAACCCTGGTCACCGCGGGCTGGCTGGACCCCCGGCCCGCGACGTTCCCGATGAACTGGCCCCTCACGGTCCTCGGCTACGCCGGCTTCGAGCACACGCTCGACCCCGTCGTGGTGCGCCGCATCGCGGCCTTCCTGGACGCCGGCCTGCGCACCGGAGCGCTGCGGCCCACCGTGGACCGGGTGTTCGGCCTCGACGACATCGTCGAGGCGCACCGGTACCTGGAGCGGGGACGGCAGGTCGGCAAGATCGTCGTCACCGTCTGACCACGAGGGGCACGGTGGCCCGCAGCCTGTGTCCGTCCCGTAGGGGACGGGTCCGTCCTGCGGGCGACCCCGGTCCGCACATTCTTCGGCCGCCCGGCCGATGCCGGGGCGCGGCCGGGCGGAGCACCATGGAATGCATGAGCACCCTTTATCTGAACCCGCGAAGGACCGGGCCCGCGCACGGCGCGACCGCGGCCACCGGCCGCCCGCGCGGCCACCGCGCCGGGGACGTGGTGCGCGCCGTCTCCGTCTATGTGCGCGCCGCGTTCGGTGTGGCCGTACTCGGCGAGTACGCGGAGGAGGCGGGCGTCGTCCGCCGCCACCGCTGAGCCCGCCCCGGCCGGGCGCCGTACGGTACCGGCCGCCGCACCGGACCGGCCCCGTACCGGGGCCTGCCCCTGCGCCCGACCGGGCCCCGTACGCGACCGGCCCCCGTCAGCTCTCCGTGAGCAGTTCGTCCGCGTCGACGATCCGGTACGCGTAGCCCTGCTCGGCCAGGAACCGCTGGCGGTGCGCCGCGAAGTCCTGGTCGATCGTGTCGCGCGCGACCACCGAGTAGAACCGGGCCTCGTGCCCGTCCGCCTTCGGCCGCAGCACCCGGCCGAGCCGCTGTGCCTCCTCCTGGCGCGAACCGAACGTCCCGGACACCTGGATGGCGACCGTGGCCTCCGGCAGGTCGATCGAGAAGTTCGCGACCTTCGACACCACCAGCACGCTGATCTCGCCCTGGCGGAACGCGTCGAACAGCTTCTCGCGCTGCGCGTTGCTCGTCTCGCCCTTGATCACCGGGGCGTCCAGATGCTCGCCGAGCTCGTCGAGCTGGTCGATGTACTGCCCGATGACGAGGGTCTGCTCACCCCGGTGCTTGCGCACGAGGGCCTCGGTGACCTTCCGCTTCGTCGCGGTCGTCGCGCAGAACCGGTACTTCTCCTCGGCCTCGGCCGTCGCGTACGCGAGGCGCTCCGAGTCCGTGAGGTTCACCCGGACCTCGACACAGTCGGCGGGCGCGATGTAACCCTGCGCTTCGATCTCCTTCCACGGGGCGTCGAAGCGCTTGGGCCCGATCAGCGAGAAGACGTCCGACTCGCGGCCGTCCTCGCGCACCAGCGTCGCGGTCAGCCCGAGGCGCCTGCGTGCCTGGAGGTCGGCGGTGAACTTGAAGACGGGCGCGGGCAGCAGATGCACCTCGTCGTAGATCACGAGCCCCCAGTCCCGGGAGTCGAACAGCTCCAGGTGCGGGTAGATCCCCTTACGGCGGGTGGTCAGCACCTGGTACGTGGCGATCGTGACCGGGCGGATCTCCTTGCGCGTACCGCTGTACTCGCCGATCTCCTCCTCGGTCAGCGAGGTCCGCTTCACCAGCTCGTGCTTCCACTGCCGCGCCGACACGGTGTTGGTGACCAGGATCAGCGTGGTCGCCTTGGCCTCCGCCATCGCACCGGCGCCGACCAGCGTCTTGCCCGCGCCGCAGGGGAGCACGACGACACCCGAGCCGCCGTGCCAGAAGCCGTCGACGGCCTGCCGCTGGTACGGGCGCAGCGCCCAGCCGTCCTGGTCGAGCTCGATCGGGTGCGCCTCGCCGTCGACGTACCCGGCGAGATCCTCGGCCGGCCAGCCCAGCTTCAGCAGCGTCTGCTTGATCTGCCCGCGCTCGGAGGGGTGCACGGCCACGGTGTCCGGGTCGATACGGGCCCCGACGAGCGGCTGGACCTTCTTCGAGCGGAGGATCTCCTCCAGCACCGGCCGGTCGTTGGAGGTCAGCACCAGCCCGTGCACCGGGTGCTTGGACAGGGTGAGACGGCCGTACCGTGCCATCGTCTCGGCGATGTCGACGAGGAGCGCGTGCGGCACGGGGTAGCGCGAGTACTCCACGAGGGCGTCGACGACCTGCTCGGCGTCGTGCCCCGCGGCGCGGGCGTTCCACAGGCCGAGCGGGGTCAGCCGGTAGGTGTGGATGTGCTCGGGCGCACGCTCCAGCTCGGCGAAGGGCGCGATGGCACGACGGCAGGCCTCGGCCTGGTCGTGGTCGACCTCCAGGAGCAGCGTCTTGTCACTCTGGACGATGAGGGGTCCGGTCACGCGCGTCGGCCCTTTCCGGCGTGGGGTGGCCGCCCGGGTGCGAACGGCCAAACGTCCAGTGTGCCGCATCGGGGGCGTGAGCGGGGGAGCCGTGTGCGGCCCCTGCCTCGTCGCCGCCGGTCAGGACCACCGGCGCCTCAGCACACACACCGTGCGATCGAAGGGTTGTTGTGTGCACATTTGTGTGTTCGGCAGGGGTGTTGTTCAATCGCGCCATGACCAGCGCCGACCGCCACGGACCGATCGCGCGATGACGGACGAGAGGCGTGCCCGGCCGCCGGACGCCCGCCGGGCGGGAGCGCGCCGGACCGCCGCACGCCGTCCGGAGGCTGTCCCTCCGGTCGCAGCGCCCGCCCTCAGGGCCGCCACCATGCGGGACGTGGCCGGGCGTGCCGGTGTCTCCGTGTCCACGGTCTCCCGGGTGGTCAACGCCCACGGGTATGTGAAGGCCGGCACACGGGCGCTGGTCGAGAAGGCGATCACGGAGCTGGGGTTCGTACCGTCGGGAGCGGCCCGTGGCCTGGTGGCCCGGCGGACCGGGCTGCTGGGCCTGTGCCTGCCCGACATGGGTCCGGCGGGGGTTCAGCAGGCGCTGGGGCCGCTCCGTACGCCTGTCGAGCTGGTCGAGGATTCCGGTCCCGGGCCCGGCGGGGCCACCTGGGGGAGCCTGTACTTCGGTGAGGTCCTGCGGGGCGCGGAGTACGCCGCCTGGGAGGCGGATTACGCACTGGCCGTCGCTGTGGCCCGTCCGCCGCAGGCGGAAGCCCGGGTCCGGGACCTGGCCGGACGTGTCGACGGCCTGGTGGTGGTCGCCGGGACGCTGCCGGACGCGCTCCTGGAGCATGTGGCGCACCGGGTTCCCGTCGTGCTCGTCGCGGGCCCGCGGCCTGCCGGAGGATATGACCACGTCGGGGTCGACAACGGGGAGGGGATACGGGTCCTGGTCGAGCACCTCGTGGGCGTGCACGGTCTGCGGGACCTCCGGTTCGCCGCAGGCCGGCCGGGTACGCGTGACGACATCGACCGCTTCCGGGGGTTCTGTTCGGCGTCGAGGGCGCTGGGGCTGCCCGTGCCCGCCGAGCCGGTCCTGCGCGGGGACTTCACGCGTGACTCCGGGCGACGGCTGGCCGAACAGGTCGTGGCCGACCACCGGAGCGGGCGCGCCCGACTTCCCGAGGCCCTGGTGTGCACCAACGACGAGACCGCGCTGGGGTTCCTCGACGTGCTCAGCGCCGAGGGCGTCCGGGTGCCGGACGACGTCGCGGTCACCGGGTTCGACGGCATCGACGCCGCGCGGACCTGCTCGCCGCGGCTGACGACGGTCGAGCAGCCGGTGGCGGATCTGGGCCGGCTCGCGGTCGGCGTCCTGGAGGCGTGCCTGGCCGATCCGCGTCTGCCACGCCAGGATCTGGTCGTGCCCTCCCGGGTCCTGCTGAGGGAGAGCTGCGGGACGCACTGAGCCGAGACAGCCGTGTGGGAACGTTGCCCTACTGCGGCGGCCCTCTTTCGTCCTACGGTGTTCGGCGCCGGGAAGTGCCAGGTCAGGAAGATCCGCTCCCGGGAAGTCCGAGCCGAGGGAGCCCTGTGGAAGCCGTGACCGAGAGCATCACCAAGAACCGGCAGTCCACGCGGACGCTGCGGGCGATGATCGAACGGGCCTACGGGGCTCATCAGCTCCCCGAGGGCGACGACTTCGCCGAGGAGATCACCCACGGCTGGTTCAACGTCGCCTACAGGATCCGGCTGCGCGACGGACAGCAGGCGGTGCTGAAGATCGC
The DNA here is from genome assembly GCF_001905505.1 of Streptomyces sp. CB02058. GTDB lineage: Bacteria > Actinomycetota > Actinomycetes > Streptomycetales > Streptomycetaceae > Streptomyces. The sequence goes on from NZ_LIPG01000001.1 coordinate 217,004, forward strand.
GCCGCCGGCGGGGACAGAGGTGCTGACCCGCGAGGTGGGGATGATGCGCAACGAACTGGCCGCGATGGCACTGGTCCGGGAACGCACCGCCGTCCCGATCCCACGGATCGACCACGCGGACCTGTCCCGGGAACTGGTCGACGCGGACTACTTCTTCATGGAGTTCGTCGACGCGGACAACTTCGGCATCGCCACGTCCGAAGGCCGCCTCCCGGCCGACGTCGTCGCTGCGGGCGGCAGGGAGCTGGGCGCGCTCAACCGGGAGCTCAACTCGATCGTGGGACCGCACTTCGGGCCGCTGGAGGGCCCCGGACACCCGACGTGGCGTGAGGCGTTCACCCGGATGATCGAGGACACGCTCGACGACGGCCGGCGGGCGGGCGTCGACCTCGGGTGGGACCACGGCGACATCCGTGACGTCCTCGCCGAGCACGCGTGGGCCCTCGACGACGTGCACGAGCCGCGGTTCGTCGAGCTCGACCTGTGGACGAAGAACTCGATGATCAGGGACGGCCGGATCGTCGCGGTCCTCGACCACGAGCGGGCTGTCTGGGGAGATCCGCTCATGGAGGCGGGCTTCACCGGCATCGACCTCCCGGTGTTCGGCGACCCGTCCGACTTCATGGCCGGTTACGGCCTGGGCGAGCTGTCCCCCTCACAGTGCGTGCGACGACGCCTCTACTCCCTGTACCTGGCCGTCATCATGGTCGTCGAGACGAAGTACCGGGGCCATCAGGACATGACCACGTACGACTTCGGCCGCACCCAGCTCGACCTGCTGATGAGCCGGTTCGGTCACGGCCGGCCGTGACGTACGCGTCCGACGAATCCGCCGCCGGGCCCGCACCCTCCGCGGGGACCGCCCCGCGGGGAGGGCGGCCCGACCGTGCCGCGTCCCTGGGCACCAGGCCCGTGGGGCGGCTGCTGTGGAGCAACAGCCTGGCCACCACCATGTCCGTGGCCACCTACGGCATCTACGCCCTGACCAACGCGTGGTTCGTCTCCTGGGGGGTCGGCGCCGACGCGCTGGTGGCCGTCAACATCGTGTCGCCCCTCCTGCTGATCCTCGGCGCGGTCTCCACGACGGTCGGCGTCGGCGGCGCCTCCATGGTCTCCCGCAGTCTCGGCAGTGGGAACACCCGTCAGGCCGCGCGCGCGGCCGGCAACACCTTCCTCGTCTACTGGGCGGCGGCGGTGACCATCACGCTCGTGGGCCTGCTCACGCTCGACCCGCTGCTGACGCTGCTGGGAGCCAGGGGCGACGTCCGCGCCCATGCGCACGACTACGCGCTGATCATGCTGGCCGGGGCGATCACATCGACCGGGTTCTCCAGCCTGGTCCGGGCCGAGGGACGCCTGCGCTTCTCCACGATGCTGTGGATGCTCCCGGTCCTGTGCCAGATCGTCCTCGACCCCCTGCTCATCCTCGGCCTCGGCTGGGGAGTGCGCGGCGCCGCCGTGGGGACCGTCGCCGGGCAGGCGGTCTCCATGGCGATGAGCCTGTGGTTCTTCTTCCTCCAGCGCGACCGCCCCTACCGCATCACCCTGACGGACCTTCGCCCGCACGGCCCGACCCTGCGTGAACTCGTGGCGGTGGGAACTCCCTCCTTCCTCACCGGCCTCGGTGCCACGCTCGTCACCTTCGTCGCCAACAACCGTCTGGCCGCCCTCGCGGACCCTGCGGCGCTCACCGCCTACGCGACCGCTGTCCGCGTCACCACGTTCGTCCTCATGCCGCAGACCGGCATCGCCCAGGGCATGCAGCCGCTCATCGGCTACAACGCCGGCCGCGGCCTGACCGGACGGGCCGAGCGCACCCGCGTCCTGGCCCTGCGCGCGACCGTCCTCTACGGAGCGGCCGCCTGCGCCCTGCTGTTCGTGGCGGCCGACCCCCTGGCCTCGGCCTTCGCCGACGACCCCGGCACCCGCGACACCACGGCGGCGGTGATGCGGGTCATGGCCCTGAGCTACCCCTTCACCGGTGTGCCGGTCCTGCTGTCCACCTACTTCCAGGCACGCGGACGGTCCCGGCCCTCCTTCGTGATCTCGGTCGGATCGGTCCTCGCCGTCCAGGTCCCGCTCCTGCTCGTCCTCAGCGCTTTCGGGACCCCCTGGCTGTGGACGAGCTTTCCCGCCGCGGCGCTCCTCTCCGCCACGGCGGCCCTTCTCGTCCTGCGCCGAGCACGGTCACCGGAACCGCCGCGGTGGCGTTGAGCTACCGGGGACGGCCCGTCAGGCCGTCTCCTCGTCGGCGAGCTCGGCGACCCCGGTGATCCGGTGCAGCGGATACGTCCGTACCTCGTCGGCGGTGTGGTCGTACGCCGTGACGAAACCGCCCTCGACCTTGACCGGGGCGATCACGCGCTGGCTGGCCGCCCCGTCCGCGTTGACGTAGCCGATCCAGACCGCCGAGCCGGTCATCGCCGCCGCCTGCACGGTGGCCAGGGTCTCGGCGGGGGTGGTGCGCGGCAGGGAGCCCGTGGCCGTGGAGTCCGGGGTGTCCTTGTGGACGACCCTGGCGGCCGTGTCGCCGGCCCTGATGGCCCGTACGGCCGCGCTCAGCAGGGTGGCGTCCGGGACGGGCGGGCCCTCGGGCACGGGAGCCGGAGGCGTCCTGGGCGGGGTGCGGCGGGCGCCGGCACGGGTGATCAGGACATCGCCCTCGGCGGACTCGGCGGCCGGGGCGTACCCCATCTCCCGCAGCCCTTCGAGCAGCGAGCCCGGGTCGGTCTGGGCGGCCAGGACGGTCGGCGCGAGCCGGCGCAGCCGCAGGGTGGCCGAGCGCTTGTCGGCCAGGATCTCGTTGAGCACGGCCTCGTCGTCGCAGCGTACGTACGCCGAGGCGGCGCCGATCCGGAGATGGCCGTGGCGCCGGGCCACGTCGTCGATGAGATAGCTCAGCGGCTGCGGCACCGGGGTGCGGCTGTGCGTGGCGAGGAAGGCGTGCAGGTCGGACGCGGCCTGCCCGGCGTCGAGAGCGCGGCGCACGGAGCCGGGGGTGAAGCGGTAGACCGTCGCGCCGCCCTTGGACTCGATGTCGGCGAGCACCGAGAGCATGTCGGCGAGCGGGCGCTCCAGCGGGCCGGGGGCGACGGCCGTCAGATCGGCCTGGAGCAGCACATGGTCCAGCGGTTCGGGGATCAGCGGGGCGAGCCGGGCCGCGGCCTCGGCGGGACCCTCGTCGAGCAGTGCGCGGGCCTGGGAGGAGAGGGCGCCGCGGCCGGTGATGCCGAGGAGCTCCGACTCGTTGACCGTCCACAGGGCGAGCCGGGACCGCAGGTCGGTGGCCTCGTCGGGGGAGGGGGCGCCCGCCGGTGAGGGCGGGCCGCCCGGTCTGGACGTACGCAGGGGCCGCTCCCAGCGCAGCCTGGCCAGCAGGGTCTGCGGGTCGGGGGCGGTGCCCGGCGGGAGCGAGGCGAAGAGGGCCAGGACCCGGCGGCGCACCTCGGGCGCGGCCGAACGGTCCAGATCGGGGCCGAGCGCGGACAGGGCCCGGCCCTTGGCGTCCTGGCCGCCGATCAGCCCGGAGGTGCGGGTGGCGGTGAGCCAGGCGGTGGCGAGGTGGGTCCAGCGTTCCTGCGCGGCGAGGTCGAGCCACTCGTCGGACGCGGGGGTCGCCGCATAGCGTTCGTCGGTCTCGCCGTCGGAGGCCAGCAGGCCCGCCGCGTAGGCGAGTTCGATCCAGAAGGCGGCGACGGGCTCGGAGACGTCGAGCGCGCTCGCGCACCGCTTCAGCTCGCGCACGCTCAGGCCGCCCGCGCGGAGGATGGCCGGGCCGCCGTGGTTCCAGAGCTTCAGCAGCTCCTCGACGGTGGACAGCGCCATGAACGCCTGGCCCGCCGCCGCCCTGTCCACAGCCTGGGGATCGCGCTCGGCCGCCGCCATGAGCTCCGGGGGCACGGGCTCGGGCACGCGGTGGGCGCGTCCGGCCCGCAGATGCAGCGCCGCCTCGCGCGGCAGGACCACCGTGCGCGTCGACACGGGAAGCAACAGCCCGCGGTCGCGCAGCCATTGCACGGGCGGGGTGGGATTCGGGGTGACCTCGCCGTACGGCGGGCCCCAGACGAGCCGGTCGAGGACGGACAGCGCCTCGGCCGGCGCGGTGTCCAGCAGCTCCGCCATCCTCGTCCGGTCGGTGAAGAGCCCGGCGAGCGCCGCGACGGCGGACACCGGGTCATGGGTGGCCGGAAGTCCGGCGGCGGCCAGGATCTCCTGGAGCCGGCCGGGCGACATCCCGGCCGTGGCCTCCGCGACGGTCGGGCCGAGGCCGGTGGGGGAGGGGTGCTGCGGGGACGGCGCCAGCAGCTCGCGCGCGGTGCGCACGAGATGCAGCCGGGCGTCCTCGCCCCAGACGAGGGCCTGTTCGCGCAGGGTCGTCAGGGCGGCGGGCAGCGCGGCGGTGATCGTCGCGCCCGATCCGTCGCGCCCCTCGCCGTCGCCCTGGCCGTCACCGGTGAGGAGCGCGAGCAGCGTGTCGTACGGAGCCGGGTCCGGCGCCACCGCCAGCGCCTCCGCGGTCTGGAGGGCGAAGCGGTCGAGGTGCTCCAGCGCGCGCACCACGGAGGCGCGCGTGCCGGCCCGCGTCGCCAGCTGGGTGATGTCGTTCGGCACGGGGCTGAGCAGGTCGGGGCGGGCACGCAGAAGCCCCGCCAGCGATTCGTCGCCCCGGGCGCGCAGAGCTTCGGCGAGCGTGCGCGGTGGTGTGGTCGTCCCCATCCAACCCACGGTAGCCCCTGGAGCGCTACCGTCGGGGCAGGGCGGGTAGAGGGAGAACGATCGCGTGGGGATCGAGAGCGACCAGCTTGTCTACGACTATCTCAGCCGGGTCGGTGACCTGGCGCAGCGGCAACAGCTGTCCTCGGGCGCCCGGATGCGGCTCGTCGCGACGCTGCGGGGCGAGATCGACCGGCAGCGCGGCACGGACGGTTCGGACTCCCCGGCGGTGGTGCGCCGCATCCTCGGCAGACTCGGCGCCCCGGACGAACTCGTCGCGGCGGCGGCCGAGTCGGGCGACGGCGGGGTGACGCCGCCCCCGCCGCGCGCGGCCAGGAGCACGGACGGGAAGAAGGCGGACGCGGGCGCCGGTGCGGTGCCCCGGGCGCGGCGGACGCTCCGTAAAGACGCGTCACGCAAGGGCGCGTCGCCGGAAGCGGAGGCCGCCGGTTCCCGGGCCGATGCCGCCGCGGAGGCCGCCGGTTCCCGGGCCGATGCCGCCGGTCCCGGTGGCGAGCCGGTTCCCGGCTGGCCGTCCGCCTCGGCGCCGCACATGGCCGGGCTGGACCAGCAGCCGTCCGGGGGCGAGCCCGAGTGGTGGCGGATCGAGCCGGGTCCCTTCGGGGAGGGCGGCCGGGGTGCGACGGATCCCGGCACGGCCGTGCCCGGCTTCGTGGGCGGTCCGGAGAGTCCGGAGCTGTTCGGACCGCAGGGCGCGCCGGGCCCCGGCACGCCCGTGCCCGGCTTCGTGGGCGGCCTGGAGAGTCCGGAGCTGTTCGGGCTGCCGGGCAGGCCGAAACCCCCGGGGCCGCGCGCTCCGGCGGAGGAGGCGGAGGACGAGGACGAGGGCGAGGGCGAGCCGGACGAGGAGCAGGAGGCGGCCGAGGAGCCCGGGACCCGGCCCCGGTGGAGGCCGCGACTGCGCCGCCGCCGGCGGTCCGCCGAGGGCTCCGGCTCCACGGGGCGGGTCCGCCTGTCGAACCCGGTCCTGCTGCTGGCCGCGGCGCTGCTGGTGGCAGGCGCCGTACTCGGGTCCCTCCTGGCGCTCGCGGGCGGCTGGCTGCTCGCCTACAGCTCCCGCAGGTTCTCGCGCGCCGAGGCGAAGTGGGTCGCGATGGGCCTGCCGGGAGTGGTGGTGGGTGGCGCCTTCGTCTGGCTGTGGGGGCGCATGGAGGGCCGCTGGGGCAGCCCTCTGGCCGCGGACGCCATGGGGGACGCGATGACGGACGTCCTGCCGGTGGTGGTGCGGGTGGCGGCGGTCGCGTCCGCGCTCTATCTGGTGTGGAGGGCACGGCGGCTGTCCGGGTGAACCGCGAGTGTACGTTCGTACATTCCAGGTGTACGATCGTACGCATGACGACGGACTACTTCGCCCAGGATCCGCGTACCAACCTGGAGCGCATGCTCGCGGGTGACCTCTACATCGCCGACGACCCGGAGATCGCCCTGCGGCAGCAGCGGGCCATGCGGCTCGCGGCCCGCTACCAGGCCGCGCACACCGAGGACGCCGAGCAGGCCCGGACGATCCTGGCCGAGCTGCTCGACTCGGTCGGCGAGGGCGTCGAAGTGCGCCCGCCGCTCTACGTCGACTACGGCAGCAACATCGCGATCGGTGCCCGCACCTTCGTCAACTACCACCTCACCGCGCTGGACGTCGCCCGGATCACCATCGGCGAGGACTGCCAGATCGGCCCCAACGTCCAGCTCCTCACACCCACCCACCCGGTGGAGCCGGAGCCCCGGCGGGACAAGCTCGAAGCCGCGCTCCCCATCACCATCGGGGACAACGTCTGGCTCGGCGGCGGCGTCATCGTCTGCCCCGGGGTGACGATCGGCGACAACTCCGTGATCGGCGCCGGTGCCGTCGTCACCAAGGACATCCCCGCCGACGTCGTCGCCGTGGGCAATCCCGCGCGCGTCGTGCGCGAGATCTGACACGCCATGGCCACCGGGCACACCGACCCGCAGCGCCGCGAGCGCATCCTCGCCGCCACGCTCGACCACATCGCGGACGAGGGCGTGGCCGGGGTCTCCCACCGCAAGATCGCGGTGCGCGCGGAGGTGCCGCTCGGCTCGATGACGTACCACTTCAGCGGCATGGACGAGCTGCTGCGCGAGGCCTTCACCCGCTTCGCCGACGACATCGTGGCCGTGTTCGAGCTGCACCTGGGCCGCGCGGGCACCCAGGACGAGGCGCGGGAAGCGGTGGTCGACCTCATCCACCTGCTCTCCGAAGGGCCGCGCCGCGAGCTCGTGCTCACCCAGGAGCTGTACACGCTGGCGGCGCGGCGCGACGAGTACCGCGAGCTCACCCACGCCTGGATGAACCGCAGCCGCCGCCTGCTGGAGCAGCACTTCGACCCGGACACCGCGCGGCAGCTGGACGCCCTGATCGAAGGGCTGTCCCTGCACCGGTCGCTCGACACCGAACCGCACGACCGGGAGCTGACGCGCGTGGCCGTACGGAAGCTGACCTCCGCCACCGAGGGCTGAGGGCTCCCACCGGACCACCCGTGGGGTGCGGACCTGACACCGCACCCCACGGGTCTACTTCGTCAGATCGGCCTGGAGCTCGTCCAGGATCTTGTCCGCCGCCGTGTAGCCGATGCCCTGGATCCACAGCTCGTCGTCGACGGGGAACACCTTGCCGTCCTTGACGGCGGTCATGTTCTTCCAGAGGCCGCTGCCCACCGTCCGCGTCTCGTTCGACTTCTCCGCGTCCCCGTAGGTCGAGTGGAAGACGACGTCCGCGTCCGCCTGGTCGATCTTCTCCGGGCTGACGTCGTACGAGAAGCCGTCCTTGGCCTTGTCCACGATCGCGGGGCGGCCGAGGCCGACGTCGGCGAGGATCGTCGCGATGTAGTTCTGGCGGCCGTAGATGCGGATGTCCGCGCCCTCGACGAACCTGACCATGTTCACCTCGGTCGCCGCCGCCTTCTCCTTGCCGCCGAGCGCCTGGGTGACCTCGCCGACGTGGGCCTCGTAGCCGGCGATGACCTTCTCCGCCGCCGGGACCCTGCCGAGTGCGTTGGCGTGGACCTGGAAGTTCTCCTTCCAGGGGTAGCCGGTGTTCTCCGTCATCACCGTCGGCGCGATCGCGGTGAGTTCGTCGTACTTATCGCCGTGCCGGATCTTGCTGGTGAGGATCAGGTCCGGCTTCAGTGCCGCGACGGCCTCCAGGTTCGGCGTCATCATCTCGCCGAGGTCCTCGATGCCCGCGACCTTCTCCTTCGGCAGATAGCTCAGGAAGCCCGACTCCGTGCCCGCGTGCGTGGAGCCGACCGGCTTCACACCGAGGGTGAGCGCGGAGTCCAGCTCGGCGGTGTCCAGGACGACGACCCGCTTCGGGGCCACGGGCACCTTCACGTTGCCCATGGCCGTGGCGACCGTGTGCGTCTTCCGTTCCGACGAGGACGCGGCGTCGGAGTCCGGGCCGGAGTCCGAGGAGCCGCAGGCCGCGAGGGTCAGCGCGGCGGCCACGGCGAGAGATCCGGCCATGAGCGGACGGGGCGATGACGGCATGTCAGAGGGCCTTTCGGGAGACGGCGGACGGAGTGACGGTGCTCGTGCCGGGCGTCCACGGCGCGCCCGGCACGACGAGCGGCGAGCCGGTGACCGGGTCCGGGACGATGACGGCGTGCAGGCCGAACACCTCGCGCACGAGCTCGGCGGTGACGACGTCCTCGGGCCTGCCCTCGGCGACGATGCGGCCGGCCTTCATGGCGACGAGGTGATCGGCGTAGCGGGCGGCCTGGTTGAGGTCGTGCAGCACGGTGACGATGGTCCGCCCCCGGGTGCCGTCCGCCGCGGGGGCGGCGAGCCTGCGCACCAGGTCCAGCACCTCGACCTGGTGGGCGATGTCGAGGTACGTCGTCGGCTCGTCGAGCAGCAGCAGATCGGTGTCCTGCGCGAGCGCCATCGCGATCCACACCCGCTGGCGCTGGCCCCCGGACAGCTCGTCCACGGCGCGGTCGCCCAGCGCCGTGATGTCCGTGCGCTCCATGGCCTCCGTCACCGCACGCTCGTCCTCGTCCGACCACTGCTGCCACCAGCGCTGGTGCGGCTGGCGGCCACGGGCGACCAGGTCCGAGACGGTGATCGCCTCGGGTGCCACCGGCGTCTGCGGGAGCAGCCCCACGGACCGGGCGATCGTGCGGGTCGGTATCCGGGAGAGCTCGGTGCCGTCCAGCAGGACCGAGCCGCCGGCCGGCTTCAGGAGCCGGCCGAGAGCCCGCAGGGTGGTCGACTTGCCGCAGGCGTTGGGGCCGACGATGACGGTCACCCGCCCGTCGGGAATCGCCAGGTCCAGCTCGTGCACGACGGTGCGGTCCTCGTAGGCGAGCGTCAGGGCGCGCGCCGTGAGCCTGGACGTGGCGGTGTCCGTGAAAGGGGTCGTCGTCATGCGTTGCCTCCAGCGCGGCCACCGTGGCCACGGATGATCAGCCAGATCAGATACGGGGCGCCGACCGCCGCCGTCAGCACCCCCACCGGAAGCTCGGTGGGGGAGAAGAGCCTGCGGGCCAGCAGGTCCGCGAAGACCACGATCACCGCGCCGAGCAGCGCGGAGCAGAGCAGCGGGATCTGCGCCGTACGCGTCATCCGGCGGGCGATCTGCGGGGCCAGCAGCGCCACGAAGTCGACCGGCCCGGCCGTCCCCGTCGCCACCGACGCCAGGACCACCCCGAGGGCGACGAGCCCCAGGCGTACGCGCCCCAGACGCACACCCAGCGCCGTCGCGGTGTCGTCGTCCATCGAGACGGTGCGCTGCGCCCGCGCCGCCCACAGCACGGCGGGGAACAGGACCACGAGCGCCCAGCCGATCGGGGCGGCCTCGTCCCAGCCCCGGCCGTTGAGCGAGCCCGTCATCCAGATCTGCGCCTGCTGGGCGACGAGGTAGTCGCCCTTCGTCAGGAACAGGGTCGTCAGCGACCGCAGCGCGATCGCGAAGCCGATCCCGATGAGGACGAAGCGGGTCGCGTGGAGCCCGCCGCGCCACGCGAAGACGTAGACGAGCGCGGCGGCCGCGATGCCGCCGACGACGGACAGATACGGCAGGACGGTGTACGAGGTCAGGCCGAAGGTCATCGCGGCGACCGTGAGCGCGCTCGCGCCCTGGCTGATCCCGATGATGTCCGGGCTGGCCAGCGGATTGCGGGCGACGGTCTGGATCAGCGCCCCGGCGACCCCGAACGCCGCGCCGACGAGCAGCCCGACCACCATCCGGGGCAGCCGCAGCGTGCCCACGACCAGCTCGTCCGGCGAGGGCTGCCCGAACAGGACCCTCACCACCTCGGCGGGCGCGACGAAGTTCTCGCCGACGCAGAGGTACGCGACACAGACCGCCACCAGCAGCGCGACGAGCGCCGCCGCGACGACCCCCGCGCGCCGGTGGACCAGGAAGCGGGCCCGCTTCCCGACCCGTACGAGGCCGTAACCGGCGGGCCGGACCGGGGTCCGTGCGGGCACTGCCGTGTCCGCGCTCATGCGGGCACCGCCTTCCGGCGTACGAGGGCGACCAGGAACGGCACTCCGATCAGCGCCGTCATCACGCCCGCCGGGACCTCGCCCGGCGGGAACAGGACCCGGCCGACGACATCGGAGACCAGGAGCATCACGGGCCCGACGAGCGCCGCCATCGGCAGCACCCAGCGGTGGTCGCTGCCCACGAGGGCCCGGGCGATGTGCGGCACGGCGAGGCCCACGAAGGCGATCGGCCCGGCCGCCGCGACGCCCGCGCCGGTGAGCACGGTGGCCCCGATGCCTCCGACGACGCGTACGGCCGCCACGTTCTGGCCGAGGCCCTTCGCCACGTCCTCGCCCAGCGCCAGCGCGTCAAGACCGCGCGCCACGGACACCACGAGGACCGTGCCGATCAGCAGGAACGGCCAGATCTGCTGGGCGACCTCCGCCTCCCGGCCGGCGATCGAGCCCACCTGCCAGAAGCGGAACTCGTCCAGCGCCGACGCCTTCGTGGTGAGCACCGCCATCGTCACCGACACCAGCAGCGCGTTGATCGCGGCGCCGCCCAGCGCGAGCTTCACCGGAGTCGCGCCGCCGCGCCCCCGGGAGGCGACGGCGTACACCGCGACGGACGCGACGGCGGCACCCGCGAAGGCGAACCAGACGTAGCCGGTGAGGGTGTGGACGCCCGCGTACGCGATGGCGAGCACGACGGCGACCGAGGCGCCCTGGCTGATGCCGAGAATCCCGGGGTCGGCGATGGGGTTGCGGGTGATGCCCTGGAGCACCGTGCCCGCCAGCGCGAGTGCCGCGCCGACCATCAGCCCGATCAGGGTGCGCGGCACCCTCATCTCCCTGATGACCTCGGCGGCGTCGGAATGCCCGCCGTGCAGCAGGGCGTCGAGCACGGCGCCGGGCGCGATGGACCGCGCGCCCACGGCGAGGCTGAGCAGTACGGCCGCCAGCAGCGCGACGACGGCCGCGGAGATCGCGAGCGCGCGTCTGGACAGGCGGGGAGCGGCGGCTGCCATCGGAACCAATCGGGGTGAGCGCGAACAAGGAGGGGCAAACCCCGGAAAGGGGGAGGTAAGGCTTGGCTAAGTCTATGCGTGGCCTGTGAGGGAGGGCAGGGGGCCTGCTGCCCCGGTCACCGGGCGCGGGCGGCGCGCATCTCCACCTGGGGTCTCTCGTTCGGATCTTGGCGGGCTCCGATCCGAACGAAAGGCCCTAAGCGACGGTCACCGGTGCCTGGATCCGGTACACCTCACCGACGGGCGGGCTTCCCGGCCTGCCGCCGGTGTCCCGGGACGTGGTGAAGGAGACGGCCGTCCGTGAGCCGGGCTGCCAGAACGTCCGGTAGCGCGGTCCGTTGGCCGCGGGCTCCGGGATCTCCACCAGCGGGACGCCGCGCCGGTCCAGGAGGCGGTGGAGCTTCTCGAACCGCAGCCGGGGGGCGAAGGGCCCGTAGCGGGCGCGGAGCACCTCGCCCGGCAGGGTGCGGTCGCGGCGGGCGAGCCGGTGCACCTGGAGGCTGAAGTGGTGTCCCGCCCAGGGGGCGTCGCCGCGGTCGCGGTGGAAGTGGAACTCGGCGAGACCGTAGTCGCGCACCATGGTCCGCCGGCCGAAGGCGTTCTCGGCGAAGTCCGTCCCCATGACGGCGGCGACCCGGTCCGGGGAGTCGGCCGGCCGGAGGCCGAGGACCGTGCCGGTGGTGACGGTGTGGACGTAGAAGGCCAGGGAGTACGGGGTCACTTCTCATTCCTCGGCAGGGAGCAGTCGCGGAGAGTCTGCCCGTCGGCCGACGGGCCCGGCCCCCTGGGGCGGCTCCGTCGCATCCGCCCGCCGGGACACTCGGCACAATGGACTCCATGCCTTCACCCACCCTGACGGTCGGCTTCGACCTCGACATGACGCTCATCGACTCCCGGCCCGGCATCAAGGCCGCCTACGAGGTGCTGGCCGCCGAGACGGGTGTGTACATAGACACCGACCTGGTCGTCAGCCGGCTCGGGCCCCCGCTGGAGGAGGAGATGGCCCACTGGTTCCCGGCCGACGCGGTCGCCGAGGCGTCCGACCGGTACCGCGCGATCTACCCGGAGACGGCCATCACACCGACGACCGCGCTCCCCGGCGCCCGCGAGTCCGTGGCGGCCGTCCAGGCGCTCGGCGGCCGGGCCATGGTCGTCACCGCGAAGTACGAGCCGAACGCCAAGCTCCACCTCGCGCACCTCGGCATCGAGGCCGACGTGCTGATCGGCGGGCTCTGGGCCGAGGGCAAGGCGGAGGCGCTCCTGGAGCACGGGGCGCGGATCTATGTCGGCGACCACACCGGCGATGTGCGGGGCGCGCACGCCGCGAACGCCCTGTCGGTCGGCGTCACCACCGGTCCGTGCGACGAGGAGGAGCTCCGGGCGGCCGGGGCCGAGGTCGTCCTGCCGGACCTCACCGCGTTCCCCGCCTGGCTGCGGACGTTCACCGCGGCCTGACGCCCCTGGCGGTGCTCGACGCGGGTGACGCTCCGACGGCCCACGCGCGCCCGATGTGCCGGGCGGCACCCCCAGGTCCGGGTCGGGCGGCCCGGTCTGTCGCGGGTGCCGTCCCGGGACACTGCTGTTAATTTCTCCCCTATGTCTCAAAAGTGCATTTATCGCCCGATCGGCGGGTGAGGCGGGGTGGGTGTTCTCCGCGACAATCCCGCCCTCTCCCTCTTCCTCTGCCTGGCCGCCGGATACCTCGTGGGCAAGCTGCGGGTCGGTCCGATCACGCTCGGCGGCATCTGCGGCACGCTGATCGTGTCGCTGCTGCTCGGCACCCAGCACATCAGCGTCGACGAAGACGTGAAGACCGTCTTCTTCGCGCTCTTCATCTTCTCGCTGGGCTACATGGCCGGCCCCCAGTTCTTCGCCAACCTCAACCGCAGCAGCCTGCGGTTCTTCGCGCTCTGCCTGATCGAGCTGGTCTGCGTCCTCGGCATCGCCTACGGACTGGCCGAGGCCTTCGACCTGGACGTGGGCACCGCCGCCGGAATCCTCGCCGGAGCGGCCACCGAGTCCGCCGTCGTCGGCACGGCCACCGAGGCCATCGGCAAGCTCAGCGACCTGACCGCGGACCAGATCACCCAGTACCAGGGCCACGTGGCCACCGCGTACACGGTCTGCTACCTCTTCGGCCTGATCACCATCGTGCTCTACACCAGCCAGATCATGCCGATGCTCCTCCGCATCAACCTGGCGGACGACTCGCGCAGGCTGTGGGAGAAGATGCGCGGCGGCAAGAGCGGTCTGGAGTCCGACGAGCGCGAGGCGCTCCCCGGCATGGTCGGCCGCACCTATCTGGTGACCCACGCCGACGGCCGGACCGTCGGTGACCTGCAGAGCGCGTCCGGCGGCCGGATCACGGTCGAGGGGGTCAAGCGGGGCAGCAAGCTGCTCACGCCCGAGCCCGGACTGGAACTGACGCTCAGCGACCTCGTCCAGGTGGTCGGCCTGCGGGCCGCCATCATCGAGGCGGGCCGGGAGATCGGCCCGGAGACCCCCGCCGTGCCGGGGCTCGACACCCCGCTGGCCACCAGTCAGGTCGCCGTCACCGAAAAGGAGACCGTCGGCGCGACCATCGACCGGCTGGAGAAGCGCCACCCGGAGTTCCGCAAGGACGGCGTCTACATCACCGACGTACTGCGCAACGAACAGCACCTGCCGGCGACCGGGGAGACGACCCTCGCCCGGGGCGACGTGCTCACCCTGGTCGGGGCCAGGGGCGGGCTGAACCGACTGGTCAAGAAGCTCGGCGCGGTGGTCAAGAACGACTCCACCGACTTCATCTACCTCGGCTTCGGCATCGTCGCGGGCTCCCTGCTCGGCCAGGTCGTCGTCAAGGCCGGGGACGTGCCGCTGTCGCTCGGCACCGGTGGCGGCTGTCTGATCTCCGGCCTGGTCTTCGGCTGGTTCCGCTCCCGCAGCCAGACCTTCGGCGCCTTCCCGCCGCAGGCCGCGAGCACTCTGAAGGACATGGGCCTGGCCGTCTTCATCGCCTGCACCGGACTGGCCGCCGGGCCCCAGGCCTGGCCGCTCCTCAAGGAGTACGGGGCGCTGCTGCCGGTCGCCGGCATCGCCATGGTCGTCGTCCCGGCGACGATCTCACTGATCGTCGGGCGCAAGCTGCTGAAGATCGAGAAACCGCTCCTGATCGGGGCCATCGCCGGGCAGCAGTGCTCCACCCCGGCGATCACCGCCATCACCCAGGTGGCCCAGAGCTCCGTACCGCTCCTCGGCTACACGATCACCTACACGCTCTCCAACTTCCTGCTGCCACTGACCGGTCCCATCCTCGTCGGAGTCCTGGGGGCCTGAGTGATCGACTTCCTGAACCGCAACATCTTCCAGCCGCACCCCGAACTGCTCGTCTTCCTCGTGATCGCGCTCGGCTTCCTGCTCGGCAAGGTCCGCTACCGGGCCATCGCCCTCGGCGCGGTGACGGGCTGTCTGGTCGCCGGGCTGGTCCTGGGCGCGCAGTTCAAGGTGGAGATCGACGACACGGTGAAGAACCTGTTCTTCATCATGTTCCTGTTCGCCCTCGGATACCGCGTCGGCCCGCAGTTCTTCCGGGGGCTGAGGAAGGACGGTCTGCCCCAGGTCGTCAACGCGGTCGTCGTCTGTGTGACCGGGCTGCTGGTCTCCTGGCTCTTCGCGGTCCTCCTCGGATACGGACCCGGCCTCGGCGCCGGCCTGATGAGCGGGGCCCTCACCCAGTCGGCCGCCATCGGTGTCGCCCAGGACGCCATCGGCACCCTGCCCGGGCTCTCCTCCTCCGAGGCCAAGTCCGAACAGAACCTCGTGGCCGTCGGGTACGCGGTCACGTATCCGCTCGGCACCATCCTCTGCGCGATGCTCCTGGCGAACGTCCTGCCCAAGCTCTACCGCAGGGACCTGGCGAAGGAGAGCGCCGAACTCGCCGCCGAGATGGACGCCCCCGACGAGAGCCCGGACGAGGGCGAGGGCTACTACGAGGTGGTGCTGCGCGCCTACCGCGTCGAGCGCCCCGACCTCGTCGGCCGGTCGGTCGCGGACTTCGAGGACCAGCAGAAGCAGCTGGGGCGCCGCGTCTACCTCACGGGAGTCCGCCGCGACGGCACGGTCCTGGAGCACGACCAGTCCCGCACGCTCCAGCTCGGCGACACGGTCGCGGTCAGCGCCGTCCGGGGCGACCTGGTCGCCTTCGACCCGCGTACACACATCGGGACCGAGGCCGACGACGTCGAGCTCCTCGGCTACCGCACCGAGACCCTGCACGTGGTGGCGTCCGAGAAGGCGCAGCTCGGCCGGACCGTCGAGGAGCTGCGCCGGGAGCCGTTCATGGTCGGCGTGTACGTCGACAAGCTGTACCGGGCCGGGGCGGAGTTCCCCTACCGGCTCTCCACCCGGCTGGAGCGCGGCGACACGGTGATCCTCACCGGCCCGGAGCGGCTCGTCGGCCCGGCCGCGAAGGCGCTGGGCAAGCCCGTGCCGACGAGCTTCGCGACCGACATGGTCTGGGTGGGGCTCGGCATCTTCCTCGGCGGCTGCATCGGTATCCCGGCGCTGACCGCGGGCGGGGTGCCGATCTCACTCTCCACCTCGGGCGGCGGCCTGATCATGGGCCTGGTCTTCGGCTGGATCCGCGGGCGGTACCCGACGTACGGAAACGTTCCGCCCGGAGCCCAGTGGTTCATGGACACGCTCGGGCTGTGCGTCTTCGTCGCCGTCGTCGGCATCAACGCGGGACCGAGCTTCACCAGCGGCCTGTCCTCGGCCGGCTGGGGACTGCTGGTCTTCGGCGCCGTGGCCACCGTCGTGCCCCTGATCGTCGGCTTCCTGGTCGGGCACTACGTGCAGAAGATCCGCTTCCCGGTGCTCATGGGCGTCCTGGCGGGCGGTCAGACCACCACGGCGGCGATCGGCGCCGTCAACGAGACCTCGAAATCCCAGATCCCCACCCTCGGCTACACGATTCCGTACGCCGTCGGCAACGTCCTGCTGACGGTGTGGGGCGCCGTGATCGTCATCCTCAACCACTGACCCACACGACCTGCACGGGAGCGGACACCACCATGCCGAAGACCACCCTCAGCCGGGAAGAGATCCGGTCCTTCGCCCAGCTCTCCCCCTTCGAGCTGAAGGACAAGTTCATCCAGATCGCGACGGAGGCCCAGCGCGACAAGTCCGGCCAGAAGGGCAAGGCCACCCGGGCGATGCTCAACGCGGGCCGCGGCAACCCGAACTGGGTGGCCACCGGCCCCCGGGAGGCGTACCACGCGCTCGGCTACTTCGCGATCAGCGAGTCCAGGCGGGTGTGGACGGCCGACAACCTGGGCGGCATGCCGGAGGAGGCGGGCTGCGCCGAGCGCTTCGAGTACTTCGTCCGCACCAACCCAGGACTGCCCGGCATCGAGCTGCTCAAGGCGTGCGTCGACCTGGCGGTGAAACGCTTCGGCTTCCTGCCCGACGCCTTCGTGCACGAGCTGGCGGACTCCTCCATCGGCGACAACTACCCGGTCCCGGACCGCATCCTGCGCCACACCGAGCAGATCGTGCGGGGCTATCTGGCGGACGAGATGTTCGACCACCGGCCGCCCGAGGGCCAGACGCTGAGCCTGTTCGCCACCGAGGGCGGCACGGCGGCCATGTGCTACATCTTCGACTCCCTGATGAAGAACGGGATTCTGGAGAAGGGCGACCGGATCGCCCTGATGGTCCCGGTCTTCACGCCGTACCTGGAGATCCCGGAGCTCGACACCTACGGCTTCGACATCGTGCACGTGCAGGCCAGCCTGTTCACCGAGACCGGGGTGCGCCAGTGGCGCTACCCGACGGAGGAGGTCGAGAAGCTCGCCGATCCCTCGGTGAAGCTGGTCTGCTGCGTCAACCCGAGCAACCCGCCCTCGCTGGCCCTGTCCACCAGGGTCTCCGACCAGATCGTCTCCATCGTCGCCGAGCGCAACCCCGATCTGATCGTCGTCACCGACGACGTCTACGGGACCTTCGTGGAGGGGTTCCGCTCCCTCGCCGCCGACCTGCCGCGCAACACGCTGCTCGTCTACTCCTACTCCAAGCACTACGGTGCGACCGGCTGGCGGCTCGGGGTGATCGGGCTGCACGACGACAACGTGATCGACGCGATGCTGGCCCGCCAGTCCCCGGAGCAGAAGGCCCGGCTCGACAAGCGGTACGGGACCCTGTCGCTGGAGCCGGGGAAGATCCGCTTCATCGACCGGCTGGTGGCGGACTCCCGGCAGGTCGCGCTGAACCACACGGCGGGGCTCTCGCTGCCGCAGCAGGTGATGATGGCGCTGTTCTCGCTCTTCGACATGCTGGACGAGGGCCAGGAGTACAAGCACCGGATTCGCGCCATTGTCCGGCAGCGGCTCGACCTGCTCCTGGAGGGCGTCCACATGAAGATCTCGGAGGATCCGAAGCGGGCGGCGTACTACGTCGAGCTGGACCTGCTCGCGGAGGCCGAGCGGGTCCACGGCAAGGAGTTCGCCGGATTCCTGGAGCGGAACTACGAGCCCGTCGACCCGCTGTTCCGGCTCGCCGAGCAGACCTCCGTGGTGCTGCTCAACGGCGGGGGCTTCGACGGCCCCGAGTGGTCGGTGCGGGTGTCGCTCGCCAATCTCGACGACCTCGACTACCTGAAGATCGGCCACCACCTGCGCGTCATCTTCGACGAGTACGCGCGGGAGTGGCGGGCCGGATGACGGGCGGGAGGGCCCGCTACCGCGCGGCGGCGCGCTTCGGGGAGCTCTTCCAGACCGACCGGACCACCCCCGCGCCCGCGATCAGGAAGCCCAGGCCCATCAGCATGCACACCCAGTAAGCGACGGACGGGAAGGGCTCGGTGCCCAGGAACAGCGGGGCCACGGTGACCAGAGTGGCCAGCGCGCCGATGAAGAAGACGATCGCGCCGACCTGTACGAGCCGGTCGCCTGCGCCTGAAGGAGTAGTACTCACCCGGCCAGGGTAGTTCCCAGCTCGGCGGAACCATTCGGCGACGTCTTGTGTCAGGCCTCCGGGCCATTAGCCTGGAACCTGGCGGGTCGGTGACCCGCTGTACTGCTATCCGGAGCCGTATCGCGGCTCTCCCGCGCACCGACGAGTACGAGGACGAGGACAGACGTGCCCACGGGTAAGGTCAAATGGTTCAATTCGGAAAAGGGCTTCGGCTTTCTTTCGCGCGACGACGGCGCAGACGTCTTCGTCCACTCCTCAGTGCTTCCGGCCGGCGTCGACGCCCTCAAGCCCGGCCAGCGCGTCGAATTCGGCGTGGTCGCGGGCCAGCGCGGTGACCAGGCCCTCTCCGTCGTGATCCTCGACCCCACCCCGTCCGTCGCCGCGGCGCAGCGGCGCAGGCCGGACGAGCTGGCCTCGATCGTGCAGGACCTGACGACCGTGCTGGAGAACATCACGCCGATGCTGGAGCGGGGCCGCTACCCCGACAAGGCCGCGGGCGCGAAGATCGCCGGCCTGCTGAGGGCGGTCGCCGACCAGCTCGACGTCTGAGCCCTGCCCCGGGCCCGCCCGCCGGGCGGGCCCGGGGGGTGGTCAGCGGGCGTCGAAGGACAGCGCGTCCGGCGCCAGCGCGGGGACGAGCCCTTCGGCCGCCGCACGGGTCAGCAGGCCGCGGATCGCCGCGTAGCCGTGCTCCCCGAGGTCCGCGGTGAACTCGTTGACGTACAGCCCGATGTGCTGGTCCGCTACGGCGGGGTCCATCTCCTGGGCGTGCTCCTGGACGTACGGCCGTGAGCGCTCCGGGTCGTCCCAGGCCATCCGCACCGACGTACGGACCGAGTCCGCGAGCTGCCGCAGCGTCTCCTCGCCCAGCGAGCGCTTGGCGATGATCGCGCCGAGCGGGATCGGCAGGCCGGTGGTCGACTCCCAGTGCTCGCCCATGTCCGCGAGGCTGTGCAGGCCGTAGTTCCGGTAGGTGAAGCGCGCCTCGTGGATCACGAGCCCCGCGTCCACCCGGCCGTCGCGCACGGCGGGCATGATCTCGTCGAACGGCATCACGACGACCTCGCCCACACCGCCCGGCACGACCTCGGCCGCCCAGAGCCGGAACAGCAGATAGGCGGTGGAGCGCTCGCTCGGCACCGCGACGGTCTTCCCCGTCAGGTCGGCGCCCGCCTCCTTCGTGAGGACCAGCGGCCCGCAGCCACGCCCCAGGGCGCCGCCGCACGGCAGCAGCGCGTACTCGTCGAGCACCCACGGCAGGACGGCGTACGACACCTTGAGAACGTCGAACTCGCCTCGCTCGGCCATGCCGTTGGTGAGGTCGATGTCGGCGAAGGTGACATCGAGGGCGGGCGCGCCGGGGACCCTTCCGTGCGCCCAGGCGTCGAAGACGAAGGTGTCGTTCGGGCACGGCGAGAAGGCGATCCGCAGGGCGGGGCCCGATGCTCCCGAGGGAGCGGTCGCGGTGTCAGTCACGGTGTCGGTCGTGTCGGTCATGTTGGGTCCAACTTTCCACTACAGGTGCGGTCTTCCCGAACGCCTCGGTGAGCGCGGCCAGGGCGTCCCCGATCCGCCAGGCCGCGCGGTCGCGCGGCCCCACGGTGTTCGAGACGGCCCGGAGCTCCAGGGCCGGTACGCCGAGCCCGGCGGCGGCCTCCGCGACGCCGAAGCCCTCCATGGCCTCGGCGACGGCCCCGGGATGCGCGGCCAGGAGCTCGGCGGTGCGGGCCGCGCTGCCGGTCACGGTGGAGACGGTGAGGACGGGGCCCGGCACGGCCCCGGTCGCCGCCGCCACGTCCCGTACGAGGGCTTCGGGCGGCAGGAAGGCGTCCCTGCCGAAGCCGAGACCGGTGACGGGCACGAAGCCGTCCGGGGTCTCGGCGCCCAGGTCCGCGGCGACGATGCCGGTCGCCACGACGAGGGAGCCGACGGGCGCGGCGGGAGCGAAGCCGCCGCCGATACCGGCCGAGACGACGAGTGCGTACGGCTCGGACGCGGGCGCCGCGGCGAGGGCGAAAGCGGTGGCGGCGGCAGCCGCCGCCGGACCCGCGCCGCCCGCCAGGACGTCGAACGGCCCGGCGCGGTGCAGCTGGGCGCCGGGCACCTCCCGGACCTCGGGATCACCCCCGAACGCACGCGTGACCGCGTCCCGTTCGGCCGGGACGGCGGTCACGACAAGCACCCGCACGGCGGTGGTCCTCGGATTCTTCAGGGTGGTTCGAGGAGGTCAGGAGGTCTTCTTCAGCTGGAAGTGCCAGACGCCCGTGAGCTTCTGGCCGCTGGTCTCGACGATGCTGACCTGCGTCTTGTCCGCCGTGGTCTCGCCCGTCTGGCTGGCGAAGAAGGCGCTGCCCGGGATCGAGCGGTAGGTCCGCTTGTACGGCTCCTGCTCGGCCTGCTGGCCGTTGATGAAGAGCGTCCAGCCCTTGTCCGCGACCTCGGGGTCGACGCCGAAGCGGACCTTGTCGTCCATCGCGACCTCGACGGACTTCTCCGCCTTCTTGTTGAGGCAGCCCTGGATCTCGGACTCCTTGAGCGCGTTGCCGTCGTTGTAGCAGGCGGCCTCGGTGCTCACCGAGTTGTCGCCGACCGTCACGGTGGCGAGCGGCGTCGGCTTGTCGCAGGCGGACAGGACAAGGAGTCCCGCGGACACGGCACCGAGAGCGACGCCGATTCGACGGCCCTTACCGGAGAAGAACGCAACGGTCATGCGCCGAAGGTTATCGGTCGGCACCGCTCACGCCACGCGGGGGTGCGGTGTGCCGCGCCGCGCGGCCCCCAGGAGGCCCCGTACGGAGGCGGTGGCGCCGAGGGCGAGGATGCCCGCGGCGACGGACATGCCGACTACTCCGTTGAGAGGGAGCGCGATGCCGATCGCGCCGCCGACCACCCAGGCCATCTGGAGCAGCGTCTCCGACCTGGCGAAGGCGGAGGTGCGCACCTCCTCCGGCACATCGCGCTGGATCATGGCGTCCAGCGACAGCTTCGACAGGGCCTGGGTGAACCCCGCGACCGCCGCGAGGGCGGCGACCATCACCGTGCTGAAGAAGATCGCGGCGAGGACGGCGACCGCGAGGGCCAGACCCAGCACCGTCGCGACGATCACCTCCGGGCCGCGCGCCCTGAGCCAGGAGCCCACCGCCGTGCCGCAGGCGTTGCCCGTGCCGGCCGCGACGCCCACGATGCCGAGGGAGACGGCGGCGCTCTGCCCGGCGAGCGGGTGCTCACGCAGCAGGAAGGCGAGGAAGAAGATCAGGAACCCCGAGAGCGCGCGGTGCGAGGCGTTGGCCTGGAGGCCGTGCAGGACGGACGGCCCGACGGAACGCAGCCCCGGCGGCTTCTCCCTGCCCTTCCTCCCCACGGTCCTGGTGCTGCCGCGCCCGCCCTTCCCCGGGGACGCGGCGGGTGCGGCCGGGCGGGCCGCCTCCTCGTGCGGGAGGACGAGGCGGGCCTTGCGCTCGCCCTTGGCCGAGTCGACCTTGTGCGGCAGCGTGAAGGCGAGGACGGTCCCGCCGAGGAAGATCGTGCAGGCGCCGTAGAGCGGCCAGGGCGAACCGATGGTCTGCAGCCCCGCCCCGATCGGTGCCGCGATCCCCGTCGCCAGGAGCCCCGCCAGTGTCACCCGCGAATTGGCCTTCACCAGGGAGAAGCGGGGCGGCAGCAGACGGGGCACGACGGCGCTGCGCACGACCCCGTACGCCTTCGAGCAGACCAGGACCGCCAGGGCCGCCGGATAGAGCTCCAGGCCGCCGGTGGCCACCGCGCCCGACATCGTGATCGCGAGCACCGCGCGGGCGAACATCGCTCCCGCCATCGCGGCCCGCCGCCCGTGCGGCAGCCGGTCCAGGAGCGGTCCCACGACCGGGGCCAGCAGGGTGAAGGGCGCCATCGTGATGGCGAGGTAGAGGGCGACGCGCCCGCGGGCCTCGTCCGTCGGTACGGAGAAGAACACCGTCGAGGCGAGCGCCACGGTGATCATGACGTCACCCGCGCCGTTGACCGCGTGCAGCTCGATCAGCTTGCCGAGGCCCGACTCGCCCGCACCGTGGGCGTGCGTCGCCTTGCGGATTCCCCGCGCGGTGCCGGTGAACGGGGCGCGCAGGGCGCGGCCCATCGCCCGTCCCGCCCTGCGGAGCGGGCCGGATCCGTCGGACGACCTGGCGGCGGCCACGTGGTCATAGTGCCCCAGCACCCCCGGTCACGAACCCAAGATCGTGCGGGGCGCGGCGGCGGTCCGCTCCGTCGGGTGAGTCATCCCCGGTCGGGAAATGGCTTGGACCGGACACCGGTCCGATGCGAATCGGAGCCGGTCCGGCCGCGGATCCGACGGTTTCGGAACCAGTTACGGTCCTGTTTGGGACGGGCAGGTGGGCGCGGGGCGGCGGAGAGGGTAGCGTGCACTCACGCGCCACCGGCGGTTGTTCTTGGCCGCGCGCCTCTCCGCGATCCCGCAGAATGGGTGGCAGAAGGCGCGCCCGAGGCAGGCACAACGGGTGTGGACGTCGACGCGGCCCCCAGGTCCGCTCCGCTCACAACTGTCATGGCCGAAATCGGACATCGATGGAGCTGCTGGCGCGCTCGTGAGACGGCGTATGGAGAGAAGCGAGACCTGTGAGTGCTGCGACGACGCGAAGCCGTACGGCCCGTACCCCCGCCCCCGACCGCCTGTGCGCCGAGGCGGTAGACCTCGCCCGCGCGGCGGCGGAAGAAGCCGCCGCGCCCGGAGTGGTCGGTGAGCACGTGGCCCTGGTCTCCGAAGGGGACCGGGTCGTCACGCACTACTTCGAGTCCAAGGAGCCCGGCTACCGGGGCTGGCGCTGGGCGGTGACGGTCGCCCGGGCATCCCGCGCCAAGAACGTCACCCTTGACGAAACGGTGCTGCTGCCCGGCTCGGACGCCCTCCTCGCCCCGGAGTGGGTGCCGTGGAGCGAGCGGCTGCGCCCCGGCGACATGGGCCCCGGCGACCTGCTGCCCACCGAGGCCGAGGACCCGCGCCTGGAGCCCGGCTGGACCGGCGAGGACGAGCCTCTGCCGAACTCCGCCGTCTCCGAGGTGTCCCAGGAGCTGGCGGCCCTCGCCGACGCCGAGGACGCCGAGCTGACGGCGTCGCCCGCGACGAGCCGCGGCTCGATCGCCTCGGTCGCCGAGGAGCTCGGCACCCGGCGTGCCCGGGTGCTCTCCCGCTACGGGCTGCGGCTGGCGGCCGACCGCTGGGACGAGGAGTTCGGAGCGAAGACGCCCATGGCGCAGGCGGCGCCCGCGTCCTGTGTCACCTGTGCGTTCCTGGTGCCGATGGCGGGCTCGCTGAAGCAGGCCTTCGGGGTCTGCGCGAACGAGTTCGCTCCCGCGGACGGGCGCGTGGTCTCCCTCTCGTACGGCTGTGGAGGGCACTCCGAGGCGGCGGTCATGCCGAAGCCGCCCAAGCCCGCGCCGCACGCGCTGGACACGATGCAGGTGGACGACTACCCGCTCCGCCCGTCGGACGACTCCGGCTCGGTCCCGTCCCAGCCCGACGGCGCGACCGAGGACCTCGGCCACTCCTGACACTCCCTCCCGCTCCGGGGCCCGGCGCACGGCCGGGCCCGTGAGGGGCGGCGCAGCCGCTTTCCCGGTCGCGGTACCTTCGGGCGCACACTGGGCGTCACGGGTCACCGGAAGAGCGGAGTACGAGCGTGGGCATGAATGCGACCGAGGGGGCCGATCCGTTCGGGACGGCGCGACTGCGGCGCGGCGTGCTCGACGCCTGGGGTGCGGGCCCGGCCCGCTTCCGTGAGGACGCCAACGCCGAGGAGGACCTCGTCCTCGGCGGCTACCGCGACCGCCTGGTCGTCGAGCTCGCCCAGAACGCCGCCGACGCCGCGGCCCGCGCGGGCGTGCCCGGCAGGCTCCGCCTCACCCTGCGCGCCGCGTCCGACGGCAGCCCCGCCGTCCTCGCCGCCGCCAACTCCGGCGCTCCCCTCGACGCGACCGGCGTCGAGTCGCTGAGCACGCTGCGGGCCTCCGCCAAGCGGGAGGGCCACGAGTCGGCCGTCGGCCGCTTCGGCGTCGGCTTCGCCGCGGTGCTGGCCGTCAGCGACGAGCCCGCCGTCGTCGG
The DNA here is from genome assembly GCF_001905505.1 of Streptomyces sp. CB02058. GTDB lineage: Bacteria > Actinomycetota > Actinomycetes > Streptomycetales > Streptomycetaceae > Streptomyces. The sequence goes on from NZ_LIPG01000001.1 coordinate 241,256, forward strand.
CAGGCACGGCGGCGTCCGCTGGTCCCTCGCGGAGGCCCGTGACCTCGCCGCCGGGGCCGCCGTCGGCAGCCCCGGCCTCGGGGACGAGCTGCGCCGCCGCGACGGACACGTGCCGCTGCTCCGGCTCCCGATGCCCGCCGAGGGCACCGCCCCCGACGGCTACGACACCGTCGTGGTCCTTCCGCTGCGCGACGGCGTCGCCGAGGACCTCGTGGGCAGGCTGCTCGACGGCGTGGACGACGCGCTGCTCCTCACCCTGCCCGGCCTCGACGAGGTCGTCATCGAAACCCCCGACGGGGCACGGACGTTGCGCCGCTCGCAGCACGGTCCGTACACGCACATCGACGACTCCGCGCACGGTCTGCACCGCTGGCGCACCGCCGGCGCCGACGGATCCGTGGAGCCGGCGCTGCTGGCCGACCGGCCCGTCGAGGAGCGGCTGCGTCCGCACTGGTCGGTGACCTGGGCGGTGCCGGTGGACGAGGACGGCGCGCCCCGGAACCCGCGCACGGCCCCCGTCGTGCACGCGCCCACCCCCACCGACGAGCCCCTCGGCGTGCCCGCGCTGCTGATCGCCTCGCTGCCGCTGGACACCACCCGCAGGCACCCCGCGCCGGGCCCGCTGACCGACTTCCTGGTGCAGCGGGCGGCCGACGCGTACGCCGAACTGCTCGCGGGCTGGGAGCCCGTGTCCGTGGCCACCATCGGGCTCGTGCCCGGCGTGCTCGGCAAGGGGCGGCTCGACGGCGCGCTGCGCGCAGCGATCCTGGAGCGGCTGCCCCGGGTGGCGTTCCTGGAGCCCGCCGCGCCCCGGGACCCCTCCGAGGCCGCGGACCAGTGGGAGGACTGGGAGGGCGCGGCGACGCCCGGCAGGGAGGCCGCCGCGCTGCGGCCGGTCGAGGCCGAGGTCGTCGAGGGCGTGGGCGCGGAGACCGTACGGGTCCTCGCCGAGGTGCTGCCCTGCCTGCTGCCCGCCGGCCTGGAACGCCGTACCGAACTGCGCACGCTCGGTGTCGCCCGCGTCCCGCTGACCGAGGCCATCGACCGGCTGGCCGGCCTGGAGCGCGACCCGGACTGGTGGCGGAGGCTGTACGACAGCCTGGCCGGGGTCGACCCCGACCGGCTCTCCGGCCTGCCCGTGCCCCTCGCCGGGACCCCGGACGCGCCGCCCCGCACCACCATCGGGCCCCGCCAGGTGCTCCTGCCGCTGCCCGACGCGCTGACGGCCCCCGTCCTCGCCCGGCTGGCCAGGCTGGGGCTGAAGGTGGCCCATCCGGACGCCGCGCACCCCCTGCTGGAGAAGCTCGGCGCCCTGCCCGCCACCCCGCGCGCCGTCCTGACGACCCCGCAGGTCCGGGCCGCCGTCGCCGGGTCGCTGGACGCGGGCGAGATCTGGGACGAGGAGGCGCTGGACGGCGACGAGCTCGCCGACACCGTCCTCACCCTCGTGCGGGACGCGGACCTCGCGCCCGGCGACGAACCCTGGCTGGGCGCGCTGGCCCTGCCCGACGAGGACGGCGAGACCGCGCCCGCCGGTGAACTCGTCCTGCCGGGAAGCCCGTTCGCCCAGGTGATGCGCGAGGGCGAACTCGCCCTGTGCGACGCGGAGCTGGCCGAGCGCTGGGGCGAACAGCCCCTGACCGCCTGCGGGGTGCTGGCCACCTTCGCCCTCGTACGGGCCGCGGACGTCGTCCTGGACCCCGACGAACTGGAGCCCCGCGACAGCGACTTCGCCGAGCCGGACGACGCCGGGCTGCTCGACGCCGTCGACGTGTGGTGCGAGGACATCCTGGACCAGCTGCCCGACACCCCCGTGCCGCCGGTCGCCACCGAGCTCGTCGCCGTACGCGATCTGGACCTGGTCGACGACGACGCCTGGCCGCAGGCCCTCGCGATGCTCGCCCGCCCGCCGCTGCGGGACGCGCTGACCCAGCCGGTCCGGGTGCTGCTCCCGGACGGTACGACGCAGTCGGTGCGCCCGTACACCGCCTGGTGGCTGCGCGACCACCCCGTGCTCGACGGCCGCCGCCCCGCCGGTCTGCGGGCCGAGGGCGGCGACCCGCGCCTGGCCGGGCTGTACGACCCGGCCGACGCGACGGGCTTCGACGACGCGCAGGTGCTGCGTGCGCTCGGTGTGCGGACCTCGGTGGCCGCGCTCCTGGACGAGCCGGGCGGAGCGGCCGAGCTGCTGGGCAGGCTCGCCGACGAGGAGCGTCCCGTCGGCCCCGTACAGCTGCACTCGCTCTACACGGCGCTCGCCGAGCTCGATCCCGAGCAGGTCACGCTGCCGGACGAGCTGCGGGCCGTCGTGGACGACGAGGTGCGGGTGGTCGACGCGGCGGACGCCGTGATCGCCGACGCCCCCGATCTGCTCCCGCTGACCGGCGGGCTCCCGCTGCTGCCGGTGGCCCCGGCGAGGGCGGCGGAGCTGGCGGACCTGTTCCAGGTGCGGCGGCTCGGCGAGAGCGTCGAGGCCGGGGTGACGACGGAGGGCGAGGAGCACCGGGTGCCGGAATCCGTGCGCATCCTGCTGGGCGTCGGGACCCCCGACAGCTATGTCGAGCACAGCGAGCTGCGGGCGGGCGGCGTCGAGCTGGACTGGCGGCGCACCCCGGACGGCGTGGTCCACGCGTCCACCCTGGAGGGCGTGGCGGCCGGTCTCGCCTGGGCGGCCGGCCAGTGGCCCCGCCGCTTCGAGGTGGCGGCGCTGCTGGAGGACCCGTCCCGCACGGAGGAGCTGGCACGGGACCGCTGGTTCGACTGACCGGTGTGATCTTCACATCACATACATGTAACGAGCACAACCATTCACAGGTGGGAGCTGTCTGATCCGTCGAGTCATCAGACTCGACGACCAGCTGGGACCTGCCAGGAGGAACACACTCCGGCGGGTCCCCTGCTCCACAGGGGACCACATGCGTATTCGCGCCACCGTCGCCGCTGTATCCGGCGCCCTGGCCCTGTCCGCTCTCGCCGTTCCGGCGGCCACGGCCGACGACGGCCGGAGCTGGACGCCCGACTTCGGGCTCTCCGCCCCCGAGCAGTCCAAGGGGCGCATGGCCGCCCGTTCGGTCACCGCCGACAACGACCTCAGGATCACCAAGGCCGTGGTGAACGGCGGCAAGGCCATCGTGGTGGGCACCACCGCCCCCAAGAAGGTCACCGTCGCGATCACCGCCACGGACGACTCGGGTATCGCCGACGCCGGCACCATCCTCTGGATCGGCGACGACCTCGAGTCCGACGACAGCTTCGGCTTCACGCAGAACGAGGAGGCCGCCACCTGCAAGGCGGCCAGCGCCACGACGTCGACCTGCACGCTCACGGTCACCGTCGACCCGGCGTGGCTGATCAACTCCGACTCGACCAGCTGGCACGTCGGCGCCGCGGTGCTCAGCAACGACGGCCAGATCGTCCAGGACGACGCGTTCGGCAAGACGAGGCTCCAGCGCCTCTCCAAGGTGACCGTCAACGCCGCCCCGGAGCCCGTCAAGAAGGGCAAGACCATCACGGTCACCGGCAAGCTCTCGCGCGCCAACTGGGAGACCGGCACCTACAAGGGCTACGCCACCCAGGCCGTCAAGCTGCAGTTCCGCAAGAAGAACAGCAGCACCTACACCACCGTCAAGACCATCAAGTCGAGCAGCACCGGCGCGCTGAAGACCACCGTCAAGGCGTCCGTGGACGGCTACTGGCGTTACAGCTTCGCCGGTACGTCCACCACCCCGACCGTCACGGCCGCGGGTGACTTCGTCGACGTGAAGTAGTCCTTCCCGTCACGAGCGGAAGCGGCGGCCGACCAGCCTCCAGGCCATTTCGAGGACGGCCGCCGCGACCACGGCGATCGCCACCGCCGCCCACGGCATCGTCGTGCCCACCAGCTTCAGGGCGAAGAACTCCTGGAGCCAGGGCACGGCGAGCACGACGAGGAAGCACAGGCCCATCGTCGCCACCAGGGCGATCCGCCACCAGGTGTACGGGCGGGCGATGATCGCCAGGACCCACATGGAGACCAGGAACAGCGTGAGTGTGGCCGCACTGGTCTCCGCGTCCAGCGCTCCCGTGCCCGCGTAGTGGTGCCGGGCCAGCAGATACGTCGCGAAGGTGGCCGCCGCCGCGATGACCCCGGACGGGATCGCGTACCGCATGACCCGGCGCACGAAGTGCGGCTGGGCCCGCTCCTTGTTGGGGGCGAGCGCCAGGAAGAACGCCGGTACGCCGATCGTCAGCGTGGAGAGCAGCGTCAGATGGCGGGGCAGGAACGGGTACTCCACCTGGAAGCAGACCACCAGGATCGCCAGCAGCACCGAGTAGACCGTCTTGGTCAGGAACAGGGTGGCGACCCGGGTGATGTTGCCGATGACCCGGCGGCCCTCGGCCACGACCGACGGCAGCGTCGCGAAGCTGTTGTTCAGCAGCACGATCTGGGCCACCGCGCGGGTCGCCTCGGAGCCCGAACCCATCGAGACCCCGATGTCGGCGTCCTTCAGCGCGAGCACGTCGTTGACCCCGTCGCCCGTCATCGCGACCGTGTGCCCGCGTGACTGCAGCGCCGCGACCATGTCCCGCTTCTGCTGCGGGGTGACCCTCCCGAAGACCGCGTTCCGCTCGATCTCCGTCGCCATGTCGTCGGGGTCCGACGGCAGCCGGCGGGCGTCCAGGGTGTGCTCCGCGCCCGGCATCCCTAGCTTCTGGGCCACCGCGCCGACCGAGACGGCGTTGTCGCCGGAGATGACCTTCGCCGCGACGTTCTGGTCGTCGAAGTAGGCCAGGGTCTCCCCGGCGTCCGGCCGCAGCCGCTGCTCCAGGACGACGAGCGCCGTGGGCACGGCCCCGGACGCGGCGTCCGGGGCGTCCAGCGCGCCCCCGGCGCGGGCCAGCAGCAGGACCCGCAGCCCCTGCTCGTTGAGGTGACCGGTCTCCGCGAGGGCGGGGTCGCCCTCGGCCAGCAGGACGTCGGGGGCGCCCAGCAGCCAGGCGGACGCGTCGCCGTTGCCCTCGGTGAAGGCGGCGCCGCTGTACTTCCGGGCCGAGGAGAACGGCATGGACTGCGTGACGCCCCAGCCCTCGCCGTCCGGGTAGGCGTCGATGATGGCCTGGAGGCTGGCGTTGGGCCGGGGGTCGGAGGCGCCGAGGGCACCCAGGACGCGGCGGACGTACTCCTCGTCGGAGCCGTTCAGCGGGCGTACCTCGGTGACGTCCATGCCGCCCTCGGTGAGGGTGCCCGTCTTGTCCAGGCAGACGATGTCCACCCGGGCCAGCCCCTCGATCGCGGGCAGCTCCTGCACCAGGCACTGCTTGCGGCCGAGCCGGATGACGCCGATCGCGAAGGCGACCGAGGTGAGCAGGACCAGTCCCTCGGGAATCATCGGGACGATTCCGCCGACCGTGCGGGCCACCGAGTCCTTGAAGTTGTTGTCCTTGACGACGAGCTGGCTGATGATGAGCCCGATCGCGGTCGGCACCATCATCCAGGTCACGTACTTCAGGATCGTGCTGATGCCGCTGCGCAGCTCCGACTGGACGAGGGTGAAGCGGGACGCCTCCTCGGCGAGCTGGGCGGCGTACGCCTCGCGGCCGACCTTGGTGGCGGTGAACGCCCCGCCGCCCGCGACGACGAAGCTGCCGGACATCACCGGGTCGCCCCGCCGTTTGATCACGGGGTCGGCCTCGCCGGTCAGCAGCGACTCGTCGATCTCCAGGCTGTCGGCCTCGGCGACCGTGCCGTCGACGACCACCTTGTCCCCGGGGCCCAGCTCGACCAGGTCGCCGAGGACGATCTCGGAGACGGAGACCTCGGCGGACACCCCGTCGCGCCGCACGGTCGGTTTCGCCTCGCCGATCACCGCGAGGCCGTCCAGGGTCTTCTTGGCGCGCCACTCCTGGACGATGCCGATCCCGGTGTTGGCGATGATCACGAAGCCGAAGAGGCTGTCCTGGATCGGCGCGACGAGCAGCATGATCACCCAGAGCACACCGATGATCAGGTTGAACCGGGTCAGGACGTTGGCGCGGACGATCTCGGTCACGGAGCGGGAGGAGCGGACCGGTACGTCGTTGACCTCGCCCCGCGCGACCCGCTCGGCCACCTCGGCGGTGCTCAGCCCGCCGGGTGGTGCGGGCGCGGGAGAGGGCTGGAGAGGGTCCGGCTGCTCACCGAAGGAGTCGACTGCCCGCTGCGTCATGGTTCCGACCGTACGGGCGGAAGGGGTGATTCACCCGCCGGGGGCCGGAAGTTCCGACCAGGGGAGGAGAGGGCCCCTACGGGGGGTGTACGTCAGGAGTGCGCGGACCCCGGGGTGCCGGCCCCGGCCTCGGCGGCGGCCTGGGCGGCGGCGCGCTTGATCGCGGCGTCCCGTCCCCGGACGTACCAGATGCCGATCAGGCCCAGCCCGGCTCCGGCCAGGCAGACCCAGATCCACCAGGCGTGCCCGCGGTCGTCGAACCAGCCGTAGAAGGGAACCTGCACCAGGAAGAGAACGAACCAGAGGATCGTGCCGCCGGTGATGGTGGCGACGACGGGACCCTCCAGGGGCTCGGGTGCCTCGTGCTTCGGTGTCCACTTCTCCATGCGGCCAGTCTAACGGGGGGTGTCGCGGGCCAGTCGGCCCAAGGATCTACGCGCGGAGATAGCGATCTTTCGCTTATGTATTCATACTGAATCTGCTTGTGGATGACTCGATTTATTCGTGTGAACATCCAAATCTGTCTGGTTTCATCCCCCGATGCACAACTGAAGGTCATACATGTCCTCCTCGGCCACCGCCACGGTCGATCAGCCTCCGATGCCGCAGCCGCCGCACGGGTTCCTCGATCGCTACTTCAAGATCTCCGAGCGGGGGTCTTCGGTCGCCCGGGAGATCCGCGGTGGGTTCGCCACGTTCTTCGCGATGGCGTACATCATCGTGCTGAACCCGATCATCCTCGGCAGCGCCAAGGACATGTACGGGCACCAGCTCGACGGCGGACAGCTCGTCACGGCCACCGTGCTCACGGCGGCGTTCTCCACGCTCCTGATGGGCGTCATCGGCAACGTGCCGATCGCGCTCGCCGCCGGTCTCGGCGTCAACACCGTCGTCGCCCTCCAGCTCGCCCCCCGGATGAGCTGGCCGGACGCGATGGGCATGGTCGTCCTCGCGGGCATCGTCGTGATGCTGCTGGTCGCGACCGGGCTCCGTGAGCGCGTGATGAACGCCGTGCCGCGCTCTCTCCGCAAGGGCATCGCGATCGGCATCGGTCTCTTCGTGCTGCTGGTCGGCCTGGTCGACTCGGGCTTCGTCTCCCGCATCCCGGACGCCGCGCACACCACCGTGCCGCTCCAGCTCGGCAGCGACGGCCACCTCAACGGCTGGCCCGTCCTGGTCTTCATCCTCGGCACGCTGCTCACCCTCGGGCTCATCGTCCGCAAGGTGCCGGGCGCGATCCTGCTCTCCATCGTCGTCATGACGATCGTCGCGGTGGCCATCGACGCGATCGCGGACCTGCCGGCCGGCGCCTGGGGCCTGACCGTCCCGGAGTGGCCCGGCAACCCCGTCTCGTCACCGGACTTCGGGCTGATCGGTGAGGTCAGCCTGTTCGGCGGCTTCGCCAAGGTCGGCTATCTGACCGGCATCCTCTTCGTCTTCACCGTGCTGCTGTCCTGCTTCTTCGACGCGATGGGCACCATCCTCGGCGTCGGCGACGAGGCCAAGCTGATGGACAAGGACGGGAACTTCCCGGGCATCAACAAGGTCCTGCTCATCGACGGTGTCGCCGTCGCCGCGGGTGGCGCGACCTCCTCCTCCGCCTCGACCTGCTTCGTGGAGTCCACGGCGGGCGTCGGCGAAGGTGCGCGTACGGGTCTTGCGAGCGTGGTGAGCGGGCTGCTCTTCACGGTGGCGCTGTTCCTGACGCCGCTGGCGACGATGGTCCCCTCGCAGGCGGCCACCCCGGCCCTGATCGCGGTCGGTTTCCTGATCCTCGCGGGCAATGTGCGGGACGTGGACTGGGGCGACTACACGCTCGCCATCCCGGCCTTCCTCGCCATGCTGATGATGCCGCTCACGTACTCGATCACCAACGGCATCGGCATCGGCTGCATCGCCTTCAGCCTGATGCGCCTGGTGGCCGGCCGGGGCAAGGAGGTCCCGGTGGCCATGTACGTGGTCTCCGCGGTCTTCGTCTTCTACTACGCGATGCCGGCGCTCGGCCTCACGTAGACGCGGAACATCCTCAGCGGAGCTCCCACCCCTGCGGGGCGGATCCCCGTCATGTGACCCGGTCGGCCGGGTCCGCCTGACGGGGGTCCGCCCCGTAGAACTTCTCGGTCTCGTCGACGGCCGCGTGGAAGCGTTCGTCGAAATCGTCGCGAACGAGCGTCCGGACCACGTAGTCCTGGACGCTCATGCCGCGTCTGGCGGCGTGACGGCGGAGCCGGTCGAGCAGCTCACCGTCTATGCGCAGGCTGAGCACTGTCGATCCCATGCCAAGCAGGGTCGCGGCACACATGGCCTTCTTGTGGCTCTTTCCGCCCCATACTCACTCGTTCGGGTGATCAGTTTCTCGCGCGTGTACCACCAGGTGGTATTTAGCACAGCTAATGAGTTACGCTAAGGAACATGCCTGACCTGATCCACGACGGTGAGAGTGCCGCCGCCGTGAGCTCCCTCCGCTCCGCCGTGATGCTGCTGGGCCGGCGGCTGAAGCACCAGCGTGTCGACGAGTCGCTGAGCCCCACCGAGATGTCGGTGCTCGGCACGCTCGCGCGTTGCGGCTCGGCCACTCCCGGTGAGCTGGCCCGCAAGGAGCACGTGCAGCCGCCGTCGATGACCCGCATCGTCGCGCTGCTGGAAGCCAAGGGCCTGGTCAGACTGGAACCGCACCCCGATGACCGTCGGCAGAAGAGGGTCAGCCGGACCGAGCAGGCGGAAGCCATGCTCGCCGAGAGCCGCTCCAAGCGGAACGCCTGGCTGGCCAACCTCGCCGAGGGCCTGGACGAGGACGAGTGGGAGAAGCTGCGGGCCGCCGCGCCCGTGCTGGAGAAGCTTGCCCACCTGTGACCCCGGCGGGAGGCACGGGCCCACGGCCCCCGCCTCCCGCGGTCACCTCCCCGTCAGTCCGCACGCCGTATACGCCCGAGGAGGCGAACCCTTTTGAGTACGGGATCCGGAGCAGACTCCGCCCCCGCACCGACTTCCACCCACGAGAGCAAGACCGGCGGGACCTTCTCGTCGCTGAAGATCCGCAACTACCGCCTGTTCGCCACGGGCGCCGTGATCTCCAACACCGGTACCTGGATGTCCCGCATCACGCAGGACTGGCTCGTCCTGAGCCTCACCGGGTCCGCCGCCGCCGTCGGTATCACCACGGCCCTCCAGTTCCTCCCGATGCTGCTGTTCGGCCTGTACGGCGGTGTCATCGCCGACCGGCTGCCGAAGCGGCGTCTGCTGCTCATCAGCCAGGCGGCGCTCGGCCTGTGCGGCATCGCACTCGCCGTGCTGACCCTCTCCGGCGTCGTCCAGGTCTGGCACGTCTATCTGATCGCGTTCCTGCTCGGCATGGTGACCGTCGTCGACAACCCGGCGCGCCAGTCGTTCGTCTCCGAGATGGTCGGCCCCGCGCAGCTGCGCAACGCGGTCAGCCTGAACTCGGCGAACTTCCAGTCCGCCCGGCTCATCGGCCCCGCCGTCGCGGGTGTCCTGATCACCACGGTCGGCAGCGGCTGGGCCTTCATGCTGAACGGGCTGTCGTTCATCGCCCCGCTGGTCGGGCTGCTCATGATGCGTACGCATGAGCTCCACCCGTCCGTGACCGTCAAGCGCGCCAAGGGCCAGCTGCGTGAGGGGCTGCGCTACGTGTCGGGCAGACCCGAGCTGATCTGGCCGATCGTCCTGGTCGGCTTCGTCGGCACGTTCGGGTTCAACTTCCCGATCTGGCTGACGGCCTTCGCCGACGAGATCTTCCACGGCGGCGCCGGGATGTACTCGTTCTTCAACATCCTCATGGCCGCCGGCTCCCTCGCGGGAGCCCTGCTCGCCGCCCGCCGCCGCTCCTCGCGGCTGCGGATGCTGGTCGCCGCGGGCACCCTGTTCGGTGTCCTGGAGATCGCCGCGTCGCTGTCGCCGTCCGTCTGGCTCTTCTCGCTGCTGCTGGTCCCGATCGGCATGATCGGCCTGACGACCAACATCAGCGCCAACACGAGCGTCCAGATGGCCTCGGACCCCGAGATGCGGGGCCGGGTGATGAGCCTCTACATGATGGTCTTCGCCGGTGGCACACCGGTGGGCGCGCCGATCGTCGGCTGGATCAGCGACGTGTACGGCGCCCGGACCGGCATGGCGGCCGGCGGGGCGATCTCGATGCTGGCCGCGCTCGGGGTCGGCTTCGCGCTGACCCGCGTCGGCGGCCTCCGCGTCAAGGTCGACCTGCGCCCGGGCCGCCCGCACGTGCGGTTCGTCCCCAGGGAACAGCTGGCCACGGCGGCCTGAGAACCGCCCGTCCCGTCACTGCCCTCCACCCAGGCCGGTGGGGGGCAGTCGCGCGTCCGGCGGCGTTCAGTCGCGGGGGAAGGCGGCCGTCTTCAGAGTGAGGCCCACGACCGTGTCGGTGAGGTCGATGGCGGTGCCGAAGTCGAGGCTCAGCACGCTGCGGTACTCGTCGCCCTTCGGGAGCGTGTGCAGGTGCCACGTGCCGGTGTACGGGTCGACGATGAGGTACACGGGCACGCCTGCGGTGGCGTATGTGGCCTTCTTGGGGCCGTAGTCATTGGCACCGGTGCTCCTGGAGATCACCTCAGCGACGAACTCGATGTCCTGGTAGTGCCAGCGGCCGTCCTCGCCTTTGGCGGCATCCTGGGTGAGCGCCACCACATCGGAGGCGAAGCCGTTGAGGCAGCCGGGGTAGTCGATGCGTACGTCGGAGAGCAGCCGGTTCTCCTGGTAGCCGGCCAGAAGCTGCCTGATGACGGCCAGAATGATCCGCCAGTGCGTGTCCCGTTGCGGCGACATGTAGACGTTCCCCGCGACGATCTCGACCTTGAATCCCTCGGGGGTGGGCTCAAGCCACTCGAACATCATGTCCAAGGTGCGCTCGTCGCTGGTGTCGGCCATCTCGATCCTGTCGTCGACGACGGTCATCGTGCCGCTCCTCCCCGCTGTCGCACGGGCGCGGGCAGCCGCGTAGTACAACGATAGGCCCGGGCCCCCGGACACGCGGGGACGCTGGGACACTCGCCGCATGAGCAGCCAGAGACTCTTCGCCGCCGTCCTGCCACCCGGTCCCGCCGTGGAGGAGCTGGCCGGGGCCGTCGGCCGTCTGCGCGGGATGCCGGGGGCCGTGGACCTCCGCTGGACCGAGCGGGCCGGCTGGCACTACACGCTGGCCTTCCTCGGCAACGTGGAGGAGGAGCTGCTGCCCGAGCTGTACGTCCGGCTGGAGCGGGCCGCGCACCGGACCGAGCCGTTTCCGCTCAGGATCCACGGCGGGGGCCGCTTCGACGGGCGGGCGCTGTGGGCGGGGGCCGCGGGCGGCCTGGACACGCTGCGGCTGCTCGCCGAACGCGCAGACGCCGCCGCCCGCAGGGCCGGGGTGCCGATGGAGGAGCACCGCCGGTTCACCCCGCACCTCACCCTGGCCCGCAGCCGGACGCAGGCCGACCTGACCTCGTACGTGGCGGCGCTGGAGGGCTTCGAGGGCATGCACTGGGAGGCCGGGGAGCTCAGTCTCGTACGCAGCCGTCTGCCCGTGGACGGGGTGCCGGGGGAGCAGCCCCGGTACGAGGTGGCGCGGGCCTGGCCGCTGGGGCGGTGAGCGGGGCGGTTACGCTCGTGGGGTGGACCCGAAGACAAGAAACCGCATCATGGCGGCCGTGCTCGTGCTGATGTTCGTCGTCGTGGCGGCGGCCTCCGCCCTCGGAGGCTGAGCCCCGGGGGCGGAAGCCGTACCGCCGGCCGTCACCAGGCGAAGTTCTCCGGCGACGGGCCGGGACCCGGGAAGATCTCGTCCAGGGCCGACAGCACCTCGTCCGAGAGCTCCAGCTCCACCGCGCGCACCGCCGAGTCGAGCTGCTCCCGCGTGCGCGGGCCGGAGATCGGGCCGGTGATGCCGGGCCGGGTCAGCAGCCAGGCGAGACCGGCCTCGCCGGGCTCCAGGCCGTGCTTCTCCAGCAGGTCCTCGTACGCCTGGACCTGGGCCCGCACCTTCGGGTCGGCCAGCGCGTCGCCGGAGCGGCCGGACGTGGACCGGGCGCCGCCGCCCTCGCGCTCCTTGCGGATCGCGCCGCCGAGCAGCCCGCCGTGCAGCGGCGACCACGGGATGACCCCGAGGCCGTACTCCTGGGCGGCCGGGATGACCTCCATCTCGGCGCCGCGCTCCATCAGGTTGTAGATGCACTGCTCGCTGACGAGGCCGTAGCTGCCGCGCCGCTGGGCCCGCTCGTTGGCCTGGGCGATCTTGTAGCCCGAGAAGTTGGACGAGCCCGCGTAGAGGATCTTGCCCTGCTGGATCAGTACGTCGATGGCCTGCCAGATCTCGTCGATCGGGGTGTCCCGGTCGACGTGGTGGAACTGGTACAGGTCGATGTGGTCCGTCTGGAGCCGCTTGAGGCTGGCGTCGACGGCGCGGCGGATGTTGAGGGCGGACAGCTTGTCGTGGTTGGGCCACGCCTCGCCGTCGGCGCCCATGTTGCCGTAGACCTTGGTGGCGAGGACGACCTTGTCGCGGCGGTCGCCGCCCTGCGCGAACCAGGTGCCGAGGATCTCCTCGGTGCGGCCCTTGTTCTCACCCCAGCCGTAGACGTTCGCCGTGTCGAAGAAGTTGACGCCCGCCTCCAGGGCGGCGTCCATGAGCGCGTGGCTGTCGCTCTCGTTGGTCTGGGGGCCGAAGTTCATCGTCCCCAGCACGAGGCGGCTGACCTTGAGTCCGGTGCGTCCGAGCTGCGTGTACTTCATGGAGCCCAAGCCAACTCCTTCGAGCGTGCTCGAAGCAAGCGTGATCTCAGACGCGCCGCGCGAACCGGTCCAGCGCGGCCAGCACCGCCCGGGAGGTCGCGGGGCCGCCGAGGTGCCCCGCGCCGTCGATCACCGTCAGCTCGGCGTCCGGCCAGGCCCTGGCCAGCTCCCAGGCGGTGGTCAGCGGTCCGCCCAGGTCGAACCGGCCGTGCACCAGGACGCCCGGGATGCCCGCCAGACGGTCGGCGTCCCGGATCAGCTGCCCCTCCTCCAGCCAGGCGGCGTGGGAGAAGTAGCGCGCGCAGATCCTGACCAACGCCAGCTGGTCGCGACCGGGTCTGCCGCTGTACGGGGGCGGGCCGGTGTGCGCCTCCATCGACAGCACCGCGTCCTCCCAGGCGCACCAGTCGGCGGTGGCCCTCGCCCGCACCTCCGGGTCGGGGCTCTCCGTCCGCCGGGCGTACGAGGCGACGAGGTCCCCGGGGCCCTCGGCCTCGGGGGCACCCGCCCGGAACAGGTCCCAGGCCTCGGGGAAGATCTGCCCGGCGCCCCTGTACAGCCAGTCGATCTCGCTGCGCCGGGTCGTCGTCACGGCGGAGATCACGATCTCCGAGACCCGCTCCGGGTGCTGCTCGGCGTACGCCAGGATCAGCGTGGAGCCCCACGAACCGCCGTACAGCAGCCACTTGTCGATGCCCAGGTGCTCCCTCAGGAGCTCCATGTCGGCGACCAGGTGGGCCGTCGTGTTGTGCCGCAGGTCGGTGGCGGGGTCGCTCGCGTGCGGGGTGGACCGGCCGCAGTTGCGCTGGTCGAAGAGCACGACGCGGTAGAGGTCCGGGTCGAAGTACTGCCGGGGGCGTGCGCCGCACCCCGAGCCGGGCCCGCCGTGGACCACGAGGGCGGGCTTGCCTGCGGGGTTGCCGCAGACCTCCCAGTGGACGAGGTTGCCGTCGCCGACGTCCAGCATTCCCTGGTCGTGGGGCTCGATCGGCGGGTACGTCCCGTCGGGGTCACGGGGCATGGCGGTGTCCCTCCGGGGGTCACTCGGTGAAGGTGAACGGGGTGTCGGCCGAATTGTCGACGTCCGGGTCGTCCTGGCTTCCCACCCGGAACGTGGGTGTGTCCCACCCCGAGCCGTTCTCCGCCGGCACCCGGACCTCCGCGGCGAACCGGCCCTCGGCGTCCGCGGTCACGTCCCGCAGATCGACCTCGACGGACCCGCTGTCCCGGAAGCTGATGCGGATCTGCTCCCCGGGCTCGAAGCCGCTGGCCGTGAGCGTCACCACGTCCCCGGCGGCCCCCGAGTCGGGGGCGGCGATCAGTCGCGGCTTGGCGTTTCGCGTCGGAGAGGCGGTCGCCGGCAGGGTCTGCACCGGGGGATCCGCCGGTCCGTCGGAGGGGGTGGACTCCGCGGTCGTGGAGGGTGCCGTCACGACGGTCCTCGCGGGTCCGCCCCCCACGCCGCCCGGTGGGCCGTCCCCGTCCGACGCCACGGCGGCGATGACCGCTGCGGCGATCGTCGCGACTGCCGTGATCACCGCGGCGATGACCGGCATCCGGTGGCTTCCGCCCTGCGGGGCCGGGGGATGCGGAGGAGCGGGCGGGGGGCCGGTGGGCGGGACGGAGGCCGGAGCCGGGGGAGTGCTGGGCCTGGGCGGGACCGGGGGGCCGGGTGGTGGGCTGGGCTCGGACACGCGGAGATCCCCCTGCTGGTCGTCGCGATCAGTGAAGCGATCAGAATACAGACAGAGAGTGACGGGAACGGTTCAATTTCTCTGCACGGCTGGGGAGTTGGTGACCGATGGATGTCGGTTGGGAGCGGGCCCCCGACCGCCGTGACGGCGCGGGCCCGCACGGGAGCCCCCGCGCGTCACGGAGCGATGGGCAGCCGGCGCTTGTGGTCGGTGAGGCGGTAGCGGCCGACGATCGTGTCGAAGGCCTGCTCGTCGACCGGCTTGCCCTCCAGGAAGTCGTCGATGGTGTCGTAGGTGACGCCGAGCGCGTGCTCGTCGGCCTTGCCCGGGTCGAGCGTCTCCAGGTCGGCCGTCGGCACCTTCCACACCAGCTCGGTGGGGGCGCCCAGCGCCTCCGCGACGGCGCGCACCCGGCGCTTCGTCAGGCCGGTCAGCGGGACGAGGTCGGCGGCGCCGTCACCGAACTTGGTGAAGAAGCCGGAGACGGCCTCGGCCGCGTGGTCCGTGCCGACGACCAGGCCGTTGTGCGCGCCGGCCACCCCGTACTGGGCGATCATGCGCTGCCGGGCCTTGATGTTGCCCACCACGAAGTCCTGGTGGTGGGGGTCGCGGAAGGCGACGTCGCCGGTGAGCAGGGCCTCCTGCATGGCGTCGGTCGCGGGCTTGATGTCCACGGTCAGCACCTGGTCGGCCTGGATGAAGGAGAGTGCGAGCTGCGCGTCGTGCTCGTCGGCCTGGACGCCGTAGGGCAGCCGCATCGCGTAGAACCGGGCCTCGTGGCCCGCGCCCCGGGCGCGCTCGACGGCGAGCTGGCACAGCCGGCCCGCGGTGGTGGAGTCGACGCCGCCGCTGATGCCGAGCACGAGCGAGCGCAGGCCGGTGGAGGTCAGCCGCTCGGCGAGGAAGGACACCCGGCGCTCGATCTCCTGCTGGGCGTCGAAGGTCTCCGCGACCTCCAGCTCCCTGGCGATCTCCTGCTGCAGGGCGATGGACGCCGGCTCGCTCACGTCTGCTCCTCGTTCCGGTACACGGTGCGCTGTCGGGCCCACCCTACCGAGGGGCCGCCCACCGGCCCGGTCAGCCCTTGACCGCCACGTGGTACGCCGACGCCCACAGCGTCGCCGCGGAGGCCAGGCCCACCACGGCCCGCACGGTCCCGTCCGAGAGCCCGGCCGCGAAGAGGACGAAGCCGGCGACCGCCACGGCGCTCAGCAGCGCGGCCGTCCCCTTGTACTGCCACTGGTCGTAGAGGCGCGCGAGCGGGACGAAGTGCAGGCCGACCACCAGCGCGATGGCCGGAGGGATCAGCCCGGGACGGCCCGACGCGTTGGACGCCGCGATCACCGCGAAGATCGCCGCGAGCTCGACGACGTTGACCACGCCGACCGAACGCGCCCAGTTCTCCGGCAGATCCACCATGCGCGGCGAGGGCGCCGCGCCCTTGCGGTAGGCGAGGAGGACGGCCGCCACGGTGACCGGTACGGCGGCGATCTCGACCGACAGGGCCGCACCGGAGGACGCCAGTCCGGACGCCCCCGCGAAGGCCCAGACGAGGGCGAACACGGACAGGACGACGGTGCCCCTGCGCCGCAGGGTCCGGGTGAGGGCGGCGCATTCGGCGTCGGCGGCCGTGGGCGTCGAGGGCGTCGGCTGGATCATGGGGCGAGGGTA
Source organism: Streptomyces sp. CB02058 (assembly GCF_001905505.1). Classification (GTDB taxonomy): domain Bacteria; phylum Actinomycetota; class Actinomycetes; order Streptomycetales; family Streptomycetaceae; genus Streptomyces. Next base: position 257,547 of record NZ_LIPG01000001.1, read on the forward strand.
TAGCGATCACCGCGGCCGTTCCCGGGGTTTCGGGCGGACGGGGAATGCCTCCACTTACGGAGTCCCCCCGTCCGCCCGGAACCGCCCTGACCTGCCCGTTCCGCCGTACGCACCCGTGCGGCAGGAGTCGCCGCGCGGGCCCTCACCGCGCGGGCCCTCACCCGGCGGGCGCGCTCACGGTACGAGCACGAGCCTCCCTCGCACCCCGCCCTCCGCGAGCCGGGCGTGCGCCTCGGCCGCCCGCTCCAGCGGATAGGTGCGGGCCACCCGGGACGCCAGGACGCCCTCGTCGACCAGCTTCACCAGCTCGGCGAGCCGGTTGCCGTCGGCGGCCACCTCCACGACCTGGACGCGGATGCCGCGCACACTCGGCGGGCCCGCCTGGGGGATGACGCCCACGTAGTCGCCGCCGTCCCTCACATGCGCCAGCGCGTCCGCGCCGAGCACCGCCGCGTCCAGCACCGCGTCGAACGTCCCGGCGGCGGTGCCGCGCTCCACGAACCGGTCCGCGCCGAAGGAGCGTACGAGCTCCTCGTCACCCGGCCCCGCCACCCCGGCGACGCTGATCCCGGCCCGGTGCGCGAGCTGCACCGCGTATCCGCCGACCCCGCCCGCCGCGCCCGTGACCAGCAGCGTGGAGCCGGGTGCCAGGTCCAGCAGGTCGAGCGCCTGCGCCGCGGTCAGGGTGTTCAGCGGCACGGTCGACGCGTGGACCGCGTCCACCGAAGCGGGGGCGGGCGCCACCGCGGAGCCGTCCACCACCACGTACTCCGCGTGCGACTTGGCCGGTGCGGGGCCGTACGCCAGCGCGACGACCTCCGCCCCGGCGGCGAACGGCGCCCCCGCGCCCACCGCGTCCACGGTCCCCGCCACGTCCCAGCCGAGCCCCAGCGCGCCGCCCTCGGGCAGCGGGACGAGGAACCCCGCGCGGTACGCCGCGTCCACCGGGTTGACGGCCGCCGCCGCCACCTTGATCCGCACCTGGCCGGGGCCGGGCACGGGCACCTCGGTCTCCACGAGCTCCACCGCCTCGGGACCCCCGAACGTCTTGACCACCACAGCACGCATGTCGACAACTCCTCGCAATCGGTGGCGGGTTTCTCCCGCCACCGCAAACCTAGGAAGAGTTACTCTCTTTCCGTAAGTACGTACCTCCAGGTGCGTAGCCCACCCCCAGGTAGGACCGGAGGCCGGAGACCCATGGCGACCCGCACCGCGGCCCAGCGCCGCGAGGAAGCCCGATTCGCGTACGACGCCTTCCTCCGGGAGTGCCCGACCAACCAGTTGCTGGGGCGGCTCGGCGACAAGTGGGTCAGCCTCATCGTGAGCGCCCTGCGTGACGGCCCCATGCGCTACAGCGACCTCGGCCGCAGGATCGCCGGGGTGAGCCAGAAGATGCTGACCCAGTCACTGCGCACCCTGGAGCGGGACGGCCTCGTCACGCGTACCGTGACGCCGTCCGTGCCCGTGCGCGTGGACTACGAGCTGACGGAGCTCGGCCACAGCCTGAGCGGCCTGCTGTTCGCCGTGAAGACCTGGGCGGAGACGCACTTCGACCAGGTCCACGAGGCCCGCGAGCGCTACGACGAGGAGGCCGCGGCATGAACGCCACCCCGCGGATCCTGGCGGTGCTGGACGAGATCGTCGCCTCCGCGGACCCCGGCGGGCGCGGCGCCCTGTGGCGTCTCGCCGAGCAGGGCCGCGAGCTCGACGCCAATGTCGTCCGTCTGCCGCCGGGCGCCGGGGTCGGCGAACACCAGGAGGACACCCTGGACGTGCTGTTCGTCGTCCTCGCGGGCGGCGGCCTTCTGCGTACGGGCGAGGGCGGCATCCTGGAGCTGGCCCCGACCACCGTCCTGTGGCTGCCCCGCACCTCGCGGCGCGCCCTGGAGGCGGGGCCGGAGGGGCTGACGTACCTCACGGTGCACCGCCGCCGCCCCGGACTGACGGTCGAACCCGCCGTCCGGACGCCCTCGTACGCCGACGAGGGCGGCGAGGCCCCCTGCATGCTGGACCTGGTGTGCCCCCGCTGCGGACGGCTCTCGGCCGACCGTGACCCGAAGTACTGCAGCGCGTGCGGGGAGGCGTTCCCCGCACGCTGACCGGTGTCAGGCCCCGAGGCCCGCGTCCCGCGCCAGCAGCGCGGCCTGCACCCGGTTCTCGCACTCCAGCTTGGCGAGGATGCGGCTCACGTACGTCTTGACCGTCGCCTCGCTCATATGGATCCGCCGGCCCGCGTCCGCGTTGGACAGGCCCTCGCCCAGCAGCGTGAGGACGTCCCGTTCGCGCTCCGTCAGCTTCTCCAGCCGGCGGCGCGCCCGTTCGGCGCGGTCCGCGGTCCCGCCCGCCGCCAGCGAGTCCACGACGTGCCGGGTGGCGCCGGGCGACAGATAGGCCTCCCCGGCGGAGGCGGCCCGCACCGCCCGCATCAGCTCCGCGGGTGCCGAGTCCTTCAGCAGGAAGCCCGCGCTCCCCGACGTCAGGGCGCGCAGGACGTTCTGCCGCTCCCCGAACGTCGTGAGGATCAGCACCCGCACCTCGGGGACGGACCGGCGCAGCTCGGCCAGGGCCGTCAGGCCGTCCATGACCGGCATCTGGATGTCGAGCAGGGCGACGTCCACCCGCTGGGAGCGGGCCAGTTCGACGGCCTCGCGGCCGTTCGCCGCCTCCGCCACGACCTCCATGTCGTCGGCGGAGGAGAGGATCATCCTGATGCCCGCCCGTATGAGCGGCTCGTCATCGGTCACAAGAACCCTGATCACGACTCTCCTGCGCGGTCCTGGGCGGTCATACCTGCGGGTGCCCGGTCATCATCCCCGATCCGGCCGTCCCGCCGGAAACCGGGACGCGGGCGCTCAGATCCTGGTCTCGAAGGACACCTTCTCGACGAGCCTGCCGTCCTTGAAGCAGAACCGGAACATCGGCTCCTTGTCCCAGCTGCTCCCGAACTCCGTGGAGAGCAGGGTGAGACACGTCGCCCCCTCGGGCACGGGCGGCGCGTCCTCGACCGGACCGCTGTTCAGGAAGGAATCCCCGCGCGGCAGTTGGTCACGGACCTCCGTCTCCGGCTCGCCGATCTCCACGGCCTCGTACTGCGCGGGCTCGATCATCGCCTTGTCCGTCTCGCGCATCAGGAGGATGCCCCCGACGACCGCCGCGGCCACCAGTGCCACGGCGGCCACCGCCGCCACACCGCAGCCGATGGCTATGCCGCTGCCCCGCTTGCTCCTGCTCATGACCCTGACCAACTCCTTCGGGAGACCGCTCCGTTCGATGACGGGATCACTCTCACCGAGGGGGCCGGCCGGTATCTGCGCCCAGAAGTCGTCCGCCGGGCCGACGAAGGTCGCCGGTGCTTCGTCGTGCGGCGGGCTCGGGAAGTCGCCGCCCGCGGAGGGGTAGGGCAGCACGGCCGCTAGCCGGAAGCCGCCGTCCGCCGTGGGTCCCGCGTGCACCATGCCGCCCACGAGCCGCGCCCGTTCTCCGAGCCCGGTCAGGCCCTGGCGTCCGCTCGGCATGCCTCGGTCCTGCGGCCGGTCCGCCGGCCCGTTGGCGACCTCCACGACCAGCGAGTCCGGCTCGTAGCGCACCCCGACGACGATCGCCGCGCCGGGCGCGTGCTTGTGCGCGTTGGTCAGGCCCTCCTGGACCACGCGGTACGCCGCGTGCCCCGCGGACGGGGCGAGCGGGCGCACGTCACCCGCTCGCCGCAGCTCCACCACCGCACCCGCGCTCCGGGACGCGTCCACCAGGCCGTCCACACCGGCCGGTCCGCGCGCCTGGGACCCGGCCCCTTCGCCGTACTCACCGGTGTCCCGCGAGGCGGGGCCCCCGGTCCCGTCCCTCAGCACCCCCACCACGTCCCGCAGTTCGTGCATCGCGGCCACCGAGGCCTCGCGCAGCACTCCGACGGCTTCCCGCTGCGACGCCGTCAGTTCGCGGTCCACCTCCAGCGCGCCCGTGTGCACGGCGATCAGCGCGAGCTGGTGGCCGAGGCTGTCGTGCATGTCCTGGGCGATGCGCTGGCGCTCCCGGATGCGTGCGTGACCCGCGATCATCGCGCGCTCGCGCACGAGTTGGGCGTTGTACTCGTGGAGCGTGTCGGTCAGCGTCCTGCGCTGCGACCAGTAGCGGCCGGCGAGGCCCGGAAGGAACATCGGGACCAGCAGTACCAGCCCGGCGAAGACCACGAGCGACGGCGAGAGGTGCGGCATCTCCCACAGGACCGACAGGCCGAGGGAGAGGCCGTACGCGAGCGTGAAGACACCGGCGGCCCTGCCCAGCCCTTCGATGCGGCGCCCCGCCGACCAGGACGCGACGAGGACCAGGGGTGCGAGACCGCTGATCGCGGCGGAGCCGACAGCGGTCGCCAGCAGGACCGTCGCGGGCAGCGCCCGGCGCAGCGGTGACAGCAGTGCCGCCGCCAGCCCGATGCCGACGGCCTCCGCCGCGCCGTAGTCGTCCATGAGCCCCGTCGCCGCCCCCAGCAGGGCGAGCGCGAGGCTCAGCACGGCTTCGCCGGCGATGCGCCCGGCGGGCCACATCCCCGGATCGAGGAGAGCCCGTCCCGGCAGGGCCGGCCGGAGCATCAGGAGCCGTCCCACCGCCGTCGTCGTCGGGCGGGCCGGTGCTGGGGAGGTCAGGGAGTCCACACGAGTCACGCGGTCACGTTAGGGCCCATCGACCGGGCACCGCTGTGGCCGTTCGTCGCGGTGGGCAGCGACCAAAGTCGCTGCCGTGGCCGCCCGGGCCGGGGCGACGGAACCTGCCTCCGGTGCTGTCCCCCCGCGCGGGGTGTACTCAGCGCCACCTCGAAGCGGGGTGCGTGCGCCAATGTGCTCGTCCTCCCGCGTCCGTAGCGTCGATGTAGTGACGCAGAGGGCGTCCGACGAGCAGAGGGTGATGACCATGTTCGATCGCAAGAGGCAGTCCCCGCGCCGGACGGACGAGGCGCTGCGGCTGGTTTCGGTGACCAAGGTGTACGGGTCCGGGGACGGTGCGGTGACCGCCCTGGACGGGGTGACGCTGAGCCTGCCCACCGGGAGCTTCACCGCGGTCATGGGCCCCTCGGGCTCGGGCAAGTCCACGCTGCTCCAGTGCGCGGCCGGTCTGGACCGCGCCGACCGGGGGCAGATCCTCGTGGACGGTGAGGAGATGGGCGGCGGGAGCGAGGCGGCGCGCACGAAGTTCCGGCGCGAGCGGATCGGCTTCATCTTCCAGCAGTACAACCTGCTGCCCACCCTGACCGTCGAGGAGAACACCTCGCTGCCGCTGCGGCTGGCCGGCCGCAGGGCCGACCCGGAGCGGGTCCGCTCGATCCTGACGCAGGTGGGTCTCGGCGAGCGCCTCCGTCACCTCCCCGACGAGCTCTCCGGCGGCCAGCGCCAGCGCGTCGCCATCGCCCGCGCCCTGGTCACCCGGCCGGCCGTGGTCTTCGCCGACGAGCCGACCGGCGCCCTGGACACCCGCAGCGCACGCGATGTCCTCGGCCTGCTGAGGGAGACCGTGCGCCTGCACGGCACCACCGTCGTCCTCGTCACCCACGACCCGGTGGCCGCCTCCTACGCCGACTCGGTGCTTTTCCTCGCGGACGGACGCCTGGCCGGCCACCTCGCGGCGCCCACCGCCGAGGCCGTCGCCGAACGGATGACGCACCTCGGCGACATCGTGGCCGAACGCCGTTCGCACAACAGCCCGTTGATGGAGGTGTGAGCCATGCTGTTCCTCGCCTTCCGCTCCGTCCGCAAGCGCCCGGGGCGCTTCCTGGCCACGCTGCTCTCCGCGTTCCTCGGCGCGGCCGTCATCATGACGTTCAGCTCCCTGCTCGACACGGCTGCCGGTCCCGGGGTCGACGACGTCAGCGCGGAGTCCCTGACCCTCTCCGCGAGCGTCGTCGGCGGGTACGGCTCGCTCCTCGTCTTCTTCGCCGTCGCCTCCACCCTCACCGTCAGCGTCCGCCAGCGCGCGGAGGAGATCCACCTGCTGCGCTGCACGGGCGCCACCCCCGCCCAGATCACCCGCATGGTCGTCGGGGAGTCGGCCGTGGTGGGGCTGGCCGGGACGGTGCTCGCCATCGGCCCCGCCATGCTCGGCGGCAGGCTCCTGCTCGACATGTTCAAGGACAGCGGCCAGGTCGCCGCCCACGTCGACCCCGCCTTCGGCGCGATGGCGCTCGGCTCCGGCTTCGGCATCGCGGTCCTCGCCTCGGCGGGCGCCGCGTTCCTCGCCGTACGCCGTGCCACGAGGGCCGTCGGAGCGCGCCGGTCCGGGGGCCGGGGCCGCGTCCTCGCGGGCTGCGCGGCACTGGTCGCCGGGGCCGGCGGTGTCCTCACGACGTACGCCGTCGACAGCACCGAGGAGATGCTGATGGCGTTCCCCGCCTACGGGGCGATCCTGCTCTCCGTGGGCTTCGCCGTCCTCGCGCCCTTCCTGCTCGGCGGGCTGCTGGGCCGGACGCGCGGGCCGCTGGCCGCCGTCGGAGGCGCGGGCGGCTATCTGAGCGCCCGCAACCTGCGCAGGCGCGGTGCCGAACTCGCCGGAGTGCTCATGCCGATGGTCATCTTCACCGGCATGGCCACCGCCACCCTCTACATCCAGGGGGTGGAGAGCGACTGGGTCACCGCGTCCGGCCTGGACAAGACCGTCGAGGACAAGAACCTGGAGACCCTCAACCTGGTCGTCGTCGGCATCATCGTGGTCTTCTCCTGCATCATGCTCGTCAACAGCCTCTACGCGGCGACGTCCTACCGCTCCCGGGAGTTCGGCCAGCAGCGGCTGGCCGGGGCGACACCCGGCCAGGTCATGGGCGTGGTCGGCTGGGAGTCGGTGATCCTCACGCTGACCGGGCTGTCCCTCGGCACGGTGGCGGGCCTCGCGGGGATCATCCCGTTCACGATGGTCCGCACCGACCAGGTCCTGCCCGACCAGGGACCGGGCACCTGGCTGGCCATCATGGCGATCGCGGCGGTCGTGACGCTCGGGACGAGCCTCGGGACGGCCCGCAGGACGCTCAGGGCACCGGCGATCGACGCGGTCACCCTCGCGGCCTGACCGTACGGACGAAGGCCCCTGCCGGTGCGGCTCGGGCCTGGCCGTACGCAGGTGAGCCCCCTCAGGACCGGTCAGACCCAGGGGTCCTGGCGCTCCCAGGGCGGGAGGTCCTCCTCGCGGTAGCCGCAACGGCAGGACAGGACCTGGCAGGGGGCGTCGCGATGGAGGTGCCGGGGGTGCGGGCACAGGGCGCAGGGGCCGGCCGTCAGGCCGGTCTCCTGCTCGTTCCTGTACAGGGTGCAGGCGCAGCCCGCCTTGGACTCCCACCCGCAGCGGCCCGACGCGTTCGCATGGCGGTAGCGCGGGTGGCCGCAGTCACGGCAGTCGTCCTTCAGGTCCTGCGAGGAACTCTCGGGCATCGGTGCTCAACTCCTTTGCCGGGCAAGCAGGATCGCTCTCGCAGTATGACCGGTCGGACTCGTGCCGGGTGGCGGCGTCGGCGCGGACGCCGGGCCGGGGCGCCGTGGAGACCACGACGGTGTTGGCGGCGACGATCACCGCGACGGCCGACCAGGAGGCCGCGTCCAGGTGCTGGTCCAGGACCGCGAGGCCGATCAGCGCGGCGAAGACCGGGTTCACGCTCATGAAGACGCCGAAGAAGTGCGGTGGCACCCGGCGCAGGGCCATCAGGTCCGCCACGAACGGCACGGCCGACGAGAGCACCCCGGCGACCGGCGCGCAGACCAGCGCCAGCGGTGTGGGCGGGTGCTGCCAGAGCACCCACACGCCCACGGGCAGATACAGCGCGCCCGAGACCAGGGCGGCGGCGGCCGACCCCTCCAGACCGGGCAGCCGGGCCCCGACGGTGCGGTTGCAGTGGATGTAGCAGCCCCAGCAGACCGCCGCCAGCAGGGCGAGGCCGATGCCGAGGTAGTCGGTGGTGGGGGTGGGGCGTGCCAGTACCGCCACCGCTCCCGCCGCGGCCAGTGCGGAGGCGAGGTCGGCACGGCGGCGGGAGCCGGCCAGGGCCACGGTCAGCGGGCCGAGGAACTCCAGCGTGACGGCCAGCCCGAGCCCGATCCGCTCGATCGCCGCGTACAGGGACAGGTTCATCCCGGCGAACACCAGCGCCAGGCACAGTACCGGGCGCCACTGCGCCGCGGTGAAGCTCCGCAGCCGGGGCCGTCCGGCCGTCCCGAGCACGGCGGCGGCCACCCACTGGCGCACCGCCACCACGCCGACCGGCCCGATCGCCGGGAAGGCCAGCGCCGCGACCGCCGCTCCGCTCTGGTTGGACAGGCCGCTGCCCAGCATCAGCGCCATCCCGCCCCAGCGCTCCGCGCGCGGGCCGGGACCGCGCGCACCGGCGGCCTGCGGGGTGGCGGACGGCACGGCTGCGGGGGAGGTCGCGGGCTTCATGCGCCCACCATGGGACGCCACCATCCATGCGCAAAATGCATGGGGCGCGCGACCTATACGCTGGGCGTATGGATGATGGGCGGAAGACGGCCGGCGCGGTGGAGCTGAAGCAGCTGCGCTGTCTGGTCGCCATCGTCGACACCGGCAGCTTCACCGACGCCGCGCACGAACTCGGCGTCTCCCAGGCCGCCGTCTCCCGGACGCTGACCGCGCTGGAGGGAGTGCTCGGGGTGCGGCTGCTGCACCGTACGAGCCGCTCCGTCGCCCCCACGACGGTGGGCGTGCAGGTCCTGGCCCGTGCGCGCGTCCTGCTCGCGGGCGCGGACGAACTCGTGCGCGAGGCCACCGTGGGCCACACCCGGCTGCACGTGGGCCACGCCTGGTCCGCCTTCGGCCGCCACACCACCGAGTTCCAGCGCCGCTGGCACGAACAGCACCCCGAGACCGAACTGCGCCTGATCCGCCACAACAGCCCCACGGGCGGCCTGGCGGAGGGCCGGTGCGACCTCGCCGTCGTCCGCGCCCCGCTCGACCTGACGTCCTGGTCGTACGCCCTGATCGGTCACGAGGCCCGCTGTGTCGCGCTGGCGTCCGACGACCCCTGGGCCCGTCGCCGCAGCATCCGCCTGGACGAGGTCCGCGGCCGGACCCTGGCGATCGACCGGCGCACGGGCACCACCACGCTGGACCTCTGGTCCGCGGACGACCGGCCCGCCGTCGAATACATCCACGACATCGACGACTGGCTCGCCGCCATCGCCACCGGCCGCTGCATCGGCCTCACCCCCCAGGCCACGGCAGCCCAGTACCGCCGCGACGGGATCGTCTACCGTCCCCTGCGCCACGCGGAACCCGTCCCCGTGTACCTCATGTGGCGCACCCACGACGCTCACCCGGCCACCCACACCGCCATCGCCCTCGCCACCGAGCTCTACCGCTGAACCCCCGCGTTTTCCGCCTCCCCGTACGACCCGTGACAGGAGAGCCGCATGACCGGTACCGAATCGACAGCGACGGTATGGCCGTTGATCCACGCGGAGAGGGCGGCACTTGCCTCCGATCTCGCGGACCTGACCGATGAGCGGTGGCGGACCACCTCCCTCTGCACCGCACTGACGGTGCGTGAGGTCCTCGCCCATCTCACCGCGGGGGCGCGTCTGAACCCGGTGCGCTGGATGGCCGGAGTGATCCGCTGCCGGTTCGACTTCGACAAGCAGGTGGCCGTCCGGCTGGCCGAGCAGATGGGCGCGACCCCGGCCGAGACCCTTGAACGCTTCCGGCAGTCCGTCACGAGCACGACCAAGCCCCCGCTGCCCGTCCTGGCCATGCTGGGCGAGACGATCGTGCACGGTGAGGACATCCGGCGCCCTCTGGGCATCCGCCACGACTCCCCGATCGAGGTGCTGACACGGGTGGCCGAGTACTACGCGGGCACGGACATGGTGGTCCTCGCCAAGGGGCGGATCGAGGGCCTGAGCCTCGCCGCCGACGACGGGCCGTTCAGGACAGGCACCGGCCCCCTCGTGACCGGCCCCACCCTGTCCCTGCTGATGGCCATGACGGGACGGGGGCCGCACTGCGACGACCTCTCGGGCGACGGCGTGGAGCTCCTGCGCGAGCGGTGCCCGGCGGTGTGACGGGAGGGGCGGAGCGACCGGTCGTACCGCTGTTCACGGGCTCGTGGCGGGCGACAGCAGCCGTTGCGGAGGGGTGAGTTGGCCCATGATCGCGTATCGGGGCATATGCGGAACAGGACCCCTCCGTGTGCGGTAACGTAATCGCGTCATCACGTTCCGTGCACACGATGTGTACGGGCGGCCCCCGGGGGTGCTACCAACACCAGCCCGAGAGCCTTCACCCGCGAGTGGATCAGGAGTCCACCGAGATGCTTCGGCATGCTATCGCGCCCTCCCGGCGCTACACGAAGGCTTCGCACGACGTCGTACGCCATACGCGGCTGACCAGCGACGCGAAGATTCTGCTCCTGGCCATTCAAGGGCTCCCCGACGACCAGGCCGGCCTGCCGCTCAGCGAGCACGCGCGGAAGCTCGGCATCACCGGGCGGGCGTATCAGAAGTCCAAGGAACTGCTGGTCGCGCATGGTTACGTCCATGAGTGGCGCGAGCAGGGGGAGCGCGGGCGGTGGGTGACGGAGCAGCTCCTCTCCAACGTCCCCCTCACGCGCGAGGAGGCGGCCGGGCTCCGCCAGGGACGCCCCCCGGTGCTTCCGAGTGCCCGGAAACCGACGGTCGGTGAACCAGCCGGTCGGGTGGTCGGTCATCAACTACCGGTGGATGAAGAACTGGAGAAGAACATTCCCCACCCACCCTCCGAAGCCGAAGCCGAAGCCGAAGCCGAAGCCGAAGCCGGGCCCGAGACCGAGCTGGGCCCGGAAGTGGCGGAAGGCGAGCGCGTGTTGCTGTCGCTGCGGCATGTGAGGCGGGAGCTGTACCTCGGGGCGCGGGAGGCCAGGGCGCTCGCCGAACTCGCCGCCCGCTGGCTGTCGCGCGGGGTGTCGGCGGGTGAGCTGCGGCGCGTGCTGACCAGTGAACTGCCGGGCGACGGGGTGCGATCGGCGGTCGGGTTCCTGCGCTTCAGGCTGCTGCACAAGATGCCGCCGGAGCTCCCCGCCGGGCACTCCCCGGAGCCTGCCGCACCGCCGCCCGTCGCGGAACTGGTGGTCTGCGCGGCGCGGGGGGAGGAGGAACACGTCTTCCGTCCGGTCGCCGACGAGGCCGAGTGCGGCCCGTGCCGCCGACGCGCCGCACGGGAGCACTGGTCCCGGCAGAGGGCTCTGGCGGAGGCCGAGCCCGACCCCCTCCCGTGGCGGCAACGCTTCGCGCGGGCCGGGGCGCCCACCCCTGGCGGCGAAGCAGCGCCCTGCGCGCCGTAGCCGGGGTGCCCTGGCAGGGGTGCCCTGGCGTGGACCGGCTGGCGGGGCAACTGTCATAGGCGGGAGCTAGGTTCGGCGTATGAGAACTGAGGTGTCCGAGAAGCTGGACCGTTTCCGCCGGAAGGCGCTCGCACGCGGCGTCCCGGCCGACGCGGTGGAGCGCTGGCTGGCGTCCGCCCGCCCGTGCGTGACCCTGGCTCCGATGGCGGACGGGCTCGTGGTGGGGCGGCTCGGCGGTCCTGTGATGCTTCCCGCCGACGCTCCCGAGCTCGGCCGGCACCTGCATCTGATCGCCACCCTGGAGCTCACCGCACTGCCACAGGGGGCGACAGGGCTGCACCTGCCGTCCGACGGCCGGCTTCTGCTGTTCGCCCACGCCGACCTGGAGGAGTGCGAGGCGTCCGGCGAGGTGGTGTACGTCCCGGCCGGTATACCCGTCGAGGAACGACGCGTGGACCATGGCTACGAACCGGACCACGCGATGGCGGATCTCGATGTGCGACTGGAGGAGCTGGGAGAGCTGCGGCTCGCCCACGACGTCTCGCTGCCGGACCACGAGGTGCTCTTCGACCCTTCCGAGCACCCGCACGCCGGCGAACTGCGCGCGGCCTGGGCCGACGTGCGGGACGCGGACTGGAAGCAGCTCGGCCGGGGACATTTGCAGATCGACGGTTACGCCACGGACCCCTACGGCGAGGACGACCCCGTCACGGCGTGCCAACTGCACGCGCAGCGCCGGGAGGACGCGGACGGCGGGCCCGGTGAGGAGGGCCGGCGCCCGAGCCCCTGGGAAGCCCCCCGGCCGGGGGACTGGGCGCTGCTCGGTCAATGGCACGGCCTGGTGGGCGGGGTCCTGTACTGGACGGCCACGAGGCAGGACGTGTCGGAGCGCCGCTTCGACCGGACGACTGTCCTGGGGTTCTTCGAGGGACCGTTCTAGTCCCGCGTCGCGCGGTGTGCGCCCCAGGACACGCGCCGGGGGCCCACTCCGTTGCGTACTCCCGTGGCGGGAGCGCTTCGCGCCTCCCGGTGCCGCCGCTGCCGGTGGCCAAGGGCCGTCCCCCGCCGAACCGCGCCGCGCTCCGCGTCCGGCTGGCAGAATCCGGAGCATGGCGGACATCATCACGCGTGACGGAACGTGGAGCTTCGACGGGGACGCGATACGCGTCGTCCCCGGCAGCAAGGTCCACCCGGTGCGACAGGACCTCGGCGAGTTCGCCGTCCCGCTGCGCGCGGTGGCCGGGGTGTCGTTCGAGCCGGACCGCAAGGGCGGCCGTCTGCGGCTGAGACTGCGCGACGGCGCCTGCCCCGTCCTGCGGGCGGCCGACGGGCGGCTCAAGGACACCTCCGACCCGTACCAGCTCGTGGTCGAGAAGGACCGCGCGGGCGTGGCCGAGTATCTCGTCGACGAGATCCGCAACGCCCTGCTGATTGAACAGGTCCCCGACGGACCCGTGGACGGCTTCCTGCTGCCGGGACCCTCGGTGCCGGTGTCCGGCGGCGGTGGTGACGGCACGGCGTCCTTCGACGGGCAGACCGTCCGCCTCACCTGGAACTGGAAGGCCGAGGAGTCGAAGGCCGCGGGCGGCGCGGTGACCCTGCCGCTGTCGGAGGTCACCGGGGTGCGCTGGATACCGTGCATCGGGCTGGAGAACGGCTCCCTGCGCTTCGACCGGGGCGGCGCCGTCTCGCCGTCGCCCGCCAAGTTCGACCCGTACTCCCTGGATCTGTGGGGGCTGTCGAAGCGGGAGTACACGGCGGTGCTGGTCGCCGCCGCCGTTCTCGTGCGGCTGCCGTCGCCGGGGGGCCGGGCCGAGCTCGCCCCGCCCGTGGAGCAGCCGGAAGCCGCCCCGGCGCCCGCCCCGGTCCCGGCGGCCGACGATCACGACGTCCTGCTGCGCAGGCTCCGGGAGCTCGGTGAGCTGTACGAGTCGGGCATCCTCACCGACGAGGAGTTCGCCCTCGCCAAACGGGCCGTGCTGAAGCGCCTCTGACCGAGGGGCTGTCGGCCCCCGTTGATATATCTGGGGGCATGACGGCATTCCGTGACTTCAACTTCAAGCTCCTCGTGGTGGAGCAGCTCATGTACTGGGACAAGACGCTCACCCCGGCGTTCAGCATGGCGGAGCACATGCGGGCGCGCGGGGTTGAGGACCTCCACGAGTACGTCGAGGAGAAGGGGCTGGAGTACACCGTCCTCGACGAGGCCCGCACCTACTTCGAGCAGTTGGAGATACCGGCGGAGCTGCTCGCCACCGTCGAGGAGCTGACCTTCGACGGCGGGCACCAGGTCTTCATCGAGTGCGCGCCGGTGTGGGACGGCGAGGACGACCTCTTCGACGTGCGCAGCCTCGACGACCTGGAACTGGTGCCGAATCTCAAGCGCTTCACCGGGGCGAAGGCGCTGGAGCACATGATCCCCGGCGCGTCGGAGACCCTGGCGGCCAGGGGTGTCATGGGGCGCTACTAGGACCCTGGGAGGAGGGGGCGCTCGGACGCGCGCCGGGCGGCCCCGGACTGCTGTACGAGCGCTCACCGGTCCTGGCGGTCCGTGGGGCCGGCGGCGCGCCGCGTGGCGTGTCGTGCCGGACGAACCAGGACAATGGCGCTCGCGCCATCCAGACGCGACCAAGCCCTCTTCGGCCCCAGCGACCCGCTCGACTGCCGTCGCGCGCCCCGGAGATACGGCCGACGAAGGAGGACCCGTGGTGGATGTCCCGGTGGAACAGCTGAATGGGACGGTCGACGGTGCGCGTACGCGCGCCCGCGGAAAGCTCCTGGAGGCCGCCCTGGAGCTGTTCGGGGTGTACGGCTACGCGCAGACGTCGGAGCAGGCCGTGTGTGTGATGGCGGGAGTGCCGGAGGAGGTCCTCTGGGAGGAGTTCGGCTCCCGCGAGGGACTGCTGACGGCTCTGCACAACCAGATCACGACCAGCGGACTGCGGGCGTCGGAACAGGCCCTGCTCTCCGAGGGGATGGACGACTGTTCACTGGAGCAGCGCTTCCGGAGGCTGTTCGACGCCTATGTGACGGCGGTGACCCGCGACCTGCGCGAGGCGCGCGTCTGCTTCGTCGAGGTGCTGGGGGTCAGCCCGGCCGTCGACGCGCACTGCAAGCGGTGGCGCGACCTGTGGGCCGACTTCCTGAACGGCGAGGCCGAGCGGGCGGCGGTGCGCGGCGAGGTGGAGGAGCGGGACCACCGGGTCGTGGTGATGGTGATGGTCGGTACGGTTCACGAGCTCATGGCCCACCACGCCCGCCGCCCGCGCAGGGCGCGGCCCCACGAGGTGACGGAGGAGCTGACCAAGCTGGGACTCGCCATGCTCGGGGTGGAGTTCGTGGGCTGAGCCGGCCGACCGCTCACGGCCTGATGCCGGCCGTCCCGGGCGGGTGACCGCTCACAGTCTGATGTCCGCCGCTATCGGCAGGTGGTCGCTCCCGGTCGCCGGCAGCGACCGTACGCGGGTGACCGTCGCCGACCGGGCCATGACCTGGTCGATCCGTGCCACCGGCAGCTTCGCGGGCCAGCTGAAGGCGAAGCCCGGGCCCGTCGGGTCCATCAGCGAGCCGACCGGCTCCAGGCCCCTGTCGTCCAGCGTGCTGTTGAGGTCCCCGAGGAGGATCACGCGGTCCAGAGGTTCCGCGGCGAGGGCCTTGCCCAGGAGCACGGCGCTCTCGTCGCGCTTCCCGGAGGAGAGCCCGGACGGGCCGATCCGTACGGAGGGCAGATGGGCGACGTACACGGCGATCTCACCGTGCGGTGTACGGGCGACGGCCCGCAGTCCCCGGTTCCAGCCCTCCCCGACGCCGTCCGGCCTGATGTCGACCAGCCGCACGCCGGTGAGGGGGTACTTCGACCAGAGCCCGACCGTGCCCTTCGTCGCGTGGTGGGGATGGCTCGCGGCCAGGGCCGCCTCGAAGGCGGGCAGAGCGGGGGCCGTCAGCTCCTCCACGGCGATGAGACCGGCGTCCGTGCCCGCCAACGCCCGTGCGGTGGCGCCCGGGTCGGGGTTCACATCGCTGATGTTGTGCTGGACCACCGTGAGATCGGCCTCGGGCGCCTCGCCGGGGAACACCAGGCCGCCGAAGACCCCCGACCAGGCGACGACGGGCAGCAGCACGGCGGTTGCCGCGAGGAGAGAGCGGCGCAGCAGCGCCGGGACGAGCAGGACCGGGACGGCCAGTCCGAGCCAGGGGAGGAAGGTCTCCAGCAGACTGCCCACGCGCCCAGGGGTGTTGGGGACGGCTCCCGGCAGCACGAGCAGGACGGCTACCAGGGCGCAGAGCAGCGCGGTCACCCGGCCGTGACGCCAACTCCAGTGCTTCGCACGGCTGTCCGGCCTCTTCGTCACCTGCTCACGCCCCGGCGGGGACTGTCCCCGCGAGCACGCCCGCGTACGGGCCGCCCACGCCCCACGCCTGGTGCATCGCGTCGGCGAAGGCCCCGGCGAGGCGGTGCTCGCCGGTCGGGCCGGGGTGGGTGCCGTCGTAGGTGTCCGTGTGGATGTCGTAGCCCGCGGGGGCCGAGGCCAGCAGGACCGGGGACGCGGCGGTGTCCAGGTCGGCGACCGCCTTCGCGAGCAGGGTGTTGAAGCGGTCGCACTCGGCGGCGAAGGGGGCGTCGGACTCCGCCCGTATGTTCGGTATGACCGGGAGGAGCACCATCCTGATCCGCGGGTTCGCGGTGCGGGCCCCGGCGATGAAGGCCCGTACGTTCGCGGCGGTCTGCGCGCTGTCCGTGTAGAAGCCGAGGTCGATCAGGCCGAGCGAGACCAGCAGGACGTCGGCGCGGGTCGCGGTGACCGTGTCCGCGATGACGGGGGCCATGTGCAGCCAGCCCTCGCCCCAGCCGGACAGGTGCCGGCGTGCGGGGGCCGGGAAGGCGGGATCGGCGTACGTGTGGGAGAGCGGGGCGTCCGCCTCGGGGTCGTACAGCTCGGTGCGCGGGCCCGTGATCGCGTACCCGCCGTCGCCCAGGGTCGCTTCGAGGTGCTGCCACATGCGGTAGCGCCAGGTGAAGTCGCCGGCCCTGCCCACGGTCATGCTGTCGCCGACGAAGAGAAAACGCATGGCGACATCATGGCCGATCAGCGCTCCGGCCTGCGACGTGACAGTGGACACTTGTGCCATGAGATCGCCGCTGACCGTCTCCGCCGCCGCTGCCCTCCTGCTCCTCACGGGGGCGGCCCCCGCCGTCGCGGACGACGGGGACGGGGCGGACCGTACCTTCACGATCGAGGACTCCCGGATCACCGAGTCCAGCGGCCTCGCCGCCAGCCGCCTGCACCCGGGCGTCTACTGGACGCACAACGACAGCGAGGACGGGCCGTACGTCTACGCCGTCGACTCCCGGACGGGGAAGACCGTCGCGACGATCACCATGAAGGGCGTGGGCGAGCCCCGGGACGTCGAGGCGATCTCGCTCGGGCCCGACGGCAACCTCTACGTCGGCGACATCGGCGACAACCTCGACGGCTCCTGGGACCACGTCTGGATCTACCGCTTCCCGGAGCCTGAGAAGCTCGCGGACGCCACGGTGCGGGCGACCCAGTTCGACGTGACGTACGCCGACGGGGCGCGCAACGCCGAGGCGATGATGGTCCACCCGAAGACGGGGCGGGTCTACATCGCCTCGAAGAACGAGGACGGCGGCGGGCTCTACGAGGGCCCCGAGAAGCTGGCGACCGGCGGGAACAACGTGTTCCGGCGGGTGGGCGAGGTGCCGTGGGTCACCGACGGGGCGTTCTCGCCGGACGGCAAGGAACTCGTGCTGCGCTCGTACTTCAGTGCCCGGCGTTACGCCTTCGAGGACGGCCGGCTCGGAGCGGACCACGCGGTGGGCGTGCCCCTCCAGGGACAGTCCGAGTCGGTGACCTACACGGCGGACGGCTCGGCGATGATGTTCGGCTCCGAGGGCGAGAAGAGCGACGTTGTGCGCGTGGACGTGGAGGGCTGGGACGACCGGAAGGACGGCGGCTCGTCCTCCCCGAGCAACGGCGGCGGCGGGACGTCGTCCGGGGACGACGGGGGCGAGGACGGACCGGGCAAGGGCACCACGACCGGGGGAGTCGTGGCCGCCGCCGTCATCGTGCTGGCCCTGATGGCCGCGAGGCGCCGCCGGGGCCGGTAGGTGCCGCCGGGCCGACGGGGGCCGTACGGTGGCACAGTGGAAGGCCGACCACCCGTCCTCCCGGAGACCGATCCCCCATGCGCCTGCTGCTCATCCGCCATGGTCAGACCCCTTCCAACGTCAAGCGCCTGCTGGACACCGCCGAGCCGGGCCCTGCCCTGACTCCCTTGGGACAGGAGCAGGCAGCGGCTCTGCCGGACGCCCTGGCGGACGAGAGGATCGACGCCCTCTACGCGTCCAGCCTCCTGCGCACCCAGCTCACGGCGGCGCCCCTGGCGTCCACGACCGGCCTCGACGTCCAGGTGCGGGAGGGCATCCGGGAGCTGATCGCCGGCGATCTGGAGATGCGCGGGGACGACGAGGCGATCGAGACGTACATGACCACCGCGTTCGCCTGGTCGGCGGGGAACACCGCGCTCCGCATGCCGGGCGGGGAGAACGGCGTGGAGGCCCTGCGGCGCTTCGACGCCGTCGTCGAGGAGGCCGCGGCCACCGGAGCGCGGACCGTTGCCATGGTCAGCCACGGCGCCGCCATCCGCATGTGGTCGGCGGCCCGCGCCGAGAACATCGACGTCACCTCCGCGTCCGCGCAGGAGCTGCGCAACACCGGCATCGTCATCCTCTCCGGCGCGCCCGGCCGGGGCTGGCGGGTCCTGCACTGGGAAGGCCGGGCGGTCGGCGCCGAGGACAGCGGCATCGAGGAGACCGGCCCCGCGGGCGAGGCGGTCGAGGACACGGAGAGCCTCTAGCGGGCGGGTGGGCCGGCGGCCCGCCCGTCGCCCGGTCGGCGTACGCTCCCGTGCGGGCCTGGGAGTTCCCCGGTGCCTGGTGGCTGCCGGTCCTTCAGGAGCCGGAGGGCGCTGCCTTCCCGGCCGCCAGCGCCCGCGCGCCCGCCAGATAGGCCCGGACCGGCGCCCGCTCGTCGTCGCGGCGGGCCGCCACCGCCAGTTCCGAGGGGCTGACACCCCTGACCGGCAGGCAGACCACGCCGTCCCGGGCGATCAGCGGGGCGTTCCCCGCGGCCAGCAGCACGACGCCCTCGCCGTTGGCCACGGCCTCGTACGTCTCCTCGGCACTGGCGACCACCCCGCCGATCCGTGGTTCCCGGCCGCCCCGGGCGTCGAGGGCCAGCCAGTGGTCCCGCATCGGCCCGGCCTCCGGTGGCAGGGCGAGGAAGGGTTCGTCGAGGAAGTCCGCGAAGTCGGCCGTGCCCTCGGGGTCCTCGGAGGCCCGGGCCGCGAGCGGATGGTGCTCCGGCAGAGCGATCAGCCTCGGTTCACGGGCCACCACCACCCAGCGGTACCGCTCGGCGTCCGGCAACGGCAGCCAGACGAAGGACACATCGCAGGACCCGTCGGCCAACCCGGCTGTGCCGTCGGCCCAGTTGACCTGCCGGAGCACCGGGCGGGCGGACGGGAGGCGGGCGGTGAGGCGGGCCCGCAGCGCGGGCAGCAGGCCGCGCCCCGGACTGGTGGACATCCCGACGGTCAGGGTGCCCAGCTCGGCAGCCTTGGCCTCCTCCAGCGCCCTCTCCGCCGTCTCCCAGGCCGCCAGCACCGCCCGCGCGTGTGGCAGCAGGGCCTCACCCGCCGCCGTGAGGCGGACCGTACGCCGGTCCCGGTCGAAGAGTTCGGCGCCGATCCGGTTCTCCAGCATCCGTATCTGCTTGCTGAGTGCGGGCTGCGAGACGTAGAGCTGTTCGGCGGCCCGGGTGAAGCTCAACTCCTGGGCCACGGCGGTGAAGTAGCGGAGATCGCGCCCGTGGACATCCATAACCCATGGCTATCACAGGAGGTCTTGGACGCACCCCGGGGTCCGGGCGAAGGATGGGACACGTCGACGGGGCGGTCCCGGGCGGCGGAGGACGAGGAGACCATCATGGGCGAGAGCAACGGCAAGGTGTGGCTGGTCACCGGAGCCAACAGCGGCTTCGGGCGGGCCGTCGCCGAGGCCGCGGTCGCCGCGGGCGACACCGTGATCGCAGCGGTCCGCCGCACCGGGACCCTCGACGACCTGGTCGCCGCCCACCCCGACCAGGTCGAGGCAATCGGCCTGGACATCACCGACGGCGAGCGGATCGACGAGGTCGCCGCCGATGTCCTGGCCCGCTACGGCCGGGTGGACGTCCTGGTCAACAACGCGGGACGCACCCAGGTCGGGGCGTTCGAGGAGACCACCGAGCGGGAGCTCCGTGCCCTGTTCGACCTGCACGTCTTCGGGCCGGCCCGGCTGACCAGGGCACTCCTGCCCAGCATGCGGGAGCGGCGCAGCGGGGCGGTCGTCATGATGAGCAGCATGGGCGGCCAGCTCTCGTTCCCCGGTTTCTCCGCGTACAGCGCCACGAAGGCGGCGCTGGAGCAGCTCTCGGAAGGGCTGGTGGACGAGGTGCGGCCGTTCGGCGTCAAGGTGCTGATCGTGGAACCGGGCGGCTTCAGGACCAATCTCTTCGGCAAGGGCGCGGCCTGGTTCAGCGAGGAGCTCCAGGCGTACACCGAGACGGCCGGTGCGACCCGGCGGATGGTGGAGGCCGGCGGCGCCGACGCACCGGGCGACCCCGCGAAGGCCGCGGCGGCGATCCGGCTGGCCCTGGAAGCCGAGGAGACGCCTCTGCGGCTCGCGCTCGGCGGCGACGCGGTGGACGCCATCGCCGGGCACCTGGACTCGGTGCGGGCGGAGCTGGCCGCCTGGGAGAAGGTGTCGCGGGGCACCGACTTCGACGACGCCTGATCCGCCCCGGCCCCGGCGCAGGGCTCACCGCCGGACCGGCCCGCACGGCCTCCTCAGATGTCGTCGACGACCGGCCGCAGCTCGTAGTGGAGCGTCCGGTCGCGCTTCAGCCGGTGGGCGAGCGGTACCGCCACACCGTGGAGTGCCGGGTACTTCCGGGACATCGTCCGGGAGGCGTGGGTGTTCTCCTTCGACCCCTCCTGGAGGAGTCGCGCCCAGGCCTTCACGGGCGGTCCCGTCGGCGCGCCCCGCACGGTGCACGGGGCGATCTCCACGACGGGATGGTTGCGCATCCGGTCCACCTTCCACGCCGAGGAGAACGTACGGATGTAGGCGTGGTCGCCCTCGACGGCGATGCTGACGGGCGTACGGGCCGCTGATCCGTCCGGCCTGCGGCTGCTGAGCAGGACCGTGTACTGCTTCACGAAAGGCTCTAGTTCATGGATCGTCTCCATGTATTCCATGGTGCATGAAATCGGGATGATCCGGTACCTTCCTGTCTTTCTGTGTGCAGGGTGCGGTCCGGTTGATCTCGAACGGCCTGGGATGGGCCCGGAGCGTGGTCCGGCAGGTGCGGGCGGTGACATCGACGGCCGTCCGTACCTGTGGGGGCGTGGTGTCCCTGCCGCCCGCCGTGCGCGGATTCCAGCGACTCGGCCGCTGACGCCGCGTAGGCTCCGCCCCATGCAGGTCAACGGGGCCCCCGAGCCCTTCTCCACCTCCCGCCTCGACGCGCTGCCGCTCGATGTCGCGCACGCCGAGGAGATGGCCGCGGTCCTCTTCGATCCGGCCCTGCACGCCTACACGGGAGGCGCCCCGGAGGACGCCACCGCCCTGCTCGCCCGCTACGAGCGCCAGACCGCCGGCTCGCCCGACCCCGCCGAACTCTGGTGGAACTGGGTGCTCAGGGTGCGGGCCGACGGCTCCCTGGCCGGCTATGTGCAGGCCACGGTGCGCGGCTCCCGGGCGGAGGTGGCCTGGGTGGTCGGGACCCGGTGGCAGGGCAGGGGATACGCCAAGGAGGCGGCCACGGGACTGGTCCGGCACCTGCTGGACCGGGGAGCCGTCCGTACGGTCGTCGCCCACATCCACCCGGACCACGCGGCCTCCGCCGCCGTCGCCTCGGCGGCGGGGCTGCTGCCGACGGACGAGTGGGAGGACGGGGAGGTGCGATGGCGGTACGAGACGCCCGCCGCACCGGGTCCGGGGTCCGGCGCCTGACCGGGCCGGCGCGCCCCGGACTGTCAGTGGTCCCCGCTACAGTGCCCGACCGTGACCGAACCAGACTTCCTGCGTACCACTCGCGCGTCGTACGACGTCATGGCGGACGGCTACTTCGCGGCCTTCCAGGACGAACTCACCGCCAAGCCCGTCGACCGGGCCCTGCTCGCCGGCTTCGCCGAGATCGTCCTGGCGGACGGGGGAGGGCCGGTGGCCGACGTCGGCTGCGGCACCGGGCGGGTGACGGCTCATCTGCACGGCCTGGGCCTGGACGTCTTCGGCGTCGACCTGTCGCCGGGGATGCTCGCGGTGGCCCGGCGGGCCTACCCCGAACTCCGTTTCCAGGAGGGCTCGATGCTCGCCCTCGACCTCCCGGACGGCGCTCTCGGCGGCCTCCTCGCCTGGTACTCCACGATCCATGTGCCGGACGACCTGCTCCCCGCGGTCCTCGCCGAGTTCCACCGCGTCCTCGCCCCCGGCGGGCACCTCATGCTCGGCTTCCAGGCGGGTGACGCGGTGCTGCGGCGGGACGACGCCTGGGGCCTGGAGATCGAGCTCGACTTCCACCGCAGGCAGCCGGACCGGGTCGCCGCGCTGCTGGTGGAGGCCGGGCTGACGATGCGGGCGCGGACGGTGCGCGAGAGGGACACAGAGAGCGCCTACCCCGAGCCGACGGACCAGGCCTTCCTGATCGCGCGGAAGCCGATTGTCAGTGGCGGGCGGCAGGATGGGGACACCGACTGAAGGAGGGGGCTCCCATGGGCACCTGGGGGATGGGCCATTTCGACAGCGACACCGCGGCGGACTTCGCGGGGAGTCTCGACGACGCCCCGCCCGCCAAGCGGGAGGAGCTGATCCGGGAGGCGCTCGGCTTCGCCGCCCGCACGGGCCCGGAGGAGTATCTCGACGCCGACGACGCGGTGACGGCCATAGCCGCCTCCGCGCTGCTCGCCGCCCAGAAGCCCGGCGGACCCCAGGTGGACTCCGTCTACGGCCCCGACGAACCCCTGCCCCCGCTCCCGGTGGAGCTGCGCGAGCTCGCCGTGCGGGCCCTGGAGCGGGTGGTCGCCGCGGAGTCCGAGCTGCGGGAGCTGTGGGCCGACGCGGGGCAGGCCGAGCAGTGGAGCGCGGGCGTCGGGGAGCTCCGCGCGATTCTGGCCGGGGCGGGACACTAGCCGGCCGACGGGCTTCGGCCTTCAGCCCTTCGAGCGGCCCGCCCGCACCAGCTCGGCGACGTCGAGGGAGACCTCGGCGCCGATGGAGGCGGGCAGCGGGGCCTGCTGGCCGGGGGCGTACACCTCGTGGCGGTCGTAACCGGAAGCCAGGGGCTCGGTCAGCACGTGGACGCGGCCGTGCCTGCGATCGACGATGACGTAGACGGGGATCTTCGCCTCGGCGTAGGCCACCACCTTGTGCCGCAGGTCGGCCTGGTAGTTGCCGGAGGTGACCTCCAGGACGAGCCGGAAGCAGGCCGGGTCGTAGCAGTTGTTCTCGACCAGGTGCTCGTCGAGATCGGCGTCGACGATCGCCAGGTCCGGAATCGCGTACTCCTCGGGGCCGCCGGGGAGCCAGAGTCCCACGGCCTGGAGGACTTCCGTCTCGCCGTCGTCGAGCCCGGCGGTGATGAACGGCCGCATCAGTTTGGTGAGCGTGCGGGCGTGCGGCCCGTCCGGGCGTGGGGCCACGGTGATGACGCCCCCGATGATCTCGACGCGATGCCCCGGAAGCCGCTCGATGAGACGGTCCGCCGTCACGAGCATCGGTTCCGGTCCATCGTCACAGGGGTGCTCGACTGCTGCCGCAGACATTGCGGGCCTCCTGGGATGGCTGGTGTCGAGAGCATCATCGTAGGGCGGTGGGCCGGTTTCCGTCGTGATCCCGGCCCGTCACCCGGGCGAGTGAAAGCAGAAACGGCCCTGCTCACCGGGGTGAGCAGGGCCGTCCGGGACGGGTGACCGTCAGAGCTTGTCGATGACGTAGTCGATGCAGGCGGTGAGTGCCTGGACGTCCGCCGGGTCGATCGCCGGGAACATCGCCACGCGCAGCTGGTTGCGGCCCAGCTTGCGGTACGGCTCCGTGTCGACGATGCCGTTGGCGCGGAGCACCTTGGCGACGGCCGCCGCGTCGATGCCGTCCTCGAAGTCGATCGTGCCGATGACCTGCGAGCGCTTCGCCGGGTCGGTGACGAACGGGGTGGCGTACTTCGACTCGTCGGCCCAGCCGTACAGGTTCTGCGAGGACGCGGCGGTGCGGCCGGTCGTGAACTCCAGGCCGCCCTGGGTGTTCATCCACTTCAGCTGCTCGTTCAGCAGGAAGAGGGTGGCCAGCGCCGGGGTGTTGTACGTCTGGTTCTTCAGGGAGTTGTCGATCGCCGTGGGCAGCGAGAAGAACTCCGGGATGTGCCGGCCCGAGGCGTGGACGCGCGCGGCGCGCTCCAGGGCCGCCGGGGAGAAGACACCGATCCACAGGCCGCCGTCGGAGGCGAAGGACTTCTGCGGGGCGAAGTAGTAGACGTCCGTCTCGGTGATGTCGACCGGCAGGCCGCCCGCACCGGAGGTGGCGTCCACCAGGACGAGGGAGCCCTCGTCGGCGCCCGCGACCCGCTTGACGGGGGCCGCGACACCGGTGGAGGTCTCGTTGTGGGTGAAGGCGTACACGTCGACGCCCGCCTCGGCCTTCGGGTCCGGGTGGGTGCCCGGGTCCGAGGCGATGACGGTCGGGTCGGCCAGCCACGGGGCCAGCTTGGCCGCCTTCGCGAACTTCGACGAGAACTCGCCGAAGTTCAGGTGCTGGGACTTCGACTCGATCAGGCCGTGCGTCGCGACGTCCCAGAAGGCGGTCGAGCCGCCGTTGCCCAGGACGACCTCGTACCCCTCGGGGAGGGAGAAGAGGCTGCGCACGCCGTCGCGCACCTCGCCGACCAGGTTCTTGACCGGGGCCTGGCGGTGGGACGTACCGAGAAGAGAGGTGCCGGTCGCGGCCAGCGCGTCGACCGCCTCCGTCCGCACCTTGGAGGGCCCGGCGCCGAAACGGCCGTCGGCGGGCTTGAGGTCTGCGGGAATCTGGATATCAGCCACGAAGCGGAGCGTAGTCCCTCCCGGAAGCGGTCGAGGACCATGTCCGTCCGGTGAGACGCCCGCTCCGGATCATGGACGGTCCGTGCGGAGCGGGCGGCGGGCGCCCGCTCCGCACGGACCATGATCGAGGAGCCGCCGGGATCAGCCCAGGTCGACGGGGAGCTCGTGCAGGTCGTTCTGGGTCACGATCGGCTTGTTCCGCAGCTCGGAGGCCGGGACCGCGAGGTCCAGGTCGGGGAAGCGCTCGTACAGCGCGGGCAGGGCGACCCCCGCCTCCAGCCGGGACAGCGCGGCGCCCGGGCAGACGTGCGGGCCGTGGCCGAAGGCGATGTGGCGGTTGGGGGAGCGGGTGATGTCGAACTCCCCGGCGGTGGGCCCGTACTGCTTCTCGTCGCGGCCCAGCGCGCCGAAGGAGATGATCAGGCCCTCACCCTTCGGCAGGATCTTGTCGCCGACCTCGATGTCCTCGGTCGCGAAGCGGATCAGGACGTGCGAGGTCGGGGTGTTCCAGCGCAGGGTCTCCTCGATCACGTTCTCCCACGGGACCTCGCCGTTCAGCACGCGCTTGCGCTGCTCGGGGTGGGTCTGGAGCGCCTCGACGACATTGACGACCAGGCTGATCGTGGTCTCGTGACCGGCCGCGATGATCAGCTGCAGCGTGTTGACGATCTCCTCGTTGGTGAGGTGGTCGCCGTCCTCGGAGGCCGCGATCAGGGCGCTGGTCAGGTCGTCGCCCGGGTTCGCCCGCTTGTCGTCGACGATCTTCGTGAAGAGGGTGCCGAGGTCCGCCATCATCTGCGGGACCTCCTCCGGCGGGGTCTGCGTCGAGAAGAACTTCTCGAACAGCTCCTTCAGCCGGGGGTGGTCGGCCGCGTCCACGCCCATCAGCTCGCTGATGACGTTCATCGGCAGCGGATAGGCGAACTCCGCCTTCAGGTCGACCGGCTCGCCCTTGGGGTGCGCCGCCAGCCGGTCCAGGGAGGCGTTCGTCAGCGCCTCGATGCCGGACCGCAGCCGCTCCACCCGCTTCACGGTCAGCGCCTGGGCGACGAGGGTGCGGAGCCTGCGGTGGTCGGCGCCGTCGACGGTCAGCATGGAGCGGCCCGGGTTGGCGAGGCCGATCAGCGGCCAGTCCATCGGGATCTCGCCGCGCTGCCAGGCGTTCCAGACGTTGATGTCCTTCACCACGCGGCTGTCGGTGAGCAGCTGGCGGGCCTCCGCGTGATGCGTCACCGCGTAGCAGTGCACCCCTCCGGGGAGCTCCACCTCGGCCAGCGGGCCCGCGGCGCGCAGCGCGGCGCTCTCGGCGTCGAGGTCGGCGACGAAGGGATCGAGGGCGATCCGGGTCATTTCTGGCCTCCAAGTGCGGGAGTGGGCGTGAAGTGCACCGGCAGGTCCGTCAGTCCGCGCAGCCACGGGGACGGACGCCGGGTCAGCTTGTCCGCGGGAACGGCGAGGTCCACGTCCGGCAGCCGGTCCAGGAGCACCTCGATCCCCGTACGGGCGATGACCTCCGCGGTCTCCTGAGCCGGGAACGGGCAGCGGTGCTCACCGTGTCCGAAGGAGAGGAACGCGTTGTTGCCGCCGGTCAGCGCGGAGCCGTCGGTACGCACCTGGGGGTCGCCGTTGGCGGCGGCGATGCCGAGGAGCAGCAGGTCGCCGGCGCGGATGTGGCGCCCGCCGAGGTGGGTGTCGCGGGAGGCCCAGCGGCCCGCCACGTTCTGGGTGGGCGTGTCCTCCCAGAGCACCTCGTTCATGGCCTCGCCGACGCTGTGCCGGCCGCCCGAGAGCGACGCGGCGAAACGGTCGTCGGTCAGCATCAGCCGCAGCGAGTTGCCGATCCAGTCGGCGGTCGGCTGGTGGCCCGCGGCCATCATCACCATGAGGTCCTGGGCGACCTCCTCGACGCTGAAGCCGCCCGGGTCCTGGAGCATCCGCGTCGCGACGTCGTCGCCGGGCTCGGCCAGCTTGTCGGCGAGGAGCTGCCCCATGGCGGCACCCAGGTGCTGCTGCCCGGCCAGCGCGCGCTCGCGGCCGTCGATCATGTCGTTCAGCGCGCCCACGAGGGGGCCGCCGACCTCGTCGCTGAAGCCGTAGAGCTTCGCGAGGACACGGGCGGGGAGCAGCATCGCGTACTCGGCGATGATGTCGGTCCTGCCGGTGGCGCAGAAGCGGTCGATGAGGTCGTCGGCGAACTCCTCCGCGTACCCCTTGAGCGCGAACGGGTCGACGGCCTCCAGCGCGTTGCTGATCATGGCCGCGCGGACGGTGTGCCGTTCACCGACCGTGTAGAGGATCGACGGCTGCTTGCGCCCGATCATCGGCAGCAGCGGCCAGTTGTCCGGGATGTGCTCCCACTGGTTCCACAGCTCCGAGTCCCGGCTGAAGAGCACCGGGTCGTTGGTCACCTGGTGCAGCTCGCGGTAGCCGAGGATCAGCCACGCGGGGATGTCGCCGTCGAGCACGACGGGTGCCACCGCGCCGTTGTCCCGGCGCATGTCCCGGTACAGCTGCACGGGGTCGGTCTGGAACCGGGGACCGGACAGCGGGGCGAAGTTCTGGGACATGGGGCACTTGGTCATGGCGTGCGCTCCGGGGTCATCGCCGCGGCGGTCCTGGTGCCCGCGGTCGCGCCGGCGCCCTTCTCACGGGCGACGGAGAGGGCATAGAGGTGCTCGACCAGCGTGATCAGGACGTACTTGCTGGACGAACGGTCCCGGGCGTCGCACTCCACGAGCGGGACCTCGGGGGAGAGGTCCAGCGCCTCGCGGATCTGCTGCTCGGTGTGGAGCGGACCGCCGAAGTCGTTGCACGCCACGATGAACGGCGTGCCGTGGTGCTCCAGCCGGTCGATGGCGTACCAGGAGTCGGCGAGCCGCCGGGTGTCGACGAGGACGACGGCGCCCAGGGTGCCCGAGAAGAGGCTGTCCCAGAGGTACCAGAAGCGTTCCTGGCCGGGCGCGCCGAAGAGGTAGAGGACCGACCGCGCGTCGAGCGTGATGCGGCCGAAGTCGAAGGCGACCGTGGTGGACGTCTTGGAGTGCACACCGTCGAGGTCGTCGACGTCCTCGCCCGCACGGGTCATGGTCTCCTCCGTGTTGAGCGGACGGATCTCGCTCACGGAACGGACCATGGTGGTCTTGCCGACCCCGAAGCCGCCGACGACGACGATCTTCAGTCCGTTGTCGGCCGTCGCCTGCAGGGCGGCACGGTCAGAGGTTGCGGAGTCCAACGAGCACCTGTTCCAGGGTGTCGGTGTCGGGGAGACGGTCCTCGACACGTGCAGTACGGGGGTGGCGGGCGCTGATCCGGCCGGTGTCGAGCAGGTCGCACAGCATGATGCGGACGATGCTGACGGGCAGATTCAGGGTTGCCGAGATCTCGACGACCGCGGTGGGGCTGTCGCACATCCGCAGGATCGCGACGTGTTCCGACTGCATTCCGGCGCTCGGCTCGCACTCGGCGACGACGAGCGTGACCAGGTCGAACGCGGCCGAGTCGGACCGGCTGCGGCCACCCGTGAGGGTGTACAGCCGGTCCGGATCGTCGTCGCGGCCGGGGCGGGGGCGCGGTAGCTGCGTCATACGTCCGCTGTCTCCGTGGCGGTGGCCACGGTGTCGGAGGAGGCGCGCGGCGGGGCGACGAGGTATTCGCCGAGCTGCTCGACGAGCTCGCTCATGTTGTGGCCGACGAGGCCGACGTCGGAGTCCTCCGCCGCCACGACCGCCAGGTGGGCGCCCGCACCCGCTTCGACGATGAACAGCACACCGCCGTAGAACTCGGTCATCGCGGACCGTACGCCGCCGGTGCCGTCACCGAACTCGATGGACGCGCCGTGCGACAGGCTCTGGATGCCGGCGGAGATCGCGGCCAGCTGGTCGGCCTGGTCGACGGAGAGCTCGGGGGTCCGGCACAGCTTGAGGCCGTCCCTGGACAGGACCAGTGCGTGCCGGGCGCCGGGCGTGCGGTCGAGCAGGCCCTCCAGCAGCCAGTTGAGCTTCTCGTCGGTCGTCGCGCTCATCGGGTGTTGCCTTCCGGGTGCGGTGAATTGGCACGTACCGCCTGGCTGAAGGTGCTGAAGCGGGCAGCCTGGACCTTCGGGTCGGTGGTACGGGGCCGGGGGGAGTCGGCGTCGCCGGGGGCGGCGTTGCCGGTACGGGCTTCGGCGGCGGCCAGGGTGCGGCCGCGGCGCCGCTTGGGCAGGCCGCTCTCGCCGACCTGCGGGACGGAGCCGGTGGATTCGGCCGCGGACTCCGGCGTGCCGGACGCGGTCCGGGGCTCGGACCCCGCGGCGTCCGCCGCCTTCTCCGAGGCACGGTCCGCGGCCCGGCCCTCGGAGCCCGGCGTCGAGTGGTCCGGCTCCGGCTCGGGCTGCGGCTCCGGGCGCCGGTCGGCGTCCGCGAGGGGCGCGGGAGCCGTCGTACGGGAGATGAGCTCCTGCGGCAGCATGATCAGCGCGCCGGTACCGCCGCGCGCCGAGGGCCGGAAGGAGACGGTCAGGCCGTGCTTCCGGGCCAGCCGGCCGACGACGGCGAGGCCGAGCCGGGTGCCGGAGATGGCGGTGAGGTCCTGGTTGTCGGCGGACACGGCGCGCTCGGCGCGGCGCAGCTGCACATCGCTCATCACCAGGCCGCTGTCCTCGACGGTGACGACGATGCCCGCCGGCACCTCCTCGACGTACACATGGACCTCGGCGGTGGGCGGCGAGAAGTTGGCAGCGTTGTCGAGGATCTCCGCGAGGGCGTGCATGACGCCCTCGGCGGCGTGGCCCGCGATCGCGACATCGCTGGTCGAGTGGAGGCGGATGCGCTGGTAGCCGCCGATCCGGCCCATCGCGCCGCGCAGGATCGACTCCATGACGATCGGCTTCGCCCAGCGGCGCCCGGAGCGCGCGCCGGTCAGCACGGCGATGGAGTCGGCGAGACGGCCCGCCTGGGCCGTGCGGTGGTCCAGGTGCAGCAGATCGCCGAGCACGTCCTCGGCGGTGTGCCGGTGCTCCATCTCGCGCAGGTCGGCCAGCATGCTGGTGGCCAGGGCCTGCATCCGGCCCGCGGCGTTGGCGCAGGCGGCGACGGCGGCGGAGCGCTCGGTCTCGCTGCGCCGGGCGCGGGCGGTCAGCCGGGCGGCCTCGGCGGTGAGCCGCTCGTGCTGCTCGGTGGCCTCGGAGGTGACCCGCGCGGCCCGGTCGTCCGCCTCGGCGGTGACCCTGGCGGCCTCCGCCGACGCGGCAGCCCTGATCCGGGCGGTCTCGGCGGTGAAGCGCTGGGCCTCGGCGGCGGAGGTCGAGACCAGGCGCGAGGTCTCGGCGGTGAAGCGCTCGGCGTCGGCCGCGCGCAGGGCGCGCAGGTTGCGCGCGGTGGCGAGTGTGTGAACGGTGACGGTCACCGCGACGCACAGCAGCAGGGCGGCTGCTGCCGCCCCCCACGACAGCGGGGCCCGTACCGAGTCGGGGGCGGCGGAGACCGCCCACAGGCACAGGGAACCGGTAACGGCTGCCGAGATCAGCAGGGCGAGCGCGGTCTGCCGGAGTGAAGGGCGCAATCGGAGTCCTTGGGGCGGACGGTGCGAAGGAAGGGACAGGTGTGACGCAGGTGCGGGTACTGCGGGTACTGCGAGAGGTGCGGGTGCTGCGGGTGTTGCGCGAAGTGCGGGTGTGACAAGTGGGGCAATCGGGATGTTCCGGTGTGGTGGTGGTGAAAGAACCACAACTGGAGCTGATTGTTCCTGATCAAGTCACGGCAACTATAGGAGAATTGGCGACTTGTTTGGGGATTCCTTGTGGCCACTTCTGTTTGAAATCTGGCTGGAAAGGACTCTTGCCGATCTCTTCGAGCGATGTCCGTCGGGTCAAGCGCCGCGCCGGGCGGGTGAGTAGCGCTATATGTGGCGATATGTCCCCTGTGTGAAGCTTGAATTGTCACGATCGTCGCCCATGGGCCGGTGGCCAGCTAGTGTGAGCGCTCCGGTGCAGTCGGCCTGCCAGGTCGGGCACTGCCGTAAGACACACCGCGCGCCTTGAAGGGGGAGGCGCCGCGTGGCCCCGACGGAGGACGCAGCAACCGTGGACGCGCAAGGCCGTGGGCGGGACGAAGGCATCGACCCCGCAGACCAGTGGGTACTCAATCCGGACACCGGTGATTACGAACTGCGACTGACCCCTTCCTCAGGGCGATCGTCGGCGTCGTCCGGTTCCGGCCGTGGTGCCTCCGATGCCAGGACCCCGGGCCCGCGCCGCGGAAGGGGCCCCGCGACACCGCCCGAGGACGACCGGGCCGCCGTGCCCGGACAGCGCGGCGGACGCAGGAGCTCCGGCGGAGGGCGCGGGGACCGGGACGAGGGGCGCAGGCCGGGCGACCGGGACGAGGGGCGCAGGGCGGGCGGCCGAGGCGCCCCGCCGGCGGCCGGGCGCCGCAAGGCGAAGCCCAAGAAGTCGCGCAAGAAGAAGGCCCTGGTGTGGACCGGCGGCGTGCTCGCCTTCCTGCTGGTGGGCGTCGGCACCACCGGCTATCTCGTCTACCAGCACTTCAACGGCAACATCACCGCCGTCTCCACCGACGGCGCGAGCACCGGTGGCTTCAGCAAGGACCGGGCGATCAACGTCCTGGTGATCGGGACCGACAAGCGGACCGGCGCGGGCAACGAGGGCTACGGGGACGCGGGCAGCGTCGGCCATGCCGACACCAACATCCTCTTCCACGTCTCCAAGGACCGGACGAACGCCACCGCGCTGAGCATCCCGCGTGACCTGATAACGGACATCCCGGAATGTCCGACCACACTGGAGGACGGCTCCGAGAAGGACATCCCGGCGACCACCGGCGGGCGCTTCAACACCAGTCTCGGACAGTCCGACCGCACCCCCAGCTGCACCATGCGCACCGTCACCGAGCTCACCGGCATCACGCCCGACCACTTCATGGTGGCCGACTTCAACGCGGTCAAGTCCCTGACGACGGCCGTCGACGGTGTGGACGTCTGCCTCGCCAAGGACATCGACGACAAGGACTCGCACCTCAAGCTGTCCAAGGGCGAGCACACCCTCCAGGGCGAGCAGGCCCTGGCCTTCCTGCGCACCCGTCACTCCGTCGGGTTCGGCAGCGACCTGAGCCGCATCGAGATCCAGCAGCAGTTCCTCGGCTCGCTCATGCGCAAGCTGAAGTCCAACGACACCCTGACGAGCCCCACCAAGATGTGGTCCCTCGCGGAAGCGGCCACCAAGGCGCTCACGGTCGACGACAAGATCGCCGACATCAACCAGCTGCGCAAGCTGGGCATGGAGCTGGCCTCGGTCGACCCGAAGAACATCACCTTCACCACGGTCCCGGTGCTGGACAACCCGAACGACAAGGCGACCGTCATCCTCGACGAGTCCAAGGCCCCCCAGGTCTTCTCGATGATGCGTGAGGACGTCTCCTTCACCGCCGTGGCCAAGCAGGAGAAGGCCGAGGCGAAGGCGGCGGCGGACGCCAAGCTGAAGGGCGACATGGCCGACCCGGCGGACGTGCGGGTCGACGTCTTCAACGGCGGTGCCCCCGCCGGTTCCGCACAGGCCGCCCTGGACTGGCTGCAGAACGAGGAAGGCGTGCTGAAGTCCACGAACAAGGCCAACGCCCCCGCGGACGTGAAGAAGACCCAGCTCGTCTACGCCCCCAACCAGGCCGACCAGGCCCGGCGGCTGGCCGACATGATGGGCCTGTCGGCCTCGGCCCTCAAGCCGACGACGACGGACGCGGGCGAGATGGACCCGATGGTGCTGACGCTCGGCCCGGACTTCACCGAGGCGGGCAGCCCGCTCTCGGCCCCGCAGAAGGCGCCGGAGGACATCCAGCGGGTGGAGGCGGACAAGGCGGTCTGCGCCAAGTAACCCCCTCGCGACCGCGCCCGGCCCCGCACATCGTGCGGGGGCCGGGCGTCGTTCGGGGACGGGGTGCTGTCCGGAGGACGGGTGCCGTTCGCGGGCCGGGTGCCGTCCGGGCCTCGGAGGCCCGGGTGTTCGACGCCGCCCGTGGGTGCGCCGTGCCGGGCGGACGGGGCGCATCGTCGCCGTCGAGGTCCTGGTGGAGCCGTGGACGTACGGTCCCGGGTGTCAGAGCTTCGCGACGGCCTCGCTCACGGCCGCCGAGAGCCGCTCGTTCTCCGGGGCCGCACCGCCCGGCAGGGCGAAGCGGCGCCGGGTGTAGCCGTAGGCCACTCCGCTCGCGGGGTCGGCGTACGCCTGCGAGCCCGCCGCTCCGGAGTGGCCGAAGGCGCCCTCGCCCAGGGCCGGGTAGGACGCCTGCGACGCCTCGAAGCCGAACGCGAAGTGGTCGGTCTCGCCGGTCACCAGGTCGGTGCCCTTCCACCGCACCCGGCCGGCCTCGGCCACGGTCTCCGGGGTGAGGAGCGGCGCCCGGCCGTCCAGCCCGGTGACGGCGGCGGCGTACATGCCCGCGAGCCCCCGCGCCGAGCCGACGCCGCCGACCGACGCCGGGCCGAGCGCGCGCAGCGCACGGTTGTTGACGAGGGCGATGAGATCGAGCGGCGGGTTCCCGGCGAAGCCGAACGCGAGTGCGCGGAGGCTGTCCGGGTCGAGCGGGTTCGCCGCCATCTCCGCCGCCTGCTCCGGGGTGGGGACGCCGGGCCTGATGTCCACGTAGCGGGACTCCAGTGCCTCGGGCAGGCCCAGGTGGAAGTCCAGTCCGTACGGCGCGCGCACCCGCTCCTCGAAAAGCTCCTGGACGGACCGTCCGGTGGCCCGCCGGACCACCTCGCCGGTGAGGGCGCCGATCACGAGCGCGTGGTAGCCGTACTCCGTGCCGGGCGTCCAGTAGGGCCGCTGTCCGGCCAGCCGCGCGGCGATCAGCCGGTCGTCGGCCAGCTCCTCCGCCGTGAAGCCGCCGTCCGCCCAGACCAGCCCGGCCCGGTGCGCCACCAGCTCGCGGACGGTCAGTTCACCCTTGCCGCCCTCGGCGAACTCCGGCCAGTACGAGGCGACCGTACGCTCCGGATCGATGACGCCGTCCTGGATGAGCATGGCCACGACGAGATGGGCGGCGCCCTTGGTGGAGGAGTACACGGCGGGCAGCGAGTCCCCGTCGATGCCCTCCCCGGCCCACAGGTCCACCACGAGCCGGCCGTCCCGGTACACCGCGAGCTGGCCGCCGGGCTCCGTGTGGTCCGCGGCGAGTACGGCGGCGAACTCCTCCCGTACGCCCTCGAAGCCCGCCGCTGCCGTGCCGTGCACGGTGATGGTGCCGCCTGTGTCCGTCATGAGTGCCCCCAGAGCTGATCGACCCGACCGGTACAGGTCTGCCAACTCCCTTGCTGTCAGGCTTCATTCCTCCTGTGGCGTGGAATTTCCCGGTGGTTCCCGCTGTTCGCGCGCCACGATCTCCCGGGCGAGCGCCGCAAGCCGGGGCAGCGCCGGATGGCCCGGCCCGTCCCTGCGGGCCAGCAGGACGGGCAGCGGCGGGGCGTCGTCCAGCGGCACATAGGTGACCCCCGCGTGCGGGTGCATCCCCGCGGTGGACGCCCCCGAGACCCCGTTGCCGCGGCCGGCCGCGATCGCGGTGAGCCAGTCGTCGGTGTTGGCGACCGTGAGGGTGGCGGCGGGGCGCGCGTCGGACGGCCAGAGGCCGAGCGTGGTGGCCCCCGAGACGGTGTTCAGGACGACGGGGGCGCCGGTGAGGTCGGCCAGCGAGAGCGAGGGGCGGCCGGCGAGCGGTCCGTCGGCGGCGACGGCGGCCACCCGGCCCTCCGTGAACAGCACCTCGGTGGCCAGGCCCGGGGTGTCCACCGGCCCGCGCAGCAGTGCCGCGTCCACCTCGCCCCGGGTGAGCCCCGCCGTACGGTCGTCGATGCGCAGCAGTTCGAGCGGGGTCGAGGGATACCGCTGCTGCCAGGTCCGCAGCAGCGGCGTGGTGTACGGGCCGAACGCGGACCAGGCGTGCCCGAGCCGCAGCGGCCAGTGCCGCAGCCGTCCGGGATCGAGGGCCTCGTCGAAGGCGCCGACCGCGGCGGTGGCCTTGTCGCGGAAGGCGACGCCCTCGGGGGTCAGGGCGAGGTGGTGGGTCGACCGGTCGACGAGCCGCACACCCAGCGCCCTCTCGAGGGCGGCGAGCGTACGGGAGACGACGGGCTGGGTGACCCGGAGCCGGGTGGCCGCGCGGGTGACGCTGCCCTCGTCGGCGATGGCCAGGAAGGCCCGCAGATGACGGATCTCGATCCCTCGCCCGCCGTTGCCCGTGCCGTGTCCAGTGCTCATGCGCCCGGAGCATAACGGGAGTGCAATCGGCATTTCACGGGAGGCGCGCCGGTCCCTAACGTGAGGGTGCGGGCCACCCCTCCCTGGTGCCGTATCGTAGACGCCTGGTCCAATGTATTGGACTGCTCGAAGCTGAACGAACTGGATGAGAGGTTCCTGGTGAAGGACTCGCGCGCTGCCGTAGAGCCGGCCGCAGCGGTTGCCGTACCGGAGGCGGTGGCCGCGCTCGACGCACCGGACCGCCCCGGTGGCGGCAGGCCCGCGCTCGGCCCGATCGCGCTGGTGGTGGCGAGCGGGCTCTCCGTCCAGTTCGGCGCGGCGGTCGCCGTCCTGCTGATGCCCGAGGCCGGGGCACTCGGGGTCGTCACACTCCGGCTCGCCGCCGCGGCGGTGGTCCTGCTGGTCGTCTGCCGGCCGAAGCTGCGGGGGCACTCGCGCGCCGACTGGGGCACCGTGGTGGCCTTCGGCGTCGCGATGGGCGCCATGAACACGCTCTTCTACCTGTCCCTCGAACGCATCCCGCTGGGCGCCGCCGTCACCCTGGAGGTCCTGGGCCCGCTGGTCCTGTCCGTGGTCGCCTCCCGCCGGCTGGTCAACCTCGTCTGGGCGGCCCTGGCGCTCGGCGGAGTCGCCCTGCTCAGCGGCGGCGGCTTCGACCGCCTGGACCCGGTCGGAGCGGCGTACGCCCTGGCCGCGGGCGCCATGTGGGCGGCGTACATCGTCTTCAGCGCCCGCACCGGCCGCCGCTTCCCGCAGGCGGACGGCCTGGCGCTGGCCATGGTCGTGGCGGCGGTGCTCTCGCTGCCCCTCGGCATCATGGAGGCCGGCTCGAAGCTCGTGGTCCCCACCACGCTCGGCCTGGGCATCGCCGTGGCCCTGCTGAGCTCGGTCCTCCCGTACACCCTGGAGCTGATGGCCCTGCGGAGGCTGCCCGCCCCCACCTTCGCGATCCTGATGAGCCTCGAACCGGCCATCGCCGCCACGGCGGGCTTCCTCATCCTCGACCAGGCGCTCTCCTCGACGGACGCCCTGGCCATCGCCCTGGTCATCGGGGCGAGCATGGGCGCCGTACGCAGCCAGGGGCGGCGTTCCCGGAAGCGCTGAGGCCGTCGCGCGGGGGGACCTCGGCGTTCCCCCTGCGCGGCCGGGCGTCCGATCCTAGGGTGGTCGCGACGGCCGACCTGGAGGAACACATGCCGGAGCACGACGATCTCCTCGCCCTTGTGGCGGACCAGCGCACGAACTTTCTCTACACCGTCGCCGAGCTCGACGACGCCGGGGCCCGCGCCCGGACGACGGTCAGCGAGCTGACCCTCGGCGGACTCCTGAAGCACCTCGGACTCGTGCAGCGCAGCTGGCTCGACGTCGTCGAGGGCACCGCCCCCGCCAAGGTCGACTGGGCGGACCTCGACCCCGACGGCAACCGGATGACCGACGACGAGACGGTGCCCGGGCTTCTGGAGGCCTTCCACGCGGCGGCGGCCGATTTCGACCGCACGGTGCGCGAGGAGGTCGACCTCGACCGCGAGGTCACGCTGCCCCAGTACCCCTGGTCGCCCCCGGAGCCGGTCGTCTGGACCGTCCGCCGCGTCCTGTGGCACATCTTCCGCGAGATCGCCCACCACAGCGGGCACGCCGACATCATCCGCGAGGCGCTGGACGGTGCCAGCACCACGGCGAAGATGGCCGAAGCGGCGTCGAAGGGGCACTGACGAGCCCCTCGCGCCCGCTCCCGGCACAGGGTCCACCGTGCCGGGACGGGGCGCCGGAGGGACGATGGAAGGAGCCGAGGAAGGAGGCCCGCGCATGGGAGCCACCAAGGAAACCGACGAGTACGCCGGGCTGTACTCGCACACCCCCTCGCAGGCCGAAGGGGAGCGCGACGAGCCGGCGGAGCGAGGCCGGGCCCCCGAAACGCACCCTGACGTCCCGCGGACCGAACCCTCGCAGGCCGAGGGCGACCGCGGGGAGTGAGCCGGGAGCCGCTCAGCCGTCCACGGGCAGAATGCGGAACGCGGTGAAACCGGGCGTCAGCGGTGTGAACGAGGCCGGGCGTGACGGAGGGCCTCGTTGCGTCCGGCATGGGCGACGGTGTGTACGGGGGGCATGCGGCAGTGGACGCGGCCCTGGACCACGGGTGGCTGCTGGGCGACTTCAAGGACCCGTGGTGCTGACCGTGCGCCGGCCCTCCGTGCCCGGCTGTCACGTCGGCTGACCGCCGCCCGCCCGAAGGCCCGGAGTACGCGCCCCGAAATAAATCATGCAAGCATGCTTGCTTGTTTTATGGGCCGCTGGCATGCTCCGGGGCACACCGCCACGCCCCGAGGGGAGCGCACCGTGCCCGACGCATCGGCCGTGACCGCCGCCGTGCTCGACGACCTGCGTGAGGAGAGCGACGAACTCGACCTGCTGGTAGCCGGGTTGAGTGCACAGGAGTGGACCGCGCCGACGCCCGCCGAGGGATGGACCGTCGCCCACCAGATCGCTCACCTCAACTGGACCGACGAGGTGGCCCTGGTCGCCGCCACCGAGCCCGACGCCTTCGCCGCCGAGGTCGACAGAGCCCTGGCCGCACCCGGGAGCTTCGTCGACGAGGCCGCCGATGAGGCCGTCGCCGCCCTCACGCCCCAGGCGCTGCTCGTGGAGTGGCGAGAGGGGCGGGCCCGGCTCCAGGAGGCCCTGCGCGCCGCGCCCGCGGGGACGAAACTGCCCTGGTACGGGCCGCCCATGAGCATCGCCTCGATGGCGTCCGCGCGGCTCATGGAGACCTGGGCGCACGGCCAGGACGTCGCCGACGCGCTCGGCGTCGCCCGCAAGCCGACCGCCCGGCTGCGGCACGTCGCCAGGATCGGCGTACGGGCCCGGGACTACGCCTACTTCGTCCGGGGCCTGCAACCGCCCGCCGAGCAGTTCCGGGTGGAACTGCTGGCCGAGGACGGCGTATCGACGGTGTACGGGCCCGAGGACGCCGCCCAGCGGGTCACCGGGCCGCTCCTCGACTTCTGCCTGCTCGTCACCCAGCGCGCCCACCGCGACGACCTCGCCGTCGAGGCCGTCGGCGCGGACGCCGACCGGTGGCTGGACATCGCGCAGGCCTTCGCCGGGCCGGCCGGACCCGGACGGTCCCCGAAGGCGGACCGATGACCCGGCCGCTGCGCATCGGTAACGCGTCCGGCTTCTACGGCGACCGGTTCGACGCCGTCCGCGACATGCTCACCGGCGGTCCGCTCGACGTCCTGACCGGGGACTACCTCGCCGAACTCACCATGCTGATCCTGGGCCGCAGCCGCCTCAAGGACCCCGGGCGCGGATACGCCTCGACGTTCCTGCGGCAGCTGGAGGAGAGCCTCGGGCTCGCCCACGAGCGCGGGGTGAGGATCGTCACCAACGCCGGCGGGCTGAATCCGGCCGGACTCGCCGACGCCGTAAGGGAACTGGCCGAGCGGACCGGCGTCCCCGTGCGGGTCGCGCACGTCGAGGGCGACAGCCGGCCCGTGCCCGAGGGACACCTCACCGCCAACGCCTACCTCGGCGGCGCGGGCATCGCCGCCTGTCTGCGCGCCGGGGCCGACATCGTCGTCACGGGCCGGGTCACCGACGCCGCCCTCGTCACCGGGCCCGCCGCCGCCCACTTCGGCTGGGGTCCCGACGCCCACGACGCCCTCGCGGGAGCCGTCGTCGCCGGGCACGTCCTGGAGTGCGGGACCCAGGCGACCGGCGGCAACTACGCCTTCTTCGGCGACCACGACGTCCGCCGCCCGGGGTTCCCGCTCGCCGAGATCCACGAGGACGGCAGCAGCGTCATCACCAAGCACGAAGGCACCGGCGGGGTCGTCGACCTCGGCACCGTCACCGCGCAACTGCTGTACGAGACCACCGGCGCCCGCTACGCGGGACCCGACGTCACCGCCCGGCTCGACACCGTACGGCTCACGCAGGACGGGCCCGACCGGGTGCGGATCGACGGCGTACGCGGCGAGGCCCCGCCGCCCACGCTCAAGGTCGGGCTGAACAGGCTCGGCGGGTGGCGCAACGAGGTCGTGTTCGTGCTCACCGGCCTCGACATCGAGGCCAAGTCCCGTCTGGTGCGGGAGCAGTTCGCCGACGCCCTCGACCGGGCCGGTTCCAAGCCCGCCGAGGTGCGCTGGGAGCTCGCCCGCACCGACCGGGCCGACGCCGCCACCGAGGAGACCGCGAGCGCCCTGCTCCGTCTCGTCGTGCGCGACCCGGACGCGGACGCGGTCGGCCGGGCGGTCTCCGGGGCGGCCGTCGAGCTGGCGCTCGGCAGCTACCCGGGCTTCCATGTGACCGCCCCACCGGGGAAGGGCGCGCCGTACGGGGTCTTCGAGGCCGCGTACGTACCGGCCGGCGAGGTCGAGCACGTCGCCGTGCTGCCCGACGGGTCCCGGGAGACCGTCCCGGCGACCGGTCCGTACCGGGAACTCACCGAGGTCGCCGAACCGGCCCTGCCCGAACCGCTTCCCGCAGGACCCACCCGGACCGTGCCCCTCGGACACGTCGCCGGGGCCCGCAGCGGCGACAAGGGCGGGGACGCCAACGTCGGCGTCTGGGTCCGCACGGACGAGGCCTGGCGGTGGCTGGCCCACGAGCTGACCGTCGAGCGGTTCCGGGAACTGCTGCCGGAGACCGCGGGGCTCACCGTCGTACGCCATGTCCTGCCCGGACTGCGGGCGCTCAACTTCGTCGTGCGGGGCCTCCTCGGTGAGGGCGTGGCCGCGCAGGCCCGCTTCGATCCGCAGGCCAAGGCGGTGGGGGAGTGGCTGCGCTCCCGGCATGTCCCCGTCCCCGTACAGCTGCTGGACGAAACGGAGGTGACCGCATGAGCGTCCTGCCCACCGCACTCGACACCACCGGGCCCGACCACGCCGCGAACCGCGAGGCCATGCTCGCCAAGCTCGCCGAACTGGACACCGAGCACGCCAAGGCCCTGGCGGGCGGCGGCGAGAAGTACACCGCGCGGCACCGGGGGCGCGGCAAGCTCCTCGCCCGCGAGCGGATCGAGCTGCTGGTCGACCCGGACACCCCGTTCCTCGAACTGTCCCCGCTGGCCGCCTGGGGCAGCGACTATGCAGTCGGGGCGTCCCTCGTCACCGGGATCGGGATCGTCGAGGGCGTCGAATGCCTGATCACCGCCAACGACCCGACCGTACGCGGCGGCGCCTCCAACCCCTGGACCCTGAAGAAGGCCCTGCGCGCCAACGAGATCGCCTTCGCCAACCGGCTGCCCTGCGTCTCCCTCGTGGAGTCCGGCGGCGCCGACCTGCCCTCGCAGAAGGAGATCTTCATACCCGGCGGGGCGCTCTTCCGCGACCTCACCCGGCTCTCCGCCGCCGGAATCCCCACCGTGGCGGTCGTGTTCGGGAACTCCACGGCCGGCGGGGCGTACGTCCCCGGGATGTCCGACCACACGGTCATGATCAAGGAGCGGTCCAAGGTCTTCCTCGGCGGCCCGCCCCTGGTGAAGATGGCCACCGGCGAGGAGAGCGACGACGAGTCGCTCGGCGGCGCCGAGATGCACGCCCGCACCTCGGGCCTCGCCGACCACTACGCCCTGGACGAGCACGACGCGCTGCGCCAGGCCCGGCGGATCGTCGCACGGCTCAACTGGCGCAAGGCGCACCCCGATCCGGGCCCGGCGGAGCCGCCGAAGTACGACGAGGACGAGCTGATCGGCATCGTGCCCGGCGACCTCAAGGTCCCCTTCGACCCGCGCGAGGTCATCGCCCGGCTCGTCGACGGCTCGGACTTCGACGCCTTCAAGCCGCTCTACGGGACGAGCCTGGTCACCGGCTGGGCGCGGTTGCACGGCTATCCCGTCGGTATCCTCGCCAACGCCCAGGGCGTGCTGTTCAGCGAGGAGTCGCAGAAGGCGGCGCAGTTCATCCAGCTGGCCAACCAGCGCGACATCCCGCTCCTCTTCCTCCACAACACCACCGGCTACATGGTCGGCAAGGAGTACGAACAGGGCGGCATCATCAAGCACGGCGCGATGATGATCAACGCGGTGTCGAACTCCAGGGTCCCGCACCTGTCCGTGCTGATGGGCGCCTCCTACGGCGCCGGCCACTACGGCATGTGCGGCCGGGCCTACGACCCGCGCTTCCTCTTCGCCTGGCCCAGCAGCAAGTCCGCGGTCATGGGCCCCCAGCAGCTCGCGGGCGTCCTCTCGATCGTCGCCCGCGCCTCCTCCGCCGCGAAGGGGCTGCCCTACGACGACGAGGCCGACGCCGGGCTGCGCGCCATGGTGGAGCAGCAGATCGAGTCCGAGTCGCTGCCGATGTTCCTCTCGGGGCGGCTGTACGACGACGGGGTCATCGACCCGCGCGACACCAGGACCGTCCTCGGGATGTGCCTGTCCGCGATCCACACGGCACCGGTCGAAGGCGCGCGCGGCTTCGGCGTCTTCCGGATGTGAGGCAGAGGATGATCACCACACTGCTGGTCGCCAACCGGGGCGAGATCGCCTGCCGGATCTTTCGCACCTGCCGCGAGCTCGGCATCGCCACCGTCGCCGTGTACTCCGACGCGGACGCCGGCGCCCTGCATGTGCGCGAGGCCGACACCGCCGTACGCCTGCCGGGGAACGCGCCCTCCGAGACCTATCTGCGCGGCGACCTCGTCGTCGCCGCGGCGCTCGCCGCGGGGGCCGACGCCGTGCACCCGGGATACGGCTTCCTCTCGGAGAACGCCGGCTTCGCGGGCGCCGTGCAGGACGCGGGCCTCGTCTGGGTCGGACCGCCGGTCAAGGCCATCGAGCTGATGGCGTCCAAGACCCGGGCCAAGGAACTGATGGCCGCCGCCGGGGTCCCCCTCCTCGCCCCCGTCGACCCGGGGAGCGCCACGGCCTCGGACCTCCCCCTGCTGCTGAAGGCGGCGTCGGGCGGGGGCGGGCGCGGGATGCGGATCGTGCGGGACCTGGCCGTGCTGCCCCAGGAGCTGACCGCCGCGTCCGCCGAGGCGGCGAGCGCCTTCGGGGACGGCGAGGTCTTCGCCGAGCCCTACGTCGAGCGGGGCCGGCACGTCGAGGTCCAGGTCATGGCGGACGGCGAGGGGACGGTGTGGGCGCTCGGCACCCGCGACTGCTCGCTCCAGCGCCGCCACCAGAAGGTCATCGAGGAGGCCCCCGCGCCCGGCCTCGGCGAGGCGCTGCGCGGGCGGCTCCACGACGCGGCGGTCGCCGCCGCCCAGGCGGTGGGGTACCGGGGCGCGGGGACCGTCGAGTTCCTCGTCTCGGCCGAAGGGCGCCCGTACTTCCTGGAGATGAACACCCGGCTCCAAGTCGAACACCCCGTCACGGAGGCGGTGTTCGGGCTCGACCTCGTCGCCCTGCAACTGCGCGTCGCGGAGGGCGCGCCCCTGCCCGCCGCCGCGCCCCCGGTGGCCGGAGGGCACGCCGTCGAGGCCCGGCTGTACGCCGAGGACCCGGCCCGTGACTGGCAGCCGCAGACCGGAGCACTGCTCACACTCGATCTGCCGGACGGACCGGGCATCCGCCTCGACACCGGCTACACGGGCGGCGACACCATCGGGGTGCACTACGACCCGATGCTCGCCAAGGTCATCGCGCACGCCCCGACCCGCACCGAGGCCGTCCGGCTCCTGGCCCGCGCGCTCGAACGCGCCCGCATCCACGGACCGGTCACCAACCGGGAGCTGCTCGTACGCTCCCTGCGGCACCCGGACTTCGTCGCGGGACGCCTGGACACCGGCTTCTACGACCGGCACCTGACCGCGCTGACGGCGGCCGGCGGCCCCGGGGAGGAGGAGGCCCGCACCCTCGCCGCCACGGCGGCGGCCCTCGCCTCGGCCGCGGCCGGGGGAAGCGGCCCAGGCCCCGCCGGCTCCGCTCCCGCCGGCTCCGGACCCGACCGCCGCGCCCGCTCCGGACCCGCCCGCTTCGGGGCCTGGCGCAACCTCGCCTCGCAGCCGCAGACCCGGCGCTACCGGAGCGAGCCCGACGGCACCGCGTACGAGATCGCCTACCGCACCGGCCGGGACGGCATCCCCGTCCCCGGTACGGGCGAGCGGGTCGTCGCCGTACGCCCCGGTGCCGTCACCCTCGAAACCGGCGGTGTGACACGGCACTTCGCCGTGACCGCCCACGGCGACCGGGTCCATGTCGACACCGCGTCCGGCTCGTACGCCTTCACCGCCCTGCCCCGCTTCACCGACCCCGCCGAACGCACCGAACCCGGCTCCCTGCTCGCCCCCATGCCCGGCACCGTCGTCCGCCTCGCCGAGGGACTCGTGCCCGGCGCCGCCGTCGAGGCCGGGCAGCCGCTGATCTGGCTGGAGGCGATGAAGATGGAACACCGCATCCTCGCCCCCGCCTCCGGCACCCTCACCGCGCTCCACGCCGCCCCCGGACTCCAGGTCGAGGTCGGCGCGCTGCTCGCCGTCGTACAGGACGCCCCCGCGAACGCCCCCGCGCACCAGGAGGAGACGACACCATGAGCACCGTCCTCGAAACCGAGGAGCACCAGGCGCTGCGCGCCGCGGTCGCCGCCCTCGGCAAGCGCTTCGGCCGCGACTACACCACCGATCTGGCCCGCAAGGGCGAGCACCCGCGCGAACTCTGGGAGGCGGCGGGCAAGCTCGGCTACCTCGGCGTCAA
This sequence comes from Streptomyces sp. CB02058, assembly GCF_001905505.1. GTDB lineage: Bacteria > Actinomycetota > Actinomycetes > Streptomycetales > Streptomycetaceae > Streptomyces. The sequence continues at coordinate 300,882 of NZ_LIPG01000001.1, forward strand.
CCTCCCCGAGGAGTACGGCGGGGGAGGCGGCGGCATGGCCGAGCTCTCCATCGTCCTGGAGGAGCTCGGCGCGGCGGGCAGCCCCCTGCTCATGATGGTCGTCTCCCCGGCGATCTGCGGCACCGTCATCGCCCGCTTCGGCACCGAGGCCCAGAAGCGGGCCTGGCTGCCCGGTCTCTCCGACGGCTCCCTCACCATGTCCTTCGGCATCACCGAGCCCGACGCCGGCTCCAACTCGCACCGCATCACCACCACCGCGCGCCGCGACGACGGGGGAGGCTGGATACTCAGCGGCCGCAAGGTCTTCATCTCCGGCGTCGACATCTCCGACGCCACCCTGATCGTCGGCCGCACCGAGGACGCGAAGTCCGGCAGCCTCAAGCCCTGCCTCTTCATCGTCCCCCGCGACACCCCCGGCTTCACCCGCACCCACATCGACATGGAACTCCACGCGGCCGAGAAGCAGTTCGAGCTGACCTTCGACGACGTGAGGCTGCCCGCCGACGCCCTCGTGGGCGACGAGGACGCGGGCCTGCTCCAGCTCTTCGCCGGGCTGAACCCCGAACGCATCATGGGCGCCGCCTTCGCCATCGGCATGGGCCGCTACGCCGTCGAGCGGGCCGTGGACTACGCGAAGACCCGCACCGTCTGGAAGGGCGCGCCCATCGGCGCCCACCAGGCCATCGCCCACCCGCTCGCCCAGGCGCACATCGAGCTGGAACTCTCCCGGCTGATGATGCAGAAGGCCGCCAGGCTCTACGACGACGGCGACGACACCGGCGCGGGCGAGGCCGCCAACATGGCGAAGTACGCCGCGGCCGAAGCATGCGTCCGGGCCGTCGACCAGGCCGTCCACACCCTCGGCGGCAACGGCCTCACCCGCGAGTACGGACTCGCCTCCCTCGTCACCGCCGCGCGCGTCTCCCGTATCGCACCCGTCAGCCGCGAAATGATCCTGAACTACGTCTCCCACCAGACCCTGGGCCTGCCGAAGTCGTACTGACGTCCTCGGTCGTGTCACGGGTCTCCCCAACCGCTCCCGCAGGGGCGATTCTGGCTCTCCACCCGCGTCGAAGGGGACCGCCATGGTGTTCCACAGCGAGTACGCAGATGTCCCGGCCCTCGATACACCCATCCACGAAGCCGTCCTCGGGAACGCCGCGGACTTCGGTGACACCCCGGCCCTGGTCGACGGGACCAACGGGATGACCGTCACCTACGCCCAGCTCGACACCTTCCACCGGCGCATCGCCGCCTTCCTCGCCGATGCCGGACTGCGCAAGGGCGACGTCCTCGCGCTGCACAGCCCCAACACGATCGCCTACCCGCCCGTCTTCTACGGGGCGACCAGGGCCGGTGCCACCGTCACCACCATCCACCCGCTGGCCACCGCCGAGGAGTTCGCCAAGCAGCTCCAGGACTCCGCGGCCCGCTGGATCGTCACCGTCTCCCCGCTGCTCGACGTCGCCCGCGGCGCCGCACGGATCGCGGGGGGCATCGAGCAGATCTACGTCTGCGACCAGGCCGAGGGCCACACCTCCGTACTCGACATGCTCGCCTCCACCGCCGCCGAACCGGAGATCACCTTCGACCCGGCCGAGGACGTCGCCGTGCTCCCGTACTCCTCGGGCACCACCGGCACCCCCAAGGGCGTCATGCTCACCCACCGCTCCATCGCCACCAACCTGGAGCAACTCCGCCCCTTCGTCCCCCTCGGCGAACGCGACCGCATCCTGGCCGTGCTGCCGTTCTTCCACATCTACGGGCTGACCGCGCTCATGAACGGACCGCTGCGCTACGGCGCCACGGTCGTCGTCCTGCCCCGCTTCGACCTCACCCAGTTCCTCGAGACGATCCAGACCCACCGCATCGCGGGCCTGTACGTCGCCCCGCCCATCGTCCTGGCCCTCGCCAAGCACCCGCTCGTCGGCGACTACGACCTCTCGTCGCTGGAGTACATCGTCAGCGCCGCGGCCCCCCTGGACGCCGAACTCGCCGCGGCCTGTTCCACCCGGCTCGGCGTACCCGCCGTACGGCAGGCCTACGGCATGACCGAACTCTCGCCCGGCACCCATGTCGTGCCCCTCGACGCGGAGAACCCGCCGCCGGGCACCGTCGGGAAGATGCTGCCCGGCACGGAGATGCGGATCGTCTCGCTCACCGACCCCGGCATCGACGTCCCCCTCGACACCCCCGGCGAGATCCTCATCCGCGGCCCCCAGGTGATGAAGGGCTACCTCGGCCGCCCCGACGCCACCGCCGCCATGATCGACGAGGACGGCTGGCTGCACACCGGGGACGTGGGGAGGGTCGACGAGGCCGGCTGGCTGTACGTCGTCGACCGGGTCAAGGAACTCATCAAGTACAAGGGCTACCAGGTGGCCCCCGCCGACCTGGAGGCACTCCTCCTGACCCACCCGTCGATCGCCGACGCCGCCGTCATCGGGGTGTACGACGCCGACGGCAACGAGGTCCCCAAGGCGTTCCTGGTCCGCGCCCCCGGCGCCGAGGACCTCGGCGAGGACGACGTCATCGCCTATGTCGCCGACCGGGTGTCCCCGTACAAGAAGGTCAGACAGGCGGAGTTCATCGAGGCCGTGCCCCGAGCGGTGTCCGGCAAGATCCTGCGGCGGGAGCTGCGCGACCGGGAGAAGCAGCGATGACCCTGGCACCCCCCGTCCACGAGCGCGGCATCACCACGCTCACCCTCGACGCACCCGCCAAGCGCAACGCGCTCTCCGCGCGTCTCGTCGGAGAACTGACCGAAGCCCTGGCCGGCTGCGCGGCCGACGACTCCGTGCGGGCCGTCGTCCTCACCCACACCGGCACCACCTTCTGCGCGGGCGCCGACCTGACCGCACCACCCGAACCGGCGGCGTTCGTCGCCCTGATGCGGGCGATCGTCGCCCTGCCCAAGCCCGTCGTCGCCCGGGTCACGGGTCATGTCCGGGCCGGCGGCCTCGGGCTCCTCGCGGCCTGCGACATCCCGGCGGCGGGAGCGGATGCCACCTTCGCCCTCACCGAGTCCCGCCTCGGCCTCGCCCCCGCCGTCATCTCCCTGCCGCTGCTGCCCCGCCTCGACCCGCGCGCCGCCGCCCGCTACTACCTCACGGGCGAACGCTTCGACGGACCGGAGGCCGCCCGCATCGGCCTCGTGAGCATCGCCGCCGAGGATGTGGACAAGGCGCTCGTACCGGTACTGGACGGACTGCGCAGGGCCTCCCCCCAGGGGCTGGCGGCATCGAAGGAGCTGGTCACGGCTACTGTGCTGCGTGGCTTCGACCAGTACGCCGAAGATCTCGTCACCCGCTCCGCAGCGCTCTTCGCCTCCGACGACGCACGGGAGGGGATGACGGCCTTCCTGGAACGACGGGATCCCTCATGGGTGCTGTGACCTCCCCGAAGCAGGACAGGAGCCGCGCCACCCGGCAGCGGCTCCTGGCATCAGCGGTGGCCTGCCTCGCCGAACACGGCTGGGCGGGCTCCACCGTCTCCGTCGTCGCCGAACACGCCGGGGTCTCGCGCGGCGCCGCCCAGCACCACTTCCCCACCCGTGAGGACCTGTTCACCGGCGCCGTCGAATACGTCGCCGAGGAACGCTCGGCCGCCCTGCGCGCCCTGCCCGTCCAGGGCCGCGCGGAAGTCGTCGGCGCGCTCGTCGACCTCTACACCGGCCCGCTCTTCCGGGCCGCGCTCCAGCTCTGGGTCGCGGCCTCGAACGAGGAGCAGCTCCGGCCCCGGGTCACCGAACTCGAGGCCCGCGTCGGCCGGGAGACCCACCGCATCGCCGTCGGCCTCCTCGGCGCCGACGAGACCCGCCCCGGGGTCCGCGAGACGGTGCAGGGCCTCCTCGACATGGCCCGGGGCCTCGGCCTCGCCAACCTGCTGACGGACGACGGGGCGCGACGGCGCCGCGTCGTCACGCAGTGGGCGGCCCTGCTCGACGACGCGCTGGGCTGATCCCCTGCGCGGCCGTCGAGGACGCGACGCACGGCGCCAGGACAGGAACGGAGGGTCAGCTGGTCCAGAGGACCGGGCTGTCGGTGTACGCGTCACCCTCGTCGAACGAAGCGGCCGCGACGGGCTCGGTCTTCGTGGCGCTGAGCGAGCAGGTCTCGTACGACGCGCCCTTGGTGGTGAAGTCGCGGGGGGCCGTCTCGCTGTCGCACTTGCCCGGGAGGTCGCCGATCAGGATGACCCCCGTGGGGCCGCCGCCCGCCAGCTGCCCGCGCAGCCTCAGCGACGCGTACGACAGGTCGGTGCCGCCGACGTTCTCCACCTTCATCCGGATGTAATAGGGCGTCATGCCCTTCGCCTTCGCGCCGAACCGCTCCATGTCGGCCTCGGCGCCCTTCTCGATCGCCGTGACCGTCACGGCGACGGTGCCCTTCTTGTCCGTCCCGTACGTGAACGGCAGGACCGCCCTGTCGCCGACCTCGAGCTTCGAGCCCGGTGCGGTGACGTCCCCGTCGGCCGGAGCGGCGCCGTCGTCGGTGGGCTCCGCGGACGGGCTCTCGCCGGCCGGATCGGACGGTGCCGGGGCGGAGGCCGACGGTGAGTCCGGTCCCGATGCCGAGTCGGCGCCGTCCTCGCAGGCCGTGAGCCCGAGCGTCATGGCGGTGAGAGCGGCAGCGAGGGCGATGCGTCCCTTGTGTGTCATTTTTGACCTAACTGGCAGTGAGGGGAGCCCCGAAGGGCAGCCGGTGCGTTCAACTACCGGGCGCCCCGGTGACGACGGTCCGTCACCGGGGCGCGCCGTGACGCGTCTCAGGATGCCGCCAGGAATGACACAGGCGAGCCACAGGCGTGCGACGGGTGAGGCACGACCTGCCCGGCCCTCCGTCAGTTGCCCAGGTCCGCCAGCTGGTCGAAGCCCGGGATCTCGTGCGGGTCGCGGGTGCCCGGGCCGACGTACGTCGCCGAGGGGCGCACCAGGCGGCCCGTCCTCTTCTGCTCCAGGATGTGCGCCGACCAGCCGGCCGTGCGGGCACAGCTGAACATCGACGTGAACATGTGCGCCGGGACCTCCGCGAAGTCCAGCACGATCGCCGCCCAGAACTCGACGTTCGTCGCCAGGACGCGGTCCGGGCGGCGGGCGTGGAGCTCTTCCAGGGCCGCCTTCTCCAGGGCCTCCGCCACCTCGAAGCGCGGGGCGGCCAGCTCACGGGCCGTGCGGCGCAGGACGCGGGCGCGGGGGTCCTCGGCGCGGTAGACGCGGTGGCCGAAGCCCATCAGCCGCTCGCCCTTGTCCAGCGCCTGCTTCACATAGGCCCGGGCGTCGCCGGTCCGCTCGATCTCCTCGATCATGCCGAGGACCCGGGACGGGGCCCCGCCGTGCAGCGGGCCCGACATCGCGCCGACCGCGCCGGAGAGGGCGGCCGAGACGTCCGCGCCGGTGGAGGCGATGACACGGGCGGTGAACGTCGAGGCGTTCATGCCGTGTTCGGCGGCCGAGGTCCAGTAGGCGTCGACCGCCTTGACGTGCTTCGGGTCCGGCTCGCCGCGCCAGCGGATCATGAACCGCTCGACCACGGACTCCGCCTTGTCGATCTCGCTCTGCGGGACCATCGGCAGGCCCTGGCCACGGGCCGACTGGGCGACGTACGACAGGGCCATCACGGCCGCGCGCGCGAGGTCGTCGCGGGCCTGCTCGGCATCGATGTCGAGCAGCGGTTTCAGGCCCCACACGGGCGCCAGCATGGCCAGCGCGGACTGCACGTCCACACGGATGTCGCCGGAGTGCACCGGGATCGGGAACGGCTCGGCGGGCGGCAGACCGGGGTTGAACGCCCCGTCCACCAGCAGCCCCCAGACGTTGCCGAACGACACGTGGCCGACGAGATCCTCGATGTCGACGCCGCGGTAACGGAGCGATCCGCCTTCCTTGTCGGGCTCGGCGATCTCCGTCTCGAACGCGACGACTCCTTCAAGTCCGGGTACGAAGTCGGACATCGGGCGGCTCCTTCGGCTCGGCGGCTGTATGACGGCGACAAAGGCCTGTCCACGATACTGGCGGGTTCCCACGACGCGGGGAAGGGTGACGTCCGGCACAGCCTGCCGGCCCGGGGACCGAACCCCTGCCCGCAGGGAACACCGGCCCGCTGCGGCAGGATGGCCCCGTGCCCACAGCTGATGCCACTCCGTCCTCCGCTTCCGCCTCCTCTCGCACTCCGTCATCCGATTGCACCACCGATCCGGCCGCGATGCGCGAGCAGTACCGCTCCGAGGACTTCACCGAGAAGGACCTCGCCGCCGACCCCATGGACCAGTTCGCCCACTGGTTCCGCCAGGTCGCGGGGGGCGGCGCGCTCCACGAGCCGAACGCGATGGTGGTCTCCACGGCCGACTCCGAGGGACGGCCCTCCTCCCGCACGGTGCTGCTCAAGCACTACGACGACCGCGGTTTCGTCTTCTTCACCAACTACGGCTCCCGCAAGGGCCGCGAACTGACCGCGAACCCGTACGTCTCGCTGCTCTTCCCCTGGCACCCGCTGGCCCGCCAGGTCATCGTCACCGGCACCGCCTCCCGCGTGGGCCGCGAGGAGACGGTCGCCTACTTCCGCACCCGCCCGCACGGCTCCCAGCTGGGCGCCTGGGCGAGCGACCAGTCGACCGTGGTCGGCTCCCGGCAGGAGCTGGTCGACCGCTACGAGGAGCTCGCAGCCCGCTACCCCGAGGGCGAGAAGGTCCCCGCGCCGCCGCAGTGGGGCGGTTTCCGCGTCGTACCGGACGCGATCGAGTTCTGGCAGGGCCGCGAGAACCGGCTGCACGACCGGCTCCGCTACGTGCGCGAGAGCCCGGCCGCCGGCTGGCGGGTGGAGCGGCTCTGCCCGTGACCCGTCAGGCCGCCCCCGGCCCCTGGGGAGGCGGCGGCAGCAGGCGTACGAGGTCCAGGAGCTCGGCCTCGGTGATCTCCTGGCCCAGGAACACCGTGCGGTAGACGACATAGCCCACCCAGCTGTCCACGACCGCCTCCACCGGCAGGTCCCGCGGCAGCCCGCCCCGCTCCACGCCGTTGCGCAACAGCTGCGAGACCGGCGCGGAGTGGGCCTTGAGGAGATCCCGCAGATCGGCCCGGCCCGGCTCCCCGCGCTCGGTCAGCGCGCCCGTCACCACCCCGGGGTCGCCCAGCAGGGTCAAGGTGCGCACCAGGTTCCGCAGCCAGAGCAGCGCGTCCTCGCGCACGTCGCCGGTGTCGGGGGCCGGGCCCGGGGCAAGCCGGTCCGCGACCGCCTCGGTGACCACGGCCGCCTTGTTCGGCCACCAGCGGTAGACCGTCATCCGGGCCACCCCGGCACGTGTGGCGATGCGGTCCATCGTCACGCCCTTGTAGCCCAGCTCGTCCACCAGCTCCCGTGTGGCAGCCAGGACGGCCTCATGGGCGTCGGGGTCACGGTGCGGGCCGCGCCGGGGGCGAGGGGTGGCGGAACGGTCGTCCATGAGGGTCTCCTGCGCAGCGGGCGGGCACGGCCGGAATATTTAGACTGTACGTACTGTCTAGTCTAGTGTCATCCGGCACATCTCAGCGTGGAGGTTCAGTCATGGAAGACCGTTTCGGCGGCAAGGTCGTCCTCATCACCGGCGGCGGCTCCGGCCTCGGCCGCGCGGCGGCCCTGCGGGTCGCGTCCGAAGGCGCCAGGCTCGCCCTGGTCGACGTCAGCGAGCAGGGCCTCGCGGACACCGCGGCCGAGATCGAGAAGGCCGTGCCCGGCGCGGAGGTCCTGAGCATCACCGCGGACGTCAGCTCCGAGGACGACGTGCGGCGGTACGTCTCCGCCACGATCGAGGCCTACGGGCGCATCGACGGCTTCTTCAACAACGCGGGTATCGAGGGCAAGCAGAACCTCACCCAGGACTTCGGCACCGACGAGTTCGACCGCGTCGTGTCGATCAACCTCCGCGGCGTCTTCCTCGGCCTCAAGTACGTGCTCCCGGTCATGAAGGGCCAGGGCTCGGGCTCGGTCGTGAACACCGCCTCCGTCGGCGGCATCCGGGGCGTCGGCAACCAGTCCGGCTACGCGGCGGCCAAGCACGGCGTCGTCGGCCTCACCCGTAACTCCGGTGTGGAGTACGGGCAGTTCGGGGTCTCCATCAAGGCGATAGCCCCCGGCGCGATCATGACCCCGATGGTCGAGGGCTCGCTCCGCCAGATCGACCCGGTGAACTGGGAGGAGGCCGGCGCGGCCTTCGTCAGCGGCAACCCGATGCGGCGCTTCGGCAAGCCGGAGGAGGTCGGCAACCTGGTCGCCTTCCTGCTCTCCGACGAGTCCGGCTTCATCAACGCGACGGTCGTCCCGATCGACGGCGGCCAGTCCGAGCAGTACTGACCCTCCCCGCCCGGAACGCGGAAACCCGCAGGCTCTGGTCCCTCCTTGCGGAGGAGCCGGCCGGACTTACCGGCGAGCCTGCGGGTCGGTGACTGCTTGGGTTTCGGCAGACAGCCTGCCGAGGTGCACGATGTGCGACGACGGGCTGTCAGCCCGCAGCCACCTCACGAATCCGATAAGACTGCACTTTTCGGATCACCTCCTTTCAACGTGTACGCACAGCCTAGGAACCGCCCCGGGACCGCACAAGCGAATTAACGGGAGCGCCGGTGGACACCGGATTTCCGGGAAGTGGCTGTGTGGTGGCTCACGTTCGAGTTCAATTGTCTGACGTGCGGCAATGCGGAACGCGAAGCGGAAGACGCCCTGCGGGAGGTACGGAGTGAGTGCTTCCAGGAGCACCGGGACCACCGACGCGCTCGGTCCCGACGAGGACCCCGAGCGGGAGCCGTCGGCAGTCGTTCCAGGCTCCCGTCTGCTCGCCGCGCTGCTCGACGGGATGGACGCCGCGCTCTGCGCGTTCGACGCGCACGGCACGATCACCCACTGGAACCGCGAGGCGGAACGGATTCTCGGCTGGACCGCCGCCGAGGCCGTCGGACGGCGCGGCTTCGCGGGATGGGCCGTGCGGAGCGCGGACGCGGGGGACGTGCAGAAACGACTGCTGGCCGTCATGGACGCCCCTGGACGCCAGGTCCACGAGTTCGCGCTGCTGCGCAAGGACGGCGGGCGCGTTCTCGTCCGTACGCAGTCCTCGGGCGTGCGCGGTGAGGACGGGAAGCCGGCGGGGGTGTACTGCGCGTTCAGCGAGGTGCACGCCCAGATCGACCTGGAGCGCTCCATCGCGCTCAGCGAGGCACTGTTCGAGGACGCGTCCTGGGGTGTCGTCGCCGTCGACGTCGACCTGCGGCCGACCATCGTCAACGCCTACGCCGCCCGGGCGCTGGGCGGCGGGCGCACCACGCTGCTGGGGCGCCCGCTGGGCGAGCTGATCGTGCAGGGCGTCGAGGACCTGGAGGGCGCGCTCCAGCACGTCCTGGCCGAGGGCCCGCCGCCCGCGCCCGCCGAGCTCTGGGTGACGCTGCGGACGGCGGAGGGCGACCGGCGGCGCTGCTGGCGCAGCGGGTTCCTCCGGCTGGCCTCGCCGCTCGCGGAGGAGCCGGTTCCGCTGGGCGTCGGCTGGCTGTTCCGGGACGTCACGGCGGCGAAGCTCGCCGAGCAGGAGGCGGACCGGATGCGTTTCCGGGCCGCCCAGCTGCACCGGGCGGCCCGGCAGGCCGCCGAGTGCGAGGACCCGATGGAGGCGGCGACCACGTCGCTCGACTACGCCCTGGCGGGGTTCGCCGACCACGCGGTGCTGGACGTGCGGGCGGACCTGGCGGCAGGGGAGCGGCTCGTACGGGCAGCCGCGACGCCGTCCGACGCCCCGGGCCCGTGCCTGCCGGTCTCCGGCGGCCCGCTCCCGGTGCGCTACGGCCCGGGGCACCCGGCACTCCAGGCGGTGGAGCGCACGGGGTCCGTCCGCGTCGCCGCGCCGGTCGGAGCGGGCGCGGCGTGGGCGGTGGAGCACCAGTGGCCCGGTGACTCGGTGCACGCGCTGAGCACGGTACTGCGCAGCCGGGGGCGGACGCTGGGCGTGGTGACGTTCCTTCGCGCGGCGAACCGCAGCGCGTTCGAACGGCCGGACGTGGTGTACGCGGAGAGCGTGGCGGTCCGGGTCGCCTCGGCGGTCGACCTGGCCCGGCTGACCGCCGAACCGGGGCTCTGAAGGGCTGGAGGAGACGCCCGGCGGGCCGCCGGGCCGGGGCTCCGAGGGGCCGGAGGAGGCGCCCGGCGGGGCGTCAGTGGCGGTAGAAGATCCGGTCGCCGTACTCCCGCATCACGCGCCCGTTCCACTCGTGCCCGCCGTCGACGTTGCCCGAGCGCAGCAGCGGCGGCTCGATGCCCCGGGCGACGAGCTCCTCGGCCGCGGTGGCCATCATGGCCTGCATCAGCGCGCTGGTGACGACCGTGGACGCCGGGGCGAACGGGGCCTCGATGCCCTCCGCCGTCAGCTCCGCGTCCCCGATGGAGATCTTGCTGTCGAGCACGATGTCGCAGTGGTCCCGCAGGAAACCGCCCGAGGCGTGCCGGGACTTGGTGCCCGTCGTGTACGCGACCGAGGTGACCCCGATGACCGTCAGCCCGAGCGCCCGCGCGTTCTGCGCCATCTCCACGGGCAGCGCGTTGCGCCCGGACAGGGAGATGATCACGAGCAGGTCCCCGGAACGGGCCGGGCTGGAGTCGAGCACCGCGCTCGCGAGGCCGTCGACCCGCTCCAGCGCTGAGCCGAGCGTGGCGGGCATGACGTCGACGCCGACGGTGCCCGGCACGGCGAGCAGGTTCATCAGGGCGAATCCGCCGGCCCGGTAGACGACGTCCTGCGCCGCGAGCGAGGAGTGCCCCGCACCGAAGGCGAAGAGCCGGCCGCCCGCCGCGACGGTGTCGGCGATCGCGGCACCCGCTGCGGCGACGGCGCCGGACTCCTCGTCGCGCACCCGCTCCAGCAGGCCGATCGCTGCGTCGAAGAACTGACCGGCGAGCTTGCTGTCGCTCATCGAGGAGGCCTTTCCTGCGGGAGATGGGGGTCCGTGCGGTGCCCGTGCCGCGGATCACGTTGCGGTCTGGACCACTGGGCTGTCAATAGGGGCCCGGACCGCCCGGCAGCACAGGCATGCGACGGCGGGGCACGGTTGTCGGCGCCATGCGTCAGAATTGGTGGAGGGCCATCGCACGACGACTTCATGTCACAGCATCGAGGGGCACGTATGTCCGGACTGATCGATACAACGGAGATGTATCTCCGCACCATCCTCGAGCTCGAAGAGGAAGGCGTGGTCCCGATGCGCGCCCGGATCGCCGAACGGCTGGACCAGAGCGGTCCGACGGTCAGCCAGACGGTGGCGCGCATGGAGCGGGACGGACTGGTCCAGGTCGCGGGCGACCGCCATCTGGAACTGACCGAGGAGGGGCGGCGCCTGGCGACGCGGGTGATGCGCAAGCACCGCCTCGCCGAGTGTCTGCTCGTCGACGTCATCGGCCTGGAGTGGGAGCAGGTCCACGCCGAGGCGTGCCGCTGGGAGCACGTGATGAGCGAGGCCGTGGAGCGGCGGGTGCTGGAGCTCCTGCGGCACCCGACGGAGTCTCCGTACGGCAACCCGATCCCGGGTCTGGAGGAGCTGGGCGAGAAGGCCGAGGCCGATCCGTTCCTGGACGAGGGCATGGTGAGCCTGGCCGAGCTCGACCCGGGCTCGGAGGGCAAGACCGTGGTGGTGCGCCGGATCGGGGAGCCGATCCAGACCGACGCACAGCTGATGTACACGCTGCGGCGGGCGGGCGTGCAGCCCGGTTCGGTCGTCAGCGTGACCGAGTCGGCCGGCGGGGTGCTGGTCGGTTCCAGCGGCGAGGCGGCCGAGCTGGACGCCGAGGTCGCGTCGCACGTGTTCGTCGCGAAGCAGTAAGCAGTAAGCAGAAGCGGTGAGCAGAAGCAGCCGGCGTGAGCAGAAGCAGCCGGCGGAAGCTGAGGCCGGGGCAGTCGCTCGGGCCGAAGCGGAATGAACAACCGAACAGCGAGCGGCAAGAGCATCGGCACGGCGTTGATCAGTCGCTGACCAGCGCTGATGCACGCACCGGCGTCCTGATGGCATGTGCAGGCGCCGGTGCGGATGCACGTGCAGATCTGCGCCGGTAAGCCCGCTTTCTGTTTTCCGCCCGGAATCGCAGCGCCCGGGCGAATCGCGTGCCAGGCTGTGGCCATTGCATTGACCTGGGGGCGCCGGCAGACCTTGCCGCGCGGTCGGGGAGGGAGCGGGAAATGCGCCCGTCGCACTGGCACGTGCGCTGTGAGGGGGCGGCCGGGTTCTGTGACGCCTCGACGGCCCCGCGGGCCGGGCGAGCCGCGCCGCCGGTCCGGAGTGATCGCGGACCCGAAGGACCGGGCGGATCCGGTGGAGCGGGTGTGCCCGGCAGGCCGGCCGGACCCGGTGGATTCATCTGTTCTGGAACAGGGCGAGGCCCCGGTGCCCTGAGGCGCCGGGGCCGGTCCTCCCCTGCGCTGACCTGGAGCCCCGAGCTCCCGAGGTCAGTCCCCGCGGACCCCTTGTCCCCGAGTGATCCGCTTCCCGGTGAAGGTCTCCCCCCGGCCGGGCGCATCAATCCTGAACCGCTGTCACCCAAACGTGGGATCGTGCGAGCCGGACCCGAGTTTTCGAATAAAGGTTCGATAGTCTGGCTCGTACGCGGTACACGGTGATCGAGGACCCGAAGGGAGTGCCAGACCTATGGTGCGGCGCGTTGATGTGACCGGGTCCGACGGCGTACGCCTCGCGGCCTGGGAGTTCGCCGATCAGCCCAAAGGGCGCCCGGAGGGCGGGCAGGCCCCCGGGATCTTATTGCTGCACGGCCTGATGGGGCGGGCCGCGCACTGGGCCTCCACCGCCCGCTGGCTCTCCGAACGCCACCGGCCGGTCGGCCTCGACCAGCGGGGACACGGCCGCAGCGAGAAGCCGTCCGACGGGCCGTTCACCCGTGACGCCTACGTCGCGGACGTCGAGGCGGCGATCGAACAGCTCGGCCTCGCCCCCGTCACCCTCATCGGGCACTCGATGGGAGCGCTCACGGCGTGGCAGCTCGCCGCGAAGCGCCCCGATCTCGTCAAGGCCCTGATCATCTGCGACATGCGGGCCTCCGCGCTCGGCGGGGCCTCCCAGCGGGAGTGGGAGGACTGGTTCGACGCCTGGCCGCTGCCCTTCGCGACGCTCGCCGACGTACGGAAGTGGTTCGGCGAGGACGACCCCTGGGTGGAGCGGCCCAACCCCTCGCGCGGTGAGTTCTTCGCCGAGGTGATGGCCGAGAGCTCCGACGGCTGGCGGCCCGTCTTCTCCCGGGAGCAGATGCTCGTCTCCCGGGCCACCTGGGTCTACGACGCCCACTGGGAGGAGCTGGCGCAGGTGCGCTGCCCCACCCTGGTCCTGCGCGGGATCGACGGGGAGCTGGGCAGGGCGGAGGCCCAGGAGATGGTCCGTGTCCTGCCGCGCGGGCAGTACGCCGAGGTCGCGGACGCCGGACACCTCGTCCACTACGACCAGCCAGACGGCTGGCGCACGGCGGTGGAGCCCTTCCTCGAACAGCTCGCGGAGGACTTCCGGGACGACAGGGAGCCCGTCAGCCCCTGACCGCTCGTCAGGCCATGACGCGGGGGCGCCCGGGAAGCCCCTGGCCACCCGTGTCCCTCCTGCCCCGCCCGGAAGTCCCTGCGCCGGCCGGAAGCCGCCGCGGGCCCGGAAGTCCCTGCCCCCGGCCCGGAGCCCCGAGCCCCCGGCCGCTCAGCCCTTGCTGACCGCGGCCAGGATCTCCGGGAGCCGGTCCGCCGTGCGCGGAGCCGCCAGCCGCACGCCCAGCCAGCCGATGAACGCCCCGTAGACAGCTCCCACCGGAAGCAGCAGCCACAGCAGGCCGTGGTGGTCCGCCACATGCAGCCAGATCGTCAGCGCGATCACCGGGGCGCTCAGCACGGCCGCCGCCACCATGCCGCCGAAGATGGAGATCCAGGCGAGCCCGGCCTGCCCCGGCGCGACGTTCTTGAACGCCCCGTCCTGCGGGATCGAGTACGGGAAGAGCGCCGAGGCCAGGGCGCCCGTCGCCAGCATCGCGCCGAGCAGGGCGAAGGACAGCCCCATGACGCCCGGCAGCGCCGCCCAGTCCCCGACCACCGCGGCCGTCACCACCGTCACCAGGACCGTGTACGGCAGGGTGATCAGCAGCAGGGCCAGGGCCCGCGCCCGCAGTTCGAGGTAGGCGTCCCTGGCCGACGACACCGTGAGCGCCACCATCCAGAAGGCGGAGGTGTCCTGCCCGAACTGGTTGTACATCTGCATGCCGAGCATGCCCGCCGCGAAGCAGGCGAAGTAGACCGATCCGACGCCCTGCACGGCGTTGAGCACCGGCACGATCAGACCGATCGCCAGCGCCGTCACCCAGGACGCCTTGGTCTTCGGGTCCCGTACGACATAGCGCAGACTCCGCTGCATCACCGTCCCCGTACGCCCCTCGGGCAGCAGCGCGTGGAGCCCTGAACGGTCATCGCCCGACCGCTCGGCGGACGGCTCGGCCGCGGCGATCGTGGAACCGTCCGGTGCCGTCATCAGCTTCACCAGGCTCCGCTGCCACAGCCCCATCAGGACCCCCAGCGCCAGCAGCGAGACCAGTACCTGCGCCACCGCCGTCCCGTACGCCCCCTCGGAGGCGGACCCCACGGCGCCGAGGGCCGAGGCCGGCGGCAGCCAGCGCACCACGTCCGCGACCGGCTCCAGCGAGGACAGCCCGCCCGCCCGCTCCAGGTTCTGCGCACCGAAGTTGACGAACTGGATGCCCACCGCGATCACCAGCCCGCTGAGCACCGCGAGGTCACGGCCCTTGCGCGAGGTCAGCAGCCGGATGTTCGCCGTGGCGACGGACCGCGCCAGCGCCACACAGACCAGCAGCGTCAGCGGCACGGCGATCACCCCGGACACCACCGCCGCGGCGCCGTGCGCCACCGCGATCACCGAGCCCAGGGCCAGCACCAGGGTGAAGAGGGGCCCGATGCCGATCAGCGAGGCCACCAGCAGTGCCTTGATCAGCGGCCCCGGCCGCAGCGGAAGCATCACCAGCCGGCTCGGGTCCAGCGTCTCGTCGCCGCTCGGGAAGAACAGCGGCATCACCGCCCAGCCCAGAGCCAGAAGCGCGCTCAGCAGCACCACCAGGGTCTCCGCGTGCGCGGAGCCACGCAGCGCGATCAGGCCGATCAGCTGGCCCGCGGCGAGCAGCAGCGTGACGACGAGGGAGGCCACATAGGCGGCCCGCCGCCCGGACGACTGGCGCAGACCGTTGCGCAACAGCGTCAGCTTGAGGCTCACGAACACCGGCACGAGACCCTGACCGCGAGCGGCAGGGACGGCGGACCCGGTGGGGGCGGCGTCCAGGACGGTCATCGGGCACCGCCCAGCCAGTCCAGGGAGTCACCGGTGTCCCGGGCGCCCGCGCCGACCAGTTCGAGGAAGGCCGCCTGGAGGGAGGCGGCGTCGCCCCGCACCTCGGCCAGCGTGCCGTGGGCGCGGATCCGCCCGCCCGCCATCACGGCCACCCAGTCGCAGAGGGACTCGACGAGCTCCATGACATGGCTGGAGAAGACCACGGTCGCCCCGGAGCGGGTGTAGCGCTCCAGCACCCCGCGGATGGTCTGGGCGGACACCGGGTCCACGCCCTCGAACGGCTCGTCGAGGAAGAGGACTTCGGGGTTGTGCAGCAGCGCCGTCGCCAGCCCGATCTTCTTCCGCATCCCGGTCGAGTAGTCCACGACCAGCTTGTGCTGCGCACCCGCCAGATCGAGGACGTCGAGCAGCTGGGTCGCGCGCTTGTCCACCTCGGCGCCGGGCAGCCCGCGCAGCCGGCCGTTGTACGCCAGGAGTTCACGCCCCGACAGCCGCTCGAAGAGACGCAGCCCCTCGGGGAGCACACCGATCCGTGACTTCACCTCCACCGGGTCGCGCCACACGTCGTGGCCCGCGACCTCGATCCGTCCCATGTCCGGCCTGAGCAGCCCGGTCACCATGGAGAGCGTGGTGGTCTTCCCCGCGCCGTTGGGACCCACCAGGCCGATGAACTTGCCCGCGGGCAGCTCCAGATCGATCCCGGAGACGGCGACCTGCTGCCCGAAGCGCTTCCACAGCCCTTCCACCCGTACGGCCACCGGCGAAGCCGCCCCGGCGCCCGGCGAAGTCCCCTCCACCACCGTCCTGTCGGCCACCGGGGCCGCGCCGCCCGCCCCGCTCGCCCTGTCCGCCCCGCCCGTGCTGTCCGCCTGGTCCGGCATGGCACTGCCTTTCGGTATCCCCGCGTGTGGGGACCAGCCTACGAAAGGCGCGCGCGGGCGTCGGCCGCCTCCCGCGCACAGGCGTACGCGAGCGGGTTGATCAGCTCGTCCGCGTCCGGCAGCCACAGATTGACGCGGGAGGGCCTGCGGGCCCACTGCACGGCCCCGCGCCCGCCCACCCTGGTCGGCGGCCCGGCCACGTACTCTCCCTCGCCGCGCCCCACCATGCCGATGGCCCGGGCGTCCCAGCCCAGTTGCCGGACGAGGGCGGGCGCCTTCGCGGCGGCTCCCGGCAGGACGAAGAAGAGCATCCGCCGGTCCGGGGTGCGGGTCACCGGGCCGAGCGTGAGACCCATCCGCTCCATCCTGGCCATCGCGAGGAAGCCCGCGGACTCCGGTACGTCGAGGGCGTCGAAGGTCCGCCCGGCCGGCAGCAGCACCGACGACCCGGGCTGCCTTGACCACATCCTGCGGGCCGCCGCCGCGCTGCCCGTCGCCTGGCCCGCCCAGTCGGGACGGGCGGGATGCGCCCCCGGCTCCTCGCAGAGGGCGTCGCCGCACGAGCAGCGCTCCGTCCCGCCCACGGCTTCGAGCCAGGTGCCGGGGAACACGTCCCAGTGCCGTTCCTGGGTGTACCACGCAGCGGCTTCGAGCAGCTGTTCACACCGCTGTTGAGGGATACGTGCGGCTTCCGTCACTCCGATGGGCTCTTCCACGCACCACACAACTCCGGTCGCCACCAGGGGTTACGGGCGCGCGTGCGCCCAATATGGCGGATCGATCCTGCATATGGGGCGCACGGATGCATGGGCGGGGGCGCGCGTGAGCAAGCGCACCGATCCGGGGGTAACCCCTTGCAGAACTGTGCCAACGCGCCACCACGTGTACCCGATGCAGATGAATATGCGCATTTCTTGTGCCGTGCCGGGCAGTGATGCCTCACCAGCTCACTGCGGTCCCAGGGGGAAAAAGAATGGCAGCCAGGCCTCTCGTCGCCCGTCAGCCGAACGAACGGCTCCAGACGCTCATCCAGGAGGCGGCGTGCTCCAACGCCGGTCTCGCACGACGGGTCAACATGGTCGGAGCCGAGCGGGGTCTCGACCTCCGCTACGACAAGACGTCCGTGGCCCGCTGGCTGCGCGGCCAGCAGCCACGCGGCAGGGCGCCCGGAATCATCGCCGAGGCGA
This sequence comes from Streptomyces sp. CB02058, assembly GCF_001905505.1. Classification (GTDB taxonomy): domain Bacteria; phylum Actinomycetota; class Actinomycetes; order Streptomycetales; family Streptomycetaceae; genus Streptomyces. Next base: position 318,287 of record NZ_LIPG01000001.1, read on the forward strand.
TCGGCCGCAAGCTCGGCCGCACGGTCACGATCGACGAGATCGGCATGGCCAACGGCAAGAGCCTCGCCTCGGGCGTCGGCCTGCAGTTCGCGCCCACCGTGCTCGGCGCGATCGAGCAGGTCTGCGAGCTGTGGCGCAGCGACGTGGGCCGTCGCGACCTGCTGTCCGGCTCCGCCGTGGCCGCGTCCGCGCTGGTCGAGCCCAGCCGTGACTGGCTGATCACGGGCGCCGACCCGCAGGTGGCCCGGACCGCCGGGAGCAGGGTCGGGACGGCGGACGTCGAGGCGGTGCGGGCGATGACGGCCGCGCTCGTCGACCTGGACCACCGCTTCGGCAGCGGGCACGTGCGGCCCGTCCTCGTGCACTACCTCAACAGCGTGGTGTCCGGGCTGCTTTCGGGGGCGTACCGCGAATCGGTCGGCCGTGAGCTCTTCGGCGCCGTCGCCCGGCTCACCGAGCTCGCCGGATACATGGCCGTCGACACCGGGCAGCCCGGGCTCGCCCAGCGGTACTACATCCAGGCGCTGCGCCTCGCCCAGGCCGCGGGCGACCGGGCGTACGGGGGCTATGTGCTCGCCGCGTCGATGAGCCACCTCGCCGCTCAGCTCGGCAACCCCCGGGAGATCGCCCAGCTGGCGCGGGCCGCTCAGGAGGGCGCCCGGGGCCGGGTCACCCCGCGCGCGGAGGCCATGTTCCACGCCGCCGAGGCCCGGGGCCACGCGCTCATGGGAGACGCCCGCACCTGCCAGGTGGCGGCGAGCCGTGCGCTGACCGCCCTGGAGCAGGCCGACCCGGACACCGGCGACGACCCGTCCTGGATCACGCACTTCGACGCCGGCTATCTCGCGGACGAGCTGGCGCACTGTCACCGCGACCTGGGGCAGGCCGAGCCCGCCGCCCGCCGCGCGAAGGAGGCCCTGGCCGCACTCCCGGAGTCCCGGGCCCGGCGCAGGGGCATCGGCCTGGTGCTCCTCGCCAGCGCGCAGGTGCAGCAGCGCGAGGTGGAGCAGGCGTGCCACACGGGGCTGCGGGCGATGGAGCTCCTGGGGACGGTGCGCTCCAGCCGGGGTGCGGAATATCTCGACGACCTCCAGCAGCGTCTGGAGCCGTTCGGGAACGAGCCCGCCGTCCGGGAGTTCGGAGCCAGACTGGAGCTCCAGGCCGCCTGACCGGGCGTCTTCGGCGAGTTGACCAGGAACAGCGTCGCGGGCGTGCTGCGCGTTACCGCAGTGTGGAGGGGTGGTGAGGGGCCTTGGGCGCTTGGCGTCGCGCTCGGGCCACCCGGTAGCGTGAGCCGACGATTCCATAGGTTGACACGTAGGAGTCCCGGTGACGCAGAGCGGACAGGGTGACGAGCGGCAGCTTCCCGCTGTACGGCCCGCGCACGAAGGTGTCGTGCTGCCCGCGGACGGTGGTGCCCCATGGACCCCGGGCGCGCCACCGGCCGCGCAGCCGGACCAGGCGGCGCCTGCGGGCGGCCGGCCGTGGGGCCAGCCCTGGGGGCCGCAGGCCACCCCGCAGGAGGGCCACGCGCCGGGGCAGCTGCCGCCCGAGCAGCAGGCGCCGGGTTCGTACGCACCCCAGCACGGCCAGTACCAGGCCCCGCAGCAGTCGTACGCACCCCAGGAGCAGCAGCACCAGCAAGGCGCGTACCAGCAGCACCAGCAGGACGCGTACCCGCAGCCGCAGACCTACGCCCAGCCGCTGCCGCCGGAGAACACCCCGGGCGCCGGCCAGGCCGGAGCGCAGGGCATGGGGCAGGGCGGGGACGCGGACGCCACGCAGTACATCGCGCCCGTGCCCGGCGGCTCCTTCCCCGGCGGGCTGCCGCCCGAGCGTCCCGCGGAATCCACCCAGTACCTGGGCCGGTCCGCCGCGTCCGAGCAGCCCTCCGACGCCGACGCCACCCAGTACATACCCCCGGTGCCCGGCGGCGCTCCGTACGGCATCCGTCCCGGGGCCCCGGGCGACCGGCAGCCGCCCGCGGAGTTCGACAGCCTCTTCCGCAGCGAGGAGCCCGCCGGCGCCACGCAGCAGATGCCCCGCTTCGACCCCGGGCAGCAGCAGGCCCAGCAGCAGCACCGGCCCTACCAGGCGCAGCAGCCGCAGAGCGCGCAGCCCTACCAGTCGGGCCTGCAGAACCTCCAGGGCGGACAGGGCGGACAGGGCGGACCCGGCGGCCAGGCCGGGCACGGAGGCCACGGCGGTCACGGCGGCTACGGCGCTGACGAGCCCGACCAGGGCCACGGCCCGCAGCGCAGACGGTCCCCGCACATCCCGCTGATCGCCGCGGTCGTCATCGGCTGCGCCGTCATCGGTCTCGGCGCGGGCGCGCTGCTGAGCGGCGGCGACGAGAGCCCGGACGACAAGCAGCCGGTGGCCTCCCGGAGTTCGTCCGCCGCGGAGCCCACCGAGGCGGCGGCCGACCCCGCGAAGCCGCAGGCGGAGGCGCTCGACAAGCTCCTCGCGGACAGCAACAACAGCCGTGCCGCGGTGATCAGCGCCGTCGAGAAGATCAGGGGCTGCCGGGCGCTGGACCAGGCCGAGACCGACCTGACGGGCGCGGCCACGCAGCGACGCAGCCTCGTCACCAGGCTGGAAGCGCTGAGCGTCGACCAGCTTCCCGACCACGAGCAGCTGAAGACCTCGCTGACGAAGGCCTGGCAGGCGTCGGCCGAGGCCGACGACCACTACGCCGCGTGGGCCCGCCAGGCGAAGGACGACAAGAAGGTCTGCAAGGGCGGCAAGGCCCGCACGACGGACGAGACGAACAAGGGCAACGCCTCCAGCAGCGACGCCACCATCCAGAAGCGCAAGGCCTCGGGGCTGTGGAACTCCATCGCGCGCAAGTACACGCTGACGGAGCGCGCCCCGACGCAGCTCTGACGCGACGGCCTCCGGCCCCGGACGCCACGGGAGCCGGAGGCCGACGAGCGTGCGGCGCGCCGGACACCGTGGCCCGCCGGGCCCCGTGGTCCGCCGTCCTGCGTCAGACGCCGGAGCCGGCGTTCACGAGCGTCTCCGTGATGTCCACGAAGCCCTTCTTCGCGGACGTGAGACGCCCGTCACGGACCACCTGGAACGTCACCCGCCCATTGACGATGCGCCCGTAGGCGGCCGTGCCCACCATGTCCTGGAAGCGCCAGCGCAGGACCGGCGTCAGGCCGCCGGTGTCCACCTCGGTGCCGCGGTTGAGGCTGACGGAGACACCGCCCGCCGTGATCGAGGACTCGTCCATCGCCTCGATGACCGCCTTGAGCACGGTGTAGGCGATCCAGGTCGTCTGCACGCCCGTGTCCTCGGGATCGATCCGGTTGTCCTTGAAGGCGTACGTGTCGATCACCTGACGCATCTCGTCCCAGCGGGCGTCGCCCGAGTCCGGGTACCAGCCGGTGACGAGGGCCCCCTCGAAGGGGCTGTTCCGGCCGCCCGAGCGGTCGATGAGGCCCTGGCCCACACTGCCCAGCACGGACGAGATCCGTACTTCGTCGTCCTTCGACTCCAGCCGGCGGAAGGAGTCGAAGAACGTCCCCGTGCCCTTGCCGAGCACCGCCGTCACACAGCCGCCGCCGGCCTGCTCCAGCGCCTTGGCCGCCTGGGAGTCGTACGACGTGGCCTCCTCGGGCGCGCTGATGTCGTAGGACGCGGGCCGGTTGCTCCGGCTGAGGCTCGCGTCGAGGAGCCCGGGCAGCGTGTCGCCGACCAGGGTGTCGGGCCGCACCAGCGAGACCCGCTCGCAGTCGGCCGCGAGCTGCTCCCCGTTGCCCGCGACGAGCGCGGGCTGGCCGCCGTTGACGGGGTAGGACAGATAGCTGGTGAACTCGTCGGCCGAGGCGCCGTAACCGCCGATGTACGGGATTCCGGCGGACTCCAGCGGGGCCAGGAACGCCCGCCCGTATCTGCTGTACGAGCCGACGACCGCCGCCACGTCCTCGTCCGCCGCCCGCCGGGCGCACTTCGAGGCCCCGCTCGCGGTGTCCTGTTCGTTGCAGGTGAGCACGCGGAGCTCGTGGCCGTCGATCCCGCCCTGCTCGTTGATCCAGCGGGCGTAGGTCCGCGCCATGGCCGGCATGCCGGCCATGTTCACGGTGTCGGCTCCGGTGGTGTCGGGGGCCCAGGTCATCACGGTGACGGGCTCCCTGGAGCCCCCCGAGGCTCCAGGGAGTACACCGCAGCCGGATATCAGCAGTGCCCCGGCCGCCACCGATGTGAGGAGCTTGTAGGGGCGGGGGGAGGAGAGGCGTCGCCATCCGGTCATGGGCATGAACTTTTGCGGCTCACGGGTAACGCCGCAGTGTGCGCCGGTCAACGCATGGTGACGTACAGGTGAATTGCGGGGGGCCGCGCACGGCCGCCGGAGGGGAACGTACGATCGACAACCGTGCAGCAAGGTTCGGAGAACACTTCCCGTCGCGGCCGTCGCTCCTCCACCATGGGCGGCATGCCGCTCAACGACATGCCGTGGTGGCGCTGGCGCAGCAACGTGCGCTCGGCGCTGCACATGCTCTCCGACCCCGTCTTCCACCACGAGTGCTGGCTGGCCGGCCGGGAGGGGTACGGCGACGTCACCGACGCCGTGTACCGCCTGGTCGAGGACACCTGGCTCGACAACTGGTCCGCCGAGAAGTACGTCGGCACGATCTTCCGCGACTCGGCCGAGGCCGCCCTCGTGGACGTCGCCGCCCTGCGGGTGCTGCGCATCATGCACCAGACGGGCGCGGACGCCCCCGTATCCGCCTATCTGGAACACCCGGGCTGGGGCGAGGCGGTCATGGCCGCCCGCGAAGCCCATGTGATGCTCGCCACCAATGACGCGGAGGACCCCGACACCCCGCCGCGCTCCCTGGACGTGCTCCGCATCATGACCAGATCGGCGTGACCTCCGGGCGGTGTGGCACCCTACGGGGATGACCGCGCCGCAGCCTGCCGAATCCGTAACCGCTGCCTCGGACGCCACCGCCGAGCAGTACGTCCTCACGCTCTCCTGCCCCGACAAGCAGGGCATCGTGCACGCCGTGTCGAGCTATCTCTTCATGACCGGCTGCAACATCGAGGACAGTCAGCAGTTCGGCGACCACGACACCGGTCTCTTCTTCATGCGCGTCCACTTCTCGGCGGACGCCACGGTCACCGTGGACAAGCTGCGGGCCAGCTTCGCCGCGATCGGGGACTCCTTCCGGATGGAGTGGCAGATCCACCGCGCGAGCGACCGCATGCGCATCGTGCTGATGGTCAGCAAGTTCGGGCACTGCCTGAACGACCTGCTGTTCCGCTCCCGCACCGGTGCGCTGCCCGTCGAGATCGTGGCGGTCGTCTCCAACCACACGGAGTTCGCCGAGCTCGTCGCCTCGTACGGAGTGCCCTTCCGGCACATCCCCGTGACCAGGGACAACAAGCCGGAGGCCGAGGCGCAGCTGCTGGAGCTGGTGCGGAGCGAGAACGTCGAACTGGTCGTCCTGGCGCGCTACATGCAGGTGCTCTCGGACGATCTCTGCAAGCAGCTGAGCGGCCGGATCATCAACATCCACCACTCCTTCCTGCCGAGCTTCAAGGGTGCGAAGCCGTACCACCAGGCGCATGCGCGCGGGGTGAAGCTGATCGGCGCGACGGCGCACTACGTGACCGCCGACCTCGACGAGGGGCCGATCATCGAGCAGGAGGTCGAGCGCGTCGGCCACGGCGTCACGCCGGACCAGCTCGTCGCCGTCGGCCGCGACGTGGAGTGCCAGGCGCTGGCCCGCGCGGTCAAGTGGCACGCGGAGCGGCGCATCCTGCTCAACGGCCGCCGCACGGTCGTCTTCGACTGAGACCCGAAGGCCCCGGGACCCGGCGGACGGCCCTCAGGGAGCCGCCGGGCTCACAGCCGGCTCAGGGAGGCCGCCGCGCACAGGACGTCGTGGATCGCCTCGCGGTCGCCCTCCTGGCCGGCCGCCGCCTCGACCGGCGGCACGTGCCCGGCGACCAGCCGGCAGAACTCCACCCCGTCCAGGGCGACCTGCGCGACCGTGTGGGCGGGGGAGCCGAGGGCGGCGGGCGAGTCCAGCGCGATGTACCAGTCGCCGCCGCCGCGGCCCTCGACCTCCAGATGGAGCGAGCGCCCCGGCCTCCCCGCCGTGACCAGATGCCTGGCCGGTGCGGCGAGCCCCGCACGGCGCCGTTCGGCGAGGGTCGCGGGGAGCAGCCGGGCCGCCAGGTCGATCATCCCGTGGAGGTGGGCGGCGGCGGGCGGCTCGTAGGGATAGTCCACGGCGTTCGCGATGTCACCGCCGTGCACCCAGCACTCGAAGGCCCTCTCCAGGAGCGAGTCCTGCAGCGGGAGGGCGAAGTCGCCGTAGGGGACGGAGAGCTCCGCGACACCGCGGCCGGCGAACGAGACCGTACGGACGAGCGCGTGGCTCTGCTCCCGCCACGGCTCCCGCACGGTCCGGGTCGGCGGCCGGTGGGCGGACGACCAGTAGTGCTCGGTGCGCTCGGTCGCCGAGGCCGGCTTCTCGCCCCTGCCGAGCGGGTCGTCCAGGCCGAGCGCCGCGGACACCAGGCCGTCGACGGCCATCAGATGACCGATGACCCCGGCGACCGTCGTCTTGCGGTTCACCTGGCGCTCGCCCTCGAACCACCTCAGACGCACCGGGGCGTGCCACTCCGAGTCGCCTATGTCACGCAGCAGCGCGTCGAGCCTGGCGGTCTCCGCGTCGTACGGAGCGGCCCAGGCGGGCACGGGAATACGCGGCGGTCGCCGCCCCAGACAGCCCTCCAGGACGCGGGACCTGAGCATCGGGTCCAGGTCCAGGGTGCCGTCGGTGTGCAGCAGGCCCACCGCGTCGCGCAGCCGCAGCGCCTCGTCCGCGCAGGGGGCGCACATGGTGAGGTGGTCCTCGACCGCCGCGGTCTCCTCGGCGGAGCAGGCGGCCAGGGCCCAGGCGCCGAGCAGAGACTTGAGCACCTTGTGGGTGAGTGGCTGACCTGAGCCCCCGGGCAGGACCGGCGGCAGCTGCTCGCGGTCGTCAGCGGCCGCCCGGGGGCCGGGTATGCGCCGTTCGACCGGCTGCTCTCCGTCGCGGGCCTCGCCGCTCCTGTCCTCGTTCACGGTGTCGGTCCGTATCCCGGAGGCGCGGTGTCCGCCGACGGCCGGGTGTTCGCGGTGGAGAGCAGCTGGAGCCCGAGCCGCAGCCGGCGCCTCGCCTCGTCCCCGGTGACGCCGAGGTCGGACGCGGCCTGGCGGTAGTCCCTGCGCTGTACGTACGCGAGCTCCAGGGCGGCGCGCAGGGGAGCGGGCATGGAGGCGACGATGTAGTCGGCGCGGGCCGCGGCGGTGGCCCTGAGCACCCGGTGCTCGAGCTCCTCGGCGTCCTGCCCCTCGGCCCCTTCGTGCTCCCCGCGCAGCCGCAGCACGGACCGGCGGTGGGTGAGCCGTGCCACCCAGGAGCGCATCGAACCGTGCTTGGGGTTGTAGGCGTCCGGGTTCTCCCAGACGTAGCAGAAGACCTCGCGGGTCACCTGGTCCGCGGCGTCCTCGTCGTCGAGCATCCGGTGGGCCTGGCTGTGCACGAGGGCGGCGAAGCGGTCGTAGAGCTCGCCGAGAGCCGCCGCCTCGCCCCGCGCCAGCCGCTGCTGCATGCGGCGGTCCCAGCGCGGTGGTGCGTCTTTCGCCATCGAGCCCCCAGCCCTGTTCCCCTCGTCACGTCGAAATGTAGTCGGCGACATCGGCCGTGCACGTACCTTTGCGACAAGTACGTCCCCTCAGTGGCGTTGAATGATAAGGAATGAACGGCGCCTTGCCATTTCATGGCCGCGTAAACGATCCTGAAGTGATCATTTCTGGAGGAATCGCGTACGGGCCCGATGTGCCGAACGGTGTTTCGCCGGAGCCCAGGGGGGCAGCCGCGAGGAGGAACGGTAACTTCCGGATCCTCCGGAATCCCCGGACGAGAGGCCGAGTCGCGTGACGCTGAAGGTGTACGAGACCGAGCAGGACGCGTGGACCGTGCTGCGCATCCACGGCGAGCTCGATCTCGTGAGTTCACCCGTCGTGCGCCAGTCCGTCCACGGAGCGGTGGCCGCGGGCCGCCACGACGTGGTCCTCGACCTCTCGGGCGTCCTCTTCTGCGACTCCAGCGGTGTCGGCGTCCTGATCGCCTCCCGGCGCCTCATGAAGTCCTGCGGCGGCCGGCTCCGGCTCATCCTCCCGGCCCGCGGAGCGGTGGACGGCTCGCACGTCAACAAGGTGCTCGGCGCCCTCGGGGTACGCCGGCTCTTCGACGTCTACCCCGACGCGGACGCGGCGACCGACGAGGGATCCGAGCCGCTCACCGCCTGACACCCGCCCGCCGCACCGGCGGCGTACGAGGTTGTCACATCACTGATGGACAGCGGTGACACGTGACGCCCTTCGGCGTCGTACGCTCCCCGCATGGACAGCGCAGAGTACGAGCGCAAGATCGCGCACCGCTTCGCCGCCTTCGACCAGGACGGCAACGGCTACATCGATCGCGCCGATTTCAACGCCGCCGCGGCCCGTCTGCTCACCGAGTTCGGTACGAAGGCCCGCTGCGACAGGGGCCAGGCCCTCTACACGGGTGCCGAGGCCTTCTGGCAGGGCATGGCGGGCATCGCCGATGTGGACGGGGACCAGCGTGTCAACCGGGAGGAGTTCGTCGGCGGGGCGGTGAAGCGGCTGCGGGACAGCCCCGGGCGCTTCGCGGAGATCGCGCGCCCCTTCCTGCGGGCGGCGATCGCCGTCGCGGACGGCGCCGACCTCGAGGGCCACGCGCCCGCCTCGGCGCCGGTCGCCGCCGTGGAGCGCGCCCTGAGGGTGCTGGGCGCCGCCGACGACGTCGCGAGCGTCGCCGCCCGGAGTCTGGACACCGACCAGGACGGCCGGATCGCGGAAACGGAAGCGGTCGCCGCCTTCTCCGCCTACTTCACCGTGATCGAGCCGGACGCGTAGCCGCCCGCGCACAACACGCCCAACGACGCGAGCAGTTCGCGCACTTCCACGGCCCGGCCCGGGGTGACCCGGGGCCGGGCCGCGGTGCTGTCGCAGCGCCGTCGTGCCTGACCGGGGGCGTACGGAAGGTGCCCGGGGAGTGACACAGCGCATCCGGTGACCATATGCGCCCCGGGTGCGGGCGGTCACCGGGCGGAGTCGCGCGGTCCGGCTCGGGTACGCTCCGTTGGATGCGAGTGGCACTGGAACCGGAGGATCCGGGTGCGGCCCCTGCGGGCGCCCCGGTCGGCGAACGGTGCCCTGCTCGCGACCCACGGAGCTGCGCGGGGCCTGCCGGGGGCACGTTTCCCGGGGCGCCGACGCGCTTCTGTTCGACTCTCCGCAGCACGCGTCGCACAGTATGGACCACGCGTACTCCTTCGCGCTGGAATATGCCCGAAGCGCTTGTTGCGGTGACTGTACGTCAACCATGCTGTCTCGCAGGGGAGTCACGTTCCGTGACCCCGAGGAGGCGCGAGGCGATGTGTCCGCCGGTTCGGATGGTGTGAGCGGTGCAGGTGCTTCAGGTTCAGCTGGAGGTCGGGGCGGATCCCGCAGAGGTCGGGCGGGCCCGCAGATGGGCGCGGTCGCGGCTGATCGGGTCCGGGTTGGAGGACGACGAGCCACTCGCGGAGACGCTGATCCTGCTGATCTCCGAGCTCGTCACCAACGCGGTGGTCCACACGGGCTGTCCGGCCGTGCTGCGGATGCTGTTCGGCACGGCGGGCCCGGCGGGTTCCCCGGGGTCGACGGGGACGGTGAGGGTCGAGGTGGCCGACACCAGCACCCGCCCGCCCCAGCCCCGTCACGCGGAGGGCGAGGACACCGGCGGGCGCGGACTGGAGTTGGTGGACGGCCTGGCCGACCGCTGGGGCTGGCAGCCCGAGGGCGCGGGGAAGCGGATCTGGTGCGAGGTGGACCGGGGCGGCCCGGTGATGGTCCCGGCGATCCAGGAGCAGCCCGGCGACCGGGCCCGCCTCTGAGGCGGTGCCTCCGGTCCGGGGTCGCGGGTTGTGCCGGAGCCCGGCCCCGCGAACGCCGCGATCCCGGCCGCGAACGCCGTGATGCCGGTGCCCTGTCCCGGAGCCCCGTGCCTCACCTTCCGGCGGACGCCGATCGGAACGTCCGTCGGTAGACGGTGGGCGAGACCCCCAGCGTGGCCTGCATGTGCTGCCGCAGGGAGGTCGCCGTACCGAAGCCCGCGTCGTGTGCCACCTGGTCGATCGACAGGTCCGACGACTCCAGCAACTGCCGGGCCCGCTCCACCCGCTGCTGGGTGAGCCACTGTCCCGGACTGACACCGACCTCCTCGCGGAAGCGCCGGGTGAAGGTGCGCACGCTCATCGACTCCAGCCGCGCCAGGTCGCGCAGCAGGATCGGCTGCTCCAGCCGCCCCAGCGCCCAGGCCCGCGCGCTCGTCGTCGTCGCGGACCTCGGCTCGGGGACGGGCCGGCTGATGTACTGCGCCTGGCCGCCGTCCCGGTGCGGGGGCACGACGGTGCGGCGGGCGACGTCGTTGGCGACGGCGGTGCCGTGGTCGCGGCGCACGATGTGCAGGCAGAGATCGATCCCGGCGGCCACTCCGGCGGAGGTCAGCACGTCGCCGTCGTCGATGAACAGGACGTCCGGATCGACGTGGATCTTCGGGAAGAGCCGCTGGAAGTGATCGGCCGAGGACCAGTGCGTGGTGGCGGGGCGCCCGTCGAGAAGTCCGGCCGCCGCGAGGACGTAGCCGCCCGTGCAGATGGAGACCATCCGGGTGCCCGGCCTGATGTACCCGAGCGCATCGGCCAGTTCGCCGGTGAGCCGGCCCTCCTCGTGGACGGGGCCCAGCTCGTACGAGGCCGGGACGACGACCGTGTCGGCGGCGGCCAGCGCCTCGGGGCCGTGCTCGACCACGATGCTGAAGTCCGCGTCGGTGCGGACCTCGCCCGGCGGGCGCACGGAACAGGTCACGACCTCGTACAGGCTCCCGGAGCCGTCGGACGGCTCCAGGTCGCGCGCCCGGCCGAAGATCCGCTGCGGAATACCCAGTTCGAAGGGGATCACCCCGTCCAGCGCGAGGACGACCACGCGGTGGCGCATACGGACTCCCGTTCTCCCGCGGATTCAGTGCTACCGGGTACGGCCTGATAAACGTACCGGTCATGAACGAGAAGCCGACCGCGAGCGCGGTTGTTCCCCCGGCTCGGGCCGTCCGCGCGGCGGCGGTGGCCGCGGCCGTCGTGACCGTGGCGGCGGGCCTCGGTGTGCGCGCGACGGCGGGCGGGGACGCGGCGAAGTACGCGGGCGACGCCCTCTACACGGTGCTGATCCACACCCTCGTGGTCCTCCTCGCACCCCGGGTGCGGCCACTGACCGCCGCGGGAGCCGCCCTGGCCGTCAGCTGGGTGGTGGAGCTGGCCCAGCTCACCGGCGTACCGGCCGATCTGGCCCGGCGGAGCACGGTGGCACGGCTGGTGCTCGGCTCCACGTTCAACGCCCCGGACCTGCTCTGGTACGCCGTGGGGGCAGCCCTCGCCTGGGCCGTCCACCGCCGGACGGTGCGCGGGGGCTCCCTCGCGCAGTTCTGACCGCGGTGGCCCGATCCCTTCGAAGGGTGTCCTCCAGGCCACTCGTCCGGGGCTTCCGCCGCCCGGATGCTGGAGCGCGTGACCCAGACAACCGACAGCGTGGCCGTCTCCGCCGCCCCGCCCCGTCCCTCACGCCGCCGCATCCACCGCGCGTGGATCGTCGCCGCCGTCACCTTCGTGACGATCATCGGCGGCGCCGCCTTCAACTCCCTGCCCGGCCTGCTCATCGACCCCCTCCACTCGGAGTTCGGCTGGTCGCGCGGCGAGATCGGTCTCGCCGTCTCCATCGACATGGCGCTGTACGGGCTGACCGCGCCGTTCGCCGCGGCGCTGATGGACCGGTTCGGCATCCGCCGGGTCGTGGTCGTCGCCCTCAGCGCGGTGGCGGCCGGGGCACTGGCGAGCGTCTGGATGACGGCGTCCTGGCAGCTGATGCTCTACTGGGGCCTGCTCGTCGGCCTGGGCACCGGCTCGATGGCCATGGCCTTCTCGGCGACCGTCACCAACCGCTGGTTCGTGGCCCGCCGGGGGCTGGTGACCGGCATCCTCACCGCGGCCGGAGCCTCGGGACAGCTGGTCTTCCTCCCGCTGTGCGCCTGGATCGTCGACGAGCACGGCTGGCGCCCCGCCTCGGTGACCGTCGCCCTGGCGGCCCTCGTCGTCGTCCCGTTCGTCTGGCTCCTGATGCGCGACCATCCGGCCGACGTGGGCCTCGCCCCCTACGGTGGCGCGTACGTGGAGAAGCCGGCCCCCGCGCGGGGCGCCGCGAGACGCACCGTGCGCGTCCTGTTCGACGCGGCCCGCACAGGCCCCTTCTGGCTGCTGGCCGGATCGTTCGCCATCTGCGGTGCCTCCACCAACGGCCTGATCCGCACCCACTTCGTTCCCTCCGCCCACGACCACGGCATGGCGATCACCGCGGCGGCCTCGCTGCTCGCCGTGATCGGGATCTTCGACATCATCGGCACGGTCTTCAGCGGCTGGCTCACCGACCGCTTCGACGCCCGCAGGCTGCTGGCCGTCTACTACGGGCTGCGCGGGATCTCGCTGCTCTTCCTGCCCATGCTGCTGGCCCCCTCGGTGCACCCGCCGATGGTCTTCTTCATCGTCTTCTACGGACTCGACTGGGTCGCCACGGTCCCGCCGACCATGGCCCTGTGCCGGGAGCAGTACGGCGAGGACAGCGCGATCGTCTTCGGCTGGGTCCTGGCCTCGCACCAGGTGGGCGCCGCCCTGGTCGCCTTCCTCGGGGGTGTGGCCCGCGATGTGACGGGCTCCTACGACCTGGTCTGGTACGCCTCGGGTGCCCTGTGCGCGACGGCCGCCCTGATGGCCCTTGTGATCCGCAGGCAGCCGGAGGACCGGCCGGCGACCCTGGCCGCCTGAACCCCGGCCGGACGGGACCGCTACCGTGCTCCTTCTCCGGCGGACGGGTGGGGCTGATGCGGAGATATGGGCCTTCCGGGGCGATGGCGCCCGAAGGCACCGCGGCGATGCTGGTCTGCGCCGTGCAACTGGGCGCGGCGCTCGCCGGCTGGCTGGTGGTGCAGCTGGGCCGGACCGACGAGTACGGGAGGCCGCCCTACGCACCGCTCGGGCTGCTGTGCGTGTGCGTCTTCGGTCCGCCGCTCCTGCTGTTCCTCGGAGCGGTGCACACCGCCCTGATGACGATGCCGTCCGATCTGGTGGCCCAAGCCCTCGCCCGCCGTGCGAAGGGCGCGCTGTGGCAGTGGCGTTGCGCGGCCCCGGTCGTCATCGGAGCGGCGTACGCGGCGGCGCTCGCCGCGGCCGGCGCCCCGTTCCTGTCCTGCTGGGCCGCGATCACGGCGAGCGCCGCCCTGCCGCTGCTGTGCGTCGCACGGTTCCGCAGGGGCGAGGAACGGCGCGGACGGCCGTACAGCCTGGGCGAGGTGTTGTTCCGGGTGCTGCCCGCCGGCCTCCTGCTCACCGTGGCCGTTGCGGTGGCCTGCGGGGGCGCGCTCCACACCGGAGTCATCGGGGACTACGCACCCCCGCGTCCCTCGAAGGAGGCCATGGCCGGGGTCTGGGCGAGCGAGGACGGGCCGGCCGAGGTCGTTCTGCGCGCGGACGGTGGGGCGGTGCTGACCGCGATGCCGTACGACGGCTGGGAGAGGGAGGGGCGCTGCGACGGCACGGGGACGTGGAGCTACGCCGCCGGGGCGGTCGAGTTCGACGTCGCCGGAGAGGACTGCCAGGTGGGCGCGTGGACCGTGGGAGGGACCGCGGAACGGCCCGAGCTGTACGTCCTGTTCGGCGATCCGGACGCCGGGGACGTCCGGATACTCGTCCAGCAGGCCGCCCCCTGAGGCCCCTCGCTCCCGCCGTCAGCCGGCCGAGGCCAGCTTCTTGGCTATCCTCCGCGCGTCCAGGGCGATTTCGCGGAGCATGCCGCTGATCGGATTGGTGAACCCGGTGAAGTACAGGCCGGGTGCCCGCTCCGGTGCGCGGGCACCGTGCACCACGGGCCGGCCCCGGGAGTCGAGTACACCGAGGTGGCCCACCAGGGGTTCCAGGGCGCGTTCGTAGCCGGTCGCCGCGATCACCACGTCGGGCGTGATCCGGGTGCCGTCCGCCAGGACCACCGCGTCCCCGTCGAACGACTCGACGGCCGCCACGGGGACCACGCGGCCGGTCTTCACCGCGTCGATCAGGCCGACGTCCTGAATCGGGATCGCCCCCTGCTTGACCCTGCTGTACAGGCCGGTGTCCGGGCGGGGCAGGCCCTGGGCGGCCAGGTCGGGGACGGCGACCCTGCTCAGGAGGCGCCCCGCGCGGTCGACGAGCCCGACCGGCAGCCTGCGGACCAGCACCGCGGTCGCCTGCGCGGGCCAGCCGGCCGTGGAGCGGCGCACGATGTGCGGGGTCGTGCGGACCGCGATCCGCACCCGGGAGGCACCGCCCTCGACCAGGTCGACGGCGATCTCCGCCCCGGTGTTGCCGATCCCGGCCACCAGGACGTCCTTGCCCGCGTACGGCGCCGGGGCGCGGTACTCCGCCGCGTGCAGCAGCTCGCCGGTGAAGCCCTCGCGGCCGGGCCACGCGGGTGTCCTCGGGGTGTGGTTGAAGCCGGTGGCCACGACGACCGCGCGCCCGGTGAGCACCCGCCCGCCGGTCGCGTCCAGCTGCCAGCCGGTGCCGTCCGGCGTCCGGCCGATCCGGGTCACCTCGACGCCCGTGACGACTTCCAGCTCGTGGTGCTCGGCGTACTTCTCCAGGTAGCGCACCATGTCCGCGCGCGAGACCCAGCGCCCGAACCTGCGGGGCATCGCCAGCCCGGGCAGCGCGGACCAGCGCCGGGTCGTGTGCAGGTGCAGCCGCTCGTAGTGGCGGCGCCAGGACGCCCCGACGTGCTCGGACTTCTCCAGCACCACCGCGCGTACGCCCTGTTCCCGCAGGGCCGCGGCGGCGGCGAGACCGCCCGGGCCGCCGCCGATCACATAGACCGGCCGGCCGTCGGTGCGGTCGATGGAGTCGGGCAGGGCGTCACCGGAGGTGGAGGTGGGTTCGGGCATGGTTCGGAGCGTAATAGGACATGGACATGATGGGTCCCGGTTCGGGTGGGAATCGGTTGCGAAATGATCACGGGTGCCGGCCGCGCGGCCCGGGCGGCCGTGGTTCAGAGACCGGGCGCGCCCCACACCGGGAACCAGCGCGAGAGGTCGCTCTCCACCCGCAGGTCGTCGCCCAGCACCGCCCGCACCTGGAGTTCCAGCTCGTTGTCGCGCCTCTCCCCGCCGCCCGGGGCGGGGGCGAACGGATAGAAGGTGCCGCGCTTGTAGAGGTAGACCAGCGCGAGGACACGGCCCTGCGGGTTGCGGAAGCCGATCATCGAGCAGAGCAGATGCGGGCCGAAGCCGCCGTCCCGCAGCAGGGTGTTGACCGCATGCAGGTCGTTGACCAGGGCCGCCGTACCGTCGGCGCTGCCGGGCTCCTGGCGGGCGAGGAGCCAGGTGTAGCCGTAGGCGTCCCGGCTGAACTCCACGGGGATGCCGCCCCGCTCCGTGTCCGCGTCGAGCAACTCCCGTACGTCCTCCCGGATGCGGGCGAACGTGCCGCCCTCCACCCCCGCGAAGCACACCGAGCCGGTCCCGGTCGGGGTGAAGCCCGTCCCCGCCTGGACGGTCAGCGCGGCGGAGGGCACCGCGAAGAGCTGGTCGAGATCGGGGCGGACCGGCTTGCTGCGGCCCAGGATGCTGTCGAGCAGGCCCACGGGGACTCCTTACGGGCGGGACAGGCCGGCGGAGATACGGGCCAGCTGGTCCAGCCGCTGTTCGAGGGTCGGGTGCGAGGAGAGCAGCCGGCCGAGGCCCTCCTTGGCGGCGAAGGCCGGCACGAAGTAGAAGGCGTTGTACGGCTCGGCCTTCCGCAGGTCCTCCGTCGGAATCCTGGCCATCTGCCCGCTCACCTTCGTCAGGGCGGAGGCGAGCGCCGAGGGGCGGCCGGTGAGCAGGGCGGCCGTGCGGTCGGCCGAGAGCTCGCGGTAGCGGGAGAGCAGCCGGGTCAGCAGGAAGCTCAGGGCGTAGACGACCGCGCTGATCAGCGGGATGAGCATGACGATGATGCCGGCGGGGTCGTTGCCCCGGCTGTTGCGGGCGAAGCCGCCCCAGAGGGCGACCCGGGTGACGATCCCGGCCAGCACCCCGAGGAAGGACGCGATCGTCATCACGGCCACATCGCGGTGCGCGACGTGCGACATCTCGTGGGCCAGTACGCCTTCGAGCTCCTCCGGCTCCAGTCTGCGCAGCAACCCGGTCGTGGCGCAGACCAGGGCGGTCTTCTCGCTCCGCCCGGTCGCGAAGGCGTTCGGGACGTCGCTCTGCGCGATGGCCACCCGGGGCTTAGGCATGTCGGCGAGCGCGCAGATCCGGTCGATCGCCCCGTGCAGCTCGGGCGCCTCCTCCGGCGTGACCTCGCGGGCGCCCATGCCGTACGCCGCGATGCGGTCGCTGAACCAGAACTGGGCGATGAACAGACCGCCCGTGATGACCAGGATCACCGGCCACGAACCCCGCAGGACGGCGAGGAGCACGCCCACCAGGACCACGTACAGCAGACCGATGAAGAACATGGTGCTCACCATGCGTGCGGTCAGGCCGCGGTCCGGGGCGTAGCGTGAACGGGCTCGTGCCATGGGGACCTCCAGCGGATTCATCCGCCTCCCATGATGCCCCTTTCATGTGAAAACCGGATGAAAGTCCGATTCGGGGTCTCCGGGGGCAGGTGCAGGGCCGCAGTACAGATCCGGGGCCGCCCTCAGGGCCAGAGGAGCTCGCGGGTCCAGTCCGCGCCCTCGCGCCGGTAGCGCAGCCGCACGTGCCGCCGCCGGGCGTCGCCCTGGAAGAACTCCACCTCCCGAGGCTCGGTGACGTACAGCGTCCAGGTCTTCGCCTCGGTGTCCGGCTCGGCCCGCGCCCGCTCCCAGGCGGCCTCGGAGGCCCGTACGAGGTCCTCGTGCGCGGGCAGCACCTCGCTCTGCGACCCGGTCAGCGCGGCGGCCAGGGCGCCGGTGGACCTGGCCCGCAGATCGGCCCTGCTCTCCTCGCGGCCGGCCGGGGCGACCGGGCCGCGTACGCGCACCTGGCGGCCCTGGGCGGGCCAGTAGAAGCCGAGGGCGGCGTACGGCCTGGCGGCGAGCTGGCGGCCCTTCGCGCTGGTGGCATGGGTGGCGAAGTGCCAGCCGCGTGCGTCCGCGTCGTGCAGCATCAGCGTGCGCACATCGGGCCTGCCCTCGGAGTCCGCCGTCGCCAGGGTCATGGTGTGCGGCTCGGTCTGCCCCGCCGCCACCGCCTCGGCGAACCAGGTGTGGAAGAGGGCGAGGGGATCGGCGGGCGCGGTGGAGGGGGCGAAGGAGGGGAGGGGGGCGTCCCAGACGCGCTGCGCGTGGAGCAGGTCGCGAAAGGCTTTCTGTGCATCGCTCATGACCCCATTCCACCGCCTCGCGCCCGGTCGCGGGACGTCGACGCGTTTGCGCTCGGTCGCGGACACGCCGACGGCGGACCACGGGGGTGGTCCGCCGTCGGTGAGACAGGACGCGGGGAGCCGCGGAGAGGCCGCGGCGCCCGGTTGTGTGCGGGGGAGTCGTGTGCTGGGCGCCTACCTGACCGGCTTCTTGCCGGTGATGCCGAGATGGACCAACAGGGCGAGGTTCGGCCGGATTTCGGCCTGCTTCACACCCCAGGCGGTGAAGCCCTTCTGGTGCGAGGCGACCCCCGCCAGCATGACGACCACGGAACCGGCCACGGCCGCGGGGCTGACGTCCTTGTCCACCTTGCCCTTGGACTGGAGCTCCTTGACCGAGTCCGTCAGGGAGTTGGTGACCGAGTTGAGGACCTTCATGCGGATCTTGGAGAACCGTTTGTCTCCCTCGGCCGCACCGAGATCGACGACCCTGAGGATCGCGTCGTGGCGGCGCCAGAAGTCGAGGAATCCGTCGACGAGTTCTTCGGAGGTCTGCCAGCCGGCCTTGCCGACCCAGGAACGGCCGCTGACCAGTTCGGTCAGTCCGGTGCCTTCCTTGACCATTTCCTCTGCGAGTTCGAGAACGGCGCCCTCGACATCGGGGAAATACTGGTAGAAAGTCGCGGGTGAAGTCCCCGCCTTCCGGGCCACGTCGATGACTTTGACGTCCCGGTACGGCGAGGAGCTGAGCATCTCGCTGAGGCAGTCGAGCAGCTTCTGCCGCGTCGCCTGACCTCGCCGACCAGCCACGCGGCCGTCGACGGTGCGTACTTGTCCTGTCATGCCGTCAGCTTACCGAGGGGTGATCCGAGCGCGATTCGGCTGACTGCAAATGGGGAACGGCCCAGTGCGCACGGGGTGAGCGGCGCAATTCACGGTGATGCGGAAGCAGTTTTTTCCGCCGGTGTCGCGTTTTCCGCCGGTGCCGCGCTTTATCGAATTGCGCTCCCCCTGCAGTGCGCCTTGCGCTCCCCCTGCTGTGCGCCCCGGGGCGTGCCCCAGGGGTGCACCCCCGGACCGCGCTCCCCGGCTGTGCCGGGGTGCTCCGGAGTGATCGTGTTATCAACAGCCTGTGGATAACTTCGGTGGACAACCTCCGTCCACGGGGGTCGCGAAACCTTCACGATGAGGGCAAAGGTTCTATTCAGGCTCCCCGGGGCGCGCCACGCGGCCCCCGGCGCTACGTTGAGTGTGACGGGCGTCACCGCCGCTCCCGTCGCGGTGCCCAGTGATCCACAGGCGTCCGTGGCGGCCACTGCCACCGCACCGCGCCCCTCACCACGACGGAAGGACCCGGGCCATGGCCGTATTCGCGCAGTCCGCGCCGTGCTGGGTGGATGTGCAGCTCTCCGACCTGGAGGCCGGCAAGCGCTTCTACGGCGGGCTCTTCGGCTGGACCTTCCGCGCCGGCGACGGCATGCCCTTCGCGGACGCGTACAGCGGCGGCGAACTCGTCGCCGCGCTCGCCGCCAAGCAGGACGGACGCATGCCCACGACCTGGGGCGTCTACTTCGCCACCGACGACATCCTCGCCACCGTCGCCCTGATCCGTAAGGCGGGCGGCCAGGTGATCACCGATCCGGTGCGGGCCGACCGGGCCGGTGTCCTCGCCCAGGCGGCGGACCCCGGCGGCGCGGTCTTCGGGCTCTGGCAGGCGGGCGACCGGGCCGGCTTCGAGAAGCAGAACGCGCCGGGCTCCTTCTGCTGGACCGAGGTCTACACCCGGCAGCCGGAGCGCGTGGACGCCTTCTACGAAGAGGTCTTCGGCTTCCAGGGGACCGACATCGAGCTCCCGGGCGGCGAGGGCGGCTCGGGCCGGCCCGAGCCCTTCCGTGTGTGGTCGCCCGCGGGCACCGAGCCGGGGGAGGACACCGCGATCGGCGGACGTGCCGTGATCACGGACGCGTTCCCCGAGATGATGCCCAGTTACTTCCTCAACTACTTCGCCGTGGCCGACTGCGTCGGCGTCGCCGAGACCGCCGTACGCCTCGGTGGCCGGATCACGGCCCCGCCCATGGACATCCCGTACGGGCGGATGGCGGTCCTCCAGGACGACCAGGGCGCGGCGTTCGCCGTGCTTCAGCCGACCGAGCTCCTTCCGTAGCGGGCCGGAAGGTGTCCTGAAAGGGGTGGAGTGCCGTAAGACACCCCGATCCGCCCCCGGGTTCGCAACCGGGCGCCGAGCCAGGAAGAATCAGGGTGCGCACCGCCAGGTGGTGCCCAGCGGTGAGACGCTGCACGGGGCGGGAATTCGCGGGCTTCTGTTCCTGAGGTCCGTACGGGGAGGTGGCAGGCAAGTGGAGCAGCTGACGCAGCATGACCCGAGGCGGATCGGCCCGTTCGAGGTGCTGGGACGGCTCGGAGCCGGCGGCATGGGGCTGGTCTATCTCGCGCGGTCGGCGTCGGGCCGGCGGGTGGCGATCAAGACCGTGCGGACGGAACTGGCCGAGGACCAGCTGTTCCGGGTCCGTTTCACGCGTGAGGTGGAGGCCGCGCGCGCGGTCAGCGGCTTCTACACCGCGGCCGTCGTGGACGCGGACCCCCGGGCGGCCGTTCCCTGGCTGGCCACCGCCTACGTCCCCGCACCCTCCCTCGAGGAGATAGTGAGTGAGTGCGGTCCGATGCCGACGCAGGCCGTGCGCTGGCTGGCCGCCGGGATCGCGGAGGCACTCCAGTCGATCCACGGGGCCGGTCTCGTCCACCGCGACCTGAAGCCGTCCAACGTCCTCGTGGTCGAGGACGGGCCGCGCGTCATCGACTTCGGCATCGCGTCCGGCGTCTCCAACACCCGCCTGACCATGACGAACGTGGCGGTGGGCACCCCCGCCTACATGTCCCCGGAGCAGGCCCGTGACTCGCGCAGCGTGACCGGCGCGAGCGACATCTTCTCGCTGGGCTCGACCCTCGTCTTCGCGGCGACCGGGCACGCGCCCTTCCACGGGGCGAACCCGGTCGAGACCGTGTTCATGCTGCTGCGGGAGGGCCCCGACACCGAGGGGCTGCCCGACGACCTGCGCCCGCTCATCGAGTCCTGCATGCAGATGGACGCGACCCGGCGGCCCAGCCCCGCGGACCTCCAGGCCCAGCTGGCCCCGCACCTGTTCGCCTCGGGCAGCGACGACAGCGGCACCGCCTCGGCCTGGCTGCCGGGCGTCGCCACCGCCATGATCGAACAGCGGCGCGGCGGCGGCCGTGCCGTCGCCGTCGCGCCCGCCCCCGTGGTCGTGCCGCCGCCCCCGTCCCAGCCGCCGCCCGGCGCAGACCCGGACGGCGCGTGGCGCGGCGGCGACCTGCGGACCGGGCCGGCCCTCGACGGCGGCCCCGTGCACCTGCCCGGAGCGAAGGTGCCGATCGGCCCCGGGCCGCGCCCCGTGGACGTACGGGGCCCCGCCGCCGCGCACGCCGACCCGGCCACCGGCTGGGTGCGCCCGCCCGGCGGGCCGGGCGCCGGGGCGGCCACCGCGCCGGTGCCCGCCCCCGCGCAGGCACCCGACGCGGCCCCCGCCGCGCCGGAGCGCTGGCGGCCGTGGCGTTTCCGCATGTCGAACGATGTGTGGGGCACCCCCGTCGTGGTCGACGACCTGCTGTACGTGACGTCCTTCGAGGTCCACGCGCTGGACGTGGGCAACGGCAGACGCCAGTTCAAGACCCGCGACGTGGCCTGGACGATGACCGTCGACGGCGGCCGCATCCACGCGTCGGACGGCCCGTCCCTGTACGCGCTGGACGCGGCCACCGGCGCCGAGCGGTGGCGGCTCCAGACCGACGCCTGGGTGTACGCCCTCAAGGCCGACCGGGGCACCGTCCTGACCGCGACACGCGGCGGCGGCGTACAGGCGTGGGAGGCGTCCAGCGGCGAGAAGCTGTGGGAGACCTCCGGCGCCCAGACGGACTTCGAGACGCCGGAGGCCGGGCCGGTCATCCACGAGGGCACGGTGTTCCTGTGGCAGGACGCCCGGCTGCGGGCCGTCGAGGCCCGCACCGGCACCGAGCGGTGGTCCTACCCCGTGGGCGACGCCGCGTCCTGCGGCGGGGTGCCGGTCCGGGTGACGCCCGCGTCCGACGGCTTCGTCTACGTCGCCGCGGGCACCCGGGTGCTGGCCGTGGACGCGGTCTCGGGCCGGGTCCGCTGGCACTTCGAGTCACCGGCCGTCTTCCTCTCCCCGCCCGCCTTCGCGCCCGGCCCCGCGGTCACGGGCGGCGGGGTGTACCTCGCCGACTACCTCGGCACCGTGTACGCCCTGGACGCCCAGACCGGCAAGGACCGCTGGCGGATCGCGACCGAGGCCCGGAAGTCCATCGAGCCCGTGCTGGTCACGGCGGGCAATGTGCACGTCGGCAGCGGCAGCGCGCTGTACACGCTGGACGCGGTGACCGGGACGCCCAAGTGGCGCTTCGCGGCGGGCGGCGAGGTCGTCGGCGCGCCGGTCGTCGCGGACGGCCGGGTCCACTTCGGCTCGGCGGACCATGTGCTCTACACCCTGGACGCGGCGGGCGGCCAGCTCCGCTGGAAGCTGGCCACGGGCGGCGAGATCACGGGCTCCCCGGTGGCGCGGGCGGGCGTCGTGTACGCGTGCAGCAAGGACCGCTGCGTCTACGCTCTGGACGCGCTGAAGGGCACCGGCACGGGGAACAGGGCGCGGGCCTGACGCCTCAGGGATGGGGCGGCCGGTACCGGTCCGGGTCGTGCCGCTCCCCCTCGTCGGGGTACTGCACGGGGTACTGCGCGGTGTCCTCGTCGCCGCGGGGAGCCCGGTGCCGGCCGGGCCCGGTGTACGGATCGGCCTCCGGCTCGGGCCCCGGCGACGTCTGCGCGGACGGGCCGGGCTCCTGCGTCGGCGGCCAGGTGTCCGGGTGGTCGTCCGGCGGCACGGGAAACGGCTCGGCGGTGCGGCCGGACCGCTCCGCCCTCCGGCGCCCCGACATCACCAGCGCGCCCAGCAGGAGCAGGACACCGCCCGCCAGCGCCTGCGCGACACCCCACCGGAGCCCGGACCCCTCGCTGTCGACCGACAGACCGTCCGCCGCCTGCCCCTGGCGGACCATCCACAGCACGGTGAAGCCCAGGACGATCAGGCCCGCGAGAGCCACCACCCAGCGCGAGCGCAGGACGACCCCCACGAGGGTCACCAGCGCGGCGAAGAGGAACGGCAGCAGGATCGAGGCCATCACGGACGACGAGACGCCGGTTATGCCGTCGAAGAGGTCCTGGATGCGGTAGTCCCGCCCCAGGCGGTCCGTGTACCAGAGCTGGAAAGGGCTCTGGACGGCCGCCGCGGCTCCCACGAGTGCGACGACGGAGCCGAGGACATTGCGGATCATCGCCAGCCTCCCGGGCCATGGCGCACGGCTGTGCGCACCGCTCCCCGGCTCGACGCTACGCCTGGCCGATCTTCCCTGCCATCGGAGGAGTCCGGCCGGGGGAGTCCGCCCGTGGACCCGCCGCAGACCATGACGAGACCGTGACAGGGCCATGACCGAGCCATGGGTAATCGCCCGGAATGCTGTGCGTTACGTTGTCGCGCGGCCGTGCGGCGGCCGAGGTAGCCGACTACTCCGAGGGGGACTGCGTCGATGATGCGGCGAAGGATCAGGTTCGCGGCGGTACTGGTGGTGGTGGTGCTCGCGCTCACCGGATTCTCCACGTCCAGCAGCGGCGGCAAGGGCGGGAAGAGCCGCAGCGGCAAGAGCAGCAGCTCGGGCGGTGGATGCTCGAACTCCAAGAAGAGCAACGGCGGTTACCACGACTACGACGACGATGACGACTACAGCGGCTCGTCGGGCTCGTCCGGCGGCTCGTCCGGCTCGACGCCCGGCCCCACCGCCTCGGACGCCCCGGAGGTCCGTGTCGTCAGCTGCGCCCTGCCCAGGAAGGGCAAGCGCAAGGCGGTCACGTACTCGACGGTGGAGATCCGGTCGACGGCGAGCGTGGAGGAGACCTACGAGGTCGACGTGACGTTCGTGGACGCCAAGGGCCTGACCGTCGACACGGGCGAGGCCATGGTCGACCTCGGCTACGGCGAGACCAGGACCGTCAAGGTGAAGATGGACAGCCCGGGTCTCGTCTCCCGGGTGAAGCGGTGCCTGGTCACGGCGGAGACCTTCTGAGGCATCGACGACGCAGGCGGGGGCCCGGGCCGTGCGGCTCGGGCCCTGCGGCGCGAAGTGATCGAACGTCGGCGCGATTCCGCGAGCGTACGCGGACACGCAGCGGCCGCGACGGCGCCCCCTCCGCGCCGCCGCGGCCGTTCCCCGTGCAGGTGAGGTCTACTTGGCCGGCTCGCTCGTGGCATGCGCGTCCTGAGTGGTGATCTCCTCGCCCGTGGCGTGCGCGTCCGTCGGCTTGAGCGGCGAACCGGTCGCGTGGGCGTCCTGAGTGGTGATCTCCTCGCCGGTCGCGTGCGCGTCCGTCGGCTTGAGGATCTTGTCAGCCATGAAGCTCAACTCCTGAAAAGGTTCTGGCAGCGGATGGGTGGGCCCGCCCGGCGGTTCCCCCGTGGATCGCCGGGCGGGCCTTCCAGGGCCGTTCACCCTAACGGTGAGGCCACTCGCCGATCCGTCTGCCCCCCGATGCGACGGATCGATGAGTAAGAGAGTGCCGGGGGGCGATAAACGATTGATGAACGCCCGTCAGGAGGCCCTGGCGGCAGGGACCGGCGCCAGCAGTTCACGGACGGAGTCGGCCTCCGGCGAACCCAGATCCTCGAAGATCGAGAGTGCCTCGCTCCAGCAGACCTGTGCGCGGTCGGTCTGGCCGATGCCCACGAGGGCGCGCCCCAGCGCGACGAGGACGTTGCCGCGTCGCCACTCGCCGCCGATACCCCGAAGGATGACCAGAGCCTGTTCGGCGTGTGACGCCGCGTTGGCGGGCTGGCGGATGGCGAGGTGCAGCTCGGCAAGGCGGAACAGGGTCATCCCGTGCCACAACTGCTGACGACTGTCACGGAATATGGACATGGCGTCGGTCAGCGTCGCCAGAGCCAGGTCGGTGCGGCCCGAACCGCTGAGCGCCAGTCCCAGCGCGTACTTCCCGTTGGCGAGCCGCAGCGCCAGGCCGGAGGCGTCCGTCTCGTAGATACCGACGCCCATCTGCGCCAGTTCCACGGCACTCGCCGTCCGGCCCGTCGCCAGGTGGACACGGGAGAGGTTGCACAGGGCCGAGGCTTCGCCCGGCTTGTTGCCGTCCGCGCGGAACGCGGCCAGGGCCGCGGTCAGATGAGTTTCGGCATCCGTGTGCCGGTTCTCGTACAGGGCGATGATGCCCCGCTGGTTCGGAGCCTGGGCCAGGGAGACCGGGTCGTGGGCCAGACGGCCGAGTTCAAGCGCCTGCTGGGCTTCGGTGTCCGCGGCGGCGAACCGGCCGGACACGCTGAGGACATGGGCCAGCATGGTGCGGGCGCGTCCCTCTGCGCGCGCGTCGCCCGATTCCCGCGCCGCCTCGCTCACCGCTGTGGCGGCGGTGGCGAACTGGCGTGAGTTCGCGCCGGACTCACCGATGTCCACCACCGCCATGAGCAGGTCGGCGGCTCGTCTCGGCATTCCGGACGCCGCGGACTGGCGTGCGCAGGCGAGCAGCCCGCTGGATTCGGAGAAGAGCCAGTCCAGGGCCGCCTCGCGGACCTGGAAAGTGAGTCCGGGGTGCACGGTGCGCGAGAAGTGTTCCAGCACTCGCTCACCCGGCCGCTCCAGCGCGTACACCCCCGCCGCCGTGGACAGGTAGAAGTCCAGCAGCCGCGACAGCGCCAGCTCCCTCTCCACCGGCGGGTGTTCGTCGCGCTCCGCGCAGGCGCGCGCGTAGAGCCGCACCAGGTCGTGGTAGCGGTAGCGGCCGGGAGCCGCCGATTCCAGCAGGCTCGTGTCGACCAGGCTCTCCAGGACGTCCTCGGCCGCGTGGAGGTCCAGGTTCAGCAGGGCCGCCGCGGCGGCGAGGGAGATGTCCGGGCCGTCCGCCAGGCCCAGCAGCCGGAAGGCGCGGGCCTGGGCCGGCTCCAGCTGGCCGTAGCCGAGCTCGAAGGTGGCCTTCACCGCGAGGTCGCCCGCCTGGAGTTCGTCGAGGCGGCGGCGCTCGTCGGCGAGCTTCGCGGCCAGCACCGAGACCGTCCAGGTGCGCCGCGAGGCCAGCCGGGAGGCGGCGATGCGGATGGCCAGCGGCAGGAAGCCGCACGCCGCGACCACGTCCAGCGCAGCCTCGCGCTCCGTGCTGACCCGTTCGTCGCCGACGATCCGGGTGAAGAGCTGGAGGGCCTCCTCGGGGGACATCACGTCCAGGTCCACCAGATGGGCGCCGGCCAGGTCGACCATGCGCACCCGGCTGGTGACCAGCGCCGCGCAGCCCGCGGTGCCGGGGAGCAGCGGTCTGATCTGGGCCGCGTCATGGGCGTTGTCCAGCAGGATCAGGATGCGGCGGCCGTCGAGAGCGGAGCGGTAGAGCGCGGCCCGCTCGTCCAGGGTGTCCGGGATCGCCGAGTCCGCGGTGCCCAGCGCGCGCAGGAACGCGCCGAGGACGGTCTCGGGCTCGGCGGCCCGGGCGCCCGCGCCCTGGAGGTCCACGTACAGCTGGCCGTCGGGGAAGTGCGGGCGTGCCTGGTGGGCGACGTGCACGGCGAGGGTGGTCTTGCCGACGCCGCCGATTCCGGCCAGAGCGGAGACGGCCATCACGGAGCCCTCGGCGGTGGCGAGCCGGGCGCCCAGCTCGCGCACGAACGCGGTGCGGCCCGTGAAGTCCGGGACGGTGGCCGGGAGCTGGGCGGGCCGGACGGGGGCGGAGGCCGGGGCCGGCTCGTCGGCCGGGCGGGCCAGCTCCTCGTCGGCCTGGAGTATCCGCTGCTGGAGCTGGGAGAGTTCGGGGCGCGGGTCGACGCCGAGCTCCTCCGCGAGCAGCCGGCGGGTGTCGGCGTACACCGCGAGGGCCTCGGCCTGCCGGCCGCTGCGGTACAGGGCGACCATCAGCAGCTCGCGCAGCCGCTCGCGCAGGGGGTGCGCCGCGGTGAGGGCGGTCAGCTCGGAGACCGCCTCCGCGTGGCAGCCGACCTCCAGATCCAGGTCGAGGCGGGTCTCGGTGAGCTGGAGGCGCCATTCCTCCAGCCCGGCACGGCGGGTGTCGGCGTGCGGGCCGGGGAGTGAGGCGAGCGCCTCGCCGTCCCACAGGCCGAGCAGCTTGTTGATCAGGGCGCGCGCCTGGCAGCGGTCCCCGCAGCCGCGCGCCTTCTCCGCCTCGGCCGCCAGGTCCTGGGCGAGCGTCAGGTCGAGGGCCTCGCGCGGGATGCGGATCGCGTAACCGCCGGACTCGCTGACCAGGGTGTCCTGGCCCAGCGTCTTGCGGAGCCGCGAGGCGTACGTCCGTACCGTGGCCAGCGCCTGGGACGGGGGGTCGTCGCCCCAGAGGGCGTCGATGAGTTCGGCCGCGGTGGCCGTGCGGCCCTCGCGCAGCAACAGGGCGGCCAGCAGGGCGCGTTGCTGCGGGGAGCCGGAGGGCAGGGGCTCGCCGCCGCGCCAGGCGCGTACGGGGCCGAGCACGGTGAAGCGCAGATCGGTGACGGCCGCCCGTTCCTCCCGAGCGCGTTGCTCCGGAACGCGCACACCGGGTCCGTCGTCGCGGTCCATGATGCCCCCCTGTCCTGCTCGCCCCGCCGGTCCTGCTGATCCCGCTCTGTTCCGTACCGCTGGTATCGCGGTCAACAGTCTGCCTTGTTATGGGCGGGCTCGTCAGCATCGGGTGACGCTCTGCACAGGGCCTCGACAACGATGGGGGGCGAGGGCCCGGCCGGCGGAGCGGCGCGAGGGGGCGGCTGGGGCGCGGGGCGGAGGACGCCGGAGGGCTCAGCCCCGGCGCTTCGGGTCCAGCAACTGCTCGCGCAGCGCGGTGAGCTGGTGCGACGACTCCACCGCCCGGGTCTCGTCGAGCGTCGCCAGCGCCAGGAGCAGCGCGTCGGCGACGAGCAGGCCGGTCAGCGACTCCGCCGTGATGCCGGTCGGGGTGTGCGGGGCGGTGAGAACCGCCTCGACACGGTCCGCGTACGCCTCGCCCAGCTCGTCCGTGACCAGGACGACCTTGGCGCCGACCGCCCGGGCCCGCTCCATCATCACGGTCAGCTCCACGAGCCGCCGGCCCGGCTGGAAGATGACGACGGCGTCGCCCTGCCCCAGGGCGAGCAGCTGGTCGGCGAGGGCGAAGCCCGTCTCGGAGACGAAGCGGGCCCTGCGGCCGATCCTGCCCAGCGCGAGCGCGAGGTGGCGGGCGCCCGGTTCCGACGCGGCGATGCCGTAGCAGAACACCTCGTGCGCCTCGGCCAGCGCGGTCACCGAGCGCTTCACCGCCTCCGGTTCGGTGAGCCGCCTGGCGTGGTCGATGCGGTCCCGCGCCTCGTCGAAGACATCGCTCCAGATGGAGTCCAGGTCCCGTCCGACGTGCGCGATGCGCTGCTTGAGGCGCACCTCGGGGGCCACGGTCGAGGTGAAGTCGTTGGCCAGCTCGCGTTTCAGGGCGGGCAGGCCCGCGTATCCGAGGCGCTGGAGGGCGCGTACGACGGTGGCGTTGCTGGTGGAGCTCGCGGCGCCCAGCTCCTGGGCGCTGGCGAAGAGCAGCTGCTCGACGGGGGCGCTCACGAGGTACTGGGCGACGGCGCGTTCGGATGTGGACAGATCGTCCCATTGGCCACGAATCGCCGCGCGCAGCCGTGTCACTCCGGTTTCGTTCTCTGGAATTCCCATTACAACCATTGACTTCCGTGTGACCCGCGTTACTGTCCTGGGCAGAACGTTCCAAAGGGAACGCATCTTGAAATCGACGTTACAGGATCGTGGTGATCCCGGGGCGCCGTTCACGGAAGCGTTCCGTCGCGAGGAGAAGAATGGCACCCCGTTCCACGCAAGCCGCTCCCGGCCGGGTCCTCCCGGTCATCGAGATCTCCGGCGGTCCGCTCGACCGCGGGCGCCAGTACGGCGAGGCCGTTCGGCCCCAACTGCACGCCGCCCTGGGCTACTACGAGGAGGCCTTCGGCCGGTCCGCCGGGCTGACCTGGGACCGGGTCGCGGCCCGCGCCGCCCGCTGGCTGGACCCCGTACGCGACTACGCCCCGCATCTCGTCGAGGAGATGCAGGGCATCGCGGACGGGGCGGGGGTCGGCCTGCTCGACGTCCTCGCCCTGAACGCCCGCGGCGAGGTCATCTACGACAAGTCCTTCGCCAGGATGGCGGCGGCCGGACAGCCGGCCGAGGAGGAGCCCGCCGAGGGCTGCACCTCCTTCGCCGCCTACGGCGAGGCCAGCGGCGACGGGCACGTCTACGCCGGACAGAACTGGGACTGGCGCGCGGGCGTCGCCGACACCGTCGTCATGATCCGGATCGTCCAGCCCCCGAAGCCGACCCTGATCATGCAGGTCGAGGCGGGCCAGGTCGGCAGGCAGGGCGCCAGCTCCGCCGGGATCGCGCTCAACGCCAACGGCCTCGGCGGGCGCTTCGACGACGCGGTCGGGCTGCCCCAGACCGTCGTACGCCGCAGTGTCCTGGACCAGAGCAACATCACCGACGCCCTCGACGTGCTCTGCCGCACCCGCGCCCACATCGCCAGCAACGCGCTCCTCACCTGCCGGGAGGGCTTCGCCATCGACCTGGAGACCACCCCGGCCGGGCACGGCTGGATGTATCCGGCCGACGGGCTCCTGGTGCACGGCAACCACTACCAGGCGGGCATCCCCGCGCAGCTGGCCGCGTCCGGCTACCGGCCCATGTCGTCGGACTCGCTGGTCCGCGTCCCGCGCGCCGAGCAGGGGCTCAGGGCGCTGCGCGGCTCCACCGGCCCCGAGGAGTCCCGGGAGATCGTCCGCCGGGCCATGTCGGACCACCTCGGCCACCCGGAATCCCTGTGCACCCACCCCGACCCGCGCCGCCCGGCCGTCGAGCACTGGACCACGCTCGTCTCCTCCCTGGCCGACCTGACCTCCGGCGACTACCACGTGACCGCCGGAACCCCCTGCGACCGCGAGTACCAGCACCTGCCCTGGAACCTCTACGACGGCCCGTACGGCCAGAACTGACGGGAACTCAGTGATGAACCGCATCTCACGGAGAAGGACGGCCCTGGCCGCGGGCCTCGTCGCGGCGACGCTCGTCGCGGCCACCGGCTGCAGCGGCGCCACCCAGAACACGGGCGGCGGCAGCAAGGCCACCGACGCCGCGAAGCTCACGCTCACGCCGACGACCCCGGCCGCGAAGGGCGAACTCGCCTCCGCCGACTGGCTGCTGGAGGACGAGCCGGACTCGCTCGACCTCGACACCCAGGGCTCCAGCGCGGGCCGGGTCGTCCTCACCAACGTCTGCGAGCGGCTCTACCAGCTCCAGCCGGACATGTCGACGAAGCCCTTCCTCGCGGAGAAGGCCGAGACCCCCGACGACAAGACCCTCGTCCTCACCCTGCGCTCCGGCGTCACCTTCCACGACGGCACCCCGATGACCGCCGACGACGTGCTGTGGAGCCTGGAGCGGCACGCCGACCCGGACATGGAGCAGGGCGACGAGTTCGGCAACATCGCCGCGATGAGGAAGACCGGCGACCGGCAGATCACGATCACCTTCAAGGCACCGGACGCCATGTTCTTCAAGGCGCTGGCGGGCGACGCGGGCATCGTCTGGAACAAGGAGCAGGTCGAGGAGGCCGGCAAGGACTTCGGCACCCCCGGCCAGGGCGACGCCTGCACCGGCCCCTACCGGCTGAGCGGATGGAAGTCCGGCGACTCCCTCACCATCGAGCGCTACGACGGCTACTGGGGCGAGAAGCCGCTGACGAAGCGGGTCACCTTCCGCTGGGCCTCCGACAGCGCCCTGGTCAACGCCCTCACCACCGGGGCGGCCGACGGCGCGTACGCCGAATCGCCCAACACCGCCGCCGCCCTCGCGGGGAAGAAGGGCGTCGAGCGGCACTACGGCCCCTCCACCGCGTCCCTCGTCCTGATCCCGACCGAGCGCGGCGGGCTGAAGGACCCGAAGATCCGCCGGGCCCTCTCGCTCGCCCTGGACCGCGAGGGCATCGCCGCGTCCGGCTACGGCTCCATGGTCCAGCCGTGGGGCACCCCCGTCGGCTCCGGCGCCTGGGGATACGAGAAGGACACCTTCGAGGCCGCCCAGAAGGAGATCGCGTACGCCCCCGCCGGTCCGGACGCCGACGACCTCGCCGCGGCCAAGGAACTGGTGAAGGAGGCCGGAGGCGGTCCCGGCGAGCCGATCGTGATCGGTACGGACGCCAGCCAGGGACGGACCGTCGTCGCCAACGCCGTGCGCGCGGCGCTCCAGCGGATCGGCCTCACGGGGCAGATCAAGACGGTGCCGACGTCGCAGTTCGAGCAGTTCTACAGCGATCCCTCGGTGCGCGGCGAGATCGACGTGCTCGTCGGCGACTGGTACATCTCCAAGGCCGACCCGATGGGCTTCTACGACAACGCCCTCTCCGACTCCTCCAACAACTGGGTCGGCTTCGAGGACCCTGCGTACGACGCCGAGGTGAAGAAGGCCCTCTCCACCCTCGACGACGCCGAGCGGGCCGGACTCGCGGTGAGCGTCCAGAAGAGGTTCACCGACGCCGCCGTCTGGATCTCGGTCGCCCAGGTGCCCTCCGTGCTCGTCCTGAACGACGAACTCACCGGGCCGCCCGCCTCCATGGCCTACCTCTACTACCCGTGGGCCGCAGAGCTCGGCGCGAAGAAGGGCTGACGCGATGCTCGCCCGGATCTCGCGGCGCCTGGCCGGACTGCTGGCCACACTCCTCGCCGCCTCGTTCCTCATCTTCGCCGCCGTCTACGCCGCACCCGGCGACCCGGCCGTCTTCCTGGCCGGCGGGCGCGACAAACTCACCCCGGAGAAGCTGGACCTGGTCCGCGCCCAGTACCACCTCGACGAGCCCCTCGTCGTGCAGTACGGGCGCTGGCTCGGGGACTGCCTCCACCTCGACCTCGGCCGCTCCTTCAAATACAGCGACCAGGTCGCCGACCTGCTGGCCGCCCGCTTCCCGACGACGCTGGCGCTCGTCGCGTACGCGACCGTCCTGTTCGTCGTCCTGGGCGTCGGCGCCGGGGTCCTCGCCGCGGTGCGGCGCGGGACCTGGATCGACTCCACCGTCGTCGGCGGCACCACCCTGGCCGCCTCCGTGCCGTCCTTCGTCTCCGCCATCGCGCTGGTCGCGCTGTTCGGCGTCCAGCTCGGCTGGTTCCCCGTGACCGGCAGCGGCGAGGGGTTCGCCGGCACCCTGCACCATCTGACCCTGCCCGCCCTGTCGCTGGCGCTCGGCGCGCTCGCGCTGATCAGCCGGGTGACCCGCCAGGCGATGGTCGACGCCGGCGCCGCCGACCATGTGGAGGTGGCACGCGCCTCCGGGGTCCCGGAGCGCGAGATCGTGTTCCGTCACGTCCTGCGCAACGCGCTCGGGCCGATCGTCACCATGTGCGGCCTGGTCATGGCGGGCATGCTCGCCGGCACGGTCGTCGTGGAGACGGCCTTCGGGATCAGCGGTGTCGGCTCGCTGCTCGTCGGCGCGATCAACACCCACGACTTCCCCGTCGCACAGGCCGTGCTGCTGCTCATGGTCACCGGCTACATCGTCGTGACCACCCTGGTGGACCTCGTGCACCCCCTGCTCGACCCGCGCGTGAAGGAGGCCGCCGCATGAGCGCGCTCACCCTCGCCCCCGTAGGCACCGGCCGGGGAGCACGCCGGCCGCTGAGCGTCACCGTCGCGGGCGCGGTCCTCGTGCTGGTGGTCCTCGCCGCCGTGACCGCCCCGCTCCTCGCCCCGTACGCCCCCGACGCCATCGACCTCTCCGCCTCGCTCGTCGGGACGGGCGGCGAACACCTCCTGGGCACCGACTCCTCCGGACAGGACCTGCTCTCCCGGGTGCTGTACGGAGCCCGCACCAGCCTGATCGCCCCGGTCCTGCTGCTGGCCGTCGCGGCGCTCCTCGGCGTCGTGCTCGGCACGCTCGCCGCCTGGCGCGGCGGCTGGGTGGACACCCTGGTCTCCCGGCTGACCGATGTGATGTACGCCTTCCCCGGGCTGCTCTTCACCGTGATGATCATCGCGGTCTTCGGGGCCGGGATGACGACATCCGTGCTGGCGCTCGGCCTCGCCTACACCCCGACCGTCGCCAAGTACACCCGCTCGGTGGCGCTCGCCGAACGCCGCAAGCCGTACATCGACGCCTACCGCGTCCAGGGCATGGGCGGCGCGCGCATCTGCGCCCGCTACCTCGTCCCCAACCTCGGCCGCTCGGTCATCGGCTATCTGGTGGTGCTGTTCGGCGAGGCGCTGATGTCACTGGCCACCCTCTCCTACCTGGGCTTCGGCGCCCAGCCGCCCAGCTCCGACTGGGGCCTGATGGTGCAGGAGGGCCAGGCCGCCGTCGTCCAGGGCGCCCTGCTGCCCGCCCTGGTGCCCGGTTTCGCCATCGCCCTGGTCGTGGTGTCCTTCAACGTCGTCGGGGTCTGGGCCGCCGACCGACTCGGCAACAGGAGGTAGCCGCATGCTCCTCGACATCGAGAACCTCACCGTCCAGCTCCCCGGCACCGCACGGCCCGTCCTCACCGACGTGACCCTGCGGGTGGCCGCCGGGGAGGTGGTCGGACTGGTCGGCGAGTCCGGCTCCGGCAAGTCCACGACCGCCAGGGCCGCGATCAGCGCGCTCCCCGGGGACGCCGCCGTCTCGGGCTCCGTACGCGTCGACGGCACGGACGTCCTCGCCCTGCGCGGCGAGGCCCTGCGCGCCCACCGGGCCCGTACGGTCGCGATGGTCCACCAGGACCCGCGCTCCGCGCTCAACCCGGTCCGCCGCATCGGCGACTTCCTCGTCGAACGGCTCGCCGGCACCGGTACCGACCGGAAGGCCGCCCGGGCCCGCGCCGTCGAACTCCTCGACGCCGTCGGCCTCCCCGACCCCGAACGCCGGGTGCGCCAGCGCCCGCACGAACTGTCGGGCGGCATGCTCCAGCGCGTCGTCATCGCGGGCGCGCTGGCCGCCGAACCCGGGCTGCTCCTCGCCGACGAGGCCACCAGCGCCCTGGACGTCACCACCCAGGCCGAGATCCTCGCCCTGCTGCGCACCCTGCGGGCGGAACGGAGCCTCGGGCTCCTCTTCATCACCCACGATCTGCACCTGGCCGCCGCCTACTGCGACCGCGTGTACGTCATGTACGCGGGCCGGGTCGTCGAGGAGCAGTCCGCGGGGGCGCTCTTCGACGGGCCCCGGCACCCGTACACGAAGGGCCTGCTGGCCTGTTCGCCGACGCTGGGGGAGGACGGGAGGGAGATCCGCCCGATCCCCGGCCGCCCGCCCTCGCTCGCCGACACCTTCGGCGGCTGCGAGTTCGCCGGCCGCTGCCCCGACGCCGAAGCCGACTGCGCGATCTGGCGGCCGGAGCCGGTGGCGCTGGACGGCGGGGGCGCGGCGGCCTGCCGGCGCCTTCCCGTCCTCACCGGGCCCGGACCGCACGAGAGGAGCACCCGATGACCGCCACCGCGCACGAGAGCACAGCCCTGCTGGCCGTGGACGGGCTCGGCAAGACGTACGCGCTGCCCGGCGGCGGCCGGCACACGGCAGCCGACGGCATCACCTTCACCGTCCCCGCCGGCGGCTCGCTCGGCATCGTCGGGGAGTCCGGGTCCGGCAAGACGACCGTGGCCCGGATGCTGGTCGGGCTCGTACGCCCCGATGCGGGCACCGTCAGCGTCTCCGGCCGGGTCCGCTCCCCGCGCACCCCGCGCGGCAGGGCGGCCCGGCTGGCCAGGGCACGGGAGATCCAGATCGTCTTCCAGGACCCGTACGTCTCCCTGGACCCGCGGCTCACCGCCCGCCGCTGCCTGACCACGGCCCTGCGGCTGCACGGACGGGACGAGGCACTCGCCGACGGGCTGCTCGACCAGGTGGGCCTCGGTCCCCGCGAGGCCGGGGCGCTGCCGCACGGGCTCTCCGGCGGGCAGCGCCAGCGCCTGGCCATCGCGCGGGCCCTGGCGGTCGGTCCCGAGGTGCTGGTCCTGGACGAGGCCGTGGCGGCGCTGGACGTGTCGATCCAGGCGCAGATCCTCCAGCTGCTCGGCGAGATCCGGCGGGACACCGGGGTCGCGCTGGTCTTCGTCAGCCATGACCTGGCGGTCGTCCAGCACATCACGGACGAGGTGCTGGTCATGCGCCGCGGCACGGTGGTCGAGCAGGGGCCGACCGCCCGGGTGCTGGGCGATCCGCAGGACCCCTACACCGGACTGCTGCTGGCCTCGGTGCCGCGCGAGGGCTGGGACCCGGCGGACGCCGCCAGGGCCAGGGCCGCCGCGGGGCTCTGAATTCCGGAGGACCGCATTCCGGACCGGGGAAAGGGCAGGAGTCCCGGGAAGGGGCGGGAGCCCCGGGAAAGGGCTGGAGCCCCCGGAAATGGGCAGGAGCCCCGTTCCTCCGCCGAAGCGGGGGAGCGGGGCTCCTTGGGTAATGCTCACTCGGCCGCGATCGGCCGACCCGGGCAACTAGGCCGGGGTGACGTTCTCAGCCTGCGGACCCTTGGGTCCCTGAGTGACGTCGAAGTTCACGACCTGGTTCTCCTCGAGGGAGCGGAACCCGGACGCGTTGATCGCGGAGTAGTGGACGAAGACATCCGGGCCGCCGCCGTCCTGGGCGATGAAGCCGAAGCCCTTTTCAGCGTTGAACCACTTGACGGTTCCGGTAGCCATAAGCCCTCCTTGGGCCAAAGGGTTGCCCTGCTCCAGAACCTGCAAACAAGTCTGAAAACTACAAAAGCCTGCGGGTTACATGCTCCGCAGGCTCTGTACTGCAAGGGAAACCAAACTGCAACTTGCGAATGAGCCTAGCACGCGGTCCACAGGGAGCGGTAGAGGGAAAGATCACTTCACCCGGATGTTTGATTGGGCCGCCGGAGAGGTGACGGACAAGGCGTCCGGAGAGCGGTCCGGGAGCCCCGATGATGCCCGCCTCCGGGCACAGGTCTAGCCTCGCGATGTGGACAATTCAACCGTCTCTCCCGTAGAAGGCGACGATCGTCGCAGCAGGCCGCGCGTCGGCCACATCCAGTTCCTGAACTGCCTCCCCCTCTACTGGGGTCTGGCACGGACCGGAACCCTGCTCGACCTGGAGCTCTCGAAGGACACCCCGGAAAGACTCAGTGAGCAGCTGGTCAGAGGGGATCTCGACATCGGTCCCGTCACCCTGGTCGAGTACCTGCGCAACGCCGACGACCTGGTGGCCCTGCCCGACATCGCCGTCGGCTGCGACGGCCCCGTGATGTCCTGCGTGATCGTGTCCCAGCTGCCGCTGGAGCAGCTGGACGGCGCCCGGGTGGCCCTCGGTTCGACCTCGCGCACGTCCGTGCGGCTGGCACAGCTGCTGCTCGCCGAGCGCTACGGCGTCACGCCCGACTACTACACCTGCCCGCCGGACCTTGGCCTCATGATGCAGGAGGCCGACGCGGCCGTCCTCATCGGTGACGCCGCGCTGCGCGCCAACCTCCACGACGCACCCAGGCTGGGGCTCGAGGTCCATGACCTGGGGCAGATGTGGAAGGACTGGACGGGGCTGCCGTTCGTCTTCGCGGTCTGGGCGGCCCGCAAGGACTACCTGGCCACGCACCCCGAATACGTCGAGAAGGTCCACGAGGCGTTCCTCGCCTCCCGTGACCTCTCGCTGGAGGAGGTCACCAAGGTGGCCGAGCAGGCGGCCCGCTGGGAGGCCTTCGACTCCGAGGTGCTGGAACGCTACTTCACCACCCTGGACTTCCGCTTCGGCCCGGACCAGCTGGCGGGTGTGCGCGAGTTCGCCCGGCGGACCGGCCCGACGACCGGGTTCCCCGCGGACGTGAAGGTCGAGCTGCTCGGCGGCTGACGCGTTCGCTCCCGGGAATGGTGCGGCAAAGAAGATGAATCCTGCACCATCCCGGGCTTCCTTCCCGGCCCCTTCCCCGGGCGGTCCTTTAGTGCGGACGCGAGGCGCCGGCATTCCGTTCCGGGGAAAGGGTGCGAATGTCCGGAGTTCTGTCGAGGAGTCCCTTCCCGTAGGCACGCTGCCGAATAGCGGATGTCTCCCGGAACGCCTTCCGGTATCCGGCCGGTGAACGCCCATAGGGGCGGACGAACGTCGTATTCGCGCCTTTCGGTGTGGCGAAATCCCTGCTTCGTGCCGATAGGGGCGAAATCGGCGGAACGGGGAACGGTGACCCCCCGGGCCGGGCGCCCTAGGCTCTCGGTCGAGACCGGGGTCCACAGGGGGAGACCGTATGCAGCCGCTGGAAGCCGGCGAACCGCACACCATCGGCGCCTACCGGCTGCTCGGCAGGCTCGGTGCCGGCGGGATGGGCCGGGTCTATCTGGGCCGCAGCGCGGGCGGACGCACCGTCGCGGTCAAGGTCGTCCACCCCCACTTCGCCCTGGACGAGCAGTTCCGCGCCAGGTTCCGGCGCGAGGTGGACGCCGCGCGGCGTCTGGGGGCGCAGTGGACCGCGCCGGTCCTGGACGCCGACCCCGACGCCGCCGTGCCCTGGGTGGCGACCGGTTACGTGGCCGGGCCCCCGCTCTCCGACACGGTCACCCGCTACGGCCCGCTGCCCGAGTACGCCGTGCGGACACTGGGGGCGGGGCTCGGCGAGGCGCTCGACGCCGTACACGCGCACGGCCTCGTCCACCGGGACGTGAAGCCCTCCAACGTCCTGCTCGCCCTCGACGGCCCCCGGCTGATCGACTTCGGGATCGCCCGCGCCCTCGGCGCCACCGTCTCCCTCACCTCCACCGGTGTGTCCGTCGGCTCGCCCGGATACATGGCGCCCGAGCAGATCCGGGGCCTGGACATCTCCGGCGCCGCCGACGTCTTCTCGCTCGGCGCGGTCCTCGCCTACGCCGCGACCGGCACCGCGCCCTTCCCGGGCGACTCGTCCGCCGTACTCCTCTACAAGGTCGTGCACGAGGAACCCGAACTCGGCGACCTGGAGGGCGAGCTGCGCGAGCTGGTGGCCGGGTGCCTCGCCAAGGACCCCGCCGCCCGGCCCGCGCCCGCCGAGCTCGCCCGCAGGCTCGCCCCCGGCGGGGCCGCCGCGCTGGTGGCGCCGGGCTGGCTGCCGGGCCCCGTGGTGCGCGAGGTCAGCCGGTCGGCTGTGGCCCTGCTGGACCTGGAACCGCAGGACGCGCCCGTGCAGTCGGGCCCGGTGCCCTTCAGCAACGCCTCGCTGGGGGCCGCGCCGCTCGGCGCCTTCGGCCCGCCGCTGCCGCCCCCGCCCGCCGAGCGGCCCGGGGAGAGCGGCCAGGGCGCGCGCATCGCCGTCACCATGGACTCGGGGGGCCCGCGGCCCGGCCCGCGCCGACGGCGGGTCAGCTGCACCGTCGCGCTCGCCGTCGCGGGCGCGCTCGCCGTGATGACCGTCGGCGCCGCGATGATGGGGGACCTGTTCACCAGCGGCGGCGGTGGGGAGCAGCAGGGCAACGACGTCGCGCAGCAGCCGCCCGCCGGCGGGACGAAGGAGCCGACGGACGCCGCGCCCGGCGGGGCCTCGACCCCGGCCCCCACCGCGACCGCCTCGGTGAGCGAGCTGCCCGAGGCGTTCGCCGGGACCTGGAAGGGCCCCGCGACCGAACGCAGCGGTGCCCCCCACGGGACGGTCACCGCCGTGTTCGTCGAGGGGAGGAAGGGCGAGGAAGTGGTCCGGCTCACCTACCGGTTCGACGCGCTCGGAACGACGGTCCTCTGCAAGGGCGTCGGCACCCTCGTCTCCGGCACCGCGACCCAGCTGAAGATCAAGGAGCGCGCCGATCCCGACGCCCGCACCGGAGCCCTGTGCACCGGGGGCGAAGCCGACCTCGTCTTCACCCTCGCCTCCGGCGGGACCCTGCGCTACGAGTCCCACGAGGAGGCCGCGGGCACACCGAAGGGCACGCTCACCCGGTCCGACGGCTGACCCCGGCAGGGGCTGGCGTACGCTGGATCGGTCCGTGGATCCGCAGAAGAAACCGCCGAAAGGTGACAGCCCGGTGACCGAGAAGGCCGACCTTCAGCCCGTCCTCGACCGAGCCGCCGAAGGCGGTCGGATCACTCCGGAGGAGGCGCTCGACCTCTACAGGTCGGCACCCCTGCACGCGCTGGGAGCCGCCGCCGACGCCGTACGCCGCCGCCGCTACGCCGGTACCGAGCACATCGCGACGTACATCATCGAGCGCAACATCAACTACACCAACGTGTGCGTCACGGCCTGCAAGTTCTGCGCGTTCTACGCGCCGCCCAAGGACACCGCCAAGGGCTGGTCCCGCGACATCGACGACATCCTGCGCCGCTGCGCGGAGACCGTCGAGCTGGGCGGCACGCAGATCATGTTCCAGGGCGGCCACCACCCGGACTACGGCGTCGAGTACTACGAGGAGCACTTCTCCGCGATCAAGAAGGCGTTCCCGCAGCTGGTCATCCACTCGCTGGGCGCCTCCGAGATCGAGCACATGGCCCGGATCTCCGGTGTCTCCGCCAAGGAGGCCATCGAGCGCATCCACGCCGCCGGTCTCGACTCCTTCGCCGGAGCCGGCGCCGAACTGCTGCCCGCCCGGCCGCGTACGGCGATCGCCCCGCTCAAGGAGTCCGGCGAGCGCTGGCTGGAGATCATGGAGATCGCCCACGGTCTCGGTGTCGAGTCCACCTCCACCATGCTGATGGGCACCGGCGAGACCAACGCCGAGCGCATCGAGCACCTGCGGATGATCCGTGACGTGCAGGACCGCACCGGCGGCTTCCGCGCGTTCATCCCGTACACCTATCAGCCGGAGAACAACAAGCTGAAGGGGCGGACGCAGGCCACCCTCTTCGAGTACCTGCGGATGATCGCCATCGCCCGGCTCTTCCTCGACAACGTCGCCCACATCCAGGGCTCCTGGCTGACCACCGGCAAGGAGGTCGGCCAGCTGTCCCTGCACTACGGCGCCGACGACCTCGGCTCGATCATGCTGGAGGAGAACGTCGTCTCCTCGGCCGGTGCCAAGCACCGCTCGAACCGGCTGGAGATCATCGATCTCATCCGCAAGGCCGGCCGCGTCCCCGCCCAGCGCGCCACGACCTACGAGCACCTGGTCGTCCACGACGACCCGGCGAACGACCCGGTCGACGAGCGCGTCGTCTCGCACATCTCCTCCACCGCGATCGCGGGCGGCACCGCGCACCCGGAGCTCAAGCTCCTCAACGCCAACTGAAGGAACGGTGCTGACCGTTCATGCCGCGCCGCTGGTCCTCCCGGTCGGCGCGGCAGCCGTCCCGGGGGGCGCGGTCGCCGTGGATGGCGACCGGATCGTGGCCCTCGGACCGTACGACCGGGTCATGGAGGCCCACCCGGCGGCCCGGGTCAGGCGGTGGCCCGGCGTCCTCACCCCCGGACTGTGCCAGCCGGACGGCCTCCCGCTGCTGACCCGCTGCTACCACCCCGATCCGCGCGAGGCGGACGAGCTCGGCGAACAGCCCATCACGGGCGAGGAGTTCGAGCGGCTGGCCGGGCAGCTGGACGAGCGGCGCCGGGGCGGCAGCGTACGCCGGGGACTCCAGCGGATACTGCGCCACGGGACCACCCATGTCGCCGGGCCGTTCGCCGATCCCGCCGTACGTACCGCGGTGCGCCGCTCGGGCCTGACGGAGGCCGGGCCGGCCGGGGCTCCGGCCGGCGGACCGGACCTCGACCCGTTCGCCCGGGGGCAGGGCCTCGACGGAACCGCGCACGGCCCGCTCCTCGTGGGAGGCCGGGCCGATCTCGCGGTCTTCGACGTGCCGGACGAGGCGGCGCTCCGCGCGGCCGGCGCCCGGACCTGTGTGGCCACGGTGCTCGGCGGGCGGCTGGTGTACCGGGGGCGCTGAGGACGCCCGTGCCCGGCCTCACGGCACGGAGGGCCCGCCCAGGTAGCGCCCCTTCGCGTCGTACGGCCAGGCGTTGGAGACGCAGCCCTTCAGCCCCTTGATCTGCTGCATCATCGCGGGCGCGGGTTTCCCGGCGCCGGGGCAGGTCTCGTGGCCGTGGCCCAGCCAGTGGCCGACCTCGTGATTGATGATCAGGGCCCGGTACTCGGAGGCGGACCCGTCGAACGTCGGTGAACCCAGCTGCCAGCGGGCGAGGTTGACCATGACGTTCTTACCGCCGCGGCAGTTCACCTCACCCCCGGTGTTCAGGCCGTACTGCCCGCAGAGCCGGTCGGTGGTGCGCGGCGTCCCTATGCGGATCACAAGCCCGGCACTGCCGTCGTCGACCTGGCGGAAGGCGCGGCTCCCGCCCTTGCCCCAGCCCCGGGGGTCGGCGAGTATCTCCGCGATGTCCTCGGCGGCGCTGTCCGGGTCCACCCCGATGCCGTCCTCCACCTCGACGCGGTAGCGGCTGCCGCTGCCGCCGGAGGTGGCGCCCTCGTGCGCCACTGTGAAAGTGCCGGGGCCCGAGGACGGCACGGAGTCCGGGTCCACGGACTCCTCGGCGTCCGGCGAGGATGAGGGGGACTCCGAGGGCTCGGGGCCCACCGACCCCTCCGGTAAGGCCGGCACCTCGGGCGGGGCGGTGGCCGTCGGCGAGGTGCTCCGGTCCCGCTCACTGCCGGCCGCCACCGGGCCGCCGCCGTCCTGCCAGGGCGGGGTGATGTGGAGGAAGGCGGCGACGGCCGCTGCCGCGACCACGGCCCCGGTGAAGACGGCGCGCCGTCTTCGCATCCGTCTTCGGCGGTCCAGCGACCGTTTCCGGGCCTGTGTACGCGAAGGCCGTGCCCCCGGAGCGGATGCTCCGGCCCCCCGGCGGGCGCCTGCGGCGTTCCGCAGGCGAAGTGTGTCGTCGATGTTCATCTTCTGGTGGCAGTCCGTGGTCTCGGAACGTCCGTCCAGGGCGGGTGAATTCACCCGCCCTGCACGCTGACCTGCTTCTGGAGCACCGGGTGCTCGTCCGCGTACCGCACGACGTCCAGCAGCCCGCTTGCCCTCACCCCGTCGAGGAGCTGCTGAACGGTCACCGGCGCGGAAACCCCTTTCCCTTCGTCCGGTGAGACGCTGATCAGGACCGTGCTGTTCCCGAATTCGAAGGCCATCGATGTGGATGTCGTCTGCATGGAGTTGACGGCGGCGCGCCGCAGCCGTGCCTCGACCCCCTCGGCGAGCTCCGCCTTCACGCAGGTCAGCCGCTTCTGCGGGACGTTCCTGCACTCCTCGGGTGCCCTGCCGCCGACCGGCCGGACCGTGAAGTCCACGGTGAAGACGTTCCCGTCCGCCCCGCCCTGGTAGCGCGCGACGGTGGAGTCGACCGGCCGGATCTCGCCGACGGTGTCCGGAAGCGCCTCGTCCAGCGCCACGGCCGCGCGCTGCTGGAAGTCCTCCAGGCGCTGCCTCTCCCCGGCGGGCAGACCGGAGAGGCCACCCTCCATCGTCTCCCCGGGCGAGGGCTCCACATGGACCGGCGTGCGGTGCGGCGCCTGAGCCGCGGCCACTTCCGTGACGGATGCGGGGCCCGGCCCGGAGCCGCCGCCGGACAGCACGGCCGCGCCGAGCACGCCCAGGGTGACCGCCCCGAAGGCGCTTGTCGTGAGCGCGAGCCGGGTCCTCGCCCGACGGCGCCTGCCCCGGACGACGGCCTCGGGCACCAGATCGGGAAGCGGGCCCAGATCGTCGGCCGCGCGCTTCATGACGTCTTTGACGAGCAGGGCGTCCTGGTCCGTCACGTGGGCTCCTCAGTTCGCGGTGATGTAGACATGAGCTGGTCCCAGCCGCTCCCGCAGCCGGGCCAGGGAACGCGAGCACTGGCTCTTGACGGTGGACTCGCTGCATCGCAGCAGCTCGGCGACGGACTCCACGCTGAGGTCCTCCCAGTAGCGCAGGACCACCATCGCCCGGGCCCGTGGCGGCAGCTCCGAGAGTGCGGTCAGGAGGGTCACCGTCAGGTCGGGGCTGACGGTGGTCCTGGGCACCTCGATGGGGGTGTGGGCCAGGAGGTCGCGCAGCCGGCGCCGGCGCTCGGCAAGATACGTCCGCGTCAGCACCGTGCGCGCATAGGCTTCGGGGCGGTCGGCCGCGCTCACCCTCCGCCAGTGCTGGAAGATCTTCGCCAGGGCCGTCTGGGTCAGGTCCCGGGCACTCTCCCGGTCACCGCAGAGCAGGTACGCCGTGCGGTACAGACGCTGCTGGTTCGACCGGGCGAAATCCTCGAAGGTGTCCTCGAAGCCACTCGGGCTGGTGGAGCAGCTGTCGCGCAGGACGGGCATCCGTCCTCCTCTCACATTCTCCGGTGGTCTCACTCCTGTACGAGCGCTGCCAGTGCCGAAAGGTTGAAGCCGTTCCACGCCGCCGTGAGGGACCGGGGCCCGGGCTGCTTGAATGGGAGGGTGACCCGAGCATCCCTGGAAAAGCAGCCGCACGAAGTCGCCTCGATGTTCGACGACGTGGCGGCGAACTACGACCTCACCAACGACGTGCTGTCGCTCGGACAGGCGCGGCTCTGGCGCAAGGAGGTCGCCCGCGCCGTCGACGCCCGTCCGGCCCAGAAGATCCTCGACCTGGCGGCCGGCACGGCCACCTCCTCGCAGCCCTTCGCGCGGGCCGGCGCCTACGTCGTGCCGTGCGACTTCTCCATCGGGATGCTCCGGGTCGGCAAGGAGCGCCACC
Organism: Streptomyces sp. CB02058; assembly: GCF_001905505.1. Taxonomy (GTDB): domain Bacteria; phylum Actinomycetota; class Actinomycetes; order Streptomycetales; family Streptomycetaceae; genus Streptomyces. The sequence goes on from NZ_LIPG01000001.1 coordinate 361,440, forward strand.
CGTGGATGCCCTTCACCGCGGGGGACGGCACGAAGCTCCCCTTCAAGGACGAGACCTTCGACACGGTCACCATCTCCTTCGGGCTGCGCAACATCCAGGACACCGGCGCCGCGCTGAGCGAGCTGTACCGGGTGACCAAGCCCGGCGGACGCGTCGTGATCTGCGAGTTCTCGCAGCCGACCTGGGCGCCCTTCAGGACCGTCTACACCGAGTACCTGATGCGCGCGCTGCCGCCGGTCGCCCGCGCGGTGTCCTCCAACCCCGACGCGTACGTCTACCTCGCCGAGTCGATCCGCGCCTGGCCCGACCAGGCCGGCCTGGCGACGCTGCTCCAGAAGGCCGGCTGGTCGGACGTCGCCTGGCGCGACCTCACCGGCGGTGTGGTCGCGCTGCACCGGGGCGTGCGCCGCTGAGGGCCCGCGGGGCTCAGAGCTCCAGCCGGAAGCAGTACGCCTCCCGCTGCGACACCGGGGTCGTGTACGTCTCGGCCCGCCGCATCCCGAGACGTTCCGCCACCGCGACCGAGCGCGCGTTGCGTGCGTCGATCATCGCCACGACCTCCCGCACCCCGAGCGCCCGCATCCGCTCCAGCGTGGTGCGGGCCGCGGCGGTCGCGTAGCCGTTCCCCCAGAAGGCACGGCCCAGCCGCCAGCCGATCTCGACCTCTCCCACCGGCCCGAAGGACGCGTGCGGCCACGGCTGGGCGCCGGTGAAGCCGAGCACCTGCCCGGAGTCGTCCAGCACCGTCCACAGGCAGTGGCCGAGCTCCGCGTCGTGCCGGCGCTGGCGGGCGGTCAACTCCTCGTACACGGAGTACTCCGCCCGGCGGCCGCCGTGGAACTCCATCACCTCGGGGTCGTCGAACACCCGGTACCAGGCCAGGGCGTCCTCGTCGGTCGGGACGCGCAGATGTACGGACGGGGTCGAACCAGGCACGTGCGGCATCGGGGAGCCCTTCGGGAGGTTGATCGGCAGGCACCCATAGACTGCACGCGACATGTGCCGCGCGGCACGCGAATTCGAGTCTTCGGGAGATCCGACCGTGACCGAGCCCCTCTCCGAACACAGCGCGGACGTGATCGTCGTCGGAGCGGGCCCAGCCGGCTCCACGACCGCGTACTACCTCGCCAAGGCCGGACTCGACGTCCTCCTCCTGGAGAAGACGGCCTTCCCGCGTGAGAAGGTCTGCGGCGACGGTCTCACCCCGCGTGCCACCAAGCAGCTCGTCTCCATGGGGATCGACATCTCCGAAGAGGCCGGCTGGCTGCGCAACAAGGGCCTGCGCATCATCGGCGGCGGCGTCCGCCTCCAGCTGGACTGGCCGGACCTCGCCTCGTACCCGGACTACGGACTGGTCCGCAAGCGCGACGACTTCGACGAGCAGCTGGCCCGCCAGGCCCAGAAGGCGGGCGCGCGGCTCCACGAGCGCTGCAACGTCGGCGAGCCCATCAAGGACGAGCGCACCGGCCGCATCACCGGCGTCCACGCCAAGCTCGGCGAGGACAAGACCCCGGTCACCTTCCACGCCCCGCTCGTCGTCGCCGCCGACGGCAACTCCACCCGGCTCTCCCTCAACATGGGCCTGCACCGCCGCGAGGACCGCCCGATGGGCGTCGCGGTCCGTACGTACTTCACCTCGCCCCGCCACGACGACGACTACCTGGAGTCCTGGCTGGAGCTGTGGGACCGGCGCGGGGGCGAGGACCGCCTGCTGCCCGGCTACGGCTGGATCTTCGGCATGGGCGACGGCACGTCCAACGTCGGCCTCGGCATCCTCAACTCCTCGAAGGCGTTCCGCGAGCTCGACTGGCGCGAGGTGCTCAAGGCCTGGTGCGCCTCCATGCCGGAGGACTGGGGCTACACCCCCGAGAACATGACGATCCCGATCCGCGGCGCCGCGCTCCCCATGGCCTTCAACCGCCAGCCGCACTACACCAAGGGCCTGCTGCTCGTCGGTGACGCGGGCGGCCTCGTCAACCCGTTCAACGGCGAAGGCATCGCGTACGCCATGGAATCCGGCCAGATCGCCGCGGACGTCATCGTCCAGGCGCACGCCCGCGCGACCCCGGCCCAGCGTGAACTGGCGCTCCAGCACTACCCGAAGATCCTCAAGGACACCTACGGGGGCTACTACACGCTGGGCCGCGCCTTCGTGAAGATGATCGGCAACCCGCACGTCATGAAGATCGCGACGCAGCGCGGTCTGACGCACCCCCTGCTGATGAAGTTCACGCTGAAGATGCTCGCCAACCTCACCGACCCGACGGGCGGCGACGCGATGGACCGCATCATCAACGGCCTCTCGAAGGTCGCTCCGAAGGCCTGAACCACCCCGCCCTCCCGCGTCCCGCTGGAACCATGGGGGTGGTGCCCGGAGTCCCGTGCAGGGAAGGCCCGTCGAGGCGACGGGCCGGCAGGGGAGCGCGGGCGGCAGGAGGGGCGGGGCGGTGGCGTCGTTACCGTTGACGGCAGGGGATCCGGAGCGGGTGGGCCCGTACCGGCTGCTCTCCCGACTGGGCCAGGGCGGCATGGGCCGCGTCTACCTGGGCCGCTCGCCCGGGGGACACGCGGTGGCGGTGAAGGTGGTGCGGGAGGCGCTGCTGCGGGACGAGGGGTCCCGGCGGCGCTTCGTGCGCGAGGTCGAGGCCGCACGGCGGGTGACGGGATTCTTCACCGCCGGTGTGGTCGACGCCGATCCGGCCGGGAACCCGGCCTGGCTGGCCACGGAGTACGTCCCCGGGCTGTCGCTCCAGGAGGCGGTGGCCCTGCACGGGGTGTGGGGGGAGCCGGCGGTACGCGGCCTCGGCGCGGCACTGGCCGAGGCGCTCGCCGCCGTGCACGCGGAGGACCTGGTGCACCGCGACCTGAAACCGTCGAACGTGCTGCTGGCGCCGGACGGCCCCAGAGTGATCGACTTCGGCATCTCTGCGGCGGCCGACGACACCGCGCTCACCGAGACCGGAATGGTGATCGGCACCCCCGGATTCATCCCTCCCGAACAGTTGCGCAACGAGCGCTCCGGGCCCGCCGGTGATGTGTTCGCCCTGGGCGCGGTGCTGACGTACGCGGCCACGGGTGCCGGTCCGTTCGGCGGCGGTGCGGCCCACGCGGTCAACTACCGGGTCGTGCACCAGGACCCCGACCTGAGGGGCCTGCCGCCCGCGCTCGCGGCGGTGGTGGCCCGGTGCCTGGCGAAGGACCCGGGGGAGCGGCCCACGGTGGCACGGCTGCTGGACGCGTGGGGACACCCGGAACCCGCCGTCGGCGGGGGGCCCGTCGCGACGGCCGGCTGGCTGCCCGGCCCGGTGGCCGACTCGGCCGCGCGGCTCCAGGCCGAGGTGCCCACCGAGCCGGTGCCCCGGGCGGGGGGCGGCACGCCGGAGCCCCCGGACCCCGCCACCCGTCCGCCTCGCCGCCGTCTGCGGACGGCGCTCGCCGCGGCGACCGCGCTGGCCGTCGTCGTGACCGGCGCCGTCGTGTGGCAGATGGCCGGGAACGAGGAGAAGGACGACTCCCCGCCGGCGAACGTCGAGGAACTGTGGTCCCGGCCCCTGGACGAGGGACAGAGCATGGCCACGGAGGCGGAGGGGACGGTCTACCTCCAGAACGAGGACGGCCACGAGATCACCGCCCTGTCCGGTGCCGACGGCTCAAATCGCTGGGAGCGCCGGGTCGAGGTCTCCGATGTCTCCGGGGAGAGCGACTACGTCAAGGACGTGGTGGGAGACGGCATCGAGGTCACCGCCGTCTCGGGCGGCCTGCTGTACTACGGCAGCGGTCAGTACCTGTACGCGCTGGACGCCGACGACGGTGAGCCGCGCTGGAAGTACATGGACGACTCCTTCCACGCCTCCCCGGTCGCCGTGGGCGACGCCGCCTACGCGCACATGGCCGCGTTCTTCTACGTCCTCGACGCGCGTACGGGAGAGGAGCTCTGGGGCTATCCGTTCGGCAGCGAGGCGTCCCACAATCTCGCCGTCACCAAGGACGCGGTCCTCGTGCACAACGGGAAGAAGCTGATCGCCGTCGACAGCGCTACGCACAAGCCGAGGTGGACCCACGTGGCGGAGAGCGACGCGGAGACGGCCCTCGTGATGGCGGACGGCAACGCCTACTTCGGCACCCAGGACGGCGCCCTGTACGCCGTTGACGCAGCGTCGGGAGACGAGGTGTGGCGCGGCACTTTCGAGGGCGACCTGTGGGACGGAAGGCTCGGCGGGGGAGCTGGCGCACCCGAAGTCGCCGACGGGACCGTCTACTTCGAGAACGACGGCTACGTGTCGGCCTTCGACGCGGACAGTGGCAGGCCGTTGTGGCGGTGGCGGACAAGTCAGGACGCCAAGGAGGTGACGGCCATCTCCGTGGCGGACGGCACCGTTTTCGTCTGCGCGTCGGACGGATACCTGAGCGCGCTGGACGCCCGCACGGGAAAGCTCAGATATCGGGAGTTCCTGGTCGTGGACGAGGTCGACTTCCGTTTCGTCGGAAACACCCTGTATGTCGAGCGCGATGGCCGGCTGACCGCCTACCGGGCCGCGACCTGATCCACACGCCGTCCGCAGCCGGGGCGGTGACGAGCGAGGAGGAGCCCGTGCAGGCGTTCACACCACTGGAGACGGGCGACCCCGAGCGGGTCGGCCCGTACCGGATCGTCGGGAGGCTCGGCTCGGGCGGCATGGGCCGTGTGTACCTCGCCCGGTCGCCGGGCGGCCGGGCGACCGCCGTGAAGGTGGTGCACGACGAACTGGCCGAGAACCCGTCCTTCCGCGCGCGGTTCCGGCGGGAGGTGGCCGCCGCCCGCCGGGTGAAGGGCCCGTTCACCGCCCCCCTGGCCGACGCGGACACGGACGCGGACGTGCCGTGGCTGGCCACCGCCCATGTGCCGGGCCTCTCGCTGGGAGCGGCGGTCGCCGCGCACGGTGCCTGGCCCGAGTGGTCCGTACGGGCCCTGGGGTCCGGGCTGGCGGAGGCGCTGGGGGCGATCCACCGGGCCGACGTGGTGCACCGCGACCTCAAGCCGTCGAACGTGCTGCTGATACCGGACGGCCCCCGGGTCATCGACTTCGGGATCTCGGTGGCCGCCGAAGACACCAAGCTCACGACCACGGGTGCCGTGGTCGGAAGCCCCGGCTACCTCCCGCCCGAGCAGCTGGTCGGCCGCGAGGTGGGCCCCGCCGGTGACGTGTTCGCGCTGGGAGCCCTGCTGGTGTACGCGGCCACCGGGACCGGCGCGTTCGGCGGCGGGCCCGCGTACGGCGTCACCTACCGCGTCGTCCACGAGGAACCCGGTCTGGAGGGCCTGCCGGGCGGGCTCGTCGACCTGGTGACCCGGTGCCTGGCCAAGGATCCGCTCCAGCGGCCCGGAGTGCCCGAACTCATCGAGGAACTCGGCGGGTGGGAAGGGGCCGACGGGACCCGGGGCACGTTCACCGGCGCCACCTGGCTGCCCGATCCGGTCGCCGCCGACGTCATGGCGCTGCGCGTGGACCCGCTGCCGGACGTGTCCGTCACGGCCGCCCCGGCGGACACGGACCTGCCGACGGCCGCCGCGACACCGACCGCCGTCGCCACGGCACGGCTGGGGGTGGCGCCGCCCGCTCCGCCTGCCGGGCGGTTCCGGCAGCGGCGTACGGCGGTCGTCGCCGCGGCGGGCACCGTCGTCGTCCTGGCCGTCGTCGCCGGCCTGCTCCTGCCCCGCGCCTTCTCCGGCCCGCAGGGCGGCGGGGCCGACGGGAAGGAGAGCTCCACCGCCCCCTCGGCCGTGGCGAAACAGCTGACGGTGCGGGAGGAGTGGCCGTCCGACGAGGATCTCTGGAAGCCGGTGGCCGTCGACGGCAAGGTGATCGGAAAGGGCCAGGACGGCCTGCTGCACGCGGTGGACGCCGACAGCGGCGACACCCTGTGGACGTACGACGACCCGACAGCGTCCACCTTCGAGGGCGTGAGCGACGGTGTGGTGGTGGCCACCAGTGAGAAGGGCACGATCCACGGCATCGACCCGGCCGACGGCAGTCAGGTCTGGAGCGTGGACGCGAAGGCGCACACGGCACCGGGCACGTCGTTCAACCTCTACCTGCGGGTCGTGGTGGCCGACGGGACCGTCTACGTGAACGCCATGTACGACCTGCCCGACGATCCGGACTCCTACGGCAGTTACGCCGTGTCGGCGCTGGACGCGGGGACCGGGCGGCTGAAGTGGACCCGGCCGGTCGAGTACGGCCTGTCCGACGCGCTCGCGGTGGTGGACGGGGTGCTCTACGGCGGGATGTGGGACATGGACGCCAGCTACTTCTACGCCCTGGACGCGGACACCGGGGACGAGCGCTGGCGGTACCGCATGCGGGAGAAGCACCTGGGCGAGGTGACGGCGATCAAGGTGTCGGGAGGCACGGTCTACGCCGGTGACAACCGCGGTGTCCTCCACGCCGTCGACGCCCGGCGGGGCACACGGCTGTGGACCTACGCACCCGTCAGTCAGAGGGGGCAGTGGCTCGAACCGCTCCTGGTGACCGATGGAGTGATCCTCGGCGCCACCGGCGAGGACGTCGTCACGACGGGCCCCGGAGACGTCCACGCGGTCGCTGCCGGCACCGGAAAACCGCTCTGGACCGAGCACACCGAACGCGAACCCGAGCTGCACGGTCTGCTGGACGGCTCGGTGCTCTTCAGCACCAAAGCCGGCAGTCTGCACGCCGCCGACGCCCGCACCGGCGAGTCCCGGGCCGAGGCCCGCCTGTCGTCCGGCGACCCCGACGCGGCCTTTGAGGGCGACCGGGTCTACTTCGACGGCGGCGACGGACGCCTGCACGCGGGAACGATCTCCCTCACCGAGAAGTGAGCGTCCGGACCGGAGAGCCGCCCGGACCCCTGCGATAGGTTTGCGGACCATGCGGGCACCGGGGAACGGGAACGGGAACGGCGGAACGTACCGCCTGCTGGGGGCGGCAGGGGCGACGGCGGCCGTCGCCGGCGGCTGGGCCGTCGGGACGCTGCCCGCCCACGACCCGTGGGGGCTCTGGGTGCCGCACGGCACCGCCGTCACGGCGGCCGGCTACGCCCTGGCGTACGGCGGACTGACCGTGCTCGTCGTCGCCTGGTGGCTGTACGGCAGGACCGGCGCCGGAGTACGGGACAGTCTGGTCACCCTGGGGTGGTGGACCGCGCCGTTCGTGGTGGCCCCGCCCCTCTACAGCGCCGACGTCTACAGCTACATCGCGCAGGGCGCCATGGTCCTCGAAGGGCACGACGTCTACGAGGTGGGCCCGTCCGTCCTGGACCCGGCGGGGCCGGGCGGCGACGCCGCGGCGAGCGTCGGCGGGCACTGGACCGACACCCCCGCGCCGTACGGCCCGTTCTTCCTCATCGTGGCGCGCGGCGTGACCTGGGCGACCGGGGGCACGATCGTGCCCGCCGTCCTCGCGATGCGGCTGGTCGCCCTGGCGGCACTGGCGCTGATCGCCTGGGCGCTGCCGCACCTCGCGCGGGAGCACGGCCGCAGCCCGGGCGCCGCGTTGTGGCTGGGCGCGCTCAACCCGCTGCTGCTGATGCACGTGGCGGGCGGGCTCCACAACGACGGCCTGATGATCGGTCTGATGCTGGCGGGCGTCGTGCTCGCGCTGCGCGGGCGATGGATCAGCGGATCGGTGCTCGTCGGACTCGCCATGATGGTCAAGAGCCCGGCGGCGGTGGCGCTGCTGTTCGTCGCCGTCCTGGTGGGCCGGGCCGCCGGCGGAGGGCTCCCGCGCCGGGTGGCGAAGGGGCTGGCCGGGCCGGGAGCCGTCGCCGGGGCGGTCGTGGTGCTGATGACCCTGCTCGGCGGGACCGGCTTCGGCTGGCTGGCCACGCAGGGCGTCGCGGGGCGGATCCACACCGCGCTCTCGGTGAGCAGCGATCTGGGCCTCGGGCTCGGTGAACTCCTGCGGCTGCTCGCCGGGACCGACCCGGACCCCGTGAAGGCCGCCGTGCAGAACCTGGGTCTCGCCGCCGGGGTCGCCCTGATCCTGCTGCTGGCGTGGCGCTGCGCCGCCGGACGGCTGGAAGCCGTGCACGGGCTGGGCCTCGGGCTGGTGGCCCTGGTGGCGCTCTCCCCGATGGTGCAGCCCTGGTACCTGCTCTGGGGGACGGCCGTGCTCGCCGCCACGGCGGCCGGCAGCAGGGTCCGGGACACGCTCGTCGTGCTGTCGGCGGCGCTCGTCTACGAGACCCAGCCGTCGGGCTCCACCCCGGCGTACGGCTTCGTGCTGGCGGCCCTCGCGTGCGCGGCGGGCGTGATGCTGCTGCGCAAGGAGCGGGCCGGCCGGGTGCGGGGGCATGTGCCGGGCCAGCGCACGCCGGTGGAGACCGCCGTGGAGGCGGGCGCGACCCGGGCACGATGACGGGCCGTCACTCCGGATGAGGGAGGGACGGCCCGCGATCGTGCCCGGGTGTGCGGAGCTTGTGAATCAGAGAACGCGGACCGCGCCCGACGGCGGGTCGTAGTCCAGGGTCTGCTGCACGACGCCGGTGCTGGAGTTCTGCGCGCCGACGAACTGGCCGCCGCCCACGTAGATCCCGACGTGGTACGCGCTGCCCGCGCCGCCCCAGTACAGGATGTCGCCGGGCTGGAGGTTGTCGAGCGAGACCTGCGTGCCGGCCGTCGACTGGTCCTGCGAGACGCGCGGCAGGTCGATGCCCACCGTGGCGAAGGCAGCCTGGACCAGGCCCGAGCAGTCCCACGAGTTCGGGCCCGTGCCGCCGGAGACGTACGCGTCACCGACCTGCGACTGCGCGAACGAGACGACGGACGCGGCGGAGCCGGTGGCGCTGGACGACGAGGAGGAGGAGGACGAGGAGCCGGAGGGCGCGCTGAGCGTGGTGCGCTCGGCGGTGCGGGAGGCGCGCTCGGCGGCCTCCGCCTTGGCCTTGGCGGCTGCTTCGGCCTTCTTCTTGGCCTCGGCCTTGCGGACCGCCTCGGCCTGGGCCTTCTTGGCGGTCTTTGCGGCGCTGGCCGCTGCGGCGTCCTCGTGGGCCTGCGTCTCGAGGTCGAGAGCGACCGCCTGGGTCGCCTGCGCGGACGCCGCGACGGAGGTGGAGAGGCCCGCCGTGATGGTGGGCATCTCGATGGTCTGGGTCACCGGCTCGGCCTGGGCCGGACCGGCGGCACCCGCGACCGCGATGGTGCTGAGGACGCCACCGGCAACTCCTGCCCGCAGCGCCGTCTTCGAGGCACGCTGGCGGGGCTTCCGGTGGCTGGGTATGTGAGCGGTGTGGGACATGAGTACTAGCGCTATCAGGGCTGTAGGGGTCCCATCAAGAAACGTGTGTTGCGACACAGTTACGTTCGGAATCTGTGAATCCGCTTATTGGGGGCCTTTATTGACGCCCTAACGGGCATATCGGGCAGCCGTGATCATCGCTGTGATCACGGCGTTCTTTCAATACGCCCGAATTGCCCGTCGCTTACCATCCGTTCACACGGTTGGCCAAGCCCGCTTTTCTTGAAGTGTCCATGGAGTGACGCAGGTCACAGTGTGAGCCTCCTGTGTGAGGCAACCGCGCGGGTGCGCGCCGCGTGCGGTCCCGGCGGGCCGCCGGCCCCCTGCGCCCACCCGGGGTGTACGCCCGGAAGTTCGTGAATGCGTGCGCAATGTCCACATCGGTACCGCGAGCCCCTCGTCCGAGTGGTCGCTATCTGGGGCGGGTTCCTATATCACCGACTCGGCGTCCATCGCCAATTTGCATGTAGAGGCCGCCCATTGATAGGGACACACGCCTTTGACCAGCGGTAACAACGCGAGATGTCACGTCTCGTAACCGCTCGGCCGCTTCGAGTGTGAAGATCACCGCTCATCCGACTTCATGATTGTTCGTCAGGTGGTGGAGATCACAAAGACGTTGGTGTACCCCGTGTCGCAGATCACAGGACGGCAGGCATAGGATGCGGGGCAGTCGGGCTTGTGAACTGCCTCACATGTGCACGATCTTGATGAGGTGGCGAGCCGGTCGCCCGATGCGGTCCAACGGTCAAGGACGACTGGAAGGAGCGAGGAGCGTGAATGCCTACGCGCCCATCCTCGTGCTCGGCGCCCTCGGGGCAGGGTTTGCGATCTTCTCCGTGGTCATGGCCACGCTAATCGGCCCCAAGCGGTACAACCGGGCAAAGCTCGAAGCGTACGAGTGCGGCATCGAACCCACCCCCACTCCAGCCGGAGGCGGCCGTTTCCCCATCAAGTACTACCTGACGGCGATGCTGTTCATCGTCTTCGACATCGAGATCGTCTTCCTCTATCCCTGGGCGGTCACCTTCGACGCCCTGGGGATCTTCGGGCTCGTGGAGATGCTGCTCTTCGTGCTCACCGTCTTCGTCGCCTACGCGTATGTGTGGCGCCGCGGCGGCCTGGAATGGGACTGAGGGGCTGAGGGGCACACCATGGGACTCGAAGAGAAGCTGCCGAGCGGCTTTGTGCTGACCACTGTCGAGCAGGCCGCCGGCTGGGTACGGAAGTCCTCCGTATTCCCCGCCACCTTCGGCCTCGCCTGCTGCGCCATCGAGATGATGACGACCGGCGCCGGGCGGTACGACCTGGCCCGATTCGGGATGGAGGTCTTCCGCGGATCGCCGCGGCAGGCGGATCTGATGATCGTCGCGGGACGGGTCAGCCAGAAGATGGCGCCCGTCCTGAGGCAGGTCTACGACCAGATGCCGAGCCCCAAGTGGGTCATCTCCATGGGGGTTTGCGCGTCATCGGGTGGAATGTTCAACAATTACGCCATTGTTCAGGGTGTTGATCACATCGTCCCGGTCGACATCTATCTGCCGGGCTGCCCGCCGCGGCCCGAGATGCTGATCGACGCCATCCTCAAGCTCCACCAGAAGATCCAGGGCTCCAAGCTCGGGGTCAACGCGGAGGAGGCCGCCCGCGAGGCGGAGGAGGCGGCCCTCAAGGCACTCCCCCTGATCGAGATGAAGGGGCTGCTGCGGTGAGCGAGGAACAGAACGGCACGGCGGTGCCCACGCCCCGCGACGACTCCGGTGACGTCATCGGCGTGCGCAAGGGCATGTTCGGCGCCAACAACGGCGGAGACACCTCCGGCTACGGCGGACTCGTCCGCACGGTGACCCTGCCGGGCGCGGCCTCCCGGCCGTACGGCGGCTGGTTCGACGAAGTGGCCGACGAGCTGGAAGGGGCCCTGGAGGAACAGGACCTGCTTCCCGCCAACGTCATCGAGAAGACCGTCGTCGACCGGGGCGAGGTCACCTTCTTCATCGCCCGCGAGCACCTGGTCCAGGTCGCCCGCACCCTGCGCGACGACCCCGCCCTGCGCTTCGAGCTCTGTACGGGCGTCAGCGGTGTGCACTACCTGGGGGACAAGGGGCGCGAGCTCCACGCGGTCTACCACCTGCGCTCGCTGACCCACGGGCGGCTGATCCGCCTGGAGGTGTCCGCCCCCGACAGCGACCCGCACATCCCGTCGCTCGTCGGGGTCTACCCGGCCAACGACTGGCACGAGCGCGAGACCTACGACTTCTTCGGCCTGATCTTCGACGGGCACCCCGCCCTGACCCGGATCATGATGCCGGACGACTGGCAGGGCTTCCCGCAGCGCAAGGACTACCCGCTCGGCGGCATCGCCGTCGAGTACAAGGGCGCCCAGATCCCGGCTCCGGACCAGCGGAGGTCGTACAGCTGATGACTACTCCCCACGCAACGCCCAGGGCGACCACCGAGGGGACTGTATATACAGTCACCGGCGGCGACTGGGACGAGGTCGTCGAGTCCGCCGCCAAGTCGGACGACGAGCGCATCATCGTCAACATGGGTCCCCAGCACCCGTCCACGCACGGCGTGCTGCGGCTGATCCTGGAGATCGACGGCGAGACCGTCACCGAGGCCCGCTGCGGCATCGGCTACCTCCACACCGGCATCGAGAAGAACCTCGAGTTCCGGAACTGGACGCAGGGCACCACCTTCGTCACGCGCATGGACTACCTCACCCCGTTCTTCAACGAGGCGGCCTACTGCCTCGGGGTCGAGAAGCTCCTCGGCATCGAGGACCAGATCCCCGACCGGGCCACCGTCCTGCGCGTGCTCCTGATGGAGCTCAACCGGATCTCCTCGCACCTGGTGTGCATCGCCACCGGAGGCATGGAGCTCGGCGCCACGACGATCATGATCTACGGCTTCCGCGATCGTGAACTCGTTCTCGATCTCTTCGAGCTGATCACCGGGCTCCGCATGAACCACGCGTTCATCCGGCCCGGCGGCCTCGCCCAGGACCTTCCGATGGGCGCGGTCGACCGGCTCCGCGAGTTCGTGAAGACCATGAAGAAGAACCTGCCGGAGTACGACAAGCTCGCCACCGGCAACCCCATCTTCAAGGCCCGCATGCAGGACGTCGGTTACCTCGACCTGACCGGCTGCATGGCGCTCGGCGCCACCGGCCCGGTGCTCAGGTCCGCCGGACTCCCGCACGACCTGCGCAAGACCGATCCGTACTGCGGCTACGAGAACTACGAGTTCGACGTGCCGACCGCCGACACCTGCGACGCCTACGGCCGCTTCCTCATCCGTCTGGAGGAGATGCGCCAGTCGCTCAGGATCGTCGAGCAGTGCCTCGACCGGCTGGAGCCCGGACCGGTCATGGTCGCCGACAAGAAGATCGCCTGGCCCGCGCAGCTCGCGCTGGGACCCGACGGACTCGGCAACTCCCTCGACCACATCAAGAAGATCATGGGCACCTCCATGGAGGCCCTGATCCACCACTTCAAGCTGGTGACCGAGGGCTTCCGGGTCCCGGCCGGGCAGGCGTACACCGCCATCGAGTCGCCCAAGGGCGAACTCGGCGTGCACGCCGTCTCGGACGGCGGCACCCGGCCCTTCCGGGTCCACTTCCGCGACCCGTCCTTCACCAACCTCCAGGCCATGGCGGCGATGTGCGAGGGCGGCCAGGTCGCCGACGTCATCGTCGCCGTCGCGTCCATCGACCCCGTGATGGGAGGCGTCGACCGGTGACCGCAGCCAACCGAGAAGTCAGCCTGGGGATGCCGCAGCTCCCTGCCCCCGCCTACCCGGCCGAGGTGCTGGCCCGGCTCGAAGCGGACGCGGAGAAGGTGATCGCCCGCTATCCCGGAAGCCGCTCCGCGCTGCTGCCCCTGCTGCACCTGGTGCAGTCCGAGGAGGGATACGTCTCCCGTACGGGCATGGCGTTCTGCGCCGACCGACTCGGCCTCACCACCGCCGAGGTCACCGCGGTCGCCACCTTCTACTCCATGTACCGGCGCCGGCCGAGCGGTGACTACCAGGTCGGGGTCTGTACCAACACCCTGTGCGCGGTCATGGGCGGCGACGCCATCTTCGACCGGCTCAAGGAGCACCTGGACGTCGGCAACGGCGAGACGACCGAGGACGGCAAGGTCACGCTCGAACACATCGAGTGCAACGCGGCCTGCGACTTCGCCCCCGTCGTGATGGTGAACTGGGAGTTCTTCGACAACCAGACACCGGAGAGCGCGACACGGCTGGTCGACGACCTCATCGCCGGCCGGACCGTGGAGCCCACCCGGGGCGCGCCGCTGTGCACGTACAAGGACACGGCCCGCATCCTGGCCGGCTTCCCCGACGAGCGCCCCGGCGCCGTCGAGGCCAGCGGCGGGGCGGGTGCCGCCTCCCTGATCGGCCTGAAGCTGGCCAAGGGTGAGGCCGCACCGCACGCGCGCGTGGTCGGACAGCGGGGCGAGACACCCCAGGACGCACCGCCGCAGAAGGGCGCCGAGCACCTCAGCTCGCACGACGCACCGCAGCAGACGTCGGCCTCCGACCCGGAACACCCGGCCGGGCCCGCAGCCGAGGAGGGGGAGTGATGACCTTGGCAGCCGAGATCGACAAGAACGGGACCAGCCCGGAGAAGCTCCTGGCCCCCGTGCTGTCCTCCTTCTGGGACGAGCCCGAGTCCTGGACCCTGGACACCTACCGTCGCCACGACGGATACGAGGGACTGCGCAAGGCCCTGGCCATGGCGCCCGACGACCTCATCGCGTACGTCAAGGACTCCGGTCTGCGCGGACGCGGGGGCGCCGGCTTCCCCACCGGGATGAAGTGGCAGTTCATCCCGCAGGGCGACGGCAAGCCCCACTACCTCGTGGTCAACGCCGACGAGTCGGAGCCCGGGACCTGCAAGGACATCCCGCTCCTCTTCGCGAACCCGCACAGCCTCATCGAGGGCATCGTGATCGCCTGTTACGCGATCCGCTCCTCGCACGCCTTCATCTATCTGCGCGGCGAGGTCGTCCCCGTACTGCGGCGGCTGCACGAGGCCGTGCGCGAGGCGTACGAGGCGGGCTACCTGGGCCAGAACATCCTGGGCTCGGGGCTCGACCTCGAACTCACGGTGCACGCGGGCGCCGGCGCGTACATCTGCGGCGAGGAGACCGCGCTGCTCGACTCGCTCGAAGGACGGCGCGGCCAGCCCCGGCTGCGTCCCCCCTTCCCCGCGGTCGCCGGTCTGTACGCCTGCCCCACCGTGGTGAACAACGTCGAGTCCATCGCCTCGGTTCCCGCGATCCTGCACAGGGGCAAGGACTGGTTCAAGTCGATGGGCAGCGAGAAGTCCCCGGGCTTCACGCTGTACTCGCTCAGCGGGCACGTCACCAGCCCCGGCCAGTACGAGGCCCCGCTCGGCATCACCCTGCGGCAACTGCTCGACATGAGCGGCGGCATCCGCGAGGGGCACCGGCTGAAGTTCTGGACCCCGGGCGGCTCCTCCACCCCGATGTTCACCGACGAACACCTCGACGTCCCGCTGGACTACGAGGGGGTCGGCGCCGCCGGGTCCATGCTCGGCACCAAGGCGCTCCAGTGCTTCGACGAGACCACCTGCGTGGTCCGCGCCGTCACCCGCTGGACCGAGTTCTACGCCCACGAGTCCTGCGGCAAGTGCACGCCGTGCCGCGAGGGCACCTACTGGCTCGTCCAGCTGCTCCGCGACATCGAGGCCGGCAAGGGACAGATGTCCGACCTCGACAAGCTGAACGACATCGCCGACAACATCAACGGCAAGTCGTTCTGCGCCCTCGGCGACGGCGCCGCCTCGCCGATCTTCTCCTCGCTCAAGTACTTCCGCGAGGAGTACGAGCAGCACATCACCGGCAGGGGCTGCCCCTTCGATCCGGCCCGGTCGACCCTCTGGGCCGACGACAAAGACGACAAGAACGCTCACCGGGGGGTGAACGCATGACAGTCACCACGAGTGCGCCCTCCGGGGGCGGCGAGGCGGCCGTTCCGCCCGAGGACCTGGTCACGCTCACGATCGACGGCATCGAGATCAGCGTGCCCAAGGGCACCCTGGTCATCCGCGCCGCCGAACTCCTGGGCATCGAGATCCCGCGCTTCTGCGACCACCCGCTCCTCGACCCGGCCGGCGCCTGCCGGCAGTGCATCGTCGAGGTCGAGGGCCAGCGCAAGCCGATGGCGTCCTGCACCATCACGTGCACCGACGGCATGGTCGTGAAGTCGCAGATCACCTCGCCGGTCGCGGAGAAGGCCCAGAAGGGGGTGATGGAGCTCCTGCTCATCAACCACCCGCTGGACTGCCCGGTCTGCGACAAGGGCGGCGAATGCCCCCTGCAGAACCAGGCGATGTCGCACGGCGGCGCCGACTCCCGCTTCGACGGGAAGAAGCGCACCTTCGAGAAGCCCGTCCCCATCTCCACCCAGGTGCTGCTGGACCGCGAGCGGTGCGTGCTCTGCGCGCGCTGCACCCGGTTCTCCAACCAGGTGGCGGGCGACCCGATGATCGAGCTGATCGAGCGCGGCGCGCTCCAGCAGGTCGGTACGGGCGAGGGCGACCCCTTCGAGTCGTACTTCTCCGGCAACACCATCCAGATCTGTCCCGTCGGGGCGCTGACCTCGGCGGCGTACCGCTTCCGCTCCCGGCCCTTCGACCTGGTGTCGACACCCTCGGTGTGCGAGCACTGCGCGGGCGGCTGCGCCACCCGGACCGACCACCGGCGTGGCAAGGTCATGCGGCGGCTCGCCGCCAACGACCCCGAGGTCAACGAGGAGTGGCTCTGCGACAAGGGCCGCTTCGGCTTCCGCTACGCCCAGCAGCGCGACCGGCTCACCACCCCGCTCGTGCGCAACACGGACGGCGTGCTGGAACCGGCGAGCTGGCCCGAGGCACTCGAAGCCGCGGCGGCCGGACTCTCGGCGGCCCGGGGCAGGACCGGGGTGCTCACCGGAGGCCGGCTGACCGTCGAGGACGCCTACGCCTACAGCAAGTTCGCCCGGGTCGCCCTCGACACCAACGACATCGACTTCCGGGCCCGCGTCCACAGCGGTGAGGAGGCCGACTTCCTGGCCGCCCGTGTGGCCGGGCGGGGACGGGACCTGGACGGCAGCGGGGTCACCTACACCTCGCTGGAGAAGGCCCCGGCCGTCCTGCTGGCCGGCTTCGAGTCCGAGGAGGAGGCGCCCGGCGTCTTCCTGCGGCTGCGCAAGGCCCACCGCAAGCACGGGCAGCGGACGTTCGCCCTCGCGTCGCACGCCAGCCGGGGCCTGGAGAAGGCGGGCGGCACCCTGCTCCCCGCCGCACCCGGCACCGAGACCGAATGGCTGGACGCGCTCGCGGGCGGAGTCGGCCTGGAGGGCGAAGGAGCCGTCGCGGCCGAGGCGCTGCGCGGCGAAGGCGCGGTCATCGTGGTGGGCGAGCGGCTCGCCGCGGTGCCCGGCGGACTGACCGCGGCCGTGCGCACCGCCACGGCGACCGGCGCCGCGCTGGTGTGGATCCCGCGCAGGGCGGGCGAACGCGGCGCACTGGAGGCGGGCGCGCTCCCGTCGGTGCTGCCCGGCGGCCGTCCCGCGACGGACCCCCGCGCGAGGGACGAGGTGGCGTCCGTCTGGGGCGTCGCCGAACTCCCCTCGCGCTTCGGCCGTGACACCGGACAGATCCTCCGGGCCGCCGCCACCGGCGAGCTGGGCGCGCTGCTGGTCGCGGGCGTCGACCCCGAGGACCTGCCGGACCCGGCCGGGGCGCTCCAGGCGCTGGACGAGGTCGGTTTCCTCGTGTCGCTGGAGCTGCGCCCCGGCGCGGTCACCGAGCGCGCCGACGTGGTCCTCCCCGTCGCCGCCGTCCCGGAGAAGCCCGGCACCTTCCTCAACTGGGAGGGCAGGGCGCGCATGTTCGAGGCCGCGCTGAAGCCCGAGCAGCTGCCGAGGACGCTCTGCCCGACCGACGCGCGCGTGCTGCACATGCTGGCCGACGCGCTCGACGTGCACCTGGGCCTGCCCGACCTGAGGGCGGCCCGGCGCGAGCTCGACCGCCTCGGCGGCCAGGACGTGCGCCACGCCGACGACCCGCGGGCGGAGTCGCGTCCGGTGCCCCGGCCCGGGGACGGCGAGGCCGTACTCGCGGGACACCGGATGCTGCTCGACCGCGGCCGGCTCCAGGAGGGCGACGAGGCGCTCGCCGGTACCCGGCACGCGGCGGTCGCCCGGCTCTCCCCGGCCACCGCGGCCGAGTCCGGGGTGAAGGACGGCGATCTGCTGGCCGTCACCGGACCCGCGGGCACCACCGAACTCCCGCTCGTGGTCACCGAGATGCCCGACCGGGTGGTGTGGGTGCCGCTCAACTCCGTCGGCCGGGGCGTCCCCGCCGACACCGGCGCCCAGCCGGGCGGACTGGTCAGGATCGGTCCGGCCGCCCCGGGCTCCCACGTCGTGACAACGGAGGTAGGAGAGTGACCGGCCTCGCCCAACTCGCCGCGGCACCGCGGGGGACCGTCCTCGCGGCCGAGGACCTCTCGATGTTCGGCACCGACCCGTGGTGGCTCGTCGTCGTCAAGGCGGTGTTCTGCTTCGCGTTCCTGATGGTGACCGTGCTCTTCTCCATCGTGTGGGAGCGCAAGGTCGTCGCCTGGATGCAGCTGCGCATCGGCCCCAACCGGCACGGTCCCTGGGGCATGCTCCAGTCGCTCGCCGACGGCATCAAGCTGATGCTGAAGGAGGACGTCGTCGTCAAGCGGGCCGACAAGGTCGTCTACATCCTGGCCCCGATCGTCGCCGCCGCACCGGCGTTCATGGCGATCGCCGTGATCCCGTTCGGCCCGTCGGGCAACGAGGTCTCGATCTTCGGCCACCGTACGACGATGCAGCTCACCGACCTGCCGATCGCGATGCTGTACATCCTCGCGGTCGCCTCCGTCGGCATCTACGGCATCGTGCTGGCCGGCTGGTCCTCCGGATCGACGTACCCGCTGCTCGGCGGTCTGCGCTCGTGCGCCCAGATGATCAGCTACGAGATCGCGATGGGCGCCGCCTTCGCCTCGGTGTTCCTCTACTCCGGGTCGATGTCGACCTCGGAGATCGTGGCGGCGCAGGAGGACCGCTGGTTCGTCCTGCTGCTGCCGGTCTCCTTCATCATCTACATCGTCACGATGGTGGGCGAGACCAACCGCGCCCCGTTCGACATGCCGGAGTCCGAGGGCGACCTCGTCGGCGGCTTCAACACCGAGTACTCGTCGATCAAGTTCGCGATGTTCATGCTCGCGGAGTACGTCAACATGGTCACCGTCTCCGCGGTCTCCGTGACCCTCTTCCTGGGCGGCTGGCGGGCTCCGTACCCGGTCAGCACCTTCTGGGAGGGCGCGAACCACGGCTGGTGGCCGCTGCTCTGGTTCGTCATCAAGGTGCAGCTGCTCCTCTTCTTCTTCATCTGGCTGCGCGGCACGCTGCCGCGCGTCCGCTACGACCAGCTGATGAAGCTCGGCTGGAAGGTCCTGATCCCGGTCTCCGTGGTCTGGCTGATGATGGTCGCCACCGTCAGGGCGCTGAACAACGAGGGTTACGACTTCTCGCAGATCCTGCTGTACGTCGCCGGGGCCGTGATCGCGGTCCTGCTCGTCTCCTTCGTCGCCGACGTCTTCCGCGACCGGAAGGCCAAGGCCGCCGAGGAGGCGGCGGGACCGGAGCCGGCGTTCGACCCGATGGCGGGCGGATACCCCGTGCCCCCGCTGCCCGGCCAGACCCTGCCGCCGGTGCCGCGCCGAAGGCCGCGACGTGAGCGGGAGCTCGTTGTCAGTGGTGGACCGGATACTCGGAGTGACGACCTGACAGGTGGCGGAAGTCCGAGTGCCGGAAGTTCGAGTGACGGAAGGGAGGCCGACGGTGTCTGAGTCACCGGAACCCTCAGGGGAGAAGTTCCAGAATCCTGTGGCCGGCTTCGGCGTGACCTTCAAGGCCATGTTCAAGAAGCGGCTGACCGAGCAGTACCCGGAGACGCAGAAGGTCACGGCGCCGCGCTTCCACGGCCGGCACCAGCTCAACCGTCACCCGGACGGGCTGGAGAAGTGCGTCGGCTGCGAGCTGTGCGCCTGGGCCTGTCCGGCCGACGCGATCTACGTCGAGGGCGCGGACAACACGGACGAGGAGCGCTACTCCCCGGGCGAGCGCTACGGCCGCGTCTACCAGATCAACTACGCACGCTGCATCCTGTGCGGGCTCTGCATCGAGGCGTGCCCCACCCGGGCACTGACCATGACCAATGAGTTCGAGCTCGCCAACACCACCCGCGAGAGCCTCATCTACACCAAGGACGAGCTGCTCGCGGGCCTGGAGGAAGGCATGGTCGACAGCCCGCACGCGATCTTCCCGGGCATGGACGAACAGGACTACTACCGGGGCCTGGTGACCGAGGCCGCTCCCGGCACGGAGCGCCAGGCCGCCGTCTCCAAGGGAGAAGCGGACAAGGAGGTCGACGCATGACCTCCACCCTGGCCGCAGCGGCCACCGCCACCTCGACCGGCGAGGCCGTCCAGTTCTGGATCCTCGGCACCGTCGCCGTCATCGGGGCGCTCTCCACCGTCCTGATGAAGAAGGCGGTGCACAGCGCGCTCTCGCTCGCCGGCACCATGATCGTGCTGGCGGTCTTCTACCTCGCCAACGGCGCCTACTTCCTGGGCATCGTGCAGGTCGTCGTCTACACCGGCGCGATCATGATGCTGTTCCTCTTCGTGGTCATGCTCGTCGGTGTCACGGCGGCCGACTCGCTGAAGGAGACCCTCAAGGGGCAGCGGTGGCTGGCCGCCGCCTGCGGGCTCGGCTTCGGCATCCTTCTGATCGCCGGCATCGGGCAGGCCTCGCTGAGCACGTTCAACGGCCTCGGCGCGGCCAACGCCCAGCACGGCGGAAACGTCGAGGGCCTCGCCAACCTCATCTTCACCAAGTACGTCTTCGCGTTCGAGATCACCGGCGCCCTGCTGATCACGGCGACCGTCGGCGCGATGCTGCTCACGCACCGCGAGCGCACCGAACGCGCGAAGACGCAGCGCGAGCTCTCCCAGGAGCGGGTGCGCAGCAGCCACCTGCCGCCGCTGCCCGCCCCCGGCGTCTACGCCCGGCACAACGCGGTGGACATCGCGGGACTGCTCCCGGACGGCACCCCGTCCGAGCTCACCGTCATGCAGACACTCCGGCAGCGCGGCCAGATCCGCGACGTGTCCAGCGAGTCGCTCGCCGATCTCAAGGCGCTGGAACAGCGCTCCGGGGAGCGGCTCGGCCGTGACCGCGGACCGGCCCGCGACCACACGGCAGAAGAAGAGGAGGAGGTCGCCAAGTGAATCCGGTCAACTACCTCTACCTCGCGGCCCTTTTGTTCACGATCGGCGCCTCCGGCGTGCTGATCAGGCGGAACGCGATCGTGGTGTTCATGTGCATCGAGTTGATGCTCAACGCCTGCAACCTCGCGCTCGTCGCGTTCTCCCGGATGCACGGCAATCTCGACGGCCAGATCATCGCCTTCTTCACGATGGTCGTCGCCGCCGCGGAGGTCGTCGTGGGGCTCGCGATCATCGTGTCGCTGTTCCGTTCCCGCCACTCGGCCTCGGTCGACGACGCCAGCCTGATGAAGCTGTAAGGGGTCGGAATCGTGGAAAACCTGATTGCGCTGCTGGTCGCGGCGCCCCTGCTCGGAGCGGCGGTCCTGCTCTGCGGAGGCCGTCGGCTCGACCGGACGGGCCACTGGATCGGCACGGTGCTCGCCGCCGCGTCCTTCGCCGTCGGTGTCGTGCTCTTCACCGACATGCTGGGCAAGGGCGCAGAGGACCGCGCCCTGCACCAGAAGCTGTTCAGCTGGATCCCCGTCGAGGGGTTCCAGGCCGATGTGGCCTTCCAGCTCGACCAGTTGTCGATGACGTTCGTCCTGCTGATCACCGGTGTGGGCACGCTGATCCACATCTACTCCATCGGCTACATGGAGCACGACGAGCGGCGACGCCGTTTCTTCGGCTATCTGAACCTCTTCCTCGCGGCGATGCTCCTCCTGGTCATCGCCGACAACTACCTCCTGCTGTACGTCGGATGGGAGGGTGTCGGCCTGGCGTCGTACCTCCTCATCGGCTTCTGGCAGCACAAGCCCAGCGCGGCCACCGCCGCGAAGAAGGCCTTCCTGGTCAACCGGGTCGGCGACATGGGCCTGTCCATCGCGATCATGCTGATGTTCACCACCTTCGGCACCTTCGCCTTCGGGCCGGTGCTCGAAGCCACCGGCGACACCAGCGAGGGCAAGCTCACCGCGATCGGCCTGATGCTGCTCCTCGCGGCCTGCGGCAAGTCGGCCCAGGTGCCGCTGCAGTCCTGGCTCGGTGACGCGATGGAGGGCCCGACCCCGGTCTCGGCCCTCATCCACGCCGCCACCATGGTGACCGCGGGCGTCTACCTCATCGTCCGATCCGGCGCGATCTTCAACGCCGCGCCCGACGCGCAACTGGTCGTCGTGGTCGTCGGAGCCGTCACGCTCCTCTTCGGTGCGATCGTCGGTTGCGCGAAGGACGACATCAAGAAGGCCCTCGCGGGCTCGACGATGTCGCAGATCGGCTACATGATCCTCGCCGCGGGCCTCGGCCCCATCGGCTACGTCTTCGCGATCATGCACCTGGTGACGCACGGCTTCTTCAAGGCCGGGCTCTTCCTCGGCGCCGGTTCGGTCATGCACGGCATGAACGACGAGGTGGACATGAGGAAGTACGGCGGCCTGCGAAAGTACATGCCGGTCACCTTCGTCACCTTCGGACTCGGTTACCTCGCGATCATCGGCTTCCCCGGCCTGTCCGGCTTCTTCTCCAAGGACATGATCATCGAGGCGGCCTTCGCCAAGGGCGGCACCGAGGGCTGGATCCTCGGTTCCGTCACCCTGCTGGGCGCCGCGATCACTGCGTTCTACATGACGCGCGTGATGCTGCTGACGTTCTTCGGCGAGAAGCGCTGGCAGCCGGACGCCGAGGGCCACGAGCCGCACCCGCACGAGTCACCGAAGTCCATGACGATCCCGATGATCGTGCTGGCCTTCGGGTCGGTCTTCGCCGGAGGCTTCTTCTCCATCGGCGACCGCTTCATGCACTGGCTCGAGCCTGTCACCGGGCACGACCACGGACACGCCCCGGTCAGCGCGACGACCGTCACCGCCGCCACCATGGTGGTGCTCGTCATCGGTGTGGCGATCGCCTGGGCGATGTACGGGCGCAGGCCCGTCCCCGCCGTCGCCCCGCGCGGCTCGCTGCTCACCAGGGCGGCCCGCCGGGACCTCCTCCAGGACGACTTCAACCACGTGGTCCTGGTCCGCGGCGGTGAGCACCTCACCCGCTCCCTGGTCTATGTCGACCACACCCTGGTCGACGGCGTCGTCAACGGCACGGCCGCCTCGATGGGCGGGCTCTCCGGCCGGCTGCGCAAGCTGCAGAACGGCTACGCCCGCTCCTACGCGGTCTCGATGTTCGGCGGTGCGGCGGTCCTCATCGCCGCGACCCTGCTGATGAGGGCGGTCTGATCCCATGTCCTTTCCCCTCCTGACAGCGACGGCCGCGCTCCCGGCGATCGGTGCGATCGCCACCGCGGCGGTCCCGGCCGCCCGGCGCACTGCGGCCAAATGGCTGGCCCTGGCCGTCTCGCTGGCCACGCTCGTCCTGGCCGGCATCGTGTTCGCCCGCTTCGAACCGGGCGGCGAGCGCTACCAGCTCACCGAATCGCACGCCTGGATCAAGGACTTCGGCGTCCGGTACGAACTGGGCGTCGACGGCATCGGGGTGGCGCTCCTCGCGCTCACCGCGCTGCTGATCCCCTTCGTGATCCTCGCGGGCTGGCACGACGCCGACCCCCTGGAGACCAACTCCAGCCGGTGGCGCCCGACCCAGGGCTTCTTCGCCCTGATCCTCATGGTCGAGGCGATGGTGATCCTGTCCTTCGTCGCCACCGACGTCTTCCTCTTCTACATCCTCTTCGAAGCCATGCTCATCCCGATGTACTTCCTCATCGGCGGCTTCGGGGACCGGGCGCACACCGGCAGCGACGAGAACGCCGCAGCACAGCGCAGCTACGCCGCCGTGAAGTTCCTCCTCTACAACCTGGCCGGCGGCCTCATCATGCTGGCCGCCGTCATCGGGCTCTACGTCGTCGCGGGGAGCTTCTCGCTCTCCGAGATCGCCGAGGCCCGGGCCAACGGGTCGCTGGACATGGCGACCTCCACGGAGCGGTGGCTGTTCCTCGGGTTCTTCTTCGCCTTCGCGGTGAAGGCCCCCCTCTGGCCGCTGCACACCTGGCTGCCCAACGCCATGGGGGAGGCGACCACCCCGGTGGCCGTCCTCATCACGGCGGTCGTCGACAAGGTCGGCACCTTCGCGATGCTCCGCTTCTGCCTCCAGCTCTTCCCGGAGGCCAGCAAGTGGGCGACGCCGGTGATCCTCGTCCTGGCGCTGATCTCGATCATCTACGGCGCCCTGCTCGCCGTGGGCCAGCGCGACATCAAGCGGCTCATCGCCTACGCGTCGATCTCGCACTTCGGCTTCATCGTGCTCGGTATCTTCGCGATGACCAGCCAGGGCCAGTCGGGCGCCACGCTCTACATGGTCAACCACGGCATCTCGACGGCCGCGCTGATGCTGGTCGCCGGGTTCCTGATCACCCGGCGCGGCTCCCGGCTCATCGCCGACTACGGCGGGGTGCAGAAGGTGGCGCCGCTGCTGGCGGGGACCTTCCTGATCGGCGGTCTGGCCACGCTCTCGCTGCCCGGCCTCGCCCCGTTCGTCAGTGAGTTCCTGGTCCTGGTCGGCGCGTTCAGCGCGTACCCGGTGGTCGGCATCATCGCCACCGTCGGCATCGTGCTCGCCGCGCTCTACGTCCTCGTCCTCTACCAGCGGACGATGACGGGGCCGGTCAGGGAGGGCATCGGGGGCATGCCCGACCTCAAGGTCCGTGAGCTGGCGGTGGCCCTGCCGCTGATCGCCCTGCTGATCTTCCTGGGCGTCTTCCCGAAGCCGCTCACCGAGGTCGTCAACCCGGCGGTCCAGCACACCATGCACGACGTACAGAAGAAGGACCCCCAGCCCGAGGTGGAGGCCGCCAAGTGAGCGCAACAGCTGTCCACAGCCTGTGGACGACGGCGGGCGGGGTGACATCGGCAGCCGCGGGCGACAAGTTCACCGCCCCGACCATCGAGTACGCCCAGCTGGCACCCGTCCTGATCGTGGTCGGTGCCGCCGTCCTCGGAGTCCTCGTGGAGGCGTTCGTCCCACGCCGGGCCCGGTACACCACCCAGGTGTTCCTGACCGTCGTCGCGATCGCCGCCTCGTTCGCCGCGGTCGTGGGACTCGCCGCCGACGGGTACGCCACGAAGAGTGCCCACATCGCGGCCATGGGCGCCATCGCCGTCGACGGACCGGCCCTGTTCCTCCAGGGCACGATCCTGCTCGTCTCGATGGTCTCCGTCTTCACCTTCGCCGAGCGCCGCCTCGACCCCGCCTCGCACGGCAACCGCGTGGACTCCTTCGCCGCACAGGCGGGTGCCGTCCCCGGCAGCGACGGGGAGAAGGCCGCGGTCAAGGCCGGTTTCACCACGACCGAGGTCTTCCCGCTGACGCTCTTCGCCGTGGCGGGCATGCTGGTCTTCCCCGCGGCCAACGACCTGCTGACGCTGTTCATCGCGCTGGAGGTCTTCTCCCTGCCGCTCTACCTCCTGTGCGCCATCGCCCGCCGCAAGCGGCTGATGTCCCAGGAAGCGGCCGTGAAGTACTTCCTGCTCGGCTCGTTCGCCTCGGCGTTCCTGCTCTTCGGGATCGCCCTGCTCTACGGATACGCGGGCACCGTCTCGTACGCGGGCATCGCCAACGTCGTCGACGGCACCGTCCAGGAGATCGACCCGGCCCTCGCGAGCACCATGGGCAACGACGCGCTGCTCCTGATCGGCGGCGCGATGATCCTCATGGGCCTGCTCTTCAAGGTCGGCGCGGTCCCCTTCCACATGTGGACCCCGGACGTCTACCAGGGCGCCCCGACCCCGGTCACCGGCTTCATGGCCGCCGCCACGAAGGTCGCCGCGTTCGGCGCGCTCCTGCGCCTGCTGTACGTCGTGCTGCCGGGCCTCACCTGGGACCTGCGTCCCGTCATGTGGGGGGTCGCGATCGTCACGATGCTGGGCGGGGCGATCGTCGCGATCACCCAGACCGACATCAAGCGGCTCCTGGCCTACTCCTCGATCGCGCACGCGGGCTTCATCCTCGCCGGTGTCATCGCGGCCAGCCCGGACGGCGTCTCCTCGGTCCTCTTCTACCTCGGGGTGTACTCCTTCGTGACCGTCGGTGCCTTCGCGGTCGTCACCCTGGTGCGGGACGCGGGCGGCGAGGCGACCCATCTGTCGAAGTGGGCCGGTCTCGGAAGGCGCTCCCCGCTGACCGCGGCGGTCTTCGCGGTCTTCCTGCTCTCCTTCGCCGGTATCCCGCTCACCTCGGGCTTCTCCGGCAAGTTCGCCGTCTTCAAGGCGGCGGCGGACGGCGGCGCGGGCGGTCTGGTCGTGGTCGGTGTGATCTCGTCGGCCATCGCCGCGTTCTTCTACATCCGGGTCATCGTCCTGATGTTCTTCAGCGAGCCGAAGGCGGACGGCCCCACGGTCGCCGTCCCGTCCCCGCTGACGATGACCACGATCGCGGTCGGGGTCGCCGTGACCCTGGTGCTGGGCCTGGCCCCGCAGTACTTCCTGGACCTGGCGAGCCAGGCGGGAGTCTTCGTGCGGTGACGCACCGCACCACCACGACGACGCCGGACGGGCTTGGAAAGTCAAGCCCGTCCGGCGTTGTCACAGGCGGCGCCTATGGTTGCTGTGGACGGGTGAAGACGGACGGACGGGCGCGACCATGAGTGTGACGACCGAGAGCGCTGCGCAGCAGACGCTGCACCGGGTGTTCGGGTACGAGGCGTTCCGCGGCGAGCAGGGCGCGGTGATCGAGCATGTCGTCGAGGGCGGCGACGCGGTCGTGCTCATGCCCACCGGCGGCGGCAAGTCCCTCTGCTACCAGATCCCCGCCCTGGTCAGGCCGGGCACGGGCATCGTGATCTCCCCGCTGATCGCGCTCATGCAGGACCAGGTCGACGCCCTGCGCGCGCTCGGGGTCCGCGCGGGCTTCATGAACTCCACGCAGGACTTCGACGAGCGCCGCTCCATGGAGGCCCAGTTCGTCGCCGGTGAGCTCGACATCCTGTATCTGGCCCCGGAGCGGCTGCGGCTCGACTCCACGCTCTCCCTGCTCGCCCGCGGTGAGATCTCCGTCTTCGCGATCGACGAGGCCCACTGCGTCGCCCAGTGGGGCCACGACTTCCGCCCCGACTATCTGGCCCTCTCCGTGCTGGGCGAGCGCTGGCCCGACGTGCCCCGTATCGCCCTCACCGCCACGGCGACCGAGGCCACGCACCGGGAGATCACGCAGCGGCTCGGTATGCCCGAGGCCAAGCACTTCGTGGCCAGTTTCGACCGGCCCAACATCCAGTACCGCATCGTGGGGAAGTCCGACCCGAAGAAGCAGCTGCTCACCTTCCTCAAGGAGGAGCACGCGGGGGACGCCGGCATCGTCTACTGCCTCTCGCGCAACTCGACGGAGAAGACCGCCGAGTACCTCAGCCGCAACGGCGTCGAGGCCGTGCCGTACCACGCGGGCCTCGAAGCCGGGACGCGCGCCGCCCACCAGTCGCGCTTCCTGCGCGAGGAGGGTCTCGTCGTCGTCGCGACGATCGCCTTCGGCATGGGCATCGACAAGCCCGACGTGCGTTTCGTCGCCCACCTCGACCTGCCCAAGTCCGTCGAGGGCTACTACCAGGAGACCGGCCGCGCGGGACGTGACGGGGCACCGTCCACGGCCTGGATGGCGTACGGACTCCAGGACGTCGTCCAGCAGCGCAAGCTGATCCAGGGCGGTGAGGGCGACGAGGCGTTCCGGCGCCGCGCGGCCTCGCACCTCGACTCGATGCTGGCGCTCTGCGAGACCGTGCAGTGCCGCCGCGCCCAGCTCCTGACCTACTTCGGCCAGGAGCCCGGCGAGGAGACCTGCGGCAACTGCGACACCTGCCTCACCCCGCCCGAGACCTGGGACGGCACGGTGGTCTCCCAGAAGCTGCTGTCGACCGTGGTCCGGCTGAAGCGCGAGCGGAACCAGAAGTTCGGGGCCGGGCAGATCATCGACATCCTGCTGGGCCGCAGGACCGCGAAGGTGATCCAGTTCGACCACGACCAGCTGTCCGTCTTCGGCATCGGCGAGGAGCTTGCCGAGGCGGAGTGGCGGGGCGTGGTGCGCCAGCTGCTCGCGCAGGGGCTGCTCGCCGTCGAGGGCGAGTACGGCACGCTGGTACTGACCGAGGACAGCGGTTCCGTGCTCGGCCGGGAGCGCGAGGTGCTCCTGCGGAAGGAACCGAAGCGGCCGACGAGCCGGTCCTCGTCCGGCGGCGAGCGCAAGGCCAAGTCGGCGGCGGCAGCGGCCGACCTGCCGGCGGAGGCCGTCCCGGTCTTCGAGGCGCTGCGCGCCTGGCGCGGGGCCACGGCGAAGGAGCTGGGCCTCCCGGCGTATGTGATCTTCCACGACGCGACGCTGAGGGAGATCGCGACCCTGCGCCCGGGGTCCCTCACGGAGCTCGGCGGGGTCAGCGGGCTCGGTGAGAAGAAGCTCGCGACATACGGCGAGGGAGTGCTGGAGGTGCTGGCCGGACTGGGTGACGCGGCCCCCGCCGCAGCACCGGAGACGGCTCCCGCAGCGGCCCGGGCCCCGGAGCCGAAGGCGCCGCCGGCTGCCCCGGACGCCGACCCGGAGTTCGGCTGGGACGAGGAGCCGCCCGAGTTCGACTGAGCGGCAGCCGGGTCTACTCCGGCTTCGCTGCCCCGCGGCGCGACACGATCGCGGTCAGGTCGAGATCGATGGTGAAGGGAGCGGACACCTTCATCCGGTCATGGAAGATCCCCGTGGAGGTGTACGCGCCGGTCGCGGGTTCCAGCTCGAAGACATAGACGACCGCCCGGCCGTCCTGATTCTCCACCCGCCAGTAGTGCGGGATCTTCGCTCGGGCGTACTTCACGGGCTTGGTCTCCCGGTCACGGGTGACGGACTCGTCCGATACGACCTCGATCGCGAGCAGCACACTGCTCGCGGGGAACCGTGTCTGCCGCAAGCTCTCGACCGCGTCCGCGCGCACGACGACGACATCGGGTTCGGGCCGGTTCTGGAAGTCGACATCGATGGTGAATTCCCGGAAGACCTCCAGGTCGTGCGGCGCTACCGACTGCAACTGCCACTTGAGGTAGTCGATCGCACGCTCATGGAATACGGTCTGCGGACTCACGAAAACCAGGCTCCCGTCGATCAGCTCCGTGTGCGGAGGCAGACTCGGGAGTGTGTCCAGGTCATCGGCGGTCCAGCCGCCCACGGGCGGGACCGCCCACCGCGGCTCGGGGGCCTCGGGTTCGATGCTCATCAGTGCTCCCATGGGACGAAGCCTCGCGGGCCTGTTCAGCGTATCGGCAGAAAACGGCAGAAGCTCCCCCGAACGTGTGAACGCCTTTGGTGTCGCCGGCCACGTGCCCGCGCGCTCCCGGGTCCGGGGCTCGTCACCGTGGCCGGCACCGGTGCGGCCGCGATCGCCGCCGCACCGGCTCACGCGGCGTCAGGAAGCGGCCGTGATACGTCCCGTGACCTCGCCCAGCCCCACCCGGGTGCCGTGCGGGCCGGGAGCCCAGGCGGTCAGGGTGACCGTGTCGCCGTCCTCCAGGAACGTCCGCTTGCCCTCGGACAGGTCCAGCGGATCGCGGCCGTTCCACGTGAGTTCCAGCAGGGAGCCGCGCTGGGCGGGCTCGGCGCCGCTGACCGTGCCGGAGCCGTACAGGTCGCCCGTGCGCAGGGACGCGCCGTTGACCGTCATCTGAGCCAGCTGCTGGGCCGCCGTCCAGTACATGGAGGAGAACGGAGGCTCGGAGACGGTCTGCCCGTTGATCTCCACCGAGATCCGGATGTCGAAACCGCCGGGCTCCTCGTCGTCCGCGTCCTCCAGGTAGGGGAGCAGCTCGAAGTCCCGGGCGGGCGGGGCCGTGCGGGCCGCGTCCAGCGCCTCCAGCGGGGTCACCCACGCCGACACGGAGGTGGCGAAGGACTTGCCCAGGAACGGTCCGAGCGGCACGTACTCCCAGGCCTGGATGTCGCGCGCCGACCAGTCGTTGAGCAGGGAGAGACCGAAGACGTGCTCCCGGAAGTCACCGAGCGGGACCTGCGTGCCCTGTTCGGAGGGGACACCGACGACGAAGCCGACCTCGGCCTCGATGTCCAGCTTCACCGAGGGGCCGAACACCGGCGCCGGGTCGGAGGGTGCCTTGCGCTGCCCGGAGGGGCGCACCACATCGGTGCCCGAGACGACGACCGTGCCGGCCCGTCCGTGGTAGCCGATCGGCAGGTGCTTCCAGTTGGGGGTGAGGGCCGCGCCGTCGGGCCGGAAGATCCTGCCCACGTTGGTGGCGTGGTGCTCGCTGGCGTAGAAGTCGACGTAGTCGGCGACCTCGTACGGAAGGTGCAGCGTCACCTCGTCCAGCGGATACAGCAGGGGCTCCATGTCCGGGCGGTGCGCCGGGACGGTCACCCACGCCGT
Source organism: Streptomyces sp. CB02058 (assembly GCF_001905505.1). Lineage (GTDB taxonomy): Bacteria > Actinomycetota > Actinomycetes > Streptomycetales > Streptomycetaceae > Streptomyces. Next base: position 391,349 of record NZ_LIPG01000001.1, read on the forward strand.
CAGGGCCCGCCGCACGTCCCGCCACGCGGTCCGCCCCGCCGCCAGGAGCGGCATCAGGCTCGGCTGCGCCAGCAGCCGGGCGTACGGCGAGCCGAGCGCGTGCGCCGCCGCGCCCGCGTCCAGTACGTGTCTGCCGACGCGGACGCCGACCTTGCGCTCCTGCGGGTGTCCGGGGGTGGAGAACACGCCGTACGGGAGATTGTGCGGGCCGAAGGGATCGCCCTCGGCCAGATCGAGCGGACTGCTCTGCTCGGGCATCTGTCGCTGCCCCTTTCCAGTGGCTTGAGGAACACACGGTACGTCGGCGGCGCCGGTCGGCGGCAGTGCCTCAAGTAGGCGTAATGCCCGGAAAGTTACGCGATAACCCTGGTCAGCCAGCCGTGCGGGGGATTCGTTTCTCCCAGGTCCGGTGGAAGACGACCTCCTCGCCGTCCCTGCACACGACCTCGTTGGAGGTGATGAAGTCGTCCGCGTCCGCACTCGTCTCCGAACGCGTCTCGATCCGCACGTCCCAGGACATCTCGGGGCGGTGCAGCCGGATCGCCCAGTCCGAGCGGGCCCTGGCCGACAGCGGGTCGTCCTGCTGGATGGTGTACGTCTCCAGGGCGTCCTCGGTGAACTCCAGACCGTCGGGGTAGACCCGGGTGCCGCCGTAGCGCGGATCGACCTCCAGACGCCATTCGCCCTTGGCGACGTCACGGACCACCAGGCGCTCCGGCCGGGGCTCTTCGAGCGTCACCGGATACACGACACCGAGCGGCTCCGACTGCTCCGGTTCGCCGAAGGTGATCGCCGGGTCCTCGGTGTGCCGGCGCACCGGGAGCTCGACGAGGCTGCCCTCCGCCTCCAGCGTGAAGCCCGCCGAACCGGCCTGGGGCCAGATCCACGGCCAGTACGAGGAGGAGATGGCGACCCGGATCCGGTGACCGGGCGGGAACGTGTGCCCGATGCCGTTCAGCTCGAAGTTCACGTACTCGGCCTCCCCGACGGGCCAGTCCTCGGCGCGGTCGCGCCCGTGACGGGCGGCCAGATTGAGGGCGCCGCGGGTCACCAGGGTGGAGGCCCCGTCCGGGGCCACGTCGCAGAGCCGCGCGATCACCTGGCCGCGCGGTACGTCCATCCGGAGCAGGAGCGTCACCCGGGGGCGGCCGAGGATCTCGATCGGGGCGTCCTCGACGGGGAACTCGAAGCAGACGGACTTGGCGTCCTCGTCGCGCTGGTCGGGCGGCAGGTCGGCCTCGTTGCCGAAGGGGAAGAAGCGTCCGGCGTCCAGCCCCGTCTGCTGCGGGGAGTCGACGGTCTGCGCCCCGCCCCCCAGGGCGTACGTGACCGGGGCGACGTTCTCCGACGGCCAGGCCGCGTCGCCGACCCAGCGGCCGGGCAGCGTCTCGTAGACCGTCGCGGGGCGGTGCGAGCCGCTGATCCAGGACCGCAGCAGGGGCTCGTTCATCACCCCGGTCTCCTTGTCCTTGAGGTGCTCGTCCCACCAGCGCAGCGTCTCCTGGAGGAAGCCGATCGAGGGCCCGGGCGGAAGCCCGCGGTCCGGGTACTGGTGCGACCAGGGGCCGATCAGCCCGCGCACCTGCCCGGGGTCCAGGTGCTCGACGAGCCGCAGGACGGTGTCGCGGTACGGGTCGTGCCAGCCGCCCACCGCCAGGACCTTCGCCTTGATCGCCCCGTAGTCCTCGCAGACACTGCCGTGCTTCCAGTAGTCGTCGCGGGTCTGGTGGGCCAGCCATGTGTGGATGAAGGGCTCCACCTTCTCGAGCCGCCGCAGCCACATGTCCCGCCAGTCGTCGCCGACGTCCGCGGGGTCCGGGGGCCGGGAGACGAAGGCCAGCATGGTGGAGGCCCAGGCGTGCATGTCCACGCCGAGGACGGAGCCGCCCATGTAGTGGACGTCGTTGTCGTAGCGGTCGTCCGCCGAGCACACCGTGACGATCGCCTTCAGCGGCTCGGGGGCGAGCGCGGCGATCTGCAGCGAGTTGAAGCCGCCCCAGGAGATGCCGAACATGCCGACCCGGCCCGAGCACCACTCCTGCTGGGCCAGCCAGTGCACCACGGCCACACCGTCGGCGAGCTCCGTCGCGTCGTACTCGTCGCCGGGCATCCCCTCGCTGTTGCCGTGCCCGCGCACATCGACACGGACGGACGCGTAGCCGTGGCCCGCGTACCAGGGATGGCGCTGCCAGTCGCGCGGCGCCGTCCAGTCGCTCAGCCGGTAGGGCAGGTACTCCAGCAGGGCGGGCACCGGCTCGTCGGTGACCGGCCGCCAGATCCGTGCGTACAGCTGCGTGCCATCCGCGAGCGGGATGTACAGGTCCTCGTGGATGGTCTCGTACGGGAATTCGGTGCGGATGTGCATGGCGGAACCTCAGTGGACGGGGTGCATGGTGCGCTTGAGCCAGGGAGCGGCGGCGATGACGGCCACACCGGCCGCCACCGCGATAGCGCCATTAACACCGAAGTAGGCGGGGTTGGAGACCTCGCCGTACAGCTTCACGATCTGTGCCTGGATGCCGTTGGCGAGGGCCAGGGACAGGAACCACAGCGCCATCGTCTGGCTGGCGAACGCCTTGGGGGCGAGCTTCGTGGTCGCGGACATGCCGGAGGTCTCCAGCAGGATGTCGCCGAGTCCGAGCAGCAGGTAGGAGCCGACGATCCACCAGGCGGCCATCCGGTAGGTGTCGTCGGCGTGCCCGGAGGTGGGCAGGACCATCAGCAGGAAGGACAGCCCGCCGAGGATCACCCCGATCGCGATCTTGTTGGACGCGTGCGGCTGGCGCGGTCCCATGCGGGCCCAGACGGCCGCGACGACGGGTGCGAGCGCCACCTCGAAGGCGCCCAGCGCGGAGGCGTACCAGCTGGCCGGGAAGTGGAAGCCGAAGATCTCCGTACGGGCGTTCGTCGAGGCCAGCAGCATCATCGTCGAGTACGCCTGGAAGAGGATGAAGTTGAAGACGACGGAGGCCAGGAACAGCACGACGTACGGCCGGAGCCTGCCGCGCTCCTCCGGGGTCACCCGGGGGCTGCGGAACATTACGACGAAGTACACGACGGGCGCGATCACCGAGATGAGGGTGAGCACATCGACGAAACGGTCGATCGTCAGCCAGCCGGCCAGCACCAGCGCGGTCGCCACCAGGGCGGCCACGACGACGCCGGCCACGATGAGCAGCACGGCCCGGCGCATGGCGTCCGGCGCCAGGGAGTATTCGGCGCCGTGCCTACGCCCGGCCAGGTGACGCCGGCCCACGACGTACTGGATCAGGCCGAGCGTCATGCCGAACGCGGCGGCCGAGAATCCCCAGTGCCAGCTGGCGTGGTCCCCCAGCCATCCGGTGACGAGCGGCCCGGCGAACGCGCCGATGTTGATGCCCATGTAGTAGAGCGCGAAGCCGGCGTCGCGACGGCTGTCCTCGGTGCTGTAGAGCTTGCCGACCATCGAGGCCACATTGGGCTTGAGCAGCCCGGTGCCCGCGCTGATCAGGCCGAGGCCCACCCAGGTCATCGTCGCGGTCGGCACGGCCATGGCGTAGTGCCCGCAGGCGATGAGGATGCCGCCGTACAGCACGGCGCGGTACGAGCCGAGGATCCGGTCGGCCAGCCAGCCGCCGGCGACCGAGACCAGATAGACGAGCGTGCCGTAGGCCGCGGAGACCGAGGCCGCCGTGCCCGGCTCCATGCCCATGCCGCCGTCGGACACCTTGTCGGCGAAGAAGAGGACCAGGATCGCCTGCATCCCGAGGAACGAGAATCTCTCCCATACCTCCAGCCCGGACAGGGTCATCAGACCCCGCGGCTGGCCGAAGAAGGCGGTGTCGTCGCCGGGCGGCGGCTGGGTCGGTTCCGTACCGGTCGTGGTGTGCGACAAAGCGAAAACTCCTGATCGTATGAGCTGATCCCGAACATACCGGCGGTGGCGGGAAGGCGCCCACGGTGATCCAAACGGGACCGGATACGCTGAGTTGAGTGATGACAGCGACACATCGACATTCAGTGTGATCGTCAGCAGACAGGAGATCCCCTCGTGACCGTCGTCGGGCCGTTCGGACTGCGCGTGCGGGACCAGGCGCTTGAGGCCGATGTCCAGGCCGGTTTGGCCGCTGTCGAGGCGGGGCTGCTGGATGCCACCAAAAGTGAGGTCCCGTTCATCACGGAGGCCGCACAGCACCTCGTCAGCGCGGGCGGCAAGCGCTTCAGGCCGCTGCTGGTGATGCTCGCCGCCCAGTTCGGCGACCCCGACGCCCCGGGCGTGGTCCCCTCGGCCGTGGTCGTCGAGCTGACGCACCTGGCGACGCTGTACCACGACGACGTGATGGACGAGGCGGACGTACGCCGAGGGGTGGACAGCGCCAACACCCGCTGGGGGAACTCCGTCGCCGTGCTGACAGGCGACTTCCTCTTCGCCCGTGCCTCGCACATCCTGGCCGACCTCGGCCCGCAGGCCGTACGCATCCAGGCCGAGGCGTTCGAACGTCTGGTGACCGGCCAGATCCTGGAGACCGCGGGCCCGCGCGACGGCCGCGACCCGGTGGACCACTACATGGACGTCCTGGGCGGCAAGACCGGATCGCTGGTCGCCGTGTCCGGGCGGTTCGGTGCCCTGATGGCGGGCGCCGACGAATCGGTCGTCGACATCCTCACCCAGTACGGCGAGCGCCTCGGCATCGCCTTCCAGCTCGCCGACGACGTCCTGGACATCGCCTCCGACTCCCACGAGTCGGGCAAGACCCCGGGCACCGACCTGCGCGAGGGCATTCCCACCCTCCCCGTACTCCATCTGCGCGCGCGGGCCGCGGCCGAGGGCCGTCCGGAGGACAAGGAGCTCGTCGCCCTGCTCGACGGCGACCTCGGCGACGACGCCCGGCTCGCGGAGGCGCTGAGCGCGCTGCGCGCCCACCCGGCGCTGGAGCAGGCGCGGCGGGACACCGTCCGCTACGCCCAGGAGGCCAGGGCGACCCTGGCTCCGCTGCCCGAGTGCTATGCGAAGGCCGCGCTGGAAGAGCTGTGCGACGCTGTGGTGCACCGCGCGGGCTGACCCCTAGGGGCCTTCCGCCGGGGTCATCCCGTAGAGGTACGCGCAGTTGCTCCCGAGGGCTGACGCTTGTTCCCGCCCGATTTGGTCAGATGGAAGACAACCACTCCTGACCACATCGGGTGAGAATGGCGGCGAGGAGTGGACACGTGCAACGGGATGGCAGCCGCCGACCACGGAGGTAGAGCACACATGGCACCGAACGACAGCGCGGAGACCAACGGCGAGGCCACGGGCACTGTCGTGGGCCGTCGGAAGGCGGCACGCTACATCGTCCCCTTCGCGGTGGCGGGAGTGGCGGCGGCGACGATCGGACTCGTCCCGGCGCTCGCGGACTCCGGCGACCCGGAGCTGCCGGACATCACCGCGCAGGAACTCATCGAGAAGATCGCCGCGTCGGACGAGGAACAGCTCTCGGGCACGCTGAAGGTCAGCACCGACCTCGGTATCCCCGCGTTCGGCGGGCTCGCCGGCTCCTTCGCCCCGGAGACGGGCGGCTCGGAGTCGAGCGCCGCACCGGACGCCAAGCTGATGGAGCTCGCCTCCGGGACGCACACGCTGCGGGTGGCGGTCGACGGCCCCGACAAGCAGCGCCTGTCCATCCTCGGCGAGGGCTCCGAATACAGCGTCGTCCACAACGGGGACGACGTCTGGGGCTACGACAGCGAGAGCAACGAGGTCTACCACGCGCGGTCCGACGCGCAGCCGGGGAAGACCGGGGAGCGCAAGGCGCCGAAGGAGGTGCCGGCCACTCCGAAGGAGCTCGCCGAGGAGGCGCTCGCCGCGGCGGGCGACACCACGTCCGTCACGGTCGACGGCACCGCGCAGGTGGCGGGACGCGACGCGTACAAGCTGCTGATCAAGCCGAAGCAGTCCGGTTCGACGATCGGGTCCGTCACCGTCGCGGTCGACGCCTCGACCGGCGTACCCCTGAAGTTCACGCTGGCACCGAGCAGCGGCGGCAAGGCCGCGGTCGACGCCGGCTTCACCAAGGTCGACTTCGCGAAGCCCGCCGCGTCCTCGTTCTCCTTCACCCCGCCCAACGGCGCGAAGGTGACCGAGGCCGACGAGCTGAAGGACGGGGCCGGGAAGGACGCCGCGGACAAGGCGCACAAGGAGCTCGGCGCGCTGGAGGACTTCAAGGGCCTCAACGTCATCGGTGAGGGCTGGAACGCCGTCGCCGAGATCGAGATCCCGGGCGGCGCCGGGCTCCCCGCCCAGGGCTCCGGCGACGTGCCGGCCCAGGCGCAGCAGTTCCTGGACGCCCTCGGCGACAAGGTCACCGGCGACTTCGGCTCGGGCACGGTCTTCAAGACGCGCCTGGTCAACGCCCTGCTGACGGACGACGGCAAGGTCTACGTCGGCGCGGTCACCCAGGACACCCTGGTGAAGGCGGCCGACACCGCCGAGTAGGACGCACCGCACGCCCCGCCCCGTCGTACGCTCCGTACGGCGGGGCGGGGCCGTACGCGGACGGGGTTCGTGCGGCGGACCGGCGGCCGTGCACCGCGGGACGGCTGCCGCACGGCCCGAGCGCGGCGAGGACGGCCGGCGGCTCGTACACGGCGGGGACGGACGGGCCCGTGCACGGCAGCACGGACGGCCCGTACACGGTGGGACCGAGGACCGGGAGTGCGCATGACCGACACAGCGGAGGCCGCGGCGGCGGTGCCGGACACGGAGGACGGGCCCGGCACCGTGATCGAGACGCACGGGCTCACCAAGCGCTTCCGGGGCGGGCGGCCGGCCGTCGACGGGCTCGACCTCTCCGTGCCCGCCGGGAGCGTCTTCGGCTTCCTGGGGCCCAACGGCTCGGGGAAGACCACCACGATCCGGATGCTCATGGGCCTCATCGACCCGACGGCCGGCACCGCCCATGTCCTGGGCCTGCCGATGCCCGGCGCGGCCCGCACCGTGCTGCCGCAGGTCGGCGCCCTGATCGAAGGACCCGCGCTGTACGGCTTCCTGACGGGCCGGGCCAATCTCGGGCGGTTCGACTCCGCCGACCCGACGGCGGACCCCCGCACCCGGCGCGCCCGGGTGGAGAACGCCCTGGAGCGGGTCGGGCTCGGCGCGGCGGCGGGGAAGAAGGCCAAGGCCTACTCGCTCGGGATGAAGCAGCGCCTCGGGCTCGCCGCCGCCCTGCTCCAGCCGCGCAGACTGCTCGTGCTGGACGAACCGACCAACGGGCTCGACCCGCAGGGCATGCGCGAGATCCGCTCCCTGGTCCGGGAGCTGGCGGCCGAGGGCACCACCGTCTTCCTCTCCTCCCATCTGCTCGACGAGATCGAACAGGTCTGCACCCACGCGGCGGTGATGGCCCGGGGCCGGCTCCTCGTCCAGGGCCCCGTCGCCGCGCTCGCCGCGGGCGCCCGGGGCCGGATCGCCGTCACCACCCCCGACCCCGGCGAGGCCGCCCGCATCCTCGCGGGGCACGGCGTGACCGGCCTCGTCACCGACGGGGACCGGGTGAGCGCCGACGCGCCGCCGGGCGAGGTGGAGCTCGCCGACCTCAGCGCCGCCCTGGTGCGCGGGGGCGTCCGCGTACGCGCCTTCGGCGTCGAACGGGCCTCCCTGGAGGACGCCTTCGTCGCACTCACCGGAGAGGGATTCGATGTCGCAGGCTGAACTCACCACCGCCGCCCCAGCGGCCGTCCCGCCGCGCCGCGCGCTGTGGACGCTCGGCATCCTCCGCTCCGAGCTGGTCACCACCCTGCGCAGATGGCGCACGGTGGCCCTGCTCGGAGTGCTGGCCGCGGTGCCCGTGCTCATCGGGATCGCCGTACGCATCGAGACCGGCGACGGCTCCCGGGGCGGGCCGGGCGGCGGCGGGGGAGGCCCCGCGTTCCTCTCCCAGGTCACCAACAACGGCCTGTTCCTGGTCTTCGCGGCGCTCTCCGCCACGCTGCCCGTCTTCCTCCCGATGGCCGTGGGCGTCATCGCGGGGGACTCCGTCGCGGGGGAGGCGAGCGGCGGCACCCTGCGCTATCTGCTGGTCGCCCCGGCGGGCCGCACCCGGCTGCTGCTCGCGAAGTACGCGTCGGTGCTGGTCTTCTGCCTGGCCGCCACCCTGGTCGTCGCGGTGTCCGCCCTCGTGACGGGGGCGCTGCTCTTTCCCGTCGGGGAGGTCACGACGATCTCGGGAACCCGGATCGGATTCGGCGAAGGGCTGCTGAGGGCCGGGCTGATCGCCCTCGTGGTGGCCGCCTCACTCGTGGGGTTCGCGGCGCTCGGGGTCTTCGTGTCGACCCTCACCAACAGCGGGATCGCGGCGATGGCCGCCACTGTCGGGGTACTGATCACCGCGCAGATCCTGGACACGATGCCGCAGCTGCACGCGATCCATCCGTATCTCTTCCCGCACTACTGGCTGTCCTTCACGGACCTGCTGCGCGACCCCGTCTACTGGGACGAGATGGTGCGGAACCTGGGTCTGCAGGCGCTCTACGCTGCGGTGTTCGGCTCGGCGGCGTGGGCGCGCTTCACGGCGAAGGACATCACCGTCTGAGGTGGCCCACCGAGGGCCGTCCGCACCGTCGGCCGGTCGAGCCGTCCCCCGATCGGCTCGTCGCGGCACGAACGGCACGAACGGTGTGCGGCACGGAACGTCACGACACGGTACGTTCCGTTTCCAGCCTCGTCATTGTTCGACTTCTGGCGACGACCTGTCAATAAGCGGTGTACGGAATCCCCCTATGCTCACCGAATGATCACATCGCCGAGTTCCCTGCGCCGCAGCGAGAGGTCACGAAGGGCGACGCTGGACGCCGCCCTGGAGCTGTGTACGGAGAGGGGATACGGCAGGACCACCGTCGAGGCCATCGCGGCGCGCGCCGGCGTGAGCAAGAAGACGATCTACCGCTGGTGGCCGTCCAAGGGCGCGGTGATGCTGGAGGCGTTCGCCGAGCTGCTCGCCGGTGCCACACCGTTCGTCGACACCGGCGACATCGAGGCCGACCTGCGGACACACGTCAACGGTCTGGTGAGGCTGATCTCCACACCGCCCTACGGCCCGGTCTACGGCGGTGTCCTGTCGGAGATGCATCACGACGACGCCCTCGCGCTGGCCGTACGCGAGGACCTGGTCGGCCCGCGCGTCGAGGCCGCCGTGGGGCGCCTGCGGCGCGCCCAGGAGCAGGGGCAGATACCGGACGGTGCCGATCTGCCGCTCGCGGTGGAGCTGCTCTACGGGCCCGTCTACTACCGCCATGTCCTGCGGAAGCCGGCGCAGGACGAGGCGACGGTCGCCGCCCTGGTCGCCCACGTCCTGGGGTCCCTGCGCGCCGCCCCGGGCGGGGCCTGCGGGGCCGTTCCCGCCCCGGCCCCGGCCCCGGACGGCACCGTCGGCTGAAGAAGCCCTCGCCGGCCGAAGGGGTCCTCGACCGGAGGGGCCCTCGTCAGCTGAAGAAGTCCTTCGCCCGCGCCGTGGCGCCGGTGTCGGACAGGACGTCGCCGGGCTTGCTGCCGTTGCCCAGCAGCACCCCGCCCCAGCGCATCCCGAGGTAGTGCGCCGAGTTCCGCAGCGTTCCCACGAGCGGCTCGGCGACCTCCGGGTCGTCGTCCGCGAGCGCCGTGACACCCCACAGGGTCTTCCCGGCCATCCGCCGCTGGAAGTCGGCCCCGGGGACCTCCAGCCAGCCCGACCAGTGGTCCAGGTAGCGCTTGGTCGAGGTGGAGACGGCGTACCAGTACAGCGGGGAGGCGACGACCACGTCGGTCGCGGCGAGGGTCGCCTCCAGCAGGGTCGCGGCGTGCCCGGTGGGGGCGTCGTGGCCGTCCGAGTGTCGGCGGTCCTCGAAATCCGGCAGCGGGAAGTCCCGCAGGTCCAGCCACCGCTGCTCCGTGCCGGGCGGGAGCTGCTCGGCCGCGAGCCGGGCGAGCCTCAGTGTGTTGCCGTCGGAGCGGCTGCTGCCCAGCAGGAAGAGGAAACTGCGTGTGCTCATGAGGTGCCCCCAATATGGCGCGTGCGGTTTTTACCGGCGTACGCATCATATGCATGTGCATGAAGTTTCCGGGAGGTGTTTTTCGGCCGCCGGGCCCAGGGGTGAAGTCCGGTCGTGGGGCCCCGGTCGTGAGGCCCCGCGTGCAAGGCCCCTGGCGTGAAGCCCCGGTCGTGAGGCTCCGCGTGCAAGGCCCTTGGTGTGATGCCCCGGTCGTGAGGCTCCGCGTGCAAGGCCCTTGGTGTGATGCCCCGGTCGTGAGGCTCCGCGTGAGCCGGCATGAGCGCGCCCTCAGTCGAACAGCCGCTCCAGGACCACCGCGACCCCGTCGGCCCCGTTCGACAGCGTGATCTCGTCGGCCTCGGCCTTCAGCTCCGCGTGGGCGTTCCCCATCGCCACCCGGTGGCCCGAGCGGCGGAACATCGGCAGGTCGTTGGGCATGTCTCCGAACGCCACCGCCCCGGCGAGGTCGAGGTCCAGCAGCCCGGCGGCCAGGGCGATGCCGGTGCCCTTGTCCACGCCGTACGGAGCCAGCTCCACCGTGCCGGGGCCCGCCATCGTCACGGACGCCAGATCGCCCACGGCGCCCCGCGCGGCGGCGGCCAGTTCGTCGTCCGTCAGCTCGGGGTGGCGTATGAGCACCTTGATGACCGGCGCCGCCCAGAGCTCCTGGCGCCGCCCGGCCCGCTGCGCGGGGAGGCCGGGGTGCGGCATGCGGTAGCCCGGCTCGATCAGTGTCCTGCCGTCGGGGCCGTCCTGGTCGACCGCGGCGAAGACCTGCCCCACCTCGGCCTCGATCTTGCCGAGCGCGGTGTCGGCCAGGTCCCGGTCCAGCGTCACCGAGCTCAGCATGCGGGCCGACCCGGCGTCGTACACCTGCGCGCCCTGCCCGCAGACCGCGAGGCCGTCGTAGCCGAGGTCCGTGAGCAGGGCGCGTATGCCGGGCACGGGGCGGCCCGTGACGATCAGATGCCGCGCGCCGGCCGACGCGGCGCGGGCCAGCGCGGCGCGGGAACGGGGGCTCACGGAGTCGTCGGAACGCAGCAGGGTGCCGTCCAGATCCGTGGCGACGAGGGTGTATGCGGCGGGTGGCGTGAACATGAGGTCAGCCTAGAGAGATCGCCTTCCGGTCGTACGCCGCTGACCTGCGAGGACGGCGGGCGCCTCTCAGTGGACGCAGAATTCGTTGCCCTCCGGGTCCTGGAGCACCGTCCACGAGCCCCCGGGGTGCTCGACGGCCCGCAGCACGCTCGCGCCCAGCCCCACGATCCGCTCCACCTCCGCCTCGCGCTCCCCGGCGGCCGAGTGGACGTCCACATGGAGGCGGTTCTTCACCGTCTTCGGCTCCGGTACGCGCTGGAAGAGCAGCCGCCGTCCGAGCCCGGTCCCGCTCTTCGCGTCGTACGGATCGTCCGGATGCCGTACCGCGACGAGATCGCGCCAGGCCCGGCGTCCGTGCGACTCGACCGTGGCGGCCTCGGGCGCCGCCCCGGCGGCGAGCAGTCCGGCGATCAGGGCGCTGTTGTCCTCGACGAGATAGCCGAGCGTCTCGGCCCAGAAGTCGGCCTGGGCGTGCGGGTCGCCGGCGTCGACGACGAGTTTCCAGTGCAGGGTCATGGGACCTGTTTATACGGCCGGACCGCGCCCGTGAACCGCGCGGCACGCTCCGGCGGACGGCCGGGTCCGGCGCGGACGGCCGGAAGGCGGGGGAGAGGCGCGGCGCCTCACCGCGGCGGGCAGGTCTCGCAGACGTGACCGCCGAGGGCCCCGAGCAGTTCGCCGGCCGCCGCGCGCACCGCCGGGTCCTCGTCCCCGGCCAGCCGCTCGGCGGTCGCCCGGCCCGCCAGGACCGCCAGATGCGCGTCCCTGGCCCACTCCGGGTGGTGGGCGTGACCGTGCGCGAGGATCGTCCCCAGCAGGGCGAGCACCCCGGCCCGGTCCTTCACCGTCTCCATGGCGGCGAGCTCCCAGAGGAACGGCACGGTGGCGACCGTCGCGTCGAACACGGACATCGCGGCTATCCACCGGCCGAGATCGCTGAGCGCGTCCTCGGCCGACTCGCTGTCGCCCCAGGCGATCCGTGAGAGGAGCCCGGGGACCTGGGACGCGGAGCCCTGGGCATGGCGCAGCTCATGCCACTGAACGTGCCTCATGTCCTTCAGGATGGTCCCCATCCGGGCACTCAATCAGCCTTTGCGTGTGCCGTCCACCATGCCTGCCCACTCCACGCGGCCCGGCTCCCGGGCCCCGTCGAGGGCGGCCAGATACTCCCGTACCGCGCGCTCGTCGCCCGCCTCCGCGATCAGTCCCACGTGGTTGTCGGGCCGGACCACGACGATGCCGTCCCCTCGGACCCCGTACGCAGTGCGGGCCAGCCCCTGCCGGTCGTGCAGGGCGGGCGGACCGGCCTCGGCCGTCCCGGCGGCCGGGGTCCCGGGGCCGTGCACCAGGCAGGTGCGCACCGCGTCACCGTGGGCCGAGGCCGCCGCGCGCAGGGCCGGTCCGGTGCCCGCACCGAAGCCCAGCACGGTGATGTGCGGTCCGGCGAAGATCCGGAAGAGCCGGGTGGGCTCGCCGGTCACCGCGTCGTGGCAGGGGGCGTCCGGCGCGCGGTCGCCGGACCGCAGCCCGTCCCCGCCCCCCGGCCGGGCGAGTGAGCTCCACCGGTAGCCCCGGTCGAGGCCCGACATGGACGGAGTGACGGCGCTGTCGAGCCCGCCGCCCGGCTTCGTGATCGCCTCCAGGGTGGCCCGCAGCCGCTCCGACGTGATGTCCAGCGTCCAGGCTGCGACCGGCAGCCGCTCCTCCTCGTAGGTGTCCAGCAGCTCCGCGCCCGCCCGGCGCCGCACCACCTGGGCGAGCTTCCAGCCGAGGTTGAAGGAGTCCTGGATGCCGGTGTTCATGCCGAGGCCGCCCGCGATGGCGTGCACATGGGCGGCGTCCCCCGCGAGCAGCACCCTGCCCACCCGGTAGCGGTCGGCCATCCGCACGTTGACCCGGTACGTCGAGAGCAGGGTGGCCCCGGTGAGATGGGCGGCGGGGAGCCGGGTGTGCCGGGCGAAGAGCCGCCGGAAGCCTTCCTCGGTGGGAGCGAGCGGCCGACCGCCGGAGTCCCTCTCCGGGCCGGACTGGAACCACCAGCCGGACCGGGTGCCGGGGATGGGGCAGAGCATGACGGCGCCGTCCGGGTCGAACCACTGGTGCCAGACGCCCCGGTCCAGCACGCCCGGGGTGATCTCGACGTCGCCGCAGACCATCACCTGCTCCTCGTCCGTCTCGCCGTCGAACGGGACGCCCAGCAGTTTGCGTACGCGGCTGTGGGCGCCGTCGCAGCCCACCACGTAGCGCGCCTCCGTGCGGGAGCCGTCGGCGAAGGCCACGGTCACCGAGGTCCCGTCGTCGGTGAGCCCCACGACCTCGGTGCCCGTCTCGACAGCGGCGCCGTGCTCGGCGAGGCGGTCGCGCAGGATCTCCTCCAGCCGCCACTGGGCGATCAGCCGGCCCCGGTCGTAGGGCGCGTCCGGGGCGGGCGAGGAGCCGGCGTACGGGTCGGTGTCGGCGACGGGCTCGCCGTCGCGGTACTTGCGCATGACCGGCGGCTCCGCGCTCGACTCCAGCACCGCGCCGATGACGCCGAGGTCCTCCAGGACCTCCAGCGAGCGGGGGTTGGGCCCCTTGGACCGGGAGCTGCGCGGATACTCCGGCGACCTGTCCACGATCCGCACGGCGATCCCGCGCCGGGCGAGATCGCACGCGAGCGTCAGTCCGGTCGGGCCCGCGCCCACGATCAGTACGTCGGTCATGCCTGCTCCTCGGTTCGCGTCGTCCTGCACAAGCCAGGAAAACGCAACCGAGTTAAAAAGGCAACTGGGTAATTATTTTATGACCGAGGTGTCCGACCCGGCCGGAGACGCGGCGGACGCTCCTGTGGGCGAGGCCGCCTCCGCGGCCCGCACGGCCAGACGCAGCGCCTCCGCCCGGGTGCGCCGCGCGGTCCGCAGCGCGTCCCAGGTCAGCATCACCAGCGCCACCCAGACCAGCCCGAAGCCCGCCCAGCGCTCGGGCGGCATCTCCTCGTGGAAGTACAGGATGCCGAGGCCGAACTGGAAGACGGGCGCCAGATACTGGAGCAGCCCCAGCACGGACAGCGGCACCCGGATCGCCGCGGCGCCGAAGCAGACGAGCGGGATCGCGGTGACGAGTCCGGTGGCGGCGAGCAGCGCTCCGTGGCCCGCGCCCCCGGAGAGGAAGGTCGCGTCGCCGCTCGCCCCGAGCCACAGCAGGAAGCCGAGCGCGGGCAGGAAGAGCACGGCGGTCTCGGCGGCCAGGGACTCCAGGCCGCCCATGTCGACCTTCTTCTTCGCCAGGCCGTACGTCGCGAAGGAGAAGGCCAGCACCAGCGAGATCCACGGGGGCTGTCCGTAGCCGATGGCCAGCACGAGCACCGCCGCGAAACCCGTCGCCACCGCCGCCCACTGCACGGGCCTCAGGCGCTCGCCGAGCAGCAGCACGCCCATGGCGATGGTGACCAGCGGGTTGATGAAGTAGCCGAGCGAGGCCTCGACGACATGGCCGTTGTTGACGGCCCAGATGTACAGCCCCCAGTTGACCGAGATCACGGTCGCGGCGACCGCGATCAGTCCCAGCCGCCGGGGCTGGTGCAGCAGCTCGCCGACCCAGGCCCAGCGGCGCAGGAACAGCAGGGCGATGCCGACGACCCCCAGCGACCAGACCATGCGGTGGGCGAGGATCTCCACCGCGCCCGACGGCTCCAGCAGCGGCCAGAACAGGGGCACGAGGCCCCACATCCCGTACGCGCCGATTCCGTACAGCAGGCCAGCACGCTGCTCGTTCTTCCCCTTCACGGGCCCTCCCCGGCACTCCTGGAGCCGGCGGTCGGCCGACTGCACGACGGTAGCGCCCGGGGGAGCCCTCTGTCATTGCCGTCTCATGGGAACGGTCGTGACATGTGGTGGGGACGTCCGCTCAGGCGGCGGCCACCGCCGCGGCGACCGTCTCGGCCAGGGGCGTCGCCGGGCGGCCGATCAGGCGGGCCAGGTCTCCGCTCGTACCGGCGAGCAGGCCGCGCGCGATCGCCTCGTCGACGTCGACCAGGATCGCGGCGAAGGGCTCGGGCAGCCCGGCCCCGACGAGGATCTCCTGGTGCACGGCGGCCGGGACGTTCTTGTACGCGATCTCCCGGCCGGTCGCCTCCGACACCACCGCGGCGTACTCGGCCAGCGACCAGGCGGTGTCCCCGCTCAGCTCGTACGCGACGCCGAGGTGTCCCTCGCCGGTCAGTACGGCGGCTGCGGCGTCCGCGTAGTCGGCGCGGGTGGCGACGGCGATCCGGCCCTCGCCCGCGTTGGCGACGACGGCGCCGTGCTCCAGGACCGGAGCCAGGTTCGCGGTGTAGTTCTCGGTGTACCAGCCGTTGCGCAGGAAGGTGTACGGGAGTCCGGAGTCCAGGATCAGCTGCTCGGTCACCTTGTGCTCGGCGGCCAGCTGGAAGTCCGCGTCCGGCCCGCCCAGCACGCCCGTGTACGCGAGCTGCGCGACCCCCGCCGCCCTGGCGGCGTCGATCACGGCGGTGTGCTGCGGAATCCGCCTGCCGACCTCGTTGGCCGAGATCAGCAGCACGCGGTCGCCGGCCCGGAAGGCGGCGGCGAGGGACTCGGGGCTGTCGTAGTCGGCGACCCGGATCTCGACGCCCCGGGCGGCGAGCGGGGCGGCCTTCTCCTTGTCCCGCACGACCGCGGCGACCGACTCGGCCGGGACGGTGGCGAGCAGCCGCTCGACGACGAGACGGCCGAGCTCGCCGGTGGCTCCGGTGACAACGATGCTCATGGGGTTCCTCCTGCTGCGCTGATCCTTGGGGCTCTTTGTACTCACTGTAGGACGTGCACTTTCCAGAAGAAAGTACCCACTTTGAAGTAAGGTACTGGTATGAGCGTAAGCACCAGCAGGACCGCCAGCGTCAACCAGCCGATGTGCCCCTCCCGGCTGGTGCTGGAGCACGTCACCAGCCGCTGGGGAGTCCTCGTGCTCGCGGCGCTGCTGGAGCGCTCGTACCGCTTCAGCGAGCTGCGCCGCACCGTGGGCGGCGTCAGCGAGAAGATGCTGGCCCAGACCTTGCAGACACTGGAGCGCGACGGCTTCGTGCACCGGGACGCCAAGCCCGTCATCCCGCCGCGGGTGGACTACTCGCTCACCCCGCTGGGCAAGGAGGCCGCCGACCAGGTCTGGGGTCTCGCCAGGTGGGCGGAGCGCCGCCTCGACGACGTCGAGACGTCCCGCCAGGCATACGACGGGGCCCGGAGCCGACCGGCTCCGGGCCCCGGCGACCAGGGGTGACGGCGGGTCAGCCGACCACGGTCCAGGTGTCGTTCCCGGCCAGCAGCGCGCCCAGGTCTCCCTTGCCGTGCTGTTCGATCGCGGTGTCGAGCTGGTCGGACATCAGCACGTCGTAGACCGGGCGCTCCACACTGCGCATGACGCCGATGGGCGTGTGGTGCAGGGTGTCGGCGTCGGCCAGCCGGGACAGCGCGAAGGCGGTCGTGGGGCTGGGGTTGTGCGCGTCGTGGACGAGGATGCGCGACTGGTTCTCCTCGGTGACCGCCACCACGCTCAGGTCGCCCGTCAGGGGGTCGCGGACGACGCCCTTGGAGTTGTCGGCGCCGAAGAGGATCGGCCTGCCGTGTTCGAGCCGGATGACCGCCTCCTCGGCCCGCTCCTTGTCCTTGAGGACCTCGAACGCGCCGTCGTTGAAGATGTTGCAGTTCTGGTAGATCTCCACGAGCGCCGTGCCGGGGTGGTCGGCCGCCGCGCGCAGCACGCTCGTGAGGTGCTTGCGGTCGGAGTCGACGGTGCGGGCGACGAAGGTGGCCTCGGCTCCCAGGGCGAGCGAGACCGGGTTGAAGGGCGCGTCCAGGGAGCCCATCGGCGTCGACTTGGTGATCTTGCCGACCTCGGAGGTCGGGCTGTACTGGCCCTTGGTGAGCCCGTAGATCCGGTTGTTGAAGAGCAGGATCTTCAGGTTGACGTTGCGGCGCAGGGCGTGGATGAGGTGGTTGCCGCCGATGGAGAGGGCGTCGCCGTCGCCGGTGACGACCCAGACGGACAGGTCGCGGCGGGAGGTGGCCAGGCCGGTCGCGATGGACGGGGCGCGGCCGTGGATGGAGTGCATCCCGTAGGTGTTCATGTAGTACGGGAAGCGGGACGAGCAGCCGATGCCGGAGACGAACGTGATGTTCTCCTTGGCCAGCCCCAGTTCGGGCATGAAGCCCTGCACGGCCGCGAGGACCGCGTAGTCACCGCAGCCCGGGCACCAGCGCACCTCCTGGTCGGACTTGAAGTCCTTCATGGACTGCGCGCCCTCGGCCTTGGGGACCAGCTGGAGGAGTTCGTTGGCGTCAGGCATCGATGGCCTCCTTGAGGGCGGTGGCGAGCTGCTCGGCCTTGAAGGGCATTCCGTTGACCTGGTTGTAACTCTGCGCGTCCACGAGGTACTTGGCCCTCAGCAGCAGGGCGAGCTGACCGAGGTTCATCTCGGGGACGACGACCTTGTCGTAACGCCTCAGCACCTCGCCCAGATTCCTCGGGAACGGGTTGAGATGGCGCAGATGGGCCTGCGCGATCGTCTCGCCCGCCGCGCGGAGCCTGCGCACCGCCGCGGTGATCGGCCCGTACGTCGAGCCCCAGCCCAGGACCAGGGTCCTCGCGCCGGCCGGGTCGTCGACCTCCAGATCGGGCACCACGATGCCGTCGATCTTCGCCTGGCGGGTGCGGACCATGAAGTCGTGGTTGGCCGGGTCGTAGGAGATGTTGCCGGTGCCGTCCTGCTTCTCGATCCCGCCGATCCGGTGTTCGAGACCGGGGGTGCCGGGCACGGCCCAGGGGCGCGCCAGGGTCTGGGGGTCCCGCTTGTAGGGCCAGAACACCTCCGTGCCGTCCGCGAGTTCGTGGTTCGGCCCGCTGGCGAATTGGGTCCGCAGGTCGGGGAGGCTGTCCGTCTCGGGGATCCGCCACGGCTCGGAGCCGTTCGCCAGATAGCCGTCGGACAGCAGGAAGACCGGGGTCCGGTACGTCAGCGCGATCCGCGCGGCGTCCAGGGCCGCGTCGAAGCAGTCCGCCGGGGTCCTCGGCGCCACGATCGGGACCGGCGCCTCACCGTTGCGCCCGTACATGGCCTGGAGCAGGTCCGCCTGCTCCGTCTTGGTCGGCAGACCGGTGGAGGGGCCGCCGCGCTGGATGTCGATGATCAGCAGCGGGAGCTCCAGCGACACCGCCAGACCGATCGTCTCCGACTTCAGCGCCACACCCGGCCCCGACGTCGTCGTCACACCCAGGGCTCCCCCGAAGGCGGCACCCAGCGCCGCCCCGATCCCGGCGATCTCGTCCTCCGCCTGGAAGGTCCGCACACCGAAATTCTTGTGCTTGCTGAGTTCATGCAGGATGTCGGACGCCGGAGTGATCGGATACGAACCCAGATACACCGGGAGTTCGGCCTGCCGGCCCGCCGCGATCAGGCCGTACGACAGTGCCAAATTCCCCGAGATGTTCCGGTAGGTACCCGTGGGGAAAGCCTGCGACGCCGGTGCGACCTCGTACGAGACCGCGAAATCCTCCGTGGTCTCACCGAAATTCCAGCCCGCCCTGAACGCCGCCACGTTCGCCTCGGCGATGGTCGGCTTCTTCGCGAACTTCGACCGGAGGAACGCCTCCGTACCCTCGGTCGGACGGTTGTACATCCAGGACAACAGCCCGAGCGCGAACATGTTCTTCGACCGCTCGGCCTCCTTACGGGAAAGACCGAACTCCTTCAGCGCCTCGATCGTCAACGTCGTCAAAGGCACGGGATGCACGTTGTACGCCCCGAGCGAATCGTCCTCGAGAGGTGACTGCGTATATCCGACCTTCGCCATCGGGCGCTTCGTGAACTCGTCCGTGTTCACAATGATGTCCGCCCCGCGCGGCACATCGGCGATATTCGCCTTCAGGGCGGCGGGATTCATCGCGACCAGCACGTTCGGCGCGTCGCCGGGCGTCAGGATGTCGTGGTCCGCGAAATGCAGCTGGAACGACGACACACCCGGCAGTGTGCCTGCGGGTGCCCGGATCTCGGCCGGGAAGTTCGGCAGCGTCGACAGGTCGTTCCCGAACGACGCCGTCTCCGACGTGAACCGGTCACCCGTCAGCTGCATGCCGTCACCCGAGTCACCCGCGAAACGAATGATCACCCGGTCCAGACGGCGGATTTCCTTCTCGGTGGCACCCGAACGCTCAATGTGCGGGACACGCTGCTCCCCGACGACAGCCTCGCTGGCCTCATCGGACTTACCGGCTGGGCTACTGACCTGGCTGGTCACTGAACTGGACCTCCCTAGGGGCGGCGGCTCGGGACCGGCCGGCCCGCCGGCGGTCCAGGCCCCACCCTACTTCTGTAAGGGTCGCCTTCCTTGGACCGGTCATATGGTGGACGCGTTTCCGAGGCATCCATGCTCTTTTGAGACATCGATCCCTCACGTTCAGCCATGTTCCCGGGACCCCGGTCACCGGAAGTGAACGCCACCGGAGAGGAAACACCCCGACGAGTGCGCCGATAATCCTTTCGTCGTAGATCCGGTGTTCCGCCTGACCAGGGGGTTGATCGTTCAGATCATCGCCGATAGATCATCGGGTTGCTAGGACTTCAGGTAGGTCAGAACAGCGAGAACGCGCCGATGATCTCCGTCGCTGGGCGACAGGCCCAGTTTCAGGAAGATGTTGCTCACGTGCTTCTCCACGGCCCCGTCGCTCACCACCAGCTGCCGGGCGACGGCTGAATTCGTACGCCCTTCCGCCATCAGACCGAGGACCTCGCGCTCGCGCGGTGTGAGCCCCGCCAGCACGTCCTGCTTGCGGCTCCGGCCCAGCAGCTGGGCCACGACCTCCGGGTCCAGCGCCGTCCCGCCCTGCGCCACCCGCACCACGGCGTCCACGAACTCCCTGACCTCGGCGACCCGGTCCTTGAGCAGATAGCCCACCCCGCGGCTGCTCCCGGCCAGCAGCTCGGTGGCGTACTCCTCCTCGACGTACTGGGAGAGCACCAGCACCCCGATGCGCGGATAGTCCTTCCGCAGCCGCACCGCGGCCCGCACGCCCTCATCGGTGTGGGTCGGCGGCATCCGCACATCGGCGACGACCACGTCCGGCAGCGCGTCCTGCGCGGCGAGGTCGTTCACCGTCTTGATCAGCGCCTCGGCGTCCCCCACCCCCGCGACGACGTCGTGCCCGAGATCGGTCAGCAGCCGGGTGAGCCCCTCCCGGAGCAGCACCGAATCCTCGGCGATGACGACCCGCACTCTTTCCTCCACGACGTTGTGTCCCCCACTGTCGGTTGTTCCCCGTGTACGCCGCTCTCCGCGCCGCACTGTCGGTCCAGCATTCCAGCATCGGCGCCCGGACGGGCCGTACACCGGTTGGTCGCGCCCCCGACCGGGCGCGCAGTGGTGCCCCGGCCGCCATGAAGGCGGCCGGGGCACCACTGCGGTCGGCCCGTACGGGACCCGCGATCAGCCCCGCCAGGGGAGCTCGGCGGTGACCGTCGTCGGGCCGCCGGCGGGGGAGTCGACGACGAGGACACCGTCGACCGCGTCCAGCCGCTCCGTCAGACCGGCCAGCCCGCTGCCCGCGGACACATCGGCCCCTCCGCGCCCGTTGTCGGTGATCTGGAGCATCAGCCGGTCGCCCGCCCGCCACACGTCGACCGACGCGCGGGTGGCCCGGGCGTGCTTGCTGATGTTCTGGAGCAGCTCGGAGACCGTGAAGTACGCGATGCCCTCGATCGCCTGTGCGGGCCGTGCGTCCAGCTCCACCACGACCTTCACGGGGACGGTGCAGCGTGAGGCGATGGCGGAGAGCGCGGCGTCGAGGCCCCGGTCGGTGAGGACGGCGGGGTGGATGCCCCGGGCGAGGTCGCGGAGTTCCTGGAGGGCGACCTTGACCTCGCCGTGGGCCTCGTCGACCATCCGGGCCGCGGCCTCCGGGTCCTCGTTCATCTTCTCCTTCGCCAGACCCAGGTCCATGGCGAGGGCGACGAGACGGGCCTGCGCGCCGTCGTGGAGGTCACGCTCGATACGGCGCAGGTCGGCGGCGGCGGTGTCGACGACCACACCCCGGTCCGACTCCAGCTCCGAGACCCGGCTGGCCAGCCTGGAGGGGCCGAGCAGCCCCCGCACCATCACCCGGTCCACGGACACCAGGCCGCGGACGACCCACGGGGTGACCAGCACGAGCGCCAGGCCGAGCAGGCTGGTGACCGCGATCTCGAAGGGCGTGTCCACGTAGATCTCGCGCGTCCGGTCGCCGTACAGCTGGATGCCGTCGACACCCACGAACACCGGGAAGACCCAGCGCCACAGCGGATACGTGAACGCCGCCCAGCCGTACACCCAGAGGATCACCGCGACGTTGAACGCGAACACCGCCCACGGCATGTGCAGCACCGCGTACAGCAGATGCCGCCAGGACACCCCGCTCTTCAGCACCGCGCCGACCCACGACATCATGCCGCCCTTGCCGCGCACCGGTGCGGGCTCGGCGACGTCCAGCTTCAGCAGTGCGCGCGCCCGGCCCCGCTCCATCGCGCCGAACCCGCGGCACATGGCCAGGCCGGCGGCGAGGATCGGAATGCCGAGGAAGGTGATCAGCATGCCCAGGCCCAGCGACACCATGGTGACCGCGAAGCTGAACAGCACCACGCTGATCGGCAGGCTCAGGACCACATAGCCCAGCTCGCGCCAGATACGTGCCTCGAAGGGCGCGCGCAGAGCCGCGGGGAAGAAGTGCTTCGCCGGGGGACGGCTCCCCGACCCGGTGCCGGGCCGCCTGTGGTGGTCCCGGGTGTCCGGTCCGTATGCCGTGGCCATGAGTGGCGTCCGTCCGTTTCTTCTGGGCGGGGGTGCCCCCGCGGGCCGATACAACGGCTGATATCTCAAGACTGCTGTGCCGGGGGCCCCCGCACCATGAGGAGGGTCTCCGTATCCGGCAGGGGGTTTTCCCCACCATGACGGTTGTGGGGGCCGGGGGCCGGGGCTGGGGGCCGGGGCTGGGGGCGTGAGGGCGTGGGGCTGGGAGCCCGGGGGCCTGGGAGCCCGGGGCCGTGGGGCGTCACCGGGTCACATGCGTCCGGTCCGCTTCACCGGTGCGCGTGGGGCACGCGCGGCCGGTCCGTTCCGGCGGTGCGCCGGGGCGCGCCGCCGGGGCCCGGTCGAATCACGCGCGTTCGGCCCGCTTCGCCGGTACGCCGACGCGGTCGCGCCACGGCAGTTCCGCGGTGACCGTGGTGGGGCCGCCCTCCGGGGAGTCCAGTACGAACAGCCCGTCGACCGCCCCGAGCCGCTCCGCGAGCCCCGACATGCCCGTACCCCCGTCGAGCCTGGCACCGCCGACGCCGTCGTCCCGGACCTGGAGCATCAGCCGGTCGCCGGACCGCCACACGTCGACCGACGCACGGGTGGCCCGGGCGTGCTTGCTGACGTTCTGGAGCAGCTCGGAGACCGTGAAGTAGGCGATGCCCTCGATGGCCTCGGCCGGCCGGCCGGTCAACTGCACCGACACGGTCACGGGGACGGTGCAGCGTGAGGCGATGGCGGAGAGCGCGGCGTCGAGGCCCCGGTCGGTGAGGACGGCGGGGTGGATGCCCCGGGCGAGGTCGCGGAGTTCCTGGAGGGCGACCTTGACCTCGCCGTGGGCCTCGTCGACCATCCGGGCCGCGGCCTCCGGGTCGTCGGAGAGCTTCTCCTTCGCCAGACCGAGGCCCATGGCGAGGGCGACGAGACGGGCCTGTGCGCCGTCGTGGAGGTCACGCTCGATGCGACGCAGGTCGGCGGCGGCGGTGTCGACGACCACACCCCGGTCCGACTCCAGCTCGGCGATCCTGCGCTCCAGCTCGTCGGAGGGCGAGAGCAGCCCCCGCACCATCGCCCGGTCCGCGTTCGCCAGACCGCGCACGATGAACGGAAGCACGGGCCAGAGCACGAACAGGCCCACCAGCGTCACGACGAACGTCGCGATCCCCCACGGCAGCCGCATGAACGAGAACAGCAACGCCCGCCAGCCCACCGGGTCCTTCAGCCCGGACCAGAGCCAGGTGAAGAAGCCCCCGCCGTGCAGGCCGCGAGGCATCGGACTCGGCTCCTCGACGCGTAGCCCCAGCATGCCGCGCGCCCTGCCGCGCTCGGCCCGGCCGAGCAACCGCGCGCCCGTCAGCCCGAGCGCGAGCAGCGGCAGACCGATCACGGTGACCGAGAGCCCGGCACCCACACCGACCAGGAAGACGGCATAGACGAAGCCCGCGACCGCCATCGGCAGATTGGCCAGGAGATAGGCGATCTCCTTCCACGTGTACCGGTCGAAGGCGAAGCGCGCGGGAGGCGGCCGGTCGTTGTCCGGCAGGGAGGGGCTCATGGTCATACGACCAGCGTGCCGGGCGGGGCGCCCCCACGCCATGGGGTCCGTGGGTGAGGCGGAGTAGGGATAACCCCACCTCGCGCGCCACCGCTCGCGTCACACTCGCATCACCTGTTGTGCCACGGGCTGCTTACCGTCCCTTTAACAGGGCCTAGACTCCCGTGCGTACAGACCGTCGAACAGGTTAGGGAGCGAGGGGCGGACGTGGCGGACGTGCCGGGACCGACCGTTCTCGCGTCGGACTACTTCCAGAGCTATTCAGTGGTCGGACTGCTCGCCCTGGTCGGCGTGCTGTTCGTCGCCGTCGCCTTCGGGGCCGGACGGCTGCTGAGGCCCGTGGTCCCGACGCCGGAGAAACTCCTCACGTACGAATGCGGAGTGGACCCCGTGGGGGAGGGCTGGGCCCACACCCAGGTTCGCTATTACGTGTACGCGTTCCTGTACGTGATCTTCGCCGTCGACTCGATCTTCCTGTTCCCGTGGGCGACGGTCTTCGCGGCCCCCGGATACGGTGCGACGACGCTGGTGGAGATGTTCATCTTCCTCGGTTTCCTGGCCGTGGGACTGCTCTACGCATGGAAGAAGGGCGTCCTCGAATGGGCGTGACCAGCCGGCCGAACCCCGAACCCCCCGTGTCGCTGCCCGATCCGACGCTGCTGCCCGAGCCGAAGAAGCTCGGGGTGCTGTCCCGGCTCGCGCCCGAACCGATGAAGGTGGTCCTCAACTGGGGCCGCCGCTACAGCCTGTGGGTCTTCAACTTCGGACTCGCCTGCTGCGCCATCGAATTCATCGCCGCGTCCATGGCCCGCCACGACTTCATCCGGCTCGGCGTCATCCCCTTCGCCCCGGGCCCCCGGCAGGCCGACCTGATGGTCGTCTCCGGCACGGTGACGGACAAGATGGCCCCGGCGGTCAAGCGGCTGTACGAGCAGATGCCCGAGCCGAAGTACGTCATCTCCTTCGGAGCCTGCTCCAACTGCGGCGGACCGTACTGGGATTCGTACTCCGTGACCAAGGGTGTCGACCAGATCATCCCCGTCGACGTCTACGTGCCCGGCTGCCCGCCCCGGCCCGAGGCGCTCCTCCAGGGCATCCTCAAGCTCCAGGAGAAGATCGCCCGCGAATCGCTCGCCGAGCGGTACAGCACGCAGGACACCGCACGCCCCTCGACCGCCGCGCTGCGCAGCGGTCTCGTCGCCGCCCCGAAGGCACCGGGGGAGGAGCGGGAGTGAGCGCCCCCGACACCGCCGCCGACGCCTACGACCGGCTGCCCGACGCCGTCACCGACGTCTTCGGCGCGGACGCCACCGCCACGCACGCCTACGACCTGCTGACCGTGGACGTCCCCGCCGCCTCCTGGATCACCGCTCTCGAAACGGCGCGCGACGCACTGGGCTGCACCTACTTCGACTGGCTGAGCGCCGTCGACGAGCCCGGCACCGGCTTCCGGGTCTGCGCCCATGTCGCGGCACTCGGCGAGGGCAGGGTCCGGCGGCTGCTGGTCCGTACGACCGTTCCGCACGAGGCCCCCGTCCTGCCCAGCGCCATCGGCGTCTACGCGGGCGCGGCGTGGCACGAGCGCGAGACGCACGAGATGTTCGGTGTCGGCTTCGACGGCCACCCCCATCTGGTCCCGCTGCTGCTGCCCGAGGCATTCGAAGGGCATCCGCTGCGCAAGGACTTCGTCCTGGCGGCACGGGTCGCCAAGGCGTGGCCGGGCGCCAAGGAGCCGGGCGAGTCCGAACACGGCGGGCCCAAGCGGCGCACGATGCTGCCGCCGGGTGTCCCCGACCCCAACGAGTGGGGCCCGCTCAAGGGCCAGCTCCCGCCCGCTCCTGCCCGCCCGGCCCGGGGCGCGCGTGCGGCGGGCGCGGCGGGCGACCGTCCGGCGCGGCGGGCTCGCAGTGTGAGCGAGGGCTCGGCCGCACAGCGGTCCGCGACGGCTCCGGACGCCGCATCGGACACATCCGGCGTGGCTCCGGGTGCTCCGGACACGGCTCCGGGCACGGTTCCGGAAGCTTCCGCGGGCGGGGCGGAGACTCCTCGCGCGGCGCGACCGCGCCGTACCCGCAGCGCCTCCCAGGGCTCGGCGAGCCAGACCCCGGGCCCGACGACGACGCCTGCGGCCGGAGCGGCGAGCGACGCGAGCACGGAGGCGCCCCGCGCGAAGGGCGCGGCGGGCAGCGCGGACGCTCCCTGGCACGACGCCCGCCCGGCTTTCGACACGAAGCCGGAGCCGGCCGCGCCGGAGTCGGCCGCGCCTGAGCCCGAGCGGACCGAGCCGGAGCAGGCCGAGCCGGAGCCGGCCGCACCTGAGCCGGCCGAGCCGGAGTCGGCCGCACCTGAGCCGGAGCCGACCGCGCCGGAGTCGGCCGCGCCTGAGCCCGAGCGGACCGAGCCGGAGCCTGCACCGCCCGCCCCCCGGACGGACAGCACGGACGACTCCGGCAGCTCCAACGGCTCGGACAGCTCGGACAGCTCCGACAGCTCCGACAGCTCCGGCGGCTCCGACAGTTCGGACCGTACGGACGACGCGAACGACACGGACCGCACTGACCGCACTGACCGCGCGGACGATCCTGACCGCCGCCCCGACCATCCCGACCGCCCCGCCGGAGGCGATACCGCGTGAACGACGTACTCGACGTCGCCCTCCGCCTCGTCATCGTCTTTGCCGTGTTCATGGTCGTCCCGCTCGTCGTGGGGCAGGCCGAGCACAAGGTGATGGCCCACATGCAGGGCCGGCTCGGCCCGATGTACGCGGGCGGGTTCCACGGCTGGGCCCAGCTCGTCGCGGACGGGGTGAAGTTCGCGCAGAAGGAAGACGTCGTACCGGCCGACGCGGACCGCCGTATCTTCCAACTGGCCCCCGCGGTCGCCCTGCTCCCGTACCTCCTCGTGATCGTCGCCATCCCGATCGGCCCCAGCGAGGGAGCGGTCGGCCAGGTCGTCGACGCGGGCATCTTCTTCGTCCTCGCGATCATGGGCGTCGGCGTACTCGGCTCGCTCATGGCGGGCTGGGCGTCGGCCAACAAGTTCTCCCTCCTCGGTGGCCTCCGTACCGCCGCACAGCTGCTCGCGTACGAACTGCCGATGCTGCTCGCCGCCGCCTCCGTGGCCATGGCGGCGGGAACCGTCTCGCTTCCCGGCATCCTCAACGCCTTCGAGTGGTGGTGGCTGCCCTGGCAGATCGTTGGCGCCCTGGTCTTCTTCGTGGCCGGACTCGCCGAACTCCAGCGCCCGCCCTTCGACATGCCGGTCGCGGACTCGGAGATCATCTTCGGCGCGTACACCGAGTACACCGGTCTCCGCTTCGCCCTGTTCCTGCTCGCCGAGTACGCCGGAATCGTCGTGCTGTGCGGTCTGACGACCGTCCTCTTCCTCGGCGGATGGCACGGGCCGCTCGGTGCCGACGGGCTCGGCTGGGTCTGGACCCTGCTCAAGACCGCGGTCCTCGCGTTCGTCGTCATCTGGCTGCGGGTCACCTACCCCCGCCTGCGTGAGGACCAGTTGCAGAAGCTCGCCTGGACCACGCTCATCCCCCTCGCTCTCGCGCAGATCGCGCTCACCGGCATCGTGAAGGTGGCGATCAACTAGTGCCTCCGATCCCCGGCTCAGGCCTGGCCAAGGGCCTCGCCGTGACCCTGCGGACCATGACGAAGCGCACGGTCACCGCGCAGTACCCGGACGTGCAGCCCGAACTTCCGCCCCGCACCCGGGGGGTCATCGGGCTGTTCGAGGAGAACTGCACGGTCTGCATGCTCTGCGCCCGTGAGTGCCCCGACTGGTGCATCTACATCGACTCCCACAAGGAGACGGTGCCCGCCGCCGCACCGGGCGGCCGCGAGCGCAGCCGCAACGTCCTCGACCGCTTC
The DNA here is from genome assembly GCF_001905505.1 of Streptomyces sp. CB02058. GTDB lineage: Bacteria > Actinomycetota > Actinomycetes > Streptomycetales > Streptomycetaceae > Streptomyces. The sequence continues at coordinate 418,654 of NZ_LIPG01000001.1, forward strand.
GCGATCGACTTCGCCCTCTGCATGTACTGCGGTATCTGCATCGAGGTCTGTCCTTTCGACGCTCTGTTCTGGTCGCCCGAGTTCGAGTACGCGGAGACGGACATCCACGAGCTCACCCACGAGCGCGACAAGCTCCGCGAGTGGATGTGGACCGTCCCCGAACCGCCCGCGCTGGACCCGGGGGCCGAGGAGCCCAAGGAGATCGCCGCCGCGCGCAAGACGGCCGACAAGCTCCAGGCCCAGGAAGCCCAACAGGCCCAGGAAGCCCAGCAGGCGCTGGAGGCCCAGCAGACCCAGGAGTCACAGCAGTCACAGCAGGCCCAGGCGGAGCAGAACGCCCGGCCTGGCAGGCCGGAAGAACAGGAGGGGCAGGAGTGAGCCTCGCGGCCATCGCCGGCCACCCCGGCTTCCTCTCCCCGACCGGCGTCGAGATCGCCTTCGTCCTCGTCGGCCTCGCCACCCTCGGCGCGGCCGTGATCACCGTCACCACGAAGCAGCTCGTGCACGCCGCCCTCTGGCTCGTCGTCGCGCTCGGCGGCATCGCGGTGGAGTACCTCCTGCTCACGGCCGAGTTCATCGCGTGGGTGCAGGTCCTGATCTACGTCGGTTCCGTCGTCGTCCTCCTTCTCTTCGGGCTGATGCTCACCCGAGCCCCCATCGGCCGCTCCCCGGACGCAGACTCCGGCAACCGGTGGGTCGCGCTCGGTGTCGCCGTCGCCGCCGCCGGGGCCCTCGTCTGGGTCGTCGTGGACGCCTTCCGCACGACCTGGATCAATCTGGACGGCCCGGCCCAGGGCTCCACCAAGGTCTCCGGGGAGTTCCTCTTCCGGCACTGGGTCCTGCCCTTCGAGGCACTCTCCGTCCTGCTGCTGGCCGCCCTCGTCGGTGCGATCGTCCTCTCCCGCAAGGACGGCAAGGACGGCAAGAGCCGGCAGGACCGCAAGGGCCCGCCCGGCAGCAGGACCCTGCAGGGCGGCAAGGACCAACAGGGCGGCAGGGCCCCCTTGGACAGCCAGGGCAGCACGGAACGACCCGCCGCGAACCGGGAGGACAAGAGCTGATGCACCTCGCCTATCCCGCCGTCCTGGCCGTCCTCCTCTTCTGCACCGGGCTGTACGGCGTACTCGCCCGCCGCAACACGATCCTCGTCCTGATGTCCGTCGAGCTCATGCTCAACGCCGTCAACCTCAACCTGGTCGCCTTCGACGTCTGGCTCCGCGACGCCGTCCACTCCGGCCAGGCCCTCACCCTCTTCACGATCGCCATCGCCGCCGCGGAGATCGGCATCGGCCTCGCGATCGTCCTGGCCGTCTACCGCAACCGGGGCAGCTCGGACATCGACCGCCTCCGCGACACCGCGGAGACCGACGACGCCGAGACGCTCCCCGACGACGCCGAGGCCGACGCCGGCCGGGACACCACCGCAGACCAGGCCACTGCTCCGGCAGGGAAGGCAAAGAAGGCAGAGGCCACCGCGTGACCACCACGACCCTCGCCGTCCTCGTCCCCCTCCTTCCTTTCCTGGGCGCGGTCGCCGGACTTCTCCTCGGCCGCACCGCACCCGGCTTCGTCCGCCCCCTCGCGGTGCTCCCGACCCTCGTCGCCGCCGTGATCGCCGTCCTCGTCGCCGCACGTCAGGGCGGCGGCCGGGCCATCGACGCCGCGACCCAGCTCACCCCCACCGGCTCGGTCCCGATCGATCTGGCCCTGCACCTGGACGGCTTCGCCGTCCTCGTCGCCGTCCTCGTCGGGCTCGTCGCCACCTGTGTGCAGATCTACTCGACGGCGTACCTCAAGAACGACGCCCGCTACCCGTCGTACGCCGCCCTCGTCTCCCTCTTCACCTCCGCGATGCTGCTCGTCGTCTACTCCGGCGACCTGATGGTGCTCCTGGTCGGCTGGGAGATCATGGGCATCTGCTCGTACTTCCTCGTCGGGCACTACTGGGAGACCCCCGAGGCCCGCGCCGCCTCGCTCAAGGCCTTCCTCGTCACCAAGCTCGGCGACGTGCCGTTCCTCATCGGCCTGTTCGCCCTCGCCGCGGACACCGGCACCTTCCGCATCACCGGCATCCTGGCCGCCGTCAACAACGGCGGACTCGACCACCCCACCCTGATCGCCCTGCTGCTTCTCGCCGGTGTCGCGGGCAAGTCCGCGCAGTTCCCCCTGCACACCTGGCTGCCCGACGCGATGGCAGGCCCCACCCCCGTCTCGGCGCTCATCCACGCCGCGACGATGGTCGCCGCCGGCATCTACTTCGTGGCCCGGCTCCTCCCCGTCTTCGCCGCCTCCGGCGCGGCCCTCGTCGTGCTCGCCGTCATGGCGGCCGTCACGATGATCGGCTCCGGTCTCGCCGCACTCGCCCAGGACGACATCAAGCGCGTCCTCGCCTACTCGACGATCGGCCAGCTCGGCTACATGTCCGGCGCCCTGGCCGTCGGCGACCGCGGGGCCGCCGTCTTCCACCTCCTGTCGCACGGTGCGTTCAAAGCCGTCCTCTTCCTGGCGGCGGGCGTCGTCATCCACGCGGCGGGAACCAACTCACTGGCCGCCATGTCCCGCATGCGCGGCCTGACCAAGCGCATCCCCGACGCCTACTGGACGATGACCGTCGCCCTCCTCGCGCTCGCCGCCATCCCCCCGTTCGCCGGCTTCTTCTCCAAGGAAGCCGTCCTCGTGGCCGCCGAGCACACCGCCTTCGGGGACCGCGACATCGCCCCCGCCGCCGCGGGCTGGACGGTCCTGGTCGGAGGGCTCCTCGCCGCCGTCCTCACCGCCGCCTACGCCACCCGGCTCTGGCTCCTCGCCTTCCGGGGACGCGGCCCCGAGGCCCCCGACCACGGCAGGCAGCCCGTCGCGATGACCTCGGTCCTGTGGGTCCTCGCCGTCCCCACCATCGCCTTCGGTCTCACCGCCGGCGTCCTCACCGACTGGTTCGACGGACACAGCCTGACCCCCTCCCTCACGACCGCCGTCCTCTCCACCGGCGTGGGACTCGCCGGCGGACTCGTCACCTACGGGGCCTGGCGCCACACCACCGCGCTCGCCGACCGCCCCCCGGTCGGCGCGGTCGCCGCCCACCCCGACGCCGAACCCGCCCTCGTGGAGGTCGAGGCGATGGCCTCGCACACGGCGGCCTACGGCACCATCGCGGACGCTCCGGACCCCTCGGACCCCGGTCGGCTGCTGCTCGGCCCGCTCCACCGCCACGCCGTCACCGGCTTCCACCTCGACGCCCTGTACACGGCGCTGTTCGTCCGCCCCTTCGGGGCCGCCGCCCGGCTCGTCCGCTTCCTGGACCGTGAGGTCGTCGACACCTACGTACGCGGCTCGGGCAGCATCGCCCGCGGACTCGGCGCCGCGGTCCGCCGCGCCCAGACCGGCAACGTGCAGACCTACCTCGGCGCGCTGCTGGCCGGAACCCTTGTCCTGGCGATCGCCGCCGTCGTCTTTGCCAACGTCTACGCCGGGGCGTGAGCCGTGTTCGATATCAGCGCATCCGTGATGCAGTTCCTTCTGGCGTTCATCGTCGTCGCCCCGCTCCTCGGCGCGGTCGCCGCGCTCCTGCCCGCCCCGCCCGGACTCAAGGGCAGGAACCCGGACCAGGCCGTGCTCCGCCACGGCGTGACCGTCACCGGCGCCGTGCTCCTCGCCGCGCTGGTCCTGGCCGCCGGCTTCGACCACGACCACCCGTCGAAGATGCAGGCCACCACGGACATCAGCTGGATCCCGGCGCTGGACGTCCGGATCCACCTCGGCACCGACGGCATCTCGCTCCCCCTCCTCGTGCTGACCGCGCTGCTGACCTTCCTCTGCGCGCTCCACAGCTACTTCAAGCTCCCCGCGGGCCCCTCCCCGAAGGCCTTCGTCGCTCTCGTCCTCGTCCTGGAGTCCGGCACCCTCGCGACCTTCGCCGTCCTCGACCTGCTGCTGTTCTTCCTGGCCTTCGAGATGGTCCTCATCCCGATGTACTTCCTCATCGCCCGCTGGGGCGGCGACAGGAAGCAGCCCGCGGCCTGGAAGTTCATCCTCTACACGCTGCTCGGTTCAGTGGTCATGCTGCTCGGCCTGCTCCTCATCGGGCTGGAGAGCGGCACATTCGACATGGTGGCACTCGCCACTGACAACGGCCGGGGCCTCACCGCGTCCGTGCAGGTCATCGCCGTACTCGCGGTCGGGATCGGCCTCGCGGTGAAGACCCCGATGTGGCCGCTGCACAGCTGGCTGCCCGACGCCCACACCGCGGCCCCGACCGTAGGCTCCGTCCTCCTCGCCGGCGTACTGCTGAAGATGGGTACGTACGGATTCGTCCGCATCCTGCTCCCCGTCACCCCGGACGGGATGCGGACCTTCGCGCCGTACCTCGCCGCGTTCGCCGTCGTCGGGATCATCTACGGGTCCCTCGCCTGCCTCGCCCTCGCCCGGCCCGGCGCCAAGGGCGACCTCAAGCGCCTGATCGCCTACTCCTCCGTGGGCCACATGGGCTTCGTCCTCCTCGGCATCGCCACCATGACCCCCACCGGAGTGAACGGCGCGCTCTTCGCCAACATCGCCCACGGCCTCATCACCGGCCTGCTCTTCTTCCTCGTCGGCGCCGTCAAGGACCGCTACGGCACCGCCGACCTCGACACCCTGTCCGGCGCCACGGGAGCCGCCCTCTACGGCCGCGCGCCCCGGCTCGGCGGACTCCTCGCCTTCGCCGCCGTCGCCTCGCTCGGGCTGCCGGGCCTCGCCGGGTTCTGGGGCGAGATGCTCACCCTGTTCGGCGCCTTCGACCCCGCCGAGGGGCTCAGCCGCCCCGCCTTCCTCACCTTCATGTCCATCGGCGCCCTCGGCACCCTGCTGACGGCCGCGTACATGCTGATCGTCGTACGCCGCGTCTGCATGGGCGAGCCCCATGAACAGCCGCACCAGGTCGCCGACGTCCAGCGCTACGAATTCGCCGCCTGGACCCCGCTCGCCGCACTGACCGTCCTTGCCGGACTCTGGCCCGCCGTCCTCCTCGGCCTCACCGACCCGGCCGTGCAGAAGCTCCTCGCAGGAGGCAAGTCGTGACCGTGGCAGCCGACAGCGCAACCGGGGCGGCAAGCCTCGTCCAGTCCGTCGACTGGCTCGCGATCGCACCCCCCGTCGTCGCCGCGTCCACGGCGCTCCTCGTCCTCGTCGCCGACCTCTTCACCAGCGAGAGGCGCAAGCCCCTCCTCGGCTACGGAGCGGTCGCCGGGCTCGTCGTCGCACTCGCCCTGCTCATCCCGCTCCGTGACGGTGACCGCTCCACCTTCTGCCTCACCGGCGGCACCCAGGCCTGCAGCTACACCGCCGACCACTTCGCCCTCGTCATCCAGGCCCTCGTGCTCGGCGGAGCCCTGCTGACCGCGCTGCTCTCGATCGGCGACACCCGCAAGCTCCCCGCGGGCGAGTTCTGGTTCCTGCTGCTGTCCTCAGCCGCGGGCGCGGCGCTCCTGCCCGCCTCCAGGGACCTCGCGACCCTCGTCGTCGCCCTGGAGGTCGCCTCGCTCCCCGCGTTCGCCCTCGTGGGCATCAAGCGCGGCGACCGGCGCTCCTCCGAAGCGGCCCTGAAGTTCTTCCTCTCCTCCGTCGTCGCCACCGCCGTCATGCTCATGGGCGTCAGCTTCGTCTACGCGGCCACCGGCACCATGCACCTCACGGAGGTCGCCGCACGCCTCGACGACGTACCCGGCCGGTTCACCACCCTCGCCGAGGCGGGCGTCGTCCTCACCCTCGTCGGCTTCGCCTTCAAGACGGCCGCCGCACCCTTCCACTTCTGGGTCCCCGACACCTACGTCGGAGCCCCGCTGCCCATCGCCGCCTACCTCTCGGTCGTCGGCAAGGCGGTCGGCTTCTCCGGCCTCGTCCTCGTCACGGTGGTCGGCTTCCCGTCCTACGGTGACCTCTGGGGCCCCGCCCTGGCCGTCCTCGCCGCGCTCACCATGACCACGGGCAACGTCGCGGCGCTCCGGCAGACCGCCACCCGCGCCCGAAGCGCCGTACGCCTCCTCGCCTGGTCGTCCGTCGGCCAGGCCGGCTACCTCCTCGTGCCGATCGCCGCCGCCGCGTACACCGACGACGCACAGATCGGCTCCACCGTCGCCTACGCCCTGATGTACGCCGTGGTGAACCTCGGGGCCTTCGCGGTGGCCGCCCTCGTCGCCCGCAGCCACCCCGGCAACCGGCTCGGCGACTACCGGGGCCTCTACGCCACCCGGCCCCTGGCCGCGCTCGCCATGGGCTTCTTCCTGCTCTGCCTGGCCGGTCTGCCGCCCGGCATCATCGGGCTCTTCGCCAAGGTCACGGTCTTCTCGTCGGCCGTCGACGCCGGGCTCGGCTGGCTCGCCGTCGTCATGGCCGTCAACGTCGTGATCGCGTTGTACTACTACCTTCAGTGGACCGCCGCGCTCTTCAGGGCCCCTGGGACGGCCCCCGCGTCCGAGGCGGTGCCCACCGCGCACGGACACCGGGTCCCCACCCCGCTCACCTTGGCGATCGTCCTCACCGCCGTAGCCGGAATCACACTCTCCGGGGCGCCCCAGCTCATCCTCCGCTTCGCGGCCGTGAGTCTCTTCTGACCCACTCCGTCCGGCTTGCCCGTGGAGCTGTCCACAGGGCATGGTCTTGCGTGCACGCGTCACATGAACAGAGCACACAACGGGGCGGCCCCGCCAGGACGGGCCCGCCCGACGCGCCGCAGGACGAGCACACAAGAAGAGCACAGAGGAGCCAGAGCGGTGCTGAACGGGTTCAAGGACTTCATCCTTCGCGGGAACGTCATCTCCATGGCCATCGGCCTCGCGGTGGGAGCTGCCTTCACCGCCGTCGTCACCGGCTTCAGCAACGCGTTCATCGTGCCGCTGATCGGCCTCTTCACCCGGGGCACCGGTGACTTCAGCAAGGCCACCTTCACCGTCGACGGCGTGAAGTTCCCCTACGGCCTCTTCATCAGCGCCACCATCGCCTTCCTCATCACCGCCGCGGTCCTCTACTTCCTCGTCGTCGTCCCCATGGCCAAGGTCCAGAACCGCTTCACGGCCAAGGAGGAGGAGGAGAAGGCCGACATCAAGGCCGCCCTCCGCGACTGCCCGCGCTGCTTCACCGAGATTCCCGCCATCGCGACCCGCTGCGCCCACTGCACCAGCGACGTCGAGCCCGACGCGGAGGCCCGCGCGCTCGCCGGGCTCCCCGCCCAGCGCTGACCCGCCGCCGCGCGGCCCGGTACGGCCCGGCGCGGACGAACCACCCGTACGGCCCAGGGCGGATCCACCAGGATCCGCCCCTGCCGTCTGTGTCCCCGGCCTCCTCGCACAAGGGAACTAGCTCCCCTCGCCTCGCGTTGACCAGAACAGGAGGCTCCACTGGGGAGTGGAGCACCACAGAGCAAGGGTTCCCCTGCTGCACCACTTGGAGGGCGTACCGTGCACCGCCGGCACAACGGGCTGAAAACCGCTGTACTCCTCGGGGGCCTCTCGGCCCTCATCATCGTCATCGGCAGCTTCTTCGGACGCACCGGCCTGATCGTGGCCCTCTTCGTCGCGCTCGCCACCAACGCCTACGCGTACTGGAACAGCGACAAGCTCGCCCTGCGTGCCATGAGGGCCCGCCCGGTCAGTGAATTCGAGGCACCGCAGCTCTACCGCATCGTGCGCGAGCTCTCGACCGCGGCCCGCCAGCCCATGCCCCGGCTCTACATCTCCCCGACGCAGGCGCCCAACGCCTTCGCCACCGGCCGCAACCCGCGCAACGCCGCGGTGTGCTGCACCGAAGGCATCCTCCAGATCCTGGACGAGCGAGAACTGCGCGGTGTCCTCGGCCATGAGCTGAGCCACGTCTACAACCGCGACATCCTCATCTCGTCCGTCGCGGGCGCCCTGGCCTCCGTCGTCATGTTCCTGGTCAACTTCGCCTGGCTCATCCCCGTGGGCCGGTCGGACGACGACGACGGCCCAGGACTCCTCGGGATGCTCCTGGTCATGATCCTCGGCCCGCTCGCCGCCTCGGTGATCCAGCTGGCCGTCAGCCGCTCCCGGGAGTACGAGGCCGACGCCTCCGGAGCCCAGCTCACCGGCGACCCGCTCGCCCTGGCCGACGCCCTGCGCAAGCTCGACGCCGGCACCAAACAGCTTCCGCTGCCGCCCGAACCCCGGCTGGAGACCGCGAGTCACATGATGATCGCGAACCCTTTCCGGCCCGGTCAGGGCATGTCCAAGATGTTCTCCACTCACCCGCCCATGGCTGAACGCATCGCCCGACTCGAGCAGATGGCAGGGTATCGACCATGAACGCAATCCTGAACGTCATATGGCTGGTCCTGTGCGGACTCTGGATGTTCCTGGGCTACATCGCCGCGGGGCTCCTGCTCTGCATCACGATCATCGGCATCCCCTTCGGCGTGGCCGCGTTCCGTATCGGCGTCTACGCCCTCTGGCCCTTCGGCCGCACCGTCGTGGACCGTCCCGGCGCCGGAGGCGGCTCCCTCATCGGCAACGTCCTCTGGGTCATCCTGGCGGGCTGGTGGCTCGCGCTCGGGCACATCTGCACCGGTATCGCCCTGTGCATCACGATCATCGGCATCCCGCTGGGCATCGCGAACTTCAAGCTCATCCCGGTCTCGCTGATGCCCTTCGGCAAGGAGATCGTCCCGAGCGACCAGCCGCTCGTGGGCCACTGACACGACAGCCGGCCGGCAACCGCACCCTTCCTGAAAGCGTCATGGCTTGCAGGAACGAGTGACGGGTAGGAACGCGAACATGAGCATCATCAGCTGGATCGTCCTTGGGCTGCTGGCCGGCGCCATCGCCAAAATCCTCCTACCGGGCCGCGATCCCGGAGGCATCATCGGCACCACCCTGATAGGCATCGTGGGTGCCTTCCTCGGCGGCTGGCTGTCGTCGCGCTTCCTGGACCGCCCCATCAGCACGGACTTCTTCGACGCGGCGACCTGGGTGGCCGCCATCGCGGGATCCCTCGTCCTGCTGATCGCCTACCGGCTGCTCTTCGGCAACTCCCGCGAACGCCGCTGAGCACGGCACAGCCCTTCCGGACACGCCCGCGGAAACGGCTACGGGGCGGGCCATGCCGACCGGCACACCCCGCCCCGCCGCGACCCGCTGCACACAGCAGCGAACCGCCTACCGGTAGTTGGCGAACTGCACCGCGAAGTCGAGGTCCTTGCCCTTGATCAGCGCCTGCACCGCCTGAAGGTCGTCCCGGCTCTTGGAGCTGACACGCAGCTCGTCGCCCTGGACCTGCGCCTTGACGCCCTTCGGGCCCTCATCGCGGATGATCTTCGCCACCTTCTTGGCGTTCTCCTGGGAGATGCCCTCCTCGATCGTGGCGAAGATCTTGTACTCCTTGCCGGAGAGCTGCGGCTCACCCGCGTCCAGCGACTTCAGGGAGATCCCGCGCTTGATCAGCTTGGACTGGAAGATGTCGAGGATCGCCTTGACCCGCTCCTCGCCGTTCGCCTCCATCAGGATCTTCTCGCCGGACCAGGAGATCGACGCGCCCGTGCCCTTGAAGTCGTAGCGCTGGGAGATCTCCTTGGCGGCCTGGTTGAGGGCGTTGTCGACCTCCTGCCGCTCGACCTTCGAGACGATGTCGAAACTGGAGTCGGCCATGACGTGTGGCTCCTTGCGTCGTATGCGTTGGGTACGGCACAAAGCCTAGCCACCCCCGCCCGCCCCCGGCGCTGATCAACCAGGTGGCGGAGCACCCCTGGGCATCAGGTATCGTTTACGTCGTCGCCAAGGAGCCCCGAACAGGGATCCGACGCGTCGTTCCAGGCGGTGTGCCCGAGTGGCCAAAGGGAGCAGACTGTAAATCTGCCGGCTCAGCCTACCCAGGTTCGAACCCTGGCGCCGCCACAGGACGGGAAACCCCGTCCGATCTGCTTAACCGCAGGTCGGGCGGGGTTTCTGCGTGTGTGTAAGTGTGACCACAGAAGGCGCCGATCGGCCCCCGAATCCGACCCTGACGTGAGCCCGTCCCCATCTGTCCCCCGGAGACGGGCTCATTTCGGCTCGTTCCACTCCACCCCGGCGCGTACGTCCCGACGGCGTACCGCCGTCGGGAACGGTTCTGGCCGGGTCAGCCGTCGAAGTAGACGACCAGGCGGACCCCCTCGTCGCCGTGCAGCTTCGCCAACGTGTGCATGACCGACCAGACGGCACCCCACTCGCTGTCGGGCACGGCGTCCTTTCGCCGCAGGCGGCCGACGCGGAAGAGCCGGTCGCCGTCGGGCCACTCGGTGTTCTCGGGAAAGTGGCTGCCCGCGCGGTGGAGCTGCAGAGTGTCCGTGAGGCCGGACAGTTCGGCGAAGCGGGCGAGGCCGGAGTTCCGTCCGTGCATCGTCCAGCCGCCGTCAGGGTTCCGGCGGTACTCGTGAACACAGCCGTCGACCTCGTTCGCCACTTCGTCCCAGTCGGCCGCTCCCAGCTCCGCCCAGGTGATCCAGGACTCGCCGTGCAGGTCGCTGCTCCATGGTGCGAAGTCGGCGAGGACCTCTTTCGACACGTCGTGGGGGAGGCCTCGGTGATCGGCGAGCGCGCGGAACGAGCTGGTGTCGCGTACCCCGAACAGGGAGCCGAAGGCGACGTAGTCGCGTCCGTTGTAGAGGTGCGAGAGGTCGATGGCCGCGAACCACTCGCGATCGTCCTCGTCCAGCCAGCGATCCCAGCGGCACTCGATGAAGCCGTGTATGTCTGTCCCCATCCCGGCATTGTTCTCCGCGGGCGTGAGGCGGGCGAAGGAATTCTTCTGGCTTCGCGCCGGCTGAAGACAGCCTCTCGGGCAACACGCCTTCCCCCAGGTGTACCCCGTCGCAGGGATCGTTCAGCCGGCACCCGCGTTGGCTGGGTGCCGGCGGTCCGTGACGTTGCTCCACTCTTGTCGTCGGCCGGACTGCTGACGATGATTCGGCCAGGGGCCACGTCGAGCGGGGGACGGCTACAGGCCGTCCCGTCGCGACGCTCCGGGAGTACGCGCCGGATCAGCCTGACGACTTGGGGGAGCCGTGAACACAGGTGTGGCAACAGTGCTGGTCGCCCTGGTCGGCGTGGTGGGCACCCTGCTCGCCCCGCTCACCACGAACTGGGTGAGCGCACGCGTCCGTCTGCAGGAGTTCGACCTGCAGCAGCGAGCGAGCGCCCTCACACGGGAAGAAGAGGCGGCAACGGCCGACCTGGAGCGCCGCCGGGCGGCCTATATCGCTCTGAACAGCAGCGCCAGGCTGTGGCGCCTCCTGCTCATGGAGGATGTGCACGCCCTGCGGGCGGGCGGCAGCACCGGAGAACAGACGGAGCAAGCCCGCCAGGCGTTCCAGGCGGACTTCGCCCAGGCGCAGATGCTGATTCCTGACCACGTCCTGGATGCGGCGAACCGGGTACGCATCGCGCTGGCGGACGCGCGCAAGCGCCTCGACCGCCATACCGAGGGTGATGGAGCGAGTGAGGCCGCGTGGCAGGACCTGTATGACTTCGTTCTGGGCGTCTGGGGTGAGATCACCGAGATGCAGGCAGCCATGCGGAAGGACCTGGGGGTTGGTTCGGGGGTGCCGGTACCGTCCGAGCGCTCCGAGACCTACCAGGCCGGTTCGTAGGGCTTCGTAGGGCTGGGCGCAGGTGTGGCGAAGTACGACCGCGCTGTGCGTGCGGGCTGCTCGGCCTCGTGCCAGCCTGGTCGTAACGCTGGTTCCCATCAGGCAGGTCGAGGAGCGCCATGAACAGGGACAACCCGTCGCCGGACGAGCCGGGGCGAAGCCGCCGGGACGCGGATCAGGGCCGGGACGAGAAGGAGCGTCGCAGCGGGCACGAGGGTGAGAAGCCGAAGCCGGCGAAGCAGCCTTCGGGGCTCACCGTCCGGACCACAGGACTCGTGCTCGACACCGGTGACGGCCGTGACGAGGAAGAGATCGACGGCATTCCCACGGAGCGTGAGGTCTAGCCGGACCGGGCCGCCTACGCCCGAACCCCGGCCGGGCGCCTCAGCAGGTACGCACCGGCGCAGGTGACCAGGACCGCCATGCAGGCGATGAACACCAGCCCCGCGTCCTGGAGACCGATGTGGACCGAGAGGATGCCGACACCGATCACGGGCAGCGAGATGCCCGCGTACGCCACCACGAACAGCGTCGAGATCACCGCCGCCCGCCGGTCACCGGGTGAGGCCGCGGCCACCTGGGCCAGGGCCGCCCGGAAGGCCAGGCCCTGGCCTGCGCCGCCCAGGAGCGCGCTCAGTACGACCAGGGGCAGCAGCTGCCACCACAGCGCGGCGGCCAGCAGGGCGAGTCCGGCGAGAAGGCCCGCGCAGCCCAGGGGGAGGGACCGGCTCTCGCCGATCCTGCCGACCGCCGACTGTCCGGCGATCGAGGCGAAGAAAGCCAGTGCGACGATCAGCCCGCCCACGGCGTGGTTGTCCACGTCCAGGAACTGGGCGAGGAACGCCGGGCTGACCGAGGTGAACACGCCGAACAGCGCGAACCCCACGAACGAGGCGAGCGCCGCCGGTCGGAACACCGCGCGCACCTCCGGCGGCAGTCCGGGACGCTGCGGGCGGACGGTGGCGAGGGGCCGTCGCTCGCGCACGGTCTCCCTCAGCGCCAGCAGGACGGCAGCCGAGGCCGCCAGCAGCGCCAGGTGCACGAGGAACGGCAGGTACAGCGGCCAGGGGGCGTACTGCGCGAGGAGCCCGGCGAGCAGCGGGCCGCAGCCCAGGCCGCCCATGTTGGCGGCCGTCGCGACGAACGAGGCCCTGGGCGAGCCCTTGCCGGGCGCCAGCTCCATCACGTACGCCGTGGCCGCCCCGGTGAACAGCCCGGCCGACAGTCCCGACAGCAGCCGTCCCGCGTAGAGCCAGCCCAGGGCCGTGGCGCACAGGAAGCAGACGGCGCTCGCCGCCGCGCACACCAGGCCCCAGAGCAGCACCGGGCGTCGGCCCACCGCGTCGGAGGCGTTGCCCGCCAGCAGGAGCACCCCGATGACGCCGAAGGCGTACACGGCGTACACGACGGTCACCGTCAGCTCGGAAAAGCCGAGCTTGTCCTGGTAGAGGCTGTAGAGAGGCGTCGGCAGGGTGGTCCCGGCCATGCACACGGCGAAGACCGCCCCGCCCGCGTAACAGGGGAGCCACCCTCGGCGTGCAAGGCCACCGTCCATGCGGCCGACGCTATCCCGCGAGCGTTCCGGCGAGCCGTAACGCCTCGCGGGCCTAGGACTCCAGGTACCTCAGGACCGCGAGGATCCGCCGGCTGTGACCGGTGGTGTGCGACAGCTCCAGCTTGTCGAAGATGGCGTTGAGGTTCTTCTCCACCGCACTGACGGAGATGTGCAGTTGCTTCGCGATCGCCGTGTTGGTGAGCCCTTGGGCCAGGTGCTCGAGCACACTGCGTTCGCGGGGCGTGAGGCGCGCCAGGGGATCCCCGTGTGTGGAGCGGATGACCAGTTGCCGGACCACCTCGGGATCGATGGCGGCGCCACCCGCCTGGATACGCTCCAACGCGTCCAGGAACTCGTCGACCTGCGCGACCCGGTCCTTGAGGAGATACCCCACGCGTTCCGCGCTGAAGGCCAGCAACCGGGCCGCGTAGTGGCGTTCTATGTGCTGGGAGAGGACCAGTACGCCGGTTTCCGGCCAGCGCTCGCGGATCTCCAGCGCCGCGAGCAGCCCCTCGGTGGTGTGCGTGGGAGGCATCCTGATGTCGAGGACGACGATGTCCGGCCGCCGCGTCTCCATCTCCTTCAGCAGCGGGGCCGCTTCCCCGAACGATGCCAGGACCTCGTGCCCCTCCTCGACGAGGAGCCGTACCAGGCCCTCCCGCAGCAGCGTCGAGTCCTCGGCGAGCATCAGGCGCATGGAAGCTCCGCGGTCACCATGGTGGGTCCCCCCTCGGGGCTGTCGATGTGCAGGGTGCCGTCCAGCGCGTCCACCCTGCTGCGCAGGCCGCTGAGCCCGATGCCCGCGGGATCCGCGCCGCCCCTGCCGTTGTCCTGGGTGCGCACCGTGAGCACCCCGCCGTCCAGCACCACGTGTACGGACACCGCCGTGGCTCCGGAGTGTTTGGCCGCGTTGGTCACGCACTCCGACACCACGAAGTACGCGGCGGTCTCCACCGGCCGTGGCAGGGGCCGGCTGACGTCGAACACAGTACGGACGGGTATGGAACACCGCTCGGACACCCCTCTCAGGGCCTCTTCGAGACCCAGGCTGTCGAGCGCCGACGGATAGACCCGCCAGGCCACTTCGCGCAGTTCCGCGAGTACGTCCCTGGACTCCTGGTGTGCCTGGAGCAGCAGAGCCTCCGTCTGCTCGGGCTCGCGCCCCCTGCGTGCCCGGCCGAGCAGCATGGCCAGCGCCACCAGCCGCTGCTGGATCCCGTCATGGATGTCCCGCTCGATGCGCCGGCGTTCGGCGTCCACCGCCCGCAGGACCGCCGCCCGGCTGCTGGACAGTTCGTCGATGCGCCGGCGCAGCAGCTCCTGCTCGGAGGGGCCGAAGTACTCGCGGGCGAGCCGGGAGTCCAGGGCGACGAGCGAACGGAGCCCTTGCAGGTCGAGAAAGAGCAGCACCCCGCCGAGGACTGCCTGCACCAGCAGTTCGTCCCACCCGAGCGAGCCCTGGACCGCCCCCCTGGACAGCAGCGCCGCAAGGACGGCACCAAAACCCAGCAGCCCGATCACGAGGGCGCACAACAGGCCGGCGCAGCTGCGGATCGCGAGGTGGCGGAGGACCTTCCGGCCGGACGCCTCGTAGTGCTCGGGGAAGCGGTCGTCGAAGAAGAAGGACCTCCGGGCCCGTTCCACGCCCGTAAGCCGCAGGGCTCCCGCCACGATGACGCCGAGGGCGCGGGCCCGGCCGGGAGGCCACAGCAGGAAGGGGAGGAGAGCGGTGCCGGCCACGAGGAAGTAGAGGAGTCCGGCCAGGGCGGTCGCGCACCCGAGGATCGTGCCCAGGCCCCGGCGTAACCAGGTGAATGTCCGACCCCCCACGACGGCGGAGCCTAGTGCGGAGGCGGGGTCCCGGCAAGATCGATCGGGCGGGCGCGGGGCCGCCGTCCGGAGGTCCCCGGAGCGGGTCATGAATCGCGGCGGTGCCGGGCCCGGCTGCTGGAGCGCAGCCTCGACGCGACGTATGCGACGACGGCCAGGACCGCCAGGGCCAGCACGGCCTTGGACGCGAACCCGACGTAGGTCCCCACCGTCTCCCACCGGTCGCCGAGCCAGTAACCCGCCATCACCAGGACCGAGTTCCAGATCAGGCTGCCGAGCGTAGTCAGCGCGACGAAGACGTGCAGGGGCATGCGCTCCACTCCGGCGGGGACGGAGATGAGGCTGCGGAAGATCGGCACCATGCGGCCGAAGAAGACCGCCTTGGTGCCGTGCTTCGCGAACCACTCCTCCGTCCGCACCAGATCGGAGGCCTTCACCAGCGGCAACTTCCCCCAGACGGTGTGCATGCGTTCACGGCCGAACGCCGCGCCGATCCAGTAGAGGGCCACCGCCCCCACGACCGAGCCGAGTGTGGTCCAGAACAGCGCGGAAGCCAGGCTGAGGACCCCCTGCCCGGCGGCGAAGCCGGTCAGGGGCAGGATCACTTCGCTCGGCAGCGGCGGGAACAGGTTCTCCAGCGCGATGGCCAGACCCGCTCCGGGACCGCCCATGGTCTCGACGAGCTCCGTCGCCCAGCCCGCGATGCCCGAGGCTTCCTGCGGCGAAGCCGAGTACGTGAGATGCATGTGAGTCTCCAAGGCGGTGGGTCGTTACGCCCGGGGCGTGCACCCCGATCACCCTTCCACGTTAGAAACCGCAGCTCGACGGCCGGTATGCGGATGGCCGTCCGGTCCGCTGCGGTTTTCCGCAGACCCCGCCTGCGGAAAACCGCACCCGTGGGGACACGGCCCGGCAGCCCCGCTCTCAGTTCCCCGCGATGTCCTTCACCGCGACCGCCACCGGCTTGCTCCCGCTGATCAGTTCGAGCGTGAGACCCGCCGTCGCCGGGGTGTCCAGCAGTTCCAGCAGCACCGCCGCCACGTCGTCGCGGGGGATCGGGCCACGGCCCGTCGACGCCGCCAGCAGGACCTGGCCCGTGCCCGCGTCGTTCGTGAGCATTCCGGGGCGCAGGACCGTCCAGTCCAGGCCGCTCCGGGCGCGTACGTTCGCGTCCGCCTCGCCCTTGGCGCGCTGGTAGACGTCGAAGACCTCGTCGCCGGGGTGCTCGGGGTCGGCCCCCATGGAGGACACCACGACATAGCGCCGCACCCCGGCCCGCTCCGCCGCGTCCGCGAAGAGCACCGCCGCTCCCCGGTCCACCGTGTCCTTGCGTGCCGAGCCGCTGTTCGGGCCGGCACCGGCTGCGAAGACCGCCGCGTCCGCTCCGCGCAGCAGCTCCGCCACGTCCTCCACGGACGCCGATTCGAGGTCCAGGACGGCGGGTTCGGCCCCTGCGGCCCGGAGGTCCTCACTCTGCTGCGGATTGCGGATGACGCCCACCGCTTCGTCACCGCGCGCGGCGAGCAGCCGCTCCAGCCGCAGCGCGATCTGACCATGTCCACCTGCAATGACAATGCGCATGCTTCCGACCGTACGCCGGACGCGGCCCTCGTGCTCAAGGCCCGCCGCCGGGGCCGGAATCGGTGCGCCCCTGGCGGGGGAGGTCCAGGGCTTCGGAGGCCCCGGAGTCGCAGTACTCGCGTACGGCGCTGGTCCGCGCGACGACCCGGCCCCGGTGCACCACGATCCTGCTGTACGCCAGTGAGAGCGCCCCGGCCAGCTGGTCCCCACGCACCGCGAGCAGCTCGGCGGGGAAGCCGGCCTCGATCCGCACCTCCGGCAGGCCCAGAGCCGCCCTGGCGGCCCCGGAGACGGCCTCGTAGGCGTCGTGCGGGGCGAGGCCCTGCTGCGCGGCCAGCAGGAAGGCGGCCTCCAGCGGGTCGCCCCGGCCGGCCGGGCTGGAGGCGTCGCGCAGCGCGCCGCTGCCCGCCGCCACCCGCACCCCGGCGGCCCGCAGCAGCCGTACCGGCGGGGTCCCCCGCAGGCGCGCCCCCGAGCAGCCGCCCTGGGGCAGGCAGACCACCGTGACGGCCGCGGCGGCGAGCCGGTCGGCCGTTCGGGCCGCCTCGGCCTCCGGAAGCCGTGAGAGGCCCGCACAGGGGCCGAGGCAGACGCCGGGCCGGAGACCGCCGGCCATGGCGGCGAGCCGGGCCAGCCGCGCGGGGTCGCCACCGTCCGTGTGCAGATCGACGGACCGGCCGTGGGCGGCGGCGACGTCCAGCACGGCTTCGGTGTGCCCGGCAGGGTCGGGATCGAGGTCGGGGCAGCCCCCGACGACGTCCGCGCCCATCTCCACCGCGTCCCGGAGCGCGGCGAGACCGTCGGCGCCCGCGGCGCCGGTCAGCAGCCGGGGCACGGCGACGACCCTCAGATCGGCGAGACCCCGCAGGGCCCCACGCGCGTCCAGCACCGCTTCGAGGGAGCCGAGGCCGTGTACGCCGCCGACGCGCACATGGGCCCGCAGCGCCGTGGCGCCGTGGCTGAGCTGGAGCAGTGCGGCCTCGGTGGCGCGGCGCCTGACGTCGTCGGGGTGGTGGGACTCCGGGCCCCCGGCGGCCGCGGTGAGCGCCGTGTCGGCATGGGCGTGGGCCTCGGCGGGGGCGGGCAGCAGCAGCCAGCCGCGCAGGTCCAGGCGGTTCCCCCGGGTGGTGAGGCTGCCCGCCGTACCGACCGCCTCGATCCGTGGGCCGCCGATCCGTACGTCGACGGTGCGCCCGTCCGCGAGCCTGGCTCCGTGGAGCAGGAGCGTGGCCTCGTCGCCGGGACTGTCGGGCATCGTGCCGCTCCTGGAAGGGGTTCAAGATCGCGCAAGGAGCGCCGAGCCTAGGCGGGTGTCCGGCACGCCCCTGGGAGGGCTGCATTAGTCGTACGAATGCGGCCCTCCGGGAGGGCCGGGGAGCGGGGGTCCGCAGAGCGCGGGGCGGTGGTCCGTACAGGCGGCGTACGGGCTGATCAAGGGCCTGATCAGGGGGGCGTCCGCAGCGGCGGCCGGGGGCCGGGAGGGAGCCGCGGAAACGGATTTGGGCGATCGGCGAGAGACCGTGTAATGTCTTCCTCGCTCGCCCCAATAGCTCAGTCGGTAGAGCGTCTCCATGGTAAGGAGAAGGTCTGCGGTTCGATTCCGCATTGGGGCTCTGGTGATCGGGTGACCCCGCTTCGGCGGGGAAACTCGGCATCAAAGCGGTGTAGCTCAGTCGGTAGAGCAAGCGGCTCATAATCGCTGTGTCACCGGTTCAAGTCCGGTCACCGCTACTAACGGTAGCCGATTGTGGGGTCGGTCCTTCGATCGGCTACTCTTTTATGCGTTCATCCGTCCATCGTCCGTCCAAGGAGCACTCACGTGGCTGCCACCGACGTCCGCCCGAAGATCACGCTGGCCTGCGTGGAGTGCAAGGAGCGGAACTACATCACCAAGAAGAACCGGCGTAACAACCCGGACCGTCTTGAGATGAAGAAGCACTGCCCGCGCTGCAACTCGCACACCGCGCACCGCGAAACGCGCTGAAAAACAGGCTCGTGCACGAGGCCGTCCCCACTGGGGGCGGCCTCGTGTCGTTGTATTGGGTTCCCAGCCCTATTCGACTTTCACCAGGAGGTACCGGGCTCATGGCGCTCGACCAGTCCTTCGTGGGGCGGACCTATCCGCCCACCCCGGCATACGAGGTCGGCCGGGAGAAGATCCGGGAGTTCGCGGTGGCGGTGGGTGACACCAATCCCGCGTACGTCGATCAGGAAGCCGCCAAGGCTCTGGGGCACCCGGATGTGATCGCCCCGCCCACATTCGTCTTCTCGATCACCTTCAGGGCCGCTGGACAGGTGATCGAGGACCCGCAGCTGGGCCTGGACTACAGCCGCGTGGTGCACGGCGACCAGAAGTTCTCCTACGTGCGTCCCGTGCGGGCGGGGGACCGGCTGACGGTCACCTCGACCATCGAGGCCGTCAAGTCGATGGCGGGCAACGACATCCTGGACATCCGCGGCGAGGTCCACGACGAGTCCGGTGAACACGTGGTGACCGCGTGGACGAAGCTGGTGGCCCGGGCCGCCGAGGAGGCGTGATGACGGCGAACATCGCTTACGGAGCGGTCGAGGTCGGCACGGAGCTGCCGGCGCAGTCGTTTCCGGTGACGCGGGCCACGCTGGTGCAGTACGCGGGCGCTTCCGGCGACTTCAACCCGATCCACTGGAACGAGAAGTTCGCACGCGAGGTCGGTCTGCCGGACGTCATCGCGCACGGCATGTTCACCATGGCCGAGGCGATCCGCGTGGTCACGGACTGGGCGGGCGACCCGGGCGCCGTCGTCGAGTACGGGGTGCGGTTCACCAAGCCGGTCGTCGTGCCGAACGACGAGACCGGGGCGCTGATCGAGGTGAGCGGCAAGGTCGCCGCGAAGCTGGACGACAACCTCGTGCGGGTCGACCTGACGGCGATGAGCGACGGCAAGAAGGTGCTGGGCATGTCCCGCGCCGTCGTCCGCCTGGCCTGAACGCGACGCAGGCCGAAGGGCGCTCCCCCCGGGGGAGCGCCCTTCGCGCTGCCCGCCTCCGACCGAGCGCTTTTGGCGCTGCCCGGCTCCATATCCGAGTGCCCTTCGCGCTGCCCCGCCCGTCCCCAGCGCCCTCCGCGCTCCCGGCCACGCCCGGCGACCGCCACGCCGCGCGGGCCCGCCGAGTGCCCTTCGCGCTGCACCGCCCCGCCCGGGCGACCGGGCACGGGACCGTACTCTTGTCCCCGTGCAGGAACTCCACGACGCCCCCCTCGCCCCCCTGACCACCTTCAGGCTCGGCGGCCCGGCCGACCGCCTCCTGACGGCCACCACCGACGCCGAGGTGATCGCCGCCGTACGAGAGGCCGACGACAGCGGCACTCCGCTCCTGGTCATCGGCGGCGGCTCCAACCTGGTCATCGGCGACAAGGGCTTCGTCGGAACGGCCCTGCGCATCGCCACCGAGGGCTTCGAGCTCTCCGGCACGACGCTCGAACTGGCCGCGGGCGAGGTCTGGACCGACGCCGTGGCCCGTACGGTCGAGGCGGGTCTCGCCGGGATCGAGTGCCTGGCCGGAATCCCCGGGTCCGCCGGGGCCACACCGATCCAGAACGTCGGCGCGTACGGCCAGGAGGTGTCCTCGGTCATCACGGAGGTCGTCGCCTACGACCGGCTCGCCCAGGAGACGGTCACGCTCTCCAACGAGGCGTGCGCGTTCTCGTACCGCCACAGTCGCTTCAAGGCCGAACCCGACCGCTTCGTGGTGCTCCGTGTCCGGTTCGCACTGGAGGACGCGGGCGGGCAGTCCGCGCCCCTGCGGTATCCGGAGACCGCCCGCGCCATGGGTGTCGAACAGGGCGACCGGGTGCCGGCCGCGGCGGCCCGCGAGACGGTGCTGCGCCTGCGGGCCGGCAAGGGCATGGTGCTCGACCCCGAGGACCACGACACATGGTCGGCCGGGTCCTTCTTCACCAACCCGATCCTGGACGAGGCCGGGCACGCGGCCTTCCTCGCCCGCGCCAGGGAGCGCCTGGGCGCCGAGGTCACGCCCCCCGCGTTCCCCGCGGGTGAGGGCATGGTCAAGACCTCGGCCGCCTGGCTCATCGACAAGGCGGGCTTCACCAAGGGGTACGGGACCGGCCCCGCCCGGATCTCCACCAAGCACACGCTCGCCCTCACCAACAGGGGCGCCGCGACCACCGAGGACCTGCTCGCCCTGGCGCGCGAGGTCGTCGCCGGGGTCCACGAGGCATTCGGGGTCACCCTCGTCAACGAGCCGGTGACGGTCGGCGTCAGCCTGTAGGGCGGTACGCCGCTCCCGGCGGCCCGCTGGGCGGCCTGCGGGCCGCCCAGAGCGGACCTCAGTAGGCGACGCCCACGCCCTGCTTCACCGAGGCCGGCTCGTCGACCAGCGCCAGCATCGCGTGGGCCACATCGGCCCGCGCGATGGACCTGCCACTGCGCGGAGTGCCACCCACGACCGTCCGGTACGTCCCCGTCAGCGGGCCGTTCGTCAGCTTCGGCGGGCGCACCGACGTCCAGTCCGTCGCACTCGCGGCCAACGCGGCCTCCATGCGTGTCAGATCGGCGTACACCTCCTTGAGGACCGCGCCGATCACCTTGCGGACCGTCCGGTCCAGCAGCGGTTCGTCCGCCGGCTCGGGACCGACGGGCGCCGCGCTCACGACCAGCAGCCGCCGGGTGCCCTCCGCCTCCATGGCCGCCAGCACCAGGCCGGTGAGCCGCTCGGCGACGTCGCCCGCCTTCCGGCCCCGGGCCCCCAGACCCGAGAGCACGGCGTCCCGCCCGGCCACCGCCGCGCGCACCGCCGCGGGATCGTCCAGCCGCACGATCCCGTCCGGCTCCGCCTCCCGCAGGCCCTCCGGCAGCCTGCCGGGATCGCGGACCACCGCCGTCACCTCGTGCCCCGCCGCGCGCGCCTGGCGCACGATCTCCTGGCCGATGGCCCCGGTCGCTCCGAACGCGGTGAGCCTCATGGCGCACTCCCCTTCCCCAGTGGGTGAGTATTCACTCACCTATAGGGTGAGCGGGCACTCACCTCCTCGTCAAGGCTTGTTGGAGCACGCATGGAAAATAAGCCGGCCCGCGTCCGCATCGTCGACGCCGCCCACGAACTCATGCTCGGCATCGGTCTCGCGCGGGTGACGACCAAGGAGATCGCCAAGGCCGCCGGCTGCTCGGAGGCGGCGCTCTACAAGTACTTCCGGAGCAAGGAAGAGCTCTTCGTGACCGTCCTCGGCGAACGGATGCCCCGGCTGGGGCCGCTCCTGGGCGATCTGAAGGCGGGGGAGGGCGACCTGGAGGAGAACCTCCGCGAGATCGCCCGCCAGGCCGCGCTCTTCTACGAGCAGACCTTCCCCGTGCTCGCCTCGCTCTACGCCGAGCCCCGGCTGAAGCGCCGCCACGACGAGGCGATGCGCGAGATGGGCACCGGACCGCACAAGCCGATCGAGGGCCTCGACGCCTATCTGCGCGCCGAACAGCAGGCGGGCAGGGTCGGAGCCGGGGCCGACACCTACGCGGCCGCCTCGCTGCTCCTGGGGGCCTGCTCGCAGCGTGCGTTCGCCTACGAGATGGGCGGCTCACCGCGGTCGCTGGACGACTTCGCGGCCTCCCTCGCGCGCACCCTGCTGGGCGGGATCAGCTAGCGATCCAGGCGTCGATCCCGCCGAGCAGCTTCTCCCGCACCTCGGCGGGGGCCACCGACCCCCGCACGGACTGCCGGGCCAGCTCGGCCAGTTCCTCGTCGGTGAAGCCGTGATGGCGGCGTACGAGGTCGTACTGCGCGGCCAGCCGGGAGCCGAAGAGCAGCGGGTCGTCCGCGCCCAGCGCCATCGGGACGCCGGCGTCGAACAGAGTGCGCAGGGGTACGTCGGCGGGCTTCTCGTAGACGCCGAGCGCCACATTGGACGCCGGGCAGACCTCGCACGTCACGCCCCGCTCCGCGAGCCTGCGCATCAGCCGTGGATCCTCCGCCGCCCGTACGCCGTGCCCGATACGGGACGCGTCGAGGTCGTCCAGGCAGTCCCGGATGCTGGAGGGCCCCGATAGCTCGCCCCCGTGCGGGGCCGCCAGCAGACCGCCCTCGCGGGCGATGGCGAAGGCACGGTCGAAGTCGCGCGCCATCCCGCGCCGCTCGTCGTTGGAGAGCCCGAAGCCGATGACGCCCCGGTCGGCGTACCGCACGGCGAGCCTGGCCAGGGTCCGGGCGTCCAGCGGGTGCTTCATCCGGTTCGCCGCGATCACCACGCGCATCCCGAGCCCGGTCTCGCGGGACGCGCTGTCCACGGCGTCCAGGATGATCTCGATCGCCGGGATGAGCCCGCCGAGCAGCGGGGCGTACGAGGTCGGGTCGACCTGGATCTCCAGCCACCCGGAGCCGTCCGCGACGTCCTCCATGGCCGTCTCGCGCACCAGCCGCTGGATGTCCTCCGGGGCGCGGAGGCAGGATCTGGCGATGTCGTAGAGACGCTGGAAGCGGAACCAGCCGCGCTCGTCGGTGGCCCGCAGCTTGGGCGGTTCACCGCCGGTCAGCGCGTCCGGTAGATGCACCCCGTACTTGTCCGCGAGTTCGAGCAGCGTCGTTGGCCGCATCGACCCGGTGAAGTGCAGATGCAGATGGGCCTTGGGCAACAGCCGTACGTCACGCTCCATTGAAGGATCTTGCCGCACGCGAGGGGTGCCGCGGTAGCGGGTTCCCCATCCGAGTTGCCCCTCGAACAAAAAAGTGGCCCCCGGCCGGAGCCGGGAGCCACCTCACCCGCGTACGCGGATCAGCTGGTCAGTCGCGGGCCTCGCCCAGCAGCTTCTGGATCCGCGAGACGCCCTCGACGAGGTCGTCGTCGCCCAGGGCGTACGACAGACGCAGGTAGCCGGGCGTACCGAAGGCCTCGCCGGGCACGACCGCGACCTCGGCCTCGTCCAGGATGAGGGCCGCGAGCTCGACGGAGTCCGCCGGGCGCTTGCCGCGGATCTCCTTGCCGAGCAGGCCCTTGACCGACGGGTACGCGTAGAACGCGCCCTCCGGCTCGGGGCAGAACACGCCGTTGATCTCGTTCAGCATGTGCACGATCGTCTTGCGGCGGCGGTCGAAGGCCGTCCTCATCTCGGCGACCGCGTCCAGCGAACCGGAGACCGCGGCCAGCGCTGCGGCCTGCGCGACGTTGCTGACGTTGGAGGTGGCGTGCGACTGGAGGTTCGTCGCGGCCTTCACGATGTCCTTCGGGCCGATGATCCAGCCCACCCGCCAGCCGGTCATGGCGTACGTCTTCGCGACACCGTTGACCACGATGCACTTGTCGCGCAGCTCGGGCACGACGGCCGGGAGCGAGGCCGCGGCCGCGCCGCCGTAGACCAGGTGCTCGTAGATCTCGTCGGTCATGACCCAGAGGCCGTGCTCGACGGCCCAGCGGCCGATCGCCTCGGTCTCGGCCTCGCTGTAGACGGCGCCCGTCGGGTTGGACGGCGACACGAACAGGACGACCTTCGTGCGCTCGGTGCGCGCCGCCTCCAGCTGCTCGACCGAGACCCGGTAGTTGGTGGTCTCGTCGGCCACGACCTCGACCGGGACACCGCCGGCCAGACGGATCGACTCGGGGTAGGTCGTCCAGTACGGGGCGGGGACGATGACCTCGTCGCCCGGGTCGAGGACCGCGGCGAAGGCCTCGTAGATGGCCTGCTTGCCGCCGTTGGTCACCAGGACCTGGGAGGGGTCGATCTCGTAGCCGGAGTCGCGCAGCGTCTTCGCCACGATGGCGGCCTTGAGCTCGGGGAGCCCGCCCGCCGGGGTGTAGCGGTGGTACTTCGGGTTGCGGCACGCCTCGACGGCGGCCTCCACGATGTAACCGGGGGTCGGGAAGTCGGGCTCGCCGGCGCCGAAGCCGATCACCGGACGCCCGGCGGCCTTGAGGGCCTTGGCCTTGGCGTCGACGGCGAGGGTGGCGGACTCGGAGATCGCACCGATGCGGGCCGAGACCCGGCGCTCGGACGGAGAAGTTGCAGCGCTCATGCCCCCATGCTCGCAGACCGGAAAACCCGTCGGCACAGGGGTTTCAGGGACCGGACAGCACTCGGACAGCATCCGGACAGGACCGGTCGGTTGTTGTCTGTTCGACGCGGCGCCCCTGAGCACGTACACTCACCTGTCGTTGGCCTTCATCAGCCGCACCGTTTTCCATCCGGGTCACCGGAGAACATGCGGTAGGTTGGTGGAAACCACAAAGGGTCGTAGCTCAATTGGTAGAGCACTGGTCTCCAAAACCAGCGGTTGGGGGTTCAAGTCCCTCCGGCCCTGCTACACACTCCTTCGCCAGGATGTGTGCGCATGTACGTACTTCAATGCACCGCCGTGCGGCTCCACCGGGCGCGGCACGGCCACGACCCGGAATCAGGTGAGTAGCGTGACGGACGCCGTGGGCTCCATCGACATGCCTGATGCCGAGGACGAAGCCCCCGAGTCGAAGAAGAAGACCCGGAAGGGCGGCAAGCGCGGAAAGAAGGGCCCTCTGGGCCGTCTCGCGCTGTTCTACCGCCAGATCGTCGCCGAGCTCCGCAAGGTCGTCTGGCCCACGCGCAGCCAGCTTTCGACGTACACGGCCGTGGTGATCGTGTTCGTGGTCGTCATGATCGGTCTCGTCACCGTGATTGACTTCGGATTTGCGCGGGTCATCAAGTACGTCTTCGGCTGATCCCCGCGGAGGGCGCCTCACCGGCGCCTCTTTCGCATGTTCCACCCATTTGTATCCAGGAAGAAGCAGCCATCGTGTCTGACCCGAACCTGAACGACGACGCCGAGCCCACGGCGAGCGCCGTCGAGTCCGCCGAGGACGAGCTCGACATCGTCGAGGCGGCGGATGCCGTGGACCCGGACCAGGTCGAAGCTGCTGACGCCGCCGCGGGCGAGCCCGCCGAGCAGGACGCCGTGAGCGTCGAGTCCGACGAGGACGCCGAGAGCGGCGAGTCCGAGGACGACGAGGCCGAGACCGACGAGGACGCGGAGGAGGCCGAGCCGGCCGCCCCCGTCGACGCCGTCGCCGCCCTGCGCGAGGAACTCCGCGGTCTGCCCGGCGAGTGGTACGTCATCCACACGTACGCCGGTTACGAGAAGCGCGTGAAGGCCAACCTGGAGCAGCGCGCCGTCTCGCTCAACGTCGAGGACTTCATCTACCAGGCCGAGGTGCCCGAGGAAGAGATCGTCCAGATCAAGAACGGCGAGCGGAAGAACGTCCGTCAGAACAAGCTCCCGGGCTACGTCCTGGTGCGCATGGACCTGACGAACGAGTCCTGGGGTGTTGTCCGCAACACGCCCGGTGTCACCGGCTTCGTGGGCAACGCCTACGACCCGTACCCGCTGACCCTGGACGAGATCGTCAAGATGCTCGCCCCCGAGGCCGAGGAGAAGGCGGCCCGCGAGGCGGCCGAGGCCGAGGGCAAGCCGGCTCCCGCCCGCAAGGTCGAGGTCCAGGTGCTGGACTTCGAGGTCGGCGACTCGGTCACCGTCACCGACGGTCCCTTCGCGACGCTGCAGGCGACGATCAACGAGATCAACGCCGACTCGAAGAAGGTCAAGGGCCTCGTCGAGATCTTCGGTCGCGAGACCCCGGTCGAGCTCAGCTTCGACCAGATCCAGAAGAACTGACGGCTTCACCGCCAGCTTCTGGACACATGCCTACCGAGCAGGTCAGACCGGCTTCGCAGCTGATCTGACCTGCTCGGTTTTTGGTCGCGCAGCTATACCCGTTATCGTTGTGCGGTATGCCTCCATCCGGATGACCGGAATCGGCGGCGAAACACTCTCACTAGGACCCGGAGAGAGCAATGCCTCCCAAGAAGAAGAAGGTCACGGGGCTTATCAAGCTCCAGATCAACGCCGGTGCGGCCAACCCGGCGCCGCCGGTCGGCCCCGCACTGGGCCAGCACGGCGTCAACATCATGGAGTTCTGCAAGGCCTACAACGCCGCGACCGAGTCGCAGCGTGGCATGGTCGTGCCGGTGGAGATCACGGTCTACGAGGACCGCTCCTTCACCTTCGTCACGAAGACTCCGCCGGCCGCCAAGCTGATCCTCAAGGCCGCGGGTGTGGACAAGGGCTCCGGCGAGCCGCACAAGACCAAGGTCGCCAAGCTGACGGCTGCCCAGGTCCGCGAGATCGCCACGACCAAGCTTCCCGACCTGAACGCCAACGACCTCGACGCCGCGTCGAAGATCATCGCTGGCACCGCCCGTTCCATGGGCATCACGGTCGAAGGCTGATCCAGCCCCGTCACCCCTCAGTGGTAGGACCAAGCGCTGGTCCGCACCACGACTCCACACTCTGAACAACCACAGGAGTAGATGTGAAGCGCAGCAAGAACCTCCGCGCTGCGGACGCGAAGATCGACCGGGAGCGTACCTACGCCCCGCTCGAGGCCGTCCGTCTCGCCAAGGAAACCGCCGCCACCAAGTTCGACGGCACCGTCGAGGTCGCGTTCTGCCTGGGTGTTGACCCTCGCAAGGCCGACCAGATGGTCCGTGGCACCGTGAACCTCCCGCACGGCACCGGCAAGACCGCCCGGGTCCTGGTCTTCGCGACCGGTGACCGTGCTGCGGCCGCGGAAGCCGCGGGCGCCGACATCGTCGGCGCCGACGAGCTCATCGACGAGGTGGCGAAGGGCCGTCTGGACTTCGACGCCGTCGTCGCCACGCCGGACCTCATGGGCAAGGTCGGCCGCCTCGGCCGCGTGCTCGGTCCGCGTGGTCTGATGCCGAACCCGAAGACCGGCACCGTCACCCCCGATGTCGTCAAGGCTGTCAACGACATCAAGGGCGGAAAGATCGAGTTCCGCGTCGACAAGCACTCGAACCTGCACTTCATCATCGGAAAGACCTCTTTCGATGACACGAAGCTGGTCGAGAACTACGGCGCCGCCCTGGAGGAGATCCTCCGTCTGAAGCCGTCCGCCGCGAAGGGTCGCTTCATCAAGAAGGCGACCATGAGCACGACGATGGGCCCCGGCATCCCGCTGGACTCCAACCGCGTGCGCAACCTCCTCGTCGAGGAGGACCCGGCCGCCGTCTGAGCCCCCGCGCTCACCCGGTAGCCGCCGTCACGGCACGGTACGGGCCCCGCAGCCTCCCAGAGGCTTTGCGGGGCCCGTCCTCGTCCCCGGACCCGTACGAGAGGCGTTCAAACCTCTCCGACCGGTCGAACCGGGACGGATTTGCTCCGAACGGCCCCGGTCGCGTACGCTCCTCAGGAAGCCAAAGACCGCTGGTCGTTGCCGTGCACTCGTAAGAGGAATCGGTGACCGAAGGATCCGTCGAGAACGGGCGACCTGCGCAGGTGACTGTGGAAAGCTCCCGAATTCATTTCGGTCGAGCTACGCCCTGGCGCCTGCGCCGGGGCGTTTCGTCTTTACCGGCCCCTTCTGAGCGGTCCTCATCACCCGGAAGGAGGCCGACGCTCATGGCAAGGCCCGACAAGGCTGCCGCGGTAGCCGAGCTGACGGACCAGTTCCGCGGCTCGAACGCCGCCGTGCTGACCGAGTACCGGGGTCTCACCGTGGCACAGCTCAAGGAGCTGCGCCGTTCGCTCGGTGAGAACGCCCAGTACGCCGTGGTGAAGAACACGCTGACCAAGATTGCGGCCAACGAGGCCGGGATCGACACGCTGGACGACCTGTTCGCAGGCCCGACGGCGGTTGCCTTCATCACCGGTGACCCGGTGGAGTCGGCGAAGGGTCTTCGTGACTTCGCCAAGGACAACCCCAACCTCATCATCAAGGGCGGTGTCCTTGACGGTAAGGCGCTGTCCGCCGATGAGATCAAGAAGCTCGCGGACCTCGAGTCCCGCGAGGTTCTGCTCGCCAAGCTGGCCGGCGCCATGAAGGGCAAGCAGACTCAGGCTGCGCAGCTCTTCCAGGCTCTGCCGTCGAAGTTCGTCCGCACCGCGGAAGCGCTTCGCGCCAAGAGGGCCGAGCAGGGCGGTGCCGACACGTCGGCTCCCGCCGAGGCCGAGGTGGCGGAGTAACACTCCGCCCCACGGCTCGCAGCGGGCCCGTACGCCCGCCTACATATACATCCGGCACCACCTGCCGAATTAGTGGAAGGACGCCATCATGGCGAAGCTCAGCCAGGAAGACCTGCTCGCCCAGTTCGAGGAGCTCACCCTCATCGAGCTCTCCGAGTTCGTGAAGGCCTTCGAGGAGAAGTTCGACGTCACCGCCGCCGCGGCCGTCGCCGTTGCCGCCCCCGGCGCCCCGGGTGCCCCGGCCGAGGCCGAGGCCGAGCAGGACGAGTTCGACGTCATCCTCACCGGCGCCGGCGAGAAGAAGATCCAGGTCATCAAGGTCGTGCGTGAGCTGACCTCCCTGGGTCTGAAGGAGGCCAAGGACCTCGTCGACGGCACCCCGAAGCCGGTCCTCGAGAAGGTCGCCAAGGAGGCCGCTGACAAGGCTGCCGAGTCCCTCAAGGCCGCCGGCGCCTCCGTCGAGGTCAAGTGACCCTGCGAGTCATCTGACTCCGCACGGCGCTCTCTGCCGCAAGGCTGAGATGTCACATCGCAAAGGGCGATCACCCATCCGGGTGGTCGCCCTTTGGCGTGCCCCCGGCGGCTGCCTTGATCTTCCGCCCTCGACGAGTAGGGTGATCTTCGCCGTGTGTTTCTCCGGGCCGCGCAGGGGCAGTCAACAGGCGTCCTCCGGGCGCAGGTGAAGATCGCCGGGCGTCCGCCGGGGCCTCAGGGCCTTGACGAACCGCACGAGGCGCGCAATTCTCAGGACGCGTCGTCATCTCGATCCGCATCCGAGGCATGGATCGAGAGCGAAGAGGGCAGTAAAGAAGAGCGCACACCGCGCGAGGGCTATTCATAGGTGTTGAGAACAGCTGTTGAGAGCAACGTGGGTCTCTGAGAACCCCGACTGGACATCAGTGTGCCACTTGGCTACACTGACCCTTTGCGCTGCCTGTTAGCTGCCTCCTGCCCGTCACCAGGGGCATGCCCACGCTTAGCACCGATGGCCGGATATTCCCTGACCTTGGGTTTTCTGTCTCCGTGTGCGGCTTGGGGCCGGTACGCGCGTAGTGAGTCCGAGCCCTCGGAAGGACCCCCTCTTGGCCGCCTCGCGCAACGCCTCGACCTCGAATACGAACAACGGTGCCAGCACCGCCCCGCTGCGCATCTCTTTTGCAAAGATCAAGGAGCCCCTCGAGGTTCCGAACCTCCTCGCGCTGCAGACCGAGAGCTTTGACTGGCTCCTCGGCAATGCCGCCTGGAAGGCTCGCGTCGAGGCTGCTCTGGACAGCGGACAAGACGTCCCCACCAAGTCCGGCCTGGAGGAGATCTTCGAGGAGATCTCTCCGATCGAGGACTTCTCCGGGTCGATGTCGCTCACGTTCCGCGACCACCGCTTCGAGCCCCCCAAGAACTCGATCGACGAGTGCAAGGAGCGCGACTTCACGTTCGCCGCGCCGCTCTTCGTCACGGCCGAGTTCACCAACAACGAGACCGGCGAGATCAAGTCCCAGACGGTCTTCATGGGCGACTTCCCGCTCATGACCAACAAGGGCACCTTCGTCATCAACGGCACCGAGCGTGTCGTCGTGTCGCAGCTCGTGCGCTCGCCGGGTGTCTACTTCGACTCCTCCATCGACAAGACGTCCGACAAGGACATCTTCTCCGCCAAGATCATCCCGTCCCGGGGTGCCTGGCTGGAGATGGAGATCGACAAGCGCGACATGGTCGGTGTCCGCATCGACCGCAAGCGCAAGCAGTCCGTCACCGTCCTCCTGAAGGCTCTCGGCTGGACCACCGAGCAGATCCTCGAGGAGTTCGGCGAGTACGAGTCCATGCGCGCCACCCTGGAGAAGGACCACACCCAGGGCCAGGACGACGCGCTGCTCGACATCTACCGCAAGCTGCGCCCGGGCGAGCCGCCCACGCGCGAGGCCGCTCAGACGCTGCTCGAGAACCTCTACTTCAACCCGAAGCGCTACGACCTCGCGAAGGTCGGCCGCTACAAGGTGAACAAGAAGCTCGGCGCCGACGAGCCGCTCGACGCCGGTGTCCTCACCAGCGACGACATCATCGCCACCATCAAGTACCTGGTGAAGCTCCACGCCGGTGAGCTCGAGACCGTCGGCGAGTCCGGCCGGACGATCGTCGTCGAGACCGACGACATCGACCACTTCGGCAACCGTCGTCTGCGCAACGTCGGCGAGCTGATCCAGAACCAGGTCCGCACGGGTCTCGCCCGTATGGAGCGCGTCGTGCGCG
Source organism: Streptomyces sp. CB02058 (assembly GCF_001905505.1). GTDB lineage: Bacteria > Actinomycetota > Actinomycetes > Streptomycetales > Streptomycetaceae > Streptomyces. Next base: position 449,469 of record NZ_LIPG01000001.1, read on the forward strand.
AGCGCATGACGACCCAGGACGTCGAGGCGATCACGCCGCAGACCCTGATCAACATCCGGCCGGTCGTCGCCTCCATCAAGGAGTTCTTCGGCACCAGCCAGCTGTCGCAGTTCATGGACCAGAACAACCCGCTGTCGGGTCTCACCCACAAGCGCCGCCTGTCGGCTCTCGGCCCGGGTGGTCTCTCCCGTGAGCGGGCCGGCTTCGAGGTCCGTGACGTGCACCCGTCCCACTACGGACGCATGTGCCCGATCGAGACCCCTGAAGGCCCGAACATCGGTCTGATCGGTTCGCTCGCCTCGTACGGCCGCGTCAACGCGTTCGGCTTCATCGAGACGCCGTACCGCAAGGTCGTCGACGGCCAGGTCACCGACGAGGTCGACTACATCACCGCCGACGAGGAAGACCGCTTCGTGATCGCCCAGGCGAACGCGACGCTCTCCGAGGACATGCGCTTCACGGAGCCGCGCGTCCTGGTCCGCCGTCGTGGCGGAGAGGTCGACTACATCCCCGGTGACGACGTCGACTACATGGACGTCTCGCCGCGCCAGATGGTGTCCGTCGCCACCGCGATGATCCCGTTCCTGGAGCACGACGACGCCAACCGTGCCCTCATGGGCGCGAACATGATGCGCCAGGCCGTCCCGCTCATCAAGAGCGAGGCGCCGCTCGTCGGCACCGGCATGGAGTACCGCTGCGCCACCGACGCCGGTGACGTCCTGAAGGCCGAGAAGGACGGTGTGGTCCAGGAGGTCTCCGCGGACTACATCACCGTCACGAACGACGACGGCACGTACACCACGTACCGCATCGCCAAGTTCTCGCGCTCCAACCAGGGCACCTCGGTCAACCAGAAGGTCGTCGTCTCCGAGGGCGACCGGGTCATCGAGGGCCAGGTCCTCGCCGACGGGCCGGCCACCGAGAACGGTGAGATGGCGCTCGGCAAGAACCTGCTCGTGGCGTTCATGCCGTGGGAGGGTCACAACTACGAGGACGCGATCATCCTGTCGCAGCGCCTCGTGCAGGACGACGTCCTCTCCTCGATCCACATCGAGGAGCACGAGGTCGACGCCCGTGACACCAAGCTCGGCCCGGAGGAGATCACGCGGGACATCCCGAACGTCTCCGAAGAGGTCCTCGCCGACCTCGACGAGCGCGGCATCATCCGTATCGGTGCCGAGGTCGTCGCCGGCGACATCCTCGTCGGCAAGGTCACGCCCAAGGGTGAGACCGAGCTGACCCCGGAGGAGCGCCTGCTCCGCGCGATCTTCGGTGAGAAGGCGCGCGAGGTGCGCGACACCTCGCTGAAGGTGCCCCACGGTGAGATCGGCAAGGTCATCGGCGTCCGCGTCTTCGACCGCGAAGAGGGCGACGAGCTGCCGCCGGGCGTGAACCAGCTGGTCCGCGTCTACGTCGCGCAGAAGCGCAAGATCACCGACGGTGACAAGCTCGCCGGCCGTCACGGCAACAAGGGTGTCATCTCCAAGATCCTTCCGATCGAGGACATGCCGTTCCTCGAGGACGGCACCCCGGTCGACATCATCCTCAACCCGCTGGGTGTCCCGTCCCGAATGAACCCGGGACAGGTCCTGGAGATCCACCTCGGCTGGCTCGCCAGCCGCGGCTGGGACGTCTCCGGCCTCGGTGACGAGTGGGCCAAGCGCCTGCAGGCCATCGGCGCCGACCAGGTCGCCCCCGGCACCAACGTCGCCACGCCCGTCTTCGACGGTGCGCGCGAGGACGAGATCTCCGGTCTCTTCGGAGCCACGATCCCGAACCGCGACGGCGACCGGCTGGTCCAGCCCTCCGGCAAGGCCCAGCTGTTCGACGGCCGCTCCGGCGAGCCGTTCCCGGACCCGGTCTCGGTCGGGTTCATGTACATCCTCAAGCTGCACCACCTGGTCGACGACAAGCTCCACGCGCGCTCGACCGGCCCGTACTCCATGATCACGCAGCAGCCGCTGGGTGGTAAGGCGCAGTTCGGTGGGCAGCGATTCGGTGAGATGGAGGTGTGGGCCCTTGAGGCTTACGGCGCCGCATACGCCCTCCAGGAACTGCTGACGATCAAGTCCGACGACGTCACCGGCCGCGTGAAGGTCTACGAGGCGATCGTCAAGGGCGAGAACATCCCCGAGCCGGGCATTCCCGAGTCCTTCAAGGTGCTCATCAAGGAAATGCAGTCGCTCTGCCTCAACGTGGAGGTGCTGTCCTCGGACGGCATGTCCATCGAGATGCGCGACACGGACGAGGACGTCTTCCGCGCGGCGGAGGAGCTCGGTATCGACCTGTCCCGGCGCGAGCCGAGCAGCGTCGAAGAGGTCTGACGGGTTGGTCGGCCGGATCTCCGTGATCCGGCCGGCTCTCCCCGGACCCGTTCAGACCATTGCTGAAGTGCCCCGGTTTTCTCGCGTGAAGCGAGGGGGCTCGAACCCCCGAAAGAGGGATTGACGACAAGTGCTCGACGTCAACTTCTTCGACGAGCTGCGGATCGGCCTTGCCACCGCGGACGACATCCGGACCTGGTCCCACGGCGAAGTGAAGAAGCCGGAGACCATCAACTACCGCACGCTCAAGCCCGAAAAGGACGGACTCTTCTGCGAGAAGATCTTCGGTCCGACCCGGGACTGGGAGTGCTACTGCGGCAAGTACAAGCGTGTCCGCTTCAAGGGCATCATCTGTGAGCGCTGTGGCGTCGAGGTCACGCGCGCCAAGGTGCGCCGTGAGCGCATGGGCCACATCGAGCTTGCCGCTCCCGTCACCCACATCTGGTACTTCAAGGGCGTCCCGTCGCGCCTGGGCTACCTGCTGGACCTCGCGCCGAAGGACCTCGAGAAGGTCATCTACTTCGCCGCGTACATGATCACGTTCGTCGACGAGGAGCGCCGCACGCGCGACCTCCCGTCGCTGGAGGCGCACGTCTCCGTCGAGCGTCAGCAGGTCGAGAACCGTCGCGACTCGGACCTCGAGAACCGTGCCAAGAAGCTCGAGACCGACCTGGCCGAGCTCGAGGCCGAGGGCGCCAAGGCCGACGTACGCCGCAAGGTGCGCGAAGGTGCCGAGCGTGAGATGAAGCAGCTGCGTGACCGTGCGCAGCGCGAGATCGACCGTCTCGACGAGGTGTGGAGCCGCTTCAAGAACCTCAAGGTCCAGGACCTCGAGGGCGACGAGCTGCTCTACCGCGAGCTGCGTGACCGCTTCGGCACGTACTTCGACGGCTGCATGGGCGCCGCCGCGCTGCAGAAGCGCCTGGAGTCCTTCGACCTCGACGAGGAGGCCGAGCGCCTCCGCGAGATCATCCGTACCGGCAAGGGCCAGAAGAAGACCCGTGCGCTCAAGCGCCTCAAGGTCGTCTCCGCGTTCCTGCAGACCAGCAACAAGCCCAAGGGCATGGTGCTCGACTGCGTGCCGGTCATCCCGCCGGACCTGCGTCCGATGGTGCAGCTGGACGGTGGCCGCTTCGCGACCTCCGACCTGAACGACCTGTACCGCCGCGTGATCAACCGCAACAACCGCCTGAAGCGGCTTCTCGACCTCGGCGCGCCCGAGATCATCGTGAACAACGAGAAGCGCATGCTCCAGGAGGCCGTGGACGCCCTCTTCGACAACGGTCGTCGTGGTCGCCCGGTCACCGGTCCCGGCAACCGCCCGCTGAAGTCCCTGAGCGACATGCTCAAGGGCAAGCAGGGTCGTTTCCGTCAGAACCTCCTCGGCAAGCGCGTGGACTACTCCGCGCGTTCCGTGATCGTCGTCGGTCCGCAGCTCAAGCTGCACCAGTGCGGTCTGCCGAAGGCGATGGCACTGGAGCTCTTCAAGCCGTTCGTGATGAAGCGCCTGGTGGACCTCAACCACGCGCAGAACATCAAGTCGGCCAAGCGCATGGTCGAGCGTGGCCGCACCGTGGTGTACGACGTCCTCGAAGAGGTCATCGCCGAGCACCCGGTGCTGCTGAACCGTGCGCCCACGCTGCACCGCCTCGGCATCCAGGCCTTCGAGCCGCAGCTGGTCGAGGGCAAGGCCATCCAGATCCACCCGCTCGTCTGCACCGCGTTCAACGCGGACTTCGACGGTGACCAGATGGCCGTGCACCTGCCGCTCTCCGCGGAGGCGCAGGCCGAGGCCCGCATCCTGATGCTGTCCTCGAACAACATCCTGAAGCCGGCCGACGGTCGCCCCGTCACCATGCCGACCCAGGACATGGTGCTGGGTCTCTTCTTCCTCACCACGGACGAAGAGGGCCGCAACGTCAAGGGCACGGACCGCGCGTTCGGCTCCACGGCCGAGGCCACCATGGCCTTCGACGCCCGCGAGCTGTCGCTCCAGGCGAAGGTCGACATCCGCTTCCCGGTGGGCACCATGCCGCCGCGTGGCTGGGTGCCTCCGGTCGCCGAGGAGGGCGAGCCCGAGTACCAGCCGGGTGACACCTTCCGCCTGCGTACGAGCCTGGGCCGCGCGCTCTTCAACGAGCTGCTGCCCGAGGACTACCCGTTCGTCGACTACTCGGTGGGCAAGAAGCAGCTCTCCGAGATCGTCAACGACCTGGCCGAGCGCTACCCCAAGGTCATCGTGGCGGCGACGCTCGACAACCTGAAGGCGGCCGGTTTCCACTGGGCGACCCGCTCCGGTGTGACCGTGGCCATCTCCGACGTCGTCGTGCCCGAGGCCAAGAAGGCCATCGTCAAGGGCTACGAGGAGCAGGACGAGAAGGTCCAGAAGCAGTACGAGCGCGGTCTCATCACCAAGGACGAGCGCACGCAGGAGCTCATCGCGATCTGGACCAAGGCGACCAACGAGGTTGCCGAGGCGATGAACGCGAACTTCCCGAAGACGAACCCCATCTTCATGATGGTCGACTCGGGTGCCCGAGGAAACATGATGCAGATGCGTCAGATCGCGGGTATGCGTGGTCTGGTGTCGAACGCCAAGAACGAGACGATTCCCCGTCCCATCAAGGCGTCCTTCCGTGAGGGCCTCACCGTTCTGGAGTACTTCATCTCCACGCACGGTGCCCGTAAGGGTCTGGCGGACACCGCCCTGCGTACCGCCGACTCGGGTTACCTGACCCGTCGTCTGGTGGACGTCTCGCAGGACGTCATCATCCGCGAGGAGGACTGCGGCACCGACCGCGGCCTCAAGCTGAAGATCGCCGTCAAGGGCGCCGACGGTGTCCTGCGCAAGACGGACGACGTCGAGACCTCGGTCTACGCCCGCATGCTCGCCGAGGACGTCGTCGTCGACGGCAAGGTCATCGCGCCTGCCAACGTCGACCTCGGTGACGTCCTGATCGACGCCCTCGTGGGCGCCGGCGTCGAGGAGGTCAAGACCCGCTCGGTCCTGACCTGTGAGTCCGCGGTCGGCACCTGTGCCTTCTGCTACGGACGCTCGCTCGCCACCGGCAAGCTGGTCGACATCGGTGAGGCGGTCGGCATCATCGCCGCCCAGTCCATCGGTGAGCCCGGTACCCAGCTGACGATGCGTACCTTCCACACCGGTGGTGTGGCCGGTGACGACATCACGCAGGGTCTGCCCCGTGTCGTCGAGCTCTTCGAGGCGCGTACCCCCAAGGGTGTCGCCCCGATCTCGGAGGCCAAGGGCCGGGTCCGCATCGAGGAGACCGAGAAGACCAAGAAGCTCGTCGTCACCCCGGACGACGGCAGCGAGGAGACGGCGTTCCCGATCTCCAAGCGTGCCCGTCTCCTGGTCGGCGAGGGCGACGCGGTCGAGGTGGGCCAGAAGCTCACCGTCGGTGCCACCAACCCGCACGACGTGCTGCGGATCCTCGGTCAGCGCGCGGTCCAGGTCCACCTGGTCGGCGAGGTCCAGAAGGTCTACAACTCGCAGGGTGTGTCGATCCACGACAAGCACATCGAGATCATCATCCGGCAGATGCTGCGCCGTGTGACGATCATCGAGTCCGGCGACGCGGAGCTGCTGCCGGGCGAGCTCGTCGAGCGCTCGAAGTTCGAGACCGAGAACCGTCGTGTGGTCACCGAGGGCGGTCACCCCGCCTCCGGCCGTCCGCAGCTGATGGGTATCACCAAGGCCTCGCTCGCCACCGAGTCGTGGCTGTCGGCGGCGTCCTTCCAGGAGACGACCAGGGTCCTGACCGACGCGGCGATCAACGCCAAGTCGGACTCCCTGATCGGCCTCAAGGAGAACGTCATCATCGGTAAGCTCATCCCGGCCGGTACGGGCCTGTCCCGCTACCGCAACATCCGGGTCGAGCCGACCGAGGAGGCCAAGGCCGCGATGTACTCGGCCGTCGGCTACGACGACATCGACTACTCGCCGTTCGGCACGGGCTCCGGCCAGGCCGTTCCGCTGGAGGACTACGACTACGGTCCGTACAACCAGTAAGCGAGTCGCTTGACACGACCGAAGGGCGGTCACCCCGTTTCGTACGGGGTGGCCGCCCTTCGGCGTGCGTGGGGGAGCCGTGAGTTCGCTCACGCCGCGTGAGCGGGCCGGGCGCACGCACGTCTCGCGCGGCCGGGCGGCGGGTGACCCCCCGACGGTGCGTCCGCCCAGGTGGGAGGCGCCTGGGGCGGCCCCGGCGGGCCTTCCTGCCGCGGGCCCCCGGTCCCCGGTACGGCGCCGGCGGTCACCGCGCGCCCGTGTGAGGGTTCCGTGGGCGCGAGGGGGCGGCCGTCCCCGGGGCATTTGTTTTGACCCAGCTCCGTGAGGTAGGTACGCTCAAGCCTTGTGCCTGGGGTGTGCCTGGGTTCGCGTGCGTGTCCTCTGCCGCACGGCGACTCCGTAAGTGGCCACCGCAATCTGCGTCTCTCCTGCCTGATCGCAGGGGCGTGCAGTATTCGACACACCCGACCGCGTGGGTCGGCGAGTGTTCCAGGTTAGTTTCACGAACGGCACACAGAAACCGGAGAAGTAGTGCCTACGATCCAGCAGCTGGTCCGGAAGGGCCGGCAGGACAAGGTCGAGAAGAACAAGACGCCCGCGCTCGAGGGTTCGCCCCAGCGTCGTGGTGTCTGCACGCGTGTGTTCACGACCACCCCGAAGAAGCCGAACTCGGCGCTCCGTAAGGTCGCGCGTGTGCGCCTGACCTCCGGTATCGAGGTCACGGCCTACATCCCGGGTGAGGGACACAACCTGCAGGAGCACTCCATCGTGCTCGTGCGTGGTGGCCGTGTGAAGGACCTGCCGGGTGTTCGTTACAAGATCATCCGCGGCTCCCTTGACACCCAGGGTGTCAAGAACCGCAAGCAGGCCCGCAGCCGCTACGGCGCCAAGAAGGAGAAGTAAGAATGCCTCGTAAGGGCCCCGCCCCGAAGCGCCCGGTCATCATCGACCCGGTCTACAGCTCTCCTCTTGTCACCTCGCTGATCAACAAGATCCTCCTCGACGGCAAGCGTTCCACCGCCGAGCGGATCGTGTACGGCGCCATGGAAGGCCTCCGCGAGAAGACCGGCGCTGACCCGGTCATCACGCTGAAGCGCGCGCTTGAGAACGTCAAGCCCTCGCTCGAGGTCAAGTCCCGCCGTGTCGGTGGCGCCACCTACCAGGTGCCGATCGAGGTCAAGCCCGGTCGCGCCGCCACCCTCTCGCTGCGCTGGATCGTCGGTTACTCCCGCGCCCGTCGCGAGAAGACCATGACCGAGCGCCTCATGAACGAGCTGCTCGACGCCTCCAACGGTCTTGGCGCAGCTGTCAAGAAGCGCGAGGACACCCACAAGATGGCCGAGTCGAACAAGGCCTTCGCGCACTACCGCTGGTAGTCGCTTACCCCATCGAGACCGAGAGAAGATTGAGCCTTATGGCCACCACTTCGCTTGACCTGGCCAAGGTCCGCAACATCGGGATCATGGCCCACATCGACGCGGGCAAGACGACCACCACTGAGCGGATCCTCTTCTACACCGGCGTCTCGTACAAGATCGGTGAAGTCCACGACGGCGCAGCCACGATGGACTGGATGGAGCAGGAGCAGGAGCGCGGCATCACGATCACGTCCGCCGCGACGACCTGTCACTGGCCGCTCAACGATGTTGACCACACCATCAACATCATCGACACCCCGGGTCACGTCGACTTCACCGTCGAGGTGGAGCGTTCGCTCCGCGTCCTCGACGGTGCCGTCACCGTGTTCGACGGTGTCGCGGGCGTCGAGCCCCAGTCCGAGACTGTCTGGCGTCAGGCGGACCGCTACGGCGTGCCGCGTATCTGCTTCGTCAACAAGCTCGACCGCACGGGTGCCGACTTCTTCCGCTGTGTCGACATGATCGTCGAGCGCCTCGGCGCCGTCCCGATCGTCATGCAGCTCCCCATCGGCGCGGAGGCCGACTTCACGGGCGTCGTCGACCTGGTGTCGATGAAGGCCTTCGTGTACCCGGAGGAAGCCGCCAAGGGCGAGATGTACAACGTGGTCGACATCCCGGACAACCTGAAGGAGGCCGCCGAGGAATGGCGCGGCAAGCTCCTTGAGGCCGTCTCGGAGAACGACGACGCCATGATGGAGCTGTACCTGGAGGGCGAGGAGCCCACCCAGGAGCAGCTGCACGAGGCGATCCGTCGGATCACCCTCGCGTCCAAGGGCAGTGCTGACTCCGTCACCGTCACCCCGGTGTTCTGTGGCACCGCGTTCAAGAACAAGGGCGTTCAGCCCCTGCTCGACGCGGTCGTCCGCTACCTGCCTTCCCCCCTGGACGTCGAGGCCATCGAGGGCCACGACGTCAAGGACCCCGAGGTCGTCATCAAGCGCAAGCCTTCGGACGACGAGCCGTTCTCCGGTCTCGCGTTCAAGATTGCCAGCGACCCGCACCTCGGCAAGCTCACCTTCGTCCGGATCTACTCCGGTCGCCTCGAGGCCGGCACCGCGGTGCTGAACTCGGTCAAGGGCAAGAAGGAGCGCATCGGCAAGATCTACCGCATGCACGCGAACAAGCGTGAGGAGATCGCGTCGGTGGGCGCCGGTGACATCATCGCCGTCATGGGCCTCAAGCAGACCACCACCGGTGAGACGCTGTGTGACGACAAGAACCCGGTGATCCTGGAGTCCATGGACTTCCCGGCGCCGGTCATCCAGGTCGCCATCGAGCCCAAGTCCAAGGGTGACCAGGAGAAGCTGGGTGTCGCCATCCAGCGCCTCTCGGAGGAGGACCCCTCCTTCCAGGTGCACTCCGACGAGGAGACCGGCCAGACCATCATCGGTGGTATGGGCGAGCTTCACCTCGAGGTGCTCGTCGACCGCATGAAGCGCGAGTTCCGCGTCGAGGCGAACGTCGGCAAGCCCCAGGTCGCTTACCGCGAGACGATCCGCAAGACCGTCGAGCGCATCGACTACACGCACAAGAAGCAGACTGGTGGTACCGGCCAGTTCGCGAAGGTGCAGATCGCCCTCGAGCCCATCGAGGGTGGCGACGCCTCCTACGAGTTCGTCAACAAGGTCACCGGTGGCCGCATCCCCCGTGAGTACATTCCCTCGGTGGACGCGGGTGCTCAGGAAGCCATGCAGTTCGGCATCCTGGCCGGTTACGAGATGGTCGGCGTCCGCGTCACCCTTCTCGACGGTGGTTACCACGAGGTCGACTCCTCGGAGCTCGCCTTCAAGATCGCCGGTTCGCAGGCGTTCAAGGAGGGTGCCCGCAAGGCGTCCCCCGTGCTCCTCGAGCCGATGATGGCCGTCGAGGTCACCACGCCCGAGGACTACATGGGCGATGTCATCGGCGACCTCAACTCCCGCCGTGGCCAGATCCAGGCCATGGAGGAGCGCAGCGGCGCTCGCGTCGTGAAGGGCCTCGTGCCCCTCTCGGAGATGTTCGGCTACGTCGGAGACCTCCGCAGCAAGACCTCGGGTCGCGCAAGCTACTCGATGCAGTTCGACTCCTACGCCGAGGTTCCGCGGAACGTCGCCGAGGAGATCATCGCGAAGGCCAAGGGCGAGTAACTCTTCGGAGCTCACGCTTTAGGCTTGTCACCGGAGCCCGGTCGGGCATTCGTCGCAGTGCGCAAGCAGCGCGGCGGATGCCCCCGGCACCGGCATTCCAGCAAAGATCACCTGGCGCCGATGAAGCAAGGCGTACAGAACCACTCAGGAGGACCCCAGTGGCGAAGGCAAAGTTCGAGCGGACTAAGCCGCACGTCAACATCGGCACCATCGGTCACATCGACCACGGTAAGACGACCCTCACGGCCGCCATTACCAAGGTGCTGCACGACGCGTACCCGGACCTGAACGAGGCCTCGGCCTTCGACCAGATCGACAAGGCTCCTGAGGAGCGCCAGCGCGGTATCACGATCTCGATCGCGCACGTCGAGTACCAGACGGAGTCGCGTCACTACGCGCACGTCGACTGCCCGGGTCACGCCGACTACATCAAGAACATGATCACGGGTGCGGCGCAGATGGACGGCGCCATCCTCGTGGTCGCGGCCACCGACGGCCCGATGCCGCAGACCAAGGAGCACGTGCTCCTGGCCCGCCAGGTAGGCGTGCCGTACATCGTCGTCGCCCTGAACAAGGCCGACATGGTGGACGACGAGGAGATCCTGGAGCTCGTCGAGCTCGAGGTCCGTGAGCTCCTCTCCGAGTACGAGTTCCCGGGCGACGACGTTCCCGTCGTCAAGGTCTCGGCGCTCAAGGCGCTCGAGGGCGACAAGGAGTGGGGCCAGTCGGTCCTCAACCTCATGGCCGCCGTCGACGAGGCCATCCCGCAGCCCGAGCGTGACGTCGAGAAGCCGTTCCTCATGCCCATCGAGGACGTCTTCACGATCACCGGTCGCGGTACGGTCGTCACCGGCCGTATCGAGCGTGGTGTCCTGAAGGTCAACGAGACCGTCGACATCGTCGGTATCAAGACCGAGAAGACCACCACCACGGTCACCGGCATCGAGATGTTCCGCAAGCTGCTCGACGAGGGCCAGGCCGGTGAGAACGTCGGTCTGCTGCTTCGTGGCATCAAGCGCGAGGACGTCGAGCGCGGCCAGGTCATCATCAAGCCGGGTTCGGTCACGCCGCACACCGACTTCCAGGCCCAGTCCTACATCCTGTCGAAGGACGAGGGTGGCCGTCACACCCCCTTCTTCAACAACTACCGCCCGCAGTTCTACTTCCGTACCACGGACGTGACGGGCGTTGTGACCCTTCCCGAGGGCACCGAGATGGTCATGCCGGGTGACAACACCCTCATGGACGTCGCGCTGATCCAGCCGGTCGCCATGGAAGAGGGCCTGAAGTTCGCCATCCGTGAGGGTGGCCGGACCGTGGGCGCCGGCCAGGTCACCAAGATCATCAAGTAATTACTTGATCGTCTGACCTGGTTGCTCCTCACTGAGCACCAGAAGGGCCCCGTACCTCTCGCGAGAGAGGTACGGGGCCCTTCGCCATGCGTACGGGCGGCGTCAGACGCCGGCGACCGACTGGATCCAGGAGCGGTAGGCCGTGACGTTCGTGTACGCCGTCGTGGTCTGCCGGTCGCTGGTGGACGCGACGCCGACCTGGACGCCGTTCAGGGTCATCGGGCCACCCGAGTCGCCGCCGGCGGTGATGCCGTTCCCGCGCCGGGCGCAGATCGCCGAGCCGCCGTAGGCGTCGGTGCAGCCGCTGGTCACGGTGACGTTCGCGACCTTCAGATAGGGGGACTGGCAGTTCGCCTCGGAGCCGCACTGCGAGGTGGCGCCCCACCCCCACACCTGCACGGTCTGGCCCACACGCACGGTGCCGGGCTGGCCGAGCGTGGCGTAGGTGCCCTGCACGGAGCGGTCCAGGCGGACGAGCGCCAGGTCGGAGCCGTGGGTGTAGGTCTGGACGCCGTTGGCCAGGGTGCCGCCGCTGTGCTGGTCGAGGCTGCCGATACGGAACGACAGCCCGCCTCCGGAGACGCAGTGCTTCGCGGTGAGGATCCACGTCGGCGCGATGATCGTCGCGGAACAGGTCTCCCGGCCGTTGGAGAAGAGGCGGGCCGCCCCGGGCGAGGACTGCGCGTAGCCACCGCCGATGATCGGCTGTACGGCCTGAGCGGTGGGGGCCGCCGACGACGACGCGGCCGACGCGGTGGGCGAGAACAGGGCGAGGGCGCAGGCCGCCGCGGCAGCTGCGGCGGGGACGAGCCTGGATATGCGCATGCTTCCTCGTTTCAGGGGGCACGCACGGGGGCGTGCCGGTGGGGGATCGACGCGCCCCAGAGTCCCGGAGAACCGCGGTGCCGGGTACATCACGGCCGCCCATGCCGGCGCGTTATGGCCTGCCGCCTGCCGCCTGCCGCCTGCCGCCTGCCGCCTGCCGCCTGCCGCCTGCCGCGCGCTCCCCGTGGCTCGTTCCCTGCCGCCTGCCGCGGACAAGCGTTTCGTGAGCGCGAAGGTCCCGCCCCGCGGAGCTCAGCCCCGAGGCGCCCGCACCATGTAGACGTCCACCGGGTCCTCGCGCTCCAGGGTGAAGCCGTGGCGCTCGTACAGCCGGCGGGCCGCGCTGCCCTGGAGGACGTCCAGGCGCACGGGCGCTCCCATGGCGTCCGTACGGGCCAGGAGGCCGGCGAGCACGGCCGTGCCTATGCCGCGGCCGTGCAGTGCGGGGGAGAGGTAGAAGTGCTCCAGCCACCAGCCGTCCTCGGCGGGGCGCAGGGCGACACAGCCCGCGAAGTCACCGTCGTACTCCACGATCGAGGTGTGCCCCGGCTCGTACGCGTCACGCAGCCGCTGCCGGACGCGGTGAGCGTCGTAGCGGCCCAGACGCTCCAGGTCGGGGCGCATCACCTCGGCCCGCAGCTCGGTCATGGCGTCGAGGTCCTCGGGCGTGGCGGGGCGCAGGCTCCAGGCCCGGACGGTGCGTGTCGGCATGGCCGGATTCAACCAGGCGGCTCCTCGACGCCAGGAAGGCGGGTTCCCGGGGTCGCACAGTCCCGCGCCGAACGGGGCGAATCGCCTCATCGCGTGACGTGGGGAACGGTCGTGCGATTGCCGAGCAGGGGCGACATGCGGGCCCTGGTGGGCGTCCGCGTTTGAATGCTCCCTCGCAGGGGGTAAGATCCCCGACCCGATTGGCCAGGCCCGCAGCCCGTATGGCACACTAGCCAGGTTGCTCGGTTGAGTGTCAATGCTGCGCGCCTCCCGCCGGGAGGACCGGAAGCGAGTCCCACAGTACTCGTCGACCCCCAGGGTCGGACGTACGGGAATCTTCCGGGAAGTGTCAGTGGGGCACTGACCAGGCACCCGGTGGGGTTTCGCCCCCGGCAGCGCGGTCTCGGCCCGCACCCCCTTGGTTGGGAAATCCTTCGGGAGATCTTCGTAGAGGGGGCGCGACACGCCCGACCGCGTGGGTCGGAGGCGGAGTTACGAGAACTCCCGGGTTCCAGAGCGTTATGAGAGACAGGACTACTAGTAGCCATGGCGGGACAGAAGATCCGCATCCGGCTCAAGGCCTACGACCACGAGGTCATCGACTCCTCGGCGAAGAAGATCGTCGAGACGGTGACCCGCACTGGTGCGTCGGTCGCGGGCCCGGTGCCGCTGCCCACTGAGAAGAACGTGTACTGCGTCATCAAGTCGCCGCACAAGTACAAGGACTCTCGCGAGCACTTCGAGATGCGCACGCACAAGCGCCTCATCGACATCCTCGACCCCACGCCGAAGACGGTTGACTCGCTGATGCGCCTCGACCTTCCGGCGGGCGTCGACATCGAGATCAAGCTCTGAGGGGACGGGCCGAGATGAGCAAGAACATCAAGGGCGTCCTGGGCGAGAAGCTCGGCATGACCCAGGTCTGGGACGAGAACAACCGGGTTGTCCCGGTGACCGTCGTCAAGGCCGGTCCGTGCGTCGTCACGCAGGTGCGTACGAACGACAGCGACGGCTACGAGTCGGTCCAGATCGCCTTCGGCGAGATCGACCCGCGCAAGGTGAACAAGCCCCTCAAGGGCCACTTCGCCAAGGCCGACGTCACCCCGCGCCGCCACCTGGTGGAGCTCCGCACCCCTGACGCCAGCGAGTACACGCTGGGCCAGGAGGTCACTGCCGAGGTGTTCGAGTCCGGCGTCAAGGTTGACGTCACGGGCAAGAGCAAGGGCAAGGGCTTCGCCGGTGTCATGAAGCGTCACAACTTCAAGGGCCTCGGCGCCGGCCACGGCGTCCAGCGCAAGCACCGTTCCCCCGGTTCGATCGGTGGCTGCGCCACCCCTGGGCGTGTCTTCAAGGGCATGCGCATGGCCGGTCGGATGGGTAACGAGCGCGTCACCACCCAGAACCTGACCATCCACGCGGTTGACGCGGAGAAGGGTCTGCTGCTCATCAAGGGCGCGGTCCCCGGTCCGAACGGCGGCCTCGTCCTGGTCCGTACCGCGGCCAAGGGGGCTTGAGGTAATGAGCACCATTGACATCCTTTCGCCGGCAGGCGACAAGGCCGGTACCGTCGAGCTCCCCGCGGAGATCTTCGACGCGAAGACCAGCGTTCCGCTGATCCACCAGGTCGTCGTCGCACAGCTGGCAGCTGCCCGTCAGGGCACGCACAAGACCAAGACCCGCGGCGAGGTCCGTGGTGGTGGGCGCAAGCCGTACCGCCAGAAGGGCACCGGCCGCGCGCGCCAGGGTTCGACCCGCGCGCCGCAGTTCGCCGGCGGTGGCGTCGTCCACGGCCCGCAGCCGCGTGACTACTCGCAGCGCACCCCGAAGAAGATGAAGGCCGCCGCCCTGCGCGGTGCCCTCTCGGACCGGGCGCGTCACTCCCGCATCCACGTCGTCACCGGCGTGGTCGAGGGTGGGATCTCCACCAAGGCCGCCAAGACGCTGTTCGGCAAGATCTCGGAGCGCAGCAACCTGCTCCTGGTCGTCGAGCGTGCCGACGAGGCCGCGTGGCTGTCCGCGCGCAACCTGCCCCAGGTGCACATCCTGGAGCCGGGCCAGCTGAACACGTACGACGTGATCGTCTCTGACGACGTGGTCTTCACCCAGGCCGCTTTCGAGTCCTTCGTGTCTGGCCCCCAGACCGCTGAGACCGAAGGGAGCGCCGCCTGATGAGTGAGGCGACCGTTACCAGCAAGACCTACTCGGACCCGCGTGACGTTCTCGTCAAGCCGGTTGTTTCCGAGAAGAGCTACGCGCTGCTCGACGAGAACAAGTACACGTTCATCGTCGCGCCCGGCTCCAACAAGACCCAGATCAAGCAGGCCGTGGAAGCGGTCTTCTCGGTCAAGGTCACCGGGGTCAACACGATCAACCGGCAGGGTAAGCGCAAGCGCACCAAGACCGGTTTCGGCAAGCGCGCCGACACGAAGCGCGCCATCGTGACCCTCGCCGAGGGCGACCGTATCGACATCTTCGGCGGCCCGACCTCCTGACGGAGGTCGAGTCGTCCGGAATCGGACGAGGACTGAGAAATGGGTATCCGCAAGTACAAGCCGACGACCCCGGGCCGTCGTGGCTCCAGCGTCGCCGACTTTGTCGAGATCACGCGGTCCACGCCGGAGAAGTCGCTGGTCCGCCCCCTGCACAGCAAGGGCGGCCGTAACAACGCCGGTCGTGTGACCGTTCGCCACCAGGGCGGTGGCCACAAGCGCGCCTACCGAGTGATCGACTTCCGTCGTCACGACAAGGACGGCGTGCCGGCCAAGGTCGCGCACATCGAGTACGACCCCAACCGCACCGCGCGCATCGCGCTGCTGCACTACGCGGACGGCGAGAAGCGTTACATCGTCGCCCCCCGTGGTCTGTCGCAGGGTGACCGCGTCGAGAACGGTCCGGGCGCCGACATCAAGCCGGGCAACAACCTGGCGCTGCGCAACATCCCGGTCGGTACGACCATCCACGCCATCGAGCTGCGGCCCGGCGGCGGCGCGAAGTTCGCCCGTTCCGCGGGTGCCTCCGTGCAGCTGCTGGCGAAGGAGGGCACGATGGCCCACCTTCGTATGCCGTCCGGTGAGATCCGGCTGGTCGACGCCCGCTGCCGCGCCACGATCGGCGAGGTCGGCAACGCCGAGCAGTCGAACATCAACTGGGGCAAGGCCGGCCGCATGCGCTGGAAGGGCGTTCGCCCGACCGTCCGCGGTGTCGCGATGAACCCGGTTGACCACCCGCACGGTGGTGGTGAAGGCAAGACCTCCGGTGGACGTCACCCGGTCTCGCCGTGGGGTCAGAAGGAGGGTCGTACTCGTTCGCCGAAGAAGGCTTCGAACAAGTACATCGTCCGCCGCCGCAAGACGAACAAGAAGCGCTAGGAGCGGGTTTAGATGCCGCGCAGTCTCAAGAAGGGGCCCTTCGTCGACGGCCACCTCATCAAGAAGGTGGACGTACAGAACGAGGCAGGCACCAAGAACGTCATCAAGACCTGGTCCCGTCGCTCGATGATCGTCCCGGCCATGCTGGGTCACACCATCGCGGTGCACAACGGCAAGATCCACGTCCCGGTGTTCGTCACCGAGTCGATGGTCGGCCACAAGCTCGGCGAGTTCTCGCCGACTCGCACCTTCCGCGGCCACGTCAAGGACGACCGGAAGTCGAAGCGCCGCTAACCGCGGGGTGGAAACGACTATGACTTACACCGAAGGGACAACCATGGAAGCCAGGGCCCAGGCGCGGTACATCCGCGTCACGCCCATGAAGGCCCGCCGCGTGGTGGACCTCATCCGTGGCATGGATGCCACGGAGGCTCAGGCGGTCCTGCGTTTCGCCCCGCAGGCCGCGAGCGTGCCGGTTGGCAAGGTGCTGGACAGCGCCATCGCCAACGCCGCACACAACTACGACCACACCGACGCCTCTTCGCTGGTCATCAGCGAGGCGTACGTGGACGAGGGCCCGACCCTGAAGCGGTTCCGTCCGCGTGCTCAGGGCCGTGCCTACCGGATCCGTAAGCGGACCAGCCACATCACCGTGGTCGTCAGCAGCAAGGAAGGAACCCGGTAATGGGCCAGAAGGTAAACCCGCACGGGTTCCGGCTCGGCATTACCACGGACTTCAAGTCCCGTTGGTACGCCGACAAGCTGTACAAGGACTACGTCAAGGAAGACGTCGCCATTCGTCGCATGATGACGAAGGGCATGGAGCGGGCCGGCATCTCCAAGGTGGAGATCGAGCGCACCCGCGACCGCGTCCGCGTTGACATCCACACCGCCCGCCCGGGCATCGTCATCGGCCGCCGCGGCGCCGAGGCCGACCGCATCCGTGGCGAGCTGGAGAAGCTGACCGGCAAGCAGGTCCAGCTGAACATCCTCGAGGTCAAGAACCCCGAGGTGGACGCTCAGCTGGTGGCCCAGGCCGTCGCCGAGCAGCTCTCCTCCCGCGTCTCCTTCCGTCGTGCCATGCGCAAGAGCATGCAGAGCACGATGAAGGCCGGCGCCAAGGGCATCAAGATCCAGTGCGGTGGCCGCCTCGGCGGCGCCGAGATGTCCCGCTCGGAGTTCTACCGCGAGGGCCGTGTGCCCCTGCACACGCTCCGTGCGAACGTCGACTACGGCTTCTTCGAGGCCAAGACGACCTTCGGCCGCATCGGCGTGAAGGTCTGGATCTACAAGGGCGACGTCAAGAACATCGCCGAGGTCCGCGCCGAGAACGCAGCGGCTCGCGCCGGCAACCGTCCGGCTCGTGGCGGCGCTGACCGCCCGGCCGGCCGTGGTGGCCGTGGTGGCGAGCGTGGCGGTCGCGGCCGCAAGCCGCAGCAGTCCGCGCCGGCAGCGGAGGCCCCCAAGGCCGACGCTCCCGCCGCCGCTGCTCCGGCTGAGAGCACCGGAACGGAGGCCTGACCGAAATGCTGATCCCCCGTAGGGTCAAGCACCGCAAGCAGCACCACCCGAAGCGCAGCGGTATGTCCAAGGGTGGCACGCAGGTTGCGTTCGGCGAGTACGGCATCCAGGCGCTGTCCCCGGCGTACGTGACGAACCGCCAGATCGAGGCAGCTCGTATCGCGATGACCCGCCACATCAAGCGTGGCGGCAAGGTCTGGATCAACATCTACCCGGACCGCCCCCTGACGAAGAAGCCTGCCGAGACCCGCATGGGTTCCGGTAAGGGTTCTCCCGAGTGGTGGATCGCGAACGTCAAGCCCGGTCGGGTGATGTTCGAGCTGTCCTACCCGAACGAGAAGATTGCTCGTGAGGCGCTCACCCGCGCTGCTCACAAGCTTCCGATGAAGTGCCGGATCGTTCGGCGCGAGGCAGGTGAGTCGTGATGTCGGCCGGTACCAAGGCGTCCGAGCTGCGCGAGCTGGGCAACGAGGAGCTCCTCAACAAGCTCCGCGAGGCCAAGGAAGAGCTGTTCAACCTCCGCTTCCAGGCGGCGACGGGCCAGCTCGAGAACCACGGTCGGCTCAAGTCCGTCCGTAAGGACATCGCCCGGATCTACACCCTGATGCGCGAGCGCGAGCTGGGCATCGAGACGGTGGAGAGCGTCTGATGAGCGAGAAGACTGTGACTGAGACGAACACCGACCGCGGTTTCCGCAAGACCCGTGAGGGTCTGGTCGTCAGCGACAAGATGGACAAGACCGTCGTCGTCGCTGTCGAGGACCGCGTCAAGCACGCGCTGTACGGCAAGGTCATCCGCCGTACGAACAAGCTCAAGGCCCACGACGAGCAGAACGCTGCCGGCGTCGGCGACCGCGTCATCATCATGGAGACGCGTCCGCTGTCCGCCACCAAGCGCTGGCGCATCGTCGAGATCCTCGAGAAGGCCAAGTAATCCCTGAGGGGGTCTCCCCTCAGGACAGTTCCGCCAGGCTCGGCAGGGGCACCGGCAACGGAGCCCCTGCCGGGAACCGGCAGACGATCAGGAGATAGACGTGATCCAGCAGGAGTCGCGACTGCGCGTCGCCGACAACACGGGTGCGAAGGAAATTCTCACCATCCGTGTTCTCGGTGGCTCGGGTCGCCGCTACGCGGGCATCGGTGACGTCATCGTCGCCACCGTCAAGGACGCAATCCCCGGTGGCAACGTGAAGAAGGGTGACGTCGTCAAGGCCGTCATCGTTCGCACCGTCAAGGAGCGTCGTCGTCAGGATGGCTCGTACATCCGCTTCGACGAGAACGCCGCTGTCATTCTCAAGAACGACGGCGACCCCCGCGGCACCCGTATCTTCGGCCCCGTGGGCCGAGAGCTGCGCGAGAAGAAGTTCATGAAGATCATCTCGCTCGCGCCGGAGGTGCTGTAAGCATGAAGATCAAGAAGGGCGACCTGGTTCAGGTCATCACCGGTAAGGACAAGGGCAAGCAGGGCAAGGTCATCGTTGCCTTCCCCGCTCAGGACCGCGTCCTCGTCGAGGGTGTCAACCGGGTCAAGAAGCACACCAAGGCCGGTCAGACGGCTCGCGGTTCGCAGACGGGTGGCATTGTCACCACCGAGGCCCCGATCCACGTCAGCAACGTTCAGCTGGTCGTGGAGAAGGACGGCAACAAGGTCGTCACCCGCGTCGGCTACCGCTTTGACGACGAGGGCAAGAAGATCCGCGTTGCCAAGCGGACCGGTGAGGACATCTGATGACGACCACCACTGCGCCGCGTCTCAAGACGCGCTACCGCGAGGAAATCGCCGGCAAGCTGCGTGAGGAGTTCTCGTACGAGAACGTCATGCAGGTCCCCGGCCTGGTCAAGATCGTGGTCAACATGGGTGTGGGCGACGCCGCCCGCGACTCCAAGCTGATCGACGGTGCCGTCAAGGACCTCACCACGATCACCGGCCAGAAGCCCGCCGTCACGAAGGCCCGCAAGTCGATCGCGCAGTTCAAGCTGCGCGAGGGGCAGCCGATCGGCTGCCACGTCACCCTCCGCGGTGACCGCATGTGGGAGTTCCTGGACCGTACGCTGTCGCTCGCGCTTCCGCGTATCCGTGACTTCCGCGGCCTGTCGCCGAAGCAGTTCGACGGCCGTGGCAACTACACCTTCGGTCTCACGGAGCAGGTCATGTTCCACGAGATCGACCAGGACAAGATCGACCGGGTCCGGGGCATGGACATCACCGTGGTCACCACGGCGACCAACGACGACGAGGGTCGTGCCCTGCTTCGTCACCTCGGCTTCCCGTTCAAGGAGAACTGACCGTGGCGAAGAAGGCTCTGATCGCTAAGGCCGCCCGCAAGCCGAAGTTCGGCGTCCGGGGTTACACCCGGTGCCAGCGCTGCGGCCGGCCCCACTCCGTCTACCGCAAGTTCGGCCTGTGCCGCGTGTGCCTTCGTGAGATGGCTCACCGTGGCGAGCTGCCGGGCGTGACCAAGAGCTCCTGGTAATTCTCCTTCGCCCTTTGGGCGTTGGGAGGACCAGAAAGCTCTCGGTAAGTATCCGGTCGGCAGGAGCCCCGCTCTTCATGCCGTAGGCTTGAAGGGTTGGGCGCCTGCCGCCCTGACCGACTTACTACGCCGTAGGTCCCCGCACCGCACCCGTCCCGCCACTGAGTGGGGAGAGGGATGGCGCATACAGGAAACCCCGGCGAGAGAGGCCGAAGGCCAACTCATGACCATGACTGATCCCATCGCAGACATGCTCACGCGTCTGCGTAACGCGAACTCGGCGTATCACGACGATGTCGCAATGCCGCACAGCAAGATCAAGTCGCACATCGCGGAGATCCTCCAGCAGGAGGGCTTCATCACCGGCTGGAAGGTCGAGGACGCCGAGGTCGGCAAGAGCCTCGTTCTCGAGCTGAAGTTCGGGCCGAACCGCGAGCGTTCGATCGCCGGCATCAAGCGCATTTCGAAGCCGGGTCTGCGTGTCTACGCAAAGTCCACCAATCTGCCGAAGGTTCTCGGCGGCCTGGGCGTGGCGATCATCTCCACGTCCCACGGTCTCCTGACCGGCCAGCAGGCCAGCAAGAAGGGCGTAGGTGGGGAAGTCCTCGCCTACGTCTGGTAGTCGGGAACGGAGGAATAGCTCATGTCGCGAATCGGCAAGCTCCCCATCCAGGTTCCCGCCGGTGTGGACGTCACCATCGATGGCCGCACGGTCGCGGTGAAGGGCCCCAAGGGGTCCCTCTCGCACACCGTCGCAGCGCCGATCGAGGTCACCAAGGGTGAGGACGGCGTGCTCAACGTCGTCCGCCCGAACGACGAGCGTCAGAACAAGGCCCTTCACGGCCTGTCCCGCACGCTGGTGGCGAACATGATCACCGGCGTGACCCAGGGATACAGCAAGGCGCTCGAGATCAGCGGTGTCGGTTACCGCGTCCAGGCGAAGGGCTCCAACCTGGAGTTCGCCCTGGGCTACAGCCACCCGATCCTCATCGAGGCTCCGGAAGGCATCACCTT
Source organism: Streptomyces sp. CB02058 (assembly GCF_001905505.1). Taxonomy (GTDB): domain Bacteria; phylum Actinomycetota; class Actinomycetes; order Streptomycetales; family Streptomycetaceae; genus Streptomyces. The sequence continues at coordinate 470,631 of NZ_LIPG01000001.1, forward strand.
CAAGGTCGAGTCGCCCACGAAGCTCAGCGTCGAGGGCATCGACAAGCAGAAGGTCGGCGAGGTAGCCGCCAACATCCGCAAGCTGCGGAAGCCCGACCCGTACAAGGCCAAGGGCGTCAAGTACGCGGGCGAGGTCATCCGCCGCAAGGTCGGAAAGGCTGGTAAGTAGCCATGGCATACGGTGTGAAGATCGCCAAGGGCGACGCGTACAAGCGTGCCGCTCTCAAGCGGCGCCACATCCGCGTCCGCAAGCACATCTCCGGTTCGCCGGAGCGTCCCCGCTTGGTCGTGACGCGTTCCAACCGCCACATCGTCGCCCAGGTCATCGACGACATCGCGGGCCACACGCTCGCGTCGGCGTCGACCCTGGACACGTCGATCCGTGGTGGCGAGGGTGACAAGAGCGCCCAGGCCAAGCAGGTCGGCGCCCTGGTCGCCGAGCGCGCCAAGGCCGCAGGCGTCGAGGCCGTCGTGTTTGACCGCGGTGGTAACCAGTACGCCGGGCGGATTGCCGCTCTGGCTGACGCCGCCCGTGAAGCCGGGCTGAAGTTCTAAGCCCCGGTTCCTACGCACAGCGGACGTAACAGAGAGAGGTAATTCCAATGGCTGGACCCCAGCGCCGCGGAAGCGGTGCCGGTGGCGGCGAGCGGCGGGACCGGAAGGGCCGTGACGGTGGCGCAGCCGCCGAGAAGACCGCGTACGTCGAGCGCGTCGTCGCGATCAACCGCGTCGCCAAGGTAGTGAAGGGTGGTCGTCGCTTCAGCTTCACCGCGCTGGTTGTGGTGGGCGATGGTGACGGCACCGTCGGTGTCGGATACGGCAAGGCCAAGGAAGTTCCCGCGGCCATCGCCAAGGGCGTTGAAGAGGCCAAGAAGAGCTTCTTCAAGGTTCCGCGTATCCAGGGCACCATCCCTCACCCGATCCAGGGCGAGAAGGCTGCGGGCGTCGTCCTGCTGAAGCCTGCTTCCCCCGGTACCGGTGTGATCGCGGGTGGCCCGGTGCGCGCCGTTCTGGAGTGCGCCGGCGTTCACGACATCCTGTCGAAGTCGCTCGGTTCTTCGAACCCGATCAACATCGTGCACGCGACCGTGGCGGCCCTCCAGGGCCTGCAGCGTCCCGAGGAGATCGCGGCTCGCCGTGGTCTGCCCCTCGAGGACGTCGCCCCCGCGGCTCTGCTTCGTGCGCGTGCGGGAGCGGGTGCGTAATGGCTCGCCTCAAGATCACGCAGACGAAGTCGTACATCGGCAGCAAGCAGAACCACCGCGACACCCTGCGTTCGCTCGGGCTCAAGCGCCTGAACGACGTGGTTGTCAAGGAGGACCGCCCCGAGTTCCGCGGAATGGTGCACACCGTCCGCCACCTCGTGACGGTTGAGGAGGTTGACTGACATGGCGGAGAACAGCCCGCTGAAGGCCCACAACCTCCGGCCTGCCCCGGGCGCCAAGACCGCCAAGACCCGTGTGGGTCGTGGTGAGGCGTCCAAGGGTAAGACCGCAGGCCGTGGTACCAAGGGTACGAAGGCTCGTTACCAGGTTCCGGAGCGCTTCGAGGGTGGGCAGATGCCCCTCCACATGCGTCTCCCGAAGCTCAAGGGCTTCAAGAACCCGTTCCGCACGGAGTACCAGGTCGTGAACCTGGACAAGCTCGCGACGCTCTACCCCGAGGGTGGAGAGGTCACGGTGGCCGACCTGGTCGCCAAGGGCGCTGTGCGCAACAACCACCTCGTCAAGGTCCTCGGACAGGGCGAGATCTCCGTGGCGCTGCAGGTTTCGGTTGACGCCGTCTCCGGCTCCGCCAAGGAGAAGATTGCCGCCGCGGGCGGCACCGTCACCGAACTCGTCTGAGACAACTCGGACAGGGCTGTGGCCTGAACATCCGACCGGGGATGCCTCTCATTTGGGGCATCCCCGGTTGGTCGTTCCTAGGGGGGCATGTCCGCCGGTAAGGTGGCGTGCGTTGCTGTGGTAAGTCCTGGGCAAACGCCCGGGGCCCTTTGGCTGTTACGTAACCGTCGATCCTCAAGACCGTCACCTCTCGCTTTTGCGCGGGGGTCGCAGGAGGCACCGTGCTCACCGCGTTCGCCCGGGCGTTCAAGACGCCCGACCTGCGCAAGAAGCTGCTCTTCACGCTCGGCATCATCGTGCTCTACCGTCTCGGGGCGCACATTCCCGTACCGGGGGTGAGCTACGAGAACGTCCAGACCTGTGTTGATCAGGCCAGCAAGGGCAACAACAGCCTCTTCGGTCTGGTCAACATGTTCAGCGGTGGTGCACTGCTGCAGATCACGATCTTCGCGCTCGGCATCATGCCGTACATCACGGCCAGCATCATTCTCCAGCTGCTGACCGTCGTCATTCCCCGGCTCGAAGCCCTCAAGAAGGAAGGGCAGTCGGGCACGGCGAAGATCACGCAGTACACGCGTTATCTGACCGTGGCGCTGGCCATCCTCCAGGGCACCGGACTCGTGGCGACCGCCCGCAGCGGTGCGCTGTTCAGCGGCTGCCCGGTCGCCGACCAGATCGTCCCGAACCAGTCGATCTTCACGACCATCGTCATGGTCATCACCATGACCGCGGGCACCGCGGCCGTCATGTGGCTCGGTGAGCTCATCACCGACCGCGGCATCGGCAACGGCATGTCGATCCTGATGTTCATCTCGATCGCCGCCAGCTTCCCCGGCGCCCTGTGGGCCATCAAGCAGAGCGGCAAGCTGGCCGACGGCTGGATCGAGTTCATCACCGTCATCCTCATCGGCTTCGTGATGGTGGGCCTCGTCGTCTTCGTGGAGCAGGCCCAGCGCCGTGTTCCGGTGCAGTACGCGAAGCGCATGATCGGCCGCCGGTCCTACGGCGGTACGTCCACTTACATCCCGTTGAAGGTGAACCAGGCGGGTGTGATTCCCGTCATCTTCGCTTCTTCGCTGCTCTACATTCCTGCTCTAATCGTTCAGTTCTCCAACTCCACAGCGGGCTGGGCGACCTGGATTCAGGACCACTTCGTCAAGGGCGACCACCCGTACTACATCGCGACGTACTTCCTGTTGATCGTGTTCTTCGCATTCTTCTATGTGGCGATCTCGTTCAACCCCGAGGAAGTCGCCGACAACATGAAGAAGTATGGTGGCTTCATCCCGGGTATCCGGGCAGGTCGACCTACTGCCGAGTATCTGAGCTACGTGCTCAACAGGATCACTTGGCCGGGCTCGCTGTACCTGGGTCTGATCGCTCTGGTGCCGACGATGGCGTTGGCAGGCTTCGGCGGTGCTAACCAGAACTTCCCGTTCGGCGGGACGAGCATCCTGATCATCGTGGGTGTGGGTCTGGAGACCGTGAAGCAGATCGAGAGTCAGCTCCAGCAGCGCAATTACGAAGGGTTCCTCCGCTGATGCGAATCGTCCTCGTCGGGCCGCCCGGTGCCGGCAAGGGAACGCAGGCCGCGTTCCTTGCCAAGAATCTTTCGATTCCGCACATCTCCACGGGCGACCTCTTCCGCGCCAACATCAGCCAGGGCACCGACCTTGGCAAGCAGGCCCGCGCCTTCATGGACGCGGGACAGCTGGTGCCGGACGAAGTCACCATCGCCATGGCCAAGGACCGCATGTCCCAGCCCGACGCCGAGAACGGCTTCCTGCTGGACGGCTTCCCGCGCAACGTGGGTCAGGCCGTCGCTCTGGACGAGATGCTTCACACCGAGAGCGTGAAGCTGGACGCGGTCCTCGACCTGGAGGTCCCCGAGGACGAGGTGGTCAAGCGCATCGCCGGCCGCCGCATCTGCCGCAACAACAGCGCTCACGTCTTCCACGTGACGTACAACCCGCCGAAGGCCGACGGCGTCTGCGACGCCTGCGGTGGCGAGCTGTACCAGCGCGACGACGACACCGAGGAGACGGTGCGTACGCGGCTGGAGGTCTACCACACGCAGACCGAGCCGATCATCGACTACTACCGGTCCCAGGGCCTGGTCGTGACGATCTCCGCGCTCGGCAAGGTCACCGACGTGACCGAGCGGGCCATGGAGGCCCTCAAGAAGTCCGACGAGGGCTGAGTCCCACCCCGCACCACCACAGCTGCCGGCCGCGGCGCCCTCGGGCGCCGCGGCCGACTGCTTGCGGCCGTATCGTGGAGTACGGCCTCGACCTTCCCCTCCGTACCCAGAAAGGCGCCGAGCGATGGTGCAGATCAAGACCCCCGAGCAGATCGCGAAGATGCGCGAGGCGGGCCTCGTGGTCGCTGCCATTCACGCCGCCACGCGCGAGGCGGCCGTCCCCGGGGCGACCACGAAGGACCTGGACGAGGTCGCGCGCAAGGTGATCGCCGACCACGGCGCGAAGTCGAACTTCCTGGGTTACGGCGGTTTCCCCGCGACGATCTGCACCTCGGTCAACGACGTCGTCGTGCACGGCATCCCGGACGACAAGACCGTCCTCAAGGACGGCGACATCATCTCGATCGACGCCGGCGCGATCGTGGACGGCTGGCACGGCGACGCGGCGTACACCGCCTTCGTGGGCACCGGTCACGCTCCGGAGGTGATCGAGCTCTCCCGGGTGACCGAGGAGTCCATGTGGGCCGGTATCGCCGCGATGAAGGTGAACAACCGGCTCGTCGACATCTCCAAGGCGATCGAGTCCTACATCCGCCGCCAGCCCCGCCCGGCGACCGGCAAGTACGGGATCATCGAGGACTACGGCGGCCACGGCATCGGCACCGAGATGCACATGGACCCGCACCTGCTGAACTACGTCTCCCGCAAGCGGGGCAAGGGCATCAAGCTGGTTCCGGGTGTCTGCCTGGCCATCGAGCCGATGGTCTCGCTGGGGACGCCGCAGACGAAGGTCCTCGCCGACGAGTGGACGGTCCTCACGACCGACGGCACCTGGTCCTCGCACTGGGAGCACTCCATCGCCCTGACCGAGCAGGGCCCGCTGGTCCTGACCGCTCCCGACTGCGGCCGGGAGAGGCTCGCGCAGTACGGCGTCGAGGCGGCGCCGGACCCGCTGGGCTGAGGACCACCCGGGCGCGCGGCAGGACTGTCCGGCTGATCCGTGTCTAAGGATCAGGAGAAGTGGGCAAACTTGACGGATTCGTCTTTTGGAGTCCGCTGACGTAGACTGACTCGTCGGCTCTCGTGCATCCGTGTGTCTGCATGCGGTGATGTGAGTCGATCAAGGTAGCCGATTCGAAAGGCGAAGCGTGGCCAAGAAGCAAGGTGCCATCGAAATTGAGGGCACCGTGATCGAGTCCCTCCCGAACGCCATGTTCAAGGTGGAACTCCAGAACGGTCACAAAGTCCTCGCGCACATCAGCGGCAAGATGCGGATGCACTACATCCGTATCCTCCCGGATGACCGGGTCGTCGTGGAGCTCTCTCCGTACGACCTGACGCGTGGCCGGATCGTCTACCGGTACAAGTAGATCTTGCCGCCATCCCGCTTCGGCGTGGTGAGGGCACTGACCCGGAGAACCTGACATCCCATGAAGGTCAAGCCGAGCGTCAAGAAGATCTGCGACAAGTGCAAGGTGATCCGCCGTCACGGCCGGGTCATGGTCATCTGCGACAACCTGCGCCACAAGCAGCGCCAGGGCTGACGCACGACCCCCTGCATCTCGCAGTTCTTCGCGCGACGCACGTAAACGTACATACGCAGAGCCCGTCCACGCTTCGGCTGACGACACCTCCGGCGGGGGCCGGGGACCCGGGCGTACCACCTCTTCCCACGCGGACGAGGTCGGCGTTCGGGAGTGGCACTGCGGAAGACCCCCGACATAACAACTGGAGCCATTGAATGGCACGCGTTTCAGGTGTTGACATCCCGCGCGAAAAGCGCGTGGAGGTTGCCCTCACCTACGTCTTCGGCATCGGGCGTACCCGGTCCAAGGAGATCCTCGCCACCACCGGCGTGAACCCCAACACCCGCGTTCGTGACCTGGCCGAAGAGGACCTGGTCAAGATCCGCGAGTACGTGGACGCCAACCTCCGCACCGAGGGTGACCTTCGCCGCGAGATCCAGGGCGACATCCGCCGCAAGATCGAGATCGGCTGCTACCAGGGCATCCGGCACCGTCGCGGTCTGCCGGTCCACGGTCAGCGCACCAGCACGAACGCGCGTACCCGCAAGGGCCCGCGTCGCGCCATCGCCGGTAAGAAGAAGCCGGGCAAGAAGTAGTCCTCAGCGGACGCACTGCGCGTCTCCGGCCGGTCCGGGGGTTCGCAGCAACCAGCGGTCTTCGCTGTAGGACCGATCACCTCCCCTCTCCATCTGGAGTCAAGACATGCCCCCCAAGGGTCGTCAGGGCGCAGCCAAGAAGGTGCGTCGCAAGGAAAAGAAGAACGTCGCTCACGGGCACGCCCACATCAAGAGCACGTTCAACAACACGATCGTCTCGATCACGGACCCCTCGGGCAACGTGATCTCCTGGGCCTCCGCCGGCCACGTCGGCTTCAAGGGCTCGCGCAAGTCCACCCCCTTCGCCGCGCAGATGGCCGCCGAGTCGGCCGCCCGCCGCGCGCAGGAGCACGGCATGCGCAAGGTCGACGTCTTCGTCAAGGGTCCCGGCTCCGGCCGTGAGACCGCGATCCGCTCCCTCCAGGCCACGGGCCTCGAGGTCGGTTCGATCCAGGACGTCACCCCGACGCCGCACAACGGCTGCCGTCCGCCGAAGCGTCGCCGCGTCTGATCCGCTGCGGTCGGTGACGGCCGTGCGTCAGTAGCGTCGGATGCGGGCGGTATGTCCCTTCGGGGGCGTGCCGCCCGTATCCTTGTCTCATCTGTCGGGCATCAAATAGCGGGTGCCCACGACTGAAGGATCTCAGCATGCTTATCGCTCAGCGTCCGTCGCTGACCGAAGAGGTCGTCGACGAATTCCGCTCCCGGTTCGTGATCGAGCCGCTGGAGCCGGGCTTCGGCTACACCCTCGGCAACTCCCTGCGTCGCACCCTCCTCTCCTCGATCCCCGGTGCCGCTGTCACCAGCATCCGGATCGACGGTGTCCTGCACGAGTTCACCACCGTGCCGGGCGTCAAGGAGGACGTGACCGACCTCATCCTCAACATCAAGCAGCTGGTCGTCTCCTCGGAGCACGACGAGCCGGTCGTGATGTACCTGCGCAAGCAGGGTCCCGGCCTGGTCACCGCTGCTGACATCGCCCCGCCGGCCGGTGTCGAGGTCCACAACCCGGACCTGGTCCTGGCCACGCTGAACGGCAAGGGCAAGCTGGAGATGGAGCTGACCGTCGAGCGCGGTCGCGGCTACGTCTCCGCCGTCCAGAACAAGCAGGTGGGCCAGGAGATCGGCCGTATCCCGGTCGACTCCATCTACTCGCCGGTGCTCAAGGTCACGTACAAGGTCGAGGCGACCCGTGTCGAGCAGCGCACCGACTTCGACAAGCTGATCGTCGACGTCGAGACCAAGCAGGCCATGCGTCCCCGTGACGCCATGGCGTCGGCCGGTAAGACCCTGGTCGAGCTGTTCGGTCTGGCGCGCGAGCTCAACATCGACGCCGAGGGCATCGACATGGGTCCGTCCCCGACGGACGCCGCGCTGGCCGCCGATCTGGCTCTGCCGATCGAGGAGCTCGAGCTCACGGTCCGTTCGTACAACTGCCTCAAGCGCGAGGGCATCCACTCGGTGGGCGAGCTCGTGGCCCGCTCCGAGGCGGACCTGCTCGACATCCGCAACTTCGGTGCGAAGTCGATCGACGAGGTCAAGGCGAAGCTGGCCGGTATGGGCCTGGCGCTCAAGGACTCGCCTCCCGGCTTCGACCCGACCGCCGCCGCCGACGCCTTCGGCGCCGACGACGACGCGGACGCCGGTTTCGTGGAGACCGAGCAGTACTGATCGCCTCCGGCGGGGGTGCCCGGACTTCTGGGCGCCCCGTGCCGGGCTGAGGCTTTGTCCTCAAGCGCCGGACGGGCTTGAATTTGGCTGATGTCCGGCAAGTCGGACGGGCTTGAATTCGGCTGTCCGGTGAGCCGGACCGTCTTGGATTCCGGGCGATGTCCGGCTGACGTACGAAGACTTCCGCGGGGCGGCCGCCTCGCGGGAACTGACACCGGTACCTGATACGGCCGGTGCAGCACACAAGGAGAAACACCATGCCTCAGCCCGCCAAGGGTGCCCGTCTGGGCGGCAGCGCTGCGCACGAGAAGCTTCTTCTCATCAACCTCGCGAAGTCGCTGTTCGAGCACGGCCGCATCACCACCACCGAGGCCAAGGCCCGTCGCCTTCGTCCGGTCGCCGAGCGTTTCATCACCAAGGCGAAGAAGGGCGACATCCACAACCGTCGCCTGGTGCTGCAGTCGATCACGGACAAGAGCATCGTGCACACGCTCTTCACCGAGATCGCCCCGCGGTACGAGAACCGCCCCGGTGGTTACACCCGCATCACCAAGATCGGCAACCGTCGTGGCGACAACGCCCCGATGGCCGTCATCGAGCTGGTCGAGGCGCTGACCGTGGCCCAGCAGGCCACCGGTGAGGCCGAGGCCGCGACGAAGCGCGCCGTCAAGGAAGACGCCCTCAAGAAGGACGAGGCTCCGGCCGAGACCGTCGAGGACGCCAAGCCGGCCGACGCCGCCGCCGAGGAGTCCAAGGACGCCTGAGCGTCCTGAGACCCAGGTACGGGCCCGCATCCCCTTCGGGGTGATGCGGGCCCGTTCGGTTTTGAGAGGATCTTCGGGTGAGTGACGAGGCAGAGCCCGGATTCGTACGGGTACGACTGGACCTTTCCTATGACGGCAAGGACTTCTCCGGCTGGGCGAAGCAGACCAGCAGGCGCACCGTGCAGGGCGAGATCGAGGACGCGCTGCGTACGGTCACGCGGTCGGCGGTGACCTACGACCTGACGGTCGCCGGGCGCACGGACGCCGGGGTGCACGCGCGCGGCCAGGTGGCGCACGTGGACCTGCCGGCCGAGGTGTGGGCCGAGCACGAGGAGAAGCTGCTGCGGCGGATGGCCGGGCGGCTGCCGCTGGATGTGCGGATCTGGAGGGCGGCCGAGGCCCCCGCCGGGTTCAACGCGCGCTTCTCCGCGCTGTGGCGGCGTTACGCCTACCGGGTCGGGGACAGGTCCGGCGGTGTGGACCCGCTGCTGCGCGGCCATGTGCTCTGGCACGACCGGCCGCTGGACCTGGACGCGATGAACGAGGCCGCAGCGCTGATGACGGGGGAGCACGACTTCGCGGCGTACTGCAAGAAGCGCGAGGGCGCCACGACCATCCGGACGCTGCAGAAGCTGCACTGGGTGCGGGACGCGGAGTCCGGGGTGCTGACGGCGACCGTGCAGGCGGACGCCTTCTGCCACAACATGGTGCGGGCCCTGATCGGTGCGGCCCTGTTCGTGGGTGACGGCCGGCGGCCGTCAGGATGGCCCGCCGAGGTGCTGGCCGCGAAGGTGCGGGACCCGGGGGTGCACGTGGTCCGGCCGCACGGGCTGACCCTGGAGGAAGTGGCCTATCCGGCGGACGAGCTGCTGGCCGCCCGGGCCGTGGAGGCCAGGAACGTCAGGACGCTGCCGGGGGCCGGCTGCTGCTGACCGGCCTGCGGCGCACGGCGCGGAGCAGCTGGGCGGCGACGTACAGGGCGACGGCGCTGGACACCGTGGAGCGGAACCAGCCGATGTCGGGGGTCCACCAGGCGTAGACCGCCGCCGCGGTGAAGACCGGCAGGGCCAGACCGCGCAGCACCCACCAGCGGGCCGGGTGGGGCTCGGCCGGGGGCGGGGTCCCGGGGTGGACGCCGTCCCTGGTGGTCAGGGTGTCCCGCATGCCGGCGAGGAAGCCCCGCCGGACCAGCACCCGGGCGCCCGGCAGCCCGGCGAGGATCTCCTGCTCGCCGCCGTACCCCTCGGGCAGCGGTGGGAGGCCGAGGGCGGCGACCAGCTCGCTCTGGTGCCGGGCGGGGTCGCCGGTGGCCCGCAGGATGTGGGCCAGGGGGCGAGGGTCGGCGATCTCGTACACCCGTGCCAGGGCGGCGGCGTTCGCGGTCGCCTCGGTGTGGTCCGCGGCCGGGGCGGCGGTCTCCCAGGAGTGTTCCGCCACCTTCTTGCCCCGGTGCAGGAGCGTGAAGCTGCCGCGTTCAGGGGTGCGGTGCAGGATCAGGGCCGGCCAGTCCTCGGCCGTGGTGAAGTTGTCGGCCGCCGAGGTGAGCGGGTCCTCGGGGAGCAGGGCGGCCCGCTTGCCGCGCACCGGGTCGGGGACGATCTCGACGTACGTGTGACTGCTGCCGGCCGGGGCCGTCCGCAGGCTGTGGCCGCAGATCAGCGCCGCCTGGGCCACCTCGGTGGGGCCGGTGGAGGCGATGGCGAGCGACCGGGGCGCCAGCTCGCGCTCCCAGTCCGGCGCACCGGTGGCCGGGGGCTTGGGGGAGGGGCTGAAGAAGGGCACCTTCATCGCCAGCTCGACCCGGGTGTCCGAGCGGGCCTCCAGGAACTCCGCGCGTGCCTCGCCGAAATAGGTCCAGGGGAAGGTGGTGGCGTGCACCCCGATGCTGCGGAAGGCGGTGAGGGCCTCCTCGTAGCGGTTCATCGACCACAGGACCATCGCCAGGTGGTTGCGGAAGCCGGCGGCCTCGCGGTCCCCGGGTGCGTAGCTCTCCGACAGGGCCTGGGCGCGGGCCACGGCCGCCTCGGCTCGCGGGGTGTACGGGTCGGGGCCGGGCGTCTCCTCGTCGGCGATCAGGTACTCCACGACGGCCTGGAGCGGCAGGGCGTGGAGCCGTGACCCGGGCGGCGCCTGCTCGGCGGCCCGCTCGGCGAAGGCGAACATCTCCTCGTGCGAGCCGAACCACTTGGCGCAGAGGTACTGGAGCGCCTGGACGTGGCAGCCCTCGTGGTGCGGGTCGCGCTCGTTCGCCTCGGCGAGATACGTGTCGAAGACCTCGCGGGGCGCCTGGATGCCGCGGGCCTGCGTCAGCGCGATGCGCCAGGGGACCGGGTCGTCGGGGTTGAGCTCGGCGGCGGCCGATATCACCGGCACCGCGTCGCGCAGCACCGCGTGGAACGCCTTGAACTGGTCGGCCTCGACGTGCCTGGCCCGGGCGCCCGTCCGTATCTGCCAGGCCTGGTAGACGTACTGGTCCGCCTTGACCAGTACGGCGTCGGGGTCCTCCGGGGACGCCTCCAGCCAGCTGTCCAGCCAGCCCGGGTGGTGCAGCGAGGCGCGCGCCAGCCGGGAGACGACGGTGTCCCTGCGCTCCCACTGGGCGTGCCTGCGGGTGCCTGCGAGCAGTTCGGCGGCCGGGGCGTGGTCACCGGCCGCGGCGGCGGCGAGCGCCGCCCGCAGCGAGGAGTCCGGGGCGTCGAGGACCACGGCGTCGTCCGGAGGCAGGTCGGCGCCTATCGCGTCGCTGTGCCGCAGGACGCGCGGGATGGTGAAGAGAGCGGTCAGACGCACGGCGGCGGGTCCTCGGTCGAGGGGAGGGGAAGGGCTGGTGCGTGGGAGAGCGGAGAGGCCGCGGCTCAGGTGGCGGGGGCGCCCGCGGCGGCCGAGGCCTGGACCTCGCCGCGGTGGCGGATCTGGCGGAACGTGAAGTCGGTCAGGTCGTCGCCGACCGCGTACACGTCCTTGGAGGCCGTGGTGACGTTCTTCCCGCTGGTGTAGCCGCCGACCGTGAAGTAGGCGTAGCGGCCGTAGGAGTTGGCGGTGCGCCGGCAGACCGCTCCGCCGCGGCAGTAGGTGGGGACGCCCGAGCCGCTGAGGGAGGCGATGCCGCCGGACGCCTGCTGCGCGGCCTTGCGGGCCTCCGCCTCGGTGCCGAAGACGGCGAGACCGACGGTGACCGCGACGCCGTCCTTGCTGTACGTGGCGCGGATGACCTGGTCGCAGCCGTTGTTCGTGAGGATCGAGCCGAGGGCGCCCTGCGTCGTCGTCGCGCAGCCCGTCGTCCGGGCGGTGGCGCCCTTGGCGTAGACCCGGTCGCCCATGGTCAGCTTCTTGCCGGGGAAGAAGGCGTCGACCGTGACCGGGGTCCTGTCCTTCTTCTCGTCGGCTATGTAGTCCTTCGGGTCCGGCGGGGGCGGAGGGGCGACCGAGGAGAACGAGGGCGCGGGCGCCGCGCTCTCGGAGGGCAGGTCCGCGGGGGCGGGCAGCTCGCTCGCGTTCGTCCTCGGCGAGGTGCCGCCGTCGGTCGTGATGACGGCCGTGGCGACGATCGCGGCGACGGCGGCGGTGGCCAGCACGCCCCCGCCGATCATCAGCCACTTCTTGCGCCTGCCCCGTGCCGCGGACGCCTCGGCCAGTGCCGCCCAGTCCGGAGTCCGGCTCTCTCCCGGCCCCCAGGAGGGCCCCCCTTGCCCAAAGCTCATGCGGCGAATCCTAGAGCCTCGGGAAACCGGTTGGGCCAGGGGTTCTCGGGCCGTGACAATGCTGTCATGGGACATCTTGAAGCAGGCCACCTGGAGTACTACCTACCGGACGGGCGGGTGCTGCTCGGCGATGCCTCGTTCCGGGTGGCGGACGGTGCCGTCGTCGCCCTCGTCGGGGCGAACGGCGCGGGCAAGTCCACGCTGCTGAAGCTGCTCGCCGGGGAGCTCCAGCCGCACGGCGGCTCGGTCTCGGTGAGCGGCGGACTCGGTGTGATGGCCCAGTTCGTCGGCTCCGTACGGGACGAGCGCACCGTGCGTGACCTGCTGGTCTCCGTGGCGCAGCCTCGCATCAGGGAGGCGGCGGAGGCCGTCGACGCGGCCGAGGAGCGCATCCTCGCCGTGGACGACGAGGCCGCGCAGATGGCGTACGCGCAGGCGCTGAGCGACTGGGCGGAGGCGCGCGGATACGAGGCCGAGACGCTCTGGGACATCTGCACCATGGCCGCGCTCGGTGTCCCGTACGAGAAGGCGCAGTGGCGCGAGGTGCGCACGCTCAGCGGCGGCGAGCAGAAGCGGCTCGTCCTGGAGGCCCTGCTGAGGGGCCCGGACGAGGTGCTGCTCCTGGACGAGCCGGACAACTATCTGGACGTCCCCGGCAAGCGGTGGCTGGAGGAGAAGCTCAGGGAGACCCGCAAGACCGTGCTCTTCGTCTCCCACGACCGGGAGCTGCTCTCGCGGGCCGCCGAGAAGATCGTGAGCGTGGAGCCCAGCCCGGCCGGCTCGGACGTCTGGGTGCACGGCGGCGGCTTCGGGACGTACCACGAGGCGCGCAAGGAGCGCTTCGCGCGCTTCGAGGAACTGCTGCGGCGCTGGGAGGAGGAGCACGCCCGGCTGAAGGCGCTGGTCCTGCGGATGCGGCAGCAGGCGGCGAACAGCCCCGACATGGCGAACCGCTACCACGCGATGCAGACCCGCTTCAAGAAGTTCGAGGAGGCGGGACCGCCGCCGGAGCCGCCCCGCGAGCAGGACATCAGGATGCGGCTGCGCGGCGGGCGGACCGGGGTGCGCGCGGTGACGTGCACGGGCCTGGAGCTCACCGGTCTGATGAAGCCGTTCGACCTGGAGATCTACTACGGGGAGCGGGTCGCCGTCCTCGGCTCCAACGGGTCGGGGAAGTCGCACTTCCTGCGGCTGCTGGCGGGGGAGCCGGTGGCGCACACCGGGGAGTGGAAGCTCGGGGCGCGGGTCGTGCCCGGCCACTTCGCCCAGACCCACGCCCACCCGGAGCTGCTCGGCAAGACGCTGGTGGAGATCCTCTGGTCGGAGCACGCCAAGGACCGCGGGGGTGCGATGGGGGTGCTGCGGCGCTACGAGCTGGAGCGCCAGGGCGACCAGGCCTTCGAGAGGCTGTCCGGCGGGCAGCAGGCACGGTTCCAGATCCTGCTCCTGGAGCTGGCCGGCACGACCGCGCTGCTGCTGGACGAGCCCACGGACAACCTGGACCTGGAGTCGGCCGAGGCGCTCCAGGACGGGCTGGAGGTGTACGACGGCACGGTGATGGCCGTCACGCACGACCGCTGGTTCGCGAAGTCCTTCGACCGGTACCTGGTCTTCGGCTCGGACGGAGTGGTCCGGGAGTCCGCGGAACCGGTCTGGGACGAGCGCAGGGTCCAGCGGGAGCGGTAGGGCCGGCGCGTTTTGACCCGTCCCGGCCGGGGCGGGTACTGTCGGGGGTTGTTATACGTACTGGCCTCGTCCTTCTCGGACGAAGAGCCGTTGCGTAGGTTCTCTGGAGCAGTTACCAGTGGCTCGCATACGGGCAGTGTCCCCGGCATTGTGAGCCCCAGCTGCATGATCGCTTCAGGGGTGCCATGTGTCTGGACCTCATCCACTGAAGAAGCGAAGGCTACGAAGTGCGTACGTACAGCCCCAAGCCCGGCGATGTCACTCGCCAGTGGCACATCATCGACGCTGAGGACATCGTCCTCGGCCGTCTGGCCACCACGGCCGCGAACCTCCTCCGAGGCAAGCACAAGGCGATCTACGCCCCCCACATGGACATGGGCGACTTCGTCATCATCATCAACGCCGAGAAGGTCCACCTCTCCGGCAACAAGAAGACCCAGAAGATGGCGTACCGCCACTCGGGCTTCCCGGGCGGTCTCCGTTCGGTGCGTTACGACGAGCTCCTCGCGAAGAACCCCGAGAAGGCCATCGAGAAGGCCATCAAGGGCATGATCCCCAAGAACACCCTGGGTCGTCAGATGATCTCGAAGCTCAAGGTCTACGCGGGCGACCAGCACCCGCACGCTGCGCAGCAGCCGGTCCCGTTCGAGATCACCCAGGTCGCGCAGTAGTTCCGGCCTCCCCCCTAAGACGTTAAAGAAAGATCTGAGGAGAATCGTGGCCGAGACCACTGCAGAGACGCCCGTCGAGGGCACCGAGGGCGAAGAGACCTTCGCCGAGGTGACCACCTTCGAGTCGGAGGTCCCCGTCGAGGGTGAGTACACCTCCGAGTCGCTCGCCGGCCGCTTCGGCGACCCGCAGCCCGCGGCCGGCCTTGGCCGTCGCAAGAACGCCATCGCCCGCGTCCGGATCATCCCGGGCACCGGCAAGTGGAAGATCAACGGTCGCACCCTTGAGGACTACTTCCCCAACAAGGTGCACCAGCAGGAAGTCAACGAGCCCTTCAAGGTGCTCGAGCTCGACGGCCGCTACGACGTCATCGCCCGCATCTCGGGTGGCGGCGTCTCCGGTCAGGCCGGTGCCCTGCGCCTCGGCGTGGCCCGCGCGCTGAACGAGGCCGACGTGGACAACAACCGCGCCACGCTGAAGAAGGCCGGCTTCCTCTCCCGCGACGACCGTGCGGTCGAGCGCAAGAAGGCCGGTCTCAAGAAGGCCCGTAAGGCTCCGCAGTACAGCAAGCGCTAAATCGCCTGCTCGTCTGCATTACACGTTCGCCCCGGCGGCACACCTCGTGCTGCTGGGGCGTTCGTTTATCAGCCCTCGCGGGCGTATAACGGCTTAAGACGTTTGCATGTTTATAGGGCCTGGGGCATTGCCGTACCCTCTTTGCTGCGCCTTGCCTTGCTTTGCCCTTTTTTGAGTACTTTGGTTTTGCGGTTTCGGAGCACCTTCGGAGGACACCAGTGGGACGACTCTTCGGCACGGACGGCGTGCGCGGTGTCGCCAACGCGGACCTGACAGCCGAGCTCGCGCTCGGCCTCTCGGTCGCGGCGGCGCACGTACTGGCCGAGGCGGGCACCTTCGAGGGGCACCGGCCGACCGCCCTGGTGGGCCGCGACCCCCGCGCGTCCGGAGAGTTCCTGGAGGCCGCCGTCGTGGCCGGCCTGGCCAGTGCCGGGGTGGACGTCCTGCGGGTCGGCGTGCTGCCGACCCCCGCCGTGGCGTATCTCACCGGCGCGCTCGGCGCGGACATCGGTGTCATGCTCTCGGCCAGTCACAACGCCATGCCGGACAACGGCATCAAGTTCTTCGCCCGCGGCGGCCACAAGCTGGCCGACGAGCTGGAGGACCGCATCGAGACGGTCTACGAGCAGCACCGCACGGGCGAGCCCTGGGCCCGCCCGACCGGCGCGGGCGTGGGCCGGGTCACCGACTACGCCGAGGGCTTCGACCGCTACGTCGCCCACCTCATCGGCGTCCTGCCGAACCGGCTCGACGGGCTGAAGGTCGTCCTCGACGAGGCGCACGGCGCCGCCGCCCGCGTCTCGCCCGAGGCGTTCGCCCGCGCCGGCGCCGAGGTGATCACCATCGGCGCCGAGCCGGACGGCCTGAACATCAACGACGGCTGCGGCTCCACCCACCTGGAGCTGCTGCGGGCCGCGGTCGTCGAGCACGGCGCGGACCTCGGCGTCGCGCACGACGGTGACGCGGACCGCTGCCTGGCCGTGGACGCCACCGGCGCCGAGGTCGACGGCGACCAGATCCTGGCCGTGCTCGCCCTCGCCATGCGCGAGGCGGGCCAGCTGCGCAAGGACACCGTCGTCGGCACCGTCATGTCCAACCTCGGCTTCAAGACGGCGATGGAGCGGGAGGGCATCCAGCTCGTCCAGACCGCCGTCGGCGACCGCTACGTCCTGGAGTCGATGAAGGCCGAGGGCTTCGCGCTGGGCGGGGAGCAGTCCGGCCACGTCATCGTCCTGGACCACGCCACCACCGGTGACGGCACGCTGACCGGGCTGATGCTCGCGGCCAGGGTCGCGGCGACCGGCCGGACGCTCGCCGACCTGGCGGGCGTGATGCAGCGCCTCCCGCAGGTCCTGGTCAACGTCCCCGACGTCGACAAGTCCCGCGTGGACACCTCGCCCGAGCTGGCCGCCGCGGTGGCCCGGGCGGAGCGCGAGCTGGGCGACACCGGGCGGGTGCTCCTGCGCAAGTCGGGCACCGAGCCGCTCGTACGGGTCATGGTCGAGGCCGCCGACATCGAGCAGGCGCGCACGGTGGCCGGACAGCTGGCCGACGTGGTGAAGTCCGCGCTCGGCTGACGCACCGCCGGCCGGACGGACACGCACCTCCGCCGGACCGGCACGTGATGCGGTCAGACGGACGGCCCCGGCCCCACGGCCGGGGCCGTCCTGCGTCCCGCCTCCAGCTCCTGGAGGATGCGGGTCAGGTCGGCGGGTGCCGCAGCGAGCCGGACGGGCTCGCCCGCGTCGTCGAGCTCGGCGATGTGCCAGCCCCTGCCGACGGTGTCGCCGTCGCTGCCCCGGACGCGCCGCACACCCGTCACGGTGAGGCGCTCCACCGGGATCGGCCTCGCCGCGAACCTGCCCGGGCCCGGGTGCGGCGTCACCGCGAGCGGACCGTCCCCCAGGACGATGTGGGTGCCGAAGCGGTTCGGGTTGTAGTCGGTGTCCTCCAGGAACCGGGCGGCGAGGAACCGGTCGCCCTTCTCCCACCGCTCCTGGGCGGGAACGCCCGCGCCGTCGCCGGGCGTACGGATGCGGGTGGCGCGCCAGGCCCAGACGGACATCGCGAGGGTGGCCACGGCGCCCGACCCCGCCCACACCAGGGCCACCGGAGAGCCCGCCGGGCCCATGGGGTGGAGGTAGCAGAGCGGCAGCAGCCACACCGCCGTACCGGCGAGCGCGGCGGCGAACGGCAGGGCGGAGGGCAGGACCTCGTCGTCCGGCAGCCGGCGCCCGCGCCGGTGCAGCAGCACCCGGGCGCCCGGGTAGCCCGCGCCGAGCGCGCAGACGGCGGCGATCACGGCCACCTCCCCGGCGCCGGTGAAGTGCTCGCGCCACACGTGGTGTTCCCCGGTCACCTCCCTCACCTGGTGCCGCCAGACGGTCAGTTCGACCTCGTCACCGGGGTGGAACCCACGGGCCCCCTCCCGCGAGACCCCCAGCCGTTCCAGCGGCCGGCCGTCCGCGAAGTACAGCCAGTCGCTCGCGTTCCCCTTGGTGATCTCCACCCGTTCGACGACCGCGTGCAGGGTGCTCAGGCACTCCGCGCGTTCCGCGTCGGCCGTCCCTGAGGCGCACGGGACGGCCGACGCCCACGCCTCCTTCTCCTCCCCGGCCACCGGCACGAACCACACGGCCAGGCCCGCGCCCGCGAGCAGCAGCAGGCACAGGACGGCCTGCACGGCCGTGCCGCGCCCGGCGGCCCGGTACGAGATGACGGGGACGTGGCGGGACTGCGGATCGCCGTGACGGCGGTGCAGGGCGCGGAGCTCGGCCAGCCGCGCCTCGAACTCCGGACGGTCGGCCGCGGACGCGCTCAGCGGGAGCGGCAGCCGTCGCGTACGCCCGTCGACCAGCAGCACGCTGACGCGGTGGATCTCCTGGTTCCGCCCGTACTGGATGTACGTCCGGAGGTCCGCGATGCCGGACCACGGCATGTCCCTGCGGCGCAGCAGGGTGCGGGTGCGCAGGCCGTGGGCGTCCGCGCTCACCCTGGTGGTGGCCGCGTACACGCAGACGAGGCCCAGCAGCGCGGCCAGCAGGCCCACGGCCAGCCACACGTCCAGGAGCCCGTTCACGTGCACCGCGCGCACCGCGGCCAGCGCCGCCCCGGCCGCTCCCAGGGCGGCGGACCACCCCAGGGCACGCCGCCGGTGCGGATGGAAGCTCACGTCCCGGGCATCGGTCATACCCGGGATGGTGCCACCAGCGGGTCCGCGCCCGCTTGTCAGGGGTGCGGCAGCGTCAGGCCCCGTCCGGCTGCCGGGTCTTCACCTCGTCCGCCCGCCATCCGGCCGTTGCGCGGCGTCAGTTGGAGTCGACGGACACCCGTCGGGGCGCCGGGCCCCTCCGGCGCTGCCAGGCCCACAGCGCCCTCTGCACCAGCAGCGTCACCGTCCCGGCGAGGACGATGCCGCCCAGGTTGGCCAGCAGCTGGCCCGTGGATCCCCAGGTCTGCGGGAGGTCCTGATAGCTGAACGCGACCGCGGCGTTGGCCGCTGCCGGAACCGTGGTCACCGAGATGGCGACACCGATCAGCGCCCCGGACTTCGCCGACGTCAGCGAGAGCGTCCCGGCGATGCCCGCCAGGACCGCCACGACGAAGGACATCCAGTCCGGGTGCCAGATGAAGCCGGTGTTGGGCCGGTCGGCCTCGACCATGTCCTCGGTGAACAGCCCGAGCACGTCCATCAGCCAGGCGAAGCCCGCCGTGAGGGCCATCGCCACGACGAAGCCGCCGATCAGCGCCCACAGCGACCGCGCCACCAGCCTCGGCGCCCGCTGCACCAGCGCCGTCGAGATCCCGGCCAGCGGGCCGAACTCCGGGCCCACCGCCATCGCGCCCACGATCAGCACCGCGTTGTCCAGCATCACGCCGCACGCGGCGAGCATCGTCGCGATGGCGAGGAAGGACACATAGGTGATGCTGAAGGTCGACTCCTCGTGGGTGACCTCGGTCAGCTCCTCCCAGAGCACCGCGTCCGCCCCCTCGCCCGGCGCCGCACGCTCGGCGTCGTCGGCGTGCCGGGACAGGGTGAGATCCATGTTCTCGACGGTGATCGAGCCGCAGTCGTCGATCCCCAGCTTCCGCAGGCCGCCGATGAGTTCGTCGCCCGCCTCCCGGGCCACGTCGCACAGGACGACGTCGCCCGCAGGGCTCCGGGCGGCACCGTCGAGCACCGCGAGATGGGCGGTCCCCACGGTCCGCTCGATCAGTCCGACCACCTCATCGGTGCGGTCGGACGGCACGATGAGGCGCAGATGCAGCACGGTGCACCCTTTCCGGGATCAGAGCTTGCGCAGTGAAAGGCGCTGCACCTTGTGGTCCGGCCCCTTGCGCAGCACCAGGGTGGCACGGCCGCGCGTCGGTGCCACGTTCTCCAGGAGATTGGGCTTGTTGATGGTCCGCCACATCGTGCGCGCGTAGTTCAGCGCTTCCTCCTCGGAGACCTGGGTGTACTTGCGGAAGTACGAGAACGGGTTCTGGAACGCCGTCTCGCGCAGCCTGCGGAAGCGGTTGAGGTACCAGGTCTCGATGTCCTCGGCGCGCGCGTCGACGTACACGCTGAAGTCGAAGTAGTCCGCCAGCCCCACCCTGGTCCGGCCGTCCTTGCCGGGCAGCGCGGGCTGGAGCACGTTCAGCCCCTCGACGATCAGGATGTCCGGGCGGCGTACGGTGAGCCGCTCGCCCGGCACGATGTCGTAGATCAGGTGCGAGTAGACGGGGGCCGTCACCTCGTCCTTGCCGGCCTTGATGTCGGCGACGAACCGGGTCAGCGCCCTCCGGTCGTACGACTCCGGGAAGCCCTTGCGCGACATCAGCCCGCGCGCTTCGAGCTCCTTCATCGGCAGCAGGAAGCCGTCGGTCGTCACCAGCTCCACCCGGGGGTGCTCCGGCCAGCGCGCCAGCAGCGCCTGGAGGATGCGGGCGGTGGTGGACTTGCCGACGGCCACACTTCCGGCGACCCCTATGACGAACGGGGTGCCGCGCTGCTCCCCGTGCCCGTTGCCCGCGTCCCCCAGGAAGGTGTTCAGGGAACCGCGCAGGACCGAGGTGGACTGGACGTAGAGGTTGAGCAGCCGGGAGAGCGGGAGATAGACGTCCCGCACCTCGTCGAGGTCGATGACGTCACCGAGCCCTCTGAGCCGCTCGACCTCCTCGGCGCTCAGCGGCAGCGGGGTCTTGTCACGCAGTGCGCTCCACTCCGCCCGGGTCAGGTCGACGTAGGGCGTCGGCGCGTGCTCGGTGCGGCGGGAGCTCCGTGCGGGCGAAGTGATCACGTACTCATTGTTGCGGGAGTTTTAACGGAGTGGGGGGTGGGGTCGGTCACGTGGGGGAGCGATCCGGCGGCCCGCACCGGCCCGGCCCGGTCAGCGCCTGAGCCGTCCGAGGAGTGCGCCCAGCCGGGAGGAGGCCGCGCGGCGCGCTCTGCCGCGGCCTTCCGGGCGGGGGACGTCCTCCGGGGCGCGGGGCGGCATGCGGACCACCGCGGACGGCGGTACCGCGGCGTCGATGACGGCCGTGCGGTCCGGTGTGAGACCCGCGTGGAGCGTCGGCTCCACCCGGATCTGGAAGCCGTCCAGGCCCGTGAGGTGCCGGCCGCCGTCGGGGTGGACGAGGAGGGCGGCGCAGTCGGCGTAGCGGATGACGACGCGGCCGGCGGGGGTGGTCAGGGACACCGCGTCGGGGGCCACGGTCAGCAGGACGGAGTCGTCCTCCAGGGAACGGTGCCGGCTGCCCGAGACCGGCGAGGTGCCGGACGACCACTGCGGCGCGGCCGTGAAACCCGCCCACTCCGCGCCCCCGCCGGGGACCTGGAGCAGGGCCGTGGAGTGCAGCTCGCGGGCGGCCTCGCGCAGGTCGTCGACGGTGACGGCGGCGAGTTCGGCCCGGTGCTCGTCGTAGGTGATGTGGCGGTGCCCGGTCAGCAGGTTCAGGGCGTACGACGGCAGCTGGGCGGCGGCGACGTCCGGGATGTCGTACTGCTTGAGGATCTTGGCCCGCGCCGAGTCGAGTTCCGCCTGCTCGATGGAACCGGCTCGCAGCCGGGCCAGTACGTCGACGAAACCCCCGGCCACGGCGTCCTGCTTCTGCGGGAGGGCGTCGGCGAACGCGGTGACCGTCGCGAAGTCGTTGTCGCGGGGGCTGTAGTGGGCGTCGGTGGCGTAGGAGTAGCCGCCCTTCTGCCGCAGGTCGGTGTAGAGCGCGCGGCCGAGCACCTCCGTGAGGACGGAGGCGGCCGTCGAGCGCCGGACGATGCCGTCCATGACCACACCGCCGCTGCCGCCCGCGATGTACGCGGGAGTGACGGGAAGCGCCGAGGACGGGGTGGGCAGCGGGTGCGGCGTGCCCGCCGGGAGGGTGAGGTCCAGGCCCTCGGGCACGGTGGCGGAGGTGATCCACAGGACCGCGTTGTCGCGGGTGAACCGGGTGCGCGCCCAGTCGCGTACGTCGTCGGCCGTCAGATGCCAGGTGCCGTGCTCGCCGTAGCTGCTGAGGCCGTAGCCCTGGGCGCCGTAACGCCACAGGGGCAGCTGGTGGCCGGGGCCGCGGCCGCGGCTCGCCGCCTCGGTGCGCAGGATCTCGCGCTCGGTCTCCAGCCGTTCGAGCGGCAGGTCGCGCAGGGCCGCGCAGACACCGTTGAGGTAGGTGACGACCTCCTCGGCGGTGCCCGTGGCGTGGAAGAGGGTGTACGTGGCCGTGGTGGCGCCGTTGAAGTGCAGGTCGGACAGGCCGTGACGGTGCAGGGCGAGGTGTTCGACGAGGTGCGTGATGCCGGTCGTGGCGAGCGTCTCGTCGGCGACACCGACCCGGAAGAAGAGGCCACCCGTCACCTGGCCCGAGCCGGCGGCGAGCACGGTGCGGATGCCGTCGACCTCCGTCCGGAGGACGGGCGCCGTGAGGGGGCCGGGCCCCCGCGTTTCCTGGGACATCGGTTCAGCCCTTCGCCAGCGCGGTTCTGCGGTGCTTGAGGAATTGGACCTCTTTGTCGCCGACGTGCTCCCACGGCGACGCGGTGGCCTTGTCGCCGAGGGTGCGGAAGAACGGCGCGGCCTCGCGGTGGTGCCCGCCCAGGCAGAGCGCCCCCGCGAAGGTGTTGTGGTCGGCGACCCAGTCGAAGCCGGGCCGGTAGTCCGGATGCTGTACGGACCGGGCGGCGGCGGCCAGGATCTCGTCCCGGACCTGCGCCGAGCGCAGATGGCGGCTGTGGCCCTCGCCTGAGTCGTCCAGCCAGCGCTCCAGGTGCACCTCGGCGACGAGCCGGCCCGCATGGCTGCCGGGAGGAGCCGACTCCACGCAGGCCCCGACGAACGCGTGGGCCTCCTCCCAGCTCCCGCCCCACTTGGGGCACAGCCGCTGGAGCAGCGAGGACTGCGCGGCGATGTGGTGCGGATGGTTCTCGGCCAGCCGCTCGTACCGCCGCCGCACCTCGCTCGGCCCGAGCTGGAGACCCCGCGCGGTGGTCAGCCGGGCCGCCCAGGCCATCGCGTACCCGGGGTGCTCGGCGCATACCTCGATGAGCAGCTGCTCCGCGCGCCGCAGCCAGGCGTGGAACTCCTGGAACTGCTCACGCGAGACGTGTTCGGCGGTGTACGCGCTGCGGACGTCCCAGCCGACGACGATGTAGCGCCGGGCGAGCAGGGTACGGGCGAGTGCCGAGTGCGGCCGCGTGGCCACCGCCCTCTCCAGGAACCGCTGGGAGACGCTCATCCGGTCGACGACCCCGGCGGCGACCGCACGGTCGTCCTCGTGGTCGAGGAAGTCGAAGTACGCCTCCACGGTGTCCCAGTCGTCTTCGCGCACGGCTGCCCGCAGGGCGGCCAGGGAGGGGAGGGCGACGCACGGGTCGAACTCCGCGCGTATCGGGGGAGCGCTGGGGGACATGGCCATCCTCGGAGCGGGCGCGCCGGTGCCGCACGGACTCGGAGGGAGCCGAGGAAGGCGGGCACACAGGCGGGTGACGGGCAGCTGGCGAGGGGGGAAGCCGCAGGTTAGCAGCCCCCGCCCGGCAGCGGCACGGGTTTGATCAACCCGGGGCACCGACGCGCCTCGTACGGCCTTGTGCCGTGCACCGCACCCGCCCCCGGGCGGCCCTGCCCGCCTCCTCGCGCGCCGTGCACGCACCCGGCTGGGCGGCCCCGTGTCCGCCCCTTCGCCAGCCGTGCACCGCACCCGGCCGGGGCCCGGTGTCCGCCCCCCTGCGGCGGACACCGGGCCCCGGCCGGGAGTCATGGGGGAGGCGTGGCTCAGGGCTTGGCGCCCTGGGCGTCGACAACGGCCGCCTCGGTGCGGGCCTGGTCGAGGGGGATGTCACCGGCGGTGTACTTCTGGCCGGGGCCCCGCATGCCCTTGGGCATCTCCATCTCGTAGTCCTCCGTGACCCGGAAGCGCAGGCCCGCGAAGCCGTAGTCGGACGGGGAGAGCAGGATCTCCCGGCGCTGGTGGGTGCCCTCCTCGTCCCGGGTGACCGCGATGGCCTCGCGTCCCGCCGCGTCCTCGACGAGGTGGTTCGTGATCTCGACGCCCGGGATCGTGGCCATCGCCCGGTAGATGCGGGCGAGCGCGGCCGGCGGAACCGGGTAGGACTCGACCAGCACGCCCAGTCCGCGGAACTCCTGCTGCTCCTCGTCCTCGCCGTCGGCGGCCGGGTAGAGCTCGCGGACCTGGGCCAGCAGGGCCTCGGGGTCCTCGGGCAGGGCGGCGGCGGCCCGGTAGATCTCGCGGGCCGAGCGGTCGTCGTCCGACTGGTCCTTCTCCACGGTGAGGTCCCCGTATCGGACCCAGGAGTCGGGGTCGTACCGGAACAGAGCCGGGTCGCCGGCCCCGGCCTTCAGCTCCGGGGGTGCCATGACGGTTCGGGTGTAGATCCACTGGTCGTCGCGGGGTTCCGGCGGAGGCGTCAGGCCCTCCAGGAAGCCGGCGGCCCGGCCCAGGGTCGCGGCCGGGCCCGACAGGTCGAGGGCGCCCGCCGCCGCGGCGGGCTCGGCGGGGCGCGGGCCCGAGGCGCCGAGCAGCTGGGTGCCGAGCAGCGCCGCCACGGTGACCGCCACGGCCGCGCCGAGCGAGGCGAGCCGCCAGTCGGGGCGGCCCCGGAACCCGCGCCGCCCGCCGGCGACGGCGTCGGTCAGGCGCTGCCTGCCGGGGGCGAGCGTTCCACGGTCCGGTGCGGGGGCGTCCGCGCGAAACTCGCGCAGCCGGGTCATTTCGTCCATGACGGGTTCAGCTCCTGTCGTTCCGGGGTGAACGTGGGGTCGATGCGCAGCGCCTCGCGGACCTTGCGGCGGGCGCGGTTGAGCCGGGAGCGGACGGTGCCGAGCGGTATGCCGAGCGCGTCGGCCACCTCCTGGTAGCCCAGGTCGGCCCAGGCGACCAGCAGCAGCACGTGCCGGTCCCCGGGGGAGAGCGTGGCGAGCGCCCCGGCCAGTGGCGCCTGTACGGCGATCCGGTCGTCCGAGCGCTCGCTCCAGGACGCGGCGACGGGGTCCTCACCGGTACGCGCCAGGACCTTGAGGGCGCGCACCTCGGAACGCCGGTGCCTGCCGATGAGGTTGGCGGCGATGCCGTACAGCCAGGGCCGGGCGAGCCGTTGGGAGGCGTCGTAGCGGCCCCGTGTGCGGAACGCCACGAGGAACGTCTCGGCGGTGATGTCGTCCGCCGCGCCCTCCCCGAGGCGGCGGGCGGTGTACCGGTGTATGTCCGCCGCGTGCCGGTCGTACAGCCGGGCGAAGAGCTCCGGATCCTGGAGCGACCCGGCGATCACCTCGCAGTCGTCCGGCCCGGCCGGTGGTGGTCTCAGTCCGGGCACAGCGCCTCCAGCGGTCCGGTCGGTGAGTTGGTACCCGTTGTTGCCCGCAGCGGCCGGAAAGGTTCACGGGGCGCACCGGCGGCCCCGACCGACAGGGTGACAGACACGTTTGGCGCAGCGGCAGGCACTTGTGCTCGGCCCCCGCCGGGGAGACCAGCCTTATGGTGGCGTTATGTGCGGAATCGTGGGTTACGTCGGGACGCAGTCGGCGCAGGATGTCGTTGTCGCGGGGCTGAAGCGGCTGGAGTACCGGGGGTACGACTCCGCGGGGGTCGCCATCCTCGCGGACGGAGGCATGGCCGCGGCGAAGAAGGCCGGGAAGCTCCTCAACCTGGAGAAGGAGCTCAAGGACCGGCCGCTGCCAGCCGGGAACACCGGGATCGGGCACACCCGTTGGGCCACGCACGGCGGGCCCACCGACGCCAACGCCCACCCGCACCTCGACAACGCGGGCCGGGTCGCCGTCGTGCACAACGGGATCATCGAGAACTTCGCCGCCCTGCGCGAGGAACTGGCCGGGAGGGGCCACGACCTGGCGTCCGAGACCGACACCGAGGTGGTCGCCCATCTGCTGGCCGAGGCCTACTCGTCGGGCGGCGACCTGGCCGAGGCCATGCGCCAGGTCTGCCGGCGGCTGGAGGGCGCGTTCACCCTGGTCGCCGTCCACGCCGACGAGCCCGACGCGGTGGTCGGCGCCCGGCGCAACTCACCGCTCGTGGTGGGCGTCGGCGAGGGCGAGGTGTTCCTCGCCTCCGACGTCGCCGCCTTCATCGCGCACACCCGGTCCGCGATCGAGCTGGGCCAGGACCAGGTGGTCGAGCTGCGCAGGGACGGCGTCACGGTCACCGGCTTCGACGGCTTCCCCGCCGACGTGCGCGAGTACCACGTGGACTGGGACGCGTCGGCCGCCGAGAAGGGCGGTTACGCCTCCTTCATGCTCAAGGAGATCGCCGACCAGCCCAAGGCCGTCGCCGACACGCTGCTCGGCCGTGTCGACGTCTCGGGCGAACTCCACCTCGACGAGGTGCGCATCGCGCCGAGCGTGCTGCGGGAGATCGACAAGGTCGTCGTCATCGCCTGCGGGACCGCCTTCCACGCCGGGATGATCGCCAAGTACGCCATCGAGCACTGGACCAGGCTCCCCTGCGAGACGGAGCTGGCCAGCGAGTTCCGCTACCGCGACCCGATCCTGGACCAGCGCACCCTCGTCGTCGCCATCTCGCAGTCGGGCGAGACCATGGACACCCTCATGGCGGTCCGGCACGCCCGCGAGCAGGGCGCCAAGGTCCTCGCCATCTGCAACACGAACGGCTCGACCATCCCCAGGGAGTCGGACGCCGTGCTCTACACGCACGCCGGACCCGAGGTCGCCGTCGCCTCCACCAAGGCGTTCCTGACACAACTGGTCGCCTGCTACCTCGTGGCGCTCTATCTCGGCCAGGTGCGCGGCACCAAGTGGGGCGACGAGATCCGCACTGTGGTGCGCCAGCTCTCCGAGATGTCCGGTGCCGTCGACCGGGTCCTGGGGACGATGGAGCCCGTACGCGCACTGGCCCGCTCGCTGGCCTCCCACGACACCGTGCTCTTCGTCGGCCGGCACGTGGGCTACCCGGTGGCCCTGGAAGGCGCGTTGAAGCTCAAGGAGCTCGCCTACATGCACGCCGAGGGCTTCGCCGCCGGGGAGCTCAAGCACGGGCCGATCGCGCTCATCGAGGAAGGGCTGCCGGTCGTCGTCATCGTGCCGTCCCCGCGCGGCCGTTCGGTGCTGCACGACAAGATCGTGTCCAACATCCAGGAGATCAGGGCCCGCGGAGCCCGTACCGTCGTCATCGCGGAGGAGGGCGACGAGGAGGTCGTCCCGTACGCCGACCACCTCATCCGGATCCCGGCCACGCCTACGCTGCTTCAGCCACTGGTCGCCACGGTGCCGTTGCAGGTCTTCGCCTGCGAGCTGGCGACCGCCCGGGGCAACGAGGTGGACCAGCCGCGCAATCTGGCGAAGTCCGTGACAGTCGAATGAGTGAGTGGAACGCGTGATCATTGGGGTCGGGATCGATGTGGCCGAGATCGAACGCTTCGGCGCCGCGCTGGGGCGGACACCCCAGCTCGCCGAGCGGCTCTTCCTGGAGCGGGAGTTGCTGCTCCCCGGCGGGGAACGGCGGGGGATCGCCTCACTGGCGGCCCGGTTCGCCGCGAAGGAGGCCCTGGCCAAGGCGCTCGGGGCGCCGGGCGGGCTGCTCTGGACGGACGCCGAGGTGTGCGTCGAGGACAGCGGGCAGCCCCGTCTGGAGGTCCGCGGCACCGTCGCGGCACGGGCGGCCGAGCTCGGCGTACGCAGCTGGCACGTCTCGCTGAGCCACGACGCGGGGGTGGCGTCGGCCGTGGTGATCGCGGAGGGTTGAGCCCATGCGACATGCGTACAGCGTCCAGACCGTACGGGCCGCCGAACAGGCGCTGATGGCACGGCTGCCGGAGGGCGAGCTGATGCGCCGGGCCGCCGCCGGACTCGCCGTGGCCTGCGGAGATCTGCTCCGGCGCGACGGGCGGGTGTACGGGGCCCGGGTGCTCCTCCTGGCCGGCAGCGGGGACAACGGCGGCGACACGCTGTACGCGGGCGCCAGACTCGCCCGGCGCGGTGCCGGGGTGCGAGCCCTGCTGACCTCGCCGGACAAGGTGCACCGGGCGGGACTGGCCGCCCTGCTGGCGGCGGGCGGGCAGGTCCTGGACGGCCCCGACCTCGGGGCGTTCGGCCCCGTCGACCTCGTCGTGGACGGCATCACCGGCATCGGGGGCAGGGGCGGGCTGCGCCCGGAGGCGGCGGAGCTGGTGCGCGCCGTCACCGCGGGCCGCGCGCCCGTGCTCGCCGTGGACCTGCCCAGCGGGGTCGAGGCGGACACCGGGCAGGTGCTCGGCGAGGCCGTGCGGGCGGACGCGACGGTCACCTTCGGGGCGTACAAACCGGGGCTGCTCGTCGACCCGGCCGCCGGACACGCGGGCGCCCTGCGGCTCATCGACATCGGCCTGGCGGAGGAACTCCCCGCCCGGCCCGACCTGGAGGCGCTCCAGTACGCCGACGTCGCCGCCCTCCTGCCCGTGCCCGGCGCCGGGAGCGACAAGTACCGGCGCGGGGTCGTCGGGGTGGCGGCCGGCTCGGAGCGCTACCCGGGCGCGGCCGTACTGGCCGTCGCGGGGGCGCTGCGGGGCGGCGCGGGAGCCGTGCGGTACGCGGGACCGGGCGCACGGGCGGTGATCGCCCGCTTCCCGGAGACCCTGGTGCACCCCGGCCCGCCGTCCGGGGCCGGGCGGGTGCAGGCCTGGGTGGTCGGCCCCGGGCTCGGCGACTCCCCGGCGTCGGCGTCGGCGGTGGCCGATGTGCTGGCCGCCGACGTGCCGGTGCTGGTCGACGCGGACGGGCTGCGGCTGATGGACGCCGGGGCCGTGCGCGCCAGGACCGCCGCCACCGTCCTGACCCCGCACGCCGGCGAGGCCGCGGCGCTGCTGGGAGTGGCGCGCGAGGAGGTCGAGGCGGGGCGGCTCGCCGCCGTGAGGGAACTGGCCGCGCGCTACCGCGCGACGGTGCTGCTCAAGGGCTCGACGACGCTGGTCGCGGAGCCCGGGGACACGCCCGTACGGGTCAACCCGACCGGCACGTCCTGGCTGGCCACGGCGGGCAGCGGCGACGTGCTGTCCGGGCTGACCGGATCGCTGCTGGCGGCGGGCCTCGCGCCGCGCGACGCCGCGTCGGTCGGCGCCCATCTGCACGGGCTCGCGGCGCGCCGGGCCTCGGACGGGGCGCCGGTCGCCGCGCAGGACGTCGCCGACGCCATCCCGGCGGCCTGGCGGGACGTGCGGGCCTGATCCAGGCTGGAGGCACGGGAACGGAAGGTGATCGCTCGTGGCCAGTGGCAGCGGCATTCGCGTACGCAGGGTGTACGACCCGCCGGAGGACGACGACGGCACCCGCGTGCTCGTCGACCGGCTCTGGCCGCGCGGGCTCTCCAAGGAGCACGCGGCGGTCGACGTGTGGGCCAAGGACGTGACGCCCTCGAAGGAGCTCCGCACCTGGTACCACGAGAACCGGACCGCCGAGCGGTACGACGACTTCGTGGACCGCTACCGCACCGAGCTCGCCGACCCCGTCCACACCGAGGCCGTCGAGACGCTGCTCGCCCTGGTCCGAGGGGGCGGCCCCGTCACGCTCCTCACCGCCGTGAAGGACGTCCCGGCCAGCCATGTCCCGGTCCTCGTCGAACACCTGGAGCACGCCCTCGACCACCGGTGACCGCCTCACCGGGCACAGGAGGTCGAGGGCACAGGCGTACGCCTCTGAGAGACTGGGCGCGATGAACGAGACAGCGACCCTGAGAGCCCGTGCCGAGATCGACCTGGCCGCACTGCGCGCGAACGTGCGCACGCTGCGCGCGCGGGCGTCCGGGGCACAGCTCATGGCCGTGGTGAAGTCCGACGCGTACGGACACGGGGCGGTGCCCTGCGCCAGGGCCGCACTGGAGGCCGGGGCGACCTGGCTGGGAACCGCCACCCCGCAGGAGGCGCTCGCGCTGCGCGCGGCCGGGATCGGCGGCCGGGTGATGTGCTGGCTGTGGACGCCGGGCGGCCCCTGGCGCGAGGCCGTCGAGGCCGACATCGATGTCTCGGTGAGCGGGATGTGGGCGCTGGACGAGGTCGTCGCCGCCGCCACGGCCGCCGGCGTCCCCGCCAGGATCCAGCTCAAGGCCGACACGGGCCTCGGCCGTAGCGGCTGCCAGCCCGCCGACTGGCCGGAACTCGTCTCCGCGGCCCGCGCCGCCGAGGACGCGGGCACCCTGCGGATCACCGGCCTCTGGTCGCACTTCGCCTGCGCCGACGAGCCGGGCCACCCGTCGATCGCGGCCCAGCTCCACGTGTTCCGCGACATGGTGGCGTACGCCGAGAAGGAGGGCGTCACGCCCGAGGTGCGGCACATCGCCAACTCCCCGGCGACGCTCACGCTGCCAGAGTCCCACTTCGACCTCGTGCGCACCGGGATCGCGATGTACGGCATCTCGCCCAGCCCCGAGCTGGGCACCCCCGCCGACTTCGGGCTGCGCCCCGTCATGACGCTCGCGGCCTCCGTCGCGCTGGTCAAGCGGGTGCCCCCGGGGCACGGCATCAGCTACGGGCACCACTACACGACGACCGCCGAGACCACGCTCGCCCTGATCCCGCTCGGCTACGCCGACGGCATCCCGCGCCATGCCTCGGGCCGGGGCCCGGTGCTCGTCGGGGGCGCCGTCCGCAGGATCGCGGGGCGCGTCGCGATGGACCAGTTCGTGGTCGACCTCGGGGGAGCCCCCCTCGCGGCGGGCGCGGAGGCGGTGCTGTTCGGGCCGGGCGACCGGGGCGAGCCGAGCGCGGAGGACTGGGCGGTGGCGGCGGACACGATCGCGTACGAGATCGTCACGCGCATCGGCACCCGCGTCCCCCGCGTCCATGTCCACGAGGACTCCGGCCGGGACTGAGCCCGTCCGGCCGGGATCATGGTCCGACGACAACCACGACGAAGGAGCACGGCACGGTGAGCGAGACCAGCGCGGAGGACGTGGTGGCGACGGCGGCCGTCGCGGCGGCCGGCTGGCGCCGGGCGGGCGTGGCCGGGGCGGCGATAGGCGTCATCGCCGCGGGCGCCGCCGCCGGTGTCGCCGTGGAGCGGCTCACGGTCGGCCGGGGCATGCGGAAGAAGGCCCGCCTCGCCCTGGACGCCTCCGGACCGTACGGCTCCCTGCGCGGGCAGCCGGGCCGGGCGGTCGCGGACGACGGCACCGAGCTGTACTACGAGATCGACGAGATCGAGCCGGACGGCGGGACGAGCCCCGCGGGCCAGGGTCCGGGGGCGGGTGCCGCGGCGGGCCCCGGCTCGCGACGGCGCAGGCTCTTCGGCCGCAAGGACCCCGCGCCCCTCACCGTCGTCTTCAGCCACGGCTACTGCCTGGGCCAGGACTCCTGGCACTTCCAGCGGGCCGCGCTGCGCGGCCTGGTGCGCACGGTCCACTGGGACCAGCGCAGCCACGGCCGCTCGGAGCGCGGGCGGGCGCAGGCCCAGGGCGTGCCGGTCGGCATCGACCAGCTCGGCCGGGATCTGAAGGCGGTCATCGACGCGGCGGCGCCCAAGGGGCCGCTCGTGCTCGTCGGGCACTCGATGGGCGGCATGACGATGATGGCGCTCGCCGACCAGCACCCGGAGCTGGTCCGTGACCGGGTGGCCGCGGTGGCGTTCGTCGGGACGTCGAGCGGCAAGCTCGGCGAGGTGAACTTCGGGCTGCCCGTGGCCGGGGTGAACGCGGTGCGCCGGGTGCTGCCCGGCGTGCTCAAGGCGCTCGGCTCGCAGGCGGAGCTGGTGGAGCGCGGCAGGCGGGCGACGGCCGACCTCTTCGCGGGGCTGATCAAGCGGTACTCGTTCGGCTCGCGCGATGTGGACCCGGCGGTCGCGCGGTTCGCCGAGCGGCTCATCGAGTCGACCCCGATCGATGTGGTCGCCGAGTTCTACCCGGCGTTCACCGAGCACGACAAGAGCGGGGCGCTGCCCGCCTTCCGTGACATCCCGGTGCTGATCCTGGCCGGCGACAAGGACCTCGTGACGCCCAGCTCGCACAGCGAGGCCATCGCGGACGAGCTCCCGGACGCCGAGCTGGTCATCGTGCCGGACGCCGGGCACCTGGTGATGCTGGAGCACCCGGAGACGGTCACGGACCGGCTCGCGGACCTGCTGGTGCGGATCGGAGCGGTTCCGGCCGAGGCGCGCTGATCCTCTAACGTTGGTCGGCATGGAAGCAGCGCACAACGGCCCGGTGACCGGCACCGCCGCACCGGGCACCGTCACCGTGGACGTCGCCGTCGAGTCCCCCGAAGAGATGAAGGAACTCGGGCGCCGGATCTCCGGTGTGCTCGCCCCCGGCGACCTGGTGATGCTCACCGGCGAGCTGGGCGCGGGCAAGACCACCCTGACCCGCGGCCTCGGTGAGGGCCTCGGCGTACGCGGCGCCGTCACCTCGCCCACCTTCGTGATCGCCCGGGTCCACCCGCCGCTGGGCGAGGGGCCCGCCCTGGTCCACGTCGACGCGTACCGCCTGGGCGGCGGCCTCGACGAGATGGAGGACCTGGACCTCGACGTCTCGCTGCCGGAGTCCGTGATCGTCGTGGAGTGGGGCGACGGCAAGGTCGAGGAGCTGTCCGACGACCGGCTCCAGGTGGTGATCGACCGCGCGGTCGGGGACACCGACGACGAGCGGCGCACGGTGACGCTGGTGGGCATCGGGGCCCGCTGGGCGGGACTGCGCGAGGAGCTGGCGGCACGCTGAGGGTGCCCGGGGCCCGTACATTCCGACGCTTTCCGACAGGTCGTCGGTAAAATGTTGCGCGGGAGACGTCCGTCGTGGTCCCATGGCTACAGGGATGGGTTAGGTCTACCTAACCATGTTCCTCGACGAAGCCCGAGGAGGCAGCATGCCGGCACCCGAGCGTGAAGTGCAGCCGCAGTCGTCGCGGGCGGAGCCGCCACCGGTGTCCGCCGTGTCGATGAAGGACCTGCTGGCCTCGTGCGCGGCCGCGACGGCGGTCTCGACGCCGCCGCGTGACGAGCAGGCGGGCGAGGACGACGAGGACGCGATCAGGCCGGTGGCCGGCCGCGACGCCGCCTAGCAACCCCGTCCGGACCGGTCCGGTTCCGGCTACGGGACGACGACGACCTTCACGCCGACCGTCGCGAAGGTCCACAGCGCGTTGCCGTCGGCCCGCTTCATGCGCACCCCGCCGGTCTTCATCGTGGGGTCCGGGCTCCGCATCGAGCCGTCCTGCGCCGCGCTGAAGCCCACCGAGATGTCGTCGACGTTCGCGAAGCGCACGACGTGCTCGATCAGGACGCCGTCCGAGCCCTTGATGCTGCCGGAGCGCGAGGTCACCTGGTACGCACCGGGCAGCGGGTTCACGGAGCTCGGCATGACCGCGAAGGTCCGGAGCGACTTCTCCCCGCCGTCCACGAGCCACACCCGGCGGTCCTTCAGCGAGTACACGACACGGGTGCCCGTGTCGGAGTCCGCGGGGACCGCGAGCGGATCCTTCGTGGCCTTCGGCTTCTCGGAGGGCAGGGCGGCCGAGCCGGACGCCGTGGGGGAGGGGGCGGCGAGCGAGTCGGGCGCGTTCGCCGATGCCTGGTAGGCGAGGAAACAGACCACGGCCACCGCCGCGGCAGTGAGCCCGGCCACGATTCCCGAGCTTCCCCTTGCCACCGTGAGCTCCCCTTTCGAATGCCGTCCGTCGCATGTCGTACAAGCATTTACGTCGTACACGCGTGTACCCGGGCGACGGTACCAGCAGCGGAAGGGCAGGCCGGGACGCTCCACGGGCAGTCATGGCCGAGTCGGCGGAGCCGTAGGCTGTTTGTGTGCTGCTGCTCGCCATGGATACCGCAACCCCCGCCGTCACCGTCGCCCTCCACGACGGGGACTCCGTCGTCGCCGAGACCGGCCAGGTCGACGCCCGCAGGCACGGGGAGCTGCTGCTGCCCGCCGTCGACCGGGTCCTCGCCGAGGCGGGAGTGAAGCTCGACTCCGTCACCGGCCTGGTCGTCGGGGTCGGCCCCGGCCCGTACACGGGGCTGCGCGTCGGCCTCGTCACCGCGGCGACGTTCGGATCCGCCCTCTCCGTGCCGGTGCACGGCCTGTGCACGCTCGACGCCCTCGCGTACGCGGCCGGGCGGGACGGCCTCGAAGGCCCCTTCGCCGTCGCCACCGACGCGCGCCGCAAGGAGGTCTACTGGGCGCGCTACGAGGACCACCGCACCCGGGAGGGCGAGCCCGGTGTCGACCGGCCCGCCGACATCGCCGGCCGGCTCGCCGGACTGCCCGTCGTCGGCGCGGGCGCCCTGCTCTACCCCGAGGCGTTCCCCGACGCCCGCGGCCCGGAGCACGTATCAGCCGGGGCGCTCGCCGCCCTGGCCGCCGAACGGCTGGCCGCCGGTGCCGCGCTGCTGCCCCCGCAGCCGCTCTACCTGCGCAGGCCCGACGCCCAGGTCCCGAAGAACTACAAGGTGGTCACCCCGAAGTGACCACCGCGACCGCTGTGCTCCGCGAGATGCGCTGGTGGGACATCGACCCGGTGCTGGAGCTGGAGCACGAGCTGTTCCCCGACGACGCCTGGTCGGCGGGGATGTTCTGGTCCGAGCTCGCCCACGCCCGCGGACCACGCGCCACCCACCGTTACGTCGTCGCCGAGGACCCCGCCGACGGCCGGATCGTCGGCTACGCGGGCCTGGCCTCGGCCGGCGACCTCGCCGACGTCCAGACGATCGCCGTGAGCCGGAGCCAGTGGGGCGGCGGCCTCGGCTCCGAACTTCTCGGCGACCTGCTCCGGCACGCCACCGCCTTCGAGTGCACCGCGGTGCTCCTGGAGGTCCGGGTCGACAACACCCGCGCGCAGAAGCTCTACGAACGCTTCGGCTTCGAACCCATCGGCTTCCGCCGGGGCTACTACCAGCCGGGGAACATCGACGCACTCGTCATGCGCCTGACCGTACAAGGAACAGAGACAGACTGATGGCTGACGAACCTCTCGTACTCGGTATCGAGACCTCCTGCGACGAGACGGGCGTCGGCATCGTGCGCGGGACGACGCTCCTCGCCGACGCCGTGGCGTCCAGCGTCGACACCCACGCGCGCTTCGGCGGCGTCGTCCCGGAGATCGCGTCCCGCGCCCACCTGGAGTCGATGGTCCCCACCATCGAGCGCGCCCTGAAGGACGCCGGGATCAGCGCCCGCGACCTCGACGGCATCGCCGTCACGGCCGGCCCCGGGCTCGCCGGGGCACTGCTCGTCGGTGTGTCGGCCGCCAAGGCGTACGCGTACGCCCTGAACAAGCCGCTCTACGGGGTGAACCACCTGGCCTCGCACATCTGCGTCGACCAGCTGGAGCACGGCCCGCTGCCCGAGCCGACGATGGCGCTGCTGGTCAGCGGCGGGCACTCCTCGCTGCTGCTGGCCCCGGACATCACCAACGACGTCCGGCCGCTCGGCGCGACCATCGACGACGCGGCGGGCGAGGCCTTCGACAAGATCGCCCGGGTCCTGGACCTCGGCTTCCCCGGCGGGCCGGTCATCGACCGGCTGGCCAGGGAGGGCGACCCGAAGGCGATCGCGTTCCCGCGCGGCCTGAGCGGCTCGCGCGATCCCGCGTACGACTTCTCGTTCTCCGGCCTCAAGACCTCCGTGGCCCGCTGGATCGAGGCGAAGCGCGCGGCCGGCGAGGACGTACCCGTACGCGACGTGGCGGCGTCCTTCCAGGAGGCCGTGGTGGACGTCCTCACCCGCAAGGCCGTGCGGGCGTGCAAGGACGAGGGTGTCGACCACCTGATGATCGGCGGCGGCGTCGCCGCCAACTCGCGGCTCCGGGCGCTGGCCGAGGAGCGCTGCGAGAGGGCCGGGATCAGGCTGCGGGTCCCCCGGCCGGGGCTCTGCACGGACAACGGCGCGATGGTCGCGGCGCTCGGTGCGGAGATGGTGGCGCGCAACCGCCCGGTCTCCGACCTGGACCTGTCCGCGGACTCCTCGCTCCCGGTCACCGAGACCCATGTGCCGGGTACGAACGGCCACGGCCACAGCCACGGCCACGACCACGTGCACGAGGTCAGCAAGGACAACCTGTACTCATGACCGTCGCCCTGATGTGGGAGGCCCGCGCCGCCGACGGCCGCGGCGCGGAACTGCTGGAGTGGGCCAGGGCCCGTACGGCCGAGCTGGCCCGGGAGCCGCTGCGCAGCGAGCTGCTGCGCGCCCCGCAGGACAGGGTGCTCGTCCTGACCTGGTGGGAGGCGGCGTACGACGCGGAGCTGCCGGAGCTCCCGGAGCCCGACGCCGCGCTCATCACGCGCGCCGTGCACCGCTGGCGCTTCGAGTCCCTCGGTCCGGCGTCCGGCTGACGGCCCGGCGCGGCCCGGCGCGGCCCGGCGCGGCCCGGTGTGTCCCGGTCCGTGCCGATGAGTTTCCGGTCCGGGGCCGGTCTACCTTGCACAGCGGACGACGACGTTCCTCACGCAAGGAGAAGGCCATGCAGAAGATCAAGCCCTGTCTCTGGTTCGACGACCGTGCGGAGGAGGCGGCCGAGTTCTACGTGTCCGTCTTCGGCGGTGACTCCCGCGTCCTCGGCGTCACCCGCAACACCGGCTCGGCGCCCGGTGAGGCCGGCTCGGTCCTGACGGTGGACTTCGTGCTCGCGGGCCAGGAGTACATCGGCCTCAACGGCGGTCCCGCCTTCACCTTCAGCGAGGCCGTCTCGCTGAGCGTGGACTGCGCGGACCAGGAAGAGGTCGACCGGTTCTGGGCGAAGCTCACCGAGGGCGGCGAGGAGAGCCAGTGCGGCTGGCTGAAGGACAAGTTCGGCTTCTCCTGGCAGATCGTGCCGAGGGTGCTGCCCGAGCTGATCGCCGGTCCCGACCGGGAGCGGGCGGACCGCGTGATGAAGGCGATGATGGGCATGGTCAAGCTGGACGTGCGGGCCATCGAGAACGCCTGAGCCCCCGGTTCCACGCCGTGCGCGGGCGGGTGAACGGGCGCACCCTGGAAGCAGGATCTCCGGGAGGTGACCGTCATGATGGAGACAGTCGTCGGATGGCACGTCGAGCTGGAATTCGAGGAGGACACCCACCGCACCCGCGCGGCGGCTCTCGTACGGCTCAGCGACGGGTCGGAGGTGCGGGCGCACGGCTACGCCAGCCGTCACCCCTCCGACAAGGAACAGCCACGGGTGGGTGAGGAGATCGCCGGGGCCCGTGCGCTGAACGAACTGGCGATGAAGCTGCTCACCAAGGCGCACGACGAGATCGACGAGGCCTCCGGCAGGACGTCGTACCCGCTGACCTGACGCCCTCGTCGCCGCGGGGCCCCGCTCCGCCGCCGGAGGGCGGCGCGCGCGATCGGTAATCTCTGGGCCATGCCCAGCCGTTCACCGCTTCCGCCGCCGCCCCCGCCTGCCGGGATCCGTTCATGGCCGGACAGGGAAGCCCTGTTGAGGGACCGCGCGCTGATACTCGGCGAGCTGGTGAAGATGTTCATCGGCCCCGGACGGCTCGGAATCCTGTGGATGTGGGCGGGCGTCGCCGCGCTCGGCTGGTCCCTCGTGGGATCGGCGTTCCTGATGTTCGAGGACGCCTTTGACCCCCTCGGCATGATCCCGGGCGTCATCTGCGTCGCCATCGGCGCCGCCGTGCTGGTCCCCGCCGCCATCCTGCTGTCCATGGGTGTGGCGAGGGACCTGCGGGTCCACCGCCTTCTCGTGCAGTGGGGCGGGCTCGACCGCGACCCGGCCGGTGACCTGCCCCTGCGCAGGCCGCAGACCAGTCTCGCCTGGCTGCTGCTGTCGTTCACGCTCTGCGCGGCGGGCCTGTTCGGCTGTGTCGTCGTGCCCGCGACCGCGAGGGCCGGCCAGGAGACGTACGGGCTGGTGGCCTGGCTGGTGGGGCTCGGCTTCCTCGGCTGGCTGACCGGACTGACCGGGCTGGTCAAGGCGTTCGCCCACCGCCGCTGGGTGCTGCGGGTGCTCGTCGGCGATCAGGCGCCGCCGGCCGGGGCGGGCGGCTGATCAGGGGCGCTCCACCGGCTGCCCGACCAGCATCGTCGGGGCCCCGGCCACCCGGGTCAGGAAGACCGTGGCCGCGTGCGGCCCCTGGAGCTTCATCTTCCGGCGCAGTTCCTCGGGTTCGACCGCGGAGCCGCGCTTCTTGACGGTCAGGACACCGACCTGACGCTCCCTCAGCAGGGCCTTCAGCTTCTTCATGTTGAAGGGAAGCTGGTCGGTGATCTCGTACGCGGTCGTGACCTCCGAGGCGTACGGCGCGTCGCTGGTGACGTACGCGATCGTCTCGTCGATCAGCCTGCCCCCGCACCGCTCCACGACGTCGGCCACCAGATGGGCGCGGATGACGGCGCCGTCGGGCTCGTGCAGATACCGGCCGACGGGGCCGACCGGCGGGGCGGGGAGCGGGCCGTCGCTGGAGACGGTCGCGCCGGACGGAAGCACCGTGGCGCGGAAGGCGCCGGGGGCGAAGCCCTCACCGAACCAGAGCACCGCCTCCTTCACATCGCCGCCGTCCGAGATCCACTCGGCCTCGGCGCGCGGGTCGATCGCCTCGTGGGGGACGCCGGGGGCGATCTTCAGTGCGGCGCGGGGCGCCTTCAGCGCGGCCCCGGTCGCCCAGGAGAGCGGCGGCGAATAGGCCTCGGGGTCGAAGATCCTGCCGCGTCCGCCGCGCCGCGCCGGGTCGACGAAGACCGCGTCGTACGGAGAGGTGTCGATCTCCGTGACGTCGGCGCACCGCACCTCGACGAGTCCCTGGAGGCCGAGCGCCTCGGCGTTGGCGCGGGCGACCTCCGCCGTCAGCGGGTCGCGGTCCACGGCCAGCACCGGGATGCCGGCCCGGGCCAGCGCGATGGCGTCGCCGCCGATGCCGCAGCACAGATCGGCCACGCCGCGCACACCGAGCGCGGCGAACCGCCCGGCACGGTGGGCTGCCACCGAGGTGCGGGTCGCCTGCTCCACGCCGTTCGGGGTGAAGAACATGCGGTACGCGTCCGCCGCCCCGAACTTCGCGACCGCGCGCTGCCGCAGCCGCGCCTGGCCGAGCGCCGCCGACACGAGGGCGGCGGGGTGGGTGCGGCGCAGCCGCGTCGCGGTGGCCAGCTCCTGGGAGGGGTCGTGGTCGCGCAGCTCTTCCAGGAGCGCCGCGCCCTCGGGGGTGCGCAGCGCGGCGAAGGCGGCGAGCGGGTCGGGCTGATCGGCGGGGGGATGGGCGTTCACGCCTCCATTGTGAGCCAGCCGGGGGACGCGGCGGGTCCGGCGGAGGTGTCGCCCGGGGGCGACGGGGCCCCGGTGGCAGGATGCGGCGCCATGCAACTAGTACGACAAAACGAAAAGTCCGTCACGAAGCGGTACAGAACGGCCTGTGCCGTGCTGGCCGCCCTGCTGATCGCAGCGGCCGCCTCGGGGTGCGCCGACGGTACGGACGAGGGTGCGGCGGGCCGGGGGCACGCGGCCTCGCCGGCCGCCGGGCAGCCCGGGGCCGCCGGGAAGGCGGGCGCCGCGGCGGCCGAGGCCCGGGCCGCGAAGCTGAAGCGGCAGCAGGCGGCCCGGGTCGCCGCCGCGAAGAAGTGGGGGCTGGCGAAGGTCCCGCTCACCGCGCCCGCGCCGCCCGCCGTGAAGCCGCGCATCACCACCCGTGAGGGGTTCGAGGTGGAGGGCGGGGAGTCGTTGCCCCCGGTCTTCACCACCGTGCCCACCAAGGAGCGGATCGTCTTCCTGACGATGGACGACGGGGCGGAGAAGGACCCCGAACTGCTGCGGATGATGACCGAGCTGAAGATCCCGTACAGCGCGTTCCTCAGCGACTACGTGGTGAGCGACGACTACGGCTACTTCAAGGACATGCAGGCCAGGGGGGTCACCCTCAGCAATCACACGCTCAACCACCGGTATCTTCCGGGGCTTTCCGAGTCCGAGCAACGGCGCGAGATCTGCGGCGAGCAGGACAGGATCGAGAAGCACTTCGGTAAGCGGCCCACCCTCTTCCGGCCGCCGTACGGGAACTACAACGGCGACACCCTGCGCGTGGCCGCGTCCTGCGGGATCAAGGCCGTGCCGCTGTGGGCCGCCGAGGCGTTCCCCGACCGCATGGAGTGGCGCGAGTGGGACCGCGACCTGCATCCCGGCGACATCGTCCTCACCCACTTCCGGGGCCGTGAGGACTGGGACGGGTCGATGGCCGACATGATCCGCAACGTCATGAAGACGATCACGGACAAGGGTTACGCCGTGGCCAGGCTGGAGGACTACGTCTGAGCGGGGTGAGGCCGGCGCACGAGGCCGCCCGCCGCCGGAACACCGCGGCCCTCTCCCGCGTTGTCCCGGGCGTGCGCCGGTCGCACGACGCCACGCGCGGGTGGTGAATTGGCACTCCGCTTGACCGAGTGCTAATCGCCGCCATAGTGTCAGTGCTGGCACTCCCCGAGGGAGAGTGCCAGCACCACCGTGCGACATGGCAGGTCCGGCACCCGCGACGACGGATCGACCTGGTCGCCACCCACAGACTGTTAAACCCCGTGAGATCTCCGAAGGGGGAGACCGGATCGTGTCGACCACCAGCTCCAAGGTTGCGATCAAGCCGCTCGAGGACCGCATTGTGGTCCAGCCGCTCGACGCCGAGCAGACCACGGCTTCCGGCCTGGTCATTCCGGACACCGCCAAGGAGAAGCCCCAGGAGGGCGTCGTCCTGGCCGTGGGCCCGGGCCGCTTCGAGAACGGCGAGCGCCTTCCGCTCGACGTCAAGACCGGCGATGTCGTTCTGTACAGCAAGTACGGCGGCACCGAGGTGAAGTACAACGGCGAGGAGTACCTCGTCCTCTCGGCGCGCGACGTTCTCGCGATCGTCGAGAAGTAATTCACTTAACGTTTGCTTCCGTTCTGCGCCCCTGGCCCCCTGCGAGATGACTAGCCGGGCGGCGAGGGGCGCAGTTCGTTTGAGAGGACAGCTCAGCCCATGGCGAAGATCCTGAAGTTCGACGAGGACGCCCGTCGCGCCCTTGAGCGCGGCGTCAACAAGCTTGCCGACACGGTGAAGGTGACGATCGGCCCGAAGGGCCGCAACGTCGTCATCGACAAGAAGTTCGGCGCCCCCACCATCACCAACGACGGTGTCACCATCGCGCGCGAGGTCGAGCTCGACGACCCGTACGAGAACCTCGGTGCCCAGCTGGTGAAGGAGGTGGCGACCAAGACCAACGACGTAGCGGGTGACGGCACCACCACCGCCACCGTGCTCGCCCAGGCCCTCGTCCGCGAAGGCCTGCGCAACGTCGCCGCGGGTGCCTCCCCGGCCGCCCTGAAGAAGGGCATCGACGCCGCGGTCAAGGCCGTGTCCGAGGACCTCCTCGCGACCGCCCGCCCGATCGACGACAAGGCCGACATCGCCGCCGTGGCCGCGCTCTCCGCGCAGGACCCGCAGGTCGGCGAGCTCATCGCGGACGCGATGGACAAGGTCGGCAAGGACGGTGTCATCACCGTCGAGGAGTCCAACACCTTCGGTCTGGACCTCGAGTTCACCGAGGGCATGGCCTTCGACAAGGGCTACCTGTCCCCGTACATGGTGACCGACCAGGAGCGTATGGAGGCCGTCCTCGACGACCCGTACATCCTGATCCACCAGGGCAAGATCGGCTCGATCCAGGAGCTGCTCCCGCTGCTGGAGAAGGTCATCCAGGCGGGTGGCTCCAAGCCGCTGCTCATCATCGCCGAGGACGTCGAGGGCGAGGCGCTCTCCACCCTCGTCGTCAACAAGATCCGCGGCACCTTCAACGCCGTCGCGGTGAAGGCCCCGGGCTTCGGTGACCGCCGCAAGGCCATGCTCGGCGACATCGCCACCCTCACCGGTGCGACCGTCATCGCCGAGGAGGTCGGCCTCAAGCTCGACCAGGCCGGTCTG
Organism: Streptomyces sp. CB02058; assembly: GCF_001905505.1. GTDB lineage: Bacteria > Actinomycetota > Actinomycetes > Streptomycetales > Streptomycetaceae > Streptomyces. The sequence goes on from NZ_LIPG01000001.1 coordinate 512,167, forward strand.
GACGTGCTGGGCACCGCCCGCCGCGTCACCGTCTCCAAGGACGACACGACCATCGTCGACGGCGGCGGCGACTCCGCCGACGTCAAGGGCCGGGTCAACCAGATCAAGGCCGAGATCGAGTCCACGGACTCCGACTGGGACCGCGAGAAGCTCCAGGAGCGCCTCGCGAAGCTGGCCGGCGGCGTGTGCGTGATCCGTGTCGGTGCCGCCACCGAGGTCGAGCTCAAGGAGAAGAAGCACCGTCTGGAGGACGCCATCTCCGCGACCCGCGCCGCGGTCGAGGAGGGCATCGTCTCCGGTGGTGGCTCCGCTCTGGTCCACGCCGTCAAGGTCCTCGAGGGCAACCTCGGCAAGACCGGCGACGAGGCCACCGGTGTCGCGGTCGTGCACCGTGCCGCCGTCGAGCCGCTCCGCTGGATCGCCGAGAACGCGGGCCTCGAGGGCTACGTCATCACCTCGAAGGTCTCCGAGCTCGACAAGGGCCAGGGCTTCAACGCCGCGACCGGCGAGTACGGCGACCTGGTGAAGGCCGGCGTCATCGACCCGGTCAAGGTCACCCGCTCCGCCCTGGAGAACGCCGCGTCCATCGCGTCGCTGCTGCTCACCACCGAGACCCTGGTCGTCGAGAAGCCTGCCGAGGAAGAGGCAGAGGCCGGCCACGGCGGCCACGGCCACTCCCACTAGTACGGCTCCGTACGCCACCGAGGCCCGGTACCCCCGTCGCGGGGGCACCGGGCCTCGGTGTTCGTGCGGGCCGGATCTACTTCGGGCCGTACGTCCGGCCCGCGCGTGAGGTCACTCCGCCGAGGACGTTGCGGGGCGTCAGCTTCACCAGGCCCATCAGGGCCTTGTAGCGCGGGTCCGGGACCGACACCGTCCGGCCCCTGGCCAGGTCCGCCAGAGCCGCGGTCACCAGCTTGTCCGCGTCGAGCCACATCCAGTCCGGGATGTTGCCCGTCCCCATCCCGGCCCGCTCGTGGAACTCGGTCCGCACGAATCCGGGGCACAGCGCCATGAGCCGCACCCCCGAACCCGCCAGATCCTTCGCCGCGCCCTGGGTGAACTGCACGACCCACGCCTTCGACGCCCCGTAGGTGCCCCGGGGCAGGAAGGCCGCGACCGAGGCGACGTTGACCACCCCGCCACGGCCGCGCTCCCGCATCGAGCCCGCCGCGGCCGAGGTCAACCGGAGCACCGCCTCGCAGTGGACCTTCAGCATCGTCAGCTCGTCGGCCGTCGACACGTCCAGATAGCGGCCCTTGTTGCCGAACCCGGCGTTGTTGACCAGCAGGTCGACCGGGCTCACACGGTCCGTCAACCGCGCTGCGACCGCCTCGATCCCGGCGTCCGTGGACAGGTCGGCCGTCAGCACCTCGGCCTCGATGCCGTGTCCGTCGTGCAGCTCCGTGGCCTGGGCCCGCAGGCGCTCCGTGTCGCGGGCCACCAGCACCAGATTGTGCCCGTCACCCGCGAGCCGCCGTGCGAAGGCGGCCCCGATGCCCGCCGTCGCGCCCGTAATCAGTGCAGTCGTCATACGCGGCACGTTAGTGCCCCGCGGGGAGGGCCACCGACCCGCCTTCGCGCCGGGGCCGGTCCGGCTCCCGCACCCTCCGGCCGCCCGCGTCCCACGCCCCGTCAGGAGACGGTGCCGCCCCTCGTCCGATGTCCCGTCAGGAAGCTGTGCCCGCACCGTACTTCGCCACGTACTCCTGTGCCGCGCGCAAGGTCTCGGTGTGCAGTGCGTCCCCCGCCGCCAGCAGGCGCGGAAGCAGCTCCCGCTCCGTGGTCGTCGCCCGGAACTCCATGGCGGCGGTGATGTCGTGGTCGGGCAGGTGCACCAGCTCGACCGGATCGCCGGAACGGATCGTGCCCGGTTCGATCACCCGCAGGTACGCGCCCGTCGCCCCCTCGCGCGTGAACCGCTTCACCCAGCCCCGCTCGCCCACGTGGCCCGCGAACGTACGGCACGGGATGCGGCCCCCGGTCACCTCCAGGACCAGCTCGTCGCCGATCCGCCAGCGCTCCCCGATGCGCGCCTCGCTCACCGTGACACCGAGGGTCGTCAGGTTCTCGCCGAAGGCGCCGCCCGGCAGGGGGCGGCCGAGCCGCTCCTCCCAGGCGTCGAGCTCCTCGCGGGCGTAGGCGTACACCGCCTGGTCCGTGCCGCCGTGGTGCCGCAGGTCGCACACCGCGTCCCCGGCCAGACCGCTGCCGCCGACGCCCTTGGGGCCCGGGTCGGTGACCAGGACGGGGCCGTCGGTCGGCTGCTTGCCGATTCCGGTGAGGCCGCCGGGCCCGTCCGAGTGGGACGAGAGGGCGGGACGGCCTGTGTTCACGGTGAGGACCTTCATGGACAGACAGGCTAGCCGGGCGGACCTCAAAGCCGCTCAGGGTTAATCGGCCGATGCTGCAAGAAGCGCTTATGGTTGAGGGGTGATCGAAGCCCGTCATCTCCGAGTCCTGCGCGCCGTGGCCACCACCGGTTCCTTCTCCGCCGCCGCGCGCGAGCTGGGCTGCACCCAGCCCGCCGTCAGCCAGCAGATGAAGGCGCTGGAGGGCTCGGCGGGCACCCCGCTGCTCGTCCGTACGGGCCGCGAGATGCGGCTCACCCAGGCGGGCGAGGCGCTGGTGCGGCACGCGTCCGGCATCCTCGCGGGGCTGACCGCGGCCGAGGAGGAGGTCGCCGCGATCGCGGGTCTGCGGGCCGGCCGGGTCCGGCTCGTGTCGTTCCCGAGCGGGAGCTCCACCCTGGTCCCGGGCGCACTCGCGGCACTGCGCGCCGCGCACCCCGGCACCCAGGTCTCGCTGGTCGAGGCGGAACCGCCGCGCTCGGTGGAGATGCTGCGCGACGGCGACTGCGACATCGCGCTGGCGTTCCGCTACGGGACGACCGGCGGCGAGTGGGACGACCTGGTCGTGCGCCCGCTGCTCAGGGACCGGCTGATCGGCCTGGTTCCCGACGGGCACCGGCTGGCCGGGGCGGAAGCGGTGGGCATCGGGGAGCTGGCCGACGAGTCGTGGATCGCGGGCTGCCCCCGGTGCAGGCGTCAGCTGGTCGAGGTCTGCGAGGCGTCCGGATTCACGCCCAGGATCGACTTCGCCACCGACGACTACCCGGCGGTGATCGGGCTCGTCGGTGCGGGTCTGGGTGTGGCCGTGCTGCCGGAGCTGGCCATCGAGTCGGTACGGCCCAAGGGGGCGCGCACCGTGACGGTGGAGCCGGCCGTGGAGCGCGAGATCGTCGCCCTCGCCCTGCCCGACCTCGCACGGGTGCCCGCGGTGGCGGCGACCCTGGACCAGCTGTCCCTGGCGGCCACGCGCTGACGGACGTGCTCCGCCGTGCCCGGTGCCACGTGCCCGACGAGGTGGGCACCGGGTACAAAGAAACGTTTCTTCGGTCGGCGGTTCCTGCTGGGTGTCAGGCGCTGCCCGCATCGGGGGCCGGCCCCGAGTGGGCGGAGATCAGGCGGTTGCGGGCCCGGCCCATGAGCTCCTCGCGCTCGTCCTCGGTGAGGCCGCCCCACACGCCGTAGGGTTCCCGCACCGCGAGTGCGTGCGCCGCGCACTCGGCGCGTACGGGGCACCGCATGCATACCTCTTTCGCCGAGGTCTCACGGGCGCTCCGGGCCGCTCCGCGTTCTCCTTCGGGGTGGAAGAACAGCGAACTGTCGACCCCGCGGCAGGCGGCCAGCAGCTGCCAGTCCCACAGATCCGCGTTGGGTCCGGGAAGGCGGGAGAAATCTGCCATTGCGTGTCCCCTCGAAACCTTGCTGAGTCGGAAACGGCGTCGACCGTCGTCGTTCATCGGTGACCGGAGTCCCGACGGTACATCTACGGTGTTAGTAGATGTAAATATGACTGATTGCGAATCTAGCCTCAGACGCCAGCAAAAGGGAAGAAAACCCGCTAAATGGGGCAGGTCGCTCCATGGGTGATCGGTTGACGGGTGAATGATCCCGTGTCGTTCTCCTCCGTGTGCGACCCCTCACTTAGAGTGCCGAACCGGATGCTTTGGCCCGTAACTCTTTCGAGTGACCGTCGTTGATGAGAGCGAGGCGGTTGACGGAGATCGAGCTCGGGCAGATGTCCGAGGGGGTCAACCGCACAGGTGACGACTTGAATCAGCCTGGAGGCTCAAGGTGACGCGCATCAGCTGCGGAGGACGGTCATGACATCCGTCCTCGTCTGCGACGACTCCCCGCTTGCCCGAGAAGCGCTCCGCCGCGCGGTTGCGACCGTGCCCGGCGTCGAGCGGGTGACGACGGCGGCCAACGGCGAGGAAGTCCTCCGCCGCTGGGGGGCCGACCGTTCGGATTTGATTCTGATGGACGTACGCATGCCCGGTCTGGGGGGTGTGGAGACGGTCAGGCGGCTGCTCTCGGCAGACCCCGGGGCCAGGATCATCATGCTGACCGTCGCCGAGGACCTGGACGGGGTCGCGCTCGCGGTCGCCGCCGGGGCCCGCGGTTATCTGCACAAGGACGCGTCGCGCGCCGAGCTGCGCGCGACCGTGACCCAGGCGCTGGCCGATCCGACGTGGCGGCTGGCCCCGCGCCGGCTGAGGTCCGCCGAGATGGGCGCGGCGCCGACGCTCACGGCGCGCGAGATCCAGGTGCTCGAAGGCATGAGCCACGGCCGCTCCAACGCGGAGATCGGACGTGAGCTGTTCCTCTCCGAGGACACGGTGAAGACGCACGCCAGGCGTCTGTTCAAGAAGCTCGGGGCCTCGGACCGTGCGCACGCCGTCGCGCTCGGTTTCCGCTGGGGCCTGGTCCGCTGACGCCGCGGCGCGGCCGGTAGTCGTACGATCCCGTCCGCACGGCGGCGGACGGGGCGACGATGGCGGCGGACCTGCGGCCGGGCCCTCCCCATCAGCGGTATGTGACGCTTCCCGGCCGATGCCGCATCCTTGAGGTGTGGAGTTCCTCGGGGAACATTGGGTCGAGCGGAAGGGGAGGGCGCAGGACATGACATCCGGCGCACCCGCTCAAGACGCTGGAGCACTCGCTCACGACACCGGCGGCGCACCTGCCGGCCGTGCCGGCGAAGCACCCGCCGACAGCCGCGGCGACGCGACCGCCGCTGATCGTGCCGGCGACGCGACCGCCGCTGATCGTCCCGGCGACGCGACCAGTGCCGATCGCCTCGGCGACGTACCCGCCGGGGCGCCCGCCGGCGCGCCTGCCGGTGAGGCGCGCGCCGGAGGCTCCGGCGCGGCCGCTGATAACGCTTCGGTGCACAACTCGGGACGCGGTGCCTCGGACCGCACGGCATCAGGGCACCATGGTCCGATGCGTGAGGACGGAACGACTGTGATCGGTGCTCTGGTGCACCGTGCGGTCGACGGTGACGCGCAGGCCACCCACGACCTGCTGGCCCACGTGCACCCCCTCGCCCTGCGCTACTGCAGGTCCCGGCTGAACCGGCTGCCCGGTGATGCCCGTCACTTCGTGGAGGACCTCGCACAGGAGGTCTGCGTCGCGGTCCTGATGGCGCTGCCGCGCTACAAGGACACCGGCAGACCCTTCGAGGCCTTCGTCTTCGCCATCGCCGGCCACAAGGTCGCCGACCTCCAGCGGGCCGCGATGCGGCACCCCGGGTCGACGGCCGTGCCCTCCGACGAGATGCCGGAGCGGCCCGACGACTCGCTCGGCCCCGAGGAGCGAGCGCTCCTCAGCAGCGACGCGGCCTGGGCCAAGAAGCTTCTCGCCAATCTTCCGGAGAACCAGCGCGAACTGCTGGTGCTCCGGGTCGCGGTCGGTCTGACCGCGGAGGAGACCGGGCAGATGCTCGGAATGTCCCCGGGCGCGGTCCGGGTCGCCCAGCACCGTGCGCTGAGCCGGCTGAGGGCCCTCGCGGGCCAGTGACGGGGGCCGGCGTCGCGGCCCCGCGGTTCTGTAGGAAGGCACAGAACCGCTAGGTGATCTTGCTCGTGGAATGAGACGCCCCGCGAGGCCGTTAGCATGGACATCCGCACCGATCAAGGCCATTTGGGGAAGGTGTCATGACTGCAAACGTCGACGGAGTGCCCGAGAAATTCGCGACGCTCGGGCTGACATACGACGACGTGCTGCTGCTGCCCGGCGCGTCCGAGGTTCTGCCGAACGCGGTCGACACCTCGACTCTCATCTCGCGCAACGTACGGGTGAACATCCCCCTGCTGTCGGCCGCCATGGACAAGGTGACCGAGGCCCGGATGGCCATCGCCATGGCCCGTCAGGGCGGCGTAGGCGTGCTGCACCGCAACCTCTCGATCGAGGACCAGGTCAACCAGGTCGACCTGGTCAAGCGGTCCGAGTCCGGGATGGTCACCGACCCCATCACCGTGCACCCCGACGCGACGCTCGGCGAGGCGGACGCGCTCTGCGCGAAGTTCCGCATCAGCGGCGTCCCGGTCACCGACCCGGCGGGGAAGCTCCTCGGCATCGTGACCAACCGTGACATGGCCTTCGAGTCGGACCGGTCGCGCCAGGTGCGCGAGGTCATGACGCCGATGCCGCTCGTCACCGGCAAGGTCGGGATCTCCGGCGTGGAGGCCATGGAGCTGCTGCGCCGCCACAAGATCGAGAAGCTCCCGCTGGTCGACGAGGCCGGGGTCCTCAAGGGCCTCATCACGGTCAAGGACTTCAAGAAGGCCGAGCAGTACCCGAACGCCGCCAAGGACGCCGAAGGCCGTCTGCTGGTCGGCGCGGCCGTCGGTGCCAGCCCCGAGGCGCTGGACCGCGCGCAGGCGCTCGCCTCCGCGGGGGTCGACTTCCTGATCGTCGACACCTCGCACGGGCACAACAGCAACGCCCTCGACTGGATGGCGAAGATCAAGTCGAGCGTCGGCGTCGACGTCATCGGCGGCAACGTCGCCACGCGTGACGGCGCCCAGGCCCTCATCGACGCCGGTGTCGACGGCGTGAAGGTCGGCGTCGGACCCGGCTCGATCTGCACCACCCGCGTGGTCGCCGGCATCGGCGTCCCCCAGGTCACCGCGATCTACGAGGCCGCGCTCGCCGCGCGTGCCGCGGGCGTCCCGGTCATCGGTGACGGCGGCCTCCAGTACTCCGGCGACATCGGCAAGGCGCTGGCCGCCGGCGCCGACAGCGTGATGCTGGGCAGCCTCCTCGCGGGCTGCGAGGAGTCCCCGGGCGAGCTGATGTTCATCAACGGCAAGCAGTTCAAGTCGTACCGCGGCATGGGCTCGCTCGGCGCGATGCAGTCCCGTGGGCAGGGCCGCTCGTACTCCAAGGACCGCTACTTCCAGGCCGAGGTGTCCTCGGACGACAAGCTCGTCCCCGAGGGCATCGAGGGCCAGGTGCCCTACCGCGGCCCGCTGGCCAACGTCCTCCACCAGCTGGTCGGCGGCCTCCGCCAGACCATGGGTTACGTCGGCGCCGCCTCCGTCGACCAGATGGAGAGCAAGGGCCGCTTCGTGCGGATCACGTCGGCGGGTCTCAAGGAGAGCCACCCGCACGACATCCAGATGACGGTCGAAGCACCGAACTACAGCAGGAAGTAAGCCCGGCCTGCACACGCATCGGAGCGACTGAGGGGCGGACCCGGGTTCCCGGGACCGCCCCTCAGGTGTGCGTCGGGGATACTGGACAGCGCAGACGTAGAGGGAAAGGCCACACCATCGTGACTGAGATCGAGATCGGGCGCGGAAAGCGCGGCCGGCGGGCATACGCGTTCGACGACATCGCTGTCGTACCGAGCCGGCGCACCCGTGATCCGAAGGAGGTCTCGATCGCCTGGCAGATCGACGCCTACCGCTTCGAGCTTCCCTTCCTGGCCGCGCCCATGGACTCGGTGGTCTCCCCGCAGACCGCCATCCGCATCGGTGAGCTCGGCGGCCTCGGCGTCCTCAACCTCGAGGGGCTGTGGACCCGGCACGAGGACCCGCAGGCGCTCCTCGACGAGATCGCCGAGATGCCCGTGGAGACCGCCACCCCGCGGCTCCAGGAGATCTACTCCGCCCCCATCCAGGAGGAGCTGATCGGCCGGCGCATCAAGGAGGTGCGCGACTCCGGTGTCGTCACCGCCGCCGCGCTCTCGCCGCAGCGCACCGCCCAGTTCTCCAAGGCCGTCGTCGACGCCGGCGTGGACATCTTCGTCATCCGCGGTACGACGGTCTCCGCCGAGCACGTCTCCGGCGCGGCCGAGCCGCTCAACCTGAAGCAGTTCATCTACGAGCTGGACGTCCCGGTCATCGTCGGCGGCTGCGCCACGTACACCGCCGCCCTGCACCTGATGCGCACCGGCGCGGCCGGTGTCCTCGTCGGCTTCGGCGGCGGTGCCGCGCACACCACGCGCAACGTCTTCGGCATCCAGGTCCCGATGGCGACCGCGGTCGCCGACGTGGCCGGCGCGCGCCGCGACTACATGGACGAGTCCGGCGGCCGTTACGTCCACGTCATCGCGGACGGTGGCGTCGGCTGGTCCGGCGACCTGCCCAAGGCCATCGCCTGCGGCGCGGACGCCGTGATGATGGGCTCCCCGCTGGCCCGCGCCACGGACGCTCCCGGCCGTGGCCGCCACTGGGGCATGGAGGCCGTCCACGAGGACGTGCCGCGCGGCAAGCTGGTCGACCTCGGCTCCGTCGGGACGACGGAGGAGGTCCTCACCGGCCCCTCGCACACCCCCGACGGCTCGATGAACATCTTCGGCGCGCTGCGCCGGGCGATGGCCACCACGGGCTACAGCGACCTCAAGGAGTTCCAGCGCGTCGAGGTGACGGTGGCGGACTCGCAGCACCGCCGCTGACACCGCACGCACCACGCACCGCGGCCCGGACCATCCGATGGTCCGGGCCGCGGTGCGTGTGCGAGGTGTCAGCCGGCCTTGCGGGCTCCACCGAAGGCGGCGACGGGGCCGAGGAGCAGGAAGAGGTACGTCATGAAGTCGGCCTCCTCCTTCCAGACGTCCACCAGGTCGCCGAAGTGGTCGAAGAAGACCTCGGAGAAGCCGACGCCCAGACCGTCGGCGAGGATCATCGACATGCCTATGAGCTGGCCGAAGAACACGGCGACCAGGGAGAGGACGGCGCTGGCGCCGAGCACGGCCGGGCTGGGGCCGGAGACCTTGCTCGCCACGAAGCCGACCAGGAAGCCCACACCGACGGCCGCGTAACCGACCTCGCGCTCGATGGAGCCCGCGAGCACGCCGTAGAGGATCGCGGCGACGACCGCGGCGCCCAGGGCGACCAGCACGCCGAGGCCCACGTTGCCGCCGGCCGGGCGCGGGGCGGGCGGGAACGGGCCGCCGCCGAACTGGCCGGGCTGCTGGCCCTGCTGGCCCGCGAACGGGTTGCCCGTGGGGGCCGGAGGCTGCTGGCCGGAGTACGGGTTGGGCTGCTGGGCGGCGTACGGGTTGCCGTCGCCGACGGGCTGATGCGGGTTCGGCGGCTGCACGGGCTGGCTCATGGTGGTGTTCCCCCTGGGACGGTGCGCACGGCTGTGCGAGAAGTGACGCCGCAGGCTAGCAGCCCGCGCCGACACAGCCCACCGGAATCCGGCGGGCACCGCCCGGGGCCGCGCTACAGCCGGTGGGCGGCGCCCGCAGGGGTGGCGCCCCGGGTGTCCAGGAGGAGCTGGGCCTTCACCGCGAGGCCCTGGAGGTCGTACGTCCGGTGGTGCTGCAGAAGCACTGTCAGGTCGGCCCCGGCGGCGGCCTCGTACAGCGAGTCGGCGCGCGGCACCGGTACGTCGCGCACGCGCCAGTCCAGGACGAGCGGGTCGTGGTAGCCGATCTGGGCGCCCATGTCCATCAGCCGGGTGGCGATCTCACGGGCGGGGGAAGCCTCCTGGTCGGCGAGGTCCGGCTTGTAGGTGACGCCGAGCAGCAGGACCCGGGCCCCGCGCACGGACTTGCCGTGCTCGTTGAGCAGGGTCGCGCAGCGCTGGATGACATAGCTGGGCATCCGGTCATTGATCTCCTTGGCGAGCGAGACCATGCGCAACGGGTGGCCGGGCGTACGGCTGTTGTACGGAAAGTAGCCGGGGTCCACCGGGGCTCCGTGGCCGCCGACACCGGGCCCGGGACGGAAGGGCTCGAAGCCGAAGGGCTTGGTCTCGGCGCACCTGATGACGTCCCAGAGGTCCACCCCGAGGTCGTGGCAGAGCACCGCCATCTCGTTGACCAGTGCGATGTTGACGTGCCGGAAGTTGGTTTCGAGGACCTTCGTCATCTCCGCCTCGCGCGGTCCCCGGGCCCGTACGACCTTGTCCGTGAGCCGTCCGTAGAAGGCCGCGGCCGACTCGGTGCACGCGGGGGTGAGGCCGCCGATGACCTTGGGGGTGTTGCCGTAGACGTGGGTGCGGTTGCCGGGGTCGAGGCGGCCGGGGGAGTGGGCGAGGTGGAAGTCGCGTCCGGCGCGGAGTCCGGATCCCTCCTCCAGCAGGGGGCGTACGACGTTCTCGGTGGTGCCGGGCGGCACGGCCGATTCGACCAGGACGGTGGTGTGCGGCCGCAGCCTGGCGGCGAGGGCCCGGGCGGCTTCGGTGACGGCGCCGAGGTCGAGGGTGCGGTCAGGCCCCAGCGGGGTGGGGGCGCAGATCGCGGCGGTGCGGACCCGGCCCAGCTCGGCGGGATCGGCGGTGGGCCGGAAGCCTCCCGCGACCATCCTGCGGATGTCGGAGGCGCTGAGAGATCCCTCGACCGGCGTACGGCCCGCGGAGAGCTCGGCGAAGGGGCGTGGATCGGTGTCGTAGCCGACGGTCTGGATTCCCGCGCCGACGGCTGCTTGGGCGAGGGGCAGGCCGAGGTGACCGAGTCCGATGACAGCAAGGTCTGCCGGCATGTGGGCCGTCCTTTCCCAAAGACCAAGAAGGCAGAAAGCGCAACCGCTGGGGACAGCGCAATGTCAGACTAGGCTTAAATATGACCTATATGTCGCATTCTGTGACTCTTGTGGGGCGGGTGTTGTCCACAGGCAGTGGCTGAAGTCGTGCACCGCGGACAGAATCGAGGGGTGGGCACGGGCGCCCGGCCGCTCGGCCGGTCCCCGCTCCCGTGCCGTACCACCCACCCCGATGCACCGGGATTACCGGGAGGCAGCAGTGAGGACAGCGACACTGGGACCCGCGGAGCGCACCGAGGCGCTGGCCGCGATGGCCGAGCGCGAACTGGACGTGCTGGTCGTGGGAGCGGGCGTGGTCGGCGCCGGGACCGCGCTGGACGCGGCCACCAGAGGACTCTCCACCGGGCTCGTCGAGGCGCGCGACTGGGCCTCGGGGACGTCCAGCAGGTCCAGCAAGCTGATCCACGGCGGGCTGCGCTATCTGGAGATGCTGGACTTCGCGCTCGTCCGGGAGGCGCTGAAGGAGCGCGGGCTGCTGCTGGAGCGGCTGGCTCCGCACCTCGTCAAGCCCGTCCCCTTCCTCTATCCGCTGCAGCACAAGGGCTGGGAGCGGCTGTACGCCGGCTCGGGCGTCGCGCTGTACGACGCGATGTCGGTGTCCTCGGGCCACGGCCGGGGCCTGCCCGTGCACCGGCACCTCTCCCGCCGCCACGCCCTGCGGGTCGCCCCCGCCCTGAAGAAGGACGCCCTGGTGGGCGCTCTCCAGTACTACGACGCCCAGATGGACGACGCGCGCTACGTGGCGACCCTGGTGCGCACGGCCGCGGGGTACGGCGCCCAGGTGGCGAACCGCGCGCGGGTCACCGGCTTCCTGCGGGAGGGCGAGAGGGTCGTCGGGGCGCGGGTGCGGGACGTCGAGGGCGGCGGGGAGTACGAGATCAGGGCCAAGCAGGTGGTGAACGCGACCGGGGTGTGGACGGACGACACCCAGGCGCTGATCGGTGAGCGCGGGCAGTTCCATGTCCGGGCGTCGAAGGGCATCCACCTCGTCGTGCCCAAGGACCGCATCCACTCCTCGACCGGGCTCATCCTGCGGACCGAGAAGTCCGTGCTCTTCGTGATCCCGTGGGGGCGGCACTGGATCATCGGCACGACGGACACCGACTGGGATCTCGACAAGGCCCACCCGGCGGCCTCCAGCGCGGACATCGACTATCTGCTCGAACACGTCAACTCGGTGCTGAACACCCCGCTGGGCAGGGATGACGTCGAGGGCGTCTACGCCGGCCTGCGGCCCCTGCTGGCCGGGGAGTCGGACGCCACCAGCAAGCTCTCGCGCGAGCACACGGTGGCCCATCCGGCACCGGGGCTCGTCGTCGTCGCGGGAGGGAAGTACACGACGTACCGGGTGATGGCGAAGGACGCGGTGGACGAGGCGGTGCACGCGCTGGACCAGCGGGTGGCGGCCTGCGTCACGGAGGACATCCCGCTGCTGGGCGCCGAGGGCTACCGCGCCCTGTGGAACGCACGCGCCAGGATCGCGGCCAGGACAGGGCTGCACGTGGCCCGGGTGGAGCATCTGCTCAACCGCTACGGCTCGATGACGGAGGAACTCCTCGATCTCGTCCAGGGCGACGCCTCGCTGGGCGAGCCGCTGGCCGGGGCCGAGGACTATCTCCGTGCCGAGGTCGTCTACGCGGCCTCGCACGAGGGCGCCCGTCACCTCGACGACGTCCTGACGCGGCGCACCCGCATCTCCATCGAGACCTTCGACCGCGGCACCCGCTGCGCCCGCGAGTGCGCGGATCTGATGGCGCCGGTGCTCGGCTGGGACACGGACCAGGTCGAGCGGGAGGTGGAGCACTACCGCAAGCGCGTGGAGGCGGAGCGGGAGTCGCAGCGGCAGCCGGACGACCTCACGGCGGACGCGGCACGGCTGGGGGCGCCGGACATCGTGCCGATCTGAGCACCCGCCGGGCGACGGTCGCGCGGGGCGGGCCCGGACGGGCGCCCGCCCCGTACGGGCCCGCCCCGGAAGGGATGTTGGAAGGGCGGAGCCCGTCGGGCCGCACGGCGCGCAGGCCCTCCGGCGTGTCCGCGAGGCGGCTGCCGGCGCGCGGCTCTCGACGGCGGGCGGGGGACGCAGGACGATGCGGGGAGCGGGATGTGGTTCGCTGGGGCGGGCCCGCGCTTCGCCGCGCGGGCGGAGCCGGAGCGTACGGATGGCGGAAGGCGCCCTGGACATCGGCGCGGCGGGGGGCCGTTCCCCCGGGCCGTGTCATGGCCGTCCCTGGACCCGGCACCATGACCGGTCCCGGGGTGAGGGACAATGGACGCTCTGCCAGGGCGGGTTGATCGCAGAGGGGACGCATGTCGGAGGCGGAGCAGGCGCAGGAGCCCCAACGGGACAAGGACGGACGTCTCCTCGCGGGGCGGTACCGCCTTGGGGAGGTGCTCGGCCGGGGCGGCATGGGCACGGTCTGGCGTGCCGCCGACGAGACGCTGGGGCGTACAGTCGCGGTGAAGGAACTCCGGTTCCCGTCCTCCATCGACGAGGACGAGAAGCGGCGTCTGATCACGCGGACTCTGCGCGAGGCGAAGGCCATCGCGAGGATCCGCAACACCAGCGCGGTGACGGTCTACGACGTGGTCGACGAGGACGACCGGCCGTGGATCGTCATGGAACTCATCGAGGGCAAGTCGCTCGCCGAGGTGATCCGCGAGGACGGAACGCTGACACCGAGGCGCGCGGCGGAGGTCGGACTCGCCATCCTCGACGTGCTGCGCTCGGCGCACCGCGAGGGCATCCTCCACCGTGACGTGAAGCCGTCCAACGTGCTCATCTCCGAGGACGGCCGTGTCGTCCTGACCGACTTCGGGATCGCCCAGGTCGAGGGCGACCCCTCCGTCACCTCGACCGGCATGCTGGTCGGTGCCCCCTCCTACATCTCGCCCGAGCGCGCACGCGGGCACAAGCCGGGCCCGCCCGCCGACCTGTGGTCGCTCGGCGGGCTGCTGTACGCGAGCGTCGAGGGCCGCCCGCCGTACGACAAGGGCTCGGCCATCGCCACGCTGACCGCCGTGATGACGGAGCCGGTCGAACCGCCGGTCCACGCGGGCCCGCTGGAGGAGGTCATCTACGGCCTGCTCGCCAGGGATCCCGACCAGCGCCTCGACGACGCCGGTGCGCGGGTCCTGCTCAACGCGGTGATCAACGCTCCGGAGAAGCCCGTCCCGCCCCCCGCCGACGCCACCCAGGTCATGGCGCTGCCCACGGTCGACGACTCACCGGGCGGCAGGAGCGGCACGTCCGGCCGGAGCGACGCGAGGAACGGCAAGAAGAAGGCCGGCGCCGCTGCGGCGGCCGGGCTCGCCGCCTCCGCGGGCGGTACGGCACACGGTTCGGGCAACCCGGCCGCCGGCGGCTCCGCATCGGGGACCCCGGCCTCCGGTTCCCCCGCCGCGTCCGCGGGGCAGGGCGCCGCGGCCGGCGCCGCCGGTGCGGTCTCCGGCGCCGTCTCCGGTGCCGTGGACAGCACCCGGGAGCGGCTGCGCGGCGCGCTGCGGTCCGTGCGCAACGCGAAGACCCCGGCGGCCGGTACGCAGGTGCAGGCCGCCGGGACGGCCACCACCTCGGTCTCCGGTCCTGCCGCACCGTCACGCCCCGCGGGTGAGCCCGCCAGGACCACCGCGTCGATCACCGATGTCGTGCCGCGCCGCACGCTGGCCGTCATCGCGGCCGTGGTCGTGCTCGCCGTGCTCGGCACGGTGCTGGCGCTCACCCTCGGCGACGACAGCGCGGGCGACGAGAGCGGCGGGGCCAAGGGCGGCACCACGGCATCGGCCGGCACGACCGCCGGGGGAGACGCCGCGGCGGACACCGGCGGCGGCTCGGGCAAGGACAAGGAAAGCGGGACGGAGAAGGGCGGCGAGACCGGCCAGGGCGAGGACAAGGGCGAGGCGAGCACCGAGCCCTCGGCTTCGGCGGCCGAGACCGGCGAACCGGACCCCGACGCGCTTCCCGCGGGGTACAGGACCGTCACGAACAAGCAGTTCCACTTCTCCGTCGCGATGCCCGAGAAGTTCACGTTCGACGCCATAGCGGGCCGGAACTCGGGCGCGATCTACAACGCCGACGGCGGCTTCCCCCGCATCCAGATCGACTACAACGCCTCCCCGAAGGACGACGCGGCAGCCGCCTGGGCGGGTGCCGTCGCGGCCACCAGGAGCCTCAGCAACGGCTACAAGCACATCGGGATACGGAAGGTCGAGTACAACGGCTACCCGACCGTCGCCGACTGGGAGTTCACACGCGTCCAGCAGGGTACGAGGGTCAGGGTGCTCAACCGGGGCTTCAAGGCCGACGCCACCCACGGCTACTCGATCATGATCAGCTGCAAGGCCGACGAATGGGACGGCGACGCGTGCCGGACGCTGCGGGAGACGGCGTTCGCCACCTTCGAGCCCACCGACTGACCTGCACGGGGCCCGTGCGGGCGGCCGGGCCGTGGACGGGTTGTGGCCGGTTGTCGTGACCCGGCCGCGCGGCCGGGACTTGCCACGTATTGTGAGAGGCCGAGGACCGTACGCAGCCGCAATGATGGGTCAATTGCACAGTAAGTGACCGCAATTGATGGATTCATGCGGTCTTCATGACCGGGGGAACAGCGCGCTCTGGGGAGGCGTCGTGGACGACTACGCGGGTCGGGTGCTTGCCGACCGCTACCGCCTTCCGCTGCCCCCGTCCGATGCGTACGAACTGGTCGAGACCCGGGCGTTCGACACGTACAGCGGGCAGGAAGTCCTCGTCCGGCAGGTGCCGTTGCCGGAGGTCGTGGACGCGGAGGTGCTGGACGCCGACGGTCTGCCCTCGGCGTCCAGGCGTGCTTCCGGGCGTACGGTGCGCAGGTCCACGGACCCCGCCGTCCGCCGGGCGATCGAGGCGGCGCAGGCGGCGGCTCAGGTGCCCGACCATCCGCGCCTGGACCAGGTCTTCGACGTGTTCGCGGAGGCGGGATCGCTCTGGATAGTGAGCGAGCTGGTCGCCGCCCGGCCGCTCGCCGCGCTCCTCGCCGAGCGCCCGCTCAACCCCTACCGCGCCGCCGAGATCGGCTCCGACGTCCTCACGGCGCTGCGGGTCCTGCACGCGCACGGCTGGACGCACCGCAACATCACGGTCCGCACGGTGCTGGTCTGCGACGACGGCCGGGTCGTGCTGACCGGGCTCGCGGCGGGGGCGGCCGAGGAAGCGCTGTGCGGCTATGTCCCCGTACCGCAGCCGGAGGAGGAGGCCTACGGACCGCCCGCGGTGGAGTCGGGCCCCACCGGCCCGTACGAGCCGCCGGCTGTGGAGTCGGGCCCCACCGGTCCGTACGAGCCGCCGGCGGTGGAGCCGGGGCCCGCTCCGTATGCCGTGGAGTCCGGCCCGGCCGAGCCGTTCGAGCTGCCCGCCGCCGAGCCGGGGTCCGCGCCGGAACCGCCGTCCGGTCAGGACGCGTTCAGTGTGCCGCCGTCCGGTCAGGACGCGTTCCGTGTGCCGCCCGCCGGTCAGGACGCCTTCCGGGTCCCGCCGTCAGGCCAGGACGCCTTCCGTGTGCCGTCGTCCGGGCACGAATCGTTCCGGGCCCCCGGCGCCCCGCCCGCCCAGGACGGCCCCGGCGCGCCCGACGCCCTGCCCGCGCCCAGGGCGTCCACCGACGGCGTGCCGGCCCCCGGCACCCGCGCCGAGGTCGAGCTGTCGCCCCCGGCGGCGCTGCCCGTGGCGCAGCCCGGAGCGAGCAGCGCCGCTCAGCTGCGCGCCGCCAGGGCCGGGGCCATCGCCGCCTACCGCGCGGGAGCCCGCGCGGCCGCTCGCGCGGGTGAGGACCGCAGGCGCGCGGAAGCGGACGAGCGCGAGGCGGGCACGTCCGCCGCGGAGCAGGAGCACGAAGCGGGCGCGGACGAGCAGGAGGAGCCCGCCGCTCCGCCCGTCCCCGGTCCCCCTCAGCTGACCGGCGCCTGGGGCCGCGCCGCCGAGGGCCCCAGGCCGTACGGCTACGACGACGAGGACGACGAGGACGACGACGAGGACCCGGGCGGCCCGCCGCCTCCCGGCCGCCGTGTCCATCTCGCGGGCACCTGGGGCGACGGCCCAGGCTCCGGCCGTCCTGTGCCCGCCGGCGGCTCCGGCCCCGGCCGCTCCGGTGAGGACGCGCTGCGCGCCGACGCCCGGCGTCTCGGCAGCGGGTCCGTGGAGCGCGGGGACCGGCTGCCGCAGCCCGTTCCGGCCGGCCGGCCCGCGGGCGGATGGGACGAGGTCGTCGCGGGCAGGGGCACCACGCCCGCCTACCGCGGCCCCGCCACCCCCCTCGCCGCCGAACGCGCGCGGCAGGCACGTATCGCCGTCGTCGGCGCCGTCACCGAGCGGTGGGCGCCGGAGCAGGCGGGCCCGGTCCACGACAACTGGCAGCTGGCCCCGCCCATAGGCCCCTCCACCGACCTGTGGGCGCTCGGCGCCCTGCTCTACCGCGCGGTGCAGGGCCATGCCCCGTATCCCGAGGAGAGCGCCGCGGAGCTCGTCCAGATGGTCTGCGGCGAGCCGCCCGCCTTCGCGGAGGAGTGCGGCCCGCTGCGCCCGGTCGTCGAGTCGCTGCTGCGCCAGGACCCCACCGAACGACCCGACTTCGAGGAGCTGCGCGGCTGGCTGCGCTCCCTCGTGCGCTCGGCCCCCGAGCCCGAGGCGGGCACCGACATCGTCGAGATGCCGCCCGCCGACGCCACCCGCCTGCCGATCGTGCGCCGCCGGGGCGAGCTCGTGCGCCGCCGCCGGGGCCGCGGCGCCGCGCACGGCCGGCACCGCCAGGGGAAGCCTCAGCGGCAGGAGAGGCGCCAGGAGACGCGCCAGGAGAAGCGGCAGGCGTACGAGAAGCCGCCGCGCGCACCCCGCGAACCCAAGGGCCCCAAGGTCCTGCGCGAGCCGGCACCCGGCCGCAGGGCGCCGCGGCGGCTCGGCAGGCTGCTGCTGGTACTGATCCTGCTGGCGATGGCCGCGGCGATCACCTACGCCGTGATGTTCATGCCCAAGGCGGGTTCGGAGACGGGCTCCGGAGCGGCGCCCGCGGACTCCGCGGCGCCCACGGACCCGAAGCCCGGCGACGGCGCGTCCACCGGGGCGTCGCCGTCCTCGAAGGAGCCGGAGTCCTCGGGGTCGACCCAGAAGCCGCAGACCAGCCGGTCCGCGGTCGCTCTTCCGGCCGGCTACAAGCTCCGCAAGGACGCGGAGGGCTTCGAGATCGGTGTGCCCGAGGACTGGCAGCGCAGCCCGGCCAACGCGGACCGTCAGATCCGCTACGGCAGCGACGGGTTCAGTGTGCTCATCGTGCCCGGACGCGACACCGTCAAGGCCCATGGCAACGACCCGCTGGACTACCAGCGGACCGGTGAGCCCGAGCTGAAGGCCTTCCGGGAGTCCAGCTGGGCCACCTCCACGGGCGTCCGTCGCGTCGACGTCGGCAAACAGGCCATGGCCGAGGGGCAGTTCACCTGGCAGGAGAGCGGCGGCCGTCAGGTGTACGTCCGCAACCTGGTGATGATCGTGGACGGCAGGTACCACATCGTGCAGGTCATCGGTCCGGAGAACGATCGGGACAAGGTCTCCGACATCTACGAACAGGCCATCTCCTCGTACAGACCGGGCTCCTGACGGGTCGGCGGCGGTACGCGACAAGCATCACAGTGCGGTCTCGTGAGCGGTGCGAGGTTACGTCGCGCCGCCTCCCGTCCGTAACCTGTCGTCCCAAGGAACGGGGCGAGGACACACGTGGACAACGGGCAGGGTACGGACGCGGGGATCGTGCTGGCCGGGCGGTACCGGCTGGGTGACGTCCTGGGCCGGGGCGGCATGGGCAAGGTGTGGCGCGCCCATGACGAAGTGCTGCACCGGACCGTCGCCGTCAAGGAGTTGACCGCGGGACTGTACGCCGCCGAGGCGGACCGGGCCGTGCTCCACGCCCGTACGAAGAAGGAGGCACGGGCGGCGGCGCGGATCACCCACCCCGGTGTCGTCACCGTCCATGACGTCATCGAGTACGACAACCGGCCCTGGATCGTCATGCAGTACGTCGACGGGCCCTCGCTCGCCGACGCGACGAAGGAGTCCGGCGAGATCGAGCCCCGTGAGGCCGCCAGGATCGGGCTCCATGTGCTGGGTGCCCTGCGCGCCGCCCACGGAGCCGGGGTGCTGCACCGCGATGTGAAGCCGGCCAACGTGCTGCTCGCCCGTGACGGGCAGGTGCTGCTGACCGACTTCGGGATCGCCGCCATCGAGGGCGACTCCACCATCACCAGGACGGGCGAACTGGTCGGCTCCATCGACTATCTGGCGCCCGAGCGGGTACGCGGCGGCGACCCCGGCCCCGCTTCCGACCTCTGGTCGCTGGGCGCCACGCTCTACACGGCGGTCGAGGGCAGCTCGCCCTTCCGCCGGACGTCACCCATCTCGACCATGCAGGCCGTCGTCACCGAGGAGCCGCCCCCGCCGCAGCGCGGCGGCGCGCTGGCGCCCGTGATCACCGCGCTGCTGCGCAAGGACCCCGAGGACCGCCCGACGGCCGAAGAGGCCGAGCGCATGCTGCTGGACGCGATGGAGGGGCGCAGACCCCGGGCCGCGCAGGCGCACGTACCGACGCAGCGGATCTCCGACGAGGACCTGCGCGCCTTCTCCACTCCGGAGGGTTCGACGGCCAGGCTCGCCCAGCCGGCGCCCGAGCGGCCGCCCGCGCCCCCGTACACCTCCGGGTCCACGGCCCGGCGCGGCGGGAACCGATGGCGAACCGTCCTGCTGGTGGTCGTCGTGGCCGCGCTGATCGGCGCGGGGGCCGGGCTCGTCGCGATGAAGTACGGGGACAGCAGCGTGAGCACGGCCGGCGGCGCGGAGGACCAGGCCACCGACGGCCCGGCGCCCTCCCCCTCCTCGTCCGCGGACTCGTCGAAGAGCCCGGAGCCCTCGGAATCCGGCGGATCGGTGGCCTCCACGGAGATACCCGACGGCTGGAACCGGGTCCAGGACCCCGAGGGCTTCAGCCTCCTCGTCCCCGACGGCTGGGTGCGGCAGACGGAGAACGGCCAGATCGACTACACCCCGGACGGCGGAGCGCACCGCATCCGGATCAGCCTCGACCCGGAGCCCGACTTCGACAGCGCCTACGCGCACACCCAGAGCATCGAGAAGGACCTGGCCGTACGCCTGCCGGGCTACGAGCGCCTCTCCATGGAACCGAACGTCTACCGCGACCGCCCCGGCTCCCTCTGGGAGTTCACCTGGGTGGAGTCCAAGGACCATCCGGGCCAGCGCTACGGCATCGACCAGATGTATTTCGCCGAGGAGGGCGGCCCCGAGTACGCGCTCTACATGACGGGCCCCGAGGAGGACTGGGACGAGAGCCTGGAGCGCTTCGAGACGATGCTGCGGAGCTGGCAGCCGCCCCGGAACGAGGGCTGAGCGCCCTCGCGGCGCGGCTCCGCCCGCACGGGGCGCGCGCGTGGCCGAAGATTCACGATTCCTGACGTCCGAGGCCCGGATGCGCGGCGCATCGCTCCTGATCAGCGGATATGCCGCCAGTGATCACTGGCTGTATGGCCGGACGGGGTACGTGTCTCTGGCGGGGTCTGTGAAAACCTGTTACCCACGGGTACCCAAAGTGAGCGGCTGGACATACTCTCGCCCTCATGACGGACTCGCAGGCCTCCACGAACACCTCCGCCGCCCCCGGCGCCCGCGTCGGCACCAACCCGGTGGCCGCGGCCCCCGCGGGCGCGCGCACCGCAGCCGACGTGGTGACGCCCGAGGTGGTCGCCCAGCTGACCCGTGATGTCGTCGGCTCCGGCCGCACGGCCAACCACAGCCCCTTCACCGGGGAGAAGCTGGCCGACCTGCCGGAGTCCACCCCCGAGGACGTCGAGACCGCCTTCGACCGGGCCCGTGCCGCCCAGCCCGTCTGGGCCGCGATACCCGTCCGGGCCAGGGCCGCCGTGCTGCTCCGCTTCCACGACCTGGTGCTCCAGCGCCAGTCCGAGGTCCTCGACCTCATCCAGCTGGAGACCGGCAAGGCCAGGCTGCACGCCCACGAGGAGGTGCAGGCCGTCGCCGTCGCGGCCCGCCACTACGGGCGCAAGGCCGCCTCGTATCTGAAGCCGAAGCGGCACACCGGGGTCGTCCCGACCCTCACCAAGGTCACCGAACTGCGCCAGCCGCGCGGGGTCATCGGCCAGATCGCCCCCTGGAACTACCCGCTCGAACTCTCCGTCGGCGACGCGCTGCCCGCCTTCGTCTCCGGCAACGCCGTCGTGATGAAGCCGGACACGGAGACCGCGCTCACCGCGCTGTGGGCCCGTGACCTGCTGATCGAGGCAGGGCTGCCCGCCGAGGTCTTCCAGATCGTCCTGGGCGAGGGCCCCGTCGTCGGTCCCGCGGTCGTCAGCCGCGCCGACTACGTCTCCTTCACCGGCTCCACCCGCACCGGCCGCGAGGTCGCCCAGGGAGCCGCCGCCCGGCTCGTCGGCGTGTCCCTCGAACTCGGCGGGAAGAACGCCATGCTCGTCCTGGAGGACGCCGACGTGGAGAAGGCCGCCGCTGGTGCCGTCCGCGCCTGCTTCTCCTCCGCCGGACAGCTCTGCATCTCCATCGAGCGGCTGTACGTCCACGAGTCCGTCGCCGACGCCTTCGTGGAGCGCTTCGCCGCCCGCACGAAGGCGATGCGGCTCGGCAACTCCCTCGCCTACGGGGCCGACATGGGCTCCCTCGTCGGCGAGCGGCAGCTGGAGACCGTCAGCCGGCACGTGGCCGAGGCCGTCGAGAAGGGCGCCACGCTCGTCGCGGGCGGCGTCGCCCGCCCCGACATCGGCCCGCTCTTCTACGAGCCGACCATCCTGGACGGCGTCGAGGCACCCATGGCGGTGTGCGGCGAGGAGACCTTCGGCCCCGTCGTCTCGATCTACCGCTTCAGCGACGACGACGAGGCGGTCTCCCTCGCCAACGCCACCCCGTACGGCCTCAACTCCAGTGTCTGGACGAAGAACTCCGGACGCGGCCACCGCGTCGCCGCGCGGCTGCGGACCGGCACCGTCAACATCAACGAGGGCTACGCACCCGCGTACGGGAGCGTCCAGTCGCCCATGGGCGGCATGAAGGACTCCGGTCTCGGCCGGAGGCACGGCTCCGAGGGCATCCTCAAGTACACCGAGGCGCAGACGGTCGCCCAGCAGCGGCTGATCCCCCTCGCCCCGGCCTTCGGGATGGACGACGAGAAGTACGCGGCCTTCATGAGCCGCAGCCTCAAGGCGATGAAGGCCTTCCGGCTGCGCTGAGCACCACCTCAGCGCCCCCCATCTGTCCTTTTCGTACCGAGGAGAGCCATGTCCCAGGACAGCCCTGCCCAGAATCAGGCCGTACCTGCCGCTCCGGCGACGGACGACGACGCGTACGACTACGACGTCCTCGTCGTCGGATCGGGCTTCGGCGGCGCGGTCACGGCCCTGCGGCTGAGCGAGAAGGGATACCGGGTCGGCGTCCTGGAGGCGGGGCGGCGGTTCACACGGGAGACGCTCCCCAGGAACTCCTGGGACATCAAGAACTACCTGTGGGCGCCCGCCCTCGGTCTGTTCGGCATCCAGCGCGTGCATCTGCTGGGCAAGGTGATGGTGCTGGCGGGAGCCGGGGTCGGCGGGGGCTCCCTCAACTACGCCAACACGCTGTACGTGCCGCCCGCGCCGTTCTTCGAGGACGCCCAGTGGGCCGGGATCACCGACTGGAAGGCCGAGCTCGCGCCGTACTACGACCAGGCGAAGCGGATGCTCGGGGTGCGGCTCAACCCGACCGTGACCCCGGCGGACGTCCACCTCAAGGCCGTCGCCGAGTCCATGGGTGTCGGCGACAGCTTCCACCTCGCACCGGTCGGCGTGTTCTTCGGCGACGGCCAGGACGCCGACGGCGTGGCCCGGACGAAGCCCGGGGGAGAGGTCGCCGACCCCTACTTCGGCGGTGCGGGCCCCGCCCGCAAGGCCTGTTCCGAGTGCGGCGAATGCATGACGGGCTGCCGCCACGGCGCGAAGAACACGCTCAACGAGAACTACCTCTACCTCGCCGAGAAGGCCGGCGCCGTCATCCACCCGATGACCTCCGTCGTCGCGGTCGCCGAGGACGGGGACGGCGGCCACCGCGTGTCGACCGTGCCGACGAACCGGCGGCGCAAGGCGGCGCCGTCCGTGCTGCGGGCCCGGAAGGTCGTCATCGCGGCGGGGACGTACGGCACGCAGACCCTGCTGCACACGATGAAGGACGAAGGGCTGCTGCCCGGCCTCTCGCCCCGGCTCGGTGAGCTGACCCGCACCAACTCCGAGGGCCTGGTGGGCGCGCAGACCAGCGACCGCCGCTACCGCAGGAAGCACGGCACCGCCAGGGCCGACTTCACCCGGGGCGTCGCCATCACCTCGTCGATCCACCCCGACGAGAACACCCACATCGAGCCGGTGCGCTACGGCAAGGGCTCCAACGCGATGGGCGCGCTGACCATCCTCCAGGTGCCCTACAGCACGCACCGGGTGCTGAGCTGGTTCGGCAACGTGGCCAGGCACCCGCTGCTGACCCTGCGGTCCCTGTCGAACAGGCGCTGGTCGGAGCGGACCATCATCGGCCTCGTCATGCAGTCGCTGGACAACTCGCTGACCGCGTACCGCAAGCCCGGCGGCGTCGGCAAGGGACTGCTCACCGCCCGGCAGGGCCACGGCTCGCCCAACCCGACCCAGATAGCCGAGGCCACCCAGGGCGCCACCCTGCTCGCCCAGGAGATCAACGGCTTCGCGGGCTCCAACATCGGGGAGCTGATGGGCACCCCGCTCACCGCGCACTTCCTGGGCGGCTGCCCGATCGGGGCGGGCCCGGACAAGGGGGTCATCGACCCGTACCACCGGCTGTACGGACACCCCGGCATCTCCGTGGTCGACGGCGCCGCGGTCTCCGCCAACCTCGGCGTCAACCCGTCGCTGACCATCACGGCGCAGGCGGAGCGGGCGATGTCCTTCTGGCCCAACAAGGGCGAGGAGGACCCGCGCCCGGCCCAGGACGCGGCCTACGAATGGCTCGCGGCCGTGGCGCCCAAGGCACCCGCGGTGCCGGAGGAGGCGTTCGGCGCGCTGAAGCTGCCGTTCCTGGGGATGCCGGTGGTCCCGCCGAGGAAGGCCGCGTCCGAGGCCTGAGCCGGACCGGGGCGTCCGTGGGAACGAAGCCGTGACCGGGGCGCCCGTAGGAACGAAGCCGTGACCGGGGCGCCCGTACGAACGCCAAGGGGCTGCACCCCCCTCCGAGTGCAGCCCCTTCACGTACCTACCGGTGACGCGCCTTACGCGGCGGCGTCACCGTTCTTGCGGCGCCGCACGATGAACATCGCGCCGGCACCCAGAACCACGGCCGCGCCGCCCGCGAGGGCGAACACCGGGGTGCTGGAGGACGAACCGGTCTCGGCCAGGCTGCCGGTCACCTTGGCGGTGTCGCCGGTCGGCGGGGTGGTGGGGACGGGGACCTTGCCGCCCTCCTGGGGCTTCGTGCCGTCCTCGGCGCCGGCCTTCACGATCTGGAACTTGTAGGCGACGTCCGTGAAGCACGGAACGGCCTCGAGCTCCTCACCGAAGACGAGCCCGCCGCCGAGGCTGAAGCCGGCGCCGATCGGGGCGCTCGCCTCGACCTTGAGGCGCAGGTCGATGTCGACCTCGTAGCCCGGCTTGATCTCGTCCGTCTCGCCGACATAACCGGACGAGGTGCCCAGCTCGTCCAGGTCCTCCCAGGTGCCGTCGTTGAGTGCCTGGAGGCGGACCTGCTTGGAGGTGAAGAGCTGCTCGCCGGCCTTGTCGGCGGCGGCGCCCGCGAAGAACGCCACGTTCTTCACGGTCTTCTCGGAGTCGTTGTAGACGTTGAAGGTGAAGCGGTCCCAGCCGCTGCCCCGGGCGATCTTGCCGGAGAGGCCGTTGATGGAGAGCTCCAGGGGCTGGGGCTCGCACTCGCCGAGGTCCTCGCCGTCCTCGCCCTCGTCGTCGGTCTCGGACGGGGTGGGCGTCGGGGTCGGGGACGCGGTCTCCGTCTCGGTCTCGGTCGGGGTCGGGGACGCGGTCTCCGTCTCCGTCTCGGTCGGGGTCGGGGACGCGGTCTCCGTCTCCTCGGCCGTCTCCGTGGGCTCCGGCGTCACCGTCGGGGACGCCGTCTCCGACTCGGTCTCGGTCGGAGTGGGCGAGACGGTCTCGGTCGTCGTGGTCTCGGTGTCGGCGAACGCGGCCGGCGCCGAGAGCAGCACGACGGGACCTATGACGGCGGTGGCGGCAGCGAGTGCCAGGGTGCGGCGGAGCTTCATATGGGGCCTCAGCAGGTCCGTGGGTACCGCGCTGGCTGCGGTACGGCCGAAAGATGAGCGGATCTCCGTCGTGGGGTACGGACGAGCCGGTGGTGTTCGCCATGCATGACCTGTGAACCGGGGCAACGGTTGTCCCGCGTTTCACAGAATCTTTATGTGGCGCTCGCCACATCCGGCCGCCGTACCCAATCCGTGATCTTGACTCGCGCAACTCTTCGCGCCGCTCTGCGGTCGAACCCGTACCGAGTCACAGCAGTCACACAGCTCCGTCGATCCCCAGAGGTTCGCGATGACACGCCTTTCCCCGAGAACCGCGCCGCGCCGTACGGCAGGCGGACTCGCCGTCGCGGGGCTGCTGGCCGCCGGCTCGCTCGCCCTCGGCGCCCCGGCGCGGGCGGACGGTCCCGTCCTCACGATCGGCGGCCCCGCGGACACGGCCCTGCACCCGTATCCGGAGAGCGGCTCCCCGCGGAAGACCTCGCTGGGCCTGACCGTCAGCAACCCGGACGGCGACGAGGAGGGTGCCGGCCACGAGGGCGAGGTGACGTACACCGTCGACCTCAGCGGCGTCGCGGGCATCGCCGACGTCACCGTCGCCGAGGACACCGGCGCGGACTGCGAGGTCACGGGTGCCACCGCCGTCTGCCACGACGACGGTGTCCGCCCCGGGCTCAGCGGCATCGCGGACCTCGGCCTCAGCGCCGCCGAGGGCAGCGCGGACGGCGCGTCGGGCACGATCCGGGTGACCGGCGCGTCGGAGGGGGCCACCTTCGCCCCCTTCACCACGAAGGTCACCGTCGGCGGACCCGACCTGGTCATGAAGCGGATCGCCTTCGAGGAGCAGATGAGGCCCGGCGACGTACAGCCGGCCCCGGTCACCTTCGGCAACAAGGGGACGACGGCCGCCGACGGCGTGCTGCTGACCCTGATGTACACCCGCGGCCTGGAGATACCCGAGCGGTACGCCAACTGCGCGTACGACGGCAAGGCGGGGGAGGAGCCCCAGGACGGCTTCGCCTGGTCCACCGCCCTCTGCTCCGTCGAGGGCTCCTTCGAGCCGGGCGCCACCTACACGCTCGCGGTGCCGCTCTCGGTCGAGGCCACCGAGCGCGCGTACCACGACACGTTCGTCTACCGCATCCACGAGGACGGCGCCGCGCAGCGCCCGGCGCAGCGGGCAGGGGCGCCCTTCACCCGGGGCACGGGCCCGGAGCTCACCCTGAAGAAGGTCACCTCCGCCGCCCGGGGCCTGGACCTGGAGCCGGGGGACAACCAGCAGGAGGCCGACTTCCGCACGGAGAACACGGCCGGCTTCAGGGCGTACGGTGCCGAGGCCGAGGGCGCCGAGGGTGAGACCGTGACGGCCGAGGTCGGCTTCCGCAACGAGGGCCCCGCCTGGATCGGCAACCTCCGCTCCGGCGATCCCGTGGCCGCACTCGACGTCACCGTGCCCGAGGGCGCGGTGGTCACCGGGAAGCCGGACTCCTGCCGGGGCGTGACGGCGGCCGGCGGCCACCGCGAGGAACAGCTCGGCGCGCCGCGCTACGTCTGCGACTCCTCGACGACCGTGCGGGACGGCGCGGACATCGCGCTGCCCTTCGAGCTGAGGATCGAGGAGTTCGTCCCGGACGCCTCGGGCGCCGTCACCGTCCGGAACACCCGGCCGGGCGACCTGGCCCTGCCCTTCGACCCGGACAGCTCCGACAACACCGCCCGGCTCGTGCTCAACGCGGCGGACCCCGGCTCCGAGGACGACGGCGGTACCTCGGACGGCGCCACCGGCGGCACGCAGGGCGTGGCGGGCGGTCCGGGCTCCGCGTCCTCGGGCACCCCGGGTGCCGCGTCCGCGTCGGGCGCGGACGCCACGGGTACGACGGGCACGTCCGGCTCCGCGTCGACGGACACCGGGGGCCTCGCCTCCACGGGGTCGGTCGCGCTGACGGCCGCGGGGGCCGCGGTGATCGCCCTGGCCGCCGGAGGCGTGCTGTACGCGACGGCCAGGCGCCGCGCCGAGCGGGTCTGACGCCCGCCGTACGAAAGTCCGAGGGCGGCCGGTCCCGGGCGTCCCCGGGGCCGGCCGCACATGGGTGACCGGGCTGCTGTCCCCTGCCGACCGGTCACACGCGCCGGAACGCGGTCCCACGACGTACCAGCGATACGTCACACGTTCCGGCGGAGCCACGCGTGGATTCCTACCGATGCTGCCGCCCCTGGCTGGCACGGACACCTGGACCAACGAAGCCCTCGGACGCCCGGTCACGCGCCGTACGGGTGAGACCTGGCCCGAACGCGGGTGCGCCCGTGCACCCTTCCCGCACGCGGCACCCGGCCGGGCGGCGTTCCCGTACGTCACGCCTGCCCGTGCTCCTCGCCCGTACGTCACACCCGGCCGCGCGACAGCTCCAGCAGTGTCATGGCGAGTGCCGTGCCCGGCCTGCCCAGGGCGTCGCTGTAGTGGGCGAGTACGTCCATCTCCCGGGAGAGGTTCACCCGGCGGCCGCCGGACGTGATCCTCGCCTCCTGGATGACCGCCGACACGGCCATCCGTTCCTGGACGAGGCCGATGATCCGGTCGTCCAGGGCGTCGATCCGGGTCCGGGCGTCACCGATCAGGGAGGCGGCCTCGTCGGTGTGCGCGCCGGTCCGCTCGGCGGCGGTCTTCGTGGGTGCGGTGCTGGTCATCCGTGACTCCTGGGGGCTGCGGGCCCCGGAGCGACAGGCCCGGAACGCCAGAACGCCCCGGGCCTGTCGGCCCGGGGCGCCTTGGAGAAGTTGCTTGTCAGTTGCTCAAGCAGCACGACCATGGCAGCCGGCGGGCCGGGTGCCATAGGTAAAGACGAAGGTCGTGTGCTGACGCATGGGGCAAGTATGGACCCCGCCCCACGCCCGGTCCACGCCGGGCCCGGATGGTGAGACGGGAGCCCGGCGGGGCGCCGCTCCACGGCCGGTAGAATTGGGAGGACCGACCCCTCTTCACCGCCGGAAGGCCGCCCCGTGCCAGCAGCACCCCCCGCCGCCGCCGACATCACCACCGACGTGGTCCTCGTCGTCGACTTCGGCGCCCAGTACGCCCAGCTCATCGCCCGCCGCGTCCGTGAGGCCCGGGTCTACAGCGAGATCGTCCCGTCCACGATGCCGGTGGCCGAGATGCTGGCCAAGAACCCCCGGGCGATCATCCTCTCCGGCGGCCCGTCCTCGGTGTACGCGGAGGGCGCGCCCAGCCTCGACCGTTCGCTGTTCGAGGCCGGCGTCCCGGTCTTCGGCATGTGCTACGGCTTCCAGCTGATGGCGACCACCCTCGGCGGCACGGTCGACGACAACGGCGCACGCGAGTACGGCCGCACCCCGCTCGCCGTCTCCAAGGCAGGCTCCACCCTCTTCGAGGGCACGCCCACCGAGCAGTCGGTCTGGATGTCGCACGGCGACGCCTGCTCCGCCGCCCCCGAGGGCTTCACCGTCACCGCGTCCACGGACGTCGTGCCGGTCGCCGCCTTCGAGAACGACGAGAAGAAGCTCTACGGCGTCCAGTACCACCCGGAGGTCATGCACTCGACCTACGGCCAGCAGGTCCTGGAGCACTTCCTCTACCGGGGCGCGGGCATCGAGCCGACCTGGACGACCACCAACGTCGTCGAGGAGCAGGTCGCCCTCATCCGCGAGCAGGTCGGCGACAAGCGCGCCATCTGCGGTCTCTCCGGCGGCGTGGACTCCGCGGTCGCCGCGGCCCTCGTGCAGAAGGCCATCGGTTCCCAGCTCACCTGCGTGTACGTCGACCACGGTCTGATGCGCAAGGGCGAGACCGAGCAGGTCGAGAAGGACTTCGTCGCCGCGACCGGCGCGAAGCTGGTGGTCGTCGACGCCGAGAAGCGCTTCCTCGACGCCCTGGCGGGTGTGTCCGACCCGGAGCAGAAGCGGAAGATCATCGGACGCGAGTTCATCCGCGTCTTCGAGCAGGCGCAGCTGGAGATCCTCCAGGAGGACGGCCCCGAGGTCGCCTTCCTCGTGCAGGGCACCCTCTACCCGGACGTCGTCGAGTCCGGTGGCGGCACCGGCACCGCCAACATCAAGTCCCACCACAACGTGGGCGGCCTCCCCGACGACATCGAGTTCCAGCTCGTCGAGCCGCTGCGCCAGCTGTTCAAGGACGAGGTCCGGATGGTCGGCCAGGAGCTCGGCCTGCCGGAGGAGATCGTCCAGCGCCAGCCGTTCCCCGGCCCCGGCCTCGGTATCCGCATCGTTGGCGACGTCACCAAGGAGCGGCTCGACCTGCTCCGCGAGGCCGACGCCATCGCCCGCGAGGAGCTGACCGCCGCCGGCCTGGACCGCGACATCTGGCAGTGCCCCGTGGTCCTCCTCGCGGACGTCCGCAGCGTCGGTGTCCAGGGCGACGGCCGCACCTACGGCCACCCGATCGTGCTGCGCCCGGTCTCCTCCGAGGACGCCATGACGGCCGACTGGTCGCGCCTGCCGTACGAGACGCTGGCCAAGATCTCGACCCGCATCACCAACGAGGTCGCCGACGTCAACCGCGTGGTGCTCGACGTGACGAGCAAGCCGCCGGGGACGATCGAGTGGGAGTGACCCCAGCTCCCTGAGGTCAATGCCGATGCCGTCGCTCATTCGTTTGGGCGGCGGCATCGTCGTATCCGCTGGGTACGCTGAGTGAAGAGACGAGACTTCGGCGTATGGGAGTAATCATGAGCGCCGCACCCGAGCCCAGGCTCGAGCAGCAGCAGCCGTACCGGTGGCCCGTCCCGCCGGAAGGTGGCTGGACCGCGGACGACCTCGACCGAATTCCGGGCCTCCCGCCCCACACCGAGCTGATCGACGGGAGTCTCGTCTTCATGAGTCCGCAGACCGCCTTTCACGGGCGGGCCATGCGTCTGTTCGAGAACGCGCTTCTGGACCAGGCGCCGGCTCACCTGGACGTGTTGCGCGAGATGACGATCAAGCTGGACGAGAAGAACAGGCCCGAGCCGGACGTGCTCGTGTTCCCCGTCGAGGCGAACACGGGCCACCGCCAGACCTGGTTCCGGCCCGAGGACATCGTGCTGGCCGTCGAGGTGGTCTCGGACGACTCGGTGGAACGCGATCGCGACGTCAAGCCCCGGAAGTACGCCGCCGCCGGCGTACGGCACTTCTGGCGGGTGGAGGCGGACGACGAAGGGCTGCCGATCGTGTACGTGTACGAACTCGACCCCGCGCTGGAGGTCTACGTACCCACCGGCATCCACCGCGACAAGCTCACGCTGACTGTCCCGTTCCCGCTGGACGTCGACCTGACGGCGATCAACCGACGGCGATAAAGGCATGGCCCGCCGCGGAGCCGCCGTGCCAAGCTGCGGCGCATGTCCGCCGAAGAAGTACGCGCCCTCATGTCCGCCCCGGGCAACGACCGCCTCACCTGGAACACCCCGCTGTCCGAGGAGCACGCCGCCCAGCTGATCACGGCCTGCGCGCCCGAACCCGGCGCCCGGATCGCCGACTTCGGGAGCGGCTGGGGCGAACTGCTCATGCGGCTCGTCGAAGCGGCCCCCGGATCCACCGGGGACGGCATCGAGACCGACCCGGAAGCCGTCGCGCGCGGCCTGCGGCTGGCGGAGGAGCGGGGGCTCACCGGCCGGGTCCGCTTCCACGGGACCCCGGCCGCCGGACACACGGAGGACGGCTACGACCTCGCCGTCTGCATCGGTTCCTCGCACGCCTGGCCCGGCGGGACCCCTGACGCGCTGAAGGCCCTGCGGGCAGCGGTGCGGCCCGGTGGGCGGGTGCTGTTCGGCGACGGCTTCTGGGAGCGCGAACCCTCGTCCGCCGCTCTGGAGGGGCTGGGCGCCGTGCCCGAGGACTTCGGCTCGCTGCTGGAGCTGATCCGGCGGTCGGAGGCGGCCGGCTTCAGGCCGCTCCAGGTCACCGTGGCCGACCAGCGCGAGTGGGACCTCTTCGAGTCGGCCGCCAACATCGGCCGGGGCGAGCGCTGGGCCCTGGCCCACCCGGAGCATCCGCTGCACCCCGCGGTGACCGAGGCCGTCGACCAACGCCGCACCGGCTACTACGGCGGATACCGGGGGACGCTGGGCCTCGCCTACCTCGTACTCGCCGGCTGACAATCGCACATCCGTACACCTGGCGGCCCCGAGCCGCCCCGATGCGGGGCGGAGCCACCCCGTACGGCACAATTCGCAGGAATCAGAGGCGAGTTGGTTGTACCGGGGCGGGAAAGGGCGGCGTTCTCCGTGGCGTTGGACGAGGCGAGGGCGAAGAGTGCGCACGGCGGCAGCTGTACGTGCGGTGACTGCCCGCACGGAGCACGCGAAGGGCACCGGCGCGCGGTGGCGGCCTTCCTCGCCAAGCGGGACGAACTCGCCGCGGGCCAGGGACTTCCCGCAGGCGTCGCACAGTCCGCCTCGGCGTCCCGGCAGTGGGTGTCGGACGAGCTGACCGAGTCCGCCCGCGCGGTCGCCGAGCACAGCCGTGAGGCCGGTGACGCCTGGCTCCACACGCTCTGGGTGCGCACCCTCGTGGTCGTCTGGGGCGGCGTCGCCCTGCTGGTCATCGGCGAGGCCGTCACCGCCATCGGCGCCGGCTGGTCCACCGCCCGCACCGCCGGCCTGGTGGCCGGCCTCGTCACCGCGGGCCTGCTGACCGGCGCCGCCCGCTTCCACCGGGCCCGCGGCGGCCTCCTCGCCCCGCTGATCGGGGAGGACAACCGGCTCTCCACCTCGCGCACCGTCGCCGCCTCCTGGGTGCTGCTCGCCGTCTTCGCGGTGCTCGTCCTCGCGCTGCAACTGGCAGGCGCCTCCGACCACGCCGACCGGGACGAACTGATCGAGGGGCTGGACCTGGTCCGCTCCGCCGGAGTGCTGACCGTGCTCGCGCTGGTGTGCGCCGTCGCCGTCCTCGTGCGCCGGGTGGTGACCGTGCGCGTGCTTGCCCAGCGGCTGCAGAAGCTGCGCGCCGACCGGCCCCGGGCCGCCGATCTGCTGACCGACGACTCCGGGCGCGGCAGCTTCACCGATGTGCAGTACGTCCTGATCAACGCCGTCGCCGTGCTGTTCTCGGCGGTCCGGCTGGCCCGTCGTCCCGAACAGCTGCCCGATCTTCCGTGGGGCCTGGCGGTGCTGGTCGCCGTCTCGGCGGCGACGTACTTCGCCGGCAAGTACGCGGAGGGCGGCCGTCCGGTCGTCCTGTCGGTCGTACGGGCCAGGGAGGCCGGGGACCTGGACGCCCCGATCCGTACCGGCGACGACATCGAGATCCGTGGCGCCGGGTTCGTGCCGCCGGGCGCGGGCAGCCCCGACCGCCTGGCGCGGGTCGTCGTCAGGATCGGCCGGGTGCACGTCCACGTCCCCCTGATCCCGGTCAACGGGGGCTTCGCCAATCCCTCGGACACCGTGCTCACTGTGCCGGTGCCCGTCGAGGTCGAACCCGGCACCGTCGAGGTCCAGGTGGTCACCGCCGCGGGCGTGGAGACGAATTCGTGCCTCATCGACGTCACGGACTGACCCGCACACCTGGTGAGCGGCGCCGCACTGACGTACGTATGGTCTGACGAAGGGCCAACGGAAGGCGGGGCAGTGATGCATGGGTACGGAAGCGGTTCCTACGGCGTGGACGAGCCGCGAGGTCTCAGGGACCAGGCCGGGCGGTACGCGCTCCTGCCCCTGCGGATCTTCCTCGGTGTCACCTTCGTGTACGCGGGCATCGACAAGCTGACCGACAGCGCGTTCTTCTCGGCGAGCGGGACCGGCTCCGTCGGCGAGATGATGCGTGCCGTGCGCGACAGCTCGGCGATCCCCGGCCTCGTCGACCTCGCCCTGAAGAACCCCGAAGGCTTCGGCTACGCCATCGCGATCGGCGAACTCCTCGTCGGTCTCGGCACGCTGGTGGGCCTGTGGTCACGGATCGCGGCCCTCGGCGGCGCCCTGATCTCGCTGAGCCTGTGGCTGGCCGTGAGCTGGCAGACCGAGCCGTACTACTACGGCAACGACCTCGTCTACCTCATGGCCTGGCTGCCGCTCGTGCTCGCGGGGTCCGTCGGGCCCTCCGCCGACGCCTTGCTCGCGGCGCGGCGCCGGCGCAGCCTGTAGCTCGCCCACGTCACCGTGGCCGCGAGCCCCAGCCCGCCGAGGACCAGGGGTGCGAAGAACGTCCAGGGGGCGTTCCACGCACCCGCGGCGTCCGCCGCGTAACCGCCGGCGAGGGCCAGCATGACGAGGCCCGCCACCGCACGGCCGGGACGGAACTCATGACGTGGCACGGATGACCTCCAGTTGTCCGATCGCGGCTTCCAGACGCAGTTCGAGGGTGCCCGCGGCCTCGCCGCCCCCGGAGGGCTCCAGGGTCTGCCGGCGGTGGCGGTCGGGGGCGACGTCCACGTCCTGGCGCGGGTCCGAGGGGAGCCGGATGTCGCCGAGGCCCACCTGGGCGTCCACCTCCACCGTCACCCCCTCGGGCACGACGACCCGGGCACGGCCCGCGCCGATCTCGACGTGCGTACGCAGGGTGTCGCCCTTCGGGACGGCCACCCGGGAGAGGTCGAGCCTCGCGTCCCCCGTGCCCAGCTCGTAGCGTGCCTCGACCGTGGCGACCGAGGCCGGGCGCCACTCCTCGCGGACCCAGTCGGTGCCGATGTCCTCCGGGACGGCGGACGCGCCCGCCATCAGGCCCGCCGTGATCATGGCCAGCAGGATCGTGCCGAACCCGGTCCTGCCGATCACGGAGGCGATCAGCAGGCCGAGGCCGAACACCGCGAGCGCGGCGGCGAGGCCGAACTGCAGGCTCGTCCCCAGGGGGTGGGTGCCCCAGCTCAGACCCGTGCCCAGACCGGCCGCCACCAGGGCGGCCAGGAAGACGGGACCCCCGATCGACCGCGGCCCCCGGGTGCCCGGGGCGCGGTAGGGCGGGCGGTACGGGGCCTGCGGCGTCGCCCCGGTCCTGCCGAACCGCGACGCCTCGGTCGCCGCGCTCGCGGGGCCCCACAGATAGGCGGTGCCCGCCGGGCCCGTCGTGCCGTCCTTGACGATCGGGTCCCGCCACCAGGACGGGCCGCCCAAGGTGGGCGGTGCCTTCACCTCCGGAGGGGCGCCGTGTCCCGGCGCGTGCGGCGGTCCCTTCGGGACGTTCGGCGAGGCGCCCGGAGCGTCCTCGGGCACCGCCGTCCTGCGGTGCTGCGTCCAGACCGAGAAGCCGACGACGCTCAGCGAGAGCATCGCGGCGAAAGCCAGCATCCCCCCGTTGTGCAGCATCGACAGCAGCAGCCCGCAGCCGACCAGCGCCAGGAGCAGGGCGATCAGCGACGCACCCTCGACCCGCCCCGACAGGAGCCGTCGCGCCTCGTTCTCCTCCTCGCCCTCCAGGGGGAGTAGCAGCCAGGCGAAGCCGTAGAAGATCAGTCCGATGCCGCCCGTCACCGCGAGGACGCCGAGCACGATCCGGAAGATCACCGGGTCCACGTCGCAGTACCGGCCGAGCCCGCCGCAGACCCCGGCCACCACCTTCTGCCGCGGGCTGCGTCGCAGCCGCGGGGCCGGTTCGGGCTGCGGAGTGACACCCGGCGAGGTGTCCTGGGGAACGGTCATGGGTCCATGGTGACGGTCCGTACGCCCGTGTGGGACCCGCGACGACCCTGGCCGGTCCCTGATATTGCGCCCCGCGGTCCCCTGGGGAGTGCCCCCGGGCCACGGAACCCGCCGCCCGGAGCATCAGGGTCGAGTGGGGGCCGACCCTGATGCCGGCGCGGGCCCGGACATGTGACGATCGGACCATGCCAGCAGCCACGACCCGAGCGCCGAGCTCCCACGCCCCGGAACCGGAGGAACCGGCGCCGCGCAAGCTGTACCGCAGCGCCGACGGGCGGATGCTGGGCGGCGTCGCGCGCGGGCTCGCCGGACACCTGGGCCTGCCCGTCGTCTGGGTCCGGTTCGTGTTCCTCGGGCTGTTCCTCGCGGACGGGCTCGGCGCGCTCCTCTACGCCGTGTTCTGGATCGTCGTCCCGCTCGGCGTCGGCGGGGTGGAGACCCCGAAGTCCCTCTTCGAGACCGCCCCCGACGGGCGGCGCAGACTCCGCAAGCCCGACAAGGGCCAGGTCTTCGCGCTGATCGCGCTCCTCATCGGCGCCGCCGTCTTCGTCGGCAACGTCGACATGGGCAGCGAGGCGGACCGCTACGTCTGGCCGGCGCTGCTGATAGGCGCGGGCTCCGTCCTGGTGTGGCGCCAGGCGGACAACGCGCGCCGTGCCCGCTGGATAGAGGTCGGCCGCCGCCGCAAGGTCCTGCATCTGGCCCGTGGACTGGCCGGTGTCGCGCTCGTCGGTCTCGGCCTCGCCGCCTTCATGGTCGTGCGGGGCTCGGCCGCCCAGCTCGGCACCGCGCTGACCGCCGCCATCGCCGTGCTCACCGGCATCGCGCTGCTCGCGGGCCCCTATCTCGTACGGATGACGCAGGACCTCTCCGAGGAGCGCCTGATGCGCATCAGGGCCCAGGAGCGCGCCGAGGTCGCCGCCCACGTCCACGACTCCGTCCTGCACACGCTCACCCTGATCCAGCGCAGCGCGGACGACGGCGGCGAGGTCCGCAGGCTCGCCCGCGCCCAGGAACGCGAACTGCGCAACTGGCTCTACAACCCTGCGGGCACGGGCAAGGAGGAGGACGACGAGCCGTCGAGCCTCGCGGAGGCCGTGAAGCGCGCCGCCGCCGAGGTCGAGGACAAGCACGGCGTCCCGCTGGAGGTGGTCGTCGTCGGCGACTGCCCGCTCGACGAGAAGCTGGTGGCACAGATGCAGGCCGCACGCGAGGCGATGGTCAACGCCGCCAAGTACGGTGGCGAGGGCGGCGCCGTCCAGGTGTACGCGGAGGTCGAGGGCCGCACGGTCTTCGTCTCCGTACGGGACCGGGGGCCGGGATTCGACCTGGACGCCGTCCCGGACGACAGGATGGGCGTACGGGAATCGATCATCGGCCGGATGCAGCGCAACGGCGGTACCGCGCGGCTGCGTTCGGTGCCCGGCGGGGGCACGGAAGTCGAGCTGGAGATGGAGAGGGCGAGTCAATGACCGAGAACACCGAAGCGGCCGGGGGTCCGGAGCGCCGGGTACGGGTGGTGCTGGTCGACGACCACCGGATGTTCCGCACCGGCGTCCAGGCCGAGATCGGCCGCACCGAGGAGACCGGGGTCGAGGTCGTCGGCGAGGCCGCCGACGTCGACCAGGCGGTCACCGTGATCACCGCGACCCGCCCGGAGGTCGTCCTTCTCGACGTGCACCTGCCGGGCGGCGGCGGCGTCGAGGTGCTGCGGCGCTGCGCCCCGATGATGGGGGCGGTGGAGAACCCCGTGCGCTTCCTGGCGCTGTCCGTCTCGGACGCGGCGGAGGACGTCATCGGCGTCATCCGGGGCGGTGCGCGCGGCTATGTCACCAAGACCATCACCGGCGCCGACCTCGTCGACTCCGTCTTCCGGGTCCAGGACGGCGACGCGGTGTTCTCGCCCCGGCTGGCCGGGTTCGTCCTCGACGCCTTCGCCTCGACGGACGCCCCGCCGGTCGACGAGGACCTGGACCGGCTGACCCAGCGGGAGCGCGAGGTGCTGCGGCTGATCGCCCGGGGATACGCGTACAAGGAGATCGCCAAGCAGCTGTTCATCTCGGTGAAGACGGTCGAATCACATGTCTCGGCCGTGCTGCGCAAGCTCCAGCTGTCCAACCGGCACGAGCTGACCCGGTGGGCGACGGCGCGACGGCTGGTCTGAGCCCCGCGCTCACCCGGGATCGAGCGAGATGTTGAGCTTCTCGCCGGTCCTGCGGTAGCCGATGCCCGCGTAGACCCGCTCGACGTCGGGTCCGCCGGGCTCCAGCCAGACGGTGTGGAAGCCGCGCTCGAAGGCGGTGCGGGTCAGCCAGGCGGAGAGCGCCGCGCCGACGCCCCGGCGGCGGAAGGCCGCGGCGACGGCCAGCCCGGCCAGTTCGCCGATTCCGTCGGCCGGTACCGAGCAGCCGCCCGCGCCGGCGGGCAGGCCGTCCAGGGTGGCCAGGGCCGAGACCCCGCCGCCCGCGCTCGCCCCGCGCAGCCAGGCGATCTCGCCGTCGTCCGGCCCGCCCTCACCGCCGAATCCGGTGTGCTGGACGGCAGCCGCAGAGGTGAACTCGTCGGCGGTGACCGGCTCGGAGACGCGCAGGCCGTCCACCGGCTTCGGCGGGAGGAGCCCGTCGGGGGCGCAGGACATGACCGGGGCGCGGCTCTCCACCGTGAAACCGGCCGCCAGCAGGGCCGGTTCGACGGCGGGCGCCCAGCTGGGCAGGAACTCCAGCCGGGGCAGCCGTTCGTGCTCACGGAACGCCGTGACCAGGTCGGCGATGTCCTCGGCGGTCGGTTCGGCGCCCTGGTCCGGGATGGCGTAGTTGGCGAACTTCAGCTCCCAGCCCGGGTTGTGGCGCACGGTGAACGGGCCCACCCGGTAGTGGTCCGGCGACCGGAGAGCCAGGGTGCGCGCGTAGTTCTGAATGGCGGTGTCCATGGGTCCCGGAGCCTAGGCGACCCGGGTCGCACCGGCGAAAGGCATTTCGGAGATCGGCGCGATACGTACGGGTGCTCCCGGCCGCGGGGCGTGGATCATCTGTCCGCCGCCGATGTAGAGCCCGACATGGGTGACTCCGGGGTAGAAGAACACCAGGTCGCCCGGCGCCAGTTCCGAGCGGGACAGGCGTTGGCCCGCGTTGATCTGGGTGTACGTCGTGCGCGGCAGGGACACCCCCGCGGCGCGCCACGCGGCCTGGGTGAGCCCCGAGCAGTCGAAGGACGAGGGCCCGGTGGCGCCCCAGACGTACGGCTTGCCGAGCGCCCCGTAGGCGAAGTCCACGGCCTGTGCCGCGCGGGCGTTGGGCGCGGCCACGGAACCGCGCGGGGCGCTCCGGTCGGCGCGGACCGCGCCGCCGCCGTGCGCGGCGTCGGCGGAACGCTCGTAGGCGGCGCGCTGGGCGGCGGTGAGGGTGGCCAGCAGCTTCCGGGCGCCGGACAGCTTGCCGCGGACCTCGTCCTTGTGCTTCTTCAGGTCGGCCCGCCGGGCGGCGAGGACCTCCAGCTCGTCCTCGGCCCTGGCACGCACCTGTGCGAGGTCGCTGATCTGCCGGCGTACGCCGTTGATCGCGCCCGCCTGACGGTCGCCCGCCCGGTCCTCGAAGGAGGCGCGCTCCAGATACTCGTCCGGGTCGGAGGAGAGGGCCAGCCGCACGGCGGGGTCGACGCCTGCGCTGCGGTACTGGGCGGTGGCGTACGCGCCGAGGGCGTCGCGAGCGGTGTTGAGGCGCTCGGTCCTGCGGGCGGCCTCGTCGCGCAGCGCGTCGACGGACTTCTCCGAGCGGGCCGCCGTCTCCTTGGCGCCGTTGTACTTCTCGGTGGCCACCTCGGCCTCGTGGTACAGCCGGTCGACCTTGGCCTTGACCTGGGCCGGGGTGAGCTGGGGCTCGGCCTGGGCGGCGCCGTCCAGACAGGTCGCGGTGGCGGCCCCGGCCAGGGCGAGCGTCGCGGCGGTGCGGGCAGCAGGGCCGGTGAACAGACTCTGCTTGGGCTTGCGGTGAGCGGGTTTTCGATGCGCGGCCACGAGGGTGGTGCGTCCTTCCGTTCGACTGCCCGTCGGGGGGTGCCGGCGGGCCCGCCGGGGACCGGCGGCGGGCCACCACAGGGGGGAGTGGCCCGCCACCGGATCTCCGGCGGGGTGACCGGGGTGCCACCCGGTACGGGGCGGCGGTGCAGAGTCGGTCACCTGGGAGGGACGCTAAACCCGGGGCACCGGGAAGAGGCGTAATGACAGCTATTGCCCGCATGTGCTGTTTCATTTCCGCCGAGTGATCTCAAAAATCAACCGGAGTCCGACAATCCGCGCAGGCTCGGGGGCAATTCATCGGGAAGTCGTACCTGGCCGAAGAGTGCTGGTATGGGCGTGGTTAGGCTGCGGCCATGGACGTACTCATCAATGTCTTCGTGGCCCTGCACATCATCGGCATCGCCTCCCTTCTGGGCGGCTTCCTGACCCAGATGAAGGCCATGGGGGCGGGCACGGCACGCTTCGTGCCGGCCATGCTGCACGGTGCGCTCACCATGCTCGTGACGGGCGTCGCCCTCGTCGGCCTCAACCAGGCCGACGACCAGACCGTGAACAACATCAAGATCGGCGTGAAGCTGCTGGTCCTGATCGTGATCCTGGCGCTCGTCTACGTGAAGCGGGACGAGGAGAAGGTGGAGAAGGGCGCGTTCGCCGCGGTCGGCGGGCTGACGGTCGCCAACATCTTCATCGCCACGCTCTGGACCTGAGCGGCCGGAGGCCGTACGGCAGAGGGCCCGGGAATCACCCCGGGCCCTCTGCCGTGTGCGGGCGGCGTGGCTACGCCGGGCGCACGCTGCCGTAGATCGGCATGTAGTAGATCGACTCCTCGCGGACGTTCGCACCCGGCTTCGGCGCGTGGATCATCATGCCGTCGCCCTTGTAGATGCCGACGTGGCTGATGTCGTCGTAGAAGAAGACCAGGTCCCCCGGCTGGAGATCCGCCGTGGCCACCCGGGTGCCCACCTCGACCTGGTCCCAGGTGGTGCGCGGCAGATCGACACCGGCCGCCTTCCAGGCGGCCTGGGTGAGCCCGGAGCAGTCGTACGAGGACGGGCCCGTCGCCCCCCAGACGTACGGCTTGCCGATCTGCGCCGCGGCGAAGGCGAGGACCTTGTCGGCCTTCGAGGCGTAGCCGCTGTCGGAGCCCGTGTCGCCGGCCCCCGTGCCCGCCTCCTCCTTCGCGGCCTCCTCCTTGGCCGCCCGGTCGGCCTTCTCCTTCGCGGCGGCGGCCTGCTGCCTGGCCAGTTCCTCGGCCTTGCGCTCGGCCTCCGCCTCCTTCTTGCGCTCCAGCTCCGCGAGCCGCGCCTTCTCCTCGGCGGTCAGCTCCGACAGCAGCGTGCGGGCCTCGGCGAGCTTCGCCTGCACGTCCTGCTTGCTGGTGCGCAGCGTGGCCTGCGACTCGGTGAGCGTCTCCAGGCTCTTCGTCGCCTCGGCCCGCTTCGCCGCGGCTTCCTTCTGCTGCGTACGGAAGTCGGCGACCGCCTTCTGCTGCTGGCTGGTCATCCGGGCCATCAGCTGGTCCTGGTCGAAGTACGACTGCGGGTCGTCCGCGAGGAAGAACGTCGCCGTCGGGGCGATCGAGCCGCTGCGGTACTGCGCCGCCGCGTAGTTGCCCAGCTCCCGGCGCGTCTCGTTGAGCTTGTCGGCGCGCTTGGCGGCGGCCTCCAGCAGGTCGTCGACCTTGGAGCGCTGCTCGGTCTGCGCGGCCTTCGCCTCGTTGTACTTCTGCGTCGCGGTGCCGGCCTGCCGGTAGAGGGCGTCGACCTTCTTCTGGACTTCCTCGATGCTGGGCTTCGGCTCGGCGGGGGCCGCCGTGGCGCTCTGCGTGGACAGCAGGGTGACGGAGGCGAGCGCCGCGGTGGTGAGACCGACGGCAGGGGTGGTGGTGCGCACCCGGGTGCGCGGCTTGCGATGCGACGCCAAGGCCGGCATCTCCTTCCGTGGACCGCCTACCGGGTTAGCTGTCGGGTTCGGGCGGAACGGAAGGCTGCCCTACGGTCCGGTGGAGACGGACCGATTCACCCCGGTGCTGCGTGTGGGTCCCCGGTTCCGGCTCCCGGGGGAGTGCGGATTCGGCGGGGGTGCCCGTGCGGCGCGGTTCGCCTCAAGGGGATACGGAGCACCCGTCGGAGCACGCTAGCCAACCCGTGGTGTCCCTGTGAAGGTTGATGTTCGATATGCCCGATACATTTTCGTGACCTTTTCCGGAAGGCGGTCCGCACGCCCGGGACCGCCCCCGGAATCTCACCCACCGTGGGTGTTCCGTCTCGTTGCGCGCACGGCCTTGGCCCTTGTCGCCGATGAGGCCACGGGCTGTCGGTGCGGCCGCCTAGACTCGTGAGGCGATGAGCAGCCTCTTTGACGACAGTTTCCTGACCGGCCTCCAGCAGTCGGACGACGGACCCCCGCCGCCCCCGGAGGAGCACGCCCCCGAAGCCGTGCCCGAGGGCCTCTTCGAGGACGTCTTCGACGCGCCTCCGCCGCCGCGTGACGCGTACTACCGCGACGGCGCCCCGCGCCCCGTCATCGACTCGGCCGCACTGCTCGACGGGCTGAACACCGAGCAGCGCGCCGCCGTCGTGCACGCCGGGTCCCCGCTGCTCATCGTCGCCGGGGCGGGCTCGGGCAAGACCAGGGTGCTGACCCACCGCATCGCCCATCTGCTGGCCGAGCGGGGGGTGCACCCGGGGCAGATCCTGGCGATCACCTTCACCAACAAGGCCGCGGGCGAGATGAAGGAGCGCGTCGAGCAGCTCGTCGGACCGCGGGCCAACGCCATGTGGGTCATGACGTTCCACAGCGCGTGCGTGCGCATCCTGCGCCGCGAGTCCAAGCGCCTCGGCTTCACCTCGTCGTTCTCGATCTACGACGCCGCCGACTCCAAGCGGCTGATGGCGCTGGTCTGCCGCGATCTGGACCTCGACCCCAAGCGTTACCCGCCGAAGTCGTTC
Source organism: Streptomyces sp. CB02058 (assembly GCF_001905505.1). Lineage (GTDB taxonomy): Bacteria > Actinomycetota > Actinomycetes > Streptomycetales > Streptomycetaceae > Streptomyces. Next base: position 553,872 of record NZ_LIPG01000001.1, read on the forward strand.
ACGGCGAAGGTCTCGAACCTGAAGAACGAGCTCATCGACGAGGAGACCTTCGCCGGCCAGGCCGCCGACGGCTTCGAGAAGACGCTGGCCCAGGCGTACGCGCTCTACCAGGCGCGGCTGCGTGAGGCCAACGCCCTCGACTTCGACGACATCATCATGACCGCGGTCCACCTGCTCCAGGCGTTCCCGGACGTCGCCGAGCACTACCGCCGCCGCTTCCGCCACGTCCTGGTCGACGAGTACCAGGACACCAACCACGCGCAGTACACCCTGGTGCGTGAGCTGGTGGGCCCGTCCGGAGAGGTCGAGGCCCCCGGCGAGCTCTGCGTCGTCGGTGACGCGGACCAGTCGATCTACGCCTTCCGCGGCGCGACCATCCGCAACATCCTCCAGTTCGAGGAGGACTATCCCGACGCGACCACGATCATGCTGGAGCAGAACTACCGCTCCACGCAGACGATCCTCTCCGCAGCCAACGCCGTCATCGAGCGCAACGAGAGCCGCCGCCCCAAGAACCTCTGGACGAACGCCGGCGAGGGCACCCGGATCGCGGGCTACGTCGCCGACACCGAGCACGACGAGGCGCAGTTCGTCGCGGACGAGATCGACCGGCTGACGGACGCGGGGGACGCGAAGGCGGGTGACGTCGCCGTCTTCTACCGTACGAACGCCCAGTCCCGTGTCTTCGAAGAGATCTTCATCCGCGTCGGACTGCCCTACAAGGTCGTCGGCGGAGTGCGCTTCTACGAGCGCAAGGAGGTCAGGGACGTCCTGGCCTATCTCCGGGTGCTGTCCAACCCCGAGGACACCGTCCCGCTGCGCCGCATCCTCAACGTGCCCAAGCGCGGCATCGGGGACCGGGCCGAGGCGATGATCGACGCCCTCTCGATGCGCGAGAAGATCTCCTTCCCGCAGGCGCTGCGCCGCGTCGACGAGGCGTACGGCATGGCGGCCCGCTCGGCGAACGCCGTGAAGCGCTTCAACACGCTGATGGAGGAGCTCCGCACGATCGTGGAGTCCGGCGCGGGCCCGGCGGTCGTCGTGGAGGCCGTCATGGAGCGGACCGGCTATCTCGCCGAACTCCAGGCGTCCACCGACCCGCAGGACGAGACCCGTATCGAGAACCTCCAGGAGCTCGCCTCCGTCGCTCTCGAATTCGAGCAGGAGCGGGCGGAGGAGGAGGGCGCGGGCACACTCGCCGAGTTCCTGGAGAAGGTCGCGCTCGTCGCCGACGCCGACCAGATCCCCGACGAGGACGAGGACGGCTCCGGTGTCGTCACGCTGATGACGCTGCACACCGCCAAGGGCCTCGAATTCCCCGTGGTGTTCCTGACCGGCATGGAGGACGGCGTCTTCCCGCACATGCGCGCGCTGGGCCAGGTGAAGGAGCTGGAGGAGGAGCGCAGGCTCGCCTACGTGGGCATCACGCGCGCCCGCGAGCGGCTGTATCTGACCCGGGCGGCGATGCGGAGCGCCTGGGGCCAGCCCTCGTACAACCCGCCCTCGCGGTTCCTGGAGGAGATCCCGGACCAGCACCTGGAGTGGAAGCGCAAGGGACCGATGGCCGCTCCGGCGGGACCCACGTCGGGGATCACGTCGTCACTGTCCTCGTCGCGCTCGAAGTCCGGGCCCTCGGGGTTCGCGACCCGGCGCACCTCCGAGAAGCCGGTGGTCACCCTGGTGGCCGGGGACCGGGTCACGCACGATCAGTTCGGACTGGGCACGGTGACCGCGGTCGAGGGGTTCGGCGACCAGGCGAAGGCGACGGTCGACTTCGGCGACGAGCGGCCCAAGAAGCTCCTGCTGCGTTACGCCCCGGTCGAGAAGCTCTGACCCGCCGGCGCGTCAGGGGCGGGGGCAAGCAACGGCCCGTGCCCCTGACGCGGCACGGGTTCGGATGCGGGCCCATGGCCTGGTGGCCCCGGCACGGGTACGTGCCCACGGCTCGGCGGTCCTGACCCGGGTGGTCCGGGTGCGGGTGGTCCGGTCCGGGGGCGGCTTCGGTCCGCGACGCGGTACGAGCCGGGGCCCGGGTCTCGGTACAGGCCGTGGCCCGGGCTTCAGTGCGGGTTTCCGCGCAGGGCTCAGTACGGGTTGATGCCGTGGCTGCGGAGCCATGGCATCGGGTCGATCGCCGAGCCGCCGCCGGGCCGTACCTCGAAGTGCAGGTGCGGGCCCGTGGAGTTGCCGGAGTTGCCGGAGTAGGCGATGACGTCGCCCGCCTTGACCGAGCCGGAGCGGATCCGGGTGGTGCTGAGGTGGCAGTACCACGTCTCGGTGCCGTCGGCCGCGGTCACGATGGCCATGTTCCCGTAGGCGCTGTTCCACTGGGTGCGCACGGTGCCGTCGGTCGCCGCCATCACGGGGGTGCCGTAGGAGACGGGGAAGTCGATGCCCGTGTGCACGGACATCCAGTTCACCCCGGCCTGGCCGTAGGTGGCGCTGAGGCCGTGCTGCTTCACGGGCAGGACGAACTTCGGACGCAGTGCCTCGCGGCGTGCGGCCTCCTCCTCGCGCTTCTTCTTCTCGGCGGCCTGACGCTCCTTGAGGTCGATGCGCTCCTGGGTGCGGCTGGCGCGGTCCGCGAAGTTCTCGGCGTCGGCGCTGAGGTTGGCGAGCTGGGTGTCCAGCTTGTTGTTGGCCACGGCCGGCTTGACGATGTCGGCAGCCGCCATGGAGGCGGTGTCGTCCTTCGTCTCCTCGCCGCTGATGCCGCTCACGGAGGCCGCGGCGATACCCGCGACGCTCATGACGCAGGCGGAAGGCACGGCCACGGTGAGGAGCGCGGAACGCTTCGCCGGGGTGCGGCGCCGTCCTCGGCCTCCGCCACGCTGGGCGGCCGACCGGCCGACCGGGCGGGCGGCGGTGGAGGCGGACCCGGAGGCGTGGTCCGCGGTGAGATCGATGACGTCCGGCAGCGGTTCCGCCTCGCCGGACACCGGGACCTCGTCGTAGGCATCCACCGTCGTGTCGTGGACGCCGAGCGTGTCGTGGACGCCGGTCGCGTCGTGCGCGCCGAGCGTGTCGTGGACGCCCGTCGTGTCGTGCATGCCGAGTGCGTCGTCGTGGCCGAGGGCGTCGTGCGCGCCGAACTCGGCTGTTTCGTACGGCTCGTAGGCGGCCGACCGGTGTTCGTACGCGTGATGCGAAGTCTGTTCGGACGCGTACGCAGCGTTCTCGGGCGTGGCGCCGGTGTTCCAGGCGGTCGCGTCGTAGGCGCCGGTGTCGGCGGTTTCGAAGCCCTCGTATCCCGTGCCCTCGAAGGCGGGGACGGCGAACGTGCCGGTCGCGTAGGCCGTGGTGTCGAAGGTCGTGGTGGGGAAGGCGCCCGTGTCGCCCGTCGCCCACTGGTCGGCCTGGCCGGTGTGGTCCCAGCCGCTGGTGTCCCACTGGCCCGTGGCGTCCGGGGCGGGGGCCTGCGCGGGGATCCCGTGCTCGGGCATCCAGGTCGCGGTGGTGTCGTACCCCTGCGGCGCCTGCGGATGGGCCTGCGCGCCGTAGGCGTCGTACGAGGCCTGCTGATGCGCTCCGGTCTCCCACTGGGAGGCGTCGTAAGCGCCGTAGCCGCCGCCGTCGTCGTACGCGGTGGCGTAACCGCCGCCGTACGTCGGCTCATGGCTGGTGTCGTGCTGACCCGGCAGTGTTCCGAAGAGCGGGTCGGTGTCGAAGCCGGTGGACTGGCTGTCGTATCCGGCATACCCGGCGTGGGGGTGCTGGTCGTTCACCAACTTCTCTCTCGCCTCGGCAGCAGGACCTGTTCCGGGGTCCGGTGGGGGGATCCCAGGGTGAGCAGTGGCCGCGACTGTACCCGGCAGTACGAGGGGACGACAATCTTCGGCGGCTTCTGGTCCCTCAGGAAACGGGCAATCGGACGCCTTTCGGTGGACGACGGAGCCAGGCTTGGCCCTATGTTCGAAACTAGTTCTATTTTTTCGGGGGTTTGGGCGTCCCGCGGGACGGCTTCGGGCGACGGAAGCGGTCGCGCGCGGGTGGCGGAGGTGGCTCCGCTCGGGCGGAGGGGGCGGTTCCGCTCAGGCGACGGAAGCGGCTCCCGGAACGTCGATGGCCGCACCGTCGGACTCGAGTGCCTGACGGATCGCGGACGCGACGGCCGGATGGACCGGAAGCGCGAGGTGGCCGATACCGGTGACGCGTACGTTGACGGCGTCGAGGTCGGGGTGGTCGACGCAGGCCGTCTCGACCGGGAGCATCACCCGGTCCAGCTCGCTCCAGAAGCTGACGAACCGTGTCCGGCAGCCCGGCGCGGGGCGGCGCAGCTCCGCGATCAGATCGGAGTCGCCGCGCATCTGGCGGACGATGGGGTGTGCGCCGGCCAGCGGGGCGACCGCCGTGCCGCTGTGCGGGGTGCCGAGTGTGACGAGGGTGCGCACCCGCCGGTCACCGCCGAGCCGCTGCACGTAGTACCGCGCGATCAGGCCGCCGAGGCTGTGGCCGACGATGTCGATCCGGCGATGCCCCGTGCGGGCGCAGATCTCCTCGACGTGGCGTTCGAGCAGCTCGGCCGCCGTGCGGATGTCGCAGGTCAACGGCGAGTAGTTGAGCGACTCCAGATGGCGCCAGCCGTGCCGGGCCAGGGAGCGGCGCAGCAGCACGAAGACGGAGCGGTTGTCGATGAAACCGTGCAGGAGGACGACGGGTGGATGCTCGCCGATGCTGGTGGGCAGCGCGGCCGTGTCGGCCGAACGGGTGATTCCGCCGGGAGCGGCGTCCGGTCCCGTGGCCGCGCCTGTCCCGGCGCCGTCGTCGGAGCCGTCCCCCGTGCCGTCCTGGGCCCCGTCCCCGTCGCCGGGCCCGGGTGCGGGGCTCCGGCGCTCGGGGGTGAGGCCCGCGGGGTAGATGAGCACATGCCCGGCCAGGATCACCAGCTCCAGCGCGGTGGCTCTGACCAGCGCCGATGACAGCCAGGCAGGGCGCAGGCAGGTGCTGCGCAGCAGTAGGGGTAGGAAGGACAGGACCTTCATGGCCGACCTCCTGCACTGGCATGCGGGGGAGGCGGCTCCCTGCCCCGTACGCCCTCATCGGGTCGCTGCGGAGGCGGGTCGGCGGCTCTGGTGGCGGCCGGGGGCCGTACCACCGTGCCGTGCTGCTGACGGCGCGGTGGTACGGCGACCTCGTTGCGGCTCCCCTGGCGGCGGTACCCGCGCGGCCCGTGGGTCGCTCGATGCGGGGAACGACGCTTGGCGAACATGTCCCATGTGTGATTTCCCCCTCCCGGTCCACCGCGAAACGACGCCGTGCGGGATGCTGTGGATAACGTTCGTTCACATCCCCGGGCCGCCAGGCGCGGGAGACGCATGTGGAGGCATTGATGGGTGTGACCGGTCCGATCCGTGTGGTGGTGGCGAAGCCGGGCCTCGACGGCCATGACCGAGGGGCCAAGGTGATCGCACGGGCGCTGCGGGACGCGGGCATGGAGGTCATCTACACGGGGCTCCACCAGACCCCCGAGCAGATCGTGGACACGGCGATCCAGGAGGACGCCGACGCCGTCGGTCTCTCGATCCTCTCCGGTGCGCACAACACGCTGTTCGCCAAGGTCATCGAGCTGCTCAAGGAGCGCGACGCGGAGGACATCAAGGTCTTCGGTGGCGGCATCATCCCCGAGGCGGACATCGCGCCGCTGAAGGAGCAGGGCGTCGCGGAGATCTTCACCCCGGGTGCGACGACCGCCTCGATCGTCGACTGGGTCAACGCGAACGTCCGCCAGCCCGCGGAGGCCTGAGCCGGCGAGCCTGCCGTCCGTGGTGTCCGGCCGCCCGGCTCGCGTCGGCGTTGCTGGTCCGGCCGGCTTGCGCCTCCGTTCGTGGGCGAGCGGGCTCGGGGAAGCCGTCCGGCCCGCGCCCGTGTTCCTGGGGCGGGGAGCTCGGGGCGGTGGCCTGCCCGCGTTCCTGTGCGGAAGGCTTGGGCGGTGGCTCCGGGCAGCCGTGTTCGGCGGACGGCCCGGCCGGGCGTGTCCGGCGAGGTGGGCCCGTCAGTTCCGGGTGCCCGTCCCTTCCGGGGCGTCCTCCGCCAGTTCGGCGTCCATCGCGGCGCGCAGGCGCAGGGTGGAGACCAGGCGCTGGAAGGCCTCCGACCAGTAACCCCCCGCACCGGGTGAGGCGTCCTCCGGCTCGTCCGGGGTGGTCGTGAGCACGGCGAGACGGTCCGCCTCGGCGGGGTTCAGACAGCGCTCGGCCAGCCCCATCACTCCGCTGAAGCTCCAGGGGTAGCTGCCCGCGTCCCTGGCGATGTCCAGTGCGTCGACCACCGACCGGCCGAGCGGCGCGTCCCAGGGCACCGCGCACACGCCGAGCAGCTGGAAGGCCTCCGACAGACCGTGCGCGGCCACGAATCCTGCGACCCAGAGCGCCCGCTCGGCGGACGGCAGGGTGGCGAGGAGCTTCGACCGCTCCGCCAGGGACGCGGTGCCCGGGCCGTTGGCCGGGGGAGTGGAGGGGGCGCCGAGTAGAGCTCTCGCCCAGTCGGGGTCCCGTTGCCGCACCGCCGCCCGGCACCAGGCGGCGTGCAGCTCCCCGGCCCAGCCGTCGGCGACGGGCAGTGCCACGAGCTCCCGGGCCGTGCGGCCGTCGAACCTCTCCACCCAGACGCCGAGCGGGGCCGCCTCCACCAACTGGCCCAGCCACCAGGAGCGTTCGCCCCGACCCGACGGCGGCACGGGCACGACACCGTCCCGCTGCATCGCGGCATCGCACTCGTGCGGCGCCTCCACGGCTATCGACACCGAGCCCCCCGTGCGGTCCGGGTTCACACAGGACGTGGCCCGGGCCGCCATCCGGCGGGCGAGCGCCGATTCCGGCAGCGCGGACAGCAGTTCGGCCGCTGTGGAGCGGACGTTGCGGCTGCGGTCCGCCAGGGCCTCTTCGAGGAAGGCCTCGTCCGCCCCCGAGAGCCCGGCCCGCAAGGAGTCCAGGAACATCAGCCGGTCCTCGGCCCGCTCCGTGGACCAGGTGGCGGCGAGCAGGGACCTGGCCGCGCCGGGATCCCGCTCCCGTACGGCGCCGAGCAGCGCGACCCGCTCCGCGAACAGCCCTTCGTCCCAGAGCTCGCGCACCGCCTCCGGGTCCTTCGGGTCCGGCCGGTGAGCCCCCTGGGACGAGGCCCGCAGCGCGAACCTCCACTCCGGGTTCAGCCCGGCCAGCCAGAGCCCGCGCGGCCCGGCGAACGCCAGGGCGAGCGGGCGCAGGTCCGTACGCGCCCGGGCCGCGTCCAGCAGCGCGGGCAGCAGCTCGGCCGGTGCGCGGAAGCCGCGCGCCCCCGCGGTGATCAGCCACTGGGGAATGAGCTCGGTGAGGTCGGGAGCCGCTCCGCGCCGCCCGCCGCCGGGCGGCGCCGAACGGTCGGCGAGCAGCTGGGCGAGCCGGTGCCGGGCGGCCGTGGGCAGCGGGGGCCGCGGATCGTCGGGTGCGGGCGATGGCACGGCCACCCCGGCGGCCGGCCGCAGCGAGGCCCTGCGCCGCACGGTGTGCACCGCCGCCGCGTCGAGCAGCTCCGACGGCCCTGCCGGGATGCCGCCGTCCGCCCGCAGGGGGCGCCGGTCGGTGCCGAGCAGCGCCGAGGTGACGAGGTCTTCCCAGCGGGCGCCCATGAGCGCGCCGGTCGTCGTGCGAGTGGTGGGCATCGGTCCCTCCGTCGGTCGGCCGTGCGCGGTTCGGAGCGTGTGCGCGTCGTACGCGTGTTTCGGGAGAACGGGGTGGGCGAGGCGAGCGGGATGGCCGAGGAGGACGCGCTGCGCCTCGGGCGACCTCTGGCGAACGCCTCGGAGGAGCGCCTCGGGCGACCTCTGGCGAACGCCTCAGACGAGGGCCACGGCCGTGCCCTCGGCGGCTCCTCCCGAGGGTCCTGGGCACCATGCGGCTATCGGGTCGAAACCCCGGTGCCCGCACTCCCCGAACACGGTCAGCGGGCCGCCGCCTGAGAGCGCCACGAGCTTCCACAGGCCCGGCCGGGACAGCGCCCGGGGGGCGATCGGCAGCGCGGAACGGTCCGCCGCGCCGACCAGCTGCCAACCGTCCCCGGACGGCGCGGGTATGACGTCCTCCAGCGTGAACGGCCAGGCCTCCAGCCAGGGATCGTCCCGCAGGGCGCGCCCGTACGCCGCGACGGCGTCGGCCGTCGTCCCGCCCGGCGGCGGCGCCGCCGAGGTGACGGGGTCGCCGAACCGCTCGCCCAGCTCGGCCCGCAGGCCTCCACCACCCGGATACGGCGTCAGTTCGGCGTCGATCACCGCGCCGACCGGCAGCGACGGCGCCGGTGCCCGCCCCGGCGCCCCGTGGAAGAGGAGCAGGGCCGTGCGCGTCGACTCCCTGCCGTACAGCCAGATGCGGCGGGTGACGATCCTGCCGTCCGGTGTGTCGTACTGCGCGAGGACCAGCCAGTGATCCCGGACGGCAGGGCCGTCGGCGGAGCCGGTCAGCCCCACTCTCGTACGCACCGTCGAGGCCAGCGGGCCGGGCAGCCGGTCGAGGCCGAGCCAGGCCGTATCCAGCAGATGCAGGAGGGCGCACTCCTCCAGCAGCCGCACGGGCCAGCCGGAGCCCGACGCCGGGACGGCGCCCAACTCCCGTACCAGGCGCGCGAGTCCGGGAGCCTGTGCGTCGACCATGCGGGCGGCGGTCTCCTCCCACAGGCCATGGCCGGTCCGGTCCGTCGCCGCGAGGCCGCCGCGCAGCAGGTCGGTGAGACGCTGCTCCAGCTCCTGCGCGCCGCCGGTGACGCGCTCGGCCCTGCGGCCGGCGCGCCGGACGGCCGCCGCCGAGCGCGCGGCGGCAGCCGCGTCCTCGGCCCGGACCTCGCCGGGGCCGGCGGACCGCACAGGTTCTCCCCCGTTGGACAACATCATGGGAACGACGTTAGAACGCCCCACTGACAATGGGCCGTGACCTGCGACTCCGCCCGTTCCGGGGTGACTTGACCGTTTCGCCTCCGTGCGCTTCCCTGCGAAGGAGAGAGTGTTTCGAGAAAAAACGGGGGAAATCCGATGGATCACATCACTTGCACCACCCATCTCAGACGCACCATGCGTGTCGGAGCCGCGACGCTGGTCGTGTGCGGCCTCGCACTCACCGCCGGTGCCTGTTCCGGATCCGTCGACAAGGCGGTCGACGACATCGTGGACGAGACGTACGAGGTGACGTACGAGGCCACCGGCACGGGCGCCGAGCAGATCCAGTTCCACGGCGGCGGCGGGAGCGCCATGGAGCCGGAGATCGAGACGGTCGACTCGCCCGCACTGCCGTGGAGGAAGACCGTCACCCTGCGCGGGATCATGCCGCCCGCGGTCATGCCCGTGGGGACCGCCGAGGGTGCGGCCGGCATCGCCTGCACGATCACGTACAAGGGCAAGGTGATCGAGGAGGCGAAGGGCGAGGAGATCCTCACGAGCGGCGGCTGCGTCGCGGTCTCGCCCGTCACCGGCTGACGCTCCGTCCGCTCCGCATCGGTCCCGGCCGCACGGCCGGGACCGATTGTCAGTGGCATGGTGCACCGTGGAAACCGCATCGGATCGACCGATCCGGAGGGGGATCCATGACCGTGTCCGAACAGACCGACGCAGCCGGCGAAGCCCTGAGGCCGCACGCCGAGCACGCCTTCGCCGGTGAGCTCAAGGCGCTCGCCGCCGCCGACGACCGCCCCAGGCCCGCCCGTTGGAAGCTCTCGCCCTGGGCCGTCTCCACCTATCTGCTCGGCGGGACACTCCCCGACGGCACCCTGATCACACCGAAGTACGTAGGACCGCGCCGCCTCGTCGAGGTCGCCGTGACCACGCTCGCCACCGACCGTGCCCTGCTCCTGCTCGGTGTGCCGGGCACCGCCAAGACCTGGGTGTCCGAGCATCTCGCGGCGGCCGTCAGCGGGGACTCCACCCTGCTCGTCCAGGGCACCGCGGGCACCCCCGAGGAAGCCGTCCGCTACGGGTGGAACTACGCACGACTGCTGGCCGACGGCCCCAGCCGCGAGGCCCTGGTGCCCAGCCCCGTCATGCGGGCCATGGCCGAAGGCATGACCGTCCGTGTCGAGGAGCTCACCCGTATCCCCGCCGATGTGCAGGACGCGCTCATCACGATCCTGTCGGAGAAGACGCTCCCGGTCCCCGAGCTCGGCCAAGAGGTCCAGGCCGTCCGGGGGTTCAACCTCGTCGCCACGGCGAACGACCGCGACCGCGGGGTCAACGAGCTCTCCAGCGCCCTGCGCCGCCGCTTCAACACCGTCGTGCTCCCGCTGCCCGCGACACCCGAGGACGAGGTGGACATCGTGTCCCGGCGCGTCGCCCAGACGGGACGCGCGCTCGACCTGCCCGCGGCGCCCGAGGGCCTGGCGGAGATCCGGCGCGTCGTCACGATCTTCCGCGAACTGCGCGACGGAGTGACGACGGACGGCCGTACCAAGCTCAAGTCCCCGTCGGGGACGCTGTCCACGGCCGAGGCCATCTCCGTCGTCACCGGCGGCCTCGCGCTCGCCGCCCACTTCGGCGACGGCGTCCTGCGCCCCGGCGACGTGGTGGACGGCATCCTCGGCGCCGTCGTCCGCGATCCCGCCTCGGACCGTGTGATCTGGCAGGAGTACGTGGAGACCGTGGTCCGGGAGCGCGAGGGCTGGAAGGACTTCTACCGCGCCTGCCGTGAGGCGGCCGCATGACGCCCCGCGCCCCGGCATCCACCGCGTCCGGGGGACCGCTGCTGCTCGGGGTGCGCCATCACGGCCCGGGCTCCGCGCGCGCGGTCCACGCGGCCCTGGAGGCCGCACGGCCCCGCGCGGTGCTCATCGAGGGGCCGCCCGAAGCCGACGCGCTGCTGCCGCTCGCCGCCGACCCCCGGATGCGGCCGCCGGTCGCGCTGCTCGCCCATGCCGTGGACGACCCGGGGCGCGCCTCGTTCTGGCCGATGGCCGACTTCTCTCCCGAGTGGGTGGCGATCCGCTGGGCTCTGGCGCAGGGCGTTCCCGTGCGCTTCGCGGACCTCCCCGCCGCCAACTCCCTGGCGATGACGGAGTGCGCGCAGAGGCAGCCGGGGCAGGACGGACGGATCGTCGATCCCATCGGGACACTCGCCGGGACCGCGGGTCACGACGACCCCGAGCGCTGGTGGGAGGACGTCGTCGAGCACCGCGCGGCTGACGGACGGCCCGCCGACCCGCTCGCGCCCTTCGCCGCGCTCGCCGAAGCGATGACGGCGCTGCGCGAGGCGTACGGCGACGGGGGGCACCCCCAGGACGCCGTCCGGGAGGCGAGCATGCGCCTCCAGCTCCGGGCCGCCCGCAAGGAGTTCGGCGACGGCATCGCCGTCGTGTGCGGCGCGTGGCACGTTCCCGCGCTCGCCGCACGCACCACCGTCGCCGCCGACAGGTCCCTCCTCAAGGGAATCCCCAAGGTGCGGACGGAACTGACCTGGGTGCCCTGGACCCATCGCCGGCTCGCCCGGCACAGCGGATACGGCGCGGGGATCGAGTCCCCCGGGTGGTACGGCCATCTGTTCGGCTCGCCCGACCGGCCCGTGGAGCGCTGGATGACGAAGGTCGCGGGACTGCTGCGCGAGGAGGACATGCCCGTCTCCTCCGCGCATGTCATCGAGGCCGTCCGGCTCGCCGGGACGCTGGCCGCCCTGCGCGACCGCCCGGCCGTCGGTCTGACCGAGGCCACCGACGCGGTCCGGGCCGTCATGTGCGAGGGGTCCGACGTGCCGCTCGCCCTCGTGCGGGACCGGCTCGTCGTCGGCGAGACCCTCGGCGAGGTCCCGGACGGCGCCCCGGCCGTCCCCCTCCAGCGCGATCTGGACAGACAGCAGCGCACCCTGCGGCTCCGGCCCGAGGCGGAGGGACGCGAGCTGGACCTCGACCTCCGCAAGGACACCGACGCCGCCCGCAGCAGACTGCTGCACCGGCTGAGGCTCCTCGGGGTGGACTGGGGCACACCCGCGGCGGGCCGCGGCAGCACGGGCACCTTCCGCGAGAGCTGGCGGCTGCGCTGGGAGCCCGAGCTCTTCGTGCGGATCGCGGAAGCCGGGGTCTGGGGCACCACCGTGCTCGCCGCCGCGACCGCGCGGGCCGAGGCGGACGCCGTATCGGCAGCGTCGCTCGCCTCCGTCACCGCGCTCGCCGAGCGGTGTCTCCTGGCCGGGCTCACCGAGGCGCTGCCCGTCGTGATGCGGGCCCTCGCCGACCGGGCCGCCCTCGACACGGACGTCGGCCACCTCGCCGACGCACTGCCCGCCCTGGCCCGCTCCCTCAGATACGGGGATGTGCGGTCCACGGACACCGCGGCCCTGGGAGAGGTCGCCGTCGGCCTCGCCGAGCGGGTCCGCGTCGGACTGCCTCCCGCCTGCACCGGCCTCGACGCGGACGGCGCGGCGGAGATGCGCGGCCGGGTGGAAGGCGTGCACACCGCCGTGGGGCTGCTCGCGGATGTCGCGGGTGCCGAGGGCCTGTCCGAGCGCTGGGCCGGCGCCCTGCGCAGGCTCTCCGCCAGGGACACGGTCGCCGGGGTGATCCGGGGCCGCGCCACACGACTCCTGCTGGACGACGGACTGCTCGCCGAGAGCGAGGCGGCCCTGCTGATGGGCCTGACCCTCTCGCCCGGCACCCCGCCGGCCGAAGCGGCGGCATGGATCGAGGGATTCGTCGGCGCGGCCACCGGCGGCGGGATGCTGCTCGTCCACGACGAGCGGCTCCTCGGGCTCGTCGACACCTGGCTGACGGGCATACCGGCCGAGGAGTTCACCGGCGTACTGCCCCTGCTGCGCCGTACGTTCTCGGCCTACGAGCCGGGAGTGCGCCGGACCTTGGGCGACCTCGTCCGCCGAGGGCCGGATCCCGGGCGCATCCGTGACACGGACGGGGCGGCGGCCCCGGGCTTCGGCGAGGGACACGACGAGGAGCGGGCCGACGCGGTGGTCCCGGTGCTCCGGCTGCTGCTCGGCCTCGACACCCCCACGGGACGGACGGCGACCGGATGAGCGGGGAGCGGACGGACGCACGGCCCCCACGAGGACGGCGGACACGAGAGAGGACGGGGAGGGGGCGATGACCATGACACCCGCCGACGAGGAGCGGCTGCGGCGCTGGCGGCTGGTGCTCGGCGCGGAGAGCGCCGGGACCACGGGCCAGGAGCTCACCGGCCGTGATGCGGCGATGGACGGGGCGCTGGCCTCGCTCTACGGCGACGGGAGCGGACCGGGCGGCGCGAGGAAGCCGGGCGGCCGGGGGCCGGCCGAGCGTTCCGGAGGGCTCGGGGCCTCCGCCCCGTCCGTCGCCCGCTGGCTCGGCGACATCCGCCGGTACTTCCCGAGCTCCGTCGTCCAGGTCATGCAGCGCGACGCGATCGACCGCCTGGGACTGTCCGCGCTGCTGCTGGAGCCCGAGATGCTGGAGGCCGTCGAGCCGGACGTACATCTGGTCGGAACCCTGCTCTCGCTCGGCAGGGCCATGCCGGAGACCACGAGGGAGACGGCCCGGGCGGTCGTGCGCAAGGTCGTCGACGACCTGGAGCACCGGCTGGCCACCCGCACGAGGGCGACGCTCACCGGCGCCCTGGACCGCACGGCCAGAACCGGACGGCCGCGTGGGCGGGACATCGACTGGGACCGCACGATCCGCGCCAACCTCAGGAACTACGTGCCGCTCCCCGGGGCCGACGGAGCCACGGGTGCCGGTGGGACCGGAGGGGAGGAGAAGGCGGGAGGAGCGGCAGGCGCGGGCACGGTCGTCCCCGAGCGCCTCGTCGGTTACGGACGCACCGACCGCTCGGTGAAGAAGGACGTCATCCTCTGCGTCGACCAGTCGGGCTCCATGGCGGCCTCCGTCGTCCACGCCTCGGTCTTCGGTGCGGTCCTCGCCTCCATGCGCACCCTGTCGACCCGGCTCGTCGTCTTCGACACGGCCGTCGTCGACCTCACCGAGCAGCTCGACGACCCGGTGGACGTCCTGTTCGGCACCCGGCTCGGCGGCGGGACGGACATCAACCGCGCGCTCGCCTACTGCCGGTCGAGGATCACCCGTCCGGCGGACACCGTCGTCGTGCTCATCAGTGACCTTCACGAGGGAGGAATCCGCGACGGCATGATCGGCCGGGTCGCCGAGATGAAGGCGTCCGGTGTGCAGTTCGTCGCCCTGCTCGCGCTCTCCGACGAGGGCGCGCCCTCCTGGGACCGGGAGCACGCCGCCGCGCTGGCGGCGCTCGGCGTACCGGCCTTCGCCTGTACTCCCGACCTGTTCCCGGAGGTGATGGCGGCGGCGATCGAGAAGCGTCCCCTGCCAGTGCCCGATACCGGAAGATAAGCGGAACCAGGCGGTCCGCACTGCGTCGCGGACGGTCCGGGCCCTACTCGTACGACACGCCGTTTTGTCCACGACACCCCGGTCACCAGCGTGATCTGTGACCGGTATCACCGCTCAGGTGTGATCTGCAATTTAGGGTCCGGACGAGCGCGGGGGATAACCTGCCGGATGGACATGCCGCGTACCCGGTCACCGTGTGCGCCTCCCTAGTGACTGCGCAGTCACGTTGCCCTCGCGGCACGCCCACGCAGAAAACGAACCGCGAGACCACTAAAAGGGACGGACGCGCGTGGACCTGTTCGAGTACCAGGCGAGGGACCTCTTCGCCAAGCACGGTGTACCGGTGCTGGCCGGTGAAGTCATTGACACGCCTGAGGCAGCCCGCGAGGCGACCGAACGGCTGGGCGGCAAGTCCGTCGTCAAGGCGCAGGTGAAGGTCGGTGGCCGCGGCAAGGCCGGCGGCGTGAAGCTGGCGGCAGACCCGGACGAGGCGGTCGCACGTGCGACCGACATCCTCGGCATGGACATCAAGGGCCACACGGTCCACAAGGTGATGATCGCCGAGCTGTCCCCGGAGATCGAGGCGGAGTACTACGTCTCGTACCTCCTCGACCGCACCAACCGCACCTTCCTCGCCATGGCGTCGGTGCAGGGCGGCATGGACATCGAGGAGGTCGCGGAGAAGACCCCCGAGGCCCTCGCGAAGGTCCCGGTCAACGCCGTCGACGGCGTCGACATCGAGAAGGCCCGCGAGATCGTGGCCCAGGCGAAGTTCCCGGCCGAGGTGGCCGAGGGTGTCGCCGAGGCCCTGGTGACCCTGTGGGACACCTTCGTCGCCGAGGACGCGCTCCTCGTCGAGGTCAACCCGCTGGTGAAGACCAAGGACGGCCGCATCCTGGCCCTGGACGGAAAGGTGTCTCTCGACGAGAACGCCGACTTCCGCCAGCCCGGCCACGAGGAGCTCGAGGACAAGGCCGCGGCCAACCCCCTCGAGGCCGCGGCCAAGGCCAAGAACCTCAACTACGTCAAGCTCGACGGCGAGGTCGGCATCATCGGTAACGGTGCCGGTCTGGTCATGTCGACCCTGGACGTCGTCGCGTACGCCGGTGAGAACCACGGCAACGTGAAGCCCGCCAACTTCCTCGACATCGGTGGCGGCGCCTCCGCCGAGGTCATGGCGAACGGCCTGGAGATCATCCTCGGCGACCCGGACGTCAAGTCCGTCTTCGTCAACGTCTTCGGTGGCATCACCGCCTGCGACGAGGTCGCCAACGGCATCGTCCAGGCCCTGGAGCTGCTCAAGTCCAAGGGCGAAGCAGTCACCAAGCCGCTGGTCGTGCGCCTCGACGGCAACAACGCGGAGCTGGGTCGCAAGATCCTCTCCGACGCCAACCACCCGCTCGTTCAGCGTGTGGACACCATGGACGGCGCGGCCGACAAGGCCGCCGAGCTCGCCGCGGCTGCGAAGTAAGGGACGAGGGACTCCAACACCATGGCTATCTTCCTCACCAAGGACAGCAAGGTCATCGTCCAGGGGATGACCGGCGCCACGGGCATGAAGCACACCAAGCTCATGCTGGCCGACGGCACCAACATCGTCGGTGGCGTGAACCCCCGCAAGGCGGGCACCTCCGTCGACTTCGACGGCACCGAGGTACCCGTATTCGGGTCCGTCGCCGAGGCGATGGAGAAGACCGGCGCCGACGTGTCGGTCCTCTTCGTGCCGCCGGCCTTCGCGAAGGCCGCCGTCGTCGAGGCGATCGACGCCGAGATCCCGCTGGCCGTCGTGATCACCGAGGGCATCGCCGTCCACGACTCGGCCGCCTTCTGGGCGTACGCCGGCTCGAAGGGCAACAAGACCCGGATCATCGGCCCGAACTGCCCCGGCCTGATCACCCCCGGCCAGTCCAACGCCGGCATCATCCCGGGCGACATCACCAAGCCCGGCCGCATCGGTCTCGTGTCCAAGTCCGGCACGCTGACCTACCAGATGATGTACGAGCTCCGTGACATCGGCTTCTCGTCCGCCGTCGGCATCGGTGGCGACCCGGTCATCGGCACGACGCACATCGACGCCCTCGCGGCGTTCGAGGCGGACCCCGAGACCGACCTCATCGTGATGATCGGCGAGATCGGCGGCGACGCCGAGGAGCGTGCCGCCGACTTCATCGCGAAGAACGTCACCAAGCCGGTCGTCGGTTACGTCGCGGGCTTCACCGCCCCCGAGGGCAAGACCATGGGCCACGCCGGCGCCATCGTCTCCGGCTCGTCCGGTACCGCCGCCGCGAAGAAGGAGGCCCTCGAGGCCGCCGGCGTCAAGGTCGGCAAGACGCCGACCGAGACCGCCAAGCTGGCGCGCGAGATCCTGGGCGGCTGACCGCTCAGCGCTCGGCCGCCGCTCAGCGGCACGGCGCGGGCCCGCACCCTCCTCGCAGGGGGTGCGGGCCCGCGCCGTTTGCGTCGACTCCGGAGCCGCAGGTCAGGGAATCTCCGGAACAAGGCGCTCCGGTCCGTGTGCGAGCTCGCCCCGCAGAGCCTTCTGCAGCTTCAGGTCCTGGGGCGTCAGCTTCTCGGGGCCGCCCCGTGGAGGTACGCCGCCGACCCGTTCGGCCGGATACAGCGGCTGTTCGTACTGGGTGGGGGCCGTCTGCAGCGTGAACGCCGTCGTCCCGACGAGCAGCACCGCGAAACCGATCGCCGCCCGGGTCCAGAGCCGCGCGACGCGCTCGCCGCCCGCGCGCACGGCCGGGGCCGACGGCGGTTCGGGCACGTCCTCGCCGAGGGCGAGCGAGCCGAGCCGCTGGTGCAGCACCTCGGACCGGCCGCCGGTTTCCCCGGGCTCCGCCAGCTCCGGCAGCCGCTCGGCGACGGCGGCCCGCGCGTTGATCAGCCGGTTCGCCGCGGCGGGGGTGCTGGCCTCCGTCTCCGCGGCGGTCTCGGGCAGCCCCAGGCCCACGCCGTCGTGGAGCAGCAGGGTACGGCGGGACGAAGGCGGCAGAGTGAGCAGCGTGTCCAGCAGTGCGCGCCGTGCCGGGTCCTCGGGCAGTGCGTCCGGGTGGCGGTGGGTGCGGCGCAGCCGGTGCCAGGGCGACATCGCGTACTCGTACGCCGCCGCCCGCACCCAGCCCGCCGGGTCCCGGTCCCTGGCCACCTCGGGCCAGCGCTGCCAGGCGATCCTGAACGCGTGCTCGACCGCCTCCCGGGCAAGCCTCCGACGGCCCGTCAGCAGATAGGCCTGACGGGTGAGGCCGGGCGCGGCCCAGGCGTACAGCGCGTCGAACGCCTCCTCCGCGGTGAGGCCCCCGGGCCTCTGCGGGCTCTCCGCGCTTCCCGGCACCTGCGGGTCCGGGGTGTCCGGGGTGTCCGGCGCGGATGCCTTCGGGGCGTCCGGTGACGGACCGTCCGGCGCGGGCACCTCGGGGCGTGGGCCTTCACCGGCGGATGCGGCGGACTTGGCAGGCACGGCGGACTTGGCGGGTACGGCGGACTTGGCAGGCACGGCGGACTTGGCGGGTACGGCGGGCTTGGTGGGTAGGGCGGCTGACGGGCTGTCCGGTGACGGTCCGTCCGCTTCAGGGGTCACGGATGCGGTCGGGGCGCCCTCGGCGGCGCCGGTGCCGGGCTCGGTCGGGGACATCGTGCTGCTCCCGTTGGCTTCGACGGAGGGGGGCGGCGCGGGACGCTCCTCGGCGCAGCCGATCAGCCTGGCGTAGACCTTGCGCCGGCGGCCCCGTGGGCTCGCGCGCCCTGTTTCCCAGGCGCGGACCGTGGCGGGCGTGACGCCCACGGCGGCCGCCACCTGTTCCTCACTCAGTGCCCTTGCCTCGCGCAGTCTGCGGCGCTCCACGGGGGAGGGCAGCGGGGCGGCGGCGGCCGGGCCGGCGGGGCTCCGTGTCATGCCCGGCCTCCGTCCCCGAGGGCACTGCACTGGGTGAAAAAGCACATAAACGTATATTGAGCGACACAGCGGCCATTCGCCCGTTACACGGAATAAGGGCGTGTCGTTGGCAGCATGGCCGTGTGACCCAAGTGACCGAGCGCAGCACGATGTTGCCCGCCGAGCGAAGCAGGTCCGTCGCACTCGTCTCCGCGTTCGCGCGCGGGATGATCGCCGCGGGACTCGGGCTCGGCTCGCTGGCCGTCCTGGTCATGATGCTGTGGATCAGCTCCCCGTACCCCGACAGCGGGCCGGACGGCGCCTTCCATGTGGCGACCTCGCTCTGGCTGCTCGCCCACGGCGCCGAACTGGTCAGGGCCGACACCGTCGGCGGACACCCGTCGCCCGTGGCGACCGTGCCGCTGCTGCTCGTCGCGCTGCCCGTGTGGCTCATCCACCGGGCGGCCAGGGACTCGGCGGACCCCGACCCGGAGGGCGTGGGCGAGGACACCGCGGAGACGGGGGAGGAGACGCCGGGCAGGCATTCGGCGGTCGGTGTCTTCTGTGCGGTGAGCGCCGGATACCTCCTGGTGGTGCTGGCGGCGGCGGAGTACGCGCGGGGCGGCGGGCTCTCCCCCGAGCGGGCCTCGCTCGGCTTCCCCGTCGCCTGCGTGGTGGCCGGTGCGGCAGCCGCCGGGGTCTGGGCCGCGCGGGGACGCCCGCTGACCCCGCTGCTGGTCTGGGCACCGCTGAGCGTGCAGGAGGCCGCCGCCCGTACCCGCTTCCGGGCCAAGGCCGGTACGGCCCTGCGGTCCGCCGCCGCCGGAGTACTGGTGCTGCTCGGCGGCGGGGCGGTGCTGGTCGCGGGGGCGCTGATGTGGCACGCGGGGGCGGCGCGGGAGTCGTTCGTCGGGCTGTCGGACGACTGGGCGGGCCGGGTCTCCGTACTGCTGCTCGCGGCGGCCCTCGTGCCGAACGCCGCGATGTGGGGTGCCGCCTACGGGCTCGGGCCGGGATTCGCCCTCGGTACGGCGTCCACGGCCACCCCCCTCGCCTTCACCGGGCCTCCCGCGCTGCCGGAGTTCCCGCTGCTCGCCGCGGTGCCCTCCCACGGCCCGGGTACGCCGGTGAACTGGTCGGCGGTCGCGGTGCCGGTCCTCGCCGCCCTGGCCGTCGCCCGGTTCACCGCGCGGGGGGCGGCGCCGGTGCGCGGGGCGCGCGAGGAGGCGTGGAGCCAGGGGCACACGGCCCTGGTGGCAGGGCTGGCGGCCGTCGGCTGCGGGGCCGGGGCCGCGGCGCTCGCGGCGGCAGCGGGCGGCCCCCTGGGCACCGGGGCGCTGGCGGAGTTCGGCCCCGTCTGGTGGCTGGTCGGTCCTGCGGCCCTCGTGTGGACGGCCGTGGTCGGCGTACCGGCGGCGCTGCTGATCAGGGCCTGGCGGCTGCGGGAGCAGCGGTGGGGATGGCGGTGGGACGCGGCGAAGGCGGAACCCGCGGAGACCGGGGCCGAACCCGCGGAAGGAAAGCCGGAGCGCAAGGCGGACCGGAGGAAGGCGGAGCGGGGCGCGGCGGACAGGCCCGGGCTCGGGGGAGCGGACGAGGACTCCGATCCGTACGAGTTCCTGTCGGCCGACCCGTGGCACGAGGACGGTGCGCGGCAGGCGCGCTGGGCCGCGCTGAAGAAGAACTCGGGGGGCCTGATGGCCGGCCTCCCGGGGCCGGACCCGCTGCCGGCCGCGGCGCCGCTGCCCGGGGCGGAACCATCATCGAGGCCCGCACCGGCCTCCGGGGCGAAACCGGCGTCGACGCCCGCACCGGCCTCCGGACCGGCCGCCTCGGCACCCGGAACCGCGTCCGGACCCGGAACGGCACCCGGCCCCGTCACGGCGCGGAGCTCCGGCACGGCACCCGCTGCCGCGCCCGTCCCCGGCACCCCGTCGGCGTCCGGCAAAGCGTCCGCACCCGACACCGCGTCCGGCACCGCGGCCCCGTCCCCGTCCGGTCCCGAAGAGCCGACCGGCCGGGACCCGGGTGCCCAGGGGCACTCGGATTCCGGCCGGGATTCCGCTCCGCGGTGATCACGCGGAGTCGGCGGGCTGCGGGGGACGGGCGGAGCTACTCCCGTACGCCGAAGAAGGGCTCCAGCGGGTCGGGCAGCTTGTCGTTGCAGGAGACGGCGGCGGACTTGGTCAGCGCGTCGTTCACGCAGGTGTAGTAGTCGCGGTAGACCAGCTGGACCGTGTAGCCCGTGGCGACGATCGCCAGGGCCAGCAGCGCCGTCACGAGGCCGCTGACGGCCGCCGTCGTCTGCTGGCGCCCGGCGTACTGCGCGGCGCCCGGGGCGCCGGGCGGGGTGCCGGGCTGCGCGGGGGCGGGCGTCCGGTCGGGACCGCTCGCGTCCGCCGCCGCGCCCGTGCCCGCGGCGCCTGCCGCCGGGGTCTTGCGCGGGCCGCCGCGCAGCGCGCTGATCGACCAGTACACGGAGAGCGCGCCGAGGAGCAGTGCGATCTCGGGGAAGTCGAACAGGGCGAAGAAGAACGCCCACATGCCGCCCAGCACCGCGTAGCGCGCGCGCCGCTGGGCGGGGTCCGTCGGGTCCCAGCGGAGCCCGCCGGGGCTGCCCTCGGGTCCGCCGCCCTGGCCGCCGGGCCCACCGGTCCCGCCGGGGCGCCCGCCGAAGCCGCCGCTCTGCCGGCCCGGCTGCCGGTCGCTCCACTGGCTGCCCCAGACCGGCCGGTCGTCGGGGCGGCCCTCGCCACTGTCGCCGTTCCCGCCGTTGCTGTGGTTCCCCGGCGTGTGGGACGGGTGGCGGGGCTGCCAGGGCTGGTCGGGCCGGTCCTCGGGAGGCGCGGCGAACGGATTGTCGTCGGAGGACCCTGAGGAGGACCCGGAGACCCCCGAAGAAGACCCCGTCGAGGAACCCGAGCCCGACGAGGAGTCCGGCGAAGAGGACTGGCGTTCCCGCATCAGCGTGGATGCCCGCTCGGGCAGCGGGTGGCCAAGGGCGGTGCGGAGGCGGTCCGGCATGTGGTGAACGTCTTCCCCATCTCGTCATTTCCGCCCGGGGGCGGTTCCCTGTCCCCTGACGCTACCTCTCGGTCACGCCCCCGTCCCGTGGGGGCCGCTGGGAGTGCCGGTATCGTTGCTGACGGTCGGAACGTTCGTAGAGTTCCCCGTATCGGGGGACGAGCCTCTTTCGTACGACCATACAAACGCACCTCCTGTACATCGCGTATCCGCTCCACCACGCGAGAAAGGGCCCTGCCGTGGCCTCCCCGCCCCCTTCCGCCGCTCCGGCCCGTGTGGTCGTGCTCGTCTCCGGCTCAGGCACGAACCTCCAAGCACTGCTCGACGCGATCGGTGACGACCCCGAGGGCTACGGCGCCCGGATCGTCGCCGTCGGCGCGGACCGCTACGGCACCGTCGGCATCGAGCGCGCCGAGCGCGCCGGGCTCCCCACCTTCGTGTGCAAGCTCGGCGAGTACGAGAGCCGCGACGCGTGGGACGCGGCCCTGACCGCGGCCGTGGCCGGGCACCGCCCGGACCTCGTCGTGTCCGCCGGGTTCATGAAGATCGTCGGCAAGGGCTTCCTCGCCGAGTTCGGCGGCCGTGTCGTCAACACCCACCCCGCCCTGCTCCCCAGCTTTCCCGGTGCTCACGGCGTCCGCGACGCGCTCGCGTACGGCGTGAAGGTCACCGGGTGCACCGTCCACTTCGTCGACGACGGCGTCGACACCGGTCCGATCATCGCGCAGGGCGTGGTCGAGGTGACCGAAGAGGAAACGGCGGAGGGCGAAGCCGCCCTCCACGAACGCATCAAGGAAGTCGAGCGCAAGCTGCTCGTCGAGGCCGTGGGGCGGCTCGCCCGTGACGGCTATCGCATTGAGGGACGAAAGGTTCATCTCGGTCATGTCGGTGAATAAGCCCATCCGTCGCGCCCTGGTCAGCGTCTACGACAAGACGGGGCTCGAAGACCTCGCCCGCGGTCTGCACGAGGCGGGTGTCGAGCTGGTCTCCACCGGCTCCACCGCCGGGAGGATCGCAGCCGCAGGGGTTCCGGTCACCAAGGTCGAGGAGCTCACCGGCTTCCCCGAGTGCCTCGACGGCCGCGTCAAGACGCTGCACCCCCGCGTGCACGCCGGCATCCTCGCCGACCTGCGCCTCGACTCCCACCGCGAGCAGCTCGCCGAGCTCGGCGTGGAGCCGTTCGACCTGGTGGTCGTCAACCTGTACCCGTTCAAGGCGACCGTCGCGTCCGGCGCCTCCGACGACGAGTGCGTGGAGCAGATCGACATCGGCGGCCCCTCGATGGTCCGCGCCGCCGCCAAGAACCACCCGTCCGTGGCGGTCGTGACCAGCCCCGAGCGGTACGCCGACGTCCTGGCCGCGGTCGAGGCCGGCGGCTTCGACCTGGCCGCCCGCAAGCGCCTCGCCGGCGAGGCCTTCCAGCACACCGCCGCGTACGACGTGGCCGTCGCCTCCTGGTTCGCGGCGGACTACGCGGCCGACGGCGACTCCGGTCTGCCCGGGTTCCTCGGTGACACCTTCACGCGCAAGAACGTCCTGCGCTACGGCGAGAACCCGCACCAGCCCGCCGCGCTCTACACCTCCGGCGAGGGCGGCCTCGCCGAGGCCGAGCAGCTGCACGGCAAGGAGATGTCCTACAACAACTACACGGACACCGACGCCGCCCGCCGCGCCGCCTACGACCACGCCGAGCCGTGCGTCGCGATCATCAAGCACGCCAACCCGTGCGGCATCGCCATCGCGGACGACGTGGCGACGGCGCACCGCAACGCGCACGCCTGCGACCCGCTGTCCGCGTTCGGCGGCGTCATCGCCGTCAACCGCCCGGTGACCGTCGAGATGGCCGAGCAGGTCGCGGAGATCTTCACCGAGGTCATCGTCGCCCCGGCGTACGAGGACGGCGCGGTCGAGGTCCTCGCCCGCAAGAAGAACATCCGCGTGCTGCGCGCCCCCGAGGCCCCGTCCGCCGAGGTCGAGGTCAAGCCGATCGACGGCGGCGCGCTGCTGCAGGTCACCGACCGGCTCCAGGCCGACGGCGACGACCCGGCCAACTGGACCCTCGCCACCGGCGAGGCGCTCTCCGCCGAGGAGCTCAGGGAGCTCGCCTTCGCGTGGAAGGCGAGCCGCGCGGTGAAGTCCAACGCGATCCTGCTCGCCAAGGACGGCGCCTCGGTCGGCGTCGGCATGGGCCAGGTCAACCGTGTCGACTCCGCGAAGCTCGCCGTCGAGCGGGCGGGCGAGGAGCGGGCGCGTGGCTCGTACGCCGCGTCCGACGCCTTCTTCCCCTTCCCCGACGGCCTGGAGATCCTGACCGCCGCCGGTATCAAGGCCGTCGCCCAGCCGGGCGGCTCGGTCCGCGACGAGCTGGTCGTCGAGGCCGCGAAGAAGGCGGGCGTGACCATGTACTTCACGGGCACGCGTCACTTCTTCCACTGACACACAGGTCGTGGCACCACCGCAGGCCGTACCCGCCCGGGTACGGCCTGCGGTGCGTCCCGGCGTACGGAATCCGGTCGTCACTCTGTTCTAATGAATGGCCTTGCCGGACCGTAGCGGGCGGGACCGGTGCGACCGGCAGTGACAGGTGAGGGATTCCGTTGCGGGGGCATCGTGCTTGATCTGAACCAGGGCGGAACCGGCGTGTCCGAGGAGCCGGCCGCGCGTGCACCGCACCCGGCACCACTGCGCCCGTATCTGATCGCGGCCGTCGTCCTGTGCGCGGTCTACTTCCTGTACGCCTACCTCAGGTACAGCCACTTCCAGTCGCCCTCCTGGGACCTGGGCATCTTCGAGCAGGAGGTGCGCGCGTACGCCGGGTTCGACGCCCCGGTCGTCGACATCAAGGGCCCCGGCTATCTGATACTCGGCGACCACTTCAGCCCCCTGGTCGCGCTCCTGGTCCCGCTCTACTGGATCTGGCCGTCGGCCGTCGCCCTGCTGTTCGCCCAGGCCGCCCTGTTCGCCGCCTCCGCCGTGATCGTGGGCCGCACCGTCCAGCAGCTCCTGGGCGGCCGTTCCGGTCTCTGCGTCACCGTCGCGTACGGGCTGTCCTGGGGGCTCCAGGAGGCCGTCAAGGCGGACTTCCACGAGATAGCCCTCGCCGTCCCGCTGCTGGCCCTGGTCTGCCGCGCCCTGCTCATGGAGCGCTGGCGCGCCGCCGTCCTGTGGTCGCTGCCGCTGGTCCTGGTCAAGGAGGACCTCGGGGTCACCGTGGCCGTCGTGGGCGTGCTCCTGGCCATCTACGGGCGGCGGTTCCAGGGCTTCCTGCTGGCGTCCTTCGGCGTGGTCGCGTTCGTCATGACCGTGCTGGTGCTCATACCGGCGGCCAGCAGCGCGGGAACGTACGACTACTGGAAGAAGATCGAGGAGAACGGCGGCCAGGAGGTCTCCCCGCTCGACTCCGTGCTCGGGGTCCTCGACTCGTCCGTCAAGATCGAGATGCTGGTCTTCCTCGTCGGCATCACCGCCTTCATGGCGCTGCGCTCCCCGCTGGTCCTGCTCGTCCTGCCCACGATCGGCTGGCGCCTGCTCTCCCAGGACTCCAACCACTGGGGGATGGTCTGGCACTACAGCGCGATCCTGATGCCCGTGGTCTTCCTGGCCATGGCCGACGGCATCCGCCGCAGCCGGGAATCGAAACGGCCCTGGCTGGTCTCGTACGCCAACGCGGCCGTGCCCGTCGCCCTGGGCATCTCCCTCGCCCTCTCCCAGCACCTTCCGTTCCGCGAACTGCTGCGCCCCGAGACGTACCGCGCCGACGCCCGCGTGCAGGCCGCCGAGGAGGCGCTCGACGCCATCCCGGAGGGCGCCCGGGTGGAGACCGACATCACGCTGATGGCACACCTGACCGGGGACCGCACGGTCTACTGGGTCGGAGGGGCGCCCGGCACCGCCCCCGACGTCGTCGCGATCAACCTGGACTTCGGCTGGTCGCGGCCGATCGACGACCCGGTGAAGTACGCCCAGCAGCTCCACCCCGAGGCGAGCTACAGGATCACGCACGAGGCGGGCACCTTCGTCGTCATGGAGCGGACCAGCCCGGAGCCCGACGCCTACCGGTAGAGCGGTGCGGCGTGCCGGGACCCCGGACAGCACGAAGGGCCGGATCTCTCCGGCCCTTCGTGACGGCTGAACCGCGTTGCGTACTACTTCTTGATCACCAGGGTGCCCGCGGCACGGTCGTGCCAGCCCTGCAGCTTGCCGGAGTTGTCGAAGAACGGCGACAGGTAGACGAGCAGCGCGCCGATGTAGCAGAGGAACACGCCGACGATCGGGATGATGTAGCGGATGAAGCCCGCGCCGATGCCCGGGTTCTGACCGGTGTTCTCCTTGACCACACGCAGGCCAACGGCCATCTTGCCGACGGTGGCGCCGAGGAAGGAGATCATCAGCCACTCGTAGAGCAGCGTGATCAGGGCGAAGATCAGCACCATGCCGAGCATCGTGGCGATGATGCCGGCGCTGGCCTCGTTGACACAGTCCTGGTAACCGGGGTCCATGTACGAGCCGCAGTCGTCCGCGCTCTCGGCGATGCCCAGGGCGCCGGCGAGACCGATCGCGCTGAGGATGCCGTACAGCACACCGATGACGACACCGTCGATGGCGCGGGCGCCGAGGCGGCGGCCCATCGAGGCGACCTGGACCGTGCCGAGGGCCGGCACGTTGATGTAACCGCTGTTGGCCTGGATCGTCCCCGGGGCCTGCTGCGGGTAGCCGTAGCCGGGCTGGCCCTGCGGCGGCACACCCGGCTGCTGCGGGTAGCCGTAGCCCGGCTGCCCCTGCTGCGGCGGAACGCCCTGGGGGGCCTGCTGCGGGTAGCCGTAACCGGGCTGGCCCTGCGGCGGCTGCTGGCCGTACGGGTTGTTCGGATTCTGGTTCGGGTCGCCGAAACTCATCTGGGCGGTTCCTCCAACGTGCAAGCGGGGACGACGCGGCCGCACGGAGGAAAGAAAGGTCAGTGGTCCGCCCCCCGGTACTTCTGCGGCACTGCGGCCATCATCGTTATAAGCGGCACGTAAGTTTGTCCAGTCGATATGACTGGCTGTTGCCCAAGTGCAACATCGCGTGCGCCGAGGCACCCGCAATTGGTATGCGGGGCAGGTCATCCGCGAAGATGGGGTCATGACTGCCCAGATTCTCGATGGCAAGGCCACCGCAGCTGCGATCAAGTCCGATCTGACCGTCCGCGTGGCGGCCCTCAAGGCACAGGGCATCACCCCCGGCCTGGGAACCCTGCTCGTCGGGGACGACCCGGGCAGCCGCTGGTACGTGAACGGCAAGCACCGTGACTGCGCCCAGGTCGGCATGGGCTCGATCCAGCGCGAACTCCCCGACACCGCCACCCAGGAGGAGATCGAGGAGGTCGTACGGGAGCTCAACGCCAACCCGGACTGCACGGGCTACATCGTGCAACTCCCGCTCCCCAAGGGGATCGACACCAACCGCATCCTGGAGCTGATGGACCCGGCGAAGGACGCGGACGGGCTGCACCCGATGAGCCTGGGCAAGCTCGTGCTCAACGAGACCGGCCCGCTGCCCTGCACCCCGCAGGGTGTCGTGACCCTGCTCCGCCGCCACGGCGTCGAGATCAACGGCGCCCATGTGGTCGTCGTCGGCCGCGGCGTCACCATCGGCCGGCCGCTCCCGCTGCTGCTGACGCGCAAGTCGGAGAACGCGACCGTCACCCAGTGCCACACCGGCACCCGTGACCTCTCGGCGCACCTGCGCCAGGCCGACATCATCGTCGCGGCCGCCGGAGTGCCGCACCTGATCAAGCCCGAGGACGTGAAGCCGGGCGCCGCCGTGCTCGACGTCGGCGTCAGCCGCGACGAGAACGGCAAGATCGTCGGCGATGTCCACCCGGGTGTCGCCGAGGTCGCGGCCTGGGTCGCCCCGAACCCGGGCGGCGTCGGCCCCATGACCCGCGCCCAGCTGCTCGTCAACGTGGTCGAGGCGGCCGAGCGCGCCGCCGCCGAGGCCTCCGCCGCGTCCGCCGGCTGACCCGGACCGGGGAGACGGCATGGGTGCTGGTGCGAATCCGGCGGACGCCACGCACACGGACGGGCCCGCCGACGAGGCGGGAACGCCCGTGTCCGGGAAGGCCGCCGAGGCGCGCGAGGAGACCGGAACGTCCGGGGAGGCCGGGATGGCGGAGGAGACCGTGACCGCGGTGGACGGCGTGGCGCCGGCAGAGGCCGCGGACGCCGGCGGAGCGGACGGGACCACCGAAGCGGAAGGGACCGCCGAAGCCGGCGGGGCCGATGCGGAGGGCGGGGGCAGCGGTTCGACCTGGGCGCCCTCGCGCCGCTTCTCGCTGACCCACGACACCGCGCGCCCCGAGGGCGGCGGCCGTGCGGCACCGGGGGACGCCCCCGCGCCCGCGCGGCAGTGGCCGCTGCTCACCGTGCTCTGCACCGCGGGCGCCGGGCTGCTGATCGTGGGGACCGACCCGTTCGCCGAGGCGTTCAGGATCGGCGCGATGCTGATGGGTGCCGCCCTGCTCGTGGGCGCGGTGCTGCGCTGGGTGGTCCCCTCCGTCGGGATGCTCGCCGTGCGGTCCCGGTTCACGGACCTCGTCACGTACGGCCTGATGGGAACGCTGATCGTGCTGCTCGCGCTGATGGCGCAGCCCAAGCCCTGGCTGGACGTCCCGTTCCTCCAGGACGCGGTCCACTTCACGATCCGCTAGCTCCCGGCGGCTCGGGCCCGTCCGGAGAGAAGAAGGAGGTGTCCGTCCCCTCCCCCGAGAAGGGACGGACACCGGACCGGGCACACCGGCGCAAGAAGCACCGGAATGGGGTGGGTTGAGCGGCCTTGCCCTGTCCTGGAACAAGCGTCATGGACATGAGGTTCCGGTTCAAGAGCCGCCTGGCGGCTGTGGCACGGAAGTGACCATTCCGCCATCGTGTGATCGTCACGCAACGACGGGCATCCGCTCGGTACGTTCTACGGCGCACTACGGAGAACGCGCTCATACGGAATGCACCCGTGCGCCCCTTTGTCCGGAACTGGCAGCCTGGGTCCATGCATCCTTCTGGGTAGCCCGGAGCGAGCGACCGTCGTTCCGGACGCCAGGGGGAGGGTCCGGCGCCGGGGAACGGGGGTGCGCCGGGGAACGCCCCAGGGGAATCGACTGGGGGGAAGGCAATGCCTCGTTGGAAGGCGCTACCGGAAGAACTCGATCCGCAGGTGCGGGAGTTCGCCGGCCGGCTGCGCGCACTGGTGGACCGCAGCGGACTCAGCCTGGCCGCGGTCGCCGACCGCACGGGTTACAGCAAGACGTCGTGGGAGCGGTACTTGAACGGCAGGCTGCTCGCGCCCAAGGGGGCGATCGTCGCGCTCGCCGAGGCGACGGGCACCCCGCAGCACCATCTGACGACCATGTGGGAGCTGGCCGAACGCGCCTGGAGCCGCTCGGAGATGCGCCACGACATGACGATGGAGGCCATCAGGATCTCCCAGGCGCGTGCGGCGCTCGGCGAGGCCGGGGTCGCCGCCGCCCCCCTGGCGGCCGGGCGGGCCGCAGCCGGCACGGGCGTCTCCACCGCCGAGGCGCCCGGGGGAGAGGGGCGCGACGCGGGCCGTCCGCCGTCCGTCCCCGTGCAGCGCGGCGCCGCTCCGCGGAATCCGCAGCAGCCCCTGCCCGGGGCCGCACCGGACAACGGGGGCCGTCCGGGCGGCGGGCGGCGCAAGGTGACGCTGTTCCTCACGGGGACCGTGGGCGCCCTCATGCTGATAGCCGGTGCCGTCCTCCTCACCGATCTGGGCGGCGGTGAGGACGGCACCGGCGCGGCGGCGGCCACGCCGTCCGCGCGGCCCGCCGGCAGCGAGCCGGAACTGCCCGCCGGAATCGGGTGCGAGGGCGCCGACTGCACCGGGCAGGACCCGGAAGCCATGGGCTGCGGCGGCCAGTTCGCCGGTACGGTCGCCAGGGTCACGGTCGGTGGCGGGCTCGTCGAGGTCCGCTACAGCGAGACCTGCGGGGCGGCATGGGCCCGCATCACCCGGGCTTCGCCGGGCGACACCGTCCGGATCACCGCGGGCCGGGCGGAGCAGGAGGGCACGGTCGACGCCGACGCCGACGCGTACACCCCGATGGTCGCCGTGGAGCGGGCCTCCGACGCCGAGGCCTGCGCGACGCTCGCCTCGGGGGCGACCGGCTGCACCGTTCCGGAGTAGGAGGGCCCGCGGAGGATTGCGGTACGTAACCGGCTGTGTGCGGTGCCACAGGGGGGCGGGCAGCCGGGACGGCGCGGGTCGGATAGCCTGACCGCTGGATATCTCTTCACGTCAAGATTCAGGGGTATCCAGCACCAGGGGCAGGGACCCCCACCGCCAGCTGTCTAACGGAGATCGCCATGACCCGCACTCCCGTGAATGTCACCGTGACCGGCGCAGCCGGCCAGATCGGCTACGCGCTGCTCTTCCGCATCGCCTCCGGCCACCTGCTCGGCCCGGATGTGCCGGTCAACCTCCGACTCCTCGAGATCCCGCAGGGCCTGAAGGCCGCAGAGGGCACCGCGATGGAGCTCGACGACTGCGCCTTCCCGCTGCTGCGCAACATCGAGATCACCGACGACCCCAACGTCGGCTTCGCCGGTGCCAACGTCGCCCTCCTGGTCGGCGCACGCCCGCGCACGAAGGGCATGGAGCGCGGCGACCTGCTCTCGGCCAACGGCGGCATCTTCAAGCCCCAGGGCAAGGCCATCAACGACAACGCCGCGGACGACATCAAGGTCCTCGTCGTCGGCAACCCGGCCAACACCAACGCCCTCATCGCGCAGGCCGCGGCCCCGGACGTACCGGCCGAGCGCTTCACCGCGATGACCCGCCTCGACCACAACCGCGCGATCTCGCAGCTGGCCGCCAAGACCGGTGCCGCCGTCTCCGACATCAAGCGCCTGACGATCTGGGGCAACCACTCGGCGACCCAGTACCCGGACATCTTCCACGCGGAGATCGCCGGCAAGAACGCCGCCGAGGTCGTCAACGACGAGGCATGGCTGGCCGACACCTTCATCCCGACCGTCGCCAAGCGCGGCGCCGCGATCATCGAGGCCCGTGGCGCGTCCTCGGCCGCCTCCGCCGCCAACGCCGCCATCGACCACGTGCACACCTGGGTCAACGGCACCGCCGCCGGCGACTGGACCTCGATGGGTATCCCGTCGGACGGCTCCTACGGCGTGCCCGAGGGCATCATCTCCTCCTTCCCGGTCACCACGAAGGACGGCAAGTACGAGATCGTCCAGGGCCTGGACATCAACGAGTTCTCCCGTGCGCGCATCGACGCGTCGGTGAAGGAGCTCACCGAGGAGCGCGACGCGGTCCGCGAGCTCGGCCTGATCTGACCGGCTCCCGGCCACCGGCCGGACCCGGACGTCATGAGGGCGCCCCCCGACGGCATCTGCCGCGGGGGGCGCCCTCATGTGCGCTGCCGGCGCATTCCGTACGCCGGGTCAGAGCCCCAGCAGCCGGTCGGCGAGCCCACGCACGGCCTGCGCCGCCGCGCGCTGCAACTGGGGACCGAAGGTGATCCGCGCCGCGCCCAGCTCCCCGAGCCGCCGGGCCGTGTCGGGACCCTCGGGCGAGCCGAGGGCGTTGAGCGGGACCGGCACCGCTGCGGCCACCCGGGCGAGCACCTCGCCCGGGGCCATGATCGGGTAGACGCAGTCCGCGCCGGCCTCCGCGTAGAGCAGGGCGCGGGCGACCGTGTCGCCGGCCACGTCCGTGGCGGCCGGATCACCGTGGATGTACGTGTCGACGCGGGCGTTGACGAAGAGCCGTCCGCCCGCCGCGGCGCGGACCTCCGCGAGCCGGTCGGCCTGCCGCCGGGGGGCGACGAGCACCCCGTCGACGGAGTCCTCCAGATTGCAGCCGACCGCCCCCGCCTCCAGGAGGCGTTCGACGAGCTCCTGTGGGGCGAGGCCGTAGCCGGCCTCGATGTCGGCCGACACCGGCACGGACACGGCCCGGGCGATCCGGGCCACCGCCGCGAACATCTCCGCGGCCGGGGTCCGCCCGTCGGTGTGTCCGAGGGAGGCCGCGATGCCCGCGCTCGGTGTCGCGAGGGCGGGGAAACCGGCGTCCTCGAACGCCAGGGCGCTCGGGACGTCCCACGGGCCCGGCAGGACCAGCGGGTCGCCCGTGGGACGGCCGTGGTGCAGCGCGCGGAAGACGGACACGGGCTCGTTCATCGGGGCTCCGGGGCTGGAGGGGCAGGGGCGGGACGGCTCAGTGGCCGAGGGAGCCGGGCGTGTAGTGCCCGGGGGCCAGCCGGCAGGTCACGCCGAAGCGGTTCCAGGCGTTGATCACCGTGATCGTGGCGATCAGCTGGGCGAGCTCGGCCTCCTCGAAGTGGGCGGCGGCAGCGGCGTACACCTCGTCGGGGACGAAACCGTCGGTCAGGACCGTCACGGCCTCCGTCAGCTCGATCGCCGCGAGCTCCTTCTCCGTGTAGAAGTGGTGCGACTCCTGCCAGGCGCTGAGCTGGATGATCCGCTCGACGGACTCGCCCGCGGCGAGGGCGTCCTTCGTGTGCATGTCCAGGCAGAGCGCGCAGTGGTTGAGCTGCGAGGCGCGGATCTTCACGAGCTCCAGCAGCGTCGGGTCGATTCCCTTACGGGCCGCGGCGTCCAGCCGGACCATGGCCTTGTAGACCTCGGGAGCGAGCTTCGCCCACTCGAGGCGGGCGGGGTGCTCGGGGGCGCGGTCGGTGGGGGCGGTGGAGTGTGTCTGCGTCGTCATGCCTACGAAGCTAACCGCCGGGTGGCACACCGGTATGGTCCATTTCCATGACAGATTCCTGGGCCGCTTTCGGCGCGGACCTGCACATCGAACCGGTCGGCGCCGGCCTGCGCAGTGGACTGATGAACGCGCTGCGGGAGGCCGTGCGCACCGGCCGGCTGGCGCCCGGCACCAGGCTGCCCTCGTCCCGCACGCTCGCCGCCGATCTGGGCGTCGCGCGCAACACCGTGGCCGACGCCTACGCCGAGCTGGTGGCGGAGGGCTGGCTCACCGCGCGGCAGGGCTCGGGGACCAGGGTCGCCCGGCGGGCCGCCGCCGCACCGGCGGCGGGGGCCCGGTCCAGGCCGGTGCGGCGGCGGCCCGCCCACAATCTGATGCCGGGCTCCCCCGACGTCTCCTCCTTCCCGCGCGCCGAGTGGCTGAAGGCGGCCAGGCGCGCGCTGACCGCCGCACCCGACGCGGCCTTCGGCTACGACGATCCGCGGGGCCGCGTCGAGCTCCGTACCGCGCTGGCGGACTATCTGGCGCGGGCGCGCGGGGTGTACGCGGACCCGGAGCGCATCGTGGTCTGCTCCGGCTTCGTCGACGGGCTCGCGCTGATGGGGAAGGTGCTGCGGCGCCACGGGGTGCGGGCCGCGGCCGTCGAGTCGTACGGGCTCGACATCCACTGGAACCTCCTGGTGGAGGCCGGGCTGAGCACCCCGTGCCTCCCGGTGGACGCGCACGGGGCCAGGACCGGCGAGCTGGGAGGGGCGGCCGGGGTGGGCGCGGTGCTGCTGACCCCTGCCCACCAGTTCCCCACGGGGGTCCCGCTCCACCCCGGCCGGCGGGCCGCGGCGGTCGACTGGGCGCGCTCCTCCGGCGGACTGATCCTGGAGGACGACTACGACGGCGAGTTCCGCTACGACCGCCAGCCGGTGGGCGCGCTCCAGGGGCTCGATCCCGAACGGGTCGTCTACCTGGGCACCGCCAGCAAGTCGCTGGCGCCGGGGCTCCGGCTGGCATGGATGGTCCTGCCGGAAGCCCTGGTGGACGAGGTGTGCGACGCGAAGGGCGGCCGGGAGTGGATGTCCGCCACGCCGGACCAGCTCACCCTCGCCGAGTTCATCAGGTCGGGGGCGTACGACCGGCATGTGCGGGCCATGCGGCTGCGCTACCGCCGCCGCCGTGACCAGCTCGTGGACGCGCTCGCCGAGCGGGCGCCGGACTTCCGGGTGAGCGGCATCGCGGCGGGGCTGCACGCCGTGCTCGAACTCCCCGAGGGCACCGAGCAGTCGGTGGTCCAGGCGGCCACCTGGCAGGGGCTCGCGCTGGAGCGGCTCGCCCGCTTCAGGCACCGGGACGCGGAGCCGGGCCGCGACGGACTGGTCATCGGCTACGGCACACCGTCCGACAGCGGCTGGGCGGGGGCGCTGGACGCGCTCTGCCGGGTGCTCCCCTAGGGCCACTCCCCGTGGGAGGCGATGTCCGGATATGCGGGAGGCGTTCGGGGCACCCGGTTTCAGCCGAGTGAGTGAGGCATCTAATCTGACTGACGGTTCGCAGACGGACGGGCACCGGCTCGTGGATACGACGGGGGAGAACAGAACATGGACAGGCGCAAGCTGAGGTCGGGCACCGTGGTGCTCGGCGGCATGGGCGTACTCGCCGCGACGCTCACCGCGTGCGGATCGGAACCGGACGAGCGGTGCGTCGACCCGGTGACCCGGGAGATCCTGCCGACGTACGAGTGCGAGGACAGCAGCGGCAGCGGCAAGTACTACTACGGCGGCAGCAGCAGCAAGAACCGTGTCTCCGGCGGCAGCTTCGACAAGTCGGCCGTCGACCGGGGCGGATTCGGCTCCTCCGGCTCCAGCGGCGGCTGAGACCCCATGGAACGCCGCACCACCGAGCCGCGGGCCGGCTGGCAGGAGACCGTCGAGGAGCAGGGGCTGATCTACCCCCTGACCCGCTACCCGGACGGAACTCTCCGCCCCTACTGGGACGAGAGCGCCTACTACGTCTTCTCGCTGCCCGAGGTGGAGGCGCTCGAAGAGGTCGTGGAGGAGCTCCACGCGATGTGCCTGGCAGCCGCCGCGCACATCGTCGAGCACGACCGCTTCGCCGAGCTCGGCATCACCGACCCCAGGCTGGCGCACCTGGTCGGCCAGTCCTGGCGTCGCCGTGCCGAACTGCCGTCCCTGTACGGGCGGTTCGACCTGCGGTACGACGGGACCGGCCCGGCCAAGATGCTGGAGTACAACGCGGACACCCCCACCTCACTGGTGGAGGCGGCCAGCCCCCAGTGGTTCTGGATGGAGGAGCGCTTCCCCGGCGCCGACCAGTGGAACTCCCTGCACGAGCGTCTCGTCGACGCCTGGAAGCGGCAGGCGCCCCTGCTGCCGCCGGGACCCCTGTACTTCGCGCACTCGGACGGCGACGAGCTGGGCGAGGACCTCATGACGGTCGCGTATCTGCGGGAGACCGCCGCGCAGGCCGGGATCGAGACCGAGGCGCTCTCCGTGGAACGGATCGGCTGGGACAGGCTGTCCCGCCGCTTCGTCGACGAGCGGCTCCGCTTCATCCGCGGCTGCTTCAAGCTGTACCCGTGGGAGTGGCTGACGACGGACCGCTTCGGACCGCATGTGCTGGACACCCTCGACAACGGCGGCGGCACCGGCAGCACCTGCTGGATCGAGCCCGCCTGGAAGATGCTGCTCTCCAACAAGGCGTTGCTGGCCATCCTCTGGGAGCTCTACCCCGGCCACCCCAACCTGCTGCCCTCCTATCTCGACGGCCCCCGCGAACTGGCCGCCGCGGACGGAGCGGGTTACGTCTCCAAGCCCCTGCTCGGCCGGGAGGGCGCGGGCGTCACCGTCCACGAACCGGGCGCCGCCCCGGTGACGCGCGACGAACCCTGCTGCTACCAGGAACTGGCACCGCTGCCCGACTTCTCGGGCAACCGTGTGGTGCTCGGCGCCTGGGTGGTCGGGGACGAGGCCGCCGGGCTCGGCATCCGGGAGTCGTCGGGCCTGGTCACGGACGAGTACGCCCGCTTCCTGCCCCACGTCATCCTCTGAGCCCGGCGGCGGAGACCCGACGCAGCTCCGGTGGGCCCGCCGCTCCGGGGCGGCGTCGGGTGGGCCCACGGGCCCCCGCGGGCCCACCGGTCACGTCCACCGGCCCGGGCGGGCCCACCGGTCACGTCCACCGGCCCGGGCGCCCGGGCCCGCTCAGCCGGCCAGCACGTCCCGCAGCTGGTCCAGGCCCCATTCCAGGTCCTCCTTGCTGATCACCAGCGGCGGGGCGATCCGGATCGTGGAGCCATGGGTGTCCTTGACCAGCACCCCGCGGTCCATCAGCTTCTCCGAGATCTCCCGGCCCGTCCCCAGCGCGGGGGCGATGTCGACCCCGGCCCACAACCCCCGGCCCCGCACGGCCTCCACGGCGCCGCCCCCGACGAGCAGTCCCAGCTCACGGTGGAGAAGATCACCCAGCTCGGTCGCGCGCTGCTGGAACTCGCCGGTGCGCAGCATCGCGATCACCTCCAGGGCGACTGCGCAGGCCAGCGGGTTCCCGCCGAACGTGGAACCGTGCTCGCCCGGCCGGTAGACGCCCAGGACCGCGGCGGAGGACACCACGGCCGACACGGGCACCACGCCGCCGCCCAGCGCCTTGCCCAGCACATACATGTCGGGCACCACGCCCTCGTGCTCGCACGCGAAGGTCCGGCCCGTGCGGCCCAGCCCCGACTGGATCTCGTCCGCGAGGAACAGCACGTTCCGCTCGCGGGTCAGCTCCCGCACCCCGGCGAGATAGCCCGGCGGCGGGACCAGCACCCCGGCCTCGCCCTGGATCGGCTCCATCAGCACGGCCACGGTGTTCTCGGTCATCGCGGCGGCGAGCGCGGTGAGGTCCCCGTACGGCACGATCTCGAAACCAGGGGTGTACGGGCCGAAGTCCGCCCGTGCCTCGTGGTCCGTGGAGAAGCTGATGACCGTGGTCGTCCTGCCGTGGAAGTTGTCGGCGGCGACGATGATCTTCGCCATGCCGTCCGGCACGCCCTTGACGCGGTAGCCCCACTTCCGGGCCGTCTTCACCGCCGTCTCCACGGCCTCCGCCCCGGTGTTCATGGGCAGGACCATCTCCATGCCGCAGAGCTCGGCCAGCTCCGTACAGAACTCGGCGAACCGGTCGTGGTGGAAGGCCCGTGAGGTCAGCGTCACGCGTTCCAGCTGGGCCTTGGCCGCGTCGATCAGACGCCGGTTGCGGTGCCCGAAGTTCAGCGCCGAGTAGCCGGCGAGCATGTCGAGGTATCTGCGGCCCTCGACATCGGTCATCCAGGCGCCGTCCGCCGAGGCGACGACGAGCGGCAACGGGTGGTAGTTGTGCGCGCTGTGCGCCTCGGCGGAGGCGATGGCGTTCTCCGTGGTCGACACGGGATCTCCGTTCGTCGTGCGGCGTGGGCGGGGGGTGGTGCCCACTTTGTATCGTCGGTCGGATCCGGGACGGGGAAACCTCGCGCCGCGCGGCGCGCCCCCGCACGGCGCGTCCACGGGGGCGTCTCTCCCGTCTCCTTCGTCACACCGTCCGGCGCACACGGCCGGTGGCGGGGGCCCGGGCCGGGGGCGCTCGCCGTCCTCACATCTTTCCCGCACCGGCTGCCGGAGATCGGTTCGACACCTGAGACAATGAGTGCATGGCCTCTGATCGTCCCCGCGTGCTCTCCGGAATCCAGCCCACCGCAGGCTCGTTCCACCTCGGCAACTACCTCGGTGCGGTCCGCCAGTGGGTGGCGCTGCAGGAGTCCCACGACGCGTTCTACATGGTGGTGGACCTGCACGCGATCACCGTTCCGCAGGACCCGAAGGAACTCCGCGCCAACACCCGGCTCGCCGCCGCCCAGTTGCTGGCGGCAGGTCTCGACCCGGAGCGCTGCACGCTCTTCGTCCAGAGCCATGTGCCCGAACACGCCCAGCTCGGCTGGATCATGAACTGCCTCACCGGCTTCGGCGAGGCGTCCCGCATGACGCAGTTCAAGGACAAGTCCGCCAAGCAGGGAGCCGACCGGGCGACCGTCGGCCTCTTCACCTACCCGGTCCTCCAGGTGGCCGACATCCTGCTGTACCAGGCCAACCAGGTCCCGGTCGGTGAGGACCAGCGCCAGCACATCGAGCTCACCCGTGACCTCGCCGAGCGGTTCAACGGCCGCTTCGGGGAGACGTTCACCGTCCCGGCCGCGTACATCCTCAAGGAGACCGCGAAGATCTTCGACCTCCAGGACCCGGCCGTCAAGATGAGCAAGTCGGCGTCCACGCCGAAGGGCCTGATCAACCTCCTGGACGACCCGAAGGCCACCGCGAAGAAGGTCAGGAGCGCCGTGACGGACACGGACACCGTGATCCGCTTCGACGCGGAGAAGAAGCCCGGGATCAGCAACCTGCTGGGCATCTACTCCACCCTCACCGGCACCACCGTCGCCGACCTTGAACAGAAGTACGAGGGCAAGGGCTACGGCGCGCTCAAGACCGACCTCGCCGAGGTCATGGTGGAGTTCGTCACCCCGTTCCGGACGCGGACCCAGGAATATCTGGACGACCCGGAGACCCTGGACGCCCTGCTCGCCAAGGGAGCCGAGAAGGCCAGGACCGTGGCCGCCGAGACCCTCGCCCGGACCTACGACCGGATGGGCCTTCTGCCCGCGAAGCACTGAGTCCAAGGACCCTGGCGAGATCACGGCCGCAGGGGTCACACTGGCGTCGGGACGACCGAAAACCGACCATCGACGATTGAGGAGAACGATGTGGGGACCGTAACGCTTGGCGTTTCGATCGCGGTCCCGGAGCCTTACGGCAGCCTGCTCCAGGAGCGGCGCGCGAGCTTCGGGGACCCTGCCGCGAACGGCATCCCCACCCACGTCACCCTCCTCCCGCCCACCGAGGCCGAGGCGGCCGACCTGCCGGCGATCGAGGCGCATCTTGCCCAGATCGCCACGGCCGGCCGCCCCTTCCCGATGCGGCTCTCCGGCACGGGCACCTTCCGCCCGCTCTCGCCGGTCGTCTACGTCCAGGTCGTCGAGGGCGCCTCGGCCTGCTCCTGGCTCCAGAAGCGGGTCAGGGACGCCTCGGGGCCCCTGGTGCGCGAGCTCCAGTTCCCGTACCACCCGCATGTGACCGTGGCGCACGGCATCGCGGAGGAGGCGATGGACCGCGCGTACGAGGAGCTCTCCTCGTACGAGGCGGCCTGGACCTGCACCTCCTTCGCGCTGTACGAACAGGGCGCGGACAGCGTCTGGCGCAAGATCCACGAGTTCCCGTTCGGGGCCGGCGGCGGCGCGCCCGCCGTACCGGCCCAGGGCGGCAGCTCCGTGGACCAGCCGTCCCTGCACCCCTGAGCCCCGGCACCGGCCCGGTCCTGCCCGCCTCGGGAGCTCCCTAGCGCACCGGGAGCCGCCGGAACAGCGGGCGCGGCACATGCCGCAGGGCCGACATCACCACACGCAGCGCTCCGGGCACCCAGACCGTCTCGGAGCGCCGCCGCAGCCCCGTGACGATCGCGTCCGCGACCGCGCCCGGGGTGGTCGCGAGCGGTGCCTCCTCCCGCCCCGCCGTCATGCGTGAGCGCACGAATCCGGGGCGTACGACCATCACGTGCACCCCGGTCCCGTGCAGCGCGTCGCCCAGCCCCTGCGCGAAGACGTCCAGGCCCGCCTTGCTGGAGCCGTAGATGAAGTCGGCGCGCCGGGCCCGCTCGCCCGCCACCGACGAGAGCACCACCAGTGAGCCGTGCCCCTGCGCCTGGAGTGCGCCGGCGCACACCAGGCCCGCCGAGACCGCCCCCGTGTAGTTGGTCTGCGCCACCCGGACCGCGGAGAGCGGCTCCTCCTCGTCGCGCGCCTGGTCGCCCAGGACACCGAAGGCCAGCAGGACCATGTCGATGTCGCCGTCGGTGAAGAGCTTCCCGAGCACCTCCTCGTGCGAACCGGAGTCCAGCGCGTCGAAGGCGACCGTACGGACGTCCGCGCCCAGTTCGCGCAGCTCGGCGGCGGCCCGCTCCAGCCCGGGGGACGGCCGCCCGGCCAGCCGCACGGTCCTGGTGCGGCGGGCGATCAGCCGTCGCGCGGTGGCCAGCCCGATCTCCGAGGCGCCGCCGAGGATGAGCAGGGACTGCGGGGCACCGAAGGCGTCCTTCACGGGGTGACTCCTAGCTGGCAGAGCGGTGGGGAGGGGTGGAGCGGACGGGCGGGGCCGCCCGGCGGATCAGAGCGCGAGACGGCGGGACAGGTCGGACCGGAAGGCCCCCGTCGGGTCCAGCTCCTGGCGCAGGGCCCGGAAGGAGGCCAGCCGGGGGTACATCACTTCGAGCAGGCTGGGCCGCAGCCGCGCGTCCTTCGCCAGGCAGACCCGCCCGCCCGCTGCCGCCACCTCCTCGTCGAACCCGTCCAGCAGGCGCGCGAGGCCCGGCAGGCCGGCGGGCAGCCCGAAGGAGAGCGTCCAGCCGGGCGTGGGGAACGAGAGCCAGCCGGGCCCCGCCTCGCCGAACCTCTTGAGCACGGCGTGGAAGGCGGGACAGCGGCGCGCGGCGATCTGCCGGACGATGCGGTGCAGGGTCTCCTCGTGGCCGTGCCCGAGGGTGAACTGGTACTGGAGGACGCCGCCACGGCCCGGGGCGCGGCTCCACCGGGGAGCGGCGTCCAGCGGGTGCAGGAAGGCGGAGATCCGCTGGAGCTCCCCGGTCCGTACGGCGGGCGTGCCCCGGTGGCGGAGCTCGTGCAGGAACGCCTCGGCCACCCGTCCCGCCAGGCCCCCGGGCAGGAGCGCGGAGGCCTTCGGCAGGCCTCCGGGACGGAACGCGAGCGCTGTGCGCCGGGCGTGCGCCGGGAGCGCGTCCAGAGGAACATGCGCCCCCCTCGTCACGACGGCGCGTCCGGTGGCCCTGCCGCGTGCCAGCAGATCGACCCGGGCCGCCGCGTACGGCGTGTTCGCCCCGCACGCGGCGAGCCGCGCCAGCGCCTCGTCCAGGTCGGCCGCCCGCGCGGTGTCGACCGACATCAGCGAGGTGGTGACGGGACGCAGGGCGAGGGTGGCGGAGAGGATCACCCCGGTCAGCCCCAGACCACCCGCCGTCGCGTCGAACAGGTCGGTGCCCGGCAGGACCGTGCGGACCCCGCCGTCGGCGGTCAGCAGCTCCAGGGAGCGCACATGCCGTGTGAAGGAGCCGGAGTACGGGTGGTTCCTGCCGTGGACGTCCGAGCCGATCGCCCCGCCGACGGTCACATGGCGGGTCGCCGGGGTGACCGGGACGAACCAGCCGAGCGGGAGCAGCGCCTCCATCAGCCGGTGGAGGCTGACCCCGGCGTCGCAGACCACCGTCCCCGCGACGGTGTCGACCGTGTGGATGCGGTCCAGCGCCGTCATGTCGACCACGGAGCCGCCCGCGTTCTGTGCCGCGTCACCGTGGGCGCGGCCCAGCCCCCGGGCGACGACACCACGGGGCCCGCGGCCCCGCACCGCGACGGCGGCGTCCTCGTACGTACGGGGGCGGAACCGCACGGCGGTCGTCGGGGAGGTGCGGCCCCAGCCGGTCAAGGACACCGTGTCGACAGACATGGTCGTGACCGTATCGCCAGAGAAAACCCTTTTGAGGGATTTGTTACAGCACTCACCGAAATGGGTGATTGCTGATCCAGGAGGCCCCCGACGCCGGTTTTCCGCGTCCGGAAGGGTACGCGTACGTCATGGACTGGCTGAAGAATCTTCCCGTCATCGGGCCGCTCG
This sequence comes from Streptomyces sp. CB02058, assembly GCF_001905505.1. Lineage (GTDB taxonomy): Bacteria > Actinomycetota > Actinomycetes > Streptomycetales > Streptomycetaceae > Streptomyces. The sequence goes on from NZ_LIPG01000001.1 coordinate 594,561, forward strand.
TCGCTCGGCTGATGGAGACGCACGCCTGGCGCTCCTACGAGACCCTGGAACGGGTCCACTGGAGCAGGCTCGCCGCTGCGATCACCTTTCTCAGCTTCCTCGCGCTCTTCCCGCTGATCGCGGTGGGCGCCGCGATCGGCGCCGCGCTGCTCTCCCAGGCGCAGCTCGACACGATCGAGGACAAGCTCGCCGAGCAGGTGCCCGGCATCTCGGACCAGCTCGGCATCGACAACCTCGTGGCCCACGCGGGCACGGTGGGTGTGGTCGCCGGTGCGCTGCTGCTCTTCACCGGCATCGGCTGGGTCGGCTCCATGAGGGACTGCCTGCGTGCCGTGTGGGAGAAGGACGACGTGGACGAGGGCAATCCGGTCGTCCGCAAGCTCAAGGACGCCGGTCTGCTGTTCGGCCTCGGCGGCGCCGTCCTCGCGACGCTCGCCGTCTCCACCGTCGCCTCGACCGCCATCGGCTGGACGGCCGACCGGCTGGGCATCCCCGAGGACGGCGCCGGCGGGATGCTGCTCCAGGCCGCCGCCGTGGTGGTGGCGGTCCTCGCGGACTTCCTGATCCTGCTCTACCTGCTGACGCTGCTCCCGGGCGTGGAGCCGCCGCGCCGCCGTCTGATCGTGGCCGGGCTGGTCGGCGCGGTCGGGTTCGAACTGCTCAAGCTGCTGCTCGGCAGCTATATGAGGGACGTCGCGTCGAAGAGCATGTACGGCGCCTTCGGCGTGCCGGTCGCGCTCCTCCTGTGGATCAACTTCAGCGCCAAGCTGCTGCTGGTCTGCGCCGCATGGACGGCGACGCCCAGCAAGGAGGAGCCCGCGGAGAAGGCGGAGCCCGAGGAGGACGGGCGGCCCGGAGGGGACGGGAGGAGCGCGAACGACGGCGGTGGGAAGGGCGTCAGCGACGCGGAAGGCGGCGCACCAGGTCCGGCAGCGGCCAGCGCCGGTTGACCAGGAACACCCCGGCCGCCAGGAGCACCAGCACCCCGCCCGCGACCGACAGCGCGGTCCAGACCCCGTTGGTACCGGCCGCTGCCGCGTGCGCCGTCGTGGCCGGTACCTCCTTGCCCTTGCCCTCGGCCTTGTCCGCGCCCGCCGCGGGCTCCGAGCCCTTCGCGCTGTCGGTCACGGCGGACTTCGGCGGCACCAGCTCGCCGACCGGGGTCACCTTGCCGCCGGCCGAGAAGCCCCAGTCGAGCAGGCTCGCGGCCTCCTTGTAGACGGCGTGGCTCTCCTCCGACGACGGGTTCATGACGGTCACCAGAAGGACCTTCCCGTCGCGTTCGGCGATCCCCGTGAAGGTGTTGCCCGCGTGGGTCGTGTAGCCGTTCTTGACCCCCGCGATGCCCTTGTACGGGTCCACTCCGATGTCACCGGTGATCAGTCGGTTGGTGTTCTGGATCTCGAAGGTCTCGCGCTTCTTGCCCTTCTTCTTCTCGCCGGGGAACTCGGCGGTCGCCGTCGCCGCGTACTCGCGGAAGTCGGCCTTCTGCATCCCGCTCCGGGCGAACAGCGTCAGGTCGTACGCGCTGGAGACCTGGTTCGGGGCGTCGTAACCGTCGGGCGAGACGACCCTCGTGTCGAGGGCCTGAAGCTCCTCGGCGTGCCGCTGCATCGCGGCGACCGTCGCGGGCACGCCGCCGTACATCTCGGACAGCACGTGCACGGCGTCGTTGCCGGAGCGCAGGAACACACCGAGCCACAGGTCGTGGACCGTGTAGGTGTGGTCCTCCTTGACGCCCACCAGGCTGCTGCCCTCGCCCACTCCGGCGAGCTCGTCCTCGGTCACCATGTGGGTGAGGGTCTTGGGCTGCAGGGCGGGCAGCACCGTGTCGGCGAAGAGCATCTTCAGGGTGGAGGCGGGCGGCAGCCGCCAGTGCGCGTTGTGCGCCGCGAGCACCTGGCCGTTCTCCGCGTCGGCGACGATCCACGACCGCGCGCTGAGTTTCTTGGGCAGCACCGGGGCGCCGGGGCCCAGCTGGACCTGGGTACCCACCTTGCCCAGCCGCTCGCCGCCCAGGGTCGACATCGGAACGGTCGGCTTCGGCTGTTTGTCGTCGGTCTTGTCCTTGTCGGCCGCCCCTGCGGGACTGACGACAGATACGGACAGCAACGCAGCAGAGATGACCGTCAATACGGTCTTTTTCAGAGCAGGCACGGTCGGAAACGTACAGGGCGTTGACGGGTATCGGGACCCGGATGGCCTGACCCGCCGTGCACACCGCCGGGACAGCCCACCCCGTGCGAGCTTACGCAGGGGTGACGGCGATACTGGGGGCATGAAGCTCAGCCGCCCCGTTTCCTGGTTCCTGCTCGTCTTCGGAGCATGGAGCTGGGTCATCTGGGTCACCTTTGTGAAGAACCTCTGGAAGGACGGCAGCGGGCTCGCGTTCGACGACGCGGGCGACCCGACCGCCTACTTCTGGGTCCATCTGCTGCTCGCGGTCACGTCGTTTCTTCTGGGGACGGCCGTGGGCGTCATCGGGTTCCGCGGTGTCAGGGCCCTGCGCCGTGAAGCCGCTTCGGGAGCCGGCCGGGAGGCCGGGCACGAATCCGGTCCCGGATCCGGGCACGAAGCCGCTCGCGAAGGCGTTCGCTAAGGCAGATGGCGTGCCGGACGCGGATGGACGTCCGGACAGGATCGGTTCAGCGGGGGAGCGTACGTGGTAGTGGTCTTCGTGCTCGTGGCGGTGGCGGTGCTCGCGCTGCTCGCCGGGGTGCACAGATATGTGTGGCGCCGGCTGGTCGGTGACACCACGCTCCCCGGAAGCCTCGCGCGTCGCGTGGGCACCGTGGCGGCCTTCGTGCTGCCCCTGCTCTCCGTCGGAGCCCTCGTCTCCAGCCGCTCCGGCTTCCCTTTCGTGCTCCAGCAGGTGCTGGCCTGGCCCGGCTATCTGTGGCTGGCCGCCCTGCTCTACCTGACGCTCGCCCTGCTGGTCGGGGAGGCCGTGCGCCCCCTGCTGCGCCGCTTCCTGGCCCGCAAGGACGGGGCCGACGGCGCGGTGAGCGAGGAGCGGACCGTGGCCGCCGTCGCGGCCTCCGACACCGGCTCCGGCAGCACCCGCACCGACACCGCTCCCCGCGCCGAGGCCCCCGCCGCCCCGGCCGTCGCCGACCCCTCGCGCCGGCTGTTCGTGGCCCGCGCCGTCGGCGGAGCCGCCGCCCTGGCCGGGCTCGGCACCGTCGCCAACGGCACGTACGGCGTGCTGCGCGGTCCCCGCACCAAGCGGATCACCGTCCCGCTCGCCGGGCTGCCGCGATCAGCCCACGGCTTCCGTATCGCCGTGGTCAGCGACATCCACCTCGGCCCGATCCTGGGGCGCGCGCACACCCAGCGCATCGTCGACGCGATCAACGCCACGAGCCCGGATCTCGTCGCCGTCGTCGGCGACCTCGTCGACGGCTCCGTGGCCGACCTCGGCCCCGCCGCCGAACCGCTGGCCCGTCTGGAATCACGCCACGGCAGCTACTTCGTCACCGGCAACCACGAGTACTTCTCGGGTGCGGCGCAGTGGGTCGACCACGTCCGAGAGCTGGGTCTGCACCCCCTGGAGAACGCCCGCGTCGAGATCAGCGGCTTCGATCTCGCGGGCGTGAACGACGTGGCGGGCGAGAGCGAGGGCCAGGGCCCCGACTTCGCCCGCGCGCTCGGCGACCGCGACCGCAGCCGCGCCTCGGTCCTCCTCGCCCACCAGCCGGTCGTCATCGACGAGGCCGTCGCATACGGGGTCGGGCTCCAGCTCTCCGGCCACACCCACGGCGGCCAGCTCTGGCCCGGCAATCTGCTCGCCGAGCTCGCGAATCCGACCGTCGCCGGCTACGAGCGTTACGGAGATACCCAGTTGTACGTCTCGCGGGGTGCCGGAGCCTGGGGCCCGCCCGTGCGCGTGGGCGCTCCGTCCGACATCACCGTGGTGCAACTCGCCTCCCACCAGGCATGACCTGGTCAAAGAACCGGGCCGGGCCGAACCTGTGAGGAACCCACCCGAACTTCCAGATGTGAATATCGTGTGATTGGGTGAGGAGGAACATGCGGCGATGTGCCTTTCTGTGCACATGAGCCGGGGTGGGTTGCAAGGGAGCACGGCACATGCGGTCGATCCGTATTCGGATTCTCGCGATTCTGGCGGTACTGGTCATCGCAGGCGTAGGAGCCTGGCAACTTCTCCCATCGGATGAGGAGAACGAGTCACCGATCACGGTCGGCACATCCGACGAGGTCACCTCGCTGGACCCGGCGGGTGCGTACGACGCGGGTTCCTGGGCGATCTACAGCAATCTCTACCAGTCCCTCATGACCTTCAGGTCCGGGGCCGTCGTGCCGGAGCCCGACGCGGCCGAGAGCTGCGCCTTCATCGGCCAGAAGCTCCAGACCTACCGCTGCACCCTGCGGGACGACCTGACCTTCTCCAACGGCCGCAAGATCACGGCGAAGGACGTCAAGTACTCCTTCGACCGGATGCTGAAGATCAAGGCGGACGTCGGCCCCTCGGTGCTGTTCCCCAGCCTCACCAACGTCGTGGCCGAGGGCCGCACGGTCACCTTCAACCTCTCGGCGCGGGACGCGACGTTCCCGCAGAAGCTCGCCACGGGCGCCGGGTCCATCGTCGACCCGGCGACCTACCCCAAGGACAAGCTCCGCACGGGGAACCAGGTCGACGGCTCCGGCCCGTACACCCTGAAGTCGTACGTGCCCGGCGCCTCCGCCGAACTGGTGCCCAACCCGGCCTACAAGGGCGCCCTGAAGAACACCGGTGGCCCGGTGAACATCCGCTACTTCGAGGGCTCCGAGGCGCTCCAGGCGGCCTGGGCGGCCGGCGACGTGGACGTCACCCACCGTCAGCTGCCGTCCGAGAACCTCGCCGAGCTCGACCCGGGCGCCACCGACATGCGGGTCACCGAGATGGACAGCGCCGAGATCCGCAACCTCGTCTTCAACGTCAGGGACGACTCGCCGCTCTCGGACAAGCGGGTCCGCCAGGCCATCGCCTGGATCATCGACCGCGGCCCCCTGGTCTCGGACGTGTACAAGAGCACCGTCGACCCGCTCTACTCGCTGATCCCGCAGGGCTACATCGGGCACAGCACGCCCTTCTTCGACGCCTATCCGCAGACGGACCCCAAGCGCGCCAGGGCGCTGATGCAGGAGGCGGGTGTGGAGCTGCCGCTGCACATCACCTTCGCCCACCGCGACGACGACGCCAACAAGGAGGAGTCCGCCGAGCTGGTCCGCCAGCTGGAGAAGGACGGGCTGTTCGAGGTCACGGAGAAGGCCGTCGAGTGGCAGGCCTTCCAGAAGGGCTACGCGGCCGGCGAGTACGACGCGTACACCGTCGGCTGGCTCCCCGACTTCCCGGACCCCGACACCTTCAGCCAGCCGCTGGTCGGCCGCGAGAGCTCCCTCCACAACGGCTACGTCAGCTCGAAGATGGACGCGCTGATCGCGGCCACCCAGCAGTACAGCGACCGCAGCCGGACCTCGGCCGACTTCAAGGAGCTCCAGGAGCTGGTCGGCGAGGACGTGCCGCTGGTCCCGCTCTGGCAGAAGAAGGACTACGTCGTCAGCAAGCAGAGCGTGTCCGGATCCCAGTACCTCTCCGACGGCACCGGGATCTGGCGGCTCTGGGAACTCAGCTGGATCTGACGTCCTGAGCGCCGCCCGGGCCTGCGCCGGGCAGGAACTCCACCAGTACGTCGTGGATCTGCCGCACGAGCGGTCGCAGCACCCGGAAGCGGGACAGCGCGATAGCCCGTGCGGCCAGCGGCGCCGTGCGCTCGACCAGCCTGCGGCTGCGCTCGGTGTTCTCGGAGCGGTCGTAGACCCAGAACAGCACCAGGCCCATCTGCATCAGCCACATCAGCTCCGGCAGCAGCCCGGCCAGTTCCGGGTCGGCCTTGGCCGAGGAGCCCGCCAGACAGCGCTCGTGCAGGGCGATGACCGCGTCGCGGGCATCGGCCGACTCCCGGGAGAACGGGGAGAGCGGGCTGTCCGGATCGGCGGCGTTCTTGAAGAACTGGGCGGCGAAGCGGTGGTACGGCTCCGCCACGTCCAGCCAGCAGTGCAGCACACCCCGGATGCGTACGGCGAGATCCGGGTCCCCCGCCAGCACCGGACCGACGGCGGCCGTGTGCTCGGCTGCGATGCGGTCGTAGAAGCCCTGGACCAGGTGTTCCTTCGAGGAGAAGTAGTAGTACGCGTTCCCGACGGAGACCCCCGCCTCCTGGGCGATGGCCCGCATCGTGGTCCGGTCGTAGCCGCGCTCCTCGAAGAGCCGGAGGGCGGTCTCCAGGATCAGCGTGCGGGTCTGCTCGCTCTTCGGCGCCTTGGACTTGCCGGCCGGCCGCTCGGCGACGGTCCCGGGACCTTCGGCCACGTTCTTCTGTTGCTTCACCACGGTCCCAAGGCTATCGGGGGGATCATCCCGCCGGACCCGGCCCCGCACACCAGGAGGCCCCGTCCCCCGCACGGTGCGTGCGCGGGACGGGGCCTCCTGAGGTACCGCGGGTGGGTCAGAAGCGACGCGTGATCAGCGCGCGCTTCACTTCCTGGATCGCCTTGGTGACCTCGATGCCACGCGGGCAGGCGTCCGTGCAGTTGAAGGTGGTGCGGCAACGCCACACACCGTCACGGTCGTTGAGGATCTCCAGCCGCTGCTCTCCGGCCTCGTCGCGCGAGTCGAAGATGAAGCGGTGCGCGTTGACGATCGCCGCCGGGCCGAAGTACTGGCCGTCGTTCCAGAACACCGGGCACGAGGACGTGCACGCGGCGCACAGGATGCACTTGGTGGTGTCGTCGAAGCGCTCGCGGTCCTCGGGGGACTGCAGGCGCTCACGCGTCGGCTCGTTGCCCTTGGTGACGAGGAACGGCATGACATCGCGGTAGGCCTGGAAGAACGGGTCCATGTCGACCACGAGGTCCTTGAGGACTGTGAGGCCCTTGATGGCCTCGACCGTGATCGGCTTCTCCGGGTTGATGTCCTTGATCAGCGTCTTGCAGGCGAGCCTGTTCTTGCCGTTGATCCGCATCGCGTCGGAGCCGCAGATGCCGTGCGCGCAGGAGCGACGGAAGGTCAGGCTGCCGTCCTGCTCCCACTTGATCTTGTGAAGGGCGTCGAGCACACGCTCCTTCGGGTCGATCGAGATCTGGAAGTCCTGCCACTCGACCTGGTCGGAGACCTCGGGGTTGAAGCGGCGGATCCTGAACGTGGCCGTGATGTACGGGGTGTCGGCGAAGCCGGCCTCCGGCTCGGGGGCCTTGTCCGACTTCTCCAGGGTGGGGGTTGCCATCAGTACTTACGCTCCATCGGCTGGTAGCGGGTCGTGACGACCGGCTTGTAGTCGAGCCGGATCGACTCGGTGCCGTCGTCCGCGACCTCGCGGTACGCCATGGTGTGGCGCATGAAGTTGACGTCGTCGCGGTTCGGGTAGTCCTCGCGGTAGTGACCGCCGCGGGACTCCTTGCGGGCCAGCGCGGAGGTCGCCATGACCTCGGCCAGGTCGAGCAGGTTGCCCAGCTCGATGGCCTCCAGCAGGTCGGTGTTGAACCGCTTGCCCTTGTCCTGGATCGACACGTCGAGGTAGCGCTTGCGCAGCTCGGCGATCTTGTCGACCGCGGTCTTGATGGTCTGCTCGGTGCGGAACACCATCACATTGGCGTCCATGCACTCCTGCAGCTCCGTGCGGAGCGCGGCGACCCGCTCGGTGCCGGTCGAGTTGCGGAGCCGCTCGACCTGCTCCTGGACCAGCTGCGCCGGGTTCTCGGGAAGCTCGACGAAGTCGTTCTTCGCGGAGTACTCGGCGGCGGCGATGCCCGAACGGCGTCCGAAGACGTTGATGTCGAGCAGCGAGTTGGTGCCCAGGCGGTTGGCGCCGTGCACGGAGACACAGGCGACCTCGCCGGCGGCGTAGAGGCCCGGGACGACGGTGGTGTTGTCGGCCAGCACCTCGCCCTCGACGTTGGTCGGGATGCCGCCCATGGCGTAGTGCGCGGTCGGCTGGATCGGGATCGGGTCCGTGTAGGGCTCGATGCCGAGGTACGTGCGCGCGAACTCGGTGATGTCCGGGAGCTTCGCGTCCAGCTGCTCCGGCGGGAGGTGCGTGAGGTCGAGGTAGACGTGGTCGCCCTCGGGACCGCAGCCGCGGCCCTCACGGATCTCCGTGTAGATGGAGCGGGACACGACGTCACGGGACGCGAGGTCCTTCATGACCGGCGCGTACTTCTCCATGAAGCGCTCGCCGTCCTTGTTGCGGAGGATGCCGCCCTCACCACGGGCGCCCTCCGTCAGCAGGATGCCCATGCGCCAGATGCCCGTCGGGTGGAACTGGAAGAACTCCATGTCCTCCAGCGGCAGACCCCGGCGGTAGCAGGCGGCCTGGCCGTCACCGGTCAGGGTGTGCGCGTTCGACGTCACCTTGAAGAACTTGCCGGTGCCGCCCGAGGCGTAGATGACCGACTTCGCCTGGAAGACGTGGATCTCGCCGGTGGCCAGCTCGTAGGCGACGACGCCGGCGGACTTCTTGACGCCGTCCACCTCGACGACCAGCTGGTCCAGGACGTAGAACTCGTTGAAGAACTCCACGCCCTCCTTGACGCAGTTCTGGTACAGCGTCTGGAGGATCATGTGGCCGGTGCGGTCGCCCGAGTAGCAGGCGCGGCGGACCGGGGCCTCACCGTGGTTGCGGGAGTGGCCGCCGAAGCGGCGCTGGTCGATCTTGCCCTCGGGCGTACGGCCGAACGGCAGGCCCATCTTCTCGAGGTCGAGGACGGCGTCGATGGCCTCCTTCGCGAGGATCTCGGCGGCGTCCTGGTCGACCAGGTAGTCGCCGCCCTTGATCGTGTCGAAGGTGTGCCACTCCCAGTTGTCCTCCTCCACGTTGGCGAGCGCGGCGGCCATGCCGCCCTGCGCCGCGCCCGTGTGGGAGCGGGTGGGGTAGAGCTTCGTCAGGACGGCGGTGCGGCTGCGCTTGGTCGACTCGATGGCCGCGCGCATGCCGGCGCCGCCGGCGCCGACGATGACGGTGTCGTACTTGTGGATCTGCATGGTTTTCCTCTGGTCCCTCTGTCCCGGCGCCTAGCGGATGTTCGGGTCGAAGGTGAAGATCACCAGCGTGCCCAGCAGGACGGTGAACACCGTGGCGGTGTACAGGAGCATCTTCAGCCAGAAGCGGGTGTTGTCCCGTTCGGCGTAGTCGTTGATGACCGTACGGAGGCCGTTGGCGCCGTGCAGCATGGCGAGCCACAGCATCGCCAGGTCCCAGACCTGCCAGAACGGCGAGGCCCAGCGGCCCGCGACGAACGCGAAGCCGATCTTGGACACGCCGCCGTCGAGCACCAGCTGGATCAGCAGGTGGCCGATGACGAGGACGACCAGGACGATGCCCGACAGGCGCATGAAGAGCCAGGCGTACATCTCGAAGTTGCCGCGCGACGCCTTGGGGGTCTTGCCCGTGCGCTTGCGCGGGGGCTCGATCACGGGGGCCGGATTGTCGACGTCGTACAGGCTCACGCCCTCGACGTCACCGATCGCCGACGAGGAAGAAGTCTCGGTGGACATTGGCTTCAGCTCCCGAAGACTTCGCGTACGGCGTGACCGAGCACGGGGTACAGGGCCCCGACCATCAGCACGATCCAGATACCGAGGACGGTCCAGAGCATCTGCTTCTGGTAGCGCGGGCCCTTGGCCCAGAAGTCCACGGCGACGATGCGGAGACCGTTCAGCGCGTGGAAGAGGATCGCGGCCACCAGGCCGTACTCGAGCAGCGCTACGAGCGGGGTCTTGTAGGTGGCCACGACCTCGTCGTACGCCTCGGGGGAGACACGCACGAGAGCGGTGTCCAGGACGTGTACGAACAGGAAGAAGAAAATGAGGACACCGGTGACTCGATGAGCCACCCAGGACCACATGCCTTCCCGGCCGCGGTACAGCGTTCCAGCCGGCACGGAAGAACCCTCCGGGAGCGGGGATTGGGGTCGGCCGGCTTGACTGTCGGTCTGACCCGGCCGGGTACGGTCCACCGGCCCCGGCCATCGTAGCGACGCTTTGTCGGTTCCATGGCGGCGGGGCCTGGCGGTGTGATCAAAGTGGCAATCAAACAGGCACGGACGGGCTACTGAGGGTCATATGCCACCGGGCGGAACGGGTCGGGCGTCCGGCCCGCCTCCGTCACCAGCTCGATGATGCGGCCCCGGGCGAGTCGTCGCATCTCCTCCGCGGTCAGGGAACGCTCCTCGTCCGGCTCGTGCGTGAGCCGGGTGCGGATGGCGGCCAGCACCTGGTCGACGTGGAGCGAGGGCCGCATCCCGTCGAGGCAGATCACGAAGACATGGCCGAAGCGGCTCTCGTACGCGGCGTGGGCGGCGCGCAGCGCCAGATGGGCCGCGCGCGGCGCGTCGTGGTGCAGGCAGGGCGCGCTCTCCGAGGCGAGCGCCTCGGAGATGTCCGGGGGCGCCATGTCGTAACCCGCCTCGTCGGAGGCCGCGAGCAGGGTGTCCAGGTCCGGGTAGGGGCGGTGGGCCGCCAGCCGCAGCGCCCAGCGGCGGCTGCCGCAGCACTCCAGCAGGGCGGCCTCGGCGAGCTCCCGCGGCCAGGCGTTGAAGCGGGCCAGCCCGCTCGAGTGGGCACTCCCGCGCGTACTCACCGACACTGGTTCCGGAACGGGGGCCTCCACCGGGGCTTCCACCGGGTCCGGGGCGGGGCCCCGGCTCTGCACGGGTACGGCCGTCCGCCCGGCCTGCTGCGGTGGTTCCGGCAGGCCTGCGTGGGACTCGCTGGACCTGGACAGCGGGACTCCTCGGATGAATGACATCTGTGACCCTGGAGAGGGGCCGGAGAGCGACGAGGTTGCGTGGGGGAGAGAAGTGAGGGTTGGTTCGTGTGTGCCTCGTGTACGCGGCCACGCTAGCGAGACCGCGTGGCGCCTAACCGAATGATGCGAGAAATTCACCCGGACGGGAGAGTTTCGGAACGCTTGATGGACGTACCGGTGGGGGAAATGCCCGGCTTTCTCGTCTTCTTTGACCTGTTCTTCCCCCGATCCGGAGGTTTCTGACCGATGTCGCCCTCACGTGGATCCCTGGTCGCCGGCGCGGCCGTCGCGGCGGCCGCCGCCGTCACCCTCACCGTCGTGGTCTGGCCCGACGGTTCCGGCTCCGGGACACAGAACGGGCCGGCCTCCTCCGCCACCACCGCCGAGCCCTCGCCCACCCGGAGCTACCCGCTCTCCACGACGCCGCGGACGATACCCGCGGTGCGCGCGCACACCGCCGCCCGCGGTCCGGGCTGGAAACCGGCCAAGGACAGCACGGTCGTCGCGGCCGACGCCGGGCTCGCCGACGAGGCGAAGCTGCTCGCCAAGGAGCTGAAGATCGACTACCGGGGCGAGAAGTCCCCGCGCTCCGGCGACGTCGAGCTGGCGCTCGCCACCTCGGCGAAGGGCGACCCGGAGTCGTACACGCTGGAGACCGCGGACAACACGGTCACGATCAGCGGTCCCGCCCAGGCCGGCGTCTTCTACGGGACCCGCACCCTCAAGCAGTCCCTGAACGCCGACGGCACCATGCCCGAGGGCACCGTGCGCGACACCCCCGACCGGCCGCAGCGAGGGCTCAACCTCGACATCGCGCGCAAGCACTACAGCGCGGAGTGGATCGAGGCACGGCTGCGCGAGATGGCCGACCTCAAGCTCAACCAGCTCGGCCTGCACTTCTCCGACGACCAGGCCTTCCGGATCGAGTCCGACTCGCACCCCGAGGTCGTCTCCGAGGAGCACCTCACCAAGGCCGAGGTCCGCCGGATCGTGAAGCTCGCCCAGAGCCTGCACATCACGATCGTCGGCGAGATCGACTCACCCGGACACCTCGGTGCCGTTCTGCGCGCCCACCCCGACCTCCAGCTGCGCAACACCCAGGGCGTCGCCCGGCAGGGCGCCATCGACATCTCCGAGCCGGGGGCGGCGAAGATCGTCGACGACCTGCTGAAGGAGTACGCCGAGCTCTTCCCCGGCGACTGGTTCCACGTCGGCGCGGACGAGTACCAGGCCCTCACGGTGAGCGATCCGGCCGCCTCCTACCCGCAGCTCGCCGCCGCCGCGCGGAAGGAGTACGGCGCCGACGCCACCGTCCAGGACCTGGCGGAGGGCTGGCTGAACGACCGCGCCGCGGTCATCCGTGACGCGGAGAAGATCCCCAAGGCGTGGAACGACGGCTTCTTCAGCGGCGGCACGGTCACCGCGCACAAGGGCATCGAGGTCGAGTACTGGACGGGCAAGGAGATCGGCGCCCGGCCGCCCCAGGAGTACCTCGCCGAGGGCCGCGACGTGGTCAACCTCAACGACGAGTTCCTCTACTACGTGCTGGGCGAGCCCAACGACTTCACGTACCCGACGGGCAAGCGGATCTACGAGCAGTGGACGCCGTTCGTCCTGCGCGGCACCGAGCCCGTGGCCGCGCGCTGGTCGAAGCAGATCCTGGGCGGCCGGTTCGCGGTCTGGGGCGACTTCCCCAACGCGCAGACCCAGGCGCAGGTGGCCGCCGGCATCCGGATGCCGCTCAACGCGGTCTCCCAGAAGCTGTGGGACCCAGGTGAGCCCGAGCTGAGCTGGGCCGAATTCAAGACGCTGGCCGACGAGGTCGACTCGTCGGACTGAGTCACAACCCCGTGGACACCGCCCGCGGGGAAGAGTACGTTCCGCGAGCCGCGCGCCCTGGGGAGGGGCGCGCGGCTCACACGTTCGCGAAGAGCTGGACCCTGGGGGGGGGCTGCTCGGCAGGGCGACGGTCGCGCTGCTCGCGAGCGCGCCGCCCTCGGCGTGACCCCGCTCTCCGTGCCGTCGCCCACCGGCCAGGCCCCCGTCTGAGTTGACCCGTTTTCGCGCTTCCCCGTGGTGCCGGGCGGGAAGAATGGCAGCCCGGCACCACGGGGGGAGCGAGACGTGGGTTTCTGGGGCTGCTATCTGGTGGGCCGCAGCGGTGAGCCGCTCATCGGCCACCCCGCCCTGCGGGACGCGCGCGAGCGGCTGACGCTGCGGGAGTACCGCGCGGACGGCTGGCAGGTCTGGTCCCACCCCACCGATCCCTCGCCGGGCAGCATGGCCGCGCTCGCCGACGCCGCGGGGGCGCCGGTCCTCTTCGGGTTCGTCATGGACGGCGTCTGCGTGGCGGTGGAGGCGGCGGCGCCGTACAGCGGAGCCTGGTACGCCTGTCTGGGCCGGGCACCGATGGCCGCGCGTCTCGACCGGGACGGCACGACGATCGAGGACTACTTCCTGCAGCCCGAGGACGCCGCCGCGCGAGCCGTCCGGTGGGCGGCGGAATCCGGCCGCGGTGTCCTCGAAGGGCCCTTGCTCGAACTCCTGCGCATCGAGCATCCCGAGTGCTCCGGTGAGGAACTTTTCTTCGCATTTCTGGACCGTCTGGGCATCGACAGGTTGTCCGGCTGAGTCCCGTAGTGATCCTCCGTGTCGTAAGAGTGACGCTTTTCAGCCATCCGGCGCTGTATGCGGTAGCGGGCAGCGCTGCGCTCCCGTGGGCCGATGGACGGATGGGGGAGGTGCCGGTGAGTCTGCTGGAGCTGATCGCGGATGCCGACGAGCGAGGGCTGGCGGCGAGTGGACTCGCCTGCCTGGACCGCTGTCTTCCGCCGACGGAGGACGGGAGCGATCCGGAGCCGCTGCGCCCGCTCTGGGCGAGCTGCGAGACCGGGGCGGAGTGGGCCGGCCGGCTCGACGCCGTGCACGCGGAGCTGGAGCGGGCCGGGGCCGGCGGGGCGGTGACCGGTGGGACGACGGTCCGCGTCGTCGCCCTGCTCGGCGCGGCGCCCCGGGGCTTCGAGGCCGGGCCGCTGCGCGCCTGGGCCGACGCCTGTTCGCTCCTCGCGCTGGACATCCACGGACGGTTCGACTTCCCGTCGGCGACGGACGCGGAGGCGCTGAACCGCTGCCGGGAGGGCGGGGCGGCCGACGGCGGCCCGCTCGTCATGGGCGAACTCCGCCGCCAGGCCGAGATCCTGGAGATCCTCGCCGGGACGGCGGAGACGGCCGGCGGCGGCGCGTCCGGCCTGCGCCGGGTCCTGGACCTCTCGGTCGAGGGGCGGCGGGTGCTGCGCGCGGTGATGTCCCGCCATGCTCGCGGCCGGGCCCGTCCGGGCGGCGCGTCCTGACACGGCGTCATGGGGGTGGGGGACGACGACCGGGGCCGCCACCCCCCACAGGAGAGGCCCCGGCCGTCTTCCACGGGGCCGCGTAGCGACCCCGTACTCATCTCAGCGCCACGGGTGCGTTTTCTGTCACACCGCACTGCGTCAGGAGACAGTTGCGGGTTGTACAAGTCATGGACGGGGAACCGTCCGACCACGTAGCGTGCTGAGTCGCGCAGGGTGGCGCAGCAGCGGTGACCAGCTGCGATTCGGATCAGCAGGGCGGGTTGAGGGAGTGCTGGGGGACGACGCGGAGCTGACCGCCGCGGTGCTCGCGGCACAGGACGGGGACGAGGACGCCTTCCGGACTGTGTACCGCGCCGTGCACCCGCGGCTGCTGGGCTACATACGGACGCTGGTCGGTGAGGCGGACGCCGAGGACGTGGCGTCCGAGTCCTGGCTCCAGATAGCGCGTGACCTCGACCGGTTCAGCGGGGACGCGGACCGCTTCCGGGGCTGGGCGGCCCGGATAGCGCGCAACCGCTCGCTGGATCACATACGGATGCGGGGCAGGCGCCCCGCGATCGGCGGTGACGAGAGCGAACTGGCGGGCGAGGCCGCCGAGTCCGACACGGCGGGCGAGGCGCTGGAGTCGCTGGCGACGGGACGCGCCCTGTCGCTGATCGCGCAGCTGCCGCAGGACCAGGCGGAGGCGGTCGTGCTCCGCGTCGTCATCGGGCTGGACGCCAAGAGCGCTGCCCGTACGCTGGGCAAGCGCCCCGGCGCCGTGCGCACCGCCGCCCATCGGGGTCTGAAGCGGCTCGCGGAGCTGGTCGGCGCGGACCCCGGCCCGGACGACGAGATTCCGGCGGTGGCCAAGGAACTCGGTGCCGTACCCGCGCAGCGCCCCGGACGCCAGGGCTCCACGGCGCCCGCCGGTGTGACGCATTCGCGTCCGTGGACGCAGAAGGACATGTGATGGCCGACGAGCAGCACGAGTGGCTTGACGCGGACGCCGCGGAGAAGTTGCTCCGCGGCGATGCCGTCGAACCCGTCGGTGATCATGCGAGAGCCGAGGCCAGGCTGCTGGAGTCGGCGCTGAGAGCGCTCCGGACCCCCGTCCCTCCGGGTACCGGACCGAGCGGCGAGGACCTCGCGCTGGCCGCCTTCCGTGAGGCGCGCCCCGGCGGCGGACGTGCCGCTGCGGCCGGTGCCGCCCGGCCCGCCGACCATCAGGACGCCCTGCACACCGTACGGATCGGTGAAGCGCCCCGGGTGCCGCGGAGGCGCTCCCGCTGGACCCGGCCCATGCGTTACGGCCTCGCGGTCTCGCTCGCCGGATGCGCGCTCGGCGGGGTGGCGGTCGCCGGGGGCACGGGCATGCTCCCCGTTCCGTTCGGGGGCCACGGCACTCCGGTTCCGGCCTCCTCCGTCTCGGCCGCGGCATCTCCCGAGGAGCTGGGGGCCGAGGTGCCCGACGCCGGCCCGCCCTCGGCGCCGCCCGCCCCGACGCCCCCGGCTTCCAGCCCTCCCGCCACCCCGGACCCGTCCGGCGATCCGGCCGCCGAGCCGGACGGTGACGTGCGGGGCGAGCGGGACGGCGGCGGCGCCCAGGGCCAGGAGGACGGCGGCCGGGACAGCGGCACCGCCGGTGGCGGCACGAAGGACGGCGCGGACGGGCAACTGCCCGGGGAATCCGCGGCCGATGTGTACAAGAAGTCCGTCCAGGCCTGCCGCGCCCATCGCGACGGCACCCTGAGCAGGAGCGAGAAGCGCCGCCTGCTCGAACTGGCCGGCGGCGAGCGCAACCTGGACCGCTTCTGCGACCGCGTCCTCGCCGCCGAGGACGACCGGGGCGAGGAGAACGGCGGCTCCGGCGACGGCGACGGCAAGGGCGGGGACAAGGACTCCGACGGGAACGGCTCGCTCCCCTCGATCACCTTCCGCACGGAGTCCCCCGACGGCTCGCAGGAGTCCGGCACCGGCGCGCCGCCGACGACGGGTTCCTCCGTGAGCCCCTCGGCGCAGCTGTCCTCCACGACGCGCTGACCCGTTGTCTTCTGTAACGCGCTGACCTGCACGAATGCGGCAGCTGTAACGTTCTTCGGCGGTCCGGCGCAGTACTGAGTGCCGACTGGTCATCGGCCGCGCATATGAGCCGGGGTTCCCCCCGTACCTTCGGCTCAGCGCACCAGGCGCGGGCGGGACACGTTCCCCCGGTCCCGTCCGCGCCCCTCACTACGAGTAGACGACGACCTTGTCGCCCTTCCTCACCTGGGCGTAGAGAGCGGCGATCTTCGCCTCGTCCCTCACGTTCACGCAGCCGTGCGAGGCGCCGCTGTAGCCCCGGGCCGCGAAGTCCGACGAGTAGTGCACCGCCTGGCCGCCGCTGAAGAACATGGCGTACGGCATGGGGGAGTCGTAGAGCGTGGAGACGTGGTGGCGGGACTTCCAGTACACCGAGAAGGTGCCCTCGCGGGTGGGTGTGTACTGCGAGCCGAACCGCACGTCCATGGACGAGACGACCCGGCCGTCGATCATCCAGGACAGCGTGCGGCTGTTCTTGCTGATGCACAGAACCCGGCCGGTCATGCAGCGGGCGTCGGGCTTCGCGGCGGGCCGTGACGTCGGAGGGTCGAGCTCCTTCGCCGTCGGCTTCCGTGTCATCGCGAGCAGCCGCTCCCACGTCACCGTGTCCGTCCTGCCGGTGCGGGCCAGGCCGCGCTTGCCCTGGAAGGACCGCACGGAGGCGGCGGTGGTGGTGCCGTAGTACCCCGTGGGGCTGCGGTCGAAGTGGCCGATCTGGCGCAGCCGGGCCTGGAGTTCCTTCACACGCTTGCTCCGGTCACCCGTGGACATCAGGGTCCTGGGTTCCGGGGAGGGGCGCGCGCTCGGTGTCCTGGAGGGCGTCGCCGAGGGGCTCGCCTGTCCGCCGCCCGGCTTGGCGTCGTCCGTGGGGCTCGCTCCCGGCTTCGTCGCGGTGGTCGTGGGCTCCGCCGCGCCCACCGTCTCCACCTTGCAGCCCGCCGTCAGCACGGTCAGTGCGAGCACGCCGACAGCCGCCACGGCCGCCGTACGCACTCTTCGCGCGTGGCTGTTCTCCCGTACGAGTCTCATCCTCTGCCCCCTGGCTCGCCCGTCGCGGCCCCGGTCACGCGGACCGTCGTGTGGCACGGATATCTCATGGGACGGATTCCCGGCCTGCCCGGTTGCGGATTCCTGAGCATGATGGGGATGCGTGCGCACAGACCCCGGCGCGCAGGCTGTGAGCAAGCTCCCAGCGGAGGGCGCCCGCAGGCCGGGGCGTCGCCGCTAGAGTCCGTCGCGAGATTTGTTACCGATAAGTAGCTTGAGCGGGAGGCACAGCACATGACGCGTGAGTCCGAGTCAGGACTGCCCATCGAGCCGGTGTACGGGCCGGAGGCGCTCGACGGCTGGCGGGCCGAGGAGAAGCTCGGCGCCCCGGGCGCCTTTCCCTTCACGCGTGGTGTCTACCCCACGATGTACACGGGCAGGCCCTGGACGATGCGGCAGTACGCCGGATTCGGCACCGCCACCGAGTCCAACGCCCGCTACAAGCAGCTGATCGCCAACGGCACGGCGGGCCTCTCCGTCGCGTTCGACCTGCCGACCCAGATGGGCCACGACTCGGACGCGCCGATCGCCTCGGGCGAGGTCGGCAAGGTCGGCGTGGCGATCGACTCGATCGACGACATGCGCGTCCTGTTCGGCGGGATCCCGCTGGACGAGGTCTCCACCTCGATGACCATCAACGCCCCCGCCTCGCTGCTGCTCCTGCTCTACCAGCTCGTCGCGGAGGAGCAGGGCGTGCCGGCCGGCCGGCTGACGGGCACGATCCAGAACGACGTGCTCAAGGAGTACATCGCCCGGGGCACGTACATCTTCCCGCCGAAGCCCTCGCTGCGGCTGATCGCCGACATCTTCAAGTACTGCCGGGCCGAGATCCCGAAGTGGAACACCATCTCGATCTCGGGCTACCACATGGCCGAGGCCGGAGCCACGCCCGCGCAGGAGATCGCCTTCACCCTCGCGGACGGCATCGAGTACGTCCGTACCGCCGTGGCCGCGGGCATGGACGTGGACGACTTCGCGCCGCGGCTCTCCTTCTTCTTCGTCGCCCGTACGACGATCCTCGAGGAGGTCGCCAAGTTCCGTGCCGCGCGCCGGATCTGGGCCCGGGTGATGAAGGAGGAGTTCGGCGCGGAGAACCCCAAGTCGCTGATGCTGCGCTTCCACACGCAGACCGCGGGCGTCCAGCTCACCGCCCAGCAGCCCGAGGTCAACCTCGTCCGGGTCGCCGTGCAGGGCCTGGGCGCGGTGCTCGGCGGCACGCAGTCGCTGCACACCAACTCCTTCGACGAGGCGATCGCCCTGCCGACGGACAAGTCGGCCCGGCTCGCCCTGCGCACCCAGCAGGTCCTGGCGTACGAGACGGACGTGACGGCGACCGTGGACCCGTTCGCGGGCAGTTACGTCGTCGAGAGCATGACCGACGACGTCGAGGCCGCGGCCCTGGAGCTGATGCGGAAGGTCGAGGACATGGGGGGCGCGGTCGAGGCCATCGAACGCGGCTTCCAGAAGGGGGAGATCGAGCGCAGCGCGTACCGGGTCGCCCAGGAGACGGACAGCGGCGAGCGCGTGGTCGTCGGCGTGAACCGCTTCCGCCTCGACGAGGAGGAGCCGTACGAGCCGCTCCGTGTCGACCCCGCGATCGAGGCCCAGCAGGCGGCCCGGTTGGCGAAGCTCCGCGCGGAGCGCGACCAGGGGGCGGTGGACGCGGCGCTCGCGGAGCTCAAGAAGGCGGCGGAGGGCACGGACAACGTGCTGTACCCGATGAAGGACGCGCTCAGGGCGCGGGCCACGGTGGGCGAGGTCTGCGACGCGCTGCGGGAGGTCTGGGGGGCGTACGTCCCGACGGACGCGTTCTGAGGCTGCCGCCGTCGCGAGGGGTCTTCCCGGCCGGGCGGACTTCGGACCGGGCGCGTTCCGGACCGGGCGTGCTCGTGTCCGGAGCGCTCCGGGCCAGGCGTGCTCGTGTCCGGAGCGTTCCGGACCAGCCGGACGGAGGCCCCGGAAGGCCGGCCGCAATGCGGACCGGCCGGACGGAGTGTCGCACCCGCGTGCGACACTCCGTTCATGCTGGGTGTCACCGATCTTCCGACCTATCTCGCCGGCCTTGTGCTGATCATTCTGCTGCCGGGGCCGAATTCGCTGTACGTGCTCTCCGTCGCCGCCAGGCGCGGGGTGCGCACCGGTTATGTGGCCGCCGCCGGGGTGTGGACCGGTGACACGGTCCTGATGACGCTGTCCGCGCTGGGAGCCGCTTCGCTGCTCCAGACGACGCCGCTGCTCTTCGCCGTCGTCAAGTACGCCGGCGCGGGCTATCTGACGTGGATGGCGATAGGGATGCTGCGGGCCGCCGTGTCGATGTGGCGCGAGCGGCACCAGCGTGCGGCGGAGCTGGTGGAGGAGGGCGAGAAGCCCGCGCAGGGGGTGGAACACCCCTACAGGCGGGCGCTCGTGGTGAGCCTCTTCAACCCGAAGGCCATCCTGAGCCTGATCTCCTTCTTCGTGCAGTTCGTCGATCCCGGTTACGCCTATCCGGCGCTCTCCTTCCTGGTGCTCGGCACGCTGCTCCAGATCGGCAGCTTCCTCTACCTCTCGACGCTCATCTTCGGCGGCACCCGTCTGGCCACCGCGTTCCGCCGCCGCAAGCGGCTCTCGGCGGGGGCCACTTCGGCGGCGGGCGTGCTGTTCCTCGGGTTCGCGGCGAAGCTGTCCTTCAGCAGCGTCTGAGCGTTCCGGCCGGGTGCCGGGCTCAGTGGTGCCAGGCCTTGCCGCCCACGTTGTGGATCATGCGCTGGAGGACCTTGAGAGCGGCGACGAACTCCTCGTCCGGGATTCCGGCGTGGATCTCGGCGCTCGCCCTGCCGACGCGCTCGAAGGCCCTGGCGCGCAGCGCGTGCCCCTCGGGTGTGAGCCGCAGCCGGGTGGCCGCGTCCTCGGTGACCAGGCCCCGGGCGATGAGGGAGTCGATGTCGGGCTCCAGTGTGTCGCCGGCGTTCAGATAGCCGCGGAGCATCGCGACCACCTCGGCGCGCGGGCGGCCGTGCTCGTCCGCTTCGGTCAGCTGGTTCAGGACCCACCAGGGGGGCTGGGTCAGACCGTGTTCGGCCAGTGCGGCCCGGATGTGGGTCACGGTCGCTTCGTGGGCGGCCCAGCTCCAGTAACCGATGGGCTGCCGTGCGAGACCCGCGTCGTCATGTGAGTAGTCCATGTCCCGGACCGTAGGACCTCAAGCAAAGTCGAGGTCAAGGCCCAGGGGTGCGGCGTACCCGGCGAGCCCGGAGGTGTCCTCGCCCGCCCAGCCGATGTAGCCGTCCGGCCTGATCAGGAACAGCCCCTTGCCGTAGGCCGCGCTCTCCTCGGTGCGGAAGGCCCGCAGCACCCCGTCCTCGTCCGCGGGCAGCGGCGCGTCCGTGCCGACCGCGAGCAGGGTGAAGTGCGGTCCCCGGAAGACGTCGAAGAGCCGCCCGTGCTCGCCCGCGGACCCGTCCGGCGCCCGGTCGCCGGCCTCCAGGAGGCCGGCCCGGCCGGAGGCCAGCGGGCCCTCGCGGTAGCCGAGACCCAGCTGCTGGGCCGCGGTGCCGCGCTCCTGCTCGCCGCGGTGGACGCGGGTCGAGAGGTCCAGCATCCCGGCCGCGACCGGCCGGCGTTCCTGCTCGTAGGTCTCCAGCAGGGTGGCGGGTGCGCCGTGCAGCAGCACCTGGCCGAGCTTCCAGCCGAGGTTGTAGGCGTCCTGGACGCTGGTGTTCAGCCCCTGTCCGCCCGCCGGGGAGTGGATGTGCGCGGCGTCGCCCACGAGGAGGACCCGGCCGGAACGGAAGCGGGCGGCCAGGGCCGCGCGCGGCCGGAAGTCCGACGACCAGCGCACCTCGGTGACGTCGTCCGCGCCCAGGTGGGTGCGTGCGGCGACGAGGGCCCGCACGCCCTTGGGCGAGAGGTCCGGCGCCCCCTCCTTGAACTGGGCCATCAGCTGGAAGTCCGCCGTGCCGGGCAGCGGGCACAGCGTCATCAGGCCCGCCTCGTCCAGGAATATGTGCCAGTTGAGCCGGTCGAGGGACTCCTCCGCGATGCGTACGTCGGCCACCAGGGTGGGCGAGGGGTCGACGGTTTCGCCCTCCATCGCGATGCCGAGGGCGCGCCGGACCGTGGAGCGCCCGCCGTCCGCCGCGACCAGGTAGGAGGCGCGCACCTCGCCGGTGGTGAGCCGTGCCGTCACCCCCTCGGTGTCCTGGGACAGGCCGGTGAGGGCCGAGGAGAAGAGGACGTCGCCGCCCAGTTCGCGCAGACGCGCGAGCAGGATCTCCTGGGTCCGCCACTGCGGCATCATCCAGGGCTCCCCGTACGGCTCGGCCTCGGTGGGGGCCGCGCGGCGGAACATGTCGTACTCGCCCCGGCGCTCGCCTCCGCCCCAGGTCATCCCGACGGGGGCCGGGCCGCCGTGCTCCCGTACGGCGTCGCCCACGCCGAGGTCGTCGAACACCTCCCGGGTGCGGGGCTGGATGCCCTTGCCGCGTGAGCCCGGGAAGAGCGACGGGGCCTGTTCGACGACGAGGGCGCGCACACCGCGGCGGGTGAGGTCGCAGGCCAGGGCGAGGCCGCTGGGACCCGCGCCGGCCACCAGGACCCGAGTTTCCTTAACGCTGTTAAGTTCCATGGTCGCGAGTGTGGGCTTAACGCTGTTAAATTGTCAAGGTGGGTACGACGAAGATCGACAGGGCACGTGTCGCGGACACCGCGCTGAGGCTGCTGAACGAGGTGGGCCTCGACGGGCTGAGCCTGCGCGCCATCGCGCGGGAGCTGGACGTCAAGGCACCCGCGCTGTACTGGCACTTCAAGGACAAGCAGGCGCTGCTCGACGAGATGGCGACCGTCATGTACCGCCGGATGCTGGAGGGCGATCTGCCCGGCCCCGTACCCCGTACCTGGCAGCAACAGATGGTGGCCTACCAGGGCGCGTTGCGTGGGGCGCTGCTGCGCTATCGCGACGGCGCCAAGGTCTACAGCGGTGCCCGGTTCACCGGCACCGACCACGCCGACGGCCTGGAGGCCCACCTCCGCACGATGGTCGACGCGGGGTTCGAGCTGTGGCAGGCGGTGCGCGCGGGCACGACCGTGAACGCGTACACGATGGGCTTCGTCACCGAGGAGCAGGGCGTGCAGCCCATGCCGGACGAGCGGCGGGACGGGTACGACGTCGACGAGCGGGCCGAACGTCTGAAGCGCTATCCCCTCGCGGCCGCGGCCGGGGCCGAGATCTTCGGCAACTACGACGAGAGATTCGAGGACGGCCTGTGGATCGTCATCGCGGGCATCGAGGCGCGTTACGGGGTGAAGTAGACCCCCGCGGGTGCCACGCGGGCAGGCCTTTCCCCGCCGGGGACGCCCGCCGCCGCGCGGCCCGGCCGGAGTCACCCCGGGGACGCCCAGAGTTCACCGTTCGTCGGGCCGGGCGACACCCTCCCCTCCACCCGCGTCACTAGCGTGTGCGGACCAAGATCGAAGGCGAGGGTCCGCGTGCCGAAACTGTCCGTTGTCGTCCCGTTCCACAATGTCGGCGCGTTCGCCGACACGACGCTGGGCAGTCTCGCCCGCAACACCGGCCCGGACATCGAGTTCCTGCTGGTGGACGACTGCTCCACGGACGACACACCGGCCGTCATCGACCGCTGGGCCGACAGACTCCCGAACGCCGAGGTCATCCGGCACGAGGAGAACCAGGGCATCGCGGCGGCCCGCAACAGCGGCATCGACGCGGCCCGCGGCGACTTCGTCACCTTCCTCGACGGCGACGACTGGTACGCCCCCGGCCATCTGGACCGGCTGCTGCACGCCGCCGCCGGACTGGACTGCGACTTCGCCCGCACCGACCACGTCCAGGCCACCGGCACCGCCCGGGTCGTGAAGCGGGCGCCCGCCCCGCTCCGTGACACCGTGCTGGACCCGCGGCAGGGCATCGCCTCGCCCGAGTGGGAGACGATGGTCGACTACCCCTTCGTCTGGGCGGGCGTCTACCACCGGCGGCTCTTCGACGACGGCGGCCACCGCTTCACCACCCGGCTGCGCACCGCGGAGGACCGGCTGTGGATCTGGCAGCTGCACCTGCGGGCCCGCAGTTACGCGGCGCTGAACCTGTACGGCATTTTTTACCGGCGCGGGGTCACCACCTCCCTGACCCAGATCAAGGACTCCCGCCAGCTGGACTTCTTCCCCGCCTACGACACGCTGCTGGACGAGATCCGCGAGGACCGGGACGCGGAGATCCTCCTCCCGAAGGCGGTCCGCACCTACTGCGCGATGATCGCCTTCCACAACGAGAAGGCGGACGCGTACGAGCCCGGGACCTTCCGGCGCCTGCGCCACGAGTCGGCCGCCGCGCTGCACCGCATGCCGCAGCAGGTGCTCGACCACACCCTGACGATGATGGACGCCAAGCGCAGCACCCTGCTCAACCGCCTGCGTGACAAGCAGAAGGCCGCCTGACCCATGCCCACGCGACGCACCCAGATCTTCCAGGTCTCGACCCTCTACGGGGCGGCCACGCTCGCCGCGGCGCTCGACGCCGGACAGTTCGGACCCGGGCAGGACAGCCACCGCGTCCTGCTCGTCTCCAACAACGCCGCGATCCCCGAGACCGCCCTCCGGCTGGAGGAGATGCGGGGGTACGGCGACATCGCGGCCCGCTTCGACTCCGTCGTCGACTGGAACGAGGCCATCAGCCCGCACCATCCCAGCGGCTGGGGTCCGCGCCCCGAGGAGACCGAACTCTGGCAGCGTGCCTTCCGGCTCGCCTGGGGCATCGACCCCACCGGGCCCGTCGACCTCGCCGTCGAATCCATCCAGGTCAACCCCGCCCGGGCACTCGCCGCGATCTTCGCCGAGAGCGCCGTGCACGTCTACGCCGACGGCCTGATGAGCTACGGCCCGACGCGCAACAAGGTGCCGAGGTCCATCGCCTGCCGCATCCAGCGGGTGCTGCACCTGGACCTCGTACCGGGACTGCGGCCCCTCCTGCTGGCCGAGTCGGGGGTCGAGCCCGAACTCGTCCCGAACGACGCCTTCCGCAAGGTGCTCGGCGAGATCGCCGGATCGGCGGACGGCGACCGGCAGCTCGCGGCGGCCGAGGAGGCGGCGCCCACGGCCATGCTCCTCGGGCAGTACCTCGCGGCCCTGAACATCCTCACCGCCGAGGAGGAGGAGGACCTGCACATCCGCATGCTGCGCGGCGCGGCGCGGGCCGGCCACACCTCCGTCCTGTTCAAGCCGCACCCCACCGCGCCGGCCCGCTACTCACGGGCGCTGGACGACACCGCCGCCGAGCTGGGGGTGCGGCTGACCACGCTGGACGGCCCGCTGCTCGCCGAGACCCTCTACGAACGGTGCGCGCCCACCCTCGTCGTCGGCTGCTTCTCGACCGCGATGTTCACCGCCGCGGCCTACTACGGCATCCCCGTCGCCCGCGTAGGGACCCGCCTCGTGCTGGACCGCATCACCCCGTACGAGAACAGCAACCGCGTCCCGCTGACGATCGTCGACCACCTCGTGCCCGACCTGGACGCGCAGGGCGGTGAGCCCGTGCCCGGACTGCCGTCGACCGCACCGAAGACCCTGGCACCGCTGGTCAGGACCGTCGGCTACTGCATGCAGTCCGGCCTCCACCCCACGCTGCGCGCCGAGGCCGAGTCCTGGCTGCGGGACCACCTCGACGCCACCACGCAGCACTACTTCAAGCGGCGCCGCCTCCAGAAGCTCACGCTTCCCGGCGGCGGCCCGCGAGGAGCGGCGATCCGGCTGCGCCGCACCGTACGCCGCACCCGCACCAGCCTGGGCCTCTGACCCCGGAACCGGGGAGCGTGCCCCGGCCGGCCACTGACAGAACGGCGGAACGAGCATGGGCCAGACCTTCACGGGGCTGCTCAAGGCAGTACGGGCCAGAACCGGACAGGACGCCACGGCGACGGCGCCCGCCGCCCTGCGGCTGTGCGGCGACTACCTTGCGGGCCTCGCCGCGGGCGGCCCCATGAGCGATGCCCGGCAGACCCGGCTGGTCGCCGCCGTCGGCGGTCTCACGACGGCCTGCGGCGGCGACGCGGACGGCATGTTCGACGCGCTGCTGCGGACCGGCCGGCTCGCCCTGGAGGCGGGCGGTGACGCCGAGGCCCGCCTCGCCCTGGGCATCGCCGTCGAGGCGACCGCGCTGCGGCCCAGGTCCAAGGGTGCCTGGCGGCTGCGGGGGAGCGCCCTGGACGCGCTCGGCCGGAGCGACGAGGCCGTCGTGGCGTACGAGCGCCATCTGACGCTCCAGCAGAACCCCTCGTCCGCGCAGGACATCGTGCGGCGGATCGCCACCCTGAAGGAACTGCGCGCCTGCCTGGACGAAGCCGCCCTGCTGCTCCCGGGGGAGAGCGGCGGCCTTCTGCGCGAGAGCGCCGCCGGTGAGGCGCGTACCGCCTTCGCCGACGCCGTACGGCGGCGGACCGCCGAGGGCGGCGGCATGGCGGACCCGGCCGTGCGCCGTCTCGCCGCGCTCTACGCCGCCTACCGGCGGCTGCTGGACCGGGACAGGATGGCCGACCCCCTGCTCGGCGGAGCCGAGCCCGTCGGGGTGCCCGCGCTGCGCCGCCTCGTCGCGGGACGCTCGGTGTGCCTGGTCGCGGGGGCGCCCCGGATCGCCGAGGAGGAGCGGGTCCCGGGCAGCGCGCTCGGCAGGCTGATCGAGGGATACGACCTGGTCGTGCGCTGCGACGCCCTCCCCGAGGGCGCCCCGCGCACCGACCTGCACGCGCTCACGCTGCGCGGCGACACCCCGTGGACCGGTCCGGCCTGGGACCGCAGGGCCGGGACCCGGCTGGTCTTCGGCGACCCCCTCGCGCACTGGCGCAGGGCCCTGCGCGCCCGTCTCGCCGCAGGCGCCCAGGACCGTGTCGGGGACGCCTCGCTGCGGCACCCCCTGGACGACCCGGCGCTGCTCGGCGAGGACGGCTGGTCCACGCGGACCAGCACCGCCTTCACGGTGCTCCGGCTGCTGGACTTCCTGGACGCGGGCCGGCTGGACCTCATCGGCTTCGGGCTGCCGGGGCAGCTGCTGCCGCCCGAGCGCGAGTGGGTCACGGCCCATGCGACACACGAGGACGAGACCGAGATGAGGACCGCGCTCCGATGAACACCACTCCCGCGGACAGACGCACCGGCCCCGCCGACGGCGGACCGGCCGCCGGACCCGAGGCCGACGACAGGCGCGCCGTCACCGGCAAGCGCAGGATCGCCTTCGCCGCGTACACCGACGAGGACCGGATGCCCGGCCTGCTGGTGCTGCTGCGCAGCCTCGCCCTGACCGGTCCGGCCGTCTGCGAGGACTTCCTCGTCCTGCACCCCGGGCTGCCCGACTCCGCGTTCGACGCGGCACGCCGGCTGCACCCCCGGCTCGTCCCGCGCCTCGCGGAGAGCCGCCTCGACGTGTTCCGGACGACCGGCTACGACACCGTCGTCGCCCTCGGCACCGACACGGTCGTCCTGGGCTCCCTCGCCCCGCTGCTGGCCCTGCGCACCGGCGTCGCGGCGGTCCCCGGGCCCGGCGGCGAAGGGCCCCTGCGCGGCGGCGGGCCGGCGGTGATCCAGCTCCAGGACGTCACCGACACCGTGCTCGACGCCCTGGCCCTGGGCGAGGAGGCGGCCGACCGGGCACTGGCGGACGAGGGGCTCCTCGTGCCGCTCGCCTCCCGCTACGACGTCCCGGCGGGGCCGCCGCACGACGACACCCCCGTACCCGACAGCACCGTGGTCCTGAGGTTCGGGACGGGCCGGTCCGGAGAGGACGACGGTGCGTCCGCCTTCTCCGCCCCGGCGCGCGCGGCGCGTGAGCGGTACGAGATGGACGACGCGGCGTTCCGCGCCGCCTACTGCGCCCTCCCCGGCTCCAAGCACCCCGAACTGCTCCTGCACTGCGCCCTGCCGTTCCCCGAAGGGGGGCGTGCGCCGGTCGACCTGGTGCGACAGGTCGCCGAGGTGCACCGGCAGCAGGGCCGCTACGACGAGGCCGTCGCCCTGCTCACCCCCGCCGTGGCGGACCGGCCGGACCTCCCGCGCTGCCACGAGACCCTGGGCATAAGCCTGATGGCCCTGTCCCGCTACGAGGAGGCCGAGGCGCACCTGCTCCTGGCCACCGTGTCACCGGACTTCGCCGCGCGCGCGTACGGACAGCTCGCCCGGCTCGCCTGGCTGCTGGGCCGGACCGAGGACGCCCGGGACTACGCCAGGGAGGGCATCGACGCCGACCCCACCGACGCCAACTGCCATGCCTGGTACGCCCGTACGAACCCCGGAGCCGCTCCCGCGCGCCCGGACGCCGCCCCGCCCGGTGACCAGCTCGCGCATGTGGCCCTGTTCGCCGACGGCCAGGAGAACGCGGGCGACAAGGTGCTGCCCGAAGCCGTACGCATGTGCTTCGGCCCGGACACCGGACCCGCCCGCTGGCACGAGCGGTCCGTGCACCGCCTGGTCGACGAGCCCGGCCTGGAGGAGCTCAACGCCAGGCGCGGCATCGTCGTCGGCGGCGGCGGGCTCTTCCTCCCCGACACCGCGCCCAACGGCAACAGCGGCTGGCAGTGGAACATCCCCGACGCGGTCCTGGCCCGGATCACCGCGCCGCTCGCCGTCTTCGCGGTCGGCTACAACGTGTTCGACGGCCAGCGCTACCGCCGCGAGCGCTTCGCGGAGAGCCTGCGCCCCCTCGTGGGGCGGTCGGCGTTCTTCGGGCTGCGCAACCAGGGCTCCGTGGACCGGGTCCGCGAACTCCTGCCGGAGGAACTCCGCGACCGGGTGCGCTACCAGCCCTGCCCCACCACCGTCGCCCGCCACCTCGAACCCGGCACGGCCGACGCGGATCACCGGGACGACACCGTGCTGGTCAACTGCGCCTACGACCGGGCCGGTCTGCGCTTCGGCCACGACTACGGCCACTTCCTCGCCGAGACGGCCGCCGCCGTCCGCGCCATCGGGAAGCGCGCGGAGGTCCGCTACGCCGCCCACATGCCGGCCGACGAGAAGTTCGTCCACGACCTGCGCAGGGAGCACGGCGTCGCTCTGCCGGTGGAGCCGCTGTACCTGTTCTCCAACGACCGGATCCGCGAGCTCTACCGGCACACGCGCCTGGTCATCGGCATGCGCGGGCACGCGGGGATGATCCCCTTCGGCTGCGGTACGCCGATCATCAGCCTGGTCTCGCACCCCAAACTCGCCTACTTCCTCTCCGACATCGAACGTCCCGAGTGGGGCGTGTCCGTCCACGACAGGGCGCTCGGCGCCCGCCTCGCCGAGCGGGCGGCCGACGTGCTGGACCACCACACGGCGGCCGTGGCCGACGTGCACGGCCGGCAGGAACGCCTCTGGTCGGTCACCCGCGCCAACCTCGGCGAACTCCAGAAGCTGTTCGGGCTGCCCGACCCCTTCTCCGGGGCCCCCGTCCCGCACGTCCCCGGGCCCCGCACCGCCGAGGGCGCACGGGACCTTCACCTGCCCGACACCCGGACGAAGTGACTGTTCACCTGACCGGAGTTCACCCCGGCCACGCGCGTTCATAGCCTTCGATGACCATGTCTTCCTCCGTCTCCTCGCCCGCCGGTTCCTCCCCGTCCGGCGCGCCCGCCGAGTCCCCGCAGCCCGCCGCCGGGTCCCGGCCGCGCCGTGAACACCGGTACGACATCGACCTGGTGCGGCTGCTCTGCTCCGTCGGCGTGATCCTCTGCCACACCGGCTCGGCGTTCGTGAACACGGCGGGCCGCGAGGCCTCGAACGGGCCCGGCACCTACTGGGCCGGGCTGGCCGCGGACTCGGCGGGCCGTTTCGCCGTGCCCCTGTTCTTCGCGATCGCCGGATGGGTGGTCCTGGTCGGCGCCCCGGTCCGCGACGGGCGGCAGCTGTGGCAGCGCATCGTCCGGATCGTGGTGCCGCTCGGCGTCTGGACCGCGCTCTACCTGGCCTGGGGCAGGCTGCGCGGCACCAACGACGCCCCGGTCGGCGAGCTGGCGCTCGACTCGCTCTTCGCCTCGGTCCGCCCGGCGTACCACCTCTGGTACCTGTACGCCTACATCCCCGTGATCATGCTCCTGGCCTTCGCCGCCCTGGTGAAGTCCGGCAAGCGCCCCTGGGGCCTGGGCGCCGGCCTCCTCGTGCTGGGCGCCGCCCCGACGCTGGCCGGTGACCTGTCCCGGATCACGGGCCTGGAACTGCCGCGCTTCGGCTGGGGCTTCGGCCCGTACCAGCTGATCTACGCCGTGCTGGGCGCCCTGCTCCTCTCACTGCCCGCCGGTACGTTCGGCAGGCGCGGCCTGTGGTGGCTGCTCCCTGCGGGCGGGGCGCTGGCCGCGATCGTCGCGTACCAGCACGGGGTGCACTACGCGATCCCGTACGCGAGCGTCCTGGTCGCCCTGTTCAGCGCCGGTGTGCTGCTCTCCCTGCACCGCGTGCCGGTCCCCGAGCGGCTGCGCCCGGCCCTGACCAGGCTGGCGGGCGCCTCGTTCGGCGCGTACATGATCCACGTCCTGGTCCTGGGCGTCCTCACCGACCTGCTCGTCGGCAGCGATCTCTCCCTGCCGGTGGCGGCGGGGCTGGCTCTCGCCGTCACCGCCGCCACCACGGCCCTCTCCTTCGGCGCCGCGCTCCTGTGGACCCGCCTCGGCCTGACCCGCCTGCTGGGCTAGGGGCTTTCGTTTGGATCAGGCTGGGTCAGGGAGCGGGGTCTGGTGCCGTGCATCGCAAGGCGGCGGAGCCATGGCGACCGATGACAACGCCGCGAGGTGCGGTGCCAGGGCACGCGAGCCCGGCATGATCCAAACGAGAGGCCCTTGGCGGCACCCGGTCAGCGACGGGCCAGCGCGCGGGCGCGCCGGGCCATCCGGCGCAGCGTCGCGTTGCGGCGGACGGAGGCCAGACGATTGGGGACGACACCGGGAAGGGCGAGCGAGGCCAGGCGGCGGCGCTTGAAGTAGCGCCAGGTCCGGGCGTTCAGCCGGGTGGAGAGATAGAGCTCGGCGGCCGGGCGGAGGTCGGGACGCACCCGCGGCCGCATGGCGAAGGCGACGGCGTCCAGCAGACCGCCCAGTGCCTCGGCCACCGTGGCCTCCGTCGGCGGCGACTGCCCCTTCACGGCCTCGGGGTCGTCCAGAGCGGGCAGCAGCGCGTCGGTGATCGTCGCCGGAATCCTGGCGGGGTTCTCGTACGGTGCGAGGCGCTCCAGGAGCGTGCCGGTGCCGGTGACCGCCACGGGAAGGCCGTACGTCACCGACGCCGTGAGCAGCGCGGACGAGGAGCAGCCGACGACCAGCGCGGGGCGCAGCCGCTCGAACAGGACCTCGGCGGGGAGCGGGACGCCGGGCAGGTCCGTGGCGGGCACGGCCAGTTCGGCACCGAGCCGGGAGGCCTCCGCCCGCAGCGCGCCGAGCCCGGGTGCGGGCGCGCCGGGGTGCGGGTGGACGACGAGCCGCGTGTGCCCCAGCGCCACCGTGTCCCGGACCATCCGCGGCCCGATCGCCGACTCCTCGGCGGCGGACAGCACCCCCGGCTCGGGGAGCAGCAGGACCGCCGCGCCCCGGAGGGCGTCCGGCACCGGTGCGGCGTCGGCCATCTCGCCGTAGACCTTCCGCAGGGCCCCGGCCGGCACCGCGCGCACGGGCACGCCGAACTCGGCCAGCAGCAGCGGCTTCAGGCCCGGCAGGAGATCCGGGTGGAGCAGCTGCCGGACGCGGGTGCCGACCGGCGGGCCGACCTTCCCGCCGGTGGGGCCGTATCCGGCCGGCCCGTCCGCGTACACGGTGACCGGACCGTCGGTGAAGATCTGGGCGAGCGCCAGGGCGGGGGAGGCGTGCGGGGACTCCAGCACCAGCTCGACCGGCTCGTCCCCGAGGTCCCAGAGGCGGCGCAGATGGCGCTCCCACAGGGGTACGTCGTCGGGGCGGGGCGTCCACGCGCCGGGGTGCAGGGGGCGGACGGCGTCGTTCCACGAGAGCACCTCGCCGAACCGGGCACGCAGCCGGACGTACCCGGGCAGCGCGTCGGCGGGTGGTGCCGCTTCCGGGACGGCCGAGGTGTCGCAGAGCAGCAGGACGCGGCGCGGGGGGCCGCCGGAGCCGGGGCCGTCCGGGTCGAAGAAGCCCGAGTCGACGGCCGCGGCAAGCGTGGCCGTTCCGTGCGGCCCCGAGGCGGCGAAGATCTGGACGGTCACGCGGCGCTCGTCTCCTTGATGCCTGCGGGACGGCGGCGCAGCCTTCGGAGCACGGTCGCCCGTTCCGTGTCCATGGAGTCCAGGACATGGTCCAGAATCGGCTGGGGCATGTTTTTCAGCGCCGCCGCGCAGAGTGATTTCAGGGTGCGGGCCACCGGTGGTTCGAATTCACCGACGGCTCCGACGTGATGGGCGATGACGGCGCAGTAGGTGCGCACCGCTTTCGGCAGGAGTTCGTCGGCCGCGGGGTCCGAAGCGGTGTCGGACAGCACCTGGCCGTAAGCACGAATGAAATCCAGTCGGCGTTCGTCGCCGATCCGGGTGAGGGAGGACGCGACACCCCGCCGGTAGAAATGGCTCAGAGTTCCCAGGACCGCGAAGGACGGGGCCTTCCGGTGCAGCCGCCAGATCCACGGCCGGTCCTCGGCGGTGCGCAGCCCGTCCGTGAAACGCAGCAGCCCCTGGTCCAGCAGGTCACGGTGGTAGAGCCCGGCCCAGGCGTACGCGTAGTCCACCGAGGTGGTCCGGTCCGCGGGCAGGATCGCGTCCCTGGGGTCGCCCACCACCCCGCGCGGACCGTGCGGGACGCGGCGCAGCGTACGGGACGTGCCGGTGACCTGGACATGGTCCGTGCGCACGAACGAGCAGCCCAGGGCCTCGGTCCGGGCGAGAAGGCGGGCGTAGTGGCCGGGGGCGACCCAGTCGTCGCCGTCCAGGAAGGCGATGAACTCGCCGCGGGCCGCGTCCAGACCGGTGTTGCGGGCGGTGGCCAGACCGGCGTTGCGTTCGTGCGAGAGGACCACCACGCCCTCGATGTCCTCGGCGGCCCGGCACAGAAGATCCGCCGTGCCGTCGGTCGAACAGTCGTCGACGAGGATGAACTCGAAGTCCTCGCGGGCATTGGCCCGCAGACTTCTGAGGGTGTCGGACGCGTAGGCCTGAACGTTGAAGAACGGCACGATGACGGAGAGCTTGACCACCCGCGTCACGTTAGGGGCGGCCCCGGCATTTGCTTTGTCGCCCGCGCATACGCAAAGTGAACGAAGCGCGGCGGAAAAGTGAACCGGCCCGTATGCGAGGTCGATTCACATGGCTGCGGAAGCAAATCCCCAAGCGTCGACCGGCTGTTAACCATCTGTTGCCACCGCGTTGGGCCGCGGATCGGAATGGCTTCCTAGCTTTTACGACGTGCCCCCTCGTACCGAAGACGCGGCCGCTTTGGCCGTCACCCCAGCAGCCGGAAGCGCGGCCCTGCGTATGGCCGTGCTCGCCGACTCCGACACCCGGTGGAAATGGGGCGCGCTCACCGCGCGCCGCCTCGCCGGGGCCCGGGAGACCGGAGTGGACCGCCCCGTGGAGATCACCGGGCTGCTGCTGCGCGGCCGGGCCACCCCGACACCCAGGCAGCTCGCCGAGGTGGGCGAGGTCGGGGTCGACACGGACCGGGTGCGCGAGGTGACGGCCGTCGAGTTCCTGCACACGGTGCGGGACGAGGCGTACGACGTCGTGGTGCTCGCCCTCGTCGGCGGCGCCGTCCAGGCCGTGCTGCACGGACTGGCCGCACTGGAGCTGCCCCGCAGGCCCGTCGTCGTCACCGGCTATGTCGGGGTGGTCTACGAGAAGCTCGCCGACGGACTCCTGCTGCGCCACGGCGCGGACGTCGTCCTCGCCAACTCCCGTCACGACGCGGCCCGTTTCCGCGCGGTGTACGAAGGGGTCGGCGCCGACGCCTCGTCCGTCACCGAGGCCGCCCTGCCCTTCCTCGGCGGGGAGCCCCACCGGGCGGTGGAGGGCCGCGACACCGTGGTGTTCGCCGCCCAGCCCTCGGTCCCCGCGTCCCGCGCCGACCGGATGTACCTGCTGCGCCGCCTCGTCGAGCACGCCCGGCTGCACCCCGGCCGCGAGGTGCTGCTGAAGCTGCGCTCCAAGCCGGGTGAGCACACCACGCACATCGAGGAGCTCCCCTACCAGCGTCTCGCCGAGCGGCTCCCCGGCGGACTGCCGCCCAACTTCCGCCTGGTGTACGGCCACATGGGCGAGGTCCTGGACCGCACCGACCTGCTGGTCACCGTGTCCTCGACCGCCGCCCTGGAGTCGCTGCACCGCCGCATCCCGACAGCGGTCCTCTCCGACCTCGGCGTCCGCGAGACCCTCGGCAACCACCACTTCATCGGCTCCGGGCTGATCACCTCCTGGGACCACCTCGACGGCGGCCTGCGCCCCGAGCCCGACGAGGAGTGGCTCGCCGGCCAGGGCGTCGCCGCCGACGGCAGCTACGCGACGGCCTACGACACCGCCCGCGCCCGGGTCGGAGCGCTGCTCGCCGCAGGGCCGCTTCCCCGCCTCGCCCCCTACTACACGCCCGCCACCGCGCCCGGGTACCTCCCCGGCATCCTCGCCCGCCACCACCTGGGCCCCGACGGCGTGCCCCTTCCGGGCGCCGTCGCCCCCAAGGAGACCGGCCGGGTCCGGGGCGCGGTGCGCGAAACCGTACGCAACGCGGCGCGCGGCGCCTACCGCCACGGCGTGCAGCGGGTCGCCCCCGTGATCCGGCGGATGGGCGAGCTGTGACCACCGATTCAGGAGCATCCATGACCCCGCCCCCCACCGTGCTCGCCGTGATCCCCGCCCGCGGCGGATCCAAGGGCGTGCCCGCCAAGAACCTCGCCCAGGTCGGCGGAGTTCCGCTCGTCGCCCGCGCGGTCCGTGCCTGCCTCGCCTCGCCCGAGGTCACCGACGTCGTCGTCACCACCGACGACGCGGCCATCGCCGACGCCGCCCGCGCGACCGGCGAGGCGCTGGGCGAGGCCGGCCGGCTGCACTGCGTGCAGCGCCCCGCCGCCATCGCGGGCGACACCGCGACCAGCGAGGACGCCGTCCTGCACGCCCTGGACGCGTACGAGGCGATGGGGCACGGCCGCACGGCCGACGTGGTGCTCCTGGTCCAGTGCACGAGCCCCTTCATCACCCGCGAGGACATCGACGGCGTCGCCGCCGCGGTCGCCCGCGAAGGCGCCGACACGGCCGTCACCGTGGCCCCCTTCCACGGCTTCGTGTGGCGCGACGGCAGCGCCGTCGAGGACGACACCTACGGCGTCAACCACGACAAGTCCGTACGCCCCCGCCGCCAGGACCGGCCCCAGGACCTCCTGGAGACGGGCGCCGCCTACGCCATGGACGTCGAGGGTTTCCGCACCCACCGCCACCGCTTCTTCGGCCACACCGCGCTGGTGCGGACCGACCCCGCGCGGGTGCTGGAGATCGACGACCCGCACGACCTGGCCCGCGCCCGCGTCCTCGCGCCGCTCCTGGACCCGTCCCCGCTGCCCACCCGGGCGGACATCGACGCCGTCGTCCTCGACTTCGACGGCACACAGACCGACGACCGCGTCCTCATCGACTCCGACGGACGCGAGACCGTCGCCGTGCACCGGGGCGACGGGCTCGGCATCGCCGCACTGCGCCGGGCCGGACTGCCGCTGCTGATCCTCTCCACGGAACAGAACCCGGTCGTCGCCGCCCGCGCCCGCAAACTCCAGGTCCCGGTCCTCCACGGCATCGACCGCAAGGACCTGGCGCTCAAGCAGTGGTGCGAGGAGCAGTCCATCGCTCCCGACCGCGTGCTCTACGTCGGCAACGACGTCAACGACCTGGCCTGCTTCGGCCTGGCGGGCTGGCCCGTCGCCGTGGCGAGTGCCCACGACTCGGTGCGTGCCGCCGCGCGCGCCGTGACCACCAACCCCGGCGGCTCCGGCGCCATCCGCGAGATCGCGGCCTGGCTCCTGGGTCCCACTCTCACCACTGTCCCCAACACCCCCACCATGTAAGGAAGCACCACCATGAGCAGCACCTCCCGCCTGCGCACCTTCGGCACCCGCACCGCCGGACCCGGTCACCCCGTCTACGTCACCGGCGAGATCGGCATCAACCACAACGGTGACCTCGAGAACGCCCTCGCGCTGATCGACGTGGCCGCCGAAGCCGGCTGCGACGCCGTCAAGTTCCAGAAGCGCACCCCGGAGATCTGCACCCCGCGCGACCAGTGGGACATCGAGCGCGACACCCCCTGGGGCCGGATGACGTACATCGACTACCGCCACCGCGTCGAGTTCGGCGAGGCGGAGTACACCGCCATCGCCGAGCACTGCGCCAAGCGCGGCATCGACTGGTTCGCCTCCCCGTGGGACACCGAGGCCGTCGCCTTCCTGGAGAAGTTCGACGTCCCCGCGCACAAGGTCGCCTCCGCCTCCCTCACCGACGACGAGCTCCTGCGCGCGCTCCGCGCCACCGGCCGCACCGTCATCCTCTCCACCGGCATGTCGACGCCGAAGCAGATCCGGCACGCGGTCGAGGTCCTCGGCAGCGACAACATCCTGCTCTGCCACGCCACGTCGACGTACCCGGCGAAGGCCGAGGAGCTCAACCTGCGGGTCATCAACACCCTCCAGCAGGAGTACCCGAACGTCCCGATCGGCTACAGCGGCCACGAGACCGGTCTGCAGACGACCCTCGCCGCCGTCGCGCTCGGCGCCACGTTCGTCGAGCGCCACATCACCCTGGACCGCGCCATGTGGGGCTCCGACCAGGCCGCCTCCGTCGAGCCGCAGGGCCTCACGCGCCTCGTCCGCGACATCCGCACCATCGAGGCGTCCCTCGGTGACGGCGTCAAGAAGGTCTACGAGTCCGAGCTCGGCCCGATGAAGAAGCTCCGCCGGGTCGCGGGCGTCGTCGCCGCCGAGGGCGAGAACGCGCCGGCCGCCGAGCCGGTCGCGGTCTGACGGGCCGACCGGTGAACCTCGCCTTCGTCGAGAGCCCGGTCCAGCTCCTGAACGTCCTGGAGTGGACCCACACCCGGGGAGGACCCGACACCACGGTCGTCGTCCTCCCCCCGGTCGACCCGATGTCGCGCGGCCAGCTGCGCAGGATGGCGGAGCTGGCCCGCGACGAGGGCATACATGTCCGCTGGCAGGAGGCGCGCGGGGAGACCGGCGCGCCCCTGAAGGCCCTGCGGGCTCTGACCGGCCTGATCCGCAAGGCCGACCGCATCGTCATCGGGGATCCCTTCTCCCGTTACGTGCAACTGCTCCTCAGCCTGGTCCGCACCCGCCGGATCACGGTGGTCGACGACGGCACGGCCACCATGGAGTTCGTCGCCCAGCTGGCCCGGGGCGAACGCCTCGTGCGCTGGCACCGCCGGGGGAGCGGGGGACCGCGCGAGCTGCTGCTCGCCCCGGTCACCTCCGCGGCCCGCCGCAGCTTCACCCCCTCGGCGACCCGCACGGTCGAGGTGTTCACCGCCATGCCGGTGGAGGCTCCCCCCGGCATCGACGTCACCGCGAACACCTTCGCCTGGACCCGGGAACGCTTCGGCCCGCCCCTCATCACCAAGGGGGCCGACCTGGTCGGCACCTCCCTGGTGGAGACGGGCGTGGTCGACCCGGCCCCGTACGAGGAAGCCGTCACGGCCCTGGCCCGCACCCACGGCGCGACCCGCTACTTCGCGCACCGCCGCGAGTCGGCGGAGAAGCTCCACGCCCTGGAGTCCGCCACCGGCCTGGAGATCGTCCGCCCGGACCTCCCCCTGGAACTCATCGCCCGCAGAGGCCCCATCGGCCACACGGTCCTGAGCTTCCCGTCCACCGTGGTCCACACCCTTCCCCTGGCCCTGGCGGGCACGGGAGTGAAGGTCGCGGTGTGCGACATAGCGCCCGAGTGGCTGCGCGACACGGCGTCCCCGCGCGCGCAGGGCTTCCTGAGCGGGGTCACGGAGACGGCCCGCGACGTGCAGCGGCTGGCACCGTGGCGGGTCACGGCGGCCACGGAGGGCTGAGGGTCGCCCATCGCGGCCGGGCCGCTCCTACCGGTCCGCGTTCGGCCAGACGGTCAGGTCGCCCTGGAGAAAGGCCTGTTCCGGCAGGGAGGTCGACTTCGTCTGGACCACGAACAGCCCGATGTTGCCCTTGTCGTCCTTCATGCAGAACTCGGAGCCGACCGCGGCCGCCGCCAGCGTCCAGCTGTGCTTGTCGGCGCTGTTGAGCATGAGACGGCACATGTCGAGGCCCGTGCCGTGGCCGCCCATGATCTGCATGAAGACGGTGTGCTCGCCCTTCAGTTCACAGCTGGCCGTCTCACAACTCAGGTGGATGTCACCCTTGTTGCCCTTCATCGACGGCGGGTTCTCCAGGCTCAGACGGTTCTTCGCGTCCACCGTCACCGGGGCGAACACCTCGGGCCACGGGTTTCCGTTCGGGTCCGTCGCGGACGTGTCGTCACCCGACGTGTCGCCCCCGGAGGCGTCGTCACCGGCCCCGACCGCCGAAGGACCGGAGGAGTCCGGCTTCTCCGACGCGTCCGACGTGTCCGATGAGGGGCCCGGGGAAGATCCCGTCGGGGACGCGGTCGACCGCCCGGCCGGGCCGGTCGCGGATGAGCTGGAGCCGGACGTGTCGTCGTCGCCGAACCGGCCGATCGCATCCGTCAGGGTCCACGCCAGTGCCACCACCAGCAGAATGCCTCCCGTCACCCCGGCGGCGGTGACCAGCGCCGTACGCCGCCTGCGGGTCCTGCGCTCCTCCGCCGTCAGCTGCTTCTTCGGCCATCCGAACTGCGGCTGCGGGTAAGGAGGGGCGAGCAGGGGCGCCGGTGCGGTCGCGGCCGTGGGCGTGAGCGTGGGCTGTAGCGGGAGGGCGGGGGTCGGATCGTGCACCGCCACCGGTGCCGGAGCCACCGTCTCCGGTCCGGCGACCTCCCGCCACACGGCGGGTCCCCCGCTCGTGCCGGCCTCCGCCCCCAGGCGCTTCCGGCACCACTCCACGATCTCCGCGGGCGTCGCGCGCTCCGCCGGTTCGGCGGCCAGGCACCGGGCGAACAGCGGTCGCAGCGCATCGGGCAGCAGCGACAGATCGGGTTCGGAGTGCAGGATCCGGTACTGGACGTTGACGGCCGGACCGTCGCCGTAGAGCGTCCGGCCCAGCGCCGCGAACGCCGCCGTCTGACCGAGCGCGAAGACGTCTGCGGCCGGTGTGATCTCACCCCCGGACACCTGCTCCGGAGCCATGAAGGACGGCGTGCCGATCGTGCTCCCCGGCGCGGTGTACGACGTCCCGCCCGCGGCCAGTGCGATACCGAAGTCGATCACCCGTGGGCCGTCGGGGGCCAGCAGCACGTTCGACGGCTTCAGGTCCCGGTGCACGATGCCCTCGGCGTGGATCACCTGCAGGGCCTCGGCCACCCCCGCCATCAGCCACAGCAACGCCGGCACCGGCAGCGGCCCGCGCCGGGTCACCGCCTGCGTCAGCGACGGGCCCGGCACGTACAGCGTGGCCAGCCACGGAGGCACGCCGTCGGCGTCGGCGTCGATCAGCTCGGCGGTGTACGCCCCCTTGACCTGCCGCGCCGCCTTGATCTCCCGGGCGAACCGTCTTCGGAAATCCGGATCGTCGGCCAGCTCCGGCCGCACCACCTTGATCGCCACGGGCCGGCCGCCCCGGGTGTGCGACAGATACACCCGGCCCATACCGCCGGCACCCAGTCGCGCGGCGAACCGGTAGCCCCCCACCGAGGGCGGATCGTCGGACTGGAGTGGCTGGAAGACCTCTGTGGCATGGCTCATCAGCCGTGTACCCCCCACTTGATGCATTGGCCAATGACAGCAGCCTAAGTGGAGGACCTGAACGGCTCGTTACGGCATCCCCGCCCCACCGGTGCCCCTGTCAGCGACGGGGCGCGCCCCGCCGGGCGGGGTCGATGCGGACCCGCTCCGTGACGGGAGCGGCCTCGAGGTCGTCGAGCTGGGCGAGGACGGTGCTCCGCAGGTCGTCGAAGTCCGCGAAGGCGTGCTCGTTGAACAGGGTGTAGCCCGTCCACATCAGGTTGGCGCAGACCCGCGCGGGCACCCGGCCGGTCCGGGCCCCCATGCCGACGAGCGCGACCGACCCGATACTGCCCGGCGCCCGGCTGTTCTGCTGGTGGACCGCCTGGAACGCGGCGGCGCAGGCCAGGGCCACATTCAGGGTCTCGCTGATGTTCTGCGAGGACGCCTCCATGGTCGGCGTCGGTATGAGGAACTTCGGAACGACCGCTCCGGAGGGCACACAGACGGCGCTCCCCACCGGAAGGGTCCCCCCGAACCGGTCGCGGATCGCCCGCTGCACCCGGAGCTGGATGCCGGCGCCGAGATGCCGCTTCACGGCCGCGTCCGTCCCACCGTCCATGCGACCGCGGGAGTTGGTGGGGCTGACCCAGGCGTCCGCCGTCACATCGAGGAGGGACCCCTTCCGGATCTCGATCTCCGGCGTGTCCGAGAACGCGGCGCGCCAGGCCTCCACGACGGCGGTGCTGACGTCGGTCAGGACCACCCGGACAGGCTGCGACCGCACAGGGTTCGAGGTCATCGTTCACTCCGATCGAGAGGTGGTTGCTCCACTCCTGTGAACGCTACCGAGCGCCACTGACAACGCCTTTGAGGGCGGCGGCCGGCTCACGGCCACTGTCAGTGGCCCGGGATACAACGGAGGGAAAGCGGACCGGGCCCACGCCCCCGGGCCCGCCGACGACGCTGCCCCAGTACGGATCGAGAACGCGGAGCGCCTCCACCATGAGCGATGCCACCACCCCTGTTCAGCCCGACCCGAACGACCCCCTGGCCCTGGCCGAACTCTTCCGGGGCGGCGGCGAGCCGTGGCTTCCGCTGCTGAAGCCGGTCATCGAATCGCGGGTGGACGCAGGCGAGTTCATCGGTCCGGGCCGGGGGACGGGAGTCGTCCCCGTGCGCGAGCTGACCTTCCAGGCGCTCAAGCCCAATCCGCCGCACAAGTGGAAGGTCGTCGTCTTCGGCCAGAACCCCTACCCGCGGCCGGAGAGCGCCACCGGCATCGCCATGTTCGACAACACCTTCCACGACTGGAAGGACAGCCAGTTCGGCCGGGTGGTCAGCATCCGCTGCATCATCAAGGCCGCGGCGATGTGGAAGTACGGCATACCCAGGAAGACCCCGGTCGGCGAGGTGCGGGCGCTCCTGAAGGAGCACGACACGGTCCAGCCGCCGGAGTGGTTCCAGGCGATGCTCACCCAGGGCGTGCTGCTGCTGAACGCGGCGCTCACCGCCAGCGGGGACGGCGCGATGGCGACCGACCAGCACACCCGGTTCTGGCGGCCGGCGGTCGAGCGGATCGTCGAGGAGATCCTCAGGGCCAAGCAGGACGCCGACGACGACGAGGACCGCGGTGTCGTCTTCGCCTGGTGGGGGGCGCACGCGCGCAGCCTGAAGAACGTCGTCCTGCGCATCCAGAAGAAGTACCCGGACGTCGAGGTCCGGCACATCGACCACCCCAACCCCGCGGCGCAGGGCGACGTCTTCTGCGAGGGCGACCACTTCGGGACGGTCAACGCCGCACTCGCCTCGATGGGCGCCGAGGAGATCGACTGGCTGCCGAGCCGGGGGTGGAACACGGCCGAGGAGGGGGCCGACGGCGACAGCGGGGCTCTCGCGGAGCGCATGGGCGCCTTCATCGCGTCGACCATGGAGCTGCACCAGCTCTATCTGGACCGGCTCGCGAGCGTCAAGGACGA
This sequence comes from Streptomyces sp. CB02058, assembly GCF_001905505.1. GTDB lineage: Bacteria > Actinomycetota > Actinomycetes > Streptomycetales > Streptomycetaceae > Streptomyces. Next base: position 635,564 of record NZ_LIPG01000001.1, read on the forward strand.
GGGTCTCGTCCTGCCCGCGATCACGGGCGTGTTCGACACCCCGCTGATGGACTTCAGGGAGGCCGTCGGCCCGGTGGCCTCCCTCCTGGCCGGCATCGACCGGCACGTCGTGCGCTCGCACGAGTTCGGAAAGACCCGTGCGGACGAGACGGCCGGCGAGCTCTCCGCCGACGCCATCGCCGCCCTCCACCTCTACACCTGCGAGTCCGCGTTCTACCGGGAGATCAACGCCGCCCTGCGCTCCCCGGACCGGGACCGGGTCGTCCCCTACCTGCCGTATCTGCGGCTCCTGTTCTCCGCGGTCTCACGACTCCCGGCCCGGACACGGCCGTTGTGGCGCGGTGTCGCACTCGACCTGCGCGCGCAGTACCCGCTCGGCCGGACGGTGACCTGGTGGGGCGTGTCCTCGTGCACGTCCGAGCGCGGTGTGGCGCGGGCGTTCCTCGGCGGCCGTGGACGGCGGACGCTCTTCGAGGTGACCCCGGTCCGGGCCGTGGGCATCCGCAGCTTCTCCGCCTTCACCGGTGAGGAGGAGTACATCCTCTCGCCGGGCACCCAGCTCAGGGTGACGGACGTCAAGGCGGACAGGGGAGGACTGTTCACCGTGAAGCTGGAGGAGCTGGAGGAACAGACCCTCGTGTCCTGAGGGGCCGCGGAGCGCCGCGCGCCGACTCCACGCGCCGGAGCCCCGGGGAGGCTCCATGTCCAGGAATCCGCCGCCTTGCCCGGAGGCCCCCGGGCGGAGCCACGGCGACAGCCCGGGACGTGCGGCGGCCTGCGCCCGTGGCGGGTCACGCCGGCCACGGAGGGCTGAGGGGACGGGCGCCCGCACACGACCGGCCGAGTCCCGGCGCACCGTCACGGACGACGCCCGAGCGTCCCTGGCCGAGGATGACGGAGCAGCCGGCCTAAGGAAGCGAGCCGCCGGTCACATCGATCCAATGGCCCGTGACCCACCGGCCGTCGTCCGAGGCCAGGAATGCCACGACGTCGGCGATGTCGGCCGGGGTGCCGACCCGCCCCAGGGCCGACATGGCGGCCGCGCCCGCCCACGCCTCGGCGTCGGCACGCAGCCAGTCCGCGTTGACGTCCGTGTCCACAATGCCGGGCGCCACCGCGTTGACGGTGATTCCCCTGCCGCCCAGCACCTTGGACAGGTGCGTGGTGAACACGTCCAGTGCGCTCTTGGACATGAGGTAGGCGATCAGATCCGGCATCACCGTCGTGTGTGTGAGGCCCGTCGAGATGTTGATGACGCGTCCGCCGTCCCGTAGCCGGTCGGCCCCGAGCCGCGTGAGGAAGAACGGAGCCTTCGTGTTGACGGCGAACAGACGGTCGTACTCCGCCTCCTCGATCTCCGCGAACGCTCGTGACGTGCCGATCCCCGCGTTGTTGACGAGGATGTCCAGGCCGTTCGCGTGCTGGTCGAAAGCGGTCCAGAGGGCCGCCGCGTCGCCGGGCGTCCCCAGTTCCGCACGGATCGCGAAGGCCGTGCCGCCCGTCGCCTCGATGGTGGCCACGGTCTCCTTGGCCGCCGCCTCGTTGCTGCCGTAGTGCACGCCGACGGTCGCTCCGTCACGCCCCAGTCGTTCGGCGATGCCCCGTCCGATTCCCCTGCTGCCGCCGGTGACCAGCGCCGTCTTTCCCGTCAGTGAGCCCATGGCTACGCCCCCTCTTTCTCTATCGATCGCTACAGAAAAACCGTAACACGTTCGCTAGTGAGCGCTATAGAATTGGCGGATGGCGACGAAACAGCGCGGCAGGCCTCGCTCCTTCGACAGGGAGGCGGCTCTCCGCGAAGCCACGCTGACTTTCTGGGCGCAGGGCTACGAGACGACCTCCATCGCGGACCTGTCACGTGTGATGGGCATCGGGGTGCCGAGCCTCTACGCCGCTTTCGGTGACAAGCGGACGCTCTTCGGGGAGGCTGTCGAGGCATACCAGGCCACCTACGGAACCTTCGGTGGCCGGGCCATGGACGAAGAGCCGACCGCGCGTCGCGGTGTCGCGCGGCTGCTGCGGGAGGCGGCGAGGGAGTACACCGACCCTGGCCACCCGCGCGGCTGCATGGTGATCTCCGCCGCACAGAACTGCGCCTCGGACCAGGTCGTCGCGGCGCTGCGGGAGCGTCGGGTCGAGAGTGTGCGGGACATCCGGCGGCGGATCCAGACGGACATCGACTCGGGCACTCTGCCTCCCGACGCCGATGCGGAGGCGCTCGCCCGCTATACCGGAGCCGTCATCCAGGGAATGTCCCAGCAATCGCGGGACGGAGCGAGCCGGGAAGAACTGGAAGCGCTGGCGGAACTCGCCATGCGCGCCTGGCCGGCAGAGCCCGACGGAACCTGAACGTGCCGCCGAGGTGGCCGGTCCATGCCCCCGCATCTCGGCCACGGCGCGGCTGCCGCACCCCGGACGGGCCGGCAACCGGCTGCATTAGAGTGGTTGTTGACCGTCGGTGCGGACGTACGAAGGAGCCCATCGGGTGACCAGCACTCTGACCCTGCGAACCCTGGGGAAACTGAGGACCGCTCCTGGTGGGCAGCTCGACTGTCAGGTCACCTTCTCCGACGGACCGGGGACGTCCCGGCCGGTCGCCCATGTGGAACGCGAACTGCCGCCCGGCGGCATACCCGTCTACCTCGCGGCCCGCAAGAGCGGCGCCCGCTCCTTCGTCCTCTGGGCGGACGAGCAGCGCCAGGCGCGGGCCGCCACCCTGGTGACCCTCTCCGCGAGCGGGGGACGGGCACAGTTCCAGGTGCTCGGCGCGCAGGGTGAACAGCTCGGGGTGATCACGCGCGACAAGGCGTTCAGCCGCGGGCTGCGCACGCGCTGGACCGTGACCCCCGCCGGTGGCACCGACGCGGTGGGATACAAGGGCCGGCTCTTCTGGTGGTGCGTGTGGTGGCCCATCACGCTCTTCCTGCCGCTCATGCTCGTGGCCCTCGTCTTCGGCGGAGGCGGGACCGGAGGCGACTTCCCGCGCGGCCCCCGCCGCATCAAGTGGCGCTCCGGGGGCAAGGTCCCGCTGGAGTTCAAGTCGTCCGGGAACACGGTGCGGCTGTACGCGCCGGAGCTGGACTGGCGGTTCGGAGCCGCCCTCACGGCCTTGATCCCGTCCTTCGACGGCTGGATCGGCACCCCCTGGGACGCGCGGAAGGACTGAGCTCAGTCCACGCGGGGCGCCCAGGCGCGGGCGGAGGTGTCGTACGCGTAGGGAGTCAGGTCCTCGACGGCGCTGGTGCGGAAGGGACGGCCGCGGTCGTCGATCCGGGCGGTGTCCGCGCGGCCCTGGGACGACCAGTCCAGCTCCAGGTACCAACTGCAGTCGCATGAACCGGTCCTGGCGGTGACGAGCAGTACCTCGGGGTCCTCGGCGGACACCCGGTAGGGCAGGCTCACCGCCGGGATCGGCGTGCCGGCGTCGTTTCCGGCGGTCGCGCGGGCGATGGGCCGGTCCTTGTCCAGGTTCACGGCGAAGGTCCGCGGGGTGAGGGAGCCGCCGCAGCCCTGCGCCATGGAGTACACGTTGCCCGGAGCCGGATCGGCGCGGCCGGTCACGCGTACCCGTAGCGCTTCGAGGACCACGGCGGTGCCGGACGTCCCCTGTACGGACAGCTTCACGATCGTCTCACCGCCGTGCACCGCCTGCTGGGCCGCCGCCCAGGTGCCGGCGTCCTGCGCGGCCGGGGGCGGCGGTACCCGTTCCGGGGGCTGGGCGACGACGTAGTCGTGTCCGCAGCCGAACGCCCAGGCATGGGAGTCGACCGTCCAGGCGAGGGGAGGCACCGCAGGTGCGGAGCCCGCCGGGGCGCTCGTGGCACCGGCAGGCTCCGAGGGCTCGGGCCGGGGTCCCGGGGAGCTCCCGGTGCCGTGCCTCGAACCGCCGGACGGCGACGTGGGGCGAGTGTCCGATTCCGTGGGTCCGGCGGACGCGGACGTGGTCGCCGGGGCGGCCGATGAGGGCCGTGCACCGCCGTCGCCGGTGTCCCGGTCCTCCAGAGGAAGGGACAGACCTCCCACAGCTGCGGCCACGGCACATACGAGGACCGCAGTGCGCCTGCGGCGGTACCAGGGGCTACGGCGGGAGGCGCGGGGCGCCGGCGCCGGGCCGCTCGCCAGGTCTTCCGGGTCCGCCGGTTCGCCGGGGTCACCGGTCGTGGGGGCGTCATCGCTGTCGCAGGTGCCCGGCTGCGAGTCCGCCGGGTCGTCCGAGCTTCCCGTCTCCTCCCCGACGGGCCCGACCGGACGGGGGCGCTGCCGGGCGGCCACGGCCAGGAGCCAGCGGCGGTGGAGCTCCAGGCGTTCCGCACCCGATGCCCCGCACAGGGCCGCGAGACGCTCCACGGGCGCGAAATCGAGGGGGACCGCCTCGCCGGTGCAGTAGCGGTGCAGCGTGGACGTGTTCATGTGGAGACGGCGGCCGAGCGAACCGTAGCTGCGGTCCGTACGCTCCTTCAGCTCCCTCAACAGCGCCGCGAACTGTGCCACGGAGTCCTGTGCCGGCACCGTCACCTCCGCATTCGTCAGGATCGAACCGGTCCTGGGAACAGGCGTCCCGGGGTGGGGACTTCGTCCCAGGCACCCATGTACCTGCACGTCAGGGGGGCTGGGATGGTTCCACCCCGGCCGATCCGGCGGGGGGCCTTGCACCGGTCCGCCGGGACCGCCGATGCTCGTGGTGCCGCCCCGGTCCCGCCGGACGCACCGGCACCTTCACGGCGACCGGCGCGGCGACTTCGTCGTACGACGGCCGACGCGATGACGTCGGGGTCGTCACCGCATCCCGTCACGCACTCCACACGAGGGACACCCATGCCCATGCATACCCGCACCGCCGTGCTCGCCGCCGTGCTCTCCGTCGTCGCTCTCACCGTCTGCACAGCACCGGCCCAGGCCCAGGAGGGCGCGGCACAGGGGAAGTTCGCCGTAGCGCGACCGGCTGCCGCGCAGACGAAGGCCGCCCCGCCCGCGTTCCTCAAGGCGTCCGAACTGCCGCCGCACCCCTCGTCCGACTGGATCGCGGGGCCGGTCACCGACGGCTTCCCGGCAGAGCTCGCCTACTGTCTGGGCGAGGGCGTACCGGCCTACGACTACCGGCACCGGGTCTTCCACACCGATCTGGACACCGGCGCCGCGCAGGTCACCGTCGTCGCGGGCTCCGAGGCCAAGGGCAAGGCGCTCGCCGCCCTGCTGAACGACGAGATCCGCTCCTGTGCGGACCGGATCGAACAGAGCGACCCGGAGACCGAGGCCGAGGGCCGGGACTACGGCTCACTGCCGGTCGAGGAGGGCGCGCGGGTGCACGGCCTGCACACCACGACGTCCTACGGCGCCACGGACATCCACCTGCTGTCCGTGGGACGGGACGGCCGGACGGTGACCGTCGTGAGCTGGGGCCAGATGGGCACCTTCGCCGACGCGCCGTTGCCCGCCTTCAGGAACACGACGACCACGGCGGTCAAGAAGCTCTACTGACGCCCCGGCGGACCGCGACGCGAACCAGCCGTCCGGCCGTACGACCACCATGAATACCGGGGGTGTCCTCCCACCGCGGGGGAGGCCGGGAGGACACCCCTGCCGTACACGCGGCCCGTGCCCGCTGCCGCACGGTTCGACGGTGCGGGGCTTCCCCGCTTCGCTGCCGTCGCCCGCCGAACTCCCAGAGGTGCACCTCGACGTCGGCGTACCCGTCCGGAGCGAGGACGGCGCGTGCCGTCTGCGGGTTCGGAGCATTCGGGACGACGACCGCACCCTGTCCTGGTCCGGTGCCGGGAAGCGGGGCGCCTCAGGTCACCGGGGTGCCCATGCCCGCGCGGACCAGGTCCAGGACCTCCTCGTCCGTGAGACCCAGGCCCCGGGCGTCGGCGACGAGGGTGTCCACCCGGTCCAGGAGCCGGGCGCGGGCCCGGGTGCCGGGTGCGTCCAGGACCATCGCGCCGCGGCCGCGCCGTAGTTCGATCATTCCTTCGTCGCGCAGGCGCTGGTAGCCGCGCAGGACCGTGTGGATGTTGATCCCCAGCGAGTCGGACAGGGCGCGGGCCGCCGGGAGACGGTCCCCCGGGGCCACCTCCCCGTCCGCGATGGCCCGCCGCACCCGGGCGGCGATCTGGTCGCCGAGCGGGACGGCGGAGCCGGGTTCGATACGGAAGAGCATGTCAGGGCCTCGTACTCGCATCGGCCGGAGCGGAGCCGGCCGGCGGGGCGGTCCGGGGGATGAGCGAATTCAGCAGGGCGGCGGCGGTGGCGGAGTCGTCCACGGTCACGGCGATCTCGCGGCCGTTCGCCCTTTTCACCACCAGTGCCTCCCCCGAGCGCAGGATGATCCCGGTGGCGCCCGGCCGGATCCGCCAGCCCCATCCGCCGAAGTCGCCGAGGGGGCTGACCGGCCGGCTCGACGCCTCGGACATGTCGGCCAGGGGCACCCGCATCCGGGGCCGGGGGAGCGCGGCGGACGAGACTCCCAGGCCGCCGGGGCCGACGGTGATGGTGGCGCGGGAGAAGCTCAGCACCAGCAGCCCGAGGAGCGCGAGCGGTACGGCCACCGGCCAGCCCACCGGCACGGCCAGCGCGCAGCCGAGGACGGCGAGGGCGAGTCCGAGCAGGGCCAGCGGTCCGGACGAGACCGTGCGGGTCCAGCCGGCGACCTCGCCGTCGGCCAGGTCGAGCCGGCCGGTATCCGCGCCGTCCCGGCCGTCCTGGCCGGAGAGGCTGTCCGGCAGCGTCAGGCGCCGGGTGGCCAGCCATCCGACGAGGCCCAGGACCACGCCGACGAGCAGGGCGGCGATCAGGTGCCACAGCGGCATCCGGGCGTCTGCCGCCGCGTCGGTGGCATCGGCGTTGACCAGGAGTACGGAGACCAGGGCGGACGCCACGAGTCCGACGGTCCCGTAGCCGGTGACGACCGACCAGCGGGCGAACGTCCCGCGTCGGGTGCCGGCGAGGACGAAGAGCGCGCCCGTGCCCACCGTCAGCCCGGCGGACAGGGCTGCGAATCCGGTCCGGCCGGTGAACCCGTCCGGGACGGTGCCGGCGAAGTGTGTGGCCAGCGGGTCGGGCAGCCGGTCACGCAGAACGGCGAAGAGCACCAGTTCCACGACGAGCGCGACGGCGAAGGGAAGGGCTGTGAGCGCGGCCATGGTGCCGCGTCCTGTCATCTGCTTCATCTTTACCCCCTTGTTCGCATCATAGTAGAACAAGTAATGGAGGGGAGGGGGATCGGGGGTGGGCTCGGCCGGATGGGGATCGGTGCCGGGCCTCGCGGGCCGGTCGGGGAAGTGCTCGAAAAGCGCGGGAGTTTACCCACCCAGAACGCCCGCCACACGCCGCAACGCCATCTTTTGTTCGTCTGTGCGGCTGAACTTTTGTTGATCTGTGGCCAGTTGTGGGTGGTGGGGGCCTACCCTTGACTAGGTGAACCAGTTGAAGTCCCGTGCGCCCCACGCCGAGGCCGTCCTGCCCGGCACACTCACCGACGGACTGCGTGCCGAGCTCATCGCCTTCCGCCGTGATCTGCACATGCACCCGGAGCTCGGCAACCAGGAGTTTCGCACCACCGCGGCCATCAAGGCCCGGCTGGAGAAGGCGGGGCTGGAGCCCGAGGTGCTGCCCGGCGGCACGGGACTCGTCTGTGACGTGGGGGAGTGGGACGGCGTGACGCCCATGCTGGCGCTGCGCGGGGACATCGACGCCCTGCCGATCCCGGACACCAAGGTCGGCGTCCCCTACCGGTCCACGGTGCCCGACCGCGCGCACGCCTGCGGCCACGACGTGCACACCGTGTGCGTCCTGGGCGCCGGGCTCGTGCTCAGCGAGCTCGACCGGCAGGGCCTGCTGCCCCGCCCCGTGCGGCTGCTGTTCCAGCCCGCCGAGGAGGTGCTGCCCGGCGGCGCTTCCGACGCGGTGGCGGCCGGGGTGCTGGAAGGCGTCGGGCGGATCATCGGGGTGCACTGCGACCCCAAGGTGGACGTGGGGAAGATCGGGCTCCGGATCGGGCCGATCACCTCCGCCTGCGACCGGCTGGAGGTGTCCCTCGACGGTCCGGGCGGTCACACCGCCCGCCCCCACCTCACCACCGACCTGGTCACGGCCGCGGCCCGGGTGGCCACCGACGTGCCCGCCCTGCTCGCCCGGCGTGTGGACGCGCGCGCAGGCCTCGCGGTGACCTGGGGGCGGCTCGAGACGGGCCACGCGCCCAATGTCATCCCACAGCACGCCGAGCTGTCCGGCACGGTGCGCTGCCTCGACCTGGAGAGCTGGCGGCAGGCGCCCGACCTGGTGCACGCGGCGATCGACGAGGTGGCCGGAATGTACCGGGCGAAGACCGTGATCGACTACGTACGGGGCGTCCCGCCCGTGGTGAACGAGGCCGAGACGATCGGCCTGCTCGACGCCGCGATGACGATCCGCCGCGGATCGTATGCGATCGAGGACACCGAACAGAGTCTCGGCGGAGAGGACTTCTCCTGGTACCTGGAGAAGATTCCCGGCGCCATGGCCAGGCTCGGCGTACGCGGTCTCGGCGACATCCGCGACCTGGACCTGCACCGGGGGAACTTCGACGTGGACGAGGAAGCCATCACCGTCGGGGTCGAGCTGTTCACCGCCGCCGCGCTGCTGGACAGCTGACCAGTGCCCTTTCCCCGCAACGGTGAGCGCGGCGGTGAGCCGGGTGGCGAAACGGGCGCCCGCCCGCCGCCGCCCGGGGTGCCGCCGGGCCCGGCGGCACCCCGGATTCCTGGCCGCCCAAGGCCCCGGGGCCCGGTGGCCCGCCCCCGCGGGCCCGGCGGGTGGAGGGCCACGCGGCCCGATCCGGCAACGACCCGTAGGCCACCAGGACACCTTCTGTTCGCGACGATCCGATAACGGCTTCCGTACAGGTCCTTATCTGACATCTACGCGCGTTACGATCGCCGCGAAACCAGCGCCGGAAGAGGCGCTTCGGTCAGGTTTGAAGGAGCCTTCCCTTGCGCCGGATCACCAGGATTGCCACCGTGGGCGTCATGTCCGCGGCACTCGCTCTGAGCGTCAGTGCCTGTGGCGACTCGTCGTCGGACAGCAGCACGTCGTCCGACTCCAAGGCCGACAAGACGGCCATCGCCTACGACATCGGTGGCCGCGGCGACCAGTCGTTCAACGACGCCGCCTACGCGGGCCTGGCCAAGGCCGAGAAGGACCTCGGCGTCAAGGGCACCGAGGCCGAGCCCTCCGAGGGCGAGTCGGACGCGGACAAGGTCCAGCGCCTCACCTCGCTGGCCCGCGCCGGCAACAACCCGGTGATCGGTGTCGGCTTCGCCTACGCGCCCGCCATCAAGAAGGTCGCGCCGAAGTTCCCGAAGATCACCTTCGGCATCATCGACGACGCCTCGGTGACCGGCGACAACATCGCCAACATCGTCTTCAACGAGGAGCAGGGCTCCTACCTCGCGGGTGTCGCCGCCGCCAAGGTCACCAAGACCAAGACGGTCGGCTTCATCGGCGGTGTCGAGACCCCGCTGATCAAGAAGTTCCAGGCCGGCTTCGAGCAGGGCGTCAAGGACACCGACTCCGCGGTCAAGGTCGTCCCGCAGTACCTGACGCAGCCGCCGAACTTCGACGGCTTCTCCAAGCCCGACCTGGGCAAGGCCGCCGCGCAGGGCCAGCTCGACAAGGGCGCCGACGTGATCTACTCGGCCGCCGGTCTGGCCGGTTCCGGTGCCATCGAGGCCGTCTCCAAGGCCGGCAAGTGGAACATCGGCGTCGACTCCGACCAGTACAACCAGGCGGGTCTCGCCGACTACAAGGAGTCCATCCTCACCTCCGTCACCAAGGACGTCGAGGACTCCGTCTTCAACCTGATCAAGTCCGTCCAGGACGGCAAGCCGCAGTCCGGCGAGGTCCGCTACGGCCTCGACAAGGACGGCGTCGGCCTGGCGATGTCCAACCCGGCCTTCACCAAGATGACCGAGGTCATCGCCGCCGTGGACGCGGCGAAGAAGGACATCATCGACGGCAAGATCACCGTCAAGACCACCCCGTAACGACTCCGGTCGTCAGGCTGGTTTCCCGTGGGCCCGGAGCGCGGACCGTCGCCGCTCCGGGCCTGTGGGGTGCTATTCGAAGAAGTTGTGCCCGTCGCAGTGCCCGCTCGTACCGGCCCCGAACCAGGTGTTCGGACCGTGCTGTGGCCCTACGCTTTACGATTCGGCAGCGCTACGCGTGTAGACCGCCCTCAGGCGCGATAACTTCACCCCGCCCCTCTGCCCCTGTGCCCCCGCTCCTGTCCGGCCAAGGAGAGTGCGTCATCAACGCGTCCAGCAGTCCCCCTGCCGTAGAACTGCACGGCATCACCAAGCGCTTCCCCGGAGTCGTGGCCAACCACGACATCGGCATCACCGTACGCAAGGGAACGGTCCACGCCCTCGTCGGCGAGAACGGCGCCGGAAAGTCCACCCTGATGAAGATCCTCTACGGCATGCAGAAGCCGGACGAGGGCACCATCGCGGTGGACGGCGAGCAGGTCTCGTTCGGCAACCCCGGTGACGCCATCGCGCGCGGCATCGGCATGGTGCACCAGCACTTCATGCTCGCGGACAACTTCACCGTGCTGGAGAACGTCGTCCTCGGTGGCGAGAAGCTCCACGGCATCGGATCCGCCGCGCGCAAGAAGATCAAGGAGATCTCCGACGCGTACGGCCTGGGGGTGCGGCCCGACGCGCTCGTCGAGGACCTCGGCGTCGCCGACCGGCAGCGCGTGGAGATCCTCAAGGTGCTCTACCGGGGCGCCCGCATCCTCATCCTCGACGAGCCGACCGCCGTGCTCGTCCCGCAGGAGGTGGACGCGCTCTTCGCGAACCTCCGCGAGCTCAAGGCCGAGGGCCTCACCGTCATCTTCATCTCGCACAAGCTCGGCGAGGTGCTCTCCGTCGCCGACGAGATCACGGTGATCCGGCGGGGCACGACGGTCGGCACCGCCGACCCCGCGAACACCACCACCAAGCAGCTCGCCGAGCTGATGGTCGGCAGCGAGCTCCCCTCGCCCGAGACACGCGAGTCCACCGTGACGGACGTGCCGATGCTGCGCGTCGAGGGGCTCTCCCTCAGCGTGACGGACCCCGACGGCGTCGTCCGCGACGTCCTGTCCGACGTCGGCTTCACGATCCACAAGGGCGAGGTCCTCGGCATCGCGGGCGTCGAGGGCAACGGCCAGACCGAGCTGATCGAGACGCTCGTCGGCATGCGGAGCCCGGACGGCGGCGTCATCACGCTGGACACCGACGACATCTCGCGCACCCCGACCCGCAAGCGGCGCGAGGGCGGCCTCGGTTACATCCCCGAGGACCGCCACCGCCACGGGGTCCTGCTGGACGCCCCGCTCTGGGAGAACCGCATCCTCGGCCACGTCACGGAGAAGCCCAACAGCAAGGGCTGGCTCCTGGACCCGAAGGCCGCACGCACCGACACCGAGCGGATCGTGCGCGAGTACGACGTCCGCACTCCCGGCATCGAGGTCACCGCCGGCTCCCTCTCCGGCGGCAACCAGCAGAAGCTGATCGTCGGCCGCGAGATGAGCCACAGCCCGAAGCTGCTGATCGCCGCGCACCCCACCCGGGGCGTGGACGTCGGCGCGCAGGCGCAGATCTGGGACCAGATCCGCGAAGTCCGCCGCGAGGGCCTCGCCGTCCTGCTCATCTCGGCGGACCTGGACGAGCTCATCGGGCTCTCCGACACCCTGCGCGTCATGTACCGAGGACAGCTGGTCGCGGACGCCGACCCCGCCACCATCACACCCGAGGAACTGGGCTCGGCCATGACCGGCGCCGCCGCCGGTCACCTCGAAGCAGCACCGGAGGACGAGGCCCGATGAAGAAATTCGACAAGGACCGGCTGATCCTGGGCTTCGCCGGCCCGGTACTCGCCCTGGTCGTCGCCTTCGCGCTCAGCACCGTGGTGCTGCTCATCTCCGACCGCGACCCGTTCGAGCTGTACCGGCTGCTCTTCGAGCAGGTGTCCTACAGCGACGTACAGGTCCTGATCATCAACCAGGCCGGTACGTACTACCTCGCCGCTCTCGCGGTCGCCGTCGGCTTCCGGATGAACCTCTTCAACATCGGTGTCGACGGGCAGTACCGCCTCGCGGCGATGATGGCCGCCCTCGTCGGCGCCAGCGTCAGCCTGCCGGGACCGCTCCAGATCGCCCTGATCGTCGTCGTGGCGATGCTGGTCGGAGCCTTCTGGTCGGGCATCGCGGGCATCCTGAAGACCACCCGCGGAGTGAGCGAGGTCGTCTCCACGATCATGCTCAACTCCATCTCGACCTCGCTGATCGCCTGGCTGATCCTGCCGCAGAACTTCGGCGACCAGGCCGCGGGCTCCAACAACCTGACGACGGGCGAGATCCCGGAGGCCGGCTGGTTCCCCGGTCTCTCCCTCAGCGCGGAGGCCGGTGAGATCTACGGATTCACCTTCGTCGCCGCCGGCTGCGGCCTCGTCTACTGGTTCGTCCTGAACCGCACCCGGTTCGGCTTCGACCTGCGCGCCACGGGCGCCAGCGAGAGCGCCGCCCAGGCCTCCGGTGTCGACGCCAAGAAGATGATCCTGACCTCGATGCTGATCTCGGGCGGGATCGCCGGCCTCGTCGGCATGCCGACGCTGCTGGGCGACACGCACACGTACAGCCTCGACTTCCCCGTCGGCCTCGGCTTCACCGGCATCACCATCGCGCTGCTCGGCCGCAACCACCCGGTGGGCATCGCGCTCAGCGCGCTGCTGATCGCGTTCCTGGACAAGGCGTCGTCCCCCCTCGACCAGTTCGGCTTCGAGAAGGAGATCGCCACGATCATGCAGGGCCTGATCGTGATCTCGGTCGTCGTCAGCTACGAACTCGTCCGGCGTTACGGGACCCGCCGTCAGCAGCAGAAGGTCGGCGAGGAACTCGCCGCCGGCCACGCCCTCACCACCGAGAAGGAGGCGGCCCTGTGAGTACCAGCAAAGTCTCCGCCGCACGCGTCGCCGCCCCGAAGGGCGGCGGACGGCGCAAGCTGTCCCTGCCCGTCGTCCTCCTGATCATCGCCGGTGCGCTCGCCCTCGTCTCGCTGGTGCGCCTCATCAGCGGCGCGAACGACGTGACCTCCGTGGGCCAGGTCAGCGGCGCCCTCGAACTCGCGGTCCCGATCGGCCTCGCGGGCCTCGGCGGCCTCTGGGCCGAGCGGGCCGGTGTCGTCAACATCGGCCTCGAGGGCATGATGATCCTCGGCACCTGGTTCGGCGCCTGGGCGGGCTTCCAGTGGGGCCCGTGGGTGGGTGTCCTGTTCGGCATCATCGGCGGCGCGCTCGGCGGTCTGCTGCACGCGGTCATCACCGTCACCTTCGGCGTGAACCACATCGTCTCCGGTGTGGCCATCAACATCCTCGCCGTCGGCGTCACCCGCTACCTCTCCAACTTCACCTTCGCCGAGGAGCCCGGCGGGTCGTCCAAGCAGTCACCGCGGCTGGAGGAGATCGACAAGATCACCATCCCGGGGCTCTCGGACTGGATGCAGGACCTCCAGCAACACCACTGGTTCTTCGTCTCCGACCTCGCGGGCATCATCGGCGGCCTGGTCACCGGCCTGTCCCTGCTGACCGTCGTCGCCCTGCTGCTCATCCCCGCCACCTGGTGGGTGCTGTGGCGCACCGCGTTCGGCCTGCGGCTCCGCTCCTGCGGTGAGAGCCCCGTGGCGGCCGAGACCCTCGGTGTGAACGTCTACAAGTACAAGTACATCGCCGTGACGATCTCGGGCGGTCTGGCGGGACTCGGCGGCGCGTTCCTGGCCATCGTCGCCACCAGCATCTACCAGGAGGGCCAGACCGGCGGCCGCGGTTACATCGGTCTCGCCGCGATGATCTTCGGCAACTGGATGCCCGGCGGCATGGCCCTGGGCGCGGGGCTCTTCGGCTTCACCGACAGCCTCAAGCTCCGCGGCGGCGCCGAGAACGTCCACGCGATGCTGCTGCTCTTGGCGATCCTGCTGGTGATCGTCGTCTTCTGGCAGCTGTACCGGAAGAAGTACCTGTCTGCGGCCGTCTCGGCGGTCATCTCCGGCGTGCTCTTCACCTGGTACGCCCTGACCGACCAGGTCCCGAGCCAGTTCGTCGACGCCGCGCCGTACGTCACGACGCTGCTGGTGCTCGCCCTGTCCGCGCAGCGGCTGCGCATGCCGAAGGCGGACGGCGTGCCGTACCGCAAGGGCGAGGGCAAGTGACGGGCCCGGCGCCCGTCGACTGGGAAGCGCTGCGCGAGGCCGCCCGGGACGCCATGTCCCGGGCGTACGCCCCGTACTCGGGCTACCCGGTCGGCGTCGCCGCCCTCGTCGACGACGGCCGCACGATCACCGGATGCAACGTCGAGAACGCCTCGTACGGCATCGGGCTCTGCGCCGAGTGCGGGCTGGTCTCCCAGCTCGCCGTCACGGGCGGCGGCCGGCTGACGCACTTCACCTGCGTGGACGGCACGGGCTCGGTGCTCGTGCCGTGCGGGCGGTGCAGGCAGCTGCTGTACGAGTTCGGCGGGCCCGGCCTCGTCCTGGAGACGCCCGACGGTCTCCGTACGCTCGACGAGATGCTGCCGCAGGCCTTCGGGCCGCAGCACCTGGGGTAGGACCCCGCCGCCGCGCCGTTCCGGGCGGGCCCGACCGGCCCGTTCGGAACGGCGCGGCGGAACGTTCACTCTCTATGCGCGTAGAGTCAGCCAGGACTCTCGCCCACCCCTCCGGCCGGAAGGACTCCCCTCCCATGGACGCCATCTCCGTCATCCGCACCAAGCGGGACCGGGGCGAGCTCAGCCCCGAGCAGATCGACTGGGTCATCGACGCGTACACCCGCGGCGAGGTCGCCGACGAGCAGATGTCCGCGCTGGCCATGGCCATCCTGCTGAACGGCATGAACCGCACCGAGATCGCCCGCTGGACCGCCGCGATGATCGCCTCCGGCGAGCGCATGGACTTCGGCGCGCTCTCCCGCCCCACCACCGACAAGCACTCCACCGGCGGCGTCGGCGACAAGATCACCCTGCCGCTCGCCCCGCTGGTCGCCGCCTGCGGAGCGGCCGTCCCGCAGCTCAGCGGCCGGGGCCTCGGCCACACCGGGGGCACCCTCGACAAGCTGGAGTCCATCCCCGGCTGGCGAGCCCAGCTCTCGAACGCCGAGATGCTCGACGTCCTGAACACGACCGGCGCCGTGATCTGCGCGGCGGGCGACGGCCTGGCCCCCGCCGACAAGAAGCTGTACGCGCTGCGCGATGTCACCGGCACCGTCGAGGCCATCCCGCTCATCGCCAGCTCGATCATGTCCAAGAAGATCGCGGAGGGCACCGGCGCGCTCGTCCTGGACGTCAAGGTCGGCTCCGGCGCCTTCATGAAGACCATTGAGGACGCCCGCGAACTGGCCTCCACCATGGTCGCGCTCGGCACCGACAGCGGCGTGCGCACCGTCGCGCTGCTCACCGACATGGCGACCCCGCTCGGCCTGACGGCCGGCAACGCCCTGGAGGTCCGTGAGTCCGTCGAGGTCCTCGCCGGCGGCGGCCCGAAGGACGTCGTCGACCTGACCCTGGCGCTCGCCCGCGAGATGCTCGACGCCGCCGGGCTCAAGGACGCCGACCCGGAGAAGGCACTCGCCGACGGCTCCGCCATGGACGTCTGGCGCCGCATGATCTCCGCCCAGGGCGGCGACCCGGACGCCGTACTCCCCGTCGCCCGCGAGCAGCACGTGATCAGCGCCCCGTCCTCGGGCGTGCTGACCCGCCTCGACGCCTACGACGTCGGCGTCGCCGCCTGGCGCCTCGGCGCGGGCCGCGCGCGCAAGGAGGACCCCGTGCAGGCGGGCGCCGGCGTCGAACTGCACGCCAAGCCGGGCGACACGGTGACCGAGGGCCAGCCGCTGCTGACCCTGCACACGGACACCCCCGAGAAGTTCGAGTACGCGCTCAAGGCCCTGCCCGGCTCGTACGACATCGCGCCGTCGGGCACGCCCTTCACCGCCACGCCGGTGGTGCGGGAACGTATCGCCTGACCTGCGGCTTTCCCTTTCGGGTGAACGGGACCGGTGGACCACCACCGGTCCCGTTCGGCATGCTGTCATCGGTGGCGCACCGATAAGAGGAGACCGCGATGGGCGCACTCACCGTCGATCCCGGGCCGGGCCACGGCCAGGAGTGGGACGACCTCGTCCGGATCTGGGAGGAGACGGACGCACCCGAGGGCTGCAAGGTGGAGATCATCGAGGGGATCGTCACTGTGTCGCCACCGCCGTCCAAGGACCACAACACCACTGCGGAGCTGCTCCAGCGCAGGCTCTACGCCGTCATTCCGGAGGACTGGGGGATCTACCAGACGCTCGGAGTCTCCGTGCCCGGGCGGGCCGGGCTGTACATCCCCGATCTCGTCGTCCTGCCCCGCGAGCTCGCGTCAGGGCCGGGCAATCGCGTACCGGCGGAAGACGTCCGGCTCGTCGTGGAGATCACCTCCCCGGCCAACGCCAACCACGACCGCATCGGCAAGGCGCACGGGTACGCGAAGGCAGGCATCGGGCTGTTCCTCCTGCTCGACCCCTGGCACACCGGCCGCCCGACCGCGACCCTGTACGGGGAGCCGAGCGACGGCACCTACCGGGTCCTGGAGGCGGTCGAGTACGGCGAGACACTGACACTGCCGAAGCCGTTCGGGCTGGATCTGGACACGGGCATCTTCCCGGTGAGCTGAGACACACGTGCACGGGAGCCGATGAGTTTCGGGCATCCCGCCGGTCTCCCTGGTGTGGATGCCCTGACACCGAACGTCCTCGTCCTCACCGGCCGCGTCACCCGCGCCGACGTGCCGGACCTCTGCGCCCGGCTGGAGGCGCTGCTGAGCGGCGCCCCCGGGGCCGCCGTGGTGGACTGCGACGTGGGCGGTGTCGTACGCCCCGACCTGGCCCTCGTCGAGGCGATGGCGCGGCTGGGACTCGTCGCCCGCCGGGCCGGAGGCGTCGAGCTGCGGCTGCGCAACGTCCCGGCCGAGCTCGGGGCGCTGCTCGATCTGGTGGGGCTCGCCGATGTGGTGCGCAACGTCCGGCCGGTCACGGAGTGACCGGCGCTCAGCGGGCCACGGCGGTGTCGCGGGCCACGCTGTAGCTGCAGACGACCAGCTTCGCATGTCCGTCCGCGTACTCGTCCGGCACGTCCTTCAGCGACGGCACCGCGACCGCCGAGGGCGTCGGTGCCGGCCTCCGCGTCGGGCATGAACCCTCCGGCTGCGGCCCCGGCTCGGGGTTGCCGCTCGTCACGCCGGACGTGGGCGAGGGACCCGGTCCCGCCGTGGCGGACGGCTCGCCCAGCAACAGCGTCGCCGCCCAGCCACCCGCCACGAGCAGGGCCCAGCCGATCACCACAGGGCGCCGCACACTCACGCGTCGGCATCCAGATGGTCCGGGAGCCCGAACAGCGGGAACCAGCGCGGGGTGTCCAGGAAGCAGTGCATCCCGGTGATGGCGCCGTCCGCGATGTCGATGACCTGGACCGCCCACGGCACGAAGCCCGGACCGTCCGGATTCGGCTTGTAGTGCGCGAAGGCCGGGGTGCCGTTGGCCTCGGTCGCCACCAGCCGGGAACCCTCGCAGCTCGCGCCGATGCTGAGCATGAAGCCCGCGATGTCGTCGTGCCCCTGGAGCCAGAGGTCGAACGGCGGCATGGTCATCACGGCGTCCTCGTGGAGGAGCGCCGTCAGCGCCGCCATGTCGTACCCCTCGAAGGCCGCCACATAGCGGTCCAGCAGCTTGCGCTGCTCCTCGTCCAGCGGGTTCGCGGTGTCCGGCGCCGTGCTGTCCGTGTCGGCGAGTGTCGCCCGGGCCCGCTGCAGGGCGCTGTTGACCGAGGCGACCGAGGTGTCCAGCAGCTCGGCGACCTCACTCGCCTTCCATGCCAGGACCTCGCGCAGGATCAGCACCGCGCGCTGCTTGGGCGGCAGATGCTGGAGCGCGGCCACGAACGCGAGACGCACCGACTCACGGGCCACGGCGGCCTCCGCCGGGTCCGCGACCGTCGGCAGGATGTGCCCGTCGGGCATCGGCTCCAGCCAGGTGTTCTCGGGAAGAGGGCTGAGAGCGGCCTGGGCGAGCGGGGTCGGTCCGGTCAGATCCACCGGCCTGGCCCGCTTGTTGCCCGCCTTCAGCATGTCCAGGCAGACGTTCGTCGCGATCCTGTACAGCCAGGAGCGGAGCGAGGAACGGCCCTCGAACTTGTCGAAGTTGCGCCAGGCGCGCACCAGCGTCTCCTGGACCGCGTCCTCCGCCTCGAAGGCCGCGCCGAGCATCCGGTAGCAGTAACCGGTCAGCTCGACACGGTGTCCCTCCAGACGGCTGTCGATGTCCGCCGCCGCCGTCAGATCACTCATCGCTCCACCCCTGTTGCGCTGTGACACCGCTCTCCCAGCACTGTGGAAGCTATCGCAGGGCACTGACAACGGGGGCGGGTAGCGAGGAAGCCGCCGCTCAGGTGCCGGGCTTGCGTCCGTAGACGAAGACGTCGTCGCCGTTCTTCAACAGGTTCCAGTATGACTTCGCGTCCGAGGGGCGCATGTTGACGCAGCCCGCCGATCCCGGGTTGTTGTACATGGACTTGGTGACGGAGTGGAACGCCTGCCCGCCGTCGAAGAACTGCGCGTACGGCATGGCCACGTCGTAGAGCGTCGACCAGTGGTCGATGTTGCGCCAGTAGATCTTCTTGGCGCCGGTGCGGGTCTCGGCACCGTTGCGCCCCGTGCGCACCGGGACCGGGCCGAACTTCAGTTTGGAGCCGTCCTGGATCCAGCTGAGCTGCCTGGTGAGGTCGACGCAGGCGATGCGGCCCTTGTTCGTGGGGCACTTCTTCGCCTTGTTCGGGGTCTTGCCCGCCGCCTTCTGCACGGTGATCGTCTTCATCGTGCGCCAGGTGACCGGGCCCGCGTAGCCGATGGCCGGGGTGATGCCCTTGGAGACCTGGAACGAGCGGATCGCGTTGCAGTCCGCCGTCGACTGCTTCCCGTCGGCCGTCCGCCCCAGCCACTTCTCGACCTGCTTCTGGTACGGGCCCTTCGCCGCCGTGCAGGACGCCGCCTGGGCGGCCGTCCCGGTGCTCAGGACCAGGGCGGGTGCGGCCACCAGCCCGGCGACGGACAGGACGGCCGCCCGCCGCGCCCGTACGCCACGTATCTTCCCCATGCTTCTCATGTACGCCTGCTCCCCTTCGCGTTCGCCCGCGGTGTGGTGACTCCGCTTGTTGGACGTGCGTCGGGGAGCCGCGGTTGTGCGGGGGCAGGTCTCAGTTGTGCACCGTTGCGACCACGCCGGCGCGGAGCCGCTCGGTCCGGGCCGCCCGGGTCCCGTACAGGGTGATCGACAGGACACCGAGGACCGCCAGGACACCCAGCGTGACCGTGCCCGCCCAGCCGCCCGCGTGGAAGGCGACCGCGCCGAGCGTGCCGCCCGCGCTGGAGCCCAGGTAGTACGCGGACTGGTAGAGCGCCGAGGCCTGGGCGCGGCCCGAGGTCGCCGTGCGGCTCACCGAGGACGAGGCGACCGCGTGCCCGGCGAAGAAGCCGGCCGTGATCAGGACCAGGCCCGCCAGGACGGCCGCCAGCTGGTCGGCCAGGGACAGCAGCAGACCCGCGGCCGTCGTGGAGACGGCGAGGTAGAGCGCGCCCCGGCGGCCCAGCCGGGCGACCAGCCTGCCCGCGGCGGCGGAGGAGACCGTACCGACGAGGTAGACCAGGAAGATCGAGCCGACGATGCCCTGCGGGAGGCCGAAGGGCTCCTCGACGAGCCGGTAGCCGATCACGGTGTACACCGCGCCGAACACCGTCATGAACAGCGCGCCGATCGCGTACAGGCGGCGCAGCAGCGGGTTGGAGAGGTGACCGGTGACGGCCTTCGCCAGGGCCTTCGGGTTGAGCGTGGCGGGGCTGAAGTGCCGCGCCCTGGGGATCATGAAGTGGAAGACCACCGCGCAGGCCACGGCGAGCAGCCCGATCGCGCCGAGCGCCACACGCCAGCCCCACAGCTGGGCCACCCAGCCGGCCAGGATGCGCCCGCTCATGCCGCCGATGCTGTTGCCCGCCACGAACAGCCCGATCGCGGCGACCAGGGCCTTGGGCCGCACCTCCTCGGCCAGGTACGCCATCGCGGAGGCGGGGAGCCCGGCCAGTGCCGCGCCCTGGACCGCGCGCAGCGCGATCAGCCAGCCGAGCGAGGGGGCGAAGGGAATGAGCAGACCGATCACCACGGCGACGGCCAGGGAGGCCGTCATCATCTGGCGCCGCCCGAAGCGCTCGGAGAGCGCGCTCAGCGGCAGGACGCACAGGGCCAGAGCGCCGGTCGCCGCGGAGACCGTCCAGCTCGCCTGTCCCGCCGTGGCGCCGAAGGACGCGGAGACGGCGGGCAGCAGGGCCTGGGTGGAGTAGAGGAGTGCGAAGGTCGCGATCCCCGCCGAGAAGAGCGCGAAGCTCATCCGGCGGTAACCGGGACCACCAGGGGTGAGGCGGTCCGGGACGGCGGGTGAGGCGACGGCGGCGGCGGATGACGGAGCGGCGGCGTCCAGCAGGATGGTGGACGCCCCGGTACTGGCAGGAGGCATACGGCGAACGTAGACCTCACGGTTTCATGCGTCCAATGCATGAAACGGCCATAATCGTTCCCATGGCGCATCAATACAGCTCACAGCCCCGGCTGTCACCGAGCAGTTACGAAGA
This sequence comes from Streptomyces sp. CB02058, assembly GCF_001905505.1. GTDB lineage: Bacteria > Actinomycetota > Actinomycetes > Streptomycetales > Streptomycetaceae > Streptomyces. The sequence continues at coordinate 656,281 of NZ_LIPG01000001.1, forward strand.
AGACATCCGGGCCGTACTCGCTCCCCGCCTCGCGTACTTCGAGGCGGTGGCCCGCCACGAGCACGTCACCCGCGCCGCGCACGAGCTCGGCGTCCCGCAGTCGACGCTGTCGCGCGCCATGGTCAGACTGGAACAGGACCTGGGCGTCGCCCTGTTCGCCCGCCGGGGCCGCACCGTCTCGCTCACCCCCGCGGGCCGCACCTTCCTCGGCTCCGCCGAACGCGCGCTGGCCGAGGTGGAGAAGGCGGCCGACTCCGTGCGCGCGGACGCCGACCCCACGGCGGGCAAGGTCGCCTTCGGCTTCCTGCACACCATGGGCTCCGAGACCGTGCCCGCCCTGATCCGCGCCTTCCGGGCCGACCACCCCCGGGTCCGCTTCCAGCTCGTCCAGAACTACGGCGAGGCCATGATCGAACGGCTGCGGGCGGGCGGCCTGGACCTCTGTCTGACCTCGCCCGTGCCCGACGCCCCGGACCTCGTCGCGATGCGCCTGGACGAGCAGCGGCTGCGCCTGGTCGTCCCCGACGACCACCGGCTGGCGGGGCGCCGGCGCGTCCGCCTCGCCGAGGCCGCCGACGAAACGTTCGTCACCCTCGAACCCGGATACGGGCTGCGGCGGATCACCGACGACCTCTGCGCCGAGGCGGGATTCACCCCACGCGTCGCGTTCGAGGGCGAGGAGGCGGAGACCCTGCGCGGCCTGGTCGCGGCCGGGCTCGGGGTGGCGCTGCTCCCGCCGCCCGCCGTCGCCAGGCCCGGTGTGGTCGAGCTGACGGTGACGGCGCCGCGCGCGGCGCGCGAGATCGGGGTGGCCTGGCTCGACGGCCATCCCGACACGCCGCCGGTGGCCGCCTTCAAACGCTTCCTGCTCTCCCGCAGGGGAAGCCTCCTGCCGGACTGAGGCCCGAGCTCCCGGAAGCCGCCCTCGGCACCTCCGCGAGCGGCCCTCGGTACCTCAGGAGGGCGTCTGCGGCGGCGCCCCCGTACGCCGTCCGCAGCGCCCCGCGCGCGCCGCTCTCAGTGCCGCAGCGAGCGCCCGAACCCCGCTGCCAGCGGCATCCGCAGCCCCAGCGGAGGGGGCGCGGCGAACGCGTCCGCGACCGGGCGGGCGTACGACCTGGCGAACAGTGAGCCCCGTATGAAGTCCGCTGCCAGCGCCACCACTTCGGAACGGTGCTGGCGCAACGCGTGCCCGTCCGAGTGCACTTCGAAGCGGCAGGTGTGCCGGTTGGCCTTCTTGGCCCGCTCGGCCAGCCGGTAGGAGAGCTCCGGATCGGTCCTCGCGTCGTTCGTGCCGTGCACGATCAGCACCCGGCGCCCCGCGAGGTGCTTCACCGGCTCGGGCTCCTGATCCGGGTGCTCCGGCAGCCAGGGGGCCATCGACAGCACGGAGTTGACGGCGGGGTGCCCCGCGCCGCGCAGCGCCGCCCGGCCCCCCATGCCGTGCCCGACGAGACACACCGGGATGTCGCCGTAGCGGCGTACGACCTCGTCGGCCGCCCAGTGGGCGTCGGCCGCCGGATCGGCGCCCTCGTTCCAGCCGCGGGTGCGGTAGCGGACGACGTGCACCGCGAGCCCGTCGTCCTGGCCCGCACGGGCCAGCATCCGGGCGAACGGCAGCTGCGCCGCGTACGAGAAGGCGGAGGGGCGGCGTAGGGAGTCGGTCTCGCCGTCCGGGAGCAGCAGGACCACGCCGCTGACCTCGGGTGCTGCTCCGGCCGTGAGGACGGCCCGTCCCAGCCTGGCGGCAGGCAGGGGAAGTGCGCGCTGTGCCATGACAGAACAGTGTCAGAAGGGCAGGTGTATTCCATCTGGCCTCGCGGTCACTGTTACGCATCGGCGGTCAGCGCTCTACGCGCGTAGGCGCTAGAGTGCCCGGATGACGAGCCAGACCCCGGATGTCCCCGGTCCCGACCAGATCCGCCGCGCGCCCAAGGTGCTGCTCCACGACCATCTCGACGGCGGCCTGCGCCCCGGCACCATCGTCGAACTGGCCCTCGCGCAGGGCTACGACGCCCTGCCCGAGACCGAGCCCGACAAGCTCGGCGTCTGGTTCCGCGAGGCGGCCGACTCCGGCTCCCTCGAACGCTATCTGGAGACGTTCGCGCACACCTGCGCCGTGATGCAGACCCGCGACGCGCTGGTCCGGGTGGCCGCCGAGTGCGCCGAGGACCTCGCCGAGGACGGCGTCGTCTACGCCGAGGTGCGGTACGCGCCGGAGCAGCACCTCACCGCGGGACTGTCACTCGAAGAGGTCGTCGAGGCGGTCAACGAGGGTTTCCGCGAGGGTGAGCGCCGGGCGCGCGCCAACGGCCACCGCATCCGGGTCGGCGCCCTGCTCACCGCGATGCGGCACGCCGCCCGCGCCCTGGAGATCGCCGAACTCGCCAACCGCTACCGGGACCTGGGCGTGGTCGGTTTCGACATCGCGGGCGCCGAGGCGGGCTTCCCGCCCACCCGGCACCTCGACGCGTTCGAGTACCTCAAGCGCGAGAACAACCACTTCACCATCCACGCCGGCGAGGCCTTCGGGCTGCCGTCGATCTGGCAGGCCCTGCAGTGGTGCGGCGCGGACCGCCTCGGCCACGGCGTGCGCATCATCGACGACATCGAGGTCGCCGACGACGGCAGCGTGACGCTGGGCCGTCTCGCCTCCTACGTACGCGACAAGCGCATCCCGCTGGAGCTCTGCCCGACCTCCAACCTCCAGACCGGCGCCGCTGCCTCGTACGCCGAGCACCCCATCGGGCTGCTGCGGAAGCTGCATTTCCGCGCCACCGTGAATACCGACAACCGGCTGATGAGCGGGACGAGCATGAGCCAGGAATTCGAGCGACTGACCGAGACTTTCGGATACACGCTCGACGACATGCAGTGGTTCACAGTCAATGCGATGAAATCAGCGTTCATTCCTTTCGATGAACGTCTGGCGATGATCAACGATGTCGTGAAGCCCGGTTACGCGGAACTGAAATCCGAGTGGCTCTTCCGTCAGACGGCTGCGACCAGCGGTTCTTCCTTCGCCGTCGGCTGAGTGAGACGGACGGGGAACGGCCGGGAGCGCCGAATCCCGGCCGTTTTCCGTGTCCCGGCATGTTTGCGGCGGGGGTGCGTTGCTGACTACGTTGCAGAGCCGCTCACATCCCCTTCCCCAAGGATGAATGTCACATGAAGCAGTCTGCTGTCAGGATTCTCGGTGTCGCCGCTGTCGGTGCCGCTTTCGCCGCCGCCGGCGCGGGCAGTGCCTCCGCCGTAGCCGTGCCCGTCGACGCCCTGGCCGGCGCGCTCCCCGCCGGTGTCGCGCTCGACTCCGTGACGGACGCCGTGCCCGCCGTGCAGAAGGCCGCCGGTGGACTGCTCGACCAGCAGCAGCGCGGCAGCAGCGACCTCTCGGCGCCCGGCACCAACCTGCTCGGCGGCCTGCCCGCCGGCGGACTGACCGGTGTCCTGCCGATCGGCCGCTGACCACCCGCGGTCCCTCCGCGCGCATGTGGGGCGCGCACCCGGTCCGGGTGCGCGCCCCACAGCTGTTCTCCCCGTGGCCGTGCCGGTCACCAGGCCGTCGCGGCAGGGGACTTCTCCGACGGCAGCAGCAGCCAGAGCGCCAGATAGAGCAGGAACTGGGGGCCGGGGAGCAGACACGACACCAGGAAGATGATCCGCATCGTGCTCGCGGAGGTGCCGAAGCGCCGTGCCAGCGCCGCGCACACCCCACCGATCATGCGTCCCTCGACGGGTCGGACAAGTGCGGCCATGGTGGGCTCCTTCGTGAACCGTTGCGGGGAGCGGCTCCGTCGCGCTCCCGGTCACTCCATGGTCGCTCCACGAGGGGGACAAAGCATCGCTCTACGGGGCGATACCGACCCTGGTCATCGTCGGGGTCGACCCCTGAGGGGCCTCGCCCAGGTAGGCCCGCGCCCCGTTCCCGATCCGGGACAGGTCGCCCGCCCCTGCCCGGTTGCCCCGGCGCAGCCGCGCCCTGGACAGCGGGACGACCAGCAGATGGGCCAGCGCCACGCCGGCGGTGTTCAGCAGCAGGGAGTCGACGTCGACGACCTGGCCCGGCACGCCCGTCTGCGCCAGCTCGATGGCCATCGAGATCAGCGAGCCCGCCGCCACCGTGCGGGCCAGTGAGGCCCACGGGGAGACCAGCAGCCGGCCCCCGGCCATCGGCAGCAGTATGCCCAGCGGGGCCAGCAGCAGAAGCCCCTCACCGATACGGCGGGCCGCCTCGGCCGGGCCCAGCGCCAGATCCGCCCTGATCCCGGCGAACGGATGGAAGTTCGCCGCCGTCATCCAGGGAACGTCCAGCGGGCGCAGCGTCAGCCAGCCGACGAACAGCAGATGCGCGAGGAGCAGGGCTACCCCCGCCGCGCGGAAGCGGATGACGGCCTGGCCGTCCGAACTGTGACGCACGTCCACCAAGACGCCACGACCGGCGGGATCGGTTCCGTCCCGTCCGGGGAAGGGTCTGTGACGAGGGGCACGGCCCCGCGCGATCCCGCCCACAGCCGCCCGCACCGCCCCTCAGGACAGCTCGGCGCCCAGCGTGGGCACGTCCGCGGGCCGGGCCTTGGTCTCCGCCGTGCACAGATAGCCCCGCGGGGCGTAGTCGCCCGGCCCGCCGAGCAGCACCGAGCCGCCGCCCCCGATGCTCTCGCTCTCGGCGTACGTGCACACCACCTGGGCGAGCGCCTCCGCCGGAAGGTCCTCCGGCTGCTCGCTGAGGCGGAGCGTGCCCGCGGGGTCGCCCTTCCGGGCCTCGGACGCCCGCAGCCCCGCCGGCACGACGGTGGAGAAGCCCGCGCGCCGCTCCCCGGCGGACGGCTCCTGCTGGAGCTCGCCCAGCAGCGCCTGCGCGACCACCAGCCTGTCGGACCGGGCCTCGTCCACCTCGACCGTGCGGTCCAGGCTCACCAGCTGCGAGGCGCAGACCAGATAGATGCGTACGGAGACGCTCTCCGCCGGCGCGGCCGACTCCGCCGACGCCGTCCTGCACGGCATCCGGGACGGCGCCGCCCCCGCGTCGACCGGCACCGAGGTGCTCCTGATCCCGCACCCGGCCGCCAGCGCCGCACCCGCCACGACCGCGGCCAGCACGGCGGCGGCCCGGCGCGGACCCCCGCGCCGGGCGCCGTACGCCCGCTCGCTGCGCATCACTTCGCGTCGCCCTTCTCGTTGCGGTCGGGGTCGTCGTCGCCGGGAGCGCCGGTCAGGCTCTCCGCGTCGCGGGGGAGCCGCAGCACGAACACCGCGCCCTCGCCGTCCGGCAGGTTCGACGCCGTGATGTCACCGCCGTGGATGTGCGCGTTCTCCACCGCGATCGACAGGCCGAGACCACTGCCCTCGGAACGGGGCCTGGACGCGCTCGCCTTGTAGAAGCGGTCGAAGACGTGCGGCAGGACCTCCTCGGGGATGCCCGGCCCGTGGTCGCGGACCTCGATGACCAGCTCGTCCTCGTCGGTCCGCACGGACACCCGCACCGGCGAGCCGCCGTGCTTGAGGGCGTTGCCGATCAGATTCGCCAGGATCACGTCGAGCCGGCGCGGATCGAGCCGCACCATGATGCCGCGCTCCGCGTCCAGATCGACCGCGTCCAGCCAGGCACGGGCGTCGATACAGGCGGTCACCTGGTCGGCGACGTCGACCGTGTCCAGGACGAGCCGGGCCGTACCCGCGTCGAAGCGGGTGACCTCCATGAGGTTCTCGACGAGGTCGTTCAGCCGGCGGGTCTCGCTCACCACCAGATGCACGGCGGGAGCGATCATCGGGTCGAGGCTGTCCGCCTCGTCCTCCAGCACCTCGGCGACCGCCGTGATCGCCGTCAGCGGGGTCCGCAGCTCGTGCGACATGTCGGCGACGAACCTGCGGCTCGACTCCTCCCGCGCGCTCATGTCCGCGACCTTCTTCTCCAGCGAGCTCGCGGCCTTGTTGAACGTATGGGACAGCTCGGCCAGTTCGTCCGTGCCCGACACCACGAGCCGGGTGTCCAGCTTGCCCTCGCCGAGCTTGCGGGCCGCGTCGCCGAGCCGCTGCACCGGCCGCAGCACCGTCGTCGCCGCCGCCTGGGCGAGCAGCGCCGAGCCGACGAGGGCCAGCGCGGTCGCGATCCCCAACGACCAGGCCAGCGAGCTGAGATCCTCGCGCTCCTGGTCCAGCGACTTCAGCATGTAGCCGGAGGGGCCGCCGCCGATGATCTTCGTGCCGGCCACCAGATAGGGGGTTCCGCCGATCGTCGTCCGCTGCCAGAACAGGTGGTACTCATGGGTGTTGCTCGACGTCAGCGGCTGCCTCTTGTTCACCTGCTTCTGCAGCGAGGCGGGCACGTCGACCTTGGTGAAGGAGTCGATGTCGGAGGACCCCGTGACCGGCTTTCCCTCGGACGTGCCGACCAGCAGCACGTGATAGCCGGGACCGCTGCTCGCCATCTGCTCGGCGGTGTCCCGCAGTTCGGCCGCCGTGGGCTGGAGCGGCAGCGAGGCCGCCCGGTTCTGCATCTGCCGGCGGAAGTCGCCGAGCGCCGCGTCCTGCGTACGCGTCAGGACGGCCTCGCGGTTGAGCCAGTACGCGATGCCCGACGCGGACACCGCGGCGGTCAGGGCCACCAGCGCGAACACGATCAGCAGCCGCAGCCGCAGGCTGGTCCAGCGAAGACCCGCGAGTATGGAACGCTTCGCGGAATCGCTCACTGAGGCGAGTCCAGCCGGTAGCCCACACCGCGCACGGTACGGATCAGAGTCGGCGAGGACGGCACGTCCTCCACCTTCGCCCGCAGCCGCTGCACACAGGCGTCCACCAGCCGGGAGTCACCGAGGTAGTCGTGCTCCCACACCAGACGCAGCAACTGCTGCCGGGACAGGGCCTGTCCGGGCCTGCGGCTCAGTTCGAGCAGGAGCCGCAGCTCGGTCGGTGTGAGCTGGAGGTCCTCCCCGTTCTTGGTGACCGTCATCGCCGAACGGTCGATGACGACACTCCCGAACGTCGCGGAATCGGTGGACTCCCGCTCCCCGCGGCGCAGTACGGCACGGATGCGCGCGTCGAGTACGCGGCCCTGCACGGGTTTCACGACATAGTCGTCCGCGCCGGACTCCAGTCCCACCACGACGTCGATGTCGTCGCTGCGCGCGGTCAGCAGAATGATCGGCAGCTGGTCGGTGCGCCGGATCCTCCGGCACACCTCGAAACCGTCGATTCCGGGCAGCATCACATCCAGCACGACCAGGTCCGGACGCTGCTCCCTGAGCAGGTCCAGGCCGTCCTCTCCCGTCGCCGCGGTGGCCACACGGTGGCCCTGGCGTGACAGCGAGAGTTCGAGGGCCGTGCGGATGGCGTCATCGTCCTCGATCAGCAACAGGAAAGGCACGGGGCTCATTCTGGCCCATGGTGGTGCCACGTTTCGACAATCCCCCCTACCCGATCCGTACGCGCGACCGGCCGACATGCCCTGTGACAGGTCTGTGACAGTCGGGGGACAGCGCCATGAAACTGCCCCGGCAAGCTCATTGGCACACGGAACGAACGGACTCCACCGATGGGGGGCGCCACATGAACGCACTGCACAGCACCACCTCAAGCGCAGTTGTCACGCGCCTTCACGACGTCGGGCGGGGTCCGGAGAAGTCCGGCGCCGGAGTACGGGGGTGCGTCCGTGGCGCCGGGCGTCAGCACACGTCGTATCTGACGATGGTTGACGCGTCCACGGGGGACAACGGGGGAAGCGCGTACGGGGAGGTCCCGGGGGAGCGGAAGCCCGAGGCGAAGACCGAGGACGCCGAAGCGGCGTTCACGGCCTACGTCCAGGAGCGCCGCGCCTCCCTGTACGCGACCGCCTACCACCTGACCGGCGACCGGTTCGAGGCCGAGGACCTGCTGCAGAGCGCCCTCTTCTCGACGTACCGGGCGTGGGACAGGATCAGCGACAAGGCGGCGGTCGGGGGTTACCTCCGCCGCACCATGACCAACCTGCACATCAGCGCGTGGCGCAGGCGCAAGCTCAACGAATACCCGACCGAGGAGCTGCCGGAGACGGTGGGCGACACGGACGCGATGCGGGGCACGGAACTGCGGGCGGTGCTCTGGCAGGCGCTCGCGCGGCTGCCCGAACTCCAGCGCACCATGCTGGTCCTCCGCTACTACGAGGGCCGCACGGACCCGGAGATCGCGTCCATCCTCGGCATAAGCGTCGGCACGGTGAAGTCGAGCATCTGGCGGTCGCTCCGCCGGCTGCGCGAGGACGAGGTCCTCAGCTTCGGCCGTGACGAGGAGGAGTCCTTCGGCGAGCTGGTGGCCTGAGGTCTGCGGGGGGCACGGGGGAAGTACGGGGGACCACGGGGGACCAACGGGGGAAGAGCCGCCGCTTCGGGGGAGGCGGCGGTACGGGGGAAGGCGCAGCGGGGGCGGACAGGCCGGGGGGTCCTGTCCGTCCCCGCTCGTCGTGCTCACCGGCGGACGGGGGCGTCAGCCTCGGACCGGGGTGAGCTGGAGGTAGTCGAGGTTCCAGTTCTGGTAGGCGTCCTCGGGCAGGGCCAGCCGCAGGGTGTGGCGCCCGGCGGACAGGCGGCGGGTGACGCCGCTGTGCTGGAGCACCTCCTTGTTGTGGCTGGTGGTGTTGCGCACGCCGACCGGCTCGCTCGCCGGTCCGCCGTCGAAGGAGAGCGTGTAGGAGCCCGCCGGCGAGTACGGCGAGGAGACCCGGGCCTGGACGGCGTACGAACCGTCGCGGGGGACGATCACGTCGTACGTGAGCCACTCGCCGCCGCGCATCCACGAGATCCGGACGTTGCCGTCGGCGTCGCTGATGTCGACGTCCTCGCCGGGGCGCATCGCGAGCCCGCCCTTGTTGCCCGCGTCCGAGTCGTGGTAGCCGGAGCCCTCCCCGGGCAGGAAGTCCTCCGCCTGCACCCGCACGGCGCCGCGCGGCAGCGGGTCGCCCTCACCGGTGCGCAGCCAGGACTCCAGCTTCTCCACGTCGTCGGTCTGGAGGACCGTCGTACGGAAGCCGCGGACCAGCCCCTCCCAGCCCCGCAGCGGGTCGGTGAGCGATGCCTCGTCGGTCATCCGCTCCGACAGGCCGTTCCACATGGTGTTGCTCCACACCCGGCTCCGGGCGGCCAGGCCGTCGAGGAACGGCCTGCGGGCCACGGCGTCCGCTGAGCTGTCGAAGTTGACCTCGTAGGCGACCGGCTGGTCGTCGCCGAACGCGGCGACATGGGCCAGGTTGGCGTCCGTGATCATGTGCATGTAGACCGCGTCGCGGTGGGTGGAGAGGAAGTCCCGGACCTCGGCGACCGGGGCGTCGCTCTTCCAGATCCCGTTGCGGACGGTGCCGGTGGCGACGAGGACGTCCCAGATCTCCTCGCGGAACGCCCAGCCCTTGTCGAGGTTGACCAGGCCCCGGTCCTTCACCAGGGCCATCGTCTCCCGGAGCGTCGGGACCGGCTCGTCGGTGACGGCCGCCTGGGCCCCGCCCAGCCCCTCCTTCAGACGGAGCCGGCCGATCTCGGCGAGTGTCAGGTCGGCGACGGCACCGGTGCCGTTCGTCGTGCGGTCGACGGTGGCGTCGTGCATGAGGACGGGGACGCCGTCCTTGGTGAGCCGGACGTCGATCTCGGCGATCTCGGCGCCGTCGGCGAAGGCGGCCCGTACCGCGGGCAGCGAGTTCTCGGGGGCGTCCCGCCACTGGCCGCGGTGGGCGGCGGTGAGGATCTTGGCGTCCGGGCCGTGGTCGAGCAGGTCGCGGTAGGCCCGCTCCGCCGCCGTGCGCCCCTTCAGGCCGGGGCCACCGAAACCGTACGGTGAGCTGCTCACGCTCGCGGCCGGCCCGGCTCCGGCGGACGGGCCGGCGACCAGCGCGGCTCCCGTGACGGCGCCGGTGACGGTGAGGGCCAGGGCGGTGGCCACGGCGATGGCGTGACGTGCGATCGATCTTGTCATGGTCACGGACCCTAGGTGCGTCCGCGGATCACCCCGCCGCGTTCCCGTGAAGCGGCGGCGGGCACCGGATGAACGATCGGTTCCGGCTCCGTGCCGCTCAGTTCGTCACCCGGCTCCGCGGGGCCCGGCAGCGGCCGGCGGCCGCTGCGGCGAGCCTGCCGAGGGCCTCGTCCCTCCCGCAGGGGTGGGCGCCGAGCGCGGTCTGGCGGGCCACGATGCCCCGCTCGGCCCGCATCAGCCGCCAGCCGCGCCGCAGCAGGAACGGCACGGACTTCCGGCCCTCCCGCAGATCCCGCGCCAGCCGCCGCCGGAACGTCGTGGACGGGCGCCCGCGCAGGCACAGGGCGTCCGCGAGCAGGCCCAGTTCCTGGCAGCGCTCCACGATGTCCGCCGCGAAGATGCCTTCGGCGACGAACAGGGGCGTGCGCTCGATGTCGAGCGTCTCGTGGCCGGTCCGCGAGCTCGTGGAGATGTCGTACAGCGGTACGTCGGTGCGGCCGGTGCCGCACAGCTCGGCTATGGCCGCGACGGCCGCGTCGGCGTCCCAGGACAGCGCGGAGTCCCAGTCGATGTCCGTGCTGCCGGTGACCCGGGGCAGTGTCGGATCGTTTTCCTCCTTGTAGAAGTCGTCCAGGCGCAGCACCGGGAGACCGCTGCGGGCCGCGAGGGACGACTTGCCGGAGCCGGAGGGACCGGCGAGCAGCACGACGCGAGTGGGGATCGGTTGGGAACTCACAGAACAGAAGTGTGAGGCATTGACCCGCGCAGGGGATCCCCGGGAGGTCCTGTTGGTATCGAGCATCACACCTCAACTACTCTGCGCGCACGGATGATTACTCGACACGTCCCGATCAGGTGGGAGAACATGGCACGTCACGCACTGTCCAAACCCCGGCACCGCGCCCTGCTGCGCGCCGGTCTGACCCTCACCGCGCTGGGCGCGGCGCTCGGCGCCGGAGGTGCCGCCGCCCAGGCGGCACCGCTGCCCGCGACGCCCGCCACCGGCGCGGACACCGCGGACAGCACGCTGGGGGCGGTGTCCGACGCGGCGGCGCCCGCGCTGACCAGCGCGCTGGGCTACGGCCTCGCGGGGGCGGTCAAGCCCGTCACGGACCTCCAGATCGACCCGCTCGCGGGCACGGGCGTGGACCCGCTGGACAACGCGGTGGGCGCCCAGATCGCCGACTTCAAGCCGGTGACCACGGCGCTGGTCACCGATCCGCTGACCAGCGGGGCCGCGCTCGGCGACCTGCCCGTGGTCGGAGAGGTGACCGGTCTGATCACCGGCTGACCCGCCGTACGCACGGGTGCGGGGCCGCCCCTTCCGGACGGCCCCGCACCCGTGCGACGGGTCAGTACGAGGAGCCGGAGGCTCCCAGGGCGCCCGTGGGGTGCCAGACCGTCTTCGTCTCCAGGAAGGCCGTCAGGCGCAGGGTGCCGGGATCGGCGGACCAGTCGGCCGTGTCCACAGCCTGTGGACGCAGGACGCGCTTCAGATTGTCCGCCGCCGCGATCTCCAGCTCCTTCGCGAGACCGGCGTCCGCGCCCGTGAGGTCGATGGCGTTGACGTCCTGGTGGGACGCCAGCGGGGCCGCGAGCTCCGCCGTGCTTCCCGACAGGATGTTGACCACACCGCCCGGCAGGTCCGAGGTCGCCAGGACCTCGCCCAGCGAGAGCGCGGGCAGCGGCGCACCGGCCGATGCGACGACGACCGCCGTGTTGCCCGTGGCGATCACCGGGGCGATCACCGAGACCAGGCCGAGGAACGAGGACTCCTGCGGCGCCAGGACGGCCACCACACCCGTCGGCTCCGGGGTCGAGAGATTGAAGAACGGACCCGCGACGGGGTTCGCCCCGCCCACGATCTGGCCGATCTTGTCGGTCCAGCCCGCGTACCAGACCCAGCGGTCCACCGCCGCGTCGACGACGGCCGCGGCCTTGGACTTCGAGAGCCCCTCGGCGTCGGCGACCTCGCGCACGAACTGCTCGCGGCGGCCCTCCAGCATCTCCGCGACGCGGTAGAGGATCTGGCCGCGGTTGTACGCCGTCGCGCCCGACCAGCCGCCGAACGCCTTGCGCGCGGCCACGACCGCGTCACGCGCGTCCTTGCGGGAGGACTGCGGGGCGTTCGCCAGCCACTTGCCCTTCGAGTCCGTCACCTCGTACACCCGGCCGCTCTCGGAGCGGGGGAACTTGCCCCCGACGTACAGCTTGTAGGTCTTGAAGACGCTCAGTCGCCCGTCAGACATCGAGGTAGGCCTCCAGACCGTGACGGCCGCCCTCGCGGCCGAAGCCCGACTCCTTGTATCCGCCGAACGGCGAGGTCGGGTCGAACTTGTTGAACGTGTTGGCCCAGACGACACCCGCGCGGAGCTTGTTCGCCACCGCGAGGATGCGGGAGCCCTTCTCCGTCCAGATGCCCGCCGACAGGCCGTACTGGCTGTTATTGGCCTTGGCGACGGCCTCGTCCGGCGTGCGGAAGGTCAGCACCGAAAGCACCGGGCCGAAGATCTCGTCGCGGGCGACGGTGTGTGCCTGCGTGACGTCGGTGAAGAGCGTCGGGGCGAACCAGTAGCCCGAGGAGGGCAGTTCGCACGGCGCCGTCCAGCGCTCCGCGCCCTCCGCCTCGCCGGTCTCGACGAGCGCGGTGATCCGGGAGAGCTGCTCCGCGGAGTTGATCGCGCCGATGTCGGTGTTCTTGTCCAGCGGGTCGCCCAGGCGGAGCGTGGACAGCCGGCGCTTGAGGGAGTGCAGCACCTCGTCGCGCACCGACTCCTGCACGAGGAGCCGCGAGCCCGCGCAGCAGACCTGGCCCTGGTTGAAGAAGATGCCGGTGACGATGCCCTCGACGGCCTGGTCGACGGGCGCGTCGTCGAAGACGATGTTGGCGCCCTTGCCGCCCAGTTCGAGCGTGGCCTTCTTGTCGGTGCCCGCGATCTGCCGGGCGATGGCCTTGCCGACGGCGGTCGATCCCGTGAAGGCGACCTTGTTCACGTCCGGGTGCTCGACGAGGGCCGAGCCCGCGTCGCCGTACCCCGTCAGGATGTTGACGACACCCTTGGGCAGACCGGCCTGGCGGCAGATGTCGGCGAAGAACAGCGCGGAGAGCGGAGTCGTCTCCGCCGGCTTCAGCACCACGGTGTTGCCGGTGGCGAGCGCCGGGGCGATCTTCCAGGCCAGCATCAGCAGCGGGAAGTTCCACGGGATGATCTGGCCGGCCACGCCGAGCGGGCGCGGGTTCGCGCCGTAGCCTGCGTGGTCCAGCTTGTCGGCCCATCCCGCGTAGTAGAAGAAGTGCGCGGCGACCAGCGGGAGGTCCGCGTCACGCGTCTCCCGGATGGGCTTGCCGTTGTCCAGGGTCTCCAGGACGGCGAGCTCACGGCTGCGCTCCTGGATGATCCGGGCGATCCGGAACAGGTACTTGGCGCGCTCGGAGCCGGGCAGCGCCGACCACTTCTCGAACGCCCTGCGGGCCGCCTTCACGGCCCGGTCCACGTCCTCGGTGCCAGCCCGCGCAACCTCGGAGAGCACCTCCTCGGTGGAGGGGCTGACCGTCTTGAAGACCTGTCCGTCGGCGGCCTCGGTGAACTCGCCGTCGATGAACAGACCGTAGGAGGGGGCGATGTCGACGACGGAGCGGGACTCCGGAGCCGGTGCGTACTCGAATGCAGATGCCATGGGGATCAGTCCACCGTCACGTAATCGGGGCCGGAGTAACGGCCGGTGCTGAGCTTCTGGCGCTGCATCAGCAGGTCGTTCAGCAGGCTGGAGGCGCCGAAGCGGAACCAGTGGTTGTCCAGCCAGTCCTCGCCCGCCGTCTCGTTCACCAGGACGAGGAACTTGATCGCGTCCTTGGAGGTACGGATGCCGCCGGCGGGCTTCACACCGATCTGGACGCCCGTCTGCTCACGGAAGTCGCGCACGGCCTCCAGCATCAGCAGGGTGTTCGCCGGGGTCGCGTTGGTCCCGACCTTGCCGGTCGAGGTCTTGATGAAGTCCGCGCCCGCCAGCATCCCGAGCCAGGAGGCCCGCCGGATGTTGTCGTACGTGGAGAGCTCGCCGGTCTCGAAGATCACCTTGAGCCGCGCGGAGCCGCACTCGGCCTTCACGGCGAGGATCTCCTCGTAGACCTTCAGATAGCGGCCGGAGAGGAAGGCCCCGCGGTCGATCACCATGTCGATCTCGTCGGCCCCGGCCGCCACGGCGTCGCGGACGTCCGCGAGCTTGACGTCCAGCGCGGCACGTCCGGCGGGGAAGGCCGTCGCGACGGACGCCACCTTCACCCCGGAGCCGGCCAGCGCCGCCGCGGCGGTCGCCGCCATGTCGGGGTAGACGCAGACCGCGGCGGTGCGCGGGGTCGTGCGGTCGGTCGGGTCGGGGTTGACCGCCTTGGCGGCGAGGGCCCGGACCTTGCCCGGGGTGTCCGCGCCTTCCAGCGTCGTCAGGTCGATCATCGAGATGGCGAGATCGATGGCGTACGCCTTGGCCGTCGTCTTGATCGAACGGGTTCCGAGGGAGGCGGCGCGCGCTTCGAGGCCGACGGCGTCGACGCCGGGCAACCCGAAGAGGAAGCGGCGCAGCGCACTGTCGGACGCGGTCGCGTCGGCGAATGCGGGAGCAGTGGTGGGCATGGTCACCACATGAGCATATCTACGCGCGTAGCGACCTGTACAGGGCCCTGCCCGTTTCGGGCCTTCCACAGGACGGGCAAGGCCGCGCCCCGCCCACCGCCCCGCTTCAGGCAGAATCGGGACCATGACGAGCCCCACACCCCCCTCCGAGCCCGCCTACGCCGACCGGACGTTCCGGTCGGGTGCCGGCCTGGTCAGCGGCATCCTGCTGATCCTGCTGGTCGGCTGGATCGGTGGCGACGCGGTGTTCCAGGGCAGGGGATGGGTGCCGTGGCTGGCGCTGGCCTCGCTGCTCATGGTGGTCCCGCTGATCGTCGCGTTCACGCTGCGGCCGGCGGTCTTCGCCGACGAGGAGCGCATCCGCATCCGCAACCCGTTCCGCACGATCGTGCTGCCCTGGAGCGACGTCTCCACCGTGCGCGCGGCGTACTCCAGCGAGATCTTCACCCACGCCGGTGCGAAGTATCAGCTGTGGGCGGTCCCGGTCTCGCTGCGCGAGCGCAAGCGGGCGGCCAGGAGGGCCGGCCAGCAGGCCCACGACGATCCGTACGGCCGGACGTCCGTGCACGCCGACGTCCGCGACTCCCAGGCCCGCGCGGCGGCGGCCGACCGGACCGTGAACGACCTGCGGGAGCTGGCCGAGCGGGCCGCCGCCCGCAAGGAGCCGGGCACCACCACCGCGTCCGTGCGCTGGGCGTACGAGGTGATCGCCCCGGCCGTGGTCGGCGCGGTGCTGCTCGTGGTGCTGCTCGCGATCGGCTGACGGTCTCCGCCCCACCGGGGGAGTACGCGGTGGCCGGATGTATGGCGGGTGCCCAAGGGGCTACATCGCGATGAAAACCGACCGCACGGCTTTTTTACGCACGCGTGATTCACAGCCGCCTCAATAGATTGCGCTTGCCGCACCGACGTCCGGACGGGGCGGCGGGGGTGGGGCGAGATGACGGGTGCCGATGGTGCCGGCAGAGCGGAAGCGGGCAGAGTCCGCTGCCGGATCGACCTGGACGGGGACGGCCGGTACGGCTGGCGGATGATCGCGCAGAACGGGCGCGTGGTGGCCGTGTCGGCCCACGCGTTCCAGGACTACGGAGGATGCCGGGACGCCTTCGAGGAGCTGCGGACCGGGTTCGGGCAGCAGGCGGGCGCGGTCCAGCACACACCGTCCGGTAACGGCTGGATGTGGGTGCTGAGGACGGCGGACGGCCGGGCCACGGCGGTCTCGGCACGGGCGTACGAGCGTCACTCGACCTGCCGGACGGCCTATGAGCGGTTCCTCACGCTGCTCGGCGGGACCCGCGATGTCACCGGAAGTTGTCCGTAGGAGGCCCCTCGTTCACATCGGGGGGCTCACCGGTTCATCGCTCCCCCCGAGCGTCATCCGGGTGA
The DNA here is from genome assembly GCF_001905505.1 of Streptomyces sp. CB02058. Classification (GTDB taxonomy): domain Bacteria; phylum Actinomycetota; class Actinomycetes; order Streptomycetales; family Streptomycetaceae; genus Streptomyces. Next base: position 672,231 of record NZ_LIPG01000001.1, read on the forward strand.
TGATGCGAACGCAGGAGCGGGAACCGCTCGCAGAGGAGCCCGGAGGCGAGACCGACGCGCCCCGGCGGCTGCACGCGGACCCCGGAATACCCGACCGGGCGTTCCGTACGGTGGCGCGCGGCGGCGGCGGGCTCGTGCTGGCCGTCATGCTGCTGGTCGGCGGATTCCTCCTCTACCGGGCCTGGCAGGCGCTGGAACGCGCCGGCTGGTCCTTCCTCACGACGGAGACGTGGGAACCCGACGCCGGACGGTTCGGCATCGCGGCGGTCCTCATCGGCACGGTCCTGATCGCCCTGACGGCGATCGTGGTGGCCGTACCGCTGGCCCTGGGTGCCGCCCTCTACATCTCCGAGTACGCGCCGCCCCGGCTGCGCCGCACCCTGATCAGCGTCGTGGACCTGATGGCGGCCGTCCCGTCCGTGGTCTACGGGCTGTGGGGGCTCTTCTTCTTCGAGGGGGCGGTGCTGCCCACGGCCCGGTGGATCGCCACCTACCTGGGCTGGTTCCCGCTCTTCCGGGTGGAGGGGGCGGACCCGTCCGACCCGCTCGCCCCGGAGACCGTCTACACCTCGTCGACCCTCGTGGCGGGCATCGTCGTCGCCCTGATGGTCGCGCCGATCATCTGCTCGGTCATGCGGGAGGTCTTCTCCCAGGCGCCGGCGGGCGAGCGGGAGGGCGCCTACGCCCTGGGCGCCACCCGCTGGGGCATGATCCGCAGCGTCGTCCTGCCCTTCGGCAAGGGCGGCATGATCGGCGGCACCATGCTCGGCCTCGGCCGCGCGCTCGGCGAGACCATCGCCGTCTACCTGATCATCTCGCCCGTCTTCGAGATCCAGTGGCACGTCCTGCAGAACGGTGCCAGCTCGGTGGCCGCGCTGATCGCCCTGCGCTACGGCGAGTCCAGTCCCTTCGGGATGTCCGCGCTGATGGCCGCGGGGCTCGCGCTGTTCCTCCTCACGCTCGTCGTCAACTTCGCCGCCTCGTCGATCGTCGCCCGCAGCCGCTCCGGCGCCTCCACCTAGGCCGTACAGCACCCCGATCCGACTGCCACGCCCCAGGGACACCGCCTGCCATGACACTTGCTCCCGAACCACCCCCGAGAACCGCCGGCGACCGGCCCGTTCCCGAGTGGAACGCCAGGCCCGCGCCGGGCGGCACATCCGCTCCGGCCGGCCCTCCCGCCCCGCGCACCGTGCTGCCCGTACCCGCCGCGGGCAGGGGGACGGAGGAGCGGCGCTCCCTGGCGGCGACCAGGGTCTCCGACCGGTTCGCCCTGCTGGGAGCCGCCGCGGCGGCGCTGAGCGTGACCGGGCTGCTCTTCGGGCGGATGCTCCCCTTCGACGGCGCGGTCGGCTTCGCCGTCGTCGCGTACGTGCTCTTCCTCGGGATCTACGCCCTGCTGGTCTCCTTCGACGAGGACGGGCCCGTGATCCGGGACCGGCTGGCCGGGGTCCTCGTCCGCACCATGGGCCTGATCCTGCTCGTCGCCCTGGCCTTCGTGATCGCCTTCACCCTCTGGCGGGGCCGGGAGGCGCTGCCCCACACCAACTTCTTCACCCAGGACATGCAGCTGGCGGGCCCGCTCGACGGGCTCGGCGTCGGCGGGGTGCTGCACGCCATCGTCGGCACCCTCCAGCAGATCTCGCTGGCGCTCGTGGTGACCGTCCCCGCGGGGCTGGTCTGCGCGGTCTTCCTCAACGAGGTCCCCGGCCGGTTCGCCCGCTTCGTACGCACCATCGTCGAGGCGATGACCGCGCTCCCCTCGATCGTGGCCGGCCTGTTCGTCTACGCGACCGTCATCCTCGCCATCGGCTTCGACAAGTCCGGCCTCGCGGCGTCCCTCGCGCTCGCCGTGATGATGCTGCCGATCATCATCCGGGCCGCCGACGTCGTGATCCGGCTCGTGCCCGGCAACCTCCGCGAGGCGTCGTACGCGCTGGGCACCTCGCGCTGGCGCACCGTCCGGCACGTGGTGCTGCCCACCGCGCGCTCCGGACTCACCACTTCTGTCATCCTCGGCACCGCCCGCGGGGTGGGCGAGACCTCGCCGGTCCTGCTCACCGCGGGCTTCACCGCCGAGCTCAACGCCGACCCGCTCTCCGGCCCCCAGGTCTCGCTGCCGCTGGCCACCTTCGAGTTCGTCAAGTCGCCCGAACCCGACATGATCGCCCGCGGGTTCGGCACGGCCGCCACCCTGATGGCCCTCGTGCTGCTCCTCTTCGTGATCGCCCGGATCATCGGCGGCCGCGACCCTGGACAGCTCACCAAGGGGCAGACCCACCGCAGGGTGCTCGCCTCCCGCCGCGACGCCGAGCGCTTCGCGCGCCGCGCCGCGGCCCGTACCTCTCCCGCACAGCCGCACTCCGACACCATCACCAGGAGTACTCCGTGAGACCCGTGACCCTGTCCCGGCTCGCCATGGGGCTGGCCGCGCTGCTCTGCGCGCTGCTCGCCGCCGGCCAGCCGCCCGCCCGGGCGGCCTCGTACAGCAAGATCACCGGCGCCGGGTCGACCTGGAGCTCCAACGCCCTCGACCAGTGGCGCCGCAACGTCGCCTCCAACCTCGGGATGACCGTCAACTTCGCGGCCACCGGATCCTCCAACGGCCGTGAGCAGTTCAAGAACGGCACCGCCGACTTCGCGGTCTCCGAGATCCCCTACGGGCTCAAGGAAGGCGGCGTCACCGACGCCCCGCCGACCCACGAGTACGCGTACATGCCGATCGTGGCCGGTGGTACGGCCTTCATGTACAACCTCAAGATCGGCGGCAAGCGGGTCACCAACCTGCGCCTCTCCGGCGATGTGCTCGCCAAGATCTTCACCTCGAAGATCACCCGGTGGAACGCCGCGGAGATCAAGGCCGACAACCCCGGACTCACCCTTCCCAGCCGGGCGATCGTCCCCGTGGTGCGGTCCGACGGTTCGGGCACCTCGGCGCAGTTCACCACCTGGCTGGCGAAGGAGCACGGCTCCACCTGGAACGACTTCTGCCGCAAGGCCGGACGGTCCACGCCCTGCGGGATGACGTCCTACTTCCCGACCGCCTCGGGCACCTCGCAGATCGCCAAGTCGGGCTCCCTGGGCGTCTCGGGCTACGTACGGCAGAACCACGCCGAGGGCGCCATCACCTACGTCGAGTACTCCTACGCCCTCAAGGCGGGCTTCCCCGTCGCGAAGGTGCTCAACGCCTCGAACTACTACGTCGAGCCGACCGCCGCCAGTGTCGCCGTGGGGCTGATGGGGGCGCGGATCAACTCCGACAAGGGCTCCAGCAACTACCTCACACAGATCCTCGACGGCGTCTACCGGTCGCAGGACGACCGGACCTACCCCCTGTCCAGCTACAGCTACATGATCGTGCCGACCTCGCTGGACGGGGCCAAGAACCCGCTGACCGAGGCGAAGGGCGCGACCCTGGCCGCGTTCTCCAACTACTTCCTCTGCGACGGCCAGCAGCAGGCCGAGGAGCTCGGCTACTCGCCGCTGCCCAAGAACCTCGTCCAGGCGGGCTTCGACCAGGTGCGGCGCATCCCCGGCGCGCCCGCCGGGAAGATGAACATCAACGACTGCCGCAACCCCACCTTCTCCTCGGACGGCAGCAACACCCTCGCCAGGAACGCGCCCCAGCCGAAGTCCTGCGACAAGAAGGGCCCGACGCAGTGCGCCACCGGCACCGCGGGCGCCAAGCAGACCACCCCGGTCAGCCAGAACGCCACCGGCGGCGGCTCCGGGGGCTCCGCCGGCACCTCGGGCAGCGGCGGCTCCGCCACCGGCGGCTCCGGCGGCCAGGGAAGCGCCGGAGCGACCGGCGGGGGCGCGGACACCGACGGCGACGGCACCCCGGACGCCCAGGAGTCCGCCGCCGACGCGGGCGGCGTGTCCGGCCCAGGCGCGATCGACCCGGACACCGGTGAGGTGATCAACGACGGATCGGCCGGGGACTCCTCGGTCGTCGCGAGCCCCGTCAGCCTCGCCGCGGACGACGCGCTCGGCCTCAGAGGAGCGCTGATGATCCTCTCCGCCCTGCTCCTGGCCGGCGTGGTCGTCGGCCCCCCGCTCACCGCCCGCGCCCTCGCCGCACGGGCCGCCCGCCGCAGAGGAGACCTGACATGAGAGGCGTACGCGGCCCCGTGGGCGTCCGCTCGCACCCGGGAAGACGGACCGCGGCGGGGATCGGGGCACTCCTGCTCGCCCTCGTCGTCGCCCTGGTGCCGCTGCCGCCGGCGGCGGACCGTGCCGAGGCGGCCGAGACGGACAGCTCGGCGATGACGCTGCCCGGCACGAAGGGACCGTACGACGACTTCTCCTCGCTCCGGGTGACCGTCCATCAGACGGAGCACCTGCGGAACCAGGGGCTGGAGGTGAGCTGGACCGGTGGGAAGCCGACCCCCGACGACTCCACGCTCGCCAACTTCATCCAGGTGATGCAGTGCTGGGGCGACGACCCCGCGGGCCCGCGGCGTGAGCAGTGCGTCTTCGGGTTCAACCAGCCCGGCGGTGAGTCCCTCGACACCTGGAACCGACGGCTCGTGGCCGGCTCGGACCCGGGGGAGACCGAGTACACCCAGGACAGCGGCAACTTCTCGCCGTTCGTGCCGTTCCGTCCGGTCGAGGGAGATCCCACCGACTCCGAGAGCGACACGACCTACTTCGGGCCGAACGACACCAACGCGGAGTCGATGCTGAAGACCGGTGTGGACGGCACCGGTTCGGCGATCTTCGAGGTGCACACGGCACTCCAGGCCCCCCACCTGGGATGCGGCGCCGTCGACGCGGCGGCGGGGGACGGCGCACCGCGCTCCTGCTGGCTGGTCGTCGTGCCGCGAGGGGAGTACGAGATCGAGGGGGACCGCAACGGGAAGCTGAACACGTCCCCGCTGAGCCGGAGCAACTGGGACCGGCGCCTCGTGTTCCCCCTGGGCTTCGACGCGGTCGGCGACACCTGCGAACCGGACAAGGCCGAGCGCAGGATCATCGGTTCGGAACTCCTGACCGACGCCATGTCCTCCTGGCAGAGCGTCCTGTGCGCCGGCGGGAACACCCGCTTCAGCTTCACCCAGGCGGGCGAGGACCGCGCCCGCGCGGCCGTCACCCAGCCCTCCGACTCCTCGCCCGGACTGGCCGTCACGATCGATCCCGTCGAACCGGTCGACGGAGCGGCGGCCGTGGTGCACGCGCCCCTGGCGGTGAGCGGGCTCGCCCTCGGATTCCTCTGGGAGGACTCGGGAAAGGAGGTGGAATGGGTACGTGACCTGAGGATGACCCCGCGCCTGCTCGCCAAACTTCTCACCCAGTCGTACGTCACCGGAATCAGATTCTGGAGCGTGGACACGGGGGGACCGCCCGACCATCTGGCCGGAAATCCCGAATCGATGCTCAGAGACCCGGAGTTCCTGGCGCTGAATCCGGTCATGGAAGGCCGTGCGGAGAGGTCGGCCCCGTACGGGATCGTTCTCCCCGGGGAGAACTCCGACACGAGCCGCATCCTGTGGCGCTACCTCCAGTCGGACAAGGACGCGCGGGAATTCCTGGAAGGAAAGGAAGATCCGTGGGGCATGAAGATCAACCCGTACTACACGGATCTGGCCCTCGGTGCCGAAGCCCCCGACTACTTTCCCAAGGCCGACCCCACCGAGACACGCATCGACGGGTCGAACGGCATATCTGCGCTGTACACGGGAGCGGAGGTCGTCCCCTACGCCGAGAACCTCCACGACGGAGCGCAGCGGGTACGGCGCGGCTACAGCGGACAGACCACCGATGTCAGCCTCTGTCAGGAGTGCGCCACCGGCGGCAAGCTGACCGGTGAGCGCCGGGGGCAGGGCAGCAGGCGGGTCATGGGCCTCTCGGACGCCGCCTCCGCCGACCGCCTCCGGCTGGACGTCGTCGCCCTGCCCAACGCCGACGGGGAGTTCGTCAGGCCCACCAACGCCTCGCTGCTCAGGGCGGTGGCCACGATGAAGGATTCCGCGGTGCCCGGCGTGAAGGCCCCGGACCCCGCGCGGGCCACCGACGGCGCCTACCCCCTCACCGCCGTGGCCTACGCGGCCGGATCGGTGGACCGGCCGGAGGCGGAACGCCAGGACTACGCCCGGATGATCCGCTACGCGGCCGGCGCCGGACAGACCCAGGGCATGGTCCCGGGCCAGCTGCCGCACGGATACGCCCCCCTGCCCGCGCAGATGCGTGAACAGGCGGTACGGGCGGCGGCGGCCCTGGAGAAGGGTGTCGTCGCAGAGCCCACCGGGAGTCCGGGGACGACCGGGGGCGTCGCAGCCGGTACGGGAGGGGGCGACGGGGCCGGGGCGGCAGGGGCCCTGCCGGAGACCGGCGCCGCCGGAGCGGGGCTGTCGGGCGGCTCGGGAACACAGGGCGACGAGGCGTCGGCCGAGCCGGAAGGCGCAAGTTCCTCGGGGGCCTCGGCGGCCGGCACGGGCCAGGAGAAGACGGTCGCCGCCTCCGGCGGCCTGACCCCGGCCGACATCCTCGGGGCTGTCCGCTGGGTGCTGCTCGGCGTGCTGGTGGCCGGAGCGGCGGCGGCTCTGGCCGGCCCGGTGATGCTGCGCCTGTCGGCACGCAAGGCGGCTGCGGCGGCGGACTGAGCGGCACCGCCACCCGATCCCCCGGAATTCCGGAACGGGACTCCGGGGGATTTCCATGGCACTTCGAAAATCTCCTTGGTGTCGCCTAGGAAATCGGTTCGTAACCTGATCAGAAACTGGACTTGGTGGTCGGGGCGGAGTGGGTACGGAATGGTTTGCGGTGGCCGGACGGATACCGGACGGCCGGGAATTCGAATTGTTCGTGCGCGTCCATTGCTTGTGTTTCGTCCTTGATGGAGGAGAACAGAAATGAACGTCAAGACCAGTGTTCGTATCGGGGCCGTCGCGGGTGCCGCCGCCCTGGGCCTCGGAATCATGTCCCCCGTCGCCTCGGCCGACCCGGCCCCCGGCGACTACCGGGTCCTCGCCGGCGTCGGCTCGGACACCACTCAGGACGTGGGCAACGGCCTGGGCGAGTCCATCGACGGCGGCACGCTGATCGCCTCGTACGACGCGACCGGCAGCAGCACCGTCAAGACCCGCGCCACCGGCTGCACCATCAACCGCCCGAACGGTTCCTCGGCCGGTATCACCGCCCTGAACAACGCCGTCGACAACGCCACCGGCTGTATCGACTTCGCCCGTTCCTCGCGCGGCCCGGCCACCTCCGGCACCGACCTGACCTTCGTCCCGTTCGCCCAGGACCAGGTGACCGTCGCCGTGCGCGGTGACAGCGCCCTGAACAACAACCTGGACCTCACCGCGGCCCAGCTCAAGGCCGTCTACGAGTGCACGACGACCACCCTGAACGGTGTCACGCTGACCCCGCTGCTGCCCCAGAGCGGCTCCGGCACGCGTTCCTTCTTCCTCAGCTCGATCGGCAACCCGACCCTCGGCACCTGCGTCGGCACCATGCAGGAGCACAACGGTGTCGAGCTGGACTCCGCCGGTGACATCGCGCCCTACTCCGTCGCCCAGTACAACGCCCAGGTCAACGGTGCCGTCACCGACCGCCACGGCGCCACGGTGCTCGGGAAGATCGGCGGGGGCCGGATCAGCCGCGACGTCTACAACGTCGTGCCCACCTCCAAGCTCACCGACTCCGTGATCGCCTCGACGTTCGTCGGCTCCGGCTCCAAGGTCTGCGCCGAGACCGACGTCATCGAGTACTACGGCTTCACCCTCGCCCCCAACTGCGGAGCGACCACGCTCAAGGGTGAGAACTGATCACTCGCACCCCGTAACCCACGACAGCCGGGCACCCCTTGGGGTGCCCGGCCCCACGGCGTATCCGGACACGACAACCACCCCAGGGGGGACACGCACATGAACGGCCCGGCACCACTACGCTCACCCGTGGCTCTGCTCAGCGCCTTCGCGCTGGTCAGCGGCCTGCTGGCCACCGCACTCGCCGTCCTCGCCCCTTCGGCGCAGGCGGTCCAGGGCGGGGCCCTCACCGTCACGCCCACCAGCGGCGACCTCGACACGAAGCCCGTCTTCACCGGGGGCGAGTTCACGGGCACCTGCCCCGACGCCTACCGGCCGGACGACGGCAAGGCGCCGACCGTGAAGATCAACCTGGAGCAGCCGGACGGGAAACTGACCAGCCTGCGCACCGGTCTCACGAGTGTCACCGAGAGCGGCGGGAAGAGCGCGTTCACCATGAGCGGACTGACCTACACGCTCCGCTCCCGGCTCAGCGCCGAGCAGCCCCAGGGCAGGTACGCGATCGTCGTCTCCTGCACCAAGAACAACGGCGATCTCTTCGGCCAGGGCTACCGGGTGCCGATCGACGTCACGGCCGACGGCTGGAGCGTCGCCGGACCCGGCGCCGCGACGGACCTGCAGGTCGTCTCCGAAGGGGTCGCCGTCGCCGAGAGCGACCAGCTGAACGTCAGGACCACGGTCACCGTCTCCCCGGCCGGCGCCGCGGGCACCGTCACCCTCCAGGTCGGTCCCGTGGCCGCCGCCGGCGGGGTCGGGGCGGACAGGATCGCCGTGGTCGGGGGCAAGGCGGAGTTCGTCACCGAGACCCCGTACCAGCCGGGCACCGAACTCCTCGTACAGGCCCGCTTCAACCCCGCCGACCGGGTGGCCCACGAGCCCTCGACGACCTGGTCGGCCTACACCGTGGCCAAGCCCGCCCCGAGCCCGACGGGCACCCCGACCGGCACCCCCTCCTCGACCGTGACCCCGACCGGCACGCCGACGGGCGAGCCGACGGACGACCCCACGGACGAGCCCACCGAGCCCGCCGACCTCGACGTCACCGACGAGGAGGGCAACGTCCTGGACGCCGAGCCCGTCCTCGAAGCCGGTCAGAAGGTCCTGATCACCGCCCGCGGCTATGCCGAGGACGCCACGGTCAAGGCCACCCTCAGCGACAGCGAGGCCGAGTTCGCCGACGCCACCGCAGACGCCGAAGGCACCGTCACGGGCTACGAGTTCACCGTGCCCGAGGACATCGCGGACGGCGACCACACCCTCACCCTGGCCGAGGAGGCCACCGACGGCCACAGCGTCGCGTTCGCCTTCGTCACCGGGGAGCAGGAGAACCCCACCCCCGACCCGAGCGACACCACCGGCACGGACACCGCCGGCACCTCGGGCGGCACCGACGCCGGCACGACCGGCGGCGGCACCGGCGGATCGGGCGGCTCGGGTCCGGCCGGTGGCCTCGCCTCCACGGGCAGCCGGATCGCGGCCATCGGCCTCAGCTCCCTCGCCCTGATCGGCGCGGGCGCCGCCTGCGTGATCCACGTACGCCGCAAGGGCCTGCTGAGCTTCGGCAGCCCCGCGGGCCACTGACCGCCCGGGTCCGGGGCGGGCGTGCCGCGCCCGCCCCGGACCCGCCGCCCTTCGCCCACCCACCCGCCAGTACAGGAGCGCAGCGACCGTGACCGTCCTGAGCCCGCCCCAGCCCGCCCCCGAGGCGCGGGTCGAGGCCCCCGAACCACCAAGGGCCCCGGCGGCCCCCACGAGCCCGCCCGGCCGCCCCGGCCTCGCCCTGGCCGGCGGGGCCCTGTGCGTGCTCGCGGCGGTCCTGCTCGGCTTCGCCGCCAACCTCGCCCTCCTCGGCCACCTCCAGCATTCCCGCGACCAGCAGACCGCCTACGACGAGCTGCGCAGGCAACTCGCCCTGGGCACCGCCCCGGTGGGCCAGCGCACCTTCGACAACAAGCCGCTGGAGATGGGCGCCCCGGTCGCCCTCCTCCGTATCCCCGTACTCGGGCTGCGCGAGGTCGTCGGCGAGGGCACCACCTCCGAGGTGCTGATGTCGGGCCCCGGCCACCGCCGCGACACCCCCCTGCCGGGCCAGTCCGGAACCGCGGTGATCATGGGCCGCCAGTGGGGCTACGGAAGCCCCTTCCAGGCCCTGCACAAGCTCCCCGTCGGCACACCCGTCGAGATCACCACGGGGCAGGGCAAGGCGGTCTACAAGGTCACCGGGGTCCGGCGCCCCGGCGACGACCTGCCCGCCCCCCGCGCCCAGGGACAGGGCCGGCTCACGCTGATCACCGCCACCGGCGGCCCCTACACCCCGTCCGACATCCTGCGCGTCGACGCGGAGCTCACCACACCGGTGCAGTCCAACCCGCCCCGCGAGATGCGCCCCGGATGGATCAGCCCGGCCGAGGAGCCGCTCGCCGGCGAGAGCGGTGCCTGGCTCGAGGTCTTCCTCTGGGCGCAGGGACTCCTCGTCGCCGCCCTCCTCGCCACCTGGGCGCTGCGCGTGTGGGGCCGGTGGCAGACCTGGATCACCGCCGTCCCCGTGCTCGGCGCACTCGGCGTCGCCCTGGCCGGTGCCGCCACCCGTCTCCTGCCCAACCTGCTGTGACGCTTCCACGACCCGAACGAGGAGTACGCGCCCCATGACCGACACCGCCGCAGACACCCTGACGCTGCCCCGGACAGCCGCCCCGGGGCCGGGCCTCTCCGCCCCCGCGTCACTCGAAGCCGAGGCGATCTCCGCCTGGTTCGGCGACCACAAGGTCCTCGACCGGGTCTCCCTCACCATGCCCGCCCGCCAGGTCACCGCCCTCATCGGCCCCTCAGGCTGCGGCAAGTCCACCTTCCTGCGCATCCTCAACCGGATGCACGAGCTCATCGGCTCCGCCTCCCTCGCGGGCCGGGTCCTCCTCGACGGCCAGGACATCTACGACCGGGGGCGGCGCCTCACCCACGCCCGCAGGGAGATCGGCATGGTCTTCCAGAAGCCGAACCCCTTCCCCGCGATGTCGCTGTACGACAACGTCCTGGCCGGCCTGAAGCTCAACGGGGTGAAGGCGTCCAAGGACGGCCGCGACGACCTCGTCGAGGAGTGCCTCACCAAGGCGGGACTCTGGAAGGAGGTCAGGGACCGGCTCCGCCAGCCCGGCGGCGCGCTCTCCGGCGGCCAGCAGCAACGCCTCTGCATCGCACGCTCGTTGGCCGTACGCCCCCGGGTCCTCCTGATGGACGAGCCCTGCTCGGCCCTCGACCCGACTTCCACCCGGCGGATCGAGGAGACCATCCACGACCTGAAGGAGGAGGTCACCATCGTCATCGTCACGCACAACATGCAGCAGGCCGCCCGCGTCTCCGACGGCTGCGCCTTCTTCCTCGCCGAACAGGGCACCCCGGGCGTGATCGTCGAGCACGGACCGACCACGGACATGTTCGAGTCGCCCCAGGACTCCCGGACCTCCGACTACGTCAACGGCCGCTTCGGATGAGGCCCGGCCGGTCCGCCGCACTCCTCGCCACCGCAGCGCTGTTCGTGTTCCTCGCGGCCTGCGGTGCGGGGCGGGAGCCCGGGGGAGCGGAGGCCCGGAAGCCGGCAGCCCCGTACTCCGCCCCGGCCGGCGCGACCGGCACGCCCCCACCCCCGCCGCCCGTCACCACACCGCCCGCACCCGCACCGGCCGTCCCACGGACACCCCCGTCCGCCGGCGCCGAGCCCTCGGCGGTCGCCGGACCGGACCTCTCGCGTACGACGGCCCCGCCCGCGCCGCCCTCGGGGGAGGCGGCCGGCACCGGCACCGGGGGCTCGGCAGCCGTGACCCCGAAGTCCTCGTCCGCACCCTCGTCCGCCCCGCCGAGCGCGGCGACCCGCGGCACGGCGACGACGCTCCGGATCGGCGCATGGTCCGCCCGGGTCGTCCGGGGCGGCCAGGAGGAGGTGGACGCCTGCCAGGACGCGGTGCAGTGGGCCGGGCCGAACTTCGGTGCGGAGAACGGCTACAAGATGCGCACGATCGTCGTCGTCGGCCACGACCACTGCGGCTTCCAGCAGTTCGCCACGCTTCCCACCGGCACGCTGGTCACCGTCGACACCCCGCGCGAGACCCTGACGTACAAGGTCTACGCCCGCTACCTCACCCCGGGCCGGGGCGCGCCCGCCCACGGCCTGTACTGGGGAGACCTGACCCTCCAGTCCTGCGTGGGCCCGGACACCGGCTTCACGTACCTCACGCGTGTCTGAGCCGGGGCGGGGGCGGCCCGTTGCTCACAGGTGCCTCACGGTGCGGCCGGTGCCTCGAACTCGCCCTTCTGCGCGCCGTCCATGAAGCAGCGCCAGACGTGTGCGGTGACGACGAAGGGCGGGTTGTCCAGGTCCTCGTTGTCGCGGATGGCGACGCGTCCGCCGGACAGGAACGCCACTTCCAGGCAGCCGCCCTCGCCCCCGCTCGCGGCCGCCTTGAACCAGTGGGCGGACTGAAGGTCACCTATGGACGGGCGGGGCATGGGCGTCATCACATCTCCTTGATCGCTCGGTGCAGCAGGCCGGCCGTGTCGTCGGGTGCGAGGGCGATGGCCCGCAGAAGGTCCACTCTGCGCGAGAACCGTCGCACGTCCGCCCGCTTCTGCACGTAGAGATTGCCGACCTGGGCCTCGGCGTAAACAACCGGATCGTCCTCGTCGAACTCCATCAACGAGAAGGGGCCTCCGAGTCCTGGGTGGCCGCCCTTGGCGAACGGCACGATCTGGAGCGTGATGTTGGGGAGTTCCGAAACCTTGATCAGATGGCGGAGCTGGTCACGCATGACGCCGGTTCCGCCGATGGGGCGCCGGATGACAGCCTCGTCGAGTACGACCCAGAGTTCCAGTGGGTCCTGCGGTCGGGCGAGGCACTCCTGGCGTCGCAGGCGCAGTTCCACCAACGCATCGATGTCACCGGGGCGTTGGGTGTTCCATGCGTGCAGGACGGCGCGTGCGTAGTCGGGGGTCTGGAGCAAGCCGTGAACCAGTAGCGGCTCCCAGGCCCTCTCCACGCGTGCGTCGGTCTCCAGGCCCACGTAGATCTCCAGCCCGGACGGGAGTACATCACCGTAGTTCTCCCACCACCCTGGTGCTTGCGAGCCTTCGAGCATGTCGAGCAGCGCGCCGATCTGATGCTCGTCGGTGACCCCGTACATCCGGCACAGTCGTTTCACATCGTCGGGTTTCGCCACAGCGCCACCCTTGCCGGTCTCGATGCGCGAGATCCGCGCCATGGAGCAGCCCAATTCCTTGGCCACCGCTTCGCTGCGCTGTCCTGACTGCTCTCGCAGGCGCCTCAGTTCCGCACCGAGCTGACGTCGGTTCACCGTCGGGCCGTTCACTCGGACCATCGACCACTCCTCCTGATCCCAAGTGCACTTGCGCGCCGGGTCACTCGGAGGATGCCAAACCTTTCCTGCCCGGAGTGCACCCAGGAGCCGGGGTTAACCCTTTCGTGTGGCGAACTTGCCACGCACTTGCGTGGCAAGTTCGCGCGGTGACTTGATTGCGAGCGTTGGCAACGCTGCGTAGCGGCCGGTCGCTTGCCCGGCACGCACCGGGGCGGTCGCACAAGCCGGAAGGGTTCCCCATGCACATCCCGCCCGCCGAAGACCCTCGGCTCGTCTCCCCGTACGGCCTCGACACCCGGCTCGTCATAGGGACCGCCGTGGCGGGGCGCCGTCTGGTCGTCCCGCTGGTGGGGGACGACCCGGCGGGGGCGGGTGTGGTCCGCCGGGCGGTGCGGCGGCAGTTCGCCGTGTGGCGGACGCCGGAGGAGCCCGCCGAGGACCTGCTGCTGATCGTCGGCGAACTGGTGGCCAACGCGCTGACGCACTCCGTCCCGCGCCCGCGTTCCGGCCCGTTGCGGGTGTGGGCGGTCGCGGGGCAGCACCCGGGGGCGGTGCTGGCCGCCGTGGTCGACTCGGGGGCGTACGACCCGCGCCGGCTCCGGCCTCTTTCCGCCGACGATTCGGCCACCCACGGGCGCGGGCTGCGCATCGTCGCCGAACTGGGCGACCGCTGGGGCCACTTCGCCCACGCGCAGGGCACCTGTGTGTGGGCGGCGCGCGATCTGCGCCCGTGACCTGACGGACCTTCGACCGCACCTGCCCCACCCTCCACGCGGGCCACGGCCGTGCCGTGGCCCGCCCTTGCCTCCGGACTGTGATGCGTCCTTCATCCGGCGCGGCCGAGAGCCGCGCCTCCCAGCCATGCCCCCGAACCGAGTGGACCGCTGTTCCTCTCCCGCTCCAGGAAGTCACCGCCACCGTGTCCCGGCGCGCGGAACCGCGGGTGTGGCTGCGTGCCGTCCGCTGGCTGGTCGACACGGCCCGGCTGCACCCACGCGCGTGCGCGACGACGATCGCCGTCGCCCGGGACCTGGCGGCGCGCATGGACTACACCGAGGGGACGGTGCTCTACGACCTGGCCGGGACGGCCCGCCGGTGCGCGGTGTCGACCGCCACGGTGAAGCGGCACGTCCGCGTGCTGAGGGAGTTGGGGGCGCTCGCCTGGGTGCGGCACGGGTCGCGGCGCAACCTGCGGCTCCCCGGCCGTTCCTACGCGGGCACGGCGACGATCTACGCGGCGACCGTCCCCCCGTGGTTCGACGCGTCGAGGGGGCACCGGCTGAGCGGGTCCGGGTACGGGGCGCGGGTCGTCGGCGTCACCGAAGCCGGACGCCGGGAAGCCGTGGGTGCCGCCCGCCGCACCGGCAACCCGCCGTCCGGCGGCGGCCGTTCGGCGGCTCGTGCACCCCAGTCCCCTGGGCTGTGCCCCCGCGTACGGAAAGCCGAGATGGATGGGGGGTCGAACAACACGTCGCACGCGCGCGCGAGGCGCCGGACACGCTCCTCCACCCCGGCCGGTGAACCGGAACGGCCGCGCCGCAGCCCGTGGCAGGTCGCCCGCGACGTGACGGTGGCCCGGCAGGTACGGCCCCTGGTCGGCTGGACGCAACGGGAGGGGCTGCGACGTCTCGCGTACGCGCTGCGTCCGCTCGTCGACCAGGGTCTCGACAGCCACGACATCGCGGCCGAACTGCACGCCTGGTACCTCGACTGGTGCCCCGGGTCCCCGGCCGCGTACATCACCGCGCAGCTCCGGCGACGCTCCGTTCACGGCCTCCCCGCAGCCGGTCATCGAGACGTGCCGAACGCGGAGTTCGCCGAGGCGGTGACGCGGGTGCGGGGTGCGGCGGACGGACCCGCCCCCGGCCCGGGGCCGGGTGGGGCGTGCGAGCCGCTGACGATCGAGGGGCTGAGCCGGGCCGAGGTCGTCGATCTCCGGTCGGCCGGGGCCGCCGATCCCGGGCTCGTGCGCGCGGCCGTCGATCTGCTCGGCGAGGGCGAGGCGCGACGGCTCTACACCCACCACCTCGTCCGGCGGGCCCTGGCCGGTGGCGTCAGCCGTTGACGGGCCGCCGGCACCCCACGGCGTCCCCCGGGGTGGGCCGCCGCAGCGGCCCACCGCGCGGACACGGCCGGTCAGATCCCCGCGGCCGCCGACAGGTCCCGCTTGATGCCGGCCAGCAGCTCCGCCGCCTCGGACCGGGCGGCCGGGAGGGCGGAGGCGTCGGCGACCGGGACGACGACCTCCAGGTAGCACTTGAGCTTGGGTTCGGTGCCGCTCGGGCGGACGACGACCCGGGCGCCCGCCAGCTGGTAGCGCAGACCGTCCGTGGGCGGCAGCAGCCCGGAGCCCTGCGACAGGTCCTCGGCCGAGGTGACCGGGAGGCCCGCCAGCGCCGTGGGAGGTGTCTCCCGCAGGCGGCGCATGGCGTCCGCGATGACCGTGAGGTCCTCCACCCGCACCGACAGCTGGTCCGTGGCGTGCAGACCGTGTTCCAGCGCGAGGTCGTCGAGCAGGTCCAGGAGGGTGCGGCCCTCCTCCTTCAGTGCCGAGGCCAGCTCGGTGATCAGCAGGGCCGCCGTGATGCCGTCCTTGTCGCGGACGCCCTCCGGGTCCACGCAGTAGCCGAGCGCCTCCTCGTAGCCGTAGCGCAGGCCCTCGACCCGGGCGATCCACTTGAAGCCCGTCAGCGTCTCCTCGTGGCCGAGACCGGCCTTCGCGGCGATCCGGCCGAGGAGGGACGAGGACACGATCGACTCGGCGAACACCCCGGAGACGCCGCGGTTCACCAGATGGGCGGCGAGCAGCGAGCCGACCTCGTCGCCGCGCAGCATCCGCCAGCCGCCCTCGGCGGAGGCGTCCGGGACGGCCACGGCGCAGCGGTCGGCGTCCGGGTCGTTCGCGATGACGATGTCCGGCCGCGCCCGGCGCGCGGTCGCGAAGGCGAGATCCATGGCGCCGGGCTCTTCCGGGTTGGGGAAGGCGACGGTGGGGAACGCCGGGTCGGGATCGGCCTGTTCCGCCACGAGCACGGGCTCGGGGAACCCCGCCCGGGCGAAGGCAGCCGTGAGCACGGCGGTGCCGACGCCGTGCAGCGCGGTGTGGACGGTCCTGGCGGTACGGGGCGAACCGGGGCTGAGAACGGCGTCCGTACGGGCGAGATACGCCTCCAGGACCTCCTCCCCGAGGGTCTCCCAGCCCGACTCCGGGCGGGGCACGCCGTCGAGCGCGCCGACCGCCGCGATGGCGGCGGCGATCTCCGCGTCGGCGGGGGGCACGATCTGCGAGCCGTCGCCGAGATAGACCTTGTAGCCGTTGTCGCGCGGCGGGTTGTGGCTGGCGGTGACCTCCACGCCCGCGACGGCTCCGAGATGCCGTATGGCGTACGCGAGGACGGGGGTCGGCAGCGGGCGGGGCAGCACGGCGGCGCGCAGGCCCGCGCCGGTCATCACGGCGGCGGTGTCGCGGGCGAAGTCGGCGGACTTGTAGCGGGCGTCGTAGCCGATGACGACGAGGCCGCCCGCGTCGCCGTTCGCCTTGAGATACGCGGCGAGGCCGGCGGCCGCGCGGATCACGACCGAGCGGTTCATTCGCATCGGGCCCGCGCCGAGCTCACCGCGCAGACCCGCGGTGCCGAACTGGAGCGTGCCCGAGAAGCGGTCGGCGAGCGCGTCGAGATCCCCGGCGTCGACGAGTCCGGCGAGCTCCGCGCGCGTGTCGGGGTCCGGGTCCTCGGCGAGCCAGGCCCTGGCCTGCGTCATGAGGTCCTGCTGCACGGTGTCCGCCTTTCTGCGGGATGCGGGATGCGGGATGCGGGATGAGGGGTGCGGGATGAGAGGTGCGGGGCGGGCCGGGGCTCTGCCCCGGGCCCCCGTGCCCCAATCGCCGGCGGGGCTTGATCTGGTGGCCCAGTGTCTTGGGAGGCGGCGCTCCGGCGCGGGTTTCCGAGGGCTCTGCCCCCGGGCCCCCGCGCCTCGATCGCCGGCGAGGCTGGATACGGCCTCAAACGCCGACGGGGCTGGATGCGGCCTCGTGCAGCGGCGAGGCTAGATCCGTTCCAGTACCCGTGCCAGCAGCGCGCCCATCCGGGTGGCCGAGTCGCGGCCGGCCTGGAGGACCTCCTCGTGGTTGAGGGGTTCGCCGCTCAGGCCCGCCGCGAGGTTCGTGACCAGGGAGATGCCCAACACCTCCGCGCCCGCCTCACGCGCCGCGATCGCCTCGAGCACCGTGGACATGCCGACCAGGTCACCGCCCATGACCCGGACCATGTTGATCTCGGCCGGGGTCTCGTAGTGCGGGCCGGGGAACTGCACGTACACGCCCTCTTCGAGCGTCTCGTCGATCTCCTTGCACAGCGCGCGCAGCCGCGGCGAGTACAGGTCGGTCAGGTCGATGAAGTTCGCGCCGACGATCGGTGAGGCCGCCGTGAGGTTGATGTGGTCGCTGATGAGGACCGGCTGGCCGGGGCGCATGCCCTCGCGCAGCCCTCCGCAGCCGTTCGTCAGGATGACGGTCCTGCAGCCCGCCGCTGCGGCCGTACGGACGCCGTGGGCGACGGCGGCGACGCCCCGGCCCTCGTAGAAGTGCGTGCGGCCGAGGAAGACCAGCACCCGCTTCTCGCCGATCTTGTACGAGCGGATCGTGCCGCCGTGCCCCTCGACCGCGGGCGCCGGGAATCCGGGCAGCGCGGTGACCGGGAACTCGGCCTCCGGAGTGCCGAGCGCATCGCCGGCGGGGGCCCACCCGGAGCCCATCACGAGAGCGACGTCGTGGGTCTCGGCGCCGGTCAGCTCGCGCAGGCGGGCGGCGGCGTCGGCGGCGGCGGAGTAGGGGTCGCCCTGGACGTGGTCCGGAATAACAGATGCGTTCACGCGGATGAGGGTAACCGGTGAATCCCTACGCGCGTAGATGCGTCCACGCAGAGTCTGGCCGGTCGTGTTCGTACTTTCGTACAGAAGGCGCCGGGGGGCGGTGCTCAGCAGGGGTGCTTGCGCAGGTTCATCACGTAGTCGTGCGGCGCGCCCGCGGACTCCGCGGCGTCCGCCACCTCGCCCAGATAACGCGCGGAGGGCAGCCCGCCCTCGTAGCCGTTGAGGACGTACATCCAGGCGGGTTCCTCGCCGTCCAGCGTGTGCACCCGCACCCGCATCCGGCGGTAGATGTCGAGGCCGACGCCCTCCCAGCGGTCCATGGAGTCCTCGTCCATGGGGGCCAGGTCGTACAGCGCGACGAAGACCTGGGAACGGGGTGCCTCCACCACCGTGGCCAGCGCGCCCTCCCACCCCATCTGCTCCCCGCCGAACGTCAGCCGCCAGCCGTTGAGCCAGCCCGTGCCGCGCAGCGGGGAGTGCGGAGCGCGGCGCGTCATCAGCCGCGCGTCGAGGTTGCCGGCGTACGCGGCGTAGAGCGACATGCGGTCGAGGGTACGGGAGGCGACAGGGGGTGTGCCGGTCACGGGGGAGGAAGACCCCCGGTCGTGGCGGGCCGGCGGGGCGGCGGAGGCCGTGGCCGGGCCAGGGCGGTTCCCGTATGGAGGGCCCCGGGGCGAAGCAGCTTGGCGCGTGCGGGACAATGAACTACGTACTGCATACGCCGGGGCGATCCCCCGGACCCCCGGCCGGGGCGGCAGACGGCCGTGGGATGACACCACGCGAGGCGGACTTTTCGTGACCCGGATCGTGATCATCGGCGGCGGCCCCGGCGGCTACGAGGCGGCACTGGTCGGCGCCCAGCTCGGCGCGGAGGTGACCGTCGTCGACTGCGACGGCCTCGGCGGCGCGTCGGTCCTGACCGACTGCGTGCCCTCCAAGACCCTGATCGCGACGGCCGAGGTGATGACCACCTTCGACTCCTCGTACGAGGAACTCGGCATCATCGTCGCGGACGACACACCGCACATCGAACAGGCGGCGCGGGTCGTCGGTGTCGACCTGGGCAAGGTCAACCGGCGTGTCAAGCGCCTCGCGCTCGCCCAGTCCCACGACATCACCGCCTCCGTCACCCGTGCGGGTGCCAGGGTCATGCGCGGCCGCGGCCGGCTCGACGGGCTCCAGGCCGCAGACGGGTCCCGCCAGGTCGTGGTGACCGCTGCCGACGGCACCGAGGAGCGGCTCACCGCCGACGCCGTGCTGATAGCGACCGGTGGCCACCCCCGGGAGATCCCGGACGCCCAGCCCGACGGCGAGCGCATCCTCAACTGGACCCAGGTCTACGACCTCGACGAGCTCCCCGAGGAGCTCATCGTGGTCGGCTCCGGTGTCACCGGTGCCGAGTTCGCGGGCGCCTACCAGGCGCTCGGTTCGCGCGTGACCCTCGTCTCCTCCCGCGACCGGGTGCTCCCGGGCGAGGACCCGGACGCCGCCGCCGTCCTGGAGGACGTCTTCCGGCGCCGCGGCATGAACGTCATGGCCCGCTCCCGCGCCCAGTCCGCCAAGCGTGTCGGCGACCGCGTCGAGGTCACCCTCGCGGACGGCCGTGTCATCTCCGGCACCCACTGCCTGATGGCCGTCGGCGCGATCCCGAATACCGCGGGCATGGGCCTGGAGGAGGCGGGCGTCCTGCTCAAGGAGTCCGGCCACATCCGCACCGACCGGGTCTCCCGCACCAGCGCCCCCGGCGTGTACGCGGCCGGTGACGTCACCGGGATCTTCGCGCTGGCCTCGGTCGCGGCGATGCAGGGCCGGATCGCGATGTACCACTTCCTCGGCGACGCGGTGGCTCCGCTGAACCTGAAGACGGTCTCCGCGAACGTCTTCACCGACCCCGAGATCGCCACCGTGGGTTACAGCCAGGCCGACGTCGACTCCGGCAAGATCGACGCCCGTGTCGTGAAGCTGCCGCTGCTGCGCAACCCGCGCGCCAAGATGCAGGGCATCCGGGACGGCTTCGTCAAGATCTTCTGCCGGCCCGGTACGGGCATCGTCGTCGGCGGCTGCGTCGTCGCCCCGCGCGCCAGCGAGCTGATCCACCCGATCTCGCTCGCGGTGGACAACAACCTGACGGTGGAGCAGATCGCCAACGCCTTCACGGTGTACCCGTCGCTCTCCGGCTCGATCGCCGAAGTGGCCCGGCAGTTGCACACCCGCAAGAGCGCCGGCGAGGCGTAGTACCCGGCGGCCACGGGCCGCGGTGTGACGACGGCGGGGCCCCTATACCACCAGGGGGCCCCGCCTATGTACAACTTCTGTTATTCGGCGCAAACTGCTGAAAAGCAACCTACGGCCAGGTTACTGTCAGTTTCGTGTTCGCTGCAGAACGTCGTCAATTGATCCTCGAAATGGTGCGCGCCAACGGGGCGGTATCGCTCCGTGAGCTCGCCCGCGTCGTCCAGACCTCCGAAGTGACCGTACGGCGGGACGTGCGGGCACTGGAGGCAGAAGGACTCCTCGACCGCCGGCACGGCGGTGCGGTCTTGCCGGGCGGTTTTACGCGGGAGTCCGGCTTTCCGCAGAAATCCCATCTCTCCACCGCGGAGAAGACGGCCATCGCCGACCTGGCGGCCGGTCTGGTCGGTGAAGGCGAGGCCATCGTGGTCGGCGCCGGAACGACCACGCAGGAGCTGGCCCGCCGGCTCGCGCGTGTGCCGGGCCTCACCGTGGTCACCAACTCGCTGCTGGTCGCCCAGGCGTTGGCCCATGCCAACCGGGTGGAAGTGGTGATGACCGGAGGCACCCTGCGCGGGAGCAACTACGCGCTGGTCGGCAGCGGGGCGGAGCAGTCCCTCCAAGGGCTGCGGGTGTCCCGGGCCTTCCTCTCGGGGAGCGGGCTGACCGCGGAGCGCGGGCTGTCCACGTCCAACATGCTCTCGGCGAGCGTGGACCGGGCGCTGGTGCAGGCCGCGGCGGAGGTGGTGGTCCTCGCCGACCACACGAAGCTCGGCTCCGACACCATGTTCCAGACGGTGCCCACGGAACTGATCACCCGTCTGGTGACGGACGAACCGCCGGTCCACGACGAGCGTGCGGCCACGGAGCTCCAGGCGCTCGCCGACCAGGGGGTGGAGATCACGGTGGCGGGACCCGACACGGAGACCCGCGCCGGAGGTGACCATGTGCCGCCCGGACGCCAGCCCCGGCAGGAGATGCCGCTGCCGGGGCAGCGGCGCACACAGGGTGGCCACGGGGCGCCCGGTGGGGGACTCGGACCGCAGTTGCGGAGCGCCGCCGCGCTGGCGGACGGCCCGGTGGGACGGGTCGCGGATCTCCGGCGCAGGTAGGGGCGCGCCGCCCGGAGTCCGTCAGGCAGGGTCGCCGGGCGGGGCCGCGGGCGCGGGTCCGGCGGCCGGTTCGGCCTTCAGGCCGCGCAGCGTGAGGCGCAGCAGACGGTCGGCCAGGGCAGGGTCGGCCGGCGTCTGCTCCGCGGCCAGCGCGATCGCGTTCGTCAGCTGCAACAGGTCGTCGATCGACACGTCGGTCCGCACCGAGCCGCTCGACTGCGCGCGCGCCAACAGCCGTGCCCCTGCCTGGCGCAGTGGCACATGGCAAGGCGTCAGTGCCGAAGTCTCGTTGCCCGAAGCGGACATGAGGGCCTGCGCCAGGCCGCGGTACTCGCCCGCATGGGTGATGATCGCGCCCAGCCAGTCCACCAGGGCGGTGCACGGCTGCTCGGCCCGCTCCAGTTCGCCGGAGCGCGCGATGAGCGCGGTCAGGGCCTCCTGGAACACCGCGTTGATCAGCGCCTCGCGGTGGGGGAAGTGCCGGTAGAGCGTGCCGATGCCGACACCCGCCCGGCGGGCGATGTCCTCCAGCGAGGCGTCCGTGCCGTGCGCCGCGAAGGACGCGCGGGCCTCGCCCACCAGCCGGTCGTAGTTGCGGCGTGCGTCCGCGCGCATGGGCCGGGCCGGTGTCGCCGCGGTGCTCATCGCCATCGCCCTGTCCTCCTGCCGTCCGCCTCGCTTGCCGTCCGCCTCGCTCCCAGGATGCCACTGGGGGCCCGGCGGATGCCGGGCCCCCAGTGCGGAAGAGCGAGTGCTCAGTCCTTGATCTCGCAGATCGCGGCGCCGGACGAGACCGAGGTGCCGACCTCGGCCGACAGGCCCTTCACCGTGCCGGAGCGGTGAGCGTTGAGCGGCTGCTCCATCTTCATCGCTTCGAGTACGACGATGAGGTCGCCCTCCTTGACCTCCTGGCCCTCCTCGACGGCGATCTTGACGATCGTGCCCTGCATCGGGGAGGCCAGCGTGTCACCGGAGGCCGCGGAACCGGCCTTCTTCGCCGCGCGGCGCTTCGGCTTCGCACCGGCCGCCAGGCCCGTACGCGCCAGGCTCATGCCGAGCGAGGAGGGCAGCGAGACCTCCAGGCGCTTGCCGCCGACCTCGACGACCACGGTCTCGCGGCCGGACTCCTCGTCCGCGTCCTGTTCGGCGGGCACCGCGAACGGCTTGATCTCGTTGACGAACTCCGTCTCGATCCACCGGGTGTGGACCCGGAACGGGTCCGCGGTGAACGCCGGGTCGACCACGACCGCGCGGTGGAACGGGATGGCCGTGGCCATGCCCTCCACCTGGAACTCGGCCAGCGCACGCGCGGCGCGCTGCAGCGCCTGCTCGCGGGTCGCGCCGGTCACGATCAGCTTGGCCAGCAGGGAGTCCCACGCCGGACCGATGACCGAACCCGACTCGACGCCCGCGTCCAGCCGGACACCCGGACCGGTCGGCGGGGCGAAGGAGGTGACGGTGCCGGGGGCGGGCAGGAAGCCACGGCCCGGGTCCTCGCCGTTGATCCGGAACTCGAACGAGTGACCGCGCACGGCCGGGTCGCCGTAACCGAGCTCCTCGCCGTCGGCGATGCGGAACATCTCGCGCACGAGGTCGAGGCCGGTGACCTCCTCGGTGACCGGGTGCTCGACCTGGAGGCGGGTGTTGACCTCGAGGAAGGAGATCGTGCCGTCCAGGCCCACGAGGAACTCGACCGTGCCGGCGCCGACGTAGCCGGCTTCCTTGAGGATGGCTTTCGACGCGGCGTACAGCTGCGCGTTCTGGTCCTCGGTCAGGAACGGCGCGGGGGCCTCCTCGACCAGCTTCTGGTGGCGGCGCTGGAGCGAGCAGTCACGCGTCGACACGACCACCACGTTGCCGTGGGAGTCGGCCAGGCACTGGGTCTCCACGTGGCGCGGCTTGTCGAGGTAGCGCTCGACGAAGCACTCGCCGCGGCCGAACGCCGCGACGGCCTCACGGACCGCCGAGTCGTACAGCTCGGGGATCTCCTCCAGCGTGCGGGCCACCTTGAGGCCGCGCCCGCCACCGCCGAAGGCCGCCTTGATGGCGATCGGCAGGCCGTTCTTCTCGGCGAACTCCACGACCTCGGCCGAGCCGCTCACCGGGTCCGGCGTGCCGGCCACCAGCGGGGCGCCGGCGCGCTGCGCGATGTGACGGGCCGCGACCTTGTCGCCGAGGTCCCGGATGGCGTGCGGCGGCGGGCCGATCCACGTCAGACCGGCGTCCAGCACTGCCTGGGCGAACTCCGCGTTCTCCGAGAGGAAGCCGTAACCGGGGTGGATCGCGTCCGCCCCCGAATCCTTCGCGGCCTGGAGCACCTTGGCCATGTCCAGATAGCTGGCGGCCGGAGTGTCACCGCCCAGAGCGAACGCCTCGTCGGCCGCGCGCACATGCAGAGCATCCCGGTCCGGATCGGCGTAGACGGCTACGCTCGCGATTCCGGCATCCCGGCAAGCCCGAGCAACACGGACAGCGATTTCGCCACGGTTGGCGATGAGCACCTTGCGCACGATGACTCCCTCCTTGAGAACAAGCTGAGTTTAGGGACTACCAACACGGCCCTACGACCCGTCCCCAGTAGTGAACTTGCCCACACGGAGTGTGATTCGAGGCTTCCTCGAGTCGCGAAATCCCTTGTCGCACCACGGTACGCCGGGATCCTGAACCGCACAGTAGCCACGAAGTGTGGCCCAAGTCTCTGTCCGGACGGTCAACGCCGCGCGGCGTTTCTTTGTGGACTCCCTACGAACGGCCGAGGGAATCTTTGCCGCGGTGCCGATGACGGCACACCGGGGCGGCGTGGCGCGGGAGTGAACGGTGCGCGGTCCCTTGTCCGGAGCATTACCGGTTAGTAGGGTCCGCGCTACCGCACGTACTACAGGTAACAGGGGGTGGCGCCGTGGTGCGCAGACCAGTGGCCTTCGTGACCGCGATCGTTCTGTTCGCGGAAGCCGTGGGCATCGTGATCGTCAACGCCGTCCTCGCCACGGTGGCCGACAACCAGAGCATGTCGCTCGCCGGGATCGACCCGGACGCCATGGTCACCGGCACCTGGGTGATGGGCGGCGTCTCCGGGGCCCTGCTGGTGCTCTGCGGGGCGATACCGCTGCTGGCGGGGATACGCGACCGGGCACCCGGACGCCTCGCCAGGATCACCCTCATCGCCTGCGCGGTCGTGCACGGCGTGCTGGGCGCGCTGGCGGTCGGGCTGATCGGCTGGCCGGCGTTCGCGTTCCTGATGGCCGTCCTGGCACTGATCGTGCTCACCCTGGTGGTGTACGAGCGCCGGGAACCGGAGGCCGGGAAGGCCGAGCCCGAGGGGGCCCCGGCAGCGGTGTGATCAGACCCACAAGTCGGTGACGGAGAAGCCCAGTTCACCCAGCAGACCGCGCAGCAGCGGCAGGGAGAGCCCGATGACGTTGCCGTGGCTGCCCTCGATCCCCTCGACGAACGGCGCCGAGCGGCCGTCCAGGGTGAAGGCCCCCGCCACGTGGAGCGGCTCGCCCGAGGCGACGTAGGCCGCCACCTCGGCGTCCGTGGGCTCGCCGAACCTGACGACGGTGGACGCGGTCGCCGACGCCGTGCGGCCGGTGGCCGTGTCGACGACGCAGTGGCCCGTCCGGAGGACGCCGGACCGGCCGCGCATCGACTTCCAGCGGGCGGTGGCCTCCTCGGCGTCGGCCGGCTTGCCGTACGCCCGGCCGTCCAGTTCGAGCACCGAGTCGCAGCCGATGACGAGGGCGCCGGCGGCCTCGGGGCGGGCCGCCACCGCGGCTGCCTTCGCCTCAGCCAGCACGAGCGCCAGCTCGCCCGGGGTCGGCGCCTCGATCGCGTCCTCGTCCACGCCGCTGACGATCACCTCGGGGGCGAAGCCCGCCTGGCGCAGGAGACCGAGACGGGCGGGGGAGGCGGAGGCGAGCACGAGGCGGCGCTGATCAGTCATACCGGCCATCGTAGGCGCGCCCGGAACGTCATCGGGTGCCCAGGACGAACATCGCCACGACCATGGCCAGCGCCAGCAGCAGCCCCGCCCGCCGCATCATGTCCTGGGCGTCGCGCAGTTCCTTGGGAGGCTTGTTCTCGGGGTCGGACCACAGCATGGTTCCGATGGTGCTCCGG
The DNA here is from genome assembly GCF_001905505.1 of Streptomyces sp. CB02058. Taxonomy (GTDB): domain Bacteria; phylum Actinomycetota; class Actinomycetes; order Streptomycetales; family Streptomycetaceae; genus Streptomyces. The sequence goes on from NZ_LIPG01000001.1 coordinate 697,701, forward strand.
ACACGGCTGCGGCGCCTGAGTACGCGTACTCAAGCGCCGCTGACCTGCCCGGTCTCAGGAGGGCCAGTACGTCCGCGCCCATGAGCGGGGCCCCGGCCGCAGCGCGCCCCGGCGGGCGATGCGCCCCGGGTCGGACCACTGCTCGGGCGGCATCGGGGCGCCCGACGGCACCTCGGTCAGCGCTGCCGCGCGTGCCCGGACCACGGCGAGCGCGGCGGCGAGCTCCTCCGGGGTCGGATTGCCCCGTACGACCTTGATCATGGTGGCTCCCGGTGGCTAGAGGGGGATGTTGCCGTGCTTCTTCGGCGGCAGCGACTCGCGCTTCGTACGGAGCTGGCGCAGGCCCTTCACCAGATGGGCGCGGGTGTCGGACGGCATGATCACCGCGTCGACGTAACCGCGCTCGGCCGCGACGTACGGGTTGAGCAGCGCGTCCTCGTAGTCGGCCATCAGTTCGGCGCGGGTGGCGTCCGGGTCGTCGGCGGCGGCGATGGTCCGGCGGTGCAGGATGTTCACCGCGCCCTGCGCGCCCATGACGGCGATCTGAGCGGTCGGCCAGGCCAGGTTGAGATCCGCGCCCAGGTGCTTGGAGCCCATGACGTCGTAGGCGCCGCCGAAGGCCTTGCGGGTGATCACGGTGATCAGCGGGACGGTCGCCTCGGCGTACGCGTAGATGAGCTTGGCGCCGCGGCGGATGATGCCGCCGTACTCCTGGTCGACGCCCGGCAGGAAGCCCGGTACGTCGACGAAGGTGAGGACCGGCACGTTGAACGCGTCGCACGTGCGGACGAAGCGTGCGGCCTTCTCGCTCGCGTTGATGTCCAGACAGCCGGCGAACTGCATCGGCTGGTTGGCGACGATGCCGACCGGGTAGCCCTCGACGCGTCCGAAGCCGGTGATGATGTTCGGCGCGAACAGGGCCTGGGTCTCCAGGAACTCACCGTCGTCGAGTACGTGCTCGATCGCGGTGTGCATGTCGTACGGCTGGTTCGCCGAGTCCGGGATGAGGGTGTCGAGCTCGCGGTCCTCGTCCGTGGTCTCCAGATCGGCCTCCTCCGGGAAGGCCGGGGCCTCCGAGAGGTTGTTCGACGGGAGGTAGGACAGCAGGGACTTGACGTACTCGATGGCGTCCTTCTCGTCGCCCGCCATGTGGTGCGCCACGCCGGACGTGGTGTTGTGCGTGCGGGCGCCGCCCAGCTCCTCGAAGCCGACGTCCTCACCGGTGACCGTCTTGATGACGTCGGGCCCGGTGATGAACATGTGCGAGGTCTGGTCGACCATGACCGTGAAGTCGGTGATCGCGGGCGAGTAGACCGCGCCGCCCGCGCACGGACCGACGATCAGGGAGATCTGCGGGACGACCCCCGACGCGTGGACGTTGCGGCGGAAGATCTCGGCGAACAGGCCGAGCGCGGCCACGCCCTCCTGGATGCGGGCGCCCCCGCCGTCGTTGATGCCGATGACCGGGCAGCCGGTCTTCATCGCGAAGTCCATGACCTTGACGATCTTCTCGCCGTAGACCTCGCCGAGCGAGCCGCCGAAGATCGTGAAGTCCTGCGAGTAGACGCAGACGGGGCGGCCGTCGACCGTGCCGTATCCGGTGACGACCCCGTCCCCGTAAGGGCGGTTCTTCTCGATGCCGAAATTGGTGGACCGGTGCCTCGCGAACTCGTCCAGCTCCACGAAGGAGCCCTCGTCGAGCAGGAGCTCGACGCGTTCCCGGGCGGTCAACTTGCCCTTGGCGTGCTGCTTTTCCACGGCACGGGCGGAACCCGCGTGTGTGGCCTCGTCGATACGGCGCTGCAGGTCCGCGATCTTGCCCGCGGTGGTGTGGATGTCGCTCTGCGGCTCGGACATCGGGTGGCGGCTCCCTGCCTGGTCACGGGGACGGCTGGTACATCCAGTAGAAGTGCTGGACCCATGTGTGCTCGACGGCTACCTGCTCGTCGGCTGGTGTTAGCTACTGATCCGTAGCGTATCGGCGCGGATACGGTTCGGCAGTGCGTCGTTGGCCACACCTAATGTGGGTTGCATGACTCCTCCCGATGCGCCACACAACCGCTGGTCGGACCTCGACAGGCCGCCCCTGAACGTCGCGGCGCTCCGCCGCGGGCTGCTGAGACCGGACGGGCTGTGGACCTCGCTGGACGTCGTCGAGGCGACCGGCTCCACCAATTCCGACCTCGCGGCACGGGCGGCGGGCGGCGGGCTCGCGGAGGGCACGGTGCTGGTCGCGGAGGAGCAGACCGCGGGGCGCGGACGCCTCGACCGGAGCTGGACGGCGCCGCCCCGCTCGGGCATCTTCCTCTCCGTCTACCTGACCCCCGGCGGCGTGCCCGCCGAGCGGTGGGGCTGGCTGCCGCTGCTCACCGGTGTCGCCGCCGCCACGGGCCTCGCGCAGTCGGCGGGCGTCGACATGGCACTCAAATGGCCCAACGACCTCCTGGTGACCATCGCCGGCACCGAGCGCAAGACCGGCGGCATCCTCGCCGAGCGCGCGGGAGAAGGCGTCGTCATCGGCATCGGCCTCAACGTCTCGCTGCGCGCGGCCGAGCTGCCGGCCCCGCACGCCGGTTCGCTGGCGCTCGCCGGAGCGGTCTCCACCGACCGCGAGACCCTGCTGCGGGCCGTACTGCGCTCACTCGAACAGTGGTACGGGCGGTGGCGCGACGCGAACGGCGACGCCGCGGAGAGCGGGCTCCAGGCCGCCTACGCGGCGGGCTGCGCCACGCTGGACCGCACGGTGCGGGCCGAGCTGCCCGGCGAACGGTCCGTCGTCGGCGAGGCCGTCGCGATCGACGGAGACGGGCGGCTGGTGCTGGCCACGGGCGACGGGCTCCAGGAGCCGGTGTCGGCCGGGGACATCGTCCACCTGCGCGGGGAGCAGGGCGGCCTCACCTGATCCGGCGCTCGCGCCTGTGCGTCCGCACATACGGGTGATGTCACGTATGACGGACCCGCAACCATGTCACCGGGGACGTGAGCCAGGGCACACCTGCCGTATCGTTGAGGCGATCCAGCGACAGATCGGCAGGGCAGTGCGCAGGGAACGGGCAGGAGGCGGCCGGTGACCGTCGACGACACGAACTCCGACGACGGCGCGGAGCCCTCGTCGGGACCGTCCGTCCACTCGACACCGCATCACGAGGTCGACCACACGGCCGAACCGACCGACGACCCTCTCGCGATCCGGCTGGAGTCCCTGATCCTGGGGGCCGACCGCCGCTACACGCCGTTCCAGGCGGCCAGGACCGCCGGGGTCTCCATGGACCTGGCGTCCCGGTTCTGGCGGGCCATGGGGTTCGCCGACATCGGGCAGGCCAAGGCGCTCACCGAGGCCGACGTGCTGGCGCTGCGGCGCCTCGCCGGTCTCGTCGAGGCCGGACTGCTCAGCGAGCCGATGGCGATCCAGGTGGCCCGGTCCACCGGCCAGACCACGGCCCGGCTCGCCGAGTGGCAGATCGACTCCTTCCTGGAGGGGCTGACCGAGCCCCCCGAGCCCGGGATGACCCGCACCGAGGTCACCTATCCGCTGATCGAACTCCTCCTGCCGGAGCTCCAGGAATTCCTGGTCTACGTGTGGCGGCGCCAGCTGGCGGCGGCCACCGGGCGGGTCGTGCAGGCCGCGGACGACGAGGAGATGGTCGACCGGCGCCTCGCGGTGGGCTTCGCCGACCTCGTGGGCTTCACCCGGCTGACCCGGCGGCTGGAGGAGGAGGAGCTCGGCGAGCTGGTCGAGTCCTTCGAGACGACCTCGGCCGACCTCGTCGCCGCGCACGGCGGACGGCTCATCAAGACCCTGGGCGACGAGGTGCTCTTCGCGGCGGACGACGCGGGCACGGCGGGCGAGATAGCGCTCCGGCTGGTCGAGGCGATGTCCCAGGACACCACGATGCCCGCGCTGCGGGTGGGCATCGCCTTCGGCACGGTCACGACGCGCATGGGCGACGTGTTCGGTACGACGGTGAACCTGGCGAGCCGGCTCACGTCGATAGCTCCCAAGGACGCGGTGCTGGTCGACGGTGCCTTCGCCGAGGAGCTGATCAGGAACGGCGACGCCCCGGCGTCCGAGGCGCAGGCGGCCGAGGAGGCCGCGGCGGCGGCGGAGCGGGTGCGGCTGGCGGAGAAGGAGGGCCGGGCGCCGGACGAGGAACCGCCCCTGCCGACGTACCGCTTCGGGCTGCAGCCGATGTGGCAGCGGCCCGTGCGGGGGCTGGGCGTGGTCGAGCCGTGGCTCCTGGCCCGCCGGGGCAAACCGGCCGGCTGAGCCCCTGTCCGGGCGCCGCCCGGGACTCGGCCCCGCGCGGCGGAAGGGCCGACCCTAGGATTCCGGTAACGCTCGTTAACCGGAGGGGTGCAGCATGGGTGTCACGTCCGAGCAGAGGTTCGGGGAATTCGTCGTCGTACGGCGCCACGAGGGCCAGGACCATGTCGCCGAGCTCGTGCTCGACCGGCCCAGGGCGATGAACGCGGTGAGCACCGCCATGGCGGTGTCCATCGCCGAGGCGTGCGACGCGCTCGGGGCCGACCGGGACGTGCGGGCGACCGTGCTCACGTCCAGCAGTGAGCGGGCCTTCTGCGTGGGCGCCGACCTCAAGGAACGGAACTCCTTCAGCGACGCCGAGCTCGTGCGGCAGCGGCCCACCGCGCGGGCCGCCTACACCGGCGTGCTGGAGCTCCCGATGCCCGTCGTCGCCGCGGTGCACGGCTTCGCCCTCGGCGGCGGCTTCGAGCTCGCGCTGGCCTGCGACGTGATCGTGGCCGACCGCACGGCCGTGGTCGGCCTGCCCGAGGTCTCCGTCGGCGTCATCCCCGGCGGCGGTGGTACGCAGCTGCTGCCCCGCAGGGTCGGCGCGGCCCGTGCGGCCGAGCTGGTCTTCAGCGCGCGCCGGGTGGAGGCGGACGAGGCGCGTGGGCTCGGCCTGGTCGACGAGCTGGTCGAGGCCGGCCGGGACCGGGAGGCCGCGCTCGCCCTGGGCGGCCGGATCGCGGCGAACTCCCCGGTGGGGCTCCGGGCCGCCAAGCGGGCCCTGCGGCTGGGCCAGGGCCTGGATCTGCGGGCGGGGCTGGAGGTCGAGGACGCGGCCTGGCGGTCGGTGGCCTTCTCCGGGGACCGGGCCGAGGGCGTCGCCGCGTTCAACGAGAAGCGGAAGCCCAGCTGGCCCGGCGAGTGAGGCCCTGAAGATCACCAGCGCCGCCAACTGATCAAATTGCATCAAACCTACCTAAGCTGGGGCAATGGGCGGTGATGATGCGCGGTTGCGCGCGGTGGTGGCGCTTGCGCAGGCGATGGCGGCGGCGTACACCCCGCGCGATTCGTGGCACGCGGCGGCGGTAGGGGCGTGCGAGGCGCTGGGCGGCAGCTTCGCCGCCCTGTCCGTGTGGGAGCGGGAGCAGGGCAGACTGCGCGTGCTGGTGAACGCGGGGGATCGGGCCGAGGGGGAGGAGCAGTTCCCCGAGGCCGAGGCCTACCCCGTGCACCAGTTCCCGGAGATCACCGAGTTCCTGCACGAGCGCTGGGCGGGCGGCGGTGAGCCCGACGCCTGGGTGGAGACCGCCGACGGCAGCCAGGCCCCGGGGGCGCCGGCCCGGGGCGCCCGGCCGTTCTGCCATCAGCGCGTCGCGGCGCTGCGCAGGCGCGGCCGGGGCTGCTGCGTGGTGGCCCCGGTCGTGCTGCACGGGAGGGCCTGGGGCGAGCTCTACGTGGCCCGCCCGGCGGGCGCCCCGGTGTTCGGCCGGGACGACGCGGACTTCGCGACCGTGCTGGCCGCGGTCGTCGCGGCGGGAATCGCGCAGACCGAGCGGCTCGAAGAGGTCCGCCAGCTGGCCTTCACCGACCCGCTGACCGGCCTCGCGAACCGCAGGGCCGTGGACATCCGGCTCGACGAGGCGCTGGAGCTGCACCGCACCGAGGGGGCCGTGGTCAGCCTGGCCGTCTGTGATCTGAACGGCCTCAAGACGGTCAACGACACACATGGCCACGCCGTCGGCGACCGCCTGCTGGAACGTTTCGGCTCCGTCCTCTCGCTCTGCGGCGCCATGCTCCCCGGCGCGCTGGCCGCGCGTCTCGGCGGCGACGAGTTCTGTCTGCTGACCGTGGGGCCGTCCGCCGACGACGTCGTCCGGGTGTCCGAGGAGCTCTGCGCACGGGCCGTCGCCCTGGAGCTCGGCAACGGGGTCGCCTGTGGGGTCGCGTCCACGGGCGACGACATCGGCCCGGTCCAGTCCGCGCGCCGGCTCTTCCGGCTGGCGGACGCCGCCCAGTACCAGGCGAAGGCGGCGCACTCCCGGAAACCGGTGGTGGCGGGGCGCGACGGCGACGTGATCCGGCTCGCCGACTCCCCGCCCCGCTCGCCGCACGACCGCCGCCGGCTGCGAGGGAACCCGCCGGGCGGTGACCGGTGACCGCCGCGAAGCCCGTGTAAGGGGTCAAACCCACGACCACTGGTGACATGGAGGGTTTCAGTCCGTAGGCTTCTGAATATGGATATGCATACAGTCGTGGTGGGGACGTCCGGCACCACCGCCGACGACGTCATCGCCGTGGCACGCCAGGGTGCCCGGGTCGAACTCTCGGCCGCCGCCGTCGAAGCCCTCGCCGCCGCCCGCGAGATCGTCGACGCGCTCGCCGCCAAGCCCGAGCCGGTCTACGGCGTCTCCACCGGCTTCGGCGCCCTCGCCAGCCGTCACATCAGCCCCGGTCTGCGCGCGCAGCTCCAGCGCAACATCGTCCGCTCGCACGCGGCGGGCATGGGCCCCCACGTCGAGCGCGAGGTCGTCCGCGCGCTGATGTTCCTGCGGCTCAAGACCCTGGCCTCCGGCCGCACCGGCGTACGCCCCGAGGTCGCGCAGACCATGGCCGACGTGCTCAACGCGGGCATCACCCCCGTCGTCCACGAGTACGGCTCGCTCGGCTGCTCCGGCGACCTCGCCCCGCTCTCGCACTGCGCGCTGACCCTGATGGGCGAGGGTGACGCCGAGGGCCCCGACGGCGTTGTGCGGCCCGCGGCCGAGCTCCTCGCCGCGCACGGCATCACCCCCGTCGAGCTGCGCGAGAAGGAGGGGCTCGCGCTCCTCAACGGCACCGACGGCATGCTCGGGATGCTCGTCATGGCCCTCGCGGACCTGAAGAGCCTCTACACCAGCGCCGACATCACCGCCGCGCTCTCCCTGGAGGCGCTGCTCGGCACGGACAAGGTGCTCGCCCCGGAGCTGCACGCCATCCGCCCGCACCCCGGTCAGGGCGTCTCCGCCGACAACATGCTGCGGGTCCTCGCCGGGTCCGGCCTCACCGGCCATCATCAGGACGACGCCCCGCGGGTCCAGGACGCCTACTCCGTGCGCTGCGCGCCCCAGGTCAACGGCGCCGGCCGCGACACCCTCGCGCACGGGCGGCTCGTCGCGGACCGCGAACTGGCCTCGGCGGTGGACAACCCGGTCGTCCTTCCGGAAGGGCGGGTCGAGTCCAACGGCAACTTCCACGGCGCGCCCGTCGCGTACGTCCTCGACTTCCTGGCGATCGCCGCCGCCGACCTCGGTTCGATCACCGAGCGCCGCACGGACCGGCTGCTGGACAAGAACCGCTCGCACGGGCTGCCGCCGTTCCTCGCCGACGACGCCGGGGTCGACTCGGGGCTGATGATCGCCCAGTACACCCAGGCCGCCCTGGTCAGCGAGATGAAGCGGCTCGCGGTCCCGGCGTCCGTCGACTCGATCCCGTCCTCCGCGATGCAGGAGGACCACGTGTCGATGGGCTGGTCGGCCGCCCGCAAGCTCCGTACCGCCGTCGCCGCCCTCGCCCGCATCGTGGCCGTCGAGCTGTACGCGGCCACCCGCGGCGTGGAGCTGCGTGCCGCCGAGGGGCTGACCCCGGGTCCCGCCTCGCTCGCCGTCATCGAGGCGCTGCGGGCCGCAGGTGTGCGGGGTCCCGGGCCCGACCGCTTCCTCTCCCCGGACCTGGCCGCCGCGGAGGTCTTCGTACGGGAGGGCCGGCTCATCGCCGCGGTGGAACCGGTGACCGGGCCGCTGGCCTGATCCCGGCGCACACGCGTCGCACCGCCGGCCCCGCGCACACGGAGGCGGCCGCCGCGTCCGGTGAGGACGTGGCGGCCCCCGCGTGGGTCAGAAACCGGCGCCCCGCAGGCCGCCCCTGCGGACCGAGTAGGCGACGAACCCCGCGCCGACGCAGAGCGAGGCCGTGCCGCCGATGAGGTACGGAGTCGTGTCGACGCCCGCACCGGTGTCGGCGAGCGTGTCGCCGGAGACGAACTCCCCTGTGGCGGAGGCCTGTCGGGCCTGCCCGGAGGAACCGGCGGTCGAGCCGGTGGAACCGCTCCGCGTGTCCGCCCCGCCGGTCGCGTTGGCGGAGGGGACGAACCAGAGAGCGCAGAGCAGGGTGCCTGCCGCTGTGGTGGTCAGCAGCGTGCGACGAGCGATGGACACAGAATCGATCCCCTTGCGACAGCCATCAGTTAGCCCCCCGGGCCGATGCTAAGCAAAGCAGCGGGTCGGAGGAAACCCACAGGTCCCGGGGGCCTTACGCTCCGGCGTATGAGCACTTCGGAGACACCCGTATTTGTTCGGCTTCGCGTGGAGATGGTCCTGGAGATCAGCGACGCGGACGCCCTGACCGGAACGGCGCTGGAGAGCATCGCCGCCGATTTCACCGCCGAGGGGGCCTCCGCCGAGGAGTCGCCCGAGGAACGTACGCATGCCGAGGAGACGGTCAGGGCAGACGAAGCGGAAGCCCTCGCCTCGCTGATCGACCCCTTCGACCTGATCAGCGAGGTGCCCGGCGTCGAGCTGGCCCAGGCCTCCTGGAGCAGCGAGACGATCGACTACGACCCCGACGCCGAGGAATGGGCCGCCGGAGAGGACGGGGACGAGGCGTACTACGGGATCGAGGACAATGACACGGACGACGAAGAAGGCGGCGGGAAAACGGAACGCTGACGCCCGCGGGGCACTCCTCACGGGTGACGGGAACCAGCGCGCCCGCGGGCGCGTCGATCAGTGGTGTTCCCCACATCCACGCCGGATGTGGAACGGAACACCCGGTCAGGGTGTTCTTGGAACATTGACGGGGAACCGCCGTCGGGCGACCCTGTCCGGGGATCTTGGGGAATCGGCAACGATGGAGAAGCGTGTGATGACGGACAGCAAGCGGCGCAGGGGCCTCATGGCCGCGTCCGCACTGCTCGGCGGCGTACTGGTGCTTTCGGCCTGTAGCGACGACGGCGGCAGCACGGGCGCGAGCGCGGAGAGCTCGAAGACGTCACAGGCGCAGGTGGACGAGGCCGCGGCCAAGGACGCCTCCGAGGCGCAGATAACGATCGCGCCGAAGAACGGCGCGACCAACGCGAGCATCAACAACGCCGCCATCGTCACCGTCGCCAAGGGCAAGCTGACCGAGGTCACCATGACCACGTCCGCGGGCGACGCCGTCGAGGGCACCCTCGCGGCCGACGGTTCCAGCTGGAAGCCCAGCGGTCAGCTGGAGCGCTCGACGACGTACAAGATCAGCGCCACGGCCGCCGACTCCGAGGGCCGTGAGGCCCACGCCAACAGCTCCTTCACCACGGTCTCGCCCGAGAACAGCTTCATCGGGAACTTCACCCCCGAGGACGGCTCCACCGTCGGCGTCGGCATGCCCGTCTCGATCAACTTCAACAAGGCGATCACGAACAAGCAGGCCGTCCAGGACGGCATCACCGTGACGTCGAGCAGCGGCCAGGAGGTCGTCGGCCACTGGTTCAACAACCAGCGCCTCGACCTGCGCCCCGAGGACTACTGGCAGGGCGGCTCCACCGTCACGCTGAAGCTGGCGCTGGACGGCGTCGAGGGCGCCGACGGCGTCGTGGGCGTGCAGCAGAAGACGGTCACCTTCAAGATCGGCCGCAACCAGGTCTCGACGGTGGACGCCAAGGCGCACACCATGACCGTCACCCGGGACGGCAAGACGGTGAAGACCATCCCGATCTCCGCCGGTTCCTCCGACAACCCGACGTACAACGGCCAGATGGTGATCTCCGAGAAGTTCAAGGAGACCCGCATGGACGGTGCGACGGTCGGCTTCACGGACGACGACGGCAAGGGCGAGTACGACATCAAGGACGTGCCGCACGCCATGCGGCTGTCCACGTCGGGCACCTTCATCCACGGCAACTACTGGGGCGCCAAGTCGATCTTCGGCAGCGCGAACACCAGCCACGGCTGTGTCGGCCTCTCCGACACCCAGGGCGCCGACGACCCGAACACCCCCGCCGCCTGGCTCTACGACAACTCCATGGTCGGCGACGTGGTGATCGTCAAGAACTCCCCGGACAAGACCATCGCCCCGGACAACGGCCTCAACGGCTGGAACATGAGCTGGTCGGAGTGGACCGCCGGCTCCTGATCCCGTAGCAGGCACCCCTTTCCCCGTACGAAGGCGGCGGCACCCGGACATCCGGGCGCCGCCGCCTTCGTCGTAGGCGTTCTCATGCTGCTCTCATCGGAGACTTAACTCCTCATCACACCCGGTCCATATCTTCGCGCCATGTTCTTCACCTACCTCCGGCGCGAGCTGCGCCGTCGCAGAAAGGCGGCGCTCGTCGTCGCCTCGGGGCTCGCCCTCGGCATTGCGCTGGTCATCATCGTCAGCTCCGTCTCCTCGGGCATGAGCAAAGCCCAGGACAAGGTCCTCCAGTCGCTGTACGGGCTCGGCACGGACATGACGGTGACCAAGGCCGCGGCCGCCCCGGGCTCCGGGGGCAACGAGCGGCCCCGGTTCGAGTTCGACGCCCAGGACGACGAGGACGAGACCCAGAGCACCGACCGGGTCATGGTCCAGGGCTTCCAGACGCTGGCCTCCAGCACCGTCGACAAGGTCGGCAAGCAGACCGGTGTCGCGGACGCGGTCGGCGGGCTCAGCCTGACGGTCATGAAGGTGGACGGCCAGTTCACCCGGGGCCAGTTCAAGCAGGACGGGAGCTCGGGCTCCGGCCAGGGCGGACCCGGCGGCGGCCAGGGCGGCGGCCAGCCGCAGGGTGAGGTCCAGGGCGGCGGAGCGTCCTTCGACGTCAACTCCTTCACCGTGTACGGCACCGACGTCACCCAGCAGGGCCTCGGCCCGCTGACCTCCTCGAAGATCACCAAGGGCCGGACGTTCAAGGCCACCGAGACGGACGCCGAGGTCGCGGTCGTCGACTCCGCCTACGCCAAGGAGAAGGAGCTCGCGGTCGGCAAGACCGTCACCATCTCCGGCACCAAGTACGAGATCGTCGGCGTCTCCACCGCGGACAGCGGTGACGCGGCGGCCAACGTCTACATCCCGCTGAAGCAGGCGCAGACCGTCGCCGACTCCAAGGACAAGGTCACCACGGTCTACGTCCAGGCCGCGGACTCGCAGCAGATCGACACCGTCAAGGCCGCCATCCAGAAGAACATCTCGGGCACGACGGTCACCACCTCCGCCGACCTGGCCGACACGGTCTCCGGCTCCCTCTCCACCGCCTCCGACCTGGCCTCCAGCGTCGGCAAGTGGCTCTCCATCGCCGTGCTGGTCGCCGCGTTCCTCGTCGCCGGCCTGCTCACCTCCTCCGCGGTCAGCCGCCGCGTCCGGGAGTTCGGCACCCTCAAGGCCCTCGGCTGGAAGAGCGGCCGTGTCACCCGCCAGGTCGTCGGCGAGGCCCTCGTCAACGGTCTGATGGGCGGCGTCCTCGGCATCGCCATCGGCCTCGCGGGCGCGTACATCGTGACCGCCATCAGCCCCACCCTCACCGCACAGCTCGGCTCCTCGGGCGGTGGCGGCGGTGGCGGCGGCATGGGCGGCGGCGGCCCGATGGGCGGAGGCGGCCCCGGTCGCCAGACCGCGGCCAAGACCCTCGACATCGCACTGACCGCGCCGGTCTCCCTCAGCACGATCCTCGTCGCCGTCGTCCTGGCGGTCGCGGGCGGACTGATCGCGGGAGCCTTCGGTGGCTGGCGGGCATCCAGGCTGCGGCCGGCCGACGCGCTGCGCCGCGTCGCGTAACACCCGCCCCGCCCCTCCCCTTTCGTACGTACAGCAGGAGTCCACACGTGTATCAGCTCAAGGGCGTCACCAAGCGCTACATGCGCGGCAAGAGCCCCGTCGACGCGCTCGCCGGTGTCGATCTGACCATCGAGGACGGCGGCCGGCTCGTCATCCAGGGCCCCACCGGCGGGGGCAAGTCCACGCTCCTGCAGATGCTCGGCGGACTGGACCGGCCCACCTCCGGCACCATCGAGCTCGACGGTGTCGACCTGGCGAAGCTCCCCGAGTCCCGGCTCACCAAGGTGCGGGCCGAGTCCATCGGTTTCGTCTTCCAGAGCTTCAACCTGATCCCGACGCTCACCGCCCAGGAGAACGTCGAGACCGCGCTCGTCCCCCTCGGGATCGGTGCGAAGGCCCGCCGTGAACGCGCCGCCGAGGCCCTGGAGTCCGTCGGCCTCGGCGACCGCCCCACCCACCTGCCGAGCGAGATGTCCGGCGGCCAGCAGCAGCGCGTCGCCATCGCCCGGGCCTTGGTCAAGCGGCCGAAGGTGCTGCTCGCCGACGAGCCGACCGGCAACCTCGACGAGTCCATGCGCGACGAGATCATGGAGCTGCTCGACGGGCTCTGGAAGGAGCACGGCCTCACCTTCGTGATGGTCACCCACGACAGCTCCCTCGCCCGCAAGGCCCCGAGGGTGGCGACCATCCGCAAGGGGAAGGTCACCGTCACGGAGAACGCGGCGGCCTGAACCACGGCGGCACGGACCTCACGGCCACGCCTTTCCGGCTGTGAGGTCCGTCACCCGTACGGGGCCCACGTGGTGGTACCACACGGCCCGTCCGTTCCCGAGGGAGCGGACTTGGCCGTATACAACGCCATATATCGGGGCGAACAACACTGCCCACTCCGTGGATGTCGCCCCTGCGGGACCGGGCCGCGCTGCGAGACTTGGCGGGTGCAACCGGCCCCCACGGGCCGGAGGCGTCTCCGGGGACAGGGAACGCCGACGCGCACGAGCCCACCCACGGAAGGTCTTGATCAGATGCCGGCCAGCTCCGACTCCCTCTCCCTCACCGCGCACACCGCCGCGAACCGTGTCATCGAGCCGCTCTACGCGGAGATCCTGCGGCGCAACCAGGGCGAGCTGGAGTTCCATCAGGCGGTTCGCGAGGTCCTCGAAACCCTCGGCCCCGTGCTGGCGCAGCGGCCGGAGTTCGTCGACGCCCGGATCATCGAGCGGATCTGCGAGCCCGAGCGCCAGCTCATCTTCCGGGTGCCGTGGTCGGACGACGCCGGCGACATCCACGTCAACCGCGGCTTCCGCGTCGAGTTCTCCAGCTCCCTCGGCCCCTACAAGGGCGGGCTGCGCTTCCACCCCTCGGTCAACCTCGGCATCGTGAAGTTCCTCGGCTTCGAGCAGATCTTCAAGAACGCCCTCACCGGCATGCCCATCGGCGGCGGCAAGGGCGGCGCGGACTTCGACCCCAAGGGGCGCTCCGACGCCGAGGTCATGCGCTTCTGCCAGTCCTTCATGACCGAACTCCACCGCCACCTGGGGGAGTACACCGACGTCCCCGCCGGTGACATCGGCGTCGGCGGCCGGGAGATCGGCTACCTCTTCGGCCAGTACAAGCGGATCACCAACCGCTACGAGTCCGGAGTGCTCACCGGGAAGGGCCTCGGCTGGGGCGGCGCCCAGGCCCGTACCGAGGCGACCGGCTACGGCTGCGTCCTGTTCACCGCCGAGATGCTGCGGGTGCGCGGCGAGTCCCTCGACGGCCAGCGCATCGCGGTGTCCGGCTCCGGCAACGTGGCCATCTACGCGATCGAGAAGGCCCAGCAGCTCGGCGCGACCGTCGTGACCTGCTCCGACTCGGGCGGTTACGTCGTCGACGAGAAGGGCATCGACCTCGCCCTGCTCAAGGAGATCAAGGAGACCGGCCGCGGCCGGATCTCCGAGTACGCCGAGCGGCGCGGCGACCATGTGCGCTACGTCGCCGGCTCGGGCGTCTGGAGCGTCCCGGTGGACGTGGCCCTGCCCTGCGCCACCCAGAACGAGCTCCACGAGGCCGACGCGCTGGCCCTCGTGCGCAACGGGGTCAAGGCGGTCGCCGAGGGCGCCAACATGCCCACCACCCCGGAGGCCGTCCACGTCCTCCAGGAGGCGGGCGTCGCCTTCGCCCCCGGCAAGGCGGCGAACGCGGGCGGCGTGGCCACCAGCGCCCTGGAGATGCAGCAGAACGCCTCCCGCGACTCCTGGACCTTCGCCCACACCGAGGAGCGGCTCGCGCAGATCATGCGGCACATCCACGACTCCTGCCACACCACGGCGGAGAAGTACGGCAGCCCGGGCAACTACGTGGTGGGCGCGAACATCGCGGGCTTCGAGATCGTCGCCGACGCGATGCTGGCACAGGGCCTGATCTGACGCGGCGGCGTCGCGGGGGCGGGCACCTGCCCCCGCGACGCCGCACCGGGGCGGTGCCCGAGAGGCCTCGGGCGGACGCTACCGGCGCCTGCAGTACTCCGCGCAGCCCGTGTTCGCCACCGTCACCGCGGCCAGGACCCACGCCGCCACCGGGTGCCCCGTCCCGTACACCGCCGCCGCGCCGCCGCCGAGGACCAGGGCCTTCACGGCCAGCACCCCCGGGAGCGGCAGGGAGAAGCGGGCGCGGGGCGCGGCGAACAGGCCCCACAGCGCCACGGCCGCCGCCGGTGTCCCGATTCCCAGAGCCGCCGACGCCGCCGCACCCTCCGGCGCGGTGAAGCCCCACCAGGCCAGGGCGCCGATCGCGACCAGCTCCAGGACGAACGCGAGCACCTCGTTCGCCGCGAACCAGGGGCGGTCCCATGGGAGAGCGCGGTGGCCGTCGTCAGCCGTCATACGGAGTCCTCTCGTACGGGGTCCCTCACGGTGCGTCCCCCCGGGTTGTCATACGGGCGCCCGGCGCGGTGCCGGACGAGGTCAGGAAGGCGGTCCGGGGCAGGGTGGCGTCGGCCGCGCGGGCGGCCTCGGCGGTGGACGGGTCGGTGGTGGTGAACACCGGCGCGGCACCGCCGTCCCAGGTGTTGCCCTCGGACCTGGCGGAATCCGCGAGCAGCGCGTCCCGCCCCTCACCGCTGTCCGCCGCCGCGTTGGCGTTCAGCACGGCGGCGGCGGTGACCAGATGGAAGCCCGTGCCGTTGCGGAAGGCCGTGTTGCGGGTGAGGCGGATCGCACCGGGGTTGCCCTCGTCGTTGAAGCCGAGCCCGGCGTTGTCCCAGGCCGCGTCGTCGGTCAGGACATGGGCGACGGAGGCCGAGGTGTGGCCGCCGCCGAGGGTGAAGCCGTTGCCGTTGCGGTAGGACCAGCTGCCGCGCACCGTCACCGGGCTGGTGAAACCGCCGAGGTCGATCCCGTCCGCCCCGTTGCCGTACGCACGGCAGCCGCTCACCGTGTTCCCGCCGCCCGAACCGAACTTGACCGCCAGGCCGACACCGCCCGCCTCGCCGGGCCCGTTGGCGTAGAAGTCGCTGTCCAGCACGGTGTTGTTCTCGGTGCCCGCGTCGCGCAGGGTGAGCCCGGACTCCGCGTTGTCGTGCAGGGACAGGCCGCGGAAGACCGTGTTCCGGCAGCTCCGGCAGACGTACGCGTGACTCGCCGAACCCCGGATCTCCAGGCCCTGCACCGTCCAGTGGTCCGCCTCCTGGGTGACCGCCCAGGAGGAGGCGGGCACCCCCGAGGCGTCGATGACGGGCCGCTCGCCCCGGTAGTTGCTGAGCGTGATGCGCCGGTCCGCCGTGCCGTCCGTGGTCAGGGACGTCTCCTCGGTGGGGCGGTAGGTGCCCCCGCGCAGGGCGATCGTCTGGCCAGGGCGGACGACGGACGCCGCCTTGCCGAGCGTGGCGTAGGGCCGGGCACGGCTGCCGTCCCCGTCGTCCGAACCGTCGGGCGCGAGATAGATGTCGGCGCTGGTCACACCGATCGCGGTGCCCGCCCGGCGTTCGGCGCGCGCCGTCGGGGAGGCGGACGCCGAGGCGGGCGCGGCAGCCGTCCGGGACGGCCGGGCGAGGGACGGCGCCGGCGGCTGCGAGGGACGGCTCACGGCGGGTGGCGCCGCACGCGGGCCGGGCGCGGGGGAGTGCCACACCGGATAGGTCAGCGCCCCCACGGCCACGGCCAGAGCGGCGGCCGACGCGACGACCGTCTTGGCCGTGAAGTGGTGCAACAGGTCCTGGACCCGGCCGGTGGCCGCCTGCCCGACCAGGGAGGCGGCCTCGGCCGCCTGGCGCACGCCTTCCGCCAGACCGCCGGGCACCGGCAGCAGCCCGAGCCCCGGCAGCAGCTTCTCCGGGGCGACCAGGCCGGTTCCCTGCGCCCCGCACCGGGCGCAGCCGCGCACATGCCGGGTCAGCCGCTTGCGCCAGAGCGCCCCCGTGCCGCCGTCCCAGCCCTGCGCGGCATCGGCCAGCCCGGGGCAGCGGGGCGCGACGGCCAGGGCGCGGACGACCGTACGGGCTTCCTCGAGCCGGACCTTCATGCGGCGGACCCGGACCGCGGTGTGCCGGGCGTTCAGACCGATGGCGCGGGCGACGTCGGCCCGGCCGATACGGCCCGTCTCCTCCTCCCACCACAGGGCGAGCAGCCGGCGGTCGTCCTCGTCCAGCCAGCGTGCCGCGCGGGCCAGATCGCGGCGCTGGCCGGTGAGTTCGAGCTCGGCGACGGTCCGCTCGGCGAAGTCGGTCAGCGGGTCGGCGACGCACTCCACGTCGTGACCCTGGAAGCGGTCGCGGGCCGTACGCCGCTGGTGCTGCTGTATCTCCCGGTAGGCGATGGCCACCGCCCAGGAGCGGAACCGCTCCGGCTCGCGCAGTGACGGCAGCGCGCGGACGATCCGCAGCATCACCTCCTGCACGAGGTCGTCGACGTCCGCGTGGCCGTTGAGGGCACGGCCGACGATTCCGTATACCAACGGCAGATGCGCGGCGAGCAGTTCCTCCAGGGCCCCGCTGTCACCCGCCCTGGCGGCCTCGACGAGCGCCGAGGTGTCGCGTACCGCCCGGCCGGTCCCGCTGTCCGTCATCCCGCCACGGCTCCTCACTCGCTTCGCGGCCGGTCACCGGCGCCGCCGCGGAAGCGGTTGTACCCGGCCCGGGGCCCAGAGGCAGGCATCGTGGCACAACGGCGGTGACCAGTAAAGAAGTTACCGCTGCGGTCACTCACACCCCAGGTGTCGCACCCGCCTCCCAGGACCCGGTCCGATGTCCCGGAAAAGTTTCTTCCGGATTTCTGTCATCCACAGCCGCCCCACGCATCTACCTGGGCACTGCGGCTCACAGCACCGCACCTGACGGCACATCCGAAGGAGCGAACGATGACCGAGAAACCGAACAGGAGACGGCGCGCCCTGGCCGTCGCGACCGTACTGGGAGGCGTGCTGGCCGGGGGGATGGTCTCTCCCGCGGGGGCGGCTGCTCTGCCGGCTTCGGGGGGTGTGTATCAGCTGGCGGTGAAGAAGAGCGGCAAGTGCGTCGATGTGCCGGGGGCTTCGGCGGCGAACGGTGCGTTGTTGCAGCAGTGGGGGTGTACGGAGGGGGCGGCGTGGCAGCAGTTCACGCTGGCGGCGGACGGGTCGGGCAAGTACCGGCTGGTGAACAAGAGCAGTGGCAAGTGTGTGGATGTGCCTGACTACTCGAAGGTGAGTGGGGTGCAGCTCCAGCAGTGGGGGTGTGCGGGGCAGACGAACCAGCAGTGGACGCTGGCGGCGAGTGGTACGGACACGTTCCAGGTCGTCAACGTGAACAGTGGTCTGTGCATGAGTCTCAAGGACGCCTCCACGGCGAGCGGTGCGGCGATCATCCAGGAGACCTGCACCGCCAACAGCAACAAGCAGTGGGCCTTCAAACCCGTGGGGTCCACAGCCCCCACCACCGTGGCGTCCGACGGCACCGGCACCTACAGAACCGTCCAGGCGGCGGTGAACGCCGTCGGCACGGGGAACGCGAGCCGGGTCACCATCACCATCAAGCCCGGGACCTACCGCGAGCAGGTCAACATCCCCGCCGACAAGCCCTTCGTCACCCTGAGGGGCACCGGCGACTCCTCCGACGACGTCGTGATCATCGGCAACCGCAACGCGGGCGACTACGGCACCGCGGGCTCGGCCACCGTCGTCGCCCTCGGCCACGACTTCGCCGCCGAGAACCTCACGATGACCAACGACTTCGACGAGAACAGCTCCGACACCGGTGACCAGGCCCTCGCCCTGTACCTGGACGCGGACCGCGCCGTCCTCGACGACGTCAGGCTGCTCGGCGACCAGGACACCTTCCTGCTGAACGACCGGGCCCGTGCCTACGTCGTGGACTCCCGCATCGAGGGCACCGTGGACTTCATCTACGGCGGCGGCACCGCCGTCTTCCACGGCTGCACCATCCACGAGCGGCGCACCACCGGCGGCCCGATCACCGCCGCGAGCACCGCGGCCGACAAGACGTACGGCTTCCTGTTCTACCGGTCCACCATCACCGGCGCCGTCAACAACACCACCCAACTGGGCAGGCCCTGGCGGGCGAACGCCCAGGTGCTCTACCGGGAGAGCTCGCTCTCCTCGGCCCTGGCCACCGCCCAGCCGTGGACCGACATGTCCACCAACTCCTGGAAGAACGCCAGGTTCTCCGAGTACCGCAACACCGGCGCCGGAGCCACGGTCAACGGCAACCGTCCACAGCTGACGGACGCGCAGGCCGCGAACTACACGCCGCAGAAGTACCTGGCCGGAACCGACGGCTGGAACCCCGTGCGATGAGCGCGTCGATCTCCCACCACCCGACGGACGAGAGAGGAACACAGGACATGCGTGAACACAGGAAGCGGACGAGGGGCCTCGGGGCCCTGCTGGCGGCCCTGGCACTGGCGGCGGGGGTGATCGTCGCCGACGGCATGACAGCGGCACCCGCGGGGGCGGCTGCTCTGCCGGCTTCGGGGGGTGTGTATCAGCTGGCGGTGAAGAAGAGCGGCAAGTGCGTCGATGTGCCGGGGGCTTCGGCGGCGAACGGTGCGTTGTTGCAGCAGTGGGGGTGTACGGAGGGTGCGGCGTGGCAGCAGTTCACGCTGACGGCCGACGGGTCGGGTGTGTACCGGCTGGTGAACAAGTCGAGTGGTAAGTGCGTCGATGTGCCGGGTGGTTCGACGGTGAGCGGGGTGCAGCTCCAGCAGTGGGGGTGTGCGGCGCAGTCGAACCAGCGGTGGACGCTGGCGGCGAGTGGCACGGACACGTTCCAGGTCGTCAACGTGAACAGTGGTCTGTGCATGAGCCTGAAGGACGCCTCCACGGCGAGCGGTGCGGCGATCATCCAGGAGACGTGCACCGCGAACAGCAACAAGCAGTGGGCCTTCAAACCCGTGTCCGGCGGGCGCACCTGGTCGGACAAGGCCGACGGCTTCGCCTCCACCGGGGGCGGCACCACGGGCGGGGCGGCGGGCTCGACCGTCACCGTGACGAACTACGCGGACCTGGTGAAGTACGCCACCGCCGCCGAGCCCTACGTGATCAAGGTGGCCGCCGCGGTCACGGTCACCCCGTACGGCCACGAGATACCGGTCAAGTCCGACAAGACGATCATCGGCGTCGGTACCTCGGGCCAGATCGTCGGCGGCGGCTTCTTCCTCGGCACCGGCATCCACAACGTCATCATCCGCAACCTCACCATCCGCGACACCCGGATGACCGAGGACGACCCGGACGACAAGGACTACGACTACGACGGCATCCAGATGGACACCGCCGACCACATCTGGATCGACCACAACCGCATCGAGCGGATGAACGACGGGCTCATCGACAGCCGCAAGGACACCAGCTACCTCACCGTCTCCTGGAACGTCCTCGGTGAGCAGAACAAGGCCTTCGGCATCGGCTGGACGGAGAACGTCACCGCGCGGATGACGATCCATCACAACTGGATCCACGACACCAACCAGCGCAACCCCAGCATCGACAACGTCGCCTACGCGCACCTCTACAACAACTACATGCAGAACGTGACCTCGTACGGGAACCTCTCGCGCGGGGCCTCGAAGACCGTCATCGAGAACAGCTACTACAGCAAGGTCAACAACCCCTACTACAACGACACCTCGGCTGCGTCCCTGACCCAGACCGGCAGCATCTGCGTCTCCTGCACCGGCAAGCAGCAGACGAACGGCACGACGTTCAAGCCCGGCGACCACTACAGCTACACCCTGGACCCGGCCGCGGACGTCCCCGCGCTGCTCCAGCAGTACGCCGGCCCGCAGAGCACCATCGGCAGCTGACGCCTGGCGCGGCAAGCCCCTTCTGCCGACAGCAGATCCGCCCGGCGCGGAGGGTTTCTCCCTCCCGCGCCGGGCGGATCGCACCTACGCTCGCAGGATGAGCAGCCACGAGCCGGACCGCGCCCGCGTCATACCTCTGCGTCCCGTTCCCGCCCCCAGGGAGCCCCTCCTGCGGGACGTCGTCGGCGAAGTCCTGCGCCGGGAGCGAGCCGCCCAGGGGCGGACGCTCAAGGACGTGGCCGAGGCCGCCCGGATCTCCGTGCCGTATCTCTCCGAGGTGGAGCGGGGCCGGAAGGAGGCCTCGTCGGAGGTGCTCGCGGCGGCGGCCCGTTCGCTCGGGCTCGGGCTGGCCGATGTGCTGTCCCTGGCCGGGACGGAGCTCAGTCGTCCGGAACGGACCGCTCCCGTCGGGCGCCCCACGGGCGGGGTGTGTCTGGCCGCGTGAGCGGGCGGCCCCACCAGGGGTGTGCTCAGTGGCTCATGTCCATCACCACACGGCCGTCGATGCGCCCCGCGGTCATCTCGGCCAGGATCTCGTTGATGTCGGCGAGCGGGCGGACGGTGTACGTCGGCTCGATCAGGCCCCGTGCGAAGAAGTCGATGGCCTCGGACAGGTCGGCCCGGGTCCCCACGATCGAACCCCGGACCGTCAGTCCGAACAGCACGGTGGAGAAGATGTCCAGCGGGAACTGCTCGGGCGGCAGACCCACCAGCGAGAGCGTCCCGCCCCGCCGCAGCGCGCCCACGGCCTGGGAGAACGCCGCCCCGTTGACGGCGGTCACCAGCCCGCCGTGCACCCCGCCCCCGGTGAACTCCTTGATCGCGGCGGCCGGGTCGGGGACGGTGAGCGCGTTGACGGCCAGTTCCGCGCCGTGGCGGCGGGCCAGCGCGCACTTCTCGTCCGAGACGTCGACGGCGACCACCCGCATCCCCATGGCGCGTGCGTACTGCACCGCGATGTGGCCGAGACCGCCGATGCCCGAGACGAGCACCCACTGGCCCGGCCTCACCTCGGACTCCTTGAGGCCCTTGTAGACCGTCACCCCCGCGCACAGGATCGGCGCGACGGCCGAGAGGTCCACGCCCGGCGGGATGACGGGGGCGTAGGCGGCGTCCACCAGCATGTACTGGCCGAAGGAACCGTCGACCGAGTAGCCGCCGTTGCGCTGGTCCGGACACAGGGTCTCCCGGCCGGTCTCGCAGAACTCGCACTCCCCGCAGGCCGACCAGAACCACGCGTTGCCGACGGTGTCGCCGGCCTTGAGGCGCGAGACCCCGTCGCCGACGGCGACCACCTCGCCCACCCCCTCGTGGCCCGGGATGAAGGGGACCGTGGGCTTCACCGGCCAGTCGCCCTGCGCCGCGTGCAGATCGGTGTGGCAGACGCCGGAGTAGAGCACCTTGACCAGGGCCTGGCCCGGTCCCGGAGCCGGCAGTTCCACGTCCTCGACGACGAGGGGGGAGGAGAAGTCCTTGACGACCGCCGCCCTTCATGACCTGCATGCCCACGCCTCCAGGAAGCCCGTTGGATGACAGGGCACGGAGACGTCCCGCGCCCGTCCCCTCAGTGTGCGGTCGCGCCCGTGGGGGCGCGACCGCAGGAGATCACCGCGAGCCGGGCGGCACCGGCGCGCGGGGCGGTGCGGGGCCCGCGGTGCTACCCGGCACGGGACGGCCCCGTGGTTCCCGGGCGGCGCGACGGCCCCGCGCGGTCTCAGACCGGCCGGACCATCGACTCCAGGACGTGCTGTGGCCGGGGTCCGGGAGGCGGAGACCGTCCTCACTCCGAGGCAGTGGGCGCCCCGGTCACTCCGAGGCGGTGGGCGCCGGCGCGATGCCCGTCGGGCAGGCGCGGCCCCAGTTCGTCTCGGAGGGGGACTCCAGGGTGGCTCCCGTGCCGCCGATGCCGCAGTAGCCGTCGGGGTTCTTGTCGAGGTACTGCTGGTGGTACGCCTCGGCGGGCCAGAAGGTGCGGCCCTCCGCGGGGAGGATCTCCGTGGTGATCTCCTTGAAGCCCGCGCCCGTCAGCACCCGCTGGTACGCCTCGCGGGACGCCTCGGCCGCCTCCGCCTGCTCGGGGGAGTGGGTGTAGAGCGCCGAGCGGTACTGCGTGCCGACGTCGTTGCCCTGGCGGAAGCCCTGGGTCGGGTTGTGGGACTCCCAGAAGAGCTTCAGGAGCTCGGCGTAGCTCACGATCTTCGGGTCGAAGACGACACGGACCGCCTCGGTGTGGCCCGTCAGGCCCGAGCAGGTCTCCTCGTACGACGGGTTCTCGGTGTAACCGCCCTGGTAGCCGACGAGCGTCGTCCAGACGCCCTCGGTCTGCCAGAACTTGCGCTCGGCGCCCCAGAAACAGCCCAGCGCGAAGTCGGCGACCTCCAGGCCCTGCGGGTACGGGCCGGTCAGCGGGTTGCCGAGGACCGTGTGGCGGGACGGCACCGTGAATTCGGGGGTGGGACGGCCGCGCAGGGCCTCCTCGGGGGTGGGGAGCTGCGGTGTGCGGTGGGTCAGGAACATGCGGGGGCTCCTCCGGGGGTCGGGGTTCGCTCCGTACAACGCCGCGGGGGCGTCGTGGATTCCACGGTCTCAGGCGGCGGGGGCCGGGGGATCGCGGCGTTCGTCACCCTCGCGGACGCCGGCCGCCTGCGCCTCGTAGGACGCCAGGTAGGCGGCCGTCTTCCTGCGTGCGCGCAGCCAGAAGAAGACGGCGAGGCCCAGCAGGATCAGCGGGATCAGTCGTTCCATGGGTGTGCCGGTCCAATCCGGGGAGTGCGGGGCGTGCGGTCAGTGGGGCAGGGTCGCGGGGCTGCCGCCGTTCGCCTCGTACCCGGCGACGGCCAGCGCCCGGTACACCGTGTACTCGGCGGCCGGGTCCGGGTTCTGGGTCCAGGGCAGCGCGCCCACGTGTCCGTCGATGTGGACGAGCTGGTGCATCGCCTCCGACCAGCGCTCCATGCGCACGAGGAAGAGGACCAGCAGGTGCCGGACATGCGCGAGCATCGGGTCGTCGGCGCGGGCCGCGTGCACGGCGAACATCGCGCCCTCGACCGCCTTCGTCACGACGACGCCCCGGTAGAAGCCCTGCACCAGATTGACCTCGGGCAGATGCTCGTACACCGCGAACAGCGGCAGCGCGGCGAGCAGCGAGCCCTGCGGGGCGCGGGCGGCGGCCGTCGTCGCGAAGCGGTCGGCCTCCTCGCGGGAACCGTGCCACTTCTCGCACCAGAAGTGCAGCGCCGCGATGTGCGCGCCCATGTGCGCGGGCGCGCGGTCGATGATCTTCGCCCAGAGCTGGTCGAACTGCTCGTGGGAGTAGCCCAGCCCCCGGGCGGCGGCCAGCTCCACGATGTACGGCACGGGGTCGCCCGGCGCCAGCAGGGCGGCCTCGCCGCAGACCGTGCGTGCCTCCTCCAGGATGATCCGGAAGTCGTCGGTGCCCACCGTGCCCGTGCGCCACGCCTGCTGCACGAGGAACTCCGCGTGCACCGCCGCGGCGCCCGCGTCCTTCGGGGCCTCGGCCCGCCACGCCCGCAGCCAGGCGCCGCCCTGGCCGGGCTGCCGGGCCAGCTCCAGCGACGCCGCGCCGGCGAACGCCTGCACCCGCTGCCAGCGGGTCTCGCCCTCCTTGGGGGTGCCCGCGAGCAGCTGCGAGGCGGCCCGCCACTCCTGGGTGCGCTGCACGACGTCGAGCACATCGAGGAGGTCCTGGTCGGGCCCGGGCATCCGGACGTCCAGCTCCTCCTGGCGCGCGAAGCCGTACGTGTCCGGGTCGGCGGCGTCGGGCGAACCGGGCGCGACCTGGCGGATACCGCCACGACGGCGCAGCATCAGCGGGCCGACCACAGCGACGAGCATGCACACGGCGAGCAGGAACCAGAGAATCTCCATGCGGTCCATTGTCCCCGTACGGGGAAGCAGGCGGCGAGTGGCCTTCAACTCCCCTCCCGACGAACTACGCTCGGGCCCCATGAGCGACCAGCACAGCTTCGAGACCCTCGCGATCCACGCCGGCAACACGGCGGATCCCCTCACCGGCGCAGTGGTCCCGCCGATCTACCAGGTGTCCACGTACAAGCAGGACGGTGTCGGCGGACTGCGCGGCGGCTACGAGTACAGCCGCAGCGCCAACCCGACCCGTACCGCGCTGGAGGAGAACCTCGCGGCGCTGGAGGGCGGCCGGCGCGGACTCGCCTTCGCGTCGGGCCTCGCCGCCGAGGACTGCCTCCTGCGTACGCTGCTGACCCCCGGCGACCACGTCGTCATCCCGAACGACGCCTACGGCGGCACGTTCCGGCTGTTCGCGAAGGTCGCCTCGCGCTGGGGCGTGGAGTTCTCGGTCGCCGACACCTCGGACATCGGCGCCGTGCGGGCGGCGATCACCCCCCGTACCAAGGCGATCTGGGTGGAGACGCCCTCCAACCCGCTGCTCGGGATCACCGACATCGCGGCCGTCGCCGGAGTGGCCCGGCAGGCGGGTGCGCGGCTCGTCGTCGACAACACCTTCGCCAGCCCCTACCTCCAGCAGCCGCTCTCGCTCGGCGCCGACGTCGTGGTGCACTCCACCACCAAGTACATGGGCGGCCACTCGGACGTCGTGGGCGGCGCGCTCGTCGTCAGCGACCCGGAGCTGGCCGAGGAACTCGCGTACCACCAGAACGCTATGGGCGCCGTCGCCGGGCCCTTCGACGCGTGGCTGGTGCTGCGCGGCATCAAGACCCTCGCGGTGCGCATGGACCGCCACGACGAGAACGCCACCAAGGTCGCCGACCTGCTGACCCGGCACCCCAAGGTGACCCAGGTCCTCTACCCGGGACTGCCGGAGCACCCCGGACACGAGATCGCCGCCAAGCAGATGAAGGCCTTCGGCGGGATGGTGTCGTTCCGGGTCGCGGGCGGTGAGGAGGCGGCGGTCGAGGTCTGCAACCGCGCGAAGCTCTTCACGCTCGGTGAGTCGCTCGGCGGTGTCGAATCGCTCCTGGAGCACCCCGGCCGCATGACGCACGCCTCCGCCGCGGGCTCCCCGCTGGAGGTGCCCGCCGACCTGGTCCGGCTGTCCGTCGGCATCGAGAACGCCGACGACCTGCTGGCCGACCTGACGCAGGCGCTCGGCTGACGCGGCTCCGCCCGGCGGCCGGGAGCGCGCTGCTCCCGGCCGCCGGGCGGTCGTACGGAACCGGACCGGTGCTCTCACAGTTCCGGATCGCGGTCGCGGGGGACACCGGGCCCGGACGTCAGTGACTGACCGCGACCTTCTCGTCCTCCAGCGTGCCCCTGATCTGCTCGCGCAGCTCCGGGCTGTCCTTGTGTTCATGCACCGAGACGGCGTGCTCGGCGGCGGCCCGGACGACTTCCTCCTCCTCACCCGAAATGGCGAGTGAGCAGTTGGAGACGCTCGGATACTTGCGGCAGTCTGCGATCTTCCGTGTCATGGCGGCCTCCTCGACTCGCGAGTGCACGCCCTTCAAGGGTAGATCGAAACGGCCGGACGGACAGGCCGGGAGCGCCGGTCAGCTCTCCTGCGCCGGCTGGTGCGCGGCCTGCCGTGCCGCCAGCGAGGAGTTGAACCGGGTCAGCAGCAGGCAGAACGTGTCCCGCTCCTCCTCGCTCCAGCCGTCGGTGACCTGCGACATCAGCTCACGCCGGGAGGCGCGGACCTCCTCCAGGCGGGCCTGGCCGCGCGGCGACAGCTGCAGCACGACGGCGCGCCCGTCCTCCGGGTGGGAGGTGCGCTTGACCAGCCCCGTGTCGACGAGCGGAGCGACCTGCCGGGTCACCGTCGAGGAGTCGATCCCCATGCCGGCGGCCAGCGCCTTGACGCCCATCGGGCCTTCCACATCGAGCCGGTTCAGCAGCAGATAGGCCGCCCGGTCCATCGAGTTGCGGACCTGGCCGACCCCGCCGAGGCGGGTCTGCTCGGCACGGCGGGCGAAGACGGCCACCTGATGCTGGAGAACATCGAGAAGGTGGTCCGTTCCCGGATGTCCGGGGGTCGCGCCCCCGGAAGGAGACGCGGCAGTCGTCATGTCCTGAGGGGGCATGGCCGGGGGCTCTCTTCGTGCGGTGTCGGATGGGTGGGGGACAGAGTACGCGGCCACGGGGCAACGTGTACCAGCGCTGCACAAACCTGTGGACACCACCGCAGGCCGCCATGAGATGCGTCGGCCCCGGGCGCTCCGAGCTGCAAGACTTGCCGTCATGACCTTCCGTACGTCGGCCCCCTTCCCTCCTCTCATCCTCGACGACATCCGAGGGGCGCAGAAGATGCTGTCCGGGGTGGCCAGAACGACCGGGATGGAGGGCAGCCGTCATCTGAGCGCGCTCGTCGGAGCGCCCGTCCACTTCAAGTGCGAGAACCTCCAGCGCACCGGTTCGTTCAAACTGCGCGGCGCGTACGTACGGATCGCGGGCCTCAGCCCCGTCGAACGGGCCGCCGGCGTCGTGGCCGCGAGTGCCGGAAACCATGCGCAGGGTGTCGCACTCGCCTCTTCGCTGCTCGGCGTACGTTCTACGGTCTTCATGCCGGTCGGCGCCCCCCTCCCCAAGGTCGCCGCGACCCGTGAGTACGGTGCCGAGGTGCGGCTGCACGGGCATGTGGTGGACGAGACCCTCGCCGCCGCCCAGGAGTACGCGGAGCAGACGGGGGCCGTCTTCATCCACCCCTTCGACCACCCGGACGTCATCGCGGGCCAGGGCACGGTGGGCCTGGAGATCCTGGAGCAGTGCCCCGAGGTCCGCACGATCGTCGTGGGCATCGGCGGGGGCGGGCTCGCGGCCGGCATCGCCGTGGCGGTGAAGGCGCTGCGCCCCGACGTCAGGATCGTCGGCGTCCAGGCGGCGGGTGCGGCGGCCTTCCCGCCCTCACTGACGGCCGGGCATCCGGTGGCGCTCGACTCGGTGCAGACCATGGCCGACGGGATCAAGGTGGGGCGCCCCGGCGATCTCACGTTCCCGCTGGTCCAGGAGCTGGTGGACGAGGTCCGCACGGTCTCCGAGGACGAGCTCTCCAGCGCCCTGCTGCTGTGCCTGGAACGGGCCAAGATGGTCGTGGAGCCGGCCGGGGCGATCCCCGTGGCGGCACTGCTCAGCGATCCGAAGGCGTTCCGCGGGCCCGTCGTCGCCGTGCTGTCGGGCGGCAATGTGGACCCCCTGCTGATACAGCGCATCCTGACGCACGGCATGGTCGCGGCGGGCCGCTACCTGAGCCTGCGGCTCCGGCTCACCGACCGGCCCGGCGCACTGGCCGCGATGCTCACCACCCTGTCCGTCGCCGACGCCAACGTGCTCGACATCCAGCACGTACGGACCGATCCGCGGCTCGGGCTCACCGAGGCGGAGGTGGAACTCCACCTGGAGACCAAGGGACCGGAGCACTGCGAGGAGGTCGCCGCGGCGCTGCGGGACGCGGGCTACACGGTGAGGGCCTGAGACAGGAGGCGGCGGGGACGGGTGCAAAACCTGTTGTGGACCGCCGCTCGTCCCCATAGCGTGCACGCCCGTGCGGTTCGCGGCGGGGCGCGACCTCCCGTGCCGCCCTGCGGTTCGTGACGGGCGCGAGGGCACCGCGAATCCTAGGATCTGCTCAGGACGCACCCGAGAACCAACTGGGGGAATCCCGTATGCCAGGCGCCATCTACGCCGAAGGCCTGGTGAAGACCTTCGGCGACGTAAAAGCACTGGGGGGCGTCGATCTCGACGTGCCCGAAGGTACCGTCCTCGGTCTGCTGGGGCCCAACGGCGCCGGCAAGACGACCGCCGTACGTGTCCTGACCACCCTGCTCCAGCCGGACAGCGGCCGGGCCGTGGTGGCGGGCATCGACGTACTGAAGAATCCCAACGAGGTGCGCCGCTCGATCGGCCTCTCCGGCCAGTTCGCCGCCGTCGACGAGTACCTCACCGGCCGCGAGAACCTCCAGATGGTCGGGCAGCTCTACCAGATGAGCTCACGCGACGCGAAGAAGCGGGCGGGGGAGCTGCTGGAGAAGTTCAACCTCGCCGACGCCGCCGACCGCACCGCCAAGACCTACTCCGGAGGCATGCGCCGCCGCCTCGACCTGGCGGCGGCGCTCGTCGTCTCCCCGCCGGTCATGTTCATGGACGAGCCCACCACCGGACTCGATCCCCGCAACCGGCAGCAGCTCTGGGAGGTCATCCAGGAACTCGTCGCCGGCGGTACGACGCTGCTGCTCACCACGCAGTATCTGGAGGAGGCGGACCACCTCGCCCACGACATCTGCGTCATCGACCACGGCAAGGTGATCGCCCGCGGCACCTCCGACGAGCTCAAGGCCCGCACCGGCGGCGAACGCGTCGAGGTCGTCGTGCACCGGCCGGACGAGATCGAGCCCGCCCGCGCGGTGCTCACCCCGTACGGCAAGGGCGAGATCTCCGTCGCCGAGCACATGCGCAAGCTGACGGTCCCGGTCACCGGAGGGGCCAAGCTGCTCGCCGAGGTCATCCGTGACCTGGACGCCCGCGGGGTGGAGATCGACGACATCGGTCTGCGCCGCCCCACCCTCGACGACGTCTTCATCTCGCTCACCGGCCACGCCGCCGAGCTGGAGAGGAACGGCGCTAAGGAAGCCGCCGGGGCCCCAGGGGCCGGCGAGAAGGAGGACGCGAAGTGACCGCCGTGACGGAGACACTGGCGCCGCGCAAGTCACGCGGTGCCCTCGCCCAGTCGGTGGCGGACTCGCTCGTCGTCGCCAAGCGCAATCTGATCCGCATGGCCAGGATTCCGGAGATGGTGATCTTCGGCCTGGTGCAGCCCATCATGTTCGTGGTGCTGTTCACCTATGTGTTCGGCGGATCGATCAAGGTCGGGGACTCCATCTCCCCCCAGGCCTACCGTGAGTTCCTGATGGCCGGCATCTTCGCGCAGACCGTCACGTTCGCCACCGCGGGCGCCGGCGCGGGCATCGCGGACGACATGCACAAGGGGCTCATCGACCGCTTCAGGTCGCTGCCCATGGCCAGGGGCGCCGTCCTCACCGGTCGTACGATCGCCGACCTCGTACAGACCGCCCTCACGCTCGTCGTCCTCGCGGGCGTCGCGCTCATCGTGGGCTGGCGGACCCACGAGAACATCGGCAAGGTGCTGCTCGGCTTCCTGCTGCTGCTCCTGCTCGGCTACGCCTTCTCCTGGATCGGCGCGCTGATCGGCCTCGTCGTCCGCACACCGGAGGCGGCCACCTCCGGCGGACTGATCTGGCTGTTCCCGCTGACGTTCATCTCGAACGCCTTCGTGGACGCCAACCAGATGCCGACGTTCCTCCGCTACATCGCGGAGTGGAACCCGTTCAGCGCCACCGTGCAGGCCTGCCGCGTGCTCTTCGGGAACCTGCCGCCGGGCTTCGTGACACCGGACGCCTGGCCCATGCAGCACCCGATCACGGCCTCGGTGCTCTGGTCGGTGATCATCCTCGTGGTCTTCCGCACGCTGGCGGTCCGCAAGTACCGCTCGGCCACCGCCTGACCCCGGACCCGCGCACGACGGAGCCCCGGCCACCAGGCCGGGGCTCCGTCGTACGTCCGAGGATCAGCCCTGGTACGGCTTCGCGGAGATGATCTTCACCGTGGCCTTCTTGCCGTTCGGCAGCTCGTACTCCGCTTCGTCACCCACCCGCTTGCCGTTCACGCCCGTGCCGAGCGGGGACTGGGGCGAGTACGTCTCGATGTCGGTGCTCGCGTACTCGCGGGAGGCGAGCAGGAAGGTGACCGTGTCGTCCGGGTCGCCGTCGAAGGCGATCGTCACGACCATGCCGGGCTCGACCACGCCGTCGTCGGCGGGGGCCTCGCCGACCTTCGCGTGCTCCAGGAGCTGGGTCAGCTGACGGACCCGGAGCTCCATCTTGCCCTGCTCCTCCTTGGCCGCGTGGTAACCGCCGTTCTCGCGGAGGTCACCCTCCTCACGGGCCGCCGCGATCTTGACGGAGATCTCCGTGCGCGCGGGACCAGACAGGTACTCCAGCTCTGCCTTCAGCTGGTTGTACGCCTCCGGCGTGAGCCAGGTGACGTTATCGCTGGTCTGGGTCACAGGGTGCTCCTCGTCGGTGCTGGGAATACAAAGCAACGCCCTACCCCAAGCATGCGCTGCCACGGGTGGGCGAAACAACGAGCCTAACAATTCCGCGCGAAAAGGGGGAGAAGGTAAACCGTCACACGCGCGTTCCCGCAGGTCGGCGCGGAAACGCGCACATCACGGGCGGCGCGCTCCCGGTGCGGTCAGCCCGCGGAGCAGGCGACGAGCTCCACCGCGGTCGCCCTGGACGTGGTGCGCAGGGAGACCACGTCGTCGATCCGCTCGGAGCGCTGGTCGAAGCGGAAGTCCGCGCGTCCCACCTCGGCGCCGTCCTCGCTCAGCGCGCGGACGGTGCAGTGCCCGTCGGCCTCCCGCTCCTTGCGGACCTCCAGATGGGCCTCGGCGCGAGTGTCCGAGACGACCTTGGACTTGATGATCTCGGCGCTGATGTCCTGGCCGGTGACGTAGTCGTAGCCGATCCAGCCGACCATGCCGAGGAAGGCCACACCCAGCACGGAGCCGACGATCTTCAGCTTGCGGTCCGCGCGCTGGTCCCGGGACCGGCCGTAGCGCTCCTCGGGCAAGGCCTCGCGCACCGCCGCCATGATCGTTCCTCCTGTACAGGGGATCGTGGAATTTTCCACCCCCCGGTTCAGTCACTATAGAAGCCGACCTTCGCGACCAATCACTGAGGACCGAGTCTTGACCGAGCAGCTGAGACTGATGGCCGTGCACGCCCACCCCGACGACGAGTCGAGCAAGGGCGCGGCCACCATGGCCAAGTACGTGTCCGAGGGGGTGGACGTCCTGGTCGTCACCTGCACAGGGGGCGAGCGGGGTTCCATCCTCAACCCGAAGCTTCAGGGGGACGCGTACATCGAGGAGCACATCCACGAGGTGCGCAAGAAGGAGATGGACGAGGCCCGGGAGATCCTGGGCATCGAGCAGGAGTGGCTCGGCTTCGTCGACTCGGGTCTGCCCGAGGGCGACCCGCTGCCGCCGCTGCCCGAGGGCTGCTTCGCCCTGGAGGACGACGAGACGGCGGCGGGGCGTCTCGTCGCGAAGATCCGCGCGTTCCGGCCGCAGGTGATCACCACCTACGACGAGAACGGCGGGTACCCGCACCCGGACCACATCAAGACCCACACCATCTCGATGATCGCCTTCGAGGCGGCGGCGGACACCGAAAGGTTCCCCGAGGCCGAGTTCGGCCCCGCGTGGCAGCCGCAGAAGCTCTACTACAACCAGGGCTTCAACAAGCCGCGCACCGTGGCCCTGCACGAGGCGCTCCTCGCACGCGGACTGGAGTCCCCGTACGGCGAGTGGCTGGAGCGGTGGAAGGAGTTCGAGCGCGCGGAGCGCACGCTGACCACGCACATCCCGTGCGACGACTTCTTCGAGATCCGGGACAAGGCGCTGATCGCGCACGCGACCCAGATCGATCCGGACGGCGGCTGGTTCCGGGTCCCGATGGACGTCCAGCGGGAGGTCTGGCCGACCGAGGAGTACGAGCTGGCCAAGTCCCTGGTCGCCACCTCCCTCCCCGAGAGCGACCTCTTCGCGGGCATCCGCGACAATGCCTGATATGTACGCGACCCAGGCACTGACGCAGCTCGTCCCGTTCGCCGCCGATGAGCTCGACAAGAACAAGGTGACTCCCGGCGTCCTCGGCTTCCTCGTCTTCGCGGCGCTCGCCGTGGGGGTCTGGCTGCTGATGAAGTCGATGAACCGCCACATGGGCAAGGTCAACTTCGAGGAGGCCCCCGACCCGGCGGCGCAGGCGGAGCCCGCGGCCGACGGCGGGGACGCCCAGGCAGGCACTCCGAGCGCCGCGGGGGCGTCGAGCCCGTCCGGCAAGGGCTGACCCGGCACGGGCTGACCCGGGGCGCCTGCGCGGGCACGGGCCGGCGGGGCGCTGCGCCTCCGTGGGCGCGTTGCCGATGCAGGCGCGGTGACGGCGTGGGTACGGGCTGACGTGGCACGGGCCGGCGGGCGGGGCAGTGGCTCCGGCCCGCCCTGCGCCCTGCCCCGTCCCCCCGGATCGCCACGGCGTCGCCTCAGGGGCGTACGCCCACCGGCACCCCCATGACCTCGCGGGCTTGCCGCGACGGGGTCAGGCCGAGGCGCCAGGCCTGCCAGCCGTCGTCCAGGTCCACCCCGCGGTTCAGGACGACACGGAAGGCCTCCGCGCAGTCCTCCAGCTTCGTGTCCCGCAGCGGGTGGGAGGCCTCCAGGAGGTCCGCCAGCTCCTGCTGGGCCACCGCCGTGCCCACCTCGCTGCCGCCCGGCGAGGCGTAGGGCAGCAGCGTGCAGCGCAGGAACGCCGCCCAGTCGCCGCCCCGGGCATCGCCGTACGACGCGAACAGGGTGATCGCGTCGCCGCACATCTCCAGGGCCTGCGCCGCGCGGTTGTTGCCGCCGTCGATCAGGGCCAGCTCCAGGCAGGTCCAGGCCTCCCCGTGGGGCACCCCGATCCGCCGGAAGTCGGCCCGTGCGTCCATCAGGAGCTGCCGGGCGAAGCCGGAGTTGCGCAGGTTCCCGGTCTGCGCGGCGCGCTGGTCGCGGGTGACCCGGCCCGAGTGGTGGCGGGCGCAGGCCAGCCCGTACACGTCCCGCATCCGGGAGAACATCGTGCGGGCCCGCTCCAGCTCCCGCACCGCCTGGTCGGTGTCGCCGTCCTCCTCCAGCGCCTGCCCCAGGTAGTAGCGCGTCCACGCCTCGCCCCGCGCGTCCTCGTTGCCCCGGTGCCGGGCGAGGGCGCCGCGCAACTGCTCCACCGCCGGTGCCGCGCTGCTGACGTCCCCGTCCATCAGCCGGGCCCGGGCCAGCTGGGTCAGCGCCCATGCCTCCCCGCGCTCGTCCCGGGTCCGGCCGTAGAGGTCCAGCGCGGTGGTCAGCTCCTCCTCGGCGCGGGTGACCTCGCCCATCCGCAGACAGACCTGGCCGAGCTGGAAGTGCGACCACGCCTCGCCGTGCAGCGACTCGCCCTCGCGGTGCAGGGTCAGCGCGGTGTCCAGGAGGGTCAGCGCCTCGGCCGGATTGGCCCGGTCGCGCTCGACCGCGGCCAGGGCGTGCAGGGACCAGGCACGGTCCTCGGCCTGCTCGGGCGACGCCTGGAGGCCGATCGCCTCCCGCAGCCGTGCCGAGGCCTCGGTCAGATTGCCCTGGTGGTGCAGCGTGATGCCCAGCGAGCAGAGCGCGAGGGCCGCGCCCGCGTCGTTGTGCGCCTCGCGGTAGAGGCCGACGACGGAGGACAGCGTCGTACGGGCCTTGTCGAGCTCGCCGAGCTGGCGGGCCGCGATGCCCGTACGCCACTGGACCGACCGCTCCAGGAGCCCCTGGTCGACCGCCTGCGTCAGCTCACTGATCTCGCCGAGGCGGTAGAGGTCGCCGCGCAGCAGGCAGTAGTCGCACAGGGCACCCAGCAGATGGAGCACCGCCCCCTGGTCGACGCCCTCCGCGTGCCGCAGCGCCGAGGTGATGAAGCTCGACTCGTCGTCCAGCCAGCGCAGGGCGGCGTCCAGCGAGCTGAAGCCGTGCGAGCCGAACTGCCCGGCGCGGGTGGACATCTTGCCGTCCACCATGCGGATCACGGCGTCCGCGAGCTCGGCGTAGTTCTGGATGAGGCGTTCCTGCGCGGCGGTACGGTCCGCCGCCGGCTCCTCGTCGGCCAGCCGGGCCAGGGCGAAGTCCCGTACGAGGTCGTGGAGCCGGTAGCGCGCGCCCCGCACATGGGACAGGAGCCCGGCCCGGGACAGCGTCTCCAGCAGCCGGCCGGCCTCTTCCTCGTCGGCTGAGAGCAGCGAAGCCGCGGCGGCGGCCCCCAGGCTGGCCCGCCCGGCCAGCGCGAGCCGCCGCAGCAGCCGCCTGGCCGGCTCGGGCTGGTCGGTGTAGCGCAGCCACAGCGCCCGCTCGACCGGCGCCACCGGACCGTACGCGCCGAGGGCGGCGGCGAGTTCGGCGCGGTTGCGGGCACCGAGCGCGGAGCCGGCGACGCGCAGGGCGAGCGGCAGCCCGCCGCACAGCTCGACGACGGTGTCGGTCGACTGGTAGTCGTACGGGCCGGCCTCCATCGGGGCCTCCCCTGCTCGAGCGGAGTCGAGAGCTTGGGGAACCTCGGCGGACTCGCGCAGCAGCTCCTCGGCGCCCGCCGCGTCCAGCCCGCCCACATGCAGATGGTGGACCCTGGCAGGGAAGTCGGCGGGCAGTTCGAGGGCCTCGCGGGCGGTGACCAGGACCAGGCTGTCGGAGCGTTCGGGCACGAGCGTGCGGACCTGGGCGGCGTCGGTGGCGTCGTCCAGGACGATCGTGACGGGGGTCCCCGTCAGATGCTGGTGGTAGAGCTCGCTCAGGCGCCTCACCTGCTGATCGGCGGAGGACCTCTCCCGGAACAGGAGCTGTTCACGGGGCGCGCCCAGCCGGTTGAGCAGGTGCAGCAGGGCGTCCCGGGTCGGCAGCGGACTCTCGCCCGCCACGTCCCCGCGCAGATCGACCACGCACGCCCCGCGGAACTGGTCCTTCAGCGCGTGGGCGGCCCGCACCGCGAGCGTGGTGCGCCCGGCACCCGGGGTGCCGTGCAGGACGACGACCGTCGGCCTGGTCTCCGTCGCGGCACGGGCGGCGTGCACCCACTGGGCGATCTGGGCGAGTTCGGCCCGGCGCCCGGCGAACGGGCCCTCCGCGGCGGGAAGATGACCGAAGGACTGTTCGAGGAGTGAGCGCGTGCGGGCGGCTGCGCTGCGGTCGCTCCCGCGCAGCTGCGCCACCACGGACGCGGCGGCCTTCTTCGGCGGACGGGTCGCGGCGGTCAGCATGCGCTGCTGGTCGAGGAACGGGCGGATGCCCCGTACCTCCAGAGCCGTCAGCCACTGGAGCCGCAGCTGTTCGGGGCCGCCGGGCTGGTTCAGCTCGCCCGCCCTGCGGTGGGCCGCCGGCCAGTGGGCGGCGGTCACCCGGGCCACCGTCGCCGTGGTCCCCGCGACGGCGACGACCGCCCCGGCGCCCAGGGCGAGCCCGGTGGCGGTACCGAGCGCCAGGTCCGCGCCGAAGGCCGCCGCCGCCGCGACTCCCGTCACCAGCAGGGGTGTTCCGAGCGAAGCCCTGCTGAAGCGCGCCGACAGCGGCTGCGGTTCCGTCCCCGCGGCGTCGAGCGCCCGGGTGTACGCGGCGTACTCCTCGGCCGCCCCCGCCGCCATCGTGTCGAGCGCGCCCCGCGCCCGCGCCAGCAGCGCCCCGGAGTCCGTCCGGCCCCCCGTCCGCCGCGCCTCCTCCTCCACGGCCCGTACCAACAGCCGTTCGGCTTCCGCCCGATGGCTGTCCCGCATGCGTCCCCCTAGGTTCCGGTGCGTCCGACCCGACCAGCTGTCGTAGCCACCCAGTGTCCTGCGTACGGGCCGTCAGCGCGAGGGAGCCGCCGTGACGGCCGCCTCCCGCAGTGCCTCCATCAGGTCGCTCAGGGCGGGCTGCTGGAGCGACACCTCCCGTGCGGCGGCCGAGATCACGCGGACCGGTTCGGGGCTGCGGACCGGGCGCACGACGACGCCGGGGTGCTGGTCACGCAGCCCCAGGCGGGGCATCAGGCTCACGCCGAGACCGGCGGCGACGAAGCCCTGCGCGGTGGCGTAGTCCTCGCTCTGGATGGCGAAGTCGGGGCTGAAGCCCGCCGCCGCGCAGGACTCGGTCACCGCTTCCAGACAGGGCCCGGGCGGCTCGCAGCCGACCCACTGCTCGCCGGAGAGCTCATGCAGGTCGACGACCTCCTGGCCGGCGAGCGGATGGCCGAGCGGGAGCACGGCGGCGTACGGGTCGTCGAGAAGGTGGACGAGCCGGAAGCCGGTGCCGATGCGGCCCGGCGCCTGCACGACCACGGCGACGTCGGCCCGGCCGTGCACGAGTTCCTGGAACGGGTCCTGCGGATCGGTGAGTTCGGCGTCGATGCGGACGCCGGGATGCGCGGTGCGGAGCCCGGCCAGTGCGGGCGCCACCAGGGTGGAGCCGGCCGAGGCGAAGTAGCGGATCGACAGGCGCCCGGTGCGTCCGGCGCGGAGGTCGGCGAGAGCGGTCTCCGCCTGGGCCACCGCCGAGCTGATCAGCGCCGCGTGCTCGGTCAGCAGCAGACCGGCGGCCGTGGGCCGCACCCCCCGGCCCACCCGCTCCAGCAGTGCCGTGCCCGCCTGCTTCTCCAGGGCCGCCATCTGCTGGCTGACGGCGGACGGCGTGTAGCCGAGGTGTGCCGCGGCGGCGGTGACCGTGCCGCTGGTGACCACCGCGCGCAGGACCTGCAGTCGTCTCACATCAAGCATGTAGCAGAGCTTAACAGATCAGGTAGAACCATTTGCTTGTCATTAAGTCTCGGCTGCGGCACCTTCGAAGAGCCGCGACGGACCGTGAATCCGGCGGCACAGCGGAGCCGTGGTGGACCGAGTGCCGAACCGAGTGGAGGAAGCATGATGAACGGCAGTACACGGAGTCTCCGGGGCGGACTGCGGGTGGCGGTGCTCGCCCTGCTGTGGGGCTCGACGTTCCTCTGGATCGAGCTGGCCCTGCGCGGCCTCTCCCCGCTCCAGGTCACCTTCGCCCGCTGTGCCCTCGGAGCGCTCGTCCTCGTGGTCGGCTGCCGGGTGGCGGGGCACCGGCTGCCCCGGGGCGTCGCCGTATGGCGGCACATCACCGTCGCGGCCTTCTTCTGCAACGCCCTGCCGTTCGCGCTGTTCAGCCTCGGCCAGCAGAGCGTCGGCTCCGGTCTCGCGGGCGTCCTGAACGCCACGACCCCGCTCTGGTCGCTCGCCCTGGGCCTCGCGCTCGGCTCCGAACGCGGCCTCCGTCCCGTACGCCTGACGGGCCTTCTGCTCGGCTTCGCCGGCACGGTCCTCATCTTCGCGCCCTGGCGGACGACCGGTGCCGCCGGCTGGGGCGCCCTCGCCATCATCGGCGCTGCCGCCAGCTACGCCGTCGCGTTCACCTACATGGGCCGCACCCTGGTCCGGAAGGGCACCCCCACCCTCTCGCTCTCCGCCGCCCAGCTCGTCGCCGCGAGCGGACTGACCGCGACGGCGGTGCCCTTCGGAGGCGTGGAGTCCATCGACCCTGGCCCGGTGGTGGTCCTCGCGGCCGTCGTCCTCGGCGTCTTCTGCACCGCGATCACCTTCCACCTCACCTACCGGATCATCAACGACGAGGGCGCCACCAGCGCCGCCGTGGTCGGCTACCTGCTGCCCGTCGTCTCCGTCCTGCTCGGAGCGGTCGTGCTGGGCGAGGAGATCGGGGTACGGGTGGTGCTGGGCATGACCGTCGTGCTCCTCGGAGTCGGGATGACACGGCGTCAGGGGACCTCTGCGGCTGTCGAGGAGAGGCCGCAGGGCGGGCCGGCCGCCGACGGGGCGGGCGGCTCACCTTCGCGCTCCACCGTGAGGAGCGGTCAGATGGCACCCAGGTCGACGGAGACGGAGAAGGGCACGGCGGTCCCGATCGCGCCGGTGAACATCTCGCCGTCCCGGTAGGCCCTGGTGGCGGGGTCGAGGACGTAGGTGTAGACGATCGGGACACCGGTGGCGGCCTGCTCGATCCGCCAGTAGAAGGGGATGCCGGCCCTGGCGTACTGGTCCACCTTCACGACCCGGTCCGTGGTCTCCGAGCCGGGCGACACCACTTCGGCGACCAGGAGCACGTGTTCAGGACGGGTGGGCGCGAGGTCGATGGTCTCCGACCGGTAGACGACGACGTCAGGGCGGCGGTTGGTGAGCGGAACGTCCTGCAGGCGGACGTCGAAGTCCGTGTCGGCGTTCCAGTCCGGGCCCGCGGCGGCGTCCAGGGCATTGGCCAGGACGCGCGCCAGCCGCTTGTGCCGCTTGGAGGCGCTCGGGCTCACGACGACCATCCCGTCCACGATCTCGATGCCGGCGCACTGCTCCTCGGACCAGGAGTCGTACTGCTCCGCGCTGATCTGGGTGTGCATCCACGCGGGCGCCACCATCTCGGCGGTCATGGTGTGCCTCCTTCGAGGAGCTTCCACGGTTTCAGCGCTGCTGGGCTCAGCCTACTGTTCCCGTGCCGTCGGGGCGGAGCTCCGCAGCGGCTTCCCGGGGCGCTCCGGGGGCGAACCTCCCTACCCCGGTGAGCCCGTCCACCCGCCTCCACCCCGGTGCGCGAGGATTGGGGCATGGCCAACCGACTTGCGCAGACCACGTCCCCGTATCTCCTGCAGCACGCCGACAATCCCGTCGACTGGTGGCCGTGGTCGCCCGAGGCGTTCGAGGAGGCCCGGCGGCGTGGTGTCCCGGTGCTGCTCAGCGTCGGCTACGCCAGCTGCCACTGGTGCCATGTGATGGCCCACGAGTCGTTCGAGGACGCGACCGTCGCCGACTACCTCAACGCGCACTTCGTGCCGGTGAAGGTCGACCGCGAGGAGCGTCCCGACGTCGACGCCGTGTACATGGAGGCCGTGCAGGCCGCGACCGGCCAGGGCGGCTGGCCGATGACCGTGTTCCTGACCGCCGACGCCGAACCCTTCTACTTCGGCACCTACTTCCCGCCCGAGTCCCGGCACGGCATGCCCTCCTTCCAGCAGGTCCTGGAAGGGGTCGTGGCCGCCTGGACCGACCGCCGCGACGAGGTGGCGGAGGTGGCCGGACGCATCGTGCGCGATCTCGCCGGCCGGTCCCTCGCCGCCGGGGGCACCGAACTGCCCGGCGAGGCCGAGCTCGCGCAGGCGCTGCTGCGGCTGACCCGGGACTACGACGAGAAGCACGGCGGCTTCGGCGGTGCGCCGAAGTTCCCGCCGTCCATGGTCATCGAGTTCCTGCTGCGCCACCACGCCCGTACGGGGGCCGAGGGCGCCCTGCAGATGGCCGCCGACAGCTGTGCGGCGATGGCGCGCGGCGGGATCTACGACCAGCTCGGCGGAGGGTTCGCCCGGTACTCCGTGGACCGGGAGTGGGTGGTGCCGCACTTCGAGAAGATGCTCTACGACAACGCGCTGCTGTGCCGTGTGTACGCCCATCTGTGGCGGGCCACCGGCTCGGACCTGGCCCGGCGGGTCGCCCTGGAGACCGCCGACTTCATGGTGCGGGAACTGCGTACGGCCGAGGGCGGGTTCGCGTCCGCGCTGGACGCCGACAGTGAGGACGCGCGGGGGCGGCACGTCGAGGGCGCGTTCTACGTGTGGACACCCGCGCAGCTGCGCGAGGTACTGGGGGAGGAGGACGGCGCCTTCGCCGCCGAACACTTCGGGGTGACCGAGGAGGGCACCTTCGAGGAGGGTTCGTCGGTCCTGCGGCTCGTGCGGACCGGGGAGCCCGAGGACCCGGCGCGGGTCGCCGATGTGCGGGCCCGGCTGCTGGCGGCGCGCGAGCTGCGGGCCCGCCCCGAGCGGGACGACAAGATCGTGGCCGCCTGGAACGGCCTGGCGATCGCCGCGCTCGCCGAGACCGGGGCGTACTTCGGCCGCCCGGACCTGGTCGAGCGGGCCACCGAGGCCGCCGATCTGCTCGTACGGGTCCACATGGGTGACGTCGCCCGGCTCTGCCGCACCTCGAAGGACGGCCGTGCCGGGGACAACTCCGGGGTGCTGGAGGACTACGGCGATGTCGCGGAGGGCTTCCTCGCGCTCGCCTCCGTCACCGGGGAGGGCGCCTGGCTGGAGTTCGCGGGCTTCCTGCTGGACATCGTGCTGGAACGCTTCACCGGCGAAGGCGGACAGTTGTTCGATACCGCCGATGACGCGGAGCGGCTGATCCGGCGCCCCCAGGACCCCACCGACAGCGCCACCCCCGCGGGCTGGACCGCCGCCGCGGGCGCCCTGCTCTCGTACGCCGCGCACACCGGCTCCGAGGCGCACCGCACGGCCGCCGAAGGGGCGCTCGGGATCGTCACGGCGCTGGGTCCGAAGGCGCCGCGGTTCATCGGCTGGGGCCTCGCGGTCGCCGAGGCGCTGCTGGACGGGCCCCGTGAGGTCGCGGTGGCCGGTCCCGTCGCCGGGGAGCTGCACCGCGCGGCGCTGCTGGGACGGGCGCCCGGGGCGGTCGTCGCCGTGGGCGAGGGGCCGGACGCGGGGAGCGAGTTCCCGCTGCTGGTGGACCGGTCGCCGGCGGGCGGCGCGCCGACGGCGTACGTCTGCCGCCACTTCGTCTGCGACGCGCCCACGACGGACGCGGGGGAGCTGGCCGCGAAGCTGGGCGGCTGAGGCCGGGTACGGCGAAGGGCCCGGCCGTGGTGGCCGGGCCCTTCGCCGTACGGGCGGATCACTGCTGGTAGGCGACCAGCGAGATGCCGACGTAGTGCACGATGAACGCCGCCAGGGTCAGCGAGTGGAACACCTCGTGGAAGCCGAACCAGCGCGGTGACGGGTTCGGCCGCTTGAGGCCGTAGATGACGCCGCCCGCGCTGTAGAGCAGCCCGCCGACGACGACGAGGACCAGCACCGCGATGCCGCCGGCGCGCATGAAGTCCGGCAGGAAGAAGACCGCGGCCCAGCCCATCGCGATGTAGCAGGGCGTGTAGAGCCAGCGCGGGGCGCCGACCCAGAAGACGCGGAAGGCGATGCCCGCCGCCGCGGCGCCCCAGACCGCCCACATGAGCGGCCGGCCGGTGGCCTCGGGCAGCAGCAGGAGCGTGAGCGGGGTGTAGGTGCCCGCGATGATCAGGAAGATGTTCGCGTGGTCCAGCCTGCGCAGCACCGCCTCGCCGCGCGGGCCCCACGTGCCGCGGTGGTAGACCGCGCTCACGCCGAAGAGCAGGCAGGCGGTGAGTATGTAGACGGCGCAGGCAACCCGCGCGCGCGTGCTGTCGGCGAGGGCGATCAGCGTGATGCCGGCGATGACCACCGCGGGGAACATGCCCGCGTGCAGCCAGCCGCGCATCCGTGGTTTGACCGGTACGGGGTCGGTGAGCTCGACGGGTCCGGACGCCGCGGCAGAAGTCATGTCCGCATGCTACCTACGCCCCCGTAGGTCGCCGCCATGAGTGGCGATGCTCACGTGGGCGGCCCTCTGGACATATGGGCGAGTTGGTCGGATGATCAAATGAGTGCGGTCGGCACCGGATGAGCGCCAGGGGAATTCGAAGGGGTCAGCATCCGGGTCGCAGCCCCCACGGGGCCTGACAACACACCCTCTTCACAAGGAGCGATCGTGGCGCGAGACATCGCGGCTCCCCTCACTGTTCCCACTCGGCACCAGGAGCTCGTCTCCTGGGTGGACGAGATCGCGGCCCTCACCCAGCCGGACCGCGTGGTCTGGTGCGACGGTTCCGAGGCCGAGTACGAGCGCCTGTGCGAGGAGCTCGTCGCCAAGGGCACCTTCACCGGGCTCGACCCGGTCAAGCGTCCCAACTCGTACTACGCCGCCTCCGACCCGAGCGATGTCGCCCGCGTCGAGGACCGCACCTACATCTGCTCCGAGAAGGAGGAGGACGCGGGCCCGACGAACCACTGGAAGGCCCCCGCCGAGATGCGGGAGATCTTCGCCGGCGAGAAGGGTGTCTTCCGCGGCTCCATGCGCGGCCGCACGATGTACGTCGTCCCCTTCTGCATGGGCCCCGTCGGCTCGCCGCTCTCCGCGATCGGCGTCGAGATCACCGACTCCGCGTACGTCGCCGTCTCGATGCGCACCATGACGCGCATGGGCCAGGAGGTCCTGGACGAGCTCGGCGCCGACGGCTTCTTCGTGAAGGCCGTCCACACGCTCGGCGCCCCCCTGGCCGACGGCGAGGCCGACGTCCCGTGGCCCTGCAACTCCACCAAGTACATCTCCCACTTCCCCGAGGACCGCGAGATCTGGTCCTACGGCTCGGGCTACGGCGGCAACGCCCTGCTCGGCAAGAAGTGCTACGCCCTGCGCATCGCCTCCGTCATGGCCCGCGACGAGGGCTGGCTCGCCGAGCACATGCTGATCCTCAAGCTCACCCCGCCGCGCGGTGAGTCGAAATACGTCGCCGCCGCCTTCCCGAGCGCCTGCGGCAAGACCAACCTCGCCATGCTGGAGCCCACGATCTCCGGCTGGACCGTCGAGACCATCGGCGACGACATCGCCTGGATGCGCTTCGGCGAGGACGGTCAGCTGTACGCGATCAACCCCGAGGCCGGCTTCTTCGGCGTCGCGCCCGGCACGGGCGAGCACACCAACGCCAACGCGATGAAGACGATG
Organism: Streptomyces sp. CB02058; assembly: GCF_001905505.1. Taxonomy (GTDB): domain Bacteria; phylum Actinomycetota; class Actinomycetes; order Streptomycetales; family Streptomycetaceae; genus Streptomyces. The sequence goes on from NZ_LIPG01000001.1 coordinate 740,151, forward strand.
TGGGGCAACTCCGTCTTCACCAACGTCGCGCTCACCGACGACGGTGACGTGTGGTGGGAGGGCATGACCGAGGAGGCGCCCGCGCACCTCACGGACTGGAAGGGCAACGACTGGACGCCCGAGTCCGGTACGCCCGCCGCCCACCCCAACGCCCGCTTCACCGTCCCGGCCGGCCAGTGCCCGATCATCGCGCCGGAGTGGGAGGACCCGAAGGGCGTGCCGATCTCGGCGATCCTCTTCGGTGGCCGCCGCGCCTCCGCCGTACCGCTGGTCACCGAGTCCTTCACCTGGCAGCACGGCGTCTTCCTCGGGGCCAACGTCGCCTCCGAGAAGACCGCCGCCGCCGAGGGCAAGGTCGGCGAGCTGCGCCGCGACCCGTTCGCCATGCTGCCGTTCTGCGGCTACAACATGGGCGACTACATGAAGCACTGGGTCAGCGTCGGCGCCGACAAGGCGGACCAGTCGAAGCTCCCGAAGATCTACTACGTCAACTGGTTCCGCAAGAACGCCGCGGGCCAGTTCGTGTGGCCCGGCTTCGGTGAGAACAGCCGCGTCCTGAAGTGGATCGTCGAGCGCCTGGAGGGCACGGCCGAGGGCGTCGAGACGCCCATCGGAATCCTGCCGGCCAAGGGGTCCCTGGACACCGAGGGTCTCGACCTCTCCGAGTCCGACCTCGACTTCCTGCTCGACGTCGACAAGGAGGTCTGGCGCGAGGAGGCGGCGCTCATCCCCGAGCACCTCAACACCTTCGGCGACCACACGCCCCAGGAGCTGTGGGACGAGTACCACGCGCTGGTGCGGCGCCTCGGCTGACCCGCCCTCGTTCCCCGCGGACGGGCCCCGTCGACATCCGCCCTGACCTGTGGGGTCATGGGCCCGCCGCGGTACGGCACCCGGAGCTCCCTCATCGCTCCGGGTGCCGCTCTCTTCCCGAAGGCGTCCGCCCACGGAACTCCGTCCCGATTCGGTCGAGAACGTCCCCGAATCGCCAACAACTTGCACACACAACCTCCACATCTGTTGCATGATGCTCGCAGGGCGCCGGAGTGACGCGGCGTCAACAACTCTGTGGGGGGACGCAGTTGAAGAGGTCAGGGAATGCCGGACGTGGTGTCGCGACCGTCGTCGCGCTCACGCTCGCCGGAGCGGGACTCACCGTGCTCGCGGCACCCGCCGCGCAAGCGGCGGACGACGACGTGGCCAAGCTGCCCATCACGTCGTTCTCCAGCATGGTGGTCGACTCCGAGCACGAACGCGTCTACATCAGTGACGACACCAGGAGCCTGAACACCAAGTCGTCGGTGCTCGTCTACAACTTCGAGGGCCAGCGGGTCGCCACGCTCACGAGCTCGCAGGGTGCCGTGGGCGGCATGGCGCTCTCCACGGACAGCACGAAGCTCTTCGTCTCGGAGATGGGCCGGATCGCCGCGTACGACACCGGGACGTATACGAAGTCCGTGCACACGTCGACCACGTACTGGGGCGAGTGCGGGCGTCAGGTCGCCTACTCGGGCGGCAAGGTGTGGCACACCGAGACACCGACCGCCAGCGGGTGCGAGCAGTACCGGAGCTACCTCTACGGCAGCACCCTCGGCTCGCCCACCTCGACGGGATGGGACGGCACCGGGAAGCTCTACTTCGCGACGGCGCCGGAGGCCCCGGACACCCTGGTCATGGGCCAGACGCTGAGCACGGCGGGGACCGATCCCTACCTCACCACCTTCGACAGCAGCGGTGACACGCTCGTCCGGGGGCCGCAGCGCCGCTTCGCGGACAGCACGGGGGCGGGTGGCCTCGACCTCAAGGACCTGGCGCTGTCCCCGGACGGCAACCGGATCGCGGTCGCCGACGCCGCGCACGGCACCCGGCTGCTGGACGCGGCCGACCTGTCGGACGCCCCGACGCCCTACCGCGCGCTGCCGGAGGGGGCGAAGGCTTCCGCCGTCGCCTTCAGCGGTGACGGCGAGTACATCGCGCGGGGTGCCGAGGCCACCGGTTCGACGCCCGACCTGCTGATCCAGAAGGCGGACCCGGAGGAGGGTACGTCGGCGTTCGAGTTCGCCTTCGAGGGCGAGCTCGACGGGGCCCGCGTCGTACCGCGCGGTCTCGCCTGGTCGAAGGACGGCTCCCGGCTCTTCGCCCTCACCATGAACGCGTCCGCCACGTCCTTCTGGCTGCACGTGATCCAGCCGCCGGCCGCCCAGTACGACTCACGCTTCACCGGGTCGCTGTCCACCAGCCCCGGTGCGCCTGTCGTCGGGGAACCGCTCGGCATCCGGGGCCGGCTCGAACTGGACGGTCCCGCGCCCGCGGAGCCGGTCAAGGTCTCGGCGGTGCGCCACGACGCCAACGGCGACCGCAAGCTGGCGGCCGTGGAGGTCGCGGAGGACGGTACCTTCACCGTCCTCGACGTCCCGTCGCTGGTCGGCGAGGCCACGTACACCCTGTCCTTCCTGGGTGACGTGACCCACCGCCCGGCCGAGGACGTCACCCTTCCGGTGACCGTGGCCAAGGCGCCGACGGCCATCACGCTCACCGCTCCGGCCGAGACGACGAAGAACCAGAGCCTGCAGATCACCGGCACCCTGACCGGGCAGGGCCGGGCGCTGCCCCCGGGCATCACCCTGTCCGTGCAGCGGGCCGACAAGAAGGGCACCAACCCGCTCACGTCGGCGGCGGTCGCGGCCGACGGCACCTTCACGATCAACGACCTGGCGTCCGTCCGGGGCGAGGTCGTCTACACGGTCTCCTACGCCGGGGACGACGTGCACACCGCGTCGAGCGCCACGGCCACCGTGCGGGTCCGCGCCGCCGTCTGACCGCTCGCACGCCGGTCCGCCCCGACGGCATGAGGCCCGCGCGGCCCTTCCGGGCGGCGCGGGCCTCACGTGTGTGGCACCCGGTCCACGCGTCTTCGCGACCCGTGGACCGGGGCCGTCAGGGGGCGCCGACCAGAGCGGTCCGCGCGGAAGCGCCCGCGAGGGCGGCGGTGTGGGCGTCCATGGACTCGGCCGCGAGGATCGCGACGGCCGTGTCCGCGCGGGACGCGGCGACCAAGAGTGCCCGGCCCGCGAGGGCGTGGGCGCGGCGGTGCAGCGCCGCCGGGGACGCGCCGCTTCGTCCGGCGTGCCGTGCGGGCGGTGCCGTGCGGAGCCGGGCGATCTGTTCGGCGATGCGGTCGCCGTCCGCGGTCAGCCCCAGCTCGTCGGTGACGGCGAGCAGGGCGGCGAGGTGTCCGGCGAGCTGGATGTCCAGCTCGTCCTCGCGGCTGCGGTGCGGGAAATCGGCGTTGTCGGCCGATGTGTGGACCGATTTGGAGCGGATCGGCTCGTACATGGATGGCCTCCTGGCGTTGCAGTAAGCCCATCCTATCTTAGATTGAGTCTAAAGTTGTGCTGGGTCCTGTCGTGTCGGGATCAGGGCTGGCTGTAGCCGTCCAGGAACTTCCCGATACGGGTCACGGCGTCGGTCAGATCCTTCGCCGGCGGCAGCGTGACCACCCGGAAGTGGTCGGGTTCCGGCCAGTTGAAGCCCGTGCCCTGCACGACCATGATCTTCTCGGCCCGCAGCAGGTCGAGGACCATCTGCCGGTCGTCCTTGATCTTGAAGACCTTCGGGTCGAGCCTCGGGAAGAGATACAGCGCCCCCTTCGGCTTCACACAGGTCACGCCGGGGATCTGCGTCAGGAGGTCGTACGCCACGTCCCGCTGCTCCAGGATCCGTCCACCGGGCAGTACCAGCTCGTTGATCGACTGCCGGCCGCCGAGCGCGGTGGCCACGGCGTGCTGCGCGGGCATGTTGGCGCAGAGCCGCATGTTGGCCAGGACCGTCAGCCCCTCGATGTACGAGGAGGCGTGCGCCTTCGGGCCGCAGACCGCCATCCAGCCGGAGCGGTATCCCGCGATCCGGTAGTTCTTGGAGAGCCCGTTGAAGGTGAGGACCATCAGGTCGGGGGCGATGGCGGCGGTCGGGGTGTGGGTCGCGCCGTCGTAGAGGATGCGGTCGTAGATCTCGTCGGAGCAGACGACCAGGTTGTGGCGCCGGGCGATCTCCGTCAGCCCGCGCAGCATCTCGTCGTCGTAGACCGCACCCGTCGGGTTGTTCGGGTTGATGATCACCATGGCCTTGGTGCGGTCGGTGATCTTCCGCTCGACGTCCGCGAGGTCCGGCATCCAGTCGGACTGCTCGTCGCAGCGGTAGTGCACGGCCGTGCCGCCGGCCAGCGAGACCGAGGCGGTCCACAGCGGATAGTCCGGGGCGGGGACCAGCACCTCGTCGCCGTCGTCGAGCAGGGCCTGCATCGACATCTGGATCAGCTCGGAGACGCCGTTGCCCAGGTAGATGTCCTCGACGCCGAGGTCGATGCCCTTGGTCTGGTAGTGCTGCATCACCGCACGGCGTGCGGACAGCAGGCCCTTCGCGTCGCCGTAGCCGTGCGCGCCGGAGAGGTTGCGCAGGATGTCCTCGAGGATCTCCGGCGGGCACTCGAAACCGAACGCGGCGGGGTTGCCCGTGTTGAGCTTGAGGATGCGATGACCCGCCGCTTCGAGCCGCATGGCTTCTTCGAGCACGGGGCCGCGGATCTCGTAACAGACGCCGGAGAGCTTTGTGGACTGGATGACCTGCATGTCTGCGAGCTTACGACCGTGTTTCACGCGGTGCTCCCGGTTTGCCTGCCGGTTGCTCCCTCCGGGGGCGTCCGGCGGGGCGCCGGGTCTTCCATCGGCATGCCGCCCCGGCCGCGGACCGTGGGAACGGCCGGTCGGGGCGGGGCCGCGGCTTGGAATGCGGGCGTGCGGCGGAGGACCGGGTGAGATGCGCCACGCGGGGGCGCGCACGAAGGGCGTACGTGCGCCCCCGGCCCGGGTGCGGCCGGTCAGCCGGGCAGCACGGTCCCCTCGGGCAGCCGTACGCCGAAATCGTCCGCCAGTACCCGCAGGACCTCCGCCGGGCCGCCCAGCTCCCGCTCGGTGACGGTGCCGTCGTCGGCCGTCTCCACCAGCGTCCGCCCGGACAGGGCGCGGTGCAGGCCGGGCAGGGTGCGCTGGGCGTGGAGCGTCCGCCGGAACGGCGAGCGGGGGTTCGTCGCGATGTGCCAGTTGATGACCTCGTAGTCCGGGGCCTCGAACGGCTCCAGGGTGAACTCGTACTGCGGCTCCCAGTAGCCGCCCTTGTCCGCCTGGAGCTCCCACATCTCGAGCGGCCCGTCGTGCGGGGCGTGCACCAGCCGGTGGCGGCGCGGGGTGTCGAGCAGCTCCGCGTCCACCACCAGCGGGATCGGCTCCAGCAGCGCCCCGTGCGAACCGAAGCCGACGTCGGCCAGCCAGGGGGCGGACTCACCCTCCACGTCCACCTGCATCAGCATGTGCGTACGGGGCCGGACGTCACCCGGCGCCGCCCCCAGGACCACCCGCGCGGCCAGCAGCGTCACCCGGAAACCGAGCTGGGTCAGGGCGGCCGCGAGGAGGGTGTTGTGCTCGTAGCAGTAGCCGCCGCGCTCACCGCGGACGAGCTTCCTCTCCAGGTCGGGGAGCGCGAGGGAGGGCGCGCCGCCGAGGAGGGGTTCCAGATTCTCGAACGGGATGCCCAGCATGTGGGCGCGGTGCACGGACCGCAGCACCTCCACGGTGGGGCGGCGCTCCCCGGACCAGCCGATGCGGGCGAAGTAGGCGTCGAGGTCGAGTGTCATGGTCCGACACTACGCAGACACCTCGGGGGTTTCTCAAGTGTCTTCGCGGCACAGGAGATACGGGGAACGCGGCCCACGTGTGTCAGGCGGCGAGCGCCGATCCGCGCGCGGCGGACACGACCGAACCGCCCTGGACGACACCCGCCACGTTGGCCGGGTCCGCCAGGAAGCCGATGTCCGTCAGCGGGTCGCCCCGCAGCACCACCAGATCGGCGTGCGCGCCCGGCTCCAGGGTCCCGATGTCGCCCGTCAGGCCAAGGAGTTCGGCGGCCGTGGAAGTGGCCGCGCGGATCACGTCGATCGGTGCCTGCACCTCGGCGCGTATACGGAACTCCTCGTTCTGATGGCGGTGCATCCCGCCCAGGAGGTCGCTCCCGTACACCGTCCTGACCCCTCCGCGCGCGGCCCGTTCCAGGGCCGCGAGCCCCTGCCCCAGCACCTCGTCGACCTTGCGGTGGCTGTCGGCGGGCAGGCCGAACTCGGGGCCCTCCTTCTTGAGCGCCCAGTAGGTCACCAGCGTCGGCACGAGGAACGCGTCGTGCTCGGCGAACAGCCGTACGCTCTCGTCGTCCAGCAGGTTCCCGTGCTCGATCGACCGGATACCGGCCCGCAGCGCCCGGTTGACCGCGCGCGCGGTGTAGGCGTGCGCGGCGACGTAACGGTTCGCCGCCTCCGCCTCCTCGACCACGGCGCGCAGCTCGTCCATGGAGTACTGGGTGGAGTCGATGCGGTCGGTGGGCGAGGCCACGCCCCCGGAGGCCATCACCTTGAGGTGGTGCGCGCCCTTGCGGAGCTCGTCGCGCGCCGCGGCCCGCACGGCGTCGACGCCGTCGGCGACCCGGCCGAGGCCCGCGCAGCAGGGGTGGTCGTCGCTGACCCGGGTGCCACGGCCCCGGCTGTCGCCGTGCCCGCCGGTCTGGCTGAGCGCACGGCCGCAGAACAGCAGCCGGGGGCCGCGCAGCAGCCCCTCCTCCTGGGCGTCGCACAGCCCGTAGTCGGCGCCCGACGCGTCCCGGACGGTGGTGAAGCCCCGGTCGAGCATGCCGCTCATGATCCGGGCGCTGTGGGCCGCGACGTAACTGGGGGACGAGGACGGCAGCGCGCCGAGGTCGGCGGTGGAGGCCGTCACATGGACATGGGCGTCGATCAGGCCCGGCAGCACGTGTGCGCCGGCCAGGTCGACGGACCTGACGCCGTCGGGGGCGCGCAGCCCGGTGCCGGTCTCGACGACGCGCCCGTCGGCGCACCGCAGATCGGCCTCCTGGTAGTCGCCGGTGGCCACATCGAGCAGGCGGGCGTTGCGCAGCAGCAGGGACAAGGGGGTCTCCTCGGTGAATCTGGCGTACGGGGTGCGGGTGCCGGGGGTCAGCGGGCGGTGCCGTCCGCCCGCTCGGCGGCGGCGCGCAGGTCGGGGACCGCGCGGGCGGCGAGGGAGCCGAGGACCCGTACGGACTCCTCGTCGTAACTGCCCTCGGCGTCCAGCACGTTGAGCATGCCCAGCGTGCGGCCGTCCTCGACCACGGGGACGTTGACCACCGCGCCGCAGCCGAGTTCGTCGATGACCCGGTGGTCGGCGAAGACCTCGCGCACGGCGGCCCGGTCGGCGCCCAGATAGGGCAGCTGCCGTTCGATGCACTGCTCGAGCCAGCCGCCGGACACCTCGACGGACTTCTCCCCGCCGACCGGGTACTCGTCCGGGTGGCTGCTGTGGACGCGGTGCAGGACGCGCCGCCCGGGGAGCCAGACGAAGACGGTGAAGAGGCGGACACCCACGGTCGTGCGGATCTCCTCCTCCAGCGCGGGGAGCAGGCCAGGGGTCGTGGACGTGTCGCTCATCGGGAGGTCACCTCGGTCGTCTCGGGGGTGGAGGGGGAAGGGGTGGTCGCTGTGCCGGAGCCGGAGCGCGCCGGGCCGGGTTCGGTGAGTTCCTCCAGGGAGCGTCCCGCCGTGCTGACCCCGAAGAGCACCGTGCAGATGACGCCGACCGCGAGGACGGCGGTGGTCAGGCCGAAGACACCGGCGAAGCCGAAGCTCGCGGAGGAGACACCGATGATCACCGGGGCGAGGATGGAGCCGACCCGGCCGAAGGCGCTGGACAGGCCCGTTCCGCTGGCCCTGATCCAGGTCGGGAAGACCTCGGGGGTGTAGGAGTAGACGCCCGCGTAGGTGCCGTTGAGGAAGAAGGAGAGCACCGCTCCGGCCAGGGTGATCGATGCCGGGGTGGTGGTCTGGCTGAGCCAGAAGGCGCTGAGGGCGGAGCCGGTGAGATAGAGGGCGATGACGTTCTTGCGGTCGAGCCGCTCGGAGAGCCAGGCCGCGGAGAAGTACCCGGGTATCTGCGCCAGGTAGATGATGATCGAGAACTCGAAGCTCTTGGTGACGGTGATGCCGCGCTGGATCAGCAGGGTCGGGATCCAGGAGAAGAAGCCGTAGTACGAGAACGTGATCACGAACCAGATCAGCCAGGTGATCGCCGTGCGGCGGGCCATTCTGCCGCTCCACAGGTACTTCAGCGCACCGAACAGGCCCAGGGCGGGCCGGGCGGGAGCGACCGTGGCCCGCGCCTTCGCGGTGTCCTCCACCGGTACGGGCGGCAGCGGCTTGCCGATGGCCTTCTCGACCTTGCGTTCGAGGTCGGCGACCACCTGCTCAGCCGCCGCGACGTCGCCCCTGGCGAGCAGGTAGCGCGGTGACTCGGGCAGGGAACGCCGCCACCAGAGCAGCATCACCACCGGCAGGGCGGTGATCACCTGGGCGACGCGCCACCCCTCGGGGACGGTGGGGACGACGAAGCGCCCGATGAGTGCGGCGGCGACGAAACCGAAGGAGAAGAAGCCGGCGAGCGCCCCGACGAACCAGCCCCGGCGCGCGGCCGGCACGAACTCCGAGAGGAACGGGGCGATGATGGCGCTCTCCGCGCCCGCTCCCGCCCCGGCCAGCACACGGGCCCCCAGGAAGAGTTCGTAGTTGGGCGCGAAGGCCGCCACCAGGGAGAAGAAGGCGTAGAAGGCGAGCGCCCACATCATCACCTTGCGGCGGCCGATGCGGTCTCCCAGCAGTCCGGCGGCCACTGCCCCGAAGAGGAAGCCGAAGGGCGACGCGGAGCCGATCAGCCCGAGCGCGCCGTTGCTGAGGTCCCAGGCCTCCTGCGCGCTGGGCATCAGGAAGGCGACGACGGCCGAGTCCATCCCGTCGAAGGTGTAGCCGAGGCCGCCGATCAGGAGCAGGGCGTAATGGGGCTTGCTCAGCGGCAGCCGGTCCAGTCGGGCCAACAGCGTCATGCCGCACCTCCAGGTCTTCGAGTTGGAGGCAACGTAATATGCAAAATTAAAGAACTGCAATGGTTGTTGCAGATTTTTCTGATCGTTACACCGGTAACCTGGGCCGGAAACACGGCGGCGAGCGGCGAGCGCGGGCGACTCGCGCGTACGTCTCCCCGCGAGCCGGCCGCGGACCCGCCTCACGGGGGCCGCGGAGAACAGAGGGAGGGCCCAGTGGCGGCAGCAGGATCCGGCGCCGACGGTGACGCGCCCGACGCGGGCGCGGCCCTCGGCCCGGGTGCCGCCACCGATTCAGGTGCGGCCCACGATCCGGGTGACGGCTTCGAGGCGGGTTCCGCTCCCGGCGCGGGCCAGGCCCGAGGCGCGGGTGCCGCTCCCGCCGCGGGTGGGGCCCTCGGTCCGGGTGCCGGCTCCGGCGCGGGCGACGGTTTCGATGCGGGGGACAGCTTCGAGGAGTGGCTGCGCGGCCGCCTCCCCGAGCGTGGTCTGCGCAGCAAGGGCACCGCGGTCCTGGACGTCCTGCTCACACAGCCGCGGCGCGCCTCGTTCGCCTCGACCGCCGATCTGGCGTCCCTGGCGGGGGTGAACATCGCCACCGTCACCCGCACCGCCCAGGCCCTCGGATTCGCCGGCTGGCCCGCGCTCCAGCAGGAGCTGAGGGCGCGTTACCTCTCCGCGCTCAGCGCCCCCGACGTCGCGGCGGAGCACCATGCGACGGACGGGGTGGCGGACGCGTCGCTGCGCCGCGACCTCGACAGTCTCGCCCTGCTGACCCGGCGGCTCGACGGCGGCGCCATCCGGAGGGTCGCCGAGGCGGTCGCGGGCGCGCGGCACACGGTCGTGGTCGCCGACGGCAGCTACGCGGCGACCGGCATCGCCTTCGCGCACAACGCGCGGCTGGCCGGCTACCGCATCACCGCCATCACCGGCGGGGACGCCCAACTGGCCAATGTCATCTCCGACATGACGGACGAGGACGCGCTCGTCGCCATCAGCTTCTGGCGGCTCTACGCCAGCACCGTCCTCGCCGCCGGAGAGGCGCACCGGCGCGGCGCCAAGGTGTTCGCCCTCACGGACGCGGCGAGCCCGGCCCTCACGGAGGCGGCGGACGAGGTCGTGCTCGTCCCCGCCGAGGGCGTCTCGTTCTTCCCCTCGCTCACGGCCGGAACCGCGGTGGTGCAGGCCGTCGTCGCGGAGCTCGCCGCCATCGACCCCGAGCGGACCCGCCGGGCCATCGAGGCGGCGGAGGCCCAGTGGGACCGCTTCGGACTGCTGCACCGGCGCCCCCGTCCGCGCAACGGGGGCGCCGACCACTGAGGGCCGTCCCGGCGCCGCCCGTCAGGAGCGGTTCAGCACCGCTCCGCCCGCGTACCGCGCGGACGCGCCCAACTCCTCCTCGATCCTGATGAGCTGGTTGTACTTCGCGGTGCGGTCGGACCGGGACAGTGAGCCGGTCTTGATCTGGCCGCAGCCCGTCGCCACCGCGAGGTCCGCGATGGTGGTGTCCTCCGTCTCGCCCGAACGGTGGGACATGACGGCGGTCCAGCCCGCGCGGTGCGCGGTGGCGACCGTGGCGAGGGCCTCGGTCAGGGTGCCGATCTGGTTGACCTTGACCAGCACCGAGTTGCCGGCGCCGGTGCGGATGCCCTCGCGCAGCAGGGTCTCGTTCGTGCAGAACACGTCGTCGCCGGTGAGCTGGCAGCGGTCGCCCACGCGGGCGGTCAGCTCCCGCCAGCCGTCCCAGTCATCCTCGGCCATCGGGTCCTCGATGGAGACGACCGGGTAGGAGTCGATCAGCTTCGCCAGGTAGTCGGCGTGCTCGGACGGCGTACGGCTCACACCCTCGCCCGCGTACACGTACGCGCCGTCCCGGAAGAACTCCGACGAGGCCGGGTCCATGATCAGGCCGATGTCCGTGCCCGGCCGGTACCCCGTGCGCTCGACGGCGGCCATGACGAAGTCGAGCGCCTCCTCGGCGGTACGGAGCGCGGGCGCGAAGCCGCCCTCGTCGCCGACGCCCGTGGAGTGCCCCGCGGACAGAAGATCGCGGCGGAGCGTGTGGAAGATCTCGGAGCCCATGCGGACGGCCTCCGCGAAGGTCTCCGCGCCGACCGGGGCGATCATGAACTCCTGGAAGTCCAGCGGGTTGTCGGCGTGGGCGCCGCCGTTGACGATGTTCATCATCGGCAGGGGGAGGAGGCGGGCGTCGGCGCCGCCGAGGTAGCGGTAGAGCGGCTGGCGGTGGGACGCGGCGGCGGCCTTCGCGGTGGCGAGGGAGACCCCCAGGAGCGCGTTGGCGCCGAGCCGGGACTTGTCGGCCGTGCCGTCGAGCGCGACGAGCGCCGCGTCGAGCCCCGCCTGATCGTCCGCGTCGAGCCCGGTGACCGCCGACGCGATGTCGCCGTTGACATGGGCGACCGCGCGGTCGACGCCCTTGCCGTGCCAGCGCCCGGAGTCTCCGTCCCGCAGCTCCACGGCTTCCCGTGCGCCGGTGGAGGCGCCGGAGGGGACGGCGGCGCGGCCGAGAGATCCGTCGGCGAGGAGGACATCGGCCTCGACGGTCGGGTTGCCCCGGCTGTCGAGGACCCTGCGGGCGGTGACGGACCGGATGACGGTGGATTCGACTGCTCTGGAAGCCATGGGAGGCCCTTCGCGTTGACGCGCGCCGCGGCCCTGCTGCGACAACGCTGGCGCGTGCCGCGACGACCTCGACTCTACAGCAATGCTGTTCAGTTCCGCTGTTCAGTTGTGCTGTTCAGTTCGGCTGTTCAGTCACGCTGTGCAGATGAGCTGCACAGCTTCGCTGGTGACCGCCGGGTTAAAGTGCCCTATGCCCACCCCGGAACCCGCCGCCGTCGCCACCGAACTGCGCAACGCGATGGGCAAACTGACCCGGCGCGTGAAGCACGAGGACCGGATTCCGCTCGGCCAGGTCTCCGTGCTCGGCACCCTCGACCGCGACGGGGCCATGACCACCAGCGACCTGGCGGCGGACCAGCGTGTACGGCCGCAGTCCATGGCCCGCGCGGTCGGGCTGCTCATGGAGCAGGGCCTCGTCGTCCGCAGGGCGCACCCCACGGACGGCCGCAAGTCCCTGGTGGAGCTCTCCCCGGCGGGGCGCGCCGCTCTCGACGCGGAGCGCGGGCGCAGGGCGGGCTGGCTCGCCCAGGCCATCGAGCTCGAACTCACCGGCGAGGAACGCGAGGTGCTGGCGCGCAGCGCCGCCCTGATGGAGCGGCTCGCCGGGCGCTGAGGCTCTTCGGGGTCAGTCGCCGGAGCGCGGCGGCTCGACGCGGGCCAGCCAGGCCGTCAGCAGCGACTCCAGCTGCCCGGCCTCCTCGGGGGACAGGGCGTCGAGCAGCGCGCGCTCGTTCCGCATGTGCGCCGTGAACGCCTGGTCGATCAGCTGCCGGCCCGCCGGGGTGAGCGCGACGACGCGCCCCCGGCCGTCGGCCGCCGAGCGGCGGCGGGTGACGAGGCCGTCGCGTTCGAGCCGGTCGATCCGCTTCGTCATGGCGCCCGTCGTGACCATGGTGTGCGCGGCGAGCTCGCCTGGGGCGCGCTCGTAGGGCTCGCCCGCGCGACGGAGTGCGGCGAGCACGTCGAACTCGCCCTCGCTCAGGCCGTGCCGGCGGTACACGGCGCACAGCTGCTCGGTGAGCAGTGCGCCCAGTCGGTGCAGCCGCCCGATCACGGCCTGTGGGCGCACATCGAGGTCCGGGCGCTCCCGGGTCCACTCGGCCTGGATCCGGGCCACATGGTCCAGCGGTTCTCCGGGGTGCTCCTGCATGACTTCACTATAGCTTCCCAGGAAGACATAATGGCTTCCATGGAAGCTAATCTGCGCTGGACGCTCGTCACGGCCGTGGCTCCGGTGTCCTGGGGCACGAACTACTTCGTCACCCACGCCTATCTGCCCGCGGGGGAGCCGCTGTACGGCGCCGCGATCAGGGCGCTGCCCGCCGGGCTGCTGCTCCTCGCCGTCCGCAGGGAGCTCCCGCGCGGCTCGTGGTGGTGGCGCAGCGCCGTCCTCGGTCTGCTCAACACGGGTGTCTTCTTCGCCCTGGTGTACATCGCCGCCCAGACGCTCCCGACCAGCCTGGCGTCGACGGTCATGGCGACCTCGCCGATGGTCATGATGGCGGTCGCCTGGGGGCTCGTCGCGGAGCGCCCCCACGCGCGCCACCTGGCCGGGGCGGTGCTCGGCGCCGGGGGAGTCGCGCTCATGCTGCTCACCGGCACGGCGTCGGCCTCGCCGGGCGGGGTGCTCGCCTCCGTCGCGGCCATGCTCCTGTCGTCCCTGGGGTACGTCCTCGCCAAGCGCTGGGGCGGCGAGGTCGACGTACTCGCCTCCACGTCCTGGCAGTTGACCGCGGGCGGGCTGCTGCTGCTGCCGTTCGCCGTGCTCGCCGAGGGTGCGCCGCCGCACCTGGACGGCCCGGCGCTGCTGGGCTTCGCCTATGTCGCCGTGGTGGCGACGGCCCTCGCCTTCGCCGCCTGGTTCGCCGGCCTGCGGCACCTGCCCGCCGCGACGGTCGGCCTGGTGGGGCTGCTCAACCCGGTCACCGGTGTGCTGCTGGGCACGCTGGTCGCGGGCGAGGTGCTCACGGCGCGGCAGTTGTGCGGGCTGGCCATGGTGCTGGCCGGAGTGCTTCTCGGGAGGCCGGTGGCCCGCAGGGCTGTCGATGCCCGCATGTCCTCGCGGATGCGGGGAGCGGCTCGCTGACCGGTGGGGCTCGCTGATCGCTGGGCGGCTTGATTTCGCCCCTTGTTGGATCTCCCCCGGATGCGCAAGCATGCGCATGTCAAACCGGAAGAACTCCGGTCACTGACGCATCTGGAGGGGACCCCCACATGAACAAGCCTCTCGTCGGCGCACTTCTTTCCGTCCTGTTCCTCGGGGCGGGCGTCGCACCCGCGGCGGCGTCCACGGCCACGAGCCCGGACACGACCGAGGCCCGCGCCCAGGCCGTGACCTTCGCCGGCACGGTCGCACTCAGCAACTGCTCGGGCTCCGTCGTCCGAGCGCCCTCGTCGCAGCCGGGCGATCCCGCCCTCGTCCTGTCCAACGGCCACTGCCTGGAGACCGGCTTCCCGGGCCCGGGTGAGGTCGTGCTCAACCGGTCGTCGACCCGCACCTTCACGCTGCTGAACGCGGCGGGCAGCGGTGTCGGCACCCTGCGCGCGTCCAAGATCGCGTACGGGACGATGACCGACACCGACGTCTCGCTGTACCAGCTGACCAGGACCTACGCCCAGATCGAGAGCTCCTACGGCATCAAGGCCCTGGAACTCGACGCGGCGCACCCGGTCGTGGGCACCGCGATCACGGTCGCGTCCGGCTACTGGAAGCGCACCTACAGCTGCGCCGTCGACGGGTTCGCGTACCGCCTGAAGGAGGGGGCCTGGACCTGGAAGGACTCGCTTCGCTACACCTCCGCCTGCCAGACCATCGGCGGTACGTCCGGATCCCCGGTGATCGACAACGCGACCGGCAAGGTGGTCGCCGTCAACAACACCGGGAACGAGGACGGGCAGCGGTGCACCGACAACAACCCGTGCGAGGTCGACGAGAACGGCACCGTGACGGTCCGCGAGGGCATCAACTACGCCCAGCAGACCTATGGCATCGTTCCGTGCATCGGCACCGGTAACCAGATCGACCTGAACCGGTCCGGCTGCGCGCTGCCCAAGCCGTAGCGGAGCGGCTCAGGCCGCCCGGCGTCCGCTGCCCCGCACCGCGCGGCCCGCGAGGGCGGAGGTCCGCCTGCCGTCCTCGATGACGAAGCGGCCGTCGATCAGGACGTGCGGGATGCCCACCGGGAGGGTGCGCGGCTCGTCGAAGGTCGATCCGGCCGCCACCGTGTCCGGGTCGAAGAGGACCAGGTCCGCCCGGTAGCCCTCGCGGACCAGGCCGCGGTCGGGCAGGCGCAGCCGGGCGGCGGGACGGGAGGTGAGGTGGGCGACGCACTCCTCCAGAGTGAGGATGCCCAGCTCGCGGGCGTACCGGCCGAGATACTGCGGGAAGGTCCCGTAGGCGCGGGGGTGCGGCTTGTCGCCCTGGAGGATGCCGTCGCTGCCGCCGGTGTGCACCCGGTGGCGCATGATCTGCCGGACGTTCTCCTCGTGGCCGACGTGCTGGAGGATCGTCGTGCCGAGCCTGTCCTCGACGAGCAGCCGACGGGCCGTCACCCAGGGCTCCTCGTCACGCAGCCGGGCGGACTCCGCCACCGTACGGCCGACGTACGAGGACAGGGCGGGCGAGCCGACGCCGGAGATCTCGATCGTGTCCCACTCGATCGGGACGCCGTGGCAGCCGTCGGAGCCCACGACCTCCAGATGGTGGCGGATCCGTTCGGCCGTGGCCGCGTCCGCGAGCCGGGTCAGCACCGACTCGGGCCCGCCCTCGCTCGCCCAGCTGGGCAGCATCGCGACGAGGGTCGTGCAGCCGGGGGTGTACGGGTAGGTGTCCAGGGAGATGTCGGCGCCCTCCGCGAGGGCCGCGTCCAGGAGGGCGAGGAGGTCGGGGGCCTTGCCCTTGTTCACCCCGAAGTTCATGGTGGCGTGCGCGAGATGCAGGGCGCAGCCGGCGTCGCGGGTGAGCCGCACCATCTCCTCGTACGCCTGGAGCGCTCCCGCCCCGTAGGAGCGGTGGTGCGGGCAGTAGTACCCGCCGTGGTCGGCCACCACCCGGCAGAGTTCGGTGAGTTCGGCGTCCTTGGCGTACATCCCGGGGGTGTACGTCAGGCCCGAGGACATGCCGACCGCGCCCTCGGCCATCCCCTGCGCGACGAGCTCCTTCATCCGCTCCAGCTCGGCGTCCGTGGCGGGGCGGTCGTCCCACCCGACCGCGAGCATCCGGACCGTGCCCTGCGGGATGAGGTAGGCGGCGTTGACGGCGATGCCCTGACCGCCGAAGTTGCGGTCGAGGCGGTCCAGATAGCCGCCGACGGTGCGCCAGTCGAAGTCGATGTCTGCGCCGTCGCCGTTCCACCCGGAGATGGAACGGCGGACCTCGGCGAGGGTGCGGTCGTCGGCGGGGGCGTACGACAGGCCGTCCTGGCCGAGGACCTCCAGGGTGACGCCCTGGGCGGCCTTCGCGCTGTGGTCGGGATCGCGCAGCAGGGCGAGATCGCTGTGCGCGTGCATGTCGATGAACCCCGGAGAGAGCGCGAGCCCGTCGGCGTCCAGGGTGCGGGCGGCGGTGGGGCGGGGGCCCCCGCCCTCCCCGCGGATCTCGGTGATCCGGCCGTCCGTGATGCCTACGTCGGCGCGGTAGGAGGGGGCGCCGGTGCCGTCGACGACGCGGGCGTCGCGGATGACCAGGTCCATGGGATGTCGCCTTTCGGGGTGGGGGAGGGGCCCGCCGGGATCAGAAGAAGGTGCGGATGTAGTCGGTGACGGTGCCGTCCGCCTCCACCAGCGGGATCAGCTGCCACTTGTCGAAGGACGTGCAGGGGTGGGAGAGCCCCATGCCGATCCAGTCGCCGACCTCCAGCTCGGCGTCGGCGTCCGTCCGTACCCAGCCGTGCTGGTCGGAGAGCCCGCTGACGGTGACACCGGTGGCCGGGCGTACCGAGCCGTCGCGTGCCGAGCGGACGACCTGTGCCTCGGGGAGGTCCAGGTCGTACGCGGCGTCCCGCTTCCCGGCGTTGACGAAGGCCTGCTCCGGGGTGGGGCGGGAGACGACCTGCGCCCAGAGCCGGAAGGCGGGCCGCAGCGCACCCTCCTCGGGGACCCGGTTGAAGGGGGTGAGGTGGCGGTAGTGCCCGTCGTCGTGGCTGACGTACGCACCGGAGCGGAGCAGCTTGAGGACCGGCCGGCTCAGCCCGGGGATCTCCGCGAAGACATCGGCGACGGCGTCGAACCAGGCGCTGCCGCCCGCGCTGACCAGGATCTCCTCGCCGTCCGCGAGCGCGTCGAAGCGGCCCGCCGCGTCGAAGTCCGCCGCCAGGGCGACGAGCCGGCGCAGCCACTCCCGGACCCGCTCGGGAGAGGCGTCCGGCACCTCGCCCTCGTAACCGGCGACACCCACCAGACGCAGGGTCGACGTGGCCGCCACCGCGTCGGCGACGGCCGCGCAGCCGGCCTCCGTGCGGGCGCCGGTACGGGCGCCCTGCCCGGCCCCCAGCTCCACCACGACGTCGACGGGGCGCACGGCGCCCGCCGCGCGCAGGGCCTCGTCCATCAGCTCGACACCGCGCACGGAGTCGGCGTAACAGGCGAAGGTGAAGTCCGGGTCGGCGTCCAGCTCGGCGGCGAGCCAGCGCAGCGCGACCGCGTCGACGAGCTCGTTGGCCAGGAAGATCCGCCGGATGCCGTACGCCCGGTAGACCCGCGCCTGGTGGGGCACGGCCGCGGTGATGCCCCAGGCCCCGTACTCCAGCTGGCGGGCGAAGAGCTGCGGGGACATCGACGTCTTGCCGTGCGGCGCGAAGGCCAGACCGTGCCGCTCGGCGTACGTCTCCAGGAGGGCGAGGTTGGCCTCGACCGACTCGGCGGACAGCGCCAGGACGGGCGTGGTGAAGCCTCCCGTGAAGAGGTTGCGGCGCTCGGCCGCCAGGGCGCCGACGGTCAGCCCCTCCGCGTCGGGCGGCAGGGCCTTGAAGCGGTGGTCGACCACCTCGTCGGCGAGCGTGGCCACGGGGCGCGCTGCGGATGCTGCGGACTGCCCGGCCGAGTGCTCGGCGGGCGAGGCGGACGCGGCGGACTGCTGGGCGGCCAAGGGATCCTCCTCGGGACCTCGGGAAAAGGTTCATTGCATTATGTGCAACGACCATTGCGCATATCGCTCGACGCTGTCTAACATCCGAGCCGATGCCGGGTCAATGGTGTGCCCGGCGCCCACGGCCGACCACGAGGAGCCCAGAGTGTCCGGAATCGCAGCCAGGACGGCCACCGCGGACGTCGTCTGCCTCGGCGAGTCCATGGTGACGTTCCTGCCCTCCCGGCCCGGCCGCCTCGCCGACGTACCCTCCTTCGGCCGGGGAATCGGCGGCGCCGAGTCCAACGTCGCGTGTGCGCTCGCCGCCGCGGGCCACCGGACGGCCTGGGTCGGCCGCGTCGGCGCCGACGGATTCGGCGACCACCTGACCGAAGCCATCGCCGGCTACGGGGTCGACACCTCCGCGGTCCGCCGCGACCCCGACCGCCCCACCGGGATCTACTTCCGCACCGCCGCGGACCGCGCCACCGACACCCACGAGGTCGCGTACTACCGGGCGGGATCGGCCGCCTCGGCGATGTCCCCGCACAACGTCCCGCACGAGGACGTCCTCACCGGCCGCGTCCTGCACCTGTCCGGCATCACGGCCGCGCTCTCCGCCGACTGCCTGGCGCTCCTGGACGACCTCACCGCCCCCCGCGAGAACCGCCCGCTGATCTCCTTCGACGTCAACCACCGGCCCGGCCTCTGGCGCGACGGCGGCACCGGCCCCGAGGTGCTGCTCGGCCTCGCCCGCCGGAGCGACCTCGTCTTCGTCGGCGAGGACGAGGCCGAGGATGCCTGGGGCATCCACGGCGCCCACGCGATCCGCACCGCCCTGCCGGAACCGGACGTCCTGGTCGTCAAGCGAGGCTCGGAGGGTGTCACGGTCTTCTCGCGTGAGGAGGGCCGGGACACCGTCACCGACGTCCCCTCCCTGCGCGTCGACGTCGTCGCCGCCGTCGGCGCGGGCGACGCCTTCGCCGCCGGATTCCTCTCCGCCACCCTGCGCGAGCTGCCCGTACGCGACCGGGCCCGGCACGGCCACCTCATGGCCGCCGCCGTGCTCACCGTCCCCGGCGACCTCACGGGACCCCCCTCCCGCGCCCACGCCGACCGGCTCGCCGCCCTGGACGACGAGGCCTGGGGCACACTTCGTCTCGGCCCCGGCTGGACAGCCGCCGCAGGGGCGAACGAGGAGGTACGAGTCACATGAGCCAGACCGTCGACCGCGCGCTGAGCATCCTGCCGCTGCTCGCCCAGGGCCCCGCCGACCTCGGCCAGGTCGCCGAGCGGCTCGGGGTCCACAAGTCCACGGCGCTGCGCCTGCTCCGCACGCTCCACGAGCACGGACTCGTCTACCGCCAGGAGGACCAGCGCTACCGCCTCGGAGCCCGGCTCTTCGCGCTCGCCCAGGAAGCCGTCGAGAACCTCGACGTGCGCGAGATCGCCCACAGCCACCTCGTCACGCTCAACGAGCAGTGCGGGCACACCGTCCACCTCGCGGTGTACGAGGAGAACGAGGTCCTCTACATCGACAAGGTCGAGAGCCGCTACCCCGTGCGGATGTACTCACGGATCGGCAAACCCGTCGCGATCACCGTCGCCGCGGTCGCCAAGCTGCTCCTCGCCGACCTCACCGAGCCCGAGCGGCGCGCCGTCGCCGAACGGCTCGACTACCCCATGTACACGTCCCGTTCGGTCCCGAACGCCGGCGCGTTCCTCAAGGAACTCGCCGTCGTACGCGAACAGGGCTGGGCCACCGACCTCGGCGGCCACGAGGAGTCCATCAACTGCGTCGGCGCCCCCATCCGGGGCGCGGACGGGCGAGTCGTCGCCGCGATGTCGGTGTCCGCGCCGAACGTGGTCGTCACGGCCGAGGAACTCCTCACCCTGCTCCCGCTGGTGCGCCGCACCGCGGACACCATCAGCCGGGAGTACTCCGGCACCACCCCCACCAAGAAAGCCTGAACCGTCATGACCGAGAAGACCGCTCTCACCCCCAGCACCCACACGACCCCGCCCGCCAAGTTCTCGCACGGCGTGAAGAAGGGGAACATCCTCCAGGTCGCAGGTCAGGTCGGCTTCCTGCCCGCCGTCGAGGGCCAGGCCCCCACCCCGGCCGGCCCGACCCTGCGCGAGCAGACCCTCCAGACCTTCGCCAACGTCAAGGCGATCCTGGAGGAGGGCGGCGCGAGCTGGGACGACGTGATGATGATGCGCGTCTACCTCACGGACGTGGACCACTTCGCCGAGATGAACGCGATCTACAACGAGTACTTCGGCGAGCAGGACCTCAAGGCCCCCGCCGCGGCCCGTACGACGGTCTACGTCGGCCTGCCCAAGGGGCTGCTCATCGAGATCGACGCCCTCGCCGTCCTCGGCTGACGGCTGACGGCCGACAGCTGACGGCCGACGGGTCCGCCGCCCGCTCACCGGCGGGCCCGCGGGCCCCCGGCCCCGGGGGCTCCTCCCACCGCAGGACGACCCCCCGCCGCCCGCCTCCCCCACGCACCACCACGCACCACGGCACGGTGCCCCGTCCCCCGCTTTCGCACAGGGGCGCCGTGCCGCGCTCCCCCCTGCCCCGAAGGACCCCCTGTCACCACCGGAGTTGACCGCTCATGCTGCTCGCCGCCGCCCCCACGCCCGAGGCGCCACCCCACACCGGTGGACTGCTCCTCCTGATCGGCGGAACGCCCGGTCTGCTGACCGTCGCCGCCCTCGGGATCGCGCTGCTGCTGTTCCTGATCATCAAGGTCCGGCTCCAGCCGTTCGTCGCGCTGCTCGCCGTGTCCATAGCCGTCGGCCTGGGTGCCGGTCTCTCCGTCACCGAACTCTTCGGCACGGTCCAGAAGTCCGCCGCCGTCTCGGTCATCGAGTCCGGCATGGGCGGCATCCTCGGACACGTCGCGATCATCATCGGCCTCGGCACGATGCTCGGGGCGATCCTGGAGGTCTCCGGCGGGGCAGAGGTCCTCAGCGCCCGTCTGCTCAACCTCTTCGGAGAGAAGCGCGCCCCGCTCGCCATGGGGCTCACGGGTCTGATCTTCGGCATCCCGGTCTTCTTCGACGTCGGCATCTTCGTCCTCGCGCCGATCGTCTACGCCGCCGCCAAGCGCTCCGGCAAGTCCGTCGTCCTGTACGCGATGCCGCTGCTGGCCGGCCTCTCGATGACCCACGCGTTCCTGCCGCCGCACCCCGGACCGGTCGCCGCCGCGGGCCTCTTCAACGTCTCCCTCGGCTGGGTCATCCTGATGGGAGCGGTCGTCGGCATCCCGTCCGTGCTCGCCGCCTGGGCGTACGCCGCCTGGATCGGCAAGCGCATCTTCGTCGAGGTGCCCCAGGACATGGTCGAGGCGGCCGAGGAGTCCAAGGCCGCCGTCGTCGCCGAGCAGCGCGCCGCCGGAGTCACCCCGCACGAGAAGCCCGTCGCGCTCGGCACCGTACTCGCGATCATCGGCACCCCGCTGGTGCTGATCCTGGCCGCGACGTTCTCCTCCATCGCGCTGGACCCCTCCACCCCGCGCTCGGTCATCGAGTTCTTCGGCAACCCGTTCGTCGCGCTGACGATCGCGCTCTTCCTCGCCTACTACCTGCTGGGCATCCGGCGCGGCTGGTCCCGCAAGTCCCTCGAATCGGTCTCCACGGCCTCGCTCAAGCCGGTCGGCAACATCCTGCTGGTCGTCGGCGCGGGCGGGATCTTCGGTGCCGTGCTGAAGGGCAGCGGCATCGCCGACGCCCTCGCCGACACCTTCAACGACGTCGGCCTGCCGGTCATCCTGCTCGCCTGGCTGATCTCCGTCGTCCTGCGCGTCGCCCAGGGCTCGGCGACGGTCGCGATCGTCACCACCGCCGGCATCGTCGTCCCGCTCGTCGAGGGCCAGGACATGTCGCAGGCGCACCTCGCCCTGATCATCATGGCGATCTCCGCGGGCTCCATCTTCGCCTCGCACGTCAACGACGGCGGCTTCTGGATGGTCTCGAAGTACTTCGGCATCTCCGAGCGGGACACCCTGAAGACCTGGACGGTCCTGGAGACGGTCCTCTCGGTCGCGGGCTTCGTGGTCGCCGCGGCGCTCAGCCTGGTGATCTAGGGGCCTTCGTCCGTCTCGGGCCGGGGCACGGGTGCCCCGGCCCGAGACCACGGGGTTCTCCCGTCCGGACACGGCCCGGCCGCCGATGAGGCCACAGGCCGTGTCCGGGGCTCAGACCCACTTCACGCAGAGCACCGTCCGGTCGTCGTTCACCTCGAAACGCCAGTAGTCCTCCTGGTCGTCGCCGCCCTCCGAGCAGTAACCCGGCGGATACGTCGACTCCGCGCGCCAGCGGCCGGTGATCTGCAGGATCACGTCGTAGCCCTGGGGCACGGTGTCCTTCCCGCAGCTCCACACCGTCATCAGCCGGGCGTCCGCCATCCGGTCGCCCTCGCGCTTGGCGACGAAGCACTCGCCCACGCGGAACTGGCGCTCCACGCAGAGCGTCGTGCTGAACTCCGGCTCCGAACCGGAGTGGGTCCAGTACGACTCGCCCGAGCCGTCCGGGCAGTCGGCACCGCTGATCCCGCTGTCCGTCGACGTCACACGGAGATAGGCGTCGGAGGCGTCGCAGTCCACGGCCTCCGGGGTCTCGGTCGACCAGTCGCCGTACCCGTCGTCGTACGCGGTGAGGCAGTCCCCGGACGACACGGCGGCGAACGCCTCGTCCTCGGCGTCCGGGGTCGGCTCGAGGGTCGGTCCGGGATCGTGACCGGCACCCGTGTCCGTGCTGATTCCGGTGGCCGTGGCCGTGGCCGTGCTGCCGCCCGACCCGGTGTTCCCGGAGTCCGATCCGGCGTCCGGCCTGTTGACCAGATAGAGGATCAGCGCCAGGACGGCCAGCACCACGACCACGCCCACCACCGACGAGGACTTGTTCGACGTGGACGGCGGGGGAGGCGTCGGCGTGCGCGCGGGGCGAGGCGTCCTGGGCGGTACGCCGGCCGAGGGCGAGGACGCGGAGGCCCGCGCCTGCCGGGCCGCGTGCTGGGCGGCCCGTGCCCGGGCGGCCTGCTCCACCCGCTCCCGCTCCTTCTTCGCCGCCTTCAGGCGCTCCTGCTCCTGCTTCTTCTCCCGCTCGGCCTGCTCCCGCCGGACCCGTTCGCGCTCGGCCCGTTCCCGCTCCTTCTTCTCCGCCTTCTTCCGCCGCTCCTCCTCGGCCTTCCTCCGCTCCAGCTCCTGCTGCCACTCCTGCTCGCGCAGCCGTTCCTGGACGAGCCGGGCCTGCTCCCGCTGCGCCTGTTCCCGCTCGGCCCGTTCCCTCTCCTGCGTGTATATCCGTGTCCGGTCGGGCGGTGGGACCACGTCGGTCCTCTGGTCGACCGTCAGGCCCTCGGAGTCCGTGCTCCCCGAGCCCCGCCCGGCTCCGCGCGCCAGGTCGCGCCCCTGGCTCGCGTACTGGGTGATCAGGTCCGTCCACCGCTGCGGAAGCCAGCGGCGGCCGTCCTGCGAGACCGGCAGCCCGGCCAGCGACTGCCGGAAGCGTGCCAGCATCTCCGCGGGCACGGGCCGTTGCCGGGGATCGGTCGCCAGGCAGGGACGGATCAGCGTCGCGAGTTCCTTGGGCAGGCCGTCGAGGTCCAGCTCGCCGCGCTGCACCCGCGCCAGCAGCGCCAGGGTGTCGCTGTCCGCGCGGTACGGAGGCCGGCCGAGCGCCAGATGGAAGAGCGTCGCCCCGAGCGAGTACACGTCCGACGCCTCCGTCGACGGCTCGCCCCGCGCCTGCTCGGGCGAGGTGAAGGCGATCGTGCCCAGGGTGAGGCTCGTGCGGGTGATGTCGTTCGCGTGCGAGATGCCGAAGTCGATCACCCGGGGCCCCGCCAGCGGCAGCAGGATGTTCTGCGGCTTGAGGTCCCGGTGGATGATGCCCTCGCGGTGCAGCGTCACGAGCGCCTCGGCCGTGCCCGCCGCCAGCCAGCGGACCGCCGAGCCGGGCAGTACCCCCGCGGTGCGGACCAGCTCCGACAGGGAAGGGGCCGCGATGTAGTCGATCGCCATCCAGGGACGGTCCGCCCGGGGATCCGCGTCCCTCACCCGCGCCGTGAACGTGCTGTCGATGCGCTGTGCCAGCTCCACCTCACGGGTGAAGCGCCGCCGGTCGATGTCGCTCACGACACCCTCGGCCAGCAGCGTCTTGACGGCGGCCAGCTCCCCGCCGGAACTCCGCGCGAGATAGATCCGCCCCATGCCTCCGGAGGCCAGCCTCCCGAGCAGTTCGTACGTACCGAGTGTCGCCGGGTCCCCACTGCCCAACGGCTCAACTCGCGCGCCCGTCATGCCACTTCCCCCGTCCCGCAGCCATACTGTCCAGCGCGCCAAGCGTCCCACGGCGCGTGGGCGTGTGCACCACTCTCTCCTGTCACGGAACGTCCACAGCTGTCCGGGAAGTGAGTTGCCGGCCACGGGTGCGGTACGACGCGACCCCTTGTGCGATTCCGCGCTTTGCGCTTCGTTGATCGACATGGCGGAGACAAGCGGAATCACAGAGACCGGGGAGCTGGGCTCCCGGCCACGTCGATCGAGCTGGCGATACATCGGCCCCGGAATCGTCGTCGCGGCGACCGGCGTCGGAGCGGGCGACCTCGTCGCGACGCTCATCGCGGGAAGCAAGTTCGGCTACACCCTCATGTGGGCGGCCGTGATCGGCTGCCTCGTCAAGATCTCGCTCGCCGAGGCGGTGGGGCGCTGGCATCTCGCCACGGGCCGCACCCTCTTCGACGGCTGGCGCACCCTCGGCGGATGGACCACGGGCTACTTCGCCGTGTACGTCGTCGTCTGGGGCTTCGTGTACGGCGCGACGGCGATGTCCTCCAGCGCCCTGCCCATCGTGGCGCTCTTCCCGGACGGACCGGGGCTGAAGACATGGGCGATCATCACCGGGCTGATCGGCCTGGTCTTCGTCTGGTTCAACCGGTACGCCGTCTTCGAGAAGGCCATGACGGTCCTGATCGGCGTGATGTTCGTCGTCGTGGTCTATGTCGCGATCCGGGTGGTGCCGGACATCGGCGCGTCCTTCGCGGGGCTGCTCCCGGTGCTCCCCGACGGCTCGCTGGTCTACACCCTGGGCCTGATCGGCGGGGTCGGCGGAACCATCACCATGGCGGCGTACGGCTACTGGGTGAACGCCAAGGGCTGGTCCAACCCCTCCTGGATGAAGGTGATGCGGATCGACAACCGGGTCGCCTACATCACCACCGGCATCTTCGTCGTCGCCATGCTGATCGTGGGCGCCGAACTGCTGCACTCCTCCAGCATCGCGCTGACCAAGGGCGACCAGGGCCTGATCGACCTCGGCGTCGTCCTGGAGGACCGCTTCGGCGCGGTCACCGCGAAGCTGTTCCTGGTGGGCTTCTTCGCGGCGTCTTTCTCCTCGCTCATCGGCGTGTGGCACGGCGTGAGCCTGATGTTCGCGGACTTCGTGGAACGGATCAGGGCCGGCCGCGCCGAGGAGATCACGGAGAAGGCGGGCGGCGAGACCGTCGGCCTGCAGGAGCGGTCCGTGCCGTTCCGCGCGTACCTGCTCTGGCTGACCTTCCCGCCGATGACGCTGCTGTGGCTGGACGAGCCGTTCGGGCTGGTCATCGGCTACGGCGTCCTGGGCGCCTTCTTCATGCCGTTCCTGGCCCTGACCCTGCTCTGGCTGCTCAACTCCTCCCGTACACCGAGGGAGTGGCGCAACGGCTGGCTCAGCAACGGGATGCTGGGCGCGGCCGGTCTGCTGTTCGTCGTGCTGTGCGTCCAGCAGGTGCGCGACCTGCCCTGGTGACGATCGTCCGGCGCGGGAAAACGGCAGCGCCGCCGGGGGAGCGGCGGCGCTGCGGTTTCGGTGGTCCGGCGGGGTTACGGCAGCCCGTGGACGTGCGGGCCGACCGCGTTCGACCAGGCGTTGCCCGCGGTGGCGTCCCAGTTCGTGGACCAGGTCATCGCGCCGCGCAGATCCGGGTAGGTCCGCGAGGGCTTGAAGGAACCACAGCTGGTGCCCTTGGCCAGGCAGTCCAGGGCCGCGTTCACGATGGACGGGGCGACATAGCCGCTGCCCGCGCCACGGGTGGAGGCGGGGACCCCGAGGCCGACCTGCGACGGGGCGAGACCGCCCTCGAGCTGGATGCAGGCGAGCGCGGTGAGGAAGTCCACCGAGCCCTGCGAGTAGACCTTGCCGTCGCAGCCGAGCATCGAACCGCTGTTGTAGTACTGCATGTTGACGACGGTCAGGATGTCCTTGATGTTGAGCGCCGTCTTGAAGTACTCACCGGAGGTCGACTGCATGTCGATGGTCTGCGGGGCCATCGTGATGACGAGGCCGGAGCCCGCCTTCGACGACAGCGAGCGCAGCGCCTTCGTCATGTAGGTGGAGTTGAGGCCGTTCTCCAGGTCGATGTCGACGCCGTTGAAGCCGTACTCCTGGATGAGCGCGTACACCGAGTCGGCGAACGCGGTGGCGGAGGCGTCGCTGTTGACCGCGACGGAGCCCTTCTCGCCGCCGACCGAGATGATGACGTTCTTCCCGGCGGCCTGCTTGGCCTTGATGTCGGCCTTGAACTGGGCGACGGTGTAGCCGTTCAGCCCCGCCGAGTCCAGGTTGAAGGTGACGGCGCCCGGCGTGGCCGTGGCGTCGGCGAAGGAGACGGCGATGATGTCGTAGTTCGCGGGGACGTCGCTGAGCTTCTGGACGGTGGCACCGTTGTTGAAGTTCTGCCAGTAGCCCGTCACCGCGTGCTTGGGCACCGAGGTCACCGGGCCGGGGCCCGGGTCGGTGGCCTTCGCCGTACGGCCGCTGACGGTGGCCGACTTGACGGACTCACCGGCGGCGTTGGTCGCGCTCACGGAGAACTGGTACGCGGTGTCGGCGGCCAGCCCGGTCACCGTGGCGGAGGTGCCCGTGGAGGTCGTCGCCTTCGCGCCGTCCCGGTAGACGGTGTAGCCGGTGGCGCCGGAGACCGCGTTCCAGGTCAGGGCGACCGAGGACGACGTCGTCGTGCCGACGGACAGCCCGGCGGGGGCCCCGGGGATCGCCGGCTCGGGGTCCGTGCCGCCGCCGCCGTCCGGACCGGTCACCTGGACGTCGTCCGCGTAGTAGGCCGCCTGGCCGTACCACCCGTGGGTGTAGACGGTCACTGAGGTGGTGGAGGGGCCGGTGGTGAAGGTGGTCTTCAGCTGGGTCCAGGCGCTGGAGCCGGGCGACCAGGTGGAGACGTCCGTCGTGCCCGTCCCGCTCGCCCCGATGTAGGCGTAACCACCCTGCACCCAGGAGCTCAGCGTGTAGGTGGAGGAGGGCTTCACGGCCACGGTCTGCGTGCACTTGGCGTTGTCCTGCCCGGCCGGGGTGGCCTTGAGCGCGGAGGTCCCGCCGTGCACGGGGGAGGAGACGGTGGCCCCGCTGCCCCCGGAACACGTCCAGTTGGCGAGCCCGGACTCGAAGCCGGCGTTCTTGGCCACGTTGACGTCGGCGGCCTGCGCGGTGGTGACGAGTCCGGTGACGCCCAGGGTCCCGGCCGCGACGACGGCGACGGCCCCGCCGAGGAGAGGCCGGACCCGGCGCCTTCTGTGCCTGCTGCTGCCTGCGGAGCGTTCCACTTGCTGCCTCCGGTGGGGGAGTTGGGGGTGCTGGCGGGAACGGTGGCCACCGTTGGCCGATAAACTGGTCCAGACCAATCAAGATGTCAAGACCTCTGGCGGTCCGGATGGGGGCGGCGGGCAGGCGGACGCCCGGGGCGGCGGGTGTGTTCACTCCCCGGGGGAGCCCCCGCTCGTCGCCGGGGCACTCGCACGGGTGACTCCATGGAGGCGTCCCGCACCGTCACGGAGTGGATATCGCGAAGGCCTCACGGAAAGCGGCAACGCCCCTTCTGACGTGGGCGGATGAATTCCGATGCATTTCAAACCCGGGCCGTGGGGGTAACCCTCCGCAGTGGTACAGGAGTTAACGACTCTGCTTTTCGTCCGATTTCGTACGGGCACGTTGCGAACGCCTGTGCCGGATGTCTGTGGACTGGACTCCGATATCTGTTCTCTGCCTGGTATGACGTGGTTAAAGTGCTGGGGAAGAAGCACGGAGCAGGAGCGATTGCGGCCGGAGTCCTCACGGACGACGGCCGGAGCCGAACGGGGAAGAGCGTGCCGACCGCAATAGCAGTGACCAGCGCTGACCTGGTGCTACCACCGACCGATCAGCAGACACCGACCGCGGCTCTGCTGCAGGCTCCCGAGGAGCAGACCCTCGAACTCGCCATCGGTGACATGCACCTGCTCCTGGAGCAGCACGGCTATGTGATCGCGGTGTACCCGGCGGGCATCAGCCCCGCCCATGAGCGCAGGCTGCACGCCATCCGGTCCGTCCTGGAGAGCGATCGCATCGCCCTGCTCAAGGTGGACCTGCCCCCGCTCGGGGTGGCCGTGCTGGTGCGCCAGCTGCGCCAGCTCTCCATCTGCGACTTCAGCCCGGGAGTGGTGGCGTCGGCGGCCAGGCTGCTCGCCCACTACATCCACGCCGGGGCCCTGCTGAACTCGGTGGCCAGGCTCGACCGGGTGCCCGTCAGCCTCAAGACCCACGCCAAGTCCTGGGTCCCCGGCTCCCAGTTCGCCGTACTCGCCGGCCCCAGCCCCCAGCTCATCAAGATCGGCCAGGGGGTCGAGCCGCCCGCCGGACCGGAGTTCCCCACCCATCTGCTGGTCGCAAAGGGGCAGTTGAGCTCCGAATGGGTACAGCAGAGCCTTGCGCCCGCCTGGAAGGTACAGGCCATTGCGGAGTGCGCGCTGCCTTCCGCTTCACCACGCTGGTGGGGCACGGGGAAGCTGGTGGAATTCGCCTCCTTCCTCCCGGACATCTCGGTGATCTACCAGCTCGTTTCCTCCGTACGGCGGGAGAACTGCCACTGGTGCGGAATGGAGCTCATCGGCGACCGCTGCGGCTTCTGTTCGTCCCCGCTGGCCACATCCGAGAACCGAATGCACTCCGCCGGTGTCCTGAACCATGGAGCGCCCGCACCACCCGGCTCCTGACGTCCCCGCTCCACCCGGTTCCCGACGTCCCCGGCCACCCGGCTCCTGACGTCCCCGTCCCCGTTCCGTTCCCCAGACACCGCGCATCTCTCTCTGTCCGCTGCCCCACGCATCCGATTCGAACGAGGTTGTCCGGCCCATGAACTCCCGCCAGCGCCGCGGCGTGATACTCCTGCTCCTGTCGGTCCTGTGCGCCTTCGGCGCCTTCGCCGGGGTGCTCTCGGTGATCAGTGACGTCAATTCGAAGGTCGGGCCCGAGGTCACGGCGTATCAGGTGAAGGGCAACGTGGCGCCCTACACCGCCCTGACCAGCGGGCAGTTCGAGAAGGTCTCGATGCCGAAGCGCTGGCTGTCGGCCAACGCCGTCACCGACATCTCCGAGGTCGACGGCAAGATCGCGGTCACCGAACTGCGCAAGGGCTCCCTGCTCCAGGCCGACATGATGGAGAAGCGCCCGGCCCTGCGGCCCGGCGAGCAGGAGATCGCCATCATGATCGACGCCGCCACGGGTGTCGCGGGCAAGATCACCGCCGGAGCGACGGTGAACGTCTACGCCACGTTCGCCGGCGAGAACGACGGGGAGCCCGCCCAGTCCAAGGTCATCGTCTCCAACGCCCGGGTACTGGACGTCGGCAAGCTGACGGCGCTGGAGCCGGACAACGACAACCGGTCCAGCCAGGCCACGGAGGCCGTCCCGATCACGTTCGCCCTCAACACCCTCGACACCCAGCGCATCGCCTACGCCGAGTCGTTCGCGGAGCACGTGCGGCTGGCGCTCATCGCGTCCGGCAGCGACGGCACGATCCGTCCGGGCGACCGGACCTACACGCTCGACAAGGACAAGTGAGGATGGGATGACCACCAGGATCCTCCCGGCAGTGGGTGACGCGGACGCGGCCAGGTCCGTCACCACGCTGCTCAGTCAGCTCCCCGACGCGGAGCCCGCGGCTCCCGTCGGTGACTCCACCCAGCTCATCGACACGCTCGCCCGCCTCGCGGGCGAGTCCCTCGACGAGCTGCCCGAGGTCGTACTGGTCCATGAGCGGATCGGCCCGGTTCCGGCCCTGGAGCTGATCCGGGAGGTCTCCCTGCGCTTCCCCGCCGTGGGCGTCGTGCTGATCACCATGGACGCGAGCCCCGGTCTCTTCTCCGCCGCCATGGACTCCGGGGCGCGGGGTCTCGTCACCCTGCCGCTGAGCTACGAGGAACTGGCCAACAGGGTCCAGGCCGCGGCCCAGTGGTCCGTCGGGGTCAGGCGCCACCTCGGGGCCGGCGGTGACGTCTTTACCGGCCCCGGCGGCACCGTCGTGACCGTCACCGGAGCCAAGGGCGGCGTAGGCGCCACCGTCACCGCCGTGCAGATCGCCCTGGCCGCCCAGACCTCGGGCAACACCGTGGCGCTGGTCGACCTCGACCTCCAGACCGGTGACATCGCGTCGTACCTCGATGTCCAGTTCCGGCGCTCCATCGTGGACCTCGCCGCGATCTCCGACATATCGCCCCGCGTCCTGTCCGACGCCGTGTTCACCCACGACACCGGGATGGCCCTTCTCCTGGCGCCCGGTGAGGGCGAGCGCGGCGAGGAGGTCAGCGACCGTTCGGCACGCCAGATCGTGAGCGCGCTGCGGTCGCGGTACGAGGTGGTGGTGATCGACTGCGGCAGCCAGATGCAGGGCGCCAACGCCGCCGCGGTCGAGATGGCCGACATCGCCCTGCTGGTCACGACGCCGGACGTGGTGGCGGTGCGCGGCGCCAAGCGCATCGTACGGATGTGGGACCGGCTGCAGATCCGCAAGGCCGAGGAGACCGTCACGGTCGTCAACCGCTTCAACCGCAGCACCGAGATCCAGCCGCCCCTCATCCAGAAGATCACCGGCACGCGGATGGCGGGCACGGCCGTCCCCGCGAACTTCAAGGAGCTGCAGGGCGCGGTCGACGCGGGGCGGATGCACGAACTCGACGCGAAGAGCGTCGTCAAGCAGGCGCTGTGGGCGCTGGCCGGAGAGCTGGGGCTGGTGAAGGTACCCGCGGGCGCCGAAGGCAGTGGCAAGTTCCGGAACGACCGGGGCTCGGTCGGGCGCTCACTACGGCGCGCGAAGGCGGAGCCCGGGACCGCGGGAAGACCGAGGGGGCAGGCCGACCGATGACAACCACCGACAGAGAACGCCCGGGCATACGGGCGGGGCGGGTACGCCCCCGCCCCGGTGAGCGGGACCGCGGCCAGACCGCGGTCGAATTCGTGGGCGTCACCCCGCTGATCATCCTGCTGCTCGTCGCGCTGTGGCAGTGCGCCCTGATCGGTTACACGTTCAGCCTGGCGGGCAACGCGGCGGACGTGGGCGCACGCGCCGGCACCGGAGCGCGCTGGCAGCAGGCCGAGGTCTGCGACCGCGCGGCGAAGGAGGACCTGCCCGACGCGTGGTCCTCGGCCGCTTCGGTGCGCTGCTCGACCGACCGCGGGCTCTACAGGGCGGAGGTCGCCCTCAAGGTGCCCGTCCTCGTGCCGGGAGTGCTCGACTTCCCCATGACGGTCACCGGCGACGCCGCCTCGGTGAAGGAGGGCTGAGAGATGAAGAGGAACCCCCGGGCGCACCGCGAACGTGGCCAGGTCGCCATCGAGTACATGGGATTCATCCCTCTCCTGCTCATCGTCGGCCTCTGCGCCGTCCAGCTGGGTGTGGCGGCGTACGCCGCCAACCAGGCGGGCACGGCCGCCAGGGCCGCCGCCCGTACGGCGAGCCACGACCGGCCGGAGAGCACCCCGGAGGACGCCGGCCGCCGCGCCATCAGCGGCTGGCTCGCCGACGAGTCCACGTTCACCCCCAGCTGGGGTGGTGACGAGGTGACCTACACCGCGAAGGTCAAGGTCCCCTCCGTCATCCCCGGGATGGAGGACGCCTTCGGCTGGGCCGAGCGCAGCTCCACGATGCCCCGCGACTGAACGGGACCGCACGCGACGGCCCCGGCACCACCGGCATGTCTTGACCGAGGAGTTACGGAAATGAGCCTGCGGGCACGCATCACCGCCCCCGAGGAGCAGTCGGGCGGGCGGGAGGACGGCCACCTGGTCGCCACCTACCGGGCCAAGCTGCTCGAGGAGATCGACCTCGCGGAGATGTCCTCACTCGCGGCGGCGGACCGGCGCGCCCGGCTGGAGCGCGTACTCGGCCACATCATCAGCCGCGAAGGACCCGTCCTCTCGACGGTCGAACGCTCCCAGCTCATCCGCCGGGTCGTCGACGAAGCTCTGGGACTCGGCATCCTGGAACCGCTCCTGGAGGACGCCTCCATCACCGAGATCATGGTCAACGGACCGGACCAGATCTTCGTCGAGCGCAGCGGCAAGGTCGAGCAGCTCCCCATGCGGTTCGGCTCGCACGAGCAGCTCATGCAGACCATCGAGCGGATCGTCTCGACCGTCAACCGCCGTGTGGACGAGGCCAATCCCATGGTCGACGCACGCCTGCCCAGCGGCGAGCGCGTCAACGTGATCATCCCGCCGCTGTCGCTGACCGGTGCCACGCTCACCATCCGGCGCTTCCCGCGCGCCTTCACGCTCCAGGAGATGATCGGCTTCGGCTCCCTGGACGAACAGATGCTGGTCCTGCTCTCGGGACTCGTCCAGGCGAAGCTCAACGTCATCGTCTCCGGCGCCACCGGCACCGGGAAGACCACCCTGCTCAACGCCCTGTCCGGCCTCATCCCCGGCCATGAGCGCATCGTCACCATCGAGGACTCCGCCGAGCTCCAGCTCCAGCAGAACCACGTGATCCGGCTGGAGACGCGCCCCGCGAACGTCGAGGGCAAGGGCCAGATCACCATCCGCGACCTGGTCCGGAACTCCCTGCGTATGCGCCCCGACCGGATCGTCGTCGGTGAGGTCCGAGGCGGGGAGTCCCTCGACATGCTCCAGGCGATGTCCACCGGTCACGACGGGTCGCTGGCCACGGTCCACGCCAACAGCGCCGAGGACGCCCTCATGCGCCTCCAGACCCTGGCCTCGATGTCCGAGATCAAGATCCCCTTCGAGGCGCTGCACGACCAGATCAACAGCGCGGTCGACGTCATCGTGCAGCTCACCCGCTTCGCAGACGGAGGCCGCAAGATCACCGAGATCGCCGTGCTCGACTCCCACGGCCGGGACAACTACCGCATCGTCACGGTCGCCCGCTTCAACGCGCAGCCGATGGCCGCCGACGGGCGGATCTACGGGCAGTTCCAGTATCTCCCGCTCCCGCGAAAGATCGCCGAGCGCCTCTACATGGCCAGCCAGCCCATCCCGCAGGCCTTCGGGGTCGCCGCGTCCGACGAACAGCTCGCCACCCGAGAGGCCAAGTAGGTACCGCCCCATGACCAATCTCCCTCTGCTCACCGTCGGCGTCACGCTGCTGTGCTGCGTGCTGGGCGTCGTCGGCCTGCACGCGTACTCCGGCGGGAAGGCCGACCGCGAGGCCCTCGTCGACCGCCTCTCGCACACCGGACAGATCCCTGTGGAGGGCCGGCAGCGCCGGTTCCGGGGGGTCGACCGCAGGCTGCGGTCCACGGGCCTCGGCCGGAGGATCGAGCTGAAGCTCGCGGCCACCGGACTGGAGATCACTCCGGGCGAGTTCTTCGTCTACGCCCTCGTGGCCATGGCCGGGCTGTGGATCATCGCCTCGTCGCTGCTGGCCAACTTCTTCGGACCGGTCGCCGCGCTGATCGGCCTCTGGGGCACGAACGCCTTCCTGGAGTGGCAGCGCACCAAGCGCACCGACCGCTTCATCAACCAGCTCCCCGAGCTCTCCCGCATCCTCGCCAACGCCACCCAGGCGGGCCTCGCCCTGCGCACCGCGATCGGCATGGCGGCGGAGGAGCTGGAGAACCCGGCGGGCGAGGAACTCGCCCGGGTCGCCCGCAGGCTCTCCGTGGGGGAGTCCCTCGACGACGCGCTGAGCGAGCTGACGGAGCGGCTGCCGTCGCGCGAGCTCGTGGTACTCGTGACGACCCTCGTCCTGTCCAACCGGGCGGGCGGTACGGTCGTCAGCTCCCTGCGCAACCTCACCGAGACACTGGAGGAGCGCAAGGAGACCCGGCGCGAGGTCAAGACCCAGCTGTCGCAGGTCACCGTCACCGCCTACGCCGTACCGGGCTTCGGCATCGGCGCGATGCTGCTGATGAACGCGGTCATGCCGGGCGCACTCGACCGCATGACCGGCGCCCTCATCGGCCAGGCCGCGGTGATCGTCTCCATCGTGCTGTACGCGATCGGGTTCATCGTGATCCGTCGCCTGTCCCGTATCGACGTCTGAGAGGAGGGCCGTCATGGATCTGCTGCTCGCACTCGTCGTGGGCCTCGCGGTGTACGGAGCCATCGCCGGCATCCGGATGTACCGGGCCGACGCCAAACTCCCCGGCGACCTCGCCATCGCGCTGGAGATCGGCTCCAGCCGCACCAGCGCCGTCGGCTCCGGGATCGACCGGATGGGCATGCGCTGGGCCCCGACGGTGCTCCGGATCATGGGCCCCAAGGCCGTCAACAAGAAGCGCCGCCAGATCGACATGGCGGGCAACCCCGGCGGCCTCACCATCGACCGCTACGCGGCACGCCGCGCGGTCTACGGCGCCCTCGGGTTCTTCGGGGCCTTCACCACGATCATCAGGGGGCAGCTCTTCGTCTCCCTGCTCCTGATCGCCTTCGGCCTGTTCTGGGTCGAGGTGGGCATCTGGTCCGCGATCCGCGTGCGCAAGGACCACATCGAGCGGACCCTGCCCGACTTCCTCGACGTGCTCGCGGTCGTCGTCTCGGCGGGCCTCGGCTTCCGCCAGGCCCTGGAGCGCGTCGCGGAGAAGTACGAAGGCCCCTGGGCGGACGAACTACGCATCACCCTGCGCCAGATGGACATGGGCGTCAGCCGCCGGCAGGCCTTCGAGGAGCTGCGGAAACGCAACGACTCGGAGCAGGTCGCGATGTTCGTGACGACCCTTCAGCAGGGCGAGGAGCTGGGTGCGCCGATCGTCGACACCCTGATCCAGATCGCCAACGACATGCGGCGCACCGACGCCCAGAACGCCCGGCGCAAGGCGGCCAAGGCAGTACCGAAGGCGACCTTCGCGGTCACCTCGTTCCTGCTGCCCGGCACGCTCGTTCTGCTGACCGTGGGCTTCGTCTACGGGGCGAACGTCGACTTCAGCTTCATCTCGGGCTGATGTCCTGCGGCAGAGTCAGGAGTTGGGGAGTATGGGCATGACAATCGAGGGGAGGTGAGGGGCGGATGTCCTACCCACTGGGCAGCGGGCACCAGGGGCTGACCGGCGAGGTGCGCCAGGCCATGGCCGACCCCGGCGCACGCCCGGCCCTCGCGCTCCAGGTGAACGCCCTCCAGGCGATGTGCCGGCAGGTGTTCGGCTTCCGCCTCGCCATGATCGCCATCGCCACCCCGTTCGCGGTGGACCGCACGGCACCCGGCCTCGCGACCTGGCTCATCGGCTCGGCCGTCCTGGTCACCTTCATGGGTTCCTACGTCCTCTTCCGGGACTGGGAACGCTTCGGCCCGCTCTTCCTGCGCCACCCCTGGATCCTCGGCATCGACGCGCTCTTCGGCGCCCTGCTCCTCGTCACGGCGACCCCCGAATCCACCCTCGCCTACGTCACCGTCTGCACCCCGCTGCTGGCCGGACTCGTCTACGGCTGGCGCGGAGCGGCGGCCTTCGCCGCACTCCAGGCCCTGATCGTCTCCGGCGTGTACGCCACCAACGTCCAGCTGGAGGCGAGCGACGGCACGCAGCTCCTCCTCCCCGGCTTCTGTGTGATCGCCGGAGCCGTGGGTGTCACCCTGCGCAATCTGCTCCTCCGCTTCGGGACCGCCAGCCAGGCGCTCACCGAGACCCGGGCGCGGCTCGCGGTGAACGAGGCGGTCGAGAGCGAGCGCACCCGGCTCGCCAGGGAGATGCACGACTCGGTCGCGAAGACCCTGCACGGCCTGGCCCTGGCCGCCGACGGCCTGGCCGCGTCCTCGGACCGGATGGACCCGCTCACCGTCAAGCACCAGGCGGAGCTGGTCGCACGCTCCGCGCGCCGCGCCGCCGCCGAGTCCCGCGAACTGCTCTCGGACCTGCGCCGGGACTCCGGGCTCGACGAGGGCGTCGACGTCATCGCCGAACTCATGGCGCGGGCGGACGACTTCACCCGGCGGCACGGGCTGACCGCCGCCTTCCGCCGTCTCAACGACATCCCGGTGCCGCCGGTGCCGCCACCGGTCGCCCGCCAGCTCCTCACCGTCGCCTCCGAGGCGATGGAGAACGCCCACCGCCACGCCCGCCCCAGCTATCTCGTCGTCCTCGCGGGAGTGAAGGGCGACGTCCTGCGCGTCACCGTCTACGACGACGGGCAGGGTCTGCCCGCGGGAACGACGCTCGACGATCTCAAGCGGGCCGGCCACTTCGGACTCGTCGGAATGGTCGAGAGGGCGGCGTCGATCGGTGCCCGCATCCGCATCGGCAGGGGCAAGGCTGCGAAGGGAACCGAGGTGCGCATGGAACTTCCGCTGGCGGCCCTCGGCATCGCGGCCACACCGGCTCTCCCCGACTCCTACGACCTCCCCACGGCTGCGTCCCACTGAACGGTCACAGATCCGCCCGCAGTACCACCGTCCCCGTACACCAAGACAGGTACAGGTCCCCAGACCTGAGAGGAGGTCGCAGAATGCCGGACGACGTCTCCCGCACGTCGGGCCAGAACTGGGCGGCACAGAACCACGCCTCCCAGCACACGTCCGCACACGCGAACCCGCTTCCCTCCGAGCTCAGCTCCCCCGGATTCCCGGCGCCCCAGAGGCCCGCGGCATCCGAGCTGATGCCCCCCTTCCCCGCACCCCGCGACGTCCCGGCCCCCGGCCCGCTCCGGGTCGTCGTCGCCGACGACAACCCGGTGGTCCGCGCCGGTCTGGGCGTCCTGCTGTCCGGCCGCGAGGACATCGAGGTCGTCGCCGAGGCGGCCGACGGCCGCCAGGCGTACGAGATGGCCGTGCAGCACCGCCCGGACGTCGTCCTGCTCGACGTCCGGATGCCTGGAGTCGACGGCATCTCCGCGCTGCCGCACCTCGTGCGGGTGGCGCCGGTGATGATGCTGACGTACAGCCGCGAGAGCCAGATCGTGCACGAGGCGCTGCGTCTGGGGGCCGGAGGCTACCTGGTGCACGGCGAGTTCACGGCGGACCAACTGGTGCAGGCGGTACGCGACACCAAGAGCGGCCGGGCCCACTTCACCGCCACGGCGGCGAACGCCCTCCTCGCCCACATGCGCCAGGGCACCGCACCACAGGGCGGCCCGCTGCCGGACGGCCTCGGGGCCGCCCTGGCCGCCGGTTCCCCGCACGGTGCGCCTGCACACGGTCCCGTGGCGCAGTCCCTTCCACCTGCGACGCGACACAACCCTCCGGCGCAGGGTCTTTCGCAACTGCAACCGGTTGTGGCACAGTCTTCGAAGGCGGATGACCCGCCGGGAGCGCCCAACTCGCCGCATCACGGCCTGAGTTCCAGGGAGGTGGAGGTCATGGAGCTGATCGCGTCCGGCATGAGCAACCAGCAGATCGCCGCCACCTGCTTCATCAGCGAGAAGACGGTCAAGAACCACATCAACCGCATCTTCACCAAGCTCCACAGCGGAAGCCGCAGCGAAGCCATCGCCCGATGGCTGGGCACGGCACCGGGCGGCAGGCCCGGCCTGGGGGGCAGGTAGCCATGACGGCACGGGGGAAGCGTCACCAGGCGCCCGGGACGGCCTGCGCGCCGGGGGCCCAGCAGCGGGGACCGCGGGCCCAACTGACACATTGGGCCCGGCTTTGGGCCCTGGGACCCTCTCTCGGAGGGGGTGTTCCGCCGTACGTTTCTCATGTCGCAAACGGCACCGGCCAGGAGGAAGCCGGTAACGGGAGCGGCAACGCAGAAACGTATGAGTCGGCCGGCTGTCGGTCGGCCGGACCTGGAGGGGAACACCATGTCGAACATCACCCTGAAGACCGCCGTCCGCGTCAACGGCTGGGCGAACACCGCGGTCAGCGCCATCCAGAAGCGCTACGAGGCGAAGGACCGGGGCCAGACGGCGTTCGAGTACCTGGGCATCATCCTGGTGGTCGTGGCGATCATCGGCGGCATGGTGGCCTCGGGCATCGGTGGTGCGATCACGACCCGCATCACGGGTCTGGTGAGCTCCATCACGGCCAAGTGATCAAGAGCAGTCGCAGCGATCGAGGGCAGGCCTTCCCCATCTACATCGTGATGGTGGCGGGTCTGCTCTTTCTCGCGTTCGCATTCTTTGCGGTCGGCAAGGCTTCGGCCACGCGTAATGGTGCTCAGGGTGCTGCGGACGCAGCGGCCCTCGCCGCGGCGCAGCAAGCCCGCGACGAGATAGGCCCGGCGTTCCTCGGGGCGCTTCTGCTTCCCGGGGGGCTGAACGACTTCTTCGGCGGTCACTACATAAGCGGTGGGCCGTGCAATCAGGCACAGCGCTTCGCCGCGGACAACCGCGCGGACGT
The DNA here is from genome assembly GCF_001905505.1 of Streptomyces sp. CB02058. Lineage (GTDB taxonomy): Bacteria > Actinomycetota > Actinomycetes > Streptomycetales > Streptomycetaceae > Streptomyces. Next base: position 778,373 of record NZ_LIPG01000001.1, read on the forward strand.
GGTGGGTGGATGTCAGTGGAACTCCGGCTATCAGCGTGACGAGGTCACCGTCAGGGTCAAGACCCGCAACACGGTGGGCGACACGGTGATTCCCGGTACCGAGACGAAGCACGCCACGGCCACTGCGACAGCCGTGATCGAGTTCCGGTGCAGCTGGAAGCCGGCGGAGAAGCCCGACGAGGGCACGAATCCGCCGCCGGACGAGGACAAGGACGAGGACGACAAGGAAGAGACTCCGGGACCGATCACCTTCGACTGTGACGGCCGGAATCGATTCGAGATCGATCCTCTCAAGCCGGATCCGTGGTCCGAGCTGGGCAAGGCACTCTTCGCCGTGCACCTGATCAACGACTGACAGCGAACGACGAGTAAAGGAATCAGAACCCATGAGCATTCGGCACACCACAAGCTCTCGAAGGGCAGTGGCAATCGCATCCTTGGCGGCTGCCATGGCTTTCGCTGTCTCGGGCTGTGGCGGGGACGACGGTGCGGCGAAGGACGCTGGCACATCCACATCCTCCAAGCCCGCGAGCGGTGATGGGAAGTCGAAGCCGGACACTGCGGCCGGAGAGAACGTCGACCCGAATGTGAAACTTGCCGAGGTCAGGGGCAGGGACGGGTTCTTGCTGGTAGTAAATGAAGTGAAGCGCGATACGGGCGGATTCATTACCGTCAGCGGTGAGATCAAGAACACCAGCGAAACTCCGCTGAACGCATCCGGCATGGAGGGTGCAGAGTCTGCACTGGTGGCGAAGAACCCCAACTCGGTGGCCGGAGCCACGTTGGTGGACAAGGTCGGAAAGAAGCGTTACTACGTCCTGCGGGACACGGACAACCGGTGCCTGTGCACAACAAGCATGCTTTCGATCTCGCCTGGACAGTCCAATCCCATCTTCATGCAGTTCCCGGCGACGCCAGCGTCGTCGACCGAAGTCGACTTCACGTTGCCGGGCTTCGCCACCACGTCGCTGAAGATCTCCGGGTGATGACAGAGATGACTCACGTTCGCAGGCGTTTGGGGCCAACCAGGTCGGCCGGCGCAGCGGTGGCCATGACCCTGTTCACGGTCAGCGTCACTCTCGTGGGTGCCGTGTCCGCGCAGGCGGACGACGGCCCCAGCGTTCCCCCGGGCACCGAGGCTTCGGCCGAACCCCCGGTCAAGACGGACGGCAATGATCCGGACCTGAAGATGCCCGAGGGCGGAACGCTCGCCCCCGGGAAAGTCCTCGACATCATCCAGGTCGTCGAGGACCTGGGCGGCGAGGAGCGTCGCGAGGACACCAACGCGGACATCAAGTTCGCGCTCCAGGCCGAAGTCCTCTTCGGCAAGGACAGCGCCAAGCTGAGCTCCGAGGCCAACTCGCGCATCGTCGCCATCGCGGCCGAGATCGAGAAGCAGAACGCGACGAAGGTCCGCGTCTTCGGCTTCACCGACAACCTCGGTTCGTCGGCGCACGGCGACGTGCTGTCCAAGCAGCGTGCCGAAGCGGTCAACAGCGTGCTGTCCAAGGAGCTGGACCCCTCGATCACCTTCGAGATCCGCGGCTACGGCGAGCAGTACCCCATCGCCGACAACACGACGGAGGAAGGGCGCAAGAAGAACCGTCGCGTGGAGGTCTCCTTCCCGCGCGGCGAGGGTTCCTGATCCGGACCGGCCACGCGGGAGCGCAGGTCCCTGAGAGGCCCGCGCAGTTCCAGTGAGAACCGCACGGCGGCGTGGATGCCGCCGTGCGGTTCGCGGGTTTGGGGACGACTTCCTTCCGGCTGCCGGACACCGGACGATGGTGACCCGGCCTGGAGACTCCGGGCCCTTCGCGGCGTGGGGTGTGGTGTGGAGCCGTTAACTCGGGAAGACCCGCGGCAGGTCGGTCCCTTTCTGCTGCTCATGCGCCTCGGGGAGGGCGGGATGGGCCGGGTGTATCTGGGACGCTCACCGACCGGCCGCATGGTGGCGGTGAAACTGGTGCACGCGGGGCTGGTGGGAACCCCTGGTTTCCGGGAGCGGTTCGCCCGGGAGGTGCGCATATCCCGGACGGTGACGGGCGCCGGTACCGTGCCGGTCGTAGCCGCTGATCCCGAGGCGGCGGTTCCCTGGCTGGCGTCCGCCTATGTGGCCGGCCCGTCGCTCGCCGAAGCCGTGCACCGGTACGGACCGTTCGGTACGCCCGCCCTCTGGCGCTTGTTGTCGGGGCTGGGCGAGGCGTTGGAGGCGGTGCACACGAGCGGGCTCGTACACCGGGACCTCAAGCCCTCCAATGTCCTGCTGTCCCTGGACCGGCCGCTGCTGATCGATTTCGGGATCGCCCGAGCGGCTGACGAAGCCGGGCTTACCGGCACCGGCCTCGTTGTCGGTTCGCCCGGATACATGTCACCGGAGCAGGCCGAGGGACGGGAGGTCTCCTCGGCCGGCGACGTCTTCTCGCTGGGAGCCGTGTTGGCGTTCGCGGCGACCGGGCGCAGCCCGTTCGGTGGCGGATCGGGTCCGGAACTCCTCTACCGGATCGTGCATCACGCCCCGGACCTCAGCGGAGTCGATGAGGCACTCGCCGACGTCGTACGGGAGTGTCTGGCCAAGACTCCTGGCCAACGGCCCACGCCATTGGCACTGCGGGAACGCGCGGACGCCGCGATCCAGGACGTCGGCACGGACTGGTTGCCCGCCCCGGTGGCCTCCGCGATCGCAAGAAGAGCCGAGCAACTGCTCAACATGGAGGGCGAGAGAACCGAGAAGGACGGCTGGCCGCACTCCGGGGCCAGCCCCACCGCCGTCGTCACCGAGGTGGTGCCCGACCCGTCACCCGGGCAGCATGCCGCGCCGACCCAGGCAGCCGGTCGGTACGGCGCCGTACCGCCGCCGCATCCACCCTTCACTCCGCAGGCCGGTCACAGAATGCCCGGGTTTCAGGTGCCGACTGTTTCCCGGCCGGACGGAACCGGTGCGAGCAGTCGCCGTTCCGCGGCCAAGGTCGCGGCCTTCCTCGGTCTGACTGTCGTAGCGGTGGCCACAGGAGTGATCATCGCCCTCAACACCGCAGACCCGTCCACGCCTTCTCGTTCGGGCTCCGACAGGTCCACTCCCCAGCAGCCGGTTCCGGCGACGGCGAGCCCGGCAGAGGGCGGGACGGAGCGTCCGACGGCTCCGGCCACCGAACAGCCGACGAAGGAAGTGTCGCCCGTCGAGGGCGAGTGGCGTGGCACCTACCGCTGCGGCCAGGGTGAGACAGGTCTCACCCTGACGATCACCGATGCCGACGGCGCCCTCACCGCCACCTTCGACTTCTATCCGGTCGCCTCCAACCCTGATGTCCCGGAGGGGTCGTTCGCCATGCGCGGGACGCGTGTCGGGACGCACATGGACCTCTACGGGGACCACTGGATCGTGCAGCCGGAGGACTATCTGATGGTCGGTCTCTCCGCGGACGTCGCGGGCGGTTCCCCGAAGGCGCTGGTCGGACCCGTGACCGACCCGGACGGAGAGCCGAGCGACAGCTGCGCCACGTTCTCCGTGGAAAGGCAGTGAGGGAGCATTCGGGCCCGCGGTCCCCGGCGCTGTGTCCGGTCGCAGGGGCGCGTAGGCCGGTCGGTGGGAGGCGGAGGACGGATTTGCGCCCGGTATGCCGTGTATGGGTGTCCGGGGGTTCACGGTGACCGGGGAGCCAGGGCCCGGAGGGCCGTGCGGACGTCGGTGAGTATGGCGTCGGGGGTACGCAACGATCGGGGGCGGGTTCTCCGGTGTGACGGGCGCCGCCGCCAGGCTCTCCGGTTGCGCGGCGCCGTGGTGGACGACTGGGGCGGCGCGTGGGGTGTCTGCGGCGCACAACGGCCGCAACTGGGCTCCAAGTCGTGGGTGGTGCTGCCCCGGTAGCGATTTCGGCTGGTTCGCCGTGGCGGTAGGTCCTGATTGGGTCCCTGGGCCCAGGCGCTCAAGGGGGTCGGCGTCGTACGGTTATCGGCCAAATAGCGTCACGATGAGACGAGTTGAGGTCGAACATGGCCACCGTGGGGTCAACTCCCGGTTTCGGAGGCTCCTGGCAGCCGCCCGTTGCCGAGCGCCAGGACATGCCTCAGCTGCTGAGGGTGTCCCGGATCCTCGTCCACGTCCTGTTCGCCATCACGGTGTTCGGCGGTGTGGGGCTGCTGCTCACGGCGGCGAGCGCCGATGTCCTGGACGGCACGATGCTGGCGCTCGCGGCGTACGGCGCCGCGCCCGGTGTCACCGGGTGGGTCCTCGCGCGCAGGGCGTGGACCGGCGGGGTGTGGGTCTGGCGCGGGCTCGTCGGCGTACAGATATGGATGCTCCTCGGCGGGATGTCCAGTCTGCGCGACGGTTCCCTGCGCGGGCTGACCCAGATGTTCCTGCCCCTGGTGATCCTGGTCTTTCTGAGCCGGGCGGAGAGCCGGCAGTGGTTCCGGCTGGACGGTGCGCACCGGGAGATCCACGAGGAACCCCGCTTCTCGCTCTCGCGGATGATCACGTGGCGCAGGGACCGGGGCCAGTCGGCGATGGAGTACCTCGGGCTGATCACCGTAGTGGCGGCGATCATCCTCGCGCTGGCACTGGGCGGTGTGGGCGGGCAGATAACCAACGGCTTGCAGGCCGCCATCTGCTCGCTGACAGGCAGCTCCTGCCCCGCGCCGGGTGCGGGATCGCAAACCGTGGAGGCCGGCGACGGCACGACCGACGGCGGTACGGACACGGGCGGCACCGACGCGGGCGGTACGGACACCGGCGGTACGGATGCCGGTGGCACCGACGCGGGCGGTACGGACGGCACCGGCGGCACCACGGGCGGCGCCACCGGCGGGGACTCAGGCGGTACGGACGGCACCGGTGGCACCACGGGCGGAGTCACCGGCGGGGACGCGGGCGGCACCGACAGCACGGGCAGCGCAACGGGCGGCAGCACCGGCGGCACGACCGGCGGGGACTCAGGCGGTACGAACGGCACCGGCGGGGAAACGGGCGGCACCACCGGCGGCACCGAGACCCGGCCCATCGGCACCGGCCCCATCGAGACCGAGGACGACAAGACCGAGGCCGCCGAGGACGAGCCCGGCTGGGAGGACGACGAAGAGGCGTCGGACGAGGGGGAGGAGAAGGAGGACGAGGACTGCTTCTCCGGGTTCGGGGCCTTCTTCTCGTGCGCGGGGGACAAGGTCAAGCAGGTCGGCCAGGGCCTCTTCGTCGACGGGATCTGGGGCGACCTCACCGGGATCTGGGACACGGTCACGGACCTTCCCGGCACCTGGGAAGGGCTGAAGGACTACGGCGGCTCGCTCGGCGACGCGTGGTCGGAGGGCACCAAGGACGCCGGTGACAAGTGGCGTAAGGGCGACTACTGGGATGCCCTGACCGACTGGGGCGGCTCCTCGGTCGACACCGGACTGACCGTGCTCGACGACATGTTCATCGGCGACGAGGTCAAGGACCAGTGGAACAACGGTGAGAAGACCCGGGCCGGCACCACCGTCGTGTGGAACATCGGCTCGCTCTTCATCCCCGGTTACGGCGAGGCCAAGATCGCCCAGAAGCTGGGCAAGCTCGGGAAACTCGGCAAGCTGGGCAAGCTCGGTGAGGCCGCCCAGAAGGCGGGCAAGGCCGCCGAGCGAGCACGCAAGGCCGCGGGCAAGGGCGATGTCGACGGCGCGAAGAAGGCCGCGGACGAGGCCCAGGAGCACGCCGACGACGCGGCCGACAGGCTGGCGGAGAAGGGCTGCCTGATCAGCTCGGGGCCGCTCGGCGGGGGCCGGCCGCAGCCGTCGTACGCCGGAGGCGTGAACGCGGCGGCGGGCACCCCTGCCGTGTACCGCGCCAACGGCGTCCCTGCGCTCTTCGGCGCGGAGACGGAGTGCGACGGGGTCAGCCAGGAGGAGATCGACGCCGCCGAGCAGGCCCAGAAGGACGCCGACGCGGCCAAGGCGGCGGCGAAGGAGGCCAGCCGCAAGAAGGTCGCCAAGTGGGCCAAGCCGTCCTGGTACGGAGACCTGAAGAACCCCCGCAAGGGTTCGAAGGATCTGGGCGACGGCACGTGGAAGGCCAAGAAGTCCGTCGCGTACTGGCCCAGCATGGAGCGCTGGATGCGCTACCAGGAGCAGGTCTCCGGCGTGAAGCGGGGCAAGGAGTACGCCGTCAAGGACCCCGAGACCGGCCGTGACGTCGACTTCGACGGCTGGGACTCCGCCTCGCAGACGTACAAGGAGGCTAAGTTCGGGTACGGCAAGAAGGTCCGGCCCGACGGGACTCTGGAGCCGGCGCAGGCGGCGAAGTTCGTGGAGCAGGCACAACGCCAGGTGCGCGCCGCCGGCGGCAAGCCCGTCGAGTGGAACTTCTCCAATCCGAAGGTCGCCGAGGCGGCGCAGAAGGCGTTCGACGACGCCGACGTGGATGTGATCGTGAAGCACACTGCTGTGGAGAAGTAGCGGCAGCGGACGCACGAGGGCGGAGAGGCACGAATGTCCGGCGAAGTGGTAGTGAAGGTGTCCTGGGGCCCCCGGCCCGAATCGTCCCGGGAGCTGGCGGTGCGCTGGCTGGAGGCGCTCCGCCGGCTGACGGAGCTGTCGGCGCCCGACCCGGTCGGCTGGCGCTGGGACGCGGAGGACGGGAAGGGGGCCCCCGTCCCGGCCGGCACGGGGGAGTTCGCCGCCGTCGTGGAGGCCGGAGGCCCGGAGGAGGACGCCGACATCCTCGGCAGGCAGGCCGCCGTCGTCGGGACGTGGCCGGACGGCTCCTACGCCTATCTGCGGGCCAAGGGGGGCGGCAGCGACGCGTACACACCGTTCACCGCGACCCTCCAGCTCTTCCCGGCGTCCGGCGCGACCGCCGGGAGCGCGCATCCGCTGGCCGGCCGGCTGCCCGACGCCCTCGCGGCCCTGGCCGAGTCCTGGGAGGCCGACACCGGCCTCGCCTACGACCGCCCGCTGTTCAACGCGATCAGGTCGGCCTTCGGCCTCCGCAACTCGCAGCCCCGCTGCGGCTGGGCTACGTATCTCTCCGCCAACCGCGCCGCCCTCGTGCCCGAGGACCTGCCCGGCGCGCGGCACACCACCACGGGCGGCGGGCTGGTGCTGGACTCCGGGCGCTCCACACAAGCGGTGGAGGCCGCCCAGCGGGCGCTGGCGGGCGCGGGCGCTCTGGAGCCCCTGACCGCCTCGGCGCCCCGGCCGGCCTGGTGAGCGAGGCGCTGGAGCTCAGGTCCAGGGTGCGCGGCGACATCGCCGCGATCGTGGCGCTGCGGACAGGTCCGTACGCGCCACCCTGGACCGGCTGCGCCGACCCCGGACGCTCGGCCTCCGGCGAGGACTTCGCGATCGTCGCGCTCCGGGTCGGCGAGGACTTCTACGGAGCCGGAGCCGGAGCCGATGGCGCCGAGGACGGCGAGGCCGACGGCGACGGCCGCACGGCGCGCATGGACGCGGCGCACGAGGCGTTCGAGACCGAGCGCTGGGGCGTGGTTCTCGCCCTCGACGAGCGCTGGGGGCCGCACCGCGAACTCTCCGCCGACGCGTACGAGGAGTCCGAGGCGGCGGGCGCCTTGGTGCCGCCGTTCTTCGGGGCACTCGTCGAGCTCGGCTACTTCGGCGACGTACAGACCTGGGACGTGGGCGGGCGCACGGTCGGGGTCGGCGTCGGGCAGATGGACCAGGAGGAGCCGGTCGTGCTCTTCGCCGTGGCGCTGGCACCTGAGTACGCCACCGACTGAGGCGACGCCCCGGCGGACCACCGGCGCGGGCCCGGTACGGAACCGGGAAGCTCACGCAGAGCGTCCGGACGGGCAACAACACGCATGACCACGAGCCGGGGTGACGGAGTGAAGGACCAGGAGAAGTGCCCGCCGGCGCTGTCGGGAAGGCAGAGGAGGACGTCGTGCTGAACGTCGTCGTGAACGGTTTCTGGGGCGCCCGCGAAGAGGACCCGCAGGCCATCGCCGCACGGTGGAACGCCACGCTGGCGCGGCTGGAGGACATCGACAAGGGCACGTTCCACGGGTGGCACGAGGCGGGGGACGGTGTCCCGGCCGATCCCCTGCTGACCCCCACCGTTCCGGCGCTGGCCGACTACCTCGTACGGGAGAACCCAGGACCGGACCTCGGCGTGGTGGGCTACGGCGGGTCGTTGTGGGCGCAGAACCAGGACGCGGCGAAGGCGACCTCGAACGTCCGCGCGGGCGGCCTCTCCCCGTACATCAGCCGCTCCGCCTCGGTCATCCTCCGCTCGCACACGGTGGACGAGGACGCGGACGTCGTCCGGCGCACCCCGGAGATCCTGGCGGTCATCGGCGAGGAGTGGGACATCGACGCCGGGCAGGTGTACGACAGGCCGCTGTACAGGACGGTCGCCGAGCACTTCGGCCTGCGGAACAACGACCCGCGCTGCGGCCATGCGGTCTGGCTCTCCGAGCGACGGGCGGCGCTCGCCCCCGAGGGGCTGCCGGGCACCAGCACACCGGCCGCGAACGGCGGGCTGGTCATCGACCTGACGTACGGCGGCACGCGGACGCCGTCGGCCGAGACCGTCATCGACGTCAACACGCGGCTCAGGGCGACGGGCGCGCTGGATCCGCTCGCCACGCCCTTCGACCGGGCCAAGCTCTGACGGGCCCGCTCCGGGGTCACCCGCCTCCGGTTCCGCTCAGCCCGCCACCATCGCCGCGAACGCGATCAGCAGCCCCAGCGAGAACAGCCCGAGCACCCCAGCGAACACGGTCGGCATCAGCACCGGCCCCCACGCCCCCGGCCCCGCCACCGTCGCCCGCCGCTCCGGGTCCGCCGGGTCGAACGACACCCGCACCGGCGCTCCGACCTCGAAGCCGAAAGGCCCCGGAGCGTGGTCCGTGAACTCCACCTCGCGGCCGTCCGGGGTGCGGAAGGCGAAGACGTACTCCGTGCGGTAACGGTTCTCCGCACCGGAGCCCCGGTCGATCACACGCCGGTCCGAGCACCGGCCCTCGGCGCGCTCGCCGCTCCGGACGAGCCGCACCACACGCAGCAGCCGGAGGCCGGAGCGGACCGCGAACGCGCCGAGGAACAGGCCGAACAGCAGCAGGAAGGTGGCCGTGCCACCGGGCAGTACGTCCATGAACTCGGCTCCGGAACGGGTTACTTGACGGTGATGGAAGCGACGAACGCGTCGAGGTCCGCCGGGCTCAGCGCACCCTTGACCGCGTTGACCCGGATGGCGAACGGTACGTCCTTCGAGTCGACCCCGGCCACCACCACCCCCGTCATCCGCGTCCCCTTCACCGGCGTCGACTCCTCGCCCGTCGAGGTGAACTCGTAGTCGATCCGGCGTGCTTCGCGGGCGCTCTCCTCGCCGGCCAGCCGCACGTCCTCGGTCTCCCCGCGGGTCGCCCCGAGCCCGATCCCGGCGCCCGCCGCCGCCGCGGCCTCGGCGGCGTCGCCGACCCCGGTGGCGAAGTCCAGCTGGACCGAGACCATGCCGGTGCGCAGCCCCTTCTCCTCCTTGAGCGCGACCGCCGCGTTGGCCTCGCTGCGCTCGGAGGCCGGCTGCGGGGCGTACCCCTGGTCCTTCGGGTAGCCGACGGACACGCTCTTCGTGTCGAGCGTGCCCCAGCCGTCCGGGACCGTGGCCGTGTCCGCGCCACCGCAGCCGCTGAGCAGTGTCAGGCCGAGGACGGCGGCTGCCGCCGCACCGAGCGCCTTGGAGTTCGTCAACGTCATCGCCTCTCGTCGAGCGTGTTCACCGTGCGCAGTAGCTGTAGGGCAGGTACGAGCGCTTGTCACCCTGCGGAGCCCCGAGGAACTGCGCGTCCGTCAGTGTCTCCTTCTTGTGCTCGTCGGAGATCGAGAATCCGAGACTCATGCCCAGCGAGACCTCGAAGCCGAACTCCTGGGCGTCGGTCTCGCCGTGGTACTGCATCGTGCTGGACAGGCCGTCCTGGAACATCATCTGCTCGAAGGGGTCGTTCCCCTCCGGCTTCTTGTCCAGGGACTTGTCGCCGAACATGTACTCGAAGGGGGCGGTGTTGTTGCCCGAGCCGTCGAGCCAGGTCTCCGCTATGGCCCGCTTGGCCTCGGTGGCCTCGTCGGTCTCCTTGCCGAAGACGATCGAGTTCGTCTGCACCTCGATGCCCGTGTCCCCGGACGAGTCGGTGACGTTGCCCTTGCCGCCGCGCTTGTCGTCGTCCTTCTTGCCGTTGTCGCCGGCGACCTCGCCCTTGTCCGACGTCGAGGTCTTCTCCACGGTCTTCGTCATGTCGATCCGGACGATCTTGCCCGTCTTCTGGTCACGGGTGACCGTGATGGCCCCGGTGTTCGTGTCCTTGGCGCCCGCGGTGCCGCCCAGCGGCCCGGCGTTGCCACCCACCTTGCCCTCCAGCTCCAGCTTGGCGGTGTAGGTGTACGACTCGTTGCCGTTGACGTCGTCCTTGGTGATCGTGACGTCCGGCGAGAACTTCGCCTTGCCGCCCAGCTTGGCGCCGAGCTTGTCCTCGTCGCCCGCCTTGATGGAGAGGCCGCCGTCCGCGTACACGTTCAGGCCGATGGTCGAGTAGGAGATCTTCTTGTCGCCGATCTTCTTCTCGATGTCCTCTTTCTTGTCCGCCCACTTCATACCGGAGTACCAGTTGCCGCCGTAGGCGCTGCCGTGGGTCATCGAGGTCTCCCACATCTTCATTTCCTCGATGTCGTCCCGCATCTTCTGGGCGTCCTCCTCGCTCTTGAACACCCAGGTGTCGCCGTTGGTTATCTTGATGCCGCCGCCGATGTCGATGTCCGCCTTCCCCAGACTGCCGAGCTTGACGCCCGGCGTACTGGCGTTGACGCCCGCCGACGCGGCGTCGGTGAAGGTCATGTAGACGAGCTTGTCGTTCTCGTCGACCTTGCCGTCCTCGTTCACATCGGTGTTGGCCTGGGCGACCTTCTGCTGGAAGCCGTACTCCTCGCCCCACTCGAACCAGCCGATCTTGACCTTGCCGCCCGCCGTGTCGGAGATGCTGGAGACCTGGCACAGCTTGGGCTCGTAGTCCGCGTCCGTCTTGGGCTTCGCCGTGCCGTCCCCGCCCGTGGCGCAGCTGCCGCCGCCGCCCCCGGTGAGCGAGGTGATGGCGCAGCGGATGCGGTCGCCGATCCGGCCGCCGACACCGGCCATGGCGAGCGCGGCGACGAGCGCGACGACCAGCACGACGACGCCGAGGTACTCGGTGGCCGTGGCGCCGTTGTCCCGCCAGTTGTACGAGCGTGTGTACGCGGGGGAGGACGCGGAGTCCGAGCCCCTGTCCTCCATCAGCCGGTCCAGGGCCAGGCCCACGGCCGAGCCCGTGACCATCGCGACCGCCGGCATCAGCACGCCCTCGGTGCCCACGACGTCCCAGGTGACGACATAGCCGAAGGCGAGTCCGGCGACGGGGACGGCGAGTGCGCCGAGGAAGTAGAGGGCGCGCGACTCGCGCTGGCGGTCCGGAAGCACCCGGGCCGCCGCGAGTACCGTCAGCACGGTGACGACGACGGCGGGCAGATGCAACAGGGCCAGCCGCCAGCCGAAGACGTCGAGCCGTTCGTCGGTCGCGAGCGTCTCGACGAGGGCCCGTGCCATCAGGTACCCGGCGAGTACGTAGACGAGCGCGCCGGCGGCCCAGCTGCGGCTCAGCGGAAAGAACCAGCCGTCCCCGCCGCCGCCCGCACCGGGCGGCACATGGCCCGGGATTCCACGTCCCCAGTCGCTGCCACCGCTCACGGTTCACCCTCTCGCCATGCCTGCCCTGTTGTCCTCAGGGTGGTGAATGTACGGAGAGGAGGCGCGCCCGACCTGGGCCCTCGGCCCCAAAGACGGGCCCAACTTGCCTCACCGCAGGCCCGGTCCGGGGCTGGGCCCCGAGAGGGATCGGAAGGTCCGAACGGCCCTGAACGAAAGGAACATTGGGGTCCGAGGGCCCAAGACTGCCTGGCTGTGGGGTGGTTAGCGTCGGGGGTATGACTGGTCCGGGGGATGTGCGTGGTGGGTTGCGCCGTTGGTCGCGGGGGTGTGTGCCCCGGACGGGGGTGCGGTTGCTCGGGTTGCGCGGGTCGCGTCGGGGTGAGCGTGGTCAGGGTGCGATCGAGTATCTGGGTCTTGTGCTGGTGGTGGTGGCGATCGTCGGCGCGTTGGTGGCGACGGGGATCGGTGCGGAGCTGACGGAGAAGATCAGTGCGCAGGTCTGCCGGATCGGTGGCGGTGGTGGGTGTGGTGACGGTGGTGGTGGGGACACGGATGTCACTGCGGATGGTCCGGCGGGTGAGGGTGATCCGGTTTCGGACGGTGGTGGGCCGAAGTCCCAGTCGCAGATTGATTACGACGCGGCGTTGAAGGATCTGCAGGACGCGCAGAAGGCGGAGAAGGACAGTTCGGACCAGGCGATCGAGGCGGCGAAGGAGCTGGCGAAGATCCTGGCGGACGAGCTGGGGATCACGGACGCTTTGGACTGCATCACCAAGGGGGACATGGGTGCGTGCACGGAGACGTTGATCAATGTGCTGTTGAGTCTGGTGGGTGGTGCGGTCGGGAAGCTCGCGGCGAAGTACGGGGCGCCGTGGAAGTGGAAGAAGGCCGTCGATCTGATCAAGAAGCTGAAGAAGCATGGTGGGGATCTTTATGACGGTCTGAAGAATCTGATCAAGAACCGTAAGAAGGTCAAGGACGCTCAGAAGAAGCTCGACGACGCGAAGGCGAAGCTCGACGCGGAGAAGAAGGACCCGCCCAAGAAGGACGACAAGCCGGACGACAAGCCGGTCACCTGTCCGGTCAAGCACAGCTTCCTTCCGGGCACTCCGGTCCTGCTCGCGGACGGCCGCCGTATCGGGATCGAGAAGGTCGCAGTCGGCTCACTCGTGTCCGCGACGGACCCGGGCACGGGCCTGACAGGGGCACGGGCTGTCGAGCGGCTGATCACCACCCACGAGGACAAGCACTTCACGCGCCTGGTGTTCCGCACGCCGACGGGGCCCTCCGCACTCACGGCCACCGACACCCACCCGTTCTGGTCCCTCGACAGGCGCGGCTGGGTGGACGCCGGCGAGATCCGCCCCGGAGCCGAGCTCCGCACCCCGGCCGGCACCGCGCTCACGGTCGCTGCCGTCTCCCGCTACACCCAGCGGCAGACCACGTACGACCTCACCGTCGCCGGCATCCACACGTACTACGTGTTCGCGGGCGGTACCCCGGTCCTGGTGCACAACAACAACTGCGGGTTCCGGCCCGGGGTCGCCGACGAGAAGTACGACAAGCATGTGCTGGGGCTCGACGACGCGGGCAATCCCACGCGCACGGCCGACATGCCGGAGTACGACACGCCCGACGGGTTCGACAGGTACGTGGCGGATGCCGAGAACCTGATGGACCCGGCGAGCCTGCCGCCCGGTGCACGCGAGGCCGTCCGCAGCGACGGCGTCGTGATTCGATTGGACGCTCAGGGGAGGATCGGGATGAGGAACGGGAACACCATCACGACTTACTTCCGGCCGGACGACCCGGCCGCATACTTCGCGAACGAGGCAGCTCGATGACTCAAGGTGACAGTCGGTTCCGTGACGAGTTCTCGCGCTTCGTCGCCGCGTCGGGACGGTGGCGCGACACCGGTCCCGAGGCGCTCCTGGGCCGCTGGTCGACGTTCGTCGACCAGTGCGAGCAGGGGTACCGGGGGGACGCCGAGGACTACTTCAACGACCTGACGTCGAGGAACTCGCTGGAGCGGGCCCTGACCGCTGAGGAACTGCAGAGCTTCCCCCAACTCGCCGGCCTCCGCGCGGAGGTGGAAGCACTGGACGAGCGGTTCCGCGCGCTCCTCCTCCCGGACGTCTTCCCCCGGATTCCGGAGGAGACCTGGTGGGCCCGCGGTGTGGTGCGAGCCGGGAGGAAGCGCCTGGTGGACGACTTGCGTCGGGAGTACGGCGTCGAGGTCGCGGAAGTCGGCTGATCCCGCCCCACGGCGGCCCCGCCCACGGCGCCGGGCCGCTCCACCGGCCCCGCCCGCGGTGCCGGGCCGCCCCGCACCCCTCCGGACGCCCGCGTGATCACTGCCGAAGCGCGGGCTCCGCAGGACCGGCGGTGGCGGGCCGGTCTCCGCGGCGCTGCCGGCCGTTGAGCAGGACGTGGGCGGCGACCCCGAACACCAGCCCCCAGAACGCCGAGCCGATGCCGAACAGCGTGACGCCCGACGCCGTGGCCAGGAAGGTGATCAGGGCGGCCTCCCGGTCCTTCTCCTCCCGTACCGCGCCCGTCAGGCCACCGGACAGCGCGCCGAGGAGCGCGACCCCGGCGAGGGCGGCGACCAGCTCCTTCGGCAGGCCCGCGAAGAACGCCACCAGGGTCGAGCCGAACGCCCCCACCACCAGGTACACGGCGCCGCAGGCGACCCCGGCGACGTAGCGGCGTCGGGGATCGCGGTGCGCCTCGGGGCCCGTGCAGATCGCGGCGGTGATGGCCGCGAGGTTCACCGCGTGCGAGCCGAAGGGGGCGAGCACCGCCGAGACGAGGCCGGTGGAGCCGACGAGGAGCCGGTCATCGGGGCGGTATCCGGACGCTGACAGCACGCCGACGCCGGGGGCGTTCTGGGAGGCCAGCGTCGCCAGGGTCAGAGGGACGGCGATCCCGACCAGCGAGGCCACCGAGAAGGCGGGCATCGTGAACACCGGCTGCACCAGACCGACATGGTCCAGCCGCACATGGAGCTTCGCGCTCGCGGCACTGCACACCACCCCCGCGACCAGCGCCAGGAGGACCGCGTACCGGGGGAGCCACCGCTTCCCCAGAAGATAGGCCAGGAGCACGGACCCGGCGATGACCGGGGTGTGCTCGAGCGAGGTGAACACCTCCGCGCCGAACGAGAAGAGGATGCCCGCGAGCATGGCCGAGACGACCGCGCCCGGCACGAGCCGCATCAGCCGCCCGAAGATCCCGGTCACCCCGATCAGGGCGATCACGACCCCGGACACCACGAAGGCGCCGATCACCTCGCCGTACGCGTACGAACCGATGCTGGTGACCAGCAGGGCGGCACCCGGAGTCGACCAGGCGGTGATGACCGGCATACGGGTCCGCAGGCTTAGGGCGATGCAGGTCAGCCCGCTGCCGATCGAGATCGCCCAGATCCAGGAACCGGTCTGCCCCGCGTCCAGGTGCCCGGCACGGGCGGCGGACAGCACGATGACCAGCGGGCCGGAGTAGGACACGACGACCGCGACGACGCCGGCCAGCACGGCGGAGAGGGAGAGATCGCGGACCAGCCGTGGCCGTGGGGCGGGCGCGCCGGACGGAGGCTGCTCCGTGCGTTCCTCCGCCGTCGGTACCGATGAACCGGCCATCCGCTGTCACCCTTCTCCCACGCTGTCCACGCCGCCGTACGCCTCGTACGGACGCTCGAAACCCTCGCACGGCGTGCCGAGCCCCCTCCGCCGGGTCCGGCACCCGAGACGACCGGGGGCGGGGCACCTTTGGGCGCGGCTTCCGCCGGTTTGGGTCCGGGGGCCCAAGACCGTTGCCCTGTGGGGTGGTTAGCGTCGGGGGTATGACTGGTCCGGGGGATGTGCGTGGTGGGTTGCGCCGTTGGTCGCGGGGGTGTGTGCCCCGGACGGGGGTGCGGTTGCTCGGGTTGCGCGGGTCGCGTCGGGGTGAGCGTGGTCAGGGTGCGATCGAGTATCTGGGTCTCGTGCTGGTGGTGGTGGCGATCGTCGGCGCTCTGGTGGCGACGGGGATCGGTGCGGAGCTGACGGAGAAGATCAGTGCGCAGGTCTGCCGGATCGGTGGCGGTGGTGGGTGTGGTGACGGCGGTGGGGACACGGATGTCACTGCGGATGGTCCGGCGGGTGAGGGTGATCCGGTTTCGGACGGTGGTGGGCCGAAGTCCCAGTCGCAGATTGATTACGACGCGGCGTTGAAGGATCTGCAGGACGCGCAGAAGGCGGAGAAGGACAGTTCGGACCAGGCGATCGAGGCGGCGAAGGAGCTGGCGAAGATCCTGGCGGACGAGCTGGGGATCACGGACGCTTTGGACTGCATCACCAAGGGGGACATGGGTGCGTGCACGGAGACGTTGATCAATGTGCTGTTGAGTCTGGTGGGTGGTGCGGTCGGGAAGCTCGCGGCGAAGTACGGGGCGCCGTGGAAGTGGAAGAAGGCCGTCGATCTGATCAAGAAGCTGAAGAAGCATGGCGGGGATCTTTATGACGGTCTGAAGAATCTGATCAAGAACCGTAAGAAGGTCAAGGACGCTCAGAAGAAGCTCGACGACGCGAAGGCGAAGCTCGACGCGGAGAAGAAGGACCCGCCCAAGAAGGACGACAAGCCGCGGACGTGCCCGGTCAGTCACAGCTTCCCGCCAGGCACCCCGGTACTCGTCGCGGACGGCAGGCGGGTTCCCATCGAGTCCCTGCGTGTGGGGGACACGGTGGTCGCCACCGATCCGGTGCGCGGTGTCTCCGCGGTGCGCCAGGTGTCGGAGACCTTCACCACCCACGACGACAAGCACTTCACCCGGCTGAGCACCTCGGCCGGCCGGATCACGGCCACCGACACGCACCCCTTCTGGCTCAACGGCCGGCAGGACTGGGTGGACGCCGGCGAGATCGTGGCCGGCGAACGCCTCCGGCTTCCCGACGGCAGGTCGCTCGTGGTGACGGGAGTCTCCCGCTACACGGAGCGGCAGACCACGCACGACCTCTCGATCGACGGCATCCACGCGTACTACGTCGGCATCGGCGCCGCCAGCGCGCTGGTGCACAACAACGACTGCGAGTTCGAGACCGACCCGAGCGTCAAGGGGCCCGCGGCCGGCAAGAAACTCAAGCCGCCGCATCCGAGGCACACCGTGGCGGGCGCGAGGAACGGCATGGTGAAGGAGAAGAACACCGTCATCCTCAAGGGCAACGAGGCCGACATCACCAACGACATCAAGGGCATCGCGGAAGGCAAGGGCAAGCTCGTCGACAACGGCAGCGCCTATGAGATCAACGGGCGCAAGTACGGCGTGGAGGAGAACGGCCGGACCTTCCCGATCTCCGGCAAGGGGCTCGTGGAACTCGACAGGAACGAGTACGCGGCGCTCAAGGAGATCGCCAAGGCGGGAGGCAAGACGGATTCGCCCGCTTTGACAAGGAACCCGCGCTTTGCTGACCATCCTGAGGTGGTGGAGAAGGCCAAGAAGGTTTACGACGGGACCTATTCATGACCGCGAGTTACACGTTCCTGACCGTGCACCGGCCCGCGCCGCACCTCATGGCGCCGGCGCTGGCCGGAGCACTCGGCGTACCGGCCACCGATGTGGATGTCGCCGACGAGGACGGGCAGGCGGACGACAGGAACTGGGACGCCCCGGTCCTGTGCTCCTACCACTCCGTGGCCGGGGACGTGGCGCTCGCCTGGGACGTGTCCGCCTCGGACGCGGTGGCGGCCCCGCCGGGCGAGGAGGAGGCGGCCCAACGGCTCGCCGGTGTACTCGGTACGACGGTCCTGTACCCCGCGCGGGAGAAGGCCCCTTCGGCGTACTGGGCGGTGGGTCCGGACGGGACGCCGACCCGGGCGCGTCTACTGGAGGGGGACGAGGATCCTCCGGTGCTGGTGGTCGACGCGGTCGAGGCCCCGATGGACCAGCTGCCGGGGGCCCGGGTCGAGGTGCTGGCCGAGATCCTGCGTGAGCAGCACGTGGAGACCCCGGTCACCGACGCCTACGCGGCGGCGAGTGACCCGCACGGCCGTGCGCCGGCCACCGGCAACGTGAACCGGGCGCGCGAGGCACTGCTGCTCTGGGAACGCCTCGTGCGCCGGATCGAGGCCGGATGGTCGCCGGGCGGGCACTACACCGCCGAGCTGTACGTCGAGGACCTGCGCACCCGGGACCGCCTGGAGGAGCTGGCCGGTATCGCGGGGCCCGAGCGGGAGCCGGTCGGCCGGGCCGTCGCGGAGCTCGACGAGGTGTTCCGGCAGGGCACCGAGAGCGACGACGGCGCGCTGCTCGGCCGCCTCACCCGCTCGGGTTCCGCCGTCGCCGACCGGGGCTGGTGGTGGCACCGGCGCCCGGTGCGGCTGCCGTGGGACGACTGAGGAGACGCCGTGGCCGGACGGGTGCCGACGACCGCGGACGTACAGCTGGTGCAGGATCTCGTCTCGCGGATCCCCGAGTTCGAGGATCTCTACGAGTCGCACGTGTTCAACGAGAACGGCACCGTGCTGCCCCACGTGTTCTTCTGGGACGTCACCCAGGAGACCGTGCGGTCCTACCTCGGCGCCGATGCCGACGCGCCCGACTGGCGCCGGACCTTCACGTTCCTGGAGGAGCAGAGCGCGCGCGGAGTGCCCGGCATCGACGAGGTGATCGACACCTCGTTCCTGGAGCACCTGCCCTTCCCGGGCAAGCCCGGACACGCGATCGTCGAGGAACTCGGTCCGGTGATGGCGGCGAAGTTCACGCGGATCCGGCCCTCCGGGTGACCTTGAGGGGCCGGGCCGCGGTGACCTCGCCGCCGTCCGAGGCGGATGCGGCTTCGCGCCTCGCGGCCCGGCTCCGTACGACCGTCCTGCATCCCGCGCCCGGAGCGCGGCCGTCGGTGTACCGGGCTGTCGGGCCGGACGGCCGGGCGACCAGGGCGCGTCTGCTGGAGGGCGAGGAGGAACCCCCGGTGCTCGTCGTGGACGCCGTCGAGGCCCCGATGGAGCACCTGCCGAGGGCCCGGGTCGAGGTGCTCACCGAGCTCTCGTACGAGGAGCGCCGGGAGGGGCGGTGAGAGCGTCCGCGGCTGAGCTCCCGGCGGGCCGGGACCGCTGAGGTCCCGGGTTGGGCCCCTGGGCCCAAGACGGGCGACCGCCGGGTCAATAACGTCTGCGCTGCAGGTGATCGACGCCCGTCCCGGCGCACCCCCACGGCGCCGGGCCGGGCCGCAACCGGAAGGTGACGGCGCGTGCCCACGGCTGAGCAACTGACGATGACCGACGAGGAGTCCCGGCTGCTCCAGCACGGGCTGATGGAATGGTGCGGACCCGCCCGGTGCACGGAGGAGTTCGCCGTGGCCATGGGTTTCGACAGCGCGGAGGACCTCAGCCGCCGTGGCATGTCGATCCGCAGCGCCCTCGCCGAGAAGGAGTCCCTGGACCCGATGGACTGGGCGCGGGCCCTGCTGGCGACCGAGATCGCCTTCGCCAGCGAGGTGGTCGGTTCCGGCTACGAGTGGTCCACCACGACCGGCTGGGCCGACGACAGCACGTTACGGGTCCTGCGTTCCGCACAGCTGAAGCTGATCCGCACGGTCGCCCCGCTGGTCGGCCGGGAGCTCGGCACCCGGCGCAACGCACACGCGGAAGTACTGCGAGCCGGAGGAGCACCTCCGCCCGGCCCGGCCCGGTGACCTGCACGACGCGAGGAGCACCTCCGCCCGGCCCGGCCCGGTGACCTGCACGACCTGAGCTGTGCCCCCGCCCGGCCCGGCTTGGTGGTCCGTACGGTCGCGGGACCATAATCGGCCGCATGCCCGATCAGCAGACGCGCCTCCGCCCGGCGGCGCCCGAACCACGCAGCACCCGGCACCGCGCCGCGGCACAGCTCGCCGTCGCGGCCCCCGCGCTGGGCGCCTACGCGGCGGTCCGGGCCGTCGGGCTCCTCGTCTTCTGGGTGGCCGCGTCGGCCGCGGGGAAGGACGCGCCGCACCTGCTGGGCGGGCGCTGGGACTCCGTCTGGTACCAGCGGATCGCCGAGAACGGCTACGGCTGGACCGCCACCCTCCCCGACGGCACCGTCCACCCCGACCTGGCGTTCTTCCCGCTCCTCCCGGCCCTGGAACGCGGCCTCGCCACGGTCACCCCGCTCACCCCGCAGAGCGCCGGAATCACGATCGCCTGGATCGCCGGGCTCGTCGCGGCCTGGGGGATCTTCGCCGTCGGGGCCAGGCTGCACGGGCGGCGCACCGGGGTGCTCCTGGCCGCGCTGTGGGGCGCGTACCCGACCGCGTTCGTGCAGTCGATGGCGTACACCGAGACCCTGTTCACCGCGCTCGCCGCATGGTCCCTGTACGCCGTGCTCAAGGACCGCTGGATCACCGCGGGCGCGCTCTGCGTGCTCGCCGGGCTGACCCGGCCGTCGGCCGCCGCGCTCATCGCGGCCCTCGCGCTCACCGCCGCCGCCGTCCTCGTACGCGACAGCGGGCGGGGCGACCGGCAGGGCCTGCTCCGGCGCAACGCGCGCATGCTGCTCGGGGTCTGCCTGGCGCCGCTGGGCTGGCTGGCGTACGTGGTGTTCGTCGGCGTACGGCAGGGCAGCCCCCTCGCGTACTTCGAGGTGCAGGCGCAGTGGGGCAACAGCATCGACGGCGGCCGGGCGCTCGCCGCGTTCATCCTCGGTCTGCCGCTGCCGGCCGCCCTGGGGCTGTGCGCGGCCCTCGGACTGCTCGGCTGGCTCGTCCTCCTGTGCGTACGGCAGCGCCAGCCGCTGCCCGTGCTCGTCTACGGCATCGGGATCGTCGTCATCTCGCTCATCGGCTCCGGCTACTTCGGCTCACGGCCGCGCCTGATGATGCCCGCCTTCCCGCTGCTCCTGCCGCCGGCCGTCGCGCTGGCACGACTGCGTACGACGGCGCGCACGGCCACGGTCGTCGCCGCTCTGGCCCTCGCCTCCGCCGCCTACGGGGCATGGACGCTGCTGGGGCCGGGGCCGCCGTGAGTTGGGTCCACGGACCCACGCGCCGGGGGCATCCCGGTTGTTAGCGTGCTCATCCGGTGCACAGCGGGTCAGGAGCGGTGAGCGATGAAGGTACGTACCACTGTCGTGGCGACGAGCGCGCTCGTCCTCTGCCTGGCGGCCACCGGCTGTGGCCCGGAGGGCGGCGAGGACAAGGGCCCGGACAAGAAGGCCGCCGCCTCGCAGAAGGCGGACCCCGGCACCGAGTCCGCCGGCGGCACCGGAACCGCCGCGCCCGATGCCTCCTCCGCCGCCCCGAAGCCCAGCAGCAGCGGCAAAACGCTCACCGAGGCCGAACTCGCCGAGGTGGCCCTGAAGACGGGCGAGCTGCCGGACTACGCGATCGCCCCGCTGGAGGGCGCCGACGAACGAGGCACCGAGGAGTCCGAGGACGAGGCCTGCCGGCCGATCACCGCGATCATCAACGGCTCGCCCGAACCCGCCCCCACGGCCACCGTCTTCCGTACGGCGATGGACACCACCGAGGAGGGCAAGGACGACCAGACCGTCGTCACCGAGATCCTCACCTCCCACCCCGCCGGCGGCGCAGAGGAACTGCTCAGCTCGGTCCGGGCCGCCGTGAAGGCCTGCGCCGGCGGGTTCCGCGCGACGAGCCAGGACGGGCCGTCCACCTACACGGCGGTCAAGGCGCTGTCCGCGCCCCGGGCGGGGCAGGACTCGTTCGCCTACCAGGTGACGGGCAGCCTGGCCGGGGCCAAGGTCCCGCTCGTCTTCCACCTCGTACGGACCGGGTCGACGGTCGTCACCTTCTACGCGGCGGACTTCCTCACGGCGAAGACCCCTGAGATCCCCGCCTCCCTCGTCACCGCACAGGCGGCGAAACTTCCGTGACGGGCACGGAGACCCGCACCCGGGTCCCCGGCCGCAGCCCCCACCGCTCCATCGCCCCGGCCTCCGACTCCACCACATGACGGGCACGGAGCCTGGGCAGCCCGAGGCGGCCCGGCTTCATCGTGCGGACCGCCAGGACGTTGAACTTCCGGTCCAGATAGGCCACATCGATGGTGAACCGCATCCGGAAGGTGTGCACACTCCCGCACGGTGTGATCAACAGCGCCCCGTCGACGCCGTCCACCCCGAGCAGGCCCCGCGTCCGCGCCCGGTAGGAGGCGGCGATGCGCAGCGGCACCTCCCGCACGTCCTCGTCCGTTCCGACCGTCAGTGTCCCGCTGCCGTCGCGCCATTTCCCCATGGGCACAGACCGTAGACCCCCGAGGCGCACTCTGGGTCCGGAACGGCCCGCAGTGGGCCCCAGGGCCCAAGACCCCGCAGCACGGGGCGGATTAGGGTCGGCGCCGTGGACGCCACCCTCATCGCGGTCGCCGTGCTCTGGGGCGCCGCCGCCGGACTGCTGCTCCCGCGCGCCGCCTACCGCTTCTCCGTGGAGCCCGAGGAGCCCTGGCGGGACGCCTGCCCGGCCGGGCACGCGTTCACGGGACCCGCGCGCGGCTGGCTCGGCACGACCCGGTGCGCGACCTGCGCCGTGACCGTCCCCGCGCTGCCCGGCGCCCCGGCACCCGAGGACCCCGGGGCACGCCCGGCACCGGCCCGGCCGCGCCGCTACGCCCCCGGAGCCGTCGCCCCGGCGGTCACCGTGCTCGCCTGCGCGGCCCTCGCCGCCGCCACCGGCCTCCGGCCGGAGGCCGTCGTCTGGCTGCTGCTGGCGCCCGTCGCCGTACTCCTCGCCGTCATCGACCGCCGGGTCCACCGGCTGCCCGACCGGCTGACCCTGCCCCTCGCCGGAGCGGCAGCCGTGCTCCTGGGGTGCGCCGCGCTGCTGCCCGAGCACGGCGGGTCCTGGACCACGGCCCTCCTCGGAGGAGCGGCGCTCGGCGGCTTCTACTTCCTGCTCTTCCTGATCAACCCCACCGGCATGGGCTTCGGCGACGTGAAGCTCGCCCTCGCGCTGGGGGTGGCACTCGGCTGGTACGGCTGGGCGGTGCTGTGCGCGGGCGGTTTCGCGGGCTTCCTCTTCGGCGCGCTGTACGGGGCCGGACTGATGCTGTTGCGAAGGGCCGGGCGCAGGACGGGCATCCCGTTCGGCCCCTTCATGATCGCCGGAGCGCTCGTCGGTCTGCTGTTCGGGGGCCTCGCCGCTTGAGCCTCACCATGCGCACGGACGTACGGAATATCCGGTCGCGCGGGGCGGCGGGAGGCTGCCACGCTGCCCTGATGACCCCATCGCCCGCATCCTCCGGCCCCTCGTCCTCCTCCGCCGCCTCCACGTCGGACGAGCGCTTCGACGCCCTCGTCGCGGAGGCCGTCTCCGTCTCCGTCGAGGGCTGGGACTTCTCCTGGTTCGAGGGCCGGGCCACCGAGGAGCGGCCCTCGTGGGGGTACGCACGGGCCATGGCGGGCCGCCTGGCGCGCGCCCGCGCCGCGCTGGACATCGACACCGGCGGAGGCGAGGTCCTCGCCTCCGCGCCCGTGCTGCCGCCGCTGACCGTGGCCACCGAGTCCTGGCCGCCGAACATCGCCCGCGCCACCGCGCTGCTCCACCCGCGCGGCGCGGCCGTCGTCGCGTGCGGGGAGGGATCGCCGCTGCCGTTCGGAGACCGTGCCTTCGACCTCGTCGTCAGCCGGCACCCGGTGACGACCTGGTGGGAGGAGATCGCCCGGGTGCTGGCCCCCGGAGGCACGTACTTCTCCCAACAGGTCGGCCCCGCCAGCGTCTTCGAGCTCATCGAGTACTTCCTCGGCCCCCGCACCCCCGAGGAGCGCGACGCGCGGGATCCCGGGCGCGCGCGCAGGGGCGCGGAGGCGGCCGGTCTGGAGGTGACGGACCTGCGGGCCGAGCGGCTGCGCATCGAGTTCCACGACATCGGCGCCGTCGTCCACTTCCTGCGCAAGGTCATCTGGATGGTGCCGGGATTCACCGTCGCGGAGTACCTGCCCCAACTCCGCTCCCTGCACCGGCTCATCGAGGAGGAAGGACCGTTCGTCGCCCACAGCTCCCGGTTCCTCGTCGAGGCACGCAAACCGGAACATCCGCCAACAGGCCTACGCTGAAGGTCAATTCACAGGATCCGGGTGCAACGGCATCCCCTGCCCCTCCGTCCTACCCATGAGTAGTGCGACCCTGGTGGTTGAGCGCACAACGAAGGAGCAGGTCATGTCGGTGGGAAGGGAAATGCCGGGCGACGAGATCAGCCCGCCGGCGGGCCGGACGAGGCAGGGGAAGGCCGACTGGCTCACGGGGGCGCGGATCATCGCCGTCCATGGCCTGTTCTATCGGCCCGAGGGCCGCGCGGGGGAGCCGGAAGCCGTCGAATTCGTGCTGGAGGGCGGACAGTCGGTCCTGCTGACCTGTGCGTCCGACCACACGCTGAACATCACCTCCGGCGCCTGGCCCGGCCTCCCCGACTGGTGCGTGCCCGCGGGTCAGTGGCAGTTCGAGCAGCTGAGCCGTCTGCCGCTGCCCCCGTACGGCGGGGCGTGGACGGTCATCGGCACGCAGGAGCTGCGCGACGAGCACGGCGAGGTGTACGAAGCGGTGTTCCGGTGCGAGAACGGCGACTTCGTGGTCAAGGGCGGCGACACCGTGGCCATCCGCTTCGTGCGCCGCTGAGGCCGGGGGAGCGGGCCCCGCCGCCTGCGCCTCCGAGGCGAGGGGCGGCGGCCCGCCCCCCCCGCTACGCGTGCCCGCCCACCGTCACCTTTCCCACCGTCAGTTCCGGCGTCCCCTCCATCACTTCGCCGACCCGGGCCACCCGCTCCTCCAGCTCCCGGGTCCGGGCGCCGTCCAGGGCGGTCAGCGGCTCCACCGTCACCGCGATCCGCTTCCCCGAGCGCCGCTGGTGCCACACCCCCGCGACCTCACCGTCCACCAGCAGCACGGGGAAGTTCCCCGCCTGGCCGCCCGCCAGCGCGCGTTCGTACGCCGCGCCGGGGAAGAGCAGCTCGCGGGGCCTGGAGGCGATGGCGAACGCGTCGAAGTAGGGCAGCAGCCGCACCCCGCGCGGTGCCTTTGAGGGGAACCGGGTGTCGCCCGCCACCACCCAGGCCGGCCCGGAGCCTTCGAAGGCGACCTCCTCGATCGCGCCGGCCGAGGCCTGGTCCTCGAAGAGCTTCCCGGCCCAGCCGGCCGGCGCCGCGAGCCACCGGGCGAAGTGGCCCGGGGTCGCGGGACCGTAGGCGTGCAGATAGCGCCGCACGAGCGCCGCCGTGGCCTCGGGGCCGGGCAGCGGGCCGGTCCCGGGATTGGTGTACGTGGCCTTCCGGCCGCGGTTCGGCGCGTAGCAGAGGGCGCCGCGGTGGCCCGCGAGATGCATCACCTGGCGCCAGCGGGGCCACCACCCCTGGAAGGCGGGCATCACCGGATCGCCCGCCCAGGGGCCGGTGCGGGCGATCACCTCGTCGGAGAGCTCGTCGACCGTGAGCTCGGCGCCGGTCAGCGCGTCGGCCACGGCCGCCACGACGGCCTCGACCTGATCGGCAGTCATCCGGGCGTCCTTGGAGAGGCGGCCGGCGTCCCACGGCACCGCCGACAGGGCGCCGGTCCACATCGGGAGCTCCTCGGCGGGCAGCAGATGCACGGTGCCGCGCGGCCCGAACGTCTTGACGAGGCTCCGGTCGTCCCACAGCGCCGTACGCACGTCCGTACGGGTCGCACCGGGGGCCCGGAGCCCGATGGAGAGCTCGGCGGCGGACAGCACCTGCGCGTGCGCCCCGAGCATCGCGGAGACGGCGCG
Source organism: Streptomyces sp. CB02058 (assembly GCF_001905505.1). Taxonomy (GTDB): domain Bacteria; phylum Actinomycetota; class Actinomycetes; order Streptomycetales; family Streptomycetaceae; genus Streptomyces. Next base: position 803,736 of record NZ_LIPG01000001.1, read on the forward strand.
GGTGACACCCGGGGCGGCGCCACCGGCGGGCGGAACGCCGTCGGAGAGGTACTGCCGTTCCAGCCGGCGTGCGTTCGCCCGGGACCAGGTCACGGTGGCGGTGCGGGCTCGTGTCGTCATGGGCCGAACCTAGGACGTCAACAGGACGGGTCCTGTCCGCTACGGCGTACCGGACACGGCCGGAGCGCATCTCCGCAGCGCATTCCGGCGAATTCGGAGAGTAATTATTTTGTGGCGTGGCACGCAGCATCACTTACGAAGGGTTATGGTGGAAACCCCCCCTCGGGCCGGTCCGTAACCCCCCCCACGGACCGGCCCGTTTTTTGTGCCCGGGGTGTGGAGCGGATGTGCGGGCCCTGTGGACGAAGGCCGGTGTTCCCGCCCCCGCGCACCGGACGGCACACGGAAACGGGCGGCTCCCGAGGGCGCTCTCAGCCCCGGTTGGCCCAGATGTTGGTGCTCGCGGTGTCCACGGCGAAGGTGTCGATCTCCTTCAGCTCCTCGGCGGTCAGCGCCGGTGCGGCGAGCGCCGCCACGTTCTGCTCCAGCTGCTTCACACTCGACGCGCCGATCAGCGCCGACGTCATGCGGCTGTCACGCAGCACCCAGTTCAGCGCCAGCTGGGCGAGGGACTGGCCGCGGCCCCGCGCGATGTCGTTCAGCCCGCGCAGCCGGCGCACCATCTCGTCGGACAGCAGGCCCGGGTCCAGCGACTTGCCCTGGCTGGCCCGCGAACCCTCGGGGATGCCCGACAGGTACTTGTCCGTGAGCAGCCCCTGGGCGAGCGGAGCGAAGGAGATGCAGCCCATGCCGGCCGTCTCCAGCGTGTCGAGCAGCCCGTCCGACTCGATCCAGCGGTTGACCATCGAATAGGACGGCTGGTGGATCAGGGCGGGAACCCCCATCTCCTCGAGGATGCGGGCCGCCTCGGCGGTCTGCACCGCGTTGTAGGAGGACACGCCCGCGTACAGCGCCTTGCCCTGGCTCACGGCCGAGGCGAGCGCCCCCATCGTCTCCTCGAGCGGAGTGGCGGGGTCGAAGCGGTGGGAGTAGAAGATGTCGACGTGGTCGAGGCCCATCCGCTTCAGCGAGGCGTCGAGCGAGTTCAGCAGGTACTTGCGGGAGCCCCACTCGCCGTACGGGCCGGGGTGCATCCGGTAGCCCGCCTTCGTCGAGACGACGAGCTCGTCCCTGTACGGGGCGAAGTCCTGGCGGAGGAGCTTGCCGAAGTTCAGCTCGGCGGAGCCGGGCGGCGGGCCGTAGTTGTTGGCCAGGTCGAAGTGGGTCACACCCAGATCGAAGGCACGGCGCAGGATCGCCCGCTGGGAGTCCAGGCCGCGGTCGTCGCCGAAGTTGTGCCACAGACCGAGCGACACGGCGGGAAGCCTGAGCCCGCTGCGGCCGGTGCGGCGGTACTCCATGGAGTCGTAGCGCGACGCGTCGGGGAGGTAGGAGAGGGAATCAGTCACGTTTCACTCCTTATCACGGACTTGTGACAGGCCGGGTTGGGCCCCCGTGACCCGTCCGCAGTAATGTGGCCGCTTCGGGACATGCCGGTCCGCAGCGCGTCAGCGCGGTGCGCGGACCGCACGGTGATCCCCCGGGGGGCGGCCCCGGACCCCCGGCGAGGGGGAGGGCGGGCCTCGGGCCCGTACGGAACCGAGAGGGTGAACTCAGTGAACTTGCGCGACCTGGTGTACGGGCTCTACGCCCGCCGGGTGGAAGGCCGCCTGGATCACGAACAGGTGCCCAAGCACATCGGAGTCATCCTCGACGGCAACCGGCGGTGGGCGAAGGCGTCCGGCGGCTCCGCCGTGGAGGGGCACCAGGCAGGGGCGGACAAGATCTCCGAGCTGCTCGGCTGGTGCAGCGAGACGCAGGTCGAGGTCGTCACCCTCTGGCTGCTGTCCACGGACAACTTCGACCGGCCGGAGGCGGAGCTCATCCCGCTGCTCGGCATCATCGAGAACACCGTGCGCCAGCTGGCGGCCGACGGGCGCTGGCGCGTCCACCACGTCGGGACGCTCGACCTGCTGCCCGCGCGGACCCAGACCGTCCTGAAGGAGGCGGAGGAGGCCACGGCGGGCGTCGAGGGGATAATCGTCAACGTCGCCGTCGGCTACGGCGGGCGCCAGGAGATCGCCGACGCCGTGCGGTCCCTGCTGCTGGAGCACTCCTCCAAGGGCACGACCTTCGAGGAGCTCGCCGAGGTCGTCTCGACGGACCTGATCTCCGAGCACCTCTACACCCGCGGACAGCCCGACCCGGACCTCGTGATCCGTACCAGCGGGGAGCAGCGCCTCTCGGGCTTCATGCTCTGGCAGAGCGCCCATTCGGAGTACTACTTCTGCGAGGTCTTCTGGCCGGCCTTCCGCAAGGTCGACTTCCTGCGCGCCCTGCGTGACTACGCGGCGCGCCACCGGCGCTACGGGGCCTGACGGCACGAGGACGAGGGGGCCCGCCGGGCGCCCGGCGGGACACACCTTCTCGCAGGCCGGGGCATGGCTTCGCGTGTTCGAGGGAATACAGCTCTCAGGTCGATGTCCGGTCAGCAACCAGGCGGACGTCGCAACCAAGTGAGCGGCGCCCAGCCCGCTCGCCCGGGAGGCCCTTTGCACACGAAGGACCGCACGACATGCGGCCGACGCGGAGGGCCGGAGTTCGGCCCGCGCACGGGGCCCGAACCCGGTCCGTCCTCTCCCTTCGGGGGTTCCGCGACGCTCGTCGCACTCCCCGACCTCGTCCGAGGGGGTACGTCCTTCCGTGACCAGCACTAAGCGCCGCATGCCCGACCGGCGCACCTATGTTCTCGACACCAGCGTCCTGCTGGCCGACCCCAACGCCATGGCCCGCTTCGACGAGCACGAAGTCGTGCTGCCGATCGTGGTGGTCACGGAGCTGGAGGCCAAGAGGCACCACCCGGAGCTCGGATACTTCGCCCGGCAGGCCCTGCGCCTGCTGGACGACTTCCGGGTCCGGTACGGCCGGCTGGACGCCCCGATCCCGCTCGGGGATCTGGGCGGGTCGCTCCGTGTCGAACTCAACCATTCCGACCCCGGCGTACTGCCCGCCGGCTACCGGTTGGGGGACAACGACTCACGGATTCTCGCGGTCGCGCGCAATCTCCAGGCCGAGGGTTACGACGTCACGGTCGTCTCCAAGGACCTGCCGCTCCGCATCAAGGCGTCCTCGGTCGGCCTCCTCGCCGAGGAGTACCGCGCCGAACTCGCCATCACCGACTCCGGCTGGACCGGGATGTCGGAGCTCTCCCTCGCGGCCGAACAGGTCGACCTGCTCTTCAGCGAGGAGACGCTGTACGTCCCAGAGGCCGCCGAGTTCCCCGTGCACACCGGGCTGGTCCTCCAGTCCGAGCGCGGCAAGGCGCTCGGCAGGGTCACGGCCGAGGGCAACGTCCGTCTCGTGCGCGGGGACAGGGAGGCCTTCGGCATCCACGGCCGCAGCGCCGAGCAGCGCATCGCGCTCGATCTGCTCCTCGACCCGGACGTCGGGATCGTGTCCATGGGCGGCCGGGCGGGCACCGGCAAGTCCGCCCTGGCGCTCTGCGCGGGCCTGGAGGCCGTGCTGGAGCGCAGGCAGCACAAGAAGGTGATGGTCTTCCGGCCGCTGTACGCGGTCGGCGGGCAGGAGCTCGGCTATCTCCCCGGCAGCGAGGCCGAGAAGATGAGCCCCTGGGCGCAGGCCGTCTTCGACACGCTGTCGGCGGTCGCCGGGCGCGAGGTCATCGAAGAGGTGCTGGGGCGCGGGATGCTGGAGATCCTGCCGCTCACCCACATCCGGGGCCGCTCCCTCCACGACGCGTTCGTGATCGTGGACGAGGCGCAGTCGCTGGAGCGGAATGTCCTTCTGACCGTGTTGTCCCGGATCGGGGCGAATTCGCGTGTGGTGCTCACGCACGACGTGGCGCAGCGGGACAACCTCAGGGTCGGCCGGTACGACGGAGTCGTCGCCGTGGTCGAGAAACTGAAGGGGCATCCGCTCTTCGCGCACGTCACCCTCACCCGTTCCGAGCGCTCGCAGATCGCCGCGCTCGTGACCGAAATGCTGGAGGACGGTCACATCTGACCCGGTACACACCATAGATGCCGCCCGGCGAGCCAAGGAGCTTAGCCGGGCGGCATCGTGTTGCGCCGTCATTTCCGAAAAAGTTGTGCGCCAAACGAGGTGTGAGCTTTCACACGCAACACAGAATTGCAACGCGCCGTGTCCTTCCGGCAGAGTCTTGCTTCCGTCAGGCCCCGCATACGGCACTTGGGCACCTCCGAAGGCGCCCCGCACCACACAACTCAACAATCGCCGTCCGTATGCCGCCCGCGAGCACCACGCGGCGCTTCCGAGAGGAAGCCGCCCACCGGGCCCGTGCCTCCCGTGACCCATGCAGTAGGGAGGCCAGTGTCAGGGGCACGATCGCGCCCGCGAGGTCACCTAAGCGGGCGATGCTGGAAGGACACCGTGTGAGCCGGATCTCGGTCCGGGGGTTCGCAGTGGCATCGGCCACGGCGGTAACCACCGTAGGCGCCGTCGTGGGCGTTGCGTCGGGCAGCACTCCCGCTGTCGACGACAACAACTTCGAGGCGGCCGCAGCCGACACCACGCTGCTCGCAGACATCCCCGCGGGCCAGCAGGCCCAGGTGCAGACCGCTTCGCTGACGCAGCAGGCCGATGCCCAGGCATCAGCGGCCGACGCGGCGGCCAAGAAGTCCGCCGAGGAGACGGCCCGCATCCAGGCCGCCAAGGACGCCAAGTCGAAGAAGCAGGCGGCCGAGGACAAGCTGGAGGCGGAGCGCGAGGCCAAGGAAGCGGCCGAGCGCGCGAGCCGGGACTCCGTCCGGAGCGCCTCGTCGTTCTCGACGCAGAGCTCCTACAGCGTCGCCGAGGTCCAGGCCATGGCCCGCGCCATGATGCCGGCCGACCAGTTCCAGTGCTTCAGCAACATCGTGGAGCGCGAGTCGGGCTGGAACTACAAGGCGACCAACCCGTCTTCCGGGGCCTACGGCATCATGCAGGCGCTGCCCGGCTCCAAGATGGCGTCGGCGGGCGCGGACTGGCAGACCAACCCGGCCACCCAGATCAAGTGGGGCCTCAGCTACATGAACAGCGACCGCTACGGCAGCCCCTGCGCCGCCTGGTCGTTCTGGCAGGCCAACCACTGGTACTAGAACCCCGCGAGGTTCGCTCTCAACTCCGGGAAGCCCCGCACCGTCTCCTACGGTGCGGGGCTTCTCGCGTGTACGGTCGGACCCGGACCGCCCCCGGGGGGCGTGCGGGGAGCGGATGGGGGAAGGGAAAAACCATGTCGAGACTTCCGGGGTGGCTCGGTCGGCTGGGAGCCGAACTGACCGAGATCGGGGCGCGCCTGGAAGAACGCCGCGCCGAGGACGAGCGGCGCGCCGACGTCGACGCGGCCAAGGACGTGTCCTCGTCGACACTCTCCACGGTCGCCGCCGCCCAGGTGCCGCGCCCGCCCTCCTACGCCCCCGCCGTCGCCGCCCCCCGGCCCGAACCGGTCGCCGCGATTCCCTGGGGGATGCGGGTGGCGGCGGAGGCCGGCTGGCGGCTGCTGGTCCTGGCGGGCACGGTCTGGGTGCTGATGCGGATCATCAGCGCCGTGCAGCTGGTCGTCTTCGCCTTCGCCGCGGCCCTGCTGGTCACCGCGATGCTGCAGCCGACCGTCGTACGGCTCAAGCGGCTCGGGCTGCCGCGCGGCCTGGCGACCGCGGTCACCGCCGTGCTCGGGTTCGTCGTCATGGGCCTGGTCGGCTGGTTCGTCGTATGGCAGGTGATGGACAACCTGGACACGCTCTCCGACCGGGTCCGCGACGGCATCGACGAGCTGAAGCGCTGGCTCCTGGACAGCCCGTTCCATGTCACCGAGTCGCAGATCAACGACATCGCGAAGAACCTCAGCGACACCATCGGCACCAACACGGAGGAGATCACCTCGGCCGGCCTCCAGGGCGTCACCGTGATGGTGGAGGTGCTCACCGGGGTGCTGCTGGCGATGTTCTCGACGCTCTTCCTGATGTACGACGGGAAGCGCATCTGGCAGTGGGTCCTCAAGCTCGTGCCCGCCCAGGCCCGTCCGGGAGTCGCGGGCGCGGGCCCGCGCGCGTGGCGGACGCTGACCGCCTATGTGCGGGGCACGGTCATCGTGGCGCTGATCGACGCGATCTTCATCGGGCTCGGGATCTACTTCCTCGATGTGCCGATGGCGGTGCCGCTCGCCGTCTTCATCTTCCTCTTCGCCTTCATCCCGCTGGTCGGCGCCGTCATCTCCGGAGCGCTCGCGGTGGTCGTCGCGCTCGTCACCCAGGGCGTGTTCACCGCGCTGATGGTGCTGATCGTGGTGCTCGCCGTGCAGCAGATCGAGGGCCACATCCTCCAGCCCTTCATCCTCGGCCGCGCCGTGCGCGTCCATCCGCTGGCCGTCGTGCTCTCCGTCGCCGCCGGAGGCATGGTCGCGGGCATCGGCGGTGCCGTCGTCGCCGTACCGCTCGTCGCGGTGACCAACACGGTGGTCGGCTATCTGCGCTCCTACGGGCACGCGCAGGCGGATCTCCACGGGCCGGGGCCGCACGGTGCCACCGCGCTCTCCGCCATGGCTCCGACGGAGCCGCCGGGCGCCCGCCCGGCCGACGAGCCGGCGGACACCGGCGGGCGGCCGGATCCGGGAACCGGCCCGGAGAAGTGAGCCGGCGGGTGCGGAACGGGACATGAAAAGGGCCCCGAGGACGGTCGGTCGTCCTCGGGGCCCTTCTCGTATGCGGGGTACTACTCGGCGAGCACGGCCTCGGCCTCGAGGGTCACGCCGACCGCCTGGATCACCGAAGCGATCTTGACGGCTTCCTGAATGGTCTCACGGTCGACGCCGGCCTTGCGCAGCACCTGCTCGTGGGAGTCCAGGCACTGGCCGCAGCCGTTGATGGCGGAGACGGCGAGCGACCACAGCTCGAAGTCGACCTTCTCCACGCCCGGCTTGCCGATGACGTTCATCCGCAGACCCGCACGGAGGTTGCCGTACTCGGGGTCCGACAGCAGGTGCCGGGTGCGGTAGAAGACGTTGTTCATCGCCATGATCGCCGCGGCCGACTTCGCCGCGGTGTACGCCTCGGCGGAGAGGTTGGCCTTGGCCTCGGGCTCCAGCTCGCGCAGCACCTTCGGCGAGCGCGAGGCGATCGCGCAGGCCAGGACGGTGCCCCACAGCTGCTGCTGGGGAAGCTCGCTGTTGCCGATGACCGAGCCGAGGTTCAGCTTCAGGTCCTTGGCGAAGTCCGGTATGGCGGACTTCAGTTCGTCGAGTGCCATGTCGTATCAGCTCACTCGCCGGAGAGGAGCGCGACCGGGTCGAGGGTGTTCTCGCCCTTGGTCCAGTTGCACGGGCACAGCTCGTCGGTCTGCAGGGCGTCGAGGACCCGCAGGACCTCCTTGGGGTTACGGCCCACGGAACCGGCGGTCACCATCGTGAACTGGATCTCGTTGTTCTGGTCGACGATGAAGACGGCGCGCTGTGCGAAGCCGTCCTCGCCCTCGATGCCGAGGTCACGCATGAGCTCGTGCTTCGAGTCGGCCAGCATCGGGAAGGGCAGGTCGGTGAGGTCCGGGTGGTCCTTGCGCCAGGCGTGGTGCACGAACTCGGAGTCACCGGAGAAGCCGAGGATCTGCGCGTCACGGTCGGCGAACTCTTCGTTCAGCTTGCCGAAGGCGGCGATCTCGGTGGGGCACACGAAGGTGAAGTCCTTCGGCCACGCGAAGACGATCTTCCACTGACCCTCGTAGGTCTTGTGGTTGATCTGCTCGAACTCCTTGCCGCTCTCCAGCGACACACAAGCGGTCAGGTCGAACTCGGGGAACTTGTCACCGACAGTGAGCACGCGCACTCCTTGCTGCGTAGGAAATCCCCTTTTGGGGGCTTTCCTGGGGGTTGGACTGCCCCCACCTTGGCACACAGTGCATTGATCACGGAAATAGCTACACTCGGTGCGGATGATCGGAGGTGCCTATCAGTGGCGTATGTAAATCAGGCCAATAGGGTCAAGCAGCCCAGCCTCTCGCAGCTGCGCGCCTTCTCGGCCGTGGCGGAGCATCTGCACTTCCGGGACGCGGCGGCAGCAATCGGGATGAGTCAGCCGGCGCTCTCCGGGGCGGTGTCCGCGCTGGAGGTGGCACTCGGTGTCCAGCTCATCGAGCGTACGACGCGCAAGGTGCTCCTGTCGCCGGCCGGGGAGCGGCTCGCGGTGCGGAGCCGGGCGGTGCTGGAGGCGCTCGGCGAGCTGATGGAGGAGGCCGAGGCGGTGCGCGCGCCGTTCACCGGGATACTCCGCCTGGGCGTGATCCCGACCGTGGCGCCGTATCTGCTGCCGACCGTGCTCAGGCTGGTCCATGAGCGCTACCCGGAGCTGGACCTCCAGGTCCACGAGGAGCAGACCTCCTCGCTGCTGGACGGGCTGGCCGCCGGGCGGCTGGACCTGCTGCTGCTCGCGGTGCCGCTGGGTGTGCCCGGGGTCACGGAACTGCCGCTGTTCGACGAGGACTTCGTCCTCGTGATGGAGAAGGGGCACCACCTCGCAGGGGGCGCGGGGCTGCCGCGCGAGACGCTGCGCGACCTTCCGCTGCTGCTGCTCGACGAGGGGCACTGCCTGCGCGACCAGGCCCTGGACATCTGCCGTGAGGCGGGGCGCACGCGGGGGGCGCCGGTGACGACGACCGCGGCCGGGCTCTCCACGCTGGTGCAGCTGGTCGCCGGAGGGCTCGGGGTGACGCTGCTGCCGCGTACGGCGGTGACGGTGGAGACCGGGCGCAACGAGGCGCTGTCCACGGGGTACTTCATGGACCCCGCGCCCTCCCGGCGGGTCGCCCTCGCGGTGCGCACGGGCTCGGCCCGCCATGAGGAGTTCGAGGAGCTCGCGGCCGCGCTGCGCGGGGCCCTGGGGGCGCTGCCGGTGCGGGTGCACGCCGAGGGGTGAGCGCGTGCGCCGGCGCGCCCACCCCTCGTGCGCTCACTCCGTGCGCAGGCCGTCCGGGCGCATCATGCGCCACAGCAGCGGCAGGGAGAGCAGGGTCACCGCCAGGACGAGGGCCGCGCCCGCGCCCGCCATCGGCAGGAACACCCACCACCGCGTCACCGTCTTGGCCAGCATCCACGTCATGACGGCGCCGAGCCCGACACCTCCCGCGACGGCGACCAGGATGCTGATGGCCACGGGGACGGCCGTCTGCCAGAGCACCGACCAGCCGAGCGTGACCCGCCTGGTGCCGAAGGCGACCAGGACCGACAGCAGCCGCTTGCGCTCCCTGAGCTGCTCCAGCTGGGAGACCAGCATCGAGGCGGCGATCAGCAGCAGGGTCGCCAGCGCGCCGAACCGCAGCCCGGTCTGCACACTTTCGTACTGACGGTCACGTGTCACCGAGGTCAGGGCGGCGACCCGCATGCCCGGGTCGATCCTGGCGGCGGTGTTCCGCACGTACTCGCCGACGTCCTCCACCCCCTCGTCGACCTTGATCTGCGCGATGGTCTGGGCGTTCGGCAGCGTGCGCGGGTCGATGGCGCCGACCGTCGCCATGATGCCCCAGTGCTCCTCGCCGAGCGGGTCGGGCGCCGCGGTCACGGTCGGGGCGTCGGCGGGCAGGGTCCAGCGCATCGGCTTCGCTCCCGGCACCATGCCGATGTCCGGGTTGAGCTCGATCTCCTTTCCCTTGCGTGCCGTCTCGTCCATCCAGTCGCTCATCTCCTTGTCGCCCCTCGGGTGGACGACGAAGACGTCACCGTCCGCGCAGGAGCGGATCTCGGCCAGCTCCTTCAGGGTCGCGCAGTCACCGATGCTGAGGGAGGTGGTCGGGGTGACCTCGTCCTCCTTGTACGTCCCGGGCTTCGTCACATACGCCTCGACCGTGCCGATGACGGCCTCGACGCCCTTCGTGGAGCGGAACTCCTCGATGGTCCGGACGGCGGCGTCCCCACTGACCCGCTCCGAGAACGTGTGGAACTGGGCACGTGACGGGTCCTGCCCCGTCATGTGCGAGAACTCGTCGCCCATCGCCGCGAACATCATCTGCAGGGCCACGGCACCCGCCACCGCGACGGCGATCCCGCTGACCGCGCGGGAGGCCGCGCCACTGTTCAGCTGCAGCCGGCGGACGGCGAGCTGCCAGGACAGCGGGCCGCGGCGCAGCGGGCGTACGCACGCCTCGACCAGCCAGGGCAACAGCAGGGCGAGCCCGAAGAGGACCAGGACGGCACCGGCCGCGATGGGGTACGGGTCGACGAAGCCGCCCTCGCCCACCCTGCCGGTCGCTCCCAGGACGGCCAGCCCCAGGGCCGGGACCAGCAGACGCCACCAGAGGCGGCGCGACCGGCCGCCCGACTGCCGCACGACGCCCAGCGGTTCGACGATCACCGCGCGCATGGCGACCAGCGTCACCAGTACCGCGCAGAGCGGCACCGCGACGGCGACCAGTGCCGCCATCCACGGCGCGGGCGTCAGGTCGGACGGGAAGACGCTGTAGTTCCACACCTCGACGTAGCCGCTGAACCTGCGGCCCACGAGGAAGAAGACCACTCCCGTGAGGAGCCCGAGCAGCGAGCCGAAGAGGGCTTCGCCCGCGGCGATCCTGCGGGTCGACCGGATGTCCGTACCGATCAGACGGAGGGCGGCGAGCCTGCGGTCACGGCGGTCGCCGCCGAAGCGCACGGCCGTGGCGATGAAGATGGCGACGGGCGCCAGCAGGACCACACAGATCATGATGACCAGGACCACGAGGGCGGGCGCGAGCGGCTCGTCCTTGAGCCTGTCGCCGTAACCGTCGACCCGATGGCCGCCGTTGGCGGCGGTCAGGGTGTCGCTGCCGGCGTAGAAGTACAGCTCCCCGGGGGAGAGCAGGCCCGCGTCGCCGATCGCCGCGGTGATCCGGTACGGGAGACGCTCCCGCAGGAGGCTGCCCTCGGGCGAGGCCAGCAGCTCCTTCAGCGCGGGGGAGGCCGCCATCTCCCCGGGGCCGGGGAGTGCCCCGATCCCGGGCGGGGTCACCGGGTGCGCACCCTCCGGGCGCATGAGGAAGCCGCCGACGACCTTGCCCCTGTACTCGGTCTCCGCGCTGACACGCAGCACGGAGGTGTCGGACTTCGCGGCCTTCCCCTCGTAGGAAGCCGCGCTCTCCAGGCGCGCGAGGTCGCGATGGGAGCGTTCAGCCAGCAGATGGGGCACGGACGAGGCGACGAGCAGCAGCGCCACCCCCAGCCCCACCCCGACGGCGGTGAGTGTGGTCCGTGCCCAGCCCTCGCGGCCGCCCGCCGCCGCGAAGCGTATGCCGAGGCCGAGATCGCGCAGCCAGGTCATACGGCGTACTCCAGACCGCGGCAGCGGCCGTCGCGTACGACGATGTCGCGGTCCGAGTACGCGGCGACGCGCGCCTCGTGGGTGACCAGCACGACGGCCGTTCCCGCGGACCTGGCGGACTCGGTGAGCAGCTCCATGACCCGCTCGCCGTTGAGGGAGTCCAGCGCCCCGGTCGGTTCGTCGGCGAAGACCACCCGCGGGGAGGCGACCAGGGCACGCGCCACGGCGACGCGCTGCCCCTGGCCGCCGGAGACCTCGCCGGGCCGCTGGCCGGCGAGGGCCTCGACCTCCAGGCGCTCCATCCAGCCCAGGGCGGTGCGCTCGGCCTCCTTGCGCCTGACCCCTTCGAGACGGAGGGGCAGGGCGACGTTCTCCAGGCAGGTCAGCTCGGGGACGAGCTGGCCGAACTGGAAGACGAAGCCGAAATCGCTGCGGCGCAGTGCGCTGCGCTCGGCGTCGGACATCGCGGACAGCTCCCGGCCCGCGTAGGTGATGGTGCCGGTGTCGGGGGTGACGATCCCGGCGAGGCAGTGCAGCAGGGTCGACTTGCCGGAGCCCGAGGGCCCCATGACGGCGACGACCTCGCCCGGGTGCACGGAGAACGAGGCGCCGTCCAGCGCCGGGGTCGAGCCGTAGGCCTTGTGCAGGTCCTGGGCGACCAGGAGGGAACCCTCGGGAGTCACGGGGCCACCACCTCGGCGAGCTTTCCGAGCCGTGCGGCGGTCAGTTCCAGCCAGCGCAGGTCGGCTTCGAGGTGGAAGAGGGCGTGGTCGCAGATCAGCTGGTCGGCGAGGTCGCCCTTGCGCTTGCGGTCCGTGAGGATGCGCATCAGGCGCAGGTGCTCGGACCGCTGGGCGTCCAGCAGGTCGGCGGCGCTGCGGCCGGTGAGCAGGGCGAGGACGACCTTCGTGTAGAGGGTCGACTGGAGGTACGGCTCCGGCTTCTCGGGCTGCGCGAGCCAGGTGGCGACGTCGGTGATGCCCGCGTCGGTGATGGCGTACCGCTTGCGCTCGGGCCCGCCGTCGGTCTCGACCCCGTCGACTTCGACGAGACCGTTCTTGAGCAGGCGGGACATGGTCGCGTAGACCTGGCCGTAGTGCAGCGGCCGATCGTGCCCGAACTTCTCGTCGAAGGCGCGCTTGAGGTCGTAACCATGGCGGGGGCCGGACTCCAGGAGCCCGAGGAGGGTGTGACCGATTGACATGCGAGGCACTGTACACGGTGTGTATACCTGGCATGTATACGGGTCCGATGGGCTCCCCGGGGTCCGCCTCCCGGTGCCCCTGAGGTCCCTTCCGGGGCCCTCGGGAACCCCTGGTCCGCGTCACTCCCGGGGTTCGGGAGCCTCGGGGGGCGGGGTCTTCGGGGGCCGCCCCCGCCGGGGGATCGGGGCCGTGCCCCCCGGCAGGCGGCCCGCCTCGGACAGGGCCCGCCGCAGCAGGAACTCGATCTGCGCGTTCGCGCTGCGCAGCTCGTCCGAGGCCCACCGGGCCAGCGCGTCGTGCACCGCCGGATCCAGGCGCAGCAGCATCTGCTTGCGCGCGGGGCCTCGCCGGGCCGGCCGCTCGCCGCCGGGGGGAGGGGTCGTCTCGTCCGTCACTGGTAGAGCGTGCCCGTGTTCAGGACCGGCTGCGCCGCGCGGTCACCGCACAGCACCACCATCAGGTTGCTGACCATCGCCGCCTTCCGCTCGGAGTCGAGCTCGACGATGTCCTGCTCGGCGATCCGGGTCAGCGCCATCTCGACCATGCCCACCGCACCCTCGACGATCTGCTGCCTGGCCGCCACGACGGCGCCCGCCTGCTGCCGCTGGAGCATCGCGGACGCGATCTCGGGGGCGTACGCGAGGTGGCTGAAACGGGACTCGATGATGCGCACGCCCGCCGCCTGGACCCGCGCGGTCAGCTCCACCGCGAGCTTCTCGGTGATCTCCTCGGCGTTGCCCCGCAGGGAGAGGCCGCCCTCCTCGTGGGCGTCGTACGGGTACTCGATCGCGATGTGCCGGACGGCGGCCTCGGTCTGGGTGGCGACGAACTCCAGGAAGTCGTCGACCTCGAAGAGCGCCTGGGCCGTGTCCTCGACCTTCCAGACGACGATCGCCGCGAGCTCGATCGGGTTGCCGTAGGCGTCGTTGACCTTCAGGACGGCCGTCTCGTGGTTGCGGACCCGGGTGGAGATCTTGCGGCTGGACGTCAGCGGGTTGATCCACCGCAGGCCGTCCGCGCGGATCGTGCCGACGTAACGCCCGAAGAGCTGGATGACCCGTGCCTCGCCCGGAGCGACCATCTTCACACCGCTCATGCAGAAGAAGGACGCGATCACCAGGAGCAGTCCGAGGACGAAGAGCGGGATGCCGGCGCCGTTGTGCCCGTTCGAGCCGAGGACGCCTCCGACGATGGCCAGGGCCACGCCGAGGAACACTCCGAGAACGGTCAGCAGTAGCCCGAGGCCGCCCGGAATGGAGTGGGCGGTCGTCTCCCTGACCTGCGGTTCGGGCATCTCGGGTGCGTCCGGAGCCAGGTCGGCGCCGGGGCCTGTGGTGCCGGGAAGGTCGTGTGGTGCGGACATGGGTCCCCCGTTTCGTACGGCATAGCGCCGCGCTAGCAATGTGATTTCACATTAACGGATCTCGCAACCTTGCGCATCCTTCGCGAGTCGGTTCCTTCAGGACCGGGTGCTGATTCTCACGTCCGGAAAAGACCGGATCGCTTGCCATTTGTCCGGGCTTTCAGTGTTAGCTGGCAGGTCTGACCGGAGCGGTACGAGCGGAAGAACGGGAGCACCACAGCGATGGGTCGAGCGGATGCGCGACGAGCCCAGGGGCGGGGAGCGCGCCGGGCCGCCAGGAGCGGCGGCATACGCGGGCTCTTCACCTGGCGGAAGATCCTGGGCACCTTCTTCGGACTCTGCCTGCTCGGCATGGGCGCCTTCGCGGCGCTCTACGTGTACGTGGACGTGCCCGAGGCCAACGCCCAGGCCGAGAAGCAGAGCAACGTCTACAAGTACAGCGACGGCACGCTCCTGGCCCGCAGCAACTCGGAGGTCAACCGGGAGATAGTCGACCTCGGCGTCGTACCGAAGAGCGTCCAGCACGCCTTCGTCGCCGCCGAGAACAAGTCCTTCTACCGGGACCAGGGCGTCGATCTCAAGGGCACCGCCCGCGGCCTGCTCAACACGCTGTCCGGCAAGGGCAAGCAGGGTGGCTCCACGATCACCCAGCAGTACGTGAAGAACTACTACCTCACGCAGGACCAGACGGTCACCCGCAAGCTCAAGGAGCTGGTGATCTCGCTCAAGGTCGACCAGCGCATGGAGAAGGACGACATCCTCGCCGGGTACCTCAACACGGTGTACTACGGGCGCGGCGCGAGCGGCATCCAGGCGGCGGCCCAGGCGTACTACGGCGTCGACGCCAAGGATCTCGACACCTCCCAGGGCGCCTATCTGGCGGCCCTCCTCCAGGCCCCCAGCCAGTACGACTGGGCGGTCGCCTCCCCGACCGGCAAGAAGCTGGTCAAGGAGCGCTGGGCCTACACCCTGAACAACATGGTCGACGAGGGCTGGCTCGACCGGGCGGAGCGGGACAAGATGGAGTTCCCCGTCCCGAACGCCCCCAAGGCCGCCCCCGGCATGGAGGGCCAGACCGGCTACCTCGTCGAGGCCGCGAACCAGGAGATGGAGCGGCAGGGCATCACCGAGGAGATGCGGGAGGCCGGCGGCTGGACGATCACCCTCAACATCGACAAGAAGAAGCAGAAGCAGCTCGAGAAGTCGGTCGACAGGGAGCTGGAGAGCCAGCTCGACCGCGAGAAGAACAAGGTCGACGCGACCGTCCAGGCCGGCGCCACCTCCGTGGACCCGAAGACCGGCAAGGTCGTCGCGATGTACGGCGGCGTCGGCGCCACCGAGCACTGGTACAACAACGCCACCCGCCAGGACTACCAGCCGGCCTCCACCTTCAAGCCGCTGGTGCTCGCCTCCGCGCTGGAGAACGGCTCGACCACCCAGAACGGCGACCTGATCGGCCTGAACACGGTCTACGACGGCACGAGCAAGCGCCCGGTCGTCGGCAGCGACACCCCGTTCGCCCCGGAGAACGAGGACGACGTCAGCTACGACAGCCCGACCGTCCAGCGGGCCATGGACAAGTCGATCAACTCCGTCTTCGCGCAGATGGTCGTCGACGTCACCCCGAGCGCCGTGAAGAAGACCGCGCTCGCCCTCGGTGTGCCCGACAAGAACTTCCCCGAGCGGCCGGCGATCACGCTCGGCACCATGAACGCGTCGACCTGGGACATGGCGGGGGTCTACGCCACCCTCGACAACCACGGCAAGAAGGTCACCCCGACCATCGTGAAGTCCGCCTCGAACCGTGACCGCACCATGGAGCCGGTCGACGGAGTGGGCGGTCAGGTGATCAGCAGGGCGTCCGCCGACACCGTGACGAAGGCCCTGACCGAGGTCGTCGACATCGGTTCCGGCCGCGAGGCCAACACCCCCGCCTACGACGCGGCGGGCAAGACGGGCACCTCGGAGAACAACAAGGCGGCCTGGTTCACCGGCTACACCCCGGAGCTGGCCACGGCGGTGGCCCTGTTCGGCGAGTCCACCAAGGAGGGCGGCGGCCAGGTCAGCCTGACCGGCACGGCGAACTCGGGCCGCGCCAACGGTGGCGGATTCCCCGCGAGGATCTGGGCGGACTACACGCTCGGCGCACTCGGCGGCGGCTCGGACGCCACCTTCGACCTGGAAGGCGTCGAGCGCGGTGAGACGGCCGTGACCGAGACGCCCTCGGCCGAGCCGACCGAGACGGCCGAACCGTCCGAGACCCCGTCCGAGGAGCCGGAGTCCCCCTCCGCGACGCCGAGCGAGACGCCCGGTGAGGAGTCGCCGCCGGTGGAGACGCCGACCGAGACCCCCTCCACGACGCCGAGCGGGGTGCCCAGCACGACCAAGGACCCCGACGACGGGGACCAGCCGCCGGGCGAGCGGCCGGGCGCCGAGGGCCTGTTCGGGCAGTAGCGACACGACACGTGAGGGGCGGGTGCCGGCCGGCACCCGCCCCTCACGCGCGTCCGGCGTCAGCCGCCGTTGACCTTCTTCGCGACACGGTCGCCGACGCCCTTGTCCACGTTGCGCCAGTACTGCAGGGCGCGCTCCAGGACCGGCTTGCTCACCCCGTCCAGCAGATGGCCGGAGATGTTGGCGACGAGCCGCTCCCGCGCCGCGTCGTCCATGACCTCGCGCACCAGCGTGCCGGGCTGGCCCCAATCGTCGTCCGCGCTGCGCAGCTTGTACGCCTCGTGGACCATCTCGCCCGCCGTGGCCCAGCCCGCCGGGTCGCCGTAGCGCTCGGTGTCCGCCGCGGGGCCGCCGTACGAGTTCGGCGCGTAGACGGCGCCCGTGCGCGACGGCTCGTACCGCATGGGTCCGTCCTTCGCGTACGAGTGCACGGCCGAGCGCGGCCGGTTCGGGGGCAGCTGCTGGTAGTTCGGCCCGATCCTGTACCGGTGGGTGTCCGGGTACGAGAAGAGCCGGCCGAGCAGCATCTTGTCGGGCGACGGACCGATGCCGGGCACCATGTTCGACGGCTCGAACGAGGCCTGCTCGATGTGGACGAAGAAGTCCTCGGGGTTCTTGTCGAGCGTCATCCGGCCGACCTCGATCAGCGGGTAGTCGCCCTGCGGCCACACCTTGGTCAGGTCGAACGGGTTGAACCGGTAGTCCGGCGCGTCATCGAACGGCATGATCTGGACCTTCAGGGTCCAGCTCGGGAACTCACGCCGCTCGATCGACTCGAACAGATCGCGGCGGTGGACGTCGCCGTCGATCCCGGCCATCGCGTCGGCCTCGTCCTGCGTGTAGAAGTCGATGCCCTGGTCGGTCTTGAAGTGGTACTTCACCCAGAACCGCTCACCGCCCGCGTTCACCCACATGTAGGTGTGCGAGCTGTAGCCGTTCATGTGGCGGTAGGTCTTCGGGATGCCCCGGTCGCCCATCAGCCAGGTGACCTGGTGGGCGGACTCCGGGGACAGGGTCCAGAAGTCCCACTGCATGTTGTGGTCGCGCACGCCGTTGTCGGGGCGGCGCTTCTGGGAGCGGATGAAGTCCTGGAACTTCATCGGGTCGCGTACGAAGAAGACCGGCGTGTTGTTGCCGACCATGTCGTAGTTGCCCTGCTCGGTGTAGAACTTCAGTGCGAATCCACGGGGGTCGCGCCAGGTGTCGGGCGAACCCTGCTCACCGGCGACCGTGGAGAAGCGGGCCAGCATCTCGGTGCGCTTGCCCGGCTGGAAGAGGTCCGCCTTGGTGAACTGGCTGACATCGTTCGTCACGTGGAAGGTGCCGTAGGCGCCGGAGCCCTTGGCGTGGACCACCCGCTCGGGGACCCGTTCACGGTTGAACTGGGCCATCTTCTCGATCAGGTAGTGGTCCTGGAGCAGTACCGGGCCGTCCGATCCCACGGTGAGCGAGTGTTCGTCGCTCTCCACCGGGATCCCGGCGTTGTTCGTGGTGTACGGAACCTTCTGGGCTTCCTCGGTCACGAGCGTCCTCCCGTCGGAGTGGGGGGTATCGGTCAGGTCGCTTCGTTCACGACTGAAGTCAACTCCGCCGACGGGATGTCGGCAACACGTGAATCCACCGAGGACAGGACGAATCGCCCAGGGGTGCGGGCACCCCCGGGCGGACGTACCTAGGCGGGTGGGCGTCCACGGCGCGGCCGCCCACGGTGGGGGCGCCCCGGACGTGGGCCCCCGAACCGTGCGCCGCTACGGCGTGGCCATCTCGAACCAGACCACCTTGCCCGTGGAGAGCCGCGTCGCCCCCCACCGCCTGGCCAGCCGGTTCACCAGGAACAGCCCACGCCCGCCCTCGTCGGTCTCCCGCGCCCGCCGCTGCCTGGGCAGCTGCGGGGAGTCGTCCCCGACCTCGCAGCGCAGGATGTCCGTACGCAGCAGCCGCAGCGTCACCGGGCGCTCCGCGTACCGCACGGCGTTGGTCACCACCTCGCTGACCAGCAGTTCCACCTCGTCCGAGAGGTCGTCCAGACCCCACCGGCCGAGCGCCCTGCGAGCCAGCCTGCGGGCCCGGCCCGGCGCCACGTCCTCCGGCTCCAGATACCAGTACGCGACATCGCTGGGCGCGATCCCGTCGAAGCGGGCGGCCAGCAGCGCGATGTCGTCGTCCCGGTCGCCCGGGCCGAGCATGTCCAGTACGTCGTCGCAGAGCGCTTCCAGCGGCGGCGAATGATCGGGCCCGGTCAGCTGCGCGGTGGCCGCGAGCCGCTCCCGCAGGATCTCGATGCCCGTCCAGACGTCGCGCATCCGGGACTCCACCAGGCCGTCCGTGTAGAGGAGCAGCGTGGCCCCGGCCGGCGCGTCCAGCTCGACGGCCTCGAAGTCGACCCCGCCCACCCCGATCGGCGCCCCGGGCGGCACCCGCAGCACCTCGGCACGGCCGCCCAGGTGCAGCAGCACGGGCGGCGGATGGCCCGCGTTGGCGATGGTGATCCGGTGTGCGACCGGGTCGTACACCGCGTACAGGCAGGTCGCCATGCGGTCGCTGCCGAGCCGCTGCGCCTGCTCGTCCAGATGGTGCAGGACCTCCTGCGGGGGCAGGTCCAGGCCCGCGAGGGTCTGGGCGGTGGTGCGCAGCTGGCCCATGATCGCCGCGGACGTCATGGAGTGGCCCATCACGTCACCGACGACCAGGGCGACCCTGCTGCCGGGCAGCGGGATCGCGTCGTACCAGTCCCCGCCGACCCGGGCCGTCTCGGCCGCCGGGAGATAGCGCGAAGCCAGGCGCACGCCGGTGGGCTGGGGCAGTGAATCCGGCAGCATCGTGCGCTGCAGCTCGTCGGCGATGTACGCCTCGCGGCCGTACAGCACGGCCTTGTCGATGCCGAGCGCGGTGTGCGTGGCCAGCTGGGCCGCGACCAGGAGGTCGTTGGCCTCGAACGGAGGGCGCTCCGTGCCGCGCAGGAAGACGGCGGCACCGATCACCCGGCGCCTGCCGCGCAGCGGGGCCAGGATCGCGCGGTGCCCGGTGGGCACGGCATGGCCCGCCCCCAGCAGCTCGGGCAGGGCGACACGGGCCGCGGCGGAGTCCCCGAAGACCGGCCGCACCCCGCGCAGCACCTCGGCCAGCGCGCCGCCCGCCCGGATCTCGCAGAGGTCGGCGGCGGGCAGCAGCCCCGCCTGGGCATCGGTGACGGGCAGCCGCAGCCGCTCGCCCTCCGGCCCGCTCTCGCTCTCCTCGTCGGCCAGCCGCAGCCTGTCGGTACGCCGCAGCCGCAGCACGAAGGGGCTGACGGGCCGCTCGTCGCCCACCGGGAGCGGATCGCGGAGGTAGACGAGTATGGCGTCGGAGAATGTGGGCACGCTCGCCCTGCACAGGCCCAGCACGATCTCGTCCAGGTCTATGCCCCGGGCGATCCGGCGCGTCGCGGCGCCCACGAACCGCAGCCGGTCCCCCTCGCGGCGGCTGACCGTCTGGGGGTCGGTTCCGGGTGCGGCGGGGTCCGTGCCGGGCACGGGCGCGCTGTTCGGGACCGGGTTCGCCGCGTTGCCGGCCGTGCCGGGTACCCGGGAGGGGCCGGGGATCGCGGCGGTGGCAGCGGCGCCCGGCGGGGCCTCCTGCTGCCGGGGCCGGGCGCGTTCCTGCGGCCGCGCAGCGAGAGGCTGCCGGCCTTCGTGGGAGGTGGGATGCTCCGTCACGCGTGGGGTTCCGTCCGTCCGGGCCGGTTGTATGAGGCATTCACCTTGTGGGGCGCCACTGTGCCCCGGCAAGAGCGATGAGAACAACGGCTGTCACCGGATGCCCTCGGAAAAGGGGCCGAAACCGAACGGCCGCCCGGAGGTCCGGCGCGGCGTCTCCCGGCGACGGGGCAGCGGAAGGCGAGCACGTCTCCACCCCCTCGTAGTGGTTCGTCCGACCGCGTGTCCACCCGGCTTCGTGACCGGTGTGACTCATGCGATACGTGTGGTGACTGGTGGTCAGTTCCCTGGCCGATCACGCCGGTTGCGGTGAAGCGGTCCGGTGGAGTGTCCGGCGCAGCAATTCATGGAGGGCGATCCTACGTTTGCCCCCCTGGGGTGCATCAAGGGTCTCACGACGGCGCGGGGGCGGGGGTGCGGTCCCAGTCATCCGGCAGCGGGGGCACCTGCCACCGGGGGTCGGGCCGCCAGTGCTCCCAGCCGTCGCTGAACGGCTTCCCCCAGCGCTGGATCACGTCGACGGCCGCCAGACCGGCCTCGCGCACCCGTGCGGCGGTGGCCGCGTCCATCAGTCCGACCCGCTGGGCCTGGGCGAACTCGTCCTCGTCCAGCCACTCCCAGCTGTGGTCGGGGCGCACGGAGATGTCGAGGAAATGGTCCTGGGAATCCACCCCTCCGGACCAGCGTGAGCGGGGCTCCTCGAGGTTGACGTACCAGTTGCGGAAGAGCCAGCCGCGGTCCCAGAAGAGCCAGACCGACCAGGGTTCACCCGGCCGGGCGAGCTTGAGCACGCCGGAGCCGAACCACCGCGAGCGCACCGTCGTGCGCGGGCGCGTGTAGCGGGTGGCCAGCGGCTCGGCGTGCACCTGCGTGCCGTCGGCGAGGACGGGTCTCACGCACTCGGTGCCGGACGCCATCCAGACGGCCAGCAGCTCGTCGGTGTCCTGGACGACGGTGACGGGCCGGCAGATGTGCACCCCGCCGCCACCGTCACCCCCGGGCCCGCCGTTGGCCCGGTAACGCCACAGGATCCGGTCTCCCGGTGCCCAGCGCCCGCCGTCCCCCGCACCCGCCCCGGTGCCTGCTCCCGTACCCGCTTCCGTCGCTGTCATGAAGAGATCTTAGGGACGACCCCGACGTCACGCGGCGTAAAAGGTCAGGGCCGGGTCATACGCAACACGTCCAGGGCCTCGTCGAGCTGTTCCCGGGTCAGGTCGCCGCGCTCGACGTACCCTCCGGCCAGCACGGTCTCCCGGATGGTCGTGCCGTCGGCCAGGGACTTCTTGGCGACCTTCGCCGCCTCCTCGTAACCGATGTACTTGTTCAGCGGGGTCACGACCGAGGGCGAGGACTCCGCGTACCGCCGGGCGCGCTCCACGTCGGCCGTGATGCCGTCGACCGTGCGGTCGGCCAGCAGCCGGGAGGCGTTGGCGAGCAGCCGCACCGACTCCAGCAGGTTCTTCGCGATCACCGGAAGCATCACGTTGAGCTCGAAGTTGCCCGCGGCCCCCGCCGCGGCGACCGTGGCGTCGTTGCCCGTCACCTGGGCGGCGACCATCAGCACGGCCTCGGGGATGACCGGGTTGACCTTGCCCGGCATGATCGACGAGCCGGGCTGGAGGTCGGGCAGAGCGATCTCGGCGAGCCCGGTGCGCGGGCCCGAGGCCATCCAGCGCAGGTCGTTGGAGATCTTGGTGAGGGAGACGGCGACGGTACGGAGCTGCCCGGACGCCTCCACGAGCCCGTCCCTGGCCCCCTGCGCCTCGAAGTGGTCGCGGGCCTCGGTGAGCGGAAGGCCCGTGGTGCGGGCGACCTCGGCGATCACGGCGGCCGAGAAGCCGGGCGGCGTGTTGATGCCGGTGCCCACCGCCGTACCGCCCAGCGGGAGTTCGGCGAGCCGGGGGAGCGAGGAGCGCAGCCGCTCGACGCCGTGCCGGATCTGAGCCGCGTAACCGCCGAACTCCTGGCCCAGGGTGACGGGCGTGGCGTCCATCAGATGCGTACGGCCCGACTTCACGACGTCCGCGAATTCGGCCGATTTCCGCTCCAGGGCGGCAGCCAGATGGTCCAGCGCCGGGATCAGGTCCGCGGTGACGGCCGCGGTCGCGGCGATGTGGATGGACGAGGGGAACACGTCGTTCGAGGACTGCGAGGCGTTGACGTGGTCGTTGGGGTGGACCTCGCGCCCCAGCCGCTCGGTGGCGAGCGTGGCCAGCACCTCGTTGGTGTTCATGTTGGAGGACGTGCCGGAGCCCGTCTGGAACACGTCGACGGGGAAGTGCTCGTCCCAGCGCCCCGCGGCCACCTCGGCCGCCGCCTCCTGGACGGCCTCCGCGATGTCCGGGTCCAGCACCTTCAGTTCGGCGTTGACCTTGGCGGCGGCCGCCTTGATCCGGGCCAGGGCCTCGATGTGCGCCCGCTCCAGCCGCTGCCCGGAGATGGGGAAGTTCTCCACGGCCCGCTGCGTCTGCGCCCGCCACTTGGCGTGCGCGGGGACCTTCACCTCGCCCATCGAGTCGTGCTCGACGCGATACGTCGCTTCCTCGGCCGATCCGTCCATGTGTTCCAACCTCCTGATGCAGATGAGCACGCGGGGTGTTCCGCGTATTCCCCCGGCGCCGTCCGTACCGGAACGTACCCGGGCGGAGGCCCCCGGCCCGTCGGACGCGGCGGAAACGCCCCAGGGGTGCCCGGCCGGCGGCCGGGCACCCCTGGGATCACTGCCGGGGACGGTCAGCCGAGGCCGGGACCGCGCACCGGGATGCTGGTGAAGGTAGGCGCCGGGGCGGGCTCGGTGAAGAAGTCGTTGCCCTTGTCGTCGACGACGACGAACGCAGGGAAGTCCTCGACCTCGATCCTCCAGACCGCCTCCATGCCGAGCTCCTCGTACTCGACGACCTCGACCTTCTTGATGCAGTCCTGCGCGAGGCGCGCGGCGGGGCCGCCGATCGAGCCGAGGTAGAAGCCGCCGTGCGCGTCGCACGCGTCCGTGACCTGCTTGGACCGGTTGCCCTTGGCGAGCATCACCTTGGAGCCGCCCGCCGCCTGGAACTGCGCGACGTAGCTGTCCATGCGGCCGGCCGTCGTCGGGCCGAAGGAGCCGGAGGCGTAGCCCTCGGGGGTCTTCGCCGGGCCCGCGTAGTACACCGGGTGGTCCTTGAGGTACTGCGGCATCTCCTCGCCCGCGTCGAGCCGCTCCTTGATCTTGGCGTGCGCGATGTCGCGCGCCACGACCAGCGGGCCGGTCAGCGAGAGCCGGGTCTTGACCGGGTACTTGGTCAGCTCGGCGAGGATGTCGTCCATCGGGCGGTTGAGGTCGATGCGTACGACGTCACCGGCCTCGTCGAGGTGCTCGTCCGTGGTGTCGGGCAGGAAGCGCGCCGGGTCCTTCTCCAGCTGCTCCAGGAAGACGCCCTCGGCGGTGATCTTCGCGGTGGCCTGGCGGTCGGCCGAGCACGACACGGCGATCGCGACGGGTAGCGAGGCACCGTGCCGGGGGAGACGCACCACGCGCACGTCGTGGCAGAAGTACTTGCCGCCGAACTGGGCGCCGATGCCGATCCTCTGCGTCAGCTCGAAGACCTTCTCCTCCAGCTCCTTGTCCCGGAAGCCGTGGCCGGTCGGGGAGCCCTCGGCGGGCAGCTCGTCCAGGTAGTGCGCGGAGGCGTACTTCGCGGTCTTCAGTGCGAACTCCGCCGACGTGCCGCCGACCACGATCGCCAGGTGGTACGGCGGGCAGGCCGCCGTACCCAGCGAACGGATCTTCTCCTCCAGGAACTTCATCATGGAGGTCTCGTTGAGGACGGCCTTCGTCTCCTGGAAGAGGAACGACTTGTTGGCCGAGCCGCCGCCCTTCGCCATGAAGAGGAACTTGTACGCGCCGCCGTCGGTCGCGTAGAGCTCGATCTGCGCCGGGAGGTTCGAGCCGGTGTTCTTCTCGTCCCACATATTCAGCGGGGCCATCTGCGAATAGCGCAGATTGAGCTTGGTGTACGCGTCGAAGATGCCGCGCGAGAGGGCCTCCTCGTCACCGCCCTCGGTGAGGACGTTCTGCCCGCGCTTGCCCATGACGATCGCCGTACCGGTGTCCTGGCACATCGGAAGGACGCCCGCGGCGGCGATGTTCGCGTTCTTCAGCAGGTCCAGCGCGACGAACTTGTCGTTGGACGAGGCCTCCGGGTCGTCCACGATGCGGCGCAGCTGCGCCAGGTGGGCGGGCCGCAGATAGTGCGAGATGTCGTGCATGGCCTCGGCCGCGAGGGTGCGCAGGGCCTCCGGAGCCACCTTGAGGAACGTACGGCCGTCGGCCTCGAAGGTCGAGACGCCCTCGGCGGTCACCAGCCGGTACGGCGTGGTGTCCTCTCCCAGGGGGAGCAGATCGGAGTACGCAAACTCTGGCATTACGGCCATTCCTCACTCGGCGACAGCGGCTGTCCACCCTTGGGCAGCGCAGCAACCAGGGTAGAAC
Organism: Streptomyces sp. CB02058; assembly: GCF_001905505.1. Lineage (GTDB taxonomy): Bacteria > Actinomycetota > Actinomycetes > Streptomycetales > Streptomycetaceae > Streptomyces. The sequence goes on from NZ_LIPG01000001.1 coordinate 828,272, forward strand.
GCGATGGACGGGCCGAACCTGTGAGGTAAGGCTCACCCGGAATGGCTCGATCCCTCCGTCACGGATCCAGGCGGGCCCGCCCGGGTACTGGTCGCGATCTATCGCGTTTGGGTACGCTGGTCCGGTGGACCTCGAGAAGCAGCCTCAGCAGCCCGTCGCTCCCACCGGACCCGCGCCGGCCGGAATCCGGGCGTCCGACGCGGACCGCGACCGGATCGCGGACATCCTGCGCGACGCCGTGGCCGAGGGCCGGCTGACCGCCGACGAGCATGCCGAGCGGGTCGACCTGGTCTACCGCGCCAAGACCGTCGGCGAGCTGGAGCCCCTGGTGCAAGACCTGCCGGTGCAGGGCGGTGCCGCCCAGCAGCCCGCCGCGCACCCGATGAGCGGGGCCGACGTGCCCGCCGGTCCGGCCGAGAACCTGATCGCCGTCTTCAGCGGCTCCACCCGCAAGGGCCGCTGGCGGGTCGCCGGCCGTACGAACGCGTTCGCGCTCTTCGGCAGCGTCGAGATCGACCTGACCGAGGCGCTGTTCGGTCAGCGGCTGACGGTCATCAACGCGACGTCCATCTTCGGCAGCGTCGACATCAAGGTGCCCGAGAACATCTCGCTGCGCGGCAGCGGGACGGGCATTTTCGGCAATTTCGAGGTCGACACACTGGAATCCGCAGACCCGGAAGCACCCGTCGTCTTCGTGAACGGTTATTCGATCCTCGGCAGCGTCGAGGCAAAACCCAAGCGTGGCAGGCTCGTTGCCAATCTCCAGAAGCAGTTGCGCAAGCATCTCGGCCACTGACGGCGGCCGGCCGGCGGTCATCGAATTCCGGCCAGATGGTGATTCGGCGGCCTTGTGGTGGCCCCGCAGCGGCGCCACTCAGTGCATAGGCGTGCGTACAGCGGGTAGGGAGAGCTGCATCGCCTCGCGCTCACGAAGCCCAAGCCGTCGTCAGGAGTGGACCGTGCTGCATTCGCCGCATCAGCCCCTGCAGGTCGCCGCCGTTCCGTCCCAGCGCACCCCCGTGCGGGAGGACCAGGCGGGGCCCTGGCACTCGGAGGCGGTGTGCCGCCGGGACGAAGCCGGGCTGTTCTTCGCCCCGTCGAAGGAGCCGACTGCTGCCCGGCTGTCCCGCGAAGAGTCGGCGAAGCAGGTCTGTGCGAGGTGCCCGGTGATGGTGGAGTGCCGGGAGCACGCGCTCGTCCAGCCCGAGCCCTACGGCGTGTGGGGCGGTCTGACCGCCGCCGAACGCCGCGTGGTGCTCGCCCGGCGCCGCAGGCGCGACATGGAGCTCAAGGCGGCGGCCCCGGCGGAGCGCATAGCCGCGGCCGGCTGACCACCGCTCTTCGCCTGCCGTCCGTCACCCGATTTCGAGGACGGCTTTGCCGTGGAGTCGTCGGTCGAGCAGCAGCTGTACGGCCTCGGAGTGGCGAGTCCAGGGGCCGCGCCAGCTGATGCCCGGATCGAGGCGGCCCGCCGCCAGTTCTCCGGCCAGCCAGGTCAGGTCCGCGGAGAAGACGGTGGTGGAGTCGCCGAGGAGGAAGAATGTCCGGATCGACCTGTCGTGACGTCCTTCGTTGCCCAGCAGGGCATCCGGTGGCAGCACCACGTCGCTCTCGGCGGAGCGGCCCACGCTGAACAGGGTGCCGCCTGCCGACAGGGAGGCGAAGGCGTCGACGAGGTGCTGTCCGCCGACGTTGTCCAGGACGGCCGACACCGGCTGCCGCACGGCGGCCGGTTCGGGGTGCACCTCGTGGGCGCCCAGGGCCCGCAGGCCGTCCGCCTGTGCCGGGTTCCGGCTGATGGCGACGACGTCCGCGCCCGCGCGGGCGGCCAGTTGGACGGCGTAACGGCCCACGCCGCCGGAAGCGCCGGTGATCATCACGCGTCGGCCGAGCAGCGGCCCCATCCGGCGCAGCACGTGCAGTGCGCTCAGCCCGGCCACGGGTGCGGTGCTCAGGGCTCCGGGGTCGGCGTCCTTCGGCGCGGTGCCGAGCAGGGTGGCGGGCGTGGCGCGCAGTTCGGCCCAGCCGGCCTCGCCGAGGGTGACGACCCTCTCTCCCTCTGCCGGGCCCGAGCCGTCGGCGGCCGCCCGTACGACCACGCCGGCCGCGTCCCAGCCGGGCACGGTGCCGTCCGGCAACTCCGGGCCGGTCGCGGTATGGACCTCGCCGAAGTTCAGTGACACCGCCTCGACCCGCACGAGCGCCTCGTGGGGTGCGGGCCGCGGGTCGGGGACATCCGTCAGTGACAGATGTCCGGGCGAGGTGTGGTCGACGACGAGTGCGCGCACAGGAGGTCCCCTTCGCGAGGCGGAGTAAAAGTGCCACACTGTGGCACTTGCCTCAGTAGAGCATATGCGCGCTTCCGGCGTGCTTGGTAGAGTGGATCCGGTGATCAGCCCTGAACAGCCCGCCACGCTGCGCGAACGCAAGAAGCTGCGCACGCGCCACGAGTTGGCCGACACCGCCGTCACGCTCTTCGGTGAACGTGGATTCGACAGCACCCCGTTGGACGCGCTGCTGGAGCAGGTGGAGGTGTCCAGGCGGACCTTCTTCCGCAATTTCCGGTCGAAGGAGGAAGTGGCGCACACCGCGGTCAGGCAGCTCTGGGACGTCTACCTGGACGTGCTGGACGGCATGGAGAGGTCCGGGCGGCTGGCCGACGTCTTTCTCGACGCGATGCTGACCACGCTGGAACGCATGGACGAGGACTGGTACCGGCGCTTCCCGCTCACCCTCCGGCTGATCGCCGACTCGCCCGCACTCGACGGGTACTCCCTGCGGCACTGTGCCGAGGTCCAGGCCGAGATCGCGCACCGGCTCGGCGCGGTGAACCGTCTCGAACTACGGCTCCTCATCGAGTTCTTCGTGGCCGCCTGGCGCTGCACGCTGGACGAGTGGCTGCCCGACTGCGTACCGGGCGAACTGCCGGCGCTTCTGCGCCGGTCCTGGTCGTCCATGGACTCCGCTCTCGCCCTGGAGGCTTGAGCGCGCGAGTGGTGACGGCCGCGGCTTGGTGGGGACATGGCGGTGGGGGCCGCCCTGCCCGGGCGGCCCCCACAGTCACGCGGTCATGAGGCCGGTACTACTTGGCGCGGTCGAAGTCGATGGCGCTGTAGGCGCGCAGCTTCGACAGCCGGTGGGTCGAGGAGATCGTCCGGATCGTGCCGGACTTGGAGCGCATCACGATCGACTCGGTGGTCGCCGTCTCGGCGCGGTACCGCACACCGCGCATCAGCTCACCGTCGGTGATCCCCGTCGCCACGAAGAACACGTTGTCGCCGCTGACCAGGTCGTCGGTGGACAGCACCCGGTCCAGGTCGTGCCCCGCGTCCAGCGCCTTCTGCCGCTCGGCCTCGTCCTTGGGCCAGAGCTTGCCCTGGATGACACCGCCGAGGCACTTTATGGCGCACGCCGAGATGATGCCCTCGGGAGTGCCGCCGATGCCCATCAGCAGGTCGACGCCGGTGCCCTCACGGGCCGCCATGATCGAACCGGCCACATCGCCGTCGGAGATGAACTTGATCCGGGCGCCCGTCTCCCGGATCTCCTTGACGATGCCGTCGTGGCGGGGGCGGTCCAGCACGACGACGGTGACGTCCTCGGGCGTGGAGTTCTTCGCCCGCGCGACGCGCCGGATGTTCACCGCCACGGGTGCGTTGATGTCGACGAAGTCCGCCGCCTCGGGCCCCGTCACCAGCTTGTCCATGTAGAAGACCGCGGACGGGTCGAACATCGCCCCGCGGTCGGCGGCGGCCAGCACGGCGATCGCGTTCGGCATGCCCTTGGCGTTGAGCGTGGTGCCGTCGATCGGGTCGACGGCGATGTCGACCTCGGCCCCGGTCCCGTCGCCGACGCGCTCGCCGTTGAACAGCATGGGGGCTTCGTCCTTCTCGCCCTCACCGATGACGACGACGCCGTTCATCGACACCGTGGAGACGAGCGTGCGCATGGCTTTCACGGCGGCACCGTCGGCGCCGATCTTGTCGCCGCGGCCGACCCAGCGCCCGGCGGCCATGGCGGCGGCCTCGGTCACCCGGACCAGCTCCAGGGCCAGGTTGCGGTCGGGGGCCTCCGGAGAGACCTCGAGCTGGGACGGCAGATGATGCTCGGACATCGGAGCGCACCTTTCTGTACGACGACGACCGGAAAAGAGGGTGCTGTGACTCTATCGGTAGGTCGATAAAATGAGCAGACCGGGTCACGAATGAGCGGATGCCCGCTGGCGGGGCGCTCGGAGGCTCATGCCACCATTGAGTCCGTGGCAAGCATGCGAGGCAAGCAGACCGTCCGGGACATGTTCCTGTCGATGCTCGTGATCACCGCAGTGGCGGGCGTCGTCTACCTCTTCATTCCGCACGACGACAAGCTCGACCCCATCAAGGCGGTCGACTACAGGGTCGAGCTCGCGACGGCCCGTCGCGCCGCCCCGTATCCGGTGGCGGCCCCGGCCGGACTGTCGAAGGACTGGAAGCCGACCTCCGTGTCGTACGAGGGCCAGTCGGGCGCCGGCTGGCACCTGGGCTTCCTCGACCCCGACGGCAGGTACGTCGCGGTGGAACAGTCCACGAACCCGGCGAAGAAGTACGTCCCTGAGGTCAGCCGGAACGCCAAGAACACCGGCCGCACCCATGAGGTGGCGGGCCAGGAGTGGGAGCGCTGGGAGGGCCCGAAGTACGACGCCCTCGTGCTGCACGCCGAGGGTGTCACCACGGTGGTCACGGGCTCGGCCCCGACGGAGCGGCTGGCGGAGATGGCCGCCGCGCTGAAGACGGCCTCCTGAGGGCCTCACGACGACAGCGGGAAGGCCCGCGGCGCTCGGCGCCGCGGGCCTTCCTGTCGTTCGGCGTGCGGATCAGACGGTGGTGACGACCTCGTCGTAGGAGAGGCGCGGCAGGCGCGGGAACCAGGCGTCCTCGCCCGGCTTGCCGATGTTGACGGCCATGAGCAGCTTGTGGTCGCCGTCCAGGAACTCCTTCTCGATGCCGGCGGCGTCGTAGCCGGTCATCGGGCCCGCGGCCAGGCCGGCGGCGCGGACGCCGATGATGAAGTAGGCGGCCTGGAGCGCGGCGTTCAGTGCGGCGGACTGCTCGCGGACCGGGCGCTCGGAGAAGAAGGCGTCCTTGGCCTGCGGGAAGTGCGGCATGAGCGCCGGGAGCTCCTCGTGGAACTCGTGGTCCGCGACGAGGAGCGCGACCAGCGGGGCGGTCGAGGTCTTCGGGCGGTTGCCCTCGGCCATGTGCGCGACCAGGCGCTCACGGGCCTCGGGGGAGCGGACCAGGACGACGCGCAGCGGCGACTGGTTGAAGGCGGTGGGGCCGTACTTGACCAGGTCGTAGATCGCCTGGACCTGCTCGTCGGTCACCGGCTCGTCGGTGAACGTGTTCGCGGTGCGGGCCTCGCGGAAGAGGAGGTCCTGGGCGGCGGGGTCAAGGACGAGGGACATCTGGGGGGTACCTTCCGGACGGATACGGGGTCAAGCGATGTGATCACCGTAACCGAAAAATAGATTAAGGTTCAACTAAATCGGCCTCGGAGTGATCCATGGCACAAGCGCGCCGGGGCGCGGGGCGCAGGTGGAGGCGGGGCAGAGGGGCGCACAGGGAGCCCGGTCACCGGGCCGCCGCCGACCCGGGCGCCGACGCGTGCGGGGCCCGGCCCTACCGGATGTGCCTGCGCGGCCAGGTCACCGGGCACGCCCCGTGCCGGGCCCGCTGAGCGGCGCGGCCCCGGGCCGCAGGGCGCGTGCAAGGCCGCCCGAAGAGGCGGCCCGCACACCGCTCAGTCCGTGCCGCCGCCGTCCGCCGCGGGCTCCTCGGGCCGGGCGAGTGCCGCGTCCAGCCGGGCGCGCGCGCCCTCCAGCCAGTGCCGGCACACCTTTGCCAGCTCCTCGCCGCGCTCCCACAGGGCCAGCGACTCCTCCAGCGTCGTGCCGCCCGCCTCCAGGCGGCGTACGACCTCGATCAGCTCGTCCCGCGCCTGTTCGTACCCGAGCGTGCCCGTCGCGGCAGCCGTCGTCGTCCCGTCGTCCGTCATGCCGTCCACCCTATGCGGGGGCTCCGACAGAGCGGGCTCCTCACTCCGCGACCCGTACGGTGAACTCGCCCTCCGAGACCCGCGCCCGCAGCTCGTCGCCCGGCACCCCGGCATCCGCGGGGGAGCGCACCACATGGCCGTCCGGCCGCTGGAGCACCGCGTAACCCCGCTCCAGCGTCGCCGCGGGCGACAGCGCGACCACCCTGGCCCGGGTGTGGGCGAGCTCGGAGTCCGCGCGGTCCAGCAGATGCCCGAGCACCCGGCGGCTGCGCCCCACCAGAGCGTCGACCTCCGCCTCGCGCTCGTCCACCATCCGCTGCGGGCGCTCCATCGAGGAGCGGCCCAGCGCGTGCGCCAGCCCCCGCTCCTCACGGTCGATCAGCCCCCGGACGGTCCGCAGCGCCCGGTCCCGCAGCTGCTGCACACGGTCGAGCTCCTCACCCACGTCCGGTACGACCTTCTTCGCCGCGTCCGTGGGCGTCGACGCCCGCACATCGGCCACCAGGTCGAGCAGGGGCGAGTCGGGCTCGTGCCCGATGGCGGAGACCACCGGCGTGCGGCACGCGGCCACCGCGCGGATCAGCTCCTCGTCCGAGAACGGCAGCAGGTCCTCCACGCTGCCGCCGCCGCGGGCGACGACGATCACGTCCACCTCGGGCAGCGCGTCCAGCTCCTTGACCGCCTGGACCACCTGGTTCACCGCGTGCACGCCCTGCACCGCGGTGTTGCGCACCTCGAAGCGCACCGCGGGCCAGCGGCGCCGGGCGTTCTCCAGCACATCGCGCTCGGCCGCGGAGGCCCGCCCGGAGACCAGCCCGATCAGCTGCGGCAGGAACGGCAGAGGCTTCTTGCGGTCCAGGGCGAAGAGCCCCTCGGCCGCCAGTGACTTCTTCAGCTGCTCCAGCCGCACCAGCAGCTCGCCGATGCCCACCGGCCGTATCTCCGTGGCCCGCAGCGAGAGCTGCCCCCGGGGGGCGTACCACTCGGGCTTGGCGAGGACGACGACCCGCGCGCCCTCCGTCACCACATCGGCGATCCGGTCGAAGACCTGCCGGAAGCAGGTCACGCTCACCGAGATGTCGTGCGAAGGGTCGCGCAAAGTCAGGAAGACCACCCCGGCGCCCGGCCGGCGCGACAGCTGGGTGATCTGACCCTCGACCCAGACCGCGCCGAGCCTGTCGATCCAGCCGCCGATCAGGCGTGACACGTCGCCGACGGGCAGCGGGGCTTCCGGGGACGTAGTGAGAGCCATACGGGCGAGCGTAACGGCCGCGACCGACAATCAGGCGGCCCGCCGCCCCGCCGCCGGAGACCGGCGACCGGGCCACCGCCCGGGCGGTGGGCGAACGGCCCGCCGCCCCTGACACGAGGTCACGCCGCCCGCCGCCCCCACTGCACCGCGAGCACCACGAGCCCGATCCCCAGCCAGCACACCCCGACCAGCTGCGCGCTCGTCGTCGCCTCCAGGATCACCGCGACCAGGATGGCCGCCCCCACCACGGGCATCAGCACATGGCGCCACCAGCTCGGCGGCCCCTCCATGCGGCGTACGGCGAACCAGCCCACCACCGACGCGTGCAGCAGCACGAACGCGGTGAGCGCGCCGACGTTGACCACCGACACCAGATGGTCCAGCCCGTCGTCGCGCCGGGCCGCCCACACCGCCGCCACCAGCGTCACCACCGCGGCACCCGCGATCGCGACCCGGGGCACCCCGGACCTTCCGTCGACCCGGGACAGGAACGAGGGGAGCCGCCCGTCCCGTGCCATGGCGAACACCAGCCGCCCGGCCGCCGCCTGCCCGGCCAGCGCCGCGAACGCCGCCCCGATCGCCTTGCTCACGGCCACCAGGTCGTGCAGCCAGGTCCCGACCGAGGCGTCCACCGCGTCGTAGAAGGCGGAGCCCTGCGACACCGGATCGGCAGCCAGCTCCGCCGAGCTCACCGGCTGCAGCAGAGCCGCCAGATACGACTGGACCACGAACAGCACCCCGGCGAGCACCAGGCAGAACAGCACGGCCCGCGCCACCTTCGCGGAACCGCCCGTCACCTCCTCGGCGAAGGAGGCGATCGCGTCGAAGCCCAGATACGACAGCACCGCGACGGACACCGCTCCCAGCACCGCCGTCACCGAGAACCCGGAGTCCCCGGTCAGCGGCGTCAGCCAGCCGCGCTGCGCCCCGTCCCTGGCCAGCACCACCACCGCCGAGACCACGAACACCAGCAGCACCACGATCTCCATGGCGAGCACCGCGAAGCCCACCCGGGCCGCCGCCCGGACGCCCCAGAGGTTGAGCGAGGTCGTCACCACGACCGCGATCGCCGTCCACACCCACCGCGACACCTCGGGGACGAGCGCGTTCATCGCGATCCCGGAGAAGAGGTAGGCGACCGCCGGGATGAGCAGGTAGTCGAGCATCGCCATCCACCCGGCGATGAACCCGGGTCCTTCCCCCAGCCCCTTGCGGGCGTACGCGAAGACCGACCCGGCCAGCGGCGCGACGTGCACCATCTGCGCGTAACTGAAGGCGGTGAAGGCCATCACCACGGTCGCCACGAGATAGACCAGTGCCACGGCCCCGTCGGACTTCGCGTCCAGCGTGCCGAACACGCCGACCGGCGCCATGGGGGCGATGAACAGCAGCCCGTAGACCACCAGGTCCCGGAAGCCGAGTGTGCGGTGCAGCCTGCCCTCGTCCGTCCTGCTGCCGGCCATGTACCCTCCGTCGCTGTCTGCGTACGCCTCAGTCTCCCGACCCCGTCGATCCGGCGCCTGTTCGGTACGGCCTTACGATGGGACGCATGACTGCAACGCCCAGCCCGTCATCCGCCGCCGCCCCTAGCGGAGGCGCTCCGCGCCGCAGTGACAACCGCCGTGTCCTGCTCGCCGCGCCCCGTGGATACTGCGCGGGCGTGGACCGCGCCGTGATCGCCGTCGAGAAGGCCCTGGAGCAGTACGGGGCCCCGATCTACGTCCGCCACGAGATCGTGCACAACAAGTACGTCGTGCAGACACTCGAGAAGAAGGGTGCGATCTTCGTCGACGTGACCGCGGAGGTGCCCGAGGGCTCCATCGTGATGTTCTCCGCGCACGGAGTCGCCCCGACCGTCCACGCCGAGGCCGCCGAGCGCAAGCTCGCCACGATCGACGCGACCTGCCCGCTGGTCACCAAGGTCCACAAGGAAGCCGTGCGCTACGCCAAGGAGGACTACGACATCCTCCTGATCGGCCACGAGGGCCACGAGGAAGTCATCGGCACGAGCGGTGAGGCCCCCGACCACATCACGCTGGTCGACGGCCCCGACGACGTCGCCAACGTCGAGGTCCGCGACGAGTCCAAGGTCGTCTGGCTCTCCCAGACCACGCTCTCCGTCGACGAGACGATGGAGACCGTCGGCGCGCTGAAGAACAAGTTCCCGAACCTCCTCTCCCCGCCGAGCGACGACATCTGCTACGCCACGCAGAACCGCCAGATCGCGGTGAAGAAGCTGGCCGAGGACGCCGAGCTGGTCATCGTCGTCGGCTCGAAGAACTCCTCCAACTCGATCCGCATGGTCGAGGTCGCCCTGGACGCGGGCGCGCCCGCCGCCCACCTGGTGGACTTCGCCGACGAGATCGACGAGGCGTGGCTGGAAGGCGTCACCACGGTCGGCCTCACCTCGGGCGCCTCCGTCCCCGACGTCCTGGTCGACGGGGTGCTGGAGTGGCTGGGCGAGCGGGGTTACGCCGACGTGGAGACGGTGAAGACCGCGGACGAGTCCATCACCTTCTCGCTGCCCAAGGAGCTCCGGCGCGACCTGCGCGCCGAGGCCGCCGCGCTCTCCGCCGAATAGGCGGAAGCCCGGCGAACGGGCGTACGCCCCCGGGGCATCCGGGCCGGGCAGCCGGTCGGGCGCCCCGGGCGCGTCCGCCGGATCGCCCCCTCCGGGGAGTGATGCGCGCCACCTGCCCGTACCGTGGACCGCATGGAGATCTTCGGTGTGGACATCGGCGGTTCGGGGATCAAGGGTGCGCCCGTTGACCTGGACCGCGGAGAGCTGGCGCAGGAGCGCCACAAGGTACTGACACCTCACCCGGCCACGCCCAAGAGCGTGGCCGACGGTGTGGCCGAGGTCGTGGGCCACTTCGACTGGCAGGGGCCGGTCGGCATCACGTTCCCCGGAGTCGTCACCGGCGGCATCACCAGGACCGCGGCCAACGTGGACAAGGGCTGGATCGACACGGACGTCCGGGCACTGCTCAGCGACCGCATCGGGCAGAGCGTCACGATCCTCAACGACGCCGACGCGGCGGGCATCGCCGAGATGACCTTCGGCGCGGGCCGCGACCGCAAGGGCACGGTGATCATGCTGACCCTCGGTACGGGCATCGGCAGCGCGGTCTTCACGGACGGGCACCTCGTGCCCAACACCGAGCTCGGCCACCTGGAGCTGCACGGCCACGACGCAGAGAAGCGCGCCTCCACGAAGGCCAAGGAGGACGAGGACCTGAGCTGGCAGCACTGGGCGCACCGGGTGCAGAAGTACCTGGTGCACGTGGAGATGCTGTTCTCGCCCGAGCTCTTCATCATCGGCGGCGGCGTCAGCCGCAAGGCGGAGAAGTTCCTGCCGCTGATCGAACACGTACGGGCCGAGATGGTCCCCGCGGAGCTGCAGAACAACGCGGGCATCGTCGGCGCGGCCATGGCGGCTGCCGGGAAGTGACCCTGGGCGCCCGGCGGTGCCCCGGGCTGCTGGGAAGTGGCCCGGGGGCGTCCGGAAGTGACCCGGGGAGCTGGGATGCGACCCGGGCCGCCGGGTGGTGACCCCGGTGGTTCTACGGACGCGGGCGGCGGGCGGCGGCGGCACGGTCGGCCCTGACCAGGTGCCGCTGTCGCTCCCGCATCTGCCGGACCTTCCGCACGGAGGCGATCAGACCGGCGATGAGCGTGCCCCCGTACAGCCAGCCGGCGTGGACGGCGAGCGCGGTCACGACCGCCATGGTCTGCCCGCCGAAGCCGCCCGTGCCCCCGGCGACGGGGATCACGCCGACCGCGAAGGCGATGGGCACGATGATCGGGGCGGTCACCAGGTCGGCGGGCCGCACCCAGTAGGAGGTCAGGGCGCTGACGAGCAGGAACAGCACCCCGTACACCGTCTCGGAGGCGCCCAGGAGCAGCCGGTCCAGGCAGGCCAGCAGGAACATCGTCAGGGCCGCGAAGAGTCCGGCGCCGATGCCGGTCAACCTGGGGTTGGGGAACCGGCGCAGCGCCAGCACCACGGGCGCGACGCCGCCGGCCCGCGGCCCGGAAGCCCCCCGGCCCGTCGCCGGCGCGGGGGCGACCGCCACCGACACCGGGTATCCGGCCGCCGCCGTGGCCTCGCCGAGGCCGGCGGGCGGGGCGGGCGGGACCTGCGAGGGCTGCCTGCGCTGCGGGGTACGTGTCCTGTGCTGCTCCACCCCGACAACCTAGGTCGCGGGACGGTCCCTCGCGGGTGCGGGACACGCCCTTTGGATGACCTTGGCCTTGCGTTCGATGCCACACGGCCGAAAGACAACCGTTCGGCCCCGGAACCGTCCCGCCCCCGCACCCGTGACGTGCAGCGCCGCCCCGCCCGTAAACTGGAGAATCGGGTCCACGCGCGGCCCGCCCGCACAGCCCCCTCTCCTCACTTCAGGAAGTCGCCAAAGTGTCGCTCACGATCGGAATCGTCGGCCTGCCGAATGTCGGTAAGTCGACCCTGTTCAACGCCCTGACCAAGAACGACGTGCTGGCGGCCAACTACCCGTTCGCCACCATCGAGCCGAACGTCGGCGTCGTGGGCGTTCCCGACCCGCGCCTGGACAAGCTCGCCGAGATCTTCAACTCGCAGAAGCTGCTCCCCGCCACCGTCGACTTCGTCGACATCGCGGGCATCGTGCGGGGCGCGAGCGAGGGCGAGGGCCTGGGCAACAAGTTCCTCGCGAACATCCGCGAGTCCGACGCCATCTGCCAGGTCATCCGGGCCTTCAAGGACGAGAACGTCGTCCACGTCGACGGCAAGGTCTCGCCGAAGGACGACATCGAGACGATCAACACCGAGCTGATCCTCGCCGACCTCCAGTCCGTCGAGAAGGCCGTCCCGCGCCTGACGAAGGAGTCCCGCCTCCAGAAGGACAAGGTCGCGGTCCTCGCCGCGGTCGAGGAGGCCCAGAAGATCCTGGAAGCGGGCGACACCCTCTTCTCCCGGGGCATCACCGCCGGCACGGAGAAGGGCCGCCTGCTCCACGAGCTGCACCTGCTCACGACGAAGCCCTTCCTGTACGTCTTCAACGTCGACGAGGACGAGCTGGTCGACGAGGACTTCAAGAACGAGCAGCGCGCCCTGGTCGCCCCGGCGGAGGCCATCTTCCTCAACGCCAAGATCGAGTCCGAGCTGATCGAGCTGGACGACGAGGAGGCCCTCGAACTCCTCCAGTCCATGGGCCAGGAAGAGCCCGGCCTGGCCACCCTCGGCCGCGTCGGCTTCGACACCCTGGGCCTCCAGACCTACCTCACGGCAGGCCCGAAGGAAGCCCGCGCCTGGACGATCAAGAAGGGCGCCACGGCCCCGGAGGCGGCCGGTGTGATCCACACCGACTTCCAGAAGGGCTTCATCAAGGCGGAGATCGTCTCCTTCGAGGACCTCGTCGAGACGGGCTCGGTCGCCGAGGCCCGCGCGAAGGGCAAGGCGCGCATGGAGGGCAAGGACTACGTGATGCAGGACGGCGACGTGGTGGAGTTCCGCTTCAACGTCTGATCGCCGCCACAGAGGGGGCCTGACCTGCGAAGACGTGGGTCAGGCCCGCTGGCTGTCCGCAGCAGTCCGCGGAACTCGAAGGGGGCGGGCCCCCGGTGTCCGGTCGGCGTTTCAGACCTTGACGACCTCTACGGCAGGGCCACACAGGAGCGTCAGGTCCTCGGGGCCGGAGGTGAGGACGGTGACCGGCTGGGGTGCGGTGCGGGCGATGACAGCGAAGGCGGCGTCGATGGCGTACTTGTGGCCGTGGAGACGGTTGGTGCGCAGGAGGACGGCGGCCTGGTCGGTGATCTCCTTGGTGACGTCGTGAACGTCGACGCGGGAGAGGACCCACTTGATGCGGGCGGGATGGATGCGCTCGTAGTCGGCCTCGAGGGTGGTCATGGCGCTTGTGGCCACGCGGACGCCTTCCTCTGACGCGGCTTGGACCAGGGCCACGACGGCACGGTCCTTGTGGTAGAGCTTCGAGAGGCCTTCGCTGTCGAGCAACAGGGTGCCGGGCATCAGGCAGCGGCCCCGCCGACCTGCCGGTGGTCATGGCGCAGCAGTGCGCGGGCGGCCTCGACCTCCTCGCGGGTGAGCGCGTCATTGTCGGTCTCGAAGTCGGCGACGATCTCCCGGAGCTTGTCCATGGCGACCCGTTGTTCGAGGGCTTCGGCAACGTAGGCGGAGAAACCGCCGGGTCCGACGTGTGCGCGTACGGCCTCGGCAAGGTCCTCGGGCAGGCTGATCGAGTACTTCTTGCTACTGCTCATGGTGCTGATGCTACCGGCGGTCGTAAGACTTCGGGTGTACATGGTCATGGCTGTACGAACTGTGCAGATCGGCGCTCTCTGACCTCCTCCTTGCCGGGCGTCCGCCCGGTCCGCAGGCAGTCCGCAGGACACCCGTGAGCGCCTGTCGGGAGCCGACGCGAGTCAACGGGGAAATGCCTGGTCTGGGGCTCGGGTGGGGCTCCGCCGCAGGTCGGGGCCGGTGGGCAGACATTCCGCTTCAACGTGTGACGCCTGATCCTTCGACCTGCTGAATCGCAGGTCAGAGGCAAGAAACCCAGTTCAGGGGCCAGATCGCAGGGTCTGGCCCCTGAGTGCATCCGGTGCTGACGGATGCCGGGGGCGGCGACGGCAGCCGTCCCGTACGCGGGCAGTCGGAAGCGCAGGCTGCCGCCGTCGCGGGCCGGGTCCTCGCCCGCTGCAGCCGCCGGGTCATCGGCAGCGTGCCGTGAAGCCGTTCGCCGCGAGTCCCTGGCAGAAGGAAGCCTTGGCGGCGCCGTAGCGTGACAGCCGTCCGTCGACGAACCAGGTGGTGTCCGGTGCGAAGTCGAAGCTGCCGTCGTCGATGCCGTCCCAGCCGTAGCGGAAGTCGAGGTTGATGTAGACCACGGAGCGGACGACGCCCCTGAGGTCGTGCTGTCCGGGGAGGTTGGGGATGGGGCCCTGGTAGTTCATGAGGGAGAAGAGCCGCTTCACCCACAGGTCGCCCTGCTCTTGTTCGAGGCCGTCGGTCGAGGTGCCGTCGGCCGTGAAGTTCATCATGCCCGCCTCGGAGAGCACCACCGGCTTGCCGTGGTCCTTGGCGAACTTCACCAGCTTCAGGACGTTGGCGTCGTGGTCGAAGTTCCGCCACACGGCTGCCGGGTTGCCGTGCTGGTCCGTGCCGATGTAGGCGTTGCGGCACTGCTTCGCGTTCACGTCGTAGTTCTGGGGCGGGGTGCCGTTGTAGAGATAGCCGCGGTCGTGGATCGGCAGGCAGAGCTCGTGGGCGAAGACCGACACGCCCATCCAGTCGACGGCGCCGTCACCCGGATACATGGCTTCGAACTCACCCCTGACAGGGTGGAAGACGAAGTCGAGGTTGTGCGCGGTGGACCGGCTCTCGAGGTAGCCCGCCAGGCGGTTGAAGGCGTTCTTGTACGAGGAGCAGCTCGCGTCGGTGCAGTGGTAGAAGCTGCTGACCTCGTAGTCGAGGCGCAGTTTGAAGCGGGCCTGCGGATGGGCGTCGGTGAAGGACAGCAGCCGGTCGAGGGCCGCGGTGTGGCCGCCCGCGGCTATCTCGGCGGTGACGGCGCGGGACCGGGCTGCCTTGGCGTTCTCGTCGCCGCCTTCGAAGCCGGGCGGGTTGTCCTTCCAGCTGATGCCGACCTGGATGGTCCTACCCTGGTCCGCCAGGAGTGCCGCGTAGTCGCGGTGAGCGTCGTTGACCCAGTTGCCGCTGCGGAGCTCGTAGTACACGGAGCCGCCGTCGGCGTTCTGCCCGAAGCTGTCGAAGTCGTCCCAGGCGCCCCTGGTCGACTGGCCGAGCAGCAGCTCGGGAGGTCCGGACGTCGTCGTAGCGGTGTCGGCGGCCTGGGCGACCGGGCCCGCCGGCAGAACAAGCAGACTGGCCATGGCGGCTGCGGCGAGGGACCGCAGGGCGGTCTTCAGCGATGGTGTGATCGGCATGATGAGTGCTGCTCTCCTTGGGTGCGGACGGCGGGTGGCGGGTACCGCACGCGTTCGCTCGCGGGCGTGCGGCACCCCCCGGACGTGGTGGTCGCTCAGGAAGCAGTCCAGCGGTACGTCGGTGTCGTCAGCTGACTGGTCCGGTTCGTGGGCTGGTAGTTGAAGGAGTAGGAGAGGGTCGCACCGGCGGGAACCCCGACCGGCAGTTCCCAGCGGTTGTCGGCGGAGTCGTACGACAGGAAGTAGTTCTGCGGGGCTCCGCCATCGATGCGGTACTGGACGGTGACGAAGGTCGCCTTGAAGCCCTTCGGGGCGAACCAGACGGAGCCGCCGCTCACTCCCTGGGCGTAGCTCCCGTCGCCGGGCTCAGTGGGCGTGGACGTCGGTGTCGGTGTCGGCGTGGGGGTGGGCGTGGGCGTGGAAGTCGGTGTGGGGGTGGGCGTGGGGGCGGGGCCGGTGGCCCCGTTCGTCCAGATCGGCTTCTTGATCTCGGTCAGGAAGTTGTCGAGCACGGTGGGGTCTGCCTGCACGCGGGAGTCGCCCCAGTTGCCGTTGGCGCAGCCCGGGCCACCGGCCTGGGCGCCGTCCGCGCACTGCCACTGGGTCTGGGCGTCCCAGTTGGTGTTGATGTAGGCGGCGGCGCGGATGACGTCCCTGTTGCGGTTGACCCAGTCGAAGTAGCCGGCGTGCCAGCCGTCCCACATCGCCTGTCCGCCCGACGCGACGGGGCTGTTGCGGAAGATGCAGCTCTGCGTCTTGGCGCCGGTCCGGGCGCCCTGCGGCGCCGCCTCGGACACCATGGCGGGCTTGCCGTGCGCGCGGGCGAAGTCCAGCAGCCGGTTCTGCAGGCCGACCGGATCGGTGTCGTACGATCCGCAGCCCCACTGCGTCCGCACCGACCGGGAGTTGTAGAACGAGGACAGTCCGACCCAGTCGACGTACCGGTCACCGGGATACCAGTCGTCCAGGTGGCGGGGGTCGGTCACGATGTAGTTCCACTCGGGATGGTCCGGGTGGGTGTTCACCGGCCACGCGGCGCTCTGCCAGACGGTGGCGACCCGGGTCGCGCCGAGGGCATCGATGCGTCCCTTGATGTAGCGGAAGGCGTCCTTGTAGTACTCGGAGTTGTAGCAGTTCCAGGGGCCGTCGAACTCGTAGCCGATGCGCAGCAGGATGTCCCGGTCGTAGCTCTTGAACCGGTTGATCATCTCGTCGACCTTGGCACGGTACTGGGTGATCAGGCTCGGGTTGCCGGCGGTGACGTCCGCGTCGTCGCGGCCGATGACGGCGCGCAGCGGCTGGTTGTTGCAGCCGGAGGTGGCGTCCGAGAGGTAGAGCCCCACCGCGACGGCGGAATCGGGATACTCCCGCATGGTGCGGGCGAAGTCCACGGTGCCCGCGCCCCAGTTCGCGGGGTTCGTCATACCGGCCAGGGGTTCGGGTGAGCCGCCGAGGACCAGGTTGGTGTAGAGAGTCACGCCGCCGGGTGAGGGTGCGCCCAGGGCCGTCCTGTCGAGCACGTCGGTGCGGTAGTCGGAGAGCGTGTCGCTGTCCTGGCCCATCACCAGCATGACCTTCCCGTCGGCGGGAACGCCTCGGCCGGCGACCGGAGCTGTCCCTGCCTCGGCGGTCGAGGACAGTCCGGTCAGGCCGAGCAGCGCGGCGGCCGCGACTGCCGCGCCGACCACCCTTCTCGCATGGCCGCGATGTCTGAGGAACTTCATCGGTGTCTCCGATTCGTGCGGTGGTGGCGGTGTGCACCGCCCGGGCCGGCCCGACGGGGCGTCGGCGGCGGTCGCATGGTGCTGGTGTTGTGCCGCCGGGTCAACAGCGTGCGAAATTTTCGTAGATTCGTGCAGTTCACGGGCCTGCTGCAACGAAACGTTGACCCTGCCTCAGGTGAGAAGGCATGAAAGTACAGGTCAGTGCGGATCAAGGCCTCTGATTGCTGGGCGCTGGCTGAACTTTCGCCGCATTCCTGCGAGATGAAGGAGTGGTTTTCGCGAAACACTTGACATTATTTTCGGTGGCGGGGACCTTGTTGCCACCCACCCGCAGCCCTTGTTCCGGAGGACCACCATGGGCCGTACGCGTGCCCGCAGAACCGCCGTCGCGCTCCTTGCCGCCACCGCTCTCGTCACGCTCGCCGCCTGCGGCTCGGGAACGGACACCGCGGACGGGAAGATCACCCTGACCGTCGCCACGTTCAGCGACTTCGGCTACAAGCCGCTCATCAAGGAGTACGAGCGCACCCACCCCGACATCGAGATCAAGGAGCGCATCTCCCAGTTCGACCAGCACCACAACCAGCTCTCCACGCAGATCGCCTCCGGCAGCGGAGCCGCCGACGTGGTCGCGATCGAGGAGGGCTACCTGCCGAAGTTCCGTTCGGTGAAGGACAAGTTCACCAACCTCGCCGATCACGGGGCGATGAACCGCAAGAGCGAGTACCTGGACTGGAAGTGGCAGCAGGGCACACTCGGCACGCCCGACTTCGTCATGGGCTACGGCACCGACGTCGGCAGTCTCGCCATCTGCTACCGCAAGGACCTCTTCGAGAAGGCCGGCCTGCCCACCGAGCGGACGGAGGTGGGAAAGCTCTGGCCGACCTGGGAGGACTACTTCGCCACGGGTGAGAAGTTCCAGGACAAGGTCAAGGACAAGGCGTGGTTCGACAGCTCCGGCAACATCTTCACCGCGATGATGAATCAGACCGAGTTCGGATTCTTCGACGCCGATGACCAGTACATAGGTGACAAGAACCCAAAGGTCCGTGAGTTCTTCATGGCGACGGCCGAGGCCACGGCGGACAAGCAGTCCGCCAACCTCCAGCCCTTCAGCCAGCAGTGGAACGCCGGCATCAAGCTCGGCCGGATGGCCACCATGACATGCCCCGCATGGATGACCGGGCAGATCGCCGTCGCCGCGGGCGAGGCGAACGCCGGCAAGTGGGACATCGCGGCGGTCCCGGGCGGCGGCGGCAACTGGGGAGGCTCCTTCCTGGCCGTGCCCAAGCAGAGCAAGCACGCGAAGGAGGCCGCCGAGCTCGCCGACTTCCTGACCTCCGCGGCATCGCAGAAGAAGATCTTCACCGGTCCGGTGGGCGCGCTGCCCTCCCTCGTGTCGGTGTTCGAGGACCCCGAAGTGAAGGGCGCGACGTCGGACTACTTCAGCGACGCGCCGACGGGTGAGATCTACGCCTCCTCGGCGAAGAGCCTCAAGCCCAACTACCGGGGCTCCAAGGACCAGCAGGCACGCATCCCGTTCGGCAACGCCCTCCAGCTCGTCGAGCAGGACAAGGCCGATCCGGAAGAGGCGTGGGAGAAGTCGCTCGACGAAGCGGCCAAGAACCTCCGCTGATGACGCGTGGGGCGGCGGCACCGCCTTCCGCCGGTCGTCGCCCCGCGTGGCGCCCGCCCCGCGTCGCACCGCGTTGCGCCCGCCCCGCGTCCGCCGCCCCGCGTCGCACCACCCCCGCAGAGTTCACGTGTCCGCCCACCACTTCGGAGAACCGCCATGGCGCTCCAAGTCGCCTCCTCCACCCCGGCCCAGAGCGCCGGCGGCAGTCGTCCCCGCCGACTGCGCCCCGACAAGCACCTGCTGCCCTACCTGTTCATCGCTCCCTTCTTCGTCGTTTTCGGCGTCTTCGGGCTGTACCCGCTGCTCCAGACGTTCTGGGTGTCCCTGCACGACTGGGACCGCCTCGCCGGTGCGGGGGAGTGGGTCGGCCTCGACAACTTCGGCCGGCTCCTGGACGACTCGGACTTCTACACCGCCACCTTCAACACCCTCAGCATCTTCGTGCTCTCCACGGTGCCGCAGCTGCTCGCGGCCCTGGGCCTGGCCTGGCTGCTCGACCGGCATCTGCGGTCCCCCAGCGTGTGGCGGGCACTCGTCCTGGTGCCCCAGTACGTGTCGGTGGTGGCGGTCGCGCTGGTCTTCTCCCAGCTCTTCGGCCGGGACTTCGGCATCGTCAACTGGGCGCTGGAGGGCCTGGGACTGATCAGCGACCCGATCGACTGGACCGCTGACACGTGGAGTTCCCACCTCGCGATCAGTTTCATGGTCATGTGGCGCTGGACGGGATACAACGCCCTGATCTACCTGGCCGCCATGCAGGCCGTGCCGCGCGATCTGTACGAGTCCGCACAGATCGACGGCGCGGGGCGCTTCCTGACGTTCCGGAAGGTCACGCTGCCCGCCATCCGGCCGACCGTCGTCTTCACCGTGGTCATCTCCACCATCGGAGGTCTGCAACTGTTCGCCGAGCCCTTCCTGTTCGACCAGCAGGGCAACGCGGAGGGCGGCGCCGAGCACCAGTTCCAGACCCTGACGCTGATGCTCTACAAGTACGGCTTCATCAACAACGACGCCGGATACGCCTCCGCCGTCTCGTGGGTCCTCTTCCTCGTCATCGCGGTCGTCGCGGCCGTCAACTTCCTGCTCGCACGCCGCTCCCAGCGCAGCTGACCCCGACCCGGCAACAAGGAGACGCCCATGGCCGTCACCACCACACCCACCCGCGCTCCCTCGTCACAGGCCGCCTCACCCGACAGGCGCCGCCGCCGTCCCGGCAGGGTCCCCAAGCGTGGTCCGGGCCGCCTCGACAAGGCGGGCCCGTTCGCCTACGCCATCCTGGCGGCGATCACCCTCGCGTCCGTCTTCCCGCTCTACTGGAGCTTCGTCGTCGCCTCCCACGACGACAACTCCGTCCTCGCCGGGTCCACGCCACCGCTGATACCCGGTGGCCATCTGATCGAGAACATCCAGCGTGTGTTCGAACTCTCGGCCTTCTGGCAGGCGCTCGGGAACTCCCTCGTCGTCGCCGGCACCACCGCCGTGAGCAACGTCCTGCTCTCCTCCCTGGCCGGCTTCGCCTTCGCCAAGCTCGCCTTCCCCGGCCGCAACGCACTGCTCGTGTGCGTGGTGATCACCGTGATGGTGCCGACCCAGCTCGGCGTCATCCCGCTGTACATGCTGGTCACCGACATGGGCCTGTACGGCAAGCTGTCCGCGCTGATCGTGCCCGCGCTGGTCTCCGCGGTCGGCGTCTTCTGGATGCGCCAGGCGATCGAGGAGAACATCCCCGACGAACTGATCGAGGCCGCCCGCATGGACGGCGCCGGACTCCTGCGCACGTACTGGTACGTGGTCGTGCCCGGAGTGCGGACCACGGCGACCGTCCTCGGCATGTTCACCTTCATGTTCGCCTGGAACGACTACTTCTGGCCGCTGATCGCGCTGCCGCCCGAGAACGGCACCGTGCAGATCGCCCTCAACCAGCTGGCCGCCGGCTACTACACCGACTACACCCTGATGCTCGCCGGCGTCGTCGTCTCCGTACTGCCCGTCCTCGTCGTCTTCACCGTGCTCGCCCGCCGGATCGTGTCCGGTGTGATGGCCGGCGCCGTCAAGGGCTGAAGCGCCCCCACCTCCCGGAGTGACCTATGACTGCCGTGCCCACCGCCTCCCATCAGGACCGGTCGGATCGGCGAAAGCCCGACGACGGCCGCACCCCGGCCATCGTCAATCCCGTGCTGCCCGGCTTCCACCCCGACCCCTCGATCCTGCGCGTCGGCGAGGACTACTACATCGCCACCTCCACCTTCGAATGGCTCCCCGGTGTCGCCGTCCATCACTCCCGGGACCTCGTCAACTGGCGTTCGCTCGGAGGCATCCTGGGCGAGAAGCGGCTCATCGACCTGACCGGCCGGCCCGACTCCGGCGGTGTCTGGGCACCCTGCCTGTCGTACACCGACGGGCTCTTCCACCTCGTCTACAGCGACGTCACCAACCTCTCGGGCGCCTTCAAGGACGTACGCAACCACGTGATCACCGCCCCCGCCCTCGACGGACCCTGGTCCGACCCGGCCCCCTTCCCCTCCCACGGCTTCGACCCGTCCCTCTTCCACGACGACGGCCCGGACGGCGACGGACGGAGCTGGGCGCTGTGGATGGAGTGGGACCACCGCCCCGGCCGTCACCCCTTCGCCGGCATCCTCCTTCAGGAGTGGGACCGCGTGGAGCGCCGGGTCACCGGCCCCATGCACCGCGTTTTCACCGGCACTCCGCTCGCGCACACCGAGGGCCCGCACGTCTACCGCCACGACGGCTGGTACTACCTGATGACCGCGGAGGGCGGCACCTCCTGGTCGCACGCCGTCACCGTCGCCCGCTCCCGGAACCTGACCGGCCCCTACGAGGCCGACCCCGCGGGCCCGCTCCTCACCTCCGCCGGACACGACCGGCTGCCGCTCCAGAAGGCCGGGCACGGCAGCCTGGTGGCGACCCCGGGCGGTGAGTGGTTCCTGGCCCATCTCACGGCCCGGCCCCTCACCCCGCTGGGGTCCTGCGTCCTGGGCCGGGAGACCGCCATCCAGCGTGTCGTGTGGACGGCCGACGGCTGGCCGCGCCTCGACGGCGAGCCCCCGGCCGGCCACGAGGGAGGTTCTCTTCCACGGACCGTCGTACCCGGGCCGGCGCTGCCGCCCGCGCCCTCGCCCCCCAGGCCGGCGCGTGACCATTTCGACCGAACCGCCCTCGACACCGCCTGGGCGACCCTGCGGCGGCATCCGGATCCCTCCTGGATGAGCCTGACCGAGCGCCCGGGCCATCTCAGACTGCGCGGAGGCCAGTCGCTCGGCTCCACCCACGGGCAGAGTGTCGTGGCCCGCCGCCAGCAGTCCACGGACTTCCACTTCTCCGCGAGACTGACCGCGGAGCCCCGCTCGCCGCTCCAGATGGCCGGCATCGTCCACTACTACAACTCCACGCTGTGGCACTACCTGCACCTGACCTGGGACGAGACCCTCGGCCGGGTCCTGCGTGTCGGACTGTGCGCCCACGGGGAGTACTCCGAACCGGCAGCCGCCGTGGCCGTGCCCGACGGCGCGGTGGAGCTGCGGCTCTCCGTCCGGGGTCCGCAGGGCAGCTTCGCCTGGCGCACCGACCAGGACTCCGGCTGGCAGCGCGTCGGACCGGACCTCGACGTCACCCGCCTCTCCGACGAGAGCGCCACGCTCGGCGATCCGGCGACAGGACACTTCACGTCCTGGGGGTTCACCGGGGCGTTCGCAGGCCTGTCCGCACAGGACCTCACCGGCACGGCCATGGCCGCCGACTTCGCCTGGGCGCAGTACCTGGAGCACCCGGAGGAGGCATCCACGGACCGCCCCGGCACCTGGTGAGACCCACCGGCGGGCCATGACAGACTCGACCGTCACCAGCCCGGAGCGCCAGAACATGGATCACGCACGCAGCGGAACGGACACCTCGGATGACAGCGGACAAGCCCGACGCCCAGGGCAGGATCACCCTCAACATCATCGCGTCCGAGGCGGGCGTGTCCGTCTCCACCGTCTCCAAGGTCCTGAACGGACGCTCCGACGTCTCCACCGACACTAAGGAGCGCGTCGAGGCCGTCATGGACCACCTCGGCTACCAACGCCGCTCCACCCGCCGCCGCGGAGCCGTCATCGACCTGGTCCTGAACGAACTCGACAGCCTCTGGTCCGTGGAGATCATCCGCGGGGTCGACGAGGTGCTCAACGAGGCGGGCGCCAGCATGGTCCTGTCCGCGGTGCACGGCCGCAGCGCCGACACCCGCGAATGGCTCGACCAGCTCGCCTCCCGCCGCAGCAACGGGGCCGTCCTCGTCGTCTCCGACCTCACCCCGCAGCAGCGCAAGCGACTGGCCGCCCTGGACGTGCCGTTCGTGCTGCTCGACCCCGTGGGCAACGTCGACGCGCTGGTCCCCACCGTCGGCGCCACCAACTGGGCGGGGGCCGTGAGCGCCACCCAGCACCTGATCGACCTCGGCCACACCCGGATCGCCCACCTCGCCGGACCGCGTCAGGTGCTGTGCAGCCGAGCCCGTGCGGACGGCTTCCGCGCGACCATGGAAGGAGCCGAACTCCCCGTTCCCGAAGGCTGGGTACTCCACGGAGAGTTCAACGACGCCTCGGGACGCCGGGAGATGGAACGCTTGCTGGAAGCGGCCGAGGCCGCAGGTGAACAGCCGCCCACCGCGGTCTTCGCCGCGAGTGATCTCCAGGCGCTCGGCGCCTTCGAGGCACTCCGCGACCGCGGCCACTCCATTCCGGGAGAGGTGAGCATCGTGGGGTTCGACGACCTCCCGGTCGCGCGCTGGACCCACCCTCCTCTCACCACGATCCGCCAACCACTGCTGGAGATGGCCTCCTTGGCCGCCACCACCCTGCTGCGCATCATCGACGGGGAGCCGGCCGATCAGTTCCGGCTGGAACTGGCCACCCAGTTGGTCGTACGAGGCAGTACCGCCGCCCCCTGAACCGGAGGCAGCAGGCTGATCCGCTGCCCCGGCGCGCCGCCACCGCCCACCTGCGCGGACGAACGGCCCGAGCGGAACGCCCGGCCCGGCCGTGCGCCGGGCAGGCTCAGGGAAGGGTCAGCACGATCTTGCCGGTCGTGCGGCCCGTCTCGCCCAGAGCGTGGGCCTTCGCCGCTTCGGAGAGCGGGAAGACGGCCTCGATGTGGGCGCGCAGGGCGCCGGAGGCTGCCAGGTCGGCGACCGCGGTCATGCCCGCGTGGTCGGCCTCGACGAGGAGCGTTTCGACGCGGACCTCTCGTGCCGCGGCCCTGGCCGCCTCTTCGGGGTCGGTCCCCGGCAGCAGGGAGACGAGGGCACCCCCGGGACGCAGGGTGTCCAGGGAACGGGTGCGGGTGTCCCCGGAGAGCGGGTCGAGGACCATGTCGATGTCCTGGACGGAGTCGCGGAAGTCGGTGGTTCGGTAGTCGATGACCTCGTCCGCGCCGAGCGAGCGGACGAAGTCGTGCTTGGGGGCGCTGGCGGTGCCGATGACGTACGCGCCACGGGACTTCGCGATCTGGACGGCGAGGTGGCCGACCCCGCCGGCGGCCGCATGGACCAGGACGCGCTGTCCGGCGCGGACCTGGGCCGTGTCGACGATCGCCTGGTACGCGGTCAGGGCGGCGAGCGGCAGGGCACCGGCCTGCACGTGGTCGATGCCGGCGGGCTTGTGCGCGAAGGCGCGGGCGGGACCCGTCGCGTATTCCGCGTGGGAGCCGACACCGTGCGGATAGGGCAGCATTCCGAAGACCTCGTCGCCGGGCTCGAACAGGGTGACGCCGAAGCCGACCGCCTCGACGACGCCGGACACGTCCCAGCCGAGGACCAACGGGAGACGGCCGAGGAAGAGGCCGGCGGCGCGGTGCTTCCAGTCGGTCGGGTTGACGCCCGCGGCGCTGACGCCGACGAGGATCTGGCCGGGGGCGGGCGCGGGACGGGGCAGGGTCACCTCTGCGAGGACCTCGGGGGAGCCGTACACGTCCTGGCTGATGGCGCGCATGGTGGTGTGGTTCGTCATGTGCACCAGCCTCGCCGGGTACTCGTCCGCGTACCATGGCACAAATGCCAACTTCCGACGGGATCGTGCCATGGTCGCTGTCCATCGTGTCGTCGTTCTCGCCCTGGAGGGGGTGTATCCCTTCGAGCTCGGCATCCCGAGCCGGATCTTCGGTGAACTCCAGGACCGGTACGAGGTCTTGACCTGCTCCGTCGACGGCGGTCCCGTCACCACGAACGCCGACTTCTCGGTGACCGTGGGACACGGTCCGGAGGTCCTCGCCACGGCGGACACGGTGCTGGTGCCGCCCTTCGACGTCTCCCGGCTCTCGCGCGAGCCGGCGCCGGGAGTGGCCGAGGCCCTCGCGGCGGTCCGGCCCGGGACCCGGATCGTCTCCATCTGCACGGCCGCCTTCGTGCTGGCGGCCGCCGGACTCCTCGACGGCCGTCCCGCCACCACCCACTGGGCCGTCGCCGAGGTCTTCCGGTCCTGGTACCCGGCGGTCGAGCTCGACCCGGACGTGCTGTTCGTGGACGACGGCGACGTGCTGACCTCGGCCGGCGCCGCCTCCGGTGTCGATGTCTGTCTCCACCTCGTACGGAGGGATCACGGCGCGGCCGCAGCCAATCACGTGGCGCGGGTCTGTGTCGTGCCGCCGTGGCGGGACGGCGGCCAGGCCCAGTTCATCGAGCACCCCGTGCCTCCGGCGTCCGCCAACAGCGCGTCGGCCACCCGCCAGTGGGCGCTGGAGCACCTGCACGAGCCGCTGACCTTGCCGCAGCTCGCCGGACATGCCCGGATGAGCCTGCGCACCTTCGCTCGTCGTTTCGGCGAGGAGGTCGGGATGAGCCCGGGGCGCTGGCTGATCCAGCAGCGCGTGTCACGGGCCCAGTACCTCCTGGAGACCACCGACCTCTCCGTCGACGACATCGCGGGACAGGTCGGCTTCGCCACCGGCACGTCCTTGCGCGAACACCTCCACGCGGCGATCGGCGTCTCGCCGATGACCTACCGCCGTACCTTCCGGGGTGCCGTCGCCGTAGAGGCGGGTGGGCGTGCGAGCCGTGTGGGGGCGGTGTAGAGAGGAGTCATGTCGCAGCGCCTCGAAGGGCCTCGCCGGGCGGCGCCGACGGGGCGTGCCCTGGTCGTCGTACCGATCGCGTGGATCGTCGCGGTGTCCGTGATCGACGTCCTCGCACCGCCCGACATCCATCTGGGCCCGCTGCTCGTTGCCGCGCCGGCGATCACGCCGTCGTTCGGCGGGCCCCGGACGGTGGGGCTGGTGGCCGCGCTGGCGGTCGTCGCGCAGACCGTCATCGGGGTGTTGCGCGATCCTGACGACTTGCTCTCGGCCAATCACGAGGCACAGATCATCGCCCTGGTGCTGGTCGGCGCGAGTCTCGTGGTCTTCTGCGTGCTGCGGGAGCGCCGCGCGCGGGAGCTGGCGCAGGTGCGGTACGTGTCCGAGGCCGCCCAGCGTGTCGTGCTGCCGCCGCTGCCCAGGGAGATCGGACCGCTGCGCGTCGGCTCCCTCTACCTCGCAGCGGAGGCCGAGGCCCAGATCGGCGGGGATCTGTACGCGGCGGTGCGCACCGCTTCCGGTACCCGGCTGATCGTCGGCGACGTACGGGGCAAGGGGCTGACCGCGGTCAGTGACGCCGCCCTGCTGCTCGGGGCGTTCCGGGGCGCGGCCCACCGTCAGGCGAGCCTCGGCGAGGTGGTCGCCTACCTCGACCGGAGTGTGTGCTGGGACCTGATGGAGCCGGGCGAGGCGGACCGCTACGGGGAGACCTTCATCACCGCCACCGTCCTGGACATCCCCGACCGGGACGGCCGGGTCGAGATGGTGGCCTGCGGGCATCCGCCGCCGGTGGTCCTGCGTGACGGGCGGCCGACGACCATCGAGGCCCGTCATCCCGCGCCTCCACTGGGGCTGGGTGAACTGGCGCATCCGCGCTACCACGTCGACAGCTTCGACTTCGAGCCCGGAGACCTTCTGCTGCTGTACACGGACGGTGTCACCGAGGCCCGCGACTCCACCGGCGCCTTCTATCCGCTCGCCGAGCGCGTCACCGGCTGGACCGGGAGCGACCCCGACGCCTTCCTCGGCCGCTTCCGGCGCGACCTGCTGCGGCACGTCGGCGGACAGCTGGACGACGACGCCGCGATGATCGTCGTCGAGCGCGCCGCCGCATCCCGGTCCTGATCACCCGGCGGCACGACCGCCCCGGTTCGCCGACGGAAGCCCGCGCTCGGAAGCTGTCCGCGCTCAGGAGCCGCCCGTGTTCAGGAGCGGCCCGCTCAGGAGCCGCCCACGGCCAGCTGCGAGCCCGTGAGGCGTACGCGGATGCCGTCCTCCCCGACCCGGACGTCCCGGAGCCTCACGTCGCCGTGTTCGGGCTCCGGCAGTTCGAAGGCCAGGGACAGCCTGTCGGCGAGGGCCGGGCGGGTCAGGCGGGAGAGGGCGTCGAGGAGGTCCGGGTCGAGTCCCAGGTCGCTGAGCACCTCGGGGTTGTCCATCGCCAGGTCGATGAGGTTGAGGTTTCGGGCCTCGCGGGCGAAGTCCGGGGAACCGGTCAGTTCCGCGAGCTTGCCGTCGTCGTTCAGGCTCTCCCGCACGGTCGTCTCCGGCACCCCCAGCCGCTGCACGAGCGCCGGGACCGACAGCAGCGCCTTCGCCTTGCGGGTCTCCCGGTCGAGGTCGGCGGACGCCTTCTTCGTCAGGTGCAGGCCGTCCGAGGCGCGTGGGCCGGGGCGGAAGGTGGCCAGGTCCCCGATGTCCAGGCGCATGCCGCCGATGTCCGTGGCGATGCCCCGCTCGGCCTGCCGCCGGATCGTGGCCTCCGCGTGCAGCCGCAGATCGTGCCCGGCGACCGGCAGGGTGCCCCTGGCCTTGACCCGGTCGCTGCCGTCGCCGCTGAACGTCACCTGGGAGGCGCCGAGTTCGCGGTTCAGGTCGGCGAACGACAGCAGGACGTCACCGTCGAGCCGGGGGATGTCGGCGCCGCGGATCGACGTGAGGCCGTCCGTGTCCAGCCGGATGTCGTGGGCCGTGGCCGACACCTTCGCCAGCGACACCCGGTCGGCCGCCAGGTCGGGCACGGTCACCTTCACCGAGTCCAGCTTCTTGTCGGCGAGTTGGGTGAGGAAGGGGAAACCGCCGATCTCCACCTCGGGAGCCGCGGTCAGGTCCAGCTGGTCCTTGAGCGTGTCGGCCGCCTTGTCCTCGGCGAACAGCACGGCCCAGCGGTCGGCCAGTGCGACGAACGCGGCGAGGGTGACCAGGCCCACCACCGCCTTCGCGGCGAGCGGCAGCGCCGCGAAACGGCGGCGCCGGCGCCGGGAGCCGCGGTGGTCCGCACGTGGGGTCCTCTCCCGCGCCCGCCAGGCCCGCCACCGGCCGGCGTCCCCACCGCCGTCCCCACCGTTGTCCGAGACGTCGTCCGAGCCGCGGAACCCGCCCGGGAACGGTCCTGGGTACTCGCCGGGGCGCTCGCCCGGGGCCGTGCCGGCGAGGGCTCCGAGTTCCTCGTACGGGTCGTGGGGGTGGTGGGACGTATGCATGCGGTGCGGGGTGTGCATCACCTCATCCGAACATGAGAACCATCCCCGTCCGCAACCCGAACTGGCAGTAAGCGATCTAACTCACGGTCAGTCCCCGGCACTCCGCTCGTCCGGGCGGACCGTCAGCGCGGTCACCCCCGTCGGCTTCTCCGCGTCCGCCGAGCGGACCGTCAGCCGGACCTGGCGCGCCGTGTCCCCGGGCCTGAACGGGCGCCAGGCGCGGCCGTCGAGGGAGGTCTCCAGGGTGTGGGCGGCCGGGGCGATGTCCGTCCAGCGGGGGGTGAGCGACGCGATCCGGGTCGCCCGGCGCAGGCTGACCGTCAGCGTGCCGGCCGCGCCGTCCGGGGACCAGGACGTGGCCGGGCTGCCGTCCACCGCCGCCTCGGCGTACAGACCGGGGGACTCGGAGGTGGCCGTCGCGGGGCGGCAGCGGGCCGC
Organism: Streptomyces sp. CB02058; assembly: GCF_001905505.1. Lineage (GTDB taxonomy): Bacteria > Actinomycetota > Actinomycetes > Streptomycetales > Streptomycetaceae > Streptomyces. Next base: position 856,850 of record NZ_LIPG01000001.1, read on the forward strand.
GTCGGCTGTCGGGGTGAGGTCCGGGCGGCGGGTGGGGAGGGTGAGGGCGCCGGAGAGGCGGCGGGGGCCCGTCGGGGTGTGGACGGTGAAGGGGGCGCCGTCCGTCAGCCGGACCGTGGTCGTCCGGGGGCCGACGGCGATGTCGTACGTGCTGCCCCGGAAGCGCAGACCCGTCAGTTCCACGCCGTCGCGGAGCTGCGGCGGCAGGAGCGGGTCGAGGCGTACGCCGTCCTCGCGCAGCCTGAGCCCGGTCAGGCCGTGCGTGAAGACCTGGAGGAAGCCGCCCTTCCCGGTGAGGAAGTCCTCGGCGGGGAAGCCGGAGAGCGGGTCCTCGGCACCGGACTTCTCGCCCCGCGCCTCCGAGAAGAGGCTGTACGGGCCGCGGACGAACGGGCGCACGGCGCGCTGGAGATACGTGTACGTGGCGCAGCCCGGTTCCCCGGTCGCGGCGGCGTCGATCGCGTGCACGGAGTCCGTCATCGCGGGGCCGTCGGGGTCGGTGCGGGCGGCGTAGTAGTCGAGCGTCGCCGCCGCGGCGCCCGCCTCCATCGGCCACTCCAGCGGGTAGACCAGCAGCACCGTGTCGGCCTGCTTGATGGTGGAGCCGTTGTAGCCGGCGTACTGGAGGAAGACCTTCCGCCCGGCGTCGTACGGGATGCGCAGTCCGTCGGCGACCCGGGTCCAGCTGGCGGGTGCCGTGTGGCCGAGGAGTGCGGCGGCGCGGGTGGCGTTGCGCAGGGCGGTGGCGGCGACCGCGTTGGTGAAGACCCCGTCCGTGACCCCGTTGCTGTACTCGTCGGGGCCCGCGACGTTCTTCACCGACCAGCTGCCGTCGGTGTTCGCCGTGGCGCGCGACTGCCAGAAGTCGGCGATGCCCTTGAGCAGCGGCCAGCCCCGCTCCGCCAGCCAGGCGCGGTCGCCGGTGGCCAGGTAGTACTGCCAGACGGCGAGCGCGATGTCGCCCTGGAGGTGGTTCTGGGTGAGGCAGTGCGGCGGGTCCCAGCTCTGGCACTCGGAGTCGAGCCGCCCCTCGCTCGCGCTCGTCCAGGGGTAGAACAGCCCTTCGTAGCCCAGTTCCCGGGCGTTCGCGCGGGCGGCGTCCCGGGTGCGGTAGCGGTACTCGACGACGGAGCGGGCCAGTTCGGGGCGGGTGGCGAGCAGTCCCGGATACATCCAGGTCTCGGCGTCCCAGAAGACCATGCCGGCGTAGTTGTCGCTGGTCAGCCCGGCCGGGGCGACGCTGTCCGACGAGCCGGTCCTGGTGTTGGCGAGCAGCCCGTACTGTGCGGCCCGCAGCCAGGTCTGGAGGTCCCGGCTGCCCGGCACCCTGACGTCCGACGCCCAGGCCTCGCGCCAGGCCGCCGCGTTCTGGGCGAGGACCCCGGACCAGCCGCGCCGTGCCGCGCGGTCCGCGGCGGCCCCGGCGGAGGCGAGTGGGGTGCGGGAGGTGAGGGAGGTGTCGACGCCGACGTACTTCTCGAAGGTGTACGAGCGGCCCGCCCTGACCCGGACGGTGCGGGCGCCGTCCGTGCCCCGCTGGACGATCGCCCCCTCGGTGCCCGTGCCGAGCGTGCGGAACGTGCCGTCGCCCGCCACCGTGACCCGGCGCGCCCCGCGCTCGTCCAGCCGCCCGGTGACCGTGGCCGTGCCGCTCCAGCGCGGGGTCATCCGCAGGCGTACGGCGCCGGTGTGCACGTCGGAGCGGTCGGCGAGCACCTCGTAGGTCAGGTCGGTCGCACGGCCGTCGGCGGTGGTCCACCGCAGGGAGGTGACCACGACGCCGCAGCGCAGACGCAGGGTCTGGCGGTAGCGCGAGATCCTGCCCGCCGGGGTCGCGGAGCCGTACGTCTCGGAGCCCACGCGCACGTCGAGGGTGGTCCAGCTCGGCAGCGCGGCGATCACCTCGCGCCCCTCGGCGAGGTCCTTGTCGCGGCCGTACAGACCGGAGACGAAGGCACCGTCGTACCGTGGTGTGTAGAGGGGCCAGCCGGTCTTCTCGCCCGTGGCGGCGTATCCCGCGCCGGTGGCGGGCACGCGGTGTCCCAGGTAGCCGTTGCCGACGTAGGGGTCGTATCCTCCGGCCTCGCCGTAGACCGTGGACGTCGGCGCCCAGGAGGCGTCGGAAGGGGAGTCCGCCCGGCCGCACACGGGTGCCGGGGCGTGCCCGGCCGCGTGCGAGAGCGGCGGCGGGGGCGCGATCAGCGCGCCCGCGACCAACGGCGTGAGGAGGGAGATGCGCTTGAGGCTCACCGTACGAAGGTAGGGAAGACGGCGCGGCCGGAGCGGGAGCGGCGCGCGGGAGAAGCGGACCGGTCCACGACCGGAGGCAGGGAGAGCGGCATGTCGTATCCCGAACCCCTCTACGCCGGCGGCGAGGGCGAGATCAGCGCGGACTACCGCCCCGCGGACACCGCCCCGAATCTGCTGACACGCAGCGGCGGCAGCACCCACTACCTGGCCACCGCCGAGTCGACGCACGGCGAGTTCGGGCTCTACCGGATCACCATGGGCCCGAAGGCCGGCGGCCCGGCCGAGCATTTCCACCGGTCGATCTCGGAGTCCTTCTTCATCCTCGACGGGACGGTGCGGATCTACGACGGCGAACGGTGGATCGACGCCACACAGGGCGACTTCCTGTACGTACCCCAGGGCGGCCTGCACGCCTTCCGCAACGACTCCGAGGAGCCCGCGTCGATGCTGCTGCTCTTCACACCGGGGGCGCCCCGCGAGGAGTACTTCGAGAAGGTGCACCAGGTCTCCGACTGGCCGGAGAAGGAACGCGCGGAGTTCTTCATCAAGCACGACACCTACTGGACCGGCTGACGGGCACTCAGGGCCTCGGGCCCCGGGGCGCCAGGCCCGTCTTGAGGCCGGCCCCGCAGAGGGGGACGACCACGCTGCGGTCCTCCACCTCGCGCACGGCGGCCCAGCAGGCGACCCCGGTCGTCTCCACGAAGAAGCCCCGGGCCGCCAGGTCCCTCTGCGCGTGCCGGAGCTGGTCCTCCGTCACCGTCAGGAAGGTGCCGCCCGACTCCCGCACGGCCGCCAGGATCTGCCGGGCGCGCGGCGGGCGGGGGATGGCGATGCCCTCCGCGAGGGTGGACTCCGCAGTCCCCGGCGTGCCGGAGAGCCCGTCCGCCCCCGCACGGAACGCCTCGGCCAGCGGTGACACCGCCTCGGCCTGTACGGCGATCAGCTCGGGGCGGCGGTCGATCAGACCGTGGGCCAGGAGTTCCGCCGTGGCCAGGGCGGCGCCCAGCAGCAGGGTGCCGTTGCCGACGGGCACGGCGATGGCGTCCGGCAGGGTGCCGCCGAGGTCCTCCCAGATCTCGTAGACGTAGGTCTTCGTGCCGTGCAGGAAGTACGGGTTGAAGACGTGCGAGGCGTAGAAGGTGCCCGGCTCCCGGGCGGCGGCCCGGGCGGCGGCGGCCGTCGCCTCGCGCCCTCCGGGCACGGTCACCAGCCGGGCGCCGTGGGCCCTGATCTGCTCGGTCTTCTTGGGAGAGGTCCCCTCGGGGACGTACACCGTGCACGGCAGCCCGGCACGGGCGCAGTACGCGGCGACGGCCGTGCCCGCGTTGCCGCTGCTGTCCGCGACGACCCGCTCCGGGGAGAGCCTGCGGGCGAGTTCGGCCAGCATGACGGCGCCGCGGTCCTTGAAGGAGAGCGTCGGCATCAGGAAGTCGAGCTTGGCCGAGACCCGGTCGGTGAGGGGGACGAGCGGGGTCCGTCCCTCGCCGAGGGAGACGGACGGGGCGGCGAGCGGAAGGGCCTCTTTGTAACGCCAGAGTGAATTGACGCGCCCCGGGAGCGAGTCGCGACGGACCGGTGGAGGGGAGCCGGCGTCGAGGTCCCAGGGGCCGCCGCACACCGGACAGCACCAGGTCAGCGTGGTGGCGTCGGCCCGGGAACCGTCCTCCGGGCAGACGTAGACCGCCGTGGGCATCCGTGTGTCATGCATGTGGCCAATGTATGGCCCAGGGCGTGACGCCCTTGTGGGATTCCTATGGATCGGCCAATCTTTCGCACAGCACGGCGTGCCGCTCACATGAAGCCACATGGAGCGCGGTTCCGGCGTGTCTGATTTGTCATGCTCATGATCGATCCTGCCGCGTTACCCCACCTGACGCACCCCCAGGCGACGCGATGCGGGCCATGCACCCCCATGCATCCCCACTCAGTGCACCGCAACCGAGGAGGACCCCCCATGGCAGTCGAACGTCCCTCACGCTACGCGCGAAGACTGGCCGCGACCAGCGCCATAACCGGCGCCGCCCTGGCGCTCGCGACCGCCGCGGCCTTTCCCGCCGCCGCCTCCGACGGCACGCCGGAAGGCGTGATCGAGAACGCGGGCGCCCCGGGCGCCATCAGCGGCAGCTACATCGTCACCCTCGACGAGTCCGCCGCCGAAGCCGGCTCCAGCGAGGGCAGGGCGCTCGCCGCGGAGTACGGTGCGAAGATCAAGAAGACCTACCGCGCGGCGGTCAACGGCTACGCGGTCGAACTCTCCGCCGCGCAGGCGAGGAAGTTCGCCGCGGACCCGGCCGTCGAGTCGGTCGTGCAGAACCGCACCTTCACGATCTCGGGCACCCAGCCCTCGCCGCCCTCGTGGGGCCTGGACCGGATCGACCAGAGCGCCCTGCCGCTGAACAGCAGCTACACCTACCCGGACACGGCGGGCGCGGGCGTCACCGCGTACATCATCGACACCGGTGTGCGCATCAGCCACAGCGACTTCGGCGGGCGCGCCTCGAACGGCTACGACGCCATCGACGACGACAACGTGGCGCAGGACGGCAACGGCCACGGCACCCACGTGGCGGGCACCGTCGCGGGGACCTCGTACGGCGTCGCCAAGAAGGCGAAGATCGTCGGCGTGCGCGTCCTCGACAACAGCGGCTCCGGTACCACCGACCAGGTCGTCGCGGGCATCGACTGGGTGACGGCGAACGCGGTCAAGCCGGCCGTCGCCAACATGAGCCTGGGCGGCGGGGCCGACTCCGTGCTGGACGCAGCGGTGCAGAGCGCCATCGACTCCGGCATCACCTTCGCCGTCGCGGCGGGCAACGAGTCGACCAACGCGTCCACCAAGTCCCCGGCGCGCGTCGCCGACGCGATCACGGTCGGCTCCACGACCAGCACGGACGCCCGCTCCAGCTTCTCGAACTACGGCAGCGTCGTCGACATCTTCGCGCCGGGCTCCTCCATCACCTCGTCGTGGAACACCGGCGACAGCGCCACCAACACCATCTCCGGTACGTCGATGGCGAGCCCGCACGTCGCCGGTGCGGCGGCGCTGTACCTCGCCGACCACCCGGGCCAGACGCCCGCACAGGTCTCCGCGGGACTGGTGGCCGCCGCGACCAGCGGTGTGGTGACGAGCCCGGGCACCGGCTCCCCGAACAAGCTGCTGAACGTCGGCTCGGGTGGCACCACCCCGCCGCCCACCGGCACCAAGTTCGAGAGCACGACCGGCTACGCCATCGCCGACAACTCCACGGTGGAGTCCCCGATCACCGTCTCGGGCGTCACCGGCAACGCGCCGTCCGCGCTCAGCGTCCCGGTGAACATCACGCACACCTACTCCGGTGACCTCAGGATCGACCTGGTCGCACCCGACGGCTCGGTCTACAACCTGAAGGCGTACGGAACGGGCGGCAGCGCCGACAACGTGATCACCACGTACACGGTCAACGCCTCGTCCGAGACCGCCAACGGCACCTGGAAGCTCCGGGTGGCCGACAACGCCACCTACGACACCGGGCGGATCAACTCCTGGGCCCTGCAGTTCTGATGCGTGCCGCTCGATGAGCGGGCGGGCGCGGGGCGGGGCGGCGGCCCCGCCCCGCGCCCGCCGTCCCGAGCCGGCGGAAGGGCCCTCAGCCCCGGCGCAGACCGCGGTCGACGGCGGTCATCAGCTCCCCGTCGTCCGTGTCGCCGTCCAGCGACCAGAACATCGCGCCGCCGAGGCCCTTGTCGCGGATGTACGAGGTCTTGGTGTGCAGCACCCGCGGATCGTCGTACGTCCAGAGGGTGGTGCCGTCGAATAGCCAGGCATGGCCGTTGCGGGCGTCCCTGTGGACCGTGAACTTCCCGGAGTCGGCCATCTTCTTGAGCGCCTTGTAGTCCTCGTAGCCCGCGGCGTACGTGGCCGGGGCGGGTGCGGTGGCGGGCTGTCCGAGCCCGTCGCCGCCCCCGGTGACCCCCGTCCAGCCCTGGCCGTAGAACGGCATGCCCACCACGAGTTTGCGGGCCGGGGCGCCGCGCCTGATCCAGTCGCGGACCGTCTGGTCGACGCTGAAGTCGCCCTTGGCGTACAGCGCGGACTGCTGGGCCGTCGTCTTCTCGCCCGACACGTGGAAGTCGTAACCCTGGAGGTTGACGAAGTCGAAGTCCCGCATGATGCGCGGGACGTCGAAGCCCGCGTCGATCTTGGCGGGGGCGGTGGGGACGAACGCCGAGAGCTCGTAGTGCTTCGGCTTGCCCTTCCGGCTGCTCTTCGCGTAGGCGTCGAGCTGGGTGCGGAACTCGTGGACCAGGGCGGTGAAGTTCCGCTTGTCCTCGGGGCGGTACACCGTGTCCGTGTCACCGGCGGAGCCCGGCCACTCCCAGTCGAGGTCGATGCCGTCGAAGAGCCCGGCCGCCGCGCCGTCGCCCCCGCGTGCCCCGTCCACCGGCAGGTTGCCCTTGATGTACAGGTCGATGCAGGACCGGACGAGCTCCTTGCGGGAGGCGGGGGTCCTGGCCGCGTCGGAGAAGTGCGTGGACCAGCTCCAGCCGCCCAGGGAGATCATCACCTTGAGGCCGGGGTGCGCGGCCTTCAGCTCGCGCAGCTGGTTGAAGTTGCCCGCGAGGGGCTGCGTGTCGGTGTCGGCGACCCCGTCGACCGATCCCGCGGCGTCCAGCGGGCGGGCGTAGTCGGCCCAGGCGTCGGCCTCACCGGGCACATTGCCCGTGAAGCACCGGCCCTCGGCGCTGACGTTGCCGAAGGCGTAGTTGATGTGGGTCAGCTTGGCCGCCGTGCCGCTGGTGTCCAGGTCCTTGACCTGGAAGTCGCGGCCGTAGACGCCCCATTGGGTGAAGTAGCCGATGGTCCGGTACGCGCGGTCGCGGTGGCCGGAGGCGCGGTCGGAGCCGTCGGCCGTGGCGGCGGGGGCGAGTCCGGCGAGCAGGGTGAGGGCGCAGGCGGCGGTGAGGGTTCCGGTCAGGGTTCTTCGGCGCATGGGGCTCGTTCCTGTGCGTAGTCCCGGAGTTGGTCCGGGTGCGTGATCCGAGGGATGTTCCGGTGCCGAAGGGCAGCGGGAGCCGTGCTGTGCACAGGGAACGTATTGGTCTGGACCAAAAGCGGTCAAGGCTCGGTGGCGAACTGCCGCAGATCTGAGCCAGGTATGCGCTGGTCGACGGGGAATCATCACATCGAGTGAAACTCTGGCCCGTGCTTGCGGTACTCAACCCACGGTTGCGACGCTGTTGCTGTCTGTCAACCTGTTGGGAGTGGCCTGTGCCTTTCGGTGAGCAGCCCGCCTATCTGCGCGTGGCGAGCGATCTCAGGGAGAAGATCGTCAACGGCGCGCTGCCGCCCCATACCCGCCTGCCGTCGCAGGCCCGCATCCGCGAGGAGTACGGGGTCTCGGACACCGTCGCGCTGGAGGCGCGCAAGGTGCTGATGGCCGAGGGGCTCGTCGAGGGCCGCTCGGGTTCGGGGACGTATGTGCGGGAGCGCCCGGTGCCGCGCCGGATCGCCCGCTCCGGTTACCGGCCGGGGGTGGGAGCCAGTCCGTTCCGCCAGGAACAGACGGCGGAAGGGGTCCGGGGGACATGGGAGTCCCGCAGCGAGCAGGAGGGGGCGAGCGCGGAGATCGCCGAGCGGCTCGGGATCGAGCCGGGCGACCGCGTGATGCGCACGCGATACGTCTTCCGGGAGGCGGGCGAGCCGATCATGCTCTCCACGTCCTGGGAGCCCCTGGCGGTCACCGGGCGCACGCCGGTGATGCTGCCGGAGGAGGGCCCGCTCGGCGGCTGCGGGGTGGTGGACCGCATGGCGGCGATCGACGTCGTCGTGGACAACGTCGCGGAGGAGGTCGGCGCGCGCCCGGGGCTGGCGGAGGAGCTCCTGGCGCTCGGCGGCGTGCCGGGTCATGTGGTGATGGTGATCGGGCGGACGTACTACGCGTCGGGGCTCGCGGTGGAGACGGCCGATGTCGTGGTGCCCGCCGACCGCTACAGGATCGCCTACCATCTGCCGGTCAAGTGACCGGTGGGGCAGTCGTGGTGACCGGTGGGAGCGATGGCGTGTCCGCCGCTGGTGATGCGGAGTTAACACCCGCGCGTCGCGCTTAACCGGCGGGCAACGCCCCGTCGCGACGACTTGTCATGTCCAGCTCTTACCTTCCCGTTCGTCACCCGCACATTGGACCGACGAACGGGAAGTCACCGATGACGGACATCGCAACGCCCACGCCGGGCGAGGCGCCGCCCCAGGAGCCGCAGGAAGGCCCCCGGGAGCCCCGGCGCAGCTACGCCAAGCTCGCGGCCGACGAGAGCCGTGAGGACTACTCCCTGCGCTACGCCCCGCACTCGTTCCGGCGGTGGTCGCCGTCGATGGTCGCGGGGACGGCGCTCGGCGGCATCGCGTATCTGGCGGACTTCGCGATCGGCGCCTCCATCGTCTTCACCTACGGATTCACCAGCGGGTTCGCCTCGATCCTGGCGGCGGCGGCGATCATCTTCCTCACCGGCATACCGATCGCCCGGGCCTGCGCGAAGTACGGCCTGGACATGGACCTGGTCACGCGCGGGGCGGGCTTCGGCTACTTCGGCTCCACCCTGACCTCGCTGATCTACGCGTCCTTCACCTTCATCTTCTTCGCCCTCGAGGGCTCGATCATGGCCCAGGCCATGCACCAGGCGATCGGGCTGCCCGTGGAGATCGGCTACCTGGTCACCACGCTGATCGTCATCCCGATCGTGTTCCGGGGCATGGGCGCGCTCGCCAAGGTGCAGGCCTGGACACAGCCGGTCTGGATCATCGGCATGGTGCTGCCCTTCGTGGTGCTCGCCTTCGAGGCGCCGGACTCCTGGGGCGCGTTCAGCTCCTTCGGAGGTACGGAGGGGGCCGGCTCCGGCTTCTCCTGGATCGCCTTCGGGCTCGGCACCGGCGTCGCGCTCTCGCTCATCGCCCAGATCGGTGAACAGGCCGACTACCTGCGCTTCATGCCCGCCAAGACGGAGGCCAACAGGCGGCGGTGGAACCTGGCCGTCCTGGCCGCCGGTCCCGGCTGGGTCGTCATCGGGGCGGCCAAGCAGCTCGGGGGAGCCTTCCTCGCCTTCGTCGCGCTGGAGGCGGTCGGCAAGACGCACGCCCTGGAGCCGATCGCACCGCAGATCGAAGCCCTCAAGCCCTGGCTCGGATCGTTCGCGCTGCCGGCCGCCGCCGTCTTCGTGATCGTCTCCCAGATCAAGATCAACGTGACCAATGCCTACAGCGGTTCGCTGTCCTGGTCGAACTTCTTCTCCCGCATCACGCACAAGCACCCGGGCCGGGTCTGGTACATCTTCCTCAACCTCGCCATCGCGCTGACGCTGATGGAGATGAACATGTTCGCCGCGCTGAACAAGCTGCTCGGCTTCTACTCCAACGTGGGCATCGCCTGGATCGCGGCCGTCGCCGCCGATCTGGTCATCAACAAGCGGATCGGGCTGAGCCCCCGCTACATCGAGTTCAAGCGCGCCTACCTCTACGCCGTCAATCCGGCCGGCTTCGGGGCGATGGTCATCGCGTCCACCGTCTCGATCCTCGCCTTCTTCGGACTGTTCGGCAGGTACGCCGAGGCCTTCTCCACCTTCATCGCGGCCGGACTCTCCCTGATCCTCTGCCCGTTGATCGCCTGGCTGACGAAGGGGAAGTACTACCTGGCCCGGCCGAACCCGGTCAACGGCCCGGACGTCGAGATCGCCGACATCACCGCCACGCACAGCTGCACGGTGTGCGAGACCGCCTACGAACTGCCCGACATCGCCGACTGCCCGGTCCAGTCGGGGCCGATCTGCTCGCTGTGCTGCTCGCTGGACGCGGAGTGCGGGGACGTCTGCCGCAAGGAGCCCGCCGCGGGCCCGGTGCTGATGCCGGTGCCGACCCTGCCGCCCGCGCGGACGCCGGCCGGCTGACCGAAAGAGGAGGCAGGGGCGCATTCGGGGGAGTGCGCCCCCTTCGGTGTGGCCGGATGTGTGTCTCTTTGTGCAAAGACGCATCCGCTGAGTGAAGGTCAGGCGTACGCTCGGGCATATGCGTACTGCGGTTTCCTGGGGATCCTTAGAGACGTGCACACCAGTGGGGAGAGGGGCGAGATGCTGGGGAGGAACGCCATGACCGACAGCGGCGCCGTGCTCCCCTGGCTGGTGATCAGACAGGACGACAACGGCAACAGGTATCGCGTCGGCCGTTATGCGACGCAGGACGAGGCGCAGAAGATCGCGGACGGCCTGGACCGTAACGGGCACAAGCAGCTCTACTGGGTGGAACGCACGAGCCGGAGCGCGCGCCCATAGCAGGACGGGACAGCGGTTACGCTCCGGCGCATGAGTGATTCCGTGGTGGTGGCCGGGGCCGTCTGTGATCGCGGACGGCTCCTGGCCGCCCGCCGCAGCGCCCCGCCCGAGCTGAAGGGCCGCTGGGAGCTGCCCGGCGGCAAGCTGGAGCCCGGCGAGAGCGGCGAGCAGGCGCTCGTGCGGGAGCTCCGGGAGGAACTCGGCGTGGAGGCCGAGCCGCTGGAGCGTATCCCGGGGGAGTGGCCGCTGAAGCCCGGCCTGGTGCTGCGGGTCTGGATGGTCCGACTGGTGTCGGGCGAGCCGAGCCCGCTGGAGGACCACGACGAACTGCGCTGGCTCGCGCCGGAAGAGGCGGACACCGTCGACTGGCTGGACCAGGACCGCCCGGCGGTGGCCGAGGCGGTACGCCGTCTGAGCGGGGACCGCGCCGTCTGACCCGCGGCGGTGCGGGCGCGCGACCGGGCACCCGTGTCCGGCTCGCCTGTGCTGCCCGGTGCCCCCGCAGGCGCGCTGGCCGCCTGCACCTGGCCGGCCCGCTCGCCCTGCGCCTGCCTTGCCTGCGCGTGCCCGCTCGCCTGCGCGTGCCCGCGCCGCCTTCTCGTGCACCGTCCGCCCGGGCAACGTTCTGTCCGTGCGCCGATCTGTCCGTACCGGTGCTTTCGGTCCGAGTCCGCGCCGCCCTGCCCACGCGGCTGCGCCTGCCCGGCCTTCCCTCATCGTTCGTCAGGGCTCCCGGCCGCCGTACGCCCCGTGCGCCCCCCACTGCCCGTCAGGGCCCGGGTGCCGACGTGGCCGCGTACACCCGTACGCCCCATCCGTCACCTTCGGCGATAGGTTGTGCTGAATATCGGGTATGTGCCGATAAGACCCTTGAAGGCGCATGCACCCCGCAGCCGGCCCTGGGAAGTGATCGGCGTGACCGATACCGAAGGCGATTGCGCCGAGTGGAGCTTTCCGGCGGTGCCGGGCTCCGTGCGCAGTGCCCGGCACGCGGTCCGTGACGCGCTGCACTACTGGGGGTTCGACGCGGCGGTGGGCGATGTCGCCGTGCTCCTCGTCAGTGAACTGGTGACCAATTCCTTGCGCTATGCCTCGGGTCCGATCGGTGTCCGGCTGGTGTGGCCGCATCCCGACGGCGACGAGCCCGCCGGTGCGGCCGGGGAGCGGCATCTGCTGGTCGAAGTCTCCGATCCGGTTCCGGATCCGCCCACCGAACGCAATGCCGGGCCCGAGGACGAAGGGGGTCGCGGGCTGCAGCTGGTGGCTTGTTCTGCGCGCCGCTGGGGGACCCGGCGCGGAAAGACCGGCAAGACCGTGTGGTTCGAGCTCCCTCTCTCTGGTTAGGAGTGGGGAGGGACGCACAGCGATCACCAGAGGTCGGGCAGGACCTGGCTGAAAGGGACTGAGACCGTGCTGTGATCGTGAACGCCGTGCCGGTGAGGCCCGTAGTGCTGAATACTGCGGGCAGGACCGGTCCGGTGTGTGAGCTGGAGGGGACGGTCGCGTGAGCGAGATACCTGGGACAGCGGGCGACGTCGTGTGGCAGAGCAGCCCGCCTGGCTCGATCTATGAGTACATAAGGGTCGCGTCGTTCTCGATCGGGCCCGACGGGCTGATCGAGCAATGGAGCCGACGGGCCGCGGGTCTGTTCGGCATGGCCTCCGACGAGGTGGTAGGGAAGGACCCGGTCGAGGCCTTCATGCCTGCCGAGGTGCGTCCGGACGCCCACAGACGGGTCGGCGAGATCCTCGACGGCAAGGAGTGGACGGGCCTCGTCCCGTTCCGGATTCCAGGTGAGAACGGGGTCCACGGGCTCGCCGAGATCTATGTCATGCCGAGCGAGACGGGGACCGGCGAGCGGGCCGCGCTCTGCATCGTCGTGGACGTCAGAGCGCTGCGGCGGATCGAGACCGACCTCGCGGCCTCACAGGCGATTTTCGGCCAATCTCCCTTCGGGTTCGTCCTCTTCGGCACCGATTTCACCGTCGTGCGGGCCAACCAGAGGTTCGCCACCGTCTTCGGCGGCGAGGCCGACGACCACCGCGGGCGCACCGTGGAGGACTATCTGGCCCGTCCGGAGGCCGAGCGACTCTCGGCCACGCTCCGGCGTGTCCTGGAGACGGGCGACTCCGTCACCGATCTCCAGCTCGTCGGAATTCCGCCCGGCGCCCCCGCCCGGCGTCACTGGTCCATGAACCTCTACCGCGTGCACAGCGGTTCGGGGCGCCCCATCGGTATCGCGGGCCTGGCGACCGACGTCACGCAACGGCACATCGCCGCCCGCGAGGCCGCCAGCGCGCGTCGCAATCTCGCCCTGCTCAACGAGGCAAGCGCCCGCATCGGCAACTCCCTCGACCTGGAGACCACCGCCAGGGAGCTGCTCGACGTCGCCGTGCCCGGCTTCTGCGACCTCGCCTCCGTCGACCTGTACCAAGGCCTCCTCACGGGTGAGGAGGCCTCGCCGTCGAGCTGGGGCCGGCACCACCAGGAGACGGGCACGGGTTCGGCGGAACTGCGCAGGGTGGCCCATGCCAGCGCCGTGTCCGACGGGCTTCCCGGGGTCGTCCCGGGCGCCCGCACCGGCGAGGGCCTGGCGTCCGGTGGGGACACCGGCCCGCCCGCCCTCGGTTCCGTCCACCGCTACCCGTTCCACTCACCCTGTGCCGTGGCCCTGCGCACCGGACGCGCCACCGACGTACCCGGGGACGACCGCGGATTCGTCCACTCCACGCTCGCCGTGCCGATGGTCGCCCACGACATCGTCGTCGGCCTCGTCCAGTTCTCCCGTACGAAGGGCAGCGAGCCCTTCGGTGAGCGGGACCGCGCCCTGGCCACCGAGCTCGCCGCACGCGCCGCGGTCTGTATCGACAACGCCCGCCTCTACCGCCGGGAGCACGAGCGCGCGCTCATCCTCCAGCGCAGCCTGCTCCCGCCGGGCGACCCCGAGGCGGCGGGTCTCGACATCGCCTGCCGCTACCTCCCGGGCAACACGGCGACCGAGGTCGGCGGAGACTGGTTCGACGTGATCGAGCTCCCCGGCCACCGCACGGCGCTGGTCGTCGGCGACGTCATGGGCCGCGGACTGCGCGCCGCCGTCGCCATGGGCGAACTGCGCACCGCCGTACGCACGCTGGCGCTCCTGGACCTGGAACCCGCCGAGGTGCTCTCGGCCCTGGACGAGGTCGCCAGGGGGCTCGGCACCCCCGGCGGGGGCGAGCGGAGCGACGGATTCGGCGCGGGCGGCGGGGCCCAGTGGCCCTCCAGGGCCGCCCACAAGTCACGCGAGGCGGACCTCTCCGAGGTCTATCTGGCGACCTGTGTGTACGCGGTGTACGACCCGGTCACCCGCCGGTGCACCTTCGCCAACGCCGGCCATCTCCCGCCGGTGGTCGCCGAGCCGGGCGAACCCGCCCTGCTCCTCGACGTACCGCCGGGCATGCCGCTCGGTGTCGGTGGCGAACCCTTCGAGGAGGTCGAGGTGGAGCTGAAGGAAGGTTCCCTCCTCGCCCTCTACACCGACGGGCTCGTCGAGTCCCGCGACCATCCGCTCGACGAGGGCCTCGACGCCTTCCGGCTGGCCCTGGCCGAGCCGTCGCAGCCCCTCGAAGACGTCTGCGACCACGTGCTGTCGACCCTGGACACCCGGCACGGCGAGGACGACATCGCCCTGCTGATGGCCCGTATCCAGGGGCTGGCGCCGGACGCGGTGGGGGACTGGCGGCTCCCGCGTGAGCTCCGCTCCGTCGGCCTGGCCCGTGAGCTGGCCCGCGAACAGCTGATCGACTGGGGCCTGGGCGACCTGGTGGACACCACCGAACTGCTCGTCAGCGAACTCGTCACCAACGCCCTGCGTTACGGCGAGGGCGAGATCAGGCTCCGGCTCCTGCGCGACCGCACGCTCGTCTGCGAGGTCTGGGACGCGGGCCTCGTCCAGCCGAGGCGGCGGCGCGCCCGCGACACCGACGAGGGCGGACGGGGGCTCCAGCTGGTCGGGCTGCTCAGTGCGGCCTGGGGCTCACGGCGCACCCCGCGCGGCAAGACGGTGTGGTTCGAGCTGGCGCTGCCCGACGGAGAGCCCGCGCCCGAACTCTCCGTGGAGCAGCTGCTCAGCATGTACTGACCGGGGCGGTACGGAGAGCCCCCGGCCGCCTCCCGGAGTACCCTCCCGTCCCGGAACGGACCCCGGAGCCCGCTCGGGTGACGCGGCGGGCTCCGGTCCCGCACGGCGTTCCGGTCACGAGGCGGACTTCAGAGCTGCGAGCCGGGCCTCGATCTCCGCGCTGTCCCCGAGACTGTCCAGCTGCTCGAACTGGGCGTCCAGGGACGACGCGGCGAGCTCCTGCTTGCCCACCGCCCTGGCCTCCTCGCGCCGCACCTTGTCCTCGAAGCGGCCGAGCTCGCTCGTCGGGTCCATGACGTCGATGCTCTTGACCGCGTCCATCATCCGGTTCTGCGCCTGCGCGGACGCGGCACGGGCGACGAGTTCGTCGCGCTTGGCCTTCAGCTGGGTCAGCTTGTTCTTCATCTGGTCCAGGCCCGACTTCAGCTTGTCCACCACCACGGTCTGCGACGCGATCGTGGGCTCCGCCGTCTTCGCCTCCTGCTCCGACTGGAGCTGCCGCCCCAGGGCGACCTTGGCGAGGTTGTCGAACGTGTCGGCCTCCGCGCCCGCCGCCGCGGCCCGCAGCTCGTCGGCCTTCCTGCTCGCGGCGAGCGCCTTCTGGCCCCATTCCCTGGCCGCGTCCACGTCCTCCCTGTGGTCCTCCTCCATCAGCCGCAGGTTGCCGATGGTCGCGGCCACCGCCTGCTCGGCCTCCGCGATGTTGTTCGTGTAGTCGCGGATCAGCTGGTCCAGCATCTTCTGCGGGTCCTCCGCCTGGTCGATCAGGGCGTTGATGTTGGCCCGCGCCAGCTGGGTGACTCGGCCGAGGACGGTCTGCTTGCTCATGGCACCTCTCCTTGTGCGGCATACGACTGCGACGTGCGCGATGTGTGTACGGAACATGAGGTCCGGCCCGGGAGGGCGAGGCCCGGAGGGAGAGCGGTCAGAAGCGTCCTCCGCCGCCACGCCGGCCGCGGGTCCCCCCGCCGCCGAAGCTGCCGGGCCCGCCGCCGAACCCGCCCCCGCCCCCGCCGAATCCGCCGCCGAAGCCTCCCCCCAGCCCTCCGCCGCGTCCGCCCCCGCCGAGCAGGCCGCCCAGGATGATGCCGCCCAGCACGGCGCCGCCCGCCCCGCCCCCTCCGCGCGGGCCGCCGAAGCCGCTCCGGTCCCGGTAGCTCCGTACGTCCTGCTCGGCCAGGCTTCTGGCCTGCACGGCCAGCGCGTCCGCCTGCTGGGCCTCGGCCAGGGCGCCCTGCGGATCGCTCGCACCGGACAGCTCCCCGGCCCGCTCGTACCTCCGCTGGGCCTCCGCGAGCCGGGTGCGCGCCTGGCTGCCGACGGCACCCCGGTTGGTGGTGACGAAGTCGGTGGCGGCACCGATGGCCGCCCGCGCGGTGAGCATCGCCTGATCGAGGAGCGAGCGGGCCCGCTGGTTCCCGTGTTCCTGCTCGCGCGCCCCTGCCAGGGCCTCGTCCAGGGCCGCGTCCACCTCCTCCACCCTGCGCAGCGCGTCGATCGGGTCGTACGGCCCGGAGGCCGTCTCGCCCTTCACGTCGGCGATCACCGCCTCCGCGCGGGCCACCCTGCCCCGCAGATCCGCGGTGGACACGCCCTCAGGGGTGCCGCCGAGCAGCCCCCCGGCATCGGCCAGGTCGGTCTCGGTCTCGGTGAGCGCGCCCGGGAGCTTCTGTGCCGCCTCGGCCAGCTCACCGGCCCGCCGGTCGACGGCGTCCACCAGGGTGGAGACCTGTTTGATGGCTCCCTCGGCGGCCCGGACGTAGACCGCGGCCTCGGAGTTGTTCCCGCTGTCCACGGCCTGGCGTGCCTGGTTGAGGCTGGAGGTGGTGAAGACCAGCCGGTCCTTGGCCTGCTCGATGTCCTCGGCCGCCGGAGCGGTGGCGGAGACCGCGTACCGCTCGCGCATCGCGGTGAGCGCGTTCTCCGTGGCGGAGACGCGGGCGATCAGCTCGCGGAAGGTGGTCTCGGCCGTGCTCACGGCCCGGGGCGCGGTCTGTTCGAGGGCGCGCAGCCGGTCGAAGTCCTCGGACATGGCGTCCAGGCGTTCGTTGGCGTCCGTGCAGCGGCTGACGATCTCGTCGAGCATGCGGCGCCGTGTCGCGTCGTCCTCGGGGAACGCGTCGTCCAGTTGCTGGCGCAGCCGGAAGGCCTCCGTCAGCTCGGTCTTCGCGTGCGCGACCGCCTCGGCGAACGGAGCGGCGGCCTCCTCGCCGAACTGGGCCGTCGCGAAGCCGAGTTCCTCCTCGCTGGTGCGCACGGAGTCGTCCGTGTCGACGAGATCGGCCTTCGCCCGCGCGTCCAGTTCCGGCAGCGGGACCCGGTCCTCGGCCGCCGCCCCGCCGCCCCAGCCGCCGCCCGCCGCCGGGGTCGTCCTGGTCGCCGTACGCCGTCTGCGGCGGGTGAAGGCGAAGAGGGCCACCGCGCCCGCGACGACGACCAGGGCCAGCGGAACGATCAGATTCACGGAGGCACCGCTGTCGGAGCCGCCGGGGTCCGCCGCGCCCGGGGTGATGGCGGGGGTCGGGACGGGGTCGCCCGCCAGGACGGCCGCATAGCCGTCGGCGGCGCCGATCGCGGCACCGGCCCAGTCGTTCTGCCGGAGCGCCGGCTCGATCGCCGTGTTCGCCACGTCCTGGAGCTGGGCGTCGGTGAGCCGCGAGCCCTGGTCGACGGAGTAGGCGTACTGCCGGTCGTGCGTGGCCACGGCCAGCAGCAGGTCCTCCTGGCCGAGGCCGTTGCGGTCCGCCGTCTCGTCGGCCCAGGTCTGGGCGGAGCGGCCGGAGAAGTCGCGTACGTACACGACGAACAGCTGGACCCGGCGTTCGTCGAACAGGTTGTCGAGGGCGGCCGCGACCTGGGGTTCGCGGTCGCCGAGCGCGTCCACCCGGTCGGTGATCTGCCCGTCGCGGGACAGCTCGACGGGATCCTCGGCCCGGGCGCCCGGGGCGCCCGGCAGGGCGATCCAGAGCACCGCGGCCAGCGCGGCGAGGAGGACCCTGCCGGGTATCGAATGCCGGGACATCCCGGTACGGCTCGCAGGCGGCGTCACATGTGGGAGGCTATGTCCGCCCTCTGCCGCCCGCGACCCGGCGGATGGCCGTCAGATGCTGAAGCGTTCCCCGGCCAGCAGCGGGCGCACGCGTGAGCGGAAGCCACCCGTCCGGAACGGCCGCTGCAGCAGTCCGGGCCGGAGCTCCTGCGCCAGCGCCGCCGCGATCATGCCCTGGTCGAGGGCCAGATGGAAGTCGCTGACCCGCCCGTTGCTGACGTCGACCGAGTCCCGGAAGCCGTATCCCTCGTGGTACGCCCCGAAGTCGCGGTCCAGTGCCCGCAGATTGTCCAGCGCCTCCCGGCGGGCGTACGGCAGCGCGAGGAACGAGGCGTGCGGGGTGACGACGCCGTGGGTGAAGGCCGACGGATCGGGCAGCGGTGCGCCGTCCGTGGTGTACGTGCGGTCGGTGTTGGACGCGTAGCCGTCGACCTGCATGCCGAGCGCGTCCACGCCGTACTCCTGGTAGCCGCCCTCGGGCACGTTGGCCGGGGAGAAGCCCCAGTATCCGTACTCCGCCTCCCGCAGACCGTGCTCGATCTGGCTGCGGACGTAGCGCTGGTGGTTACGGCCCCAGGACCGCGGGGACCACTCGGGCTCGGGCACGAACAGCGGCACCATCAGCGCCTCGAACATCGACCCGCCCCAGGTGGGGACGATCTTCCGCCCGCCGTGCGTGTAGTGCCCCTGCCAGACCCGCACACCGTCCATCACGGCGTACGCACCCTGCGGGTGCTGCTCCTGCTCGTGCTCGGGCAGCATCGTGCGCAGCAGGTGCCAGTAGTGCTCGGTGGGGAGGGAGCCGTCCGCGATGCCGAGGTAACTTGCCATGCGCGGTTCGGTGTTGAGCGCGCCGTAGTGGTGGGCGGTCGGCTCCTGCGTGTCGGTCCAGAAGCCTCCGCGCAGCTGGCCGGGGCCGGCGACGGGGTCGGCCGGGTCGTACGGCGTGTAGTAGTACGACCAGTCGGCGGTGGAGAGGAGCCGGGCGACCCGGGGGCGCAGCGAGGGCGCGGCGTCGGCCGCGATCCGCAGCCCCGTGACCAGCCAGGCGTTGTCGACCGAGGACAGGAACGGGCGGACGGGGTCCCCGGTGCCGGGCCACTCGGTCAGTACGGAGCCGTCGTGGGCGTCGTACCAGTTGAGCCAGAACCCGTGGTGGCGCTCCAGCTTCTCGACGGCGGACACGGTCCGCTCCAGGGTGCGGAGCATCTCGGCGCGGCCGATCACGCCGAGCCCCTCGGCGGCCACCGCCGACCAGAGGCCGCAGCCGATGTTGGTGGGCGAGGTCTGGCGGGAGACGACGGGGACGGTGCCGCTGACATCGATCTTGTCGGCGGTGAGACCGAGGTCGGTCGTCATCGCCTCGATCGAGCGGTAGGTGTCACGGAACCAGCTCAGGAGCTGCTCGGTGTCGGAACGGCCGGCGGGCCCCGCCGCGGCGGGGGCGGCGGTGAGGGCTCCGAACGACAGGGCGGTGGCCCCGGTTCCGGCAGCGGTGAGGAACGTGCGGCGGTCCATCGGAAACCTCTCGGAGAAGGTGCGTCGACTGGCACGGTGAGCGGAACGCGGAGTTCCTGGACGCGGTCCGGGCGGCGAGTGACGCCGGGGTCGGGACGCGGGTGGTGCGGGAACGGCGCCGGGGGTGCGGGAACGGCGCCGGGTGGTGCGAAGAGGGCGCCGCGTGGTGAGGGAAAGCGCTGGTGGTGCGCGGTACGGGCGCCCGTGGTGCGGGGCGTTGCGTTGCGGGCGCCCGTACCGCGTGGTGGTCCGGGCGCCGACGGCGGTCAGGTGCCGACGGTGCCCGGACCGGAGGGACCTGTCAGGCGGTCCCGGTCGTGGGCCGGTCTCAGTCGGCGTCGCGGGGCAGCTCACGGGTGCGGCCGAGGGAGCCCAGCCACTCGGCCGAGGGACGCGCGGTCCGCTCGAACGTCTCCCAGTCGATGCCGATCAGGCCGAACGTCGGCTTGAACGAGCCCCACTCGTAGTTGTCGAGGGCGCTCCAGGCCAGGTAGCCCTGGACGTTCAGCCCGTCCTCGATCGCGGAGGCAACTTCGTTGAGCGCGCCCGTGTAGTAGTCGACGCGGCGGGCGTCGTCGGCGGTGGCGATGCCGTTCTCCGTGACGATCAGCGGCATGCCGGCGCCGATGACCTCGGCGGTGTGGCGCAGGGCGTGTCCGACGGCGGCGGGGTAGTACTCCCACTGCGTCAGCGTCCGCTCGACGTCGTCGGACGCGGGGATCGGGCCGTCGGCGCCGATCTCCGTACGGGTGTAGGACTGGACGCCGATCCAGTCGTCGCCGCGGGCGGCCTCGATGAAGACGTCCTCGCGCGGCTGACGGTAGGCGGCGGTGACGTCCTCGGCGCCCGGGCGCGCCTGGTAGACCTGGTTGGCGATCGTCCAGCCGACCTGGATGCCGGCGTCGAGCGCGCGGACCTCCTTCACCGCCGCGTGGTGGGCGGCGATGACCGCCTCGGTGGTCTCGTCGTCCGGGGTGGGCAGACCGGCGGGCGGGAAGCCGATGTCGCCGCGCTTCGCCTGCCCGGCCATGACGGCGATCATGTTCGGCTCGTTGATCGTGCAGACATGGCTGACGCCCTCGGAGATCACCGGTGCGCAGGCCGCGACGTAACGGGCGAACAGCTCGACGGCACCGTCGGCCGTCCAGCCGCCGCGCGCCTCGAACCACTGGGGCACCGTGAAGTGGTGCAGCGTGACCATCGGGCGCAGACCGCGGGCGTGCGCTCCTTCGACCATGCGCCGGTAGTGCGCCAGCTCGGCCCGGGAGAACTGCCCCTCGGCGGGCTCGATGCGCGCCCACTCGATGGAGAAGCGGTAGTCGGTGAAGCCGAGGGACGCCAGCAGGTCCATGTCCTCGGGCCAGCGGTGGTAGCTGTCGCAGGCGTCCAGGCTGGGTTCCTGGATGTGGGTGCCGGTGGAGTGCTCCTTGACCCACCAGTCGCTGTTGGTGTTGTTGCCCTCGATCTGGTGGGCGGCCGTGGAGGCGCCCCACAGGAAGCCTTCGGGGAACGGGACGGAGGCGTGCGTCATCGCGGAGTGTCTTTCTGTGCGTGAAGGGGTGCGGCCGCGGTGCGGGGTGCGGCCTCGTGTGCGTACGTGGGCGGGCGGGCTACTTCATGCCGGCCGTGGCGATGCCCTGCGTGAAGTGCCGCTGCAGGGCGATGAAGAGGATCAGCACCGGCAGGACGACGAGGAAGGCTCCGGCCATCAGCATGCCGTTGGAGCCGCCCGCCTTGTTGGGGTCGGTCGCGAAGGTGGCCAGGGCGACCGGGAGGGTGTACTTGTCCGGGTCGTTGGTCGCGATCAGCGGCCAGACGAAGTTGTTCCAGGAGCCGAGGAAGGTGAAGATCGAAAGCGTCGCGAGCGCGGGCTTCACCAGCGGCATGACGATCCGCCAGAAGATGTACCACTCGCCGGCGCCGTCCATCCGGGCCGCTTCCAGCAGCTCGTCGGGGATCGACTGCATGAACTGCCGCATCAGGAAGACCCCGAAGGCTCCGGCGGCGAAGGGCAGCACCAGACCGGCGTACGAGTCGATCAGCTTGAGCTTGCTCATCAGCACGAACAGCGGCAGCAGCATCAGGTTGCCGGGCACCATCAGGGCGCCCAGGACGACGCCGAAGATCTTGTTGCGGCCGACGAACCTCAGCTTGGCCAGGGCGTAGCCGAGCATCGAGCAGAAGACCAGGTTCGAGACGGTGACCAGCACCGCCACGATCACGGAGTTCATGAAGTAGAGCGGCAGGTCCAGCTTGTCGAGCAGCTGCCGGAAGTTCTCCAGGGTCCACTCGGTGGGGATCCACACCGGCGGGCTGGCCGAGAGGTCGCTCGTCGTCTTGAAGGACGACACGGCCATCCAGAGGAACGGCGCCGACATGATCAGCAGGCCCAGCGAGAGCAGGATGTAGACCAGAGGACGCCTCAGGTTCCGGGACCTGCCCGTGGGGGCCGTGCGCGCGGGTGCTTGGCCGACGGTCATTTGGTGTTGTCCTTCAGCAGTCGGAGCTGCAGCACCGTGATGCCCATGATCACCACGAAGAGCACATACGCCATGGCGCTCGCGTAGCCCATGTGGAAGAAGTTGAAGCCCTCGCGGTACATGTTCAGCGACACGGTCAGCGTGGAGTCGGAGGGGCCGCCCTGCGTCATCACGAACGGCTCCTCGAAGACGTTGAGGTAGCCGATGGTGGTGATCACCGTGGCGTAGAGGAGCGTCGGCCGCAGCAGCGGCACCGTGATCCCCCGGAACTCCTGCCACACCCCGGCGCCGTCGAGCCGCGCGGCCTCACGGACCTCGGTGGGGATGGCCTGAAGGCCCGCGATGAAGAGCACCATGACCGTACCGACGTTGCGCCAGACCGCCATCGCGATCATCGAGGGCATCGCCAGCGCCTCGGAACCGAGGAAGTCCGGTGCGGTGAGGCCCACTTCGGAGAAGAGGCCCGCGATCAGCCCGTCGCTCGGGTCCAGCACGAACCGCCACACCACGGCCACGGCCACGATGGTGGTGACCACCGGGGCGTAGAAACCGACCCGGAAGAAGGTCCTCGCCCGGTCGATGCCGTTGTTCAGCAGTACGGCGACGACCAGCCCGATCGCGATCGTGAGCGGGACGCCCACCACGACGAAGTACGCCGTGTTGAAGAGCGACTTGAGGAACTTCTCGTCGCCGAACAGCTCGGTGTAGTTCTCGAAGCCGATGAAGTTCGCTTCCCAGGGGCGCGTCACGTTGCGCAGCCCGAAGTCGGTGAAGCTCATCAGCAGCGTGGCGAGGATCGGGAACGCCATGAAGACGGTGAACACGACGAGGAAGGGCATGGAGAACAGCCAGCCCGCCGCGTTCTGTACGCCCATCGAGCGCTTCCTGCGCCCCGGTCCGGATCCGGCCAGGCCCGCCCGGGGCGGGAGCGCCCCGGAACCGTCCTTCACCGTGGCCGGCTGCGCGGCCGTTGAGGTCGTGGTGCCCATGGCTCCTACTTCACGAGGCCTTCGATCTCGGACTGCGCGGTCTTCAGCGCGTCCTCGGCGGAAGCCTTGCCCTGTGTCACCTTCGCGATGGCCTGGTCGACCTTGTCGGTGATCTCCGTCAGCGTGGCCGTGGAGGGGGAGGACTTGGCGGTGTCCATCTGCTTCTTGAAGACCTGGAGGTTCGCGTCGTCGGCGAGCGTGCCGGACTCCCAGGCCGCGGTGTTCGCGGGGAGGTCCTTGGTCCGCTCGTACCAGTCGGCCTGGCCCTCGGTGTCGGTGAGGTACTTGATGAACTCCGTGGCGGCGGCCTTGTGCTCGCTGTCCTTGGAGATCACCAGGGAGGAGCCGCCCGCCATCGACACGGAGGACTTGTCCGCCGGGACGGGGGCCACGGCCCACTTGCCCTTGATCTGCGGCTGGCCCTCGTCGAGCAGGGTGACGTGCCACGGGCCGCCGAAGAACATGGGGACGCGGCCGTTGCCGAAGTCCTTCACGACGTCGTAGCCCGGCGGCACCGACTTGTTGGCGAGGCCCTTGTCGAAGTACGTGCCGTACTCCTTCAGCGCCTCGACCGCCTCGGGGCTGTCGATGGCGGCCTTGCCGTCGTCGTCGAGGATCGTGCCGCCGGCGGAGTAGAGGAACGGGTAGAAGTTCTGCACCGTGTCCAGCCCGCTCGGCTGGATGGACAGGCCCCACTTGGTGCCGGCCTTCTTCTGGTACGCGGTGGCCAGCGCCTGCATCTCCTGCCAGTCGGCGGGCGCCTTGTCGACGCCGGCCTTCTTCGCGAGGTCGGTGCGGTAGTAGAGGACGCGGGTGTCGACGTACCAGGGCACGCCGTACGCGGTGCCGTCCACCTCACCCTGGTTCCAGCCGGCGGGGAAGAAGTCCGCCTTGTCGAAGACCTTCGTGTCGACCGGCTCCAGGACACCGAGCTCGGAGAACTCCCCCATGTAGCTGCCGCCCATCTGCGCCACGTCCGGCATGGTGCCGGCCGCGGCGGCGGAGACGAGCTTCTGGTGGGCGACGTCCCAGCCGACCGGGGTCACCTTGACGGTGACGTTCGGGTTGGCCTTCTCGTACACCTCGGCCACCTCGGCGAGCTTCTCGCCCTCGGCGCCCATGGCCCAGACGGTGAGCGTCTGCTTCGCGTCCGCGGCGACGTCGTCGCCACCGGAGCTGCCGCAGGCGGAGAGGCCGAGGGCGAGCGCCACGGTGATGGCGGCGGAGGCGGTTCTGGCGGTGCGGGACATGGAGGGCTCCTCCTCGAGCAATCCGAATGTATGCGCTGCCTGTAAGCGCATACATCACTCTGCGACAGTCGCTCGGGAATCCGCAAGAGGGTGCTGGGTCACACTCGTGCAACGTGCTCGACATCTGGAAGCCCCGTCGTGGCACCGTATGCACACTGTTTGCGGAATTGAAGTGGATGTGACCGATTCCGCTTGTTTCGCGGGATTCCGGGGCGGGGTCTTCGCGGGCCGCTTCCTCGGCTCACCCTGACCTGCGGCCGGCAGCGGCGAGTCCGTGCGGGCCCACCGCCGCCTGCACCCGGAGGAAGGGCCCGGCAGGTGTACGCGGCCAAGAGGCCGGGCGCGCTGCACGCGCCCCCGGGGGCCGGGCGCGCGGTGCCGCGCTCAGCCGCAGCCGCAGCTCGCCCGGCGGGCCAGGGTGACGGGGAGCTCCAGCGACACCGGGGCCCGGCCCGGGTCGGCCAGGCGTTGCACCAGCAACTCCACGGCCTGCTCGCCCAGGAGGCGGATCGGCTGGCGCACGGTCGTCAGCGACGGCCGCACGATCCGGCTCAGCGGGATTCCGTCGAAGCCGGTCACGACGATGTCCTCGGGCACCCGCACCCCGCGCCGCTCCAGCGCGCGCAGCGCGCCCACCGCCATCTGGTCGTTGGCGAAGAGCACCGCGTCCGGCCGCTCGGCGCCCCGGTCGAGCAGCGTCTCGACGGCCCGCGCCCCCTCGGCCCGCATCATCATCCCGGTCCGCAGGTCCGGTGCCCCGGGGACGGGCAGCCCGGCGTCCCGGCACGCGTCCTGGAAGCCGCGGAACCGGGCCTCGGCGTCCGGCGACTCCGGATCGCCGCCGACGAAGGCGAGCCTGCGCAGTCCGTGGTCCTCGATCAGATGGCGGGTCAGCTCGCGTTCCCCCGCCGCGTTCGCGACGACGATGTGGTCCAGATGGTCGATCTCGCGCGGTCCGGCGAGCATCACCACGGGCAGCCGGCGCGATATGACGTCGAGATCCCCGGTCGGCACGGTCTGCGCCAGTACGGCGAAGCCGTCCACCCGCCCCGCGACCTTCGCAACGAGGCTCTCCGGGCCGCCCTCCAGCGAGGCCGCGATCAGCAGGGCGTAGCCGTGGCGCCGCGCCGCGCGTTCCATGCCCCGGATGATCTGGTCGGAGTACAGCATCGCCGCGTCGTCGGCCTCGCTGTCGGACTCCGCGTCGGCCTCGGCGTCCGGATCGGAGTAGTCGGGGAAGCAGAGCCCCAGCACTCCGGTGGTGCGGCTGGCCAGCCCCCGGGCGTTCCCGCTCGGTACGTAGCCGAGCTCGCGTGCCGCGTCGAGGACCCGCTCGCGCGTCTGGGCGCGCACCGAATCGGGGTTGCGGTAGACCCGGGAAACCGTGGCGATCGAGACGCCCGACCGCTCGGCGACGTCGTACACCGTGGGGGCGCTCACTCGATGGTCCGTCCGCTTCTTGTTCCGTACGCGGCACCCACCGCTGCGGGAGCCGTCCTGTTCTGAAAGCGCATTCACCCTAGATCGCGTGCCCGGTGGCGGGCAACAGCGGCCGGCTCCGCGCGTCGTCCGGAGGCCCCGTACCAGAGCGGTCGAGTTTGCCGAAAAATAGACAGGCTGCCTTGCAAGCTTTCCTGTCCATCTTTACGGTGGGACACATGTCCAGCAGCTCCGAGGGCCCTCAGATCCAGCACCCCGCCGACCCCGATCCCGGCGCCGAACGCGTGGCCGCCGATCTCTCCGCCGTGGTCGGCAGGCTGCTCAGGCGGCTCCGGAGCTCATCGGCCGACAGCCTGCTCACCCCCTCCCAGCGGTCCGTCCTGGCCCGGCTCGCGGACGGCGGGCCCGCCACCACGGCGGCACTGGCCCGCGCCGAGCTCGTACGGCCGCAGTCGATGCGGCTGACACTCGGCGCGCTGGAGAGCCAGGGGTTCGTCAGCCGGGCTCCCGATCCGGCCGACGGCCGCAAGTCGCTGGTCTCCGTCACCGAGCGGGGGAGCGCCACCCTGGCAGGGGTGCGCGCCGCCAAGCGCAACTGGCTGGCGGACGCGATCGCGGGCGAACTGGACGGCGCGGAGCGCCGCGCGCTCGCCGAGGCCACCGAGCTCATCGCCCGCCTGGTCGACAGGTGAGCCGGCCGGGCGCCTCCGGAGTGCGTACGGCCGGACCGGCCGTGGCGGAGGCGGAGACCTCCTCGGCCCCCGGATTCGGCGTCAGGCTCACCGCCCCGCTCCTGATGGGCTCCCTGCTCAACCCGCTCAACACCACGATGATCTCCACCGCCCTGGTGTCCATCGGGCACTCCTTCGGCATCGGGGCCGCCGACACCGCGTGGCTGATCTCCGTCCTCTATCTCGCCAGTGCGGTCGCCCAGCCCGTCCTGGGCAAGCTCGCGGACACCCTCGGTCCCCGCAAGGTCTTCCTGGCCGGTCTCCTCGTCGTGATCGCGTCGGGGCTGGTCGGCGCCCTCGCCCCCGGCTTCGGCATGCTGATCGTCTCCCGGCTGCTGCTCGGCATCGGCACCTCGGCCGCCTATCCGGCCGCCATGGCCGTCCTGCGCGACGAGTCCCGGCGCCTCGGCCGCCCCACCCCCCGCCCCGTGCTCGCCCGGCTCTCCTTCGCCGCCCTCGGCAGCGCCGCCGTCGGCCCCGCGCTCGGAGGCCTGCTCGTGACGGTCGTCGGCTGGCGCGGCATCTTCGCCGTCAACGTGCCGATCGCGCTGCTCGCCCTCGGCGCGGCACTGCTCTGGGTCCCCGCCGACCCGCCGCGCGAGCGGGCCGCCGACGGGAGCGCGCCGAAGACCTCGCTCGACCCGCTGGGCATCGGCCTGTTCACCGCCGCGCTGACGGTGCTGGTCTTCTTCCTGCTCGACCTCGCCCGTCCGCAGTGGTGGCTGCTCGCCCCCTTCGCCGTGCTGACCGCCGTCCTGGTCAGGTGGCAGCTGCGCGCCCCGCAGCCGTTCATAGACCTCCGGATGCTCGCGGGCAACGGCGCGCTGCTGCGGACGTACGTGCGCCACGGGCTGAGCTATCTGCTCATCTACTGCGTGATGTACGGCTTCACGCAGTGGCTGGAGGAGGTGCGCGGCTACTCCTCGGGCCACGCGGGGCTCCTCATGCTGCCGATGTCCGTCACCGCGCTCGTCTGCTCGCTGCTCGGGGCCCGTACCAAGGGGCTGCGGGGACCGCTGACCGTCGCGTGCGTCCTGCTCACCGCCGGCGCGGGACTCCTCTGCTTCCTCTCCGGCGACACCCCGCTCGCCGTACTGCTCGTCGCCGGGGCCTGCTTCGGCGCACCGCAGGGGCTCGTCGGCACCAGCAACCAGGCGGCCGTCCAGGCCTACGCGCCCCCCGAGAGCATCGGGGCCGCCGCCGGGCTCCAGCGCACCGCGCAGTACATCGGCGCCATCACCGCCTCCAGCCTGATCGCCCTCGCCTACGCCGACGCGGCGAGCGACGCGGGACTCCACCTCATGGCGGCCGTGGCCGTCGTCCTCGGTGTCCTGCTGACCGTCCTGACCCTCACCGACCGCGCCCTGGGCGCCCGGGCCTGACCCGGCGCCACGCGCACGCACCCGCACAGCACCACCCCAAGGAGCACGCACATGACCGCCACCGTCCTCGACCCCCGTACGGCACTCGTCGTCGTCGACCTGCAGAAGGGCATCGTCGCCCTTCCGACGGCCCACCCGGCGGACGGCGTCGTCGCCCGCTCGGCCACCCTCGCCGACGCCTTCCGGGCCAAGGGCCTCCCTGTCTTCCTGGTCCGTGTGACCGGCGGCGCCCCCGGCCGCAACGAGAGCCGCGTCCCGCCCCGGGAGCCCGCCGCCGACTGGGCCGAGATCGTGCCCGAGCTCGGCCCGCTCGACGGCGACACCGTCGTCACCAAGCAGCAGTGGGGCGCTTTCCACGGCACCGCGCTCGACCTCGAACTCCGCCGCCGGGGCATCACGCAGGTCGTGGTGACCGGCATCGCCACCAGCATCGGCGTCGAGTCCACCGCCCGCGCCGCCCACGAGCACGGCTACCACGTCACCGTCGCCACGGACGCCGTCACCGACATGGACGGCGAGGCCCACCGCAACAGCGTCGAGAAGATCTTCCCGAGGCTCGGCGAGACCGACACCACCGACGCGATCGTGAAGCTGCTGGGCTGACCTCCCGGCCGGGGCCGGACGCGGGGCCGCACGGGTGACGTCGGCGGCCCCACCGGCCGCGTCTGCCTCCGCCCGCGCGTGAAAGTGCGTTCAGTGGATCAGCGAATCAGTCTGATCAACTGCAAATGCCACCAGAACGCATCATCCGGTCCATTCCGGTACGGGGTGGACCGGGCCGGCCCCGGAGGTATCAGCCATGGCCCACGTCGGCGTCCCGCGCGGGACGGCCCGAAAGCGCCGCTCGGTCGCGCTCCTGGCGACAGGTGTGCTCACGATCCCGGTACTGGCGGGCTGCACCTCGGACAGCGAGGGCCCCGCCCCGGTGGCCGTCCCGCAGGACATCTCCCCGGCCGCCCGGGACCGGGTGGCGGAGGGCTCCACGCTCACCTGGGCGATCGACGCGGTGCCCGCCACCCTCAACGCCTTCCAGGCCGACGCCGACGGGGCGACCGCGCGCATCGCCGGTGCCGTGCTGCCCTCCCTCTTCCCGATGGACGCCAGGGGCGAGCCCAGGCTCAACCCCGACTACCTGGAGTCCGCCAAGGTCATCGAGCAGGAGCCCAAGCAGGTCGTCCTCTACAAGCTGAACCAGCAGGCCGTGTGGAGCGACGGCCGCGAGATCGGCGCCCCGGACTTCGTCGCCCAGTGGCGCGCGCTGAGCGGCAAGGACTCGGCGTTCTGGACCGCGCGCAACGCGGGCTACGAGCGGATCGAGAAGATCGAGCGAGGCAAGGACGACCTCCAGGTCCGCGTCACCTTCTCGAAGCCGTACGCCGACTGGCGCTCGCTCTTCTCGCCGCTCTACCCGAAGGAGGTGACGGGTTCGCCCGGCACCTTCAACGACGGCGCGAGGACCACCCTCAAGAACACGGCAGGGCCCTTCCGGCTGCGCGGGGTGAACAAGAGCAAGGGGACCGTCGTCCTCGACCGGAACCCGCGCTGGTGGGGGAACGAGGCCAAGCTCGAATCCCTGGTGTTCCGCGCCGTCGAGCCCAAGGACCGGGCGGACGCGCTGACCGGGGGCACGGTGGACGTCGCCGACATCGACACCGCGACCGCCGGCCGCATCGCCCTCGCGGCCCGCTACCGCAGCGGGAGCGCCGGCCCGCCCGCCCACGGCCCCGGCGCCGACATCACCCCGGCCGCCGCCCTGCGCTCCTGGGCCCTGGCCAACGGTTCGGACGAGGAGGCCGCGGAGACGGCACGCGCCGCCCGGAAGAAGAACCAGGCAGCCATCGCGGTCTACGCGGCCGAGCAGAAGACGCTGCGCGGTTTCGACGTACGCAAGTCCCTGGAGCCCGCCTACACGCAGCTCGCGCTGAACGGCGAGTCCGGGCCCCTCTCCGACGACCGGGTGCGCCGCGCCATCGCCCGCACGCTGGACCGGCAGGAGCTCGCCGACATCGTGCTGAAGCCGCTCGGCCTGTCCGCCGAGCCGCCCGGGAGCCACCTGGCCCTGGCCGGGCAGCCCGCGTACAAGGACGGCAGCGGAGCGCTCGGCGACCAGGACGCCAAGGAGGCGCAGGCGCTCCTGGCCGACGCGGGATGGACCCCGGCCGGAGCCGTCCGCAGGACCCAGGACACCAAGGCGGGCAGCGAGGCCGAGAAGAAGAAGGCCGGCGAGAAGGCCGAGGCCGAGGAGAAGGCGGGGGAGAAGGCCGGGAAGGACGAGAAGGCGGCCGACAAGACGGAGAAGACGGAGAAGACGGAGAAGACCGAGAAGGCGGAGAAGGACGGCACGGCCTCGCGGGACGAGGGGACGTACGTCGTCGGCGACGAGAAGCCGGGCGACCGGCCCGCCGGTGACGGCGAGGTGACCGCCCAGGACAAGCGGCCCGGCGGCGCCGCCGGTGCCTACGCCCCCGCGGGCACCGCCGCACCCGCCCCCGCGGCGGCGAAGACCCGCATCGGCAAGGCCGGCAAGCCGCTGACCCTGCGCTTCGTCCTGCCGTCGGGCCCCGGATCGCAGCCGCTGCGCAGCGTCGGGGAGAAGATCGTCGAGATGCTCGACTCCATCGGGATCGGCACCCAGATCACGAAGGTCTCCGACGAGAGCTACTTCAAGGACCACATCGCGTCCGGCGACTACGACATGGCGCTGTACTCCTGGCCCGCCACCGCCTACCCGGCGACCGACGGCCGTCCGATCTTCGCCAAGCCGGAGCCCGCCACCGACGGCTCGCTGCTCGTCGAGCAGAACTACACCCGGGTCGGTTCGGACCACATCGACCAGCTCTTCGACCGTGCGGTCTCCGAGCTCGACGCCACGAAGTCCAGGGACCTCCTGAAGCAGGCCGACGCACGGATCTGGGCGGCGGCGGGATCGATTCCGCTGTATCAGAGGCCACAGCTGGTCGCCGTCGACAAGAAGCTCGCGAACATCGGCGCCTTCGGCTTCGCCGCTCCCCGGTACGAGGACATCGGATTCACCGCGCGACAAGCGGCAGGTTCCCCCGCGAATCGTAAGAAGTAGCAGGTCAAAGCCATATTCGAAGCTCAGATACAGCTCAATTCCCTTGCCCGCCGAAGCCGCCGGCGGGCAAGGTGGTGTCCGCCCAGACCCGGGCTGCTCGTCTTCTCACACCCCTTGCCGTCCGTCCGCACTCCGGCCGGATGATGACGTAATACCGGCTGAATATCGGCTGAACAGTGGCTGAAGCCAGGCCCTGTGGATCGGGCCGGGAAGCCCCGGACCCGTCGGGCCCGTACCATTGGACTAGCCGTGGCGTGCCGCCCGGCGGGCGTACGAGGACTCGAGACCGACTGAGACGCCTGATCCCACGATCCGAGAGAAGCGCAAGCCACCCATGCCCACGCGCCACGACATCCGTAACGTAGCCATCGTCGCCCACGTCGACCACGGCAAGACCACCCTGGTCGACGCCATGCTCAAGCAGGCCGGCGCCTTCGCCGCGCACGCCGCCGAGAACCTCGACGAACGCATGATGGACTCGAACGACCTGGAGCGTGAGAAGGGCATCACGATCCTCGCCAAGAACACGGCGGTGAAGTATCACCCCAAGGACGGCGGGGACCCGATCACGATCAACATCATCGACACCCCCGGCCACGCCGACTTCGGCGGCGAGGTCGAGCGTGGTCTGTCGATGGTGGACGCGGTCGTCCTGCTGGTCGACGCCTCCGAGGGCCCGCTGCCCCAGACCCGCTTCGTCCTGCGCAAGGCGCTGACGGCCAAGCTGCCGGTCATCCTCTGCATCAACAAGACGGACCGGCCGGACTCCCGGATCGCCGAGGTCATCGACGAGACGTACGACCTCTTCCTGGACCTGGACGCCGACGAGGACCAGATCGAGTTCCCGATCGTCTACGCCTGCGCCCGTGACGGCGTCGCGTCGCTGACCAAGCCGGAGGACGGCAGCGTCCCCGCGGACAGCGACAACCTGGAGCCCTTCTTCACGACGATCCTCTCCACGGTCCCCGCGCCGGAGTACGACGACGCCGCCCCGCTGCAGGCCCACGTCACCAACCTGGACGCCGACAACTTCCTCGGCCGTATCGCGCTCTGCCGCGTCGAGCAGGGCGAGCTGCGCAAGGGCCAGACGGTCGCCTGGATCAAGCGTGACGGCACGGTCTCCAACGTGCGCATCACCGAGCTCCTGATGACCGAGGCGCTCACCCGCAAGCCGGCCGAGAAGGCGGGCCCGGGCGACATCTGCGCCATCGCCGGTATCCCGGACATCATGATCGGTGAGACCCTCGCCGACCCCGAGAACCCGATCGCCCTCCCGCTGATCACGGTGGACGAGCCCGCCATCTCGATGACCATCGGCACGAACACCTCGCCGCTCGTCGGCAAGGGCGGCAAGGGCCACAAGGTCACCGCCCGCCAGGTGAAGGACCGTCTGGACCGCGAGCTCATCGGTAACGTCTCGCTGCGCGTCCTGGACACCGAGCGCCCGGACGCCTGGGAGGTCCAGGGCCGTGGTGAGCTCGCGCTGGCGATCCTGGTCGAGCAGATGCGCCGTGAGGGCTTCGAGCTCACGGTCGGCAAGCCGGAGGTCGTCACCAAGCAGGTTGACGGCAAGACGCACGAGCCGATCGAGCGCATGACCATCGACTCGCCCGAGGAGCACCTCGGCGCCATCACGCAGCTGATGGCGACCCGCAAGGGCCGCATGGAGACGATGACGAACCACGGTTCGGGCTGGGTCCGCATGGAGTGGATCGTGCCCTCCCGCGGCCTCATCGGCTTCCGTACGGAGTTCCTGACGCAGACCCGCGGCACCGGCATCGCGCACTCCATCTTCGAGGGCCACGAGCCGTGGTTCGGCGAGCTGCGCACCCGTCACAACGGCTCGCTGGTCGCCGACCGCGCGGGCTCGGTCACGCCGTTCGCGATGGTCAACCTCCAGGAGCGCGGTGTCATCTTCACCGAGGCCGGCACCGAGGTCTACGAGGGCATGATCATCGGCGAGAACTCCCGCGCCGACGACATGGACGTGAACATCACCAAGGAGAAGAAGCTCACCAACATGCGTGCGGCTTCCGCGGACACCACGGAGAACGTGGTGCCCGCCCGCAAGCTCTCCCTGGAGCAGTCCCTGGAGTTCTGCCGCGACGACGAGTGCATCGAGGTGACCCCGGAGACCGTCCGCATCCGCAAGGTCGTCCTGGACGCCAAGCAGCGCGGCCGTTCGGCCTCGCGCGCGAAGAACGGCTGACACTCGCCGGAGCCGTCCGAAACTGGTCGGCGAACCGTCGGATCGAGTCATTGACATGAGGCCCGGACCCCCGCAGACACTGTGGGGGTCCGGGCCTTTCGTCAACCCGTTTTCCTGACCGAGGTGTCCGCATATCGTGCGTCGCTCTCCGGAACATGTGTTAACGGTCCGTTTCGGGGGTGTCTGTCTGGGATCACTTTGTCCGGATTTCGGGCAACCAGCCCTTCTCGATGTTGTCAAACCGAGACCCTTTAAGTGTGGTTTACAGCCCGGTGTTCCTTAATAGTTGGCTGCATTGAGCTCGGGTCAATGGGTCGGCGCACTGTGGGGAGTGCGGACTCACGAGCACACTCGGGGCACTGAAACGATCGCCGTCAGGGGTGTCGGTCGATCACTCCAGTGCCCCTCTTGTAGTCAAAAGTGGACTCATGAGGAGGAAACCCATGCGCGGTGCCAAGAGCGCCAAGTGGGTCGCGGGAGCGGCAATCATCGCCCTGGCCGCGACTGCCTGTGGCGGGGGCAACGATGACAACAGCAGCGACTCGGCCTCGAAGGAGAAGGGCAAGCCCGCGGGCTACGTCTCCATCGACGTCGGCGAGCCGCAGAAGCCGCTGATCCCGGCCGACACGAACGAGTCGCTCGGCAGCTACGTCATCCAGTCGATCTTCACGCAGCTGCTCGACTTCGACGCGGACGGCAACATCGTCTACACGAACGCCGAGTCCGTGAAGTCGACGGACAACAAGACGTGGACGGTCAAGCTCAAGGCGGGCTGGAAGTTCCACGACGGCACCCCGGTCACTTCCGAGTCCTACATCAAGGCCTGGAACTGGTACGCGAACGTCAAGAACGCCCAGCAGAACGCGTTCTGGTTCGAGGACATCAAGGGCTACGCGGACGTCCACCCCGAGAAGGGTGACCCGAAGGCCACGGAGATGTCCGGCCTGAAGGCTGTCGACGACACCACCTTCACG
Source organism: Streptomyces sp. CB02058 (assembly GCF_001905505.1). Lineage (GTDB taxonomy): Bacteria > Actinomycetota > Actinomycetes > Streptomycetales > Streptomycetaceae > Streptomyces. Next base: position 890,616 of record NZ_LIPG01000001.1, read on the forward strand.
ATCGAGCTCAACAAGCCGGTTCCGTACTACGAGTACAAGCTCGGCTACACCACCTTCGCCCCGCTGCCCGAGGTGTTCTACAAGGACACCAAGGCGTTCGGCCAGGCGCCGGTCGGCAACGGTCCCTACGTCTTCGAGAAGTGGGACCACAAGAAGCTCATCCAGGTCAAGGCCAACCCTGACTACCAGGGCCCGAACAAGGCCAAGAACAAGGGTGTCCTCTTCAAGAACTACGCGACCGTCGAGGCCGCGTACCAGGACCTCCTCTCCGGCAACCTGGACATGATCCGCCAGGTCGGCCCGAAGGACCTGCCGAAGTACAAGACGGACCTCGGCGACCGCGCGATCGACGAGCCGTACGCGGCCATCCAGTCGCTGGTCCCGACCTTCTACTCGAAGACCTTCAAGGACATCGACCCGAAGGTCCTCCAGGGTCTGTCGATGGCGATCGACCGTGACACGATCACCAAGACCGTGCTCAACGGCACCCGCAAGCCCGCCACCAGCTTCACGCCTCCGGGCGTCGCCGGTAACCAGGACCTGGGCACCGACGTGTTCAAGTTCGACGCGGCCAAGGCGAAGGCGCTCGTCACCGAGGGCGGCGGCGTTCCGGGCAACAAGATCTGGATCCAGTACAACGCCGACGGTGGCCACAAGGAGTGGGTGACCGCGGTCTGCGAGTCCATCCGCAACTCGACCGGGGTCGACTGCATCCCGGACGCCAAGCCGGACTTCCAGACCGACCTGGAAGCGCGTGACAACGACGAGGTCAAGTCGATGTACCGCGGTGGCTGGGTGGCCGACTACCCGCTGAACGTCAACTTCATGCGGGAGCTGTACGGCACCACCGCCGAGGCCAACAACGGCCGGTTCTCCGACAAGGAGGTCGACGCGGCCTTCAAGAAGGGCGACAACGCGGCTTCCCTGGACGAGTCGATCAAGGCCTACCAGGACGCCGAGAAGCTCGTCCTCGAGAAGATGCCGGCGATCCCGCTCTGGGAGTACAAGACCAACGGTGGCTACTCGAAGTCGGTCGACAACGTGACCATCGACTTCCACGGTGACTACAACATCACCGAAGTCACGGTCGTCAAGTAACACACGCCTGAGGGCCCCCACTCGGCCATCAGCCGCCCACACCAGGCAGTAGGTCCCGGGGGCCGCTCTTCCTATCGGGAGAGCGGCCCCTGGGCTGCTTTATCCCCTATCGGAGGCAAACATGGGGCGTTACGTCGCGCGGCGACTGCTCCAGATGATCCCGGTCTTCCTCGGGTCAACCTTGCTGGTCTTCGCCATGATGTACGCGCTGCCCGGCGATCCCGTGCGCGCGCTCGCGGGCGAACAGACCGTGGACCCCACGCAGATCGCGGAAATGAAGAAGGAGCTCGGGCTCGACCTGCCGCTCTGGCATCAGTACTGGAACTACCTCGTGAACCTGTTCCAGGGTGACTTCGGCACGCAGATCGCCAGCGGTCGGCCGGTCGCCGACATCATCTCGGAAGCGTTCCCGATCACGGTCCGGCTGGCCCTGTTTGCCTTCATCTTCACGGTCGTCGTCGGTATCTCCATGGGCATCTTCGCGGGTCTGAAGGCCGACACCCTTCGTGACCGCGGTCTGCTCGTGCTGACCCTCCTGCTCATCTCGGTTCCCTCGTTCGTACTCGGCTTCCTCGGCCAGTACTTCTTCGCCTTCCAGCTCGGCTGGGTCCAGCCCAACGTGAGTCTGGAAGCGACATCCAGCGAGCTGATCCTGCCCGCCGTCGTGCTCGGGTCCTTGTCGCTCGCCTATGTGGCACGACTGACCCGCACCTCGGTCGCCGAGAACCTGCGCTCCGACTACATGCGCACCGCCGTGGCCAAGGGGCTGCCGCGCCGCCGCATCATCGGGGTCCACCTGATGCGCAACTCGCTGATCCCCGTGGTCACCTTCCTCGGTACCGACCTCGGTGCCCTGCTGGGCGGCGCCGTCGTCACCGAGGGCATCTTCAACGTCAAGGGTGTCGGCTACAACGTCTTCGACGCGCTCCGGCACCGCGAAGGCGCCACCGTCGTCGGCATCGTGACGCTGATCGTCATCGTCTATCTCGTCGCCAGCCTGGTCGTCGACCTGCTTTACGCGGTCCTGGACCCGAGGATCCGTTATGCCTGAGACGCTCAAGGAAACCACCGCGGAGAAGACCGAGGCCGTGGCCGCACCCGCTGCCGCCGCCCCGGTCGGCAAGCCGCGCAGCCTCTGGTCGGACGCCTGGCACGACCTGCGGCGCAGCCCGCTGTTCGTCGTCTCGGCGATCCTCATCGTCTTCCTCCTGGTGATGGCGATAGCACCCGGCCTGTTCACCGGCGCCGACCCGCGCTACGCGGACCTGGCCCACCACTACCTGCAGAAGCCCAAGTGGGGGAACTTCTTCCAGGAGGACTGGTTCGGGTACGACATCCAGGGGCGCTCGATCTACGCGCGTGTCGTCTACGGCGCACGGGCCTCGATCACCGTCGCCGTCGTCGTCACCGCCCTGGTCACGATCCTCGGGACCGTCGTCGGCATGCTCGCCGGTTACTTCGGCGGCTGGATCGACACGATCCTGTCCCGGGTCACCGACATCTTCTTCGGCGTGCCCTTCATCCTCGGCGCGATGGTCGTCCTGACCTCGTTCGAGGAGCGCAAGATCTGGGTCGTCATCCTGGCGCTGGCCTTCCTCGGCTGGACCCAGATCGCCCGTGTCGCGCGCGGCTCCGTCCTGACGATCAAGCAGGCGGACTACGTGATGGCGGCCAAGGCGCTCGGCGCCTCGACCACCCGCATCCTGCTCCGGCACATCCTGCCCAACGCGATCGCCCCGGTGATCGTCGTCGCGACCATCGCGCTCGGCGGCTACATCTCGGCGGAGGCCACCCTGTCCTTCCTGGGCATCGGTCTCGCCGAGCCGACCGTGTCGTGGGGTGTCGACATCTCCTCCGGCCAGGAGCAGCTGCGTAACGCCGCGTTCGTGCTGATCATCCCGTCGGTCATGGTGTCGATCACCGTCCTGGCGTTCATCATGCTCGGCGATGCGGTACGCAACGCCCTCGACCCCAAGCTGCGCTGAGGGAGGCGTACATGACCATCATCGACAAGACGGCGGATGTTCCTGCTCCGCGTGGTTCGAACGACGAGAGCGGCCCGCTGCTCGAAGTCCGCGACCTGCACGTGGAGTTCCACACCCGCGACGGCATCGCCAAGGCCGTCAACGGAGTCAACTACAGCGTCAGCGCGGGCGAGACCCTCGCCGTGCTCGGCGAGTCCGGCTCCGGCAAGTCCGTGACCGCGCAGGCGATCATGGGCATCCTGGACATGCCCCCGGGCCGCATCCCGAAGGGCGAGATCCTCTTCCGCGGCCAGGACATGCTCAAGATGTCCAACGAGGAGCGCCGGCAGATCCGCGGCCAGAAGATCGCGATGATCTTCCAGGACGCGCTGTCCTCGCTGAACCCGGTGCTCTCCGTGGGCTACCAGCTCGGCGAGATGTTCCGCGTCCACCAGGGCCTCTCCAAGAAGGAGGCCAAGGCCAAGGCGATCGCACTGATGGACCGCGTGCGCATCCCGGCGGCGAAGGAGCGGGTCAACGACTACCCGCACCAGTTCTCCGGCGGTATGCGCCAGCGCATCATGATCGCGATGGCGCTGGCCCTGGAGCCCGATCTGATCATCGCGGACGAGCCCACCACGGCGCTCGACGTGACCGTGCAGGCCCAGGTCATGGACCTGCTCGCGGAGCTCCAGCGCGACTTCAACATGGGCCTGATCCTGATCACCCACGACCTCGGTGTCGTCGCCGACGTCGCCGACAAGATCGCCGTGATGTACGCGGGCCGGATCGTCGAGACCGCCCCGGTCCACGAGATCTACAAGCGCCCGGCGCACCCGTACACCAAGGGTCTGCTGGAGTCGATCCCGCGCCTGGACCAGAAGGGTCAGGAGCTCTACGCGATCAAGGGCCTGCCGCCCAACCTGCTGCACGTGCCCTCCGGCTGCGCCTTCAACCCGCGCTGCGGGATGGCGCAGGACATCTGCCGTACGGAGATCCCGGCGCTGCGCCCGGTCACCGAGCAGGACGGCAGCGAGCTCGTCGGCCGCGGCAGTGCGTGCCACTTCTGGAAGGAGACGATCCATGGCTGACCTCGAGAAGGGGCCCGTGGACGCCACCCCGAACGTCACCGAGGTGGCGACCGTCAACGCCGCCACCGAGACGGAGGCCGTCGCCGCCATCGAGGCGCCGGTGTCGCAGGGGGAGCCGATCCTCCAGGTGCGCAACCTGGTCAAGCACTTCCCGCTGACCCAGGGCATCCTGTTCAAGAAGCAGGTCGGCGCGGTCAAGGCCGTCGACGGCATCTCGTTCGACCTGTACCAGGGCGAGACCCTCGGCATCGTGGGCGAGTCCGGCTGTGGCAAGTCCACGGTCGCCAAGCTCCTGATGACGCTGGAGCGGGCCACCGCGGGTGAGGTCTTCTACAAGGGCCAGGACATCACCAAGCTGTCCGGCCGCGCGCTGAAGGCCGTACGCCGCAACATCCAGATGGTGTTCCAGGACCCGTACACCTCGCTCAACCCGCGTATGACGGTCGGCGACATCATCGGGGAGACCTTCGAGATCCACCCCGAGGTGGCCCCGAAGGGCGAGCGGCGCCGCAAGGTGCAGGACCTCCTGGACGTCGTCGGTCTGAACCCGGAGTACATCAACCGCTACCCGCACCAGTTCTCCGGCGGTCAGCGCCAGCGCATCGGCATCGCCCGCGGCCTCGCGCTCAACCCGGAGATCATCATCTGCGACGAGCCGGTCTCCGCGCTCGACGTGTCGGTGCAGGCGCAGGTCATCAACCTGATGGAGAAGCTCCAGGACGAGTTCAACCTCTCCTACCTCTTCATCGCGCACGACCTGTCGATCGTCCGGCACATCTCGGACCGGGTCGGCGTCATGTACCTCGGCAAGATGGCCGAGATCGGTACGGACACGCAGATCTACGACCACCCGACGCACCCCTACACCCAGGCGCTGCTGTCGGCGGTCCCGGTGCCGGACCCCGATGCCCGTGAGGGCCGCGAGCGGATCATCCTCTCCGGTGACGTCCCGTCGCCGGCGAACCCGCCGTCGGGCTGCCGCTTCCGGACGCGGTGCTGGAAGGCCCAGGAGAAGTGCGCCACCGAGGTGCCGCTGCTGGCGATCCCCGAGCGCTTCAAGGCCTCGGACACGCCCGCCGCGCACGAGTCGGCCTGCCACTTCGCCGAGGAGAAGGACGTCGTTCACGCGGCGTAGCACCCGACCGGTCCCACGAGGACGCCCGGCCCCCGAGGGGCCGGGCGTTTTCGCGTTCCGGGGCCACGTACGGCGTACGGCGTAGGCCGACATGCGACGAAGTGTCATATGGGGTGATATGAGGCATTGAGCCACTCAAGGGAACCCTAGGAGGCACTTCATGCGCGGAGCCACACAGGCCAGGTGGGCCGCATGTGCCGTCGCTGTCGCCCTGACGGCCACGGCATGCGGCGGAGGGGACGACGGGGGCGGTGGCGGTGGCGCCGACGGGATCGTGAGCTCGTCCTGGGGCGACCCGCAGAACCCGCTGGAGCCCGCGAACACGAATGAGGTCCAGGGTGGCAAGGTCCTCGACATGGTCTTCCGGGGGCTCGTGCGCTACGACCCCAAGACCGGCGAGGCCCAGAACGAGATCGCCGAGAAGATCGACACGAAGGACTCGCAGAACTTCACCGTCACGATCAAGGACAACTGGACCTTCAGCAACGGCGAGAAGATCACCGCGAAGTCGTTCGTGGACGCCTGGAACTACGGTGCCGCGCTGAAGAACAACCAGAAGAACGCCTACTTCTTCCAGTACATCGACGGTTACGACAAGGTCCACCCCGAGTCGGGCTCGGCCAGTGCCGACACCCTCTCCGGCCTCAAGGTGGTCGACGACACGACCTTCACGGTCAAGCTGTCGCAGAAGTTCTCGCTCTGGCCCGACACCCTCGGCTACGCGGCCTTCGTGCCGCTGCCCCAGGCCTTCTACGACGACCACGACGCCTGGCTCTCCAAGCCGATCGGCAACGGGCCCTACACCATCGACCAGTACGCCAAGGGCTCGTCGATGAACCTGCGCAAATGGGACGACTACCCCGGTGACGACAAGGCGCAGAACGGTGGCATCGACCTCAAGGTCTACACCGACAACAACACCGCCTACACCGACCTGACCGCGGGCAACCTCGACCTGGTCGACGACGTGCCCGCCTCGCAGCTCAAGAACGTCGAGGCGGACCTCGGCGACCGCTACATCAACACCCCGGCCGGCATCATCCAGACGCTCGCCTTCCCCTTCTACGAGAAGGCTTGGGACACCCCGGGCGCCATCAAGGTCCGCCAGGGCCTGTCGATGGCGATCAACCGCCAGCAGATCACCGACCAGATCTTCCAGAAGACCCGCACCCCCGCCTCCGACTGGACCTCGCCCGTCCTCGGCGAGGAGGGCGGCTTCAAGGAGGGCCTCTGCGGCTCCCCCTGCGAGTACGACAAGGCGGAGGCCAAGAAGCTGATCGAGGAGGGCGGCGGCATCCCCGGCGGCCAGCTGAAGATCTCGTACAACGCCGACACCGGCTCCCACAAGGAGTGGGTCGACGCGGTCTGCAACAGCATCAACAACGTCATGGGCAACAACAAGGCCTGTGTGGGCGGCCCGGTCGGCACCTTCGCCGACTTCCGCAGCCAGGTCTCCACCCAGAAGCTGACCGGTGCCTGGCGCGCCGGCTGGCAGATGGACTACCCGCTGATCCAGAACTTCCTCCAGCCGCTCTACTACACCAACGCCCCGTCCAACGACGGCAAGTGGAGCAACCAGGAGTTCGACGACCTGGTCGACAAGGCCAACGCGGAGAGCGACAAGGCCAAGGCCGTCTCCACCTTCCAGGACTCGGAGAAGGTCCTCGTCGAGCAGATGCCCGTCATCCCGCTCTGGTACCAGAACGGCAGCGCCGGCTACTCGGACAGGGTCGAGAACGTCTCGCTGAACCCCTTCAGCGTCCCGGTCTACGACCAGATCAAGGTCAAGTGACCCACTGAAGCCGGTGGCCGGTGCGGCGTACCGCACCGGCCACGCGGCTTTCCGGTCCCTTTGCCCGTTCGCCTGAGAGGTGCCCTGCCGGCCGCCCCGGAAGGACACCCCCAAACCCCCGGAGCCCCTCATGGGACGTTATGTGATCCGGCGGCTGCTGCAGATGATCCCGGTCTTCTTCGGCACCACGCTGTTGATCTTCCTCATGGTGAACGTGATGGGCGACCCCATCGCGGGCCTCTGCGGCGACCGCCAGTGCGACCCCGCGACCGCCGCCCAGCTGCGCACCGAGTTCGGCCTCGACAAGCCGGTCTGGCAGCAGTACCTGACCTACATGGGCAACATCTTCACCGGCGACTTCGGGACGGCCTTCAACGGCCAGAAGGTCACCGAGCTGATGGCCACGGCGTTCCCCATCACCATCCGGCTCACCATCGTCGCGATCGTCTTCGAGATCGTCATCGGCATCAGCCTCGGTGTGGTCACCGGACTGCGGCGCGGACGGCCCGTCGACACCGTGGTGCTCATCCTGACCCTGGTGGTCATCGCCGTCCCCACGTTCGTCACCGGCCTGCTGCTCCAGCTCCTCCTGGGGGTGGAGTGGGGCATCATCAAGCCCTCCGTCTCCTCCGAGGCCCCGGTCGACGAACTGATCGTGCCCGGCCTCGTCCTGGCCTCCGTCTCCCTGGCCTACGTCACCCGGCTCACCAGGACCTCGATCGCGGAGAACGCCCGCGCCGACTACGTCCGTACCGCCGTGGCCAAGGGCCTCCCCAGACGACGGGTGGTCGTGCGGCACCTGCTGCGCAACTCCCTGATCCCCGTCGTCACCTTCATCGGCACGGACGTGGGCGCCCTGATGGGCGGGGCCATCGTCACCGAGCGCATCTTCAACATCCACGGCGTCGGCTACCAGCTCTACCAGGGCATCCTGCGCCAGAACTCCCAGACCGTCGTCGGATTCGTCACCGTCCTGGTCCTCGTCTTCCTGGCGGCCAACCTGATCGTCGACCTCCTGTACGCCGTACTCGACCCGAGGATCCGCTATGCCTGAACAGCAGCCGTGGGACGAGACGACAGGCAGCGGAGCGATCTCGGGGGCCGGTGCGGGCGGGGCGATGGACCTCGCGGTGGACGAGGGCACCACGCTGGAGAAGACGCCCGGCGGCCCCGAGGGCACCGGCCCGGCCGGCAAGCCGCGCAGCCTCTGGTCCGACGCCTGGCGCGATCTGCGCCGCAACCCGGTCTTCATCATCTCCGGGCTGATCATCCTGTTCCTGGTGGTCATCTCGATCTGGCCGTCCCTGATCGCGGACCAGGACCCGCTCGACTGCGACCTCGCCAAGGCCCAGGAGGGGTCCCAGCCGGGGCACCCCTTCGGCTTCGACGGCCAGGGCTGCGACGTCTACACCCGCACCGTCTACGGCGCCCGTACGTCGGTGACCGTCGGCGTCCTGTCCACCCTCGGGGTCTCGCTGCTCGGCGGCGTGCTCGGCGGCCTCGCCGGCTTCTTCGGCAAGGGGTGGGACGCCGTGCTCTCCCGCATCACGGACGTCTTCTTCGGCATCCCGGTGGTCCTCGGCGGACTCGTCTTCCTGTCCGTCGTCACCAGCTCCACCGTCTGGCCGGTGATCGGCTTCATCGTGCTGCTGGGCTGGCCGCAGATCGCCCGCATCGCCCGCGGCTCCGTCATCACCGCCAAACAGAACGACTACGTCCAGGCGGCCCGGGCGCTGGGCGCCTCCAACACCCGGATGATGCTCCGCCACATCATGCCCAACGCCATCGCGCCGGTGATCGTCGTCGCGACCATCGCCCTGGGGACGTACATCTCGCTGGAGGCGACCCTCTCGTACCTCGGCGTCGGGCTGAAGCCGCCGGCCGTCTCCTGGGGCATCGACATCTCGGCCGCCTCCCAGTACGTCCGCAACGCGCCGCACATGCTGCTCTGGCCCGCCGGAGCACTGGCCGTCACCGTGCTCGCCTTCATCATGCTCGGCGACGCGGTGCGCGACGCCCTCGACCCCAAGCTGCGCTGAGGAGTCCGCTGCCATGTTGCTCGAAGTGCGCGATCTGCACGTGGAGTTCCACACCCGGGACGGTGTCGCCAAGGCCGTCAACGGGGTCAACTACTCGGTGGCCGAGGGCGAGACGCTCGCCGTGCTCGGCGAGTCAGGTTCGGGCAAGTCCGTCACCGCACAGGCGATCATGGGCATCCTCGACACCCCTCCGGGGAAGATCAGCGGGGGCGAGATCCTCTTCCAGGGCCGCGACCTGCTGAAGCTCAAGCCCGAGGAGCGCCGCAAGGTCCGGGGCCAGGAGATGGCCATGATCTTCCAGGACGCGCTGTCCTCGCTGAACCCGGTGCTGAGCGTGGGGGAGCAGCTCGGCGAGATGTTCGTCGTCCACCGCGGGATGTCCCGGGGCGACGCCAAGGCCAAGGCCATCGAGCTGATGGACCGGGTGCGCATCCCCGCCGCGCGCGAGCGGGTCGGCAACTTCCCCCACCAGTTCTCCGGCGGTATGCGCCAGCGCATCATGATCGCGATGGCGCTGGCCCTGGAGCCCGACCTGATCATCGCGGACGAGCCCACCACGGCGCTCGACGTGACCGTCCAGGCCCAGGTCATGGACCTGCTCGCGGAGCTCCAGCGCGAGCTCAACATGGGCCTGATCCTGATCACCCACGACCTCGGTGTCGTCGCCGACGTCGCCGACAAGATCGCCGTGATGTACGCGGGCCGGATCGTCGAGACCGCCCCGGTCCACGAGATCTACAAGGCCCCCGCCCACCCGTACACCAAGGGCCTGCTCCGCTCGATCCCGAGGCTGGACCAGAAGGGCCAGGAGCTCTACGCGATCAAGGGGCTGCCGCCCAACCTGCTGCACATCCCGCCCGGCTGCGCCTTCCACCCGCGCTGCCCGATGGCCCAGGCCGTGTGCCGCACGGACGTGCCGCCGCTCTACACCGTGGACGAGGAGCGCCGGAGCGCCTGCCACTTCTGGAAGGAGACGCTCGATGCACGCTGAGGACGCGGAACGCGGGAACGGCGCAGGAGGCTCCACGCTGCTCTCCGAGGCGCGGGAGGCGGACCGCACGCGGCCGTACGCCGAGGGCGATCCGATCCTGGAGGTGCGCGGCCTGGTCAAGCACTATCCGCTGACCCGGGGCATCCTCTTCAAGAAGCAGGTCGGCGCGGTCAGGGCCGTCGACGGCGTGGACTTCGACCTGGCGGCGGGCGAGACGCTCGGCATCGTGGGGGAGTCCGGCTGCGGCAAGTCGACCGTCGCCAAGATGCTGGTGCACCTGGAGCCGCCCACCGGGGGAGTGATCCGCTACAAGGGCGAGGACGTCACCAAGCTGTCCGGCCGTGCGCTGAAGGCCGTACGCCGCAACATCCAGATGGTGTTCCAGGACCCGTACACCTCGCTCAACCCCCGCATGACGGTCGGCGACATCATCGGGGAGCCGTACGAGATCCACCCCGAGGTGGCGCCCAAGGGGAACCGCAGGCAGAAGGTGCAGGACCTGCTCGACGTCGTCGGTCTGAACCCGGAGTACATCAACCGCTACCCGCACCAGTTCTCCGGCGGTCAGCGCCAGCGCATCGGCATCGCCCGCGGCCTCGCGCTCAACCCCGAGATCATCGTCGCCGACGAACCGGTCTCGGCGCTCGACGTGTCGGTCCAGGCCCAGGTGGTCAACCTGCTGGACCGGCTCCAGGCCGAGTTCAGCCTGAGCTTCCTGTTCATCGCGCACGACCTGTCGATCGTCCGGCACATCTCCGACCGGGTCGGCGTGATGTACCTCGGGCGGATCGTCGAGATCGGCACGGACGAGCAGATCTACGACCACCCCACGCACCCGTACACCCAGGCGCTGCTGTCCGCCGTCCCGGTGCCCGACCCGACGGCCCGGGAGCACCGCGAGCGGATCATCCTGCACGGCGACGTGCCGTCCCCCGCGAACATCCCGTCCGGCTGCCGCTTCCGCACCCGCTGCTGGAAGGCCCAGGAGCGGTGCGAGTTGGAGGTCCCGCTGCTGGCCGTGCCGGCGGTCTTCCGGGGCGCGGAGACACCCGCCCGGCACGATTCGGCGTGTCACTTCGCCGAGGAGAAGACGGTGGTGCCCAAGGAGGGGCCGGCGGGGACGCCGGAGCCTCAGGACGCCCCACCGTCCCGGCCCTCGACCCCGCCCGAGGGCGAGGCGGGTGGCAAAGAGTGATAAATGGGCCTCATCTTCGTTAACACAGAGGCAACTTGACCGTCTCGGCTCCGATATACGAACGCCTCACCATGAACAACGTACGGCCGTGCGGGTGCCGTGAACCGGCCGGGGCGTTCATCACGTCGCCCCGGCCGGTTACCCGTTCCCCGCCGCCCCCAGAGGTCCCCTTGTCCATCGGCGGACCGCCGGGGAGTATCGCTGGGGTGATACTCACACGGGGAGCCAGAATCACCGGGGCGGTGCTCTGCGCCGTGCTCGCGGCCGTCACCGCGGCCTGGATCGTGCGTGATCTGCGGGCCGTCGGCGATCCGGCCGAGCTGCTGCGCCACTGGGCCGCCTTCGTGGACGCCCGGCCGAAGCAGCTCCCCGCCACGACGCAGGCCGACCCGGTGCTGCTCGTCGTCAGCGTCCTCGCCCTCGTCGCCGCGCTCCGCTCGTCGATCGCCGCGTCCGTGCTGGTCACCACCGGTGTGGTCACCCTCGTGATGCGGCTGCCCGGCGTCTGGACCATCGGCGCCTCCTGGATGGACGGACGCTTCGGCGACGAGCTGCGCACCCGCGCCCTCGTCGGCACCTTCGCCGTCCTCGCCGCGGCCCTCGCGCTGATCATCACCGGCGCCGCGGGCCGCAGACAGCCCGAGGACTCCTACGAGCGGCGGCCCACCCGGCCGGGCCAGGGAGCCGGTGTCACCACCTTCCTGCTGCTCGGTGTCTCCGGGGCGGTCCTGATCGCCTGGGAGGTACGGCAGTTCGTCACCCTGCGCGCGGACGTCTACCCGGACTGGTTCATCGGCGGACGCACCATCCGGACGGGACTGATCGACGCGCCGCCCGGCTGGGACAGCCTGGCGCTCGCGGCCGTCTGCCTGGTGGTGGCCTGGGCGGCACTCTTCCGGGCCGTCCACTCACGGCCGCTCGGCATGATCGCCGCCGGATTCCTGCTGGTCTCGGGCGGCGCCGGGATCGCCCAGGCCGTCCACGAGCGGATGCTGGACCACTTCGGCGAGCTCGACGTGGAGTACCAGCTCCTCGTCCTCACCTGGTTCCTGCTCGCCCTCGCCGGGCTCCTGACCCTGCTCGTCCTGGCACGCAGGGGCTTCGAGGTGTCCGACGGCGAGGACCAGGGGTACGGCGGCTACGGCTATCCGCAGTCCGGCTCCCAGGGGTACGGCTACCCGCAGACCGGCACCCCGGGCTACGGCTATCCGCAGGGCGGCACCCCGGGCTACGGCTATCCGCAGGGCGGCACCCCCGGCTACGGCTACCCGGGCAGCGGCGGCGGGCCCGCCGCCCCGCCGCCGCCCAGCTCCCGGCCGCCCAGCTGGTGAGGGCCCGGCTACCCCCGGGCCAGCCCCAGTGACCGCTTGAGGAAGTCCACCTGGAGCAGCAGCAGGTTCTCGGCGACCTGCTCCTGCGGGGTCATGTGCGTCACCCCGCTCAGCGGCAGCACCTCGTGCGGGCGCCCGGCGGACAGCAGCGCGGACGAGAGCCTCAGCGCATGGGCGACCACCACGTTGTCGTCGGCCAGGCCGTGGACGATCATCATCGGCCGCACCTCGCCGGCCGGCTCGGACAGCCCCTCGTCCGTCACCAGGGAGCTGTGGGCGTACACCTCGGGCCGCGCGGCGGGGTCACCGAGATAGCGCTCGGTGTAGTGGGTGTCGTACAGCCGCCAGTCCGTCACCGGCGCGCCGACCACCGCCGCGTGGAAGACGTCCGGGCGCCGCAGCACCGCGAGCGCCGAGAGGTATCCGCCGTACGACCAGCCGCGCATCGCCACCTTCGAGAGGTCCAGCGGGAAGCGCTCCGCCAGCGCGTGCAGCGCCTCCACCTGGTCGTCGAGGGTCAGGGTGAAGTCGTCCCTGACCGCCTTCTCCCAGCCGGGTGAGCGGCCGGGAGCGCCCCGGCCGTCCGCGACGATCACGGCGAAACCGTGGTCGGCGAACCACTGCGACGTGAGGTGCGGATTGTGCGCGGCGACGACCCGCCGGCCGTGCGGACCGCCGTACGGGTCCATCAGCACCGGAAGAGGGCCGTCCGATTCCTTGTAGCCGGAGGGGAGCAGCACGGCGCACGGGATGCGCCGTGCGCCCCCCTCGGTCAGCTGGACCCGTGCCCGCAGGGTCGGCTCCTGGGCGAGACCGGCCACGGTGGCGATCCGCTTGCCGTCCCGCAGGACCTGTACGGCCGCTCCCGGCTGCTCCAGAGTCGCCGAGACCAGCACCGTCACGTCGCCCGAGCGCACCGCCGAGTGCACCCCGGCGCCCTCGCTGACGCGCTCGACGCCCAGCTCGCCGACCCGGTAGACATGGCTCTGCCCCGTCTCGGGATCGGCCGCGCCCTCGCCCGCCGTGGCCTGCACCAGGATGTCCGACTCCCCGATGTCCAGCACAGCCTGGATGTGCAGCTGGTCACCGGTCAGCGGGCGGTCGCCGACCGAGAGCACCCGCGCGCCCCCCTCGTCGGCGACCCGTACGAGACGCCCGTCCGGCGCCCAGGCGGGCACGCCGGCGAAAAGATCGAGCCAGATTTCGTCCTCGTCCACATGTACGGTCCGCGTCGCACCGCTCTCCGTGTCCACGGCCAGATGCAGCTGGCTGCGCTGGTCGCGGGCCTGCACCAGGAGCAGCGGCGCGCCGTGCGACGACCAGTGCACCCGGGCCAGATAGGGGAAGCGCGCGCGGTCCCAGACGACCTCCGTGCGCGCCCCCTCCAGGTCCGTCACGAAGAGCCGCACCTCGGCGTTGGCCGTCCCCGCCGCCGGATAGCCCACCTCGGCCGGCCGGCTCCCGGGGTTCGCGGGATCGGCGATCCACCACCGCTGTACGGCGCTGTCGTCGGCGCGGGCGACGAGCAGGCGCTCCGAGTCGGGCGACCACCAGAAACCCCGGTAGCGGCCCATCTCCTCGGCCGCGACGAACTCGGCCAGCCCGTAGGAGACCTGCGCGTCCTCCGGCTCGGCGACCGGGCGGTCGCCCTCGCCGTCCGCACCCACCACGCGGAGCGCGCCCCGGGAGACATAGGCGATGTGCCGGCCGTCGGGGGAGGGGCGCGGGTCGATGACCGGACCCGGCACCGGCAGGGCGCGGGCCGTGCCCGCCCTCAACTCCGCGACGTACACCTTGCCCGAGAGCGCGAAAGCGGCCAACTCGGCGGCCTCGTCGACCGCGTAGCCGACGATTCCCGCCGAACCCTCCCTGGTCCGCTCGCGCCGCGCGCGCTCCTGGGGGGACAGCTTCTCCGCCGAACCCCCCAGCAGCACCGAGGGATCGGCGGCGACCCGCTCCTCACCGGTCAGGGTGTCGAGCACCATGAGCCGGTTCGTCCGGTCGGTGCCCGACGACGAGCGGAGGAAGATCACCCGCGTCCCGTCCCTCGAGACGGTGAACGCGCGAGGTGCGCCGAGAGTGAACCGCTGGGTCCGGGCGTGCTGGCGCGGAAAAGACAGCTTCTGCGAGGTCATGGCACCGAACCTAGCCGTCGACGGGCGGTCCGTGCGCCCCTCGTGCTGCTGTGCCCCGATCAATGCGTCGGCACGGATAGTTATGATCCGTAGCGCTCGGTGGGTATGAACCTGCTGGCTCCATGTGTGCTGCCTGTCCCGACCGTACTGATGGAGGTGAACCGCCGTGGCACTCTCGATTTCGGCGGTGGTGCTGCTGGCGATCGTCGTCTTCCTGCTGATCCGGAAATCCGGACTGAAGGGCGGACACGCGGTGGTCTGCATGTTGCTCGGGTTCTATCTCGCGAGCTCGTCGATCGCCCCGACCATCTCGGAGGTGACGTCGAACGTGGCAGGAATGATCGGGGGCATCAAGTTCTGACAGGTGGGCCGGGAGGCCGGGACACCGTGGGGCGGTCCGTGCGGGGGGCGGGCTGCTCGTAGGGTGGTCCCATGAAGGACCTTCCCGCCCGCCGTCTGCTCCTGGTGCACGCGCACCCCGACGACGAGTCGATCAACAACGGCGCCACCATGGCCAGGTACGCGGCCGAGGGCGCCCACGTCGCCCTGGTGACCTGCACCCTCGGCGAGGAGGGCGAGGTCATCCCGCCCGGCCTGGCGCATCTCGCCGAGGACCGGGAGGGCGGCCTGGGCGCCCACCGCGTCGGCGAACTCGCGGCGGCCATGCGGGAGCTCGGCGTGAGCGACCACCGCTTCCTGGGCGGCCCCGGCACGTACCGCGACTCCGGGATGATGGGCACCGAGCAGAACCACAGGCCCGGCGCCTTCTGGGACGCCCGCCTCGACGAGGCGGCGGGCCACCTCGTCGGAGTGATCAGGGCCCTGCGGCCCCAGGTCCTCGTCACCTACGACCCCGACGGCGGATACGGCCACCCCGACCACATCCAGGCGCACCGCGTCGCGATGCGCGCCGCGGACCTGGCCGCCGATCCCGCGTACGGGGACGGCGCCCCGCACACCATCGCCAAGATCTACTGGAACCGGGTGCCCCGCTCCGTCGCCGCGGAGGGCTTCGCCCGGCTGCGGGAGACCGCCCCCGACGCCTTCCCGGGGATCGCCGCGATCGACGACGTACCCGGTGTGGTGGACGACACGGAGATCACCGCCGAGATCGACGGCTCCGCGTACGCCGCGGCGAAGACCGCGGCCATGCGGGCGCACGCCACCCAGATCGCCGTGGACGGCCCGTTCTTCGCTCTTTCGAACGATCTCGGGCAGCCCGTCTTCACCACCGAGTACTACCAATTGGTGCGAGGCGACAGCGGCGTGGACCATGGTCTGCGGGAGAACGACCTCTTCGCGGGCCTGGCGGACGCGCCCCTCGCACCAGGAGCACAGACATGAGCAGCAGGCAGAGGCCGCGCGCCTCGTCACAGTCGCCGCGCACCAACGCCCCGCCCAGGAGCCCCGCGCCCACCGGGCTCGCCGCGCCCCCGAACCCCCGGCGCATCCCGCTGTACGTCGGCCTCGCGGTGCTGGGTGCGGCGGTCGGGTTCACGGGCACCCTCGTCCAGGCGGCCCTGTTCCCGGGCGGGTTGCTGCTCGCGCTGGCCGCGTCGGCCGGGGTGTTCTACGGCGGCCGGGTGCTGACCCGCACACAGCTCGGCGCGCTGGTACCGGCGGTGGGCTGGTTCATCGCCGTCATCGTCCTGCTCGGCGGGCGCCCCGAGGGCGACTTCGTCTTCGCCGAGGAGATCGGCCTCGCGCTCTTCATGCTCGGAGGGATGGCCGTCGCTGTGATGTGTGCCACGATGTCGCGGCTGCCTGATCCGGCCAACGACACCGGTCGACCTGGCACGTGATGTGGTATGTCCGCTCCCGGTCGCCCCTCCGCGCAGCGGTGGGTGCATCCTTGATTCCCCCGGGCGCGGAGAGTCTTTCGGCGGCGGCCAGTATGGTGGTGCGCGCGCCGAGCCGTCCCCTGGCCTGCGGCATGGGGGAAGTACGGGCGGCGGAGCCAATCGGGAGAACCTGCTTTGAGTCGTGAAACTGACAGTTCGTCCTCCGGGCCCCAGGGGCGCGGCGGAGCCGCGTACCCGTCGGGTACGCCGCCGTACGGATCACGCCAGTATCCGTCGCTGCACCCGTCTCAGGACGGGCCGGATGAGACTCCGGAGCCTGCGGATCCGCCTCAGCCCGAGGAGCCCAGAACAGAGACGACGCTGACGACGCGCATCCGGATCAACATTCCGGGCTCGCGTCCGATCCCGCCCGTCGTGATGCGTACGCCGATGAGTGACACCGACCCCTCGGGCGGCCCCGCCGCCGAGCGGACCGGCAGCACCCCGAGGCCCGGCGCTCCCGTGCCCTCGCCCGGCGGTGCGCCCGGCGGCCCCGGCCCGGAGGCGCGTGACGGCGGCCCGGCCGCCGAGCCCCCGGCCAAGGAGAAGAGCGGCAGCGACTGGTTCGCCCCGCGCAAGGCTCCGGCCCCCGCCGCGGGCGCGGCCCCGGCTCCGGGTGCCCCCGGGCCGAACCCGGGCCAGGGCTCCGGCGGCCCCTCGTCGGGCGGCCCTTCCGGGGCGCCCGGTTCCGGGCCCACGCCGCCGCCCCGCGCGGACTCGCCGTACTTCTCGGAGGGTGCGCCGACCGGTGCCCGCCAGGGCGGCAGCGCCCTGGACGGACTCGGCGCGGGCGGCCCCGGCGGTCCGCGTCCCACGCCGAACCCCGGCATGCGCCCGCCCGGCGGCCCCGGACCCTCCGGGCCCACCACCGGCCCGGCCACCGGCAGTTCCGCGCTGACGCCGGACCTCGACGGCCTCCCCGGCGGCCCGGCGGGCCCCCGGCCTGGCGGACCCGGCGGCGTACCGCCGCGGATGTCCGACGACACAGCGATCCTGACGCCGCAGGCCCCGGCACCGGGTCCCGGCAACGGCCCGGGCGGCCATGTCTCCGGTGACACGCTCACCAGCGGCATCCCCGTCATCCCCTCGGACTCCCGCTCGCCCTTCCCCGGCGGGCCCGGCGGACTGCGCCCCGAGGGCCCCCTGGGTGGCGGACCCGCCGACCCGGGTGCCCCCGCGGCGCCCGCGCCCGCCCCGAGGCCGGCTCCGCAGCCCGCGCCGCCCGCCAGGAAGGGCCGTTCCAAGCTGGTCCTCCTGGGGGTCGCCGTGTTCGTGCTGTTCGGCGTCGCCTACGGCGCGGGACTGCTGATGAACCACTCCGAGGTCCCGAAGGGCACCACGGTGCTCGGCGTCGACATCGGCGGTGGCACGAAGGAGGAGGCGGTCACGAAGCTGGAGGCCGCCCTCGGCAAGCGCGCCAAGGCGCCTCTCCAGCTGTCCGTCGACGGCAAGGAGGAGAAGCTCTCCCCGGAGAAGGCCGGTCTGACCCTGGACAGCCAGGAGACCGTACGCGGCGCCGCGGGCAGCGACTACAACCCGGTCTCCGTGATCGGCTCCCTGTTCGGCGGAGCGCGCTCCGCCGACCCGGTGATCCCGGTCGACGAGGAGAAGCTCGGGGTCGCGCTGACCGATCTGGCGGGCGTCTCCGGCTCCGCGAACGACGGCACGATCAAGTTCGAGCCGAACAAGGCCGTCGCCGTCCCCGGCAAGTCGGGCAAGTCGCTGGACGTCAACCGGTCGTTGATCTCCGTACGCGACGCCTATCGCGCGCAGGTCCAGACCGGTGAGCCGGCCGTCGTCGAACTGCCGGTCGCCGCAACCGAACCCACCATCACCAAGGCCGAACTGGACCGGGCGATGAAGGAGTTCGCCCAGCCGGCGATGTCTGGTCTGGTGACCATCAAGGCCGGGCAGAAGCAGATCGACTTCGGGCCAGCCAGGTCGCTGCCGCAGATCCTGTCCATGAAGCCGATCGACGGCAAGCTCGTCGCGGTCTACGACAAGAAGGCGATCGAGACCCTGCTGGACGGCGTCTTCGACGGGATCATGATCACGAAGGGCGACGGGAAGCAGTACCCGGTCAGCCCCGACGACGTGGCCCACGCCATGCAGGGCGCGCTGCTCGGCAAGACCCCCGCCGAGCGCACCGTCGCGATCGAGCTCAACGGCGAGGGCTGACAGGCCCGCGCGACACGCGTACAACCCGCCCCCGCCCGGCTCCCCGGACGGGGGCGGAGCCGTACGGCCCCGGAGCGCCCGGACGGCGCGGGGCCGTCCACGAGACCGGTCCGGGAGGAGAGGGTTCCATGTCCACCCGATGGAGTCTGACGATCGACTGCGCGCACCCGAAGGCACTGGCGTCCTTCTGGGCGCTGGCCCTGGGATACGTGGAGACGCCCCCGCCCGCCGGGTTCGGCAGCTGGGAGGAGTGGTTCGCCCACCATGACGTGCCGGAGGAGGAGTGGGACGACGGCGCCTATCTGTCCGACCCGGACGGCGTGGGCCCGACCCTGTCCTTCATGAAGGTCCCGGAGCCCAGGACGTCCAAGAACCGGCTCCACATCGACGTGCGGGTGGGCGGTGGCCGCGAGACCCCGTGGGAGATCCGGTGGCCGCGGGTGACCGAGGCGGTGGAGAGGCTGACGGCCGCCGGTGCGACGGTCGTCCGGGAGCACGAGCTGGGGGGTCGGCCCGATCATGTCGAGATGGCCGACCCCGAAGGCCACGTGTTCTGCGTGCTCTGAGACGTCCCGGCCCCTCCCGTGCGGACGTCAGCGCCGCGCCGGCGCCAGCAGGCTCAGTCCGAACATCAGGACGCCCAGGGGGAGATGGACCGACGGCACGTGCGCGATGCCGAGCACGACCTGGACCGAGGCGAGGACGAGGAAGCCGGCGGCGCGTGCATCGCCGCGTACATGGTCGCCATCGCCGACCGGGCCCCGGGGCTCGAACTCCTGGAGCGGACGGTCAACGGACTGCCGGGCCTGGTGGCCCTGCGCGACGGCGTCGTCGCGACCGTTGCCTCGTTCGAGGTCGCCGACGGCCGTGTCACCCGGATCTGGGTGGTACGCAACCCGGAGAAGCTGCGGCCGTGGTCGCCGGAGGGCTGAGGCCCGTCGAGCGTCCGTCCCCCGGCCCCGCGTGATCCGCGGGGCCGGGGGACGGGGCATGGGCCGGAGGAGGGCCCTAGGGGAAGGACACCACCTGGGACGGGACGGTCGTGTCACCGGACGTGGGGGAACCGGTGTCGTTGATGACGTGTTCGTACTGCCCCTTGCCGCCGAGTGAGACGACGAGCAGGTCGTGGAACTTCACTCCGGGCTTCACGGGTGCCTGGAAGCCGTGCTGCTGGCGGATGGTCGGGTCGACGTTGAAGTAGCAGTAGCTGCCCATGCCCCAGCCCTCGTGGGTGGTGACGGAGTCGGCGACCTTGTAGGCGGCGTATCCCTTGATGTCGCCGTTCTGGATGGCGGCCTGGTCGGGTGCGTCGTAGGCCTTCTCGTTCTGGAAGAAGATCGTCTTGCCGTTCTCGCCGTTCCACTGGACGTCGTACTTGTTGAAGTGCTCGACGAACAGTCCGGTGGCCAGTACGTCGTCACCGTTGACGGTGAGGCCGTAGTCCGCCCGGTTGGTCTCCCAGCCCACGCCCTCGCCGTGGTCCGCGCGCCAGACCCAGGTGTGGTCGACGATCGTGTCGTCGCTGTTGACGACGATGCTGGTCGTCGCCTTGCCGGGGCCCGCGCCGCCGACCCGTACGAAGACGTCCTGGAGGCTGGTCGGGTTCGCCGCGTGGTCGGCCGAGGAGCCCTCCGGGCCGACCTCGACGAGCGTCTCCGAGTTGACCGGGCCCGCGTCGACCAGGAGTCCGGCGAGCTTGACGCCGTCGACGTCGCCGACCTTGATCGCGCTCACGCCGTTGTCCGGGATGATGGTGGCGAGGCCGAGGCCCAGCGCGACGGTGTTCGCCCGGTCGATCTCGATGGGCTCGTCGACGTGGTAGACGCCCGGGGTGAAGAGCAGGTGCAGGCCCTGGTCCACGGCCGCGTTGATGGTCTGCGCGGTCGCGCCCGGCTTCACGACGTAGAACTGGCTCAGCGGGATGGACTCGCCCTCGGGGGTGCCGTCGGCCCATGACGTGCCGCGCGCGTTGGTGCGCTTGGCGGGGACGAAGACCTTGTAGTCGTCGCCGTCCAGGTAGAGGAAGGGCTTCTCGCGGGAGACCGGGGTGTTGTCCAGGGTGGTGTAGGGCGGTTCGGGGAAGCTCTGGGCGGGTGCGCCCTCGACGCCGGAGAAGGTCATGTTCCAGACGCCGTTGCCCCAGCTGCCGATGGAGCTGTCGCGGGTGTACCACTGCTGCTGGGAGTAGGGGGCGACCTGGCCGTCGATCTTGCTGTCGGCGATGTAGCCGCCGCTGGCCCAGCCGTAGCCGTCGGGGGCGAGGTTGAGGCCGCCCTTGACGTGCATGCGGCGGAAGGGGGCGGCCTGGGAGACGGCCCAGCGGTTGGTGCCGCTGACGGGGTTGAGGGCGAGGTTCTCGGCGGAGCGCCAGAAGTTCTGGGTGGCGTTGCCGTTGAACCAGCCGGCGTCGACGGTGACGTCGCCGTTGAAGGTGGTGTCGTCGGGGTTCAGGCCGAGGCCGGCGATGGAGGTGTAGAAGCCGATCTGGGCGTTGATGTTGTTGTAGGTGCCGGGCTTGAACATCAGCGCGTAGCGGTCGCTGCCGAACTGCGCGGACTCCTGCTTCTTGAAGATCTCGTCGACCTTGCCCTGGATGTTCGGGGTCGAGGGGTCGAAGACCAGGACGTTCGGTCCGAGGTCACCGCCGCCGGGCAGCTCCTCGGCCACTTCGCCGAACGCCGTCTGGGCCGTGGGGAAGGCCATCAGCAGCGAGACGGTGAGCGCGGCGAAACCGAGCGCCTTGGACCGGCGGTGCCTGCGGGGTGTGGTGGGGGGCGGGGCGGCGGTGGTGGGGAGTGCGGAGTTCGTGGGGGGAACTTGCATGAATGACGTCTCCTGAGTCGTGGTGCGGGTGCACGACGGAACCCTCCGAGAGGCGAGAGAGCGCTCTCTCGTGGGCCCGATGTAAACGCTGTTGCCCTGCACACGTCAAGGGGTGCGTGGGGTGTTCCGGGTTCCGGGCGGGTCGCGGGCGGGGGGAGTCGGGGTTGTAGTTCGCGTAACGAACCAATATGGTTCGTGGAACGAACTAACAATTGCGCAAGAGGGAGCTGGGGCATATGAGTCGTACCGTGGTGGTCATCGGCGGAGGTTATGGGGGAGCCGCAGTGGCAAAGGCCCTCGACGAGGAGGCCGATGTCGTCCTCGTCGAGCCGAAGGACGCGTTCGTCCATGCGGCAGGGTCCCTGCGCGCCCTGGTGAAGCCTGACTGGGCGGGCAACATCTTCTTCCCGTACGACAAACTGCTCAGGCGCGGCAGGATCGTGAAGGGCCGGGCCGCCTCGGTGGACCCGCGCGGGGTCACCCTGGACTCGGGTGAGCGGATCGAGGCCGACTACCTCGTCCTCGCGACCGGCTCCGGATATCCCTACCCGGCCAAGATGGACACCGACGTCGCGGCCGACGCGCTGGAGCGGCTGCGCGGCACGCACGCCGAACTCTCGTGCGGAGAGCGGGTGCTGATCGTCGGGGCGGGACCCGTCGGCCTGGAGCTGTCCGGTGAGATCAAGGCCGTCTGGCCCGGCAAGCGGGTGACGCTCGTCGACCCGGCCGAAGAGCTGCTCCCGGGGTTCGACGCAGCCCTGCGCGAGGACCTGGAGGGCCAGCTCGCCCGCCTCGGCGTCGAGGTGCTGCTCGGCACCTCGCTGGAGAGCGAGCCGCCGACCGCGCCGGGCGAGACGAAGGCGTTCACCGTCCCCACCACCGCCGGTGACGTGCTGGCCGCCGACATCTGGTTCCGCTGCCACGGGGGCAGCGTCCTCGGCGGTTACCTCGCCGGGGAGCTCGCCGGGCTGAGCGATCCCCGGGGGCGGGTCCGGGTCACGGAGACGCTCGCTCTTCCCGGCCACGGCCATGTCTACGCCCTCGGCGACCTCACCGATCTCGACGAGGCCAAGATGGCGGCCCACGCCATGAAGCATGCCGGGGTGGTGGCCGAGAACATCCTCGCCCAGGTCCGGGGCGGGAGGCCGGAGGCCGTCTACCGGCCGTCGCCCGTCCCCTCCGTGCTCCTGCCGCTCGGGCCGCACGGCGGTGTGGGGCAGATGCCCTCACCCGAGGAGGGCGTGAGCCTCCTGCCGGCGGAGACGGTGGCGGCGTACAAGGGCGCGGACCTGTTCACGGGGCGCTTCGTCGAGCTGTTCGGCACGGCCTGACCCGGCTGTCGTCGGGCGCCCGGCGGAGATCACCGGACAGCCCTCAGTCCTGCTCCATGAAGACCACCGGCACCTTGTTGTCCAGCACCACCCGGGCGAGCATCTCCGCGAGCGCCTCCCGCTCGGGGGTGCTCAGGGAGGCGGGCAGCGCCTCCACCCGGCGGCAGGTCGCGGCGTAGAACTCCTCCACCAGCTCGCCGCCCTTCTCCGTGAGCGCGATCCTGACGGCGCGCCCGTCCAGAGGGTCCGGCTCCCTGCGGACCAGACCGTGCTGGGCGGTGCGGTCCACGAGTCCCGTGAGGCTCGACTTGGCGAGCCCCAGCACCGAACCGAGCTCACCCATTCCGTACGGCTGGGCCATCAGCACGCAGAGCAGCTGGCCCTGCTGAGGGGTCAGTCCGAATGCCCGGCTCGATTCCGCGTAGGCGGCATTCACCAGGAATGACGCGCGCACCAACGCGGTCGCGATACTCATGCGCGATTCCTGATTCCCCATGCGGACAGAATACGGCAGGTGGTCCAGGACGCCTGGTTCGCACAGCGAATTACCCGGCGGCTCAGTTCAGCAGGGCCCGGGCGGCCTGGGCGCGGTGGCGGATCGCCTCCGCCGCCGTCGGCTCGATGCCGTCGACGATGTCGGCGTACTCGTCCATCTCCGCCGCCCCGCGCAGGAACTCCCCGCGCTGCACGAGGAGCTGGGCCCGCTCGTAGCGGAGCCTGGCCGGGTGCGAGGGCAGCAGCAGGGAGAGGTCGAGCGCCCACAGCGCCACATCCGTGCGCTCGGGGCGCGCGGCGGCCCAGGCCCGGATGTTGTTCAGAATCCGCAGCACCGTCTCCAGCGGCCTGGCGGGCACCAGCATCGACGGCTCCAGCGGCCCCCCGGTCGCGCTCGCCACCATCAGCTCCGCGTCCTCACCGCTCAGCGGGGCCCCGCCGGCGAAGGGGTCGGCGAGCACCCGCTCGGCGGGGTCGCCGAAACCGACCACGTAGTGCCCGGGGAGCGCCACCCCGTACACGGGTGCGCCGGCCCGTCGCGCGACCTCGGTCCAGACCACGGACAGCAGGATGGGCAGCCCCCTGCTGCGGCGCAGCACCTGCTGGAGCACCGAGGAGTCCAGCCGCTGGTAGTCCTGGGACGACCCCGCGAAACCGCAGCGCTCCCCGAGCAGTTCGGCGAGGGCGGACGCCCAGACGCGGGGTCCGCGCACACCGTACGGGAGGAGTCCGGCGAGCCGGTCGAGCTCGATCTGCGCGGCGTCGATGCCGTGCGGATCGGGGCCCCCGGCCGTCGCGGGCAGCGCCTCCGCGCCCAGCAGCAGACAGAGCAGCGCGACGTCCGGCCGTTCGGCGCGCGCCTCTTCGGCGAACCGCCGCCGGAGTTCCGCCGTGCCGGGATCCTCGGTGCTCATGTGTGACACGTACCCCTGCCGCTGTGTCCGCCCGTGTGGAACGGAACTGCCGTGTGCGCCACATGGGACGGAAGCGCTGTCCGCCGGTGTGGAACGGAACCGCTGACCGCCCGTGTGGAACGGAACTGCCGTGTCCCGCCTACGCGGAACGGAAGTGGTGGTAGCTGTGGTGGACGCCGAAGCCCATGCGGTCGTACAGCGCGCGGGCGCCTTCGTTGTCCGTCTCGACCTGGAGCCACGCCGCCGACGCGCCCTCGTCCAGCGCCCTGCGGGCCAGCGCCGCCATGACGGTCGTCGCGAGGCCGCGGCGGCGGTACTCGGGGCCCACCTCGACGGCCATGAACCCGGCCCAGCGGCCGTCCACCACGCAGCGTCCGATCGCGGCAGGCGCCTTTGACGGGTCCTCGCCGGGCACGGAGGCGAACCACACCGAAGGGCCGCTCCCGAGCACCTTCAGGACATGGGGCCCCGGGGTCTCGAAGCGCTGGTAGCGGGAGAGCCACGCGGTGTCCACGTCCCGGGACATGGACACCGCGGAGACGTCCGCGTCCAGGTCCCCGACGGGTGCCAGCGCCGCGATCCGCACCTCGGCCGTCACCTCGCGCCGCCACCCGTGCTCCTCCAGCTCCGCGCAGAGCAGCTCCTGGGTGCCCTCTGCACCCGTGGCGGCCTGGATGTAGCCGGGCAGGCCGCGTTCGCCGTACCACTGCCGGACGCGCGCCAGCGCCTCGCCGAGCGGAAGCCCCGGATCGCCGAGCGGCAGCGCCGAGTTGGCGCGCCGGGTGAATCCGCCGGCCGCGCGCAGCGTCCAGTCGCCCAGCGGTTCGCTCTCCACGGGCTCCCAGGCGCGGGCGACGACCGGGGCGATCTCCTCGAAGGCGGCGGCGGGTCCGCGGCGGCGCGCCGGGGCCGGAGGCACGACCTTGCCCGCCACCAGCGAGGATTCCTCGATGCGGACGCTCTCGCCGCTCTTCGTGGTGACGGACAGCACTCCGCCGTCCCACGATGTGAGAACCCCGACGGTGTCGGTGAACTTCGCGCCCGTGCCGGAGGCATCGACGGCGCGCCGCACGGAGACGCGTTTGCCCACGTCAGCAGCTGTCATGCGAACCTCGAGTTGTCCGCCGATGGTGAATTCCACAGCTCTGTACGCCCCTCCTGTTCGGATCGTGCCCCGGAACGGAGATACTAGGTGGCGGGCATCGACGACGCCGCGCTCCCGCGCGAGAGCCAACGCCCTACCGAGGAGGAACGACAGCGTGACCTACGTCATCGCGCAGCCTTGTGTCGACGTGAAGGACAAGGCCTGCATCGAAGAGTGCCCCGTCGACTGCATCTACGAGGGCTCACGGTCCTTGTACATCCATCCGGACGAATGCGTCGACTGCGGAGCCTGTGAGCCGGTCTGCCCGGTCGAGGCCATCTTCTACGAGGACGACACCCCGGAGGAGTGGAAGGACTACTACAAGGCGAACGTCGAGTTCTTCGACGACCTCGGCTCGCCGGGTGGCGCGTCCAAGCTGGGTCTCATCGAGCGCGACCACGCGTTCATCGCCGCGCTGCCGCCGCAGAACCAGTAGCAGCGGCCGCACGAGCGCCGCCCGGTCCCGTACGGCTCGTCACCGTGCGGGACCGAGGTGTTTTCCGGCAGCCACGCCCCCGTACGAGAAAGCAGAGTTCCGTGTCCGCAGCAGTTCCCGTCTCCTCCCGTCTCCCGGCCTTCCCCTGGGACAAGCTCGCGCCCTACAGGTCGACGGCCGTCGCCCACCCGGACGGTCTCGTCGACCTGTCCGTCGGCACGCCCGTGGACCCGGTGCCCGCGCTGATCCAGCGGGCGCTGATCGACGCCGCGGACAGCCCCGGCTATCCGACGGTGTGGGGCACCGAGGCGCTGCGTGACGCCCTCACCGGCTGGGTGGAGCGCAGGCTCGGCGCGGTGGGCGTGCGGCACGAGAACGTGCTGCCGGTCGTCGGTTCCAAGGAGCTCGTCGCCTGGCTGCCGACCCAGCTCGGTCTCGGCGCCGGCGACAAGGTGGCCTACCCCCGGCTCGCCTACCCGACGTACGAGGTCGGCGCACGGCTCTGCGGCGCCGAGCCCGTCGTCTACGACGACCCGACGGAGCTGGACCCCGAGGGCCTGAAGCTGCTCTGGCTCAACTCGCCCTCCAACCCGACGGGCCGGGTGCTGCCGAAGGACGAGCTGACCCGGATCGTCGCCTGGGCGCGCGAGCACGGCGTGCTGGTCTTCAGTGACGAGTGCTACCTGGAGCTCGGCTGGGAGGCCGAGCCCGTCTCCGTGCTCCAGGAGGACGTCTGCGGCGGCTCGTACGAGGGCATCGTGGCCGTCCACTCGCTCTCCAAGCGGTCCAACCTGGCCGGTTACCGCGCGGCCTTCGTCGCGGGCGACGCGGCCGTCCTCGGCGAACTGCTCCAGATCCGCAAGCACGGCGGGATGATGACCCCCGCCCCGGTCCAGGCGGCCACGGTCGCGGCGCTGGGCGACGACGCGCACGTGGCCGAGCAGCGTGAGCGCTACGCACGGCGGCGCACGGTGCTGCGCGCGGCGCTGGAGGCCCACGGCTTCCGGATCGAGCACAGCGAGGCGAGCCTCTACCTCTGGGCCACGCGCGACGAGCCGTGCTGGGAGACCGTGGCGCATCTCGCGGAGCTCGGCATCCTGGTGGCGCCCGGCGACTTCTACGGGCCCGCGGGGGACCGCTTCGTGCGGGTGGCGCTGACGGCCACGGACGAGCGCGTGGATGCGGCGGTCAAGCGCCTCTCGTAGGGGCCGTACGTCCAGGGATGTGCCGAGGGGCCTCGGGAGTGCGCACTCCCGAGGCCCCTTCGCGTCCGTACGGCGTGTGTGCCGTGTGCGTGCCGGCGGATCAGCCGATCGGCAGGCCCTTGGTGGGCAGGGTGTCGGACGTCAGCTCGCCGTCGGCCACGCCGCCGGCCTTCTGCAGGGTCTTGCCGGCGGCGGGCAGGGTCGTGCCGACCACCTTGCCGCCGGTCTCGTTCGCGACCTCGGAGCCCTGCTTCGCGGTGGAGTCCACCGTGCTGCTGAGGCCGGCTCCGTCGAGCGAGGTGAGGCCGCCGAGCGCGGGGGTCTGCGGGAGCCCCGCGGCACCCGCGGCACCGGCCGCGCCGACCACGGGGGCCGCACCCGCGGCGATCAGCAGCGCTGCACGGGCGATCCGACGGGTCAGGGGGAGGGACATGATGCTCCTTCGGCGGGACGTCAACAGGTACGAGGCGATGTGGAATCCGCCTGTCCGGTGATCGGACGCACTGAACAACCGCTCCGGGGGCGGGGAAGGTTGCGGGGCACCGAGGTAAAGAGTGAGTAATGCGTCGGATAATCCGCAATGGAGGAACCTGGTCGAACAGTGCATTCCGCTTACGCTCGACGTACCGTCACTTCCCTGTACGCGTAAGGGAATTGGCCCGGCGGGCGGGGGTGTCGAAGCGCGGGTGCCGACCCTCCTCCGGTGAAGGCGGAAGGCCCTGCACGGGGGACAGGTCGTACTACTGAGCGAGCCTCATTCGGACGGTGCCGGTGGCCGATTCCCCGCGCTCCGTCCGCCAGCCCGTGTCACTGGTCCAGATCCGGCCGTCGTACGAGACCTCCTCGATCCGCAGCGCGCCGGCGCGGGCGACCGCCCAGTGGGCGAGCTCCCAGCCGCGCCGGGAGGTCGCCTCTTCCTCGCTCCGCACGGGCACCGAGACCGTGCTCGCGGAGGCGGCGCCCGCCGACTTCGCCGAGGGCAGGACACCCTTGCCGAAGGCGCGCACCAGATCGGCCCGCACCTCGGCGGCGTCGCCCGGGGCAGCCGCCTCGGCGCCCTTGCCCGTCGACAGCGAGCACGTCAGCGAGGCGGGCGCGCGCCCGGTCAGCGCGGCGGAGAGCAGCGTGGCGTCCGGCTCGTGCTTGGCGTACGCCTGCGGGAAACCGCTCTTCTGCACCCGCTGGGCCGCGACGGTCAGCGGCAGCCGGGAGTAGCCCGGGACCTCGGCGAGATGTTCGTAGAACTCCCCGGACGAATAGACCGGGTCCATGATCTGCTCGGTCGTTCCCCAGCCCTGCGAGGGGCGCTGCTGGAAGAGCCCGAGCGAGTCCCGGTCGCCGTGGTCGATGTTGCGCAGGGCGGACTCCTGCATGGCGGTCGCCAGGGCGATCGTCACCGCCCGCTCCGGGAGCCCCCGCGTCATGCCCACGGCGGAGATCGTCGCGGCGTTGGCGGCCTGCTCCGGACTCAGCTCGTACGTACGCCCCTCGCCCCCGTCGGAGGAACCCACGGTGCAGCGGGGAGCCCCCTTGTAGCCGGAGAGGTACTGCACGGCCAGATAGCCGGCGAGGGCCACGAGCACGGCGAAGGCGGCCACGACACGGAGGAAGCGGCTGCGGCGGGGAGTGGAGGCGGTCCGGGGCACGGGGCCCACCGTACTGGAGGGTAGGACGGGGCCCGCGACCGAAGTCCCTTAGGCTCGTGACCATGGATGGACACTCGCTCGACCTCGCCCTGGACGGCCCGGCGCTCACCGCCCGGCTGGTCGACTTCCCGTCGGTCAGCGGGCAGGAGAAGGACCTCGCCGACGCCATCGAGGCGGCCCTGCGCCCGCTCCCTCACCTGACCGTCGACCGCCACGGGAACAACATCGTGGCGAGGACGCGGCTGGGCCGGGCCGAGCGGATCGTGCTGGCCGGGCACATCGACACCGTGCCGATCGCGGACAACGTGCCGTCCAGGCTCGACGAGAACGGCGTGCTGTGGGGGTGCGGGACCTCCGACATGAAGTCGGGCGTCGCCGTCCAGCTGCGGATCGCGGCGACGGTGCCCGAGCCCAACAGGGACCTCACCTTCATCTTCTACGACAACGAAGAGGTCGCCGCGCACCTCAACGGCCTCGGGCACGTGGCCGACGCGCACCCCGAGTGGCTCGAAGGGGACTTCGCCGTCCTCCTGGAGCCCTCCGACGCGCAGGTCGAGGGCGGCTGCCAGGGCACGATCCGGGTGCACCTGCGGCTGGAGGGGGAGCGGGCCCACTCCGCGCGCAGCTGGATGGGCTCCAACGCGATCCACGCTGCCGCGCCCGTGCTGGCCAGGCTCGCCGCGTACGAACCGCGCCGCCCGGTGATCGACGGCCTGGAGTACCGCGAGGGGCTCAACGCCGTGGGCATCGAGGGCGGCGTCGCCACCAACGTCATCCCGGACTCCTGCACCGTGGTGGTCAACTACCGGTACGCCCCCGACCTCAGCGCCGAGGCGGCCGAAGCCCACGTCCGGGAGGTCTTCGCGGACTGCGGAGTCGTCGAGTTCACCCTCGACGACCACTCCGGCGCCGCGATGCCCGGCCTCTCGCACCCCGCCGCCAAGGCGTTCATGGACGCGGTCGGCGGGACGGCCCAGCCCAAGTTCGGCTGGACCGACGTGTCCCGGTTCGGCGCACTGGGGGTGCCCGCGGTGAATTACGGCCCCGGGGACGCGCTGTTCGCGCACAAGCGGGACGAGCACGTGGCCGTCGACCGGATCACCCACTGCGAGGAGCGCCTCCGCTCCTGGCTCACGAGCTGACTCACGGCATTCCCCTGCGCGTAACCTCCACCGATCTAGGCTGAAGCGACACACGCACATCGCAGGTCGGCGGAGGGAGCAGGTCATGGGCAACCCGGAGGACGCACGGATCCCCGAGGGCGCGCAGATTCCCGAGGGTGCGGTGATGCCGGAGGAACAGCGACTGGGTCCGGTGCTGCGCCGCAGGGACCAGGTCCAGCCCGGCACGACCGATCAGAGGCTGCTGGACTCCGAGGGCGACTCCGAGTGGGTCCACACCGACCCCTGGCGGGTCATGCGGATCCAGTCGGAGTTCGTCGAGGGCTTCGGCGCGCTGGCCGAACTGCCCAGCGCCATCAGCGTCTTCGGCTCCGCCCGCACCCCGGCGGGCGGTCCGGACTACGAGGCGGGCGTGCAGATCGGCAAGGCGCTCGTCGAGGCGGGATTCGCCGTCATCACGGGTGGCGGACCGGGGGCCATGGAGGCGGCGAACAAGGGGGCGCGGGAGGCCAAGGGCGTCTCCGTGGGACTCGGTATCGAGCTGCCCTTCGAGTCCGGCCTGAATCCGCACGTGGACATCGGCGTGAACTTCCGCTACTTCTTCGTCCGCAAGACGATGTTCGTGAAGTACGCGCAGGGCTTCGTCGTCCTGCCCGGCGGCCTGGGCACCCTGGACGAGCTCTTCGAGGCGCTGACCCTGGTGCAGACGGGCAAGGTGACGCGCTTCCCGATCGTCCTGTTCGGCACGGCGTACTGGGGCGGGCTCGTCGACTGGCTGCGGGACACCGTGGTCGCGGGGGGCAAGGCGTCCGAGCGCGACCTGATGCTGTTCCACGTCACGGACGACGTGGACGAGGCGGTCCGGCTGGTGACCAAGGAGGTCGGCCGGTAGGCCGTCTCTTCCGGACCCTGCCGGCTCGTGACGCGTCCGGTCCGAGGCTGCGGGCGGACCCCTGCCGGGGCCGCCCGTTCCCGGGCCGGGGAGGACTCGGGCCGGCCACGCCCGTCCCCGTGCCGGGAGGGCTCAGGCCAGCCCTCGCCGGGCGACCGTCGGGGCCCGGTGACCCGCGATGGACGCCACCATGTCCAGGACCTGACGGGTCTCGGCGACCTCGTGCACCCGGTACACCCGGGCCCCCAGCCACGCCGACACGGCCGTCGTCGCGAGCGTGCCGAGCACGCGTTCCTTGACCGGCTTGTCGAGCGTCTCGCCGACGAAGTCCTTGTTCGAGAGGGACACCAGCACCGGCCAGCCCGTCGCCGCCATCTCGTCCAGGCGGCGCGTCGCCTCCAGCGAGTGCCGGGTGTTCTTCCCGAAGTCGTGACCCGGATCGATCATGATCCCGTCCGGCCTGACCCCCAGCTCCACGGCCCGCTCCGCCAGCCCCAGGGTGACCCGCAGGATGTCCCCCATCACATCGTCGTACGCGATCCGGTGCGGCCGGGTCCGGGGCTCGGCGCCGCCCGCGTGGGTGCAGACGAGCCCCGCTCCGTGGCGCGCGGCCACCTCGGCGAGCTTCGGGTCGACACCGCCCCAGGCGTCGTTCAGCACGTCCGCGCCGGCCTCGCAGACCGCGTCGCCCACATCGTGCCGCCAGGTGTCCACGCTGATCACCACGTCCGGGTGGCGGCGGCGCACCTCGGCGACGAAACCGACCGTGCGGCGTGCCTCCTCCTCGGCGGTGACCTCCTCACCGGGGCCGGCCTTCACCCCGCCGATGTCGATGATCGCGGCGCCGTCGGCGACGGCCTGCTCGACCCGGGAGAGCGCCGGCTCGTCGCGGAACGTCGCGCCCTGGTCGTAGAAGGAGTCGGGAGTCCGGTTCACGATCGCCATGATCACCGGTTCGTCCGGCCCGAATTCCCGCCGCCCCAGCCTGAGCGCCCCGCTTCGCATCCCTGGTTCCTCCTGTAGATCGCCTGCGCCTGCGACCCTAACTGTCAGTGGCGCATGGCACGATCTGACCCGGACAGGTATTCCGCTTCCGGGGAGATGGACGTGTTCTGGTTCTTGCTGCTCACGATGGCCGTGGTCGTGGCCGCGGTCACGCTGGCGGTGGTCGGTGGGGGCGGAAGCGCGGTGCTGCAGGACGTCGAGCCCGAGCGGCTCACCGACCCGCTGCCCGCGAACCGCCCGCTCGGCCGCGCCGACATCGAAGCGATGAGGCTGCCCATGGCCGTGCGCGGCTACCGCATGGCGGATGTGGACGAGGCCCTCGACCGGCTGGCCGCCGAGCTCGCCGAGCGGGACGCCCACATCGCCGAGCTGGAGTCGGCGCTCGCCGGTGCCCAGGCGACGGCGGTGACGGGGCCCGACCTCTTCAAGCGCCCCGGCGAGCCGCTCACCGGCGAGAACGGGCCGCAGGGCGAGGAGGGCGAGAGGTGAGCGGGGCCGAACCGGCGGCGGACGGACGCCTGCGCTGCCCCTGGGGCCTGTCCACCGAGGACTACCTCGCCTATCACGACACCGAGTGGGGCCGGCCCGTCCACGGCGACGACCACCTCTTCGAACGGCTCTGCCTGGAGGCCTTCCAGTCCGGGCTGTCGTGGCTGACGATCCTGCGCCGCCGCGAAGGCTTCCGCAGCGCGTTCGCCGGCTTCAAGATCTCCGCGGTGGCGGAGTTCACCGACGCCGACAAGGAGCGGCTCCTCGCCGACGCCGGGATCATCCGCAACCGCGCGAAGATCGACGCCACGCTCGCCAACGCCAAGGTGCTGGCCGGCTGGGGCGAGGGCGAGCTGGACGCGCTGATCTGGTCGTACGCCCCGGACCCGGCGACCCGCCCCGCCCCCCGCACGCTCGGCGACGTCCCGGCCGTCACCCCGGAGTCCACCGCGCTGGCCAAGGAGCTGAAGAAGCGGTCCATCCGCTTCGTCGGCCCCACCACCGCCTACGCCCTCATGCAGGCCTGCGGTCTGGTCGACGACCACCTGGCCGACTGCGTGGCCCGGGGCGGCGGCAGCTGAGGGCTGTCCCGCAGGGCCACGCCGGCGGCCCTACTTGCCGAGATACTTCGGCGGCTGCTTGGCGA
This sequence comes from Streptomyces sp. CB02058, assembly GCF_001905505.1. Lineage (GTDB taxonomy): Bacteria > Actinomycetota > Actinomycetes > Streptomycetales > Streptomycetaceae > Streptomyces. The sequence continues at coordinate 923,553 of NZ_LIPG01000001.1, forward strand.
GGAAGGCCTCGACCGCGATCGTGTGGTCCTGCGACGCGCCCGCCCTGGTCTGGAGTTCGTCCTCCTTCTCCAGCGCCTCGGCGAGGCTGTGCGACGCGCCGTACGCCACGGACCTCTTCAGCGCGGCGTAGGCCACCGTGGGGCCGTCCGCCAGTGCCCGGGCCACCGCCAGGGCCTCCTGGGCCAGGTCGGCCGCGGGCACCACCTTGTTGGCGATGCCCAGCTCGTACGCCTCCTGGGCGGAGATCGAGCGGGGGAAGAGGAGCAGGTCCATGGCGCGGCTCGTGCCGATCAGCCGGGGCAGGGTCCAGGAGACGCCCGAGTCGGCGGTCAGCGCCACGCCGGCGAACGAGGTGTTGAAGGCGGCGGTGTCGGCGACCACGCGGTAGTCCGCGGCGAGCGCGAAACCGAAGCCGGCTCCGGCCGCGACCCCGTTGACACCCGCGACCACCGGCTTCTCCATCTCGGTGAGCGCGCGGACGATGGGGTTGTAGTGCTCCCGCACCGTGCTCAGCGCGTCGCCGCCGCCCGACCCGCTCGCCTCGGCGAGCTTGGAGACGTGCTCCTTGAGGTCCTGGCCGACGGAGAAGGCGCGCCCGGTGGCGGTGAGCAGAACCGCCCGCACGGCGGGATCGTCCGCCACCGTCAGGAGCGCGTCGCGGAGCGCGACCTTGGCGGCGGTGTTCATGGCGTTCATCGCGTCGGGGCGATTGATCGTGATCGTCGCGAGTCCGTCGCTCACATCGGTGAGCACGGTGTCGGCCGGGTCGGCCATCGCTGGGTCTCCTTCGGGCTCCGGCATTGTGCCTGTCCAGGCCAGCATGGCGGACTTCCGGCGAGCCGGACATGTGACCTGCGTCTAACGATTGGCTCTCGGCTGGGGGCCGGGGGCGGCGCAGTATCGCAGCCGGATCGCCGAATTGGGTGGTTTTGAGAAAGCGCGTTGCGCAAGCGATGCCGACCGATGTTGGTCATCGGGGTCTTTGATGCGGGATAATGCGTAGGAAGCATTGTGTTCGACGCCGGTGAGGCAGCGCCTGTCATGGAGCCGCCGGCTGCGATGAGCTGGTTTCAGGAAGGGGAACGAGCATGGCGGCCATGAAGCCGCGGACGGGCGACGGCCCGCTCGAGGTGACAAAGGAGGGGCGGGGCATCGTCATGCGCGTTCCGCTCGAAGGCGGCGGTCGGCTTGTCGTCGAGCTGACTCCGGACGAGGCCGACGCACTCGGCGACGCACTCAAGCAGGTCGTCGGCTGAGGCGCGAGCGCCCACACTTCACCACTGCCCCGGCACGGGTTCCGTGCCGGGGCAGTGGTGCGTCAGGGACCGGGCGCGACCGGGCCGCGCCAGGACACGGCCGGACGGCGGGGACGCGGTCAGCCGCGCCGCACCGCGCACAGCAGTCCGTCGCCCACCGGCAGCAGGGTCGCCATGAGCTCCTGGCTCTCGCGCACCGCCCGCAGCAGCTCGCGCAGGCGCAGCACCTCGGCCGGCTGCGCGGCGGAGTCGATCGTGCGGCCGTCGGCGAAGACGCCCTCGAAGCAGACCAGGCCGCCGGGTCGTAGCAGGCGCAACGATTCAGCGAGGCAGTCCAGGCTCTCCAGCCGGTCGCCGTCGCAGAAGACGAGGTCGTAACCGCCGTCCGCGAGCCTGGGCAGTACGTCGAGGGCGCGCCCCGGGATGAAGCGAGCCCGGTTCGTGGCGAAGCCTGCCGCGCGGAACGCCTCACGGGCGAACTGCTGGCGCTCGGGTTCCGGGTCGACGGTGGTCAGTACGCCGTCCGGGCGCATGCCCTGGAGCAGATAGATGCCGGACACGCCGGTTCCGGTGCCGATCTCGGCCACCGCCTTGGCGTCCGCCGTGGCGGCGAGCAGGCGCAGTGCCGCGCCGGTGCCCGAGGACACCGGGCGGAGCCCTGACTCCTCGGCCCGGTCCCGCGCCCAGAGCAGAGCTTCTTCCTCGGCGACAAAGGCGTCGGCGAATGCCCAGCTCGTCTGCCGGTTGGCGGTAATGACCCTCTCCTGTCCCCGTAGTTCGCGCAACGGTGACTGTATCCGCTGGACCCGGGAACCCGCAGATGGGACCAGGCGTTAGGAGGGGGCAGAGGGGAACACCTGGACCGGGCCGTGGGGCCGGGCCCGGAATGTGCCTCTTGCCCCCGGCGGGACCGGGGCACCAGCAGGGAAAAGGCTTATCCGGAGCTAACGGGCGAGGTGGCTATGGTAGGGGCTCCACTGGACACCACCAGAGCCGATAGGGGAGGTGCGGCTGCGCCTGTGGATCGGGGAGGAGTGCTGCGGCGCTTTCTCAGGTCGGCGGGTGAGCCGAAATCCGTGACCAACATTGCTGACCGTTCTTCCAACGATTCCGCACCGACCGCGACCTTCGCCTCAGATGCGGATTCTCAGGCGTGGACCCCGCCCTCATGGGAAGAGATCGTCAGCACGCACAGCGCCCGGGTGTACCGCCTGGCCTACCGGCTGACGGGCAACCAGCACGACGCCGAGGACCTCACCCAGGAAGTCTTCGTCCGCGTCTTCCGGTCGCTGTCGACCTACACGCCCGGCACCTTCGAGGGCTGGCTGCACAGGATCACGACGAATCTCTTCCTGGACATGGTCCGCCGCAAGCAGCGGATCCGCTTCGACTCGCTCGGCGACGACGCGGCCGAGCGACTGCCGAGCCGTGAGCCGTCTCCGCAGCAGGTCTTCAACGACACGCACTTCGACGCGGACGTCCAGCAGGCGCTGGACACCCTCGCACCCGAATTCCGTGCCGCCGTCGTACTCTGCGACATCGAGGGCCTCTCCTACGAGGAGATCGCCGCGACGCTCGGCGTCAAGCTGGGCACGGTGCGCAGCCGCATCCACCGCGGCCGCTCGCACCTGCGCAAGGCACTCCAGCACCGTTCGCCCGAGGCTCGCGCCGAGCAGCGTTCCCTGGCGGACGCGGTCCTGGCAGGGGAGGGCGGAACGGCGTGAGCGGCACAGGTCCGACCCCCGCGGAGCAGCATCTCGGGGACCGGCTCGCCGCGCTTGTCGACGGCGAGCTCAAACACGACGCCCGTGAGCGGGTCCTCGCGCATCTGGCGACCTGTTCCCGGTGCAAGGCCGAGGCCGACGCCCAGCGGCGGCTGAAGAGCGCCTTCGCGACGTCCGCGGCCCCGTCCCCCTCCGAGGGGTTCCTCGCCCGTCTCCAGGGCCTCCCCGGAGGCTCCGGCGCCGACGACGACGGCTCGGACGGCCCCTTCGGCGGCGGCCGGCGCTTCGGCGACGGCATCTTCCCCGTCATGCAGCCCGGCAGCAGCCCCGACTCCGGACGCTCGCCGCTGGACGGCTTCGGATATCTCCCCACGGCCCACGGCTCGACCGCCGTGCTCCCGGGCGGATCGTCCGGCCGCGGCTTCCGTATCCACGACGTCGGCCGCGAGGCCGACCGTTCGCCCTGGCGCGCCCGGCGCTTCGCGTTCGCCGCGGCCAGTGCCGTCTCGTTCGCCGCCATCGCGCTCGGAGGCGCCCTCCCTCTCGACTACAGCCCCGAGGCGCCGCTCAGCGCCGAGGGCGCGAGCAGCGGCACGACCCCGCTCGACGCCCAGGAGCGGACCGGCAGCGCCAGTGCCGCCGCCAGTCGCAGCGGTGGTGGCGCCCTCGCGGTGGGAGACAGCCGGACCGGGCCCGGAACACCCGCGCCCTCCTCGTCGGCACAGCCGGCGCTGGCCCCGGCGCCCTCCCTGCTCAGCACCTCGGCCTTCACCGGGGGCACCTACACCTTCCCCGTGCTGAACGTGTCCGTGCCGCCGCTCATACGCCCGACCGACGCCGGCCCGCTCTACTCCGGGTCGCCCGCCGGGGGAGCGGACCCGCAGCCGGCCACGCCGTCCGCGACGGCCTCCGCACCGCCGGTTTACGACCGCGCGATGCCGCTTTCCCCGCTGCGCTGACCAGGAGCCTGCGCACCGATTCGCAAACCTGGTTGAATTCCGGGAGGGACGCCTCTGTGGGGGCGCGCAAGGGCCAGTTGCGGGGAGAGCATGGACGACGGTAAGCCCAGCGGGCCGAAGACGAAGTGGTGGAGCCGTCCCTCGACGGGACGGTCCGGCCAGGCCGGTCCGGAGGGCGCCGCGACAGCAGCCGATCCGGGGCAGGAAGCGGCCGGCCGTACGGGGACGGACGCGGCCACCGCGCCCGGGTCCGCCGGCGAGGACTACACGCCCGCGCCCCCGGCCGCCGCCGCGCCGGACGCCGGGCCCGAGGACTACAGGCCCGCCCCGCCCGCCACCGATCGGACCGCCACCGCGCCGCCCGCCACCGAGCCCGAGGACTACACGCCCGGGCCTCCGGCCGCCGCCGAGCCGGAGGCCCGCCCCGTGCCCCGTGCGCAGCCGCTGCACGCGCCCGACGCCTACAGCACCCCGCCCTACGGCGGCCCGGGGCCCTGGGCGCCCGCGCCGCCCGTACAGCGCCCGGTGGCCACCCCGGCGCACGGCACGCCCGTACCTCCGCCGTACGAGGGGACGAACGGTCACGGCACGCCCGTACCTCCGCCGTACGCGGGCACGGAAGGTCACGGCGCGCCCGTGCCCCCGCCGTACGAGGGGACGAACGGTCACGGCGCGCCCGTGCCCCCACCGTACGCGGGCACGAACGGTCACGGCGCGCCCGTGCCCCCGCCGTTGCCGCATCAGCAGCAGCACACCGCGCCCCGGCCCGCGCAGTCCCCGGAGCACGGTCAGCAGCCCCAGCCCGGTCCGGAGTCGCAGCAGCCCTCGCAGTGGCTGCGATACGACCCCTGGGGCGCGCCCCAGCAGGGGCCGCAGGCCCAGCAGCCCCTGAGCCACCCAGGACCCGTCCAGGGGGCCGAGGACAGACCGCGCAGGAGCCGCCGGGGGTCCGTCCTCGTCGGTGCCGCGCTGCTGGCCCTCGTCGCGGGAGGGATAGGCGGCGGGATCGGCGCCTATGTCGAGCGCAACGGCGGCCTCACCTCGGTCGAGCTCCCCCAGGCGGGCCTCGACAGCGGCGGCCGTGCCCCCGACAGCGTCGCCGGCATCGCCGCCAGCGCGCTGCCCAGCGTCGTCACCCTGCACGTCAGCGGCTCCGCCGAGTCGGGCACCGGCACCGGCTTCGTCCTCGACGACAAGGGCCACATCCTCACCAACAACCACGTGGTCGCCCCCGCTGGCTCCAGCGGCGACATCACCGTCACCTTCAGCGGCGGTGAGAGCGCCTCCGCCGAGATCGTGGGCAAGGACAGCGGATACGACCTGGCCGTGGTCAAGGTGACCGGCGTGTCCGGGCTCAAGCCGCTGCCGCTCGGCAACTCCGACAACGTGCGGGTCGGCGACCCGGTGGTGGCCATCGGCGCCCCCTTCGACCTGTCCAACACGGTCACGTCCGGGATCATCAGCGCCAAGCAGCGGCCCATCACCGCCGGCGGCGAGAAGGGCGACGGCACCGACGTCAGTTACGTCGACGCCCTGCAGACCGACGCCCCGATCAACCCGGGCAACTCCGGCGGGCCGCTGGTCGACTCCAAGGCCCGCGTCATCGGCATCAACAGCGCCATCCGCGCCGCCGACAGCGCGTCAGGTCTCGACGGCGGCCAGTCGGGCTCCATCGGCCTCGGTTTCGCGATACCGATCAACCAGGGCAAGCGGGTCGCCGAGGAACTGATCAACACCGGCAAGGCCACCCACCCCGTGATCGGCGTCACGCTGGACATGGAGTTCACGGGTGACGGGGCCAAGGTGGGAGGCAAGGCCACCGACGGCGGCTCGGCCGTCACCGAAGGGGGCCCGGCGGCGAAGGCGGGCATCCGATCGGGCGACGTCATCACCGAGGTGGAGGGCCAGCGCGTGCACAGCGGCGAGGAGCTGATCGTCAAGATCCGGGCCCACCGGCCGGGCGACCAGCTGGACCTGCGGCTGACCCGCGGCGGTAAAGACCTGTCCATGACTTTGACGCTGGGGTCGGCGAGCGGCACCTGACGGCCACCGGCAGGTACCGTCCGGACAGCTTCGCCGGGTACCGTGGAGCGGCCCGGGCCCTGACGACCTGGCGGCGGAGACCACGCGGAGAACACGCAGAGAACACGAGGAGCAGCAAGGTGTTCAATGACATAGGCGCACTCGAGCTGCTGACGCTCGTGGTTCTCGCCGTGCTCGTATTCGGCCCGGAGAAGCTCCCGAAGGTCATCCAGGACGTCACGCGCACGATCCGCAAGATCCGCGAGTTCTCGGACAGCGCCAAGGAAGACATCCGCTCGGAGCTCGGCCCGCAGTTCAAGGACTTCGAGTTCGAGGACCTCAACCCCAAGACCTACCTCCGCAAGCAGCTCGCGGACGGCAAGGACGAGCTGGGGATCAAGGAGATCCGCGAGAGCTTCGACCTCCGCAAGGAGATGGCCGACGTCACCGACGCGGTGAACGGCCGTGAGAGCGCGTCCTCCGCCTCCGCCGGAACCGCGGCGGCTGCCGCGTCCGGTGCCGCCGCCGCGGGGGCGCCCGACCTGCTCAAGAAGCCCGCGCAGCCCGCCAAGGACGAGCGCCCGCCCTTCGACGCAGACGCCACCTGAGACCCGTCAATCCCGACTCGTCCGGACGGTATGGCTATTCTCCATCTGTCCGGTTGCGAGGTTGCCCATGCCCACGGGGGGAGGGCCGCTCCGGATCAGTGCAAGATCGAGGAGGCGGCCGGGCAGATGGAGACGACGAGTCGGGCAGGGGCGGACGGTGCGCCCAGCGCAGTCACCGCAGAGGGGGTGCCGGCGACCCGGCGTACTGTCGACGGCTATCTGAAGGCGCCGTTCCCCTGGTACGGGCTGGACGGGGCCTTCACGGGCCCGCGCTGGCTGATGCAGGTCACCGCCGCGGCGGACGACACGGTGCAGCACGGTTCCACCGGACACGGTGAGGAGCCGGTCGTACGGGCCGACGCCGGGGCGGAGAAGGCGCGTTTCGCGGTGGTCGTGACCGTGGGCAGCAGTCCCGTGCGGGACAGCGACGACGGGCTGGGGGTGCTGGACGCCACCACGGTCTCGTCCGCGGCCTGGCTGGCCGGCTCGGGCCTGCTGGACTGCACCTGGCCCCCGCAGATGGACCACACGCTGCGTGGCGAATGGCTGAACCAGCAGACGGAGACCGCGTTCGAGCTCGCCGACGACCTGGGCCGGGCGCCCTGGTCGACGCTCTCGCTCCCGGTGGACGGCGTGCCGGTGGAGTTCCACTACCGCGAGTCGGAGTTCGGCTGGGTCCTCGCGGGCTCCGCCCCCGACGGGGTGCACATCGGGGCGTACGGACGCGGCATGAGCGCGTACGGCCTGGGCTTCGCGGTGATCGGCGACATCGCGTCGTACGAGAACTGAGCAACACGCACACGCACGAGCGGGCGGGGACGGCCTCCTGAAGAGGCCGTCCCCGCCCGCTCGGACGCTCAGAACTTGTTGCGCGGGGTGAGACCCAGCGACATGCCGGACAGGCCGCGCTGACGGCCGCTCAGCTTCTCCGCGATGGACCGCAGGGCCGAGCCCGCGGGGGAGTCGGGGTCGGACAGGACGACGGGCTTGCCCTCGTCGCCGCCCTCCCGCAGCCGTACGTCGATCGGGATGGACCCGAGGACCGGCACCTCGGCACCGACCGTCCGCGTCAGCCCGTCGGCGACCCGCTGACCGCCGCCCGAACCGAACACGTCGACCATCTCGTCGCAGTGCGGGCACGGCATGCCCGACATGTTCTCGACGACGCCGACGATCTTCTGGTGGGTCTGCACCGCGATGGAGCCGGCCCGCTCGGCGACCTCGGCCGCTGCCTGCTGCGGGGTCGTGACGACCAGGATCTCGGCGTTGGGCACGAGCTGCGCCACGGAGATCGCGATGTCACCGGTGCCCGGCGGCAGGTCGAGCAGCAGGACGTCCAGGTCGCCCCAGTACACATCGGCGAGGAACTGCTGGAGAGCGCGGTGCAGCATGGGGCCGCGCCACACCACCGGGGCGTTGCCCGGGGTGAACATCCCGATGGAGATGACCTTCACGCCGTGCGAGGACGGCGGCATGATCATGTTCTCGACCTGGGTGGGCTTGCCGTCGGCGCCGAGCATCCGGGGCACGCTGTGCCCGTAGATGTCCGCGTCGACCACGCCGACCTTGAGTCCGTCCGCCGCCATGGCCGCCGCGAGGTTCACCGTCACCGACGACTTGCCGACGCCGCCCTTGCCGGACGCGACCGCGTAGACCCGGGTCAGGGAGCCGGGCTTGGCGAAGGGCACCTCCCGCTCCGCCGTGCCGCCGCGCAGCGCGGACGCGAGCTCCTTGCGCTGCTCGTCACTCATCACGTCGAGCGTGACCTCGACCCGCGACACGCCCTCGACGCGGGCCACCGCGTCGGTCACGTTCTTGGTGATCGTCTCGCGCATCGGGCAGCCGGAGACCGTGAGATACACGGTGACAGCGACTACACCGTCAGGATCGATCTCGACCGACTTCACCATGCCCAGCTCGGTGATCGGTCGGTGGATCTCCGGGTCGTTCACTGTCGCCAGTGCTTCGCGCACCGCGTCTTCCGTAGCCATACATCGATAGTACGGTGCGCGCGCAGCGCTCCTCGGAAGGGTGGTGGCGGGCGACGGGAGGGAGGTACGGCGCCGGTCCCTACGGGCGGGTAGCCCCTCCGCGGTCGCCTTCGTCACTCTCGGCGGGCAGGAACATCCGGCGCTCCTCCATGTCCTTCACCAGGGCCTCCAGCTCCGAGCGGATCCAGTCGCGCGTCGCCACCTCGCCGAGGCCCATGCGGAGCGCGGCGATCTCCCTGCTGAGGAACTCGGTGTCGGCGATGGAGCGCTCGTTCTGCTTGCGGTCCTGCTCGTGGGTGACCCGGTCGCGGTCGTCCTGGCGGTTCTGCGCGAGCAGGATGAGCGGGGCCGCGTAGGAGGCCTGGAGGGACAGCATCAGCGTCAGGAAGATGAACGGGTACTCGTCGAACCGCAGGTCCGGCGGCGCGAAGATGTTCCACACCACCCACAGGATGATGATCAGCGTCATCCAGACGATGAACCGTCCGGTGCCCAGGAAGCGGGCGATGCGCTCGGAGAACCGGCCGAACGCCTCGGGGTCGTACTCGGGCAGCAGCCGGCGCCTGGGCGCCTTCGGCTGGTCGAGCCGGGGCCGAGGGGGGCGCACGATGCCCGAGGCGCCCGTCGGCACGGCCCTCGCACGGTCCTCAGCGGCCACCGGCGATCCCCTCCTCGCCCTGGAAGTCGGTCTCGCGCCAGTCCTCGGGGAGCAGGTGGTCCAGCACGTCGTCGACGGTCACCGCGCCCAGCAGCGAGCCGCTCTCGTCCACCACCGGCACCGAGACCATGTTGTACGCCGCCAGATAGCTCGTCACTGCGGGCAGCGGGGTGTCCGGCGCCAGTGGCACGAGATCGCTGTCGACGATCGAGCTGACCAGGGTGTACGGGGGATCGCGCAGCAGCCGCTGGAAGTGCACGGTGCCCAGATACTTCCCGGTGGGCGTCTCGTCCGGCGACCGGCAGACGTACACCTGGGCGGCGAGCGCGGGGGAGAGGTCCTGCTGACGGACGCGGGCCAGGGCGTCCGCGACGGTCGCGTCGGGCCGCAGGATGATCGGCTCCGTCGTCATCAGCCCGCCCGCCGTGCGCTCCTCGTACGACAGCAGGCGCCGCACATCGGCCGCGTCGTCCGGGCGCATCAGGGCCAGCAGCCGCTCCTTGTCGGCCTCGGGGAGCTCCGAGAGGAGGTCCGCCGCGTCGTCCGGGTCCATCGCCTCCAGGACGTCGGCCGCGCGGTCCTCCTCCAGCTTGCCGAGGATCTCCACCTGGTCGTCCCCGGGGAGCTCCTCCAGGACGTCCGCCAGCCGGTCGTCGTCCAGGGCCGCGGCGACCTCGGCCCGGCGCTTGGGCGTCAGATGGTGCATGGCGTTGGCGACATCGGTCGGGCGCAGCCGCTCGAAGGTCGCCACCAGGCTCTCGGCGCCCTGCCCGTGCTCCTCCAGCGAGAAGCCGCTGATGGCCGACCACTCCACCGTCAGCGTCTCGCCCTTGCGGCGCAGCGCGCCGCCGCGTCCCTTGCGTACGAAGAACTTGTCGATCTCCCAGTCGCGGCGGGCCGGGAGCTGCTGGATGGCGACGTCGAGGACGGTCACCTCCTCGTCCGTCTCCGTGAGACGGACCCGCCGGTCGAGGAACTCACCGAGGACGAGTCGCTCGGTCGGACGCTGCTCGAAGCGCCGCATGTTGACGACACCGGTGGTGATGACCTGGCCCGACTCCACCCCCGTCACCCGGGTCATCGGCACGAAGATGCGCCGCCGGCTCACGACCTCGACGACCATGCCGAGCAGCCGCGGCGGCCTGCCGCCCACCCGGAGCATCGCCACCAGGTCGCGGACCCGGCCGACCTGGTCGCCATTGGGGTCGAACACCGGTACGCCGGAGAGGTGCGAGACGAAAACCCTGGGAGCGCCTGCCGCCATCCTGTGCGCCTCCCTCGTCCCCCGCGTCCTCCTTTGCCGTGATCAGGCTAGCCCGTACCGGTCCGGGGCGCCTCGGCGGACCGTCCGTGAGGAGCTCTGCCGAACGGCGTACGCGGCACGGGTACGCTGCCGTCTGCCACCCCCAGACACACAGATGAGAGGCAGTGCGCCGTGACCTCTTCCGCCCCGGCCGTCCGGGCCCGTAGCCGGACCGTTTTCGCCGTGGTGCTCTGCGCGGGGCTCACCACCGCGCTCACGGCCTGCGCGGGCGAGGACCCGGACAAGGGGACCAACGGCGTCGGCAAGCTGACCGCCGCACAGATCGACAAGAAGGCGCGGGCCGCCGCCGATGCCGCCGCCGCCGTCCGGCTGACGGGCAAGCTGGTCAGCAAGGGCGGCACGTACACCCTGAACATGCAGCTCAGCAGCAAGGGCGGCACGGGTTCGGTCACCTCTAAGCAGAACACCTTCGCGCTGCTGCGGATCGGTGACGAGCTCTATCTCAAGGCCGACGCGGGCTTCTGGAAGGACGAGAAGGCCGACGACGAGAGCGACCAGGCCGCCGACAAGCTCCAGGGCAAGTTCGTCAAGGTCCCCGAGGACGATCCCACCTACGAGCAACTGCGCGGCTTCACGGAGAAGAAGACGTTGCTCGACGGGATGCTCGCCCTGCACGGCAAGGTCAACAAGGGCGACCGGGACACGGTCGGCGGGGTGCGCACCGTGCAGATCATGGGCGGGAAGGGTGAGGGAGGCGCGCTGGACGTCTCCCTGGAGGGCACTCCGTACCCCCTGCGTGTGGCACGCGGCGGGGGCGGCGGCACGATCAGGCTCGCCGACTGGGGCAGGACGTTCCCGCTGGAGGCCCCGGCCGAGGACGACACCGTGGACTACGGCGGCGAGCTGCCCAGGTCCTCCGGCTGACCCCGGGGGCCTCAGCGCCTCCGGCGGCGCTTCAGCAGCAGCCGGGGCAGTGCGGCGGGCGCCGTCCGCCGTGTCGTCGCCCCGGTGGGCAGCGGCGGCGCGGCCAGCGAGGTGTCCGGCAGGTCGGTGCTGGAGGCGCCGGGCGTCAGCCGTACGACCCGGCACTCACGCGCCCAGCGCTCGGTGAGCTGTTCGGCGTCCGGGGCGTTCAGCCGCTTGCCCTTGAGCTCGGCGACCGCCGCCTCCCACTCCTCGGAGTGCGGCTCCAGGACGGCGACGCCGGCGGTCCAGGCCACGAGCCTGCCGCCCTTGTCCTTGCTGCGCACGGTCACCTCGGCGGTGGCGCCGGCGTCCAGACCCGCGGGGAGCGGCTGCTCCCCGGGGCCGTCCCCGACGAGCACGGCCGCACCCTCGTGCCACACGTGCCACAGAGCCCGGGAGGGGCCGGAGCCCCGCACCCAGACGAGGCCGGACTTCTTGGTGGCCTCCTCGACGAGAGCCCGGGACAGCAACGCGTCAGCAGTCATGCCCGAACTGTATTAGAGCCAGCCGTTGCGCTTGAGCGTGCGGTGGATGGAGAAACAGACGACGCCGATGAGCGCCAGCACCATCGGATAGCCGTACGTCCACCGCAGTTCGGGCATGTGCTCGAAGTTCATGCCGTAGACCCCGCAGATCATCGTCGGTACGGCGATGATGGCCGCCCAGGACGTGATCTTGCGCATGTCCTCGTTCTGCGTGACGGTCGCCTGCGCGAGGTTGGCCTGGAGGATAGAGTTCAGCAGCTCGTCGAAGCCGATGACCTCCTCGTGCACCCTGGCCAGGTGGTCCGCCACGTCACGGAAGTAGTTCTGGATGTCGGGGTCGATCAGCCGCATCGGACGCTCGCTCAGCAGCTGCATCGGCCGCAGCAGCGGTGACACCGCCCGCTTGAACTCCAGCACCTCACGCTTGAGCTGGTAGATCCGGCCGGCGTCCGAGCCGCGCGCGCCGCCCTTCGCCGGGGTGGAGAACACGTCGATCTCCACCTCGTCGATGTCGTCCTGCACCGACCCCGCCACCGCGATGTAGCCGTCGACGACATGGTCGGCGATGGAGTGCAGCACGGCGGAGGGGCCCTTGGCGAGCAGCTCGGGGTCCTCCTGGAGGCGGTGGCGCAGCGCGCGCAGCGAGCCCTGCCCGCCGTGCCGGACGGTGATGACGAAGTCCCGGCCGGTGAAGCACATCACCTCGCCGGTCTCGACTACCTCGCTGGTCGCGGTCAGCTCGGCGTGCTCGACGTAGTGGATCGTCTTGAAGACCGTGAAGAGCGTGTCGTCGTAGCGCTCCAGCTTGGGCCGCTGGTGGGCGTGGACGGCGTCCTCCACGGCGAGCGGGTGCAGCCCGAACTCCCGGGCGATACCGGCGAATTCCTCCTCCGTCGGCTCGTGCAGGCCGATCCAGGCGAAGCCGCCGTCCTCCCGTACCCGCAGCATCGCCTCACGCGGGGTCTGGCAGGCGCCCTCGGTGACCCGGCGTCCGTCGCGGTAGACCGCGCAGTCGACAACGGCGCTGGAGGCGGAGGGGTCACGGGTGGTGTCGTACGTGCTGTACGGGGTGTTGCTCTTGCGCAGGGACGGGCGCACGGCGGCGCGCAGGTCACGGATCATCGACATGGCTGGCTCCTCTTCACGGAGGGCCGTCGGCGGGGGCGTGGAACAGCCCGGAATGGGGACGTGCGCTCACGTCCGCAAAGCGGGCGGCACCGCGCGGGCACGATGACGGCGTTCGCTACAGACAGGCAAAAACGAGGGGCTCTTCCGGTGCGCGAACTGCCGTGGTGACGTCGGGAAGGAGCGTCAGATCACAGAAGGAAGGCGTCGTGCGGAAGAGCGGTTGGTACTGCACGGTCGACTTGGATCCACCGCAGCCCCACCTCCTCCGGCCGGTCCCCCGTGGGGGATCACGTGTTGTCAGGACTGAGAGCGACGCTTCTGCGTGCTGTCCCGACCGACGGCCCAGGCTATCAGTCCGACTCGGGGCCAATCCCTTCCTTTGCCCGTTCACAACGCGTTCTATGCTCGCGGCATGGGAGAAATTCTTGATCTGGTCGAGGCCCGGCTCCGTACGGCGCTCGGGGAGCCGGACGCGCGCGCCGATGTGACGTTCCTCGGCACGGACCGCATCGAGGTGCTCCGCTTCATCGACGGCGATGTGGTGCGCTACGCCACACTCGGCATGTCGGCCCAGCCGATGGCCGACCCCACCTCGCCGCTCGCCGACCCGGTGAAGGGCCCGCGCGCCGAGCTGGTCCTGTCCGTACGGGTGGGGATCGCCGCGACCGACGAGGTGCTGCGGCCCCTCGCGGTGCTCGCGGCGTCCCCGCAGGTCGAGGGTCTGATCGTGGCTCCGGGGGCGTCCCTGGACCTCGGAAGGCCGCTGTGGACCGGCGCGCCCTTCAGCTCCGTCCTGGTCGCCGAACCGGGCGGCCTGGTCGAGGACCTGGAGCTGGACGCCCCGATGGAGCCGGTGCGCTTCCTGCCGCTGCTGCCGATGACGCACAACGAGGCCGCCTGGAAGCGGGTCAGGGGAGCGCAGGAGCTCCAGGAGCGCTGGCTGTCGCAGGGCACGGACCTGCGGGACCCGCTGCGCGCGTCCGTGGCCCTGGACTGAGGCACCGGCCGCGCACGGGGAAGGCCCCGCCGCGCGGCCAGGAGGGGGAACCGCGGGCGGGGCGGGCGGGGGTGACCGGCGGTCAGTCGGCGAAGACGGTGACGCCGTCCTCGGTGGCGTGCCGGGGCTCCTGATCCCGTGCCTCGTGGGTCAGGGCCGAGCGCCGGATCCAGACGACCGCCGCGCCGAACAGGGCGGCGACCGCGGCGACCACGAACGGGATGTGGATGTCGGTCCACTCCTCGATCTTCGGGGCGAGGTAGGGCGCCGCCGCGGCGGCGAACCAGCGGACGAAGTTGTAGCCGGCGCTCGCGACGGGGCGCGGGGCGTCCGAGACCCCGAGGGCCAGTTCGGTGTAGACGGTGTTGTTCATGCCGATGAAGGCGCCGGAGACGATGGTGCAGACGATGGCCGTGGTGTGGCTGCCGTATCCGAGGATCACCAGGTCGGCCGCGAGCAGCACCAGCGAACCGCCGACCACCTTTAGCGAGCCGAAGCGCCGCTGGAGGCGCGGGGCCACCAGCACCGAGAAGACGGCGAGCAGCAGGCCCCAGGCGAAGAACACCGCGCCCGACCTGTACGGCGACATGTCGAGCACGAACGGTGTGAAGGCCAGGATCGTGAAGAACGCGTAGTTGTAGAAGAACGCCGAGGTCGCGACCGAGGCCAGCCCGCCGTGGCCCAGCGCCCTGACCGGGTCCAGCAGCGAGGTCTTCCGGGCCGGCCTGGGCTGCTCCTTCAGGAACGCGGTGATGCAGAGGAAGCCGATCGCCATCAGCACGGCGGTGCCGAAGAACGGGTAACGCCAGCTGGCGTCACCGAGCAGGGCCCCGACCAGCGGCCCGCACGCCATGCCGAGGCCGAGCGCCGACTCGTACAACAGGATCGCCGCCGCGCTGCCGCCCGCCGCGGCGCCGACGATCACCGCGAGGGCGGTGGAGACGAAGAGGGCGTTGCCCAGACCCCAGCCCGCCCGGAAGCCGACCAGCTCGCCCACGGACGAGGAGGTGCCGGAGAGCGCGGCGAAGACGACGACCAGCGCGAGACCGGTCAGCAGGGTCTTGCGGCCGCCGATGCGGCTGGAGACGAAGCCGGTCACGAGCATCGCGACGGCGGTGATCAGGAAGTACGAGGTGAACAGGAGGGAGACCTGGCTGGGCGTGGCCTCCAGCCCCTTCGCGATGGACGGCAGGATCGGGTCCACCAGCCCGATCCCCATGAAGGCCACGACCGAGGCGCCCGCCGTGGCCCAGACGGCCTTCGGCTGGCGCAGGATGCTGGTCGCCCCTTCGTCGAGCGGATCCTCTCCCCGCATGGTTTCTCTCGCTCTCCACTAGGTCGTTGCGTTATACACAGAATAAGTTAGACACTCTAATAAGTGCAAGCTGCATCTATCTCTCCAGGTCGGAGCCGCGCTGCGGACGGGTGATCGTCCTTGACGCGACGACGACCGGAGAGGACCGTGGGGCGGTATGAGGGGCGAACCCAGTTGCCCGAAGTGCGGTGGCCGGGTCAGGGCGCCCGGCCTCTTCGCCGATGCCTGGCAGTGCGCCGAGCACGGCCAGGTGCACCCGATGCAGCCGGTGGTCCCGCCCAGCGTCGAGGCGCTGGGAGTGGTGGTGCACCGGGCCCAGGTGCCGGTGTGGATGCCCTGGCCGCTCCCGGTGGGCTGGCTCTTCACGGGCGCGGCGTACGCGGGTGACGACCGCAGCGGCGGCCGGGCCACCGCCGTCGCCTGTTCCGGTCCGGGCCCGCTCGGCGGGATAGGGGAGCTGCTGCTCGTCGCCGAGGAGCTCGGCGTCGGCCTCGGCGCGCGCTACGCGGGCATCGACGGCCTCGACCCCGGTCTGAACGTCGACGCGGCGCCCGACGCCAAGGTGCTCGCGGCGGGACGCCCCGCCCCCCTCTGGCACGTCAAGGACGCCCCCGGCGACCGGGCGGTCTTCGCCGGCGAGGCCAGGGGTCTGTGGCTCTGGGCGATCGTCTGGCCCGAGCAGTCCGGGCTCCTGATGTACGACGAACTCGTCCTGACCGACCTGCGCGACGCGGGCGGAGAGGTGGACCTCCTGCCGTGCGGAGCGCTCACCCCCCGGCTGCTCACCCAGCCCTGACCGGCGCGGGGCGCGGGGCGGGCCGCCCGGGGCGAGGGCCGAAGGGGTGACGTCCGGCGGTTATCCTGGAGCGTCCCCTGTCCGTCCACCAGCACCGGAGTACGCGTCGTGCGCATCGATCTGCACACCCACTCCACCGCTTCGGACGGCACGGACACCCCCGCCGAACTGGTGGCCAACGCCGCCGCCGCGGGTCTCGACGTCGTCGCCCTGACCGACCACGACACGGTGGGCGGCCACGCGGAAGCCCTCGCGGCCCTTCCCGAGGGCCTCACCCTCGTCACCGGCGCCGAGCTCTCCTGCCGTGTCGACGGCATCGGCCTGCACATGCTGGCCTACCTCTTCGACCCGGCCGAACCCGAACTCGCCCGCGAGCGCGAGCTCGTCCGGGACGACCGGGTGCCGCGCGCGCGGACCATGGTGCGCAAGCTCCAGGAGCTGGGTGTCCCCGTCACCTGGGAGCAGGTCGCGCGGATCGCGGGGGACGGCTCGGTCGGCCGCCCGCACGTCGCGACCGCCCTCGTGGAGCTCGGCGTCGTCGGCTCGGTCTCCGACGCCTTCGTCCCGGAGTGGCTCGCCGACGGCGGGCGCGCGTACGCCGGCAAGCACGAGCTCGACCCGTTCGACGCGATCCGCCTGGTCAAGGCCGCGGGTGGCGTCACCGTCTTCGCCCACCCGCTCGCCGTCAAGCGCGGCTCCGTGGTCCCCGAGTCCGTGATCGCGCGGCTGGCCGCCGCCGGGCTCGACGGCATCGAGGTGGACCACATGGACCACGACGAGCCCACCAGGGCCCGGCTGCGGGGCCTCGCCGCCGAACTGGGGCTGCTGCCCACCGGTTCCAGCGATTACCACGGCACCCGTAAGACCGTCCGGCTCGGGGAGTACACCACCGACCCCGAGATCTACGGCGAGATCACCCGGCGCGCCACGGGAGCCTTCCCCGTGCCGGGTGCCGGCGGACCGCTCCCCGCGTAACGGGGCACCTTCTTCTCCGCTTCCCTCCGCACGCCCGGCCGTCATCACGCGCCGGCGCGCGCACCTCCCTGTTCGGCCCGCTCTTCTCTCGCAAGGCTCACCGTGTTCGACATCGCTGTCTTCGGATCCCTTTTTCTCACCCTTTTTGTGATTATGGATCCCCCCGGAATCACCCCGATCTTCCTGGCCCTCACCGCGGGCCGCCCCGCCAAGGTCCAGCGCAGGATGGCCCTCCAGGCGGTCGCCGTCGCCTTCGGCGTGATCGCCGTCTTCGGGCTGCTCGGCCAGCAGATCCTCGCCTATCTGCATGTCTCCGTGCCCGCGCTGATGATCGCGGGCGGGCTGCTCCTGCTGCTGATCGCGCTCGACCTGCTGACCGGCAAGACGGACGAGCCCACCCAGACCAAGGACGTCAATGTGGCGCTCGTGCCGCTGGGCATGCCACTGCTCGCCGGGCCCGGCGCGATCGTCTCGGTGATCCTCGCGGTGCAGCACGCCGACGGGGTGGGCGGGCAGATCTCCGTCTGGTCGGCGATCGTCGCGATGCACCTCGTGCTCTGGGTCGTCATGCGCTACTCGCTGCTGATCATCCGTGTGATCAAGGACGGCGGCGTGGTGCTGGTGACCCGGCTCGCCGGGATGATGCTCTCGGCCATCGCCGTACAGCAGATCATCAACGGCGTCACCCAGGTCATCCAGAGCTCCTGAGACCCCCCGGGCCCCCGGGCGAGGTCCCGGACACCACAGCGCCCCCGCACGGGCCTTCCGTGCGGGGGCGCTTCTCGTCTCATCAGTTCGTCATGCGCTTGTCGTCAGCGACGCGAAACAGAACAAGGTGTTACGAAGCCGAGGTGTCGGCCGGCCGGATGTAGATGCGCTGGCCCATTGCCGCGGCCTGCTGCACGATCCGGTTGACGGAGGCGGCGTCCACGACGGTGCTGTCCACGGCGGTACCGTCGACATCGTCGAGTCGCATGATCTCGAAGCGCATATGGCTTCCCTTCGTCTGATCCTCCTGCTGGAGAACTACTGGGAGGACGGGCTCGCCGTCCGCAAGGATGTGGAGCGCAAGGCGTCGGCGCCTCGTGCTCCACAAGGGGTACAACGGCTTGCCTACAGCAAACATTCCCTACGCTAAGGAAATTTTTTGGATGTCTAAGTACCCGTTGGTCACCACCTGTGCGCGGACGATGAGGTCCGCATGAACCACGCGGACACGCGGACGGACGAAGGACAGGACATCCGCGAACAGCTGGACCGCACGAACGCACTTCTCCAGCGCGTACTCGCCGAGGTCTCGAAGACCCCCTCCACCCACGCGATCTTCGTGGACGCGGGCTACGTCTACGCGGCGGCCGGACTGCTCGTCACCGGCACCGAGGACCGCCGCTCGTTCGACCTGGACGCGGAAGGGCTCATCGAGGCCTTCATCGACAAGGCCCGCACGATCTTCGCGGACAGCAGGCTGCTCCGCGTGTACTGGTACGACGGTGCCAGGCGCCGCATCCACACCGTCGAGCAGCAGTCCATCGCCGAACTCCCCGACGTCAAGGTCCGGCTCGGCAACCTCAACGCCAACAACCAGCAGAAGGGCGTCGATTCACTCATCCGCACCGACCTGGAGTCACTCGCCCGGCACCGCGCCATCAGCGACGCGGCGCTCGTCGGCGGCGACGAGGACCTGGTCTCCGCCGTCGAGGCGGCGCAGGGCTACGGCGCCCGCGTCCACCTCTGGGGCATCGAGGCGGGCGAGGGCCGCAACCAGGCCGAGCCGCTGCTCTGGGAGGTCGACAGCCAGCGCACCTTCGACCTCGACTTCTGCCGGCCGTACGTGAACCGGCGCTCCGTCACGATGTACGACGACGACAGCCCCGCCCCCGCGCGCGAGGACGTCCGCTTCGTCGGCGCGCAGATCGCCGCCGGCTGGCTCTCCACGCGCGGCCGCGAGGCCCTCGCCGACCTGCTGCCGGGACACCCCTATCTGCCGGGCTCCGTCGACCAGGACCTGCTGGTCGAGGCCGAACGGCTCCTCCAGCACTCGCTGCGCGGCCACGCCCATCTGCGCAGGGCGCTGCGCGACGGCTTCTGGCAGCACCTCCAGGCGCAGTTCTGACAGACGGCGGTCAGACGCTGTTCCAGAACGAGACCAGGGACGCCGCCGTCTCCAGCGGCCGGGCCGTGTTGGGGGAGTGCTCGGCGCCTTCGATCACGGTCCGGCGGGCGCCCAGCCGCCGCGCCATCGTGTCGATCAGCGGCACCGGCCAGACGTCGTCGCGCTCGCCCGAGACCACATGCACCGGGAGGGGCAGCGCGGCGAGCTCGGCCACCCGGTCCGGCTCGCGGGAGAGCTGGGCGCCCGTGGCGATCAGCTGCGCCGGGTCGTGGCGCATCCAGCGGCGGCGCAGATCCTCGCCGTCCCCGGTGTCCGCGTCCTCCGGCGGGTCCAGCGCGCGCATCGCCTGCCAGACCTCGTCCATGCCCCACCGGCCGAGGGCGTCGCCGAGGATCTGCGCCTTCTTCTGCTGGGCGGGATCGATCTCGGCGGGCCCCGAGGACATCAGGGTCAGCGAGCGGAAGGGCGTGCCGTCCAGCAGGACGGCGGCGCGGGCGATCTGGCCGCCCAGGGAATGCCCCAGCAGGTGGATTCCGCCGGGCACCGGGACGCCGTCCGCAGCGGCCTGCGCCAGCACGTCCCGGGCCAACTCGCCCTGTGCGTAGGACTCCTGACGGCCCGTCCCCTCGGACTCGTACTGCCCCCTGCCGTCGACGGACAGCACCCGGAAACCGGCGTCGGCGAGGGGTTCGAGCAGCGCGATGAAGTCCTCCTTGCTGCCGGTGTACCCGGGCAGCAGGAGGGCGGTGGAGTGCGCGCCGCCGGACGGCACGGCGTCCAGCACGGCGAAGTCCCCGCGCGCGGTACGCAGTACGCGGGAACGGGCGCAGGAGGGCGGGGTGAAGGTGGGCGGCCGGCTCATGGGCCGAGCGTATCGCCGGGGGCGGGAGCGTGCCCGGGCAGCCGTACGGCCCCGGCCCCCGCAGTGCGGGAACCGGGGCCGTACGGGCAGGGCTGCTGCTGAGGATCAGCCCTCGGCGGACTCGGCGGCGGCCGTCGTCGCGCGGGCACGGCGGCGGCGCGGCTTGGCGGGCGCGGCCTCGCCGTCCGCCACGGCCTCGGTCACCGGGGCGGTCTGCGCCTTCTCCGCGGCACGGGGACGGCGGCGGCGCGGCTTGGTCTCCGCGACCTCCTCGGCAATGGCCGTCTTCTCGACGACGACCTCGGCCTTCGGCTTGGCGGCGGCACGGGTGCGCCGGCGCGGCTTGGTCTCGCTCACGGGCTCGGAGACCGGGGCGATCTGGAAGTCGACCTCGTCGGCCGGCTTCACGACCCGGGTACGACGGCGCGGCTTGGTGACCGCGGGCTCGGCCACCGGAGCGGCCATGGCCACGGTCTGGAAGTCCACCACGGGCTCGGCGGCCGGGGCCGCCTCGACGGCCGGCTTCGCGGCAGCGGTGCGCGTACGGCGACGACGGGGCTTCGCCTCCGCCGCGGGCTCCGCCTCGGCCACGGGAGCGGCCTCGACGGCCGGCGCCTCGGCCACGGCCACCGCCGCCTCCGACACGCCCTCGGGCACGGCGGCACGCGTACGGCGCCTGCGGCGCGGGGTGCGCGGCTCGGCGGCGTCCTCGCCCGCAGCCTCGGCGGACGGCGCGGGCACGGTGACGGCACCCTCCTCGACGCTGCTGCCGCCACGGGTGCGCCGGCGCTGACGCGGGGTGCGAGGAGCGCGCTCCTCGCGGGGGGCCGGGGCGGACGACGAGGACTTGCGGCCACGGCCGCCCGTCTCGCCGAGGTCCTCGATCTCCTCCGCGCGCAGACCCGCACGGGTCCGCTCGGCGCGCGGCAGGACACCCTTGGTGCCCGCCGGGATGCCGAGGTCCTCGAAGAGGTGCGGAGACGTGGAGTACGTCTCGGCCGGGTCCGGGAACTTCAGGTCCAGGGCCTTGTTGATCAGCTGCCAGCGCGGGATGTCGTCCCAGTCGACCAGCGTGATCGCGGTTCCCTTGGCGCCCGCGCGGCCGGTGCGGCCGATGCGGTGGAGGTAGGTCTTCTCGTCCTCCGGCGACTGGTAGTTGATGACATGGGTCACACCCTCGACGTCGATGCCGCGCGCGGCGACATCGGTGCAGACGAGGACGTCCACCTTGCCGTTGCGGAAGGCGCGGAGTGCCTGCTCACGGGCGCCCTGGCCGAGGTCGCCGTGGACCGCGCCGGAGGCGAAGCCGCGCTTCTCCAGCTGCTCCGCGATGTCGGCGGCGGTCCGCTTCGTGCGGCAGAAGATCATCGCCAGCCCGCGGCCCTCGGCCTGCAGGATGCGCGAGACCATCTCGGGCTTGTCCATCGAGTGGGCGCGGTAGACGAACTGCGCCGTGTTCTTGACGGTCGTGCCCTCGTCGTCGGGCGACGTGGCGTTGATGTGCGTGGGCTGCGACATGTAGCGGCGGGCGAGGCTGATGACGGCACCGGGCATGGTGGCCGAGAACAGCATCGTCTGGCGCTTCGCCGGCAGCATCGTGATGATGCGCTCGACGTCGGGCAGGAAGCCCAGGTCGAGCATCTCGTCGGCCTCGTCCAGGACGAGGACGCGGATGTGCGAGAGGTCGAGCTTGCGCTGGCCCGCCAGGTCGAGCAGCCGGCCCGGGGTGCCGACGACCACGTCGACGCCCTTCTTGAGGGCCTCGACCTGGGGCTCGTACGCCCGGCCGCCGTAGATCGCGAGGACGCGGACGTTACGGACCTTGCCGGCGGTCAGCAGGTCGTTGGTGACCTGCTGGCACAGCTCACGGGTGGGTACGACGATCAGGGCCTGGGGCGCGTCCGTCAGCTTCTCGGGCGCGGCGCGGCCGGCCTCGACGTCGGCGGGGACGGTCACGCGCTCCAGAAGCGGCAGGCCGAAACCGAGCGTCTTGCCGGTGCCGGTCTTGGCCTGGCCGATGACGTCGGAGCCGGAGAGCGCCACGGGGAGCGTCATCTCCTGGATCGGGAAGGGGGACGTGATGCCGACAGCCTCGAGGGCTTCGGCCGTCTCGGTGAGAATTCCGAGGTCGCGGAACGTAGTCAGGGTGCTGCCTCTTCTGTGAGACGCGGCCCGAGGCGAACGCTGGGGGTCGTACCGTGCCGGGGTTGGTCATCCGGCCGTGGATGGGCCGGGTGGCGCGGGACCACTGCCGTCGCTCGAGCGCTCGTGCCGCTGAGGGGGCCCCTCATCTGCGGGCGTACACGGTGTACGCCCCGCGTGGAGGGCTGTCGGGTCGGAGCCGATCGGGCCACCGACCGGGCATCCTCATTCAAGGTCGCGCTCCTGGCACAAGAAAATGCTCAGTAAGCGCAATACCACTGTACCCCGGATTCGCGCATGTGTGTTGGACGAATTCATCGGAACGGTGTGATGTCTCCCGCTGACCAGGCCCTTCCGTCCCTGGCACGGCGGGCTATTCTGCGCTCCATGGAGACGCCTGACAACGCCACTGAAGCATCCGACGAAGCGCCCGCACCGACCGGAATCGCCGCCCAGGACTGGGCCACCGCCTCAGCCGACCCGCAGTACCGCGCCGCGGTCGTGGATCTGCTCGGCGCGCTGGCCTACGGGGAGCTCGCGGCTTTCGAGCGGCTCGCGGAGGATGCCAAACTCGCGCCGACACTCGGTGACAAGGCGGCCCTGGCGAAGATGGCCTCAGCCGAATTCCACCATTTCGAGCAGCTGACCGACCGGCTCACCGCGATCGAGGCGGAGCCGACCGAAGCCATGGAGCCCTTCGCCAAGGCGCTCGACGACTTCCACCGCCAGACCGCTCCCTCCGACTGGCTGGAGGGCCTGGTCAAGGCATACGTCGGCGACTCGATCGCCAGTGACTTCTACCGGGAGATCGCCGCCCGGCTCGACTCGGACACCCGCTCCCTCGTCCTCGGCGTGCTGGACGACACGGGACACGGGAACTTCGCGGTCGAGAAGGTGCGGGCCGCGATCGAGGCCGAGCCCCGGGTCGGCGGACGGCTCGCCCTGTGGGCGCGCAGGCTCATGGGCGAGGCGCTCTCGCAGGCGCAGCGGGTCGTCGCGGACCGCGACGCGCTGTCCACCATGCTCGTGGGCGGTGTCGCGGACGGCTTCGACCTGGCCGAGGTCGGCAGGATGTTCTCCCGGATCACCGAGGCCCACACCAAGCGGATGGCCGCGCTCGGCCTCGCCGCCTGAGCGGCCGGGGGCCGAGCCGCGGCCGGGGAACGGCCGGGGCGGGGTGTGCCGGGCTACTGCGCCGTCACCGACCGCACCGGCCGGCGGCGTCGCGGGCGGATCAGCAGGGACAGGGTGACCGCCCCCACCAGGACCGCGCCGGCCGGCGTCGCCAGGAGATGACCGGAGCCGAGCGTCGCCTGCGTCAGATACGCGCCGAACAGGGCGCCGAGCGCACCGGTGACGAACACGACGCGGGAGGACGGGAGCCGGCCGGGCAGGGAGCGCAGCGCGACCCACGAGAGGGCCAGTCCGAGCACGACGGAGCTGATGGATTCCCAGAGCACAGAGGGGTCACCTCGCTTGATGGTGCGGCGGGCAATCGGTCACAGGCGGTCCTACCCGTGGCCCCCGGAATGCAACCCTCCTGTGCCCCGCGTGAACCCCACCGAGGGACGTCCGGGGGGAGATCCGGCGTGGAACGGGTGGAGGCCCGGCGGACATGTCCGCCGGGCCTCCACCCGTTCTTCCGCGTCGTGCGTGCTACAGCGCGCCGAACCCCACCCGACGGGTGCTGGGCTCGCCGATCTCCACGTACGCGATCCGGTCGGCCGGCACCAGGACCTTGCGGCCCTTGTCGTCCGTGAGGCTGAGCAGCTGCGCCTTGCCGTTGAGCGCCTCGGCGACCGCGCTCTCGACCTCTTCGGCGGAAAGTCCGCTCTCCAGAACGATCTCGCGGGGCGTGTGCTGCACCCCGATCTTGACCTCCACGGCTATGTCCCTCCGACGGTCCGTCTCTGCGCGGTGAACCGCGCCGTACGCAGCACACATTAGCCCGGTGAAGGGACCGACCACGGGTCGACCGGCAACGCCCGCAGCGAACACCGGCCGCCGCCCCCGCCGGGGGCTCAGTGCTGATCGACGCCGTGCAGCGGGAATCCCGCGATGCCCCGCCAGGCCAGGGAGGTCAGCAGCTGGACGGCGGTGTCCCGCGGAATGCCGGACGGGCTGGAGAGCCAGTAGCGCGCCACGACCTGGGAGACGCCGCCGAGGCCGACCGCCAGCAGCATCGATTCGTCCTTGGACAGGCCCGTGTCACCCGCGATGACGTCGGAGATGGCCTCCGCGCACTGGAGCGAGACCCGGTCGACCCTCTCGCGGACCGCCGGCTCGTTGGTCAGGTCGGACTCGAAGACCAGACGGAAGGCGCCGCCCTCGTCCTCCACGTACGCGAAGTAGGCGTCCATCGTCGCCTCGACGCGCAGCTTGTTGTCCGTCGTCGACGCGAGCGCCGTGCGGACCGCCTGCAGCAGCGACTCGCAGTGCTGGTCGAGCAGGGCGAGGTAGAGCTCCAGCTTTCCGGGGAAGTGCTGGTAGAGCACCGGCTTGCTGACGCCCGCGCGCTCGGCGATGTCGTCCATCGCGGCGGCGTGGTAACCCTGCGCGACGAAGACCTCCTGCGCGGCGCCCAGCAGCTGATTGCGTCGGGCACGGCGGGGCAGCCGAGTGCCCCGCGGGCGCGCCGCCTCTGTCTGCTCGATGGCTGTCACGCCGCCTCCCAAAAGTTCGTGATCGAGCACAGTCGTACCGTGCACGCTGCGCCGTGGTGCCATCGTACTTTTGAGTAACCCGGGTGCGCGCGGCGCGGACGCAGAATTTCACGGACCGGACGGCTGCGGTAGCCGCAGATAACCCGCCCGACACCGCAAAGCGGTGCGATCTACCGGTAATCGTCCTCATCTTCCGCGACGACGCGGGCCTGCTCGGCCGCATCGGCCTCGTTCGCCGCACCCGTGTCGATGCCGGTGAGGGGCTCGTCGCGCTCGGAACGGACGGGGGCCTGCTGTTCGGCGGCGTCCGCTTCGGGGGCCTCGGGGTCCGGATCGTCCGGCTGGGTGTCCTCGAATGTCTCGGGGTCGCTCGGGTCGACCTTCATGGCGGCTCCCTTCCCTCCCTTGCAGCCTAGGAGCAACCCCCCGGGGACGCTATGCGGCTTGTGACCGCGAACACATGAACCACCGCGTGATCGTCTCGTAACATTGCCGCATGTCTTCGACCGAGCTGCCCGGTATCCACGCCGCCGCTGCCGCGGTGGCACCCAAGACCGGTGCCGTCAGGGTCGCGGAGGGGGAGGAGCTGCGCTCCGTCGCGCTGCCCGGGCTCACCCTGACCGTCCGCGCACGCCCGGCGGGGACGGCGGGGCTCGCGCCCGCCCTCTTCGTGCACGGCCTGGGCGGCTCCTCCCAGAACTGGTCGGCCCTGATGCCCCTGCTGGGGGACCTGCTCGACTCCGAGGCGGTCGACCTGCCCGGCTTCGGGGACTCCCCGCCGCCGGACGACGGCAACTACTCGGTCACCGGACACGCCCGGGCCGTGATCCGGCTGCTGGACGCGGGACGGCGCGGTCTCGTTCACCTTTTCGGGAACTCCCTGGGCGGCGCCGTCGCCACCCGGGTCGCGGCCGTGCGGCCCGATCTGGTGCGCACCCTCACCCTGATCTCCCCTGCTCTGCCCGAGATCCGGGTCCAGCGGCCGGCCGTGCCGACGGCGCTGCTCGCACTCCCGGGCGTCGCCTCCCTGTTCGCCAGGCTCACCCGGGAGTGGACGGCGGAGCAGCGCACCCGCGGAGCCATGGCACTCTGTTACGGCGATCCGGCGCGCATCTCCGACGAAGCCTTCCGCCACGCGGTGGCCGAGATGGAGCGCAGGCTGGAACTGCCGTACTTCTGGGACGCCATGACGCGCTCGGCCCGGGGCATCGTCGATGCCTACACACTGGGCGGACAGCACGGACTGTGGCGCCAGGCCGAGAGGGTGCTCGCACCGACCCTGCTGGTGTACGGCGGACGGGACCAGCTCGTCTCGTACCGGATGGCACGCAGGGCGTCCGCGGCCTTTCGCGATTCGCGCCTGCTGACACTGCCCGAGGCCGGGCACGTGGCGATGATGGAGTACCCGGAGGCGGTCGCCCAGGCGTTCCGGGAACTGCTCGACGAACGCGGCGGGAGCTGATCCGGGGCGTGGGACGACACAGCCGAAAGGGCCCCGAGGCCACAGGCCGGGACACCGGCACCACCGGGGGCACACCCGCCGTCGGGCGGGGCACCGGCCGACGCGGGCGGAACCCCGCCCAGCCCGCCGGCGGCACCGCCGGACCGTTCCACGACGCTCCCCAGGTGCGCGGCGGGCATCCCGAACAGCGTGAGCCCGGCGGCGGCTGGGGGACCGGGCCCGTCCCGGCCTTCGACCCCCGCCCGCGCCCAGCGGGGCCGGGCGGCCAGGAGGCCCACCACGCCCGGCAGGCGGCGATCGCGCGGCAGCAGGCCGCGCAGCGGCTGGCGGAGGGGCGGCGCACGTCCGGCCCGCAGACCGGCACCACCCCTCTGATACCCGGCCCGCGCAGGGAGTTCGTGGAGGCGTTCGACACCACGCCCTCGCGTCCCGAGCCGCCGTTCGCGCCCGAGGACGCGTCCGGGACCCCCGCCGGACCGGGCGGACCGGAAGGGCCCCTCGGACCCGACGACCCGGACGGCCGGGAGGCGAAGGGCGGGAAGGGCCGCACCTTCACCGGGATCGCGGCCGCCGCGGTGACCACGGTCCTCGCGGTCGTGGTGGCCGGGCAGGTGGCACAGGACTCCGGGAGCGCGCCGAGCACCCCGAAGAGCACCGGCGTCGACCGGCAGGACGCGGAGGACGCCTCCCGTTCGGTGGACCGGCCGGCCCCCGAGGTGAAGCAGCAGCAGGTCGAGCCTCTGTCGTACGCCCAGAAGATGGCCACGGCCTTCCCGTTGGCGGCGGACCTCAAGGGGTCCGGCGCGTTCGAGGCGGTGCCGGGACTCGCCAAGGCTCCGGGCAAGGGCCAGTTGCACCGGTACCGGATCGATGTGGAGAAGGGTCTCGGCCTCGACGCCGGGCTCTTCGCCGAGGCCGTGCAGAAGACGCTGAACGACGACCGCAGCTGGGCGCACAACGGCGCCATGACCTTCGAGCGGGTCTCCTCCGGCAAGGCCGATTTCGTGATCACGCTCGCCAGCCCCGGCACCACGGCGGTCTGGTGCGAGAAGTCGGGCCTGGACACCACCGAGGACAACGTCTCCTGCGATTCCGCCGCCACCGACCGCGTGATGATCAACGCCTACCGCTGGGCGCAGGGCGCCGCGACCTTCGGCCCCGACAAGCTCCTGCCGTACCGTCAGATGCTCATCAACCACGAGGTCGGCCACCGGCTGGGACACAACCATGTGAGCTGCCGCACCCCCGGCGCCCTCGCGCCCGTGATGCAGCAGCAGACCAAGACCCTGGACCTGGACGGCATCAAGTGCCGCCCCAACCCGTGGGTGTATCCGGGCAGTTGAGCCCGGCCCGGGAGGAGGGGTTCCCGCATTCCGAGATGCGCGTCTCATTGCGCGTTGACATCCGGGGAGCGGGTCCTTCATATTTCTCCGCATGTCACGCAGCCCCGCATCCACCGAGCGCGCCGCCATCGAGCTGGCGCTCTTCGGCGTGGCCGGGCACTGCGTAGCCGACGTTCTCTGTCGCTGACGCCTGCTCGAGCGCGCGTCGACGTCCGGCGAGCCGTTTTCCGGCTCCCCGGTCCCTCCTGACCTCCGCGCCCGGGCGTACTCCGCCCGCAGGCGCGGCATTTCATGTTTCCGGCTCCCTTCCCGTCACCGGGACGAGGCCTCGTCGCGCCGCCGCGGGCATGCCCCCACTTCCCGCAGTGATCCGAGAGGTCGTCCTCCGATGAGTCAGCCGTCCGTCATATCGCGCCGCGTGGCAACCGCCGCCGCGGTCGTCCTCGCCCTGGCCGCCGGGCTCACGGCCTGCGCCGGACCTCAGGACAACGGGGGGAGCGGCGGTACGTCCGGCGCCTCCGCCAAGCCGGCCAAGGGCGGCACCCTCACGGTCCTCAACAGCAACCCGCAGGAGGACTTCGACCCGGCGCGGCTCTACACCTCCGGCGGCGGCAACGTCCCCTCCCTCGTCTTCCGTACGCTCACCACCCGCAACCGGGAGAACGGCGCCGCCGGCGCCCAGGTCGTCCCCGACCTGGCCACCGACCTGGGCACGCCCAGCAAGAACGCCACCGTCTGGACGTACACCCTCAAGGACGGGCTGAAGTACGAGGACGGCACCGCGATCACCAGCGCCGACATCAAGTACGGCATCGAGCGGTCCTTCGCCGCCGAACTCTCCGGCGGTGCCCCCTACCTGCGTGACTGGCTGATCGGCGGCGCCGACTACCAGGGCCCGTACAAGGACAAGAAGGGCCTCGACTCGATCGAGGTGCCGGACGAGAAGACCATCGTCTTCCACCTGAACAAGCCCGAGGGCGAGTTCCCGTACCTCGCGACGCAGACCCAGACCACCCCGGTGCCCCAGGCCAAGGACACCGGCACCACGTACGAGGAGCACCCCGTCTCCTCGGGGCCGTACAAGGTCGTCTCCAACGAGAACGACGGCGAGCGGCTCGTCCTGGAGCGCAACCCGCACTGGTCGGCCGGGACCGACGAGGAGCGCAAGGCGTACCCGGACAGGATCGACGTACGCTCCGGGCTCGACTCCGCCGTCATCAACCAGCGGCTCTCCGCCTCGCAGGGCGCCGACGCGGCGGCCGTCACCACCGACACCAACCTCGGCCCGGCCGAGCTCGCCAAGGTCTCCGGCGACAAGCAGCTCGCCGCCCGCGTCGGTACCGGCCACTTCGGCTACACGAACTACATCGCCTTCAACCCGAAGGTGAAGCCCTTCGACAACCCGAAGGTGCGCCAGGCCATCGCGTACGCCGTCGACCGCTCCTCGGTCATCAACGCGGCCGGCGGCTCCTCGCTCGCCGAGCCCGCCACCACCTATCTGCCGAACCAGAAGTCCTTCGGCTACACGCCCTACGACCACTTCCCGGCGGGCGAGACCGGCAACGCGGCCAAGGCCAAGGAGCTGCTGAAGGAGGCGGGCCACGCCAAGGGCCTGACCGTCACCCTCACCCACTCCAACGACAAGGACTTCGAGACCAGCCCGGAGATCGCCACGGCGCTCCAGGCCGCGCTCAAGAAGGCCGGCATCACCGTCGAGCTCGAGGGCCTGGAGAGCAACGACTACTCCGACACCATCCACAGCGCGTCCAAGGAGCCCGGCTTCTTCCTCGCCCACTGGGGTGCCGACTGGCCGTCCGGCGGCCCGTTCCTCGCGCCGATCTTCGACGGCCGGCAGATCGTGAAGGACGGCGCCAACTTCAACAGCGGCTTCCTGAACGACCCGTCGGTCAACAAGGAGATCGACGAGATCAACAAGCTCACCGATCTGGACGCCGCCGCCCAGCGCTGGGGCGCCCTCGACAAGAAGATCGGCGAGCGGGCGCTGACCGTGCCGCTCTTCCACCCGGTCTACAAGCGGCTCTACGGCCAGGACATCAAGAACGTCATCATCAGTGACTGGACCGGCGTCCTCGACATCTCACAGGTCGCGGTCAAGTAGCCATGTCCGAAGCACTTCTGGTCCAGGAGGCGGGAGCGGCGCCGGTCGCCGCCCCCGCCTCGGGGGCCCGGCAGTTCTGGCGGCGGCTGCGCGCACAGCGCGCGGCCACCGCCGCGGCGGCCGTGGTCCTCCTGCTCTTCCTGGCCGCGATCGCCGCGCCGCTGCTGTCCGCACTCGCGGGCCAGGACCCCGACACCTTCCATCCCGACCTCGTCGACTCCGCGGCCGGCGGGGTCCCCATCGGCTCCTTCGGAGGCATCGGCGCGGACCACTGGCTCGGCGTCGAGCCGCAGACCGGCCGCGACCTCTTCGCCCGCATCGTGTACGGAGCCCGCGTCTCGCTCGGCGTGGCCGTCGTGGCCACCGTCCTCCAGGTCACCATCGGCGTGATCGTGGGGCTCGCCGCGGCCCTCGGCAGCCGCTGGGTCGACCAGGTCCTCAGCAGGATCACCGACATCAACGTCGCCCTCCCGCTCATGGTCATCGCCCTGGGGCTGCTCGCCGTCGTGCCGGCGTCCTTCCCCCGCCCCGTCCTGATCGCGCTGGTCATCGGCGGCATCAACTGGGCGGGTACGTCGAAGATCGTGCGCGCCCAGGCCCTCGCCCTCAAGTCCCTCGACTTCGTCTCCGCCGCCCGGCTCAGCGGGCGCGGGCGGTGGAGCATCGCCCGGCGGGAGCTGCTGCCCTCGCTCGCCGCGCCCGTCATCACGTACGCCGCGCTGCTCTTCCCCGTCAACATCACCGTCGAGGCGGCGCTGTCCTTCCTCGGCGTGGGCATCAAACCGCCGACACCGTCCTGGGGGCAGATGCTCACCGAGGCCGACACCTGGTACCAGTCGGCCCCCACCTATCTCCTGCTGCCCGCCGGGCTGCTCTTCGTCACCGTGCTCGCGCTGACCGTTCTCGGCGAGGGCGTCCGCACCGCGCTCGACCCGCGTGCCGAGTCCCGGCTGAGGATCGGCACCGGACGCGAGAAGCGCGCGGAACGCGGGAAGGAGAAGGCCGCGTGACCGGATTCCTGCTGCGGCGGGCGGGCGGAGCCGTCTTCGTGCTCCTCGCCCTGACCGTCGTCCTCTACGCCGTCTTCTACGTGGCCCCGGGCGACGTCGCCCAGATCGCCTGCGGTCCGCGCTGCTCTCCCGCCCAGGTCGCCCAGGTCACCGAGCAGCTCAGGCTCGACGACCCGGTGTACACGCAGTACGGGCACTTCCTCCAGGGCATCGTCGCCGGACGCGACTTCTCCACCGGTACGGGCGTCGACCACTGCGCCGCGCCCTGCCTCGGGGTCTCGTACCAGAGCGACCAGCAGGTCATGCGGCTGATCCTGGCCAAGCTCCCGGTCACCGGCTCCCTCGTCATCGGGGCGTTCGCGGGCTGGATACTGCTCGGCGTCGGCACGGGGGTGCTGTCCGCCTGGCGGCGGGGCGGCATCACCGAGCGGGTCCTGACCTGGCTGACCCTGGCAGGGACGGCCACACCCGTGTTCGTCATCGGGCTGCTGCTGATCATCATCTTCTGCTCCACGCTCCAGTGGCTGCCGTCGCCGACCTATGTGCCCTTCAGCGAGAACCCCGAGCAGTGGGCCTGGGGGCTGCTGCTGCCCTGGGCCTCCCTGGCGCTCATCGAGTCCGCCAAGTACGCGAGGCTGACCAGGAGTTCCATGCTGGAGACGCTCGCCGAGGACCATGTGCGCACCTTCCGGGCGTACGGCGTCGGTGAGCGGGCCGTCATCGGGCGGCACGCGCTGCGCGGCGCCCTCGCACCCGTGATCGCGCTCAGCGCGCTCGACTTCGGCAGCATGTTCGGCGGCGCGGTCCTGACCGAGTCCCTCTTCGGGATACCGGGCATCGGGCGCGAACTGGTCCACGCCGTCAAGGTCGTCGACCTGCCGGTGGTCGTCGGCATGGTGCTGGTGGCCGGCTTCTTCGTGGTGCTCGCCAATGCCGTCGCGGACGTCCTGTACGCGCTGGCCGACCGACGGGTGGTCCTGTCATGACATCACCGCTGGTGCGGGTCGAGAACCTCACCGTCGACTTCGGGAGCGTCCGCGCCGTGGACGGGCTCTCCTTCACCCTGGACGCCGGCGCGGCCCTCGGGGTCGTCGGCGAGTCCGGCTCGGGCAAGAGCGCGACCGCGTCCGCCCTGCTCGGGCTGCACCGGGGCACGGGGGCGCGGGTCGGCGGGACCGTCCGCGTCGCCGGCACGGACGTGAACGCGGTGGACGAGGCCGGGCTCCGGGCGCTGCGCGGTGCCAAGGCCGCGATGGTCTTCCAGGACCCGCTCTCCTCGCTCGACCCGTACTACACGGTCGGTGACCAGATCGCCGAGGTGTACAGGGTGCACAACCCCGTCTCCCGGCGGGCGGCGCGGGCCCGCGCCGTCGAGGTCCTGGACCGGGTCGGCATCCCGGACGCGGCCCGCCGCGCGCGCTCCAGGCCGCACGAGTTCTCCGGAGGGATGCGGCAGCGGGCGCTCATCGCGATGGCCCTGGCCTGCGAACCGCGCCTGATCGTGGCGGACGAGCCGACCACGGCCCTGGACGTCACCGTGCAGGCCCAGGTCCTGGACCTGCTGCACGAGCTGCGCCGCGAGACGGGCACAGGCCTGTTGCTGGTCACCCATGACGTGGGCGTCGCCGCGGAGAGCGTGGACGACATCCTGGTCATGCGGCACGGGCGCGCGGTTGAGCGCGGCCCGGTCGCGGAGGTGCTGGGGGCGCCCCGGCAGGCGTACACCCGTGAACTCCTGGCGTCGGTGCCCCGGGTGGACCGGAAACGGGTGGTCCCGGCCCAGGCCCAGGTCCCGGCCCCCGCCCGGGCCGCGGCGCCGGTCACGGGCCCTGCCCGGGTCCCCGCCCAGCTCACGGTCCCGGCGCCGCGTGCCGCCGAGGAGCGGGGCGGGCCCCTGCTCGAAGCCGTCGGCCTCCGGCGCGAGTTCGGCCGGGGCCGCGACCGGGTCACCGCCGTGGACGGCGTCTCCCTCACCCTCCACGCGGGCGAGACCCTCGGCATCGTGGGGGAGAGCGGCAGCGGCAAGACGACCCTCGGGCGGATGCTCGTGCGGCTGCTCGACCCGACGGAGGGAAGCCTCCGTTACTCCGGCGCGGAGATCGGCTCGCTCCCGGAGAAGGGCCTGCGCCCCTTCCGCCGCGAGCTCCAGATGGTCTTCCAGGACCCGGTCTCCTCGCTCAACCCGCGCCGCTCCGTCGGGGAGTCCGTGGCCGACCCGATCCGCGCGGCTGGGGAGACCGACGAGGCGCGGATCCGGGACCGGGTGCGCGAGCTGCTGGAGCGGGTCGGCCTCGACGCGGGGCGGTACGAGCGCTACCCGCACGAGTTCAGCGGCGGGCAGCGCCAGCGGATCGGCATCGCGCGTGCGCTCGCCGCCGAGCCGAAGCTGATCGTCTGCGACGAGCCGGTCTCCGCGCTCGACGTCACGACCCAGGCCCAGGTCGTCGCGCTCCTCGGCGAGCTCCAGCGCGAGCTGGGCATCGGACTCGTCTTCATCGCCCACGACCTGGCGGTCGTGCGGCAGGTCAGCGACCGGGTCGCCGTGATGCGGCAGGGCCGGATCGTCGAACAGGGCGAGGCCGACGAGGTGTACGGATCGCCGCAGCACCCGTACACCCGGCAGCTCCTGGCGGCGGTGCCCGCACTCGATCCCGCGCTCGCCGCGGCACGTCGCGCGGCCCGCAGGGAGCTGGCCGCAGCCTGACTCCGCGTAACCGAACGCCCCATTGTCGCAACAGAACGCGACCGGGGCGTGAAAGTTACGCCGGTTCACCCCTTTCGGTGGTGCGACGGACAACCGTCCGTCGCACCACCTGCGAATCCGCTTACGGTCGTCCCGCTGCGAGTCGCCGATCAACGGCGGCCGCCCACAAGGGAGATCGGGGGTGTGCTCGTGCGGATCGGACTCCTCACGGACGGTGGTTATCCGTATGCGACCGGTGAGTCCAGACTCTGGTGCGACCGTCTGGTGCGCGGTCTGCCCCAGCACGAGTTCGACCTCTTCGCGCTGAGCCGCTCCGCCGACCAGGAACGACGCGGCTGGGTCAGGCTTCCCGACCGGGTCGGCCGGGTGCGGACGGCCCCGCTGTGGACGCACGAGGAGGACGCCCGGAACACCGGCCGCCCCCGGGGACTGACGGGCCGGATCGCCACCGGTCTGGGGCGCGCGTACGGGCGGCGGGACAGGCGGCGCTTCACGGCGCACGTGACGGCGCTCGTCGGCGCGGTCTGCGCCGGTCAGGAGACCGCCCCCGGGGCCGGCGGGGCTGCCGGGTCCGTCCCCGGGCCCGAGCCCCTCGGCCAGGACACCGCGGTGGCGGACCTCTTCACCGAGGGCCTCTACGGCCTCGCCGAACTGGCCCAGGAGCACGGCGGACTGCACACCGCCCTGCGCTCCGAGGCGACCGTACGCATCGTGGAGTCGGCCTGCCGGGCACCCGGCACCGGGCGGACCGTCCACAGTGCCACCGTCCCCGACTACCTGGCCTTCGCGGCCGAGCTGGAGCGCGCGCTGCGCCCCCTGTCCCTCGACTGGTACGACGAGGACGGCCTCGGCGCGGTCGACCTCTGCCACGCGGCCTCCGGAGGGGCGGCCGCCCTGCCGGGGCTGTTGGCCAAACGCTTCTTCGGCGTGCCCCTGCTGGTGACCGAGCACGGTGTGCCGCTGCGGGCCCACTACCTGGCGGCGCCCGAGGCCCCGCTCGGTGCGCCGGTGCGCGCCCTGCTGGCCAACTTCCACGGCCTGCTGGCCGCCGAGGTCTACCGCCAGGCCGCCCTCATCACCCCCGGCAACACCCATGTGCGCCGCTGGCAGGAGCGGTTCGGGGCCGACCGGGACAAGCTGCGCACCGTCTACCCGGGCATGGAGGCGGAGCGCTTCGGGGCCGTCGGTGAGGGTGACGACGAGGGCGGGCCCGGCACGCTGGTGTGGATCGGGCGGATCGAGCCCGCCAAGGACCTGATCGCGCTGCTGCACGCCTTCGCCGAGGTCCACAGGGCCGAACCGGACGCCCGGCTGAGGATCTTCGGCGCCCCGGTCCAGGGCGGTGAGGGCGAGACGTATCTCGCCCGGTGCCAGGCGCTCGCCGCCCAGCTCTTCCCCGACGAGGCCGCGGACGCGCACGCCGTCGGCGCCTGCCCGGTCACCTTCGAGGAGATCGGCGGCCCCGAGGTGCCCGACCTCGCCGAGGCCTACGCGGCGGGCGGAGTCGTCGTCCTGTCGAGCGTCGTCGAAGGCTTCCCCATCAGCCTGGTCGAGGCGATGTTCTGCGGCCGGGCCACCGTCTCGACGGACGTCGGCGCCGTGGTCGAGGTCGTCGGCGGTACGGGACTGGTGGTGCCCCCGCGCAACCCGAAGGCGCTCGCCGACGCCTGTCTCGCGCTGCTGCGCGACCCCGAGCGCCGCGCGCGCCTGGGTGCGGCGGCGCGCGCCAGGGCACTGGAGCTCTTCACCGTGGAACAGAACCTCGCGGCATTTCGCGGCATTTACCTGGACCTGGTGGGCCACGCCCCGGCCAGGTGGTCGGCACCGCCGGACACCCGGGACCCGGCCGGCCCGCCCCGCCCCTTCGCCACGCCCCCGGAGGCCCATGTGCTGGGCGGCCTGCCGCTCGAACCGGTCGCCTCCGGCGCGTCCAGGGTGCCGAGCTGGGCCATCGGCGCCGAGGGCGTGTGCGCGGGCGCACGCGGAGCGGGGGACGGCGATGCGTGACGACACGAACGACCACGACCACGGAGGTGCCCCGATGGGCAGACCGGCCCAAACCCCTTCTCTCGACGCCGTTCCGGGCGCGCCGGAGGGGGAACCGGGAACCGTACGGTCCGCCGTCAGGGCCCCCGAGATCGCCCACCACCCCGCCCGGCGGTCCGCCGCCCGGCGCGGGACGGCGGACCCGGTCAAGGTGCTGATGCACCGACACCGCGACCTCTGCGAGCGTGCCGTCGACCCCCTGGAGATCGCCGCCGGCCTGGAGGCCCACGGACTCACCGACCGGGCCGCCGCGCGCTACCGGCACCGTGACGTCTTCTCGCTCGCCGAGGAGCTCTACGCGCGCATCCCCGGCTCCGGCAGGGCGGCGCGCCCCGGTGGACCCGAGCCGAGGCCGGAGTCCGGCACGGAGGCACGGGCCGCGTGGACGCTGACCGCGCTGCTGCCCGGCGCCGCCTGCCTCGCCACCACCGGGGCGCTCCGGGCCACCGAGGGAGTCCTCGGCGGGGAGGCCCGATGCGCGGTGACCGCCCTGGGAGCCCTGCTCGTCGTCCTCGGACTCCGGCTCTGCCTGCGCGGCGGCCCCCTGCGCGCCCCGGAAGGCACCGGCGGCATCACCCTCTACGTCTGCTGCCTCCTGGGATACGCCGTGTACGGCGACGACCTCCTCACCCAGGTCATCAGCGGAGGCCCCGACGGCAACTGGGCCGCTACGCCCGCCCCCCTCCTCGGTCTCGCCCTCGCCCTGGCGCCCGCCGCCTGGTGCGCCCATCTGTTCGCCGCCCACGCGCGGAGCCGGCTCGCCGGGTCCCACGCGCTCTCGGAATTCGGCGCCGGCGTACGCCCGCTGCTCTTCGGCGTACTCGCGCTCTTCCTCTGCGCGCTGACCGCGCTGCTCCTCCTCGCCGGGCTCGGCCACCCCGGTGAGGACGGCGCCCCGATGGTCACGGCCGCACCCGTCGCCCTCGGAGCACTCCTCTTCCTGGCCCGGCTGCTCGCCGTGCACGGCTTCCCGGAACCCGCCGCCACCGGACTCGCCGCCGCCTGCGCCGTCGAGGTCGCCGCCCCCTTCCTGGTCCTCGCCGGACGGCTGCCCGGCCTCGATCCCGTCGCCCGCCCGGTCGAGGCCGTCGTCGCCTCGGCCGGTCCCGGCGGCGTACCCGCCCTGGCATGCGGCGCCGCCGCGCTGGGGCTGCTGATCCACGCATCGGTCACCCTCACCCGGGCGTCCGCCCACGCCTCGGCGTAGCGGACCCCTCCCCATCCCGCGGAGCCGACGCCGCGGGCTTCCCCCCCGCTCACCTCTTTCCTCAAGGAGACACCGGACATGACCCCCCAATCCCTCTCACCGGCAGCACGCCGTCGGCACCGAGGGGGCGCGCGATGAGGGTTCTGCTGCTCGGAGCCAACGGATTCCTGGGCCGATTCGTCGCCGACCGCCTGCTGGCCGACCCCGCCGTGCACCTCACGGCGCTCGGCCGGGGCGACGACGCCGACGTACGGTTCGACCTCGCGGGCGGCAGCCCCGGGGCGCTCACCCGCTTCCTGGACGCCGTCCACCCCGGGGTCGTCGTCAACTGCGCGGGGGCCACCCGGGGCGGCGCCCGCGACCTGACCCGCCACAACACCGTGGCCGTCGCGACGGTCTGCGAGGCCATGCGCCGCAGTGGATGCAGCCCGAGGCTCGTCCAGGTCGGCTGCGCGTCCGAGTACGGGCCCTCCCAGCCCGGCTCGTCCACCGCCGAGGACGCCGTGCCCCGTCCGGGAGGTCCGTACGGCGTCAGCAAGCTCGCCGCCACCGAGCTGGTGCTCGGCTCCGGTCTCGACGCGGTCGTGCTCCGGGTCTTCTCTCCCGTCGGGCCCGGCACCCCGGCAGGCTCCCCGCTCGGCAGGCTCGCCGAGACGATGCGCCGTGCCATGCAGTCCGGCGACCCCGAGCTCAAGCTCAGCGGCCTCGGTGTGCAGCGGGACTTCGTCGACGTACGCGACGTCGCGCGCGCCGTCCACGCCGCCTCGCTCTCCGCGGCCCAGGGCGTCGTGAACATCGGCACCGGCCGTGCCGTGCGGCTGCGCGACGCGGCGGCGGTCCTGGCCAGGGTCGCCGGATACGCGGGCGCGCTCCACGAGCTGGACACACCCCCCGCCCGGCTCCCCATCGGCGCGCCCCGCGCCTCGACGGAGTCCGTCGTGGAGCACCTCGCCGCGACCCCCTCCCCGTACCCGGACGGCTGCGGCGCCTGGCAGCAGGCCGACGTCCGCACCGCACGGGACAGGCTCGGCTGGCGGCCCCGGATCAATCTGGAGGAGTCGCTCGCCGACATCTGGATGGAGGCGGCGTGCCGTATCTGACGAGCACCGGCTCCGTCCTGCGGGCCGATGCGG
Source organism: Streptomyces sp. CB02058 (assembly GCF_001905505.1). Lineage (GTDB taxonomy): Bacteria > Actinomycetota > Actinomycetes > Streptomycetales > Streptomycetaceae > Streptomyces. The sequence continues at coordinate 961,502 of NZ_LIPG01000001.1, forward strand.
ACGAGGGGCTCGGGGTGGGCGTGCCCGGCTACGCCCATCCGCTGCTCGCACCCACCGAATGGGACGGGCTCAACCGCCCGGGCACACCCCTGCACTGGGCGGTGCTCAACATCGACAACGGGCCGGGCGCCCGCCCCGACCCGCACTGCCTGGAAGCGGCGGGCCGCCTCCGCAACGCCCGCGAGCGCGCCCTGCACGGGGAGGCACCCGACGACACCGTCAGGGCCTCCGGGGGGAGGCTGCTCGGCCACCTCGACCTGGCCCACGGCGACCGCCCCTTCGGGGAGCTGATCGCCGACGCGCAGTCATACCTCGACTGGTACCGCGTCGGCGGCTTCTATCTGGACCGGTGCCCCGCCGAACGCGACCGCCTCCCCGCGGTCCGCCGGCTGACCAGCACCCTCACCGCGCTCCTCGCCGACAGCGACAGCTCGGACGAGGAGGGCGGGCGGCTGGTCCTGGGCCACGGAACGCACCCCCACCCGGGGTACGCCGAGGCCGCCGACCAGCTGGTCACCTTCCGGGGGCCCTGGACCGACTACCGCTGGTCGCAGGTGGCCGAGTGGACGGCCGCGTACGAGCCGGGCCGCTTCGCGCACCTCGTCCACGGGGTCCCGCGCACCCATCTGGAGGAGGCCATGCGCATCGCGCGCTGGCAGGGAGCGGGCACGATCTTCTTCACCGACCGGGACGGCACGAGGGGACAAAGCGACCCATTCGCGGCACTGCCCAGCTACTGGGACGAATTCGTCTCGCGGATCGGACCCGGTATCTCGGAATGAGAAGCGGCGTGGCAGTGTTACGGGAGAACAACCGTACGTAGATGAAGTACGTAGAAACCGACCACCTGCATTGTTGAGGTTCCTGTGTCGCTGCCACCCCTGGTCGAGCCGGCTGCCGAGCTCACCGTCGATGAGGTCCGCAGGTACTCCCGCCACCTGATCATCCCGGATGTCGGGATGGACGGACAGAAGCGGCTGAAGAACGCGAAGGTGCTCTGTGTCGGAGCCGGCGGTCTCGGCTCGCCGGCCCTGATGTACATGGCCGCGGCCGGTGTCGGCACGCTCGGTATCGTCGAGTTCGACGAGGTCGACGAGTCGAACCTGCAGCGCCAGGTCATCCACAGCCAGGCCGACATCGGCAAGTCCAAGGCCCAGTCGGCCAAGGAGACCGTGCAGGGGATCAACCCCCTGGTGAACGTCGTCCTTCACGAGGAGCGGCTCGAAGCCGACAACGTGATGGACATCTTCGCCCAGTACGACCTGATCGTGGACGGCACGGACAACTTCGCCACCCGCTATCTCGTCAACGACGCCGCGGTCCTGCTGAACAAGCCGTACGTCTGGGGCTCGATCTACCGCTTCGACGGCCAGGCGTCCGTCTTCTGGTCCGAGCACGGTCCCTGCTACCGCTGCCTCTACCCGGAGCCGCCGCCCCCCGGCATGGTTCCGTCCTGCGCCGAGGGCGGTGTCCTGGGTGTGCTCTGCGCGTCCATCGGCTCCATCCAGGTCAACGAGGCCATCAAGCTGCTCGCCGGTATCGGTGACCCGCTCGTCGGCCGTCTGATGATCTACGACGCGCTGGAGATGCAGTACCGCCAGGTCAAGGTCCGCAAGGACCCCGACTGCGCGGTCTGCGGCGAGAACCCGACCGTCACCGAGCTCATCGACTACGAGGCCTTCTGCGGCGTCGTGTCCGAGGAGGCCCAGGAGGCGGCGGCCGGTTCCACGATCACTCCCAAGCAGCTCAAGGAGTGGATCGACGCCGACGAGAAGATCGACCTCATCGACGTCCGCGAGCCGAACGAGTACGAGATCGTCTCGATCCCCGGCTCCCGGCTGATCCCGAAGAACGAGTTCCTGATGGGCAACGCCCTCCAGGACCTCCCGCAGGACAGGCGCATCGTCCTGAACTGCAAGACCGGTGTGCGCAGCGCCGAGGTCCTGGCGGTCCTCAAGTCGGCGGGCTTCGCCGACGCGGTGCACCTCGGCGGCGGGGTCATCGGCTGGGTCAACCAGATCGAGCCGGAGAAGCCGGTCTACTAGGCCGCTGGACCACGGCTCGGTGTGACGCACCGGCATCTGTGAAGGGGCCGGCTCCGGAGACGGGGCCGGCCCCTTCGCGTGTCGTGACGGGGCCGGCTCTTCGCGTGCCGTGCCGTGGTCAGGAGCAGGTGCGTCCGTCCGCCGGGACCTTCCCCTCCAGGAAGTAGGCGTCGACGATCGAGGTCACGCACGGGCTCACGCCGTACGAACCGTGCCCCTCGCCCTTGTTGGTCAGCATCACGCCGACCCCGTCACCCAGCTCGTCGGCCATCCTCCGCGCGCCCTCGTACGGTGTCGCGGGGTCGCCCGTGGTGCCGATGACGAGGACCGGTGCGGCGCCCGGCGCGCTCGCCTCGGGGGTGTCGTGCTCCCCCTCCACCGGCCAGTGGGCGCACCAGCCCGCCGTGTCCCACGCCAGGAACGGGCCGAAGACCGGTGAGAGCTTCCGGAACTCGGGGAGCAGGGCCCGGGCCTCGGCCGCCGTCGGCCTGGCCCTGGCGTCGGCGCAGGAGATCGCCCGTTGGGAGTGGTTCTGGGTGTCGTAGTGCCCGCTGCCGTCCCGGCCGTTGTAGGCGTCGGCCAGCTCCAGCAGCCGGTCGCCCCTGCCGCTGTCCTCGGCCTCGTCGAGCGCGGCCGTCAGGGTGGGCCAGCCGCTCCTGGAGTAGAGGGGCTTCACGATGCCGATGACGGCCAGCGACTCGTTGAGCTCCCGGCCGGACGAGGTCGGCAGCGGATTCCTGTCGATCCGCTCCAGCAGGGCCGCGATGCGCCGGGTGCCGGCGGCGGGGTCCTGCCCGCGGTCCTTCAGATAGTTCTCCAGGGCCCGCTGGAAGCCCGTCGCCTGGTTGCGGGCGTGGCCCACCGAGTCCGCCGTCGGGTCGACGACGGCGTCCAGCACCACTCTCCCCACTCTCTCGGGGAAGAGATGGGCGTAGGTCCCGCCGAGCTCCGTGCCGTACGAGATGCCGAAGTACGACAGCTTCTCGTCGCCGAGCGCCCGGCGGATCGCGTCCATGTCCCGGGCGGCGTTCGCCGTGCCGACGTGGGGGAGCACCGTGCCGGAGAGACGCGCGCAGCCGGCGCCGAAGTCCCGCCCGTCCGCGATGAACGCGGCCTCCTCCGCCGGTGTGTCCGGGGTCATGTCGACCTCGCGGTAGGCCGTCTCCTGGTCCTTGTCGCTCCTGCAATGGACGCCCGAGCTGGCGGCGACCCCGCGCGGGTCGAAGCCCACCAGGTCGTAGCGGGTGTTGAGCTCCCTGTACGAACCCGCGGCGCGCGGCAGGATGCCGACGCCGGAGCCGCCGGGCCCGCCGAAGTTGAAGAGCATCGAGCCGAGCCGCTCGCTCTTCCTCGTGGCGGCCTTGCGGATCAGCGCGATGCCGATCGTCCTGCTGTCGGGAGCCGCGTGGTCCAGGGGCACGTCGAGGGTGGCGCACCGCCACCCGGGACCGGGCTCGGTGCCGCCCTCGGGGGCCTCGCAGCGCTTCCAGTCCAGCGCGGGCGGCGCCCCGGACGCCTTCGAGGACTCCTCGGACGCCCGGGGCGACGAGCCCTTGGACGACTGAGGGGGCGCCGGGCCGTCGTCGCACCCCGTGAGGACCGCGGTCACCAGCAGCAGGGCCGCTCCGGCCGTCGCCGCACCCGCGCGGGTCCCTACGCGTACGCGCATGCGCGCTCCCTCCCCCCGGGGCCCGGAGGCCGGCACCCGGAGCGGTCCGGGGCCACCGGTGCCGGTCACCTCTGTCCGGCCGTCCAACGAGCGGTCACTCGCAGACCGTTCCCGACTTCGGCACCTTTCCTTCCAGCAGATAACCGTCCACGGCCCTCTGCACACAGGTGCTGCCGCTGTTGTACGCCCCATGGCCCTCACCCTTGTAGGTGAGCTCGATGCCGACGCCCTTGCCGAGTTCGGCGGCCATCGCCTTCGCGCCGGCGTACGGCGTCGCGGGGTCCCCGGTGTTGCCGATGACCAGGATCGGGGCGGAGCCGGGCGCGCTCACGTCCGGGGTGTCCCAGGCACCCGCGACGGGCCAGCCGGTGCAGGCCATCAGGCCCCAGCCCAGGTAGTCGCCGAAGACGGGGGAGGCCTCGCGGAACCGGGGGAGTGCCTTCCTGGTCTGCTCCAGGCTGAACCGCTCCTCGGAGTCGGCGCAGTTGATGGCGGTGTTGGCCGCGTTCGAGTTGTCGTAGTGGCCGTCCTCGGAGCGGCCGTTCAGCGAGTCGGCGAGTGCCAGCAGCAGCCCGCCGTTGTCACCGTCCGCCTCGTCGAGGCCCTGTTCGAGCAGCGGCCAGGTCTCCTGGGAGTAGAGGGCCGAGGCGATACCCGTCGTGGCCTGGGTCTGCGTCAGCTCCCGTTCGCCGAGCCCGGGTACGGGCTTCTCCTCCAGCTTGGCGAGGAGGCCGGCGATCCAGTCCTGGACCTCCTTCGCGGTGGCTCCCGGGAGCTTGCAGTCGTCGCGCTCCGCGCAGTCGGCGGTGAAGTTGTCCAGGGCCAGCTGGAAGCCCTCGGCCTGGCCGAGCGAGGATTCGAGGGAGTTCTCCGTGGGGTCGACGACGGCGTCCAGGACGGCCCGGCCGACGTTCCGGGGGTACAGATGGGCGTAGACGCCGCCCAGTTCGGTGCCGTAGGAGATCCCGAAGTAGTTCAGCTTGTCGTCGCCGAGCACCTGGCGGAGCAGGTCCATGTCCCGGGCCGCGTTCGTCGTGCCGACGAAGGGGAGTTCGTCCCCCGAGTTCTCCTCGCAGGCCGCGATGTAGGACTTCTGGTCCTCGGCGAACCGCTTCTCCTCCTCGGCGTCGTCCGGGGTGCCGTCCTGTTCGTAACGGGCGTCGAGCTCCGCGTCGTCCGCGCACTGGACGGCTTCGCTGCGGCCGACCCCGCGCGGGTCGAAGCTCACCAGGTCGTAGCGGGTGCGCAGGGAGTCGTAGTCGGTGCCGAAGGACGGCAGCGTGGCGACGCCCGAGGCGCCCGGCCCGCCGAAGTTGAAGACGAGCGAGCCGATCCGCCGGTCCTTGTTCCTGGCGGGTGCGCGGATGAGGGCCAGTTCGATGGTCCGGCCGTCCGGGTCCGCGTAGTCGAGCGGTACGTCCATGAAGGAGCACTGCCAGGCGGCGCCGCCCGGCAGCGGCGTGGGGGCCGTGCCGCTGCCCTGGGCCGTGCTGGGGGCGGGGCAGGGCTGCCAGTCGAGCTTCTGGGAGGACAGTTCCTTCGAGGTGGCGGTGGGGGACGCCGTCGAGGCGGTCGACGGCGTCGACTCCGTACCCCCGTCACCGTCGTCCGAACAGGCCGTCAGGGGCAGCAGCACCGTGGCGGTGGCGGCGAGGGCAGCGGCACGCAGGGCGGGGGAAGTCCTCATGACCCCATCGTGCGGCGGGGCACGAGGTGCCGCGCGGGGCGTGGGCCATGCGGGTGGAGCACCCTCGTGCAGGTGTTCGTGCGGTCCTCGGAGTCCCGTCCGGCCGTATCCGGACGGGAGCCCCTAGAGCTCGCCCTTCCGGGTGAGCTGGTTGAAGCAGATCCAGCCGGGCAGCACCGGCAGCCAGAGGGTCATGACGCGGTACAGCAGCACCGCCGGAGCCGCGACCTCCTTCGGCAGGCCGACCGCGATCAGACCCAGGGTCAGCGCACCCTCGACCGCGCCCATACCGCCCGGGGTGGGCGCAGCCGAACCGAGCGCGTTGCCCGCGAGGAAGACCACCGCGATGCTCGCGTAGCTGAGCTGCGGCACGTCCGGACCGCTGAACGCGCGGATCGAGGCGTCCAGGCAGAGCACGAACAGGCCGGTCAGCAGCAGCATGCCGCCGATGCCGGTGATCAGCTTCTGCGGGCGCTGCACCACGTCGAGCATGCGGGGCACGACTCCGGCGAACAGGGACCGCACCCGGGTGACGACGAACTTCCGCAGGAACGGGATCGCGGTGACCACCAGCACGAGCACGGCCACGGTGAGCAGCCCCGCGATGACCGTCCTGGAGGGGGTGAGCGAGTCCGGTGTCTTCTCCGTACCCGTCAGATAGCCGAAGAGGGCGAGCAGCAGGATGTGGCAGCCGAGGCCGAACAGCTGGGACGCGCCGACGCTCGCGACCGCGAGACCCGGGCGCACTCCGGCGCGTTGCAGGAAGCGCGTGTTCAGCGCCACACCGCCGACCGCCGCCGGGGCCACGATCTTCACGAACGACCCGGCCACCTGCGCCAGCACGGTCTTCCCGAACGGCACCCGCTCCGGCACGAAGCCCAGCAGGCTCATGGCCGCGGCGACGTAGCTCAGGGCCGAGAAGCCCAGTGCCGCCGCCACCCAGCCCCACTCCGCCTGCTCCACCACCGTGCCGAAATCGGCCTCGGTGACCTGCGAGATCAGGAAGTAGGCGGCGATCGAACCGGCGATGAAGCTGAAGAGGGTCCGCGGCTTGATGCGTTCCAGACGGACCGGCTCGACCGGCGCCTGCGGCCTGATCAGCAGCACCTCGCGGCGGATCTGGGCCAGCATGTCCTCCTCGCGGGCCTCTTCCAGGGCGTCGTCCATCGCCCGCTTCTCGGCCTGCTTCTCCGTGCGCAGCGACTTGCGGGCGGCCTTGCGGTCGTTGGCCGCCGCGGCTTCGTGCTCCTCGGCCTTCGCCTGCTTCGCCGCCTGCGAGGCCTCCAGCACCGCCTCGCGCTCGCGCTGCGAACGCTCCCGGGCGAGTCTGCGCAGCGTCGCCCGCGTGGAGCGGCTCAGCGCGATCGGCTGGAGCAGCGGCAGGCAGTCGGCGACGGCATCCGGCCCGAGCACGGCGAGAGCCCCCGCGACGGCCCGCTCGGCGCCCACGCGAAGCCCGGTGGTGGTGAGCAGCTGGGCGACGTCCATCCGCAGGATCAGGTCGCCCGCCGCGATCTCACCGCCGCGCAGATCCGTCACGAACACCGTGCCGGAACGGTCGACCAGGATGGCGTCGCCGGTCAGCCTGCGATGCGCGATCCGCCGCGACTGGAGGGCCCGCACCTGCCGCCAGGCGCCCCGCACCAGCTCGTCGGTGATCTCCTCGTCCTCCATGGCGTCCAGCGAGCGCCCGCCGATGTGCTCGTACACGAGCATCACGGCGTCGGGGCCGAGTTCGGACGTGGCGATCAGCTTGGGGGCGTTGGCCCCGGCGGCGATCGCGGCGTACGCGAGGAGCGCCTCCTGCTCCAGTGCCTGCCGCAGCGACTGGATGGAGCGGCGCTGGGTGATGCTGCGCAGGGTGAGCCTGCGCCACACCCGGTAGAAGAAGCCCTGGGCCTGCTGTTCACGGTCGACGACCGTCACGTCCAGCGGTGGGCCGTCCTCCAGGGTGACCAGATAGCGGCGGCCCCGGTCGCTCTGGTCGATGTTGTCGTGGGCGTCCTCGGTGCGCATCGCGGCGACCGGGCGGAAGCCGACGTGGCGCAGACCGGCCATCAGGTGCTGACCGGTCGGGCGTACGTTCGGCGAGCCGACCGCGTACAGCGTGCCGTACGCCACGGTCCAGCCGATCAGCACGGTGAGGACGATCGAGAAGGGCGTGGTGTAGCCGCCGACCAGCATCGCGAACGCGTCCAGGAGCAGCACCACCCACAGCACGACCCGCCAGCGGGGTCTGCGGGCCATCCCGACCGCCGTCATATAGGCGATGACGGGTGCGAGATAGCCGTGCACGGGGTCGGTGAGCGCGTCCCCCGGCTGGGGCTGGGTCAGCGCCTCCCGGATGGTGCCGGGGGCCGACCGGGCCACCCAGAGATCGGTGGCGAGGGTCACACCGTGGGCGAGCACGGCGGCGAGCACGCCGTCCGCGATCCGCAGTCCGTCGCGTTTGACCAGGCGCTCGATCGCGAAGGCGACCGGCACGAGGAGCACGGCGATGCTGGACACCAGACCGGCGAGCTTGATCAGCAGGTCGGGCGCCTGGTCGGTGCCCTTGGAGATGTCGTCCTCGAGACCGGTGGTGGTGCCCTGGGCGAAGGCGGCGATGGAGAAGAGCAGAGCGATCGCGAGGACACCGACGAGGAGCCGCAGCAGATCGGACGGGCGGTGCACCCGGGCGGGCAGCAGCGGCTCGTCGCCCGAGACGCGGTCGGTCAGCGCGGCGTCGGCCGACGCGAGCGTCGAGCCCGCCAGGGGCTCGGTGCCGGGCTCGGGAGTCTCCTTTGCCGGTTCCGGGGCGCCGGGCGCGTCCGGGCGCGGCTCGGCGTCAGAGGCGTCCGCCGCCTTCGGTGGCTGCACGCCCTGCTCCTTCGCCTCTGATGGATCTTCGTGTTCTCGTATCACCGGTCACCGCCCGCATGATGGTGGCACGGCCAGCGGACAGAGAGGGGCATCAGGGTGCATGGCACGAGCGCGATGCGCAACATACGCGGCTTCGCCCCGGCTTGCACGCTCTGTGACCAGGCCGAGATCTGGAGCTCCCGGCTGTCGGTGGCGTACGGCAGGATGTGACGGATGAGCCAAGACCGGACGAGGGGCGACAGGACCGGTGCCGCGCCCGCCACCCCCGAGGCCCCGGAGCTGCCCGTCTACGCGGAGCGGGTCCTGGACGTGGCGGACCTGATCCCGCCCGGCCGCGTCATGACGTACGGGGACATCGCGGAGTGGCTCGGCGACGGCGGGCCGAGGCAGGTCGGCCGGGTGATGGCGCTGTACGGCTCCGCCGCCCCCTGGTGGCGTGTGGTGCGGTCCGACGGCACGCTGCTGCCGGGTCATGAACCGCGGGCGCTGGACCACTACCGCGAGGAGGGCACCCCGCTCCGGGCCGCCCCGCCCGGCGCGGACGGGCACGTACCGCGCCTCGACATGAAGCGGGCCAGGTGGGACGGCGTGGCCGGTGATCCGGACACGGGCGAGGAAGCTCACATCTGACAGCTTCCGCCATCGGGCCCCGGCGGGACAGGCGCCGGGCCGACGGGGAAGCGGGCGTGCCACGGGGTGCGCATGCGACGAGGGACGCGTCCGTGGCACGGGGTGCGCATGTGACGGGGGACATGTCCGTGGCACGAGGCGCGCATGTGACGAGGGACGCACCCACGTCAGGGGGCGCACATGTGACGGGCGACGCGGCCCATCGCCTGCTTTCCGCCCCGCCGCTGGCGTAGCGTCGTCCACACGCGGCACGCTCCGCTCCCCCTTCCGTTCCGTCACCGTCAGGCCGTCTCCACGAGGCCGTAACCGACCGGCCGTCGTCACGAGGCCCACCGGCCCTCATCACCGGGCCGGCCACCGAGCAGACCGAGTACACCCACCAGGACCGGCGACCCACGTGAGCTCCTCCTCCACCACCCGGAACAGCCCGCACCGTCAGACACGGCGGCGGGCCCCGGGCGCGTACCGGCTGGTGCGCACGCCTCCCGGCTCCGTGGACCCCCCTCTCCTGGACGCGCCGCAGCGCGCGGTGGTTGACCACGGGGGCGGCCCGCTGCTGGTCCTCGCCGGGCCGGGCACCGGCAAGACCACGACCCTGGTCGAGGCGGTCGCGCGGCGCGTGGCCGACGGCACCGACCCGGCCCGCATCCTCGTCCTCACCTTCAGCCGCAAGGCGGCGGTCGAGCTGCGCGACCGGATGGCCGCCCGGCTCGGCGGGCCCAGGGGCCCGCAGGCCACCACCTTCCACTCGTACTGCTACGCCCTGGTCCGCGCCCACCAGGACGCGGACCTGTTCGCCGATCCGCTGCGTCTGCTCTCCGGCCCCGAGCAGGACGTCACCGTCCGTGAGCTCCTCGCGGGGCAGCTCGGCCTGGAGCAGTCGGGGCTGGCCCATGTCCGCTGGCCCGACGAACTGCGTGCCTGCCTGACCACCCGGGGCTTCGCGGACGAGGTGCGCGCGGTGCTGGCCCGCAGCCGCGAGCTCGGCCTCGGGCCCGACGCGCTGGGCGCCTTCGCCCGGCGCACCGGCCGCCCGGACTGGAGCGCCGCGGCGCAGTTCCTCGCCGAGTACCTGGACGTCCTCGACGCCCAGGGGGTCCTCGACTACGCGGAACTGGTCCACCGCGCGGTCCTGCTCGCCGAGCGGCCCGAGGTCGCGGAGGTGCTGGCCCGGAGCTACGACGTGGTCCTCGTCGACGAGTACCAGGACACCGACCCGGCCCAGGTGCGGCTGCTGCACGCGCTGGCCGGGAACCGGGGGAGCGGTGCCCCGGGCAGCGGCGGGGGGCGCACACTGATCGCCTTCGGCGACCCCGACCAGTCGATCTACGCCTTCCGGGGCGCCGATGTGAACGGCATCCTCGACTTCCCCGACGTCTTCCGCCGCGCCGACGGCGCGCCCGCCCCCGTCGGCGTGCTCACCACCTCACGCCGCTCCGGCGCCCGGCTGCTCGAAGCGACCCGGCTGCTCACCCGCCGGATGCCGCTCACCCGGCTGCCCTCGGCCAAGGTCCGGGCCCATCGGGAGCTGTCCGCCGTGCGCGAGGGCGGCCGGGTCGAGGCGTACACCTATCCGACGGCCTCCACCGAACTGGAGAACATCGCCGATCTGCTCCGGCGCGCGCATCTGGAGGAGGGCGTGCCGTGGAGGGACATGGCGGTCCTCGTGCGCGCCGGCGGCCGTTCGATCCCCGCCGTGCGCCGGGCGCTCACCTCGGCCGGTGTCCCCCTGGAGGTGGACGGCGACGATCTTCCGCTGCGCCACGAGCCCGCGGTCGCCCCGCTGCTGACCGCGCTGCGCACCGTCGCCACCGCCGCGCTGCACCGCGCGGTGCCCGACGACCAGGAGGACGACGACGGGGACGACGGGAGCGAGGCGGCGCCCGGCGCGCTCGACACCGAGACCGCCCTCGCCCTCCTCGCCTCGCCCCTCGGCTCCATGGACGCCGCCGATCTGCGCCGACTCGGCCGTGCCCTGCGCGACGAGGAGCGGGCCGCCGGGCACCGCGTACCGCCGCCCTCCGGCGAGCTCCTGGCCCGTGCGCTCGCGGAGCCCGAGCGACTGGTCACGCACGATCCGGCGTACGCCCGCGGAGCCCAGCGTCTCGGCGCGCTCCTGCGCAAGGCCACCGAACTCCTGGCAGGCGGCGGAACCGCCGAGGAGGCGCTGTGGACCCTGTGGAACGGGACCCCCTGGCCCGGCCGGCTGGAGCGGGCCGCGCTGCGCGGCGGCGCCGGCGGCCGGAACGCCGACCGGGACCTCGACGCCGTGTGCGCCCTCTTCGACACCGCCGCGCGGGCCGAGGAACGCACCGGAGGACGTGGCGCGCTCAACTTCCTGGAGGAGATCGACGCCCAGGACATCGCCGCCGACACCCTCTCGCGGCGCGCCGTGCGCCCCGACGCCGTACGCCTGATGACCGCGCACCGCTCCAAGGGCCTGGAATGGCCCCTGGTGGTCGTCGCGGGAGTCCAGGAAGGGCTCTGGCCCGACCTGCGCAGGCGCGGATCGCTCCTGGAGGCGGACCGGATCGGCCGGGACGGCCTCGCCGAACCGCTGACCCCGGGGGCGCTCCTGGCCGAGGAGCGCCGCCTCTTCTACGTCGCCGCGACCCGCGCCCGTGAACGGCTCGTCGTCACCGCGGTCAAGGCCCCCGCCGACGACGGCGACCAGCCGTCCCGCTTCCTCACCGAGCTGGGCGCCGAGCCCAGGGACGTCACCGGCCGCCCCCGCCGCCCGCTCGCGGTCGCCGCGCTCGTCGCCGAACTCCGTGCCACGACCGTCGATCCCGCCGCGTCCGACACCCTGCGCGACGCCGCCGCGCACCGGCTCGCCCGGCTCGCCGCGCTCACCGACGACGAGGGCCAGCCGCTGGTGCCCGCAGCCCATCCGCACCGCTGGTGGGGGCTGAACGAGCCCACCCGCTCCGAGGTCCCGCTGCGCGACCGGGACCGCCCCGTCACGCTCTCCGGGAGCGCGCTCGACCAGCTCGCCAACACCTGTGCCCTCCAGTGGTTCCTGGGCCGCGAGGTCAAGGCCGACGCCCCCGCGACGGCGGCACAGGGCTTCGGCAACGTCGTCCACGTGCTCGCCGACGAGGTGGCCTCGGGGCGTACCGCCGCCGATCTCGACGTCCTGATGGAACGCTTGGACTCCGTATGGGACGGCCTGGTCTTCGACGCGCCCTGGAAGTCGCACCAGGAGAAGGACCAGGCGCGCGCCGCCCTGGAGCGTTTTCTGCGCTGGCATGTCATGGACCGCGCCGGGCGCACGCCCGCCGCGAGCGAGCACGACTTCGACGTCACCCTCGAAGCCGGTGAGTACGCCGTGCGCATCCGGGGCTCGATGGACCGGGTCGAACAGGACACCGAGGGCCGGGCGTACGTCGTCGACTTCAAGACCGGCAAGAGCGCGCCCGCCAAGGACGAGGTGGCCTCCCACCCCCAGCTCGCCGTGTACCAGCTGGCGGTCAGGGAAGGGGCCGTCGACGAGGTCTTCGACGGCCGCCGGCCCGAACCCGGGGGCGCCGAACTCGTCCAGCTGCGGCAGCCCGCCCCGAAGAAGGAGGGCGGCGACACCCTTCCCAAGGTGCAGGCCCAGGAACCCCTGGCGGGGGAGTGGGTCTCCGACCTGCTCGCGACGGCGGCGGGCCGGGTCCTGGACGAGCGGTTCACCCCGACGACGGGAACCCACTGCACCCACTGCGCCTTCAAGGCGTCGTGCAGCGCGCAGCCCGAAGGCAGTCAGATCATCGAATGAACGCCCTGACGGAATCGGTGCCGGATGGCGTTGTCGGTGCCTCCGGTTAGCCTCTCTGGAGTGTCCTCCCGTATCACCGATCCCGAGCAGCTCAAGGAGCTCCTCGGGATTCCCTTCACCCCGGAGCAGACGGCCTGCATCACCGCGCCGCCCGCCCCGCAGGTGATCGTGGCCGGAGCCGGCTCGGGGAAGACCACGGTGATGGCCGCCCGGGTGGTGTGGCTGGTGGGGACCGGCCAGGTCGCCCCGGAGCAGGTTCTCGGGCTGACCTTCACGAACAAGGCCGCGGGCGAGCTCGCCGAGCGCGTCCGCAAGGCACTCGTCGCGGCCGGGGTCACCGACCCGGACGTCATCGACCCGGACGACCCCCCGGGCGAGCCGAGCATCTCCACCTACCACGCCTTCGCCGGCCGGCTCCTCACCGAGCACGGCCTGCGCATCGGCCTCGAACCCACCACCCGGCTCCTCGCCGACGCCACGCGCTACCAGCTCGCCGCCCGGGTGCTGCGCGAGGCCCCCGGCCCCTACCCCGCGCTGACCAGGTCCTTCCCCACGCTCGTCAGCGACCTGCTGGCCCTGGACGCCGAGCTCGCCGAGCATCTCGTCCGGCCCGAACAGCTCGCGGAGTACGACACCGAGCTGCTCCGCACCCTGGAGACGGCCCGGCTCACCAACGCCGAGCTGCGCAAGATCCCGGAGGCCGCCGGAGCCCGCCGCGAGCTCCTCGGACTGACCCGGCGCTACCGCGACGCCAAGCGCGGCCGAGACCTCCTCGACTTCGGCGACCAGATCGCCCTCTCCGCTGAGCTGGCCCTCACCCGGCCCGAGGTCGGGGCGATCCTGCGCGACGAGTTCCGGGTCGTCCTGCTCGACGAGTACCAGGACACCTCCGTGGCCCAGCGGCGGCTCCTGGCCGCGCTCTTCGGCGGAGGGGGCGGCAGCGGCACGACGGGCCACGCCGTCACCGCGGTCGGCGACCCCTGCCAGGCGATCTACGGCTGGCGCGGTGCGTCCGTGGCGAACCTCGACGACTTCCCCCGGCACTTCCCGCACGCCGACGGGACACCCGCCACCCGCTACTCCCTCAGCGAGAACCGCCGCAGCGGCGGCCGTCTCCTCCACCTCGCCAACGGCCTCGCCGAGCCCCTGCGCGCCATGCACGAAGGCGTCGAGGCACTGCGGCCCGCCCCCGGGGCGGAGAGGGACGGCACGGTCCGCTGCGCCCTGCTGCGCACGCACGCCGAGGAGATCGAGTGGCTCGGCGACTCGCTCGCCCACCTCGTGCGCACCGGCACGGCGCCCGGGGAGATCGCCGTGCTCTGCCGGACCGCGGGCGACTTCCCCCGGATCCAGGCCGCACTCGTCGCCCGGGACATCCCGGTCGAGGTCGTCGGCCTGTCCGGACTGCTGCACCTGCCCGAGGTCGCCGACCTCGTCGCCGTCTGCGAGGTCCTCCAGGACCCCGGGGCCAACGCCTCCCTGGTCCGGCTGCTCACCGGCCCCCGCTGGCGCATCGGCCCCCGCGACCTCGCCCTCCTCGGACGCCGGGCCCGTCTCCTCGTCCACCGTTCCACCGCGGGCGACGACGCCGACCCGGATCTGCGTCTGGCCGAGGCCGTCGAGGGCACCGACCCGGCCGAGGTGATCTCGCTCGCCGACGCCCTCGACACCTTCCTGGAGTCCGGCGGGGCCGAGGACGACCAGCTGCCGTTCTCCGCCGAGGCGCGCGTCCGCTTCGCCCGCCTCGCCACCGAACTGCGCGACCTGCGCCGCTCGCTGGCCGACCCCCTGATGGACGTACTCCACCGCGTCCTCGCCACCACCGGACTCGAAGTGGAGCTCTCCGCTTCGCCGCACGCCCTGGCCGCCCGGCGCCGGGAGACCCTGGCCAACTTCCTGGACGTCGCGGCCGGGTTCGCCGCGGTGGACGGGGACGCGACCCTGCTCGCCTTCCTCGGCTTCCTGCGCACCGCCGCGCAGTACGAGAAGGGCCTGGACAACGCCCTTCCCGGCGGCGAGAACACCGTGAAGGTCCTCACCGCCCACAAGTCCAAGGGCCTGGAGTGGGACGTGGTCGCGGTCCCCGGCCTCGTCACCGGCCAGTTCCCCAGCGCGCGGAGCCGGGAGGCGTGGACCTCGCAGCCGCAGGTCCTGCCGCACGCCCTGCGTGGCGACACGGCCACGCTGCCCGCCCTGGACGCCTTCGACGCCAAGGGCCTCAAGGCGTTCAAGGAGGAGATGAAGGAGCACCAGCACACCGAGGAACTCCGCCTCGGCTACGTCACCTTCACCCGCCCCCGCAGCCTGCTCCTCGGTTCGGGCCACTGGTGGGGCCCCTCCCAGAAGAAGCCCAGGGGCCCCTCGGCCTTCCTCGACGCGCTGTACGAGCACTGCGCGGCCGGACACGGCGAGATCGAGGTCTGGGCGGACGAGCCGGAGGAGGACGAGGAGAACCCGGCGCTCCAGGAGAAGGACGCCGACCAGGCCTGGCCGCTCCCGCTGGACGACACCGCCATGGCCCGCCGCCGCGCCGCCCGGGACACGGTGCTGGCCCACCTGGAGACCTTGGCGGCCACGCCCGTACCGGATGTGTACGAGGACCCGGCGTACGCCACCTGGCCGCCCCACGTCACCGACGAGCCGTACGACGAGGAGCCTCCCCACGACGAGGAGCCTCCGTACGGGGACGAGCCTCCGTACGCCGACGAGGAGCCCGCCTACGACGAGGCAGGCGCCCCGTACGACGACCCGTTCCCGGACGGCGATCCGTTCCCGTCCGGCGGTCCGGTCCGGACCGGTGGTCCGGTCCGTGCGGGTGGTCCGTCCCCTGCCGCCGACGGGCCGTTCTCCGCCGAAGGCCCGTACCCCGTCGACGGCCCGGCTCCGGGAGGAGATCCGCGCTCCGCCGCCCCCGTGCCGCACGTACCCGCCGCCCGTGCCCCGGCGGACGCGGGCCTCACCCCGGAGGAGTCCCGCACCCTCGCCTCCTGGGACCGCGATCTCGACGCCCTCGCCGGTGAGCTGCGCCGCGCCCGCGCCACCGTGCGGGACGTCGTCGTGCCCGCGACGCTCTCCGCCACCCAGCTGCTGCACCTCGCCGACGACCCGGAGGGCTTCGCGCGGGAGCTCGCCCGCCCCATGCCCAGGCCCCCGCAGCCCGCCGCACGCCGGGGGACCCGCTTCCACGCCTGGGTGGAGTCCAGGTTCGAGGAACTGCCGCTGCCCATGCTCGGCCCGGACGAGCTCCCGGGGGGCGATGAGAGCGACGCGGAGATCGCGGACGAACGCGACCTCGCCGAACTCAAGGAGGCCTTCGAGCGCACCGCGTACGCCCGGCGCACTCCGTACCGCGTCGAGACCCCGTTCCAGATCGCGCTCGGGGGCCGGGTGATCCGGGGCCGGATCGACGCGGTCTACCGCACGGGGGACACCTACGAGATCGTCGACTGGAAGACGACCAGGCACCGCACGGCCGACCCGCTCCAGCTCGCCGTCTACCGGCTGGCCTGGGCCGAGCTGCACGGTCTGCCGCTGGACTCGGTCACCGCGACCTTCCTCTACGTGCGCACCGGGGAGACCGTCCGTCCCACCGGTCTGCCGGGCCGGGAGGAGCTGGAGAAGCTCCTGCTGGACGAGCCACCTCCATGAGGCCGATAGGCTCATGAGCATGAGCGACACCCCGGACAGCGCCGTCCACACGTACACCCGGAAGCACCGCGCGGCCTTCCTCGACGACCTCGCCGAGTGGCTGCGCATCCCTTCCGTGTCCGCTCAGCCGGAGCACGACGGGGACGTACGGCGCAGTGCCGAGTGGCTGTCGAAGAAGCTGGCGGAGACCGGTTTTCCCGTCACCGAGGTGTGGGAGACGCCCGGCGCCCCGGCGGTCTTCGCCGAGTGGCCCTCGCAGGACCCGGACGCACCCGTCGTCCTCGTCTACGGCCACCACGACGTGCAGCCCGCGGCCCGCGAGGACGGCTGGAACAGCGACCCGTTCGAACCGGTGATCCGCGACGGCAGGATGTACGGAAGGGGCGCCGCCGACGACAAGGGCCAGGTGTTCTTCCACACACTCGGCGTCCGCGCCCACCTCGCCGCGACCGGCCGCACCACCCCCGCCGTGCACCTCAAGCTCCTCGTCGAGGGCGAGGAGGAGTCCGGCTCACCCCACTTCCGCGCGCTGGCCGAGGAGCGGGCCGCACGGCTCGCCGCCGACGTCGTGATCGTCTCCGACACCGGCATGTGGGACGAGAACACCCCGACCGTCTGCACCGGGATGCGCGGCCTCGCCGAATGCGAGATCGAGCTGACGGGCCCCGCCCAGGACATCCACTCCGGGTCCTTCGGCGGCGCGGTCCCCAACCCCGCGACCGCGCTCGCCCGTCTCGTCGCCGCCCTCCACGACGAGGACGGCAGGGTCGCGGTCCCCGGCTTCTACGACGGGGTCACCGAGCTCACCGAGACCGAGCGGGAGCTCTTCGCCCAGCTGCCCTTCGACGAGGACACCTGGCTGCGCACGGCCTCCTCGCGGGCGACCGCGGGCGAAGCCGGCTACTCCACCCTGGAGCGCGTCTGGGCCCGCCCCACCGCCGAGGTCAACGGCATCGGCGGTGGCTACCAGGGCGCGGGCAGCAAGACCGTCATCCCCTCCTCCGCCTTCGTGAAGCTGAGCTTCCGGCTGGTCGCGGGCCAGGACCCGGAGCGGGTCCAGGAAGCGGTTCGCGCCTGGGCCGAGGCCCGGGTCCCCGCCGGTGTCGGCCACCGGATCACCTTCTCCCCCGCCACCCGCCCCTGTCTGACGCCGCTGGACCACCCCGCGCTCCAGGCGGTCGCCCGGGCCATGGGACGGGCCTTCGGCACGAAGATCCTCTTCACCCGCGAGGGAGGCTCGGGCCCCGCCGCCGACCTCCAGGACGTCCTCGGAGCACCCGTGCTCTTCCTGGGCATCTCCGTACCCTCCGACGGCTGGCACGGACCCGACGAGAAGGTCGAACTGGATCTTCTCCTCAAGGGCGTGGAGACCACCGCCCATCTGTGGGGCGAGCTGGCCACCGCACTCCGCTGAATCTCTGAACGCCCGATCCACCCCCGGGGGAGTAGGAAGCACCTGTGAGCACCTTCGACAACGCCACCGCAGACCGTCCGATCGGTCTCACCGCGCCCAGCGGTATCGACCGCGCGGCGCACCACCGGCTCGACGAGGCCTGGCTCGCCGCTGCCTGGAGCCACCCGACGACCAGGGTCTTCGTCGTCTCCGGGGGCCAGGCCCTCATCGACGACACCGCCGACGGCGGCACCGAGCTCGTGATGACGCCCTCCTTCGAGGCGCCGCTCACCGAGACCCACCGCTACTTCCTGGGCACCGACGCGGACGGCGTGCGCTACTTCGCGCTCCAGAAGGACTCCCTGCCGGGCCGCATGGACCAGTCCGCGAGGCCCGCCGGGCTGCGCGAGGCGGGCATGCTCCTCGGCCCGCGCGACGCCGGACTGATGGTGCACGCCGTCGCCCTGGAGAACTGGCAGCGGCTGCACCGCTTCTGCTCGCGCTGCGGTGAGCGCACCGTCATCGCCGCCGCCGGCCACATCCGCCGCTGCCAGGCATGCGGGGCGGAGCACTACCCGCGGACCGACCCCGCGGTGATCATGCTCGTCACCGACGACCAGGACCGCGCGCTGCTGGGGCGCCAGGTGCACTGGCCCGAGGGCCGCTTCTCGACGCTCGCGGGCTTCGTCGAGCCGGGGGAGTCGATCGAGCAGTCCGTGGCCCGCGAGGTCTTCGAGGAGGCGGGCGTCACCGTCGGCGAGGTCGAGTACGTCGCCAGCCAGCCCTGGCCGTTCCCCTCCAGCCTGATGCTCGGCTTCATGGCCCGGGCCGCGTCCTCCGAGATCACCGTGGACGGCGAGGAGATCGAGGAGGCCCGCTGGTTCTCCCGCGAGGAGCTGACGGAGGCCTTCGACTCGGGCGAGGTGCTGCCTCCGTTCGGCGTCTCGATCGCGGCCCGGCTGATCGAGCTCTGGTACGGCAAGCCGCTCCCCAGGCCGGGCAACACGGCCTGACGGCCACTGCGTGTACGACGAAGGCCCCCGCCTCGGCGGGGGCCTTCGTCGTACACGGCAGGCGGGTCAGGCGCCGATCTTCTGCTTGACCTGGGCGAGCGAGGGGTTCGTCAGCGTCGAACCGTCGGGGAAGAGCACGGTCGGAACCGTCTGGTTCCCGCCGTTCGCCTTCTCGACGAAGGCTGCCGACTCCGGGTCCAGCTCGATGTTGACCTCGGTGTACGCGATGCCTTCGCGGTCCATCTGGCCCTTGAGCCGGCGGCAGTAGCCGCACCACGTGGTGCTGTACATCGTCACAGTGCCCGGCATGTCGTCGGTGCTCCCTTGTCTCGTACGTCTCACTGGGAAGGCGGGACGCGTACGCGCACGTACCTTCCCGCACTGAGCCAACGCACGGCGGCCGACGGCCATTCCCGGCCGCCCCGACCGGTACGACGAACGGCGGGCCCTGTGGACAACCGCCGCACCGGCCCCCTGCGACCTGGCAGCATGGCGGGGTGACAGCAGCAACGCATTCCACCCTCTTCCCCCAGGTCCCCGACTCCGCGGACGCCGTGCTCGACGGGCTCGACCCGGAGCAGCGCGAGGTCGCGACGGCCCTCGGCGGACCGGTGTGCGTGCTGGCCGGAGCCGGGACGGGGAAGACACGGGCGATCACGCACCGCATCGCCTACGGGGTGCGTGCCGGGATCCTCCAGCCGACGACCGTGCTCGCCGTCACCTTCACCAACCGCGCGGCGGGCGAGATGCGGGGCCGGCTCCGCCAGCTCGGCGCGACCGGGGTGCAGGCCCGCACCTTCCACTCCGCGGCCCTGCGCCAGCTCCAGTACTTCTGGCCGAAAGCGGTCGGTGGCGAGCTTCCCCGCCTGGTGGAGCGCAAGGTCCAGCTGGTCGCCGAGGCCGCCGCCCGCTGCGGAATCCGGCTGGACCGCAACGAACTGCGGGACGCCACGAGCGAGATCGAATGGGCCAAGGTCACCCAGACCGTCCCCGCCGACTATCCGGCCGCCGTGGCCAAGACCCGGCGCGACGCCCCTCGCGACCCGGCGGAGCTCTCCCAGATCTACGCGATGTACGAACAGCTGAAGCGCGACCGGTCGGTGATCGACTTCGAGGACGTGCTGCTGCTCACCGTCGGCATCCTCCAGGACCGGCACGACATCGCCGATCATGTGCGCCGCCAGTACCAGCACTTCGTCGTCGACGAGTACCAGGACGTCAGCCCGCTCCAGCAGCGGCTGCTCGACCTCTGGCTCGGCGACAGGGACGACCTCTGCGTCGTCGGTGACGCGGGGCAGACGATCTACTCCTTCACGGGTGCCACCCCCGACCACCTGCTGAACTTCCGCACCCGCCATCCGAACGCGACCGTGGTCAAGCTGGTGCGGGACTACCGCTCCACACCTCAGGTGGTCCACCTGGCCAACGGCATCCTGAGCCAGGCCACGGGCAGGGCGGCCGAACACCGGCTGGAGCTGGTCTCGCAGCGCGACAAGGGTCCCGAGCCCGTCCACACCGAATATCCGGACGAGCCCGCCGAGGCCGAGGGCACCGCCCGCCGGATCCGCGATCTGATCGCCGCCGGTGTCCCGGCCGGGGAGATCGCCGTGCTCTACCGGGTCAATTCCCAGTCCGAGGTCTACGAGCAGGCGCTCGCGGACGCGGGCGTGCCCTACCAGCTGCGCGGTGCCGAGCGCTTCTTCGACCGTCCCGAGGTGCGGGAGGCGGGCGTCGCCCTGCGCGGCGCCGCCCGGGCCGGGGGCAACGACTCGCTGCTCGACGGTGCCGACGACCTGCCCTCCGAGGTGCGGGCGGTGCTCTCCACCAAGGGCTGGACCTCCAAGCCGCCCGCCGGCTCGGGGGCGGTGCGGGACCGCTGGGAGTCGCTCGCCGCGCTGGTGCGGCTGGCCGAGGACTTCGAACAGGCCAAGCCGGGCGCGACGCTCTCCGATCTGGTGGCCGAGCTCGACGAGCGGGCCGCCGCCCAGCACGCGCCGACCGTCCAGGGAGTCACGCTGGCGTCGCTCCACTCGGCGAAGGGCCTGGAATGGGACGCGGCGTTCCTGGTCGGACTCACCGAGGGCATGATGCCGATCGCCTACGCCAAGACCGACGAGCAGGTCGAGGAGGAACGCCGCCTGCTCTACGTCGGAGTCACCAGGGCACGCTTCCACCTCTCGCTGTCCTGGGCCGTGTCCCGGTCGCCCGGCGGGCGGGCGAGCCGCCGGCCCACCCGCTTCCTGAACGGGCTGCGGCCCGGCTCGGCCGCGCCCGGCACCCGGGGCGGCGCCGGAGGAGGCGGCGGTATCGACCGCGGCTCCCGCACGGGCGCGGGGCAGGGCGGCACGGGCAGGGAGGCACAGGCCAGGCCGGGGCGGCGCGGGCCGGTGCGGTGCAGGGTCTGCGGCAGGACGCTCACCGATGCCGGTGAGATGAAGCTGATGCGCTGCGAGGACTGCCCGTCGGACATGGACGAGGGGCTCTACGAGCGCTTGCGTGAGTGGCGCGCGTCCACGGCCAAGGAGATCAGCCAGCCCGCCTACTGCGTGTTCACCGACAAGACCTTGATGGCCATCGCCGAGGCGGCGCCGGCCAGCGAGGGGGAGCTCGTGGTCATCGCCGGGGTCGGCAACCGGAAACTCACCAGGTTCGGCGACGATGTGCTGGCCATTTGCGCAGGTCGGGACTCTGATCCGGAGCCGGAGGAGGGCGACGGCGAGGTGTGAGAAAAACTCGTCCAGAAAATAGTTTGCGCGCGCAGCAGTCATCACCATAGGTTCTTAACCACGGGAACAGCGACTTCTCTGAAGCCCTGACTCCGTGCTGTACTTATCCGAATACCGCAGGATCGGCCCCGGCCGGTCCCTTGAGACGCCGAGAGGAGGCGATTGTCGTGATCAGCATCATCAACACCATCAAAATGACCGATCCGTCGGTCGTCTCCACCTGCTCGCTCGGCCTCACCCGTTCTTCGGCTCTCTCCCTCCGTGGCATCGGTGCGTCCGGCGTCTCCGCCGTCAGCCCGCTGTCCCTGGCGAGCCTGCCCGTGCGGGAGCGCAATGAGCGACCGACCGAGGCACCGGAAGCAGCAGTAGTGAAGGTCCAGGCCAAGGCCTATGCCTTTGCGGCAGCCGGTGCCGGAGCCAAGCAGCAGACGACGCAGCACCACACGATGTGGGCCTTCCGTGGGCCTGAACCCTGGAGTGATCCAGCCTGATGCGAATCAGGCCGGCGCCTTCAGGGCCGCGGAACCCCACTCGGGATCCGCGGCCCTTTTGTTTTGTCCGAACGGATGAGACGAGACGAAGGAGCCTCGGGACAGCAGGACCTGGTACCAGCCGCCAACCGGCCAACAGGCCGGCACGACCAGACGAGGACAACGCCACCGTGCAACTCGAGACGCACGCCCCGTCCGTACCGCCTTCCGACACGATCTCCCCGCCCGGCCTCACGGAGGACTCCACCTTGATCCCGCTCACCGCGCTCACCGCGCTCGACGACGCCATCGAGAACCTCGGCGTACCCGTCCCCTGCCGCTCCTACGACCCTGAGGTCTTCTTCGCCGAGTCGCCGGCCGACGTCGAGTACGCCAAGTCCCTCTGCCAGACCTGCCCGCTCATGGAGGCCTGCCTCGCCGGAGCCAAAGAGCGTCGCGAGCCGTGGGGCGTCTGGGGTGGCGAGCTGTTCGTCCAGGGCGTCGTCGTCGCCCGCAAGCGTCCGCGTGGCCGTCCGCGCAAGAACCCGGTCGCGGCGTGACCGCCGGCCTGGGGGTCATGTCCCCCACACGAACGAAGCGCATCGGAACCATCGACCGTCCCCACACCCATGACCCCCGAAATCAGGCACCAATGACCACCCCCACGAGGGAGCCCGTCGGCTCCGCCACCCCGGACGTCACCATCATCGGCGCGAACGACTCGCGTCAGAACAGGACCCGCGAGATGCAACTCATCCCAGAAGCCCTGGCCCGTGCGCATATGCACGAGCGCCTGAGGGAAGCCGAGCAAGGACGCCAGGCCGAGCGCCTGGTCGCCGCTCGGCGGATGCAGCGCCGGGCGGAGCGCGCTTCGATGCGCGCCCGCCGTGCGCTCGCCATGGCCGTCATGCACTGACAGCCGCACCGCGCCACGGCGCACCCCGGCTGCCGGGCAACCGCTCCGCCACTCACGGCAGCCACCCTCCCCTTCTGCGGGGCCGGTCCGACGGACCGGCCCCGCAGTGCGTTCCCCGCGCCCCGGCCGGTCGGCGGCGTTATCGTCGCGAGGTGGACGAGGAGACTCATCACCCCGCGAACCCCGGTCGCGGCCGCAGCCCAGGCCCGGACTCCGGCCCAGGCCAGAACCTCGACCCGGACTCCGGCCCGGACTCCGGCCCGGACTCCGGCCCAGGACCGGACCGCGTGAAGTGTGCTCGCTGCGGTACCGGGGCGGAGGGGGAGGACCCGCCTCCCACCTGGCTCTGCTCCGTGGAGAACGGCAGGCGCGAGTACGTCTGCGACAACTGCGCCCGGGAGCACATCAGGGCGATCGAGAGCCGGCTCGACTCCAGCTGGTGGTGACACGCGGCAGCACCGACCGCACAGCGCCGTGACGACGGCCGCCGTACTGAGCGGACCGCCGGCCCACACCTACCTGGGCCCGTCGCTCGGCCGCCTACGCCTGGACCGCGGTGCTCTCCTCGGCATTGGCGTCGGCCTCGGCGGCGGTGTTGGTCTCGCTCTCCGTGCCCTGCACGGAGAGCTCGCCGGCCTTCTCCCCGGTCATCGCCTCCGCCTCCTCCGCTCCCTCTTCGTCCGGCGCGTACTCCAGGAGGAACCCCGGAAGCCAGGACTCCAGTTCGTCCCGGAGCCGGACGGTCGCACCCAGCTGGCACAGCACGCCGATCGTGCTGAGCGTGACCCGGTGTATCAGGAGATAGGACGGGGGGAGGTTCAGCTGCTTGCCCAACTGGTGCGCGGGGGAGCGCGGATCGGCGATGCGGGCGGCCTGACTGCGCAGCCAGGAACGGGTGAAGGTGAACTCCTCGACCTGGGCGGGCTCGATGATCGGCAGGAGGTACTCGAGCACGGCGTCCGGGTCGAGCTCGATCGACTCCTTGACGAAGCCGGCCTCGCGGAGCATCGCGTAGACGCCCTCCGCGTCACCCTCCAGCGTCATCCGCAGGGCGTCGCCGATGGTGTGCGGCAAGCCCCCGGGCAGCCGGTCCACCGTGCCGAAGTCCAGCACTCCCAGGCGCCACCGGCCGGGATCCCCGCCCGGGCCGCCCACCACTACGCCGTCCCGGCCCGACGCACTCACGCCCTCGCCGTCCTGGCCCGAGGCATCCGCGTCCGAGGCGTCCAGGTGCGAGGCGTCCCGACCCGGAACATCCTGGCCTGGGACATGCAGGTCCGAGACGCCCGCCTCCTCGCCGTCCGGTACCGAGGCGTCCCAGTCCAGCGGGGGCAGCAGCCGGAAGTTGCCCGGATGCGGGTCCGCGTGCAGCAGGCCCGTGCGAGCGGGGCCCGAGAACAGGAAGCGTGCCAGCAACTGGCCCGCCCGGTCACGCTGTTCCGGTGTGCCGTCGGCGATCACCTCCGACAGAGGTATTCCGTCGATCCACTCCGTCACCAGCACCTGCTCGCTCTGGTGCACGACCCCCGGGATCACCACATCCGGATCGTCCTCGAACTCCGCCGCGTGCTCCTGCTGGGACCGCGCCTCCAGCTCGTAGTCCAGCTCCTCGGAGACCCGGTTCCGCAGTTCCGTGATGAGGGGCTTGATATCCATCCCCGGCACCAGTGGGCCGAACAGCTTCGCGAAGCGGCTGAGTTGGGTGAGATCCGAGAGCAGAGCCTCGCCCGCGCCCGGATACTGCACCTTCACGGCCACATCCCGACCGTCGTGCCACACGGCCCGGTGGACCTGCCCGATCGAGGCCGCCGCGGAAGGCTGGTCGTCGAACTCGGCGAACAACTCCCGCCAGTTCTCCCCGAGCCGCTCGGCCAGCACCCCGTGGACCGTGCGGGTCGGCATGGGCGGAGCGGCCTCCTGAAGCTTGGTCAGCGCCGCTCGGTAGGGGCCGGCCACGTCCTCGGGCAGTGCGGATTCGAAGACGGACAGGGCCTGACCCAGCTTCATCGCACCACCCTTCAACTCGCCCAGCACTTTGAAGAGCTGATCGGCCGTGCGCTGCTGGACCTCCCGGGCCACGATCTCCGCGGACTTCCCGCCGATCCGCTTGCCCAGCCCCCATGTGGCACGGCCGGCGAAGCCGAGCGGCAGTGCTGCCAGCTTCGCGGTACGGGTGACCGCCTTCCGGGGAAGATCAGACATGTGCCCCTCCAGTTCCCAGACTGCCGTGCCGCGTGAGTACGGCCTCCGCTCCGTCGGCGGCGGTCACCCCGCCATTGTGTCCTGCGGGGCGCCGGCTGCGGAGGTGAGCTCCCCCTCAGTGTGCCCGGCGGCACCGCAGTCGCAGTCGAGGTGCGGATCCAGCCGGTCCGACCGCCAGTCCAACAGCGGCATGGCCGCCTCCCACCGTGCCCCCGTGCTGGCCGGCAGCTCACCGTCCAGAAAGGACAGCGCATGGGCGGCGGCGAGCCCGGCCACCGCGGTCGCGAGCCCCAGATCGCAGGCCTGCACGCCGTGACTCCGCCGCCCCGACCTCCACTGCGCGAGCATCCGAGGCCACTGCGGGTCCGCCTCCGCACGCCGCAGAGCCAGGCAGCCCGCGCAGCCGGTGCCTCCGGGCAGAACCAACGGCCCGACCACGCCGGTGGCCTCGATCACTCCGGCGTAGAGATGCGGCGTACCCGAAGTGATCCACGGTGCCGCCGTGCCGGGATCGGGGGCGTAGACCGACAGGCCGTCCCTGGGCGCCATGACGACGAGGGACAACGCGGCCCCGCCACCGGCGGGGGACGGGTCCTGCCCACCGGCCCGTGGAGGGCCGCCGACCGCGGACCTGCGGACCAGCTGGCGGGCCGCCGTGTCCCTGCGCTCCCCGACCGACGCGGCGGGGAGACCGCCCGGCGCGACGTCCCACGGCTCGGTCCGGCCCCCGTCGAGCACCTCGACCTGCCCCACCCCGGAGCCGGACAGCAGCGCGGCGATCGCCGCACCGACCCGGCCCGCACCGCGCACCTGGACCCGCATCGCACGCCGCGCCGCGAGTCGGCGCAGCCCGCTGCCGGGGGCCGGGTGGACGACGGAGAGGGCAGCCGCGTCCGGACGCTGGCGATCGAGGGTCTCGGCCCGTCGGCGTAAGGCATCCGCCTCCGGCCCACCCGCGTCCGGATCGTCCAGCAGACCCGCCTCCGTAAGACGGGATACGAGAATGTCCACGTGACGGTCCGACAGATCCAGAGCCCTGGCTTCTTCGCGGAGCAGAGGCAGTCCGCGTGTTCCGTCGAGCAGTTCCAGAAAGCTTCCGGTGGCGATATCCATCGGGCCGAGCGTTACCGCGTGGGCGGGCGTCACACCGAATTGCACGGTGTTCCGTCCGCGCCAGGCGCGGCGGAGCGCGGGCTTCAGCATCGGATGCATGACTTCTCCCAGGTCGGTGTCGGGATCCGTTGCCAGAATGCAACGTGGGCCGTGCGCCGGGCCGAAAGTTATCCACAGGCTGGGGCATTAGTCGTTCAAATGGTGCAAGCCGAGAAGTGGATCAACGTTGAACAGTGGAGGAGGCGCGACTTCCCGCACCGGCAGCGGGTAACGTCGTGTCGTGCCCGTCGACTCCTCTCCCGGTCTCGCCGGGGAGATCCCCGCGCGCAGCGCCGGACGTCAGCAGCGCAGCGCAGCCATCCAGCAGCCCCGCGCTTCGGTGACGAGCGCGGTCGAGGTCCGCAGGAGCTCCCGGCGCAGACGAACGGTCTCCGCGTATCGCGAGGGTGACCGCACCATCGTGCTCATCCCCGCCCGGATGTCGGAGGCCGAGGAGCAGCGCTGGGTCGGCGTGATGCTCGACAAGCTCGCGGCACAGGAGAGCAAGCGCGTCATCGGCGACGGCGAGCTCGCCGAGCGGGCCGAGCGGCTCTCCATCCAGTACCTCGACGGCCGCGCGCGCCCCGCGTCCGTGCGCTGGGTGACCAACCAGAACACCCGCTGGGGCTCCTGCACCCCGGCCGAGGGCAGCATCCGGCTCTCGCACCGTTTGCAGGGCATGCCGGAGTACGTCGTCGACTACGTCCTCCTCCACGAGCTGGCCCACCTGCTGGTCCCCGGTCACGGACCGGGGTTCTGGAGACTGCTGGAGGCTTACCCGCGTACCGAGCGCGCCCGCGGGTATCTCGAAGGTGTCGTGGCGGCCGACCGGCTCCCCCACCTGCCCGCCGCCCGCGAAGAGTGACGTCGCCGATTCTGTACCGGCTCTGTACCGACTTGGCTCATTGTCGCGGTTTGCGGTTAGCCTGACGCAACGCATTCACCTTCGGGATGGGGGACGGTCGTTACGCATGGCCAGGGAATTCCAACGCGGCCACAAGGCCAAGATCAGTGATCTCACGTCAGGGACGGATCTGTACGTAGGCGTGCAGATCGCGGGCCCAGGCCTGACGTTCGACATCAGCTGCTTCGGTCTCGACGCCAATGAGCAGCTCTCGGACGACCGTTATTTCATCTTCTTCAATCAGCCCAAATCACCCGAGGAGTCCATTCAGCTTCTCGGTGCCCAGGCTGGTGACACCGAGTCGTTCCGCGTCACCCTCGACCGCATTCCCGCGAACATCCACAAGCTGTCCTTCACCGCCACTGTCGACGGTGCCGGGCAGATGTCGCAGGTCGGCCCCGGATACATCCGGATCGTCGCCGGCGGAGAAGAAGTGGTGAAGTACGCGTTCACCGGTTCGGAGTTCACGACCGAGCGCGCGGTCATGCTCGGCGACTTCTATCTGAAGGACGTCTGGCGGTTCGCCGCGGTCGGCCAGGGATTCGACGGCGGGCTCGACGCCCTGCTCAAGAACTTCGGTGGCGAGGTCGCCGAGGAGGCCGAACCGGAGCCCCAGGGCGCCGCCCCCGGCTTCGCCCCGCCCGCACAGGCCTCAGCGCCGCCCGCCTTCGGAGCCCCGTCCGCTCCCCAGGCGCCTCAGCCCGCACCGGCGTTCGGTGCCCCGGCGGCACCGGCTCCCGCCCCGCAGCAGCAGCCGATGCACGCCGCCCCGACGATCGCGGCCCCCCTGGCGCCGCAGACTCCGGCTCCGTACGGACAGCCCCCTCAGCCGCCCCAGTTCGGGCAGGTCCCGGGCCAGGCCGCACCGCCGCAGGCGCCGCCGTTCGGGCAGCAGCCCCCGGCAGCTCCGCAGTTCGGTCAGCAGCCTCCGACGGCCCCGCCGTTCGGACAGCAGCCCCCGGCGCCCTTCGGGCAGCAGCCGCCCGGCATGCCGCAGGGCGTGCCCCAGGGTGTCCCGCAGGGCGGCGCCGGACTGCAGGCCGCGCTGCAGCCCTACAAGGAGGCGCCCACCGGGCAGCGCTGGACCTCGCAGAACCAGCAGCTCATGCGCGTCGACCTCACGATGGGCGGCACCCCGGTGCTGGCCCGCCAGGGCAGCATGGTGATGTACCAGGGCAAGGTCGACTTCGGCTACAAGGGCGCGGGTTTCGCGGGCCGCATGGTCGGCAACGCGACGGGCCAGGAGATGCAGCTGATGCGCTGCACCGGCCGGGGCCAGGTCTTCCTCGCCGAGGAGGGTTCGCATCTGCATCCCATCGAGCTGCAGGGCGACGGCATCTGCGTATCGGCGGAGAGCGTCCTCGCGTTCGACGAGTCCCTGCAGTACGAGGTCCGCAGGATCGAGGGCCACGGCATCCCCGGCGGCGCCCTGTTCACCATGCAGTTCCAGGGTTCGGGCACCGTCGTCGTCAAGACGCACGGCGTTCCCGTCGTCCTGCCGGTCACCCCGACGACCTTCGCGGACTGCAACGCCGTCGTCGCGTGGTCGTCCGCGTCCCAGGTCATCCTCTCCAGCCAGGTCCGGCTGCGCCGCAACGCGTACCCGGGGCACAGCGGGGAGACCGTGAACCTCCAGTTCCGGGGAGCGCCCGGGAACTTCATCGTCGTCCAGCCCTACGAGGTCTGAGGGAGCCCGTCATGAATCAGCAACTCGCGGGCTTCGCCCCGACCCCCGTCACGGCCCGCATGGAGAACCACGGCCGCACGATGCTCAAGGTCGCCATGGCCACCGGCCAGGACCTCTACGCACGTACCGGCTCGATGGTGGCGTACGAGGGCTTCATCCAGTACGAGCCCAACCCGCCCGCCGTCCGCCAGATCGCCTCCCAGTGGATCTCGGGCGAGGGCACGCCCCTGATGAAGTGCGCGGGCGACGGACTGCTCTATCTCGCCGACTACGGCGCCGACGTGGTCGTCATCAATCTCAACAACGACGCCCTCTCGGTCAACGGCACCAACCTCCTGGCCTTCGACGGCCACCTCAGCTGGGGCGTGGAGCGGGTCAAGGGAATGGCGAAGTTCGCCGGCCAGGGCCTGTGGAACGTCGGGATCCAGGGCACCGGATGGGTCGCCATCACCTCACGCGGCACGCCGATCGTCGTCGACTGCGGCCGGGGCGACGACGAGACGTACGTCGACCCGGACGCCCTCGTCGCGTGGTCCCCGAACCTCAAGGTGAAGGGCAAGCGCAGCTTCAAGGCGGGCTCGCTCATCGGGCGGGGCAGCGGAGAGGCCTACCAGATGGCCTTCTCGGGCCAGGGCATCGTCGTCGTCCAGCCGAGCGAGGACAGTACGGACCGCCTGCGGATCCGGCACTGAGCGGGGGGAGAACACATCATGCAGAGTCCGCTTTTCAGCCACACCGAACAGCAGTCGCAGGACCGGTACACCGTCCAGAACCCGCAGCTCCTGCGGGTCTCGCTGACCGGCCACGACGACGTGCTCGCCCGTAAGGGCGCCATGGTCGCCTACCAGGGCCTCATGGAGTTCGACGGCGAGTACCAGTCGCAGGGCCAGCGCCGCGCCCGCAGGAACACGGGCGAGGGCCTGGACCTGATGCGCTGCTCGGGGCAGGGCACGGTCTATCTGGCCAACCTCGCCCAGTACATCCACGTCATCGACGTCGACCACGAGGGGATCACCGTCGACAGCGCCTACGTCCTGGCGCTGGACTCCTCGCTGCACACCGAGGTCATCGCGGTGGACAGCCAGTACGGGATCTCCGGGACCGGCAAGTACCAGCTCAACATCTCCGGGAACGGCAAGGTCGCGCTGATGACCTCGGGCCAGCCGCTGATGATGCAGGTCACGCCCGACAAGTACGTCAACGCCGACGCCGACGCGATCGTCGCCTGGTCCTCCGGGCTGAGGGTGCAGATGCAGGCCCAGACGCACTCCTCGGGTGTCTTCCGGCGCCGGGGCAACACGGGGGAGGGCTGGGAGCTGAGCTTCCTGGGCCAGGGCTTCGCCCTCGTCCAGCCGAGCGAGGTGCTGCCTCCGCAGAACGCCCAGATCGGCCAGGGGGCCGCCGCCCAGTTCGGTGTGGGCCAGCACGGCTCCCACGGCCAGAACCAGAACAACGCCTGGAACTGAGCGGTCCGGCACAGCCCGAGGGGCGGTCTCCCGTGGGGGAGACCGCCCCTCGGCGGGTCCAGGGCCCCGGGGCCCTGGGACGAAAGGGTTCTAGCCGACCTGCTCCACCCGGGCGCGGGTGCTCTCCAGCAGCCGTACGACCGAGGCGTCCGCCACCCCCGCCACCTCGTCGTAGGGGAACCAGCGCAGATCGAGCGACTCGTCACTGATCCGCTCCACGGCCCCGGCCGAGGCCGTCGCCGCGTACTGCACGTCCAGGTGCCAGTGGCAGGGAGCCGGGATCGGGTGCCGGTCCAGCCGGACCGGACCACCGGGCAGCAGGGTGAGCCCGGCGATCCCCGACTCCTCCGTGGCCTCACGCAGGGCGGCCGCCGCCAGGGTGCTGTCCCCCGGCTCGCAGTGCCCGCCCATCTGCAGCCACATCCGCAGCTTCCTGTGCAGGGTCAGCAGGACCCGGCCGCGCTCCGGGTCGACGACCAGCGCGCTGGCCGTCAGATGCCCGGCTCCGCACGCCTTCCACATGCCGTCGGGGTGCGCCGCCAGGTGGTCCAGATACGTCAGCCGCAGCTCGGACTGCTGCGCGTCGTCCCCGTCGTACTCCTTGAGTACGGAAACCGCGTCGTCGTACAGGCTCACCGGTCGGAATCGCCCTTGCCGTCACCCTTGGAGCCGTCCCCGGGCTCGTCCTCGCTCCGCTCCTCGGCGGCCGGCTGCTGAGTGCCCTTCGCCGCCTCGCCGAGCATCTTGTCCAGCTCCGAGAAGTCCAGCTGCTCGTGGTGGACGAAGCCGTCCGGGTCGTCCAGGTCCTGGGCCGTCGGAAGCATGTCCGGGTGGCCCCAGAGCCCGTCCCGGCCGTCGACGCCCCGGGCGTCCGTGAGCGAGGCCCACAGGCGCGACGCGTCCCGCAGCCGGCGCGGACGCAGCTGGAGCCCGATGAGGGTGGCGAAGGTCTGCTCGGCGGGACCGCCGGTCGCACGGCGCCTGCGCATCGTCTCGCGCAGCGCGTCCGCCGAGGTCAGCCGGGACTTCGCGGCCTCGTGCACCACCGCGTCCACCCAGCCCTCGACCAGGGCGAGAGCGGTCTCCAGACGGGCCAGCGACGCCTTCTGCTCGGGAGTGTCCTCCGGCTGGAACATGCCCTGCTGAAGCGCGTCCTGCAACTGCTCGGGCTGCGACGGGTCGAACTGACCGACGACGTCCTCGAGCTTGCTGGTGTCGACCTTGATGCCGCGCGCATAGGCCTCGACCGCGCCGAAGAGATGCGAGCGCAGCCACGGGACGTGGGCGAAGAGCCGCTGGTGGGCCGCCTCGCGCAGCGCCAGATACAGCCGCACCTCGTCCTGCGGCACGCTCAGGTCCTTGCCGAACCGCTCGACGTTCAGCGGAAGCAGCGCCGCCTTGCCGGCCGGACCGAGCGGAAGACCGATGTCGGTCGAGCCGACGACCTCGCCCGCGAGGACGCCCACGGCCTGCCCGATCTGCTGGCCGAACATGGCACCGCCCATCGAGCGCATCATGCCGATCAGCGGGCCCGCCATGGCCTGCATCTCCTCCGGCAGGACATCACCCATGGCCAGTCCGACGCGCTCGGCCACCGGGTCGACCAGCTGCTGCCAGGCCGGCAGCGAGGCCTCGACCCACTCGGCGCGGCTCCACGCCACCGTCGAGACGGAACCGGAGGGGAGCGACGTCACACCGTCGAGCCAGAGGTCGGCGAGCCGCAGCGCCTCGTCGACGGAGGACCGCTCCGAGGGGCCGACGCTCGCGTCCTTGCTTCCGTCCGCGGTGCCCTGCGACACCGTCTGGCGGGCGATCTGCTTGGCCATGTCCCAGTTGACCGGCCCGCCCTCGTAGCTCAGCATCTGGCCGAGCTGCTGGAAGGCCGCACCCAGGTCGTTCGGGTTCATCGAGCCGAACATCGCCGCGAACGGGTTGTCGCCGCCCGCGCCCGGCCCGAAGCCGAACGGGTTCGCCGGCCCGCCCGAGCCCTGCCCAGCACCGGTGGGGTCCTTCTTCTTGCCTTCGTCGCCGTCTTCCGGCTCCTCCGGCGGAAGGCCGAATCCGAATGGGGTGTCACTCACGGGTTTCCTCGGCTCGTAGGGCCGCCGGCTCGAACCGACGGCGACTGCCCGACATCACCATCCAGCGTAGACACCAAAGACCGCTTGGGGCCTCAGTGCTCCGCCGGCTCCCGGCCTGCGGCAGGATGGACGCCACCTGGTACGTACGCGTCATTCGGGTACGTACTGAAGACAACCGCTGGAGACGCCCGGTGAGTTCCCCAGATCCGCAGGTTCGCGCAGCGCGAAACCTGGCCGACCCCTCGCCCGAAAGCAAGCCCACGAAAAAAAGTCCCAGAAGCCGCGGCCCCGTCGTTGCGGTCACCGGTGCCGCGACCGGCGTCGGTGAGCTGCTCACCGCCCATCTCGCCGCATCCGACGAGATCAAGCAGGTCATCGCCATCGACGAGCGCCGGGGGGACGTCTCCGAGGCGACCTGGCACATCCTGGACGTACGGGACCCCGCCATCGCCGAGAAGCTGCGCGGCGCGGACGTCGTCGTGCACCTGGCGCTCGACCTCGACCTGGAGACCGACCCCGCCGCCCGTACCGCGTACAACGTACGCGGTACGCAGACCGTGCTGACGGCCGCCGCCGCCGTGGGCGTCCACCGGGTCGTGCTCTGCACCTCGGCGATGGTCTACGGAGCCCTGCCCGACAACGACATCCCGCTCTCCGAGGACGCCGAGCTGCGGGCCACGGCCGAGGCCACCGGCGTCGGCGACCTGCTGGAGATCGAACGGCTCGGCCGCCGCGCGCCCCGCGCCCACCCCGGTCTCAACGTCACGGTGGTGCGCCCCACGGTCCTGGTCGGGAACACGGACACGGCACTCACCCGCTACTTCGAGTCGCCCAGGCTCCTGGTCGTCGCCGGTTCCCGCCCGGCGTGGCAGTTCTGCCACGTCGACGACCTGGTGACTGCCCTGGAGTACGCGGCCCTGGAGAAGATCGAGGGCGAGTTCGCGGTCGGCTGCGACGGCTGGCTCGAGCAGGAGGAGGTGGAGGAGCTCTCGGGCGTACGCCGCATGGAGCTGCCGTCCGCCGTCGCCCTCGGCGCCGCCGCCAGGCTGCACCGGATCGGCCTCACCCCCTCACCGGCGGGCGATCTCGCCTACACCATGCACCCCTGGGTCGTCAGCGTGAGCAGGCTGCACGACGTCGGATGGCGTCCCCGGTGGACCAACGAGGAGGTGCTCGCAGCCCTCCTCGAAGAGGTCGAGGGGCGCCACACCGTCGCGGGCCGCCGGCTCGGCCGCAAGGACGCCACCGCCGCGGGTGCCGCGGGGGCCACGGTCGCACTGCTCGGCACGGCGGCGCTGGTCAGGCGGGCCCGCAAGGCACGCCGCCGCTTCTAGGAGGACCCCTCTCCCTTCCGACGCCCCCTGGTAGGAGGCTCCAAGCGGACCGGCGCGCCGCCGGTCGAAAACGCTATTCCGCGATGTCGGTGCCGTGCGGCACGATGGCCCCATGGAACGCACTCACGATCACCCCGGCGAGCAGGCGGCCCAGGACCCCATCCGGCTCCTGGACATCCGCGACACTCCGCTCTCCGTCGACGAGGTCTTCCGCGCGGTCGGGGACGACGCCGCGGGGGGCACGGCGCTCTTCGTCGGCACGGTGCGCAACCACGACGGCGGACAGGACGTCGGCGCCCTCGGATACTCCTGCCATCCGACGGCGGTGGACGAGCTCCGCAGGGTGGCCGAGAAGGTCGTGGCGCAGTTCCCCGTGCGTGCGCTGGCCGCCGTCCACCGGGTGGGTGAACTGGCCGTGGGCGATCTGGCGGTGGTCGTCGCCGTCTCGTGCCCCCATCGGGGTGAGGCCTTCGAGGCCTGCCGCAAGCTGATCGACGACCTCAAGCACGAGGTCCCGATCTGGAAGCACCAGCGTTTCTCCGACGGCACGGAGGAGTGGGTCGGAGCCTGCTGAGCGCAAACCGCCCCGGGGGTCATCAGCCCCGATTTGCGTAACCCCACCCCTGCCACGAGCGTTGGTCCTGCACGTGGTTAATCTTCTGATCGTCAGTTGCGGTCGCTCATGGGGTAGGGAGGTCGTGATGGCAGCACTCGCTTGGCTCTTGATTCCGCTTATAGCTGCTCTTGGCGCGGCGATATGGGGCGGGTGGGCAGCCCGCAATCGAACGACCGGCGATGTCACCGAACTCGCCGGCTACGCCAGGTTCCGTGAGGCGATGGAGAAGTCGCACTCCGGTTCCGAGGCCGTCTGAGACTCCGGCCGTCGTACGCAGTTGCCAATCCGGCACAGCGTCCGCTCTCCGTACGCGCGAGTACTCCGCGAGGCGAGCGAGCCGGCGACGCCCTTCCGGCCTCCCCGGGACACCCCGGATCCCCCTCCTCGTACGGACCGGCCCCGACGGTGCACTGACTGGCCCTTCCCGTACTGTCGTTCCATGCCACGCCGCACCGCGACGATGCTCGCCTCGACCCTCATCCTGATCGCGCTGCTCTGCGCAGGCGTGCTGATCCCCGTGCCGTATTCGGAGATGTCCCCCGGCCCGACCGTGAACACCCTCGGTGACGCCCGCGGCGAGCCGGTGCTCCACATCAGTGGCCACAAGACGTATCCGACGTCCGGGAACCTCAACATGACGACGGTCCGTGTCACCGGCGCGGAGTACGACATGAACATCGTCGAGGCGGTCTACGGCTGGCTGGCGCACGACAGCGTGATCGTGCCGCACGACACCCTCTACCCGGACGGCAAGACGGAGGAGGAGTCCACCCAGGAGAACGCCGAGGAGTTCAGCCAGTCCCAGGAGAGCGCCAAGGTCGCCGCCCTGGAGGAGCTGAAGATCCCCGTCACCTCCCGTGTGGTGGTCTCGACGGTCGTCAAGGACAGCGCCGCCGAAGGCGTCCTGCACGCGGGCGACGTGATCAAGGCAGTCGACGGTACGGCGGTGAAGCAGCCCGAGGACGTCGCGAAGCTGGTCACGAAGCACAAGCCCGGCGAGGACGTCGTCTTCACCGTCATCCCCGCCAAGACCGCGGCCGCCGCCGAGAAGGCCGGCAAGGAGCCCGAGGGCTCCCGTGACGTCACCCTCACCACACGGAAGGCCGTGGACCCCGCCAACCCCTCTGAGGACCGGGCGATCGTCGGCATCCAGGCGGGGACGGACCACACGTTCCCGTTCGAGATCGACATCAAGCTCGCCGACGTCGGTGGCCCGAGCGCGGGGCTGATGTTCTCGCTCGGCATCATCGACAAGTTGACGCCCGGCAAGCTGACGGGCGGAAAGTTCATCGCCGGCACCGGAACGATCGACGACGACGGCGCGGTCGGTCCCATCGGCGGGATCAACATGAAGCTCGTCGGCGCACGGGACGCGGGCGCCCAGTACTTCCTGACGCCGGACGACAACTGCGCCGCCGCGGCGTCCGACACTCCGAGCGGTCTCACCCTGGTGCGGGTGAAGACCCTCGACGACGCGAAGAAGTCCCTGGACAAGATCCGCGCGGGGGACACGGCCGCACTGCCCAGCTGCTCGGCGAGCTGAGGCCGGCCCCCGCCGCGAGGGTCAGGACTCGAAGGTGGCCGCGAGCGCGTCGGCCAGCCCCGGGACCAGCCCCGCACCGGTCAGGACCTCCGTGGGGGAGTCCTTCTCCCGCAGCCGGACGGCGGAGTCCCGGGCCCCGTCCCGGAGCACGGCCACGGTCATCCGGACCTCCTGGCGGTCCGGGTGCTCGGCGACCCACTTGGTCAGCTGGGCATCGCTGAGACCCTCGGGCACGGAAGCCTCGGCGGACGGCGGCAGCATCATCCGTTCCACGGTCATGGCGCAGCCGACGACGGCGTCCGGCCACGCGATCGTGGCGAGGAATTCGTCCAGCGCGGTGCCGTCGGGGAGCTCCTCCTGCTCCACAGGGGTGAGGGTGGCGGTCGTGGAAGCGGCGTCGTCGAGGCCGAGCTGTGCGGCGAGGCCCGGCTCGTGGGCACGCAGCCGGGCTGTGTCGACCAGGGCGAACAGCCGGGCGGGCTGGTCCCAGCCGAGACCTGCGGCGTAGGCGTCGATTTCGAGGACGGCGACGGTCAGTGGACTCGAGGCCATCGGGGGGCCTGAGGGGGAAACGTTGGGCATGCCCAACATCCTGCCTCCTTCCGCCCCGGTAACGGGAACTAGGTAAAGCCTCAGTAAGTTGCATAGGTGGGCTCTACGATCGCTGGGCCTGCACAACACGACCGCGAACTTCGAGGTGCGCACGTTGGCTTTCCAGATGCCGGACCGCGGCGGAGGCCCGACCGGGCCACGGATCAGAGTCGGCCGCCCGTCCCGGCGCGTCCGTACCCTGCTCATGACATTGGGCGTCCTGGCGGTTCTCGCCATGGCCTTCGTCATGTTCGCCGGGTTCTGGACGGACTGGCTCTGGTACAGGTCGGTCGCGTATTCGTCCGTCTTCACCACCACCCTGTGGACCAAGATCGGACTGTTCCTCGTCTTCGGACTGCTGATGGCCGTGGCCATCGGTGTGAACATCTGGCTCGCGCACCGGCTCAGGCCGCCGCTGAGCGCGATGTCCCTGGAGCAGCAGAGCCTGGACCGCTACCGGATGAGCGTCGCCCCGTATAAGAAGTGGGTGCTGCTCGCGATCACCGCGCTCGTCGGACTGATCGCCGGCGCCTCCGCGTCGGGCCAGTGGCGCACATGGCTCATGTACGTCAACGGCGTGCCGTTCGGGCAGAAGGACCCCCAGTTCAAGCTGGACGTGTCCTTCTACGCCTTCGACCTGCCGTGGTACCGCTTCCTGCTCGGGTTCGGCTTCGCGGCCGTCGTGCTGTCGCTGATCGCCGCGGCCGTCACCCACTACCTGTACGGCGGGCTGAGGGTCACGAGCCCCGGTGCGCGGGCCACGGGGGCGGCCACAGGCCACCTCTCCGTGCTGCTCGGCAGCTTCGTCTCGCTGAAGGCCGTGGCCTACTGGCTCGACCGATACGGCCTGGCCGTGAAGTCCAGCGACTTCAAGGCCACGGACAACTGGACGGGCCTGCGCTACGTCGACGCCAACGCCTACCTGCCGGCGAAGACGATCCTGTTCTGCATCGCCGTGATCTGCGCCGTGCTGTTCTTCGCGACGCTCTGGCGCCGCACCTGGCAGCTGCCGGTGATCGGCTTCGGGCTGATGGTGCTGTCGGCGATCCTGATCGGCGGGCTCTACCCGGCGATCGTGCAGAAGTTCCAGGTCCAGCCCAACGAGCAGGCCAAGGAAGCGGCGTTCATCCAGAAGAACATCGACGCGACACGTGATGCCTACGACATCGACGACGCGCAGGTGGACGACTACTCCGGCAAGAGCACGACGACCGACGCGGCCAAGCTGCGCACCTCCGCGAACGAGGCCGCGAGCTACCGGGTGATGGACCCGAACGTCGTCTCCCCGGCCTTCCAGCAGCTCCAGCAGAGGAGGAACTACTACCAGTTCCCCAAGACGCTGGACGTCGACCGCTACAAGGGCGAGGACGGCAAGGAGCAGGACACCGTCATCGGCCTGCGCGAGCTCAACCTCGACGGCCTCCCCAAGCGGAACTGGATCAACGACCACTTCACGTACACCCACGGCTACGGCGCCATCGCGGCCCGGGGCACCACGACGGGCACCAACCCGTCGGGGTCCCCGGACTTCACGGAGTCGGGTCTGCCGACCACCGGAGAGCTGGGGGAGTACGAGCAGCGGATCTACTACGGCGAGAAGACCGAGCAGTACTCCATCGTCGGCGGGCCCCAGAAGGAGCTCGACTACGAGGAGGACGGCGAGAAGACCACCAGCTACAAGGGCGACAGCGGGGTCAGTCTCTCCAACGCCTTCAACCGCGCCGCCTACGCGGTGTCCATGAGCGAGCCGCAGATCCTGTACTCGGGGGCCATCGGCGAGGGATCGCGCATCCTGTACAACCGGACACCCAAGGAGCGCGTCGAGGCGGTCGCCCCCTGGCTGACCATCGACGGCGACGCCTATCCGGCGGTCGTCGGCAAGCGCATCCAGTGGGTCGTCGACGCGTACACCACGACCAACGGCTACCCGTACGCCTCGCGTACGACGCTCGGTGACACCACGGCCGACTCGCTGACCACCAACCAGCGCGCGGTCGTCGCCCAGCAGAACCAGGTCAACTACATCCGCAACTCGGTGAAGGCAACCGTCGACGCCTACACCGGCAAGGTCACGCTCTACGAGTGGGACACCGAGGACCCGGTGCTCAAGACGTGGCGCAAGGCCTTCCCGGGGACCGTGAAGTCCCGGGGCGACATCCCGCAGGACCTGATGGACCACCTGCGGTACCCGCAGGACCTGTTCAAGGTCCAGCGGGAGCTCCTCACGCGCTACCACGTCGAGGACCCCGCGCAGTTCTACAGCGGCAGTGACGCCTGGCAGGTGCCGGACGACCCGACCAACAAGGAGCCCGGGGCCGTCCCGCCGTACTACCTGAGCATGAAGATGCCGGGTCAGGACACCCAGAAGTTCTCACTGACCACGACGTTCACACCGAGAGGACGGCCCAACCTCGGGGCGTTCATGGCGGTGGACGCGGACGCGGCCAGCAAGGACTACGGCACGATAAGGCTCCTGAGAGTCACCACCACGGTGAAGGGCCCGGGCCAGGTGCAGAGTGAGCTCAACGGCAACGACGACGTCGCCGAGTTCGTGAGAAACCTCAAGGGCACCGACTCCGACATCGAGTACGGCAACCTGCTGACGGTGCCGCTCGACGGGGGCTTCCTCTACATCGAGCCGGTCTACACACGCGGTGGCACGCAGAACTACCCGCTGCTGCGCAAGGTGGCCGCCTCGTACGGGTCGAAGATCGTCTTCGAGAACAGTCTCGGGGAGGCGCTCAACGCGGTCTTCGGGGTCGAGGGATCCGACCCGACCACGCCACCGACGGAGCCGGACGAGCCGCCGGGTGACACCACGGAGCCGCCGGCCACCGGGGACGCCGCTCTCAAGAAGGCCATCGCGGACGCCCAGAAGGCGTACACGGCGGGCGAGACGGCACTCAAGGAGCAGGACTGGGAGGCCTACGGCAAGGCCCAGGCCGACCTCCAGGAGGCGCTGGAGCGGGCCGCCGCGGCCCAGCCGAAGGCGGGCAGCTCCTCGGACACCGAGGGCGCGACCGAGCCGGAGGGCGCCGACCAGGGAAGCTGAGAAGAGCGCACCCCGCGTCGTGGTACGGTTTGAACACAACGACGCGGGGTGGAGCAGCTCGGTAGCTCGCTGGGCTCATAACCCAGAGGTCGCAGGTTCAAATCCTGTCCCCGCTACTGAATGGTGAAGGCCCGGATCCTTTGAGATCCGGGCCTTCGTCATGTCGCGAGCCGTTTTCTCAAGTAGTCGGAGTGAAGTGCGGTTCGCGGGGCACGAGTTGAGCTCGGCCGTGTTTCACTTGTCTCTCTGTGGGCATGTCGACAAAACGCTGAAGTGACCTCACTGGGCGCGGTATACCAGGTGTACGCGGGTTGCAGGTGGTGCGACGATGGTATTTATGGGGGACAGGGCAACTCTGTTGGAGACAGGGCGGTTTGTGCAGCGACGCGTACGGACGACGGAAAACGTGGAAGATGCGGTATTCGCCGCTGCCGTCGCCGAGGTCGCCGACACCGCCGAGCGCGCTCGCGAGACCACTGCCGTCACCGCGTACGCCGACGACGAGACGGGCGGTAAGGACGCGACCGACGCCACCGAGAGCGCGGACACCACGGACGCCGCGGACCACGCCGACGAGACCGAGGCGCGCCACCGGCGTGCCGCGGAGGCCGGTGACATCGCCTCCATGAGCGTCCTGGGCGCCCTCCTGCTCCGCCGGGGCGACCTGGACGGCGCCGAGGCCAAT
This sequence comes from Streptomyces sp. CB02058, assembly GCF_001905505.1. Taxonomy (GTDB): domain Bacteria; phylum Actinomycetota; class Actinomycetes; order Streptomycetales; family Streptomycetaceae; genus Streptomyces. The sequence continues at coordinate 1,001,634 of NZ_LIPG01000001.1, forward strand.
CTGCGTGCCGCCACCGCGGAGGGCGACCGGGCCGCGGCCAACAACCTCGGGGTCCTCCTCCACCAGCGGGGGTACGCGGACGAGGCGGCCGGCTGGTGGCGGATCGCCGCCGTCGCCGGCTCCGCCGCCGCGGCGCACGCCCTGGGCCGTCACCTCCGGGAGCGCGGCGACGAGCCCGGAGCCGAGTACTGGCTGCGCCAGTCCGCCGAGCAGGGACACGCGCTGGGCGCGTACGCCCTGGCCGATCTCCTGGAACACCGCGGTGACGTGGGCGCCGAGCGCTGGCTGCGCGCCGCCGCGGAGCAGGGGCACAGGGAAGCCGCGTACCGGCTGGCCCGCGCGATCGAACGCAATGCGGTCGGAGACGCCCACGACGCCTTCGGCCTGGGCCGTGTCGTGGGCGAGGGCCCCCGCGGGCTGGCGGCTGGCACGCGGTCGAAGCGGGACGGCCCCGTCGCCGGACCCGACGCCGGAAGGGTCGGCGAGGCCGAGCAGTGGTACCGCCAGGCCGCCGCCCGCGGCCACCGTCGTGCCGCGCTGCATCTCGGCGCCATCCTCGAACAGCGCGGGGAGCTGAAGGAGGCCGGCCGCTGGTATCTCACGGCGGCCAAGGAGGGCGAGCCCCGCGCGGCATGCGCCCTCGGCTTCCTGCTGCGAGACGCGGGCGACGAGGAGAGCGCGGCGGTGTGGTGGCTGCGCGCTGCCCAGGACGGCGACGGCAACGCGGCCAACGCCCTGGGCGCGCTGCACGCGGCCAGGGGCGAGCAGCAGACGGCCGAGCGCTGGTACCGCGCGGCCATGGACGCGGGCGACGTCAACGGCGCCTACAACCTCGGGCTGCTCTGCGCCGCCCAGGACCGGATTCCGCAGGCCGAGCAGTGGTACCGCAGGGCCGCGTACGCCGGACACCGCGAGGCGGCGAACGCGCTGGCCGTGCTGCTGCTCCAGGCGGGGGACGCGACCGGGGCCGAGCCCTGGTTCTCCAAGGCGGCCGAGGCGGGCAGCGTGGACGCCGCCTTCAACCTCGGCATCCTGCACGCCGGACGGGACGAGGACCGTACGGCACTCGGCTGGTACCAGCGGGCGGCGGCGGCCGGGCACACCGACGCCGCGCTCCAGGTCGGCATGGCGCTGCTGCGGGACGGCGAGGAGCAGGAGGCCGAGCGCCATCTGCGCTGCGCCGCGGGCGGTGGCAGCGCGGAGGCCGCCTTCCGGCTGGCCGGCGTCCTCGACCTGCGCCAGCCGGCGCCGGGTCCTCCCGCCCTGGGGGAGCCGATGCCTGAGAAGACGGAGTGCGAGGAGTGGTACGAGCGGGCGGCCGAGCAGGGCCATCGCCGTGCCCAGGTGAGGGCCGGGATGCTGGCCGCCGCGCGCGGTGACATGGCGAGCGCGGCCCGCTGGTATCGCGAGGCCGCCGAGGCCGGCAGCCGCAACGGGGCCTTCAACCTCGGCCTGCTTCTCGCCCGCGAGGGCAGCGAGCGCGAGGCGGCCCTGTGGTGGAGCCGCGCCGCCAACGACGGGCACGGCAGGGCCGCCCTGCGCCTCGCGCTGCTCGCCGCCCGCCGGGGCGAGCTCACCGAGGGGCAGCGCTGGTGCGCCCGCGCGGTCGAACTGGGGCCGGCGGAGGTGGCCGAGCGCGCGGCACGGCTGCTGGAGGCGCTGCACCAGGAGCTCACCGCGTGAACCCGGGCCCGGCGGCCCGAGTCGAGCAGGGCCCGGGCTGAGCCGAGCAGGGCCCGGGTTGAGCTGATCTGATCCCCCGAGCCGGCCCGGCCCCACTTGGCCGAGCCGGTCCGAGCCGGTCCGAGCCGGTCCGGCCCGGGCCCACCGGCCCGAGCCGGGCAAGGCCCCGGGTCCACCGGCCCGAGCAGGCGCGAGCCGCCCCGCCCGCCCAGGGTTCGTGCGGGTGTCCAGGGAATGAATTTGCTCCGGTCGGTGGCGGTGCCGTAGTGTTGCACTCACAACGACGCGGGGTGGAGCAGCTCGGTAGCTCGCTGGGCTCATAACCCAGAGGTCGCAGGTTCAAATCCTGTCCCCGCTACTGAAGACAGAGGCCCGGATCCTTTCGAGGATCCGGGCCTCTGTCGTATGCCCGCGCAAAGATGCCCGCAGCGGAGCTGTCGGTCGGGCGCGGAGCGGCACAGTCATCGGTGGCGAACGAAGGCCCCCCGGCGGACCGTCGCGCCGCGTCAGCCGGTGGCGGCGCAGTTCGGACAGATGCCCCGGTAGGTCACTTCGACCTCGGAGACGGTGAAGCCGAAACGCTCCTCGGCCGGCAGGTCTGCCAGCGGATTGCCCGACGGGTGCACGTCCCTGATCGCTCCGCAGCGCCCGCACACCAGGTGGTGATGGGGACGGTGGGCGTTCGGGTCGTACCGCTTGGCGCGGCGGTCGGTGGTGACCTCGATGACCTCGCCGAGGGACACCATCTCGCCCAGGGTGTTGTACACCGTGGCGCGCGAGATCTCCGGCAGCCGGTCGACGGCCCTCGCGTGGACCTCGTCCGCCGTCAGATGCACATGGTCCCCCTCGAGGACCTCGGCCACCACGCGGCGCTGCGCCGTCATGCGCCAGCCGCGTCCACGGAGTCGTTCCAAGAGGTCACTCATGGGCACCAGCCTAACAGTGGAGTGAACAAGTCCCGAGTAGGTGTGACTTTAGATGTTTGCTTGACTTGGACAAAGTCCATTGTAGGATCGGTGGCGTACTGGCCAAGGACAGGCTGCGGCCGAGAACAGGCTGCGCAGGGAACGACGCTGCGCAGGACAAGACGCAGGAGGCGCGCGTGACTCAGGGACCGCTCACCACGGAGGCCGGCGCTCCGGTTGCCGACAATCAGAACAGCGAGACCGCTGGCCCGGGTGGACCGGTTCTCGTTCAGGACCAGGCGCTTCTGGAGAAGCTCGCCCACTTCAACCGTGAGCGCATCCCGGAGCGTGTCGTGCACGCCCGCGGCGCCGGCGCGTACGGCACCTTCACGCTGACCCGGGACGTCTCGCAGTGGACCCGCGCGAAGTTCCTCTCGGAGGTCGGCAAGGAGACCGAGACCTTCCTGCGCTTCTCCACCGTCGCGGGCAACCTCGGCTCCGCCGACGCGGCGCGGGACCCCCGCGGCTGGGCGCTGAAGTTCTACACCGAAGAGGGCAACTACGACCTCGTCGGCAACAACACCCCGGTGTTCTTCATCAAGGACGCCATCAAGTTCCCCGACTTCATCCACACCCAGAAGCGCGACCCGTACACCGGTTCGCAGGAGGCGGACAACGTCTGGGACTTCTGGGGTCTGTCGCCCGAGTCCACGCACCAGGTGACCTGGCTCTTCGGTGACCGCGGCATCCCCGCCTCGTACCGCCACATGAACGGCTACGGCTCGCACACCTTCCAGTGGAACAACGAGGCCGGCGAGGTCTTCTGGGTCAAGTACCACTTCAAGACCGACCAGGGGATCAAGAACCTCACCTCCGACGAGGCGGTCCGCCTCTCCGGCGTCGACCCGGACAGCCACCAGCGCGACCTGCGCGAGTCCATCGAGCGCGGTGACTTCCCGACCTGGACCGTGCAGGTCCAGATCATGCCCGCGGCGGAGGCGGCGAACTACCGCTTCAACCCGTTCGACCTCACCAAGGTGTGGCCGCACGAGGACTACCCGCCGATCGAGATCGGCAAGCTGGAGCTCAACCGCAACCCGGAGAACGTCTTCGCCGAGGTCGAGCAGTCGATCTTCAGCCCGGCGCACTTCGTGCCCGGCATCGGCCCGTCCCCGGACAAGATGCTCCAGGGTCGTCTCTTCGCGTACGGCGACGCCCACCGCTACCGCGTCGGCATCAACGCCGACCACCTGCCGGTGAACCGCCCGCACGCCACCGAGGCGCGGACCAACAGCCGTGACGGCTACCTCTACGACGGCCGCCACAAGGGCACGAAGAACTACGAGCCGAACAGCTTCGGCGGCCCCGTCCAGACCGACAGGCCGCTCTGGGAGTCCGTGCCCGTCACGGGCGGCACCGGCAACCACGAGGCCCCGAGCCACGCCGAGGACAACGACTTCGTCCAGGCGGGGAACCTCTACCGGCTGTACTCCGAGGACGAGAAGGCCCGGCTGATCGACAACCTGGCCGGGTTCATCTCCAAGGTCTCGCGCGACGACATCGCCGAGCGCGCGATCAACAACTTCCGTCAGGCCGACGGAGACTTCGGCAAGCGGCTGGAAGCCGCGGTCCAGGCCCTGCGCGGCCAGTAGGACGCTTGCCGTCGGCGGCGGGCCGGACACCCCTGGACAGCTCAGGGGGTCCGGCCCGCAGTCGTCTGAGGACCCGCGCGGACGGAGGAGGCGCCACCGGTCAGAGGGCGATCCCCGCGGGGCGCCGCCTGGACGGAGCCCAGCACCGGATGATGTCGCGCACCGAGACGATGCCGACGGGGCCGTCGCCGTCCAGCACGATCAGATGCCGGAAGCCGCCGTGCGTCATGGCTTCCGCCGCCTCCTCCAGGGTCCAGGTGGGAGAGGCGAAGACCACATCGGTGGTGGTGTGGGTGGACGCGGTCTCCGCGTCCGGGTCCAGCCCCGCCCCGACCGCGTCGAGGATGTCGCGTTCGGTGATGATGCCGAGACCGCAGGTGTCCGGGTCGTGGACGACGGCCGCTCCGATACGACGGGCCGACATCAGCCGGGCCGCCTGGCGGAGCGTGTGGGCCGGCCCGATGGTCAGGACCAGCGTGCTCATGGCGTCGCGGACGAGCATGAAGGGAGCCACCTCCTTCGAGGAGTGAGCTGCGAAGCGGCCCTAGTGAGGCGATTCACAAGTTCACAAGTGGGGGGACTTTCAGAGTGGCACCCCTCGGGGAACTCAACAAGGGGCCCCGCACCCGCGTCCCGGGCGGCAGTGGAGCCGGGTCAGTGACCGACGGCCTCCCGGAGCAGCAGCACGGTGCCACGCCCAGGGCGGGGTTCCGCGTGGAGGACGAGCAGGCGGTTGACCGCGCTGGGCGTCCCGTACACCGCACGGGCGCGGGCGTCCTCCAGTGGGAGGGCGTGTTCCTCGACGCGGCGCAGCGCCGTGCCCAGGTCGGGCACCACCTTCTGCGCGCCGACGACCCAGACCGCGTACGCGGCACCGCCCGCGTTGGCGGGGAGCTGGCTGCCGCTGCCCGAGGCGAGCACGAGCGAGCCGGTCTCGGTGACCGCGGCGACGCTGTTGACGACGAAGTCGGGGCAGGCGGTCAGCCTGCGGATCTCGTCTGCGCCGGTGACCCGGTCCACGGCCAGGACGCGCGGCCTCACGGCGTCGTACCGGCCGCCGGTGTCGATGTCCTCGTCGATGCCGGACAGCCGGAGGGTCTCGCTGGCTCCGGTGAACACCACCGCGCCCTCGGGGATCAGCTCCCCGACGCGGGCGCGCGCGGCCACGGTGTCGTCCAGGATCTCGGCGGCGAAGCCGTTGGCGCGCAGCGCGGCGGCTGTCCGCTCCAGCCGTTCCGCCGACGCGGGGCAGGCGAAGGACCCGGCCGGAGCCGTACCGGTCCCCGCGTCCTCGGCGGCCCCGGGTGCCGCCCCCGCCAGCGGGGAGGTGTCGAGATACCGGACCTCGTACACCCGCTCCGCGAACCGCCAGCCCTCCTCGGTACGCCGGTAACGGTCGTGGTAGACGGCGTAGTTCAGCCCCTGGCGTCCGTCGAGCGTGCGTGCGATCTCCTGGATGTAGGCGCGGCCGGTCGCGGTGTCGCCGTCGAGCACGATCGTGCCGGGGTGGGTGGTCTGCACGAAGAAGTCCCACTGGCTCTGCAGCCGCTCGCCCCCGGCCCGGATCTCCTCGCGGCCGACGAACTCGGCGGGGATGTCGGGCATGCGCAGGGTGCCGTCCGGTGTGAACAGCGAAGCCAGGCGGGGCCGGTCGCGCATCATCGCCGCGTCGGTGAACTCGCCCCGCAGCGCCTCGATCTCGACGCGGTCCGCGATGGCCTGGAAGTCGTTCATGGAAGTCCGCTCCCTCTCGTTGTCGTCGTCACCGTTACGACAACGCGGCCCTTCGGAATGTCAGGCCGGAGAGCCGCCTCACATTCCGCGGGGCTGTTCCGTCGTATCGGGTGACGGCCGGGGAACGAGCGAGGGAGAGACCGGACCATGACCAGCAGAGCCGAGCCGGGCGACGACCGGAACGATCCGGACCTCGGCGTGATCATGAGCGAGCGGCGCAGGCTGCTCAACCTCGCCTACCGGCTCCTCGGCTCCCTCGCCGACGCCGAGGACGTCGTGCAGGAGACCTACGCCCGCTGGTACGCCATGTCCGTCCGGGAGCAGCAGGCCATCGAGTCGCCCGGCGCCTGGCTGATGACCGTCGCGGGCCGCGTCTGCCTCACCCTGCTCGGCTCGGCACGGGCCAGGCGGGAGACGTACGTGGGGGAGTGGCTCCCGGAGCCGCTGCCCGAGCCCACGGAGTGGATCACCGGGCGCCCCGGCACCGACCCCGCCGACCGGGTCACCCTCGACGAGTCGGTGACGACGGCCTTCCTGGTCGTCCTCGACTCGATGACCCCGGCCGAACGCGTCGCCTTCGTCCTGCACGACGTCTTCCGCTACCCCTTCGGCGAGGTCGCCGGAATCGTCGGCCGCACCCCGGCGGCGTGCCGCCAGCTGGCCTCGTCGGCCCGTCGCCGCATCCGCAGCGCCCAGGCCCCCGCGGCACCGGGCGCGGAGCAGGCCGCCATCGTGAGGCGGTTCAGGACCGCGTGGGAGGCCAAGGACATCGAGGCCCTGATCGCTCTGCTCGACCCCGGCGCCACCGCGACCGCCGACGGCGGCGGGCTGGCCGTCACCCACCTCCACCCGATCCTGGGCGGAGAGCGGATCGCCCGCGCCTACGCCGAGATCGCGCGCCTGGCGGGCGACCGCACGACGTTCCTGGAACGGACGGTCAACGGCCTGCCCGGCCTGGTGGCGCGGCAGGACGGCACCACCGTGACCGTGTACGCGTTCGAGATCGCGGGCGACCGGATCAGGCACATCTGGGCGGTGCGGAACCCCGAGAAGCTCCGCCCCTGGCAGACCGGCTGAGGAGAGCCGCCCGGACGGCCCCGGGGTCTTCGTCCGGATCAGGAAGGCCCGGGGAGCGGGCCCCGCACGATCCGGACGAGTGGCCCTCAGTAGCGCTGGTTGAGGTATCCGAGCAGCTCGTGGTGCAGCAGGCCGTTGGACGCCGCCGCGTTGCCGCCGCCCGGACCGGAGACCCCGTCCAGGCTGGTGAACAGGCCGCCCGCCTCCTGGACGATGATCGCGTTCGCCGCCATGTCCCACAGGGAGAGCTCCGGCTCCGCGCAGATGTCCACCGAGCCCTCGGCGACCATCATGTACGGCCAGAAGTCCCCGTAACCCCGGGTGCGCCAGCAGGCCCGCGTCAGGTCCATGAACCCGTCGAGCCGGCCCTGCTCCTCCCAGCCGGTCATCGAGGAGTACGCGAACGAGGAGTCCGCGATCCGCTCGACCTTCGACACCCGCAGCCGCGTGGCGGACGTCAGGCTCCGGCCGGTGAACGCGCCCGCACCCTTGGCCGCCCACCAGCGGCGGTTCAGCGCGGGGGCCGACACCACGCCGACCACGGGCTGGAAGCCGTCCTCGCCCGCTTCCATCAGGGAGATCAGCGTGGCCCAGACGGGCACGCCCCGTACGTAGTTCTTGGTGCCGTCGATCGGGTCGACGACCCAGCGCCGCGGCCCCGTGCCCTCGATGCCGTACTCCTCGCCCAGGATCGCGTCGCGCGGGCGCGCCCGGTGCAGATGCCCGCGGATCAGCTCCTCGGCGTGTTTGTCGGCCTCACTCACCGGGGTCATGTCCGGCTTGGTCTCGACCTTGAGGTCCAGAGCCTTGAACCGGTCCATCGTCGCCGCGTCGGCGGCGTCCGCCAGGACATGGGCGAGGCGCAGATCATCGTGGTAATCGGGCATGCCGTCACAGTATCCACAGCCACCCGCCCGGGCTACACGGCCCCGGGCCGGGCGGTGCGCGGACCCTTGACAGTGCCCCGGAGCGCGTCAACTCTGAATCGCAGGTCCCCCTGGCGTGGGAGGCGACGATGCCTACGGCGCGAGAAGCTCTGCTGGACGCCGCAGACTCGGCGCTCTCCCGGCTGCCCTGGACGGCGGTGCGCATGGTCGACGTGGCCGCGGCGGCGGGGGTGTCCCGGCAGACCCTCTACAACGAGTTCGGGAGCAAGGCCGGTCTGGCCCGCGCACTGATCCATCGCGCGGCCGACGGCTATCTGGCCGGGGTGGAACAGGTGCTCGGCGCGTCCCGTGCCACCGGGGACGGGCCCGCGGAACTGGCCCGCTGGACGGTCCGGGCGGCCAGGGCCGACGCACTGGTCGAGGCGCTGCTCACGGGGGTCTGGGGGGACCGGTTACCCAGGCCGGGAGATCCTTCCCCCGGCCGCCGCGCACATCCGGCCCCGCCGACGCCCGCCGAACTGCTCGCGCTCGTACGGGACAGGGCCGTGGCCGTGATGGGGGACCGTTCCCTGTCGCGGGACCGCGCCGAGCTGGAGATCGCCTGTGAGACGGCGCTGCGGCTCGCGATCTCCTACACGCTGGTCCCGGCGTACCCCGGGGGTCAGTGCGCCGAACCGGAGAGCTGCAGACCGATCACGCCGATGATCACCAGCGAGATGGACACCAGCTTGAGCGCGGAGACCAGATCGCCCAGGAAGATCATCCCGTAGATCGCCGTCCCCGCCGCGCCGATGCCCGTCCACACCGCGTAGGCCGGGCCGACGTCGAGCTTCTTGAGGGCCAGCGTCAGCAGACCGAAGCTGCCGAGCGCGAACGCGCAGAACGCGATCGTCGGCCAGAGCCGGGTGAATCCGTGGGAGAGCTTCAGGCACACAGCGAAGCCGGTCTCCAGCAGTCCAGCGACCACGACCAGCAACCACGCCATCGTCAGGTGCCTCCCACGTAGGTGATGCTTCGTCCCGCTCGACGCGATTATGCCCTTACCAGCCCCGGTAGCTCGCAAACGTGCGCGAGTCGGGCAGTCCTGCTTCGTCGCCCTCCCGGACGCCTGGGCCGGTCGCTCTCCCGGACCCCTGCGTCAGTCGCCCTCGCGGCGCTCCCGCGTCGACAGGAGCCGGCGCAGCGAGTCGAGCCGGGCCGGGTCGGCGTGGCCGTCCGCGACCCAGGCGTCGAGGGCGCACTCCGGCTCCTGGGAGTCGTGGGTGCAGCCGCGCGGGCAGTTCTCCGTCCCCGGCTGGAGATCGGGGAAGGCGTTGATGACCCGGGAGGGATCGACGTGGTGCAGTCCGAACGAGCGCACACCCGGGGTGTCGACCACCCAGCCCCGGCCGTCCGGCAACGGAAGCGCGAGCGCCGATGTGGTGGTGTGCCTGCCACGCCCCGTGACGGCGTTGACCACCCCGGTCGTACGCCGTCTGTCCTTGGGCACCAGGGCGTTGACCAGGGTCGTCTTGCCGACCCCGGAGTGCCCGACGAACGCGGTCACCTTGTCGTTCAGCAGCTCGCGCACCCGGTCGGCGGCGTCGCCGTTCTCGAGCTCCTCGCGGCTGGTCACGATGTAGGGGACCCCGAGCGGGGTGTACGCCTCCAGGAGCTTGTCCGCCGAGGCCAGGTCCGACTTGGTCAGCACCAGGAGCGGGGTGAGCCCGCCGTCGTACGCCGCCACCAGGCAGCGGTCGATCATGCGGGGGCGCGGTTCGGGATCGGCGAGCGCGGTGACGATGGCCAGCTGGTCGGCGTTGGCGACGACCACCCGCTCGAAGGGGTCGTCGTCGTCCGCGGTGCGGCGGAGCACCGATGTGCGCGCGCTGATGCGCACGATGCGCGCCAGGGTGTCCTTGTCGCCTGAGAGGTCGCCCACGAGCGAGACCCGGTCGCCCACGACGGCGGCCTTGCGGCCGAGCTCGCGGGCCTTCATGGCCACCACGGTGCGGTCGTCGACCAGACAGGTGAGCCGGCCCCGGTCGACGGTGAGGACCATGCCGTCCTCGGCGTCCTCGTGCTTGGGGCGGGTGTGCGTGCGGGGCCGGTTGCCCTTGGGGTTGGGGCGGACGCGGATGTCGTCCTCGTCGGGGTTCTTCCCGTAGCGGCGCATGCCCTCAGACCCCGCGCCTTGCCGCGGCGGCGCCGAGCGCCCCCGATGAGACGCCGACGGCGCCGGAGGGTTCCCCGAGCATGCCGGTCCACATCTCGGGGAAGTCCGGCAGGGTCTTGGCCGTCGTGCCGACGTTCTCGATCTCCACCCCCGCCACGGCGAGGCCGATGATCGCGCCCGCCGTCGCCATCCGGTGGTCGTCGTACGTGTGGAAGACGCCGCCGTGCAGCGGGCGGGGCGTGATCCGCAGACCGTCGGCGGTCTCCGTGACATCACCGCCGAGGCCGTTGATCTCCTTGGTGAGCGCCGCCAGCCGGTCCGTCTCGTGCAGCCGCAGGTGGGCGACGCCGCGGAGCGTGGACGGGGAGTCCGCGAGGGCGGCGAGGGCCGCGATGCCGGGCGTCAGCTCGCCGACCTCGCTCAGGTCGACGTCGATGCCGTGGACCGTGCCGGAGCCCGTGAAGGTGAGTCCCCGCTCGGTCAGCTCGCACGCGCCACCCATTGCGGTGAAGATCTCCCGCAGCGCGTCACCCGGCTGGGTGGTCCTCAGCGGCCAGTCGGGGACGGTGACCCGGCCCCCGGTCACCAGCGCGGCGGCCAGGAACGGCTGGGCGTTCGAGAGGTCCGGCTCGACGGTCAGATCGCGGCCCAGCAGAGCGGAGGGGGAGACCCGCCAGACATCGGGTTCGCCGCCCGACTCCGGCTCGTCGACCTGGGCGCCGACCGAGCGCAGCATGTCGACGGTCATGCGGATGTGCGGCATGGAGGGCAGGGCCGAGCCGGTGTGGCGCACCTCCACGCCCTGGTTGAACCGGGGGGCGGAGAGCAGCAGTGCCGAGACGAACTGGGAGGAGGACGAGGCGTCGATGGACACCGGGCCGCCGTCCAGCGCGCCCGCGCCGTGCACGGTCAGGGGGAGCGTCCCGCGGCCGTCGTCGTCGATCCTGGCTCCCAGGGACTTCAGCGCGCCGATCACGCCGTGCAGGGGCCGCTCGTAGGACCGGGGGTCCCCGTCGAAGTGGACGGGGCCGTCCGCCAGGCAGGCCACCGGCGGCAGGAAGCGCATGACCGTGCCCGCGTTGCCGACGTCCACGCGGGCGGGGCCGTGCAGGCCGGCCGGGATCACCCGCCAGGCCTCGCCCGAGCCGTCCGGGCCGACGCCCTCCTCGATGCCGACGCCCATCGCGCGCAGGGCCTGGGCCATCAGCAGGGTGTCGCGGGAGCGCAGCGGGCGGCGCAGCCAGCCGGGCTCGGAGGAGAGCGAGGCGAGGACCAGGGCGCGGTTGGTGACCGACTTCGATCCGGGCACGGTGACGGTCGCGTCGACAGCCCCGGTCGCACGGGGGGCGGGCCAGAGGGCGGGGTGCACGGAACTTTCGGTCATGCCCCTCACTTTAGTGGCTCGGCGCAATCCCAGATCCTGATCAAATGGTATGAAACCAGGGCGTAACGCAAGGGTGGTACGGGGCCGCCTCCCGGCTCCGCCCGCTCGCGCACCCTCACAGCCCGAGCAGCCAGCGTCCGCCGCCGATCAGCGAGCTCAGCGACACCGCGTGGAAGAGGAACAGCCAGATCGCGGCCGGGGCGTGCGTCAGCCGGGAGAGCTGGTCGGCGTCGGAGTCGGGCGCACCGCCGTACCTGCGCTTGGACTGCAGCTCGAACACCGGGCGTACGCCGCCGAGCAGCAGGAACCAGACCACGGTGTACGCGAAGGCGGACTGTACGTCGGCCGAGGTCAGCCAGGACACCAGCAGGAAGGTCGTACCCGTGAGGATGACGGTGAGCGCCCCGTACAGATTGCGGATCATCACCAGCATCACGGCCAGCAGTGCGGTCGCCAGCCACAGGAGCAGGGTGATCCGGCCGTTGGTCAGCAGCCAGGCGCCGCCCAGGCCGAGCAGCGGGGGCGCCGTGTAGCCGGCCGCCGCGGTGAGGATCATGCCGATGCCGGTGGGCTTGCCGCGGCTCACGGTGAGGCCGCTGGTGTCCGAGTGCAGCCGGATGCCGGAGAGCTGCCGCCCGGTGAGCAGGGCGACCAGTCCGTGGCCGCCCTCGTGCGCGATGGTGATCGCGTTGCGGGAGAGCCGCCATATGAGGTTCGGTACGACGGCGATCAGTGCCGCCGTGGCCGTGACGACGACGAGCCACTGCTCGGGCGCGGGCTGGGTTCCGAAGACGCGATCCCACAGATCGCCCAGTTCGGTGCTGTCCATGGTGCGAGCGGCTCCTTGAGGTCGTCGAGGGATCGGCGTCCACTCGGCCGGCGGGTCGTGGCAGTCTGGCACTTATGTGCGGACGGTATGCGGCGAGTCGACGCCCGGAGGATCTGACCGGGCTCTTCGGAGTGGAGAAGTGGGAACCCACCGAGACCCTGGAGCCCGACTGGAACGTGGCGCCGACCAAGGAGGTCTACGCGGTCCTCGACCGTCCTGTGAAGGACGCAGAGGACCGGCGTCCGGTTCGCCAGCTGCGCGCCCTGAAGTGGGGACTCGTGCCGTCCTGGGCCAAATCGCCGGAAGGCGGCGCCCGCATGATCAACGCCCGTGCGGAGACGGTCCACGAGAAGCCGTCCTTCCGCCGTCCCTTCGTGTCCAGGCGCTGCATCCTGCCCGCCGACGGCTACTACGAGTGGGTCACCGGCGCGGACGAGAGGCAGCTGGAGGAGAAGGGGAGGAAGAAGCGCCCCCGCAAGCAGCCGTACTTCGTGACGCCCGCCGACGGCTCCGTCTTCGCCATGGCCGGGCTGTACGAGTTCTGGCGCGACCGGACGCTTCCCGACGACCACCCGCAGGCCTGGTGGGTCACCTGCTCCGTGATCACCACGGAGGCGGAGACGTCACCCCTGGCCGTGGCCCCCGCCGAGGGCCCGTCCTCGCTCTCCGACATCCACCCCCGGATGCCGCTGATGCTCACCCCGGACCGCTGGGACGCCTGGCTCGACCCCGCGCGTACGGACGTCGACGAGCTGAAGGGGCTGCTGGAGCCGCCGCCCGGCGGACTCATGCGGGCCTACCCGGTGGCCACCGCCGTCAGCAACGTCCGCAACAACGGCCCGGAACTCCTGGAGGAGCTGGCCGCGCCTGAGGTCGGCACCCTCTTCTGACCGGCAGGATGGAACCGTGAGCCGTATCCCAGGGACAGCCCAGCGCGCCGAGACCGTCTCCACCGACGCCGGGGACGCCAGGATCACCTGGCTCCCCGCGAAGAAGGCCCGGCTGGTGCTCGCCGTCGGCCACGGCGCGGGAGGCGGCATCGAGGCCCGCGATCTCCAGGCACTGGCCGCCGTCCTGCCGGAGCGCGGGGTGACCGTGGCGCTGGTCGAGCAGCCGTGGCGGGTGGCGGGGAAGAAGGTCGCCCCGGCGCCCCGAACCCTGGACACCGGCTGGCGCGGGCTGTGGCCCGCGCTGGCCGCCGCCGGGCCCCCCGTCGTCGCGGGGGGCCGCAGCGCCGGGGCCCGGGTGGCCTGCCGCACGGCCGAGGAGCTGGGCGCCCGCGCGGTGCTGGCGCTGAGCTTCCCCCTGCACCCACCGGGCCGGCCGGAGAAGTCCCGGGCCGGCGAACTGCTCGGCGCGGGGCGGCCCGCCCTCGTGGTGCAGGGCGGACGTGACCCGTTCGGGCGGCCTGAGGAATTCCCCCCGGGCGAGCACGGGCTCGTCGAGGTGCCGTACGCGGATCATGGCTTCGCCGTACCGAAGAAGGCCCCGCTGACCCAGGATCAGGCTGTGGAAATCCTCACGGACGCGGTGGCCGGATGGCTGGACGGTCTCTCCTGAGGCACCCCGTCCCGAACGCGTCCGGCCCGTAGTCCTCCTCACACTCCCGGCGCCCGCGGGCACCCCCGGGAATGCGGCGCGGGGGGCGGCTGTTGTCGGTGGTGTCGGTACGACAACGCCGTTAGTCGAGAGGGAGTCCGCCGCATGGGTTCGACCATCTGCCCGAGTCGCTCGAACGCCGCCGAGCTTGAGTGGACGGTGCTCCACGCGGCCAAGAGCACCCCGGCGCGCGCCCAGGGCGGTGCCGATCGACAGCCCGCGCGGAAGCAAGGTCGACTATTCTCCGATGCGAGCGGGTCCGGTCTCGGTTCCGCCACATCGTTGGAGGAGGTGGGTCCGGTCACTGGGACCGACACAGGGACCGACGACGGCCGTGCGCAGGAGACGACTGCCGAGCGCAACGCGCGCTTCGAGCGGGACGCCCTCGGATATCTCGACCAGATGTACTCGGCCGCGCTGCGCATGACGCGCAACCCCGCGGATGCCGAGGACCTGGTCCAGGAGACGTATGCGAAGGCCTACGGCTCCTTCCACCAGTTCCGTGAGGGCACGAACCTCAAGGCGTGGATGTACCGCATCCTCACCAACACCTTCATCAACTCGTACCGCAAGAAGCAGCGCGAACCCCAGCGGAGCGCCGCCGAGGAGATCGAGGACTGGCAGCTGGCGCGTGCGGAGTCGCACATGTCGACCGGTCTGCGCTCGGCCGAGTCCCAGGCGCTCGACCACCTGCCGGACTCCGACGTGAAGTCCGCGCTGCAGTCGATCCCCGAAGAGTTCCGCATCGCCGTGTATCTCGCCGATGTAGAGGGCTTTGCCTACAAGGAGATCGCGGACATCATGGGGACACCCATCGGTACGGTGATGTCCCGGCTGCACCGTGGGCGCCGTCAGCTGCGCGGCATGCTCGAGGACTACGCGCGTGAGCGCGGGCTCGTCCCGGCCGGAGCCGGTGAGTCGGACGACATGAAAGGCTCGGCCTCATGAGCTGCGGAGAGCCGCACGAGACGGACTGCTCAGAGGTTCTCGATCATCTCTACGAGTTTCTCGACCATGAGATGCCCGAGGGCGACTGCACCAAGTTCGAGGTGCACTTCGAGGAGTGCTCCCCCTGCCTGGAGAAGTACGGCCTCGAACAGGCCGTG
The DNA here is from genome assembly GCF_001905505.1 of Streptomyces sp. CB02058. GTDB lineage: Bacteria > Actinomycetota > Actinomycetes > Streptomycetales > Streptomycetaceae > Streptomyces. The sequence goes on from NZ_LIPG01000001.1 coordinate 1,016,645, forward strand.
AAGAAGCTGGTCAAGCGCTGCTGCGGACAGGACGACGTCCCCGCCGATCTGCGCTCGAAGGTGATGGGGCGGATCGACCTGATCCGTTCCGGTCAGGCGGTGCCCGGGCAGGACGTCGCCCTGGGCGGCGCCGACCGTCCGGCCGCCACCGCCGAGTGACGGCCGTCGCGGCGGGCTGACGGCCCGCCGCCCGCCCGGGCCGTCGGCGTGTGACGCCGGCGGCCGGCCGTTCCCGCCGGTGGTCCGTCGTGCCGGCGGCCGGTCGTCCCCGTCGACGGCCGGTCGTCCCCACTGACTGCGTGCCGCCGAAGCGCCGCCCGTCCCCGTCGGCGGCCGGTCGTGTCACCCGAATGTGCTAATCCGACTCGTTCGGAACCTCTTGCACGCCCAACTCGCTAGCCTGGCGCCCTCATTGATCAGGTCGGGGGGCGGGCGGTACGGGTGAGGGGCACACCGGCGGCGGCGCGCGTCTACATCCTGTGTGTGGCGGTCTGCGCCGCACTCTGCGCCCTTCCCGCGCTGTCCCCGGGCGCCGAGACCCCCTGGGGCACGCTCGGCCTCCTCACCGCGCTCTACCTGGTCTGCGAGCTTCCCGGCCGCTGCCCCTTCTTCGGCAGCTCCGTCCCCATGAGCGCCGGATCGTTCTTCCCTCTGCTGCTCGCCGCGGCCTTCCTGCTCCCTCCGTCCGCCGCCGTGCTCGTCGCCGTGCCCGGCGCGCTCGCCGGCCGGGTCGAGCAGCCGCCCGCGACGGCCCGCCGGATCTGGCGGGCCGCGCAGCTCGCCCTGACCGTGGGGGCGGCCTCCTGGACCCATGCGCTCCTGAGCGGGCCCGCCACCCTCGGCGGCGCGGCCGGGGGCGCCGTGCCCGACCTGCCGTACGCCCTCCTCCCGGCCTGCGCCGCGGCGCTCGTCTTCAGCCTCGTGCCGGCCGCGCTGGACGGCGGCATCCTCGCCCTGGCCGAGCGCGTGGCCCTCCGGCACGCGTGGCGCGGAGCGGTCGCGGGCTCCGTGGGGCCGCACCTGGTGCACGCGCTCGCCGGGCTCATGATGGCCGTCCTCTGGCGCAGTTCGTACGGCCCGGTGTCGGCCCTGGTCGTCCTGCTGCCGATGTACATCTCCTGCTGGGTGTTCGCGCAGTACCACCGCGAGCACGCCGCCCACCGCGCCACCATCAGGGCGCTCGTCCAGGCCGTCGACATCAAGGACGGCTACACCCGGGGGCACAGCGAGCGGGTGGGGCGCGCGTCCGAGCTGATCGCCCGTGAACTCGGCATGGAGGAGAGCCGGATGGAAGCCCTCCGCTTCGCCGGGATCCTGCACGACGTCGGCAAGCTCGGCGTCCCCACGCGGGTCCTGCGCAAGGACGGGCCGCTGACCCCCGAGGAGCGCCGTGTGATCGAACTGCATCCGGAGTACGGGCACGAGATCGTCCGGGGCATCGGCTTCCTGGACGAGGCACGCGCCGCGATCCTCCACCACCACGAGCGCCTCGACGGCAGCGGATATCCGTACGGCCTCGCGGGCGACCGGATCCCCGAGTTCGCCAGGGTCGTCGCCGTCGCCGACGCCTTCGACGCCATGACCTCGACCCGCTCCTACCGTCGCGGGCGCCCCGTCCCGGTGGCCGTCGAGGAGCTGGAGCGCTGCGCCGGGAGCCAGTTCGACCCGCGGATGGTGCGCGCCCTGGCACGCGCGCTGGACCGCCACGGCTGGTCCGCCGCGGCCAACACGGTCACCTCGGACGAGGAGCCGCCCGGTCTGCCCTCGCAGAAGCGGGCGGGGGAGCGCACCGGGACCGCCGGCCGGCCCGGACGGCCCCGGTGACGCCCCGGCGGCCGGCGCTGGCCGTCCTCGTGGTCCGCGCCGCCGCGCTGCTCCTCGCCGTCGTCGCGCTCGGCCACACCTTGTGGAACGGCGTCGTCGAGCCCGGGCACGCCCTCGCCTTCGGCCTCCTGGTCGCCGTCGGCGAGCTGGCCCGCTGGGGCGCGCTGCCAGGGGAGCGCGAGCCCGCGCCCCTGGGGGCGGCCGGGGCGCTCGCCTACGCGCTGCTCGGGCGCAGCGGCGGTGAGGCGACCACACAGGGCGTCCTCCAGGTGGTCACCGTCGTCGTCGCGGCGCAGCTGCTCGCCTCCGTGCCCCATGTGGCGCGGGGCAGGGGCCCGGGCCCGGACCAGCTGGCCCGCCGCGTCCTGACCGTCGCCTTCGCCGCGGTGTGCTTCCAGCCGCTCCACCGGTCGGGGCTCTCGGAGCGCTGGCTCGGCGAGGGCCCGTACGCCGCCCTCTTCCTGCTCCTGCTGCTGCTCCTCACCGCCCTGTGCGACGCCGTCCTCGCGGCGCTCACCGCGGGGACGGACCGCCCGTTCGGCCCGCAGCTCCGCGACGAGCTCCGGGCCCTCAGCGGCATCGGGTCGGCCGTCTGCGCGACCGGCGTGGTGATGGCGCTCGGGGTCGCCGCGGCGGGGCTGTGGGCACTGCCCGTGCTGTGTGTGCCGCTGCTGCTGACCCAGCTGTCCTTCCGCAGGTACGTCTCCGTCCGTACGACGTACAGGCAGACCATCGCCTCACTGGCCCGGTCCACCGAGATCGCGGGCTACACCCCGCACGGGCACGCCCGCAGGGTGGCCGACCTCTCGACGGCCGTGGGCCGGGAGCTGGGCCTGGCCGGGCCCGAGCTGAACGTCCTGGAGTACGCGGCGCTGATGCACGACATCGGGCAGCTCTCGCTCGTCGACCCGGTGGCCGACGGTGCGACGGCCGTCCTGCCCGCCTCCGAGCAGCGCCGTATCGCGCTGCTCGGAGGCGCGGTGGTCCGGCAGACCGGGGTGGACCCCGCGGTCGCCCTGGTGGTGGAACAGCAGGCGGATCCGTACAGGGAGCAGCAGACCGCCGCCAGGATCGTCCGTGCGGTCAACGCGTACGACGACCTGTGCGGGGAAGGCGTCAAGGGCCCTCTGGGGGCGCTGGAGCAGCTCAGGCTCGGCACCGGCCGCGACTACCAGCCACAGGTCGTCGAAGCGCTGGCCAGAGTCCTGGCGCGAGGTGGTCTGGCCCCGGTGCGTGCGGGGTAACCCATGGGTAATGAGCGAGCGTCCGGCCCGGCATGGTTGGATGCGAAGGAGAGCGGAAAACGAGGGTGCCCAGTCGGGACAGGCGGGAATCGTGAGGATCTTCGGGAAGGTACGGCATCGGCCGTCCGCCTCTTGGCGGCAGGCCACGGACCGCGCGTTCACGCTGATCGGCGACGGCCGGTACGAGGACGCGGGGGCGCTGCTGACACGCGCGGCGGACCTGGAGCCCTGGCTCTCCGAGTCCTGGTTCAATCTCGCGCTGCTGCACAAGTTCAGGCACGACTGGGAGCAGGCGAGGGCCGCGGGTCTGCGGGCCGTCGCCCTGCTCGACCGTGAGTCCGGCGCCCCGGACTGGTGGAACGTCGGGATCGCCGCCACGGCGCTCCAGGACTGGCCGCTGGCCCGCAGGGCATGGCAGGCGTACGGGCTGAAGGTGCCGGGCAGTGGCCAGCACAACGCGGCGTCCAACAGCGAGCCGACGGGCATGGAGCTGGGCAGCGCGGCCGTGCGGCTCTCGCCCGAGGGCGAGGCCGAGGTCGTCTGGGGCCGCAGGCTCGACCCGGCGCGGATGGAAGTGCTGTCGATCCCCCTGCCGTCCTCCGGGCGGCGCTGGGGCGAGGTCGTCCTGCACGACGGCGTGCCGAACGGCGAGCGGATCACGGCCGCCGGGCCCGCGTACCCCGTCTTCGACGAGATCGAGCTGTGGGCGCCCTCTCCCGTGCCGACCTGGGTGGTGCTCCTGGAGGCCGCCACCGAGGAGGACAGGGACGCGCTGGAGCAGCTCGCCTCCGACGCCGGTTTCGCCGCCGAGGACTGGTCGTCCTCCGTGCGGCTGCTCTGCCGTGCCTGTTCGGAGAGCCGGATGGAGAGCGATGAGGGCGACGGCGAGCACCTGGACCCGCACGACCACAGCGAGCCGGGCCACCCCGGGCCCCTGGGGCATCGCACGGCGGGAGACCTCTGGGTGCCGGAGCGGGAGTGCGGCATAGCGGCCCCCGCCGGGCTGGTGCGCGGGTTGCTGGACGGCTGGGTCGCGGACAGTCCGGACAGCCGTGAGTGGCGGGATCTGGAAGAAGTCTGCTGAGCGGTGCCCGTAGGCTGTACGGGCACCGATTGCGGTGCGGGTACTCACGGGTTCAGGTTGCAGGAAGGCGTACGGCGGACATGTCGCAGCAGGAGACGGACCAGCAGGCCGGTGTGGACGACGAGGGATTCCTCGTGGACACCGAGGACTGCGAGGCGCGCGAGGCGGCGCACCGCGAGCGCGGCACCTCCCGCCCCATCACGGTGGTCGGCAACCCGGTCCTGCACAAGGAGTGCAGCGACGTCACGGAGTTCGGTGACGAGCTCGCGCAGCTGATCGACGACATGTTCGCGAGCCAGCGGACGGCGGAGGGCGTGGGCCTGGCCGCCAACCAGATCGGTGTGGACCGCAAGGTCTTCGTCTACGACTGCCCGGACGACGACGGTGTGCGCCATGTCGGCGCCATCTGCAACCCGGTGCTGGAGGAGCTCGCGCCGGAGCGGCGCGTTCTGGACGACTCCAACGAGGGCTGCCTCTCCGTGCCGACGGCGTACGCCTCGCTCGCGCGCCCCGACTACGCGGTCGTGCGCGGTCAGGACGCCCGGGGCAACGCGGTGAAGGTGCGGGGCACCGGGTACTTCGCGCGCTGCCTCCAGCACGAGACGGACCACCTCTACGGCTACCTCTACATCGACCGGCTCTCCAAGCGGGACCGCAAGGACGCGCTGAAGCAGATGGCCGAGGGCACGCCGCGCTACGAGGTCGTCCCGAACGACTGATCCGGCCCCCGAGGGACGGTGATGACGGGGCTCCGCCCATGGCGGGGCCCCTTTCGCGTGTCCGGTGCGGGCGTGGGGTGTTCGCCGGCCAGTGTTCTCCCGGGCGTGGTTGACGCGCGTCGACCCGTCCGACAGGCTCTCTCCCACGCTTCACGGCCAGACCTCACAGCACAGGGAGACCCCCAATGCTCAGACGTACCGCACATCTGCTGCTCGGCCTTGTCATGACCATGGCTTTCGCGGTCGGCGGTGCCCTCGTCACCGCCGGCACGGCTCAGGCCGACGGCTGTTACACCTGGACCCGCACACTCTCGCCGGGCGCCACGGGCAACGACGTCACACAGCTCCAGATCCGGGTGGCCGGCTATCCGGGATACAACTCCGTGCTCGCCATCGACGGTTCGTACGGCCCCGCCACCACGGCCGCGGTCAAGCGCTTCCAGTCCGCCTACGGCCTCGCCGCCGACGGCATCGCGGGCCCGGCCACGCAGTCCAAGCTCTACGCCCTCCAGGACGACGACTGCACCCCCGTCAACTTCACCTACCCCGAGCTCAACCAGTGCAACAGCACCTGGGCGGGCGGAGCGGTCGCCGCGGGCACGGCCAAGGCCAACGCCCTCAGCAGCATGTGGAAGCTGCAGGCGCTGCGGCACGCGCTGGGCGACCAGCCCCTCCGTGTCACCAGCGGCTTCCGGTCCACCAGCTGCAACGCGGCGGTCGGCGGGGCGACCAACAGCCGCCATCTCTACGGTGACGCCGTCGACCTCGGCGCCGGACCGCACTCGCTGTGCACCATCGCCAAGCAGGCCCGCAACCACGGATTCAACGGGATCCTCGGCCCGGGCTACCCCGGCCACGGTGACCACATCCACGTGAACCAGGGGCCGAGCCACTTCTGGTCCGCCTCCAGCTGCGGTATCTGACCGGCACCGCTCCGGGGCCGTCCGCTCAGGCCACCTCGGTCAGTTCGGCCGGTCCCCGGAAGGTGCGGCGGTACGCGTTCGGTGTCGTACCGAGAACGCGTACGAACTGATGGCGCAGTGCCGCCGCGTTCCCGAAGCCGGTCCGCCCCGCGATCGTGTCCATGGTCTCGTCCGAGGTCTCCAGGAGGTGCTGCGCCAGCAGCATCCGCTGCCGGAGCAGCCAGCGGTACGGCGTGGTGCCCGTCTCCTGCTGGAAGCGGCGGGCGAAGGTGCGCGGCGACATGTGGGTCTGGGCCGCCAGCTGTTCGACGGTCATCTCCTGGTCGAGATGGGCCTCCATCCAGGCGAGCGTCTCGCCGACCGTGTCGCACCGGGTGCGCGGCAGCGGCCGCTTGATGTACTGCGCCTGCCCTCCGTCCCGGTGCGGCGGGACCACCATGCGGCGGGCGACGGCGTTCGCGACGGCGGGCCCGTGCGCCTGGCGGACCAGGTGCAGGGCGGCGTCGATCCCCGCTGCGGTGCCCGCCGACGTGATGACCGGGCCGTCGTCGACGTAGAGCACGTCCGGTTCCACCCGGGCCTCCGGGAAGCGGCGGGCCAGCTCCTGTGCGTGCCGCCAGTGGGTGGTGCAGCGGCGGCCGTCCAGCAGCCCGGCGGCGCCGAGGACGAACGCGCCGGAGCAGACGCTCAGCACCCGCGCCCCGCGCTCCACGGCCCGGCGCAGGGCGTCCAGGACCTCCACGGGATACTCCCGCCCCACGAAGTGGCTCCCCGCCGGTACGGCGACGAGGTCGGCCTCCTCCAGGCGGTCGAGACCGTAGGGGGTGCTGATGGTGAACCCGGCGTGCGTCCGGAGGACGGGGCCCTCGGCCGACACCACCGCGAAGTCGGTGACCGGCAGCCCCTCGTCGGAGCGGTCGAGGCCGAACACCTCGCACAGGACCCCGAGTTCGAAGGGATGGACCTCGTCGAGCAGCAGAGCGGCGACATTCTTCAGCATGAGGCGAGTGTGGCAGTAATTCGATGCTGTATGACAGTCCTGCCACTGCCGGAATCGATCCGGACGGACGACAGTAGAGCCATGAACACATTCCTGAGCTTCCTGTCCATAGCCGTACTTTTCGCCCTCGTCGTGCTGCCCGCGGTTCTCGGGTTCGCCCGCGAGCTCCGCATCGACCGCGAGCTGCGGGAGGCGGAACGCCGCCACGAGGCGCAACCCCCGGAAACGGCAGGCGCCGCGCGGCCTTTCGCGGCCACGCGGCGCCCCCACCTCAGGTCCTGGGCCAGGATCTAGAAGTCGTCGTCGAAGCCGACCGACCCCTCCACCGCCACCTGGTACGCGGAGGGCCGGCGCTCGAAGAAGTTGGTCAGCTCCTGCACCCCCTGGAGCTCCATGAACGAGAACGGGTTCTCGGAGCCGTAGAGCGGCGGGAAGCCGAGCCGGGTGAGCCGCTGGTCGGCTACGCACTCCAGGTACTGGCGCATCGACTCGGTGTTCATCCCCGGCAGGCCGTCGCCGCACAGATCGCGGCCGAACTGCAGCTCCGCCTCGACGGCCTCCTTCAGCATGTCGGTGACCTGCTGCTGGAGCTCGTCGTCGAAGAGGTCCGGCTCCTCCTTGCGGACGGTGTCCACGACCTCGAACGCGAAGTTCATGTGCATGGTCTCGTCACGGAACACCCAGTTGGTGCCCGTGGCGAGGCCGTGCAGCAGACCGCGCGAGCGGAACCAGTAGACGTAGGCGAACGCGCCGTAGAAGAACAGCCCCTCGATGCACGCGGCGAAGCAGATCAGATTGAGCAGGAAGCGGCGGCGGTCGGCCTTCGTCTCCAGCCGCTCGATCTTCTCGACCGAGTCCATCCACCGGAAGCAGAACTGCGCCTTCTCGCGGATCGAAGGGATCTCCTCGACCGCGTCGAAGGCCGCCGCACGGTCCTCCGGGTCGGGCAGATAGGTGTCGAGCAGCGTCAGATAGAACTGGACGTGCACGGCCTCCTCGAACAGCTGGCGCGACAGGTACAGGCGCGCCTCCGGGGAGTTGATGTGCTTGTAGAGCGTCAGCACCAGGTTGTTGGAGACGATCGAGTCCCCCGTCGCGAAGAACGCGACCAGCCGGCCGATCATGTGCTGCTCACCCGGCGACAGCTTGGCGAGGTCGGCGACGTCCGAGTGGAGGTCGACCTCCTCGACGGTCCAGGTGTTCTTGATCGCGTCCCGGTAGCGCTCGTAGAAGTCCGGGTAGCGCATGGGACGCAGGGTCAGCTCGAAGCCCGGGTCGAGCAGGTTCTTGTTCTCGGTGGTGCTCATTACTGGCAGGCCTCGCAGGACTCGGGGTTTTCGAGGGAGCAGGCGATCGCGTCCGCGTCGGGAGCGGCGGCCTGCTGCACGGGAATCGGGGCGGCGGCGACGGCCGTCCCGGACGCCGCGCGGGCGATCCGGGTCGCCGGGCGCGAACGCAGGTAGTACGTCGTCTTCAGCCCCTGCTTCCAGGCGTACGCGTACATCGAGGAGAGCTTGCCGATCGTCGGCGTCTCCAGGAACAGGTTCAGCGACTGGCTCTGGTCGAGGAACGGCGTACGGGCCGCCGCCATGTCGATCAGACCGCGCTGCGGGATCTCCCACGCCGTGCGGTACAGCGCCCGCACGTCCTCGGGGATCCAGGCGAAGCCCTGCACGGAGCCGCTCGCCTCGCGCAGTGCCTCGCGGGTCCGGGCGTCCCAGACGCCGAGCCTCTTCAGCTCGTCCACCAGGTAGGCGTTGACCTGGAGGAACTCACCACTGAGCGTCTCGCGCTTGAAGAGGTTGGAGACCTGCGGCTCGATGCACTCGTACACCCCGGCGATCGAGGCGATCGTCGCCGTCGGCGCGATGGCGAGCAGCAGCGAGTTGCGCATCCCGCTCTTCGCGATCCGGGCGCGCAGGGCGTCCCAGCGCTCCGGCCAGTTCAGCTCGGTGGCGTAGTGGTCGGGGTGCAGCACGCCCCGGGCGGCGCGGGTCTCGGACCACGCAGGAAGCGGGCCCGACCTCTCCGCGAGAACGCAGGAGGCCTCGTAGGCGGCGAGCATGATCCGCTCGGAGATCTTCGTGGAGAGCGCGCGGGCCTCGGGAGAGTCGAAGGGCAGCCGCAGCTGGAAGAAGACGTCCTGGAGGCCCATCGCGCCCAGACCCACCGGGCGCCAGCGGGCGTTGGAGCGCCCGGCCTGCTCGGTCGGGTAGAAGTTGATGTCCACGACGCGGTCCAGGAAGGTCACCGCCGTACGCACGGTGGCGTCCAGCCGCTCCCAGTCGATGGTGCCGTCGGCGACGAACGCGCCGAGGTTGACCGACCCCAGGTTGCAGACGGCCGTCTCACCGTCGTCGGTGACCTCCAGGATCTCGGTGCAGAGGTTCGAGGAGTGGACGACCCTGCCCGGCTCGGCGGTCTGGTTCGCCGTGCGGTTGGACGCGTCCTTGAACGTCATCCAGCCCTGGCCGGTCTGCGCGAGGGTGCGCATCATGCGCCCGTACAGCTCACGGGCCGGCAGGGTCTTGCGGGCCAGCCCCTTGGCCTCGGCGGCGCGGTACGCGGCGTCGAACTCCTCGCCCCACAGGTCCACCAGCTCGGGGGCGTCCGCCGGGGAGAACAGCGACCACTCGGTGTCCGCGTCGACCCGGCGCATGAACTCGTCCGGGATCCAGTGCGCCAGGTTGAGGTTGTGCGTACGCCGCTGGTCCTCGCCGGTGTTGTCGCGCAGCTCCAGGAACTCCTCGATGTCCGCGTGCCAGGTCTCCAGGTAGACCGCGGCGGCACCCTTGCGCCGACCCCCCTGGTTGACCGCCGCGACCGAGGCGTCGAGCGTCTTCAGGAACGGCACGATGCCGTTGGAGTGCCCGTTCGTCCCCCGGATCAGGGAACCCCGGGCGCGGATGCGGGAGTACGAGAGGCCGATGCCGCCCGCGTGCTTGGAGAGGCGCGCCACCTGGTGGTAGCGGTCGTAGATGGAGTCGAGCTCGTCCAGCGGCGAGTCCAGCAGATAGCAGGAGGACATCTGCGGGTGCCGGGTGCCGGAGTTGAAGAGGGTGGGGGAGGAGGGCAGGTAGTCCAGCCGGCTCATCAGGCCGTACAGGGCCGCGACCTCCTCCAGGGCGCGCTCGGAGGTGTCCTCGGCGAGCCCGGCGGCGACGCGCAGCATGAAGTGCTGCGGGGTCTCGACGACCTCGCGGGTGAGCGGGTGGCGCAGCAGATAGCGGCTGTACAGCGTCCGCAGCCCGAAGTAGCCGAAGCGGTCGTCCGCCCCGTCGGCGAGCGCCTGCTCGACCAGCGCGTCCAGAGCGGCGGCGTGCAGCGTGACGAACTCCGCCGTACGGTCCGCGATCAGGCCCTCGCGGTGCCCGGTGGCGACCGAGGCCGAGAAGGAGACCGCACCCTGTCCGGCCGCCTCGTCCGCGATGGTGCGGGTGAGGAGCCGCGCGGCGAGCCGGGAGTAGGCCGGGTCCTCGGAGATCAGGCCGGCGGCGGCCTCGGTGGCCAGCGAGCGCAGCTCGGCCTCGTCCGCCCGCGCGCTCCGGCCGCGCAGCGCGGCGGCCGCGACCCGTCCGGGGTCGGTGTCGGGCAGATCGGCGGTGAGACCGGTCAGGGTCCGCAGCAGGGCGGTCCCGGGGGCGTCGGCCGCAAGGCCTTCGGATTCCTCGGCTGAAACCGGATCGGCTGGCGCGATGGTCACTGGGGCTATCCCTCGCTCGGCTCTGGGCCTGCGGGAGCGGGGGCAGCCGGGGCACGACTGCGCCCACGAGAGGGCAGCACGGCGTGCACGGCGTCCACCGGCCCTCCGCGGGGCCCGGACGTCTCGGCGTCCGGTTCGGTCGAGCCGGACGCACTGTCGACAGGTCTTCGGACTTCGGGTGCGGATGAGCGCACCGATCACACCGTTGCGGGACAGTTCCGGATTCACACCGGATTCCCCTGCGGCGACAGCGAGGTCGAGCATACATGTGGGGGCTGCCCATTCAGGCAGCCCCCACATGTTGTGTCGCGGAGGAGTCAGAGCGCCAGGCGGTACGTCAGCAGCCGGAGGGCCGGCAGCGGGTTCCAGTCCCGCTCCGGGGTCCGTACGAAGCCGAGGCGCTCATAGATCCGGTGGGCGCCGCGCATGGCCGGCTGTGTCGACAGGACGATTCCGGAACGCCCTCCGGCGGCACTCGCCCGGTCCACGCACGCCCGTACGAGCGCCTCGCCCGCGCCCCGTCCACGAGCCTCCGGGGAGACGGCGAGCATCCGGAACTCGGCCTCGTCCGCGGTGGCGACGTCCGCCCACGGGCCACCGGACGCGACGTACGTGACGCCGCCCAGCAGCCGGCCGTCGCCGTCGACCGCGACCAGCACCTCGGTCTCGGCCGCCCGCTGCCCGACGGCGCGGAGCTTCTCCAGATACGGGTCGTCGGCGCCGAAGTCCAGGAGTCCGTCCCTGAGATACGCCTCCGCGGTGATCTCGCCCAGGGCCGCGTACTGCGAGGGCCGGATCCGCCTGATCGATAGGTCCATGGGCGCAGTCTGCCGCAGCCGGACGCGGGGACGCCTCTCTGTCTCCGGGGGGGGGCATGAACGGCGCCGTCCCGGCAGGGTGGGCCCTGCCGGGACGGCGCCGCGCTCCTGGTGCCCGCGGGGTCAGTGACCGCCCGGGGCGCCCACCGTGGCGGGCGGCAGCGTCTTCTGGACGCCGGGGTCGCCCACGTCCGCCGTGTAGTCGGACGGGGACGTCTCGTCGATACCCGCCGGGGCCTTCACCGCGTTGAGGACGAAGGTCAGCACGAGCACGACGACGACGTTCAGCACGAACGCGGTGAGACCGATGTAGCCGATCTCGCCGATGCCCGGGATCTCCTTCGAGGACCCGCCGAAGTGCTTCTGGGTCGGGCTGGCGACACCGTACGCGGCCACCGTGCCGTAGATCATGCCGACCGCCCAGCCGGCGATCAGGGCCCAGCGGTGGAACCACCGGGTGAACAGGCCGCCCACCAGGGCGGGCATCGTCTGGAGGATCCAGATGCCGCCCAGCAGCTGGAAGTTGATCGCGACCGTCTTGTCCATGGTGAGGACGAAGACGAGCGCGCCGACCTTCACCAGCAGCGAGACCAGCTTGGAGACCTTGGTCTCCTGGGCCGGGGTCGCGTCGGGCTTGATGAAGTCCTTGTAGATGTTGCGGGTGAAGAGGTTCGCCGCGGCGATCGACATGATCGCGGCCGGCACCAGCGCGCCGATACCGATCGCGGCGAAGGCCACGCCAGCGAACCAGTCCGGGAACATGTTCTCGAACAGCTGCGGGATCGCGAGCTGCCCGTTGTCCACCTTGATCCCGGCGGCGATCGCCATGAAGCCGAGCAGGGCCAGCAGACCCAGCATCAGCGAGTACAGCGGCAGGATCGTCGTGTTGCGCCGGATCACCTCACGGCTGCGGCTGGAGAGCGTCGCCGTGATCGAGTGCGGATACATGAAGAGGGCCAGTGCCGAGCCCAGGGCCAGGGTGGCGTACACCCACTGGCCGGAGGCGCCCGGCGCGAGCCCGGCCACGGGTTTGCCCGCCGCCTCGTTCGCCGCCGAGAACTTCTCGTTCGCCGCGGCGAAGATGCTGTCGAAGCCGCCCAGCTTTATCGGGATGTAGATGATCGCCACCGCGATGACGAGGTAGATCAGACCGTCCTTGACGAACGCGATCAGCGCCGGCGCGCGCAGGCCGGAGGAGTAGGTGTAGGCCGCGAGGACCGCGAACGCGATCAGCAGCGGCAGGTCCTTGATGAACCAGTGCGTGGTCTCGCCGCCGCCGACGCCCATGACGTCCAGCACGGCCTGGATGCCGACCAGTTGGAGCGCGATGTACGGCATCGTGGCGAGGATGCCCGTGAGGGCGACCGCCAGCGAGAGCCCCTTCGAGCCGAAGCGCCCCCGGACGAAGTCCGAGGTGGTGACGTAGCCGTGCTTGTGCGAGACCGACCACAGACGCGGCAGGAAGGTGAAGATGAGCGGATAGATGAGGATCGTGTAGGGGACCGCGAAGAAGCCGGCCGCCCCCGCCGCGTAGACCGCCGCGGGCACCGCGACGAAGGTGTACGCCGTGTAGAGGTCGCCGCCCAGCAGGAACCAGGTCACCCAGGTGCCGAACGACCGTCCGCCCAGGCCCCATTCGTCGAGGCTGGCCTCGTTCTCGGCCTTGCGCCAGCGCGCGGCCATGAATCCGATGACCGTGACGGCCAGGAAGAAGAAGATGAACACGGCGAGCGCGACGCCGTTCACGCCGTCCTTCATGCGGAAGCACCCCCCTTGCGGGCGCGCTGGTCACGCTGCCACAGCTTGTACGCGACCATGGTGAGCGAGGTCGAGATGAGCACCCAGAGCATCTGGTACCAGTAGAAGAACGGGATGCCGATGAAGGTCGGTTCGATCTTCGCGTACGAGCCCACCCAGAGCATCGCCACGAACGGGGCCACCAGACAGAGTGCGATGACCACCCTGACGGGTGTCACCGTGGGTCCTGTCGGTGGGTTCGCTTCGTTTTCTTCCGGCATGTGGCGACTCCGTCCCCTCGCTGATCACCTGGTGTAATGCGCAGGAAATCTAGGGGAGAGGTCCGGCCACCGTCACCCCCCGTCCGCATTGCGGTCCTGCAACGGTCCGCCGGAGCGCGGGAACAGGCGTGGCCGGAACCCGCCGGTGCCCGGAACGACCGATCCCCTCGCGCGGGCGCGAGGGGATCGTGGGCGAGGAGGCCGGGGCGGTCTCAGTCGGTGGGACGCTTCAGGCGCGCCACGAACTTGTAGCGGTCGCCCCGGTACACCGAGCGCACCCACTCCACGGGTTCGCCGTGTCCGTCGATCGAGTGACGGGAGAGCATGAGCATCGGAAGGCCGACGTCCGTGCCGAGCAGCCCCGCCTCGCGCGGGGTCGCGAGCGAGGTCTCGATGGTCTCCTCGGCCTCGGCCAGCCGGACGTCGTACACCTCGGCCAGAGCGGTGTAGAGCGAGGTGTACTTCACCAGCGAACGGCGCAGCGCGGGAAAGCGCTTGGCCGAGAGGTGCGTGGTCTCGATGGCCATCGGCTCCCCGCTGGCGAGCCGGAGCCGCTCGATCCGCAGCACCCGCCCGCCCGCGGTGATGTCCAGCAGTCCGGCGAGCGTGTCGTCCGCCGTGACGTAGCCGATGTCCAGCAGCTGGGAGGTGGGTTCCAGGCCCTGGGCGCGCATGTCCTCGGTGTACGAGGTGAGTTGCAGGGCCTGGGAGACCTTCGGCTTGGCCACGAAGGTGCCCTTGCCCTGGATGCGCTCCAGTCGGCCCTCGACCACCAGCTCCTGGAGGGCCTGGCGCACGGTGGTGCGCGAGGTGTCGAACTCGGCGGCCAGGGTCCGCTCGGGAGGCACCGGGGTGCCCGGCGGCATGGTGTCCGTCATGTCGAGGAGATGGCGCTTGAGCCGGTAGTACTTGGGGACGCGGGCCGTACGCGCACCCGCACCCGTACCGGTCTCGCTCGTACTGCTGGCCCCGTCGGCACCCATGGCCCGCCTTCCCGACTGCTGCGTTGCTGCCGTCACCGGCTCCTCCGTCTGTCGCGGCTCACATGGTGGCACGGTCCGGTCACGGGTCGTCGCCCTCCCTCAGGTGTCGGTCCGATAACGGACGCGAGTGCACTTCTTATACACCCTTGACACCCCTAAAGGTCTAGGCCAAGCTCCCGGTACTGGTCTAAACCATTAAAGACCAGGTCCCAGCCCCACAGGCACCAGGCTTACGTCTTCGCGGTGGGCGGGGGGTTGCTGGTATCCCTGAGGAGGGTGTGGCATGAAGCGCAAGCTCATTGCGGCAGTAGGCGTCGCAGCGATGATGACCGGAATCGCGGCGTGTGGTGGGGACAGTAATGAAAACGCCTCGAAGGACCCGAAGGACCGCACCGAGAGCCTGACGGTCTGGCTCATGGTCGACGCGCAGAGCACCTGGCCGGAACTGGTCAAGGACGTCAACGCGCAGTTCAAGAAGAAGTACCCGAAGGTCAAGGTCAACGTCCAGTACCAGCAGTGGGCGGACAAGGCCAAGAAGCTCGACACGGCCCTCGGCGGCGACAAGTTCCCGGATGTCGTCGAGCTCGGCAACACCGAGACGATGCAGTACATCCTGAACGGCGCCCTTGCCGAGATCGACCCCAAGAAGTACGACAACTCGGACACCTGGATCAAGGGTCTGAAGGACACCTGCACCTTCGAGGGCAAGCAGTTCTGCGTGCCCTACTACGCGGGCGCCCGTGTCGCGATCTACAACAAGGACATGTTCAAGAAGGGCACCGGCAGCGACGTGCTCCCGGAGACCGAGGACGAGCTGCTCGCCGCGCTCGACAAGGTCTCGGCGGAGTACACGAAGAAGGACAAGCGCTTCTCGTCCCTCTACCTGCCGGGCCGTTACTGGTACGCGGCCATGTCCTACGTGGCGGCCTACGGCGGCTCCATCGCCGAGTACGACGAGGGCGCGAAGGAGTGGAAGGGCAACCTCTCCTCCCCCGAGTCGCTGAAGGGCATCGAGCACTTCGTCAACCTGGTCAAGAAGTACAACAAGGCCGACCAGACCAAGGACGAGCAGGACCACGCCAACGTCATGGCCAACGAGAAGGCGGCCCTGATCTACGGCAACGGCTGGGAGGCCGGCTCCGTCGTCGACGGTGCCAACAACGGCAACCCGAAGCTCGAGGGCAAGATCGCGCCCGCCGGAATGCCCGGCCCCGAGGGCAAGGCGCTTCCGTCCTTCATCGGCGGCTCGGACCTCGCGGTGACCGCGAAGTCCAAGGTCACCGACCTGGGCGAGGAGTGGGTCTCGCTCTTCACCAGCGAGAAGTCGCAGGAGGTGCTCGCCTCCAAGAACATCCTCCCGAACAACGAGAAGCAGCTCGAGCCGCTGAAGTCGAAGCCTGAGACGGCCGCCGTCGCCAACGCGGTGCCGGACGCCTGGTTCACGCCGATCGCGCCGGGCTGGACCTCGATCGAGAAGGAGGAGGTCCTGGAGAACATGCTCCTGGAGATCCTCAAGGGCACCTCGGTGGCCGACGCCGCCAAGAAGGCCGACGACAAGATCAACGAGCTGATCAACAAGTAGTCGCGAGCCTTCGGCTCTCCAGGCGGGGGCCCGGCGAACACCGGGCCCCCGTCCCTTTCTTAGGTTGAGAACGCCGTGATTCCCGGGTAGAGACCCCGGGAATCCCGATGGAAGGTCAGTCACGTGACTGCTGCCGACACCAAGGCCGCCGGTCCACCGGTTCCCGTACCGGGTGTCCCGGAGAAGACCGGGAACCCGCCCTCCGAGCAGGAAGCCGCCGGGCCGGGCCCGAAGAAGCGGCGGAGGAAGGGGGAACTCCTTCCCTACTTCCTGATCCTGCCGGCGATCCTCGCCATCGCCGCCGTCTACGTCTACCCGCTGATCAAGACCGTGATCATGTCCTTCCAGGACATGGGGCGGGCGGCTCTCTGGGGCAACGGCGAGACGCCATGGGTCGGCCTGGAGCAGTTCACCAACATCCTCGGCGACCCCGAGTTCTGGTCGGTCGTCGGCCGGACCATCGTCTTCATGACCGTCTGCGTCGTGCTGACCATGGGCATCGGCCTGCTGATAGCCCTGATGATGCTGAGGCTCTCCACCTGGGTGCGGCTGGTCCTCACCGTGGCGCTGATCGCCGCCTGGTCCATGCCCCTCATGGTGGCCGCCTCGGTGTTCCGCTGGCTCTCCGACTCCGACTACGGCCTGATCAACACCCTGCTCGCGGACATCACGGGCAACGAGGACCGGTGGCTCGGCCACAACTGGTTCCTGGACCCCTGGCAGGGATTCGGCATCATCACGCTCCTGGTCGTCTGGGGCGCCATCCCGTTCGTCGTGATCACCATGTACGCCGCGCTCACCCAGGTCCCCAAGGAGCTGGAGGAGGCCGCCTCCCTCGACGGCGCCACCGCGTTCGGCGTGTACCGCTATGTGACCTGGCCGGTCATCAAGCCGGTGTTCACGATGGTCGCCACGCTCTCGGTCATCTGGGACTTCAACGTGTTCGGCCAGATCTGGCTGCTCCGCGGGAACAAGCCCGAACCCGAGTACGAGACCCTCGGCCTCTACTCCTTCTCCAAGGCGTTCGAGTCCACCTCCTTCAGCCAGGGCAGTGCGATCGCGCTGATCACCGTCGTGATGCTCTCCGGCGTCGCCGTCTACTACCTGCGCCAGCTGATCAAGACGGGAGAGGTCGAATGAGCGCCTCCACACCCACCGACGCGCCGGCCCAGGTCCTGAGGCCCGACCGCAAGAGGAACCGCCTCGGCTACAACATCCTGGCGCTGGTCACGGCCGGTGTCATGGCCTTCCCGGTCTACTGGCTGATCGTCAGCTCGCTCCGCCCGAACCACGAGATCCGGTCCTACGACCAGACGCTGTGGCCGTCGTCCCTCACCTTCGACAACTTCGCGCGCGCGGTGAAGCAGGACAACTTCGCCACGGCGATCCAGTCGAGCCTCATCGTCTCGGTCACCGCCGTCCTCGGTGGCATGATCATCGCGACGCTCGCGGCGCTCGCCATCGGACGCTTCCGTTTCTTCGGGCGGAAGGCACTGATGATGATCATGATCCTCGTCCAGATGCTTCCGCCGACCGCGATGCTGATCCCGATCTACCTCCAGCTCAACGCGATGGGGGGCATCGACGAGTACTGGGGACTCATCGTCGTCTACCTCGTCTCCACGCTGCCCTTCGCGACCATCATGATCCGCGGGTTCGTGATCAACATCCCGGTGGAGCTCGAGGAGTCCGCCATGGTGGACGGCTGTACCCGCATGGGGGCCTTCCGCCGGGTCATCTTCCCGCTGCTGGCGCCGGGGCTCGCCGCCGCGTCCATCTTCGCGCTGGTCAACGCGTGGAACGAGTACCTGTTCGCGTACATCCTGATCAACGACAACTCCAAGTACACGCTCAACGTGTGGCTGATGACCTTCACCACCGAGCGCGGAACGGACTACGGCGCGCTGATGGCGGCGTCCACGCTCATCTCCATCCCGGTCGTCATCTTCTTCATGATCATCCAGGGGAAGATGGCTACGGGGCTCACCTCCGGCGCCGTGAAGGGATAACGCAGCCCCATGACCACCCTCGTATCCACCACGGACACCGTCACACGTGACGCGCTCGCGGTCCTCCAGCCCGGCTTCACCGGCACGACCGCCCCCGACTGGCTCCTGCGCAGGGTCGGCGAAGGCCTGGCCTCCGTCGGGCTGTTCGGCCGCAACATCGACTCTCCCGAGCAGCTCTCCGCGCTCACCGCCCGGCTGCGGGCCGAGCGGGACGACGTACTCGTCGCGATCGACGAGGAGGGCGGCGACGTCACCAGGCTGGAGGTCCGCGACGGCTCCTCCTTCCCCGGCAACCTCGCGCTCGGCGCCGTCGACGACGTGGAGCTGACCCGGGCCGTCGCCCGGGAGCTCGGCCGCAGGCTGGCCGAGTGCGGCGTCAACCTCAACTGGGCGCCGTCCGCCGACGTCAACTCCAACGCGGGCAACCCGGTCATCGGAGTGCGCTCCTTCGGCGCCGATCCCGCGCTGGTCGCCCGGCACACCGCCGCGTACGTCGAGGGGCTCCAGGCCTCCGGCGTCGCCGCGTGCACCAAGCACTTCCCCGGGCACGGCGACACCGCGGTCGACTCGCACCTCTCGCTGCCCCGCATCGATGTGGACCTGGACACCCTGCACGCCCGTGAGCTGGTGCCTTTCCGGGCGGCTCTCGCAGCGGGTTCCAAATCAGTGATGAGTGCACATATCCTGCTACCCGCACTCGACCCGACCCGGCCCGCGACCCTGAGCCCGCAGATCCTCACCGGTCTGCTGCGCGAGGAGCTGGGCTACGACGGGCTGATCGTCACCGACGGCATGGAGATGGACGCCATCGCCGGCACGTACGGCATCGAGCGCGGGTCCGTACTCGCCATAGCCGCGGGCGCCGACGCCATCTGCGTCGGCGGCGGGCTGGCCGACGAGGAGACCGTGCTACGGCTGCGCGACGCGCTGGTGACGGCGGTGCGGACCGGAGAACTGCCCGAGGAGCGGCTGGCCGACGCCGCCGCACGTGTACGGACCCTCGCGTCGTGGACGCGGGGGGCCAGGGGGGCTGCCTCGGAGCCGGGCGCGGACACGCAGGAGGGGACCGCGCCCGGCACCGGAGCCGGCATCGGGCTGATCGCGGCCCGCCGTGCCGTCACGGTCACGGGTTCCGCCGAGCCGCTGACCGAGCCGGCGTACGTCGCGGCCTTCACCCCGGTCGCCAACATCGCGGTCGGCGCGGAGACCCCCTGGGGCCTCGGTGCCGAGCTGTCCCGGATGCTGCCGGGCACCACGACGGACACCTACGGCAGCGACAGCGAGGCGCCCGCGGCCGAGGTGCTGAGGGCGGCGGGGGAGCGGCGCGTCGTCGCCGTCGTCCGCGACCTCCACCGGCACGCCTGGATGGCCGCCGCCGTGGACGCCCTGGTGGCGGCCCGCCCCGACACGGTCGTGGTCGAGATGGGCCTGCCCGAGGCGCCGCCCCGGGGTGCGCGGCACATCGCGACGTACGGCGCGGCGCGGGTGTGCGGCGTCGCGGCGGCGGAAGTGATCACGGGGCGCACCGGGTCCTGAACCGGCCGGGCAACGCGTGAGGGCCGGGTCACCGCACAGGTGACCCGGCCCTCACGCGTACGGGGAGGCTCAGAGGCCCTGCCACTGCGGCTTCGCCGCGTAGGTGGCGCGGAAGTAGTCCGCCAGCTTCAGCTTCGACGCGGCCGCCTCGTCGACCACGACCGTGGCGTGCGGGTGCAGCTGGAGCGCCGAGGCGGGGACGACGGAGGCCACCGGGCCCTCGACCGTGCGCGCCACGGCCTCGGCCTTGCCCTCGCCGGTGGCCAGCAGGATCGGGTGGCGCGAGTCCAGGATCGTGCCGATGCCCTGGGTGATGACGTGGTGGGGCACCTGCGCGATGTCGTCGTCGAAGAAGCGCGCGTTGTCGAGCCGGGTCTGCTCGGTCAGCGTCTTGATGCGGGTGCGGGAGGCGAGCGAGGAGCACGGCTCGTTGAAGCCGATGTGCCCGTCGGTGCCGATGCCGAGCAGCTGGAGGTCCACTCCGCCCGCCTCGGCGAGCGCCTTGTCGTACGCCTCGCAGGCGGCCTGGACGTCCTCGGCGCTGCCGTCGGGGCCCATGAAGGACTTCTCGGACAGCCCGAGCGGCTCGACGACCTCGCGCAGCACGACGGAGCGGTAGGACTCGGGGTGGCCGGCGGGCAGCCCCACGTACTCGTCGAGCTGGCAGATGCGGGCGTCCGACGCGTCCACGGCGCCGGAACGGACCTTCGCCGCGAGGGCCTGGTAGATGGGCAGCGGGGTCGAGCCGGTGGCAACGCCGAGCAGGGCGTCGGGCTTGCGGCTCAGCAGGGCCGCGATGGCCTCCGCGATGAGTTCTCCGCCTGCCGAGGCGTCCGGGACGATGACAACTTCCACGCTGTGCCTGCCGATCTGAAGAGTGGCGGGTGGTATAGACCAATCTAGGCGCCCAATCTAGCAGAACGGGGCGGCCCGAAGGTGAACCGTCCGTATACGGGTCGCTGGTTGTCGCCCTGTCGGCGGACGATCACGTCCGCGGGGGCGCAAGCCCCTCGGAGGGCCTCGCGGGACCCCCGGAAACACCCGCGGGCCGCGGCGCCGGGACGGGACCCTCAGCCCGTCCGGCACCGCAGCCCGGAGTTTCCTGGCCGGCGGTGTGCGGTGCCTCCGGCCATGTGAGGCACCGGCGCAGTCAGGGCAGAGAGCGCCGGGTACCCCGGTCCGTTCTCCTGTGCGGGGAGAACGGAGGTCTGTCGTGTACGGGACGTCTCCTGAGTGTGACGTCCCTACACGGTGCATTGTGGACTAGACCAATAGCCCGTGTCCATCCATGGGCGCGGAATTTCCTGTCGAGGTGCGCCCCTCCCACAGTGTCACGCATCGGAGGGCCGATCGGTTCGGAACCTCTTCGTTTCCGCGGGTACGCTCGCACATGTGCCCTCCATGAACGATCTGGTCCGCCAGCACACAGCCCTCAGTGACACCGACCTCGAGTGGCTCCATCTGCTGGTCTCGGAGTGGCAGCTGCTCTCCGATCTCTCCTTCGCCGACCTCGTCCTGTGGGTGCCCACCCGCGACGGGACCCGCTATGTGTCCGTGGCGCAGATGCGGCCCAACACCGGCCCCACCTCCTATCAGGACGACATGGTCGGCCACCTCGTGCCGCGTGGCCGCCGCCCGCTGCTGGACGCGGCCCTCGACGAGGGCCGCATCGTGCGCGAGGGCGATCCGGAGTGGCGTGAGGAGGTGCCCGTCCGGGTCGAGTCGATCCCCGTACGCAGGGAGGGCCGGGTCCTCGGGGTCATCGGCCGCAACACCAACCTGCTCACCGTGCGCACGCCGTCCAGGCTGGAGCTCACCTACCTCCAGTCCGCCTCCGACCTGGCCCAGATGATCGCCGCCGGGACCTTCCCGTTCCCCGGTCAGCAGGTCGACATGGATGTCTCGCCGCGGGTCGGCGACGGGCTGATCAGGCTCGACGCCGACGGCATCGTGCAGTACGCCAGCCCCAACGGCCTCTCCGCCTACCACCGGCTCGGCCTGGCGTCGGACCTCGTCGGCCACAACCTCGGCGCCACGACCGCCGAACTCGCGCCCTCGCGCGGCCCGGTGGACGAAGCCCTGGTCAAGGTGGCGAGCGGATACGCGCCCAGGGAGTTCGAGGTCGAAGGAGCGGGTGGAGTCATCCAGCTGCGGGCGATCCCGCTCAAGCCCAAGGGCGTCCGCATCGGCTCCCTGGTCCTGCTCCGCGACGTCACGGAACTGCGGCGCCGCGAGCGGGAATTGATCACGAAGGACGCCACCATCCGGGAGATCCACCACCGGGTGAAGAACAACCTCCAGACGGTGGCCGCCCTGTTGCGTCTCCAGGCGCGCAGGATGGACTCGGAGCGGGGCCGCGAGGCGCTCAACGAGGCGGTACGGCGCGTCGGTTCGATCGCCATCGTGCATGAGACGCTGTCCCAGAATCTGGACGAGCGGGTCGAGTTCGACGAGATCGCCGACCGGGTGATCGCGATGGTCGCCGAGATCTCGCCCGGGAAGGTCACCTGCCGCCGCACGGGGCGCTTCGGCATCCTCGACGCGGAAGTGGCCACTCCGCTCTCGATGGTGCTCACCGAGGTGCTCCAGAACGCGCTGGAGCACGCGTTCACCGTCGCCGAGCAGGGCACGGTGGAGGTGTCCGCCGTGCGCGGCGGCTCATCGGCCGACGGCCGGCTGCTGATCACCGTGACGGACGACGGGCGGGGCCTGCCCGAGGGCTTCGATCCTCAGAAGGCCGGCAATCTGGGACTCCAGATCGTGCGGACGCTGGTCGAGGGCGAACTCGGCGGCACCTTCGGCATGGTCCCCGCGCCGGTGCGCGGCACACAGGTCGTGCTCGACATCCCCGTCCGGAACGCCCCCGCCCGGAACGAGAAGTAGCGGAGCACCGCTCGGCGGACACAGCAGTGGGCCCGGACCGTGGTAACGGTCCGGGCCCACTGCGTGGTGCTCACGGTGCGATGCGCTTCGGGGGTACTGCGCGCTGCGACTCGAAGGCGGGGCTGTGCGTACGCTCTGTACGCGCCGCCGGGCTGAGGCTCGTCGTGCGGGGGGCGTCGGTCAGGCGCTGGCGTTACGCGCCCGGTTGCGAGCGGCACGGCGCTTCATTGCGCGGCGCTCGTCCTCGCTGAGGCCACCCCAGACGCCGGAGTCCTGACCGGACTCGAGCGCCCACTGCAGGCACTGCTCCATGACGGGGCAGCGACGGCAGACGGCCTTGGCTTCCTCGATCTGCAGCAGCGCAGGACCGGTGTTGCCGATGGGGAAGAACAGCTCGGGGTCTTCCTCACGACAAACGGCGTTGTGACGCCAGTCCATGGCTGCTACCTCTCCTTGGTATTACATGCTGGTGCTTGTGAATGTGAACGCTTTCACGAATCCCCCCGCAGACGAAGGTCCGACGCCCAGATGAACTGGTTGTGGTCCTGTTGTGGTGAGGAGGGGTTCTGGCTCTCAGTGGAGGCCGATGTTGCGGGCCGTCCCGATCGCCATGTAGAGATTCGCAAACCTCGGCGGCGGATACAACCCCTTCTGGAAAGTTTTTTTTGATTCCTCGGTGTCGACTAGGTCACAGCCGTACTTCTAAGGGGTGGGGGCCAGCCCAAACGTTCGAGTCAAAGGACTTTGGCCCCTTCCACTCACACAATCACACGCAGTGCACGGCGTACGCCTGTGAACGTCACGCTCGTACGCAGTCCCAGGTGGTCGCCGTCCATCTGGAAGGGCAGCGGCGCCTTTGAATGCAAGGTGAAGTCGGTGAGGTCGTGCAAGGAGACGGCGTGCTTGCCGTGCGGGCCCTTCTCCGGGCTCGAAGTGAGCAGCTGAGTGGCGTACCGGGCCACCGCGGCGGTCGTCAGACGCTTCAGTCCGAGGACGTCCAGGCCGGTGTCGAAGGAGGCCTTGGGAGCGGCGTACATCGGACGATTCCCCAGGTAGGTCCAGGGCGCGGTGTTGCAGATTATGGAGAGCGCGAGGTCCGTGACGGGCTCCTGGCCGGGCACGTCCAGCGTGATCAGGCCGTTGCGCCGGTGTGGCTCCTCCATGAACTGCCGGACCACCTGGCGCACGTACAGCGGATGGGTCGAACGCTTGCCGCGCTCCCGCTTCTGTTCGACCCGGCCGAGCACGCCGGCGTCGAATCCGAGCCCGGCGCAGAAAGTGAACCAGCGTTCCGGGACGGCCTCGTCCCGTGTGCCCGGCGTGCCGCTCGCGAGGCCGAGGCCCACGGTGCGCTCGCTGCGGTCGGCGAGGGCGTCCAGGATGGCGCCGGTCGCCTCCACGGCGTCGTTGGGGATGCCCAGGGCCCTGGCGAAGACATTGGTCGATCCGCCGGGGACCACGGCCAGGCTCGGCAGGTTCTCCGGGTCGGGGCCACGGTGCAGCAGCCCGTTGACCACCTCGTTCACCGTGCCGTCACCGCCGAGCGCGACCACCAGGTCGATCTCGTCGGAGTCGGCGGCCCGGCGTGCCAGGTCGCGGGCGTGCCCGCGGTACTCCGTGGAGACGGCCTCGATCTTCATCTCGCTCGCCAGCGCGTGGATCAGCACGTCGCGTGTCCGCGCACTGGTAGTGGTGGCAGCTGGGTTGACCACGAGGAGTGCGCGCATGTCCGCCAGAGTACCTACCGCGCGGTACCGCCCTGAAGTCCTGATCCATGGGGTGCGGGTGCGTGTACGGAGAGTGACGTAGGCCGGTCGGCGACTCCGTCGCGGTGCGGGTCGGCCGGTGGGCGTCCCGGCTCCGGTCATGGGCGGTGGTTCCGGGCTCGGCCCGCCTTCGGCTCCGGGCCCGGTCCCGGCTCCGGTTCGGGCTTCGGGCTCGGTCCCGGCTCCGGGCGCGGTCCCGGTTCCGGCTCCGGTCATGGGGTTCCGGTCCGGCTCCGGCCCCGGCTTCGCTTTCGGTGGCCCGGGATGCCAGTCTGAATGGCGTGAGCACTCAGCAGAACACGCCCTCCCCGTCGCCCTCGGCCGGCGTCGGGAAGCCGGGCAGGATCGCCGCCCTGGCCGCACTCACCGCGCTCGAAGGCGCGGCGCTCGCCGTCGGCGGGATCTACATGCTGGCCGTCGGGCTGCTCGGCAGGCCCGACAGCATCCAGCAGGCGGAGATGGGAGGGCTCACCCTGGTGGCGCTCGGCCTGATCCCGCTGTTCGCCGCCCGCGGGCTGCTGCTGCGGCGCAGCTGGAGCCGCGGCCCCGCGCTCATCACCCAGCTGATGGCGATGCCGGTGGCCTGGACGCTGCTGAGGGCGCAGGGCGCCATGATCCCCGCCGGCATCGTGCTCGCCGCGGTCGCCGTCACGGCCCTCGTGCTGCTGCTGAACCCGGCCACCACGAAGGAGCTGGGCATCCGCGGGCCGCGGACGACCCCGGACGCCTGACGCGGACCGGAGGGCGCGCCGCGGCCGGCCGGCCCGGCGCCGCGCCCCCGTCCTCGGCTACTCCTCGACGAGCAGCCGCTCGCGCAGCTGTGCCAGCGTGCGGGCGAGGAGCCGGGAGACGTGCATCTGGGAGATGCCGACCTCCTGCGCGATCTGCGACTGGGTCATGTTGCCGAAGAAGCGCAGCAGCAGGATCCGCTTCTCGCGCGGCGGGAGGTCCTCCAGGAGCGGCTTGAGGGACTCCCGGTACTCGACGCCCTCCAGGGCCTCGTCCTCGGAGCCCAGGGTGTCCGCCACCGCGGGCGACTCGTCGTCCGTGTCCGGCACGTCCAGGGAGAGCGTGCTGTAGGCATTGGCCGATTCCAGCCCCTCCAGGACCTCCTCCTCGGAGATGCCCAGACGCTCCGCCAGCTCGTGCACCGTCGGCGAGCGGCCGTGCTGCTGGGAGAGTTCGGCGGTTGCCGTGGTCAGCGACAGCCGCAGCTCCTGGAGACGGCGCGGAACCCGCACCGCCCACCCCTTGTCCCGGAAGTGGCGCTTGATCTCGCCGACGACCGTGGGGGTCGCGTACGTCGAGAACTCGACGCCGCGGTCCGGGTCGAACCGGTCCACCGACTTGATCAGGCCGATCGTGGCGACCTGGGTGAGGTCGTCCAGCGGCTCGCCGCGATTGCGGAAGCGGCGGGCCAGGTGCTCCACGAGCGGAAGATGCATCCGCACCAGCCGGTTGCGCAGCTCGGCCTTCTCGGGCGAGCCGTCGGGAAGCTCCCGCAGCTCGACGAAGAGCGCCCGCGCCCCGCTCCGGTCGTGTGGATCGTGCTGCCTGTGCTCGCTCATCTGGCCCGCCCGCTCCGCCTGCGACTGCTCCCCCGCGACCGGACCGTCCTGCTCTCCGTCCGCGCCGTCCGCCCCGACCTCAGGATGCGGCCGGGCCTGCTGTTCCGGCAGGGCGGCGGGGCGCACCGCCTCGGACCGGATCGTCTCGTCCCGCACAGGACCGTCCCCGTTCCCGTCGCTCACGCCGGCCCGGGTCCCGCGCCGCGCTGTTTGTAGAGGCTGATGCTGACCGTACGGTCGTCGGCGACCGTGGACTCGACCTTGCCGGCCAGCGCGGAGAGCACCGTCCAGGCGAAGGTGTCGCGCTCGGGGGCGCGGCCGTCCGTGGTGGGGGCCGAGACCGTCACGTCGAGGGAGTCCCCGACGAGGCGGAAGACGCAGCTGAGGATGGAGCCCGGCACGGCCTGCTGGAGCAGGATCGCGCAGGCCTCGTCGACCGCGATACGGAGATCCTCGATCTCGTCGAGAGTGAAGTCCAAGCGCGCTGCGAGACCGGCCGTGGCCGTACGCAGCACCGACAGGTAGGCACCCGCAGCGGGCAGCCGGACCTCTACGAAGTCCTGGTTCCCGGGCTCGCCTGCGATCTGGGACACCCTCACCTCCAAGGTGGCACAAACTCGTTCGAGGCTCCGGGACGAGTGCCCGGGGCCGTGCGGTCCGTCGTCGGTTCTGTGGTTCGGCGACGCTATCGCGCCCCATGATGCCGTGTCGCCGAGACTCCAACCCCGTCGTTACTCATGGTAGGCATATGAGTACACACAGTGGCTAGAGGTCTGCGGCGGTCAATTGCGAAGAACCGGCGCCGGTTTGACGTACCCAGACGTCAGACGATCGAACCGTCCTCGAAGCACCAGCGCCAGCTCTCCGCGCATTCGAAGCTGCGCATCACCGGATGGCCGGTCTCCTCGTGGTGCGCGGTCGCGTGTTTCAGCGGCGAGGAATCGCAGCAGCCGACATGGCCGCAGACGAGGCAGAGCCGCAGCTGTACGGGATGCGTCCCGGCCGCCCGGCACTCCAGGCAGGTGTCGCTGAGCGGGGCGGGCTCGGGGCGCGGCAGTTCGTCAACGTGGAGGCACTCACTCATGATGGCCACGTTACGTCGGATGCGGGGACGGTGAGATGGACGCATTGCCGCTGGTGGCACTCGTCGCGGTCAGTGCCGCGGTCGCGGGGGCCGCCCGCAGGACGCCGGTGCCGGCGCCGCTGCTGCTGGTCGCCGCGGGCCTGCTCGCCGCGTATCTGCCGGGGGTGCCGGACTACACGCTGGACGCGCACGTCGTGCTGCCCCTGCTGCTGCCGCCCCTGCTGTACACCGCCGCGGTCGACAGCTCGTACCTCGACCTGCGGGCAAATCTGCGGCCGGTCGCGCTGCTCTCCGTGGGGTACGTGCTCTTCGCGACCTTCGCCGTGGGGTGGCTGGCCTATCTGCTCGTCCCCGACCTGCCGCTGACCGCCGCGCTGGTGCTCGGTGCCGTCGTCGCCCCGCCGGACGCCGTCACGGCCGCGGCGATCGCCCGCAGGGTCGGACTGCCCGCCCGGGTCACCACGATCCTCCAGGGCGAGTCCCTGGTGAACGACGCCACCGCGATCACCGCCTTCAAGGTCGCGCTCGCCGCGGCCGTCGGCGAGGGCATGAGCTGGGGCGAGGGGGTCGGCGAGTTCCTGCTGGCCTCCGTCGGGGGCGTCGGCGTGGGCCTGCTGCTGATGGTGCCGCTGCACTGGCTGCGCACGCACCTCAAGGAGGCGCTGCTCCAGAACACCCTGTCGCTGCTGATCCCGTTCGTGGCGTACGCGGCCGCCGAGCGGGTCCACGCCTCCGGTGTGCTCGCCGTCGTCGTCGTGGCGCTCTACCTGGGCCACCGCTCCTGGCAGGTCGACTTCGCGACGCGGCTCCAGGAGGCGGCCGTCTGGAAGATGGTCGCCTTCATCCTGGAGTCCGCGGTCTTCGCGCTCATCGGGCTGCAGCTGCCCTTCGTGCTCAAGGGACTGGGTTCCTACGGCGTGGCCGAGGCCCTGGGCTACGCGGTCCTCGTGTTCATCGCCGTGGTCGTCGTGCGCTTCGTCTGGGTGTACCCGGCGAGCTATCTGCCGCTGTGGCTGTCCAGGCGCATCAGGGAGCGTGAGGCCCCCCTCGCCCGGAGCTCGCCCCTGATCGTCAGCTGGGCCGGTATGCGGGGCGTCGTCTCGCTCGCCATCGCCTTCTCCATCCCTCTGGTCACCCACGACGGCGAGGACTTCCCCGCGCGCAACCTCGTGCTGTTCCTGACGTTCACCACCGTCATCGGGACCCTGGTCGTCCAGGGACTCACCCTGCCGCTCCTGGTGCGCGTGCTGAAGCTTCCCCGCCGCAGCGAGCGCGCGGAGACGCTGGCCGAGGCCCAGGCGCAGAGCGAGGCCTCCGAGGCCGCGGACGCCCGGCTCGCGGCCCTGATGGAAGACCCGCGCAACGCGCTGCCCGACCCGCTCACCCAGCGGCTGCGCACCGTCATGGAGCGGCGCCGCAACGCCGTGTGGGAACGGCTCGGCGCGGCCAACCCGGTCTCGGGGGAGTCGGCGGACGACACCTACCGGCGGCTGGCCAGGGAGATGATCGCCGCCGAGCGCGAGGTCTTCGTACGCCTCAGGGACGCGCGGCAGATCGACGACGAGATGCTGCGCGCCCTGCTGCGCAGGCTGGATCTGGAGGAGGCGGCCGCCTACCGGGAGTCGGACGGCGCGTGACCGGGCGCCCGGCCGTCCCAGGGGCTGCCGGTGACGACCGCGGTGACCGTGGAGCCCGGCGCGAAGGCGCCCTCCCCGGCGAGCACGGTCAGCCCGTACAGGAGTTTCGCCACGTAGACGCGCTCGACGGGCAGCCCGTGCCGGTCCTCGAAGTCCTCGGCGAAGGCCTCCAGCTCGGGGGTCGTCCGGGCGTACCCGCCGAAGTGGAAGCGCTCGTCCAGGGCCCACCGCCCGGCCGGGGACCCGAAGGCCTCCCGCTGCAGGGTGCGCACCGCGTCCCCGAGGAAGCCGCCGCGCAGGACGGGGATGCCCAGGGCGCGCTGACCGGGTCCGAGTCCGGCGGCGAGGCCCGCCAGGGTACCGCCGGTCCCGCAGGCCACCGCGACCGTCCCGGTCCGCCCGCGGAGTTCCCGGCCGAGCTCTGTGCAGCCCTGTGCGGCGAGCGCGTTGCTGCCCCCTTCCGGGATGACCACGCACGGACCGAAGAGGCTCAGCAGGCCCTCCAGGACCTCCGGAGCGGCCTTCGCGCGGTACGTCGTGCGGTCCACGAAGTGCAGCCGCATGCCGTCGGCGGCGCACTGCGCCAGCGAGGGGTTCAGCGGACGGCGGGCCAGCTCGTCGCCCCGTACGACACCGACGGTGGGGAAGCCCAGCAGCCGCCCGGCGGCGGCCGTGGCCCGGAGGTGGTTGGAGTAGGCCCCGCCGAAGGTCAGCACGGTGCGCCCGCCGGCGTCCCGCAGATTGGGCGCGAGCTTGCGCCACTTGTTGCCCGGCAGGTCGGGGTGGATCAGATCGTCGCGCTTCAGCAGCAGCGTCACCCCGTACCGGGCGAAGCGCTCGTCCTCGGCCGGCCGCAGGGGCGAGGGGAGCGCCGGCCGCAGCGGGGAGAGGTCGAGCGGTTCGTCGGGCATGCCTTCATTGTGGGCCGCCCGGGGTCTCTGCGGTCGGCGGCCCCCGAGGCCGCTCCCGGGGCGCGCGGGGCCCCGGGAGCGTCCTACTTGAGCCGGTCGTGGATCCGGTTGCGCATCCCCCTCATCGAGAAGCCGCGCGGGTCGACCTTCCCCGGCTGCCACTCGCGGTGCCCGACGACCGAGGGGGCGTCCCAGCCGTGGAAGCGGCAGACGGCCGCCGCCGCCTTCTCGATGGCTTCGAGCTGCACCGCCGGCCAGGGGTCGTCGCCGTCGCCGAGGTTCTCGCACTCGAAGCCGTAGAAGTGCCGGTTGCCGTCGGTGTTGGACTCGTTGTCCGTCGGCAGGCGCTTCTGGGCGACGACGGCGCGCAGGACGTCGTCGTCGCCGAGGCCCGCGTGGTTGGTGCGGCCGTAGCCGACCAGATGCACCCGGCCGTCCTTGGCGATCACGCCGTGGCAGAGCGGGCCCGGAAGCCCCGCGTGGCCGTCACGGCAGATCTCGACCGTGCGGGCCGTGCCCCGGGTGACGGTGTGATGGAGCATCACCCCGTGCACGGGTCCCCAGGGGCCCTGGTGGTTGCGGTTGTGCGTACGCCAGTCGCCCACCTGGACGACGGTGAGACCTTCGTCCTTCAGGGCCTTGAGGAAGTTGCTCGCGGACATGGGTGAGGACATGGCCGACTCCTTCGGTGCTCGGGGAGCGTGTCCGTACAGCGCTTCTACCGGAACGACGGGCTCCGGCAAACCTGTTCGGATGTGCGCCGGGCTTTGTGCGAGCCGATCCGGACAGTCCGCGAGCAACGGGGAGTCCGCGGTGGTCAGTCCTGGGCGAGCCACAGGTCGGGGCCGAACACCTCGTAGTGGATGTCGGCGGCGGCGACCCCCTTGGTGAGCAGCTGGGAGCGGACGGCGCGCATGAACGGCAACGGCCCGCAGAGGTAGGCGTGCGTACCCGGGGCGACGGGAAGGCCGCTCAGGTCCACCGTGCCCGTCCGCTCGCCGTTGCTTCCGGGCTCCGGGTGCTCGTACCAGAAGTGCGCGGAGGCGTCGGGAAGTCCGGCCGTCAGTGCCGTGTGCTCGGTGCGCAGGGCGTGGTCGGCGGGCGACCGGTCGCCGTGCACGACGGTGACGGGCGAACGGTGTCCCTCGGCCGCCAGGTGCTCCAGCATCGACAGGATCGGGGTGCAGCCGATGCCGGCGGACGCGAGGAGCAGCGGGGCGTCGGAGCCGTCGAGCACCAGGTCGCCGTACGGTGCCGAGACGCGGAGCCGGTCACCGGCGCGCAGCCGCGCGTGCAGGTGCGCCGAGACCTCGCCCTCGGGTCCGCTCCCGTCGCGGACCCGCTTCACCGAGAAGGACCGCAGATCTGCACCGGGCGCGCCGATGAGGCTGTACTGGCGTATCTGGTGCGCGCCGTCGGGGAGTTCGACCTGCACGGAGACGTACTGGCCCGGCCGGAACGCGGGCGCCGGCGCGCCGTCGGACGGGGTGATCCGGAAGGTGGCCACGTCGGCCGTCTCCTCGCTGCGGGAGACGACCGTCCACTCACGCCACACGTCGCCCGCCACCACGCCCTGCTGCGCGTAGAGCCGTTCCTCGATCGCGATCAGGGCGTTGGCCATCAGCCAGTAGACCTCGTCCCAGGCCGCGGCGACCTCGGGGGTGACCGCGTCGCCGAGCACCTCGGCGATGGCGGCGAAGAGGTGGGTGTGCACGATCTCGTACTGGGGGGCGGTGATGCCCAGGGAGGCGTGCTTGTTGGCGATCCGGCCCAGCATCACGTCGGGCCGGGTGCCGGGGTGTTCGACGAGCTGTGTGGCGAAGGCGGCTATGGACCCGGCGAGCGCCTGGCGCTGGGAGCCGGACGCCTGGTTGCCCCGGTTGAACAGATCCCGGAGCAGCTCCGGGTGGGCCTCGAAGAGCTTGCGGTAGAAGAGGTCCGCGATGTCCCCGATGGCCGCGCCGACGGCGGGGAGCGTGGCTCGGACGGTGACGGTCGAGGTCTCGGAGAGCATGCGTTGACTCCTCTGTCCGGAGGCGCCGTGCGACGGTCGCCCGGTTAATTGGTAAGTGAGATGCCTATTTTTGTGTGGCGTGACGCCGCCCGTGCGGTGTCGGGAGCGCACGAGTGGAGTGAGGGGGGATCAGACGGGCGCGGGGCGGCTGCGGCTGATGCCGAGCAGCAGCGGGCCGGTGGGGGATGCGGTGAGATCGCCGACCGTCAGCGGGTCGAGGGAGGCGTAGAAGGCCTCTTCGGCCTGGCGCAGCGCGGAGCGGAGTCGGCAGGCCGAGCGCAGGGGGCACGGCGTGCTGCCCTCGCACTCGACGACCTCGCCCGGCCCTTCCAGCTGCCTGACCAGGGCGCCGATCGACGCCGACCGCCCGGCGGTGGTGAGGGAGAGCCCCCCGCCGCGGCCGCGGCGCGCGTCGACGAGGCCGAGGTGCTGGAGGCGTGCGACGACCTTGGCCGCGTGGGTGTACGGCACCTGCATGGTGTCCGCCACCTCGCGGGTGGTCGGCGGGTCCTCGCCCTCTGTCGTGACGGTGAGGCGCATCAGCACCCGCAGCGCCACATCGGTGAATCGCGTCAGCCGCATGGCGGCAGAATAGATAAGTTGCATCAGGGATGCAACTTAGACCGCCCATCCGCCGCCGCACCGAGGGCGTCATGATGGACGGGTGCGGCTCCGCGGAGGATGCGGGGTGCGCGAGTGCGAGAAAGGTGGTCAGCGGCCGTGCCGAAGCCGAACGCAGCCGACGGGATACCGGCGAGCAAGGTCATCACCGACCCGGACAGCCTGGGCCGTTACGCACACGACGAGGCGGAGTGGGCCCCGGCCGGACGGCCGCTCGCCGTCGTGCGGCCCCAGGACACGGACGAGGTGCGGGCCGTCGTCGCGTACTGCGTCGAGCACCGCATCCCCGTGGTGCCGCGCGGCGCGGGCACGGGGCTGTCGGGCGGGGCCAACTCGGTGGACGGCGCGGTCGTCCTCTCCTTCGAGGACATGAACCGGATCCTGCGCATCGACCCGGTGGAACGGCTCGCCGTCGTCCAGCCGGGCGTCGTCAACGACGACCTGCGCGCCGCGTGCGCCGAACAGGGCCTCTGGTACCCGCCGGACCCCGCCAGCTCCCCGTGGTCCACCATCGGCGGCAACGCCGCCACCAACGCGGGCGGCATGTGCTGCGTCAAGTACGGCGTGACCCGGGACTACGTACTCGGGCTCGAAGCGGTCAACGGCCTCGGCGAGGTCGTGCGGGTGGGGCGGCAGACCGCGAAGGGCGTCGCCGGGTACGACCTGTGCGGGCTGCTGGTCGGCTCCGAGGGCACCCTCGGCGTGATCACCGAGATCACCGTGAAGCTGCGTGGCGCGCGGCCCGCCGAGCGCACGGTGGCGGGCTTCTTCGACTCGGTGGTGGCGGCCGGCGACGCGGTGAGCAGGGTGACCGGGGCGGGCATCGTGCCCTCAGCGCTCGAACTCCTGGACCGGCACTGCCTGAAGGCCGTCGACGACTGGAAGAACATGGGGCTGTCGGCCGACGCGGACGCGATCCTGCTGGGCCGTGTGGACACCCCGGGGGCCGCCGGGGACGCCGAGGCGGAGGCGATCAGGGCCTGTTTCGCGGCGGCGGGCGCCGCCTGGGCCGAGGTGTCCACCGACCAGGCGGAGGCCGACGCCCTGTTCCAGGCCCGGCGGCTCGCCTACCCGGCGCTGGAGCGGCTCGGCCCGGTGCTCACCGAGGACGTCGTCGTACCGCGGGCCCTGGTGCCCCGGATGCTGGCGCGCGTCGAGGAGATCGCCCGCGAGCACGACGTACGCATCGCCAACATCGCCCATGCAGGCGACGGCAACCTCCACCCCCTCATCATCACCGAGCCCGGCGACGAGGCGGCCCGGGCACGCGCCCAGCTCGCCTTCGAGGACATCCTCGACGCGGCGATCTCCTTCGGCGGGACCGTCACCGGTGAACACGGTGTGGGCCTGCTGAAGATGGGCGGCATGAACCGCGAGGTGGGCACGGTCAACCTCGCCATGCAGCGCGCGGTCAAGGCCGCCCTGGACCCGTACGGCATCCTCAACCCGGGCAAGGTCGTCGCGTCGGGGGCGCCGCTGTCCGGCTGACCCCGGCCCGGGCAAGGCCGTCGCGCGTCGGGGCGCCGCCGTCCGTCCGGCCGCGCTAACGCAGGGGCTCGCTGAGTTCGACGGCCCGCAGAGCCGCCGCGAGCGCCTGCTCGTCGCCGACGTCGAGCGCCGTGTCGGTCAGCTTGATGACGTGCTCGTCGCCGTGCGCCAGGGCCTGTTCGAAGACCTCCTCGGGCGTGAGGGAGACCGGCGGGACGTGGACCACCGCCGCGTCGGGCGCGTACATGGCGGTGACCGCGGCGGACGCGGTCCAGGCCGCCCGGAGGCTCGGCACCCACAGGGCGCGGGGGAGTGCGGGGAGGGTGCGCAGGACGGCGTTGGGGGCCGTCGCGGCGTGCACCATCATCGTCTCCTGGCCGTGCCCGTGGGTGGCGTACCGGTGGGTGGCCGCCCGCACCAGCTCCGTGAGCCGGCGGTGCGCCTCGTCCGGGTCGGTGACGGAGGCGGCCCACACCGGCAGGCTCGTCACGCGCCCGAGCCGGGTGGGGAACCCGCCCTCCCGCTCGGCGATGGGCCGTACGGCGTCGAGGGCCCCGGCGGCGCTGTCGGCGCCCGCGACGGGGGCCAGGCCGGTGACGGGATGGTGGCGTGCGGCCCAGTAACCGAGGCCGTGCGCCAGCTCGTCCAGCCTCGGACCGGTGCTCTCGCCGGCCAGCAGGGTGCGCACCGCGTGGCCGACGCGGATCGCGGGGTGCGTCGATCCCCCGTACATGCCGGGCAGGAGCCGGGGCCACCACTGGGCGAGCACGTCGCGCCAGGGGCGCTCGGCGATCTCCCGGCCGAAGTAGCCGATCCAGTCGGCGGCGCGGCGCGGATCGCCCAGTGCGTCATGCCAGTCGAGGTCCGTGACCGGCTTCACGGCCGGGGGGAACTCCTCCAGCCTGGAGGCGTACACATCGAGCCAGCGGTGCACCGAGCGCGCCTGTCCGTTGGCTGCGAGCGCCTCCACGGCCATGGGCGCGTGGTTGGTGAGCCTGCCGAGCCGCTCGGGGCCGGAGGTGTGCAGGCGCTGGAGGGCTTCGTCGAGGGTGCCGGTCGTGTCCGCGCCGCGTGCTCGGTCCGTGTCCGCGCCGGCCGCTGTGGTGCGGGGCGTGCCGGACGCGTCCGTTCCGGATGCTCGGGCCGTGTCCGTGCCGGGTGTTCCGGTCGTCTTCGCGTCGAGTGTGCCGGTCGTATCCATGCCGGGAACGCTAGGCGGCCGGGCCTCGGCGGCGTAACGGTCGGAAGCCCCAGCCGCGGCGGACCGGGGTCCTAGGTCCGGGGGCCCGGTTCCGGCTCTCCCGCGGTCCGTACGACGGCGCCCGTCCGCCCGACATGTCCGCGGCCGGGTGCGGGCAATGTGCCCCGCCCAAGCCCGATTAGTCACACTCTTTTGTGTAATAGCGCACGGCGTCCTCCGGCTGGAAGGCTTCTTCTCGCAGGTCAGCTCATGATCGAGAGGATGTCGGATGTCCGTTGGTGAAGAGGTTCGCGACACGCAGCCGCCGCCGCAGCAGAGTCTCGGCACAGCGGCTGCGCGGAACCTCGCGACGACCACCAAGTCCGCCCCGCAGATGCAGGAGATCACCTCCCGGTGGCTGCTGCGCACGCTGCCGTGGGTGCAGGTGCAGGGCGGCACGTACAGGGTGAACCGCCGGCTGAGCTACTCGGTCGGAGACGGCAGGGTGACGTTCGTCCAGACGGGCGACCGGGTCACGGTCATCCCCGCCGAGCTCGGCGAGCTTCCCGCCCTGCGCGACTTCGGGGACGAGGACGTGCTGGCCGAGCTGGCGCGCAGGTGCGAACAGCGTGATGTCGAGGCGGGCGAGGTCCTCGCCGCCGCGGGCGACGCGGCGGACCGCGTCCATCTGCTGGCCCACGGCAAGATCGAGAAGATCGGCTCCGGCCCGTACGGCGACGAGACGGTGCTCGGAGTCCTCGCGGACGGCGCCTACTTCGGCGACCACGTCCTGGTCGACGGGGACGCGACCTGGGAGTACACGGCCCGCGCGGTGACCGCCTGCACGCTGCTGACCCTGCGCCGGTCGGACGTGCTCAATCTCGCCGCCCGCGCGGACTCGCTCCGCGACCACCTCGCCGGGCTGCTCGCCATCCCGCACCAGCGCACCAACCGCTACGGCGAGGCGGAGATCGACCTCTCCGCCGGGCATGTGGGGGAGGCCGTCGTCCCGCACACCTTCGTGGACTACGACGCGGCGCCACGCGAGTACGAACTGAGCGTCGCCCAGACCGTGCTGAAGGTCCACAGCAGGGTGGCCGACCTCTACAACCAGCCGATGAACCAGACCGAGCAGCAGTTGCGGCTCACGGTCGAGGCGCTGCGTGAGCGCCAGGAGCACGAGCTCATCAACAACAGGGAGTTCGGACTCCTCAACAACTGCGACTACGGACAGCGGCTCCAGCCGCACGACGGAGCGCCCGGCCCCGACGACATGGACGAACTCCTGTCGAGGCGGCGCGGATCGAAACTCTTCCTCGCACATCCCCGGGCCATCGCCGCCTTCGGCCGCGAGTGCAACAAGCGCGGCCTCGTGCCGGAGACCGTCGAGGTCGGCGGACAGCATGTGTCCGCGTGGCGCGGGGTGCCGATCTTCCCGTGCAACAAGATCCCGGTCACCGACGCCCGCACCACGTCGATCATCTGCATGAGGACCGGTGAGGAGAACCAGGGAGTCATCGGACTCCAGCAGAGCGGAATCCCGGACGAGATCGAGCCGAGCCTCTCGGTCCGCTTCATGGGCATCGACGAGCAGGCGATCATCTCCTACCTCGTCACGGCGTACTACTCCGCCGCGATCCTGGTGCCCGATGCCCTCGGCGTCCTGGAGAACGTGGAGGTGAGCCGCTGGCGGTGACGCTCCCCGGGGCCCGGGCGGTGTCCGCCCGGGCCCTGGCAGGCCGAGGCCGCGACCAAGGTGCCCCGAGGCGCCCGGAAGGAGTGACCGTGACCATGACCAGTACGGATGCCGCGATGGAGGGGCGCAAGGCCGCCGTGCTCCTGGAGCACACCCGCAGTGCCGTCGACCCCCATCTCAGAGCAGCCGTCGAATCCCTGCCCGGGGCGATCCGCCGGGTCGCCATGTACCACTTCGGATGGCAGAACGCCGACGGGACACCCGCGTCCGGCCAGGCCGGCAAGGCCATCAGACCCGCACTCGTGCTGTCCGCCGTCCGTGCGCTGGGCGGCGACCCGGAGGCCGCGATGAGGGCGGCCGTCGCCGTCGAGCTCGCGCACAACTTCACCCTGCTCCACGACGACGTCATCGACGAGGACACCACCCGTCGCCACCGGCCCACGGCCTGGGCGGTGTTCGGTGTGCCGGACGCCGTCATCACGGGCGACGCCATGCTCGCACTGGCGCTGCGGTTGCTGGCGGACGACCCGGACCCCGCCTCCGTGCAGGCCTCCGTGCGGCTCGCCACCTGCATCGTCGAGCTCTGCGCGGGACAGCAGGCCGACTGCGCCCTGGAGGAGCGTGGCCCGGAGGACGTCACGCTGGACGAGTGCCAGGCCATGGCGATGGCCAAGACGGGCGCCCTGCTCGGCTGTGCCTGCGCCATGGGCGCCCTCTACGCCGGGGCGGAGGAGCGGGTGGTGCGGGCCATGGACGGCTTCGGCCGGGAGGCGGGCCTCGCCTTCCAGCTCATCGACGATCTGATCGGCATCTGGGGGGACACCGACCGCACGGGGAAGCCGGCCGGGGCGGATCTGACCGCCCACAAGAAGTCTCTTCCGGTGGTCGCGGCGCTCACCTCGGGCACCCCGGCCTCGGACGAGCTTGCGGCGCTCTACAGAGGCGCCATGAACACCCAGGAAGAGGTGAGGAGGGCCGCCGACGCGGTCGACCGGGCCGGCGGACGGGACTGGGCGCAGACCGCCGCCGCCGACCGGATGGCCCGAGCGGTCCACCATCTGTCCGTCGCGGTGCCCGGCACGTCCGCTGCCGGAGATCTGCTGGCCCTGGCGGAGTTCGTCACCCGCAGGACGCACTGACCGTGGGCGCCCGTGACCGGCCCCGGCGCACAACTCTAGGATTCCCTGCGTCAGTTGGGTCAGAACCAGGGAATCGATGGGGGCGGGACCGGTCATGGGCGTACGGATACGGCAGGCGGACGAGCGGGACAGGGGCCAGGTCGTAGGGATTCTGGAAGAGGCGTTCCACGATGATCCGGTGAGCAGCTGGGTGTTCCCGGACGAGGACCACCGGCGGGCGGTGCACGGCAGGTTCCTCGGTGTCTTCGCCGACGTCGCGCTGGAGGAGGGCCGTATCGACCTGCTGGAGGACGGCGTCGCCGCCGCGCTCTGGCTCTCGGTGCCCGCCGGCGAACCGGAGGAGGAGGACGACACCCCCGCGCTCATGAGGGAGACCGCCGACCCCGACAACGAACGGGCGGAGCTGGTGGGCAGACTGACCGGTGCCGTCCATCCCCACGACCGCGCGCACGCCTACCTGTTGATGATCGGTGTCCGTCCCGAACGCCAGGGGGAGGGCCTCGGCGAGGAGCTGATGAGAGGGGTCCTCGAGCAGTGCGACAGGGAGGGGACCCCC
This sequence comes from Streptomyces sp. CB02058, assembly GCF_001905505.1. Taxonomy (GTDB): domain Bacteria; phylum Actinomycetota; class Actinomycetes; order Streptomycetales; family Streptomycetaceae; genus Streptomyces. The sequence continues at coordinate 1,054,631 of NZ_LIPG01000001.1, forward strand.
GTCTATCTGGAGGCGAGCAGCGAGCGCAGCCGCGGTCTCTACGAGCGGCTCGGGTTCACCTTCATGGGACGGACGGTCGATCTGCCGGAGGGCCCGGCCATGTGGCCCATGTGGCGTGAGCCGAAGCCCCGCTGACCGGTATTCAGTCACCGGGCGGACAAAGGGGAGGGTGCCGCCGGGAAGGGGCGGGGGCACGGGCTACAGTCCCTGCTCATGACAGATGAGTCGTGGGCAGGCTGGTACCGGGACCGTCATGGTTCCGCGGCCGTCGTTTTCACCACGGACGGGCAGCAGCTCCGTATCCGCGTCCGGGGCACGGACTTCGAGGGCGAGAGCTTCGACGCGCTCGGCCCGGTGGCCGGCGCACAGGTCCAGGACGGGGTGTTCGACCTGGTGGACGGTGTGCTCGGCGACTGTGTGCTGGAGTGGGACCTCCCGCTCCCGGTCCTCGTGTCCGGCACGGTCCGCCAGGCCACGCTCGGGTGCCTGCTGTCGCTGCGCAGGGCCGACCCGGACCTGTATCTCGCGCTCCATCTGGACGGCGCGGTCTACGAGTCCAACCGCGCCGAGGGCGACTTCGCCGCCGCGCTGGCCACGGTCCAGCGGATCCTGCCGCCGGACATGCATCTGCAGACATGCATCGCCTGCGCCTTCTCCGACTACTTCCCGGCTCCGGTCCGCGGGCTCTCGGGCGGGCTCGCCTGCTTCCGCGGTGCGAAGGACGCCTACCGCGACGTGGCGGGCGGCGAGGACGTCGCCGGGCTGTGGGACCGGCGCACCGGGTTCGTCCAGGAGATATGGAGCTGCCGGGAGTTCGAACCGCGCCCCGCGCACGGCGCGGGCACGGGGCACCGGGGAGCCTTCCCGCTCGAACACGCCTGAAGGGCCCCGGGCCGGGAGTTCCCCGTTCTGCCGAGGGCGAGTTCCCGTTTCCCCCGCGCGCGGCGCGGGGCACGCTCACCGCATGAAGCTCTTGATGCTGGGTGGCACGGAATTCGTCGGGCGCGCCGTCACCGAGGCCGCACTCGGCAGGGGATGGCAGGTCACGGTGTTCCACCGCGGCCGTCACGCACCACCCGCCGGGGCGCGCACGCTCACCGGTGACCGGACGGAAGGCGGGGCGGGCCTCGCCGCGCTGGCCGAGGGCACCTGGGACCTGGTCGTCGACACCTGGAGCGGCGCGCCCTCGGCCGTGCGGGACGCCGCCCGGCTGCTGTCGGGCAGGGCGGGGCACTTCAGCTATGTCTCCAGCCGGTCCGTGCACGCGTACCCGGCCGCGGCGGGGCTCGCGGAGGACGGGCCGCTGGTGGCCGGGGCCTCCCCGGACGACGGCCCCGACGTCCCGTACGCCCAGGCCAAGCGAGGCGGGGAGCTGGCGGTCCAGGACGCCTTCGGGGACCGGGCACTGCTGGCCCGGCCCGGGCTGATCCTCGGCCCGGGGGAGAACATCGGCCGCCTGCCCTGGTGGCTGACACGGATCGCGCGGGGCGGTGACGTGATCGCGCCGGGACCGCCCGGTGCCGGACTCCAGTACATCGACGCACGGGACCTCGCCGACTGGCTGCTGGACGCCGCGGCGAGCGGACTCGGCGGGGCGTACAACACGGTGAGCCACCCGGGACACACCACCATGGGCGAGCTCCTGGACACCTGCGTCCGGGTCACCGGCGCCCGGGCGCGGCTGCGCTGGACGGACCCCGAGGCGCTCCTCGCGGCAGGCGTCGAGCCCTGGACGGACCTGCCGGTCTGGCTGCCCGCCGGGGAGCTCCACGACACCCTGCACCGCGGCGACGCCACCAAGGCGCACGCCGCCGGCCTCCGGTGCAGACCCGTCGGCGAGACCGTCGCCGACACCTGGGCCTGGCTGTCCGGGAGAGGAGGCACGGCCCCGCTGCGGCCCGACCGCCCGGCCGTCGGTCTCGACGCGCGGACCGAGGCGAAGCTCCTCGCCGCGCCCGGCAGCGCTTAGCGTGGCCCGATGACCGGACAACTGCTGCACCTCACGGAAGAACCCCTGTGGGAGGCCGCCCGCAGGGCGGGGACGTACGAGATGTCGACCAGGGGCCGCACCCTGCGCGAGGAAGGGTTCATCCACTGCTCGCTGCCCCACCAGCTCCCCGCCGTGGTCCGGGCGTTGTACGGGACCGACGACCAGGGACTGGTGGTGCTGGTCATCGACGAGGACCTGCTCCCCGCCCCCGTGCGCTACGAGGCCCTGCGGCCCGGCGGCGAGGAGTTCCCGCACATCTACGGCCCGCTGCCGACCAGCGCGGTCGTGGAGGTGCGCCCCTGGTCCGGGGCCGCGGCGCGTGAGGAGGGCGAGGCGCGATGACCGTCCCCCTCGTAGCGGTGACCGGCGCGAGCGGAGCGGTCGGCGGCCGGGTCGCGGCGCGGCTGGCCAGGTCCGGCGCCCCCGTACGGCTGCTGGGCCGGGACCCCTCGCGGCTGCCCCGGCTGCCCGGCGCGGACGCCGCGCCTCCCGCTCCGTACGGCGACGGTGAGGCCATGCGCCGCGCACTCGACGGCGCGCACACCCTGTTCCTCGTCTCGGCGCACGAGAGCCCCGGCCGGGTCCTCGAACACACCACGGCGGTGGACGCCGCCCTCGCGGCGGGCATCGAGCGCATCGTCTACGTGTCGTTCCTCGGCGCCGCACCCGACGCGACGTTCACGTTCGCGCGGGACCACTGGCACACCGAAGCGCACATCCGGGTGGCGGGCGTGCGCCACACCTTCCTGCGGGACAGCTGGTATCTGGCCGCCCTTCCCGCGATGACGGGCACCGACGGCGTCCTGCGCGGGCCGGGCGGCGACGGGCGGGTCTCCGCCGTGTCCCACCAGGACATCGCGGACTCGGCGTCAGCGGTCCTGCTGGACGGCGGGACCGGCCACGACGGCACGGCGTACGACCTCACGGGCCCCGAGGCGTTCACCCTCGCGGAGGCGGCCGAGGAGCTGAGCCGGCGCACGGGCCGCACGATCCGGTACGTCCCCGAGACACGGGAGGAGGCCTACGCCTCCCGCGCCCACTACGGCGCCGAGGACTGGGAGGTGGCCGGCTGGGTCACCTCGTACGAGGCGATCGCCGCAGGCGAGCTGGAGACCGTCTCGGACGCCGTTCCCACCCTCACCGGCCGCCCGGCGCAGAGCCTGGCCGGCTACCTCCAGGAGAACCCGGACAGTTACCGCCACCTCCTGCCGGACTCCTGAGCCTCCAGGGGCGGGAAACGACCGCACCCGGCCTGCGTGGACGCCGTTCTCGGCGGCCTGCGGGCCGGGTGCGGACAGCCGGGGCGTCCGGATCCCGCGGAGCGCGGGCCGGGTCTCCCAGGCATGGATCAAGCCTTCTTGGTCTCCCAGAAGATCTTGTCGATCTCGGAGATCAGGTCCAGAGCCTTCTGGCCCGTGGCCGGGTCGTTCGAGCCCTTGGCCGCGGAGAGCGCCTTCAGGGTGTCGTTGACCAGCTGGTGCAGCTGAGGGTACTTCTCGAAGTGCGGGGGCTTGAAGTAGTCGCTCCAGAGCACCGAGACGTGGTGCTTCGCGAGCTCGGCACGCTGTTCCTTGATCAGAACGGCGCGCGTGCGGAAGTCCGCGTCCTCATTGGCCTGGTACTTCTCCTGGACGGCCTTGACGGACTCCGCCTCGATGCGGGCCTGGGCCGGGTCGTACACACCGCAGGGCAGGTCGCAGTGGGCGCTGACCTTCACCTTGGGGGCAAACAGGCGGGAAAGCATGGAGCTGTCCTTCCTCGTGATCGTCTTCTCAGGTGGGACATTACTCCGTAGGGAGCCGCTTTTTGCGGCTGCCCCCTGGGGCTTAGGCCAAAAGTCCAGGGTGCGGCTGGGACCGCCGGCCGAAAAGACGGACGGTGCGCGCGGCGGTGTACTGGAGGATGGACCCGGGAGGTGCCACACATGCCGGAACCGGCGCAGGGAGCAGGGAGCGGGCGTGCGGAGCGCAGGCCGTTCCAGGTGGTGGAGGTGACGGGGCCTTCGATGGTGCCCACGCTCTACCACGGGGACTGGCTGCTCGTGCAGCACGGGGCGCCGGTGCGCCCCGGGGACGTGGTGATCCTGCGTCACCCGTTCCAGCAGGATCTTCTGGTCGTCAAGCGGGCGGCCGAGCGGCGCGGCAAGGGCTGGTGGGTGCTGGGCGACAACTCGTTCGCGGGGGGCGACAGCACGGACTACGGAACCGTCCCGGAGGAGCTGGTCCTGGCCAGGGTGCGGGCCCGCTACCGGCCTCTGAGGAAGGATCAGCGATCGGTGCTCGGGCTGCTGGGCTGGGCGGCGTCCGCGGTGCGCCGGGTCTCCCCGGAGCGGTCCGTCTCCAGGCGCTTGCGGGCCCGGTAGGCCGCCACGTTGGCCCGGGTGGCGCAGCGGTCCGAGCAGTAGCGCCGCGAGCGGTTGGTGGACGTGTCGAGGTAGGCGTTGCGGCACGGCACCGCCTCGCACAGGCCCAGCCGGTCCACGCCGTGCGAGGTGAGATGGAAGGCCAGGCCCATCGCCGCGATCGCGGCGAACCCCGCTGTCGCGTTCGACGGGTGGTCGGTCAGATGCATGTGCCAGTCCGGTTCGCCGTCCTCGTCCCGGGTGTCGTGGCCGGAGATCTGCGGGCTCACGGGGAACTCCAGCAGCAGCGAGTTGAGCAGGTCGACCGCCAGGGTCGCCTCGCCGCCGTCGGCCGCATCGAAGACCGCGCGCAGCCGCGCCCGTACGGACCGGAAGCGGGTCACGTCCGCGTCGGTCGCACGGCGGGCCGCCTGCTGGTTGGCACCGAACAGCTCGCGCACGGACTCGACCGTCGTGAGGGAGTCCTTGCCACGGGCCGGCTCCTCGGTGTTGACCAGACGCACGGCGTAGTCCGAGTAATGGTCCAGTTCCACTTGTAGTCCTTACGGCGTCGGTCTATGGTCGCTGTGTCGACCAGTGTAATGGTCGGTCGTGCTTAACGAGGCTTACGCATGGGGGTACAGGTGGAGGTTCGGATGACGGCTACGGGCACCGACTGGCAGTCCTGGCAGGAGAGCTGGGACCGGCAGCAGGAGTGGTACATGCCGGACCGCGAGGAGCGGTTCCGGGTGATGCTGGACATGGTCGGGGCCGTCGTGGGGCCCGAACCGAGGGTGCTCGACCTCGCGTGCGGTACGGGCAGTATTACGGACCGGCTCCTCAAGAGGTTCCCGCAGGCCACCAGCACCGGTGTCGACCTCGACCCCGCGCTGCTCGCCATCGCGCGCGGCACCTTCGAGGGCGACGACCGGGTCACCTTCGTGACGGCCGACCTCAAGGACAGCGGCTGGACCGAGCGGCTCCCGCACACCTCGTACGACGCCGTGCTCACCGCCACCGCCCTGCACTGGCTGCACACCGAACCGCTCGCGGCCCTGTACGGGCAGATCGGCGGCCTGGTCAGGGACGGCGGGGTGTTCATGAACGCGGACCACATGATCGACACCGACACCCCCCGCATCAACGCGGCCGAACGCGCCCACCGGCACGCCGTCATGGACCGGGCGAAGGCCGGCGGTGCCGTGGACTGGGCCGAGTGGTGGGCCCTGGCCGCCGAGGACCCGGCCCTCGCGGCGCCCACGGCCGAGCGGTTCGTCATCTACGGCGAGCACGCGGACGGCGACATGCCCTCCGTCCACTGGCACGCCCGCACCCTGCGCGAGGCGGGCTTCGCCGAGGCGCGCGCGGTCTGGTCCTCCCCCTCGGACAGCATGGTGCTCGCACTGAAGTAGGGTCCGCGCGACCAGGGGACGAGGGGCGGCTCCGGCCGCCCCTCAGCCGTTTCCCCCTCCGCCGCAACCTGTTGACCGCCCCACCGCACTGGAAGGGTGAGACGGTCCGCGCCCGCGGACCCGGAGAGGGGCGCCGATGACGCGGACCGACGACGACGCCGCGCTGCACGCCTTCGTGGAGAGCAGACGCACGGCGCTGTTCCGCAGCGCCTACCTGCTGTGCGGCGACCGGCACGAGGCCGAGGACCTCGTCCAGACGACGCTGGTCAAGGTCGTACTGGGCGGCAGGAGGCACGGGCGGCTCGACAACATCGAGGCGTACGCGCGCAAGACCCTGGTCAACACACACATCGCCGCACGCCGTCGCTTCTGGCGGCGGGAGCGGCCGTACGGCGAACTGCCCGACACCGTCGGAGACCAGGCCGACTCGGACACCGGCCTGATGATCCGGGCGGCGCTCGCCCGGCTCACGGCCCGGCAGCGGGCGGTGCTGGTGCTGCGCTACTGGGAGGACCTGAGCGTCCAGGCCACGGCCGAACTGCTCGGGATGCGGGAGAGCACGGTCAAGAGCCACACGGCACGGGGACTGGCGGCGCTGCGCGCCGAGATGGCGGAGGAACTCGTATGAACGACGTACGCGAACTGCTGGGGCGGGCCGCCGAAGGCGCGGGACACCCGGGGCTCACCACCGACGCGGTGTACGCCAGGGCCGGCAGGGTGCGCAGGCGCCGTCGTGCCGCCGTCTCGGGGGCGGCGCTGGCCGTCGTGGCGGCGGGAGTGGTCGCGTTCCCCGGATTCGCCGCAGGGCCGGGGACGGAACGGACCTCGGTGGCGGCACCCGCCGAGAAGAGCGGCAAGGAGGACAGGGCCGGGCGGCTGACCGCGCTGCTGCCCTCCGGTGTGGGGACCGTCGAGCAGGTGTCCCTCGCCGTCCTGATCAAGAACGCCACTCCGGAACAAGCCAAGGAGACGTACGTGGGTCCGCTGGACGGGCAGTACTCCGTCCGCAGGGACGGAGGCGTCGGCTTCCTCACCCTCTCGTACACGCACCGGGCGCAGGTCGCCAGGAAGTCCCCCGATTTCGACCCCGCGGCCGACCTCTGCGTGGTCCGGGGGAAGGAGCCGCCCCGCGTCGACTGCGTACGCGAGGAACTGCCGGACGGCCGGATCCTGACCATCTGGCACGACTCCATGGACTACGGGGACGGCACCCCGCAGTGGGGGCCCGAGTTCACCGCCCGCCTCGTCCTGAAGGACGGATCGCTGCTGGCCGCGCGCTCCAGCACCGGTTACGAGGGGGACAGGTCGCAGGGGCCGCTGCTGGAGAGCCCGCCGCTGGACCGGACGCAGCTGCGTGACCTGCTGCTGAGGCCGGAGCTGGTGCCGGCCGGGGGGACCGCGAAGTAGCGGACGGTACGGGGAGGACGACGAGGAGGGCGGTACGGACCAGGTCCGTACCGCCCTCCTCGCCGTCCTCCGCCCAGGTGCTAGAGCACCTTGGACAGGAACGACTTCGTCCGGTCGTGCTGCGGGTTGCCCAGGACCTCGCGCGGGTGGCCCGACTCGACCACGACGCCGTCGTCCATGAAGACCAGCGCGTCGCCGACCTCGCGGGCGAAGCCCATCTCGTGGGTGACGACGATCATCGTCATCCCCTCCTCGGCCAGTCCGCGCATGACGTCCAGGACGTCACCCACCAGCTCCGGGTCGAGCGCGGAGGTCGGCTCGTCGAAGAGCATCAGCTTCGGCTCCATGGCCAGGGCGCGGGCGATGGCCACGCGCTGCTGCTGTCCGCCGGAGAGCTGGGAGGGGTAGTTCTTCGCCTTGTCGGACAGGCCGACCCGGTCCAGCAGGCGTTCCGCGCGGGCCCGGGCGACGGCCTTGGTCTCGCCCTTGACCTGGATCGGGGCCTCCATGACGTTCTCGATGGCCGTCATGTGCGGGAACAGGTTGAAGCGCTGGAAGACCATGCCGATGTCCCGGCGCTTCAGAGCGACTTCGCTGTCCTTGAGCTCGTAGAGCTTGTCGCCCTTCTGGCGGTAGCCGACCAGATCGCCGTCGACGTACAGCCGGCCGGCGTTGATCTGCTCCAGGTGGTTGATGCACCGCAGGAACGTCGACTTGCCGGAGCCGGACGGGCCGATCAGGCAGAAGACCTCACGGGGTGCGACCTCCAGGTCGATGCCCTTGAGGATGTGCGCGGGGCCGAAGGACTTGTGGACGCCCTCGGCCTTCACCATGGCGGTCATGCGGCGCCTCCCTTCGGGCGGCCCAGCGACAGCATGGTGGCCCTGATCTTCTGGAACGGGGTGTCCGGCAGGCTGCGGCTGGAGCCGCGTGCGTAGTGCCGCTCCAGGTAGTACTGGCCGACGCTGAGCACCGAGGTGAGCACCATGTACCAGGCCGCGGCCAGGAACAGCATCTCCACGGTGGCACCCGAGGTCTGCGAGACGTTCTGGGTGGAACGCAGCAGTTCGGTGTACTGGACGGCGACCGCGAGCGAGGAGGTCTTCAGCATGTTGATGACCTCGTTGCCCGTCGGCGGCACGATCACGCGCATCGCCTGCGGGACGACGATCCGGCGGAGCGTCTTGGCGTGGCTCATGCCCAGCGCGTGCGCCGCCTCGGTCTGCCCCTCGTCGACCGACTGGAGGCCGGCCCGGCAGATCTCCGCCATGTACGCGGCCTCGTTGAGCCCGAGACCGAGCAGCGCGCAGAGGAACGGCGTCATGAAGGACGACCACTCGTCCTTGTAGACCGGCCCGAGGTTGATGTACTCGAACACGATGCCGAGGTTGAACCAGACCAGCAGCTGCACATAGACCGGGGTGCCGCGGAAGAACCAGATGTAGCCCCAGGCTATGGAGGTCGTCACCGGGTTCTTGGACAGCCGCATCACGGCGAGGACGATGCCCAGCACGACGCCGATGATCATCGCCAGGACCGTGATGATGACGGTGTTCTTGACGCCTTCGAGGATCTGGTCGTCGAAGAAGTAGTCCGGGATCGCGTTCCAGTTGATGTCGCCCTGCGCGAACGCGTAGACGAGCGAGGCCAGGAGTCCGAGGGCGACGATCGCCGAGACGTACCGTCCGTAGTGGCGCACCGGGATGGCCTTGATCGCCTCCGGCCCCGCCGACGGGGTGGGCGGGGTGGCCGCCGGGTCCGCCTTCTTGATGTCAGTCACAGATGATGCCTTTCAGCGCCGGGACCCGGTCAGGACCCGCCGTTGATCTTGGCCTCGGTGACCGCGCCGGCCTCGACGCCCCACTTGGCGATGACCTTGTCGTACTCGCCGTTCTTGATGACCGCGTTCAGGGCCGCCTCGATGGCCTTGGTGAGCTCGTCGTTGCCCTTGGCGACGGCGATGCCGTACGGGGCCGCCTCGACCTGCTCGCCGACCAGCTGGAAGTCCTTGCCGCCGCCCGAGGTCTTCACCGCGTACGCCGCGACCGGGAAGTCGGAGGAGCCGGCGTCGGCGCCGCCGCCACGCAGCCGGGTCTGGGCCTCCAGGTCGTTGTCGAACGCCTCGATGGAGATCTTGCCCTTGCTGCCGCACTTGGCGCTCTCGGCCTTGGCGAGGTCGTGGGAGACCGTGCCGCGCTGCACGACCAGCTTCTTGCCGCAGAGGTCCGACCAGGTGCTGATGCCCTTGTCGTCGCCCTTCTTCGTGTAGATGGAGACGCCCGCGGTGAAGTAGTCGATGAAGTCGACGCCCTCGCCGACCTTCTTCTTCGTCTCGGAGTCGACACCCTCCTGGCGGTCCTTGGTGTCGGTCATGGCCGACATCGCCAGGTCGTAGCGCTTCGAGCGCAGGCCCGTGAGCAGCGTGTCGAAGGTGCCGTTCTCGAAGACGAACTTCACGCCCAGCTGCTTGCCGAGGGCGTCCGCGAGGTCGGGGTCGATGCCGACCGTCTTGCCGGACTCGTCCTTGAACTCCACCGGCGGGTAGGCGATGTCCGATCCGACCTTGATCTCACCCTTGTCCTTGATGGCCTTGGGGAGCAGGTCGGCGAGCGGTGCGTCCTTCGTGGCGGCCGCGCCCGACTCCTTGGTGCTCGCGCTGTCGGTCTGGTCGCCGCACGCGGTCAGCAGCAGGGTGCCGGCGACCGCGACTGCGCAGACCGCGGCAATCCGGGACTTCGCGGCCGTACGGCAGAGGGTGCTTGCGGTCATGATCGGAATCCTCCGGCGGTGAGGGAATGCTGGTCAGGCGGGCAAGCACGCACCTTCGAGTGTCGCCACCTTGTGTGATTAGGGCATCTTGCCATTCGGACTCGCCCATTCAGGGGGCCGGTCATGTCAAAATCGGGTAACGGGCGACCCCCGAACCTCAACGGCGTGGCACGGCAAGGCCGGACCATCTGCTGAAAAGCGAGCACTCCTCCGGAGAATCTCCGGTGCGTCTCAGCCTTCGGACGGCCTTTGTGGTCCTTAGTGGACTTGTCCAGATATTCGGCTATGAGTCATGTCACCGAGTCGATACCGACTCGTAAGAGGACCGGTCCGTCCGGTAAGAAAGACGTTTACACCCCTCATCCGGGGCTCAGGGCGCGTGTGCGGCGCGCCCGCGCGTATGTGTCTCCCCTGCCGGAGCGGGCCAACCGCTCGGTGCAGGGAACGTACGCGGTGCCCGCCCACCCCTCCTCAACCAGGAGTGGCCACCCTCAACTGATGAAGACTTAAGGGGTCAACACAATGGCAGCGGAGATCGTCAATCCTCGCAGCGACAGCACGACGCACGGCACGGCCGGGGCGGCAGGGACCATCGGGGCGGACGAGCCCTTCGATCCGGCCTTCGCCCTCCACCGCGGCGGGAAGATGGCCGTGCAGGCCACCGTTCCGATCCGCGACAAGGACGACCTGTCCCTCGCGTACACGCCCGGAGTGGCGAAGGTGTGCAGCGCCATCGCCGAGAATCCCGAGCTCGTCCACGACTACACCTGGAAGTCGCAGGTCGTGGCCGTCGTCACGGACGGCACCGCCGTCCTCGGCCTGGGGGACATCGGTCCCGAGGCATCCCTCCCCGTGATGGAGGGCAAGGCGATTCTGTTCAAGCAGTTCGGGGGGGTCGACGCGGTGCCGATCGCGCTCGCCACCACCGACGCGGACGAGATCGTCGACACCGTCGTGCGGCTCGCGCCGTCCTTCGGCGGGGTCAACCTGGAGGACATCTCGGCGCCCCGGTGCTTCGAGATCGAGCGCAAGCTCCAGGAACGGCTGGACATCCCGGTCTTCCACGACGACCAGCACGGCACGGCCGTGGTGACACTCGCGGCCCTGCGCAACGCGGCCAAGCTGTCCGGCCGGACGCTCGGCGACCTGCGCGCCGTCATCTCCGGCGCGGGCGCGGCCGGTGTGGCCATCGCGAAGTTCCTGCTGGAGGCCGGCATCGGCGACGTCGCCGTCGCCGACCGCAAGGGCATCGTCAGCGGTGACCGCGACGACCTCACGGACGTCAAGCGCGAGCTGGCGGAGCTCACCAACCGGGCCGGCATCACCGGTTCCCTGGAGCAGGCGCTCGCCGGCGCCGACGTCTTCATCGGCGTCTCCGGCGGTACGGTCCCCGAGGCGGCCGTGGCCTCGATGGCTCCCGGCGCGTTCGTGTTCGCCATGGCCAACCCCGACCCCGAGGTCCACCCCGACGTCGCGCACAAGTACGCGGCCGTGGTGGCGACCGGACGGTCGGACTACCCGAACCAGATCAACAACGTGCTGGCGTTCCCCGGCATCTTCGCGGGGGCGCTCCAGGTGAGGGCCTCCCGGATCACCGAGGGGATGAAGATCGCGGCGGCGAACGCGCTGGCGGACGTCGTCGGCGACGAGCTCGCCGCGGACTACGTGATCCCGTCGCCGTTCGACGAGCGGGTCGCCCCGGCCGTCACGGCCGCGGTGGCCGCCGCCGCCCGTGCGGAGGGTGTGGCCCGGCGCTGACGCCCGGCCGGGGCGGGGGGTGAGGCGGTCCGTGCGGCCGCGTCACCCCCCGCCCTTTCTTCGTGTCGGGGCGCTGCCCCGCACGCGAGCTGGGGCGTGTGTCACACCATCGAACGGTTACGTCACGGCGCGTCACGTCCTATCGTCGTGCCATGTTCGCCGCCTACGCAGCCCGCATCGACCGTGACCGGCCCCTCGAAGGGCTTGAGCTGGGGGAACGCCCCGCACCCGAGGCCCGGCCCGGGTGGACCACCGTCCGGGTCAAGGCCGCGTCCCTCAATCATCACGACCTCTGGTCCCTGCGCGGGGTGGGCCTCGCCGAGGACAAGCTGCCCATGATCCTCGGCTGCGACGCCTCGGGGATCGACCAGGACGGCAACGAGGTCGTCCTGCACTCCGTCATCGGCCAGACGGGACACGGTGTCGGCCCGGACGAGCCGCGCTCCATCCTCACCGAGCGCTATCAGGGCACCTTCGCCGAGCAGGTCACCGTCCCCAGCTGGAACGTGCTGCCCAAGCCCAGGGAGCTCACCTTCGAGCAGGCCGCCTGTCTGCCCACGGCCTGGCTCACGGCGTACCGGATGCTCTTCACCAACGCCGGTGTCCGGCCCGGCGACTCCGTCCTCGTGCAGGGAGCGGGCGGCGGTGTCGCCACCGCCGCGATCGTGCTCGGCAAGGCCGCGGGGCTCAGGGTGTTCGCCACCAGCCGTGACGAGGGCAAGCGCAAGCGCGCGGTGGAACTGGGGGCCGTCGAGGCGTACGAGCCGGGAGCGCGGCTGCCGGGGCGCGTCGACGCCGTCATCGAGACGGTGGGGGCCGCGACCTGGTCCCACTCGGTCAAGTCGCTGAAGCCCGGCGGCACCCTGGTCATCTCGGGTGCCACCAGCGGTGACCGGCCTTCGCACGCCGAGCTGACCCGGATCTTCTTCCTGGAGCTCAAGGTCGTCGGTTCCACGATGGGCTCCAAGGACGAGCTGGAGGACCTGCTGTCGTTCTGCGCGGCCACCGGGGTGCGGCCCGTCATCGACGCGACCCTGCCGCTGGACCGGGCCCGCGAGGGCTTCGAGCGCCTCGCCACCGGGGACCTGTTCGGGAAGATCGTCCTCACCACGTCATGAGCGGGGCGGAGGAGCTGCCCACACCTCAGGGACTGCTGCTGCGGCCCTGGCGTCCCGATGACGCGCCTGCCGTCCTCCGCGCCTTCGTGCCGGAGGAGATGGCCCGCCAGGCGGGCAGGTCCGTCACGACCATGACCGAGGCCCTGGACTGGGTGGCTGCCCGGGATGAGGAGCGGGCGGCGGGCACCGCGTACACATGGGCCGTCGTCAGCGAGGACGTCCCGCTCGGGTCCGTGGCCGTGGCGGCGGTGAACCACGTCCACGACACCGGCTGGGTCTCGTACTGGACCGTCGAGTCGGCACGGGGGAGAGGCGTCGCCCTGACGGGTGTACGGGCGCTGGCCCGCTGGGCCTTCGGCGAACTGGGCCTGTACCGGCTGGAACTCGGACACCGGACGAACAACCCCGCCTCCTGCACGGTCGCCCGGCGGGCCGGCTTCGCCGTCGAGGGCGTCGACCGGCAGAAGCTCCGCTACGGCGACGAACGCTTCGACGTGGAGCGGCACGCCCGCCTCGCCACCGATCCTGTCAACGATGATTGACAGTACTTCGATGTCAACGTAAGTTGACGTCATGACCGAAGCAACGGATCTCGCCGCCCGTGCCGGTGACCACGACCCGCGCGTCGGGCTGCGGGCCGTCGCCGCGCTGCGGCGCCTGCTGGAGCAACTCGAAGCCGTCCAGGTGAGAAGCGCCCGTGCCAAGGGATGGTCCTGGCAGGAAATCGCTGCCGAGCTGGGTGTCAGCAGGCAGGCCGTGCACAAGAAGTACGGGAGGCATTGATGTTCGAGCGATTCACCAAGGGTGCCCGCGCCACCGTGACCGGTGCGGTGACCCACGCCGAGCGGGCCGGATCGGACTCCGTCACCGAGGAACACCTGCTGCTCTCCCTGCTGGACCAGGAGGGCGGCCGTGCCGCCTTCGCCGTCGCCGCCCTCGGGCTCACCGACCGCCGCGCCTCGATCGAGACCGCTCTGGCGGAAGCCCGCCGCCGGGGCGGTCTCACCAAGGCCGACACGGAGGCGCTGGCCGGCATCGGTATCGACGTCGGGGCGATCGTCGCCCGGGTCGAGGGGGAGCACGGGGAGGGTGTCCTGGCGGGCGACCGCCGGAGCCGCCGGCGGTGGTCCGGGCACCGTGCCTTCACCGGGGGAGCGAAGAGCATCCTGGAGAAGTCCCTGCGCATCGCCCTCGGCCGACGCGACCGCTTCATCGGCGAGGAGCATCTGCTGCTGGCCCTGACGGCCCGCCCCGGTGTCGTCGCCGACGTGCTCGCCGACCACGGCGCGACATACGCGACGGTGGAACGCGCGCTCTACGGCACAGGAGGCCAGGGCCAGGCCCTGGCCTCCTGATCCCGGGCCCGCTCGTCGCCGGCCGGCCGCGGCCTCCGGGCTCACCCGCGTCCCGGTCGGCCGGCCCCCGGGGGCTCGCCTGTCCCGGACCTGGCCCCAGGTCCCCCGTCCTGGCCGGCGGATCCGGGCCCGTCGGTCCTGGCCAACTGCTCCCCGGCGCTCACCCGTCCCGGACGGCTGCCCCCGGGGCTCACCCCGTTCCGGGCGGCGGATCCGGGCCCGTCGGCCCGGCCGCCTCCGGAGGGCCGCCCCGCCCTCAGGCGCTGCCGGAGGAGCCCTTCGGCCGGTCGGCCGGGTCCCGCAGCAGTCTGCCGATCTGCGTCGCGGCCGTGGCCAGATGGTGGCGGGCCTCCGTGAGCTGGGACTTGGTCAGCCCGTGGTCCCTGGCCGCGTCCCGGATGTCGTCGCGGAAGCGGTCCAGCAGGCGGTCCAGGTCCCGGGCGGGATCGCCCGTGCTCGTGGCGTCGGAAGCCCACTCGACGTCCGGCTCCTCGGGGGCCGGCCTGGTGTAGTGCCAGGCGCCGGTGCTCGCGAAACTGCCGAGCTGGCCGGTGATCTCGGCCAGGCCCTCCCGCACGCCCTTCGGCCAGTCGCCCCGCGAGAAGTGCTCCTGGACCTGGCGCGCGGCGGTCTGCATCTGTTCCCGCGCCTTCTCGTGAGCCTCCTGGGCCTGACGGCGCGCCTGCTCGGCGTCCTCACGGGCCCTGCGTGACTCGTCCTTCGCCCTGCGAGCCTGCTCCTTCCACTCCTGCTTGGCCTTGCGCAGCTCCTCCTTCGCCGTGCGCCATGCCTCGTTGTCCCCGAAGCCGGCGTCCCAGCCGCTCCCCTTGGCGCCGGAGCCCTGGCGGGACTCGGAAGCCGCCGCACGCATCTCCTTGCGGAGCCGGCCCGCAGCCCCTCGCACGTCCTCGCGTATCTCGGAAGCCAGCTCGGAGACCGACTCGCGGATCTCCAGCTCCAGATCGGCCAGCTCGCCGCCGCGGCCCGCCAGCTCGGCCCGGCCGGCGTCGGTGATGGAGTAGACCTTGCGGCCGCCCTCGGTCGCATGGGTGACCAGCCCCTCGGCCTCCAGCTTGGCCAGCCGGGGATACACGGTGCCCGCCGACGGTGCGTACAGACCCTGGAAGCGCTCCTCCAGGAGCCTGATCACCTCGTACCCATGGCGGGGGGCCTCGTCCAGCAGCTTCAGGAGGTACAGGCGCAGACGGCCGTGGGCGAAAACGGGGGGCATGTCAGAGCACCTTTCCGGTCGGCTCGGCATCGTGTGCGTGGTCCTGGGCGGGTGGGCGGCGCAGCAGGGCGATCGAGCCCGAGACGGTGGTCGCCCTCAGTGTGCCCGTGCCCGCGCCCAGGGTGCCGGTGATCTTCTTCGCCCCCCACTGGCCGCCCACCCGGAGGTCCTCGAAGGCGTTGGAGACGGCGCCGCTCGCGGTGTTCGCCTCGACCTTCGCGTCGGCCGGGTGCGGCAGCCGGATGGCGATCTCGCCCGAGACCGACGTCAGCCGGATGTCCGTCGGCTCCGGCGAGGTGTCCAGATCGAGCACCATGTGGCCGCTGACGGACTCGGCCCTGACCGATGTGCCGGCGCCTTCGATGACGGTCAGATCACCCGAGACGGACTGGAAGCGGAGGTCGCCGGTGACGGACTGGGCCTCCAGATTGCCGGACACGGTCTCGGCCCGGACCGCGCCGGGCAGGCCGACCAGGGTGCTGTCGCCGGTGACGCCACGGAGCTCGGTGCGGCCCCGGACTCCCGAGACGACCGCTTCCGCGCCGACCACTCCGACCTCCACCGTCGCGCCGGCCGGCACGGCGAGGGACACCTCCGCGCGGTGACGGGGCTTCTTGCGCTCGAGCCAGGTGAGCAGCCCGCGCCACGGCAGGTCCTCGTAGGTGACGGTGAGGGTGCCGCCCTCCTGAGTCACGATCAGCGGAGGCCCGTCGATCCGCGACACCTCCAGCCGGGCGGTCGACTCGTCGGTGCCCACCACGTTGACCGCGCCGTCGACGATGCGCACATGGAGCGCCGTCACGGGGTCGTCGAAGGTGAGCTTCTGCGGCTCGGCGACCGTCCACGTCGACTCGGGCATGGATCCGACCTCCCACTGGGTGGAGCGACGCAACATATCGCGTCTCTTTCCAACACGATATATCGTGGTTCGGGGAAGTCAAGGGTGAATCCGGAGAGGGCTCAGCGGGGGTGAGGCGAGGGGGTAAATGGTTCATCAATGGGCAAATTGCCCTAGCGTGTGACGCATGACCGCGACATCCGTGGGTGCCCTGCTCCTCTGCCGGGCCGAACCCGAGACCGTACGGCCCGTGGCCCACCTGCTCCAGGAGCGCATGCTGCTGATGCCCGCCGGGGACGGCTGGAGCGTGCTCGTCCCCGAGGGAAAGCCCTGGCGGACCGACGCGCACGGGAGCGGAGCGGCGGCCGGAGCAGGCGCCGAGCCCGTCGACCGGGTCGTCGGCGGCTGGGCCACAGCGCTCGCGGTGGGCTCGACCTGGCCGGTGCTAGCCCTGTGGTGGGACGGGGACCGCTCTGGCTACACCCTCGCCTCGGGATTCCGCCGCCCCGTCGGATACATCTGGCTGGCCGACGGCACCCCCGCCGCCGAGGACGAGGCCATGCGCACGTTCGCGGCCCGGCTGGGCCTCGACCCCGTACAGGACGTCCAGGAGCTGGAGGCGCTCACCCGCGCGGACCCCGACGCGGACGCCGACGCCCGGCTGCGGGGCCTGATCGCCGTGGTCAGCCGGGCCGGAGTCGTCCTGCCCCAGGGACTCTCGCCCGGCGAGCCCGCCGACCGGCTGCGCTCGGTCGCAGGAGTCCACCCGGAGGCGGAACCCATCGAGTGGGCCGGCTGGCGCGATGCCGTACGCGTGGAGCTCGACGCCGTGGAGAGCAGCGGCCTGGGTCCCTGGATGCTCGGCCCCAGGGCCCGCGCCGTGGCGACCGCGCAGGTCGCCGCCGGTCTGCCGCTCACCCTGTGGGGCGCCCGCCGGCGCAGCGGCGGCTGGGTCGCCGCAGGCCTGGTCCTGCTCGTCCAGGGCGTTCTCGGGCTCGCCTACAACCGCTACAGGTCCCCAGGGGGAAGCGGTCCCGGAAGGTGACTACTCGTCCTCGTCCTCGTCGTCCAGCCGCGCCAGCCAGGTCGCGAGGCGCTCTACGGGCACCTCGAAGTCGGGGTTGAGGTCGACGAACGTACGGAGCTGCTCGGCGAGCCACTCGAAGGTGACCTCCTCCTCGCCGCGCCGCTTCTCCAGTTCCTCGATGCCACGGTCCGTGAAGTACATGGCTCAAGAATAACGAGCCCGGACAGCCCGAGGGCCCGGCCCCGCGAGCATCTCGCGGGACCGGGCCCTCCGGTGACGTACAGCCGCTGATCAGGCCTCGAAGACCTCGGCGACCAGCTGGGCCTGCTCGGCCTGGTGGCGCTTGGCCGAGCCGACCGCCGGGGACGAGCCGTGCGGACGCGAGATGCGGCGCAGGCGCTCACCGTGCGGCACGTCGGCGCCGACGGCCAGGTCCAGGTGGTCGATCAGGTTGAGCGCGATGAACGGCCACGCACCCTGGTTCGCCGGCTCCTCCTGCGCCCAGAGGTACTTCTCGGCGTTCGGGTACTTGGCGATCTCCGCCTGGATCTCGGCACCCGGCAGCGGGTACAGGCGCTCGAGACGGATGATCGCCGTCTCGGTGTCGCCCCGCTTCTCGCGCTCGGCGTCGAGGTCGTAGTAGAGCTTGCCGGAGACGAAGACGACCTTGCGGACCGCCTCGGCCTTGACCGACTCGTCGCCGATCACCGGGCGGAAGCCGCCGGTGGTGAACTCCTCCACCGACGACGCGGCCGCCTTGAGGCGGAGCATCGACTTCGGGGTGAAGACGACCAGCGGCTTGTGGTGCGGGTTGTGCACCTGCCACCGCAGGAGGTGGAAGTAGTTCGACGGCAGGGTCGGCATCGCGACCGTCATGTTGTTCTGCGCGCAGAGCTGGAGGAAGCGCTCCGGGCGGGCGGACGAGTGGTCCGGGCCCTGGCCCTCGTAGCCGTGCGGGAGAAGCAGCGTGACGCCGGAGGTCTGGCCCCACTTCTGCTCGGCCGAGGAGATGAACTCGTCCACGACGGTCTGGGCGCCGTTGACGAAGTCACCGAACTGGGCCTCCCAGATCACCAGCGACTCCGGGCGGGCCAGCGAGTAGCCGTACTCGAAGCCCATCGCCGCGTACTCGCTGAGGAGCGAGTCGTAGACGTTGTAGCGAGCCTGGTCGTCCGAGAGGTAGAGCAGCGGGGTGTAGTCCTCGCCGGTCTTCTGGTCGACGAGGACCGCGTGGCGCTGGCCGAAGGTGCCGCGGCGGGTGTCCTGGCCGGCGAGCCGGACCGGGGTGCCCTCCATCAGCAGCGAACCGATGGCCAGGGTCTCGCCCATGCCCCAGTCGATCGTGCCGTTCTCCACCGAGGCGGCGCGGCGCTGCATCTGCGGCAGCAGACGCGGGTGCACGGTGATGCCGTCAGGGATGTTCACCTGCGACTCGGCGATCAGCTTCACGACCTCCGAGGAGACCGCGGTGCCCACGGCGACCGGGAACTCCGCCTGCACGTCCGGGACGTGCGGCTGGGCCGGCGCCGAGGTGGCCTCGCGGACCTCCGCGAAGACCTTCTCCAGCTGGCCCTGGAAGTCCTGGAGCGCCTGCTCCGCCTCTTCCAGCGTGATGTCGCCGCGACCGATGAGCGACTCGGTGTAGAGCTTGCGCACCGAGCGCTTCTTGTCGATCAGGGTGTACATCTGCGGGTTGGTGAACTCCGGGTTGTCGCCCTCGTTGTGACCGCGGCGGCGGTAGCAGATGAGGTCGATCACGACGTCCTTGTTGAACGTCTGCCGGTACTCGAAGGCGAGCCGCGCGACGCGGACCACGGCCTCCGGGTCGTCGCCGTTGACGTGGATGATCGGCGCCTCGATCATGCGCGCCACGTCCGTGGCGTACATCGAGGAGCGCGAGGACTCCGGGGCGGCGGTGAAGCCGACCTGGTTGTTGATCACCACGTGCACGGTGCCGCCGGTGCGGTAGCCGCGCAGCTGCGACATGTTGAGCGTCTCGGCGACGACGCCCTGGCCCGCGAAGGCCGCGTCGCCGTGGAGCGCGACGGGCAGGACCGTGAAGTCCGTGCCGCCCTTGTTGATGATGTCCTGCTTGGCGCGGGCGATGCCCTCCAGGACCGGGTCGACCGCCTCCAGGTGCGAGGGGTTGGCGGCCAGCGAGACCTTGATCTGCTCGCCGTCCAGACCGGTGAAGGTGCCCTCGGCGCCCAGGTGGTACTTGACGTCGCCGGAGCCGTGCATCGACCGCGGGTCGAGGTTGCCCTCGAACTCCCGGAAGATCTGCGCGTACGACTTGCCGACGATGTTCGCCAGGACGTTCAGCCGGCCGCGGTGGGCCATGCCGATGACGACCTCGTCGAGGCGGGCCTCGGCGGCGGAGTCGATGACGGCGTCGAGCAGCGGGATGACGGACTCGCCGCCCTCCAGCGAGAAGCGCTTCTGGCCGACGTACTTCGTCTGCAGGAACGTCTCGAACGCCTCGGCGGCGTTGAGGCGGCGCAGGATCCGCAGCTGCTCCTCGCGCTCCGGAGCGGGGCGCGGACGCTCCACCCGGTCCTGGAGCCACTTGCGCTCCTTCGGCTCCTGGATGTGCATGAACTCGATGCCGGTGGTGCGGCAGTACGACTCACGCAGGACGCCGAGGATGTCACGGAGCTTCATCATCGTCTTGCCGGCGAAACCGCCGACCGCGAAGTCCCGCTCCAGGTCCCACAGGGTGAGGCCGTGCTCGGTGATGTCCAGGTCGGGGTGCTTGCGCTGGCGGTACTCCAGCGGGTCGGTGTCGGCCATGACGTGGCCGCGGACCCGGTAGGAGTGGATCAGCTCGAAGACCCGCGCGGCCTTGGTGACGTCGTCGTCGTGCGAGGCGTCGATGTCCTTGAGCCAGCGGACCGGCTCGTAGGGGATGCGCAGCGCCTTGAAGATCTCGTCGTAGAAGTCGTTCTCGCCGAGCAGCAGCTGGGCCAGGACGCGCAGGAACTCGCCGGACGCCGCACCCTGGATGACCCGGTGGTCGTACGTCGAGGTCAGGGTCATGACCTTCGAGATGCCGAGCTTGTTCAGGGTGTCCTGCGAGGTGCCCTGGAACTCCGCCGGGTAGTCCATCGCGCCGACGCCCATGATGAGGCCCTGTCCGGGCATCAGGCGGGGCACCGAGTGCACGGTGCCGATGCCACCGGGGTTGGTCAGCGAGGCCGTGACACCGGAGAAGTCGTCCATGCCGAGCTTGCCGACGCGGGCGCGGCGGACGATGTCCTCGTACGCCTGCCAGAACTCGAAGAAGTTGAGCGTCTCGGCCTTCTTGATGGCCGCGACGACCAGCTGGCGGTCGCCGTTCGGCTTCACCAGGTCGATGGCCAGACCGAGGTTGACGTGCTCCGGCTTGACCAGGGTCGGCTTGCCGTCCTTCACCGCGAAGGAGTAGTTCATCGACGGCATGGCCTTGAGGGCCTGCACCATCGCGTACCCGATGAGGTGCGTGAAGGAGATCTTCCCGCCGCGGGCGCGCTTGAGGTGGTTGTTGATGACGATGCGGTTGTCGAAGAGCAGCTTCACCGGAACGGCGCGGACGGACGTGGCCGTCGGCAGCTCCAGGGAGGCGTTCATGTTCTTCGCGACAGCGGCCGAGGGGCCGCGCAGCGTCACGAACTCGGGGCCCGCGGGGGCCTCGGCCGGGGCTTCCGCCTTCGCGGCGGCCGGGGCGGCCTTGGCGGGGGCCGCCTTCGCGGGGGCCGCGGGAGCCTTGGCGGGGGCCGCTGCCTGCGCCGGAGCGGTGGCGGCAGGCTTGGCCGGGGCGGCGGGCGCGACCGGGGCCGGCGCCGGAGCGGGGGTGTCCGCGACGGCGGCGGCCGGAGCCGGTGTCACCGCTCCCGCAGGTGCGGGTACGGGCTTGTCCGCCGTGCCGGACGTGCCCGGCTTGTAGTCGGCGAAGAAGTCCCACCAGGCGCGGTCGACCGAATTCGGGTCCTGGAGGTACTGCTGGTAGATCTCGTCGACGAGCCACTCATTGGGGCCGAAAGCGGCAGCCGGGTTCGACCCGGAGCCTGCTTCTTGATCGGTCGAGATGCTCGAGTTACTGGGGGACTGAGACGACACGGCGGCAACCGCCCTCTTCCGCTTCACAAGGTGATGGACAGCGGAAATCAAGGCTACGCCTCCCTGGCCGTTACGTGCAGGCCGGGCCGGTCTTCGTCGTGCACATCACATCGGAAGCCGGGTTTCGGCGCATGAAATGGCGGGAAACAAGCAGGGTTCCGCTGCCCTTCGGTACGCAGGGCCGGTGCTACGGCCCCTTGGACCGTATCTCTTTCCTGGACCAGGAGAGAAGGGGGCCCAGATCTTCGAACACCAGGTCAACCCAGTGGTTGAGGGTTCCCCGGAAGAGTGACCTGAATCCGGCAACCACGGGCAGATTCGGCCACACCGATGCGCCCGCCGTGCAGATCCACCGCCCAGCGGGCGATCGCCAGCCCGAGTCCCGTGCCGCCGTCGCTGCCCGGACCGTGCGGGGACGGTGCCTGGCCGCGGTTGAAGCGCTCGAAGACCCGGTGGCGCTCGGCCTCCGGGATGCCGGGACCCTCGTCGACCACTTCCAGCTCCAGCGACTCGGGACGGTCCCCGCGCCGAGCCAGCACCGTGACCCTGCCGTGCGGCGGGCTGTGCTTGACGGCGTTGTCGATCAGGTTGGCGACCACCTGGTGCAGCCGCTCCGCGTCCGCGTACGCCGTCAGCTCGGGCGGCGACACGTCCAGGTGCAGATGGACGTCCGTACGGGAGTGGTTGCCCGAACCGGAGGAGAGCCTGCGCTGCGAAGCGGCGAGGTTCGCCTCCTTCAGTACGCCCGAGAGATACGGCCAGACCTCGAAGCGGCCTGCCTTGATCGTCACCACACCGTTGTCCAGCCGGGAGAGATCCAGCAGGGTCTCCACCAGCCGGCCCAGGCGCTCGGTCTGTTTCAGCGCCGTGCGCATGGTCTCCGGATCGGCGGCGGACACCCCGTCCACCACGTTCTCCAGCACGGCTCTGAGCGCGGCGATGGGAGTGCGCAGTTCGTGCGAGACGTTCGCGACCAGCTCCTTGCGGTGCAGGTCCTCGGCCTCCAGATCGTCCGCCATGCGGTTGATCGTCTGCGCCAGGTCCCCCAGCTCGTCACGCCGTCCCGCGCCGCTCACCCGGCGCGTGTAGTCGCCGTGCGAGATCGAGCGCGCGACGGCGCGCATCTCGTCCAGCGGGGCGGTCAGGCCGTGCGCCACGAACTGGGTGATCAGCAGGGTGGCGATGACCGAGAAGACCGTGATGAACCGGAACTCGGTCCTGGTCCGCAGGGCGACGATGAGCAGGCCCGTCGTGATGAACACGGAGATCACCACGAGGGTGCCCAGCTTGGCCTTGATCGAGAAGGGCCTCAGTCCCGAGCCGGGCCGGGTCATGGCGCGGGGGTCTCCAGGGCGTAGCCGACACCGTGCACGGTACGGATCCGCTCGGCGCCGATCTTCCGGCGCAGGGCCTTGATGTGGCTGTCGACCGTACGGGTCCCGGAGGCGTCCGCCCAGTCCCAGACCTCGGCCAGCAGCTGCTCCCGGGACAGCACCGCGCGCGGCGTGTTGGCCAGGCAGACCAGCAGGTCGAACTCGGTCGGGGTGAGGTGGACGTCGTCGGCGCGCACCCGGACCCTGCGCTGCGCGTGGTCGATCTCCAGCTCGCCGAGGCGCAGGATCCCGCTGCGCGGCGTCACGGCGGCCAGCGCGGCCCGCTCGACCCTGCGCAGCAGGACGTGGACCCGCGCGGCCAGTTCCCGCATGGAGAACGGCTTGGTCATGTAGTCGTCGGCGCCGACCCCGAGCCCGACCAGCATGTCCGTCTCGTCGTCTCGTGCGGTGAGCATCAGCACCGGCACGGGGCGCTGAGCCTGCACACGACGGCAGACCTCCAGGCCGTCGAAGCCGGGAAGCATGATGTCGAGCACCATCAGGTCGGGCTGCCAGGCCTCGGCCGCGTCCACGGCCGCGGGCCCGTCCAGTGCGGTCTGCACCAGGAAGCCCTCGGCCCGCAGCCGGGCGGAAATGGCGTCGACGATTGTCGCGTCGTCCTCTACCACCAGCACCCGGCGCTGAGCCCCGGGGGTGGCCGCGACGCCGTTGTGGGTGGTGTGTGTCTGTTCCATCGCCCCGCCCCTGCCCGTTCTCGCGGAGGCCATTCCCCCGGAGGCACGGTTATCGCTTGTGGATTTCGTCGGTGATCCCTTGTGCCGCCAAGCAGCGTAAAGGCAGAGGACGCCTCTCGGCTACGCAGGGTGTTGTCCGTCGTGAAGGTGTTACCCACGGGATAGTGACGGATCGGCGGACTTGCGGCCCGTGATCCTTGGCGGGAAGGGGGTGCGCATACCGGGTGGGGGTTCAGTCGCTCCGCAGTGCGAGATGGACCACGTCCGGCACACCTCGGGCAACGGCTACTTCTTCAGTCCTTACCGCGTGGAATCCGGCATTCCGCAGTGCTTCCTCGAAGTCCGGAGACGGCTGCGCGGACCATACGGCGAGGACTCCGCCGGGCGTCAGACGTGCTCGGCAGGCCGCGAGACCGGTGGCGGAATAGAGGCTTCCGTTGTCCTCCGTGACGGTCCAGTCGGGGCCGTTGTCGATGTCCAGACACAGTGCGTCGTAACGCTCCGTGGTCGCGCTGAGGTGGGCGACGAGGTCGGTGTGGAGGATCGCCGTCCGCTCGTCGGAGAGCGCCGCGCCGGAGATCCGGCCGAGCGGTCCGTCCAGGTGCCAGTCCACGATGGCCTCCTCCCGCTCCACGACCGTGATCCGGCCCCAGCGCGGTTCGGAGGCGGCCCGCACCAGCGAGAACCCGACGCCGAGCCCGCCGATCAGCACGGACGGGCCCGGTCGCCCGGTGGGAAGGGCGGCGAGCGCCGCGTCGACGAGGAGCCGCTCGGAACGCCCGTCGGAGGTGTCCATCAGGAAGCATCCGTTGGCGATGATCTCGAAGTCCTCGCCGCGCTCACGCAGGACGACTTCGCCGAACGGTCCCTCCCGCCGGTCGAGGACGACGGGGCGGCGGGTGTCTGTGGCCGGCATGGCGTGTCTCCGGTCTCCGGTGGGCGGTTCCGAGTCCGCCCATTTTTCCTCGCGCGGTATCCGCGGGCCAGTGAATTCCTCGGTTCTCACCCTCCGGTCCGGGCGATCCGGCGGCCCGTCGGGAGCCCGGCCCATGGAAGGCGCGGCCAGGGACGTCCGGGCCGGACCGCGGGGGAGGGCAGGGGTGGCGGGAATGGCGGCGGCCTCCGGGGTGCTGCCGTAGAGGCAGGCGCCGCGCGGGCCCCGCCGTGAGCGGATCGTCGCAGGTGGAGCCCGGTGGTGCGGATGATCGCTCACAGCGAACACGGCAGGGGGAACATCCGGAGGCTCACAAGCATTGAGCCCACATAGCTCAACTTGCCTGCCGAAGGGGAGATCATGACTGCAGAGTCCAACGCGTCCAGGGCATCCACTCCGATCGACCTGCCCGTGCTGCCGCTCGACGACGAGGTCGTACTGCCGGGCATGGTGGTCCCGCTCGATCTGTCGGACGCGGAGGTGCGTGCCGCGGTCGAGGCGGCGCAGGCCGTCGCCCGGCCCGGAGGCGGCAAGCCCGAGGTGCTGCTCGTGCCTCGCATCGACGGGAACTACACCGGGACCGGCGTCCTGGGCACCGTCGAGCAGGTCGGGCGGCTGTCGGACGGGGACCCCGGCGCTCTCATCCGCGCGCGTGCCCGGGTGCGGATCGGCGCCGGAACCAGCGGGCCCGGGAACGCGCTCTGGGTGGAAGGCACCCGGATCGACGTCTCGCTGCCCGACCCCCTTCCCGGCTCTGTCACGGAGCTGGCCAGGGAGTACAAGGCGCTGGCCACCAGCTGGCTGAAGAAGCGCGGTGCCTGGCAGGTCGTGGACCGGGTGGAGCAGATCGAGGACATCTCCGCCCTCGCCGACAATTCCGGGTACTCGCCCTTCCTGACCATGGCCCAGAAGGTCCAGCTGCTGGAGACCACCGATCCGGTCGCCCGGCTGAAGCTCGCCGTCCAGTGGCTCGGCGAGCACCTCGCCGAGCAGGACGTCGCCGAGTCCATCGCCAAGGACGTCCAGGAGGGCGTCGACAAGCAGCAGCGCGAATTCCTGCTGCGGCGCCAGCTCGACGCCGTACGCAAGGAGCTCTCCGAGCTCAACGGCGACCCGGAGGACGAGTCCGACGACTACCGCACACGCGTCGAGGCCGCCGATCTTCCCGAGCACGTCCGTGAGGCCGCGCTCAAGGAGGTCGACAAGCTGGAGCGCGCCTCCGACCAGAGCCCCGAGGGGTCCTGGATCCGGACCTGGCTGGACACCGTCCTCGAACTCCCGTGGACCGAGCGGACCGAGGACGCGTACGACATCCGGGGCGCCCGGGCGGTCCTGGACGCCGAACACGCCGGCCTCCAGGACGTGAAGGAGCGCATCACCGAGTACCTCGCGGTGCGCAAGCGGCGCGCCGACCGTGGTCTCGGCGTGGTCGGCGGGCGGCGCGGCGGGGCCGTGCTCGCGCTGGTCGGTCCGCCCGGGGTCGGCAAGACCTCGCTCGGGGAGAGCGTCGCGCACGCCATGGGGCGCAAGTTCGTCCGGGTCGCGCTCGGCGGTGTCCGGGACGAGGCGGAGATCCGGGGCCACCGGCGTACGTACGTCGGCGCGCTCCCGGGGCGGATCGTGCGGGCGATCAAGGAGGCCGGTTCGATGAACCCGGTCGTCCTGCTCGACGAGATCGACAAGGTCGGCTCCGACTTCCGGGGCGACCCGGCCGCCGCACTGCTCGAAGTGCTCGACCCGGCGCAGAACCACACCTTCCGCGACCACTACCTGGAGGTCGAACTCGACCTCAGCGACGTCGTGTTCCTGGCGACGGCCAATGTCCTCGACGCCATCCCGGAGGCCCTGCTCGACCGCATGGAGCTGGTCACGCTGGACGGCTACACCGAGGACGAGAAGGTCGTCATCGCCCGGGACCACCTGCTCCCGCGCCAGCTGGAGCGGGCCGGTCTGGAGAAGGACGAGGTGAGCCTCGACGAGTCCGCCCTGCGCAAGCTCGCCGGCGAGTACACCAGGGAGGCCGGGGTGCGGAACCTGGAGCGGGCTGTCGCACGGCTGCTCCGCAAGGTCGCGGCCCAGCACGAACTGGGTGAGCGGGAGCTTCCGTTCACGGTGTCCGGGCAGGACCTGCGGGGTCTGATCGGCCGGCCGCACCACGTGCCCGAGTCCGCCCAGGACCCGGCCGAGCGCCGCACCGCGGTGCCGGGTGTGGCCACCGGGCTCGCGGTGACCGGGGCCGGCGGTGACGTGCTCTTCGTCGAGGCGTCGCTGGCCGACCCGGAGACCGGGGCCTCGGGGCTGACCCTGACCGGCCAGCTCGGCGACGTCATGAAGGAGTCCGCGCAGATCGCGCTGAGCTTCCTGCGGTCGCACGGCGCGGAGCTGGAGCTCCCGGTCGCGGACCTCAAGGACCGGGGTGTGCACATCCACTTCCCCGCGGGCGCGGTCCCGAAGGACGGCCCGAGCGCCGGCATCACCCTGACGACCGCGCTGGCCTCGCTGCTCTCCGGGCGGCTGGTCCGCACGGACGTGGCGATGACCGGTGAGGTGTCGCTGACCGGACGGGTGCTGCCGATCGGCGGTCTGAAGCAGAAGCTGCTGGCCGCGCACAGGGCGGGCATCACCACCGTGGTGATCCCCCAGCGCAACGAGGCCGATCTGGACGACGTCCCGGCCGAGGTCCTGGAGACCCTGGAAGTGCACCCGGTGACCGATGTGCGCCAGGTCCTGGAGATCGCGCTCGCCCCGGCCTCGGCCAGGCTGGAGGAAAGGATCCCGGCCGCCGCGTAGGCGCCATGCTGTGACGGGCGTGGCATCACGCCGACGGCCGGTACGGACGGCCCGTCCTCCTCCGGGAGGGCGGGCCGTTCCGCGTGCGGAGCGGGTCAGGGGCGGTAGACCGTGCCGGGCTCCGGCTCCGCCGGGGCCATCAGCTGGGGGACGGTCACGAAGGTGTACCCGTCCTCCCGCAGGGCGTCGATGATGCCCGGGACCGCGGGGACCGTGCCCTTGTAGATGTCGTGCAGCAGGATGATCCCGTCCCTGCCCGCCTGGTCGAGCGTCCGCTTCCTGATCAGGGCCGAGTCGTTCGTCGAGAAGTCCTTGGCGGTCGTGCTCCAGAGGATTTGGGACAGCCCCAGCTCCTTGCTGATCTCGGAGACCGTGTCGTCAGTGCGGCCCTGCGGCGGGCGCATCAGCCGTGGCTTCGTGCCGGTGATCGCCGCTATCGCGTCCTGGGTCCTCTTCAGCTCGGCGCGTATCTCATCGGGCTTCCGGTCGGTCAGGATCTCGTGCGACCACGTGTGGTTGGCGACCTCGTGGCCCTCTGCCGCGATGCGCCGCACGGTGTCGGGGTGCTTGAGCACATGGTCCCTGCCCAGCAGGAAGAACGTCGCCGGCACCTTCTTCTCCTTGAGGATGTCCAGAAGCCGCGGGGTGTCCTTCCCCGGCCCGGCGTCGAACGTCAGGGCGATGCACTTGGCCTTGCGGCAGTCCACGGAACCGAACGACCCCTTGGCGTCGGACGCGGCCTCGGCACGCGCCGATCCGGGTGCCGTGGTCTGCATCCCGCACCCGCCGAGCGTCAGTGTGAGGGCCGTCACCAGAGCGGCGGCCAACCCCGCACGCGAAGAAGACATCTTTCCGGGCACAACAGACACAGCGCGTCACTCCCCAACGGCTCGGCCGCACACCGGTGGTGTGGCACGCCCCGACTATACATAGCGTGTATACGCGTCATGCATAGTGGGCCGCGGGCAGCGCCGAGCCCCGGTGACCTGGAGCTCGTCACCGGGGCTCGGTACCGCGTCGTGCGGGGTCAGCCGTTGGCGAGTGCCACCACGCGGTCGAGGGCGCCGTTGAAGTGGTTGTGGTCGCCGACCGTCGGGCCGGACGAGGTGTACTGCCACATCGTGTAGAAGCCCCAGCCCGCCGGGAGTTCACCGACCGTGGTGTTGTAGCGGGCGACCCAGAGCGGGTTGGTGGCGCCGAAGCCCGCGTTGTTGCCCGTGCAGTCCTTCCACCAGCTGGTCGCCGTGTAGATCACCGCGTCACGGCCGGTGCGCGCCTTGTAGGTGTTCACGAAGTCGCGGATCCAGGCGACCATGGCGGCCTGGGTCTTGCCGTAGCACTGTGCGCCGTACGGATTCCACTCGATGTCCAGCACGCCGGGCAGGGTTTTGCCGTCCCTGGACCAGCCGCCGCCGTTGTCGACGAAGTAGTTCGCCTGGGCGGCGCCACTGGTCGTGTCCGGAGTGGCGAAGTGGTAGGTGCCGCGGATCATGCCGACGTTGTACGAGCCGGTGTACTGCTGGGTGAAGTACGTGTTCTTGTAGTACGTCCCCTCGGTGGCCTTCACGTAGGCCCACTTCACGCCGCTGTTCCACAGCGTCGACCAGGCGACGTTGCCCTGGTGGCTGCTGACGTCCACACCTTCCGTCTGGACCGCGGCCGCGCCTATGGGGCTGCCGCCGCTCTTCTGGCCGTCGTGGGCGATCACGCCCTGGCCCATCCTCGCCGTACCCCGTTCGGGGATGACCTCGGTGTCGGCGGCGGACGCCGCACCGGGCAGCGTGAACAGCAGGGCGAGAGCGGCGAGGAACGTGCCCGCCGCTGCCATGCGGGAGCGGCGGGACGTGGGGGTTCCGGATCTGTGCACGGGCATTGCGTGCCTCCGAGGGCTCGGTGGGGGAGCTCATGGCCCAGGAGCGGGTGCGGGACGCCCCTGAGGAACGTGCGCCGTGGTGTGGACATGCCACCCTTGGCACCCATGACGCTACGCACGTAGACCCGCCCTCCGGAAGGGGGCCTGGCCGCTGCCGGAGGTCTACGCCTGCGAAATACTGGCCCAGCTGCGGTGATGACCGGAGTTGAAAGAAAATTTCATCGGCTGGAAAGCTTGTGAGGGGTGCTGACGTGCACGGGAGCGGAAGCGGCGGTGAACCGGGCGCCACGGCCGGAAGTGGTGTGGACCATGAGTTCCTCGCGCTGGAGCGCGAGTTGGCGGTCTTCCTGCGCCGGGCGCGCGCCAATTCGGGGGAGATGGCACGCGAGGTCCACCCGGACCTGGAGGCCGCGGCCTACGGGCTCCTCGTGCGGCTGGAATCCGCGGGCCGGCAGCGGGCCACGGATCTCGCCGCCTACTTCGGGGTGGGCAAGGCGACCATGAGCCGTCAGCTGCGCGCCCTGGAGTCGCTCGGCCTGGTCGCCAGGGAGACCGACCCGGCGGACGGCCGCGCCTCCCTCGTCCACCTCACCGACGAGGGCCTCGCCCGCTTCCGCAAGGTCCGGGACGCCCGCCGCGGGCGCTACGCCCGCAAGCTGGCGGGCTGGGACCGTGGCGAGGTCGCGGAACTCGCGCGTCTGCTGCACCACTTCAACGAGCGCGCGGGGGAGTGAGGCGGGTCCGGCCGGCCGCCGGGGGAGCGGTGCGGGCGCCTGTCCGGCTCAGAGCTCCACGAGCACGGCCGTCGCGTCGTCATGCGTCTTGCCGCGGCGCAGATACGCGCGCTCGGTGTCGGCCCGCTCCAGCTCCCTGACCCGGTCGATCAGCCCCTGCGGTCCCGACTTCCGAAGAACCTCCAGGGTGGCCGTCCAGTCGCCTTCCCGGAACTTCTCCGTCCAGCGGCTCGCCCCGTCGGTCAGCGCGGCCAGCGCCCGGACCTCGTCCCGGGGGGTCTCGCCCGTCACCGCGCGTGACGCCACCGAGGGGTCGGCGGCGGCGGTGAAGAAGCCGCCCTCCTTGTTCCGTGCCCGTGCGTCCGCGATCTCCTCCGACGCGAGCGAGCCCGGAGGCAGCCGGTCGAGGCGGTCGTCGAGCAGCGGTGCGACCGTGCCGTCGGGCGCCTCCAGCAGCAGGACGGAGTCGGAGAGCACCAGGTGCTCGACCAGGAGGCCGTCCCAGCGCGCGAGGACCACCGTCGCCTGAGGAGTACGGGGGTGAGAAAGGTCACACCGGGAACGATGCGTGTCGGCGGTGTGCCGAATGGACAGCGCGAGGATCTCCGCCAGCGTCAGATCACGCCGCGAAGCGGACAGTTCGGCCAGCGAACCCCCGAGCCTCGCGGTGAACCACGGGACCGAGTGCACACAGCCGTCGCTGCCGCTCGGTGGCGTGACTCCGTCGAGCAGAATCAGGCAGCCTCCCTGGCCGCCTGCGGGGACGGCGGCCGACGCCCAGTCCTCGTTGGGGCGTTCGGGACTCCCGGGCTCGGTGGCGAGTTCGATGCGCATCCAGTCAGTCTGCACCAAGCCTTCACGGGGCCTGCACGAACCCACGGTTGGGCCGTACCAGCAGGTCAGAGTGGCCCCACAGGTGGAACGCCGGGCTCCGCGCATATGCGGGCGGGCATACTGCCAAAGGCTGGCCGGAAGTTCCACCCGGCCGCTCGTGCATGGCCGTCGGCGCCCGTGGGGAGACTTGTTCGCCAACTCCGGAGTGATGTTCACTCCTTCGAGTGGCGGAGCGGTTGATGCACGGCCCCCTCTCAAAAGCGCTGGAATGGTCGGAAGCCGTACGGCGCCCATAAGGGTGGGGTGTCCATTTAAGTGACCGTGCGTCACCTCTGCTTCAAGGGCGGACGAGTCAAGATTGCGAGCACCGGTGCAGAAGAAGCGGCCTCGGAGCAAGGACAGCACGCGCGAGGAGTCCGGGGCGACGCCTCAGGCAGCGGGTGCCTCCAAGCGGACCGTGAGGGTACGCAGCCGGCTCGTCGCCGGCGTCGCCGTCGTAGGGATCACCGTCATAGCCGCAGGCGCCCCTGCTGCCCTCGGCGCCTCATCCGATCTCAACGAGTCCCAGAGCCTGGTGACGCTCGCCGAGCTGAACCAGCAGGCGATCACGCTCGCGCATTCCCTCGCGGACGAGCGCGACGAGGTGATCGCGCGGATCGCGGCCGGCCGCGGGACCGATGACACCGCCGAAGGCTCCACCAGCCCCGCGGTCCGCGTCGACCAGCAGGTGGGCGAGATCCGGGAGGCCGCCCCCGCGGCGCTGCGCCGGGACCTCTCCACCATCCCCTCCATCCGCCGCACCGCGCTCACCGGCAAGGGCTCGGCGATGGACGCCTATCAGGCGTACTCCGAGGTCATCGCGAAGCTCCACGGCCTCGCCGACGAGCTCGCCGGGAAGACCCCGCCCCGGGCCGCGGACGCCACCCGCGCCCCGCTCGCCCTCGGCGGAGCGGTGGAGCAGGCGGCGGCCACCCGGGGGCTGCTGCTGGCCGCGCTCGCCGTGCCCGGCACGGAGCCGCAGGAACCGCAGATCGACCCGTTCACCGGACTGCCCGTCCAGAGCCAGGACGAGGGCAGCGACGAGGACGACCGCAACCGCGACGAACTGAGCGCCGCCGCGCAGCAGGCCCGGGTGCGCGAGCTCGCCTCCCTCGCCGAGTTCGACCAGGCGGCCGGGACGCCCGCCCGGGACAAGCTGAGCTCCACGGTCACCGGCTCCGACGTCACCCAGGCGGAGAAGTACCTCACCCGGCTCACCGACCGCCCGGAGCTGTCCGACTCGGACCGCGCGACCGACCCCGAGAAGCTCGAAGCCGCCCTCTCCGCCCGGATCGACCGCATGCGCGGTGTCGAGTCCGCGCTGGGCACCGCGCAGGTCCAGCGCCTCGAAGGGCTGCGCGACGACGACGTCACCGCCCTGGAGCTGCGCCTCGCCCTGCTCGGCGGCTGCCTGCTGATCGCCATCGGCGTCTCCACCGCCGTCGCCCGGACCCTCACCCAGCCGCTCGCCGTCCTGCGGATCGGCGCGGGGCGCATCGCCGCCGACCCCGAGACCGCCGAACCGGTCCGCTACACCGGACGCAACGACGAGTTCGCCCAGGTCGTACGGTCCATCAACGCCCTGCACGGCAAGCTGCACGGGCTGCACCACGGCGTCACCGGTCAGCTGGAGAGCCTGCAGACCGAGCGCGGCGAACTCATCGCGGGCCGGGAGGCCCTCACCCTCCAGCGGGCCGAACTCCAGGTCCGGGTCGCGGAACTCGGCGGCCAGCTGGAGCGGCTGAGGAACACGGTCCACCACACCTTCGTCAACCTCTCGCTGCGCACCCTGGGCCTCGTCGAGCGTCAGCTCGGAGTCATCGAGGGGCTGGAGGAGCGCGAGCAGGACCCGGAGCGCCTCGCCACGCTCTTCAAGCTCGACCACATGGCCACCGTCATGCGGCGGCACAGTGAGAACATGCTGGTCCTCGCGGGCACCGAGCACGGCCAGGGGCATGCGAGCCCGATCCCCCTCGTCGACGTACTGCGCGCCGCCGTCAGTGAGATCGAGCGCTACGAGCGGGTCACCATCCAGTCCCTGCCGCCGCACGCCCAGGTCGCGGGCTTCGCCGCGGACGACCTGAGCCACCTGGTCGCCGAACTCCTCGAGAACGCCACGTCCTTCTCCCCGCCCGACTCCCATGTCGAGCTCTCCGGCTGGCTGCTGGAGACCGGGGAGGTGATGCTCTCCGTGCAGGACGAGGGCATCGGCATGTCGGCGGTCCGGATGAGCGAGCTCAATGCCAGGCTGGCGGACCCGGCGTCCTTCGAGGCGGGCGAACAGGCCGCTGACGGGGCCGGGCTGGGTCTTCAGGTGACCTCGCTGCTGGCAGCCCGCCACGGCGTACGGGTTCAGCTGCGCGAGCAGAAGGGGAGCGGGGTGACAGCGGTCGTCGTCCTTCCGCAGGCCCTGCTGCCCAAGGCGCCGCCCGCGGCATCCCCGCCGCCCGTGCAGATGCCCGGGGACGCGCCCACGCTGAACCTCCCGGGCTCGGTCGCCGAGGCCAACTCCAACGCCCTGCCCGCCCGTTCGTCCGGGTCCGGTGGCGATCCGCTGATCGCCGCGGCCGAGAAGACCCTGCGCGAGGCGGGACCGGCCGCGACCGAGGCGGCCCCTGGCCCCGCGTCCGCCCCCGAAGCGCCGGAAGCGGCCCCGGCGCCGGCCGCCGGGGCCACGGCTCCCGTGGAGTCCGAGGCCGAGACCACGATGCAGGTCCGGCTGCCCCCGCAGCAGAACACCGAGCCGAGCGCCCCGCCAAAGGCGCCGAGCCCGCAGACGCAGGCCCCGGACGCCCAGGCCCCGGACGCCCAGGCCCCGGAGGCCCGGAGCACGTACCCCCAAGGACCGGACGCGCCGAGCCCGTACGCGCAGAGCCCTGACCAGCCGAGCCCGTACGCCATCGGCCCCGACCGCCATGAGCGGGCCGCCGACGCCGGCCCCGTGACGGCACCCGCCGCCCCCGCGGCCGACGCCCTGCCGGGCCCCCGGCAGCCGCTGACCGGCCTGGGCGAGGAAGTGCCCGACCCGGCGCCCTCGCCCGCGCGCCTCACCGACAAGGGGCTGCCCAAGCGCACTCCCAAGATCGTGGCGCCGCCCTCGGCCCCGGCCACCGAGCGCAAGGGGACCCTGGACAAGGAAGCCCTGCGCCGCAGGCTCGGCGGCTTCCACCAGGGCGCCAAGGACGGGCGGCGCGATGTCGAGGCGGAGATCGCCGAGAGCGCCCCACAGACCGACCAAACCGAGCTGACCGACCGTAACGACGGTCGAATCGATGAGACGGGGGACACAGTCGAGGAGGCACGCAGTTGACTGCGCCCAGCACATTCGGGCTGAGCACCGAGGCCCGGAACCTTCACTGGTTGCTGAGCAATCTCGTGGAGGAGGTGCCAGGGGTCCACTCGGTCACCGTCGTCTCGTCCGACGGACTCATGCTGCTCTCCTCGGACCCCGGTCTCGCGTCGGCCAGGGCGGCGGGAGGCGAAGGAGGCCCGAGGGGCTCCAGCGCCGACCTCGCCACCATCGTCTCCGGCATCGGGTCCCTCACGATCGGTGCCGCCAAGCTGATGGACGGCGGCGGCGTCAAGCAGACGATGGTCGCGATGGACGAGGGCAGCGTCTTCGTCATGTCGATCAGCGACGGTTCCCTGCTCGGTGTGCACGCCACCCCCGACTGCGACATGAGCGTCGTCGCCTACCACATGGCGCTCTTCGTCGGTCGTGCAGGACACGTACTCACCCCCGAACTCCGCAGTGAGCTGCGCAAATCGATGGAGAGCACCCAGTGACGTCAGCTGCTGAACCCGTACGAAAACTCCCCGTCAGGGGCGCCGACCGCAAGGCCGCACGGGTCCGTCCCTACTCCCTCACCGGCGGCCGCACCCGCTTCGGGCACGTCCTGCTCGTGGAGACCTTCGTCGCCGCGCTGGAGGCTCCCGAGGAGCGCCGCGAGCTGACGAACGGCAATCTCGCCTCGCGCGTCATGCCGGAACTCCGCGCCATCGTCGAACTCTGCCGCCGCATGCGTACGGTCGCCGAGATCTCGGCCCTGCTCAAGATGCCGCTCGGTGTCGTCCGGGTGCTGCTCAGCGACCTGGCCGACCAGGGAAAGATCCGCGTGTACGGAACCGGTCATGGAACCGGCCAGCCCGACCGCGCGCTGCTCGAAAGGGTGCTCAATGGACTCCGCCGTCTCTGAGGCGCCGCTCTTCACTCCGCGCCGGCGGGACGCGCAGGAAGCGCCCGCCGATGCGGTCCAGGCCTGGCAGCTCGACCACACCCGTGCGCCGATCGCGACGAAGATCGTGGTCGCGGGCGGCTTCGGCGTGGGCAAGACGACATTCGTCGGCTCGGTCTCCGAGATAACCCCGCTGCAGACCGAAGCGCTGATGACGCAGGCCAGTGAGGAGACCGACGACCTCACGGCCACTCCCGACAAGGTCACCACGACCGTCGCGATGGACTTCGGCCGTCTCACGCTCGACGATGACCTCGTCCTGTACGTCTTCGGCACCCCCGGTCAGCAGCGCTTCTGGTTCATGTGGGACGACCTGGTGCGCGGCGCGATCGGCGCCGTCGTCCTGGCCGACACCCGGCGGCTCGCCGACTGCTTCGCCGCGCTCGACTACTTCGAGAGCTGCGGCCTGCCGTACATCGTGGCCGTCAACCACTTCGAGGGATCGCCCGGTTTCGAGGAGAGCGACGTCAGGGAGGCCCTGACGGTACCGCCGCACGTGCCTGTTGTGATCATGGATGCGCGTAAGAGGATCACGGTTGTCGAGTCGCTGCTCGCCCTGGTGGGCCACGCGCTCGACGTCGCGCCCGAATAGACACACGCACCCAGTACACGTAACGGAGAACCGCGATGCGGAAGATACTCATAGTCGGAGCCGGCCAGTCCGGTCTCCAGCTGGCCCTCGGACTCCAGTCCCGAGGATATGAAGTCACCCTGATGTCCAACCGCACGGCGGACGAGATCCGGTCCGGCCGGGTCATGTCGACGCAGTGCATGTTCCACACGGCTCTCCAGCACGAGCGCGACCTCCAGCTCAACTTCTGGGAGTCGCAGGCCCCGCAGATCGAGGGCGTCGGTGTCTCGGTCGCCGGACCGGACTCCTCGCGCGTCATCGACTGGGTCGGCAAGCTGGACGGTTACGCGCAGTCCGTCGACCAGCGGGTGAAGATGGCCGGCTGGATGGAGACCTTCGCCCAGCGCGGCGGGCAGCTCGTCATCCACGGTGCCGCCGTCTCCGACCTGGACTACTTCTCGCGCACGTACGACCTGGTGATGGTCTCGGCCGGCAAGGGCGAGCTCGTCTCCATGTTCGGCCGGGACGCCTCGCGTTCGCCGTTCGACGCCCCGCAGCGTGCATTGGCCGTCGCCTACGTGCACGGTCTGGGCCCCCGCCCGGAGCACCCGGAGTTCGACGCGGTGCGCTGCAACCTGGTCCCGGGCGTCGGCGAGCTCTTCATCATGCCGACCCTGACGACCTCGGGCCGCGCCGACATCCTCTTCTGGGAAGGCATCCCCGGCGGCCCGCTGGACGCCTTCCAGGGCATCAAGGACCCCTCCGAGCACCTGGCGAAGACGCTGGAGCTCATGGAGCAGTTCACCCCGTGGGAGTACGCGCGGGCCACCAAGGTCGAACTGACGGACGCCAACGCCACGCTGGCGGGCCGTTACGCCCCGACCGTCCGCAAGCCCGTCGGCAGGCTGCCCGGTGGCGGTCTGGTGCTCGGTGTCGGCGACGTGGTCGTGGCCAACGACCCGATCACCGGCCAGGGTTCCAACACCGCGTCCAAGTGCGCGCACTCCTACCTGCACTCGATCCTCGAACACGGCGACCGTCCGTTCGACGAGGAGTGGATGGAGGCCACGTTCGAGCGGCACTGGGAGAACACCCAGCACGTCGTGAAGTGGACGAACGCGATGCTCGGCCCGCCGCCGGAGCACGTGCTGAACCTCATCGGCGCCTCCGGGCAGCTCCAGCCCGCCGCCGACCGGTTCGCCAACGGGTTCAACAACCCCGCGGACTTCGACAACTTCTTCTTCGAGCCCGAGAAGACGAACGCGTACCTCGCCTCGCTCACCGGCGCCGCGTAGGACCACGGCCCTCCGGGACACGTGGTGATCCGTGGGCCGTCCTCGGACGGCCCACGGACGGCCCGGCCCTCACGCCTCCGGCGCGTCGTACCCGTCGTCCGTCCCCGTGCGGGCGTCCTCGGGGAGCTCCGGCAGCGTGTACGCGCCCAGGGGTTCGGCCCCCGGGTCCGGGCGGACCGCGCCCAGCAGCGGGTTCGAGGCGAGGGGGGAGACCTTCACCTTCGCTCCGGGCCTCGGCGCCTGCACGACGAGGCCGTCGCCGATGTACAGCGCCACATGGGTCGCCTTCGGGAAGTAGACCACCAGGTCCCCGGGGCGCAGCGACCCGACCGGGACCCTCGGCAGCTCCCGCCACTGCTCCTGCGAGGTCCGCGGAATCGTGAGCCCCGCGTCCGCCCAGGCCTGTGAGGTGAGCCCGGAGCAGTCGAAGGAGTCCGGCCCCTCGGCCCCCCAGACGTACGGCTTGCCGATCTGCTCGATCGCGTACGCGACGGCCTCCCCGCCCTCCCTCGACGGCGGCCGTACGGAGCTGAGCGCCCCCGAGGCGGTCAGCGCGTCCTGGGCCTCGCCGATGTTCTTCTCCTCCAGCGCGGCCACCGCGGCGAGCTGTTCGTCCGACAGCGAGGCCAGCATCGCCTCGATGCCCTTCAGCCGGGTCTGCACGATGTCCCGCTGCTGCTTCTGCCGTGCGGCCAGCACCCGTTGCTTCTCCCGCACGGCCCGGGACCTGGCCGCCAGCGTCTCGGCGTGCTTCTCCGCGCCGGTGAGGCGATCGACCACGGCGGCCCGGCCCGCCTGGGCGCGCTCGATGACATGGCTCTGCTCCAGGGCGCGCGACGGGTCGTCGGCGAGCAGCAGCCGCAGATAGACGGAGAAGTCGGTGCTGCCCTGGTACTGGTCGCGTGCCATCCGGCCCGCGTCCCTGCGGCCGGACTTCAGAGCGGCGCGGGCCTCGGTGAGCTCTGTGCTGAGCTTCGCGGCCTCGGCGGTCCGCTTCCTCAGCTCCTCCTCGGTGCCGTTGTGGAGCTCGCCGGCCTCCTCGGCCTGCTGGTAGAGCGTCTGCAACTGCTTCAGCAGCCCGGCGACGCTTCCCGGCGCGGCCCCGGCGAGGCTCCCCGACTCCGTCCCGGCGGCCGGTGCGGGCTCCGGGCCCGCGGGTTCGGCGACGGCCGGGCTCGCGGCGACGACCGCGGCCAGTGCCGCCGTGCAGAGGGTTCGCGCGAGTCGGCCTGACACGACATCACCTCCGGTGACGAAGGCGATGCCGAATTAATCGGAATAGCCTACAAGTGGTCGGATGTCATCCATCCGGTCACTCGGTGCCGTGTGATGCAAGGACCGTCCGGCGCGCCGCCCGGGCCACGCCCCGAACGGCGGACGCCCGGGCGGGCCGACGTCGGCCGGGACCCGGGACCCGGGAGGGTCAGTCCACGGGGAGCGCGTAGAAGGCCCTCTCCCGCTGGACGACCGCGGTCTTCTTCGAGGCCAGCACCCGGTAGGGGGCGCTCACCGTGGCGCCCTTCGGGTCCTGGGCCCCGATGTCCTGGAACTTCCACAGCCGCCGCCCGTCCTCGGCGGCGAACGCGGTCACCTGCGTGGTGTCCGCCGCGAGCAGCGTCTTCCCGCCCCCGCCGAGGGTGAGCACGGGCGCGCCGCCGCCGAGCGGCACCTCGGTGGACCGCCGCCAGAGCAGCCGTCCCGTGGCCCGCTCGACGGTGCCGACCTCCTGGTTGCGGTTCGTGATGTGCAGCAGCGTCCCGGCGGGCATCGGCGACCCGAAGACGGACGATGCGGTGCCGTTGAGCGTCCAGACGGGCTTGCCCGTGCCCGTCTCGAAGGCCTGCAGATCGTCGCCGACCCCGGCGTAGAGCCGGCCGCCCGCGTCACCGGCGACCCCGGCGCCCGGTGCGACCGTGCCGAACTGCCGGTTCCACAGCAGCTTTCCCGTGGTGCGGTCGAAGCAGCGGAAGAACGCCCTGCCCTTGGCCGCCGTGACATCGGCGGGGGTGAGCGTGGCCGCGTCCTGGCGTACGACGAGGTCGGCGTCCCGTACGGCGATGAGCCGGTAGGCCGGGGTGCCGGGTGCCCGGCCCGCCGGGACGGCGATGCGCCAGAGTTCCTCGCGCCGCGCGATGTCGTACGCGAAGAAGTAGGCCTTGGCCACCTGTGTGTCCTTGCCGGGCTTCTTGCCCTTCTTCGGCTTCGGCGCCTTCACGGTGACGATGTGGGAGCCGGTGAACCAGAGGACGGAGCCCGACAGTCCGGTGACCGGAGCCACCTTCATGCCGGGTACGCCGGTGAACTGGTCGGCGTAGCGCACCCGGTGCCTGATCCGCCCGTCCTCGGGAGACAGCCAGAGGAACTCGGCCGGGGTCGCCAGGAAGCAGAGTCCGTCGCTCGTCGCCAGGACGGTCTGGGCGCCCGCCGCCTCGGCGCGCTCCCAGCGCTTGCGGCCGGTCCTCAGGTCCACGGCGGTCGCGCCTTCCGCGTCCGTCACAACCAGCAGGTCGTCCCGCCACAGGCCCGCGGTGAGCGGGGCGGGCCCGGAGGCCGGGTGGGTGTAGATCCACCGGGGGTCCGGCGCCCGGCCGGGAGCGGTGAGGCGGGGCTCGGCCCCGGGCTTGTCGTCGGCGGCGGCAGCGGGCTCGTCGGACCCGACGGCGGACACGGCGGCCCCGCCCACGAGCAGCCCGGCCGCCCCGGCGGCGACGGCGGTGAGCAGCGCCCGCCTGCTGGCGGCGGGGGCGGGCTCGGGGGCGGGCTCGGTGGCCGGTGCGGCGCCCGGCAGGGGCTGGGGCAGCGGGGCCGGCGCACCCCCCGGCGCGGCGGTGGCGGGGTAGGCGTAGCCGTACGGCCCGGAGGGTGCCGGGGCCGGGGGCAGGGCGGGGGCGGGCGCCTGCGGGGGTACGGCGCCGGGGAGTTCACGGGGGAGCGCGAGCTGGGCGGTCGCCCGGTCGGACTGCGGTGGGCGCGCCCCGGTCCCCAGGAAGCGGGTCGTACGGCTGTCCTCGCCGATGTCGCCGGTGCTCTCCGAGGAGGTCTTGCCGGCCTCGGGGGAACCAGCGTGTGCGAGTTCCGCGCCGGCCGTACCGTCCCCGGGTGCCGCGTCGTCCCCGGGCACCTCGTCCTGGACCGGCTCCTGGACCGGCTCCAGGGCGTGGGCCCGCGCCGACTGGTCCGCCAAGGCCGCCGAGAGCGTCGCGGGGAGCCAGCCGCCCTTCGCGAGGCCCGCGGCGCCCTCCAGCGCCAGCTCCGCCGCGACCGCTCCCGCGCCGGGCCGGTCGGCCGGGTCCTTCGCCAGGCAGCTCGCGATCAGCGCCCGCAACTCGTCGGGTACGGCGCCTAGTTCGGCCGAGCCGTGTGCGATCCGCTCCGCCGCCCCGTCCGCGGGCCCCTCGGCGAGCGGGGTCGTCCCGGTCGCCGCGTATGCCAGGAGCAGGCCCAGGACGAACAGGTCGGACGCCGGGCCCACTTCCTTGCCCGCGACCTGCTCGGGGGTGAGATAGCCGAGCCGCACCGAGAGCTGCCCGCCCTCGCGCGCCTCGGCGTGGACCGCCGCGCCCAGCGGCCCGAACGCGGTCAGCCGGGGCCCGTCCTCGGCCAGCAGCACCGTCTCCGGCGCCAGCCCCTGGAGCACCGACCCGGTGGCGTGCACCCGGGAGAGGGTCTCCGCCAGGCCCGCGCCCAGTATCCGCACGGCACGCTCGGGCAGCGGACCGGCGAAGCCGATCGCCTCGGCGAGGGTCACCGCGGGCACGTACGCCGCGGCCGTCCACAGGGCGTCGTCCTCGGGTGCGGCGAGCGGCGGCTGCACCCAGCCCCCGGCCAGGCGTTCCGCGATGCCCGCCTCGGACCGGAAGCGGCGCCCGAAGGCGGGTACGGCGGCGAGGGCGGGCCGCGCCGCGGTCACCACGGCGAGCTCGTCGCCCTCCGCGCCCCGGGCGAGGAAGTGCACCGCGCTCGCACTCTCGCGCAGGCGTGCCAGCGCGGTGTACGGGCCGAAGCGGCGTGGATCGTCCTGACGCAGCGCCTCCATGGCGCACCCCCCTTGTGACCGTGCCCGTGCCCGTGCCCGTGCCCTCGGCATCTGACCGTCGATCTTACGGGCGGCGGCGCGCCGGCCGCTCAGGACTCGCTGCGGGGCTTGGTCCAGGGCCACTTGGGCGTGAAGCGCTCGCGTCCGCCGGGCACGAACTCGTAGAACCAGCCGCGCTGGATGCCGAGCCGCTTCGAATATCCCGCAGGGGTGCGCCGGTAGGCGTACACGGTGGCGGGGCCGCCGTCGGCGTCCGGCACCGGGACCTCGTACCACTTGGGGGGATGGCCCGTCGGCCCGAGCAGGACGGGCAGCACCCGGCCGTCCAGGGGGCCGCCGCGGAAGGACGTGTTCTCACTTTTCACCGGGCCAGTCTGACCCAGGAGGGGTCAGCCGGGCGGCAACAGGTGCGCCGCCCGGCCCGCCACCGGGATGATCAGCGTCGCGAGCCGTCCGGCGGGGCCGTCGGCGGTCTCCTGGTTCAGCAGGTCCGTCACCACCACCGCCGTCTCCTCGTCCGAGGCGGCGGTGGCCGCGAG
Organism: Streptomyces sp. CB02058; assembly: GCF_001905505.1. Taxonomy (GTDB): domain Bacteria; phylum Actinomycetota; class Actinomycetes; order Streptomycetales; family Streptomycetaceae; genus Streptomyces. Next base: position 1,095,920 of record NZ_LIPG01000001.1, read on the forward strand.
CAGGGCCATCAGATGGTCCACGAGCCAGCCCCGCAGGTCGGCGGCGGCCGGCTGCTTCTGCTCGTCCAGCCAGATCAGGGACGCCGCCTCCACGGCGGCGATCCAGGTGCGCACCATCATCCGCAGCCTGGGCCCCGCGGGTGTCAGCTCCGGCCCGCTGCCCCGGCCGAGATGGAGCAGGATCTGTTCGGCCGCCGACCTGCGCACACCGTCCACGATCGCCGTCGTGCGCGAGGTCTCGGCCACGCTGCCGCCGCGCAGCAGCGCGCTGAACCCGGCGTCGTGCTGGTCGACGAATCCCAGATAGCGGTCCAGGACCCGGCCCACCCGCTCCGTGGGGGGACCGGCCTCGGGCTCCGAGAAGCAGAGGGTCAGCTGCTCGGCGGCCGACCCGAGCGCCGCCTCGTACAACTGCTGCCTGCCGCCGGGGAAGTAGCGGTAGACCAGCGGCCGGGAGACCCCCGCGGCGGCGGCCACCTCGTCGATCGACACGTCGTCCGGCGCCCGGTGGGCGAAGAGCGTCAGTGCGGCGGCGAGCAGTTGCGCACGGCGTTCCTCGACACCGAGCCGACGGTAGGCGCGGGCCGGCGGTGCTGCGGGTGCGGACGTCATACTCCGAAGCCTAAGCGGTGCCTCCGCCAACCCCCTCAGGCCAGCAGTCCCGAACTCCTCCACAGCCTGCGCCCCATCCCGTTGAGCACCCCGATGTCGTCGAAGAAGTCCGTGAGCCGCTTCGCTCCCGTCTGCATGACCTCGGCGCGGTGGCCGCTCGCCTTCACCTGGGCGACGGCCTCGTGGCGGTTCAGCCCGATGTTGTCGTACACCTGCGGGTTGACGAAGCAGACGGAGAAGACGCGGGCCGCCTCCCCGGAGCTCAGCCTCGTCATCCGGCGTTCCCAGGCGGGCGCGGTCACCATCTGGCGGCGCAGCTCCTCGCGTGCGTACCGCACATGCCGTGCCTCCTCGACGACGTGGATGCGGGTCACTCCGCGTATGAGCGGCTGGACCCGCTCGTCGGGGAAGGTGAGCCGCTGCATCCAGTCGAGGATCTCCTCGCCCAGCAGCGTCGCGGCGAACGAACCCGGGGTGGTGGAGACGGTCTTCAGCACCCGCGCCAGGTTGTGGTAGCGCGGCGGCACCGGATAGCTGGGGGCACCGCCCCACTCGATCATGCGGGCGAACATCATCGAGTGACGGCACTCGTCCGCTATCTCCGTGAGCGCGTAGCGCACGTGCTTGCTCGTCACGGACTTGTCGTAGATGTGCCGCACCAGCAGCTGCATCAGGATGATCTCGAACCAGATGCCCAGCGAGGCCAGGGACGCCGCCTCGTGGCGCGACAGCTCCATCCGCTGTTCCTCGGACATCTTCCGCCACAACGGGGTGCCGTAGAGCGAGACCAGCTCCGGCGGCCAGAACCACTTGCCCTCCTCGACCGGGGAGTCCCAGTCGAGGTCGGTGTCCGGGTCGAAGGAGTGCTTGGCCGAGGCTTCGAGAAGACGGACCGCGACCTGCTCGCGGTCCTTGAGGGGGCCGAGCGCGTCGCGCAGCACCTGGATGTCCTCGTCGGTCACTGGCGTCATGGCTGAGGCACCTCGCAGAAGGGGTTACCGGCGGTCAACTTCGTGCTCATGGACGATGAGACTGCCTGTCAGCAAGCCAGTCAATCCCCTGTGCGCGACTTGTTGACTGTGCGTCTACCAACGTGTGAACCTGCCAACTGACGTCAGCACCACGGAATGCACGATCCTCGCCAGGCGAAGGAGCTGTCCGTGTCGACACACGACCTCTACATCACCGCGCCCCCCGCGCCGACATGGCAGGTCCCTGCCTCAGGCGCCGCCCGGTTCAGCTGGGACTACGACGACGGCCGCGAACGCCTCCTTGCCCTCTACCAGAAGGGCAAGGACAAGCAGTGGGACGGCAACAAGCGCATCGACTGGAGCCTGGAGGTCGACCCCTCCGACCCGCTCGGCACCCCGGACGAGGCCCTCACGCTCCACGGGACCCCGCACTGGGCGAAGATGACCGAGCGGGACAAGGGCGAACTGCGCAAGCACTACACCTCGTGGCAGTTCAGCCAGTTCCTCCACGGTGAGCAGGGCGCGATGGTCTGCGCCGCGCGGATCGTGGAGTCGGTCCCCGACCTGGACGCGAAGTTCTACTCCGCGACCCAGACCATGGACGAGGCGCGGCACGCGGAGATCTACGGCCGCTTCCTGCACGAGAAGGTCGGGATGCTCTACCCGATCAACGACAACCTCCAGGGCCTGCTGGGCGACACCCTGCGCGACTCCCGCTGGGACATGCCCTACCTCGGCATGCAGGTCCTCATCGAAGGGCTCGCGCTCGCGGCCTTCGGCATGATCCGCGACACGACGACCAAGCCGCTGCCGAAGCAGATCCTCGCCTACGTCATGCAGGACGAGGCCCGGCACGTGGCCTTCGGGCGGATGGCGCTGCGCGACTACTACAAGCAGCTGAGCGACGCGGAACTGCGCGAGCGCGAGGAGTTCGTCATCGAGGGCTGCTACCTGATGCGCGACCGGCTCAGCGGCGTCGAGGTCCTGGAGAACTTCGGCATCGGCAAGCAGGAGGCCAAGGACCTCTCCGAGCACTCCGAATACCTCCAGCTCTTCCGCAAGCTGCTGTTCAGCCGGATCGTCCCCTGCGTCAAGGACATCGGCCTGTGGGGCGAACGGCTCCAGAAGGCGTACGTCGACATGGGCGTCTTCGAGCTGGGCGACTCCAGCCTGGACCTGCTGATGGCCCAGGACGAGGAGATAGCCGAGCAGCTGGACCGGGACCGCTTCGCGCAGGAGGAGCAGGCCCGCGTGGCGGAGGTCGAGGAGGCGATAGCAGAGGGCGGCGCCACACAGGACTGAGCGCGGTGGCCGGCCCGGGGAAAAGGAGATGTACGTCCCCGGCGGCGCGGACAGGATGGGGGCATGAACTCGACCACCGGCACAGGGGATCGCACGGCGGCGCGGCGCAGCCTCGAAGCGCTCGCGCTCGGGGACGCCTTCGGGGAGCGGTGGTTCCCGCTGTTCAGGCCGCCTCGCCAGGCGTACGCCGAGGTGCGGGCGCGCCGCACCCCGCACGAACCCGTGTGGCACTGGACCGACGACACCGCCCTGGCGCTGGCCCTGCAGCGGGTCCTCGACGAGTACGGGCAGGTGGAGCAGGACCGGCTCGCCCTGTACTACGCCCTGGCCTACGACGCGGACCAGGCCCGGGGATACGGGCACGGCATGCACATGCTGCTGCCCGCGCTGCTGTCCTCGCCGGCGGACTGGCGCACCCTGGCGCCCGGACTGTTCGACGGCGGCAGCCTCGGCAACGGCGCCGCGATGCGCGTCGCGCCGCTCGGGGCCCGCTTCCACGCCGACCTCGGTCATGCCGCAGAGCAGGCCACGCTCTCGGCGGTCGTCACCCACTCCCATCCCGAGGGCGTGGCCGGGGCGGTGGCGGTCGCGGTGGCGGCGGCGCTCTCGGTGCGCGGCGAACTGGAGCTCGGGGCGGTCGCCGAGCGCACGCCCGAGGGGGCGGTGCGCGACGGGCTGCTGCGCGCCGCGGAGGTGCCGTTCGCCACGGAGCCCTGGAAGGCCGCCGACCTCCTGGGCAACGGGCAGCGGATCAGGGCCGACGACACGGTGCCGTTCGCGCTGTGGACCGCCGCCCGGCACCCCGGCGACCTGGAGGCCGCCCTCTGGGCGACCGCGGAGGGCTTCGGGGACGTGGACACGACGTGTGCCATCACCGGGGGCGTCGTCGGGGCCGCCACGGGGGTGGACGGCGTACCGGCCGAGTGGCGCGCACGGAGGGAACCACTGGACTGAGCCGGGCGGGCGCACGAAGGCCGGTCAGCCGGCCCCGCGCGGGCGTGGCGCCGGAAGGACGCGCTCCATCGCGCGGGCCATGCCGAGCAGCGCCGCGTCCGTGCCCCGGCGGGTCACCAGCTGGAGGCCGGCGGGGCAGCCGTCCGGTGTGAAGCCGGCGGGCAGGCTCGCCGCCGGATGGCCGCTGAGGTTGAACGCCCAGGTGAGGGCGGTGGAGTAGACGTCACCCGGCCCCTCGTGGCCGTGCGGCGGGGTGGGCGCGACCGGGCTGAGCAGCAGGGGCACCCGGGCGAGGAGGGCGTCCAGCGCCCGCCCGTCGGCGCCGTCGCGCCACTGCGCCGAGGCCGTCCGCCCCGCGCGCACCGCCTCCCAGGCCCGCGCCGGGTCCGTCAGCGCGCAGGAGCCGGGCAGCAGACGCACCGTTCCCGCGGCCACCAGCCGGTCCACCGCCTCCCGCGTCACCCGGGCGACGTCCGGGTCGACGGTGGCGAAACCCAGGTCCGGGCTGTAGACGGCCGGAACCGGGAGCCGTGCGGGCCGTGGCTCGTATCCGTCCAGGACATGGCGGAGGAAGGACTCCGCCCGTGCGGCCGAGCTCGCCAGCACACCGGGGGAGGCGAGGCCCGTGCGGTCGGGGGAGGGCAGCAGTCCCGTCGTCGTCTTCAGGCCGAACACCCCGCACCAGGCCGCCGGGATGCGTACCGACCCCGCGCCGTCGCTGCCCGTCGCCAGCCCCACCATGCCCGCGGCGACCGCCACCGCCGATCCGGCCGACGAGCCGCCCGGAGTCCTGTCGGGCCGCCAGGGGTTGACCGTACGGCCGTGTGCGCCCTGCCCCCAGGTCTGCCATGCCGTACCCGGGCCGGGCACCGAGGTCGCGCCGACGGGGATGCCGCCCGCCGCGATCAGCCGTCCGGCGGCGTACGAGCGGATGCCGGCACGGCCCTTCACGGCGAACGGCAGTCCCGCGAGCGGCAGTCGGGACGCTCCCTCCGCCCGGCGCCGCGCCTCCTCGTGCCAGACCTCCGTGAAGGCGCGCAGCTCCGGGTCGAGCGTGTCGATCCGGGTGAGGGACGTTTCCAGAGCCGATGTCATGGGACCCAGTCTCGGCTGCCCCGGCGGCGGCGCCCGGGGACCGGTCTCAGTCCGCCAGCGCCGCCTCCATCACCGCCCTGGCGATCGGGGCCGCGTTGCCGCCCCCGCTGATGTCCGCCCGGTTCGCCGACGCGTCCTCCACGACCACCGCGACGGCGACCGCCGGGCGGCCGGTGTCCGGCGCCTGCGCCCAGGAGATGAACCAGGCGTACGGCGTACCGGAGTTGTCGACCCCGTGCTGGGCGGTGCCCGTCTTGCCGCCGACGGTCACGCCGTCGATCGCCGCGTTCGTGCCGGTGCCGCTCTCCACGACCTCGACCATCATCCGCTGGAGCTGCTGCGCCGTCGCCGGGTTCATCGCCCGGTCGTACGAGTCGGGGCCCGGGCTGCGGACCGTGTCGCCGTCGTCGGTGGTCACCCGGTCCACCAGCTGGGGGCGCTTGAGATCGCCGCCGTTCGCCACCGCCGAGGCCACCATCGCCATCTGGAGCGGGGTCGCCGTCGTGTCGAACTGCCCGATCGAGGACTGCGCCAGCTGGTCGTCGCTCATGTCCGAGTCGAAGTTGCTGCGGGCCACCCGGGACGGGATCTTCAGGTCGTTGTCGTTGAAGCCGAACCTGCCGACCGCCTCCAGCATCCCGTCCAGCCCCACCTGGACGCCGAGATGGGCCATCACCGTGTTGCAGGAGACCCGGATCGCCTCCGCCAGGGACGCCTTCTCGCACCCCCTCGCCTCGTTGGGCAGTGTCGTCGAGGTGCCCGGCAGGACGTACGGGGACGGGGTGTCCGTGTCCGCGTCCGGGTCGTTGACCACCCCGGCGTCCAGCGCCGCCGCCGCCGTCACGATCTTGAAGGCGGAACCGGGCGGATAGGTCTGCCGGATGGCCCGGTTGAGCATCGGCTGACTCGCCGAACGGTTGAGCCGTGCCCATGCGTCGGTCACGGCGGAACCGGTCCCCGAGAGGACCTCCGGGTCGTACGAGGGTGAGGAGACCAGCGCCAGGACGCGCCCGGTGGCCGGGTCCAGGGCGGCGACCGCGCCACGCCTGCCGTCCAGGCCCTCGTACGCCGCGCGCTGCACCGAGTCGTCGATGGTGGTGACGACGTTCCCGCCGGGCTGGCGGCTCCGGGTGATGTCGCCCCAGAGCGGCAGCGGGGCCAGGATCGGGTCCGTGCCCGAGAGGATGCCGTCCTCGGCGTTCTCCAGCAGCGTGGTGCCGTACGTCTGCGAGGCGTAACCCGTCACCGGCGCGTACAGCGGGCCGTGCCGGTAGGTGCGTTCGTACGCCAGCTGCTCGCCGGTGTCCTTCGAGCCGGTGACGGACTCGTCGCCGACCACGATGTTGCCGCGCGGCTGGTCGTAACGGTCGATCGTGGTGCGGCGGTTGGCTGAGTTCGAGTTGAGCTCGTCGGCCTCGAAGAGCTGGACGCGGGCGGCGTTCGCCAGCAGGGCGACGAGCAGCAGCAGGCAGAAACCGGCGGCGCGCCGGATGTAGGGGATCACCGCGCCTCCTCGGCGGCCGTCTCCCCGGCGGGCGGGCCGGGGGAGGGACCGGCCGGGGGATCGGGGGTGCGGGCGACGTCGCTGACGCGGATGAGCAGGGCCACGATGATCCAGTTGGTGACGACGGACGAACCGCCCTGGGCGAGGAACGGCATCGCCATCCCGGTCAGCGGGATCAGCCCCATCACGCCGCCCGCGATCACGAAGACCTGGAGCGCCAGGATCGAGGCGAGGCCGATGGACAGCAGCCGCCCGAACGGGTCCCGCAGCGCCAGGCCGGCACGGAAGCCGCGGGCCACGAGCAGGGCGTACAGCAGGAAGATCGCGGTGAGCCCGGCGAGGCCGAGCTCCTCGCCCGCCGTGGCCAGGATGAAGTCGGACTTGGCGGCGAAGCCGATCAGGATCGAGTGGCCGAGCCCGAGGCCCGTGCCGAGCATCCCGCCCGCCGCGAAGGCGAAGAGCGACTGGGCGAGCTGGCTCGGCCCCTCGCCCGCGTCGATGGTGGCGTACGGGTCGAGCCAGTCCTCCACCCTGCTGTGCACATGGGGTTCGAACGAGCCGACGGCGAAGGCGCCCGCGGCGGCGAGGAGCAGCCCGACGGCGATCCATCCGGTCCGCCCGGTGGCCACGTACAGCATGATCACGAAGAGGCCGAAGAAGAGGAGCGAGGTGCCGAGGTCACGTTCGAGGACGAGGACGCCGACGCTGAGCAGCCAGATCGCGACGATCGGCCCCAGCACCCGGCCGGTGGGGAGCTGGAGCTTCCAGATCCTGCGGCCGGTGTAGGCGAGGGCGTTGCGGTTCGCGGCGAGGTACGCGGCGAAGAAGACGGCCAGCAGGATCTTGGCGAACTCGCCGGGCTGGAAGGAGAGGCCGCCGATCCTGATCCAGATCTTCGCCCCGTTCACCGCGGGGAAGAAGATCGGCACGATCATCAGCACGAGCGCGGCGGCGACCGAGAGGTAGGCGTAGCGCTGGAGCACCCGGTGGTCGCGCAGCATGACGACGACGGCGATGAAGAAGGCGACCCCGAGGGTGGACCAGATCAGCTGCGTCGTCGCCGCCTGGTCCCTCGGGGTCTCCAGGTCGAGGCGGTAGATCAGCACCAGCCCCAGCCCGTTGAGCAGCACGGCGATGGGCAGCAGCAGCGGGTCGGCGAAGGGCGCGCGGAAGCGCACCGCGAGATGGGCGAGCAGGGCGAGGAGGCCGAGCCCCGCGCCGTAGCCCGCGACATCGGGAGGAACGGCGTTGTTCCGGGCGAGGCCGACGGCGGCGTAGCCGTAGACGGAGATGAGCACGGCCCCGATCAGGAGCGAGAGCTCCACCCCGCGCCGCTTGGGCAGGCGTAGCGCGGGCGGGCGTGCGTCCGCCGTCGTTGCGGTCATGCCCCGCAACGTAGCAAGAGGCGGGTGTTATTTCCCTTATGTCAGCTTCGTGGCACTCCTCGGCCGGTGATCCCGGGTGAGGGTCAGCGCTGGTAGGGGTTCTGGCCGGGCGGCGCGTAGCCGGGCTGCTGCTGACCGGTGCCGTACGGATTGCCGTCCTGCCCGCCCTGGGCTTGCGCCAGGAGCTGGTCGGCCTCCTCCTTCTGTATCTTCCGCTCCCCGCCGCAGAAGGTGCACTGGGTCGTGTACGTCGTGGAGAACGGGAACAGCGGCACGAAGAACAGCGTGAACTTGGTGACCCGCTTGCGCAGGGTGTGCGCGGCGGGGTTGCCGCACCAGCCGCACACCATCGTCAGGACCGCCAGCTGATGGATGTATCCCCGCGTACCGAAAATGATCATGATGTGGTTCCTCTCCCCGTCTCTCCCGGAAGTGCCCGCCGGCAGAGCGCCAGCAGCTTCTCGTCCTCATAAGTGTCGTGACTGCCGTATCCGCCGTCCATCGCGTTGTGACGGCGTACGGAGAGGAGCTCGGCGCGCAGCACCCGTTGCGCCTCCGGGCCCGCGCCGGCCGCGCCCATCCGTGCCAGGCACTCCGCGACCCTGACCCTGACGTGACGGTTCTGCTCCCACGCCGCGAGGAGCACCGGCACCGCCTCGGCGGTCCGGCCCGAGACCTCCCACAGGGCGCTCGCCGCCTCGACCCGGAGCCACAGCTCCTCGTGCTCCAGCAGCGCCAGCAGCCGGGGCGCCGTGGCACCCGCGCGCGGGCCCAGCGCGCCCAGCGCGCTCGCCGCCGCCCGGCAGTCGCGCACCTGCTCGGCCCGCAGGCCCTCGGCGAGCACCGGCAGCACCACTCCGGCGTCCCCGGTGACCGCCCACAGAGCCTCCGCCGCCTCGGTCGCCGCCGCGGTCCCCGGCCGCCGGATCAGCCGCCGGAGTTCCGGAACCGCGCACTCCGCGGCCGGCCCGAACGCGCCCAGCGCCCGCAGCGCCGCGGTGCGCAGCCACTCGCCCCGGTACTCGGGAGCCCCCCGCAGCACCCGCAGCACCTCGGGAGCGGCCTCGCCCGCGCGCAGCGCCGTCAGCCCGCAGAGCAGCGGACTCGCCCGGTCGTACGCCCCCTCGTCGAGGCCGACCTCACCCAGCCTGCGGCGCAGCACCCCGGCGAGCGGGGCCGCCCCGTCGCCCAGGCAGGTGATCGCGAAGCCCACGTCGTGCGGGACCTCGGGCCTCTCCAGGGCCGCCGCCAGCGCCGGAAGCGCCCGTACGTCCCCCAGCCTGGCCAGCGCCTTCACCGCCGAGCCCAGCCCGGGAGGCCCGCTCGCCCACTCCTTCACCCACGACCCGGGATCCGCCGCCACCCGCCCGGCCAGGGCGTCGGCGGCGGGAGCGGCCAGGCCGAACAGCTCCTCCAGGACGTGCGAGGCGGCCTCCGCCAGCCGGGGTTCCGGATCGGTGAGCTGTACGCCGATCAGCCGCACCAGCTCCTCGTACGCACCGCGCCAGGCCCGGATCAGCCCGCTGCTCATCCGTACGGCGTCGATGCGCTGCCAGGGGTCGGGGCTGCTCAGCTGGTCCGTCAGCAGCGCCGTGCGGTCCGCCACGCGGTCGTCCAGGCCGACGTGCAGGGTCCGCAGCAGATCCGCGGCCCACGGGGCACTGCGTCCGGCGGACTCCTCGGCGGACAGCTCACGCAACTGCCCCACCAGCGTCGGAGCGGCGACCCGGTCCGCCGCGGCCTCGTCGCCGCCGGGCGGCTGTGCGGCGGACGGCTCCGGACGGGCGGGTCCGGAGCGCAGCTCCCGCAGCAGGCCGGACACCACCCGCACGACGTCCCCGGGCAGCGCGTCGGGGGCGCAACGGGCGAGCTGGGCGAGGGCCGCGAGCCGCAGTCCGGGCGGATAGGCCTCGGCGGCCAGCCGGCTCAGCCAGTCCGCCGCCTGCCCCGCCAGCCCGCGGTGGCGCAGGGCGATCCGGCCGGCGGCCTCGACGAGGGCGAGCCGCACCTCGTCGTCCGCCTCGGAGGGCAGCCGCTCCCGCAGCAGCGTGAGCACCCTGGCCGGCCGGGTGTGCAGCGTGGCCAGCGCCAGCGGGGCGGCGAGACGCACCCCCGGGTCCTCGTCCGCGACGAGCTCGAAGAAGACCGGCGAACCCGCGGACACGGCGGCGGCCGCCATCGCGTAGTTCGCCACGCCCTCGATCTCGTCCTCGTCCAGCTCGTCGAGCCCGTCCTCCTCCTCGTCCAGATCGATGCCCCCGATGCTGGTCAGCAGCTCCACGATGCCGCCCCGGTCGCGTATGCCCGGGTCCACGGCCAGCTCGAAGAGGAACGGGATGCAGGCGAGCGTGCACGCGTACACGTTGCCCTGGTGGTGGACCGCGCCGTACATCCCGTCGAGCGCGCTCTCCCGCTCCGCCGGATCGGCGGACGCGAGTCCGTACAGGAGGCCCGGCACGTCGTCGGCCGGACCGTAGGCATGCTTCATCGAGGCCCAGTCGACCTCGTCGATCCCCGTGAACACGCCACGCCCTCCCCGTGTCTTTCCTCTGCGCCCCGGACCTGGCGGAAAACCATGTCCACGAAGCAGCGTCTGCGCAGAGTGTGCACCACGGCCAGGACAATCCACCCTCCACTTGCGGCCTTTCCTCGGCGTGCCCCGGTGCCTGTGAAGAGGCTGTGCGCATCCCGTCCGCTCAGTGCCCGGGAAGGGGCCTCGCCTGCCCGGGATCGGTCAGCGGCCCGAGCAGATCCCCGTGCCTCTCCAGCCGCGCGGCCATGTCGCCGGCCACGAAGACCAGCTCCTCCGGCGCTCCGCAGGCCTCGATCTCGTCCCAGGTGACGGGCGCGGAGACGGTGGGACTGCCCTTCGCCCGCAGGGTGTACGGGGCGGCCGTCGTCTTGGCGGCGGCGTTCTGGCTGAAATCGACGAACACCTTCCCGGGCCGCAGCGCGCGCGTCATCCGGTGCACGGCCAGTTCGGGCAGCGCTCCCTGCGCCTGGACCGCCAGCTCCCTGGCGTACGCCGTCACCTCGTCGGAGGGGGTGGGCACCAGGGGGACCAGCAGATGCAGCCCCTTGGAGCCGGAGGTCTTCCCGTACGCGGAGAGGCCGTCCGCCGCGAGCCGCTCGCGCAGCCAGAGGGCCACCACGCAGCACTCGACCGCGCTCGCGGGTGGCCCGGGGTCCAGGTCGAAGACCATCCGGTCGGCGACGGCGGGGGAGTCCTGCCGCCACTGATGGGTGTGGAACTCGACCACCAGATTCGCCGCCCACATCAGCGAGGGGAGGTCCTGCGCGAGCACCTGACGGGCGCCCGGGTCGTCGCTGCGCGGCACCGGGGCGGTCCGCACCCAGTCGGGCGTACCGGGCGGCGGGTTCTTGGTGAAGAAGCGCAGCCCTTCCGGGCCGTCCGGATAACGCAGGAAGGAGAGCGGGCGGTCCCGCAGGTGCGGCAGCATCACGTCCGCCGCCGTGGCCGCGTAGTAGTGCAGCACCTCGCCCTTGGTGGTCCCGGTGGCCGGGTAGAGCACCTTGTCGAGATTGCTGAGCGCCAGGCGCCGCCCCTCCACCTCCGTGATCGGCGTCATACGATAAGAATCACACGAAATCGTACGGATGCAGTCATGGCGGGCGTAAGGGGTGAACGGTGAGGTCCATCTGGAACGGCTCCATCTCGTTCGGACTGGTCAGCATCCCGGTCAAGCTCATGAACGCCACGGAGAACCACTCGATCTCCTTCCGGCAGATCCATGTCGCCGACGGGGGCCGTATCCGCTACCACAAGGTCTGTGAGCTGGACGAGGAGGAGATCCCCGCCTGCGAGACCGTCAAGGCCTACGAGGACGCCGACGGCACCGTGATCCCGGTGACGGACGAGGACCTCGCCTCGCTGCCGCTGCCCACGGCCAAGACGATCGAGATCGAGGGATTCGTGCCCCCGTCGGCGATCGACCCCCTCCAGCTGGACTCGGCGTACTACCTCTCGGCCAACGGCGTGCCGGCGGCGAAACCGTACGCCCTGCTGCGTGAGGCCCTGAGGCGCAGCGGGAAGGTCGCCGTCGCCAAGTACGCGCTGCGCGGGCGGGAACGGCTCGGCATGCTGCGGGTCGTCGACGACGTCATCGCCATGCACGGCCTGCTGTGGCCGGACGAGATCCGCGCCCCGGAAGGCGTCGCCCCCGATTCCGGCGTCAAGATCCGCGACGCCGAACTCGACCTGGCGGACGCGCTGATGAACACCCTGGGCGACGCCGACCTGGACGCGCTCCGCGACGACTACCGCGAGGCCGTCGAGGAACTCGTCACGGCGAAGGCGGCCGGTGAACCCGTCGGTGAGGCGGAGGGCGAGGAGCCCGAGGGCAAGGTCATCGACCTGATGGCGGCGCTGGAGAGCAGCGTGCGGGCGGCGCGGGAGTCCCACGGGGAGGGCGAGGGACACGAGGGCGAGGTGGCGGACGTCCACCCCATCGGGTCCCGCCGGGGCGGCGCCGCGAAGAAGTCAGGGGCTTCGGCGAAGCGGGCGGCACCGAAGAAGACGGCGGCGAAGAAGACCGCACCGAAGAAGGCAGCCGCGAAGAAGACGACCGCGAAGAAGGCCACGGCCAAGAGGACGACGGCGAAGGAGAAGGCGGGCAGCCCGGCGGCCACGGGGGGCGCCGCGAAGAAGGGGGCCGCGAAGAAGACCGCCGGGGGCGCGCGGAAGCGCACCTCGGCCTGACGCGCGCCCGCGCAGGCCGAGGCGCGTGCCTCAGGAAGCGGACGTGGGCTTCAGCAGGTCCGGCAGCGTGGGCAGGTCCAGTCCGAACTCGTCCCGCTCCACGACATACGTGCAGCTCGTGTACGTGTAGCCGGGAGCGACCTTCGAACCCGAGGTGTAGTTGTCCACGGCCGTCGTCGCGTCCGTACCGCGCTTGTACAGGAAGTGGTAGTCGCCCGCCGGGAGCCGCAGCTTCGCCCTGGGGTACGACGTGCCGCTCGCCTTGCAGGCACGTGCGGCGCCGGCGGCCTCGCTGCTGTACCGCTCGCAGCCGCCGCAGGCCTTCAGCTTCACCGTGCCCGTGACCGGCCCCGTGTAGAGCACCTCGACGTCGTTGGGCGCGTCGTTGCTGATGACGAGCTCCATGCGCGCCCCGCCCGGCCTGCCGCTCGGGGGCAGCCGCTTGCCCGCCGCGGGACGGTCCTCGGCTATCTCGGCCGCTATGGCGATGTTCCGCGCCTGCTGACGGCGCCCGTCGTCCTTGTAGGTGTCCGCGAAGTCCGTCAGGGTCGTCCGCGCCTCGGTGAACTCCTTCTCCTTGAACTCGTCCACGCCGCAGGCGAACACACCGTCCCGCACCCCGGCCTCGGCCTGCCGCTCCAGGGTGGGCACTGAGGTCTCGGGGAGCTCCGCGACGAGGGTGCGCGTCCCGCGCAACTGCTCGGTCACGGTGCAGGGTTCCGCGTCCTTCAGGCCCGCGACCTGCTGCCGTATCGTCGCGCTGACGGCCGGGCCCACCTGCCCGGCCTGCGAGGACTCGGGGAAGGTGCGCAGCAGCGTGCCCAGCTCCTCGCCGCCCGAACTCGTGCCCGTACCGCCGAGGCGGGAGACACCGCAGCCGTACAGCGACTCCGCGAGCGGGGTGTCCGGGTAGCCGGCGAGATCACCGAGCAGCTTCCGGTCCACGGTGCGCGGCAGCGTCCGCAGATAGGTCAGGGGATCGATCGCCTCGCAGTGCTGCTTCGCGCTGTACGGCGTGGCCACGGCGGCGTAGTACGCCTCCAGGCGCTCGGGCACGAGCGCGGCGGCACGCGAGCCGGGATGGTCCTCGCCCAGCCCCCGGTAGAGCGTGAGCGCGTGGCCGTAGTCCGCCTTGGAGAGCGCGAACGGGCTCTTCGCCGCCTTCGCGACCAGATCGTCCCCCTCCTTCAGCCGGTCGAGCAACTCCTGCTCCACCGCCTCGTCCCGCGCGGAACCGTAGGCGAAGGTGCCGGCGACCGGGACGGCCAGGAGCAGCAGTCCGAGCGCCCCCGCCAGGACCGGCCGGAGCCACCGGACGGTGTCCGCGCGCCAGGCGATGCGGGCCGCGTCGGCGGCGACGAGGACGAGCAGCAGGAGATAGACGGCGACCAGCGCTGCGGGCACGCCGTCCGGGTCGGCGGGCAGGGCGACGAGCAGGAAGACCGCCGTGGCCGCCCAGCTCACCGCGGCCCTGCGCCAGTTGCTCACCAGGACATGGCCGAGCCCCAGTCCCGAGAGGTTCAGCAGACCGGCGGCGACGGCGCGCGTCGCGGCCCCGGGCGGCGGCGGGCCCGCCGCCGGAGGTGCGGCAGGGGGTGGCTGGAAACCGCCCCAGGTGTACTCGACTCCGGGCTCCTGCCCGGACCCGGGTCTGGACTCGGGCATCCCCGGCTGATCACGTGACTCCATCACGGCCCCCCCACCGCCGAACCTCGTCAGGTCGCCGGGAAACTGCCCAGTTTCGTACCCGTTCACTCTTCCTTGCGGATGTCCGGTCGGATTGGCGGGAAAGATCCCCTGGGCGCTCCGCCCCGAACGGCCCACGGCACGCTGTCGGATCGGCCCGCCGCGCAGTAAGGTGCCGAATGCCGCGACTGGCGCGCACCCCGCGGGGTGCTCCGTGGAACCGACCACGAGGGAGCGGCACACTCCGGGCACGCCCGGGGCGTCATCGCCGGAGGGCCGTCCGCCTGGGCATTCCGGGTCCATGTCGCCCCCGTGCGACCGACCCGGGAGGAACCCCGTGGCCGTACAGCCGTCCGATGCCCGCCGCCCCGCTCTGAAAGCCGCCGATCCGGAGCTCGCCGCTCTCGTGAACGCCGAGGAGCGGCTCCAGGCGGACACCCTGCGCCTGATCCCCAGCGAGAACTACGTCTCCGCCGCCGTGCTGGAGGCGTCCGGCACCGTTCTCCAGAACAAGTACTCCGAGGGCTACCCCGGAAAGCGCTACTACGAGGGCCAGCAGGTCATCGACCAGGTCGAGACGCTCGCCGTCGAGCGCGCGAAGGCGCTGTTCCGCATGGAACACGCCAATGTGCAGCCGTACTCGGGCTCCCCGGCCAACCTCGCCGTCTACATGGCGTTCCTGGAGCCCGGCGACACCGTGCTCGGGATGTCCCTGCCGATGGGCGGCCACCTGACGCACGGCTGGGGTGTCTCGGCGACGGGCAGCTGGTTCCGGGGCGTGCGGTACGGGGTGCGCCGGGACACGGGGCGCATCGACCTGGACGAGGTGCGCGACCTGGCGCGCGCCGAGCGCCCCAAGCTGATCTTCTGCGGCGGTACGGCCGTGCCCCGCGTCATCGACTTCGCCGGGTTCGCCGAGATCGCCCGCGAGGTGGGCGCCGTGCTGGTCGCCGACGTCGCCCACATCGCGGGGCTGATCGCCGGTGGCGCGCACCCCTCGCCCGCCCCGTACGCCGACGTGGTGTCCACCACCACCCACAAGACCCTGCGCGGGCCGCGCGGGGCGATGCTCCTGACCACGGCCGAGCACGCCAGGGCGGTGGACCGGGCCGTGTTCCCCGGGCTCCAGGGCGGCCCGCACAACCAGACGACGGCCGCCATCGCGGTCGCGCTGAAGGAGGCGGCGGGGGAGGACTTCGCGGCGTACGCCCACCAGGTCGTCGCCAACGCCCGTGCGCTGGGCGAGGAACTGGCGGCACGCGGCTTCGACCTCGTGTCCGGCGGCACGGACAACCACCTGCTGCTGGCCGACCTCACGGGCAAGGGCGTCTCCGGGAAGATCGCCGCCAAGGCGCTCGACCGGGCCGGGATCGTCGTCAACTACAACACCGTTCCCTACGACCCCCGTAAGCCCTTCGACCCGTCCGGCATCCGCATCGGCACCCCCGCCCTGACGTCCCGGGGCATCCCCGTCTCCGAGATGGGCGCGGTCGCACAGTGGATCGATCTTGTGGTCGATGCCGCTCGTACAGGTGACGAAGCGACCGTTTCCAAGGTCCGCGACGAAGTCAGGACGATGATGGACGCCTATCCGGCGCCGGGTCTCCCCCTCGTCTGACGGAGCGCGTCCGACGGGGGCGCCGGAGCAGTCCGGTCCGGGGCACACCGGGCCCGGACTGCTCCGGAACGCCGGGTTCCCGATTCCACGCGCCCGCTCTGCGCCCTGTGCGGCGGCCGGACCGCCGTACAGGCTGGGGGAGACGGACGCCGGAGCTGTGAACAGAGGGGGCACGATGCAGGATCTCAAGGTCACGTCATGGCAGCTCTTCGGGCACGACCGGCTCTATGTGAACCTGCCGGACGGCACCGCGATCGGATGGGCGGACCGGGGCAGCGGCACGATCACGGTGCTGCACCCGCGCTACCGCGACGCCGTGACCGACGCGCTGGCGCGCCAGGTTCCGGACCTGCCGGCGCTCGTGGGCGAGGATGCGCCGCCCGTGCCGCAGGCGCCGCGCACCCCGCCGTCGGCCCCGAGGATTCCGCCGCTGAGGGGGATGCGGAAGCGGGGCGCCCTCGTGGACAAGGTGCCGACGCAGAAGCCGCCGCCCGCGGCGGAGGCGATGCCGGCGCAGGCCCCGGTGGGGGAGGCGCCGGAGGCCGAGGTGGTGCCTTCGGGTGAGGCGCCGGAGGCAGAGGCGGCACCGGTGGAGGAGGCGGCACCGGTGGTGGCGGCGGTGGGGGAGACCGCCCCCGGGCACACGGCTGGGGAGACCGCCCCCCGGCACACGGCTGTCCTTTCAGCTGTCCCCGAGCCCACGGCTGCTCCTGTGCCCGAGCCCGCGGCCGGGCACACTCCCGCACCCGCCTCCGCTCCCGCTCCCGCCTCCGAGCCAGGGACGCCGTCCACCGGCTCCCGCAGGCCGCCCGTCCTGCCCGCGCTGACACCCGGGAGCGACCTCGCGACGCGCCGGCCGGGCGCCGCGCTGCGCGAGCAGCTCGGCGAGTCCGCGACCGGGGCGCTCGTACGGGCTGCCACCGGAGCCCTCCGGCGGCACAAGGACGGGGACCCGCGCAGGGGAGCCCTGGCGGGGGAGCGGCGGGTGGGTGCCGAGCTCAAGCGGCTCACCCGGCACGGCTGGCGGGTCCTGCACTCCGTGCCCCTGCCGGACGGCACCGAGATCGGGCATCTGCTCATCGGGCCCGGCGGGGTGTTCGCCGTCAGCACCGAACACCACCCCGGGGCGTCGGTACGGATCGCCGACGGCACCCTGCGGACCGGCGACGGCCCCCCGCAGCCGTACGAGCTCGACGACCGGCCGGGGACGCGGTGGGCGCGGACCGTGCTGGAGACGCACTGCGCCTTCGACGTCCCCGTCCGGACCGTGCTGGTCTTCACCGGAGTCACCGAGCTGGAGGTCGTCATGACCCCGGCGGACGTCCGCGTCCTCCGCGAACGCCAGCTGTCCGCCCTCGCCCCGCTGACCGGCGTACTCACCCCCACCCAGGTGGAACGGGTCTACGACGTCGCGCGGAACAGGGAGGCATGGCCGGGGGCATGATCCCGGGAAGCGGCCGGTAGATTTCCCGGTGCTGCCGCAGGGCCGACGCCGTGCCGTCGCCGCCGCCGAAGGGGAAGACGCCATGAAACTCCGCTGTGCCGTGCTCGACGACTACCAGTCCGTGGCCCTCACCGCCGCCGACTGGTCGCCGGTCGCCGACGACGTCGAGGTGGTCTCCTTCGCCGGTCATTGCGCCACGGAGGACGAACTGGCCGCGCGGCTGGCGGAGTTCGACATCGTCGTCACGCTCAGGGAGCGAGTGCCGTTCCCGGCGACGCTGATCGACCGGCTGCCGCGCCTGCGGCTGATCGTCGCCTCCGGCATGCGCAACACGTCCATCGACTACGCCGCCGCCGAACGCCGGGGGATCACCGTCTGCGGCACCGCGAGCACGGCCACCCCACCCGTCGAGCTCACTTGGGCCCTGCTCCTCGGACTGGCGCGCGGGATCGTGACCGAGGCCAACGCACTGCGGGACGGCGGCCCCTGGCAGTCCACCGTCGGCGCCGACCTGCACGGGCGCAGGCTCGGCGTCCTCGGGCTGGGCAAGATCGGCACCAGGGTCGCCGCGGTCGGCCGCGCCTTCGGCATGGATGTCGTGGCCTGGAGCCGGAACCTCACCCCGGAGCGCGCCGAGGAAGCCGGGGTGGCCTTCGCCGCGTCCAAGGAAGAGCTGCTGGAGACCAGCGACTTCGTCTCCGTACACCTGGTGCTGAGCGAGCGTACGCGTGGCCTGCTGGGGGCCCGGGAGCTCGGGCTGATGCGGCCGGGCAGCTTTCTGGTCAACACCTCGCGGGCCGCGATCGTCGACCAGGACGCGCTGCTCGACGTCCTGCGCAGGGGAGCCATCGCGGGTGCGGGCGTCGACGTGTTCGACGTCGAACCCCTCCCCGCCGGCCACCCGATGCGCACCGCACCGCGCCTGCTGGCCACACCGCACCTGGGCTATGTCTCGCAGGCCAACTACGCGGCGTACTACGGCGACGCCGTCGAGGACATCCGCGCCCATCTCGACGGGAAGCCGGTCCGGCTGCTGGGCTGAGGCGGAGGCGTCGCAGGGGCCGGGTTCACCGGCGGCCGGGCGCAGGCCGAAGTAGCCTGGGCGCGGGGGCACTTCGGCTCTCCGGACAGGGAGGGCGCCGCGTGAGCCTGCTCGACGACGAGACGGCGGCAGGCATGGTCCCGATACCGGCCGGCACCGTCGACCTCCGCGACGACCGCCGCGGAGAACAGTGGCAGGAGACCGTCGGGCCCTTCCGGCTCGCCCGTCTCCCCGTCACCCTCGGCCAGTACTGGGCCCTCACGGACACGACTCCCGATCCCGCCGTGTCCCACGCCCTGCCGGTGACGAGCATCAGCTGGCTCGACGCCGTCGACCTGTGCAACCGCTTCTCGGCCCGCGTCGGACTGGACCCGGTCTACTCCCGCGCGGAGGGGAGCGGCGAGGTCGTCCGCGACCCGGCCGCCGACGGCTACCGCCTGCCCACGGAGGCGGAGTGGCAGTACGCGTGCAAGGCGGGCACCACCGGCTACCGCTACGGCGAACTCGACAGCATCGCCTGGTACGAGGGCAACTCGGACGGCAGGCTCCACGACGTCGGCGGCAGGCGCCCGAACGCCTGGGGTCTGTACGACATGCTGGGCAACGTCTGGGAGTGGTGCTGGGACCTCTACGACGAGGAGGTCTACGGCGCCTACCGCACCTTCCGCGGCGGTGGCTGGGCCGAGGCGGAGCGCGGCTGTGGCGCCACGGTGCGCCGCCGCAGCCACCCCACGTTCGCGATCGACGACCTCGGATTCCGGATGGCCCGCGGGCGCACGAGCGCGCCCGACGGAAAATCGCGCGACCGATCGAAAACGGGTGCGGTACCTTCCTGATCACTCGAAGGGGGCGAAGTGACGAAGCTCAACCAGATCATCGCCGTGGAGAAGGGTGTCAAGAGCAAGTCGCTCCAGGACATCACCGCGGCCCACCACAAGGTGCAGAAGCCGGCGCTGCTGGCAGGCATCTCGCGTACGTACCAGCCGAAGGACGAGGAGGGCGAGCAGCTTCCGCCCGAGTCCGCGCGGGTACAGGTCAAGGCCGAGGAGGCGCTGCGTGAGATGTCCGCGTCGCTGACCCGGCTGTTCGACGTGACCGCGACGAAGGACTGGGCGAACTGCTCGGCCCGCGCCGACGTCGTCGTCGACGGACGCACCGTCGTCGCCGAAGTCCCGGTCAGCTACCTGCTCTTCCTGGAGAAGCAGCTCACCGACCTGCACACCTTCGTGAAGAAGCTTCCGGTCCTGGACGCCTCGGAGTCCTGGTCGCTGGACCCGTCGACGGACTGGTGGAAGACGGACCCGGTCCGCACCATCCGCACGAAGAAGGTCCCCCGCAACCACGTCAAGGCCGAGGCGACGGAGAAGCACCCGGCCCAGGTCGACGTGTACTACGAGGACGTGCCGATCGGGTACTGGACGACCGTGAAGTTCTCCGGAGCGCTTCCGGCGCGCCGGGTGAACGAACTGCTGGAGCGGGTCGAGAAGCTCCAGCACGCGGTGAAGTTCGCCCGCGAGGAGGCCAACGGCGCCGAGGTCACCGACCGGCGCGTCGGAGACGCGGTGTTCGGCTACCTGTTCGGCTAGGGTCGGACGCGGATCGGACACGAGGCGGCACACCCCGAGAACGCCCCCGCGCCAATGCCGTGGGGGCTGCGCACCCTGCACGAGTCGGAATTGAGGTCCGTCCCGTGTGACGAGCGCAAGCTGAAACTGAACGTTCAGCCTGAAGACGCGGTAACGGTGGAGGTTCGAGTCCTCCCCCCGGCACCACCTGCCGGGGTGGCCCAACATGGCAGAGGCAGCCGCGATCAATCTCAGACTCTCGCTCCAGCTTCAGTATCGCCGCCGATTGCCAGATCGACCGAGTGCGGACGAACACCGTTGAATGCTGGTTCGAATCCGGCCTGCGCCTCTGCCGCGGCGCGGTAGTTCAAAGGAAGAACGCGACGGTATGACGACTGATCCGCACTCTTAAACGGCGCTGGCAAGCGCAATTGGGTGGCAACCCCAGGGGCCCGGGAGCTGGATACGACTCCCGGGCCCCGCCACGTCCGGAGCGGTGGCCGTCCGAGGCGCGTCGAGACCGTCCTCGTGGGCCACCGCCGCCTTTCGCGTCCACCAACCCCGAGGTTCCTCCCGCGCTTCAACCCCGCGCGTGGAATGACCGGTTGGAGGGATGCGGGTCACCTGTCCGGAGTACGTTCGCGGCATGGCTACCAACAAGCTGATCGAAAACCCGGGGGCGAGCTTCGCCACGCTTCTCCTCCGCTCCGCACGCCTTCCCGGTGTGCGCGTCGAGCGGGAGGCATACCTCCGGACCGCGCTGGCCCGCCACTGCTCGGAGTACGAGGTCGCCATGGCGGTGGCCGGGACTCCGGCGGCGGCCGGCATCTCTCTCGACGTGCTGAACAGGCTGGCCGATGAATCCATCCGCTACGAGACGGCCAAGGTCAGCGCCCTCTCGGCAGCTGCCGGCCTGCCCGGAGCGCTGGCCGCGGTGGCGACGGTGCCTGCCGACCTCGCCCAGTACATCGGTCACATGCTGCGTATCGCGCAGAAGCTCGCCTACCTCTACAGCTGGCCCGATCTGTTCCCCGACGACGGCGACGTCGACGGGGAACAGATCGACGACGCCACCAGGAGCATCCTCACCCTCTTCTTCGGGGTGATGTACGGAACCCATTCCGCCAACGTCGCCGTGGGGCAGGTGGCGAAGGCGATGTCCGAACAGGTCATCAAGAAGCTTCCTCAGAGGGCGCTGACCCAGGGAGTCGTCTATCCGATCGTGAAGAGGGTCGCCGCATCCCTCGGCGTGGAGATGACGAAGCAGACCTTCGCGAAGTCCGTCTCGAAGGCCATCCCCCTGGTCGGGGCCGCCGTGTCCGGCACGCTCACCTTCGCCACCTATCGCCCCATGGCGAAGCGGCTGAAGACGCACCTCGCCGGCCTGGAACTCGCCGAGCCCGCCCCTCACGTCATTCCGGGGGAGGTCGTGCAGGACCAGGACGCCGACTCCCCGGCCGCTGCGGAGGCGGACGTCCCGAAGCAGGGCCGCGACTGGCGCATCGTCAAGCGGAAGTAGTCCCGCCCCCGCTCGCTGCCGAGCACCGTGCCACCCCTCCGCCGCCACGCTGTCCGCCGCGTCGGCGCTCGGCGCTCGGATCTCGACGTCCGAGTGCCGGCGTCCCGCCCGTGGAGACACCCGAGGGCGATGTGACGGAAGAGTCCGTACGAGACGTTCCCGCACTCGTCGCCGGCCTCCGCAACCTGATGCGCACCTCCTGAACCGTCACGACCTGAACCCTTGGGACGCGTTGCCGTCCGCGGCGAGCGGCAGATGGCAGAGAGGCCACTTCCTGAGCGCCGCGCCCTGTGGCAGGGTTCCGGTGTCTGCGGACTGACCGTCAGTTCGTCCCGGGGAAGGCACGGAGGCCAGCATCCACATGTCGCCGATCCAATCGCTCTGGTCCACGCTGGAAGGTCAACTCCTGCCGGTGTTCGCGGACTACAGGTCGCGGCTGGCCGACCTGCCCGTCGAGGTCAAGGACGACCGGACACTGCTCACGCAGGCCGACATCGCGGTGCAGGAGCTGGTGGTCGCGGCGATCCGTGACTTCGACGGTCCGGACGCCGTGGTGATCGCGGAGGAGGACGAGCGGTCCGGGACCCGGGCGGACGTGGCCTCGTCCAGTGGACGCGTCTGGGTGGTGGACCCCATCGACGGCACCGCCGAATTCGTCCGGGGGGAGAGCGTGGAGTTCTGCTCGGTCGTATGCCTCCTGGAGGACTGGCAGCCCAGGGCGGCCTTCGTCATCGCTCCCGAACTGGGTGCCGGACGGACCCCTCTCGTGGTGTCCGCCGACGCCAGGGCGCACCAGCTGTCCCTGAACGGCCGCACCGTCCCGCCCACGTCCCAAGCGGGGCCCGGCATGCACCTGTCGGTGACCCGGAGCCGGGGTCAGGATCGTCCCGCCTTCGACGCGGCGGCACGACAGGCCGGCTACACGCTCAAGACCAGGACGACCTCGCAGACCCTCGACATGCTGCGCACCGCTCTCGACGTCACTGGCCTGACGGCGCCCGGACTGCCGTCGTTCGACCTGTTCTGGCGCAGGAAGCAGAAGCTGTGGGACGGTGCCGCGGGCCTGTGCCTCGCCGAAGCCGCCGGCTTGCGCAGTTGCGGCGAGGACGGCGAGCCGCTCACGCTCACCCGTGAATTCCTGGCGGAGCCGACCCCCACCCTCGACGCCAATGTGACAGGGCGGACCGAGACCGTCGAATGGTTCCTGAAGGCGGCCGGGGCATGAGGCAGCGGCAGGCGAACACCGACGTCGCCATCGACGTCACCTCACTGATCAGCGCCGAGGAGTTCCTGCTCTCGCAGAACCGGCGCGAAGCCCCCGAGGACCCCTTCGCGCGGCAGTGCTTCGTGGAGATCGTCCAGTCCTTGATCTTCATGTCCAAGGTGTACGTCGCCCATCCCGTCCTTCACGCGCCCGGTCCGCTGGACTTCGGTGACCGCCCGTATCTGCTCCGCGCTCTGGTCGACGTCGAACTCCTGCGTCCGTTACACCTCGACCCGGCTCAGCAGGAGGCCGCGGCTGCTCTCGAGGCCTCCGCCGTGCACGACCTGCAGACCGTGCACGGGCTGACCAGCATGGCCCGATTCGTCGAGCAGGCTTTCGTCTGCGACACCGCCAGCGCGGGCGGCCAGGACGCGCTGTCGACCCGAATACGGGACTGGAGCGCCTTCCAGGAGCGAGAGGTCCGCCGCGTCGCGGGGCATCACGACCGGCGCATAGCGACGCGGGACGGCGTGGAGGAGGACGCCTTCGGTGAGTGGGCCCGTGCGGCGGCCGTGCTGCTGGGCGAGGCACTCAAGGAGATCGCCGCTCCCACCCAGGGCAACTACCTCATGGCCACCCTCGCCCGCGGTATGAAATACCGGGCCAGAGCCGAAGCCGCGACCGTGTCGTACCAGTCGCACCCGATGCGCCGGGACTTCTCCCTGACGTTCGACATGACCCGCCAGGGCGCCGACGAGGGCCGCGTTCTGGACCTGATCCAGTCGGTGCGTGGCATCCACACCACGCTCAGCGAGGCCGCGGGCCAGGACGACACCCATCGGCTCCAGCTTCTCCAGCTCGAACTCCCCCTGCTGGGAGGGCGCCTCTGGACGCCGAGCGAGGTCGGCAGGCGCAGTGACCAGGACTGGATCAAGCTGGTGGCCTCTCGCATCCGTCAATACCGCGACCGGGCCGCCGAGCTGCGCGCGGCCGTGGAGCGTTGCGTCACCGACGAGGACTACGTGCGCCTCGCGCGTGACATCGAGGGAGTCAAGCGCCAGCTTCTCGAACGCCTGGGCCTGCGCCGGGTGGAGTTGTCCGAGATGGAACGCGAGCTGGTCGGCACGGTGGCCTCGGTGGGGGAGGCCGCCACGGGAGTGCCGATGGTCAGTGGGCTCTGGTTCGGTGCGCGCACACTCGGCAAACAGCTCGCCTTCACCGGAGCGCAGCCGTTCCAGCGCTTCCTCTACCGGGAGTTCGTCGACGCCTGGAAGCGTGCCGGACGGTAGGACTGGGCGCGTCGCCAGGGGTGCCACGTCGACCGACGACGGGCCGCGGAAGGCGGCAGGAGTCCCTGGCGCCAGCTGTTGGAGGTCATCAAGCCCCGCCCGGATGCCGGACAGGGCCACCGCCACCGACCGGAACCAGACAACCGTCGGAGAACGGTTCAAAGGAGAGTTCCCCCATGAAAAAGACCTCCTGCGCAGTGTCTCCACTGGACAGAAGGTCTTTTCGGCACTTCCTGCGAAGTGCCCCCGGCAGGATTCGAACCTGCGCACCCGGCTCCGGAGGCCGATGCTCTATCCCCTGAGCTACGGGGGCGATGTCGCTGCGCTCGGCTGCGACAGGTGAAACCCTACCAGCTCCGACGGGGTGTCCGGGAACAGGTATTTCCGCGTCGCCGGCGGCCGCCGGACGGTGTCCCCGCAGAGGCGCCGGCCACCCCTCCGGGGGCGGAAGTGGGCAAAACCCGGACGCAGCCACTCCGCCCGACCTACCCTCGAAGGGTGTCAGGGGCGTACGGCCGCGTGCTTGTTGTGGACGACAACAAGGTCATCCGGCAGCTGATCAGGGTCAATCTCGAGCTGGAGGGCTTCGAGGTCGTGACCGCGGCCGACGGCGTCGAGTGCCTGGACCTCGTCCATGAGGTCCGTCCCGACGTGATCACTCTGGACGTCGTGATGCCCCGGCTCGACGGAATCCAGACCGCCGCCCGGCTGCGCGCCGATCCGCGGACCGGGCATCTGCCCGTCGCCGTCGTGAGCGCCTGCACGCCGTACGAGGTGGAGTCCGGGGTCGCCGCCGGGGTCGACGCCTTCCTGGCGAAGCCGTTCGAGCCGAGTGAGCTGGTGCGCATGGTGCGGCGGCTCGCGCACCGGGAGAGCGCCGTGCCGCTGGACGGCAGGCGCGGGGCCGGGACGGCCGGGAGCGCGGCAGGCTGAGCGGTGGAGTGGGGGACGGCTGAGCGGCTGGATGTGCCGTCCGTCGAGCTGCCGGTCGGGCGATGCGGGGCGCGGTCTGCCGGGCCATCGCGGGCACCGTCGGGCGGTGGAGGCCGGATCGCTGCCCGTATGGCGAAACCGGTTGGCGAAGTGCCCCCCTTCCTCCCATACGCTTGTCCCGTGACCCCCGCAGATCTCTCCAGGACCGTGCTGCACGCTGTGCGCCGCGCGGTCGACGAGGACGCCCTGCGCGCGCCCGTGCCCGCGCGCGTCCGGGTGGAGAGGACGCGGCCCGGGGGGAGCGGGGACTACGCCTGCGCGGTGGCGCTGCAGCTCGCGGGGCCCGCGGGGCTCCCGGCGCGGGGCGTGGCCGAGATCCTGCGGGAGCGGGTCGTCGGCGCACCCGGGATCGGACGGGTCGAGATCACCGGACCCGGCTTCCTGAACTTCACGATCGACGCCTCCGCCGACGGCGCCGCCCGCGTACGCGAGGTGCTCGCGCAGGGCATCCGGTACGGGTGGGGCGCCGAGTGCGCCGGGCAGGTCCACCAGCTCCACCACCGGCGCGAGGTCCGGGCGGCGGTCGTGGCGGGCGCCGCGGCGAAGCTGCTGCGCGCGCAGGGCGCCCTGGTGCGCGTCACCTGCGAGGAGATGCCCGACCCCGACTGGGCGCGCCTCGGTGTCACCGTCGACGCGTACGGGCATCCCCCCGCACCGCTCACGGAGGTCCGGCCCGTCCCCGTCGCAGCCACCGCCGGTGAACTGCTCGAACGGCTCGGCGCCGACGCCACCCGCTGGGGCCTGCTGCGCGCCGCCGGGCACGACCGCGCGGCCCTCGGCGAGGAACTCCTCGTACAGGGGGAGGGCAACGGGCTCTTCCACGTCCGCTACGCCCACGCCCGCGCCCGCGCGCTCACCCGCGAGGGGGCGCGGCTCGGCGTCACCGGCGCCTACGAGCAGGACGTCCACGCCCCCGCCCTGCACGCCGCCCTCGCCGACCACCCCGGCGTCCTCGCCGCCGCCGCCCGCCACCGGGCGCCCGACCGGCTCGCCCGGCATCTCGAAACGCTCGCGCACGCCTTCTTCGACCTCTACGACGCCCGCCCGCCGCTCCCCGTCGGCGACGAGAAACCCTCGGCCGCCCACCGCTCCCGGCTGGCCCTTGCCGAAGCCGCCGGGACGGTGCTGGCAGGCGGCCTGTCCCTGCTCGGCATCAGCGCGCCCGAACACCTCTGAGACCGTAAGAGAGCAGAGCAGAACGATGAGCCGATCCGCACACCCCGCCGGACCCCGTCACGCCGATGTCCTTCCGGAGGGTCACTACACCGCCCCCGCCACCGACCTGAACGAGCTGGACGCCAAGGTCTGGTCCCGCACCGTCACCCGTGACGCGGACGGCGCGCTCACCGTCGGCGGGATCGAAGTCGCCCGGCTGGCACAGGAGTTCGGCACCCCGGCGTACTTCCTGGACGAGGCCGACTTCCGGGCCCGCTGCCGGGCCTGGGCGGACGCCTTCGGCCAGGACGCCGACGTCTTCTACGCCGGGAAGGCCTTCCTCTCGCGCGCCGTGGTGCGCTGGCTCAAGGAGGAGGGGCTGAACCTGGACGTGTGCTCCGGCGGCGAGCTCGCCACCGCCCTGGACGCCGGGATGCCCGCCGAGCGGATCGCCTTCCACGGCAACAACAAGACGGTCCCCGAGATCGAGCGGGCCATCGAGGCGGGTGTCGGGCGGATCGTGCTCGACTCCTTCCAGGAGATCGTCCGCGTGGCCCACACCGCGCAGCGGCTCGGCAAGCGCCAGCGTGTGCAGATCCGGGTCACCGTCGGCGTCGAGGCCCACACCCACGAGTTCATCGCCACCGCGCACGAGGACCAGAAGTTCGGCATCGCGCTCGCCGACGGACAGGCCGCCGAGGCGGTCCGCAGGGTGCTCACCCTGGACGGCCTCGAACTGATCGGCATCCACTCGCACATCGGCTCGCAGATCTTCGACATGGCCGGCTTCGAGGTCTCCGCGCGGCGTGTCGTGCAGCTGCTCGCCGAGGTCCGCGACGAACACGGCGTCGAGCTCCCCGAGATCGACCTCGGAGGCGGCCTCGGCATCGCCTACACCAGCGAGGACGACCCCCGCGAGCCGCACGAGATCGCCAAGTCGCTCGGCGACATCGTCACCCGGGAGTGCGAGGCGGCCGGACTGCGGACCCCGCGCATCTCCGTCGAGCCGGGCCGCGCGATCGTCGGCCCGACGGCCTTCACGCTGTACGAGGTCGGCACCGTCAAGCCCCTCGAGGGCCTGCGGACGTACGTGAGCGTCGACGGCGGGATGTCCGACAACATCCGCACCGCGCTGTACGACGCCGAGTACAGCGTCGCGCTCGTCTCGCGCAGCTCGGACGCCGAGCCCATGCTCGTACGCGTCGTCGGCAAGCACTGCGAGAGTGGTGACATCGTGGTCAAGGACGCGTTCCTGCCGTCCGATCTGGCCCCCGGTGACCTGATCGCGGTGCCCGCCACCGGTGCGTACTGCCGTTCCATGGCGAGCAACTACAACCATGCCCTGCGCCCGCCCGTCGTCGCTGTGCGTGACGGTGAGGCGCGGGTCATCGTCCGGCGCGAGACGGAGGAAGATCTCCTGCGTCTCGATGTCGGCTGATGAAATTCACATCTCAAAATCCGGACGGGTGGCAGAAACCCCCGTCCGGTGAGTGAGACTGGTCCACACATCAGAAGTATGAGAAACGAGGTCGGATGATGCGTACGCGTCCGCTGAAGGTGGCGCTGCTGGGCTGTGGAGTGGTCGGCTCAGAGGTGGCGCGCATCATGACGACGCACGCCGACGACCTCGCCGCGCGCATCGGCGCGCCGGTCGAGCTCGCCGGTGTCGCCGTCCGCCGGCCCTCCAGGGTGCGGGAGGGCATCGACCCCACGCTGATCACCACTGATGCGACCGCCCTGGTCAAACGGGGCGACATCGACGTCGTCGTCGAGGTCATCGGGGGCATCGAGCCCGCCCGCACGCTCATCACGACCGCCTTCGAGCACGGCGCGGGCGTCGTCTCGGCCAACAAGGCGCTGCTCGCCGAGGACGGCTCCGCGCTCCACGCCGCCGCCGAGCAGCACGGCAGGGACCTCTACTACGAGGCGGCCGTCGCCGGCGCCATCCCGCTCGTACGGCCGCTGCGCGAGTCCCTCGCGGGGGACAAGGTCAACCGGGTGCTCGGCATCGTCAACGGCACGACGAACTTCATCCTCGACAGGATGGACACCAGCGGAGCCGGATACTCCGAGGCGCTCGACGAGGCCACCGCCCTCGGGTACGCCGAGGCGGACCCGACCGCCGACGTCGAGGGCTTCGACGCCGCCGCCAAGGCCGCCATCCTCGCCGGGATCGCCTTCCACACCCGCGTGAAGATCGGCGAGGTGCACCGCGAGGGGATCACCGAGGTCACCGCCGCGGACATCGCCTCCGCCCGCCGCATGGGCTGCACGGTCAAGCTCCTCGCGATCTGCGAGCGCGCCGCCGACGGCAGGTCCGTCACCGCCCGGGTGCACCCCGCGATGATCCCGCTCAGCCATCCGCTGGCCTCGGTCCGCGAGGCGTACAACGCGGTCTTCGTCGAGGCGGAGGCGGCCGGGCAGCTCATGTTCTACGGCCCCGGCGCCGGCGGTGCCCCGACCGCCTCCGCGGTCCTCGGTGACCTGGTCGCCGTCTGCCGCAACATCATCGCCGGGACCACCGGCCCCGGTGAGTCCGCGTACACGCGCCTGCCCGTCAGTCCCATGGGCGATGTCGTCACGCGCTACCACATCAGTCTCGACGTGGCCGACAAGCCTGGCGTACTCGCCCAGGTCGCGACGGTCTTCGCCGAACAGGACGTATCCATCGATACGGTCCGCCAGCAAGTCCGACAGGACGGGAGCGGCGAGGCATCCCTCGTCGTCGTCACCCACCGCGCGCCCGACGCCGCCCTCTCCGGGACCGTCGAAGCGCTGCGCAAGCTGGACACCGTGCGCGGTGTCGCCAGCATCATGCGTGTTGAAGGGGAGTAAGGACCCATGACCAGCAAGGGCACCCACCAGTGGCGCGGCATCATCGAGGAGTACCGGGACCGGCTTCCGGTCACGAGCACGACGCCGGTCGTCACACTCCGTGAGGGCGGCACGCCGCTCGTTCCGGCGCAGGTCCTCTCCGAGCGCACGGGCTGCGAGGTGCACCTCAAGGTCGAGGGCGCCAACCCCACCGGTTCGTTCAAGGACCGCGGCATGACCATGGCGATCACCCGCGCCAAGGAGGAGGGCGCGCAGGCCGTCATCTGCGCCTCCACGGGCAACACCTCCGCGTCCGCCGCCGCCTACGCCGTGCGCGCCGGCATGGTCTGCGCGGTCCTCGTGCCGCGCGGCAAGATCGCGCTCGGCAAGATGGGGCAGGCGCTCGTCCACGGCGCCAAGATCCTCCAGGTCGACGGCAACTTCGACGACTGCCTGACCCTGGCCCGCAGCCTCTCGGACAACTACCCGGTGGCGCTGGTCAATTCGGTCAACCCGGTCCGCATCGAGGGCCAGAAGACCGCCGCGTTCGAGATCGTCGACGCGCTCGGCGACGCCCCCGACATCCACGTACTGCCGGTGGGCAACGCGGGCAACATCACGGCCTACTGGAGGGGCTACAAGGAGTACGCCAAGGACGCGCTCTCCACGCACACCCCGCGCATGTGGGGCTTCCAGGCCTCCGGTTCCGCGCCCATCGTGCGCGGCGAGATCGTCAAGGACCCGGCCACCATCGCCACCGCGATCCGCATCGGCAACCCGGCCTCCTGGCAGTTCGCGCTGGACGCCCGGGACGAGTCGGGCGGCTTCATCGACGAGGTGACGGACCGTCAGATCCTGTCCGCCTACCGCCTGCTGGCCTCGCAGGAGGGTGTCTTCGTGGAGCCCGCTTCGGCCGCTTCGGTGGCCGGTCTGCTCAAGGCCGCCGAAGAGGGCAAGGTCGACCCCGGCCAGAAGATCGTCTGCACCGTCACGGGCAACGGCCTCAAGGACCCCGACTGGGCCGTCGCGGGCGCCCCGCAGCCGGTCACGGTCCCGGTCGACGCGGTCACCGCGGCCGAGAAGCTGGGCCTCGCGTAACCAGCCGTACGGCAGCTCTCCGCCCTTCCGGGGCGGAGAGCGCATGGGAGGCGTGCGACACGCATCGTGCGCCTCCTGTGCGCCCTATGTCGCCACAGAACCTTCCTTCGATAAGCTGTACTCAACCCGCCCCGCCGCATCCGCCGCGGTGCAGCAGCCGTCGTGACTGCCGGGTCCCCATTTCCCCGCACAACGGCGACCCCCGCACGTCGAAGTCCCCTGCTCCACCCTCCCCGCCGCCGTACAGGAAGAGTCGTCCAACCGATGGCCGGTCCCGCGTTCCGAGCCGCCGCCGTCCGGGTGCGCGTCCCCGCAACCAGCGCCAACCTGGGCCCGGGTTTCGACGCCCTAGGCCTCTCGCTGGGGCTCTACGACGACGTCGTCGTCCGGGTCGCCGACTCCGGGCTGCACATCGACATCGCGGGTGAGGGCGCCGAAACGCTTCCCCGCGACGAGAGCCATCTGCTCGTACGCTCCCTGCGCACGGCCTTCGACCTGCTCGGCGGACAGCCCCGCGGCCTGGAGATCGTCTGCGCCAACCGCATCCCGCACGGCCGCGGCCTGGGTTCCTCCTCCGCCGCCATCTGCGCCGGGATCGTCGCCGCCCGCGCCGTGACGACGGGCGGCGAGGCCCGTCTCGACGACGCCGCGCTGCTGGAGCTGGCCACCGAGATCGAGGGGCACCCCGACAACGTCGCCGCCTGTCTCCTCGGCGGATTCACCCTCGCCTGGATGGACGGCGGAGCCGCCAGGGCGATCAGGATGGACCCCGCCGAGTCCGTCGTGCCCGTCGTCTTCGTCCCGGCCACGCCGGTGCTCACCGAGACCGCCCGCGGTCTGCTGCCGCGCACCGTCCCCCATGTGGACGCCGTGGCCAACGCCGGCCGTGCGGCCCTGCTCGTCGAGGCCCTGACCAGGCGCCCCGAGCTGCTGCTGGCCGCCACCGAGGACCGGATCCACCAGGAGTACCGGGGCCCGGCGATGCCGCAGAGCGTGGAGCTGGTGAACCGGCTGCGCGCCGACGGCGTCCCGGCTGTCATCTCCGGCGCGGGGCCCACGGTGCTCGCGCTGACGGAGGAGGGTTCGGCCGACAAGGTCGCCCGGCTGGCGGGGGAGGGATGGGCCGCGAACCGGCTCGCTCTCGACGCCTCCGGTGCGAGTGTGCTGCCGCTCGCCGCGTAATCGCACGTGATTGCCGGTGCATGAGAGGGGGAATGTTTGTTGGAGCCGGTAGTGTTAACCTCAAGTCAGCAATCGACGTCTTCGTGGCGCGTTGCTTCGTGTCCCCCTCCGGGACCACCACTCTTCCGGGAGCCTCCCCGACTGCCTGAGCATCCTGCCTGAGCTTTCGAGCACGCTCCGGAACCGGCACGACACCCTCTTGCTCGTCCAGGAGTGGGCCGAGCAGGGGGATCTCGCGCCGGAACCCCGCACATTCGTCTCTCCGCCGTACCCGGCGGACCACCGCCCCGGCAAGGTCCGCGATCGACACGATCAACAGACCGCAGTCGGACAGCACAACCGGTCGCCGAGCCAGAAGGCCGACGTCCGCTCCAGGGAAGGACCCTTCGTGAGCGACACCACCGATCTGATGGGCGTGACTGCCGACAAGAGCGTCGACAGCTCCGTGCCCGCCGAAGGTGCTGCCACTGGCACCACCGCACGGCGCCGCCGCTCCGGCACCGGCCTCGAGGGCATGGTCCTGGCCGAGCTGCAGCAGGTCGCGTCCGGCCTCGGCATCAGGGGAACTGCGCGGATGCGCAAGAGCCAGCTGATCGAGGTCATCAAGGAGGCGCAGGCCGGAGGCTCCTCCGCGCCCGCCCCCAAGGCCGCCGCGTCCGCGGGTGCGGACACCGCGAGCAAGCCGAAGCGGCGTGCCACGTCCAAGACACGCACCGGTGACGAGACCGCAGCCGCGCCGGCCGCCGACAAGGCCGCCGCCCAGCAGCAGATCGACATCCCCGGTCAGCCGGCCAGCGACGACCAGCCCACGGGCGAGCGCCGCCGTCGCCGCGCCACCGCGCAGGCGGGCAGTCCCGACACCAAGGCCGAGTCCAAGGCGGAGCCGCAGGCCGAGCCGAAGTCCGAGCCCAAGGGCGAGAGCCGCCAGGACCGCGCCGAGGAGCGCGGCGAGGCGAAGGCCGACGCGAAGGCGGAGTCCGCCACGGACACCGCCGAGGGCCGCCGCGGAGACCGCCAGGACGGCCGTCGCGGCGACCGCCAGGACCGCGGCGACCGCGGTGACCGCCGGGAGCGCCAGCGCGACCGCCGCGGCAAGGGCGACGACCAGGGCCAGCAGGGCGGCGGACGCCGTCAGGGCCAGCAGGGCGGCGGCCAGCAGCAGGGCCAGCAGGGCGGCGGCCAGCAGCAGGACGACGGTTACGACGACGAGGGCGGCCGGCGCGGCCGCAGGGGCCGTTACCGCGACCGCCGCGGCCGTCGTGGCCGCGACGACTTCGCGACCGACGTGCAGGTGGCCGACGACGACGTCCTGATCCCCGTCGCGGGCATCCTCGACATCCTCGACAACTACGCGTTCATCCGGACCTCCGGCTACCTGCCGGGCCCGAACGACGTGTACGTCTCGCTCGCCCAGGTCCGCAAGAACGGCCTGCGCAAGGGTGACCACGTCACCGGTGCGGTGCGCCAGCCCAAGGACGGCGAGCGCCGCGAGAAGTTCAACGCGCTGGTCCGCCTCGACTCCGTCAACGGCATGGCACCCGAGACCGGCCGCGGCCGTCCCGAGTTCCAGAAGCTGACCCCGCTGTACCCGCAGGACAGGCTCCGTCTGGAGACCGACTCCAACGTCCTGACCACCCGGATCATCGACCTGGTCGCCCCGATCGGCAAGGGCCAGCGAGGCCTGATCGTGGCCCCGCCGAAGACCGGTAAGACCATGATCCTCCAGGCCATCGCCAACGCGATCACGGTCAACAGCCCCGAGTGCCACCTGATGGTCGTCCTGGTCGACGAGCGTCCGGAAGAGGTCACCGACATGCAGCGGTCGGTGAAGGGCGAGGTCATCTCCTCGACCTTCGACCGTCCCGCCGAGGACCACACCACGGTCGCCGAGCTCGCCATCGAGCGCGCGAAGCGCCTCGTGGAGCTGGGCCACGACGTCGTGGTCCTGCTGGACTCGATCACCCGCCTGGGCCGCGCCTACAACCTGGCGGCACCGGCCTCCGGCCGCATCCTGTCCGGTGGTGTCGACTCGACCGCGCTCTACCCGCCGAAGCGCTTCTTCGGTGCGGCGCGGAACATCGAGGACGGCGGCTCGCTGACCATCCTGGCCACCGCGCTCGTCGAGACCGGCTCGCGCATGGACGAGGTGATCTTCGAGGAGTTCAAGGGCACCGGCAACATGGAGCTCAAGCTCGACCGGAAGCTCTCCGACAAGCGCATCTTCCCCGCGGTGGACGTCGACGCGTCCAGCACCCGTAAGGAAGAAATCCTTCTCGGCAGTGACGAATTGGCCATTGTCTGGAAGCTGCGCCGGGTGCTGCACGCGCTCGACCAGCAGCAGGCCATCGAGCTGCTCCTGGACCGCATGAAGAAGACGCAGTCCAACGCGGAGTTCCTGCTCCAGATCCAGAAGACGACGCCCGCGCCCGGTAACGGAAACGACTGACCGGACATTTGCGTCAGGGCTGTTCAACAGCCCCTGAAATCCGCCCCGTTACTTCGGTGACGGGGCGGATTTCTATGTGTAATATCAATGGGCCGTCACTCTCCCCCCACTTACGGCACACATTCTCT
The DNA here is from genome assembly GCF_001905505.1 of Streptomyces sp. CB02058. Lineage (GTDB taxonomy): Bacteria > Actinomycetota > Actinomycetes > Streptomycetales > Streptomycetaceae > Streptomyces. Next base: position 1,129,646 of record NZ_LIPG01000001.1, read on the forward strand.
GAAATGCCCTTGGACAACGGGAGACTTGCGTGCGCATATCGCGTCATGCCGGATCGATACGAAACTTTCGAAGACTGATAGGCGCCGGCGTCGCGGCACTCGCGCTGCTGGGAAGCGGCCTGGCGGTCAACGCCCAGGCGGCAGAGGGCGGTGAGCAGTTCCTGCCCCCCAAGGGCGCCACCGTGGTCAGCCCCGCCGGGAAGTCCTCGCGGATCATCGGCGGAACCAGCACCGCATTCAGCAGCGCACCCTGGATGGTGCAGATCCTCTTCGAGTACGACAACGACGGTCTGTTCTACTTCACCTGTGGCGGAACACTCGTCGCGCCCAACAAGGTGATGACGGCCGCACATTGCGTGACGGACGAGAACGGCAAGGCGCTGAACATGACCGGGCAGGGCCTCGTGCTCGCCGGAACGGCCAAGCTGGCGGGCGGCCCGAATGACGAGGGCACCGCGGTGGGCATCACCCGCTCCTATTTCGCGGGTTCGTACAACGCCGAGGCGATCGACAACGACATCGCGCTTCTGACGCTCTCCAAGCCGCTGTCGTACACCCCTGCCCAGCCCGCCTCCTACGGCGACAACGCCCGTTACACCGCGGGCACCGTGGCCACCACGTACGGCTGGGGCATGACGGGTTCCGACTGGGACTTCTCCCCGCTGTCGGACACCCTCCTGCGCCTGGAGCAGCCGCTGCGCTCGGACGCCGAGTGCTCCGAGAACCTCGACACCGCGGTCAACCTCCCGGGCGCCTACAAGCCCGGCCACATGATCTGCGCGGGCGTCGGCGGCACCGGGAACGACTCCACGGGCCAGGCCACCTGCCCCGGCGACTCGGGCAGCCCGATGTTCGTCAGCGGCCGTGTCATCGGCATCACCTCGTGGGGTCCGGCCAGCCAGACCGAGGCCTGCAACATCGCGGGCACGTACGACGCCTACACCAAGGTCGCCACGTACTACCGCTCGATCCAGCCGCGGATCGACGACACCAGCTTCAGCGGCGACCACCGGGCCGACCTGTTCGCCCGGACCACCGGCTCGACCGCGTACACCGCCAACTCCACCGGTGAGGCGCTCGCCGCGCGCAAGGCCTTCGCGGGCTCGTACAGCGCGTACAACCTCATCATCCAGACGGACCTCAACCGCGACGGTTACGAGGACCTCATCGCCCGCCAGTCCTCGACGGGCGACGTGTACTGGCTGCACCGCTCCGCGAGCAGCTCGACGTACGCGAAGACGAAGATGTTCAGCGGCTGGAAGACCGTGCGCGCGATCGTCGCCCCCGGCGACGTGAACAACGACGGCAAGGGCGACGTCCTGGCCGTCACCTCCACCGGCGACCTCATGGTGTACCCGAGCTACGGCAACGGGAAGTTCAACACCGCGGTCAAGGCGGCGACCGGCTACCAGGTCTACAACCAGGTCCGCGGTCACGGTGACTTCACCTACGACGGCAAGAACGACCTGCTCCTGCGCCGCGGCGGCACCAACGACCTCTACCTCGCCAAGGGCACCGGCAAGTCCACCGCCCCGTTCGAGACCCCGGTCAAGGTCCGCAGCAACTGGTCCGCCTACGACCTGCTGGTCACGCCCGGTGACGTCAACGGCGACGCCAAGTCCGACCTCGTGGCCCGCACCCCCGCCGGAGCGCTGTACCTCCTCAAGGGCACCGGCGTGGGCACCTCGGAGATCTTTGCCACACAGGTGAAGCTCGGCACCGGCTGGAACAGCTACTACACAATCGGCTGAATTGCCTGGTGAGCGCCGGGTTGCCGGCCCGCTCACCCGCTCGTTCTGAGGCCCCCGTCCGCGGACGGGGGCCTCAGCTCGTTGTGCAACGCTTCTCGCTGCTCCGGCCGTCCCGCCCAGGGGCGCCGGACCACGCCCGTGCACCACGGCAGGGGGTCGCAGCGAGAAGCGGAAGAGGGAGCGCATGAGCGAGCAGAGCAGGAGCACCGGCCGAATACGCGGTACCGGCAGCCGCCGGAGGAAGCCCTCGCGGGGGCGCCGGATCAAGAGGATCGCCCTGTGGGGCGCCGCCGCCCTGGTGGTCGTCGGAGGGTCCGGGCTCGGTTACGCCTACTTCACGCTCAACGGGAACCTGAAGGGCGTCGACATCGACGCGGCCCTCGGCACCGAGCGCCCCGACGACGTGGACGACGGTTCGCAGGACATCCTCGTGCTCGGATCGGACTCCCGCTCCGGCGCCAACGCGAAGTACGGCGACGACCAGGGCTCCGCGCGGTCGGACACCGCGATGGTCGTCCACGTCAACAAGGGCCACACGTCCGCGAGCGTGGTCTCCGTCCCGAGGGACACCCTCGTCCAGCGGCCCGCCTGCACGAGCGACACGACCGGTGAACAGGTCGAAGGCGCGCGGCAGGCGATGTTCAACACGGCCTACGCCGTCGGCGGGCCCGCCTGCGCGGTGAAGACCGTCGAGGCCATGTCCGGCATCCGCATGGACCACTACGTCGAGGTCGACTTCACCGGCTTCAAGAAGCTCATCGACGAGCTGGGCGGCGTGAAGATCACCACCTCGCAGGCGATCGACGACCCCAACAGCCATCTCGCCCTGAAGCCCGGCACACACACCCTGAACGGCGAGCAGTCGCTCGGCCTCGTCCGTACGCGTGAGAGCGTCGGCGACGGCAGCGACCTGGGCCGCATCCAGCTCCAGCAGGCGTTCGTGAAGGCGCTGATGGACCAGGCGAAGAGCGTCGGGGTGTTCTCCGAGCCGAAGACCCTCTTCGGCCTCGCGGACGCCGCGACCAAGGCCGTCACCACCGACTCCGAGCTGGCCTCCGTCAGCAAGCTCACCGGTTTCGCGAACGGGCTCAAGGGCCTCGGCTCCTCGCACGTCGACATGGTCACCCTGCCCGTCCAGTACGACCCGCAGGACCCCAACCGCGTGCTGCCCCAGAAGAAGGCCGGCAGCCAGGTGTGGGCGGCGCTCAAGCAGGACAAGGCCATCCCGGAGTCCGCCACCGCCGACTCGGCGGGCGACAAGGGCGACGCGGGGAAGGTCGTGCGGTAGCGGGACACCTCATGTGACCGGCCGGTCGCGGAGCGTTCCCCGGAACACACGGGAATATGCGGGGCAGGGTCCTCGTTTTGGGAGATACGGCCGGTCCTGGCAGACTGGTACGTCGGCCCCGGTTCACGGACGCGCAATCCGCGCGAACGACCCGGAGCCCTCCCGAATCTAGGAGACACCTTGAAGCGCGACATCCACCCCCAGTACGTCGAGACGCAGGTCAGCTGCACCTGCGGTGCGTCGTTCACCACCCGGAGCACCCTTGAGGGCGGCGCCATCCGCGCCGACGTCTGCTCCGAGTGCCACCCGTTCTACACGGGCAAGCAGAAGATCCTCGACACCGGCGGCCGCGTGGCCCGCTTCGAGGCCCGCTTCGGCAAGGCTGCCGGCTCCGCCAGCAAGTAGCGAGCCACTGCGCCGGTTCCCGGCGCCCTCCAGCGGGGGGCGCCGGGGGCCGGCGTTTTTTCCGGCTGCGCGGCCGGACGCGCCCCCTCGGCGCGTACCGGCAGCGCACCGTCCAGCAGGCCCGCAGACGTATGACGCAGAAACCAGGAGCCCGAAGATGTTCGAGGCGGTCGAGGAACTGATCGGCGAGCACGCCGATCTCGAGAAGAAGCTCGCCGACCCGTCGGTCCACGCCGACCAGGCCAACGCGCGCAAGCTCAACAAGCGCTACGCGGAGCTGACCCCGATCGTCTCCACGTACCGGACCTGGAAGCAGACCGGCGACGACATCGGGACGGCCCGCGAATTCGCCGCCGACGACCCGGACTTCGCCGCCGAGGTCAAGGTCCTGGAGAAGCAGCGCGAGGAGATCACCGAGAAGCTCCGCCTCCTCCTGGTCCCGCGCGACCCCAGCGACGACAAGGACGTGCTCCTGGAGATCAAGGCGGGCGCGGGCGGCGACGAGTCCGCCCTCTTCGCCGGCGACCTCCTGCGCATGTATCTGCGCTACGCCGAGCGCGTCGGCTGGAAGACCGAGATCATCGACTCCACCGAGTCCGAGCTCGGCGGCTACAAGGACGTCCAGGTCGCCGTGAAGACCAAGGGCGGCAACGGCGCCACCGAGCCCGGCCAGGGCGTCTGGGCGCGGATGAAGTACGAGGGCGGCGTGCACCGTGTGCAGCGCGTGCCCTCCACCGAGTCCCAGGGCCGCATCCACACCTCGGCCGCCGGTGTGCTCGTCACCCCCGAGGCGGAGGAGGTCGACGTCGAGATCCACGCCAACGATCTCCGTATCGACGTCTACCGCTCCTCGGGCCCCGGCGGGCAGTCCGTCAACACCACGGACTCCGCCGTCCGCATCACGCACCTGCCGACCGGCGTCGTCGCCTCCTGCCAGAACGAGAAGAGCCAGCTCCAGAACAAGGAGCAGGCCATGCGCATCCTGCGGTCCCGGCTGCTGGCCGCCGCCCAGGAAGCCGCCGAGCAGGAAGCCTCCGACGTGCGCCGCAGCCAGGTGCGCACCGTGGACCGTTCCGAGAAGATCCGGACGTACAACTTCCCGGAAAACCGGATCTCGGACCACCGCGTCGGCTTCAAGGCGTACAACTTGGACCAGGTGCTCGACGGTGACCTCGACGCCGTCATCCAGGCATGCGTCGACGCCGACTCCGCCGCCAAGCTCGCCGCCGCATGAGCACAACCGCCCCGCCCCGCTCGTGAACCCGTACGGAGAACCGCGATGAACCTGCTGCTCGCCGAGGTGGCCCAGGCCACCCAGCGGCTGGCCGACGCCGGTGTCCCCTCACCGCGATTCGACGCCGAGGAACTCGCCGCGTTCGTGCACGACGTCAAGCGGGGCGAACTGCACCACGTGCCGGACGCCGACTTCGACGCCCGCTACTGGGAGACGATCGCCCGCCGCGAGAACCGCGAGCCGCTCCAGCACATCACCGGCCGTGCCTTCTTCCGCTACCTGGAGCTCCAGGTGGGCCCCGGCGTCTTCGTGCCCAGGCCCGAGACCGAGTCGGTCGTCGGCTGGGCGATAGACGCCGTCCGCGCGATGGACGTCGTCGAACCGCTGATCGTCGACCTCTGTACCGGATCGGGCGCGATCGCGCTCGCCATGGCGCAGGAGGTGCCGCGCTCGCGCGTGCACGGCGTGGAGCTGTCCGAGGACGCCCTGAGGTGGACCCGGAAGAACGCCGAGGGGTCCAGGGTCACCATCCACAAGGGAGACGCCCTGAGCGCCCTTCCGGAGCTCGACGGCCAGGTCGACCTGGTGATCTCCAATCCGCCGTACATCCCGCTCACCGAGTGGGAGTACGTCGCGCCCGAGGCCCGCGACCACGACCCGCAGATGGCGCTGTTCTCCGGCGAGGACGGCCTCGACACCATCCGCGGCATCGAGCGCACCGCTCACCGTCTGCTCCGCCCCGGCGGGCTCGTCGTCATCGAGCACGCCGACACCCAGGGCGGCCAGGTGCCGTGGATCTTCACCGAGGAGCGTGGCTGGGCCGACGCGGCCGACCACCCCGACCTGAACAACAGGCCCCGCTTCGCGACGGCCCGCAAGGCCATGCCGTGACCACCGGCGCACCGGCACCGCACGATTCCCACCCGTCAAACCCGTACACGTCCGAGGAGGCCGGCTGATGGCACGGCGATACGACTGCAACGACGCGACCGACCGTACGACCGGCCTGCGTGAAGCCGCGTCCGCCGTCCGCCGCGGCGAACTGGTCGTGCTGCCCACCGACACCGTCTACGGGATCGGTGCGGACGCCTTCAGCGCGGAGGGCGTCGCCGACCTCCTCGACGCCAAGGGCCGCGGCCGCAACATGCCGACGCCCGTGCTGATCGGCTCCCCGAACACCCTGCACGGCCTGGTCACCGACTTCTCCGAGCAGGCGTGGGAGCTCGTCGACGCGTTCTGGCCCGGCGCCCTCACGCTCGTCGCCCGGCACCAGCCGTCGCTCCAGTGGGACCTCGGCGACACCCGCGGCACCGTCGCCGTCCGGATGCCCCTGCACCCGGTCGCCATCGAGCTCCTCACGGAGACCGGTCCGATGGCCGTCTCCAGCGCCAACCTCACCGGACACCCCTCGCCCGAGGACTGCGACGCCGCGCAGGAGATGCTCGGCGACAGCGTGTCCGTCTACCTCGACGGCGGCCCGACCCCCGGGATCGTCCCGTCCTCGATCGTCGACGTCACCGGCAAGGTCCCGGTCCTGCTGCGGGCCGGCGCCCTCTCGGTCGAGGAACTCCGCAAGGTGGTACCCGACCTCGAGGTGGCCAATTGACCGCCCCTGAGGGGCGTGGCATAGCGGGGCAGCACGACACCTTCCGCATCCTCCACGTCAGCACCGGCAACGTCTGCCGCTCGCCCATCACCGAGCGGCTGACCCGCCATGCCCTGGTGGACCGCCTCGGCGATCCGCTCAGCGGCGGCCTGATCGTGGAGAGCGCGGGCACCTGGGGACACGAGGGCGCGCCCATGGAGGCCAACGCCGAGGTCGTCCTCGCCGACTTCGGCGCGGACGCCACCGGCTTCGTGGGCCGCGAGCTCCTCGACGAGCACGTGATCCGCGCGGACCTCGTGCTCACCGCCACCCGCGACCACCGCGCCCAGGTGATCTCCATGGGCCACTCGGCCGGCCTGCGGACCTTCACCCTCAAGGAGTTCACACGGCTGGTACGGGCCATAGACCCCGCCACCCTGCCGGACGCCCGCGAGGAGGGCGTCGTCGAACGCGCCCGCGCGCTGGTGCGCGCCGCGGCGGCCCTGCGCGGCTGGCTGCTGGCCCCCACCGCCGAGGCGGACGAGGTCTACGACCCGTACGGCGCCCCGATCACGTTCTTCCGTTCCATCGGCGACGAGATCAGCCAGGCGCTCGATCCGGTCATGACCGCGCTGACCGGAGTACGCGCCCCGCACTGAGGTGCGCCGACCGGCGTAGAGGGCCGCACGGCAGCGGGCAGGCGGCCCGGGGCGGGCCTACATTGGATCTGACGCCACGCACCCCCCACCCTCAGGTCCGGAGCCGTCAGATGCCGGTCACCACTCCCGCCGCGCCCGCCGCCGCGCCGCACTCCCCGTCCCGGGCCGCCATGCCGCAGGACTCCGGCGCCCTGCTCCGCGAGGACCCCGAGATCGGGGGCATCCTGCTGGCCGAGGCGGGCCGGCAGGCGAGCACCCTCCAGCTCATCGCCGCCGAGAACTTCACCTCGCCCGCCGTGCTCGCCGCACTCGGCTCCCCGCTGGCCAACAAGTACGCCGAGGGTTACCCCGGGGCCCGTCACCACGGCGGCTGCGAACAGGCGGACGCGGCCGAACGCGTGGCCGTCCGGCGGGCGACGGCGCTCTTCGGCGCCGAGCACGCCAACGTCCAGCCGCACTCCGGCTCCTCCGCCGTGCTCGCCGCCTACGCCGCGCTGCTGCGGCCCGGAGACACCGTGCTGGCCATGGGCCTTCCGTACGGCGGACATCTGACCCACGGCGCCCCGGGCAACTTCTCCGGACGCTGGTTCGATTTCGCCGGGTACGGCGTCGACCCCGACAGCGGACTCATCGACTACGCCCAGGTGCGCGCACTCGCCCGGGCGCGGCGTCCCAAGGCGATCGTGTGCGGCTCGATCTCGTACCCCCGCCACCCGGACTACGAGCAGTTCCGGGCCATCGCCGACGAGGTGGGCGCCTATCTGATCGCGGACGCCGCCCACCCCATGGGACTCATCGCCGGGGGAGCGGCGCCCAGCCCCGTCCCGTACGCCGACGTGGTGTGCGCCACGACGCACAAGGTGCTGCGCGGGCCGCGCGGCGGGATGATCCTCTGCGGTGTCGAGCTCGCCGAGCGCATCGACCGCGCGGTGTTCCCCTTCACCCAGGGCGGCGCCCAGATGCACACGATCGCGGCGAAGGCGGTCGCCTTCGGGGAGGCCGCCGCGCCCTCCTACGCGGTCTACGCCCACCGCGCCGTCGCCCACGCCCGGGTGCTCGCCGCCGCACTGGAGTCCGAGAGCTTCGAGATCACCACGGGCGGCACCGACACCCACATCGTCGTCGCCGACCCCGGCCCCCTCGGTGTCGACGGCCGCGCCGCCCGCGAGCGGCTCATGGCCGCCGGAATGGTCCTGGACACCTGCGCCCTGCCGTACGGTGACGCGCGCGGCATCAGGCTCGGCACCGCGGCCGTCACCACCCAGGGCATGGACGAGGACGACATGCTGCGGATCGCCGGGCTGTTCGGCGCCGCCGTGCGCGCGGAGGGCCACACGGGCCGGCTGCGGGCGGAGGTACGGAAACTGGCCGAGCGGAATCCGCCGTATCCGGGGTAGGCGGTGGGGGCCAGGCATGTGGAACCAAACACCCGTGGCTCGATGTCCTTGCCCATGAGACTAGGGTGTGGGGCTGAGATGGCCGGCGAAATCTGTGGGGCAGCCCGTGCGTGATTACCTGCTGACGCTCTGTGTCACGGCCGCAGTGACCTATCTGCTGACCGGACCGGTGCGGAAGTTCGCCATCGTGATCGGGGCGATGCCCGCGATCCGGGCGCGTGACGTACACCGGGAACCGACACCTCGGCTCGGTGGCATCGCCATGTTCGGCGGACTGTGCGCGGGGCTGATCGTCGCGGACCACCTGTTCAACCTGAACGGGGTCTTCGAACTCTCCAACGAACCCAGGGCGCTGCTCTCCGGAGCCGCCCTGATCTGGCTGATCGGCGTCCTGGACGACAAGTTCGAGATCGACGCCCTGATCAAGCTCGGCGGACAGATGATCGCCGCCGCCGTCATGGTCATCCAGGGTCTGACGATCCTGTGGCTGCCCATCCCCGGCATCGGCACGGTCGCGCTCACCCAGTGGCAGGGCACGCTCCTCACGGTCGCCCTCGTCGTGATCACCATCAACGCGGTCAACTTCGTCGACGGCCTGGACGGTCTCGCGGCCGGCATGGTCTGCATCGCCGCCGCGGCGTTCTTCCTCTACACCTACCGCCTCTGGTACGGGTACGGCATCGAGGCGGCGGCCCCCGCTACGCTCTTCGCCGCGATCCTCATGGGCATGTGCCTCGGCTTCCTGCCGCACAACATGCACCCGGCGCGGATCTTCATGGGCGACTCGGGCTCGATGCTCATCGGTCTCGTGCTGGCCGCCGGCGCCATCTCGATCACCGGCCAGGTCGACCCCGACACGATGAAGATCTTCGAGGGAGGCAGCGAGCGGGCGGCGACCCACGCGGCCCTGCCCGTCTTCATGCCGCTGCTGCTGCCGCTGACGATCATCGCCATCCCGGCCGCCGACCTCGTGCTGGCCATCGTGCGGCGCACCTGGAACGGCCAGTCGCCGTTCGCGGCCGACCGCGGTCACCTGCACCACCGGCTGCTGGAGATCGGGCACTCGCACAGCAGGTCCGTGCTGATCATGTACTTCTGGTCCGCGCTGATCGCCTTCGGCGCCGTCGGCTACTCCGTGCACTCCGCGTCCCTCTGGATCGTGCTGGTGATCGTGGGGCTCAGCGCCGTCGGCCTGGTCCTGCTGCTGATGCCGCGCTTCACCCCGCGCGCACCGCACTGGGCGGAGTCCTTCGTGCCGCCGCGCTACCGGCGCCGCGTGCCGGAGGGTGACGCCCCGGAGGCCCAACACGCTTCCGAGGGCGCGCAGATGGCCTCCCCGGCTCCCGAACGGGCCCCTGTAGCCGTGGGCGTCTCCGGTGTCAACGGAGCGACAGCGATCGGCCCCCGTTCGCGGTTCACGGATCGGGATCACGCCGACTCGTCGCGTTAGCGGCGACCGTACAGAATCCCCCATACCAGACAGACGCCCGTGACGTTCTGCACACACGCGCGGATTAACTCTCGTGTGTGACAGCTGGCACACGTTCTGAGTAAAGACCTCATCAAATAGTTTGTGATACCGTTCACGAAGCCCGGTGAGGAGCCGAAGGACCTGAGTAGCACGGTCCTTTGGCCCGAGGCATCGACTCGGACCGGGCCTACGCTCGTCCCTGACGACCACTGCCCCATCCCCTGCAACGCGGAGTAACCGCCATGCCGTCCAACGACGTCCGGACTCTCCTTCACACCGCCGTGCCCACTGCCGCCGTCGGTGTCGTCACCGTCGCCGTCAGCGCTGCGCTCGCGGGCGGCAAGGGAGCGGTCGGCGCGACGGTCGGGACGCTGGTGGTGATTCTCTTCATGGGAATCGGGCTCGGCGTCCTGCAGCGCACCGCGAAGTCCCTGCCGCATCTGTTCCAGTCCATGGGCCTGTTGCTCTACACGACCGAACTGCTGCTGCTGTTCGTCTTCGTCGCCGCGTTCAAGGACACGACGCTGTTCAATCCCAGGGCTTTCGCCGCCGGGGTGATGGTCGCGACGCTCTCCTGGGTCGCGGCCCAGATCCGCGTGCACATGAAAGCCAAGATCCTTTACGTCGAACCGGACTCGTCCGCGGGCAAGAAGCCCGAGAACATGGGGTCCACGACGTGAGGGGTAGGGCCGGGATAAGCGAGCGTTCGAGACCCTGCTATCGTCCGGTGCCAACTGCGGCACTGCGGGCGCGGGCATCAAAATCGGCGCCTGCTTCATCGCGAGGCGTAATGCCTGAGCCGCCCCCCATCCGTAAGACCAGTCCAGTGCCGACCAGCGGCTGCCTGCCGCGCCGACACAACGAGGTTGCCGTACCTATGCGCCACGCTGAAGGAGCCCGCGGTGAGTGCTGACCCGACGACGGTGCTCGCCTTCGAGACCGACTGCCACATCTTCGACGGATGCGGCTTCCCGGCTCCTGGCCTGCACTCCTTTGTTTTCGAGCCGATGTTCACCATCGGCGGCATCGAGTTCAACAAGCCGATGCTGCTGGCGGTCCTGAGCACCGTTGTCGTCGTCGGCTTCTTCTGGGCGGCTTTCAACAAGCCGAAGGTCGTGCCCGGAAAGCTCCAGATGGTCGCCGAGGCGGGTTACGACTTCATCCGCACCGGCGTGGTGTACGAGACGCTCGGCAAGCGCGAGGGCAAGAAGTACGTGCCCCTCATGGTCTCGCTGTTCTTCTTCATCTGGATCATGAACCTCTGGGCGATCATTCCGTTCGCCCAGTTCCCGGTGGTCTCGGTCATCGGATTCCCGGTGGCGCTGGCCGCGATCGTCTACATCCTCTGGGTCAGCCTGACCTTCAAGCGGCACGGCTTCGTCGGCGGCTGGAAGAACATCTCCGGCTACGACCCGTCGATCGGCCCGGCCCTGCCCTTCGTCATGCTCATCGAGATCATGTCGAACCTGCTGATCCGGCCCTTCACGCACGCCGTGCGACTGTTCGCGAACATGTTCGCCGGTCACGTGCTGCTGCTGATCTTCACGATCGCCAGCTGGTACCTGCTGAACGGCATCGGCATCGCCTACGCCGGTGTGTCGTTCGTGATGACCATCCTGATGACCGCCTTCGAGCTGTTCATCCAGGCGCTGCAGGCCTATGTGTTCGTCCTTCTGGCCTGCAACTACATTCAGGGCGCTCTCGCAGAGAACCACTGAGCAGCACCCGGCACCACCCCCGATAGTCGTCCGGTGGCCAACCCCCACCGGTTCTGAAAGAGAAGGAAGAAACGGCATGTCCGCTCTTGAGACCCTCGCCGCCGTCAACATCACGGGCAACCTCGGTTCCATCGGCTACGGCCTCGCCGCGATCGGCCCCGGCGTCGGCGTCGGCATCATCTTCGGTAACGGCACGCAGGCGCTCGCCCGTCAGCCCGAAGCTGCCGGCCTGATCCGCTCGAACCAGATCCTCGGCTTCGTCCTCTGTGAGGCGCTCGCCCTGATCGGTCTCGTCATGCCCTTCGTCTACCCGGTCGACTAAGTCGCGGCATTCCGACTGCCCGATGCGACGAAAGGCATTGATGTGAACGCCCTACAGCTGGCGGCCGAGGAAGAGATCCAGAACCCGCTGCTTCCGGCGATCCCCGAGATCGTCATCGGCCTGATCGCCTTCGCCATCGTCTTCGGTTTCCTCGCCAAGAAGCTCCTCCCGAACATCAACAAGGTTCTGGAAGAGCGCCGCGAGGCCATCGAAGGCGGAATCGAGAAGGCCGATGCGGCCCAGACCGAGGCCCAGAGCGTTCTTGAGCAGTACAAGGCTCAGCTCGCCGAGGCCCGCCACGAGGCCGCCCGTCTGCGCCAGGAGGCGCAGGAGCAGGGTGCCGTCATCATCCAGGAGATGAGGGCGGAAGGTCAGCGGCAGCGCGAGGAGATCATCGCCGCAGGCCACGCCCAGATCGAGGCGGACCGCAAGGCCGCTGCCTCGGCGCTGCGTCAGGACGTGGGCTCCCTCGCCACCGCCCTGGCCGGCAAGCTCGTCGGCGAGTCCCTCGAGGACCACGCCCGGCAGAGCGGCACCGTCGACCGTTTCCTCGACGAGCTCGAGGCGAAGGCTGAGGCCGTCCGATGAACGGAGCGAGCCGCGAGGCGCTGGCCGCCGCACGCGAGCGCCTCGACGCACTGACCGACTCCACGTCGGTCGACGCGGCGAAGCTCGCCGAGGAGCTGGCAGCCGTCACCGCGCTGCTCCACCGCGAGGTGTCGCTGCGCCGGGTCCTCACCGATCCGTCGCAGGGCGGCGAGGCCAAGGCCGAGCTGGCCGGACGACTGCTGAGCGGACAGGTGGGCGGCGAAGCCGTGGACCTGGTCTCCGGCATGGTCCGGTCCCGCTGGTCGCAGTCGCGTGACCTGGTCGACGCGGCCGAGGAGCTGGCGAACACCGCCGACCTCACCGCCGCCCAGCGCGCGGGTGTGCTCGACGACGTCGAGGACGAGCTGTTCCGGTTCGGCCGGATCGTCGCCTCCGACGTGGCACTGCGGTCGGCCCTGACCAGCAAGTCGGCCACGGCCTCCGCCAAGAGCGAGCTGCTCCGCAGCCTGCTCGGCGGCAAGGTCCAGCCCGTCACCGAGCGTGTGATCTCACGCCTCGTGACGCAGCCCCGAGGACGTAGCCTGGAAGCGGGACTCGACTCCCTGTCCAGGCTCGCCGCGGAGCGCCGGGACCGCATGGTCGCCGTCGTCACCTCGGCGGTGCCGCTGTCCGATCGCCAGAAGCAGCGCCTCGGCGCCGCCCTGGCGAAGATCTACGGCCGGCAGATGCACCTGAACCTGGACGTGGACCCCGAGGTCCTCGGTGGGATCTCGGTGCGCGTCGGTGACGAGGTCATCAACGGCACGATCGCGGAGCGCCTCGAAGAGGTCACCCGCAGGATGGCCGGCTGACGGCGCGCAGCGCCCACACCGCACCAACTGAACGAGCAAGAATTGCGGCCCGGTTGGGCCGTGCAGAAATTGCAGAAGATTCCTGGGGGTCGCCCCCAGACCCCTTTGAGAAACTTCGGGCCCAACAAGGAGAGCAGGGAACCCCAGATGGCGGAGCTTACGATCCGGCCGGAGGAGATCCGGGACGCACTGGATAACTTTGTCCAGTCGTACCAGCCGGACGCGGCCTCGCGCGAGGAGGTCGGGACGGTCAGCGTTGCCGGCGACGGCATCGCGAAGGTGGAGGGCCTGCCCTCCGCCATGGCGAACGAGCTGCTGAAGTTCGAGGACGGCACCCTCGGTCTCGCCCTCAACCTCGAGGAGCGCGAGATCGGTGCGATCGTCCTCGGCGAGTTCAGCGGAATCGAGGAGGGCCAGCCGGTGCAGCGCACCGGTGAGGTGCTCTCCGTCGGCGTCGGCGAGGGCTACCTCGGCCGTGTCGTCGACCCGCTCGGCAACCCGATCGACGGTCTCGGCGAGATCGCGACCGAAGGCCGTCGCGCCCTCGAGCTGCAGGCCCCTGGCGTCATGGTCCGCAAGTCGGTGCACGAGCCGATGCAGACCGGCTACAAGGCCGTCGACGCCATGGTGCCGATCGGCCGCGGCCAGCGTCAGCTGATCATCGGCGACCGTCAGACGGGTAAGACCGCTCTGGCCGTCGACACGATCATCAACCAGCGCGACAACTGGCGCTCGGGCGACGTGAACAAGCAGGTGCGCTGCATCTACGTCGCCATCGGTCAGAAGGGCTCCACCATCGCCTCCGTGCGCGGTGCCCTCGAAGAGGCCGGCGCGCTCGAGTACACGACCATCGTCGCCGCCCCGGCGTCCGACCCGGCCGGCTTCAAGTACCTGGCGCCGTACACCGGTTCGGCCATCGGCCAGCACTGGATGTACGACGGCAAGCACGTCCTCATCATCTTCGACGACCTCTCGAAGCAGGCCGACGCCTACCGCGCCGTGTCGCTTCTGCTGCGCCGTCCGCCGGGCCGCGAGGCCTACCCGGGCGACGTCTTCTACCTGCACTCGCGTCTGCTGGAGCGCTGCGCCAAGCTCTCCGACGACATGGGCGCCGGTTCGATGACGGGCCTCCCGATCGTCGAGACCAAGGCGAACGACGTGTCGGCGTTCATCCCGACCAACGTCATCTCCATCACCGACGGCCAGTGCTTCCTGGAGTCCGACCTGTTCAACGCGGGTCAGCGTCCGGCGCTCAACGTCGGTATCTCGGTCTCCCGAGTCGGTGGTTCCGCCCAGCACAAGGCCATGAAGCAGGTCTCCGGCCGTCTTCGTGTGGACCTCGCCCAGTTCCGTGAGCTGGAGGCGTTCGCCGCCTTCGGTTCCGACCTGGACGCGGCCTCCAAGGCGTCGCTGGAGCGCGGTAAGCGCATGGTCGAGCTGCTGAAGCAGCCGCAGTACGCCCCGTTCCCGATGGAGGAGCAGGTCGTCTCCGTCTGGGCCGGCACCACGGGCAAGATGGACGACGTCCCGGTCGAGGACATCCGTCGCTTCGAGAGCGAGCTGCTGGAGTTCCTGCGCCGTGAGCGCAAGGACCTCCTGACCAGCATCGCCGAGGGCGGCAAGATGTCCGACGACACGCTGCAGTCGATCGCCGACGCGATCGCCGCCTTCAAGCAGCAGTTCGAGACCTCGGACGGCAAGCTCCTGGGCGAGGGCTGATCGATGGGCGCTCAGCTTCGCGTTTACAAGCGCCGCATCCAAGCCGTCACCGCGACCAAGAAGATCACCAAGGCGATGGAGATGATCGCCGCCTCGCGCATCGTCAAGGCGCAGCGCAAGGTGGCGGCGTCGATGCCGTACGCGACCGAGCTCACCCGTGCGGTGACCGCGGTGGCGACCGGCTCGAACACCAACCATCCGCTCACCACCGAGGCCGAGGCCCCGGCCCGGGCGGCGGTCCTGCTCCTCACGAGCGACCGCGGTCTGGCCGGCGGCTACTCCTCCAACGCCATCAAGGCGGCGGAGCGGCTCCGGGAGCGGCTGGCGGCCGAGGGCAAGGAGGTCGACACGTACATCGTCGGCCGCAAGGGCGTCGCGTACTACGGCTTCCGTGAGCGCAAGGTCTCGGAGTCGTGGACCGGCTTCACCGACAGCCCCGAGTACTCGGATGCCAAGAAGATCGCCGAGCCCCTCATCGCGTCCATCCAGAAGGACACGGCGGAGGGCGGTGTCGACGAGCTGCACATCGTCTTCACGGAATTCGTGTCGATGATGACGCAGAACGCGGTCGACGGCCGGATGCTGCCGCTGTCGCTCGAGAAGGGCGAGGAGGAGAGCACCGAGAAGGGTGAGATCCTTCCGCTGTTCGACTTCGAGCCGTCGGCGGAGGACGTCCTCGACGCCCTTCTGCCGCGCTACGTCGAGAGCCGTATCTACAACGCACTGCTGCAGGCCGCCGCTTCCGAGCACGCCGCCCGCCGTCGTGCGATGAAGTCGGCGACCGACAACGCCGGGGAACTGATCAAGAGCCTCTCCCGGCTTGCCAACGCGGCCCGCCAGGCCGAAATCACCCAGGAAATCAGCGAGATCGTCGGCGGTGCAGGTGCGCTGGCCGACGCGTCCGCGGGGAGTGACAAGTAATGACGACGACAGTTGAGACGGCCGCTGCCACGGGCCGCGTCGCCCGGGTCATCGGCCCGGTCGTCGACGTGGAGTTCCCCGTCGACGCGATGCCGGAGATCTACAACGCCCTGCACATCGACGTCGACGACCCGGCCGAGGCCGGCGCTCGTAAGACGCTGACCCTCGAGGTCGCCCAGCACCTGGGCGACGGCATGGTCCGCGCGATCTCGATGCAGCCCACCGACGGCGTGGTCCGCCAGGCCCCGGTGACCGACACGGGCGCGGGTATCACCGTCCCGGTCGGTGACATCACCAAGGGCAAGGTGTTCAACACCCTCGGTCAGATCCTGAACGAGCCGGAGGCCGAGGCGCAGATCACCGAGCGCTGGCCGATCCACCGCAAGGCCCCGGCCTTCGACCAGCTCGAGTCCAAGACCGAGATGTTCGAGACCGGCCTGAAGGTCGTCGACCTGCTGACCCCGTACGTCAAGGGCGGCAAGATCGGTCTGTTCGGTGGTGCGGGCGTCGGCAAGACGGTCCTCATCCAGGAAATGATCATGCGTGTGGCGAAGCTGCACGACGGTGTGTCGGTGTTCGCCGGTGTCGGCGAGCGCACCCGTGAGGGCAACGACCTCATCGACGAGATGACCGACTCGGGCGTCCTGGACAAGACCGCGCTGGTCTTCGGCCAGATGGACGAGCCGCCGGGCACCCGTCTCCGGGTCGCGCTGTCCGCCCTGACCATGGCGGAGTACTTCCGCGATGTGCAGAAGCAGGACGTGCTGCTCTTCATCGACAACATCTTCCGCTTCACGCAGGCCGGCTCCGAGGTCTCCACGCTGCTCGGCCGCATGCCGTCCGCGGTGGGTTACCAGCCGACCCTGGCCGACGAGATGGGTGTGCTCCAGGAGCGCATCACCTCGACGCGTGGTCACTCGATCACCTCGATGCAGGCGATCTACGTCCCCGCGGACGACCTGACCGACCCGGCCCCGGCCACCACGTTCGCCCACCTCGACGCGACGACGGTTCTCTCCCGTCCGATCTCCGAGAAGGGCATCTACCCGGCCGTGGACCCGCTGGACTCCACGTCCCGCATCCTGGACCCGCGTTACATCGCGCAGGACCACTACGACACGGCCAGCCGCGTCAAGGGGATCCTGCAGAAGTACAAGGACCTCCAGGACATCATCGCGATCCTCGGTATCGACGAGCTGGGCGAGGAGGACAAGCTCGTTGTCCACCGTGCCCGTCGCGTCGAGCGCTTCCTGTCGCAGAACACCCACGCCGCCAAGCAGTTCACCGGCCTGGACGGTTCGGACGTCCCGCTCGACGAGTCGATCGCCGCGTTCAACGCGATCTGTGACGGGGAGTACGACCACTTCCCCGAGCAGGCGTTCTTCATGTGCGGTGGCATCGAGGACCTCAAGGCCAACGCCAAGGAGCTCGGCGTCTCCTGAGCCTCCGGCTCACCGAGGGGGGTGGGTGTGTCCCACCCCCCTCACCACGCCCCGTAGAATTGAACCGACACCCGGCACGACCGCCGGGTGGTGACCCGAGGAGCCACCCTTGGCTGCTGAGCTGCATGTCGAGCTGGTCGCCGCGGACCGCAGTGTCTGGTCCGGCGAGGCCACCCTCGTTGTCGCACGTACCACGTCCGGCGACATCGGCGTCATGCCCGGTCACCAGCCGCTTCTGGGTGTGCTGGAATCGGGCCCCGTGACGATCCGTACGAGCGACGGCGGGACTGTCGTCGCCGCTGTGCACGGCGGTTTCATCTCGTTCGCGGACAACAAGCTCTCTCTGCTTGCGGAGATCGCCGAGCTTGCTGACGAGATCGACGTCCAGCGCGCCGAGCGTGCGCTGGAGCGCGCGAAGTCGGACACGGACGCCGCCGCCGAGCGGCGCGCCGATGTGCGACTGCGTGCGGTGGCGGCGCACTGAGCGTCCCACACGAGGAGTTTTAACTCAGCCGCGGCCCGAGCTGGAGCGATCCAGACCGTGTC
Source organism: Streptomyces sp. CB02058 (assembly GCF_001905505.1). Taxonomy (GTDB): domain Bacteria; phylum Actinomycetota; class Actinomycetes; order Streptomycetales; family Streptomycetaceae; genus Streptomyces. Next base: position 1,147,504 of record NZ_LIPG01000001.1, read on the forward strand.
GCGGCTGAGGCGATGCAGGTGCAGTTCTGTTCGGCTCGGTTCGGTATCCGTTACTCGACGATGCGAGGAGGTCGGTGGAGATGGTCCTCGCTCTGTGGGTTGGCGGTCTGGTCGTCGTACTGGTCGCGGTGGGTCTGTTCGTCTTCGGCCTCCGCAGGCGGCTGATCCAGCGCTCGGGCGGAACGTTCGACTGCAGCCTGCGCTGGGACGTCTCCGAGGAACCGGACCCGTCGGGCAAGGGCTGGGTGTACGGCGTCGCCCGCTACAGCGGTGACCGCGTCGACTGGTTCCGGGTCTTCTCCTATTCGCCCCGTCCCCGCCGAGGGCTGGAGCGTGCCGCCATCGAGGTGGTCGCCCGCCGGCTGCCCGAGGGCGAGGAGGAGCTGGCGCTCCTGTCCGACTCCGTCGTGCTCGGCTGTCTCCACCGGGGGACACGCCTGGAGCTGGCGATGAGCGAGGACGCCCTGACCGGTTTCCTCGCCTGGCTGGAGGCGGCACCGCCCGGCCAGCGAGTCAATGTTGCTTAAATGAGGGCTCTCGCTGGTTGGGGGTGCCCCCGGACGGAGTCTGGGGGAGAGTCAATGTTGCTTAAATGAGGGTTCTCGCTGGTTGGGGGTGCCCCCGGACGGAGTCTGGGGGAGGGCCAATGTGGCCTGAACAGAGGCTGTCGCTGTCGAGGCCCCTCGGACCGGAGTCCGGGGGGCCTCTGCCGTCCGCGTGGCTGCCTACCGTGAGGCGGAGGTGGCGACCACGCCCCGGGCGGTCGTTCCGTCGGGCCAGGTCCATCCCGCGACGATGCCCGCGGGCGAGCCCTCCGCGGTCGCGGCATGCCGCAGGATCCGGTTGACCCGTACGTCCGCCCCGTCCTCGGGCCCGGCCGGGTGCACGGCGACCGAGGGGTCGGGGGTGTCGCTCTCGCTCCGGTGCTGCGGAGTCGCCTCACCGCTCAGGAGCGCGCGCAGCTGTTCCAGGGCAACCGGGTCCCGCACACCGTCGTAGATCCACCGGGTCCCGAGCACACCGTGCTCGGAGGTGCCGATCAGGGCCGTGCCGGGGATGGCTTCCGCGGCGGCACCCCGGTAGCTCATGGGCACCAGGTAGGCCACCGGCCGCTGGGCGGAGGTGTCCACCACGATCATGATCTCGATCCCGACCTCCCCCTCCGGATCGTCCAGACGGAAGCCCCCGGCCACGGTGAGCTCCGGTGCCCCGGCGTCGCCCACGTACCAGCTCTGCCGCGGGAGCCATCCGGCGAGCAGTTCCAGCTTGGTGGGTGCCATGGTCGTGCGGTGGACGGATGCCACATGAGCTCCTTCGACGGTTCCGGGTCCGCCTTTCGGCAGGACGTGATCGAACCTATAGGAACCCACCACGTCCCCAGGGGGCCGGAACGCGAAAACCGGGGAGACAGGGGGCGGTCCTGTCTCCCCGGCGCTTTTCCGGGGTGTGGCGGCCGCCTCGTGGGGGGCAGCCGTCCTGGACGGGCTAGTTGAGGCCGCTGTCCATCGCGCTCACGAGTTCACCGTTCGCGGTGTCACCGCTGAACTCCCAGAAGAACGCCCCACCCAGGCCCTGGCTGTTCGCCCAGGCCATCTTGGACGTGATCGTCGCCGGGGTGTCGTAGCTCCACCAGTTGGTGCCGCAGTGGGCGTAGGCGGTGCCGGCGATCGTGCCGGTGGCGGGGCAGCTGTTCTTCAGGACCTTGTAGTCCTCGATGCCCGCCTCGTACGTGCCCGTCGCGGCACCGGTCGCCGTGCCGCCGGGGGCGGACTGGGTGACGCCGGTCCAGCCGCGGCCGTAGAAACCGATACCGAGGAGCAGCTTGGAGGCCGGGACGCCCTGGGCCTTCAGCTTGGCGATCGCCGCCGCGGAGTTGAAGCCCTCCTGCGGGATGCCGGAGTACGAGTTCAGCGGGGAGTGCGGGGCCGTCGGGCCCTTGGCCGCCCAGGCACCGAAGAAGTCGTACGTCATCACGTTGTACCAGTTCATGGACTGGGCCGCGCCGGCGTAGTCGGCCGCGTCGATCTTGCCGCCGGTGGAGCCGTCCGCGGTGATCGCGGCGGTGACCAGGTTGCCCGTCCCGAACTTCGAGCGCAGGGCCGAGGCCACGTTCTTCAGTGCGGCCGGGCCGCTGGTGTCACAGGTGAGACCGCAGGCGTTCGGGTACTCCCAGTCGATGTCGATGCCGTCGAAGACATCGGCCCAGCGCGGGTCCTCGACCAGGTCGTAGCAGGACTGGGCGAAGGCCGCCGGGTTCTGGGCCGCCTGCGGGAAGCCGCCGGACCAGGTCCAGCCGCCGAAGGACCAGAGGACCTTGATGTGGGGGTACTTGGCCTTCAGCTTGCGCAGCTGGTTGAAGTTGCCGCGCAGGGGCTGGTCCCACGTGTCGGCGACGCCGTCGACCGACTGGTCGGCGGTGTAGGCCTTGTCGTAGTCGGCGTACGAGTCGCCGATGGTGCACTTGCCGTTCTGGACGTTGCCGAACGCGTAGTTGATGTGCGTGATCTTCGCGGCGGAGCCCGAGGTCACGAGGTTCTTCACGTGGTAGTTGCGCCCGTAGACGCCCCACTCGGTGAAGTAGCCGAGGTTGATCTTGTCGCCGGTGCCGGGGGTTCCCGGGTCGGTGGTGCCGGTGGTGCGCACCGCGACCGAGGTGCTGACCGGACCGGTCTGGTCGGCGGTGTCACGGGCCTGCACCGTGTAGGAGTAGTCGGTGCCCTTGGTGAGACCGGTGTCGGTGTACGTCGTCGTGGTGACCGTGGCGACTACGGCGCCGTCGCGCAGGACGTCGTAGTTCTTGATGCCCTTGTCGTCCGTGGCGGCGCTCCAGCTCAGCTTCGCCGAGGTGTCCGTGACGTTGCTCGCGGTGGGGGTGCCGGGCTTGGACGGGGCGGAGTCACCGGGGACGGTGGGGCCGCCGTCACAGGAGGCGCCGTTCAGCTTGCAGCCGCTGGGGGAGCCGGAGCCGGTGCCGTTGAAGCCGAAGCTGATGCTGGCTCCAGGGGCGACCGTGCCGTTCCAGCTGAGGTTCTTGGCCGTCCAGTGGGTTCCGGAGCTGGTCACGGAGGCGTCCCAGGCGGAGCCGACCGCGGTGCCGGAGGGGAAGTCCCACTCGATCGTCCAGGAGGAGAGCGAGGTGGTGCCGGTGTTCTTGACCGTCCACTGGCCCTCGAAGCCGGTGCCCCAGTCGGACTTCTTGACGTACGTGGCGGTCGCCGAGGTCGCGGCCTCGGCGGGGGAGGCGAGGCCGACCATCGCGGCCAGCGGCAGCAGCAGGGCCGTGAGGCCGGCGACCGTTCTCGATCTCGTGGCCGTGCCGGATTCGCGTCTCCATCTGAGGCGGGAACGGCGTACGGGGTTGTCAGTGCTCAACGGTGCTCCTCGGGTGAGGTCCGGCAAACGGGGGGTGGTCCGTGGACTGCAAACCCTGCGTCGCCCTGAGCCCGCTTTGTCATGGCGTACTCACCGCAGTGTGTTCGGTGAGATTAGGAAGGTCTGGACCAATCGTCAAGAGGTCCAGACCAAAGATCGCCGCAGGGCGCCCGTCCCTGGGCCCCGTTTCCGTCAGAGCCCCAACTCCTGTGCGAGCACCGCCGCTTGCACCCGGCTCCGCAGCCCGAGCTTCGCGAGCACCCTGCTGACGTGCGTCTTCACCGTCGCCTCCGCCATGGAGAGCCGCCCCGCGACCTCCGCGTTCGACAGCCCCTCGCCGAGACAACCCAGGACCTCCCGCTCCCGGCGGGTCAGCGCGTCCAGCACCTCGCGGCCCGGCCCGTCAGCCCGGCGCGCGGTGGACCCCGCGAACTCCGCGATGAGCCGCCGCGTCACCGCGGGGGCGATCAGCCCCTCGCCGCGCGCCACCGTCCGTACGGCGTCGAGCAGATCGCGGGCGTCGGTGTTCTTCAGCAGGAAGCCCGAGGCGCCGGCGCGGAGGGCTCCGAAGACGTACTCGTCCAGATCGAAGGTCGTCAGCACCAGCACGTCGGCCAGCCGCTCCGCCACCACCTGCCGCGTCGCGGACACCCCGTCGAGCCGGGGCATCTGCACATCCATCAGCACCAGATCCGGGCGCAGTTCACGCGCCAGACGCACGGCCTCCTCGCCGTCGCCGGCCTCGCCCACGACCTCGACGTCCGGCGCGCTGCGCAGGATCAGCACCAGCCCCGCGCGCACGGCCGACTGGTCCTCGGCCACCAGCACCCGAATCGTCATGTCCCCTACGCCCTTTCCTCGACGGGCAGTTCGGCCCGCACCCGCCAGATCTTCCCGCCGTCGTCGCCGTCCGCCGGCCCCGCCTCGATGACCCCGCCCAGCAGCGCGACCCGTTCCCGCATCCCCACCAGACCGGCCCCCGAACCGGGTGCGCGCGGCCCCGGCCGGTCGCCGGACACACTGCTCACCTCCACCGTCAGCAGCGCGCGCGAGCGCCGCAGCCGTACGGTCACGGGGCCCGGCGCCGCGTGCTTCAGCGCGTTCGTCAGCGACTCCTGGACGATCCGGTACGCCGCCAGTTCCACCGGTGCCGGCAGCGGCCCGGACTCCTCGCGGCCGTCGTCCAGGGCGACGGTGAGCCCGCTGGACGCGGAGTTCGAGCCCGCCTGCTCCACGAGGGCGTCCAGCGAGGCGAGAGTCGGCACCGGGCCCGGCGGGCCGGCCGCGCCGCCCTCCCGCAGCAGCCCGATCAGCCGGCGCATCTCCGCCAGGCCGTCCACGCTGTTCTGCCGGATCACCTTGAGGGCGTCGCGGGAGGTGTCCGGCTCGTCGATGGAGAGCGCGGCGGTGGAGTGGATGGCAATGGCGGAGAGGTGGTTGGCGACCATGTCGTGCAGCTCGCGGGCCATCCGGGACCGCTCGGCGGTCACCGCCTGGACGCGGTCCATCTCGGCGAGCAGGACGGTCCGGTCGGCGCTCAGCCGGGCCGCCACGGCGGCCTCGCGGTGGTTGCGGACACTCGCGCCGGTGAGCGCGGGCCCGAAGGAGACCATGCCGACGACGATCCCGATGAGCACGGCGTCCGCCGACGGGGCCCAAGCGATGAAGCCGACCGTCGTGGCGACCGTGACGAGCAGAGTGATCACCGGAATGCGGCGCGAGGCGGCGGGTGTGCCGTACAGCACCGCGGCGTACACGAGGTCGGTGAACATCAGCAGGGTCGCGAGGCTGCCCACCGTGAACTGGTCGGCCACCAGCGCGAGGGTGCCTGCCGTCAGGGCGGTGAGCGGGGCGGTGCGCCGCAGCAGTTCGAGGGCCGACATCACCACGAGCGGCAGCAGGGACACCCAGGGGGCGTCGAAGAGCCGGCCGTTCTGGATGTGGATGCCGATCAGCCAAAGGATCACACCGCCGGACAGGCCGATGACCGCGAGCAGGACGTCGTCGCGATGCGGGCGCGCAGGGGAGAACACCCTTCCATCCAACACGGCCCCGGCCCGCGCCACGTCCGTACGCGGAGTGAGGCGTGGGTACATCGAAGGATGCAGTCACGTTTCGTCACTGCCGACGACGATCCGGCGCCCCGCGGGCGAGAGCCTGGAAGGGACCGGAAGGAGAAGTGCCGTGATCGTCACGCTGATCGTGCTCTGCGAAATCGGCTTCTGGGTGCTGCTGGCCGCCGGACTCGCGCTGCGCTACGTCGCCAGGAAGCCCCGGCTGGGCGCGGCCGTGCTGCTGTGCGAGCCCCTGCTGGAGGTCGTCCTGCTGGTGGTGACGGCCATCGACCTGAAGAACGGCGCCGAGCCGGACTGGAAGCACGGTCTGGCGGCCGTCTACATCGGCTTCACCGTGGGACTCGGCCACTCCACCATCAGGTGGGTCGACGCCAGGGTCGCCCACCGCTTCGCGGGCGGCCCCCCGCCGGTGAGGCCCCCGAAGTACGGGAGGGCGCGGGCCGTCCACGAGTGGCGCACCGCCGCCCGGTGGACCCTGGCCGCGGTGACGGCCATGGCCCTGCTCCAGGCGGCGGTATGGTACGTCGGCGGGGACGGGGACATCGGCTCGCTGCGGATGTGGCAGCAGAAGATGCTCTGGGTGATCGGGATCAATCTGGTCATCGCCGGGTCCTACACGCTCTTCCCCAAGCAGGAGCCGAAGGGCCGCGTCGGCGCCGGACGCTGACTCAGCGCTCGCCGCCCGGCACCCACAGCACGTCCCCGACCTCCTTGTTCGCCGTCCTCGCGAGGATGAACAGGAGGTCGGAAAGGCGGTTCAGGTAGGTCGCCGTCAGCGCGTTCATGACCTCGCCGTGGACCTCCAGCGCCGCCCAGGTGGACCGCTCGGCGCGGCGGACGACCGTGCAGGCCTGGTGCAGCAGTGCCGCGCCCGGAGTGCCGCCCGGAAGGATGAAGCTGCGCAGCTTCTCCAGCTCCTCCAGGAAGGTGTCGCAGTCCGCCTCCAGCTTGTCGACGTAACTCTGCTCCACCCGCAGCGGCGGGTACTGCGGGTTCTCCGCCACCGGCGTGGACAGGTCCGCGCCCACGTCGAACAGGTCGTTCTGCACACGGACGAGGACCTTCACGACGTCCTCGGAGAGGTTCCCCAGGGCGATGGCTGTGCCGATGACGGCATTGGCCTCGTTGGCGTCGGCGTAGGCCGAGATCCGCAGATCGGTCTTGGCGGTCCGGCTCATGTCGCCGAGGGCGGTGGTGCCCTTGTCGCCGGTACGGGTGTAGATGCGCGTCAGATTGACCATGGGCCCAGCCTAGTTACGCTCCGGCCCGCCGGAAGACGCGTGTGCCGGCCGTCACCGCCAGAAGGGCGAAGGCGAGGGCCACCGAGGCCCCGTACAGCATGTGCGCCGTGGCGTACGAGCCGACGTACGCGTCCCGCGCCGCGTCCACCAGGTAGCGGAACGGAGTGAGGTGCGACAGCACGTCCAGCCAGGCGGGGCCGAGCGTCATCGGCAGCATCAGCCCGGAGAGCAGCATGGCCGGCATGGTGAGCGAGTTGATCACCGGCCCGAACTCCTGCGGCGTACGCACCTTCATGGCCAGCGCGTACGACAGCGAGGCCAGGGAGACCGTGAGCAGGCCCACGAAGGCGAAGCCGATGAGCACTCCGGCCAACGGCGCGCGCAGCCCCATGACCAGCGCGGCGAGCACCAGCAGCACGGCCTGGAACATGAACAGCAGGGCGTCCCGCAGGACCCGTCCCAGCAGGAGTGCCAGTCGGCTCACGGGGGTCACACGCATGCGTTCCACCACCCCCGTGGACTTCTCGACGATGATGGAGAAGCCGGCGAACGAGGCGCCGAAGAGGCCCAGTTGGAGCAGCAGTCCGGGCACCAGGACCTGCCAGGAGTCACCCGTGGAGCCCAGGGGGAGCTCTGTGAGGAGCGGGCCGAAGAAGAGCAGGTAGAGCAGGGGCATCAGGATTCCGAAGAAGATCTGGAACCGCGAGCGCAGGGTCTGCCGGAGGTACCGGCCGAAGATCAGCGAGGTGTCGTGGAGAAGCATCGGGGTCCTAGACGGTGACGGGGTCGGCCTCGGCGGCGGCCGGGGTGCGCCCGGTGATCGCGAGGAAGGTGTCGTGCAGCGAGGCGTCCGGCGAGCCGGCGTGTGCAGTCTTCAGCGCGGCCGGCGTGCCCTCGGCGACGACCAGGCCGCCGTCGATGACGACCAGCCGGTCCGCGAGGACGTCGGCCTCGTCGAGGTAGTGGGTGGTGAGCACGACCGTCGTGCCGAAGTCGTCCCGCAGCCCCCGGACCAGGTCCCACAGGTCCTCCCGGCTGCCCGGGTCGAGTCCGGTCGTCGGCTCGTCGAGGAAGAGCAGGGGTGGGCGGTGGGTGAGGCCCATCGCGATGTCGAGGCGGCGCCGCTGCCCGCCGGAGAGCGCGGCCGTCCTGCGGTCGAGCAGGCCGTCGAGGCCGAGGCGCGCGGCCAGTTCGGCCGTCCGCGCGATCGCCTCGGCCTTGCTCAGCCGGTACAGCCGCCCCTGGGTGACGAGCTCCTCCCGCACCGTGACGTGCGGATCCACCCCGCCGGACTGGGCGACGTAACCGCAGTTCTCGCGGACCCCCGCGGGGTCCGCCGTCAGGTCGTGGCCGGCGACGGTGGCAGCGCCGGCGGTGGGGGCGAGCAGCGTGGTGAGCATCCGCAGGGTGGTGGTCTTGCCCGCGCCGTTGGGGCCGAGGAGACCGACGATCTCGCCGGGCGGGACGGTCAGGTCGACCGAGCGCACGGCGTGGACGGGCCCCGCCTTGGTCGTGAAGGTCCGGGCGAGCCCGGACGTGCTGATGATGGCCATGGCCCCAGAAAAACAGAGTCACCCCAAAATTGCAATGACTCCAAAATTACAGAGACCCCACCGGGTGCGTACGATGAGGCCATGACCGAGGGACTCAGGGAGCGGAAGAAGCGTCAGACCAGGCAGCATCTGTCGGACGTGGCCACCGGGCTCTTCGTGGAGAGGGGCTTCGACGCGGTCACGATCGCCGAGATCGCACAGGCCGCGGACGTCTCGGTCAACACCGTGTACAACTACTTCCCCGCCAAGGAGGACCTCTTCCTGGACCGCGGCAGCGGCATCGTCGACCGGCTCTCCCGGTACGTCCGGGGCCGCGCGGCGGGGGAGTCCGCCGCCGACGCCGTGCTGCGCGAGCTGCGCATCCAGGTGGAGGGCGTCTCGCCCACGGTCGGCCTCATGGAGGGGTACGCGGCCTTCATGAGGGTCATCGAGGGCGCCGACGGCCTCAAGGCCCGCCTCTGGCACATCCAGCAGGAGGCCCAGCTCCACCTGGAGGCGACCATGAGGGCGGAGTCCGGGGCGGACCCCGGTGACCCGGCCCCGGATCTGGTGGCCGGTCAGCTCTCCTGGGTGCACAGCACCCTGATGGCGTACATCGGCGGCGAGATGGTGGCGGGCCGCAAGCCGGACGAGGTCTCCCGCGACGCGCTCGCCCTGCTCGACGGCATTGAGGACCTCCTCGGCGAGAAGGTCCTCAACTACGCGCGGCGCGCCGCCGCGTGACAGCGGACGGTGTGATGTCCGTCATGTGAGACGTGACGCGCATCTCTTCGCGGCCTCAGGGCCCCTCACGGGTACTAATCTCCGCCGGAGAGCATGTGAACGACTGACAATGCATTGGGGTGCGAATCGTGGCCAGGAAGCTCGCCGTCATCGGCGCCGGACTCATGGGGTCCGGTATCGCGCAGGTCTCCGCCCAGGCGGGCTGGGACGTCGTGCTGCGCGATGTGACCGACGAGGCCCTGGCCCGGGGGCGTGCGGGCATCGAGGCCAGCTACGGCAAGTTCGTCGCCAAGGGCAAGCTGGAGGCGGCCGACGCCGAGGCCGCGCTCGCCCGGATCACCACGACCACCGACCTGGACGCCGTGGCGGACGCCGATGTCGTCGTCGAGGCCGTCTTCGAGAAGCTCGAGGTCAAGCACGAGATCTTCCGTACGCTCGACAAGGTCGTACGGGAGGACGCCGTCCTCGCCTCCAACACCTCCGCCATCCCGATCACCAAGATCGCGGCCGTGACGGAGCGCCCGGAGCGGGTCGTCGGTGTCCACTTCTTCTCGCCGGTCCCGATGATGCAGCTCTGCGAGCTGGTGCGCGGCTACAAGACGAGCGACGAAACCCTCGCCACCGCGAGGGAGTTCGCCGAGTCGGTCGGCAAGACCTGCATCGTCGTCAACCGCGACGTCGCGGGCTTCGTCACCACCCGGCTGATCTCGGCGCTCGTCGTCGAGGCCGCCAAGCTGTACGAGTCGGGCGTCGCCTCGGCCGAGGACATCGACACCGCGTGCAAGCTGGGCTTCGGCCACGCCATGGGTCCCCTCGCCACGGCCGACATGACCGGCGTCGACATCCTCCTGCACGCCACCGGCAACATCTACACCGAGTCCCAGGACGAGAAGTTCGCCGCCCCCGAGCTGATGCGCCGGATGGTCGACGCAGGTGACATCGGCCGCAAGAGCGGGCAGGGCTTCTACACCTACTGATCACCACCGGGCCCCGGGACTGTCTGATGTGCCGTCAGTCAGACCCGGGGCACCGGGGATCCGTTGCCGCACAGCGCACGGTTCCCCACGCACAGCCGGAGCCACTTCACTCCTCGGGGTGAATTCGGTATCGGTTCGCTTACAGACGGCAACTTCCCTGCCGCTGCGGCAGTCAGTTGTGGCAGAGACGACAAGAGAATTCCAGACAGACCGACCTATCTACGGGGTAAATCCGGGGAGCGCATATGCACATCAGGGGCGACCACGCCGAGCTGGTCGTCGGGGGCCGCCTCGACGTCCGTAGCGCGGCGGACGCCCGTACGGTTCTGCACTCCGCCGTCGACGACGGAGCCGGCGACCTCGTGCTGAACCTGACCGAGCTGGACTCGTGGGACGCCACCGGCCTCGGCGTGATCATGGGGGCGCACCGCAGAGCCGGCCGGGCGGGCCGGAGGCTGGTGCTGCGCGGAGTGCCTCCGCAGATGCAGCGCCTGCTGGTGGCGACGAGGCTCCACAGGATCCTGGCCATCGAGGGGGGAATCGCCGCGGACTCCCTGCCCAGGGTCTGAGGGCACTCCCGCGCCGGAGGCGCCGCCGAGGGGAGATACGCGCACAATCCTCACGAGAATGTGACGTCGTGGGCGGCGCGGCCCCCCACTGGTTCGTAGATACTGTGCGAAGGTTTAGGGTTCGGCCGTCTGCCGATAGACAAGGACCCACTGGCGGACACCGGACCGGGAGCGACGACGGGCGTGCGAGGCCGGAGGGGGCAACCGCGCGCTGCGCGTCTGGGGGGCTTTGACGATGGACCCGATCAACCCGGGACCGGATGAGTACGGCCACGGCAACGACCGGGCCGGTGACGACGCCGGCCGGCGTCGTCAGTCCCGCGATCCTCTGACGCCCGACTTCGGGCACCAGACACCGCAGCAGTCCCGCACGGTGCAGCTGATATCGGGCGACTTCCTGCTCACCGTCAACCCGGTCGACGGCAGCGAGATCGAACCCTGCAGACCGGGGGAGCAGCCCGGGACACCCGTGCGGCACACCGCCGCGCAGCGCGCGGACCGTGAGCGCGCCGGAGCGCCGCCCGTCCCGCCGGGGGCGCCCCCGGCTCCGCTGCCCCTGATGGAGCGCCAGGAGGAGCGTGAGCGGCTGGTGCGGCTGCTCGCCCGCGGACGCTCGGTGTGCCTGACCGGCCCCGCCGGGTCCGGCCGCACGGCCCTCCTGGACGCCGTCGCCGCCGACTGCGCGGATCTGGCGCCCGACGGGGTCGTGCGCCTCTCCGGCTACAAGCGCGGCGTCACCGAGCTGCTGTACGGGCTCTTCGAGACCGTCTTCAGCGCTCCGCTGCACCGCCCCGACCGCGAAGGGCTCCTCGCGCTCGTCCACGGCATCGGGGCCGTCGTCGTCGTCGACGACCTGGAGCTCGGCGGCGCCGCCCTCCAGGAACTCCTGGACGCGACGCCCGAGTGCGCGTTCCTCTTCGGGGCGACCGCCGACGTGCCCGCGCCCGCCGCCGAATCCGCCGTCGAGGAGGTCTTCCTCACCGGCCTCGGCCGCAGCGCCTCGATCGAGCTCCTGGAGCACGTCGTGGAGCGCGCGCTCACCGACGAGGAGGCGAACTGGGCGGGAGACCTCTGGTTCGAGTCCCAGGGACTGCCCCTGCGCTTCGTCCAGGCGGGCGCCCTGCTGCGCCAGCGCGACGAGCTGCGCGCCGGCCAGGCCGTGTCCGACGACTACGACCAGGACCCCGACGACGCGCCCTTCGGCACGGCCGAGCCGCTGGAGCTGCCCCTGCCCAGCCTCGGCGACGGCGCGGCGCCCGCCGCCCTGCTCGCCTCCCGGCTGACCGAGGCCGCCCGCGAGACCCTGCGCTTCGCCGTCGCGCTCGGCGGCGAGGTGCCGCACCAGGCGCATCTGCCGGCCCTCGTGGGCGACACCCACGCCGACGCCGCACTGGGGGAGCTCGCGCGCAGCGGGCTGCTCTCCCCGGCCGGCCCCCGCTACCGGCTGGCCGCCGGGGCGCTGGCCCAGCTGGAGGCGAGCGGATACGGCGAGAGCGCCGACGCGCACGCCCGCAGCGCCGCCCAGCACTACGCATGGTGGGCCGGGCACCCCTCCGTCACCCCGGAGCGCGCCGTCGCCGAGGCCGACGCCCTCCTCGCGTCCATGGCGCGCCTCGTCCCCGGCGACCAGGCGGGCCAGGCCAGCGCGGCCGTCCTGCTGGCCCGCAGCGCGGCCCCCGCCTTCGCGGCGGGCCTGCAGTGGGGCGCCTGGGAGAAGGTGCTCAGGGCCGGCCAGGAGGCGGCCCGGATCGCCGGTGAGGTGGCCGAAGAGGCGTACTTCCACCATGAGCTGGGTGTCCTCGCACTCTGCACCGGCCATCTGGACCGGGCCAGGGCCGAGCTGGAGGCGTCCGTCGGCATGCGCGGCGCGCTCGCCGACAAGCCCGGCGCGGTGGCGGGACGCAGGGCGCTGGCCCTCGTCGCCGACCGCTCCGGCGAGCCCGTGCTGAGCACCCCGGCCGGCGAGGAGGGGCCCGCACCGAGGCACGACGAGTCAGCCTCCCCGCCCGGCGGCGTACCGGCGGTCATGCCGCCCTTCCCGCGCGTGAACGAGACCTCCGCCACCCTGATCACCCGTCAGGGCCCGATGCCCGCAGGCAAGCAGGGTGTGCGTGCGGGCATCATCGGCGGCGCCCGGCGCAACATCGTCGCCGTGGGGGCCGGTGCGCTGCTGGCGGCCGTCCTCGGCACGGTGGTGACCCTGGGCGCCACCTCGGGGAGCGAGGAGCCGGAGGGGCAGAACGTCACCACCGAGCAGTCGGCGAACGAGGACGACAGCGAGAACGGCCTCTCCGCGGACGAGCCGGCCGAGGACACCGCATCCGACGACGGCACCCCCGGCAGCTCCCAGTCCCCGGGCCCCTCCGGCTCGGCGAGCCCGTCGGCCGGCGGCACCCCGTCCCCGGGCGCCTCCGACCCCGGCACGAGCCCGTCGGGCACCCCCTCCAGCGGCAGCCCGAGCGACCGGCCCACGTCCGGCTCCCCCTCGCCGACGAAGAAGCCGACGAGGCCGCCGACGACCCCGCCGACCACGCCGCCCACGCCCCCGACGGACACACCCACCGACCCGGAGTCGCCGTCGCCCACCCCGACGGAACCGGAGCCCACGGAGCCGGAGACCTCCAACTCCGCGAGCGGACCGGCCGAGACCGTCACCGCGTCGGCCACCCAGGACGCCCCCGCCTCGCCCACGACGGCCTGAACGCGAGAACGCCGCACCGGCCCGCGCTCCGGGCCGGTACGGCGTCAGGGGGCCTGCGCCCCGGGGTCAGAACAGCCGCAGCTTGTCGTCCTCGATGCCGCGCATCGCGTCGTAGTCGAGGACCAGGCAGCCGATCCCGCGGTCCGTCGCGAGCACCCGGGCCTGCGGCTTGATCTCCTGCGCGGCGAACACGCCCCGCACCGGCGCCAGATGCGGATCGCGGTTCAGCAGCTCCAGATAGCGGGTCAGCTGCTCCACGCCGTCGATGTCACCCCGCCGCTTCAGCTCCACGGCCACCGTCGCGCCGTCGGCGTCCCTGCACAGGATGTCGACCGGGCCGATCGCGGTCGGGTACTCACGGCGGATCAGGGTGTAGCCCTCGCCCATCGTCTCGATGCGGTCGGCCAGCAGCTCCTGGAGGTGCGCCTCCACCCCGTCCTTGATGAGCCCCGGGTCCACGCCCAGCTCGTGGGACGAGTCGTGGAGGATCTCCTCCATCGTGATGATCAGTTTCTCGCCCGCTTTGTTCACCACGGTCCAGATGCCTTCGTTCTCGTCGGCACCCTCCTTCAGGGTGCACGGCGGAGACATCCAGTTGAGCGGTTTGTACGCCCGGTCGTCGGCGTGGATCGAGACGCTGCCGTCCGCCTTCACCAGGATCAGACGGGGGGCGGAGGGCAGGTGGGCGGTGAGCCGGCCCGCGTAGTCGACGGAGCAACGGGCGATGACGAGACGCATGGTCGGCAACGCTACTCGACGACCACCGGTCCACGCGATTCCCGTCCCTGGCACCCCGTACGCCCCTTGACGTATACCGATCGGGCTTGCCCCTCTTTGCGACTGTTCGTGATTGGCCGGTTGTGTTCCCAATCTCCTGGTGCGGCCCGGACTGCGCCCTTACCGTGGAAGCAGGAGGTCGCCGCCTGTGTACGCAGCGTCGCCGTCCTGCCCTGCCCGTAAGGCCCCGGCCACCTGCCGGGGTCGCGAGAGGAGAACCCATGTCGCTCGACGTCTCACCGGCGCTGTTGGAACAGGCCGAGCGAGGCGAGGTCGACGAAGCCGACTTCGTCGACTGCGTCCGGACCTCCCTGCCCTACGCATGGGAGATGATCAGCTCCCTGGTGGCCCAGCTGAAGGTGGACGGCGGAGAGTTCGCCGACAACCAGACGCCCCCGCCGGACGAGCAGGCACGTGGTCAGCTGCTGCGTGCGCTCGCGAGTGATGCGATACGCGGCGCGCTGCAGCGGCACTTCGGAGTGCGCCTGGCATTCCAGAACTGCCACCGCGTCGCGGTGTTCCCGCTGGACGCCTCGGTCGACGACCGGCTGGCCCGCTTCACCTCGGTGAGAGGCCAGCTGCTCAACCAGTCGCCCGAACTACGGGACTGCTGAACGCTTCTGCCGCCGCCCCGGGCCGCGGGAGGTGCAACTGGCTCCGGGGCGGCGGCGCCCGTACCACCGCACCACCAGGACGACCAGCGTGAACGCGTCACTCCAGCAACGGCAGCATTTCCGTGCCCAGCCGCTGCACATTCGTCTCCGTCGCCGCGAGATCGCCCGACCCCTCCACCATGAGGGCGAAGCGGGTGATGCCCGTGCGCTCCGCCGTGGCCGCCAGCCGGTCGGCGGCGAAACGCGGCGGGCCCACCGGATGCAGGCCGCAGAGGAACTCCGTGTACGCGACGGGATCGCGCATCACCCGGTGCCTGCCGTCGACCGTCACATGGGCGCCGAGCCCCTGCCGCAGCCAGCCCGGCATCGCCTTCACGAGCGTCTCCACGGCGTCGGCGGGGCGGTCGGCGATCTGGGCCACCCCCGCGGACACATGTGCGACCCGCTCCACGACCTCCGCCGGCTGACCGGCCTCCCGGGCCGCCGAGCGCCACAGCGCCACCATGTCGGCCTTCTCCTCGTCGCCGCAATGCATCCCGAGGAGCATCGGCAAACCCTTCCCAGCGGCGAGTTTCACGCTTTTCGGCGAGGTGCACGCGACGATCACCTCGGGGCCCGGCGGACCGTCCCCGAGGAGCTCGTCGGCCCGGGGCACGACGGCCACCTCGCGGAAGCCGTAACGCTCCCCGCGCCCCGCGACCCGGGGCTTGCCGAGCCAGTCGAGCAGCAGTTCCAGGGACTCGGGGAAGCCCTTCTCGTACGCGTCGAGGCCGGCACCGAACACCTCCAGGTCGACCCAGGGGCCGCCCCGGCCCACGCCGAGCGTGAAGCGGCCTCCGCTGAGCAGATGCAGCAGGGCGGCCTGCTCGCCGAGCGCGACGGGGTGCTGGGTCGGCAGCACGCTCACCGCCGTGCCCACGCGGATTCTGCGGGTGCGGCCGAGCAGGAGCCCGGCCAGGGTCACGGCGGACGGACACACCCCGTACGGCACGAAATGATGTTCGGCCAGCCAGACGGAATCGAGCCCGGACTCCTCCGCGACCTCGGCGGAGCGGACGGCCCTGTGCAGGGCCTCACCCTGGCCCTGACCCGGAAACTGGGCTGCCAGTACGAACGTTCCTACGCGCATCGCCTCTTACCTCCTTGCAGCCGACGCGGCTGTCCCCCCACTGGCAACAACGTCTGACACGTGCCAAAGGCACGGTCCATGAAGAAGTTGTTGCGATTTTCCGGTTACCCACCCGCCCCATCTGTGCACTCGCGCCACGCCCGGCACCGGCCGGTGGCCGATGCCTCTACGCTGGACGGGACGAACTGCCCGTACACGCCCCGTGAGGTGTTCCGTGTCCCCGCGCCGCAACCGCCCCCGAGGCGGCGAAAGTCCCACCGGCAACGCATCAGAGGCGGCGGAGCGGTACGGCGGGGGCGGGGCCACGGAGAGCTGGCAGGGCGAGGAGTGGTCGGTGCGCCCGGTGAGCGGCGCGAGCGCGGTGGGCAAGCGCTACCGCTGCCCCGGATGCGACCAGGAGATCCCCTCCGGCGTCCCGCACCTCGTCGCCTGGCCGGAGTTCGGCGGGGTCGACGACCGCAGGCACTGGCACAAGGCCTGCTGGAACGCGAAGGACCGCCGCACCACGAGGGTGCAGCGGTCCAGGAACGCTCCGCGCTACTGACGGACCGGGCTCAGACGTCCCGCCGGTCCAGAGACACGAAGGCGCCGGCCATGGCCACCGCGGTCACACCGAGGATGATCCAGAGCGGCTCCCAGCCGGTCGGGCCCGAGCTGGTCACCGAGGCGTCGTACATCGCGCCCAGCTGGTTGGGGATCGAGTACTCGAAGAGGGCCTTCTGCACATCGGCCAGCGACGGCGAGAACATGAACATCGCGAGGACGAGCGGGAGCAGCACCAGCGCGATCATGATCGTGATGGCACCCGCCGAGTGCCGGATGAGCGTGCCGAGCGCGAGCGCGAGCAGTCCGAGCGTCGCGACGTAGAGGCCGATGCCCACCGTGGAGCGCACCCAGAACGCGGTGCCGGGCGTGGCGCCGTCCAGGATCGCGGTCTGGAGCACTCCGACGATCCCGGTGGTCACGGTGGTGATGGTGAAGGCCAGCAGGAAGAAGACCACCGACTTCGCGATCAGCATCCGGCTGCGGCTCGGGCACGCGGTGAGCGTCGTACGGATCAGCCCGGTGCCGTACTCGGACGCGATGGTCAGCACGCCGAGGGTGATCACACAGATCGAGCCGAGCAGCACGCCGAAGAAGCCGAGGCTGAGCACGGGGGTGCCGTCCAGGTCGGAGTCCGACACACTCACCGCGAACGCGGTGAGCAGGCCGATGCCGATCAGCAGCGCGATCATCACACCGAGGGTCCACATCGTGGAGCGGACGGAGCGGATCTTCGTCCACTCGGACGCGATGGCGTCACCGAGACCGGGCGTGCGGACGGGGATCGGGGAGGCGTACGGGCCGGGGCGGCCGTCCCAGCCCTGCTGCGGCTGCTGGTACGGCTGCTGAGGGGCCCCCGGCGTCTGCGGGAGCGGCGGAGGCGTCGTCATCGGGGGTCCTCGCTGGTGGTGCGCTCGGTCGGAAGCGGTGCGGGCGGGGCCGCCGGGGCGGCGTACGGGTTCTGTCCCGGAGGCGGCGGGGCGTACCAGCCCTGCTGCGGGACCTCCGGGGGCTGCCCGGCGCTCCCGAAACCGGGCTGCTGCCCGTATCCGGGCTGCCCGTAGCCGGGCGGCGGCACCTGGAGGCCCGCCTTGGCGTCCGCCGTCGAGCGGTAGTCCACGGCGCCCTGAGTCATCCGCATGTACGCCTCCTCCAGCGACGCCTGGTGCGGGGAGAGCTCCCACAGCCGTACGTCCGACTCGTGCGCCAGATCGCTGATCCGGGGGAGTGCCAGCCCGGTGATCCGCAAGGCTCCGTCCGGCTCCGGCATGACCCGGCCGCCCGCCTCCGTCAGGGAGGCCGTCAGCTTCTCCCGCGCCTCCGGCCGGTCCGCGGGGACGCGCACCCGGGCGAAGTCGGCGGAGTTGGCCGAGATGAAGTCGGTGACGCTCATGTCGGAGAGCAGCTGCCCGCGGCCGATCACGATGAGGTGGTCGGCGGTGAGCGCCATCTCGCTCATCAGGTGGCTGGAGACGAAGACCGTGCGCCCCTCGGAGGCCAGCTGCTTCATCAGGTTGCGGACCCAGAGGATGCCCTCGGGGTCGAGCCCGTTGACCGGCTCGTCGAAGAGCAGCACCTGCGGATCGCCCAGCAGGGCCGCCGCGATGCCGAGCCGCTGGCCCATGCCGAGGGAGAAGCCCTTGGACCGCCGCTTCGCCACCTCCTGGAGCCCCACGACACCGAGGACCTCGTCCACCCGCGCCGCCGGGATGCCGGCCAGCTGGGCCAGGGAGAGCAGATGGTTGCGGGCGCTGCGCCCGCCGTGCACGGCCTTGGCGTCGAGCAGCGCCCCCACCTGGCGCGGCGCGTTGGGGAGGCTGCGGAAGGCGTGGCCGCCGATCGTCACATGTCCCGACGTCGGCCGGTCGAGACCGAGCATCATCCGCATGGTGGTGGACTTGCCCGACCCGTTGGGACCGAGGAACCCGGTGACCGCACCGGGCCGCACCTGGAAGGAAAGGTTGTGCACGGCCGTCTTCGCGCCGTAGCGCTTGGTCAGGCCGACTGCCTCGATCATTCTCCAGCCCCATCGACGTGTCTGTCGTCGGGGCCCAGGCCGCCGGCCGCACGCCCCCGTAAGAGTTAGGAGGATAACCAGGCGCCGGCGGTTCCGGCCAAAGCCGGACGCGCGGGACAGACGTACCGGACGCTCCCCGGGGCGTCGCGCCCCCTCGGGCGTCGCGCTTCCTCAGGCGTCGCGCTTCTTCAGTACGAGGAAGCCGCCGACGAGGGCGGCGATCACCCACAGCGCCATGATCCCGAGCCCGGCCCAGGGGCCGTAGGGGGCGGGGTCGCTGTTCATGGCGTCGGGGACCACCTGCATGATCTTCGACCCGGCCTGATCGGGGAAGTAGCGGGCGACGCTCTTGGCGCCCGGGACCGCGGAGAGGATCTGCGAGACGAGGAAGAAGAACGGCATCAGGATGCCGAGCGAGAGCATGGAGCTGCGCAGCATCGAGGCCACGCCCATGGAGAAGACCGCGATCAGGCCCATGTAGACACCACCGCCGAAGACCGCGCGCAGCACGTTCTCCGCGCCGATGTCGGTGTTGTGGTCGCCCAGCAGGGACTGGCTGAGGAAGAAGGTCACGAAGCTGGTGGCGAGGCCGACCAGCAGGGCGAGGACGCCCGCCACCGCGATCTTGCTGAAGAGGAACGTCCCGCGCTGCGGCACCGCCGCGAGGGAGGTGCGGATCATGCCGGAGCTGTACTCCGTGCCCACCACCAGGACGCCGAAGACGACCATGGCCAGCTGCCCCAGGATCATCCCGGAGAAGCCGACGAACGTCGGGTCGAAGGTGGCCTGCTCGGCCTCGGAGAGGTCGTCGAACTGGCTGTTCAGCACGGCGCTGAGCACCGCGCCCATCGCGACGGTGACGGCGAACGCCGCGATCAGGGTCCAGGTGGTCGAGGAGACCGTCCGGATCTTGGTCCACTCGGAGTTCAGGACCGCGGGTACCGATGCCATCGCCTTCACGCCCCCTTCGTACCGTCGCCGGGAGCGCCTGCGCCCGGAGTGCCCGCGCCGGGAGTGCCCGTGCCCGGAGTGCCTGCGCCGGGAGCGCCCGCGCCGGGAGTGCCCGCCCCGGACGACCGCTGGTTCCACTGGTCGCCCCAGTGCGGACCCACCGCCGGGGGCGGGGCCGCCCCGCTGTCGGTGTGCGCGTGGTACTCCACCGAGGCCGCCGTCATCTGCATGAACGCCTCCTCCAGGGAGGCCCGCTGGGCGCTCAGCTCGTGCAGCACGATCCCGTGCCGGCCCGCGAGCTCACCGAGCCGCTCCGGGGTCTCGCCGTCGATCTCCAGCATGCCGTTGCCCGACTCGACCGCGACGACGCCCTCCGCGTACAGCAGGTCGCGCAGGCGCTCCTGCTCCGGGGAGCGCATCCGCACGAAACTGCGGGAGTTCTCGCGGATGAAGTCGGCCATCGAGGTGTCGGCGAGCAGCTTGCCCTGCCCGATGACGATCAGGTGATCGGCGGTCAGGGCCATCTCACTCATCAGATGGGAGGAGACGAAGATCGTCCGGCCCTCCGCCGCGAGGGCCTTCATCAGATTCCGGATCCAGTGGATGCCCTCGGGGTCGAGCCCGTTGACGGGTTCGTCGAACATCAGGATCTCGGGGTCGCCCAGCAGGGCCGCCGCGATGCCGAGGCGCTGGCCCATACCGAGGGAGAAGCCCTTGGACTTCTTCCTGGCCACCGCGGTCAGACCCACCGTGTCGAGCACGTGGGCGACCCGGCTCGCCGGGATGCGGTTGCTCTGGGCGAGGCACAGGAGGTTGTTGTACGCGCTGCGCCCGCCGTGCATCGACTTGGCGTCCAGCAGCGCCCCGATGTGCTTGAGCGGCTCGTCGAGCTCCCGGTAGTGCCGGCCGTCGATGCGCACCGTGCCGCTGGTCGGGTTGTCGAGGTCGAGCATCATCCGCATGGTCGTGGACTTGCCCGCGCCGTTGGGGCCGAGGAATCCCGTCACCATGCCGGGCCTGACCCGGCATGACAGATGGTCGACGGCAACCTTGTTGCCGAAGCGTTTGGTGAGGCCGTCGAGCTCGATCATGCGTTCACGCTAGAACGGCCGCACGCCCGGCGCCACCACACAGGGCGGAACCGGGCGCGCAAGGGGTACAGCTGATGTACGCGGCCGTCAGCGGGTCTGCTGGGCCGGGACCCCGCGGGTGGCGGGCTCGTCCTCCGCCGGGGAGCCGGCGGCGGCCACCGCGGCACCGGTCAGCGTGGCCAGCATCTCGCGGACGTTGGTCAGCTGGGCGTTGATCGAGTCGCGGCGGTTGGTGAGCGCCGCCAGCTCGCGCTCCGACTCGCTGCGGATCCGGTCGGCCTTGGCGTTCGCGTCGGCCACGATGTCCTCGGACTGGCGCTGGGCCGTCTCCACCGTCTGACGCGCGCGGCGCTCGGCGTCCGTACGGAGCTTCTCGGCCTCCAGGCGGAGCTGCTCCGCGCGGTGCTCGATCTCCGCGAGACGCTTCTCGGCCTTCGCCTGACGGGACGCGAGGTCGCGCTCCGACTGCTCGCGGCGCTTGGCGAGGTTCGTCTCGAAGTCCGCGGCGGCCTGGGCGGCCTTGGCGCGGGTCTCCTCGAAGAGGGCGTCGGCCTCCTCGCGCTTCTGCTGGGCGTCCTTCTGGGCCTCGGTGCGCAGCGTGCCCGCCTCGCCCTTCGCCTTCTCGACGATACGGACGCCCTCGTCCTCGGCCTTCGCCTTGCGCTCCGCGGCGAAGGTCTCCGCGTCGTTGCGCACCTGCTGGGCGGCCGACTCGGCCAGCTCGCGGTGCTGCTCGGCCGCGCGGCGGGCCTCCTCACGCAGGTCCTTCGCCTCCTCCTCGGCGAGGCGGAGGATCTTCTCGACGCGAGCACCGAGCCCGGCGTACGACGGCTCGGCGTCGTTCACCTGGGCCTGGGCGTTCTGCGTTTCGAGGTGGAGCTCCTCGATGCGCTTTTCCAGAGAAGTGATGCGTGCGAGAGCACTGTCACGGTCGGCGACGAGTTTGGTAATGCGGTCGTCCACCTGACCGCGGTCGTATCCACGTCGCACGAGCTCGAAGCCGAAGGGGGAGGAAGGGTCGCTCATGGGGTTCCTGTCGAATGAGACCGGTGAGGTGTTAGAGGGAATCCTAGGGGCCGGAGCGGCGTGTCAACGTGAAGATGCCGCTTTGGTATGGAGAATGACACCCCTTTTGAGTGGCTGACCCCCGCAGGGCTTGCGACCCCACGGGTTGAATGTTCATGGCGAAACACGTGTCCGGCTATCCGTCCGACGTCTTGCCACCCGACCGGGTACCCGCCGACGCTCCCGCCTTGACGCCCCCGGCGCCGCCACCCGACGCCTTGCCCGTCCCGCCCGGAGCCTCGAAAGATTCCAACGCTTCGAGCACGTCCTGGACACGGGAGATCTCCGTATTGATGTCCTCACGCCTGCGGACCAGCAGGTCCAGCTCGCGGCGGCCCTCGTCGACCATCTGCTTCGCCTCGGCCTCGGCGTCGGAACGCAGCTTCTCGGCCGTGCGGGTCAGTTCGGCCTTCTTGGTCTCGGCCTCCTTGAGCAGCGACTCGGCGCGCTTCACGGCGGCGATACGGACCTTGCTCGCCTCCGAATTCGCGTCCGAAAGCAGCTCCTTGGCCTTCGCCTCGGCTTCTGCCCGCTGTTCGGTCGCCGCCTTCATCAGCTTGTCGACGCGCTCGCCCGCCGTCTTCATCTGCTCGGACGTCTCGCGCCGGGCGCGCTGGTGGAGTTCCTCGATCTCGCTCTCGATCCGGACCCTGAGCTCCTCCGCGCGCTCCCGGGTGGCGGTGGCGTCCCGGCGGGCGCCGACGAGCAGCTCGTCCGCGTCCGTACGGGCCCGCTCCACCAGGGAGTTGCCCTCGACCGTGGCTTCCGAGGTGATCCGGACCGCCTCGTTGCGCGCGGCGCCGACCATCCTGTCGGCCTGCTCCTCGGCCTCGGTGGCGGCGCGCAGCGCCTCCTCCTGGGCCTTGTTCACGAGCTGGTCGGCCTGTTCGGCGGCGTCGGCACGGCGCTTGGCCGCCGCCTCGCGCGCCTCGTCCAGCACCCGGTCCGCCTCCTGGCGGGCCTCCGCGCGCAGTTGCTCCGCCTCGGCCTCGGCGTCGGTACGCAGCCGCGCCGCCTCCTCGCGGGTGCGGGTCGCGTGCTCCTGGGCCGAACCGACGGTCTGCGCCGCCTCCGCGCGCAGCCGCTCCGCCTCGTCGGTCGCCTCGCCGACGAAGCGTTCCGACTGCTCGGTGGCCTCGGCCCGGACGCGCTCGCTCTCGGTCGTCGCCTCCGCCATGAGCCGGTCGGCCTGCGCCGCCGCCTCGGAACGGATCCGGTTGGCGTCCTCGCGGGCCTCGCCGCGGGCACGGGCCGCGTCCTGCTCCGCCGACGCGAGGGCGTCGGACGCCTCCGTACGGACCCGCTGGCTGTACTCGGAGGTGTCCGAGCGCAGCTTCTCCGACTCCGTGATCGCCTCGGACACGGTCCGCTCGGCGAGCGACTTCGCCGCCTCCGCCTCCTCGTGCGCGACCTGGCGGACCCGGTTGGCGTCCTCGGTGGCCCGCTCGCGCTCGGCGTAGGCGTCCGACCTGACCCGGTCGGCCTCCTCCTGCGCCTCGGTCTTCGTCCGCTCCGCCGAGTGCTCGGCGGCGGACCGCAGACCGGTGATCTCCTCCTCGGCCTGCTCGTGCAGCCCGGCGACGGCGTCCCGCACCTGCTGCGCGGTCTGCTCGGCGGCCGAGACCAGCTCGGAAGCCCGGCTCTCCGCCTCCTCGACCAGCCGCTGGGCCTCGGCCTGCGCCTCCTCGACCCGCTTGCGGGCGGACGCGAGGAGCTCCTCGCTCTGCTCGCGGGCGCGCTCGCGCTCCTGCTCCGCCTCGGCGCGCGCGGAACCGAGCGCCTCCTCGGCGGCGCGGCGGCGGCGATTGGCCTCCTCCTGGGCGGCGGCCAGCGCCTCGGCCGCCTCGGCGCCGA
This sequence comes from Streptomyces sp. CB02058, assembly GCF_001905505.1. Classification (GTDB taxonomy): domain Bacteria; phylum Actinomycetota; class Actinomycetes; order Streptomycetales; family Streptomycetaceae; genus Streptomyces. The sequence continues at coordinate 1,170,756 of NZ_LIPG01000001.1, forward strand.
CCCGCTCGGCGGCGGCAGCCGCCTCGGAACGCACCCGGTCGGCGGTCTCCTGCGCCTCGTTCTTCAGCCGCTCCGCCTCGGCGGCGGCCTCGCTCCGCAGCCGTACGGCCACGGACTCGCCCTCGGCGCGGGACTGCGCGGCGTCGGCGGCGGCCTCGGTGCGCAGCCGCTCGGCCTCCGTCGTGGCCTGCTCCTGGAGCGTGCGGAGCCGTTCGGCGGCCTCCGCGCGGAGCCGCTCGGACTCCTCGCCCGTCTCGCGGCGGATCCGCTCCGCCTCCGTACGCGCCTCGCCGAGCGCCTCCTCCGCGGCGGTGACCCGGGACTCGGCCTCGGTGTGCAGCCGGGCCAGCTCGTCGGCCGCCTCGGTCTTCCGGGCCTCTATCCCGCGCTCGGTCTCCTCGCGCAGGGCCTCGGCAGCGGTCTCCGCCGCCGCGGTCAGGGCGGTCGCCTGCTCCTCGGCCTCGGCGCGCAGCTTCTCCGCCTCGGCGCGGCTGCGTTCGAGCGCCTCCTCGGCCTGCTTGCGCAGGGTGGCGGCGCGCTCGGCGGCCTCGGTCCTGACCCGCTCGCTCTCGGTGCTCGCGGAGGTCCGCAGCTCCTCGGCGTCGGACTTGGCCTTGGTGAGCAGCTCCTCGGCGGTACGGGCGCCCTCCTCCAGCTGCTGGACGGCCTCCCTGCGGGCCTCGCCACGGATCCGCTCGCCCTCGGCGACCGCCTCCGAGCGCAGCTGCTCGGCCTCGCCGCGGAGCCGGCGGGCCTCCTCCTGGAGCTCGACCGTCTTGGCCCGGTACTCCTTGGTGTCGTCCTTGGCCGCGCCCTTGAGCTGGTCGGCTTGCTCGGCGGCCTCGCCGCGCAGCTTCTCCGCCTCGGCCTCGGCCTCGCGGCGGATCCGGTCGGCCTCCTCGCCGGCGGCCCTGGTGGTGGACCTGGCGTCCTCGGAGGCCTTGGTCAGGACCTCCTCGGCGCTGCGCGCCGCCTTCGCGAGCTGCGCCGCTGCGTCCTCGGCGGCCAGCGTGCGGGCCTTCTCGGCGGCCTCCGCGACCACCCGCTCGGCCTGGGCCCGGGCGTCGGTGAGCGCCTGCTCGGCCTCTTCCTTCAGCGTCTCCGCCTGCTGGGTGGCCTCGCCGACCAGCCGGGCGATCTCGGACTTGGCCGTACGGGTGCGCTGCTCGTTCTGCGACTCGGCGCCGGCCAGCCGCTTGACCGCGGCCTCCTTCGCCTCGCTGAGGACCTTCTCGGCCTCCAGACGGGCTTCGCGCAGCCGGGTCTCGGCCTCCTGCATGTGCTGCTCGGCGTTGCGGTTGAGCTCCGCCGTCTGCTGCCGGGTCTGATCGGTCTCGGCGGTGGCCGTCGAGCGCAGCTGCTCGGCGTGGCTGGTCGCCTCCTGGGCCTGCGAGGAGGCGGCCTCCAGCAGCCGTTCGGCGTCCCGGCGGGCCCGCAGCAGGGTCGCCTCGGCCTCGGTACGGGCCGACTCGGCCTCGGAGTTGAGGCGCCGGCGGGTCTCGTCGGCCAGCCTGGCGGCCTCGGCGCGGGCGGCGGAGAGCGACTGCTCGGCCTCGGTGCGCGACTCGTCCAGCAGACGGCGGGCCTGGGACTCGGTCCTGGCCCGCAACTGCTCGGCCCAGGCGACGTTCTCGTTGACGTGGGACTCGACGGTCTGCCGGCGCTCCGCCAGCTCCTGGTCGAGCCGCTGGCGCCGCTGCACCGCCTCGCTGTGCAACTCGGCCTGCAGACGCGCCTGGTGCTCCGCGTGCTCCTGGAGGATGCGCTGCGTCTGCGCCCTGGCCTCGCGCAGCTCGCGCTCCGCGTCGTTGCGCAGCTGGTCGGCCTGGATCTGGGCGTTCCGGAGCATCTGTTCGGCCTGGTAGCCGATGTCCGCGCTGTCGTGTGCGGGACGGGTCGCCAGATTGCGCCGCGCCTCGTGCAGCTTGGCGCGCAAGACCTCGACCTGGTAACCGAGGTCCTCGGCGTGCTGGACGGCCTTCTCCCGGTCGGTCCTCAGCCGGTCCATCTCGGCTTCGAACCGCGAGAGATGGTCGTCGTCAGCTCGGTGGCTCTGCTGGCTCTCGTAGCCCCGCACTGCGCGGTCCCATCCTTCCCCGAGCTCTCAACTTCTTCCCCAGCTCTCGACGTCGTCGAGCAGGGGATGCCCCATTGAGCAGGGGGAGACCCCAACCCTGGTCGCAATTCTCCATGCGAGTACCGCTCGCCGGCGAACGGTCCCCCGGGGAATGGTGACAGATCAACGGCGAGGACGCGGCACGGCCCCGACCCGGCCCCGGCCCGGAACCGCCCACTCTACCGGGCCGGGTATCGGTCGGGTCAGTGCTCCGTCGCCGAGGTGACCAGTTCGGTCAGGACGCCGTGGCAGTCCTTGGGGTGCAGGAAGGTGATCCGGGAGCCCATGGACCCCGTCCTGGGCTCGTCGTACAGCACCCGGACGCCCTTCTCGCGGATGTCCGCGGCGTCCGCGTCGACGTTCGCGGTCCCGAAGGCGATGTGGTGCACGCCCTCACCATTCTTTGCCAGCCACTTGCCGACGGCCGAATCCTCGCGGGTCGGTTCGAGCAGCTGGAGGTAGGAAGCCCCGCCGTCCGAGGTGCCGTTGATCTTCAGCATGGCCTCCCGGACGCCCTGCTCCTCGTTGATCTCCGAGTGGTACACCTCGAAGCCGTACGTCGCGCGATAGAACTCCACCGTCTTGTCGAGGTCGAAACAGGCGATTCCGATGTGGTCGATTCGCGTCAGCATGGAACCAGTGCAGCGCCCCGGCGATGGTTACGCAACGTGCGCGCGATCACACCGACAGCCGGATGACGGGTGCCGTACCGCTCAGTACATTCAGGTAAACCCTCGTTCACAACCAAACCAAGGGGCTGCGCCTCATGTCAGGAACGACCGGAACCACCTCAGTGATCGTCGCGGGCGCCAGGACGCCCATGGGCCGGCTTCTCGGCTCGCTGAAGAGCTTCTCCGGGGCCGACCTCGGAGGCGTCGCCATCAAGGCAGCGCTGGACCGGGCCGGCATCGGCGGCGACCAGGTCGAGTACGTGATCATGGGCCAGGTGCTCCAGGCCGGGGCAGGGCAGATCCCGGCACGCCAGGCCGCTGTCAAGGCCGGAATCCCGCTGAACGTCCCGGCGCTCACCGTCAACAAGGTGTGCCTCTCGGGTCTCGACGCGATCGCGCTCGCGGACCAGCTGATCCGCGCCGGCGAGTTCGACGTCGTGGTGGCCGGCGGCCAGGAGTCCATGACCAACGCCCCGCACCTGCTGCCGAAGTCCCGTGAGGGATACAAGTACGGCGCGGTCGAGGTGCTCGACTCCATGGCGTACGACGGCCTGACCGACGCCTACGAGAACATCCCGATGGGCGAGTCCACCGAGAAGCACAACACCCGCCTCGGCCTGGCCCGCGCCGAGCAGGACGAGATCGGCGCCCTCTCCCACCAGCGCGCCGCCGCCGCCCAGAAGAACGGGATCTTCGAGGCCGAGATCACCCCGGTCGAGATTCCGCAGCGCAAGGGCGACCCGGTCCTCTTCTCCAAGGACGAGGGCATCCGCCCCGAGACGACCGCCGAGTCCCTCGGGAAGCTGCGCCCTGCCTTCACCAAGGACGGCACGATCACGGCGGGCACCTCCTCGCAGATCTCCGACGGCGCCGCCGCCGTCGTCGTCATGAGCAAGGCCAAGGCCGAGGAGCTGGGCCTGGAGTGGATCGCCGAGATCGGCGCCCACGGCAATGTGGCGGGCCCGGACAACTCGCTCCAGTCGCAGCCGTCCAACGCCATCCGGCACGCCCTGAAGAAGGAGGGCATCGGCGTCGAGGACCTCGACCTCATCGAGATCAACGAGGCCTTCGCCGCCGTCGCGGTCCAGTCGATGAAGGACCTCGGCGTCACCTCCGACAAGGTCAACGTCAACGGTGGCGCGATCGCCCTCGGCCACCCCATCGGCATGTCCGGCGCCCGTGTGGTGCTGCACCTGGCGCTGGAGCTGAAGCGGCGCGGCGGCGGCACCGGGGCGGCGGCGCTGTGCGGCGGCGGCGGTCAGGGCGACGCGTTGATCATCCGCGTACCGGGCAAGTAGTCGGTACGGGCGAGCGAGGAGGCCGAGCGTGAAGGTGGACGTCCCCACCCTGGTCGAGCAGGCACGAGAAGGCAGGCCACGTGCGGTGGCCCGGCTCATCTCCCTGGTGGAGGGGGCCTCGCCGCAGCTGCGCGAGGTGATGGCCGCCCTGGCACCGCTGGCGGGCCGCGCCTACGTCGTCGGCCTGACCGGATCGCCGGGTGTCGGCAAGTCCACCTCCACCTCGGCGCTGGTCTCCGCCTACCGCAAGGCCGGCAAGCGGGTCGGGGTGCTGGCCGTCGACCCGTCGTCGCCGTTCTCCGGGGGCGCGCTCCTCGGGGACCGGGTCCGGATGTCGGAGCACGCCTCCGACCCGGGCGTCTACATCCGCTCGATGGCCACCCGCGGCCATCTGGGCGGGCTCGCCTGGTCGGCGCCGCAGGCCATCCGGGTGCTGGACGCGGCGGGCTGCGACGTGATCCTGGTGGAGACGGTCGGGGTCGGCCAGTCGGAGGTGGAGATCGCCTCCCAGGCCGACACCTCCGTCGTCCTCCTCGCCCCCGGCATGGGTGACGGCATCCAGGCGGCGAAGGCCGGAATCCTGGAGATCGGCGACGTCTACGTCGTGAACAAGGCCGACCGGGACGGAGCGGACGCCACCGCCCGCGAGCTCAACCACATGCTGGGCCTGGGCGAGTCCCGGGGGCCCGGCGACTGGCGGCCGCCGATCGTGAAGACGGTCGCCGCCCGGGGCGAGGGCATCGACGAGGTCGTCGAGGCGCTCGAGAAGCACCGGGCGTGGATGGAGGAGCACGGCGTCCTGGACGAGCGGCGCACGGCGCGCGCCGCCCGCGAGGTCGAGACGATCGCCGTCACCGCGCTCCGGGAACGGATCGCCGATCTGCACGGCGACCGCCGGCTGGACTCCCTCGCCGAGCGGATCGTGGCCGGCGGCCTCGACCCGTACGCGGCGGCGGACGAGCTGGTCGCGGGTCTCACCAACGGGAACTGACGGCCCCCGGGCGGTGTGCGGGCCGCCCGGGGACCGTGCGGCGGCGCACCCCGCCCCTCCGGGCCGAGGGCGCGGGGTGCGCCGCTCCGTCCGGCCGTCTCCCCAACCGCGGCTGACGGGGCGTGAGAACATGCGGCGGAAGGGTGTGTGGGGTGCGCACCCGGAGCCGGGCACATCGGGGGGATGCATGCTGGGGCCGCTGCGCGAGGACTCGCCGAGACACATCGGGCCCTACACGGTGCTGGCCAGGCTCGGTGCGGGCGGCATGGGAGAGGTCTTCCTCGGGCTCCGTGAGTACTCCGGGGAGCCCGGCGGGCACCCGGCTCCCGTCGCGGTCAAGACGGTCCGCCGCGACGTCGCCCAGGACCCCGGGTTCAGGCAGCGCTTCCGACGCGAGACCGAGGTCGCCCGGTCGGTGACCGGCCCCGCCCTCGCCCCGGTCCTGGACGCCGACGCCGACGCGGACGTGCCCTGGCTCGCCACCGGCTATGTCGCGGGCCCCACCCTGTCGGCCGCGGTACGCCGTTCGGGCGCCCTGGACGAGGAAGAGGTCCGCAAGCTCGGGGCCGAGCTCGCCCGCGCTCTGGAGACCGTCCACGCCGCCGGTGTGGTGCACCGGGACGTGAAGCCCGGCAACGTCCTGCTCGCCGCGGACGGGCCCCGTCTGATCGACTTCGGGATCGCCCGGGGCGCGGGCGCCACCCCGCTCACGACCACCAGCCGGATGATCGGCAGCCCCGCCTTCATGTCCCCGGAGCACGTGGCGGGCAGCGGACGTGTGGCGCCGACGTCCGACGTCTTCTGCCTCGCGTCCGTCCTGTGCTTCGCCGCCACCGGCCGTGACCCGTTCGGCGACGGTCCGGTGGCCGCGGTGCTGTACCGCGTGAAGTACGTCGAGGCGGACCTCGACGGCGTACCGGACGCCCTGCGCGCGGTGCTCCAGGACTGCCTGGTGGCCGACCCCGCCGCCCGCCCCACCCCCGCGGACCTCGCCGCCCGCCTCGCCCCGGAGGGCTCGGTGCGGTGGCCGGACCCGGTCGCGGCCCACATCGGAGAGTACGAGCGTGAGCTGGCGTCCGTACGGGCGCTGGGAGAGCCGCTGCTTCCCGGGTACACCCCGACCGAGGCGGCGACGGGCAGCCGGACGCCGGCCGACCAGCTGCCCACCCAGGGACCCGGGCTGCCGCCGCCCGCCGCTCCCGCCCGTCCCGCCCGCCGCCGTCGTGCTCTCTTCGGCGCGGCGCTGGCCGGCGTCGTCCTGGCCGGGGTCGTCACGGGCGCTCTGCTGGGGCTGCGGGACGACGGTGGCGGGGGCGGGGGAGGGGACGCCGGGGGCGGGAGGACACCGGCCCGGATCGTGGCGGGCGTCGACACGGGCGGGGGGCCCGACGGATCCGGCACCGTGTCCTACGGCCGCGACGTCCTCCCGACCGGGTGGAAGCCCTGGAAGGGCGCGTTCACCGGCACACCGCTCGGCTGCGCGGCGGGCCGGGACGTGCTGGTGTGCCGTCTGACGGACGGTTCCTACGAGGCGGTGTCGGCAGCCGACGGCAAGCGGCTGTGGGAGTACGCGGCGGCCGAGGAGGAGGGCGACGCGAGGATCAGCCCCACCGGGCAGTTCTTCATGCCCGGCGGATCCACCCGGCCTGCCGTCCACGACGATTCCGTGTACTTCGCCACCGGAAACCGGCTCGTCTCGCTGGATGCTCCGACCGGTAAGCCCCGCTGGGACGTCCGGTCCGGCGGGGCGTACCTGCTGGAGAGTGCTCCGCTCGTCTCCGACGGGCTGGTGTTCGCGAACATCGGTGACCTGCCCGACGGTTCGGAGATCGCCGCCTTCGACCTGGCGACCGGCAAGCAGGTCTGGCGGAAGCCCCTCGTCGCCCAGGAGCTGGCCCAGGCGCAGCAGGACAACTTCTGGCCGCTCGCGGTCGGGGACGGGGTGCTCTACATCCGCAACGAGGAGGGGCTGCGGGCTCTGCGGACGAAGGACGGGGCCGAACTGGGCCGGATGACCGACGAGGACACCCGGTGCCGGGGGGCGCTGGCGCGTCCCCGCCTCGTGTTCTGCGGCTCGTACGACGACGGTGACGCCATGCTGAACCGGCTCGAGGCGGGCTCCCTGGAGGTCGACGGACAGTTCTCCGTGCCGTCCGTCGAACCCAACGAGGCGCCCCTGGTGGCCGTCGACGATCACGTGGCTGTCGTCGTGCGCGGCGCCCTTCCCTGGGAGGACGATCCCGGAGGCCCGGAGATCCTCCTGATGAGGCGGGACAGCGGCAAGGTGCTGGGGCGCTACCCGCTCGACAAGAGGATCGCGGGGACCCCGACCAACCCGGCGTCGGTTCCGGTGATCATCGAGGACACCCTCGTCTGGGCGGACACCACGACGCTGTACAGCGTCGCGCTGAACGGCGGAGCCGAGCCGGGCCCGGTCCGCCGGACCGCTCTCGCGGGTGCGCCCGGACCTGTCGCCGAGGAGGAGTACGACATGCTCGAATGGGGGCTCCTGATGAGCAAGGAGATCCTGCCGCCCGAGGTCCTGCCCACCGGGGGTGCCGTCCACGTCGTCTACCACCAGGGCACCGTCCTCTCCGTCGCACTGCCCGGCCCGGGCTCCTCGTGATCGGGCCCCTGCCCCCCGGAAGCCGCACTCGCATCGGCCCGTACCGGCTCCTGGGGCTGCTCGGCGCGGGAGGCATGGGCGAGGTGTACCTGGCACGGGCGGACGACGCCCCGGTGGTTCCCGGTGCCCCGCTCGCCGGACTGGTCGCCCTCAAGACCGTGCTCGCCGGGCTCGACCTCGACGACGGCTTCCGGATCCGCTTCCGCAGGGAGATCGCGGCGGCCGGCGCCGTGCGCAGCCCGCACTCGGCGGCCCTCGTGGCGGGGGACGCCACCGGGGCGACGCCCTGGCTCGCCACCGAGTACGTCCCCGGCCCGTCGCTCGCCGAAGCGGTCTCCCGCACCGGCCCGCTGCCCGAGGCCGTGGTCCGGGCCGCCGGTTCGCGCCTCGCCCTGGCACTCGCCGACATGCACGCCGTCCGGGTGCTGCACCGCGACCTCAAGCCGGGCAACGTCCTGCTGGGCGCCGACGGGCCGAAGGTCATCGACTTCGGGATCGCCCAGGCCTTCGAGGCCACCCAGCTGACCCGGACCGGGGTGGTGGTCGGCAGTCCCGGCTACATCTCGCCGGAACACGTCAACGGCTCGACGGCGCTGGTCCCGGCCTCCGACGTGTTCTGCCTGGGCGCCGTGCTCGCCTACGCCGCGACCGGGCGCGGACCGTTCGACGACTCCGACATGGCGGCGGTGATCTTCCGGATCGCCAACGGGGAGCCCGAACTGGACTCCGTACCGGCCGGGCTGCGCGGCGTGATCGAGCAGTGCCTCAGCAGCCGCCCCGAGGACCGGCCGGAGCCCGCGGAGCTGGCCCGGCTGCTCATGCCGGAGGCCCTGCCCGAGCGGTTCCCGTGGAACGCCGGGGTGGAGCAGCAGCTCGTCGCCCACGCGGCGGCTGCCGCGGCCTGTGTCGACGAGGCCGGGGCCACGGTCGCACCCGGGCCGGTCCACCCGGCCGCGTACGTGCCCACCGAGGTCCCCGCAGCCCCCGACCGGGGCCCCGGGCGACGGCCACGCCGCTGGTGGCCGGTGCTCGCGGCGGTGGTCGGCGCGGTCGGTGTGGTCCTCGGTGTCGTCCTGCTGCCGGGCCTCTTCGACGGTGAGGGCGGCAGCCCCCCGGCCGCGGGCGGCGGAGCCACGTCGCCGCGGCCCTCGGCGTCCCGGGCCGGGGGTCCGGGCGTGGTGGTCCCCGACGCGGATGCCGGGCGCACGGGTGACTTCGGGACCCGGGGTGCGGACGAGGACTTCCGCCCGGCGGGCTGGCGGCCCTGGAAGCAGGGGAAGAAGGTCGCCGAGAACGGATGCGTCCTGGCGGGCTCCGTTCTCGTCTGCTCGGGCGGCCCGGGTGTCACCGCCCTGGACGCCTCCTCCGGCGAGCAGCTGTGGAACGTGCCGGAACCGGCCTCCGGGGCGACGCCCGGCACGGCGGGCCACTCGATCGCCGCCGTCGAGGCGGGCACCGTCTACGCGTTCATGGGCGACGCGCTCGTCGGACTGAGCGTCGAGGCCGGCAAGGAGGTGTGGCGCAAGGCGCTGCCGGACGGGTACATCGGGATGGGGCCCGTGTACGCGGACGGAGTCCTCTACTACGTCGCACAGCGGGAGGGAGGCAGCGCCGGCACGCTCGTCGCCCAGCAGCTGACGGCCACCCGCCCCGTGAAGTGGCAAAGGCCGTACGCCGAGTTCGACTTCACGCTGATGGCCGGAGGCGGCCGGCTGGTGGCCGTCGGCAGCGGCATCGACGTGTTCGATCCGGACACGGGCAAGCCGCAGGCATGGGACGCCGCCGGGTACACCGGCTGCGGATACCCGGTGCTGACGAAGAAGGAGCTGCTCTGCTCCGGTGAGGACGGGCTCACGGTGCTGGACCTGTCCGACCCGAAGAAGCGCCGCACGATAGCGGAGGGGGTGCCGGTCCGGGTCAAGCCCGCGCTCTCGGGCGACGGCACCGTCGTGGTGTCGACCGGGGTGGAGGCGTACGCCTACGCGCTCGCCGACGGCGAGCAGCTCTGGAACACCGTGGAGAAGTACGACGTGGAGATGGAGATCGGCGATGTGCTGATCTCGGGCCACACCGTGCTGTTCGGCAGCGGGCCGAGTGTCGACGCCTACGAGGTGGACGCGTCGGGGGAGGGCATGCGGGAGACGGACTCGAAGTACTTCGACGGTCCCAGGACCAGCGGGTCCGAGGTGCTCGCCACCGGTGACGTCCTCTTCCTGTCCTTCGACGACGGAACGGTCCTGTCCGGCTTCGCGCCCTGAGGCGGAGTCCGGACAGGACCGCGGCCGGGATCGCCGGCCCCACGGGACGGATCAGTCGTCGTCACCGTCGCTGTCGTCGTCGCGGTCCACGGTGACCTTGCCGCTCCTCGCGTCCACGCGCAGCTCGTGCTGCTTGCCGTCCTTGCCCGTCACGTCGACGTCCCAGCGCGGCGCACCGCGCCTGTCGTCGTCATCGTCGTCGTCCAGGTCCACGGACGTCACCGTGCCGGGCTGCTGGGCGAGTGCCGCCTTCACGGCCGCGTCCAGGGAGACGTCCGCCGAACGGGGCGCGTACCGGTCGCGGTCGTCGTTGCCGTCGTCCTCGCGGTCGGACAGCACCGTGCCGTTCGCGGCGTCGACTGTCACGTCGTGCCAGACCTTGTCCGAGCCGTACACGTCGAGCTCCCAGACCGTACGGGAGCCGTCGTCATCGTCCAGCTCGGCCTCGGTGACCGTGCCGGGGACGGCCTTCAGCGCGGCGCCGACGGCCTGGTCGACGGTGGTGCCTCCGGCAGGCTGCTCCCCGGTGCCGCCCGCCGGCTGTCCGGCCCCGGCCGTCCGGTCGTCCTTCGTCCCGCCGTCGGAGTCCGCGAACGCGGCGGTGGTGACGAGTCCGCCGCCGACGAGTACGGCCGCGGTGAGGGCGGCGATGGCGATGTTGCGCTTCATGGTGGTTCCTCCCCGATGGGATGTGCGGTGCGACGGGAACCACACTGGCCCGGCGATGCTGAACGCAGGCTGAAGGCGGCTGAAGGCTTCTTCAGGTTCGGTTTGGGAAGCTGTCCCCATGCGCCTGTTGATCGTGGAGGACGAGAAGCGTCTGGCGACGTCCCTGGCGAGGGGACTCACCGCCGAGGGCTTCGCCGTCGATGTCGTGCACGACGGTCTGGAGGGGCTGCACCTCGCGGGCCAGGGCGTCCACGACCTCGTGGTCCTCGACATCATGCTCCCCGGGATGAACGGTTACCGCGTCTGCGCCGCCCTGCGCGCCGCCGGGCACGAGACGCCGATCCTGATGCTCACCGCGAAGGACGGGGAGTACGACGAGGCGGAGGGCCTCGACACCGGCGCCGACGACTATCTGACCAAACCGTTCTCGTACGTCGTGCTCGTCGCCAGGATCCGGGCGCTGCTGCGCCGCCGGGGCGGTTCCGCGTCGCCGGTGCTGAGCGCGGGCACGCTGCGGATGGACACCGCCGCCCGCCGGGTGCACCGGGGCGAGGACGAGATCACGCTCACGGCCAAGGAGTTCGCCGTACTGGAACAGCTCGTGCGGCGCGCGGGCGAGGTGGTCAGCAAAGCGGAGATCCTCGAGCACGTCTGGGACTTCGCGTACGACGGCGACCCGAACATCGTCGAGGTCTACATCAGCACCCTGCGCCGCAAGCTCGGCGCCGCGTCGATCCGTACGGTACGCGGCGCGGGCTACCGGCTGGAGGCGCTGTGAGGTCCGTACGCGCCAGGGCCTCGATCGGCGCCACGCTGGTCGTCGCCGTCGCCCTGATCGCCGCGGGACTGGCCGTCCTGGCGGTGCTGCGCGGCAATCTGACGGACCGGGCGGGCCTGGAGGCGGAGGTCGCCGCCCGCGAGGTGGCGGGACAGATCGCCCTGGGGGTGCCCTACGCGGATCTGGACATGGGCGACGAGGACACCCATCCCGTCCAGGTGACCGACGAGGAGGGGCGCGTGGTGGCCGCGTCCGAGGAGCTGGAGGCGATCACGGGGACGGGCGCGGCCGGGGTGGTGCCGGCCCCCTCCGCTCCGGTGCCGAGCCCGGGCGACGACGACCACGGCGACGACGATGACGACGACCCGGCCCGCAGCCAGGTCTCCTCCGGGACACCGGACTTCGCCAACGGCACGGCCACCGTCGACGGGGAGCACGGGGACTACCGCTTCGCCGCCGTCGAGGTCACCACGGCGCGCGACGTCACCCTGACCGTCCACGCGGGAGCCCCGCTCGCGGCCGAACAGGAGGCCGTGGACACCGTACGGACCGCCATGCTGACCGGGCTGCCGCTCATGCTGCTCGTCGTCGCCGGGGTGACCTGGCTGGTCACCGGGCGCGCGCTGCGCCCGGTGGAGGGCATCCGGCGGGAGCTGTCCGCGATCACCGCGTCCGAGGACCTCGGCCGCCGGGTGCCGGAGCCGGACTCGCGCGACGAGATCGCACGGCTGGCCCGGACGACCAACGAGACCCTGACGGTGCTGGAGGCGTCGGTGGACCGGCAGCGGCGCTTCGTCGCCGACGCCTCGCACGAACTGCGCAGCCCGATCGCCTCGTTGCGCACGCAGCTGGAGGTGGGAGCGGCCCACCCGGAGCTGCTGGACGTGCCCGGCGCGGTCGCCGACACCGTACGGCTGCAGGTGCTGGCCGCCGATCTGCTGCTGCTGGCCCGGCTGGACGCGGGGGAGCGGCCGGGGAGCGCCGCGGTCGATCTGGGGGCGCTGGTGCGCGAGGAGGTCTCCCAGCGGGCCGGGGACCGGATCGTGCCCGAGGTGACCGTCGCGGACACCGGGGCGCTCGAAGTGGCCGGATCGCGGGGGCAGTTGGCGCGGGTCGTCGGCAATCTGCTGGACAACGCCGAGCGTCACGCGGAGCGTTCGGTCGCCGTCTCGGTGAGGGCGGAGGCGGGTGCGGTCCTCGTGGAGGTCACCGACGACGGGAGCGGTGTGCCCGAGGCCGAGCGGGAGCGCGTCTTCGAGCGCTTCGTACGGCTGGACGACGCGCGCGGCCGGGACGACGGCGGAGCCGGGCTGGGACTGGCCATCGCCCGGGACGTCGCCGACCGCCACGGCGGGACGCTCACGGTGGGCACGGCGCCGGGAGGCGGGGCATGCTTCACCCTGAGGCTGCCGGTGCCGTCCGGGACGGACCCCGGGCGGGGCTGAGGCCCTTGCCCGCTACGGCTTGCCGCGCCGGCCGCGCAGATGGTCCGCGATCGGGGTCAGCGCCGAGTGCAGCGCGTCGAGCTGATCGGGGGAGAGCAGGTCCATGAAGTGCCTCCGGACCGACTCGACATGGTGCGGAGCCACCTTGCGCATCGTCTCCGCGCCGGTGTCCGTGAGGACGGCGAACAGTCCGCGCCGGTCCGACTCGCAGTGCTGGCGCCGTACGAACCCGGCGTTCTCCATGCGGGTGATCTGGTGCGAGAGCCTGCTCTTGGACTGAAGGGTGGCGGCCGCGAGATCGCTCATCCGCATCCGCTGGTCGTCCGACTCGGAGAGATTGACGAGGATCTCGTAGTCGTTCATGGTCAGTCCGAACGGCTGGAGGTCCTTCTCCAGCTGATGTGTCAGCAGCCTGCTGACGTCCAGGTGGGTGCGCCAGGCGCACTGCTCGGCATCGGTAAGCCAGCGGGTGGCCGTCTCGGTCTCCATGTATGAATTCTACCTAAGAAGTTGAAAGACGGACGAAGTGAGGGAGTGTGACACCCCGCACGTACGGCCGGGTGTCACACTCCGCAGACTACCGTTCACAGTCCGAAGCGTCGTTGGAGGTCCCCCAGCTGACCAGGCATGCGGGGTGTGGAGCCGTGTTGACCCCCGGCCCCGGGACCGCCTCCGGGCACCCCCGGCTGGTTCGGGACGGCGCCCGTCGCCTGCTCCGGCATGAGCAGCTCGGTCGACTGGAGCAGCACCGTGCCGGCTCCGGCGAACTCGAACTGGTGCTCCTCGCCGGAGGTGCCGCCGATCCCGGTCAGCGAGCGCAGCCCGCCCATCACGCCCGTCATGTAGCCGTGGTCGTAGTGGTGGCACGGGGAGGGGCAGTCCGCCCAGCCCACCAGCGCCTGCGGGTCCACCCGCAGCGGCGGCTCCATGAAGACCACCGGGCCGTTGGACGCGGCGACGAACTTCCCCGTACCGATCAGGGTCAGGAAGCCCGGCACGATCGACTGCTTCAGCGCCAGCGTCGGCTGGTAGGCCAGCAGATTGCCGGACCGGATCGTCAGATTGCCCTCCTCCAGGTCGAAGGAGTTCACATCGAAGGCCCGGTCCGCGAGGAGCATCTTCCCGCTGCCCTCGGCCACCACCCAGTCGCTCGCGTGCAGCGGGGAGTGGAAGCTCGTGCGGATCAGCCGCTCGAAGCGGCCGTGCCCGATGCCGTTGAAGTCGATCTGCCCGTAGTAGGCGATCATCTTGCCCTTCTGGAGGAACCACTGGCTCCCCTTGAGCTCCACGCAGAAGGTGTACGCGTTGACGTTGTCGTCCGACGGCAGCGTCATCGGGTCGAAAATCACCGGCGTGCTCACAGCTTCTCCTCCGACGCCTGGACGTACACCGCTCCGTTGCCGCTGAGCTCCAGCTGGAACGCCTCGCCGGAACCGCGCCCCACCATGTCGCGCCAGCCGAGCGCGGTGGACAGCTTGTTGGTCACCTCGCCGTGGTGGGCGACGTACGCCTGCGGGTCCACATGGACCGGCCTGCCGGGTGTGATCGGGAGCTCGATCACCCCGCCGTGCGCCATCACGGCCACCGCGCCGTGGCCCTTGAGCGTCGTCGTGAACAGGCCCTGCCCGGTCACCTGGCCGCGCACCATGCCCATCACCCCGCCCTGCGAGCCCATGAACATCGTGCCCTGGGTGAGCGTCCCGTCGAAGGCGAGCAGCCGGTCGGCCTCCACGTAGAGGGTGTCGCCGGCCAGGTTGATCACCTGGATGTGGTGGCCCCCGTGGCCGAACATCACGGTGCCGCTGCCTTCGACCGTCATCAGCGGGGTCGCCTCGTTGGCCACCCGCCGCCCGATCATCGACCCCAGGCCGCCCTGTCCGCCCTGGATGTTCGGGGTGAACGAGACGTCGCCGCGGTACGCGAGCATCGCGCCGCGCTGGCTGTACATCTTCTGGCCCGGCCCGACCTGGGCCTCGACCATCTTCGAGTTGATCTCACGGAACGGCATCAGACATCGCCCCCGACGGTGTTCCGCTCGCTGGGCTGCACATAGACGAGCCCGTCGCCCTCGAAGCGGATCTGGAAGGACTCGCCGGAGCCCTCGCCCATGAGGGTCCGGAAGTTCACCCCGGACTGGAAGTGCTGCTGAAGCCTGCCCTGGTGGGCTATGTAGGCGCCGGGGTCGACGTTCAGCGGGTACTGGGGTGTCACCCGCAGCACCACGGCCGAGCCGTCCGACATGATCGCCGCCTGGCCGGTGCCCTCGACGGTCGTGGTGAACAGGCCGTTGCCGCTCGCCCCGCCGCGCAGGCCGGTGAAGGAGGTGCCGGTGCGCAGCCCGGCGTCGGTGGCCAGCAGATTGCTGGCCTCGACGTACAGCGTCTCGCCGCGCAGCGAGACGAGGTTGATCTCGCTCGCACGGTCGGCGAAATAGCAGGTGCCCTGCCCCTTCACCTCCATCATCACCATCTGCTCGCCGGTCAGCCGGCGGGTCACCATGCCGCGCAGGCCCTCACCGCCGCCGGACATCTTCTTGAAGGCCATCTGGCCGTCGTACGCGACCATCGAGCCGTTCTTCGCCTTGACGGCATCGCCTGTCAGGTCGACGGCGAGCGTCTTGCTGCCTTGGAGTCGGAACATCGCCACGGTGCGACGTTAGCCGCAGCGCCGCCCCGCGGACAGGGCCCGGCGGCCGATCCCGGCCCTGATACGACCCTGATATGCGCCGATACGTGCCACGGGGGCCCGACGCGGACCCCCCGGCCGGAGGAGCCGGGCGCGATGCCACAATGGCTGTGCTTGTGCCTGCGTTCACAAGCCGACACGCCCCTCCCATCGAAGGTGCCCTCGTGGACATCAAGACCGCTTCCGCCCTGCACCGGCTGCGCCTCATCTCGCTTCCCGAGGCGCTCTCCTTCCCGGCGCTGCTCATCTTCGGCTCGCTGCTCATGCGGGTCTCGGACATCGACTTCCTGATGCCGCCGCTCGGCGCGCTGCACGGCCTGCTCTTCACGATCTACGTGGTGTTCCTGCTCGACGTCTGGGTCAAGGCGAAGTGGCCGCTCAAGCGTGTCGCCCTGTTCTTCCTCCTCGCGGTCGTCCCCTTCGGCGGGCTCTACGGCGAGAAGCTGCTCAAGAAGTACGAGGCCGACGGCGTCATCGCCGCCCGCGCCCGCGCGGAAGGCAAGGTCAACGCATGATCGTCGCCTTCTCCGTCAGCCCGCTGGGCGTCGGTGAGGACGTCGGGGAGTACGTCGCCGACGCCGTCCGCGTCGTCCGCGAGTCCGGGCTGCCCAACCGTACGGACGCGATGTTCACCTCCATCGAGGGCGAGTGGGATGAGGTCATGGCGGTCGTCAAGCGCGCCGTCGCCGCCGTCGAGGCCCGCGCCGGCCGGGTGTCCCTGGTGCTCAAGGCCGACATCCGGCAGGGCGTGACCGACGGCCTGACCTCCAAGGTCGAGACGGTGGAACGCCACCTGGCGGGCTGACGCCCCGTCCGGCCCCCGCCCTACGGACACAGGCCCCCCGCGCCCACCGGCGCCGGGGGCCTTCGCGTGTCCGGGCCCCGCCTCCCGGGTCCGGGCGGGTTCCCGCGTACGCGGCCACGCGCGTCCGGGGGCCTCCCGGGCGCGCGTCCGTCGCGTTCGGGCGAAGAAATGCGCTCGCACGGACCTGCCGGGTCGACAGCTTGCCGAATCTCCCCTTCTGTGGGCGTACCGGCATATTCGACCGTTGGAGGCGCGATGCCGTCGGACAGACTTGACCACGAGCCGCCCGCGGCCGGGTACCGGGTGCGCCACGGCGCCCCCCTCCGCACCGGATGGCGCCGAATACGAGCGGTCTCCCCGCTCGCTTTCGCCCCGGTGCCCGCGGGGCTGCTGCTGCTCCTGCTGGTGCTGCCCGCGCACCGGACGGCCGGGCGTGAGGACGGCGGGGCACTGCTCGTCGCCGACTCCGTGGCGCTGGTCTCCCTCGGCCTCACCGCGCTGCTCGCCCTGTCCTGGCTGGCCCTGACCGCGTACGCCGCGGCGGTCGCCCGGGACCCGGTCCCCATGACGCCGGAGCCCGGCACCAGGGTCGCCTTCCTCGCCGCGTACGTCCCCGGCCGGGAGCCCCTCTCGGCCGTCCGGGCCACCCTGGAGGGCGCCGTACGCATGCGGCACCCCGGGCCGCTGGACGTCTGGCTGCTCGACGAGGGCGACGACCCGGAGGCCAGGATGCTCTGCGCCGAACTGGGCGTGCACCACTTCACCCGCCTCGGGGTGCCCGAGTGGAACACGCAGGACGGCCCGCACCGGGCCGGGAGGGAGCACGGCAACCTCAACGCCTGGATCGCCAAGCACGGTGACGCCTACGACTTCACCGCCTCCGTCGACACCGCGCACATCCCGCTGCCCGGTTTCCTGGAGCGGGCGATGGGCTACTTCCGCGATCCGGACACCGCCTTCGTCGTCGGCCCCTCGGTCCGGGGCGACCAGGACTTCCACGCGCTGGTCCAGCACGCGGGCAACCGCTACGGGACGCCCGTGCTCGCGGGCCCCGGCAGCGTCGTACGCATCACCGCGCTGCGCCAGGCCGGGGGCTTCCAGGGTCCGGCCGCCCGGGAGCCGGTCACCGGCTTCGAGATCCACCGCCACCGCAACCCGCTGACCGGACGCCACTGGCGCTCCGTCCACACCCCGGACGTCCCGGCCGTCGGGCAGGACGCCGGACCTCTGGAGGACCGCTCCGGGGGAGCGCTGCTGCGGCGGTACGGGACGGCGCTGTTCCGGGTGCCGCCCGGCCGGCTCCTCAGCTACACGCTGGTGCTCGTCCACCGGCCCGTGGCGGCCGTCACCTGGCTGCTCGCCGTGCTGAGCTGTCTGTCGGCCGCCGTCCACCCGGCCGCCCGCCCCTGGGCGGTGACCGCGCTGGTGATCGTCCTCGCGCCGGCCGCCGCGCGTTCCTTCGCGCTGCCCCGTGCACGCCGCGTCGCGAAGGGCCGGGCCCCCGTGGTCCGTCCCGTCCAGGACACGGATCACGCGCTCGCCGGACCCGCCGGCGGGAGCTGAGCCGCTCAGGTCTCCTGCGCCGCCAGGGCGATGCCCAGCGGTGTGCGCTCGTACAGCACCTGGTGCCCGTAACGCCGGGAGGTGAGCAGGCCCGCCCCGCGCAGCGCCGAGAGGTGCGCCGACACGGAGGACGGGGCGAGCGAGAGCAGATGCGCGAGCGTGCTCGTCCCGGCCGGTTCCGCGAGCGCGCACAGCACATCGGCACGGGCCCGCCCCAGCAGCCTGGCCAGCGCGTCGGGCGTACGGTCGGCGGACCGCGCCCAGAGCCCGCCGATGCCCCGCGCGGGGTAGATCACCGCGGGCTGCCAGGGAGCCTCGTAGCCGCCCACGACATCCGGCCATACGAAGGCGCTGGGCATCAGCACGAGCCCCTGGCCGCCCAGCGTCCGGCTGTGGTTCCCCCGGGTGCCCACCACGGTCAGGGTCGAGCCGGCCCAGTGCAGTTGCGGGCTGATCTCGCCGAGCAGCCGTTCGAAGCCCACCTCGGCGAGGCGGCGCGAGTGGTACGCGACATCCGCCTCCAGCAGCGCGCGCAGCCGGGGCCAGTGCGGCTCGATCATCACCTGCCAGGCGCGCTCCAGCAGGTCCGCCAGCTCCTGGACCGTCCGTGCCGGGTCGGCCAGCATCCGCCGCCCGGCGGGGGAGTGGGGGCCGCCCGGGGTGTCGGCGAGGGCGAGCGCCATGTCGTCGCGGGCGGTCGCTGGGTCCGTCGCGCGCAGGGCCGCGATCTCCTCGGCGAAGGTGGCGAGCGGCCCCAGCGGAGGCGGGCAGATGAAGTCGGGGTTGTGGCCGCCGTCCGGCATCAGCGCCCACAGCGGCCGGAGGTCCAGCCCGGCGGCGTCCTGCGCGATGCGCCGCAGCCAGGGCAGGTGGTAGCCGTGCCGTCCGGGGCGGTTCAGGGTGCGCACCGCCTCCTGCGTCTCCCAGAGCGGCGAGAGCGCGAAGCGGCAGCGGAGCAGATCACGCTCCTCGAAGTGCAGATGGAACGGCATGGGCCACCCAACTTTCGGCGTCAGACGAAAGTCTACGGGCGAACCCGCCCGAGCCCCCAAGCTGCGTCCATGCCGAGCGACAGCACCACCACGGCGGGCACACCCCGCGACCCGTCCGCCGCCGAGGGACCGTCCCCGGCCCTGCCTCCGGAGCGTGCCTCCTCCGACCCGGGCCACGCTCCGGAGGCAGCTCCACGGCCCGGCGGCCCCGGGGGATACCGCGCGGTCTTCGCCGTACGGGAGTTCAGGGCGGTCTTCGCCGCCCATCTGCTCTCCCTCCTCGGCGTCGTGGTCAGCGAACTGGCGCTCACCGTGCTCGTCTACGACCTCACGGGCTCGCCCCTGCTCTCCGCCCTCACCTTCGCGCTCGGCTTCCTGCCGTACATCGTCGGCGGCACGCTCTTCGCCGGGGTCGCCGACCGCTACCCCGCCCGTCGCGTCCTGGTCACCTGCGACCTGGTCTGCGCCGGCTGCGTCGCCGTGATGGTGTTTCCCGCGACACCCGTCTGGGGGCTCCTCGTGCTGCGCTGCGTGGTGGCCGCCGTGGCGCCCGTCTTCACCGGGACGCGGACGGCCGCCCTCGCCGACATCCTCGGCGAGGGCGATCTCTACGTCCTCGGGCGCTCGCTGCTGCGCCTCGTCTCGCAGAGCGCCCTGCTCGTCGGCTTCGGGGCCGGCGGGGTGCTGCTCGCCGCGCTGTCCCCGCGCGGGGCGATCACGGTCACCGTGCTCACCTTCCTCTGCTCGGCCGCGCTGCTGCGCCTGGGCACCCTGGACCGGCCCGCCCGCACCACCGGGGGCGGCGCGCTGCTCGGGGAGTCGCTCGCCGGGGCCCGCGCCGTCCTGGGGGACCGGCGCGTCCGGGGGCTGCTGCTCCTGTTCTGGGTGCCCGCCTTCTTCGTGGTCGCCCCGGAGGCGCTCGCCGCCCCGTACGCGGACGCGATCGGCGCGGGCCCGGCCGCGCTCGGGCTGCTGATGTGCGCGATGGCCGTCGGGCACATCGGCGCCGAACTGTACGTGGGCACGGCCCTCGGCCCCCGCGCCCGCTCCCGGATCGTCCTGCCGGTGGCCGCCCTCGGGCTGCTGCCGCTGGTGCTCTACGCCTTCCGCCCCGGCATGGCCCTGACCGTCGGAGCCCTCGTGCTGGCCGGGGCCGGTGCGGCGTACGTCATCGGGCTCGACCAGTGGTTCGTCGAGGCGGTGCCCGAGGAGCTGCGGGGCCGGGCCATGACCCTGCTCACCGCCGGTCTGATGACGGTCCAGGGCCTCGGTATGGCCCTCGCGGGACTGGCCGCGGAATTCCTCCCGGTGCACCAGGTGGTCGCGTACTCGGGGGCGATCGGGACCGTCTGCACCCTCCTGCTGATCGTGGAGGTGCGTAGAACGCGTGTCCGGTACCGAAGTGCGAGACAGTGCTGACCGCCATGTGACCAGTGGGTAAGGTCGTCCCGTGCCGAAGCCGCTCAGCCTCCCCTTCGATCCCATCGCCCGCGCCGAGGAACTCTGGCACCGGCGCTGGGGGCCGGTGCCCTCCATGGGCGCGATCACCTCGATCATGCGTGCGCAGCAGATCCTGCTGGCCGAGGTGGACGCGGTGGTCAAACCGTACGGACTGACCTTCGCCCGCTACGAGGCGCTCGTCCTGCTCACCTTCTCGCAGGCCGGTGAGCTGCCGATGTCCAAGATCGGCGAGCGTCTGATGGTGCACCCCACCTCCGTGACGAACACCGTGGACCGACTCGTGCGCTCGGGGCTGGTCGACAAGCGCCCCAACCCCAACGACGGGCGCGGGACGCTCGCCTCCATCACGGACAAGGGCCGCGAGGTCGTCGAGGCGGCCAGCCAGGACCTCATGGCGATGGACTTCGGGCTCGGGGTGTACGACGACGAGGAGTGCGCCGAGATCTTCGCGATGCTCCGGCCGCTGCGGGTGGCGGCCCAGGACTTCGACGACAAGCCCTGACGGGCGGAGCGCCGGGCGCGGAGGCGGGCCGTCCGGTGGGGGCCGGGGCGCCGGAAGATCGCTCCGGCCGTCCGGTTAGGCTCGATGCCATGAAACGCAGCGTGCTGACCCGCTATCGGGTGATGGCCTACGTCACCGCCGTCATGTTGATGATCCTGTGCGTGTGCATGGTCTTCAAGTACGGATTCGACACCGGTGAGGGCCTGACCCTCGTGGTCTCCCAGCTCCACGGTGTCCTCTTCATCATCTACCTGGTCTTCGCCTTCGACCTCGGCTCCAAGGCGAAGTGGCCGGTCGGAAAGCTGCTCTGGGTGCTGATCTCCGGCACGATCCCGACGGCCGCGTTCTTCGTCGAGCGCAAGGTCGTCCGCGAGGTCGAGCCGCTGATCGCCGACGCCGGCCCGCAGGCCGTCAAGGTCTGATCCCCGGGCCGCCGAGGCCCGGTCCGCACGACCCGAACCGCCCCCCGCCTCGCGCCGGGCGGTTTGCCATCGACATTTACTAGGACGTCCTAGTAAATTTGAACCATGGACGCATCAGCGATCGAGGAAGGCCGCCGTCGCTGGCAGGCCCGCTACGACAAGGCCCGCAAGCGCGACGCGGACTTCACCACGCTCTCCGGGGACCCGGTGGAGCCGGCGTACGGGCCCCGCCCCGGTGACACGTACGAAGGCTTCGAACGGATCGGCTGGCCGGGCGAGTACCCCTTCACCCGGGGACTCCACCCCACCGGCTACCGGGGCCGCACCTGGACCATCCGCCAGTTCGCCGGCTTCGGCAACGCCGAGCAGACCAACGAGCGGTACAAGACCATCCTGGCCAACGGCGGCGGCGGGCTCAGCGTCGCCTTCGACATGCCGACGCTGATGGGCCGGGACTCCGACGACGGCCGTGCGCTCGGCGAGGTCGGGCACTGCGGGGTCGCCATCGACTCCGCGGCCGACATGGAGGTCCTGTTCCGGGACATCCCGCTCGGCGACGTCACCACGTCGATGACGATCAGCGGGCCCGCCGTCCCCGTCTTCTGCATGTACCTGGTCGCAGCCGAGCGCCAGGGCGTCGATCCCGCGCTGCTCAACGGCACGCTCCAGACCGACATCTTCAAGGAGTACATCGCGCAGAAGGAGTGGCTCTTCCAGCCCGAGCCGCATCTGCGCCTCATCGGCGACCTGATGGAGCACTGCGCCCGCGACATCCCCGCCTACAAGCCGCTCTCCGTCTCCGGGTACCACATCCGTGAGGCCGGGGCCACGGCCGCGCAGGAGCTCGCGTACACCCTCGCCGACGGCTTCGGCTACGTGGAGCTCGGCCTCTCCCGGGGCCTGGACGTCGACACCTTCGCCCCCGGGCTCTCCTTCTTCTTCGACGCGCACCTCGACTTCTTCGAGGAGATCGCCAAATTCCGCGCGGCCCGGCGCATCTGGGCCCGCTGGATGAAGGAGACCTACGGTGCGAGGACCGACAAGGCGCAGTGGCTCCGCTTCCACACCCAGACCGCCGGAGTCTCGCTCACCGCCCAGCAGCCGTACAACAACGTCGTACGCACCGCTGTCGAGGCCCTGTCCGCCGTCCTCGGCGGGACCAACTCCCTGCACACCAACGCCCTGGACGAGACGCTGGCCCTGCCGTCCGAGCAGGCCGCCGAGATCGCCCTGCGCACCCAGCAGGTGCTGATGGAGGAGACCGGCGTCGCCAACGTCGCCGACCCGCTGGGCGGTTCGTGGTACGTCGAGCAGCTCACCGACCGCATCGAGGCCGACGCCGAGAAGATCTTCGAGCAGATCAGGGAGCGGGGCACCCGGGCGCATCCGGACGGCAGGCACCCCATCGGGCCGATGACCTCGGGCATCCTGCGCGGCATCGAGGACGGCTGGTTCACCGGTGAGATCGCCGAGTCGGCGTTCCGGTACCAGCAGGCGCTGGAGAAGGACGAGAAGCGGGTCGTCGGCGTCAACGTCCACCACGGCTCCGTCACCGGCGACCTGGAGATCCTGCGCGTCAGCCACGAGGTCGAGCGGGAGCAGGTGCGCGCCCTCGCCGAGCGCAAGCAGGGCAGGGACGACGCGAAGGTGCGCGGCGCGCTCGGCGCGATGCTGGCCGCCGCCCGTGACGGCTCGAACATGATTGCCCCGATGCTCGACGCCGTACGCGCCGAGGCGACCCTCGGTGAGATCTGCGGGGTCCTGCGCGACGAGTGGGGCGTCTACACGGAGCCGCCCGGCTTCTGAGGGACGGGCGGCGGTCAGTCCTCCGGCGAGGAGGCCGCCCCCAGTCCGGAGAGCAGCAGCAGGGTGAAGCGCTGGGCCCAGTCGGCGTCGACGGGCTCGGCGCTCACCAGCGCGCGGTGCACCACCGCGCCCGCGATCACGTCGAAGATCAGGTCGACGGTGCGGGCCGCCACCTCGGGGTCCGGCTCGACGGGGAGCTCGCCGCGCTCCTGCGCGCGCTCCCGGCCCTGGAGCACGAGACGCTTCTGCCGGGCCACGATCGAATTGCGTATCCGGTCCCGCAGCGCCTCGTCGCGCGTGGACTCGGCGACGACCGCCATCAGCGCCGTCTTCGTCTCCGGCCGCTCCAGCAGCGCCGCGAACTGCAGCACCACGGCCTCCACATCGGCCCCCAGGCTCCCCAGATCGGGAAGCTCCAGCTCGTCGAAGAGCACCGCGACCGCGTCCACGACCAGCTCGTTCTTGCCCGCCCAGCGGCGGTAGAGCGTCGTCTTGGCGACCCCCGCCCGCGTCGCCACATCACCCATCGTCAGCTTCGACCAGCCGAGGTCGACCAGTGACGCACGGGTCGCCTCCAGGATCGCGGCGTCGGCCTCGGCGCTGCGAGGACGTCCGGATCGGGCTGGTTCGGTAGGACTGCGGCTCAGCATGCGGCGACCATACCGGCCGGTAAGTACTGCTGACCGGGCCCGGAGCCCGTGAGACAGATCACCGGGCGCTCTTGCCCCGCAGGGGGTGCGGGCAGTTACGCTACGGGTCGTAGCGTAAGAAGCGACGGTCCGCCGTCGTGGCGCCACGACCGATCGACAGCCACAGGCGCCGGGTGGGGACCCGGTGCCGAACGCGGGGTATTTCAGGGCCCCGGGGCCGTTTCCGTCCGCGCGCCGCGCACACCGGCGCGGCTGTGGACGGAGGCGGTTCACGGATCGCTTTCCGGAACAGTGGGCTCAGGGGGGAGGATGTACGTATGCAGCCTAGGAACATGTCCATGAGCGGCGTCGTCGACCTCGCCGCTGTGAAGGCGGCCGGCGAGGCCAAGACGAAGGCGGAGCAGGCCCGCGCGGAGTCTGCCCGGCAGGGGGGCGGTGGCGCCGTGTCGCCCGCCTCCCTGGTGATCGACGTCGACGAGGCGGGCTTCGAGAACGACGTCCTCCAGCGCTCCACCGAAGTCCCCGTCGTCATCGACTTCTGGGCCGAGTGGTGCGAGCCGTGCAAGCAGCTCAGCCCCCTCCTGGAGCGCCTCGCCGTCGAGTACAACGGCCGCTTCGTGCTGGCCAAGGTCGATGTCGACGCCAACCAGATGCTGATGCAGCAGTTCGGTGTCCAGGGCATCCCGGCGGTCTTCGCCGTGGTGGCCGGGCAGGCGCTGCCGCTCTTCCAGGGTGCCGCCCCCGAGGCCCAGATCCGCCAGACGCTGGACCAGCTGATCCAGGTCGGCGAGGAGCGCTTCGGGCTCACCGGGATCGTCGTGGACCAGGAGGCCGGAGCCGAGAGCGCCCCCGCCGAGGTGCCCGCCGGTCCGTACGACGCGCAGCTGGAGAGTGCCGCGCAGGCGCTGGACGCCAACGACTTCGACGGTGCGGTCGCCGCGTACAGGAGCGTCCTCGCCGACGACCCGGTCAACACCGAGGCGAAGCTCGGCCTCGCCCAGGCCGAACTGCTGGGCCGGGTGGCGGGCATGGACCCGCAGCAGGTCCGCAAGGAGGCCGCGGAGAACCCGGCCGAGCCGGTGGCGCAGATGGCCGCCGCCGACCTGGACCTCGTGGGCGGTCATGTGGAGGACGCCTTCGGCCGGCTCGTCGAGACGGTCCGCCGTAATTTCGGCGACGACCGCGACGCCGTGCGGGTGCGCCTCCTCGAACTCTTCGAGGTGATCGGCCCCGACGACCCGAGGGTCACGGCGGCCCGGACCGCGCTGGCGCGCGTCTTGTTCTGATGTGACAACGCGGCCGTGGAGTCCGCCGGGCCCCACGGCCGTTTTCGCGGGTGAACGACAAGGTAGGCCTCCGCTTTACCAAAACTTGATAAAAGAACGCCCTGTTACTCGCAGTAAATCGCCTTCTCGGGTCTGTCCCGTTTCGGGGGGTAATCTCCCTGTTCCTGTGTCCCTTTGGTGCCACCCTGTGTGGCCGGACGGTGCCCCCCTGTCGCGTCCCGGTTATCGGGTCGTTACTAGTCAGTAACGACCCCCCTTGTGTCACGGCCGCGAATGCACCACGATCGGCCACGCTCGGTCCAATACCCACCAGCCCGACGGCCAGTCGGAGCAGGTGGGTCCGTTGGGTCCCCACCGGGTGGTCGGCGGCAGTGGCGCCGATCGCGGACAGGGGGGTTCCTGCCCCTGGGCAGGGCCTGTCCGGACCGGCCGCGCAGACGCGCGGCCAGTGGTTGTCGCTCGGGGGTGATCGCCGGTGATTCGGATGCGGTACGCGCCTCCGGTCCGGGCGCTCTCCTTCCCGAGGACGTAGCACTTCTCCCATCCCAGGGCGGGCACATGCCCGTACCGGAGATGTACGTCCGAGAAGGAGGAAATTTATGAGTTCGCAGGTTCGCGGTGGTACCAGATGGAAGCGTTTCGCTCTGGTCATGGTGCCGAGCGTCGTCGCGACCGCGGCAGTCGGCGTCGGCCTGGCGCAGGGCGCGCTCGCAGCGTCGTTCAGCGTCTCCGGCCAGAGCTTCAAGGTCAGCACCGACAAGCTCGTCGGTGAGGACTTCATCCAGTACGGCAGCGTCGCTGTCGGTACGGACATCGAGGGTGAGAAGGCTCAGGCCCACCCGGTGGCCGTGTCCGGGTTCAGCAGGGCCACGATCACGAACATGTGCCAGTCGGTCGTGACGCCGAACCTGCCCTTCGGCCTCGGCAGCGTCAGCCTCGAGCTGAACGCGGGTACCGACCCGGAGAAGCCGGTCGTGGCGACCAACCTCTACCTGGATGTCGCCCAGCTCGACGCGGACGCGTACTTCGAGCAGATCGACATCGGCGTCGGTGCCGGATCGGTCGGTACGCCCGGCATCCAGCCCGGCACCGAGAAGGCGGTCAAGCAGGGCGGCTTCTCGCAGCGCGCCAAGAAGGCCACGCTCACCAACGTGGAGCAGACGGCGTGGGCGACCACCGCCGGTACGTTCAAGCTCAGCAACCTGAGCCTGAAGCTGCACAAGGGCGTCAAGGAGTGCTTCTAGCACTCGCCCGGGTGGCCGGAGCCCCGCGAGCGCGGGCCTCCGGCCGCCCACCCCTTCTCTTCTCACAGCAGTACCGGTTCCAGGGAGCTGTTTTCCATGAGCCCCGAGTCCACAGGGCAGAACGAGCACTACCTCACCGTCTACCGGCGGGGATTCCGCACCTGGCGGGGTAACCGGCCGTTCTGGGCGGGCCTGTTCACCATCTTGGGTGGTCTACCCATCGCGTACTTCCCGTACGCGAACATGCACCTCGGCAACATGACGATCGCGATGTCCACCACTGCGGGTGCGGGGTCGCTGATCATCGGGATCCTGCTCATCACGCTGGGCATGACGATGTGGTTCCACCACATCGTGCGGGTGTTCGCCGGTGTCGCCGCGATCCTGCTCGCACTGATCTCCATACCTGTCGCCAACATCGGCGGCTTCATCATCGGCTTCCTGTTCTCCCTCCTCGGCGGAGCGCTCTCCATCGCCTGGGCACCGGGAGAGGCCAAGGGCACCCCGGAGTCCGAGGGGGCGCACACGCAGGCCCACGGCGACGAGGTGCCGGAGCAGAGCCAGGGTGTCCACGACACCGCCCAGGCCCCGCGGAAGCCGCTGCTGTTCGACGTGGCGGCCGAGGGCGACGGCGGGAGGCATCGTGCGGGGTGACGAGACGCGGACGAACGAGATCGGCGCGGAGGACCTTCCGGAGCGAAGAGGGCCCCGCCACGCGGCGCCCAGGAAGTCGCTGCTGACGAAGCTGCACATGCCCGCGGGCAAGAAGGCGTTCGCGCTCGCCGCGATGCCGACGGCGGTCTTCGTGGGCATGGGACTCACTCCCAAGCTGGCCATGGCCGACGACAGCACGGACATCCCCTTCGCGCCGGGCCCCTGTGTCACCCGCTCCGACGAGCCCTCCGAGTCGCAGGAGCCGGAGCCCACTCCGAGCGCCACCGCGTCCGAGGACGCGGACAAGGACAAGGGCAAGGACGGGACCGGCAAGGACGACGCCGGCTCGGACGAGGAGACCGCGGCACCGGAGCCCTCCGCGAGCCCGAGCGCCTCCGCGCAGGACTCGACGGCCGAGGCCACCGAGCAGAAGGCCGACGCCGCACCCACGCCCACGCCCACCAAGTCGACCAACCCCCTCGACCCGCTGGGTGTCGGCGACGCGCTCAAGGACCTCTTCGACGGCAAGGACGAGGCGACGGCCGAGCCGTCCGCGTCCGCCACCGAGGGGACCCCGGAGCCCTCCACGTCCGCGTCCGCCACCGAGCCCGCGAAGGAAGCCGCGGACGAGGCGAAGGACACCGCGGACGAGGCGAAGGACACGGTCGACGAGACCACCGACGCCATCCGTGACGCGGCGGAGAAGGCCGGCGAGGACGTCGAGGAGCTGGACGAGGACGTCAAGGGCCTCGACCCGGTGAAGGACGAGGACATCCCGGACGGCGCCAAGGAGCGCTTCCCCTGCCCGACCGCCGACCCCGAGGCGCTCGCCGCGGCCGATCTGGAGCAGGGCATCCCGCTGCTCCCGGACGCCCCGTGGACCCTGGAGACCTCGAAGCTCACGCTGACCGGGCTCGACTACAAGGGCATCGTCGAGGTGAAGACGGTCAACGGCACCGTCAAGAAGGCGCTGAAGTTCACCGCCGACACCGTCGACATCAAGGACCTGCACCAGCTGACGGAGGGTCCGACGGCCGGCACCACCGGCCACGTCAAGGCGGAGGCGGGCTCGACCTCCACCATCCGCAACGGCACGGTGACGATGTACACGGAGGAGCTGAAGGGCAACCTCTTCGGCATCATCCCCGTCACCTTCAGCCCGGAGACCCCGCCGCCGCTGAACGTGCCCTTCGCCTTCTTCACCGATGCCACGGTGAAGCAGGCGGGCCAGTTCGGAGGCTCGCTCAAGGTCCCCGGACTGCAGAACTACTTCACCGGTGGCGGCAGCTGACCGGTGATCCGGACCAGTCCGGGAGCCGCATGACGACGATGGCCCGCACCCCGAGGACACGGGGTGCGGGCCATCGTCGTGGCGGGCGGGGCGTCAGGCGTTCTCGCCGCTCAGGTGGTGCACCCGGACCATGTTGGTGGTGCCGGGGACGCCGGGGGGCGAACCGGCCGTGATGACCATCGTGTCGCCGTCGCTGTAGCGGTTCAGCTTCAGCAGCTCGGCGTCCACCAGGTCGACCATGGCGTCCGTGTTGTTCACGTGCGGCACGACGTAGGACTCGACGCCCCAGCTCAGCGCGAGCTGGTTGCGGGTCGACTCCTCCGTGGTGAAGGCCAGGATCGGCTGCGCGGTGCGGTAGCGGGACAGACGGCGGGCGGTGTCACCGGACTTGGTGAAGGCCACCAGGGCCTTTCCGTCCAGGAAGTCCGCGATCTCGCAGGCCGCACGGGCGACCGAACCGCCCTGCGTGCGGGGCTTCTTGCCCGGCACCAGCGGCTGGAGGCCCTTGGACAGCAGCTCCTCCTCGGCGGCGACGACGATCTTCGACATCGTCTTGACCGTCTCGATCGGGTACGCGCCGACGGAGGACTCCGCCGAGAGCATGACCGCGTCCGCGCCGTCCAGGATCGCGTTGGCGACGTCGGACGCCTCGGCGCGGGTCGGCCGCGAGTTGGTGATCATCGACTCCATCATCTGGGTCGCCACGATCACCGGCTTGGCGTTGCGGCGGCACAGCTCGATGAGGCGCTTCTGCACCATCGGGACCTTCTCGAGCGGATACTCGACGGCCAGGTCGCCGCGGGCGACCATGACACCGTCGAAGGCGGCGACGACGCCCTCCATGTGCTCGACGGCCTGCGGCTTCTCGACCTTGGCGATGACGGGGACCCGGCGGCCCTCCTCGTCCATCACCTTGTGCACGTCCTTGACGTCCTCGGCGTCCCGCACGAAGGACAGCGCGACCAGGTCGCAGCCCATCCGCAGGGCGAACCGCAGGTCGTCGACGTCCTTCTCGGACAGGGCCGGGACGTTGACCGCGGCACCCGGCAGGTTGATGCCCTTGTGGTCCGAGATGACACCGCCCTCGATGACGATGGTGGTGACCCGGGGGCCGTCGACCGAGACGACCTTCAGCTCGACGTTTCCGTCGTTGATCAGGATCGGGTCACCCTTGGCGACGTCGCCGGGCAGCCCCTTGTAGGTGGTGCCGCAGATCGACTTGTCGCCGGGGACGTCCTCGGAGGTGATGACGAACTCGTCCCCGCGGACCAGCTCGACAGGACCCTCGGCGAACTTCGCGAGGCGGATCTTGGGGCCCTGCAGGTCGGCGAGCACACCGACCGCGCGGCCGGTCTCGGCGGCGGCCTTGCGGACCCGGTCGTAACGGCCTTGGTGCTCCTCGTGGGTACCGTGACTGAAATTGAAACGGGCCACGCTCATGCCGGCCTCGATCAGAGCGACGAGCTGCTCATGGGAGTCGACGGCGGGACCGAGGGTGCAGACGATTTTGGAACGGCGCATGAGGCGGATCCTATCGGTTTGTTTCACTGCGGAATATTCCGTCTGGTGGAAGATACAAAGGGGCGCGGGTCCGCTCAGTTGTGGACCAGGTCGAAGGTCTGACCGGCGATCTCCAGCTCCTCGTCCGTAGGCACGACGGCGACCGCCACCCGCGCGCCGTCGGGCGAGATCAGCCGCGGTTCGCCGGACCGTACGGCGTTGCGGTCCGCGTCCACGGACAGGCCGAAACCCTCCAGTCCCGCGAGCGCAGCCTCCCGCACCGGCGCCGAGTTCTCCCCGACACCCGCCGTGAAGACGACGGCATCCACCCGGCCGAGGACGGCCGAATAGGCGCCGATGTACTTCTTCAGCCGGTGGATGTAGATGTCGAAGGCGAGCGCGGCCCGCTCGTCGCCCTCGTCCACCCGGCGCCGGATCTCCCGCATGTCGTTGTCGCCGCACAGGCCGACCAGCCCGCTCTTCTTGTTCAGCAGGACGTCGATCTCGTCCGCCGACATCCCCGCCACCCGCTTCAGGTGGAAGGTGACGGCCGGGTCGATGTCTCCCGAACGCGTACCCATGACCAGCCCCTCCAAGGGGGTCAGTCCCATGGACGTCTCCACGCACCGGCCGCCCGCCACCGCGGAGGCCGACGCGCCGTTGCCCAGGTGCAGCACGATCACGTTCACCTCGGCCACCGGCCGGCCCAGCAGCTCGGCCGTTCTGCGCGAGACGTACGCGTGCGAGGTGCCGTGGAAGCCGTAGCGGCGGATGCGGTGCGCGTCGGCGGTCTCCACGTCGATCGCGTACCGCGCGGCGGACTCCGGCATCGTCGTGTGGAACGCCGTGTCGAAGACGGCGACCTGCGGCAGGTCCGGGCGCAGCGCCTGCGCCGTACGGATGCCGGTGATGTTCGCCGGGTTGTGCAGCGGGGCCACCGGGACGAGCCGCGCGATCTCCTCCAGCACCTCGTCGGTGATCACCGTGGGCTCGCTGAACCGCAGCCCGCCGTGCACCACCCGGTGCCCGATCGCGGCCAGTTCGGGGGAGTCCAGGCCGAGCCCGTCGGCCGCCAGCTCGGCCGCCGCCGCCTTCAGCGCCTCTTCGTGGTCGGCGATCCTGCCGGTGCGCTCGCGGGGCTCCCCGCCCTTCAGCGGGGTGTGGACCAGCCGGGACGACGACTCGCCGATCCGCTCGACCAGGCCGGTGGCCAGCCGCGACCGGTCCCGCATGTCCAGCAGCTGGTACTTCACCGACGAGGAGCCGGAGTTGAGCACGAGTACGCGGTGGGCGTCATTCATGGAGCGCGAACCTTCGCTGGTGGGGTCGGTGGTCATCGCGGTCATTCCTCGCCCTGCGCCTGGATCGCCGTGATGGCCACCGTGTTGACGATGTCCTGGACCAGCGCGCCGCGCGACAGGTCGTTGACGGGCTTCCGCAGCCCCTGGAGGACCGGGCCGACCGCGACCGCGCCCGCCGAGCGCTGGACCGCCTTGTAGGTGTTGTTGCCGGTGTTGAGGTCCGGGAAGATCAGCACCGTCGCCCGGCCCGCCACCTCCGAGGAGGGCAGCTTGGTCGCGGCGACGGACGGCTCGACCGCCGCGTCGTACTGGATCGGGCCCTCGATCCGCAGGTCGGGCCGTGAGGCGCGCACCCGCTCCGTGGCCTCCCGCACCTTGTCGACGTCCGCGCCCGTGCCGGAGGTTCCCGTCGAGTACGAGAGCATCGCGATCCGGGGGTCCACACCGAAGCGGGCCGCGGTGACCGCCGACTGCACCGCGATGTCCGCGAGCTGCTCGGCGTCCGGGTCCGGGTTGACCGCGCAGTCGCCGTAGACCAGGACCTTGTCGGCGAGGCACATGAAGAAGACCGAGGAGACGATCGAGGCGTCCGGCTTCGTCTTGATGATCTCGAACGCCGGCCGGATCGTGGCCGCGGTGGAGTGCACCGAGCCCGAGACCATGCCGTCCGCCAGGCCCTCCTGGACCATGAGGGTGCCGAAGTAGTTCACGTCCGAGACGACGTCGTACGCCAGCTCCACCGTGACCCCGCGGTGCGCGCGCAGCACCGCGTACCGTTCGGCGAAGCTCTGGCGCAGCTCCGAGGTCTGCGGGTCGACGAGCTGGGTCTCGCCGAGGTCGATGCCGAGGTCGGCGGCCTTCTTGCGGATGACGTCGGTGTCGCCGAGGAGGGTCAGGTCGCAGACGTCGCGGCGCAGCAGCACGTCGGCGGCGCGCAGGACGCGCTCCTCGGTGCCCTCGGGCAGCACGACGCGGCGCCGGTCGGAGCGGGCCTGCTCCAGCAGTTCGTGCTCGAACATCATCGGGGTGACCCGGCCGCTGCGGGCCACCGAGACCCGCTCCAGCAGGGCGCCGGTGTCCACATGGCGCTCGAACAGGCCGAGCGCGGTCTCCGCCTTGCGGGGCGTCGCCGCGTTCAGCTTGCCCTCCAGCGCGAAGAGTTCACCGGCCGTGGGGAAGGAGCCGCCGGAGACCGCGACGACCGGGGTGCCCGGCGCGAGGCGTGCCGCCAGCCGGAGTATCTCCTCGCCGGGGCGCTCGTCCAGGGTCAGCAGGACGCCCGCGATGGGCGGTGTGCCCGCGCTGTGCGCGGCGAGCGAACCGATGACCAGGTCCGCGCGGTCCCCGGGGGTGACGACCATGCAGCCGGGGGTCAGGGCCTTCAGGAGGTTCGGCAGCATCGCGCCGCCGAAGACGAAGTTCAGCGCGTCCCTGGCGAGACCGGAGTCGTCACCGAGCAGAACCGTTCCGCCCAGTGCGGTGGTGATCTGGGCGACGGTCGGCGCGGAGAGCGCCGGATCGTCGGGCAGGACGGAGCACGGCACCGGCAGCTGCGGCTTCAGCCGGTCCGCGATCTCCTCCCGGTCCTCGGAGGCCACCCGGTTCACGATCATCGCCAGGACGTCGCAGCCCAGGCCGGCGTAAGCGCGGTAGGCGTTGCGCGTCTCGGCCCGTACGGACTCGGCGTCCTGGTCCTTGCCGCCGACCACCGCGATCACCGAGGCGCCGAACTCGTTGGCGAGCCGGGCGTTCAGGGCCAGCTCGTCGGGGAGCTGGGTGGCCGCGAAGTCGCTGCCCAGGACCAGCACGACCTCGTAGTCGCGGGCCACCCGGTGGAAGCGCTCGACGAGCAGGGAGACCAGCTCGTCGGTGCCCTTCTCCGCCTGGATCGCGGAGGCCTCCTGGTAGTCCAGGCCGAACACGGTCTCCGGGCTCTGCGAGAGCCGGTAGCGCGCCCGCAACAGTTCGAACAGACGGTCGGGGCCGTCGTGGACCAGCGGCCGGAAGACGCCGACCCGGTCCACCTGACGCGTCAGTAGTTCCATGACTCCCAGATCGACGACCTGGCGGCCGTCCCCCCGGTCGATGCCGGTCACGTACACGCTGCGCGTCACGCGTGGTCTCCCGTCCTCTATGGCTGGCATTGTCCTCTTGACGATACCCACCGGGGCAGGTATGCCGCCCGCCGGGCCGAGTGCCCGTCCGGCCCCGGCCGGACCCCGAACGGTCCCGTACCGGCGAGGCCGGAAGCGCGGGGGTGCGGCCCGGCGTGGGACAATCGTCGTGGCTCACGGTACGGGGGTTTCTCGACGGGTCCCCGGAATGCATGGCACTAGCGAGCAGGAGACAGAGCAGGATGCGCATCGGAATTCTCACCGCAGGCGGCGACTGCCCAGGCCTGAATGCCGTGATCCGGTCGGTCGTGCACCGCGCCGTGGTGGGCCACGGCGATGAGGTCATCGGCTTCGAGGACGGCTTCAAGGGGCTGCTCGACGGCCATTTCCGGCCGCTCGACCTCAACGCCGTCAGCGGCATCCTGGCCCGCGGCGGCACGATCCTCGGCTCGGCGCGACTGGAGCGGGACCGGCTGCGCGAGGCCGCGGAGAACTGCGCGGAGCTGTCCCTCCGTTACGGCATCGACGCGCTGATCCCGATCGGCGGAGAGGGCACGCTCACCGCGGCCCGCATGCTGTCCGACGCCGGGATGCCCGTCGTCGGCGTCCCGAAGACCATCGACAACGACATCTCCGCCACCGACCGGACCTTCGGCTTCGACACGGCCGTGGGCGTCGCGACCGAGGCCATAGACCGCCTCAAGACCACGGCCGAATCGCACCAGCGGGTCATGGTCGTGGAGGTCATGGGCCGCCACGCGGGCTGGATCGCCCTGGAGTCCGGCATGGCCGGCGGTGCCCACGGGATCTGCCTGCCGGAGCGCCCCTTCCAGGTCGACGACCTGGTCAAGATGGTCGAGGAACGCTTCGCGCGCGGCAAGAAGTTCGCCGTCATCTGCGTCGCCGAGGGCGCGCACCCGGCCGAGGGCTCCATGCCGTACGCCAAGGGCGAGATCGACCAGTTCGGCCACGAGCGCTTCAAGGGCATCGGCAACCGCCTCGCCGCCGAGCTGGAACTGCGCCTCGGCAAGGAGGCGCGGCCGGTCATTCTCGGCCATGTGCAGCGCGGAGGCACGCCGACGGCGTACGACCGGGTGCTCGCGACCCGCTTCGGGTGGAACGCCGTGGAGGCCGTGCACCGCGGCGACTTCGGCCGGATGACGGCACTGCGCGGGACCGAGATCGTGATGGCCCCGCTGGCGGACGCCGTGACCCGGCTGAAGACCGTCCCCAGCGACCGGATGTACGAGGCCGAGTCGGTGTTCTGATCCGGTCGCCCCGATCCCCCCGCCGGTCCCGGACCGGTGGCGCGCACGGCCCCGGCCGTCCCCCGTGGACGGCCGGGGCCGCGGCCGTTCCCCGTCGGGGGAGGGCTCCTCAGATCCCCGCCGTCCGCCAGAACTCCTCGACCACGCGGTCCAGGAACTCCCGTCCCGCGTCGCCGCCGCTCCCCGCCCGGTCCCGGCCCGTGGTGTTCCAGCTCAGTGTCGACACCATCAGCGCCTGGTAGTCGGCGTGCAGTTGTTCCAGCACGTCCTGGACCAGGATCCGGTCGAGCGGTACGAGCTTGTCCACCGGCCGTACGTACGCCTGCCAGCGCGTCGTCACCGCTCGCGTGAGCAGGTCGGCCAGCTCCTCGTTGCGGCCGGTCGCCGTAAGGAACTGCGCCGCCGACATGTCCAGTGCGTCGCAGAGCGCCACCGCCTGGCGCTCGTTGCCCCGCCAGCGGCCGGACTCCTCGATCCGCTGGTACGCCGAGGCCGTCATCCCGAGCGTCCGCGCCAGATCGTCCACCGCGATGTCGCGGGCCATCCGGTGCTCGCGCAACGTGCTGGCCGCGGACAGCAGTTCGCCCGGGGCGCACCACAACACCCCTGCCAGCGCCATGAGTTCGCGTTCGCCGGGAAGCGCCGTACCGCGCTCCCAGGCCATCACCGTCTCGGCCGTGATCCTGAGTCCGTACTGGGCGCCGAGACCGTACGCAACATGTCCGGGAGCCATTCCCAGAGCCTCGCGCAGGCGGCGCGCGGCGGGGGCGTTGAAGGGCGGGGTGGGGTGCACGGCCCCACCGTAGAAGGCCCGGAACCCCCTGGCTACAGGCTGTTCCTATCGGTTCACCCTTCGTATGATCCTCCTAGGGTGGCCTCGGTTGGTACCCCGGAGCATCAGCGGGTTTCAGCCACCCAGTGGTAGTGCAGCTCGGGCCTGCCGACCTGACCGTAGCTGGGCCGCCGCACGGCCCGGCCCGCCGTCACCAGGTGCTCCAGATAGCGGCGCGCGGTGATCCGGGACATCCCCAGCTCCTCCCCGGCCGCCGCCGCGGTGACCCCGTCGGGCGCCTCGCGCAGCGCCCCGGTGACCGCCTCCAGCGTCGGGCCGCTCAGCCCCTTGGGCAGCGTGGCGGGGTCCGGGACGCGCAGCGCGCCCAGCGCCCGGTCCACCTCCTCCTGACCGCTCGCCTCCCCTGCCGCCGCCCGGAACTCGGCGTAGCGCACGAGCCGGTCCCGCAGGGTGGGGTAGGTGAACGGCTTCAGGACGTACTGCACGACGCCGAGGGACACGCCTTCCCGCACCACCGCCAGATCACGGGCCGACGTCACGGCGATGACGTCGGCGCCGTGGCCCGCCGCCCGCAGCGAGCGCAGCAGCTGCAGACCGTGCCCGTCGGGCAGATACAGATCGAGCAGCAGCAGATCCACCTCGGTGCGGTCCAGCGCGCGCACGGCCTGGGCCCGGGAGTGGGCGACCGCGGCGACCTCGAAGCCCGGCACCCGGCCGACGTACAGCTGATGCGCGTCGGCGGCCACCGGGTCGTCCTCCACGACGAGTACGCGGATCACGCCTCCCGCCCCGCCCGTCCCCCTCATGGCGCGACCACCTTCGCCGCACGGCCGGTGAGGGGCAGCCGCACCGTGAACTCCGCGCCGCCGTCCGGCATCCGGCCGAGCGTCACCGTCCCGCCGTTGCGGTGGGCCGCCTGCCGCACGAGCGCCAGGCCCAGACCGCGGCCCGCGCCGTGCGTGCTCCAGCCCCGGCGGAAGACCTCGTCCGCCTCGTCCGGGCCGATCCCGTCGCCGGTGTCCGCCACCCGCAGCAGCAGCTCGCCGGCCTCCGTGCGCGCGGTGACGGTGACCAGGGCGCGCGTCGCGGTGCGCTGTGCGGGGACCGGGCCGCCGCCGTCCCCCTGCGCCGACTCCGACGCGGCGTCCACCGCGTTGTCGATCAGATTCCCGAGGATCGTGACCAGATCCCGCGCGGCCAGCGTCCGGGGCAGCGCCCCGTCGTCGATCAGGCTGTCCCGTGCGAGCACCAGCTCCACGCCCCGCTCGTTGGCCTGCGCCGCCTTGCCGAGCAGCAGCGCCGCGAGCACCGGCTCGGCCACCGCTCCCACCACCCGGTCGGTGAGCTCCTGCGCGAGCTCCAGCTCGGCCGTCGCGAACTCCACCGCCTCGTCGACCCGGCCCAGCTCGATCAGCGACACCACGGTGTGCAGCCGGTTCGCCGCCTCGTGGGCCTGCGAACGCAGCGCCTGGGTGAAGCCGCGCTCCGAGTCCAGTTCGCCCGACAGCGCCTGGAGTTCGGTGTGGTCCCGCAGGGTCACCACCGTGCCGCGCCGCTCGCCGCCGACCACCGGGCTGGTGTTGACGACGATCACCCGGTCCGCCGTCAGATGGACCTCGTCCACCCGCGGCTCGGAGGCCAGCAGCGCCCCGGTCAGCGGCGCGGGCAGCGCGAGTTCGTCGACCCCGCGCCCGACCGCCCCGGGCGCCAGGCCCAGGAGCTCCCGGCCCGCGTCGTTGATCAGGGCGACCCGGCGCTGTCCGTCCAGCATCAGCAGCCCCTCGCGCACCGCGTGCAGCGTCGCCTCGTGGTACGTGTGCATCCGGCTCAGCTCCCGGGCGTTCATCCCGTGCGTATGCCTGCGCAGCCTGGCGTTGATCACGTACGTCCCGAGCGCGCCGATCAGCAGCGCGGCGCCCGCCGCCGTCCCCAGGGCGCCGAGCTGCTCCCGTACCTGGGTGGAGACCCGTTCGACGGTGATGCCCGCGCTGACCAGGCCGACGATCCTGCCCTCGTCCCTGACCGGGGTGACGACCCGTATCGAGGGCCCCAGCGTGCCGGTGTAGGTCTCCTCGAAGGTCTCGCCGAGCAGCGCGCGCTCGGTGTGCCCGATG
This sequence comes from Streptomyces sp. CB02058, assembly GCF_001905505.1. Taxonomy (GTDB): domain Bacteria; phylum Actinomycetota; class Actinomycetes; order Streptomycetales; family Streptomycetaceae; genus Streptomyces. The sequence goes on from NZ_LIPG01000001.1 coordinate 1,208,059, forward strand.
AAGCTCCTGCCGATCTCGCCGGGGTCGGGGTGGGTCCAGCGGACGCCCTGCGGGTTCATGATCGTGACGAAGGCGATCCCGGTGTCCTCGCGGACCCGCTCCGCGTACGGCTGGAGTACGGCGGACGGGTCCGGGGTACGGATCGCCTCCCGCACGGACGGCGATCCGGCCATGGCGAGGGCGGCGGCCCGCACCTGGCGGGCGGCGGTCTCCTCCGCCTGGGACCGGCCGGAGGCGTACGCGAAGAAGGCGCACCCGGCCACCACCGCCGCCACGAGCAGGGCCTGCATCGCGAACAGCTGTCCGGCCAGGCTGCGGGGGAGGGTACGGGGCAGGCGCATGGCCCCCAGTCTGCCTGCCGCCGACCCGCGGCCCAAGGTGGCTCGAAAACGTCCGTGAACGATATGAACGCAAGGGTGACGGCGGTCACAGGGAAGTGAATAGTCACCGGGGCCCCCAGGGACGGGGAGCCGTCGTATATCCGAGGAGACCCCCGTGGCAGAGAAAGCCGCTCGCCGGGACCGTACCCATTATCTCTACCTGGCCGTGATCGCCGCCGTGGTGCTGGGCATCACGGTGGGCCTTGTGGTGCCGGACTTCGCCGTCGAGCTCAAGCCGATCGGCACTGGCTTCGTCAACCTCATCAAGATGATGATCTCGCCGATCATCTTCTGCACGATCGTGCTGGGGGTCGGCTCCGTACGGAAGGCCGCCAAGGTCGGTGCCGTCGGCGGTCTCGCCCTCGGGTACTTCCTGGTGATGTCGACGGTCGCCCTGGCCATCGGCCTGGTCGTCGGCAACCTCCTGGAGCCCGGCTCCAGCCTCCACCTCACCGAGGCGGCCCGTGCCGCCGGCGAGGAGCAGGCGTCCGGGGCCAGCGAGTCCACCGTGGACTTCCTGCTCGGCATCATCCCCACCACCATGGTCTCGGCGTTCACCGAGGGCGAGGTCCTCCAGACCCTGCTGATCGCCCTGCTCGCGGGCTTCGCGCTCCAGGCCATGGGCTCGGCCGGAGAGCCGGTCATCCGGGGCATCGGCCACATCCAGCGCCTCGTCTTCCGTATCCTCGCCATGATCATGTGGGCGGCTCCGGTCGGCGCGTTCGGCGCGATGGCGGCAGTGGTCGGCGAGACCGGAGTGGACGCGCTGAAGTCCCTCGCGATCATCATGATCGGCTTCTACGTCACCTGCGCGCTCTTCGTGTTCCTCATCCTGGGCGCGATCCTGCGCCTGGTGGCCGGGGTCAACATCTTCACGCTGCTGAAGTACCTGGGCCGCGAGTTCCTGCTGATCCTCTCCACCTCCTCCTCCGAGTCGGCCCTGCCGCGGCTGATCGCGAAGATGGAGCACATGGGCGTCAGCAAGCCCGTCGTCGGCATCACCGTGCCGACCGGCTACTCCTTCAACCTCGACGGCACCGCGATCTACCTCACGATGGCCTCGCTCTTCATCGCCAACGCGACGGGCGACCCGCTGACCATCGGCGAGCAGATCTCGCTGCTCGTCTTCATGGTGATCGCCTCGAAGGGCGCGGCGGGTGTCACCGGCGCCGGCCTCGCCACCCTCGCCGGCGGCCTCCAGTCGCACCGCCCCGAACTGGTCGACGGCGTCGGCCTGATCGTCGGCATCGACCGCTTCATGAGCGAGGCCCGCGCCCTGACGAACTTCGCGGGCAACGCGGTGGCCACCGTGCTGGTCGGCACCTGGACCAAGGAGATCGACCGGGCCCGGGTGGACCTGGTCCTCTCCGGCGGCCTCCCCTTCGACGAGAAGACCATGACCGACGACATCCACAACGGCGAGCCGCAGGTCCCCGAAGCCAGGGAAGGCGGCGAGGAGCAGCCCTCGCTGGTGAAGGCGTAACGAGGCGCGAGAAAGCGGCCGGAGCGGCCGGCACGGGATCCGTCCCCGTGCCGGCCGCTCGCGTATGCGCGTACGGCGTTCCGCGAGCGAACCCTCTCGCAGGCAGGTACGGCGCCCTGCGACCGGCCGCTCGCGCGGGACCGCTCGGGCCGGCCGGCGACGACGTGATCATTCCGTGCTGGCGCCGAGTCTCCGCCCCGCGCAGTATCGCTCTCCTGACCAGGCGCGAAGGGTGTCCTGACCAGACACAAGGGGTGGGGACGCTGAAAACCGGATGGCACTGGAGACCCGTGGCCGCACTGCTGCTGCCGGCCCTCATCGGCGCGGCCGCGTGCGCCGCCCCCGAGGACCGGCCGGAGCCGGGGGAGGCGGTCTACGGGCTGCCGCTCGCCGAACAGTTCCAGGCGGCGACGGACGCCACCCGCGAGGCGGGCACCGCCGGGTTCCTGTCGACGCTGGTCTACGGGGCGGCCGGCGGCGACGCCGTGCACGAGGCGAAGGGGAGCCAGGACTACGGGCGGGGCACGTCACGCGCGACGCTGAGCCTGACCGCCGGACGCCACTTCCCGGCGGAGGACCTGGAGCTCCTGCGGAGATCCGCCCCGGAGGGGAAGCAGACCGTGGCCACCGCCGAGGACGACGTCTACGTCCGGAACGGCGACTCCGCCTGGCTGCGCTACACCCCCGAAGCGGTCAACGAGCTCGGCGAGACCATCGGTGTGATCGCCGCGCACGCCGCCGGCGACACGGCCCCGTACAGCGGGACCCTCGCCGACCTGGTACCGCGGGTGATCCCCCGGGAGAAGCCCGAGCGCCGCGAGGACGGCAGCCGTGTCTACCGGGTGACCGCGCTTCCCGAGGTCGCGGCGGAGCTGCTCCCCCGGGACCTGCAGAGCCTCCAGAGGGACTGGGGCACGGAGCCCGTCCAGCTCACCGTGGGCCTGGACGCCGACGGGAGGCTGGCCTCGGTGACCGCCGACCTCGGCCCCGTCCTGGCCAGGCTCCACGAGCGGAAGGTCCTCGGCGAGGTGAAGCGGCTGCGCGCCTCGTACGAGCTCAGCGCCTTCGGTGAGCCGGTCAGGGCCGGGGTCCCCGGCGGCCGGCCCGTCGAGGACGCCGGCAAGGTGCTGGCCCCCATCGGCACGCTCGACGACGGCCGGTGTGCCGCCACCGGCGACACGGGACTGGGCACCAGGACGGTCGTCCGGCCCGTGGACTGCGCGGACCGGCACGACCTGCGGGTGCTGGCCCAGGTGAAGGTGGACCGGGTGCTCCCCGGCAAGCAGGACATCGCCAACGGTGACTCGTACGCCAGGGTGGAGTGCGAGCGGGCACTGGCCGCCGCGCCGGAGGACTGGCAGCGCGGCGGCGCATACGCTCAGGGCTTCGGTCTCGTCGGTTCCTCCCAGGTGGGCAGCACGTTCCGCATGGGGGGAGACGGGGCGGGGACGACGGTGGCAGGCGACTACACCTGTTTCCTCAGGGCCTCCTGACGCCGCGTCAGCCGAACGGGATGTGGACGGCCGACTGGTTCCCGACCCCCACGGTGCTGGATCCGTTGCCGATGGCGTTCCAGACCTCCACCTTCACCGAGCCGTTCACGAGGTTGCCGTGGCTGCCGGTTGACGACTTGAGCCCCTTGGTCTGCGTGTAGTGCTCGTACCCGTTGACGGGGTCGGTGGCGAAGTAGTTGTACGTCTCCGTGCGGTCCCAGGTGCCGTCATCGGTGCGGTCGTAACTCACCCGCACCTGCTGCCCGTTGGCGATGGTGGTGCCCGAGTCGGCGAACACGTCGAACTGGGTGGAGCCGCCGTCGTACGTCCGGGTGATGCCGGTGGCCGTGAACGTCTGCGGGCTGTGCGGGGCGCCGTCGTGGTTGGCGCCTCCCGCCGACGCGACCGTCACCGATGAGGCGGCGGACTGGGCAGCCCCGAGGCCGCCGCCGCTGCGCAGTACGAGGGTGGAGGAGCCGGAGGGCGGGTTGGTGGGCGGGTCGGTGGTCCCGCTGCCGCCCTTGGTCCAGACGCCCACGTAGTCGACCAGCATGGGCCTGCCCGGGACGGTGGCGGCGGTCGGCGTCGAGCCGCCGAGCGCGTTCGGGAAGGCCCCGCCGATCGCGAGGTTCAGCAGGAGGAAGTACCCGGCGTGGTCCGTCATGTTGGCCCACGTCGTGGCGTCCAGCTGGCTCTGCGTGACGCTGTGGAAGAGCTGGCCGTCGACGTACCAGCGCAGGGCGTTGGGGGTGACGGCGCGGTCCCACTCGAAGCGGTACGTGTGGAACGCCGACTGGCAGCTCGCGCCGGGGCAGGTGAGGCTGTTGCCGAGCCCGGTGGTCTCGTTGCAGGGGCCGCCCGGGTTGACGCCGCAATGGAGCACGCCCCAGACGGAGTTGATCCCGTTGACGTTCTCCATGATGTCGAACTCGCCGATGCCGGGCCAGTTCCAGTAGTTGCCCCGGTAGGGGGAACCGAGGGCCCAGAAGGCGGGCCAGTAGCCCAGGGCCGCGTTGCCCGTGACGTTCGGCATCTGGACGCGGCCCTCGATGCGCAGGGTGCCGCCGGCCGGGGCCTTGAAGTCGGCCCGCCTGGTCTCGATGCGGCCGGAGGTCCAGTTGCCCGCGCTGTCGCGGAGCGGGGTGATGCGGAGGTTGCCGCTGCCGTCGAGGCTGACGTTGTCGGGGCTGGCGGTGTAGTTCTGGATCTCACCGGTGCCCCAGTTGCCCGGGCCGCCGGGATAGCCGTGGCCCGTGTCGATCTGCCAGTTCGCGGAGGACGGCAGGGAGCGGTTCGCGCCGTTGAAGTCGTCGCTCCACTGGAGGTTCCAGCCGGGCGTGGAGGGCACGTCGCCTCGGGCGGGGCCCGAACCGGCGACGGTGATCGCTCCGGCGAGGACCAGGGTCAGGGCGGTGAGGACCGCGAGGACGGTCGTACGTCTGTGGGGGATGGTGCGGCTCGTACGCAAAGGAGACCTCCGGTGTGGGCGGTGCCGGGACGGGTGGCCGTGTCTTTGAGAGCGCTCTCAAACCTTTTAGACGCGCCCGGGGCGGCCGTCAATGGCCCCGGCGGCTCCACTTCCCGGCGGCGGCCCTCGCGCCGGACCGCCCATGCTTCCCGCCCGTGGTCGGGCCTTCGTGGCTTCTCCGTCCGCGGTCGGGCCTTCGGCGCTTGCCTTGACGCCGACGTCAAGGATTACGGTCGCGGTATGCGAATCGGGGAACTGGCCGAACGCGCCGGAACGACGACACGGACGCTGCGGTACTACGAGTCGCGCGGCCTGCTGCGGGCGCGCCGCGCGGAGAACGGCTACCGCACGTACGACGAGGGCGACCTGCGGATGGTCCAGCAGATCCGGACCCTTCAGGACTTCGGGTTCGGCCTGGAGGAGACCCGCCCCTTCGTCGACTGTCTGCGCGCGGGCCACCCGGCGGGCGACTCCTGCCCGGCCTCACTGGCCGTGTACCGACGCAAGATCGGCGAACTGGACGCGCTCATCGGTCAGTTGCAGTCGGTCCGCGCCGAGGTGGGGGCGCAGCTGGCCCGTGCCGAACTGGAGGCGTCGGCCGACGTGCCGGGCGGCCCCGAGCCACGATGCGAACTCAACTGGGAGGACGAGGAACGATGATCCACGCAGAGGGTGTAGCCGAGGTCACCGACACCACATTCGACGAGGAGGTGCTGGGGACGGGCCTCCCGGTCCTGGTCGAGTTCACCGCCGACTGGTGCGGCCCCTGCCGTCAGCTCGCCCCGGTGCTCAGCGCGATCGCCAGGGAGGAGGCCGGCCGGCTGAAGGTCGTCCAGATCGACGTGGACCACAACCCGGACATCACCAGCCGCTACGCGGTGCTGTCCATGCCGACGCTGATGGTCTTCCAGGACGGCGAACCGGTGAAGTCCATGGTGGGCGCCCGCCCGAAGCGGCGGCTGCTCCAGGAGTTGGAGGAGGTGCTGCCGGCGGCGGTCTGACCGTCGGGCGGCCATGGGCACGGGAATCGGGATCGGATCAGGGTTGGCCAGGCTTCGACCGGTTCGGCCTCACCCTGAACCATCGCGGCCACGTGGTGTGCTCGACGTTCCGGCCGATCCGGTACCCCTCCGGGCTTCCGGATCTCGTGCGGATCGAACGAAGTGAGGCCTGTGGCGCGGACACGCGCTGCCCGACTGTGCTTTTTCTGCTGCCGTGAATCGAAAGAGCGCCCTCGAGTCCAACGGGTTTCCGGGCCGTCGGAGTGGGTTTCCCGGTCGCGCAGGCGGCGCATTACACGCTGTTGGTGGTTGCGCACTCCGCGATAGCCTTGCGCGAGGGCGGAAGTTCGTAAACCCACCCCAACGCGGAAGTCCCGGAAATCGGTTCCTGGCAGCCGGGGACCGAGCGTCGGATGCCCGACTCACGACGTGAGGGCGCGGGCGCTTGCGGTGCCCACACCGAAACGGCCCCCGGCACGGTGTTGGAAGCACCGGCCGGGACGGTCCGGGGCGAGGCCTCCGTGGCCCGCCCGCGTCCCGGCAGCGCGTCCCCGCCCGCGCGGCCACCGGCCTCACGCCGAGAGGGCCGCCTCCACCTCCTCCAGTACCTCGTCCGGACGGACCATGCGGGACCGGAGGTCCAGGTCGTCGGGATCGTAGCGGCGGCTCACGTCCTCCTCCCACCGGTCCACGGCCTCCTCCAGCGGCTCGACGGCCTCCTCCGAGCGGCCGAGCCGGTGCAGGACGAGGCCGTAGTAGCCGGCGGCCTCCGTCCAGAACGAGGAGCCTTCGCCGTCCTCCCAGGCGGCGCGGAGGAACGGTTCCGCCTCGGCGTACGCGCCCCGCTGGGCCTTCAGCTTGCCCGCGAGCATCGAGTCCAGCAGGAGGCCGCCGTCGGCCGCGCGCACGTACCAGCGCTCGGCCTCCTGGTAGTCGCGGTGGTGCTCGGAGAGCCAGCCCATGTAGTGGCAGGAGTGGTGGTCCCCGGCCTCGGCCGCGGTGCGGTGCCACGAGTCGCGCAGCGGGAAGCGGCGCAGTGCCGCGTGGAGCTCTGCCACGTCGTACGCCGCCTCCGCGTCCCCCGCCCTGGCGGCGGGCTCCATCCAGCGGAGCAGGTGGCGGGCGTTCTTGCCGTTCCAGTCGTTGAGCATCGCGGCGTACTCGTAACCGGCCCGTGCGTCCCCCGCCGCGGCCCGCTCGCGCAGCCCCGGGAGGAGGCGGAAGTCCGTCTCGTCCGCGGCCAGGGGGCCGCCCTCGCGCAGCGCGGCGATCCGGGCGAGCTGCTGGGCGGCGTCGTTGTCGTCGCCGAACTCGGAGAACCAGCGCTCGGCCTCCTCGTAGCGGGCCAGCCGCTTGCACAGCATCGCGAGGTTCCACTTGGGCGGTTCCTCGCCCGCGTCGACGGCGAGCAGGTAGCTCCGCTCGGCCTCCTCCAGCTCGCCGCGCTGCTCGTGTTTGATCCCGAGGAGGGCGGCGGCCTGCTCGCACCCGTCCTCGTGCGCCCGGAGCAGCAGGTCGCGGGCGCGCGGCCAGGACTCGTCGCCACCGGTCTCGGTGAGGAACATGGCGTAGTACAGGCCCGCCCGCGCGCTGAGCGCGGAGGCCCGGCGGTAGAGGGCGTCGGCTTCGGAGGTCAGACCCGGGTAGTCCGCGAAGTGCTTGTCGAGCTCGAAGAGCGACTGGACCGCCTTCACAGCGGCCTCCCGGCCCTCTTCGACCCCCTCGGCCTCGGCGGCTTCGAGGCCCTCGGCCGTGGCGTCGAACGCCGCCCGGAACGAGTCGAAGAGCTGGGACCAGCGGTAGACGGCGATATCGCCCAACTCGATGTCGCTCATCAGGAACTCGGACGCCTCGTCGACCCGCCCCTCGGCGGCCATGAGCTTCCCGAGCTCGATCTTGCAGTCCAGGTGCCGCCAGTCCTCCCAGCCCCGCCGGAACCACTCGACGGCCTCCGGGTCCCCGTCCTCCTTCAACAGCACGCCGAGCCCGTACGCACACCCCGAGTGCCGCTCGGCGACGGCCCGGTAGAGCGTGTCCGCGGCCGGCCGGTCGCCCCGGACCTTCCGGTACCGGGCGAGCGTGTAGTGCGCGTAGGCGTCCCCCGCTGCCACAGCCTGTTCCCAGTAGGGGATGCCCTCGTCGATGTGCTTCCCGAACACGAAGAAGTCGGTTCCCCGCCGCACACCCTCGTCGTCACCGGCATGGGCGGCGGCGACGAGCGCCTCACCGCGAGCCTGTATTGCCTCAGTCATGCCCCGCATCGTGCCACGCGGCTCATATGCGGTGCAGAACAGGGCTGTTGGCGCCTCTCGCGCCCGGAGAGGGCTCCGGTTGTCCCTGTCCGCAGGCCGGTCACCGTGCCCTGTCGATCAGCAGCCGGGAGCGCGCCGTCGTGAACATCCGCTGCTGTTCCGCGATCCGGTCCGGGGTGTCGACGGTGTCGAACAGCAGCTGGTAGACATCGCCCGACCGGCCCGCGACGAAGACTTCGACCCGCTTACGGGGCTCGCTCTGCCGTGCCCAGTGGTAGTCGATCTCCAGCCACAGGGCCTCCTGCCCGTTCTGCCGGGTGGGGTGGGTCGTCACCGTGAGATCAGCCATCGACGATTCAGCGGTGTTCCGGTACCAGGCGAGCTGGCCGTCGGCCGCCGCGTCGGCGGTCGAACCGTAGGACCTGTCCCGCTTGACGGTCATGGAGTGCACGCCGTCCGGGGAGTGCCACTCACTCTGGATGTCGGTGTCCCGCTTCTTCTTCCAGCCTTCGGGTACGGCGAAGTCCGCCCGGAGAGCCGGGGCGTCGACCGGGCGCCAGCCCTTCGGCAGAGGCCCCGCGGACTCCGTCGGCGGAGGAGCCGATGACGAGGCGGACGACGGGGCGCGGGAGGAGGGCGAGGAAGAGAGGGAGGGCACGGGGGAGGGGGAGGAGGAGGCCGGTGCCGCCGCCGCGCCCTCGGCGATGCTCCTGTTGACCGAGGAGCCTCCGATCGACGGGATGCCGAACACCGCCAGCAGCAGCCCGATGACGGCTGCCGCCGCCGAGACCAGCGCCGCCACCTCGCCGATCCGCCGTCCGGAGCCCGATCCGTCGCCGCCGCTGCTCAACGTCTTCCCACCCCCCTGGGCGCGGGCGCCGAGGAGGCCCCGCCGGATGCATTCAACCGGAGGGACGAGGCGGCCATAAGCATCTTTCAGGCTGAGATGACGCCCCGGCAGGAAAGGCTTGCAGACGCCGGGGGCCCGCACCACATGATCGTGGTGCGGGCCCCGGGAGCGGCTGCCGTGGATCAGGCCGGCCGCAGCCAGACCGTCGCCAGCGGCGGGAGCGTCAGCGTGATGCTGGTGTCCCTGCCGTGCGCCGGCACCGTCTCCGGCTTCAGCGGCTCCTCGTTGCGCACGTCGCCGCCGCCGTAGCGCGCCGCGTCCGTGTTGATGACCTCCACCCAGGCCTCGGGGCCGTCCGGTACGCCGATGCGGTAGTCGTTGCGCACCACCGGTGAGAAGTGCGAGATCGCGATCAGCGGGGAGCCGTCCGCGTCGTAGCGGACGAACGAGAACGCGTTGTCCTCCGCCGCGCCGCCGTCGATCCAGGAGAAGCCGCCCGGATCCGTGTCGCGCTGCCAGAGCGCGGGCAGCGCGTTGTAGACCGCGTTGAGGTCCGTGACCAGGCTGCGCACACCGCGGTGGTCGCCGGAGGCCTCGTACGTCTCGTCGAGCAGCCACCAGTCCGGGCCGTGGCCCTCGGACCACTCGGCGCCCTGGGCGAACTCCTGTCCCATGAAGAGGAGCTGCTTGCCCGGGTGCGCCCACATGAAGCCGAGGTATGCGCGGTGGTTGGCCCGCCGCTGCCACCAGTCGCCCGGCATCTTGGTGACCAGGGCCTGCTTGCCGTGCACCACCTCGTCGTGCGAGATCGGCAGCACGTAGTTCTCGCTGTACGCGTACACCATCGAGAAGGTCATCTCGTTGTGGTGGTACTTGCGGTGGATGGGCTCCTTCGAGACGTACACGAGGGAGTCGTGCATCCAGCCCATGTTCCACTTCAGGCCGAAGCCCAGGCCGCCGGAGTCCGTGGCACGGGTGACGCCGTCCCAGGCGGTGGACTCCTCCGCGATCGTGACGACACCCGGATTGCGGCGGTAGACCGTCGCGTTCATCTCCTGGAGGAAGGCGACCGCGTCCAGGTTCTCCCGGCCGCCGAACTCGTTCGGCGACCACTGGCCGTCCTCGCGGGAGTAGTCGAGGTAGAGCATGGAGGCGACCGCGTCGACCCGCAGGCCGTCGATGTGGAACTCCTCGCACCAGTAAGTGGCGTTGGAGACGAGGAAGTTGCGCACCTCCTTGCGGCCGTAGTCGAACTCCAGGGTGCCCCAGTCCGGGTGCGCGGCCCGGTTCGGGTCGGAGTGCTCGTACAGCGGGCGGCCGTCGAACTCGGCGAGCGCCCAGTCGTCGCGCGGGAAGTGTGCGGGCACCCAGTCCATGAGGACGCCGATGCCCGCCGCGTGCAGCGCGTCGACCAGGAAGCGGAAGTCGTCCGGACCGCCCATCCGGGACGTCGGCGCGTAGAACCCGGTGACCTGGTAGCCCCAGGAGCCGCCGAAGGGGTGCTCGGCGACCGGCATCAGCTCGACATGGGTGAAGCCCAGTTCCCGTACGTAGGCCGGGAGCTGCGAAGCCAGTTGACGATACGTCAGGCCCGGTCGCCAGGAGGCGAGATGGACCTCGTACACCGAGAAGGGAGCCTCGTGGACCGGGCGGTCGCCGCGGTGCGCCATCCAGTCCGCGTCCTGCCACTCGTGGCGCGAGACGGTGACCACGGAGGCGTTCGAGGGCGGCACCTCGGTGTGGCGGGCCATCGGGTCGGCCCGCTCGGTGTGCGAGCCGTCGGGACGGCAGATGTCGAACTTGTAGAGGGTGCCCTCGCCCACGGCCGGCACGAAGAGCTCCCACACGCCCGTGGAGCCCAGCGAGCGCATCGGGAAGGCCGTGCCGTCCCAGTAGTTGAAGTCGCCCGTGACGCGCACCCCCCGCGCGTTCGGCGCCCAGACGGTGAAGCGGGTGCCCGTGACGCCCTGGTGCTCCATCGGGCGCGCACCGAGTGCCTTCCAGAGCTCCTCGTGCCTGCCCTCGCCGATCAGGTGCAGATCGAGCTCGCCGATGGCGGGCAGGAAGCGGTACGGGTCGTCCACCTCGATGGTGTTGTCCTCGTAGGCGACCTGGAGGCGGTACCCGTCGGGCACGGCGGGCAGCGGCAGGACGCCGGAGAAGAAGCCGTCGCCGTCGCTCTGGAGTTCGGCACGCTTGCCGCCGGCCAGGACGGCCACGGAGCGCGCGAAGGGACGCAGCGCCCGGAAGAGCACCCCGCCCGGGACCGGGTGGGCGCCGAGCACCCCGTGCGGATCGTGGTGGTCACCGGCGAGCAGCCGGCCCCGGTCCGCGCCGTCCAGCGCGGTGGCGGGCAGCACGTTCTTGCTGCCCCCGCCGCGCCGGGGGCGGGGCGGGGTGCCGGTGGCCGCCGTCTTCCTCGCCCGGGCGCGCTTGGCCGGGGGCGGCGGGGGCGCGTCGGCAGGCGCGTCCGCGGGGACGGGAGCCGCGGCGGGTGCGGGGGCCGCCGCCGGGGCGGTGACCTCGGTGGTCACCGGCTGGGCCGTGGGCGGGACCTCGATGGGCTCGGGCGACTTGCGGGACGGCTTGCGGGCGGTCACAGAGACTGCCTCCTCGAAAGGCTCGAAGGGTGGAAGGGGAGCGCGGGTCACACGGGCGCGGCGGCCAGGCGCTGGATGGCGGCCATCGGCACCGGCAGCCAGTCGGGGCGGTGCCGGGCCTCGTACAGCACCTCGTACACCGCCTTGTCGGTCTCATGGGCGCGCAGCAGTTCGGGCTCGGCACGCGGATCGGCGCCGGCCGCGGCGGCGTAGCCCTCGCAGTAGGCGGCACGGCAGCGGGCCGCCCACTCGGGGTTCCACGGGTGGTGCGAGCGGGCCGCGTAGTCGAAGGACCGGAGCATCCCCGCGACGTCCCGCACCGTCGGCTGCGGGCTGCGGCGTTCGGGCAGCGGTCTGGCCGGCTCGCCCTCGAAGTCGATCAGTGACCAGAAACCGTCGTTCCCGCGCAGGGTCTGGCCCAGATGCAGATCGCCGTGGACCCGCTGAGCCGCCCAGCCGCGTCCCGTCTCCCCGAGCGCCGCGACGGCGTCGAACGCGGCACGCAGCCCCGGTACGTGGGGGACGAGTGCCGGGACCGCCTGGGCGGCGGCCTCCAGGCGCTCCACCATCCCCGCCACCAGGTGCCGGGTCCTGTCGTGGGCCAGGGGCGGCGTCGGCAGGGCGGCGGCGAGGGCGGTGTGCACCTCGGCCGTGGCCCGGCCGAGGGCGTGCGCCTCCGTGACGAAGTCCCGCCCGGCGGCCAGGGCGGCGAGCGCGAGCTGCCAGCCGTCCTGCGCGCCGCGCAGGAACGGCTGGAGCACACCGAGCGTGAGCGGCTCGGGGCTCGTCGTCGCCTCGAACCAGGCCACCGGGGCGGGGACCCGGCCGCAGCCCTCACGGCCGAGGGCGAGGGGCAGTTCGAGATCGGGGTTGGTGCCGGGGAAGACCCGTCGGAAGATCTTCAGGATGAAGGCGTCCCCGAAGACCAGCGAGGAGTTGGACTGCTCGGTGTCCAGGACGCGCGGGGTGAGCCCCGGCGGGATCGGCTCGGCGCGGTCGAAGCGGAGCGGGCCGAGCGAGCCGGGATGCCGGAAGCGCTCCAGCAGGAGATCGGCGACGCGCGGGTCGTGCAGCCCCTCGTACAGGATGCGGCCGGCCAGCGGCCCTTCCGCGACCTGGCCGATGCGTGCCTCGGCCAGACGGGTCGGCAGCGTGGCGCGCACGCCGAGCAGCAACTGGTAGCAGTCGCCCTGGGGCTGTGCGGAACGCCCGTCGGGCTGGTGGACCCTGACCAGCAGATGCAGCAGTCCCGGGCCCGTGCTCGCGGAGTCCAGTGGCAGTATCTCGGTGGCCGCGACCAGGGAGAACCCGGTGACGGGCTTCCCCTTGCCCGCGAACCACCGCTGCCGGGGCACCCACTCGTGGAGCAGTGGGGCGAGCGACGCCAGCAGCGCCGTGGTGCCCGTGGCGCTCGTCGTATGTCTTCTGGTCGTCTTTCGTGATGTTGTGCTCTTCGCCAGGGCGACTCGAGTGGATGCAGCCTCCGACATGGCATCGCGTCCTTTCCCCGGGCACACCACAGGATGCGAAGAGTGTCCCGGATTGCGGCAATGGCTGTCCGGCTGTGCGGGACGTGTCGGGTGAGGAAAAGTCCGATGGACTCGATCATTGGGCCACGGAGAGCCCGAGGGAGCCCGTGAGGCTCGACAGGGAGCCCGGAAGGGCTCGATATGGGGGAGAGTGCCCCGTGCGGGGCGGCGGAAACCGCCCCGCGGGTGGCGCCTCACCGATGAGGCGCCGTCAGCCGACCGTCACCGGCGGTCAGGCGACCGGAGCTTCCTTCCTCAGGCGGAACCAGTAGAAACCGTGGCCCGCGAGGGTCAGCAGGTAGGGCCACTGACCGATCGCGGGGAAGCGCACCCCGCCGATCAGCTCCACCGGATGACGCCCGTTGAAGGCCCGCAGATCGAGCTCCGTCGGCTGCGCGAACCGCGAGAAGTTGTGGACGCACAGCACGAGATCGTCCTTGTACTCACGGGTGAACGCGATCACCGCCGGGTTCGACGACGGCAGTTCGTTGTACGAGCCGAGGCCGAACGCCGGGTTCTGCTTGCGGATCTCGATCATCCGCCGCGTCCAGTGCAGCAGCGACGAGGGCGAGGCCATCGACGCCTCGACGTTGGTGACCTGGTAGCCGTAGACCGGGTCCATGATCGTGGGGAGGTAGAGCCGCCCCGGATCGCTGGAGGAGAAACCGGCGTTGCGGTCCGGCGTCCACTGCATCGGGGTGCGCACGGCGTCCCGGTCGCCCAGCCAGATGTTGTCGCCCATCCCGATCTCGTCCCCGTAGTAGAGGATCGGGGAACCGGGCAGCGACAGCAGCAGCGCCGTGAACAGCTCGATCTGGTTGCGGTCGTTGTCCAGGAGCGGCGCGAGGCGGCGGCGGATGCCGATGTTGGCCCGCATCCGCGGGTCCTTGGCGTACTCCGCGTACATGTAGTCGCGCTCTTCGTCCGTGACCATCTCGAGCGTGAGCTCGTCGTGGTTGCGCAGGAAGATGCCCCACTGGCAGCCGGACGGGATCTCCGGGGTCTTTGCCAGGATCTCCGAGACCGGGTAGCGGCTCTCGCGCCGTACGGCCATGAAGATCCGTGGCATCACGGGGAAGTGGAACGCCATGTGGCACTCGTCGCCGCCGGCCGTGTAGTCGCCGAAGTAGTCGACGACGTCCTCGGGCCACTGGTTGGCCTCGGCCAGCAGCACGGTGTCCGGGTAGTTGGCGTCGATCTCCTTGCGGACCCGCTTCAGGAAGCCGTGGGTCTCGGGGAGGTTCTCGCAGTTGGTGCCCTCGCGCTGGTAGAGGTAGGGCACGGCGTCGACCCGGAAGCCGTCGATGCCGAGGTCCAGCCAGAAGCGCAGGGCCGAGATGATCTCCTCCTGCACCGCCGGGTTCTCGTAGTTGAGATCGGGCTGGTGCGAGAAGAACCGGTGCCAGTAGTACTGCTTGCGGACCGGGTCGAAGGTCCAGTTGGACGTCTCCGTGTCGACGAAGATGATCCGCGCGTCCGGGAACTGCTTGTCGTCGTCGGCCCAGACGTAGTAGTCGCCGTAGGGCCCGTCCGGGTCGGTGCGGGACTGCTGGAACCAGTCGTGCTGGTCGCTCGTGTGATTCATGACGAAGTCGATGATCACGCGCATGCCGCGCTGGTGCGCGGCGTCCACGAACTCCACGAAGTCGGCGAGATCGCCGAACTCGGGCAGCACCGCGGTGTAGTCGGAGACGTCGTAACCACCGTCGCGCAGGGGCGACTTGAAGAACGGCGGCAGCCAGAGGCAGTCGACGCCCAGCCACTGCAGGTAGTCCAGCTTGGCGGTGAGGCCCTTGAGGTCACCGACGCCGTCTCCGTTGGAGTCCTGGAAGGACCGGACGAGTACCTCGTAGAAGACGGCGCGCTTGAACCAGTCGGGATCGCGGTCCTTGGCGGGAGTGTCCTCGAACAGGTCGTGGACAGGCTCATTGACGATCATGGCGTGGGTGACCCTCCGGTCGGCGGGGACGGTCGCAGAACCGCGATGTGCGCGGGCGTGACGCCCGGCTCGAGGCGCACATAGAAGGTTCTGCCCCAGTGATAGGTGTCGCCGGTGAGCTCGTCGCGCACCGGCACGCTCTCGTGCCAGTCGAGGCCGAGACGCGGCATGTCCAACGAGACCGTGGCCTCCTGGGTGTGGTGAGGGTCGAGGTTGACGACCACCAGAACGATGTTCGAACCGGAGCGCTTGCTGTATGCGATCAGCGCCTCGTTGTCGACCGAGTGGAAGTGCACGTCGCGCAGTTGCTGGAGCGCCGGATGGCGACGCCGGATCCGGTTGAGGGAGGTGATCAGGGGAGCGAGCGAGCGGCCCTCACGTTCCGCCGACTCCCAGTCCCTGGGCCTGAGTTGGTACTTCTCCGAGTCCTGGTACTCCTCGCTCCCGGGACGCACCGGGGTGTTCTCGTACAGCTCGAAGCCCGCGTACACGCCCCAGGAGGGGGAGAGCGTCGCGGCCAGCACGGCCCGGGCCTCGAAGGCGGGACGGCCGCCCTCCTGGAGGTAACCGGGAAGAATGTCGGGCGTGTTCACGAAGAAATTGGGCCGCATGTACGAGGAACTCTCGCCCGAGAGCTCGGTGACGTACTCCGTGAGTTCCTGCTTCGTGTTACGCCAGGTGAAGTAGGTGTAGGACTGCTGGAAGCCGACCGAGGCCAGCGTGCGCATCATCGCCGGGCGGGTGAAGGCCTCCGCCAGGAAGATCACGTCCGGATCGGTGCGGTTGACGTCGGCGATCACCTTCTCCCAGAAGACCACCGGCTTGGTGTGCGGGTTGTCGACGCGGAAGATCCGTACGCCGTGGTCCATCCAGAACCGGAGGATGCGGACCGTCTCGGCGACGATCCCGCTCATGTCCGTGTCGAAGGCGATCGGATAGATGTCCTGGTACTTCTTGGGCGGGTTCTCGGCGTAGGCGATGGTCCCGTCGGACCTGTGGTGGAACCAGTCCGGGTGCTCGGTCACCCAGGGGTGGTCGGGGGAGCACTGGAGGGCGAAGTCCAGCGCGATCTCCATCCGCAGGGTGCGGGCCGTCGCGACGAAGTGGTCGAAGTCCTCGATCGTGCCGAGATCGGGGTGGATCGCGTCGTGGCCGCCGTCGGCCGAGCCGATCGCCCAGGGCACCCCCGGGTCCTCGGCGCCGGGGGTCAGGCTGTTGTTGGGACCCTTGCGGTGCGTGGTCCCGATGGGGTGCACCGGCGGGAGGTAGACGACGTCGAAGCCCATCGCGGCGACGGCGGGCAGCCGCTCGGCGGCCGTCCGGAAGGTGCCGCTGACGAGCCTGGGGGCCTGAGGGGGGAGCTCCGCGGTGACCGCCGGGCTCTTCTTCCGCGTGGCGGCGGCGGTCTTGGCGGTCTTCGCCGTCTTCGTGGCGCGCGGCTTGCGGGCGGGCTTCGGGGGTGCCGGCTCCTCCAGGCGTGCGCCCTCGGAGCGGGGGAACAGCTCGTACCAGGAGCCGTAGAGGGCGCGCCGGCGCTCGACGGTCAGCGGCATCGGGCGGGAGGCGGTGACCAGTTCCCGCAGGGGGTGGCGGCCGAGTGCCTCGTCCACGTCGGGGGCCAGCGCGGCGGCGAGCCGGGACTCCGCGGCGCGGTTCGTGTCGCGCAGGGCGTCCACGGCTGCCAGTACCGCCTCGCGCCCGTCCTTCTTCGGCACGCCCTCGGCGGCGCGGGCGTACAGCTGGGCGCCCTCCTCCAGGACCAGGGCGGCGTCGATGCCCGCCGGGATCTTGATCCGCGCGTGGGCACGCCAGGTGGTGACCGGATCGCTCCACGCCTCGACGGTGTAGGTCCAGCGGCCTTCGGACTCCGGGGTCACATCCGCGCCCCAGCGGTCCGTGCCGGGGGCGAGCTCACGCATCGGCGTCCAGGGGCCGGGCCGTCCGCTCGGATCGCACAGGACGACATTGGCGGCCACCGCGTCGTGCCCCTCGCGGAACACGGTGGCGCTGACCTCGAAGGTCTCGCCCGCGACGGCTTTGGCCGGCCGTCTGCCGCAGTCGACGAGCGGACGGACGTCCAGGACGGGAATGCGACCGATCATGGAATCACCTGGGGGTCGGAGCTCGGCATGCACGGCGCGCGACATGGGCGTGAAGGGCTGACCGCGCGCGCCGCGATGGTGGGGTTGCGTCCTTTGTAGCTGCTCGGTCGTCGGCTGGCGGGCTGTGGGCATGGCCGCTCCTGTCCGCGTTCACTCGAATGGACTCGAATGGCAGGTGCACGGGGGTTCGACCTCGGACCGGGGCACCTGGGATGTGCAGCGCGGGGGGTGTGTACCGGGGGAGCCTTCCCACCGTTTTCGGGCGGCCAACCCGGCGGCGTGTTAACTCCTGGGTGCAACGGGTGCACGCGCTGTGGGCCGCGCGCCGTTCCCCCGGCCGGCACGTGGGCACCTCCGCAGCCTTCCCTGCGACGGGGGGTGCCACAAGTCCGAGCGAGGAGGGGAAATCAGCCATATCGCCCGTGACAGAAGGGGGCACAACTGGCGCATCTGGCCCAGGGGACGTCAGAGGCCGGAGGTACGCGTGTGGTTCGCGTGGCGGGAGTGTCCCGGGAGGCGGATCGAGGAGGGCGCGCCCGGTGCCGTACGGGGAGCGAGGGCGGGCGGATCATGCCGGGGCGGGCCCACTGAGCCGGTCGTGCGCCGTGGTTGCGTACAGCGGCACACCGCTACCGTCGAGGGTGACGGAGAGGGCGCCCACCGTCGTGCGTCCCCTCGGATCCGTACGTCCCCTGTAAAGGTGGGATACGTGAAGGCCATTCGTCGATTCACCGTGCGTCCCGTCCTCCCCGAACCCCTGCGACCGCTCAGCGACCTCGCCCGCAATCTGCGCTGGTCCTGGCACACCGAGACCCAACAGCTCTTCCAGGCCGTCGACCCGGAGGGCTGGCGGCCCGCGGACGCCGACCCCGTGCGCCTGCTCGGCGCCGTCTCCGCCGCGCGCCTCGCCGAGCTGGCCGCGGACCAGCCCTTCCTGCGCCGTCTCACCGAGGTGTCCGAGGACCTGCGGGCCTACCTCGACGGCCCGAGGTGGTATCAGAACCAGCTCTCCCAGGGCGCGGAGCTCCCCGCGGCCATCGCCTACTTCTCCCCGGAATTCGGGGTCACCGCCGCCCTGCCCCAGTACTCGGGCGGGCTCGGGATCCTGGCCGGCGACCATCTCAAGGCCGCCAGCGACCTGGGCGTGCCCCTCGTCGGGGTCGGGCTGCTCTACCGCCACGGCTACTTCCGCCAGACCCTCTCCAGGGACGGCTGGCAGCAGGAGCACTACCCCGTCCTGGACCCCAACGAGCTGCCGCTCACCCTCCTGCGGGAGGCCGACGGCACGCCCAGCAGAGTGGTGCTCGCCCTGCCCGGCGGACGCTCCCTGTACGCCTCGGTCTGGCAGGCCCACGTCGGGCGTGTCCCGCTGCTGCTCCTCGACTCCGACGTCGAGGAGAACGCGCCGGGCGAGCGCGACGTCACCGACCGGCTCTACGGTGGCGGCAGCGACCACCGGCTCCTCCAGGAGATGCTGCTCGGCATCGGAGGGGTGCGCGCCGTGCGCACCTACTGCCGGCTGACCGGGCACGCGGCCCCCGAGGTGTTCCACACCAACGAGGGCCACGCCGGATTCCTCGGCCTCGAACGCATCCGGGAACTCGCCGAGACCGGACTCGATTTCGAGGCCGCCCTGGAGGTCGTGCGGGCCGGCGCGGTCTTCACCACCCACACCCCGGTCCCCGCCGGGATAGACCGATTCGAACGCCAGCTCGTCTCCCGTCATTTCGGTGACGACGGCGAGCTGCCCGGCGTCCCCGTGGAGAAGATCCTGCGCCTCGGGATGGAGACCTACGACGGCGGCGAGCCCGATCTCTTCAACATGGCCGTGATGGGCCTGCGGCTCGCCCAGCGCGCCAACGGCGTCTCCACCCTGCACGGTTCCGTCAGCCGGGAGATGTTCTCCGGACTGTGGCCGGGATTCGACCCCTCGGAGGTGCCGATCACCTCGGTGACCAACGGGGTGCACGCCCCGACGTGGGTCGCCCCCGAGGTTCTCCGGCTCGGCGCCAGCAGATTCGGCACCGAACGGGCCGAGAACGCACTCGCCGGAGCCGAGGTCGGCACGACCGACCGCACCGGCGGAGGGGCGGCCGGCACCCCCAGGCGCTGGGACGCGGTGACCGCCGTGCCCGACCGCGAGATCTGGGACCTGCGCAGGGGACTGCGCGAGCAGCTCGTCACCGAGGTCCGCAAGCGGCTCTACGCCTCCTGGCGCAGGCGCGGCGCGGGCACCGCGGAGCTCGGCTGGATCGACGGAGTCCTCGACCCGGACGTGCTGACCATCGGCTTCGCCCGGCGGGTGCCCTCGTACAAGCGGCTGACGCTGATGCTCCACGACCGCGACCGGCTGCGGGAGCTGCTGCTCCACCCGACACACCCCATCCAGATCGTCGTCGCGGGCAAGGCCCATCCCGCGGACGACGGCGGCAAGCGGCTGGTCCAGGAGCTGGTGCGCTTCTCGGACGACCCGAAGGTGCGCCACCGCATCGTCTTCCTGCCCGACTACGGCATGGGGATGGCGCAGAAGCTCTACCCGGGCTGCGACGTCTGGCTGAACAACCCGCTGCGCCCCCTGGAGGCGTGCGGCACCAGCGGGATGAAGGCCGCGCTCAACGGCTGCCTCAACCTCTCCGTGCGCGACGGCTGGTGGGACGAGTGGTTCGAGCCGGACTTCGGCTGGGCGATCCCCACCGCCGACGGCTCCGCCACCGACGAGGAGCGGCGCGACGAGCTGGAGGCCGGCGCGCTCTACTCGCTGATCGAGGACCGGGTCGCTCCGCGCTTCTACGACCGCAACGCCGAGGACCTGCCCGAGCGCTGGATCGAGATGGTCCGCCGCACCCTGGTCACCCTCGGCCCCAAGGTCCTCGCGGGCCGCATGGTCCGGGAGTACGTCGAGCGGCTCTACGCCCCCGCCGCACTGGCCCGCCGTGCCCTGGAGCCGGGCACGGCCCGTGAGCTCGCCGCCTGGAAGGCCAGGATCCGCGCGGCCTGGCCGCAGGTGGCCGTCGACCATGTGGAGGCCACGGCCGACACGGTCGTCGGGGGCTCGGCCGAGCTGGGGTCCACCCTGGCGCTCCGGGTCCGGATCGCCCTGGGCGGACTCGACCCGGACGACGTCGAGGTGCAGGTGGTCGCCGGGCGCGTCGACTCCGGCGACGCCATCGCGGAGGCGCAGACGTTCCCGCTGAAGCCGGCCGGCGGACACGACCTGGAGGACCGCTGGCTGTACGAGGGCCCGCTCGCCCTGGACCGCACGGGCCCCTACGGCTACACCGTGCGCGTGCTGCCCGCCCATCCGCTGCTCGCCTCGGGCGCGGAACTCGGCCTGGTCGCGGTGCCGAACGCGGCCACGGTCGAGGGCGGCGGGGTGGTCCTGCGCTGAGACCACGGCCACCGGTGGGCCCGGCGCGTGTGCGGCGCCGGGCCCACTGCCGTGCCCACCGGTCCCGCCCGTGAGAACCGGCAGGGGTGTTTTCGCCGTGATCTCGCTAACATGACAGCCGTGCCGGTGCTGCCCAGCAGCGCCGATGTGACGGCGAGGCGTTCCCCGGGGCGCGAGTGGAGGTCAGCACGGTGAACGGCGGCGGTGGCCGAGCAAGACGCCTGACGCGTCGGCTGGCCGCGCGGAACGGCACCTCCCGCCCGCTGCACATCCGGCGGCCGGAAACCGACCCGCCGAAGCCCGACCGCTTCACCACCGCGGCCCGGATGCGCTGGCTCCACGCCGCGAGCACCCGGATCGGCACCACCCTCGACCTGGAGCGCACGGCCGAGGAACTGGCCGGGTTCAGCGTCCCGAGACTGGCCGACGGCGCCGCCGTCGACGTACTGGAGTCCGTGCTGCGAGGCGAGGAGGGCGAGCGCGTCACCGGCTCGGCCGTCCCCGTCACCCGCGCCATGGCGGTCCGGGCCATCGCCGCGCTCAGCGGCCTCGAACCCGCTCCGGTCGGCGAGGTGGTCGACCGCAGGGAGCGCCGGGAGACGCTGCTGACCACCGAGTGCCTGCGCAACGGAAGGCCCGTGCTGGTCAGCCGGATGACCCTGGAGGACTACGAGCGCGTCACGCCCACCGAGAGCGCGGCGCGGGCGATGCGGCGCCAGGGCGTGCACAGCTACATGGCGGTGCCGCTGATCGCCCGTGGCGTCCTGCTGGGCTCCGCCGACTTCGTACGCGCCGGGAACAGCCCGCCCTTCAACCGCGCCGATCTGGATCTCGCGGGTCAACTCGCCTCCATAGCAGCGGTGTTCATCGACAACGCCCGGCTCTACGGGCGCGAGCGCGAGCATGTCGTTTCCTTGCAGCGGTCCCTGCTCCCGCGTGCCACACCCCACACCCCGGGCCTGCGGGTGCACGCCCACTACGCTCCCGCCGTCGACGCGCACGGGGTGGGCGGCGACTGGTACGACGTGGTGGCGCTGCCCAGCGGGCGCACGGCGCTGGTCGTCGGTGACGTCACGGGACACGGCCTGCCCGCCGCCGCGACGATGGGCCGGCTGCGGACCGTCGCCCGGACGCTCATGACCCTGGACATCGCGCCCGACCGGGTGCTCGCCCGGCTGGACCTCGCGACCCGCGACCTCGAGGACGACCAGGTCGCCACCTGCCTCTGCGCGGTCTACGACCCGGCGGACTCCAGCTACACCATCGCGAGCGCCGGTCACCCGCCACCGCTGCTGGTCGAGGCTGACGGCACCGCCCGCTATCCGGACGTGCCGGTCGGGGCGCCGCTGGGCGCCGGGGTCATCCCGTACGACCCGCTGAGGCTGCGCGGCCCGGCGGGCGGGCGGCTGGTGTTCTACACCGACGGGCTGATCAAGACCAGGGCCGACGACGTGGACGTACAGCTGGAGGGGCTGCGTGCCGCCGTGGCCGCGATGGAGCCCGAGCAGCTCGACGCCGGAGGTCCGCTCACCGCGCCGCGCCGGGACGACGGCCGGTTCGACGAGGCGGTGCTGCTGGTCGCGGCCGGCCATGAGCTCGCCGACGACGTGAGGTTGACGGAGTGGGACCTGCCCACGGAGGGCAACCCCGCCTCGACCGCGCGCAAGCTGGTCACCGAGCAGCTCACCCGGTGGGGCCTCGAAGAGCTCGCGGACGTGACGGAACTGGTCGTCAGCGAGCTCGTCGGCAACGCCCTGCGCTACGGCGGCGGCCCCGGCCGGCTCCGGCTGCTGTACGACGAGCGGCTCCAGGTGGAGCTCGCCGACACCGGGCCCGACCTGCCGCAGATCCAGCACGCCGACGTCAGCGACGAGGGCGGCCGGGGACTCCAGCTCATCAACCTGCTCTGCCGCAGGTGGGGTTCGTGCCGCACGGCGACCGGCAAGGTCGTCTGGGCCGAGCAGAACATCCCGGGCTGAGCGGCGCGCGCCGGCCCGGCGGTGGCCGCGAGGCGCCGGAGAGGCCCGAGCGCCGGAACGCCGCAAAGGCCCGGGGGAGGGTTGCTCCCCCGGGCCTTTCGCTCAGCGTCCGGACACCGTCCTCAGAAGGTGAGCTTGACGCTGTTGAAGGTGCCCGTGTCGCCCGAGTAGGCGTCCTGGACCCTCAGGTTCCATGTGCCGTTGGCCACCTCGGACGAGGCGTTGACCGTGTAGGTCGCCACCACGTTGTCCGCGGAGTCGCTCGACGAGGAGTTCTTCAGCCGGTACGCCGTACCGTCCGGGGCCACCAGGTCGATGACGAGGTCACCGCGGTAGGTGTGGGTGATGTTGACGGCCACCGACAGGTCGCTGGGCGCGTTGCCGGTGACGCCGCTGACGACGACCGGGATGTTCGTGGTGCTCCGGTCGGCCAGTGCCCTGACGGTCGTGTTCTGGAAGACCGTGCCGCCCGGGTCCGGGTCGGTGCCGCCGCCGGGGCGGGAGCCCACGGCGATGCCCGCCCACGCGTTGGCCACCGCGGTGTACTCGGCGCTGGTCGTGCCGTACAGCTCACCGGCCACGGCGAGGGTGCCGGTGCGGGCGGCGGCGTAGTTCGTGGTGGAGGTGAACTTCGTGGTGAGCGCCTTGAACCAGATCTGCAGCGCCTTGTCCCGGCCGATGCCGGTCACCGGGAGCCCGTCGGAGGTCGGGGAGTTGTAGGACACCCCGTTGACGGTCTTGGCGCCGCTGCCCTCGGAGAGCAGGTAGAAGAAGTGGTTCGCCGGGCCCGAGGAGTAGTGGACGTCGACCGAGCCGATGCCCGAGTACCAGTAGTCCTTGGACGCGCCGTCCTTGCTCGGCTGGTCCATGTAACGCAGCGGTGTGCCGTCGCCGTTGATGTCGATCTTCTCGCCGACGAGGTAGTCGCCCGGGTCCTGGGCGGTGTTGGAGTAGAACTCCACGCCCGCCGCGAAGATGTCCGAGGTCGCCTCGTTGAGGCCGCCGGACTCACCGCTGTAGACCAGGCCGGCGGTGTTGGAGGTGACGCCGTGCGTCATCTCGTGGGCCGCCACGTCCAGCGAGGTCAGGGGCTTGAGGTTGCCGCTGCCGTCGCCGTAGGTCATGCAGAAGCAGCTGTCGGACCAGAAGGCGTTGACGTAGTTGTTGCCGTAGTGGACACGGGAGTACGCGCCCACGCCGTCGCCCTTGATGCCGGAGCGGCCCATGACGTTCTTGTAGAAGTCCCAGGTCTCCGCGGCGCCGTAGTGCGCGTCGGCCGCGGCGGTCTCCAGGTTCGACGCGCTGCCGTTGCCCCAGACGTCGTCGGTGCCGGAGAAGAGCGTGCCCGTGCCGGACGTACCCCGGTTGAGGTTGTACGTCTTGTGGTTGCCGCGCGCGGTGTCCGTCAGGTTGTACGAGGTCCCGGAGCCGGAGGTTCCCAGTGTCACCGTGCCGTTGTACTGGGTGTTGCCGGTGCCGTTCTCGATGGCCTGCCACTCGTAGAGCTTGGCACCCGACGAGGCGTCCGTGATGACGTGCAGCTCGTTCGGGGTGCCGTCGTGCTGGAGGCCGCCGACGACGGTCTCGTACGCGAGCTGCGGGGTGCCGCTCGCCGCCCAGACGACCTTGCGCGGGGCCTTGCTCGCCTCTGTGCTCTTCGAGCCGTCGGCGCGGGCCGCGGTGAGCGCCTGCTTCTCGGCGGTGGCCGGGGCCACGTCGGCCGAGGTGCCGACCGCCTTCAGCTGCGCGCCGGTCGCCTTGGACGCCTTGGTGACGCCTTCGGTCGTCCCGGCCTTCGTCTCGGAGACGACCAGGTCGCCGCCGAGGACGGGCAGGCCGCCCAGCGTGCGCTCGTAGCGGGTGTGGGTCGTGCCGTCGACGTCCTTGGTGACGTCGCGGACGACGAGTGCCTCCGTGGCTCCCAGTCCGAGCTCCTCGGCGGTCGCCGCCTTGGTGGCGTTGGCCTCCTTGAGCAACTCGGCGCGCTGCGCCGGGGAGAGCTTCGCGGGGAGGGCGCCGGGGTCGGCTCCCTTCACCGCCGCGGCCGGTGCCGCGGTGGAGCCTTCGGGGGCGGCCGATGCGGCACCGCCCTGGATTCCGACGGCGAGGAGGGCTGCTGCGGCAATCAGAGCGCCGGTCGCGGTGGCACGACGGCTGGGCGTGGGTCTCACGCGGACTCCTTCTGCGAGGGGGGCGACGGCCGACTGGGTGAGCCGGCCGGGCAGAGCAGGCGGTGCGCGGAACGGGGGAAGAGTGCCAGCCGGAGCACGGCTATGTCAGGACCGCGTCAACACATTGGCCGGAAGTCGTCCGTTGCCGGAAGAGCCGTGTTCGTTAAGCGGACGTTTCACCGTGTGTCATCCGGACGCCGTGCGGGGCGTGCCGAGAGGCCGTCGGGCCTTGCGTCGCAGGGTGAGTTGAGATTCCGTTCGAATGTAAGGCGTTCGAACCGGCAGACGCGGGGCGGCGGTGGACCACGTGCTGAGACGGCGCGGAACTGTGGCCAGTTCCGCGCCGTCCCGTTCGCACCGATCGAGACCGTGCGGGCCCGTGTCCAGGGGCGGCTCGGCGAGGCGCCGGCCGACCGGACGGGCGCGGCTCCCGCCTGCGGAACGGCTGCCCCCGCACGGCGAAGGCTCCCCGCGCCGTGCGGGGAGCCTTCGCCGTACGGTGTCCCGTCCGCTCAGGCCAGGCTCTCCCGCCAGGCGCGGTGCAGGCCCGCGAACCTGCCCTCGCCGCTGATGAGTTCGGCCGGGGTGCCGTCCTCCACGATCCGGCCGTGCTCCATCACCAGGACCCGGTCCGCGATCTCGACCGTGGACAGCCGGTGGGCGATGACCACCGCCGTGCGCCCGTGCAGGACGGTGTCCATGGCCCGCTGCACCGCCCGCTCGCCGGGGATGTCGAGCGAGCTGGTCGCCTCGTCGAGGATCAGCACGGCCGGGTCCGCGAGCAACGCCCGTGCGAACGCGACGAGCTGGCGCTGACCGGCGGAGATCCGGCCGCCCCGTTTGCGGACGTCCGTGTCGTACCCGTCCGGCAGCGCGCTGATGAAGTCGTGCGCTCCGATGGCCTTCGCGGCGTGCTCGATCTCCTCGGGTGTCGCCTCGGGCCGGCCGATCGCGATGTTCTCGGCGATCGTCCCCGAGAACAGGAACGCCTCCTGGGTCACCATCACCACACCCCGGCGCAGCTCGGGCGTGGCCAGATCGCGCAGATCGGTGCCGTCCAGCAGGACCCGGCCCTCCGTCGGGTCGTAGAAGCGCGCCAGCAGCTTGGCGAGCGTCGACTTCCCCGCGCCGGTCGAGCCGACCACGGCCACGGTCTGGCCCGCCGGGATCGTCAGGGCGAAGCGGGGGAGGACCTCGCCGCCCGTCCGGTACGCGAACCGGACCTTGTCGAAGGTGACCTCGCGGCCCGGGTGGTCACCGGTCAGGGCCGGCAGCTCCTTCGGCGCGGCCGGCTCGGGCACGGTCGGCGTCTGGGCCAGCAGTCCGGCGATCTTCTCCAGCGAAGCGGCCGCCGACTGGTAGGAGTTGAGGAACATCGCGAGCCGGTCGATCGGGTCGTACAGCCGGCGCAGATACAGCACCGCCGCGGCCAGCACACCCAGTGCCAGCGTGTCCGACGCCACCCTGTGGGCGCCCCAGAGCACCATCGCGGCGACCGCCGTGTTGGCGACGAGGCGGGAGCCGACGACATAGCGGGCCATCTCCAGCAGGGCGTCGCCGTTCGTCCGCTCGTGGCGGTGGTTGAGCACCGCGAAGCCCTCGTCGTTGGCGCGCTCCCGGCGGAACGCCTGCACCGGCCGGATCCCGTTCATCGTCTCGGCGAACTTCACGATGACCGAGGCGATCGCCGAGGAACGCGCCGAATAGGCCGTCGCCGCACGCCGCCGGTAGGTGCGTACCAGGACGTAGAGCGGCACGAACGAGGCCACGGCGATGGCGCCGATGCCGAGGTCGAGCCAGAGCAGCATCAGGGAGATCGACACGAAGGACAGGACCACGCCGATCAGTTCCTGGAGCCCCTCGCTCAGCAGCTCGCGCAGGGACTCCACATCCGTGGTCGAGCGGGAGATCAGCCGGCCCGAGGTGTAGCGCTCGTGGAAGTCCACGCTCAGCGCCTGCGCGTGCCGGAAGATCCGGCCGCGCAGATCCAGCAGCACGTCCTGGTTGATCCGCGCGGCGGCCCGGATGAAGACGTACTGGAGGAGCCCCGCCCCCACCGAGCACACCGCGTACCCGATGCCCACGGCGGCCAGCGGACCGTAGTCGTGGTCCCGGAACGCGGGCACACCGCTGTCGATGGCGTACGCGACCAGCAGTGGTCCCGCCTGCACGGCGGCCTGCTGGAGCAGCAGGACGAGGGAGGCCACGACCACCCTGGCCCGCATCGGGGCGAGCAGGGAGGTCAGCAGGGCCCAGGTCGCTCCGCGCGGGGTGGGCAGGTCGTCGTGGTCGAACGCGTCCCCGTCGGCCGGCGCCCGCCCCGCCCCGCCTTCCGGCAGGTCGTCGTCGGCCAGGGCGGGTCCGTCGGCAGTCGTACTGGTCATCGGGTGCTGCCCTCCTCGGGGACCAGGGCGCCGGCGCCCCGGTCACCGGACATCAGCCAGGCGTACTCGGCGTCGGTGCGCAGGAGTTCCTGATGGGTTCCCACGGCGCTGATCCGGCCGCCGGACAGCAGAGCCACCCGGTCGGCCAGCATCACCGTGGACGGCCGGTGGGCGACGACCAGGGCCGTCGTCCCCTCCAGCACACGCCGCAGGGCCGCCTCCACCAGTGCCTCCGTGTGCACGTCCAGGGCCGAGAGCGGGTCGTCGAGCACCAGGAAGCGGGGCTCGCCCACGACGGCACGGGCCAGCGCCAGACGCTGCCGCTGGCCGCCCGAGAGGCTCAGGCCCTGCTCGCCCACCTGGGTGTCCACGCCCTGCGGAAGGTCGTGCACGAAGTCGGCCTGCGCGACCGACAGCGCCCGGCGCAGCTGCTGCGCGCTCGCGCCCTCCGCGCCCATCAGCACGTTCTCGCCGACGCTCGCCGAGAACAGCGTCGGCTCCTCGAAGGCCACCGACACCAGCTCGCGCAGCCGGGGCCGCTCCATGGCGGCGATGTCCTCGCCGTCCAGCAGGATCCGGCCGCCGGTCAGATCGTGCAGCCGGGGCAGGAGCGCCGTCAGCGTCGTCTTCCCGGAACCCGTGGCCCCCACCAGGGCCAGGGTCTCGCCCGGACGGATGTGCAGATCGATCCCGGCGAGCACCGGCGGGGAGCCGGGATCGGCGTCGGGATAGCGGAACTCCACCCCGTCGAGGAGGATGCCCCGGTCGCCCTCCCGGGCCGCCTCTCCAGCCGCTTCGGGCTCCGGCTCCTCGGCGGCGTCCATCACCTCGAAGTAGCGGTCGGCGGCCGTCGCGGACTCCTGGCTCATCGCCAGCAGGAAGCCGATCGACTCGACGGGCCAGCGCAGCGCCAGGGCCGTCGAGAGGAACGCGACGAGCGTCCCGGCCGACAGGTTCCCGTCCGCGACCTCGATCGTGCCGAGCACCAGCGCCGCGCCGATCGCCAGCTCCGGAATGGCGGTGATGAGCGCCCAGATCCCCGCGAGCAGCCGGGCCTTGCCGAGCTCCGTGGCCCGCAGCCGCCGGGCGAGCGCGCGGAAGGCGAGGGCCTGGCTGCGGTGGCGGCCGAAGCCCTTGACGATGCGGATGCCGAGCACGCTCTCCTCGACGACCGTCGTCAGATCACCGACCTGGTCCTGGGCCCGGCGCGCCACCAGCGAGTACTTCGTCTCGAAGAGGGAGCACAGGATCATCAGCGGGAGAGCGGGCGCCAGGAGCACCAGCCCGAGCGACCACTCCTGGGCGAAGAGGATGACGAAACCGACCAGGATCGTCGTCCCGTTGACCAGCAGGAAGGTCAGGGGGAAGGCCAGGAACATCCGCAGCAGCATCAGGTCGGTGGTCCCGCGCGAGAGCAGCTGGCCCGAGGGCCAGCGGTCGTGGAACGCCACGGGCAGCCGCTGGAGATGGCGGTAGAGGTCGGCGCGCATCGACGCCTCCACCCCGGCCAGCGGCCGTGCCACCAGCCAGCGCCTGAGCCCGAAGAGCAGCGCCTCGGCGATTCCCAGGAGCAGCAGATAGACCGCACCCAGCCAGACCCCGCCCGGATCGCGGTCCGCGACCGGCCCGTCCACCATCCACTTCAGTACGAGGGGGATCACGAGGGCGAGGCAGGAGGCGAGTATCGCCACGAGGGCTGCGCCGATCCAGCGCGCGCGCACCGGTCTGACATAGGGCCACAGTCGCAGAAGGGAGCGCACGGCGGACCGGTCCGTGGGCTCTGCAGGTTCTTCGGGCATCAGGACCGAGCCTAAGGTTCACCACTGACATCGCTCACGTGGTTTTCCGGCCGGGAGCCCTGGGTCGGAGTACGCCATCAACCGATCGGCTGATGCCGTTCCGAGCGTGACGGCGGATACCGGCGCCGCCCGCCCGCCGGAATCCTTGCGGGCATGGCAATCATCGAAGTACACGGGGTCCACAAGGCCTACGGCGGCCGCCCCGCGGTCGACGGGGTGAGCTTCACCGTCGACGAGGGGGAGATCTTCGGGATTCTCGGCCCCAACGGAGCGGGCAAGACCACCACCGTCGAATGCGTCGAAGGACTGCGGGTCCCCGACGCGGGCACCGTCCGCGTCGCCGGATTCGACCCCGCCGCCGACCGCGACCAGGTCACCCGGCTGCTCGGCGCGCAGCTCCAGGAGAGCGAGCTCCAGCCCAAGCTGACCGTCCGCGAGGCGCTGGAGCTCTACAGCGCCTTCTACCCCGACCCCGCCGACCCGTACGCCCTCGCCGAACGGCTCGGCCTCGACGCGCACCTCGACCGCCGCTTCGCGAAGCTGTCGGGCGGCCAGAAGCAGCGGCTGTTCATCGCCCTGGCGCTCATCGGCAATCCACGGATCGTCGTGCTGGACGAACTCACCACCGGCCTCGACCCGCGCGCCCGCAGGGACACCTGGCGCCTCATCGAGGAGATCCGGGACAGCGGGGTGACCGTCCTGCTCGTCACCCACTTCATGGAGGAGGCCCAGCGGCTCTGCGACCGGGTCGCCGTGATCGACAAGGGCCGCGTCGCCGCGCTCGACACCCCGGCGGGCCTGATCGACCGGTCCGCCGGCTCCACGGTGATCGCCTTCACCCCGTCGAGACCCCTCCCGGACCTGGGCGAACTCGCCCGGCTGCCGGGGGCCGTGTCCGTCTCGGCCGAGGAGGCGGACGGCAGGATCACCGTCCACGGCGACGACGACACCGCCGTGGCCGTGATCTCCCTGCTCGCCGGACTCGACATCACCGCCCGCCATCTGCGCGTCCTGGAGACCAGCCTGGACGACGCCTTCCTCGACCTCACGGAGCAGGACGCCTGAGATGACCACGACCGCAGCGACCCCGGCCCCGGCCACCAGGGCGAACGGCCCGCTCACCGCCGTACTCAGGGCCGAGACCCGCCTCTTCCTCCGTGAACCGGGCAGTCTCTTCTGGATCCTCGTCTTCCCGGCCGTCCTCCTGACGATCCTCGGCCTGATCCCCTCCTTCCGGGAGGACGACGAGGCCCTCGGCGGGCGCAGCGTCATCGACCTGTACGTGCCGGTCGCCGTACTGCTCTCCATGATCATGGCCGGGCTCCAGGCCATGCCGCCCGTCCTCACCGGCTACCGCGAACGCGGCATCCTGCGCAGGATGTCGGCGACCCCCGTGCGCCCGTCCGCCCTGCTCGCCGCGCAGATCGTGCTGCACGGCGCGGCGTCCCTGGGCTCCGCCCTGCTCGTCATCGCCGTGGGGAGGACCGCCTTCGGCGTACCGCTGCCGGAGCAGGCGGCCGGCTACCTGCTGGCCCTGGTCCTGGCGGTCGTCTGCGTCCTGGCCCTGGGCGCCACCATCTGCGCGCTGTCCAGGACCGCCAAGATCGCGACCGCCGTCGGCTCCGTGGTGTACCTGCTGATGATGTTCACCGCCGGGGTCTGGGTGCCCGTCCAGACCATGCCCGGCCTGCTGCGCGGGATCGTGGAGTTCACCCCGCTCGGCGCCGCCTCCCAGGCGCTCGACCAGGCCGCGTCGGGCGGCTGGCCGGAATGGACGCACCTCGCGGTCATGGTGGTGTGGACGGCCGCGCTGGGCGTCGGATCGACCCGGCTCTTCCGCTGGGAGTGACCCGGGCGCCGGGGCAGGGGAGACTGGGGCCGGGACGGGGAGGGGCACGATGAGCGACGGCATGACGGTCGAACAGCGCTGGCAGGCGTTCTTCAGGTACGGCCCGTTCACCCTGCTCGGCATCTCCGTCGTGATGGCCGTCCTCTCCGCCGACCTCATCGGGATGACCGGCGGCGAGAAGTACGCGGCGGCGGCCCTCGTCGGCGTGGCCTGCGCCCTCCAGCTGTGGTGGGACCGGACCCGGCCCGGGCTCGCCCCGGGGACGCCGGCCGGGCAGGTCTACTACTTGCTGCGGACCCTGACCGCCTTCGCCCTGTGCTGGGCCAACCCGTTCTTCTCCATCTACGCGATCATGGGCTACTTCGACGTCGGGGAACTGCTGCCGAAACGCCTCTTCCGCGTGGGTCTGCTCTGCACCGCCGTCACGATGGCCGGTTCGCAGTCCGGGAGCGGCATGCCGCCCGCCTCACCCACCAACTGGGCAGCCTTCGGCGCTCTGTTCGTCCTGCACTTCTCCCTCGCCCTCCTCTTCGGCAACATCAGCGCCCGGGAGGCCGAGCGGACCGAGCGGCAGACGGAGACCATCTCCGAGCTGGAACGCGCCAACACCCGGCTGGAGCAGGCCCTCGCCGAGAACGCCGCCCTCCAGGCCCAGCTCCTGCTCCAGGCGAGGGAGGCGGGGGTCGCCGACGAGCGCCGACGCCTCGCCGCCGAGATCCACGACACCCTCGCCCAGGGCCTGACCGGGATCATCGCCCAGCTCCAGGCCCACACCTCCACCGCCGACCCCGCCCGGGCCCGCGAGCACGTCGACCGGGCGGCGGCGCTCGCCCGGCACAGCCTCGGCGAGGCCCGCCGCTCGGTCCACAACCTGGTGCCCGCCGCCCTGGAGGACGACGACCTGCCGGGCGCGCTGAAGAAGACGGTCGCCGGATGGTCCGAACGCACCGGCGTACGGGCGGAGTTCACCGTCACCGGCACCGTCGAGCCGCTCCACGACGAGGTCGGCGCCACCCTGCTCCGCATCGCCGAGGAGGCCCTCGCCAACGCCGCGCGGCACGCGGACGCGGCCCGGGCGGGCGTCACCCTCTCGTACATGGGCGACGAGATCACCCTGGACGTCCGCGACGACGGCCGCGGCTTCGACCCGGCCGCCCTCCCCCCGCACAGCGGCAGGGGCGGCTTCGGGCTCGGCGGGATGAGGGCCCGAGCCGAACGGATCGCGGGCACGGTCGAGGTGGAGTCGGAACCCGGCCTGGGCACGGCCGTCTCCGCACGGGTGCCGCTGGTCCGGCGCGCCTGACGGGCAGTAACCTGGCCCGGACATGACTGAGGCCACCGGAAGCGCGCGCGTCATCACCCTGCTCGTCGTCGACGACCACCCGGTCGTACGGGACGGTCTGCGCGGGATGTTCGCGGCGGCGCCCGGATTCGAGGTGCTGGGCGAGGCGGCGGACGGTGTCGCCGCCGTGGAGCTCACGACCCGGCTCGACCCCGACGTCGTCCTGATGGACCTGCGGATGCCGGGCGGCGGGGGAGTGGCCGCCATCGCCGAACTCGCCAGGCTCGGTGCCCGGTCCAGGGTGCTCGTCCTCACCACGTACGACACGGACTCCGACACGCTGCCCGCCATCGAGGCGGGCGCGACCGGATACCTCCTCAAGGACGCGCCCCGCGACGAGCTCTTCACCGCCGTACGCGCGGCGGCCGACGGCCGCACCGTGCTGTCACCCGCCGTCGCCTCACGCCTCGTCTCGCGGGTGCGCGCCCCGGCTCCGGGCCACGAACCGCTCTCCGCGCGCGAGCGCGAGGTGCTCGGACTCGTCGCCCGGGGGACCTCCAACCGCGAGATCGCCGCCGAGCTCTTCATCAGCGAGGCGACCGTGAAGACCCACCTCACCCATGTCTTCGCCAAGCTCGGCGCGAAGGACCGCGCGGCGGCCGTCGCCGTCGCCTACCAGCGCGGCATCCTCGGCTGAGCCCCCGCCGTCCCGTCACCCCGTCACACGCAGCAGCAGCACCGACCTTCCGGGCACCGCGAGTGTCGCACCACCCTGGTGGACGCTGCCCGGTGCCTCGGACTGGTCCTCGCGCGAGGTGTCCAGCACCAGTTCGTAGGACTGGGCCCAGGGCGGGCCCGGCAGCCGGAAGTCGCAGGGCCGGTGGTCCGCGTGCAGGACGGCCAGGAAGCTGTCGTCGGTGATCTGCCCGCCCCGGGCGTCGCGTCCCGGGATGTCGCGCCCCGACAGATAGAGGCCGAGGGTCGCCGCGGGGGCGTACCAGTCGCCCTCGGTCATCTCCGCGCCCTGCGAGGTGAACCACGCGAGGTCCCGCAGACCGTCCGGGGCCTGCGGTGTCCCGGCGAAGAACGCGCGGCGGCGCAGCACCGGGTGGCGGTGGCGCAGCGCCAGCACCCGCGCGGTCAGCTCGGTCAGCTCCCGCCACCCGGGGTCCTCCAGGAGCGACCAGTCCAGCCAGCTGACCTCGTTGTCCTGGCAGTAGGCGTTGTTGTTGCCGCCCTGCGTACGGCCCATCTCGTCGCCCGCCACCAGCATCGGCACGCCGGTCGACAGGAGCAGCGTGGTCAGGAGGTTGCGCAGCTGCCTGCGGCGCAGGGCGTTGACGTCCGGGTCGTCGGTCTCGCCCTCGGCGCCGCCGTTCCAGGAGCGGTTGTCGTCGGTGCCGTCGCGGTTGCCCTCGCCGTTGGCCTCGTTGTGCTTGTGCTCGTAACTGACCAGGTCGCGGAGGGTGAAACCGTCGTGCGCCGTGACGAAGTTGACGGAGGCGTACGGTCGTCTGCCGCCCCAGGCGTACAGATCGCTCGACCCCGTGAGCCGGTAGCCGATGTCGCGCACGTCCGGCAGCGCGCCGCGCCAGAAGTCGCGCACGGCGTCGCGGTAGCGGTCGTTCCACTCGGTCCACAGCGGCGGGAACGCGCCCACCTGGTAGCCGCCGTTGCCCACGTCCCACGGCTCGGCGATCAGCTTGACCCGGCGCAGCACCGGGTCCTGGGCGATCACCGCGAGGAAGGGGGAGAGCATGTCGACGTCGTGCATGGAGCGGGCGAGCGCCGCCGCCAGGTCGAAGCGGAAGCCGTCGACTCCCATCTCCGTCACCCAGTAGCGCAGCGAGTCCGTGATCAGCCTCAGCACCTGCGGCTGCACCACGTGCAGGGTGTTGCCGCAGCCCGTGTAGTCCGCGTAGCGGCGGGCGTCCGGCTGGAGGCGGTAGTAGCCCCGGTTGTCGATGCCGCGCAGGGACAGCATCGGGCCGAGCTCACCGGCCTCCGCCGTGTGGTTGTAGACCACGTCGAGGATCACCTCGATCCCGGCGTCGTGCAGGGCGCGCACCATCTGCTTGAACTCGCCGACCTGCGCCCCCGCCGTGCCGTTCGCGGCGTAGTCGGCGTGCGGGGCGAAGTAGCCGATGGAGTTGTAGCCCCAGTAGTTGTGCAGCCCGCGCCTGAGCAGATGGTCCTCGTGGGCGAACTGGTGGACCGGGAGCAGCTCGACGGCCGTCACCCCGAGGCGCCGGAGATGGCCGACGGCCGCGGGATGGGCGAGCCCGGCGTAGGTGCCCCGCAGCTCCGGGGGGATGTCCGGGTGGAGCTTGGTGAAGCCGCGCACATGCAGTTCGTAGATGACCGAGTCCGCCCACGGCGTCTTGGGCCTGCGGTCCTCGGCCCAGTCGTCGTCGTCATGGACGACGACGGCCTTGGGCACGAAGGGCGCGGAGTCGCGGTCGTCGCGCACGGTGTCCGCGACGTGCTGGTCGGGCCAGTCCCTCATATGGCCGTACACCTCGGGCGGCAGGGTGAACGAACCGTCCACCGCGCGGGCGTACGGGTCGAGGAGCAGCTTCGCCGCGTTCCAGCGGGCGCCGGTCCAGGGGTCCCAGCGGCCGTGCACGCGGTAGCCGTACCGCTGCCCCGGGCGTACGCCGGGGACGAAGCCGTGCCAGATCTCATGGGTGAGTTCGGTCAGCGGCAGCCGGGTCTCGGCGCCGTGCTCGTCGAAGAGACAGAGCTCGACGGCCTCGGCCCCGCCCGCCCAGAGGGCGAAGTTGGTGCCTGCCACACCGTCCGGGCCGACCCGGAAGCGGGCACCCAGCGGCATCGGTGCACCCGGCCATACGGGTGGTCTGCCGGAATCGTTCCCGGGGGCCGGTCCGGACGCCCCCACCCGCCCCGCGGTGCGTGGCGCTTCCTCCTGCTCGGCTGTGCTCGACACCTCTCGGCCTCCTGCGGCTCTTCGGACCGGTACCCGGAGAGAGGGCGTACGGCGTCCCGGCCGCGGCCTTCCTGGTGTGGTCCTCCCCCTTTGTTCTGCCCACGGCGGGCCCCGCACTCACGTTTCCCCGGGGCGACGGCATCGTTGGGGGAGCGTGAACCACGTAGCGAAGAGAGCACGGGCGGGTTCGGCCGCCGTGCGGACATGGGCAGGACTGTTCACCGTGCTTGCCGTACTGACGGGCTGCACCGGGACGACACCGTTCTTCGGGGACGACCGCGCACCCGGGGACGCGATCCGGATCGTCCCCGAGGACGGCGCCGAGAACGTGGGCGCCGGCACCCGGCTGGGCGTGACCGTCCCCG
Organism: Streptomyces sp. CB02058; assembly: GCF_001905505.1. Lineage (GTDB taxonomy): Bacteria > Actinomycetota > Actinomycetes > Streptomycetales > Streptomycetaceae > Streptomyces. The sequence continues at coordinate 1,243,320 of NZ_LIPG01000001.1, forward strand.
ACGGACGGCTCGAACGGGTGAAGGTCACACGGATCGAGGACGCGGAACACCAGGAGGTGCCGGGCCGGATCGCACAGGACGGCCGGTCGTGGGCCCCCCGGGACAGCGGGTACCGGCTCGGGCTGGCCGGGAGGTACACCGTCGAGGCGGTCGCGGTCGACGGCGACGGCCATCGCTCGGCCCGCAGCACCACCTTCACCACGCTGGTCCCCAAGGACCGCTTCATCGGCTACTTCAAGCCGGAGAACCGCTCCACGGTGGGCACCGGCATGATCGTCTCCTTCGACTTCAACCGGCCGGTGACCAAGCGTGCCGCCGTCGAGAAGGCCATCAGGATCACCACGGAACCCGAGGTGGAGGTGGTCGGCCACTGGTTCGGCGCGGACCGGCTCGACTTCCGCCCCGCCACCTACTGGGAGCCGGGCACCGAGGTCACCGTCGAGGTGGGCCTGCGCGATGTGGAGGGCGCCCCCGGGGTCTACGGCAGCCAGCGCAAGAAGGTGACCTTCCGCGTCGGGCGCTCCCAGACGTCACTGGTCGACGCCAGGGCGCACACCATGGAGGTACGGCGGGACGGCGAGCTCGTCAGCACCGTGCCGATCTCGGCGGGCGCCGAGAAGAGGACCACGTACAACGGGAAGATGGTGGTCTCCGAGCTGCACGAGGTGACCCGGATGAACGGCGACACCGTCGGCTTCGGCGGTGAGTACGACATCAAGGACGTGCCGCACGCCATCAGGCTGACCAGGTCCGGCACCTTCCTGCACGGCAACTACTGGGAGTCCCCGGACATCTTCGGTTCGGAGAACACCAGCCACGGCTGCATCGGGCTGCGTGACGTGAAGGGCGGAAGCTCGGACACCCCGGCCGGATGGTTCTTCGAGCGGACGCTCGTCGGTGACGTCGTCGAGGTCGTCAACTCCGCCGACAGGACCGTCGCCCCGGACAACGGCCTCGGCGGCTGGAACCTCGACTGGCCCCGGTGGAAGGCGGGTTCCGCCCTGCGCTGACCCCCGGTCCGACCTGCGCGGGTCCCGGAGGAACACCCTCCGGGACCACCCGGGTGGCCCGTGGGGCGACTTGGGACGGAACGGTGACATTCCGGGGAACTCTTCCCCACGTGCGGTGTGATTATCTTGCGCGGAGCGTGCATGTACAGCGCGCGGGGGTGCGGGCCATGGCGGGGCCAGGCCGTGCGAGGGGAGACGACCACATTGAACGGGCAGCCGATATCGGGGGAGCGGGCCGGTACGAGCGGGGGACGGCGCGGGCGGCGCGGCACCCCCGGACTCCTCGCACCGGTCGTGGGTGTGCTGCTGTTGCTGGTGACCGCCTGCGGCGGGAACGCGGCCGCCGGCGACGCGGACGGCAAGGGCGGGACGGGGAGCGCCAAGCCCGCCGACACCAGCGCCTCGCAGGCGGTGGTGACCATCGCGCCGAAGGACGGCGCCGACGACGTGGCGACCAGCGGGGCGCTGAAGGTCTCGGCGGCCAAGGGCAAGCTGAGCACGGTGAAGGTGGCCGACCCCAAGGGCAAGGCCGTGGAGGGCAAGATAGCCGAGGACGGCCTGAGCTGGGTGCCCGACCGCCACCTGGCCGCCGCGACCAAGTACACCGTGCACGCGGTCGCCAAGGACGACAAGGGCCGCCAGTCGGCCAAGGACACCAGCTTCACCACGCTGGTCCCGCAGAACACCTTCATCGGCCAGTACACGCCCGAGGACGGCTCGACCGTCGGCGTCGGCATGCCGGTCTCGATCCACTTCACCCGCGGCATCACCGACCCGGCCGCCGTGGAGAAGGCGATCAGCGTGACGGCGGAGCCCGCCGTGCAGATCGAGCCCCACTGGTTCGGGAACGACCGCCTCGACTTCCGTCCCGAGAACTACTGGGCGGCGGGCACGAAGGTGACCCTGCGTCTGGACCTCGACGGCGTCGAGGGGCGCCCGGGGGTCTACGGCAAGCAGGCCAAGACGGTGAGCTTCACCATCGGCCGCAGCCAGGTCTCCACGGTCGACGCGAGCTCCCACCGCATGAAGGTGGTCCGCGACGGCAAGCAGATCAAGGACATCCCGATCTCCGCGGGCGCGCCGGCCACCACCACGTACAACGGCCAGATGGTCATCAGCGAGAAGCTCAAGGTGACCCGGATGAACGGTGACACCGTCGGCTTCGGCGGCGAGTACGACATCAAGGACGTGCCGCACGCGATGCGCCTGTCGACCTCGGGCACCTTCATCCACGGCAACTACTGGGGCGCGTCCAGCATCTTCGGCACGACCAACACCAGCCACGGCTGCGTCGGTCTGCGGGACGTGCGCGGCGCCTGGGACAGCAAGACGCCCGCCGCGTGGCTCTTCGACAACTCCCTCATCGGCGACGTCGTGATCGTCAAGAACTCCAAGGACAAGGTGATCCAGCCGGACAACGGCCTCAACGGCTGGAACATGGACTGGGCGGAGTGGATCAAGTAGATCCCCTCCCGTACGCGGAGGACGGGCCCGGTGCTGTGACCAACGGCACCGGGCCCGTCGCCGTTAGCGACGGTTAACCTGCTCACCATGACCGTAACCCTCGAAGTAAGCGACAACGTCGGCACGATCCGCCTGGACCGGCCCCCGATGAACGCCCTGGACGTCGCCGTCCAGGACCGGCTGCGCGAGCTCGCCGAGGAGGCGGGCCGGCGCGACGACGTGCGCGCGGTGATCCTCTACGGCGGCGAGAAGGTGTTCGCGGCGGGAGCGGACATCAAGGAGATGCGGGAGATGGACCACACGGCGATGGTCGTGCGCTCCAGGGCGCTCCAGGAGTCCTTCACCGCCGTGGCGCGCATCCCGAAGCCGGTGGTCGCCGCGGTCACCGGCTACGCCCTGGGCGGCGGCTGCGAGCTCGCGCTCTGCGCCGACTTCAGGATCGCCGGGGACAACGCGAAGCTCGGCCAGCCGGAGATCCTGCTCGGGCTGATCCCGGGCGCCGGGGGCACCCAGCGCCTCGCCCGGCTCGTCGGCCCGTCCAAGGCCAAGGACCTCATCTTCACGGGCCGTCAGGTGAAGGCCGACGAGGCCCTGACGATCGGTCTGGTCGACCGTGTGGTGCCCGCCGCCGAGGTGTACGAACAGGCCCGCGCCTGGGCCGCCCGGCTGGCCGCGGGCCCGGCGCTGGCGCTGCGGGCCGCCAAGGAGTCCGTGGACGCGGGTCTGGAGACGGACATCGACACCGGGCTGACGATCGAGCGCAACTGGTTCGCCGGCCTGTTCGCCACGGAGGACCGGGAGCGGGGTATGCGGAGCTTCGTGGAGGAGGGGCCGGGCAAGGCCAAATTCCTCTGACCGAAAGTGAGTTGCGTACAAGGGCGCAGAGGTTCATCCATGCGGGCGGATTAGCTGGACCTTAAGGGGACCTTAAGGTCCAGCGCCCGTTCCGCTCGTGCAATTACTCGATCCACTCGTGTCGTCGCAGGTGGTAGTGGGTGCCGGTCCCCCTTTTCTGCCCCCGGCATATGCCGGAGAACCAACCCGGAATGACTGGTTCCGGGTAGGGGATTCCGTCGGAACGGTCACGGAGAGCGTTCTGTGCGGCCATGATGGTGAGCATGGCGGGCCTGGAGGGTGTGGAGCAGCCGCGACCGCGCAGCAGCGCGACGGCGGCACGCTGGATTGCTGCCGGCGATGACGAACAGGCGTTCAAGGCGCTGGAGTTGTTCGGGAATCCGACGGAGGACGAAGTCCGTCTGCCGTCCCGCCCGGAGTCCGCCGCCACCGCGCGCCGGATCACCTCGTGCGTGATGCTGCGCCAGTGGCAGCTGCCCGCGCAGACGGCCGAGCACGGGGTGCTGCTGGTCTCCGAGCTCGTCGGCAACGCGGTGCGGCACACCGGGGCCCGGGTCTTCGGTCTGCGGATGCTGCGGCGCAGGGGCTGGGTCCGGATCGAGGTGCGCGACCCCTCGCGCGGGCTGCCGTGCCTGATGCCGGTCCGCGAGATGGACGTCAGTGGGCGGGGGCTCTTCCTCGTCGACAAGCTCTCCGACCGCTGGGGCGTGGATCTCTTACCCCGCGGGAAGACCACCTGGTTCGAGATGCGCACCTCCGACCGCTGACACGCAGAAGCCCCCGGGTCGGCCGGGGTGGGGGCCGCGTCGGGGGCTTCTGAGGGGGCCGTGGAATGGGGGGTGTGTCCACGGCCGCACAGGGGACCTGGCTCGGGTCGGAGGAGGTCGTGCCACCGACTATGGCAGACGGGCGACCCCGTAGCCAAAGCCGCATAACCGCCAAAACCGGATAAATGCGTCCATTCGCCTTCGCAATCATAGGTGCGATGGGTCACTTGCCTGGCATTCTTTGCATATCTCTCACATTCGCTTGGTGATTCATTGATCACTGCCCGGATGTGTCCCACCCGTCCTTCCGCTCGTCCCGTCCTACTCTGCTCGGGTCTCGGGGAACGGAGCACCCGAACCGACCGGCGAGGTGGACGGCCATGAGCGCTCGCAGGACCGGGGTGCCCCGACGGGGCGCCCTGCGGGCGGCTGCCGGAGCGCTCGTGACCGGTGCGTTCGCCCCGGGATGCGCACCGGACGGAACCCCACCGCCGGACGGAACCCCGCCGCATGCGGACCGGGCACCCGCTGCCCGGCCGAACAAGGAGCGCGCGGGGAGCGGGCACAAGGCCCACGGCGCCGCCCGCCCCGCCCCCGCCCCGCGCCGCTTCCCCGGGCATCCGGTCCAGATCGAGCACGGCCCCGCCGATCGCCCGCGCGTCGCCCTCACCTTCCACGGCCGGGGCGACCCGGCCCTGGCCGTGGCCGTCCTCGCCGAGGCCGAGCGGGCGGGCGCCCGGCTCACCGTCCTCGCCGTCGGCAGCTGGCTCGACGAGTACCCCGGCATGGCCCGCCGCATCCTCGACGGCGGACACGACCTCGGCAACCACACGCAGAGCCACCTCGACATCAACGCCCTGGACGAGAGGCGGGCGTACGAGGAGATCACCGGCTGCGCCCGGCGGCTGCGGCGGCTCACCGGGTCGATCGGCACCTGGTTCAGGCCCTCACGCGCCCGCCGCGCCACCCCGCTCGTCACGGAGCTCGCGCGCCGGGCCGGATACCCGCAGGTCCTGTCCTACGGGGTGGACTCCCTCGACTTCACCTCGCCCGGCACGGCGGCGGTCACCCGCAAGGTGGCCGGTGAACTCCGCAACGGCTCGGTGGTCAGCCTGCACTTCGGCTACCGGGACACCGTCGCCGCGCTGCCCCTCCTCCTGACCGAGATCCGCCGGCGCCGCATGCGCGCGGTCACCGCCACGGAGCTGCTGACCTGACGCCCGCGGCCCATGCGCCGACGCGCGAGGGGCGGAGTCCGCCCACGGGTGGAGCGCTGCCGTCGCCGATCGGACCGCCGGATAATCTGACCTTCGTCAACAACGCACAACGAAGGGGCGGAACAGTGGCGGACATCGAGTCGGCACGCAAGGCATTCGAGCGCTTCGACCAGAACGGCGACGGCAGCATCACGGCGTCCGAGTACAAGAGCGCCATGGCTCAGCTCGGTGACCCCTACGTCACCGAGACGGTGGCGCAGGCCGTCATCAACGCCCATGACGCCAACGGTGACGGCGAGCTCACCTTCGACGAGTTCTGGGCCTCGCAGAACAAGGCCTGACCCGCACCGGACCGGCGGGGTGCCGGTCCGGTGCGGAGGCCGGCTACTTGAGGTAGACCAGGCCGTCGGTGGTGAGGGTGGGCCTGCCGCTCGTACCCACCACCACGATCTTGACGGTGTGCTTGGCGGAGGCCGACCAGGACTTCGTCCAGATCGCCTGGCGGTACGTGGTGGTGGAGGACTTCAGGTCCACCGTCGCCGCCTTGACGCCGTCCACGTAGACGTACGCCTGTCCGGACGTCGAGGCCCTGGACACCACCCACGCTGCCGAGCGGCCGGTGAACGTCCACGTCAGGGAGGCGTTCCTGGTGCCGCTCGAATAGGACTTGCCGCCGAGGTAGCTGGACGAGGACTTGGTGGTCCAGCTGCCGCTCTTCGTCGCCGAGGTCTCCTGGAGGACGACGGGAGTACCGGCGACGGAGGCGGCCAGGCTGTTGCCCGCCCGGTCGTACGCGGTCATCCTCCAGGTCGTCGCCACCGCGGACTTCGCCGTGTGCGACGCGCTCGTGGTCGTCGGACCGTACGTCCTGGCGACCGGAGCGGTCAGGCGTACGTCCCGCAGCTGTACCGCGTCGGACGCCTTCCACTTCAGGGTGAGCGGGACGGCCGTCGTGCTCACCGTGCCGGTGCGCAGCGACAGGTTCGGCTTCGTGGAGAAGACGGGTGCGGTCCTGTCGGCCACGACGGTGGCCGCCGCCGACACGGAGGTCTTCCCGGACTGGTGGGTCGCCCGCACCTGCACCTTGTGGGTGCCGACGGCCAGGGTGGCCTTGGCGGACGTGGCGCTGCCCGGCGCGGTGGTGACCGGCTTCCCGTCCACCAGGAGCTCGTACTTCGTGACGAACACGGCGGGCGTGGTCGCGGACCAGCCGACGGTGATGTCCGCCTTCGTGTGGTAAGACGTGCCCGAAAGCACCGCTCCGGTCACCGACTTGACCGTCAGACCCGTGACGGGCCCGGCCGCGTAGCCGCGGATCGTGGGCAGCTGGGCGTAGAGCCTGGTGCCGGGGCACTCGGTGTTGTAGCCGTCGCGGTGCCCGGAGACGGCGGCGAACGGGTAGGCCGTGCCCCCGGTGAACGCCTTGCCCGCGTAGTTGGTGCCGTTCGCGCCCGCCGTCAGCGTGGCCGTGCCCGAAGGGCTGACGCCGTACTGGCCGAGCTTCCACGCGGCGACCCTGGCCACCGCGGTCGTCGCGGCGGTCGCCGCGGCCGAGTCGGTGTACAGCCCGATCACGGCTATGCCCGCCGTCTCACGGTTGAAGCCGTAGGTGTGCGCGCCGAGCACCGCCCGGTCGACGCCGCCCTTGCGGCCCTCGAAGACCGTGCCGCACTTGTCGACGACGAAGTTGTAGCCGAGGTCCTTCCAGCCGTTCGACTGCACGTGGTAGGCGTGCAGCCCGCGGACGATCGCCGCCGAGTCGGCGCAGGAGTACGTGTTGGTCTGCGCGGTGTGGTGCACGAAGACGGCCTTGACCGTGTCCATGTAGTCGGGGGACTCGTCGTTGAGCGACTCGTCCGCGTTCCAGCCGGCCCGGGTGACGATCGGGGGCTTCGGTGCCGTGGACGGCAGCGGAGGCGGCAGCGTCGCGGTCGGCTCGGCGGTGGCGGACGGCGACTCGGAGGGGGCCGAGGGCGAGGCGCTGCCGGGGTCCGTGGTGGTTGACGGGTCCACCGGGGCGCCGGTGCCCGGCTCCTCCGTCGCCGGGGGCGTGGTCTCCTCGGCGGGCGGTTCGGTGGGTCCGGCGGACGGTGAGGCGGACTCCGTCGTGGTGTCCGTCGGCTCGGCCGTCGGTTCGTCGGTGGTGTCGACGGCGTACGCGGCGGGTTCGGCGCCGGAGACCCTGCCGGGGTCCACGGTGTCGAGCCGCAGCCCCTCGGGGAGTCCGGCGGACGCGCCGTCCCCGGCGGTCACCCGCACCTCCACACCGTCGGACGACCCGACCCAGCGGGGTTCGGTGGTGCCCCGGGTGCCGGGCTGCCCGGCCTCCGTGCGTCCGTCGACCTCGGTGTCGATGGGCAGCCAGGCCGACCACTCACCGCTCGGCACGGCCCGCGTACGGGCCTCGACCGTGCCCGTGACCTTGGCCGACGGGTCGGTCCAGGTGACGCCGAGCATGCTGAACGGTTCGGTGCTGTCCTGTCGCAGGGTGGCGCTCGCCCCGTCCTTCGACACCTTGAGGGCGGACCGGTGCACCTCGGTCCGCGCGGGGCCCGTCGAGGCGTGGATGCCGTCGGGCACGTCGCCGGTGCCGGTCACCCCCTCGAACACAAGGACACCCGCCACGGCCGTCGTCGCGACGGCAGCCGTGGCCCATATTCTTCGCTTCACTCGCACGTGGTCCCCGAGGATGTATGACTGCCGTGGCGGCAGTGAGCAGGATGTGCCCGGCGGTGGGGGGCGCCGGGGTTCCGTCCGATCTTCGCGCATGCGCCGAGCCCGGAGCCAGTTCCCAGGACTCGGACCGGTCACGATCACCGGGCCCGAGGTCCCCCGGCGGGCTTCCCGGAGCCCGCGCGGGCCCGGGGCGCGGCGGCGTCAGCCGGTGAACCAGCCGGACAGGGTCTCCCGCCGGTCGACCTCGACCAGGTCCGGGCGCGTGTAGCGCTCGGCGCGCGCGTGGTAGTCGAAGTCGCCCCGCACCAGGCCCCGGTAGTCCCGGGCGCAGCGCTCCAGCGCCGCCCGTGCCGGACCCTCGATTCCCGCGGCCCCGATCTGCGCGGCCAGCTCCGTCTCGGCGCGCTGGAGGCGTTCGGCGATGCGGGACAGCTGGATGCCGGCCTCGTTCACGGCCTGCTGGAGCGTGTAGCCCCGGTCCCGGTGGACCAGGCGGACGGCGTTGTGCGTGTACCCGACGACGGCCTCCTTCTCGACGGAGCAGATGTCGTTGCACAGCCCCGAGTGGTCGGTGACCGCGTCGCGCAGGGCGGCGTACGCGGGCAGGGCGCGCGCCGGCTGCGGGAGCTCGTGGCCGGCGGCGGTCTCGTGCAGGTCCAGGAACGCCCGCATCGCCCCCGAGTCCCTGCGGTGCCTCACGAAGTCCGCCCGGCCCGGCAGTTGTCCGGCGGCCCGCTCGACGGCCTCGGCGTAGTGCGTCCAGAGCCAGCGGACGATGTGCCGCCCGAAACGCCCGGTCCAGAGCGGCGACCGGCCCCGGAAGGTCCGCTCCCGCACATCGACGAGCGCGTGCTCCATGGGGCTGCGCGGCCCGGCCCCCTGGAAGACCTCGACCAGCCTGCCGATCGTCCCGCCGCACACGTCCGGATCATGGCCGGCCGGCCCGTCGTCGAACTCGTCGTCGACCAGGTACGCCCAGAAGAGCCACTGGCTGAAGAGGTCGAGCCGGTCCTGCGGGACCTCGGGGAACAGGAGAGAGATCCGCAGCTCCGGGCGGGCCCTGAGCATGCGCGTACGGACGGACGGCGACAGGCCGAGAGCGTGCTCCCCGGCCCAGTGCCAGGCGGCCCTCCCCGCCTCCGCCATGCCCGGATTGCATCCCGCGCTCCGGAACGGCATGTGGAACACCGGCAGAACGATCTGGCCCATCGCCGCCCCTCGTCGAGATCACCACCCGTCAGGCCAGTGAACCCTTCGTACGGGGGAGAGGAAAGCGGCCTCCCGGTCAGCTCTCGGGCTCCGAGGAGTACGTGGCCTCGAAGGATGTCCGGAAAAGGGCCTGGACCTCCTCGCCGCCGAGCCCCTCGGCCCGCGCCTGGTGCAGCCATTCGGTCAGCGCCGTACGCAGCGGCCACTCGGGACCGGACCCCGGCTCGGTGAGGGTGCGGGTGATGAAGGTCCCCGCCCCCTGGCGGACCTCGGCGAGTCCGGCACGCTCCAGCTCGCGGTAGGCCTTGAGCGTCGTGTTCGGGTTGACCTTGGTGGTGGCGGCCACCTGGGCGGCCGTCGGCAGCCGGTCGCCCTCCTCCAGCGCGCCCATCCGCAGGGCCTGTTCGACCTGCCGGACGATCTGGAGATACGTCGCCACCCCGCTGCGCCTGTCGATGCGGAACACGACCACGGACATCACCCTCCGCTCGAATAGCGACATTTTACGTAGAGATCGTGAGCCGGTCCTACAGTGGCCGCCGGGAGGCCCACCACAGGGCGAACGCGGTCAGCGCCACGGTGCCGGCCAGCAGGATTCCGGCGCCCGCCCACTGCATGCCCGCCATCTGGTCGAACTCGAGGAACTCGACGACGTTGTCGACGATGCCCTTCTCCGCGATGCAGGCGTTCGTGGCCTTCTCGGTCTGCTCGGCGCAGGACCCCCAGCCGAACAGACGGCCGTCGGCGCTCCCGAACCAGCGGTCCACCTCGTACGCGTCGTCGAGACGGGCGGGGAACTCGCCGTCCAGCGGGTACCGGAGCGTGCGGGTCGGGGCCAGATGGTCCCGGAACATGCCCCAGACGGTCTGCGTGGCCACGGCGAAGAAGAACGTGACGACCATCGAGGCGAGAACCCGGCGCAGCAGGAGCCCGATCGTGACACCGGCCGCGGTGAGGAACAGGGCGAGCGCGGGGAGGACGGGGCCCGTGGTGTCGAAGGCCGAGGGGTCCATCCAGATGTCGGGCATGACCGAGTGGTAGGGCCGGTACCACCAGGTGAAGACCGCGGAGAGCGCCGAGCAGGCCACCAGCGTGATCAGGTAGCACCAGCCGAGCTTCGCGATCAGCCAGCGGCGGCGCGTCACGGACTGCGTGGTGACGAGCTGCGCGGTGCCCTGCTCCTGGTCGGCGGCGATCAGCGGAGCGCCGATGAACACCGCGATGACGCCGGGCAGCAGCCCGAGCAGCGTCGTGAGACTGCCGTAGGCGTCGTCCACGACAGGGAGCGGCACCGTCCTCTCCGGCCAGCCCCCGGCCTCCAGCAGATCGATCATCCGGCCGCGCTGGAGGACGATCCAGACCGAACCGAGCACCGTCAGGGCCAGGAGGCCGCCGAACGCGGCCCGGTGCTGGCGCAGCACCAGCCAGGTCAGTCCGTGCAGCATCCTCGGGCGGGTGGTGCGTGTGGTCTGCGCGGCGGTCACGGTGGTGTTCATGCGGTCCTGGTCCCCTCGGTCCCGTACTGCGCTCCCGGCGTGTACAGCACGGGTGCGTCCGGCGAGCGCAGATGCGCGAGCAGCACTTCCTCCAGGCTGGGTTCGGACACCTGCCAGTCCCCGGAGAGCGGGCCGCCGGGCCGTACCATCGCCTGGAACTGCCGTCCCTGCACCCGGCTCTCGATCACCGTGTGAGCGGCGAGAGCGGCGGGCAGCCCGCCGTCCTGGACCACTCCGGTGACCAGGGAGTGCGCGGGGACCAGCGCGTCGGCGTCACCGGCCATGCGGACCCGGCCGTCGGCGACGACCAGCAGGTAGTCGCACATGTCCTCCAGCTCGGTGAGCATGTGCGAGGACATCACCACGGTCGTCCCGTGCTCGACGGCCTCCGCCATCAGCAGGGTGCTCATCTCGTCCCTTGCCAGCGGGTCGAGATCCGCCATCGGCTCGTCGAGCAGCAGCAGATCGGGCCGCTTGCCGAAGGCGAGTGCCAGGGCGACCCGGGTGCGCTGGCCGCCGGAGAGCGTGCCCACCGCGGCGTGCTCCGGCACGTTCCCCGCGCGCACGATCCGCTCCGCGGCCCCGGCGTCCCAGCCGGGGTTGAGCTCGCTGCCCATGCGCAGCGTCTCACCCACGGTGAACCGCTTGAACAACGGCTTGTCCTGCCCGAGGAAGGCGAACCTCGGCATCACCGCGGGGTCGCTCACCGGCACCCCGAAGACCCGGAGTTCGCCCTCCGACGGGTCCACCTGACGGGACGCGATGCCCAGCAGGGTGCTCTTCCCCGCCCCGTTGGGTCCTACGAGCCCGCAGATCCGGCCGGCCGGCAGCCGGAAGGAACAGTCGCGCAGCGCCCAGCCGCGCCGGTAGCGCTTCCCCAGACCGCGGGCCTCCAGGGCCCATGCGCTCGGGCCCCCGCCCGGAATGCTCGTTTCCGTCACGCGTCTCGCCTCAATTCCATTAGTCAATTAATGGAATCATGGTCATGCGTGGACATGCCTGTCAAGCACGGCTCCCCGGGGCCCACGGCCTTGGCCGCGAACCCCGGGGAGCCGGGTGCCTCCGTCCCCGGCCGGAATCCCGGCCGGACCGCCCGTCAGCCGAACTGGCCGGGCTGGTAGTCGCCCGCGGGCTGCTGGACGATGACGTTCATGCGGTTGTAGGCGTTGATGAGCGCGATGAGGCCGACCAGGGCGGCGAGCTGGTCCTCGTCGTAGTGTTCGGCGGCCTCGGCCCAGACCTCGTCCGTGACGCCACCGGCGGCGTCGGCGATCCGGGTGCCCTGTTCGGCCAGCGCCAGGGCGGCGCGCTCGGCGTCCGTGAACACCGTGGCCTCGCGCCAGACCGCGATCAGATTCAGGCGCGTCGGGGTCTCACCGGCCTTGGTGGCGTCCTTCGTGTGCATGTCGGTGCAGAATCCGCAGCCGTTGATTTGGCTCGCGCGGATCTTCACCAGTTCCTGCGTGGTGGCCGGCAGTCCCGAGTCCGCGAGCACCTTGCCGGCCGAGTTGATGTGCCGCAGGAACTGGCCGGAGAGGGGGCTGGCGAAGAGGTTCAGGCGAGCGTTCATGGTGTACTCCCGTGCCGTCGTCGTTGCTGCTTACACCCCTTCGACGGAATGGATGCCCGCGGATGTGACACGGCGCCGATGTGACGTACGCCTCCCTGCGGGGAGCGGGGAGCGGGGAGCGGGGAGCGGGGCGGCGCGCACCTGCTGGTGCACCGGCAGCCGCAGCTCCGCCGGCGGGCGCCCGGCAGATCGTGACGGTGGGTGCTGCGTCCACCGCGACCGGCCCCGGCCGTCTGCTGACCGGACCAATGCGAGCTCCGGCACCGGGCCTCCTTCGAACAGCTCTGGCAGAGTCGACGGGGCAGGGGTCCGAGGCCGACGGCGCCCCGAATCTCAGCGGTCCGAGGAGATGCCATGAGCGAAGCGGGAGACGGAGCCGGTCACCGCCCTCCCGCCCGCATGAGACAGCCCGGGCAGCGCGCCGAGGGCGCCGGACCGTTCACGACACGGCTCACCTGGCAGCCCTCCGGCGGCGGGAGCGTGGTCTGGGAGTCCCGGCCCGCCCGGCGGCGCGGAATCATCACGGTCCACCCACCCGGGGCGGCCACCCGTCACGCCAGGGCCGACGGCATCGCCCTCGCCCGGCTGCGCAGGCTCAACGCGATCGCCGCGACCGTCTTCGTCCTCGGCGGACTGCTCTTCGCCGCCGGAGCCGCCGTCGCCCAGTTCGGCTCCGGTGACGGCACCACCGCCGCGTCGGTCTACTTCGCGGGCGGCCTGTGCTTCAACGCCGGCGGCTATGTGTCGCTGCTCCAGGTGATCAACGCGCCTCGCCATGTGCCAGGGGGCGAAGGCGCCCTGGTCACCCGGCGCTGGCGCTGGTGGAGCTACGAGCCGGGGCGGGCCGACTGGCTGAGCACGTTCATCCTGTTCGCCGGGACCCTGGTGTTCGGCGTCAACCTGCTCGACTCCTTCCTGCAAGGTCTGAGCGTGCAGCAGATCAACCGGCTGATCTGGACGCCCGACATGATCGGCTGCGTGCTCTTCCTGATCTCCGGGCACCTAGCCGTCGTCGAGATCTGCCACGGCCGGCCGCGCCTGCTGCCGAGGGAGCTGGGCTGGTGGATCGTCGCCGTGAACCAGCTCGGCTCCGTCCTCTTCATGGTCTCGGCACTCGCCGCGTACACCCGCCCGGCCACCGGCAGCCTGAGCAACGCCGACATCGCCAACTGGGGCACCCTCGCCGGCGCGCTCTGCTTCTCCGCCGGCGGTCTCCTCCAGTTCTTCGAACGGCCGTGACCTTTCCTCCTCCGGGAGGCCCGCCCGCCCGTGCCGCGCACCCCCGGCATCGGCATCAGCCCGCGGCCGGACGCCCTGCGCCGCTTCACGACCGCGCGCCGGTACCTCTACGGGGGCACCCCCGGGCGGTGACACGAGCCGCGTGGGACCCCGGGCGCCGGGCGGCCTCACGCGGGCTCCGGGGAGCGTCCGTGCGTACGGGCGTCAGCCGTGCGGGCCGGACCCCTCAAGCACTCGAGGTGATGACGGTCGAGCCGGCGTCTGGTCGGCCGAGGAGGGCTACTGCCCGAGGCCTTCCGAGCAGCGCTCTGATTCGCACAAGAGGTGGGTCGAGTCATGGCCTCGCGGTCAGACCTTGATGACGCGGATGCTGGGACCGCAGAGCATCAGGAGGTCTTCGGGGTCCGATGTCAGGACGGTCGCTGGGGCCGGCGAGGTGAGTGCGGTGGCGGCCACGACGGCGTCGAGGGCGTACTTGTGGCCGTGCAGTCCGGTCGCGGCCAGGAGCTTGCTCGCATGGCGGGCGATGGCTTCGGTGGGCGGGATGATGTTCACGCGGGAGACTGTGTAGTCGAAGCGGGCCTGGTTGACCCTGGGGTCGCGTGCTTCGACGAGGGTGACGGAGCTGGTGACGACGCGGATGTCTTCGGCTTCGGCCGCGGCCAGCCACTCGGTGATCTCGGGCGTGCGTCGCACCAGTTCGGACAGGCCTTCGCAGTCCAGGACGAGCGTGCCGCTCACGCGGCGTCGCCGCGGAGAATGGCGCGTTTGGCGTCGACCGCTGCCTGATCGACCGGGCCGTGTTCGGTTTCCGCGTCTTCGATGAGCTCGCGCAGCCGGTCCCGTTCCAGTTGGCGCTGGATGAGGGTCTCGACGTAGGCGGACATGCCTCGTTTGCCCGTACGTGCCTTGAGGGCGGCGATGGTGCCTTCGTGGAGGGAGACCGATACGGGCCGGACGGGTCCTTCGCCGGGCGCCTGGGAGGTAGCCATGGGGCCGAGTTTAACAAAACTCTTGTTATTGGATGAGGGTGATTCTCCGAGCGGGTGTGCCGGAGGGACATCCACAGCTGCGCGGGTGTCGCGAACTTCCAGGTCAAGCGCCCATCGGTGCGGGATTCGTCAGGACTTTTCAGGGACTTTCGCGTCTGTCCCAGGGCCGATCCAGGGACTTTCTGCCGTGCAAGCAGGGAAGGCCCTGACAGCGCTGAAAGATACAAACGCACTGGTCAGGGCCCATTCGCCTAGCACTCGATGATGTTCACCGCGAGCCCGCCGCGGGCCGTCTCCTTGTACTTCACGGACATGTCCGCGCCCGTCTCCTTCATGGTCTTGATGACCTTGTCCAGGGAGACCTTGTGGCTGCCGTCGCCGCGCAGCGCCATCTTCGCCGCCGTGACCGCCTTGACCGCGGCCATGCCGTTGCGCTCGATGCAGGGGATCTGGACGAGGCCGCCGACCGGGTCGCAGGTGAGGCCCAGGTTGTGCTCCATGCCGATCTCCGCGGCGTTCTCCACCTGCTCCGGGGAGCCGCCCAGGACCTCGGCGAGGGCGCCGGCCGCCATGGAGCAGGCGGAGCCGACCTCGCCCTGGCAGCCGACCTCGGCGCCCGAGATGGAGGCGTTCTCCTTGAAGAGCATGCCGATGGCTCCGGCGGCCAGCAGGAAGCGGACCACGCTGTCGTCCTTCTCGGCCTCGGTGCAGCCGCCCGCCGCGAAGTTCATCCAGTAGTGCAGGACCGCCGGGATGATGCCCGCCGCGCCGTTGGTCGGGGCGGTGACGACGCGGCCTCCGGCGGCGTTCTCCTCGTTGACCGCCATCGCGTAGAGGGTGATCCACTCCATGGCGTGCGTCTGGGGGTCGCCCTCCGCGCGCAGCTGCCGGGCGGAGTTCGCCGCGCGGCGGCGGACCTTCAGGCCGCCGGGCAGGATGCCCTCGCGGGACATGCCCCGGGCGATGCAGGCCTGCATGACGCGCCAGATCTCCAGGAGGCCGTCCCTGATCTCGGACTCGGTGCGCCAGGCCTTCTCGTTCTCCAGCATGAGCGAGGAGATGGACAGGCCGGTCTCGCGGGCGAGCCGCAGCAGCTCGTCGCCGGTGCGGAAGGGGTGCTTCAGGACGGTGTCGTCCGGGACGATCGGGTTCTCGCCGGCCACCGCGTCCTCGTCGACGACGAAGCCGCCGCCCACCGAGTAGTACGTCTTCTCCAGGAGCGGGGCGCCGTCCCGGTCGTACGCGAGGATCGTCATCCCGTTCGCGTGGTACGGCAGGGCCTTGCGGCGGTGCAGGACCAGCTGCTCGTCGGCGTCGAAGGGGATCTCGTGCATGCCGAGCAGGCTGATGCGCTCCGAGGAGCGGATCTCCTCGACACGGGTGTCGGCGCCCTCGACGTCGACGGTGCGGGGCGACTCGCCCTCCAGGCCGAGCAGCACCGCCTTGGGGGTGCCGTGGCCGTGGCCGGTCGCACCGAGCGATCCGTACAGCTCGGCCCTCACCGAAGCGGTGTGGGCCAGCAGGCCCTCGTTCTTGAGGCGGCGGGCGAACATGCGTGCCGCGCGCATCGGGCCGACCGTGTGGGAGCTGGAGGGGCCGATGCCGACCGAGAAGAGGTCGAAGACCGAGAGGGCCACGGGGGGTACTCCTAAGGCGTTGGTGGACGACGTTGTCCGCCGGGGGCGCGGGACGGGCCGGTGGGCCCGGGAGCGCGGGGCAAAGGGGTGGGGGCACCGCGCACACATGTTCAGTGTGCGCGGTGCCCCCACCCGGCGTGCAAATCGCGGGTGACTACTTGACGCCGGGGTACAGCGGGAACTTCTCGGCCAGCGCGACGACGCGGGCCTTGAGGGCGTCGGCGTCGTAGGCGGGCTTCAGCGCGGCCGCGATGATCTCGGCGACCTCGGTGAAGTCCTCGGCCTGGAAGCCACGGGTGGCCAGGGCCGGCGTGCCGATGCGCAGACCCGAGGTGACCATCGGGGGCCGCGGGTCGTTCGGGATGGCGTTCCGGTTGACCGTGATGCCCAGCTCGTGGAGCCGGTCCTCGGCCTGCTGGCCGTCCAGCTCGGAGTTGCGCAGGTCGACCAGGACCAGGTGGACGTCCGTACCGCCGGAGAGGACGGATACGCCCGCCTCGGTGACGTCCGGCTGCACCAGGCGCTCGGCGAGGATGCGGGCGCCGTCCAGGGTGCGCTGCTGGCGCTCCTTGAACTCCTCGGTCGCCGCGACCTTGAAGGAGACGGCCTTGGCCGCGATGACGTGCTCCAGCGGGCCGCCCTGCTGACCGGGGAAGACCGCCGAGTTGATCTTCTTGGCGAGCTCCTGCGTCGACAGGATGACGCCACCGCGCGGACCGCCCAGGGTCTTGTGCGTGGTGGTCGTGACGACGTGGGCGTGCGGCACCGGGTTGGGGTGCAGCCCCGCGGCGACCAGGCCCGCGAAGTGCGCCATGTCGACCATCAGATACGCGCCGACCTCGTCCGCGATGCGGCGGAAGGCGGCGAAGTCCAGCTGGCGGGGGTAGGCGGACCAGCCGGCGACGATCAGCTTCGGCTTGGACTCCTTGGCGAGGCGCTCGACCTCGGCCATGTCCACGACACCGGTGTCGTCGACGTGGTACGGGACCACGTTGTAGAGCTTGCCGGAGAAGTTGATCTTCATACCGTGGGTCAGGTGACCGCCGTGGGCCAGGTTCAGGCCCATGATCGTGTCGCCCGGCTTGAGCAGCGCGAACATCGCGGCGGCGTTGGCCTGCGCACCCGAGTGGGGCTGCACGTTCGCGGCCTCGGCACCGAAGAGCGCCTTGATGCGGTCGATCGCGATCTGCTCGACCACGTCGACGTGCTCACAGCCGCCGTAGTAGCGGCGGCCGGGGTAGCCCTCGGCGTACTTGTTGGTCAGGACGGAGCCCTGCGCCTCCATGACCGCGACCGGAGCGAAGTTCTCCGAGGCGATCATCTCGAGGGTGGACTGCTGACGGTGGAGCTCGGCGTCGACGGCGGCGGCGACGTCCGGGTCCAGCTCGTGGAGGGAGGAGTTGAGAAGCGACATCAGGTGGTCCCTTGGGTCTCAGTTGCCGGAGAACGCGGTGTACTCGTCCACGGAGAGAAGGTCCTTCGGCTCCTCCGTGACGCGCACCTTGAACAGCCAGCCGCCCTCGAAGGGGGCGGAGTTCACCAGCGACGGGTCGTCCACGACGTCCTGGTTCGCCGCGGTCACCTCGCCGGTCACCGGCGAGTACAGGTCGCTGACCGACTTGGTCGACTCCAGCTCACCGCAGGTCTCGCCCGCGGTCACCGTGGCACCGACCTCCGGGAGCTGGGCGTAGACGACGTCGCCGAGCGCGTTGGCCGCGTACTCGGTGATCCCGACCGTCGCGACACCGTCCTCGGCGGCCGACAGCCACTCGTGCTCCTTGCTGTACCGCAGCTGCTGGGGGTTGCTCATGACCTGAATTCTCCTGTACGCGGGGGAGTGCTGATGAACGGTGGTCTTACGGTGTGAGACACGACTGCGTCACGTGTGCGGCGGTCCGTGTCACTTGCGGCGCTTGTAGAAGGGCAGTGCCACGACCTCGTACGGCTCGTGCGTGCCCCGGATGTCCACGCCGACACCCACGGTGCCGGGCGCGGCGTGCGCCGCGTCCACGTACGCCATGGCGATCGGCTTGCCCAGGGTGGGCGACGGCGCGCCGGAGGTGACCTCGCCGATGACCTCGCCGTCGGCCATGACCTTGAAGCCGGCGCGCGGGACCCTGCGGCCCTCGGCGACCAGGCCGACGAGCTTGCGGGGCGGGGCGGTCTCCGCGCGCTCCGCGGCGGCGGCCAGCGCCTCGCGGCCGACGAAGTCGCCCTCCTTCTCGAACTTCACGACCCTGCCCAGGCCCGCGTCGAACGGCGTCAGCGCGGTGGTCAGCTCGTGCCCGTACAGCGGCATGCCCGCCTCCAGGCGGAGCGTGTCCCGGCAGGAGAGGCCGCAGGGGATCAGGCCGTACGGCGCGCCGGCCTCGGTGAGGGCATTCCACAGCTGCTCGGCGTGGCCGGGGGCCACGAAGAGCTCGAAGCCGTCCTCGCCGGTGTAGCCGGTACGGGCGATGAGGGCGGGTACACCGGCGACCGTGCCGGGGAGGCCCGCGTAGTACTTCAGTCCGTCCAGGTCGGCGTCGGTGACCGACTTCAGTACGGCGGGGGAGTCGGGGCCCTGGACGGCGATCAGCGCGTACGCGTCGCGGTCGTCCCGCACCTCGGCGTCGAAGGCCCCGGCGCGCTCGGTGAGCGTGTCCAGGACGAGCTGGGCGTTGCCCGCGTTGGCGACCACCATGTACTCGGTGTCGGCCAGGCGGTAGACGATCAGGTCGTCCAGGATCCCGCCGTCCTCCGCGACGATCATCGTGTAGCGGGCCCGGCCCACGCCGACGGTCGCGATGTTGCCGACCAGCGCGTGGTTCAGGAAGGCGACGGCCTGCGGTCCGGTGACGGTGATCTCGCCCATGTGCGACAGGTCGAAGAGTCCGGCCCGGGTGCGTACGGCGTTGTGCTCGTCGCGCTCGCTGGCGTACCGCAGGGGCATGTCCCAGCCGGCGAAATCGGTCATGGTGGCGCCCAGGGAGCGATGCAGGGCATCGAGGGCGGTCAGACGGGGGGCGGCGCTCGGGGCAGTGCTCATGGACATGGCTCCAGGGCATGACGACAGGGGGTGGTTCCCTCCCCATCTGTCATCGGAACCTGAGAGGTTCGCCGAGAGCCCCTGAAAGGGTCCTGGAGGGGGCATCCCCTTCAGGGTCGGCTTGCACCTTGGGTGGAGCCGCGAAGCGGCCCGCTTTTCAGATCTGCCTCATCCACGCGGTACGGGGCCTGAGAGATTCAAGGGAGGAACTTGCTCCTTCGGCGCCCGGTGCACACGGTGACCGGGACTCTCCCGCGCGGATTCAAACGGCCGGTATGCAGTTGGCGGGGCCATCATCGCACGCATTGGGGGAGAGTGGGGCGTCCCGGTCCGCACCCGCCACGACGGCGACACGTGCGGCCGGAACCGCTTGTGCCGCATTACCCTTTCTTTACACTTCTTGGGCAGGTCAGTGGGTGACTCGGCAGGGGGAGGCGATGACGTTGCAGCGCTACGCGACGAGCGCGGGGGCCGCACACGGTGCGATGCCCCAGCAGGCGGGCGCGCCGGCCCGGGAGGTGCTCGGCGGGCAGGCCCCGCTGGTGCGTGATCTCCGGGGCACGGGCGGACAGGGCCCGCGCAGTCTCGACTTCGGTCCGGGCGACGTGGTCGTGGTCTCCGGGCTGCCGGGCAGCGGGAAGTCCACGCTGATCCGGCGGGCGGTCCAGGAGCACGCGATCGACTCCCAGGACACCCGGGACCGCTGGGCCGCCGCCCTGCCCGGCTTACTCCCGTACGCCCTCTACCGCCCGCTGGTGCGCGCCGCGCACTACGCCGGGCTCCGGCGGACCCTGCGCTCGGGCGCGTCCGTCGTCGTCCACGACTGCGGCACACAGGCCTGGGTGCGGCGCTGGCTGGCGCGCGAGGCCGCGCGCCGCGGCAGCACCCTGCACCTCGTCCTCCTCGACGTCACGCCCGAGGTGGCCAGGCGGGGACAGCGGGAGCGCGGCCGGGGCGTCACCGGTTACGCCTTCGCCCGGCACCGCCGCGCGGTGGGCAGGCTGCTGCGCGAGACCGAGAGCGGTCTGCTGCCGCCCGGGTGCGCCTCGGCGGTGCTGATCGACCGCGAGACGGCCGGGACCATCACCCGCATCTCGTTCCCCGACGCGCGACCGGGGCAGGAGTAGTACGGAGGGCCCGGGGAGCGCCCGTCCGGGGACCCGGAACAGCGGGTTCCGGGGCGTCACCGTTCGCATACGCACAGTTCGCGACGGTCCGGCCGGCTGTCCGGAATCTGGACGGTACGGCGGAGCGGCGCGGGCCCCCTGCCTGCGGCGCTGCCCCACGGCCGCGAGCCGGTCTAAGGTTTCTGCCGCACAGCATGGCGAGAAAGGGACACAGACACCGTGGACATTCCGGCCCAGGCACAGGCCCCGACGCATCCGTCGCACGGATGGCCGGCCAACGAGCTCGAAGAAGTGCTCAGCGCCTCGCTCGGCGTCCCCGGGGCGGGCGGACGGCTGGTCGAGGTGCTCGGCCGCAGCCAGATCTGGGTGCCCCTCCCCAACGGCGGCGGCCCCGACAGCCCCGACCTCGATCTGCCGACGATCGAGCTGGAGGGCGGCGCCTACGTCCCCGTGTTCAGTTCCGAGGGGCAGTTCCTCCAGTGCGTCGGCTCCCATGTCTCCTTCACCATCGCGCCCGCGCGCGAGTTCGCCCGCGGACTGCCCCCGCAGCTCGGCATGGCCGTCAACCCGGGCGGCGCCGTCGGCGTCCCCCTGCCTCCGCCCGCCGTCGCCGAACTCTGCCGGGCCGGCCGCACCCCGCTGGACGGCCCCGCGAGCGGCGGCCGCGTGCGGCTGTACGAGCCGGACTGGAAGGAGGACCCGGTCGACTTCCTCTCCGCCGTGGCCGCCGAGTTCCAGGCGACGGGCGTGGTGAGCACCGCCCGCAGGACGCTGGCCAGCATCGAGGGCGACAGCCCCGTCCTCTTCGTCGGCGTCGAGTTCGCCACCTGGGACGGCGCGGGGCAGAGCGCCCCGATGGAGGCGCTGGGCCGTGCGCTGGGCCACGTCCAGGTGCCCTGGCCGGTCAATCTCGTCCTGCTGGACGTGGCACAGGACCCGGTCGGCGACTGGATGCTGGAAAAAGTACGCCCGTTCTACCGGCGCGAGGGTCACTGACAGCGCAGTGCCCGCCGCCACGTGGCGTCAAGACGGTGTCAGGGGCGGCGCATAAGCTGGTTGGATGACGAGGCCGCCCCGTGTGCCCGGGAGCGGGACGACAGCACCGCGAAGCATGCGTCAACAGCGGATCGAACGAGGGGCGGGACCAGGGTGAGTGCGTCAGGCACGGGGGCGGCCGACGGGGTCTCCCCCGCTCGGGCGGGGGCGGGAGCCGGGGGACAGGTCGAGCACATGCTGCGCCAGGTGACCCCCGGCCGCCTCGACGCGTACGAGGCGCTGCTGCGCTCCCTGGCGGACGGCCAGGTCTGGATGCTGCTCTGGCACGGCACGGCGGGTTCGCCCGACGCCCAGTACGGCAACATGGAGGTCGACGGCCTGGGTTACGCCCCGTGCGTGACCTCCGCGCAGGAGCTCTCGGCGAGCGGCTGGAACCGGGCGCACGAGGTGACCACCGGCCGCGACATCGCCCGCGCCCTGTTCCCCGACCGCTGGGGCATCTGGCTCAACCCGCACGCGCCCGGCGGCGGCGTCGGCATCCCCTGGCTGGACCTGCGGCGCATCGCCACCGGACTCGACCGGATGCCCGCCGGGCCGCTGCGGCTCACCGAACCCGCCATCGAGCTCCCGCAGTTCTACGCCCTGCTGTCGCAGAACGCCCACCGCACGCCCGCCGTCCGCGCGCTGCGCCGCGCCTGGGTGCAGCCCGCCCTCGGTGTCCCGTATCTCGCGATCGGGCTCGACCTCTACGACACCGGACGCCCCTCCGTCGACGCGGTCCGCGCGATGATGCAGCAGTCGATCGGCGTGGTCCCCGACGGGCTCCCCGTCTCCACGGTCTCGATGTCCGACGAGTACGACCCGGTCGCGATGTGGCTGCAGGCCAACTCCCGGCCCTTCTACGACCGCGAGGCGCACGCCCCGGCGCCCGCCGCCCAGGGCTACGGCTACCCGCCCGCCACCGGTTCCGCTCCGTACGCCTACTGACCGGCCGTCCGCCGTTCCCGGTGGCCGTCCGCGAGCGTCCGGGACCGCCGCCGGATGTATGTGCCGGACGTGTGCGGGCGTGTGCGGGAAGCGTGCCGATCGGCTGACGACGGCCCCGGCCGTACGGCCAATTGATCACCTGATCAACGCTGTTGGGCGTCATGTCCGTTATCGCGGAATAGTGACCGAGAGGTCCGCTCAGTGAGCACGGCTGTCCGGATAACGGAAGCCCCTTGGCAGCATCACGTTTGAGCAAACATTCACCGTCAGGTCTGGCGGGTGATCGCAAAGTGGTTGAAGACTCCACACAGCAGGTGGTCCATGCCCGGCGCATCCCTCTTTCAAACAGGGTCCGTTCGGCTGCACATCGCCACATGTGTCACATTTCGTAAGAGCCGCTACCGCGGCGGTCACAGGCCGGCCATCCGCCGGCCGAGAGGGGTCTCCAGCGCAATGACGGCACCGATCGAGACCACCGGGGCGGACGCGCGGCCCGAAACGGTGCTGGAAGGCGCCGGGCGCAAGGAGATCGAGGGCCGCTCGCTCGGCCGGATCGCCTGGACCCGCTTCAAGCGGGACAAGGCCGCGATGGCCGGTGGCATCGTTGTCGTGCTGCTGATCCTGATCGCCATCCTGTCCAAGCCGCTCCAGTCGCTGCTCGGGCTCGACCCCAACGCGTTCAACCAGAGCCTCGTCGACCCCGTCATGCTGGCGCCCAAGGGTGCCCTGGGCGGGATGAGTTGGGACCACCCGCTCGGCGTCGAACCGCAGACCGGACGCGACATCCTGGCGCGCATCCTCGAAGGCTCCTGGGTCTCCCTCGTCGTCGCCGTCGGCTCCACGCTGCTCTCGGTGGTCATCGGCGTCGTCATGGGTGTCGTGGCCGGGTTCTACGGCGGCTGGGTCGACAGCTTCATCAGCCGTCTGATGGACACCTTCCTGGCCTTCCCGCTGCTGCTCTTCGCGATCTCCATCTCCGCCTCCCTGCAGGGCAACGCCTTCGGGCTGGAAGGGCTCACGCTGCGGATCGCGGTCCTCATCTTCGTGATCGGCTTCTTCAGCTGGCCCTACATCGGCCGCATCGTCCGCGCCCAGACCCTGTCGCTGCGCGAGCGCGAGTTCGTCGAGGCCGCCAGGTCGCTCGGCGCCCGCGGCCCGTTCATCCTCTTCCGCGAGCTGCTGCCGAACCTGATCGCGCCGATCCTCGTCTACTCGACGCTGCTGATCCCCACGAACATCCTCTTCGAGGCCTCCCTGTCGTTCCTCGGCGTCGGCATCGCGCCGCCGCAGGCGTCCTGGGGCGGCATGCTCACCCAGGCGGTCGACCTCTACGAGGTGGACCCGATGTTCATGGTCATCCCCGGCATGGCGATCTTCATCACCGTGCTGGCCTTCAATCTGCTGGGGGACGGGCTGCGTGACGCACTCGACCCTCGTGGCAAGTAATCGCGGCAGGCAGTGCCGCACCGGACTAGCGAGGGGGCTTTCCTCAGCATGCAGAACAGAAAGACAGCGGCTGCCATAGCCATGGCCGTAGCGGTTTCGCTCGGCGCATCGGCGTGCAGCGGCAGTGACTCGGACAACGAGGGCAGTGGCAGCGGGGGCAACGCCAAGGCCGACGCGGCGCTGACGAGCGTCGTCAACGCGACCGACAAGAAGGGGGGAACGGTCACGCTGGAGCACGCCAGTGGCCCGGACTCCCTGGACCCCGGCAACACGTACTACGGCTGGGTGCAGAACTTCTCCCGCCTGTACGGCCGTTCGCTGGTCACCTTCAAGCCGGCCGCCGGCAAGGAGAGCCTGGAGGTCGTCCCGGACCTCGCGACCGGCCTCGGCAAGGCCAGTGACGACGCCAAGACCTGGACGTACACGCTCCGCAAGGGCGTCAAGTACGAGGACGGCACCGAGGTCACCTCGAAGGACGTCAAGTACGCCGTCGAGCGCTCCAACTTCGCGCCGGAGGCCCTGTCCAACGGTCCGACGTACTTCAAGGCCTACCTCGAGGGCGGCGACAAGTACAAGGGTCCCTACAAGGACAAGTCCGCCGAGGGCCTCAAGTCCATCGAGACCCCGGACGACTACACGATCGTCTTCAAGCTGAACAAGCCGTTCGCGGACATGGACTACCTCGCCGCCTTCTCGCAGACCGCTCCGGTCCCGCAGAAGGCCGACACGGGTGCCAGCTACGTCCAGAAGATGATCTCCTCGGGCCCGTACAAGTTCGAGGCGTACGACGAGAGCAAGGGCGCGACGCTGGTCCGCAACCCGGAGTGGGACCCGAAGACGGACCCGATCCGCAAGGCGCTGGCCGACAAGGTCGAGCTCAAGTTCAACGTCAACGCGACGACGATCGACGACCACCTGCTCAACGACGCCATCACCGTGGGCGCCGAGGGCACGGGTCTGCAGTCCAAGACCCAGCCCAAGGTCCTGGTCAAGGCCTCCGAGAAGGCCAAGACGGACAACCCGTACGCCGGCGCCCTGCAGTACCTGGCGCTGAACGTCAACGTGAAGCCGTTCGACAACGTCGAGTGCCGCAAGGCCGTCCAGTACGCCGTCGACAAGCAGAGCATGGTCGACTCGATCGGCGGCTCGGTCAAGGGCGACCCGGCCACCACGGTCATCCCCCCGACCGTCGCCGGCTACAAGAAGTTCGACCTGTACCCGTCCGAGGGCAACAAGGGCGACGTCGCCAAGGCCAAGGAGCACCTGACCAAGTGCGGTCAGCCCAAGGGCTTCAAGACCACGCTGACGGCGCGCTCCGACCGTCCTGACGAGATCACCGCCGCCACGCAGCTCCAGGGCAGCCTGAAGGCGATCGGCATCACCGCCGAGATCAAGCAGTTCCCCGCGGACAAGTACTTCACGGACTTCGCCGGTGTCCCCGACTGGGTCCACAAGAACAACGCGGGCATGATGATGATGGCCTGGGGCGCCGACTGGCCGACCGGCTTCGGCTTCCTCGACCAGATCGTGAACGGTTCGGCCATCAAGCCGTCCGGCGGCACGAACCTGATGGAGCTCGACGACAAGGCGATCAACGAGCTCCTCGTCAAGGGCATCGGCACCGTCGACACCACGGCGCGCAACGCCACGTGGGGCGAGGTCGACCAGAAGGTCATGGAGAACGCCTCGGTCGTTCCGCTCTTCTACCGCAAGAACCTGCTCTACCGCCCGGACTCCGCGGCGAACGTCACGGTCACGGACGCCTACCTCGGCATGTACGACTACGTGCTGATGACGTCCACCAAGTAACACCTGTTCATCGACAGCATCCCCTGAAAGGCAGGTGAAGGCGCCGGGCCGGCGGGCGTACCCCGTCCGCCCGCCCGGCGCCGCACGGCTGTGGCTGCGTACATCATCCGACGCGTATTCGCCGCGGTGTTGCTGCTGCTGGTGGTCAGCGCAGTCACGTTCGCGATCTTCTTCCTGGTGCCCCGCCTCGGCGGGCAGACCCTCGACTCGATGGCCGCCCAGTACGTCGGGAAGAGCCCCGACCCCGACGTCATCGCCGCGGTCAAGAAGAACCTGGGGCTCGACCAGCCCCTGTACCTCCAGTACTGGAACTTCATCAAGGGCATCGTCGTCGGCGCCGACTACCAGTTCGGCCCCGACCCGGTCACCTGCAACGCCCCCTGCTTCGGGTACTCCTTCAAGACCCACACCGAGATCTGGCCCCAGCTCGTCGACCGTGTCCCGGTCACGCTGTCGCTGGCCGCCGGTGCCGCGGTCATCTGGGTCGTCTCCGGTGTCGCGATCGGTGTCGTCTCCGCGCTGAAGCGGGGCTCGTTCTTCGACCGCCTCTCCATGGGCGTCGCCCTCGCCGGCGTCTCGCTGCCGATGTTCTTCACCGGTCTCGTCGTGCTCGCGCTGTTCGGCAACGGGGAGTACGTGCCCTTCGCCGACAACCCGGTCGAATGGGCGGGCAGCCTGGTCCTCCCCTGGTGCACGCTCGCCCTCCTGTACTCCGCGCTCTACGCCCGGCTCACCCGGGCCGGGATGCTGGAGACGATGGGCGAGGACTACATCAGAACCGCACGGGCCAAGGGCCTCAAGGAACGCAAGGTGGTCGTGAAGCACGGGCTGCGCTCGGCGCTCACCCCGCTCGTCACGATCTTCGGCATGGACTTCGCGCTGCTGCTCGGCGGCGCCGTCATCACCGAACGGGTCTTCTCCTTCCAGGGACTGGGTGCCTTCGCCATCCAGGGCGTGACCACCGCCGACCTGCCCAAGGTGATGGGCGTGACCCTGGTCGCCGCCTTCTTCATCGTCATCTGCAACCTGCTGGTGGACCTCGTGTACGCCGCGATCGACCCCCGGGTGAGGCTCTCATGAGCGACGCAACCAAGAAGGACTCCCCGGCGGCGGACACCGTTCCCGCCCCGAGGTCCGGCGACTGCCATGAGTTCCTCTCCGTACGGAACCTCAGCGTCCACTTCGACACCGACGACGGCCTGGTCAAGTCCGTCGACGGCGTCAGCTTCGACCTGAAGGCCGGCCAGACCCTCGGCATCGTCGGCGAGTCCGGCTCCGGCAAGTCCGTGACCTCGCTGGGGATCATGGGCCTGCACACCTCGGAGCGGGCCCGGATCGGCGGTGAGATCTGGCTGGACGGCGAGGAGCTCATCGGCGCCGGCCCCGAGCGCGTACGGGAGCTGCGCGGCCAGAAGATGGCCATGATCTTCCAGGACCCGCTGTCGGCCCTGCACCCCTACTACAGCATCGGCGCGCAGATCGTCGAGGCCCACCGGGTCCACAACAAGGTCGACAAGAAGACCGCGAAGAAGCGCGCGATCGAGATGCTCGACCGCGTCGGCATCCCCGAGCCGCACCGCCGCTACGAGGACTACCCGCACCAGTTCTCCGGCGGCATGCGCCAGCGCGCCATGATCGCGATGGCCCTGGTCAACAACCCGCAGCTGCTCATCGCCGACGAGCCGACGACCGCCCTCGACGTCACCGTCCAGGCGCAGATCCTCGACCTCATCCGTGATCTGCAGAAGGAGTTCGGCTCCGCCGTCGTCATGATCACCCATGACCTCGGAGTCGTCGCCGAGATCGCGGACCACCTGCTCGTGATGTACGCGGGACGCTGCATCGAGCGCGGCAGCGCCGAGAGGGTGTTCTACGAGCCCCAGCACCCCTACACCTGGGGCCTGCTCGGCTCGATGCCGCGCATCGACCGGGAGCAGACCGAGCGGCTCATCCCGGTCAAGGGCTCGCCGCCCAGCCTCATCAACGTCCCGTCCGGCTGCGCCTTCCACCCGCGCTGCCCGTACGCCGACGTCCCGCCGGACAACATCACCCGCACCGAGCGTCCTGAGCTGCAGCTGGTCAGCGACGGGCACTACTCCGCGTGCCACATGTCGCGCGAGCAGCGTGACCGGATCTGGACCGAAGAGATTGCGCCGAAGCTGTGACTGATCTGAACAAGAAGACTCCCGCGTCCGCGGCCGGGTCGGACGGGTCCGGGTCCGAGCCGCTCCTCAAGGTCGAAGGCCTGGTCAAGCACTTCCCGATCACCAAGGGCGTGCTGAAGCGCAAGGTCGGCGCGGTCCAGGCCGTGGACGGGCTCACCTTCGACGTGCGCCCCGGGGAGACCCTGGGCGTCGTCGGCGAGTCCGGCTGCGGCAAGTCGACCATGGGCCGGCTGGTGACCCGGCTGCTGGAACCGACCGGCGGCAAGGTCGAGTTCCAGGGCCGCGACATCACGCACATGTCGGCGGGGCGGCTGCGGCCGATGCGCCGCGACATCCAGATGATCTTCCAGGACCCGTACGGCTCGCTGAACCCGCGCCACACGGTCGGCGGCATCGTCGGAACCCCCTTCCGGCTCCAGGGCGTCAAGCCCGAGGGCGGAGTGAAGGCCGAGGTCCAGCGGCTGCTGGAGCTGGTCGGGCTCAACCCCGAGCACTACAACCGCTATCCGCACGAGTTCTCCGGCGGTCAGCGCCAGCGCATCGGCATCGCCCGCGCGCTCGCGCTGAAGCCGAAGCTGGTCGTCGCGGACGAGCCGGTCTCGGCGCTGGACGTGTCGATCCAGGCCCAGGTCGTGAACCTGCTGGACGACCTCCAGCAGGAGCTCGGCCTCACGTACATGATCATCGCGCACGACCTGTCGGTCATCCGCCATGTCTCGGACCGGATCGCGGTCATGTACCTCGGCAAGATCGTCGAGCTCGCGGACCGCAACTCGCTGTACGAGGCGCCGATGCACCCGTACACCAAGGCGCTGATGTCCGCGGTGCCGGTGCCGGACCCGCGCAGGCGCGGTGCCAAGAGCGAGCGCATCCTGCTCAAGGGCGACGTGCCGTCGCCGATCTCGCCGCCCAGCGGCTGCCGGTTCCACACCCGGTGCTGGAAGGCGACGCAGATCTGCGCGACGACCGAGCCGCCGCTGCTCCAGCTGAAGACCGGGCACCAGGTGGCGTGCCACCACCCGGAGAACGGCGAGGACCAGGCGCCGGGGGACGCTCCGCTCGTCGCGGACGTGATCACGGTGAAGTCGGCGGAGCCGGCCGCGGAGAAGCCGGAGGCGGAGAAGTCCGTCGCGGCCGAGCCGGTCGCCGAGAAGCCGGTCTCGGAGAAGCCCGTCGCGGCCGAACCGGTCGCGGTGGCCGAGGAGCCCTCCGCGCCGGAGGAGCCCGTCTCGTCCGGTGAGACGGAGGAGGCGGCCGAACCCGCCTCCGACGACGCCGCCGAGCCCGCTTCGGGCGACGCCGCCGAGCCCTCGTCCGACGACGCGGCCGCGTCCGCTTCGGACGAGGCCGCCGAGGAGTCCGCCGCACCGTCCACCGGTACCAAGGCGGAGCCCAAGGAGTAGGACCGGCACAATTGCCCGGTGCTCAACGAACTCTTCACCCCCTCCGTCCAGCATGCGCTCGACATCGTCGGAATCTTCGTCTTCGCGATCTCGGGTGCCCTGCTCGCCGTACGCAAGAACTTCGATGTCTTCGGCATCGCGGTCCTGGCCGAGGTGACAGCGCTGGGCGGAGGGATCTTCCGTGACGTGATGATCGGCGCGATCCCTCCGGCCGCCTTCACCGATCTCGGCTACTTCACGACGCCGCTGCTCGCCGCGGGGCTCGTCTTCTTCCTGCACCCGCACGTCGAGCGGATCCAGGTCGGTGTCAACGTCTTCGACGCGGCGGGGCTGGGGCTCTTCTGCGTATCCGGCACGGTCAAGGCGTACGACTACGGCCTCGGCCTCACCGCGTCCGCCGCCCTCGGGCTCGCCACCGCGGTCGGCGGCGGTGTGCTGCGCGACGTGCTCGCCAACGAGGTGCCGTCACTGCTGCGCTGGGACCGCGACCTGTACGCCGTGCCCGCGATCGTCGGCGCCACCATGGTGGTGCTCTGCATCCGCTTCGACGCCCTCAACGCCTACACCAGCGGCACCGCCGTCGTCACCGCCTTCGTTCTGCGGCTGCTGTCCATGCGCTTCCACTGGCGGGCGCCGCGCGCCTGGAACAGACGCTCGGCGACGGCCGAGGAGACCCCGGCCGTCATCTGACCGCAATACAAAGCTACCGCTCAGTAATACGATCGGTGTACCGTGCATGCCATGGCACAGGCAGCAGCGCAGGAGTCGCGCACACAGGCGACCATCGGTGACAGCGAGTTCGACCGCGACACGGCGGTCACCCTCCGGGAGGAAGGCGTCTACGACGCGGAGCTCTCCGCGGGCTGGACGATCATCCACGCGGTCAACGGCGGATACCTTCTGGCCCTGCTCGGCCGCGCGCTCGGCGAGGCGCTCCCGCACGCCGACCCCTTCTCGGTCTCCGCGCACTACCTCACGGCGTCCGTGCCCGGCCCCGCCGTGATCCGGACGCAGGTCGTCCGCACCGGCCGCACGCTCTCCACCGGCGAGGCGTCGCTCTTCCAGTACGCCGAGGACGGCAGCGAGATCGAGCGCATCCGGGTGCTGGCCACCTACGGGGACCTCGACGGCCTGAGCGAGGACATCCGCACCTCGGCCGAGCCGCCCGTCATGCCGCCCCTGGAGCAGTGCCTCGGAGCGAGCGACGGTACGGCGCCGATCCCCGGCAGCTCCGCCATCACCGAGCGGCTCGACATCAAGCTCGACCCGGCGACGGTCGGCTGGGCCGTCGGCGCGCCCTCGGGCAAGGGGGAGATGCGGGGCTGGTTCGGTCTCGCGGACGGCCGCGACGCCGACCCGCTCTCGCTGCTGCTCACCGTGGACGCGCTGCCGCCCACCTCCTTCGAGCTCGGGCTGAAGGGCTGGACCCCCACCATCGAGCTCACCGCCCACATCCGCTGCCGCCCCGCTCCCGGGCCGCTGCGTGTCTCCATCACCACCCGCAACCTCGCCGGCGGCTTCCTGGAGGAGGACGCGGACGTCTGGGACAGCGCGGGCCGCCTCGTCGCCCAGTCCCGGCAGCTGGCCCGCGCGCCCCGGGGCTGAGCCCCGCGCCATGATGGTGCGGTGAAGTCGGACCGGTTGCTCTCCATCCTGCTGCTGCTCCAGACCCGCGGCCTGGTGTCCGCCGGTGAGCTCGCCGAGCGCCTCGAAGTCTCCGTGCGCACCATCTACCGGGACGTCGAGGCGCTCTCGGCCTCCGGGGTGCCCGTGTACGCGGAGCGGGGGCGCAACGGGGGCATCGCGCTGCTTCCGGGCTTCCGCACGGATGTCACCGGGCTCACCGCCGACGAGGCGCGCGCCCTGTTCGTCCTGGCCGCGCAGGGCGCCCACGCGGCGCTCGGGCTCGACGCCGCGCTCGGCTCCGCCCTGCGCAAGGTGATGGCGGCGCTCCCGGCGCCGCACCGGCCGGCCGCCGAGCAGACCAGCCGCCGCATCCTGGTGGACCCGGTCCGCTGGATGAGCGGCCCGCGCACCGCCGTCGACGTGGGCGAGCTCCACGACGCGGTCTTCGCCGACCGCAGGCTGCTGCTCCACTACCGGCACAGTGGCACGGACTCCCCGCGCGTCTACACGGTCGACCCGTACGGCCTCGTGGTGAAGGCCGGTGTCTGGTACCTGATCGCCGACCTCGACGGCGTGCCCCGGCTCTTCCGCGCGGACCGGGTGAAGCTCGCGTCCCTCACGGAGGAACCCGTGGTGCGCAGGGAGGGCGTGGAGCCCTCCGGCATGTGGGAGGAACTGCGCAGGCAGGTCGAGGAGCGGCCGGGGGCCGTGCGGCTGCGCGTGCGGGTGCACCGCTCCAGGGTGGACCTCTTCGTACGTCTCCACACGGCGGTGCTGGCCGGGCCGCCCGAGCCGGAAGCGGAGTCCGCGGGGGAGTGGGTGCGCGCCGAACTCGCCGTGCCCGAGCTCGGGTGGGCGCGTTCCCTGCTCTCCTTCGGCGCCCACCTCGAAGTGCTCTCGCCCTCCGGGGCGCGCCGCGTCCTGGCCGAAGCGGCGGCCTCCGTCACGCGGTTGTACGCAGAAAGCGGGTGAGGGCCGCCGTCAGCTCGGCCGGGGCGTCCTCCTGCACGAGATGCCCGGCCCCCTCGATCAGTCTCAGCTCCGCCCCGGGGATCAGCCCGGCCAGCTCATGGCCGCGGGCCACCGGGATCCAGGTGTCGTCCGTCCCCCAGCAGATCAGCACGGGCAGGTCCAGCTCCCCGTAGCGGTGCTGGATCTCGTCCGTGAACCGCATGTCGTTCTGGGCGATCTGCCGGTAGAAGGCGGGCTGCCCCGACGCGGTGCACCAGGGCGCGACGAGCCGGTCCAGCACGGCGGGGCCCAGCCCCCGGCGGCTCGCCGAGCTCACGTACTCGGCCACCAGTGCCCGGTGCAGGGCGGGCGGCAGCTGTTCGAAGACCTCGGCCCGGCCGCCCAGCAGCCGGTAGGCGGGCGAACCCCACGGGGCCAGCGCCACCGGGTCGACGAGGGCGAGGCGCCGGTAGCGGGCACCGTGCAGCAGGCGGGCGCGCAGGGCGACGCAGCCGCCGAAGTCGTGGGCGGCCACGGCGGGTTCCGCCAGCTCCCAGTGGTCCAGGAGCTCGGTGAACACCCAGGCCTGGGCGCGCAGGGTCACGTCCTGGTCGGCGTGCTGCGCGGAGGCGCCGTAACCCGGCAGGTCCCACACGTACACCCGGTGGTCCTGGGCCAGGGCCCTGGCGACCGAGCGCCAGACGTACGAGGAGAAGGGCGTGCCGTGCACCAGGACGACGGGCGGAGCCTGCTCGGGGCCGAGCGCGGCCCAGCGCACCTCGCCGGAGGAACTGGTGAAGGTCCGGTCCAGGGTCCAGTCGCTCATGGGACCGACCCTACGGCTTGTCCAGCCAGTGGGCCCGGCCCACGGTGACGAGGCGCAGCCTGCGCCGCGCCTCCCGCACGACCTCCCGCTCGCCCTCGGGCCCCGCGTCCAGCAGCGCCGACGCCGTGAGCACCATGTGGTCGACGTAGAGCCCGCCCAGCATCAGCAGGTCCTCGGGCTCCCAGCCGGCCGACTCCGGCTCTTCGCCGAGGACGTGCGCGACCTCCTCGGCGAAGCCGCGCAGCTGGGCGGCGATGGCCTCGCGTACGCGCGCGACGCCGCCGTGCTGCTCGCGGGCGATGAAGCGGAAGTGGGCCGGCTGCTCGGCCACGTGACGGGCTATCAGGCCGACGCTCCGGTCGAGCCGCTCCTCGCTGTCCCCCGTGTCGGCGAGGATCGCGCCGATCATGCCGTGCAGGCTGCCGAGGGTCTCCTCGACGAGTGCGACGCCCAGCGCCGCCGTGTCGTCGAAGTGGCGGTAGAAGGCGGTCGGGGCCACCCCCACGGCGCGCGTCACCTCGCGCAGGCCCAGGCTGCTCAGGCTCTGGTGCTCCAGCAGCCGGAGCGCCGCGTCGAGCAGTGCCTGACGCGTCTTCAGCTTCTGTGCCTGGCGGATGCCGATGGTGTGACTCATGCCATTCAGTAAACAACCGTTCTCCGAGTCTTGGAAGGGTTCGGGGGTCTAGACTCATCAGTCAGTGAACAGTCGTACTCTCAAGCTCGCAGAAAGGCCGGACATGTTCGTCCTCGTCGCCGCACTGCTCCTGCTGGGGGTGGTCCTCGGGGCGGTCGCACACCTTCCGCTGCCCCTGGCCCTGACCGCCGCGGCCGTGATCGGTCTCTGGCTGGCGGTCTTCGGTGTCCGTGAACACCTCGCCCGCCGCACCCGCTGACGAAGGAGCCCGCACCATGACACTCGCCGCCGCACGCGCCACCACCCCCGCCCGGACGGCCACGCGTGAGGCCGACGGGCTGGCCGTCGCCTCCTTCGTGCTGGGGCTGCTCGGCCTCCTGGTGATGAACATCCTGCTCGGGCCCGTCGCCATCGTCATGGCGCTCCTGGCGCTCGCCCGCTCCACCGCCCGCCGGGGCCGCGCCCTGCTCGGACTGGGACTCGGCATCGCCGACCTGGTCGTCCTCGCCGTCCTGGTCACGGGCAACGGCACCGTCTCCTGGAGCCTGACCGGCTGACCGGGTCGCGCCTACGCGCGGACCGACCGCCAGATCTGTTCCGGCAGGAGGCGCGCGGCCTCGTCGAGGTCGACGTCGTCGATGCCCGACAGCTTGCGCCGCGCGACGGCGACGACCGGGCCGAGCACGAGGGACTCGATCAGCGGAAGGGGGAGCGGGGCCAGCTCCCCGGAGCCCACGCGCCGCTGTATCCAGCCGCCCAGCTCCGAGACCCTGGCCTCCTGCGCGTCGCGGAGTTCCCTGCCCCGCGCCATGCCCTTGCGGTCGGAGAGCGGGGAGTGCAGGAGGAGCGCGGGGCCGCTGTGTTCCCGTACGAAGGCCAGATACGCGCCCACGACGGCGGCGATGCCCTCCTCGGCCGTGCCGGAGTCCCGCACCGCCTTCGCCAGTTCGCCCAGCAGCCGGTCCAGCCAGCGGTGGCTGAGGCCGGCGACCAGGCCGTCGATGCTGCCGAAGTGGTGGTAGAGGCTGCCCAGGCTCACGCCGCTGGCCTCCACCACGGCGCTGACGGTGAGTCCCTGCTCGCCCGACGCGACGAACACCCGTAGCGCGGCGTCCAGGAGCAGATCGGAAGTGACCTCGCCGCGATGCTGCTTGGGGCTCATCCGCTGACCGTCCCTGTGTTCGTGAGGCGGGGTTCCTCCGCAGTGAACTTCTAGAGCAGTTTTCTAGAAAGTGCCTCCGCAACCAGTATCCACTGGTCAGACTTCGCCTCGTACGTAAATCGTGTGTCACGGGGAGACGGTGCGGGCGTGTCAGATCTGGCGGGCAGCGGAGCCAAGCCGCTGGAAGCGGATGATCCACGGCAGATCGGTGGGATTCCGCTGGCGGGCCGGCTGGGTTCCGGTGGAATGGGGCGGGTGTTCCTCGGGGTCCACGAGGGGCGGTACGTCGCCGTCAAGCAGGTGCTGCCCTCGATCGCGGGTGAGGACCAGGACTTCGTACGCCGCTTCGGACACGAGCTGGACAACCTCTCCCGGCTCCCCGCCGCGGCCACCGCGCCCCTGCTGGCCAGTGACCGCGACGCCCGGCCGCCGTGGCTGGCGACGGCGTACGTGCCCGGGCTCACCCTGAGCAAGGCCCTGGAGCTGCACGGGGGCCCGTTGCCCGCGAAGACCCTGTGGCTGCTGCTGCGCGAGGCCGCGGCGGGGCTGGTTCCCGTGCATGAACTGGGCATGGTGCACCGGGACCTCAAGCCGTCCAACGTCATGCTGACGGTCGAGGGCGCCACGGTCATCGACTTCGGCGTGGCCCGGGCGACCGAACAGAGCCAGCTGACCCGGAGCGGCATGGTGATCGGCACGCCCGCCTACATGGCTCCCGAACAGGCCACGACGAGGCGGGACCTGACCGGTGCCGCCGATGTGTTCGCCCTCGGCTCGGTCCTCGCGTACGCGGCCGGCGGCACCCCGCCCTTCGGCGACGAGTCCGGCCCCGCGGTGCTCTACCGCATCGTGCACGAGGAGCCCGACCTGGAGGCGCTGCGGGAGCTGGACCCCGCCCTCGCCGATGTCGTCGCGGCCTGCCTCGAAAAGGATGCCGGGGCCCGTCCCACGGCTGCGGAGCTGGTGCGGCGCGCGGAGGGACACGGGCCGTTCACGTCCCCCCTGTGGCCGGACTCCATCAGCGGCGACCTCGCGGAGAAGGCCACCTTCGCCGCGCACGTCCAGGAGATCGAGCTGCCGGAGCCCGAGTCGGTGGAGACGCTCCGCCTGGGGCGGAAGGGCGGCCCGAAGGCCCCGGAACGCCGGCGGCGCAGGCGGGTCTTCCTCGCCGTCGTCCCCGTCGTCGTGAAGGTGGGCGGAGCGACGCTCGCCGTCCAGTACCTGCCCCATGTTTCCGCTCCGGACGACGACAAGGCCGCCGGTCCGTCGGTCTCCGCCACGGCTCCGGCAGTGCCCGGTGCCTCCTCCACGACCGCGAGCCCGTCCGGCTCGGCGTCACCGGCCAGAACGCCGAAGGACAAGGAGAAGGACGAGCAGGGCGAGGGAGAGGACAGGACGCCTGCCGGCTCGTCCGCGCCGGCGCCGGAAGCCGGGGGCGCCGGGGGAGGCTCCGGCGATGCCTCCGGCGACGCCTCAGGAGCGTCGGGCTCCTCCGGCGGCTCCGGCAGCTCCGGCGGTTCCAGCGACACCGGCGGGTCCAGTGCCACCGGCGGGTCCGGCTCCGGCGGGACCGCGCCCTCCGGTAACCACCGCTATCGCAACGGCGGGAACGGCAAGTGCCTCGCCGCCCCGTTCAACGGCTACCCGAGCACCGGGAACTGCGACGGCTCGGGCACGGTCTGGAGCGTCCGGAGCGTGTCCGGCGGATCCTTCCAGCTCGTCCACGAATCGGGCAGGTCGTGCCTCAGCGCCGGCGCGGGAGGGATCCTGCTGCTCTCGTGCAACGAGGACGCCTCACGCCAGTGGCGGGCGGGGGCGGGAGGCACGCTCGTGAGCGTCGGCACGGGGGGCTGCCTCGGAACGGGGAACGGCGGCGGCCTCCTGGCGAGCAACTGCTCGGGAGCGGCGGCCCAGCGCTGGACCGCCGTCTGAGTACTGCCGGGCCCTCACCCGCGGCTCCTCCGGGCTGCCGCGGGCGGGCATCCTCCTGCGCCGGGTGCCGCCCTCGGTACGCTTCGCTCCCCGGGCTCGTAGAATCGTCTCCACCATGGCTTACCTCGACCACGCCGCGACCACGCCGATGCTTCCGGAGGCGATCGCGGCGATGACCGCGCAGCTCGCCGTCACCGGCAACGCGTCCTCTCTGCACGCTGCCGGGCGCCGGGCCCGCCGTACCGTCGAGGAGTCCAGAGAGACCCTCGCCGAGGCGCTCGGCGCACGCCCCAGCGAGGTGGTCCTGACCTCCGGCGGTACCGAGGCCGACAACCTCGCCGTGAAGGGCCTCTACTGGGCCCGCCGCGACGCCGACCCCCGGCGGACCAGGGTCCTCGCCAGCCCGGTGGAGCACCACGCCGTGCTCGACGCCGTGGACTGGCTCGCCGAGCACGAGGGCGCCACCGTCGAGTACCTCCCGGTCGACACGTACGGACGGGTGCACCCGGACGTGCTGCGCGAAGCGCTCGTCCGCAGCCCCGACGACGTCGCGCTGGTCACCGTGATGTGGGCCAACAACGAG
Source organism: Streptomyces sp. CB02058 (assembly GCF_001905505.1). Lineage (GTDB taxonomy): Bacteria > Actinomycetota > Actinomycetes > Streptomycetales > Streptomycetaceae > Streptomyces. The sequence goes on from NZ_LIPG01000001.1 coordinate 1,280,127, forward strand.
ATCGGCACCATCATGCCGATACGCGAACTCGCCGAGGTCGCGCGCGAGTTCGGCGTGCCCATGCATGCCGACGCGGTGCAGGCGTTCGGGCAGCTCGACGTCGACTTCGCCGGCTCGGGGCTGGCCGCGATGACCGTCAGCGCGCACAAGATCGGCGGACCGTTCGGCATCGGCGCGCTGCTGCTCGGCCGCGACCAGACCCCGGTGCCCGTGCTGCACGGCGGCGGGCAGGAGCGGCATGTGCGCTCCGGCACCCTCGACGTGCCCGCCGTGGCCGCGTTCGCCGTGGCCGGACGGCACGCCGCCGAGGGGCGCGAGGGCTTCGCCCGTGAGATCGGCGCGCTCCGCGACGAGCTGGCCGCCGCCGTGCACAAGGCGGTGCCCGACGCCGTTCTCGGCGGTGACCCGGCCCCCGGCGGCCGGCTGCCCGCCAACGCCCACTTCACCTTCCCCGGCTGCGAGGGCGACTCCCTCCTCCTGCTGCTCGACGCCCAGGGCATCGAATGCTCCACCGGGTCCGCCTGCACGGCGGGCATCGCCCAGCCCAGCCATGTGCTGCTGGCCACCGGCACCGACCCGGGCCTGGCACGCGGCACGCTGCGCTTCTCGCTCGGCCACACCTCCACCGCCCGGGACGTCGAGGAGGTCGCGCGGGCGATCGGCCCCGCCGTCGAGCGCGCCAGGACGGCAGGGCTCAGCTAGCCCGCGAGCCGCCCGTGGACGCCGCGCGCACCAGCTTCATGTAGCGGGGCCAGTCCCAGTGCGGTCCGGGATCGGTGTGGTCCGTGCCGGGCACCTCGACGTGCCCGATGATGTGCTCGCGGTCCACCGGAATCCCGTACCGCTCGCATATCGCGGCCGTCAGCCGGGCCGAGGACTCGTACATCTGTGCGGTGAAGTCCTGGGGGCGGTCGACGAAGCCCTCGTGCTCGATGCCGATGCTGCGTTCGTTGAAGGAGCGGTTGCCCGCGTGGTACGCCACGTCGAGCTCGCGGATCATCTGCGTCACCCGGCCGTTCTTGCGCACGATGTAGTGCGTCGCCGCCTGGTGTGCCGGGTCCTGGAAGACACGGACCGCGCTGGCGTAGCTGCCCTGGGTGACATGGACGATCACGCGGTCCACGCCGTAGTCGTCGGGGCGGTCCGCGCGCCGCCAGTTCGCCTCGGAGGCCGCGACCCAGCGCGCCGGGGTGTAGTCGAGCTCACCCGGCGTGCGCGGCTTCTCCACGCCCGGCACCCGCCACCAGACGCGCTTGATCTCCTCGGCCGCCAGCAGGGCCGTGCCTGCTGCCGCGACACCGCCACCGATCAGCAGTGAGCGCCGACTGATGCCGTGACCAGGTGCTTTACCCGATCCGCCGGCACTCCCGTTGTTCCCCATGTCGTCCTCAACGCTTATCCGCGAGCATTCGGTTCCCGGCGCCCCGTACTCTGGAGAAGCTATGACTCAGACCTCCCAGCGCCCCCTCCGTGTGCTCGCCGCCATGTCGGGCGGAGTCGACTCCGCCGTGGCGGCGGCCCGTGCCGCCGAGGCGGGCCACGACGTGACCGGTGTGCACCTCGCCCTCTCCGCGAACCCGCAGTCCTTCCGGACGGGTGCGCGCGGCTGTTGCACCATCGAGGACTCCCGTGACGCCCGCCGCGCGGCGGACGTCATCGGCATCCCGTTCTACGTCTGGGACCTCGCGGAACGCTTCCGCGAGGACGTCGTGGACGACTTCGTCGCGGAGTACGAGGCGGGGCGCACGCCCAACCCCTGCCTGCGCTGCAACGAGAAGATCAAGTTCGCCGCGCTGCTCGACAAGGCGCTGGCCCTCGGCTTCGACGCGGTCTGCACCGGCCACTACGCCACCGTCGTGCTGAACGACGACGGCAGCCGGGAGCTGCACCGCGCGTCGGACATGGCCAAGGACCAGAGCTACGTCCTCGGCGTCCTGGACGAGAAGCAGCTCGCCCACGCCATGTTCCCGCTGGGCGACACCCTGACCACCAAGGACGAGATCCGGGCCGAGGCCGAGCGCCGGGGCCTCGCGGTCGCCAAGAAGCCCGACAGCCACGACATCTGCTTCATCGCCGACGGCGACACCCAGGGCTTCCTGGCGGGCCGCCTCGGCGGCCCGGCGGAGGGCGACATCCTCGACGAGGCCGGAACGAAGGTGGGCACCCACGAGGGCGCCTTCGGCTTCACCATCGGCCAGCGCAAGGGCCTGCGCATCGGCCACCCCGCCCCCGACGGCAAGCCGCGCTACGTCCTGGACATCTCCCCGGTGAACAACACGGTCACGGTCGGCCCGGTGGAGGCCCTGGACGTCACGGCCCTCACCGCGATCAGGCCCCGCTGGTGCGGCCTGGCGCCCGAAGGCCCCGGCACGTACACCGCGCAGCTCCGCGCCCACGGCGGCGAGACCGAGGTGACGGCGGAACTGACCGACGGCACCCTGGCCGTCACCTTCGCCGAGCCCGTCCGGGGCGTGGCCCCCGGCCAGGCGGTCGTGCTGTACGACGGCACCCGGGTCGTCGGCTCGGCCACGATCGCGACGACGGTACGCCGCGAGAGGGCCGCGGCGGGCGGCTGAGGGCGACGGTCGTGCGGGCCGGGTCGCCCCCCTGCGACGACTCGGCCCGGCTTCACGCCCCGGTCAGGACGCCGTGGGCAGGAACGCGGCCCGGCCGAAGAAGTCCGCCAGCACCGGCGCGATCACATGGGGTGCCAGCTCGCGGGTCTGCCCGGTCAGGGTGCGGTGCCTGGCCCTGGGGATCGCGGCGGCGAGGGCGAGGGAGCTCTCACGGGCCTGCACGGTGCTGAAACCGCCGGTCGCCACCAGCGTGCGTGCCCGCACGGCCGCGAACCTTCCGGCGGGAACCGACCCGTCGCCCAGCAGCACGTCGTCGTAGGCGAGGGTGTGGGCCACCGCCTCCAGGCCTCGCCACAGCGGGGCCACGCGCATGCGGGCGATGGTCGCCTCCGGCACCCCGGTGCGCGACAGGTACAGCTCGACGGCGCCGCCCCGGTCACCGGCCGCCAGTAGCCGGTGCAGCTGCGCCGAGCAGCGCGACGTGTGCGGCAGACCGGCGGTGCCCGGGGTGTACGGCGGCTCGTAGACCGCGAGCAGCTCCACGGGCAGCCCCGCGGCGTGCGCCTCCAGGGCCAGCGCCCCGCCCGACAGCATGCCGAACAGCGAGACGGGCCCGCCCACCCGCGCCGCGACCGCCGCCAGGTCCTCGATCTCACGGCGGACCGTGTACGGCCCGCTGTCGCCACTGGCGCCCCGGCCCCGGCGGTCGTACGTGACGACCGTGAAGCGCGGGGCCAGCAGAGCGGCCAGCGGAGCCTCGTCGGCGGCGGTGCTCAGAGCCCCGCCGACCAGGATCACCGGCGGCCCGTCGCCCTGGCGGCGGTACGCGATCGACGTGCCGTCACGGGAGAGAGTCTTGTCCATGTGAGGGTGGACTGCCGGGCCGCCCGGAACTCATCGCCCGTGCGGAGAAATGTTTCTGACGGTCAGCCGGGGACGACCTCGGTGCCGTAGAAGCAGAAGTGCCCCTTGATCGAGGCGACTTGCTCCTTGGGCTCCTCGTAGCTCCAGACGAGGTCCTGGGCCCCCGGCACGGACCAGTACGAGGCGTCCCCCTTGAACGGGCAGTGCGTCCGGGTCTCCGACGGCGTCAGCAGACCGGTGCGGACGTCCTCGGGCGGCAGGTAGTAGCGGTCGGGACAGCCCGTCTCGCGCAGCACCAGAGGGCGGCGGCTCTCGGCGAGCACCTGCCCCTCGTGCACGACGCGCACCCGCACGTCCGAGGGCTCGACGGTGATGGTGTGTCCTGTGGTGGAGGTCATATCCGATTCAGCCGTCCGGGAGCCCGGTTTCTTCCCGACCCGGGGGACGGCCGTACGGTGTCCGTATGAACATCTGCGTCTTCCTCTCCGCCGCCGACCTCGACGACCGCTACACCGTGCCCGCCCGGGAATTCGCCGAGCTGCTGGGCCGGGGCGGTCACACCCTGGTGTGGGGCGGATCGGAGAGCGGCCTGATGAAGGTCGTCGCCGACGGTGTGCAGGAGTCCGGCGGGCGGCTCGTCGGGGTCTCCGTGGAGTTCCTGGCGGCGAAGGCCCGGACGAACGCCGACGAGATGGTGATCGCCAAGGACCTCGCCGAGCGCAAGGCGCTGCTCCTGGAGAAGTCCGACGCGATCGTGGTCATGGTCGGCGGGACGGGCACACTCGACGAGGCGACGGAGATCCTGGAGCTCAAGAAGCACGGCAAGCACACCAAGCCCGTCGTCCTGCTGAACACCGCCGGGTTCTACGACGGCCTGCGCCAGCAGTTCCAGCGCATGGAGGACGAGGGCTTCCTGCCGCTCCCGCTCACCGACCTGGTCTTCTTCGCCAAGGACGGCGTGGGGGCGCTGGCCTACCTGGAGGAGTCCGCCGGCCACCGGTGATGCGAGCATGAGGGCATGACTGCTCACCTCATCACCGGCGCCGGCTCCGGCATCGGCGCGGCCGTCGCGCGCCGCCTCCTGGAGCGCGGCGACGAGCTCGTGCTGCTCGCCCGGGACGCGGGGCGCGCCAGGGAACTGGCCGCGCTGCACCCCGGGGCCACCACCCTCGTCGGCGACCTCGGCAACCCCGACCGGCTCTCCTGGGCGTTCGGCCAGCAGCCGATGCCCGAGCGCCTCGACTCCCTGCTGCACATCGCGGGCGTCGTCGAGCTCGGCGAGGTCGGCGAACTCACCCCCAAGGCCTGGCACTTCCAGCTCAACGCCAACCTGGTCTCCCCGGCCGAGCTGACCCGTCTGCTGCTGCCGCAGCTCCGTGTCGCCAAGGGGCACGTCGTCTTCGTGAACTCCGGTGCGGGCCTCGCGGCGCACGCCGGATGGGGCGCGTACGCCGCGAGCAAGCACGGCCTCAAGGCGCTCGCCGACTCGCTGCGCCACGAGGAGCACGGCAACGGGGTCCGGGTCACCTCCGTCTACCCCGGCCGCACCGCCAGCCCCATGCAGGCCAAGGTCCACCAGCAGGAGGGCAAGGAGTACGACGCCTCGCGCTGGATCGACCCCGAGTCGGTGGCCACCACGATCCTGCTGGCGCTCGACCTGCCGAGGGACGCCGAGATCAACGACCTGACGGTGCGCCCCGGCCGCTGAGAACCCGTGGTCCCGGGCCCGTAGGCTTTGCGCGTGAGCGAGAAGAGCGGTTTCAGCGGGAGCGCGGCGACGGGGATCGGGTCCATGCCGGGGGGAGACGCCCGGGAGGCGGCCAGGACCGTCACCGGGTCCTTCGCCGACGGCCAGGGCATGCCGCATCTGGCGGAACTGCCCGCCCGGGGCCCCGGAGCGGACATGATCGGCCGGACCGTCGGCCTGCTCGTCGAGATGTACGGCCATGTCGAGCCCAGCGGCTGGCGGGTCAGCGACCGGCCCGGCCGTGACACCCGCAGGGCCCGCTCCTGGCTCGGCGAGGACCTCGACGCCCTGGAGGAGTTCACCCAGGGCTACGAGGGCCCGCTCAAGGTGCAGGCCGTCGGCCCCTGGACCCTGGCCGCCGCGCTGGAGCTGCGCGGCGGCGAGGCGATGCTCGCCGACGCCGGCGCCTGCCGTGACCTGGCGGGTTCCCTGGCCGAAGGAGTGCGCGCCCACCTCGCCGAGGTGCGCCGCAGGGTCCCCGGCGCCGAGGTCGTGCTCCAGCTCGACGAACCCTCCCTGACCGCCGTGCTGCTGGGGCGGGTCAGATCGGCCAGCGGCTACCGCACCTACCGCGCGGTGGACCGCCAGGTCGTCGAGGGGACGCTGCGCGAGCTGCTCGCCGTGAACGGCGACGGGCCGACGGTCGTCCACTCGTGCGCCCCCGAGGTGCCCTTCGCGCTGCTGCGCCGCGCCGGGGCGGGCGCGGTCTCCTTCGACTTCTCGCTGCTCACCGAGCGTGAGGAGGACGCGATCGGGGAAGCCGTCGAGGGTGGCACCCAGCTCTTCCTCGGCGTCGTCCCCGGTCTCGACGGCGCCTCGACGGCATTGTCGGACCCGGGCGGTAGCGTCATGGGGGTCAGGACGTTGTGGAGCAGGCTGGGGCTGAATCCGGGGACTCTCGCCGAGTCCGTCGTGATCACCCCCTCGTGCGGGCTGGCGGGAGCATCCCCCGCCTACGCACGGGCCGCGCTCGCCCACTGCGCCCGGGCCGCGAGGTCGCTCGCGGACAACCCTGAGTGACGGGCTCGGGTTTTCGACGGGGTAACGGGAGGAACGGACGATGGCCGGCGAACAGCAGCCGCAGCAGCTGACGGGTGTGCCGGCGGAGGTGCGGGAACAGCACGCACTCCTCGCCGAGCAGATCGAGGAGCACCGCTTCCGGTACTACGTGAAGGACCAGCCGGTCGTCGACGACGCCGCGTTCGACCGGCTGATGCGCGAGCTGGAGGGCATCGAGGAGGCGCACCCCGAGCTGCGCACCCCGGACTCGCCCACCCAGAAGGTCGCGGGCCCGTACACCACGGAGTTCACCTCCGTCGAGCACCGCGAGCGCCTGCTCTCGCTGGACAACGCCTTCGACGACGAGGAGCTCGGTGCCTGGGCGGACCGCGTCGCCAAGGACGTGGGCAGGGGCGGCTACCACTTCCTGTGCGAGCTCAAGGTGGACGGCCTCGCCGTCAACCTCACCTACGAGCACGGCCGGCTGACCCGCGCCGCGACCAGGGGCGATGGCCGCACGGGGGAGGACATCACCCCCAACGTCCGCACGATCGCCGAGATCCCGCACCGCCTGAAGGGCGACCGGATCCCCGCGCTCGTCGAGATCCGCGGCGAGGTCTTCTTCCCCATGGAGGCCTTCGAAGGACTCAACGCCCGGCTGGTCGAGGCCGGTGACAAGCCCTTCGCCAACCCGCGCAACGCGGCGGCCGGGTCACTGCGCCAGAAGGACCCCAAGGTCACCGCCACCCGCCCGCTCCACATGGTGGTGCACGGCATCGGAGCCCGCGAGGGCTTCGACATCGACCGGCTCTCCCAGGCGTACGACCTGCTCGGCGAGTGGGGTCTGCCGACCGCCCGGCACAACCGGGTGGTCGAAACCCTCGACGAGGTGCGGGAGTTCATCAGGTACTTCGGCGAGCACCGCGACTCCGTGGAGCACGAGATCGACGGCGTCGTCGTCAAGCTCGACGAGATCCCGCTCCAGGGCAGGCTGGGTTCCACCTCCCGCGCGCCCCGCTGGGCGATCGCCTGGAAGTACGCCCCGCAGGAGGTCAACACCAAGCTGGTCAACATCAGGGTGGGCGTCGGCCGCACCGGACGGGTCACGCCCTACGCACAGGTCGAGCCGGTCCACGTGGCGGGATCGGAGGTCGAGTTCGCCACCCTGCACAACCAGAACGTCGTCAAGGCCAAGGGCGTCCTCATCGGCGACACGGTGGTGCTCCGCAAGGCGGGCGACGTCATCCCGGAGATCCTCGGGCCCGTCGTCGACCTGCGGGACGGCGGCGAGCGGGAGTTCGTCATGCCCTCCGAGTGCCCCGAGTGCGGGACGCCGCTGCGCCCCATGAAGGAGGGCGACATCGACCTCCGCTGCCCCAACGCCCGCTCCTGCCCAGCCCAGTTGCGGGAGCGCGTGGCCTATCTGGCGGGCCGCAAGTGCCTCGACATCGACCACTTCGGCTATGTGGCCGCGGCGGCCCTGACCAAGCCGCTGGAGCCCGCCGAGCCGCCCCTGCTGGACGAGGGCGACCTCTTCGGGCTGACGGTCGACCAGCTGCTGCCGATCCGGGCGTACGTCCTGGACCCCGACAGCGGGCTTCCCCGGCGTGACCCGAAGACCGGCGAGGAGAAGATCGCCACGGTCTTCGCCAACCAGCAGGGCGAGCCGAAGAAGAACGCCCTCGGCATGCTGGAGGGCATCGCGGCGGCCAAGGAGGCGCCGCTCGCCCGCATCCTGACGGGACTCTCGATCCGCCACGTCGGCCCGGTGGCAGCCGTGGAGCTGGCCCGCCAGTTCCGCTCCGTCGACCGGATCGACGCGGCCTCCGAGGAGGAGCTCGCGGCGGCGGACGGGGTGGGACCCATCATCGCCGCGTCGGTCAAGCAGTGGTTCGCCGAGGACTGGCACCGCGAGATCCTGCGCAAGTGGCGCGAGGCCGGGGTCCGGATGGAGGACGAGGGCGCGGGCGAGGACGAGGGGCCGCGTCCGCTGGAGGGGCTGACCGTCGTCGTCACCGGCACGCTGACCGGCCACACCAGGGACGGCGCCAAGGACGCGCTCCAGAGCCGGGGCGCGAAGGTGACCGGGTCCGTCTCGAAGAAGACCTCCTTCGTCGTGGTCGGGGACAACCCGGGGTCGAAGTACGACAAGGCGATGCAGCTCAAGGTGCCCGTCCTGGACGAGGACGGATTCGCCGTGCTCCTCGAACAGGGCCCGGACGCCGCCCGGGAGGCCGCTGTTCCCGCCGAGGCCTGATCGAGGCGCGATCGAGACACCGGCGACGCGTGGCGCTGCGCGGGTGGGGAAGTAAGCGGACGAGGCGGGGCAACAGGGGGCCGCGGCCCCCGTCCGGCCCGCCCGCACCACCCGTTCGGCGCATACCAGACCGTCAGGGACGCGAGGTCCGCATTCGGGCAAGAGCTGCAGAGCGCTGCCCGCGCGGGCCCTCGGCGGCCTACTGTTGAACGAGCACCTGCCGTGCCCGGCCGCGTGGTGGGAATTGGGTCGTGGTGGCATGGGAGCGGGGGCCACCGTGTGACATCGGCACCGCCGGCTGTGAGAGGGACGGAATGAAACCGACCGAGAGCGCCGCAGTGGTGTCGCGGCTGCAGGGTTTCGTGGGCCTCACGTCAAAAGTGGGAGCCGTCGTCGTGGCGGTCGCCGCGGTGCAGCTCGCGACCGGGTTCTACCGAACGGTCCGTGACGGCCAGGCACCCTTCCCGGACGGCACGGCGGGCTGGTCGCTCGCCCTGCTCACGGGGATCATCGTGGGCCATCTGGTCGCCCTCGGGCGCGACCGCTGGTGGGGCGGCACCGGTTCCGGCGCAGCCCTCACCCTCGCCGTACTCCTGCTCTACGGCTGGGTGGCCGCCGGCCTCGTCAGCCTCGTCGTCGTGGTGCTCGTCGGCACGGCCCGGCGGCACCGCTGGTGGCAGGGGCTGCTGCACGGCGCGGTCGACATACTCGGCATAGGGGCCGCCGCGCTCGTCCTGGCGGCCTTCGGTGAAGTACCCACGGTCGAGACACCCTGGCGACCGCTCCACTGGGGCGTCGACGCCGTGCCCGAGGTGCTGCTCGCCGCCGGGGTGTACCTCCTCGTCACCCGTGTACTCCTCTGGTACGCCAGGGCCTCCCAGACCGGAGGGCTCCCGACGGTCGCGCGCACGGCGCTGCTGCGCCAGTGCCTCGTCGCGGTCGCCCTGCTCGGCATCGCCCCGCTGATCTGCGTGGTCGCCTCGGCGATGCCCGTCCTGCTGCCGCTCTTCGCCGTACCCCTGATCGCCCTGGACTCCACGCTCTGGATCGCCCGCGCGCGGGCCGAGGAGCAGCTGCGGGACCCGCTGACCGGTCTGCCCAACCGCCAGTGGCTCCTGGAGAGAACGTGGACGGCGCTGGAGGAGGCGGGGAGCACCGGCACCAGGTCCGCCCTGGTCCTCATCGACCTCGACCGCTTCCGCGCCGTCAACGACACCCTCGGCCATCTGGCGGGGGACCGCCTCCTGCTCCAGATAGCGGAGCGGCTCCGTCTGGCCCTGCCGCGCGGTGCGGAGGCCGCGCGGCTGGGCGGCGACGAGTTCGCCGTACTCCTGCCGACGGCGGACTCGACCACCAGCGCCCAGCGCGTCGCCCGCCATCTGGTCGCCGAGCTCTCCTCGCCCCTCGACCTCGACGGGCTCACCCTCGTCCTGGAGGCCAGCGCCGGGGTCGCCGTCCACCCCGACCACGCGCTCGACGCCGAAGGGCTGCTCAGGCGGGCCGACGTGGCGATGTACCAGGCCAAGCGCGACCGCACGGGCGTCGAGGTGTACGAGTCGAAGCGGGACAGCAACACCCCGGACCGGCTGGGCCTGCTGGGCGACCTGCGCCGCGCCCTGGACGCCCGGGAGGTCGAGCTCCACTACCAGCCGAAGGTCCGCTTCGACGGCCAGGTGGCCGGCCTCGAGGCGCTCGTGCGCTGGGTGCACCCCGAGCGCGGACGGGTCCCCCCGGACGAGTTCATCGCGATCGCGGAATCCTCCGGGCTGATGCCCCACCTCACCGAGTACGTGCTGGAGACCGCCCTCGCCCAGGTTGCCCGGTGGCGCGCGCAGGGGCTGTTCGTGCCCGTCGCCGTCAACGTCTCGCCGCGCGACGTCCACACCCCGGGCTTCGCGGGGAGCGTCGCCGCCCGGCTGGCCCGGCACGGCGTCCCGGCCGGGGCGCTCCAGCTGGAGATAACCGAGCACGTCCTCCTGGAGGACCCGCAGCGGGCCGCCGACACCCTGGCCGGGCTGACCGGGCACGGCGTGAAGATGTCCCTCGACGACTTCGGCACGGGCTACTCCTCACTGGTCCACCTGCGCAAGCTGCCGGTCAGCGAGCTCAAGATCGACCGTTCGTTCGTCGCGCGGCTGGCCGTCGACAACGAGGACGCGGAGATCGTCCGCTGCACCATCGACCTGGCCCACTCGCTCGGGCTGCTGGTGGTGGCCGAGGGCGTCGAGGACGACGAGACCTGGGAGCGGCTGCGGGACCTGCGCTGCGACGCGGTGCAGGGATGGCTCGTCGCCGCCGCGATGCCGCCGCAGGAGACGACGGCCTGGCTCCGGGCACGCGGCGAGCACGGCTGGCGCAGGCCGGCCGAGCTGGAGGCGGCGGCCAGGGCGGCCGTGGCGATGCAGCCCGAGGCGGAGCAGCAGCAGCGGCCGGCCGGGCGCGCGGTCTCCGGCCCCGCGACGGCCTGACCGGGGCCGTTCCGGCGGCCGGCGGGAGGCCGGGCGATGCCCGCGCGGGCGTCCCGCGACCGTTTTGTCCTCGATCGGCGGGCGGGCCCGGCGCGGCAGGACCGGGACCGTGAGGCCGCGGGTGAGGGAGCAGGCGGGACAGTGGGCCGCGACCCCATAGGATTGGGGGCCGGTGGCACACACCGACCCCCGGCCAAAACACACACCGAACCCTGAGGATCGCTGCATGCCTGGCATCACGCGCGAGGAGGTCGCCCACCTCGCCCGGCTGGCGCGTCTGGAGCTGAAGGGCGAAGAGCTCGAACACTTCGCCGGTCAGCTCGACGACATCATCGGCGCGGTCGCCCGCGTCTCCGAGGTCGCCGACCAAGACGTACCGCCGACCTCCCACCCGCTGCCGCTGACCAACGTCATGCGCGCGGACGAGGTCCGTCCGTCGCTCACCCCCGAGCAGGCGCTCTCCGGCGCCCCGGCCCAGGAGCAGCAGCGTTTCAAGGTGCCGCAGATCCTGGGGGAGGACTAACAGCCATGACGGACATCAGCACCATCATCAAGCTCACCGCGGCCGAGATCGCCGCGAGGATCGCCTCCGGCGAGCTGACGGCCGTCGAGGTCACCGAGGCCCACCTGGCCCGGATCGACGCCATCGACGAGAAGGTCCACGCCTTCCTGCACATCGACCGCGAGGGCGCGCTCGCGCAGGCCCGCGCCGTCGACGCCAAGCGCGAGGCGGGCGAGAAGCTCGGCCCGCTGGCCGGAGTCCCGCTCGCGCTCAAGGACATCTTCACCACGCAGGACATGCCGACCACCGTCGGCTCGAAGATCCTCGAGGGCTGGGTCCCGCCGTACGACGCGACCCTCACCAAGAAGCTCCGGGCCGCCGACGTCGTCATCCTCGGCAAGACCAACATGGACGAGTTCGCCATGGGGTCCTCCACCGAGAACAGCGCCTACGGCCCGACCGGCAACCCCTGGGACCTCACCCGCATCCCGGGCGGCTCCGGCGGCGGCTCCGCCGCGGCGCTGGCGTCCTTCGAGGCCCCGCTCGCCATCGGCACGGACACCGGCGGCTCCATCCGCCAGCCCGCCGCCGTCACCGGCACGGTCGGCGTCAAGCCCACCTACGGCGGCGTCTCCCGCTTCGGCATGGTCGCCTTCTCGTCCTCCCTCGACCAGGGCGGCCCCTGCGCCCGTACGGTCCTGGACGCGGCGCTGCTCCACGAGGCCATCGGCGGGCACGACCCGATGGACTCGACGTCGATCGACGCCCCCGTCCCGCCGGTCGTCGAGGCCGCGCGCAACGGCTCCGTACAGGGCATGCGCGTCGGTGTGGTCAAGCAGTTCGCGGGCGAGGGCTACCAGGCCGGCGTCGTCCAGCGGTTCAACGAGTCGGTCGAGCTGCTGAAGTCCCTCGGCGCCACCGTCGTCGAGCTGGACTGCCCCTCCTTCGACCTCGCCCTTTCGGCGTACTACCTGATCGCGCCGTCCGAGTGCTCCTCGAACCTCGCGCGGTTCGACGCCATGCGCTACGGCCTCCGGGTCGGCGACGACGGCACGCGCTCCGCCGAGGACGTCACCGCCCTCACCCGTGAGGCCGGCTTCGGCGACGAGGTCAAGCGCCGCGTCATCCTCGGTACGTACGCGCTCAGCTCCGGCTACTACGACGCGTACTACGGCTCGGCGCAGAAGGTCCGCACCCTCATCACGCGGGACTTCGAGAAGGCGTTCGAGCAGGTCGACGTCATCGTCTCGCCCACGACGCCCACCACCGCCTTCCCGATCGGCGAGCGCGCCGACGACCCGATGGCGATGTACCTCGCGGACCTGTGCACCATTCCGACCAACCTCGCCGGCAACTCCGCCATGTCGCTGCCCTGCGGCCTGGCGCCGGAGGACGGGCTGCCGGTCGGGCTGCAGATCATCGCCCCCGCCATGAAGGACGACCGGCTGTACAAGGTCGGAGCCGCCGTCGAGGCCGCCTTCGTGGAAAAGTGGGGACACCCGCTGCTCGAGGAGGCTCCGTCGCTATGAGTGCCATGGCTAAGAAGGCCAAGAACTTCAAGAAGTCCAAGACCGGCGCGTACGTGTCGATGGGCACCACCGCCTTCGGTGCGCTCAGCGTCTACAAGCAGGTGAAGATGGCCCGCTCGGACAACGACACACTGCGGCTGATCGACGCCGCCGTATCCGCCGCCGCGATCGTGACCGGACTCGCGATCCTCTACCGCGAGCTCAAGCGTCTCGGCGACGACGACGTCCTGCTGGGCTGAGAGGGAAAGTTTCAGTGACTGTCATCGACCTGGAGTCGTACGAGGACGCCCTCGCGACGTACGACCCCGTCATGGGCCTCGAGGTCCATGTGGAGCTCGGCACCAAGACAAAGATGTTCTGCGGGTGCTCCACGGAGCTCAAGCAGGACGCCAACTCGCAGACCTGCCCGGTCTGCCTCGGGCTGCCGGGCGCGCTTCCGGTCGTCAACGAGATCGGCGTCGAGTCCGCCATCAAGATCGGGCTCGCGCTGAACTGCGAGATCGCCGAGTGGTGCCGCTTCGCCCGGAAGAACTACTTCTATCCGGACATGCCGAAGAACTTCCAGACCTCCCAGTACGACGAGCCGATCGCCTACAACGGTTATCTGGACGTCCAGCTGGAGGACGGAGAGATCTTCCGCGTGCAGATCGAGCGCGCGCACATGGAGGAGGACACCGGCAAGTCGACGCACGTCGGCGGTGCCACCGGCCGCATCCACGGCGCCTCCCACTCGCTGCTCGACTACAACCGCGCGGGCATCCCTCTCATCGAGATCGTCACCAAGCCGATCGAGGGAGCGGGCGCACGCGCCCCCGAGGTCGCCAAGGCGTACGTCGCCGAGCTCCGCGAGCTGATCAAGGCGCTCGGCGTCTCGGAGGCCCGCATGGAGATGGGCCAGATGCGCTGCGACGTCAACCTGTCGCTGCGCCCCAACGGCACCGAGACCTTCGGCACGCGCTCCGAGACGAAGAACGTCAACTCGCTGCGCTCGGTCGAGCGCGCCGCCCGCTTCGAGATCCAGCGCCACGCCGCGGTGCTGAACTCCGGCGGGACGATCGTGCAGGAGACCCGGCACTTCCACGAGGAGGACGGCTCCACCACGGCCGGCCGCATCAAGGACAACGCCGAGGACTACCGCTACTTCCCCGAGCCGGACCTGGTGCCGGTCGCCCCTTCCCGCGACTGGGTCGAGGAGCTCCGCAAGGGGCTTCCCGAGCTGCCCCGGCTGCGCCGCAAGCGGCTGAAGGAGGAGTGGGGTGTCAGCGAGCACGACATGCAGTCCATCCTCAACGCGGGCGCGGTCGACCTGATCGTCGCCACGACGGACGCGGGCGCCCCGTCCGACCAGGCCCGCAAGTGGTGGATGGGCGAGCTCGCCCGTAACGCCAACGAGACCGGCCGCAGCCTGGACGAGCTGCCCGTCACCCCGGCGCAGGTCGCCCGGGTGGCCGAGCTCGTCGCGGCCGGAGACCTCAACGACAAGCTGGCCCGCCAGGTCCTCGAGGGTGTCCTCGCGGGCGAGGGCGACCCGGACGCCGTCGTCGAGAAGCGCGGCCTGAAGGTCGTCTCCGACGAGGGCGCGCTGGGCACGGCGGTCGACGAGGCCATCGCGGCCAACGCGGCGATCGCCGACAAGATCCGCGGCGGCAAGGTCGCCGCCGCGGGCGCGCTGGTCGGCGCGGTCATGAAGGCGACCCGGGGCCAGGCGGACGCGGCGCGCGTCCGTGAGCTGATCCTGGAGAAGCTCGGCGTCGAGGGCTGATCCCCGTACGCCAGAGGGGCGGTGCACCCGTGGTCGGGGTGCACCGCCCCTTCGCTTCACCCGGCGGCCGTCGTCACGTTCACCGTCAGGCCCCGTCGCGGCCTTCCCGGGGCCATCCGGGCTGACTAGTTTCCCGCCGTAGATACGGAACCGGGAGGCTCACTTGACCACGGACATGTCACGGCGGCGACTCTTCGCGCTCGGCGGCGGCGCACTCGGCGCCGCGGCGGCGGGATCGTTTCTTCCCCCGTCGCTCCAGGCGGCCATCGCCGCGGAGGCCACCGGCGGGAAGTCCGGTGGCGAGGGGCTGAAGGACATCCGGCACGTGGTGATCCTGATGCAGGAGAACCGCTCCTTCGACCACTACTTCGGGACGCTGCGCGGAGTCCGCGGCTTCGGGGACCGCAACGCGGTCGAACTCCCCTCCGGCACGTCCGTCTTCGAGCAGCCGGGCCCGTCGGGGACCACCGTGCTGCCGTTCGCCGTGCGCGGGGCGGCCGAGGCCCAGCAGAAGGACCTCCAGTACATCGGCGCTCTCGACCACTCCTGGAACGGGGGAGCCAAGGCCTGGGCCGGCGGCTGGATGAACGGCTGGATCACCGCGAAGTCGGCCGCGACCATGGCGTACTACGACCGCCGGGACATCCCGCTGCACTACGAGCTCGCCGACACCTTCACCGTCTGCGACGCCTACCACTCCTCGATCCACACCTCCACCAGCCCCAACCGCAACCACCTGTGGAGCGGCAGGACGGGCGACGAGCCGGACGGCCGGCGGGCCGTGGGCAACGACGCCTACGACGAGGGCTCCCATCCCGGATACGACTGGGGCACCTACGCGGAGCGGCTGGAGAAGGCCGGGCGGAGCTGGAAGACGTACACGGAGTGGGAGAACTTCACCGACAACCAGATCGAGTTCTTCACCACCTTCAAGGCGATCGCCCGCAAGGCGCTGGTGAGGACCGGCGGGCACACCTACATGGAGTCCTTCTACGCGGCGGTGCGCGAGACGGAGGACGCGGGCGGGCGCGAGCGGCTGCTCGGCCTGCTCGACGAGGGCGTGGCCACCCTGACGACGGCCGAGCGCAGCCTGTTCGAGCGGGGGCTGCGCAGGGTCGGGACGGGCACTCTGGCCGACGCGTTCGCCGCGGACGTGGCGGCGGGAACGCTGCCCGAGGTCTCCTACCTCGTCCCGTCGGCCGTGGACTCGGAGCACCCGAGCGTCTCCTCGCCGGTGCACAGCGCGACGGTCGTCTACAAGATCCTGGACGCGCTCGGCAGGCATCCCGACGTCTGGCGGCACACCGTCGTCCTCGTCAACTACGACGAGAACGACGGCTTCTTCGACCATGTGCCGCCGCCGGTCGCCCCCGCCGAGGTGACCGAGGAGCAGTGGGAGGGCAGGCCCACGGGGCTGGGCGTCCGCGTCCCCCTGCTGGTCGTCTCGCCGTGGAGCGTCGGCGGCCACGTCTGCTCCGAGGTCTTCGACCACACGTCCGTGATCCGCTTCCTGGAGCGCTGGACGGGCGTGGAGGAGCCCAACATAGGGGCCTGGCGGCGCCAGGTCACCGGCGACCTCACCTCCGCCTTCGACTTCACCCGCGCGCGGCGGCAGCCGGAGACGGAGGCGCCTGCCGCCATCCCGCCGTTCGGCGGACGCTGGCAGCCGAAGCCCCCGGACGTCCAGCACATGCCCGTCCAGGAGCCGGGCAGCCGCCCCGCCAGGCCCCTGCCGTACCAGCCCGACGCCCAGGCCAGGCGGGTCGAGGGGGAGCTGCGGGTGGCCCTCAGCAACACGGGCCGGTCCTCCGCGCACTTCGCGCTCTACCCGTACGCGAACGAGTTCCCCGCTCCGCAGCACCGGGACGTCAGGCGCACCGGGCAGTGGACGGTGCCGCTGACCGGTGAGGGCTACCGCTTCACGGTGACCGGCCCGAACGGCTTCCGCCGGGAGTTCGAGGGAGCGGCCGACGGCGCCGCCGAGCTCGCCTCCCGTATCGACGCCCACGAGCGCGACCTGCACCTCACGCTGCGCAACAACGGCAGGCGGACGCTGACCTACACCGTCCGGCCGCTCGGTTACGTCGACGAGGACGACCTGCGGGACTGGAGCCGCAGGGTGAAGGTCAAGCCGGGGCGCAGCCGCACGCTCGTGCACTCCGCGGCCGACGCCCACGGCTGGTACGACCTCCAGGTGACGGCCGACGGGGAGAGCTCCTTCCGGCGCCGGCTGATGGGACACATCGAGAACGGCAGGGCGAGCGTCACCGGCTGAGCCCACGACGTGGCCGGGGCGCCTCCAGGAGTTCGCGTACGCGAAGTCCGGACGTGTGACCCTGGCCACGAATGGCGCCGAGGACGGCGATCGGCTGTCAGAGTGATTGTTCTCAGGTCATGTGAGGTTTTCCATGAGTTGTCCCATCAACTCCTGACAAATCTCCACGAACCATCAGGAGCACCTCCGTTGGCCGCCATCGCACGCTGGTGTCTCACGCACCGCCTCGCCACCGTCCTCATCTGGCTGACCGCGCTCGGGGGCGTGGCCGCCGCCGCGGTGTCCGCGGGTTCCTCGTACTCCAACGACTACGAGGTCCCGGGCACCGAGTCGGGCCGCGCGGGGGAGCTCCTGC
Source organism: Streptomyces sp. CB02058 (assembly GCF_001905505.1). Lineage (GTDB taxonomy): Bacteria > Actinomycetota > Actinomycetes > Streptomycetales > Streptomycetaceae > Streptomyces. Next base: position 1,297,461 of record NZ_LIPG01000001.1, read on the forward strand.
AGTCCGGGTTCGAGAACCTCGGGGGCGACACCGGCACCGTCGTCTGGCACACCCCGGACTCCACCGTCCGGGACGCCGGCGTCGAGCGCACGATGACCAGGACGCTCCACGAGATCGGGGCTCTGCCCGGCGTCGGTGACGTCTCCGGGCCCTACGGCGCGACCGGCCGGGCGCAGATCAGCGAGGACGGACGCACCGCCTACGCCACGGTCACCTTCGACCACCGCTCCGGCGAGATCCCGCCCGAGCAGACCGCGGCCGTCGTCGGCACCGCGAAGGCCGCCGAGACCGACGGACTGCGGATCGAGCTCGGCGGCACCGCCGTCGCGGGGACCGGGGCGCCGTCCCTCCATGTGGGCGAGGCCGTCGGGGTGGCCGTCGCCGCGCTCGTCCTCTTCCTCGCCTTCGGCTCGCTCGCCGCCAGCCTGCTGCCCATCGCCACCGCCCTCGTCTCCGTCGGCACGGCCTACGCGGGCACCGTGCTGCTCGGCCATGTCATGACCGTCGCCGACTTCGCGCCGATGCTGGGCATGCTCATCGGGCTCGGCGTCGGCATCGACTACGCCCTGTTCATCGTCACCCGGCACCGGCGGGGACTGAGACGCGGCATGTCCGTGCACGAGGCGGCGCAGAACGCCGTCGCGACGACCGGGCGCGCAGTCGTCTTCGCGGGAGCCACCGTCTGCGTCGCCCTGCTGGGCATGCTGATACTGCGGCTCGGCTTCCTCGACGGGGTCGCGATCGCCGCCTCGCTCACCGTCGTCCTCACCGTCCTCGCCTCGGTGACCCTGCTGCCCGCGCTGCTCTCCTTCATCGGCATGCGGGCGCTGGGCCGGCGCGAGCGCGTACGGCTCGCCGCGCACGGGCCGCTCCCCGAACGGCCCACCGGCTTCGCCGTCCGCTGGTCCGCCTTCGTCGAGCGGCACCCCAGGCTGCTCGGAGCGGTCGCCGTCGTCGTCATGGCGGTGCTCGCGATCCCCACCCTCGGGCTGCACCTGGGCACGTCGGACCAGGGCAACGACCCCGCCACCGCCACCACCCGGCAGGCGTACGACCTGCTGGCCGACGGGTTCGGCCCCGGAGTCAACGGCCCGCTGACGATCGCCGCCCGTCTCGACGGCGCCGACGACCGGCTCGCCCTGGACGGCCTTCCCGCCGTGCTGCGGGCCACCGACGGAGTCGCCTCGGTGAGTCCGGTGACCTACAACGCGGCGGGCGACACGGTGTTCGTCACCGTCGTCCCCGACTCCGCGCCCCAGTCGAAGAGGACCAGCGAACTCGTCGACCGGCTGCGCCACGACGTCCTGCCGCAGAGCGAGGAGACCTCCTCGCTCCAGGCCCATGTGGGCGGGGTGACGGCGAGCTACGACGACTTCGCCGGCATCATCGTCGGCAAGCTCCCGCTCTTCGTCGGGGTCGTGATCGCTCTCGGCTGTCTCCTGCTCCTGCTGGCGTTCCGCTCACTCGCCGTCCCGCTGAAGGCGGCCCTGATGAACGTGGCCGCGGTGGCCGCCTCCTTCGGCGTCGTCGTCGCCGTCTTCCAGTGGGGCTGGGGCAGCGAGCTCCTCGGGCTCGGCAGCGCGGGCCCCATCGAACCCTTCCTCCCGGTGATCATGGTCTCGGTGCTCTTCGGGCTCTCCATGGACTACCAGGTCTTCCTCGTCGGCCGGATGTACGAGGAGTGGCTGGAGACCGGGGACAACCGCCGGTCGGTGCGGGTCGGCCTCGCCGAGACCGGCAGGGTCATCAACTCGGCCGCGGTGATCATGATCTCGGTCTTCCTCGCCTTCGTGCTGAGCGGCGACCGCGTCATCGCGATGTTCGGCATCGCCCTCGCCGCGGCCGTCGCCCTCGACGCCTTCGTCCTGCGCACCCTGCTCGTGCCCGCCCTGATGCACCTGCTCGGAGGGGCGAACTGGTGGCTGCCCGCCCGCATCGACCGGCTGCTGCCGCGCATCAGCATCGAGCCGCCGGACAGCCCCGTACCGCATGCGAAAATCCCGGAGGAGCGCAGCGACGACCTCGACCGGCAGGGCGCGCAGCGCGTCCACTGACACGTCGCGGCACGTCGGCACAGGACGTCGCGCAGACCGAGGAGAGCCATGTTCACGGTGTCACTGGGGAACGACGGCGCGGAACTCCGCCCGCTGGAGCCCTGGCAGGCGGAGGAGTTCCTCGCCCACATGGACCGGGCGCGCGCCCTGGTCGACCCCTGGATCCCGTTCGCCGCCGCGGCCACGGACCTCACCTCCGCCCGTGCGCTGCTCCAGCGCTACGCCGACAAGCAGGCCGCCGACACCGGACGGATCTACGGGATCTGGTGGGAGGGCACGCTCGTCGGCGGCGTCCTGTTCCGGATATTCGAGGCCGAGGCCGGGAACTGCGAGATCGGCTGCTGGCTGGAGGCCGCCGGGGAGGGCCACGGCCTGGTGACCCGCGCCGCGCGGAAGCTGATCGACTGGGCCGTCGACACGCGCGGCATGCACCGGGTGGAGTGGGTCGCCTCCTCCGCAAACACCCGCAGCGTCGCGGTGGCCGAACGGCTCGGCATGACCCGTGAGGGCGTCCTGCGCGAGGCCTACGCCTACCGGGGCAAGCGCCACGACGAGGAGATCTGGGCCGTCCTCGCCCCGGAATGGCGCGCCGCGAAGGACCTGGACGCCCGGCGTTAAGGAGGTTCTCATACGGGACCCCTAGCGTGCGGCGCATGAACACCACCCCCTCGACCGCGACCACAGACGACACCGAGGAGAAGGAGACAGCGGGCGGGACCGCCGCCGTGCCGGACGTGACGAAGAAGGCCGCACCCGAGGAGGACGCCGTCCCGGACGGCGTCGCACCGGGCGTGACCGCGTCGGACGTGACCGAGATGGTCGTCGCCGCGACGGACGCGGCGGCGGAGGACGGCATCGAGACCGAGCTGGAGCCCGACCCCTACGCCGAGGCCGAGGCGGCTGCCGCCGCCGGGGCCGGCACGGGCGCCGCGGCCGTCGTGGCCGCCGGGCTCGGCATCGTCTCCCTCACCGGAGCGTGGACCGGCCGGGTCGCCGCCGAGCGCGAGACCCTGATCGGCCAGATCAAGACCTCGGGCGGCGGCAGCGCGGCCCAGCAGATCTCCGAGATCTACGGCGACGCCTGGCACAGCACGGCCCTGGTCAACGGGCTCTTCGCCCTCCTCGCCCTGATCGTCGGCGTCTTCGTCCTGGTCCGCCCAGCCTTCGGCGCCCCCTCCGAACGCCCGCAGGCCGGATGGGTCCGCTCCGTCGCCCGCGCGGGCGTCGCACTGGGCGTGCTCGGCGTGCTGATCTCCGTGGCGATGTACTTCGACCTCATCGTCTCCCTGCCCTCCGCGGCCGGCTGAGGACCCGGCGGCAGCCGCCTAAGGCATCCGTCACCCGGGCCTAAGGCCCCCCGCACGCGGAGATGCGGCAGTCGCCCGATGTGGCGGCACCCCCTGGCGGACGAGAGTGGGGGCACGGCAACGAGCCGTGCCCCACTCGCGTTCCGCACCAGGGAGAACACCATGTACGCGTACGAACTCCACCAGCTCAACGTCGCCGAGCTGATCCGCCGCGCCGACCAGCAGCGCACCGTCCGCCAGGCCGTGCTGGCCCGTCGTGCCGCCCGCCGGGCACGGCGCGAAGAAACCGGAGGGCGGGTGGGAGCGGAGCGGAGCGGCTTCGTCCATGCCGCGTAGCGATGGACGCCCGGCAGAAAACGAGGGCCGGGGTGTCGTACTCCTATGCGATGCTCAGCGGCGTGGAGACCAATACCGTCAGCCCTGTCTTCGTCGGCCGTGCCGGTGAGCTCGCCGCGCTCACCGATACGCTCACCCGCGCCCGCGCGGGTGAGCCGCAGGCGTTGCTCGTCGGCGGCGAGGCCGGGGTCGGCAAGACCCGGCTGGTCGAGGAGTTCCTCACGGCGGCCTGCCGCCGTGAGGCGGTGGTGGCCGTCGGCGGCTGTGTGGAGATCGGCGCCGACGGCCTGCCCTTCGCCCCGTTCGCCACCGCGCTGCGCGCCCTGCGCCGGGCACTGCCGGAGGAACTGGCCGAAGCCGTGGCCGGCCAGGAGGGCGAGCTGGCCAGGCTGCTGCCCGAACTGGGCGAGGCCGAGCGGGCATCGAACGACGAGCACGGCACCGCCCGCCTCTTCGAGCTCACCGCCCGGCTGCTGGAGCGCGTCTCCGCCACCCGTACGGTTGTCCTCGTCCTGGAGGACCTGCACTGGGCCGACGCCTCCACGCGCCATCTGCTCGCCTACCTCTTCCGCACCCTGCGCAGCGGCCGGCTCGTCGTGATCGCCACGTACCGCGCCGACGACGTCCACCGCCGCCACCCCCTGCGCCCGCTGCTGGCCGAGATGGACCGGCTCCGCACGGTCCGCCGCATCGAACTCGACCGGTTCAGCCGCGCCGAGGTCGGCCGGCAGCTCACCGGCATCCTCGCGGTGCTCCCCGACGCGGCTCTGGTCGACGACATCTTCGAACGCTCCGACGGCAACGCCTTCTTCGTCGAGGAACTCGCCGGCAGCGTGAAGTGCTGCGGGGACAGCTCCGGCCTCTCCGACTCGCTGCGCGACCTCCTGCTCGTACGCGTGGAGGCCCTGCCCGAGCACGCCCAGCGGATCGCCCGCGTCCTGGCCGAGGGCGGCTCCAGCGTCGAGCACCCGCTCCTCGCCGCCGTCGCCGGGCTCGCCGAGGACGAGCTCGACGGTGCGCTGCGGGCCGCCGTCGGCGCCAACCTGCTGCTGCCCGCGCCCGACAGCGAGGGATACCGCTTCCGGCACTCCCTGGTCCGCGAGGCCGTCAGCGACGACCTGCTGCCGGGCGAACGCACCCGCCTCAACCGCCGCTACGCCGAGGCGCTGGAGGCCGACCCAGCCCTCGTGCGCGCCGACGAACGCGCCGCCCGCCTCGCGAGCTACTGGTACGCCGCGCACGACCCGGTCAAGGCGCTGCCCGCCGTGCTCCAGGCGGCCGTCGAGGCCAGGCGCCGCTTCGCCTACTCCGAGCAGCTCCGGCTGCTGGAGCGGGCCATGGAGCTCTGGGACGACGTCCCGGACGAGGTGCGCGCCACCCTGCGTCCGCTCGACTACGCCGAGGTCTACCCGGCCTGCGGCTGCGAACCGCGCACCGACGCGCTGCACTACCTCGACCTGATGGCCGAGGCGGCGGTGGCCGCCCGCTTCGGCGGCGACCGCGAACGCGCCCTGACCCTCACCAAGAAGGCCCTGCGCATCCTGGACACGGGCACGGACCCGCTGCGCGCCGCGTGGTTCTGGGTGCAGCGCTCCTATCTGATGCAGAGCCTCTCCCGGGGCGACGGCTGGCAGGAACTGAGCACGGCCCAGGACCTGGTGCGCGGCATGAGCCCCTCCGCGGTGCACGCCGACGTGCTGGCGGCGGCCGCCAGCTGGGGCGCCCTGCACCGGCCCGGCCCCGAGACGCTGAAGGCAGCCGACCGGGCCGTGGAGTACGCCCGGCTGGTCGGCGAGGAGTCCATCGAACTGCACGCCCGGCTCACCCGCGGCTGGCTCACCATGGACGCGGGCGGTGTCGAGGACGGCCTCGCGGAGATGTACGCCGTCCGGGACCGGGCCGAGGAACTGCACCTGGTCGGCGTGATGAGCAGGGCGAGCATCAACCTCCCCTCCTCGCTCGAATCCACCGGCCGCTCCCTGGAGGCGGTCTCGGCCGCCGACCACGGCATCGAGATCTGCCACACCCACGGACTCCCGGACTCCGAGGCCTGGGTCCGGGCCAACCAGGCCCAGTCGTACTTCTCCCTCGGGCACTGGGAGGAGAGCCGCGCCGCCATCGACGTGGCCGCCCCGCTGGCCAGGTCCCGCAAGGCGCACGGGCTCGTCGCCTCCCGCCGCGCCGATCTCGCCCTGGCCCGCGGCGACTTCGACGAGGCACAGGAGCAACTGAACCTGAACCGACGCCACCTCGGCCTCCACGACCCGCAGCCGCAGCACCTGATCAGCCCGGTCCGGCACGCCGTCGCGCTCGCCGCCCAGCAGGGCAGACTGCCCGACGCACGGGCCGCGTTCGAGGCGCAGTCCGAGACCGGTCTGCCGCCGGGGACCCAGCGGTACTCCCTGCCGCTCCTGCACACCGTCGCGTCGGCCGAGGCCGACGCGCGCGGGCTGCCCGCCACCGATCCCGGCCGGCCCGCGATCCTGGAGCGCGTCCGCGCCCATCTGAGGCAACTGCCCATGCTGGTGCCCGTGTGGGCCGCCTACGGGCTGCTGGTCGAGGCGGAGCTCGCCCGTGCCGAGGGCGAGGACACCCCGGACCACTGGCGCCGCGCCGCAGAGGCGTTCGGCCCGCTCCAGCGACCCTACGAGCTGGCCCAGATCCGGGTCCGCTGGGCGGAGTCGATCCTCGCCGCCACCGGCGAGCGGACGCCCGCGGCGGGACTCCTGCGCGAGGCGCACGCGGTGGCGGCACGGCTCGGGGCGAGACCGCTCGCCGAGAGCATCGAACTGCTGGCAGGCCGGGCCCGCATCGCGCTCGCGGGGCCCGGCGACGAGGCCGCGGACGAGGAGGAGCCCTCCGCCGAACCGGGCCCCGCCGTGGACGTGATCGAGTCCTTCGGGCTGACCTCGCGCGAACAGGAGGTGCACCGGCTGGTGGCGGCGGGATACACCAACCGCCGGATAGCGGAGGAGCTCTACATCTCCCCGAAGACCGCGAGCGTGCACGTCTCCAACATCCTGGCCAAGCTGAGCGTCTCCAGCCGGGGCGAGGCGGCGGCCCTCGCGCACCGCTTCCGGCTGTACACCGTGGGCTGAGCCCCGGCCGGTCCGGAGGGCCGGGACCTCCGGGAGTACCGCGGCCTCCGGGACCTCCCCGCGCGCTCTGCGGGAGGCCCCGGAGGACCGGACCTCCCGCCGGACCGCTACCGCACCTTCAGGAGCAGGACGCGGTCGTCACCCGCCTTCGGGGCGCCTCGGCCGTCCGTGTTGCTCGTGACCAGCCAGAGCAGGTCGCCACCCGCCGCGAGCACCGTGCGCAGCCGGCCGTACTTCCCCTCCAGGAACGCCTGGGGGGCGGCCAGCGGCTCACCGTCCGCCTTGTCCGACAGGGGAATCCGCCAGAGCCGCTCGCCCCGCAGCCCCGCCATCCAGATCGACCCCCCGGCGTACGCGATGCCGCTCGGCGAGGCATCGGAGGTCTTCCACTGGGCCACCGGGTCGACGAACCCTTCCTTGCCCTCCTCGCCCTCGACGTCCGGCCAGCCGTAGTTCTTGCCGGGCTCGATCAGATTCAGCTCGTCCCAGGTGTTCTGGCCGAACTCCGATGCCCAGAGCCGCTTCTCGCCGTCCCAGGCCAGGCCCTGCACATTGCGGTGCCCGTAGGTGTAGACCAGGGAGTCGCCCTCGGGATTGCCGTGCACCGGCTCACCGTCGGGCGTCATCCGCAGGATCTTGCCCGCGACCGAGGACTTGTCCTGGGCCAGGCCCGTGTCACCCGTCTCGCCCGTGCCGACGTACAGCATGCGGTCGGGACCGAAGGCGATCCGCCCGCCGTTGTGGATGGAGCCCTTCGGGATGCCCCGCAGAACGGTGTCCGGCGCTCCCAGCTGCTGCCCGGCGGGCTTCTTCTCGTCGTACAGGAGGCGGGCGACGCGGTTGTCCGACTCGGTGGTGAAGTACGCGTAGACGAGATGGTCCGCGCCGTACGTCGGAGCGACGGCGAGGCCGAGGAGACCGCCCTCGCCGTCGGGCGCGACCCCGGGCACCGAGCCGAGGAGCGTCTTCTTGCCGCTCTCCCCGTCGATCCGGGTGATCGTCGCCTCGTCGCGCGAGGAGACCAGCAGATCGCCCCCGGGCAGTGCCGCGAGGCCCCAGGGCGAGGCGAGGCCGTCCGCGAGCGTCTTCACCACCTCGACCGACCCCTTGGCCGGAGCCAGGTCCGCCGACGGGCTCGCGGAGGCCGCCGGCGCCGATGTGGCGCCCGCCGAGGGCGACGAGGAGCCGTCGGCCGCCGGGTCGCCGCCGGACGAGCAGGCGGACAGCAGGAGGGAGGCCGAGGCGAGCAGGGCCACCGCCCCCTTGCGCAGCACGGGTGTTGGCACAGCACCGATCCTTTCGACAGTCGCACGACTACTGTTCCTACCCCGCCGCTCCCCGTGAGGTTCCCGGTCCCCGCCCATTCTCCCGCCGCGGAGTCAGTCCCACGACTCCCGGGCGCGAGGCAGCCCGGCGATCTCGGCGAGGTCCCGGTCCGTGAGCACCAGCTCCGCGGCTCCCGCGTTCTCCACGGCCCACCGCTCCCTCTTCGCGCCGGGCACCGGCACCACATGGCGGCCCTGCCGCAGGACCCAGGCCAGGGCAACCTGCGCCGGAGTGGCACCGTGCCGCTCCGCGATCCTCCGCAGCCCCACCACCACCGGCTGGTTGGCCGCCATCATCTCCGCGGTGAAGCGGGGATGCCTGGCCCGGGGATCGTCCGGCTCGAAACCCTGGCCCGGCTTGAGCGTCCCCGTGAGGTAGCCGTTGCCCAGCGGCATCGCCGCCAGCACGCCCACACCCCGGGCCGCGCACCACGGCAGCAGGTCGTCCAGCGCCTGGGGGGACCAGACGGAGAGCTCCGCCTGGACCGCGCTCACGGGGAAGACCTGCTGGACCCGCTCCAGCTGCCGAATGGTTCCGTCGTGCATCCGCGCCCCCGGCCCCCGCCCGGCACGCGCGCCCACCGCGCACAGCCCGAGCGCCCGCACCTTGCCCGCGGACACCAGGTCGGCCATCGCGCCCCAGGTCTCCTCGACCGGGACCTCGGGATCGGCCCTGTGCAGCTGGTACAGATCGATCACGTCGGTCTGGAGCCGCCGCAGCGAGGCGTCGCAGGCCCGCCGCACATAGCCGGGGCGCCCGTTGGCCACGATGTGCTGATCACCCACCAGCAGGCCGCACTTGGTGGAGAGGAACGCCTCGGAGCGGCGGCCCCTGAGCGCCCTCCCGACGAGCAGTTCATTGGTGAAGGGTCCGTACATGTCGGCCGTGTCGAGCAGTTGGACGCCCGCGTCCAGCGCCGCGTGCACCGTGCGCACCGAACGGTCACCGCGCTGCTGCGACGTGCTGTAGGCCCAGCTCATCGGCATACAGCCCAGCCCGACCGCACCCACGGCCAGCGCCGCCGCACCGATAGTCCTGCGCTCCAACTCCCCGAACCCTCCCTCGGCCCATGATCACGGGCCCACCAGCACCCCAAACTAACCTCTGCCGCTCCCGGGCCTTCGCATAGCCTCCTGACCATGACTTCCGCATCTGCCAACGACGTATGGCTGCCGTTCGCGGCCGAGGACATCGACGGACTCCCCGAGGGTCTCAACTACCGTTTCTGGGACGGCGGCCGGGAGTACCCGGCGGACCCGTCCGACTGCGCTTTCTATGTCGTTCCATACATGAAGGGCTCCGAGGTCGCGGTCCGCCCGCTCGACGGGATGGGCGCGGTCCAGGTCGTCCAGACCCTCTCCGCGGGCATCGACCACGTGCAACCCGGCCTCGGGCAGCTGCCCGCGGGGGTGCGGCTGTGCAATGCCAAGGGGGTCCACGAGGCGTCGACCGCGGAGCTCGCGCTCGCGCTGGTGCTGGCCTCGCTCCGCGGGATTCCCGGCTTCGTGCACGGCCAGGACAAGGAGGAGTGGCGGTCCGGCTTCTATCCCGCCCTCGCCGACAAGTCCGTCCTCATCGTGGGCTACGGGTCGATCGGCGCGGCCATCGAGGACCGGCTCGCGCCCTTCGAGTGCGCGCGGGTGGTGCGCGTCGCACGCTCCGCACGGACAACCGGGCGCGGCCCCGTACACGCGATCGACGAACTGCCCGCGCTGCTGCCCGATGCCGACGTCGTCATCCTGTCCACCCCGCTGAACCCCTCCGCACAGGGGCTGGTCGGCCGCGACTTCCTCGCCGCGATGCCGGACGGGGCGCTGCTCGTGAACGTCGCGAGGGGGGCCGTGGTCGACACCGAGGCCCTGCTGTCCGAACTCGAGTCCGGGCGGCTGCGTGCCGCGCTCGACGTGACCGACCCAGAACCCCTGCCCGCGGGCCACCCGCTCTGGCATGCTCCCCACACGCTGATCAGTCCCCATGTGGGCGGCAGCACCTCCGCGTTCCTGCCCCGCGCCAAGCGGCTGCTCGCCGGACAGCTCACCCGGTTCGCCGCCGGAGAGCCGGTCGCCAACGTCGTACTCACCACCGGCTGACCACGCTGCGAACCGGCCCGGACGCACGCGGTACCGGCAACTCCCCAGGTCGTCACGGAGAGTAGAGAAGCTATGTCCCTGAGTGACGGCTCTGGTGTATCGTCCACAAGAGGGCTGCGCCGTGGAAGGGACGGCGCCGGGGCGGCAGCGGAACGCGAGGGGGCGACGGGCGATGTGCGGCCAGTGGAGAGACGGTCCGACCGGGCGGGACGGCCTGGGGTGGCCAGCCGTGCCGGGGACATCCCGGCCGGGCCGCGGAGCTCTCCGGTGAGCGCCCCCGGAGCCCTGCTCTCCGGACGCACGGCCACCGCCGGACGAAGCGCGGGGCTGCGCTCCCGGCTCGTCCTCGCCGCGGTCTGCGCCGGATACGCGGTGGGAGCCGCGTTCGGCTGGGGCTCACCCGCACTCGCCCTGTTCATGGGCGACTTCGGTCTCAGCGTCGCCGCGCTCATCGCCGCGGTGTCCTGCTTCCTCTACGCCCGCGCGGGGGGCATCCGGTTCCGGCCGGCCTGGTTCCTCTTCTCGCTCTCCTCGGCCATGGCAGCCGGAGGCAACGCGGTCTGGGGGTGGTACGAGGTGGTCCTGGGCAGCCCCGTGCCCACCCCGTCCCTCGCGGACCTGTTCTTCCTCTGCTTCGCGCCGCCCGCCATCGTCGGGCTGCTCGTCCTCGCCAAACGGCCCTTCACCAGGGCCGGTTGGGTCTGCCTGGTGCTGGACGCCTGGCTGATCGGCGGATCGCTGCTGACGCTCTCCTGGAGCCTCGCCCTCGCCCACACCGCCGAGGTGGCCAACGCGGCGGGGGAGAGCGTGGCCAGGGCCGCGCTCTCGCTGGCCTACCCGCTCCTCGACATCGTGCTCGTCTCGATGGTCCTCGCCCTGCACTTCCGGCGCTTCAGCACCAACCGCTCGTCGGTGAACACCGCCATCGCGGGCCTCGCCCTGACGGTGCTCTGCGACGCCCTGTTCACCGCCCCGCTGCTCCGCTCGGCGTACGCGTCGGGCCAACTGCTGGACGCGGGCTGGTTCGCCGGTTCCCTGCTCCTCGCGTACGCACCCTGGGGGGTCGGCCGCAGGGAGGACAACGCTGTCGAGGAGGTTCCGGAGCCGGCGCCCACCCTGAGCCGCCCGATCGCGGGGTCCCTCGCCGCGCTCACGCCCTATCTGGCCGCCGCCGTCTGCACGCTCGGCATCCTGTACAACGTGGTCGAGGGCCGCAGGGTCGACCGGGTGGTGGTCCTCACCGGCTGCACGGTCGTGCTCGCCCTGGTGGTCCGGCAGGCCATCATGCTCCTCGACAACATCTCGCTCACCCAGGAACTCGCGCAGAAGGAGAACCACTTCCGCTCCCTGGTCCAGGGGTCGAGCGACGTCATCATGATCGCCGAGCCCAGCGGGGTCCTGCGCTACGTCAGCCCGGCGGCGGCCGGGGTCTACCGCCGCGACGCCGAGGACCTCGTCGGCACGGAGCTGGCGTCGATCATCCACCCCGACGACCTCGGGGGAGTCGTCCACGAGTTGCGGCGCTTCCTCGCGGCACCGCCCCGGGAGGAGCCCACCACCCGGATCGAGTGCCGCTTCGGATCGGGCACGGGCGACTGGCTCCACGTCGAGTCCACGGTCAACCGCCACCAGGGCGGGCTGCTGCTCAACAGCCGCGATGTGACCGAGCGGGTCAGACTCCAGGCGCAGCTCCAGCACAACGCCGAGCACGACCCCCTCACCGACCTGCCCAACCGGGCCCTGTTCACCGCACGTGTCGGGCAGGCGCTCGGCGGCCGGCGGGCCGGGGACCCGGGCACCGCCGTGCTCTTCATCGACCTGGACGGCTTCAAGGCGGTCAACGACAGCATCGGCCACCAGGCGGGCGATGAGCTGCTCATCCAGGCCGCCAGGCGCCTCCAGGACTCCGTCCGCACCTCGGACACCGCGGCGCGCCTCGGGGGCGACGAGTTCGCCGCTCTCATCGTCGGGGACGGCACCCGCGACCAGGCCGCCCGGGAGTGCCAGGTCCACGAGATCGCGGACCGGCTCCGCCTCAGGCTCTCCCAGCCGTACCGGATCGGCACGTCCGAGGTGCGGGTGGCCGCCTCCATCGGGGTCGCCTTCGCCGAGCCCTCCATCACGCCCAAGGACCTCATGCGCAACGCCGACCTCGCCATGTACCGCGCCAAGGCGGGCGGCAAGGACCGGGTCGAGCTGTACGCCCCCCAGATGCAGGCCGACGTGGTGCGCCGCTCCGAGCTCGCGGCCCGGCTGCGCACCGCCCTGCGGGAGGGCGAGTTCGCCCTGCTGCACCAGCCCGTCGTCCATCTGGCCAGCGGGACGGTCGCGGCCGTCTCCGCCCAGGCGCGCTGGCGCTCCTCCCAGGGCATCCTGTTCACGCCGGCCGAGTTCCTCAGGGTGTCCGACGGCAGCGACCGCGCGGCGGAGCTGGGCAGCTGGCTGCTGGAGGAGGCCGTGGAGCAGGCCGCCGAGCGGGCCAGGGCCGGGCATCCGGTCGCCGTCTCCGTCCGTGTGTCGGCCGCCAGGCTCCTGGACAGGACACTGCCGCCGGGCTCCGTCGAGGCGCTCCTGACCCGGCACGGCCTGCCCTCGGGTGCCCTGATGATCGAGGTCGCCGACAGCGACCCCCGGATCTCCTTCGACGAGCTCGAACAGCGCCTGGTGGCCCTGCGGCGCCTCGGCGTGCGGATCGCGCTCGACGGCTTCGGTAGCGGCTATGCGGCGGTCAACGCCCTGCGCCGTCTCCCCATCGACGTACTGAAGCTCGACCGGTGCCTGGTGGAGGGCGTCGTCGAGTCGGCGAGGCTGCACAAGATCACCAGCGGGCTGCTGCGCATCGCGGGCGATCTCGGCATGCAGTCCGTGGCCGACGGCGTCGACGTCCCGGAGCAGGTGCGGGCGCTGCGGGCCATGGGGTGCACGCACGGCCAGGGGATGGCCTTCAACGGGCCCCTGGACGAGTACCGTCTGCGGCGCACACTGATCCGGGGGCAGTACCCCGTCCCGGGCATCGGCCCGGCCGCTCAGCCCGTGCTGGCGGGCGGCTCGATCCCGCTCCAGAGCCGCTCACATAATGAGACTCCCGTCCCACCCACTTGACACCGTACGCGTGCCGGAGAGAGGGTCAATGCCATGCGCACCCGAATTCTCGTACTTGGAAAGCGCGTCGGCTGAAGCAGGGTCACTCATGGACACCTTGCAGACCGCACCGGCGCGCTCCCCTCGCTTGCCTCACGGCACGAGGGGTTTTTTGTTGCACCGGGACCTTTCAAAACCCCACAAAAACACCGCATAAACCCTCAGCTTCGAGAAGAGAATGCCGATGACCGAGCAGGCAACCGGGGCCCAGCACCCGCAGCCGCGGGCCCGTAACGGCGGACAGGCCTCCGCCTCCGTTGAGCACCTCACGGGCGCGCAGTCCCTCATCCGTTCTCTCGAGGAAGTCGGCGCCGACACCGTATTCGGCCTCCCCGGCGGGTGCATCCTCCCGGCGTACGACCCGCTGATGGACTCGACCCGGGTCCGTCACATCCTGGTCCGCCACGAGCAGGGTGCCGGTCACGCGGCCACCGGTTACGCCCAGGCGACCGGCAAGGTCGGCGTCTGCATGGTCACCTCGGGTCCCGGTGCCACCAACCTGGTCACCCCGATCGCGGACGCGGCCATGGACTCCGTGCCCCTGGTCGCGATCACCGGCCAGGTGGCCTCCGCCGCCATCGGTACGGACGCCTTCCAGGAAGCCGACATCTGCGGCATCACGATGCCGATCACGAAGCACAACTTCCTGGTCACCCGCGCCGAGGACATCGCCCACACGGTCGCCGAGGCCTTCCACATCGCCTCCACCGGCCGTCCGGGCCCCGTCCTCGTCGACATCGCCAAGGACGCCCTCCAGGCGAAGACCACCTTCAGCTGGCCGCCGACCCTGGACCTGCCCGGCTACCGCCCGGTCACCAAGCCGCACGCCAAGCAGATCCGCGAGGCCGCCAAGCTCATCACCCAGGCCCAGCGCCCGGTGCTGTACGTCGGTGGCGGCGTCATCAAGGCCGGTGCCACCGCGGAGCTGAAGGTCCTGGCAGAGCTCACCGGAGCGCCCGTCACCACCACGCTGATGGCGCTCGGCTCCTTCCCCGACAGCCACCCGCTGCACGTGGGAATGCCCGGCATGCACGGTTCGGTCACCGCCGTCACCGCGCTGCAGAAGGCCGACCTGATCGTCGCGCTCGGGGCCAGGTTCGACGACCGCGTCACCGGCAAGCTGGACAGCTTCGCCCCGTACGCCAAGATCGTCCACGCCGACATCGACCCGGCCGAGATCGGCAAGAACCGCGCCGCCGACGTCCCGATCGTCGGTGACGCCAGGGAGGTCATCGCCGACCTCGTCCAGGCCGTCCAGGCCGAGCACACCGAGGGCAACACCGGCGACTACAGCGCCTGGTGGAAGGACCTCAACCGCTGGCGCGAGACCTACCCCGTCGGCTACGACCTGCCGGAGGACGGCAGCCTCTCGCCGCAGCAGGTCATCCAGCGCATCGGCGAACTCGCCCCCGAGGGCACGATCTTCGCGGCGGGCGTCGGCCAGCACCAGATGTGGGCCTCCCACTTCATCGACTACGAGCAGCCCTCCACCTGGCTCAACTCCGGCGGCGCGGGCACGATGGGCTACGCGGTCCCGGCCGCCATGGGCGCCAAGGCCGGCATGCCGGACCGCGCCGTCTGGGCCATCGACGGCGACGGCTGCTTCCAGATGACCAACCAGGAACTCACCACCTGCGCGCTCAACAACATCCCGATCAAGGTCGCGATCATCAACAACGGCGCGCTCGGGATGGTCCGCCAGTGGCAGACCCTGTTCTACAACCAGCGGTACTCCAACACCGTGCTGCACTCCGGCCCGGACGCCGACGGCAACGCCGCCAAGGGCACCCGCGTGCCGGACTTCGTCAAGCTGTCCGAGGCCATGGGCTGCTACGCCATCCGCTGCGAGGACCCGGCCGACCTGGACAAGGTCATCGCCGAGGCCAACGCGATCAACGACCGCCCGGTCGTCATCGACTTCATCGTCCACGAGGACGCCATGGTGTGGCCGATGGTCGCGGCCGGCACCTCCAACGACGAGGTCATGGCAGCGCGCGGCGTCCGCCCCGACTTCGGCGACAACGAAGACGACTGAGAGACAGAGAGAGACAGACTCCATGTCCACCAAGCACACGCTCTCCGTCCTGGTCGAGAACAAGCCCGGTGTCCTCGCCCGGATCACGGCTCTGTTCTCCCGGCGCGGCTTCAACATCGACTCGCTCGCGGTCGGTACCACCGAACATCCCGACATCTCACGCATCACCATTGTCGTGAACGTCGAGGGCCTGCCCCTGGAGCAGGTGACCAAGCAGCTCAACAAGCTGGTCAACGTCCTGAAGATCGTCGAACTCGAGCCCACCGCAGCGATCCAGCGGGAGCTCGTCCTGGTGAAGGTCCGCGCAGACAACGAGACCCGCTCCCAGATCGTCGAGATCGTCCAGCTGTTCCGCGCCAAGACCGTGGACGTCTCCCCGGAGGCGGTCACGATCGAGGCGACCGGGGGCGCCGACAAGCTGGAGGCCATGCTCAAGATGCTGGAGCAGTTCGGCATCAAGGAGCTCGTCCAGTCCGGCACCATCGCCATAGGGCGCGGCGCGCGCTCGATCACCGACCGTTCTCTGCGCGCACTCGACCGCACGGCGTAACCCTCCGGGTCCCCTCGCCGCTCGTATGGCGAGACCCGGCAACGAACCCCACGCACCCCGCCGTACGGTGGGACGCAACACCTGCACACCAAGGAGAAGACCCAGTGGCCGAGCTGTTCTACGACGACGATGCCGACCTGTCCATCATCCAGGGCCGCAAGGTCGCGGTCATCGGCTACGGCAGCCAGGGCCACGCCCACGCGCTGTCGCTGCGTGACTCGGGTGTCGACGTCCGTGTCGGTCTGCACGAGGGCTCGAAGTCCAAGGCCAAGGCCGAGGAGCAGGGCCTGCGCGTGGTGACCCCGTCCGAGGCCGCCGCCGAGGCCGACGTCATCATGATCCTCGTCCCGGACCCGATCCAGGCCCAGGTCTACGAGGAGTCCATCAAGGACAACCTCAAGGACGGCGACGCGCTGTTCTTCGGCCACGGCCTGAACATCCGCTTCGACTTCATCAAGCCGCCGGCCAACGTCGACGTCTGCATGGTCGCTCCGAAGGGCCCGGGCCACCTCGTCCGCCGCCAGTACGAGGAGGGCCGCGGCGTCCCGTGCATCGTGGCCGTCGAGCAGGACGCCTCGGGCAAGGGCCTGGAGCTCGCGCTCTCCTACGCGAAGGGCATCGGCGGCACCCGCGCCGGCGTCATCAAGACGACCTTCACCGAGGAGACCGAGACCGACCTGTTCGGTGAGCAGGCCGTCCTCTGTGGTGGCACCGCCGCCCTGGTCAAGGCCGGTTTCGAGACCCTGACCGAGGCCGGCTACCAGCCGGAGATCGCGTACTTCGAGTGCCTCCACGAGCTGAAGCTCATCGTGGACCTCATGTACGAGGGCGGCCTGGAGAAGATGCGCTGGTCCATCTCGGAGACCGCCGAGTGGGGCGACTACGTCACCGGCCCGCGCATCATCACGGACGCCACCAAGGCCGAGATGAAGAAGGTCCTCGCCGAGATCCAGGACGGCACCTTCGCCAAGAACTGGATGGCCGAGTACCACAACGGTCTGCCCAAGTACAACGAGTACAAGAAGGCCGACAGCGACCACCTGCTGGAGACCACCGGCAAGGAGCTCCGCAAGCTCATGAGCTGGGTCGACAACGAGGACGCCTGAGTCCCTGCCGGGGGGCGGGCCCGCACGGGCCCGTCCCCCGGCGCACGGCCGGCCTCACCCCCGTGTCACTGCGGGGGCGAGGCGCGTGGCGGGTAAGCGCGGCCGTACGTCTGTACAGACCGTCCACCCCGTGCGGGTGATCCTTCCACCGGGGCGCAGTGTGTGCCCGGCCGCATGACTACACTTCTCACCAACACATACACGCGTCAGGGCCCACAGTGTCGTGCGTCTTCCACGCGGCTAGCCCCTCCACCGCCTGCGGCCGTCGGGACGGCCGTCCGCACTGGACTTGTGAGGACACACGTGAGCTCGAAACCTGTCGTACTCATCGCTGAAGAGCTGTCGCCCGCCACGGTCGACGCTCTGGGTCCGGATTTCGAGATCCGGCACTGCAACGGCGCGGACCGCGCCGAACTCCTCCCCGCGATCGCCGACGTCGACGCCATCCTGGTGCGCTCCGCCACCAAGGTCGACGCCGAGGCGATCGCCGCCGCGAAGCAGCTCAAGGTCGTCGCCCGCGCCGGCGTGGGTCTGGACAACGTCGACGTCTCCTCGGCCACCAAGGCCGGCGTGATGGTCGTCAACGCCCCGACGTCCAACATCGTCACCGCCGCCGAGCTGGCCTGCGGTCTGCTCGTCGCCACCGCGCGCAACATCCCGCAGGCCAACACCGCCCTGAAGAACGGCGAGTGGAAGCGCTCCAAGTACACGGGTGTCGAGCTCAGCGAGAAGACCCTCGGTGTCGTCGGCCTCGGCCGCATCGGTGTCCTGGTCGCTCAGCGCATGTCGGCCTTCGGCATGAAGATCGTCGCGTACGACCCCTATGTGCAGCCCGCGCGTGCCGCGCAGATGGGCGTCAAGCTCCTCACGCTCGACGAGCTGCTCCAGGTCTCCGACTTCATCACGGTGCACCTCCCCAAGACCCCCGAGACGCTCGGCCTGATCGGCGACGAGGCGCTGCACAAGGTGAAGCCCTCGGTGCGCATCGTCAACGCCGCGCGCGGCGGGATCGTCGACGAGGAGGCGCTCGCCTCCGCCCTCAAGGAGGGCCGCGTCGCCGGCGCCGGTCTGGACGTGTACACCAAGGAGCCCTGCACGGACTCCCCGCTGTTCCAGTTCGACCAGGTCGTCTGCACCCCGCACCTCGGCGCCTCCACCGACGAGGCGCAGGAGAAGGCGGGCATCGCGGTCGCCAAGTCCGTGCGCCTGGCCCTCGCCGGTGAGCTCGTGCCCGACGCGGTCAACGTCCAGGGCGGTGTCATCGCCGAGGACGTGCGCCCCGGCCTGCCGCTCGCCGAGAAGCTCGGCCGGATCTTCACCGCCCTCGCGGGCGAGGTCGCGGCCCGTCTCGACGTCGAGGTCTACGGCGAGATCACCCAGCACGACGTGAAGGTGCTGGAGCTCTCCGCGCTCAAGGGCGTCTTCGAGGACGTCGTCGACGAGACCGTCAGCTACGTCAACGCCCCGCTCTTCGCGCAGGAGCGCGGTGTCGAGGTGCGCCTGACCACCAGCTCCGAGTCGCCGGACCACCGCAACGTGGTGACCGTCCGCGGCACGCTGTCGAGCGGTGAGGAGGTCGCGGTCTCCGGCACGCTGGCCGGCCCCAAGCACCTCCAGAAGATCGTCGCCATCGGCGAGCACGACGTGGACCTGGCGCTCGCCGACCACATGGTCGTCCTGCGCTACGAGGACCGTCCCGGCGTCGTCGGCGCGGTCGGCAAGATCCTCGGTGAGGCCGGGCTGAACATCGCCGGCATGCAGGTCTCGCGCAAGGACGCGGGCGGCGAGGCGCTGGTCGTCCTCACCGTCGACGACACCATCCCGCAGTCGGTCCTGACCGAGATCGCCGACGAGATCGGTGCCGCGTCGGCCCGCTCGGTGAACCTCACGGACTGATCCCCGGTCGTACGACGGCCCGTGCCCGGCCGCAGATCTCGATCTGCGGCCGGGCACGGGCCGTTCCGTGTCTCTCCGTGCGGGAACCCGCTCAGAGCCGGGCCTGCTTCAGCGCCATGTGCAGCAGCAGCCGGTCCTCGCCGTCGTTGAGGTCGAGGCCGGTGAGCTGCTGGACGCGGGCGAGGCGGTAGTAGAGCGTCTGGCGGTGGATGCCCAGCTCGGTGGCCGTGCGGCTCGCCTGGCCGGCGCGGTCGAGGAACACCTCGGCGGTGCGGGCCAGTTCCGCGTGGGGAGGGGTCAGCAGGGTGCGGACGGCGTGGTCGGGCGCGGTGTCCGGGACGTGGGGCAGGGCGGCGAGCAGGCGGTACGGGCCGATGGCGGACCAGTCGGCGACCGGGCCGTGGCGCGGTTCCGCCGCGGCGGCGCGGGCCGCGGAGAGTGCCTCGTACCAGGAGTCGGCCAGCTCGGTCAGGCCCCGGCGGGGTGCGGCGATCCCGCCGGTCGCGGCGGGCCCCGCCGTGGTGCGCAGCCGGGTGGCGGCCGTCGTCGCCGGGTCGAGGGCGTCGGGGGCGCGCAGCCGGACCAGCGCGGCCAGGGCGTGGGCGCCGCCCGGTCCGGCCGCGGTGGCGAGGGCCGCCGCCGAGGGCACCGTACGCACGGACGGGGTCTCGCCGGGCCAGGGGGTCACGCACACCACCGTGTGCAGCCCGTCGGCGTCGGCGCCCAGGGCCTCGTGCAGGGCGGCCACCGCCATGTCGCGCTGCCATCCGCGCCCCGCGACGAGCACCGCGCCGAACTCCCGGGACAGGTCCGCGCCGGCCCGCTCCTCGTCGGAGAGCAGGGCGCCGATCCTGACCGCCACGTCCATCGCGGCGGTGAGCTGCTCGTCGGTGGGCCCGGGGTCCGCGTCCAGCAGCCACACATAGCCCAGGACGACACCCCGATGGCGTACGGGAAGGCAGATCCTGTCGCGGAAGACCCCGGCCTCGGGGGCGGCCGGGATGCGGACCGGGCCCGTCGCACGGGTGATGCCGAAGCCCTCGAACCAGGCGCGGACCGCCGGGGTGGAGCGCCGGGTCAGGATCGAACGCGTGCGGACCGGGTCCATGGCCGTGTCGTCGTCGCTGTCATGGGCTCCGAAGGCGACCAGGCCGAAATCGCGGTTCTCCAGGGTCGCGGGTGCGCTGAGCAGCGCGGAGATCTCGTCGACCAGCTCCTGGTAATCGCCTTTCACCCCGCCATTCTCGCACCCCTTCAGACATATGTCTGAGATCCAGTACACGGATGCGTGACAGCTGTCGATGGCACGGGTGTACGGGGATCCCTAGATTTCAGAGTGGTTCTCCGTGCCGTCCCGGTCTGTTTATGTATCCGCCGGTCCGGCCTCATTCGTACTCCGTGGAGGTGCCCCGTGCTGGGTCCCGTGATTCTCGCCGCGTCCCGCAGCGACACGATGCGTCGTTTCATCTCGGCCGCGCCGGGCACCAAGCAGGTCGTCGACCGCTTCATCGCCGGTGAGAGCGTCGACCAGGTCGTTCCGGTCGTCCAGGACGCCGCCGACAAGGGCCTCGAGGTCACCCTCGACGTCGTGGGCGAGGACATCACCACCCCGGAGCAGGCCGCCGCCGCCCGTGACGCCTATCTGGAGCTGATCGGCCGGCTCAAGGAGCTCGGCCTCGGTACCCGCGCCGAGATGTCCGTCAAGCTGTCGATGTTCGGCCAGGCGCTGGAGGGCGGCCACGAGCTGGCCCTCGCCAACGTCCGCCCCGTCGTCGAGGCCGCCGCCGCGATCGGCACCACGGTCACGCTGGACGCCGAGGACCACACCACCCTCGACTCGATGTTCGCCATCCACGAGGAGCTGCGGAAGGACTACCCGCAGACCGGCTGCGTCATCCAGTCCTACCTGTTCCGCACCGAGGCCGACGCCCGCCGCCTGGCCGCCGCGGGCAGCCGGGTCCGTCTGGTGAAGGGCGCCTACAAGGAGCCCGCCTCCGTCGCATACCAGAGCAAGCCGGAGATCGACAAGGCGTACGTCCGCATCCTGAAGACCCTGATGCAGGGCGAGGGCTACCCGATGATCGGCTCCCACGATCCCCGTCTCATCGCCATCGGCCAGGAGCTCGCGCGCCAGGCCGGGCGCAAACTGGACGAGTACGAGTTCCAGATGCTGTACGGCATCCGCAGCGAGGAGCACATCCGGCTCGCGGCCGAGGGCCACCGGATGCGCGTCTACACGGCGTACGGCACCGACTGGTACGGGTACTTCATGCGCCGCCTCGCGGAGAAGCCGGCCAACCTGCTGTTCTTCGGCCGGTCCATCCTCACCAAGGGCTGAGCCGAACAGCTGAACCGAGGTTCGAACCAAGGGCTGCACCCCGGCTGAACCAGGCTCGACCTGCCCGGCCGACCACCCATCCCAACCAAGGAGACAAGGCACTCATGGACGCCGTCACCCAGGTCCCCGCGCCGGTCAACGAGCCGGTCCACTCCTACGCCCCCGGCACCGCGGAGCGCGCCCGTCTGGAGGCGAAGCTCAAGGAGCTCAGCCAGAACCCCATCGACCTGCCGATGACCATCGGCGGGGAGAAGCGGATGGGTGGCGGAGCCCGCTTCGACGTCGTGCAGCCGCACAACCACAAGTCCGTGATCGGCACCGGCGCCGCCGCGACCGAGGCCGACGCGCAGGACGCGATCGACGCGGCCCTCGCCGCCGCCCCGGCCTGGCGCGCCATGTCCTTCGACGACCGCGCCGCGATCATCCTGCGCGCCGCCGAGCTGCTCTCCGGCCCCTGGCGCGAGACGCTGGCCGCCTCCACGATGCTGGGCCAGGGCAAGACCGCCCAGCAGGCCGAGATCGACTGCCCCTGTGAGCTCGTCGACTTCTGGCGCTTCAACGTGCACTACGCGCGCCAGATCCTCGCCGAGCAGCCGCCGGCGAACTCTCCCGGCGTGTGGAACCGCATGGACCACCGCCCGCTGGAGGGCTTCGTCTACGCGATCACGCCGTTCAACTTCTCCGCCATCGCGGCCAACCTGCCCACCGCGCCCGCCCTCATGGGCAACGTCGTCGTGTGGAAGCCGTCCCCGACGCAGACCCACGCCGCCGTGCTGCTCATGCGTCTCCTGGAGGAGGCCGGGCTGCCCAAGGGCGTCATCAACCTGGTCACCGGCGACGGCATCGCCGTCTCCGAGGTGGCGCTGAACCACCGCGACCTGGCCGCGATCCACTTCACCGGCTCGACGCCCACCTTCCAGCACCTGTGGAAGACGGTCGGCAACAACATCGCCAACTACCGCACCTACCCGCGTCTGGTCGGCGAGACCGGCGGCAAGGACTTCGTCGTCGCGCACCCCAGCGCCGACCGCGCCGTCCTGAAGACCGCGCTGACCCGTGGCTCGTTCGAGTACCAGGGCCAGAAGTGCTCGGCGTCCTCCCGTGCGTACGTGCCCGCCTCCATCTGGAACTCCGGTTTCAAGGAGGAGTTCGCGGCCGAGGTCGACGGCATCACCATGGGTGACGTCACCGACCTGTCGCACTTCATGGGCGCCGTCATCGACGAGCGTTCCTTCGCCAAGAACAAGGCCGCGATCGACCGCGCCCAGGCCGACCCGTCCTGCACGGTCATCGCCGGTGGCACCTACGACGACTCCGTCGGCTACTTCGTGCGCCCGACCGTCATCGTCTGCGACGACCCGGCCAACGAGGTCTTCACCACGGAGTACTTCGGCCCGATCCTCGCCGTGCACGTCTACGAGGACGAGAAGTACGACGCGATGCTGGAGCAGATGGAGTCGGTCTCCGACTACGCGCTGACCGGTTCCGTCATCGCGGGCGACCGCGCGGCAGCCGCGTACACGATGGAGAAGCTCCGCTACGCGGCGGGCAACTTCTACATCAACGACAAGTCGACCGGTGCCGTCGTCGGCCAGCAGCCCTTCGGCGGCGGCCGTGGCTCGGGCACCAACGACAAGGCGGGCGCCCCGCAGAACCTGCAGCGCTGGACGCTGACCCGCGCCATCAAGGAGACGCTGGTCCCGCCGACCGAGTACACCTACCCCCACCAGGGCTGACGCCCCCCGGGGCGCCCGTCGAGGGCGCCCCGCACCGAACTCCGCCTCCCGGCCGGCTCCCCCCGCCTGCCGGGAGGCGGTTTCCATTTCCGGCCCCGGCTCCCGCGCGAGCGGGCCGTCCTACGGCGTGACCGGCGGTCCGCCCGCGGTGCCCGGCGCGGGCAGCCGGGCGGTGGAGTCCGCGTACTTGAGCAGGAGGCGCGCCAGTTCGAGCCGCTCGGACTCGGGCCAGTCGCGGGTGATGAACTCGAATGCCTGCCGCTGCTGGTCGCGGAAGCGACGGAGGAGGGCGGTGCCCTCATCGGTGAGGTGGAGCACCGTACGGCGGCCGTCCTGCTGCGAGGCCGCGCGGACCAGGTAGCCGTGGGAGATGCAGTCGCTCACCATGCGGCTCGCCACCGACGGATCCACCAGCAGGTGGTCGGCGAGCCCGCCGACCGTCATCTCCGTCCCCGCCTCGGCCGCCTCGTCGACGATGTTGAGGACCAGGTTGCGCTTCAGGTCCTTGGGCCCCGTCGGAGGGTCCACCGGCGCCTGCATCGTGCGTCGCCGCAACCGGGCGAAGGCCGTGCCGACGGCGTCCAGAAGGTCCTGGCCCTGCGGCGTTGAGGCGTCCTTGTTGGTCACCCCCGCAGTTTATCGCATGTATCTGCAGGCAGCAGATGCATGCAAAAGTGCATGGACTTGCAGTTTGCATTAATGTGGTCGACGTGGTGGGAGAACTCGGCACCAGCGGAGCGACGTGCCCGCCCGTGAGGAGAGAGTCATGATCACAGCCATCATCAACGGCCGGGTTTTCGACGGTGAGCACGTGCTGGAGGCCACCACCGTGGTGCTGGACGGCACGCGGATCTCAGCGGTCGGAGGCGAGCCGCCCACCGGGGCGGACATCGTCGACGCCCGGGGCGGCACACTCCTGCCCGGCCTGTTCGACGCCCATGTGCACACCTCCGACGAGGCTCTCGCGCTGGCGCTGCGGTTCGGGATCACCACCGAACTGGAGATGCAGGGCCTGAACACCAGGGACAGGCGCGCGCACATCACGGAGAACGACTCCCTCGCCGATGTCCGCTCCGCGGGGTTCGGCATCACTCCTCCCGGTGGCCACCCCAGCGAACTCATGCCCAAGGGCTTCAAGCCGGGAGGTCACGGAGAACCGGGAGGTCACGGCGAGCGGCCCGCTCCGCGTGAGATGCCCCTGATGCCGTTCTCCACCACCCCCGAGGAAGCGGTCGCCTTCATCCCCCGGCTGGTCGCCGCGGGCTCGGACTACATCAAGTTCATGGTCGACGACGGCACGGTCGAGGGCCACCCCGGTCTGCCCATGCTCGACCAGGCGACCCTGACCGCCGGAGTCGCCGAGGCCCACCGGCACGGGATGCTCGCCATCGCCCACACCCTGACCGTCGACGCGACACGGATGGCGGTCGAGGCCGGCGTCGACGGCTTCGCCCACCTGTTCATGGACCGGCCGCACACCGAGGAGATCATCGAACTCATCGCCGCCTCCGGTGCGTTCGTCGTCCCCTGCGTCGTCCTGAACGCCTCCATGACGGGCATCACCGGCTCGTCGCTCGCCGAGGACCCGCGCGTCGGATCACGCCTGGACGAGGCGTGGACGAACACCCTGAACAGCAGCTACAACCGCTATCCCCAGGGGAAGCTGGAGGAGGTCCTGGCCTCGGTCAAGGCCCTGCACGACGCCGGCGTCGACCTGATGGCGGGCACCGACGCGGCCCCCATGCCCCTGCCGTTCCTCGGCGGCATGGTCCACGGCGCGAGCGTCCACCAGGAGCTCCAGTACCTCGTCCGCGCCGGGCTCACCCCGGTCCAGGCCCTGCGCGCTGCGACCCTCACCCCGGCGCGTCGCTTCGGCCTGGAGGACCGTGGGCGTGTCGCCGAGGGCCTGCGGGCCGACCTGCTGCTCGTGGACGGCGATCCCACCGTCACGATCGGCGACACCCTCAATCTCCGCGAGGTGTGGCGCCGCGGTACCCGCACCACGCTGTCGCCCGCGTAAGGACCCGCTCCCGTCCGGGCGGCGGCTGCCCGCCACGTCCCCGCGGAGGCCGGCCGCCGTCGGCTCCCGCCCCCGGCACGTTGCCGCACGTGCCGGGTGTCCACGAGCGGCCTCAGCCCTTCACGGTGAAGCTCGCCCGCAGGAGCGCGTCGTCGGCGGAGGACGGGCCGACGAGCAGCTCGAAGGCGCCCGGCTCGACGACCCGCCGGCCCGCCGCGTCCACCAGGGTGCAGTCGGCGACCGGCAGTTCGAGGAGCACCTCGCGGGCCTCGCCAGGGGCGAGCGTGATCTGCCGGTAGCCCTTCAGCTCCTTCTCGGCCCAGGTCACCGAGGTCACGGTGTCGCTGACGTACATCTGCACGGTCTCCACGGCCGGCCGCGTCCCCGTGTTGTGGACGGTGACGTGGGCCCGCAGTGTGTCGCTCTCCCCGACGCTCGCGGTGAGCACCTCCAGACCGGAGTACTCCACGGTCGAGTAGCTCAGGCCCTCGCCGAACACGAAGGCCGGCCGCTGGGTCAGGTCGGCGTAGCGGGAGCCGTGCTGGCCCCGGATCTGGTTGTAGTACGTCGGCTGCTGGCCCGCGTGCCGGGCGAAGGAGACGGGCAGCCGGCCCGAGGGCTCGACGAGCCCGAGCAGCAGCTCGGCCACCGCCCGGCCGCCCTGCATGCCCGGGTTGAAGGCGTGCACGATCGCCGCGGCGCCGTGCGCGGACGGCGGCAGCACCAGCGGCTTGGAGCTGATGACCACGACGACCAGCGGCTTGCCGGTCGCGGCCAGCGCGTCGAGCAACGCGACCTGGCCGCCGACGAGTTCCAGGGTCGCCGTGGAGCGCCCCTCGCCGACCAGCTCGATACGGTCGCCGACGACGGCGACGACGAAGTCGGCGGCCTCCGCGGCGGCCACGGCCTCGGCGATCAGGGCCTCGGAGGGCTCGGCCGGGACGACCACCTCGGGGCGGGGCTGTCCGTCGGGGAAGAACGCCCCCTCCGGGTCGGGGCCCACGGACAGGATCTCCGCGCCCCGCGCGTGGGTGACGCTCCAGCCGTCCGGAACGTGCTCCCGGAAGCCGTCGAGCACCGTACGGATCATGGCGCGCGGATGGCCGTCCGGCAGCCAGTCAGCCTGGCCGGACGAGCCCGCCCAGTCGCCCAGCTGGGTCTGCGCGTCGTCGGCGTTGGGCCCGACGACCGCGACCGTACGGGGAGCCGAGCCCGCGGCGGCGAGGGCGCGGCCGTCCCCGCCCGCCGCGAGACCGCCGGCCAGCGGAAGGGTGCCGTCGTTGGTGAGCAGCACCAGGGAGCGGCGGGCGGCCTCCAGGTTCAGCGCGGTGTGGCCGGCGCTGCCGATGACCGCGGCCTGCCGGGCGGCGTCCGGGTGGCGCGGGTTCTCGAAGAGGCCGAGCTCGAACTTCAGGGTCAGCACGCGCCGTACCGCCGCGTCGATCTCCGCCTCGTCCAGGGTGCCCGCGGCCACCGCGGCCTGGGCGCCCTCGAAGAACTGCGGGGTGGTCATCACCATGTCGTTGCCCGCGCGGACGGCCGCGGCCGCGGCCTGGGTGTGATCGGCGTAGATCTTCTGCTCCCACACCATGCGGCCGACGTTGTCCCAGTCGGTGACCAGTGTGCCGGTGTAGCCCCACTCGCCGCGCAGCACCTCGTTGAGCAGCCAGTCGTTGACGGTGACGGGCACCCCGTCCATGGACTGGTAGCCGAGCATGAACGTACGGCAGCCCTCGCGGGCGACCCGCTCGAACGGAGGCAGGAACCAGGAGCGGAGCTTGCGCCGGGAGATGTCGGCCTCGCTCGCGTCACGGCCGCCCTGCGTCTCGGAGTACCCCGCGAAGTGCTTGGCGCAGGCCAGGACCGCCGTGGGGTCGTCCAGTCCCTCGCCCTGGTAGCCGCGCACCATCGCCGAGGCCAGCTCGCCGATCAGGAAGGGGTCCTCGCCGAAGGTCTCGCTGACCCGGCCCCAGCGCAGGTCCCGGGTGATGCAGAGCACCGGCGAGAACGTCCAGTGCACGCCCGTCGAGGCGACCTCGACGGCGGTGGCCCTGGCGACGCGCTCCACGAGCTCCGGGTCCCACGTCGCGGCCAGGCCCAGCTGCGTCGGATAGATCGTGGCCCCCTCCCAGAAGGAGTGGCCGTGGATGCAGTCCTCCGCGACCAGCAGCGGGATGCGCAGCCGGGTCCGCTCCGTCAGCGCGGCGGCTTCCAGGACGCGCTCGGGCGAGGCGTGGAGGATCGAGCCCGCGTGCAGGTCCTCGATGAGGTGGCGCACCCCGTCCTTGGCGTTCAGCTGGAGCATCTGACCGGTCTTCTCGGCCAGGGTCATGCGGCCGAGGAGGTCGCCCACCCGCTCGGCGACGGACAGCTCGGGGTCGAGATAGGGCAGGGAGGGGGCCACGGTGGGTCCTTTCGCGAATCGTTCGTCTTCACCATAGAGTCAATACCGACCACCTGGTAAGTATCTCCGGGAGGTCGGAGGACGAATCCGATGCACCGAACAGCCGGCCCGACCCGCGCCGGCGGACCGGGGAGTGGCGAGTGACGGCCGAAGCGCGGCGCGGCTACGCGAAGGGCCGCGCGAAGCGGCGCGAGATCCTCGATCAGGCCATGTCCCTGTTCGGCGAGGCGGGTTACCGGGGTGCGTCGCTCCGGGTGATCGCGACCCGCAGCGGCATCTCGCACACCGGGCTGCTGCACCACTTCCCGACCAAGGAGGCGCTGCTGCTCGCGGTCCTGGAGCACCGCGACGAGGTGGACGACGAGTGGCTCTCGCTGGGCGGCACCACGGGCGTCGAACGGCTGCGCCGGTTCGCCGAGCTGGCGGTGCTGAACTCCACCCGGCGCGGGATAGTCGAGCTGTTCTCGGTCGTCTCCGCCGAGGCGACGGCGGCCGACCACCCCGCGCACGGCTACTTCGTACGCCGCTACGAGAACTCCGTCGCGGGCGCCCAGCGGGCGTACGCACAGGTGCGCGACGAGGGTGCGCTGCGGGACGGGATCGATCCGGCGGCCTCGGGCAGGCAGCTGATCGCCCTGATGGACGGCCTCCAGGTGCAGTGGCTGCTCAGCGACTGCGCGACGGACATGGCCGGCGTGCTCCGCGCCCACGTGCGGGCCCAGCTCACCGTGGACTTCTGAGCCCGCGAGGGACCCCGTGACGGCCGCCGCCGGCGGGGCTCGCGGACCGCGCCGTCTCAGATAGTAGGAAGTCCGAGTATCTGTAGAGACAGATGGCTCCCGCTGTCCTAGCTTTGTAGGAGCCGAACGACTCGCATGACCAGCGACCGGCGGTCGTGAGCGCGTGCCCCGAAGCAGGCAATCCCTGCGGCGTCCGCTCCCCGCCCCTTCCGGCGCCTCGAAATCCCGATCTCGACATCTGTTGTGCGAAATCCCGATCTCGAAATCCACGCGATCTCAAGGAGTCGATCCGTCATGGCCGAGACCACCGTCCGCCGCGTCCGCCGCGCCCCCCGTTCCGCCGAGCCGGAGCGCAAGAACGCCGCCGCCGCCCTGCAGCGCGCCCTCGACCGCCGGGACAACGGCGGATCGACGGGTCACTGAGTCCGGCGTCCCGCCCCGTGCGCACGCCCTCCAGATGTCCGTATCGTGGACGTCGGATGTCATGGGGTGGGACGGAGGGCTAGGGTGCATGCATGTCTCGCAGCATCGATCTCGCAGTGATCCCCGGCGACGGTATCGGCCAGGAGGTCGTCACCCAGGGCCTCAAGGTCCTCAACGCTGTTCTCCCGCAGGATGTGAAGCTGGAGACCAAGGAGTACGACCTCGGCGCCCAGCGGTGGCACCGCACCGGTGAGACCCTTCCCGACGCGGAGCTCGAAGCCCTCAAGGGCCACGACGCCATCCTGCTCGGAGCGATCGGCGACCCGTCCGTCCCGTCCGGTGTCCTGGAGCGCGGTCTGCTGCTGAAGCTCCGCTTCGCCTTCGACCACTTCATCAACCTGCGGCCGTCGAAGCTCTTCCCGAACACCGCGACGCCGCTGGCCGGACGCCCCGAGATCGACTTCGTCGTCGTCCGCGAGGGCACCGAGGGCCCGTACACGGGCAACGGCGGTTCCCTGCGCACCGGCACGGAGCACGAGGTCGCCACCGAGGTCAGCGTCAACACGGCCCACGGTGTCGAGCGCGTCGTGCGTGACGCCTTCGCGCGTGCCGCCGCGCGCCCCCGCAAGAAGCTGACGCTGGTCCACAAGAACAACGTCCTCGTGTACGCCGGCCACCTGTGGAAGAACACCTTCGACAAGGTCGCCGAGGAGTTCCCCGAGGTCACCACCGACTACATCCACGTCGACGCCGCGACGATCTACTTCGTCACCCAGCCCGAGCGCTTCGACGTCATCGTCACGGACAACCTCTTCGGTGACATCCTCACCGACCTCGCCGCAGCCGTGACCGGCGGCATCGGCCTGGCCGCGTCCGGCAACATCAACCCGACGGGTGCCTTCCCGTCCATGTTCGAGCCGGTGCACGGCACCGCGCCCGACATCGCGGGCCAGGGCAAGGCCGACCCGACGGCCACGATCCTCTCCGTCGCCCTCCTGCTGCGCCACCTCGGCTACGAGGCCGAGGCCGTGCGCATCGAGGAGGCCGTCTCCGCCGACCTCGCGGAGCGTGACGGGCAGAGCGCGCGCACCACCGACGAGATCGGCGACGCGCTCGCGGTACGAGTAGCGAGCTGACCCGACGTCTCCACTTCGAAGCCGCCGGGTCGCACATCGCACCCGGCGGCTTCTCCTCGCGGTCCCCGGGTGCCACCATCGACCCCTGGACCGCGTTCTCGCGACGCCGTGCGCGTCACCGTGAACGACATCTCGCATTCACACCATTTCGTACAGGGCCGCCCCCGGGAGATAATCGAACGCGGGGCCGCGGCTCGCGGCAGAGCTCGGACGTCCTACAAAACGTCCGGCCGCTGCCGGGCGCAAACGGGCGTGAGCGCGGTCCATCACACACAAGACCGGTGAAGGACACGCACTCATGACGACGCCCACGATCGAGCTCAAGCCCTCCTCGAACCCGCTGTCCGACGCGGAGCGCGAGGCGATCCTGGCCAGCCCCGGCTTCGGCCGCTACTTCACCGATCACATGGTGACCATCAGCTGGACCGAGGGCCGCGGCTGGCACGACGCCCAGCTCGTCCCCTACGGCCCGCTGTCGATGGACCCGGCCAACATGACCCTGCACTACGCGCAGGAGATCTTCGAGGGCCTCAAGGCCTACCGGCAGCCCGACGGCACGGTCGCCACCTTCCGCCCCGAGGCCAACGCCGCCCGCTTCCAGCGTTCCGCGGCCCGCCTCGCGATGCCCGAGCTTCCGGTCGAGACCTTCATCGAGGCGTGTGACGTCCTGGTCCAGCAGGACCAGGCCTGGGTCCCGGCGCATGGCGGCGAGGAGTCCCTCTACCTGCGTCCGTTCATGATCGCCTCCGAGGTCGGTCTCGGTGTCCGCCCGGCCAACCAGTACCTCTTCCTGGTCATCGCCTCGCCCGCCGGCGCCTACTTCCCGGGCGGCGTGAAGCCGGTCTCCATCTGGCTCTCCCAGGACCGGGTCCGCGCCGTTCCCGGCGGCATGGGCGACGCCAAGACCGGCGGCAATTACGCCGCCTCCCTCCTCGCCCAGGCCGAGGCCGCCGCGCAGGGCTGCGACCAGGTCGCCTACCTCGACGCCGTCGAGCACAAGTGGGTCGAGGAGCTGGGCGGCATGAACCTCTACTTCGTGTACGGGCAGGAGGGCGGCGGCAAGCGGATCGTCACCCCCTCCCTCACCGGCTCGCTGCTCGCCGGCGTCACCCGTGACTCCCTCCTCACCGTCGCCCGCGACCTCGGCTACACCGCCGAGGAGGGCCGCGTCTCCATCGACCAGTGGCGCGCCGACACCGAGAACGGCACGCTGACCGAGGTCTTCGCCTGCGGCACGGCCGCCGTGATCACCCCCGTCGGCACCGTGAAGTCCGCGGGCGGCGAGTGGACCCAGGGCGACGGCACCCCCGGCGAGGTCACCCTCAAGCTGCGCGAGCGCCTGCTGGACATCCAGCGCGGCATCGCCGAGGACACCCACGGCTGGATGCACGAGCTCGGCTAGTCACCGCATCCGTACGGCGAAGGCCGCGCCCCTCACCGGGGGCGCGGCCTTCGCCGCGCCCGGGCCCGCCCCGAGTTTTGAGCGCCGCTCAAAACATGGTTAGAGTGCTGCTCCAACCAGGAGGTGCGTGACGTGCGACTGACCCCGACCGAACGCGACCGGCTGCTGCTCTTCGGCGCCGCCGAGCTGGCCAGGGCCCGGCGCGCCCGTGGCCTGCGGCTCAACGTCCCCGAGGCGACCGCGCTGATCGCGGACACCGTCTGCGAGGCGGCCAGGGACGGCCGCAGGCTGGCCGAGGCGGTCGAGGCCGCCCGCGCCGTGCTGGGGCCGGACGACGTGCTGCCCGGTGTTGCCGACGTCGTCACCGAGGTCCAGGTGGAGGCCGTCTTCGACGACGGCTCCCGGCTCGCCGTCGTCAGCGCCCCCTTCGGCGGCTCCACGCTCGGCGGCGAGGCCCCCGGAGCGCTGCTCCCGGGCCCCGCCACGCCCGGGCCGGAGCCCGCGGTGCGGCTCACCGTCCGCAACACCGCGACCGTCCCGGTCAGCGTGACGTCCCACTTCCACTTCTTCGAGGCCAACCCCCGGCTCGACTTCGACCGCGCGGCGGCGTACGGGATGCGGCTGGGCGTTCCTGCCGGTTCCTCCGTCCGTTTCGGTCCGGGCGAGACCGCCGAAGCGGCGCTCGTGCCCATCGGAGGGGACCGGATCGCGATCGGCTTCGCCGGACTCGTCGACGGCCCGCTGGACGCGCCGGGCGCCAGGGCGGAGGCCCTGCGCAGAGCGGCGGCCTGCGGCTACCTCGGGGCGGGGGAGGAGAGCTGATGGACCCCTACGAGTACGCCTCCGTGCACGGGCCGCGCGCCGGGGACCGGGTCAGGCTCGGCGACTCCGGGCTGACCGTCCGCGTCGAGTCCGACTCCCAGAAGCAGGGCGACGAGTTCCTCGCCGGCTTCGGCAAGACGGCCCGCGACGGCCTGCACCTCAAGGCGGCGGCCGTCCGGGAGACCTGCGACGTCGTCATCAGCAACGTGCTGGTCATCGACGCCGTGCTGGGCATCCGCAAGGTCTCCGTCGGCATCCGCGAGGGCCGTATCGCCGCGATCGGCAGGGCGGGCAACCCGGACACCCTCGACGGGGTCGACGTGGTCGTCGGCACCGGCACGACCATCGTCTCGGGCGAGGGCCTGATCGCCACCGCCGGAGCGGTCGACCCCCACGTCCACCTGCTCTCGCCGCGCATCATGGAGGCGTCCCTCGCGTCGGGCGTCACCACGATCATCGGCCAGGAGTTCGGCCCGGTCTGGGGGGTCGGCGTCAACTCCCCGTGGGCCCTGCGCCACGCGTTCAACGCCTTCGACGCCTGGCCCGTCAACATCGGCTTCCTGGGCCGCGGTTCGTCCTCCCACGCGGCGCCGCTGGTCGAGGCGCTCGCCGAGGGGGGAGCCTGCGGCTTCAAGGTCCACGAGGACATGGGCGCCCACACCCGCGCCCTGGACACCGCGCTGAGGGTCGCCGAGGAGTACGACGTCCAGGTCGCCCTGCACAGCGACGGCCTGAACGAGTGCCTCTCCGTCGAGGACACCCTGAGCGTGCTCGAAGGCCGCACGATCCACGCCTTCCACATCGAGGGCTGCGGCGGCGGGCACGTGCCCAACGTCCTGAAGATGGCGGGCGTCCCGAACGTCATCGGCTCCTCCACCAACCCCACGCTCCCCTTCGGCCGCGACGCGGTCGCCGAGCACTACGGGATGATCGTCTCCGTCCACGACCTCAAGACCGATCTGCCCGGTGACGCCGCCATGGCCCGTGACCGGATCAGGGCCGGGACCATGGGCGCCGAGGACGTGCTGCACGACCTGGGTGCCATCGGCATCACCTCGTCCGACGCCCAGGGCATGGGGCGGGCCGGGGAGACCGTGCGCCGCACCTTCGCCATGGCCGCGAAGATGAAGGCAGAGTTCGGCCCGATGGAGGGCGACGGCCCCGGCGACGACAACGCCCGGGTGCTGCGCTACATCGCCAAGCTCACCGTCAACCCCGCCATCGCCCACGGCATCGCGCACGAGGTCGGCTCCGTCGAGACGGGCAAGCTCGCCGACATCGTGCTCTGGCGGCCCGAGTTCTTCGGCGCGAAGCCCCAGCTGGTCCTGAAGTCCGGCTTTCCCGCGTACGGAGTCACCGGCGACCCCAACGCCGCCACGGACACCTGCGAACCCCTGGTCCTCGGACCGCAGTTCGGCGCGTACGGGGCGACGGCCGCCGATCTCTCCGTGGCCTTCGTCGCGGAGGCCGCCACCCAGCTCGGCTCCGACCTGATGCCCACCCGCCGCCGCAGGGTCGCGGTCCGGGGCACACGCGGCATCGGCCCCGCGGACCTGCGCCTCAACTCCCGTACGGGACAGGTCTCCGTGGACGGCGACACCGGGCTGGTCACCCTCGACGGCGACCCGCTGCGCTCACCGGCGGCCGAGTCAGTCACCCTCAACCGCCTCTACTTCCTCTAGGACCGCCATGACCTTCCGCATGCCGCCCGAGTGGGCCCCGCACGAGCGCACCTGGATGGCCTGGCCGGGCCCCAACCCCACCTTCGCCGACGGGGACGAGCTGGACGAGGCGCGACGCGCCTGGGCCGCCGTCGCCCGCGCCGTACGCCGCTTCGAGCCCGTCACCGTGGTCGTGGGACCCGGCCAGGAGGACAGCGCACGCGAGCTCCTCGGCCCGGACATCGAGACCGCCGTACGCCCCCTCGACGACGCCTGGATGCGCGACATCGGCCCCACCTTCGTCACCGACGGCCGCCGGCTCGCCGCCGTGGACTGGACGTTCAACGGCTGGGGCGCCCAGGGCTGGGCCCGCTGGGAGCACGACCGGCACATCGCGCGCGGCGTCGCCGAGCTGGCCGGGGTCCCCGTGCACGGTTCGCCGCTGGTCAACGAGGGCGGGGCCATCCACGTCGACGGCGAGGGCACCGTCCTGCTCACCGAGACCGTGCAGCTGGGCGAGGAACGCAACCCCGGCTGGACCCGGCAGGCCGTCGAGGACGAGATCCACGCCCGGCTCGGCACCGAGAAGGCCATCTGGCTGCCGCGCGGGCTGGCCGGGGACTACGGCACGTACGGCACCCTCGGGCACGTCGACATCGTCGCCGCCTTCGCCCGTCCGGGTGTCGTCGTCGCCCATGTCCAGCCCGACCCCTCCCACCCCGACCACCTGATCACCCGCGAGACGGTACGCGTCCTGCGCGCCGCCACCGACGCCCGGGGCCGCCCGCTGGAGGTGGTCGAGGTGCCCGCGCCCACGGTGCTCAGGGACGCCGACGGCGCGTGGGTGGACTACTCCTACATCAACCACTACCTCTGCAACGGCGGCGTGGTCCTCTGCGCCTTCGACGACCCGAGGGACGAGGAGGCGGCGGCCGTCTTCGGCGAACTGTTCCCGGACCGTACGGTGACGCTCGTCGACGCCCGTACGATCTTTGCCGGCGGTGGAGGCATCCACTGCATCACGCAGCAACAGCCCAGGATCTGACACCCGTGACCGCTACCCCGCGCCGCCGCAACATCGCCCCGCCCCGGGAGGACGTGCTCGCCGCCGTCATGGCCACCGTCGCCGAACGCGGACTCGACGGGCTGACCATGGCGGGGCTCGGCCGCGAGGTCCACATGAGCAGCGGGCACCTCCTCTACTACTTCCGCACCAAGGACGAGCTGCTGCTCCAGACCCTGGAGTGGAGCGAGGCCAGGCTCGGGGCCGAACGCCGGGCCCTGCTCACCGGGCCCGGCACCGCGCGCGAACGCCTCGGCGCCTACATCGCGCTGTACGTCCCCGACGGCCACCGGGACCCGCACTGGACGCTCTGGCTGGAGGTCTGGAACCGCTCCCAGGACGCCGACGACGACGCGCGCGCCCGGCAGGCCGCGATCGAGGACGCCTGGCACCGCGATCTGGTGGAGCTGCTGGCCGACGGCGTGGCGCGCGGCGAGTTCCGCACGGCCGACACCGACCGGGCCGCGACCCGGCTGCGGGCGCTGATGGACGGGTTCAGCGTCCATGTCACCGTCGGCATCCCGGGGACCGGGCGGCAGCGGGTCCTCGACGAGATGAGCCGGTACGTTGACGAGACGCTCGGGCACGGGCGTCCCTCCACCGGTGCGACGGACGTCACGCCCGCATCCTGAGACACCCGGGGACCCGGGAGTGCCCCTGTGCCAGACTGCTGCCGTGTCCTCGTTCGCCATGATTATCGGCAGCAGGCGCGCCGGTCCGCAGTGACCGTCCCGTACCACCACGTACGGAACGGACATCGTGCCCCAGACCCGCGCGCAGACCTCTCGCACCCGCGAGGGGTTTTTTCGTTTTCCGGCCCCCACCACGGCCGGAGCGAGGCACGCGAGATGATGGGGGCAAGTGGAGCCGAGTCTTCCGGATCCGCTCACCCGACAGGAGTCAGATCAGCATGACCACCACGGCCACGGCCCCCGACGACACGTTCCATGTCTTCGACACCACGCTCCGCGACGGTGCGCAGCGTGAAGGCATCAACCTGACGGTCGCGGACAAGCTGACCATTGCCCGGCATCTGGACGACTTCGGCGTGGGCTTCATCGAGGGCGGATGGCCGGGTGCCAACCCCCGTGACACCGAGTTCTTCGCCCGTGCCCGGCAGGAGATCGACTTCCGGCACGCCCGGCTCGTCGCCTTCGGCGCCACCCGCAGGGCGGGCGGCAAGGCCGCTGAGGACCCGCAGGTACAGGCGCTCCTGGACTCCGGCGCCCCCGTGATCACGCTCGTCGCCAAGTCCCACGACCGCCATGTGGAACTGGCCCTGCGCACCACCCTCGAAGAGAACCTGGAGATGGTGCGCGACACCGTCGCGCACCTCACGGAGCAGGGCCGCCGGGTCTTCGTCGACTGCGAGCACTTCTTCGACGGCTACCGCGCCAACGCCGAGTACGCCAAGCAGGTCGTGCGCACCGCGCACGAGGCCGGCGCCGACGTTGTCATCCTCTGCGACACCAACGGGGGCATGCTCCCGGCCCAGATCCAGGCCGTCGTCTCCACCGTCCTCGCCGACACCGGCGCCAGGCTCGGCATCCACGCCCAGGACGACACGGGCTGCGCCGTCGCCAACACCCTGGCCGCCGTGGACGCGGGCGCCACGCACGTTCAGTGCACCGCCAACGGCTACGGCGAGCGGGTGGGCAACGCCAACCTCTTCCCCGTCGTCGCCGCGCTGGAGCTCAAGTACGGCAAGACCGTCCTGCCCGAGGGCGCGCTCGCCGAGATGACCCGGATCTCCCACGCCATCGCCGAGGTCGTCAACCTCACGCCCTCCACCCACCAGCCGTACGTGGGTGTCTCCGCCTTCGCCCACAAGGCCGGACTGCACGCCTCCGCGATCAAGGTCGACCCCGACCTGTACCAGCACATCGACCCCGAACGCGTGGGCAACACCATGCGGATGCTCGTCTCCGACATGGCGGGCCGCGCCTCGATCGAGCTCAAGGGCAAGGAGCTCGGCATCGACCTGGGGGACGACCGCGCCCTGGTCGGCCGGGTCGTGGAGCGGGTCAAGGAGCGCGAACTCAAGGGCTACACCTACGAGGCGGCCGACGCCTCCTTCGAGCTTCTGCTGCGCGCCGAGGTGGAGGGCCGGCCGCGCCGCTACTTCCGCGTCGAGTCCTGGCGGGCCATCGTCGAGGACCGCCCCGACGGCACCCACGCCAACGAGGCGACCGTGAAGCTCTGGGCCAAGGGCGAGCGGATCGTCGCCACCGCGGAGGGCAACGGCCCGGTCAACGCACTGGACCGGGCGCTCCGCGTCGGCCTGGAGCGGATCTACCCGCAGCTCGCCAAGATGGAGCTGATCGACTACAAGGTCCGCATCCTGGAGGGCCGCACGGGCACCGAGTCCACCACCCGCGTGCTGATCACCACCGGCGACGGCAACGGCGACTGGGCGACGGTCGGCGTGGCCGAGAACGTCATCGCCGCGTCCTGGCAGGCACTGGAGGACGCGTACACCTTCGGCCTGCTGCGGGCCGGGGTGGAGCCCACCGACTAGTGCCGCCCCGGCCGCTCGTGCCCCGGGGTACCCCTCAGGGGGCAGCGGGACCACGAGCGGCCTTATCCCTCACAGCAGTGACATGTCCCCCTGTGCCAGGGGGAGCCACTCCCAGAAGTTGTGGTCGTCCTCGGGGCGGTAGCGGACCAGCCCCGGAAAGTGGGGGACGCGCACCAGCGCGTGCTCGGCGGCCTCCCGGGCCGCGGTGTCGAAGGAGCCGGACGTCTCCCCGTGCCAGTAGCCGGCGTCGAGCACGGAGTCACCGGTGAGGGTGTGCTCGGGCTGGAGGCAGACCGGCAGGTAGAGGAGCTCGGCACCGCCCTCCGCCGCGAGGGCCCGTCGCAGGGCCAGGCCCGCGAGCTGTGCGGTCCACGTGGCCTGCGCCTCGGGCGCGCTGTGCGTCAGCATCGGCAGCAGCGGCAACGGCCCCACGCTCCGCCACGCGAGCGGGAAGTCCGGGGCCCGGCCACCGCTCTCACCACTGTCCACCGGTTCCGTGCCCGGCGGACGGGCCACGGCGCCGGGACCCTCCTCCCGTACGGCCCGCAGCCGCCAGCCCTCCGCCCCGCCGTCGGCGTTGCCCGCCGAGGCGCCCTCGGCGAACGCGTCCATGAAGCCGCCGACACGGACCAGGGGCGTCGGGGGAACGCCGTCCGGCGAGCCGATCCCCGCGTCGTATCCCGCCTGCCAGCCACGTGCCTCGTGCGACGGGCCGAAGGCGTTCTCGTTCCCGAGATGGGGGTTGGTCCGTGGCATGACTGCCTCCGTCCTGTGGTGGTCCGGTCCGGCCCGGGTCAGACGGCACCGGTGCGGATGTTCTCCGTGATGTACCTGAAGTAGGGGCTGTTGACGTCGGCGGGGACACCCGTCTGATTCGTGCCGGCCGGTGCCCGGCCGGCGAACCAGTCGCTGACCACCTGGGCCTGCTGCTCCAGGTTCAGCTCGGCGTACGGCTGGCCCGCGGGCCCGTAGGTGTAGGGATTGCCACCGGTGGCCTCGCACACCTTGGACGCGAAGGCGTCGGCCAGCAGGCTCAGTTCCATCGACATGTGGCGGATCTGCCAGGCGTGTACGAGCTCGTGGACGAAGGTCTGCCCGAGCGCCCCCGGGGTCCCCTGGCGCGGATCGTCGAACGCGCCGGCACCCATGTTGAGCGTCACCTTCCCGTCGTAGCGCGGGAAGGTGAAGGCCCGGTCCCCACCGCCGATGGTGTCGGTCAGGATGATCTGGTCCCTCGGAGGGAGGGAACCGCTGAACACCCTCGAATCCGCCCAGTCGTACTCCTCCTGGGTGAGTTCACGCGTACGGCTGCCGAGGGAGGCGACCCCCTCGGCGGCGATGGCGAGGAGGGTGTTCGCCGGCCCGGCCATCCAGAGGATGCCTCCCGCGAGACGTGCCCCCGGGACCAGCGATCCGGTGGCGATGAGCGACCCGACCTCCAGCCCGACGAACACCACGGCGCCGACCGGCCCGAGAGCGCTGCCCACACCCCATTTGACGAGCCATTCGAGGGCGCCTTCGAGGGTGCTGCCGATGTCGCTGGAGTAGTCCAGGTGGGTCTCCAGCTGTCCGTCGCTGAACGCGCCGAGATTGGCCGTCACGACGGGGTGCGGTGGGACGGTCTGGTCCCAGTCGTGGTCGCGCGACCCGGAGGTGAAGGTGCCTCCCACGTGCCCCGAGTGGGCGAAGGCCAGAGCGCGACCGGACGACGCCCGCAGGACGGCGGACATGCCGAAGTCGTAGCCGTCCGCTCCGCTGTCGTGGGCGTGGCCCTGCCAACGGGTCGAGCCGTCGCCGTTGACGGTCACCGCGATCCAGCCGCCGAGCGCGGCGAGCCCGCCCGTCTCGATGGGGGCGCTGAGCGCCAGCGGGTCGAAGAACGCACCGGTCTCCGGTGTCCAGGTGACCCGGCCGTGCTCGAAGTTCTGCTCCCGGCCCGGGAGGCCGGCCCGGTCGTGTTCCGCTTCGAGGGGGTATCCGACCGAGCTCCTCTCCCAGCCGCGACCCGCCCAGCGGTCCCGGATGGCTCCGTAGACGGGGTGGGCGCCTGTTTCGGGGGTCCAGTAGATGGAGGATTCGGGGTTGCCGGGGGTGTGCATGGCGCGGAAGTGGTTGAAGCGTCCGCGTCCGTCGGGGCAGCCGGTCTCGTCGGTGACGGGGTGGCCGAACTGTTCGGCTCCGGCGTTGGCCCAGGTCGCGGCGATGAGGCCGTGGACGGTGAAGGTGCCGTGGTCGGGGTGCCATACGGCGGTTCCGGCTTCGAAGGTCTGGCGTCGGCCTCCGCCGACGGAGCAGTCGGTTTCGGGGGCGTTGGGGTAGCCGAGGGGGGATGTCTCCCAGCCGAGCTCGCTCCATTTGCGTCGGATGTCTCCGTAGACGGGGTGGGCGCCTGTTTCGGGGGTCCAGTAGATGGAGGATTCGGGGTTGCCGGGGGTGTGCATGGCGCGGAAGTGGTTGAAGCGTCCGCGTCCGTCCGGGCAGCCGGTCTCGTCGGTGACGGGGTGGCCGAACTGTTCGGCTCCGGCGGCGGCCCAGGTCGCGGCGATGAGGCCGTGGACGGTGAAGGTGCCGTGGTCGGGGTGCCACACGGCGGTTCCGGCTTCGAAGGTCTGGCGTCGGCCTCCGCCGACGGAGCAGTCGGTTTCGGGGGCGTTGGGGTAGCCGAGGGGGGATGTCTCCCAGCCGAGCTCGCTCCATTTGCGTCGGATGTCTCCGTAGACGGGGTGGGCGCCTGTTTCGGGGGTCCAGTAGATGGAGGATTCGGGGTTGCCGGGGGTGTGCATGGCGCGGAAGTGGTTGAAGCGTCCGCGTCCGTCCGGGCAGACGGACTCGTCGGTGACGGGGTAGCCGTACTGTTCCCGGCCGAGCCCGGACCACACGTCCCGGATCATTCCCCAGACCGCGAAGGCTCCGATCTGCGGATGCCAGCTGACCGTGCCGCGCTGGAACTCCTCGAACCTGCCCACCCCGTCGAAGGTGGGCTGTTCGACATCGAGCGGCTCGCCCAGAGTTCCTCCGGGGCCCCCGAGTGCGAGCCACTTGTCCCTGATGGCACCGATGACTTCAGGCATCCTGATCAACTCCTCCGGACGTGGGGGAAAGGCCGCACCGGCGGCCTCGGTGGTGATCCGACGGCCCACCGATATGCACGAGGCCGTTCCCGCCGGCCACACATGTGCACGAGGTCGTGGAAGGCCCCGGACGGGGCTCGCACGCGCCGTCTCCCGGGCAGGCACCGACGGATCTTCCCCGGACCGCCGGGCCACGGCATCGGGACGGCCCGCGGCCCCGCTGTCCCGCCGCAGCGGTCCGCGCCGGGGCATCATGCAGAGGGAGGACGGGCCGCCGGGCCGGGAGGCACCGTCACATGCTCCATGGCTGTGGGCCGGGCCCCGGTTCCGCCGGGGCCGTACGGCCTTCGAGGTCCATCGGCGAACCGCACGCTTCACGGCGCGCGTTCAACACGTCCTGCAAGCGCCAGTGTTGGGTCGAGCCTCGAACTCCAGTCTAGGCTCGACCCTCCTCCGTCGCACGTTCCCGGCGTGACGGAGGGGGAGCGCCGGCCGGCGGCGCGGATCACGGAGCGCTCCGGGGGCGCGCCGCCTGAACGCCCCCGCCGGTGGGCCCTGTTGTCCACCGCGACGGCCTCGTGCGTGCGTGGCCTCCCTGAGCGGGCGAGGGGGGTGGGGCGGCCGTACCGGAACCGGCGGGGCGGGGCACGGGCGGCCACGCCATGACTCCTTCCTCCGCCTCGTGACGCACGTCGACGGACTCGCTCCCTGATCCGGCGCAGCCTGAACCGGCTCCTGACCCGGGCTGTTGCGGCAGAGCGCAACGGCCTGGCCGGCCAGGACGGAAGTGGAGAAGCTGACGCGGTGAACAGGCGCCCGGGGATCGGTCTCCCGGGCGCCTCGTGCGGAACTCCGCGTATCGGCAGTCAGAGGAGAACACGGCATGAGGAGAGCGACGAAACGGGCGGCGGCGGTCGCGGGCGGACTGGTCATGGCGGCGGGCGGACTCACGGTCGGAACCGCGTCGAATGCGGCTGCCGCGACCTGTTACGGCGGCGCGGTCAGCAAGACCTGGAACATGGGAACGGACCAGTCCGAGCACAGGTTCGGCCGGTACACCACCACCTCACGGTGCAACGACATCAACGTGAGGTTCACCGACTGGGGCAATGCGGGCCTGCTGACCGTGCGGGTGTGCTTCCACCCGTCCTCCGGCGGCACGACCTGCAACTCCTGGAAGGAGTTCACGAAGTCGGGCGACCTGGGCAAGTGGCGGGTCATTGCCACCGACGTCAAGGACGGCACGGAGTACAGCGTTTCCATGGACTACGCCAGCAACACCTTCAAGGCCGACCTCGCCCACTGACCGGCCGTCCCCTGCCGGAGCCGCCGTGTCGCGCCGGCGGCTCCGGTGCGGGTCCGGACCCGGGCCCTCGCGGTGGACCGGCCGGTCACGTCCGGACGCTCGCCCGCCGCCGTGTCACGACGTCCCCCGTCGAGGCGCCGTACGTCCGGCGTCGCACCCCCGGACCTGTTGCAGGTGTAAGGCCGTGGCTTTGCTCGATCCCGCGGTCGGCCCGGCCGTGCCCGCTGTCCGCGTCGTGCGCGCTGACCGTGCGTCGCGCGTGCCGTAACCGTCGTCGAGCAGACCGCCGTGGATCAACGAGGCCGGTGCGTGCCACGACGAGTCGACCGTCGTCAGCTCTCGGGAGTGAGCTGTTCGGCCCGTCCGGTGAGCGGAAGCCGTTCCTGCGCATCGTGTGCGATCGAGAAG
The DNA here is from genome assembly GCF_001905505.1 of Streptomyces sp. CB02058. Lineage (GTDB taxonomy): Bacteria > Actinomycetota > Actinomycetes > Streptomycetales > Streptomycetaceae > Streptomyces. The sequence continues at coordinate 1,339,448 of NZ_LIPG01000001.1, forward strand.
CCGCGATGCGGATCCGCTGCCCGGCCGGCATGTCGTCGCCGGTGTCCGGCGTCCGGTCTCGCTCCCAGGAACCCAGGCCGTCCTTCGCGTCCGGATCACGGCCTGCTCCCTCTCCGGGCAGGGTGGAGCGGTGTTGCCGGACGAGCCGGTGGTGAACTGCGCCTACGCGGCCTCGTCAAGAGGTTCGCTTGTTCAAGAGGTGAACGCATCGTGTTCCGAAGCTGCTTCGAGCATGGGTACGGACCAATCTCGGTGTGAAGTATTGACGCCTCTGTTCCAGCGGGGTTAACTCCAGCCGCAACGCCGGTACCGGTTCCGGTACCGGTTGCGGAACCGGTACCGAAGCCCGTTCCGTACCCCTGTCCTGCCTTGCCCCTGGAGGCTCCGATGCGCGTCACCATCGCCGATGTCGCCCGTGAGGCCGGCGTCAGCAAGACGACGGTGTCGCGGGTCCTCAACCTCAAGGGCGACGTGGACGGTTCCACGGCCGCCCGCGTTCGTGAAGTGATCGCGGACCTCGGTTACGTGCCGAGTTCGGGCGCCGTCGGGCTGGCCCGCGGCAGCAGCCGTACGGTCGGGATGCTGGTGCCCTCGCTCACCTGGCCGTGGATGGGCGAGGTGCTCCAGGGAGTCGTCGACACCGTCGAGGCCGCCGACTACGGGCTGCTGCTCTTCACCTGCAACCGGGGTGCCGAGTCCGTCGAGCGCTTCACCACCCAGGTGTCGGCGCGCGCCTTCGACGGCCTCGTCGTCGTGGAACCCGAGAACACGCTCGACCAGCTCACCGCGCTGCACAGGTCCGGACTGCCGATCGTGCTGATCGACGACCGGGGCCACCACCCGGAATTCCCCTCCGTCGTGACCACCAATCACGAGGGGGGCGCGTCCGCCGCCCGCCATCTGCGGGACTCGGGACGCACGAGACCCCTGGTCGTCGCGGGGCCGAAGCACTTCGGCTGCGTACGCGACCGGCTCGCGGGATTCCAATCCGTCCTGCCCACCGAACTGGTGGTGGACGGGGACTTCACCGAACGCCGGGGCCGTCTCGCAGTGGAGGAACTCCTCGCGTCGGGCACCGAGTTCGACTCCGTCTTCGCGCACAACGACATCAGCGCGGCCGGTGTCCTGCGGGCCCTGCGAGCCGCCGGCCGCCGCGTACCCGACGACATCGCGGTGGTCGGCTTCGACGACATCCCGATGGCCGAACACACCGAACCCCCGCTGACCACCGTGCATCAGCCCACCCGGCAGATGGGCGAGGCGGCGGCCCGCCTGCTGCTCTCCCACCTCGGCGGCACCGCCGTACCGGACGGACCGGTCGTGCTGCCCACCGAACTGGTCGTGCGCCACTCGGCGCCGTAACGGACCCGGCCTCCCCGCCGGTCACCCGTCCGCATCCCCGAACCAGCCGCCACCGGCACCCGCACCACCCGCCCGGCGCGTCGAGCGCTGTCCACACCGGATCTCCCAGACCCGCAGTCCTCCTGGAGTCGCCATGTCCGTACGCCGTCGTCACACTCTGAGAGCGCTCTCAGTCGCCACTGCCGTGGTCGCGCTCGCCGCGGGCTGCTCGTCCGCCAACTCGGGCGCCAACAAGGGAGGCGGAGCCGGTGCCTCCGGCGTGCTGACCATCGGCAAGCCGGACGGACCGCAGACGAACAACAGCAACCCGTTCCTCGCCACCTCCGCGAGCGCCACGCTCGGCTACCGGTACATGATCTACGAGCCGCTGGCGATGACCAACATGATCCGCCCCACCGACAAGGCCGACCCCTGGCTCGCGACCGCGTGGGACTGGGAGTCCAACTTCACCAAGCTCACCTTCACCCTCGACAAGCGGGCCAAGTGGGCCGACGGCAAGCCGCTCACCGCCGCCGACGTCGCGTTCACCTTCGAGCTGCTGAAGAAGCACCCGGCGCTCAACGGCAACGGCATCCCGTACGACGGCATCGCCGTCGAGGGCGAGAAGGTCGTCCTGACCTTCAAGGAATCCCAGTTCGTCAACCAGAACAAGATCATCTCGACCTATGTCGTGCCCAAGCACATCTGGGAGAAGGTCGAGAACCCCGAGACCTGGCCCAACCGCACCCCGGTCGGCTCCGGCCCGTACAAGCTGAAGACCTTCACCCCGCAGACCACCACCCTGACCGCCACGCCCACCTACTGGAAGGGCGAGACCAAGGTCAAGGAGCTGCGCTACAGCACGTACAACGACAACAGCGCCGCGACCACGGCCCTGGCCAACGGCAAGCTCGAGTGGTCGTTCGTCTTCATGCCGAACTACAAGCAGCTGTACGTCGCCAAGGACCCGAAGAACCACAAGCTCTGGTTCCCCTCGGGACTCGGCATCCACGGCCTGTGGTTCAACACCGCCCGCAAGCCGTTCGACAACCCGGCGCTGCGCAAGGCGATGGCCATGGTCGTCGACCGCAACGCGATCCACGTGCAGGCGCAGGCGACGCTCTACCCGGAGATCACCAACCCGACCGGCATCCCGCTGCCCGCCGGTGAGCCGTTCCTCGCGCCGGAGTACAAGAGCGCCACCACGAAGCCCGATGTCGCGGGGGCCAAGAAGATCCTCGACGAGGCCGGCTTCAAGCTCAGTGGCGGCGTCCTGAAGGACCCGAGCGGCAAGCCCGTGAAGCTGACCTTCACCGACCCGGCCGGCTGGAACGACTACATCACCGGGCTCTCGATCATCAAGGACAGCATCAAGCAGCTCGGCATCGAGGCCAAGGTCAAGACCCAGACCGCCGAGGCCTGGACCAACGATGTCGCCGTCGGCAACTTCGACGCCACCCTGCACTGGACCAACAGCGGCGCCACCCCGTACGACATGTACCAGAACATCATGGACGGGGCGATCCTCCAGCCCATCGGCAAGGCCTCCCAGCTCGGCAACTTCGGCCGCTTCAAGAGCCCCGAGGCGACCGCCGCGCTGAAGGAGTACGCCAACGCCACGGACGACGCCACGCGCACCAAGGCCATCAACGCCCTCCAGAAGATCATGGTCGAGCAGGCGCCGGTGATCCCGACGGCCGCCGCCCCCATCGGCGCCGAGTACTCCACGAAGAACTGGGTGGGCTGGCCGACCGAGGCGGACCCCTACGCAGCCCCGCAGCACACCCAGCAGGACGCGCTGGAAGTCGTGCTGAACCTGAAGCCCGCCAAGTAAGCACGGGAAGAACCGGCCATGACCACCGAACAGTCCGCAGACGTGCGCACCACGAACGATGTGGTGCTCGAAGCACGCGGAGTCACCAAGCACTTCCCCGTACGGCGCACCGGCAAGGACCTCCTCGCCCGCAGCCGCCGTACCGTCCACGCCGTCGACGACGTCTCGCTGAAGCTCCGGCGCGGCACCGTCACGGCTCTGGTGGGGGAGTCCGGCTCGGGCAAATCCACCGTCGCGCGGCTGCTCGCCCAGCTGTACCCGCTCACCGCGGGGGAGATCGAGCTGGGCGGCACGGCGGTGAAGGCCGGACGTGGCCGGTCCTTCCGCAGATACGTCAAGCAGGTCCAGCTGATCTTCCAGGACCCCTTCGCCTCGCTCAACCCGGTGCACACCGTGCGCTACCACCTCACCCGCGCCCTGAAGATCCACGGCAGGGCGGGGGACGGCGAGGCGGACCTGGAGAAGAACCTGACCGCTCTGCTCGAACGCGTCCAGCTGACTCCTCCTCATCAGTATCTGGACAAGTTCCCGCACGAGCTGTCGGGAGGGCAGCGCCAGCGCGTCGCGATCGCGCGCGCGCTCGGCGCCGACCCCCAGGTGCTGCTCGCCGACGAGCCGGTGTCGATGCTGGACGTGTCGATCCGGCTCGGCGTCCTCAACCTGCTCCGCGACCTCAAGGAGCGCCTGCACCTGGCGATCCTCTACATCACCCACGACATCGCGTCCGCCCGCTACTTCGCCGACACGACCCTGGTGATGTACGCCGGCCGGATCGTCGAGGGCGGCGACAGCGAGACCGTCACCCAGCACCCCGCACACCCCTACACCCAGCTGCTCATCGCCTCCGCACCCGACCCCGACCGGGTGGCGGACACCGAGGCGCAGGAGGAGACCGGGAGCGGCGAGCCGCCCTCACTGATCACCCCGCCGGCCGGCTGCCGCTTCCACCCCCGCTGCCCCAAGGCCATGGAGCGCTGCCGCACCGAGCTGCCGCCGCGCTTCGACCTGGCGGACGGCCAGTGGGCCGCCTGCTGGCTGTACGACGGCACCACCGCCGAGGGAGCAGCGAAGTGAAGTACATCCTCCAGCGGTTCGCCTTCTACGCGATCACCGCGTGGGCCGCCATCACCATCAACTTCCTGATCCCGCGCATGATGCCGGGCGACCCCGTCGACGCCCTGATGAGCCGGTACCAGGGGCAGCTCGACACCACCGCCATCGCCTCGCTGAAGGCGCTGTTCGGACTCGACGAGAAGCAGTCCGTCTGGGCGCAGTACACCGACTACTGGTCCCATCTGCTCGACGGCGACCTCGGGCTCTCCTTCACCTTCTTCCCGACCCCGGTCGGCGAGGTGATCTCCCAGTCGCTGCCCTGGACGCTCGCCCTGGTCGGGATCACCACCCTGATCAGCTTCCTGCTCGGCACCGGCATCGGCGTCTACAGCGGCTGGCGGCGAGGCTCCTGGCTGGACGGGCTGCTGCCCGTGACCACCTTCATCTCGGCCATCCCCTACTTCTGGCTCGGCCTCATCGCCATCGCGGTGTTCGCGGTCAAGTGGCAGATCTTCCCGGCGGCCGGGGGATACGACAACTCCCTGGTCCCGGCCTTCGACTGGCCGTTCATCTCCAGCGCCCTCTACCACGGGGTGCTCCCCGGGGTGACGATCGTCCTGAGCGCCATCGCCGGCTGGATCCTCGGCATGCGCAACATGATGGTGACGGTCTCCTCCGAGGACTACGTCATGGTGGCGCAGGCCAAGGGGCTCTCCGAGCGGCGCGTGATGTTCTCCTACGCCGCGCGCAACGCCGTCCTGCCCAACATCTCGGGCTTCGCCCTCTCGCTGGGCTTCATCGTCGGCGGCACCCTGCTGGTCGAGATGGTCTTCTCCTACCCGGGCATCGGCTACCAGCTCTTCCAGGCCGTCGGAGCCAAGGACTACCCGCTCATGCAGGGCGTCTTCCTGATCATCACGCTCTCCGTGCTCGCCGCGAACCTGCTGGCCGACATGGCCTACGCCCTCCTCGACCCCCGCACTCGTAAGGAGGCCTGACGACTGTGTCCGTCACCGCCACCGACGTCGCCGTACTGGACGACCCGCCCACCCCCGCCGCCGCGGGCCGGGTGAGGTTCCGCTTCCTGCGCGGAGGGAAGACCCGCATCGGGCTGCTGATCCTCGCCTTCTTCGTGCTCCTCGCCGTGGCGGGCCCCTGGCTCGCCCCGTACGACCCGGACGCGATGAGCGACCAGCTGCTGCAACCGCCGTCCGCCGAGCACTGGTTCGGGACGACCCAGACGGGACAGGACGTCCTCTCCCAGATCCTGGTCGGCACCCGGGGCGTGCTGCTCGTCGGATTCCTCGCCGGCATCCTGGCGACCGTGCTGTCCGTGCTCATCGGGGTCAGCGCGGGATTCCTCGGCGGCGCCGCCGACGAGGTCCTCTCGATGCTCTCCAACATCTTCCTCGTCATCCCCGGCCTGCCGCTGATCATCATCATCGCGAGCTTCGTCGAGGACACCGGGGACCTGCTGATAGCCGCCGTCATCGCCCTCACCTCATGGGCCTGGGGCGCCCGCGTGCTGCGCGCCCAGACCCTGTCGCTGCGGCGCCGCGACTACGTGGAGGCCGCCCGCGCCACGGGCGAGTCCACCTGGCGGATCATCCTGTTCGAGGTCATGCCGAACCTCACCGCCGTCATCGCCTCCGGCTTCGTCGGCACCGTCATCTTCGCCGTCCTCTCGGAGATCACCCTCGCCTTCATCGGCGTGGCCGACATCTCCCACTGGAACTGGGGGACCGTCCTCTTCTGGGCGCAGTCCAACCAGGCCCTGGCCCAGGGCGCCTGGTGGTGGTTCGTCCCGGCCGGTCTGTGCATCGCCCTGCTGGGCACGGCGCTCTCCCTCATCAACTTCGGCATCGACGAGTTCGTCAACCCGCGTCTGCGCACCGCGACGGGCTCCTCCCGGAAGGTCCGGATGCGGGTCGGCTTCACCCCCGTGGTCCGCACCGCCGAGCCCCGGTCGCCCGGTGCGTCCGAGCCGCCCGCGTTCACCCCCGTGGCCCGCGAGGGCGCCCCCACGGAACCGGCGCCGTCCGGCACCCCCACGGAACCGGCGCCGTCCGGCACCCCCGAATCGCCCGGCACGCCCAGCAAGGAGCACAGCGCATGACCGCCGAGCCGATCCTCACCATCAGCGGCCTGAACGTCGACTACGGCACCGGCGAGACCGGCGTCCGCGCGCTGCGGGACATCGACCTCACCCTCCACCGGGGTGAAGTCCTCGGCCTGGCGGGGGAGTCGGGTTCGGGCAAGTCCACCCTGGCGTACGCCGTCACCCGGCTGCTCTCCCCGCCCGGGGTGATCACCGGCGGGGACGTCCACTACCACCGGCCGGGCGGTGAGGCCGTCGACATCCTCGCCCTGAGCCCCGACGAGCTGCGCGCCTTCCGCTGGCAGGAGCTGTCGATCGTGTTCCAGGGGGCGATGAACTCGCTGAACCCGGTGCACACGGTCCACAGCCAGCTCACCGACGTGCTCGCCGCGCACCGCCCCGGCATGCGGGCCGCCGAGCGGACCGCGCGCGCCGAGGAACTGCTCGGCCTCGTCGGCATCTCCGCGGACCGGCTCGCCGCCTATCCGCACCAGCTCTCCGGCGGTATGCGCCAGCGCGTGATGATCGCGATGGCGCTCGCCCTGGAGCCCGAGATCGTCATCATGGACGAGCCCACCACCGCACTCGACGTCGTGATGCAGCGGCAGATCCTGCGCAAGCTGGTGGAACTGCGCGAACGCCTCTCCTTCTCCGTCGTGTTCATCACCCACGACATCTCGCTGCTCATCGAGTTCTCCGACCGCATCGCGATCATGTACGGCGGACGGATCGTGGAGCAGGCGGGCGCCGCCGAGATCTACCGCGACCCGCGCCACCCCTACAGCGAGGGCCTGCTGCACTCCTTCCCCGCGCTGCACGGCCCCCGGCGCGAGCTCACCGGCATCCCCGGCTCACCCCCGCACCTGTCCGCCATGCCCGCCGGCTGCGCCTTCCATCCCCGCTGCGGCAAGGCCTTCGACGCCTGTTCCGCACGGGTGCCGGTCCTCGCCGCGCCGGACGCAGGCCAGGACCGCGAGGTCGCCTGCTGGCTGCACCACTGACCGCACCACCGCTCACCACCCCACAGCACACCCGGAGTTACGGAGACCCATGAATCTCGTCACGCCCCGCAGCAGCCTGCAGCCCGCCGCCGTCCAGGGACTCCCCGCGGACTTCCGCTGGGGCGTGGCCACCTCCTCGTACCAGATCGAGGGCGCCGTGGCGGAGGACGGCCGCACCCCCTCCATCTGGGACACCTTCTGCCGTGTCCCGGGCGCCGTGCACCACGCGGAGCACGGCGACGTGGCCTGCGACCACTACCACCGGATGCCCGAGGACGTGGAGCTGATCGCGGGCCTCGGCGTCGACACCTACCGCTTCTCCCTCGCCTGGCCGCGCATCCAGCCCGGCGGCCGGGGCCCCGCCAACTCCAAGGGCCTCGACTTCTACAAGCGGCTGGTCGACGAGCTCCGGGGCAGGGGCGTCACGCCCTGGATCACGCTCTACCACTGGGACCTGCCGCAGGAGCTGGAGGACGCGGGCGGCTGGCCGGCCCGCGACACCGCCCTGCGGTTCGCCGAGTACTCCATGCTCGCCTACGAGGCCCTCGGTGACCGGGTCGAGCACTGGACCACCCTCAACGAGCCGTGGTGCTCGGCGATGCTCGGATACGCCTACGGGGCGCACGCCCCCGGCCGCACCGACATGGGCGACGCCATGGGCGCCGTCCACCACCTGCTCCTCGGCCACGGCCTCGCCGCCCGGCAGATGCGCGAGGCCGCGGGCGCCAACCCGCTCGAACTCGGCATCACCCTCAACCTCGGCACCGCGACCCCGGAGACCGACAGCGAGGCCGACCGGGAGGCCTGCCGCCGCGCCGACGGCATGGGCACCCGCCTGTACCTCGACCCGGTCGTCCACGGCCGCTACCCGCAGGACGTCGTGGACGACCTCGCCGCCCAGGGCATCGAACTGCCCGTCCAGGAGGGCGACCTGGAGGCCATCGCCACACCCCTCGACGTCCTCGGCGTCAACTTCTACCGGGGCGCCCTGTTCTCCGGAGTCACCGAGGACGGATCGCCGACCGACGCCGACGGGCTCCCCGTCGTGCGCGGGGTGGAGCGCGACCTGCCCCGCACCGCCATGGACTGGGAGATCACCCCCACCGAGCTCACCGATCTCCTGCTGCGGCTCCAGCGCGACTACGCGCTGCCGACCGTCATCACCGAGAACGGCGCCGCCTTCGACGACACCGTCGCCGCCGACGGCACCGTGCCCGACGCCGACCGCACCGCCTACCTCGCCGACCACATCGCCGCCCTGGCCGAGGCACGCGCCCAGGGTGCCGACGTCCGGGGCTACTTCGCCTGGTCGCTGATGGACAACTTCGAGTGGGCGTACGGCTACGACAAGCGGTTCGGCATCGTCCGCGTCGACTACGACACGCAGGCGCGGACGCTCAAGGACAGCGCCAAGTGGTACCGCGACACGATCCACCTGACCCGTGAATCCCGCAACGACTGACCCGTATCGGAGCACCCCCACATGCCCTCACGTACGACGTTGTTCGCCACGACCGCCGCCCTGATCGCCCTCACCACCCCCATGGCCCTCGCCGCCCCCGCCCCCGACCCCGCGGTGCGGGCCGCCGCTGCGGCCTGGGACACCGACAGGGCGGCGTCCGCCTACACCGCGAACCCGGGCGCGGTCACCGCGTCCGGCAGCGAGAACGCCGGGGTCGCCCCGGGGGCCGCGGCCGACGGCGACGCCGCCACCCGCTGGTCCAGCAACTTCGCCGACGACGCCTGGATACGGATCGACCTGGGCGCCACGATCCGCATCAACCAGGTCAAGCTGGAGTGGGAGGCCGCCTACGGCAAGCGGTACGTCCTGGAGGTCTCCAGGAACGGCACGGACTGGACGCCCTTCTACACCGAGACGGAGGGCACCGGCGGCACCGTCACCGCCCACACCTACCCGCAGGAGGTCACCGGCCGCTACGTCCGGATGCGTGGCGTGGAGCGCGCCACCCCCTACGGCTACTCGCTCTTCTCCTTCCAGGTGTACGGCGGCGAGCCGGCCCCCGCGTCCACGACCCGCGCCAACCTCGCCCTGAACCACCCCGCCTTCGGGAACCTCTACCAGCACGCCGGCAACTCACCCGCCTACGTCACCGACGGCGGCTGGCCCGCCGACCTCAAGGCGGACCGCTCCCGCTGGTCCTCCGACTGGAACGCGGACCGCTGGGTCGGCGTCGACCTCGGTGCCACCTCCACCATCAGCAGCCTCGACCTGTACTGGGAGGCCGCCTACGCCGTCGACTACGAGATCCAGGTCTCCGACGACAACAGGACCTGGCGCACCGTGCACCGCCCGTCCGCCTCCGAGGTCGCCGCCCGGCGCGCCGACGTGAAGTCCCCCGGCGACGCCGTGGGCCGCCACGACACGATCACCCTGTCCGCCCCCGCCACCGGCCGCTACGTCCGGATGCTCGGCAAGGAGCGCCGCTCCTTCTACAACCCGGCTCCCTCCACAGCCCAGTTCGGCTACTCCCTCTACGAGTTCCAGGTGTGGGGCACCGGCGGCAGCGCGAACGCCGCCTACCCGGCCCTGCCCACGAACCCCGGCGGCGCGTACACCACGAAGTTCTTCGACGACTTCACCGGATCGGGCCTCGACCGCTCCAAGTGGCGTGTGGTGCGCACCGGTACGGAGATGGGCCCGGTCAACGGCGAGTCCCAGGCGTACGTCGACTCGCCCGCCAACATCCGGACCGAGAACGGAGCCCTGGTCCTGGAGTCGAAGTACTGCAAGGGCTGCACCTCCACGCCCAACGGCACGTTCGACTTCACCTCCGGCCGCGTCGACACCAACACGAAGTTCGACTTCACCTACGGCAGGGTCAGCGCCCGCATGAAGCTGCCCGTCGGCGACGGGTACTGGCCGGCCTTCTGGATGCTGGGCAGCGACGTCGACGACCCGGCGGTCTCCTGGCCCGGCTCCGGCGAGACGGACATCATGGAGAACATCGGCTACGGCGACTGGACCAGCTCCGCCCTGCACGGCCCCGGGTACTCCGCCGACGGCAACATCGGCAAGCAGCAGACGTATCCGAACGGCGGACGCGGCGACCAGTGGCACACCTACGGCGTCGAGTGGACGCCCGAAGGCATGACCTTCACCGTCGACGACCGCGTCGTCCAGCAGACCTCCCGCCAGAAGCTGGAGTCGACCCGCGGCAAGTGGGTCTTCGACCACAACCAGTACGTGATCCTCAACCTTGCCCTCGGCGGGGCCTATCCCGCCGGCTGGAACAAGGTCACCCAGCCCTACTGGGGCCTCCCGCAGTCCAGCGTCGACCGCGTCGCGCAGGGCGGCATCAAGGCGGAGATCGACTGGGTGCGGGTCGAGCAGAAGTAGCCCCGTCCACCGACCACCGGAGCAGAGAAGAGCCGCGCATGCCCCGTACACCGCACGCCCGCGCACGCCATCGCGCGAGACCGGCGACCGCCGCGCTCGCCGCGGCCACCGTCCTCGCCTCACTCCTCGCCGGGGCCGTCCCCAGCGCGGCGGCCGACGCCGAGGAACCGGCCCCCGTCCTCGTCGACCGCTTCGAGGGCGAGGTGCCCCTCGGCAACCCGCCCGCCGACTCCCTGTTCACCTGGGGCGGCGACGCGGACGACCACCCGGCGCTGGAGTTCAAGGAGCGCGCCGACGCCCCCGAGGGCTCCAAGGTCCTCCAGGGCACCTACGACATCAGCGCCTGGGGCGGACTCAGCCATGAGTTCGCCGTCGACCAGCCCCCGAAGGACTGGACCGCCCACAAGGGCATCCGCTTCTGGTGGTACGGCCAGAACACCGCGCCCCTGCCGCCCGGTTCGGGCAAGCGGATCAACTTCGAGATCAAGGACGGCGGCGCGAACGGCGGCGCCTCCGAGCTGTGGACCACCTCCTTCACCGACGACTGGGAGGGCTGGCACCAGGTCGAGATCCCCTTCGCGGACTTCGTCTACCGCGCGGACTACCAGCCCGTCGGCGGCATCGACCAGGTCCTCGGCCTGAACGAGATGTGGGGCTACGCCGTCACGCTGCCGACCGGCGCCCCCGGCTCCTTCGCCATGGACGCCGTCGAGCTGTACGGCAAGGCCGACCCGGCGCTGAAGTCGAGCGTCGTCGTCGACTCCGCCGTGCACACGGTGAAGGAGGGCGGGACGGCGGACATCAGGATCTCCGTCGCCACCACCGGCTCCGTACCCATCGAGGAGCCCGTCACCGTCGCCTACACGACCAAGGGCGGCAGCGCCGAGTCCGGCAAGGACTACACCCCGGTCACCGGCACCCACACCTTCCCCGCCGGCACCGCGTCCGGCACCACGCACACCGTCTCCGTGGCCACCGCCAAGGACAGGGGCGCCGAGTCCGCGGAGACGATCCCGCTGGAGCTCACCGTCACCGGGGCCAAGGCGCCCAAGGAGAACCCGCAGGTCGTCATCGACGCCCACGGGCTGCCGTACCAGAACGCGAAGCTGCCGGTGAAGCAGCGGGTCGCCGACCTGCTGGCGCGGATGTCCCCCGCGGAGAAGGCCGGGCAGATGACCCAGGCCGAGCGCAACGCGCTGAAGTCGCAGGGCGACATCGCCGCGTACGACCTCGGTTCGCTGCTCTCCGGCGGCGGCTCGGTGCCCACCCCGAACACGCCCGAGGCGTGGGCGAAGATGGTGGACGCCTACCAGCTGCGCGCGCAGGCCACCCGCTTCCAGATCCCGCTGATCTACGGCGTGGACGCGGTGCACGGGCACAACAACGTGATCGGCTCGACGATCATGCCGCACAACATCGGCATCGGCGCGGGCCGCGACCCGAAGCTCGCCGAGAAGACCGGCGCCGTCACCGCGAGCGAGGTCCGCGCCACCGGCATCCCCTGGGACTTCGCCCCCTGCGTCTGCGTCACCCGTGACGAGCGCTGGGGCCGTTCCTACGAGGCGTACGGCGAGGACCCCGCCCTGGTCGAGGCCATGGAGACGGTCATCAACGGCATGCAGGGCAGCCCGTCCGGCAAGGACCTGGACCGCAACGACAAGGTGCTGGCCAGCGCCAAGCACTTCGTCGGCGATGGCGGCACGGAGTTCGGCTCGTCCACCACCGGCTCGTACACCATCGACCAGGGCGTCACCAAGGTCACCCGCGAGGAGCTCGAAGCCGTCCACCTCGCGCCCTTCGCCGAGTCCGTGAAGCGGGGCGTCGGCACGGTCATGCCGTCGTACTCCTCGCTGGACGTCCTCGGCGACAACGCCGGCCCGGTGAAGATGCACGCCAACGCCGAGATGATCAACGGTGTGCTCAAGGACCGGATGGGCTTCGAGGGCTTCGTCATCAGCGACTGGCAGGCCATCGACCAGATCCCCGGCGACTACGCCAGCGACGTCCGCACCTCGGTCAACGCCGGCCTGGACATGATCATGGTCCCGACCGCGTACCAGGACTTCACGAAGACGCTCCAGAGCGAGGTCACCGCCGGCCGGATCAGCCAGGCCCGGATCGACGACGCCGTGTCGCGCATCCTCACCCAGAAGTTCCGCCTCGGCCTCTTCGAGAAGCCGTACGCCGACACGTCCAACCTGGACGACGTCGGCTCGGCCGGGCACCGCGCGGTCGCCCGTGAGGCAGCCGCCAAGTCCCAGGTGCTCCTGAAGAACGACGGCCCGGTGCTCCCGCTCAAGGCCTCGCAGAAGGTCTACGTCGCCGGCTCCAACGCCGACGACCTCGGCAACCAGGCGGGCGGCTGGACCGTCAGCTGGCAGGGGGCCTCCGGTGCCACCACCACGGGCACGACGATCCTGGAGGGCATCGAGAAGAACACCTCGTCGGCCACCTTCTCCCAGGACGCCTCCGCCCCGACCGACGGCTACGACGCCGGTGTGGTGGTCGTCGGCGAGAAGCCGTACGCCGAGGGCATCGGGGACGTCGGCAACGGACACGACCTGGAGCTCACCGACGCCGACAAGAAGGCGATCGACACGGTCTGCGCGGCCATGAAGTGCGCGGTCCTCGTCGTCTCCGGCCGCCCCCAGCTCATCGGGGACCGGCTCGGCGACATCGACGCGCTGGTCGCCTCCTGGCTGCCCGGCACCGAGGGGGACGGCGTCGCCGACGTCCTCTACGGCAAGCGGGCCTTCACCGGACAGCTCCCGGTGACCTGGCCGAAGTCCGAGGCGCAGCTGCCGGTCAACGTCGGTGACACGGTGTACGACCCGCAGTTCCCGTACGGCTGGGGTCTCACCACGCTGAAGAAGGTCCCCACGGGCGGTGAGGCCACGCTCACCGGCCTCGCCGTCGCCGCCCAGCTCGCCGAGCGGGCGGGCCTCGGGAAGACCGCGGCCGGCAAGGAGATCGTCGACAGGGCGAGGCTCCTGGTCCAGCAGCGGGCCGGCGGAAAGCTGACCCAGGCGGTCTCCAAGCCGTTCGCCGAGGCCGACCACCTGCTGCTCACCGGCGATCTCACCGGAGCGGTGGCGAAGCTGCGAGCGGCGTACCGCGCCGTGTAGCCGCGTAACAGCACGAAAGGGACCCGGGCGGGTGGCGCATTTGTCACCCGTCCGGGTTACTTTCGGAGTATGCGGAACAGGCTGTTCGCTCCCTTGTGGGCCTGCCTGCTGCTGATGCTCTCGGCGGCACTGCTGGCCATGTCCTCCACCGCCCATGCCGCCCCCGCCACGATCGACGACGCCGCCCGCGCCCTGCGGCAGGGCCCCGTCTACGTCGACCCGGCCGCGTCCGGCCAGCTCTCGGCGGCCCAGGAGGCCGCCCTGGAGAAGAAGATCACCGACGCCGACAAGCCGGTCTTCGTGGCCGTCCTGCCGGCGACGTCCGAGTACCCGGCCGACAACCTCCTCCGGAACCTGCGGACCGACACCGGGATCACCGGTGTCTACGCGGTCCGCCTCGGCGACGGCTTCGACGCGGGCGCCGACCCGCAGGTGATGCCGGTCCGGGCGGTCGACAACCTCACCACCGCCGTGAAGGCACCCGGCACCGACACGAACGCCGCGACCCAGCTCAACGCCTTCGTCGACCGGGCCGTCAAGGAGGCCAAGGGCAGCGCCCCGGCCTCCTGGTCCGGCGGTGACGACGCCGCCGACGGCGCGGCGAACGGCGTCCCGGTGGGCGGCCTGATCGTCCTCGGCGGCGTGGTCCTGATCGGCGGGGGCGCGGCCTTCGCCGTCGTCCGCCGCAACAGGAAGCGGAAGGAGGAGGAAGAGCGGGCCGCCCTGGAGAAGCTCAGGGTCGTCGTGGACGAGGACATCACCGCGTACGGCGAAACCCTGGACCGGCTGGACTTCCATCCGGGGGAGAAGGGCGCCGACGACGCGATGCGCGTCGACTACGAGCGTGCGCTCGACTCCTACGACGACGCCAAGTCCCGCATGGGCAACGCCCAGCACCCGTCCGACGTGCGAGGGGTGACCCAGGCCCTGGAGGACGGCCGCTTCTCGCTCGCGGTCCTGGAGGCCAGGCGCACCGGCCGCGCGCTGCCGGCACGCCGCCCGCCCTGCTTCTTCGACCCGCGCCACGGCCCCTCGGTCGCGGACGTCCTGTGGACGCCGTCCGGCGGCGCGGCCCGCGAGGTCCCGGTCTGCGGCGCGGACGAGGTCCGGCTGCGCGAGGGCGAGGACCCCATGAGCCGTACGGTCGACGTCGGCGACGGCCGCCGCCGCCCCTACTGGGAGGCGGGCCCGGCCTACGGCCCCTGGGCCGGCGGCTACTTCGGCGGCGGTCTGCTGCCCGGCCTGCTGGTCGGCACCATGCTCGGCTCGATGCTCTCCACCCCGGCGTACGCGGCGGAGTACGGCGGCGGTGACTTCGGCGGGGGCGGTGAATGGAGCGGCGGTGACGTCTCCGGCTCCGACTTCGACTCGTCCGGCTTCGGTGGCTTCGGCGACGGGGGCGGCTTCGGGGACGGCGGTGGATTCGGAGGCGGCGGCTTCGACGGAGGCGGCGGGTTCTGAGCCTCTTCGGGGCGTGCCGGCGCTCCTACCTCAGACGGGTCCACCAGACGGCCACTCCGCCGAGGAGGATCAGCAGGCACATCACGGCGTTGCTCCGCCGGTAGTCCATCAGGACCGCCGCGAACTCGCGGATCGTCGCGTTGGGCCAGAAGTACGCGGCCGTGGGCGCGCCGACCACCTGCCCCCGGATCCGGACCCGTCGGGCGGTGAGGGCGGCACGGAAGGCGTGGTAGTTGTTCGTCACGACGACGCACCGGTAGCCGGGTTTCGCCTCCTCCATGATCGCTTTGCTGAACCGCAGGTTCTCCTCCGTCGTCGTCGACCGGTCCTCCCGCCGGATGAGGTGAGCCGGAAAGCCCTCGGCCACCAGGTGGTCCGCCATGGCGTGGGATTCGGGCAGGTCCTCGTCGGGGCCCTGCCCGCCCGAGGTGATGAGCACGGGGGAACCGCCGCGCCGGGAGAGCCGGGCGTGGACCTCCCGCCCCCGCTTCAGCCGGCTCGCGAGCAGCGGCGGCACGGTGGATCCGCCGACGAGCCCCGACCCCAGCACCACCACGAAATCGGCGCTGCGGCGTACCAGCAGCCGTCCGTAGAGGAAGGCGTAGCAGACGAAGCACAGGAACAGGAACGAGAAGTAGAGCGCCAGCCCGCCGGCCGCGGCCGCCACCCCGATCAGCACCGGGGTCCGCAGCACGGCGGCGACCGCCAGCAGGGCGAGCACGGCGAGGATCGCCAGGGCGCTCAGCAACGACAGCAGGTTGGACGGGCTCCTGCCCTCCTTGCGCAGCATCCGTACGCCGTTGAGGAAGAGGAAGTACGTCAGGACGAGGACGGCCACGGCACCCGGAACCAGCAGCGACACCGCCACGACCCGTGCCGGCACGGACCCCGACGAGACCAGGCTGTACAGGAGGCCCGCCAGGGCGCAGAGGACCGCCAGTCCCAGGATCACGGCGTTGCTGAACTTCCGGCGCTCACGCGCGACGCTGACGCAGAAGGTGAGAAGAAGAAGCGCCGCCGGGGCGTAGACCACCATGCGCACAGCGTAGGCAGCGCGCCGAGCCGGCGGGGCGGCGAGGTGGGACCACGGCGGGAAGGTGCGGGTGGCGCGGAGATCCGGCGTGTCTTCCGGGGCCGTGAGCCGTTGATCCGGCATGAAGAAGCGAAGCGCACTCGCCGTCCTCACGTTCGCCACCGGCGCGGTCATCGCCGCGATCAGTCCGCACCCGGGAGACGGGGACGTGGCACGCGCGGCCGGACAGCCCGTCTCGCTCGGAGCGCTCGACGACGCCGGGGGACTCGGCGGGCTGGTCGACGGCGCCGCCGGAGCCACGGCATCCACCGTCACCACGGTCGTCAGCACGGTGGAGGAGGCCCGCGCCAGCTGAGGCGGCCGACGAGTGCGGCGCGTTCCGCGCCGGTCCCGCCTCATGGTTCCCGGCACACACCGTGTGCCGGGACCGGACCGGCGAGCCCCGGGCCTCAGCCCGCCGCGCCCTCCCAGGTCTCCGGGGCCCACACGCCGGAGCGCTTCAGCGAGGCCGGGCAGTGCAGGTATATCTCGTCGATGTCCACGACCAGTGCCAGGTCGGGGCGCCGGCCCTTGACTGCCATCTCGTCGAAGAACGGGGCGTCCGTGAGGATGCGCGCCCGCCCGTTGATCCGCAGGACCGTCATGACGCCGGGTATCAGGTAGAGCAGACCCACGTGCGGGTTGGACAGGATGTTGTGGAAGCTGTCACCGCGCCGGTTGCCCGGCAGGTCGGGCAGCACGAGGGTGCGCGGGTCCAGGACCCGGGTGAAGCCGGGCTCGCCCCCGCGCGGGGAGGTGTCGCAGTTGCCCTCGGCGTCGGAGGTCGACACGGCGCAGAACGGCGCACGGGCCAGGAGGTCGAGGTCCGCCTCGGTGAGTTCGTCGTGGACCTTGTCGATGACGAGCGGCCACGGTTCGCCCAGGATCTCGCGCAGCTGCTCGGACGACTCCAGGGGCACGGCTCCGGCCAGAGGGTCGCCGACGGGGGAGGGGGCGGTGCCGGGGGCCATGGGCGCGGCATTCGACAAGGGGTACTCCGGACCTCAGGGGGCACGTCAGCGGATCGCTGACCTGGCACTGTTAGGCTCACCTTACTTAAGCTCGCGGGTGTTCCCCGTCCCGGGGGCGTGGAACAAGGGCGAGGAACCAGTGCGCAACCGCATGCCGCAGCCCCGGGTGCACGGGCTGTGAGCGGCCCGGTCCTCCAGGGCGTACAGGAACGTGAGGCCGGGACCCCCGGGCGCCGCCGCACACGCAGCCGCCCCGCCCTGGCCCTGGGGCTGCTCGGGGCCGTGGCCCTCCTCCTGCTGACCGTGCTGGCGAGCCTCGCCGTCGGCTCGGGGGACGTCTCCTTCCGCGACGTACTGGACGGGGTGTTCGACCCGGACCTCGACGTGAAGGGCCAGCTGATCGTCCAGGAGGTCCGTGTCCCCCGTACTGTGGCCGGGCTGCTGGCCGGTGCGGCGCTGGGTCTCGCGGGCACGGTGATGCAGGGCGTCGCCCGCAATCCGCTCGCCGATCCGCAGCTGCTGGGCATCAACGCGGGCGCCTCGGTCGCCGTGGTGTGCTCGATCAGCTTCTTCGGATTCACCCTCGCCACGCAGTACATCTGGTTCGGCTTCCTCGGCGCGCTGCTCGCCGCCCTCCTCGTGTACGGCGTCGGCTCGCTGGGCCGGGAGGGCGCCACCCCGGTGAAACTCGCACTGGCCGGGGCGGCGACGAGCGCCGTGCTCACCTCCGTGACCAGCGCGGTGCTGCTCCAGGACCGTGACAGCTACGACCGCTTCCGCTTCTGGCAGCTCGGCGCGCTCACCGCCCGGGACTCCGAGGTGCTGTGGCAGGTCTCCCCGTTCGTCGCGGCCGGCGTGCTGCTCGCGCTGCTGCTGGGCCCGCAGCTCAACGCCCTGTCACTCGGTGACGACCTGGCCCGCGGCCTCGGTCAGCGGGTGGGCGTCGCCCGGCTGGTCTCGGCGCTCGCCGTGGTGCTGCTGTGCGGCGCGGCGACCGTGGTGGCGGGTTCGTCGGTCTCGCGGTGCCGCACGCGGCCCGGCTGATCACCGGCCCCGACTACCGCTGGGTGCTCCCGTACAGCATGGTGCTCGCCCCCGTCATGCTCCTCGTCGCCGACATCGTGGGCCGGGTCGTCGCCCCGCCCGGCGAGGTCC
Source organism: Streptomyces sp. CB02058 (assembly GCF_001905505.1). Lineage (GTDB taxonomy): Bacteria > Actinomycetota > Actinomycetes > Streptomycetales > Streptomycetaceae > Streptomyces. The sequence continues at coordinate 1,357,917 of NZ_LIPG01000001.1, forward strand.
AGGTGGGCGTGGTCACCGCCGCGATCGGCTGTGTCCCCTTCATCTGGCTCGTCCGCCGCAGGAAGCAGGTGGAGCTGTGACCGGGACCGCCCTGCGGGAGGCACCAGACGCCCGTCTCGCGGACGCCGTGCGCACCGTCGCCCGGGTGCGGAGCCGAGGACGCCGGCGCTCCGTGCTCGTGGCGCTCGCCCTGCTGGTGTGCGTCGGCGCGATGTTCGCGCTCTCGCTCAGCCACGGCGACATGGTGATGCCGCTCGGCAAGGTCGTGGAGACCCTGTTCGGGGGCGGCGACGGCGGTTCGCGGTTCGTCGTCCTGGAGCTGCGGCTGCCCCGGGCCCTGCTCGCGGTCCTGGTCGGTATCGGCTTCGGGCTCTCCGGAGCCGTCTTCCAGTGCGTGCTGCGCAACCCGCTGGCCAGCCCGGACGTCATCGGCATCAGCGCCGGGGCGAGCGCCGTCGCCGTCACCGCCTCGCTGCTCTTCCAGGTCAGCGGACTCGCCCTGTCCGGGAGCGCCCTGATCGGCTCGGTGGCCGCCGGTGCGGCCATCTACCTCCTCGCCTGGCGCCAGGGCGTCGTGGGCCAGCGCCTCGTCCTGATCGGCGTGGGTTTCGGCACCGGGCTGAGCAGCGTGGTCTGGTACGTCATGGCCCGCTCCGACACCGCGGACGCGCAGGAGGCGTTCCTCTGGCTGACGGGGACCCTCAACGGCCGCTCCTGGGGGCAGGTGTGGCCGCTGCTGACCGCCCTCGCCGTGCTCGTGCCGCTCACCGTTCTCGCCGCCCGCACGCTGGGCCCGCTCCAGCTGGGGGACGACGCGGCGGCCGGTCTCGGCACCCGTGTCGAGCCCGGCCGGCTGGCCCTGCTGGGCTGTGCGACCGCTCTCGCGGGCGTCGCGACCGCGGCTGCGGGACCGGTCAACTTCGTGGCGTTCGTGGCCGGTCCCATCGCCCGCCGGCTGGTACCGGGCCAGGGCGCGGCGCTCCCGCACGCCGCGCTGACCGGCGCCCTGATCGTCCTGGTCGCCGACTTCGGTGCCCAGCACCTGCTGCCGTCGGTGCAGCTTCCGGTGGGTGTGGTGACCAGCCTCATCGGCGCCCCCTACCTGCTGCTGCTCCTGGCCCGCGCCAACCGTGGAGGCAGTGGTGGCTGAGGCGGGGGCGGACACGCCGAACTCCGGAACGCACTACGAGGAAAGGCGTGACCACGCCGTGGCCGAGCACACCCTTCGAGCCCAGGACGTCCGCCTCGGCTACGGCGACCGCGAGATCGTCTCCGGTCTGAGCGTGGACGTCCCCCCGGGGCGGATCACCGTCATCGTGGGCCCGAACGCCTGCGGCAAGTCCACCCTGCTGAGGGCGATGGCGCGGCTGCTCGTACCGTCGGGGGGCGCGGTGCTGCTGGACGGGCGGAGCGTCCAGGAGATGCCGACGAAGGAGGTCGCCGCCGTGCTCGGCATCCTCCCGCAGAGCCCGTCCGCACCGGAGGGCATCACCGTCTCCGACCTCGTGGGGCGCGGCCGTTACCCGCATCAGGGCTGGTTCCGCCGCTGGGGCCCCGAGGACGACGAGGCGGTCGCCCAGGCGCTGCTCTCGACCGGCACCCTGGAACTCGCCGAGCGCCCGGTGGACGAACTCTCCGGCGGGCAGCGCCAGCGGGTGTGGATCGCCATGGCGCTCTCGCAGCGTACGGACATCCTCCTCCTGGACGAGCCCACGACCTTCCTGGACGCCAGCCACCAGCTGGACGTCCTGGACCTGCTCACCGATCTGAACCACGAGCACGGCGTCACCATGGTCGCCGTGCTGCACGATCTGAATCTCGCCTGCCGTTACGCGGACCACATGATCGCCATGAAGGACGGGCGGATCGTCGCGGAGGGGAGGCCGGCCGACATCGTGACGGAGGAGCTCGTCGGCGAGGTCTTCGCCATGCGCTGCTCGGTGATGGAGGACCCCGCGTCGGGCACGCCGATGGTGGTGCCCCTGGGGCGCCACCATGTGCGGGACGGGGTGGGCCGACCCGCGTCCTGACCGTTATTTAGGTTAGGCTAGCCTAAACGACATGAACGATTCCGCTCCCCGCCTCCGCCGTGCGCGCCGCACCCCGGTCCTGATGGCCGGTGCCGTCGCGGCCCTCCTCGTCGGCCTGGCCGCCTGCGGCTCCTCCGACGACACCTCCGGCTCCGCCGCCTCCTCCGGCAAGGCGGCCACGGGCGCCTTCCCCGCGAAGGTCGCGACGAAGTTCGGCGAGATCACCGTCGACAAGGCCCCGAAGCGCATCGTCGCGCTCGGCTGGGGCGACGCGGAGACGGTGCTGGCGCTCGGCGGTCAGCCCGTCGGCGCGAGCGACTGGCTGGCCTTCGGCGGCGAGGGCGTCGGGCCCTGGGCCAAGGGCAGGTACGACAAGAGCCCGCAGCTGATCGGCACGCTGGAGCCCGAGTTCGAGAAGATCGCGGCCCTCCAGCCGGACCTCATCCTGGACACCAAGTCCAGCGGCGACCGGACGCGTTACGACACCCTCAGCAAGATCGCCCCCACGGTCGGCGTGCCCGAGGGGAGCGACCAGTACAAGCTCTCCTGGGAGAAGCAGACCGAGGTGGTCGCCGCCGCCATGGGCGTGCCGGAGAAGGGCGAGAAGCTGATCGCCGACACCGAGGCGAAGTTCGCGGACGCCGTGAAGGCGCACCCCGAGTTCAAGGGCAGCACGATCACGCTCGGCTCGCGCACCTCCGAGGGATACGGCGCCTACGTCTCCGGCACGGGACGCGTCGACTTCGTCGAACGCCTGGGCTTCGAGAACAACCCGGCCGTCGAGGCCGAGGCCGGCGAGGGCTTCTCGATCTCCGTCTCCAAGGAGAAGCTCGACCTCCTCGACGCCGACCTGACGGTCATGGCGCCCATCGGCATCCCGGCGAGCGACATCAGCGACGACCCGCTCTACAAGGCGGTCCCGTCGGTGAAGGCCGGCCACTCCCTGGTCTTCGACGACAAGAACATCAGCACGGCGTTCGCCACCGACTCGATCCTGTCGACCTCCTACGCGCTGGAGAAGGTCGTCCCGCTCTTCGCGGAGAAGATGAAGTAGAACGCGCCGTCCACCGAGGGTTCCCCGCCATCTGGTGGCGGGGAACCCGAACGGGTGCCACGCTGGGCCTGATGGAGCGCGACGAGGCGGAGAAGCAGCTGCTGGACGGCCTGACCGTCGACACCAGCAGGCCGGAGCAGCCGATCCTGCTCGACGAGGCGGGCCGGCCGATCAGGACCTGGCGGGAGAACTACCCGTACGACCGCAAGATCCGCCGCAAGGAGTACGAGCGGATCAAGCGCATCCTGCAGATCGAGCTGCTCAAGCTGCAGCGGTGGACCAAGGACACCGGGGCGCGCGTCGTCGTGGTGTGCGAGGGGCGTGACGCCGCGGGCAAGGGCGGCACCATCCAGCGCTTCACCGAGCGGCTCAACCCCCGTGGCGCGCGGATCGTGGCCCTCGACAAGCCCACGGACCGCGAGCGGGGCCAGTGGTACTTCCAGCGTTACGTGGCCCACCTCCCCGCGCCGGGCGAGATCGTCTTCTTCGACCGCTCCTGGTACAACCGGGCCGGCGTCGAACGGGTCATGGGCTTCTGCACCCAGCCCGAGTACGAGCTCTTCCTCCGGCAGTGCCCCGCCTTCGAGCGGATGCTCGTCGACGACGGCGTCATCGTCGTGAAGTTCTGGTTCTCCGTCTCCCGGGCCGAGCAGCGCACACGTTTCGCCATCCGCCAGGTCGACCCCGTACGCCAGTGGAAGCTCTCGCCCACCGACATCGACTCCCTCGACCGCTGGGACGCCTATACGACGGCGAAGATCGACATGTTCCGCGCCACCGACACCGAGCACGCACCGTGGACCGTCGTGAAGAGCAACGACAAGCGCCGGGCCCGCCTCGAAGCCATGCGCAGCCTGCTCGCCCGGGTCGACTACACGGCCAAGAGCGCCGAGGCGGTCGGCACACCGGACCCGCTCATCGTGGGCGCCGCCGCCACCCTGCTGGAGCCGGGCGAGGAGGACACCGCCCTGTCGCCCACCCGCCTCGCCCCGTACACCGGGGGGCCGGGGGCGCACCCCTGAGAGGTCTCAGTCCCGCACGGCGGTGACGTCGCCGTTGACGGTGCTCAGACGCATCTCGTGGCCGTTCTCCCGCGTGGCGGCGGGGACGGCGACGGAGGCCCGGCCGTTCCGTGTGGTGGCTGCGACGGCGTAGGCGGGCGCGCCGTGGGGAAGCGACACCCGCACCGAGCCGTTGGTCGTGGACGCGGTGACCCGCGCCGGTGAGGTGGCGCTGCCGAGCGTCACGTCCCCGTTCTCGGTCTCGGCGTGCACGCCCGCCGCGCGCAGAGCGCCGGTGCGCACCGAGCCGTTGCGGGTCACCAGGCGGACGGTGGCGTCGTCCTCGCCGGACCGGGTGACCGTCACGTCCCCGTCGACCGTGGTCAGGTCCAGCCCCGCCGCGATGCCCGTCGCGTCGATGCCCGCGTTCCTGGCGGTGACCGAGACCGAGACCCCGGCCGGAACGCCGACCGCGGGCATGCGGGGGCACCGGCCGTCCTCGTGACCCTCGTGGCGCGGGCAGGACAGGTCGAGGACCCAGAGCCCGTCGCGATGGGACCAGCCGCTGCCGATCCGCGCCTCCGTGACCGCCCGGTCGCCGTCGGCCGGCCGCAGACGCACGCCGTCGCCGGTCGTGATCACCAGGTGCGCACCCGGGCGCAGCACCGGCGGCGCCCCGCCGGCCGGTGCGCCGGGGTCGGCCTGCCCGCCGCACGCCGCGACGAGGGGCGCGGCCGCCAGCAGTGCGGCCCATCGCCGTCCACGCGTGAAAACCGTGATGTTCATGTCTGCCCGCCTTCCCTGCGCGGGGCACCCCATGGCAGGTGTCGGAGAACCGCCTTTTCCCCGGCAGGCGTTGACACCCGGAGGGTCGCTAGAGTCCTATAGTGCTAGGAACCTAGATGAATAGAGGAGACGGTGATCGAGTTTCACCTCGATGCCCGGTCCGGCGTCGCGCCGTACCTGCAACTGGTCCACCAAGTGCGTCAGGCCATGCGCCTGGGGCTGCTCTTCGAGGGGGACCGTCTGCCCACGGTCAAGGACGTCGCCGCCAAGGTCGCGATCAATCCCAACACCGTGCTCAAGGCCTACCGGGAGCTGGAGTACGAGGGCCTGGTCGCCAAGAAGCCCGGCGTCGGCACCTTCGTGTCCAGCACCCTCAGCGACGCCTCGCTGTCCGAACACGAGCCGCTGCGACGCGAGTTGCGGGGCTGGCTGGAGCGGGCGCGGACCGCGGGGCTGGACGAGGAGAGCATCGAGGCCCTGTTCCTGAGCACATTCCGCACACCCACCGAAGAGGAGCGATGACAGCCATTCTGGAAGCGAAGGGCCTGAGCAAGCGGTACGGCCGCCGCCAGGCCCTCTCGGACTGCACCATCAGCGTGCCGTCCGGCCGCGTCGTGGGCCTCGTCGGGCCCAACGGGGCCGGAAAATCCACCCTGTTACAGCTGGCCTGCGGCCTGATCACCCCCACCTCGGGCACCGTCGAGGTCCTCGGCGGGCGCCCCGCCTCCGGCCCCGCGCAGCTCGCCAAGGTCGGGTTCGTCGCCCAGGACACGCCGACGTACGCCGGGCTGTCCGTCGCCGACCACCTGAGCCTGGGGCGGCGGCTGAACCCCGGCTGGGACGCGTCGCTGGCGGACGAGCGCGTCAGGAGCCTCGGCCTGGACCCCGCGCAGCGCGTCGGCAGGCTCTCCGGCGGCCAGCGCGCCCAGGTCGCGCTCACCCTCGCCGTCGCCAAGCGTCCCGAACTGCTCATCCTCGACGAGCCCGTCGCGGCCCTCGACCCCCTGGCCCGGCGCGAGTTCCTCCAAGGACTCATGGAGTACGTGGCCGAGCACGGCACCACCGTCATCCTGTCCTCGCATCTGGTCTCCGACCTGGAGCGGGTCTGCGACCACCTGATCTCGCTCGTCGCCTCCCGGGTCCAGATAGCCGGGGACGTGGACGAGCTCCTCTCCACCCACTTCCGGCTCACCACCGCACGGCGCGAGACCGGCAGCCTGCCGGAGGGGATGACCGTCCTCCAGGCCACCCACACCGAACGGCAGAGCACCTTCGTCGTCCGGGCCCCCGCCCCGGTCCACGACCCGGCCTGGGTCCTGGAACCTCTCGGCCTGGAGGACCTCGTCCTCACCTACATGGCGGAGGGCACGTCCGGCCCCGCCGGCCGCACCGTCCTGGAGGCACAGCGATGATCTGGCTCACCTGGCGCCAGTACCGCGTCCAGACCCTGGTGGCCCTGGCCGCACTCGTCGCCGTGACCGCCACCCTGGTGATCACCGGCTTCCAGCTCCGGGACACCTACGACAGCACGGTCGCCGTGTGCGGCAGCGACTGCGGGGCGGCGCGGAACGCGTTCGTCACCCGCTACGCCACCCTGTCCTCGTTCGTCACCGGCCTCCTGATCGCCGTACCGGGCCTCATGGGCGTCTTCTGGGGCGCGCCCCTGATCGCGCGCGAAATGGAGACCGGCACCCACCGGCTGATCTGGAACCAGAGCATCACCCGCACCCACTGGCTCGGCGTCAAGCTCACCGCCGTCGGGCTGGCGGCCGTGGCCGTCACCGCCCTGCTCAGCCTCATGGTGACCTGGTGGGCGTCGCCGCTCGACGAGATCAACAGCGACCGGTTCACCCCGGTGGTCTTCGACGGCCGGGGCATCGTCCCGCTCGCCTACGCGGCCTTCGCCTTCACCGTCGGGGTCTGCGCCGGACTCCTGATCCGCAGGACCGTGCCGGCCATGGCGGCCACCCTCGCCGTCTTCGTCGCGGTCCAGGTCCTCATGCCCTTCGTCGTACGCCCGCACTTCATGGCGCCAGTGCGCGCCGAGATCGCGCTCGCCGCGCTCGGTCTGCGCGGCGGAGGTCCGGGCGAGGACGGGAACGGCGCCGCCGCTTCCGGGTCCCGCTGGGAGGCGACGAACATCTCCATGTCCGGCGAAGGCGACGCCGCGCAGGTGGTCGTCGGCGTGGCCAGGCCCGGTGCCTGGGTGGTGTCCGGCAGCGGCCCGGTGCTCGATTCGTCCGGCAGGGAGGTCAGGGGGGCCGAGGGCTGCGCGCGACGCGACATCGACCCGGTGGAGTGCTTCGCGAAGTCCGACCTCCATGTGGAGGTCGCCCACCACCCGGCCGACCGCTACTGGACCTTCCAGTGGATCGAGACGGGCGTCTTCCTGGCCCTGGCCGGGCTGCTCACCGGCTTCTGCACCTGGTGGCTGCGCCGGCGCCTGAACTGACGGGACGAGAGACGGCCGTCGTACGCGAGAGGCGGCCGAAGCCGACGCAACCGGCTTCGGCCGCCCACGCGTGACCAGGCAGGGTCCGCACGTCACCGGCGACGGCCACGCTCCCGGGGCGCGAAGGGGTTGACGTCGCCGGGGAAGTCCTCGTCCCACTCCGGCTCGGCGTAGCTGCTGGGGACGAAGGTGTTGCGCCCGCTGTCCGTGATGAACGGCGTCCGCGAGGACGAGGGCCGGCTGCTGCGTCCGCGTTCACGCCGCGGCTCGGCGTCGATGGGCCCGGCCCCGTACGAGAAGTCGTCGCCGATCTCGATGGGACGGCTGCTGGACATGCCCGCGGGGGGCCGGGTCGACCTGCGGCGGCTGCGGCTGCGGCTGCGCTCACGCTCGGGCTCGGGTGCGAAGCTCGGTTCGGGGCGGCGGCTGCGGCTCCTGTGCCGGCGCTCCGGCTCGGGTTCGGGTGCGAAGCTCGGTTCGGGGCGGCGGCTGCGGCTCCTGTGCCGGCGCTCCGGCTCGGGTTCGGGCGCGGGCTCCATGACGTAGCTGGGGGCGCGCCTGCTCCGGCGGTGCCGGTGACCGATGCTCTCCTCGGGCTGCTGGCTGCCGAAGATCTCCTCCTCGTCGTCCGCCGCCGCGTAGTTGACGGGGGCGGCGACCTGGGGGCGGCCGATCGTGCTCACCGGCGGCCGGCTCGACCTGCGCCGGCGGCTGGGGGCCTGGGGAGCCTGGCTCGCGCGGCTCCTGCTCTTGCTCCGGCTGCGGTACGAACGGTCCTCGTCCTCGTCCGGGCTGTTGCTGCGCCGGTCCGGCTCCATCCGATAGGTCTTCCGGCGATCGGCCACGGCGGCGCCCACGTCCCTGGTGGACTGGCGGTGACCGTAGCCGTAGTCCTCGAGATCGGCGTCGTCGTCCGAGTGCTCCCCGGTGATCCTCATGCCCTCCGGCACGCCCTTCCTGTTCTCCATGCCGTAGAAGCCGTTGTGCGTCCCCGGCCTCGGGTACTGGGATGGATGAGGCGTGGTGACGCTCACCGTCACGTCGTCACGGCCGGCGCGACCGGGCAGCCGTCCGGTGTCCCTGACGAGCTCCCGGGTGGAATAGCCGGGAGTTCCCCGCGGCACGCGCGGCATCTGGAAGTGCAGGTTGGCGTTCGGGCCGACGCCGCTGAGGCGGTCGGCGGCCTCGGGACGGCTGAGGTCGACGTTGTTGAGGACGGGTACGCCGAGTCTCCGCAGGTCCTCGCGGTTGTTCTCGTACCCCTCGTAGTCGGGCTGTTCCTCGAAGGTGGTGGCGGCCATCGTGCTCGCCGCCCCCGGGTCCCGTCGCAGCCGCGCGCGTGCCGCGGACAGGTCGGCCTCGGACAGGTAGATCTGGTTCCGGTCCTGCAGATTCTCCTCGGGCGGGCGGGTCCGGCCCTGCGGGTGGATGCCGCCCACTGTGGCCCGGGGGCCCAGGATTTGTTCCGGGTACACCTCGATGCGCCCCTGGGTGGTGGTGGCGAAGATCTCCGTACCCCTCGACGAGGACCTGATGTACCTGCCGACGATCGGGCCCTGGGGGCCGGTGATCTCGAACATCTGGCCGCGGTCCTTCTTGTGCATCCTCCGGCCCCCGCCGGACATCATCCGGGCCACCGTGATCCCGCCGCCCTCGTGCGCCTCGGCGGGCGTGCCGGTGGACGCGCCGGACCCGGGTCCCGTCAGGTCCGGCATGGACCCCTGGGCCATCCTCCGGCCGTTCGCGCTGGCATGGCGCTCGAAGGGGTCGTCCTGGTGGGAGACCGCCACGCCCGACCCGTTGTCCGTCCCCGCGACGGGGCCCAGGGACTGCTGGCGGACATGGTCGAGCTCGTGGAACATCGTCTCGTCGTCCGCGCCCTGGGGGCCGACGACGATGTCGTGGCCCGTGGTGTAGGCGCGGGCGCCGAGTGCCGCCGCCGAGCGCTGCGCGACCGGATCGCTGTGGACACGCACATGGCGGAAGGACATGCCGTAGCCCTGCTCCGCCCTCTCCATGACACGGGAGTCCAGCGGACGGCCCGGGGAGCGGACGGCGTCGACCACGGACGACTGCTGTACGGAGGCGTCGGCGGCCGGCGGCTCGGCGGTCTCGTGGCCGCACCCGGCGCCGTGCTCGTGCCGTTCCTCCTCGACGGCTCGGGCCACGACCGCGTTGCCCGCCGAACGCTGGAGAGCCCTGACACGCTGGGCGAACGTGGCAGGCGCCTTCGCGCGGTGGCCGCTCTCCGGGCCACGGACCTGCTCGGCCTGTGCTCTGTACGCGCGCACGGTACTCCTCGCCACTCAAAGCCTGATCAGGAATCGTCACCCGTCCCGCGCGGGAGGCGGGAGGGCCGCGAGGGCAGGATGCCGGGCCGCGCGGGTGAGCGGGCGGGCCGCGAGGGCAACGGCCCTCGCAGGGGCCGCCCTCGGCCGGCTGCCTGCCCTCCGGGCCCGTGCTGCCGGCACGCCCGGGCGTGCCCGCCCGCACCGCCGGTCATGTGCGCTCCTCCGCGCCGCCGTTCAGCGCGGCCGGGAGGTCCACCCGCCGTCGTATGCCGAGTTTGCGGTAGGTGCTCGTCAGATGGGTCTCCACGGTACGCCGTGCCAGATGCAGCAGTTCGGAGATCTCGGCGTTCGTCCGTCCGTCGGCGGCCAGCGCGGCGATGCGGCGCTCACTGGCGGTCAGTGAGTCGCGGCCCGTGAAGGGGGCGTTCCTCCGGCGGGCGCCGCCGGCACGCAGTGCCTGCTCCGCGCGGGCCGACAGCAGGACAGCGCCCGTCCGTTCGGCTGCCGTCGCGGCCTCCCTGAGCAGCAGGCGGGCCCTGCGGGACTGTCCGGCGGCCGTGAGCTGGAGCCCGTGAGTGATCAGCGCGGGGATCAGCTCGACGTCGAGCGACGCGCCACGCAGCAACCCGACCGCCTCGGAGGTGAGTTCGAGACCGCGCCGGCCGCCGGTGGCCGAGCCGAGGACGCGCAGGGCACGGCCGCGGACCCGGGGCGTGCCCCACACATCGGCGTACCGGCTCTCCTCCTCGGCGAGGGCCAGGGCCTCCGGTGTCTCTCCCAGGAGGAGGTGGCACTCGGCGGCGGCCGAACGCCACGGTGTGACGACGGGGCTCTCCACGTCGCGGCCTGCCTGACGCCGGCCGCACTCCCGGAAGTCGGCCAGGGCGCCCGCCGGATCGCCGACGGACGCACGCAGGACACCGCGTGCGTAGAGGAAGCGATTCTGCTCCCAGCCGTCCTCCGTCCGGCCGACGTCGACACCGGCGACGAGCCGTTCGGCCTCGGCGGAGCGGCCGCACCCGACCAGTGCGAGGACGCGGTGGGCCAGGAAGTTGCTCGCGCCGGTGGGGGACGGGTCTCCCGGAGTCCGTGACCACTGGGCGGTCTCCTCCAGCACCCACCCGTGACGGCCGGCCGCGGCGGCGGTGTCCAGCCGGGTGTTGAGCAGCGACCGGTGGACGGGGTGCAGCGGCGACACCCAGTGCTCGGCGAGCCCCGTCCTGATGATGCGTTCGGCGTCCTCCGGCGCATCGGCCCACTGCGCCACGGCCGCGGCCGTACCCAGGAGATAGGGCACCAGCAAGGGGTCCTCGGGGGCGGTCAGCAGCCAGCGGATCTGCCGCATGGCCGTCTCGGCGGACAGCAGCCCGGCCGTCGACTCGTAGCGGATCAGCAGGGCGCGCAGGGCCGGGCTGATCCACTCCGGGGACCGCTCGGCGCGCTCCCGCAGCCGGGTGTAGACGACCCGCCGGCTCTCCTGGTCGTGGTCCGAGAAGAAGGCCGACGCCGTCTGGATGGTGCGGGCGAGGGCGGGCTCCCCGTCCAGCGGGCCCAGTTCGCGCATGACGTCGAGGGCGGCGTGCGGCTTGCCCCGGTTGGCCAGGGCGTTGCCCAGGTGGACGGCGGCCAGCACCCGGTCCCGGGGCTCCTCCTGGAGGCGCAGGGCCTCGGCCAGGCGGGGTATCCCCCCGGTCCGCAGGGTGGCGAACTCCAGTTCGCCCAGCTCCGTGAGGACCGCCGCCCGGCGCCCGGGTGGCATCGGTTCGTCCAGAGCGCGGCGCAGATAGCGCGCGGCGGCACTCGCCCTGCCCGCCCTGGACGCGTCGGCCGCCGCGTCCAGGAGGGCCTGGGCGGCACTCTCCGTACCCCCGGGGGCGGTACGCAGCAGATGCCCGGCCACCGCCTCGACCCCGTGGCCCCGGCGCTGGCGCAGCTCCGCCGCGCGCAGGTGCAGGGCCTGCCGGTGCGAACGGGGCAGGCCGTCGAGGACCGCTCCGCGCAGCAGCGGGTGCGCGAAGCGCGGGACGCCGGTGCCGGGGGCGCGGCGCAGCAGTCCGAGCCGGACCATCGCGGTGATCCAGCCGCTCACGCGGTCGGGGTCGGTACGGGTGAGCTCGGAGAGGAAGTCGGCGAAGTCGTCGCCGGGTTCATGGCCCGGACCGTGGACGCCGTGCGCCACGGGTCCCGGGCGGGTGCCGGGCACCCCCGGGCCGCCGTGGGACCCGCTCTCGTCGCGTGCCGAGACCTCCAGTTCGGCGAGCGCGCGGGCCACGGTGGTGCTGCCGGGGCCCGCGCTCCGCAGCCACCACGAGACCGCTGCCACGAAGGCACCCGGATACAGCTCGGCGACGTTCTCGGGAAGTCCTGGCTCCGGGCCGCCGCCGTCCGCCACCACGGCCCGGCCGCCGTGCGGGAAGACCGCCCGCAGATCGTCGAGCAGGGCGCGCAGCAGCAGGGGGTTGCCGGCGCCGGCCCGTACACAGCCGTCCACCCAGGACTCGCAGGTGCCCTGGCCGAGGGTCCCGCGCACCATCGCCTCGGCGGCGGGACGGCTCAGCGGTGCCACCGCGTGCATCCGGACCACACCGGGTGGCAGGGAGTACGCGAGGCCCGGTGCCGCCGGGGCGATGTCGTACTGCCCGCGCTCGGTCACCACCATCAGGACGGGCATGCCGGTGAGCCGCCTGGCACCCTCCGCGAGCCAGCGCAGGGAGGCCCGGTCGGCGAGGTGCGCGTCGTCCACGGCGACCAGCAGGGGCGAAGCGGCGGCGCGTTCGCACAGGGACTGCCACAAGCGGGACGCGAGGGCGAGGTGGTCCGTGCCCTCCGGGGCGTCGTCGTGGAGAGCGCCGGGCCCGTGCGGTGGGCCGAGAAGCTGTCGTACGAGGGCGAGGGGGACTCCGGAGCTCTCGGCGGAGGCGTGGGCCCGCAGGACCCGCAGGCCCAGCCCGGCACCCAGTCCCGCGGCGGCCTCCAGCAGCGCGCTGCGGCCCGTGCCGGTCGGAGCGCGGAGCAGCACGAGCCGTCCCGATCCGTCCACGGCCCGTGCCGCCTCGGCCGCCAGCAGGGCGAGCGCCGGCTCGCGTTCGAGCAGCCCGGCGGAGGCGGGGTCCAGGTCCGGCGGCGGGGCGGGGAAGGGGAGGCAGGAAGGGGGCTGACTCGATAACGCGGTCATCGGGACGTGCCGCCGATCTCGTGGTCGGTCTCGTGGTCGGCCACGTTGGTGGGGGCCTGCCGGCGCAGGAAGGATGGGAGGAGTACGAACGGGTGGTTCCGTTGAGGCAAGACACGAGGACGTACAGGCATGGTTGTTCGAGCCCCGGTCAGAATCCCCGTGGAGGTCCACGCGTCGGACCCGCTGTCCATGGACGGAGCGGTCAGCCAGCTGCGCAGGCACTCCGAGGTGGAGCTGATCGAGGAGGGCGCGGGCCGGCCGGGCACGGTCGCGGTCCTGCTCGCCGAGGCCCTCGACGAGCCCACGCTGTCGCGGCTGAGGCGGCTGACCCGCGCGGACGGCACCAAGGCCGTCCTGGTCACGAGCCTGATCCGCGAGGCGGAACTGCTCCAGGTGATCGAGTACGGCGTCGGCGCGATCGTCTGGCGGCGCGAGGCCACCGGCCACCGTCTCCTCCGAGCGGTGCTCGCGGCCTCCCGGGGCGACGGTGATCTGCCGTCGGACCTGCTGGGGCGGCTGATCGCCCAGGTCGGCACGTTGCAGCGCGGCACGACCAGCGTGTCGGGCGCCACGGTGTCCGGTCTGGCACCACGCGAGGTCGACGTGCTCCGGCTGGTGGCCGAGGGAATGGATACCGGGGAGATTGCCAGCAAACTGTCGTACTCCGAACGCACGGTCAAGAACGTGATGCACGGACTGACGACCCGGCTGCAGCTCCGCAACCGTGCCCATGCCGTGGCCTATGCCTTACGCGAAGGCTACATCTGACGGCCCGTGCGCTGTTTCAAGGGCCCCGCGGACAGGAGTTGGACGACACGGGGGCAGCGAGGATGCCCCGCGCTCGTCCCCCGGGTGCCTCGCGGGGCCGGTGCCCGCACGGCGACGATGGGCTGGGGGCACTCCGTGCCGAGCGGCCATGTCCGGCTGCGACGGCGACGGCCGGGCCACGCACGGCCGGGACCGGCGCGGTGACGGGCCGGTGTCCCCGACGGGCGGGTGTCCCCGAGGGACGGGCCCGGCAGACCGGTCCGTCACGGGCGGGTCCATGAAGACCGATACGGAACAGGTCCTCCCGGCACGGTGCGTTCGGCGACGAGCGTCCCGTGACGGGCAGCGACGGTGAAGGGCAGGCACGACCGTGATCCACGAGGTGGACGACATCCTGAGAGGGCTGCTCGTCCGCGGCGCCTTCGCCGGATCCGACGTCGAGGTCACCTTCGACGCCCCGACACGCGACTGGGCGGCCCGGCGCAACGCCCCGACCATCGACGCGTATCTCTACGACATCCGCGAGGACACCAAGCGGCGTACGCGCGGCAAGATGTCGGTCCGCGACGAGCAGGGGATCGTCCTCAGGCAGCACCAGCCGCCACGCTGGTTCCGGCTCTCGTATCTCGTGACGGCCTGGACCAAGCGCCCGCAGGACGAACACCGCATGCTCTCCGCCGTGCTCCACACGCTCCTGCCCAAGGAGATTCTTCCGCCGGAGGACCTGACCGGCACACTCGCCGGGCTCGGCCTCTCCGTCCCGCTGACCGTGGCGGGGCTGCACACCGAGGCCCGCTCGCTCGCCGACATCTGGTCCGCGCTCGGCGGTGAACTCAAGCCCTCGCTCGACGTGGTGATCACCGCGCCCTTCCTGGCGTCCCCCGACTACCAGGTCGGCCCGCCCGTCACGGAAGGACTCGGTGTCCAGGTGCGCGGGACGGACGGCCCGCCCGACGACAGCCCCGAGCGCCACCACAGGCAGGACAGCGTCGAGGCCGCCAAGGAGGACTTCGCGAAGAGGCACGGCGCGACGGGCACGCTCACGGAGCGGCGGGCATGAGCGACTCCACCTCGCCCCTGCTCGAACGGCTCGCCGGGCTGCGGGAGCGCGTCGCGTTCCTCGTCGAGGAGCGCAGCGCCACCGACCCGACGGCGGACGATCCGATGCGCGGGATGTATCTGACGGACGACGCGGTACGTCATCTGCTGTTCCGGAGCACGGAGAGCGCGGAGTATCCGCCCGGCGCGGAGGAGCCCGACGGGTCCGCGACGCCCGAGGCGGAAGGCGCGGACGAGCCGGAGGAGTCATCGGCCCCCGAGCCGCCCGACGGCGACCGCCTCCACTGGCTCGCCCACTGGCTGCGCCTCGGCCCGCTCGACACCCAGATCCTGCTCGTCGCACTGGCCCCCGACCTCGACCGTACGTTCGAGTCGCTGTACGGCTACCTCAACGACGACGTCACCCGCCGCAGGGCGACCGTCGCCCTCGCGCTCGACCTGTGCGGGGTGCCCGCGCACTCCGCCGCGGGACGGTCCCGCTTCCATCCGGCCGCGCGGCTGCTCGCACGCGGGCTGATCGAGGTGGAGGACCCCGAACGCCCCTTCCTCAGCCGCTCCTTGCGCGTCCCCGACCGGGTCGTCGCCCATCTGCTCGGCGACGACACCCCGGACCCCGCGCTCGACGGGACCGTACGCCTGCTGCCGTACCGGCCCGTGGAGGCGGACGTGGATCGGGAGGGCGCCGGGGCCGGGCCGCTCGCGGGCAGGCTGGCCGACCAGCTCTCGGAGCGCCCCCTCACCGTCTACCTGCGGGAGCACAGGGAGGGCGACGGGCTCGCCCTCGCCACCGCCGCCCTGGGCGCGGCCGGCATCCCGGCCCTCCACCTCGTTCCCGGGGAACGGCCGGGGCCCCACCGCTCCGAGGACCAGGCGCCGGACGACCGCACGACCGGGCCGCGCCTCCCGTGCCGGGAACTGCTCCGCGAGGCGCGGCTGACGGGCCGCGCGATCGTGGTGAGCCCGCTGCCCGAGAGGCCCGAGGAACTGATCAGGGCGCTCGCGGTGAACGACGTCCCGGTGCTGTTCACGGACCCGCGCCCCTACGACCCGCAGTGGTGCGACCGGGGGCGCGACCCGGTCGTCCTGGACGCGCCCCGGCAGCGGGCCGGCGATCTCGACGCCTGGCGGGACGCGCTCGGCCCCGGGGAGCCGGACTTCGATCTGGCTCCGGTCGTCGCCGCCTACCGGCTCGGACCCGGCGGCATCGACCGTGCGTCCCGCGCGGCCCTGGAACTCGCCGCGTTCGAGGGTACGGAGCTGTCGGCCGCGCACCTGCGCCGCGCCGCCCGGCAGCAGTCCGCTTCGGGCCTCGAACGGCACGCCCGCCGCATCCGGCCCGACGTCGGCTGGAACGACCTCGTCCTGCCCGAGAGGCCGCTCGGGCAGCTGCGGGAGCTGGTCCTGCGCGCCCAGCACCGCGACCGGGTGCTCGGCGACTGGCGGCTGAGCGCGGGCGGCGGACGGGGCCGGGGCGTGGTGGCGCTGTTCGCGGGCGACTCCGGCACGGGGAAGACGCTCTCCGCCGAGGTGGTGGCGGGTGAACTCGGCCTCGATCTCTACGTCGTGCAGCTGCCGTCGATCGTGGACAAGTACGTCGGCGAGACGGAGAAGAACCTGGAGCGCATCTTCACCGAGGCCGACCGCACGGACGCGGTCCTCCTCTTCGACGAGGCGGACGCCGTCTTCGGCAAGCGTTCCGAGGTCAGCAGCTCCAACGACCGTCACGCGAACATGGAGAGCGCCTATCTCCTCCAGCGTCTGGAGTCGTTCGACGGCATCGCGCTGCTGACCACCAATCTGCGCGCGAACATCGACGAGGCCTTCACACGCCGGCTGGACCTGGTGGTCGACTTCCCGTTCCCCGACGAGGAACAGCGCCTGGCGCTGTGGCGGCACAGCCTCGCCCACGTCCCGTGCGCCGACGGCATCGACCCGGTGTCCTGCGCGGCGGACTTCGAGCTGGCGGGCGGGTCGATCCGCAGCGCGGTCGTCACGGCCGCGTACGCGGCGGCCGGCCGCGGCGACGGCGTGTCGACGGCGGACCTGCTGGCGGGCGCCCGGCGCGAGTACCGCAAGGCGGGCCGGCTGGTCCTGGACGACGCGTCCTGGTAGCCGGACGCGCCGCGGGCCCGTGGTCCACCAGAGTGGTGGACCACGGGCCCGCGGGCCGGCCGCCCTACTCCATCGGCGCCGGGAGCCAGCCCTTCGCGATCACCGTGCCCGGCTGGTCCTGGCCGTTGATCCAGCCCAGCTTCAGCTTGTTGAGCGTCAGCTCGTCCAGGACGCCGGTCTCCTCGGCCTGGAACAGCCGCTGGTACTCCTTGATCCTGTCGAAGAGGCCCTGGGAAGGCTTCTCCTTGGGCTGTATGCCCTTGCGCAGATAGTCGATGTTGGCCTTCGTGGCGTAGACCGCCAGGTCCATGTCCCCGTCGTCGATCTCGGCCTGCGTGCCCCAGAGCAGCGCGTTGCGCGCCCACAGGACCTCCGGGCTGAACTCGTCCGGCTTCAGCTCCACCGTCTTCACGGCGGCGAAGTGCGACGCGAGGAGCGCCGTCATCGTGGAGCGGCCGATGTTTCCGGCCCCGTCGTTCTTCACCAGCTGGCTGAAGGCGCCGTACTTCGAGTCCTGGGACTCCTGGAAGCACTTCACGGCCTTCCGGGTCGCGTCGTCCAGCTTGCCCACCGTGTGCGTGGCGGTCAGCTTGCAGCCGCCCGCCCCCGTGACCAGCCGTACCTGTGCGAACTGCACGAAGAGGTTCGGCTTGTCCTCCGACGTGATGGGCAGCGGGCCCTTCTCGACCTTCTCCTCCTCCTCGGGCTCCTTCTCCTGCCCGCCGCCGCCCGACGCCTCGGGCTGCTCGGACGGCGCGGCCTCCTGCGTGGGCTTCTGGGTCGGCTGCTCCGGCGGTTCCTCCGGAAGCTCGGCGGCCGCCGCCTGCTCCATCTTCGGCTGCGCGAGGGTGCGGACGGGTGCCTTGTAGGTGAACCAGAGCACGAGGCCGGTGATGGTGAGAGCGAGCAGCAGACTCAGCGTGGTCATCATCCAGAACGGCAGCACACTGCGCTGGACGTACGTCCCGTTCACCGCGAGGGGCTCGAACCCCGAGCGCCGCACGGACAGTTCGTAGGGCCGCTCCTGCTTGCTGCCCGCCCAGGTGATCTGCCGGGGCTTGAGCGTCGCGTCGACGAAGGCCGCGCGGCCGGGCTGGATCTGGACGTTGGACGGGACGATCTCGTACGAGAGGTCGTCGCTGGCCTTGTCGCCGCCGCCGATCGACGCCGTGAGCACCGTGTTGCCGAGATTGTCGACGGCCAGCTTGGGCCGGCCCCTGAAGCGGCCCTTGACGGTCTGCGGGACCAGCTCGGCCCGCACCTCCATGAAGGTGGTGAAGGTGACGTTCCCCTCGGCGACCGTCGTGGCCTCGGGGTGCTCGGTGGGCAGGATGCGCACACCGTAGGGATGCGGCCCCGCGGTCGCGTCCGGGGTTCTGGGCGGGGCGAACGTCAGCTCCACGACCCCGGTGGTGCCTGGGAAGAGCCTGATGGACGGAGGTTCCACCGAGACGTACGGTGCGACGTCGCCGACCGCCTCGAAGCGGTACTCGTCGACGACATCGCCGGTGTTGCGCAGTCGCAGTCGAACGGTGGTGCTGCTGCCCGGGTCGACCGTGGTCGAGGCGGGTTCCAGGGATGTCCAGGTCGTCACCCGACGACGCTACTGCTGACGGGAGAGGCGCTGTCAGAGGCCGCGGGGTACTCCCGGTGCCCGAAAGGTATCGCCCGCTGCCCTCGCATCCCCTCGCGCGCGGCACCGCTCCAGGGGGCGCGCGACCGTGTCCGCGCCCGCACCGCGCCGTGCGGTGCCTCCGTGCGGCACGGGAGCCCTGGTGGCGCGAGAAGCCCCGGGAATCCTCCCGCGGTTGCCCCTGGGGGCATGACGGGTGCCCTCGACAAGGCACCGGAGGACGTTTACCCGTACGCCGCCGGGGAGCGAGGGTGAGTCTGGTCTTGTATCGGTACCCCGAGGAGAGCAGAGCATGCCGTCTTACCTGTCGCCGGGCGTGTACGTGGAAGAGGTGGCCAGCGGCTCTCGCCCGATCGAGGGGGTCGGCACCTCGGTGGCCGCATTCGTCGGGCTGGCGCCCGACGGCCCGCTGAACGAGCCGACGCTGGTCACCAACTGGACCCAGTACGTCGCGTCCTTCGGCGAGTTCACCGACGGCTACTTCCTGGCGCACTCGGTGTACGGCTTCTTCAACAACGGAGGCTCCGCCGCCTACGTCGTCCGCGTGGGCGGGGCCCCCGGCGGAGTGGCGGGCGCGCCGGGTGACGGCGCCGACGCGGCAGGCGCGCAGCGCGGCCGGCAGGCCGTCGCGGGCGGTGCGGCACCCGCCGAGCTGACGGCCGGCGAGCCCGCGGCCCTGGGCACGTTCAAGGTCTCGGCCGTCGCCCCCGGCGAGAGCGGCACGCTCAGCGTCGAGGTCACGGACGCCGAGGGCGAGGGCCCCGCCGAGCGCTTCCGCCTGGTCGTGAAGGACGGCGCCAAGGCCGTGGAGACCTTCGACGTCTCGGCGAAGAAGAGCGCCCGCAACTACGTGGTCACCCAGGTCAAGGAACGCTCCAAGCTGATCTCGGTTCAGGAGGGCGCGGCGGCGTCGCAGCTCGCCCGCCCCGACAACCAGACGGTCGCGCTGGAGGCGCCCGCGGCCGCCGCGCAGACCCCCGCGGTCCCGGACGCGGCGGAGGGCGAGTCGGTCGGCATCGCCGAGTACCTGGGCGACTCCTCGGACCGTACGGGCTTCGGCGGCCTCGAAGCGGTGGACGAGATCTCGATGGTCGCCGTTCCCGACCTGATGGCCGCCTACCAGCGCGGCGCGATCGACCTGGAGGCCGTGAAGGCCGTCCAGCTCGGTCTGATCGCCCACTGCGAACTGATGGGTGACCGGCTGGCGATCATCGACCCGCCGCCCGGTCTCAACGCCCGGCAGATCCGGGTGTGGCGCCAGGAGACGTCCAACTACGACTCCAAGTACGCCGCGCTCTACTACCCGTGGATCAAGGTCTTCGACCCGGCCGGCGGCCAGACCCGCCTGATCCCGCCGAGCGGTCACATCGCCGGCATCTGGGCCCGCAACGACTCCGAGCGCGGTGTGCACAAGGCCCCCGCCAACGAGGTCGTACGCGGCGCCGTCGACCTGGAGATGCAGATCACCCGGGGCGAGCAGGACCTGCTCAACCCGATCGGCGTCAACTGCATCCGCACCTTCCCCGGCCGCGGCATCCGCGTCTGGGGAGCGCGCACCCTCTCCTCCGACCCGGCCTGGCGCTACCTCAACGTCCGCAGGTACTTCAACTACCTGGAGGAGTCGATCCTCAACGGCACGCAGTGGGTGGTGTTCGAGCCCAACGACCAGGCGCTCTGGGCCCGGATCAGGCGGAACATCTCCGCGTTCCTGGTCACCGAGTGGCGCAGCGGCGCACTGTTCGGCGCCACGCCGGAGGACGCCTACTACGTGAAGTGCGACGCGGAGACCAACCCGCCGGAGTCGGTGGACCTGGGCCGGGTCATCTGCCAGATCGGTGTCTCCCCGGTCAAGCCCGCCGAGTTCGTGATCTTCCGGCTGGCGCAGTTCTCCGGTGGCAGCGGCGAGCTGGAGGAGTAGACGCCGCAGCCTCCCGCCCCGCTCGATCTCCCGCACCGCCGCGGATCCTGGCCTCGGGTCCCAGCCCGAGGCCCGGATCCCGGCCTCAGTAGAAGGAACGGCTTCTCATGAGTCTCTCCCAGGGTGACGCCCTCACCACCCACAACTTCGGCCTCCAGATCGACGGAGTCATGGTGGAGTACCTCCACGCCGTCGGCGAGGTGGGCATGGAGCAGGACGTCATCGAGTACCAGCAGGTCTCGGCGAACGGCCAGCCGATCACCAAGAAGATGCCCGGCGTGAAGAAGGCCGGCGAGACCACCGTCACGCGCGGCATGGAGCAGTCCACGGCGTTCACCGAGTGGATCAACGCCTCGCTCCGCGGCGACATGGGCTCGGCCCGCAAGAACGCCAGCATCATCTACATGGACTACCAGTACAACCCGGTCCGGCGTCAGCACCTGCGCAACGCCTGGTGCACCAAGGTGATGGGCGCGGCGGCGACGGCCGGCGAGGCCTCCGTGATGACCGAGACCGTCACGATCGTCTACGAAGAGCTGGTCACCGAGTAATGCGCCGCGGACCTGCCAGGCCCGCCACCGACGCCGCCGCCGCCACGTCCGCTCCCGCGGACGGGGCGGCCCCGGCCGTCGCCCCGGCGGAAGCACCTCCCGTACGGCAGCAGTTGCGGACCGAGTTCGCGTTCGAGCTGCCGCGCGGGTACGTGGACGACATGGGCACGGTGCACCGCGAGGGCGTCATGCGACTGGCGACCGCACGGGACGAGCTGATCCCGCTGCGGGACATGCGGGTGCAGGAGAACCCCGCGTATCTGTCGGTGGTCCTGCTCGGCCGGGTCATCACCCAGCTGGGCACCGTGGCCCACATGCACGACGGCGTGGTGGAGAACATGTTCGCCTCCGACCTCGCCTTCCTCCAGGACTTCTACCGCCAGGTCAACGCCGAGGGCCACACCAGGGCCGGCGTGTCCTGCCCGCACTGCGAGCAGCCCTTCGAGGTCGAGCTCGGCGGGAGCCGCCTGGGGGAATCGTGACGTACGCGACCGACCGCATCCATGAGGAGATCGCGTACATCGCCTACCACTTCCACTGGAACCTCGACGACATTCTGGACCTGGAACACCGTGAGCGGCGGCGATTCGCCGATCAGATCGCCACGTTGGTGACGCGTGCTGCAACGGAGCGGTGATGGGCATGTTCGACCGGCTCAAGGGCCGGGGCCGACCCGGTGACCAGCGCCGGGAGCGCGGAGCGGGCGGGGACGGTACGACACCCGGCCCCGCCCCCCGCGCTCCCGGCGCTCCCGCGGGTGAAGGAGCCGGTGCGGGCGGCGCCGGTGTTCCCGGCAGGGGACAGGGCTGGGCCGGTCTTCCGCCGATCCGGCTCGCGACGCAGGCTCCGGCGCGTCAGACGGTCGCGTCGGCGGAGTTCGGCGGCTCGCTGACCGCATGGCAGAACCCCTCCTTCTCCGGCACGCTCTCGCACGCCGTCCTCGACGACGCTCCGACCGGACTCATCAAGGACACACGGTCGTTCACCCTGGGGTCCGGGACGGCCGGTCCCGGCGAGTCCGGGCTCGCCCCGGCCGCCGCCGTCGACCACGGTCACGGTGACGGGGAGCCCGGCGGTACGGCCGCCTCCTGGCAGGGGCCGTCGGTCCAGCGCGCCCTGGGACCGCGGGTCGCTCCCGTACGGCCACGTCAGGCGCCCGCGCCCTCGGCGCTGACCCGTGCCTCGGCCCCGGGCACAGGGCAGCGCAGGGTGCTTCCCGCCGTGGCGCCGAGCAGGGCGACGCCCGCCCCGCAGGCCGCCCGGGCGGCCACGCCGACGTCCGCACCGTCGCCCTCGGCAGGCCCTTCCCCGGCGTCAGCCTCCCGCACTCCGCTGCCTCCTTCCTCCGGCACTCCGGCGCCTGCCCCCGGCCCGTCGCTCCCTCCGGCTCCCGCTGTCCGCGGCCCGCGCCCGGAGGGGGACCAGGACGGCCCCCGGGGCGGCTCCGCGCGGACGGAGCCGCCGGCCCCCCGGCAGCCCGGACCGCCGGCTGCGCCGAAGGCGGCCCCCCGGCCGGACCCGGCTCCGCCGGCCCGCACCTCCTCGCTCCCCGTGCAGCGACGTACGGCGGCGCCCCCCGCGCCACGGCGTGAGCCGGGTGTGCCCGGACCGGCAGCCTCCGCGCCGCGCCGGCGCCCGCTGCTCGGGCCCCCTCTGCCGGGACCGGCCTCGGTGCCGGCTCCACCGGCTTCGCGGACCGCACCGGCGCAGGGGCGTCCTGATGGCGCCGGTCCCGCGCCGCGGCCCTCATCGCAAGGACCGGCAACACCCGCGGTCCCGCCCCCGGGCATCCCCGGGGGCGGAGTGCCGTCGGGGCGCACCGGTGCGTCCGGCGGAGGGAACGGCGGACTGCCGTCCGCACGGCCGGTCCCTGCCGCCCGTCCGGCCGGAACGCGGGCGACAGGCCCGTCCGGAGCCGGTGCGGCCGGTACGGGTACGGGAACACCCGGGCCTCTTCCGGCCGTCAGGCCGAGGCTGGGCGCCCCGTCGAGCGGGCCTGCCGGCGGACGGACGAGCCCGGCGGCTGCCGCGACTCCCGGCCGGGCACCCCGCGTTCAGCGTTCCCCGGCAGCCGGCGGGCCGTCGACGGGACCGGTGCCCGCCGCCCCGGCACCGGCGCAGCCCGTGCGGCCGCGCGAGGCCGCCGCCGACGGCGGGGCACCGGGTGTGCGCCCGCCCACGACCACCGGGGCTGCTCCGGACTCCCGGCCTCTCTCCTCCGGTTCGCCCGGTGCCGTCACCGGTGCGAGCGGTGCGGTGCCGGGGCCCGGCAGCGTCCAGGGGCGCCCCGTCGTCCCGACGCGCGCGTCCACGGGCGCGGCCGGTCCGGGCGCGGGAACGACCAGTGCCTCAGGACCGGTGCGGCGGACGGCCGCCCCGGGCCCGTCCGGCAGCGGGGCCGTTCCCGCGCCGAGCGGTCCGGCTACCGGGCCGGGACCGGCGGTCCGGCCTCCGGTGTCCCGGCTCGGTGCGCCCTCAGCCGGTCCCGGCCCGGTGGCCGGCCCCCGTGCCCAGGCCCCCTCGGCATCCACGCATCCGGCTCCCGCCCGCCGCGCCGTACCCCCGGCCACCGGTCCGGCGCCCGCGTCCGGCGCGCCGGCGCCCGGTGTGCCCGACCGGCCGCTGAGCGGGTCCGACGCGGGCCGCTCCGCCCCGCCGACGGGTCCGACACCGCCCATGGCGGCCGGAGCACCCGGCGCCGCCCCCTCGGCCGCGGTGCCTTCGGTGCAGCGGTCCGCGCTTCCCCCTGTGCCGGTGCGGCGGCAGGGGGCGGCTCCGGCCGCCTTGCCGGTGAGCCCCACGCGAGCGGCGCCGGTGACCGGTTCCGTACCCGCAGGCGGTTCCGGTTCCGGGCCGGGTCCCGCGGAACGGGGGCCGGTCCGGGCCGTGGCGAACACCGCGTCCGGAAGCGGGCGTTCGGGCGGTGTGCTGCCCGTGCAGCGGTCGACCCCCGCCCGGCCCACGATCCAGGCCCCGGCCCGGGTGCCGTCTCCCGCCGCGCCGTTCACCGCCGCCCCGGCCTCCGGTCCCGCCGGGGCCCCGGCCGGACCCCGTCCGTCCGGGGCGCGTTCCCCTGCCGGAAACCAGGCGCCTGCCGGAGCCCCGGCGCCCGCCGCGCGGCCCGTGCCCGTGGCCCCGCTGCTGGGTTCCTCGCGGCCCGTCACGGCCGCCGGTTTCACCCCGCCGCCGGGTGGAACGGGGCCCGTGGCCCCTGCCGTGGGCAACGCTCCGGCCGCCGCCCCGCGGCGACGTGAGGCCACCCCCGTGCCCGGTGCCGCTCCTGTCGCCGTGCAGCGGGCCGCCGTTCCTGGCGCACCCGCACTCCCGGGCGTCCGTGGCGCCGCACCACGGCCCTCGCCGTCACCGGCCCCCGCGCCGGTGGCGAGGAGTGCCCAGGCCCCCGCGCCGGTGGTGAGGACCGCCCCGGCCGCCGTGCGTCTGCACCGCGTCCGGACCGCCGCACCGGGTGCCGTCCCGGCAGCCGGCGGTGGTGCCGGTGCCCGTTCTCACGCCGTACAGCGTTCAGCGGCGTCCTCGCCGCCGCCCGCCGTCCGTACTCCGCCCGCGACGGCACCCCGCCCCGGAGCCGCGCCCGCGCGCCCTGACAACGAAGGTCGGCGTCCCGGTCCCGGGACCACAGCCGCCCCGCTCGTCCAACGCGCCACAGCCGCCCCTGTCCCTCCGCGCACCGCAGCCGTCCCGGCCGTTCAGCCCTCCACGACCGTCCCGGCCGTTCAGCGCTCCACAGCCGTCCCGCTCGTCCAGCCCTCCACGACCGTCCCGGTCGTCCAGCGCTCCCGAACCGGCCCCGTCCCCGCCCCCGCACCGAGCGTCCCGTCCGTCCCCGTGCACGCGCCCGGCGTTCCGGGCCGGGGCGCCCGTACGCACTCGGCCGCGGCACCCGGCCTCCCCGGAGCTCCCCGCGCCCACCAGGCCCCGGATGCCCCGGCCGCCTCCGTGCCCCGGCCCGTCCGGAGCCCCGTCGTGGCCCTGGCGCCCGCCCGGCCCGCTCCGCCCGCCGCGCTCCCGGTGCAACGGGTGCCCTCCGTCCCGGCCTCGCAGCCCACCCCACCTCCCGCGCCCCCGATTCCGCCCCGGTCGCCCGCGCGGGTGACCGCACCGCCGCGCGCCACGCCCGTCGCCGGGCAAAGCGGCGGAGGCGGCGGCCAGAGCTCCGCGGAGAAGCCCGCGCCGTCCGTGACGAGCCAGTTCGCCCCGCGTGAGCTGAAGGAGGACCAGCTGGCGGAGCTGGTCCACCGGCTCATCGGGCCGATGACCCGTCTGCTCCGCACCGAGCTGCGGCTCGACCGCGAGCGGATCGGCAGGCTGCGCGACCCGCGCCACTGACCGCCCCGCGAAGAACGCCCGTACGTCCCAGACCGTCGCAACACCCGCCCCGACCGCACGTGGAACCGCAGGAAGGCCCCACCCGATGCCTCAGGAACTCGACGCAGGCTCCACCATCTTCTTCAACCTCACCATCGACGGTGAGAGCCTGGGCAACTTCAACGGTTGCGAAGGGCTCTCCTCCCAGGTCGAGATCGAGCAGCGGCAGGAGGGCGGCAACAACGGATTCGTCTGGCAGCTGCCCTCCCGTGTCACCTTCTCCAACATCACGCTGACCCGGCCCCTCACCGAGGAGACCGCGAAGGTGGCGGAGTGGATCTCCTCCGTGACCACCGGGGTGACCCGGCCCACCGGGCAGATCGCCGCGCTGCGCGCGGACGGCTCGCTGGTCGCGCAGTGGGGGCTCATCGACGTACTCCCCGTGAGCTGGCGCGGTCCCTCCTTCGACCCGGCGAGCCCCGCCGTGGCCACCGAGGTGCTGGAGATCGCCCATCACGGCTTCACGGACGCGGGGGAGGCGTAGCCGATGAACCTCTCCAGCTTCGGCATCGGCGACAGCCTGGTGCGGGCGACGCTCGCGATCCACCAGCCGCCGATCGGCAGCAGCACCAGCCCCGGCGCGCTGATGAAGACGTTCAACTTCGACTTCAACCCGTCCCAGCTGTCGCTGACCCGCAGGGCGCAGTGGAAGACCACGCCCACGGCCGCGGTGCGCGACGGCGCGGTCCCGGAGTTCATGGGGCCCGAGCCCCGGGAGATGTCGGTGGAGATCTTCCTCGACCGCTCCGACGACCCGGACAGCAACGACGTGCGCAAGAAGGTCGAAGCCCTCTTCTCCTGCTGCGAGACGACGACCGCCAGCATCGCCGCGAACCAGCCGTCGACCCCCTGGGTGGTCTTCGAATGGGGTGCCTTCTCCACGGCCCGCTTCAACGCGTACGTGAGCTCGGTGGAGGCCCAGTACACCCTCTTCAACACCAACGGGATGCCCATCCGGGCCGTCTGCCAGGTGAACCTGCACGAGATCCCGAGCAGCACCCCCGGCCAGAACCCGACCTCCGGGGCGCTCACCACCCGCCGCGTGCACCGGGTGGTGGCCGGTGACTCGCTCCAGCTCCTCGCCTGGCGCGAGTACGGGGACGCCACCGTCTGGCGCACGATCGCCGAGGCCAACGACATCGACGACCCGAAGTCGCTGACGCCCGGTTCCGAACTCATGCTCCCCGCCGCCGAAGAGGTCGGCGCCTGATGCCCGACATAGGTTTCTCCAACATCCTCGCGGTGCAGATCGCCGGCACCAAGCTCAAGTCCCCGGAGAACACGAAGCTCGTGGCGGGCCGGGTCGACTTCGGCGCGGGGGTGCCCGGGGCGTTCCACCTCACCTTCCGTGACGACAAGAAGGACATCCTCGCCAAGCTGAACGTCGAGATCGGCGTGCCCGTGGTCATCTCGCCCATGTCCGACGGCAAGGGCACGCCGCTGATCACGGGCGAGGTCACCGCGCTGGAGACCGACTACGACCGCACCGGCACGTTCACCGTCATCCGTGGCTACGACAAGGGCCACCGCATGCTCCGCCAGCGCAGGGTCGCGGCCTACAAGAACAAGACCGCCACCGAGATCGCCGTCGAGCTCGCGCGCAAGAGCGGCATCCCGCTGGGGAAGACCCAGCGGACCAAGGGGCAGTACGAGTTCATCAGCCAGGCCAACGTCACGGACTGGGACTTCGTCCAGCGGCTCGCGGACGAGAACGAGATGGTGATGTCCATCAACTCCAAGGGCCGCTTCCAGTTCGTCAAGCGCCAACTCGCCGCGACGGCTCCCCCGGAGAGCCTGCAGAGCGCACAGAGCGCGCTCCTCCTGAAGGGCGGCGAGGAGATCCTGCGCTGCCGTGCGGCGGTCACCTCGGCCGACCAGGTGACCACCGTCGAGGCGCGCGGCTGGAACGTCACCACCAAGCAGCCCCTGGTCTCCAAGGCGTTCGCCCGGACCAACACGGGCTTCGACATCGGCACCACACCGGCCGAGGTCTCCAAGACGTTCGGCAAGGCCGAACTCGTCGTCACGGACACGCCCTACGACAAGCTGGACGAGGTCAAGCACGCCGCCGACGCCGTGGCGGACGACGTGACCTCCTCCTTCGCCGAGGTGGAGATCACGGCACGCGGCAACACCGAACTGCGCCCCGGCGTCGCCGTCACCCTCAAGGACGTCGGCAAGCCGTTCCAGGGGAAGTACACCGTCACGGCCGCCCGCCACACCTTCGGGGACCAGGAGCACTACGAGACGTTCCTGAACGTCAGCGGGCGACAGTGGCGCTCCCTGTACGGGCTCACCTCCGGGGGCGGCGACGCCGGAGCGGCCGGGCTGCCGAGCGTCGCCAACGCCCTGGTCACCGACATCAAGGACCCGCTGAGGCAGGGCAGGGTCAAGCTGAAGTTCCCGTGGCTGGACGACATGTACGTCAGCGACTGGACCCGCACCGTCCAGTTCGGCGGGACCAAGGGCGGCAGCATGATCTCCCCGGACGTCGACGACGAGGTGCTGGTGGCCTTCGACCGGGGCGCCCTGGACCACCCGTACGTCATCGGCGGCCTCTACAACGGCGTGGACAAGCCCGACCCCGTCGACGTGCCCGTGTACGACCCGACGCGCGGCAAGGTCACCCGGCGCACCCTGTCCGACCGCAGCAACAACCGTCTCGACCTGCTCGACCAGAGCGTCGGCCTCAAGCGCGGGGTGCGCCTCTCCACCGGCGACAACCGGCTCACCATCAATCTGGACCGGACGAAGACCGAGATCGTCGTGGACAGCAAGGGAAAGGTCTCCATCCGGGGGACCGGCGCCGTGGCCGTCAACGCGGGCGGCAACCTCTCGCTCAACGCCGTGGGTTCCATGACGATCCGCAGCGGCGGACCCATGAACATCAACGCCAGCGCCCTGTCGGTGCAGGCAGGGGTGACGTCCGTGAACGCGAGCGCGCTGAGCGTGTCGGCCGGTGCCGCCATGACGCTGACCGCAGGACTGGCCCTGAAGATCAACTCGGGCGTGGAGATCGGCCTGAACGCCCCCCTGGTCCTGTCCAAGATGAAGCCGGTGCTGACGGTGGGAGGCATCTGA
This sequence comes from Streptomyces sp. CB02058, assembly GCF_001905505.1. Classification (GTDB taxonomy): domain Bacteria; phylum Actinomycetota; class Actinomycetes; order Streptomycetales; family Streptomycetaceae; genus Streptomyces. The sequence goes on from NZ_LIPG01000001.1 coordinate 1,386,214, forward strand.
TGGCCGAACAGTTCGTCGGCTCCGGATGGGCCTTCCCGCTGCGCATCAGCCCCACCGGCGGCATCGCGCTGGTCAGCGGGGAACGCGAGGTCGAGGAGGCCATCCGGCTCGTCCTCTCCACCGCGCCCGGTGAACGGCCGATGCGCCCCGAATTCGGCTGCGCCATCCACGACATGGTCTTCGCCCCCGTGAACGAGGCCACCGCAGGCCGCATCCAGCACGAGGTGCACAGCTGCCTGGACCGCTGGGAACCGCGCATCGAGGTGGACGACGTCGCGGTGACGGCCGGCGCGGAACAGGGCGTGCTCCTCATCGACGTCCGCTACTCGATCACGGGTACGAACAACCCGCGCAGTCTGGTCTTCCCGTTCTACGTGATCCCCTCCCACGACGGGCCCGAGGGGTCCGGCACGCCCGACGAGCACTTTGGAAGCGACCGCTGATGGCCCTGCCCTCCCCGAACCTCGACGACCGGCGCTTCCAGCAGTTCGTCGACGACGCCAAGCGCTACATCCAGCAGCGCGCCCCCGAGTGGACCGACCACAACGTCTCCGACCCGGGCGTGACCCTCGTCGAGACGGTCGCGCACATGGCCGACCAGATCGTCTACCGGCTCAACCGGGTGCCGGAGAAGAACCACCTCGCGTTCCTGGACCTCATCGGGATCACGCTCTTCCCGCCCTCCGCGGCGCGCGCCGACGTCACCTTCTGGCTGTCGGCGCCGCAGCAGCAGCCCGTCGTCCTGGCGACGGGCACCGAGGTCGCCACCGTCCGCACCCAGACCGAGGACGCGGTGGTCTTCGCCACCGAGCGCGAACTCACCGTGATCCCGTGCGAGTTGTCGTACCTCGTGGTCCAGTCGGTCGACCAGGAAGCGGTCGACCGCACCTCGGACCTCGCCGAGTCCAAGGACGTGAACTGCTTCACGGAGGCCCCGCGCCCCGGTGACCGCATGCTGTTCGGGCTCAGTGCCGCCGTACCGGAGTGCGTGGTCGTCCTGGAGCTCGACAGCCAGGTCGACGGCGTCGGCGTCGACCCCCGACAGCCGCCGCTCGTCTGGGAGGCGTGGACCGCCGACGGCTGGGCCGCCTGCGACGTCGACCGGGACACCACCGGTGGCCTCAACCGCCCCGGCGAGGTCGTGCTGCACGTCCCCGGCGGGCACGCCCTCTCCCGCACCGGGCGGCGCGAGGCGGGCTGGCTGCGCTGCCGGGTCACCGACCCGGAACAGGGTCAGCCCTTCTACACCACCTCGCCCACCATCCGCTCCGCCGAGGCGTTCACCATCGGCGGCACCACCGGCGTCGTGCACGCCGAGACAGTGCGGGACGAGGCACTGGGGGAGGCCACCGGGCTCCCCGGACACCGGCTGCGGCTGGCCAACAGCCCCGTGGTCGGCGACGCGCAGCCGTTGCTCCTCCAGGTCGCCGAGCGCGACGGCTGGGTCGACTGGGAGACCGTCGGCCACTTCGCCGCCTCCGGCCCCGCCGACCGGCACATCACCCTGGACGCCACCACCGGCGAGATCGCCTTCGGCCCGTCCGTCCGAGAACAGGACGGCACCCTGCGCCAGTACGGGGCCGTGCCGCCCAAGGGCGCGCCCATCCGGGCCCGCCGCTACCGCACGGGCGGCGGAAAGGCCGGCAACGTCGCCAGGGGCGCCATCCAGGTGCTGCGCGACTCCGTGCCGTACGTCTCCGACGTCGTCAACCGGGAGGCCGCGCGCGGCGGCGTCGACGGGGAGACCGTCGAGGAGGCGAAGCGCAGGGCGCCCATCGCGCTGAGCGCGCAGGACCGCGCCGTCACCCTGCGGGACTACGAGGAGCTCGCGCGGCGCGCCGCGCCCGAGACCGCGCGCATCACCTGCCTCGCGGCCGACCCGGACGAGCACGGCGCGCACGCCGTACGGGTGCTGGTCGTCCCGCAGGCCGTCTCCGACCCGGGCGGCCGGCTGCGCTTCGAGCAGCTCGTCCCCGGGGACGCCCTGCTCGGGCGCATCACCCGGTACCTGGACGAGCGCCGCCTGATCGGCACCCGGCTGGCGGTCGGGCCGCCGTTCTACCAGGGCGTGACGGTCGTCGCGACGGTCCACGCCTTCCGGGGCGCCGACACCGACCGGGTCAGGCGGCAGGCGCACGACGCCCTGTACCGCCATCTCGACCCGCTGACCGGGGGCGCGCACGGCACGGGCTGGCCCTTCGGCCGTCCCGTGCAGGCGGGCGAGGTGTTCGCCGTGCTGCAACGGGTCCCCGGCGTCGAGCTGGTGGACGAGGTGCTGCTGCACCCCGCCGACCCGCTCAGCGGCAAGCGCGGCGACCCCACGGAGCGCATCGATCTCGAAGCACCCGCGCTCGTCTTCTCGTTCGACCACCGCGTCCGGGTGATCGGGGACGCCTCGTGACCACGAGCGGGAGCAGGCGGGGCTCCGTCGACGGACTCGGCTCCTCGGCACCGCTGGGCGTCATGCTCCCGGCGGTGTTCGCCGACGACGATCTCGCCCAGCGCTTCGTCGCCGGTCTCGACGAGGTCCTCGCGCCGCTCCACAACGTGCTCGACTGCCTGGACGCCTACTTCACGCCGTCGCTCGCCCCCGCGGACTTCACCCGCTGGCTCGGCAGCTGGGTGGGCGCGGAGACCGAGGCGCCCGACACGGCCGGGGCCGAAGACGGCCCGGTCACGAAGGCCCTGCCCACCGCTTCGGCCGCCGCCCACCCGCAGGACACGCCGGAGACGGCCGCGCTGCGCGCCGCGGTGACCGCCGCCGTGCGACTGCACCGCATCCGCGGCACCCGGCGCGGACTGTCCGAGGCGGTACGCCTCGCCTTCGGCGTGGAGCCGGAGATCACCGAGAGCGGCGCCGCCTCCTGGGACGCCAGGCCCCTGGGGCCGGTCCCCGGCGAGAGCCGCCCGCATCTGCACGTCACCCTGCGGCTGCCGGACCCCGGTCCCGCCGCCGAGCACCGGCTGGAGCGCCTCGTAGCGGCAGCCCGCCCCGCCCACATGCCTTACACGGTCCGAGTGACCACCGCCGAAAGGACTTCCGACAGGTGACCAGTCAGCAGGCTTCCTCCTCCACGCCACCCCCTTCAGGGGCCGCCGCGGACACAGGGGACCGGCCGCGTCACTGTGCCGAGTGCGGTACGCGGGCGACCCCGGGCCAGTCCTTCTGCGACGACTGCGGCGCGGTCCTGAGCTGGACCCCCGGCCCGGCCGCGAGCACGGAGCCCACGAGCGAGCCCGAACGCGCCCGCGAGCCCGAGCCCTCGCGTGAACCGGAACGCGAACCTGTGCGCGCCGACGCGCCGCCCTTCGTCCCCGAGGAGGACGACACCCTCCCCACGATCCCGGCGGCCACCGACGCACCCGCGCCCGCCCCCGCCACGGACGCCGACGCGAGCGCCCGGGCCAGGGCGCTGCTCGTGCCGGTCGCGGACCAGGGCCCCGCCGCACCGGAACCGGACGTCGCCCCGGTCCTCCCCGGCATGCCCGCCGCGGCACGTCCCCAGGTCCAGGCCCCCCGAGGCGAACCGGCCGACGAGACGGGCCCCCCGTGCCACTGGTGCGAGGTCGGCAACCGCCCCGACCGGCACTTCTGCCGACGCTGCGGCATGTCCCTCGACGAGCGCCCCGGCGTTCCGGAGGCCCGGCGCCCCTGGTGGCGGCGGCTGCGGGACTTCGGCAACGGCCCGGCGCCGTGGGCGGGCGACCGCCCGAGGCTGCGCCGGGGCATCGGCCGCGTCTTCACCTGGCTCGCGTACGGCCTCGCGCTCGGGCTGGTGATCTACGCGGCCTTCAACGTGAGTACGGCGTGGAACGCGGCCCGTGACCACTTCGCGAAGCGGGCGCAGATCAGCCCGGACTCCGCGGCGGCTTCCCGCTCCTTCGGCGGCCACCCGCCCAAGGTGCTCTTCGACAAGGTCAACAACAGCTGGTGGGGGCCCGGGGTCTCCGAGACGGCGGAGGGGGAGTGGGTCGAGGCACGCTTCCAGGAACCCACCCGTCTGCTGGACATCCTCATCACGTCCGGCATCTCCGCCAAGGCGTCCGACCTCTCCGAGGCCGCGCTGCCGCACCGCATGGACGCGGTCATCACCACGGCCGACGGGAAGAAGACCACCCGCCAGATCAAGCTCGACCAGATGAGCGGCCCCCAGCAGCGGAAGTTCCGGGCCCAGAACGTCGTCAGCGTGCGGTTCGTCATCCGCTCGGCGTTCAACACCGGCTCCGACAAGCAGGTCTCGATCGCGGAGATCGAGTTCTTCACCCGCGCCACCACCAGCGGCACCTGAGGCCCGCTCCGGGACTGACAGGCGGGGTGTCCGGAACGCGTGGAGCCTTCCGGACACCCCGCCTCACCCGAGGGGGCCGCGTCCCCGGACCGGGCCGGGCCCCCGGGGCGTCAGCGTTCGAGGAGAGCGATGCGGATCGCCCGCTCCACGTGTGCCGCCGTGTTGGCGTGGCCCTCGGCGTTGGGGTGGACCAGGGTGACGCGCTTGCCGATGGGACCGCAGTTCAGCAGGGTGCCGGGCAGCCTGGACGGCCAGTGGTCCGCGGCGTCGCCGCAGATCCCCTCGACCCACTTGGTGTCCGCCGGCTGGCAGGCGTCGTGGCCCACGCTGGACGAGTAGATGTCGACGTAGCGGTCGCCGAAGAAGTTCGTGACCCGCTGGATCGTGCTGTTCAGCTGCTTGAGCACGTCGTCACGGAGCCAGTCGATGTCGGTGTGCTTGATCGAGCCGAGCTCGGTGAGGGAGAGGCGGTTGCAGTCACTTGCCTCGTCCGGCAGGATCGCCGGGTAACCGACCGTGATCACCTTGGCGTTGGGCGCCGCCTGGTGCACCTCGGCCAGCATCTCGATGTACTCGTCCTGGACCCGCGCGAGCTTGTCCTGGATGCTCTCCTCCCCCTCGGGGGGATTGGTGTAGTGCTCACGGCAGGACTTCGTGCCCACGCCTTCTTCGAGGCACTTGATGAGCATGCCGCCGAAGGGAAGGCTGTTCCCGCCGACACCGATCGTGACGATGTCGGTCTCGTCGTCGAGCTGGGCCCGCTTGATCTGCGGGTCCACCTCGGACCAGCCGTCGGCCGGAGGCTGGACCGGGCTGATCGGCTTCTGCTTGTCCTTGGCGATGTGGGCGATGGTGGCGTTGCCGCAGCTGACGTCGGTCAGGTGGACGGTCTTGCCCGGCGGGAACTCGGCGAGTTCCCCGTTGACGACGTCGGGATACGAGTTGGTGCTCCGGTCGCAGCCGTCCCGCGAAGCGTCACCGAGCGCGGGCAGCGGGTCTCCGACGAACCCGCCGGCGGTGTACGAGTCGCCCAGCGCGGCCCACTCGTACTGGTCGGCCGCCGCCTGGGCGCTGACGGAGGGCGAGAGCACGGCCGCTGCCAGCACGAGCCCCATGGCCAGTGCGCGGGCGCGGGAGACAGGGTGTCGCATGGGATGGATCCTCCAGGATCTGTGGAGGGCACCTGGGCCGAGATGGCAGGCGCCTCGGCCAAGATCATCCACGCGAACGGACCGCCCCCTTCCGGAATCTGAACCGGCATCCCTCGATCGAACCAAATGGTCAGATCTTCGTGTTTCCCGTGGCCGCGAGGCCCGGCGGACAGGTCACTGACCGCACGGTCGTGAACTCGAACTGCCCTGCTCCGCATGCCGGTTGGCGATCCTCTTGCGATCACCGGGCACGCTGCTCCGCCCGGCCCCGCCGGGGGTGACCGTGTGTAGCCCACGCCCCCACGGCCGGTGCGCCGCCCTCAGAGGATCAGGCCCTTGGCGCGCAGGAACGGGACGGGGGAGATGTCGGACCCGAACGCGGGCCCCGTGCGGACCTCGAAGTGCAGATGCGGCCCCGTGGCGTTGCCGGTGTCGCCGGACCAGCCGATGAGCGTGCCGCCCTGGACGCTCTGGCCGACCACGGCCTTCACCTGGGAGAGGTGGGCGTACTGGCTGAACGTGCCGTCCTCGTGACGGATGACGACCTGGTTGCCGTAGTCCCCGCCGTCCCCGGCCGTGACGACCTCGCCGGGGCCGATCGCCTTGACCTGCGTCCCGGTGGGGACCACGAAGTCGACGCCGGTGTGCAGACCGGTCGACCAGGAGGTGCCCCTCTGGTGGTACGGGGTGCCGGCCGGTCCCTCGACGGGAAGGGTCCAGCCGCCGGACATGGCGCCGCCGACCGGGACGACCATCTTGGGGGAGAACTTCATGACGGCCTCGACGTATGCGTACGTCTCGCCGTCCGCTCCGCTCGCCCGCGGCACGCCGCCGTACTCCTCGACCGCCTTCCATCCCAGCCGGTAGCCCGCCAGGGCCAGTTCGAGGGGGGCGCCCCGGTAGCCGGGGTGCTTCTTCGCGGTCCCCAGGAGCTCGCACATCTTCCTGCCCTGCGCCGGTATGGCGTCCGCCGGGTCCAGGACGTCCTTCACGCCGTCGTTGTTGCCGTCGATGCCCTCGGCCGCCCAGTCGGCGTCGGAGAACTGCGCGATGCCTCTGGTGACGGGCCGTTCGGCCTTGGACGCGTCGGCCAGGTCCGCGCCCGGGGAGCCGTCCTCGGAGCCGGGGCCGGTGGTCGCTTCCTCGTCGGCGAGGCCGTCCCCGCCCGCCTTCTCGTCCTCGGCCCGCTGCTCCGCGCTCCGCGGGTCCGTCAACGAGCCCTCGTCGTCCGCCGGCTCGCCCGCCGCGACCGATCTGGCCCTCGCGTTGAAGTTGCTCTCCCGCTTCAGCTGCGCGGCCAGCACGGGCGCGGTGAGCAGCTTGTCGCCGCAGTCCTCCGCAGCGTCACGTATGAGCTTCGCGTACATGACGGGGACACCCACGTCGCCCGCCTTCAGCTCGGTGCCCACCGACGCGGGTACGCCGCCGCCGGCCGCCTCGCTGTCGTCGGAGCCCAGTAACAGAGTCCCGATTCCGATGGACACCGGCGTCACCACACCCACGGCAACGACCGGCACCAACCAGCGAGCGATCCTCACGAGCCCGAACTCCCCCATTTGAACCTTGCGTTGGGGATCACTATGTCATTCGTGGCGGACGGATCCGGACGAACCCCCTGCACCCCGGGGCGCGCGGGACGGCCGAAGCCGACGCAACCGGCTTCGGCCGCCCCAGCGGCCGTACGACACCGCCCGAGCCGAGGGTGATCCGCCTCGGCCGGTCAGCGGGACAGCACCTCGATCAGCTGGTAGGGCACGAGGAAGAACCCGATGACCAGCAGGAACGTGCCGCCGAAGGCCACCCCGATCGTCCTGAGCACCCAGGTCCGCACCGGCAGGACGGCCTTGACCCGATCGGCGTGCCGGGGGTCGTAGTGGGCGGCCACCCCTTGCGGTGCCCCGCCGACGGGCTCGGCCGCGTGGTCGGGTTCGAAGAACCGCCGCACTCCCTCCGCGTCGACGAAGCCGAAGATCCGCTTCTTGCCCTCGGTGTGGTCGAACGTCGCCACCACGGAGATGCCGCGACTGCGCAGGAGCCACCGGTCGTACAGAGCCTTCGCCGACGCCCCGTACAGGAACAGGCCGAAGGCCAGGGGCTTCAGACCGAGGAGCCAGAAGATCACCCCGAGCACGTCCCCGTGCGCGATCAGGACGACCAGCCCCGCCACGTAGAGGGCCACGGGCGTCAGGAGAGCCGCGATCGTCAGCCAGTCGCGGGCCGACCTCCTGTCACGGTCTTCCGCCGGCGGAAGCACGACGACCCGCGCCCCGCCGTCCTCGCGCGGTGCGTCCGCCTCTCTCACGGGCAGCGCCCGGCCGGCCGCCTCCACGAAGGCCGTCGCGGACGCGGCGTTGCGGCAGCCGACCCGGAAGACCGCGCCGGGTGTGCCCGCGGGAGCGGTCAGGACGACCTGTACCGCCGGCCGGTGCGCCCCGTCGTCCACGCGGACCACCTCGATGGCTTCCAGTGGTATGCGCCGTCGCACGCTGCCCTCTGTGAGCAGTATCGATCGTCGCTCCAGCGTGAAGGAGCCGGAGCGGTTGCCCGCGGTCAGGGAGGGCGGGGCGGAACCCGGGTTGGCGGTCATAGCGGGACCTTAGCGACGATGTCCGCCGGAGGGCATCCGATTCCGTTGCGGGCAGGGGGAGTTCCTCTCAGCAGGCGAGGGGCGCCGAGCCGACGGTCACGTCGTCGAACCAGAGGGTGTCGGCGCCCGTCCCGTAGCTCTCCCAGCCCAGGCGCAGTGCGGTGGGCCGGGGCGGCGTGGTCCGGGCCAGCCACTGCTGGTCGACGTCCTGTGTGGGGACACCGTCGGCGTGCAGGCCGGGAACCCGCTCGTCGCCGAGCCAGGTGTCGAGGCCGGGGGCCGTCGTGTCGATCGCGAGACGCAGGCACTGCCAGCTGTCCGTCGGCAGCGGCCTGCTCAGCGCCACTCCGGCCGGGCTCTGGGCCGGCAAGGTGGCGTCGTCGATCTCGCGGTTCCACTGCAGGGCGCCGTTCTGGCCCCCGACGCGCAGGCTCCGCCCGCTCTGCGAGGTGTCGGGCAGCGAGACGAAGGTGACATGGGCGGCGGGGAGAGCGGTGGTGTGCCGGACCCACATGCGTACGTACATCACCGGGCCGAGCGAGGACAGGTCCGCGGTGGAGGCGACGAAGGCGTGGTTGCAGTAACCGGTCCCGCCGTCGACCCGCAGCGATCTGCTGCCGCTGTGTGCGACGGCCGTGTCGACGGAGGCCGTACCGGTGCCCTGGCAGTCGGGTGCGGTGAACTGCCAGGCGCCCGACGGGGCGGGACCGGCCTGGTCCTCGAAGTCCGAGCAGATCAACGCGTCGTCGCAGTCCGCACCGGACGGAGGTGTCGTGGGGGGAGGTGTGGTCGGCGGCGGTGTGGTCGGGGGCGGGGTGGTGCCGTCCCCGCAGGACACGCCGTCGAGGGCGAAGTCCACCGGTGCGGGGTCGGCGGACCGCCAGGTGCCCTGGAGGCCGAACTCGACCGTGCCACCGGTGGAGAGGGCGCGGTTCGCGTCCGTGTGGACGGCGGTGACGGAACCCCCGGTCTGGGTGACGGTCGCGTTCCAGGCCGACGTCACCTGCTGGTCCCCGGTGTACGTCCAGGTCAGGCGCCAGCCGTCGAGCGCCGGACCGAGATTGGTGACCTTGATCCGAGCGACGTAGCCGCCCGTCCACTCGTCGACCGTGTGGTCGACCCGGCAGCTGGACGCCGCGCCGGCGGCGGACGTCGCGGTGAGGCCGGACAGCGCGGTGAAGCCGGACGCCAGCAGCACGAGGGCCGTGAGGAGTGCCGCCCATGAGCGGCGGGGTAATCGAGGGAGAAGGTCGCGCACGGGTGCCTCCGAGGTGGGGGTGAGGGGGTGCGGGAGGGTGGCGGGAGCGGTCCCGCCACCCTGCGCGGGGCCCCGGCGTGGCCGGGGCCCCGCCGGACGTCAGCTGGTGGGGAAGCTGTCGGGCGTGCTGATGCGGCTCTTCAGCAGTGCACCGGACTCCGTCAGCACACCGCTGCTGCTGTAGTCGCTGCCCGCGCAGGTGCCCGGCCGGAACGCCGCGCTGCTCTCGTCGGCGTCGGAATAGGTCCAGTTCGCGTAGCTGATCTTCAGCTGATCGAGCAGGTCCAGCCAGGCCGTGGTGCTCGACCGGTCCATCGCCCCGCCGCCGGTGGCGCTCACCGTGCCGAACTCCGTCACGAACAGCGGCAGCTGGGAGGCCGCCCGGCTCAGAGTGGCGCGGTAGTTGTCCTTGTGGCTCGCGGCGTAGAAGTGGAACGCGTACATGATGTTGGTCGCGTTCACCGGGTTGCTGACGACCTCGCTCTCGCTGGAGCCGTCCGAGACGCCCAGCGAGGACCAGCCACGCGTGCCGACGATGACGACGGCGTCCGGGTCGGCGGCGCGGACCACCGGGATGACCTGTTCCGCGTAGTTCTTGATGCCCGACCAGCTCACGCCGTTGGGCTCGTTGGCGATCTCGTAGATCACGTTCTTCTTGCCGGCGTTACGGGCGGCGACGGAGGCGAAGAACGTCTTCGCGCGCTCCAGGTTGTAGTTCGGGTCGCCCGGCGTCAGGGTGTGGAAATCGATCAGCGCGTACATGCCGCGGGCCTCGGCCGCGTCGACGAGCTCGTTCACCCGCCTGGTGAAGCCTGCCGGGTCGGTCTCGTAGCCGTCCTCCTGCACGTACATGGAGATGCGCAGCAGGTCCGACTTCCAGTCGTTCGCCAGTGCGTCCAGGGAGGCGGCGTTGTAGCACGCGTCGAACCACTGGATGCCGTGCGTGCTCATGCCCCGCAGCTGGACGGGGCGGTTGTACTGGTTGCACAGGTTCACGCCGCAGACGTGGAGCGGGCCGTTGATGTCCACGGGGGTTCCGTCGACGGGGTCGGGCGGGGGTTCCTCCGTCGTGCCGCCCGTACACGCGACGCCGTTCAGTGTGAACGCCGTGGGCTTGGGGTTGGCGCCCGTGAAGGTGCCCGTGAATCCCGCCTCCGCCGACGCGCCGGTGGCCAGCGCGCGGTTCCAGTCGAGGCCGGTGACGGTGACCGCCGAACCGGACTGCGACCAGGTGGCGTTCCAGCCCTGGGCGATCTTCTGCCCCGGGTCCGGCATGGTGAAGCCGAGTGTCCATCCGTTGACGGGGGCACCCAGATTGGTGATCTTCACCCCGCCCTGGAAGCCGCCCGTCCACTGGCTGGTGACCGTGTAGTCGACCTTGCAGCCGGTGGCGGCCACCGCCTGTGGGCTCAGTGCGGCTGTCAGGCCCAGGATCGTCGCGCAGGTCGCCAGTAAGGCGAGCAGGCGTTTCATGTCGTTCCTCCTCGTGCGGAGCGGAAACGGTGGGGGGCTGGGGAGTGGGAGCGCTCCCAAGGCCATCGGCCCGAGAACGTACACCGAAGCGCCGATGCGCGTACAGACATGCGACAGGCTTCGGTGAAGAGGCGTACGGGAGGCGCGGTGCGGGAGCGGGCGGCCGACGGCGGGCCGTGGCGGACAGGTCCTGGTCAGGCCGTGTGCGAGGAGCAGGCCCAGGACGACGTGCCGTGCACGGTGTCCACCGACAGGACGGGGCACCCGATGAGCTCCACCGCCGCCAGCACCGCGCGCCGCGCCGACTCGCTGTCGGCGGGCGGGAACGCCACCCGGAGCTGATGGCCGTAGGCGGACTCGTACGTCATGAGCCAGCCGGTGCCGTCCACGGCGAAGTGGTCCTGCCGCATCCCGTCGTGCTCGTGTCCGCCACGGTCCGACGTGGGGCCGAGCGCCTCGCGCAGGATTCCCAGACGCTCGGAGTACGGGCGCGCCCCGTCTCCCAGCTTCACGTACACGTGATCGAGCGGGATCGTGGGGTCGAACCAGGGGGTGAGCTCCGGGTCGTGGTGCAGGAGTTCGGAGGTGATGCCGCGGTCCGTCAGGCCTTCGAGGAACGCACCGGCCCCGCAGTCGAACCGCTCGTAGTCGTCGTCCCGTGACCAGATCACCACGGGCCAGGACTCGGGAGGCCCCTCGGTCAGCCAGCACACGTGCGCCGCGCTCTCCGTCACCGCCCAGGCGAGCAGCCCGCCGGGCTCCGGGAACAAGGGGTACGGATAGTCCTCGGGGAAGTCGTCGCGCAGCGGACCGAAGTCCTCCAGCAGGTCCGCCCGGAGCGGGACCGGGTTGCTGTCGCCGAACGGGGTGCACAGACACAGCGCGCCCCAGAAGTCCCCGCGCCCGTACGCCGTGACCAGCTGCTTGAAGTCCTCGGGCAGCGGGGTGCCCAGGGCGCGCTCGGCCTCCGCCCAGTCCCCATGGCCGTCCACAGCCGCGACGGGAGGCGGGACGCGTTCGATCACCCGGGCGACGGAGCTGTGCGGAACGGTCACGTGAACCTCCATGCGGGGCGTCCGGCGGGAGCGCGCCGCCCTCGGGGCGAAGGCGGGTGCGGGCAGCATCCCAGATCCCCCGGCCCTTGCCCCGGGTCGGCCCCGGCGCACAGGCCGGGGCGTCTGCTGCGGATCTGCACACGGTGTCCGCAGACGGCGGGGTGCGTGCCGGGGCTCGCACGGTGCGGGCCGGAACCATGACGCCGGCAGAAGGCTATGTCCCTTTCGCGGGGTATCGGTGAACCCGCCGGTGGAACGTCCGTCGGCCGGACAAGTGAAGGAACTGTACGGGTCCATGGGGTGATGTGACCGTGTCGCCCCGGAAACAGCCGTGGAAATACCGGAAGGTGGCCCTGCGGCAGCCTCGCGTGTTTACATCCCTCACATCGCGGAAGCCGTAAGGAAATTCGACGCCTCCGGGCGGCCGATAAAACCCTTCCTGTGGCCGTGGCAGCGGCAAGGCCCATTCCCCACTGCGGAGTCGGGCCGGGCCATTCGGAATTTCGGAATTAATGCGAAGGGAATTCACATCATGAGCTCCACCCCCCAGATAGCGACCCAGGAAATCTCCGACGCGGACCTGGACGCCGTGTCCGGCGGCCTCGCCGGCGCCGCTTCCGTCGAGGCGCCCCTCGTCGGTGGCATCTCGGGTGGGCTCAACGCCGACCTGCTCTCCGGCAGCGTCTCGGGCGCCGTCGGCGCCAACGTGCTCGGTGTCGCCGGGCTCGGCTCCGCCGCCACGCTCTCGGTCTGACCCGAGGCCGGCCCCGTGTGCCCCCACCCCCGTCCTGCCGGGTCGCGGGGCACACGGGCCGTCGGGCCGACCTCGCCGACGCACATCCGACCCGAGACCACGGACCAGAGGCTTTGAACGTGAGCGAGCCGAGCACCGCTCCTCGTCCAGGTGCCCCGGGCAACCGGTGGGAGCTCATCTGGAGTCACCGGGACGAACTGCTGGAGATCGCGCGCAGCCGGTCGTCGAGCGCCGAGGAGGCGGAGGACGCCGTCCAGGAGGCGATGATCCGCGCGGTGGAGGACCCCGGTGTCCAGTACGGCCGGGTCCGCTCGTGGCTCAGGCTCGCGACCGTACGCGCGTGTGCCGACCGGCAGCGGCAGATCGCCCGCGACCGGGAGCTGGGCGTGTCCCTGTCCGCCGCTCCCGCCGCATCCCCCCTGGTCGAGGAGGAGGCGTGCGACCGCGCGGAGGCCAGATGGCTGGCCGAACGCACCGCCGAACTCCTCCCGGCCCGCCAGGCACAGGCGCTCCGGCTCCAGGCACAGGACCTCGACGTCGGGCAGGTGGCCCAAACCATGGGGCTGAGCTACCGGGCGACCGAGTCGCTGCTGTCCAGGGCCCGGAGGTCGCTGCGCGGCACCCTGGCCGGGAGCCTCGCACTGGCCGCGGCAGCATGGCTGTGTGTGCGCAGATTTCCCCGTACGGGCGCCGGTCAGTCCGCAGGAGCGACCACGGCGGCGGTGACCCTCGCCGTCGCGGGAGCGGTGCTCCCCGCCGGGCCCCTCGACCGGCCGGACGGCCCGCCTCCTGGCAGCAGATCCGAGGCCCTGGCGCCGCCCGCCGCACCGGTTGCCGAGTTCCCCGCCCCCCGCACGGCCCGGGTGCGTCCGGCCCCGGCGTTCCCCTCCACGGACCCGCGGCGCCAGGGCGCCTCCTCGCGGTCCGTCCCGGAGAAGCAGTCGGACACCTACGATCCGCCGGGCCGGGTGGTCGTGGAGATATCGATCGGGTCCGCTTCACCGGCGCCCGAACTGCCCTCGGTGGCCACACGCCAACCGATACCGGAACTGCCCGTGGAAACCCCGGATGTCCGTCGTCCGGAATTGCCCTCGGTGCGGACGGACATCGCCGCCACGGGGCTCGGTGTGACCGTCGATCTGCCGTAGAGCTCACCCATGGCGGCCCGGGCCACCTGCGAACCGGCCGTCACATACGGTCTGTTGCATGGCAGCAGAGAATCCGAAAACCCCGGCTCCCCGTGTGCAGTTGGTCATCGGCATCGTCCGCCGAGGCGACGACGTCCTGCTCGTGCGTGAGAGCCTCGGCGCCGACGGCGAGAACCTCTGGTCCCTCCCCGGCGGTGGAGTCGAGGACGGCGAGCTGATGAACGAAGCTCTCCGGCGCGAACTGCGTGAGGAGACGGGGCTGCTGGTGGGCGACCCGGTACGGACCGCGTTCCTCATGCACATCGACTCCGAACGGCACCCTTCCGCGCTGGCCGTCGCCTTCGAGGTCGACGAGTGGTCGGGGGACGTCGCGCCGGAGGACGACGACATCGAACAGGCCGCCTTCTTCCCTCTGCCCGACGCCCTGAAGCTGCTCGGCAAGCTGGACAGCGCAACGCAGCGGGACCCCATCGTCGGCTATCTGAGCGGAGCTGTCGCGCCGGGGACCACCTGGCTGTATCGCAACCGGGGGAAGGAGGAGACGCTGGTCGCCCGCTGGTGAAACCCTGGGCGGGTCGGTGTCCTCAGGCGGTGGCGCTCACGAAGGCCGCCCAGGCGGCCGGGGGCACGGTCAGGACCGGGCCGTCGGTGACCTTGGAGTCGCGGATGTGCACGGCGGAGGGGTGGGCGGAGACCTCGACGCAGTTGCCGCCCTCGCTGCCGCTGTAGCTGGACTTGTGCCAGTCGTAGGCGACTTCGAGACAGTCGCCGCCTTCGCTGCCGCTGTAGCTCGACTTGAACCAGGTGAGGCCTGTGCCGTGTGCTGCGCGCGTCATGACTCTCCTAGCAGGTCGTCCAATAGGCGCTTGCTCTCCTCGGGGGACAGCGCCTGCGAACGCAGCATCCCATATTTCTGGTGCAGCACACTGACCTCGTCTAGGTCGTCGATCAGCACGCTGACGCGCTGCCCCTCGATGTAAGCCAGTTGATCGTGGTCGGGCGTCTCCAGCAGCACCATCGGCCCATCGAGCGCGGCATGTGTCTCACGGTTCGTGGGCATGATCTGGAGTCCCAGAAAGGGGAATTCTGCACAGTGGCGAAGGTGCAGGATCTGCTCGCGCAGCACGGCCCGGCCCCCGAGGGGGCGCGTCAGAATGCACTCCTCCAACAGGAAATTGGCCATCAGTCGGGGCTTGCGGTCGAAGACGCGCTGCCGGTCGAGCCGGGCCGCGACGCGCTCCTCCAACTCACCGTCCTCCAGGGGTGGGTAGAGGCTCGCGAACACCGCCTTGGCGTACTCCTCGGTCTGGAGCAGCCCAGGAACCACCTGGCTCTGATACGACAGCAGCGTCACCGCCTCCTGCTCGTACTCCACGAAGTCCTGCACGAACGCCGGGAACCGCTCCTTCTGCGGCACCTTCGCCACCGCGACCCCCAACGCCCCCTTCGTATCCAGCAGTTCGTCCAGCTGTGCCGCGAAGTTCGCCTGGAGTGCGCGGCGCCCCTGCTCGATCGAGGCGATCGTGTCCTCGCCCACGCAGAACCGGTCGGCCAGCGATGTCTGCGTGTGCCCCGCCGCGCGGCGGAACGCGGCCAGCTGCGCGCCGATGACATGCCAGGACGTGACGCGCTTGTTCCTCTTCACCGAATGCATGCCGTGCCTTTCCCCGTACCCGAGCCCCGCCGGACCCGTCAGGGCTCGTACAAACCTGGTGTACGACCTGACGCGGTGCTTCACAGTAGTGACGTTCTGTGACAGTCGTCCTGTGAATGAGACAACGCGACTCGCCTCCTTCCGTGAGGCGTTCTACCGGCGTGAGCGCAGGTCCGTCCCCCTCGTGCGGAAGTTCGTACGGCAGGCGCTGCTCGACTGGGCGTGCGAGGTGGACATCGGGGACGTACTGCTCTGCGTGACCGAACTCGCCACCAACGCGCTGATCCACGGGGTGCCGCCGGGCAGAGGTTTCCGGGTCCACCTCACCCTGGGCCACGTGCTCCGGGTCGAGGTGCACGACAGCGGGGGCGGCCAGGTCAGGGAAGCCGTGCCCCCGCTCGACGCGGAGTGGGGCAGGGGGCTGGTGCTCGTCGAGGCGCTCGCCGACGACTGGGGGGTGGGGGAGCGGCAGCCGGGGAAGACCGTCTGGTGCGAGTTTGCCGCTTCGGCAAGCAAGTTTGTCGAACGGGGTGAGCGGGCGCACCATCTGCCGTGACAGGAGGTGTTCCGCATGAACGAGACGAACCAGCGGTACGACGTAGTGGTGATCGGCGGCGGGGCCGCCGGACTGAGCGGGGCGCTCGCCCTCGCACGGGCGCGGCGTTCCGTGCTCGTGATCGACGGCGGCAGACCGCGCAACGCGCCCGCGTCCCACGTGCACAACTACCTGGGGCGCGAGGGCACCCCGCCCTCGGAGCTGCTGGCCATCGGCCGGGCCGAGGCGGCGGACTACGGCGCGGAGATCGTCCGGGGCGACGTCGTGTCCGCCGCGAAGGAGGCCGACGGCTACCGGGTCGTACGGGAGGACGGCGGCGTCGTCGAGGCGCGCCGCCTCCTCGTGACCACCGGGCTCGTCGACGAGCTGCCGGCGGTCGACGGGCTGGCCGGGCGCTGGGGCCGGGAGGTGCTGCACTGCCCGTACTGCCACGGCTGGGAGGTGCGGGACCGAGCGGTCGGCATTCTGGCCGTCAATCCGATGGCCGTGCACCAGGCACTGCTGTGGCGGCAGTGGTCCGACGACGTGGTGCTGTTCCGCCACGACCGGGCGGACTTCACCGACGAGGAGTACGAGCGTCTGGCCGCCCGGGACATCTCCGTGGTCGACGGGGAGGTGGCCGGGCTGGAGGTGACCGGCGACCGGCTCACCGGCGTACGCCTCGCCGGGGGCACGGTGATCCCGCGCGAGGCGCTCGTGGTCGCTCCGCGCTTCACCGCCCGCTCGGCGGTCCTGGAGGGCCTCGGCCTGCGGCCCACGCCCATGGAGATCGGCGGCCAGGTCGTCGGCACGTACATCGCGGCCGACCCCGCCGGGGCGACCGAGGTGCCCGGGGTATGGGTGGCCGGTAACGTCGCCAACCTCATGGAGCAGGTCGTCGGCGCCGCAGCCGCCGGACTCAAGTCCGCGTCGATGATCAACATGGACCTCGTCGAGGAGGACACCCGCCGCGCGGTCGAGGCCCGCCGCACCCCCTTCTCGGCCGAGGCCGAGCGCCAGGTCACCGAGCGCGTGCTCGGGGACCGCCGTCACGGACTTCAGGAGACCCGATGACCACGGACAGCACCCGCACCGACGCCGAGATGTGGGACGACAGGTACCGCGAGAGCGACCGGATCTGGAGCGGGAACCCCAACGTCGTCCTCGTCCGCGAGGTGGAGGGCCTGGGGCCCGGCCGCGCGCTCGACCTGGGCTGCGGCGAGGGCGCCGACGCGGTGTGGCTCGCCCGGTGGGGCTGGCATGTCACGGCGACCGACATCTCACGGGTCGCGCTGGAGCGCGCTGCGGTCCACGCGGCCGAGGCCGGTGTCGCTGACCGCATCGACTGGCAGTGGCACGACCTGGGGGCGTCGTTCCCGGAGGGGGAGTACGACCTGGTCTCCGCCCAGTTCCTCCACTCGATGGGCGACCTTCCCCGTGAGGCGATCCTGCGCCGGGCGGCGTCGGCGGTTGCTCCGGGCGGGGTGCTGCTGATCGTCGGGCACGCCGGCTTCCCCTCCTGGGAGCACGACCACCCGGAGATGGAGCTGCCGACGACGGACGAGGTGCTCGCCTCCCTCGAACTCCCGGAGGGCGAGTGGGAGGTGTTGCTCAGCGAGGAACACGAACGCATCCAGAACGACCCGGACGGCAACCCCACGACCCGCACCGACAACGCGCTGAAGGTCCGCCGCAGGCCGGCGGACCGCTGACGCCGAGCGCCCGCCGTCCTCCCCGGAAGGGGGAGGGCCGGCGGGCGCGCTCGGTGGGGGTGCGTCAGGCCTGCGGGGCGGACTTGATCGCGGAGATGTCGAAGTTCAGCTTGACCTTGTCGCCGACCAGCACGCCGCCGGTCTCCAGCGCGGCGTTGTAGGTCAGGCCCCAGTCGGAGCGCAGGATCTCGGCGCTGCCCTCGAAGCCCACGCGCTGGTTGCCGTAGGGGTCGGTGGCGGAGCCGTTGAACTCCAGGTCGATGGAGAGCGGGCGGGTGACGTCCTTGATCGTGAGGTCGCCCGTGATGCGGAAGGTCTCGCCGCCGAGCTGCTCGGCCTGCGTGGAGCGGAACGTCATCAGGGGGAACGTCTCGGCGTCGAAGAAGTCGCCGCTGACCAGGTGGCCGTCGCGGTCGGCGATGCCGGTGTCGACGCTGGCGATCTTGACGTCGATCGAGGCGTTGGAGGCGGAGGGGTCCGTGCCGTCCAGCACGAGGGTGCCCTCGTGGTCACCGAAGGAGCCGCGCACGTTGGTGACCATGGCGTGGCGCACCGTGAAGCCGATGCTGCTGTGGGCCGGGTCGATCGTGTAGGTGCCGGTCAGGGCGGCCAGCGCCGGGTCCACGGCGAGGGTCGCGGTGGTGGACGGGGCGGTGTTCTTGCGGTTGAACAGAGCCATGGCTCCTCCTCGGGGACGTGTTCCGGCGCGTTCCGTTGGATCGGACCGCCGAACGTTTGGTTTAACCTTCAACGAGATTCACTGTAGACCCATCTTGTTCAAAGTTCAACATCAAGGGTCCAGGCCGGTCCGAAAGTCGCGCCCGCCGCGCTCCTGTCCGCTGTGACCCCCTGGCGGACGCGCGTAGAGCTGGGGCAGTATCTCCCTGCCCCCTAATTGTCATGAGCAGGAGGACTTTCCCCATGCTGAACCGTCCCAGACTCCGCTCGGCCCTCACCGCCCTCGCCCTCGTGCTCGGCGCCCTCTTCGCGCCCGGCGTCGGCGTGCTCGGCGGCGGTGCCACCGAGGCGCACGCCGTGACCAAGCTGACGCACTCCCAGGCGACCTCCCGCTTCACCTCGTCCGGGATCACCTGGTCGTCCTCCGGGGGCTGTTCCAACAGGAACGTCTCCACCTGCACGTCCTTCGACCAGCTCAACCTGACCAGCGCCCAGGGCGCCCAGACGCTGAAGAGCGCCACCGGGTGCGCGCTCAACATCACCGGGGGCACCGAGACGGGGCACGCGAGCGGCACGTACTCGCACTGGAACGGCTACAAGCTCGACTTCGGCAAGAGCACCTGCCTCACGAACTACGTGAAGGGCGTGTTCAGTTACATCGGCCTGCGCGGCGACGGCGCCCCGCAGTACAAGTCCGGCTCGGGCAACGTCTACGCCGACGAGGGCAACCACTGGGACGTGACGTACTACAACTGCGGCGGCTGCTGACCGCGTCCACCGCACACACGGCGGTGCCCCCGTCCGGCCGTTTCCGGGGCCGGGCGGGGGCACCGCCGCGTCATGCCGGGCGCCGCGTCAGACCTGCGGCTCCAGCGCGGGGCCGAGCGAGGCGAACTTCTCCTTGCTGACCACCCGGCGCGGTGGCCAGGTGATGTTCTCCGGCGGCCAGCTCTGTCCGGTCTTCTTCAGGAACCAGGCCGGCGGCTCGTACATCGGCGGCTCGTACCCCTCGGGCAGCGCGGTCTTCCACGTCAGGCCCTCGGTCCGCTTCCGGAACTCCTCCTTGATGCCGGCCAGCAGCTCCGGCTTCACCAGGAGGTCCACCGCGGTGGCGGCCAGATAGGCGGCCGCGGCCCTGATCGCCGCGTGGCCCGGCGCCGATCCCGCGCACGAGGCGGTCGACCAGGTGTGCATCTTCGACCCGACCGGGGCGAGCGCGGCACCCATCGAGACGGTCGGCACCTGCCAGCTGATGTCGGCCACATCGGTGGAACCGCCGCCCAGGAAGACCGGGTTGGGCGGGGACAGGGTGCCGATCTTGTCGTGCAGGCCGCTCTCCGGGAGCCCCAGCGAGCTCTGGAGCTCCTTGGCCAGACGCTGGGCGTCCGCCGAGAACACCGGCGGCCCGATCTGGCGCATGTTGTCGTACATCAGCTCGGCGAACGCCTTCGACGGGAGCTGGTTCCAGCACGCGGAGGTGATCCGGTGCCGGACCGAGGTGCGGCTCGCCGTCGCCGCGGCCTCCGACACGGCGATGACCTTGTCCAGCAGCGAGGCGACGCGCGCGACGCTGCCCTCGCGGACGTAGTAGGAGATCTCCGCGATCTCCGGGGTCACGTTGGGGATGTCCCCGCCGTTGTTGATCACCCAGTGCAGCCGGGCGGACGGGCCCATGCTCTCCTCGCGGAGGAACTCCGACATGGTCGCCATCATCACGGCCGCGTCCAGCGCGCTCTTGTTGCCCAGCGGGGTACCGCCGTGGCCGGCGACGCCGAGGAACGTGAAGGTGACGGCCGTCATCGCGTTGGACGTGCCCCAGCCGGTGGCGTTGCCGGTCGAGGGGTGCCAGTCGAGGAAGGCGTCGAGCCCGTCGTAGACGCCCTTGCTGACGGCGTACGTCTTGCCGATCAGCTGCTCCTCGGCGGTCGAGCCGAAGAACTTCACCGTCACGTCGAGCTTGTGGCGCCGGGACGCCTCGGCGACCGCCGCTGCTGCCGCCGCCGCAGCCGCTCCCAGGGCGCAGTGCCCGCAGCCGTGGCCGCTCCCGTAGCCCGGGGCGAACGGATCGTGGATGTACTCCTTCGGGTCGTGCTCGCCCACGCCCTTGTTCTGGGACAGGCCGGGCAGGGCGTCGTACTCACCGCTGAAACCGATGACCGGGCCGCCCCTGCCGCGGGTGTACGTCGCGGTGAAGGCGGTCGGGAAGCCCGCCGTCCCGAACCGGACGTCGAAGCCCGCCTTGCGCAGGAAGTCGGCCTGGGCCAGGGAGGAGTTCCACTCCCGCAGGCTCAGTTCCGCGTGCTCCCAGATCTCGTCGTTCAGCCCGGTGATCCGGGAGGCGTTCTTCTCGATCCAGCCGAGCGCCGTCCGCTTCGCCGCCGAGTCCTCGGCGAGCCCCTCGGGCGCGGTGTAGGCGGCGGCGTCCGCCGACGCGAGTCCGGCCGCCTCGTCGGAGGCCGCCGCCATGGCCGGGTCCGCCGTCGCGGCGACCGCCGTGGTGGCTATTCCGGCGGCTCCGAGCATCTGCATGATCCGGCGGCGGCTGAGCCCGTCACCTGTCCGTACCGCGTGGTCGTGGTCGCTGGGGTCGTGCAGATCGCACACAGGCGCCTCCGGGCCGATGGTGTGTACAAGTACAGTGCCCGGCACTCTCCATTCCGGATGTTGCGAAGTCAAGAGGTCTGCGTGTCCTCGGAGTTACGCATTCCGCTACGGCCCGGTAGGGGCCACGCGTCGGCGGAGCCGCCTGTTCCGTTACGGGCGGGAGGGGCTGTCGGCCCAGGGAGTGCCGCACTCCGCCGGCCCGGGACGGGCCGCGTCGTACCTTCCTCACGGCCGGGACGGGCCGCGTGCCGGCCGGGTCGCGCACTCCGCCTCGGCCGGTCCGGCGGCTCAGGGGCAGAGCGCGGGCAGGACGCCCTCGCCGAGGACCCCCACGCGGTCGACGGCGATCCGGCCCTCCTTCACCACGGCCAGGATGCGGGCGGGATCGCCCAGCGCCGCGATGCCCGTCAGTGGGTCGACGTCCGTCACCACCAGATCGGCGGACTTGCCCGCCTCCAGGGATCCGGTGATGTCGTCGACGCCGCAGAGCCGCGCGGCGTCCGAGGTCGCGGCCACGATCGCCGCCATGGGGGTCAGCCCCGCGATGTCCACGAGGAGCCCCAGCTCCCGGAGATTGCTGCCGTGGCCGACGGCCAGACCGCTGTCGGTGCCCATCGCGATCCTGACCCCCGCCGAGGCCGACCTGGCCACCGACTCCTGGGCGATCCGGTGCCAGCGCACCCCCTTCTCGTACGCCGTGGGGGAGGTGTGCGCCGGGTCCAGGTCCTGGGTCGTCTCCAGCAGCGTGGGCACCAGGTACTGGCCGCGCTCCACCATCTCGGCCCGCAGTGCGTCGTCCAGGTCGTAACCGTGCTCGATGCTGCTCACGCCCGCGCGGACCGCGGCCTCGATGCCGGGCCGCCCCATGGCGTGCGCGGCGACCGGCAGGCCGCCGTAGGCCTGGGCCTCCTCGACGGCCGCCCGGATCATCTCGGGGCGCAGGCCCAGCCACTCGGGCTGGTCGTGCGGGGACGAGATCCCGCCGCTGGTGGCGATCTTCACGCAGTCGGCGCCCGCCGCGACCAGGTCGCGCACCCGGGCCCGCATGTCGTCCACGGAACCGACCAGGCTCGGTGGGCTCCCGGGGAAGGCGACGGCGACGGCGAGGCCGTCGATCCCCCCGGCGAGCGTGAAGTCCGCGTGGCCGGCCCGCTGGCTCAGCATGGTGACGGAGACCAGCAGCCGGGGCCCGGGAACCTTCCGCTCCGCCACGGCCCGCCGGAACCCCGCGTCCACGCCCATCAGGTCCCGTGCGGTGGTCACCCCGTTCTCCAGAGTGACCCGCATCCGTTCCAGGACCTTCAGGGTGCGGTAGCTCGGCAGCTCGAAGAGACCCTGGAAGGGGTCGCCCGCCGGGCCCGGCAGGGCGAAGTGCACATGGGTGTCGATGAAGCCCGGACACACGGTCCGCCCCCCGAGGTCCAGCAGCCGCGCCGGGCCGAGGTCGGGAGGGAGGTCCAGCGCGGGACCCGCCCACCGGATCACCGCACCGTCGATCAGCAGCGCCGCGTCCGGCACCGGGTCCCGGCCGGTGCCGTCGATCAGGCGCAGGCCCTGGAGGAGGACCCGCTCGTGCGGGTCGCCGGCGGGAGTCTCACCGAGGGAGGACATCTGCCCACGATCCGCCCCCCGTGCCCCGGGCGCAGGCCGGACTGGGCCGCACGGGTGCCGGGGAGCGGGGAGCCCGCCCGCGCTCCCCGCACCCCCGGGCCGATCGCGGGGAGCCCGCCCCCCCGCCCCGGCCGGACGCGGCAGGGCCGCCCGCGCCCCGGCCGGGCGGCGGGCGGCCCTGCCGCGTCACACGGGCGTCAGGAGCCCACGCTCACCGTGAAGCGGCGCGGGTTGCCGTCGTGGGCCGCCCCCGAGACGTCGGGCTCGCCGTCGGGGCGCACGTCGTCGTAGGGGAAGGCGTAGCCGATGGGGGAGTTCGCGTGGACGACCCGGGACCAGTGGTTCGTCACCGACCCCTTGTAGTAGTCCGACACCGTGGTGCCGTTGGGCTGCTGCGGGTGGCTGAGCATGATCGAGCGGTTGAAGCCCGCCGCGATCCTGGCCAGCAGCGCCTTCTTGTCGTCCGAGTCACCCGGGTTGTTCGTGAAGGGGCCGTGGTTGCACGTGAAGATGTCCTTCGACGTGGGCTTGACGAAGGTGTGCCCGCCCTCGAAGGTCAGCGTGTCCCCGCTGACACGGCCGGCGAGCGTGCCCCGCCCGCCCTGGAGGTCGATCCGCAGATCGGTGGAGCGGTACTTCTCCCAGACCTCGTCGATCTGCGCGGTGAACAGATCCCGGAACGGCATCTCGTCGGGCCGGTCGAAGAACGGCGCCATGAGGTTCTGCGGCGAGACCACCCGCAGCACCTGGCCGTCTCCGCCCCGGGTGACCAGCTTGTCCCAGGGCTGCCCGTCGGCGGCGGCCTGGGCCGTGAGGTCGTCCGCGATGCGCTGGACGGCACCGTCCGGGAGCGGGGCCACCGTGTGCGTGGCGTCACCCTCCAGGGTCAGGCCGATCGGCAGCGCCGTCACGAGGTCGACGTAGCTGATGTTCGCGTACAGCTGCTGCGGGTTGAAGGTGAACTCGCAGAACGACCAGGTCCGGCCGTAGTTCGGGTCGGCCGGTGTCGCGAAGGCCGGCTCGACCAGCGAGGGGCCCGGGTTGAGGTAGAAGTCCAGCTTGTCGTCGCGTACGAAGTAGACCCGCGCCCCGTACATCTGGGGCAGGGTCAGCACGACCGGACCGGCACCCGCGCCCTTCAGCGGGATGGCGCAGTCCACCGGCAG
This sequence comes from Streptomyces sp. CB02058, assembly GCF_001905505.1. Lineage (GTDB taxonomy): Bacteria > Actinomycetota > Actinomycetes > Streptomycetales > Streptomycetaceae > Streptomyces. Next base: position 1,409,889 of record NZ_LIPG01000001.1, read on the forward strand.
CGGGGTCTGCGGGGCGCCGGGGGAGTCGGGGCGGTAGACGCTGCCGTCCGGGCGCAGGAGCACCCAGCGGTCGGTGCCCTGCTCGTGGCCCGTCACATAGGCGTGCACGGTCCCCGGCAACGACTTGTTCTCCAGGGCCAGTTCGCAGGTGGCGGGGGCGGCCGAGGTGCGCGGGCTGAGTGCGCTGCCCCAGAGGGGATAGCTGAGCGCGGTCGCGGAGGCGGCGGCGCCGGTCAGGAACATTCTGCGAGAAATCACGGAGGAACTCCCGATGTGTGGGGGGCGCAGACAGGGGTGTGGGGGGTGGCGCGGGGAGGTGGAACGGTGGGGCCGTCTGCGGTGCGCACCACTCTTGCGACGCCTCTGCCGAGCGTCAAGAGTTAGGACTGAGAGCGCTCTCAAGAACGGCCGGTTCTTCACAACTCGACGCCGCTGGAAGGGTTTTCGCCACGCTTGGTCGGCCCCCGTGCGCACGGAGTGAACAGGAATCGAACGAGTCGGCCCGCCGTCACCGGGAAGAGCGGGCCGGGGTGGCCGGTGGAGGGGTGTGCGCGGCGGATACTGGTCCCGTCCTCCGGCGGGTCCGGATCACCCCGCCCGCCGCCATTCCGGTACGCCCCGTACCCCCGCCCCGGTGCATCCGCGGCGTGGCGCACGGGAGGTCTGTGGCCGGGGCCACAGAGGGCACTTTGTCAAAGCCCTACAACGGGGACGGCCTGTGAGCTGGCAGATGGGATGCATCGTGCCCCGGTTCTGTCGGGTGCCACCAGGAAACCGGGCAGGAGACTGTCCGGAGTGAACGGCAGGATTTCCTGGGTCGGGTTCGTAGGGTCGACGCATGACCGTTGTGGACGAAATCGCGGGCGAGCCGAACGACACGCGTGGCCGGGTGGCCGAACTGCTGGCGCTGCGTGACGAGGCCCGGCGCGGGCCGAGCGAGCGGGCGACCGAGGCGCAGCACGCCAAGGGCAAGCTGACCGCGCGGGAGCGCATCGCGCTGCTGCTGGACGAGGGATCGTTCAAGGAGGTCGAGCAGCTGCGCAGGCACCGGGCCACGGGCTTCGGCCTGGAGGCCAAGAAGCCGTACACCGACGGTGTCATCACCGGCTGGGGCACGGTCGACGGCCGGACGGTCTTCGTCTACGCGCACGACTTCCGGATCTTCGGCGGGGCGCTGGGCGAGGCCCACGCCACGAAGATCCACAAGATCATGGACATGGCCATCTCGGCCGGCGCCCCGCTGGTCTCCCTGAACGACGGCGCCGGCGCCCGCATCCAGGAGGGCGTCTCGGCGCTCGCCGGATACGGCGGGATCTTCCAGCGCAACACCCGCGCCTCCGGTGTCATCCCGCAGATCAGCGTGATGCTCGGCCCGTGCGCGGGCGGCGCGGCCTACAGCCCCGCGCTGACCGACTTCGTGTTCATGGTCCGCGAGACCTCGCAGATGTTCATCACCGGCCCGGACGTCGTCAAGGCCGTCACCGGTGAGGAGATCACCCAGAACGGCCTGGGCGGCGCCGATGTGCACGCCGAGACCTCGGGCGTCGCGCACTTCGCGTACGACGACGAGGAGACCTGCATCGCCGAGGTCCGCTACCTGATCGGGATGCTGCCCTCGAACAACCGGGAGAACCCGCCGGTCGTCCCCAGCGACGACCCGGCCGACCGGCGCGGCGACGTCCTGCTGGACCTCGTCCCGGCCGACGGCAACCGCCCGTACGACATGCACAAGGTCATCGAGGAGCTCGTCGACGACGGCGACTTCCTGGAGGTCCACGAGCGCTGGGCCCGCAACATCGTCTGCGCGCTGGCCCGCCTGGACGGCCAGGTCGTCGGCATCGTCGCCAACCAGCCGCAGTCGCTGGCCGGTGTGCTGGACATCGAGGCGTCCGAGAAGGCCGCGCGATTCGTCCAGATGTGTGATGCGTTCAACATCCCCATCGTCACTCTGCTGGACGTACCCGGCTTCCTGCCCGGCGTCGATCAGGAGCACGGTGGGATCATCCGGCACGGAGCGAAGCTGCTCTACGCGTACTGCAACGCGACCGTGCCGAGGATCTCCCTGATCCTGCGCAAGGCCTACGGCGGCGCGTACATCGTGATGGACAGCCAGTCCATCGGCGCCGACCTCACCTACGCGTGGCCCACCAACGAGATCGCGGTGATGGGCGCCGAGGGCGCCGCCAACGTCATCTTCCGCCGGCAGATCGCCGACGCCGAGGACCCCGAAGCCATGCGGGCCCGCATGGTCAAGGAGTACAAGGCCGAGCTGATGCACCCCTACTACGCGGCCGAGCGCGGCCTGGTCGACGACGTCATCGACCCGGCCGAGACCCGCGAGGTACTGATCGCCTCGCTCGCGATGCTCCGCAACAAGCACGCCGACCTGCCGTCCCGCAAGCACGGCAACCCTCCGCAGTAGCCGCGGCCACCGGCGGCGAACCCGGCCGGAAGACCCCGCGACCCATCTGCCCAGAAGACGGAGACACCATGAGCGTCAACCCCGCCGATTCGGTCCTGCGCGTCGAGAAGGGCCAGGCCGGCCCCGAGGAGCTCGCGGCCATCACCGCGGTCCTCCTCGCCCGCGCCGCCGCCCAGCCCGACGCCCCCGCCCACCGAGGCCGCAGCACGGCCGGGTGGCGCCGTCTGGAGCGCACCCCCGGCTTCCGCGCCCCGCACAGCTGGCAGGGCTGACAACGGGCCCCTGAGGCCGCCCCACGGGCCCGCCGGGCCCCTGGAGCCTCCTCCAGGGCCCCACGACGCGCGAAGGCCCCGTACTCCTCCAGGGAGTACGGGGCCTTCGCCGTGCGGCGGCGGGGTCAGCGCAGACGGGCCATGAGTGCGTGCTCGACCAGGGTGATGAGCGCGCTCTTGGCGTCCGCACGGTGCCGGGCGTCCGTGGTGAGAATCGGGGTGTCCGGCCCGATCTGGAGTGCTTCGCGTACTTCGTCGGGGGTGTAGGGCTGGTGTCCGTCGAAGCCGTTGAGGGCGATGACGAAGGGGAGGCCGCTGTTCTCGAAGTAGTCGACTGCGGGGAAGCAGTCGGCGAGGCGGCGGGTGTCGACGAGGACGACGGCGCCGATGGCGCCGCGGACCAGGTCGTCCCACATGAACCAGAAGCGGTCCTGTCCGGGGGTGCCGAACAGGTAGAGGATCAGGTCCTGGTCCAGGGTGATGCGTCCGAAGTCCATGGCCACCGTGGTGGTGGTCTTGTCCCCGGTGTGGGTCAGGTCGTCGATGCCCGCGGACGCGGACGTCATCACGGCTTCGGTGCGCAGCGGATTGATCTCCGAAACGGCACCGACAAACGTGGTCTTACCCACGCCGAAGCCCCCTGCCACCACGATCTTCGCCGAGGTAGTGGAGCGGGCCGCTCCGCCGCTAGAGCTTGCGAAGTCCACTGAGCACCCTTTCGAGCAGTGTCACATCTGGCTGGCCGCCGGCGGCCTCGTCGCCGCCGGGCTGATGGATAGCGACGAGTCCGGCCTCGGCCAGGTCGGCGACGAGGATCCGGGCAACGCCGAGGGGGATCGAGAGAAGGGCCGAAACCTCGGCAACCGACTTGATCTCGATGCAGAGCCGGCAGATCCGCTGGTGCTCGGGCAACTGCCCTTGCAGCCTGGCCGGATCGGCCGTGGTGCTGACCAGCGCCTCGATGGCGAGCTGGTAGCGCGGCCGGGTCCGGCCGCCGGTCATGGCGTAGGGACGGACCAGCGGGTTGTGCGCCGAGGGCTTCGCGGGCGCGGGAGCCTGACGCTGGACCGGCTGGATGCGCGACGGCGGCGCCTCGTACCGCTGCTGCTCGTGCTGCGGCTGCTGGTACGGGGGCTGCTGACCGTACGGCTGCTGCTGCGGCCACCCGGAACCGGGCTGCTGGGGCTGCTGCTGCCACTCGCCGCCCTGCGCGCCCTGCTGAGGCTGCTGGTAGGGCTCGTACGGCTGGTAAGGCTCGTGCGAACCCTGTCTGCCGGGTACGGAGGGGGTGTCGAAACGGTTGTCACCCTGCTCACCCGGAACCCGCTGACCGCCCTCGTACGGGTGTCCGCCTGTGGGTGCTGCCACGTTTCCTCCTCCGACTGCCGGTCGCCATCCCAGTGGTGCCGCGCCACCGCACCTTATGGCGCGGTGACGAGAAACGCACTGTCTGTCTATTAGTTAAGAAGACTTCCCTGGAGTTCGGCGCGGAGATCCGGGGTAAGGACGCTTCCTGCACGGTCCACAAGAAGTGCCATTTCGTACCCAACCAGACCGATATCGGCGTCCGGGTGGGCGAGGACAGCGAGTGAAGATCCGTCAGAGATGGACATGATGAAGAGGAATCCTCGCTCCATCTCCACAACGGTCTGATTCACGGCGCCGCCTTCGAAGATCCGGGAGGCACCCGCGGTCAGCGACGTCAGACCGGAGGCGACGGCCGCCAGCTGATCGGCGCGGTCCCGTGGGAAACCTTCGGACATCGCCAGCAGGAGTCCGTCGGCGGAGACCACCACCGTGTGCGACACCCCAGGGGTGTTGTCCACGAAGTTGGTGATCAACCAGTTGAGATTCTGCGCCGCCTGGCTCATCGGGCTCACACTAACGCTCCTGGTTGTAGGTATTACTTGTGTCCGACCCCGCGGTACGTCCCCGCAGGACACCACGGCGCAGGTTGCTCAACCTGCCCCGCACGTCCTCCGGAGCGCGGGAGACCTGTGGGCCGCCCTGCTGGGTCTGCTCCGCCGTACCCTCGACCAGGTTGGCCTTGGGCACGCGACGGGGGAGCCCGGACGGGGTTATTCCACCCGCCTTGGGGTCCCGGAGCTTCTCGGCCCGCTCCCAGCGCTCGTCGTTGGCCGAGCGCCAGTCGTCGGTGCTCTCCCCGCTCGCGGGCTCCGTCTGCTGCGGCTGCTCGGGCTGCGGACGCTGCCGCTGCTCCGGCGCCGCGGGCTGATCGTTTCCGCGGCCGGTGGGCTGCCAGTGCTGCTGGCCGGCACCGCGGCGCGGAAGACCCGCGTCGGTCAGGTCGTGACCGGGATTCGGGGTGGGCCCCGGGCGGTCGAAGCCTACGCGTTCCGGCGTCTCGGCGGGAGCGCTCGGCACGGATTCCGCTTCCGGCTGCGCCTGGGGCTCGAACGCCCCCTGGTAGGAACCCTGACCTGCCCAGTCGCCCTGGCCGGCCTGGTCGGCCCGGGCCGCGAACGGGTCGGCGTACTGCTCCTGCCGGCCGTCCGGGGCGGCGTACGCGGCCTCCGCATAGCCGTTCTGCTGCTGCTCCTGGAAGCCGTTCCCCGGGGCCTGCTGCTCCTGGAAACCGTTCCCGGCGGCGTACGGCTCGTAGCCGCCCTCGTAACCGGGCTGTGCGAACTGCTGCTCCTGGGCGTACTGCTCGGGGGCGTACTGCTCCTGGCCGTACTGCTCCTGCGTGTACTGCTCCTGGGCGTACGCGCCCTGCTGCCCGGCGCCGTTGTCCTGGAACGCGGGGCGCTCGCCGCCCGTCTGGGCCTCCAGCGCCGCCCGGCGCTCCTCGCGCATCAGCGAGCGGTTGACCGGGTCCAGCTGGGGGGCGTCCGCCGCCGGTATCTCGTAGCGCGAGTCGTCGAAGCCGAGCTCCGCCGCCGTGCGCATCGGGGCGTGCTGGGACATCGGCTCGAAGGCCGGCGCCTGCTGCTGCTCCGGGATGATCGAGGAGACCGTGAAGTCGTTGTCCTGGGCCAGCTCGCCACCGCCACCGTGGGTGATGGCGTCCGGAAGCATGACCAGCGAGGTCGTCCCCGCCTGCTCGCCCGAGGGGCGCAGCTGGACACGGATGCCGTGCCGGTCGGCCAGCCGGCCGACCACGAAGAGACCCATGCGCTGGGACACCGCGGCGTCCACGGTCGGCGGGTTCGCCAGCTTGTGGTTGATGTCCGCGAAGTCCTCGGCGGTGAGGCCGATTCCCTTGTCGTGGATCTCGACCATCACGCGGCCGTCGGGCAGCCGGGTGGCGGTGACGCGGACCTTGGTCTGCGGGGAGGAGAAGGTGGTGGCGTTCTCCAGCAGCTCGGCCAGCAGGTGCACGAGGTCGGTCACGGCCTGGCCGTGGATCTCGCTCTCCGGCACCCCGGTGAGCTCGATGCGCTCGTAGGACTCCACCTCGGAGGAGGCGGCCCGCAGCACGTCGACCAGCGGCACTGGCTGGTTCCAGCGGCGGCCGGGCTCCTCGCCCGCGAGGACGAGGAGGTTCTCACCGTTGCGGCGCATACGCGTGGCCAGGTGGTCCAGCTTGAAGAGGCTCTCCAGCTGGTCCGGGTCCGCCTCGTTGTTCTCCAGGTCGGTGATGAGGGTCAGCTGGCCCTCGATCAGCGACTGGTTGCGGCGCGACAGGTTGGTGAAGATCGCGTTGACGTTGCCCCGCAGCATGGCCTGCTCGGCGGCGAGCCGGACGGCCTCGCGGTGCACCTGGTCGAAGGCGCGGGCGACCTCGCCGATCTCGTCCTGGCTGTTGATCGGGATCGGCTGCACCCGGGTGTCCACCCGGCCCGGCTCGGTCCGCGACAGCTGGTCGACGAGCATCGGAAGCCGCTGCTCGGCGATGCCGAAGGCGGCCGTACGCAGCTGGCGCATCGAGCGGCTCATCTGGCGGGCCATGAGCCCGGCGATGATGAAGGCGGCGAGCAGCGAGATGATCACGATCGCCGCGTTGAGGATGGCGTCGTTGCGGGCGTCGGTGGAGATCTCCGCCGCCTCGGTCACGGCCTTGTCGACGAGCTCGTTCTCGACCGTGGTGTAGCCGTCGAACTTCGCGGTCGCCGCGGCCATCCAGGTCTCGGGCGTGATGCCCTTCGCCTTCAGCTGCTCCGGGGACTTGCCCTGCCCGATCTGCTGGGCCATGCCGTCGAAGACGGAACCGTCGACGCTCGGGGGCGTCACGAAGGGCTTCCCGGCGGCGTCGGCCTGCTCCTTGGCCGCCTTCAGCTGCTTGGCGCCCTCGGCGGCCTTCTCGGCCATGACTTCCTTGAGCCGCGCCGCGTCGGCCTCCGTACCGCCGGAGACGAACTCACCGAGGGCGATCTGCTCCAGGTAGTTGTACGAACTGAAGGCCGTGACCTGGCCGTTGAAGTTGCGCTGCTCCTGGCTCGGACGCACCAGCAGGTGCATGCCTATGGAGCGCTGGAGCGACCCGGCGGCCTTGGACAGCTCGATCGCGTAGACGGTCCGGCCGTAGCTGGTGATGTTGCCCGTACCCAGGCCGAGCTCGTTGGAGAACTCCATCAGCGAGTGCTGGACCTTGGTGTAGCCCTCTTCCGTCTTCACCGGGTCCATGGCCTCGGCGTAGGCGGCCTTGCGGAGCTCGGGGAGCAGGGGCTCCTCCACCTTGAACAGCTTCAGGCGGCGGTCCAGGCCCTCTTTCTCCGGCATGTTCTGCACGGCGAGGTCGAACTTCGCGGCGGCGGCGTCGGTGATGGCACGGACGTCCTCCACCTCGGCCGCGGTGCGCTTGTTGGACAGCAGCGGCTGTGCGGTGAGGTCACGCTCGTTCAGCAGCGCCTGTCCGTACGCGGAGGCGGCCCGGACGACCAGGGCCGTCTTCTCGGCGTCCTGGGCCTCGTTCCAGGTGTCGACCGACCCCTTCACCTGGAAGCCGCCCATGACCAGGCCGACCAGCGCCGGGATCAGGAGGATCGCGTTCAGCCGGGTGGGCACCCGCCAGTTCCTGGGTGACAGCCGGCTGGTGCTGCCACCTGCCGGTTCCGCCTCGGACGACATGTCCGCAGGCGACACCGCAGCGCGCGGCGGAGGGGTGAAGTTGCCCCGCTCCGACTGGGCCGCGGAGCCCTCGTTGCTTCGCCTCACTCGACCAACAACCTCTCGGCGTCGGCACCTACGTTGTGCCGGATTATCGTTCAGGGGCCGTACTACTGGGTAGTTCGAGGCATTGCAGCACGCGGACCGGTCGCCTTCCAAACAGTCGGAATGTGTGATTCCGAGTGAGGCGGACCGCCGATAAAACGGGCATAAAGAGCGAGCCCCGTCAAAAGGCGAGGCTCGTGTGAGCGCAGTGGTACCGGCCGTGCGCGTCGTGTATCGGCGAGGGGCCAATTCTCTGTCGAAATGTTATGAACGCGGGGGCGGATCGTGTCAAAGGACACAGGCCGCCCCCGCGTGACTACAGCAAGTTCCGTAGATCCATTCCGACTTACGGCTACTTCAGCCGGGCCATCAGTGCGTGCTCGACCAGAGTGATCAGACCGCTCTTGGCGTCCGCACGGTGCCGGGCGTCGGTCGTGATGATCGGGGCGTCGGGCCCGATCTGGAGTGCTTCGCGTACTTCGTCGGGGGTGTAGGGCTGGTGTCCGTCGAAGCCGTTGAGGGCGATGACGAAGGGGAGGCCGCTGTTCTCGAAGTAGTCGACTGCGGGGAAGCAGTCGGCGAGGCGGCGGGTGTCGACGAGGACGACGGCGCCGATGGCGCCGCGGACCAGGTCGTCCCACATGAACCAGAAGCGGTCCTGTCCGGGGGTGCCGAACAGGTAGAGGATCAGGTCCTGGTCCAGGGTGATGCGTCCGAAGTCCATGGCCACCGTGGTGGTGGTCTTGTCCCCGGTGTGGGTCAGGTCGTCGATGCCCGCGGACGCGGACGTCATCACGGCTTCGGTGCGCAGCGGATTGATCTCCGAAACGGCACCGACAAACGTGGTCTTACCCACGCCGAAGCCCCCTGCCACCACGATCTTCGCCGAGGTGGTGGAGCGGGCCGTACCGTCGCTAGAGCTTGCGAAGTCCACTGAGCACCCTTTCGAGCAGTGTCACATCCGGCGCGCCGCCGGCCTCTCCGTTGCCCGGCTGGTGGATGGCCACCATGCCGGCTTCCGCCAGGTCCGCCACGAGGATCCGCGCCACACCCAGGGGCATGGACAGCAGGGCCGAGACCTCGGCCACCGACTTGACCTCACGGCACAGGTGGCAGATCCGCTGGTGCTCGGGGAGCAGCGTCCCGAGGTGGGCGGGGTCCGCGGTGGTGCTGACCAGCGCCTCTATCGCGAGCTGGTAACGCGGCCGGGTCCGGCCGCCGGTCATGGCATAGGGACGGACCAGCGGCTGATCGCCTTCACCGTCGTACGACGCGTGGTGCAGTGCGCCGTACGGATCGGGTGAGGCGGGTGGCGGGGTCATAAATCCTCCGGGCGTGACAGCAGGGTGTCGGCTTGCCGTCTGAAGGTGGCCGGTGAGGGGCTGTGGCGGCCGGACGGGTGAGGGTTTTGAGTAGTACCTGGGGGGATCGTGTCAGGTGTCTGCCGCATGGCCGCTCAGTGGAGCAGACTTCCTTGTAGCTCGGCGCGGAGGTCAGGGGTGAGGACGGTCCCCGCACGGTCGACGAGCAGGGCCATCTCGTACCCGACCAGGCCGATGTCGGCGTCCGGGTGGGCGAGGACGGCGAGCGACGATCCGTCGGAGATGGACATGAGGAAGAGGAATCCCCGCTCCATCTCCACGACCGTCTGGCTCACGGCGCCGCCTTCGAAGATCCGGGAGGCACCCGCGGTCAGCGACGTCAGCCCGGAGGCGACGGCCGCCAGCTGATCTGCGCGGTCGCGCGGGAAACCTTCGGACATCGCCAGCAGCAGGCCATCCGCGGAGACCACCACCGTGTGGGACACCCCTGGGGTGTTGTCCACGAAGTTGGTGATCAGCCAGTTCAGATTCTGCGCGGCCTGACTCATGGGGCTCAACTAACGCTCCTGCTGGTGAGTGGGGCCGAGTTGGAAACTGCCGGTAGACGAGCCGTTGTTGGCCTGTCGTCCCTGCTGGATGCCCCGGCGGAGATTGGTCAGACGGCCGCGTACGTCATCGGGCGCACGCGAAACCTGAGGTCCGGACTGATGATTCTGCTGCTGAGCAGTGCCCGGCACCAAATTGGCACGTGGGACGCGGCGCGGCAGTCCGGAGGTGGTGATCCCGCCGGCGGCGGGCTTCTTGACCCGCTCCGCCTGCCGCACGAGCTCGTCGTTCGGCGAAGCACGCCACGAACCGGTGTCGGCCGCACCACGCCTGGGCATGGGCGGAGCCGGGCTGTCGGCGGGCCGGGGAGCGGCCGGTTCCTGCGGCTCGGCGGGCGGCTGCTGGCCACCCTGCTGCGGGCCGTGGAACCAGTTCGTCTCCAGCGTGTCGTACAGCGGCGTACGTCCGTCACCGGGACCGGCCGGCGGCAGCACCTCGGGCTGCTGCGGCAGGGCGGGACGGCGCGGCGGCTCACCCGCGGAGGGTGCGGGCGGGCGCGGGGCGCCGAAGTCGTCGCCCCGACGGGGCGCCGGCATCTGCGGCTGCTGCGGGGCCTGGGCGCCGAAGCCCTGGTCCTGCGGCCTCGGGGCGTTGAAGTCCGGGCGGGCGAACTGCGCGGTGCTCGCCGGGTCCTGGGCCTGCGGAGCCTGGGGCGCGTGCGGTGCCGAGAAGTCCGGGCGGGCGAACTCGGCCGTGGCGCCGGGGCCCTGGCGGTCGTTCGTCGGCGGACGCTGGTTCGGCGGGGTGAACGGCTGGTTCGGGGCGGACGTGCCCGGCCGGGCGAACCGGCCGGAGTCGTGCTCCTCATGACCGCGCGGCGCGTCCGGCTGCGTACGCCGCGGAGCACCCTGCTCCTCGACGCCCCAGCTGGTGGTCTGCGGACGCTGGGGCTGCGGGTTGCCACCGGGCAGTTCGGCGCGCGGACCGCCGGGCGGCGGCAGCTGGCGTCCGGGACCACCGGGCTGCTGCGGGCCGCCCTGGCCGAGCTGGGCCTGCTGGGCCTGCGGGTTCTGGCGCGCGGGCGGGCCGCTCTGCTGGCCGGAGTGGCCGAAGAGGTTGGGCCTGTCCGAGTCCGCACCGGCCGGAGGGTTCTGCGGGCCTCGCGCGCCCGGACGGGCACCGCCCGAGAAGGCGCCGGCGAGGCCGCCGCCCTGACGCGGACCCTCGGGCCTGCCCTGGCCCGGCAGTCCGGGAGCCTGCTGGCCGGGGCCCTGCTGCGGCTGACGCGGTCCGCCGTCGCGCGAGGGAAGCGCGGCACGCGGCGCGGAGCCCGCACCGACCTGCCCGAGCGGGGCGGCCGATCCGATTCCCTTGGCGGGAGCCGACGCCGGCCCCCCGAGACCGGGGCGCTGGCCGCCCGCGGGAGCACCGCCGCCGGCGAGGAGCCCGCCCGGGGCGCCGCCCTGCGGGGCGCCCTTGCCCTGCTGGCCCTGACCCGGCTTCGGCGGCTGCTTGCCGCCGTGCGCGACCTCCATGGGCAGCATGACCAGCGCGGTCGTACCACCGGAGTCGGAGGGCCGCAGCTGGATGCGGATGCCGTGACGCAGGGACAGCCGGCCGACCACGAACAGACCCATGCGGCGCGAGACCGAGACGTCCACGGTGGGCGGCGACGCGAGCCGCTCGTTGATCGCGGCCAGGTCCTCGGGGGAGAGGCCGATGCCGGTGTCGTGGATCTCGACGAGCACGCGCCCGTCGGGCAGCGCGTGACCGGTGACCCGGACCTTGGTCTGCGGCGAGGAGAACGACGTGGCGTTCTCCAGCAGCTCGGCGAGGAGGTGCACGAGGTCGTTGACGACGCGGCCGGCGACTTCGGTGGCGGGCACCGCGGCCAGTTCGATGCGCTCGTACTGCTCCACCTCGGAGGCGGCGGCACGGAGTACGTCGACCAGCGGCACGGGACGCGTCCACCGGCGACCCGGCTCCTCGCCCGCGAGGACGAGGAGGTTCTCGCCGTTACGGCGCATACGGGTGGCGAGGTGGTCGAGCTTGAAGAGCGAGGACAGCTGGTCCGGGTCGGCCTCGCGGGACTCCAGCTCGGAGATGAGCGAGAGCTGGCGCTGGATGAGGCCCTGCGAACGGCGCGAGAGGTTGGTGAACATCGCGTTGACGTTGCCTCGCAGCAGCGCCTGCTCGGCGGCCAGTCGGACCGCCTCGCGGTGCACGTCGTCGAAGGCCGCGGCCACCTGGCCGATCTCGTCCCGGGAGTGCACACCGACCGACTCGACGGAGGTGTCGACGTCCTGCGGGTCCGTCTCGGAGAGCTGCCGGACGAGCTCCGGCAGACGGTCCTGGGCGACCCGGGTGGCGGTGTCCTGGAGGCGCCGCAGCGAGCGGATCATGGACCGCGCCACGACGAAGGCGCCGACGAGCGACACGCCGAGGACGATCAGGATGATCGCACCGTTGAGGATCGCGTCGCGCTGCGACTCCTCACGGAGCTCGCGGGCCTTGCTCTCCATCTCACCGAGGAGGGTCGCCTCGATGGTGTTCATGGCCTGGATCTTGTTCGAGCTCTGGTCGAACCAGTCCATGTACGTACGGGTCTTGCCGCTGCCCTCCATGCCCAGGGGGCTGTCGAGCACCTTCCTGGCGTACATGTCGGCGGCGGTGATCTCGGGATTCCCGTTGTCCAGCGGCGCCAGCAGCTCGGCGGAGCTCTTGCCCGTGGACTCGTAGGTCGTCTCGAAGGTCTTGAGGGTCGTGCTCGCCTTGTTGAGCGCGTTGCGCCCGAACGCCTGGTCGTTGTCGTTCAGGTGCGTCTTGGTGCTGTCGCCGCCGGGCAGGGCCGCGGCGATGATGGCGCGCTCGACGGAGGCGTACTCCTTGGAGGAGGAGAAGGCCGCCAGCGCACGGGTGCGCTTGATCATCTCCGGGTTGCTGGTCGCCTGCGCCATGTCCTGCGAGAGGCTGAGCAGCGAGGTGATCAACTGGCTGTACTGGTCGACCGTGTTGAGGCTCGGGCTGCCCTTGGCGTACGCGTCCTTGCGGATGCTGGTGATGTTGCCCAGCTGGTTGCCGATCTGGCTGACGCTCGCGTGGATGCTGTCCAGCGCCGCGTCGCCCGGGGTGTTGCCGATCTCGTCGGTGGCCTCGAAGAAGGCGGCCTTGGCGCGGTCGGTGCGCTTGCGCGGCTCGGTGACCTTGAAGTCGGTGGCCTTCACGCCGTTGGACAGCGGGCCCGCCGAGTTGTCGCGCTCCTCCTGGAGCGCCTTGGCGAGCGCGGTCGCCTGCTTGGTCATCTTGGTGAGCAGCTGCATGTGCTCCAGCTGGTCCATGTTGTTCATGGACTCGTTGATGCGCAGCCCGCCCAGGGTGGTCGCCGCGACCACGGGGAGGGCGAGCAGGGAGACCAGGCGCGTGCTGATGCGCCAGTTGCGCAGGGCCATCCGCGAGCCGGCGCTGGTCGGGCCCGCCGGCTTCAGGGGCGCCGCTGCCTCGCCGCTGCCGGTGCTCGTCGAGCCGGAGCGTTGTGCGCGGTCGCCGCTCTCGGCGGGCTGACCGGGGTTCTGGGCGTGCTGGGGTGAGGAACCGCGGTCGTTCCCGCCACGCGGTTCCTGATCCGCCGGAGCTTCCCCTCGGCCCTGGCGGGGCTGGGGCGACCCCATGCCATCCCTCTTGAAACGTCCCTGCACTAGCGTCGCAACCTCTGGACCAGGCGCCCCTCCGCGCGTGGGCACGGCAGGACGGTGTCGGCGTCGTGGGGCGCTGGACGCGCCCCATGGTGGTCGTGAGTGACCGGCGTACTTCCCCCTCCCGCCGCCACTCGGCGCTGCGTTGCGCCCCTGCGCGCTGGGCCTGAAACCCGCGGCGGTGCGTGGAATTCCAGCACAGTGGAGGATCTCCAACAAGGCCCGTGTACCGGGCTGTGACCTGGATGACACGGTGTGATGGGCACGTAACAAGGTGTGCGGCGTGTTCATGGTCAAACCGGGCAATTAAGGGTGGACTTCCTCGTCGCGACCGGTGTCCCAGACGCGATGATCGGGAGCGGAATAGCAGATTCAGTGACGGATTGTCGGGTTTGCATCCCATGATCAACTGTCTGCAATGGGCGTTTTGTCGTCAACTTCGTGAGCAAACTCACATGATGATCGCCGTCTCATCCCGGCCACGGTGGGGAATCGGATGTTTAGCCTGGCGCTTTACAGGGATAGCGAATCCGACAACCGGCGCACCTCCGGGCAGCGCCCCAGTGACAAGGGTCCACACGGCAGATGAAGACGACGATGACCTTCCGCAACATTGCCAACCCCCGGCGCACCACGCTCGCGCACCTCGAGGACGCCGAGACGCTGCAGACGCCGGAGCAGCGGGAGCACGCCGTCGACCTGCCCACCCAGACCGCCAACCCGCGCCGCACCATCCTCATGGAAGCCCCGGTCGCGGCGGCGCAGTGACCCTCCGGTCCCGGCCGTGACGCGCACAGCCGTCCCCCTCGCGAAGCGCTAGCCTGGAGCGTCAGTCTTCAGCCAGCCAGCAAGTGAGGGGCGACAGCATCCCGTGCGCATCGCCAGGTTCTCCATCGACGGCAATGTCGCCTTCGGCGCGGTCGAGGGCGACAGCCCCGACAGCCTCGTCCTCGACATCATCAAGGGCATCCCGTACGCCGACTTCGAGCTCTCCGGGACCAAGGTCCCGCTGAGCAAGGTCCGGCTGCTGCCGCCCGTGCTTCCCAACAAGGTCGTGGCCATCGGCCGCAACTACGCGGAGCACGCCGCCGAAATGGGCAACGAGGTCCCGGATGTGCCCGTCGCCTTCTTCAAGCCCACCACCTCGGTGATCGGCGCCGGCGACTCGATCGAGTTCCCCTCCTTCTCGGAGGAACTGCACCACGAGGCCGAGCTCGCCGTGGTGATCGGCCGCATGTGCCGCGAGGTTCCGCGTGAGCGCGTCAAGGACGTCGTCTTCGGCTACACCTGCGCCAACGACGTCACCGCGCGTGACGTCCAGCGCCGCGAGAGGCAGTGGGCCAGGGCGAAGGGGTTCGACACCTCCTGCCCGCTCGGCCCCTGGGTGGAGACCGACCTCGACCCCGGCAACCTGGCCATCCAGGCCACGGTCAACGGCGAACAACGCCAGCTCGGCCGGACGAGCGACATGATCCGCTCCGTCGAGGACCTGGTCGTCCACATCACGGAAGCCATGACGCTGCTCCCGGGCGACGTGATCCTCACCGGAACCCCCGCAGGAGTCGGACCCCTGCACGTCGGCGACGAGGTCGCCGTCACCATCGAAGGCATCGGCACTCTCACCAACAAGGTGATCAAGCGTGGCTAACGCACCTGTCCGTGTACGTTTCTGTCCCTCCCCGACCGGCAACCCCCACGTGGGTCTGGTCCGGACGGCTCTCTTCAACTGGGCCTTCGCACGGCACCACCAGGGCACCCTGGTCTTCCGCATCGAGGACACCGACGCCGCCCGGGACTCCGAGGAGTCCTACCAGCAGCTCCTCGACTCGATGCGCTGGCTCGGCCTGGACTGGGACGAGGGCCCCGAGATCGGCGGCCCGCACGAGCCGTACCGCCAGTCGCAGCGGATGGACCTCTACAAGGACGTGGCCGCCAAGCTCCTGGACGCCGGGCACGCGTACCACTGCTACTGCACCACCGAGGAGCTCGACGCCCGCCGCGACGCCGCCCGCGCGGCCGGCAAGCCGTCGGGCTACGACGGGCACTGCCGCGACCTGAGCGACGAGCGGAAGGCGGCGTACGAGGCCGAGGGCCGCACCTCGATCGTCCGCTTCCGGATGCCCGACGAGGCCATCACCTTCACCGACCTGGTCCGTGGCGACATCACCGTCCAGCCGGAGAACGTGCCGGACTACGGCATCGTCCGCGCCAACGGCGCCCCGCTCTACACGCTGGTCAACCCGGTCGACGACGCCCTGATGGAGATCACCCACGTCCTGCGCGGCGAGGACCTGCTCTCCTCCACCCCGCGCCAGATCGCGCTCTACCGGGCGCTGATCGAGCTGGGCGTCGCCAAGGACACCCCGGCCTTCGGCCACCTCCCGTACGTCATGGGGGAGGGCAACAAGAAGCTCTCCAAGCGTGACCCGCAGGCCTCGCTCAACCTCTACCGCGAGCGCGGCTTCCTGCCCGAGGGGCTGCTCAACTACCTCTCGCTGCTCGGCTGGTCGATCGCCGAGGACCGTGACATCTTCGGCCGCGACGAGCTGGTGGCCGCGTTCGACATCGCGGACGTCAACGCCAACCCGGCGCGCTTCGACCTCAAGAAGGCCGAGCACATCAACGCCGAGCACCTGCGCATGCTCGACGTGAAGACCTTCACCGAGGCCTGCGGCCCCTGGCTGAAGGCGCCCTTCGCCCCGTGGGCGCCCGAGGCCTTCGACGCGGCGATGTTCGCCGAGATCGCCCCGCACGCCCAGACGCGTGTGACGGTTCTCTCGGACATCACGGCCAACGTGGACTTCCTCTTCCTGGACGAGCCCGTCGAGGACGAGGCGTCCTGGGCGAAGGCCATGAAGGAGGGCTCCGACGCCCTGCTCGTCACGGCCCGCGCCGAGCTGACCGCCGCCGAGTGGAACGCCGAGGCGCTCAAGGCGGCCGTTCTCGCCGCCGGCGAGAAGCACGGCCTGAAGCTGGGCAAGGCGCAGGCCCCGGTCCGGGTGGCCGTCACCGGCCGCACGGTCGGCCTGCCGCTCTTCGAGTCCCTGGAGATCCTGGGCCGAGAGAAGACGATCGCCCGCATCGACGCGGCGCTGGTCAAGCTCGCCGCGTAACGCCGTACGCGCACCGGAGGCCGGGTTCCCCACGGGGAAGCCCGGCCTCAGGCCGTTCAGGGCGCCGGAGCGGCCGTGGAGGCCCGTGGCGGAGCGCGGTCTCCCGCTTCCCGTGTTCCGGCTTCTCTGCGTTCTCGGGCGGGTAGGTTCGCCGACATGGTGATTCGCGCGGTCCTCTGGGACGTGGACGACACGATCTTCGACTACGCGGGCTCGGACCGGACCGGCCTGCTGCGGCATCTGCGGGCGGAAGGGCTGGCCGACAGTGACGAGGACCACCACGGCCGCTGGATGCGCATCGCCTCCGTCCACTGGAAGCGCGTCGCCGCCGGGGAATCCGACTGGCCCGCGCACTGCCGGGACCGGGTGCGGGAGTTCCTGGAGGCGGAGCTGAGCGACGAGGACGCCGACGCGTGGTTCGGCCGGTACGTCGGGCACTACGAGAGCTCCTGGGAGCTGTTCCCGGACGCCGTGCCCGTGCTCGACGCGCTGGCCGCCACGCACCGGCACGCGATCCTGTCGAACTCCTCCGTCGACCACCAGGAGCGCAAGCTGCGGGCCCTCGGTGTGCGCGACCGTTTCGAGGTCCTGCTGTGCGCGCAGGAGCTCGGCGTCTACAAGCCGGACGCCAGGGCCTTCCGCACGGCCTGCGAGGCGCTGGAGCTCGATCCGCACGAGGTCGTCTACGTCGGTGACCAGCCGGACATCGACGCCGCCGGAGCCGTGGCCGCGGGTCTCGCCGGTGTGTGGCTGGACCGGCGCGGACGGGGCGGGCGCCCCGAACTGGTCCGGATCACGGGCCTCGACGAGCTCCCCGGGCTGCTGGCGGGCCATACCCGTTTTGGAGCGCCGGACACCTTCGGGTAATGTTCTTCCTGCGCCGCCCGAGCGGGCCGAAAGATCCGGCCGGGAAGCGCAGACAGGAACAAGACCCTCAGGGGTTGCGTTTCATTGGGCTATGGTGTAATTGGCAACACTACGGTTTCTGGTACCGTCATTCTAGGTTCGAGTCCTGGTAGCCCAGCGCAAGACCGAGTAACAAGCCCCCGTTGTGTAGCGGCCTAGCACGCTGCCCTCTCACGGCAGTAGCGCCGGTTCGAATCCGGTCGGGGGTACAGATCCTTCCCGCGAGAACACCTGGGTCGCACCCACGTTTTCGATGCAGGATCGCTAGGGCCCCCGTTGTGTAGCGGCCTAGCACGCTGCCCTCTCACGGCAGTAGCGCCGGTTCGAATCCGGTCGGGGGTACTTGTCACACCATGGGCTATGGTGTAATTGGCAACACTACGGTTTCTGGTACCGTCATTCTAGGTTCGAGTCCTGGTAGCCCAGCGCAAGTCAGCAGTAACCACGCCCCCGTTGTGTAGCGGCCTAGCACGCTGCCCTCTCACGGCAGTAGCGCCGGTTCGAATCCGGTCGGGGGTACAACAGAGCACAACGGCAAGGCCCTTCACTCCGGTGAAGGGCTTTTCTCGTGTTCCCGGCGTGCACGGGGGAGTTGGGGAGACGTGCGGCCACTTCCCCTACGGGACGGGCCTGTTGATGCGAGGAGGGGGCCGCCACGACGCTGGGGCGGCCTCGGAGAGGAAACGTGAGCAGAAGAAGGGGTGCGGGCCTCGGCCTCGTACGGCGGAGGGTGTGGCCCTTCAGCGGCTTCAGCCCGTGCGGCGCAGGGCCTCGCTCAGCCGCGCGGCCGAGTCGATGACGGCCTGGGCGTGCATCCGGCCCGGGTGGCGGGTGAGGCGCTCGATCGGCCCGGAGACGGACACCGCGGCGACCACACGGTTCGACGGCCCGCGCACGGGGGCGGAGACCGAGGCGACGCCCGGCTCGCGCTCGCCGATCGACTGGGCCCAGCCGCGGCGCCGTACGCCCGAGAGCGCCGTCGCCGTGAAGCGGGCGCCCTGGAGGCCGCGGTGCAGACGCTCGGGCTCCTCCCAGGCCATGAGGATCTGGGCGGAGGAGCCCGCCTTCATGGTGAGGGTCGAGCCGACCGGCACGGTGTCCCGCAGTCCGGACAGCCGCTCCGCGGCGGCCACGCAGATGCGCATGTCGCCCTGCCGGCGGTAGAGCTGCGCGCTCTCGCCCGTGATGTCGCGCAGATGTGTGAGTACGGGTCCGGCCGTCGCCAGGAGGCGGTCCTCGCCGGCCGCGGCCGCGAGCTCCGCGAGCCGGGGGCCGAGAATGAAACGGCCCTGCATGTCCCTCGCCACCATGCGGTGGTGTTCGAGTGCCACGGCCAGTCTGTGTGCCGTGGGCCGTGCGAGCCCTGTCGCCGCGACCAGCCCGGCGAGGGTGGCCGGACCGGACTCCAGGGCGCTCAATACCAGAGCTGCCTTGTCGAGAACGCCGACGCCGCTAGAGTTGTCCATACGACGATACTCGCGTCTCACTCTGTGAAACGCAAGTTCAATTTTCCCCGGAAGTTGCGAACCTGTACAGGCGGCCGTACAACGGCCCGCAGCCACCGCCCCGGTCGGGGGTCCGGGCGGCGGCACCCGAATCTCTAGTTGGGCCGGCGAAGACGCCGGCCGGAGGGAAAGCGATGGGTAGGACACTCGCGGAGAAGGTCTGGGACGACCACGTCGTCCGGCGCGCCGATGGCGAGCCCGACCTCCTCTTCATCGATCTGCACCTGCTGCACGAGGTGACCAGCCCGCAGGCGTTCGACGGCCTGCGCCAGGCCGGCCGCCCGGTTCGGCGTCTCGACCTCACCATCGCCACCGAGGACCACAACACCCCGACCCTCGACATCGACAAGCCGATCGCCGACCCGGTCTCCCGTGCCCAGCTGGAGACCCTGCGCAAGAACTGCGCGGAGTTCGGCGTGCGGCTGCACCCGCTGGGGGACGTCGAGCAGGGCGTCGTGCACGTGGTCGGCCCGCAGCTCGGCCTGACCCAGCCCGGCACCACCGTCGTCTGCGGCGACTCGCACACCTCCACCCACGGCGCCTTCGGGGCGCTGGCCTTCGGTATCGGCACCAGCCAGGTCGAGCACGTCCTGGCCACCCAGACGCTGCCGCTGGCCCGCCCGCGGACCATGGCGATCACCGTCGAGGGCGAACTCCCCGAGAGCGTCACCGCCAAGGACCTGATCCTGGCGATCATCGCCCGGATCGGCACCGGCGGCGGCCAGGGCTACATCCTCGAATACCGCGGCTCCGCCATCGACAAGCTCTCGATGGAGGCCCGGATGACCATCTGCAACATGTCGATCGAGGCCGGTGCCCGCGCGGGCATGATCGCCCCCGACGAGACCACCTTCGCCTATCTGCGCGGCCGTGACCACGCCCCCGAGGGCAAGGACTGGGACGCCGCCGTCGAGTACTGGAAGACGCTGCGCACCGACGACGACGCCGTCTTCGACGCCGAGGTCGTCATCGACGGAGCCTCGCTCGCCCCGTTCGTCACCTGGGGCACCAACCCGGGCCAGGGCGCGCCGCTGTCGGCCAACGTCCCCGACCCCGCTTCGTACGAGGACGCCTCGGAGCGCCACGCGGCCGAAAAGGCGCTGGAGTACATGGGGTTGACCGCGGGCCAGCCGCTGCGCGAGATCAGCGTGGACACCGTCTTCGTAGGTTCGTGCACCAACGGACGCATCGAGGACCTGCGCAACGCCGCCTCGGTCCTGGACGGCCGCAAAGTCGCCGACGGCGTACGGATGCTGGTCGTCCCGGGCTCCGTCCGGGTCGCCCTCCAGGCCGTCGAGGAGGGCCTGGACAAGGTCTTCACCGCCGCCGGCGCCGAATGGCGGCACGCGGGCTGCTCGATGTGCCTCGGCATGAACCCCGACCAGCTGGCCCCCGGCGAGCGCTCCGCCTCCACCTCGAACCGCAACTTCGAGGGCCGGCAGGGCAAGGGCGGCCGCACCCACCTGGTGTCCCCGCAGGTCGCCGCCGCCACCGCCGTGCTGGGCCATCTGGCCTCGCCCGCCGACCTGTCCGACGCCCGTACGCCCGCCGGAGTCTGAGAGCCATGGAAGCATTCACCGCACACACCGGCCGTGCCGTCCCGCTGCGCCGCAGCAACGTCGACACCGACCAGATCATCCCCGCGCACTGGCTGAAGAAGGTCACCCGCGACGGCTTCGAGGACGGCCTCTTCGAGGCCTGGCGCAAGGACGAGAACTTCGTCCTCAACCGCCCCGAGCGCAAGGGCGCCTCGGTCCTGGTCGCCGGTCCCGACTTCGGCACGGGTTCCTCCCGTGAGCACGCCGTCTGGGCCCTCCAGAACTACGGCTTCAAGGCCGTCATCTCCTCGCGCTTCGCCGACATCTTCCGGGGCAACTCCCTGAAGAACGGTCTGTTGACCGTCGTGCTCGACCAGAAGGTCGTCGACAGCCTGTGGGGGCTGACCGAGGCCGACCCGACCGCCGAGGTCACCGTCGACCTGGAGAAGAGGCAGGTCCTCGCGGAGGGAATCACGGCCGACTTCGAGCTCGACGAGAACGCCCGCTGGCGACTGCTGAACGGCCTCGACGACATCAGCCTCACCCTTCAGAACGAAGCGGACATTGCGACTTATGAGGCGGCCAGGCCGTCCCACAAGCCGCGCACAATTGTCGCCTGATCAGCGCTTTTCCCGAACTGCGCCCTCTGCCTTCCGGCAGGGGGCGCAGTCGCTTGTTGAGACCCCCTCGGGCGACAACTCGCCCCAGATGGCACAATCGGTGCATGGAACGCGACAGCCAACTCGAGCTCTATGGCCACGTCGCCGACCGATTGAAGGAAGCGCACACAAGGGTGCGCTCACTGCAAGTCCCGGAGGGCGTACGGATGGCGCTGTCCCGGAAGCTGTTGGCCGTCACGGCCGCGGCTAAGCACGATCTCCCAGGCGCGGCAAGGCGTCTGGACCGGTTGATGAAGGACCTCGATGAGGGCCGATT
The DNA here is from genome assembly GCF_001905505.1 of Streptomyces sp. CB02058. GTDB lineage: Bacteria > Actinomycetota > Actinomycetes > Streptomycetales > Streptomycetaceae > Streptomyces. Next base: position 1,431,256 of record NZ_LIPG01000001.1, read on the forward strand.
CCCCGAAGGTGACTGACTCTGCGGACAGCGCAGCGGTCGACTTCGTTGCGGCACTAGGGTGATTAGCCCGTTTCGTGTTTGATTTGCGGTATATATCTGCCTAACGTGCGAAAAAGCCTGAACAGTTTCGTTCCGGCAATGTCTCCGAAGGGGAAGACGTGAACAAGGCGCAGCTCGTAGAAGCGATTGCCGACAAGGTCGGCGGCCGTCAGCAGGCCGCAGACGCTGTCGACGTGGTACTCGACGCGATCGTCCGTGCGGTCGTCGCGGGGGACCGTGTCTCGGTCACCGGCTTCGGTTCGTTCGAGAAGGTCGACCGTCCCGCCCGGTACGCCCGCAACCCGCAGACGGGCGAGCGCGTACGGGTCAAGAAGACCTCCGTCCCCCGTTTCCGCGCGGGACAGGGCTTCAAGGACCTGGTGAGCGGCTCCAAGAAGCTCCCCAAGAACGACGTGGCCGTGAAGAAGGCGCCCAAGGGCAGCCTCTCGGGCGGTTCTTCCACCCGCACGACGGCGAAGGCGGCCGCGAAGAAGGCCACCGCCAAGAAGGCCACGGCCCGCAAGACCACGGCGGCGGCGGCGAAGAAGACGACCGCGGCCAAGAAGACCACCGCCAAGAAGACCACCGCGGCGGCGAAGAAGACGACCGCGGCGGCGAAGAAGGCGACCCCGGCGAAGAAGACGACGGCCACGAAGAAGACCGTCGCCGCCAAGACCGCGCCCGCCAAGAAGACCACGGCGAAGAAGGCGCCCGCGAAGAAGACCACGGCACGCAAGACCACCGCCAAGAAGGTCACCGCACGCAAGAAGTGAGACCGGGCACCGCTCGTTCTCTTACGCGCCGGGCCGGGCTCCCCTCGGGGAGCCCGGCCCGCGGGCTGTTCAGGGGGGTTTTCAGAGCGTCTGGAGCGTCACCAGGGTGATCCGGAGCGAAGCGCCCGCACCCTCGGTCTCGATCCGCACCCGCTGCCCCGGACGCAGCAGCCTGAGCCCGCCCGCGTCGAAGGCGGGTGCGTCGAAGTCCACCGGGGTGCCGTCGTCGAGGAGCACGCTGCCGGTGCGCGTCCCGGGGTCGTACGTGAACGAGGTCGCCTGCATGAACGGCAGCCTATCGGTCCCCGGCGGACACCAGCGGAGCCGCTGGGCCGGCCGTGAACCGCCCCACCCCCAGGGCCAGCGCTGCCGCCAGGTCCTCGCCCGTGTCCACGTCCCTGCGGACCGAATCGAGACCGGGCAGCGGGACCTCCACCGCCCCCGACGCCAGATGCCTCGCCCGGGACGCGCCGCCGAAGGCGGGCCTCAATTCCACACCCGGTGCGGCGGAAAGGAAAGTGGTACCGATTCCCTGGGCGTCCGCGACAAATACACGGGGGAATTCCGCCGCGAAATCGAGCACCCGAGCCAATTCCTCCGGGCGCAGCGCGGGAAGGTCCGCGTTCAGTACCGCGACCGCCGCTTCCCCCCGCCTCGCACGCACCGAACGCGCGCCGTGCTCCAGCGCCGCGTTGAGCCCGGCCGCGGGGGTGTCGGCCAGTGTGCGCGCGCCGAGCGCGGCCAGCGCCGCTCCCGCCGCGGGATCGTCCGTGACGACCACCACATCCCCCACGGCCCGGCAGGACAGCGCGGCCGACACCGTGTCCTGGGCGAACGCCAGGGCGAGACGCGGACGCAGATCCCCGCCCACCGCCCGGCCCAGCCTGCTCTTGGCCCGTGCGAGCGGTTTCAGCGGGACGACCAGGGACCAGGGGCCGGTCGGGTCGGTGTTCGTGGCGATCTCCCCCTCCGTACGCATCAGGACTTATTCTCGCCTGCCGGTACGACAACCCGGAGGTCCGCCCCCACGGGTGAGGCGTACGGTGTTCTCCACACAGCAGCAGGGGCCCGGACGGGCAGCAGCGCCGCCGCCCCCGCAGCAGGTCAGTTCCTAGAGGAAGGCGTCCGAGTGTCCCGCCCCAGAATCGGCTTCTGGTACCGCCTGGCTGCGGTCATCGCAAAACCGCCCCTGGTGGTTCTGTTCAAGCGCGACTGGCGGGGAATGGAACACATTCCGGCCGAGGGCGGATTCATCACGGCGGTCAATCACAACTCGTATCTGGACCCGCTGTCGTACGGGCATTTCCAGTACAACACCGGACGCGTCCCGCGGCTGCTCGCCAAGGCGGGCCTGTTCAGGACGCCGTTCGTCGGAATGATCCTGCGCGGCACCGGGCAGATCCCCGTCTACCGCGAGTCGACCAACGCGCTCGACGCCTTCCGCGCCGCCGTCGACGCCATCGAGCGGGGCGAATGCGTCGCCTTCTACCCGGAGGGCACGCTCACCCGGGACCCCGACATGTGGCCGATGGCCGGCAAGACGGGCGCCGCCCGCGTCGCGCTGATGACCAAGGCCCCCGTCATCCCCGTCGCCCAGTGGGGCGCCAACCTCGCGATGCCTCCGTACGCCAAGGAGAACAAGCTCCAGCTGTTCCCCCGCAAGACCCTGCGGGTCCAGGCGGGACCGCCGGTCGACCTCTCCCGTTACTACGGCCTCGAACCGACGCCCGACGTCCTGCGCCAGGCGACCGAGACCATCATGGCCGCCGTCACCGCCCAGCTCGAAGAGGTACGCGGCGAGAAGGCCCCCGCCGAGCTCTACGATCACCGCAAGGCCCGTGCTGAACAGCGGCGCAAGGCAGAGGGAAAGGGAACCACGTGACGCACCCCGCCAAGGCGGCCGTCTTCGGGACCGGCTCATGGGGTACGGCCTTCGGCATGATCCTCGCCGACGCGGGCTGCGAGGTCACCCTCTGGGGACGTCGTGCCGAGGTCGCCGAGGCCGTCAACACGACCCGTACCAACCCGGAGTACCTGCCGGGGATCGAGCTCCCCGCCTCGATCCGGGCCACCACCGATGCCGCCGAGGCCCTGCGCGGCGCCGACTTCGCGGTCCTGGTGGTGCCCTCCCAGACGCTGCGGGCCAACCTCGCCGACTGGACACCGCACCTGGAGTCCAAGACGGTCCTGGTCTCCCTCATGAAGGGCGTCGAACTCGGCACCGCCAAGCGGATGAGCGAGGTCGTCGAGGACGTCACCGGGGTCACCGCCGACCGCATCGCCGTTGTCACGGGACCCAACCTCGCCAAGGAGATCGCCGAACGCCGCCCCGCCGCGGCCGTCGTCGCCTGCTCGGACGAGACCGTCGCCCAGCGCCTCCAGGCCGCCTGCCACACCTCGTACTTCCGGCCGTACACCAACACCGACGTGGTCGGCTGCGAGCTCGGCGGCGCCGTGAAGAACGTCATCGGCCTCGCCGTGGGCATCGCCGACGGAATGGGCCTCGGCGACAACGCCAAGGGCTCGCTCATCACCCGCGGCCTCGCCGAGACCACCCGCCTGGGACTCGCCATGGGCGCCGACCCGCTCACCTTCTCCGGACTGGCCGGACTCGGCGACCTGGTGGCCACCTGCTCCTCGCCGCTGTCGCGCAACCACACCTTCGGGACCAACCTGGGACGCGGGATGACGCTCCAGGAGACCGTCGCCGTCACGAGCCAGACCGCCGAGGGCGTCAAGTCCTGCGAATCGGTGCTCGATCTGGCGCGCAGGTACGGCGTCGACATGCCCATCACCGAGACGGTCGTCGGGATCGTCCACGAGGGCAAGTCGCCGGTGGTCGCGGTCAAGGAGCTGATGTCGCGCAGCGCCAAGCCCGAGCGGCGCTGACTCGAGCCCTACCAGCAGGTACGCTCATCGCGATATGAGCAGCCAGAACCTCCCCCAGCGCCCCGAGAGCCCCCAGAGCTCCGAGCAGAGCTCCGCGCAGGGCTCCGAGCAGCGCCGTAAGCCGCGTGTGGCCGTCGTGTTCGGTGGCCGCAGCTCCGAACACGGCATCTCGGTCGTCACCGCCGGTGCCATCATGAGCGCCATCGACCGGACGAAGTACGACGTCCTGCCGATCGGCATCACCAGGGACGGGCGGTGGGTCCTCACGTCCGACGACCCGGCCCGCATGGCCATCACGGACCGCCGGGTGCCCGACGTGGAGCAGCTGGCCGAGTCCGCGCGGGGCGCGGTCGCGCTCTCCGTCGACCCCGGCAACCGCGACGTCGTCGTCGGCGAGCCGGGTGCGGTCCCCACGGTCCTCGGCGAGGTCGACGTCGTCTTCCCGATGCTCCACGGCCCCTACGGCGAGGACGGCACCCTCCAGGGGCTCCTGGAGCTCTCCGGTGTGCCGTACGTCGGCGCGGGAGTCCTGTCCTCGGCCGTCGGCCAGGACAAGGAGTACATGAAGCGGGTGTTCATCTCCTTCGGGCTGCCGGTCGGCCCGTACGAGGTCGTCCGCCCCCGGGAGTGGGAGTCGGACCGCCCCGCCGCCCGCAAGCGCATCATGGAGTTCGCCGCCGAGCACGGCTGGCCGCTCTTCGTGAAGCCCGCCCGCGGCGGCTCCTCCGTGGGCATCACCAAGGTCGACGACGCCGCCGGGCTCGACGAGGCGATCGAGGAGGCCCGCAGGCACGACCCGAAGTTCCTCGTGGAGTCCCTGCTGCGCGGCCGTGAGATCGAGTGCGGCGTGCTGGAGTTCGAGGACGGACCGCGCGCCAGCGTGCCCGCCGAGATCCCGCCGGTGACCGCACACGACTTCTACGACTTCGAGGCCAAGTACATCGACTCGGCGGCCGGCCTCGTGCCCGCGCCGCTCACCGACGAGGAGACCGCCGAGGTCCAGCGGCTGGCCGTCGACGCCTTCGAGGCCGCCTCCTGCGAGGGCCTGGTGCGCGCCGACTTCTTCCTCACCGAGGACGGCACGTTCGTCATCAACGAGATCAACACCATGCCGGGCTTCACACCGATCTCGATGTACCCGCGCATGTGGCAGGCGAGCGGCGTGGACTACCCGGAGCTGGTGGACCGGCTGATCACGTCCGCGCTGAACCGCCCCACGGGCCTGCGCTGACCGAGGGCCTCCCGGGCCGGACGGTCGTCCCGTCCGGGGCGGCTGTCAGAGGCTCTCGGGGACGGTCTTCTTCACGGCTACTGCGAACGCCGACAGAGGGGTGATGTCATGGGCGTACTCCGTCCCGAGCGTCACCTCGACATACGCCTTGCGGTAGGTCGTCGTGAACCGCGGACCGGCGTCATCGCGCTGCTCCAGCAGCCAGTTGACGCCGTCCGCGTCCACACCCTTGGCCTGGGAATCGTCCATCTTCGCGGGCCGGGGGACTCCGCAGCGCAGTACGATCGCCCCGTCCCCCCAGCCGGCGGTCAGGTCCGAGTCCGGTGAGGGATCACTCCGTTCCAGACCCGCTACCTTCTCCGGCAGCTCCTCGTGCAGTGCCTCGCAGTATCCGGCGGCCTCCGACGACGGCGTGGGAACCGCCACCGAGGGCTGTGAGCCGGTGGAACAGCCCGCCGCTGCCAGGACGAACAGGGCGGCGGACGGGGCGAGGACACGGGACCTGGGGGACCGGCGGCGGATGTGAGTCACCGGACCAGCGTAGACAGGGGTCAGAGGTGGACGACCGGGCAGGTCAGCGTACGTGTGATGCCGTCCACCTGCTGGACCTTGGCGACCACCATGCGGCCGAGCGCGTCCACCGTGTCGGCCTGTGCGCGCACGATCACGTCGTAGGGCCCTGTGACGTCCTCTGCCTGGATCACTCCCGGGAGCTTGGCGATGGTCTCGGCGACGGTCGACGCCTTGCCCACCTCGGTCTGGATAAGGATGTACGCCTGTACCACGGAACCTCCAGGGCGGCCACGAGGATCATGTGGGGGAAAGGGACGCCACGTTATCGCGTTGCCGCGCGCCGCGGGGAGACCTACGGCCGGTTGACGCCCACAGCGTGGCGCTCGCACCACAGAAGTTGACGTATCTCTTGACGGTACCGACAGCAGTTGGGGCTCGCGACCGCAAGCCCACCGAGGCGGAAGGGGGACGGTGATGCCTGTACGCAACGGGGCCGCGGCCCTTCGTGGGCACGTCGTCCACGGTCCGGACCGCCGGCCGTTGAAGCAGCCCGGACAGGTGTCCGGTGCGATAGATGAGAGGTGACACTCGGTGAAGGGAACCGTGGGCGAGTTGGGGGAGTTCGGGCTCATCAGAGAGCTCACGTCCCGGCTCACCACCACTCCGGCGGTACGACTGGGACCCGGCGACGACGCCGCGGTCGTGGCCGCTCCCGACCGCAGGGTCGTGGCCAGTACGGACATCCTGCTGGAAGGGCGGCACTTCCGCCGCGACTGGTCGACCGCGTACGACGTCGGCCGCAAGGCCGCCGCGCAGAACCTCGCCGACATCGCGGCCATGGGCGCCGTGCCCACGGCGCTGCTGCTCGGCCTCGTCGTACCGGCCGACCTCCCGGTCACCTGGGCCGCCGAGCTGATGGACGGGCTGCGCGACGAGTGCCAGGTCGCCGGTGCCGCCGTGGTCGGCGGTGACGTCGTCGGCGGCGACACCATCACCGTCGCGATCACCGCGCTGGGTGACCTGCGCAACCACGAACCCGTCACCCGGGCCGGCGCCCGGCCCGGCGACGTCGTGGCCGTCACCGGCTGGCTCGGCTGGTCCGCCGCCGGATTCGCCGTGCTCTCGCGCGGGTTCCGCTCACCCCGCGCCTTCGTCGAGGCCCACCGGCGCCCCGAACCGCCCTACCACGCGGGCCCCGCGGCCGCGGGGCTCGGCGCCACGGCCATGACCGACGTCAGCGACGGACTCGTCGCCGACCTCGGGCACATCGCCGAGGCCAGCAAGGTCCGCATCGACCTGAGGTCCGGGCTCATCGACATCCCCTCGCAGATGTCCGACATCGGGCAGGCCGTCGGGGTCGACCCGCTGCAGTGGGTGCTCACCGGGGGAGAGGACCACGCGATCGTGGCGACGTTCCCGTCCGACGTGAAGCTCCCCGCCCGCTGGAAGGTGATCGGCGAGGTCCTCAACCCCTCGGCGCTGCCCCAGGTCACCGTGGACGGTGCCCCCTGGACCAGCAAGGGCGGCTGGGACCACTTCGGCTCCATCGAGGACGCCCAGTAGGCCACGGGTCCGCTTCCCGCCGCCGCCCGGAACCGGTCCGGCGGCGGGAAGCGGCCCGCGCCCCCCGGCCGGGCACAGCAAAAAGCCGGTCCACCGAGGTGGACCGGCTTTTTGGGCAACCGGAAGGCTGCGCTACGACGGGGACGTCAGCGCGCGACCTTGCCGGCCTTGATGCACGAGGTGCAGACGTTGAGCCGCTTCGGCGTCCGACCGACCACGGCACGCACGCGCTGGATGTTGGGATTCCAGCGACGGGACGTACGGCGGTGCGAGTGCGAAATGTTGTTGCCGAAGCTCGGCCCCTTGCCGCAAACGTCGCAGTTGGCAGCCACGGGTCACTCCAAAGACTTCAGATGCACTTACAGTGAATTCCGGCGCGCCGGAATCATTTTACTGAAGTGGCGGTACCGGAGGAATGGCCCGACTCTCGTCGGGCAACCGAAGCAGCATACAACGGCTGCCCCGGGGATACGAAACTACCACGGCTCGCGGGGCCCTCCGTCCCGCACCTCTGCCCGCCCGGCCCGGGCACGAGGGCTACTCTGCGGTGCAGCCAGCCCCCCACGGCCGTCCCAAGGAGGACCAACGGTGCCGCAGTCCCCCGACGTTCTCGACGCCGTCGCGGTGCGCACCTGGTGCTCACTGGCCCTGGAGGCCCTGGGCCGCGAGCGGGCGGCCATCGACGCCATCAACGTCTACCCGGTCGCCGACGGGGACACCGGCACCAACCTCTATCTGACCGTCGAGTCCGCCGCCGCGGCCGTCGAGGCGGTCTTCGCCGCCCACGAGACCGGCTCCACCGTCCCCGGCCCGGCCGACGCCGTGCGCGCCATGGCGCACGGGGCGCTGATCGGCGCCCGGGGGAACTCCGGCACCATCCTGGCCCAGCTGCTGCGCGGCATGGCGGGCGTACTGGCCGAGTCGGGTGACGCGAGTCACCTGCGTACGGCGCTGACGGAGGCCGCCGCCGCGGCCCGGCTGGCCGTCGCCCACCCCGTCGAGGGCACCGTGCTGACCGTCGCCACCGCCGCGGCGGAGGCGGCCGGGTCCGCCCCGGACGGCGCCCGCCTCCGGGACGTGCTCGACGCGGCGTACGAGGGCGCGCGCACGGCCCTCGCCGCCACCCCCGGCCAGCTCGCCGTCCTCGGGCGGGCCGGAGTAGTGGACGCGGGCGGGCAGGGCCTGGTCACCGTGCTCGGGGCGCTGCTCGAAGCGGCCGGGGGGCGGCCCCGGGAACGCGCCGTCCCGGCCGCCCCGGACGTCCTGCCCCTGACCGGCGACTGCGCGGAGGCGGACCCCGAGGGCGGGCCCGCCTTCGAGGTGATCTACCTCCTGGAGGCCCCGGACGAGGCGGTCGCCCGGCTGCGGAGCCGCCTCGACGCCCTCGGGGACTCCCTCGTCGTGGTCGGCGGCGACGGCCTGTGGAACGTCCACGTCCACGTCGACGACGCCGGGGCCGCCGTCGAGGCGGGGGTCGAGGCCGGCCGGCCCTACCGCATCCGGATCACCCACTTCGCCGCCGACCGCGTCCGGGCCGGCAAGGACCCCGTCCAGCGCGCGGTCGTCGCGGTCGTCCCCGGCGACGGGCTCTCCGAGCTCTGCACCGAGGCGGGGGCCACCACCGTGCTGGCGCGCCCCGGCGAACCCCCCGCCAGCGGCGAGCTGGTCGACGCGATCCGCCGGGCCCACGCCCGCGAGGTGGTCCTGCTGCCCAACGACGCCCAGCTGCGCCACACCGCGGCCGCCGCCGCCGAACAGGCCAGGGCCGAGGGCGTCCGTGTCGCCCTGGTTCCCACCCGCGCCGCCGTGCAGGGCATCGCCGCCCTCGCCGTCCACGAACCGGGCCGCAGCTTCGACGAGGACGTCGTCGCGATGACCGCGGCGGCCGGCGCCACCCGCTACGCCGAACTCGCCGTCGCCGAACGCCAGTCGTGGACCATGGCGGGCATCTGCCAGGCCGGCGACATCCTCGGCCTGATCGACGGGGACGTCGCCGTCATCGGGGCGGACGTCCCCGGTACGGCCCGCACGGTCCTGGACAGGATGCTGTCGGCGGGCGGCGAACTCGTCACCCTGGTCCTCGGCCAGGACGTGCCCGACGCGCTCGCCGACGAACTCGGCGAACACGTCCGCGAGGGCTACCTCGCCGTCGACACCGTCGTCTACCGGGGCGGCCGTCAGGCGGCGCCCCTGCTCATCGGCGTCGAGTGACACCCCGCGCGACACGGCGCCCGGCGACATCTGTCAGTGCCGTGGTGTGCAATGGACCGCGTGTCCGCTTTCGATGAACCCCTCAAGAAGCTGCTCGGCGGAGCCACCGCGAAGGTGATGGCCGAACACCTCGACCTGCACACGGTCGGTGATCTGCTGCACCACTACCCGCGGCGCTACGAGGAGCGCGGCCGTCTCACGGCGCTCACCGAGCTCCCGCTCGACGAGCACGTGACGGTCGTCGCACAGGTCGCCGACGCGCGGATCATGATGTTCAACAACGGCCGGGGCAAGCGGCTTGAGGTCACCCTCACCGACGGCAGCGGCAGGCTCCAGCTGGTCTTCTTCGGGCACGGTGTCCACAAGCCCCACAAGGACCTGCTCCCCGGCCGGCGGGCCATGTTCGCGGGCAAGGTCTCCGTCTTCAACCGGAAGATGCAGCTCGCCCACCCCACGTACCAGCTCCTCGACGCGCAGGACATGGACGGGGAGGCCGGGATGACGGAGGCGGTCGACGCCTTCGCCGGCCAGCTGCTGCCGATCTACCCCGCCTGCAAGCAGCTCGACTCCTGGCGCATCGCCAAGGCCGTGGACACCGTCCTGCCCAGCGCGCAGGACGCGGTGGACCCGCTGCCCCCCTCGCTCCGCGACGGCCGCGGATTTATCCCGCTGCCCGAGGCACTGCTGCGCATCCACCGCCCGCAGACCAAGGCGGACATCGCCGCCGCGCGCGACCGGCTGCGCTGGGACGAGGCGTTCGTCCTCCAGGTCGCGCTCGCCCGCCGCCGCCTCGCCGACACCCAACTCCCCGCGGTGGCCCGCGCGTCCGTCCCCGACGGGGTCCTCGACGCCTTCGACGCAACCCTCCCCTTCACCCTCACCGACGGCCAGCAGAAGGTCACCGCCGAGATCTTCGGCGACCTGGCGACGGAACACCCCATGCACCGGCTGCTCCAGGGCGAGGTCGGTTCGGGCAAGACCCTGGTCGCGCTGCGGGCCATGCTCCGCGTCGTCGACGCGGGAGGCCAGGCGGCGATGCTGGCGCCCACCGAGGTGCTGGCCCAGCAGCACCACAGGTCCATCACCGAGATGATGGGCGAGCTCGCCGAAGGCGGGATGCTGGGCGGCTCGGACAAGGGGACGAAAGTCGTGCTGCTCACCGGCTCCATGGGCACCGCGGCCCGTCGGCAGGCGCTCCTGGACCTGGTCACGGGCGAGGCCGGGATCGTCATCGGCACCCACGCCCTCATCGAGGACAAGGTGAAGTTCCACGACCTCGGCCTCGTCGTCGTCGACGAACAGCACCGCTTCGGCGTGGAACAGCGCGACGCGCTGCGCTCCAAGGGCAAGCAGCCCCCGCACCTCCTCGTCATGACGGCGACGCCCATCCCGCGCACGGTCGCGATGACGGTCTTCGGCGACCTGGAGACCTCCGTGCTCGACCAGCTCCCGGCCGGCCGCTCGCCGATCGCCAGCCATGTCGTCCCCGCCAAGGACAAGCCCCACTTCCTCAGCCGCGCCTGGGAACGCGTCCGCGAGGAGGTGGAGAACGGCCACCAGGCGTACGTCGTCTGCCCCCGCATCGGCGACGACGCCGACGAGGCCGGCGAGAAGAAGGGGAAGGCGGGCAAGAAGCAGCCCGCCCCCGAGGACGACGCCGAGAAGCGTCCGCCGCTCGCCGTCCTGGACATCGCCGGACAGCTCGCCAAGGGCCCGCTCACCGGGCTGAGCGTCGAGGTGCTCCACGGCAGGATGGCGCCGGACGACAAGGACGACGTCATGCGCCGGTTCGCCACGGGCCAGGTGGACGTCCTGGTCGCCACCACCGTCATCGAGGTCGGGGTGAACGTCCCGAACGCCACCGCCATGGTGATCATGGACGCGGACCGCTTCGGGGTGTCCCAGCTGCACCAGCTCAGGGGCCGCGTCGGCCGTGGCAGCGCCCCCGGCCTCTGTCTGCTGGTCAGCGAGGCCCACGAGGCGAGCCCGGCCCGGGCCAGGCTCTCCGCGGTGGCCGCCACGCTCGACGGCTTCGAGCTCTCCCGCATCGACCTCGAACAGCGGCGCGAGGGCGATGTCCTCGGCCAGGCCCAGTCCGGAGTCCGCTCCTCCCTGCGGGTGCTCAGCGTGATCGACGACGAGGAGGTCATCGCGGCGGCCCGCGAGGAGGCCGTCCGCGTCGTCACCGACGACCCCGCCCTGGAGCGGCTTCCGGAGCTGCGCATCGCGCTGGACGCCCTCCTGGACAAGGACCGGGAGGAATACCTCGACAAGGGCTGACCGGGCGGATCCGCGAGGACGCCATATCGTGGGAACACGGCACGCGTCCCGTCCTGTGTGCCGCCCACGACCCGAGGACCAGACACCCATGACCCGCGTGATCGCCGGCTCGGCCGGCGGACGCCGCCTGGCCGTCCCGCCCGGCACCGGCACCCGCCCCACCTCCGACCGTGCGCGCGAGGGCCTGTTCTCCACCTGGCAGGCGCTGCTGGGGACGCTCGACGGCATCCGTATCGCCGATCTGTACGCCGGATCCGGTGCCGTGGGCCTGGAGGCGCTGTCCCGGGGGGCGGCGCACGCGCTGCTCGTCGAGGCCGACGCCAGGGCCGCCCGCACCGTCCGCGACAACATCCGCACCCTCGGACTGCCCGGCGCCGAGTTCCGTACCGGCAAAGCCGAACAGATCGTGACGGGACCGGCACCCACCGACCCGTACGACGTGGTCTTCCTCGACCCTCCGTACGCCGTCACGGACGACGATCTTGGGGAGATACTGCTCACACTCCGTGCCCAGGGGTGGCTCACGGACGGCGCTCTCGTCACCGTGGAACGGAGCACCAGAGGCGGGGAATTCAACTGGCCCGAAGGATTCGAGCCACTGCGGGCCCGTCGCTACGGCGAGGCCACGTTTTGGTACGGTCGCGCCGCCTCTACGTGCGAAGACGCACGATGACCGCACCGGAGAGCGAGGGAACCACGTTGCGCCGCGCCGTCTGTCCGGGGTCGTTCGACCCCATCACCAACGGACATCTCGACATCATCGGACGAGCCTCCAAGCTGTACGACGTCGTGCACGTCGCCGTGATGATCAACCAGTCCAAGAAGGGCCTGTTCACGGTCGACGAGCGGATCGAGATGATCCGCGAGGTCACCGCCGACTTCGGCAACGTCGAGGTCGAGTCCTTCCACGGCCTGCTGGTCGACTTCTGCAAGCAGCGCGACATCCCGGCCATCGTGAAGGGCCTGCGGGCCGTGAGCGACTTCGACTACGAACTCCAGATGGCCCAGATGAACAACGGCCTCTCGGGCGTCGAGACCCTCTTCGTGCCGACGAACCCCACCTACAGCTTCCTGTCGTCCTCCCTGGTCAAGGAGGTCGCCACCTGGGGCGGCGACGTGTCGCACCTGCTGCCGCCCACCGTCCACGAGGCCCTCGCGGAGCGTCTCGGCCGGAAGTGATCCGCTGACCGACCGTCACCAGGTGTCGGACGGGAGGCGACTGGCCTTACAGTCGTCCCGTCCGTCTCCAACAGCAGCAGAGAGTGGCGAGCACACGGTGGACGTGCAGAAGAAGCTCGACGAGATCGTCGAAACGGTCGGGAACGCCCGCTCCATGCCCATGTCGGCGTCCTGCGTGGTCAACCGGGCCGAACTGCTCGAGATGCTCGAGGAGGTCCGCGAGGCCCTGCCCGGCTCCCTCGCCCACGCCCAGGAGCTCATCGGCGGCCATGAGCAGCTCGTCGAGCAGGCCCGGCAGGAGGCCGAGCGGATCATCGAGTCCGCCCGTGCCGAGCGGGGATCGCTCGTCTCCGGCACCGAGATCGCCCAGCGCGCCCAGGCGGAGGCCGACCGGATCCTGTCCGAGGCCCGCCGGGAGGCCGAAGAGGTCCGGGCCGAGGCCGACGAGTACGTCGACAGCAAGCTCGCCAACTTCGAGGTCGTCCTCACCAAGACCATCGGATCCGTCGACCGGGGCCGCGAGAAGCTCCTCGGCCGCGGCGAGGGCCTCGACGAGCAGGGCTACGAGGACCCCGACTTCGCCGAGGCGCCCGAGCGCAGCGCCGACCCCGAGACGCTCCGCAGGCGTGCCGACGACTACGTGGACACCAAGCTCGGCGCCTTCGAGGCCGTGCTCGCGAAGACGCTGGAAGCCGTCGGCCGCGGCCGCCAGAAGCTGCACGGCCGGGTGGCCACCGACGAGCTCGGCGCGCACATGGCGGCCCAGGACGCCGCCGGCGGCCTTCAGCACACCAGCGACGAGGACCACTGGGCCGGACTGGCCGAGCTCGCCACCCCCGAGCCCGCCCAGAGCCCCCAGCAGCACACGTACGCCGAGCCCGCGCAGCCGGACTACGCGCCGGTGGCGGACTACCAGGACCCCGCGCAGGCCGGCTTCCCGGCCCAGCCCCAGGGCGAGCCGCAGTACGCGCAGACCTACGGCTACCAGGACCAGCAGCAGCTCCAGCAGGACCCGTACGCCGGCTACCAGCAGCAGCCCGACCCGTACGCCGGCTACCAGCAGCAGGCGTACGACCCGAACCAGCAGCAGGAGTACTGGCCGCAGCAGGCGCAGGTGCCCGCGCAGCAGGGGGAGAGCGCGCTGGACGAGACCAGCCTGTTCGACACCAGCATGATCGACCTGGAACAGCTGCGCCGCTACGAGCAGGGCCGCTGACCGGAGCGGTCCGTACCGGATTGGGAGCTGGGCGGTACGTCCAGTATCCTGGCTCTTCGGTCGCGCGTATGTCCGCGATCCCGGCTGCCCTCATTCCCCCGGGACAGGGGCGGCCCTCCCGAAAGCCGCACCACGCACATGATCTCGAAAGCAGGAAAAGCCCTGAACGGCCACCTCGACCACCGCAGCCCTCTCGTGTTCGATACGCGCGAGCTGGGCCGGCGTCCGGGTACCCAGAAGCGGCTGACCCGCACGGCGGAAGCACCGAAGGACCTCGGCATCGACGGGGTCATCGGCGTTCCGGAGAACGCGCCCCTGGCGCTGGACCTCCGCCTCGAATCGGTCATGGAAGGGGTGCTCGTCACAGGCACCGCCCGTGCGACGGCCGAGGGGGAGTGCGTAAGGTGTCTGGAGCCGCTGACCGTCGAGGTCGAAGCGGACTTCCAGGAGATGTTCTCGTACCCTGACGCCGATGACCGGAACCGCAGCAGGACCGCGGACCCGGTCGACGACGCCGAGGACGACGAGGACAGGTTCTTTCTCGAGGACGACTCGTTCGACCTCGAGCCTGTGCTGCGTGACGCGGTGGTGCTCGCACTGCCGCTGCAGCCGGTGTGCAAGGAGACCTGTGCCGGTCTGTGTTCCGAATGCGGGATCAGGCTGGACGAGAATCCGGACCACCACCACGACGTCGCCGACATTCGTTGGGCGGCACTGCAAGGACTCGCCGAGACCGTTCAGGACGGCGAGAAGGACAACATGGGCGGCGCCGAACCGGGCGTCGACGAGAAGCAGGAGAAGTAGCCGTGGCTGTTCCGAAGCGGAAGATGTCGCGCAGCAACACGCGCCACCGCCGGTCGCAGTGGAAGGCTGCGGTCCCCACCCTGGTTTCGTGCGAGCGTTGCCAGGAGCCGAAGCTCCAGCACATTGCGTGCCCGAGCTGCGGCACCTACAACAAGCGCCAGGTCCTCGAGGTCTGAGCGGCTGGTGAGAGGCCCGATGTCTGAGTTGTCCAGCGCCAAGAAGCAGGCAGACAACATCAACACAGCCTCGTCCCACACGCTTCTGGAAGGGCGGCTCGGGTATCACCTCGAGTCCGCCCTTCTGGTGCGTGCGCTGACCCACCGTTCGTACGCATACGAGAACGGCGGTCTGCCCACCAACGAGCGGCTCGAATTCCTCGGGGATTCGGTGCTCGGCCTGGTGGTCACGGACACGCTGTACCGCACCCACCCCGACCTGCCCGAAGGCCAGCTGGCCAAGTTGCGGGCCGCGGTGGTCAACTCGCGTGCGCTTGCGGAAGTGGGCCGCGGCCTCGAACTCGGCTCCTTCATCCGGCTCGGCCGCGGTGAAGAGGGCACGGGTGGCCGGGACAAGGCTTCCATCCTCGCCGACACCCTTGAAGCGGTGATCGGCGCCGTCTATCTCGACCAGGGCCTCAGCGCGGCCTCGGAGCTGGTCCACCGGCTCTTCGACCCGCTGATCGACAGGTCCTCGAACCTCGGAGCCGGCCTGGACTGGAAGACCAGTCTCCAGGAGCTCACCGCGAGCGAGAGCCTCGGAGTCCCCGAGTACCTCGTCACGGAGACCGGCCCCGATCACGAGAAGACCTTTACTGCTGCCGCTCGCGTCGGTGGTGTCTCGTACGGCACCGGCACCGGCCGTAGCAAGAAGGAAGCGGAGCAGCAGGCGGCGGAGTCCGCCTGGCGCGAGATCAGCGCCGCCGCGGAAGCACGGGAGGCGGCGGCCAAGACCGCTGCCGACGGAGGGGCCGCCGACACCCCTGCCGACCCGTCGCCGAACTCGGACGCCGCTCCGGCCTGAAGCAAGCGGAAGCCCCTCGGTGCCCTCGCGCACCGGGGGGCTTCCGCTGTCCCGCCACCTCTCCGAAGGAGTGCCCAGCCGTGCCCGAACTGCCCGAGGTCGAAGTCGTGCGGCGGGGTCTGGAGCGCTGGACCGCCGGGCGCACCGTCGAGGCCGTGGAGGTCCTGCACCCCCGCGCGGTCCGCAGGCACCTCGCGGGCGGCGCCGACTTCGCGGCCCGGCTCCGGGGGCTGCGCTTCGGCACGGCGATGCGACGCGGGAAGTACCTCTGGGTGCCCCTGGACGAGGCGGACTCCTCGCTGCTGGGCCACCTGGGCATGAGCGGCCAGCTGCTCGTGCAGCCCGAGGACGCCGCCGACGAGAAGCACCTGAGGATCAGGATCCGCTTCGACGACGCCCTCGGCACCGAGCTGCGCTTCGTCGACCAGCGGACCTTCGGCGGACTCTCGGTGCACGAGAACACCCCGGACGGGCTGCCCGACGTCATCGCGCACATCGCTCGCGACCCCCTGGACCCCGCCTTCGACGACGACGCCTTCCACGCGGCGCTCCGCCTGCGCCGTACGACGCTCAAGCGCGCCCTGCTGGACCAGTCCCTGATCAGCGGCGTCGGCAACATCTACGCCGACGAGGCGCTCTGGCGCAGCAGGCTGCACTACGAGCGGCCGACCGCGACCCTGACCCGTCCGAGGACGGCCGAGCTGCTCGGGCACGTCCGGGAGGTGATGCGCGAGGCACTCGACCAGGGCGGCACCAGCTTCGACAGCCTGTACGTCAATGTGAACGGCGAGTCCGGCTACTTCGACCGCTCGCTGGACGCCTACGGACGCGAGGACGAACCGTGCCGCCGCTGCGGTACGCCGATGCGCAGGCGGCCCTGGATGAACCGCTCCAGCTATTTCTGCCCGCGCTGCCAGCGTCCGCCGAGGATCTCCTGAGGCCTCCGGCCTCAGGCCGGGTGCGCGGCGTCGTACCGAGCCCGGGCCTCGACGACCTCGGGCATCCGGCCCTCGACGAACTGGATGAGGTCCATCAGCCGGGCGGCGACCTCGCGGCCCAGAGGCGTCAGCTCGTAGTCGACGCGCGGCGGATTGGTGAGCCGGGCATCGCGGTGGACCAGGCCGTCGCGCTCCAGTGCGTGGAGCGTCTGGGAGAGCATCTTCTCGCTGACACCGTCGACCCGGCGGCGCAGCTCGTTGAAGCGGGCGCCGCTCTCGTACAGCGCCCCCAGGGTCAGTCCGCCCCAGCGGCCGGTGGCGTGCTCCAGCGTGCCGCGCGAGGGGCACAGCCGTGAGAAGACGTCGAACGGCATGTCGCCGCCGTCGTCCCGCACCCGCTCCGTCCGTGTCTCGCTCATACCCGCAGCTTACGCCTGCGCAGCGCCCACCCTGGGTGAGCGCTGCGCAGGAGGAGGAGCGGGAGCGCCGTCGCCGTCAGCGGCTGATGACGGAGACCTCACTCGCACCGGACGTGGTGCCGTCCGCGTAGTTCACCGAGATCCGGTAGTAGACCGTGCTCGCCGGCGGCAGGGCGGGGTCCACCCAGTTCCAGGAGGTGACGTTGTCCCTGGGCTCCGTGTGGACCAGGTCGAAGGTCTGCGTCACCGGGTTCCAGCGGTGGACGGCGAAACCGGTGACCTCGCCGAGGGTCGTGGAGCTCGCGAGAGCCCAGGAGATCCAGCCGTTCTGGTCGGAGCCCAGGTACACCAGCGGCGCGCCGGTCGCCGCCGGTGCGGTCGGGCGGAGGTCCAGCTCGGTGACGTCGACCGCTGTCGCGCCGGTGGCCGGGGTGAGCTGGTTCCCGTACTGGTCGACGGCGACCACGGCGTAGCGGACCTGCTGTCCGTCGGCCGGGACGTAGTCGTGGAACGTGGTCTCCGTGATCTGCCAGGGCTTGAAGTCCGCCGGATGCGGCACGGCCTTGTACGTCCACTCCCCGTCGACGAGGGTGCCGCGCAGCACGAGGTAGTGGGCGAGGCCGGGGTCCTTGCTCGCGTCCCAGGAGAGGGTGACGCCGTTCTTCTCCGGGACGGTCCTCACGCCGGTGACCGCCGGGGGCGCCGTCGTGTTCCCGTTGACGGTGACCGTGAGCCCCGCGGACGGGGTGCCGCCGTTCCCTTCGTGGTCGACCGCGACGACGTAGTAGGCGTACGTGGCGCCGGGCTGCGGGGCGGCATCGGTGAACGACGTCCCCCTGACGCCCGAACCGACCTCCGTGCGGGTGGCGCTGCTGGTGCCGGGGCGGCTCGTCCGGAAGACCGAGTAGCCGGCGAAGTCGCTGCTGGTCACCGCGGAGGCGTCCCAGGTGATGGTGACGCCCGCCTCGCTCTCCGAGGCCCGCGCGTTGAGCGCGGTGTCCACCGGGCCGGTCGTGTCGTCGCTGTAGTACATCGCGGTGCCGGAGGCCGGGGACTCGTTGCCGCTCGTGTCGACGGCGGTGACGACGTAGTAGTAGACGTCACCGGTCTGCGGCAGCGGTCCGCTGTAACCGCCGCCGGTGGAGGCCAGCCGGTTGGCGGGGGTGAGGGCGACCGGCTGCGAGGTCGAGCGGTAGACCCGGTACTCGGCGAGGTCGGGCTCGGTGTTGCCGTCCCAGTACAGGGTGATCTTGGCCGGGCTGCCCATCGCCCAGTTCTTCTCGACGCCCTTCGGGGCGGCGGGGGCCGTGCGGTCCACGGTGGTGATGCCGAGGTCGGCGGTGCCCGACGAGGTGTTGCCCGCCTTGTCGTACGCGCGCACCTCGTAGTAGTAGACGTTGCCGTCCTTCGGCGCGGTCGTGTCGGTGTACGAGGTGGACGTCGTGGTCGCGAGGGCCTTCGACGGATAGGAGGCGCCCTTCAGCCGCCGGTACACGCGGTACCCGGCGAGGTCCATCTCCTGGTTCTTCGCCCAGCTGACCTTGGTGGACGTGGAGGCGGTGCTGTAGGTGACGGCGGTCCCGGTGGGGACCAGCGGCTTCACCTTGTCCACGGTCGCCGTGGTGCGGGGAGCGTACGAGAACTTGACGTTGGCGGCGCCGGTCCAGTTCACGAAGTCGACGCGCAGGCTGTGCTTCCCCGAGGGGATGGTCACGTTGACCGTCTTGGAGACGGTGCTGGAGACGTTCTTCCACAGGTCGACCTTGCGTACGCCGTCGACGTAGACGCGGATGCCGTCACGGGAGGACGCCGCGAACGAGAACGGTCCGCCCGAGCCGAAGTCGCGGGTCATGGACCAGCGGACACCGAAGTCGTTGGAGGGCATGCCCTTGTAACCGGGTGCGCCCGTGCCCCAGTTCTGGTCGATCACGGAGTCGCAGTCCGTGCCCTTGGGCGTGCCGGAGAAGCTGGTGTTCGCGTAGAACATCCGCTTGAAGACGGGCGAGGCGCAGGTCACCGCTGCGGAGGCGGGGGCGGCCGTGGCGAGCAGGCCGCCTGCGGAGGCGAGTACCACAGCGGTGGCGGTGGCCACCGTGGTGCCTCTGGGTCGGTTCATTCGTTCCTTCGGTCTTGATCATCTGCAGTCCGGAAATGACTGCCGACGATCAAGACTCCTGGTGGGCGGCCATGGTTGTAGGCCCGACGGGCTCCTTCGGGGGCTTTTGGAGCGACCGCGGGCTCCTTCGACGGGCTCTCCGGAACGGCCGGGGACAGCGAGAGGCCCCGCCGGTCCGTCGACCGGCGGGGCCTCTCGTCCGTACGGCCTCTCAGAAGCCGAAGTCCTGCGTCCACCAGGGGCCGCCGGAGCCGAGGTGCACTCCCACGCCCAGGGTCTTGTAGTCGCAGTTGAGAATGTTTGCGCGGTGGCCCTCGCTGTTCATCCAGGCGTCCATCACGGCCTGGGCGTCGGCCTGTCCGCGGGCGATGTTCTCCCCGCCGAGACCCTCCACACCGGCAGCGGCGGCACGGTCCCAAGGGGTCGCCCCGTCGGGGTCGGTGTGGCCGAAGAAGTCGCGGGCGGCCATGTCCTCGCTGAAGTCCTGGGCGAGCGCGGTGAGCGGGGCGCTGGTGGTGACCGGGCTGCAGCCGACCTTCGCACGCTCCTGGTTGACCAGGGCGAGCACGGCCGCCTGGGCGGAGGTGCCGGCCGGGCTCGGGGAGCTCTCGGCCGTGCGGCTCGGGGTGGCCGACGCGGTCTTCGGCGCGGCCGGGGCCTTGGTGGCCGGGGCGGACGACGCGGTCTTCTTCGGCTTGGCGGCCGGAGCCTTCGTCCGCTCGGGCGTCCTGGTGGCCTGCTTGGACGCGGTGGCCGACGGCTTCTTGCTCGGCGTGGCCGAGGGGGACGCCGAGGGAGAAGCCGAACGGTCGCCACCCCTGCTGGCCTCGGCCGACGCGGACGCCGACGTGCGGCCGGTCGGCTCGGCGGACGCGTCGCCCTGGGTCAGCAGATCGGGAGCGCCGCCCGCCTGGACCTGGTCGGAGGACGGGTCGCCGCTGACGTTGTAGCTGCCGCCGCCGGGCAGCAGTCCGGACGCCACGGCGACCGCTCCGACGGCCACGGCCGCGGACACACCGAGAAGTCCGGCGCGCACCGGCAGCCCGGTCCGCTTCTTCCGGCGGGCGCTGCGCGGCCCTTCCGCCGCGTGCGCCGCGTGCTGCTCAGCGGCGGGGGCCGCGCCTGCGCGTCGATGCCGTCCCATGCGCTGTGCCTTCCTCGTGCTCCGGACGCCAGGGCCGGCGTCACCGAATTCAAGATCAGCATCACCCGTTCGGGTGAGGCTATTGCGAGGGGACCTTACGCCATGGCGGATTGGGGCGACGTGCTCCTTGAGCAATTGGCCGGTTAGCGTTCGGGCATGAACGAAGATGCACGACTCGTCGTTTGGGTACGCGGCCGAGTACAGCAAGTAGGGTTCCGCTGGTTCACCAGGGCAAATGCTTTGGAGATCGGAAATCTCACCGGCTTCGCCCTCAATCTCGACGACGGCCGGGTGCAGGTGGTCGCCGAGGGGCCACGTGAGAATTGCCACCGTCTGCTGGACTGGCTCGGCTCCGACGACACACCCGGGCGCGTGGACGGCGTCACTGAGATCTGGGACACGCCCCGCGGTGGTTACGAGGGATTCGCGATCCGCTGAAGCCCGCCCGGAAAGGGGGCGCGGATCCGCTCCGTACACACGGTGCGGCACGCGGTCACCGGAAGGTCCGCGAGGGGCTCGCACCCGAAATGACCTGCGAATTGACCCGGCGCGGGCACATGGTTGCCAAGAAGACCCCGCCGTGTCAGGCTGCGGCATTGACGAAGATCTCCACGCCCCTCGGGGACCCGCGAGAGAGTCGCGCCGCATGATCGTCGAGCCGCGCGCCCCCGGGACACCCGGCTCACTGGCGTGTGATCGTGTTGACCGTCAAACTTTTTGGTGAGACGCTGAAAACCCCGCGCACCTTAGCTGTTCGGCAGAGCTGGTGACAGCAGAACAGCAGTGAATACAGAACACTGCCGAGCACCGCGGGTGCGATTCCCTCACGACCCACACCGCATCGGTCGGTCACTCAGTGTGGAGGACCATCCATCATGGCAAAGGCGCTTCTCGGTTACGTCGGCGGTTCCGACCCGCGACTCCTCGCCGAGATGCGACGGCTTCAGAAGCGCGTCCAGGACCTGGAATCCGAGCTCGTACGGATCCAGGACGAGAACGACGCGCTCAACGCCGCCGCCCAGCACCAGGAGTCGCTGCTCGACAGCATCGACATCGACGTACCCCAGGCGGAGCCCGCGCTGACCTGACCCTCAGGCCCTGCCGGGGCCGGTCGGGCCGCACGCCGGCTGCTCGGGATCAACCACTGAATGTCTTTCGTCACGGATCGGTCGTCCTGGAACACCGAGGATTGCTCGTGATCCGGTCCGCTCGCGATCCGTCACGCAAGGCTGTGCGCGGAAGGCTGTACACACAGCGCCGCGCGAGATTCACAAGGGACGCCTCGGCGTCCCTTCTTTCTTTCCCCCCTGGACCGTCACCGGCCTGTCGCTCTTCGCTTACCGTCTGATGTGCCCTGCACCTTCATCAGCGAAACCGAGAGTGAAAGGTAGAGTCCGGCGGCGTGCACCTCAAGGCCCTGACCCTCCGTGGTTTCAAATCGTTCGCCTCCGCCACCACCCTGCGGTTCGAACCGGGGATCACCTGTGTCGTCGGTCCCAACGGGTCCGGCAAATCCAATGTGGTGGACGCGCTCTCCTGGGTCATGGGAGAACAGGGAGCCAAATCCCTGCGCGGCGGCAAGATGGAAGACGTGATCTTCGCCGGGACCACCGGAAGGCCGCCGCTGGGCCGCGCCGAGGTATCGCTGACCATCGACAATTCCGATGGTGCGCTGCCCATCGAGTACGCCGAAGTCACGATCACCCGGATCATGTTCCGCAACGGCGGCAGCGAATACCAGATCAATGGGGACACCTGCCGGCTGCTCGACATCCAGG
This sequence comes from Streptomyces sp. CB02058, assembly GCF_001905505.1. GTDB lineage: Bacteria > Actinomycetota > Actinomycetes > Streptomycetales > Streptomycetaceae > Streptomyces. The sequence continues at coordinate 1,453,369 of NZ_LIPG01000001.1, forward strand.
AACTCCTCTCGGATTCCGGTATCGGCCGTGAGATGCACGTCATCGTCGGCCAGGGCCGTCTGGACTCCGTCCTGCACGCCGACCCGACGGGGCGCCGCGCCTTCATCGAGGAGGCCGCCGGTGTGCTCAAGCACCGCAAGCGCAAGGAGAAGGCGCTGCGGAAGCTGGAGGCGATGGGGGCCAACCTCGCCCGCGTCCAGGACCTCACCGACGAACTGCGGCGCCAGCTCAAGCCGCTCGGCAGGCAGGCCGCCGTGGCCCGCAGGGCCGCGGTCATCCAGGCCGATCTGCGTGACGCCCGGCTGCGGCTCCTCGCCGACGACCTGGTGCGGCTGCGGGAGGCGCTGCGCAGCGAGATCGCCGACGAGGCCGCCCTGAAACAGCGCAGGGAAGCGGCGGAGGCCGAACTCAAGGCGGCGCTCGCCCGCGAGGCGGACCTGGAGGACGAGGTGCGCCGGCTGGCGCCGCGCCTCCAGCGGGCCCAGCAGACCTGGTACGAACTCTCGCAGCTGGCCGAGCGGGTACGCGGCACGATCTCGCTCGCCGACGCCCGGGTGAAGAGCGCCACCGCGCCGCCCGAGGAGGAACGGCGCGGGCGGGACCCCGAGGACATGGAGCGCGAGGCCGCCCGCATCCGCGAGCAGGAGGCGGAGCTGGAGGCCGCCCTCGAAGCGGCCGAGCACGCCCTGGAGGACACCACCGCCCACCGCAGCCAACTGGAACGCGAGTTGGCGGCCGAGGAGCGCAGGCTCCGGGACGCCGCCCGGGCCATCGCCGACCGGCGCGAGGGCCTCGCGCGGCTCAACGGGCAGGTCAACGCGGCCCGGAGCCGGGCCGGTTCGGCGCAGGCCGAGATCGACCGGCTGGCCGCGTCCCGGGACGAGGCGCAGGAGCGGGCGGTCGCGGCGCAGGAGGAGTACGAGCAGCTCAAGGCCGAGGTCGAGGGCCTGGACGCGGGCGACGCCGAGCTGGCGGAGCGGCACGAGGCCGCGAAGCGGGAACTCGCCGAGGCGGAGGCGGGGCTGAGCGCGGCGCGGGAGGCGGTCACCGAGGCGGAACGCAGCCGCGCCGCGCTCTCCGCCCGCCATGACGCGCTGTCGCTGGGCCTGCGGCGCAAGGACGGCACGGGGGCCCTGCTCGGTGCGGGGGACCGGCTCCCCGGCCTGCTCGGACCGGTCGCGGAACTGCTCACGGTGGCCCCGGGGCACGAGGTCGCGGTGGCCGCGGCGCTGGGCGCGGCGGCCGACGCGCTCGCCGTGACGGACCCCTCCGCCGCAGCGGACGCGATCCGTCTGCTGCGCAAGCAGGACGCCGGGCGCGCGGCACTGGTGGCGAGCGGCACGGGAACCGGGCAGGTGCCCGCGCAGGGAACCGAGCCGCTGCCGGAGCCCGCCGAAGCCTCCGCCGGCCAGGTGCCCGGCCAGACCTCTGGACCGGAGCACGGCACGGCGGCCCCGGCGGTTCCCGGGCCGGAGCGGAGCACCGTCCCCGGGAGGGCGCAGGGCGCGGTGCCCGGCCCTGCGCAGAGCACGGCCGCGCACGGCGACACGTACGGTGCCGGGGACTTCGGGGCCGAGTACGGCCCGTCCGTTTCCGGGTCCGGATACGGCCCCTCGGTCTCCGGGACCGGGCTCGGCGCCGCGCAGCCCGCGGCCCGGACCGCCGTCGCCCCCGGTGAGTGCGCCGCTCCCGCCGTCGCCGACCTGCTGCACGGCCCGGCCGAACTGCTCGCCGCCGTACGCGGGCTGGTGCGCGGCATGGTCGTCGTCGGCACCCTGGAGGACGCCGAGGAGCTGGTCGCCGCGCACCCCGGGCTGACCGCCGTCACCGCCGAGGGCGATGTGCTGGGCACCCACTTCGCGCACGGTGGCTCCGCCGGGGCGCCCAGCCTGCTGGAGGTGCAGGCGTCCGTCGACGAGGCGGCCGCCGAACTGGCCGAGCTCGCCGTGCGCTGCGACGAGCTCGCCTCGGCGCAGCGCCTCGCGGCCGGGCGCCGCGCGGAGTCCGCCGCAGGGGTGGAGGAGCTCGGGGAGCGCCGCCGGGCCGCCGAGCGGGAGAAGTCCGGGGTCGCCCAGCAGCTGGGGCGGCTGGCCGGGCAGGCCAGGGGCGCCGCCGGGGAGGCCGAGCGCAGCACCGCCTCCGCGGCCCGTGCCCAGGAGGCGCTGGAGCGCGCCACCGAGGAGGCCGAGGAACTGGCGGAACGGCTGCTGGTCGCGGAGGAGACCCCGGTGGAGGAGGAGCCCGACACCTCCGTACGGGACCGGCTCGCCGCCGACGGTGCCAACGCGCGCCAGACCGAGATGGAGGCGCGCCTCCAGGCCCGTACCCACGAGGAACGGGTCAAGGCGCTCGCCGGGCGGGCCGACGCCCTGGACCGGGGGGCCCGCGCCGAACGCGAGGCCCGCGCCCGCGCCGAGCAGCGCCGCGCCCGGCTCCGCCACGAGGCCGCCGTGGCCACCGCCGTGGCGTCGGGTGCCCGGCAGCTGCTCGCCCACGTCGAGGTCTCCGTCGTACGGGCGGACGAGGAACGGACCAGGGCCGAGGCGGCCAAGGCCGAGCGCGAGCGGGAGCTGACCGCCGAACGCGGCCGGGGCCGTGACCTCAAGAGCGAGCTCGACCGGCTCACCGACTCGGTGCACCGGGGCGAGGTGCTGGGGGCCGAGAAGCGGCTGCGTATGGAGCAGGTGGAGGCCAGGGCGCTGGAGGAGTTCGGCGTCGAGCCGGCCGGCCTGGCCGCCGAGTACGGACCGGAGCAGCCCGTGCCCCCGTCGCCCGCGGCGGAGGGCGAGGAGCTCCCGGACGATCCGGAGCACCCGCGCAACCAGCCGAAGGCGTTCGTCAGGGCCGAGCAGGAGAAGCGGCTGAGGGCGGCCGAACGGGCGTATCAGCAACTCGGGAAGGTGAATCCTCTCGCCCTGGAGGAGTTCTCGGCGCTGGAGGAACGGCACAAGTTCCTCTCCGAGCAGCTCGAAGACCTGAAGAAGACCCGGGCCGACCTGATGCAGGTGATCAAGGAGGTCGACGAGCGGGTCGAGCAGGTGTTCACGGAGGCGTTCCGGGACACCGCGCGTGAGTTCGAAGGTGTCTTCTCGCGGCTCTTCCCCGGCGGCGAGGGCCGCCTCATCCTCACCGACCCGGACAACATGCTCACGACAGGTCTCGACGTCGAGGCCAGGCCGCCGGGCAAGAAGGTCAAGCGGCTCTCGCTGCTGTCCGGAGGCGAGCGATCCCTTACGGCAGTTGCCCTGCTGGTCTCCATCTTCAAGGCCAGGCCGAGCCCCTTCTATGTCATGGACGAGGTCGAGGCGGCGCTCGACGACACCAATCTGCAGCGTCTGATCCGGATCATGGAGGAGCTCCAGGAGAGCTCCCAGCTCATCGTGATCACGCACCAGAAGCGCACGATGGAGGTCGCCGACGCGCTGTACGGCGTCTCCATGCAGGGTGACGGAGTCTCCAAGGTGATCAGCCAGCGGCTGCGCTGAGCCCTCGGCCGACGGCCTGAGGGGCAGTCACATTCTCTTTACTCAATCTTCAACACTTGGACGCACCTTTTGGGTGCTCCTGGGTACTTGTGAGTGACGCCTGGGCGCATATCGCGCCTTGACTTCGAAACTTGAACGAATAATCTCAGCAACGTTGTTTTTGCCTTCAAGTGGTGGTCGGCTGGAAGTTGTGCGCCACTAGGAGGGCTCACCCCCCACACCTGACGTTGCGGCCAGGTATCAGGAGTTCATGTGACCAGCACAGCGCGCGGACCGGAGTCCGGAGCCCGGGATGCCCACCCGGACCATCTCGGCCATGTCATCTTCATCACGGCAGCCGCAGCGATGGGCGGCTTCCTCTTCGGCTACGACAGTTCCGTGATCAACGGCGCCGTCGAAGCGATCCGTGACCGCTACGACATCGGGTCGGGGACGCTGGCCCAGGTGATCGCCATCGCGCTGATCGGCTGCGCGATCGGCGCCGCCACCGCGGGACGCATCGCCGACAAGATCGGCCGTATCCGCTGCATGCAGATCGCCTCCGTGCTGTTCACCATCAGCGCCGTCGGCTCCGCACTGCCGTTCGCTCTCTGGGACCTCGCCATGTGGCGGATCATCGGCGGCTTCGCGATCGGCATGGCCTCGGTCATCGGCCCGGCCTACATCGCCGAGGTCTCGCCGCCCGCCTACCGAGGCCGCCTCGGCTCCTTCCAGCAGGCCGCCATCGTCATCGGCATCGCGATCTCACAGCTGGTCAACTACGGCATCCTGCAGATCGCCGACGGCGACCAGCGCGGCGAGATCGCCGGCTTCGAGGCCTGGCAGTGGATGCTCGGAGTGATGGTCCTGCCCGCGATCCTCTACGGGCTGCTGTCCTTCGCGATCCCCGAGTCGCCGCGCTTCCTGATCTCGGTCGGCAAGAGGGACCGGGCCCGGAAGATCCTCGAAGAGGTCGAGGGCAAGAACATCGACCTCGACGCACGCGTGAACGAGATCGAGACGGCCATGCGCCGTGAGCACAAGTCCAAGTTCAGCGACCTGCTCGGGAGCCGCTTCGGCTTCCTGCCGATCGTCTGGGTCGGTATCGGTCTGTCGGTCTTCCAGCAGCTCGTCGGCATCAACGTCGCCTTCTACTACTCGGCGACGCTGTGGCAGTCCGTCGGCATCGACCCGACCGACTCGTTCTTCTACTCGTTCACCACGTCGATCATCAACATCATCGGCACCGTGATCGCCATGATCCTGGTCGATCGGGTGGGCCGCAGGCCGCTCGCCCTCGTCGGTTCCACCGGTATGGCCATCGCCCTGGCGTTCGAGGCCTGGGCCTTCTCCGCGGATCTGGTCGACGGCAAGCTCCCGACCACGCAGGGAACGGTCGCACTGGTCGCCGCCCACGTCTTCGTCCTCTTCTTCGCGCTGTCGTGGGGTGTCGTCGTCTGGGTCTTCCTCGGCGAGATGTTCCCGAACCGCATCCGCGCCGCCGCCCTCGGTGTCGCCGCGTCGGCACAGTGGATCGCCAACTGGGCGATCACCGCGAGCTTCCCCAGCCTGTCCGACTGGAACCTGTCGGGCACGTACATCATCTACACCTGCTTCGCCGTGCTCTCGATCCCCTTCGTGCTCAAGTTCGTGAAGGAGACCAAGGGCAAGGCGCTGGAGGAGATGGGCTAATCCCCGCTGCCCCTCTCCTCGACCCGCTGCCCCGGCCAGGCCCATGCCCGGCCGGGGCAGCGTCCTGTCGTGCGGCAGCCGTCCGGGGAAGGGGTGTCAGAAGCGGGCCGGAGCGGGCCCGGTCCCGTCCGCGGGGCGCGGCAGGACCGCGTACAGCCCCGCCGCGACGAGGATCGACGCCGCCCAGCCCAAGCCGTGGCGGCCGGTCCAGGTGGAGGCGAGCGGTCCGGTGAACCACTCCACCTCGGTGAAGAGCAGGCCGGCCACGAGCGCCGCGCCCCAGGCGGCCATGGCGGGCCCGCTGTATCCGCCGGCGTACCAGTAGCCGCGGCGGCCCGTGGTGTCCAGGAGCGCATCGGTGTCGTACGTACGCCCTCTCAGCAGATCCACGCCGAAGACCCCGATCCAGGCGGAGAAGGTCACGCCCAGCAAGGCGAGGAACGACATGAACGTGCTGATGAAACTCGTCGCGACCATCATCAGCAGCCCGCCGAGCAGCAGGCTGATCGTCGCGTTCACCCCCACGGCCCAGGCGCGCGGGACCGCGAATCCGAGGGTCTGTGCGGTGAAGCCGGCCGAGTACATGGACATGGCGTTGATCAGCACCATGCCGAGGACGGCGGTCAGGAGGTACGGAACCGAGATCCATCCCGGCAGGAGATCACCGATGAAGGCCACCGGGTCGTTGGTGACGGCCAGGTCGGGCGCCTCCACGGCCAGCAGCGCGCCCATCGTCACCAACGGCAGCACGGTGACCAGGGCCCCGCACGTGGTCGCCACGACCATCGCCCGGCCGGACGCCGAGCGCGGCAGGTAACGGGCGAAGTCCGGGGCGGACGGCACCCAGCTGATGCCCCCGGCGGCCAGCGTCCCGATGCCCGCGATCATCCCCGACGCGGTTCCCGCGGGCCGGTCCACGACGGACCGCCACGGCGTCGCGCCGATGAGATGGACCAGGACGAGCACGCTCGCGCCGCCGAAGAGGCACACGGAGACGCGCGAGCACGCCCGCAGCGCCCGGATGCCGAGCCCCGACACGAGGAAGCTCGCGGCGACGAAGGCCGTCAGGGTCACCAGGACCAGGGTGTGGGTGATACGGATGCCGAACAGCAGATCGAGCACGGCCAGCAGGGCGTAGGAGCCCGTGACCGCGTTGGCCGTCTCCCAGCCCCAGCGGGCCACCCACAGCACGGCCCCGGGGAAGAGATTGCCGCGCTGTCCGAAAACCGCCCGTGAGAGCGCCATGCCGGGCGCGCCGCCGCGCTTCCCCGCGATCGACACGAGGCCGACCAGTCCGAAGGCGAACACGGGGGCGAGGAACCCCACGGCCAGCACCTGCCAGAGATTCAGCCCGTTGAGGACGGTGAGCCCGGCTCCGACGGTCAGCAGCAGCACGGTCATGTTGGCCGTCACCCAGGTGGGGAAGAGGGTGCGGACACGGCCGCTGCGCTCGGCGTCGGGGACGGGATCCAGGCCGCGGTTCTCCACGGGCAGCAGCGTACCTTTACCCCCAAACGTGGCATACCGCCCATGTGTCCCGCTCGCCGTCCCACGGAACCGTGCCCGGACCACGGCGGTGGCCGATACTGGACGCGTTATGGAAATCGTCATCCTTGCTGTAGTCATCGCCCTGGTCGCGGTCGGCCTGATCAGCGGGCTCGTGGTCAGCAGCCGCAAGAAGAAGCAGCTGCCGCCCTCGGCACCGTCGAGCACGCCGACCATCACTCCTCCCGCCGAACCCCATGTCGGCGACGAAGCCGAGGCGCCGCGCGACGAAGCGCGGCGCACCATCGAGGACGCCGGTCTCCCCGGTGCCGGGACTCCCGTCGAGGAGACCCCGGTCGTCGTCGAGCCGGAGGTCCCCGAGCTCGAAGTCCCCGAGCCCACCGCGGGCCGCCTGGTGCGGCTCCGCGCACGGCTCGCCCGTTCGCAGAACTCCCTGGGCAAGGGGCTGCTCACGCTCCTGTCCCGCGACAACCTCGACGAGGACACCTGGGAGGAGATCGAGGACACCCTCCTCACCGCCGACGTCGGCGTCGCCCCCACCCAGGAGCTGGTGGAGCGGCTCCGTGAGCGGGTCCGCGTCCTCGGCACCCGTACGCCCGAAGAGCTGCGCACGCTGCTGCGCGAGGAGCTCGTCACCCTGCTCGGCCCGGACTTCGACCGTGCCGTGAAGACGGAGGGCGGCGAGGAGACACCCGGCGTCGTGATGGTCGTCGGGGTCAACGGCACCGGCAAGACGACCACGACGGGCAAGCTCGCCCGGGTGCTCGTCGCCGACGGCCGCAGCGTCGTGCTCGGCGCCGCCGACACCTTCCGTGCCGCCGCCGCCGACCAGCTCCAGACCTGGGGCGAGCGCGTCGGCGCCCGTACGGTGCGCGGGCCCGAGGGCGGCGACCCCGCGTCGATCGCCTTCGACGCGGTGAAGGAGGGCATCGCCGAGGGCGCCGACGTGGTGCTCATCGACACCGCCGGCCGGCTGCACACCAAGACCGGTCTGATGGACGAGCTCGGCAAGGTCAAGCGGGTCGTCGAGAAGCACGGCCCGCTCGACGAGATCCTCCTCGTCCTCGACGCCACGACCGGTCAGAACGGCCTGGTCCAGGCGCGGGTGTTCGCCGAGGTCGTCGACATCACCGGCATCGTCCTCACCAAGCTGGACGGCACCGCGAAGGGCGGCATCGTCATCGCCGTCCAGCGCGAGCTGGGCGTCCCGGTGAAGCTCATCGGCCTCGGTGAGGGACCGGACGACCTGGCCCCGTTCGAGCCGGGCGCCTTCGTCGACGCGCTGATCGGCGACTGACGGACGTACGGCCGTGAACGCGGAAGGGCGGTGGACCCGGAAGGGGTCACCGCCCTTCCGCGTTCACCAGCGGTGGCATATGTAGGCCAGCGTGCCCAGCAGCAGCCTTGCCTGCGGGGGAGTGGCGGCGGCGCCGGGCAGCGGCGGACGCAGCCAGCGGACCGGCCCCAGGCCGCCCAGGTCCGAAGGGGGAGCCGTGATGTACGCACCCCGGCCCAGCGCCCGCAGATCCAGATCCGCGTCGTCCCAGCCCATCCGGTAGAGCAGCCCGGGCAGTCCGGCCGAGGCCCCGGGGGCGACGAAGAACTGTGTACGGCCCGTCGGCGTCACCGTCACCGGGCCCAGCGGCAGCCCCATCCGCTCCATCCGCACCAGGGCCCGCCGCCCCGCCGCCTCGGGGACGTCGAGGACGTCGAAGGTCCGGCCCACCGGAAGCAGCATCGAGGCGCCCGGCACCTCGGCCCAGGTGTCCGCCGCCATGCCGAGCGTGGCGCCGGGCGGCACCTCGCGGGCGAAGTCCAGCGGGTGCGCGCCCGGGGCCGCGCACGCGGGGTCGCCGCAGGAGCAGGCGCCGTCCGCGGCGCGCGCGCCCGGAGCCACCGCCCAGCCCCAGAGTCCTGTGTACTCGGCCACCGCGGTCGCCCCGGCCGCACGGCCGCGCCGCCGCGTGCCGGACCGCATCTCGCGGATTCCGCCGATCGTGAAGCCCATGCCCCCTCCAACGGGTCCGACTCACCGGTGGTTACGACCCGGAGTCATGGACGTCCTCGGCCGTCGCCGGCGACACCCAGGCGCACGAGGTGGTGACACCGAGGTGCGTGACGCGACTCCCGCGCCCCCGAATGCTTCACTCCGCCCGACTGCTGATCGCGGCCTGTCAAGTGAATCGCGGTCTGTGTCGAACGGGTTCATCCGAAGGGGTGGCGAATGGTGGCGTTTCCGCAACACCCTGGCGGCGGCGGTGATCGTAGGATTACCGTCGGTACCCGAACCTGCAATTGCATGTGCGCGTGGTTATGCCCCGGGCAACCCGGTGATCTGTCCCAGGTGTTCGACACTCGTACAGGCAGCACGGAGGCACGGCATTCTGATAGAGGTTCGCGCGACAGATTTCGGCGGGATGGGGGCGTATCCGTGAGTGGCAGCGGCGCAGGCGAGGCGAATGCCGGAAAGCGCCCCAACGGGCAATTGGGATCGTGGTTCGTCCGGAGCGGCTGGTCCAAGGGCGAGCTCGCGCGCCAGGTGAACCGGCGGGCCCGCCAGCTCGGCGCCCACCACATCAGCACCGACACCTCCCGGGTGCGCAGATGGCTCGACGGCGAGCAGCCGCGCGAACCGATCCCGCGCATCCTCTCCGAACTCTTCTCCGAGCGCTTCGGCGCCGTCGTCGCCGTCGAGGACCTCGGACTGCGCGCCGCCCACCAGGCACCCTCCGTCGCCGGGGTCGACCTGCCCTGGGCGGGCCCGCAGACCGTCGCGCTGCTCAGCGAGTTCTCCCGCAGCGACCTCATGCTCGCCCGTCGCGGTTTCCTCGGCAGCTCCCTCGCCCTGGCCGCGGGTCCCACCCTCATCGAGCCGATGCAGCGCTGGCTGGTGCCCGTCGCACCCGGCCGGACCGATCCGGAGCGGCCGGCCGGGCAGAGCCGCCCCTCCAAGCTCTCCGGCCCCGAGCTCGACCTGCTGGAGTCCACCACGGCGATGTTCCGCCAGTGGGACGCCCAGTGCGGCGGCGGTCTGCGCCGCAAGGCCGTCGTCGGCCAGCTCCACGAGGTCACCGACCTGCTCCAGGAACCGCAGCCGGAGGCCACCTCCAAGCGGCTGTTCCGCTGCGCGGCCGAACTCGCCGAGCTCGCGGGCTGGATGAGCTACGACGTGGGCCTCCAGCCCACCGCCCAGAAGTACTTCGTGCTCGCCCTGCACGCCTCCAAGGAGGCGGGCGACAAGCCGCTCGGTTCGTACATCCTCTCCAGCATGAGCCGCCAGATGATCCACCTCGGCAGGCCCGACGACGCGCTCGAACTCATCCACCTCGCCCAGTACGGCAGCCGTGACTGCGCCACCGCGCGGACCCAGGCCATGCTGTATGCGATGGAGGCGCGCGCCTACGCGAACATGGGCCAGCCGAGCAAGTGCAAGCGGGCCGTCCGGATGGCCGAGGACACCTTCGTCGACGCCACGCTCGACGACGAGCCCGAGCCCGACTGGATCCGCTTCTTCTCGGATGCCGAACTGCACGGGGAGAACGCCCACTCCTACCGTGACCTGGCCTATGTCGCCGGCCGCAGCCCGACCTACGCCTCGCTGGCCGAGCCCGTCATGGCCCGCGCCGTCGAGCTCTTCGGCGACGACGACGAGCACCAGCGGTCCTACGCGCTCAACCTCATCGGCATGGCCACCGTGCATCTCCTCAAGCGCGAGCCGGAGCAGTCGACCGTGCTGGCCACCCAGGCCCTGCGCGTCGCCAAGAAGGTCAGGTCGGAGCGCGTCAACACCAGGCTCCGCAAGACCGTCGACACCGCTGCCAGGGACTTCGGCGACATTCCCGAGGTCGCCACGCTCACCGACCTGCTCACCCAGCAGCTCCCGGAGACCGCCGAAGCGGTCTGACCGGAATTCCGGCCACCGGCCACGACAGCCGCCCCGTACCACCCGACCGGCTCCCCCATTGCCAGGTCAGCGGGTCGCTGTCGTGGCCGGTTCACGTTCCCGGGCGTTCAACCCCGCCGTATGCGGCGCAGGCAGCATGGTAGGCAGCACACCGGCCCCGACACTCCTGGTTCATTGGGACGTAACACGCGCAGCGCCTTCGTCACTGCGGTGAAACATCGTGCGGCATTCGTGGAAACCGCGCTGCGCGAATCTCATGGCGCATAACCGGCCCGCACCTTTTCACCGTGGTCCCGCACCCCCGCACGTGGCCGCACCGACGACGAGGAGACGCCGATGCCCCCAGGCATCACGACGCTTGCCGCAGACGCCCCGCAGCTGTCTGCCGCCAACACAGGGTTCATGCTCATCTGCTCCGCGCTGGTGATGCTCATGACCCCGGGTCTGGCCTTCTTCTACGGAGGCATGGTCCGCGTCAAGAGCACCCTGAACATGCTGATGATGAGCTTCATCAGCCTCGGGATCGTCACGGTCCTGTGGGTGCTCTACGGATTCAGCCTCGCCTTCGGCACCGACGTCGGCTCCGTCATCGGCTGGAGCTCGGACTTCGTCGGCCTCAGCGGCATCGGCGTCACCGAACTCTGGGACGGCTACACCATCCCGGTGTACGTCTTCGCCGTCTTCCAGCTGATGTTCGCGATCCTGACCCCGGCCCTGATCAGCGGTGCGCTCGCCGACCGCGTCAAGTTCACCTCCTGGGCCCTGTTCATCACGCTCTGGGTCACCGTCGTCTACTTCCCGGTCGCGCACTGGGTCTGGGGCGCCGGCGGCTGGCTCTTCGAGCTGGGTGTCATCGACTTCGCCGGTGGTACGGCCGTCCACATCAACGCGGGTGCCGCCGCCCTCGGCGTGATCCTCGTCATCGGCAAGCGCGTCGGCTTCAAGAAGGACCCGATGCGGCCGCACAGCCTGCCGCTCGTCATGCTCGGTGCCGCCCTCCTGTGGTTCGGCTGGTTCGGCTTCAACGCCGGTTCGTGGCTGGGCAACGACGACGGCGTCGGCGCCGTCATGTTCGTCAACACGCAGGTCGCCACCGGTGCCGCGGTCCTCGGCTGGCTCGCCTACGAGAAGATCCGCCACGGCTCCTTCACCACCCTCGGTGCCGCGTCCGGCGCCGTCGCCGGCCTCGTCGCCATCACCCCCGCGGGCGGTTCGGTCAGCCCGCTCGGCGCCATCGCCATCGGTGTCATCGCCGGTGTCCTCTGCGCCATGGCCGTCGGCCTCAAGTACAAGTTCGGCTACGACGACTCCCTGGACGTCGTCGGCGTCCACCTCGTCGGCGGTATCCTCGGCTCCCTCCTCGTCGGCTTCTTCGCCACCGGTGGTGTGCAGTCCGACGCCGCGGGCCTCTTCTACGGCGGCGGTCTCGACCAGCTCGGCAAGCAGGCCGTCGGTGTCTTCGCGGTCCTCGCCTACTCCCTGGTCGTCTCCGCGGCCCTCGCCTTCGTCCTCGACAAGACGATCGGGATGCGGGTCAGCGAGGACGACGAGGTCTCCGGCATCGACCAGGTCGAACACGCCGAGACGGCGTACGACTTCAGCGGCGCCGGCGGTGGCGCGGCCACCCGCACCACCCCGCCGGCCCCCGGCACGACGGCAGCCCCGACGAACAAGAAGGTGGACGCATGAAGCTCATCACCGCAGTCGTGAAGCCGCACAGGCTGGACGAGATCAAGGAGGCCCTCCAGGCCTTCGGCGTCCAGGGCCTCACGGTCACGGAGGCCAGCGGGTACGGGCGTCAGCGCGGACACACCGAGGTCTACCGTGGAGCCGAGTACACCGTCGACCTGGTGCCGAAGATCCGCATCGAGGTACTCGTCGAGGACGAGGACGCCGAACAGCTCATCGACGTGGTGGTCAAGGCCGCCCGTACGGGCAAGATCGGTGACGGCAAGGTCTGGAGCGTCCCGGTCGACACCGCGATCCGCGTGCGGACCGGTGAACGCGGCCCGGACGCACTCTGACCGACGGTCCCTGTGAACGGAAAGGCAGCTGGGTGACGAGCACCGAAGTGACCACCGAATCCGAGGACTCGGGACCCAGCGGCTACGCGGCGGCCCGGCTGCGTCTCCTCCAGGAGGAGACGCAGTCCGGGCCGCCGCGCCGTGCCGCCCTGGCCCGGCTCACCGACGACTGGCTCACCGCGCTGTTCGCGGCGGCCGCCGAGGAGTCGGGCCTGCGCGGCGCAGCCCTCGTCGCCGTCGGCGGGTACGGCCGGGGCGAGCTCTCCCCGCGCAGCGACCTCGACCTGCTGCTCCTGCACGACGGCAGCGCCGACGCGGGTGCCGTGGCCACCCTCGCGGACCGGATCTGGTACCCGGTCTGGGACCTCGGCCTCGCGCTCGACCACTCCGTACGCACCCCCGCCGAAGCGCGCAAGACCGCGGGGGAGGACCTCAAGGTCCAGCTCGGACTGCTCGACGCGCGCCCCGTCGCCGGCGACCTCGGCCTCGTCGCCGGACTGCGCACCGCGGTCCTCGCCGACTGGCGCAACCAGGCTCCCAAGCGCCTCCCGGCCCTCGACGAACTCTGCCGCGAGCGGGCCGAGCGCATGGGCGAGCTCCAGTTCCTCCTGGAACCCGACCTCAAGGAGGCCCGCGGCGGCCTCCGCGACGCCACCGCCCTGCGCGCCGTCGCCGCCTCCTGGGTGGCCGACGCACCCCGCGAAGGGCTCGCCGAGGCCCGGCGCACCCTCCTCGACGCCCGCGACGCCCTGCACCTGACCACCGGCCGGGCCACCGACCGCCTCGCCCTCCAGGAGCAGGACCAGGTCGCCACGTCCCTCGGCCTCCTCGACTCCGACGCCCTGCTGCGCCAGGTGTACGAGGCCGCCCGCACCGTGTCGTACGCCACCGACGTCACCTGGCGTGAGGTCAACCGCGTCCTGCGCGCCCGCTCCGTCCGGCCCCGGCTGCGGTCCATCCTCGGCGGCGGCGCCAAGGCCGCCCCGGAACGCACGCCCCTCGCCGAAGGCGTCGTCGAGGCCGACGGCGAAGTCGTGCTCGCCCGCACCGCCCGCCCGGAACGCGACCCCGTGCTCACCCTCCGGGCCGCGGCCGCGGCGGCCGAGGCGGGACTGCCGCTCTCCCGCCACCTCGTGCGCCATCTGCGGACCGCGGTCCAGCCGCTGCCCGTGCCATGGCCGTCCCAGGCCCGCGAGGAGCTCGTCACCCTGCTCGGCGCCGGCGAATCCACCGTCGGCGTCTGGGAGGCCCTCGAAGCGGAAGGCATCATCACCCGCCTGCTGCCCGACTGGGAACGCGTCCACTGCCGCCCGCAGCGCAACCCCGTCCACACCTGGACCGTCGACCGGCATCTCGTCGAGACGGCCGTACGCGCCGCCTCGCTCACCCGCCGCGTCAGCCGCCCCGACCTCCTCCTGATCGCCGCCCTGCTCCACGACATCGGCAAGGGCTGGCCCGGAGACCACTCCGTCGCGGGCGAGGTCATCGCCCGCGACATGGCCGCCCGTATCGGCTTCGACAAGCAGGACGTGGCCGTCGTCGCCACCCTCGTACGCCACCACCTGCTGCTCGTCGAGACCGCCACCCGGCGTGACCTCGACGACCCCGCGACCGTGCGCTCCGTCGCCAACGCCGTGGGCAGCGCCTCCACCCTGGAGCTGCTGCACGCCCTCACCGAGGCCGACGCCCTCGCCACCGGCCCCGCGGCCTGGAGCTCCTGGCGGGCCTCGCTCGTCACCGACCTGGTCAAGCGGGTCGCCGCGCTGCTCGCGGGCGAGGAGCCCCCCGAGCCGGAACCGCTCGCGCCCAGCGCCGAGCAGGAGCGCCTGGCCGTGGAGGCCCTGCGGACCGGCGAGCCCGTCCTCTCCCTGCACACCCGGTCCGAACCGGCCGCCGAGGACGGCGAGCCCGAGCCCGTCGGCGTCGAGCTCCTCATCGCGCTGCCCGACCGTCCCGGGGTGCTGCCCGCCGCGGCCGGAGTCCTGGCCCTGCACCGCCTCACCGTCCGCGCCGCCGACCTGCGTGCCGTCGAGCTCCCGAACGAGCTCGGCGAATCGGCCGACCTGCTGGTGCTCAGCTGGCGGGTCGCGGCCGAGTACGGCTCGCTCCCGCAGGCCGCCCGGCTCCGGGCCGACCTCGTACGAGCCCTGGACGGCTCCCTGGACATCCGGGCCCGGCTGGCCGAGCGCGAGGCCGCCTATCCGCGGCGGCGCGGGGTGAAGGCGCCGCCGCCCCGGGTGACCGTGGCGGCGGCCGGCTCACGCCTGGCCACCGTGATAGAGGTCCGCGCCCAGGACGCCCCCGGGCTGCTGCACCGGATCGGCAGGGCGCTGGAGCAGAGCGAGGTGCGGGTGCGCAGCGCCCATGTCTCCACGCTCGGGGCCAACGCCGTGGACGCCTTCTACGTCACGGACGTCGACGGCGAACCGCTGGCGCCGCAGCGCGCGGCCGAGGTGGCCAGGGAGGTCGAGAAGGAGCTGGGCTGACGCCCCGCGCCGGCCCTCGTTCGTCACGAAAACGGGCGAGGGCTTTGCGTTCTCCGGGGTCCGGATACCCTGGAGGGCGACTGACCTGCCCCGCCCCCGACCCTGAGGACCGACGAGCGCCGTGTTCGATACTCTCTCCGACCGCCTTAGCGCGACTTTCAAAAACCTCAGGGGCAAGGGCCGCTTGTCCGAGGCGGACATCGACGCCACGGCTCGCGAGATCCGGATCGCGCTGCTCGAGGCGGATGTCGCCCTCCCCGTCGTCCGCGCGTTCATCGCCAACGTCAAGGAGCGGGCGCGCGGCGTCGAGGTCTCCCAGGCGCTGAACCCGGCCCAGCAGGTCGTCAAGATCGTCAACGAGGAGCTCGTCGGCATCCTCGGCGGCGAGACCCGGCGACTCAGGTTCGCCAAGAACCCGCCCACCGTGATCATGCTCGCGGGTCTCCAGGGTGCAGGTAAGACGACCCTCGCCGGAAAGCTCGGCCTCTGGCTCAAGGGCCAGGGCCACTCCCCGCTGCTCGTCGCCTGTGACCTCCAGCGCCCCAACGCCGTCAACCAGCTGAGCGTCGTCGCCGACCGCGCGGGCGTCGCGGTGTACGCCCCGGAGCCGGGCAACGGCGTCGGTGACCCGGTCCAGGTCGCCAAGGACTCCATCGAGTTCGCCAAGTCCAAGGTCCACGACATCGTCATCGTCGACACCGCCGGCCGCCTCGGCATCGACGAGGAGCTGATGCGCCAGGCCGCGGACATCCGCGACGCCGTCAGCCCCGACGAGATCCTCTTCGTCGTCGACGCGATGATCGGCCAGGACGCGGTCAACACCGCCGAGGCCTTCCGCGACGGCGTCGGCTTCGACGGCGTGGTGCTCTCCAAGCTCGACGGTGACGCCCGCGGTGGCGCGGCCCTGTCGATCGCCCATGTCACGGGCAAGCAGATCATGTTCGCGTCGAACGGTGAGAAGCTCGAGGACTTCGACGCCTTCCACCCCGACCGCATGGCGTCCCGCATCCTCGACATGGGTGACCTCCTCACCCTGATCGAGCAGGCGGAGAAGACCTTCAGCCAGGAAGAGGCCGCCAAAATGGCCTCCAAGCTGGCGTCGAGCAAGGGCAAGGACTTCACGCTCGACGACTTCCTGGCGCAGATGGAGCAGGTCCGGAAGATGGGCTCCATCTCCAAGCTGCTCGGGATGCTGCCCGGCATGGGGCAGATCAAGGACCAGATCAACAACATCGACGAGCGCGACGTCGACCGCACCGCCGCGATCATCAAGTCGATGACCCCGAAGGAACGTGCCGAGCCGACGATCATCAACGGCTCCCGCCGGGCCCGTATCGCCAAGGGTTCCGGCGTCGAGGTCTCCGCCGTGAAGAGCCTGGTCGAGCGGTTCTTCGAGGCACGCAAGATGATGTCGAAGATGGCCCAGGGCGGCGGCATGCCCGGGATGCCGGGGATGCCGGGCATGGGTGGCGGCGCCGGCCGTCAGAAGAAGCAGGTCAAGCAGGCCAAGGGCAAGCGCAAGAGCGGCAACCCGATGAAGCGCAAGGCCGAGGAGCAGGCCGCGGCCGCCCGACGCGAGCAGGCGGCCCAGGGCGGCGCGTTCGGTCTGCCCGCCCAGGAGGACAAGAACTTCGAACTCCCCGACGAGTTCAAGAAGTTCATGGGCTGACCGCCCGGACACACGCGAAGGGGCACCCCGCACGAGCGGGGTGCCCCTTCGCGTCGCCGTCGGGCACGCACACCGGGTGGCCGCCGTCAGGCCACGCACACCAGGTAGCGGAAGACGTTCGGCATCCACACCGTGCCGTCGGGCCGCAGATGCGGATGCAGGGCCTCCGCGACCTCCTTCTCCACCTGGACGCGGTCGGTCGCCCGTACCGCCGCGTCGAACAGCCCGGTCGACAGCAGGCCGCGCACCGCGCTGTCCACGTCCGCGTAGCCGAACGGGCAGGACACCCGGCCCGAGCCGTCCGGCTTCAGCCCGGCCCGCGCCGCGACCTCCTCCAGCTCGTCCCGCAGCGCCGGCCGCCATCCGCTCACGGGGCGCGGGGTGCGGGCGGACCCGGTCAGCCGCGCCGCGACCTGGAACACGGGAGCCGTGGCGCACCGCTCCGGCGGTCCCCAGCCGGCCAGCACCACCGTGGCGCCCCGCACGGCCAGCGGCACGGCGGAGGCCAGCGCGGGCGCGAGCCCCTCGGAGTCACCGGCGGCGCAGCCGACCGGCTGGAACGCGGTCAGAAGGTTGTACGGCGCACCGTCCCCCGCGGCCGACGGAAGGTCCTCCACGAGCCTCGCCCGTGGTTCCGGGCGGCCCGGAACGGGCTCCTGCCCCGGACCGGACACGAGGCGCTCACGGGCCAGGGCGAGACGGTCACGGTCGCTGTCGACGCCGGTCACCCGCGCCCCGCGCGAGGCCGCGATCAGCAGTGCCAGCCCGGAACCGCAGCCGAGCGAGAGCATCCGCGTCCCGGCCCCGACTTCGAGCCGCTCGTACACCGCCTCGTAGAGCGGCGCCAGCATGCGCTCCTGGATCTCGGCCCAGTCACGGGCACGGGTACCGGTGTCCACCGGGGCGGACGAATCCGCGTACCTGTGGTGCCGGACGAGCGTAGGTGTCATGGAATGCGCCCCAATCCGCCGTGAGGTCGGTCGTGCCCGAGTGAGGTCCCCCATGTCTGTGTGCTGTGTATGCGCGCCCACAGCCTCCGTATGTCAGAGAACTCCGCATCGGCGGTCCCGTCCAGGGGTCGGACGGGGTGGGATGGCATTGCTTGCGTGCTCCGGTCGTGCGCCCCCGGCGCCGCGTGGTGCGGGCGGACACCGGCAGCAGCGCGCCCGCTGCTCGCTTCCTCACAGTCTTACCCGACACACGGGGCGCAGCACGTCGAGCGCTCCCCGCTCCCTCGGCCCCCTCGGCGCACCGGTCGCTCCGTGCCGGGTAATGTCGCCCGCGCGGCCCTTGTCGGCGCCGGTGCGTACGCGTTGCTACGTACCACCTTGGTGCGAGCTGTGAGCCTTCTCCGCTGATCTGCGCACCCGCCCTCGTCCGGACGCATCAACGACAACTGACTGGTACGTGCAAATTATTTGGGATGCCCCGGAATAGGAACACCGGAGCACTCAGGCTCGTTGTCACGACGTGAGCACGACACCACCTGTACTTGCCGCAGAGCTGGCACAGGCGTGGGCCGACATTCAGCGGTACCACCCCGAGCTGCCCGATCTTGCCGCGCCAGAGTCCCTGATCGGAGAGTCCTCGTCCGCCTGTGGCGCCGAGCTCTCCTTCGAACGGCTGCTCCATGAGGCAGTCCACGGCATCGCCGCCGCGAGAGGTGTCCGGGACACCTCCCGCGCCGGCCGCTACCACAACCGACGCTTCCTCGCGATCGCCGAGGAGCTGGGCCTCGACCATGCCGAGGAGCCCCACCCCAGCAGCGGATTCTCGTTGGTGACGCTGAATCCCGAGGCCAAACGCAGATACCGCCCGACGACGGAACGGCTGCAGCGTGCGCTCAAGGCGCACACCGTCGCCACCGCCGCCGACACCAAGCGCTCGTTCCGCGGCCCCGCGGCGCGGCACGGCTCGTCCGGGGGAGGGGTGCGGGTCAAGGCCGTCTGCGACTGCGGGCGCAACGTCCGCGTCGTCCCGTCGGTCCTCGCCCAGGCGCCGATCGTCTGCGGCGGGTGCGGAAAGCCGTTCCGGATCCCGGAAGCGGCGGTCGCGGTGGGGTGACCCGGCGCGGTGTGGCACAATGGACAGCTGTACTCGACAGTCGCACAGGACCCCTCTCTCCTCCGGCTGACGCGTCCATCGGGCACCCGAGTACCGCAACCCCACGTGGCATCTTTTGTGCCCAACCACGTCAGAGACCAGGAGACACCACTTCCGTGGCAGTCAAGATCAAGCTGAAGCGTCTGGGCAAGATCCGTTCGCCTCACTACCGCATCGTCGTCGCCGACTCCCGTACCCGCCGTGACGGCCGGGCCATCGAGGAGATCGGCCTGTACCACCCGGTGCAGAACCCCTCGCGCATCGAGGTCAACGCAGAGCGCGCGCAGTACTGGCTGTCCGTCGGCGCCCAGCCGACCGAGCCCGTCCTCGCGATCCTGAAGCTCACCGGTGACTGGCAGGCCCACAAGGGCCTTCCGGCCCCGGCGCCGCTGCTGCAGCCGGAGCCCAAGGCTGACAAGCGCGCCCTGTTCGAGGCCCTGGCCACGGACGGCGACGAGGCCAAGGGTGAGGCCATCACCCAGAAGGCCAAGAAGTCGGACAAGAAGGCGGACGAGGCGGCTGACGCTGCGTCCACCGAGTCGACCGAGGCCTGAGCATGCTCGAGGAGGCTCTTGAGCACCTCGTGAAGGGCATCGTCGACAACCCCGACGATGTGCAGGTCGCCTCGCGTGACCTGCGCCGTGGGCGCGTCCTGGAGGTCCGGGTCCACCCGGACGACCTCGGCAAGGTGATCGGCCGCAACGGCCGCACCGCGCGCGCCCTGCGTACCGTCGTGGGTGCCATCGGCGGACGTGGAATCCGTGTCGACCTCGTCGATGTGGACCAGGTTCGCTGAAAGAGTTGAACACCGGCCGGGGCCGGGGAGGGCTTTCGAGCCGTCCCCGGCCTTTGTCGTCGGTACATGACCGCCTCCTCAGTAGAAGATCATCAGGAGAAGTAGCGTGGAGTTGGTAGTTGCGCGGATCGGTCGCGCCCACGGCATCAAGGGCGAGGTCACCGTCGAGGTGCGCACCGACGAGCCCGAGCTCCGGCTCGGGCCCGGGGCCGTGCTGGCCACGGAACCCGCCCACGTGGGGCCGCTGACGATCGAGACGGGCCGGGTGCACAGCGGGAGGCTGCTGCTCCGGTTCGAGGGCGTACGGGACCGTACGGCGGCCGAGGCACTGCGCAACACCCTGCTGATCGCCGAGGTGGACCCGGCGGAACTGCCCGAGGACCCCGAGGAGTTCTACGACCACCAGCTGATGGACCTCGATGTCGTCCTCGCCGACGGCACGGAGATCGGCCGGATCACGGAGATCACGCACCTGCCGTCCCAGGACCTCTTCATCGTGGAGCGTCCGGACGGCAGCGAGGTGATGATCCCGTTCGTCGAGGAGATCGTCACCGAGATCGACCTGGAGGAGCAGCGGGCCGTCATCACCCCGCCGCCGGGTCTGATCGACGAGAGCGAGGCCGTCATCGCCTCCACGCGCGACGCCGAGGAGGACGCCCCGGCCGGGGACGCCGGCGGCGAGTCCGGGAAGGGCGACGCCTGATGCGGCTCGACGTCGTCACGATCTTCCCCGAGTACCTGGAACCGCTGAACGTCTCGCTCGTCGGCAAGGCACGGGCCCGCGGCAGCCTCGACGTACAGGTGCACGACCTGCGGTCCTGGACCCACGACCGGCACAACACGGTGGACGACACCCCCTACGGCGGCGGCCCCGGCATGGTCATGAAGACCGGGCCCTGGGGCGAGGCACTCGACGAGGTGCTGGCCGACGGTTACGAGGCGGGGGCGCACTCCCCGGTGCTCGTGGTGCCCACCCCCAGCGGCAGGCCCTTCACCCAGGAGCTGGCCGTGGAACTCTCGGAGCGGCCGTGGCTGGTCTTCACGCCCGCCCGGTACGAGGGCATCGACCGCCGGGTGATGGACGAGTACACGACCCGGATGCCGGTCATCGAGGTCTCCATCGGTGACTACGTCCTGGCCGGCGGTGAAGCGGCCGTCCTGGTGATCACGGAGGCCGTGGCCCGGCTGCTGCCCGGAGTCCTCGGCAACGCCGAATCGCACAGGGATGACTCCTTCGCGCCCGGGGCCATGGCCGACCTGCTCGAAGGGCCGGTCTACACGAAGCCCCCGGAGTGGCGCGGGAGGGGCATCCCCGATGTGCTGCTCAGCGGCCATCACGGCCGGATCGCACGCTGGCGCAGGGACGAGGCGTTCCGTCGTACGGCGCTCAACAGGCCTGATCTGATCGAGCGTTGCGAGGCGTCCGGCTTCGACAAGAAGGACCGCGAGATCCTCTCCATCCTCGGCTGGTCCCCGGAGCCCGGCGGACGATTTTGGCGCAGGCCCGAGGCCGTGGAAGAATAGGCCCGCTGTACGTCCGGCGTGCGCCCCTGCCACAGGGGGAAAGACGCCCGCCCGATGTGATCAGCATCCGAACTTCACTCTCTCCCGTCGATGACCTGTGGCATCGGCGAAGAAAGCAGACAACATGGCTTCCCTGCTCGATGGCGTCAACGCCGCCTCGCTCCGTACCGACCTCCCGGCGTTCCGCCCCGGTGACACGGTCAACGTCCACGTGCGCGTGATCGAGGGCAACCGCTCCCGTATCCAGCAGTTCAAGGGCATCGTCATCCGCCGCCAGGGCTCGGGCGTCAGCGAGACCTTCACGGTCCGCAAGGTCTCCTTCAGCGTCGGTGTCGAGCGCACCTTCCCGGTGCACAGCCCGATCTTCGAGAAGATCGAGCTCGTCACCCGCGGTGACGTCCGTCGCGCCAAGCTGTACTTCCTCCGTGAGCTCCGCGGCAAGGCCGCGAAGATCAAGGAGAAGCGCGACCGCTGATTCCCCTCCGGCGTCCACAGCGCGGCCGGATAGGATTCGGCCCCGATGGACACGGAAGCACAGCACATGGAGCGCGATCGTTCCTCCGGCCCCGCAGACGGGACGGAGGAGGGGTCGCGCTTCACGCATGTCCCGGACCGGCCGGCCGCCTCGATGTCCTGGGGCCGGGCCGTCCTCATGGGCATGCTCTGCACGGTCGCCCTGCTGCTCCTCAGCTCTTTCGTGCTTCAGCCCTTCCTCATCCCCAGTGGCTCGATGGAGCCCACGCTGAGGGTCGGGGACCGGGTCCTCGTCAACAAACTGGCGTACCGTTTCGGCTCGGAACCGGTCCGCGGCGACGTGGTCGTCTTCGACGGCACCGGCTCCTTCGTGCAGGAGACGTCCGGGGGGAACGCCCTGGGCGCGCTGGTGCGCGGGGCGGCGGCTTCCCTCGGACTGGCCGAACCCGCCGGGTCCGACTTCGTGAAGCGGGTGGTGGGCGTGGGGGGTGACCGGGTGGTCTGCTGCGACAAGCGGGGGAGGCTCGAGGTGAACGGCGCTCCGGTGGACGAGGAGTACCTGCATCCGGGCGACCGGCCGTCCGACGTGGCCTTCGACATCGTGGTGCCCGAAGGCACCCTCTGGATGATGGGCGACCACCGGAGCAACTCACGCGACTCCCGTGACCACCTGGGGCAGCCCGGGGGAGGCATGGTGCCCGTCGAGCGGGTGATCGGACGGGTGGACTGGCTCGGCTGGCCGCTCGGCAGGATCGGTTCCCTGGAGGGGACCACCGCCTTCGCCGCCATACGGCCGGCGGACGTCGGCCATGGGTAACCGGGGGCGCAAGCGGGGAGAACCGGAGACGGGCCCGCCGCTGCCCACCGGCTCGAGGCCGACCACCGCGCGCTCGCTGCCCACCCGCGCGGAGCGCCGCCGGCTCGCCCGCAAGGTGAAGCGCCGCAGGCGCAGGTCCGCGATCAAGGAGATACCCCTCCTCGTCCTCGTGGCCCTGCTGATCGCGCTGGTGCTCAAGACCTTCCTCGTCCAGGCCTTCGTGATCCCCTCGGGGTCGATGGAACAGACCATCCGGATCGGCGACCGGGTCCTGGTGGACAAGCTGACCCCGTGGTTCGGCTCGGAGCCGCAGCGCGGTGACGTCGTCGTCTTCAAGGACCCGGGCGGCTGGCTCCAGCAGGAGCAGACCGCGGCCGAGGACCCGCCGGCCGGGATCAAACAGGTCAAGGAACTGCTGACCTTCATCGGGCTGCTCCCCTCCGAGGACGAGCAGGATCTGATCAAGCGCGTGGTGGCCGTCGGCGGCGACACCGTGAAGTGCTGCGGCGCCGACGGAAGGATCACGGTCAACGGCGTCGCGCTCGACGAGCCGTACCTGAACCCCGGCGATGTGCCATCCACTCTCAAATTCGAGGTAAAGGTTCCCCAGGGCCGGATCTTCGTGATGGGCGACCACCGCTCGAATTCCGCGGACTCGCGCTTCCATCTCGACAAGCCCGGGAAGGGCACGGTCTCCCAGGACGAGGTCGTGGGACGGGCCGTCGTGATCGCCTGGCCCTTCGGCCATTGGCGCAGGCTGGAGGAGCCCGGGACGTACGCCTCGGTCCCCGACGGGCGCGCCGGGACGACGGCCGCGCCGAGCCCGTCGAATAGTGTGTCCTCCCAGGATCGCAACGGAATGGTCCTGCTCCCGACCCCTGCGGAACTCCCGCTCGTTATGGGAGTGGTGGGCCTGCGCCGAATCGGGCGCGGGCGGTGGCACGGAGTGAGGAGTGGATGTGGGGGATTTGGCGGTCGGCGCACGATCCGGACACGACGAGCCCGAGGACCGGCCGGTGGGCGACGGGGTCCCGGGGGAGGCGGGGAGTGACGGCCATTCCGCGGACGGCGGGAGCACGGCGGTGAAGAAGCCCCGCTCCTTCTGGAAGGAACTGCCGCTTCTCATCGGCATCGCGCTCATCCTGGCTCTGCTGATCAAGACGTTCCTGGTGCAGGCGTTCTCGATCCCCTCGGACTCCATGCAGAACACGCTGCAGCGGGGCGACCGGGTGCTGGTCGACAAGCTGACCCCGTGGTTCGGCTCGGAGCCGGAGCGCGGTGAGGTCGTGGTCTTCCACGACCCGGGCGGCTGGCTCGAGGACACCGCGACGCCCGAGCCGAACGCGGTGCAGAAGTTCCTGAGCTTCATCGGGCTGATGCCGTCGGCCGAGGAGAAGGACCTGATCAAGAGGGTCATCGCGATCGGTGGTGACACCGTCGAGTGCAAGAAGAACGGGCCGGTCACGGTCAACGGCAAGGCACTGGACGACAAGTCCTTCATCTTCGAGGGCAACAGCGCCTGCGACGACGAGCCGTTCGGGCCGATCCATGTGCCCGAGGGCCGGATCTGGGTGATGGGTGACCACCGGCAGAACTCGCTGGACTCCCGCTACCACCAGGAGCTGCCCGGGCAGGGCACGGTGTCCACGGACGAGGTCGTCGGCCGGGCCATCGTCATCGCCTGGCCCGTCAACCGCTGGGCGACCCTGCCGGTGCCGAGCACGTTCGACCAGCCCGGTCTGAACGCGGCTGCGTCCGCGGCGGTGCCCGGAGCACTGGGTGTAGCCGGTGCGCTGCCCCTCGTGTTCTGGCGTCGACGCAGGCTGACCGCTGGGCGTACCGCCGGGTAGGGTGCCGACTCGGATCAGCGATTGTCGATCTCCGATGGGGGAGCGCTGGGATGAGTGGATCAGGACGTACGGGTGACGGCCGGGGCCGGCTCGGCAGTGTGTTGTCGAACCTGGCCGTGGCCGTCGGCTGTGTGCTCTTTCTCGGCTGCTTCGCCTGGGGAGCGGTGGTGTACAGGCCGTACACCGTGCCGACCGACTCGATGACCCCGACGATCAACGCCGGGGACCGGGTGCTCGCCGAGCGCGTGGAGGGCGGCGATGTCCGCCGCGGTGACGTGGTCGTCTTCGCCGACTCGACGTGGGGCGACGTGCCGATGGTGAAGCGGGTCGTCGGCGTGGGGGGCGACAAGATCGCCTGCTGCGACAAGGACGGCCGGCTCACCGTCAACGGCAAGCCCATCGAGGAACCGTATCTCCGGGCGGACGGCGCCTCCTCGCTCGTCGGGCAGGACGGAAAGGCCCCCGCCTCCCCGCAGAACTTCACGGCCGAGGTGCCCGAGGGGCAGCTCTTCCTCCTCGGTGACGAGCGCAGCACCTCCATGGACTCCCGCGTCCATCTGGAGGACCCGGGCCAGGGCTCGGTGCCGCGCAGTGCCGTCCAGGCCAGGGTGGACGCCGTGGCCTGGCCCATGAACGGAATGATCGGCAGGCCGGAGGCCTTCGCGGCGCTGCCCGGCGGGGTGTCGTCCAGCGGCCCGCTGCCGCTCCAGCTCGCCGGCGTCGTGGCAGGCGTGGTGCTGATCCTGGGCGGAGCCGCCTACGGCCCGCTGGCCGCCCGCTCCGCGCGCGGTACCAAGGGACCCAAGGCGTCCGCCGGTGCCCGCTGAGATCCGCAGGGTCGCCCGCGTGGTGCTCCTGGACCCGGACGACCGGATACTCCTGCTGCACGGTTTCGAGCCGGACGACCCCGCCGACAGCTGGTGGTTCACCCCGGGCGGCGGCCTGGAGGGCGACGAGACCCGGGAGGAGGCCGCCCTGCGTGAGCTCGTCGAGGAGACCGGGATCACGGACGTGACGCTCGGCCCGCTGCTGTGGACGAGGATCTGCTCCTTCCCGTTCGACGGGCGGCGCTGGGACCAGGACGAGTGGTACTTCCTGGCCCGTACGTCGCAGACCGCCACCGACCAGAAGGGCCTGACCGAGCTGGAGCTGCGCAGCGTCGCCGGTCTGAGGTGGTGGACTTCCGCCGAACTTCTCGCCACGCGTGAGACGGTGTATCCGACCAGGCTCGCCGGGCTGCTGCGCACGCTGCTCGACGAGGGTCCCCCGAGTGTTCCGCTGGTTCTCGCCCCCGAAATCGTCTAATCGGCCAGGGGTGCGTGGGGCTGACGCACAATAGGGGGACGCACGGCTGAAGGGGAACATGCCATGAGTGCCGAGGACCTCGAGAAGTACGAGACCGAGATGGAGCTGAAGCTCTACCGGGAGTACCGCGATGTCGTCGGTCTGTTCAAATATGTGATCGAGACCGAACGGCGCTTCTACCTCACCAATGACTACGAGATGCAGGTGCACTCGGTCCAGGGTGAGGTCTTTTTCGAGGTTTCCATGGCGGACGCGTGGGTCTGGGACATGTACAGGCCCGCCCGGTTCGTCAAGCAGGTCCGGGTACTGACGTTCAAGGACGTGAATATCGAGGAGCTCAACAAGAGCGACCTCGAACTTCCGGGCGGCTGATCCCGCGCAGGCCCCGCGATATCCCGGTTCACTCGTCCGAGTGGCCGGGATATGCACAATCACCCGGTTTTCCACCAAGATCCAATGGATCCGGCGGGGCGCGTCAGAGTCGGTGCCGGAGGTGGTGCCGAAATGAACGCACGGGGGGCACTCGGGCGGTACGGCGAGGATCTGGCGGCGCGGCTGCTGACCGAGGCCGGGATGACCGTCCTGGAGCGCAACTGGCGGTGTCGCGCGGGAGAGATCGACATCGTGGCCAGGGACGGCGACGCGGTCGTCGTCTGCGAGGTGAAGGCCCGCAGGGCGGGCTGCTTCGAGCATCCGATGGAGGCCGTCACACCGGTCAAGGCCGACCGCCTGCGCAGGCTCGCGGAGATCTGGCTCGACCGGCACGGCGGACCGCCGCCGGGCGGGGTCCGGATCGATCTGGTCGGGGTGATCCTGCCCAGGCGCGGCGCCCCGGTCACCGAGCATGTGCGGGGCGTGGCCTGATGGGGTTCGCGCGGGCGTGCTCGGTGGCGCTGGTCGGCGTCGAGGGCGTGGTGGTGGAGGTCCAGGCCGATCTGGAGCCGGGGGTCGCGGCGTTCACGCTGGTCGGCCTCCCGGACAAGAGCCTGGTGGAGAGCAGGGACCGGGTCAGGGCCGCGGTCGTCAATTCCGGCGCGGAGTGGCCGCAGAAGAAGCTCACCGTGGGGCTGTCGCCCGCCTCCGTGCCGAAGGGCGGATCGGGTTTCGACCTCGCTGTCGCGAGCGCGGTTCTCGGCGCGGCGGAGCGGATCGACCCGGCCGTCATCGCCGATGTGGTGATGATCGGCGAGCTCGGCCTCGACGGCAGGGTGCGCCCGGTGCGCGGGGTGCTGCCCGCGGTGCTCGCGGCGGCCGAGGCGGGGTACCGCCAGGTCGTCGTCCCGGAGCAGACCGCGGGGGAGGCCGCCCTGGTGCCTGGGATCTCCGTCCTCGGCGTACGGAGCCTGCGGCAGCTGATCGCGATCCTCGGCGACGAGCCGGTGCCGGACGAGCCCGTCGCCGAGCCGGGCCGTCCCGACACGATGCTGGCCGGACTGCTGGTGCCGGGAGCGGGCATCGGCACGGGCCTGGCCGCGCACGCCGCCGACGGCGCGGGGCACCGCCCCGATCTGGCGGATGTCGCGGGCCAGGCCAGGGCCCGCCACGCCCTGGAGGTGGCCGCGGCCGGAGGGCACCATCTGCTGCTCTCCGGGCCGCCGGGCGCGGGGAAGACCATGCTGGCCGAGCGGATCACGGCGATCCTGCCGCCGCTGAGCCGGCGGGAGTCCCTCGAAGTGACGGCGGTGCACTCGGTCGCGGGCATCCTTCCGCCGGGCGAACCACTGATCAGCAGGGCTCCCTACTGCGCACCCCACCATTCGGCGACGATGCAGTCCCTCGTCGGCGGCGGAAACGGCCTGCCCAGGCCGGGAGCGGTCTCCCTGGCGCACCGGGGCGTGCTCTTCCTCGACGAGGCTCCCGAGTTCTCCGGGCGGGCACTCGACGCCCTGCGCCAGCCCCTGGAGTCCGGACACGTGGTGGTGGCGCGCGCGGCCGGGGTCGTCCGGCTGCCCGCGCGATTCCTGATGGTGCTGGCCGCGAATCCCTGCCCGTGCGGCAGGCACACCCTGGCCGGAGCGGGCTGCGAGTGCCCGCCGTCCGCGGTGCGGCGTTACCAGGCGCGGCTCTCGGGCCCCCTGCTCGACCGGGTCGATCTGCGGGTCGAGGTGGAGCCGGTGGGGCGGGCCGACCTGATGGGCCGCGGCGGGCGCGGGGAGTCCTCGGCGGAGGTGGCCGCCCGGGTGCGGGAAGCCAGGGAGCGGGCCGCCGCACGGCTCGCGGGCACCCCCTGGAGCAGCAACAGCGAGGTGCCGGGGCACGAGCTGCGGACGAGGCTGGTGGCGGCGCCCGGCGCGCTCATGGCGGCCGAGCGGGACATGGAGCGGGGCGTCCTCACGGCCCGGGGCCTGGACAGGGTCCTGCGGGTGGCGTGGACCGTGGCCGATCTGAGAGCCGCCGACCGGCCGGACGCCTCCGACATCGCCGTGGCGCTGGAGCTGCGCACCGGCATCCAGCGCGGGGTGCCGATGAGGGCCGGTGCCTCGTGAACGGCCTCCCGGCTGCCGGTGCCGGCGGCTTCGGGGCCAGCGGTGCGAGCGGCCTCACGGCCGAAGGTGCCGACGGCTCCGAGGCCACCGGTGCGAGCGGTTTCCCGGCTGCCGGTGTTGACGGCCGCGCGTCGGCTGCCGGTGCCGACGGCCTTCCGGGCTGCGGCGACCAGGACAGGCTGGCGCGGGCGGCGCTCACCCGGGTGTTCGAACCGGGCGACGAGCGGGGAGGGCGCTGGCTCCGCGAGTTCGGGGCGGCTGAAGTGTTCCGGCGTCTGACCGGCACCGAAGCGACGGCCAGGACGCTCCGGGGGATGACCGAGGCGCGGCTCGGCGGCTATCGCCTGCGGGCCGCGGGCGTGGACCCCCACAAGGATCTGGCGGACATGGCCGCGGTCGGGGGGCGTTTCGTCTGCCCCGGGGACCGGGAGTGGCCGACCCAGCTCGACGACCTGGGTGACGCACGCCCGGTCGGTCTCTGGGTGCGCGGCGGACGCGATCTGCGCCTCTGGGCCCTGCGCTCGGTCGCCGTCGTGGGCGCGCGGGCCTGCACGCCGTACGGGGCGCACATGGCCGCGGCGCTCGGCGCGGGGCTGGCCGAGCGGGGCTGGGTGGTGGTCTCGGGCGCGGCGTTCGGTGTGGACGGCGCCGCACACCGGGGGGCGCTGTCCGCGGGCGGGGCGACGATGGCGGTGCTGGCCTGCGGGGTGGACGTGGCCTACCCCCGGGGCCACGCCGAGCTGATCGGGCGCATCGCGGAACAGGGCCTGGTCATGGGGGAACTGCCGCCCTCGGAGCACCCCACACGCAGCAGGTTCGTCCTCCGCAACAGGGTGATCGCGGCACTCACCCGGGGCACCGTGGTGGTGGAGGCGGAGTACCGCAGCGGCTCGCTGGTCACCGCGAGGAACGCGCAGCGGCTGGGCCGCTTCACGATGGGGGTGCCCGGCCCGGCCACCAGCGGTCTTTCGGCGGGAGTCCATGAACTCCTGCGGGGTGAGGGCGTCCTGGTGACCGACGCTGCCGAGATCTCGGAGCTGATCGGCGAGATCGGCGACCTCGCCCCGGTCGGACGTGGCCCCGTCCTGCCCAGGGACCACCTCGACGCCGTCTCCGCACGGGTCCTCGACGCGCTGCCCCGGAAGGGCGTGAAGGACGGCCGTGACGTGGCCCGGAGTGCGGGGACCTCGACGGACGAGGCGCTCGGACGTCTGTACGAGCTGTACTCACTGGGGTTCGTCGAACGCGAAGGCGACGGATGGAAGTTGACGAGTGGACCGACTTGCAATGGCGACGCGCGGCGAGGCGTTACTTGACCCGGAGCATTCGGGTGAAAAGGTAATGCCGATGACCTCGGAATTACCTCCTCAGGCCTCAGGACCCGCTGTGCGTGGAGACGGATCCGCCGTCGGACCGTCTCCGCCTGCGGGAGAGGACCGGCGCGATCGCATTGCACGGTTCCCTCGTCCAGCGCGCACCGCAACGCCGCAGTCACGCTACGCTCACAAGGAATCCGCCCCAGAGACACGTCCCAGAAGCTCACAGCAGAACGGCTCAAGGCACCACATGCCCCAGCACACCTCCGGGTCTGACCGCGCGGCAGCACCACCGGCTGCGCGTGGCACTGTGCGCCCTCCCGCCCCCTCCTCGCTCGACGAGTTGTGGCGTTCGTACAAGACCACCGGCGACGAGCGGCTGCGGGAGCAGCTGATCCTCCACTACTCGCCCCTCGTGAAGTACGTCGCCGGCCGGGTCAGCGTGGGGCTGCCGTCCAATGTGGAGCAGGCGGACTTCGTGTCCTCCGGAGTCTTCGGGCTGATCGACGCCATCGAGAAGTTCGACATCGAACGCGCCATCAAGTTCGAGACCTACGCGATCACCAGGATCCGCGGCGCGATGATCGACGAACTCCGGGCCCTGGACTGGATTCCCAGGTCCGTGCGGCAGAAGGCGCGCAACGTCGAGCGCGCCTACGCCACGCTGGAGGCCCAGCTGCGGCGTACGCCCTCGGAGGCCGAGGTCGCGGCGGAGATGGGCATCGCCCTGGAGGAACTGCACTCCGTTTTCAGCCAGTTGTCGCTCGCCAACGTGGTGGCGCTGGAGGAGCTGCTGCATGTGGGCGGTGAGGGCGGCGACCGGCTGAGCCTGATGGACACGCTGGAGGACACCGCCGCAGACAACCCGGTCGAGGTCGCCGAGGACCGCGAGCTCAGACGGTTGCTGGCCCGCGCCATCAACACGCTCCCCGAACGGGAGAAGACGGTGGTCACCCTCTACTACTACGAGGGCCTCACCCTCGCCGAGATCGGCAACGTCCTCGGCGTCACCGAGAGCCGGGTCAGCCAGATCCACACCAAGTCGGTGCTCCAGCTGCGCGCCAAACTGGCCGACGCCGGACGCTGAGCCGGGGCGGCTTCGGCCATCCGGTCCCGGACGCGCACCTTCCTTCGATCCCGTGCCGCCGTAGAGTGGTGGGGTGCCCAGGATTCGAGCGGCCTCCGTGGCCGAGCACCGGACCATGCAGCGCGGCGCCCTCCTGGACGCCGCGCGCTCCCTGCTGTCCGAGGGCGGTACGGAAGCGCTGACCTTCCCCGCCCTCGCCGAGCGCACCGGCCTCGCCAGGTCCTCCGTCTACGAGTACTTCCGCTCCCGCGCCGCCGTGGTCGAGGAGCTCTGCGCCGTCGACTTCCCCGTCTGGGCCGCCGAGGTCGAGAACGCCATGGAGCGCGCCTCCACCCCCGAGGCCAAGATCGAGGCCTACGTACGACGGCAGCTCGACCTGGTCGGGGACCGGCGGCATCGCGCGGTCGTGGCCATCTCCGCGAGCGAGCTGGACGCGGGCGCGCGGGAGAAGATCCGTGCCGCGCACGGCGGCCTGATCGCCATGATCGTCGAGGCGCTCGCCGACCTGGGCCACAGCGAGCCCAGGCTTGCGGCCATGCTCCTGCAGGGCTCCGTGGACGCCGCCGTGCGCAGGATCGAGCTGGGAGCGGCCGAGGAGCCCGGCATCGTGGCCGACACCGCCGTGGCCATGGTCCTGCGCGGCGTCAGGGGCTGAGCGGACCGGCGCCCCTCCTCCGGCAGCGGCACGCCGAGCACCGGCAGCAGCCGGGAGGGGCCCCGCCGCAGCAGTGACGGGGGAAGCAGCGACAGCGGGTCCAGATAGACGTCGCCGCGCCGCAGCCCCCAGTGCAGACAGCCGGATGCGCAGTGGGAGGGCTCCGGTCCGACCGCGCCCACCACCTGCCCCGCGCTCACCTCGTCGCCCAGGGCGACCCGCGCCCGCACCGGCTCGTACGTGAACCGGAGCGGTGGCTCCCCGCTCCGGGCCACATCGACGGAGACCACCCCGCGCCCCGCCACCGGCCCCGCGAAGGCGACCCGGCCGCCAGCGGCCGCCAGGACCGGGGTGCCCGGCGGGGCGGCGAGATCGACCCCCCGGTGACCGGGCCCGTAGGGACCGGCGGGCGGCTCCCAACCGCGTACGACCACGGGCCGGCCGGCGAGCGGCCAGACCCGGTCACCTCCCGTCGGCGGAGGAACGTCCGGGGGAGCGGCCCAGGCGGCGGACCCGCCGAGCAGCACCGCGAGCAGCACGGCCGTGACCAGCGCCATGAGCGTTACGGCAGCCGGATCCCCGGCCCGGGGCGTACCGGAAGGCGCTGCGGGCAGTCCGGCCCTGCGGCGCCCTGCGGGCAGCGCGCCGCAGGGCCGGGGCAGAGGCCGCGCCCCGGCATGGCGCGCGGCCGGCGGCCGTGGCAGGGGGCGACGCGAGGGCCGGGCCGGGCGCCGGAGCAGCGGTCGGGGCGAGGGCAGGGCCAGGGGCCGGGCCGGCTGTCGTGGCAGAGCCCGGAACAAGGGCCCGGCCAGGGACTTTCCATGGGTGAGGGGCATGACCGCACGATGCCCCGGCCGCCCGTCCCGCGGGGATCATGGCCCGGATCTGTGGACAGCCGGCCGCTTGTGGACATCGCCGTCACCCGGCACCCGGCGGGTCCCGTACACTTCTTCTGGCGATCCGGGTCACCGGGTCGACTTCGCACGCCCCTCCACCTCTCCTCTCTGCGGACGGTGGCCGCGCCTCTCGGTCCCTCGTGGCACGGCGCGTCGGGGCGTCAGGCGCGACAGCAATCCTGCGGTCGCGACAACCGAGCACCTCAAGGAGTACGGCCATGGCCGTCGTCACGATGCGGGAGCTGCTGGAAAGCGGCGTCCACTTCGGTCACCAGACCCGTCGCTGGAACCCGAAGATGAAGCGCTTCATCTTCACCGAGCGCAACGGCATCTACATCATCGACCTGCTCCAGTCGCTGTCGTACATCGACCGCGCCTACGAGTTCGTCAAGGAGACCGTCGCCCACGGCGGCTCCATCATGTTCGTGGGTACGAAGAAGCAGGCCCAGGAGGCCATCGCCGAGCAGGCGACGCGCGTCGGCATGCCGTACGTCAACCAGCGTTGGCTCGGTGGCATGCTCACCAACTTCTCCACCGTCTACAAGCGCCTTCAGCGTCTGAAGGAGCTCGAGCTCATCGACTTCGAGGACGTGGCCGCCTCCGGCCTCACCAAGAAGGAGCTCCTGGTCCTCTCCCGCGAGAAGGCCAAGCTGGAGAAGACCCTCGGTGGTATCCGCGAGATGCAGAAGGTGCCGAGCGCCGTCTGGATCGTCGACACCAAGAAGGAGCACATCGCCGTCGGTGAGGCGCGCAAGCTCCACATCCCGGTCGTCGCGATCCTCGACACCAACTGCGACCCCGACGAGGTCGACTACAAGATCCCGGGCAACGACGACGCGATCCGCTCCGTCACCCTGCTCACCCGCGTGATCGCCGACGCCGTCGCCGAGGGCCTCATCGCCCGCTCCGGTGCCGCCACCGGTGACTCGAAGCCGGGCGAGAAGGCCGCCGGCGAGCCCCTTGCCGAGTGGGAGCGCGACCTGCTCGCGGGCGAGAAGAAGGACGACGCCGAGGTTCAGTCCTCCGCCGAGACCGAGAAGGCCGCCGACGCCGAGCCGGCCGCCGCCGCTGCCGAGCAGGCCGAGACCCCCGCCGCCGAGGCCCCGGCCACGGACGAGCAGGCCTGACACCCGTCAGTCACGGCTGAATGACGGCGGGGGCCGGTGCACTGGCACCGCCCCCGCCGTTCACCCGTAGATCTTTCAGACTTCGAGAGAGAAACAGACTCATGGCGAACTACACCGCCGCTGACGTCAAGAAGCTCCGCGAGCTCACCGGCGCCGGCATGATGGACTGCAAGAAGGCCCTCGACGAGGCCGACGGCAACGTCGACGGCGCTGTCGAGGCGCTCCGTATCAAGGGCCAGAAGGGCGTCGCCAAGCGCGAGGGCCGTTCTGCCGAGAACGGTGCCGTCGTCTCCCTCGTCGCCGAGGACAAGACCTCCGGCGTCCTGGTCGAGCTGAAGTGCGAGACGGACTTCGTCGCCAAGGGTGACAAGTTCCAGGCCGTCGCCAACACGCTCGCCGCGCACGTCGCCGCGACCTCCCCGGCCGACATCGAGGCGCTCCTCGCGTCCGAGATCGAGCCCGGCAAGACCGTCCAGGCGTACGTGGACGAGGCCAACGCCAACCTCGGCGAGAAGATCGTCCTGGACCGCTTCGCGCAGTTCCAGGGCGCTTACGTCTCCGTGTACATGCACCGCACCATGCCGGACCTGCCCCCGCAGATCGGTGTCATGGTCGAGCTGGACAAGGCCGACGCCGACCTGGCCAAGGGCCTCGCGCAGCACATCGCCGCCTTCGCGCCGAAGTACCTGTCCCGCGAGGACGTCCCGGCCGAGGTCGTCGAGGCCGAGCGTCGCGTCGCCGAGGAGACCACGCGCGCCGAGGGCAAGCCCGAGGCCGCGCTCCCGAAGATCGTCGAGGGTCGCGTCAACGGCTTCTTCAAGGAGGCCACCCTCCTCGGTCAGCCGTACGCGCTCGACAACAAGAAGTCCGTTCAGAAGGTCCTGGACGAGGCCGGTGTCACCCTGAAGCGCTTCACGCGTATCAAGGTCGGCATCTGAGTCCGTCCGCGAACAACGGTGGACCCCGATAGGGTCTGGTGCAGTCGTCGGCCGCACCCAGCCGGACGACCGCAGATCTGACGAGGAGGCCATTGCCGCTGAGGGACGACAGACCCACCGGCAATGGCCTTCTTCGTATGTGCACGAGGAGAATCTCCATGAACAAGGGCGCGGACGCCACACACGGTGACCACAAGCGCGACGACGGCAAGATTTCCGGACGCTTCATGCTGAAGCTGTCCGGCGAGGCTTTCGCCGGTGGCGGAGGCCTCGGTGTCGACCCCGACGTCGTGCACGCCATCGCCCGCGAGATCGCCGCGGTCGTGCGCGACGGCGCCGAGATCGCGGTCGTGATCGGCGGCGGCAACTTCTTCCGTGGCGCCGAGCTCCAGCAGCGCGGCATGGACCGGGCGCGGTCCGACTACATGGGCATGCTCGGTACGGTCATGAACTGCCTGGCGCTGCAGGACTTCCTGGAGAAGGAAGGCATCGACTCACGCGTCCAGACCGCCATCACCATGGGCCAGGTCGCGGAGCCGTACATCCCGCTCCGCGCCGTACGGCACATGGAGAAGGGGCGTGTCGTGATCTTCGGTGCCGGCATGGGCATGCCGTACTTCTCCACCGACACGACCGCCGCCCAGCGCGCCCTTGAGATCGACGCACAGGCGCTGCTGATGGGGAAGAACGGGGTGGACGGGGTCTACGACTCCGACCCCAAGACCAACCCCGACGCGGTGAAGTTCGACGCCCTGGAGTACGGCGAGGTGATCGCCCGAGACCTCAAGGTCGCCGACGCCACCGCCATCACCCTCTGCCGCGACAACCAGCTCCCGATCCTCGTCTTCGAGCTGACCACGGAGGGCAATATCGCCCGCGCGGTCAAGGGTGAGAAGATCGGCACGCTGGTGAGCGACGAGAGCACCCGGGCCTGACGGCCCAGAAGATGGACAACGGCCTGCCGGTCGGACACCGTGCAGGTGAGGACGCGACGCAGGATCCGACGATGCCGGGTCCGCTCAAGACACGCAGGAGCACGTGGTGATCGAAGAAATCCTCCTCGAGGCCGAGGAGAAGATGGAGAAGGCCGTCGTGGTCGCGAAAGAAGACTTCGCCGCGATCCGTACCGGCCGTGCGCACCCGGCGATGTTCAACAAGATCGTCGCCGACTACTACGGCGCGCTGACCCCGATCAACCAGCTGGCCTCGTTCTCGGTGCCCGAGCCGCGGATGGCCGTGGTGACGCCGTTCGACAAGACCGCGCTGCGCAACATCGAGCAGGCGATCCGTGACTCCGACCTCGGCGTCAACCCGAGCAACGACGGCAACATCATCCGTGTGACGTTCCCCGAGCTCACCCAGGACCGCCGCAAGGAGTACATCAAGGTCGCCAAGACCAAGGCCGAGGACTCCAAGATCTCGATCCGCTCCATCCGCCGCAAGGCCAAGGAGTCGCTCGACAAGCTCGTCAAGGACAAGGAGTCCGGCGAGGACGAGGTCCGCCGCGCGGAGAAGGAGCTCGACGACACCACCGCGAAGTACGTCGCGCAGGTGGACGAGCTGCTCAAGCACAAGGAAGCCGAGCTGCTCGAAGTCTGATGAACGACTCCACCTGGGGCGCCCCGCAGGGAGCCGGTTACTGGGGCGCGCCCGAGATGGGGGCCGCTCCGGCGGGTCCTGCATACGATGTGCGCGGCGCCCAGCAGACTCGGCCCATGCCCATCGTGCCGGACGTTCCCGACGCAGGTAGAGACGCTGACGACCGCGACGACCGGAACCAGGACGCCGTGAGCGTCAGCGGCCCCCTGTTCCGTGACGAGAAGCCGCAGGAGCCCATGTCCACCCCGCTGCCGACCCCGCCGCCGCCCAAGAAGCGTGCGGGGCGTGACCTGCGTGCCGCCATAGGGGTGGGTCTCGGTCTCGGCGTCCTCGTCGCCGGCTCGCTCTTCGTCGTGAAGGCGGTCTTCGTCGGTGTGGTGGTCCTGGCGGTGGTCGTCGGGCTCTGGGAGCTCACCTCCCGCCTCAAGGAGCGCAAGGGCATCAACGCCCCGCTCGTGCCGCTCGCCGTCGGCGGTGCCGCGATGGTGGTCGCCGGTTACGTACGGGAGGCGGAGGGCGCCTGGGTCGCCATGGCGCTCACGGCCCTCGCCGTGCTCGTGTGGCGGATGACGGAGCCTCCCGAGGGCTACCTCAAGGACGTCACGGCCGGCGTCTTCGCCGTGTTCTACGTGCCGTTCCTGGCGACGTTCGTCACCATGATGCTCACCGCGGACGACGGCGCCTGGCGGGTGCTGACGTTCCTGCTGCTGACCGTGGTCAGCGACACCGGCGCGTACGCCGTCGGCTGGCGCTTCGGCACGCACAAGCTGGCACCGCGCATCAGCCCCGGAAAGACCCGCGAGGGCCTGTTCGGCGCGGTCGGCTTCGCGATGGTGGCCGGTGCCCTGTGCATGGAGTTCCTGATCGACGGCGGGACCTGGTGGCAGGGACTGCTGATGGGCCTCGCTGTCGCAGCCAGCGCCACGCTGGGCGACCTCGGCGAGTCCATGATCAAGCGGGACCTGGGCATCAAGGACATGGGCACGCTCCTGCCCGGCCACGGCGGCATCATGGACCGGCTCGACTCGCTCCTGCCGAGCGCGCCGGTCGTCTGGCTGCTGCTGGTGCTGTTCGTCGGCTCCGGCTGAGCGGGACCGTCCGCGCACTTCCCGGGTGAGGGCCCGCCGCTTCCGGAGCGGCGGGCCCTCACCTCGTTCACCGGAACGTACGGTGATCGGACCGCAGCCTGAGGTTCGCCGCCCTCATGGCTCTTCCCGGGCCGGTCGCCGCCCCCACGGTGTCGTCACCGGATCACCGACCGGGGCCATGCAGGCCAATTCCGGGCGTGCCGTCGGCCGGCTCGTGACGCCCCGTGGCTACCTTCGGACCCGTGGAAGAACCTCCGTCGCCGCCGCCGCGACGCTCCGGCGGATCAGGGGAACCGCGACTCCGTACAACGTTCCCGTGGCGCTCGCGCTCCTCAAGCTGCCGACCGGCGCGCTGACCGCCGTACTCGGACTGCTTCTGATGCGGGGTGCGTTCGTCCCCGGTCTTTCGGCCCTCGACTCGTCGGCGCAGATCATCGGGTGGGCGATCATCTTCGGCTATTCGCAGCAGATCTTCACGAGACTCGTCGACCGGCAGGGACAGGCCGTCCTCGACGCAGTCGGCGGACCGGTCATCCAGAAGCCGACGCGGGTGGCCGAGCCGGCGGAGGAGCCCCGCTGACCGCCCCGTGCGACGGGTCACCGCCCTCCGGCTCGGCAGCGGTCCTCAGCACCGCGGCGTGTCTGTAACACTGGAAGAACCATGCCTAAGCCCGGAGAACTCACTTTCGTCGCGCCCCGTGGAGCCAAGCGGCCGCCGCGGCACCTCGCCGACCTCACGCCCGACGAGCGCAAGGAAGCAGTCGCCGCGACCGGCGAGAAGCCCTTCCGCGCCAAGCAGCTGTCGCAGCACTACTTCACGCGGTACGCCCACGACCCGGCCGAGTGGACCAACATCCCGGCCGCGTCGCGCGAGAAGCTCGCCGAGGCGATGTTCCCCGACCTCATGTCGGTCATGCGCCACATCAGCTGTGACGACGACACCACCCGCAAGACGCTCTGGAAGCTGCACGACGGGACGCTCGTCGAGTCCGTCCTCATGCGGTATCCGGACCGGGTGACCATGTGCATCTCGTCACAGGCGGGCTGCGGGATGAACTGCCCGTTCTGCGCGACCGGGCAGGCGGGTCTCGACCGCAACCTGTCGACCGCGGAGATCGTGCACCAGATCGTGGACGGCATGCGGGCGCTGCGCGACGGCGAGGTTCCCGGCGGGCCCGCCAGGCTCTCCAACATCGTCTTCATGGGCATGGGCGAGCCGCTGGCCAACTACAAGCGCGTCGTCGGGGCGATCCGGCGGCTGACGGACCCGGAGCCCGACGGGCTGGGGCTCTCGCAGCGCGGGATCACGGTCTCCACCGTGGGCCTGGTGCCCGCCATGCTGCGCTTCGCCGACGAGGGCTTCAAGTGCCGCCTCGCGGTCTCGCTGCACGCCCCGGACGACGAGCTGCGCGACACCCTCGTCCCCGTGAACACCCGCTGGAAGGTCCGGGAGGTCCTGGACGCGGCGTGGGAGTACGCCGAGAAGTCCGGCCGCCGCATCTCCATCGAGTACGCGCTGATCCGCGACATCAACGACCAGGCGTGGCGGGGCGACCGGCTGGGCCGGCTGCTCAAGGGCAAGCGGGTGCACGTCAACCTCATCCCGCTGAACCCGACCCCCGGCTCGAAGTGGACCGCTTCGCGGCCCGAGGACGAGAAGGCGTTCGTCGAGGCGATCGCCGCCCACGGCGTGCCGGTCACCGTCCGGGACACCCGTGGCCAGGAGATCGACGGCGCCTGCGGTCAGCTGGCGGCCTCCGAGCGCTGAGCGGGAGAAGGCGGCCGGGCGCCGTCCGGCCGGAGGGCGGGGAGGAACCGGCGGCGTCCCACCGCGGTGGAGACCGGGGCGGACCGGTGGCGTCCGACGCCGTGGAGACCGCGGCGGACCGGTGGCGTCCGACCGCGGTGGAGCCCGCGCGGACCAGCGGCATCCGGCCGGTCCGGCGTGTTCGGGCCGGTGTAGCCTGGCCCCGAAATCAACTTCATATTCCGACAGGGGAGCGCCACAGCGCTGAGAGTGCGGCACCGAGGACAGGTCGGCCGCAGACCCTCTGAACCTCGCCCGGGTCATTCCGGGTAGGAAGTTCGGACCTTACTCAAGCTGTTGCGCCCTGCCCGCTCACCGAGCGGGTGGGGCCGCGTCTCTTCCTGGTCACTTCCAGGAGGAATCATATGAACACCACCACGAGGTACGCGGCGACGGCGCTCGCCGCCGCGCTCGGCGTCTCCGTGCTCGCGGGCTGCGGCGGTTCCGACGGCAAGGTGTCCGGTGGATCGGGGGACGGGGACTCCAGGACCGTCACCCTGGTCAGCCACGACTCGTTCAACGCGTCGGACGCCGTGCTCAAGGCGTTCACCAAGGAGACCGGCTACACGGTCAAGGTGCTCAAGAGCGGTGACGCCGGAGCCGCGCTCAACCAGGAGATCCTGACCAAGGGCTCCCCGCGGGGCGACGTGTTCTTCGGCGTCGACAACACGCTGCTCTCCCGCGCCCTGGACAACGGCCTGTTCACGCCCTACGAGGCCAAGGGCCTGGACCGCGTGGCCGCCGCCACGCAGCTTGACGCGGACGAGCACCGGGTGACGCCCGTCGACACGGGCGACATCTGCGTCAACTACGACAAGAAGTACTTCGCCGACAAGAAGCTCGACCCGCCGAAGTCCTTCGACGACCTGCTGAAGCCGGCGTACAAGAACCTCCTCGTCACCGAGAACGCCGCGACCTCCTCGCCCGGCCTCGGCTTCCTCCTCGGCACCGTCGCCACCTACGGCGAGACCGGCTACCAGGACTACTGGAAGAAGCTGAAGAGCAACGGCGTCAAGGTCGTCGACGGCTGGGAGCAGGCGTACAACGAGGAGTTCTCCGGCTCCGCGGGCGGCAGGAAGGCCAAGGCGGACCGGCCCCTCGTCGTCTCGTACGCGTCGAGCCCGCCCGTCGAGGTGCTCTACGCCGACCCGCAGCCCACCGAGGCCCCGACCGGCGTCGCCACCGGCACCTGCTTCCGCCAGATCGAGTTCGCCGGTCTGCTGGACGGCGCGAAGAACGAGAAGGGCGGCAAGGCGCTGCTGGACTTCCTGATCAGCAAGCAGTTCCAGGAGGACATGCCGCTGAACATGTTCGTGAACCCGGTGGCGAAGGACGCGAAGCTGCCCGAGCTCTTCACCGAGTTCGGTGCGACCGTCGACGAGCCGACGACCGTGGCACCGGAGAAGATCGCCAAGAACCGTGAGCAGTGGGTCCAGTCGTGGTCCTCGCTCGTCGTGAAGTAGCCGCGCGGCCCCGGCGCCGGGGGAACGCGGTGCGGCTCGGCCTGATGGCCCTGCCCGTCGCGTTCTTCGCGCTGTTCTTCGCCTACCCCGTCGCCGCGATCGTCGGCCGGGGGCTGAGGACGGACGGCGTCTGGCAGTTCGGCCGGATAGGCACGGTGCTGAGCCGGCCGGACATCCTCGACGTCCTCTGGTTCACCACCTGGCAGGCCCTCGCCTCCACCGTCCTCACCCTGGTGATCGCGCTGCCCGGCGCCTATGTGTTCGCCCGCTTCGACTTCCCGGGCAAGCAGGTCCTGCGCGCCGTCGTGACCGTGCCGTTCGTGCTGCCGACCGTCGTGGTGGGCACCGCGTTCCTGGCGCTGCTGGGACGCGGAGGGTTCCTCGACGAGCTCTGGGGCGTCCGGCTCGACACCACCGTGTGGGCGATCCTGCTCGCCCATGTGTTCTTCAACTACGCCGTGGTCGTACGGACCGTGGGCGGCCTGTGGGCCCAGCTCGACCCCCGTCAGGAGGAGGCCGCCCGGGTGCTCGGGGCCGGACGCCTCGCCGCCTGGCGGCGGGTGACGCTGCCCGCGCTCGGTCCGGCGGTGGCCGCCGCCGCGCTGATGGTCTTCCTCTTCACGTTCACCTCCTTCGGAGTCGTCCAGATCCTCGGCGGTCCGGCGTACTCCACGCTGGAGGTGGAGATCTACCGCCAGACCGCGCAGCTGCTCGACCTGCCGACGGCCGCCGTGCTGACCCTCGTGCAGTTCACCGCGGTCGGCGGCATCCTCGCCGTGCACGCCTGGACCGTGCGGCGCAGGGAGACGGCGCTGAAGCTCGTCGACCCGGCGCAGACCTCCCGGCCGCCCCGGGGCGCCGGACAACGGGCGCTGCTCGGTGGCGTACTGCTGACCGTGCTGCTGCTGATCCTGCTGCCGCTCGGCGTGCTGGTGGAACGGTCCTTCGACACCTCCGGCGGCTACGGCCTCGGCTTCTACCGCGCGCTGCAGTCCGCCGACGCCAACGGCTCCACGTTCCTGGTGCCGCCGCTCGACGCCATCGGCAACTCCCTGCGCTACGCCGCCGTCGCGACCCTCATCGCCCTGCTGATCGGCGGCCTGGCGGCAGCCGCCCTGACCCTCCCCCACGCGGGCAGGCTCGTACGGGGCTTCGACGCGCTGCTGATGCTGCCGCTCGGGGTGTCAGCCGTCACGGTCGGCTTCGGCTTCCTGATCACGCTCGACGAGCCGCCGTTGGATCTGCGCACGTCCTGGATCCTCGTCCCGCTCGCCCAGGCCCTGGTCGGCGTCCCCTTCGTCGTACGCACCATGCTGCCCGTCCTGCGCGCGGTCGACGACCGGCTGCGCGAGGCCGCCGCCGTCCTCGGTGCGTCGCCGCTGCGGGCCTGGCGCGAGGTGGACCTGCCGCTGGTGCGCAGGGCGGTACTGGTCGCCGCGGGCTTCGCCTTCGCCGTGTCGCTCGGGGAGTTCGGCGCGACCGTGTTCATCGCCCGCCCCGACAACCCCACCCTGCCGGTCGCCGTGGCGCGGCTGCTGGGGCGCTCCGGAGAGCTCAACTACGGCCAGGCGATGGCCCTCAGCACGATTCTGATGCTCGTCTGCGCGGTCTCGCTGCTCCTTCTCGAACGTATCCGCACCGACCGATCAGGGGAGTTCTAGAGATGCTGGCAGTGGAGTCGGCCACGGTCCGGTTCGGGGAGCGGGCCGCGCTGGACGCCGTGGACCTCCAGGTCGCGGACCACGAGACCGTCTGTGTGCTGGGCCCCAGCGGCAGCGGCAAGTCGACGCTGCTGCGGGCGGTGGCCGGGCTGCAGTCCCTGGACGGCGGGCGGGTGCTGCTGGACGGCGTCGACCAGGCCCCGCTGCCCGTGCACCGGCGCGGGCTCGGCCTGATGTTCCAGGACCACCAGCTCTTCCCGCACCGGGACGTCGCCGCGAACGTCGCCTTCGGCCTGCGGATGCACGGCGTGCCCCGCGCCGAACGTGACCGCAGGGCCGCCGAACTCCTGGACCTGGTCGGCCTGCCCGGGGCCGGGCACCGGGCCGTCGCCGCCCTGTCCGGCGGCGAGCAGCAGCGCGTGGCCCTCGCCCGCGCGCTGGCGCCCCGCCCCAAGCTCCTGATGCTCGACGAACCGCTGGGCCAGCTGGACCGGAGCCTGCGGGAGCGGCTCGTCGTCGAACTGCGCACCCTCTTCGGCCGCCTCGGCACCACCGTGCTCGCCGTCACCCACGACCAGGGCGAGGCCTTCGCACTGGCCGACCGCGTCGTGGTCATGCGGGACGGCCGCATCGCCCAGGCGGGCACCCCGCTGGAGGTCTGGCAGCGCCCCGCCTCGGCCTTCGTCGCCCGCTTCCTGGGCTTCGACAACCTGGTGGCCGCGACGGTCACCGGCACCGCCGCCGACACGGCCTGGGGCAAGGTCCCGGTGCCCGAAGGATCGCCCCAGGGCGAGCGCGAGCTGCTCGTGCGGCCGGGCGGAGTCCGGATCGGGAGCCCGAAGGACGGCCTGCGCTGCACGGTGGGCGCCCGGACCTTCCGCGGCCACCACGTCACCGTCGTCCTGCACCCCGCGGACGGCCCGCCGCTGGAGGCCGAGTGCGGCCTGCGGGACACCCCGGACGAGGGTGCCGAGGTGGGCGTGGCCTTCGACCCGGCGGAGACGGTCGTGCTTCCCCCGGCCTGACCCGCTTCCCCCGGCCTGACCCGCCCGGTGGCGGCCTTCCCCGGAGCCTGGTCCTCTGAAGTGGGGCGTCGAAGGGAACAGCGTCATGGCCGGCTCAGTGCGCGAGGGCATCGACATCACCCGCGAGGTCGCGGCGCCCCGGGACCGTGTGTTCGCGGCCTGGACGGTCCCCGAGGACTTCGCCGCCTGGTACGGGGGCGACGCCGACGTGCCGCTGGACCGGGTGTCGATGGACGTCGCACCGGGCGGCGCCTGGAGCCTCGTCATCGTGGTGCCCGGCACGGAGATGCCCTTCCACGGCGTCTACCAGGAGGTCTCCCCGCCCGAGCGGCTCGTCTTCACGCTGAAGGACGCCGGCGCGCCCGAGGGCACCGAGGGGGAGACCGTCACGGTCACCCTCACCGAGAAGAGCCGCACGTCCACCGAGATGGTCTTCCGGCAGCGCGGCGGCAACCTCACACCCGAGCAGTACGCGGCGGCCGAGGACGGCTGGGAGGCCTTCTTCGACGCCCTCGACACCCGGCTCGCCGCCCGCTGAACCCCCGGGGGCGGCGGCCCGCTCAGCCGCTCAGCCGGGCCAGCGCCCCGGCAGCCTCCTCCACGGTGTCGACGAGCGCGATTCGGGACTCCATCGCACGGTCCGCCGCGAGCGCGCTCAGCAGCGGCCACGCGGGCAGCTTCTCCGTCCAGTGCGCGCGGTTCACCAGCACCATCGGTGTGGGCGCGGAACGCGACTCGTAGTAGTTCGGCGTCGCGTTGTCGAAGATCTCCTGCACGGTCCCGGCCGCGCCGGGCAGGAAGATCACACCCGCCGTCGAGCGGGCCAGCAGCCCGTCCTCGCGCAGGGCGTTCGCGAAGTACTTGGCTATGTGGTCCGCGAAGGCGTTCGGCGGCTCGTGTCCGTAGAACCAGGTGGGGATCGCGACCGAGGTGCCACCTTCCGGCCAGCGCTCCCTCACATCGAAGGCCGCCGTCGCCCAGTCCGTGACCGAAGGGCTGAACGAGGGTGCGGCGGCGAGGAGTTCGCAGGCCTTGAGCAGCATCGCGTCGGTGTACGGAGCGGAGTACGCGCCCAGGTTGGCCGCCTCCATCGCGCCCGGGCCACCGCCCGTGGCGACCGTGAGACCGCTGCGGGCCAGCTCCCTGCCGAGCGTCGCGGCACCGGTGTACTCCTCGGTGCCC
Organism: Streptomyces sp. CB02058; assembly: GCF_001905505.1. Taxonomy (GTDB): domain Bacteria; phylum Actinomycetota; class Actinomycetes; order Streptomycetales; family Streptomycetaceae; genus Streptomyces. The sequence goes on from NZ_LIPG01000001.1 coordinate 1,497,313, forward strand.
CGGGCCATCGCGTGGCCGCCCATCACGCCCACCACCCGCGCCCCGGCGAGGTGTTCGTCCAGCGCGTCGGAGACCGCGTCGTCGTGGAGCGCCCGCAGCATCGAGGCGAAGACGTCGCCGTTCGACCTGGTCAGCTGGAACCAGGCGTAGGCGCGGGCGTCCGGCGTAGCCGAGTAGCCGCCCTGTCCGAGCCCTTCGTACAGGGCCTCGGGGTTGTAGAGCAGTCCGCGGTACGGGTCGAAGGGCAGGCCCGGCACCGGTGGGAAGACGAAGGCGCCGTCCGCCCGTATCTTCGCCTCGGCGCGGGGCTCCATGCGGCAGCCGAGGAAGACCGCGCCCCGGGTGTCGGTCGTGAGCAGGGCCTCGGTCCGGTCCGTCAGATCGACGGACTGGACGCGGTGGCCGGCCAGGGTCCCGGCCGCCACCGCCTGATCGAATGCGGCGAGCGTCTCTATCTCGACGCCGGGTGCGTAGGTGTTCTCGTCCGGATTCTCCACGCCGCCATGCTACGTACCGGCTTCCGCGGAGGGTGTCACTCCGTCAGGGGCAGCGCCGCCAGCACCGCGATCGCCCAGGTCAGCGGGGCGAAGACGACCAGCAGGGCCACCGCCCGCAGGGCTGCGGCGGACCGCAGCGCGGAGGCCGGGGCGCCGAGCCGCAGCAGGGTGCTGGCCGTACGGGCGCGGGCCTGCTTGGCCTCCAGCGCGGAGGTCATCAGCGTGGCGGTGGTGCAGCCGACGACGAGTACGGCGCCGAGCGCGGTCAGCGGGCCGAAGGGGCGCGGGCCGCCGGTGTACAGGACGGACGCCGCGATCACCCCCGACAGCACCGCGCAGACCACCCCGAGCGGCCGGCCGATCCGGGACGCCTCGTCCATCAGCACCCGGCCGGCCAGCAGCCGCACGGCTCCCGGGCGCACGGCCTGGAGCAGCCGTCCGCAGAGATGGGTGAGACCGGGCCCCGCCATCGCCAGACCGATCGCGGTCAGGGTCCAGCCCACGAGCACGGCCGCGGGGGTGGAGTCCAGCCGGCCGGGCAGCGGGAAGGGGCTGCCCGCCGAGTCGCGGCTCGTGTACGCCTCGACCGCGAGCCCGGCCGCTGTGAGCGCCACCCCCCAGGGCAGGCCCGTCGGCGCCGGGGCGGGCGCGAGGTCGTCCTCCGCCTCCTGCGCCTCGGAGGGCGCGACGGGCCTGGACCGCAGCGCGAGCCCGCCGGCCGCCGAAGCAGCCAGCGGCACCACTGCCAGCAGCATCAGCGCGGCGGCGAGCGGCAGCGGGGTGCCCGCGCCCAGGAACTCGGCCGCGCCCCCGTCGAACGGCAGCCCGGTCAGATCGCCGCGCAGATGCAGGAAGAAGAGCAGCGCCACGACCGACCCGAGCGTGGTGGACACCGCCGTGGAGATCGCCGCGAGCAGCGAGAGACGGGCCGGCCCGAGACCGGCGGCGAAGAGACCGGGTCGCGGACGCGTGCTCGGATCCGTACGCGCGACGGCGACCGCGAACTGGACCGTCGCGGCCAGCGGCACGGCGCACCAGAGCAGCCGCAGGACGGAACCGGAGGCATGCGCCGGGTGCCCGGAGGCGTATCCCAGGGTGCACAGGAGCAGGAAGCCGACCCCCGCCGACGCGGCGGCGAGAAGCAGCCGCCGCATCAGGACCAGGGGATGCGAGCCGCGGGTCAGACGGAGAGCGAGCACGCCGAGCGGCCTTCCGTATCGGACGCGGAGGGCAGGGAGACGGTGTTGACTCGGCGGCCGTCCAGCAGCGAGACCACACGGTCCCCCAGGGAGGCGACCTCCGGGTCGTGGGTGGCGAGCACGACGGTGATGCCGTGCGAGCGCGCCGCCGTGGTCAGAGTGCGCAGCAGCTGGGCGCGCTCGGCGTGGTGCAGCGTCGCCGTCGGCTCGTCCGCGAAGATCACGGACGGCGAGGCGGCCAGCGCGCGGGCCACGGAGATCCGCTGGCGCTGGGACTGGAGGAGCGCGTGGGGTCGCTTCCTGGCGAGAGGGCCGATGTCCAGGCGCTCCAGCCACTCGGTGGCCGCCTTCTTCGCCTGCCGGTGGGAGACGCCCCGCAGCAGCAGCGGCAGTGCGGCGTTCTCCCAGGTGTTGAGCTCGGGCACGAGCTGCGGTTCGGCCGCGATCCAGCCGAATCTTTCCCGGCGCAGCTGTTCGCGCAGCCGGGGGCCCATGGTGTGCACGGGGACGCTGTTGAACCAGACCTCTCCCTGGTCGGGCACCAGCTGGCCGGAGAGGCAGTGCAGGAGTGTCGTCTTGCCGCTCCCCCGTGGCCCGGTCACGGCGAGGATCTCGCCGTCGCGGACGCCGAGGGAGACACCGCCGAGCCCCGGGGAGCCGTTGTGGGAGTGGTGCAGGGAACGTGCCCAGATCACGTCGTTGTCGGGCGGGGCCACCATGGCGTACACCTCGGTTCGGATCAGATTTCCCATTCCCCCGTATGGGGGAACGAGGTCAAGGCCGATCGGTCACTCGGCACGCTAGGCAGCCGGACCGGGGTGTCGGGACAGTACGCGGCCCGGATGCTCCCCTTCTCACTCGAACGGGTGCATCCGGGCCGCGTGGACCGTATGAAATGACTGCTGCGCGGGCTCGCGCCGGCGACAGGAGCCGTCGGTCAGAGCTTCGTCCAGGCCTCCGTCAGGACGCCGCGCAGAATGCCCTCGATCTCGTCGAAGGTCGACTGGTCGGAGATCAGCGGCGGCGCGAGCTGCACGACCGGGTCGCCGCGGTCGTCGGCCCGGCAGTAGAGGCCGTTCTCGTACAGCGCCTTGGAGAGGAAGCCGTACAGGACGCGCTCGGTCTCCTCGTCGGTGAAGGTCTCCTTGGTGGCCTTGTCCTTCACCAGCTCGATGCCGTAGAAGAAGCCGTTGCCGCGGACGTCGCCGACGATCGGCAGGTCGTGCAGCTTCTGGAGCGTCGTCAGGAAGGCGTTCTCGTTGTCCAGGACGTGCTGGTTGAGGCCCTCGCGCTCGAAGATGTCGAGGTTGGCGAGGCCGACCGCCGCGGACACCGGGTGGCCGCCGAAGGTGTAGCCGTGCAGGAAGGTGTTGTCGCCCTGGTAGAACGGCTCGGCCAGCCGGTCGGAGATGATGCACGCGCCGATGGGGGAGTAGCCCGAGGTCATGCCCTTGGCGCAGGTGATCATGTCCGGCACGTAGCCGAACTTGTCGCAGGCGAACATCGTGCCGAGGCGGCCGAAGGCGCAGATGACCTCGTCGGAGACGAGCAGTACGTCATGCCGGTCGCAGATCTCGCGCACCCGCTGGAAGTACCCGGGCGGCGGCGGGAAGCAGCCGCCGGCGTTCTGGACGGGCTCCAGGAAGACCGCGGCGACCGTGTCCGGGCCCTCGAAGAGGATCTGCTGCTCGATCTGGTCGGCGGCCCAGCGGCCGAAGGCCTCCGGGTCGTCGCCGAACAGAGGCGCGCGGTAGATGTTGGTGTTCGGCACCTTGTGCGCGCCGGGGACCAGCGGCTCGAACGGGGCCTTGAGCGCGGGCAGTCCGGTGATCGACAGGGCGCCCTGCGGGGTGCCGTGATAGGCGACCGCGCGCGAGATGACCTTGTACTTGGTGGGCTTGCCCTTGAGCTTGAAGTACTGCTTGGCCAGCTTCCAGGCCGTCTCCACGGCCTCGCCGCCGCCCGTGGTGAAGAAGACCTTGTTGAGGTCGCCCGGGGCGTGGTGCGCCAGCCGCTCGGCCAGTTCGACGGCCTTGGGGTGGGCGTAGGACCACACGGGGAAGAAGCCCAGCTCCTGGCCCTGCTTGTACGCGGTCTCGGCGAGCTCGTGACGGCCGTGTCCGGCGTTGACGACGAACAGGCCGGAGAGGCCGTCGAGGTAGCGCTTGCCCTTGTCGTCGTAGATGTAGGTGCCTTCGCCACGCACGATGGTGGGAACGGGCGCGTTCTCGTAGTCCGACATGCGGGTGAAGTGCATCCACAGGTGGTCGTACGCGGTTCGGCTGAGGTCCTTGCTCACGGCTATCGGGTTCCCCACATGTAGGTCTGCTTCTTGAGCTTGAGGTAGACGAAGCTCTCGGTGGAGCGCACGCCGGGTATGGCCCGGATGCGTTTGTTGATCGTCTCCAGCAGGTGGTCGTCGTCCTCGCAGACGATCTCCACCATGAGGTCGAAGGAGCCCGCGGTCATCACCACGTACTCGCACTCGGCCATGGCCGACAGGGCCTCGGCCACGGGGTCGAGGTCGCCCTCGACGTTGATCCCGACCATCGCCTGGCGCCGCAGCCCCACGGTGAGCGGGTCCGTGACGGCGACGATCTGCATCACGCCCTGGTCGAGCAGCTTCTGGACGCGCTGGCGCACGGCCGCTTCGGACAGGCCCACGGCCTTGCCGATCGCGGCGTACGGACGGCGTCCGTCCTCCTGGAGCTGCTCGATGATTGCGAGGGACACGGCATCGACGGCTGGTGCCGATCCGTTCCCGGTCCTGGAGTCTGCGCTGCGACTGGCCACACACTCACTGTGCACCGCGACTCGTCTGTCTGGCAAGCCCGATTCGATGAAATTCGTTGTTTCGAAGGTTCAAACTCACTGAATCCGAAGTTATCGGCGGTTGGGTATGTCGAAAGCGTCACCGAACCGTTTAGGGTGGATGTCTCACCCATCGGACAGTCGACAGGAGGGGTCGTTGTGACCACCGAGGTGCGCCGTCTGCGCAACTACATCGACGGAGAGTTCCGGGACGCCGCGGACGGGCGGACCATCGACGTGGTCAACCCGGTGACGGAAGAGGTCTACGCGACCTCCCCGCTCTCCGGGCAGGCCGACGTCGACGCCGCCATGCAGGCCGCCGCCGCGGCCTTCCCCGCCTGGCGCGACGTGACTCCCGCGGAGCGCCAGAAAGCCCTGCTGAAGATCGCGGACGCCTTCGAGGAGCGGGCGGAGGACCTCATCGCGGCCGAGTCGGAGAACACCGGCAAGCCGCTGGAGCTCACCCGCACCGAAGAGATCCCGCCGATGGTGGACCAGATCCGCTTCTTCGCGGGCGCCGCCCGGCTGCTGGAGGGCCGCTCGGCCGGCGAGTACATGGAGGGGCTGACCTCCATCGTCCGGCGCGAGCCGGTGGGCGTCTGCGCCCAGGTCGCGCCGTGGAACTACCCGATGATGATGGCGGTGTGGAAGTTCGCCCCGGCGCTCGCCGCGGGCAACACCGTCGTGATCAAGCCGTCCGACACCACTCCGGCGTCGACCGTGCTGATCGCCGAGATCATCGGGCAGATCCTGCCCAAGGGCGTCTTCAACGTCATCTGCGGCGACCGTGAGACCGGCCGTGCGATGGTCGAGCACCCCACCCCGGCGATGGCCTCCATCACCGGTTCCGTACGGGCCGGCATGCAGGTCGCGGAGTCCGCGGCCAAGGACGTCAAGCGGGTCCACCTGGAGCTCGGCGGCAAGGCACCCGTCGTCGTGTTCGAGGACACCGACATCGCCAAGGCCGTCGAAGGCATCTCCGTGGCCGGTTACTTCAACGCGGGCCAGGACTGTACGGCTGCCACCCGCGTCATGGTCCACGAGTCCATCCACGACGAGTTCGTCACCGCCCTCGCCAAGGCGGCGGCCGACACGAAGACCGGCCTGCCGGACGACGAGGACGTGCTGTACGGCCCGCTCAACAACGCCAACCAGCTCGCCCAGGTCGTCGGGTTCATCGAACGGCTCCCGGCGCACGCCAAGGTCGAGGCCGGCGGCCACCGGGTCGGCGACAAGGGCTACTTCTACGCTCCGACCGTCGTCTCGGGCCTCCGGCAGGACGACGAGATCATCCAGCACGAGGTCTTCGGGCCCGTCATCACCGTCCAGTCCTTCACGGACGAGGCCCAGGCCGTGGAGTACGCCAACGGCGTCGAGTACGCCCTGGCCTCCTCGGTGTGGACCAAGGACCACTCCCGCGCGATGCGCATGTCCAAGAAGCTCGACTTCGGCTGCGTGTGGATCAACACCCACATCCCGCTCGTCGCCGAGATGCCGCACGGCGGGTTCAAGAAGTCCGGCTACGGCAAGGACCTCTCCGCGTACGGCTTCGAGGACTACACCAGGATCAAGCACGTCATGACGTCCCTGGACGACTGACACGTCTTCTCCGTAGTCGCGTTCGCGGTCGCGGCCGCAGTGGAAGTGAACGGCCGCAGTCGCAGTGCGCGGCCACATTCGCAGTGGCGGCAACGGCCCCGGGCCCCGGCCCGGGGCCGTTCCGTGTACCCCCGAATTGAACGTGTTCATGGCGGGCGTACGCTGCGGGCATGAGCGAGCGAGCCCTCTTGCGGCGCATACGCGTGTGGTTGGTCGTCTTCATCGTCTGTCTGGTGCTCAGCGGCCTCACGGCCTTCCCGCTGGTCACCGAACTCCACTGGCTCGAGGACCTGCTGACGTCCTCGGCCTCCCCCTTCCCCGAGCACTTCCCGGCGTTCACGGAGTGGATCACCCGGGTCCGGACCGGTCTCGACGAGACCGATGCCGCCCACCCCTTCGTGCTCTACGGCACCGACTGGCTGGCCTTCGCCCACCTCGTCATCGCGGTCGCCTTCTACGGCCCCTACCGCGACCCCGTCCGCAACATCTGGGTGATCGAGTTCGGCATGATCGCCTGCGCCGGGATCATCCCGCTCGCGCTGATCTGCGGGCCGATCCGGGACATCCCCTTCGGGTGGACCCTCGTCGACATGTCCTTCGGAGTCTTCGGGATCATCCCGCTGCTCGTCGTCCACCGCATGATCAAGCGGCTGGAGACCACGACGGCCGGGCTGCCGGCCGCCCGGCCCGCATGACTCAGCCGGCCGAGGGGGCACCGAACGCCGCCACGATGACGCCCAGCGCCGTGGGGTTGATGTCCTGCCCCTTCGCGTCGGTCGAGTTGACGCTGTAGACGAGCGTGCGGGACAGATCACGGGTTGCCGCCATCACCGAGTTGTAGCCCCAGCGGCCCCCCGTCTTCCCCCATACCTGCCGCCCGCCCAGGGTCATGACGCTGAGTCCGGCGCCGAACTGGGCGGGCTTGCCCGTGCCGTACGTCCGCACCGAGGAGCCCGGCAGTGTGAACATCTCCTCCAGCAGCGGTCCCCGCACCACCTGCCCACGGAAGAGTGCCTTGGTGAAACGCTCCAGATCTGCGGTGGTCGAGATGATGTCTCCTGCCGCCCATCCGTCGGTGGTGCCCCACACCGTCACGTCCCGCAGCTCCGTGCCACCGGACGCCGTGGCGAATGCCTGGTAGCCGTGGTTGTGCGGTCCGTGGATGCGCGGGTCGGCGCCGGGGAACGAGGTGGAGCGCAGCCCAAGCGGGCGCAGGACGCGCTCGCCCACCTGGTGGGCGTACGTGTCGCCCGTCACCTTCTCGATCAGGAGCCCCAGCAGCGTGTAGTTGATGTTCAGGTAGTGCTGGCTCGTCCCGGGGGCGAACTCCGGCTCCTGCCCCATGGCCGAGGCGACCATGTCACGGGGGGAGTGGAAGTCGAAGCGGTGGGCGTACCAGTCCTCCAGGGTCCCGCCCGTCGTCCGGGCCGCCGGTATCCCGCTCGTGTGGTTGAGCAGCTGCCGGACGCTCACCCGGCCGTACGCCGCCGGGATCAGGTCCGGGAGGTAGTCCCTGGCCGCCCGGCCGAGGTCCAGCTCGTGCTCGGCGGCCAGTTGCAGGACCGTGGCGGCGGTGAAGACCTTCGTCACCGAGCCGGCGCGGAACCGTGCGTCCGGATCGGCGGGGCTGTTCGAGACCAGGTCGTGCACCCCTGAGCTGCCGCGCCAGCTTCCGTCCGTGCCCGCGACCCGTACCAGCGCCGCGGTCGCGCCGTCGTCGGGCAGTCCGGAGATCGCCGCGCGCAGGGCCGCGGCATCGGTTGCGCGGACTCCGTGCGCGGAGGCGGAAACGGATGAGGCGGCGGGCCCGGAAGGGCCGTTGCCTGCCGCCACGGCGGGAGCGGTGGGTCCCGACGCGATGCCGAGGACCAGTGCTGCGGCGAGGAGGGCGCGGGCGCGGCTGTTCATGGGGTGCCTCCGGAAGGTGGAGTCGGTGACCGGGTGATGACTCCATCCTCTTGATCCGGACGCCCCGGCGGATCACCCGAGCGAGGGGTTCCGGGAGGGAGACCGTCTCCCCTGCGCGGGGGAGACGGCGGCGGGCCCTCCCCCGGCCGGGGGAGACGCCGCCGCCCCGTCAGGGAGGGGAGCGACCAGCCCCGTCTCGTAGGCACAGATGACCGCCTGGATCCGGTCGCGCAGCCCCAGCTTGGACAGCACGTTGCCCACATGGGTCTTCACCGTGTGCTCGCTGACCACGAGCGCGGCGGCGATCTCGGCGTTGCTCAGTCCGCGCGCCAGGTGCAGGAGCGTCTCCCGCTCACGGACCGTCAGGACGTCCAGACGGTCCGTCCCCCGGACCGGCCGCGCGGCGGGCCGCGAGGTGTACTCGGCGATCAGCCGGCGCGCCACGGACGGGGCGACCAGTGAGTCCCCGGCCGCGACCACCCGCACCGCGTGGACGAGGTCGTCCCGGCGGACATTCTTCAGCAGGAAGCCGCTCGCGCCCGCGTGCAGTGCCTCGTAGACGTAGGCGTCCGAGTCGAAGGTGGTCAGCATGACCGTGCGGCATCCGCTCCGGGCACCGATCGCCCGGCACGCCTCGATGCCGTCCATGACGGGCATCCGGATGTCCAGCAGCGCGATGTCCGGACGCAGCCTGTCCACCGCGTCGAGGGCCTGCGCGCCGTCCCCCACCTCGGCGAGCACCTCGATGTCCGGCTGCGCGTCCAGGATCATCGCGAAACCGCTGCGCACCAACTCCTGGTCGTCCGCCACCACCACACGGATCGTCATCTCACACCCCCTGCGGGGAGGTTACAAGGGAAGGGCGACGCGCACCTGGAATCCCGTGCCGTCCGGACCGGCCCCGTGTCCGGCCGTCCCGCCGTGTGCGGCGGCCCGCTCACGGATACCGACCAGTCCCAGGCCGGTGGCCGTGCCCGGCCCCCTGCCGTCGTCCGTCACGGTGACCGTCAGCCGGTCCGGCGTGTGGCCGAGTTCCACGGTCACACGGCTCGCACCGGCGTGCCGTACGACGTTCGTCAGCGCCTCCTGCACGATCCGGTACACCGTGGCCTCCGTGTCCGCCGGCAGGGCGACCGGCCGGCCCGTCACCGTGTGCGTGACGTCGAGACCGCCGGAGCGAACCCGGTCCAGCAGGCCCGGCAGCCCGGACAGTGCCGGCTGGGGCGTACGCGGCGGCGCCCCGTCGCCCGGCGCGTCCTCGCGCAGCACCCCCAGCATCCGGCGGAGCTGCACCATCGCGTCCCTGCCGGTCTCCGAGATGGCGTCGAAGGCGGCCTCGGCCCGTTCCGGCGCCGTGCGCACGGCGACCGGTCCGGCCTCCGCCTGCACGATCATCAGGCTGACCGCGTGGGACAGGATGTCGTGCATCTCCCGCGCGATCCTGGCCCGTTCCCGGGCCGCGGCCTGCTCGGCCTCGATCCGGTGGGTCACCTCCCGCTGCCGCGCCCTGTCCTCCATCGCCCGGATGTACGCCTTGCGGGTGTGGGTGAACCGTCCGAAGGCGTACGCCGCGGCGAAGACGAACAGCGAGAACAACAGTTCCCGCGCCTCACCGGTGTTCACCGCGACCGAGGGGACCACCGCCGCGGTCACCAGCAGGGACACCGCGAGCCGCCGCCGGGGCGAGGACAGCTCGGCCACCGTGTAGAACGCCACCAGCCCGGTGTACGGGAGGGGCTGCCCCGGGCCGTCCACGGTGAACCGGTACAGCGCGCCCGCCGACAGCACGGCGATCAGCACGCTCACCGGTGCCCTTCGGCGGACGGCCAGCGGCAGCACCGTCAGTGTCGTCAGCCCGTACGCAGCCCAGGTGGCCGGTGGGAGGGAGGCCGACCGGGGCACCACGAACGGCATGGTGATCGCCGCCTGCACCAGCAGGGTGACACCGATGTCGGTGGTCCAGGCCTCGCGGGGGAGCCGCCCCGGCCACGGTCTTCGCATCAGGGCTTCCGGCCCACCGCGCCGAACTGCGCCACCTCGGGGTTCCGGGCGACGGCGGGCGCCCGCCAGCGGGAGCAGGAGACGATGCCCGGTTCCAGGACGTCCAGGCCGTCCAGGAACGAGGCGAACTCGGTCCGGCTGCGGGCGGTGATCGGCGGGGTGGCGTTCTTGTTCCAGAAGGCCATCGCCTCCTCGTTGCCCTCGCCGCCCAGCTCCAGCGTGGGATGCGTCAGCACCAGATGGCTGCCGGAGGGCAGCGCGTCCATCAGCGTCCTCACGATGCTCCGCGCCTCGTCCGTGTCCAGCACGAAATTGAGGATGCCGAGCATCATCACCGCGACCGGGCGCCGCAGATCGAGGGTCCCCTCGGCGGCGCCCAGGATCCGCAGCGGGTCCCGGGCGTCCGCGTCGACGTACTCCGTGGCGCCCTCGGGCGAGCTGGTGAGCAGTGAGCGCGCGTGCGCCAGGACGGTCGGGTCGTTGTCGACGTAGACCACACGGGCGTCGGGCGCGGTGTGCTGGGCGACCTCATGGGTGTTGTCCGCGCTCGGCAGCCCGGTGCCTATGTCCAGGAACTGGCCGATGCCCGCGTCACCGGCCAGATGGCGCACCACCCGCCCCAGGAACGCCCGGTCGGCGCGGGCCACTTCACCGATGCTCGGGTACAGGCCGGTGACCCGGTCGCCGACCACACGGTCCACGGGATAGTGGTCGGCGCCGCCCAGCCAGTAGTTCCACACCCGGGCGTTGTGGGCGATGTCGGCACGGACACGGGCTGGCGCGGTGCGGGGGCCGGGGTCGGTCACTTCTGCTCCTGGAATCACTGGCGGTGCGGACCCGCCCATGATGCCGGACCGATCAAGAAGAGCCAGGGGAACGGGAGTTCGCCAACTGCGCCCGGAGCGCGTCGATCCGGTTGGTGGTGATCGAGTCGACGCCGTACGAGAGGAGCCTTCGCATCGTGCGCCGGGTGTCGGCCGTCCAGGCGGAGACCAGCAGTCCGTCGGAGTGGATACGGTCGGTCAGCTCCCGGCTCAGCAGCCCGAAGCGGTAGTTCAGCCAGCGCGGGCGCACCGCTTCGAGCAGCACGGCGCGCGGCGGCGCGAGCGTCGTCCAGGTCAGCGCGATCTCCGCGGACGGGTCCGCGCCGCGCACCTTCAGCATCGCGTCGGTGTTCGCGCAGTAGTAGACGCTCTCCCCGGCCCCGCTCTCCCGCACCACACCGACGATCTCCCGCACGGACGCGTCGGTCGCGCCGGGCAGATCGGCCATGATCCGCCGGCCGCCGGCGGCGGACAGGACCTCACGCAGGGTGGGGACCCCGCCCCCGGTCCGCTCCACCAGCTCCTGGTGGCCGATCCGGTCGATGCGGATGTCATGGCCCCAGAGGCGCTCCAGGGTGGAGTCGTGCAGCAGCACGGGCACCTTGTCACGGGTGACGCGGACATCGATCTCGACCGCGTCCGCCCCCCGGGCCACGGCGGACAGGACCGAGGGGAGCGTGTTCTCGCGGGCGCGGTAGGGATCGCCGCGATGGGCCACGGCGGTGACGTCGGTGATCATGGGGCCATTGTGACCGCGGGAGCTCACCTGCCGGGAGTCCTCAGCCAGTTCGTCGTGTACGTGTCGATCTCGGAGGCCAGGCTCCGCTTGCCCGCCGGGTCCAGGTACGACGCCTCCACCGCGTTCTTCGCCAGGGCCGCGAGCCCGAGCTCGTCCAGGCCGAGCAGCCGGGCCGCCACCGCGTACTCGTTGTTGAGGTCGGTGCCGAACATGGGCGGGTCGTCGCTGTTGACGGTGACGAGGACGCCCGCCTCGACCATCTCCCTGATCGGGTGCCGGTCGATGTCCGTGACCGCGCGGGTGGCGATGTTGGACGTCGGGCAGACTTCCAGGGCGATGCGGTGCTCGGCGAGATGGGCCAGAAGCTTCGGGTCCTGGACGGAGCTGGTGCCGTGGCCGATGCGCTCGGCCCGCAGCGCGGTGAGCGCGTCCCAGACCGTCTGCGGGCCGGTGGTCTCCCCGGCGTGCGGGACGGAGTGCAGGCCCGCCGCGATCGCCCGGTCGAAGTAGGGCTTGAACTGCGGGCGGTCCACGCCCACCTCGGGTCCGCCGAGACCGAAGGAGACCAGCCCCTCGGGCCGCAGGTCCACGGCGAGCCGGGCCGTCTCCTCGGCGGCTTCGAGACCTGCCTCGCCGGGAATGTCGAAGCACCAGCGCAGCACGACGCCGAGTTCGGTCTCGGCCGCCTTGCGGGCGTCCTCGATGGCCTCCATGAAGCCCTGCTCGGGGATGCCCCTGCGGGTCGAGCTGAACGGGGTGACGGTCAGCTCCGCGTACCGGATGTTCTGCCGCGCCATGTCCCGGGCGACCTCGAAGGTCAGCAGCCGGACGTCCTCGGGGGTACGGATCAGGTCCACCACCGAGAGGTAGACGTCGATGAAGTGCCCGAAGTCGGTGAAGGTGAAGTAGTCCGACAGCGCCTCCGGGTCCGTGGGGACCTTGGAGTCCGGGTGGTGGGCCGCCAGTTCGGCCACGATGCGCGGCGAGGCGGACCCCACGTGGTGGACGTGGAGCTCGGCCTTGGGCAGCCCCGCGATGAAGGGGTGCAGATCGTTCATCGGAATCTCCCGGCTCTCTGTTTCGGGCCGGGCGCACCGGCTGCACCGATCATCGTATGCGGGGCTCTGCTGCCGGAGACCGGGCCGTAGCATGGGGCGGGATCACGATGGGGGAGGCCCATGTCAGACAACACACCTCAGGCCGGCGGCGAGGGCGTGCCGCGCGATCCGTGGGCGCCGCCGGAGAAGCGGATCGATCTGGGCAAGCAGCCCTCCGACGCGGCTCCGCCCGCCGTGCACAACCAGCCCACGGTGACGTCCATGCCCGGCCCGGAGACGGGCGGCGGGCCCATACCGGGTCAGGCCGGCGGCTTCGGCCCCGCGCAGCCGCCCGGCGTCCCCGAGCCGCCGACCGCACCGCACGGACCCGGCCAGCCCGGCCAGTACGGCTACCCGGCTCCTTCTGCCCCGCCCTCCGCCGCCTACGGCTACCCCGCTCCTCCCGCCGGACCGTCCGCCGCCTACGGCTACCCGGGATATCCCGGGTACGCGGGCCAGCAGGCCTGGGGCCCGGCACCGGCCAACGGGCTGGGTGTCGCGGCGATGGTGCTCGGCATCATCTCGGTCGTCGGCTTCTGCATGTGGGGGCTGGGGATCATCCTGGGCCTCCTCGCCCTGATCTTCGGCATCATCGGCCGGGGCCGCGCCAAGCGGGGCGAGGCGACCAACGGCGGCATGGCGCTCGCCGGGATCATCCTGGGATCGATCGCGATGGCCATCAGCGCGGCCTTCCTCGGATTCCTGATCTGGGCCATCGCCAACGACGAGACGGGCAGTGAGTACGACTACGACGACCCGTACGCCACCACGCTGGTCGTCGGCACCTCGCGCTGACCGGCGCGGGAGCCCGCCCGTGGCCCGGCCCGGGACCCAGGTCCCCGGGCCGGGCACGTGATCGGCGCCCTACGGATGGTCCGCGCGCAGCCGCGTCCGCGCCTCCATGAGTGCGAAGCCCAGCAGATTCAGCCCCCGCCAGGACTCCGGGGCCAGGGCGCGCGGATCCTCCTTGGCGAGCCCGATGCCCCATATCCGGTCCAGAGGGCTGGCCTCGACGAGCACCCGCTCGCCGGTGCCCAGCAGATACGCCCGGAGGTCCGGGTCCTGGCCGAACTTGTGGACGCTGCCCGCGACGACCAGGGCGAACCGCTCCCGCCGCCACACGGCGTCGTCGAAGCCCCTGACCAGCCGGCCCACCTTCTTCGCCGCGGCGGGGCTGCCCGCCGCCACCGCACGCTCCTCCGCCTCCCGGTCGCCGAAGAGCCGCGCCTTGCCCGCCATCATCCAGTGCTCCGCCGAGGCGTAGCCCACCGAATCGACGGTGAACGGCGACGGCCACCACTGGCTGAGGCAGCTCTCCCCGAGCCTGCCGTCCGCGCGGGGCCGATGCCCCCAGAACGGCAGGTACTTCACACGCTCCCCGCGGGCCACCCGTGCCACGAGCGCGTCACGGTCCGCACAATCCGGTTCCATGCCTGCCGAGTCTGGCATCCGCCACTGACAGCCGGTACAGGGATTTCCGTGCGCGCGAGACACATCGTCGACAGATTCCGTCGCGTAACCAAAAGGAAACAACGGAATCACTTGTTGGTAGAGGTCTCCTCTGTCAGGATCGGCACTCAATTCGAGAAGAAGCTACGCCGCCCCTGGTCACAGGGGCAGCGGAGGAGAGCTCATGGGCAACGGCTTCCAGGTGCAGGAGCGCTTCGCGGCGGGCGCGCAGTACATCGGCGGACGGCTGCGCCCCGGCACATCGGGTCGCCACCAGGACGTGGTGAACCCCGCGACGGGCGAGACGGTCTACCGCTACGAACTGGCCGGCACCGCCGATGTCGACGCCGCCGTCGCCGCCGCCCGCGAGGCGTTCCCCGGCTGGTCGGGGCTGACCCCGGGCGAGCGGTCGCAGGCGCTGCACCGCTTCGCCGCCGTACTCGACGAGCGGGCCGAGGACTTCGCGTACGCCGAGTCCCTGCAGTGCGGCAAGCCGGTCAAGCTCTCCACCGAGTTCGACGTACCGGGCACCGTCGACAACACCGCGTTCTTCGCCGGTGCCGCCCGCCACCTCGAAGGGAAGTCGGCCGGCGAGTACAGCGGCGACCACACCTCCTACGTACGCCGCGAGGCCCTCGGGGTCATCGGCTCCGTCGCACCCTGGAACTACCCGCTCCAGATGGCCGCCTGGAAGATCCTCCCGGCCGTCGCCGCCGGCAACACCGTCGTGCTGAAGCCCGCCGAGATCACGCCGCTCACCTCGCTGATGTTCGCGCAGGCGGCCACCGAGGCGGGCATCCCGGACGGCGTGGTCAACATCGTCTCCGGCGCGGGCCAGGACGCGGGCGAACACCTCGTCGGCCACCCCGACGTCGCGATGATCTCCTTCACCGGCTCCACGGCCGTCGGCAAGCGGGTCGCCGCGCTGGCCACCGGGTCGGTCAAGCGCCTGCACCTGGAACTCGGCGGCAAGGCACCCTTCCTCGTGTTCGACGACGCCGATCTCGACGCCGCGATCCAGGGAGCGGTCGCCGGATCACTCATCAACACCGGTCAGGACTGCACCGCCGCCACCCGCGCCTATGTCCAGCGCCCGCTCCACGACGCGTTCGTCAGCGGGGTCGCGGCCCTGATGGAGAGCGTGCGGCTCGGCGACCCCTTCGACCCGTCCACCGACCTCGGGCCGCTGATCAGCCATCAGCAGCGCGACCGCGTCGCCGGCTTCGTCGACCGGGCCCGCGCCCACGCCACCGTCGTCACCGGCGGCGAGGCCCCCGGCGGCGTACTCGCCGACGGGGCCTACTACCGGCCCACCCTGATCACGGACGCGGCCCAGGACAGCGAGATCGTCGGCGCGGAGATCTTCGGCCCCGTGCTGGTCGTGCTGCCCTTCGACAGCGACGACGAGGGAATCCGCCTCGCCAACGACACCCCGTACGGACTGGCCGCCTCCGCCTGGAGCACCGGTCTCTACCGGGCCAACCGCGCCACCCGTGAGCTCAGGGCGGGCTGCGTGTGGATCAATGACCACATCCCGATCATCAGCGAGATGCCGCACGGCGGATACGGGGCCAGCGGCTTCGGCAAGGACATGTCGTCGTACTCCTTCGAGGAGTACACGCAGGTCAAGCACGTCATGTACGACAACACCGCGGTGGCCCGGAAGGACTGGCACCGCACCGTTTTCGGGGACCGATAGCAGCGGCCGCCGCCCGGCGGCCCACCCACCCGGAAGGGCATACGCGTATGGAGCAGTACGAGCCCGAGCGCCTCTCCGCGCCCCAGCTGGCCGCCATGAGGCGCAGCCTCACCAACGGCAGGGGCGCGCTCACCCGCCGCTCCCTCCTGCGGGCTTCGGGCGTGGGCGCCCTGGCGCTCGGTGGCCTGGGAACGCTGAGCGCGTGCGGCATCCCGCCCGCGAAGCGGGACGGGGGCACCGCGGCGTCGGACGACCACTCGGCGAAGGAGAAGGTGATCAACTTCTCCAACTGGACCGAGTACATGGACGTCAGCGAGGACGAGAAGAGCCGGCCGACCCTCGACGCGTTCACGGAACGCACCGGGATCAAGGTCAAGTACACCGAGGACATCAACGACAACGTCGAGTTCTTCGGGAAGATCAAACCGCAGCTCGCCGCGGGCCAGGACACCGGCCGCGACCTCATCATCGTGACCGACTGGCTGGCCGCGCGGATCATCCGGCTCGGCTGGGCGCAGAAGCTCGACCACGCGAACCTGCCGCACGCCTTCGCGAACCTCTCGGCCCAGTTCCGTACGCCCGACTGGGACCCGGGACGCGCCTACTCCTACCCCTGGACCGGCATCCCGACCGTCATCGCCTACAACGAGAAGGCGACCGGCGGCCGGAAGGTCGACTCCGTCACCCAGCTGCTCGACGACCCCGAGCTCAAGGGCCGGGTGTCCTTCCTCTCCGAGATGCGCGACTCGGTCGGGATGACGCTCCTGGACATGGGCAAGGACCCCGGGACGTTCGACGACGCCGACTTCGACGCGGCCATCGGCCGGATGCAGAAGGGCGTGGACACCAACCAGATACGCCGCTTCACCGGCAACGACTACACCGCGGACCTGAGCAAGGGCGACATCGCCGCCTGTGTGGCCTGGGCGGGGGACATCATCCAGCTCCAGGCCGACAACCCGGCCATCAAGTTCACCATCCCCGCCGCCGGTTACATCACCTCGAGCGACAACATGCTGGTCCCGGCAAAGGCGCGGCACAAGACCAACGCCGAGAAGCTCATGGACTACTACTACGAGCTCCCGGTCGCCGCCCAGCTCGCCGCGTACATCAACTACGTCTGCCCGGTGGACGGGGTCGCCGCCGAACTCGCCAAGATCGACGAGGCCATGGCCTCCAACACGCTGATCCTCCCCGACAAGGCGATGGCCGCGAAGTCGCGGGCGTTCCGCTCCCTCAGCTCCGAGGAAGAGACGGCGTACGAAGAGAAGTTCGCCAAGCTCATCGGCGCCTGAACGGCCCGTTCCCCGCCCGATCTCCTCCGACACCACCGGGACCGCGACCCATGACACAGCAGCAGACAGAGGGCGGCGACGTCCGTCTCACCGGGATCAGCAAGACCTACGGCTCCTTCACCGCAGTGCACCCCCTCGACCTGACCGTCCCGCAGGGCTCCTTCTTCGCGCTGCTCGGCGCGTCCGGCTGCGGCAAGACCACCACCCTGCGGATGATCGCGGGCCTGGAGGACGCCACCACCGGCACGGTCTCGCTCGGCGGCCGTGACATCACGGGCCTGCCCCCGTACAAACGGCCCGTCAACACCGTCTTCCAGAGCTACGCGCTCTTCCCCCACCTCGACGTCTCCGAGAACGTCGCCTTCGGACTGCGCCGACGCGGGATCAAGTCCGTGAGGAAGCAGGTCGGCGAGATGCTGGACCTCGTCCAGCTCGGCGACTTCGCCCACCGCAAACCGCATCAGCTCTCGGGCGGGCAGCAGCAGCGCGTCGCCGTGGCCCGCGCGCTCATCAACCACCCCCAGGTCCTCCTCCTCGACGAGCCGCTCGGCGCGCTCGACCTCAAGCTCCGCCGGCAGATGCAGCTCGAACTCAAGCGGATCCAGACCGAGGTCGGCATCACCTTCGTCCACGTCACCCACGACCAGGAGGAGGCCATGACCATGGCCGACACCGTCGCGGTGATGAACGGCGGCCGGGTCGAACAGCTCGGCGCCCCCGCGGATCTGTACGAGAACCCCCGCACCACCTTCGTGGCCAACTTCCTCGGCACCTCCAACCTCATCGAGGGCGAGATCGTCTCCACCGGTACGGACGTCGTCGTCGCGGCGGGCGGCGGCAGGCTCAGGCTGCCCGGCGGCCGGTGCACGTCCCCGGCGGCGAGCGGAGAGAAGCTGCTCGTCGGGGTCCGCCCCGAGAAGATCTCCCTGGCCCACGCCGAGGACGCTGACGCGATACCCGAAGGCCGCAACAGGGTCACCGGCCGCATCACCGACTCCAGCTTCATCGGCGTCTCCACCCAGTACGTCGTCGAGAGCCCCGCCGGCAAGGCGCTCCAGGTCTACGAGCAGAACATCGAACGCGACGGCCGGCTCGTCCCCGGCGCCGAGGTCGTCCTGCACTGGAACCCCGAGCACACCTTCGGACTCGACGCGGACCAGGACATCACCGCCGGCGCGGGCGTCCTGGAGGAGGCGGCGTGAGCGTCACCGAGGCGCCGCCGGCGCCCCCCGCGGAGGCGGAGATCCGCAAGCCGTCCACCCGTAGGCGGCTCGTCCCCTACTGGCTGCTGCTTCCCGGCATCCTGTGGCTGCTCGTCTTCTTCGCGCTGCCGATGGTCTACCAGGCCTCCACCTCCGTGCAGACCGGATCGCTGGAGGAGGGCTTCGAGGTCACCTGGCACTTCCGGACCTACTGGGACGCCTTCGCCGACTACTACCCGCAGTTCATCAGATCCCTGCTGTACGCGGGCACCGCCACGGTCCTCTGCCTGCTGCTGGGCTACCCGCTCGCCTATCTGATCGCCTTCAAGGCCGGGCGGTGGCGCAACCTGGTGCTCGTACTGGTCATCGCCCCGTTCTTCACCAGCTTCCTGATCCGGACGCTGGCCTGGAAGACGATCCTCGCGGACGGCGGCGCCGTCGTCGACGTCCTCAACACCCTGCACGTCCTGGACGTCACCGGCTGGCTCGGCTGGACCGAGAACAACCGGGTGCTGGCCACCCCGATGGCCGTCGTCTGCGGACTGACGTACAACTTCCTGCCCTTCATGATCCTGCCGCTCTACACCTCGCTGGAGCGGATCGACGGCCGGCTCCACGAGGCCGCGGGCGACCTCTACGCCACGCCCGCCACCACCTTCCGCAAGGTGACCCTGCCGCTGTCCATGCCCGGGGTCGTCTCCGGCACGCTGCTGACGTTCATCCCCGCGAGCGGCGACTACGTCAACGCGGAACTCCTCGGCTCCACCGACACCAAGATGGTCGGCAGCGTCATCCAGACCCAGTTCCTGCGGGTGCTGGACTATCCGACGGCCGCCGCGCTCTCGTTCATCCTCATGGCGGTCGTCCTGCTCGTGGTCACCGTCTACATCCGCCGCTCCGGTACGGAGGACCTGGTCTGATGCCCGTACTCCGTCTCATCCGCCGGAACCTGGTCGTGATCGCGGGGCTGCTGACCCTCGCCTACATGATCCTTCCGAACGTCGTCGTGATGGTCTTCTCCTTCAACCGTCCCAACGGGCGCTTCAACTACGCCTGGCAGGAGTTCTCCCTCGACGCCTGGAAGGACCCCTGCGGTGTCGCGGACCTCTGCGGCTCGCTCTCGCTCTCGCTGCGGATCGCCTTCTGGGCGACGGCCGGCGCCACCCTGCTCGGTACGATGATCGCCTTCGCGCTGGTCCGCTACCGCTTCCGCGCACGCGGCGCGATCAACTCGCTGATCTTCCTGCCGATGGCCATGCCCGAAGTCGTCATGGCGGCCTCGCTGCTGACGCTCTTCCTCAACCTGGGCGCGGAACTCGGCTTCTGGACCGTGCTGATCGCCCACATCATGTTCTGCCTCAGCTTCGTGGTGACGGCGGTCAAGGCGCGCGTGATGTCGATGGACCCGAGGCTGGAGGAAGCGGCCCGCGATCTCTACGCGGGCCCCGTGCAGACCTTCCTCAGGGTGACCCTCCCGATCGCCGCCCCCGGGATCGCCGCGGGAGCGCTGCTCGCCTTCGCGCTCTCCTTCGACGACTTCATCATCACCAACTTCAACGCGGGCACCACGGTGACCTTCCCCATGTTCGTCTGGGGTTCGGCCCAGCGCGGAACGCCCGTGCAGATCAACGTCATCGGTACGGCCATGTTCGTCATCGCCGTGGCGGTGGTCCTCGCCGGACAGCTCATCGCGAACCGGCGGAAGAGCAACGCGGGAAAATAGCACCTGAAGGAGTTGGAAGCCATGGCCCCGGATGCCATGCGTACTGCCGCACACTCACTCTCCGACGCACGTCCCCTCTCGTACTGGCTCGACGACCCGGGAAAGCCGGAGGCCCTGCCCGCGCTCACCGGGGACGAGCGCTGCGACCTGCTGGTCGTCGGCGGCGGCTACAGCGGGCTGTGGACCGCGCTGCTCGCCAAGGAACGCGACCCGGGGCGCGACGTCGTCCTCATCGAGGGGCACGAGGTGGGCTGGGCGGCCTCCGGCCGCAACGGCGGATTCTGTGCCGCGTCCCTGACGCACGGCCTGGCCAACGGGGTGGAGCGCTGGCCGGAGGAGATCGGGAAGCTGGAGGAGCTGGGCGCGCGGAACCTCGACGCCATCGAGGAGACCGTCGCCCGCTACTCCCTCGACTGCGACTTCGAGAGGACCGGCGAGATCGATGTGGCCACGGAGCCCCATCAGCTCGGGGAGCTGCGCGCATGGCACCGCAGAACCGGCGAACTCGGCCTCGGCGGACTCGAATTCCTCGACCGAGACCAGGTGCGCGACCATGTCGACTCACCGACATTCCTGGGCGGTCTGCTCGACCGGCGCGGCGTGGCCATGCTCCATCCGGCCAAGCTCGTCTGGGGGCTGAAGGAGGCATGCCTCGGCCTGGGCGTACGGATCTACGAGAACACCCGCGGCCTCGGACTCGCCAGGTCCGGGGCCGGCACGGCGGTGCGCACCCCGTACGGCAGGGTCTTCGCCCGTGACGTCGCCCTCGGGACGAACATCTTCCCCTCGCTGGTCAGACGGGTGCGCCCGTACACCGTCCCGGTCTACGACTACGCGCTGATGACGGAACCCCTCGACGCGGACCGGCTCGCCTCTGTGGGCTGGCGTGGCCGTGAGGGGCTGGGGGACAGCGCGAACCAGTTCCACTACTTCCGGCTCTCCGCCGACAACCGCATCCTGTGGGGCGGTTACGACGCCGTCTATCCGTACGGCGGCCGGCTGGACTCCTCGCTGGACCAGCGTCCGGAGACCTTCCTGAAGCTCGCCGGGCAGTTCTTCGCGTGCTTCCCGCAGCTGTCCGGAGTGCGCTTCACCCATGCCTGGGGCGGCGCCATCGACACCTGCTCACGCTTCTCCGCCTTCTACGGCACGGCCCTTCGCGGGAGGGTCGCCTACGCGGCCGGGTACACGGGGCTGGGCGTCGGGGCCACGCGCTTCGGGGCCGAGGTCATGCTCGATCTGCTGTCGGGCCGGGAGACCGAGCGCACCGCGCTGCGGATGGTCCGCTCCAAGCCGATGCCCTTCCCGCCCGAACCGCTGGCCTGGGCCGGGATCGAGCTCACCAAGAGGTCGCTCGCCCGCGCCGACAGCCACGGCGGACACCGCAACGCGTGGCTGCGGACCATGGACCGGCTGGGGCTCGGCTTCGACAGCTGAGCGGGGGTGGTGCCGGGCCAGTGGTCCGGCACCAGATCCCGCGGTGCGCGGCTGCGACGGACCATTCCCTCCGGGGAACGCGGCGGTGGCCCCGCCGCACCGACGTGACCGGGGTCACTTCAACTCGTCCGCCCGACCCGCGTCATGATCCGGTCCCCGCGCTCTCTCTTCCTCGGACAGCACCGGCGGATCCCTGCCGGTGCCCGGAGGAGAGGGAGGCAGCTCATGGCCCGCACGGGGGCGGAAGCCGCGATCGCATGGCTCGTGTCGGTGGCACCGGATCCGGGTGCCTGCCGGAGGGAGTGGGAGCGCGATCCCCAGGGGATGGCGCTCCTTCCCGCCGGGAAGCGCTGGGACGTACTGATCGTCCCGGCGGAGCTCGGCTATCCGACGCTCGATGTGCTCACCCGGCTCGTCGACCGGCCGGGGCCCGTCCTCGCGGACTTCGGCGACTCCAGGATGGGTTTCTTCGTGCCCCCGGGCACGGCCGCCCGCTGGGTCGGTACCGGCATCCGGGGAGTCGGCACCGGGACCTGGATCATCGTCCCCCGGCCGGGCGGCACGGTGGGCGGGGTGCGGTGGCTGATCCTGCCGGACGGCTCGGGCACACTCACCGACGCGGCCCTTCTCGAACTCGCCCTGCACGAGGCCGCCGCGGTCCGTGGCGCGCGGGGCGGCGGGGGGTGAGGCACCGCCAGAGGTCTTGACAACTGGATTGGTCTGGACCATGTTGTGCGCGGACCGCTCAATTCCCCCGTGTACGGAGGCTGTTGTGGAACGCACCGGATCGCGCACCGGACCACCCGTCCGTTTGTCCGGACCTCTGGCCGTCTTCTCGGCGGTGCTGCTCGCCGCGGGAGGCCTGGCCGCGTCCGCGCCCGCCGCCGGGGCGGCCGACGCCGATCTGGCGCGCAACGGCGGCTTCGAGGCCGGCCTCGACGGCTGGTCCTGCTCGGGCGGGAGCGGCACGGCCGTCAGCACCCCCGTGCACAGCGGGACATCGGCCCTGAAGGCGACGCCGGCCGGGAGCGACAACGCGCGGTGCTCCCAGACGGTGACGGTGAAGCCCAACTCCGCCTACACGCTGAGCGCCTGGGTGCAGGGGAGTTACGTCTACCTCGGAGCGTCCGGCACCGGGACCACCGACGTCTCCACCTGGACCCAGTCCGCCGGGGCGTACCAGCAGCTCACCACCAGCTTCAAGACCGGCCCCTCGACGACCTCGGTGACCGTCTACACCCACGGCTGGTACGGCACCCCCGCCTACTACGCCGACGATCTCACCCTGACCGGCCCCGGCGGCGACCCCGTCGCCGTGCCCGCCGCCCCCACCGCCCTGCGGGCGGGCACGGCCACCGCGTCCGCCGTCCCGCTGTCCTGGACGGCATCCGCCGGGGCCACCGGCTACCGCGTCTACCGCGGCGGCACGAAGGTCCTCGACGTCACCGGCACCTCGGCGACCGTGACCGGGCTGACCGCGTCGACCGCGTACAGCTTCCAGGTCTCGGCGGTCAACGCCGCCGGCGAGTCGGCGAAGTCGTCGGCCGTGAGCGTCACGACGGCGGCCGGCGGTGGTGGCGGGAGTGACGCGGGTCTCCCGGCCCACGCGCTCGTCGGCTATCTCCACTCCAGCTTCGCCAACGGCTCCGGCTACACGCGCATGGCCGACGTGCCCGACTCCTGGGACGTCATCAACCTCGCCTTCGGTGAGCCGACCTCCGTCACCTCCGGCGACATCCGCTTCTCGCTCTGCCCGGTGGCCGAGTGCCCGAACGTCGAGAGCGAGGCGGAGTTCAAGGCCGCCATCCAGGCCAAGCAGGCCGCGGGCAAGAAGGTCCTGATCTCCATCGGCGGACAGAACGGCCAGGTGCAGCTCGCCTCGACCGCCGCCCGCGACGCCTTCGTCTCCTCCGTGTCCAAGATCATCGACACCTACGGGCTCGACGGCCTGGACATCGACTTCGAGGGGCACTCGCTCTCGCTGAACACCGGCGACACCGACTTCCGCAGCCCGACGACCCCGGTCATCGTGAACCTGATCTCCGCGGTGAAGTCCCTCAAGGCCAAGTACGGCGACGACTTCGTCCTCACCATGGCCCCCGAGACCTTCTTCGTGCAGCTCGGATACCAGTACTACGGCTCCGGCCCCTGGGGCGGCCAGGACCCGCGCGCCGGTGCCTATCTGCCCGTGATCCACGCCCTGCGCGACGACCTCACCCTGCTGCACGTCCAGGACTACAACTCGGGCTCGATCATGGGCCTGGACAACCAGTACCACTCCATGGGCGGCGCCGACTTCCACATCGCCATGACCGACATGCTGCTCACCGGCTTCCCCGTCGCCGGTGACCAGACCAAGGTCTTCCCCGCGCTCCGCCCCGAGCAGGTCGCCTTCGGCCTCCCGGCGTCTACCCAGGCGGGCAACGGCCACACCTCGCCCGCCGAGGTCACCAAGGCGCTCAACTGCCTGACGAAGAAGACGGACTGCGGCAGTTACCAGACGCACGGCACCTGGAGCGGACTGCGCGGCCTGATGACCTGGTCCATCAACTGGGACCGCTTCAACAACTGGGAGTTCTCGAAGAACTTCGACGCCTACTTCGGCGGCTGACCGCTCCTGCTCCCCGCCCGCAGGGCGATGAGCAGGAGCCCGCTCAGGCACCAGGCGGCCCCCACGTCCAGCGGCCAGTGGTAGCCGCGCAGCACCAGACCGACGCTCGTCGCCGCCGTCAGCAGGACGGCGGCGACGGGCGTCACCCATCTCCGCCGCGTGTACGGGGCGATCAGCAGGGCCGCGGCCCCGTACGCCACCATCGCCGTGGTCGTGTGGCCCGAGGGGTAGTAGCCCGTCGCCTCCGTCAGCGGACCCTGCCGGTCCGTCCACAGCTTGAGCGGGACGACGAGCGCGGGAACGGCGGCCATGGCCAGGACGGCGCACACCGCCGCCCGCCGGGCGCGACGGAACCAGGCGAAGAGGACCGCGCACGCCAGCACCGGAACGGCCACCTGCATATTGCCCAGGTCGGCGAAGAAGTCGGCGAGCCGGGCGGAGCCGCGCCCCGCCAGCTCCAGGCCGAGCCGCTCGTCGGGGACCAGCAGGGGGCCGTCGGCCAGCACCTGCCAGGTGATCAGGGCGAACAGGACCAGCATCGTCACGGCCGTGGACACGAGAAGAACCGGCCACCGGGGAACAGGGGGGATTGTTCCGAGGTGGCCGGTCGGACCGGTTTGCCGCGCGCCCCGGGGGGTGTGGGGCGGGCGGCCATCCGATCGGTGAGGAGTCCCGGAGCCCGAAGCTCCAGCGGTGTGCGCGATGGCACGGCCGGATCGGTGCTGGGGGAGCCCCGGCCCGGCATCGCCCGCAGTCCCCTGCGGGCGGGGTGTTTCTCTCATCTGGGAAAACCGTACGTCAGAGGAAGGAGGCACCGGAAGCGACAACGGTATCCCGCCATCGCCCCCGCACACCTTCTTCACACGCCCTCACCGGTGGCCGGGCGAGGGGTCGCCCGGCCACCGGTGGGATTCGCACGGATCAGATGGTGGCGAACGCCTGCTCGATGATGTCCAGGCCCTCGTTCAGCAGGTCCTCGCCGATGACCAGCGGCGGCAGGAAGCGCAGGACGTTGCCGTAGGTGCCGCAGGTCAGCACCAGCAGGCCCTCGGCGTGGCAGGCCTTGGCCAGCGCGCCCGCGGCGGCGGCGTCGGGGTCCTTCGTACCGGACTTCACCAGCTCGATCGCGATCATGGCGCCGCGACCGCGGATGTCGCCGATGATGTCGCCGTTCGGGAGCTTGGACCGCATCTCGGCGAGGCGGCCCTTCATGATCTCCTCGATGCGCTTCGCCTTCCCGTTCAGGTCCAGCTCGCGCATCGTCTCGATGGCACCGAGCGCACCCGCGCAGGCCACCGGGTTGCCGCCGTAGGTGCCGCCGAGGCCGCCCGCGTGCGCGGCGTCCATGATCTCGGCGCGGCCGGTCACCGCCGAGAGCGGGAGACCGCCCGCGATGCCCTTGGCCGTGGTGATCAGGTCGGGGACGATGCCCTCGTCCTCGCAGGCGAACCACTGGCCGGTGCGGCAGAAACCGGACTGGATCTCGTCCGCGACGAAGACGATGCC
Organism: Streptomyces sp. CB02058; assembly: GCF_001905505.1. Lineage (GTDB taxonomy): Bacteria > Actinomycetota > Actinomycetes > Streptomycetales > Streptomycetaceae > Streptomyces. The sequence continues at coordinate 1,522,910 of NZ_LIPG01000001.1, forward strand.
GTTGTCCTCGGCGAACTGCGCGATCGCCGGGAGGAAGCCCTTGGCCGGCTCGATGAAGCCGCCCTCGCCGAGCACCGGCTCGATGATGATCGCCGCGACGTTCTCCGCGCCGATCTGCTTGGTGATCTCGTCGATGGCCTGCGCGGACGCCTCGGCGCCGGCGTTCTCGGCACCGGTCGGCCAGCGGTAGCCGTACGCCACCGGCACACGGTAGACCTCGGGCGCGAACGGCCCGAAGCCCTGCTTGTACGGCATGTTCTTCGAGGTCAGCGCCATCGTGAGGTTCGTACGGCCGTGGTAGCCGTGGTCGAAGACGACGACCGCGGTGCGCTTCGTGTATGCGCGGGCGATCTTCACGGCGTTCTCGACGGCCTCGGCACCCGAGTTGAACAGCGCCGACTTCTTGGCGTGGTCGCCCGGCGTCAGCTCCGCGAGCTGCTCGCAGACCTCGACGTACCCCTCGTACGGCGTGACCATGAAACAGGTGTGGGTGAAGTCGGCGAGCTGCGCCGAGGCGCGGCGCACGACGGCTTCGGCGGAGGCGCCCACCGACGTCACGGCGATACCGGAACCGAAGTCGATCAGCCGGTTGCCGTCCACGTCCTCGATGATCCCGCCGCCCGCCCGGGCGGTGAAGACCGGCAGGGTGGAACCCACACCTGCGGCCACCGCCGCGACACGGCGGGCCTGCAGCTCGGCCGACTTCGGGCCGGGGATGGCGGTGAGGACGCGGCGCTCCTGCGGGATGTCGGACATGCGGGGCTCCTGGGGGTGTTTCGGACGCTTCTGTTTCTGCAGGCTACGAGCGGGTGAGGGCGCCGGTCATGCTCCGATCGGGAGTGGTGGGAGCGTGTCCTTGTCCGCCGCGGACAGATGGCCGCGCCGGGCCCCCGCGCGGCACCTCCGCCGGGTCATCCGGCCGCATGGCTGAACTCCCGGGGCCCGGGCACTAGATTGGCCGTGCAGAAGGCGGGACCTGGCTGGTCAGGGGGCAGCGGTTCATGGACACCGAAGGCACGTACGACGCACGCGGCACGGGCGCGGACCGGGTGCCGAGCCCGGCGGGGCCACCGCCCGCGGCGCCACCGCCTCCCACCCGTGCCCCGTACGCCCCGGGGCCCCGCCGCGCCCCCACGGCCGACGGCGGGCTGGAGGAATGGCTGCGCACCCCGCGCCCCGTGCGGGAACCGGGCGTGTGGCGGTTCGGGCACACGCCCCGCCCGCCCGAGAAGCCCGAGGGAGTGTCCGACCGCTCGCTGCTGGTCGGCGTGCTCATCTCCGTACTCAGCGGGTTGCTCCTGTGGTCCCTCTGGCGCAACGGCTACATCCCCTACCGGCTGGTCCCGCTGAAGCTGTTCACCCCCGGCGACTGGTGGTACGCCGGGACGTTCGGCGGGCCCCGCACGATCGAGGGGGCCGACGCCCTCACGGTCTACGAGGCCGTCCTCTTCGGGCTCCTCGTCTACGGCTGCGGGCGCCTCGGCAACTGGTCCGAGATCTTCCGGCGCCATGTCGCCGGCCGCGGCCAGCCCTTCCTCGGGCTCGCGACCGCCGCGGCGGGAGCTTTCGCCGAGCTCCTCGTCTGGAAGGACGCGGTGCCGCTCGTGCGGCCCGTGCTGATCCTGGTCGCCTCGGTCGCCGGCGGTGAGATCTACCAGAGCCAGGCCGTGGTCAACGTGATCTACGCGCTGATCGCCCTCGGCGTGCTCTGGCCCTTCGCACGCCTCGGTCACTGGCGCGAGCTGGCCGCCGCCCGGTTCGGGAAGGGCGCCGGCTCGCCCGGGAAGGGCACCGGCTCCGCGCCCCCCGCACCGTCCGCGCCCCCGGACGCCCCCACCTTCGAGCAGTGGCCGGAACTGCGCGCCGCGGGGCTGACGGACGCCGCCGAGACCCTCGCCGCCGAGGTCCGCCTCGGCCGGATGAACGACGTCGACGTGGCGCGCGTGCGCCACGCCTGGACAGTCGGCAGGGCGCACCCGGAACGCCTGGCCGCGCTCTCCGAGGCCGTGCTGCGCTCCGGCGGCGCCGCGGCCCTGCACCCCTCGGGCGCCCGGGACCTGGCGCGCCGCACCGCCCGGCACGACCTGCTCACCGGCCAGGTCCGCATCGGCGGCTGCGCCGACGACCCGCACAACCCCTACGCGCGCCGGGGATCGGGCGTCGCCCTGGAACCCGCCCTGCTCGGCACCTCCCTGCTGGCGGTCGGCCCGCCGGGCGCGGGCAAGTCCGCCCGGCTGGTCCGGCCGGTCGTCGAGTCGCTCGCCCTCCAGGCGCTCGCCGGGCGCGCGGCCGTGCTCGCCGTGGGCGGCGCCGGGGGAGAGCTCGGACCGGACGACGCCTTCGACGTCGTGGTGCGGATCGGGGACCCCGCGTCCGTGCACGACTTCGACCTCTACGGCGGCACGACCGACCCCGACGAAGCGGCGGGAGTCCTCGCCGAGGGGCTCGTCGGTGACGTGACCCAGCTGGACAGCAGGCGCGCCGCCACCGTGCTCGCCCAGCTGCTCGGCCCCTACCGCGCCGTCCACGGCCACTTCCCCGGTGTGCCCGCGCTCCGGGAGCTCCTGGACGGCGACGAGGCCGCCGTCGACGCCCTGCGGCAGGCCCTCGCCGCGGGCGGGCACCAGGCGATGCTGCGCGAGCTGGAGGCCCGCGCCAGGCAGAAGGGGGGCCCGGGTGACCCAGGGCCGGTGCTCGCCGACCGGATCGCCCTGCTGGACCGGCCCGCGTTCGCGCCGTTCTTCGCCACCGGCGACGAGGCCAGGCCCTTCTCGCTGCGCTCCCTCGAACATCTCCCGCTCCGCGTCAGGATCGATCTCCCCGAGCGCGCGCACGCGGAGGCCTCACGGCTGCTCACCCGGCTCGTGCTCGCCCAGTTCACGGCGATCGCCGCCGCCCGCGCCGACCGGTCGCTGTTCGCCTGTCTCGTCCTGGACGACGCCACGCACACCGTCACCGCGGAGACCGTACGGGGCATCAGGAGGCTCAGGTCGGTCAACGCGGGAGCCGTCCTGGCCCTGCGGACCGTCGACGACGTCCCCGAAGGGCTGCACACCGCGCTGCTCGGCGCGGTGGGCTGCTGCATGGCCTTCAGCGGGGTCACCACCTGGGACGGCAAGCGCTTCGCCGAGGTCTGGGGCAAGGAGTGGGTGGAGACCCGCGAGGTCGCCCAGCACGCGGTCTTCGCGGACCAGCCGTTCACCCGCGCCCTGCACGGCCTGCGCAAACTGGTCACCGGAAAGGCCGTGACCAGGGACGCCGTGACAGTGCGGCGGGTCGAGCGGGAGCGCTGGTCCGCCTCGGAACTGGCGTACCAGCTGCCCGCCGGGCACGCCGTCCTCTCGCTGACGACGGTCGAGGGCGAGCACGCGCCGCCCCTCCTGGTCGACCTGGGAGGCTGAGCGCGAGGTTACGGGGACCCTGCCGCCCTGGCAGAATTGGCCCTGGCCCTCTGTACGGGGCGGCGTAATCCGGCCATCCGTACGGGGCCGCGCACAGGGCCGTCCACGGAAGGACGGCAGAACCGAGCCGTCCGTACGGGCCGCGCAATCGGGCCGTTCGCACAGGGCGGCGCAACCGAGCCGTTCGTACCGGGGCGGCGCAACCGACTTCCAGAGGTCCGGCGGTCCCATGCCCCTCACTCTCGCCTCGCTCCTCCAGCACTCGGCGCTCAAGCTCACCGTCAGGGCGGGCGCCGACCGGCTCGGCACGCCGGTGCGCTGGGCGCACGCCAGCGAGCTCGCCGACCCCGTCCCGTACATGAACGGCGGTGAGCTGCTCCTCGTCACGGCGACCAACCTCGACGCCCGGGACCACGGCACCATGCGCCGGTACGTGCAGCGGCTGGCCGGCGCGGGCGTGGCCGGGATCGGCTTCGGCGTGGGCGTCACCTACGAGGACATCCCGCCGGCACTCGTGGACGCGGCCGAGGAGGCGGGCCTGCCCCTGCTGGAGGTGCCGAGGCGCACCCCCTTCCTCGCGATCAGCAAGGCGGTGTCGGCGGCGATCGCCGCCGAACAGTACAGATCCGTCACGGCCGGATTCGAAGCCCAGCGGGAGCTGACCCGCGCGGCGGTCGCCGGGGACGGCCCCGCGGCGCTCCTCACCCGTCTCGCCGCGCACGTGGACGGCTGGGCCGCGCTCTACGACTCCTCGGGCGCCGTCGTCGCGGCGGCGCCCGAATGGGCGGCCCGCCGCGCCGCCCGGCTCACGCCCGACGTGGAGCGCCTGCGGGAGCGCCCGGCCCCGGCCAGCGCCGTCGTCGGTGACAGCGAGAGCGACGACCGGGTCGAGCTCCAGTCCCTGGGCACCGGACACCGCGCCCGCGGCGCGCTGGCCGTCGGCACCGGGGCGGCGCTCGGCACGGCCGAGCGGTACGCCGTGCACTCGGCGATCGCCCTGCTGACCCTGACCACGGCCCGCTCCCGCTCGCTCCAGGGTGCGGAGCAGCGCCTCGGCGCGGCCGTCCTGAGGATGCTGCTCGCGGGGGAGTCCGGTCACGCCAGGGCCGTCGCGGGGGACCTGTACGGGACCCTGCTGGACGCGCCCTTCCGGCTCCTGATCGCCGAGGCGTCCGCCCCGGGCGGGACGGAACCGCTGGCCGAGGCGATGGAGGCCGCGGCGTCCCGCTCCGGCGAGACGCTGCTGATGGTGCCCGAGGGGGAACGCCTCGTGGTCCTTGCCGCCGACGGCGGGGCGGCGGTCGCGGCCTGCGTGGCCCACGCCGCCCGGACCGAGGACGAACGCCCTCAGCGGGAGTCCGCGGCCGAGGACGGCGAGGTGGTCATCGGCCTGTCCGCGCCCTCCGGCCCCGTCGCCGTCTCCGCCGCGTACAAACAGGCCGAGCAGGCGCTCTCGGTGGCCCGCCGCAGGGGCCGCGTCATGGTCGAGCACGAGGAGCTCGCCGCCGGCTCCGTCCTGCCGCTGCTGGCCGACGACGCCGTACGGGCGTTCGCCGACGGGATGCTCCGGCCCCTCCAGGAACACGACGCGAAGGGCCGGGGCGACCTCGTCGCCTCCCTGCGTGCCTGGCTCTCACGGCACGGCCAGTGGGACGCCGCCGCCGCCGACCTGGGCGTCCACCGCCACACCCTGCGCTACCGGATGCGCAGGGTCGAGGAGATCCTCGGCCGCTCGCTGGACGACCCGGACGTCCGGATGGAGCTCTGGCTCGCCCTGAAGGCGACGGCCGCCTCCTCGGGGACGTAGCAACCCCGACCACTACGACGAACCGGCGCACCGGTCCCCCGGGCCCGCTACGACGAACCGGCGTACCGGCCCCCTGGACCCGCTGTGGCGAACCGGCGCACCGGACTCCCGGGCCCGCTACGCCAAACCGGCGCACCGGACTCCCGCTCCACTCCACGGCGGACAAGCCTCATCCGCGCCGGGCCGCCCTACGGTGGGGCCGAAGGGTGCCGCGCGGCGCCCGGCGATCGTGTTCACCACCCCCGAAGGGCCGGTACCGCCATGACTTCCACCCACGCCTTCTGGCTGGCCGGCCGCCAGGCCACCGGCGAGGACAGCTTCGACGTCACCAACCCGTACGACGGGCGACTCGTCGGCACGGTCGCCGTGCCGACCGACGCCCAGGTCGAGGAGGCCGTCGCCGCCGCGTACGCCGTGCGCGAGGAGTTCGCCGCGACCCCCGCGCACGTGCGGGTCGCCGCCCTCGACCACGTCGTACGCCGCCTCACCGAGCGCACCGAGGAGATCGCCCAGCTGATCTCCGCCGAGAACGGCAAGCCCATCAAGTGGGCCCGCGGCGAGGTCGGCCGCGCCGTCTCCGTCTTCCGCTTCGCCGCCGAGGAGGCCCGCCGCTTCAACGGCGGCGACGCCCAGCGGCTGGACACGGACGCCGGCGGCACTGGCCGCCTCGGACTGACGCGGCGCTTCCCGCGCGGGCCCGTTCTCGGTATCGCGCCCTTCAACTTCCCGCTCAACCTGAGCGCGCACAAGGTCGCCCCGGCCATCGCCGTCGGCGCCCCGATCATCCTCAAGCCCGCCCCGGCCACCCCGATCTCGTCCCTGATCCTGGGCGAGCTGCTGGCCGAGACGGACCTCCCGGCGGGCTCCTGGTCGGTGCTGACCGTCCCCAACGACAAGATGCCCGCGCTGGTCCAGGACGAGCGGCTGCCGGTCATCTCCTTCACCGGGTCCGGGCCGGTCGGCTACTCGATCATGGAGTCGGTGCCGCGCAAGCACTGCACCCTGGAGCTCGGCGGCAACGGCGCGGCCGTCGTCCTCGGCGACTACTCCTCCGACGAGGACCTGGACTGGGCCGCGACCCGCATCGCGACCTTCTCCAACTACCAGGGCGGCCAGTCCTGCATCTCGGTGCAGCGCGTCATCGCGGACGCCTCGGTGTACGACCGGCTCGTCCCGAAGATCGTCGCGGCCGTCGAGGCCCTGGTGACCGGCGACCCCTCCGACGCGGCCACCGACGTCGGCCCCCTGGTCAGCGAGGACGCCGCCCGCCGGGTCGAGTCCTGGGTCGACGAGGCCGTCACCGCCGGGGCCACGCTGCTGACCGGCGGCAAGCGCGACGGGGCCACCTACGCCCCGACGGTCCTCACCGACCTCCCGGACACCACGACGCTCGCCTGCGAGGAGATCTTCGGCCCGGTCCTGTACGTGCAGCGGACCGACGGCGAGGCCGAGGCCTTCGCCGCCGTCAACTCCTCCAAGTACGGCCTCCAGGCCGGTGTCTTCACCCACGACCTGCAGACCGCCTTCCGCGCCCACCGCGCCCTGGAGGTGGGCGGCGTGATCATCGGCGACGTGCCCTCCTACCGCGCCGACCAGATGCCGTACGGCGGCGCCAAGCAGTCCGGAGTGGGCCGCGAGGGCGTCCGTTACGCCATGGACGACTACACCTACGAGCGGGTCCTCGTCCTCACCGGCCTGGCCCTGTAGCGGACAGCACGCGAAGAACCGGCCGGAGCCCGCTGTGCGGGGGCTCCGGCCGGTTCCGTTCCTTCCCGCACCGGCCCTGCGCCCGAAGGCCCTCCCGCGAATCGTTCCTGCGGTGAACGTCCACGTCCGTGCGGGTGAGGAGCGCCGGTGCGATGCCCGTACGGGACCGCGAGGCCGGTAGAACGCGGAGGTGATCAAGAAACTTCCGCGCCGCTGCGCGCTCGCCCTCGCCCTGGTCCCGCTCGCCGCCGGCACTCCGTCGCAGGCCGCCCCCGCCCCCCAGGGCCCGCGGCCCGCCGTCGTGACCACGCTCGCCGACGCCGTCGGGCTGGTGAAGGTCGTGGGCGAGAACCGCACCGGCTACACGCCGTCCGCCTTCGAGCACTGGACGTCGGGCGAGTTTCCTTCCGACGGCTGCGACACCCGCAACGAGGTGCTGCTCGCCGAGGCGGTCGACGCCCCCGTCGTGGGGGCCGGGTGCACGCTGACCGGCGGGACGTGGGTGTCGTACTACGACGGCCAGAGGGTGACCGGCTCCGGATCTCTGGACGTGGCCCACACGGTGCCCCTCGCCGAGTCCTGGGGCTCCGGCGCGTCCGCGTGGACCGCCGCCCGGCGCGCGGCCTACGCGAACGACCAGGGGGCGGCCGCGTCGCTGTCGGCGGTGACGGCTCGCACGAACCTGCAGAGGGCCGACCGGGGCCCGGCCGACTGGCTCCCGCCGGTGCCGGAGGCGCACTGCCGCTACGTCGGCGAGTGGGTGGCGACGAAGCTCCGCTGGCAGCTCACCGCCGACGACACGGAGATGGAGGCCCTGAAGGTGCTCGCCGAAGGTCCCTGCGAGGACACCGTCGTCCAGTACACGACGGCTCCGTAGCCGACCGCCCGGGCATGTGCCCGTGTGCGAGTCGCCGGCGGGCGGGGAGGGCGCGCCCGCGTACGCCGGACCGGGAGGCCACGTGTGCGCGGCGATCCTGCCCCCGACGGATGATCTTGCGTGACCTGAGGCCCGTTCAGCTGTTGAGGCGAGGGAGCGGGTGGACACATCCGATGAGAAGAAGACGAGGTCACAGCGTGAAGTCATACCGGACGCCGTCACTGCTCCGAGGCTCCGCCGCGTGCGGTGCCGCGCTGACGGCCCTCGGGCTGTCCGTCGGAGCGGCCCACGCCGACGAGACGCACACCCATTCGCACAACGCGCCCCGGGTGGGTCTCATCCAGACCGGCCAGATCGACGATCCGCTGGAGGACGTGCTGGAGCACGCGGCCGTCCTCGGCACCACGTACGTCTTCGACTGAGGGCCGGTCGAGGGCGGGCGCCCACGTCCACCGGTGCGGACGGGCGCCGCGCCGGCGGACCGGCTCCGGAGGACGGCGGGCACCCGCGACGAGGTCGCCCGACCGGCGCAGCGGTGGCTCTGCGCCCCGGCGGGGGACCGGCGGGGCCACCCCCGGGGCTCCCTCCGCTTCCGCACCGTCCAGGAGCTGCCGCAGAGGTGGTGGGGGTTGCGCGGATCGGGTAGATACGGACAAGTGACACCGATCGGCACGCGTACGGCCCGACCCATATCCCGACTCGCGGCGAGGTGAGCTCCTCATGTCCGCCCCATCCGACATCCCCCAGGCCCCCAAGGTCACCGAGCGCGAAGCCCGGCAGGTGGCCGAGGCCGCCCGCGAACAGGACTGGCGCAAGCCGAGTTTCGCCAAGGAACTCTTCCTCGGACGCTTCCGGCTCGACCTGATCCACCCCCATCCCCAGCCCGCCCCGGACGACGTACGGCGCGGCGAGGCATTCCTCGCCCGGCTGCGCGACTTCTGCGAGAACCGGGTCGACGGCGCACGCATCGAGCGCGAGGCGAAGATCCCCGACGAGGTGATCGAGGGCCTCAAGGAGCTCGGCGCACTCGGCATGAAGATCGAGACCAAGTACGGCGGCCTCGGTCTGACCCAGGTGTACTACAACAAGGCGCTCGCGCTCGCCGGTTCGGCGAACCCCTCGATCGGCGCGCTGCTCTCCGCCCACCAGTCCATCGGCGTACCGCAGCCGCTGAAGATGTTCGGCACGCAGGAGCAGAAGGACGCCTTCCTGCCCCGCCTCGCGCGTACGGACATCTCCGCGTTCCTCCTCACCGAGCCCGACGTCGGGTCCGACCCGGCCCGGCTCGCGACGGCGGCCGTGCCCGACGGGGACGACTACGTCCTGGACGGCGTGAAGCTCTGGACGACCAACGGCGTCGTCGCCGACCTGCTCGTCGTCATGGCCCGCGTCCCGGAGTCCGAGGGCCACAAGGGCGGCATCACGGCCTTCGTCGTCGAGGCCGGCTCCCCCGGTATCACCGTGGAGCACCGCAACGCCTTCATGGGCCTGCGCGGCATCGAGAACGGCGTGACCCGCTTCCACCAGGTCCGCGTCCCCGCGGCCAACCGCATCGGCCCCGAGGGCGCCGGTCTCAAGATCGCCCTCACCACGCTCAACACCGGCAGGCTCTCGCTGCCCGCCATGTGCGTCGGCGTGGGGAAGTGGTCGCTGAAGATCGCCCGCGAATGGTCCGCCGTGCGCGAGCAGTGGGGCAGGGCCGTCGCCCGCCACGAGGCGGTCGGCGCGAAGATCTCCTTCATCGCCGCCACCACCTTCGCCCTCGAAGCGGTCGTGGACCTCTCCTCGCAGATGGCCGACGAGAGCCGCAACGACATCCGCATCGAGGCCGCCCTCGCCAAGCTGTACGGCTCCGAGATGGGCTGGCTGATCTCCGACGAACTCGTCCAGATCCGCGGTGGGCGCGGCTTCGAGACCGCCGCCTCGCTCGCCGCCCGCGGCGAACGCGCCGTCCCCGCCGAGCAGATGCTCCGCGACATGCGGATCAACCGGATCTTCGAGGGCTCCACGGAGATCATGCACCTGCTGATCGCCCGCGAGGCCGTCGACGCCCACCTCAAGGTCGCGGGCGACATCATCGACCCCGACAAGCCGCTCTCCGACAAGGCACGGGCGGGCGCCAACGCCGCCGGGTTCTACGCACGCTGGCTCCCCAAGCTGGTCAGCGGCCCCGGCCAGCGGCCCGGCGCCTACGGCGAGTTCCGCGTCCCCGGGCACCCCGACCTCTCCACGCACCTGCGGTACGTCGAGCGCACCTCCCGCAAGCTGGCCCGCTCCACCTTCTACGCGATGTCCCGCTGGCAGGGCCGCATGGAGACCAAGCAGGGCTTCCTCGGCAGGATCGTCGACATCGGCGCCGAACTCTTCGCGATGAGCGCGGCCTGCGTCCGGGCCGAGCACCTGCGGGTCGACGGCGACCACGGCCGCGAGGCGTACCAGCTCGCCGACGTGTTCTGCCGCCAGTCCCGCATCCGGGTCGAGGAGCTGTTCAACCGGCTCTGGTCCAACACCGACGACATCGACAAGCGCGTGGTCGACGGCGTCCTCTCCGGCACCTACACCTGGCTGGAGGAAGGCGTCATCGACCCCAGCGGCGACGGCCCCTGGATCGCCGACGCCACCCCCGGCCCGGCCACCGGCGAGAACGTCCACCGCCCCATCCGCTGAACACGGCCGCCCCGCGGGACGCGTCCACTGCCTGGACGCGTCCCGCGAGCACGCCGTGCGCAGGGCAAAATGGACGCCCGTGACCGTCATCGACATCCCCGGCTCCAAGTCCGTCACCGCCCGCGCCCTGTTCCTGGCCGCCGCGGCGGACGGCACCACCACCCTCCTGAAGCCCCTGCACTCGGACGACACCGAGGGGTTCACCGAGGGGCTGACCCGCCTCGGATACGGGGTGACGCGCGAGCCCGGACGATGGCACATCGAGGGACGCCCCTCCGGCCCCTCCGTCACCGAGGCCGAGGTCCACTGCCGTGACGGGGCCACCACCGCGCGCTTCCTGCCGACGCTCGCCGCCGCCGCGGCCGGCGGCACCTACCGCTTCGACGCCTCCGCGCAGATGCGCCGCCGCCCCCTCGCCCCGCTCACCGAGGCGCTCCGCACCCTCGGCGTCGACCTGCGCCACGAGGGAGCCGAGGGCCACCACCCGCTCACCATCGAGGCGTCGGGCGTCAAGGGCGGCGAACTGACCCTGGACGCGGGGGAGTCGTCCCAGTACCTCACGGCCCTCCTGATGCTCGGCCCGCTCACCGCCGAGGGCCTGCGCATCGACGTCACCGAGCTCGTCTCGGCGCCGTACATCGAGATCACCCTCGCGATGATGCGCAGCTTCGGTGTCGAGGTCGCCCGCGAGGGGAACACCTTCACCGTCCCGCCCGGCGGCTACCGCGCCACCACGTACGCCGTCGAGCCCGACGCCTCCACGGCGAGCTACTTCTTCGCCGCAGCCGCCCTCACCGGCCGCGAGGTCACCGTCCCCGGCCTCGGCGCGGACGCGCTCCAGGGCGACCTGCGCTTCACCGACGTGCTGCGCCGCATGGGCGCCGACGTCCGTACGACCGCGGACTCCACGACCGTCCGCTCCAGCGGCCGGCTCTCCGGTCTGACGGTCAACATGCGCGACATCTCCGACACGATGCCGACCCTCGCCGCGATCGCGCCGTTCGCCGACGCGCCGGTGCGCATCGAGGACGTCGCCAACACCCGGGTCAAGGAGTGCGACCGGCTGGAGGCCTGCGCGGAGAACCTGCGGGCCATGGGGATCACCGTGCACACCGGAACCGACTGGATCGAGATCCACCCCGGCACTCCGCGCCCCACCCGGATCGCCACCCACGGCGACCACCGCATCGTGATGTCGTTCGCGGTCGCGGGCCTGCGCACGCCCGGCATGAGCTACGACGACCCCGGCTGCGTGCGGAAGACCTTCCCCCGGTTCCACGAGGAGTTCGCCGCGTTCGTGGAGCGGAGCTCCGCAGGGGAGTGACCGCGCGCGCTCCGGTGGGGTTGGGACCGGACCGGGACGACCACCGTGCGCTGCCTCCCCGCCGAGCTGCGGGCGCTGTTTCCCCCGGGCCGTGAAACGGCCGCGCGCGATGTGGCGGACGTGCGGCGGCCGAGGGAGGAGTTCGGCATCGGGACGGGTTTCCGAGCGCCGGATGCCGCACAATCGAGCCTCGGCCGCGCGCGGAGAACCGGGCGCGGCTCGTCAACGGGAGACAGGGGCAGGGATGTTCGGGGTGTACGGGGCGGGCGGCCGGCGGGGTGCCGCGGCCGTGGGGTGTGCGGCGATGGCTCTCGCGGTCCTCACCGGATGCGGTGAGGGGGCCGGCGAGAAGCCGGCGGACGGCAGGGGGACGGCCGGGAAGAGCCCCGCGGCCTCCCGGCCGGCCTCCCCGGCCGGCGGGCTCGACGAGGCGCAGCTCACCGCGGTGGCCTTCACCGACGGGGAGCGCGTGGGAGGGTTCACCGCGTCCGAGTACACCCTGGACGGGCCGATCGGCGACGCCTACACCGCCACCCCCGCCGTCTGCCAGCCGCTCGTCAGCCTCGCCGGTGACGTCAGCGACCACGAGCCCACCGCCCAGGTGCAGCGCAAGGTCGACAAGCCCTCGGACATACGGGGCGTCACCGTCGACGTCACCCTGCGCTCCTACGCCGGCGACGGTGCGGCCGAGGTCATGACCTCGCTCGGCCGGGCGGGCGAGGAGTGCGCCGGGGGTCTCACCGAGGAGCGGGCCTTCGCGCGCGGGACGTACGAGAAGGTCGAACCCGTCACACCGCCCGCCTTCGCCGAGGCCGACGAGGTGAAGGCCTACCGCTTCAGCATCCTCGACGTGAAGGGGAAGCTGAAGCTCCACGAGTACCTCACCGTCGTCCGGTCCGGCTCGACCACCCTCGCCTTCCGGGGCGAGGTCCTCGGCACCACCGACTTCGGCGGCATCCCGGAAGCCGTCACGACCGCCCAGTGGAAGAAATTCCGTGCCGGGCAGGCCTGAGGCGCGCCCCGACGGGGGCGCACTGTCAGCGCGCACAGCGGATGCGGCAACAATGGGGGTCATGAGCGACAGCCCCGCACCCCTCGCCGACCCGCATCGTGTCTTCGACGCGGCGGTAGGCCGCCGGGATCTGGTGATCCTCGGTTCCACCGGCTCCATCGGTACCCAGGCCATCGACCTGGTCCTGCGCAACCCCGGCCGCTTCCGCGTCACCGCGCTCTCCGCCGCGGGCGGCAGGGTCCAGCTCCTCGCCGAGCAGGCGCGGCAGCTGCGGGTGCGCACGGTCGCCGTCGCCGACGCGGACAAGGCGCCGGCACTGCGGGAGGCCCTCCGGGAGGCGTACGGAGCGGGCGAGCCGCTCCCCGAGGTCCTGGCGGGCCCCGATGCCGCGGCGGAGCTCGCCGCGAGCGACTGCCACACCGTGCTGAACGGGATCACCGGCTCCATCGGCCTCGCCCCCACGCTCGCCGCGCTGAAGGCGGGCCGCACCCTCGCCCTGGCCAACAAGGAGTCGCTGATCGTCGGCGGCCCGCTGGTGAAGGCCCTCGCCGCCCCCGGCCAGATCATCCCGGTCGACTCCGAGCACGCCGCGCTCTTCCAGGCGCTGGCCGCCGGGACACGCGCCGACGTGCGCAAGCTCGTCGTGACCGCGTCCGGAGGCCCGTTCCGCGGACGTACGCGCAGTGAGCTCGCCGGCGTCACCCGGGAGCAGGCACTCGCGCACCCGACCTGGGCCATGGGGCCGGTCATCACGGTCAACTCCGCGACCCTCGTCAACAAGGGTCTCGAGGTCATCGAGGCGCACCTCCTCTACGACATCCCGTTCGACCGGATCGAGGTCGTGGTCCACCCCCAGTCGTACGTTCACTCGATGGTGGAGTTCACCGACGGCTCCACGCTCGCCCAGGCGACCCCGCCCGACATGCGCGGCCCCATCGCCATCGGTCTCGGCTGGCCCGAGAGGGTCCCGGACGCGGCCCCCGCCTTCGACTGGACCACCGCCTCCAGCTGGGAGTTCTTCCCGCTCGACACCGAGGCCTTCCCCTCCGTCGGGCTCGCCCGCCACGTGGGCACGCTGGGCGGCACGGCACCCGCCGTGTTCAACGCGGCCAACGAGGAGTGCGTGGACGCGTTCCTGGCGGGACGCCTGCCCTTCAACGGCATCATGGATACGGTCACAGCGGTGGTGGCCGAACACGGCACCCCCGCCACGGGAACTTCGCTGACGGTCGCGGACGTCCTCGAAGCGGAGGCCTGGGCGCGTTCCAGGGCCCGGGAGCTCTCGGCGGAAGCGACAGCGGAGGCGCACGTATGAGTACGACGACGATTCTGATGACGGTCCTGGGGATCGCCATCTTCGCCGTGGGTCTGCTGTTCTCGATCGCCTGGCACGAACTGGGCCACCTGTCCACGGCCAAGCTCTTCGGCATCCGGGTGCCGCAGTACATGGTCGGCTTCGGCCCGACGATCTGGTCGCGCAAGAAGGGCGACACCGAGTACGGCATCAAGGCCATCCCCGCGGGCGGCTACATCCGGATGATCGGCATGTTCCCGCCGGGGCCCGACGGCCGGATCGAGGCGCGTTCCACCTCTCCCTGGCGCGGCATGATCGAGGACGCCAGGTCCGCGGCCTTCGAGGAGCTCGAACCGGGCGACGAGACGCGGCTCTTCTACACGCGCAAGCCGTGGAAGCGCGTGATCGTGATGTTCGCCGGGCCCTTCATGAACCTCGTGCTCGCCGTCGCGATCTTCATGGGCGTGGCCATGACCTTCGGCTTCCAGACGCAGACCACCGAGGTCGCGGGCGTCCAGCAGTGCGTCATCGCGCAGAGCGAGAACCGCGACACCTGCAAGACGTCCGACCCGGTCTCGCCCGCCAAGGCGGCGGGGCTCAAGGAGGGCGACACGATCGTCGCCTTCAACGGGCAGAAGATCGACGACTGGGCCACGCTCTCGGACCAGATCCGCAGGACCATCGGACCCGCCACCATCACGGTGGAGCGCGACGGCCGGGAACAGACCCTGAACGCCGTGCTGAAGAAGAACGCCGTCGCCAAGAAGGACGCCGACGGCGAGGTCGTCCCCGACCAGTACATCAACGCCGGATATCTCGGCTTCGCGGCCAGGACGGAGATCCTGCCGCTCTCCTTCGGCGACTCGGTCGTCCGCATGGGAGACATGATCGAGAACGGCGTCGACTCGATCATCGCCCTGCCCTCCAAGATCCCCGACCTGTGGGACGCGGCCTTCGGCGACGGCGAGCGGGCCGACGACTCGCCGGTCGGTGTGGTCGGCGCGGCACGGATCGGCGGCGAGGTGATGAACCTCGACGTCCCGGCGCAGAACCAGATCGCGATGATGCTGTTCCTGCTGGCCGGCTTCAACCTCTCCCTGTTCCTCTTCAACATGCTGCCCCTGCTGCCGCTGGACGGCGGGCACATCGCGGGCGCGCTCTGGGAATCCCTGCGCCGCAATGTGGCCAAGGTCTTCAGGCGGCCCGACCCCGGACCCTTCGACGTGGCGAAGCTCATGCCGGTCGCCTATGTGGTCGCCGGGATCTTCATCTGCTTCACGCTGCTGGTGCTGGTCGCCGACATCGTGAACCCGGTGAAGATCACCTGATGTCCCACCCGTCCCATGGGTGGCGGCCGGCCACACAGGCGGTGTCCGGCCGCCCACCGACGGGCGTTTCGGCGGCACGGGTGCGTCCCGTCCGGCTTCGGTGCCGTAACCTCGAAGCCTGGAGTCCGCCGTTCTCGGTACCTCGATCCACACTGATCCACACCTTGGGGATGCTCAGCGCATGACTGCGATTTCTCTCGGAATGCCTGCCGTTCCGACCAAGCTCGCCGAACGACGAGTCAGCCGTCAGATCCAGGTCGGCACCGTGGCGGTCGGCGGGGACGCGCCGGTGTCGGTGCAGTCGATGACCACCACGCGTACGTCGGACATCGGTGCGACGTTGCAGCAGATCGCGGAGCTGACGGCGTCGGGCTGTCAGATCGTGCGGGTGGCGTGCCCGACGCAGGACGACGCGGACGCGCTGGCGACGATCGCGCGGAAGTCGCAGATCCCGGTGATCGCGGACATCCACTTCCAGCCGAAGTACGTCTTCGCGGCGATCGACGCGGGCTGTGCGGCGGTCCGGGTGAACCCGGGCAACATCAAGCAGTTCGACGACAAGGTCAAGGAGATCGCGAAGGCCGCGGGCGACGCGGGCACGCCGATCCGGATCGGTGTCAACGCGGGCTCGCTGGACGCGCGGCTGCTGAAGAAGTACGGCAAGGCGACGCCGGAGGCGCTCGTGGAGTCGGCGCTGTGGGAGGCGTCGCTGTTCGAGGAGCACGGCTTCCGGGACATCAAGATCTCGGTGAAGCACAACGACCCGGTCGTGATGGTGAACGCCTACCGTCAGCTGGCCGCGCAGTCGGACTACCCCCTGCACCTGGGTGTGACGGAGGCGGGTCCGGCGTTCCAGGGCACGATCAAGTCCGCGGTGGCGTTCGGCGCGCTGCTCTCGGAGGGCATCGGGGACACGATCCGTGTCTCGCTGTCGGCCCCTCCGGCGGAGGAGGTCAAGGTCGGCCTGCAGATCCTGGAGGCGCTGAATCTGAAGCAGCGCCGCCTGGAGATCGTGTCCTGCCCGTCCTGCGGGCGTGCGCAGGTGGACGTCTACAAGCTCGCGGACCAGGTCAGCGCCGGTCTCGAAGGCATGGAGGTCCCGCTGCGCGTCGCGGTCATGGGCTGCGTCGTGAACGGCCCCGGCGAGGCCCGTGAGGCCGACCTCGGCGTCGCCTCGGGCAACGGCAAGGGACAGATCTTCGTGAAGGGCGAGGTCATCAAGACCGTCCCCGA
Organism: Streptomyces sp. CB02058; assembly: GCF_001905505.1. Taxonomy (GTDB): domain Bacteria; phylum Actinomycetota; class Actinomycetes; order Streptomycetales; family Streptomycetaceae; genus Streptomyces. Next base: position 1,539,560 of record NZ_LIPG01000001.1, read on the forward strand.
GTCGAAGATCGTGGAGACCCTCATCGAGGAAGCGATGAAGATCGCGGAGCAGATGGAGAAGGACGGCATCCCCTCGGGCGAGCCCCAGGTCTCCATCGCGGGCTGAGCACCCGCGGACGAACCCCGGGCCCACACGGCCCACAGTGCCCCGCAGGCCCGTCCTGCGGGGCACAGCTGTGTCCGCGGCGGCCCTCCTTCCCCCGTGCGAGGGGCACCCCACAGCCTTCTTGGGTACAGTGCGGAAACCAGTAGACCGTTTGGTGAGGCCCCAGTGTTGATGCAGACCACTACCCGGGTCCTCGACCCCGGCGAGCTCCCCGCCGCGCTCGCCATCCTCGAGAGCGAACCCGTGGACAACGCGTTCGTGACCTCCCGCGTGCAGGTCGCAGGACTCGATCCCTGGCGCCTCGGCGGCGAGATGTGGGGCTGGTACGCCGACGGCCGACTGCGCTCGCTCTGCTACTCCGGCGCCAATCTCGTGCCCATCTGCGCCACCCCCGAGGCCGTCAGGGCCTTCGCCGACCGCGCCCGCAGGGCCGGCCGCCGCTGCTCCTCGATCGTCGGCCCCGCGGGCCCCACCGCCCAGCTGTGGCGCCTGCTCGAACCGAGCTGGGGCCCCGCCCGCGAGGTCCGGCCCAACCAGCCGCTCATGGTCACCGAGGCCCCCTCCGCCGAGGTGGCGCCCGACCCGCTCGTGCGCAGGGTCCGCAAGGACGAGATGGACGTCCTCATGCCCGCCTGCGTGTCCATGTTCACCGAGGAGGTCGGCATCTCCCCGCTGGCCGGCGACGGCGGGCTGCTCTACCAGGCGCGCGTCGCCGAACTCATCGGCACCGGCCGCTCCTTCGCCCGCATAGAGAACGGCAAGGTCCTCTTCAAGGCGGAGATCGGCGCCGCCACCCCCCGCGCCTGCCAGATCCAGGGCGTCTGGGTCGCCCCCGAGGCCCGGGGCCGCGGCCTCTCCGAGACCGGCATGGCGGCCGTCCTGCGGTACGCACTCCAGGACGTCGCACCGGTCGTCAGCCTCTACGTGAACGACTACAACACCGCCGCGCGCAGGGCCTACAGCCGCGTCGGCTTCCGCGAGACGGGCGCGTTCATGAGCGTGCTGTTCTGACCGGACGGCACGGCCAGTAGGGTTCCCGCATGGCAGCAGCAACGCCCGCGTCCCCGTGGGGCTCCGGGACCCCCGACATCGTGGTCGGACCGCTCGACCTCGCCGCCCACGTCGACGAGGCGCTCGCCGTACAGGCCCTCGCCTTCGGTCTCAGCCAGGACGAGATCGACGTACGCCGCCATATCGTGCTCCGGCACCTCGACCACCCGCAGGCCCGCGCCCTCGGCGCCGTCGCCGCCGACGGACGGCTCGCCGGATTCGTCTACGGGCTGCCGAACAGCCGTACGCACTGGTGGTCCACCGTCGTCGAGCCCTATCTGCGCGCCACCGGGTCCGACCCATGGCTCGACGACTCGTTCGTGATCACCGAGCTCCACGTCCACCCGGAGTTCCAGCAGCGCGGCATCGGCCGCTGCCTCATCACGACCATCACGGACGCCGTCGACCAGCCGCGTTCCATCCTCTCCGCGATCGACACCGAGAGCCCCGCCCGGGGCCTCTACCGCGCCCTCGGCTACCGGGACCTCGCCCGGCAGGTGCTGTTCCCCAGCGCCCCCAAGCCGTACGCGGTCATGGGCGCGCACCTCCCGCTGCTGCGCGGCTGACGAATCGGATTTCCGCCCGCGCGGGGCGCCCGGCTAACCTCGGGCTCACCACCCTTCCGAGCAGGAGTTCATCATGGCCCAGGTCCAGCGCATGTCCCGATTGATGATCAAGACACTGCGCGACGACCCGGCGGACGCCGAGACGCTCAACCACAAGCTCCTCGTCCGCGCCGGTTACGTACGCCGCACCGCGGCCGGCATCTGGTCCTGGCTGCCGCTCGGCAAGAAGGTCCTGGAGAACATCACCCGCGTCGTCCGCGAGGAGATGGACGCCATCGGCGGCCAGGAGGTCCTGCTCCCCGCGCTCCTGCCCAAGGAGGCGTACGAGGCGAGCGGCCGGTACGACGAGTACGGCGACCTGCTCTTCCGCCTCAAGGACCGCAAGGGCGCCGACTACCTCCTCGGCCCCACCCACGAGGAGATCTTCACCCAGGTCGTCAAGGACATGTGCTCGTCCTACAAGGACCTGCCCGTGATCCTCTACCAGATCCAGACCAAGTACCGCGACGAGGCCCGCCCCCGCGCCGGAGTGCTGCGTGGCCGCGAGTTCCAGATGAAGGACTCGTACTCCTTCGACACCACCGACGAGGGCCTGGCCGAGGCGTACCAGCTGCACCGCGCCGCCTACATCCGGATCTTCGAGCGCCTCGGCCTCGACCACCGCATCGTCTCCGCCGTCTCCGGCGCCATGGGCGGCTCCGCCTCCGAGGAGTTCCTCGCCCCCGCGCCCGCCGGTGAGGACACCTTCGTCGACTGCCCGAACTGCGACTACGCCGCCAACACGGAAGCCGTGACGTACAAGGTCACGACCGTCGCCGACGCCTCCGGGGTTGCCGCCGTCGAGGAGCTGGACACCCCCGACACCCCGACGATCGAGTCCCTCGCCGCGCACCTCGGCGTCGAGGCCTCCGCCACGCTGAAGAACCTGCTGGTCAAGGTCGACGGCGAGATCGTGGCCGTGGGCGTGCCCGGCGACCGCGAGGTCGACCTCGGCAAGCTCGGCGAGCACCTCGCCCCCGCGGTCGTCGAGCTCGTCACCGCCGAGGACTTCGTGGGCCGCCCCGACCTCGTACGCGGTTACGTCGGCCCGCAGGGCCTGGAGAAGGTCCGCTACATCGCCGACCCCCGCGTCGCCGCGGGCACCGCGTGGATCACCGGTGCCAACAAGGAGGGCAAGCACGCGAAGAACGTCGTCGCGGGCCGCGACTTCGAGGTCGACGACCACCTCGACGTCGTCGTCGTCGAGGCGGGCGACCCCTGCCCCAAGTGCGGCACCGGCCTCCAGGTGGACCGGGCCATCGAGATCGGCCACATCTTCCAGCTCGGCCGCAAGTACGCCGACATCTTCTCCCTGGACGTCCTCGGCCAGCAGGGCAAGCCCGTCCGCGTCACGATGGGCTCGTACGGCATCGGCGTCTCCCGCGCGGTGGCCGCCCTCGCCGAGCAGACCGCCGACGACAAGGGCCTGTGCTGGCCCCGCGAGATCGCCCCGGCCGATGTGCACGTCGTCGCGGCGGGCAAGGCGCTCCAGACCGAGCTGGCGCTCGAGGTCTCCGAGAAGCTGAACGCGGCGGGCCTGCGGGTCCTGGTCGACGACCGCGCGGGCGTCTCGCCCGGCGTCAAGTTCACCGACTCCGAGCTCATCGGCGTCCCGAAGATCCTGGTCGCCGGCCGCCGTTCGGCCGAGGGCGTCCTGGAGCTGAAGGACCGCCGCACGGGCGAGCGCGAGGAGCTCACCGTCGACGAGGCCATCGCCCGTCTCACCGAGCAGGGCTGACCCCCGCCGGACCGTATGCGAAGGGCCCCGCGCAGCCGCGCGGGGCCCTTCGCGTACGGGTGAAGCCGTTCGGATCGGGCCGGATCGGCGTGCGGCACGCGCGGGCCCGGGACGATCCGAACGGGATCCCTAGAGCCAGCCCGCGAACTCCAGCGACAGTTCGCCGTCCTGCGTACGTCCCACCGACAGCGCGCGCGTGCCGGACTCGACGGCCCGGAACAGCGTCCAGCCGCGCAGCCGCGCCTGGTCCACCTCCAGCGAGTCGGCCAGCTTCTTGATCCGGCGGCGGGCCGTCGCGGCCCCTCCGGGCGAGGCGATCAGGTCCTCGACCCGGTCCCGCACCAGCCGCGCCAGGTCGTACGCCCGCTCGCCGGTCAGCGGCTCGGGACCGACCGCCAGCCATGGGGCGCGCTCGCCCGACAGCACCTTGCTCTGCCGGAAGTTGCCGTGCAGCAGGAAGAGTTCGGGGGAGGTGGCGACGAGCTCCTCGCGGGCGGCGAGGGCCGCCGAGACCAGCGGTTCGAGCGCGGGGTCCCGCACAGCGGCGGCCCGCATCGGCTCCAGCTGCCGTCCGGTGCGCTCCTCGACCGTCTCGAAGGCGTGCCCGGCCGGCGGATCGACCCACAGCCGCCGTACCGTGCCCGCCGCCTCCAGGAGCGCCTTCGCCTCGGGGAGGGAGCGCAGCGACACCTCCTGGTGCAGCCGTTCCAGCAGCAGCGCGTCGGCGGGCACCGGGGCGTCCGGGACGGCCAGGAGCTCGACGGCGCCCCAGCCGTTCCAGTGCGCGAGCGCCGCCCGCTCCAGTCCGGGCGCGGCCCCGGGAGGAGCGATCTTCAGCACCGCGGGCGTGCCGTCCGCCCGGTGCACCAGCAGCACGAGGCTGCTGCGCCCGCCGGGAGCGGCCACCCGGTCGAGGGTGACCCCGTGGTCCACTGCGGACAGCGCTTCGCCGGTGAGTGCGGGGAGCCGGCCCAGCCATTCGGCGGCGGCAGCTTCCCCGTACGTCTCGCCGAGCGCTCGCACCAGACGCTGCGGCGGTTCGAAACCCATACGTGCCTTGTTCCCTTTCAGAGCTTCCTCAGTGCGTGACACCCGTGGCGCCTGCCTCCGCCGTGTTCTCCGGCGGAGCGGCCCTCTCGGTGAGCCCAGGAAAGGCTACGCCGGTGCCGCGCCAGCGGACCGCGCGCACCGCGGCCTCCCGGAGCGCGCCCGCGGCATCCTGCCGCAGCGGCCCCCGGGCGGCCCGTACGAGGTCGGAGTACACGCCCGCGACCCGGTCCTCCAGCACGGCGGCGAGCCGCAGAGCGGTCGCCGGGTCGTGCACGGCGAAGGGCAGAGCGTACGCCGGGTGCGCGGCCACGGGCGTACCGCCCAGGTCACGCACCGTCCGCGCCAGCGCGTCGCGCCGGGCGCGGTGGGCGTCGGACGCGGCCGTCGCGTCGCGGCGGCGGCCGCCCTCCAGCCGGCCGCCGAGCGTGCCGTAGCCGTACACGGCCGCGTGCTCGGCGGCGAGCGCCGCCTGCGCGGCGCGCAGTGTCCCCGCGGTGCCCTCGGCGTCGGACTCCTGTGCCCTGCCCGTCATGCCGGGATCTCCTTGGCCAGTTCGGTCAGCAGATACGCGTGGGCCGCGCCGGCCGCGGCGAGGGAGGCCAGCAGCCTGGCCAGCTCGGGTTCGGCCGTCAGCAGGGCGGCGGCGCGGGCGTCGGCCACCTGGCGCTCCTCGGCCGCCAGCTCCTTGAGCGCCGCCTTCGCGTCGGCGGCGGGGGCCGGTGAGGCGGGGGAGGGCACGGCGGGGGAGGGCGAGCCGCCCTTCGCCGCGGGCCCCCCGAGCGCCGCCAGGTGCTCCTGGACGGTGGCCCGCAGGGGCGCGATCCCGGGCTCCGTCACGGGGTGGGCGGCCGCGGCCTGTTCGTAGCGGGAGAGCAGCGAGACGCTGGCACGGGCGGCTGCCGCCCTCAGCGCCGTGCTCCCGCCCAGCGAGGCCGTCCGGGCGTCCGCGCCCCCGGAGTCACGCCCCGGGGCCGGTCCGTCGCCCCCGCAGCCTGTGAGTACCGCGGCCAGGCCGAATGCTCCCGTGGCGGTGAGCGCACTCCTGCGCGTCGTCCCCGTGCGGCGCACTTGTCTCCTTCAGCCTGGTTTTTGACAGTTTCTGACCTGAAGTGATCGCCGGAGCTGAGCGTACCCGCGGCCGGGCGGGAGGCGGACGGCAACACCCCTGCGGACCGGATACCCTTTGACCTGACACGCGACGATCCCCACAACAGCACACGCGGCCGAGGAGTCACCCGGATGAGCACCACCCAGAGCGACAGGCTGCGCGGACTGCTGGAGCCACTCGTCAGCGCCAAGGAGCTGGACCTCGAGGAGATCGAGGTGTCCCGGGCGGGCCGCCGCCGGGTGCTGCGGGTCGTCGTGGATTCCGAGGACGGCGTGGAGCTCGACACCTGTGCGGAGCTCAGCCGCACGATCTCCGAGACGCTGGACGAGACCGACGCCATGGGCGAGGGCGAATACGTCCTCGAAGTGAGCTCTCCGGGCGCCGACCGCCCGTTGACCGAGCACCGCCACTACGTACGCGCGACCGGCCGTCTGGCCAGGCTCACCCTGAGCGAGGGCGGCGAGCTGGTGGCCCGCATCCTCGGGGTCGACGACGAGGGGCTCGATCTCGAAGTGCCGGGCGTCAAGGGCCGCAAGCCCACGGCGCGCCGTGTCGCGTTCGACGAGATCGCCAAGGCGCGCGTGGAGATCGAATTCAACCGCAAGGACAAGAAGGAAGAGGAGGCGTAGCCGTGGACATCGATGTGAAGCTTCTGAAGGGCTTGGCGCAGGACAAGGAGATCCCCTTCGACGTGCTCGTCGGGGCGATCGAGTCGGCCCTCCTCATCGCGTACCACCGCACCGAGGGCAGCCACCGCCGTGCGCGCGTCGAGCTGGACGCCAACGGCCATGTCACGGTGTGGGCGAAGGAGGAGGCGGCCGACCTCGAGGAGGGCCAGGAGCCCAAGGAGTTCGACGACACCCCGTCCGGCTTCGGCCGTATCGCCGCGACCACCGCCAAGCAGGTCATCCTGCAGCGCCTGCGCGACGCCGAGGACGACCGCACGTTCGGCGAGTACGCCGGACACGAGGGTGACGTCGTCACCGGCCTCGTCCAGCAGGGCAAGGACCCGAAGAACGTCCTGGTCGACATCGGCAAGCTGGAAGCCATCCTGCCCGTGCAGGAGCAGGTGCCGGGCGAGGAGTACACCCACGGCCTGCGGCTGCGCACCTACGTCGTCCGGGTGGCCAAGGGCGTCCGCGGCCCCTCCGTGACGCTCTCGCGCACCCACCCCAACCTCGTGAAGAAGCTCTTCGCGCTGGAGGTCCCGGAGATCGCCGACGGCTCGGTCGTCATCGAGGCCATCGCCCGCGAGGCCGGCCACCGGACCAAGATCGCCGTGCGCTCCACCCGCGCCGGGCTCAACCCCAAGGGCGCCTGTATCGGCCCGATGGGCAGCCGTGTGCGCAACGTCATGGCCGAGCTGCACGGCGAGAAGATCGACATCGTGGACTGGTCGGACGACCCGGCCGAGATGGTCGCCAACGCGCTGTCACCCGCACGGGTGAGCAAGGTCGAGGTCGTGGACCTCGGTACGCGCTCCGCACGGGTGACCGTGCCGGACTACCAGCTGTCGCTGGCGATCGGCAAGGAGGGGCAGAACGCCCGTCTGGCCGCCCGGCTCACCGGCTGGCGCATCGACATCCGTCCGGACACCGAGACCGACGCCGAGCGCGACATCGCCGACCGTGAGCGCGCCGAGCGCGCCCGGGAGCGGTCCGAGCGCGGCTGACCGGACCCGTGTCCGGGCCGCTCGGGCGGCCAGGACCGGGTACGAAGGAATAGATCGAGGCGGGATGCCGCTGAGATCACGACAACATCCGTTCGATTTTTGCCCCAAAGGGGTGAGGTCGGTGCGGGGAGGTAGACTTAAACGTGTCTGGCCGGACGCACGCCCGCGCTTGCCCCGAGCGAACCTGTGTGGGATGCCGGGAGCGAGCGGCCAAGAGCGAGCTGCTGCGCATCGTGGTGGACGAGGGTGAAGTTGTCCCTGATCCACGCGGTACGCTGCCCGGCCGGGGTGCGTATGTTCACCCCGCCTCTGTATGTCTCGACCTGGCGGTCCGCCGCCGGGCGTTCCCCCGGGCCTTCAAGGCCAAGGGGCCGTTCGATTCCGCCGCACTGCAGCGGTTCGTCGAACGGGTGACACCGTAAGAAAGTGAACGGCACGGGTCCCCGTGCGGTCAGGTACCTCGCGAGTTGGAAGTAGGTCGAGATTGCGATGAGCACTCGATGAGTACGCGATGAGTACGCCCATGAAGTAGCGACGGTCCGGCGGTAACCCGGACCTAAAAGGAGCGAAGTGGCTAAGGTCCGGGTATACGAACTCGCCAAGGAGTTCGGCGTGGAGAGCAAGGTCGTCATGGCCAAGCTCCAAGAACTCGGTGAATTCGTCCGTTCGGCGTCCTCGACGATCGAGGCGCCGGTTGTACGCAAATTGACTGACGCACTGCAGGGGCCCGGCGGCAACGCCGGCAAGTCCGCTGCGAAGCCTGGCGCGCCTCGTAAGGCCGCCCCCGCAAAGCCCGCGGCGCCGTCTCCGGCCGCCGCGGCACGTCCTGCTGCCCCGAAGCCCGGCGCCCCGGCCCCCAAGCCGGCCGCTGCCGAGGCCCCGGCGAGCAGCGCCCCCGCGGCGCCCTCCGCGCCGTCGGCCGGCCCCCGTCCGGGCCCCAAGCCCGCGCCGAAGCCCGCCCCGGTCACCCCGGTGCCCGCCGCGGAGTTCTCGGCTCCGGCCCCGGCCCAGCAGCCGTCCGCGCCCCAGGCCCCGCGTCCCGCGGGTGCCACGCCGGGTCCCCGCCCCGCCCGTCCGGCTCCGGCCGGCGGTCAGCGTGACGGTGGCCGCGGTGGCGAGCGTGGCGGCGAGCGCGGCGGAGACCGTCCCGCACGTCCCGCGGGCCAGGGCGCACCGCGCCCCGGCGGCGCACGTCCGGCCGGTCCCCGTCCGGGCAACAACCCCTTCACCTCCGGCGGCTCCACCGGCATGGCGCGCCCCCAGGCGCCCCGTCCCGGCGGTGCCCCGCGCCCCGGCGGCGGTCAGGAGCGCCCCGGCGCCCCGCGCCCCCAGGGTGGTCCCGGCGGCGCCCCGCGTCCCCAGGGCCAGGGTGGCGCACGTCCCTCCCCGGGCGGCATGCCCCGTCCGCAGGCTCCCCGTCCGGGCGGTGCCCCCTCGGGTAACCGTCCGAACCCGGGCATGATGCCGCAGCGTCCCGCTGCCGGCCCGCGTCCCGGTGGTGGCCCCGGCGGCGGTGGCCGCGGTCCCGGTGGCGGCGGCGGTCGTCCCGGTGGCGGCGGTCGTCCCGGTGGCGGCGGCTTCGCAGGCCGTCCGGCCGGTCCCGGCGGTGGCGGCGGCGGCTTCGCCGGCCGTCCCGGTGGTCCCGGTGGCGGTGGCGGCGCAGGCCGTCCCGGTGGTGGCGGCGGCTTCGGCGGTCGTCCCGGCTTCGGTGGACGTCCCGGCGGCCCGGGTGCCCGTGGTGGCACACAGGGTGCGTTCGGCCGTCCCGGTGGTCCCGCGCGTCGTGGCCGCAAGTCGAAGCGTCAGAGGCGCCAGGAGTACGAGGCCATGCAGGCCCCGTCGGTGGGCGGCGTCATGCTGCCTCGCGGCAACGGGCAGGCTGTCCGGCTGTCGCGCGGTGCGTCCCTGACCGACTTCGCGGAGAAGATCAACGCCAACCCGGCGTCGCTCGTCGCCGTGATGATGAACCTCGGCGAGATGGTCACCGCCACGCAGTCGGTCTCCGACGAGACGCTGAAGCTCCTCGCCGAGGAGATGAACTACGTCCTGGAGATCGTCAGCCCGGAGGAGGAGGACCGCGAGCTGCTCGAGTCCTTCGACATCGAGTTCGGCGAGGACGAGGGCGGCGAAGAGGCCCTGGTCTCCCGTCCGCCGGTCGTGACCGTCATGGGTCACGTCGACCACGGTAAGACCCGACTGCTGGACGCGATCCGCAAGACGAACGTCGTCGCGGGCGAGGCCGGCGGCATCACGCAGCACATCGGTGCGTACCAGGTCTCCTCCGAGGTCAACGGCGAGGACCGCCGCATCACCTTCATCGACACCCCGGGTCACGAGGCGTTCACCGCCATGCGTGCCCGTGGTGCGAAGTCCACCGACATCGCGATCCTCGTGGTGGCGGCGAACGACGGTGTGATGCCCCAGACGATCGAGGCGCTGAACCACGCCAAGGCGGCCGAGGTGCCGATCGTGGTCGCGGTCAACAAGATCGACGTCGAGGGTGCCGACCCGACCAAGGTGCGCGGTCAGCTCACCGAGTTCGGTCTGGTGGCCGAGGAGTACGGCGGCGACACGATGTTCGTCGACATCTCCGCCAAGCAGGGCCTCAACATCGAGGCACTGCTGGAGGCCGTCGTCCTCACCGCCGACGCCTCGCTCGACCTGCGGGCCAACCCGGAGCAGGACGCGCAGGGTATTGCGATCGAGTCCCACCTCGACCGCGGCCGCGGTGCCGTCTCGACCGTCCTCGTCCAGCGCGGAACGCTGCGCATCGGCGACACGATGGTCGTCGGCGACGCGTACGGCCGTGTGCGGGCGATGCTCGACGACAACGGCAACAACGTCCAGGAAGCGGGTCCCTCGACCCCCGTCCTGGTGCTGGGTCTCACCAACGTCCCGGGTGCCGGCGACAACTTCCTGGTGGTCGACGAGGACCGTACGGCCCGTCAGATCGCCGAGAAGCGTGCCGCCCGTGAGCGCAACGCCAACTTCGCCCGCAAGGGTGTCCGGTTCTCCCTGGAGAACCTGGACGAGGCGCTCAAGGCCGGTCTGGTCCAGGAGCTCAACCTCATCATCAAGGGCGACGCGTCCGGTTCGGTGGAGGCTCTCGAGTCCTCGCTGCTCCAGCTCGACGTCGGTGAAGAGGTCGACATCCGGGTCCTGCACCGCGGTGTGGGTGCGGTCACCGAGTCGGACATCAACCTGGCGACCGGCTCCGACGCCATCGTGATCGGCTTCAACGTGCGCGCCGCAGGGCGTGCCGAGCAGATGGCCGAGCGCGAAGGCGTGGACGTCCGGTACTACTCGGTCATCTACCAGGCGATCGAAGAGATCGAAGCGGCCCTCAAGGGCATGCTCAAGCCGGAGTACGAAGAGGTCGAGCTCGGCACGGCGGAGATCCGCGAGATCTTCCGCTCGTCCAAGCTGGGCAACATCGCCGGTGTGCTGGTCCGCTCCGGCGAGGTCAAGCGCAACACCAAGGCGCGCCTGCTGCGCGATGGCAAGGTCATCGCGGAGAACCTCAACATCTCCGGTCTGCGTCGCTTCAAGGACGACGTCACCGAGATCCGCGAAGGCTTCGAGGGCGGTATCAACCTCGGAAACTTCAACGACATCAAGATCGACGACGTCATCGCGACGTACGAGATGCGCGAGAAGCCGCGAGGCTGATCAACGGGGAATCCCGGGGGGTCACCCCCGGGCTGACCTCCACGGTCGGGGCCGGTCGACGGGTCGTATTTCCGTCGATCGGCCCCGGCCGTTCCGTGTACGGTTCTGGGTGTCCCCGCCAAGCGATGGCGGGGCGCGACCCCGAACCGGCGGGACATCCGGACACACATGTATGTGGGGACTCTGTCCTTCGATCTGCTCCTCGGCGACGTACGGTCGCTGAAGGAGAAACGCTCCGTCGTCCGCCCGATCGTCGCCGAGCTCCACCGCAAGTTCGCGGTGAGCGTCGCGGAGACCGGCGGGCAGGACCTCTACCGCAGGGCCCAGATCGGTCTTGCCGTGGTCTCCGGGGACACCGGGCACCTCACAGACGTACTCGACCGGTGCGAACGCATGATCGCGGGCCGGCCGGAGGTGGAGCTGCTGTCCGTACGACGGCGGCTGCACAGCGACGAAGACGATTGAGCAAGGCTAAGAAGGAGACGGACCAGTGGCCGACAACGCGCGGGCGAAGAAGCTGGCGGACCTCATCCAGGTGGTGGTCGCCGAGAAACTGCAGCGCGGCATCAAGGACCCGCGTCTGGGCACGCACGTGACCATCACGGACACCCGGGTCACCGGCGACCTGCGGGAGGCCACGGTCTTCTACACGGTCTACGGCGACGACGAGGAGCGGGCCAGCGCGGCCGCGGGCCTGGAGAGCGCCAAGGGCATCCTGCGTTCGGCGGTCGGCGCCGCGGCGGGGACGAAGTTCACCCCGACCCTGGCCTTCGTGGCCGACGCCCTCCCGGACAACGCCAAGGCGATCGAGGACCTGCTCGACCGGGCACGTGCCTCGGACGCCAAGGTCAGGGAGGCGTCCTCAGGCGCGAAGTACGCCGGGGACGCGGACCCGTACCGCAAGCCGGAGGACGAGAACGACGAGAACGACGAGGACTCGCCTTCCGCATGACGCAGAACAAGCAGGACAGGACGCCGGACGGACTTGTCATCGTCGACAAGCCGTCCGGCTTCACGTCACACGACGTCGTGGCGAAGATGCGCGGCATCGCCCGGACCCGGCGGGTCGGCCACGCCGGCACGCTGGACCCCATGGCGACCGGCGTGCTGGTGCTCGGTGTCGAGCGGGCGACCAAGCTGCTCGGCCATCTCGCACTGACCGAGAAGGAGTACCTGGGGACGATCCGGCTCGGCCAGGACACCGTCACCGACGACGCGGAGGGCGAGATCACCTCGTCCACCGACGCCTCGGGGGTGACCCGCGAGGGCATCGACGCCGGGGTGGCCGCCCTCACCGGCGCGATCATGCAGGTGCCGTCCAAGGTCAGCGCCATCAAGATCGACGGCAAGCGGTCCTACGCCCGGGTGCGCGGCGGCGAGGAGTTCGAGATCCCGGCCCGTCCGGTGACCATCTCGTCCTTCCGGGTCTACGACGTCCGTGAGGCGGTCGCCGAGGACGGTACCCCGGTCGTCGACCTGGTCGTCTCGGTCGTGTGCTCCTCGGGTACGTACATCCGCGCCCTGGCCCGCGACCTCGGCGCCGGGCTCGGCGTCGGCGGCCACCTGACGGCGCTGCGGCGCACCCGCGTCGGCCCGTACGGTCTCGACGCGGCGCGCACCCTCGACCAGCACCAGGAGGAGCTCACCGTGATGCCGGTCGCCGAGGCGGCCGCGTCGGCGTTCCCCCGCTGGGACGTGGACGAGAAGCGCGCCAAGCTGCTGCTGAACGGCGTACGGCTGGACATGCCGTCGTATCCGCCGGGGCCGGTCGGGGTCTTCGGGCCCGACGGGGCGTTCCTGGTGCTCGTCGAGGAGCAGAAGGGCAAGGCCAGAAGCCTCGCCGTCTTCGCCTGACGAGGGCCCCGGGCACGCGTCAGGTCCGAGGACAGGACGTGTCCGCTGCGGAGAGTGCCTCTCGGCCTCCGCGCCGGCCGGCCTCGTCCGCCGAGAGCTCCATCGTGGAGCGGGCAGTCCCCCCGGCGCCCGCTCCACGATCCCCCTCCCGCGACCATCCCTGTCCAGCCGAACCCTCCGATTCACCCCAATGGACGGGCGCTCGGAGTGACTGGGGGGTGTGAGGGGGGCGCTTTCGCTCCCTCGACTTCGCGTCGCGATCACCCGGGATCTACCGTCGGAGCATGGGCAGCGGGGACCGGTCGAAACTGGTGAGAATCTGTGATCAGGCCGGCCGGCCGCGGGGCACCGGATTCGTCGCGGACGACCGGGGCACGGTCGTCACCAGCCATCAGGCCGTCGCACGCTCCGTGCCCCTGACCCTGCACGCCTCCGACGGCCGCAGCTGCACCGTCGGCCACGGCGACATCACCGCCCTGCCCGCTCTCGGCCTCGCCCTGCTGCGCACCGGCGGTCCCGAGGTCCTCGGCGTGGAGCCCCTCCCCATCGCCGTGCGCGAAGAGATCGTGACCGGCACCTATGTGCGGATCGCCGCTCACGGCTGGCGCGAGGCACGGGTGCTCGGGGCGACCCCCGCGGTCTACACCGAGGGCGGCCGCGAGCACGAGGTCCCCGGGGCGCTGGAGCTCGCCATGGGCACGGACGGGCGCGACGCGCTGCGGTCCGGCGGGGCAGCGGTCGGAGGGCCCGTCACCGACCCGCGCACCGGAGCCGTCCTGGGCGTGCTCTCCACCGCCCTGCGCGCCGGACACGAGGCCGCGGGGCTCGCGGTCCCGCTGTCCGGTGAGGACGTCCCGGGGCCGCTGACGGAGGTGCTCCGGCGCAACGCGAGCGGCGTCCCCGGTTACGGCTGCGACCTCAACCTCGCGGGCGCGCTCCAGCTGACCGCCACCTCGCTCGGCCACGCCGACAGCCGCCCCTGCCCCACGGAGGCCGTCGAACGCCCCCGCGTCAGCGCGGAGTTCACCGCCTTCGAGACCGGCACCGGGCCCGTGCTCGGGCTGGTCGGCACTCCCGGGACCGGCCGCACCACCGAACTGGCCGCCCTGGCCGCCCGCCGGGCCCGCGGGCCCGTCCCCGCCCTCACCCTCTGGCTGCGCGGAGCCGATCTGCTGGCCGAGGACGCCTCGGTCACCGACGCGATGGTCCGGGCCCTGCAACGCTCCGGGCGCATCCTCACCGCCGCCGGGGCCCGGGGCGACATGGCGTCCGCGACCCCCGAGCGGGTGGCCGCCCTCGCCGCGGAGTCCGGGAGCCCGCTGCTCGTCGTCGTGGACGGCCCCGAGGAGATGCCGCCCCTGCTGGCCCACCGGCTCGCCGGCTGGACGCGGGCGAGCGCCGGATGGCTCCGGGCCCACGGCGTGCGCATGGTCGTCGCCTGCCGTCCCGAGCACTGGGAGACCGCGGGCGCGCTCTACCCGCCGGACGCCCTGCACGGCCCTGAGCGGCCCGCCGGAGGGCTGCCGCCCGCCGTCCGGCTCGGCGATCTCACGGCCGACCAGGCCGAACGGGCCGCAGAGCGCTACGGCATCCCTCCCGGCGCCCTCGCGCCCGGCCACGACCGGCACCCCCTCACCCTGCGCCTGCTCGCCGAGGTGCGCGAGGCACTGCCCCCCGACGTGCCCGGCAGGCCCGGCACCGAGGAGGTCTTCGCCGCGCACCTCGACCTCAGCTGCGTCCGGATCGCGGTCCGGATCGGGGCGCAGGCCGAGCCCCGGCTCCGGGGCACGGCGGTCCGCAGACTGGCGGCGAAGGTGGCGGGCCAGGTCCACGAGGCGGCCAGGCGCTGCCTCGGCCCCGGCCAGGGCGAGCTGGACCGGGCGGCCTTCGAGGAGATCTTCCCCTGGCGCACGGGATGGGCCTCGGCGGTCCTCACCGAAGGGCTCCTCGTGCCGGCCGGCGCGGGATACCGCTTCGCCCACGAGGAGCTGGGCGACTGGGTCCAGGGAGCCCATCTGGACCTGGACGCCGCGCTGCACTCCCTGGTGCACCGCTGGCACGGCGAGGGGGCGCAGCAGGAGGCCGGGGACGCCGCGCCGGAGGAGTTCACCGGCGAACCCCGCAACCTCCCGGTACCCCGCCATCGCATCGGCCCGGTGATCCAGGCCATGCTGCTGCTGGAGCGGCGGCAGGGGTCCGCCGCTCTGGCCCACCGGATGGCCGACCTCATCGAGGCGATGGACCGGCTCTCCGCGGCCACGGGCACCGGAGCCCGGCACTCCGACGCCGCGTGGTGGGCGGCCCACCTGCTGCGGGAGAGCCTGCTCAGGGTGCCCGACGCCCGGCCGTGCCTCGGCGTCCTGCGGGTGCTCACCGGGCGGATCACCCGGCGGTCCCTCTCCGCGTCCGCCGGCCGCCCCGGGGCACTCGGTCCCTACGGTGAGTTCGGCCCCTGGTTCTGGCGCCGCGTCCGGCTGCCCGAGGACGACCGGATCGACCTCCTGCGCAGGCTCCTCCCCGCCGACGCGGCCCCGCGCCCGGACGGCGGCGAACGCTATCTGGACGCCGTGTCCCGGCGCCTCGCCGCCCGGCCCGGGAGCGTGCAGCCGCTGCTCTGCCGCTGGTTTACCGACGAGAGCCCCCTGCCCGCCCAGGAGGGCGCGCCGGGGCGGCTCACCGTGGCCGCAGCCGCCCAGGCGCTGCTGTACGCCCGCCGTGACCTGGCCCTCGACGACCTCACCGAGGCGCTCGTCGACACCTCCCACCCCCGTGCTGTCGAGCTGCTCGCCGCCCTCGCCGAGGAGGAACCGGCCGCGTTCTGCCGGGCCGTCGACCGGTGGGCCCGCGACGAGGAGCGCCCCGCGCGCCGGGCCGCGGCAGCCGCCCACGCCACGCTCACCACCGGCCGCGCCCTCGCCCCCGCCGACCGGGCCCTGCTGCGGGGCGCGGCGCTCACGCTGCTGGCCCGCCCGGACGACACCGCCCTGCACGCGCAGGCGCTCACCGTCCTCGTACGCGATCCCGGGACCGGGGGCCGCTATCTGCCGCAGGCCCTGCGCGTCTTCGCCGCCGGGGACCCCCGGCTGCCGCTGTCCCTGCTGACCGATGTGTTCCCCGAGCACCCCGAGCCCGTGCTGGCCGCGCTGCGGGCCCGTCTGTCGCTGCCCGGGGAGGCCGCCGACGACGTACTGCGCGAGCTCGCGGGGCTCGGCACCCCCGCGCTGGCGCTGCACGCCCCCGGTCTCGTACGCCAGTACATCGACAGTCGTCCCGGCGACGGGGGCGGCGCCCGGACCGCCGCCTATGTGGAACGCAGGCTGGAGCACAGCCCCGCCGCCCGTGCCCTGCTGCTGCCCCTGATGACCGGGCTGCTGCGGGACCGTCCCGCGCCGCCTCCGGTGCGCGCGGCGCTGGCCCGGGTGCTGGCCGCGCCGGGCAGTTCCGCGTCGGGGCCGCTGCGGGCCGAGCTGCTCGAGGTCCTGCTGGAGTTCGAGCAGGACACCGGGCGGGACCCCGAGGTCCTCGAAGCCCTGCTGCGGGCCGCCGCGGCCGGGTCCGGGCGCCGCCCCGAGGCCCGCACCAGGGCTCTGGTGCACCGCACCGGGATGCTGCTCGTCCGTACACCCGAGGGCGCCGGACGCTTCGACCGCGCCCTGGTGGACATCGCCCGGGAGATCCCCGGATTCGCCGCCCTCGTCACCCGGTGGCTGGCCGAGGCCCCGCAGGAATGGGCCGCCGTCGTGGGGCCGGGCGCCCGGCGGACGGTCGAGGCCCTGGACGTGCCGCGACCTGCGATGCCGGTGCCGATGCAGGCCGCGGGACGTGAGCATGGCAGTCTTAGACCTGCGTAATGGACATACACACGTACACAGGTTCGGGCGAGGAGCGGTCACAGTGCAGTGCTGGCGTGGCTTGGAGGACATCCCCGAGGGCTGGGGACGCAGCGTCGTCACCATCGGCTCCTACGACGGCGTGCACCGCGGACACCAGCTGATCATCGGCCGGGCCGTCGAGCGGGCGCGTGAGCTCGGCGTTCCCTCCGTCGTCGTCACCTTCGACCCGCACCCCAGCGAGGTCGTGCGCCCCGGCACGCACCCGCCGTTGCTCGCCCCGCACCAGCGGCGCGCCGAGCTGATGGCGGAGCTGGGCGTGGACGCGGTGCTGATCCTGCCGTTCACCGCCGAGTTCTCGCAGCTCTCGCCCGCCGACTTCATCGTGAAGGTCCTCGTCGACAAGCTGCACGCGCGGGTGGTCATCGAGGGCCCCAACTTCCGCTTCGGACACCGGGCCGCGGGCAACGTCACGTTCCTCGCCGAGCTCGGTCCGACGTACGACTACGAGGTCGAGGTCATCGACCTCTACGTCAGCGGTGAGGCGGGCGGCGGCGAGCCGTTCTCCTCCACCCTCACCCGCCGGCTGATCGCCGAGGGCGACGTCCGGGGGGCCGCGGAGATCCTCGGCCGCCCGCACCGCGTCGAGGGCATCGTGGTGCGCGGTGCGCAGCGCGGGCGCGACCTCGGCTTCCCCACGGCGAACGTGGAGACCCTGCCGCACACCGCGATCCCCGCGGACGGCGTCTACGCGGGCTGGCTGACCGTGGACGGCGAGGCGATGCCCGCCGCGATCTCCGTCGGCACGAACCCCCAGTTCGACGGCACGGAGCGGACCGTCGAGGCGTACGCGATCGACCGCGTCGGCCTCGATCTGTACGGGCTGCACGTCGCCGTGGACTTCCTCGCCTATGTGCGCGGCATGCTGAAGTTCGACTCGATCGACGACCTGCTCGTGGCGATGGCCGCCGATGTGAAGCGGTCCAGCGAGCTCGTCGCGGCGTACGAACGGCGCTGACCCTCCTGTGGTGCGCACGCCGGCACCGGGGCATCGTCGGGGGTAGGACCCGTCGAGCCGGGAGGACGCGTGCGTGAACTGCTGTCGGAACTGCGCGACTGGGACGCCGCCGGTACCCCCTTCGCCCTCGCCACCGTCGTCGCCGTACGGGGCAGCGCGCCGCGCGCACCCGGGGCCGTGATGGCGGTGACCGCCACCGGGCAGGTGGCGGGCAGCGTCTCCGGCGGATGCGTGGAGAGCGATGTGTACGAGGTCGCCACCGAGGCGATCGGAACGGGCCTCCCGCAGCTGCGGACCTACGGCATCAGCGACGACGAGGCCTTCGGAGCGGGACTGACCTGCGGCGGCACGATCGACGTCCTGGTGCGTCCGTACACCGCCCCGGCCGACCGGGCACTCCTGCGGGACCTCGTCGGCACCATCGGCGCCGGGAGGCCCGTCGCGCTCGCCACCACGGTGTCCGGAGCCGCTCCGACGGGCGCCGGGCGCCTGGTCCTGGCCGACCGGGTCGGCGGTTCCCTGGGCGACGAAGGGCTCGACGCCGCCGTCACCGACGACGCGCGCGGGCTGCTCGCCCAGGGGGTCACGGGCAGCATCGGCTACGGCCCGCACGGAGAGCGCCGTATGCAGGACGTCACCGTCTTCGTCCAGACGTACGCCCCCGCGCCCCGCATGCTCGTCTTCGGCGCCATCGACCACGCGGCCGCCACCGCGCGGATCGGGTCCTTCCTCGGCTACCGGGTGACGGTCTGCGACGCCCGGCCCGCCTTCGCGACCCGGGAGCGCTTCCCGACGGCCGACGAGGTGGTCTGCGCCTGGCCGCACACCTATCTGGAGTCGACCGAGGTGGACGCGCGCACGGTCGTGTGCGTCCTGACGCACGACCCGAAGTTCGACGTACCCCTGCTGGCCGCCGCGCTGCGCACACCGGCGGCGTACATCGGCGTGATGGGCAGCCGGCGCACCCACGCCGACCGGACGGCCCGGCTGCGGGAGGCCGGGGTGGACGAGGCGGCCCTGGCCCGGCTGGCGTCCCCGGTGGGCCTCGACCTCGGAGCCCGTACACCGGAGGAGACGGCGGTGTCCATCGCCGCCGAGATCATCCAGCACCGCTGGGGCGGCACGGGCCGCCCCCTGGCGGAGCTCACGGGAACGATCCACCACACCGGCTGACACCGCGGGCCCCCGGCCGTACGGGCGGCGGCGACCCGCGGCGCCGGCCGGTCCCTGCCGCACGGGCGGCGACGGCAACCTGCGCGGCTGCGGCGGCGACCAGAGGGCGAACACGGAAACCCCACCCCCCACCGAGGAGGTTCACCGTGCGCAGACATCTGGCGCGCCTGGTCACCGTCCTGGCCGCACTGGCCGCCCTGGTCGCGGCACCCGGACAGGCGGCGCCCCCGGCGCGGGCCGCAGCCGGGTGGAACCCGCCCGCGAACCTCGTCCAGCCGCTGGACGAGGTCTGGAAGCACGTCGAATCGACCTACCCGGACCTCTACGGCTTCCGCAACTACGGCTGGGACCAGATCGTGGCCAACGGGGGCAGGATCAGCTACTGCGTCCGCTGGGAGTCCGGCGAACCGGTCACCGCCGCCCTGCGCGACCGGGTCCACGCCGCGGTGAAGAAGCAGTTCGGCAAGTGGACGGCGGCCATGACCGAGAACGGCACCGGCCACAACGCCTGGCCGTACACCTCCGTGCCGGTCGACATCGTCGGCTGGGCGGTGAAGGACCGCTCGACGCTCCGGTGGACGGACGACTCGGTCGACATCTACGCCGGGAACCTCGACGGCGCGGGCGCCCCGCAGTGCGCGCCCGACTGCGGCCGCTTCTTCCACCAGGACGGCGACTACTCCAGGTGCCCGGGCGGCGCGGCCCGCCACTACGACCAGTCGCTGTGGCTGACCGAGGGCTTCCAGGGCGGCGCCGGCGGGGACTGGGGCCAGCGCGTGGGACGGGAGTACTTCACCGGCGCGCTCGACCAGGAGGACATCCACATCTACCAGCACGAGGTGGGCCACACCTTCGGCCTGGACGACTTCTACGACTGGACCCCCACCGGCCAGTGCTGCTTCGTCATGAACGCGGGCAGCGCCACACGGATCACGGAGTTCGACACCTGGATGCTCCGTGACTTCTGGCGCCATCTGAAGAGCCGCTACGGCTACTGACCCGCGCACCGCCCGGCGCCGTGACGTACGGCGCCGGGCGGTCCGGACGTTCTCAGGAACCCGTGCCGGCCTCGGCCGGCGAGGAGCCCGCGCCCGCCCCGGTCGCGGCGGAGCCCGCGCTCGCCCGGGCCGCGGCCCAGTGGCAGGCCACCTGGGTCCGCCCGCCGCCCTCCAGCACCGGCAGATCCTTGGTGCGGCACGCGTCCGCGACACCCGCGCGCTCCGCCTCGCCCGAGGCGAGGACCTGGCAGCGGGCGTGGAAGCGGCAGCCGGACGGCACCTTCGAGGGGTCCGGCGGTTCGCCCGTCAGGATCACCGGCTCGCCGTCCGCCTCGGGCAGCACGGACAGCAGCGCCCGGGTGTACGGGTGCCGGGGAGCCGTGAGGATCTGCTCGACGTCACCCGTCTCCACGATCCTGCCGAGATACATCACCGCCACCCGGTCCGCGATGTTCCACGCCAGCCCCAGGTCGTGCGTCACCACCAGCGCCGACAGGCCCAGCTCGTCGCGCAGCCGCAGCAGCAGCGCCAGGATCTCGCCCCGCACGGACGCGTCCAGCGAGGCCACGGGCTCGTCCGCGACGATGAGCTCCGGCTCCAGGACCAGCGCGCCCGCGATGACCACACGCTGGCGCTGGCCGCCGGACAGCTCGTGCGGATAGCGCAGGAAGAACCGCTCCGGAGGCCGCAGCCCCGCCCGCGCCAGCGCCCCGGACACGGCGGCCCGCTCGTCGCCCGCGTATCCGTGGATGCGCAGGCCCTCCGCCACCGCGTCGTACACCGTGTGACGGGGGTTCAGGGAGCCGCTGGGGTCCTGGAGGACCAGCTGCACCCGCTTGCGGTACGCCTTCAGCGCCCGGCCGCCGTAGTCGAGGGGCTCGCCGCCGAAGGTGACGCGCCCCTCGGTGGGCGGCACCAGGCCCAGCAGGGACCTGGCCAGCGTGGTCTTGCCGCAGCCGGACTCCCCGACCAGGGCGACGATCTCGCCGGGGTGGATGTCGAGGTCGACCCCGTCGACCGCCCGTGCGGTCGCCGCCCCGCGCCGGCCGGGGAAGGCGACCTTCAGCGCCTGGGCACTGAGGAGGGGAGCCGGGGGAGTGGCCGTCATGAGGTGCTCCTTGCTTCCGCCGTGCCGTCGAGCTCTTCCCCGCCGCCGTGCGCCTCCCCGGCGACGCCGAGAGCTTCTCCCGTGCCGCCGTGGGCGTCCGCCGTGCCGTCGTGCGCCGCTCCCGTGCCTTCCGTGGAGCCGGGCCCCACCAGCACACAGGCCGCCCGCCGGCCTGGGCCCGCGGGCCGCAGTTCCTGGTCCTCGGTCGCGCAACTGTCCAGTGCCGCGGAGCAGCGCGGGTGGAACGTACAGCCGGAGGGCAGCGCCGACGGGTCGGGCGGGTCGCCCGGCAGGCCGCGCGGCGCGTGCCGGGAGGAGAGGTCGCCGATCCGCGGGAAGGCGGCCGACAGGGCGCTGCCGTAGGGGTGCCTGGCGTTCTCGTACACCTGCTTGGCGGGGCCCTCCTCGACGACCCGGCCGGCGTACATCACCGACAGCCGGTCGCAGGTGTCGGAGAGCACCGCGAGGTCGTGGCTGATCATGATCAGGCCGAGGTCCTGGTCGGCGACGAGCTTCTCGATCAGCCGCAGGATCTGTGCCTGGATCATCACGTCCAGCGCCGTGGTGGGTTCGTCGGCGATGATCAGCCGAGGGTCGCAGGCCAGCGCCATGGCGATCATCACGCGCTGGCGCTGACCGCCCGACAGCTCGTGCGGATAGGCGTCCGCGCGGGCGGCCGGAAGCCCCACCTGCTCCAGCAGCTCACCGGCGCGCTTCCGTGCCGCCGCCGGGGTCGCCCTGCCGTGCAGGACGATCGGCTCGGCGATCTGGTCCCCGATGCGGTGCACGGCGTTCAGCGAGTGCATCGCGCCCTGGAAGACGATCGACGCCCCCGCCCAGCGCACCGCGCGCAGCCGTCCCCACTTCATGGTGAGGACGTCCTCGCCGTCCAGCAGGATCTCGCCGCTCAGCGTCGCGGACGCGGGCAGCAGCCGCAGCAGCGCCAGCGCCAGTGTCGACTTCCCGCAGCCGGACTCCCCGGCGATGCCGAGCTTCTCACCCGCCTCGACCCGTAGGTCCACCCCCCGGACGGCAGGAACGGCCGAGTCCCCCGAGCCGTAGGTGATGTGCAGGCCCCGGACGTCGAGCAGGGGCTGCCCGGTCTCGGGCTTCGGTACGGTCTCGGTCTTGACCGCGGTCAACGGGACACCCCCAGCTTGGGGTTGAGCACGGACTCGATCGTGCGGCCGCACAGCGTGAACGCGAGCGCGACCACCGCGATGGCGAGTCCGGGCGGAGCGAGGTACCACCAGTTGCCGGAGCTGACCGCCCCGGCCTCACGGGCGTCCTGGAGCAGTCCGCCCCAGGAGACGATCGTGGGATCGCCGAGCCCGAGGAAGGCGAGGGTCGCCTCGGTGAGGATGGCGGTGGAGATCACCAGCGTGGTCTGCGCGAGCACCAGCGGCATCACATTGGGCAGGACGTGGCGGGACATGATGTGGCCGTGCCCGCCCCCGAGCGCCTGGGAGCGCTCGATGTACGGACGGGACTCCACGGACAGCGTCTGGGCGCGCACCAGACGCGCGGTCGTCGGCCAGGTCGTCACCCCGATGGCGAGGACCGTCGTCCAGAGGGACCGCGAGAGCACGGTCGCCAGCGCGATGGCGAGCACCAGCGTCGGCATCACCAGGAACCAGTCGGTGATCCGCATGACGACATTGCCGTACCAGCCCTTGAAGTGGCCGGCCGTGATGCCCACCAGGGTCCCGATGGCCACCGAGAGGAACGCGGCGAGCAGGCCCACGGTCAGCGAGACCCGCGCCCCCCACACCAGCAGCGCGAGCAGGCTGCGGCCGAACTGGTCCGTACCGAGCGGGAACTCCGCGCTCGGGGCCTCCAGCGCACCGCCCGGCGCCTCGGTGACGCTCTGCGAGTCCGCGCCCACCAGCACCGGGGCGGCCAGCGCGATCAGGGCGATCAGCGCGAGCACGGCGAGGCCCGCCAGGCCGGCCCTGTGGGCGCGGTACTGCCGCCAGAAGCGGGCCGCCGCCTGGCGGCGACGGGCCCAGGTGATCGCGCGCGGGCTCAGGGCCGGCGCGGCGTCGGTCGTTGCTGTCATCGGCCCACCCGGGGATCGAGGAGCGGATAGATCACATCGGCGAGCGTGTTCATCAGGATCACCGCGGCGGCGAAGATGAAGAACAGCGCCTGCACCAGCGGCAGATCGGGCACGCTCAGCGCCTGGTAGAAGAGCCCGCCGAGCCCCGGCCAGGAGAACACCGTCTCCACCAGGATGGCGCCCGCCACCGTGTTGCCCAGGTTGACGAAGAGCAGCGTCACGGTCGGCAGCATCGCGTTGGGTACGGCGTGCCGGCGGCGCACGAGGTCGTCGCGCAGCCCCTTCGCACGGGCCGTCGTCAGATAGTCGCTGCCCATCTCGTCGAGCAGTGAGGAGCGCATCACCAGCAGGGTGCGCGCGTACTCGACGGCGACGAGGGTGACGACCGGCAGGACCAGGTGGTGGGCCACGTCCAGGACGTAGCCGAAGCCGCTGGAGTCACCGGACTCCATCCCGCCTGTCGGGAACAGGCCCGGGACGGGCCCGATGCCCACCGACAGGGTGATGATCAGCAGCAGGCCGAGCCAGAACGACGGCACCGAGTACAGCGTCAGGGCGAAGGCCGTGTGGAAGCGGTCGCCCGCCGAGCCGTTGCGCCAGGCGGACCTGGCGCCCAGCCAGATGCCGATGACGGTGTAGATGACGAAGGCGGTGCCGGTGAGCAGCAGCGTCGCGGGCAGCGCCTCGGAGATCTTGTCCATGACGGGCGCGCGGAACTGGTACGACGTACCGAAGTCGCCGGTCAGGGCCTTCCCGCAGTAGTCGGTGAACTGCTGCCAGAGCGGCAGGTCCAGGCCGAACTCCTTGCGCATCGCGGCGATCTGTTCGGTCGACACCTGCCGTCCGCCGGTCATGTGCTTGACCGGGTCGCCCGGGATCAGCCGGAACAGGAAGAAGCTGGTGACCAGCACGGCGAACAGCGAGACGGCCGCACCGGCCAGCTTGCCCGCCGCATAGCGGAGGTACGCGGTCGTGCTGCGGGCGCGTGGACCGCGGACCGACGGCCCGGCCGGAGCCGGGCCGTCGGTCCGCACGGCGTCCACGCCCGCCGCGCCCTTCAGGAGCGCGGGAGTGCTTTCTGTGCTCATGGACTATTCACGGTCTTCCGCGGTGGAACGGCGACGCATGGCGAACAGCAGCCCGCCACCGGCGAGGACGACTACGGCGATACCGACACCGACGAGGACACCGGTGGAGCTGCCGCTGTCGCCGGACGAACCGCTCGACGCACCGGCGGCCGGGACGGCCGACCACCAGCTCCAGTAACCGTCCTGACCGAAGATGTTGCCCCCGTCCGACGGCATGGTCGTGATCGACTTGATCTGGTCCGTGCGGTAGGCCTCGACGGCATTCGGGTACGCCATGACGTTCATGTATCCCGTGTCGTACAGCCGCGACTCCATCTGCTTCACAAGATCGGCCCGTTTGGCGGGGTCGTACTCCGCCAGCTGCTTCGCGTAGAGCTCGTCGTACTGCTTGTCGCAGATGAAGTTGTCGGTCTGCGCGGTCTCCTTCGCCTTGGACGGCAGGGCGGCGCAGGTGTGGATCGACATGACGAAGTCGGGGTCGGGGTTGACGGACCAGCCGTCGAAGGCGAGGTCGTACTCACCCGAATACCAGGGGTCGGAGACGTTGTCGCGGCAGTCGACCTTCAGGCCGATGCCCAGATCGCCCCACCACTCCTGGAGGTACTTGCCGATCGCCTTGTCGTTCGGGTCCGTGGCGTGGCACAGGATGCGGAAGTCGAGCGGCTTGCCGTCCTTGCCGGCGCGCTTGCCGTCGCTGTTCTTCTTGTACCCCGCCTCGTCGAGCAGGGCGCCGGCCGCGGCCGGGTCGTAGGCCAGCTTCTGCTCGGCCGACGGCTTCCAGAAGTACGAGCCGTAGCGCGGCGGGATGTAGCCCTCACCCTCTATGGCGTAGCCCTGGAAGACCTTGTCGATGATGGTCGTGCGGTCCACGGCCATGAACAGGGCCTGACGGACCTTCTGGTCCAGCAGCGCCGCGTGGCCGTCGCCGAACTTCTGGCCGTCCTTGGTCCGCGCGCCCGGGTTGGTGGCGAGTGCGTAGAAGCGCCGGCCGGGGGCGTCGTTCACCTTGATGTTCTCGGCGCTCTTCAGCGACGCGGCCTGAGCGGGCGTCAGGCTCGGGCTGCCGGCGACGAAGGAAACTTCACCCTTTCGGAGGGCGGCGACGGCGGCGTCCTGGTCCTTGTAGTACCGGAAGACGAGCTCGTCGAACTTGGGCGCGCCCCGCCAGAAGTCCTTGTTGGCCTTGAGCTTCACATAGCTGTCGACCTTGAAGTCCGTCAGGATGAAGGGCCCGTTGCCGACGATCGGGAACTTCGTGTCGTTGTTGAACTTCGAGAAGTCGCCGACCTTCTCCCAGACGTGCTTGGGAACGATGGGCACGTCCAGCGCCGTCATCGTGGCCTGAGGCTGCTTCAGCTCTATGACCAGCTTGTCCGGGCTGGGAGCGGTCACCTTCTTGAAGTTGGCGACGAAGCTGCCGTTCGAGGTGGCGGCACCCTCGTCGGTCATCATCTTGTTGAAGGTCCACGCCGCGTCCTCGGCGGTGGCCTTCTCACCGTCCGTCCACTTCGAGTCGTCCCGGATGGTGTACGTCCACGTCAACTTGTCCGGCGAGGCCTCCCATTCGGTGGCGAGGCCCGGGATCGTGCGGCTGTCCTTGGCGTCGTAGTTGGTGAGGTAGTCGTACATCAGCCGGTGGATGCTCGTGGAGAGCAGCCGCTGCGCGAGGAACGGGCTCAGGGAGTCGACGCTCTGTGATACCGCGACCGTCAGGGTCGACTTCCCGTCGGCGGCCTGCGCTTCCTGTGGGGCGGGGGCGAGCGGATTTCCGGGGACGACCGATCCGGCGGCCAGCGCCAGGGCGGCGGCTCCGGAGGCGAGAAGGATACGCAGGCGGCCGTGGGGGCGGGAGGAGCGTGGAGGGAATCTTGTGACCATGGACGTGGACCTCGCGTCATGACTCGCACGGTGAAGGCGGGCAGATCTCTGGTTCGCCAGCTGGTGAAGCGAAGGTTTATCAGCGGCGGTCGAGTCGCGTCAACGGTCGGCGAAACCGCGTGTGGTCTGCGGGAATGCGATGAGGGCCCGCACCGTGTGGACGGTGCGGGCCCTCATTGGTTTAGACCTCTACTGCCTTACTGTTGAGGCGCCGAAGGTGGCTGCGGAGGGTGCTGTTGCCAGCCCGCCGGCGGAACGGGGCCTTGCAGTTCGGGCTGTCCGGGCTGATGTGCCTGGCCATCGTGGTGCGCGGGCGCGTGGGGCGGTCCGGCCGGGTGTGCGCCGGGCTGTGCCTGCGGGGGCGGCGACTGCTGCCAGCTGTTGTCCTGCGCGCCCTGACCGGGGTACGGCGGATAGGGCTGCTGGGGTGACGCGGGCTGCTGGGGCGGCTGCTGCCCCGGGTAGGGCTGCTGTCCCCCGTACGGCGGCTGGCCCGGGTAGGGCTGCTGCGGGGGGTAGGGCTGTCCGGGCTGCGGCTGCTGCGGCGCGTACTGCCCCTGGCCGGGCACCTGCTGACCGGGTGTCTGCGCGCCCGGCATCGGCGGCGCGTACTGCGGCGGCGGGCTGCTGCCGTCCGACGTCCACAGGCCCTGCTGCTGCTGGGCCCGCGCGAAGTCCTCGGCGACGAGCGCCGAGAGGTTGAAGTAGGCCTCGCGGGTCTTCGGGCGCATCATGTCGAGGTCGACCTCGGCGCCCGCCGACAGGTGCTCGTCGAACGGTACGACGACGACGCCCCGGCAGCGTGTCTCGAAGTGCTGCACGATGTCGTCGACCTTGATCATCTTGCCGGTCTCACGGACACCGGAGATGACGGTCAGGGACCGTTGCACCAGGTCGGCGTAGCCGTGCGCCGACAGCCAGTCCAGCGTGGTGGACGCGCTGGAGGCGCCGTCGACGGACGGCGTCGAGATGATGATCAGCTGGTCGGCGAGGTCCAGCACACCACGCATCGCGCTGTAGAGCAGACCGGTGCCCGAGTCGGTGAGGATGATCGGGTACTGCTTGCCCAGGACGTCGATCGCCCGGCGGTAGTCCTCGTCGTTGAAGGTCGTGGAGACGGCCGGATCGACGTCGTTGGCGATGATCTCCAGACCGGAGGGCGCCTGCGAGGTGAAGCGGCGGATGTCCATGTACGAGTTGAGGTACGGGATCGCCTGGACCAGGTCGCGGATGGTGGCCCCGGTCTCGCGCCGCACACGGCGGCCGAGCGTACCGGCGTCCGGGTTGGCG
This sequence comes from Streptomyces sp. CB02058, assembly GCF_001905505.1. Lineage (GTDB taxonomy): Bacteria > Actinomycetota > Actinomycetes > Streptomycetales > Streptomycetaceae > Streptomyces. Next base: position 1,566,854 of record NZ_LIPG01000001.1, read on the forward strand.
TCGATGGCGAGGATCTTGTCCTGCCGCTCGGTGGCCAGGGTGGAGCCCAGCGCGGTGGTCGTCGTGGTCTTGCCGACACCGCCCTTGAGGCTGATGACCGCGATCCGGTAGCAGGACAGCACCGGGGTGCGGATCAGGTCCAGCTTGCGCTGGCGCTCCAGCTCCTCCTTCTTGCCGCCCAGCTTGAAGCGGGAGGCGCCGGAGGGGGTGCGGCTGCTCTTGGCCTTCTGCTTGCCCCGGACCAGCCGGTCCGACGAGAGCTCCACGGCGGCCGTGTAACCGAGCGGGGCGCCCGGCACGGAACGCTCGCGCTGGTCGTGCGTGACCGGGGTCGGCCAGGCGGCGCCGGTGCGAGGGTCGACGGGCGGCTGGTACGCCTCGGGCTGGTGCTGCGGCGGCTGCTGCTGGTGCGGCTGCTGCTGCGGGGCGGGCAGGTTCGGCGTGCCCTGGGCGGGCTGCTGGGGGACCTGCGGCGGGAGCGGGGCACCCTGCGCCGGGAACTGCGGCGGCTGGGGAGCCTGCGGGGCCGGGAAGCCGTAACCGCCCTGAGGCTGCGCGGCGGGCGGCAGCTGGGGCGCGCCCTGGGCGGGGAACGGCTGCTGCTGCGGCGCCTGCGGGAAGCCGTAACCACCCTGCGGCGCGGGGGCGTTGGGCGGAGCGGGCTGCTGCGGCGCCTGCTGCGCGGGGAGTGCGGGCTGCGCGGGCGCCGGGGGCTGCGGGAAGCCGTAGCCGCTGCCCTGGGGCTGGGGCTGGGGCTGGGCACCGGGCGTGGGCGCCTGGGGGAAGCCGTAACCACCCTGCGGTGCAGGGGTGTTGGGCAGCTGCGGCGCCTGCTGCGCGGGCGGCCCGCCCTGCGGGAAGCCGTAACCGCCCTGTGGCGCGGGCGCCTCGGGCCCGGCGGGCGGAGGAGGCGTCTGCGCGGGCGGCGGCGTCTGCGCGGGCGGCGGCGTCTGCGCGGGCCACTGGGCCGCGGGCTGCGGCGCACCGGGCTGCGGTGCGGCCGGCTGGAACGCGGGCGGAAGCGGCGGAAGCGCGCCGGGTGCGGGCGGCGCCGGGGACCAGGGGGCGGGAACGTTCGACGGCGCGGCGTCCTGCGGTGCCGCGTCCTGCGGCACGGCGGCGGCCGGGAGCGCGTCGGCGGCGGGTGCTCCGGCCGGCGGGGTGTCCTGGGGTGCCTGGTCCGCCGGGGCATCGGAGGGCTCGTCCTCGGGTTCGCCGTCCGCGTCCGGGGCCTCGTCGTCCTCGGCCCGCACGGAGTCCCGTGCCGCGTCCGCGTCCGCCTCCGGGGCGTCCTCGTTCTCCTCGGAGTCCTGGACCGCCTTGTCGCCCACGGGCGCCGACGGGGCCGCTTCGTCGTCCTCGGACGGAGCCGGCTCGGGCGCGGCCGCGCCGGCCGACGAGGACACCGCGGCCTCGGCCTCGGCCGCCGCCTCACGCTCGGCGATCTCCCGCTTCAGCGCGGCGGGGGAGAAGCGCATGGTCGCGCCGCTCTCCACATCGCCGCCGCCGAACGGGCCCGACGTGCCGGCCGGCTCGTCCGAAGCCGGCGAGGGTGAGGCCGATGACGCCGACACGGGCTCGGGGGACGAGGACGCCGACGGCGCGGACTGCTCGGGCGAGGAGGCCGGCACGTCACTCGACGGCGCCGTGCCGGACGGCGTGGCCGGCGGCCAGCCGCCGTCGAATCCGCCGGGAGCCGGCAGCCCCGGCACGGACAGCGGCGCCCCGTGCGGCGGCGGAGGGGGCGCCAGGTGCGACCCGGCCCCGCCCGACGAGTCCCCCGACGCGTTCTGGGTGTACCAGGCGGGAGGGGTGTAGTCGATGGTGAACTCACCCGTCATCTCGGCGGGCTCCGCGTCGGACGACTCGTCGACGGGTGCGTTCCATCCCCCGCGGATCTCGTCCCGATCGCCGTTCACTTTGCCTCCTGGTGTGGTCGAGCACCCTTGTGCCGTGGTGGGTGGGGGCGACCGTTCCCGTTGTCCGATCCGCCCGGCTCTCCCCCTTGCGACGCGCAGTGCCTGCCCGCAGGTTCCTCTGCCGCCCCTGCCCACCCTAATCGCCATGAGGCGCACAACGGCAGGCCGTATCGCAGGGGAAGAACTGTCCAGTAGGTCACGTCCCGCCACAAGTGAACCAAGTGTGAAGACAGGGACGGGTCGAAGTGGCCCAAAACGTACATCTACCGGTACGGAGCGGGCCGTTCTCCACCCACCGGTCCCCGCGCCGTACGGACCCGCTCAGTCCATCCGGCGCGCACTGCCCAGCAGTCCGGACTCGGCGTCCGTCGCCTGGGTCATCACGAACTGCCGGTCCCGGTCCGTGCACCAAAGGGTGACCCCGTCGGCCAGGGTGGACAGCGCCTGCGTCTCACCGGCCGGCAGATTCATGATCCGGCCGATCTGCGCGGCCTCGTCCGGAGACACCCGCTGCACGCCGACGAGCGCGGACTTCTCCATCAGCCGGGGCGCCACCGGGCTCAGATAGGGCAGCAGGGTGACCACGGACTGCCAGGGGCCTGCCACCACCCGCCCGCGCGGCGGGCGCATCCCGCAGTCCCGGATCACGACCACCGGGGAGCCGGCCGACGCGCCCTGCGGCGGCACCCGCCCCACATCGTGCAGCGAGATGCACGGCTGGCCGCCGCCCGCCGCCTGTGCGAGAGCCGTCCAGGCCTGCGCGCGCCCGGTCTCCACCGCGATCCGCGCGCCCGTCGCCGCCGCCCGCAGCGCCAGCACCTGCGCGGTCCACAGCCCGCCGATCAGCGTGATCTCGTACGGGGTCGGCCGGTTGATGCCCAGCACCGCCGGACGGCCCTCCGCGTCCACGCCGATCACCGTGCCGTCGTCCCCGACGGGCACGGCCAGCGAGGCCAGTTCGTCGAAGGACACCGTGTGCCGGCCGCGGCGCGGGCCGATCAGACCGAAGCCCAGCCGGGACCGGGCGCTCGTGGTGGCGGACATCAGCGGGTACCCCCGAGCGGCAGCGTGGCGAGCACACCGGGCAGCTGCTCGCGGTCCAGCCGGACCAGCGAGGCCTTCACACCCCGTGCGGTGCGCTCCAGTTCATGACGGGCCGCGAGGAGCTCCTCGTCGCTGCGCCCGGTGATACGGACATGCCCTGTGACCGACACCGCGGAGCGGTCGCCGTGGCCCAGGGTCAGGCTGAAGGTCGTCGCCAGCGCCGGGATCGACGTGAGCAGCGCGATCAGCTGCGGCATGGAGGCGCCGCCCCCGCCGAGGTGCGGCCAGCGGCTCACCCAGTAGCTGGTGTGCCACCGGTCGTCGCACCGCCAGGTGCGCGAGGTCTCCTCCGTGCGGCGGCCCGGCGTCTCCGACCGGCTGGCCTGCGCCATGGCCAGCGGGCTGACGCACGCCGACGTCGCGATGGCCGAGGTCAGTTCCTGCTCCGTCAGCACGGTCGCCCGGAACCCGGCACCCGTCAGCCGGCTCGCCAGCTGGTCGGCCGCGCGTACCGCGCACTTCTGCGCACCGGTGATCCCGCCGCCGCGCGCCTCCACGGCCTCCGGGCAGAGCTCCGGGTCCAGCTTCAGCGCGATCCAGGTGATCCGCAGCGCCGGCGAGCCCGTCTGCGCCTGCAGCGGGCCGTAGTTGCGCGCGGCCACCGACTGCGGCGGGAGGTGGGGGGCCGGAGCGGGCTGGGTGTGCTGCACGATCTGCGCCGACTCCAGCCGGATCCCGTCGACCTCCAGGACCTCCCGCACGAGGGCCAGCGGCAGCGGCCGTGCCGAACGGTCCGGCCGCAGCGCCGTGGCGTCCGACTCGACCTGGACGACGGCCGAGAGATACGTACCGTCGCCGATCATCCCGACCGGACGCCGGTCGCGGTCGCTGAACGAGTAGGTGCGCAGGGCGGGTTCGCACTCCACCGCGGGGGCGAGCCCCGGCTCCGTGCCCACCGGGACCGTCAGCGTGGCCGCCCGGCGCGTACGGGCGCGCAGCGCGAACACCGTGCCCAGCCACTCCGGCAGCGAACGGCGGTGGCGGCGGACCACGGCGAGCAGCACCAGGACGGCCGCGACGGCGCCCGCGGGCACCATGAGCAGCGGCTCGATCACCCAGGCCGCCAGGAGCAGCGCGGCCGCGATTTCGATCAGTACGAGTTGTTGCAATCGGAACGAACCGATCTGTCCGGCACGTCCGTTCAGCCGCGGGGCCGCAGCGCCGCCGGGGCCCTGGGGGCCGCTCGGAGACGTACGGGAACCACGGCGGGAAGCCCCGGGGCGGCCCGTTCCGGGACCCCCGGAAGGCTGTGTGTTCCCGGCCGGACGTGTCCGCGTCGCGGAAGCCATCATTCCGGCATTCCCCCGTTCATAAGGCCCCAACTCAACCCGATCGCCCCGCTCCCGCCGGGGCTTCGGCGGCTGGATCACCCTACCCGCCCCACCGGCGCGCGGGATCAGCAGGCATAGTAGGGGGCCGGTCCGGCACCAGGTCCGGCAGCCGGGTCCGGCACAGGGGGCGGGGATGCGTACGCTCCTGGGCCGCGCGGGGAGACACGGGAGACAGACACACTCATGGCATCACGGCGGGACGAGCTCAACGCGTACACCTTTGCGAAGAAGCGCACGGTGGCCGCATTCCTCCAACCCTCGCCCACGGGTACCGAGGAGGGCGCCCCGCGCCCGCTGCGTGCGGTCGTCCCGAGCCTGATCGTCGGCGCGCTCATCATGGCCGGGTTCGGCGCCTGGGGGATGTTCAAGCCCACCGCGCCGAAGGACTGGGACAAGCCCGGCACCAAGGTGATCGTCGGCAAGAAGTCCACCACCCGCTACGTCGTCCTGGAGACGGGCGAGGGCAAGCAGAAGAAGACCCTGCTCCACCCCGTGCTCAACCTCGCGTCCGCCCGGCTGCTCCTCACCCCGCAGCAGTTCGACGTCATCCAGGTCGGGGACGACATCCTGGACGCGGGCAAGCCCCCGCGCGGACCGATCCTCGGCATCCCGTACGCCCCCGACCGGCTGCCCGAGGCCAAGGACGCGGGCACCGCCAAGCGGTGGGCGGTCTGCGAACAGCCCGGCGGCAAGGGCAACACCGTGCAGAAGGCGGCCTTCGTCCTCGCGGAGCGGGACGTCGCGCTGACCGAGGGCGCCGGCCGGCTCGACGGCGGACAGGTGCTCTACGTCCAGGGCCAGGACCAGGTCCGCTACCTCGTCGACGCGAGCGGTACGAAGTACCGCATCGACGAGAAGGCCACCGACAACGGCCACCTGACCAACGCGCTCGTCGGCAGCAGGCAGCCGCAGGCCGTCACCGACGACTGGCTCGCCACCCTGCACGAGGGCAGCCCGCTCGTCTTCCCGCAGATCCCCGGCACGGTCGGCGCGCCCGCGCACATCCAGGGCCAGCTCTCCGCCGAGGAGAACAAGGTCGGCATGGTCCTGCGGACCCGGACCGGCGAGGGCACGACGCATTACGTCGTCCTCGACGGCAAGGTCCAGCCGGTCTCCGAATTCACCGCCTGGCTGCTGATCAACTCCCCGCAGACCGCGCCCCTGAACCTCGACAGCGAGGCCCGCGCCGTCGGGCTCCAGGACTTCGTGCCGGACGCGACGACCTTCGAGGGCCAGGCCGCCCACTGGCCGGCCCACAAGGCCGAGCAGATCAACTCGGCGGGTGGGGACGGCAGTCGGGACACCATCTGCAGCGTGCTGCGCAAGGTCGACGACAAGGGCCGTACGACGCTGAGCACCTGGGCGGGCACCGCCTACCCCGCCGCCATCAACGCCGGCGGCACCAGCACCTACGTCACCCCCGGCAGCGGACTCCTCTACACCCAGGTCCGGGGCGAGCAGACCAGGCCCGACGGCTCACTCTTCCTGGTGACCGACACGGGACTGCGGTACGCGGTCCAGGCGAACGGCGACAGTGACGCCGAGCGCTCCGACATCGGCACCGGCGACCAGCAGACCCAGGACGGCAGGCCGGAGGCCAGCCAGGCACAGATCCGGCTGGGCTACGAGAAGGTCACCCCCTCGCTGGTACCGATCGCCTGGTCCGAATTCCTGTCCAAGGGCCCCAGGCTCGACACCAACAGCGCACGTCAGCCCCAGGGCTCGTAGCCGCACCGGCATCGTCACGCACGCGGGACCCGGGGGAGAGGAACAGATGTTGCACCGGAAGACGGCCGTACTGACGGCGGCCACCGCCGCACTGGCCGCACTGGTGGCGCCGAACACGGCGTACGCCACTCAGGGGCCGCCGGACGGGACGGGACCGGTCCTGGACGGCAGCGGCGAGTGCACCTTCCCGATGAAGAAGCAGTTCGAGGGCAGGCCCTGGTCGCTCCAGCGCGTCCTGCTCGACGAACTGTGGCAGGACACCAAGGGCAAGGGCGTACGGGTCGCGGTCATCGACACCGGAGTGGACGACGCCAACCCGCAGCTCAGGGAGGCGGTCGACACCTCCGCCGGGCGCAACCTCCTCAAGGGCGGCAGCGCCGACGGCACCACGGACGAGGTCGGCCACGGCACCAAGGTCGCGGGCATCATCGCCGCCCGCCCCCGCAAGGGCACCGGATTCGTCGGGCTCGCCCCCGAGGCCACGATCATCCCGATCCGGCAGAACGACGAGAAGAACAGCGGCAAGGACACCACGATGGCCACCGCGATCGACCACGCGATCGCCAAGGGCGCCCAGGTCATCAACATCTCCCAGGACACCACCAAGCCGCTGTCCGAGGACTCCGCGCTGGGCAGGGCCGTCGCCAGGGCACTCGCCAAGGACGTCGTCGTCGTCGCCTCCGCGGGCAACGACGGCATGGACGGCAAGCCGAAGCAGACCTATCCGGCGGCCTTCCCCGGGGTACTCGCCGTCGCCTCGTCCGACCGCAACAACGAACGCGCGCCCTTCTCCCAGGCCGGTGACTTCGTCGGCGTCGCGGCCCCGGGAGTCGACATCGTGTCCACGGTCCCGGGCAACGGCCAGTGCACCGACAACGGCACCAGCTTCTCGGCGCCCTACGTCGCGGGGGTCGCCGCCCTCCTGGTCGCGAAGTACCCGGACTGGAGCGCCGCCGAGATCGTCGCCCGGATCGAGCAGACCGCCGAACGCTCCATCAGGGGCCACGACGCCTTCGTCGGCTGGGGCGTCGTCGATCCCGTACGGGCGCTGGCCGGCGGCAAGGACGACACCCCGCTCGCGTCCCCGCGCCCGGACCCCGCACCCGCCAAGGCCCCCGCGCCCCGGCCGGCGTACCTCGCGATGTCCGAGACCTCGCAGGAGCGCAGCGAGCGCTACGCGACCTACGCGCTGGCGCTGGCGGCCGTCCTGGTCTGCGTCGTCGCCGGAACGGCCACGGTCGTCCGTGATGTCCGACGACGACGCGGTTTGCGCTGAGAGGGCGTCCAGTGAAGTAGATCTCTCACCGTAAAGCGCAGTTGGGGAGAGATGCCGATGTGGCTAGGGTGGTAGCAGACTTCACGTGTGTGACGGGGGAACGAGAAGTGGCAAAGTCCGATTCCGGTGTGTGTGGACACCGCCGGAGGCTTCCGGGACCCCGTGCAGCAACAAGCCTGTCCGCGGCCCGCGGACAGGCCCGGGAACTGAGAGATAGGACCTCCGGATGAGCAACACCGGTTCCGGTTTCGGGCTTGGCGACGATCCGATCGTCCAGGCCAAGAACAAGATCATCGAGACGTCCCAGGCGGTGTCCAAGCAGTCCCGCGAGCTGGCCGACATCCTGGCGACGGTCAGTGCGGGATGGACCGGTGTCGGTGCCGGGGGATTCACATCCGCACAGATCGTGATCAACGAGGACCACGACGACATCCGCCGGCTGCTGGGCGTCCTCCTCAACGGTGTGAGCCAGACGAAGAACCTCAGCAACGCCAACGACGACGAGGTCCGCGCGGCCTTCAACGCCGTGAAGGAGTCCGCCTCCTCGGGCAACACCTCCGGGCTCAACAACCTCTGAGCCGGCTCGCAGCACCCCGTTCGTACACGCTGAAAACCGAGGAGCAGACAGATGTCCGGAGCAGATCCGAACACCAAGGTCAGGTACGAGAGCGTCCAGGAGATGGCGAACCGCATCCGCACGGTGTCGCGCAACATCATCAAGGACCTCGAGGAGATGGACGCGGCCCTGAAGGTCGTCACGGACACCTGGGACGGTGACGCCCACGCCGGGTACGTCAGCCTCCAGAAGCAGTACAAGGGCAAGGCCGACCACATGAAGGACCGGCTGGAGCACGTCGCCAAGATCATCGAGAACGGCAAGGACAGCTACCGTTCCACCGACGTCAAGGCCTCGCGTCTGTTCACCGAGGCGTACTGACCTCGCGGCGCCGGGTCCCCCGGTGCCGGTCACGCACGGAAGAGGGGCACGCCCACCGGGCCGTGCCCCTCTTCCGCGTCCCGCGCGAGTCGGTCCGTCCCCGGCCGGTTCGGCGTCCGGCCGGTGACGCTACTTCAGGTCGAACTCGCCGTCCCGCGCGCCCAGTACGAAGGCGCGCCACTCGGCCTCCGTGTAGCGCAGCACGGTGTCCGGGTCCAAGGAGGACCGCATCGCCACGGCACCGCCCGGCAGATGCGCGATCTCGACCCGCTCCTCCGCCTCCTCCGTGCCGGGGGCGCTCAGCCACTCCGCCCCCGAGATGTCGAGTGCGTACAGCTCGTCCTTCTCCTGCTGCGTGCCCATCAGACGCCTTTCCGTGTGACGCGTCGATCCCTGTGTGATCCGCGCCGATTATCCCCGGACCGCCGTACCCGGGGGGCGGGAACGGCGATCGTCGTGCACGGGGGCGTGCCTTCAGTGCTGCTCGGGGAGCCGCCCCGTCTGCACCAGCGGGGTCCCGCGCCTGCGCGACGCGAAGTACCCGCGCCCCTGCGGCATCGTGTGACCGCGTACCGAGCCGATCAGGTCGCCCTCGGAGGGATCGCCGGACAGCACCACACCCTGCGCACCCAGCTCCTTGATGCGCTGCATGAAGCCCTCGTACATCGCACGCGAGGCACCGGCGGAGTTCCGCGCGATGATGAACCGGACCCCGGTGTCCCGGGCGAACGGCAGGTACTCCGCGAGCGGTGCCAGCGGGTTGCCCGCGTTGGTCGCCACCAGGTCGTAGTCGTCGACGATGATGAAGATCTGCGGCCCGGACCACCAGCTGCGGTCCCGCAGCTGCTGCGGAGTGACATCGGTCGGAGGCTGCCGGCGCGCGAACACCCCGGCCAGCGCCTCCATGTGCATCTGCATGGCGCTCGCCATCGGCGCGTACTCCAGCAGATGCTCCTCGGGAAGCGCACCCAGCAGAGCGCGGCGGTAGTCGCCGACGACGATCTTCGCCTCGTCGGGGGAGTAGCGCTCCCCGATCTGCTTGGCGATCAGCCGCAGCAGATTCGTCTTCCCGGACTCGCTCTCACCGAAGATCAGGAAGAACGGATCGGTCTCGAAGTCGACGAACACCGGTTCCAGCGAGGTCTCGTCGATACCGATCGCGATGCCCCGCTCGGGGAACTCGAAGCCCTTGGGCAGCTGGTCCGCCGGAAGCTTGCGCGGCAGCAGCCGCACGGCCGGCGCCACCGGGCCCGCCCAGTTCGACCGCACCGCCGCGACGAACGCCGCGGTGCCGTCGGAGAGGTCCGCGCCGCTGCTGACGGAGTCGACGCGCGGCAGGGCGCCCATGAAGTGGAGCTTCTGCGGGACCTGACCGCGGCCGGGCACCCCCGCCGGGACGTTCGCCGCGACCTTGCGGTCGAACTCGGAGTCCATGACGTCACCGAGGCGCAGTTCGAGCCGCCCGAGGATCTGGTCCTTCAGCGCCGCCCGGACCTCCATGTAGCGCGCCGCCGTGATCACGACGTGCACGCCGTATCCGAGACCGCGCGCGGCGATCTCCGTGACGACCTGCTCCAGCCCCTCGTACTCGCCGCGGAAGCCGCCCCAGCCGTCGATGACCAGGAACACGTCCCCCCACGCCTCGCCGGGCAGCTCGCCCTGCGCGCGCTTGCGGCGGTAGGTGGCGATGGAGTCGATGGAGTGCGCGCGGAAGAACTCCTCGCGCCGGTTGAGGACACCCCCGACCTCGGCGACCGTCCGCCGCACCCGCTCGGGGTCGAGACGCGAGGCCATCCCGCCGACGTGCGGCAGGTCCGCCAGCGAGACGAGACCGCCACCGCCGAAGTCCAGTCCGTAGAACTGCACCTCGTGCGGGGTGTGGGTGAGGGCGAACGAGGAGATCAGCGTCCGGACCAGGGTCGACTTGCCGGACTGGGGACCACCCACGACCAGCATGTGCCCGGCCGCACCCGAGAAGTCCCGGTACAGCACCTCGCGCCGCTGCTCGAAGGGCTTGTCGATCAGGCCGAGCGGCACCGTGAGACCACCGGGCCTGGTGTACTCCGTCGCCGTGAACCCCCGGTCCGCGGTCGGTGCGAGCCCCGGCAGCAGCTGGTCCAGCGTCGGCGCCTGGTCCAGCGGCGGCAGCCACACCTGGTGGGCGGGCACGCCCTGCCCCTCCAGGCGCCGCACGATCACATCGAGCACCGTGTCGGCGAGCGCGTCGTCGTCGGCCGCGGCCCGGGCCGCGAGATGCGCGGGATCGGGCGCCGCGTACACCACCGGCACCGGAGCGGCGCTGAACACCGCGGGCCGCCGCTCGATCGGCAGCCGGCCCACCGACAGATCGGGGCCGCCCGTGCGGTAGGTCCCCGAGACGTACGCCGCCTTGAAGCGGGTCATCTCGTCCGTACCGAACTTCAGATAGCCGGAACCCGGCACCGACGGCAGGTGGTACGCGTCCGGCACACCCAGCGCCGTACGCGACTCGGCCGCCGAGAAGGTCCGCAGACCGATCCGGTACGAGAGGTAGGTGTCCAGGCCGCGCAGCTTGCCCTCCTCCAGGCGCTGCGAAGCCAGCAGCAGATGTACACCCAGCGAACGGCCGATACGGCCGATCTGGATGAACATCTCGATGAAGTCCGGCTTGGCGGTGAGGAGTTCGGAGAACTCGTCGATCACCAGCACCAGCGAGGCCAGCGGCTCCAGCGCCGCGCCCGCCGCCCTGGCCTTCTCGTAGTCGTGGATGTTGGCGTAGTTGCCCGCCGAGCGCAGCAGCTCCTGCCTGCGCTGGAGCTCGCCGCGGATCGCGTCGCCCATGCGGTCGACCAGGGTGAGGTCGTCCGCGAGGTTCGTGATGACCGCCGCCACGTGCGGCATGTGCGACATCCCCGCGAACGTCGCGCCGCCCTTGAAGTCGGCGAGCACGAAGTTCAGCGTCTCCGACGAGTGCGTGACCGCGAGCCCGAGCACCAGCGTCCGCAGCAGCTCCGACTTGCCCGAACCCGTCGCCCCGACACACAGCCCGTGCGGGCCCATGCCCTCCTGCGCCGCCTCCTTCAGGTCCAGCATCACCGGCTGGCCGTCCTCGCCGACACCGATCGGCACCCGGAGCCGCTCCGACACCGACCGGGGCCGCCAGGTGCGCGCCACGTCGACCGAGCCCGCGTCCCCGAGATTCAGCAGATCGGTGAAGTCCAGATTGGCCAGCAGCGGTTCGTCGTCGTCGCCCCCGCCCATGCGCAGCGGCGCGAGCTGCCGGGCCAGCGCCTCGGCGGCCTCCGGCGACATCGTGTCCGGCACGCCCTCGTACGCGAGCCCGCCACCGGACTCCAGACGCAGCAGCCCCGGCCGCACCACCACGGACAGACCGCCGCGCAGCTCGTCCAGCTCGCCGGACACCACCTCGACGATCGTCACGCCCTGGAGCCCCTCGGCCGCCGCGAACAGCGAGTCCGGCGGCACCATCCCGCCGTCCAGGACCACCACGACGTGCGGCTGGTCGAGCACGGGCTGGCTCTCCCGGCCGAACCGGGGCCTGCCCTCCAGCCGGCCCGCCAGCAGCGCCTCCAGCTCGCCCAGGTCGTCGCCGAACAGCCGCTTCGTACCGGCCCCGTCGACCTGCCCGGGCACCTGCGCGTGCGGCAGCCACTTCGCCCAGTCCCAGCGCGCCACCGCGTGCGGAGCCGCCACCACGGCGACCACCAGGTCCTCGGGGGAGTGCAGCGTCACCAGCTGCGCCACCAGGGAACGCGCGGTGGACTGCGCGGACTCCGGCCGGCCCGAGACCGTCACGTGGTAGAAGGCCCGCATCGAGACCGCCATCGGCAGCCCGTCCAACGACCCGTGCACCGCCAGGAACTGCTGCATCGCCCCCGCGCACATCGGCTCCAGCTCGTCCACCGGAGCCGTGTCCGGGGCGATCAGCGGGGTCGACAGCTGCTGCGCGCCGAGCCCCAGCCGCACCTGGGCGAAGTCCTTGTCGCCGACGCGCCGCTCCCACACCCGGCTGCCCTCGGCCACCACCGACCACAACTGCTCGGGAGCGGGGTGCAGATAGAGCTGGACATCGCGCTGGGCACGGGCCGTCCGGCGCACCGTCCGCCGCGTCTGGGCGAGGTACTTCAGGTAGTCACGTCGGACATCGCCCATTTGCCCTTGCGTACCGCGACGGTGCCGGACGAGCTGGGCGACCACCATGCCGACGGTCGAGACCAGCATCAGGACACCCATGATCCGCATGAACGGAGGCGCCTGCGGAGAGAAGAAGAAGACCACCGACGAACCCATGCCGAGCACCGGCAGGATCTGCATCAGCATGCCCTCCTGCTGCCCGCGCGGCAGTTCGGGAGGAGCCTCCAAAGTCAACTCGTCAGAGGGCACTTCCGGCGGCAGAGACCGCGGAGGTCGTTTCACGACGATCTGGCTCACCGGAACATCAATCCCTCAATACGGACGGGCGGAAGGCCGGTCGCTCCGCACCGACGCCCCCGTGGCTGCGTTTGCTGCGGACTCGGATCCGCGCGACGGTGATCCTACTTGCAGATCACCTTCCCCCCTCCCGGTAGGGTGGCGCCGCACTGTGCGCAACCGCGAATCAGGGGGACCAGACACGTGAGTACGACCGCAGCGACGGGCTTCTGCCGCGTCACCGTCGTGGCACCCGACAGCCGGATCGACGTCGCCCTCCCGGAAGACATCGCCGTCGCCGACGTCTACCCCGAGATCCTGCGTCTCACGGGCCAGACCCAGGCCGCCGGAGCACCCACCGGCTATCACCTCGTACGCCGTGACGGCACCGTCCTGGACGGCGCCCGCACCCTCTCCGCGCAGCAGGTCCTCGACGGCGAACTCCTCAGCCTGCGCCCGTTCGCACAGTCGCTGCCGCCCGCCGTCTTCGACGACGTCTCGGACGCCGTCGCCTCCGCCGTCACCCGCGACCGCCACCTGTGGAGCGACGAACTCCTGCGCGGCGCCGGTCTGGTGGGCGGCGTACTGCTGCTCGTCCTGATGGGCTTCGTGCTCTGGTTCGCCGACCCCGTACGCCACGACATGCACAGCCTGCCCGGCATCATCGCCGGATCCGCGGGACTCCTGCTGACCGCCTTCGCGGGAGTGCGCGCCCGGGTCTACGCCGACCGCGCGACCGCCGTCGCCCTCGGACTCGGCGCACTGCCCCTCGTCCTCATCGCGGGCTCCGGCATCATCGGCCCCGACGCGGGCCAGGGCCCCGGCCGGCTGCAGTTCCTGCTCGGCTGCGTCGCGGTCCTCCTGGCCTCCGTCGTCCTGGTCGCCCTCACCCCCAGCGGTGACGCGCCCTTCGTGGCGGCGACCTTCCTCGCCACCGTCGGCACCCTCGCCACCTTCGTGGCGATCCTCACCGAGGCCACCGCCACCGAGACCGCCGCGGTCTGCGCCGTCGTAGCCCTCGGCCTCGTCGCCTTCCTGCCCGGCCTCTCGGCCCGCTTCGCCCGGCTGCCCATCGGCTACGCCTCCCCGCGCACCGCCCCTGCCGGGTACGACGACTCCTTCACCGAGCCGGGCTCCACGCCCGAGGCCGACGGCGAGCCCGTCGACGCCGACCGCATCGCGGCCCAGGCCCGCCGCGGCCACGAGATGCTGCTGGGCCTCGTCGGCGGCTGCTCCGCGGTCGTCGTCGGCTCCGCCGCGGTCCTCGGCTTCTCGGACAGCATCTGGGGCCAGGTGCTCGCCCTCGCCGCCGGACTCTCGATGCTCCTGCGCGCCCGCCTCTTCCGCTACACATCCCAGGTCGCCTGTGTGCTGGTCGCCGGGATCGGCGCCGTCGCCCTGCTGGTCCTCGGCCTCTCGCTCAACCCGCCGACCGACCTGCTCTACGACCTGGTGCGCTACGGCGACCGCGGTTCCCTGGACATCCGTACGATCTGGCTCTCCGCGGCCGTCGCCGCGGGCGCCGCCCTGCTCACCGCGATCGGCCTCGTCATCCCCCGTAAGGGACTGTCCCCCTTCTGGGGCAGGCTCCTCGACCTCACGGAGAGCGCCCTGCTGCTCTCCCTGGTCCCGCTCTGCCTCGCCGTGCTCGACGTCTTCGCCCGCGCCAGGGCCATGACCAGCTGACGGCTGTCGGAGCCGCTCCGGGCGGCTGGTACTCTGACTGGTGGCCGTTTGTGTACGCGCCTCCGGGTCTTCCTGGGGGCTGCGCTCATCGGACCTTCGCCTCCGAGTCATGGAAGCTCCCCTGAGATCAAGACCAGGGGCACTCGTGGGCGCATCGAACATCAAGAGGAGTACGCGTGCCGCTCGACGCCGCTACGAAGAAGCAGATCATGTCCGAGTTCGCCCAGAAGGAGGGTGACACCGGATCCCCCGAGGTCCAGGTCGCCATGCTCTCCCGCCGGATCTCGGACCTGACGGAGCACCTCAAGACGCACAAGCACGACCACCACTCCCGTCGGGGTCTGCTGATCCTCGTCGGCCAGCGTCGCCGTCTTCTGCAGTACCTGGCCAAGAAGGACATCCAGCGCTTCCGTGCGCTCGTCGACCGCCTCGGCATCCGCCGCGGTGCGGCCGGCGGCGCCAAGTAAGGACGCTGTGGGAGGGAGCGGCACCCCGGGTTCCAGGGGGCCGCTCCCTTTGCTGTACGTGCGCGACCCGGGTTCCGCTCAGTAACCTGGAGGCACGACAAAAGAACGAGGAGAAGCGCCCCACGGCCGCCGCCGGTCCTCGGTAGTGGCGCCCGGGGCAACGCCCGGGGGCTTCGATCGAAGACCGGCCCGCACACACGGTGCGCTTCTCCGCACCGTCCTCCGCCACACGGGCGGGAGGACGAAAGACGACGAGTATGGAGAAATCACTAGTGGAGAACGAGACCCACTACGCCGAAGCCGTGATCGACAACGGCACCTTCGGCACCCGCACCATCCGCTTCGAGACGGGCCGCCTGGCCAAGCAGGCCGCAGGCTCCGCCGTCGCGTACCTGGACGACGACACCATGGTGCTGTCGGCCACCACCGCTTCCAAGCGGCCCAAGGACCAGCTCGACTTCTTCCCCCTCACGGTGGACGTCGAGGAGCGGCAGTACGCCGCCGGCAAGATCCCCGGCTCCTTCTTCCGCCGTGAGGGCCGGCCCTCCGAGGACGCGATCCTCACCTGCCGCCTGATCGACCGGCCGCTGCGCCCCTCCTTCAAGAAGGGCCTGCGCAACGAGATCCAGATCGTCGAGACGATCATGGCGCTCAACCCCGACCACCTGTACGACGTGGTCGCGATCAACGCCGCCTCCTGCTCCACGCAGCTGGCCGGCCTGCCCTTCTCCGGCCCGATCGGCGGCACCCGTGTCGCGCTGATCAAGGGCCAGTGGGTCGCTTTCCCGACGCACACCGAGCTCGAGGACGCCGTCTTCGACATGGTCGTCGCCGGTCGCGTCCTCGAGGACGGCGACGTCGCGATCATGATGGTCGAGGCCGAGGCCACCGAGAAGACCATCCAGCTCGTCAAGGACGGCGCCGAGGCCCCGACCGAAGAGGTCGTCGCCGCCGGTCTGGAAGCCGCGAAGCCCTTCATCAAGGCGCTCTGCAAGGCCCAGTCCGACCTCGCCGCCAAGGCCGCCAAGCCCACCGGTGAGTTCCCGGTCTTCCTCGACTACCAGGACGACGTCCTGGAGGCCCTCACCAAGGCCGTCAGCACCGAGCTCGCCAAGGCGCTCACCATCGCCGGCAAGCAGGAGCGCGAGGCGGAGCTGGACCGCATCAAGGAGATCGCGGGCGAGAAGCTCCTCCCGGCCTTCGAGGGCCGCGAGAAGGAGATCTCGGGTGCCTACCGCGCGCTGACCAAGAAGCTGGTCCGCGAGCGCGTCATCAAGGACAAGGTCCGCATCGACGGCCGCGGCGTCACGGACATCCGTACGCTCGCCGCCGAGGTCGAGGCCATCCCGCGCGTGCACGGCTCGGCGCTGTTCGAGCGTGGCGAGACCCAGATCCTGGGCGTCACCACCCTCAACATGCTCCGCATGGAGCAGCAGCTGGACACCCTCTCCCCGGTGACCCGCAAGCGCTACATGCACAACTACAACTTCCCGCCGTACTCCGTCGGTGAGACCGGCCGCGTGGGTTCGCCCAAGCGCCGCGAGATCGGCCACGGCGCGCTCGCCGAGCGCGCCATCGTGCCGGTGCTGCCGTCGCGCGAGGAGTTCCCCTACGCGATCCGCCAGGTCTCCGAGGCGCTGGGCTCCAACGGCTCGACGTCCATGGGCTCGGTCTGCGCCTCCACCATGTCCCTGCTGAACGCCGGTGTGCCCCTCAAGGCCGCCGTCGCCGGTATCGCCATGGGCCTGATCTCCCAGGAGATCGACGGCAAGACGCACTACGTCGCCCTCACCGACATCCTCGGTGCGGAGGACGCCTTCGGCGACATGGACTTCAAGGTCGCCGGCACGAAGCAGTTCGTGACCGCGCTGCAGCTCGACACCAAGCTCGACGGCATCCCCGCCTCGGTCCTGGCCGCCGCGCTGAAGCAGGCCCGTGACGCGCGTCTGCACATCCTGGACGTCATGAACGAGGCCATCGACGTCCCGGACGAGATGTCCCCGAACGCCCCGCGGATCATCACCGTCAAGATCCCGGTGGACAAGATCGGTGAGGTCATCGGCCCCAAGGGCAAGATGATCAACCAGATCCAGGAGGACACCGGCGCCGACATCACGATCGAGGACGACGGCACCATCTACATCGGTGCCCAGCAGGGCTCGCAGGCCGAGGCCGCCCGCGCCACGATCAACGCCATCGCCAACCCGACCATGCCGGAGGTCGGCGAGCGCTACCTGGGTACGGTCGTCAAGACCACCACCTTCGGTGCCTTCGTCTCCCTGATGCCCGGCAAGGACGGCCTGCTGCACATCTCGCAGATCCGCAAGCTCGCCGGTGGCAAGCGCGTGGAGAACGTCGAGGACGTGCTCGGCGTCGGCGCCAAGGTCCAGGTCGAGATCGCGGAGATCGACTCCCGCGGCAAGCTCTCCCTCATCCCCGTCATCGAGGGTGAAGAGGACGAGAAGAAGGACGACACCGACAAGTGACGTCCCGTAGTTCCGTGACGACGGCCCGCCCCTCCTCGGAGGGGCGGGCCGTCGCCCGTACCCAAACCCTTCTCAAGGGCAGCAACGGCATCGGCACCGTCCGCCGGACCACTCTTCCCGGCGGCCTCCGCGTCGTCACCGAGACGCTGCCCTCCGTCCGCTCCGCCACCTTCGGCATCTGGGCCAACGTCGGCTCCCGCGACGAGACGCCCTCCCTGAACGGTGCGACGCACTACCTCGAACACCTCCTCTTCAAGGGCACGGCCAAGCGCAGCGCCCTCGACATCTCGTCCGCGATCGACGCGGTCGGCGGCGAGATGAACGCCTTCACGGCGAAGGAGTACACCTGCTACTACGCGCGGGTCCTGGACACCGATCTTCCGCTGGCCATCGACGTCGTCTGCGACATGCTGACCGGCTCCCTGATCGCCCCCGAGGACGTCGACGCCGAGCGCGGTGTCATCCTCGAGGAGATCGCGATGACGGAGGACGACCCGGGCGACTGCGTGCACGACCTGTTCGCGCACACCATGCTCGGCGACACCCCGCTGGGCCGCCCGGTCCTCGGCACCGTCGACACCGTGAACGCGCTGGACCGCGGGCAGATCGCGCGCTTCTACAAGAAGCACTACGACCCCACGCGCCTGGTCGTCGCCGCGGCGGGCAACGTCGACCACGCCACGGTCGTGCGCCAGGTCCGCAGGGCCTTCGAGCGCGCGGGCGCCCTGAGCCGCACCGACGCCGTGCCCACGGCGCCCCGTGCGGGCTCCCGCACCCTGCGCGCGGCCGGCAAGGTCGAGCTGCTGAACCGCAGGACCGAGCAGGCCCACGTCGTCCTCGGCATGCCCGGCCTGGCCAGGACCGACGAGCGCCGCTGGGCCCTCGGCGTCCTGAACACCGCGCTCGGCGGCGGCATGAGCTCGCGCCTCTTCCAGGAGGTACGGGAGAAGCGCGGCCTGGCCTACAGCGTGTACTCGTACACCTCGGGCTTCGCCGACTGCGGGCTCTTCGGTGTGTACGCGGGATGCCGGCCCAGCCAGGTGCACGACGTCCTCAAGATCTGCCGCGGCGAGCTCGACCGTGTCGCGAGCGAGGGCCTCGGCGACGAGGAGATCGGCCGCGCGGTCGGTCAGCTCGCCGGTTCCACCGTCCTCGGCCTGGAGGACACGGGCGCGCTCATGAACCGCATCGGCAAGAGCGAGCTCTGCTGGGGCGAACAGATGTCCGTCGATGACATGCTTGCCAAGATCGCGGCGGTCACCCCCGACGAGGTCCGTGAGGTGGCGGCGGATGTCCTCGGACAGCGGCCCTCGCTCTCGGTCATCGGCCCGCTGAAGGACAAGCAGGCGGACCGCCTCCAGGAAGCGGTCTCCTAACCACCCCGTAAGGAAAGAACACACATGAGCAAGCTGCGCGTGGCCGTTCTCGGCGCCAAGGGACGCATCGGTTCCGAGGCGGTACGAGCCGTGGAGGCCGCCGACGACATGGAGCTGGTGGCCGCGCTCGGCCGCGGCGACTCGCTGGAGACCCTCACGGAGACCGGCGCCCAGGCGGTCGTCGAGCTGACCACGCCCTCGTCGGTGATGGAGAACCTCGACTTCTGCCTGCGGCACGGCATCCACGCGGTCGTCGGCACCACGGGCTGGACCGACGAACGGCTCGCGCAGCTGGACACCTGGCTCTCCGGCTCCCCGGGGACCGGTGTGCTCATCGCGCCGAACTTCTCCATCGGCGCGGTCCTCACGATGAAGTTCGCGGAGCAGGCCGCCCGTTACTTCGAGTCCGTCGAGGTCATCGAACTGCACCACCCGAACAAGGCGGACGCCCCCTCCGGCACGGCCACCCGCACCGCGCAGCTCATCGCCGCGGCGCGCGACAAGGCCGGAGTGGGGCCGCAGCCCGACGCCACCGCCACGGCGCTCGACGGGGCCCGCGGCGCGGACGTCGACGGCGTCCCGGTCCACTCGGTCCGCCTTCGCGGCCTCCTGGCACATCAGGAGGTCCTGCTGGGCGGCGAGGGCGAGACCCTCACCATCCGCCACGACTCGCTGCACCACAGCAGCTTCATGCCGGGCATCCTGCTCGGCACCCGCCGTGTGGTGACCACTCCCGGCCTCACCTTCGGCCTGGAACACTTCCTCGACCTGAACTGACTGGGCCCAACCCCATGCGCGCAAAGCTCACCTACGCCGTCACCGCTGCCGTCCTGGTCTTCTACTTCGTCCTGGCCGGCAGCCGCGGTGTCCTGCTCATCCGGCACGGCACCCTGCTCACCGTCACCTTCGGGGTGGCCGTGCTGATCCTGCCGGTGATCGGTGTCTGGTTCCTCTGGAAGAACACCCAGTTCGTCCGCAGGGCCAACGCCCTGGCCGCGGAACTGGACGCCGAGGGGGGCCTCCCCGTCGACGAGCTGGTGCGCACCCCGTCCGGCCGGATCGACCGCGACTCCGCCGACGCCGTCTTCGCGCGGCGCCGTGAGGAGACCGAGGACAGCCCGGACGACTGGCGCTGCTGGTTCCGGCTGGCGGTCGCCTACCAGGACGCGAGGGACACCCCTCGGGCCCGTAAGGCCATGCAGCGCGCCATCGCCCTGCACACGAACAAGCCGGTACGCGCCTGAGCGGCGCCGTAC
Organism: Streptomyces sp. CB02058; assembly: GCF_001905505.1. Lineage (GTDB taxonomy): Bacteria > Actinomycetota > Actinomycetes > Streptomycetales > Streptomycetaceae > Streptomyces. The sequence continues at coordinate 1,586,830 of NZ_LIPG01000001.1, forward strand.
CGGCTTGTCGTGTGCGGGAAGCGCTCCGGTGGGTCAGCCGGTGCGGTACTCGTCGCCCCAGGCCTCGATCGTGTCGGTCGCCCGCTCGAAGGCCTCGGCGCGGGCCAGGAAGTCCGCGTTGTGGTCGGTGACCAGCGGCGCCAGCGTCTCGCCGCTCCGGCGCACCACGATCAGGGCCTGGCCCTGGACCGTACGCGGGAAACCGAGCCACTTCACCGGCTGCTGGACCGTGCGGACCGCCGCCGCGTCCGGCCATCGCACGGTGGTCGTGAGGAAGAAGCCCACCCGGCGGACGCCGTGGCGGCTCACCCAGGCGCCCACCCGGAGCAGCCGCAGCGCGCAGGCGATGACCACCCCGGAGAGCACGAAACAGACCGTCGCGCCGGACAGCGATCCGGCCACCGAGATGATCACCGCCGCGAGCAGTACGAACGACGAGAGCAGCAGCAGGGTGGCTGCCGCCGCGACCCGCCACGGGCCGGGGCGGTAGGGCCGCCGCCAGCTGTCGTGGTCGTCGAACGGCAGCGCGATGTCCTCCGCGCTCGCGTCGAATGCGCGGTCGGCCGTCAGAAAGGGCAGGGGCACGACTGATCCTCACTCACAAGCACGCTCGATTGCTGTGCCCGGTGAGGCTACCGAGGAGCCCCCCGGCCTACCACCCCAGGGGGCCCGTACGGGTCAGCGGTGCTGGGAGGCCTCGGACGTCTGACTGTGCGCGGGGGCCCGGTCGGTGTCGAGAGCGGGCAGGCCGAGGAGCAGCGATCCGGCGAAGCCGGCGATCAGCGTCAGCCCTACGAGGGAACGGGCGGCCAGCTGCGAGGTGCTGGCCCGCTCGCGGGGAGGGGGAGTGACATTACTGCGGAACCGGTCGGCCTCGGCAACGAACGAGAACGGGACGGATTCACGCCGGCGGAACATGAGGAAACTCTCCTTGAACTCTGTAACGGGTGCTGCTAATGAGTCAGACGTACAGGATGACCGTTCGGTGCCCCGAATCGCCGAACACATGCAAGATTTTCCCGCTGCAGGACGCCTGCCAGGAGCGCTGTCCGGAGGCCCGTAGAGTGGACGCCGCCCGAGCGAAGCAAGTGGAAGGACCCCCGCCGGTGAGCGACACCCCCGAGCCCACGAAGGCTCACTTCCGTAGCGATGTCACCGTTGACCTGGTGAAATCGGCGGCCAGCGACTCGGACGTGCTCTTCGCCGCCCGTGTGTCCACGGCCGGGGAGCAGTCCCTGGAAGAGGTCACGAAGGACCCCGAGCGCTCCAAGGGGCTCATCAATTACCTGATGCGGGACCGGCACGGCAGCCCCTTCGAGCACAACTCGATGACCTTCTTCATCAGTGCCCCGATCTTCGTGTTCCGCGAGTTCATGCGGCACCGCGTGGGCTGGTCGTACAACGAGGAATCGGGCCGCTACAGGGAGCTCGAACCCGTCTTCTACGTCCCGGGGGAGTCCCGCAAGCTCATCCAGCAGGGCCGTCCCGGCAAGTACGAATTCGTCGCGGGAACCCCCGAGCAGCACGAGCTCACCAGCCGCGCCATGGAGGACTCGTACCGCCAGGCCTACGACGCCTACCAGGAGATGCTCGCCGCCGGAGTCGCCCGTGAGGTCGCCCGCGCCGTGCTCCCCGTGGGCCTGTTCTCCACGATGTACGCCACGTGCAACGCGCGGTCGCTGATGCACTTCCTCGGACTGCGCACCCAGCACGAGCTCGCCAAGGTGCCGTCGTTCCCGCAGCGCGAGATCGAAATGGTCGGCGAGCAGATGGAACAGCACTGGCAGACGCTGATGCCGCTCACTCATGCCGCCTTCAACAAAAATGGACGGGTAGCCCCGTAGGCGGTGTCCGTATTGCGGCGTTTCGTGAAGTTCATCTAGGCTGATCAAACGGACCCGGCACTGCTTGAACCCCCGAGCAGGCAGTGCCGGGCTCCTCTTCCTCGTCCCCCCGAGGGGGTACGGCGCTCCGAGCAACGAGTAGCGTGTTACCCATGGCTCCGATCTCCACTCCGCAGACCCCCTTCGGGCGGGTCCTCACCGCTATGGTCACGCCCTTCACGGCTGACGGCGCTCTCGACCTCGACGGCGCCCAGCGGCTCGCCACCCATCTGGTGGACGCAGGCAATGACGGCCTGGTCGTCAACGGCACCACGGGCGAGTCCCCGACCACCAGCGACGCGGAGAAAGACCAGCTCGTACGGGCTGTGCTCGAAGCCGTAGGAGACCGGGCCCACGTCATCGCGGGCGTCGGCACCAACGACACCCGGCACAGCATCGAGCTGGCCCGCACGGCAGAGCGCACCGGCGCACACGGCCTCCTCGCCGTCACGCCGTACTACAACAAGCCGCCGCAGGAGGGCCTGCTGCGCCACTTCGGCGCCATAGCGGACTCCACCGGACTGCCGGTGATGCTCTACGACATTCCCGGCCGCAGCGGTGTGCCGATCGACACAGAGACGCTCGTGCGCCTTGCCGAGCACCCCAGGATCGTCGCCAACAAGGACGCCAAGGGAGATCTGGGCCGCTCCAGCTGGGCCATCGCCCAGTCCGGACTCGCCTGGTACTCCGGCGACGACATGCTCAACCTCCCGCTGCTCTCGGTCGGCGCCGTCGGCTTCGTCTCCGTCGTCGGCCATGTCGTCACCCCGGAGCTGCGCGCCCTCGTCGAGGCGCATCTCGGCGGGGACGTGCAGAAGGCCACCGAGATCCACCAGAAGCTGCTCCCCGTCTTCACCGGGATGTTCCGCACGCAGGGTGTGATCACCACCAAGGCCGCGCTGACCCTCCAGGGCCTGCCCGCCGGACCGCTGCGCCTCCCTCTGGTGGAACTCACCGCCCAGGAGACGGCCCAGCTCAAGATCGATCTGGCCGCCGGCGGGGTAGAGCTCTGACAACGGACTTCACAACTGAATAAGCGGGGCAACTCGCGACGGAAACACCACCTGACAACAGCAAGTGCACGAATGACATGCGCGCCACGTGCCCTCAGCGGTACGTGGCGCGCGTGGTAAGGAGAGTCTTTTGAGTCATCCGCATCCTGAACTCGGTACCCCGCCGAAGCTCCCGAAGGGCGGCCTGCGGGTCACCCCGCTGGGTGGCCTGGGCGAGATCGGCCGCAACATGACGGTCTTCGAGTACGGCGGCCGTCTGCTCATCGTCGACTGCGGTGTGCTCTTCCCCGAGGAGGAGCAGCCCGGCATCGACCTGATCCTGCCGGACTTCACCACGATCCGGGACCGCCTGGACGACGTCGAGGGCATCGTCCTCACGCACGGCCACGAGGACCACATCGGCGGCGTCCCCTACCTGCTCCGCCTGAAGCCGGACATCCCGCTGATCGGCTCCAAGCTGACCCTCGCACTCATCGAGGCCAAGCTCCAGGAGCACCGCATCCGTCCCTACACCCTCGAGGTGGCCGAGGGGCAGCGCGAGCGCATCGGCGTCTTCGACTGCGAGTTCATCGCGGTCAACCACTCCATCCCGGACGCCCTCGCCGTCGCCATCCGCACCCCCGCGGGCATGGCCGTCGCGACCGGTGACTTCAAGATGGACCAGCTCCCGCTGGACGGCCGCCTCACCGACCTGCACGCCTTCGCCAGGCTGAGCGAGGAAGGCATCGACCTCCTTCTCTCCGACTCGACGAACGCGGAGGTCCCGGGATTCGTTCCGCCGGAGCGGGACATCTCCAACGTCCTGCGCACGGTGTTCGCCAACGCCCAGAAGCGCATCATCGTGGCCAGCTTCGCCAGCCACGTCCACCGCATCCAGCAGATCCTGGACGCCGCCCACGAGTACGGCCGCAGGGTCGCCTTCGTCGGACGCTCCATGGTCCGCAACATGGGTATCGCGCGTGACCTGGGTTATCTGAAGGTCCCCGCCGGCCTGGTCGTCGACGTCAAGACGCTCGACGACCTGCCGGACGACGAGGTCGTGCTGGTCTGCACGGGCTCCCAGGGCGAGCCGATGGCGGCCCTCTCCCGCATGGCCAACCGCGACCACCAGATCCGGATCGTCCCGGGCGACACGGTGATCCTGGCCTCGTCGCTGATCCCGGGCAACGAGAACGCGGTCTACCGCGTGATCAACGGTCTGACCCGCTGGGGCGCGAACGTCGTCCACAAGGGCAACGCCAAGGTCCACGTCTCGGGCCACGCCTCGGCGGGCGAGCTGCTGTACTTCTACAACATCTGCAAGCCGAAGAACCTGATGCCGGTGCACGGCGAATGGCGCCACCTCCGGGCCAATGCCGAGCTCGGCGCGCTGACCGGCGTGCCGAAGGACCACATCGTCATCGCGGAGGACGGCGTCGTCGTCGACCTCATCGACGGCAAGGCCAAGATCGTCGGCAAGGTCCAGGCGGGTTACGTGTACGTCGACGGCCTCTCGGTCGGTGACGTCACGGAGACCTCCCTCAAGGACCGCCGCATCCTCGGTGACGAGGGGATCATCTCGGTCTTCATCGTGGTCGACAGCTCCTCCGGCAAGATCGTGGGCGGTCCCCACATCCAGGCACGGGGTTCCGGCATCGACGACGGTGCGTTCACCGCCGTGGTGCCCAAGGTCGAGGACGCCCTCAACAAGTCCGCCCAGGACGGCGTGATGGAGCCGCACCAGCTCCAGCAGCTGGTCCGCCGCACCGTGGGCAAGTGGGTGTCGGACACCTACCGCCGGCGCCCGATGATCCTTCCGGTCGTCGTCGAGGTCTGACGGGACAGGCAGCCGTAGGCCGCCAACCAGGAGCGGAGCGCACCGATTTGCATCGGGGTGCTCCGCTCCAGTACGTTTACGTCTCCGCCTGAACGGGAAGCACCCCGCGCACCTGTGCGCAGGGAGACCCCCGCAGGGGGCGGGAAATCCGACTCAGAACCTCTGATAAAGTCGGGTCCGCCGAAAGGCAAAGGCCACTCCACAGGCCGCCGGAATCAAATT
>NZ_LIPG01000010.1 GCF_001905505.1 Streptomyces sp. CB02058
CGTCCTTCTCTGGGCATTGATCCTGGGCGCCGTCGGCGCCGGTGCCGCCAGCAGCTCGGGCCCCGCCAGTTCCAGCATCAGCCTGCCCGGCACGGAGGCGCAGAAGGCCTTCGACCTGCTGGGAGAGAAGTTCCCAGCAGCCAACGCCGAAGGAGCCACCGCCCGCGTCGTGCTGCGCGCTCCGGACGGCGAGAAGATCAGCAGCCCGGAGAACAAGACAGCCCTCGAAGCGACCCTTGCCGACGTCAAGGGCTCATCGGCCCGCATCGGGCAGGTCAGCGACCCCATCGCCTCCAAGGCTCTGAGCGCCGACGGCACCACCGCTTATGCGCAGGTCACCTACACCGCCAAGGACGCCGACCTCACCGACGGCGACCATAAGGGCCTGGAAACAGCACTCGAATCGGGCCGTGACCAGGGACTGACGGTGGAAGCCTCCGGCAACGCGCTGGCCGCCCCCGAGGAAAGCCACACCGCTGAGGCCATCGGCTTCGCCTTGGCAGCCGTCATCCTCCTCATCACCTTCGGCTCCCTCATCGCCGCCGGCCTGCCCCTGCTGACCGCGATTGTCGGCGTGGGCGTGAGCATGGCAGCCATCACCGCACTCAGCGGCCCCCTCGACCTCAACAGCAATGCCTCGGCGCTCGCCACGATGCTCGGCATCGCCGTCGGCATCGACTACGCCCTGTTCATCGTCTCCCGCTACCGCTCCGAACGCGCGGACGGCTACGACGCCCGTGAAGCGGCTGCCCGCGCCAACGGCACCGCCGGCTCCGCCGTCGTCTTCGCGGGACTGACCGTCGTCATCGCGCTGGCCGGCCTCGCGGTGGTGAACCTGCCCATCCTCACCGCCATGGGCCTCGCCGCAGCCGGCGCCGTCGTCATCGCAGTCCTGGTCGCCATCACCCTGGTTCCCGCACTCCTGGGCTTCGCCGGCGAGCGCGTACGAGGCAAGAAGCGCAAGAAGAGCGCGCCCACCACAGCCACCACCAAGCCGGGACTGGGGCAGCGCTGGATCTCCTACGTCCTGCGCAGGCCGGCCCGGATGCTCCTCCTGCCCGTGGTCGCCCTCGGCGTGGTGGCCCTGCCTGCCACCCAGCTCGAACTGGGACTGCCGGACGACGGATCCAAGGCCGCCTCGTCCACCCAGCGCAAGGCCTACGACATGCTGTCGGAGTCCTTCGGGCCCGGCTTCAACGGTCCCCTCACCGTGACGGTCGACGGCAAGGACCCGGCCGTCGCCCGCAGCGGCGCCCAGGACATGGCCAAGTCCCTCGGCACCCTCGGGGACGTGGCCGCCGTGACCCCGGCCGCGTTCAACGAGAGCGGCGACACCGCGATCATCACCGTCATCCCCAAGAGCGCACCCGGCAGCGACGACACGAAGGACCTCGTCGCCGACATCCGCGCCCTGTCCGGTGATCTCCGCTCCGACACCGGAGCCCGCTCACTGGTGACCGGCACCACGGCACTCAACATCGACATCTCCGACAAGTTCAGCGCAGCGATCGTGCCCTACCTGGCGCTCGTCGTCGGTCTGGCCGTGCTCGTACTGATCCTGGTCTTCCGGTCCATCCTGGTTCCCGTCAAGGCAGCCCTCGGATTTCTGCTCTCCGTGCTCGCCTCGCTCGGCGCCCTCGTCGCCGTCTTCCAGTGGGGCTGGCTCAAGGACCTCATCGGCCTGGAACAGACCGGCCCCATCATGAGCCTGATGCCCGTCCTCATGGTCGGAATCGTGTTCGGCCTCGCCATGGACTACCAGGTCTTCCTCGTCACCCGCATGCGCGAGGCGTACGTCCACGGCGCCGACGCCCGCACCGCCGTCGAGACCGGCTTCAAGCACAGCTCCACCGTCGTCACCGCGGCCGCCCTCATCATGATCAGCGTCTTCGCCGGCTTCGTCGGCTCCCACGACGCCATGATCAAAGCACTCGGCTTCGGCCTGGCCATAGCGGTCGCCTTCGACGCCTTCGTCGTCCGTATGACGATCATCCCCGCGGCCCTCGCTCTCCTCGGCAAGCGCGCCTGGTCCCTGCCCACCTGGATCGACCGCATCCTGCCCAACGTCGACATCGAAGGAGAGAAGCTCACCAAGCACACCCCCACCGCCCCTACCGTCCGCGAACCCAGCTACGCCGGGACCACGGACCACAACCACTGAGACCTCCACCCACGGGCCCGCGGCGCCATGGCGCCGCGGGCCTGCCCCCTGCCCGAAGGACACGCCGATGCACCGAGTGGTCCTCGCCGGCGGCCCCACCCTGGTCCGAGATGCCTACGCGCACGTCATCGCCGCAGCCCCCGCCTTCACCCTCCAAGCCCACACCGCAACTCTCACCCAAGCACTGAACGGCCTGCACCCCACGGCGTGCGACCTCCTGCTCATCGACGCCCACGAACTCGCCCGCGCCCCATTGGCCCCGGTCAAGGCGCTGAGCCACGCTGCCCTGCACACGCGAGTCGCCGTACACGGCGCGGTCCCCTCGGCCGAACTGCCCCTCCTCGCGGAAGCGGGCGTGACCGGTGTGCTCGGCCCCTTCCTCGAGCCCCACGAATTCCTCACAGCGCTTGATGCCGTCTGCCGTGGCGCGATGGTCATCTCACCGGCGCCCCTCCGCGCACCGGCCGGACCACCTGCTCCCGGGGTTCTCACTTCACTCACGCAGCGGGAACGCGAAGTACTCACCCTCCTCGCCACCCAGCCCGACAACACCGCCATCGCCCAGGCACTCGGCCTCAGCCTCAATACGGTCAAAACCCATGTCAACCGCATCATGCACAAACTCACGGTGGCCAACCGATCCCAGCTCGTCGCCCTCGCCTACGAAACCGGACTGGTCGTCCCGGGGCTTCGAGCCGCCTCCGGTGCACCGCTTGAGTAGCCTTCGAATCACCGAATCGTTGGTCGGGCGTTTCGCCGGATACCGGGCCCGGATTCTGGAGCTGACCGCTCAGGTTCTGACACACCCGTACTGGGAGACGCTGGAGGGCCCGGACCGTGTGGCAGCCCGTACCGCCCTGAAGCACGTCCACGACACCGTCGGCCCCGACGCGTAGCCATGACCGACGACATGCCGACCTCCCACGCCATCAGCGACCTGGAGAAGAACAGAGTCCTCCTCGACTGGCTGCGGTGGCAGGTCGGGCAGACCGAGCGCCGCGTCCGGGAGCTGGAGATCCAGGAAGTCCAGGAGCGGACACGCCGCGAGCGGGCACGGGCCGAGATGGCGTGGAAGATCCAGCCACAGCGCTCCTCCTCGGTGGCGCTGCTGCACCGTGGCGGCTGCGCCACCTACCCGGACCAGGTGGGGCTGATCTCCCGCGAGGACGCCATGGTGGCACTCGCGCAGCCGGACATCGAGCCGTGCGAGGTCTGCCGACCGCAAACCGGACTCCAGGGCTGATCGGGTTCTTCCCCTCGAAGACCGGGAAGCCGTGGGCCGTGGCGCTGCTATCTCCAGTATCCGCCCCGGCACCGCCCCAGCCAGAGCTACGCCGCCGCGTACGTGTGCGCCCGCCCGCCCCGCCACTCCACCCACTGCGGCAGGTCGAGCAGCTGGTCCGCGTCCGGGAGCCCGGCACGGCGCAGGAACTCGACGACGTCCTGGTCCTCGTAGGCCAGCCCGGCGATCTGCCCACGGACGGTGACCCGACGCCCGCCCGTGGGAGAGGGCCGGTGAATGACGACCGGTGCGCTCATCTCTCCAGAGTGCGTCGCGTCGCCAGTCACAGCATGCCGGGGAGTCCCGGAGTCACGCGGCCCTGGGGTGCCGTACACAGGGGGCATGCGGGTGTGAGCTCACGCGCGGAGCCAGGGGCTCGAGTGGGCCGGGCAGGCGGCGGGGCGGCTTCATGCAGGGCGAGGCGACCGGGTCCTCGATCCCGGCCTCTGCCAGGACGAGGTCCTGCCGGGCGGTCGACTGCTGGTCGGTCGAGACCCGCTTGTAGACCAGGAGGGAGTTTCAGGCGTCCAACATCGGTGGTGCGTTGGCCGCCCGGCACCCAGGACGGGGGTGGTCGTTGTACTCCGTGGCGCATCCGCTGTCGCCTTCCGTACCGCGGGTGCGAGACGTCTACCTGAAAGGGCTCATTTCTATGAGTGCCGCACTCTCTGATGATCTCCAGAAGATCATTGACGAGACTCCTGTCTTCGCGACGGTGGCCACAAGCCAGCCCGACGGCAGCCCGCAGTTGTCCGTGACCTGGCTCAAGCGCGACGGTGACGACCTGCTGATCTCCACCACGGTGGACCGCAGGAAGTATCTGAACCTGCGCCGAGACCCGCGGATCAGCGTGATGATCAACCCGGCCAACGCGCCGTACACCTACGCCGAGGTGCGTGGTGAGGCAGAGATCTCCACGGATGGCGCCTCGGAGCTGATCGATGAGCTCTCGCGCAAGTACACGGGCAAGGACTACGCGGACTTCAACCCAGCTTCCGCCGACGATGCCGAACGCGTCGTTGTCCGGATCACTCCGCGCAAGATCGTCGGCTCGCTCTAGCCCTGCCCCCTGCCGTCGCCTTCGACACCAGCGCATACCGGGACAGCGCCGCCATCCGGTTCGGAGGGATCTGCGACAGCCTCAACCTGCCGAGCCGGTACGCGCTGATCTCGTCCACCCGCTCCAGCGCACGGGCGAACGCCGTCCCGGTAGTCCGCGTCGGCGGCCGGCGCAGCCGCTCCAGCTCCGAGAACCGCGAGCCCTCCGGCGTCTGTCTTCACGCCGCCATGGCGGAGAAGCGGCGCCCTGCGGCTTCTGGAGTGATCCGTATCCGCCGTCCACAGCGATCCGTTACGCACCCCTGCGGTGCGAAATCTGAAGCTTATATATCTATGGCCGAAAGATGATCACTGCTTTAGGTATCAGCGCATGCGTCGAGATTTGCTGAGCATGTCTGAGACGGGCGTTTGCTGGCCCTGGGCCTCGCAGGCCGGACGGAGCGGCATCAGCCCGATCCATCCACCCCCCTAGTGCAGGGAGAGCTTTCGCATGGCGACCGATGTACAGGACAGCTTCTACCGGCGGATCGACGCGGTTCTGCGTTCCAAGGACGAGGGACACATCGCCTGGATCTTCAAGGACCGCAACTACATCCGCTACGACCTCAAGGCCGACCAGGGGGTGAGCGGCCCGAGGGAGATCGCCGGGAACTGGCCCGGCCTGCAGGATTCGTTCACCCGCAGCGTCGACGCCGCGCTGAACCGCAGGGACCAGCCGGCCGTCGGCTACCTGTTCAAGGACGACCAGTACGTCCGCTACGACCTGGAATCCAACACCGTCCCTCCGGGCTACCCCAAGGCGATCGCGGACGGGTGGACGGCGCTGCCCGCGCCGTTCCAGCTCGGCATTGACGCCGCGGTCAACCACCCCACCGACCCGCAGGTCGTCTGGCTGCTCAAGGACGACCAGTACGTCGGCTACAACGTCGCCTCCGACAAGCTCCTGGGCGGCCCCAAGCCGATCAGGGGCAACTGGGGGGGGCCTGCCGGACTCCTTCACCCGCCGCATCGACGCCGCCGCGCCCCACGTCACCGACCGTACCAAGGTCTACCTGTTCAAGGACGACCAGTACGTCCGCTACGACCTCGCCGCCGACCGAACCGACGCCGGCTACCCCAAGCCCATCCGCGGCAACTGGCCCTTCTTCAGCTGAACCGGGCCCGCCCCGCCGCCTGCGCCGCCAGCCCTGCCTGTGCTGAGCGGGCTTGACGCGTCGTCGTAACACCGGGAGCGCGGGGGCCGTTCGCCGGAGTTCGCCTGAAGTGCTCGGCCGGGACATCCCGGCCGAGCACTTCTGGGAGGACGCTGTGCGGCTCAGCGGCCGCATCCAGGTCACTCGATGACGTCCTGGTCCTCCTAGGCCAGCACGGCGATCTGCCCACGGATGGTGACCCGGCGCCCGCCCGTGGGGGAGAGGCGGTGGATGACGATCGGCGCGCTCATCTCTCCAGGGTGCGACTCCAGGCCGGTCCCGGCATGCCGGGCGACCCTCCCGGTCGCGCCCCGTGCGGAGGGTCGTACACCGGTTACATGAACGAGGAACAGGCATCGTGCACCCGGGCGAGATCGTGCCGGAGAGCGGCATCTACGTGTGCGACTGTGGCGCGGGCCACCACTGGAGTACCGACGTGAAGGGACACCGTTTCCCGCCGCTCCCGGAGGGCTGCCCAGGGGGTTCGTGGACGCTCCAGACGGACGCGCACCCCGACTCCTGACCCAGGCACCCGACCGCGCTGGAGGGAGTCTTACGTGGTCCTGAGGCCTCCCGTGGAGCCGATGCTCGCCCGCGCCCGCGAAACCCTCCCGCCCTTCACCGGACGGATGGCGGTCCAGCCCAAGTTCGAGGGTTCTCCAGACATCTGAAGGTGTTTCATAAGGGCGCCCCAGCCATCCCAGCAACTGAGCCGCTTGGTGGCGCATCTGGCCGCCTTCTACTGAGATCTCAGTAGGTGCTCCTGCAGTTGCAGTACAGAGCGGTGTCCGTAGCCGCATGACGACGGGGCGGGGTCTGCCGAGTGAGCCTGGAACGGCTATCGGAGACGGATACGGAGACCCCTGACGTGGCAACTTTTCTTTATCGGCTAGGTAGGAATGCCTTCCGGTGGCGGGGCTATGTCGCCCTGGTGTGGCTGGCGATTCTCGCCGCGGTCGGCCTGGGCGCCATGCAGGCGCCCGAGGCGTCCGGTGGGGACGAGTCGATGCCGGGGATCGAGTCCCAGCAGGCGTACGACCTGATGCAGGAGCGTTTCCCCGGGGCCACCCCCGACAGCGCCGGCGCCACGGTCGTCTTCGTGGCCCCCGACGGGCAGAAGGTGACCGCGAGCGACAACAAGAAGGCCATCGAGGAGACGGTGGACGCGCTGGGCGGCGGCGCGCAGGTGGCCGGTGTCGCGGACCCGTTCACGTCGAACGCGGTCAGCAAGGACGGATCGACCGCGTACGCGAGCGTCACGTACAAGGTGGGCTCCGACGATGTCACCGACGCCAGCCGCACTGCGGTGGAGGACGCCGCTGCCCAGGCACGTGACGCGGGTCTGACCGTCGACCTGGGCGGGTCGGCGATGGAGGCCGATGACGGGCTGAGCGGGGTCGCCGAGATCGTCGGCATCTCCGTGGCCGCCCTGGTGCTGCTGGTCACCTTCGGTTCGCTGGCCGCAGCCGGGCTGCCGCTGCTCACCGCGATCGTCGGCGTAGCCGTGAGCCTGTTTTCGATCATGCTGCTCGCCGGGCCGCTCGGGCTGTCCTCGGACGCCAGCACCCTGGGCATGATGCTCGGCCTGGCAGCCGGCATCGACTACGCCCTGTTCATCGTTTCCCGCTTCCGTGAGGAACGCGGCAAGGGCCACGCGCCCAAGGAGGCAGCGGGCCGGGCGGTCGGTACCGCCGGTTCGTCGGTCGTCTTCGCCGGACTCACCGTGATCATCGCGCTGGCCGGTCTTGCAGTGGTCGGGGTGCCGAGCCTGACGCAGATGGGACTGGCTGCCGCGGGCGCGGTCCTGATCGCCGTGCTGGCCGCGCTGACCTTCGTGCCGGCCATCCTCGGATTCTGGCCGAATGCCGTACTACCGCGCCGTATGCGCAAGGGCGCGGAGCGCGCAGCTAAGGGTTCCCGTAAGCGCCGCAAGCAGCAGGGCTCCAGGGAGACGGACGCGGTTGCCGCGTCCACCACGCACGCTCCGGTCGCACAGTGGGCTGGCATCGCCGAGGCCGCCTCCGAGGCGTCGAAGAAGGACCGTGGCAATCTCGGCACCCGCTGGGCCCGCTTCGTGCTGCGCCGCCCGCTGCCCGTGCTGATCCTCGGTGTTCTGGGCCTGGGCGCGCTGGCTGTTCCGGCGGCGAGCCTGCAGCTGGGCATGCCGGGCGACGAGGCCCTTTCGACGTCGACCACCCAGCGCCGCGCCTACGACGAGCTCGCCGAGGGCTTCGGCCCCGGCTTCAACGGGCCCCTGACCGTCGTCGTCGACGCTCAGGGGGCATCCGACCCCAAGGCGGCCGTCGCCACGATCAGTGACAAGATCGCCGACACGGGCGGGATCGTGTCCGTCTCACCGGCGAACTTCAACAAGGCCGGTGACACCGCGGTGTTCCAGGCCACCCCGTCCACCGCCCGACCGACGCCAAGACCAAGGACCTGGTCAACTCCATCCGCAGTGAGCGCCCGGCTCTGGAGTCGGACACCTCCGCCACGTTCGAGGTCACTGGCACGACCGCGCTGAACATTGACGTCGCCGCCAAGGTGCAGTCCGCTCTGGTGCCCTACCTGATCACGATCGTGGGCCTGGCGTTCCTGCTGCTGATGGTGGTCTTCCGGTCCGTGTTCGTGCCTCTCAAGGCGGCGCTCGGCTTCCTGCTGTCGGTCCTGGCGGCCCTGGGCTCTGTGGTGCTGGTCTTCCAGCAGGGTCACCTCGCGAGTCTGTTCGGGATCCAGCAGACCGGCCCGATCATGAGCCTGATGCCGATCTTCCTGGTGGGCATTGTGTTCGGCCTGGCCATGGACTACGAAGTGTTCCTCGTGGCGCGGATGCGCGAGTCCTACACCCGCGGCGAGAGCGCCCGGCAGGCCGTGGTGACTGGGTTCCGGCACAGTGCCCGGGTCGTGGTGGCCGCCGCCCTCATCATGATCGCCGTGTTCTCCGGCTTCATCACCGAGACTGGCTCCATGATCAAGATGATCGGGTTCGGCCTGGCCACGGCGGTCCTCCTGGACGCTTTCGTCGTGCGGATGGCGATCGTGCCCGCCGTCCTGGCCCTGCTCGGTGAGCGGGCCTGGTGGCTGCCGAAGTGGTTGGACCGGCTCCTGCCGCGCGTCGATGTGGAAGGTGAAGCCCTCGACCACCAGTCGGCGTCCGACGACCAAGACGGGGAACCGGGCCCCACCGCCGACAAGCCGGACGCCGTGCACGTCTGACCCGGCCCACCCGCCCTGTGCGGGCCGCACCGAGAAGCCTTCTCGGTGCGGCCCGCACAGCCGTCCTCCTGATCATCGGCGACCATGGACCCAGCACAGGCACTCGGAGAACAAGCGATGACGAGCTACCTCGAACGGTTTGCAGAGCGCCATCCGCACCTCGCGGATGCCGTCCTGACCGTCGCCCTGTGCGCCTGCATGGTCTTCGGAGCCGAGGTCAGCACCACCGACTCCACGGCCCCGGCCAACCCGTGGCCCGCCCGCCTCCTGGCCCTCGCCTGCGCCGCCGTCCTGTTCAAGGCACGCAGCCATCCACGCGCCGCGCTCGCCGTCACCGCCGCTTGTGCTGCCGTCCTCACCTTCCTGGGCCACCTGCCCAGCCCGCTGCTCCTGGCCCCGGTCATGGCCGCCCTGTACTGGGTGGCCACCCTCACCGACGCACGGACGACCAGCTGGTGCGCGTATCCGACCATGGCCGTTCTGGTGGCCACCTCACTGTCGGCCGCGCCGATCGGCGACGACTTCATGCTCCGCTCCGTGGGCACCGTCTTCTGGCTCCTGCTGCCCCTGGCCCTGGGCGGCCTGAGCCGCTTCCGCCGCGCCTACCTGGAATCCGTCCAGACTCGCGCCGCGCACGCCGAACGCACCCGCGAGGAAGTAGCCCGCCTGCGGGTCACCGAGGAACGCATGCGCATCGCCCGCGAACTGCACGACGCGGTCGCTCACCACATGGCCGTCGCGCACGCTCAGGCAGGCACCGCCGCCCATCTCGCCCCCACCCAGTCCGAGCAGGCCCAGAAGATCCTCAAGGAGCTGGTCGGCACCACCTCGTCCGCGCTCCTCGAACTGCGCGCCACCGTCGGAGTGCTGCGTCAGACGGGCAACCCAGAAGTCGACACGTTGGAGCCCGCCCCGGGGCTGGAGCGTCTGCGAGCTGGTGGCCGCGTGCGCGTCGGCCGGTCTCACAGTCACGGTCACCACTGACGGCGAGCGGCGTCCTCTGTCCCCGGGTGTGGACCTGACCGCGTACCGGATCATCCAGGAAGCCCTCACCAACGCCACGAAACACGCCTCCGACCACCAAGCCCAGGTCCACCTCAGCTACGCGCACGCGCGCCTGCGCCTGGCCGTCACCAACTACGGCCCGCCCGTCGCCCCCGCCGTGCCCGGCGGCGGCTACGGCCTAATGGGCATGCGCGAACGCGCCGCTTCCGTCGGCGGGGCTCTGCACGCCGGGCCCCGCTCCCAAGGCGGCTTCCAGGTCACCGCCACGCTCCCGCTCCAGCCTCTCAGTCAGGCGGAAGCCCTGGCCGACCGACCAGAACCAGAGGAACAGCGTTGACCATCCGTGTCCTGCTCGCCGACGACCAGGCCCTGCTGCGGGGCACGTTCAAGCTCCTGATCGACTCCTGCACCGACATGGAAGTTGTTGGCGAGGCCGCCGACGGCAGGGAAGCGGTCGAGCGCGCCCGCGCCCTCCACCCTGACGTCGTCCTCATGGACATCCGCATGCCGGGCACCGACGGCCTGGCCGCCACCCGGACCATCTGCGAGGACGTCGACCTGGCCGGCACCCGCGTCCTCGTCCTCACCATGTTCGAGACCGAGGAATACGTCGCCCAGGCCCTGCGCGTCGGCGCGAGCGGCTTCCTCGGCAAGTACGTCACCACCGACGCCCTGCTCGACGGCATCCGTACGGTCGCCGCAGGTGAAGCGCTCCTCTCACCAGGTGCCACGCAGGCCCTGATCACCCGCTTCCTCACCACACCTGCCGCCGGAACGCCCCTGGCTCCGGTGGAACGTCTCGGCGACCTCACCCCGCGCGAGCAGGAGGTGACCGTCCTCGCAGCGCAGGGCAAGTCCAACGACGAGATTGCCGAAGAACTCGTCCTCAGCGTCCTGACCGTACGCACCCACATCCAGCGCGCCATGACCAAACTCGGCGCTCGCGACCGCGCCCAACTCGTCGTCATCGCCTACCAAAGCGGGCTGGTGAAACCCGAGTCGCCCAATCTCTAACCGGCTGGCCAGCGCCGTGTCTCATGAGACACGGCACAGTCTGGAGAACGACGGCTTCCGGGCCCTGCTCTACACCCCACTCCACGCGGGTGACCCGGTGCTCGTGCAGACCCGGCGCGGGGCGCTGGTCCAGGACCGATTCCCGACCTGACCACGGCCGCACGCAGCCTCCCGAACGGACTCGTCCTCGACGGCGAGCTCGCCGTCCTCGACCACCACGGCCAGCTCAGCTTCACCGCCCTGCAACTCCGCGCGACCGCCGGCCGCAACGCCCGTGCCCCGGCCGCCGAGCTCCCCGCCCACTTCATCGCGTTCGACGTCCTGCAAAACGACGGCCAGGAGCTCCTGGAGGAGCCGTTCGCCCACCGCCGCGACGTCCTGGAGGAACTGTTCGCCGGGCACCAGCTCGGCCCGCCGTGGACGCTGTGCCCCTCGACCACCGACCCCACGGTTGGGGACGAGTGGCTGCATGAATGGACCGACGTGCCAGGAGTCGAAGGGGTGGTGGTCAAGAGCCTGACGGGCCGCTGCCGGCCGGGCGTGCGCGGCTGGACCAAGGTCCGCCGCAGGAATACCACCGAAGCACTCATCGGCGCCGTCACCGGCTCCCTCCACCGCCCCCAAGTGCTGCTCCTGGGCCGCTACGACACCACCGGCCGCCTACGCCTGGTCGGCAAGACCGTCCCGCTCAAGCCCGCCCCGGCCCGGGACCTCGCCGAGCACCTCACCGCGGCCGGCCCCGAACACCCGTGGACCGGCGTCCGCTTCACCGCCTCCTGGACCAGCCGCACACCCCTGGAACCGGTCCTCGTCGACCCCGCCCTCGTCGCGGAGATCAGCGCCGACGTGTCACAGGACCACGGAGTATGGCGCCACCCCCTGCGCTACGAACGGTTTCGTCTGGACGCGGACGAAGCGGATGTTCCGCCGTTCGGCGAGACGTGAACTCACGTGCCGGGGGCTCCCATGAGTCGAGGCGCGTTCGGCCCGCAGCTCGCCGTACGGTGCCCCCGGGAAGCCCGTGCGCTCCAGGGCGTCCGAGGAAGCACTTGCGGGGCTAGCGCCGTCGGGTGTCACTTTGCTGCCGGAGAGGCCGCTGCGTGAAGTGCATCACAGGGGTGTCTCAATCTGGTCAGAGTGACACCTACGTCATTAGTGAGAGTGAAAATTCGAGACCTTCCCGACCTGCGTCTTCCTGTTCTCCATACCCGTGGGTGTCTGGCATACGCCAGACACCCACGGGTATGCCGTAACCGCAGGTCAAGACAGGTGTGTGGGTTCTCGTGATGTGTCATTGTGATGTGGCTCGGCCTGGTCCTGATGTGTCATCAGAGAGGAAGTTAAGCAGCCGCGTTGCCTATGAATCTGCCAGCCTGACCTGATCCGTCGGGCATTCGACTCGCTCTCACTCTTGCGAGAACTCACCTCCCGCTCCGTAGCACCGCCCGGACCTCCATTCAATGCCCCACCGATCGTTGAAACCGCAGGTCAGCCAACTTTTGCGTCGCTAACCCGCCCTTCGTGCACTGTGCTGCCCGCACCCGCCCTGCCCTCCCGGCCCGGGACGCAGGGCGCTGTTGTCTCCACACCCAGCCCGAACCCACAGGGATGCAGCACCAGCTGCTCACCCGTCATCAACCCAGGGGGAAACCATGACCACGACCGCCCCGCAGCCGCCCGCCGGCACACCTGCCTCGCCCGCCGCACCGGCTCAGCCCGTGTGAGTTCTCGGCTCTTTCGGGGCAGTTGAAGCAGCTTCGATCTGCTGCTTCGTGACTTGAGTTGGACGGCTGCACGGGATGAGGTGCCTCGTCTGAGCAGGGAAGTCTCAAGTAGCGCCTACAGCTGAAGGCTGTGACCTGTGACTCCGCTGAATGAGTAGATTCTCGTAAGCATCGCGAGAATCCCATAGCTTCGTCTCTCTATATGTGCAGGTCAGAGGCATAGTAGGGAGTGCGTCGCCTTTTCCCGAAGTTCGGTACCCGGCTGAGCGAGGTGGCAGCCATGCCACTCGGGTGCAGTCGGCCTGGACGGTGTTTGGTGCGCCGCGCAGACTGGGGGAGGCGCGACGCTGCTGACCGGTCTCGGCCGCTACCTGGACGGGTGCAACTGCCTGCGCGACGCCTACATGACGACGATGGCCGACCTCGGCGTCACCCACCGACCTGTCACCCGCCGACTTTCTGGCGGCCCCCGCCACGAGCACCGGGCCATCTACTTCGTCACCGAGCAGTGAGGACCACGACCTGAGTGACGGCCTGAGCCCCGAGGCCAACACCTGCCCGCCCGAACTGCTGAACGCCACTACGTCTTCGGCCTGGCACCCATCAGCTTCAAGGGCGGGGAGCAAAAGAGCGCACCCGCACGTCCTTCTCTCTCGCTTGTTCGATAGGAGGCCCGTAGAGCCTGCCGCTTGCGCACCCTGACGGGCTCCACCATCAGGGTCCAGCGTCAGCGCACCACGAGCCCGCAGCAGCTGGGGCCTGGCACGAAGCAACGCGGGACGCCGCCCTCAGCTGATGAGCTCTGGCCCCCATCTCCCCAACAAATGGGGCGCACTTCACCAGACAGCGGTCTACCGTCAACATCGTGACAACTGATGCCTGGCACCTGCTGAGCCACTCCCTGCGGCAACTACGCTCGGAGTTCGACGACACCTACGGTCGCTATAACGGCATCGCCGTGCCAGGTTCGCCGGCTGAACTCGAACCGCAATATGACTTGGCAGGCGAGTGGGGAGCGACTCCGGAGCAGGATGCCCACCTGGCTGCCATATCCCCTGTCATGGCTGTGATGGACCATCTTGACGGCCTGGCCGTGCTTTTCACTTCCCCCAGCGGTCTGATGGCCTCTCACACGGTTGCCCGCAGCACATTGGACATTGCCACGAAACCTTGGTTCCTTCTGGAGCCCGAGATCGGTTCACGGGAGCGAGTGCGGCGGTACATGAATTATCGACTGCAGAGCCTTAAGGAACAGTCGGCAATGGTCTCAGATGCCACAACGCCGGGAGCCGATCGTGCGCGCGAGTACCTGAGAGAACGCATGGAAAGAATTCTTCGTGCTGCTCGTCACCATGGGTTCTCTGTCAAGGGGAAAATCGCAGACAAATATCGGCCCTGCTACCTCGGGCCAAGCTCGGCGCCGACCACGACAGCGATGGCAAGCAAAATTATCGGGACTGGTAACTCCGATCTGGGCGTGCTGCTATGGCGGGCCACCTCGGCTGTAGCGCACGGGCAGCCTCATGGACTAATGATGTTCGTCGCAGAGGCTCCAGGTGCCCCTTCGACAGGGCCAGACGACCACTTTGCTTACCGACAGATTCAGTACAGCCCGCAGGACGCCGCTATCCGGTGCGCGGGCGCTCCACTTTCGACTCTGTCGATGTTGGATCGTCTGTACTCCCATTGCGGCTGGCCCGCGACCAACTTGGAGATGACCAGGCAGGAAGTTCTCAAGACCTGGCAGCAGGTCATGAGACAACCGGAGCTTTCCGAGAGCTGAACCGCCCGTTCCTCAAGGCGGTGCCCGCATGACCATCCCCCGCGACTGCTGGCGTCTCAGCGGCACGGATACCAATAGTGCCCATCCCGAACACCGAGCCCTGCGAGTGGGAGCCGTGACCGCCCGCAGCAGGCCCCCGCTTCCAAGAGCTGTGCCCTGTTCGGCAGCTTTCAGCTCTGCAGGCCGCGTTCGAGACGGTGCGCTGCCTCGGCGAGGGCCCCACCGGCGCGGGACTCCGGAATTCTGCCCCGGGAAAGGCCTTAGACGTCGTTTCTTATGGTGCAGGCAGGAGCGACTGCGGGCGCCTATGTGGTGGTCCACCCGGCTGTGTTGGAGTAGGACTCGTAGCTGTAGCGGGTGCTGCGGTCCCATTCGTCACCGGTGAGGTGCTTGTACGCGTTGTCGGGTACGTAGAGCAGGGCTTCGGCCCAGACGAGGTCGCTGGCGTACGGCATGAACTGCTCTGGGTCTCGAAGTACGCGCTCGAACTCCTCACGGCCGGCCGCGACGACCGCAGCCCGGGTGTACAGGAACTGATCGCTCGACAGGCCATCACCGTTCTCCTTGCGGTCCAGCCTGTACAGGGCCCAGGAGAGCTGCTCGGCGAAGCCGACCACGTCAGATACAGGGCCGTTCGTCAGGCGGGCGGTCAGGGCAGCGGCAAGCTCATCACCCTCAGGATCGGGGACAGAGGGACTGCACGCTTCGATGAGCTGCCAGAAGGCGTTCTCGTTCATGTCGGAGAGCATGGCGGAGGGGTGTGACAGATCGGGGTGTCAGGTGCTTGCCCTGGCTAGTCGGCGGTAGCCGATGAGGGCTGCGGCTATGCCGACGAAGGCGAGGAAATGCTCGGCCTTGCGTTCGTAGCGACGGTGGAGGCGTCGGCAGCCGGCCAGCCAGGACACGGTTCTCTCGACGACCCACCGATGTCGGCCCAGCCTCGTGGAGGATTCGACGCCTCTGCGGGCGATGCGGTGGCGGATGCCCCGCGAGCGGAGCCATCGGCGCAGGTGGTCGTAGTCGTATCCCTTGTCCGCGTGCAGTTTCGCCGGCCTTCGGCGCCGGGGCCCGCGGCGGGATCGGATGGGTGGGATGCCGCGCACGAGCGGCTCCAAGCCCTGGCTGTCGTGCATGTTCGCGCCGGAGATGCCCAGGGACAGCGGCAGCCCGTTCCTGTCGGTGATCAGGTGGATTTTCGATCCCAACTTGCCGCGGTCGGTCGGATTCGGTCCCGTCAGTGGCCCCCTTTTGCGGCCCGCACACTGACCGAGTCGATCGCGCACCGCGACCAGTCGAGCTCGCCCCGTGCCCCGAGTTCGTCGAGGATCACGCGGTAGAGCCTGGCCCAGACCCGGTCCCGGCTCCACTGGGCGAACCGGCGGTAGACCGTGGGCCACGCCGGGCCGAACACCGGCGGAAGCTGCCGCCAGGTGCAGCCCGACGTCGCCACGAAGATGATCGCCGCCAGCGCCTCACGGTCACCCGCCCGGCGCCGGCCGCCGCCCTGCGGACGTATCACCTCAGTCGGTGGTACCACCCGCCTGAACAGCACCCACAACTCGTCCGGCACCAGTCGCTCCACGAGATCCGTCATGCACGGATCAACGAACGATCACACCATAAGAAACGACGTCTTAAGAGCCGCTTCTCTCCACATGCCCTGAAGGCTACCCAGCAGCAGGCCCAGCCCCGAATGAAGGCGCCTGGGCCACGCGCCAACACCAGGTGGACGATCTCAAGCCGGATGCTCCGCCCAGCTGCGCCGACATCACGAGTTCAGATTCAGTAGACGCCCTGCCGACCGAGATCGTCGGAGACAAGACCCACAACGCAACTCTGAAACGATCAGTTAATCTGGCACCTCCTCATACGGCTGATTGGCTTGCATTCGCAGCCTATTGGCCTTGTCCTGCTGGGCCCTGTTGAATGTCTCCTGCAGCTTGGCGCGTTGCGTTTCGTCCTTTTCCTTCTCTATCATCCTCCTCAGCTCCTTCAAGTGCACGGCGCTTTGCGATCTCGCCATGCGGTTGTCCACGCGATTAACGAAGGCGGCGAAGATGATCGGAAGTAGAAGGATGAGGAGAGGCGTTGACCAGATGCAGATTTTCCCGGGCCAAGTGGTCGCACCGAGGTTGTAGCCGACTGTCACGACGGTCCCGGCAATGCTTGCACTACTGAAGTCTGCGGGAGTGAGTAGCTTCTTCGATTTGATGGCCCTAGTCATTGATCGACTCACCCCGCGCCGGGTCTTGATCTCCCGCGAAGCCGTCGAACTCGCCGTTGCTGGAATTTCGTTCGTTCACCGAGCGCGTGTGAATGTTGAACACGATGCCGCCGTGAACGTTGATGACGCTATGGGTCGTATCGCTTCTATGGCTGCTGTGACTGTGCCTTTGGGAGAAAACCGAGTGCTCAACAGGGACGCCCTCTTGGTCCACGATGGCGGAGAAGACGGCCGTGGCTGCGGCCTCGTCAGCGCCATTTCTAAGGGCGGCCAAGGCCTCTTCCTGCGCCTTGAAGAAAACCCCTTCTCGCTCCCGGCGGCGCTGAGTCAGGACGTGTTGGAGCGCGGCAAGGTTCACGATCACGGCTGCTGCCGCGACGAGGGCGGTCACTAGATCCACGTACCGAGAGTAGACCGGCAGGTGCGGGCGCAGGCCCCAAGTCTGCAAATATCAATCGGAGGTCAATCATCCACTTGCGAATGGAGTCGCAAGTGATCAAGCTCCACTTCGAGGACGACTGTGCGCCCCGCGAGAGGGCTAGAAGAGCTTGTTGTCCTGGCGGGAGTGTTTGGCAATGCAGCCGTTCCGTTCAAGCCGGAGCAGCAGCGGCAAGCGGTTGACCTGTCAGCCCGTCTCCCGGACCCCCGCCGGAAGGGCCCGCGGGCGACAAGATACGGGCTCCCGCGCGGCGACGGAGCGCGCTGAGAGGGTCCTGCAGCGGCCGGCCAGCCCAGGAGCCGTCGCCGCCGCAGCGTGGTCCCGGCAGCAGCTCAGGCAGTGTTTACCGGTTCGGCGTAGGTGGTGAAGAGCCGGTCGCCGGTGAGCTTGTGGTGCGTGAGCTGTTCCCCGACGGCCTGCTCGTCTGCCCACCGGTCCGGACTAGAGGCGAGCGCGGCCGTGTAGGCCATCACGGCCTCCTTCAGCTTCCCGAACAGCTCGGGCGTGATGACGCGCATGCCCGGCACCGCGATGGCCTCGGGGTCCTGTCCCGCGCGCCGGGCCTCGGTGGCCATGTCCGACCGTACGGAGTGGCCGGTGACGAGTTCCTCGAAGCCGGCGCGTAGGGCCGGCCGCCGTGCTCAGGTCGCCCGGCCCGCTGCGGGGTGAGGCCGGGGGCTGGACGGCGGCGTTCTGCCGACCGTGTGAAGGCTGATTGTCAGTCCACCTTGCTACAACACGACTGTGAAACGCCCCAAGACCGATCACTTAGCCGTCGCCCTGGAACTGCGTGCCTCCGGCCTTGAGCCGGTAGATCACTATCCTGGCGTGACTTCGAAGCCCTTCGCCGTGCGCTGCACCCAACCAGGGTGTCAGGGCCACACGGAGCCCTTCCCCGTTTACCTGAGTGTCGTCCGAAAGCTAGCCACGAAAGGCCGGGTCGGATGCGTTCACTGCAACAAGAGGAACCGGGCGATTTGCCGCCGAGGGGACATGATCCGGCTCGGACACGTATTGCCCATTGTGGAAATTCCCGACGTCAAGACCGCGGTGCGGTCATGGTGCTTGCGGTGCTGGAAGATCTGCGAGCCTGGCCCCCGGCTGGACAACATCAGGAACGGCAAGCAAGGAGGCTGCGGCCACTGCGGAGGGAAGCGACGCCTCCCAGACAGCGTGGCCCGGGAACGCGCTCGAGCCTGGGGCTATGTTCCAGATCCGAACATTCCCTACACAAGCGACGCCAACAAGTGGCCCGGCCGGTGCCTCGCCAAGAATCATTACTGCGACCCCGTGCTGAACTCTCACAAGAGGCAGGGCCCCTGCGCTGCCTGCGCCGCGAACGGCTTCAAACCGCACCTCCCCGCTCTCCTGTACCTGGTCACGAAAGCTGAGCTCGTGGCGGCCAAGATCGGCATCTGCGAAGACAGTCCCAGGAACAGACGGCTCTATGAACATCGGCGCAACGGCTGGACCACGATCGAGACGATGCGTTTCGCCGTCGGTTCTGATGCCCGCAAGGTCGAGGACATCATCGTCCGATCCTGGCGCAGTCGGCTTTTGGCGCCCGTGCTCGACAACGGTTACGGGTACAACGGATACACCGAGACGGTGTCGCTCCAGGAACTTCGCATCAGTGAGATCTGGTCCGAGGTCTGCGCCGCCACCGATCAAGTCATGGCTGGGGCCAAGTGACTGTCACTCGCTCCGAGCAGCTCGTCCAACTTGGAGGACAGGCGATTCATGGGGTCGGTGTCACCCGCCGACTTTCTGGCGGCCCCCGCCACGAGCACCGGGCCATCTACTTCGTCACCGAGCAGTGAGGACCACGACCTGAGTGACGGCCTGAGCCCCGAGGCCAACACCTGCCCGCCCGAACTGCTGAACGCCATCGGAGACGTCCTCGCCACCGCGCACCGCCATCAGAACGGCGTTGCTTTCGAACCAGACGGCGACGGATGGCACCTCCACTACCTCATCGATGAATGGCCGACTGTTGAAAAGTGCGAGCTCGCTGTGGTCGATGATCTGCACGAATGCCGTGCGGCTGGAGCCCTGGTAGCGGGCACACAGCTTGCCGTCTGCCTGGATACCGGGCGCGAAGCTCGCGACGAGCCAGTCACCGCGGTGTCAGGGGGTGAGGGTGTGCTGCCGGCCGCCGGGCTCCATAACGAGCCGGCCCCCGCGGAGTACCGGTTTGGCCCCGTACTGTCGACCCGTCCGTAGGTGTGGCACAGGATCCGCTGCGGTGAGGTGTGGGCGCTGGGTCGCGCACGAAGCAAATGGTGCTCGATAAGCGCGTCCTGGGATGGAACAGGAGGAGTGCTGGCGAGACCAAGGCATCTGCATCCCAGCACCACCGGGACCTCGAGAGGCGCCCGTCTCATCAAAGCCGATTCATATAGCACATGAAACTTCATCAAGGCAGGCGTAAACACCCACTCAAGGATGACCTGGTCATACTCGCCACGCTGGTCTGCTCGGCGGTGGCGCAGGTCGAAGCGGTTGGCGATCTCGAAGAGGGCGCCTTCGTCTTTCTCGAGCATCAGAAAGGAGAGCCGCAACATCAACAAGATCGGCTGGCCGAGGGGCGCGGTTTGGCTTGCACTTGTGCGTGGGCTGATTCCCGAAGCAGGGTCCTTCCTCCTCAGCGGAGGAGGAAGGACCCCATGGTGTGCTATCCGCTTTGGTTCAGTTGATGGCTTGGAAGTCGAGCCATCCGCCGGTTCCTACGACGACGCCGCTGCCGGAGAGGTTGGGGTAGACGTAGAGCTTGCCGTCTTCGCCTGTGGCGAAGATGTCGGCTTTGTTGTCGGCGCCCGCATCGGGGAAGGCGGTGAGCAAGGGTCGGTAGGTGCGCGTCCAGCCGGAGCCGATGACGGTGGAGGTGGTGCCGCTGCCCAGGCCCTCGCCGGCGGGGCCGGTGCCTTCGTAGAGCCGAAGTTCTCCGCTCGTCTTATGGCGGGCCAGGAGGTCGACGTGATTGTTGCCGGTGCGGTCGCCTGGGGCCAACAGGTCGTAGTTGGACCAGGAGCCGTTGCCGACGAGGACCGGGGCCTGGGTTGCGTCGAGGTAGAAGGACTCCGAGCCGTAGTAGAGCCAGAGGAGGTTGCCTTCCTTGACGAGGAGATCGGGGTAGCCAGCCACGTCGATGGTGCCGTCGTTGTCGACGTCGAGAGGGCCGTCGACGTCGCCGATGGCGAGGATCTGGTCGGCGTTTGCCCAGTGGTTGTTGGCGTCGTCGGAAACGGCGAGTTCCTGTCGCTCGTAGAGGCAGGAGCGGGAGTGGCCATCGGCTTGTTCGTCGCGTTCGGTGCATGCCCAGCCGACCCCGTTGTTCGGGTAGAGCTGGAGGGTCTTGCCGCCGTCCCCGGGGATGGCGGCTACGAGGTCTTCGAGTCCGTCGCCGGTCCAGTCACCGCGGTGGGTGATGCTTGCCTGATCGAAGTCGCTGATGCTCGCGGTGGTGCCGGTTCCGACGTATCCGTTTCCCTGGCCCGCGTAGAGCCACAGCTCCCCGTCGGTGCGGACGCCGTAGAAGTCGGCGTGGTCGTCGCCGTTGAGGTCGCCGGCTTTGTCAGGGATGGCCAGACCGTTGGCGTAGAAGAGGTAGGAAGCTCGGTCGGAGCGGTTCTGTGCGGCGTCGAGGCTGCGCACGTAGAGCCGTTGTGATCCGGCGGCGGGCGGAGTCAGGGTGATCTTGGCGTCGACTTTTCCGTCGCCGTCGAGGTCTGTGCTGGGCAGGACGTTTCGGACGGTGGGGTCGTAGTCGGTCCAGTACTCGTAGGATTTGACGTCGCTGACGTTGCCGTTGCCGAGGATGAACGTTCCGGGGGTCCTGGCCTCACCGGTGACGGCCGGCCAGCCGTCGGTGCCGTCGGGAAAGTCCTGAGAGCTGATGGTCGGCGGGGTGCTGGGCCGCGTGGGGTCGAAGTCGAACCGGCAGGTGCCCGTGCTGGGGTTCCATGCGGAACTGGTGCTTGAGTCGAGGGTCTGGACCTTCCAGCCGAAGTTGCCCTTGGCTGCTGTCAGGTACTGCTGGAGGGTGGCTTTGGGCACCTTGACCTTGGCGACGGTGCCGGATGTGGCGGAGACGATCTGGTTGAAGATCTCACTGCCGCCGGAGAGGTCGTTGGTACCCCAGAGCCGGAACTGCGCGCGGACCGTTCCGCCGTCCGGGTCGGAGACCTTGGCGGTCAGCGTGACATCGGTGTTCCCGATCGTGGTGTAGGGCGCGACCGTGTCGCAGCCGCCTGAACTGGGGATGGTGTCGAGGCTGCTGGGCACGTTGGGGGTGGTGTTGTACTCGGTGGACAGGACGGCGGATTTAGCGTCGAACTTCTTCCACGAGTATTCGTCGCTCTCGTTGGTGGCCCGTATGCCGAGTGTGAGGTTCGGCCACTTCGAGCTGGCTGCTGTCTTGGCTCCGGATGTGACGTCGAAGGCAAGATTTCCGGCAGGGCAGTTCGCTCCCCACCCTCT
This sequence comes from Streptomyces sp. CB02058, assembly GCF_001905505.1. Taxonomy (GTDB): domain Bacteria; phylum Actinomycetota; class Actinomycetes; order Streptomycetales; family Streptomycetaceae; genus Streptomyces. The sequence goes on from NZ_LIPG01000010.1 coordinate 21,580, forward strand.
GGAGTCGTCGACGGTGGAGAGTTTCTGCTTCCAGAATGCGTCCGTGTTGGTGTTGGTCCAGTTACTGGATGCAGAAATCGATCCTGTCAGCCACGTCTCCACCTTCCGGTTGTCGCATGACCACGACCAGGTGTTCTTGATCCGGAATGTTGAAGCCGTAATCTGCTTTTTTGTGTTCCAGAGGTTGTTGGTGTCCATGCGGAAGATTGAGCGACCGAGGCCGTTGGTCTCGTTTTCGTATCCCGCTCGGGCAACGGAGGTGGTCTTCCCGTCCCAGCCAGCCCCGTTGTAGTAGCCGGAACCCGGTGTCTTCTTGTAGGCGATGGTCCAGGCTTCACGCGCGCCGCTGACGGCGGGGTCGATGTACACCGGGTACGTCGTGTTCTCGCCGGTGAGGAGGGTCTGATCCGGGGTGAGGAGCATCTGGTCTGAGGAGACGTCTATCGGTATGACGGCTTCCTGCGCTCCGTGCCCGGGCTCGAACTCGCCTGCGGGAGGGGCTCCTTGTCCGGGTGTGATGCTGGAGCGGGCTGCCTCCTGGGGTTCGGATGCGCTGGTGCTGTCCCACATGCGGGGCGCGGGTGCGACAAAGACCTGCTGTCCGGCTGGGTCGATGGCGGAGAGGTTGCCGTGTTCGTCGGCGGTGATGTCGAGACCGTCCGCTCCTAGGTCGAAGGCAACAGTCTTCAGCTCGGGCTGGGCGGCGGCCAGGGCGGACTTGACGACCAGGAGCTGGCTGAATCCGTCGTTGTCGGCTCGTAGCTTCAGGTCGACTCCGGGCAACACCTCGGGGTAGGTGACCGTATCGTCCTCGAGCACGGGCTTTGGCAGAGGAGACGGCCACTTCAGGGACATGGTGCGGCCATCACGGACAACTTCGGCCACCGGTTCCGTTCCACCGTTGGAGAAAGTCACACCGACAGAGGTTGCGGTTGTACCGAGCCGACCGTCCCCGGTGGCCTTGAGTCTGGTGTCGATATCTACCAGCTTGTTGTTCTGACGCGTCCACTGCGCTGTCGCGTAGGCCTCTTGGGTGAAACTCCCCGACGGGTTGGCAAATACCCGGGACGTCTCGCTCCGCTGCTCTAGCACTTCGACGGGCTGTCCCAATTCCTTGGCTTCCCGGAACGCGTCTTCCTCGGCGCTCAACTGCCGGCCCGAAGCCCCCGCCCCTTCGCTGGCCGGAGCCTCCTCTGGCGCCGCGGTAGCCGGCACCACGATCCCAGGCGCGCCGAGCACACAGGTGGCCATGAGCGCTACCACAGCAAGCCGGATACGAGACGTGTCGTTTTTGGCTATATGTCTAGTTAGTGCCATTTTGTCAATTCCCCTCCCTGGTGTGAACGAGTCGCACCTTAGAACGTGAAGGAACTGTGGCGAGTGCGGGTGTGATGTGCCCTGCTATTGATTGGCCTGGATCTGAGGTGGCGCTCCCGGCATTTGCTTGCATATGCCAATCAAATATCTAGCCAGTGCACGATGTCTTGGCTTGAAGTAGCTCTGACGTCGCCGTCTTTCTGTGTTGCAGGTGTAAGAGCCCTGCTAACTTCCGTGACCAACTGTGATCTTTGGTCAATGGGTGGGGAGTCTTACGGATGTCGTGGGGTGGGGGCGTCGGTGTCGGACGCGTGAAGAGACGGGTGCGGCTGATAGCTGTTGCCCTGACCGCGTTCCTGTTTGTGGGGCTGCTGAGCGGACCCGTCGCGGCAGCTGCCGAGCTCAGCCTGCGGAAGCTGGCGAAGCCGGACCCCGTACCGACCGCGAAGGTCGAAAAGCGGGAGGCGGGGAAGCCTGACCAGGCCGGCCGCCACCCGTGGGCGAAGCCGAAGGTCACCTGGCCCAAAGCAGACACCGCATCCTCCGCGCTCCCTGAGGCCGGCAACCCGGTCAAGGCAGGATCCCTCCCAGTCCAGCTGAAACGGTCCCCAGGAAAATCGGCCAAGGCGACGAAGGCGAAGTCCTCCGGCCCTCAGAGCGTTCAAGTGCAGATCCTGGACCGGAAGACGACCGAGTCGCTCGGCGTCGAGGGCGTAGCACTGGCACTTCGTCCCGCCACGGGAACCAAGGGCACCGTAAACGTCAAGATCGACTACTCCGGCTTCCGCAACGCCTACGGCGGCGACTGGGCCTCCCGCCTGACCTTGCGCGCCCTCCCCGCCTGCACGCTCACCGATCCCGGCAAGAAGGGCTGCACCGCCGGTGCAGCGCTGACGACCAAGAACGACACCAAGGCTGGCTCCCTCACCGCCGAGGTTCCGCTGCCAGCCGCGGTATCCGCACCCGGAGCCTCCGCAGGTGCCGATCCCGTCGCACCAGCGGGCGCCTCGCACGAAGTTGCGGCCAACACAGTGCTCCTCGCCGCCACCGCACAGGATGCCGGACCGTCCGGCAACTTCGGAGCGACCTCGCTCGCCCCGTCCGCCTCCTGGGCGGCCGGCGGATCGAACGGATCCTTCTCCTGGACCTACCCGATCGGCACCCCTGACGTCGCTGGCAGTCTCACCCCCGACCTGCAGCTCGGCTACTCCTCCCAGGCCGTCGACGGACGTACCGCGGCGACGAACAACCAGGCCAACAGCATCGGTGACGGCTGGTCTATGGAACCCGGCTACATCGAACGCCAGTACATCTCATGCTCCGAGGACACGAAGAACAGCAACACCACAGCCAAGGTCGGTGACCTGTGCTGGAAGAAGGACAACGCCGTCATCAACCTCGGCGGCCAGTCCAACACCCTCATCAAGGACACCACCAGCGGTACATGGCACTTGGAGAGCGACGACGGCACAAAGATCGTCAAACTCACCAATACCGTCCTGGCCAACGGCGACGACAACGGCGAGTACTGGCGGGTAACGACCCCGGACGGCACCCGCTACTACTTCGGCTACAACCGACCCCAAGGCTGGGCGGCCGGCAAAGACGACACCAACTCCACCTGGACCGTGCCCGTCTACGGCAACCAGACCGATGAACCCTGCCACGCCACCGAGTTCAAGGACTCCTGGTGCCAGCAGGCGTGGCGTTGGAACCTCGACGCCGTCATCGACCCGCACGGTGACGCCATGACGTACTACTGGGACAAGGAAACCAACTACTACGGCCGCAACGTCAACCCGTCGACCGGCGCCTCCACCGCAACCCCCTACATCCGGGGCGGATCCCTCAAGCGCATCGAATACGGACTGCCCTCCAGCAACTTCTACGCCCAGCCCGCAGCCAAGGTCGACTTCACGACCGCCGAACGCTGCCTCAGCGACTGCACCACCTTCGACACCGCACACGCCAAAAACTGGCCCGACGTCCCCTTCGACCGCTACTGCGCCTCCGGCACCGAATGCAAGGACCGCTACTCGCCGTCCTTCTGGAGCCGCAAGCGCCTCACGAAGATCGACACCTCGGTCCTCGTCGGCACCGCGTACAAGCCGGTCGACACCTGGGCCTTCACCCACCAGTTCCCTGCCACCGGCGACGGCAGCGCCCCAGCCCTATGGCTGGCCTCGATCACCCGCACCGGACACGGCGGAACCGGCGACATCACCCTCCCCGCCGTCACCTTCAAGGGACTGACCCTTCCCAACCGGGTAGAAGGCGCCACCACCGGCGGTGACCCCGACCCGGTACCGCCTCTGTGGCGCTACCGCGTCTACGGCATCAACACCGAGACCGGCGGAACCATAGGCGTCACCTACTCCGCAGCCGACTGCAAAGCAGGTGACGTCCCCACCCCGACGTCCAACACCCGCCGCTGCTACCCCGTCAAGTGGTCCCCGCCCGACGCTCCCGCAGCGAACTACGAGCCGTACCTAGACTGGTTCCACACCTACGTTGTCACCCAGGTCCTGGAAACCGACAACACCGGCGGCGCGCCCGCCAAGGAGAGCAACTACACGTACCTGGACGGCATGGGTTGGGCCAAGTCCAAGGACGACGAGTTCACCGACGCCAAACATCTCACCTACGGCGACCGCAAGGGCTACGGCCGCGTCCAGGTCCGCACGGGCACCACACCGGACCAGCCCACCCTCGAGGAGTACCGCTACTTCCGCGGAATCGACGGGGCAGCCGTCAAGGACCACGAAGGCGTAGCCGTCACCGACCGGGAAGCCTTCGCCGGCATGACCCGTGAACTGGCCGTGTACAACGGCGACGGCGGCAAGCTCGAAAGCACCACCAGCTACGAGCCGTGGCGCTCGGCTGCCACGGCTACCGAAACCCGCACCGAAGAACTGCCCACACGCTACGCCTACGCCACCGGCAGCAAGAGCGAGCAGACGCGCACCGCTGTCGGCTCCGGCTGGCGCACCATCCGCACCGAGCGGACCCACGACGAATTCGGGCAGGTCCTGACCGAGTCCTTCCTCGGTGATACGGCGGAGACCGGCGACGAGGAATGCACCACCACCACTTACGCCCGCAACACAGCGAGCAACATCCTCGACCTGGTATCAGAAACTCGGACAGTCGCCAAGGCCTGCGGCACCACGCCCAGTCTGCCGGCCGACCTCATATCGACCGCTCGGCACTTCTACGACGGCGCCACCAGCCTCACCACGGCCCCAGTCAAGGGTGACGAGACGCGCCTGGACGAACAGGACGCCGAGGGCACCGGCTACCTCACCATCGCCACGCGCACCTACGACACCCACGGCCGGGTGACGGCCTCCACGGACGCGGCGAAGAACACCACCACCACCGCCTACACCCCTGCCACCTTCCAGGCCCCCATCACCACCACGGTGACCAATGCCCTCAAGCACGTCTCCACCACCACGCACGATCCGGTCCGCGGCGTCGTCACAGCCGCCGTCGACGCGAACGGCAAGCGAACCGACGCCGTCCACGACGGTCTCGGACGCGTCCTGAAGGTATGGCAGCCAGGGTGGGCCAAGGCCGACCACGCCGACAAGCCGTCCGCCGAGTACGCCTACACGATCTCCCGCACCGCCGCGAACGCGGTAGAAACCAGGACGCTGAAGCAGAACGGCGACTACCGCACTGCCTACACCCTCTACGACGGACTGCTGCGCGAGCGCCAGACACAGGCACCTGCCACCGGTACCACGAACCGCATCATGACGGAGACTCACTACGACACCAGGGGCTGGGCCTCGCAGGCCTACTCCGCCTACTACGCGACCGGGGAACCGTCGGCGAAGCTGGAATCTGCCGCCGTCAACACGATCCCCGCCGCGACACAGAACCTCTACGACGGGATGGGGCGGATCACTGATGCCCTCTCCCTCACCTTCGGCGACGAGAAATGGCGCACCAAGACGCTCTACGAGGGTGACCGCACCACGATCATCCCGCCCAAGGGCGGCACCGCAACCACAACCGTCACCGACGCGCGTGGACGTACATCAGAGCTGCTCGAGTACACCGACGCCGCACGGACGGCATCGCAGAAGACGACCTACACGTACGGCAAGTACGACGAGCCCACCGCGGTCACCGACCCCAGCGGCAACACCTGGACCTACACCTTCAACAACCGCGGCCAGAAGACAAGGTCCGATGACCCGGACCAGGGCACCGTCACGACCACCTACGACGTCCTCGGCCGCCCGGTCACCGAGACCGACGACCGTGACATCACCCTGACCACGGTCTACGACGCACTCGGCCGCAAGACCGACACCAAGCAAGGCGACACGGTCCTTGCCAAGTGGACGTACGACACCCTCGCCAAGGGCCAGCTCACCAGCAGCACCCGTTACGTCGACGGCGCCGCCTACACCACAGCCACCGACGCCATCAACGACCGCTATCAGCCCACCTCCACCACCAGCACCGTCCCCTCACAGGCGGGCGGCCTGGCAGGCACCTACACCTGGACATACGATTACAACGAGGAAACCGGGGCCCGGCTCTGGACCCGCAATCCGGCCGTGGGCAACGTCCCCGCTGAGCTCGTCGCCACGAACTACAACAGTGACGACCAGCCCTACCGCACCAGCGGCCAACTCGGGGCCCTCGTCGGCAACACCCAGTACGACGTCTTCTCCCGACCCGACCGGATCGAATTCGGGGCGACGCTCGGCAAGAAGGCATACCGCAGCCAGGTCTACGACGAACACACCGGCCAGGTGATCCAACAGACCACGGACCGCGACCTCGCACCCAAACGCGTCGATGACACCCAATACACCTACGACCCGGCAGGCAACCTCACCGGCCAGAAGACCACCAGCGGCCAGGACGAACAGCAGTCCGTCGACACTCAGTGCTTCACCAACGACCCCCTGGGCCGCCTCACCGAAGCCTGGACCGCCAAAACAGACTGCACCACCGCACCCACCGCCTCCACCGTCGGCGGCCCAGACGCCTACTGGCACACCTACGGCTACGACAAGACCGGCAACCGCACCACCCAGACCGAACACGCCACCACCACCGGCAGCACCGACGCCACCACCACCTACACCCACCCCACCCCCGGAGCCAGCCTGCCCCACGCTGTGCAACAGGCCACCATTGCCGGCGGCCCCGACAACGGCCGCACCAGCACCTTCAAGTACGACCAGGCCGGCAACACCATCAAGCGCACCATCGGAACCACCACCCAGGACCTGACCTGGGACTCCGAGGGGCACCTCGCCAGCCTCACCCAAGCCGGCAAGACAACCAGCTACACCTACGACGCCGATGGCAACCGCATCATCGCCAAAAACGCCGACGGCTCCAGCACCCTCACCCTCCCCAACGGCGACGAACTCACCCTCGCCGCGAACGGCACCAAAGCCGGCACCCGCTACTACACCCACAACGGCGAAACCATCGCCGTCCGCACCGGCGGCACCATCTCCTACCTCATCAGCGACCACCAGGGCACCGCGATGACCGCCATCACCGCCGGCACCCTCGCCCTGACCCGCCGAAAGCAACTCCCCTTCGGACAACTCCGAACCGAACAATCCACCACTTTCGGCACCCGCGGATACGTCGGCGGAACCAACGACACCACCGGCCTCACCCACCTCGGCGCCCGCGAATACGACCCCGCCCTCGGCAGGTTCCTGAGCGTTGACCCCATCATCGACATCAGCCAACCCGCCCAGATGAACGCCTACAGCTACGCCCACAACAACCCCCTCACGCTGTCCGACCCCGACGGCCTCTGCCCTGCAGACCTCTGCGGCAACGGATACCCCATCGGGGGCACCGGCACCAGCAAGAGCAATCCCACCCGATACGTTAAGAACGCGTCCACAGGGACTCGGTTCGAACTCGGTTCGTACATCAGCCGGAGCGGGAAGTCCGTTGTCACTTTTCCGAACAGAGCGACCAGGGCGCAGGCTCAGGCACAGCGAAGAGCGCAGGACGCAATAGATGCCGCCCGCAAGGCGCGACAGCGGCAGGAAGCTCGGGCGCGAGCGATCCTAAGTGTCATTGATGCGGAAAACGCAGAAATGAACGAGGGTATATATGCCAAGGCTAAACGAGGCGACTGGAAGGGAGCGCTCAAGCTGCTGGTGACCGGCCCAGAGTGCCACCAGCCCTCAACTCCGTACATTTGCGCAGAAAACTACAGCGTTGCTGTGCCGGGGCCGATGGGGCGACCCGGACCCCCGAGGGTCCCGCAGCACGTGGACGATACACTCAAGCACGTCGACCAGCATGGTCATGCGCCCCGTTCACATGGACTGCCACGTTGGCAGGGCAAGAACCGCCCCTACGCGAACGATGGTCGACAAAACGGCCAGATATTGCCTCAGACGGTGAATGTGAACGGGGCAACCGTCAGCGTCCGATATACGGAGTATGACGTGCACGCCTTCACGGGCGCCAATCGCGGCATGGAACGACTGGTAACCGGCAACGATGGGTCAGCGTGGTATACATCTGATCACTACACATCATTTAGGCGACTAAGGTGAATTAATGAAGTGCGACTGGTGGACCGACTTGCCCCCCTGGGTGCATGGCGTATCGAAATCGAAGGCAATCGAAGTCATCGAAAGGTCACCTTCTTCGATCGTGATTTTTCGGCTACAGGGATCAGGTATGAGGGATACTCATGACCTCTTCCTCGAGTTCAAGCGAAAAATGTCCTTCCCGGGGTATTTTGGGCACAATTGGCCTGCGCTGGAGGACTGCCTGTTCGATATGACATGGCTACCCTCTCCTGGTGGGTATCTATTGCTGATCGACGATTGGTCTCTGGTGCTCAGCGAATCGAAGGATGAGATCCCTGTGCTCTTGAGAATTCTCGAAGACGCTGGGTCCTCCTGGTCTCAGTACCCTGAAGCCGGCGTGCCATTCAATACCCTCCTCGTCAGGGAGGATGAGGAGGGGGACGTATAGCGACAGCGCACACGTCCACGCGGGCCCACCTCCCGATCCCCAAATTCCTTCAAGTCCAGTCTTGGCAGAGGGGCCTTGGGTGTGACGTGGAGCGGACGATTTGCAGCGGCTAACATGGTGACGTTGTCGATTGTGTTAGCCGTTGCCAAAGGGGTAGAGCCAGCGGTTTCCGCGCGAGCCGAGGACGCCAGCTCCGAGGGCCCGTAGGGGGTGGCTTCGGGGTACCGGCCGTGACTCCAGGGCTGGCCATGGGTCTGGGTATTCGGATTCTGAAGCACCGCACTACCGGAACTCCCCGAACTCGCAGGAGGAGGCGGGGGATCTCCGGCTCAGTGTCCGCCGCCGATGTGAATGGCGTCGAGTTCGGTGCGGGTGATGTTCTCGGTGCCGGTCAGGATGGCGAGGGTGGCTGCCTGGCAGATCAGCTGGGACAGGGCGAGGAAGTATCCGCCGGTGCGGTTGTGGAGGTACTCGTGGTGCTCGGTCAGGGCATGCTTGTTCAGGTTGTGCAGGCTGAGGTGCTTCTCGTACCCGGCCAGGACTTGCAGCCATGAGTCTTTGTCCTGGGCGTTGAACGGGATCGGGTCGAGCCAGGTGATGGGCAGCAAGGAATGGGCCTGGTCCTGCTGCTGCGTGTCTTGCTGGCCGGGGCTGTGGGCGGCACGGCGTGTGAGGTGCCTCTGGATGGCGACTTCGTGCCGGTCGGCGATCGCGCGGGCTTCATAGACGATGTCGCTGGCGCCGGTACCGCAGAAGATGGTGGTGATCCCGAGCCGGTTGCGCAGGTAGTCGAAGTAGTGCAGGACCGGGGCGAGCTGGTGGGGCAGGACGCGCTGGATGTCGTCGACGAGCAGCAGCCGCGTGAGGGCGTTCTCCAGGACGTAGTTGACCGGCACTGACAAGTCGGGATAGCTGCGCCAGCGCAGGAGATCGTTCTCGTTGAGGGGCTCGGGGTTGAGGCCGAGGAAGCAGGCGATCTCCCACACCCAGTTGACCTTGCTGTCGGTATCGGCCGGCGCCAGGATGTGGACGACCGGGATGTGCGCGCCCAGCTCGCCTCCGCCGCGGTCCTCGATGTCGCGCTGGACCGTGCGGCCGATAGCCCGTAGCAGCAGGGACTTGCCTGTGCCGCTCATTCCGTCGATCACCCGGTCCAGGATTCCCTCCCGGCGCTCACTGTTCACCATCACGGCTCTGAACGACGCCAGCAAGACCTCGTCGTACCCCTGGTGGGACACCAGCTTCAGGTGTGCGTGGTAGGCCAGGCGGGGGTCGCTGAGGCGTTCGTCCTCCGTCGGTAGCGGGGGGTGGTCGGCCAGGTCGGGCTGGGCGATGTCTTCGCGCGTGAAGCTGTTCCACCCTTGGCGGCGGTAGATCCATTCCGGGCGCATCGGCGCCAGTTGAGCCCGCTGCAGCGCCCGTTCCTCCTGCTGCTTCTGGAGCGCCGTGGTCGCCTTCACATCTCTCCTTCAACGGCTTCGGTGCTTCCTGGCAGGCCCAGGTCGAATGCGGGGTGGTCTGGGGCCTCATCGAGGTCGTCGTCAGGCGCGGTGTCCGCGAACAGGGCAGCCAGCCCGTTCCGGTCAGAGGGCGTGGAGACGGCGCCAGCCGGCGCGGCGGTCGGTCGCGCCGGGATCGGCAGGGATTCGTAGGGAGTGATGGAGTCCAGGTCGATCTCGCCGATGCCGGCGTACGGGTCGGCCGCAGGCTCGTTGACGTCCAGCTCGGGGCCCTGGAAGGGGATCCAGGGCCCGGTGCGGGTATGGCGCGGGGGAGCGGTGCGGGTACGGCGGCGGCGTTCCTTCACGGCGAGGGCGATAGCGGCCTGGTGCTCCTTGCGGCCGCCATCAGCCAGGACCACAGCGGTGGCCTCCTCCCAGTGATCCACCGTCCAGTGGACGTCGGTGAGCAGCCGCCGGTGGACGAAGTCCGCCTTGATCCACCGTCCCTGGCCGCGGTGGTCGTACAGCCAGGCAACATCAGGCCGGTAGGGGTTGAAGCGCGCTTCCCACCGTCCGCCCTTGCCCGGTCCTGCCAGCCCGGAGTGCAGCCCGGCCATGAGCCGCAGCTCACCCGCCTCGTTCTGGTAGGTGCGGTTTTCGATGTCGAAACCCTTGTCGGTGACCGTCACCCAGGCCGGCAGCAGCAGCTGACGGTTGTCCTGCGGTGACAGAGGCCTGGGCCGGTATCCGGCCCCGGGTACCAGCGCCGCGTACATCTCGTTCGGGGACAGCGTCAGGCCCGGCAGCTCCGGGTGCTGCAGTCCCTCGTGGGGCAGCTGCTGATGGTCCAAGGCCACCCACTCCTGCGCCATGTGCTGCACCTCATTGATGGTCCACAGCGGCTGGCGCTCGATGCCCCGCCCGCGCAGCGCGTGACTGCGGCCCGTCCAGCCGGCGACGTGCTGGCTGAAGGAATCGGCGAACGAGGAGAAGACGCGCTCGACGATCGGCTTGTCGTCGGGCTCCTCCTTGCGCGCATAGAGGAGGGTGATGCCGAGGAAGTTGCAGACGTCTTCGAAGTGCTGGCTCAGATAGGTACTGCCCTGGTCGATGATGATCGTCCTCGGATGGATCACCGGACGAGCCGCAGCGGCCTCGGCGAAGCGAGGGTCCGCCTCACGCAGCTTGATGAACGGAAGCGCCGAGGCACTGGCCGCGGTCAGCGGGTCCCAGCCGGGCAGCGTCGGCATGGGCGCATACGCCTGGGCGAGCAGGAGGACCAGGTCGAACGATCGTGTCGCCCGGCCGCCGACCCGCTGCCCTGGCCGCCCCTCGCCCGTGACGCAGGGGACGATCATCAGCGCGACGATGCTGCGGGTCGCGACATCGATCAGGATCGTCATCTCCGCCGACACGACCTCCCCGCCGTCACCCAGGACCTTGATCCGCAGCGGAGTGGTGTCGATCTGCATGATCTGCCCGGGCCGCACCGCGTATGACGGGGTGTAGGGCTTCTTGGGCTTACTTGCCTGGGAGGCCCGCTGCCGGGTCGTGCCGAGCAGGATGGCCGACAGGCCGAGCTCGTGCATCCGCTTGTAGAACGTCGAGCGTGGCAGCCGCAGCCGCTTCGCCTCCTGCGGATCCTTGAGCTCTTTCGCGTACCGGGTCTCGACGCGTTCCTCGACCAGATCGAATGCCCGCCCGATCCTCCCGCCCGACTGGCGCGCAAGGATCGCGGTCACCTCCTGCATGATTTCGAGCAGACGCGGGTCGGTCCTCCCTCCCGGCGAGGGCGCCCGCCCCTTGCGTCCATCGATGATGAGGACCAGGGGGTTCTCATCCGCCTGCTTCCACCGGCGCCGCTTGTCGTCCAGCGTGCGCCAGCTGATGCTGATGTCCAGCTCGTCGAGCTCGGCAGCCTTGCGTTTCAGCCGCTGTTCCATCGTGGTGGCCGCCGGGTCGTAACCTGCCCGTGGAACGCGCCGGCCGGGACGGATTCCGGTCTCGACCTCCTTCATGTGCCGGTGCCACATCAGTGCCCGCTTGCGGTCCTCCTTGTCGACGACCAGCAGCAGTCTTCCCAGGGGAGGCAGCTTGGTCCGCTCGACGGCCTCACCTGCCTCGTCCAAGACGGCGAAGTCTGCCGACCCCGCCATCTCCCCGTACGAGGCCTCCACCAGCGCAGCAGGCTCCGACAGAGGCTGGAGTGTGACATGAGGACCGGCGAAGGCAATCACACGGAACTCCCGCCCTTGCCAGCGCACCCGGTCTTCGAGGCTGACCCGGTCGCTCTCGAACCAGCCCCACAACTTCCGCTGAGTCATGCCGCCCCCTACGCCGTCCACACCAGCGGGCCCCGAGGCAGCGGCTGCTCCCAGTCGAATAGCAGCCGCCGCTGCCACATCAGCCCATACACAAGATCAACAGCGGTCAGTTCCGGGACCCCGCTCGCACCGGCACCCTCGAACAGAGGCCGTTTGCGGCGAAAAGCATCAAGGACGGCCTGTTCCTGCTTCGGGTCCACCCCGTCCGCGAAGCGGTAGTCCGCCAGCCGCATCAGGTTCTCCAGCTGCGTACCCTCCAGGACGGACCGCATCTGAACCTGCCAGCCCGCAGCATGTGCGACCTCATTGAGCGCTGCCAGACGCTCCTGCCAACGCGGCCCGAACCCGCGCGGCGGCTGCACGACCACGACACACCGAGAACCGTCCCGCATCCTCGCAACGAAGTCCGGCCGCCACCGGTACTTGGCGCGCCCTGACTGCCAGTGCAGCTCTACCGGCTCCCCGCTGAAGCGGATCACCTCGGGGTCGAAGTCCAACTCCACTGCCACCCGCAGTCGACGCAATGATCCGCATACCACCTTCGACCGCGACGACGACGGCCACGCCGTGATCTTCCCCTGCCGCCCGTGATACGCCACCGGATCCGTGGGCGGCTGCCTTTCCTCGAGTGCCACACCCGCCAGAGCTGCAGCCGACGATGCGGTCAGTTCACCCCACTCATCAAGGTGCCAGCCGCTCACATTCCGCATGCCCCTATTCACCCCGCCTGCTTCGCATGACCATCACGCGTGCTGTATCCGAGCCCTGTCTCACCCCATGCGACCGCGCACGCTTCCCCACGAGCCGTGACGGCCCGGCCCAAGACCGGAGAGGGGGGAGCACTTGTAGCTGGCTGCCAAGGCCACGTCAGGACAAGCACGAGCGCTGCTCCACAGACCCTGTCGGCGAGGCGAGCCGATCGTGCCCCGGCGCAAGCGGCAACCCTCCCCGCCCGGGCCTGGCGGCCGGTGGTGCTTCCGTGCCTGCCGGCGTCCTGTGCCGGTGCAGCCAGTCCAGCAGCGGGTCTCTGCCCGCCTGGACGTCCAGCTCCCACGACTCCATCAGCGCCTCGACCTGGCCAAGCCACCGGGACCGAGCATCGGTGTCGCGGACGTCCGACTGCTCGAACTCGGCCATCAGCTGCGCGAGTCGTGCCGCCTCCGGATAGACCACCAACGGCATCACCCGGCTGCTGCGGTCCTCCAGCCCGCACGCCCACGCCCGGTGGACCCAGCGCAGCACCATAGGCATCGACCGCCACCAGCCCGCCGCCACCTGGAAGGCGTCGGCGAACAGTTCCTCGCCCGCCCGGCCGAACTGTTTCTGCAGCCGGGCACGTTCCAGATGCGCGGTGACGACCTCGGGAAGCTCCTTCAGAGACAGTCCGTCGAGCGGCTCGGTCCGTGAGTCATCGCACCAACGCCAGTGCCTGGCACACACCCGCCAGCTGTCCGACGCCAGCCACCAAGCCGGTTCCCTCACCCCGCGGACCTCAGCGCATCTCGTGCAGTAGCGCACGAGACACCCTTCGGACGGCTGCCACGGCCACTTCCACACCGCCTCCCCGTCACCCCGCAGCCGGGAATGCGGAGCCAGGCCAGGCAGTGCCCGCTGCAACACGGCCACCGGTTCGCCGGCTAGCACGGCCAGATACTCAAGCCCCGGCCCGTTGACATACATCTCCGTGCACTGCGGGTACCTCTCCACACGCGCCACATCGCCCGACGACGATCCCGTGCCCTGGCCCACACGGGCAAGGAAATCCGCAAGACGCAGTCCGTTGGCATGAGCCAGCCGGTTCACGAACGACCCCGTCGACTCGCCAGGCAGAGGCCGAACCAGAAGCGGAAGAGGCTGACGCGGACCGTAAAGCCCCGGCACCTGCAGCACCATGACGTTCCCTCTCCGAAGCACCCGTACGCCTGCCTGCGTCCTATCGTCGCCAGCCGACATACAGGACGGTCAAGGGCCCTTAACTCCTTCGGGTGAACCCCGCGGCAACACCGCGACACCCCCCACGACATGGGTCTGAACCTTGATCCGTACCAGCACGATCCGCTGCCAGGAGGGCGCCGTGGCAACGCTGACGAGCAACGGCCTGAGAACACCACTACGCGGCCACCAGACACTCGCCGTCGACGCCTGCGTGCACGAGTTCACCGCCGGCGCTCCCCGAGTGAGCGTCATCATGGCCACCGGAACGGGAAAGACCCTCGTCGCCCTCAACGCCGCCCAGGACACCGCTCCCCAGGGCAACGCGCTGATCGTGATGCCGACCCTGGACCTTCTCGAGCAGACGGCCGCCGTCTGGCAGAGCGAAGGCCGCCAGGGGATCTACCTGGGCTACTGCGGGCGCGACGAAACCCACGTCCGCTCGCTGCGTGGCGTTCTCGCGATGATCCACGACCCGGGCGAACTCGCCCGCCGTGCTGCTCGGAGCGACGGCCCGGTGAACGTCTTCTGCACCTACCACTCACTGAACCACCTGGCCCGAGCCCACCGCGACCACCTCCTGCCGCGCTGGGGCATCGTCATCTCCGACGAGGCCCACCGCACCGCCGGCAACCGCCACAAAGCCTGGGGCGTCATCCACGACAACCGCGCCCTGCCCGCCCGCCACCGTCTCTACATGACCGCCACCCCGCGCATCTTCGATGAGAAAGCCGGCTCGCAGGCATCCCTCACCTGCGAAGTGGCCTCCATGGACGACCACAGCCTCTACGGCCCCGTCGTCTACCGCATCTCCCTCGCCGAAGCGATCGACCAAGGCCTGCTCGCGGACTACCGCATCGTCGCCGTCGAGATCAGCGACGCCGAACTGCACCGCGTCCTCAGATACGCCTCCATCGCATCCGCAGGCGCCGAAGGCCTGCGCGTGGCAGCCGCCCAGATCGCCCTGCTGCGCGCCCAGAAACGCTACGACCTACGGCGAACCCTGACCTTCCACCGCCTCATCGCATCCGCCAGCATCTTCGCCGAAACCCTCCACGAGACAGCAGCGCTCATGCCCCCCGAGACGCAGTCACCTCTTCTCGTCGGCACCGTCAACGCCAAGCAGCGCCCCGCTCTCCGCCGAAAGTCACTCGCGGACTTCGGGTCCGTCCCCATCAACAGCACCAGCACCGGCATGGCCCTGCACCGAGCGGTCCTGACCAACTGCCGTTGCCTGGGCGAAGGTATTGACGTACCTAGTATCGACTCCATCGTCTTCGCCGACTCCAAACAGAGCTCCCTCGACATCGTCCAGGCCGTCGGTCGCGCACTGCGCCAGAACCCCGGCGACGACAAGATCTCCACCATCGTCGTCCCCGTCTTCATGGAACCGGGACAAGACCTCGAGGAAGGCGTCAAAGGAACCCGCTACCGCCTCCTTTACCAGGTCCTCATCGCCCTGAGCACCTACGACGAGCACGTCATCCACCGCGTCGAATGGGCCACCTCGGGCGGCGACTCCGAGGAGGACCTGGGAGTCGCCGCCCGCCCCGAACGCGCCGACGAGATCATCCCGCTGCTCGACCTCCAGGCCACCGGGGCACCCCACCGCGTATGGCAGATCGGCTTCGAAAGCGCCCAGCGCTACCTCAACACCTACGGCCATCTCGACGTCCCCAGCCGCTACTTCGGACCCGACCGCTTCTATCTCGGCTGGTGGCTCGGCCGCCAGCGCTCCCTGCGCATCAACAACATGCTCCTGCCCGAACGCATCGAACAGCTCGACACTCTCGGCATGATCTGGCCCCACCCCCGCAGCAGCATCGAGTACAAACTGCAGATCGCCCGGGACTACAAAGCCCGCCACGGTCACCTCGCCCCACACACCGAAGAATCCTTCGGTGGCATCCGCCTCGGCCGCTGGATCGCAGACCGTCGCCGAGAAACAAGAAAACGCACCCTGCCCTACGGCTACCAGCGCGCCCTGAACGAGATCTACCCCTGGTGGAACACCTCCTGGCCAAAACACTGGCACCACACCTACGCCCAAGCCCTGGAAGCGGCCCGCACCGGCAACCTCACCTTCCCCGACCTGCGTCCCGACACCGACGAGACCCCCCTCACTCGCTGGCTGGACGCCCAGATCGACGCTCTCCCCACCCTCCACAGCGACCAGCACGAGCTCCTCGGCGCCCTCCCGGTCCGTCACCCTCTGGCCCTGCTACTGCGCCGCCCCCGCGGCCACGCACAATGGGCCTTCGCCAGAGGCCTACTCGCGGCACGCGCCTTCTGGCGCAGCCACCAGCACCTCGACGTCCCCTGGGACTACCTCTGCCCCCACACCGGACTCAACCTGGCGCTCTGGATCGCCAGCAAACGCCGCAACCCACTCCGGCTCACCCAAGAGCAGCGCCTCGCACTCGAAGCCCTCGACTTCCGCTGGATTCGCTGACTCGCACACCATTCCTCCTTGCCGCAGTCAGCGAGCGGCAGAGCTGTTCACCCGCGGCTCTCCACAAGAACTGCCGAGCGGATACTGGGTGCTGGAGCTCGCATGGTTGTCCGCGAAGTCACACACCGCTGCCCAGAGGTCTGGCTTGTTCATAGGCGCGGACTGAAGAGGTCCGGAATGCCCGACTATCCTTATCCCGCAAGGTGCAGAAGGCCGGGGCTTTGAGCGTCTCCCTTCACACTGTCGGCTTGTCCGCGGAGTCCTCTGCCGGGGGTTGGAGGCTTTCGTGTCCGGCCGTTCGATGTCCGGCCTCGTCCGGGTGGAGCTGGACCCGGGCCGAACGCCAGGCAACATCGAATGACATGGTGCCACCGCTGGCCCGGGCAAGGCGCCAGGCTTGCCAGCTGGTCCGCGGTGCCAGTACGACGCGTAAGACGGTCAGCTTCATCAGCACTGTCTCCGTATGCCTCAAGAGCCGGGAATCTGAGAGGGCGGCGTGACCGGACTGGGGACCTGGGCAGCGAGATCCGGTTCTCCGAAGTCGTGGAACAGCGAGCGCAGCGTGACCAGCAGCGCATCGGCATCAGCTTCGGAGAGGCGATCGATGAAGGTGTGGACGAGCTGCGCGATCACGACCCACCGCGACTGCGGGTTCCACCGCTGGATCTCCTGCACAACCCCGTCCACGTCCAGACCGGGCGGCAGCACACCCAGACGGGCCGAGTTCTCGAGCATCAGATAGATCCGGGCCGAGGCAGGGGAGTGGAGGATCTTCTCGTGCATGAACCTCATACGTGCCTGTACCTGGCGCTGGGCCAGAGCATCGAGTTCCAGTTCCCGGCGTGCCTGGGCGATCTGCTCCGCGTACGTGCGGGCCTCCACCGCGACCGACACGCTTACGCGCGCCCAGCTGACCTCAAGTTCATTCGTCCGTAGCGGCAGCGAACGGGCAAGCAGACTGTTGATCTCCTGCTCCGCAGCGGCCGGTCGCAGCACTGTGTGCCGTGCTGCGGCCTGTTCGGCCAGTACCCGAACGGTGCGGCTGGCCTCACCAGCGGGAAGACGGGCCACGGGAGTGGAGCGAGGAGCACGCCACTCGGTGCGAAACGCCACGGTGAAGTCCAGCCCCGACTGCGAGCTGGTCACCTGGTCCTCGAAGAGCTCCGGCTGCTGGTCGCGCAGCCCCCACCTGAGCCAGCTCACGGTGTTGGCCCACCGCGGCCCACGCGCACGGGCCGGTACAGGGCGACCGATCGGCTGCGGTCGTGATCCAGGAGATCGACCAGTTCGTGGCGCAGCCGAACCCGCTCAGGATCGGCATCGACAGCGGGCACGGGCTGCCACAGGTACAGGAGGTCACGCAGCCGGTGGCGGGGATGACTTCCACCTGCCCGCCCCGCGGTGTCTACCGCGCCGCGCAGCACGTTGAACACGACCGGCCGCTGATCCGGATACTCCACGGCGGCGTCCATCCACAGACTGACCGCCCGCGCGCTCTCGCTGGCCACTGAGCCAGAGTCCAGCAATGTGCGCCACCCGGAGACCAAATCCGCCGTCGGGAATTCCGGCTGGTCCGCCCCGGTGCTCAGGAGTACTGGCAGGCCGGGGTCCTCCTGCGAGAGCAGCGTTGCCAGCGCCAGGAAGGAACGACGGCCGGCCTCGGTCCGTGACGGGTCTGCCGAGCACCATTCCACCACCGAGCTGAACAGCGTCGGACGCGCCGAGGCGTCCGCCCACAGGTTCCGGACCGCCCTGTACAACGAGGCCTGTACGTCATCGTGGGCCGTCTCGGCGACATGGCGAAGCCGCCGCAGCGCTTTGCCGGTGTGCCGGCGGCCGAACTCGCCGGCGCAGACATCCACGGAAAGCTTCTGCAGCGCCGACCTGTCTGCGGCGGCGTTCTTCGACCAGCGCAACAACACGGCATGCACGAAACGGCTCATGGTCGGGTGAAGTGCTGCGGCGGAGATGAGGTCGACAGCTGTCGCCCACAGCGCGTCGTCCTTGCGCCATGCGATAACGACCTCTTCCAAGGGGTTGGCCTTGCCATGCCGCACAGCCCACCGCACGGCGAACGTCCCGACCCGGTTGGCGAGCAGAAGACGGTCTTCCGGTGTGAACGTCTCCAGGAATTTCGTCGTCCTGGCGATGGGAGCCTTCGCCATCCAGGCCAGAAAGTCTGTGCGCGCCATGGGCCGGTCGACCCAGAAGTAGTTGAGTACCGCGTCGTCCCAGCCGGGTTTGGAGAACTGAACCGTGTCGTCCTCAGTCAGCTCCGCATCGATCGAGTCGACCATCTCGATGACGCCGGGCGAACTCTGGCCTTCCAGAGCCACCGCCTCCCGCTCTTTGAGGTGGTCCGACAGCTCCGCGGTCTGTGCGTATACGTGCGCTACAGGCGCGTTCCTGAACATGGCCGCCACGAGAAGGAAGTTCCGCTGGAAGCTGGTCCTGCCCTCCTTGCTATGCCACTGCAGCAGGCTGGAACGCCAGTTGTTGCGGGCCGCCACGACGTCCAGGACCTGCTGGGTGAATGCATCGGGAAGGGTGATCTCGCTGGCCGGGGAGACCCGGCGGGGGGCCCTGCTGGCGTTGAGGATCAGGCTGACGACTTGCAGGACATCGGCGGGAGGCTGGTTACACAGAAGACCTGTGATCCGGGTGTCCTGCACCCACCGGGAGGCATCCAGCTCAGGCGCCTCGGCACGAAGCCATGCAGTGGCGATCTCCGTGGGATCAGGCCGTCCCAGCAGGGGCACCACGCCGGACGGCGCACCCCGGCAGATCCTCGCCCACTGCTCCGGTGTCGTAAGAACGACCAGATGCGAGTTCCGCTTGCCCAGGGTGTACTGAATCTTGCCCAGAACCGCACCGAAGTCATCTGCGACCTCGAACTTTTCTTCATCCGCGGGCAGTTCCAGCAAGTACGCAACGTTCTCTTCCCGTGGCAGCCGGCGCACCGGGAACCGGCTCCCACCCCCGAAGCTGAGTGGTCCGACCCTTGCCCCTGTGCGCTGACGCAGATCAGCGAGCAGTGCCTGTGCGGTGAACGACCGTCCCGCACCTGGCTCACGCAAAAGCACAACAACCGATCCCGGCTCCATGAGCAGCCTCAAAGCCGCCGCGTAGCCCTCCGGCGGTGCGAACACAGCCCGAACCGTGTCCAGATAGGCATCAGGCAGCTCGGAGTGCTCCAGCATCTGCTCCAGGACCGCGGTCAGCTTCACCCCGGTCATCTCACCGAAGTTGAACAGAGCCTCCTGCCGGAGGTCCGCAACTGCTCCGGCCAGGGCCAGCGCTTGCTTCATACCAGCCCCAAGGCCCCTGACCGCCTCGATGTCCTCCGGCGACAATCCCTCATACGCCGCCGGGCCTGGAACCGAACCGTTTCCACTGCCGGTCAAACCCGCCCGCCGCACTTCGCTTTCATGGCTCTCCGTACCAGAAGATGTGCCGGACAATGGCATGGGTGAGCCTTCTCCGGGCTCAGTCAAAGTCATGAAGAAATTCTCCGTCAACACGAATTGCCGCAGAGGTGGGATTCTTGTTCGAACCGTCAGCGGATTTCGTCGATTTCAGCTCCGATGATCTCCGCACCCTCGCGGACGGTGCCCGCCCTCTGCCGCACGCTGACATCCGCCGACTCAGCGACACGGCGTACCTTCAGCGCTGCAGCCTTGCCGTGAACGTCATCGAGTACCTGCTCGATCCGAACCCCGCTCGCCGGCCGGTTCTCCCCAGCGAACGTCAGCCGCTGCCCCTCGACTTCCTCCAGAACGGCGCGCAGCCCACCAAGGCTATGACGCAGCCGTTCGTCATCAGCCCTGATCAGCTCCCTGTGATCGTCATAGACGCCCAGGACTCCCAGCAGGGACTCGATCCGTTGCACACGCTCCGACGTCAGTGCCGAAGCATCAAAGACAGGAGGCCCCGGGGTGCCCACCACGACCGCAGGGGCCGATTCCAGCTCACCAGACCCCACCTCCTCACGGCGTAGGGCCCGGCGGTCCAGAACCGCACCGGCCCGTCCGTAGAGAAAGCCGAAAGCCTGTGTCAGAGCCGACGCCGCCAGCACGGGAAATGTGAACGCGTCACTCAAATCAAGCCCCTCCCCTAGAGCACACTGAAATACCCCCTGATGCTCACACCGCACAGAGTCTGGCTGCCGCAGAGCCGCACGACACGGGAAGCGGAAGGAATGACCGAAACTTCGCCATCCTGACAGAAATCGAACCCGAAACGAACACTCTCAAGATCAATTATCTTAAAAGGGGGCGCTGCCCAGCGCACACGCCCTACGTGGCTGCATCGTTCCAGGTTCGTGCAATGGCATGACAAGGGGTGCAGGGGCAGGCAAAGAGGCTGAAAAGCTCCCACGCCGCCGGTGCGCGCCTGATGCACCCTGCTAACGAAGAGAAGGTCCTCACCACCGCTCGGGGCGCCCACCTCGCACGCGAGGTGGGCGCCCTCGGCCCACCGGTCCGGTACGTGGGGGAGTGGCTGGCCACCCAGCTGCGCTGGCAGCTGTCCGCGGACACGATCGAGCTGGAGGCGCTGAAAGTGTTCACCGAAGGGCCCTGCGAGGACACCGTCGTCTCCTGCAAGCCCGTCCCTGGCTGCGGGGTGCCGGAGCCAGATGGCCCTGGCACCCCACAGTCAGCGTTGCTCCTGATTGCTCCGTATTGCCAGAGAGTCGTGTGTCATGAGCCGAGGCCTGATCGTCGCGGACATGTAGAACGACTTCTGTGAGGGAAGGAGCGTCCCCGCCGCGGGCGGCGCGCGGATCGCCACCGCGATCGCAGGGATGGTGGAACAGAAGGAGGACGGCGACTGCCAGGTCGTCGTCGCGACCAGGGATCACCCCAACGACCCGGGAGGCCACTTCTCCGATACAGAGCGGCTTGCCCGGGAGGGCGACGGGCATAGCACAATGTAGCGACGGTGCGGCACACATGACCATCTGTCACCAGGGTCGCTGGTCTGGGACGATGAGCGTGCAACGATGCCTTCCCCCTTTTTGGAGCGCCCCGGTGACATCGCGCTGTCTCGTCCCTCTGTCCGCGATAGTGCTCGCGGCTGCTCTGACTGCCTGTAACCCTCAGGCGGACGGCAAGCCTGCCGACGGTGCGCCCAGCTCTACCGCGTCCGCCGCGTCACCGGCTGCGGGTGGCCCTGCCCCCGGGGCCGGCAGCCTCAGCCTGCCCGATGCCATCGCCGCCCTCCCTGACGGTACGGAGAAGCGCGACGGATACGAGCGGGACAGCTTCAAGCACTGGGTCGACGAGGACGGCGACGGCTGCCCCACCCGGGCCGAGGTTCTTCTCGAGGAGGCCACCACGAAACCCGAGCAGGGCGAGCGCTGCGCGCTGGCCGGCGGTACGTGGATGTCCTACTACGACGAGGTCGAGATCACTGACGCGCGCAAGCTGGACATCGACCACATGGTTCCGCTTGCCGAAGCCTGGGACAGCGGCGCCTACGACTGGACACCCGAGCGCCGCCAGGCCTACGCCAACGACCTCGGCAGCCAGCGCTCCTTGGTCGCCGTCACCGCGAAGACCAACCGCTCCAAGAGCGACAAGGACCCCGCCCAATGGCTGCCACCGGCCCTGGGCGCCCGGTGCCCCTACGCAGCCGACTGGACCGCGACCAAGCTCCGGTGGAAGCTGAGCGCGGATCAGAAGGAACGAGGCGCCCTGCTTGAGCTTGCGAAGGAGTGCCCTGACACCACAGTCGAGTTCGAAGAGGCTGGACAGTAAACGGTCAACACCTGGGTGCATATCTGCGCGTATGCCTGCTCCCGGTCGGGAGTAGCGAAGCCGGGGTGCAGGCTCAGTCGCCCTGCTCGCCCCGTGCGATCCGCTCTGCCCTTCCCGGGGCAGCGGGTGAGGTGCTTCCGATCCGGTACGTCGCCGTCACACGCGCCCGTCGGCGCCTCGGAATCGGCAGCCTGGGCTGGAAGGACGACCCGACGGGCGGAAGCGACGCCGGGCGCACACCTCACCGCAGATTCGCGAGACCAAATGAGGGCGCGAGGGGAGAGGGCGGGGCGGCGGTGCCAGGCGACGGGACGTGTCCCTTACCGGCTTGACCGGCTCCAGGCGTGTGTTTCTTGCGGCAGCGCACGCGGGGCGCACGGAAGCAACAGGTATGGGCGTAGGAGCTGTTGTCAGTGCGCTGCGCTACGGTCATTTCCCCATTGTCGGGGTGTTTTGTTCCCGCCCGGCCTCTAGCTCAGGCCGGGCGGGAACGAGTGGCGCGCTCCCAGTTGGTTCTCGGCACGGGACCGGCCCCTTCCGGATGGAAGGACGACACCAAGGTGTCCTGTCTCCATTTGGGGGTCTCGCCGGTGGGAATGCAAGGAGAACCGGGAACTTCACCCGCCAAGAGCTACGGGCGTGCCCCACATGCGCGGGAACGGTCATCCCTGACCGCTGGGCGTACCTTCCACGCCTCGTAATGTTCCGTAATTCCATGATCACGTGGCGTTAGCGACCCCCGGCGGTACATGCTGATGCTCCCTCAGCAGCGGATCGGCACCCGCTCGTTGAAGGGGCCGCATCGATGTGGCCTTCCGGATGTAGAGCAACACGACACACAAGGAAACGCGATGAACAGCAAGTTGATAGCGGCAGCAATGGTGCTGTCGCTGGGCGTCCTCGGCTGGAGCGTGGCGATGGCGGCGATGGGGCACGCCGCCATCATCGCCACGCTGGCCCCGGTCCTCGGCCTCACCGTCACCCACGTCCTGGCCGGCTTCCGCAACAAGTCCGCGGTCTCCAGCCCGGTCACAGCCGTGACCGACGAGGAGGACAGCGCCCCGTGACCCCCTCGCTCAACGCGTCGGGGCCGGCTTCCGAGCCGGCCCCGCTCCGCCCCGGCCGCAAACTCGGCCCCATCGCCTCCACCGTGGGCAGCTCGCACCGCGCATGGCTCGGACCGACCCGCGAGCACTACCTCCTCAGCGGCCGCACCCTTGCCGACCTCAGCGCGAGCGTCCTCGCCAAGTCCAAACTCTCCGAGCTGCTGCGCGGCGTCGGTCACTACCCGCGCTGGGAGGTCATCCACCGCCTTGCCGAGGAGCTGAACATCCCGACCTGGCCCCTGCACCGGCTCTGGAAGCAAGCCGCCATGGACGCCGGAAAGAGCCGGGACTGGGTCGACCGCTCCACCGGAGGCACCCTGGCCCTCACCACCCAGGCCGGACCGCCCCTGGAACACGGTGCCCTGCGCTCCATCGTCGAAGACGGCTACCGCCGCTACGCCGGCGTCTTCCTGACCGATGACGTCCTGGACGCTGCCGTCGAGGAGTCCTTCGCCATTCTGTGGCTCTCCTTCGACGATGCCCTGGCCAGCCCCGACATCCGCCGCTACGCCTGGAACATCCTCAGCGCCACGGTCAGGGCCAAGGCCGACCACCGAGACCAGCGGCCCGTCCTCGGCAGCGCCGCCTTCGACACCGTCGCCCTCCTGCACGCCCAGACCTCCCTCGACGACCAGGTGGTCCAGCTAGCCGAAAGCCTGGAGACGTTCACCGCCATCAGCAAGCTGCCCCTCACCCAGCTCGACGTCATGGTGCTGCGGCGCCTGTGCGGCTACACCACCGAGAAGGTCTCCGACCTCCTCGGCATCCCGCTGGCCCTCGTACGGTCCAGCCAACGCCACGCCGACCGGTTCCTCGCCGACACCGTGGAGCCGCCGGCCCCGACCGGAGGAACCACCTCATGAGAAAGACAGACCTCGACAGCATCCTGTCCCGGACACTGCTCGTCTTCGACCGAGCCGTGCCACGAGACGCCGTCCCCGCCCGCGACCCGGCCCTCAAACCCCGCTGCCCCGTCGCCCCCCGCTACGCGACCGACCAGAACACGGCATCGGCCGCCGAGGACCTGCGCGCCCTCTGCGAGGCCCTCGTCACCCACACCCCCGCGCGCGCCGTCGCAGACTTCATCACCGACCAGGTCCCCGAGCCGCGCAGCGCCATGGTCCTGGCCTGCGTCCTGCAGCTCACCGACACCGACGACGGCGCCCGCTTCTGGTGGCAGTACGCCGCTGGCGCCGGACACCCCGCGGCCGCCTACTGCCTCTACCTTCACCACCTAGCCCTCGGAGAGACCCACGCCGCCCGCTGGTGGCACAAGCAGACTGACGACGACACTCACCAAGCCAAGACCATCCGCACCACAGTCCACCGCGACAACAAGACCGTCGCTCTCTACCACGACGAGGAGACCTCCGCAGCCACCCTCTTGCGACTCCTGCGCCGCCTTGGCAAGCACACCGCACGCCCTAGGTCTGCCGTCGTATCTGAGCTGATGGCCTACATGCCCACCGCCGTCGCTGTCGGCTACCTCCGTGAACCCGACAGCGAACTTCCGTTGCCCGGAGACCAGTTCGCCCACGAGATCCACGCTCTGCTCACAACCAGCGCCACCCAACCCCACCGTCCCAGCAACCTTCCGGCACGTATCCGCACGCGCACCCGCGGCCGCCCTCGCCCCGAATCACGCCAAGCAGGAGCCGATACCCAACTCCGAATCCCGCAGCCTCTCGACGAGGCTGCCTCACGTTGACCAACCACCCCGCTCCCGGTGGGCAGCTGACCTTGAATCTCACCTTGCCCGGCTGCTACACCATCATCGAGCTCGACCCCGAGCAGGCCATACACGGGGGCATGCCTGCACGCACATCGTCTGTGGAGATGCCGGGACACCCGCTGGTCAGCGAACAGCGCGGACGTTCCTCTAGACCGAGCAGCCCACTGAGGATTTCTCAGCGACCTTCTGATGGGCGCTCTCAGCTGACGATGCGAGCCGTGGCGAGGTCGGCGAGGATCTGATCCACGGTTTGGTGTGGTGTCTGATTCGACGTGTCCAGCCAGAGCGCCTGGCGCGGGGTGCCGCGGCGCAGGGCCGCCGTAGCCGTTCTTGTGGCGGCCGGCCTCACGCGTTGCGACTGCTTCGGGGTGGGGGACAAGGGCGACCAGATACAGGGGCTTCGCCGTCACGGTGTCAAGGTAGGCGTCCAGGTGCTTGCCGAGAACGACGTCTTGGACGATGACGGTCCATCCCGCCTGCGCGTACAGGTCTGCGACCGCAGCAGATGCCTGGTAGCGCAGTCGCAGCTGTGCTATTGCCTCGGCGGGCGGCTGGGGCGTGAATTCCTTGCGGCCGGACACGATCATCCGTCGGAAGCCGTTGCCGCGCAGGTGCGCGGAGGGCCTGGCGACGCCGAACCGTGTCCTGAGCCGCTTGACCGGTGCCCGTCCGAACCACCGGGCCAGCCGTCATGTGGTGCCGTGGCCGCGTGGCTGAACGACCGCTGGCGCCTGATCCTGCGGGGGACTCCAGTCGATGGCTGCCATGCCACGGAATCGCAGCAGGCCCCTGCGAGCTCGATGCCGTCGCGGTATGACTTACCAGCCTCCGGAGTGACGGGCCAGCACGTCCGACCGCTCGGCGGTGTCTATCGCCGGTACAAGAGCATCATGATCAACAACGTTGTGCGGGGCTTTGCCGCCGCCACTCTCACTCTCGTGCCGTTTCTCGCTGCAGCTCCGGCTCACGCCGCCGAAGTCACGACCCTCGCGGAGGGCGTCCAGGCGCTGCCGCTGGCCGCGGAGTCCCGCACCGGCTACCAGCGCTCGTCCTTCAGGCACTGGGTCGACGCGGACAAGGACTCCTGCAACAGTCGCATGGAGGTCCTGATCGCCGAGTCGAGGATCGCGCCTACCGTCGAAGCCGGCTGCAAGGTGACTGCGGGGGAGTGGTACTCGTACTACGACGGCCTCACCCTCACCGCACCGGGCGGCCTGGACATCGACCACATGGTGCCCCTCGCCGAAGCCTGGGACAGCGGAGCCTCCCAGTGGACCCCGGCACGCCGCGAGGCCTACGCCAACGACCTGGATGCCGAACGCTCCCTAGTCGCCGTCACCGCGAAGACGAACAGGTCGAAGGCCGACCAGGACCCCTCCACCTGGCTCCCTCCGCTTGCCGACGCCCGCTGTACCTACGCAGCCGACTGGGTCGCTACCAAGCTCCGCTGGGGCCTGACCGTCGACCAGCCTGAAGCGGAAGCCCTCACCACGCTCGCCGAGACCTGTGGCAACCAGCTGATCACGTACGAAGCCGCCGCTGACGCCGGTAAGTAGACGTCCCGCATTGTCCGAAGAGCGTCCGCATGCGATGTCTGCACGTGCGGACACTCAGTGGTAGGTCTCCCCGATTGAGGCAGCCCCACCACTCTTTGCCGGTGGGGCGTCCGGTGGGCGGGGTAGGGGCGCTGTCTCGAACGGCACGTTTCGCCAGTGCGGTCTGACACCGGACAGGACGCTGGCCCCCGCCAGCCGGCGGTGGCGGTCAGTCGATGTCGCCCTCCCAGACCCAAGGGCCGGCGGGTCGGCTGAAGGTCGGACCGTATGAGGCGCGCCCGCCGGGTCCGTATGTGCTGTGAGGGGTGATCAGGTACGCCCCGGCTGTGCGCTGGTCTGCCGTGAGACCGGTGACGTCCAGGAGCTGTCCGTCGAGCGGTCCGCCGTCCAGCTGTACGTACTCGTGGCCGGGGCGGGTGGCGCAGGCGTCGGGATCGGCGTGGTCGGCCCCGTAGATCCGTGGGCGTGTGTGCTTGGTCATCTGCTCAGGCTGCCAGCTGACGTCGGGAGGGTGGAGCATTTCAAAGGCATCCCTCATGCGCTGCCGGACTGCGTGACTCCGAGGGCTGAAGGGCTACCCGACTCAGCCTGACTTTCAGGACCGTCGGCGCCGCTCTTTCGTGCGGGCCGGTATGCATGCCGCCCGCCCGCCCGCGGTGCATTCTCGGTCGGCGGCTTCTCCGTGATCCAGGATGCACAAAAAACCGAACAGATGCTCTAATCGCTGGATGGATTCCTTCCTCTTCCCTGACGACCTGGTCCAAGCGCAGCGCGCTTAGCAAGCCAGCTACCGTGAGCTCGCCCAGCCTCGACCCCGCCACACCACCACGCTGCGCCGCGGGCTGCTGCTCTTGTCGGTCCGGATCCAGTGGCATCCGTTCTGGTCCACTCCTTGCGGACGCGTTCCCGCGGCCCGGGTGGAGCCGAGGCGCCTGGCAATGTGATGTCACCACGGGGGTGAGATTCTGCCGTCCGGTTCGAGCCCGAACCGCAGGATCTCGTCCACCGCGGGGTCGGAAGGCCTGGCTTGCCGTCGCAATCGCGCGAGGTCGTCCAGAGCGCCGATGTGCCCGGCGTCCACGGCGGCCTGGCAGAGGCGTTCGGCGCCTGCGGCGTCGCCGGAGCGTTCTCGGTACTGGACCAGGAACACGAGCGCGTCGCCGTGCCCGGCGGCACCGGCTTCCAGGGCGAAGCGCTCGGCACCTTCGAAGTCGCCGGCTCTTGCCCGGGCCTGGATGAGTGAGGTGATCGCGGCGACGTTGCCGGCGTCTGCGGCCGAACGTGCCAACTCCTCCGCCTGCGAGGGGAAGCCTGTGCGTTCTCGTATCGCCGCCAGTCTGCCCAGAGCGATGGTAGATCCTGCGTCAGCTGCGACTCGGTACAGACGTTCGGCGCCGGCACGGTCCCGGGCAGACTCGCGCTGGTCACCGAGGTGGAGCGCCAGACTCACTTCTCCAGCGTCGGCTGCTGTACGGGCGAGGCGCTCCGCCCCCGCGATGTCCCCTGCGTTGAGGAGGCGGTAGCCCAGACGGGTGGGTGTTTCCGTGTGCCCTTCCTCGACCGCGCCCTCGCTCTGTTCCGCAATCGCAACTTCATCCGCAGGTTCCCGATGACGGGTGAGCTCGTTGGGTGCATGCCTGCCCTTGGATTCACGCGCAGCGGAAGCAGGCTCCTCGCTGTCAGGAACAGGGAGCTCGCCGGTCGCAGTTGCCTCCTCCTGCGGGGTGGCTGTCCACCGGGCGGCTTCCTCATCCCTGCCCATTTCTCGCAGCAGGCTGATCAGTAAGCTGCGCGCCTCGGAGTGTCCGGCCTCCGCGGCAAAGCGTGCAAAACGTGATGCGAGGGCGAGATTACTCGCATAGTTATCCAAATAGTTAGCACGGTTCAAAAAGTCGGGGGCTGCACCGGCTTTGGCGGCGGCAATGAAGAATCTGTCCGCACCCTCCGTATCGCCGACGTGGTCCCTCAACTCAGCCAGCCGGCAGAACGCGGCGGCGTCCCCGGTTTCGGCTGCTGCCTGCAGGAGCTGCTCGGCACCATCGGTGTCCCCTTCGGCGAGCCGTTGCTCAGCACGCTGATGGGCAAGCAGGACGAACGCTTTCAAGTTGCCGGCTTCCGCGGCGATCTGGTGGAACCGCTCGGCGCCCGCCCTGTCGTGGATCACGTCTCGTTGCTCGGCAAGCCCCATGGCCACTGAGGTGTCCCCGCCGCTGGCGGCGGCACGGGCGAAGTGTCTCGCGCCTTCGGCGTCACCGGCATCCTGCCTCCGCTGAGCCATGACAGCCAGCAGACCGTGTTCGCCCTTCTTCTCAGCGGTAAGGGCGAGCTGTTCTGCCCGTGTGAAGTCGTGGGCATCCCCGCACCGCAGGGCGAGGTCGATCAGGGGCCGCAAGGCCCCCAACTCGGCCGCGGCGCGTGCGAGGCGTTCCGCCCGCGTGAAGTCATGAGCGATTCCGCACTGCAGGGCGAGGTCGATGAGGGGCTGCAAGGCCCCCTGCTCGACTGCGGTGAGGGCCAGTGACTCTGCTTCATCCGCGTCGCCTGCCTGCATCCGCAATGCAGCCAGGCGAGCGAGTGCGTAGCTGTCCCGCCTTTCGGCGGCGGCGCGGTAGATCTGTTGCGCGCTCTCAAGGTCTCCGACGCTTTCGCGCCGCTGACCGAGCTGGGCGAGGGCGCGAGTGTCACCAGCTTCGGCGGCCGCATGCGCTATGCGCTCAGCCGCCTCGGCGTCGCCGTCGTGTGTGAGTGCCAGGCGCGTCAGGAGGCTCGGGTTTCCCGCCGCAGCAGCTGCGTGGGCAAAGCGCAGTGCGCCCTCGACGTCACCGGTCTGGTGGCGTAGCACGGCAAGGGCGCTAAGTGATGACACATTGCCGGCCTCGGCGGCGATCAGGTGAAGGCCGGCGGCATGCCGGTAGCGCGCGCGCTTCTGGGCAGACCATGCCAGAGCCCGCACACTCATCAGGTCGGGCGGATGACGAACGGCGGCTTCCCAGAATGATGCAGGCGGGCAGACTCCGCCGCGGGTGCGCCGGCCTTGTTGTTCAAGGTAGTCGGAGAGCCGTGAGGCACGCCCCGCCGAAGGGCTGCGCGGGGGGAGCGCAGCCAGGGGGCCCGGGGCCCCTTTGCAGGGTGCGGCACAGTACTGGAGGGCGTCCTGAAACCATCCCGGCCCGAGCTCGTTGCGCGTACTGGTGCTGAGGTAGCCCTCGGCGGCCTCGGCCAGCAGTTCGTGAGGGAGCACAGGTGCGTGCCCAAGACGTCGGAAATCCATCGCGGCATGGATCAGCGCCGATGCACCCGCAGGCGCTGTGCGGTAGCGGGTGACGAGCTCGGGGACCCCGGCCAGGTACTGGGTCACCTCTCCGTCCACAGCCTTGGCCAGAGCATCCGCAAGCCTTGGATCCTCGGCAGAACGGGCCCGTACGGCCTCCAGGTCCGCCCCTGTGAACGCGGTGGGCACGACGGTGTATTCGCCCGTGTTGGTGAGCAGCTCCCGCTGCTGGCTGAAGGCGTCTTCGCCCGTCACCGGCCGCATAGTCAGTGAGGCCCAGTACTGGGGCCACATCGTCGCCACGACCAGGACCGGCCCGCGGCGCCGGTCCCGCAGCAGCGTACGCAGCCCGGCCGTGATGCGCTCAGCAACGGCCGGTTCAGGTGAGAGGAAGTAGTGCTGGGCTTCGTTGAGCCAGATCACGGTCCGCGGCCCGACGGCAGAGATTGCCTCAGCGGCGGCATGTGCCCGGGTGGGATCGTAGGGGTGCCACACCCGCCACCCCTTGGGCAGCCGCCGCACAGCCTCCCAGCAGGCCCGCGTCTTCCCGGTCGAGGACCCGCCCACCAGCGTGACCAGCACACTTGTTCCCGCCATCGCGCGTGAGACGGCCTCATCCAGATACCGGTCGTGGGCGCGCTCCACATAGACAGGCAGAGCGGGAAGCGCCATGGAAGCCGAGGGGGAGATAGCGCGGTGGACCTCCAGAACGAAGGGGTCCAGGTCGCCGACCGCCACTGTCTGCGGTGCGGACACGCCGGCTGGAGGCTGAGCGGGCGCGGTGCCACCCAGGTGCAGGTGATGGATATGAGTGGTCCCGGAGGCAAAAGCTCCCGGCGCCGTCGCCGCAATGGTGGCGATGCTCGGATGAACATCCGCTGGGGAGGCGTCTTGAATCAGGGCCCGGACTGACCGGGCTGGGTAGGGTTTGCGGGCGCGTCCCCGAAGTTCTGAACGCCGGCGGCGTAGCCCCCGTGCTCGGCACGGATGGTCACATCCCCAGCGGCTGCAAAACCGCCGTCACCGGCTGTCGCCGTGCCACCTGCCGCAGCGGGCCCAAGCTGTGCGACGGCAGCAGCCAGCTCTCGCAGGTAGTCGGCCAGCTCATTTCGCTCCGGACCATCGGCGGCGTCCAGGGCATCGGACAGGCGCACCGTCCACTCGTTCTGCAGGCGGCCGCGGGAACGCACCACTCCATCCGAGTCGGTGTCGTTGGACTCTAGCTCGGCAGCCGTGCGGTCCAGCCGCTGCAGCGTTACCCGCTCGGCCTCGCCGTCACCCCGGCTGGTCAACCGGGCGATCCGAGAACGAACGGCCTCCCACAAATCGGTCCCGGCCGCCGACACCAGAGCCGCACCACCCGCCGTAGCGAGTGCTGCCAAAGCCTCCAGATCCATCCCAACCCCCTCAGCGCTGCACGTCCCCCGAGCAGACAACACCCCTCTTTTGAAGAGTACTTGGCCGCATGCTGCTCGGCAGGTGAGAAGCAGCCAGAGAAAGGCGCAGGCGAGGTTGTAGATGCCGGCGTGCTACGAGAAGGGTCGACTCGCCTCGACGGAACGGTGGTGAGGTCATCGGTCAGAAGCGTGGCGTTAATGGTGAGTTTGCTGGCGGCGATCCGGTCCTGCCCGGGTAAACAGAAGGGGGTGCTCGTGGGTGGCGGTCAGCTCCGTTTCGCCGTTGGGGGTGGGCTAGTGCCAGTTCATCTGGAGCGAACCCTCATGCGCAACGAGAGTGATCCTTCCGCCTTGCGTTGAGGGTGCGGGTCCCGGGTTACCCAGTCGTCGGGTGCCCGCTGATTCGAGACAGGTGAGGCAACTCCCACAGGACCTCGTCCTCCAAGCCCGTACGATGCCATGAGGACAACAGCCTCGAGCTGGTCAGCCGATCGAGGAGATCGCTGAGCTGTAGAGGTGTCTGCCCGCACAAGTGGGTGAGGAGCTCCACGTCCGCTGCTCCGGTGCCGTCAGAGCGGGTGTGCGAGGCCAGTGCGAGAGCGGCGAGCCGGCTCGCGCAGGGCAGCGAACGGAGAGTGGCCCGGGGAAGCGGCTGTAGCGCCCAGTGGGCGGACCGGGCGCGCTGCGGGCGCCGAGGCTGGCCCTGCATGGCCGCGTCGAGCAGATGGGCCCGCACCTGAACCCGGCTGCGGGCGCCGCGGCGAAGCCAGCCTGCGTACTCCAGCTCGTCCCACAGATCTGCGCGCTGGTGCAGCCGCATGCCGCGCAGCAGCCCGAGCGGCAGGCGAACCTCGCCGTTCAGGTCCGCGCGCAGAGCGCACTGGAGGGCCACCAGCCGGGCGCCGGGGGAGCAGGATCGGGGAAGGGCCGAGGCGAGATAGGTGAGCGTCTGGCGCACGCGTGCCTGTGCGTCGGCGTGCTCCGCGGCCGTGTCGCGTCCTGGCCGTGGATCCCTCCGGCGCGCCGGCATCGGCGCGAGGGATCCGGGCGTGCCCTCGGGGACGAGAGCCGTGTGTGAGGTGGCTGCGGCGCAGGCGGTGCAGACGTCGGCCAGACGCCACCGGCGGCCACCGTGCTCGCCGGTGAGGGCGAGCCGGACCGGGCCGTGGCAGCCACGGTGGCGCCGGTGCCAGCAGCAGCCCCGCTCCCTGCACTGGCAGGTCCGCAGGTGCGTCGGCAGGGTGTCCCGCCGAGCGTGCCGTGCCAGGTGCAAGAGCGCGGCCGAGCGCGCGGCCGCTCCCGGCGGCAACGCCTCACAGGCCAAGGTGCACTGAGAACACCTCAACGCCGGGCCGGGCCGGTAGGGGCGTACCTCCACCGTCCACACGCGCCGTGCCGTGTCATGGGTCAGGCGCCTCATCGGGCCCGTGGTCTCCGTTCCGTTCTGCGCCGCGGAACCGTCCCGCATCGGCGAATGTCACCCCTTCACTAGCAAATAGTGCAGAGGTCTGCACTGACAGGGCAGACCTCTGCACCATCGGATGGTGGGGTGACGATCTTCCCGCCCGACCCCGACCTTGCGGCGCTGCGCCTGGAACTCGCGCGCCTGCGGGCCGAGCGCGGATGGACCTACGACGAACTCGCCGGCCGCACCGGCCTGTCCCGCCGCACCGTCATCGACCTGGAACAGGGCCACACCATCGGCACCCTCACCACCTGGCACACCCTCGCCCACGCCTTCGACGTCTCCCTGAACCGGCTGCTCGGCGCCATGTGCTCCGGCCACACCCCGCCCGGCACCCCGCCCGCCTGAGCCGCCCGCCCGGACACCGCAGCAGCCGGGCCGACATCACCCGAAAAGGCGAGACCAAGACGAACTCCAGTTCCCCACAGGCTCGCAAGTTCCTTCGCGTTGCTCCGAACGCGGGACGCCCACCGGTAGCCCGTGGTCCCTAGTCGCCGCTGCCTGACACTGTCCCGGCCATGCGCCCTCACCACCGCACGCACAGGCGGAACACCCGTCAGCACCCCAGCCCGGGCATGACCCTGCACGGACCCGGTGGCCTGCCCAGGGCCGGCCGCTGCCGCCAGTGCGCCAATCCGGTCGTCTGGCATCCGCGCGGCGACCAGCGGCTCATCGCGCTGCACCCGGCTGAACTGCCCACCACCCACGTCCCCGACTCCTGGCGCTGGCACCTGAGCAGCGGAATCGCCCACCCTCACGCCGGCGGCCAGGCCTGGTGCCGCATCCCGCACACCGCCCTGTGCCCTGCCCGCACCCCTCTGTCCGACACTCCGCGCCCCGTGCACAACCTGCGCCGCCAACTCGCCCTGCGCAGCCGTCGCCTCACCGATGCCGCATCCCTCACCCCACCCGCCACTCCGCCTCGCGCCCCGCGCACCGGCCCACTGCTGGCCGTCTCCCGGCCGGTGGTGCAGCTCCTACTGGGCCGCTACCTCGCCGACGACTCCCTCGAACGCATCCAGTGCGTCTCCACCGCAGGGCCGGATGGCCAGCGCTGCCCTCGCCCCGTACAAGACCCGCACGCCCCCACGGGCATCTGGAGGCTGCTGCCCCTGCACCACCCGCGTGGCGCCGCGGCCCGGCCCGCCCGTCTCATGGCCGTCTACGACCTCACCCGGGCGACCCCCGGCGATCAGCGACGCTGGCGCGCTCAGCGCTGCCCCGAACACGCCGCCGCCCGGCCGGATCTGACGAACACCGGATGGCAGGCCTTCGACTCAGTGCGACACAGCGTCCACATCCATACCCGCCTCCCGCACCCCGGCGGCCCCATCCCGGCGTGAACGGCGGCGTCGAGCACCCTCGTCCCTCTGCCGTCGTCACCACCCCGCCTCAAGGAATTGACCTCGTGAACCCCACCGATGAACAGACCGCCGCCGCAGACGCGTTCACCGCCGGCCAGCACCTGGCCCTGCAGGCCGGTGCCGGCACCGGCAAGACCAGCACCCTGGCCCTGCTCGCCCACAGCACCAAACGCCGCGGCCGTTACCTCGCCTACAACCGGGCCATCGCCACCGACGCAGCCACCCGCTTCCCGGCCACCGTGACCTGCAAAACCGCCCACGCACTCGCCTACGCCGCGATCGGCCACCGCTACACCCGCCGCCTGGGCGCACCCCGCCGTCCCGCCTGGCAGACCGGCCAAGCCCTCGGCCTGACCAAACCCCTGCGCATCGGCGACCGCGCGATCAGCCAACGGGCCCTGGCCAACGCCGCTCTGCGCACCGTCACCCACTTCTGCCATACCGCCGACACCCAGATCACCCGCCACCACGTCCCCCGGCTGCGCGGCCTTGATGACCGCGGCATGCACCACGAACTCGCGGACCACCTCGTGCCGTTCGCCCAGCGAGCCTGGATGGACCTGCAGCACCTCGACGACGGCGCCGTGCGCTTCGACCACGACCACTACCTCAAGATCTGGGCCCTGACCCGACCGCGCATCGACACCGACTTCCTCCTCCTGGACGAAGCCCAGGACACCAACCCCGTCGTCGAACAGGTCTTCCTCGCCCAGCGCGACCACGCCCAGCTCGTCCTCGTCGGCGACTCCGCCCAGGCCATCTACCACTGGCGCGGCGCCAAAGACGTCATGACCGGCTTCGACGGCAACCACCTCACCCTGTCCCGGTCGTTCCGCTTCGGCCCCCGCCTGGCCGAGGAGGCCAACCGCTGGCTCGACCTCGCCGGCGCCCCGCTCCGCCTGACCGGCACCGACACCATCCCCACCGAAATCGGCCCCATTGAGCGGCCGGACGCGGTGCTGTGCCGCACCAACGTCACTGCCATGGTCCACGTCATGGACCATATGGCCGCAGGCCGCCGTGTTGCCCTGACCGGCGGCGGTGAATCCTTGCGCGCCCTCGCTCTCGCCGCCCGCGACCTCAAGGAAAGTCGGCCCGCCCACCATCCCGAACTCGTGCTCTTCACCACCTGGGGCGACCTCCAGGACTACGCCGCCTACGACCCCTCCGGGCGCGACCTGCAACCCCTTGTCGACCTCATCGACACCCATGGCACCGACGCCATCCTGGCCGCCGTCACTCACCTCGTCCCCGAAACGCAGGCCGAGGTGACTGTATCCACCGCCCACAAGGCAAAAGGGCGAGAATGGCAACGAGTCCAGCTGTCATTCGACTCCGGCCCCTGGAAACCCGCCCCCGACGGCACGCCGCCCGCAGCCTCGGACATCGACGACGTCGAGGCCCGGCTCGCCTACGTCGCCGTCACCCGCGCCCGGGACCAACTCGACCTCAACGGCCTGACGCTGAACGAACAGGTCGAGGATCCCGTCCAGCCGCCTGGCAGCGGCACATTCTCGGATCGGCCCGATCGAGTCGAGCGCCCGCGCCCCGCCGGACCGAACAGAGGTCTCCTGGCGGCAGCACACCGCTGACCCCGTCCTTGATGGCGCGGCCGCACAGTCAATCGCGTGCCCCTCGACGAGTGGCACCGCGGCAAAGCAACGCACCCGGAAGACGAGCAGACGGCCCCGGCACAGGAGGGGGAGAGGTAGGCAGACGCCCGACAGGAATCTAGAGTTCGGCAAGTTCGGTGCTCGCGGCATTAACTGATCGTTTCAGAATGACTCTGGCTGAGAGCAGCACTCCTGTTGGCACTTGTGCGGCTGAGTTGGCACCTTGGCCCATGGCCGCGTGTCTGCGGCCTGAGCGAAGGAGGCCGATCCGGACGGGTCGGACGTAGGAGTGGGTGTATGGGCGGAGATGCGGAGCGGGAGTGCTGGGAGTTGCGGTCGGGAGTCGGTGTGGGGCCGTTGCGGTTCGGGATGTCTCCGGCCGGGGTCGCCCAGGCACTTTCGGTCTCTGGACCGCAGGAACGGGTTGGCGGTCCGTATGCGCAGGAAGACTTCCCGGATGAGGTGAAGACGTTCTACGACGCGGGCAAGCTCGCCTACGTTGCGCTGGATGCGGTCACAGGTCCGCAGGTCTTCCTGTCCGGCTTCCCGCTGGCGGGGAGCGATCCGCAGCGGGGGGCAGCAGTTCCTGCTGGACCACGCTGCGGAGCATGGGAACTGGGTGCTCTATACGCCTGATGACTCGCTTTCCCTGACTGATCTCGGGGTTGTATTGCGCTCGCAGCAGGTCGGGGCAGCGCGCCTGACGCGGCCGCTCTTCGTGAAGGAGGAGTGGCTGGATTCGCAGTACTTCCGGGACCACCTTCCACTGGAGGGCGCCTCAGGCTGAGCGCTCGATCTGGCGAACGGCGCCAGACTCCGCGCTCGAAGGACGGTCAGATGCCTTGGTCTTGTGCTTGACGATCTTGGTGGGCAAGGTGTTCGGGTGCGAGCTGATCTTGTTCCAGAGGACTTGTGGGAGCGGGTGGCCCCGTTGCTGCCACCCGCTCCCGAACGACGCCACCGGCATCCCGGGCGGTTGCGTGTTCCCGACCGAACAGCACTCGCCGGCGTTCTGTTCGTGCTGCGGACCGGTGTCGCCTGGCGGGACGTCCCGGCTGAGACTGTGGGCTGTTCCGGCCTGGCGCCGGCTACGGGACTGGACCGAGGCTGGGGTCTGGCCACGCCTGCACGCCGCCCTGCTCGCTGAGCTTCGGCACGCCGGGCTGCTGGACCTGGATGACTGCTCTGTAGACGGATCGCACGTCCGGGCCCTCAAAGGGGGGACCACGTTGGACCCTCACCTGTTGACCGTGCCCGCCCCGGATCCAAGCACCACCTGATCGTCGACCGCCCACGGAACCCCAATCGCCGTCACGCTCACTGGCGGCAACCGACACGACATCACCCAGCTCCTGCCCCTGCTCGACGCGGTCCCGCCGATCCGGGGAGCTCGGGGACGGCCACGCCGCAAACCCCGGCGTCTGTACGGCGACCGGGGCTACGACTTCGACAAGTACTGCCGCCTGCTGTGGAAACGCGGCATCAAACCCATGATCGCCCGACGGGGCGTCGCCCACGGTCCGGGCTGGGCAAGGTCCGCTGGGTGGTCGAGTGCACCTTCGCCTGGCTCCACCAGTTCAAACGGCTCCGCACCCGCTACGAACGCCGCGCCGATCTCCACCAAGGGCTGCTCGACCTGGCTTGCAGCCTCATATGCCTCCGCCGCCTTCGTATCTCATTCTGAAATGATCAGTAAGCTGCGGCGCAAAGAGATCTCTTCGGCCGGTGCGCCGAGAGCGCTGGAGAATGAGGTCACCGTGCTGTTCACCGTCCTGGACTACAAGCAGTCTCCTACGCCGAACCAGGACGGCGCATTCCTGATTAAGGACAGCTGGGACGACTACACCCATGTGACCACGTTCGAGCTGTACGTCCGCAGGGACGACGGGCGCCTGCTCCAGGCGGGGTTTGTGCGTATCGGGCACGTCGACATGCAGACCGATCCGGACTTCCGCGTCACGGCCAGCCGGTTGCCCTCCCAGTTCGAGGCGCTGCCGGAGGGCTACTTCAGCCTTGCCCACCAGGACACCTACTACGAGGTGCTCAACACGCTTCCCGAGCCAGTGCGCCGTGACGTGCTCACAAGCCTGAGAGATGTCGCCTTCCTGCCTGACCTGATCCCGCAGGTGGAGGCACTGACCGTGTTCCGCCAATCCCTGACGCGGGGCATCGACCGGACTGAGCTGGAACGTCTCTGCCAGATCGCTGGCGGACGCAAGCGCATCCTGCCCTACGAGTGGTCCTACACGGCACCCGTCGCGGACCCGGGATCGGTGCCGCCCACGCTGGATTTCCGGGCTGTGCCCGGCTCCCGCCCGTCGACCAACCTGCACGTCCTGATCGGCCGCAACGGTGTCGGCAAGTCTCATCTCCTGCGCGATCTGGCGCGCCGCGTCACTGCGGGGGAGATCGAGGTGAGCCGTTCGGCCGACACCGGCGATCTGACCAACTGTGTGGCCGTTTCCTTCAGTGCGTTCGACAAGCTCTACGATCAGCAGCCGTCCGGACCGACTGCCCGGCCTTTCACCTATATCGGGCTGCAGATCCTGGACGAACCCGCCAACGTAGCCGCAGGCGAACATGAACCACAGGTCCGCCTGAAGACAGAACACGAACTGGCCATGGAGTTTGTCGAGAGCTTCTATATCTGCCGCATCGGGGCACGTGGTCAACGGTGGCAGAAGGCGATCGAGACCCTCAGCTACTCCGCCTCCGGATTCCTTGACGAACACCGCGACCGCATCGAGTCTCTGATGCGGTCAGACGACCATGAGGATGTCGTTGAAACCCTCATCGACATTTTCTTGTCGCTGAGCTCCGGTCACCGGATTGCCCTGCTGATCGTGACCCGGTTGATCGAGACCGTGACTGAGAAGACCCTCGTCCTCATTGACGAGCCCGAGACCCACCTCCACCCCCCTCTGCTCAGCGCCCTCATCCGTACGCTCACGGACCTGTTCACCGACCGCAACGGCATGGCCATCATGGCCACTCACTCGCCCGTGGTCCTGCAGGAGATCCCCGCCTCCTGCGTGTACAAGCTGCGCCGCTTCGGCAACGTCCTGACCGCCGAGCATCCCGAGCGAGAGACCTACGGCGAGAACCTCGGCGAGCTCACCCACGAGATCTTCGGCCTGGAGGCGGCCGCTACCGGCTACCACGCCACGCTCACCGAACTCGTCGAGCAGGACCTGCCCTACGAGGAGATCGTCGCCCAGTTCACCTCGCTGGGCTCCGAAGCCCGGGCGGTCCTGCGCGCCATGACGGTTCTGCGCAGCCGTGAGCGGCGGGCCTGATGCACTGGCCCCGACGCCCCGAGACGACTGTCACGCAAGCCCTGGACGCCTGCTGCACCGGCATGAAGGACGGCGCGGAAGAGAAGCGCCTGCGCGGCAGGCTGGCGGACATGCAGACCGCGGAGGCCAGCTACCTGCGCCATGCCGAGAACGGCGACCTGTACGCACTGCTGACCGAGCCCGGCCTGCGCAGACACACCGACAGAATCCCGGACCCTGACAGAAAAGCCCTCCTGCGCATCTACGACCAGGGGATGGTCACCCGTAGGGAAGGCCGTGCGCTCTACGACCGCATCAAGGCGCTCGCGCCGCACGGCGAGTGCCCGCTGTGCGGCATAGGGGAGGTCGACACGCTCGACCACTACCTGCCCAAGTCCCACTTCCCGCTGTGCGCGATCCTGCCCGTCAACCTCGTCCCGGCCTGTATGCACTGCAACCACGACAAGGGCTCGGCCACCTCCGGCTCGCCCGGCACCCAGCCGCTGCACCCCTACTTCGACCAGCTCGGCCAGGGACGCTGGCTGGTTGCCGAGATCCTGCCGACGATCCCCGTCACCGCTTGCTTCGCCGTCCGGGCACGCTCGGAGTGGCCCGACGTGCTGACGGCCCGCGTGAAGTACCACTTCACCGCGTACGACCTGGGCGATCGCTACGCGCTGAAAGCCGGCAGGCACCTGGCCGGGCAGCACCGCCAGCACAGACAACTGCTCGGAATAGAACCGGAAGTGCTGCGCGAGACGCTGCGCGAAGAGGCCGAGAGCTGGACGAAGACGAACCCCAACGCCTGGGAGACCGCGCTGTACTTCGCCCTGGCCGACAGCGACTGGTACCTCACCCGAGGACTGGAAGAAGACTAGGCGTCCCGTGCCGGTGACCAACTGTCACGCTCGGCGGGGCTCGTAGAGCGCTGAGCCCGGCTTCCCGGAAGATGTAGCGCGCGGCGGCGGCCGGGGGAGAGGGGAGGTGTGGCCGCGCCAGGCCGTCAATCGGACAGGGCGTGGGAGTTGCTGATGCCTGGTCCGGCTCGCGGTGGGGAAGTAGGTTGTCAGCGAGGCTGGCCATGAAGGGAGGGGCGGTGTGGAGGAGCAGGAATTCAATGCGGCCGTGAGCCGCCTGATCCGGCAGGCCCGGCAGCGGGCGGGTGTGACCCAGGAGCATCTGGGGCGGCAGGCAGGTCTGTCGCGGGCGTCGATCACGAACATCGAGGGCGGAACACAGATGCCGCCGCTCTACCGCCTGGCCCGTATCGCTTCGGCGCTGAACGTGCAGCCCGCAGAGCTCATTCCGCTGCTCGTGCCCGACGAGACCGCGGACCTTTCCGCGCGGCACGCGGCCGGGGTCAGTGCCGTGTGGGCCCGGGCGGCGGAACTGAGGGGTGGTCATGGTGAAGGCTGACATCGCGGCACGGACTCTGCTGGAAGAGATGCAGATCCTGACCCCGCCCGTCGACCCTTTCGCGCTGGCCGAACGGCTTGGCGCGGTGGTGGTGCCCCAATGCCTGGACGGCGACGTCTCGGGCATGCTGCTGCGCCGGGACGGCAACTGCGTCATCGGCGTCAACCAGGACCACTCGCCGCTGCGGCGCCGCTTCACCGTGGCCCACGAACTCGGCCACCTGCGCCTGCACGAGGGCCGCCCGCTGATCCTGGACACGGACGTGCGCGTGAACTACCGCAACACGGTGTCGGGTATGGCCACCGACCGCGAGGAGATCGACGCCAACCGCTTCGCCGCCGCGCTGCTGGCACCCGAGCCGATGGTCCGCCAGGCTGCCCAGCAGGTGACCTTCCCGACGGTGGAGGACCTGGTGAAGGTGCTCGCCGGCCAGTTCCAGCTCAGCGAGACGGCGATGACCTACCGCCTGATGAACCTCGGCATCATCTCCGGCCCGGCCTTCTGAGAACGGGACCCGGTCCGCCCTCAGCTCTCCGAAATCTCCCTGCACACAAGTTGCCCCTCACGGTGCCCAACTCGGCCGCCCGGACAGCGCCTGCCGCGATGTCAGGGAAACTGTCCATGAGAATCGGCCTTGTGTGAATGTCGCTCAGTGTGCTCTCCTTGTTACAGCAGAACGCTAAGGAGCTCTCTGCGACGGGTGAACTCTGCCCGGCACACAGCCGGACCACGTCCACCCACCCGGGCTGTACCGCGTACACGTGCCCGCCCGCGAGGGCCCGGCACCACTGACCGGACAGCACTGGCCCGCTGCCGACCTGGCCAGACACCGCGCAGCACCAGGGCCCCGGCTCCAGCCGGCCGCACCCGCGACCGGCCCGTCCCGGCCCCTCTTCACGCAACCTCACATCCCCCACGGCACACCCCTGCGCGCACCCCGCGACGCCCAGCCGGCCTGCCCCAAAAACCCCAGCACACCCCCCGCGCCCCCCGGCGCGCACTCCACACAGCACGAAAGGCCCCCCGATGCAGCACGTCGACAGCTTCCGCACGTTCCTGCGGGACACCGTCAACCTCAGCCAGCGCCGACTCGACCTGCTTGCCACCCGCGTCGAGACCATCTACCAGGCCCTCAAGAACGATCCCGACCTCGGCCCCCTGGTCCTTGGCAAGAAGCCCCAGGGCTCCTGGGCCCAGCGCACCATCATCAACCCCCAGGGCGACAAGGAGTTCGACGCCGACTTCATGCTCCACCTCGCCGAGGTGCCCGACTGGTCCGACAGCCCCAAGACCTACATCGACCAGGTCTACTCCGCCCTTCACCACCACCGCATCTACAGGGACATGCCCTACACCCGCAAGTGCCGCTGCGTGCAGCTGAGTTACGCCAACTCCATGCACGTCGACATCGTCCCCTACCTGCACCTTGCCGACGGTCGCGAGGTCATCGTCAACCGGGACGACGACCGGTGGGAGCAGACCAACCCGACCGGGTTCACGACCTGGATGCAGCAGCAGGACAAGATCGCCAACGGCAACCTGCGCAAGGTCATCCGCCTGATGAAGTTCCTGCGCGACCACAAGAACTCCTTCACCGGCACCCGCTCGATCATCCTCACCACCCTGCTCGGCAACCGCGTCAGCCAGTTCCAGGCCATGATCCGCCCCGACTCCTACGCCAATGTGCCCACCGCCCTGCTCACCATCGTCGAAGACCTCGACACCTGGCTCCAGGCCCGCCCGTTCAAGCCGTCGATCTCCGACCCGTCCGGCTCGGGCGTCACCTTCGACCACCGCTGGGACCAGGAGACCTACAGCTACTTCCGGGCCCGCATCCACACCCACGCCCGCCAGATCCGCGAGGCCTACGACGAGACGGACCCCGACCGCAGCGTCCGCCTGTGGCGCGACCTGTTCGGCGACGCCTTCCCCGCCCCGCAGCGCAGCACCGCCCCGGTCGCAGCCAGGTTCGCCGCGCCCGCACTGCTCACCCCGGCCACCACGGTCTCCCGTACCGGACGTGCCGGATGACCAAGCGAAAGCTCGCGGCCTCTCACGCCAACGCAGAACAGAAGGAGCTGCTCGCCGAGCTCACCGCCCTCGCAGCCCAGCACCCCGAGGACATCCAGCTCACCGGCCGCCCGCACACCGGACCCGACGGCTCGTGCACCGTGCCCCTCCGCATCCGCACCGGCGACATGCCGCACGCGCCCGGCGGCCTGCACCTCGCCGAGCACGAGGACTTCCTCCTCGTGCTCGCACCCACCCTGCTGCTCCCGCCCCGCATCCAGACCACCCACCTGCGGTTCGCCGGCACCCCGCACGTCCTGCAGGGCAACCGCCTGTGCCTCTACCTCGACCCCGCCCGCGAATGGGACCCCACCGCAGGCCTCGCCCCCGTCCTGGACCGCCTGTGGCAGTGGCTCACCGACGCGGCCGCCGCCAACTTCGACCCCAACACCGCCCTCTACCACCCCGTCGGCGGCGTCCTGCACCACACACCAGGCAACCCCACCATCGTCGTGCGCGAGCGCCTCCTGCACGGCCGCGCCGGCATTGGCTGGCTCACCGCGCGCACCGACGATCGCCTCGACCTGACCACCAGCCAGCCCACCACAGGCAACCCCCGCCGGACCCCGATCCTGCCCCTGAACCACCCACTGCCCCTGGGCGCCGGCACCACCCTGACCGAACTCCTCGCTGCGATCGACCACAACCCCGCCCCTGCACCACCGGCCCCGAACGCCCCCTCCCACACCCTGCTCACCGCCCTGGCCGCCAGCGCCCGCCGCAACCCAGCCCACACCGCCCAGCACTTCCTCCTCGCCGTCCCCCATCCCGCCACCCCGACCGCGCCCGCCTTCCTCCTCGCCGGGCGCCTGGAACCCGAACTCAGCGACGCACTGCGCCGCCTCGACCCCCGCACCCTGTCACCCCGCCGGGACGCCCTGCCCACCGCGCTGCGCGACGCCGCCCTCACCTGGTTGCCGCTGTCCGACGAACGCCCCGAGGTCACCACCCGCCGCGACACCGAACGCCCGGTCCACTCCTTCCTCGGCGCGCGCGTGCACATCTGGGGCTGTGGCGGCATCGGCGCATGGGCAGCCGAACTGATCGCCCGCGCCGGAGCCTCCCACCTCACCCTCAGCGACCCCGGCCGTATCACCGGCGGACTCCTCGTGCGCCAGAACTACACCGAGGACGACATCGGCACCACCAAAGCGGCCACCCTGGCCCAGCGCCTGCGCAGCATCAGAGACGACCTCACCATCGACATCGCCGCCCCGCCGCCCGACCCCTCACTGCTCCAGGCCGCCGACCACGCCGACCTCATCATCGACACCACCGTCAGCATCACCGTCGGACGCTTCCTGGACGTACTCGCCCAACGCCCCAACCGCAAAGCCGTCCTGGCCCAACTGGCCACCGACACCCTCAGCGCCAGCCTGGGGATCCTCACCCTCGTCGCCCCCGACACCCGCGCCACCGCCACCGCCATCGACCAGACCAGCGGCCACCACGTCCTGAACACCCCCCACCTGGAGCCCTACCACTGTCTATGGACCCACCCGGCACCCGGCGACGAACTACGCCCCACCCGCGGCTGCTCCGTCCCCACCTTCCACGGCTCCGCAGCCGACCTCATGGCCACCACCGCCACCCTCGTCAACCTGCTGGGCACCCAGATGCGCCACCCGATCTCCGGAACCCACCTGTGCGCCCAGCCCCACACCGGAACCCGCCCCGCACACCACT
Organism: Streptomyces sp. CB02058; assembly: GCF_001905505.1. Lineage (GTDB taxonomy): Bacteria > Actinomycetota > Actinomycetes > Streptomycetales > Streptomycetaceae > Streptomyces. The sequence goes on from NZ_LIPG01000010.1 coordinate 65,747, forward strand.
TCATCGCCCACACAGACCCACCACCGCCGACGCCCCACTGACCCCTGCTCACAACCCGCGACAGCCGCCGCTGCCCAGGCGCCGCGCAGGCGGGCGCCAGCGTCAGCCGGCCGACCGGCCGACCTCCAAGGTGGGCACATAGCTCCCGGCCAACCGCTCGTAGATCACCCACTGCGGGTGCACCTGGAAGTGATGGGCACGCCCCAGCGCCACGGCCGCCGACATCGGCACGGCGGGCAGCACATGCAGCCGCCGCACCGTCTTCGCCTCCGCCTCCAACAAGGCCAAGAACCCCCGCAGGGTGTCCTCGAAGCACCCCAAGGAGGCACGGCTGCACAGGATGTCCGGCCCCGTCGCCACACCGACGGGACTGATCACATAGCGCCGCAGCATGGACAGCTCCCCAGGCACCTCATCCCGGCCGATCGCCCCCGACACGTTCACGACGACCACCGCCTCGTCCCCGGCCGGCACGTCCTGATCAACCCTCGCCTCGAACCGCGTACTCACGCCGCTCTCGTCCGGCCAACGCCAGGACTCCTCAGCCCGGTGCCGCTGAAAGACCTCCGTCGGCACCGTGTCATCCAGCCGCGCCCCCAAGTACACCAACAGCGGCAGCCGCGCGAACCCGAACACGCTCACATGCTGCACAGCACCCCGCTCCACCCCGGCCCGCAGCCGGTGCTCAAGCACCTCATCAATAACCCTCACGGCATGCCCGTAGTACGCACGGCTCCCCGCCGCGGCACTCACCACGTCCTCCACCGGACGTTCCCCGGGAAGCTGACGCAGATCGATCTCCACACCGTGACGGTCATACGACTCCAGGAACAGCGGAAACCGGCGCTGCGCCGTCACCGCCTCCGCAGCCGTCTCCCGCGACAACTCCACGGCCCGCCCGTGCACCGACCCCAGCATCCGTACCACCGCCGTGGCACGCTCAGGCCCCAGCCCCGTCACATGCCGGATGCGATCCTCGTGCTCCCGCTTCAACCGACGCAGCTGCTCCACGGTGAAAACGTCCAAGGCCCTCTGAGCATCAACCTCACCGTGATGCCGCTCGCAGAGCAGCATCAGATTGTCCGCCCCGTCCCGCAGCCCCGGATCCAGCGGGTACTCACCCCGCGGCGACCGCGCACCCACACCCTGCCCGACGATATGCGCCAACTCACCCAGGTTCAGCGTCCGCGCCGACAACGCCCCCTCCAGCAGATACGCATTGCACAACACACACCGACCCCCGCTGCGCACCCACACCTCCAAACGAGCCTGCCAGGAAGGCTGCTTACGCCGTCTGCCGCCCGCCCCACCCCCGCCCACCCGCCATCGCCTCCACCGTCAACTATGTGATCGTTTCTCCCGACACTAGACAGTAACTGCATCTTGAACGAAGCGACTTGACAGCGACCGCACCCCGTTACAGAGGTTTTCGGGTTGTCGTCGGGTGGTGACGGTTCATGTTTCCTGCGGTGTGCGCTTCGCGGGGGTTGAGGCCTGATCGCTGAGCGTTGAGTACCTCACGGACCCGTGGTGGAACTTGGAAGGAAGGAGGGGTGGCCAATGGTGAAGGCCTCGCAACCGCCCACTGAGCCTGGAAGGATGAAGCCCCACGTGGTGGCATTCCACAGGCCCCCCGCGGTTCACGTCCCATCCAAATGGCGAAACTGCGATGGTGGCAACCAATGCACTGACGCGACCTTCAGAAGGGACGTTCCGATGGGTGATCTGTGATCTGGGCACCCCCTGCAAAGTCTGTGCTGGCCCCGTTCACTCGAACGTGGTGGCCGGTTGTACTGCCTATACGTGCACCACCCCGTGCGCGGAGTGCGGTCACATTGGCGACGTTCACCGCGACTGGTACACGCCGGGTTTCTGCCGAAGGTGTCCTGAGACGACCGAAGCCAGGTACGACTTCGAGAGTTCGACCACCGTCGCGCTTACCTGATGAGGTCCTTAGACCGTGTCCTGTGTCCTGCGTTGACGCCCCGGAAACCGTCGTCTCTTCCCGAGAGTCGGAGGACGGGAGCCCGGTGTGCTCCTCGAGCAGGCGCTTGTTCTGACGGCGCAGGACCTTGACCTCTTGCTGGATGAGGACGACTTGCTCATGAAGTGCGGTGAGCTCGGCCTGGAGCTGGCGGGTGTAGGTCTGGGCGTACTGAAGGTTCTCTTCCTGCTCGGCGACGCGCTCGTCAAGGGCGAGATGCCCCTGCTCGGCGTGGCGCGCCTTGCCCAGCACGTGGCGCAGTGACGCGGCGAGCTCTGCTTTCCCCGCCTGCTTCTGCGCCCGGACTTGGGTGAGCTCTTCCTTGAGGTGGGCGAGCTGGAGAGCGGGGGGAGCCGCTGGCCTGGTGGGCGAGCGCGCACAGCTCGTTCAACTGGACTCGCATGCCTGCCTCGAGCGGCCGTTCCTGCCGGGCGAGGAAATCTCCAGGGCTGCTACGAAGCCGATAGGGGAGGTCCGTTCACCACTGAGGTACCGCGAGAGAGTCGCCGGGGCCACCTTCGCCGCGACAGCGATCTCCTTCTGCGTGCCACCCCGGCCGGTAGAGCCGTTCAGCCAACGACACCGAGAACAGCAGGCTAACGCCTCGAAAGTACGCAATATGTTCGAAGGAAGTACGGCAAAAGTTGCTTTCGTTGGGCGGTGGGAGGTAGGTTCGGAACATGACCGGGGAGGATTGCGATGTCTGAACTGTTTGACGCGGTCGATGCCCTCATCGCGGGCCGCGCGCATTTGCCGCGACCGCAGGAGCGGGAGCGTCTGCGCAAGGCGCACGGTCTGACGCAGGACGAGGTCGCCAAGGCGCTGGATGTACGCCGCGCGACCGTCGTGTCCTGGGAGAACGGCAAGACAGAACCACGCCCTCCACAACGCGAGGCATACGCCCGGCTGTTGGACAAGCTCGCCGAGCTGTACCCCGCCGCCCCCGCCCCGAAGGCGGCACCGGCCGGTCTGGCCGCTCCGGTGACACCGGTTCCCGAGGCTCTCTCACCGGCTGTACCCGCCGCCGCCCCTTCCGCCGGCACGCCGTCCACCGCTGCTCCGACCGCCGGTGCCGCCCGGGCTGTCCGCGCACCCGCCCCCGCGGGCGCGGCGCGCACGGCGGCCCGTCGCCCGGCGGCCCCGAAGACCACCGTGCCACCGGCCCAGGCCGATCCGCGGTTCGCGAACGGCCCGCTGGCCGTCGTCGACATCGAGGACGGGCACACCGTGGCCTACTGCGTGGGCGGTCTCGTCCTCGACGTGCCCGCCAGGTCCGTTCCCGCTCTGGTCGACTGGACGCTGACCGAGGCGAAGCTGGGCGCCGCCCGGCTCAACGGATCCGGCAAGGACGCCGACCCGCTGATCGTGCTCACCCCCGCCGCCTGTGAATGCTATGGCCTGCCGGCCCGGCTCAGCGATGAGGAACGCAGCGCCGGACGGCTCCCGGAAGGCCACAAGGTCATCAAGCAGCTCGCCCGGGCCGACTGGCAGCTCACCCGCCGTGGCTTCGGCCCCTGGGCCCGCATCTACCGCCCCGCCCAAGGCGGCAAGCGGGCGTGCGTGCAACTGTGCATCCCCTCCTGGAACGCGCTCGACAAACGCAGCTGGGGCGATACCGCACAGCTCCCCGCCCCCGAACTCGCCCGCCTGCTGGGCACCTACGCCACCCGCGTGATCACCCCGCGAGGATCCACGGCCGTCACCGGCCTGGAACTGATGACCGCACTGCACCCGCCCACCCGGGCCAGCGAACCCGACCACACCGGCAAAAGGCACAGCCAGCACAACCCCGGCTCGCTCGGCAAGGAGCCGGTGGACTGCGCACCGTGCGAGGCACCGGACGGCCACCCTCTCCTGGCCGGCCTGCCACGCTTCCATCAGCGCACCCCCGCCGAGATGCTGATGGAAGAGGCCTACGACTGGGCACGCCCGCTCACCGACGAAGAGTGCGCCAAGCGGTACATCGTGGGCATCGACGTCAACATGGCCTTCGCCGCCGCCGCCAACGGCACCACCGTCGGCCTGGGAGCGCCCACCCACCTGCGCCGGCCTGCCTTCGACCCGAAGCTGCCCGGCTCCTGGCTCGTCGACCTCTCCCACATCGAACTCGACGACCGCCTCCCCTCACCCTTCACCCCACGGGGCGAGAGGCCCACCGGTCCGGCCTGGTACGCGACACCTACCGTCGCCTACGCCCTCGAGCTCGGCTACCAGGTCACCCCCGTCGAGGCGTACGTCCGCCAGGAGAGCGGCCGCTACCTGGACGGCTGGTACAACCGGCTGCGCGACGCCTACATCGCGACGATGGCCGACCTCGGCGTCACCACCGACCTGACCCCGGCTGACTTCCTGGCGGCCATGGACGGCCACCGCCTGCGCGACCCGCAGATGGCGACCCTCCTGTCCGCCATCAAGGCCACCGTCAAGGGCGGCCTGGGCAAACTCCGCGAACGCCCCCGCGGAGAGAGCTGGAAACCGGGGGAGCCCTGGAGAGCCCTGTCCCGCCCCACCTGGCGCCCCGACATCCGCGCCGCCGTCATCTCCAAAGCCCGCATCAACATGCACCGCAAGATGCTCAAACTCGCCGACGCCACCGGCCAGTACCCGCTCGCGATCCTCTCCGACTGCGCCGTCTACGCCAGCGACGGCCCCAGCCCCCTGGACTTCCTCCCCTACAAGGACGGCAAGCCGCTGCCGGGCGGCTTCCGCCTCGGCGTCAGCCCCGGCATGGTCAAGCACGAGGGCACCCAGACCACCCTGTGGGCCGAAAGTGTCCACGAGCAGCACGGCCCGGACGAGAACATCGCCCGGTACATCAAGGACGGCCAGGTCACCCGAACCGACAACGGGGAGTAGGAAGTAACCGATGGGACAGCTCGCCGACGGGCTCGACAGAGCCGTCCACAAAGCCTTCACCCGACCAATCCCCACCTCGGCCGGCGCCCGCATGCGCTACCTCGTACGACAGCTGAAATCTACCAAAGCCGCAGCCCAGCAGCTCGGCATCAGCCAGCGCACCGTCGAACGCTACGTCAAGAACCAGATCAAAACGCCCCGCAAGGACCTCGCCACCCGCCTGCAAGGCGAAGTCACCAAGCGCTGGCAGCCCCAGATCCGCACCCAGGCCAAGCAGAAAGCCGCCACCACCCACGGCATCGTCATCGACACACGCGCCCGCTTCGGCTACACCGCCGCCCCCGGCAGTACCGACGACGCCCGCCTGCGCCACCTCACCGTCGCCCTCCCACCCACCTACGCCGCACGCCTCTTCGAAGCCCGCGACCAAGAAGCCACCGACCAACAACTCCAGAACATCGCCGCCGAAGCCCTCCAGGAGACGTACTTCCGCGACGGCGGCCGCCGGGCAGGCGGACTCCTCGTGGAGTTCACCGACGTCGAGCACATCGAATTCGACCTGTAGGGCCTCACGGCGGCGGGGAAGCCTGCTTGCCTCATGTGACTGAGCGTTTTAGTTGACGGGTGAGCGCCGTGCTTGGCGGGTTGAGCGCTGCGGTCGAGGGCGTGTGACTGGTCGGGAGAGTCGTCACATGGTCGCGCTGACTGTCACCGCGAGCTGAGAGACTGCGGCCCCAAGCCGCCTCGCCCGTACTCTGCGTGGAACAGCTCACGGCAGTTTCGCGGTGATCCGTTCGGGATGGGCAACCAGGTCGAGCAGGTACAGGAAGGCCAGCCCGGCGATCCCTCGTGGCAGGAGGCCCTCATGCGCGAACAGGAGGGTCTTCTCCCATTCGTCCAGGTTGAGGAAGGAGTGGGCGCTGTTGCGGTCCCGCCGCAGGTAAAGAGAAGTGGCGTCGTCCCAGGTCTTGTTCATCGGGCCCTTCTTCCCGGGCAGGCCGGCGAGGCCGGTAGGCGTGTAGTACGTGCTGTTCTTGGCGAAGCTGTCCTTCACGCGGCCGAGGGCGTCGACGGCCCGCTGGCACACCGGCAGAGCGACCGCTGCGATATCTGGGGGAAGGTCCTGCCGGAGACCCTCCAGAGTCCGCGCGGCGCGGGACGGAGTCGCTAGGGTGTCGAAGGTGCCCATCCGCATGCCCTCCAAGGTGTCGAGCGCGTCATATGCCGACCTCAGCTGGGATGTCTCGTGGTATTCCGTATCGGCAAGGGTTTCAGTGACGTCGCGGAAGAGCCGTTCGATGCTGGCCAGGTACTGCCAGTGCCAGATCGGACTGTAGACGTTGGTATTCCGGTCGGCGAAGTTGACCGGATCTGTGGCCGCAGCCAGGACCTTGTTGACCTGCGTGGTCCACCAGAAGAAGAACGCCGTGCTCTGCTCAGCGGAAACGACCGGAGGATTCTTCCCACCCCGCTGGCCCGGCCCGGAGAAGCGGTCCGTTGTCGGCCGAACCATGTCTACGAGTTGGTTCGTGGGGAAGGCGAGCCCGGCGACCGGCCGTCCGAATAGCCATACGGCGGCGGCGTGGGCTCGCGTGGACGGGACGCCGACGATGTACGGCGCCAGGGTTAGCAGAGCTGGCGCGGTGAACAGCTGGGCCCCGAAGATGCCGCTGGTCGCCAGGGCGCGCCCGGCAGGGAGCTGATCCAGGGGTAGTTGGCCAGGAGCCAGTTCGGCGGTGAGCAGGAGCCTTGCGAGGGTATAGCGGGCGGAGAGCTCGGGAGTCACGTCCACGACCAGCAACTCGGAGGCCGGCAGGATCTTCCTCGCCGCGACGAAGAACGCCTCCATGGCGTCAGGTAGGCGCGAGGTGGACCTCTCCAGGAAGACGAGCTGGAACCGGGCGACCAAGGCAGCGAGCGAGTCTGTGCCCTCCAGCCGGTGCAGTTCCGTATCGACCATGCCCCTGGTGCCCGCGGTCAGGTGCGCCACCTGGATAGGCAGTGTCGCCAGGAAATCGAACTGATTCTTCTGGATGAGGCGAGTGGTCAGCAGGGTCGGCTGCTGCTTGAGATAGGACTCGACCGTCCGTACCCGCCAGTTGGCGCCTTCCTCGCGGATCTCCCACCCGGCCATGGTGGCGATCGCAGTCCGCCGACCCTGCACTTGGGCCGGGCGCTTCACAAAGGTCCACTGGGTGGCTGTCGCGCGATTCACGACTCCATGATGCGCTCATCATCCTCACGGAGTGTGCGGTAGCCCCCAGCATTCACGTGCTCACCCGCCAACTACAACGCTCAGTCACAGAACCGCTGTGACTGAGCGCTTCAGGTGGCGGGTGAGCGGTCGAGACGGCGAGCTGAGCGCGTAGAGGTCTGGTCGTCGCGTTGCTGAGCTGTGACCCGGCAACAGGTGTGCCACTCCTGGGGCGACTCTCGGTGGCGACCTCGTCATTACGCGCCCGGCCAGTGCCATGGGAGGCTGGCGCCGTGGATTCGAGGAGATATCTGGGGCAGGCCGGCATGGAAGCAGCCGTCCTCCCCTCCCGGGCGGCCTACCTCATTGCGAGCGGCAGCGTGGCCGGGTTCCGTACGGCCGTGACGCAGGCCAGCAGCCGGTGGGGCGGCATGACCGAGCCCATCGTCGAAGCCCAGGCTTCGGGCCTGTCCCCGCTGCACGAGCAGACCGTCCGCGTGGCCAAGGTCGAGGCGCTCGTCAACATCGACGCCGACTTTCAGGCTGCCAAGAAGATCGCGCAAGGCCTCGGGCTGCCCATCGTCGACCTTGCGGTCATACGGAAGAGCGACGTGGCATTCACCTGCTCCCTGGCCGAGGTCGTGCAATACACGGACCCGGCTTACCCTCCGATCGCAGCGAGCCCGACCGGAGCGCTCTGGCATCTGGCGGCGGCCGGCTGCGTAGAGCCGCACCGCCTTCTCGAACACGTGAGGGTGAGCAAGCAGGAGGACGAGTTCGGCCGGTACCAGCTGAATGAGGACAGCCGGATCCACAGCACGCTCGCGCAGTTCGGCGAGTACCCAAGCACCCCCGCGAGGCACATCCCGACGGTCCTGTGGGTCATCGAGGACGAGGGCTTCACCGACAGCATCGACTTCTGGAACACCAGGGCGCTGAGACCGGCCCACATGATCGAGATGCCGATGCTGCTGCTGCCGGGCGCCGACACGGTCAAGCACTGGCTCGACTTCCCCAAGCAGGTAGCCCGTCTCCTCAAGTCTCGCCCCCGCGAGTTCGCCGTCGACGTGGCGCTCGTCAGCCGCTCGGCGTCGCCCGACCAGCTGCTGAAATTCGCCTCAGCGCTCGGCCTGGAGCCCACCGAGGAGGAGCCGCGGGACGGAGCTTGCATGCCCGCGTCCCCGGCCCGGACCGCCCCGTTCACCTTCCGAACGGACCTGGACCCCACGGCGTGGGTGACCATCGAACGCCACTACGGCGTGCCGACGTCCTTCGACGTCCAGGTCTTCGCCGGCGGGCCGAGCACCCTGCGCTTCGTTCAGCCCGTCCAGTTCAATGGGCGTGCCGGGGCCCTGGTGAGGTTCTGGGGCGAGCCCCTGCTCGGCTTGCCAGCCCGCCCGTCCATCGCCCGGCTCGTCCACCCCGGCGCCCAGTGGCGGGACGGCAGGCTGCAGCTCGCGTTCCTGCCGATGAGCCATCAGCTCGCCGTTCAAATGACTTTCCCCCTGCTGCCGCAGGCCACGGAACAGCTTCTGGACGATGTCACAACCGGGCACCAGCTGTCCTCCGCAGGACGGCTGGGAACGGCCCTGGCCGAGCGCGCCGACAGCTTCGCGCTTCTCGAACCCGGTGTCTACGAGGCAGCCATCGCCCTGACCACGCCGCGGTCTAAGGAGCTGTTGAGGCGGCTGAAGGAGCGTCGGGCAGACGGCGATCCGGACGCCGACCTCGCCGAGCTGGCCGCCACGTGGGGGGGGGCCGGTCTGAGCGCCGCTATCTGCCCGCCGACAAGCTGCAGAATGTCAGGGTGGAGGACCGGGCGGCGGCACTGGAGCGGCTGTGCGCGCTGGGCTGGGCCGAGCGCGGGCTGGAGAGCGTCTGCCCCTCGTGCACCAGCCGGTCGTTCGTTCCGCTCGCCCAGACCAGCGGTTCCCCGCAGTGCCCCGGGTGCGGCGCCGTGTCCGCCTACCAGTCCGGCGGCGCGCTGACCTCCGTGCACTACCGGCTCGACAGCTTCACCGACCGGGCCAGCGACAACGGCCTTCTGCCGCATCTGCTTGTCATCGCCGAGCTCTGCCGGCGCAAGCCCCGTTCTCACTTCCTCCCCGGCACCGACGTGACCTTCGCCGACGGCACTCAGGAGGAGGTGGACGTCTTCGGTGTCTGGGACGGGAGGGTCCTCTCCGGTGAGGTGAAGACCTCAGCCTCGGAGTTCGACGCGGCCCAGCTTCAGCGCGACGTCGCGCTGAGTAAGCGGCTCGGGGCTGACGTGCACCTGCTCGCCTCGGTCGCCCCAGTCACCGGGGATACCCGGGAGACCGCGCGCGAGTTGTGCGATGCGGCCGGGCTGGAACTGGAAGTCCTGGACCAGGCCGACCTACGCCCAGCCGCACACAAGCCCGTCCCTGCAACCGCGGCCGACGGCCTCGGCTGGCTGCGTACCGCAACGGCTGACCTGGCCACGCTGATCGAGAAGGGCAAGCCCGTCAGCCACGGCCAGGTGGCGCGGATCCTGAAGACCGCGTCCGGCGGAGCCGCCCCTGTGCCCGGACATATCGCGGCTCTCTCCTGGGCGCTGACCGAGCACGAGGACGATGCCGCAGACCTGCTACTCCGTCTTCTCGGGGTGCTCGACGCTGCAATCCACAAGCACGGCGCGGGCGGCCAGAAGGCGTAGAGGCAGCTACCGGCCTCCGCGCTGGCGCTCACTCGCCAACTGAAGCGCTCAGTCACACCTCACCGGTGACAACCAGGCTGCTGCGACCGGTGGGGCCTCCCCCTGAGTGGTGGACACGCTGATACTGGATCTGCTTGATCCGGAGGAAGCGAGAAGACCGCCGAGGGCGATGAAGGACTACTCGGACGATTTCAGGGCCGATGCTGTGGCCCTGTTCGAGTCCATGCCCGGGGCGACGTACAAGAGCATCGCCGCGGACCTGGGCATCAACAGGAACACTCTGCGGACCTGGGTGCTGCGGGACCGTGAACGCCGTGGTGCCGGCCCGGACACGGCCCGGGAGACCGGGACCGCGGTCCGGCTCGTGCGGACGGCGCCGTCCTCGGAACCGGACGTGAGGATCCGGCAGCTCGAGGCCAGGGTCGCCGAGCTCGAGGCCGGCGAGCGGAAACTGGCCACCGAGCGGGACATGCTCCGCAAGGCGGCCAAGTATTTCGCCGGAGAGACGAACTGGTGATCAGCCGCTTCCAGTTCGTCGACGACCACCGGGACGCCTTCGAGGTGAAGCGGCTGTGCCAGGTTCTCGGCCTGAACAGGTCCAGCTACTACAAGTGGCGGGCCGGCAAGGGAGCCCGGGCCGCCCGCCGGCGGGCCGACCAGCGCCTGGCCGTGAGGATCCGCGAGGTCCACGGCGATTCCCGTGGCGTCTACGGCTCCCCACGGGTGACCGCCGAGCTCCGCGACCAGGGCCTGCACGTCAACGAGAAGCGCGTCGCCCGCGTCATCCGGACGTTCTCCATCACCGGCATCCGCCTACGCAGACGCGTCCGCACCACCGTCCCGGACCCGGCTGTCTCCAGGGTTCCGGACCTCTTCCAGCGAGACTTCACCGCGGTCGAACCGGGCCGCAAATACATGGGTGACATCACCTACCTGCCCCTCGCAGACGGCGAGTTCCTCTACCTCGCGACGGTGCTGGACTGCTTCAGCCGCAAGGTCGTCGGCTGGTCCATCGCCAGCCACATGCGCACCAGCTTGGTCGCCGACGCTCTGGAGATGGCCGCCACGACCCGCGCCGGTTTTGAAGGGGCGGTGTTCCACTCCGACCACGGAGCCCAATACGGCTCGCGGGCCTTCGCCGACCTCTGCGATCAACTCAAGATCACCCGGTCCATGGGTGCCGTCGGCAGCAGCGCGTACCCCGCTACAACACCCGCCGTCGGCACTCCGCCAACGGCCACCTCAGCCCCAATGAATACGAACGCCGCCACCACGCCGCTAAGCTCACGCTCGCCGCGTGATCAAAGACGCGTGTCCACCACCACGGGGGAAGGCCCGGTTCCATCTGCCATGCCATTCGGCTCTGCCGTTGACGTGCTTCGGTACAACGACGTGTGGCCGCCTCCACCAAGGCGGCCACACGCAGTCACACGCTGATCAGACTCACGGCGTAGTCCAGGACCTCCCTGAGCACTCCCCGAACCATCACCCCGGCGATCACCCTCGCCACCCCACCCCACCACGCCCTGCTGCGCACCATCTCCATGAACGCCTTCATAGCCTGCTCCTCGAATTCAGAACCGGCGCTGTGCCGGAGATACCAAGGAAGGCTGTTCAGGGGAATGTTCAGCGAGGACGAGTGGTGCTGAACACGAGGCCCGCGCAGACCAGGCCTGGTGAAATTACTGTTCAGCGATCGTTCAGAGTGAACAGGGGACTCCATGAGTGACAGGGCGGCGCGCGACCACCTGGCGCAGGAACTACGTGCCCTCCGTGCCCGGGCCAGCACTCCGTCCTACACCGTCATAGCCACCTGGGGCGGTAACCGGACACCGAAGGTGAACCTCGGCAGGTCAAAACTCAGCCAGTGGTTCAGCGGCGAGAGCGTCCCGGCCGACGTCAACGCATTCGATGCTCTCGTGTGCTTCCTTGAACGCCGCGCTGCCCAGAAGCAGGGAACGACCCGACGGCCTACCTCGGTGATGGAAGGGCTGCGCGCTGCCGCGGATGCCGAGCGGCGCCGTGCCACGGCCAGTACCCGCATGACGCTTATGGACGGTGCCTGCACATCCGCTGGGCGGGATGCCGAACCCGGGGCACCGTTGCCCACAGGCAGTGTGGTGAGCCTGGTCGAAGCGGTAGAGGAACTGATGGCGCAGGCCGAGTTGGTATTCGAGCACAACGTGCGTGCGTTCCACGGTTTTGGAGAAGCGGTGCACCCCAGCGACCTGGACGCGTTGGCGGCGGTCGACCATGCCCTTGTTGCGGTACGCACCGCGGCACGTCCGATGCGGGTACTGATGCCGACCTATCAGCCGGTCATCGACAAGCTCCTGGAGCTGTGCACGGATGTCCGCCGCTGGTGCACGGAGGACGGCATTCCGGATGACGACGATGATATCTTCGTCAGCTTCTACCTCCAGTACGTGCCGCAGCTGAAGGAACTCCTTGAGAAGTTCGTTCTAGTTGCCGCACAAGGCCGCTCGCCACAACTGCCGACAATGGGCGGGGCACAGGACAGCCAAGCATCAGACCGAGCCTGACACACCAGGCGGCGACGAAACGACGGATCCCGGCGTGCTGGACATGGCGAGCACAAGCCCGTGGCCGCGAGGAGAGCCTCGCGGCCACGGCAGCGGTGAGCCGACCGAGGTCCGTGACCACGACCGGCCCACCCGGTCAACGGTTTGCGGTGAGCTGACACTGCGGCGTGCCGGGCCTGTCGCCCGTCGGCGGGTCGGGTGCGATGCCCACACCAGAAGGGCGCGGTGACCCACCAGGCGACTGCTTTTACTCGGGGAGCATGAACCGCCCGTCCTTGCCGGAGATGATCACGTCGGCCAGGCCGTTGCGATCGGCCTCGCGGCGCAGCCGCAGCGTGGCGCTCTCGTCGAGAGAACGCAGGGGGTCGACATGGAAGGGCTCCCAGAAGGCCGCAGCCATCTTCTCGTCTCGGCACGGGTACTTCTTGGATGCCCATTCCTTCGGCAGGTAGGGGTACCAGCGGAACAGGTCCTTGACGTTGCCCCTCTGCGGGCTGGCGGGCTGATGGGCGGTGGACGTAGCGGACTTGGCCTTGCGACGGGAGATTATCTTGTTCCAGGCGTTCACCCACACCACGTGTCGGTCGAGCGGAAGCTCGCAGCCGGTCAGGAACGCCTTGAGCTGTGCCAGGTCGGCCGGGAGGGCGACGCGCTTCACGATCCGGGCGGCACTGCTGACGGGCAGCGCACGGGAATTGCCGCTGCGCCGCTGGAGCTCCCGCAGCGTGGGGGCACCGGCCTGCTCGTACAGGAGTTCCAGTGCCTTGCTGAGGTCGCCCTCGTCGCTGATGAGTTCGGGTCGCGGCGCGCACATCACCTTCATGCTGCCGCGATCCTCGATACGTGCGCACCGCCACAGCTCGACCACGGCGCGCACCGTGTCCCTGCTTCCCCCGCATGTGGTCACGACGGTCTCGACCGTGTCACGCCGGGCCACGGTCTTGCCAGAAGCGGCCCGCTTGAGCGTGGCCGCCGATACCCCCGTGCGCTCGGCGAGCTCCGCGTAGGTCAGGCCCGCCCTGTGACGGCACTGGCGCAACTCCTCGGCCAGACGGCCCCGGTGGGGAGCACTGCAGTCGACCGGATTCTCACGGCGTCCCATGGATCCACCCCTACTTTCCGGCAGCGGCAGCAGCCACGGCCTTCAGGCACGCTGCCCCGCGAGAGGCCAGGCGACGCAGCCCGCCGGCGGCGATGAGCACCACGAACACACCGATGCCGCCGCAGGTGCCGAGGAGGTAGAGGATGTCCGAGACGGGTGTGCCCGCGATGTGCAGGGCGCAGCCCATGAGTGGAAAGGCCAGGACCGTTCCCGCCTGCGTGGCGGTGAAGCGCCCGGCCGCGCCGACGGGCGAGGGTGGCGCGGCACTGGCGGCGGGCGGGCAGGAGTGGATGATGTGCTGGGTCATTCGGGACGTCCTTGATCTGGGCCGGTACGAGCACATGTACCGACAGGGGTCTGCTACTGGCTGCAATTCCCGTACGCACGGAAGCGATTGGCGTCGCCGCCCGTGCACTGGGGCCTGTTCCATCATCCCAGGAAGTGGCAGATCTCCGCTGCGCGACCACGGAACCTATTGTCTCGTATGTCCGTAGAGTGAAGGTTTTGATTCAAAGGCGTCCAAGGATCCGGGCGAATTTAAAATCCGCTCACGCCCGCCGTGTGCCGACAGGACCCGCTCGGGGAGTGGCGCAATGCCCCGAACAGCGCTTCTGCCGTACTCGTTGGCTCACCTGTGTCCAAGCCGCGCTTGCCGCCCTGACCTGTCTAGATGATGCTGGGGAACAGATAACCACGAGGTCGGTTCACCCGGCCCGTGAGGCGTCCTTGAACTGCTACTGGCTGCAACCGTACGGACAGGGACACTCGGCAGAAGCATGTTGGCGCATGCCCTGCCCGCGCCAGGCCGGCCAACCGTACGCGGTGGCCGGCCTCGTCGCATCCACATGTGCTGCCCGCAGAGACCTCGCCGCTTCGGGAGACAGGCCTCCCACCGCAGTCCGGGCAATCAAGCCGTCGGGGTGAGGAACTGGTGGGCGCCGCGCAGCGTGGTGCGAAGTCTGCGTTGGGTTGCGCGGCTGTCGAGGCGTACGTCGAGAGGCCCTCGAAGCGCGGTGTGGGCCCGCAGGCCGGTGGGCAGTTGGGTTGCGTCGAGTCCGTCGCGCCTGGCGATGAGGGTGCCGAGTTCATGACGGCTCAGGGCCTCGCTTCCGCCGAGATGGTGCATGCCGCTCGTATCAGCCGACGCGAGTTCCAGCAGAGCCGCGGCCAGGTCGGCCACATGGACCGGACAACGGATGTCGTCGGTGAACAAGACCCCGTCGCGGGCCCCAGTGGCCAGCTCGTGCACAGCGCGCTCGTGCTCGGACTTCCCGTCGCCGATGATCAGCGACGTCCGTGCGACCACGGCCCCCGGATGTACGAGAAGGACCCCGGTCTCCGCCGCTGCCTTGGCCGCCCCGTAGGGAGTGACAGGATCAGGCAGACACGACTCGTCGTAACGGACACAGGACCCGGAGAAAACGGCGTCAGAGGACACATGAACCAGACGGCTGCCGCACTTCGCCACAGCCATCGCCAACCGGACAGCACCCTCGGCCGTGACCGCCCAATCCGGCCCCCGCTCGATGCGTTGACCACGACTGACGGCCGCACCTCGGCCAGAACTTCGTCCACACTTCCAGGGTCCCGCAGGTCCAGAGGGTGCCACGCCACCCCTGCGATGCTCCCGGGCATTGTCGTCGGCCTGAGCCAGGAGATTGGCGGTGACCGCCTGGAGGCGGTCTGCCAGGAACTCATACAGCAGATCCTCCTCGTCGGCCTTCTGCCAGCCGGCCGGAGGATCAAGAACGGGGAAGCGCCGTGCTTCCTGCCGCACCAGCTCGCCGGTCAGAGCCAGACACGCGGGGCCGAAGCACCCGCGTTCGTGCAGTTCGTCGAATACGGAAATAGCCGGTACCTCCCCTTGATGGGCGAACCGTATGCCAAGGGGCCCTTCCAGCACAGGGAATTGCACATTCCAGCTCGCACCGCGATCACACCCGAGGGCTACATCCACCCCCACACCCCAGGGTTAAATCCAACCCGAGCCAGCCCCGCTCCGAAGGTCACCCCCAGCGCATTCCGAGCTCGGACAGTTCCTTGACCCGCTCGGGCGCCAGCCGCTCCCGGCGAGAGCGACTATTGGCGATGAACACCCCCAGCGCCTGCTCGTCCCCGCCGACCTTCTCGACATGCCGGTGAGGCACCTCCAGATGCCCCTCCCGTTCCCGGTACTGGCGGGCAGCAGCCAGATTGACCGCCCACACCTGCGCCCGCGTACGCCGCGGTGCCACCACGTCCCGCTCGGCCTTCAGCAGGGGGCCGAGTCCGAGGGCTTCCTTCAGCAGCCACTGCTGTGCTGCCCCGAGGGTCTCCCAATTACGCCGCTGTCCGCCGGCCCACTGCCCCAGGTCCTCTCCCTGGACCACCACCTGCCCCGATTCCTCGGGCAGCGCCTGCCCGCCCTGGACCTGCAGACGGGCTAGGTGGAAACACCGCTGCCAGGCAACCGACCAGGAAGGGCACCACGACGGGTCGATGTCCTCCAGGGCCCGGCGCCGTGCCGCACTCAGCCCACCCGCCCCCTGCCTCACGGCCGCCCGCTGGTTCTTCAGCCACACCCCTACCGCGTACCCCTCCCACATGGCATCGGCCGGCGCCAGCAGGTGCCCGTGCTCCTGGGCCCACCCACGTGCCGCCGACAGCCCCTCAGCGAACGCGACCTCGACATGCGACCAGATCATGCCGAGCTCCTCCAGCTGCCCCACCCGCTCCTTGCTCAGCTCCCCACGGGTATAAGCAGTGCGCTGCCGTGCGATCCACACCCCCAGAGCGAACCCATCCGCAGTCCGGTACTCGTACGGAACCGCCAGATCACCATGGTCACTGCGATAGGCCAGCGCTGCCGCCAGGCCCCGCCTCCAGAACTGCTTCTCCGGCTGCAGAACCCGCATACTGATGAAGGCCGCGAGTTGCGCGGGATCCCGAGGCCGGGAGAACGACAACAGCTCCGCAGCCACCTTGCCCACCTCACCCGGCCCCTCCATCAACCTGCCGCGCGACCGGCCGCCAGCCACCTGAGGAGCGGCCAGCTGCTCCACGGCCTGCGCGTCATGCGCCCGAAGAGCCATCAGTACTTTCACCAGCTCCCCGTAGGCCCGTGAGACCAGCATTTCGTCAGGCTGCTCACCCGGCCCGAGGAAGACAGGAACGACCAGGGAAGCCACCTTGCCTTCGCCCGGCTGCATCCGAAGCGCCCGCCCCACCGCCTGGACGATGTCGACCGCCGACCCCCGCACGTCCGCGAAGACGACCGC
Source organism: Streptomyces sp. CB02058 (assembly GCF_001905505.1). GTDB lineage: Bacteria > Actinomycetota > Actinomycetes > Streptomycetales > Streptomycetaceae > Streptomyces. The sequence continues at coordinate 82,360 of NZ_LIPG01000010.1, forward strand.
ATCGCACTCCTTGGTATCAACCCCCTCACCCAGCACCCGCACAGAAGAGAGCACCCGCACCCACGCCGCCCCCGGAACCTCCGGTTCCGACGCGAACCCCTCCAGCACCCGCCCCCTGTGCCCCGGCCGATGCTCCCCGCACAACCAGTCAGCCCACACCCCATCAGTCCCCGGGTAAAACCCCGGATCACTCTCGTGCAGCTCCTTCGCCACCCCACCCAGGCCACTGGAGAATGCCTCGGCCTCACCTGTGCGGTAATGAAACGTCAGCAACCGTTTTAGCCGCCGCTCCGCAGCAACCTTCATCACCGCCGTCTGCAAAGCCGCCAGCCGCGCCCCCCGTACCCGCGCAGTCCTGCCCCCACCCCCCGTCAAGTCGACCACAGGCAACCCAGGGTCCGCGATGTCCACGCACACCACCTGGTAACGAGCAATTAGTCCCCGCTCGATCGCCTCCGACAGCGACAGCCGATACACCACCGGCCCGAACACCGCCTCGTCGTCCATCGACGCAACCAGCTCACCCCCCTCCGGACCCTCCCGGTCCGCCACCTCCCACAACCGCGGCGTAGCCGTCATGTACAACCGACGCAGCGCCGGCACCCGCCCATCGTCATGAACCCCCGCCCACGCCTTCCCCAACGCCCCCGATGTCCGGTGCGCCTCATCCACCACCACGAGGTCCCACGTGCCCAGCCCCGCGCGATGACTTTGTTCCAGGACCCCGAGTCCCAGCGAGGCGTAGGTGGCAAAGACCGTCACCGAATCCAGGCCCGAGACCCACCCCACCAACTCCGCCGCGTCGGTGGTGCACTGGAGAGTCTGTGAGTCCTCGTCCGACAGCGAACAGGCACCGAACATCGGGCCCCGGCGTCCCGCCTCGCGCCACACCGACACGGTCTGGGCCAACAGCCCGAGCGTGGGAACAAGAACCAGAACCCGTCTTGCACGCAGAGCTCGCGCCGCGTGGACCGAGATCAGGCTCTTCCCCGTGCCGGTCGCAGCAACAACCTGGGCTCGCACCCCACCCGGTGATCTTTCATCAGGAACGTGCCCCAAGACGCGTACCACCGCGTCAACAGCTTCGACCTGATGAGGACGAAGCTTCCAGTGAGTCACCACAGTGCGTCACCTCTCACCCCCGGGGCACCCCGCAGAGGCACTACCCGCTCAGCGTAGACTTTATCCGGGATAAGTTTTGATTGCAGACTGCCGCGGAACCCAGACTTTCACCCACTATGACAGGGGCACCCTCCACAGCGTGCCAGCTTGGAAGAAGAGTCCCCATCCGAGTAAGGCCGAGACCGACACTCAACCTCGCGCAACCCTCGGCCTGTAGCCAGCCGCCCGCACAGCGGGCCAGTCTTGGAGGCGAAGCCGGAAAGTCTCAGGCAGGGAAGCGAAGCTGACCTGCCGAACCGGACTGCGAAGCAGTCCGGTTCGTTGTCAGCCGAGCGAAGCCGGCTGACAACGAACACTTCGTCAGCGACCGCAGCGAAGCGGAGGTTGCCCCTGGGAGAGCGAAGCGAACCCAGGGGCGGCGGGCGAAGCCCGGCGGTTTCGCTTGGACGCGCGCAGCGCGTTCCAACCCGCTCCGCGGG
>NZ_LIPG01000011.1 GCF_001905505.1 Streptomyces sp. CB02058
CCTCACCACCCGACAACAACACCGAATGAAGCGCCGCGTCGAGAAGAGCAGGATGCAGACCAAACCGACCGGCATCCTCACGGGCCTCATCAGGCAGAGCGACCTCGGCGAAGATCTCCTCACCCCGCGTCCACACAGCCCTCAACCCCCGGAACACCGGCCCATACTCATACCCATCATCAACCAACCGCTCATACGCACCCTCGATCGGAACCGGCACCGCGTCAGCTGGCGGCCACACCCCCAGATCGAAACCGGCGACCGGCTGATCCGGCACAAGCACACCCTCAGCATGCGCAGTCCACGGAACGTCCTGGTCACCCTCCGGCCGGGAGTGCACACTCACCTCACGCACACCCTCATCGCTCGGGGCTCCGACCACGACCTGGACCTGCAGTGCCTCGGACTCGGGCAGGGTCAAGGGCGCCTGAAGCGTCAGCTCCTCGAGCAGGCCGCACCCGACCTCCTCGCCCGCACGCAGCGCCAGCTCCACCAGACCCGTTCCCGGCACCAGCACACTGCCCAGCACACTGTGATCAGCAAGCCAAGGATGAGTGGCAAGCGAGAGACGACCGGTCATGACGAGCCCACCCGAATCCGGAAGCGCGACCGCGGCTCGCAGAAGCGGGTGATCAACCGCGCCGAGTCCAGCAGACTCGAGCGAACCACCGCTGCCGGCCCATGCGTTCGCCCAGTAGTCGACCGTATCGAGCCAATAGCTCTCGTGCTGGAAGGCGTACGTGGGCAGGTCGACCCGACGGGCTCCGGTGGGCGCGTAGAACGCGGCCCAGTCGGGGCTGTGGCCGACCGTGTGCAGCCGCGCGAGCGCCGTGACGAGAGCCTCGGGCTCACTCTGGTTGCGCCGCAGACCCGGCACGAACACCGCGTCAGCCGCAGAATTCTGCGCCATGGCGGTGAGGACGGCGTCCGGGCCGACCTCCAGGAACACCGAGACCCCAGCAGCCGACAGCGCACGAACGCCATCTCCGAAACGGACCGCCTCACGGACATGACGCACCCAGTACTCGGGGGTACGCAGATCATCCGAAGTGGCCAGCTGACCGGTGACGTTGGAGACCACCGGGATACGGGCCTCGCCGAACGTCACGCTCTCCGCGACCGTGCGGAACTCGGCCAGCATCGGCTCCATCAGCGGCGAGTGGAACGCATGCGAGACACGCAGACGGCTCGTCTTACGACCCTCCGCCTCGAACCGAGCCACAACCTCCAGCACGTCCTGCTCGGCACCAGAGATCACCACCGCATCCGGACCATTCACCGCAGCGACACTCACCGCATCCGACGTCAGATACGGAAGAACCTCGTCTTCGGAAGCACGAACGGCGACCATCGCACCGCCCTCGGGAAGCGCCTGCATCAGCCGCGCCCTGGCCGCAACCAGCCTCGCCGCATCCGCCAGCGACAACACACCCGACACATGCGCAGCCGTCAGCTCACCCACCGAATGACCCGCCAGGAAGTCCGGCCGCACACCCCACGACTCCAGCAAACGGAACAACGCCGTCTCGAACGCGAACAACGCCGGCTGAGTGAACTCCGTCCGCTCCAACACCGACGCGTCCTCACCCCACACGACCTCCCGCAGCGGCGTGGACAGATGACCGTCCAGCTCCGCCACGACCGCGTCGAACGCCTCGGCGAACACCGGGAAGGAAGCGTGAAGTTCACGCCCCATCCCCACCCGCTGCGCACCCTGACCCGTGAACAAGAACGCCGCCTTCGGCCTGGACCTGGCCGCGCCCCGGAACACCGAACCATCCCGCCCGTCACCGGCCAGCGCCCGCAGCCCCTCGACGAGCTGCTCCCGCGTCCCGCCCACCACAGCAGCACGATGCTCGAACACCGCACGCGAGGTCACCAACGAGAAACCGACATCCACCGGACGTATCTCAGACGCGGCAAACCGCTCCAGCAGACGCGCGGCCTGATCACGCAACGCCTCCGGAGACCGGCCCGACACCACCCACGGCACCACCGGACCATCCACCACCGGCTCAACAACAGCAGCGGACTCCTCCACCACCTGCTCCAGAACCACATGCGCGTTCGTCCCGCTGATCCCGAACGACGACACCGCAGCACGCCGCGGACCCACCGTCGCCGGCCACTCCCGAGCCTCCGTCAACAACTCCACCGCACCCGCAGACCAATCCACCTGATCCGACGGACGATCCACATGCAACGTCTTCGGCAACACACCATGCCGCATCGCATGAACAACCTTGATGATCCCCGCCACACCCGCAGCAGCCTGCGTATGACCCATGTTCGACTTCACCGAACCAAGCCACAACGGACGCCCCTCAACCCGACCCTGCCCATACGTCGCCAACAACGCCTGCGCCTCGATCGGATCACCCAAAGTCGTACCCGTACCATGCGCCTCCACCAGATCCACATCAGCACCAGTCAGACCCGCATTGGCAAGAGCCTGCCGAATGACGCGCACCTGCGACGGACCATTCGGAGCCGTCAGACCATTACTCGCACCATCCTGATTCAGCGCAGAACCCCGCACCACCGCCACCACCGCATGCCCAAGACGCCGCGCATCCGAAAGACGCTCCACCAGAAGCATCCCCGCACCCTCACCCCACGCCGTCCCATCCGCACCCGCAGCAAACGACTTCGCACGACCATCCGCAGCCAAACCACGCTGACGACTGAACTCCACAAACGTCTCCGGAGTCGCCATCACCGCAACCCCACCCACCAACGCCAGATCACAATCACCCGACCGCAACGACTGCACCGCCGAATGCAACGCCACCAACGACGACGAACACGCCGTATCCACCGTCACCGCCGGCCCCTCAAGGCCGAGGACGTAGGAGATGCGGCCCGAGGCGATGGCGCCTGTCCCGCTGTTGGCCGCGTAGTCGTGGTACATCACACCCGCGAAGACACCCGTCCGGGAGCCCGCCAGCGTCGACGGGACGATGCCCGCGCTCTCGATGGCCTCCCACGAGACCTCCAGCAGCAGCCGCTGCTGGGGGTCCATGATCAACGCCTCGTTCGGGCTGATCCCGAAGAAGTCAGGGTCGAACTCGGCGACTCCGTGGAGGAACCCTCCCTCACCCACGTAGCTCGTGTTCGGCCGCGTGCCGGTCGGGTCGAGGAGCTCGTCGACCCGCCAGCCACGGTCGGTCGGGAAGGACGTGATCCCGTCCCGGCCTTCGGCGACGAGGTTCCACAGGTCCTCGGGGGACTCCACGCCGCCGGGGTAGCGGCAGGCCATGCCCACGATCACGATCGGGTCGTCGTCCGTCACTGTGCCCGCGTCGACGGCCCGCACGTCCTCCGTGATTCCGGAGAGTTCGCCCAGCAGGTAGCGGGAGAGCGACAGCGAGTTCGGATAGTCGAAGATCACGGTTGCCGGGAGCCGGAGACCGGTCTCCTCGCCGAGACTGTTGCGGAGTTCGAGCGCACCGAGCGAGTCGATTCCGAGATCACGGAACGCCCTGTCGGCCTCGACCGCCTGGGCGCCTGCGTAGCCGAGGGCCACCGCGGCGCGTTCCTGAACCAGACCGAGCAGCAGCTCGTTCCGCCCCTCCGCCGACAGACCGGCCAGGCGACGCCGCAGCGAGTCCGAGCCTGCGCCGGCTGCCGCCGCGCTGCGCCGGGCCATCGGCACCAGGGCTCGGAACAGACCGGGCAGCGCCTCGCCCTGGGCCCGCAGGCCGGGCAGGTCGAGGGCGGTCGGCACGACAAGGGCGCGGTCCACCGAGGGCGCGGCGCCGAACAGCGCCAGGCCTTCGTCGGTGCTGAGAGGGGAGATCCCGCCGCGGGAGATCTTGGCGCGGTCGGCGGTGTCCAGCTCGCCGGCCATGCCTCCGGACAGCTCCCACAGCCCCCAGGCCAGCGACTGCGCAGGCAGGCCCTGGGCACGGCGGTGGACGGCGAGAGCGTCCAGGAAGGCGTTGGCCGCCGCATAGCTGCCCTGCCCGGGGGCGCCGAGGAGTCCGGCGAAGGAGGAGAACAGGACGAACGCCGCGAGCGGCTGTCCTGCGGTGAGGTGGTGGAGGTGCAACGCGGCATCCACCTTGGGACGGAACACCGTGGTGATGCGCTCGGGGTTCAGGGAGGCGACGACACCGTCGTCCAGCACCCCCGCCGCGTGCACCACGCCGGTCAGCGTGACCTGCTCCAGGAGGGTGGCGACGGACGCGCGGTCCGCCACGTCGCAGGCGGCGACGGTCACCTCCGCGCCGAGCGCGGTGAGCTCGTCCCGGAGCACGGCAGCGCCCGGGGCGTCCGGGCCGCGACGGCTGGTGAGCAGCAGGCTGCGTACACCGTGGTCCAACACCAGGCGGCGGGCGACGAGAGCGCCGATACCTCCGGTGCCTCCGGTCACGAGGACCGTGCCGTTCCCGAAGGCGCCGCCCTCGGCGTCGGTCGGCGCGCCGGCCGACCCCGGGACCGTTCCAGGGGTCGACCCGGTGCCTGCGGTCCGGGCCGTGGCCCGTGTCAGCCGTGGGGCGTACACCACACCGTCGCGGATCGCGACGCTGTCCTCCCCTGCCGCGACGACGACGGCGCCGATCGACCTGGGGTCCGCTGTGGCGTCCACGTCGGCGAGCAGGATGCGGCCCGGGTTCTCCATCTGCGCGGAACGGACCAGCCCTGCGATCGCAGCGCCGATGAGACCGTCGGATCCCAGTCCTGTGCCGGTGGTGCCGTCCGAGGCCGTGGCGTCGCCCTGCACGCTCACCGGGTCGGCAACGGCGACGGCTCCTCGGGTGACGACGAGCAGGCGCGACGTGTCGAATCGCCCGTCGGAGTCGGCCAGCCAGTCCTGAACGGCGCCCAGCACGCGATGCGTTGCTTCATGAACAGCATCGGCGGAGTCGTCGAGGCCCGAGGCCCCCTCGACGGTCGGGAGTGCGGTGGTGTCCGGACCGACCGCCTCGAGTATCACGACGTCCGGGACGAGGGCGCCGCGATCCAGCTCCTCCCAGGTTCCGATCGTGGCGGCTCCCTGCTGGGTGGCCGACGGCAGCCTCACCCAGTCCAGTTGATAGAGCGAGTCGTGGAAGGTGGCTGCTGCGGCAGCCAGTTGTTCATCGGAGATACGGCGCAGAGCCAACGAGCCGACCGTGGCGACCGGCCGACCCTCGACATCGGTGGTCTCGACACTCACCGCGACGCTCCCGCCGCCGGACTCGCCCGGGACGAGCCTGACGCGCAGCGAAGCGGCGCCGGAGGCGTGCAAGGCCACCTTCGACCAGGTGAAGGGGAGGGTAGGGCCCTGGCCCACCGCGTCGGTCAGGGCGACCGCGTGCAGTGCCGCATCAAGCAGAGCGGGGTGAAGACCGAAGCGCTCCGCCTCGCTGCGGGCGTGCTCGGGAAGTGTGGCCTCGGCGTAGATCTCGCGACCGTGTCGCCAAGCGGCGGTGAGCCCCTGGAAGACCGGCCCGTAGACCATGCCGGACTCGGCGAGGCCCTCGTACAGTCCGTCCAGATCCAGCGGTTCCGCACCGGCCGGCGGCCACTCCTGCAGCTCCACCGCGCTGCTCGGTGCGGGGGCCGCGGCGGCGGACACGAGCATCCCACTGGCGTGACGCGTCCACGGAGCATCGGCGTCCGCGTCACCGGGACGCGAATAGACGCCCACCGAGCGGCCGGCGTGGACGGCGTCGGGCGCCCGGACGACCACCTGGACCTGCACCGATCCATGGGCGGGCAGGACCAGCGGCGCCTCGATCACCAGCTCGTCCAGAACCGGCGAGCCGACCTGGTCCCCCGCTCGGATGGCCAGCTCGACGAACCCCGTACCGGGGAAGAGGACCGACTCACCGATCACGTGATCGGCCAGCCAGGCGTGCGAACCGACGGAGAGCCGGCCGGTGAACACGGCTCCATCGGCGTCGGCGAGCATCACCATCGCACTGAGCAGAGGGTGCTCGGCGGCATGCAGACCGGCAGCGGCGGCCCCAGCGACCGCACGGTCCGGGAGCCAGTAGTGCTGGTGCTGGAAGGCGTACGTGGGCAGGTCGACCCGACGGGCATCGGTGGGCGCGTAGAACGCCGCCCAGTCGGGTGAGTGGCCGACGGTGTGCAGCCGCGCGAGCGCCGTGACCAGAGCCTCGGGCTCACTCTGGTTGCGCCGCAGACCCGGCACGAACACCGCGTCAGCCGCGGAACTCTGCGCCATCGCGGTGAGGACGGCGTCCGGGCCGACCTCCAGGAACACCGAGACCCCAGCAGCCGACAGCGCACGAACGCCATCTCCGAAACGGACCGCCTCACGGACATGACGCACCCAGTACTCGGGGGTACGCAGATCATCCGAAGTGGCCAGCTGACCGGTGACGTTGGAGACGACCGGGATACGAGCCTCGCCGAACGTCACGCTCTCCGCGACCGTGCGGAACTCGGCCAGCATCGGCTCCATCAGCGGTGAATGGAACGCGTGTGAGACCCGCAGACGACTGGTCTTACGACCCTCCGCCTCGAACCGAGCCACAACCTCCAGCACATCCACCTCAGCACCGGAGATCACCACCGTGTCCGGTCCGTTCACCGCAGCAATGCTCACCGCGTCCGACGTCAGATACGGAAGGACCTCGTCTTCGGAAGCGCGGACGGCGACCATCGCGCCACCGGCGGGCAGGGCCTGCATCAGCCGTGCACGCGCAGCAACCAGCCTCGCCGCATCCGCCAGCGACAACACACCCGACACATGCGCAGCCGTCAGCTCACCCACCGAATGCCCCGCCAGGAAGTCCGGCCGCACACCCCACGACTCCAGCAAACGGAACAACGCCGTCTCAAAGGCGAACAACGCCGGCTGAGTGAACTCCGTCCGCTCCAACAGCGACGCGTCCTCGCCCCACACCACATCCCGCAGCGGCGTGGACAGATGGCCATCCAGCTCCGCCACGACCGCGTCGAACGCCTCGGCGAACACCGGGAAGGAAGCGTGAAGTTCACGACCCATCCCCAACCGCTGCGCACCCTGACCCGTGAAGAGAACGGCCAGAGCACCAGCAGAACGTGAAGTCCCCCGCACCACACCGGAGCCCTCACGGCCCTCCGCCAACACACCCAAAGCAGCCAGCAGTTCATCCCGGTCACGGCCGACCACCACAGCACGCTGATCCAGCACCGCACGCGAGGTCGCCAGCGAGAAGCCCACATCCACCGGACGTGTCTCAGACCCGGCCACCCGCTCCAGCAGACGCGCGGCCTGCGCCTTCAACGCATCCTCACCGGCGGCCGAGAGCACCCACGCATGCACCGGTATCTCCAGAGCAGAAGCCGGAGTCTCCTCCGCCTCCTCACTCTCGGCGATCTCCTCCTCCGGCGCCTGCTCGATGATCACGTGCGCGTTCGTACCGCTGATCCCGAACGACGACACCGCAGCCCGCCGCGGTCCCTCCGTCGCCGGCCACTCCCGAGCCTCCGTGAGCAGTTCCACCGCACCCGCGGACCAATCCACCTTCGGCGACGGCTCAGCCACGTGCAGGGTCTTCGGCAGCAGCCCGTGATGCATCGCCTGGACCATCTTGATCAGACCGGCGACACCCGCGGCAGCCTGGGCATGGCCGATGTTGGACTTGATGGAGCCCAGCCACAGAGGCCGGCCCTCCGGCCTGTCCTGGCCGTAGGTGGCCAGCAACGCCTGCGCCTCGATCGGGTCGCCCAGCGTCGTGCCGGTGCCGTGCGCCTCGACCGCGTCGATGTCGGACGGTGTGAGTCCTGCCGCGTTCAAGGCGTCCTGGATGACGCGTCGCTGGGAGGGACCGTTGGGTGCGGTCATACCGTTGCTGGCACCGTCCTGGTTGACGGCAGAGCCGCGTACGACCGCCAGCACCGGGTGCCCGTTGCGCCGGGCGTCCGACAGCCGCTCCACCAGCAGGACGCCGACGCCCTCGCCCCAACCCGTTCCGTTCGCGTCGGCGGCGAAAGCGCGGCAGCGGCCGTCGGGCGACAGGCCGCGCTGCTCGCTGAAGTAGGCGAACACGTCAGGGGTGGACATCACGGTGACGCCCCCCGCGAGTGCGAGAGAGCACTCGCCTCGGCGCAGTGACTGGATCGCGAGGTGGAGCGCGACCAGGGAGGAGGAACAGGCCGTGTCGATCGAGACAGCCGGGCCCTCCAGACCGAGGGTGTACGCCACCCGGCCCGACACCAGGCTGCCGGCAGTCGTGACGCTGGCGTAGTCGTGGTAGACGACGCCGGCGAACACGCCGGTTCGGCTGCCCTTGAGCGATGAGGGGTCGATCCCCGCGCGCTCCAGGCTTTCCCAGGATGCTTCCAGCAGCAGCCGCTGCTGCGGATCCATGTCCTCGGCCTCACGCGGGCTGATCTTGAACAGCTCCGGGTCGAACTCATCGGCGTCGTAGAGGAATCCGCCGGTCTTCGCGTAGCTCTTGCCCGGCGTTCCCGGCTCCGGGTCGTAGATGTCGTCGACGTTCCAGCCTCGGTTGGCCGGGAAGTCGGCGATCGTGTCCGTGCCTGCCGCCACCAGGTCCCACAGATCCTCGGGGGATCCGGCGCCGCCGGGGAAACGGCAGCTCATGGCGACGATGGCGATCGGCTCGTGTTCCCTGGTCTCGGCCTCCCGCAGCTTGCGGCGGACCTGGCGCAGGTCGGTGGTGGCTCGCCGGAGGTATTCCCGGAGCTTGGCGTCGTTCTCCATCGTCGTCATACCCAATCTCGGAGGAAGTTCATATGAGGACTGAGAAGAGCTCTCAGGAATGGCCGAGTTCGTTGTCGAGCAGATCGAACAGCTCGTCGTCGGAAGCGGTACTGAGATCCGGCTCGTCCTCGGCAGTCGCCGCATCGGGCTGGGCCGCGTTCCAGCGGCGCAGCAGAGTTTCCAGACGCGCCGTGATCTGAGCGCGCCCACCGTCCACGAGCGAGGCGACAGCGAGGGCGGCCTCCAGGCGCTCGACCTCGCCGATCAGTCGCTGGGAGCCATCGGCATCGAGGGGAGCCAGCGACTCCTGAAGCTGTACGGCCACATCGCGGGCGGTCGGGTAGTCGAACACCAAGGTGGAGGGGAGCTCCAGGCCGGTGGCGATGTTGAGGCGGTTACGGAACTCGACGGCAGTCAGGGAGTCGAAGCCGAGTTCCTTGAAAGCGCGGTCCGCCTCGATGGCGTTGGCCGTGGCATGCCCAAGGACGCCCGCGACCTGTTCCCGCACCACGTCCAGGAGCAGCCGCTCCCGCTCCTCCGCCCCGAGGCCGGACAGGCGTCCCGCGAGGGTCGCGCCCCCACCGACCGTGCTCCGGGAGGAGACACGAGCCATGTGGCGGAGGAGGTGAGGGACGGTGGCCGGCTGGGACCGCAACGCCACCAGATCCAACGGCAACGGCACCACCACCGCCCCACCCACACCCGCATCCGACCTGCTCATCGCAGCGTCGAACAGCTCCAGACCCTCAACCGCACCCAACGCCGGGAAACCCTGCCGCGCCAACCGCTCCACATCACCGACCGACAACCGGTCAGCCATACCACCCACACCAGCCCACGGCCCCCACACCAACGACCGACCCGGCAAACCACCAGCCACCCGCACCACAGCCAACGCATCCAAAAACGCATTCGCCGCCGCATAATTCGCCTGCCCCGGACCACCCAACAACCCAGCAACCGACGAAAACATCACAAACGCCGACAGATCCATCCCCGCCGTCAACTCATGCAAATGCCACGCCGCATCAGCCTTCGGCGCGAACACCCCGTCCAACCGCTCCGGAGACATCGCACCGATCACACCGTCATCCAGCACACCCGCAACATGCACCACACCCGACAGCGCAACACCATCCAAGACCGCTGCCAGCGCCCCACGGTCCGCGACATCACAGCCCACCACCGACACCGACGCACCAGCCGCCTCCAGATCCGCGACCAGCACCTCAGCCCCCGGAGCACCCAACCCCCGACGACTCACCAGCAACAGATCCCGAACCCCATGCACCCCCACCAGATGCCGGGCCACCAACGCACCCAGACCACCCGTACCACCCGTCACCAACACCGTGCCATCACCGAACGAACCACCACCGCCGCCAGCCTCAGCCGGCCCGGCTACAGCACGCACCAGCCGCGGAACCCACAACCGGCCCTCACGCACCGCAACCTCGGGCTCACCACACCCCACCACCAGCTCCACCGCACCAGCAGAACCATCCACATCACCCAGAACAATCCGCCCCGGATGCTCCGCCTGCGCCGCCCGCACCAACCCCCACACACCAGCACCAGCCAGATCAGACACACCACCACCATCAACCGCCACCGCACCACGCGTAACGATCACCAACCGGCCATCAGCGAACCGCTCATCCGCCAACCACCCCTGCACCACACCCAGAACACCACCCACAACACCCCGCAACACACCCGGCACATCCCCAGGCACATCCGGAACCGTAAACACCACCGCATCCGCACCCACCACACCACCAGCCGCAACGTCCTCCCACCGCACGAACGAACCCACACCCGCAGGAACAGCGGCCGAACCCCCAGCCACCACACCCCACTCAACCGCCAGCAGAGAGTCGGCCGTAGAGGCCTTGGTCCGCAGTTGCTCCAGGTCCAGTGGACGAGTGGTGAGGGATTCTGCTGAGAACACAGGTGAGCCGACGGTGTCCGAGACATGCATCGCATAGCCGGTGTCGTCTCGTACCAGTCGAACGCGAACCTCGTCCGCGCCTGTGGCGTGCAAGGCCACCGAGCTCCACTCGGCCGGCACCCTCGGCGTGCCGCCGGTCCCGACCGCACTCACCAGCAGGGCAGCCTGCATCCCGCCCTCCAGGAGAGCGGGATGCAGCCCCGGCTGGTCCGTGTCCTCATGGGATTCCTCGGGCCGGGCGACCTCGGCGAAGATCTCCTCGCCCCTTGCCCAGACAGCCTTCAGCCCCTGGAGCCCCGGTCCGTATCCGTAGCCCTGCTCCGCCAGCCGCTCGTACGCACCCACGACCGGAACCGGCACCGCGCCGGCCGGCGGCCACGCCACCAGATCGGTATCAGGAGTGGCCGCCTGCGGCATCAGCGTCCCTACCGCGTGCACCGTCCATGTCGCATCCGGATCACCCTCCGCACGGGAGTGAACCGCAATGCTGCGACGATCGGTGGGGGCCTCGGCCGCGCCAACCGCCACCTGGATCTGCACGCCAGCGTTCTCGGGTACGACCAGCGGTGCCTGAATCTTCAGCTCCTGCAGCAGCCCGTACCCGACCTCGTCACCCGCACGCAGTGCCAGATCCACCCAACTGGTGCCCGGTACCAGCACGCTGCCCAGGATGGTGTGATCGACAAGCCAGGGATGGGAGTTGAGGGAGAGGCGGCCGGTGAAGACGACGCCGCCGTCCGGCAAGGTCACCGCCGCACCCAGCAGCGGATGCCCAGCCTCCCCGAGACCCAGCGCCCCCGGATCGCCCCCGGCGACTGCGGGAAGCGACCAGTAGTGCTGCCGCTGGAAGGCGTACGTGGGCAGGTCGACGCGGCGGGCTCCGGTGGGCGCGTAGAACGCGGCCCAGTCGGGGCTGTGGCCGACGGTGTGCAGCCGCGCGAGCGCCGTGACGAGGGCCTCGGGCTCACTCTGGTTGCGCCGCAGACCCGGCACGAACACCGCGTCAGCCGCGGAACTCTGCGCCATGGCAGTGAGGACGGCGTCGGGGCCGACCTCCAGGAACACCGTGACGCCGGCATCCGACAGTGCACGTACTCCGTCCGCGAACCGCACAGCCTCGCGGACGTGACGCACCCAGTACTCAGCCGAACGCAGATCCTCCGAGCCCGCCAGCTCACCCGTGAGGTTGGAGACCACCGGAATGCGAGCCTCGCCGAACGTCACGCTCTCCGCGACCGTGCGGAACTCGGCCAGCATCGGCTCCATCAGCGGTGAGTGGAACGCATGCGAGACACGCAGGCGACTGGTCTTACGACCCTCTGCCTCGAACCGGGCAGCGACCTCCAGCACGTCCTGCTCGGCACCGGAGATCACCACCGCGTCCGGTCCGTTCACCGCAGCAATGCTCACGGCGTCCGCCGTGAGATACGGGAGGACCTCGTCTTCGGAAGCGCGGACGGCGACCATCGCGCCACCGGCGGGCAGGGCTTGCATCAGCCGTGCACGCGCAGCAACCAGCCTCGCCGCATCCGCCAGCGACAGCACACCGGACACATGCGCAGCCGTCAGCTCACCCACCGAATGCCCCGCCAGATAGTCGGGCCGCACACCCCACGACTCCAGCAAACGGAACAACGCAGTCTCGAACGCGAACAACGCCGGCTGAGTGAACTCCGTCCGCTCAAGAACCCCAGCGTCCTCACCCCACACCACATCCCGCAGCGGCATGGACAGATGACCATCCAGCTCCGCCATGACCGCGTCGAACGCCTCGGCGAACACCGGGAAGGCAGCGTGAAGTTCACGACCCATCCCCACCCGCTGCGCACCCTGCCCCGTGAACAGGAACGCGGACCTGCCCGCAAGCACCGCACCCACGGCAACACCACTCGTGCCACCCGCAGCGAGCACCCGCAGCCCCTCGACGAGCTGCTCCCGCGTCCCGCCCACCACAGCAGCACGATGCTCGAACACCGCACGCGAAGTCACCAACGAGAAACCGACATCCACCGGACGCACCTCAGGCCCGTCCACCACCCGCTCCAGCAGACGCGCGGCCTGATCACGCAACGCCTCCGGAGACCGGCCCGACACCACCCACGGCACCACCGGACCATCCACCACCGGCTCGACAACAGCAGCGGACTCCTCCACCACCTGCTCCAGAACCACATGCGCGTTCGTACCGCTGATCCCGAACGACGACACCGCAGCACGCCGCGGACCCACCGTCGCCGGCCACTCCCGAGCCTCCGTCAACAACTCCACCGCACCCGCAGACCAATCCACCTGATCCGACGGACGATCCACATGCAACGTCTTCGGCAACACACCATGCCGCATCGCCTGCACCGCCTTGATCACCTGGCTCACGCCGGCGGCTGCCTGGGTGTGGCCCATGTTGGACTTGATGGAGCTCAGCCACAGGGGTCGCCCCTCAGGCCGCTCCTGGCCGTACGTCGCCAACAACGCCTGCGCCTCGATCGGATCACCCAGCGTCGTACCCGTCCCGTGCGCCTCCACCAGATCCACATCGGCACCGGTCAGACCCGCGTTGGCGAGGGCCTGCCGAATGACACGTACCTGCGACGGGCCGTTGGGGGCCGAGAATCCGTTGCTCGCCCCGTCCTGGTTCAGCGCCGAACCCCGCACCATCGCGATCACCGGATGACCCAGACGCCGCGCATCGGAGAGCCGCTCCACCAGAAGCATCCCGGCGCCCTCACCCCATGCCGTCCCATCCGCACCTGCGGCGAACGACTTCGCACGGCCGTCCGCCGCCAGCCCACGCTGCTCGCTGAAGTAGACGAACATCTGGGGCGTGGTCATGACGGTGACGCCACCGGCGAGTGCCAGGTCGCAGTCACCGGACCGCAGGGACTGGATCGCCGAGTGCAGAGCGACCAGCGACGAGGAGCAAGCCGTGTCGACCGTCACGGCCGGACCCTCCAGGCCCAGCGTGTAGGCGATCCGGCCGGAGACGAGGCTGCCGCCGGCGCTGACGCCGGCGTAGTCGTGGTACATCAGTCCGGCGAAGACGCCGGTGCGCGATCCCTTGAGCGCGCCCGGATCGATTCCGGCCCGCTCGATGGCCTCCCACGAGACCTCCAGCAGCAGCCGCTGCTGGGGATCCATCTCGTACGCCTCACGGGGGCTGATCCCGAAGAACCCGGGGTCGAACTCTCCCGCTTCGTGGAGGAATCCGCCGTCCTTCGTGTACGTCTTCCCGAGCTTCCCGGGCTCGGAGTCGTAGAGCCGCCCGGTGTCCCAGCCACGGTTGTCGGGGAACGCCGACACCACATCGCGGCCCTCGGCGACCACATCCCACAGGTCCTCGGGGGACTCCACACCGCCGGGGTAACGGCAGGCCATCGCGACGATCACGATCGGATCGTCGTCCAGGACCGTCGGGCGCTGGACCGTGGAGCCCGTCGCCTCCGCACCACCGCTCCCCGTCAGCTGGGTATCGACGAACGCCGCCACCGACCGGGCGCTGGGGTAGTCGAAGACCAGGGTCGCCGGCAGCCGTAGGCCGGTAGCTGTGTTGACGCGGTTACGGAGCTCGATGGCAGTGAGCGAGTCGAAGCCAAGATCCTTGAAGGCACGGTCCGCCTCGACGGCGTCGACCGTGGCATGCCCAAGGACGCCCGCGACCTGTTCCCGCACCACATCCAGCAGCAGTCGTGCCCGCTCCTCCTTAGGCTGACCCGACAGCTGCGCCGCCAGACCGGACGTCAGGCCCTGGCCACCGGCCGCACGCCGTGCAGGGAGACGCACCAGCCCGCGCAGCAGCGGAGGCAGACCCTCTCCGCGCCGACGCAACACGGCCTGGTCCAGGGGCAACGGCACCACGAGGGGACGATCCGCGGACAGGCCGGCGTCGAAGAGTTCCAGCCCCTGCTCCACGCTGAGGGCGGGGAAGCCCTGGCGGGCCATGTGCTCGGCGGCCTCGTCGGCCTGGTCGTTCATCCCGGTGTCGACGTTCCAGAGGCCGAACGCCATGGACACGGCTGCCAGACCCTGTGCCCGGCGCATGGTCGCCAGTCCGTCCAGGAAGGAGTTGGCCGCAGCGTAGTTCGCCTGTCCGGCAGCCAGCACCAGGCCGCCGGCCGAGGAGAAGAGCACGAATGCCGACAGGTCCGTTCCCGCCGTCAACTCATGCAAATGCCACGCCGCATCAGCCTTCGGCGCGAACACCCCGTCCAACCGCTCCGGAGACATCGCACCGATCACACCGTCATCCAGCACACCCGCAACATGCACCACACCCGACAGCGCAACACCATCCAAGACCGCTGCCAGCGCCCCACGGTCCGCAACATCACAGCCCACCACCGACACCGACGCACCAGCCGCCTCCAGATCCGCGACCAGCACCTCAGCCCCCGGAGCACCCAACCCCCGACGACTCACCAGCAACAGATCCCGAACCCCATGCACCCCCACCAGATGCCGGGCCACCAACGCACCCAGACCACCCGTACCACCCGTCACCAACACCGTGCCATCACCGAACGAACCAGCGGAACTCGACACAGCTCCCACACCCGAACGCACCAGCCGCGGAACCCACAACCGGCCCTCACGCACCGCAACCTCGGGCTCACCACACCCCACCACCAGCTCCACCGCACCAGCAGAACCATCCACATCACCCAGAACAATCCGCCCCGGATGCTCCGCCTGCGCCGCCCGCACCAACCCCCACACACCAGCACCAGCCAGATCAGACACACCACCACCATCAACCGCCACCGCACCACGCGTAACGATCACCAACCGGCCATCAGCGAACCGCTCATCCGCCAACCACCCCTGCACCACACCCAGAACACCACCCACAACACCCCGCAACACACCCGGCACATCCCCAGGCACATCCGGAACCGTAAACACCACCGCATCCGCACCCACCACACCACCAGCCGCAACGTCCTCCCACCGCACGAACGAACCCACACCCGCAGGAACAGCAGCCGAACCCCCAGCCACCACACCCCACTCAACCGCCAGCAAAGAACCACCAGCAGTCCCACGGCCACCCACACTCAACTGCTCGGCAGACACCTCACGCGCCACCAACGAACCCACCGACAGCACAGGAACACCCGCACCATCAGCCACCTCCAACGCCAGCAGGCCCTTCTCACCGCGCACGATCCGCACCCGCACGACCGACGCACCCGCCGCGAACAGCGACACACCCGCCCACGAGAACGGCAGTACGGTCTCGCCCTCGCCGGTGAGGAGGACGGAGTGCAGGGCGGCGTCGAGCAGAGCGGGGTGAAGGCCGAAGCGGCCGGCATCCTCATGGGCTTCGTCGGGGAGGGACACCTCGGCGAAGATCTCCTCACCCCGCGTCCAGACAGCCCTCAACCCCTGGAACACCGGGCCGTACCCATACCCCTGCTCCGCCAGCCGCTCGTACGCACCCACGACCGGAACCGACACCGCGCCGGCCGGCGGCCACGCCACCAGATCGAAGTCAGGCGCGGGTGCCTGCGGCAGGAGGGCGCCCTCGGCGTGCAGCGTCCAGGGGATGTCCCGGTCGCCCTCCGGCCGGGAGTGCACGCCCACCGCACGTGCGCCGTCATCGCTCGCAGCTCCGACCACGACCTGGACCTGCAGTGCCTCGGACTCGGGCAGGGTCAAGGGCGCCTGAAGCGTCAGCTCCTCGAGCAGGCCGCACCCGACCTCCTCGCCCGCACGCAGCGCCAGCTCCACCAGACCCGTTCCCGGCACCAGCACACTGCCCAGCACACTGTGATCAGCCAGCCAAGGATGAGAGTTGAGGGAGAGGCGGCCGGTGAAGACCACTCCCCCGTCGGGCAGACCAACAGCAGCGCCCAGGACCGGGTGGTCAGCCGGCACCAGGCCAAGCGATTCCGGATCCGCCCCGGCGATCGCAGGAAGCGCCCAGTAGTTCTCGTGCTGGAAGGCGTAGGTGGGCAGGTCGACCCGGCGGGCTCCGGTGGGCGCGTAGAACGCGGCCCAGTCGGGGCTGTGGCCGACGGTGTGCAGCCGCGCGAGCGCCGTGACCAGAGCCTCGGGCTCACTCTGCTGACGACGCAGACCCGGCACGAACACCGCGTCATCATCGACGGAATCGGCAAGGGCGGTCTGTGCCATGGCGGTGAGGACGGCGTCGGGGCCGACCTCCAGAAACGCCGTGACGCCGGCATCCGACAGTGCACGTACTCCGTCCGCGAACCGCACAGCCTCGCGGACGTGACGCACCCAGTACTCAGCCGAACGCAGATCCTCCGAGCCCGCCAGCTCACCCGTGAGGTTGGAGACCACCGGAATGCGAGCCTCGCCGAACGTCACGCTCTCCGCGACCGTGCGGAACTCGGCCAGCATCGGCTCCATCAGCGGCGAATGGAACGCATGCGAAACCCGCAGACGACTCGTCTTACGACCCTCCGCCTCGAACCGGGCAGCGACCTCCAGCACGTCCTGCTCGGCACCGGAGATCACCACCGCATCCGGACCGTTCACCGCAGCAATGCTCACCGCGTCCGACGTGAGATACGGAAGAACCTCGTCTTCGGAAGCGCGGACGGCGACCATCGCACCGCCCTCGGGGAGGGCCTGCATCAACCGCGCACGCGCAGCAACCAGCCTCGCCGCATCAGCCAGCGACAACACACCCGACACATGCGCAGCCGTCAGCTCACCCACCGAATGCCCCGCCAGGAAGTCAGGGCGCACACCCCACGACTCCAGCAAACGGAACAACGCCGTCTCGAACGCGAACAGCGCCGGCTGGGTGAACTCCGTCCGCTCCAACACCGACGCGTCCTCACCCCACACGACCTCCCGCAGCGGCGTGGACAGATGACCGTCCAGCTCCGCCACGACCGCGTCGAACGCCTCGGCGAACACCGGGAAGGCAGCGTGAAGTTCACGACCCATCCCCACCCGCTGCGCACCCTGCCCCGTGAACAGGAACGCGGACCTGCCCGCAAGCACCGCACCCACGGCAACACCACTCGTGCCACCCGCAGCGAGCACCCGCAGCCCCTCGACGAGCTGCTCCCGCGTCCCGCCCACCACAGCAGCACGATGCTCGAACACCGCACGCGAGGTCACCAACGAGAAACCGACATCCACCGGACGCACCTCAGGCCCGTCCGCCACCCGCTCCAGCAGACGCGCGGCCTGGTCACGCAACGCCTCCGGAGACCGGCCCGACACCACCCACGGCACCACCGGACCATCCACCACCGGCTCGACAACAGCGGCGGCCTCCTCCACCACCTGCTCCAGAACCACATGCGCGTTCGTCCCGCTGATCCCGAACGACGACACCGCAGCACGCCGCGGACCCACCGTCGCCGGCCACTCCCGAGCCTCCGTCAACAACTCCACCGCACCCGCAGACNCCAATCCACCTGATCCGACGGACGATCCACATGCAACGTCTTCGGCAACACACCATGCCGCATCGCATGAACAACCTTGATGATCCCCGCCACACCCGCAGCAGCCTGCGTATGACCCATGTTCGACTTCACCGAACCAAGCCACAACGGACGACCCTCAACCCGACCCTGCCCATACGTCGCCAACAACGCCTGCGCCTCGATCGGATCACCCAAAGTCGTACCCGTACCATGCGCCTCCACCAGATCCACATCATTGGTGGTCAGGCGGGCGTTCCGCAGTGCTTCCTGGATGACGCGGCGTTGCGACGGTCCGTTCGGGGCCGTGAGTGCGCTGCTGGCGCCGTCCTGGTTGACTGCCGACCCGCGGACCACTGCGAGCACCGGGTGGCCGTTGCGCCGCGCGTCGGAGAGCCGCTCCACCACCAGGACACCGACGCCCTCCCCCCAGCCTGTGCCATCGGCCGCCGCCGCGAACGACTTGCACCGACCATCCGCAGCCAACCCACGCTGACGACTGAACTCCACGAACGTCTCCGGAGTCGCCATCACCGTCACGCCACCCACCAACGCCAGCGAGCTGTCCCCCGACCGCAGAGACTGCACCGCCGAATGCAACGCCACCAACGACGACGAACACGCCGTATCCATCGTCACCGCCGGACCCTCAAGACCCAACGTGTACGCCACCCGCCCGGACACGATGGAGCCGGTTGCGCCGACGTCCGTGTAGTCGTGGTACATCACGCCCGCGAACACACCCGTTCGCGAGCCGGCCAGCGTCGACGGAACGATGCCCGCCCGCTCGATGGCCTCCCACGACACCTCCAGCAGCAGCCGCTGCTGCGGATCCATGTCGTGGGCTTCCCGGGGGCTGATCCCGAAGAAGGCCGGGTCGAAGCCGGCGGCCCCGTGGAGGAAGCCGCCGTCCTTCGTGTAGGTCTTCCCCGGCTTGCCCTGCTCGGGGTCGTACAGGTGATCGGTGTCCCAGCCGCGGTCCTTCGGGAATGCGGATACCGCGTCCCTGCCTTCGGCCGCCAATCGCCACAGGTCCTCGGGGGATTCCACACCGCCCGGATAGCGGCAGGCCATTCCCACGATGGCGATCGGCTCGGTGTCGTGCTGTTCCTTGTCCGTGAGGCGCTTTCGGACGTCCCGTAGCTCAGCAGTCGTTCGCTTGAGATAGTCGAGAAGTTTCTCCTCGCTGCTCACCAGTCACCCCACTGAATTCGTCCACGGCCGAAGGAGTTCACGTCGGCCCATAAATTCCGAATGCCAGGAAATGCAGCGAGCATCGCCAGGGAAAGCATCCGGCCATAAGAGCCGATTCACCGATAGCGACGTTACTGAGTGCGCCGAGGGGCGGCCAACCCCTAGCCGCCCCTAGGGCACGGGCTGCAATCCCACCGAGTCGGGACATGGAATGGCGCACCACCGTGCACCGCCACGTCCGGGCCGGGGCTCGGTGGGGGGGTACCGAGTGGCCGGGGGACGTGTGCCGCCTGAGCTGGCAGGCGATTCGGTACACGGTGGTGCGCAGTCGCCTTCGGTACGGGGGGAGGCACCGAAGGGGTTGAGGGGCGGCCCGGAGCAAGGGGTGCGCCGGGCCGCGGGTTATCCCGAAAGAAGCACGGCCGGAGGAATACCTCAGTTCCGGGCGTCGAGTTCGGAATCGAGAATGCCGAAGAGCTCGTCGGCGGTCACGGAGTCGAGGTCGACCCCGGCCTCCTCCGATGCGGTGCCGTCCGCGGGGTCGTCCGACCAGCCGGCGGCGATGCCGCGCAGCAGATCGGCGATTCGAGTGCGGTCACTCTCGTCCGCGGCAACTCCGGCCATCATCGATTCCAGTTTACGGATTTCGGCCTCCAGGAGGTCGGTGCCGTTCGCCGCTTCACCGCCGAAGAGCTCGTCGAGCATATGGCCGACCACGGCGGTGACCGACGGATAGTCGAATACGAACGTTGCCGGAAGGCGGCGACCGAGCAACGCACCGATTCCGTTGCGAAGCTCCAGCGCCATCAGCGAGTCGATACCGGCGTCCATGAACCCCCGGTTGACGTCAACGGCTTCGGAGCGTTCATGGCCCAGGACCTTCGCCACCTGCGAACGTACGAGGGCGAGCAGCTCCTGACGCCGCGCCTCGGGATCAACCCCGGCAAGCCGACGGCGGAGCTCGTCGCCCGCATCCTCCTGCCGCGTCCCCGAGGCGGCCTCGGCGCGCCGGGGCGGAGCGCCCACCAGGCCGTGGAACACGTTGGAGAGCGTCTCCCGGCGGCGCCGTAGCGCCGGCAGGTCGAGGCGGGCCGCCACCAGCTGCGGAGCACCTGAGGACACAGCCGCGTCGAGCAGGGCGAGCCCGGACTCGGCGGGCAGCGCGGCGACCCCCAGGCGGGATGTGTCGTCGGCGGCGAGATGGCCGGTCATTCCGCTGTCCTCTTCCCACAGTCCCCAGGCGATGGACTGCGCGGCCATGCCGTGGGCGTGGCGGTGGGCGGCCAGGCCGTCCAGGAAGGCGTTGGCCGCCGCGTAGTTGGCCTGCCCGGGGTTGCCGAGAGCACCGGCGACGGAGGAGAACATGACGAATGCCGAGAGATCCAGGCCGGCGGTCAGCTCGTGCAGGTGCCAGGCCGCGTCGGCCTTGGGCGCGAACACTCTGGAGAGGCGTTCCGGCGTGAGACCGGTGACGACGCCGTCGTCCAGGAGACCGGCCGCGTGCACCACTCCGGTCAGCGGCCGCTCGGCGTCGAATTCCTTGAGCAGGGCGGCCAGAGCCTCCCTGTCGGAGACATCGCAGGCCGCAAGGGTCACCTGGGCACCCGCGGCTTCGAGCTCCGCGGCCAGGTCCGTCGCGCCGGAGGCGTCAGCGCCCCGGCGGCTGACGAGCGCCAGGTGCCGCACCTGATGTACGGCCACGAGGTGGCGTGCCACCACCGCTCCGAGGCCACCGGTCCCGCCGGTGACGAGCACCGTGCCGTCCCCGAACGGAGCCGGGCCGTGGGCGGCATCCTCGGCGCCACCGGAGCTCCCAGGCTCGGAGACCGTACGGACCAGTCGGGGCACGCGGATACGACCGCCCCGCAGAGCGACTTCGGACTCTCCCGAAGCGATGGCGAACTGCACCGCGCCCGGCAGCTCATCGACCGATGCGGAGTCACGGGAACCGTCCGCCGGCCCTTCCAGATCGGCCAGGACGATCCGGCCGGGGTTCTCCGCCTGGGCGGCGCGAACCAGCCCCCAGACTGCGGAGGCGGCCACATCCGTCACCTGCCCGCCCTCCACGGAGACCGCGCCTCGCGTGACGATCACCAGCCGCGCGTCGGCGAGCCGCTCATCGGTCAGCCATCGCTGCAGCACAGCGAGCACGGTGGCCGTCACCTCGTGGGCCACAGCCGGAACAGCTCGCGTGCTG
This sequence comes from Streptomyces sp. CB02058, assembly GCF_001905505.1. Classification (GTDB taxonomy): domain Bacteria; phylum Actinomycetota; class Actinomycetes; order Streptomycetales; family Streptomycetaceae; genus Streptomyces. The sequence goes on from NZ_LIPG01000011.1 coordinate 21,411, forward strand.
CCCCCCGGCCCGTCACCCACAGAGGTCGCCGGGCAGGTGTACACCAGGACCTCGGGGACGTCCGCATCCGTCGCGACGGCCTGGTCGTCGACCACGTCGGCCCAGGACGTCAGGGACGGGGCAGCCGCAGGCACTGCGAATTCCGCCGTCCAGTCCAGGTGGTGCAGCGGATCGACTCCGCCCGCGTCCGTCCCACGCAGCTGGTCCGGGTCGACAGCCCTGGCGGTCAGCGCCTGGACCGACAGCACGGGGCCACCTTCGCCGTCCGCCACTTCGATGAGGGACACACTGCCCTGTTGCACCAACCGCACCCGCAGGTCGGCGGCTCCCACGGCGTGAAGGGCGACACCGCTCCAGGAGAAGGGAAGCATCGTCCGGCCCTTGTCCTCGGCGCCTTCCTCATCGTTGTCCCCGCTCGAGCCGGTCAGCAGCACTGCGTGGAGGGAGGCATCGAGAAGAGCGGGGTGGAACCCGAATCGACCGGCGTCCGAGCGGGCCTCCTCCGGAAGCGTCACCTCGGCGAAGGTCTCCTCGCCCCGCTGCCACACCGTCTTCAGCCCCTGGAACACGGGGCCGTACCCGTAACCCTGATCTGCCAGCCGCTCGTACGTGCCGTCGACGGACACGGGCTCGGCGCCCTGCGGCGGCCACACGGTGAGGTCGAAATCGGGTGCCGGAGCCTGTGGCAACAGGATCCCTTCCGCGTGCTGCGTCCACGGAGCGTCCCGGTCGTTCTCCGCGCGGGAGTGCACACGCACCACCCGTGCGCCGTCGTCCGCGGCAGCACCGACCGCGACCTGGACCTGCAATCCGTCGGATTCCGGCAGTACCAGCGGTGACTGAAGCGTCAGTTCCTCCAGCAGGCCGCACCCGACCTCGTCTCCCGCACGCAGCGCCAGCTCCACCAGGCCCGTCCCAGGCATCAGCACGCTGCCCAGGATGTTGTGGTCCGCAATCCAGGGCTGGGTGGTGACGGAAAGGCGGCCGGTGAAGACCACTCCCCCGTCGGGCAGGCTGACAGCCGCACCCAGGACAGGGTGGCCGGCCGGCACCAGCCCCAGCGATTCCGGGTCGCCATCGGCAACTGCGGGGAGCGACCAGTAGTGCTGGTGCTGGAAGGCGTACGTGGGCAGGTCGACGCGGCGGGCTCCGGTGGGCGCGTAGAACGCCGCCCAGTCGGGGCTGTGGCCGACGGTGTGCAGCCGCGCGAGCGCCGTGACCAGAGCCTCGGGCTCACTCTGGTTGCGCCGCAGACCCGGCACGAACACCGCGTCAGCCGCAGAACTCTGCGCCATGGCGGTGAGGACGGCGTCCGGGCCGACCTCCAGGAACACCGAGACCCCAGCAGCCGACAGCGCACGAACGCCATCTCCGAAACGGACCGCCTCACGGACATGACGCACCCAGTACTCGGGGGTACGCAGATCATCCGAGGTCGCGAGCTCGCCGGTGACGTTGGAGACCACCGGAATGCGAGCCTCGCCGAACGTCACGCTCTCCGCAACCGTACGGAACTCGGCCAGCATCGGCTCCATCAGCGGCGAATGGAACGCATGCGAAACCCGCAGACGACTCGTCTTACGCCCCTCCGCCTCGAACCGAGCCGCGAGCGCAAGGACCTCATCCTCGCCACCCGAGATCACCACCGCGTCCGGGCCATTCACCGCAGCAATGCTCACCGCGTCCGACGTGAGATACGGAAGAACCTCGTCTTCGGAAGCACGAACGGCGACCATCGCACCACCGGCGGGCAGGGCCTGCATCAACCGCGCACGCGCAGCAACCAGCCTCGCCGCATCCGCCAGCGACAACACACCCGACACATGCGCAGCCGTCAGCTCACCCACCGAATGCCCCGCCAGGAAGTCCGGCCGCACACCCCACGACTCCAGCACACGGAACAACGCCGTCTCGAACGCGAACAACGCCGGCTGAGTGAACTCCGTCCGCTCCAACACCGACGCATCCTCACCCCACACCACATCCCGCAACGACCCCGACAGATGGGAATCCAGCTCCGCCACCACCGCGTCGAACGCCTCGGCGAACACCGGGAAGGCAGCGTGAAGTTCACGCCCCATCCCCAACCGCTGCGCACCCTGACCCGTGAAGAGAACGGCCAGAGCACCAGCAGAACGTGAAGTCCCCCGCACCACACCGGAGCCCTCACGGCCCTCCGCCAACACACCCAAAGCAGCCAACAGTTCATCCCGGTCACGGCCGACCACCACAGCACGCTGATCCAGCACCGCACGCGAGGTCGCCAGCGAGAAGCCCACATCCACCGGACGTATCTCAGACCCGGCCACCCGCTCCAGCAGACGCGCAGCCTGCGCCTTCAACGCATCCTCACCGGCGGCCGAGAGCACCCACGCATGCACCGGGAACTCTTCGGATCGTTCGCCCTGCACAGGCTCCTCGTCCGGAGCCTGCTCGATGATCACGTGCGCGTTCGTGCCGCTGATCCCGAACGACGACACCGCAGCCCGCCTCGGACCCACCGTCGCCGGCCACTCCCGAGCCTCCGTCAACAACTCCACCGCACCCGCAGACCAATCCACCTGATCCGACGGACGATCCACATGCAACGTCTTCGGCAACACACCATGCCGCATCGCATGAACAACCTTGATGATCCCCGCCACACCCGCAGCAGCCTGCGTATGACCCATGTTCGACTTCACCGAACCAAGCCACAACGGCCGACCCTCAACCCGACCCTGCCCATACGTCGCCAACAACGCCTGCGCCTCGATCGGATCACCCAAAGTCGTACCCGTACCATGCGCCTCCACCAGATCCACATCAGCACCAGTCAGACCCGCATTGGCAAGAGCCTGCCGAATGACGCGCACCTGCGACGGACCATTCGGAGCCGTCAGACCATTACTCGCACCATCCTGATTCAGCGCAGAACCCCGCACCACCGCCACCACCGCATGCCCAAGACGCCGCGCATCCGAAAGACGCTCCACCAGAAGCATCCCCGCACCCTCACCCCACGCCGTCCCATCCGCACCCGCAGCAAACGACTTCGCACGACCATCCGCAGCCAAACCACGCTGACGACTGAACTCCACAAACGTCTCCGGAGTCGCCATCACCGCAACCCCACCCACCAACGCCAGATCACAATCACCCGACCGCAACGACTGCACCGCCGAATGCAACGCCACCAACGACGACGAACACGCCGTATCCACCGTCACCGCCGATCCCTCAAGACCCAGCGTGTAGGCGATGCGGCCGGAGACCAGGCTGCCTTCGTTGGCGCCTGCCGAGTAGTCGTGGTACATCACACCCGCGTACACGTTCGTCCGGGAACCTGCCAGCGTCGACGGAACGATGCCCGCCCGCTCGATGGCCTCCCACGAGACCTCCAGCAGCAGCCGCTGCTGGGGATCCATCTCGTACGCCTCACGGGGGCTGATCCCGAAGAAGTCGGGGTCGAACCGGGCCGCGTCGTGCAGGAAACCGCCCATGCGCGTGTACGACTTGCCCGGCGTGCCCGGCTCGGGATCGTAGAGCCGTCCGGTGTCCCAGCCACGGTCGGTCGGGAAGGACGAGACGGCGTCACGGCCCTCGGCCACCACGTCCCACAGTCCTTCGGGCGATTCCGCGCCGCCGGGGTAGCGGCAGGCCATGCCCACGATCACGATCGGATCGTCGTCGGCGATCGCCCCGCGCACGACCACGTCGCCCGCGGCCTGCGAGGCCCCGCTCTCCGACATCTCGGTATCGAGGTACGAGGCGACGGCCCGTGCACTCGGATAGTCGAACACCAGGGTCGCAGGCAGCCGTAGGCCCGCTGAAGCATTGAGGCGGTTGCGGAGCTCCACGGACGTCAGGGAGTCGAAGCCGAGCTCCTTGAAAGCACGGTCCGCCTCGATGGCGTTGGCCGTGGCATGCCCAAGGACGCCCGCGACCTGTTCCCGCACCACGTCCAGGAGCAGCCGCTCCCGCTCCTCCGCCCCGAGGCCGGACAGGCGGGCCCTCAGCGCACCCGACGAAGCACCCGAACGGGCCACCTTGCGCACCGCAGGCACCATGTGGCGGAGGAGGTGAGGGACGGTGGCCGGCTGGGACCGCAACGCCACCAGATCCAAAGGCAACGGCACCACCACCGCCCCACCCACACCCGCATCCGACCTGCTCATCGCAGCGTCGAACAGCTCCAGACCCTCAACCGCACCCAACGCCGGGAAACCCTGCCGCGCCAACCGCTCCACATCACCGACCGACAACCGGTCAGCCATACCACCCACACCAGCCCACGGCCCCCACACCAACGACCGACCCGGCAAACCACCACACACCCGCACCACAGCCAACGCATCCAAAAACGCATTCGCCGCCGCATAATTCGCCTGCCCCGGACCACCCAACAACCCAGCAACCGACGAAAACATCACAAACGCCGACAGATCCATCCCCGCCGTCAACTCATGCAAATGCCACGCCGCATCAGCCTTCGGCGCGAACACCCCGTCCAACCGCTCCGGAGACATCGCACCGATCACACCGTCATCCAGCACACCCGCAACATGCACCACACCCGACAGCGCAACACCATCCAAGACCGCTGCCAGCGCCCCACGGTCCGCGACATCACAGCCCACCACCGACACCGACGCACCAGCCGCCTCCAGATCCGCGACCAGCACCTCAGCCCCCGGAGCACCCAACCCCCGACGACTCACCAGCAACAGATCCCGAACCCCATGCACCCCCACCAGATGCCGGGCCACCAACGCACCCAGACCACCCGTACCACCCGTCACCAACACCGTGCCATCACCGAACGAACCACCACCGCCGCCAGCCTCAGCCGGCCCGGCTACAGCACGCACCAGCCGCGGAACCCACAACCGGCCCTCACGCACCGCAACCTCGGGCTCACCACACCCCACCACCAGCTCCACCGCACCAGCAGAACCATCCACATCACCCAGAACAATCCGCCCCGGATGCTCCGCCTGCGCCGCCCGCACCAGCCCCCACACACCAGCACCAGCCAGATCAGACACACCACCACCATCAACCGCCACCGCACCACGCGTAACGATCACCAACCGGCCATCAGCGAACCGCTCATCCGCCAACCACCCCTGCACCACACCCAGAACACCACCCACAACACCCCGCAACACACCCGGCACATCCCCAGGCACATCCGGAACCGCGAACACCACCGCATCCGCACCCACCACACCACCAGCCGCAACGTCCTCCCACCGCACGAACGAACCCACACCCGCAGGAACAGCAGCCGAACCCCCAGCCACCACACCCCACTCAACCGCCAGCAAAGAACCACCAGCAGCCGCACGGCCACCCGCACTCAACTGCTCGGCAGACACCTCACGCGCCACCAACGAACCCACCGACAGCACAGGAACACCCGCACCATCAGCCACCTCCAACGCCAGCAGGCCCTTCTCACCGCGCACGATCCGCACCCGCACGACCGACGCACCCGCCGCGAACAGCGACACACCCGCCCACGAGAACGGCAGACGCGGCGCACTGTCGTCAGCAACCTCGGTAAGCATCTCCGCGTGCAGGGCAGCATCGAGAAGAGCAGGGTGCAGACCGAACCGCCCTGCCTCCTCGCGAGCCTCATCGGGAAGAGCTACCTCGGCGAAGATCTCCTCACCCCGCGTCCAGACAGCCCTCAGCCCCTGGAACACCGGGCCGTACCCATACCCCTGCTCCGCCAGCCGCTCGTACGCACCCACGACCGGAACCGACACCGCGCCGGCCGGCGGCCACACCGCCAGATCGAAGTCAGCAGCGGGCGCCTCCGGGCGCAGCATCCCCTCCGCGTGCAGCCGCCAGGGCGCCTCGGGGTCGGCCTCCGGCCGCGAGTGGACTCCCACCGGCCGCCCGCCGTCCTCGGTCGGAGCATCGATGACGACCTGAACCTGTACGGCGTCGCTGTCAGGCAGCATCAGAGGTGACTGAAGGGTCAGTTCCTCCAAGAGGCCGCACCCGACCTCCTCACCCGCACGCACCGCCAGCTCCACCAGACCCGTCCCCGGCACCAGCACACTGCCCAGCACACTGTGATCAGCAAGCCAAGGATGAGAGTTGAGGGAGAGACGGCCGGTCAGGACCATCCGCTCGTCGGGCGTGCTCACGGCCGCCCGGAGCAGCGGGTGGTCGAGGGGAGTCTGCCCCGCACCGGCGGCATCGCCCTTGCCGGCCGCGTTGGTGAAGCTCTCCTGCCAGTAGCGCTGTCGCTGGAAGGCGTATGTGGGCAGATCGACACGCTTGGCGCCGGTGTTCCGAAGACATGCGCTCCAGTCGACCGGCACGCCGCGCAGGTGTGCCGCGCCGAGCCCTGCCAGTAGTTCGCGTTGCTCAGAACGATTGCGCCGCTGTGTCGGGATGAGGGCCACGACGTCCTGTTGCTCATCGCCTGCGGAGACACAGTCCTGCGCCAGCGCTGTGAGAACGGTGTCGGGTCCGATTTCGATGAACGTCGTGACGTTCTTGGACTCCAGGCAGCGAATGCCGTCCGCGAAGCGCACGGCCTCCCGCACGTGCCGCACCCAGTATTCGGGCGAACGGAGCTCGTCGGCGGTGGCCAGCTCCCCGGTGACGTTCGACACCACCGGGAGATTCGGGCTGTTGAACGTGAGAGTGGCGGCCAGCTGGCCGAACACCTTCAGGATGGGCTCCATCAGCGGTGAATGGAACGCGTGCGAGACACGCAGACGACTCGTCTTACGACCCTCGTCCTCGAACCGAGCCACAACCTCCAGCACATCCTGCTCGGCACCGGAGATCACCACCGCATCCGGACCATTCACCGCAGCGATACTCACCGCGCCCGACGTCAGATACGGAAGAACCTCGTCCTCGGACGCACGGACGGCGACCATCGCACCACCCTCGGGGAGGGCCTGCATCAACCGCGCACGCGCAGCAACCAGCCTCGCCGCATCCGCCAGCGACAACACACCCGACACATGCGCAGCCGTCAGCTCACCCACCGAATGCCCCGCCAGATAGTCCGGCCGCACACCCCACGACTCCAGCACACGGAACAACGCCGTCTCGAACGCGAACAACGCCGGCTGAGTGAACTCCGTCCGCTCCAACACCGACGCATCCTCACCCCACACCACATCCCGCAACGACCCCGACAGATGGGAATCCAGCTCCGCCACCACCGCGTCGAACGCCTCGGCGAACACCGGGAAGGCAGCGTGAAGTTCACGCCCCATCCCCAACCGCTGCGCACCCTGACCCGTGAACAGGAACGCGGTGCGGCCCCGGCGGCGCGGAGTGGCGGAGGTTTCGCTCCGGAGGAAGGAGTCGAGCGCCGCGTCGAGTTCCGCGCGGTCCTCGCCGATGAGGACCGCTCGGTGCTCGAGCGAGGCCCTGCCCGTGGCCAGGGAGTGGGCGATGTCGAGAGCTCTGGCCTCGGGGCGGGTCGCGAGGTGACCGCGCAGCCGGTCGGCCTGTGCCGTGAGGGCTTGCGGAGTCTTCCCTGAAAGCACCCAGGGAAGGACGGAAGGGGCGTGGCGCGGGTCCTCGTCGGCACGGGTGGGGGTGTCCTCGTCGGCGGACGGGGCCTGTTCGACGATGACGTGGGCGTTCGTACCGCTGATCCCGAAGGAGGAGACGGCGGCTCGTCGTGGACGGCCGGTCTCCGGCCACGCACGGGCTTCGGTGAGCAGTTCCACTGCTCCCGCGGACCAGTCCACCTGAGGGGTGGGCTCGTCCAGATGGACGATGCCCGGCAGGAACCCTTCCTGCATGGCAAGAACCATCTTGATCACGCCGCCGACCCCGGCTGCGGCCTGGGTGTGTCCGAGGTTGGACTTCAGCGCGCCGAGGAGCAGCGGCTCTCCCCCGGGGGCGCGCTCGCGGCCGTACGTGGCCATGAGGGCCTGTGCCTCGATGGGGTCCCCGAGGGTGGTGCCGGTGCCGTGGGTCTCCACGGTGTCGATGTCGGCGGCGGTCAGACCGGCGTCGGCCAGGGCCTGACGGATGACCCGCTGCTGGGAGGGGCCGTTGGGGGTGGTGAGCCCGCTGGAGGCGCCGTCCTGGTTGAGGGCGGAGCCCCGGATCACCGCGAGTACCGGGTGTCCGTTGGCGCGGGCGTCGGAGAGGCGTTCCAGCAGGATGAGCGCGGCGCCTTCGGAGCACCCGGTGCCGTCCGCGCCCGCGGAGAAGGACTTGCAGCGGCCGTCGGCCGCCAGGCCCCGCTGTTCGCTGAAGTACACGAACATGTCGGGTTCGGTCATCACGGTCACACCGCCGGCGAGAGCCAGCGTGCACTCGCCCTTGCGGAGGGCCTGCGCGGCCCAGTGCAGCGCGACCAGCGAGGAGGAGCACGCGGTGTCCACGGTGACCGCCGGGCCCTCCAGCCCCAGGGTGTAGGCGACCCGGCCCGTGACCAGGCTGCCGTCGCTGCTGCCGGGGCCGTAGTCGTGGTACATCACGCCCGCATAGACACCGGTCGCGGAGCCCTTCGCGGAGGTCGGGTCGATGCCCGCGCTCTCGAAGGCCTCCCAGGCGGTCTCCAGGAGCATCCGCTGCTGCGGGTCCATGCCCAGCGCCTCGCGGGGGCTGATCCCGAAGAACTCCGGGTCGAAGTCCACGGCGTCGTAGAGGAAGCCGCCCTCACGGGCGATGGACTTGCCTACGGCTCCGGGCTCCGGGTCGTACAGGGCGTCGAGATTCCAGCCCCTGTCGGTGGGGAACCCGGCGACGGCGTCCTTGCCGTCGCGGACCAGGCGCCACAGCTCCTCCGGGGTGCGCACGCCACCGGGGTAGCGGCACGCCATGCCGACGATGGCGACGGGTTCGTCGGCACGGTCGGTGAGCTGCTGGTTCTGCTGTCGCAGCCGTTCGTTCTCCAGCATGGACGAGCGCAGTGCTTCGACGATCTGCTCAGCGGATGCTTCCACGTGATTGTCCCTGGTTTCTCGCTGGGTGACCGGATGCTGTCAGGACTTGTCGGTGCCGAGCGCGGCCCGGACCAGGTCCTCGATGTTCATGCTCTTGATCGCGTCGCTGCGGTTGCTGTCGCTGCCGCCGTTGCTGCCGGCCCCCTCGGACCCGTTGCCGGGTGTGTCGGCTTCCTCCGAGAGCTTGAGCAGGGTGTCCAGCAGTCCGGCCTCACGGAGTCGGGCGATGGAGACGGTCCCGATCCGCCGCTGGAGTTCGGCGTCGTCACCGGAAGCGGCCGGCCCCTGTGCCCCGCCGCCCGTGCCGTTCGCGGCCGGAGTGGGGGCGGCCGGTGCCAGTGCTTCGATACCGGGCAGCAACTCCTCCAGGAGGAACTTCGCCAGGGTCACCGGGTTCGGATAGTCGAACATCAGCGTGGCGGGGAGCCGCAGCCCGGTCGCCGAGCTGAGACGGTTGCGCAGCTCGATCGCGGCGAGCGAGTCGAGACCCAGCTCGGTGAAGCCCTTCTCCACGTCGATCGCGTCCGGTTCGTCGTGCCGTACGGCAGCGACGTGGGTGCGCACGGTGTCGAGCAGGACCCGGTCGCGTTCCTGTCCGGGCAGCGCCGCCAGACGCTCTTCGAGCGACTGGGTGCTCTGCGTGTCCGGTGCGGAGCTCCGGGCGCGCTGGGTGGAGCGCGTTCCCTGACCGCCGGCGGCCGGGCGGGCGGTGCGGGCGGTGGTGCGCTGTACGACTTCGCGGAACACGGCGGGTACGGAGCCGGAGGCGGTCATCGCCGCGGCGTCGATCCGCAACGGCACGAGGGTCGGGGCGGCCAGGCCGAGCGACTGGTCGAAGAGGACCAGCGCCTCCGCCGAGGAGAGGGCGGGCAGGCCCATGGCCGCCATCCGCTGCTCCTCCAGGTCCTCGTCCACCCCGGCACCGCCGAGGCCGGTCCGGGTGGCCCACAGGCCCCAGGCCAGCGAGACCGCGGGAAGCCCCTGGGTCCTGCGGTGGGCGGCGAGCGCGTCCAGGAAGCGGTTGGCCGCGGCGTAGTTGCCCTGACCCGCTCCCATGGCGAGACCGGACACCGAGGAGAACAGGACGAATGCCTTCAGCGGCATGTCCCGCGTGAGTTCGTGCAGGTGCCAGGCCGCGTCGACCTTGGGCCGGAACACCTCGGAGAGCTGCTCGGCGGTCAGCGAGTCGATCAGGGCGTTGTCCATCACTCCGGCCGCGTGCACCACTGCGGTGAGCGGCTGGTCCGCCGGGATCGCGGCGAGCAGTCCGGCCACGGCGTCACGGTCGGCCGTGTCACAGGCCGCGACGGTGATCTCGGCACCCAGCGCTGAGAGTTCGTCGCGCAGCGCGGCTGCGTGGGGCGACTCGGCGCCACGGCGGCCGGTGAGCACCAGGTGCCGGACGCCGTGGGTGCTGACCAGGTGCCTGGCGAGCACCGCTCCGAGGCCGCCGAGACCGCCGGTGACCAGGACGGTTCCGTTCGGTCCCCAGGTCTGCGGGGTGTCGCCCTCGGCCGCGGACATCCGGGCCAGCCTCGGCACCTTCACCTCGCTGCCGCGGACCGCGGCCTCCGGTTCCCGGAGCGAGGCCACGGCCGGCAGAGTCCGACGGGCGGTGTCCGAGCCGTCCAGGTCGACCAGGACCAGGCGGTCCTGGTGTTCCTGCTGGGCGGACCTGATCAGGCCCCAGACGGGGGCCTGCGAGAGGTCGTTCGGTGTTCCCTCGGTGGGTTCGGTCTCGGTGAGTACGCCGCCGTGGGTGACGAGCATGAGCCGCGAGTCGGCGAACCGGCTGTCGGCAAGCCAGTCCTGGACGAGGCCCAGGACTTCGGCCGCCGTGCGGTGGGTGCGCTCGGCCATGTCGTCGCCCTCCGCCGCACCCGGGCAGCGGTGGAGGACCAGCTCGGGCGCCTTGGTACCGGCGTCGACGGCGGCCCGCAGTGCGGCGAGGTCGGCATGGACCGGCAGCGCGTCGGGAGCGAGGCCGAGATCGGCGGCGAGACCGAGGTCGTCCTCACCGATGAAGGCCCAGTCGCCGACCGTGGCGTCGGAGTGCGCACCGACCGGCAGCTGGCTCCAGCCCAGCCGGAACATCGACTCCAGGTGACGGGTACCGGTGGATGCCGCGGCGGCTGCCGACACCCGGTCGGGCGTGACGGCCCGGACCACCAGGGACTCGACGCTCGCGACGGGTGTGCCGTGCTCGTCGGCGAGCTCCAGCCGAACGGCGTCGGAGCCGACCGCCTCGTCGGACCCCGTCCAGTTGATCCGTACGCGGAAGCAGGCGGCGCCGCCCGAGTGCAGGGACACACCGGACCAGGAGAACGGCAGCATGGAGGCACCGACGTCCTGGGGCTTCCGGCCGCCGAGGAAGTCCGTGGCGCTGAGCGCCGCGTCCAGCAGCGAGGGATGCATGCGGTATCGCGCCGCCTCGTCCCGCGCGTATTCCGGGAGGGCGACCTCCGCGAAGACCTCCTTGTCGCGCTGCCAGACCGCCTTCAGACCGCGGAACATCGGACCGTAGTGATAGCCCTGCGCGGTCAGGTAGTCGTAGACGTTGCTGACGTCGACCGGTTCCGCGCCGGTCGGCGGCCAGACCCCGTAGCCGACGTCGAACTCCTCCGGGGTGACCGGTTCGCGGTTCTCGACGGCCAGATATCCGGAGACGTGCCGGGTCCACTCCACCTGCGGCGGAGCGTCCTCGACGCGCGAGTAGACGGCCAGCGAGCGGCGGTCCGCGCCGTCGGGCTCTCCGACCACCACCTGAACCGCGACTCCGTCGCCGTTCTCCGGCAGTGGCATCAGCGCCTCGATGACGAGTTCCTCGACCAGGTCGCAGCCGACCTCCTCGGCGGCGCGCAGGGCCAGTTCGACGTAACCCGTACCGGGCAGCAGCACGGTGCCCAGCACGTCGTGGTCTGCGATCCACGGGTGCGTGGTCACCGAGAGCCGGCCGGTGAGGACCACGCTGCCGCCCTCGGGCGAGACCACCACGGACGTGAGCAGGGGATGCCCGGCGGCCACCTGACCGAGACCGGCAGCGTCGACGGCGGGCGCCTCTGCGGCATCCAGCCAGAAGTGCCGCTTCTCGAAGGCGTACGTGGGCAGGTCGACCCGGCGGGCTCCGGTGGGCGCGTAGAACGCCGCCCAGTCGGGGCTGTGGCCGACGGTGTGCAGCCGCGCGAGCGCCGTGACGAGAGCCTCGGGCTCACTCTGGTTGCGCCGCAGACCCGGCACGAACACCGCGTCAGCCGCAGAATTCTGCGCCATGGCGGTGAGGACGGCGTCCGGGCCGACCTCCAGGAACACCGAGACCCCAGCAGCCGACAGCGCGCGAATGCCGTCTCCGAAGCGGACCGCCTCACGGACATGACGCACCCAGTACTCGGGGGTACGCAGATCATCCGGAGTGGCCAGCTGACCGGTGACGTTGGAGACCACCGGGATACGGGCCTCGCCGAAGGTCACGCTCTCCGCGACCGTACGGAACTCGGCCAGCATCGGCTCCATCAGCGGCGAGTGGAACGCGTGCGAGACCCGCAGACGACTCGTCTTACGACCCTCCGCCTCGAACCGAGCCACAACCTCCAGCACATCCACCTCAGCACCGGAGATCACCACCGCATCCGGACCATTCACCGCAGCGATACTCACCGCATCCGACGCCAGATACGGAAGGACCTCATCTTCGGACGCACGGACGGCGACCATCGCGCCACCCTCCGGGAGGGCCTGCATCAGCCGCGCACGCGCAGCAACCAGCCTCGCCGCATCAGCCAGCGACAACACACCCGACACATGCGCAGCCGTCAGCTCACCCACCGAATGACCCGCCAGGAAGTCCGGCCGCACACCCCACGACTCCAGCAAACGGAACAACGCCGTCTCGAAAGCGAACAACGCCGGCTGAGTGAACTCCGTCCGCTCCAACACCGACGCATCCTCACCCCACACCACATCCCGCAGAGACCCGGACAGATGGGAATCCAGCTCCGCCACGACCGCGTCGAACGCCTCGGCGAACACCGGGAAGGAAGCGTAAAGTTCACGACCCATCCCCACCCGCTGCGCACCCTGACCCGTGAACAGGAAGGCCAACGCTCCGACCGATCGCGAAAGCCCTTGCACGACAGCGGAGTTCTCGCGCTGTTCCTGCAACGCCTCCAGAGCGGAGATCAGTTGCTCCGTGTCCGTCGCCAGTACCACAGCGCGGTGCTCCAGCGCCGCACGTGAGGTCGCCAGGGAGAACCCGAGGTCGTGCAGGACGAGTTCGGGGCTGTCGGACAGGTGGGCGTGGAGCTGCTCAGCCTGGGCGGCCAGTGATGTGGCGTTGGCCGCGGACAGGGCGAGCGGTACGGGCACGGCGTCCTGGACCGTGTCGGGGAGGTGCTTCCGGGCCTGCGGGGCCGTCGGCTCCGCAGCCTGCTCAAGGATGATGTGGGCGTTGGTACCGCTGAGCCCGAAGGACGAGACGGCGGCCCTGCGCGGGCGGCCGGTCTCCGGCCAGTCACGGGCCTCGGTCAGCAGCTCCACGGCACCCTCCGACCAGTCCACCTGGTCCGAGGGACGGTCCACGTGCAGGGTCGCGGGCATCTGGCCGTGACGCAGTGCCATCACGGCCTTGATGATGCCGCTGACGCCGGCTGCGGCCTGGGCGTGGCCGATGTTGGACTTGATGGAGCCCAGCCACAGCGGCTGCCCCTCCGGGCGCTCCTGGCCGTAGGTGGCCAGCAGGGCCTGGGCCTCGATCGGGTCCCCGAGACGGGTTCCGGTGCCGTGGCCCTCGACCATGTCGACATCGGCCGTGGTGAGTCCTGCGGAGGCCAGTGCCTGCTGGATGACGCGCTGCTGGGAGGGCCCGTTGGGGGCCGTGAGGCCGTTGCTCGCACCGTCCTGGTTGACGGCCGAACCGCGTACCACTGCCAGCACCGGGTGTCCGTTGCGCCGGGCGTCCGACAGCCGCTCCACCAGGAGCAGGCCGAGCCCTTCGGACCAGCCGGTTCCGTCCGCGCCTGCGGAGAAGGACTTGCAGCGGCCGTCCGCCGCCAGACCCCGCTGCTGGCTGAAGTCGACGAAGATGTCCGGGTTGGGCATCACGGTGACACCGCCGGCCAGTGCCATGTCGCAGTCACCGGACCGCAGGGCCTGGATCGCCGAGTGCAGAGCGACGAGGGACGACGAGCAGGCGGTGTCCACGGTGACGGCCGGGCCTTCCAGGCCCAGGGCGTAGGAGACACGCCCGGAGGCTATGGACCCTGCGCTGCCGTTGCCCAGGTAGGGCGTCAGCTCGTCGGACACGGCCCCGGCCCGGGAGCCGTAGTCGTGGTACATGATGCCGACGTAGACGCCGGTGCGGGAGCCGCGCAGCGAGTCCGGAGCGATCCCGGCACGCTCGATGGCCTCCCAGGCCCCTTGGAGGAGCACCCGCTGCTGGGGGTCCATGGCCAGGGCCTCGCGCGGCATGATGTCGAAGAACTCTGGGTCGAAGTCGGCGGCGTCGTGCAGGAATCCGCCGTCACGGGCATAGGTCTTGCCGGGAGTGCCGGGCTCGGGGTCGTAGAGGGCGTCGGCGTCCCAGCCACGGTCGGCGGGGAATCCGGTGATGGCCGAGCGCCCCTCGGCGACCAGCTGCCACAGGTCCTCGGCACTTCTGACGTCGCCGGGGAAGCGGCAGCTGATGCTGACGATGGCGATCGGGTCGTCGGCGGCTGCGGGCACAGTGGCTCGCACGGCGGGCGCCGCAGGGGCGGAGACACCGGACAGCCGCGCTCCGATGAAGTCGGCGACCGCACGGGAGTTGGGGTGGTCGAAGACGAGGGTGGCCGGCAGCCGGACACCGGTGGCACCGGTGAGGGCGTTACGGAACTCCACCGCCGCGAGCGAGTCGAATCCCATGTCCTTGAACGCGCGGTCCGGGCTGACGCCGTCGGCCCCGCTGTGGCCGAGCACGGTGGCGGCTTCGGCCCTGACCAGTTCGAGCAGGGCTCGGGAGCGTTCCGCGGCGGTGCCGACGAGCAGTCCGCCGAGCCGGGCGTCTGCCCCGGCGGCGCCGGTGGCGGCGGCGCGGCGAGGTGTGTGGCCGGGGCGGTGCACCAGGTCCCGCAGAAGGGCGGGAAGCTCTCCGGAGCGGCCCGCGAGGGCGGCGGCGTCCACGGGCAGCGGTACGAGGGCGGGCAGCCCGGTGCCGAGGGCTGCGGAGAAGAGGGCGAGCCCCTCCTCGGCTGCGACGGCAGGGGTGCCGAGCCGGTCCATCCGGTCGAGGTCGGCCTCGGAGAGGGAGCCGCCGAGGCCCGTGTCCACCGCCCACATGCCGAACGCCAGCGAGGTGGCGGGCAGTCCGGCGGCGCTCCGGTGGAGGGCGAGGGCGTCCAGGAAGACGTTGGCCGCCGCGTAGTTGCCCTGTCCTGCGGCGAGGACCAGGCCGCCGGCGGAGGAGAACAGCACGAACTGCTTCAGGGGGAGATCCTGCGTCAGCTCGTGCAGATGCCAGGCGCCGTCGGCCTTCGGCCGCAGCACGGTGTCCAGTCGCTCTGCCGTGAGCGTGCCGGTGAGTCCGTTGTCGGCGACCG
Organism: Streptomyces sp. CB02058; assembly: GCF_001905505.1. Classification (GTDB taxonomy): domain Bacteria; phylum Actinomycetota; class Actinomycetes; order Streptomycetales; family Streptomycetaceae; genus Streptomyces. Next base: position 36,904 of record NZ_LIPG01000011.1, read on the forward strand.
CCGCGGCGTGCACGACGCCGGTGAGGGGGTGGTCCGTGTCGATGCCGGCGATCAGCGCGGCCAGGGCGTCCCTGTCGCCCGTGTCGCACGCGGCGACCGTGACCACAGCACCGGACTCCTCAAGCCCTACGGCCAGTTCGGCCGCACCCGGAGCATCAGGACCACGACGACTCGTCAGCAGCAGACTGCGCACACCGTGCTCCGCCACCAGATGACGCGCCACCAGCGCACCGAGACCACCCGTACCACCCGTCACCAGGACCGTACCCGCACCAAAAGCACCACCCTCGGCACTCCCAGCACCATCCGCCTGCGCCACCGACACCAGACGCGGCACCAGAACGGAACCCCCACGCAACGCCAACTCCGGCTCACCCGAGGCAAGCGCCCCGGACAGCACCCCGGCAGAAACACCAGCGGCATCACCGTCGACCAGCACGAACCGGCCCGGATTCTCCGCCTCGGCCGCCCGCACCAGACCCCAGAGAGGGGCCTGGGCCAGCGAGGCCGCAGCCTGGTGGCCGGCCACCTCGCCGAGCGGTGCGATGGCCGCACCTTGGGTGACCACGACCAGCCGGGACAGCGCGAATCGCTCGTCCGCGAGCCATTGCTGGACCGTGGTGAGCAGCCAATGGGCCGTGGCACGCACCGCGTCCGGGAGGGTGTGCCCGCCCGTGAGGTCGGGCACCGGGCAGAGCACCTGCTCCGGTGCCACGGCGCCGCCGTCCAGAGCGGCCTGGAGTGCGGCCAGGTCCGCGTACTCGGTGACCGTTCCGGTCGCCGCGAGCGGCGTGGCTCCCAGGGATGCCGACACGGGTCCCGGGCTCGGGACGCTCAGAGGCTCGGAGAGAGGCAGCGGCCTCCAGGCGATGCGACGGAGCGCGTCGGACCGGCCGCCGGAGCCGTCCAGCTGGGCGGCGGAGACCGGCAGCGACACGAGCGACTCGACGGTCGCCACGGGGCGTCCGGAGGCGTCGGCCACCCGGAGCGCGGAGAGTTCGTCGCCGCGCAGCCGACTCAGATGGACGCGCAGTTCGGTGGCGCCGGAAGCGTGCAGAGTGACGCCGTTCCAGGAGAACGGCAGCAGGGTGTCGCCGTCCGCCGCGCCCTGCTCGTCCAGCAGGTCGGCGTGCATCGCGGCGTCCAGCAGCGCGGGATGCAGGCCGTAGCGACCGGCCTCGGTCCCCGCGTCCTCGGGCAGCGCGACCTCGGCGTAGACGTCCTCGCCGTTGCGCCAGGCGGCTTTCAGCCCCTGGAAGACCGGACCGTAGCCGTAGCCGCGTCCGACGAGGCGTTCATAGGCGCCCTCCACGGGGATCGGCTCGGCGCCGGGCGGCGGCCACTGCACCAGATCGAAGTCCGGGACGGCGGGCGAGGCAGTGAGCACACCGGTGGCGTGCAAGGTCCACTCGTGGGGTGCCGCGCCCTCCGGTCGGGAGTGGACGGTGACGGTACGGGCGCCCGCGACGTCGTCCGCGTCCGCGCCGGCCGCACTGCCCGTCGCGCCGACGGTGACGCGCAGGTCCGTGGCGCCGCGTCGCGGAATGATCAGCGGGGCCTGGAGGGTCAGCTCGTCGACTCGGCCGTAGCCGATCTCGTCCCCGGCACGTACGGCCAGTTCGACGAAGCCCGTGCCGGGCAGCAGGAGGCTTCCGAGCACCTCGTGATCGGCCAGCCATGCCTGCGTACCGGCGGCGAGCCGACCGGTGAGAATCACACCGTCGGAGTCCGGCACGACCACGGCGGCACTGAGCAGCGGGTGGTTCACCGGCTCCAGTCCGGCACCCCCGACGCCCGCCGCCGTGCTGACGGTGGCGTTCAGCCAGTAGCGCTTGCGCTGGAAGGCGTACGTGGGAAGGTCGACGACCCCTGATCCCGGGCCGTACGCGGCGAACAGGGCGTCCCAGTCGAGCCGGGCGCCGTGGGCGGTGGCGCGGCCGAGACCGAGCAACAGCTCACGCGCCTCCGGGCGTTCACGCCGCACGAGCGCGGTGAAGACTGCGGCGTCGCCGGTTTCGCTGTCTCCGGTGAGGACGTTCTGCGCCATGGCGGTGAGGACGGCGTCGGGGCCGACCTCCAGGAACACCGAGACCCCGGCGGCCGACAGTGCACGGATGCCGTCGCCGAAACGAACCGCCTCGCGGACGTGACGTACCCAGTAGTCCGCAGTACGCAGATCATCCGAGGTCGCGAGCTCGCCGGTCACGTTGGAGACCACCGGGATACGGGCCTCGCCGAACGTCACGCTCTCCGCGACCGTACGGAACTCGGCCAGCATCGGCTCCATCAGCGGCGAGTGGAACGCGTGCGAGACCCGCAGACGACTGGTCTTACGACCCTCCGTCTCGAACCGAGCCGCGACCTCCAGCACATCCACCTCAGCACCGGAGATCACCACCGCATCCGAACCGTTGACCGCAGCGATACTCACCGCATCCGACGCCAGATACGGAAGGACCTCGTCTTCGGACGCACGGACGGCGACCATCGCGCCACCCTCCGGGAGGGCCTGCATCAGCCGCGCACGCGCAGCAACCAGCCTCGCCGCATCCGCCAACGACAACACACCCGACACATGCGCAGCCGTCAGCTCACCCACCGAATGCCCCGCCAGGAAGTCAGGGCGCACACCCCACGACTCCAGCAGACGGAACAACGCCGTCTCAAAGGCGAACAGCGCCGGCTGGGTGAACTCCGTCCGCTCCAACACCGACGCATCCTCACCCCACACCACATCCCGCAGAGACCCGGACAGATGGGAATCCAGCTCCGCCACGACCGCGTCGAACGCCTCGGCGAACACCGGGAAGGAAGCGTGAAGTTCACGACCCATCCCCACCCGCTGCGCACCCTGACCCGTGAACAAGAACGCGGACTTGCCCGCACGCACCTCGCCCACGGCAACACCACTCGTGCCACCCGCAGCGAGCACCCGCAGCCCCTCGGCCAGTTCGTCCTTCGTGCCGCCGACGACCACGGCTCGGTGGTCCAGGGCTGCGCGACCGGTGGCGAGGGTGCGGCCGGCGGCGGCGAGTTCGTCGTCCCGGAGCGCGCCCAGGTGCCGCAGCAGGCGTTCCGCCTGAGCGCTCAGCGCCTGCGGGGACGTGCCGGAGAGGGTCCAGGGCAGGACGGACGGAGCGGAGGCGATCCTCTCGGGGGCGGCCGGAGCGGCGCTCAGCGGTGCCTGTTCGACGATCACGTGGGCGTTGGTGCCGCTGATACCGAAGGAGGAGACGGCGGCCCGTCGGAGACGGCCTGTCGCGGGCCAGGCACGAGACTCGGTCAGCAGCTCCACAGCGCCTTCGGACCAGTCCACCTCGTCGGAGGGCCGGTCGACGTGGAGGGTCTTGGGCAGCTGGCCGTGGCGCATCGCCATGACCATCTTGATGATTCCGGCGACGCCCGCGGCGGCCTGGGTGTGGCCCACGTTGGACTTGACGGAGCCCAGCCACAGCGGCTCGGCGTCGTCCGGGCGCTCCTGCCCGTAGACGGCCAGGAGCGACTGGGCCTCGATGGGGTCGCCGAGTGTGGTGCCGGTGCCGTGACCGTCCACCGCGTCGATCTCGGACGGGGTGAGCCGGGCGTCGTGCAGGGCCCGCTGGATGACGCGCTGCTGGGAGGGCCCGTTGGGGGCCGTGAGGCCGTTGCTCGCACCGTCCTGGTTGACGGCAGAGCCGCGTACGACCGCCAGCACCGGGTGCCCGTTGCGCCGGGCGTCCGACAGCCGCTCCAGGAGCAGGAGGCCCGCGCCTTCGCCCCAGCCGGTGCCGTCCGCCGCGGCGGAGAAGGACTTGCAGCGGCCGTCGGATGCCAGCCCGCGCTGCCGGTTCATGTCGATGAAGGTGTCAGGGGTCGACATCACGGTGACGCCGCCGGCCAGTGCGAGGGAGCATTCGCCGCGGCGCAGCCCCTGGAGCGCCCAGTGCAGGGCGACGAGGGAGGAGGAGCAGGCCGTGTCCACGGTGACGGCCGGGCCTTCGAGGCCCAGGGCGTAGGCGACGCGGCCGGACACGACGCTCGCGAGACCGCCGTTGCCGAGGTACCCGGCGACGTCCTCGGGGACATCGGTGAGACGGGTGCTCCAGTCGTGGTACATCACGCCGGCGAAGACGCCGGTGTCCGAGCCACGCCGGCTGTGGGGATCGATGCCGGCGCGTTCGAACGCCTCCCAGGCCGTCTCGAGCAGCAGGCGCTGCTGGGGGTCCATGGCCTGGGCTTCGCGAGGGCTGATGCCGAAGAACTCGGGGTCGAAGTCCGCTGCGTCGTAGAGGAAGCCGCCCTCGCGGGTGGAGGACTTTCCGGATGTGCCGGGCTCGGGGTCGTACAGACCGTCGGTGTCCCAGCCACGGTCGGAGGGGAAGAAGGAGACGCCGTCACGGCCCTCGGAGACGAGGTTCCAGAGCTCCTCGGGTGAGGTGACTCCTCCGGGGAAGCGGCAGGCCATGCTGACGATGGCGATGGGCTCGTCGGCGGGGGTGCGGGGCGCGACCGGGGCCTTGGGGGCGGCGGTCTCGACGGCGAGCAGTTTGGAGCCGATGTGCTCGGCGAGCCCACGCGGTGTGGGGTAGTCGAAGATCAGGGTGGCCGGCAGGCGCAGGCCCGTGGCGGAGTTGAGGCGGTTGCGGAGTTCGACGGCGCCGAGGGAGTCGAAGCCGATGTCGCTGAACGCGCGCTGCGGGCTGATCGCTTCGGCGTCGTCGTGGCGGAGTACGCCTGCGACGTGGGTGCGGACGAGGCCGAGCACGGCGTCGGCGCGGTCGGGGGCGGGAAGCGTCGCCAGGTGCTGGGCGAGGGTCTGCTCGACGGGGACGGCTCCCGGCCCGCTGTCGGCCGAGGTGCGGCGTGCGGGGGTCCGGACCAGGCCGCGGAGTACGGCGGGAAGGGCGTCTCCCCGGCGCTGGAGGGCCCTCGTGTCGATGCGTATGGGCACCACGGAGACGGCGTTGGTGTCGCTCACGGCGGTGTCGAGCAGCGCGAGGTTCTCGTCGGCGCTCAGGGGGGTGAGGCCCAGGTCGGCGATGCGCTGTACGGAGGCGTGGTCGAGACCGGCGCCCATGCCGTGGTCGCCGGTCCACAGGCCCCAGTTGAGCGAGGTGGCGGGCAGTCCGGCGGCGCTCCGGTGGAGGGCGAGGGCGTCCAGGAAGACGTTGGCCGCCGCGTAGTTGCCCTGTCCTGCGGCGTCGAGGAAGGCGGCGGTCGAGGAGAACAGCACGAACTGCCGGAGCGGCAGGTCCCGGGTCAGCTCGTGGAGGTACCAGGCGCCGTCGGCCTTGGGCCGCAGCACGGCGTCGATGCGTTCGGGGGTGAGGGACTCGGTGAGTCCGTCGTCGAGGAGTGCGGCGAGGTGGACGACGCCGGTGAGGGGGTGGCCCGTTTCGATGCCGGCGATCAGCGCGGCCAGGGCGTCCCTGTCGCCCGTGTCGCACGCGGCGACCGTGACCACAGCACCGGACTCCTCCAGCTCTACGGCCAGCTCGGCCGCACCCGGAGCATCAGGACCACGACGACTCGTCAGCAGCAGACTGCGCACACCGTGCTCGGCCACCAGATGACGCGCCACCAGCGCACCGAGACCACCCGTACCACCCGTCACCAGGACCGTACCCGCACCAAAAGCACCACCCTCGGCACTCCCAGCACCATCCGCCTGCGCCACCGACACCAGACGCGGCACCAGAACGGAACCCCCACGCAACGCCAACTCCGGCTCACCCGAGGCAAGCGCCCCGGACAGCACCCCGGCAGAAACACCAGCGGCATCACCGTCGACCAGCACGAACCGGCCCGGATTCTCCGCCTCGGCCGCCCGCACCAGACCCCACAGGGGTGCGGTGTCGAGGGCGGGCGGGGTGTCGTCGTCCGTGGTGGCGACGGCGCCCTCGGTGAGCAGCACCAGCCGCGAGCCGGCGAACCGTTCGTCGGTGAGGAAGCTCTTTACGGTGCCGAGAAGCTGGGCAAGGGCCGTACGGGTGGTCGCCAGCGGGTCGGTGCCTGTGCTCGTGGCCTCCGTACGGTGGGTGACGAGGATGACGTCAGGCACGGGCCCGTCGGCGTCGGCCGCTGCGCCGAGCTCGGTGAGTGTGGGGTGTACGGGTACGCCGAGGGTGTCGGCGAGACCCAGCGGGTCCGCTCCCGCGATCGCCCAGTTCTCCAGGTCGGCTGGTGAACCAGCGCTCGCCTCGACCCAGTTGACGCGCTTGAGCGTGTCGGTGCGCGTGGCGGCGGCGGCAAGGCGCGTGGTGTCGACGGCACGTACGAGGTAGCCGTCGACGAGGGCCACGGGTGCGCCCGTGGTGTCGGCAAGGCGCAGCAGGACGGAGTCGGGGCCGGTGGCCGCGATCCGGACCCGGACGGCGGACGCACCGGTGGCGTACAGCGTCACCCCGTGCCAGGCGAAGGGCAGACGGGTGACGTCGTCGGCGGCTCCGTCCTGGGTGAAGTCGGTGGCGTGCAGCGCCGCGTCGAGCAGTGCGGGGTGGAGCGCGAAGGCTCCGGCGTCGCCCTGGACGCCCTCGGGGAGGGCGACTTCGGCGTAGACCTCGCCGTTGTGCCGCCAGGCGGCTCGGAGCCCCTGGAAGGCCGGGCCGTATCCGTAGCCCTTCGTGGCCATGTCCTCGTAGAGGCCGGTGATGTCGACGGGCTCGGCGCCCTTGGGGGGCCATTCGGCGAGGCCGAAGCCGGTGCGGTCGGCGGCGGGGGCACCGAGTGGGGCGAGCAGTCCGTCGGCGTGCTGGGACCACGGCTCGTCCTCGGTGGCGTCCTCGGGTCTCGAGTAGAACGCGATGGCGCGGCGTCCGCTGCCGTCGGGGGCGGCGACCTGGATCTGCAGAGCGATGCCGGTGCCGTCCGCGGGGACGGTGAGGGGGGTCGCGAGGGTCAGTTCCTCGATGGCGTCGCAGCCGACCTGGTCACCGGCGCGGACGGCCAGTTCCACGAAGGCCGTGCCGGGCAGCAGGACGGTGCCCGCGATGGCGTGGTCGGCGAGCCAGGGGTGGGAGCGCAGCGAGACGCGGCCGGTGAGGATGATGCCGTCCTCGCCCGCGCGGCTGATCACGGCGCCGAGCAGCGGGTGCCGGGCGGCCACCTGGCCGAGGCCCGTGGGGTCGCCGGAGTCGGTGATCCCGCGGGTGAGCCAGTAGCGGCGGCGCTGGAAGGCGTACGTGGGCAGTTCGACACGGGGGGCGCCGTCCGGGGCGCAGGCGGCGCCCCACTCCACGTCGAAGCCGCGGACGTGGACGGCGCCGAGGGCGGTCAGGAGTTCCCGCTGTTCGTCGTGGCCGCGGCGCAGCACGCAGTGGAAGGCGGGCGCGTCGTCCGCGGACGTGGTGTCACCGGCGTCGGCCAGTGCTCCCTGCGCCATGGCGGTGAGTACGGCGTCGGGGCCCAGCTCCAGGAAGGTGGTGACTCCGGCGGCGGCGAGGGTGTCGATTCCGTCGGCGAAGCGGACGGCCTGGCGGACGTGGCCCACCCAGTACTCGGGGTCGCAGAGTTCGGCGCTGGTGGCGATCTCACCCGTGACGTTGGAGACGACGGGTATCAGGGGCGCGCGGTACTCCAGCAGCCGGGCGATCCCCCTGAACTCCTCCAGCATCGGCTCCATGAGGGACGAGTGGAAGGCGTGGGAGACGCGAAGCCGCTTGGTCTTGGCGCCGCCCGCGGCGAGGCGTTCGGCCAGGGCGAGGGTGGCCTGCTCGGCGCCGGAGACGACGACGGAGTCGGGGCCGTTGACGGCGGCGAGGGAGACGGTGCCGTCGCCGTCCGCGAGGGCTGCGGCGACCTCTGCCTCGGTGGCCTGGACCGCGACCATGGCACCGCCGGCGGGCAGTTCCTGCATCAGGCGGGCGCGCGCGGCGACGAGGGTCGCCGCGTCCTCCAGGGAGAGCACTCCGGCGGCGTGGGCCGCGGACAGCTCGCCCAGGGAGTGGCCGGCCAGGTAGTCGGGCCGTACGCCCCACGACTCCAGCAGCCGGAACAGTGCGGTCTCCAGGGCGAAGAGACCGGTCTGGGCGTACTCGGTCCGGTTCAGCAGCGCGGCGTCCTCGGTGCCCTCGTCGGCGAGGAGGACGTCCCAGAGCGAGTGCTCCAGCTGGATGTCGAGATGACCGATGGCCTCGTCGAGGGCGTCCGCGAACACCGGGTACCGCTCGTACAGTTCACGTCCCATGGCCGCGCGCTGGCTGCCCTGGCCGGTGAAGAGGAACGCGAGCCGTCCGGTGGCGGGTTCACCGCGCACCACGTCGGGGTGGTCGGTGTCCTCGGCGAGGGCGCGCAGCGCGCTGTCGAGCCCGGTGCGGTCGCTGACGGTGACGACGGCCCGGAGGCTGAGTGCGGCGCGCGTGGTCGCCAGCGCGTGGCCGAGGTGCGGCAGCGGAGTGCCGGGATGCGTGTCGAGGTGCGTGCGGAGCAGGTCGGCCTGCGCGCGCAGCGCGGGCGCGCTGTGGGCGGAGAGGGCCAGCGGCAGGAGCCCGGTGACGGTCTCCGTCGCCTCGGCATCGGCGTCGGTGGCGGTGGCGGTCTCCGTCGCGTCGGTGCCGGTGTCCTCCGCGGAGCCGGGGTCGACGGCCGTGGCGGCCTCCGCGTCGCCGGCTTCCTCGAGGATGACGTGGGCGTTGGTGCCGCTGATACCGAACGCGGAGACACCGGCGCGGCGGGGGCGGTCACCGGTGCGCCACTCGACGGGCTCGGTGAGCAGCCGGACGTCGCCGGCCTCCCAGCGGATGTGCGGGGACGGCTCGTCGACGTGGAGCGTCTTGGGGAGCACCCCGTGCCGCATGGCGAGGATCATCTTGATCATGCTCGCCACGCCGCCCGCCGCCTGGGTGTGGCCGAGGTTGGACTTGACCGAGCCGAGCCACAGCGGGCTGCCCTCGGGGCGCCCCTGGCCGTACGTGGCAATGATCGCCTGGGCCTCGATCGGGTCTCCGAGCGTGGTGCCGGTGCCGTGGGCGTCGACGGCGTCGACGTCGGCGGCGGTCAGTCCGGCCGTGGACAGGGCGTCGCGGATCAGCCGCTGCTGCGACAGGCCGTTCGGCGCGGTGAGGCCGTTGCTGGCGCCGTCCTGGTTGACCGCGGTCGCCCGGACGACGGCGAGCACCTGGTGGCCGTGCCGGCGGGCGTCGGAAAGCCGCTCGACGGCCAGCAGGCCGATGCCTTCGGAGAAGCCGGTGCCGTCGGCGGCGGAGGCGAACGCCTTGACGCGCCCGTCGGGGGCCAGACCGCGCTGTCGGCTGAACGCGGTGAACATGCCGGGGCTGCCCATCACGGTGACGCCGCCGACGATGGCGAGGGAGCACTCGTCGCGGCGCAGTGCCTGTGCGGCCAGGTGCAGGGAGACGATGGAGCCGGAGCAGGCGGTGTCGATGGTGATCGCCGGGCCCTCGAAGCCGAAGGTGTAGGCGACGCGCCCGGACGCCAGGCTCGGGGCGTTCCCGGTCATCAGATAGCCGTCGAGACCGTCGGGGGCCTCGTGCACGCGGACACCGTACTCGTGGACCTCGGCGCCGACGAAGACGCCGGTGCGCGTACCGCGCAGGCGGTGCGGGTCGATGCCGGAGCGCTCCAGTACCTCCCAGGTGGTCTCCATCATCAGGCGCTGCTGCGGGTCCATGGCCAGCGCCTCGCGGGGGCTGATCCCGAAGAAGTCCGCGTCGAAGTCGGTGGCGTCGGCGAGGAAGCCGCCGTGCTTGACGTAGCTCTTGCCCTGCGCCTGCGGGTCGGGGTCGTACATCCCGTCGACGTCCCAGCCGCGGTCGCGGGGGAACTCACCGAGTACCTCCCCGCCCTCCTGGAGCAGCTGCCACAGCGCTTCGGGGCTGGTGACCCCGCCGGGGAACCGGCAGGCGGCACCGATGACGACGATGGGGTCGTCGTCGTCCACCCGCCGGGCGGCCGGGCCGTCGACGGCCACGGCGGTGGCGGGCAGTCCGAGGGCCTCGGTGCGCAGGTGCTCGGCGAGGAGCGCGGGCGTGGGGTGGTCGAAGCCGACCGTGGGCGGCAGCGCGAGCCCGGTCGCGGTGTTGACCCCGGTGTGGAGCGCGACCAGCCCGAGGGAGTCCAGGCCCTGCTCGCGGAAGGGGCGGCGCGCGTCGACGGCCACCCGCTTCTCGTCCGGGCGCAGGCGACGGAGCACCGCCACGGCTTCGCGGCAGATCAGGTCGGTCAGCTGCCGGGTCTGCTCGGCGACCGGAAGCGCCTCGAGTCGGCGGACCAGTTCGGAAGGGTCACCCGCTTCGGCATGCGACACATTCACCTTGTCGGCAGAAGAGGAAAGGGAACCGGGCTCGGTCATCAGCGCACTCCACGGTCATCACTGGTTCGCGCGATTCACGGCGCGCGAATATGCCTACACCCGGCCTTGTTACGGTGTGCCGGCCATTACGGAAATCGTGTCTCGGATTCGTTCTTCGTCATGGCAGTGGATCTGTTCTTGCTTCTGAACTCAAAGGTGTTGCTGTCACTGCCGCGAGCGACGGGCCGGTACGGATATTCCGACCGGATATCGCCAACGTAGGGGGGCCGGGCTCCCGGCTGACACCCCTAGTGACCCCGGTTGCCGGTGGTGGCGCCCGGTAAAGGGCCTCTTCCGGTGGGGCGGCCCATTGCCCGGCGTGACGGTTCCACGGATATCGCGACCGCCGTCGCGCACACGGCCGCGATTTCCGTCGCGGAGTCCTTCCGGACGTTCGGAACGTTGCCCTCCGGAACAGTCAGCCGCCGTCGAGCAGAACCGGCTGGATCGGAGGTTCGTCAAAGGTGCTGCGTACGTAGGAAAGGTCGCTGAGAAGCCCCGTCGCGGTGACACGTCCCGTACTCGGACCGGTCACCAGATGCCCCAGCGGAAGAGAGCCGATGGCAGACCAGCGCAGCCGGCCTTCGCCGTCCACATAGCTGCGCGTGCGACCGCAGTTGTCGGGGTGCACGCAGTAGGGGATGTCGAGATAGCCGTGCTGAAATGCGCGCATCAGGGCGGTGCCGATGTCCGTATGGAGGGACAGGACCGCTTCCACCAGGGCCCGGGCCTCCTGATACGTCTGGGAGTCGGTCTCCGCCGGAGCACCCGCGAGGGCGGCGGGCCGGGGGGTGCGTGCGGCCACGTCCGCGGCGTACTCCAGTGCCTGGACGTTCTCGACGATCGTGGGGATGCGCCGGGCTTCCGCGACGGTCTTCACGATGAGCCGTTCGCACCCCGTGGTGACGGCGAGCTCGGCGGCCTGGCCGAGCAGCCGCAGCGCGCCGCCGTCGGTCTGCGGGTAGACCCCCATGTACGCGTACACCACCACGTGCCAGTCGTCGGTGCGCAGATGCTCCCGGCACAGACGGCGCAGTGCGGCGACTGCTTCCTGGTCCTGGCCGAGATGGGTCTGCTGGGCATAGCTGAGGGAGACGCTGCGCACTCCGTGCTGGACGAAGAACATCGCCTCCAGGAGGCTGAGGGCGACCAGTTGGCTGGGTGGGCAGAGCTGTCCCAGCATGCATCCGCCGAAGGTCTCGATGTGCGGTTCGGCGCCGCTGCCGCTGAGTTCGGCGAACAGTTCGCTGCACACGGACCACTCCCGGACCGCCTCGGCGAGCGGGGTGCGCCCGTAGGGAAGGCAGTAGGAGACGGGGCCACCCTCGGTGGCGGTCAGGCCGAGGCCGGCGATGGCGGCGAAGATGTCCCGGGGGACGGCGGAACCGTGCCGGACCTGTACGGGGAAGTCGGGGCCGCGGATGCCGTCCAGGACCCGTTCGGTCGTCTCGACGGGGTGGCTGACCACCGGGTATCCGTTGAGGTCGAACCCGGCGCGCAGCGCCTCCTCGACGGCTTGGAGATGGCCGACGCGGGTGTGGCTGTCCAGGGTGATGGTGCCCACGGTGTGGGCGTCGGCGCGGCGGGTGGCCAGCAGTCCGGCCCGCATGCGGGCCGGGTCGCCGAACCCCATGCGGGGCTGCACCACGAGCCGGCCGCCCGCCCCGTGCGCCCGCACGAAGGCGCCGAAGCCGGCGGACTGCTGACCGGGCTCCCCCGTCGGCGCGGGGCGGGAGTGCGTCGGCCGCCGGGCTGGCTTCACGCGGTGATCCGGGGCCCGGGCAGGGCCCGGTTCCCGGCGGTCCGGGCGGAACTCTCCAGGACCTCGATGAAGGACCGGAAGGCGATCACGGGGTCGGCGTCGTCGGGGAACACGGCGTCGAAGCCGGCCTCGGTGAGCTGTTCGGAGAGCAGGTCGGCCTCGTCGGTGATGCCGAGCTTGCCGCCGATCACGGCGGGGGTCGCGGCGAGTTCGGGCTGCTCGCGCAGCCGTCGGATCATCCGCATCCCCTCCTGATGGCCGTGGCCGTTGACCGAGCTGACGACCAGCAGGTCGGGGGCGGTCTCCAGGCACTCCCGCACCAGCAGGTCGTCGGGGACGCACGGGCCCAGGTTGATCACCCGGTAGCCGAGCTCCTCGATGAGCAACTGGAGGTAGACCAGGTTCCAGGTGTGGGAGTCGGAGGCGACCGTGGTGACCACCACGGTGCCCTTGGAGCCCTGCGCGGGCAGCGCACGCTCGGCGGGGGCCACCGCCGTCCCGTCAGACATCCGCCGGCTCCTCTTCGCGGCTGCGGCGGACATGCTCGATGCGCGAGACGGAGACCACTCCGTCCCGGTCGAGGACGACTTCGGTGGGCGCCGGGCGTCCCAGGAACATCAGCAGGCTCGCTGTCGGCCCGTAGGCACCCGCGTTCGGCACGGTGACGATGTCGCCCTCGGTGAGCAGCGGCACCTCGACCTGCCGGCCGAGAAGATCGCCGGGGGTGCACAGGGGTCCTGCCAGGGTGGCGCGTTCGGTCTCGGCGCCGACGGCGACCTGGACCGTGACCGGCAGCAGCCGGCCGAGCCCCGACATCCCGCCGAAGCTGTTGATGCCGGTGTCCAGGATGACGAACTTCTGGCCGCGGCTGACCTTCACGTTGCTGACGCCCGCGACCAGCGTGCCGCTGTCACCGACCAGGTAACGGCCCGACTCGACGGCGACCTTGGGACTGCCCTCGCGCCAGGCGGGGAACGCCTCGTCCAGGGCCTCGGCGAGACCGGCGGCCAGGCCCGGGTAGCGGGCGCGTTCGCCGGCCGTGGCGTACGGGACGGAGAAGCCGCCGCCGATGTCCAGCAGCCGCAGGGGGATGCCGAGTTCCTCCTGGATGCGGGCCGCGGCGGTGATGGTGTGCCGGAACTCGCCGAGCAGCGCCTCCTCGTCGGCGGCGTTGCTCTGGGAGAACAGGTGCAGGCCGACGATGTCGGTTCCCGGCACGTCCCGCAGCTGCTCGGCGAGCTCGGGGACGGTCTCGCTGTCGATGCCGAACTGGGTGGGCTTGCCGGTCATCCGGATGCCCGTGCCGGCCGACCCCGTGGCGCTGTTGATGCGCAGCAGGCAGTCGGCGGTCACGCCGAGTTCGCAGGCGGCCCCGCCGATGTGCCGCAGGTCGCCCAGCGACTCGGCGGAGAACAGGCGTACGCCGCTCTCCAGGGCGGTACGCAGTTCCTCGTAGGTCTTTCCGGGGCCGGTGTAGAGGACGTCTCTACCCGCGTAGCCCGCTTCGAGAGCCGCCGCGAGTTCGCCGGTGGAGCTGATCTCGGCGCGGCAGGAGGGGCCGTCGCCCTCGCGCAGGGTACGGACGAGATCGACGTGCGGGTTGGCCTTGAAGGCGTAGTAGACCTCGAAGCCCTCCGGCAGGGACTGGAAGAGATCGTGGCGGGCGGCCCGTACCTTCTCCAGGTCGTAGACGTACAGGGGGGTGCCGTAACGTTTGGCCAGATCCTCCGGATCCGGACCGGTGGGGGCGTTCACTTGTCTCTCCCGTCGAGCAGCCTGGCCAGTTCCTGTCGGGCGTTCTTGCCGTGCTGGGTCAGCGGGAACTCGGTCAGCGCCCGGCAGATCGCCGGTATCTTGGCCGGCTCCAGACGGACCGTGAGTTCCTTGATGATGACCCTGGGGTCGAGTTCGGTCTCCACGAAGAGCGCGAGATCGTGCCGGTCGCCGGGCGGGACCGCCGCGGCGGCCCGGACACCGGGGATGTCCATGGCGGCGGCTTCAATCTCCAGCGTGCTCATCCGGAAGCCCTTGCGCTTGAACATGTCGTCGCGCCGGCCGCGGAAGTAGAGGTAGCCGTCCTCGTCGAGGTTGCCGTAGTCGCCGGTGTGCAGCCGCAGCTGCCCGGACTCGGCGTCGCGCCGGAAGGTCCGTGCGCTCAGTTCGGGTGCGCCCCAGTAGCCGGGCATGACGTGACCGCCCTCGGCCACGATCTCGCCGGTCTCGCCGGCCGGCACCGGACGGCCCTGTTCGTCCAGGATCAGGACCCGGGTTCCGGGCAGGGGCAGCCCGACCGCGTCGGGGCGCTCCTGGTCCTCCTCGGGGGGCATCACGGTGATCCGTTTGGCCTCGGTCTGGCCGTACTGGCGGACCACCCGTGTGCCGGGAAAGAGGTCCCGCAGCTCGGAGATCACCGAGGGCGGGAGCGCCGCGCCGGTGTTGGTGAACATCCGGACCAGGGGCAACTGACCTGCTGCGGCCCGGCGGCCCAGCTTGACGATCATGCTGGCGAGCGACGGCACGGTGGGGACCACGGTGGCCCCGACCTCGTGCATCCGTCGCAGCAGGAGCAGGTCCTCCGCGCGGTCCGCGAGCACGATCTCGCTGCCGACGGCGCAGCTCATCAGCACCTTGTAGAGGCCGTAGTCCCAGGACATCGGGAAGCGACAGAACACGACGTCGTCCGCGCGGTAGCCGAGGGAGCTCACCAGTGCCCGGGTGGCGAAGGTGACCTGGGCGTGCGGACAGATGACCGCCTTCGGTGCCGCGGTGCTCCCCGAGGTGTAGATGAGGGCTGCCGGGTCCTCGGACCGCAGCGGGACCGGGGCGGCGCGGACACCGCTCTCGCGCAGCGCGGCGATCTCCGGCCAGATGTCCTCGAACGTCGTGCGGGACACCGGACCGGCGGGGGCGTCGCCCTCGGCGGGGAGGGCGAGCTCGCCCGCGCGGGCCTCGCCGTCGTGGTCCGTGACGAACAGCGCGGGACGGCAGTTCGCCACTACGGACCGCAGGTGGAAGGGCTTCATCGCGGGGTTGAGCGGCACGAAGATGACTCCGCGGCGGGAGGCCCCGTAGAACATCGCCGCTAGTTCACGGCCCGTGGGCAGCTGGACGACGAGCCGGTCCCCGGCACCGAGTCCGCGCCGCTCCAGCCAGACGGCCACGGCGTGGCTCGCCTCGTCCAGTTCCGCGTAGCTCCACCTCTCGTCCGCGTCCCGGACAGCGGGTGCGTCGGGGGTGGTGGCTACGGCTTTGTCGAGCAGTTCATGGACGAACTCACCACCGGGGCCACCGGCCGCGTCCGCGGCTCCGCCCACTGCTGGTGTCTCGTCCGCACCTTCGGTATCCGTGGCAGTGCCCGCCGGCCGGCTGCCGCCCACGTGCGCATGGCTGTCCATTTCCAGACCCCGTCTCATAGCCCCGAAAACTGGCGACGGGCAAACCGTAGAGATATTCGAACCGCGCCCCACACCCCTAGCCGCCCTTAATCACCCCTGGGTAGCTGCGCCACGACGACGCCCGGTGGAACACCCGGTGCGAGGTGACCGCGGCGGACGGACACCGCGTCTTCGCAGGTGGCGGGGCAGCCGTGCGCGGCGATGTCTCCGACCGCCGTGCTCGGCCGGGGAGCCGCCGGCCGGCCCCGTGCCGGCCGTGTGCGCCGATGGCGGCCCCTGACATGACCCCCTCCGGATCACGCACGCCCCTTGTGAACACCACGAGAGCCTCACACCGAAGCCAATGGCCGAAGGTAACCGGACGGCACGCCCCCGCTCCGGCCGGGGCGTCGAACCCCGACGCCCGCAGGCGGACAAGGCGTCCGACGCCCCCCAAGGGAAGCCGGCCGCTGAGATCACTCCGGGACGAGCGACACCCGCGTCAGCGTCCGACCGAGCCGTCGATCTGTTCGCGCAGGATGTCCGCGTGCCCGGCGTGCCGGGCGGTCTCCTCGATCATGTGGACCAGCACCCAGCGCATCGACGGGGGCGGGGTCTCGCGGAGCGAGCGGGCGCCGGGGCGGTCCAGGTCGGTGCAGGCCAGAACGACCTCGTCGGCGCGGGCGATCGCCTCACGATAGGCGTCCGCCAGGTCCGACGCCGTCTCGTCGGCGGAGACGTCCCCCTCGTCGTCCCAGCACTCCCGGTCGGCGCCGGCATAGGCCCAGACGAACCAGTTGAGCTCGACAGCCGTCAGGTGCTTGATCAGCCGGAGCAGACTGGTCCCGGAGGGGACGCCGGCCGTGCGCACCGCGGGCTCCGGGACGCCGGCCGCCTTCGCGAGGACCGCTTCACGGAGGTAGTTCAGGAAGGTCAGCAGCGTGGTCTTCTCGTCGGTGTTCAGGCCGGGAGGCCGCAGGTCGGGGCGTGGCGCCGAAGTCGTCATGGCGGAACCGTAGGTGATCGGCTCCTGACCCGACAGCCGTATTCCTGCGGGCATTGGGCCCGTCCGACAGCGGTCCGTCCGTGGGGGCCCGGGCCGGTCCCCGGCGCACCGCGTGCGGTGCGCGGAGGACGTGCCGCCGGTCTCCGCCCACGCCCACCGGACCGGCTGCCGGGCAGCGTCCACGGCGACCGGGGCGGGAGGAGACCGGTGCGAGGGCGGCCCGTGGGGCCTGGGTGAGCCGGTCGCGCGGGCGGGAAGCCGGCTGGAGGGCGAAAAGAACTCGCCGCACGCAGAGCGAGGGCGCTACCGTCCCCGGCTGTGACTGTCGAAGATCCCAAGGGCCTGGTTCGGCGCGGCTATGACGCCTTGTCTCTGCGGTACGACGAGGCGTACGACTCCGACACGAAGTACCACCGCTGGGTCACCGACCTGAACGGACGTCTCGCAGCAGGCAGCAGAGTGCTGGATCTGGGCTGCGGCAGCGGAGTACCCGTGGTGCGTGACCTCACGGGAGCAGGTCACCGGGTCACCGGCGTCGACATCAGCGAGACACAGATCGACCGGGCTCGGACGCTGGTGCCGCAGGCCGACTTCATCAGGGCGGACGCGACCTCGGTGAACTTTCCCGTCGGGACGTTCGATGCCGTGGTGTCGCTGTATGCCCTGATTCACATTCCGCTGAAGGAACAGCCGCCGTTGCTGAGGAAGATCGCGTCGTGGCTCCGGCCCGGCGGCTGGTTCCTCTGCAGCACAGGGCAGCACGCGTGGACGGGCACGGACGAGAACTGGCTGGACAGCGGCGTCACGATGTGGTGGAGCCACGCGGATGCCGACACGAATCGGTCCTGGATCACCGGTGCGGGGCTGACAGTCGAACAGGAGGAACTCGTCCCCGAAGGGGACAGCGGACACGCGCTGTTCTGGGCACGGCGTCCGCTGTGACGGAGCGGACCGGCCTGCGCCGCCGGGCCGCGCTTCGGCCGTGAGGGGCCATGCGCACGGGCGCGTGGGCACAGGCGTTCCGTGGTGCAGGTTCTCCCTGCCCGAGTGCGATGCGGCAGCGTTCCACCTGTTCGGCTGCCGCCTGTTGCCTCGATCGTTGCTCAGCCCGGGAGCGGCCGGAGAGCCCGTCCGGGAACGGGCCACCCCGGCCTCCGGAGCGATCGGTCAGGTCAGGTCAGGTCAGGTCAGGTCAGCGGAGCCGGGGGCTGGGCACCGTAGAACGTGAGCGGGGGCCAGCCCTTGGACTCCGCGATCGCCGACAGCGCGTTGGCGATCTCCAGGGGAGTGATGTCCTGCGCCGACGGAAGGCCGTTGGGCCAGTCCACCCGGACGCTGAACGTCATCTCCATCATGAGGTCCGACTCGGCCATGCTGGCGCTGGTCTCGAACTTCGTACCCGGTGAGAACACCGCTGGCGTCTGGCTCGCGTGCGCGTCATCGGCAGCGGCGGTTCCGGCCGAGGCGAATACGGCCCCCGCGGCCGCCGTCCCCGAATATCCCAGCAGCGAACGTCTCGACATGTTCGACATGTGGCCCCCTCCTCCTGAAGATCTCCCGCGCTCAGCGGGAGCGAAAGCGATCATATGAAGGCTCCTCGGCGGAGGGGTGGCTTCCGGCGAATGGAGCGGAACCGGACCTGGAAGCACCCCGGTTCAGTGGTCGCGAGAGGCCCTGCGCGTGCTCCGCGCCCCGCGCGGTCACCCCCTTCCGGCTCTTCCTCCCGAGCGCCTGACCGGTTGGCCGGGCCGGGGGCGGGTCAGGTCCGTCTCCACGAGACCGCGCCCCGGCCGCCGCGCGACCGCAACAGCACCGGCCGCAGCCGGCTGTACCCCCGCACCGACACGGGTCGGAGCACTCTGAGTTCGTACGCCGCCGAGCCGGCCAGCTCGCCCGCGAGTGCTGTGTTGACGAGTACGGTGCCGGGGCGGGCCACCGCGGTGAGCCTGGCCGCGATGTTGACCGTGGCCCCGTACACATCACCGAACCGGCTGAGCATCGCCCCGTGTGCCACCCCGGTCCGCACCTGCGGCAACCCGTGTTCCGTCTCCGCCCGTGCGGTGAGCTCCAGGGCGGTGTCGGCCGCGTCGGGGGCGGACTCGCAGACGAAGAGGACCTCGTCACCGATGGTCTTCACCACCCTGCCCCCTCCCTCGGCGACCACATCACCCGTCAGGCTCTCGAACCGGTCGATGACCCGGACCAGTTCGGCACTGTCCAGCCCTCGGGTCATCCGGGTGTAGCCGACCATGTCGGTGAATCCCACCGCACGCTCGCGGACGTCGGCGGCCTCGTGCGGCGCGGCCGGAACCCCTTCCGCGGCGTATCCGTGCTCCCCCTCGCCCCGGACCTCCCCCTGTCCCCGTACCGCCCGCGCGTCCTCCTCCGTCTCCGCGAGGACGCGCTCGGCGTTCGCGGCAAGATGCCGGCGCCACACATGCCGTTGCAGCAGCTCCATCTCCGGTAGCAGAACCGCGGCCTGCTCCACCAGCGCCTGGCCGCCGGCGGCACCGGAGTCGCGGTTCAGCCAGGTCCAGAGAGTGTGCACCTGCCACTCCGCGAGCCGGGACAGGTGATGCCCCAGCGCCCGCGCCATCGCCGTCTCGTTCTCCTCGGTGATGAGACCCGCGCCGACGAGCCGCTCCCCCGCACGCAGCGCGTCGACATCGGCGTCGGTGAACACCCTCGCCTCGTCCTCCACCAGGGGAAATCCGAGCGCACGCCAGATCTGCGCGGTGCGCTCGGGACCCACTCCGGACCGTTCGCCGACGTCCCGCCTCGTCCAGAGGCGCTCGCCCCCGAGCAGCACGGCCTCGACGGCCTGTCGCAACTCCTCGGCCTCGGACGGGTCCTTCGCCCCGCCCGTCGCCCCCGACTCGCTCACGTGGTGTGGACGATCAGCACGTCGAGACCCGCTCTTCTGGCGATGTCCGCGGGGACGGAGCCGAGAATGCGTCCGGCGAGCGAGCGCAGGCCCCTGTTCCCCACCACCACGAGATCGGCCGAACACTCCCGGGCGACGGCCACGAGCGCGGGCACCGGCTCGTCCTCCACCGCGGTCGAGCGTATGGTCTCCGCCCCCTGGGCGCGGGCGCGCTCCGTGGCTGTCCGGAGGGTCTCCTCCGCCGGCGCCGAACCCACGACCTGATAGGCCTCGGCACCTAACTGATCCTGTGCCCTGGCGAGTTCGGTCCCGCTCATAGGCATGTACGCGCAGGCGATGACAAGTTCGGCCCCGCAGGCGGCAGCGAGGCGGGCCGCCCCCTCGACCGCGGAGTACGACGACTCCGAGCCGTCCGTGCCGACCATGACCGTCCGGTAGGCAACAGCCACGACAAACTCCTTACCAGAGAGTAAACTTACCGAGGAGTAAGGTAGGGCGGGCCGCATCCGCAGGGCAAGAGGGCGAACACGGTCGCCTGGGGCGGCAGACGCGCCCCTGGCACTCCCACCTCAGGCCCGGGATGCCCACCTCATGCGCGGGCACTCCCGCCTCACGGCGCGGTCCCTCCCTCCTCCTGATCCATGAGGTCGAGTTGGCGCACCCCGCTCTCCCAGCGCCGGCGGCGCGCCGGTGAGGACTGCTCCCACCACGGCGTGCCCCTCTCACCCAGGGCCACCTTCGCCGTGTGCACCCGCTTCCGCGCCCGGCCCTCGGCCTCCGTGTCGGCGGTGCGCCGTGCGGCGGCCACCGCGCGACGCCCCGCCATGAGGTGGTGCCGGAGGCGGGAGGCGACGTCCCCGGGGATCTCGGGGTCCGTCGCGCGCCACCGGCGGTGGCCGACGACCACGTAACGGCCGTCCGGGGTCCGCTCCGGGTCCGCAGGAGGATTCACCCGGCCGATGCTGCCCCGGGGCCCGGGCGGAGGACATCAGGACACGCGGCCTTTCACGGCCCGTCCTCGACGTCCGGCGCCCTTCGCATCCCGGCGTTCGTAGATCGCGTGCGGGCGGACGAGGACGTTGCAGAGGATGCCCCCGGCCTCCTGACAATGGTCCGGGAACATCGAGACTGTCTCCTTTTCGGCAGACCACCTCCGAACCGGAGGAGAACGAACTTCCTTTCCCCATGCGGTGAATGGACACCACCTGCCCGGGGGAACTGCCGGACCTCGTGGCTTTCTTCGGGCCCAGGTCGGGTACGGACCGGTGCTTTCGATCAAGCCGGGCTCGTGTGCCCCGCGGACGCGTCGGCTCCGCATGGCACGGGGCTCGACCCGGCGTGCCGCGATTGCCCAGACCCGCCCGGCTGGGCCATGCTGTTGCGACTGAGAGCAGAAGCTGAGCTCAACGGGGGAGAAAGCGATGCTCCGCATTCATTTCAGTGATGCCGACCTGGGCAGAACAAGGATTGCCGCCGCTCCTGATCCACTCTGGGAGATCGCATCGAGTCTGCACAGGTTTCAGTCGAGGAAAGGACGGTGGGCGTACGCAGGGTGGCACCGAACAGCGCGTCAGCAACTGCGGGAGAAGGGAATGGAGCGGCTACTGCGAGGCGTTCTCCTGCCGCTGTATCCAAGAGCCGCGTATTTTCCCGATTTTCTGACTCCGGTCCACGCGATAGACGGATTCGAGGCGGGCGTGGAGTCGATTCTGGCCACACCTCCCCAGCGCGTCCTGGAGGAGATCGCCATCCTCGACAGGACCGTCGGAGCACCGTCCTGGGCCGGGGAACTCGCCCGGCTGGAGGCGCGCAGGGAACTCGTCGGGATGCTGCGCGCGTACCACGAGGCCGTCGTGGTCCCGCACAAGGAACAGGCGCAGGCGCGGATCGAGGCCGAGCGGGCGGTGCGCTGCCGCGGCATCCTGGACGGCGGCGTGGAGGGCATGCTCACGGGGCTCGGACCCATGATGCGCTGGCGCCCTCCCGTCCTGGAGGTCGCCTACCCGAAGCAGGCCAGGGACCGGGACCTGCATCTGAACGGGCGCGGGATCACGCTGATCCCCTCGTACTTCAACTGGGGGGAGCCGGTCGCCTTCGCGGATCCCGAACTGCCGCCCGTGCTCTGGTATTCGCTGCTCCACGAGCGGGACGCACGACAGGCCGCACACGGCCCGGCGAGCGGCTTCGAGGCTCCGGGGAGACCTCTGACCGCCCTGCTCGGACGCACCCGTGCGGTCGCGCTGTACGCCGCGTCCTCGGGTGCCACGACGGGGGAGATCGCCCGCGCCGCCGGTGTCTCCGCCTCCTCCGCCAGCCGGCACGCCACCGCGCTGCGCGACGCGGGACTCATCACCAGCATCCGGAACGGGCCGACGGTCCTGCACACCCTCACGCATGTGGGGGCGTCCATGCTCCGCTCGGCCATGACTCCGGCGGGCAGGACGGGGCCGTCGGAAGATCCGGCGGGCGGAGGCGGAGACACCGGCGGCGCGGCCGGGGCCGGCCAGGGCAGGAGATGAGCTCTGGCCGGGTGGGACGGTGAGCCAGGTGCGCGCCTGCCGAGTCTTCCGGTGCATCCGTACGAGTGGGCCGCGCTCGCACGGATGCACCGGCGCTCCGGCTCGCGTCCCGGGGTGCGATGCTCACCGTTTCCGCCTGACTCGAACAACACCTTGTGCGCCCGGCCCGGGTCCGGTCTCATTCATCACGGCAGACCCACGCACCCCTCTCGCACCGTGACAACGTTGCCAGACTCCTGGGGCCGCCGCTGCGTCGCCGTACCGACCGCACTCACCCCGCACACCCCGTACCCGCCCCGAAGGAGCACACCGATGCGATTACGCCTTGCCTCCGCCGCCGCACGTACGACCCTCGCCGCCCTGAGCGCCCTGCTCCTCGCGCTCGTCGCCGTCCCGCAGCCAGCCTCCGCGCACGGTCCGGGCGCGAAGTGGGTCACCGCATGGGGTGCGAGCCAGGTGGCCGGCAGTGAGATCCCCTGGAGCAGCTGCCCCGCGGGAGCGGGCCTGCAGGACAAGACGGTCCGCAACGTGCTCTTCGTCAGCGCGGGCGGCGACAACGTCCGGGTCCGGCTCGCGAACACCTTCGGTACGCGGCCGGTGAGCGTAGGTCATGTCACCGTCGCTCTGCAGGAGTCCGGGGCCGCCGCGGTGCCCGGCACCCTGCGGACGCTGACCTTCGGCGGTCGCGCGCAGACCACGATCCCGGCCGGCGGGGACCTCTTCAGCGACCCCCTTCCGATGCGCCTTCGCGCCCTGTCCAGCCTGCTGGTCAGCGTGCATGTGGACGAGGCGACGGGCCCGGTCACCAACCATCCGTTCACCGCGCAGGGCAACTACCTCGCGGACGGGGACGCGACCCTCGGCACCTCGGGCGCCGGATACACGGACACCCCCTGCTGGATGCTGGTGAGCGGTGTCGATGTGCGCGCCGGTGCGCGTACGACCGGCACCGTGGTGACCTTCGGCGACTCCATCACCGACACCGCGAGCACCACGGGCAATGCCAACCAGCGCTACCCGGACCATCTCGCGCGCAGACTCCAGGGCGGGCACGGCCCGTCGCTCGCCGTCGTCAACGCTGGTCTGGGCGGCAACCGCCTCATCGCGGACCGGGACGGGGAGCCGTTCTACGGCCCGTCCGGTGTCTCGCGGGTGGAGCGGGACGCGCTCGGCCAGAGCGGTGTCCGGGCCGTGATCCTCCAGGAGGGCATCAACGACATCGGGTTCAGCGCCCCGGCCGAGGACATCATCGCCGGATACCGGGCGTTCATCGAGAAGGTCCACGCGAAGGGCGTTCCGGTGTACGGCGGGACCCTGCTGCCCTTCCAGGGGTCGTTCATCTGGACCCCGGAGCGCCAGGCGACCTGGACCGCGGTCAACGACTGGATACGGAACTCCGGCGCGTTCGACGGTGTGGTCGACTTCGCCGCGGCCACGGCGTCGGACGGCGACCCGCTGACGCTCGACCCCGCGTTCGACAGCGGTGACGGTCTGCACCCCAACGACGCGGGCACCCGGGCGATGGCCGAAGCCGTCGACCTCCGCATGCTGGTCGGCGGCCACCGGCGGTGAACCGGGTCCGCGGCTGAACGTCCGGCCGCTCGGCTCCGTATCCTCACCCGAGGTGTCGTACTCCGATGAAGGGATTGCACGCATGAGCGCATCGCAGGAGAGCCAGGTCCACTTCCGGCGCCGCACCGTCGTCGCGGCCGTCGGTGCGGTGGGCGTGGCCGCCGCTCTCACCGCGTGCGGCGGATCGCAGGACGACGCGGGGGGTTCGGACACGGTCCAGCCGGCCGAGGAGGGGGACGGCGCGAACGCCGGGGGCGCGGTCCTCGCGAAGACGGCCGACATCCCCGAGGGCGGCGGGGTGGTCTTCGCCGACCAGGGCGTCGTGGTGACCCAGCCCACCGCCGGCACGTTCAAGGCGTTCTCGTCGAAGTGCACCCACCAGGGCTGCGCCGTGAAGGGAATCGCCGACGGTGTCATCAACTGCCCGTGCCACAACAGTACGTTCGACGCGGCGACCGGTGAGGCCACGGGCGGTCCGGCGACCCTGCCGCTGCCGGAGAAGCAGATCCGGGTGGAGGGCGACTCCATCACTCTGGCGTGAGCCGCCACGGCCGGTCCGGGACCGTTGCGTGATCGCGGAAGAGGCTCCATGATTCCGGGAACCGGCCGAACAGCAGGAGAGGCGTCCCGTGACCGTTGCCCAGCGCCGTGGCCGTCGGATCATGATGACCGACGCGGAGCGGGACGCCTACCTCACCGAACAGCGCACCTGCCGGGTGGCCACGGTCTCCCCCGACGGCAGGCCGCATGTCGGCGCACTCTGGTTCGTCTGGGACGGCACGTCCCTCTGGCTGTACTCGCTGACCCGTAGCCTGCGCTGGTCCCAGCTCCGGAAGGACCCGAGGGTCGCCGTGGTGGTGGACGACGGAGCCGAGTACGGGGAACTGCGCGGGGTGGAGCTGTCGGGCGAGGTCTCCTTCGTCGGCGAGATCCCGCGCACGGGCGAGGAATGCCCCGAACTGGACCTGCCGGAGCGGACGTTCGCGTCGAAGTACTTCGCCCTCGACACCCTGCCGCACGACGCGCGGCACGGCTGGCTGCGCCTGACCCCCGAGGCGGTCACGTCCTGGGACTTCCGGAAGCTGGCCCAGGGCAGCTGAGCGGACTCCCCCGTACGGGCCCCTGCCGGGACAGGGGTCAGCGGGCCGGCTCGGGAGGCATCGGCTCGTGCAGGGCCCGCCCCGCGGCACGCAGTGCGGCCACGGCGGCCCTGATCGACGGCCTCCGGTCCGCGTCGGTGCGCCACACGGCGTGGACGTGGCGTCGCATCGGCTGCCGTACGGGCACCAGCCGCACCCCGTCCGGGACGGGCCCGCGCCCCAGCCGGGGTGCCACGCAGACGCCGAAACCGGCTGCGATCAGGGCGAGTTGGGTGTGATGCTCGCCCGCGAGGTGCGCGATGCGGGGCTCGATCCCCTTGGACCTCAGCGTGAACATCAGCCAGTCGTAACAGAATTCGCCCTCCGGCCAGGAGACCCAGTCGTCGTCCGCGAAGTCCTCGAGGTCGACCTCCGCCCGGTCGGCGAGCGGATGCCCGGCGGGCATGGCGATGTCCGGTGCGTCGTCGAGGAGTTCGGCCTTCGCCAGGCCGCCGGGGACCGGCAGCCGCTTGTTGCTCCATTCGAGGACCACGGCGAGGTCGGTGTCCCCGCGCAGCACGGCACGGATTCCCCTCTCGGGTTCCAGCTCCGTCGTGCGCGCCCGCAGTTCGGGATGGTCCGCGCGGAGCGTGGCGAGAGCGGCGGGGAACAGCCCCCGCGCGGCCGTCGGGAAGGCGGCGAGCCGGACCTCGCCCACCACCTGGCCGCGCTGCGCCTCGATGTCGGACTGCGCGATCTGCACCTGGGAGAGGATCTTCGCCGCGTGGTCGGCGAGCAGCCGGCCCGCGTCGGTGAGCCGGATGCCCCGGCCGTTCCTGGCCAGGAGCTGCTGGCCGACCTCGCGCTCCAGCTTGGCCATCTGCTGGGAGACGGCCGAAGTGGTGACATGGAGGCCGTCGGCCGCCCCGCTCACGGAGCCGTGGCGGGCCAGGGCATCCAGCGTCCGCAGGCGCTCCAGATTCAACATGTAAGCAATGCTACGCGAAGTCCTCCATGAAGTCTCACTTGTCCTACGCGATTGCTCTCGTCATGGTTGTCCCATGAGCGCTCCGTCAGCACCGAGAACCCTGCGGCCCCCGGCCGCCTCCCCGCACGCACCCCGCGCACCGCGACCCGCCCTGGACTGGCGGCTCCGCTTCGCGGCCCTGTCGCTCATCTGGGGGTTCAGCTTCCTGCTGATCAAGGTGGGCACCGACGGGTACGCCCCGTTCCAGGTGACCTTCGGCCGGCTGCTGTTCGGGACGGCCGTCCTCGCCGCGGCGATGGCGGTGCGCCGCGAGCGACTGCCGCGCTCGGGCCGCACCTGGGGTCATCTCTTCGTCGCCGCGTTCCTCCTCAACGCCCTGCCGTTCTCGCTCTTCGCGTACGCCGAGCTCACCATCCCGTCCACGCTCGCCGGGATCTGCAACGCGACCTCGCCGCTGTGGGGCATGGCGCTGTCCCTGGTGGCGCTCTCCGAGGACCGGCCCACCCGCCGCCGCGTCGCGGGACTGGGCCTGGGATTCATCGGCGTACTGACGGTGCTCGGCGCCTGGCAGGGATTCTCGGGGCTGGACGTCACCGGCACCACGATGGCCCTGCTCGCCTCGCTCAGCTATCCCGTCGGCTGGATCTACGTCCGCCGCACACTGGCGGGCTCCGATTCATCCACCCTGGCGCTAACGGCCAGTCAGCTTTTTCTCGGTACGGTGCAACTGGCCCTGGTACTGCCGGTGTTCACGTCGGTTCCGGAGCACTTCCCACTGCTCCCCGCGCTCGCCGTGGTCGCGCTCGGGGCACTCGGGACCGGGCTCGCGGTCCTGCTCCAGTACGGCCTCGTCGAGGAAGTCGGGCCCACGACGGCGCAGATGGTCACCTACTTCATCCCGGTCATCGCCACGGCCGCCGGAGTGTCCCTGCTCGGGGAGGAGTTGGCCTGGAACACCCCGGTGGGCGCACTGGTGGTCCTCGCCGGCGCCGCACTCACCCAGAGCCGGGCCCGAGGCCCGGCCGGAGCCTCGCGCCGTGTCACCGGCGGCCGGGCCGCTCAGCCGTAACTGACCGGCGTGGCGGGCCGCGCCGCCTCCGCCACCGCGTTCGCGAGCGGCTCGATGTCCGCGGCGGTGAGCGACGACACGGTCAGCCGCACCCCCTGCGGCGACGCCATCCGGAACCGCGCTCCCGGGGCCACCGCCCAGCCCGAGTGCAGCATCCTGGCCACCGCCCCGGTCTCGTCGCTCACGGGCACCCACACATTCATCCCGGTCCGCCCGTACGCCTCGACGCCCCGCTCCGCGAGCGCGCCCACGAGGGCATCCCTCCGCTCCCCGTACGACCGGGCGACCCGTGCCGTGTCGACGGCGCCCGAGGCCCACAGATGTGCCACGGCGCACTGGAGCAGTCCGCTGACCCAGCCGGGCCCGAGACGCTGACGCCCCGTCACCCGGTCCACGGTCAGCGCGTCCCCGGTGAGCACGGCGAGGCGCAGATCGGGGCCGTACGCCTTGGAGACGGAGCGCACGAAAGCCCAGTGCTCCGTGCCCCCGGCGAGGGGGTGCACCGGGAGGTCGACGATGGCGTGGCCGTGGTCGTCCTCGATCAGAAGCACTCCGGGGTGCCGGGAGAGGACCGCGCGAAGCTCCTCCGCCCTCCGCCTCCCCACCGTCGCGCCGGTCGGATTCTGCGCGCGGCAGGTGACCACGAGCGCTCTGGCCCCCGCGTCCAGGGCTCGCGCCACTTCCCCGGGCAGCGGCCCCTCCTCGTCCAGCGCCACCGGGACGGCGCGCATGCCGAGCGCCGGGACGAGGTCCAGCAGGGCGCCCCACCCCGGGTCCTCGATCGCCACCGCGTCACCGGGCTTGAGGTGCGCCGTGAGGACGCGCTCGATCGCGTCGAGCGATCCGGAAGCGGCCGCGACCGGCCCCGCGGGGACACCGTCGGCGTCCAGCCCGGCCCGTGCGAGCTCCGCGAGCCGGGGAACCACCGCCGCTTCGCCGTAGAGCCGCGGCCCCCGGGCATAGGCCCCGGCCGCCTCGGCCAGCGCATCGGTGAGGCCGGGCAGCAGGGCGGGATCGGGGTTGCCGTCGCCGAGATCCCGCACACCGGGCGGTGCCTCGACCCTGAGGGAGCCGCGCGACGTGCTCGCGGGGCGCGGGCGCACCCTGCTCCCCCGCCGGCCCGCCGTCTCGATCACTCCGCGCTCCCTCAGCGTGCGGTACGCGGCAGCCACCGTGTTCGGATTGACGCCGAGCAGAGTCGCCAACTCCCGCATGGGCGGCAGCACATGACCGGGCGGGAGGTCTCCCGACGCGACCCCGCGCTCCACACTCGCGGCAATGTCCGATGCGCGCCGCCCGCTGATCCGATACTCTCCTAGCACAAACATGATTATGCACTAGTGCAATGGAGTACGCAATGCCGGACACCGCCACGCCCGACAGCACCGGCCTCCCGGGGGCAGCCGCCTACGCGCCGACGGAGCGCACGGTCCCGACCCGCTCCAGGGAGCGCGCCTCGTACGACAAGGAGACGGTCCACTCGATACTCGACGAGGCCTACCTGTGCCACCTCGGCTTCGTCCGCGACGGCGCACCCGTCGTCCTGCCGACCCTCTTCGGCCGGGTCGGTGAGCGGCTGTACATCCACGGCTCCACGGGATCGCGCCCCTTGCGCGCGACGGGCGCGGCCGATCCCGGGCTCGCCGTCTGCCTCACGGTGACCCATGTCGACGGCCTCGTGCTGGCCCGTTCCGCCTTCCACCACTCGATGAACTACCGCTCGGTGGTGGTCCACGGCATCGCCCGTACGGTGACGGACCCCGAGGAGCGGCGCATCGCACTCGACGCCATCGTCGACCAGGTGGTGCCGGGCAGGTCGCAGGACTCACGGCCCGCCGACGCGAAGGAACTGGCGGCGACCGCGGTGATCCGCCTGGACCTCGACGAGGTATCCGCCAAGATTCGCACGGGCGGCCCGAACGACGCCCCCGAGGACCTCGCACTGCCGTACTGGGCGGGCGTGGTTCCGCTCGCGCGGAGTTACGGCGCGCCGGTGCCGTCCGCCGACCTGGACCCGGCGGTGCCGGTGCCGGACTACCTCGGCACCCTCTGACACCCGGCCGCCCGCGGTCCGCCGCGCGCCGACCGGCCCGGCGGGCCCTCGCCCCTACGGCGAGGGCGGACGCGAGGAGAGCTCACCGCCGGCCGGCGCGTGGGCTCCCGGCACCTCGGCCGCGAGCACGCCCGGACCCGATGCCACGGGTCCCGACGGCGGTCTGGGCGCGGAGGACTGCGCGATGAAGGCACCGATCAGCACCACTCCACCGCCCACGAGCTGCGGCGCGGAGAGGTGCTCACCCAGCAGCACCCAGGCGAGCACGGTCGCGATGACCGCCTCCAGGCAGGCGACGACCCCCGCGACCTGCGGCGAGAGCAGCCGCACCGAGACGACCCCGGTGGCATAGGCGAGCACGGTCGCGAGCAGCACGATCCAGCCGAGCAGCAGCCACGCGGGGACACTGTCCCCGTCCATGTCCGCGTGTCCGCCGAGCACCGCCCAGTCCATACCCCACGGCCTCGCGACGACGGTGAGCACGGCGGCACCCACCAGCAGTCCGTACGCGATCACGCCGACGGGGTGCGGCGGTTCGGCGTCCGGACCGTCCCCGTGCCCGGCACCCTGGTCCGACAGGACGAAGTAGCCGACCTGGCAGCACGCGGCACCCAGGGCGAGCAGCAGCCCGACCACGTCGAAGCTCAGCCCGGCCCACACCTCGACGACACAGGCGAGTCCGCCGACCGCGAGCACCACCCCTGCGGCGGCGGCGCGGGTGACGGGCCGCCGCTGCACGAAGCGGACCCAGAGGAGGACGAGCGCGGGCGCGAGGTATTCGATGAGCAGGGCGACACCCACCGGGATGCGCGAGATCGATGCGAAGTAGAAGGCCTGGACGCCTGCCACGGCGAACAGCCCGAAGCCGGCCAGCAGGACGGGCCGTTCCCGGACGAGATTCCGGTGCTTCCAGGCGACCGGAAGCATGACGAGAGCGGCGCCCGCCACGCGCAGCCACACCACATGGAGGGGGTCGAGCCCCGCCTCGATCAACGGCTTGGCCGCGACCCCTGAACCACCGAACGCGAAGGCCGAGACAAGGGCCAGGCCCAGACCGGCACTTCTCCCCTGAGACACGTGCATCGGCACATCATGGCAGCAGGCGTCAGCAGCGTCACCCCCGTCACACCTGTCCAGGGCGTGTTCATGATCACTGCAACGGGCTGCCCGTCGCGAGCCGGTCCGCCGCACGGACGGCCAGCCGCTCGGTCACCACACCCGCGCGCTCCAGCACCTCCACCGCCCGGGATCGGCGATCCGCCACCAGCGCCACGAGCAGATCGAGGCCGTCGGCATGGACCCGCCCACGCAGGACCGCACCCCGGACCGCGCGCTCCAGCGCCGCCGCGGCCGAGGGCGACCACCCCTCGCCACCGGGTTCACGTACGGCGGGGAACTCACCCGAATCCTCCTGGGTGCCCTGCCAGCGGAGGCCGTATCCGATGCTGCGCTGCACGAGATAGCCGAGCACCTTGGCGAGCTGCGGCCCGCCGTCGAAGACCTCCCGGACCTCGGGGTCCGACTCGACGAGGGAATGCAGCAGATGGGCGGTGTCGACATGGCGGTCACCGTCGCGCACGGCCCGCCGCCGCGCGCCGCCAGCCACCGCCGTCATGGCGTCACTCAGCCCGACACCGGCCCACGGCGGGTTGGATGGGGCCTGTTCGGGGATCCCCGACGTCCGGAATTGCACATCTCCACCCCATCAGCCCCGGGGAGCGAAAACATCCCCGCTACGGCGCATCCGGCATCCCGCGGAAGGCGGGCACAACAGAACGCCCCCTCATCCTTCCGGATGAGATCTCCCCCGAGGGGAAGGCGGTGGCGCACCCTGCGTCGCGCGCACACGGAAAGCGTGAAGGGCCCCGGGTCGAGGTCGACCGGGGCCCTTCACCAGCACTCGGCGAGCCGCACGGCTCAGTGCTCGTCGGCGAGGATCAGATACAGCTTCTTGCGGGCGTCGTTGATGACCGTGAGGGCCTTCTGCCGCTGGTCGGCCGAACCGGTCTTCCAGACCTGGCCGAACGCCTCCATCAGACCGAACCCGGCCTGCCGGATCTCGTTCATACCCTCCCAGTCGACACCGCGACCGGCTTCCTCCCACGGCGCCTCGGCGCCGGACTCGGCCTCCGTACGCCCCGCGTCGGTCAGCGTGAACAGCTTCTTGCCGCCCTCGCTGACGCTGACGATCAGACCCTCGTCCTCCAGCAGCTGGAGCGTGGGATACACCGAGCCGGGGCTGGGCCGCCAGGCCCCTCCGCTGCGCTCGCCGATCTCCTGGATCATCTCGTAACCGTGCATCGAGCGGTCCTTGAGCAGCGCGAGGATGGAGGCACGTACGTCACCGCGCCTGGCCCTTCCCCTTCCGCCTCCCCGGCCGCGGCCTCCGCCGCCACCGAAGGGTCCGCCACCGAAGGGCGGGCCGAACGGCCCGAACGCGGCCCGGCCGCCGTCGAAGTCTCCCCTGCCGGCGCCTCGGCGCCCAGGGCCGTACCCGTGATCGTGTCCATGTGAACGCATGACTGCGCTCCTTTCGTCATCGTGGTGACGCGACACTTGTCGTTGATCTGTCGCGATGCCTCAACGATATATCGGAAACTATCGCAAGGCAAGACCCGGCACGGGCAGTGAAGGGCGGGAGGAGTGCAGCGGCAGCCCGACCGAGCAGCCGTCGCCCTGCCGATCATCAAGTCCGTCGACCGAACAGGGGTCTCGATCCCGTGGTCGCGGGCCCGTCGGCATGACAGCAGAGCCTGCCGGCGTGCGGGGAATTCCGAGGGGGCGGACGGCCGCGCTGCTACGGTCGGGCACCATGAGCTGGCTTCCCGATGACTTCGTCCACCCCGTCCTGGTACCGCTGCCGGGCGGCGGTCATCATCTGCGGCCGATCCGGGAGGCG
Organism: Streptomyces sp. CB02058; assembly: GCF_001905505.1. GTDB lineage: Bacteria > Actinomycetota > Actinomycetes > Streptomycetales > Streptomycetaceae > Streptomyces. Next base: position 68,397 of record NZ_LIPG01000011.1, read on the forward strand.
GACACCCCGCTCGACTATCCGGCCGTGATGGGGTCGCGCGAGCGGCTGTGGACCATCTTCGGCCCGGCCTGGGGCTGGCCCGCGGAGACCATGACCTACGAGGCCGACCGGGCCGACCTCTCGCGGCACGAGAAGGAGATCGCCGCGCACCAGTCCTTCAACTACGCGCTGTTCGACGCGGCGGAGACGGTTCTGCTCGGCTGTGTCTACATCGACCCGCCGGAGAGGGCCGGCGCGGACGGCGAGATCTCCTGGTGGGTGGTGGACGAGCTGGTGGGCGGCGAGGTCGAGCAGGCCCTCGACGCGCTGGTGCCGCGGTGGATCGCCGTCGACTGGCCGTTCGAGCAGCCGCGCTTCCTCGGCCGCGAGATCTCCTGGTCGGACTGGCTCGCCCTGCCGCAGCACCCCGGCACCTGAGTGGCCGCCGCCCGCACCGATCTCGAAGGCTGTCACACGATCCGGTGATCACGAGACCCTGACGACCACCAGCGAGGCGCTGCCAGTGGTCGATGAGCACGCGGATGAGCCGCCACCCGCCCCTGCCACGATCCCGTGGCCGGCACGGATCACCCCCGGCGCCTCCCGAACCGGCCACCCGCGCCCCGCCAGGCACTCGGCCTTCCACCGCACGGCGGACACCCGCGTCAGAGCCGACGGTCCAGCCACGCGGCGATGTCCGTGACGACCGCCGCGTCGACGTGCTGCGGCGCCAGGTACCCGGCGGGCGTCGAAGGTCCCGTGCCCGGGAAGAAGAGGTGGTCATCGGCTTCGTGGATCCGGATGGTGACGTCCGGATGCCCGGTCAGCCCCTCCCTCCAGAGGGACAGGTCGTGCTCGACGGTCACCTGGTAGTCGCGGCCTCCCTGGAGGATCAGCAGGGGCTTGTCCAGGCGGGCGGCGGTGGCAACGGGGTCGTAGGAGCGCAGGTCCAGCCAGTACGAGGCGGAAAGGCCGAAAGGCAGGTCCTCCCGGGGCGTACGGGGTGACAGGGCGGCCTCGACGGTCACTGCCTGACGGGTGATCTCCGCGAGGAGCGCCTCGGAGCGCGGACCGGGGTCGAGGGCGGCAAGGTGGCCCACGACCCGGACGGCCGCCCGGTGCATGGGCTCGGCGTCACCCGCCAGGATCACGGCACCCGCGACGGACGGCTCGGCCTCGGCGACCCGCGGGGCGGCCTTGCCGCCCATGCTGTGCCCGGCGACGAACACCCGGCTGGAATCGACGCACGGCTCGTTCTGGAGCAGACGCACTGCGGCGACGGCGTGGGGGACGTACTCCTGCGTCATCGTGAAGTCGTCCGCGGCAGCCACCTGCGCCGCGTGCGTGAAGGTCACCTTGTCGTGGCGCAGCACCGCCACGCCGCGGCATGCCAGCCCCCAGGCGAGGTCCTTGAGGGGCTTGTTGGGGCCGCTGGTCGCGTCCCGGTCGAAGGGGCCACCGCCGCTGAGAAGCACGACTCCGGGCCATGGGCCGTCGCCGCGCGGAACGGTGACCGTGCCGGCCACGGCGAGAGGGCCGGCCCCGACCGTGACCTCGTGCTCCTCGAAGGCGTCCGGATCCGAGTAGCGGGGCGGCGTCCATGGTTCGCCGGCAGGAGGCGCGAGGCGCAGCCCGTTCAGCAGGCCGACGGAGTCGACCGACATGACGGCGGTGAACTGTCCCCGCTCGCAGACCACGGGCACGCCGACACGGGTCAGGTCCGGGCGCAAAGGCTCGCTCGACGGTTCGCCGAGGTCCGTGACCGGACCGGTCCGCGCGGTCTCGGCGAGCCAGGCCGCCTGGAGTGCCTCGACGGTCACCGCAGCACTCAACGGCGGGCTGAACCGCGCGACGATCTCCCCGAAGCGGCCGTCGCATGCCCACTCGACCACCAGCACGGCGGTCTGCTCAGCAGCTTGCATCGCTTCACCTTTCTCAATTTTGATAAAGGTAGCATGCGTGAGAATGTTTGGTCATGGACACCTTGGAACTCCTGGCGCACCCTGTCCGCCTCCGCGTGGTCCACGCCCTGCGCGGCGGGCGGGCCCTGACCACCGGCCAGTTGTGCGCTCTCATCCCGGATGCCTCCAAGGCCACCGTCTACCGGCACGTCGACCTTCTCGCCGCAGGCGGCATCCTCGACGTCGCCGACGAACGGCGGGTGCGGGGTGCCGTCGAACGCAGTTACCGGCTGAGGCAGGAGCACCCGGGCATCGACGCGGAAGCCATGCGTGCGCTCACCCCACAGCACCACGAGCGGGCGTTCGCTGCCGCGATGGCCGCCCTGGTCGCCGAGTTCGGCGCCTATCTGGAGCGCGACGGCAGTGATCCCGTGGACGACCTCGTCGGCTACCGCCAGCACGCGATCTGGCTCAGCAAGGACGAGCTCGCAGAGCTGATCGGAGCGATGCAGGCCGCCATCGCGCCCCTCCTCGCCAACGAACCCTCGCGGGACCGCACCCGCTACCTCCTCAGCCCCATCCTCTTCCCCGCCGAACAGGCCGGACAGGCCGAACAGCCAGAACAGCCGGACCGGTTGTAGCCGAAGGGGCAACGTCACTCAGCTGTTCGGCCCTGACGCCCGCGATCGGCCTCACAAAGGGAAGCGGGGCGGGGCCTGGCCGCGTCACTCGGCGGTCAGGCGGGAACGCCGGCCCGGTTCAGGACGGCGGCCATCTCGTCTTCGGGGAGCGCCGGGTTGGCGCCCGCGCTGGAGGCCAGTTCGGGTTCGTGGAGGGCCTCGCGGAGCCGGTGGAGCGGGAGGCGCGGATCACCGGCCGCTGCCTGACGCGTCCAGACCGCGGGGTCATGGCTCAGCCGTTCGATCAGCGCGGGCGCGGCGGCCGGATCCCGGACGGCCAGTCGGCGGTAGTTCCCGTCCGGGTGGTCCGCGTAGCGGGCGGCGAGGCCCTCGCGGGGAAAGCGCGGGTGCGTCTCCGCCATCCAGGCGGAGAACGTCCCGCCGAGCCTCGCGTACACCCGCATCAGAACCTCCTCCGGGGTGTCGGGGTGGTGAATGCCCAGGCGGTTATCCACCACCGGATCCTCGACGCGCGCGAGCAGGAGCAGCAGACCGGACGGCAGGTGGGGACTCCGGGCGGCGGCGCGCTGGAGCAGCGGGTGGGCGGAGACCGCGGCGCGGCGCAGCACCTCGGGGTCGCTCAGCCCGTCTCGTACCTACTGCACGGTATCCCCCCGGTCGAAGTCCCCGGCCGTGAAGTCGATCTCCATGCGCCGCGTCTCGTCCAGCTCCGGCCTGAGCGAGATGGCGAGCCGTACGTCCTCGTCGGGGTCGGCGGCGAGCCGCTCCACGAGATCGGCGGGCAGCGACGGGTTCTCGGCGAGTGCCGCCAGGTGCGTCCGCTCGGCGAGGCACCTCTCGGCGTCGGCGCGGACGACCGTCACCACCCCCGTCGAAGGCGAGCAGGCACAGCAGCAGCGGTGTCGGCAGCGACGGATTGCGGGCGACTCCGTCCAGTGCGGACGCGTGGAACGCGACCATGATGCCCCTACCCCCCATGTCTCCGCGTCGGCTGGTTCACGGCCATGGCTCCCGTCCGGCGGGCGGTCCGGCCGCCATGATCGGCTGGACAGGTCTGACGGCCGCGCCGGAACAGCGGGGCTCCGGCGTCGAACTCACGCCGGTGCCCGGAAGTCATGAGTCACGCCGTCGGGTCCGGCCCCGGAACCCGGTCGGTGGCGAGCAGCTGCTCGCGCAGGATGTCGGCGTGCCCGCAGTGGTGGGCCAGCTCGCGCAGGACTTGCAGATACACCCAGCGCAGCGTACGCGGTCCGGTGCGGTGGCCGGTCACGACGGTGTCCAACGACAGACCCGAGACGATCGCCGCGGCCGTCGCGCAGGCCTCCTGATGGGCCGCCCGGACGGAGGCGACGGTGTCGTCGTCGGAGAGCCTGAAGGATTCGTCCGGGCTCTGCACCAATCCCAGCTCCCGACGGGACGTGCCGCCGACGCACTCCTCGAACCAGACCCGCTGCATCCACGTGACGTGCTTGAGCAGGCCGAGCAACGTGGTTGCCGAGGGTACGAGCCGTCGGCGGACCTGTTCCTCGGTGAGGCCGTCGAGGGTTGCCTCGACGGCACTCCGACCGTCCTTCACGAACGCGTCGAACTGCCTGCGTTCGTCGTCCAGCAGCACATCGAACGAGCCCATCGGAGTCTCCCATCGCGTCGCGGAACGGGGCATCGGCTCGGGCGAGCGGCTGTCCGCACCGGCCTCGCCCACCCTAGGAGCCGACGGCGGCGGAAGGGCGATCGCGGAACGCGCGCCAACGGCGCCGGCCGAAGGGGGTCACCTCCGTGGCGTGGGCCGACCCGCCGACGGTACGAGCCGCGCATCCGCGATTGGCCTTGGACCGCGCGATTGCGTCCGCCTACCGTCTGCTCCATGAAGATCCGCATCGTCGACGCGTTCACCGGCCGCCCCTTCGCCGGCAATCCCGCCGGAGTCGTGATCCTGGACTCCGGGACCTTCCCCGGGGCCGACCGCCTCCAGATCATCGCCTCCGAGGTCAATCTCTCCGAGACCGCCTTCGCCCACCCGCTGCCGCCGGGCGGCGACGCCGACTGGGCGCTGCGCTGGTTCACCCCCACGACCGAGGTCGACATGTGCGGGCACGCGACACTCGCCACCGCTCACGTCCTGCACACCACGGGAGCCGCGAGCGGCACGGTGCGCTTCGCGACCCGGTCCGGCGTCCTGCGCTCCACGGCACACGAGGACGGCACCCTGACGCTGGACTTCCCGACGGCGCCTCTGACACCGGTGCCGGCCCCGGCCGGACTGGCCGAGGCGCTCGGCGCGTCGCCGCTCTCCGTCCATGACACGGGCGAGCAGGTCGGCGACCTCCTGGTGGAACTGGCCGACGAGGCGGCCGTACGCGCTCTCCGGCCGGACTTCCGCGCGCTCGTCGCCTGTTCCCGACGGGGCGTCATCGCCACGGCGGCGGCCGAGGACCCCACGAGCGGCTACGACTTCGTCTCGCGGGGCTTCTTCCCCCGGGTGGGCATCGACGAGGACCCGGTGACGGGCAGCGCCCACACCGCTCTGGCGCCCTTCTGGTCGGCCAGGTTCGGCCGTGGCGACCTCACGGGCCTCCAGGCCTCGGCCCGCTCGGGTCTGGTCCGCACCTCGCTGCGGGGCGAGCGCACCCTGCTGACCGGCAGCGCGGTCACGGTCATCGACGGCGACCTGCTCGCGGGACTCTGAGCCCGGCGGGCGGGGCGGCCCTGCTCACGGGGTCGGCAGCCAGTCCACCTTGCCCGCGAGCAGGGCGTAACCGACGAACGCCCCGATGTCGAGCAGGGCGTGGGCGACGACAAGCGGCCCGACCCGCCCCCAGCGCCGGTACAGCAGCACGAAGACCACGCCCATGACCATGTTCCCGATGAAGCCGCCGATCCCCTGGTAGAGGTGGTACGAGCCGCGCAGTACGGAACTCGCCACCAGCGCGGCCATCGGCGTCCATCCCAACTGCCCCAGCCGCCGCAGCAGATAGCCGACGACGATGACTTCCTCGACGAGGGAGTTCTGGAGCGCGGAGAGGATCAGTACGGGGAACTTCCACCACACCTCGGGCAGCGACTCCGGCACCACCGTGAGGTTGAATCCGGTGGCCCGCGCCACCAGGTAGAACGCCAGCCCGGCGCTGCCGATCCCCGCCGCGACCAGAGTGCCCCGGCCGAGGTCCTGCCAGGGCCTGGTGCGGTCGAGGCCGAGGGTCCGCAGACTCGCGCGCTCCCGCATGAGCAGGTGGGCCACCAGGGCGACGGGCACCAGCGCCGTGGCGATGCCGAAGAGCTGCCAGGACAGGTCGAGCCATGGCCGGCCCGGGGCGTACGAGCCGTTCAGCGTCGCGGCCTGGTCCTTGAGGCCACCTGGTTTCGTCAACGACCCGATGAAGCTGATCAGGGCGGACACCGCGCTGGCCCCGAGCGAGAGAGCCAGCACGAGCAGCGTCTCCGAGCTCAGGGTCCGCCGGGACACCCCCTCGTGAGGAATGGATTCAGCCACGCGCCCCGCCTCCACCTGTGCACCTTCCGTCGACTACGCGTCATAGCTTGCCCGAAGGTGTCGCGGAGGCGGGACACCGGGAGGCTCCTCCCTCAGGGGGCGGGGAAGCCGACCGGCCAGGTGTGCACCGGCTCGCCCGCCTGCATCAGCTCCCCGTAGCGCCGGGTGGTCGCCGCCAGGGCCCCCTCGCGTTCGAGGCCCGCGTCCAGCGCCCGGTGGTAGGTGTCGACCTGCCAGGAGGCTCCGTTCACCCCGAGCCGGCAGCGTTCCTCGATCACGCCGAGGTAGCGGTCCCGGTCCGAGGGCTCGATGTTCCAGGCGTCGAGCCCCGCGGCGGCGAGCGGCAGCAGTTCGTCCCGTACGAGCTTGACGGCGGGCACCTTGGCCACGCCTCCGGAGCGGCCGGGACGCGGCCAGAGCAGCTCCGCCTCGATGCCGTGGCGGCAGGCGGCGTCGAAGTTCTCGGCAGCCGCCTCGAAGGGCAGCCTGCTCCACACGGGCCGGGACTCGTCGGCGAGCGCGCGCACGAGCCCGTAGTAGAAGGCGGCGTTGGCGATCACGTCGACGACCGTGGGACCGGCGGGCAGGACCCGGTTCTCCACCCTCAGATGGGGCACGCCGTCGGCCAGCCCGTAGACCGGGCGGTTCCAGCGGTAGACCGTGCCGTTGTGCAGGACGAGCTCGGCGAGGGCCGGCACCCCGCCCTCGTCGAGAACGTGCAGCGGATCCTCGTCGTCGCAGATCGGCAGCAGCGGCGGGTAGTAGCGCAGATTCTCCTCGAAGAGCTCGTACGCCGATCCGATCCAGCGCTCCCCGAACCAGGTCCTCGGGCGCACCCCCTGATTCCTGAGTTCGGGCGGCCGTACGTCCGTGGCCTGCTGGAACAGCGGCGGCCTCGACTCCCGCCAGAGCTCCTTGCCGAACAGGAAGGGAGAGTTGGCGCCGAGGGCGATCTGTACGGACGCGATGGCCTGGGCGGCGTTCCAGACGTCGGAGAAGCGGTCCGGGGTCACCTGGAGATGCAACTGCACGGAGGTGCAGGCCGATTCCGGGGCGATCGAGGAAGAGGTGGAGACCAATCGCTCCACGCCTTCGATATCAAGGATGAATTCCTCACCGCGGGCCGCCGCCATTTGATCGTTGAGAAGCGTGTAACGGTCCACGTCGGAGAGGTTCGCCGAGACCAGGTCATCACGTCCCAGGGTCGGCAGGATGCCGATCATCACGATCCCCGCGTCGACCTCCGCGGCCTTGCGATGGGCATATGCGAGTCCGGTGCGCAACTCCTCGGCGAGCTGATCGAAAACCCGGCCGCTCAGCCGGTGGGGAAGAATGTTTACTTCCAGATTGAACATCCCCAGTTCCGTCTGGAAATCCCGGCTGGCGATGCGCTGGAGCACCTCAGCATTCCGCATCCTCGGCATGCCGTCCGAACCCGCGAGATTCAGCTCGATCTCCAGCCCCATGAGATTCCTGGGCCGATCGAACCTCCGCTCCGACAGGAGCCTCTCCAGCCCGGTCAGGCACCGGGTGAGCTTCTCGCGGTACGCCTGCCGATCGGACGGGGCAAAGGCGCCCGCCACGACCTTCTCGCCCATCGAAGGGTCCCTCCTCGAGTGGGCGGCCCGCGGCACAGGCCGCTCGTATCACGATCGATAATGCCCCGACGAGATGATCCGTAACGCCTGCGCGCCCTCCGGACAGCCACTAGTCTGGTGGCCGACGCCGGAGGCACATTCCGAAGGCATGAGGCATATGCAGTTCACGCGGCCGAGTTGCGTGGTAGAAACACCGACGTGTTTCAGCCTACCGCCGCATAGGGAAAATACCTGGCGGCAGGGGTCCGGAGCGGCCCGAATCCACAGAAACCCCGCAATTCAAAGGCTCAGATGCCCCTTGCGCGCAATATGCGGGTCAGGTAGCCGAAACATCGTGTGAACATTTGTCGTATAAACTCTGCGCACGAGGCAGAGAGTTGACGCACCGGCCCGTCCGCCCGTCACCGGCCTTCCTCTGGCCCCGCACGCCGACAGCGCCGTCTGCACCCGCCCACGCATCACCGTGTCTCCGAAGTGAGAGGCGACCCACTATGCCGCTGCATGTTTCCCCGGCCCCCGCGCCCGCACTGCGCAGCGTTCTCGCGGCACTCGGTTCTCCCACCGCAGTGCGCGAGGCCCATACGCCCGCTCTCAGGTCCGTCCAGGGATCTCTGAGCCCCGAACTCCCGCTTCCCGTCCATGTGCTGGACCGGATCGTGCCGAACGAGGCCGCTCCGCGCACCCGCCTGGCCGGCTGGCGCTTCCTGATCCGTGACGGCGAGCGCGCCGTCGCCGCCGCGGACACCATGCTCACCGCCGACGGCTGGACGTTCTCGCACTTCTTCGAGGGCCCGTACCTCCTCTCGACCGAACTGGCCGTGCGTCAGGCGGAGTCGTCGTCGGCGCACTACCAGCCGCGCCTGCTCTCGGTGCCCGAGCTGTACATGCTCACCCTCTGGCTGCACCACGACACCGGGGCCGACGCCGGCGGCGGTGTGCTCGCGCCGACCGATGTGCTGGTGCCCCTGGCGCCCGCCCCGCCGGGCATCACGGCCTACCGGCCGCATCATGTCGCCGAGCTGCTCCCGGTCATGACACTGCGTGTCACCCCAGCGCCCCTGCCGGATCTGCCCGAGGTCCCCGGCCTTCTCGGGTCGCCTGCCTGACCCCGCGTCATCACGCGCCCCCGCCGGGACTCCCGGCGGGGGCGCGTCGGCTTCCCGTGCGGACTAGTCCGGTCAGGTCACCCCGAACCATCCGAACGGACAGTCCAGTTGGATCGAACCGTCCGGCCGGGTGATGCGTCATGGGAGGAGAACAGCAGCTGCAGCGAAATCCCTGCGGAATGACGCCCGTGGGGCAACACTGGGACCGGACCGACTGATACGGGGGCGGCCATGAACACATCGTCCAGCCGCAGGACACTCGAATCGACGCAGCGAAAGAACCCCTCCATGTGCCAGCACCAGCCACCCTGCCCGACCGCCGACTCCAACGACCGGGAGGCCGCACGCCTGATGGCCCACCACCCGGAACAGGGATGGAGCCTGCTGTGCAACGGCGTCCTGCTCTTCGAGGACACCGGCGAGCTGCTCCCGGACGGGCAGATCATCGCCCCTCACCGGCCGCTGAAGAGCGACCGGGTGGTGAAGGCCGCCTGACCGAGGCAGCAGAGACACGGGGGCCGGCCCGGAGAATTCTCCGCACCGGCCCCGACGCGTGTCCGCGCTCCTACTGGTCGTACTCCTCCAGCGGCGGGCAGGAGCAGACCAGGTTGCGGTCACCGAACGCACCGTCGATCCGGCGCACCGGCGGCCAGTACTTGTCCGCGGGCGTGACGCCGGCCGGGAAGACGGCCTCCTCACGGCTGTAGCCGTGGGTCCACTCGCCGCCGAGCGAGGCAGCCGTGTGCGGGGCGTTGCGCAGCGGGTTGTCGTCCGCACTCCAGGCCCCGGAGGCGACCTTGTCGATCTCGCCCCGGATGGCGATCATCGTGTCGCAGAACCGGTCGAGCTCCGCGAGGTCCTCGCTCTCGGTCGGCTCGATCATCAGCGTCCCAGCCACCGGGAAGGACATGGTCGGCGAGTGGAAGCCGTAGTCGATCAGCCGCTTGGCGATGTCGTCGATGCTGACGCCGGTCTCCTTGGAGAGCGGCCGCAGGTCCACGATGCACTCGTGCGCGACCAGACCGGCCGGGCCGTTGTAGAGGATCGGGAAGTGCGGTTCCAGGCGCTTGGCGATGTAGTTGGCCGCGAGTACGGCGACCTGCGTCGCACGCTTGAGGCCCTCGCCCCCCATCAGGCGTACGTACGCCCATGAGATCGGCAGGATGCCCGCCGAGCCCCACGGGGCGGCCGAGATCGGGCCGACGCCGGTCTCCGGGCCCGCGGCGGGCTGGAGGGGGTGGTTGGGGAGGTACGGCGCCAGGTGGGCGCGCACGCCGACCGGGCCGACGCCCGGGCCGCCGCCTCCGTGCGGGATGCAGAAGGTCTTGTGCAGGTTCAGGTGGGAGACGTCACCGCCGAAGTGGCCCGGCTTGGCGAGGCCGACCAGGGCGTTGAGGTTGGCACCGTCCACGTAGACCTGACCGCCGGCGTCGTGCACCTCGCCGCAGATGTCGGCGACGTGCTCCTCGAAGACGCCGTGCGTGGACGGGTAGGTGATCATCAGGACGGCGAGCTCGTCGCGGTACTGCGCGATCTTGGCCCGGAGATCCTCTATGTCGACCTCCCCGTCCTCGGCGGTCTTCACCACGACGACCTTCATTCCGGCCATCACGGCGCTCGCCGCGTTGGTGCCGTGCGCGGAGGACGGGATCAGGCAGACGGTACGGCCGTGGTCGCCGTTGGCACGGTGGTAGGCGCGGACGGCCAGGAGACCGGCGAACTCGCCCTGCGAGCCCGCGTTGGGCTGGATGGAGACGGCGTCGTAACCCGTGACCTCGGCGAGGCGCTCCTCCAGCTCACGGATGAGGGTGAGGAAACCCTGTGCCTGCTCGGCGGGGGCGAAGGGGTGCAGCGCGCCGAACTCGGGCCAGGTGATGGACTCCATCTCGGCGGTCGCGTTCAGCTTCATGGTGCAGGAGCCCAGCGGGATCATGCCGCGGTCCAGCGCGTAGTCGCGGTCGGCGAGCCTGCGCAGGTAGCGCAGCATCGCCGTCTCGGAGCGGTGCTGGTGGAAGACCGGGTGGGTGAGGACCGCGTCGGTGCGCAGCAGCCCCTCGGGCAGCGCGTCGGCCGTCTCGGCATCCAGTGCCTCGATGTCGCCGTCGGCTCCGAAGGCGGCCCAGACCGCGGCGATCCGGGCCCGGGTGGTGGTCTCGTCGCAGGCGACGGAGACGTGGTCCGCGTCGACGAGGCGCAGATTGACCCCACGCTCACGCGCACCGGCGACGACGTCGGCCGCCGTCCCCGGCACCCGCACGGTGAGGGTGTCGAAGTACGCGTCGTGCACGATCTCGTTGCCGGCGGCCTTCAGCCCTTCGGCCAGGACGGCGGCGTAGCGGTGGGTGCGCTGCGCGATCGTGCGGAGCCCGTCCGGGCCGTGGTAGACGGCGTACATGCCGGCCATGACGGCGAGCAGCACCTGGGCGGTGCAGATGTTGCTGGTGGCCTTCTCGCGGCGGATGTGCTGCTCGCGGGTCTGCAGCGCCAGGCGGTAGGCCTTGTCGCCGTCCGCGTCCACGGAGACACCGACGAGGCGGCCGGGCAGGCTGCGGGCGAACTTCTCGCGTACGGCCATGAAGCCGGCGTGGGGTCCGCCGAAGCCCATCGGGACGCCGAAGCGCTGGGTGGTGCCGACGGCGATGTCCGCGCCGAGCTCGCCGGGCGAGGTGAGCAGCGTCAGGGCCAGGAGGTCGGCGGCGACGGAGACGACCGCCCCCAGCTCGTGCGCCTGGTCGATGACGGGCTTGATGTCGCGCACGGCCCCGGAGGCGCCCGGGTACTGGAGCAGCACGCCGAAGACGCCGCGCTCGGCGATCTCAGCCGGGATGCCGTCGGTGAGGTCGGCGACGACGACCTCGACGCCGGTCGGTTCGGCGCGGGTCCGGATCACGGCGACGGTCTGCGGCAGCGTGTCGGCGTCGACCAGGAAGACGCCTTCCTTCACCTTGCCGACGCGCCGCGCCAGGGCCATGGCCTCGGCGGCGGCCGTGCCCTCGTCGAGGAGCGAGGCTCCCGAGGTCGGCAGGCCGGTGAGGTCGGCGACCATCGTCTGGAAGTTCAGGAGGGCCTCGAGGCGCCCCTGGGAGATCTCCGGCTGGTACGGCGTGTAGGCCGTGTACCAGGCAGGGTTCTCCATGACGTTGCGCAGGATCACCGGCGGGGTGAACGTGCCGTAGTAGCCGAGCCCGATCATCGGGGCCAGCACCTGGTTGCGGTCGGCGAGGACGCGCAGCTCGGCCAGGACCTCGGCCTCGGTACGGGCCTCGGGGAGGTCCAGCGCCTCGGCGCTCCTGATCACGTCGGGCACCGCGGCGGCGGTGAGCTCGTCGAGGGAGCCGTAACCGACCTGGGCGAGCATCTTCGCCTGGGCCCCTGCGTCGGGCCCGATGTGGCGCTGCTCGAAGGGAATGCCCTGCTCCAGCTGGGAGAGCGGAGTGCGACGGGGGGTCATGATGGAGGCCTCCTGGTCTGCCACGACCTGCGAGGGGCGCCACGGCGTGGCTGCCCGTACGGCCTCCCCATCTGTCATCTCGACCTGAGAGCTTCACCGGGACGCCCTGGGGCGTACCGGCTTTCACCGTCGGTGAGGGCGGCGCCCGCGGCGGCGTGTGCCGCACGGATTCCGCCCTGCTTTCCAGAGTGACCTCGTCCGTGCGGTACGGGGGCCTGAGAGATTCCGGGGAGGAGTTGCTCCTTCGGCGCCCCCGGATCTCTCCGGAGGACTCTCCCGCACGGGGTCAGCAGCCGGTTCCAGCCTACCAGCGGGGACGGAGCGGGCCGTCTCGAGTGGCCGATACCCCGGTTCTGCCCTTTCGTAGTGCCTGTGGAGCAGTTGCGACCACCCTGATGCAGTTGTGACCCGTGGGAGGCACCGTGCAGACCGACATCGATCCGCGCAGCCTGATCGGCCGAAAGGCCTTCGACCGTCAAGGTGCCAAGATCGGAACGGTGGACGAGGTGTATCTCGACGACGCGACGGGCGTACCCGAATGGGCCGCCGTGCGCACCGGTCTCTTCACCAGGGACGCGTTCGTCCCGCTGGAGCCGAGCGAGTTCGTCGACGGGGCGCTGCTGATCCCCTTCGACCGGGCCCTGATCAAGGACGCGCCGGACTTCGGCGTCGGCCGCCATCTCTCCCCCGAACAGGAACTCCAGCTCTACCGCCATTACGGGCTGGACTCCGCCCCGTCGGCAGGGCCCGTCGCCCCGGACCGCGACTTCGGCCGGCTGGCCGGCCAGGAGGAGTAGTCCGCGGGCCGCCGCACCAGCGGGAGCGGATCGGCCGGCTGCAGCTGCGGATCGTCGACACGGAACGTGCGCACCCGGCCGGGCGGTGTCCAGGGCTCCTCGAAGCGCACCGTGACCCGGCCGACGCCGCTGCCCTGCACCCATCCGTGTCCATGGACCTCGTGCCGTACGTCGTGCCCGGCGGACCAGCGCCGGGGCGCCGTCTGCTCCTCGCTCTCCCGGGCCTCCCGCACAGCCGCCTCCGCCTCCTCGGGGGCGGCTCCGGTCGCCGCGGCCTCCTCCGCCGCGTGTTCCGCCTCCGCTTCCGCGGCCTGCGCGAAGAGGTCCTCCTGGGTGAAGTCCGCCAGGCCCGTGACGCCGACGCCGAGCAGCCGCACTCCGCCGGTGGTGTCGACGGCCTCCAGGAGCCTCGCGGCGGCCTCCCTGACCACCGTGGGGTCGTCCGTGGGGCCCCGCAGGGTCTCGGACCTCGTGAGCGTGGAGAAGTCGTAGCGGCGTACCTTGAGAACGACGGTGCGCCCGGAGCGCCCGGCCCCGCGCAGCCGCCCCACGCACCGGTCCGCCAGCCGCTCCACCTCGGTCCTGACCCGCACACGGTCGTGCAGGTCGACGTCGAAGGTGTCCTCGACCGACACGGACTTGGCGTCCCGCTCCGCGACGACGGGCCGGTCGTCGTACCCCTGGGCCATGCGGTGGAGCGCGACGCCGTGCGCCTTGCCCAGCAGGCGTACGAGCTCGGCCTCCCCCGCCTCCGCGAGGTCGTTGACGACGGTCATGCCGGCGCGCCGCAGATGGTCTCCTGTGGCGGGCCCCACGCCGGGCAGGATGCGCACGGACATCGGCGCGAGGAGCTCGCGCTCGGTGCCGGGCTCGATGAGCATCAGTCCGTCGGGCTTCGCCTCCTCGGAGGCGATCTTGGCCAGCATCTTGGAACCGGCCAGGCCCACGGAGCCGCTGAGGCCGGTGACGGCCCTGATCACCGTACGCAGCTCCACGCCGATCGCACGGGCGGAGGCCGAGTCGTCGGCGACCCCTCCGGCCTCCAGGTCCACGAAGGCCTCGTCCAGGCTGAGCGGCTCGACGAGCGGTGACAGCCGCCCGAGCAGCTCCATCACCTGGTCGCTCACCGTCCGGTAGAGCGAGAAGCGGGGGACCAGGTAGGCCGCGTTGGGCGCCAGCCGACGCGCCTGGGCCATCGGCATCGCCGAGTGCACACCGAGCCGCCGGGCCTCGTACGAAGCGGTGGCGACGACGCCGCGCATCCCCAGGCCGCCCACCACCACCGGCTTGCCGCGCAGACTCGGCTTCGCCGCCTGCTCCGCAGAGGCGTAGAAGGCATCCATGTCCAGATGCAGAATCGTGGGCGCGGCTCTCACATGGACCGATGGTGCCCTACGCCACTGACAACCGCCCCGCCCGGCGCGTGCGCGGTGCGGGGCGGCTCGGGTCAGGGCTCCTGTTGCTGCTCCGCCGGGTCAGACCGCGCGGTTGCGCCGGCGTGCCAGTTCGTCGGCGGGGTTGTGCCCGATCAGCGTCTCCCCCGTGTCGACCCGCTCCCCGTGGAGCTGGGAGAGCGCCGCGTCGACATCCCGCCAGACGACGCCGACGGCGATCCCGAAGACGCCCTGGCCCCCCTGGAGCAGACTCACGACCTCGTCGGGCGAGGAGCACTCGTAGACCGTCGCCCCGTCACTCATCAGGGTCATGCGCTCGAGATCCGTGAATCCTCGTGCCCTGAGGTGCTGGACAGTGGTGCGGATGTTCTGCAGAGCGACCCCCGTGTCCAGGAACCGCTTCACGATCTTGAGGAGCACCACGTCCCGGAAGCTGTACAGGCGCTGCGTCCCCGACCCGTAGGCCGGACGTACGCTCGGCTCGACGAGCCCCGTACGCGCCCAGTAGTCCAGCTGCCGGTAGGTGATACCCGCCGCAGCGCACGCTGTGGGCCCCCGATAGCCGATGTCACCCGCCACTGCCACACCGTCCGCTGCCACCACCGCCGGCTGAACCGGCTGTCTGATGGAGTGGTCGGCCGCACTGCCGTGCTGCCGGTACGGCCCACCCGCAGCCGTACCGTCGCCGCTGCTTCTCACGCCGACCTCCGTCCTTGACCTGCCACCTCGAAGGTAGGCAGTCACCAGGGGTGCGTCAACGATCGCCACACTCGGCACGCCGAGTGATAATCACCCTGAGGGTGGTTTCCCGTGACTGGTTTACGGGAACGGCTTGTCGGATGCGCTGACGCCGCCCCTCCGAGGACGGTCACTGGCTGTTGGTACCGAAGTCCTCCGGCGAGATCTGGTCGAGGAACTCGCGGAACTTCTCCACCTCGTCCTCCTGCTCGTCCGGGATGGCGATGCCCGCATCGTCAAGCACCCCGTCACTGCCGTAGATCGGCGTACCGGTGCGCAGGGCGAGCGCTATGGCGTCGGAAGGACGCGCGCTCACCTCGACCCCGCTGGCAAAGACCAGCTCCGCGTAGAAGACCCCTTCTCTGAGGTCCGTGATGCGGACCTCGGTGAGCTCCTGGCCCACGGCCTCGAGCACATCCTTGAAGAGATCATGGGTCAGCGGCCTGGCCGGAGCCATGCCCTGCTGGGCGAAGGCGATCGCGGTCGCTTCCCCAGGGCCGATCCAGATAGGGAGGTACCGGTCGCCTCCCACTTCACGCAGGAGCACGATCGGTTGGTTGGAGGGCATTTCCACCCGGACACCCACAACGTCGAGCTCGTTCACACAGCAACCCTAGGACGTGCTCGCCATGTTTGGATAGTCGGGCTCCTCCAAGGTCAGTGAAAGCTCACCTTCAGCGCGGACTGCACGAGCGCCGCGTGGAGCCTCACGGACAGCTCGGCGAGCTCCCTGGCGGTCGCCTCGGCATGGGCCCTGGTCTGCGGATTCCGGTGCCTGCGCAGGGGCGCGACCACCTGCTCGACGAGCCCGGCCTCACGCTCCGCCGCCGCTTTGACGGCCCTGAGGTGCCGAGGTTCCAGCCCGAACCGGCCGAGATCGGCGACGAGCCTGGCCACGGTCACCGCCTCGGCGCCGTAGCTCCCGCCGGACGCGGGCACGACCAGCCCGTAGGACTCCCACTCGTCGAGCTGCTCCTCGGTGATGCCGGCGGCGGCGAGGAGCTCGGAGCGGCCGATACGGGCCGCTGTCGCCGCGCCCGGGTCCTGGTCCCAGCTGCCGTCCCCCAGCTCGCCCTGCGCGCCCTGGGACGGCAGCGCGACCTGCTCACCGCGGGCCAGGGCCTCCAGGTGCTCACGGATGACCTTGAGGGGCAGGTAGTGGTCCCGCTGCATGCGCAGGACCTGTGCCAGCCGCTCGACGTCGGCGGGACCGAACTTCCGGTAGCCCGACGGCGTCCGCTGGGGCTCGATCAGCCCTTCCGTCTCCAGGAAGCGGATCTTGGAGATCGTGACTTCGGGAAACTCGTCGCGCAGCTGGAGGAGCACCGTGCCGATACTCATCGTGCGCTCGCCCGCGGCGGCGGTGCCGTGACCGGCACCGCCTGTCGGTGTTCGCAGCATGGGCCTTCCTGGTGGTCCCCCCGGACGGTGTCCGGGGAAGGGTCACACGCCCCGCTGGCTCGCGTAGAAGACCAGCCGGTACTTACCGATCTGGACTTCGTCGCCGTTGGACAGCGCGACGGAGTCGATGCGCTCACGGTTGACGTAGGTGCCGTTGAGGCTGCCGACGTCGCCCACGGTGAAACTACCGTCCGGACTCCTGCGGAACTCCACATGACGCCGCGACACGGTCACGTCGTCGAGGAAGATGTCGCTCTGCGGGTGACGGCCGGCCGTCGTCAGGTCGCCGTCCAGCAGGAAGCGGCTGCCCGAGTTCGGGCCTCGGCGCACGACCAGCAGCGCGGATCCCGCGGGCAGCGCGTCGACCGCGGCCTGGGCTTCCGGGGAGAGCGAGGGAAGGGACGTCTGCCCCGTCGCCTCTGCCTCGTACGCCTCGATACCGGAGATCGAGATGGTCGAGGTCGTCTCCGAAGCCCGCTCGGGAATTCCGCCCCGCAGCGGCGCGCCGCAGTTGGAACAGAATCGGCTGGCCTCGGCATTGCGATGCCCGCACCTGCTGCAAACCGGCATGGACGAGCCCTCCGGAGCGGGGGCGAACCCTCCACCCGTACTTGAGGTTGATGGTTCCCCGAAACCTATGCGTCCTGCACCGGCGGGGTCAACCGACGACGCGCCGGTACCACCGGCGGTTCCCGGCACCTCATCGCGGAAGAGCGGGCGCTCCGAGCCCTGCTCCTCGGCACCCTGACGCGGAGCGCGGTGGCGGGCAGCGTTGCTGTCCTCGCGGGCACTCTTTCCGAACAACTTCGCAAACAACTTCACGGGCGTTTCCCCTTGACCGAAATAGACCCGCCCGTGGGGCAGGACGAACCCTGAATGAACACACCTGCCGACCCGGACATCCTCACAACGTCCGTATCCACCCGACAGTTTCCACCACGCGTCACCGATCCGTTGCGGCGACCCCCCGCAACCTCGTGCCCGTGTCCTTCGAGCACCACACACCCCTGTCTCACTGGGGCGACGACCGAGCGTAGTCAGGCTGCTCCGCCGGTCGCAAGGCGTCCACCACGATGTCGTCGGCGCGTGCCACTTCCGCCGTGGCCTGCTCCTTCTCCAGCGTCTGCACCACGCCGCCGGGGATGTTCAGAGCCGGTTCCAGGTCCTGCGGCTTGCCGATGACCTTGAACTCGTACGGAGCCTCGATCCTCTTGCCGTCCACCCTCAACTCTCCCCCGTCCCCGGAGAAGTACGTGTTGGCGACGACCCGGACACCGTTGATCTCGATCGCCTCGGCACCCGCGGCACGCAGCTCCTGGATGGTGTCGAGGAGCATGTCGGCCTCGACCGCACCGCTCGGATCGCTGATGGTCAGCGTGATCCCCGGACCGTGCGCCGCGACGGTACCCGCCAGGATACCGAGCTGGCGCTCCTTCTCCAGCGTCTGCTTACGGGCCTCCTCCGCCTGGTCGGAGCTGTTCTCCAGCTCCGTGCGCTGGTCGTCGAGGCGCTGCTTCTCGTCCTCCAGGCGCTGGGTGCGGTTGTCGAGCTCGTCGAGGATGCGGACCAGGTCCTCCTGGCGGGCGCCGCGCAGGGCGCTGTTGTCGCTGTTCGACCTGACCTGGATGGCAAGACCGAGGCCGAGGACGAACAGCAGGAGCGCCACGATGAGTTGGGCCCTGCTCACCCTCGGCGGCCAGAGTCCCGCCAGCAGCCGCTGACGTCCGGAGACACCCTCGGCGGGGGCAGGGCGTGACGGCTCGGGCCCGGGGGCCTCGGGGGGAAGCGCTCCGGCCGGTCCCCCACCGAAGGGGTTCTGTTCGTTGTTCATCGGCCTCAGGCCCGGAAGACGTGGCGGCGGATGGCCGCGGCGTTGGAGAAGATCCGGATGCCGAGCACGACCACGACACCGGTGGACAGCTGGGCCCCGACGCCGAGCTTGTCACCGAGGAAGACGATCAGCGCCGCGACGACCACGTTGGACAGGAACGACACCACGAAGACCTTGTCCACGAAGATTCCGTCCAGCATGGCCCGCAGGCCGCCGAAGACCGCGTCCAGCGCGGCCACGACGGCGATCGGCAGATAGGGCTCGACCACCGCCGGCACTTCGGGCCGGACCAACAGTCCGACCACGACTCCCACGACGAGGCCCAGTACGGCGATCACGATGTGCCCTTCCCTGTGTCTGCCGCACCACTGCCCGTGTCTGCGGCCTGAGGCTCTGCTGTACGTACGATCAGGCTGGGAGCGGCCGGCAGGCGCACCTTCTCCTGTTCGGAGATGCTGGTGCGGATGTCGAAACTTTCGTGCAGCGCCTGAAGGTACTGGCCGTCCGCGCTGTCGCGGAACCGCGTGGCGAGCTGCTTCCCGTCCCCCACCGCGAGCACCGTGTACGGCGGCACGAGCGGCCTGTTGTCGACCAGTATGGCGTCGCCGGCCGCGCGGATGGCCGAGAGGGCCGTCAGCCGCTGCCCGTTGATGGCGACCGCCTCGGCGCCGGACTGCCAGAGGCCGTTGACCACGCGCTGCATGTCGCGGTCGCGCACCCGGCCGGTGTCCGCGAAGCCGGTGGACTCCCGCGGTCCCCCGCCACCCTGGTCGGTGTCCTCCGCGTCGTCCACGACGAGCTTGATTCCTGGCCCCTCCACGGCAGTTGCGCCGGACAACAGGGCGACCAGGCCGCCCTGGTCCCCGCCGTGCCGCTCAAGGGCCTTGCGCTGCCGCTCGTTGACGTCCTTGCGCAGCTTGTCGACATCGGCCTCCAGCGTGTCCGCCGTGGAGGTCTCGGCGTTCACGCGGTCGATGAGTTCCTCGCGCTCCTTGGCCACGACGGGTGCCGCGACCTGTGCCTCGGCGGCACCGAGGGTCACCACGAACGCGGCCAGCACCAGACCGGCCGCAAGGCCCAGCTTGGCCCTGAGCGTGCGGGGCAGCCCGGCATCGCCCTCCGACCTGCGGCGGGCGGAGGCCTCGGCGTATCCCTCGTCGAGGCTGTGTTCCATCACGGTGGTCAGCAGCGACATGGACGCGTCGGGGCGAGGACGCGGCGGGGCGCTACTCCGATCGGGGGGCGGCTGCGACATGCCGCACATCGTCGCACGTCATGGAGGCTGCCGCCGAATGGCCCCACCGTCGGCCCGGAACCGGTGGCACATCGGATGCCGGGCCGACCGTCGACGACCTGGGGCCTCGTACACGCATCACGCGGGACGCGCATGCCGCCGCACGTGCGGGACCTCGCTCGCGGACCAGGCCCGGCCCGAGCGGGAGACCCCGGGGCCTCCCGCTCGGATCATGCCGGGCTGTATCCGCGCGAACGCCCTAGTCGCCCGCGCTGTCCACGACCGCAGCCCACTCGTCGAGCAGCGCCTGTGCGGAAGCGTCGTCGGGGCCCTCCGCCCACAGATGGGTGACCGCCTCCGCCCGGTCGGGCAGCACCATGACCCAGCGGCCGTCGGTCTCGACCACACGCACACCGTCGGTGGTGTCCACGCTGCGCTCGCCCGCGGCCTCGACGACCCGCCGCATGACGAGCCCCTTGACCGCCCACGGTGTGGCGAGGTCTCGCCGCAGGACATGGGCGCGCGGGATGCGGGCGTCGATCTGGCTCAGCGTGAGCTGTGTCCTGGCCACCAGGCCGATCAGCCTGACGAACGCCGCGGCACCGTCGAAGACGCTGCTGAACTCGGGGATGATGAAGCCGCCGCGGCCGTCGCCGCCGAAGATGGTCGTGTCCTCACGGCCCACCCGCGTCAGATCGTCCGGCGACGTGGTCGTCCACTCGACCTGCGTGCCGTGGTAGGCCGCGACCTGCTCGGCGACGCGGGTCGTCGTCACGGGCAGGGCGACGCGGCCGCTCCTGCGCTCGGCGGCCACGAGGTCCAGCATGACGAGCAGCGCCCGGTCGTCCTCGATGATGCGGCCCCGCTCGTCGACGAGCGACAGGCGTTCGCCCACGGGGTCGAACCGCACCCCGAAGGCCGCGCGTGCGGACGACACGATCTCGCCGAGGCGCACCAGCCCCGCCCGACGGGATTCGGCGGACTCGGTGGGCCGGGATTCGTCGAGTCCCGGGTTGATCGTGAGGGCGTCCACGCCGAGGCGTCCGAGGAGGCTGGGCAGAACGAGTCCGGCGCTGCCGTTGGAGGCGTCCACGACCACCTTGAGGCCCGCGTCGGCGATGCCGCTCGTGTCGACGTTGCGGAGCAGGGAGCCGGTGTAGGAGTCGAAGACGCTCGACGGGAAGTGGAGGTCTCCGATCTCGCCGGGGAAGGCCCTGCGGAACTCCTGGCGGGCGTAGACGCGGTCCAGCTTCTTCTGGCGTGCCTGGGAGAGGTCGGCTCCCCGCTCGTCGAAGAACATGATGTCGACCGAGTCCGGCACTCCCGGAGACGTACGGATCATGATTCCGCCGGCGCTGCCCCGTGCGGTCTGCTGACGGGCCACCGGCAGTGGCACGTTCTCCAGGTCGCGGACGTCGATGGCGCTGGCCTGCAGGGCCGAGATGACCGCTCTCTTCAGCGCACGGGCACCACGGGAGTGGTCACGCGCGGTCGTGACCGTCGCGCCCTTCTTGAGAGTCGTCGCGTACGCGCCGGCGAGCCGGACGGCGAGCTCCGGGGTGATCTCGACGTTCAGGATGCCGGTCACACCGCGGGCTCCGAAGAGGTGCGCCTGGCCGCGCGACTCCCAGATCACCGAGGTGTTGACGAAGGCGCCGGCCTCGATGGTCTTGAACGGATAGACCCGGACGTTCCCCTGGATGATCGATTCTTCACCGACCAGGCATTCGTCGCCGATCACGGCGCCGTCCTCGACACGCGACGCACGCATGATGTCGGTGTTCTTGCCGATCACGCAGCCACGCAGATTGCTCTGCTCACCGATGTACACGTTGTCGTGCACGACCGCCCGGTGCAGAAACGCGCCGGATTTCACGACGACGTTGGAGCCGACGACGGTGTGCTCGCGGATCTCCGCACCGGCTTCGATTTTCGCGTAGTCACCGATGTACAGCGGCCCTCGGAGTACGGCGTCGGCATGGACGTCCGCGCCTTCCGCGACCCAGACCCCGGGCGAGATCTCGAATCCGTCCACTTCTACGTCGACCTTGCGCTCCAGCACATCGGCCTGGGCCTTCACATAGCTCTCGTGGGTGCCCACGTCTTCCCAGTAACCCTCGGCGATATAGCCGAAGATCGGCTTGCCTTCCTTCATGAGCTGCGGGAACACATCACCGGACCAGTCCACGGAGGTGTCGGCCTGGACGTAGTCGAAGACCTCGGGCTCCATGACGTAGATGCCCGTGTTCACCGTGTCCGAGAAGACCTGGCCCCAGGTCGGCTTCTCGAGGAAGCGCTCTACTTTTCCTTCTTCGTCCACGATCGTGATCCCGAACTCCAGAGGATTCGGGACCCGGGTCAGACACACCGTGACGAGTGCGCCCTTCTCCTTGTGGAAGGCGATGAGGTCCGTGAGATCGAAGTCCGTGAGGGCGTCACCGGAAATGACCAGGAAGGTGTCGTCCTTCAGGGCCTCCTCGGCGTTCTTGACGCTCCCCGCGGTACCGAGTGGCTTCTCCTCGTTGGCATAGCTGAGCTCCATCCCGAGCTCTTCGCCGTCTCCGAAGTAATTCTTGACGAGCGAGGCGAGAAACTGGACGGTGACAACGGTTTCGTTGAGCCCATGCCGTTTGAGCAGCCTCAGCACATGCTCCATGATCGGCCTGTTGGCCACGGGCAGGAGCGGCTTGGGCATGCTTGAGGTCATGGGGCGAAGGCGGGTGCCTTCACCGCCTGCCATCACGACGGCCTTCATGTCGGAAACGTCCTCCTCGAAGAGACGACGGTCTAGCCGACTTCGCCCGTCGGGGCAACACCACAACTATCCGGTGCGGGCCTGCGACTCTGCACGGCGCCACGTCAACGAGCTAATCGGCTACTTCATCCGCCTTGACCAGACGGCGGACCTGGACCACGTAGAGGATCCCTGCCCACCAATAGAGCGTTGTACCCCATCCAGCGAACGCCCATCCGAAAATGGTGCCCAGCGAAGCAAGCCAACCACTTCCGTCGCTGAGCAGCAACAAGGGGAAGGCGTACATCAGGTTGAACGTTGCAGCTTTACCCAGGAAGTTCACCTGGGGCGGCGGATAGCCGTGTCGGCGCAGGATTGCCACCATCACGAGGAGCATCAGCTCACGGGCGAGGAGCGCTGCCGTCAGCCAGAGGGGCAGGATCTCCCGCCACGTCAGTCCGACGAGGGTGGACAGAATGTAGAGGCGGTCGGCAGCCGGGTCCAGGAGCCGGCCGAGACTGCTGATCTGGTTCCACCGGCGGGCCAGCTTGCCGTCGAGGTAGTCACTGACACCGCTCAGCATCAGGACCAGCAGGGCCCAGCCGTCACTGTTGGGCCCGCCGAACACGGGGCGAAGAATCAGCCACAGGAAGAGCGGTACGCCGACGAGGCGAGCCATGCTGAGGATGTTGGGGATGGTGAGTACTCGGTCCGTCTGAACTCGAGTCTCCTGGACCTCCACCCGGGGGCCTCCTGTGAAGAACGTGCCAATGATGCCCCCTGACCTTACCCTCAGCATCCTTGCGGCAGTGCACAGGGGTACGGGCAAGGGGCCGTGAACGCAGAAAAGCCCCGTGCCACAAGGGCACGGGGCTT
>NZ_LIPG01000012.1 GCF_001905505.1 Streptomyces sp. CB02058
TGTTCGCGCAGGAGCGAAGCGAGTTCCTCACCCGCGACCACACCCGCCGGAGCCACCACCAAAACGGCGCCCCACGGCAACCCCATCAACAACTCCATCACCGACGCGTCAAAACTCGGAGACGCCACCACAAGCACCCGCTGCCCCGGCACCACCCCGAACCGATCCGCCATCACCGACGCGAAACTCATCAACTGCGCCGACGGCACCACCACACCCTTCGGCACACCCGTCGAACCCGACGTATAAATCACATACGCCGGATGCTCCGGCCGCACCACCACACCCCGCACCACACCAGACCCCATACCCGCAAGACCCGCCACGGTCTCCGGATCATCCAGAACCACCACCGGCAGACCAGCAGGCACCACCCCCCGCGTCCCCGACAGCACAACACCCACCACCGGCCGCGTATCAGCCACCATGAACGCCACCCGGTCCAACGGCAACGACGGATCAACCGGCACAAACGCACCACCCGCCTTACTCACCGCCAACACCGCCACAACCATCTCCACCGACCGCGGCAACACCAGAGCCACCACCGACTCAGGCCCCACACCACGCCCCACCAACAAACCCGCCAACCGGCCCGCCGCCGCGTCCAACTCCCCGTACGACAACCGCTGATCACCACACACCACAGCAAGCGCGTCCGGATCAACCGCCACCCGCCGCTCCACCATCCCCGCCAACGACACCCACGGCACCGCCGCACCACCATCACCCACCCCGTCGAGCAACACACGCCGCTCATCCCGGGACAGCACATCAACCGACCCGATCCGACGGTCCGGAGCCGCGACGAACGCCTCCAGCAACCGCCCCCAACGGGCGACGAGAGTCTCGACCGTGCCACGGTCGAACAGATCCGTGGCGAACTCGACAACCACGTCCAGACCAGCCGGGGAACCATCCCCGTCACGGGTCTCCGAAAGACTCAACGCCATGTCGAAGCGGGAGCCACCGCTGCCCATCGGGCGGTACCGGGTCCGCAGGCCGTCGAACGCCGCCAGTTCGCCCGTGGCGCTCTGGAGCACCAGCATGATCTGGAAGAGGGGGTGGTACGCGAGGGACCGGAGCGGGTTGAGGACCTCGACCACGTTCTCCAGCGGCACGTCCTGGTGGGCGTACGCGGCCAGGTCGGCTTCCCGCACCCTCTCCAGCAGATCACGGAACGTCGGGTCGCCGGAGGTGTCGGTGCGGAGCACGAGGGTGTTCACGAAGAACCCGACCAGCTCATCCAACGCCTCATCCGTACGCCCCGCCACCGGCGTACCCAACGCGATATCCGTCCCCGCACCCAGACGCGTGAACAACGCCGCCAACGACGCCTGCAACACCATGAACACACTGACACCACACCGGCGGGCCAGGTCGGCGACGCCCTGGTGGACGGCTGCGCCAAAGCGAGTCTCCAGGCCCTCCCCCCGGTAGGAGCTCACCTCGGGGCGGGGGCGGTCGGTGGGGAGGGAGTGCTGCTCGGGCAGTCCGGCCAGCGCCTCCTTCCAGAAGGCGAGCTGGGTGCTGAGCAGGCTGTCCGGGTCGTCCTGCGACCCCAGCAACTCCCGCTGCCACAACGTGTAATCCGCGTACTGCACCGCCAACGGCTCCCACACCGGAACCTCACCCCGGCACCGCGCACCGTACGCCTGCGCCACATCCCGCGTCAGCGGCCCCAACGACCACCCGTCGCCGGCGACGTGATGCAGCACCAGCGCCAGCACATGCTCCCGCGGACCCACCGAGAACACCTCCGCCCGCAGCGCAAGCTCACGCTCCAGGTCGAAGCCGTGCCGGGCGGAGGCCGCCAGTGCGGAGTCCTCTTCCTCCGGTGTCACGTCCGTGAGCGAGAAGGCGAAACGGTCCCCGGCCTCGGCGGGGCCGAGGATCAGCTGACATGGCACCCCGTCGATCTCGGGGAACACCGTGCGCAGGCTCTCGTGCCGGGCCATCACGTCACCGAGGGCCGTCCGCAGCGCCTCGACGTCGAGCGCCCCGGAGAGCCGGACGGTGGTGACCATGTTGTAGGTGGCGCTGATGCCCTCCAGGCGGTGCAGGAACCACAGGCGGCGCTGGGCGAACGACAGCGGCAGCACCTCGGGACGTGTCCCGCGTACCACGGGCGGACGGACCTGCGTCTCGGTGTCCAGCCGCCGGGCCAGCCCTTCCACGGTCGGGGCCTCGAACAGCGCCCGGATCGAGACCTCCGCACCCAGCACGGCCCGGATCCGGCTGATCAGCCGCGTCGCCAGCAGGGAGTGCCCGCCCAGGTCGAAGAAGTTGTCGTCCACACCGACCGAGGGCACGCCGAGCACCTCGGCGAACAGCTCGCTCAGGATGTCCTCGCGCGGGCTGCGCGCCCGGCGGCGGTCGGCTGTGGTGAAACGCGGCTCGGGCAGCGCCCGCCGGTCCACCTTCCCGTTCGAGGTCAGCGGGAAGGCGTCGAGGAGGACGACGGCCGCCGGGACCATGTACTCCGGCAGCCGCTCCCCGACGAACCCGCGCAGCTCCCGGGGGTCGGCCTCAGCTTCCTCCCCGGGGATCACATAGGCGACCAGCCGTACCTCCCCCGGCGTGTCCTCCCGCGCCAGGACGACGGCGCCCCGGACACCGGCGTGCCGAGCCAGCACCGCCTCGATCTCACCCAGTTCGATGCGAAAGCCACGGATCTTGACCTGGTCGTCCGCACGCCCCAGGTACTCCAGCCCGCCGTCCGCCCGCCGTCGCACGACGTCACCGGTGCGGTACATCCGCGTACCCGCCGGCCCGTACGGGTCGGCCACGAACCGCTCCGCCGTCAGGCCCCGCAGGTCGGCGTAGCCGCGCGCCACACCGTCGCCCGACACGTACAGCTCACCCGTCCCGCCCACCGGCACCGGACGCAGCGCGCCGTCCAGTACGTACAGGGACAGGTCGGGCAGCGCGAAGCCGATGGGGCTCCGGGAGGGCTCCGGGCCGGTGGCGTCCGCGACGACGAGCGGCAGCTGGGTGACATGCACGGTCGTCTCGGTGATGCCGTACATGTTCACCAGCGTGGGCACGGTGTCGCCACGCCGGGCGAACCACCCGGCGAGCCGGGCGGGTTCCAGCGCTTCGCCGCCGAACACGACCCAGCGCAGCGCGAGCCGGCGCTCCGCCTCGGGGTCCCGGCCGCCCGCCTCGACGAGCTGGTAGAAGGCCGACGGGGTCTGGTTGAGCACCGTGACCCGCTGGTCGGCGAGGAGCCGCAGGAAGTCGTCGGGCGACCGGCTCACGTCGAAGGGCACGACGACCACACGTCCGCCGTGCAGCAGCGCGCCCCACATCTCCCAGACGGAGAAGTCGAAAGCGTAGGAGTGGAACAGCGTCCAGACGTCGTCGGGGCCGAAGGCGAACTGCCGCGCGGTGCCGGTGAAGAGGCGCCGCACGTTGTGGTGGGAGACCACGACGCCCTTGGGTGTTCCGGTGGACCCCGAGGTGTAGATGACATACGCCGGGTGCTCCGGCCGCAGCACCCCGCGCCGCTCCTCGTCGCGGATGGGGGCGGGGTCGAAGGCCGCCGCCCGCTCCGCGGTCCCGGGATCGTCCAGGACGAGCACCGGCAGCGAGGCGGGAAGGATCTCCCGCGTGGCGGACAGGGCGAGCCCCACGACGGGCCGGGTGCCGGCGGCCATGAAGGCGATCCGGTCCACGGGCAGGGACGGGTCGATCGGCAGGTACGCGCCGCCGGCCTTGCTCACGGCGAGCACCGCGACGACGGTCTCCACAGACCGGGGCAGCGCCAGCGCCACCACCGTTTCCGGGCCCACGCCCGCCTCGATCAGGAGCCGGGCCAGCCGGTTGGTCCGGGCGTCGAGTTCGGCGTACGTCAGCGTGGTGCCGCCGCAGACCACGGCCGTGGCCGAGGGGTCCCGGGGTGCGGCGGCGTAGGTCTGCGGGAGGGTGCCCGGGGGGGCCGCGCGGTGCCCCGGGGCCGCCGAGGGCAGCACCCGGCCGAGCTCGTCGGCGGACATCACGTCCAGGCGGCCCGTCGGCCGGTCGGGGTGGTCCGCGAGGGTGCGCAGGGTGGTGATGAGCCGGGACCCGTGCGCCTGGAGGTCGTCGGCGGTGTACAGCCGGGGGTTGCCGTTGACATCGATCCGCAGGCCCTCGGCGTCGGGGCGGTCGTAGGCGACGATCGACAGGTCCTCGAGCAGCGGGGCCGCGGGATTGT
The DNA here is from genome assembly GCF_001905505.1 of Streptomyces sp. CB02058. Taxonomy (GTDB): domain Bacteria; phylum Actinomycetota; class Actinomycetes; order Streptomycetales; family Streptomycetaceae; genus Streptomyces. Next base: position 4,199 of record NZ_LIPG01000012.1, read on the forward strand.
GCATCGTGCTGGCGCACTCGCCGAACCGCAGCGTCTCGAAGCGCATGACGTTCAGGACGGGGCCGAAGAATCGCCTCGGGGCGCCCGGCAGCTGAAGGTCACGCCGGATGTCCTCGCCGCGGCGCCGCTGGTGGCGCAGCGCCGATCTCAGCTCGCCGGAGACCTGGGCGACCAGTTCGGCGGCGGTCATGGCCGGGTGCACGGTGACGCGCAGGGGCACGACGTTGGCCGTCATGGCGGGGGTGCGCCGGGCCTCCGGGTCGAGACGGGTGGCGACCGGCAGGCCGAGGACGACGTCCCGGCTGCCCGTGAGGCGGCTCAGGTAGAGGGCGGTGGAGGCGATCAGCAGGCGTGACGGGCGGGTGCCGAACGCACCGGCGGCCTCCGTCAGCGACAGGGTGGCGGCCGCGGTCATCTCGTGGCGGTAGCGGACGAAGCGGTTCTGCGGCTCGGCGGACGCGCGGGTGAGGCTGATCTGCTCGGGCCGGTCGGCGAAGCGCTCGCTCCAGAACTCCTGGTCCGCCTGGTGCTGCGGGGAGGTGAGGTAGGACCGCTCCTCGGCGAGGAGCGCGGCCATGGAACCGAACGGGTTGTCCGGGGAGACCTCGGCGCCTGCCCGCAGGGCGCTGTAGAGGTCGGCCACCCGGCGGTTGATCAGGGCGGACCCGTAGGCGTCCAGCACGATGTGGTGGTAGCTCTGGTACCAGAAGAACCGGTCGGGCGCCGCACGGAAGAGCACCTGGCGGAAGGGATGCCCGTCGCGCAGGTCCGGTGCGGCCGCCAGGTCGTCGCGCACCCAGGCGTCGACGGTCCGCAGGGGATCGGGCTCGTCGCTCACGTCGACGACGGGCAGGGTCCAGTCGGTGGGCGGAACGGATATCTGACGCGGTCCGTCGGGGCCGTCCACGAAACGCGCGTGCAGTGTCTCGCTCTCGGCGACCACGCGGGCCACGACCGCCTGGAACAAGGGGACGTCGATCGGGCCGTGCAACTCGAGGTAGTTGCCCCACAGGTAGGCAGGGCTCGATGGATCGAGGGACTGCCCCATCCAGATACCAGTCTGCGCTGCGAGCAGCGAGTGCGAGGTGCTCTGCGATTCGGACATCCTGATTCTCGTTCCCCTAGACGATCGGCCCCTCCGCGTCGCCGCGCGAGGGCATGCGTACGAAGCGGCGCCAGCGCGGTGGGGCGCCGGCACCGTCACGGCCCCGACAAGGACCTCGGGCCTCGGATCAGTCAAGCGCCGTGGTCAGCGGCTCGTGCAGCTTGGTGTCGGCCGGCTCGGTGGAGTCGAGCCCGGGGTAGACCGGGCACCCGTACGACGGCTCGTACGGGGAGAAGGTGCTGTTGTCGGGCAGTTCGCGCAGGTGACGGCCGAGCGGGTTCTTCTCGCTCCAGAAGTCTCCGCCCAGGAGCCGGGCGACCCACATGGGGGCCACGCGGGCACCCGTGCTCTTGAGGAACTTGCCCAGGTTGTAGTCATGGTCGTAGAAGCCGTGGATCAGCCGGGTGTAGGTGTCGTAGCCCGTCTTGTAGAAGCGCTGGTACTCGTCGACGGTGGCCTCCTCCTCCCGCTCGCCGCTCAGCAGCCCGACGGTCAGCTCACCGGCGTGGGTGCCGGAGACGAGCGCGAGGTACACGCCGGCGGAGAAGATCGGGTTGGCGAAGGCGCCCGCGTCGCCGACGACGAAGAAGCCGGGGCCCGCGACCTGGTCGGAGTAGTACGTGAACTCGCTCTCGACGAGGGTCTCGTTGTGCTCGGCACCCTCGATGCGCTGCCGGATGCGGGGGACGCGGCTGACGTGCTCCTCGAACAGGGCGTCGGGCGACTCGGCGCTCTGCAGCATGCTGGCGGGGATCACGGTGCCGACGCTGAGCTTGTCCTTGCGCACGGGTATCGCCCACAGCCAGCCGTCCGCGTGGGCGCCGACCTGGATGTCGCCCTCGACACCGGGGTTGGTCGCCTCGTCGACACCGATGTAGTGACGGAAGACGGCGACCGTCCGGGTGGTCTGGGGGTACTTGCGGCTGCGCAGCACGTTCTTGGTGATGAGGCCGGCGCGGCCGCTGGCGTCGATGACCCGACGCGCCCGGACGCTGCGCTCGGTGCCCTGGGCGGTGTAGGTGACGCCGACGACCCGGTCACCCTCCATGTCGACCTTGGTGACCCGCGCCTCCTGGACGACCGTGGCCCCGCACTCGGCGGCATGGTCCAGCATGATCACGTCGAAGTCGGCGCGCTCCAGCTGGAAGGTGGTCAGGGCGCGGCCCGCGCCCTGGTCGGTGAAGTCGACCCGGTGGAAACCCTCGCCGGTGTGACAGAACTCCGCACCCGTCTTGACCGGGAAGCCCTCGGCCTTCACCTTCTCGGTCACGCCCAGCTTGTCCAGCATCGCGGACGTGTAGGTGAGCATGGACTCACCGATGTGGAACCGAGGGAACGCCGCACGCTCCAGGACGAGGACGGAGAGTCCTTTGCGGGCCATCGTCACCGCGGCGGACGACCCCGCGGGGCCACCGCCCACGACGACGACATCGAAAGTGTTCGCATTCGGATTCGCCACTGACACTCCTTTGCTTCCTGGCTCGCGCCGCGAAGGACGAGCCAAGGGGACGAGGGAGAGAGGGCGTCACCGAGGGCGCCCGGCCGAACCGTGTCTCCCCCGTCACGCCCGGCATCTTCCGCACTCTTGTGCGACAGGGTCATCTTGGCATATCCACTGGTTCCCGAGTAGGCGATCAAGGGACCTGACACAACGTCAACTGACTTTCGACAGGCCCCAGTCCGCGACGTGACGCCGGAGATCAGCCGACGACGTCACCGGGTCCGGCCCCTGCGTCAGGAGACAGCAGGAGCACCCTCCCGTCCTTGTCGTACGACCCCAGGAGCAGGAATTCGCTGGCGAATCCGGCGATGCGCTTTCTGCCGAGATTGACGGCGCCCACCACCAGACGGTCCTTCAGCTCGTCGGCCGGATAGTTGGTCACCTGCGCGCTGGTCGACAGCTCCCCCACCGACGGGCCGAAGTCCACGCGGAGTTTCCAGGCGGGCCTGCGCGCCTCCGGGAAGGGTTCTACCGACACGACCCGGCCGACCCGGATGTCGGTCGAGAAGAAGTGAGCCGGATCGCTCTGGGGCTTGGGTTCCTGGCTGCTGGTCATGTTCCAGGGGCTCCGATTTCTAGTAGGACATCCGGACCGGCATGATGACGCACTGGTAGTCCGCCACGTCCTCGCCGTCGGCGGTCCGCCCGGTCAGCACGGCTGACTTCAGCGGGGCCTGGCAGTTGAGCACGGCCACCTCGGTCTCGACGGCACTGAGCGCGTCGAGGAGGAACTGCGGGTTGAAGGCGATGGCGATGTCCTCGCCGTCGATGTGCGCGTCCATCGACGCCATGGCCTGGGCCTCGTCGCCGGTCGCCGCCTCCAGGATCACCTCACCGCCCTGGAAGCTCAGCCTCACCGGGGAGTTCCGGTTGGCCACCAGCGACACCCTCTTGATGGCTTCCATGAACGGCGCGGTGCGCACGGCGGCGCGAGTGGCGAACTCGCGGGGCAGCCGCTGCCGGTAGTTGATGAACTCGGCACCGATGAGGCGCGAGGTGGCCCACCGGCCCTGGAACTCGAACCCGATGGTCTCGGCCCCGCCGGACTCGCCGTTCCCGCCGAAGCTGAGCGAGACGGCGGCACCGGACGGCATGGACTTGGCGGTCTGCGCGATCGCCTTGGCCGGTACGACGGCGCTGAGCGACACGTCGGGATCGACGGGGTTCCACTTCAGCTCCCGCATGGCGATGCGGTAGCGGTCGGTGCAGGCCAGGGTGAGCACATCGCCCTTGGCCTCCAGGTGGAGGCCGGTGAGGATGGGAACCGATTCGTCGCGCGAGGCCGCGAGGGCGACGTGCGCCACCGCGGCACTGAAGGCGTCACCGGCGACCGTACCCGCCAGGCCCGGTACGACCGGCAGGGCGGGGTAGTCCTCGACCGGCAGCGTCTGGAGTGTGAAGCGGGTGCCGCTCCCCTCCAACGTGACCCTGGTCGCGTCGCCCACCAGCTCGATGACACCCGGCGGCATGCTGCGCATGATCTCGGCCAGCAGACGGCCGGATACCAGCGCGCTGCCGGGCTCGATGACCTCGACGTCGACTTCGGCGCGGGTGGAGACCTCGTAGTCGTAACCGGAGAGCGTCAGCCTCTCGTCGGCCTTCAGCAGAATGCCGGCGAGGATCGGCACTGTCGGCCTGGAGGCCAGACTGCGTGCCGCCCACGCCGTCGCCTCCACGATCTCGTCGCGCTCCACTCGGAATTTCATGGTGCCCCTACCTCTGGGTCGTTCACGTTCTCTGTCAGGGGACCGAGTCAAGCATGACCGGCCCCAAGGCGCTCAAGCTACGGAGTGGGAGGGGCGTCATCGTCACGCGCCGGCCGCCGGGTCCAGGCGTCGGAATCATCCCCCGACGGCAACGGGCCGACGACTCGGGCGGGGTTCCCGCGCACAAGGACACCGTGCGGCACGTCCCGGGTGACCACGCTGCCGGCTCCCACCACCGCGTCGTCACCGATGGTCACGCCGGGGCAGACGATGACACCGCCGCCGATCCAGACGTTACCGCCGATGACGATCTCCTCGCCGAACTCGTATCCCTGCCGGCGCAGTCCGGGTTCGAGCGGGTGGGTCGCGGTGAGCAGCTGGACGTTCGGGCCGATCAGCGTCCGGGCGCCTATCCGGATGGGGGCCGTGTCCAGGAACACACCGCCGAAGTTCACGAACACGTTGTCGGAGAGGGAGATGTTGCGGCCGTACAGGCAGTGGAACGGAGAACGCACCTCGATGTCATCGCCCACGGAGCCGAGGAGTTCCTCGAGAATCTTCCGGCGTCCGTCCGCGTCACCGACACTGGTCGCGTTGTACCGCTCGACGAGAAGCGCCGCGCCAAGGCGGTCGTCCGCCAGCTGTTCGTCGCCATATACGAAGAGTTCACCCGCGGTCATCTTTTCCCGGTACGTCGTCACCGGCGAACTCCCCCTGCTGGACCGCCCTGTCTCGCCCACGAGCCTACCTCCTGCGCCGGTCCCGCTTCACGGTCGTGGGAGACTCGGACATTAACTGATGGGGGATCAATGTCGCGTACAGACAGCATAGTTACGGATCATCGGACTCCGTTTACCGGTGATCGGGTTCCGCTTGTCGCGGTTCTCGGAGCGGGCCACATCGGCGGCACCGTGGTGGCCCGGCTTCTCGCCGGCGGACATCCCCCGTCCCGCCTCCGAGCCACGACCCGGTCCCGCGCTCACGCGGCGGAGATCGCCGCCGCATACGGGATCGCGACCGGCGAGGACAACGCCGAGGCGGCCTCGGGGGCGGACATCCTGGTCCTCGCCGTACGCCCGGACCAGGCCGACGCCGTCCTGGCCGAGGCGCTGCGGGTGGCGGAGCCGGCCCGGTACGTCGTCTCCTTCGTGGCGGGCTACTCAGTGGCACGACTGACGTCGGCCGCGGGTCCCACGCCGGTGCACGCGTTCCGTGTGGCCACCAACGTCGCGGCGCTGGAGAAGTCCGGGGTGCTGGCGGTCTCCACGGCGCCGTCCAGCCCCGCCGGGTCCCTGGAACGCGTCACGGCCGCCCTGCGCCCCCTCGGCACCTTCGTGCCCCTTCCGGAGTCCCATCAGGACACGGCCGCGTCGACCCTCGGCAGCGGGGCGGCGTTCCTCGCCCTCGCGGCCGCCGGCGTCCGCGAGGCGGCGAGCGCCGGGGGCGTCGCACCGGAGCACGCCCTGCTCTTCACGGTGGAGGCCCTCGAATGCGCCGCCGCCCTGCTCCGGCAGGCGGGCCCCGCGTCGGCCGAACCCTGGGCGTCCCTGGTCACCCCCGGCGGGATCACGGCCGCGGGCATCGACTCGCTGCTGAGTCACGGCGTGTCGGACCACATGGCCGAGGCGGTGCGGGCGGCCGTGGACCGCGCCCGGGTCGTCACGCCGACGCCGACCGAAGCTACTTGACCCCCATCAACTCCCCCTGGAGGATGAGCTTCTCGCGCTAATGATCAACTCCAGCGGGAACCGCCCCGCCGGACCGGGCCCGGAGCGGCCCCTCGCCGGCTCAGGCTCGGCCCGACCTCCGCGCACCTCTCCAAGACCCAGTGAACTCATCCCATCGGATCCGAAGGTGGCACGCCGTGTATGACGTGATAGTGGTGGGCGCCCGATGCGCCGGCGCCTCGACGGCCCTTCTCCTCGCACGGGCGGGCCACCGTGTACTGATGGTCGACCGGGCCACGTTCCCCCGGGACACGCTGTCCACCCTCTACATCCATCAGCCAGGGGTCGCCCGGCTCGCCCAGTGGGGCGTGCTGGACGACATCGTCGCGACGGGAGCCCCCGCGCTGGACCGGGTCACCTACCGGGTCGCCGACGTCGAACTCTCCGGCTGCTCCTGGCCGGTGGCAGGGCAGCGCGCCGCCTACGCCCCGCGGCGCCACCACCTCGACACGATCCTCGCCCGTGCCGCCGTCGCGGCGGGCGCGGAGTTCCGTGAGGGCTGCACAGTCGAGGACGTGCTCTTCGAGGACGACCGCGTGGTGGGCGTGCGCTGCCGCACCTCCGGCGGCGCGGTGGTGGAGGAGCGCGCCGCGCTGGTGGTCGGCGCGGACGGCATGCGCTCCCGGGTGGCCGAGGCGGTCAAGGCGCCCCTCGTCGCCGAGGACCCGCTCATGACCTGCGCGTACTACACCTACTGGGAAGGCGTGTCCGACCACTTCGAGCTGCACGAGACGCCCGGCCGCTGGATCGGCGTGATCCCGACGAACGACGGACTGACCCTGGTCGCCTCGTACTTCCCGCAAGCCGAGTTCAACCGGGTCCGGGCGGATGTCGGGACGGCCTACCTGGACGCCGTACGGACCACGGCGCCCACGCTGTACGACCGGATGGCGGGCCGGGAGCAGGCCGACAAGTTCTACGGCAGCGGAGACCAGCGGAACTTCTTCCGCAGGGCAGCGGGCCCCGGCTGGGCCCTGGTGGGGGACGCCGCCCACCACAAGGACTCCATCACCGCGAAGGGCATCACCGACGCCTTCCTCCAGGCCGAGGCGCTCGCCGGGGCGGTAGGGGAGGACCTGCGCGAACCGGCGCGGCTGGAAGAGGCCCTGCGGACGTACGCGGAAGGCCACGAGGACCTGCTCGTCGACGGTTACCAGAGCACACTGTTCACCGCGGCGCTGACCGTGCGCAAGGACCGGCTGGCCATGCTCCGGGCGGTGGCGAGCAAGCCGGAGTTCACCGAGCGCTACTTCGCCGCCGTGGCCGGGGACTGCGCGACGGAGGATCTGTACACGCCCGATCTGCTGGACCTCCTCTACTGATCGCCGGCGCCAGCCGTATCCGCCTCGAACCCACCGATTCCCGGAGTCCCGTCATGATCGTTCCGACCGGCCCCGCCAGCCGCTGGATCCGACGCCACCTACCGGCCGGCGATCCTCGGATCAGGCTCTTATGCTTCCCGCACGCCGGCGGCACCGCGAGCTTCTTCCGCACCTGGCCGAAACAGGTGCCCTCCGACGTGGAGGTGCTGTCGCTGCGCTACCCGGGCCGCGAGGACCGCCTGGCCGACCCCTTCATCACGACGATGGAGCCGCTCGCGGACGCGATAGCCGAGGCGGTGACACCGCTGCTGGACCGGCCGCTGGCCTTCTTCGGGCACAGCATGGGCGCCTCGATCGCCCACGAGACGGCCGTCCGCCTGGAAGCGCGGCACGGCTTCACACTCCACCGGCTCATGGTCTCCGCGCGCCCCGCCCCCCAGCTGCTGCCCGCGTACCACTTCGACCTGGACGACGACGAGGCGCTGATCGCCGACGTACGGCGGCTGGACAGCAACAGCGGCGCCGTTCTGGACGACCTGGCCCTGCGCGAGCTGGTCCTTCCAGCGATCCGCGCGGACTACGGCCTGGTGCGCGACTACCAGCCACGGGAGGTGCGGACCGTCAAGAGCCCGATCGCCGCGTACGGCGCTGACGCCGACCCCGAGGTCTCCACGGCGGACGTGGAGGGCTGGAGCGCGGTGAGCGCCGCCGGTTTCCGCCTCCGGATCTTCGAAGGCGACCACTTCTACGTGGTGCCACGCGAGAAGGATCTCGTCGCGGACATCACCGAGCAACTGCGCCAGGACTGAACCGACCCACCCCCCTAGCTCGGTCCTCTTCACACCATCCACGTCAGCCACCACGGGTGAGGTCATCCTTATGCGGAACGAATACATCGAGGCCTCGGGGCGCGTCGCCCACCAGCACGGCGAGCCGTCCGACCTCCGGTACATCGGACGGGACGCCTTTCGGCGCACGCTCTTCGACATGGCCACGATCCGCGCCTTCGAGCAGCGGCTGCTCCAGTGCGCGGACCGGGGCGAGGTCTCGGGTCCCCTGCACACCTCCATCGGCCAGGAAGGAGTGGCCGTGGCGGTCTGCAGACACCTGCGGGACGGCGACCAGGTGGTCGGTACCCACCGTTCCCACCACCACTTCCTGGCCCAGGGACTGGCCCGTACGGTCGCGGACGCCTGGAATCCCCTCACTGACGCCCCGCCCGCGGCCGCGGCCGCGCTGCTGACCTCGGCGTTCGCCGAGATTCTGGGCCGCCCGACCGGGGTGAACCACGGCGTGGGCGGTTCCATGCACCTTCGCCACGAGAAGGTCGGCTTCATGGGGTCGAGCGCCATCGTCGGCGGCGGGATACCCCTCGCCGCCGGTCTGGCGTACGCGAACCGACTCCGGGAAACCGGCGCCTGCGCGGTGTGCTTCATCGGCGACGGCGCGGTCAACCAGGGCACGTTCCACGAGACGGCCAACCTCGCGGGTGTCCTGGGCCTGCCCCTCCTCATCATCGTGGAGAACAACGGCTACGCCGAGGCGACCCGGCCCGAGGAGGCGTCGGCCGTCCTGCCGCTGGCCTCCCAGGGCCTCGCCCACGGGCTGCGGGCCGCAGCCGTCGAGGGCGGTGACCACGCCGGGCTGCACCGGACGGCCGAGGACCTCCTCTCCTCGATGCGGCGCGGAGCGGGGCCCGCGATCATCGAGGTGGAGACGTACCGGCACTTCGACCACACCGGCCCCGAGCGGGGCAGCGCCGTCGGGTACCGCAGCGCGGCCGAGGAGGACGCCTGGCTGGAACGCGACCCCATGGCCTCGCTGCCGAGGACACTGACGGCCCACGGACTGCTGACGGCCGACGAGGACGAGGCGATCCGCGCGGCCGCGACGGCGTTCGTCGAGCGGGCCTTCGACGCCACGCCGGCGCCGAGCACGGTCCCGCCGGTCCTGGACGTCCGCACTCTGCTGCGCGGCCCCGCGCGGGAGGCTCGAGAGGAGCGCGAGGAGCGGGCGAGCACGGAGGAGCAGGCACCGCGCACCAAGTGGACCTTCAAGAACGCCATCGCGGAGGGCATAGCCGGCGCCCTGCGGGACTCGCCCGACGTGGTCTTCCTCGGTGAGGAGGTCGCCAACCCCGGCGGTCTGCTCTGGCAGGCCGGCCGTCTCGACCGGAGCCTGGTCGGCTCGCGCATCGTCAACATGCCCATCTCCGAAGCCGGTTTCGTGGGCATGTCCTGCGGGGCCGCCATGGCGGGCGTGCGCCCCGTCGTGGAGCTGATGTACGGCAGCTTCGCCCTGATCGCCGCCGACCAGTTGTTCAACCACATCGGCGTGATCCGCGCGCTGTACGGCAACACGGCAAAGGCGCCGGTGATCGTGCGGGCCAAGGTGCCGATCGGACGCGGCTACGGACCGCAGCACGGACTGAATCCGGCCGGCCTGTTCACTTCCTTCCCTGGCTGGCGCGTGTACGCCCCGACCGACCCCCAGGAGTATCTGGGAACGCTGAACTCCGCGCTGCGGTGCGACGACCCGGTCCTGCTGATCGAGTTCGCCTCGCTGTACGACGAGGTCTTCGAGCTCTCCGAGGACGATTTCACCCGCCGCCTGCCCCTGGAGGGCGCACGGGTCGTCAGCGAGGGCACCGACGTCAGCGTCTTCTCGTACGGCATCGGGGTGAACTGGGCGCGTGCGGCCGCCGACGAGCTGGCGGCGGCGGGCCGCTCGGCCGAGGTCGTGGACCTGCGGGCGCTCGACTCCCTCTCGACGGACTGGGCCACCCTGGAGTCATCCCTGGCCCGCACCGGACACGGTCTGTTCGTCGACCCCGCGGCACGTGGCCAGTCGATCGCGCCGCGGCTCATCGCCGACCTCGTGAGCCGGCAGGCCGGGGTCCACCGCCTGTCGTACCTCGCCTGCGCCGACGTACAGCCGGTGGCACCCGTGCTGGAGCAGCAGGCGGTCATCGGCACCGCCGACATCGTCACCGCGGTCCACGAACTGCTGAAGGCCCACTGACCCGGGAGGTCGCAATGCGCTGGAACCATCTCTATCTGGCGGGCACCGGGACACACTTCCCCGAGCACGTGGAACGTGCGGAGGAGGCGATCGCGGCGGGTCGCTACTCCGCCGAGGAACACGCGTCCAACGGCATCCGCTCGGTGCGGACCGCCGGAGAGGACGAGGCGCCGGCCGTCCTGGCGGCGCGGGCGGGCCAACGGGCGTTGGAGCGCTCGGGGCACCCCGCAGAGGACTTCGCGTGGGTGGTGCACGGGTGCATGGGCTACCAGGGGCGGGACTTCTGGACCCCGGCCCACTACGTGCAGCGGGAGACGGTCGGCGGGCACGGTCCGGCGGTCGAAGTCCGGCAGGGCTCCAACGGCGGCCTCGCCGCGCTGGAGCTGGCCGCCGCGCAGCTGACCGCCCGGCCCGACGCGACCGCCGCGCTGATCACCACGGGCGACGCCTTCCGGCTGCCCTACGTGGACCGCTGGCGCACCGAAAACCAGCAGGTGTACGGCGACGCCGGCACCGCAGTGGTGCTGTCCCGCCGGGAGGGTGTCGCGCGCCTGCGGTCGACGGCCTCCCGTTCCGTGCCCGCGCTGGAGCCGGTGTACCGGGGCACGGGCGGCTGGTCCGCCGGCCCCGACCCGGCCGAGTGGCCCGTCGACCTGCGCACCCGCACCCGGGACTACCTGCTGGCCGACCCGTTCCGCTACGACGAGGTCATCGCCCGGACCGGTGAGAGCCTGGAGCTGGTCGTACGCCAGGCGCTCGCCGACGCCGACACCAAGCTGGAAGAGGTGGCGTTCGTGGTGCACCCGGCCATCGGGCGGACCATCGTGGAGTACTCCTACGTCGCCCAGCTGGGCATCGACCCGGAGCGCACCGTCTACGCCTGGGCGCAGGACTACGGGCATCTCGGCGCGGGCGACCAGTTCGCGGGCCTCGATCACCTGCTCGCCGGCGGGCGCGCCGGCCGGGGCGACCTGATCCTCACCATCGGGGTGGGCATCGGCTATCTGTGGACGGCGGCGGTTTTCGAGGTGCTCCGGGCGCCCGGCTGGTAGGCCGGGCGGCATGTCGATGCCTCGGGCCCCGACGCGGGGCCCGAGGCATCGATGTCCTGGAGGTCTCAGCGGGCGTGCCGGACCAGCGTGATGCCGTCCTTGACCGTCAGCATCACGGCCCGCACCCGCGGGTCCTTGGCCACCTTGTCGTTGAAGGCCACCACATAGGCGCCCCATTCGGTGAGCATGGTGGAGAGCCACTCGTCACCGCTGACGGCCTGCTGCTCGTCCCCGGCGGCGAGGATCCGGTCCGCGTCCTCGGACTTCTTGGTCAGCGAGTCCACGACGATGCCACCCCACAGGGTGTTGTCGATCGCCAGGATCCCGTTGTCGGCGAGCAGCCCGCGCTCGAGGATCGTGTCGAAGTACTGGGCGTAGTTCGGCTTGTCCGCGTCGACGAATATGAAGTCGAACGAGCCCTCCAGGCTGCGCAGGGTTTCCAGCGCGTCGGCCTCCACGAGCTTGATCTTGTGGCCGTGGGCACTGCGCGCGAAGGCCTTGAGGGCGAGGTCACGCGCCCGCTCGTCGGCCACGTAGCTGTCGACGGTGACGAGTTCACCGTCGTCCGGCAGCGCGGCGGCGAGTCCGATGGTGGCGTGGCCCGTGAACGTGCCGATCTCCAGGATGCGCCTGGCGCCGACCGTGTCGACCAGCATCGACAGGAAGGACACTTGCGCCGACGACGTCGCGATGTCCGCCCACTCCGGGCAGAGCCGCTCGGTGTCGGCGTGCAGCTCCTCCAGGTCCTCGGACGACGGCGTCGAATGAGCCTCCGCGTACTCCTCGATTCCCGGCTGGAAGATCGACGGCTTCTTGAAAACTACGTCCTTGCGATGGAACACGGAGTTCCCCCTCTTTCGTGGGTCAGTTGGGTACGACGGGTGATGAGTCCTGCTGCGGCAGGCGTCGGTTCAGCAGGTCTTCTTCGCGGAACTCGGTGTCCCTCCGCTGCACGGACGACGTCTCGAAGGCCTTCAGTACGGAGCGCTCGATCTTCCCCGAGGAGTTCTTCGGCAACTCCGCGAATTCGATCCGGCGGATGCGCTGGTAAGGAGCCAGGCGCGTGGACAGGAAGGTGAACAGCTCGGTGGCCGTCTCGCGCGACGGTTCGGCGGTGGCGGTCAGGGTCACATAGGCCTTGGGCACGGCCAGTCGCCTCTCGTCGGCCGCGGGCACCACCGCGGCCTCGGCCACGCTCTCGTGCTGGAGCAGCACGCTCTCCAACTGGAACGGTGAGATGCGGTAGTCGGAGGACTTGAAGACGTCGTCCTGCCGCCCCACGTAGGTGTAGTAGCCGTCGGCGTCCCGCTGGGCCACGTCCCCGGTGCGGTACCACCGCCCGGCGCAGGGGTCCAGCGGCTGTCCCTCGTCGTCGGCGTAACCGGTCAGCAGGCCCAGCGGGCGCTCGGTGACGTCGAGGCAGATCTCTCCCTCCTCTGCGGGGAGTCCGTCCGGGCCCAGCAGTTCGACCCGGTAGCCGGGCAGCGGGCGGCCCATCGCCCCGGGCTTGACCGGGAGGCCCGGTGGGTTTCCCACCAGTCCGGTGGCCTCCGTCTGCCCATAGCCGTCACGGACGGTCACCCCCCAGGCCCTCCGGATCCGTTCGATGATCTCCGCGTTGAGCGGTTCACCGGCGGAGACAGCTTCGCGCAGCGAGACCTTCCACCGGTCCAGTGGCCGCTGCACGATCATGCGCCAGACGGTCGGCGGCGCGCAGAACGTGGTCACCTCGCCCCTGACCAGCGCGTCCAGTGTCGCCTCGACGTCGAAGCGGGGCTGTGCGAGGGCCAGTACGCCCGCCTCGGCGGACCACGGCGCGAAGACCATGCTGCACGCGTGCTTGGCCCAGCCGGGCTGGGCGATCGTCGTGTGCGTGTCGCCGGAGCGCTGGCCGACGAGGTACATGGTCGTCAGCTGGCCCACGGGGTATGAGGCGTGGCTGTGCTCCACCAGCTTCGGCCGGGAGGTGGTGCCGGAGGTGAAGTACCGGAAGAGCGGGTCCGTGGCGAGGGTGGTCCCCTCGGGCCGGAAGGCGGAGCCGACCCCAAGGGCCGTGGCCAGGTCGTGCCAGCCCTCGGGGGCGTGGCCGTCGGTGGCGGACAGGCTGACGATCCTCGTCCGGATTCCCGGGATTCGGCGGAACTTCGGGGTGTCGGCGGCCCTTGTCACGACGTGCCGCACGCCGGCCTGCCGTATGCGGACGCTCAGGTCGTCCTCGCCGAGCAGAGTGGTGGCGGGGACGACCACCGCGCCGAGTTTGATCGCGGCCAGCAGGGTGACCCAGAGGCCCACCCGGTTGTCCAGCATGAGCAGCAGCGGGTCGCCCCGCCGTACGCCCAGCTCCGCCAGCCAGGTGGCGACCTGGCCGGAGCGCTCGGACATCTCGGCGTACGTCAGGGACGTGTCACTGCCAGTGCCGGCCGCCAGGTCCATCACGCGCAGCGCGGTCGCATCGCGGCGCTCGGGTGTGCGCGCCACCACGTCGAACCAGTCGAGGGCCCAGTTGAAGGCGGTGAGCCGGGGCCAGGAGAACTCCCGGCAGGCCCGCTCATGATCGTCGTGGTGGGTCAGCAGCACGTCCCGGGCCTGCCGGAACGCCGTGGTGGGATCGCCGGGTGCGGCGTCCGTGCCGGATACGGTCACGTCACACCGCCAACGTCCGGGCGGCACCCGGGCGCAGCCTGGTGCGCACCGGCATGTGTTTGATTCCGGCCACGAAGTTGGAGCGCAGGTGCTCCACGGGCCCATCGAGCTCGATCGACTCGAACAGGGCGAACATCTCCTTCACGAGCATGCGCAGCGTGATCCGGGCCAGCGAGGCGCCGACGCAGTAGTGGTTGCCGTAACCGAACGCCAGGTGCCGGTTGCCGGTGCGGGCCACCTCGAAGCGGTACGGGTCCTCGAAGACCGACTCGTCGCGGTTGGCGGAGCCCAGCCAGACCGCGACCGCGGAGCCGGCGGGGATGTGCTGTCCGGCGAGGGTGACGTCCCGCAGGGTGTACCGCATGAAGTGGTTGGCCGGTGACGACCAGCGCAGCCCCTCCTCGACCCCGCTGGGTATCAGGGAGGGTGTCTCTGCCATGCGGCGGAAGCTGTCCGGGTCCTCGATCAGGGCGAGGAACAGGCCCGTCAGGACGTGCGGGGTGGTGACATTGGCACCGAGGAGCAGGCTGTAGCAGTTGTAGACCAGCTCCTGCACGTCGAGCGGTTCGCCGTCCGCGCTCATGGTCATGAGGAAGCCGATCAGGTCGTCCGGCGGGTCGCCCGCGCGTTCCCGGATCTCCCCGGCGAAGTATTCGAACAGCTCGTGGTGGACGCTCATCAGCGTCGTCGCGCTGTCGCCCTCCTGGAACTCGGTGTCGTCCGGGGCGACAGCCATCGTCGTGCACCGGGTGAGCCGCGGCCAGTCCTGTTCCGGGACGCCCATCAGGGCGCCGGTGAAGGCCATGGGGAACGCGGCCGCGGCCGCGGCGAGATCCCAGCGGTCTTCGGTCAGCGCCGGGGCGAGCATGGCGTGGACGGCGGCCCGCAGGAGGTGCTCGCGTGACGCCAGTGCCTTGGGGGCCAGGGCGCGGGCCAGCGGGTCCCGCATCGCGGAGTGCCGGGGCGGGTCGGTGGCCGCCATCATCTTGCCGCCGGCCGGGTCGCCGAGGTCCAGGGCGGAGAGCAGGGTGCCGCGCTGGGAGGTGAAGTCCGTGTGGTCGTCGAGCACCCGGCAGGCGTCGGCGTAGCGGGTGACCGACCAGAAGGCACGGCCGTCCGGGAGCACCTGGTGGTGGACCGGTGCCTGTGCGCGCATCACCTTCCAGATCGGGTGCGGATCGCCGTCGGCGTACAGACCGGGGTCGAAGAGGTCGATCTTCTCCAGGTCGACGTCCGGCCGCTGCGGCGGAACGGTGATTCTCACAGCTGCTCCTCTCCGCCGCGGCGGTCGGCGAGGAGTTCCTCGACGGCCCGGGCGAGACCCGCGACCGTGGCGTTCTCGTAGAAGCGCTGCGCGGTCACGGAGACCCCGTACTCGGCGGCGATCTCGGCGGTGATCTGCATGCCCACCAGCGAGTAGCCGCCCAGCTCGAAGAAGTCGTCGTGCACGCCGACCTCCGTGAGGCCGAGCCGGTCCGTCCAGACCGTGGCGAGCGCGGTCTCCAGTGCGGTGCCGGGCGGGGTGAACCCGGCCGTGACCTCGGGGCGTTCCTCGCTGACACGGTCGGCCAGCTCGGCCCGGTCCACCTTGCCATTGGCCGTCAGGGGCAGCACGTCCAGCTGGACGAAGGATGCCGGTACGGCGTAGACGGGCAGGATCTCGGCGAGCCGGCGCCGCAGAGTCAGCGTGGAGGGCCGCGCGCCACGCTCGGGTACGAAGAAGGCGACGAGCTTGCGGTCGCCACCGGGGCCCGGCTGCGGTACGACGACGGCGTCGCGCACCCCGGGCTGCGCGGTGAGCACGGCCTCGGTTTCGCCCGGCTCCACGCGGAAACCACGGATCTTGACCTGCTGGTCGATGCGCCCGAGGAACTCCAGCGTGCCGTCGGGACGGCGGCGCACCAGGTCGCCGGTCCGGTACATGCGCGCGCCGGGGCGGTCGGCGAGGAAGTCCGCGACGAAGCGTTCGGCGGTGGCTGCGGGGCGCCGCGCGTAGCCACGGGCCAGGCCCTCGCCGGTGGCGTACAGCTCTCCGGGTTCACCGTCCGGTACGGGGCGCAGTTTGTCGTCCAGAATCCGGATGCCGGTGTTCAGGACGGGACGGCCGATGGGCACGCCGCCGGCTCCGGCCGGGCCGGTCACGAGATGACAGGCGGTGAAGGTGGTGTTCTCGGTGGGTCCGTACCCGTTGACGACGTCCAGGTCCGGGAGCAGGGCCTGTACCCGGTCGACCTGGGCGGCGGAGAGGACGTCGCCCCCGGCGAGCAGCCGGCGCACGCCGGCCAGCTTCGCGATCTGCCGCTCAGTGAGCCGGTGGAAGAGGCCCGCGGTGAGCCACAGCACGGTGACCCCCTCGCGGTGCACCGTGTCCACCAGGGTGGTGAGGGAGGCGCCGGAGTCCGGATACACGGCGAGACGCGCCCCGCACAGCAGCGGCACCCAGATCTCGAAGGTCGACGCGTCGAAGGCGGGCGAGGCGAACTGGAGGACGACGTCGTCGGCCGCCACGGACACGTGGTCCGGGTCGAGGGCGAGCCGCAGGACCGCGCGGTGCGGGACGACGACCCCCTTGGGAGTGCCCGTGGAGCCGGAGGTGTACGCGAGGTAGGCGATGGTGTCGCCGTGGACGTCGACGGCCGGGGCGGTGGCGGGCATCCGGTCCACCTCGGCGCGGTCCCGGTCGAGGCAGACGACGTCGAGGTCGTCGGAGAGGGCGGACAGCAGGCTCTCCTGCGTGAGGATCGTCGTCACGCCGGCGTCTTCGAGGACGGCGCGCTGCCGCTCCGTCGGCATGGTGGCGTCCAGGGACAGGTAGCTGCCTCCGGCCTTGAGGATGCCGAGCAGGCCGACCACGAGGTCGAGGGAGCGCTCGACGTACACCGCCACCGGCATCTCGAGCCGTACGCCCCGCTCCCGCAGGTGGTGTGCCAGCCGGTTGGCCCGGGTGTCGAGTTCCTCGTAGGTGAGCGTCAGGTCGCGCCAGGTCACCGCCGGGGCGGTGGGGGTGGCCGCGGCCCGTGCCGCGAAGAGCGCGTGCACGCTGGATGCGTCGGCCCGCGCGGCCGGTGTGAGGTCGGCGGTCACTGCCTGCCCTCCAGGGCGGTCTTGAGGTCCAGTTCGAGTTCGGCGCGCAGCGCCAGCGGCGCGGTGAGGAAGCTGTGGTGGGAGCCCTGGAGCGTAGTGAAGCGCACGTCGTCGGCGTACTGGCGCCAGCCCGTCATCAGGGCGGGCGCCACCTCGGCGTCGTCCTTCCAGCCCAGCACGGTGATGCCGCTGGGCAGCGGCTCCGGGGCGGGGAGCCGGTACCGCTTGTTCGCCTCGACATCCGCACGCATGACACCGAGGCCGAACCGGATCATCTCGGGGTCGGGTTCGCCGCCCATCGCCCGGGTGAGTCCGGCGAGTTCGGTCGCCAGCTCGTCGTCGGTCATGCCGAGGAAGCGGCCGTAGGGCCCGTCGTGCGGCGCGACCTGGGAGGAGATGAAGAGCCGGTCGGGCACCGGCATGCCCTTGCGGTGGAGCTGCCGCGCGGTCTCGAAGGCGGCGAGTGCCGAGCTGCAGTGGCCGAAGAAGGCGAAGGGCGCGTCGAGGTACGGCTCCAAGGCACCGGTCAGCGACTCGGCGAGCGCCTCGTAGGTGCCGTAGTGGGGGTCCTTGGCCCGGTTCTCCCGGCCAGGTAGCTGGATCAGGCAGATCTCGGCCGGGCCGATCCGCCGCGGCCAGCGCGCGTACATGGATGCCCCGACACCGGAGTACGGCAGGCAGAAGAGGCGGGCGGCAGCACCCTCCCTGGGACGGCGGAGCAGCCACCGTGGTGGTGTGGACCTGGTTTCCATTGCTTTACCTCGAAGTAGCGCGTGCCGTTGTCTCCGGTGTGCGGGTCACCACGGCGTCGTCAGCTCGCGGATCCCTCCATGGCCTCGACCAGGCTCTTGGGGCGCATGTCCGTCCAGTTGGCCTCGATGAAGTCGAGGCAGACCTGGCGGGTGTCCTGTTCGTGGGCGACGGTCCAGCCGGCCGGGACCTCGGCGAAGGCGGGCCAGAGCGAGTACTGCGCCTCGTGGTTGACGAGCACGAGGTAGGTGGCGTCCGGGTCGTCGAACGGGTTCGTCATGTCGTTCCCTCTTTCTCGGTGCGGCTTGTCGGTGCGTTTCTGGTACGACGTCTCGCCCTGCGGGCTTCTCGGTACGGCTTCCGGTCCGGCCGGTGGGCGCCGCGCGCGCCCACCGCGGCGGTCGGAGAGATCGGTGGGGGCGGTCCGGACCCGGTGGGTCAGTCCAGATCGGCCGCGACGACCGGGCCGTACGCGGCCAGTGCCTCCGCGTCCAGCAGTCGGCCGTGCTCGGTGGCGACGTCGTGGACATGCAGTTCGCCGTCCACGTAGGGCCGCCACGTGTCCTGTCCGGGCCAGTCCTTCTGGTGGGTGTTCGCGCTGGTCGTGATCAGCCGGACCGGCCCCTGGAACACCTGCGGCCGGTAGGCGCGCTGGAGCACGATGTTGTTCTGGAAGGTGTCCACGACCCCCTCGATGGCCCGGTCGTCCAGAGCCGCGAGGGCGCTGCCCCGGCCGCGCATGATCTCCACGGCTTCGGCGAAGTCGAGCGGGACGCCCTCCTCGACCGGGTGTCCGAGGAAGGCCAGCAAGCCCGAGACGATCTCCCGCTTGTCGGGCACCGTCACCTCGCGGGCCAGGGCGCTCAGCGGGTAGGCGTCGAGGATGGTCAGCATGCCGACCTTCTCTCCCTCCTGCTGGAGCCGCGTGGCGATCGCGTGGGCCACGACACCGCCGAAGGACCAGCCGAGCAGGTGGTAGGGGCCCTCGGGCTGCACGGACCGGATCTGCCGGAGGTAGTCCTCGGCCATCTCCTCGATGCCGGACGGGCGCGGTTCGCCGCCGGTCAGGCCACGCGCCTGGAGCGCGTACAGCGGCCGGTCCGCCGGCAGGTACTGGGCGAGCCGCGCGTACGACCAGCTCACGCCGGAGCCCGGGTGCACACAGAAGACCGGCTGCCGGTCGCCGCGAGGGCGCAGGGGCAGCAGCACGCCGAGGGGATCGGTGCTCGTGCCCCGGTCAAGCTTGACGGCCAGTTCGGCCACGGTCGGTGCCTCGAACAGGTCGAGCACGCTGATCTCTGCCCCCAAGGTCTCCTGGACGCGCCGCACCAGGCGTACCGCGAGCAGGGAGTGTCCACCGAGCTCGAAGAATCCGGCGTCCACGCTCACCACCGGCCGTTCGAGGACCTCGGCGAACACGGCGCACAACAGCTCTTCGCGCGGCGAGCCGGGCGGGCGGACCGTGGCGGCGCCGGGCACGTCGGCCGTGTCGTACGGCTCGTCGTCCTCGTCGTCGGCCGGCGGCTGCTCGAAGAGCACCGCCGAGGACGGCAGCAGCGCGTCGGGCAGGCGCAGCCGCAGATGGGCCATGAGCGCGTCTTCGTCCAGCCCGTGTCCTTCGCGGACGGTCGCGTAGACGACCAGGCGCGGCTGGCCGGGCTCGTCCTCGCGCACGGCCGGCTCGGCCTCGACGACCTCGGGGTGCGCGGTGACCGCCGCGGTGATCTCGGCGAACTCGACGCTCCCGGCCGACGGCGCGGTGGCCGGCCGGCCCGCCGCGGCGCTGCGCCGTCCGATCCGGCTGACGGGCTCGTCGGGGGCGGCCACCAGCGCTTCCATCAGGCTTCGCCAGCGTGCCAGGAGGGCGTCGACGGTGGCCCGGTCGAACACGTCGGTGGAGTACTCCACCGCCCCCTGGATGCCGGCGCTCTCCCCGTCCGCCCTCCGGCGCTCGTAGAGCTGGAAGGACAGGTCGAACTTGGCGCTCTTGGCCTCGACGCTCGCCATCTCCACCTGGAGACCGGGGAGTTCGAAGGCGCCCTGGGGTGTGTTCTGGAGTGCCAGGGAGACCTGGAACAGCGGGTGGTGGGAGAGCGAGCGCTGCGGGTTGAGCAGCTCCACGAGGTACTCGAAGGGCAGGTCTTGGTGGGCGTAGGCCGCCAGGTCGGCTTCCCGCACCCGTTCCAGCAGTTCCCGGAAGGTGGGGTCGCCGGTCAGGTCGGTGCGCAGCACGAGGGTGTTGATGAAGAAGCCGACCAGGTCGTCCAGGGCTTCGTCCATCCGGCCCGCGACCGGGGTGCCCAGCGGGATGTCGTCACCCGCGCCCAGCCGGGACAACAGCGTGGCCAGTCCGGCCTGGAGCACCATGAAGAGGCTGGTGCCGCTGGTCCGGGCGAGGTCGGCCAGGTCCCGGTGCAGCGCGGCGTCGAGGGCGAAGGCCGTGACGTCGCCGCGGTAGGAGTTCACGGCGGGGCGCGGCCTGGTCAGCGGCAGCGCGATCTGCTCCGGAAGCCCGTCCAGCGCCTGCGACCAGTAGGCCAGCTGGCTGCTGATCAGGCTGTCCTCGTCGTTGTCCGCGCCCAGGAGCCGCTGCTGCCACAGGGTGTAGTCGGCGTACTGGACGGGCAGCGGTTCCCAGCCGGGCCGCTGCCCGCGGCAGCGGGCGGCGTAAGCCCGTCCCAGATCGCGGGTGAGCGGGCCCATGGACCAGCCGTCACCCGCGATGTGGTGCAGCACGAGCAGCAGAACATGCTCGTCGGGGCGCAGCCGGAAGACCGTGGCCCGGACCGGGAGGTCGCGCTCCAGGTCGAATCCCCGCTCGGCGGCGGCGGACAGCGCCGGGTCGAGTCCTTCCGGGTCCACGTCGGTCACGGTGTAGTCGGCCCGCGCCCGGCCGGCCTCCACCACGAGCTGGTGAGGGGCGCCGTCCCGCTCGGGGAAGACGGTGCGCAGGGACTCGTGCCGGGCCAGTACGTCGTCGAGCGCCCGGTGCAGAGCCTCTTCGTCGAGGCGGCCGGTCAGCCGCAGCACGAGCGGGATGTTGTACGCGGTCAGGCCTGGCTCGATGTGCTGGAGGAACCACAGGCGGCGCTGCGCGAACGACAGTGGCATCGGGTGCTCACGCTCGGCCGGCAGCAGCGGGGGCCGCACGGTGCCGGCGCGCATCTCGTTCATCAGGGTGGCCAGCTTCCGGGCCGTGGGGGCCTTGAAGAGGTGTCCCACACCCAGCTCGGCGCCGAGCACGGTCCGGATGCGCGAGGTGAGGCGGATACCCATCAGCGAGTGGCCGCCGAGGTCGAAGAAGCTGTCGTCCGCGGAGACCTCGGGGATGCCGAGGATGTCCGCGAACAGCTCGCACAGGATCTCTTCCTGCGGCGCCCGCGCGATGCGGTGCCGGGCGGGCCCGAAGCTCGGCGCCGGCAGTGCCGCGCGGTCGAGCGTGCCCCAGGGGGTCACCGGCAGGGCGTCGAGCGTGAGCACCACCTCGGGGACCATCGGGTCCGGCAGGCGCTCCTGAAGTTGCCGGCGCAGGTCCACCGGGTCGATCACCGCGCCGGGGGCGGGGACGACGTAGCCGACGAGCAGGGCGTCCTCACGGTCCGGTGTGTCCGTCGTGCCGGAGCCTGAGGTGCGGACGGCGAGCGCGGACCGCAGTACCCCGGGGCACGCGTCCATGGCGGCCTCGACGGCCGGTCTGTCGACCCGGACTCCGCGGATCTCGGCCTGCTCCTCCACCGGGCCAAGGCGGTACAGCGTTCCGTCGGCGTCCCGGCGCGCGACCTCACCGGTGCGGAACATCCGGGCCCCCGGCGCACCGTGCGGGTCGGCCACGAAGCGGGCGGCGGTCAGGGCGGGCAGGCCGGCGTAGCCGCGCGCCAGCTCCGGCCCGGCGAGGTACAGCTCGCCGGGCACCTGGGGCGGCACGGGCCCGAGCCGGTCGTCCAGCACGAGGGCGCGGGTCCCGCCCTCGGCACGGATGAGGTCCTGGCGTGCCGCGGACGCCGCCGGATCGTGATCCTCGGCCGTGGTGAGGTCGAGCGTTCCCCCGGAGGTGAGCGCGGCCAGCAGGTCCCGTACGCCCGTCTCGGTGGTGAGGACGGACCGGTACGGCCGTATGTCGCCGGTGGCCGGGGTCGCCTCCGGCTGAGTGAGGCGGGTGCCGGGAACGACGACGGGCAGCAGAGGTTGCCGGGGCCCCGGTGCGTGGACGACGTACGCGGCCTGTGCTGCGGTGCCCGCGGCGGGGCGTTCGGCGTCCGTGAGGTCGTGGGCGGGCCGTTCACGCAGGTCGGCGAGCAGGACCGGGTCGTCCAGGGTCAGCTTCGGGGTCGTCGGCGGGAGGGCTGCCGACGCTCCGGACACGGTGACGGCGAGGACGGGCGACGTGCCGGCGAGGACGGCCTCGGCCCACTCCTGCGGCCAGTCGGAGCCCAGGGGCTGGAACGCGGCGTACGTCTTGGCGGTGGCCAGCAGGGCGACGACAAGGTCGGCGGAGCGGGGCAGGGCGAGAGCGACCACCGTCTCCGGGCCCGCGCCACGCTCCAGCAGCACCCGGGCCAGACGGTTCGCCCGCGCGTTCAGCTCCTCATAGGTCAGCTCCTCGTCCCCGCACACCACAGCGAGGGCACCCGGCTCCCGGGCCACCTGCCGCTCCACGGACACACCGAGCGGCACCCAGGACGCCGGCGCACCACCGTCGGCGACACCGCCCAGCAGCGCCCTCCGCTCGTCCGGGAACAGCACGTCGGCAGAGCCGATCGGGCCGTCGGGGGCGCTGATCAGCGCCTGGAGGAGGAGTTCCCAGCGCCGGCCGATCAGCTCGACGGTGACGCGGTCGAACAGGTCGGTGCTGAACTCGGCGACAAGGTCGAGGCCGTTGGCCTCGCCCTGGGGACCGTAGGTCTCGGTGACGTTGAAGAACAGGTCGAAGCGGGAGGTTCCGACGCGCTCGCCGTGCTCGTCGGCGTGCTCCTGCCGCTCGCCGGCTCCGGGGAGCTCCGTCTGCCCGCCGGGGGCGTTCTGCAGGGCGAGCATGACCTGGAACAGCGGGTGATGGGACAACGACCGCTGCGGATTCAGCGCCTCCACCAACTGCTCGAACGGCAGATCCTGATGCCCGTACGCCGCCAGATCCACCTCCCGCACCCGACCCAGCAACTCACGGAACGAAGGATCACCAGACGTGTCCGTCCGCAGCACCAGCGTGTTCACGAAGAACCCGACCAGCTCATCCAACGCCTCATCCGTACGCCCCGCCACCGGCGTACCCAACGCGATATCCGTCCCCGCACCCAGACGCGTGAACAACGCCGCCAACGACGCCTGCAACACCATGAACACACTGACACCACACTCACGCGCCAGCCCCACCACACCCCCGTGCACGGCCTGGCCGAAGCGCAGGCCGAGGGCGTCGCCCCGGTAGGTGTTCACCGCGGGGCGCGGCCGGTCGGCGGGCAGGTTCAGCTGCTCGGGCAGCCCGGCCAGCGCGTCCTTCCAGAAGGCGAGCTGCGCGTTGAGGAGACTGTCCGGGTCGTCCGGCGCGCCCAGCAGCTCCCGCTGCCACAGCGTGTAGTCCGCGTACTGCACCGGCAACGGCTCCCACACCGGTGCCTCGCCGTGGCGCCGTGCGTCGTACGCCCGCTCCAGGTCCCGGGTGAGCGGCCCCAGCGACCAGCCGTCGCCCGCGATGTGGTGCAGCACGACGAGGACCAGGTAGTCCTCGGGACCACGCACGAACACGTCGACGCGCAGGGGCAGTTCACGCTGCAGTTCGAAGCCGCGGCGGGCCGAGCGGGCCATGGCGGCTCCGAGGCCGCCGGTGGAGGCGTCGGTGACCGTCACGTCGACCTCCGCCTCGGCGGGATCGAGGATCAGCTGGCGCGGTACCCCGTCGATCTCAGGGAAGACGGTGCGCAGACTCTCGTGACGAGTGACCACGTCACCCAGCGCCGCCCGGAACGCCTGTTCCTCCAGCGGGCCGGAGAGCCGCAGCTGGGCGGGCATGTTGTAGGTGGGCGTGGCGCCTTCCAGACGGTGCAGGAACCACAGCCGGCGCTGCGCGTACGACAGCGGTACGACCTCGGGCCGCCGTACGGCCCGCAGCGGCGGACGCACCTCGCCCCCGCCGTCCAGTGCTCCCACGAGCCCCGCCACCGTCGGCCGCTCGAAGAGCGTACGGATCGGCAGCTCCGCGCCCAGCACCCTGCGCACCCGGCTGATCAGCCGCGTCGCCAGCAGGGAGTGCCCGCCCAGATCGAAGAAGTTGTCCTCCACACCGACCGAGGACACACCGAGCACCTCGGCGAACAACTCGCACAGGATCTCCTCGCGCGGGCTGCGCGCCCGACGACGGTCCGCACCCTCGAACCGGGGCCTGGGCAACGCCCGCCGGTCCACCTTGCGATTCGTCGTCAGTGGCAACTCGTCCAGGACCATGATCGCGGACGGCACCATGTAGTCGGGCAGGCGGGCGGCCACGTACTCGCGCAGCGCGCCGGAGGACAGGTCGGCGCCTTCCGCCGTCTGGACGTAGGCGAGCAGACGTGTCGGGCCGTTGCCGTTGTCGGTGAGCACGACGGCCTGGCCGACGCCCGGGCAGGCTGTGAGGGTGTTCTCGATCTCGGCCGGCTCGATCCGGTACCCGCGGACCTTGACCTGGTGATCGGTACGTCCGAGGTAGTCGAGCTTGCCGTCGGCGCGCCAGCGCACCAGGTCACCGGTGCGGTACATCCGCGAACCCGCCGGACCGTACGGGTCGGCCACGAACCGCTCCGCCGTCAGGCCGGGACGGTTCACATAACCACGGGCGGCGCCCCGGGCGGCCACGTACAACTCACCGGGCACGCCCGGCGGCACGGGCCGCAACCCCTCGTCCAGGACGTGGACGCGCTGACCGGGGATGGGCACACCGATGGAGGCCGCGGGGGGCCACTCGGCCACATCCCGGGTGAGTACCTCGGCGGTGATGGCGTACGTCTCGGTGGGGCCGTAGACGTTGTGCAGCTCGACGTGCGGGTGCGTGGTGAAGAACCGCCGGATGTGCCGGCTGAGCTTCAGCGCCTCACCCGCCTGGGACATCAGCCGGAGCGCGGGCATCGGCAGGTCGTGCTCGTCGGCCGCCTCGCAGACCGCGTCGATGACGAGCGTGGGGGCGTGCAGCTCCGCGATGGCGTTCTCGTCCAGCCAGCGGGCGAGCAGCTCACCGCTGCGGCGCACCTCCTCGGAGGGCAGCCACAGTTCCTTGCCGGCGACCAGGCTGGAGAGCATCTCCTGGACCGACACGTCGAAGGTGAGCGCGGTGAACTGGGCCACTCGGCGGCCCACCCCGCCGCCGACGATGGACTCGTGCCAGACCAGCATGCTCGCGTACACACCGGCGCGCATGACCACGCCCTTGGGGGTGCCGGTGGTGCCCGAGGTGTAGAGGACGAACAGGCCGTGGTCGGGCGTCAGGGACGCGCCGCGCTCGGCGTCGGTGATGTCGGCGGCGGACCGCCCGGCCAGGTCCCCGGCCGGCTTCGGATCGTCCAGGAGCAGAGGCTCGGTGGTGTCGGGCAGTACGTGCGCCCAGGGCGCCACCGTCACCACGGCGGCGGGGGCGCTGTCGGCCAGCATGAAGGCTATGCGCTCGGCCGGCAGGTGGACGTCGATCGGCAGGTAGACGGCGCCCGCCTTCAACGTGGCGAGGAATCCCACGACAAGGTCGGCGGAGCGGGGCAGGGCGAGAGCGACCACCGTCTCCGGGCCCGCGCCACGCTCCAGCAGCACCCGGGCCAGACGGTTCGCCCGCGCGTTCAGCTCCTCATAGGTCAGCTCCTCGTCCCCGCACACCACAGCGAGGGCACCCGGCTCCCGGGCCACCTGCCGCTCCACGGACACACCGAGCGGCACCCAGGACGCCGGCGCACCACCGTCGGCGACACCGCCCAGCAGCGCCCTCCGCTCGTCCGGGAACAGCACGTCGGCAGAGCCGATCGGGCCGTCTGGAGCCGCGACGAACGCCTCCAGCAGCCGCTCCCAGCGGGCGACGAGGGTCTCGACCGTGCTGCGGTCGAACAGATCCGTGGCGAACTCCACGACGCCGTCGAGGCCGCCCGGGGAACCGTCGGCGGCCCGCCGTTCCCACAGGCTCAGAAAGAGGTCGAAGCGTGAGCTGCCCGTCGATGTCGGTTCCGGGGTGAGTTCGAGGCCCGGAAGTTCGAACGTGCCCTGCGGGGTGTTCTGGAGGGCCAAAGAGACCTGGAACAGCGGGTGAT
>NZ_LIPG01000013.1 GCF_001905505.1 Streptomyces sp. CB02058
CCCCGCCGAGCCGAAGCCGCCAACGCCGCAGGCAACTCCTCCTGTGTCACATTCTGTACAGAAAAAGCGACTTGCGCCTCTTTCAGCACCAACTGTGCAGGGACACCGTCTACTTCAGGGAACAAAGTCCGCAGGCTCTCGTGCCGGCCCACCACATCACCCAGCGCCGCCCGCAACGCCTCCCGGT
Organism: Streptomyces sp. CB02058; assembly: GCF_001905505.1. Lineage (GTDB taxonomy): Bacteria > Actinomycetota > Actinomycetes > Streptomycetales > Streptomycetaceae > Streptomyces. The sequence continues at coordinate 188 of NZ_LIPG01000013.1, forward strand.
CCAGCTCCCCCGACAACCGCAGCGCCAGAGGCAGGTGGTACGCCGTCGAGGTCTCCTCCAGCTTCTGGAGGAACCACAGCCGGCGCTGCGCGTACGACAGCGGTACGACCTCGGGCCGCCGTACGGCCCGCAGCGGCGGACGCACCTCGCCCCCGCCGTCCAGTGCTCCCACGAGCCCCGCCACCGTCGGCCGCTCGAAGAGCGTACGGATCGGCAGCTCCGCGCCCAGCACCCTGCGCACCCGGCTGATCAGCCGCGTCGCCAGCAGGGAGTGCCCGCCCAGATCGAAGAAGTTGTCCTCCACACCGACCGAGGACACACCGAGCACCTCGGCGAACAACTCGCACAGGATCTCCTCGCGCGGGCTGCGCGCCCGACGACGGTCCGCACCCTCGAACCGGGGCCTGGGCAACGCCCGCCGGTCCACCTTGCGATTCGTCGTCAGTGGCAACTCGTCCAGGACCATGATCGCGGACGGCACCATGTAGTCGGGCAGGCGGGCGGCCAGCCACTGTCGTGTGGTCGGCTCCTCGACGGCGGCTCCGGCCGATGACGCGACGTAGGCGACCAGCCGGGCCGGACCGTTGTCCTCGTCGACCAGGACCACCGACTGGCCCACGCCCGGGCAGCCGGCCAGTACGGCCTCGATCTCACCCAGTTCGATCCGGAAGCCCCGGATCTTCACCTGGTGGTCAATACGGCCGAGGTAGTCCAGCTCGCCGTCGGCGCGCCAGCGCACCAGGTCACCGGTGCGGTACATCCGCGAACCCGCCGGACCGTACGGGTCGGCCACGAACCGCTCCGCCGTCAGGCCGGGCCGGTTCACATAACCGCGGGTCATCCCGGCGCCAGTGACGTACAGCTCTCCGGGCACGCCAGCCGGGACCGGCCGCAGCCACGCGTCCAGGACGTAGACCCGCTGACCGGGAATGGGCACGCCGATCGGCACCGGCGCCCGCCAGGTGTCGGCGGTGCCTCGCAGGAGGTGCGCGGAAACCGTCCAGGTCTCGGCCGGTCCGTAGAGGTTGTGCAGCTCCACGCCCGGCCGCTCGCCGAAGAACCTGCGGATGTGGTGGCTCAGTGTCAGCGCTTCGCCGGCCTGCGAGATGAGGCGCAGCGATCCCAGTGCGAGTCCCTGCTCGTTGGCCGCCTCGCACACCGCCTCCACGACGAGGTTGGGTGCGTACAGCTCGGCGATGCCGTTCTCGTCCAGCCAGCGGGCCAGGAGTTCACCGCTGCGGCGCACCTCCTCGGACGGCAGCCACAGTTCCTTGCCCGCGAGGAGGGAGGAGTAGATCTCCTGGACGGACACGTCGAAGGTCAGCGCGGTGAACTGCGTCACCCGCCGGCCGGGACCGCCGCCGACCACCCGGGCGTGCCACTCCAGCATGCTGGCGACGGCGCCCGCGCGCATGAGGACGCCCTTGGGGGTGCCGGTGGTCCCCGATGTGTAGATCACGAACAGGCCGTGGTCCGGGTGGAGCGCCGATCCGCGTTCGGCGTCGGACAGGTCCGTGTCGGGCGAGGCGGCCAGTTCGCTGATCGTCGCCGGGTCGTCCAGCACCAGCAGCGGCCCCCAGGCGGGCAGCGTGCCCGCCCGTTCCGTCGTCGTCACGGCGAGCACGGGGCGGGCGTCGGCGAGCATGAAGGAGACGCGTTCGGCGGGATGTTCGGCGCCGAGGGGCAGATAGGCCGCGCCGCACTTGAGCAGGGCAAGCAGCGTCACGATCGCGTCGGTGGAACGGGGCAGGGCCATCGCCACGACGGTGTCGGGGCGCACGCCCCGGCCGGCCATCACCCGGGCGAGCCGGTTCGCGCGGGAGTTGAGCGCGCGGTACGTGAGCGACTGGGTGCCGTCGGCCACCGCGACCGCGTCCGGGTGGCGGACGGTCTGCGCCTCGACGCTCTCGGCCATGGGGACCCACGGCGCCACGGGGCCGCCGTCGTTGGTCTCCGCCAGGAGCGCGTGGCGCTCGTCGGCGGTCAGGATCTCCAGTGCACCGATGGTGCGGCCGGGGTCGGCCAGCGCCTGTTCCAGCAGACGCAGCCACCGTGCGGCCAGCACCTCCACAGACGACCTGTCGAACAGGTCGATGGCGTACTCCAACACACCGTCCAGGCCGGCCGGAGCGCCGTCTGCGTCGTGGCGTTCCGCCAGGCTCATGGACAGGTCGAACCGGGAGACGCCCTCGATGTGCTGCCGGGAGCTGAGGCTCAGGCCGGGCAGGTCGAACCGGGCCCGCGGGGTGTTCTGGAGGACCAGCAGCACCTGGAACAACGGGTGGTGGGCCACGGTGCGCTGCGGGTTGAGGATCCCGACCAGGTGCTCGAAGGGCAGGTCCTGGTGCGCGTACGCGGCGAGGTCGGTGTCCCGTACGCGGGCGAGCAGGTCGCGGAAGGCCGGGTCGCCGGAGGTGTCGGTGCGCAGCACGAGGGTGTTGACGAAGAAGCCGACCAGGTCGTCCAGGGCCTGGTCGGTGCGGCCGGCCACCGGGGTGCCGAGGGGGATGTCCGTGCCTGCGCCGAGGCGGGTGAGCAGGGCCGCCAGGGATGCCTGGAGGATCATGAAGACGCTGACGCCGCTGGTACGGGCGAGTTCCGTGAGCTTGCGGTGGACGTCGGCGGACAGGGAGAGGGGCAGGACGTCGCCCCGGTACGAGTTGACGGGCGGGCGTGGCCGGTCGGTCGGCAGGACGAGCTGTTCGGGCAGGTCCACCAGGGCGCCCTTCCAGTACTCGACCTGCTGGGTGAGCACGCTGTCCGGGTCGTCCTGGTCGCCGAGCAGGCGCTGCTGCCACAGGGTGTAGTCGGCGTACTGGACGGGCAGCGGCTCCCAGTCGGGAGCCGCCCCCCGGCACCGGGCCGCGTACGCCCGCGCCAGGTCCCGGGTGAGCGGGCCCATGGACCAGCCGTCGCTCGCGATGTGGTGCAGGACGAGCAGGAGGGCGTGGTCGTCCGGGGCCAGCTCGAAGACGTGGGCCCGTATCGGGATGTCCCGCTCCAGGTCGAATCCACGGCCGGCCGCCTCGGCGAGCAGCGCGTCGAGGCGGCCGGGGTCGGCCGCGCGCACCGTGTAGCCGAGGTGGGCCTCGGCGGGATCGAGGATGTGCTGACGTGGTGTGCCGTCGTCCTCGGGGAAGACGGTGCGCAGGCTCTCGTGCCGGGCCACCGTATCGCCCAGGGCCGCCCGCAGGGCTTCGCGGTCGAGGCGGCCGGTGAGCCGCAGGACGAAGGAGACGTTGTACGTGGAGGTGGCGCCTTCGAGGCGGTGCAGGAACCACAGGCGGCGCTGGGCGAACGACAGGGGCACCGGGTAGGAGCGCTCGACGGCGCTCAGGGAGAGCCGGACGGGGGCGGCGGGTTCGGCGTCGTCCTGGCTCCCTGTGAGCAGGGCGGCCAGCCCTTCCGCGGTCGGGGCCTCGAAGAGGGCCCGGATCGAGACCTCGGCGCCGAGCACGGCCCGGATCCGGCTGATCAGCTGCGTACCCAGCAGGGAGTGCCCGCCCAGGTCGAAGAAGTTGTCCTCCACACCGACCGAGGACACATCCAGCACCTCGGCGAACAGGACGCAGAGCGTCTCCTCGTACGGCCCCCGCGGCGCACGGCCCTCGCCGCCGCCCTCCAGCACCGGAGCGGGCAGCGCGGCCCGGTCGAGCTTTCCGTTGGAGTTGAACGGGAAGGCGTCCAGAAGGACGACAGCAGCCGGAACCATGTACTCCGGCAGCCGGTCCCCGACGAATCCGCGCAGCTCCCGGGGGTCCGCCTCGGCGCCGTCCTCGGGGACCACGTAGGCGACGAGCATCGCCTCGCCCGCTCTGTCCTCCCGCGCCAGGACGACCACGTCCCGTACACCGGGGTGCTCCGCCAGTACGGCGTCGATCTCGCCGAGTTCGATCCTGAAGCCGCGGACCTTCACCTGGTGGTCGATGCGGCCGACGTAGTCCAGCTGGCCGTCCGCGCGCCAGCGCACCAAGTCACCGGTGCGATACATCCGCGAACCCGCCGGACCGAAGGGATCAGCCACGAACCGCTCCGCCGTCAGACCGGGACGGTTCACATAACCACGCGCCAGACCCGGCCCGGCCAGATACAGCTCACCCGCGACCCCGACCGGAACCGGCCGCACCGCCTCGTCCAGCACATACGCCCGCTGACCCCTGATCGGACCCCCGATCGGAGGCGTACCACCCGGCTCCAGCCGCTCGCTCAGCGTGGCACAGATCGTCGCCTCGGTCGGCCCATAGGCATTGAACATCGCCCGCCCCACCGCCCAACGCCGCGACAGCTCCTCCCCCACCGCGGCACCCCCGGTGACCACGGAGACGAGATCGGGCAGGTCGTCGTCGGGGACGGTGGCCATGAGGGCGGTCGGCAGCAGTGCGTGATTGACGTGCTGTTCGCGCAGGAGCGAAGCGAGTTCCTCACCCGCGACCACAC
>NZ_LIPG01000014.1 GCF_001905505.1 Streptomyces sp. CB02058
GTGTGCTGGATGACGGGGTGATCGGTGCGATGTCTCCGGAGCGGTTGGGTGGGGTGTTCGCGCCGAAGGTGGATGCGGCGTGGTATTTGCATGAGTTGACGGCGGGGATGGATCTGTCGGCGTTCGTGTTGTTCTCTTCGGCGGCTGGTGTGCTGGGGAATGCGGGGCAGGCGAATTATGCGGCGGCGAATACGTTCCTGGATGCTCTTGCGGCTCATCGTCGTGCTTCGGGGTTGGCGGGCAAGGCGTTGGCGTGGGGGTTGTGGTCTGCGGGGGACGGGATGGGGGGTGAGTTGTCGGAGGCTGATCTGCGGCGGATGAGGCAGGTCGGTATCGAGGGGTTGTCGGTCGAGCGTGGTCTGGAGCTTTTCGATACGGCGATGGGTCTGGATGATCCGGCTCTCGTCCCGATCCAGCTCGACCTGCCCACCCTCCGACGCACCGCCGACAACCTCCCCGAAATCTTCCGGGTGCTCTCCCAGGGCAGCGCCACCGGTCGGAGGAGACGTGAGGCCGTCAGCAAGGCCGGGCCCGCCCTGGCCGAGCGCTTGGCCGGTCTGGACGCGGACGCACGTTCCGCACTCGTGCTGGAGGTGGTCCGCGCCGAGGCGGCGGGTGTGCTCGGGCACGCGGGGCCGGAGGCCATCCATCCTGAACGCGCCTTCCAGGAGCTCGGGTTCGATTCCCTCAGCGCTGTGGAGTTCCGTAACCAACTCAACGTGGTCACCGGGCTCAGACTGCCACCGACGCTGATCTTCGACTATCCGAGCCCGGACGTGCTGACCACCCACCTGCTCACGGAACTGGCCCCCGATGCCGCGGGCCCGGACCAGGTCGACGAGGACGAACAGGTCCGCCGCATTCTGCAGACCATCCCGATCAACAGGCTCCGCGACGCCGGACTGATGCGCAGCCTGCTGGAACTGGGCGGAGTGCAGGCACCCGCCGGGGCGGACGACGACGGCGAGGGCGCCGGCGGATCGATCGATGAGCTGGACGCCGAGAGCCTGATCAGCATGGCACTCGACGAGTTCGAACTGGATGGCCCGACCGCGGAAGCAGGTAGCTGAGATGACGACTTCGGACGCACGGCTGGTGGACGCGCTGCGGGCGTCACTCAAGGAGGTCGAACGGCTTCGCGGTCAGAACAGCAAGCTCTCGTCGACCCTGCACGAACCGATCGCCATCGTGGGGATGGCGTGCCGCTATCCGGGCGGTGTGGAGTCCGCCGAGGACCTCTGGCAGATGGCCGCCGAGGGCCGGGACGTGGTGGGCGCCTTTCCCGAGGACCGTGGCTGGGACACCGGGCAGCTGTACGACCCCGAGCCGGGCGCCGAAGGGAAGGTGTACACCCGCGAGGGCGGCTTCCTCCATGGTGCCGGCGGCTTCGACTCGGCCTTCTTCGGGATCGGCCCGAACGAGGCACTGGTCATGGACCCACACCGGCGACTGCTGCTGGAAGTGTCCTGGGAAGCGCTCGAGCGGGCTGCGATCGACCCGGGCACCCTGCGGGGGAGTCGGACGGGCGTCTTCGCCGGTGTGATGTACCACGACTATCCGTACAGCAGCTCGACCGGCTCCATGGTCTCCGGGCGGGTGGCGTACACGTTGGGTCTTGAGGGTCCGGCGGTGACGATGGATACGGCGTGTTCGTCGTCGTTGGTGGCGTTGCATTCGGCGGTGCAGTCTCTGCGGTCGGGGGACAGTTCGCTGGCGTTGGTGGGTGGCGTGACGGTGATGGCGACTCCGGAGACGTTCGTGGAGTTCAGTCGTCAGCGTGGGTTGGCTGCGGATGGTCGGTGCAAGTCGTTCGCGGCGGCTGCTGATGGTACGGGTTGGGGTGAGGGCGTCGGCGTTCTGGTGGTGGAGCGGCTCTCCGACGCGCGGCGCAACGGCCACCCGGTGCTCGCAGTGGTCCGCGGCTCCGCGATCAACCAGGACGGCGCCAGCAACGGCTTCACCGCCCCGAACGGTCCGTCGCAGATGCGGGTGATTCGGCAGGCGTTGGCGAATGCGGGTCTGGCCACCAGTGATGTGGATCTGGTGGAGGCGCATGGTACGGGTACGACTTTGGGTGATCCGATCGAGGCGCAGGCGTTGTTGGCGACGTATGGGCAGGGTCGGGTTGAGGGTCGGCCGTTGTGGCTTGGTTCGGTGAAGTCGAACATGGGTCATACGCAGGCTGCTGCGGGTGTGGCGGGGATCATCAAGGTTGTTCATGCGATGCGGCATGGTGTGTTGCCGAAGACGTTGCATGTGGATCGTCCGTCGGATCAGGTGGATTGGTCTGCGGGTGCGGTGGAGTTGTTGACGGAGGCTCGGGAGTGGCCGGCGACGGTGGGTCCGCGGCGTGCTGCGGTGTCGTCGTTCGGGATCAGCGGCACGAACGCGCACGTGATCATCGAGCAGGCACCGGAGGAGGAGTCCGCCGGGAGTGAGGGGACGGAGGAGGCTCCGGCTTCCGCTCTGGAGATGCCTGTGCATGCATGGGTGCTCTCGGCCACCGGCGCTGAGGCGCTGAAGGCACAGGCCGCGCGTCTGCTGGAGCGGGTGGCGGACGGGTCTGAGGTGCGTCCGGTGGATGTCGGTTTCTCGTTGGTGACTTCGCGTGCGGTGTTCGAGCATCGTGCTGCTGTGGTGGGCGGGACGCGGGAGCAGCTCGTCGAGGGGCTGCGGGCGCTTGCCGGTGACGGGCGGGATGGTTCGGTGTTCCGGGGCGCGGCCAGGTCCAGGCCGAAGGCGGCGTTCTTGTTCACGGGTCAGGGTGCGCAGCGGGTGGGGATGGGTCGTGAACTTCACGCTTCCTTCCCGGTGTTCGCCGAGGCGTTCGACGCGGTCGTGGCGGAGCTGGATTCCCATCTGTCCGGGTCTCTGCGGGATGTGGTGTGGGGTGAGGACGCGTCGCTTTTGGAGCGGACGGAGTTCACTCAGCCGGCGTTGTTCGCCTTTGAGACGGCGTTGTTCCGTTTGCTGGAGTCGTGGGGTGTGCGGCCGGACTTCCTGGCGGGGCATTCGGTGGGTGAGCTGACGGCTGCGCATGTGTCGGGTGTGTTGTCGCTGGCGGATGCGGCGAGGCTGGTTGCTGCGCGTGCACGGCTGATGCAGGCCCTGCCCGCCGGTGGCGCGATGGTCGCCGTCCGCGCTTCCGAAGACGAGGTCCTTCCGTATCTGACGTCGGACGCGGTGAGCATTGCTGCGGTGAACGGACCGGACACGGTGGTGATCTCCGGTGCTGAGGTGGATGTGCTGGAGGTTGTGGCTCGGTTCGAGGCGGAGGGTCGTAAGACCAGTCGTCTGCGGGTCTCACACGCGTTCCATTCACCGCTGATGGAGCCGATGCTGGCCGAGTTCCGCACGGTCGCGGAGAGCGTGACGTTCGGCGAGGCTCGTATCCCGGTCGTCTCCAACGTCACCGGTCAGCTGGCCACTTCGGATGATCTGCGTACCCCCGAGTACTGGGTGCGTCATGTCCGTGAGGCGGTCCGTTTCGGAGATGGCGTTCGTGCGCTGTCGGCTGCTGGGGTCTCGGTGTTCCTGGAGGTCGGCCCGGACGCCGTCCTCACCGCCATGGCGCAGAGTTCCGCGGCTGACGCGGTGTTCGTGCCGGGTCTGCGGCGCAACCAGAGTGAGCCCGAGGCTCTCGTCACGGCGCTCGCGCGGCTGCACACGGTCGGCCACTCACCCGACTGGGCCGCGTTCTACGCGCCCACCGGAGCCCGCCGCGTCGACCTGCCCACGTACGCCTTCCAGCACCAGCACTACTGGCTGCTTCCCGACGTAATGGATTCCAACCCGGAGTCCCTTGGACTCGTCTCAGCCGATCACCCGGTCCTGGGCGCGGCCGTTGGCCTGCCCGACGGGGGAGTGGTCTTCACCGGTCGCCTCTCCCTCAACTCTCATCCCTGGCTTGCTGATCACAGTGTGCTGGGCAGTGTGCTGGTGCCTGGGACGGGCCTGGTGGAGCTGGCGCTGCGTGCGGGCGAGGAGGTCGGGTGCGGCCTGCTCGAGGAGCTGACGCTTCAGGCGCCCATGACCCTGCCCGAGTCCGAGGCACTGCGAGTCCAGGTCGTGGTGAGTGCTGCGAGCGATGACGGTGCACGCGAGGTGAGTGTGCACTCCCGGCCGGAGGGCGACCGGGACATCCCCTGGACGCTTCACGCTGAGGGCGCGCTCCTGTCCGAACCGGCGACCGCCGACTTCGGACTTGAGGTATGGCCGCCGGAGGGGGCTGTGCCTGTTTCTGTCGAGGGTGCGTATGAGCGGTTGGTTGATGATGGGTATGAGTATGGGCCGGTGTTCCGGGGGTTGAGGGCTGTGTGGACGCGGGGTGAGGAGATCTTCGCCGAGGTGTCCCTCCCTGACGAGGCCCGTGAGGATGCCGGTCGGTTTGGTCTGCATCCTGCTCTGCTCGACGCGGCGCTTCATTCGGTGTTGTTGTCGGGTGGTGAGG
>NZ_LIPG01000002.1 GCF_001905505.1 Streptomyces sp. CB02058
TCAGCGCCGATGGTACTGCAGGGGGGACCCTGTGGGAGAGTAGGACGCCGCCGAACAATTATTCCGGGAAAGCCCCGTGCCCTTGTGGCACGGGGCTTTTCTGCGTTTCCAGGGGTGTGCGCGGCGCCCCTGCCAGGGGCCCCGGTCGGGGCATGTTCTTCTCGGGCGGTCGTCGGAACGGCTGGTGCTGGGCGGGCGTCTACAGCCGGCCGGCGGCCTTCAGGGCGAGGTAGGCATCAGCCAGCGCGGGAGCCAGGTCATCCGGGCCGGCATCGACGACCGTGACGCCATGACGCCTGAGCTGGTCCGCGGTGCGGCGGCGCTGGGCCTGGGTCTGTTCGCCGGCTGCGGCCTCGTAGGTGGCTTCCACTGTTCCCCGTGCACCCGTCATCGCTTCGACCTGCGGGTCTGACACCGAGGCGACGAGGACCGTGTGTCGCTGAGTGAGCTGAGGGAGGACCGGGAGGAGGCCCTCCTCGATGGGAGCGGCGTCCAGGCTGGTCAGCAGGACGATGAGGGACCGCCGGGGGGCGCTTGCCAGTGCGGCAGTGCTGAGACCGCGGGCGTCCGTCTCCACGAGCTGTGGTTCCAGCGTGGCAAGGGCACCGACGACTGTTGAAAGGACATCCCCGCCTGCGGCCCTGCCCTGCACCTGGGCCCGGACACGCCGGTCGTAGGCGAGCAGGTTCACGCGGTCGCCCGCGCGCGTGGCAAGGGCGGTCAGGAGCAAGGTCGCGTCCATGGCGGCGTCGAGCCGCGGTACGTCGCCCACTCGGCCCGCCGATGTGCGGCCGGTGTCGAGAACGATGAGGATGTGCCGGTCCCGCTCGGGGCGCCAGGTGCGGACGGCGACCGCCGACTGGCGTGCGGTGGCCCGCCAGTCGATGGAACGAGTGTCATCGCCCGGTACGTAGGCGCGCAGGCTGTCGAACTCGGTGCCTTCTCCACGGGTGAGAACGCTGGTCCGGCCGTCGAGTTCGCGGAGCCTGGCGAGTCGCGAAGGCAGGTGCTTGCGGCTCGTGAAGGGAGGCAGGACCCGGACCGTCCAGGGCACACGGTGATATCCCTGGCGGGCCGCGAGCCCCAGAGGTCCGAAGGACCGGACGGTGACGCGGTCGGCCTGGCGGTCTCCACGCCGTGACGGACGGAGAAAAGTGGTGAGCCGACGGCGCTCGCCGGCAGGCACGGCGAACTGGTGCCGGGACGAGGTCTGCTCGGTCTCTGACGACCAACTGCTCGGGGGCCAGGCATCACGGAGATGCGCGCGGAGGCGCCGCCGGGAAGGATTGGTCACTGTAAGTTGCACTGTCGCCGCGTCGCCGAGTCGAACGGATGTATCACCGCTTCGAGTGAACTGCAGCGTACGCACTGGCGCTGCCAGTGCGTAGTCGCACAGAATTGCCAGTGAGAGCGGGGCATTGACCGCGAGCATGCCCGTCCAGCTCGGGGCCAGGATGCCTACAGGGAGTGACCCTAGAGCTGCCAGGAGCGCAGTTCTTCCGGTGAGGGCCATGGTCACCGCCTCACCGGGGGACGGGGACGTGAGCGAGGACAGCGGTGATGACGGAGTCTGCGGTGACTCCCTCCATCTCGGCTTCCGGCCTCAGCTGGATGCGATGACGGAGCGTGGGCAGGGCGAGGGCTTTCACATCATCCGGGATGACGTAGTCCCGGCCGGTGAGCCAGGCCCAGGCGCGTGCGGTGGAGAGCAGTGCGGTGGCTCCTCGGGGGGAGGCGCCGAGGGTGAGTGAGGGGGAATCACGCGTGGCACGGCAGATATCCACCACATAGGCGGCGATCTCGGGAGAGACCGAGGTCTTGGCAACGGCGGCGCGTGCCGCTTCCAGGTCGGCCGAGCCGGCCACGGGCTTTATGCCCGCTGCTTCGAGATCGCGCGGGTTGAACCCGTCCGCGTGGCGGGTGAGGACATTGATCTCGTCCTCGCGCGTGGGCAGGGGCACGGTCAGCTTGAGCAGGAAGCGGTCCAGTTGGGCCTCGGGCAGGGGATAGGTGCCCTCATATTCGACCGGGTTCTGGGTTGCTGCGACGAGGAAGGGGTCGGGCAGCGGACGGGGGGAGCCGTCGATGGTGACCTGACGTTCCTCCATGGCCTCCAGGAGGGAGGACTGTGTCTTCGGCGGGGTTCGGTTGATCTCGTCCGCGAGAAGGAGATTGGTGAACACCGGGCCGGGCTGGAAGGAGAACTCTGCCGTGCGGGCGTCGTAGACGAGCGAGCCCGTGACGTCGCTGGGCATGAGGTCGGGAGTGAACTGGACGCGCTTGGTATCGAGTTCGAGGGAGGCGGCCAGCGCGCGGACAAGTAGCGTCTTCGCGACTCCGGGGACGCCTTCGAGAAGGACATGGCCCCGGCAGAGGAGAGCGACGACCAGTCCTGTGACCGCCGAGTCCTGGCCGACCACGGCCTTCGCGATCTCGGAACGCAGAGCTTCCAGGGATGCGCGGGCACGGTCGTCGTCGACCGGGGCCGCGAGGGTCCCTGTGGTGACTGCGGGCCCGGGGTGCTCCGGGGTCGGGGCGCTCATGAAGTGCGTACCTCTCTTTCGAGGGCGTCGAGTTGATCGGTCAGAAGGACTAGCGCGGCGTCGTCGGCCGGAGCCTGGCCGAAGAGAAGGGCACCGAGATCGCCGTCCGGCGTGCGGAGACGCGCGGCGACGGCGGGCAGGAGGACCTCGGGGGAATCGGCGTCACGGGGGGAGACACCGACGAGGGGTGAGATGCGGGCGCGGGTGGCGGAGCGCAGCGTCGCGGCTGCGCGGTCGCGGGCGTCGGCCCTGCGGTAGAGGCGGGCTCGTCCCTCGGTGGATTCGGAGGCCCGGATGGCCACCGGCAGGCGCTCGGTGACAAGGGGGCCGAGACGGCGTGCGCGCCAGATGGCTGCGAGGGCGGCGGCGAGGGCGAGTTGGAGGGTGCCCCAGAGCCAGCCGGAAGGGATGAGACCGATGAAGCCGCTCTCTCCGGAAGCTTCTTCGTCACCGCTGTCGTTTCCGCTGCCGCTGCCAGTGCCGCCTTCGGCGGCCGAGGGATCGTCGAGAGAGGGGAGGTACCAGACGAGATGTGGGCGGGATCCGAGGAGCTGCAGGGCCAGCGACGCGTTGCCCTGCTGGTCGAGACGGTCGTTGTAAAGGATGTCGGGGGAGCCGAGCAACACGGTGTCGCCGGCTTCCTGTTCAGGCATGACGAGGAGGGTGGCGAGTCCGCTGTCCGGGTAGCAGGCGGTGACCCGGCGTGCGTCCGTCGTGTAGCGGATGCCGCCCATGTCGGCGGTGCCCGCGGCGCGGGCGGCGGGGAGGTCGCAGCGCGGTGGGCGTGCGGTCACGGGGCCGGACGCATCACTGTGTGCGCCGGGGGCGAGCCGTGGGACGGATGCCCCGCCCGGAGCGATGAGGACGGTGCGGCCGAGAGAGTCGGCGGTCGTTGTGCGGAGGCGTTGCTGCTGGTGAGGAGTGAGCACGTTGGGGCCGGCCACGAGCAGGGTGGTGTCGGGGCCCGCAGCACCGGCAGCCTCGTCGAGGGTCGTGGCGACGTCGACGGACACGCCGCGCGCTTTGAGGAGTTCGGCCACGGCGCGGCTGCCGTGGGGGTCCGGGGAGCGGGGGTCGAGCCGGCCGTGCTGTCCGCCGGAGCGGAGCGCCGCGAGCGCCAGCCCCGCGATGACGAGGATGAGCACGGCGAGCAGCAGTCCCCGGGTGCGTTGCCAGATCTGGTGCGGGGTGCGGGACGTCGACGTGGCCGGGACAGCGGTGGTGGTCATCCGGCGGCCCCCTGTGCTGTTCCGGTGGTCATCAGAGGCCTGGTGGCTTCGAGATCCTGGTCGAGTGTGCACAGGCTCAGATACGCGTTCTCGTCGGCGGTCCGGCCGCCGTACGTGACGTCGTCGAAGACCCGGGCGGCAGCTCGCAGCCTGTCGGCGTGTGCGGGGAGCAGCCGGCCCGCTTCGGCTGCTGCCTCGTCGGCGGTCCGGCCGGGCCGCGGGTCGAGGACGGCTCGGTCCTCCAGCGAGCGTACGAGGGCGCGCATCCGCTCCTGGACGGCTTCGGTCCAGCGGTGGGCCTCGGCGTGCGCGGCGGCGGCGTCCCGGTGCCCGGCCGCGCTGAGGGCCGTGCCACCGAACAGGGTTTCCGCCGGGCGGACGGTGCGCTGCGGTGTGCCGAGCCTCCACCAGAGGGCGGCGCCGAGGCTGATGACCGCCAGGATGATGACGACGAGGCCGAGCGGGCCGCCGGGGGCGGCTCCGGCGGCGCCGTTCATGAGGTCGCCGACCCAGTCCCAGAAGCGTTCGAGGCCGCGTTCGAGGAGGTTCGGATCGTGCTCGTGGTACATCGGGTCGGACAGTTCGTCCTCCGCCGCTTCACGAGCGGGGACGCGCGGGACGTCCACGGGTATGTCCTCGCCCGCCCCGATGAGCCGTGCCGCCAAGGTGGTGCCCCCCGCCCCCGTCACCGCATCAGCTCGTGGGGGTGTCGTAGCCGGGTACCCCGGCAGCCCGGGCGAGGTCGAGGTCGAGCGCCTCGCGACGGATGCGCTGGTCGACGTAGAGCAGGGCCATCACTCCCGCGGTGAAGGGGTAGGCGAGCGTCGAGATGATCACCTCGCCGATGCCGGTGACGATGAGGAAGGGCCAGCCGAAGTCGGTCGAGCTGCTGTTGAGGAATTCGGTCAGTCCGTCGCTGTCCACGGTCATGGCGATGATGCCGAACGGGATGGTGATGATCAAGGTCAGGACGATGACCAGCACGTAGGTGAGCGCGAGGATGCCGAAGGTCCTCCACCAGCTGCCCCTGACCAGCTTCGCGGACCGGCGCAGCGAGGTGATGACCGGCTGTCGTTCCAGCATCAGGGCGGGTGCCGCGAGCGTGAAGCGGACCATCAGCCAGATGACCACGACGAAGGCGGCGATGAAGCCGAGGAGGGTCAGCGCGAGGCCGGCGGGGCCGCTGCCCAGCAGGAGCCCGGGGAGAATGCCCACGGCCATGATTCCGACGCTCATCAGGCTGATCAGGAGTGTCAGCCCGAGCAGCGGAAGGATCCGGGGGCGGGCCTCGGACCAGGCTTCGGAGAGGGTCACGCCGCGGCCGAGCACGGAGCGGCTGATCACCACGGTGAGGACCGAGGTGGTGATGAGCGTGGCGATCATCGCGACGAGTGTGCTGGGGGCGCTGGTGATCAGCTGCGACTGCGCCGAGTCGGTGGCCTGGCGGAGGGCCTCGGCACCGACGGCGTTCGGGTCGACCGACTCGGGCTGGGGCAGCAGATAGCGCTGCACCAGGATGATCACGATCTCGGCGACCACGGAGACGGTGAGGCTGATTCCGAGGACCGTGCGCCAGTGGGTGCGCATGGTGGACACCGCGCCGTCGAGGATCTCACCGACGCCCAGTGGGCGGAGCGGGATCACGCCGGGCTTCGCTGCCAGGGGTGCGCCGCCCCATCCGGGGCCTTGCTGCGGTGCGCCTCCCCAGCCCGGCGCGGGCGGCGGCGCGCCCGGGCCCTTGCCGGGGGCGCTCGGGGGGGACCACTGCCCTGGTGGGGGCTGTGCAGGAGACCACTGACCGGCGGGGCCGCTTCCGTCAACGGGCGAGGAGGGGCGGGGGATGCCCGTCTCCTGGCCGTCGGAGGGGGCGGATCCGGGCGAAGCCCAGCCCGGAGAGTCGTTCATCGTCGCTCCTTCACAGTCCTGCCCGCTCATCGGGGCGGCAGGTTGCCAGCCATCGTGCCACGCGCCGGTCCGGTGCGGGCCAGGCCCCGTATCTCCTTCTTGCCTTCGTGCGAGGGCGGTTCAGCGGGCAGACTGGGCGGATGGCTGATCAGGAAGCGCAAACAACGGTGGGCATCGAGCCCCCGGCTCTCTCCGTGCTCCGCTGGGACGAGCCTCCGGAAGGCCCTGTGGTGGTGCTTCTCGACCAGACGCGGCTGCCCTCGGAGGAGGTGGAGCTCGTGTGCGCCGATGTGCCCGCACTGGTGCGGGCGATCCGGACGCTGGCAGTCCGGGGTGCGCCGCTGCTGGGCATCGCCGGGGGGTACGGGGTGGCGCTGGCCGCCGCCCGGGGCGAGGACCCGGCCGTGGCCGCGAGGCTGCTGGAGGAGGCGCGGCCCACCGCGGTGAACCTCGGGTACGGGGCGCGGCGGGTCGAGCGGGTGCACCGGTCCGCCGTCGGGAGCGGGGCCGCTCCTGAGGCGGCTGCCGCCGCGGCGCTGGCCGAGGCACGCGCTCTGCACCGGGAGGACGCGGCGGCCAGCGGGCGGATGGCGCAGTACGGTCTTGCACTGCTGGCGGAGCTCCTGCCGGGGTCCGGGCACCGGCTGCTCACCCACTGCAACACCGGCGCGCTCGTGTCGGGCGGTGCGGGCACGGCCTTCGCGGTGGCTCTGCAGGCGCACAGGGAGGGCAGGCTGCGGCAGCTGTGGGTGGACGAGACGCGCCCTCTGCTCCAGGGCGCCCGGCTGACGGCGTACGAGGCGGCGAGGAACGGGATGCCGTACAGCTTGCTCACGGACAGCGCGGCGGGTTCGCTGTTTGCTGCAGGGGAGGTGGATGCCGTACTCATCGGGGCGGACCGCATCGCCGCGGACGGCTCGGTGGCCAACAAGGTGGGGAGCTATCCGTTGGCGGTGCTCGCCAAGTACCACCATGTGCCGTTCATCGTCGTGGCCCCGACGACCACGGTCGATCCCGAAACGGTGGACGGTACATCGATCGTGATCGAGCAGCGCTCCGCGGCCGAGGTGACGGAGGTCACAGCGGCACTCGGTGCGGCAGCCGGTGGCGAAGGGGGCGGGACGGCCGTCGCACCCCCGGGAGCCAAGGCGTACAACCCCGCATTCGACATCACGCCGCCCGAACTGGTCACGGCGATCGTCACGGAGGAGGGCGTCATTTCCCCGGTCACGGGGGTCGGACTGGCAGGGCTGTGTGCCAGGTCATCGCAGGTAACGATTAGCTAATGGGATGATGTCGTTTATGAAGGGACGCGTCCTTGTCGTCGACGACGACACCGCACTGGCCGAGATGCTCGGCATCGTGCTGCGGGGAGAAGGTTTCGAGCCGTCGTTCGTAGCGGACGGCGACAAGGCATTGGCCGCATTTCGCGAGGCCAAGCCGGACCTGGTGCTGCTGGACCTCATGCTGCCCGGAAGGGACGGCATCGAGGTCTGCCGGCTGATCAGGGCCGAGTCGGGTGTGCCGATCGTCATGCTCACTGCCAAGAGCGACACGGTGGATGTGGTGGTGGGCCTGGAATCCGGGGCCGACGACTACATCGTCAAGCCGTTCAAACCGAAGGAGTTGGTTGCCCGGATCAGGGCACGTCTGCGGAGGTCCGAGGAGCCCGCGCCGGAGCAGCTGACGATCGGTGACCTGGTCATCGATGTCGCCGGCCACTCGGTGAAGCGGGAGGGGCAGTCCATCGCCCTCACCCCGCTGGAGTTCGACCTGCTGGTCGCCCTCGCCCGCAAGCCGTGGCAGGTCTTCACCCGTGAGGTGCTGCTCGAGCAGGTGTGGGGCTATCGCCACGCCGCCGACACCCGTCTGGTGAACGTGCACGTCCAGCGACTCCGCTCGAAGGTCGAGAAGGACCCCGAGCGGCCGGAGATCGTCGTGACCGTCCGCGGTGTCGGCTACAAGGCCGGACCGAGCTGACATGACCCTGGGCAGCGCTGCTCCGCCTCCCGGGGGTCCCGGGGCCCGTACGGAGCGGGCTGCCGGGCCGGTGCGGAGCACTCCCCGTTTCGGCCGGGTCCTGCGGGGCGGCCGGTTGTTCCGCGACCGGACGCCCGGCGGCCCCGTGCCCCGGCTGCTGATGCGCTGGATCCGCGGGCCGCTCCTGCCCGCCGTCCGGCTCTGGCGGCGAAATCTGCAGCTCCGCGTCGTCGCGGGCACGCTGCTGATGTCGATCGCCGTGGTGCTGCTCCTGGGCTTCGTCGTGATCGGGCAGGTCCGCAACGGCCTGCTCGAAGCGAAGGGCAAGGCCGCACAGACCCAGGCGGCCGGAGGCTTCGCCGCCGCCCAGACGAACGCGAACGCGCCCCTGGTTCCGGGAGACCAGAGCCAGGAGGGCGCGGACGGCATGACGGCCAACACCTCCTGGCGTACGGAGCTCGTCGACCAGCTCGCCAGCGGTGGCACGAACGCGTTCAACGTGGTGGCGCTCAGCGTGGACTCCGCCGACAGCGGTGTCACCAGCCGCGCTCCCCGGGGTTCCGGCAGCGTGGAGGCGTCCAGCGTCCCGCAGAGGCTGCGGGACGACGTGGGCAAGGGCCAGGGGGCGTACCAGACGTACTCGCTGATCCGGTACTCGTACGGGAAGGACCCGGAGCCCGGCCTCGTCGTGGGCAAGAGGCTCTACGACGTCGACCACAATCCGTACGAGCTGTACTACCTCTTCCCGCTCACGCAGGAGGAGAAGTCGCTGACGCTGGTCACCACGACGCTGGCCACGGCCGGGCTGTTCGTGGTCGTGCTGCTCGGGGCCATCGCCTGGTTCGTGGTGCGGCAGGTTGTCACACCCGTACGGATGGCGGCGGGGATCGCCGAGCGGCTCTCGGCGGGCCGGCTCCAGGAGCGGATGAAGGTCACCGGCGAGGACGACATCGCGCGCCTCGGTGAGGCCTTCAACAAGATGGCGCAGAATCTCCAGCTGAAGATCCAGCAGTTGGAGGAGCTCTCCCGCATGCAGCGGCGCTTCGTCTCCGACGTCAGCCATGAGCTGAGGACCCCACTGACGACGGTGCGGATGGCCGCCGACGTCATCCACGAGGCGCGCGTCGACTTCGACCCGGTGACCGCCCGTTCGGCGGAGCTGCTGGGGGACCAGCTCGACCGTTTCGAGTCGCTCCTGTCCGACCTGCTGGAGATCAGCAGGTTCGACGCCGGAGCCGCGGCCCTCGAAGCCGAACCGATAGATCTGCGCACGGTCGTCCGGCGGGTGATCGGCGGAGCCGAGCCGCTGGCGGAGCGCAAGGGAACCCGGATCAGGGTGGTCGGTGACGAGCAGCCCGTCGTCGCGGAAGCCGATGCGCGCCGTGTCGAGCGTGTCCTGCGCAACCTCGTCGTCAACGCCGTCGAGCACGGCGAGGGCCGGGACGTCGTCGTGCGGATGGGCGTCGCCCAGGGCGCCGTGGCCGTGGCGGTCCGGGACTACGGTGTCGGGCTCAAGCCCGGCGAGGCGACCCGGGTCTTCAACCGCTTCTGGCGTGCGGACCCGGCACGCGCCCGCACGACGGGCGGTACCGGCCTCGGGCTGTCGATCGCCGTCGAGGACGCCCGGCTGCACGGAGGGTGGCTCCAGGCATGGGGCGAGCCCGGTGGCGGTTCGCAGTTCCGGCTGACGCTGCCGCGTACGGCGGACGAGCCCCTGCGCGGGTCGCCGATACCGCTGGAGCCCGAGGACTCCCGGCGTAACCGGGAGGAGCGCGAGCGTGCGGAGGCGGTGCCGGCCGCGGCCGATCACCGGCTGATGTCCGTGCCGAGCCAGGCCGGTTCCGCGGCCCGGTCGCAGCTGCCCGCGCCGGCGCACGGCGCGGTGGCGTCGCGTACGCAGGCGTCGGTCGATCCTGCCGCGCTGCCAGGCAACGGGGCGCGTGTGGTGTCGCGTCCGGCCGGGGAACGGCCGGGAGCGGGCGGCGCCCCGGAGACGCAGTACCCAGAGACGCAGGACCCGGAGCGGGGGGACACGGCACGTGGACACTGACCGTCGTCGGGGCGGCCACGGCCGGGCGGTGCGGCTGTCCGCGCTGCTCGGCTGCGGAGTCGTGGTGCTCGCCGGATGCGGAGCGATGCCGGTCACCGGTGATGTGAAGGCGGTCGACGCCTCGCAGCCGGGCGATTCCCAGGTGCAGGTCTACGCCGTGCCGCCCAGGGAGGGTGCGGCGCCCATCGAGGTCGTCGACGGCTTCCTGGAGTCGATGACGAGCGACGACCCCGATTTCCGTACGACGCGGAAGTATCTGACCGTGGAAGCGGCCCGTACCTGGCAGCCGAGCGAGGGCATCACGGTGCTGGCGAAGGCCCCCAACCGCAACGGGCCGACCATCCACGACAAGGCGCGCAGGACCACCGAGACCACGTACACGCTGAACGGCGACCAGGTGGCGTCGGTCGACGCGCAGAGTTCGTACCGGCCGCTGGCCCCGTCGGAGTACGCCCAGACGTTGCATCTGGTCCGGGAGAAGGGGACGGACGGCAAGCAGGAGTGGCGCATCGACATCGTGCCGGACGGCCTGGTGCTCGGGCAGTCCGACTTCAAGCGCCTCTACCGTTCCGTGAACAAGTACTACTTCGCGGCGGGGCGTACGGACGAGAGGCCGGCGCTCGTCGCCGACCCCGTCTACGTGCGCAACCGTACGGACCCCGTGACGCGGATGGACACGGCCACACAGACGGTGCGGACGCTGCTCGCGGGGCCGTCGAACTGGTTGCGTCCGGTGGTCGACTCGCGCTTTCCCGCCGGTACGGCGCTGAAGAGCGGTGTCACCTCGCTGGCCCCCGACGACCAGAACGTCCTGAAGGTGCCGCTCAACAAGAAGGCCGACAAGGTCGGGCAGGGCGCCTGCCGGATGATGGCCGCCCAGGTGCTCTTCACCCTGAGGGACCTGACGTCCGCCAGGGTGGGACAGGTCGAGCTGCAGGGTGCGCGCGGTCCGCTGTGCTCCCTCGGGGCCGACGAGGCCGAGGACTTCTCCTCCAACCACGGGTCCGACGCTCCCGACAGCCAGTACTTCGTCGACGACAAGGGCCATGTGCAGCGCATCCCGGGCAGCAGCAAGGGCGCCGGTGACCCGGAGCCGGTGACCGGCCCGCTCGGCGACGGGGCGGTGGCCATGAGCGCCGTCGGTGTGGCCAGGGACGAACAGCTGGCCGCCGGGGTCTCCGAGAACCAGCAGAACCTCTACGTCTCCTCCGTCGTCGTCGAGAGCGAGCCGGCGGCCCCGGTGGTGACGAGCAAGGCAAAGGACCCCGAGGACCGGCTGTCGGCGCCGAGCTGGGACGGCAACGGCGATCTGTGGGTCGCCGACCGCGATCCGGCGGATCCCCGCCTGCTGCGCCTGGCCGACGGCGCGGGCGAACCGCAGGAGGTCGCGGTGCCCGGCCTGAACGGCGGGCGGATCGAGGCGCTGAGGATGTCGGCCGACGGCGTCCGGATCGCCCTGAGGGTGTCGAAGGGCGGGCACACGACGCTGCACATCGGCCGGGTCGAGCGCCACGGTTCGGGGAAGTCGGAGCAGGTCTCCGTGGAGGACCTGCGGCGGGCGGCACCCCAGCTGGCGGACGTGTCGGCGGTTTCCTGGTCCGGTCGCAGCCGTCTCGTGGTGGTCGGCAAGGAGGAGGGCGGTGTGCAGCAGGTGCGTTATGTGCAGGCCGACGGCTCCACCTCTTCCTCGGGGGTCCTGCCCGGTGTGAACCAGGTGACCGCGGTCGCGGCGGCGGACGACGAGCAGCTGCCGCTCATGGCGGACACGGAGAGCGACGGAATCGTGAAGCTGTCGCCGGGCGACAACTGGCAGACGGTCCTCAAGGAAGGCTCCTCGCTGGTCTACCCGGGCTGAGGCGGGCAGCGCGGCGGCCGGGCGCACGGGCGGTCGGGTGGTAGCCGTCAGACGGCTGTCACCAGGCGGCTGTCACCGCCCGGCGGTCACCGGGCGGCGACCGCCGGGCGATGGCCACGTGACGACGGCACCGGGCCGTCGTCCTCGGCTGTCCTGGAGCTCTCGCAGGGCGCCTCAGCGGCCCTGCCGTGCTGCCGATTCCGGTTGTCCACAGCGGTTTTCCACAGGGGTGGCAGGGCCTACGGGGCCCGGGCACAGTGGGATGGTGCGGGGATGGCGGCGGGAGATCGTGGGCCTGGTCCTGCCCGTGGCCTGCGGTGGCTGCGGCAGGCCACGGGCGCTGCTGTGCGAGGAGTGCGCGGAGGACCTGGCGAAAGCACCGCGCAGGGTGAGACCGGCGCCCGAGCCGACGGGTCTCCCCGTGGTCCACGCGGCGGCGCCGTACGAGAACGCGGTACGCGCCGTGCTGCTGGCCCACAAGGAGCGAGGGGTGCTCAGCCTTGCCGGGGCGCTCGGGAGGGCGCTGGCGGCCGCTGTACGGGCCGGAGCGGGGCAAGCGGACGGTGTGGGTCCTCTGCTGCTGGTGCCCGTGCCTTCGGCGAAACGCGCCACGGCCGCGCGGGGGCACGATCCCGCCCGCAGGATCGCGGTCGTGGCGACGGCAGAGCTGAGGCGCGCGGGGACCGGGGCACGGGTGCTCCCGGTCCTGCGGCAGCGGCGTGCGGTGGCCGACCAGTCGGGGCTGGGCGCGCGAGAGCGGCAGGCGAATCTGGCGGGCGCGCTGGTGGTGGCGGAAGGCGGCCGGAGACTGCTCGGCGGCGGTCGGGTGGTTCTGGTGGACGACCTGTTGACGACGGGTTCCTCGCTGGCCGAGGCGGCACGCGCGGTCCGCGCCGCGGGGCCGGCCGCGGATGGGACCGCGGCAGGGCTTCGAGCTGCGGTGGTAGCGGCTTCTCCGTCCGCTTTCGAAATAAACCGGAACTGACAGATTACTTCCATCGTTGCAGGTGGTGAGTAGGTAATGGGCCCTGATCGGAGGTACGCGTGAGTAGCGGGTGCCGACACGGTGGTGGGCAGGCTATGTTCGGTGGTGAGGCACGGTGAATGCCGCACCTCGACGAATGCACCACCAGGTTTCGGGCAGGTAACTCACCGGTACGCCAGAAGCATGGAAATCGGTGGGGTGGATTCCCTGCCGATGGGGGAGGAGGAGGTGAACGTCACCGAGTCCGAGACTCCGGCGATCACCGGAGTCTGGTGCAAAAGGGAGATGCTCCGCCGCCGAAGCGGAGCGATCCGGGAACGGAGTTCTGCGTGGACATCGTCGTCAAGGGCCGCAAGACCGAGGTGCCCGAGCGGTTCCGCAAGCACGTGGCCGAGAAGCTGAAGCTGGACAAGATCCAGAAGTTCGACGGCAAGGTGATCAGCCTCGACGTCGAGGTGTCCAAGGAGCCGAATCCCCGTCAGGCCGACCGTGCGGCAAGGGTGGAGATCACGCTCCGCTCGCGTGGGCCGGTCATCCGGGCGGAAGCGGCGGCAGGCGACCCGTACGCAGCGTTGGACCTGGCCACCGACAAGCTGGACGCACAGCTGCGCAAGGAGCACGGCAAGCGTTACAGCCGACGCGGCAACGGCCGGATCTCCGCGTCCGAGGTGCCGGAGGTCGTACCCGGCGCCGCCTCGTTCAACGGGGACGGTGAGCTGATCCCCGAGGAGCCGGCGTCGTCCGTGCCCACCACCAGGATGGGTTCGCTCGAGGTCCAGGGCGAAGGCCCGCTCGTGGTGCGCGAGAAGACGCACGTCGCAGCACCGATGACGCTCGACCAGGCGCTCTACGAGATGGAGCTGGTCGGACACGACTTCTACCTGTTCGTCGACTCCGAGACCAAGGAGCCCAGTGTCGTCTACCGGCGGCATGCCTATGACTACGGTGTCATCCACCTGAGGACCGACCCGCTCGCCTCCGACGGGGCGGGCGGCGCGGGCGGTGCGCTCGGCGGCTGACACGCCACCATTCACAGCTGGTACACGGTGCCCCTGGAAGCGTCTGCGCTCCCCCAGGGGCACCGCGCGCGACCACGCGGGGGACCGCTTCGGCGGCCGGGCATGAAAGCATGGTGTCCCAGGCCAATCGGTGCTCTGTGCACTGGCGTTGGCGGACAGCTTGTGACCTCGGGCAGTGGCCTTCAGGGGGAGGAACGATGGCGGACACCTTCGGGCCCGTACGCGGGGCGAAAGATGCCGACAGCGCTGCCGGTGCGGAAGCCGTGGCGGACGACGGGAGTTCCCGCAAGGAACCCATCAGGGTGCTGGTCGTCGACGACCACGCGCTCTTCCGCAGGGGGCTGGAGATCGTCCTCGCGCAGGAGGAGGACATCCAGGTCGTCGGGGAGGCCGGGGACGGAGCTGAGGCGGTCGACAAGGCCGCGGACCTGCTGCCCGACATCGTGCTGATGGATGTGCGGATGCCCAAGCGCGGCGGGATCGAGGCATGCACCTCCATCAAGGAGGTGGCGCCCAGCGCCAAGATCATCATGCTGACGATCAGCGACGAGGAGGCCGACCTCTACGAGGCGATCAAGGCGGGTGCCACCGGTTATCTCCTCAAGGAGATCTCCACCGACGAGGTCGCCACGGCCATTCGCGCCGTGGCCGACGGGCAGTCCCAGATCAGCCCGTCGATGGCGTCCAAACTGCTCACCGAGTTCAAGTCGATGATCCAGCGCACCGACGAGCGCAGGCTCGTTCCCGCGCCGCGTCTGACCGAGCGTGAGCTGGAAGTGCTCAAACTCGTGGCCACGGGCATGAACAACCGTGATATCGCCAAGGAATTGTTCATCTCCGAGAACACCGTGAAGAACCACGTCCGCAATATCCTGGAGAAGCTCCAGCTCCACTCCCGCATGGAAGCGGTGGTCTATGCCATGCGGGAGAAGATCCTCGAGATCAGATAGCGCGGTCGCCCGTGGGCCGAAAGGTCAGGCGAGGGCACGCTTGATCTCTGCCTGGAGGGGCTCGCGGAGTTCCGGTGCGTCGACGCGCTCCAGCCGCACATCCGTGCAGCCGACCCAGGATGCCGCTTCGACGAGCGCCTCGGCCATCGGCGCCACGGACTTCACGCCGTCCAGCGACACCTGGCGGGCGACGAGTGTCGTCCCCTCCCTGGCCGGGTCGACCCGGCCGCGCAGTCGTCCGCCTGCCAGCAGGGGCATCGCGAAGTAGCCGTGGATCCGCTTGGGCCGGGGGACGTACGCCTCCAGGCGGTGGCTGAAGCCGAAGATCCGCTCCGTGCGCGCCCGCTCCCAGATGAGGGAGTCGAAGGGCGACAGCAGTGTCGTGCGGTGCCGGCCCCGGGGCTCGGTGGCCAGCGCCTCCGGGTGCGCCCAGGCGGGCTTCGCCCAGCCCCGGACCGACACCGGGACGAGCCCGGAGTCCGCCACGACGGCGTCGAACTGTTCGCCCTTGAGCCGGTGGTAGTCGGCGATGTCCGTGCGGGTCCCGACGCCCAGGGAACGCCCGGCCAGGGCCACCAGGCGCCGCGCGCACTCGGCGTCGTCCAGGTCGTCGTGGAGCAGGGTGTCCGGGATGGCCCGCTCGGCCAGGTCGTAGACCCGCTTCCAGCCGCGCCGCTCGGTGCACACCACCTCGCCGTACATCAGGGCGCGTTCGACAGCGACCTTGGACGCGGACCAGTCCCACCACTCCCCGCCGTTCTTCGCGCCGCCGAGCTCGGTTGCCGTCAGCGGGCCCTCGGCACGCAGCTGCTCGATCACCGTCTCGTACGCCCCGTCGGGCAGGTCGTGGTGCCAGTGCGGCCGGGAGCGGTAGGAGCGGCGGCGGAACGCGAAGTGCGGCCACTCCTCGACCGGCAGGATGCACGCGGCGTGCGACCAGTACTCGAACGAGCGGCCGCCCGACCAGTACGCCTCCTCGACCGTGCGGCGGCCGAGCGCGCCGAGGCGGGCGTACGGCACGAGCTCGTGGGACCGGGCGAGGACCGAGATCGTGTCGAGCTGGACGGCCCCGAGGTGGCGCAGCACCCCCCGGACCCCGCCCCTGCGGTCGGGGGCGCCCAGGAGGCCCTGGGCGCGCAGGGCGATCCGGCGTGCCTGGTCGGCGGAGAGTTCCAGAACGGGCTGCGGCACAGACGTCATGCGTCGAACCCTAGAGCGCGCCACTGACATCGCGGGCCGGCAGATGGGGAAGCGTTCCGGGCAGTCCCAGATCGGCCGGGAGCAGTGAGCCGGTCCAGGTGTCGCGGCGTACGCCCTTGTTGAGCAGGGCCGCCCGTTGCGCGCCCTCCATGTGGAAGCCCGCACGCAGGGCGACCGCCCGTGACGGGGTGTTGCCGATCTCCGCCCGCCACTCCAGCCGGTCCGCGCCCAGGGCGGTGAAGGCCCAGCGTGCCGCGCCGATCACCGCTTCCGTCGTGAAGCCGGAGCCCCGGTGCTCCCTGGCCGTCCAGAAGCCCACCTCGTACGTTCCCGGGTCGCGGCGGGTGAGACCGAGCGCCCCGACGAGAGGCCCGCCGTCGCGCGACAGCACCGCGAAGTTGTACATCGAGTCGTCCTGCCAGCCCGCGGGCGACAGCTGTCGCGTCCAGAGCTCCGCGTCGGCACGGGTGTACGGGGAGGGGACAACCGTCCAGCGCTGGATCGCCGGATCCTGGCACTCCGTGAGCACCGCTTCCGCGTCGCCGGGCTCGAAGGGCCGAAGGAGCAGACGCTCGGTGGTGACGGTGGTGGGTTCCATGAAGGGATTCTGGTGAGGGAGGGGGCGGGATGCGAGCTCTTTTCGGGCTGCCCGGCACCTTCCGTCCCCTCTGTCCGTTGTCCTGGGAGGGTGCGGCGGGGACAACGCGGCAGCAGCCCTCCCGGCGTGGTGGGGTCCTCGCTTACGATGGCCGTTGCGGTGGGGCCTACCTGCCGTGCCCGCGCCAGAGTCCATCACACGACCCAGTGCCAGGCCCGACCGGCAAGGAGACCAGCCTCAGTGTCCGTCTTCAACAAGCTCATGCGTGCAGGCGAAGGCAAGATCCTGCGCAAACTGCACCGCATCGCGGACCAGGTCAGCTCCATCGAAGAGGACTTCGTCAACCTCTCCGACGCCGAGCTGCGGGCGCTCACCGACGAGTACAAGGAACGGTACGCGGACGGCGAGAGCCTGGACGACCTGCTTCCCGAGGCGTTCGCGACGGTCCGTGAGGCCGCCAAGCGCGTCCTGGGGCAGCGCCACTACGACGTCCAGATCATGGGCGGTGCGGCGCTGCACCTCGGGTACGTCGCCGAGATGAAGACCGGTGAGGGCAAGACCCTCGTCGGTACGCTGCCCGCCTACCTCAACGCGCTCTCCGGTGAGGGCGTCCACCTGATCACGGTGAACGACTACCTCGCCTCGCGTGACTCCGAGATGATGGGCCGGGTACACAAGTTCCTCGGCCTCGAGGTCGGCTGCATCATCGCGAACATGACTCCGGCCCAGCGCCGTGAGCAGTACGCCTGCGACATCACCTACGGCACGAACAACGAGTTCGGCTTCGACTACCTCCGCGACAACATGGCGTGGTCCAAGGACGAGCTCGTCCAGCGCGGCCACAACTTCGCCATCGTCGACGAGGTCGACTCGATCCTCGTGGACGAGGCCCGTACGCCGCTGATCATCTCCGGCCCCGCCGACCAGGCCACCAAGTGGTACGGCGACTTCGCCAAGCTGGTCACCCGGCTCACGAGGGGTGAGGCGGGCAACCCGCTCAAGGGCATCGAGGAGACCGGCGACTACGAGGTCGACGAGAAGAAGCGGACCGTGGCCATCCACGAGCCCGGCGTCTCCAAGGTCGAGGACTGGCTCGGGATCGACAACCTCTACGAGTCGGTGAACACCCCGCTCGTCGGTTACCTCAACAACGCGATCAAGGCCAAGGAACTCTTCAAGAAGGACAAGGACTACGTCGTCATCGACGGCGAAGTCATGATCGTCGACGAGCACACCGGCCGTATCCTCGCCGGCCGCCGTTACAACGAGGGCATGCACCAGGCCATCGAGGCGAAGGAAGGGGTGGACATCAAGGACGAGAACCAGACGCTCGCCACGATCACCCTCCAGAACTTCTTCCGCCTGTACGGCAAGCTCTCCGGCATGACTGGTACGGCCATGACCGAGGCCGCCGAGTTCCACCAGATCTACAAGCTGGGTGTGGTGCCGATCCCGACGAACCGGCCGATGCAGCGCGCCGACCAGTCGGACCTGATCTACCGGACCGAGGTCGCGAAGTTCGCCGCGGTCGTCGACGACATCGCGGAGAAGCACGAGAAGGGGCAGCCGATCCTGGTCGGCACCACCTCGGTCGAGAAGTCCGAGTACCTCTCGCAGCAGCTCTCCAAGCGCGGTGTCCAGCACGAGGTCCTCAACGCCAAGCAGCACGACCGTGAGGCGACGATCGTCGCCCAGGCCGGCCGCAAGGGCGCGGTCACGGTCGCCACGAACATGGCCGGCCGAGGCACCGACATCAAGCTCGGCGGCAACCCGGACGACCTCGCCGAGGCGGAGCTGCGCCAGCGCGGTCTCGACCCGGTGGACCACGTCGAGCAGTGGGCCGCCGCGCTGCCCGCAGCGCTGGAGAAGGCCGAGCAGGCCGTGAAGGCCGAGTTCGAAGAGGTCAAGGAGCTCGGCGGCCTGTACGTGCTGGGCACCGAGCGGCACGAGTCGCGGCGTATCGACAACCAGCTGCGCGGTCGTTCCGGCCGTCAGGGCGACCCGGGCGAGTCCCGTTTCTACCTCTCGCTGGGCGACGACCTGATGCGGCTGTTCAAGGCGCAGATGGTCGAGCGTGTGATGTCGATGGCCAACGTGCCCGACGACGTCCCGATCGAGAACAAGATGGTGACCCGGGCGATCGCCTCCGCGCAGTCGCAGGTGGAGCAGCAGAACTTCGAGACGCGTAAGAACGTCCTGAAGTACGACGAGGTGCTCAACCGGCAGCGTGAGGTCATCTACGGCGAGCGCCGGCGCGTCCTGGAGGGTGAGGACCTCCAGGACCAGATCCGTCACTTCATGGACGACACGATCGACGACTACATCCGCCAGGAGACGGCGGAGGGCTTCGCCGAGGAGTGGGACCTGGACCGGCTGTGGGGCGCCTTCAAGCAGCTCTACCCGGTGAAGGTCACCGTCGAGGAGCTCGAGGAGGCCGCGGGCGACCTGGCCGGGGTGACCGCCGACTTCATCGCCGAGTCGGTGAAGGACGACATCCACGAGCAGTACGCGGAGCGTGAGAAGACGCTCGGCTCGGACATCATGCGTGAGCTGGAGCGGCGCGTGGTGCTGTCCGTCCTGGACCGCAAGTGGCGCGAGCACCTCTACGAGATGGACTACCTCCAGGAGGGCATCGGCCTGCGGGCCATGGCGCAGAAGGACCCGCTGGTCGAGTACCAGCGCGAGGGCTTCGACATGTTCAACGCCATGATGGAGGGCATCAAGGAGGAGTCCGTCGGCTATCTGTTCAACCTGGAGGTCCAGGTCGAGCAGCAGGTCGAGGAGGTCCCGGTGCAGGACGCGGCGGAACGCACCTCGCTGGAGAAGCAGGGTGCTCCGGTGGCGGCCGCGGCCGGGCGTCCGGAGATCCGGGCCAAGGGCCTGGACGCGCCGCAGCGTCCGGACCGGCTGCACTTCTCCGCTCCCACGGTGGACGGCGAGGGCGGGGTCGTCGAGGGCGACTTCTCCAACGGCGACGCCGCCCGGTCCGAGAGCGACGGGCTGACGCGTGCGGAGCGCCGTAAGGCGCAGAAGAGCTCGGGCGGACGCCGCCGCAAGAAGTAGCGCGCGGCTCGTCCGATGACGACGGCCCGGCCCGGACACCACGTGGTGTCCGGGCCGGGCCGTTTCCGTGGGCTTTCCCGGGCTTCTCCCGGCTCGGTGCGGGGGTAGGGGCACATCGGGGCGGAAGGGGCGTCCGCGGCCCGCTGGGGCCGTTCTGTGGCGTCGGCGGGGTCGTGTCCTGGGTCCCGGGGCGGGCTGGAGTTGTATCCGGTCCTGGGGTTCGGCCCCGGTCCTGGGATCCGACCGTGGTCCTGGGGTTCGGCCCCGGTCCTGGGGCGGCTCGGTCCGCCGTCCGGCTGCCGGGGTGGGCCGGGCGGACCGGCAGACGAGGACTCGGGCGGACCTCGGCCGCGGGGTGGCCGAGTCTCCGCCGTCCGCCGCCGGGTCCGCCCGTGGGCCGTCGGGGTGGGCCGGGGCCGCCCGTGAGCCGGGGCCGCGGCCTCGCACGTCCCGCCTCCGGCGGCCCGGTCCGCTATCTGACCGCCGGGAGGCGCTCGCCGCCCAGGTCGATGGCGGCGCAGCGCCAGCGGAGGTCGCGGCCCTGTTCCAGCCGGAAGGCCATGGCGCGGACCTGCTCGCCCGTGGCGATGCTGGCGAAGGCCTCGACCACGCCGTCGGCCGGCTGGCTGCCGTAGCAGGTGCGGACGACCGGGCGCCTGCAACCCACCCCCAGCGGGGCGTTCGGAGCGAGCTCGGCGAGCTGGTCGTACGCCTCGCCGATGGTGTGGCCGAGCATCCAGTGCACCGGCCGCTGGCCGCTCAGGACGGCGAGCAGGCGTTCCGCGAACCACTGGTGCGGGCGCAGGGGCCGCCGAGGCCGTTGCACCGGCACGGTGCCCGGCCTGCTGCGGTCGTGTCGTCCGGCCGGCCTGGTCCTGTCCTTGATCATGCGCGTAGCCCCCGTGGCTGCTGTCCGGCGCCCGTGCGAGTACCGGGCGGTAACTTCTGCTGGGGATCTTCTACGGGGCTCGTCGGCGGCCCCGCAAGCGCCGTGGCGGCGCGGCGGGGCGCCCGGCGGGATCACCTATCCAGGTGATGGGCCCGGCGCCGCAAGGGATCGGCGGGGGTGACGGCCGTCGCGCGGTGGACGGCGGGGGGTGGATCGGCAACCCCGAAGGGGGACGCCGCACGTATCCTGAGGGCGTCATCGACTACGAAAGCGGTCAGCCATGCGTGTGTACGTCCCCCTGACACTCTCCGGTCTCGCCGCGGTGCACGGGGCGGGCGAGGTCGGTCCGGGGCCGCTGACCGCCTACGCCGTGACTCCCGGACTGCGTGAGTGGTACGTATCCGACGACATCGAGGAGCTGGAGTACGCGGCGCTCAACCGGGCCGCGGCTGCCTCGCTGCGGCTGATCGCGGGCAAGCCGGACGAGACGCGGCGCCGGGTCGTCGTGGCCCTCGACGTGCCGGACGGGGCCGCGGTCGCCGATCCGGACCACGTCCTGGACGCGTCGTCGCTCGGCGAGGTGCGGATCGCGGACGCCGTGGCGCTGTCCAGGGCCGCCGCCGTGCACGTGGACGCGGACGACGCCGAGAAGGACGTCGCCGCCGCGGCCGAGGCCCTGGGCGCCGCCGATCTCGGGGACGACGACGCCCGGTTCACCGTGGACGGCGCGGAGGACCACGAGCTGCTGTGGTTCGGTATCCAGGAGATCCCCGGTCTCATCGCCTGAAGCATCCGGAGCTCGCAGCATCCGGAGCCGAAGTACCCGGGGCCCGAAGCACCCGGGGCCTGGAGCGCTCGAGGCACCCAGCCCCCGAAGCACCCGGACCGTCTGTCGAACCCGGCTGTCGGACCCGGCGGGTATTTTTCCGTCCATGGCGACATCCGGGAAGCACCGCACCCACCTGGTCTGGGACTGGAACGGCACTCTGCTCGACGACATCGAAGCGGTCCTCGGGGCGACGAACGCCGCGTTCGCCGAGGTCGATCTCGCTCCGCTCACGCTGGAGCAGTACCGCGAGACGTACTGCGTGCCGATACCCAAGTTCTACGAGCGGCTCATGGGCAGGCTGCCCACCCCCGCCGAGTGGGAGCGGATGGACGGTCTCTTCCACCGCCACTACACCGAGCAGCGGGCCGCCTGCGGGCTGACCGCCGGTGTCGAGGAGCTGCTCGCCGGGTGGCGGCGGACGGGCGGCAGCCAGTCGCTGCTGAGCATGTACGGCCATGAGCACCTGGTGCCCGTGGTGCGGGCGTACGGCATCGAGCGTCACTTCGTGCGCGTCGACGGCCGTACGGGTCCCTCGGGCGGCAGCAAGGCGCAGCACATGGAGCGGCACTTCGAGGTGCTCGGCGGCATCGCTCCCGAGCGCGCCGTCGTCATCGGTGACGCGGTCGACGACGCCGTCGCGGCGGCGCACGTCGGGGCGCGTGCCGTGCTCTACACCGGCGGTTCCCACAGCCGCGGCAGCCTGGAGGCGGCGGGTGTGCCCGTGGTGGACACCCTGGCCGAGGCCGTCGCGCTGGCCGGACTGATGGCGGACTGAGCGGACCTCCGGGACGCCGGTCGCGACATCGGGGCGGACCGGACCGCAGCCGGGTGCGCGATGCCGGTCGCGACGCCGGGGCCGACCGAACCGTAGCCGGGTGCGCGACGCCGGAACGGGCCCATCCGTCGAGCGCCGAGTCCGTTTTCACCCCCGGTATGTGTCCGTTACGTGTCGCGAAGGTCCTCTGCGATGTCCAGAGTGTCAAAGTTCGGGTCCTTCTTTTGTACATATGCGGCTCATGACGTTTGTGGGTGAGAGAGGGATAGCCTGGGGCCGTGATCAGCGCGATACGCCTCGGGGGCAGCGAAGCCCCCGGCCTGCGCCCGGAGTGCCACAGCACCCGGGCCATCCGTGATCTCCGTGTCCCGGGCGGTCTGCCGAAAACGGCCGATACGGTCCCGGGCATCTCCCCAGGCGGCATAGCGTCGATCCAGACCGGAAACCCCGCGTCGTGGCGGTACGTCGCCTTTTACACCTACGTCACGCAACGGCGCGCGACAGGAGCCAGAGGACATGCAGACCAAGCTGGACGAAGCCAAGGCCGAGCTGCTCGCACGGGCGGCCCGGGTAGCTGACAACAGTCCGGGCGGTGGTGCCGGTGCCCCGGGAGGTGGCCTCCGGGTGCACCTTGCCGAAGCGGAGACCGGTACCGGAGCGGAGACCGCCGAGGCCGGCCGGGGTGAGCCCTCGGCCCGGGACATGCTGCTCGCCTATCTCCAGCGCTACTACCTGCACACCGCTCCGGAGGACGTCACCGACCGCGATCCGGTCGACATCTTCGGTGCCGCTTCCTCGCACTACCGGCTCGCCGAGAGCCGTCCCCAGGGCACCGCGAACGTCCGGGTGCACACCCCGACCGTCGAGGAGAACGGCTGGACGAGCAGCCACTCCGTCGTCGAGGTCGTCACGGACGACATGCCGTTCCTGGTCGACTCGGTCACCAACGAGCTGTCCCGGCAGGGCCGCGGCATCCACCTCGTGATCCACCCGCAGGTCGTCGTCCGCCGCGATGTCACCGGCAAGCTGATCGAGGTGCTCCCCGAGGACCGTCCCCGGCGCGAGGCCGCCAAGGGGGCCGGAGGCCGCAAGGACGCCCGTGCCGAGCTGCCGCACGACGCGCTCGTCGAGTCGTGGATCCACGTCGAGATCGACCGGGAGACGGACCGCGCCGACCTGAAGCAGATCACCGCCGATCTGCTCCGCGTCCTGTCCGACGTACGGGAGACCGTCGAGGACTGGGACAAGATGCGCGACGCCGCCCTGCGGATCGCCGACGACCTTCCGGGGGAGCCGCTCGACGAGCTCGCCGACGAGGAGGTCGAGGAGGCCCGCGAGCTGCTGCGCTGGCTCGCCGCCGACCACTTCACCTTCCTCGGGTACCGCGAGTACGAGCTCCGCGACTCCGACGCGCTGACCGCCGTCCCCGGTACCGGACTCGGCATCCTGCGCTCCGACCCCAAGCACAGCGAGGACGAGGCCCACCCGGTCAGCCCCTCCTTCGACCGGCTGCCCGCCGACGCCCGGGCGAAGGCGAGGGAGCACAAGCTCCTCGTCCTGACGAAGGCGAACAGCAGGGCGACCGTGCACCGCCCCAGCTACCTCGACTACGTCGGCGTGAAGAAGTTCGACGCCAAGGGCAATGTCGTCGGGGAGCGGCGCTTCCTCGGGCTGTTCTCGTCCGCCGCGTACACCGAGTCGGTGCGCCGGGTGCCGGTGGTGCGCCGCAAGGTCGCCGAGGTGCTGGAGGGCGCGGGCTTCACGCCCAACAGCCACGACGGCCGCGACCTGCTCCAGATCCTGGAGACGTACCCGCGCGACGAGCTCTTCCAGACGCCCGTCGACCAGCTGCGCTCCATCGTCACCTCCGTGCTGTACCTCCAGGAGCGCCGCCGGCTGCGGCTCTACCTGCGCCAGGACGAGTACGGGCGCTACTACTCCGCCCTCGTCTACCTCCCGCGCGACCGCTACACCACCGGTGTGCGGCTCCGGCTGATCGACATCCTCAAGGAGGAACTGGGCGGCACCAGCGTCGACTTCACCGCCTGGAACACGGAGTCGATCCTCTCCCGGCTGCACTTCGTCGTCCGGGTCCCGCCGGGCACCGAGCTCCCGCACCTCACCGACGCGGACGCCGACCGCATCGAGGCGCGCCTGGTCGAGGCCGCCCGCTCCTGGGCCGACGGCTTCCAGGAGGCGCTGAACGCGGAGTGCGGCGAGGAGCGCGCCGCCGAACTGCTGCGCCGCTACGGGCAGTCCTTCCCCGAGGGCTACAAGGCCGACCACTCGCCGCGTGCGGCCGTGGCCGACCTGGTCCATCTCGAACAGCTCAAGAGCGCGCGCGAGGACTTCGCGCTCAGCCTGTACGAACCGGTCGGCGCGGGCCCCGCCGAGCGCCGCTTCAAGATCTACCGGACCGGTGAGCAGGTCTCGCTCTCCGCCGTCCTCCCCGCGCTCCAGCGGCTCGGTGTCGAGGTCGTCGACGAGCGTCCGTACGAGCTGCGCTGCTCCGACCGCACCCACGCCTGGATCTACGACTTCGGGCTGCGTCTGCCCAAGAAGGCCACGGGCAACGGCGACTACCTCGCCGACGACGCGCGGGCCCGCTTCCAGGAGGCCTTCGCGGCCATCTGGACCGGTGAGGCGGAGAACGACGGCTTCAACTCACTGGTCCTGGGCGCCGGGCTCGACTGGCGCCAGGCCATGGTGCTGCGCGCCTACGCGAAGTACCTCCGCCAGGCGGGTTCGACCTTCAGCCAGGACTACATGGAGGACACCCTCCGCAACAACGTCCACACCACCCGGCTGCTGGTCTCCCTCTTCGAGGCCCGGATGTCCCCGGTCCGCCAGAAGGCGGGCACGGAGCTCATCGACGGGCTGCTGGAGGAGCTGGACGGGGCCCTGGACCAGGTGGCCTCGCTGGACGAGGACCGGATCCTGCGGTCCTTCCTCACGGTCATCAAGGCCACGCTGCGGACCAACTACTTCCAGCTGGCCGACGACCACGAGCCGCACAACTACGTCTCGATGAAGTTCGACCCGCAGGCCATCCCGGACCTCCCCGCGCCGCGCCCGGCGTACGAGATCTGGGTGTACTCGCCGCGTGTCGAGGGCGTCCACCTGCGCTTCGGCAAGGTCGCCCGTGGCGGGCTGCGCTGGTCGGACCGGCGGGAGGACTTCCGTACGGAGATCCTCGGCCTGGTCAAGGCGCAGATGGTCAAGAACACCGTGATCGTGCCGGTGGGTGCCAAGGGCGGCTTCGTCGCCAAGCAGCTGCCGGACCCGGCCGTGGACCGCGACGCCTGGCTCGCCGAGGGCATCGCCTGCTACAAGATCTTCATCTCGGCCCTGCTCGACATCACCGACAACATGGTGACGGGCGAGGTCGTGCACCCCGCGGAGGTCGTGCGCCACGACGAGGACGACACGTATCTCGTCGTCGCCGCCGACAAGGGGACCGCGAGCTTCTCCGACATCGCCAACGACGTCGCCGTCGCGTACGGCTTCTGGCTCGGCGACGCCTTCGCGTCCGGCGGCTCGGCGGGCTACGACCACAAGGGCATGGGCATCACCGCCCGCGGCGCCTGGGAGTCCGTGCAGCGGCACTTCCGGGAGCTGGGCCACGACACGCAGACCGAGGACTTCACGGTCGTCGGCGTCGGCGACATGTCGGGTGACGTGTTCGGCAACGGGATGCTTCTCTCCGAGCACATCCGGCTGGTAGCGGCCTTCGACCACCGGCACATCTTCATCGACCCGGAGCCGGACGCCGCCACCTCGTACGCCGAGCGGCGCCGGCTGTTCGAACTGCCGCGCAGCTCCTGGGCGGACTACAACAAGGATCTGCTGTCCGCGGGCGGCGGCGTCCATCCGCGTTCCGCCAAGTCGATCCCGGTCAACGCGCACATCCGCGCGGCGCTCGGCATCGACTCCAAGGTCACCAAGATGACGCCCGCCGAGCTGATGCAGAACATCCTCAAGGCG
Source organism: Streptomyces sp. CB02058 (assembly GCF_001905505.1). Lineage (GTDB taxonomy): Bacteria > Actinomycetota > Actinomycetes > Streptomycetales > Streptomycetaceae > Streptomyces. The sequence goes on from NZ_LIPG01000002.1 coordinate 25,855, forward strand.
TCGGTCGACCTCGTGTGGAACGGCGGCATCGGCACCTACATCAAGTCGTCGGCCGAGTCGAACGCCGATGTCGGCGACAAGGGCAACGACGCGATCCGGGTCGACGGCGCGGACCTGCGGGCCCGTGTCGTCGGCGAGGGCGGCAACCTCGGGGCGACCCAGCTGGGCCGTATCGAGTTCGCCCGGGCCGGCGGCCGGATCAACACCGACGCGATCGACAACAGCGCCGGTGTGGACACCTCCGACCACGAGGTGAACATCAAGATCCTGCTCAACGGTCTCGTCAGGGACGGCGACCTGACCGTGAAGCAGCGCAACAAGGTGCTCGCGGAGATGACCGACGAGGTCGGACAGCTCGTCCTGCGCAACAACTACGCGCAGAACGTCGCGCTCGCCAACGCCTGCGCCCAGGCGCCGTCGCTTCTCCACGCCCACCAGCGCTTCATGCGCAGGCTCGGCCGTGAGGGGCACCTGGACCGGGCACTCGAGTTCCTGCCGAACGACCGTCAGATCCGTGAACTGCTGAACCACGGCAAGGGCCTCAGCCAGCCCGAACTGGCCGTGCTGCTGGCCTACACCAAGATCACGGCGGCCGACGAGCTGATCTCCACCAGCCTGCCGGACGACGCGCACCTGCAGAAGCTGGTGCACGCCTACTTCCCCAAGCAGCTGAGCGAGCGGTTCCCCGAGGCCGTCGACGGGCACGCGCTGCGCCGCGAGATCATCACGACGGTGCTGGTCAACGACACGGTGAACACCGGTGGTTCGACGTTCCTGCACCGGCTGCGCGAGGAGACGGGGGCGTCGCTGGAGGAGATCGTGCGGGCCCAGTTCGCCGCCCGTGAGATCTTCGGCCTGTCCGCGGTGTGGGACGCCGTGGAGGCGCTCGACAACAAGGTCGCCGCCGATGTGCTGACCCGCATCAGGCTGCACTCGCGCCGGCTCGTCGAGCGCGGTTCGCGCTGGCTGCTCGGCAACCGGCCGCAGCCGGTCGAGATCTCGGAGACCGTCGAGTTCTTCCGCGACGGTGTGGAACGCGTCTGGAACGAGCTGCCCAAGCTGCTCAGGGGCGCCGACACCGAGTGGTACCGCTCGATCCTGGAGGAGCTCACCTCGGTGGGGGTCCCCGAGGAGCTTGCGGTGCGGGTGGCCGGATTCTCCTCGGCCTTCCCGGCGCTGGACATCGTGGCGATCGCGGACCGTACGGACAAGGACCCGCTGGCCGTCGCCGATGTGTACTACGACCTCGCCGACCGGCTGGGGATCACCCAGCTGATGGACCGGATCATCGAGCTGCCGCGGGCCGACCGCTGGCAGTCGATGGCCCGCGCCTCCATCCGCGAGGACCTGTACGCCGCGCACGCCGCGCTCACCTCGGACGTGCTCACCGTCGGCGACGGGGCGGCGACGCCCGAGCAGCGGTTCACGGCCTGGGAGGAGAAGAACGCGGCGATCCTGGCGCGCTCGCGCTCCACGCTGGAGGAGATCCGGAGCTCGGAGGCCTTCGACCTGGCGAACCTCTCGGTGGCCATGAGGACCATGCGGACGCTGCTGCGCACGCACGCCTGACCCGGAGCGGCCGAGCGGGCCGCGACGAAAGCCGTCCGCCGGACGGGCCGATGGGGCCCGTCCGGCGGACGGCTTTCACGGCTTTCACGCCCGTCGCTGGTTCACTTCCTGGGCTTCCTGGGCTTCACGGGCCCGGTGAACTCCTCGTACGCCGCCACGACCTCCTTGGCGGGCCCGTCCATCCGCAGCGTGCCCGCTTCGAGCCAGATCGCCCGGTCGCAGGTCTCGGTGATCGACCTGTTGCTGTGGCTGACCAGGAAGACCGTGCCGGCCTCCTGTCGGAGCTCCATGATCCGGTCCTTGCTGCGCCGCTGGAACTTCGCGTCGCCGGTGGACAGGGCCTCGTCGATCAGCAGGACGTCGTGGCTCTTGGCCGCCGCGATGGAGAAACGCAGCCTGGCCCCCATGCCCGAGGAGTAGGTGCGCATCGGCAGCGTGATGAAGTCGCCCTTCTCGTTGATGCCGGAGAAGTCGACGATGTCCTGGTAGCGCTCGCGGATCTGCTCGCGGGTCATGCCCATGGCCAGGCCGCCGAGCACGACGTTGCGCTCACCGGTCAGGTCGCTCATCAGGGCCGCGTTCACGCCGAGGAGCGAGGGCTGGCCCTGGGTGTGGACCCGGCCCTTCGACGGGGGGAGCAGCCCGGCGATCGCCTTGAGGAGCGTGGACTTCCCGGAACCGTTGGAGCCGATCAGGCCGATGGCCTCGCCCTTGTACGCGGCGAAGCTGACGCCCTTCACGGCGTGCACCTGGCGTGCGCCCCGCGGCTCCCGGCGCGAGACGATCCGGTTCAGGGCGGAGGTGGCGCTCCCCCGTCCGGTGCGGGCGCCGTTGACCGTGTAGGTGATGTGGACGTCGTCGACGACGACGGTGGGCACACGTGCGTCGAGGGTGTCAGCCACGTCCGTACCTCTCCTCGGCCTTCCAGAAGTAGACGAAGCCGCCGATGCCGCAGAGCAGCGCCCAGCCCGCCGCGACGGCCCACACGTGCGGGGGCAGCTGCGCGCCGGTGAAGCTGTCGATCAGGGCGTAGCGCATCAGGTCGATGTAGACGGCGGCCGGGTTGCACTCCAGCGCCAGCAGGACGAGGCGCGGTACCCGGTCGGCGGTGAGCAGGGTGTCCAGGCTCCACATGACGCCCGAGGCGTACATCCAGGTGCGCAGGATGAAGGGCGTCAGCTGGGCGATGTCGGGGGTCTTGGCGGCCAGCCGGGCCATGACCATGGAGACGCCCGTGTTGAACAGCGCCTGCAGGGCGAGCGCCGGGATCGCCAGCAGCCAGGACGGCCGCGGGTACTGGCCGAACACCAGCAGGATCATGAAGAGCGCGCCCAGCGAGAACAGCAGCTGCTGGAGCTGCTGGAGCGCCAGGGCGATCGGCAGGGACGCGCGGGGGAAGTGCAGGGCCCGGACGAGTCCGGTGTTGCCGCTGATGGCCCGGGTCCCGGCGGTGATCGAGCTGGCGGTGAAGGTCCAGATGAAGACCCCGGTGACGAGGAAGGGCACGTAGTCGGGGACTCCGTGCTTCGTGTTCATCAGGACGCCGAAGATGAAGTAGTAGACCGTCGCGTTGAGCAGCGGGGTCATGATCTGCCAGATCTGGCCCAGCTTCGCCTGGCTGTACTGGGCGGTCAGCTTGGCCGTGGCGAAGGCGGTGATGAAGTGCCTGCGCCCCCAGAGCTGCCGGACGTACGCCCCGAGGGTCGGCCGGGCCCCGCTGACGGTCAGCCCGTGCTTCGCCGCGAGCGCGGCCAGCTCGCCGGGTTCGTACACGGGGAGGAGGGCGGAGGGAGCGGTGTCCACCGGGGCCGGCGGGGCTGCTGTCTGGCTCACCACGATCGCTTTCGACGGGGGCGGGGGGAACAGGGCGGACGCACCAGGGCCCGATGGGACGGCACCGTATCGTCGCAACGCTGAGACTAGGACGTTTGTACGTCGCAACGCAACCGTTTCGTCGTTACGGTCTATCATTCGGGCCATGACCACCGAACGGCGAACCGGGCGCCGCACCCCGGCAGGTGCCGCGGTGCTGCGCGAGGACGTGACCGACGCGATCCGCGGCGCCGTCTTCGAGGAGCTGGCCGCCGTGGGATTCGCGCGGATGTCGATCGAGGGCATCGCCCGGCGGGCGGGGGTGGGCAAGACCGCCGTCTACCGCCGCTGGAAGTCCAAGCTCCATCTCGTCCTGGACCTGGTCGCCGCGGTGGCGGCCCAGGGCATGCCCGCGCCCGCGACGGGTTCGCTGTACGGGGATGTGCGCGCCGTGCTCGAACTGGCTGCGTACGCCCTGCGGCACCCCGTGGCCTCGCAGGTGATCCCGGACCTGCTCGTCGAGGCGGCCCGCAACCCGGAGATCTCCGACGCCATCAAGGCCGCGCTGCTCGACCAGCAGCAGGGAGTGGCCGCCGTGGTCGTCCGGGCGGCGGTGGAGCGGGGCGAGCTGCCCGAGGGCAGCGACCCCGACCGGGCGCTGGATCTGATCGTCGGGCCGCTGTACTGGCGCCTGGTCGTGGTCCGGGGCGATCTGCCGAAGGGGTACCTGGACGACCTCGCGGCCTCGGCGGTCCGGGCGCTCAAGGCCTGAGGGGTCCGGCCGCGCCCAAGCCCCGGGCCTCGTCGAGCAGCCGGTCCGCGACACGGCGGGCCGCCATGCCGTCGGCCGGGCCGCAGTGGTCGCGGCGGAAGCTCTCGTACGCCTCCGCGTGCGCCGCCGCCGACGCGGGCAGGGTCCGCAGCGCCTCGGCCACCTCCTCGGTGGTGACGAGCAGGGGACCGGGGGCGCGGGTCTCGAAGTCCAGGCAGAAGCCGCGCACGGTGTCCCTGTAGTGCTCCAGGTCGTAGGTGTGGAAGAGCATCGGGCGGCCCGTGTGCGCGAAGTCGAACGCCAGCCCCGAGTAGTCGGTGAGCAGTACGTCCGCGATCAGCAGCAGTTCGGCCGCGTCCGGGTGTCCGGACACATCGCGCAGGGCGGGGTGCGCCGGCACGCTGCCCGTCACCCGGGGATGCCTGCGGACCAGCACCGTGGTGCGCCCGTCGAGGGCGTGCGCCAGCGCGGTCGGATCGAGCGCGGGATCCCAGCGGTACAGCGGTGCCGAACCGGTGGGCACGCTGCCCGGCGGGTGCGCGAGATGGTCGCGGTACGTCGGCGCGTACAGCACCACGCGGTGCCCCTCGGGGACGCCCAGCACCCGGCGGACCCGCTCGGCCGTCTTCTCCCCGCCCGGTGCGCACAGCAGGTCGACGGCGGGGGAGCCCGCCTCCAGCACCTCGCCGCCGTAGCCCAGGGCGCGGCGGAGATGCGGGGTGGCGAAGCCGCTGGGGGAGACCAGGACCGACCACTGGGCGGATCGGTGCGCGAGGCCGGCGAGGCGCTGGTGGTCGGCGTACAGGCCGCCCGAGAGGTCCAGGCCGAAGCGGCCGAGCGGGACACCGGGCCGGATCCGCACCACCGTCTGGTCCTGGCGGCGCTCGAACCAGGCGGGCAGCGGGTCGCCCGCGACGATCCGGCGGGACCGCGCCAGCGCCTCGTACCAGGCTGCGCTGCGCTCCACGACCGGTACGGCCGTCGACGGGACCCGGGCCGCGGACCCCGCCGATCCGTCGGTGGCCCAGAGGTGCTCGACGTCGGTGCTCCGGCGCACGAGCTCGGCGTGCACGGCGCGCGAGGGTCCTTCTCCGGTGTAGAGCACGGTGTTCCGCAGGGGGAGCGCGCGCTGCGCCGGATAGTGCGCCGCCCGCAGCCGGCCCTGCCGGTACGCGCTCCGCTCGGCATCCCCGAGCGCCGGAGCGCACTGCACGGTCAGCCGGTCGCCGTGGCGGCGGTCCAGCCGGAAGAGTGCTCCGGCGGCGCCCACCGGCAGCCGTGCGGCGAGCGCGGCACCCACGCGCACGGGCCTGCCGTCGAGGAGCACCTCCCAGTCGCCCTCACGCGGCGGCCGGGCGAGCAGGGCGGAGAGGCGGTCCCGCCCCTCGTGTGCGACGGGGACGGTCACCGTCCCGCCCAGGGCGCTGTGCCGCAGGACGAACGCGCCCGCCCCGGGGGCGCCTCCGGGCCCCGGCCCGTCCTCCGTCCCGGGCGCGGCTCCCGCCCGGGCCGTGGCCCCGCGCACGCCGCCACCCCGGACCTCGATGCGGAGCCCGCCGTCCGGTGCGGGCCCGGCGTCCGTCAGGAGCGGGTCGCCGGTCACGTCCACCACCAGGAGGCCCGCCGGGTCCGCGAACACCGGCGGTCGCAGGTCCGGGCCCGCGGCGAGCGGCACGCGGGTGCCGTCGGCCGTCCGGAGCGCGGCCCGCCAGCGTCCCCGGGCGGGGCCGGCCGCGTCACCGGGCTCCACGGGCGGCACCCCGGGCTCCGCCGCCGGCCCCTCGGACTCCAGGGCCGACAGCGGAATCAGCGCGGTGAAGCCGCCCCCGTCCGCTTCCCGCACCGGGCAGACGCGCTCCTCGGCCCCCTCGCGGGTCAGCACCAGATCCGTGGGCCGCGTGGTCCCGTACAGCTCGCCGGTCAGCTCCAGCTCGCCGCACCCGCCGTCGTGGGCGACGGCGAGCGCGGGCAGCCGCGTCACCGCCAGTTCGAGCCGCCCGTCCCGGTAGCCGAGCACCGCGCGCAGCCCGCCGCCCAGGTCGTGGACCAGCGGGTGTGCCACCGCCGCCTCCACCGCCCGCAGGGCCGCCCGGCGTACGACGCCGTGCCCGGCCACCACGACGCCCACCAGCCAGTCGCCCGGCCCCAGGCGGCGGGGATCGAGGACCGCCTCGAAGCCCGCGTGGTCGTAACGGTGCAGCTCCTGGCCGGAGTCGGCGGTGGCGCGGTCGGTCCGGACCGAGCGGACCCGCACGGCCCGCGTCCGTCCGCTCGTCGCCTCCCGCACGAGGCCCGCCTTCAGCGACTGCCGGGCCGTGGACGCCGGGAGGTTGCGGATGTACGCGTACCCGCGCAGCCGCAGCCGGCCGTCCTCGCCCCAGGACGACTCCACCAGCCGCGCCACCGCCGGGAGATCGCCCCGGCCGAGCCGCTCCGGGACGCCCCGGCCCGCGAGGACCCCGGGGTGCGCCGCGCGCCGCCGCCCCGGCACGCCCTCGACGGCGAACGTCCCCGTGCCGTTGGCCCGTTCGAAGTCCAGGACGGCCAGCAGATCGTCGAGCCTGCGCTCCCGCACCAGCCGCCACCGGACGCGCGCCTCGGCGGGCAGCCCGGCCACGGCGGCGTCGCCCGCCCGGTCGAGGAAGGCACCCGCGTCCTCCATGAACGCCGAGCGGTAGGCGGGGCCGCCCATCGGCAGCCCTTCCAGGAAGTACACGAAGTCGTCGCGCAGGCACGAGGCGTCGTAGCGCAGCCGCTGCACGGGGTCGCGGTCCGCGAGGAACGCGCTGACCTGCTCGCAGGCCGCGATCCGGTCCCGAACGCCCCGGACGTCCGTGCGCCGGCGGGTGATCGAGCCCTCCCGGACCCGCCAGTAGTAGACGTGCCGGTGCAGCACGTCGACCGATCCGGCGAGGTAGTGCGCCGGGATCATCACGGGGGTGTCCTCGTAGAGCCTGCCCACCGGGAAGGTGAAGGCGTGCCGGTCCCAGAACGAGCGCCGGAACACCTTGTTCCAGGCGACGCGGTCGGCCAGCAGCCCGGCGTCCCTGGTGATGTGGGTGCGCGGGCGGTCGGCCGTCAGCCAGCGGTACTGCCAGGCCTGCTGCCTCCCCCGGTCGTTCAGCCGCCACACGTTGCCGGTGACCAGGTCCGAGCCGGTCGACTCCAGCGAGGCCAGCATCCGTTCGTACGCGTCGGGGACGACCAGGTCGTCGCTGTCGGCGAACGCCAGATAGGGAACGCCCGGGGTGGTGTGGGCGACCCCCGTGTTGCGGGCCGCGCTGAGGCCCGCGTTGGGCCGGCGGACGCAGCGGAAGCGCTCGTCACGGGCGGCGAAGTCCGCCGCGATCGCCCCGCTCCGATCCGTCGACCCGTCGTCGACGAGCACCACCTCGATGTCCCTCAGGGACTGGCCGGCCAGTGAGTCGAGGCACTCCTGGAGGTAGTCCTCGACGTTGTGCACGGGGACGACGACGCTGAGGCGTGGCTTCATGTACGGCTCAACCCGGGGAAGCGCCCCGGGTCACGCCGTTGACCCGAACGGGTGAAGGATCCTAGGGCGGTCCGCGCACCGCGCACTACGCTCGGCTGCCATGCTCCTCAGTGTCGTCATGACCGTCCACCGCGTTCAGGGGTATCTGCGGGCGGCCCTGGAGTCGGTGACCGGGCAGCCGGCGGCGCGGGACTTCGAGGTGATCGCCGTCGCCCCGCCCGACGGCGGCGTGGACCTCGGCATCGCGCGGGAGTTCGCGGCGCGCGACCCCCGGGTGCGGGTGCTGCTCCTCGACCGCCCCTGGGACAGGGGCGCCGCCCGGGACGCCGGAGCGGCGGTGGCGCGGGGGGCGTATCTGCTCTTCCTCGACGGGGACGACCTGCTCCTGCCGGGTGCGGCCGGGGAGATCGCCGCGCGGCTGAGGACCGACCGCCCCGACGTGCTGCGCCTGGGCCACGACCGCATCGACCACCGGGGCGGCACCCGCCCGGGCGACGCGCTCCCCGACGCCCGCAACCAGGTCCTGCGCAGGACCTTCCTGGAGGCCCACGCCCTCCGCTTCACCGAGGGCCCGTACGACGACGTCGTGCCCGTCCACCGCGCCCTGTTCCTCGCGGCGGACGCGGGCACGCTCGATTCCCTCGACCGGATCTGCGTACGCCACCGGCTGCGCCGCACCGGCCCGTCCGCCCCCGCTCCGGGCCGCGCGCACTTCGCCGTCATCGGCGCGTACGAACGGCTGGCCGACGAGACCGGCGGGGACCCGCGCGTCGCCGCTGCCCGGACCGAGCATCTGACGGCCGTCCTCGACGACCCCGGGCGGATCGCCCCGGGGGACCGCGCCGCCTTCTTCCGCGCCGCGGGCCTGCCCGGCCGCTACTGTGCCCACCGCGTCCGCGAGGCCGTCCGCGCCGGGCGCACCCGGGCGCGGAGCGCCGTGCGCGCGGGCCGGAAGTCGCTGCGCGCCCGCGTGATGAAGGCGGTCTACCGCACGGATCTGCACCGCCCGCTGGACCCCTGCCTCGCGGTCTACGGCGCCTACTGGAACCGCGGTGTCGCCTGCAACCCCGCCGCCGTCTACGCCAAGGCCCGTGAACTCGTCCCGCACATCCGCGGGGTCTGGGTCGTGTCCTCCCGCCACCGCGACCGCATGCCACCGGGTGTGCCGTACGTCATCGAGGGCTCCCGTGCCTACTGGCGGACCATGGCCACGGCGACGTATCTCGTCAACAACTCCAGCTTCCCCGGGGGCTTCACGAAGCGGCCCGGCCAGATCTACCTCCAGACCCACCACGGGACCCCGCTGAAGACCATGGGCCTGGATCAGCGCCCCTATCCCGCGCTCACCAACGGCGTCAGCTTCGAGCGGATCGTGGCCCACACCGACCAGTGGGACTTCAGCCTCTCCTCCAACCCGCACAGCACCGAGATCTGGGACCGGGTCTACCCGTCCTCGTACGAGCAACTGCCCTACGGCTACCCGCGCAACGACGTCCTGTGCGACGCGGCCCCGGAGCGGTCGGGAAAGATCAGGGCGGAGCTCGGCATCGCGCCCGGCAGCACCGTCCTGCTGTACGCCCCGACCCACCGCGACTACCGCAGGGGCTTCCTCCCCCGGCTCGACCTGGAGGCCCTCGCCGACGCGCTGGGCCCCGGCTGGGTGCTGCTGGTGCGGGCGCACTACTTCTACGGGCGTACGTCCGGGACGGCGGCGGGGGACCGGGTCCTCGACGTCACCGGACACCCGAGCACCGAGGAACTCTGCCTGGCCTCGGACGCGTTGATCACCGACTACTCCTCCCTGATGTTCGACTACGCCTGTCTGGACCGCCCGGTGATCACCTACGCACCCGACTGGGACGCCTACCGCGCGGCCCGCGGCACCTACTTCGACCTGCTGTCCGGCACCCCGGGCGACACCCCGGGGGCGGTCGCGACCACGGAGGACGAGCTGCGCGAGGTGCTGACGAGCGGTGCGTGGAGGGCGCCGGAGGCGGACTCGCTGCGCGCCGCGTTCCGTGCCCGCTTCTGCCCGTACGACGACGGGCACGCGGCGGAGCGCGTGGTGCGGCGGGTCTTCCCCGTGCGTTCGAACTGAACACCGGGGTCACCCGTACGGGGCGCTCCCTCCGCATCCCGTCGTCGTTGTGCTCAACAGCGCGCGCACAAGGCAACGTTGGGAGACGTCATGCACCGGTCCGCCTACGAGCAGATGCGATTCTGCATCGAGGAGTATCTGCCCACGTCCCGCAGGTACCGTGTCGTGGACCTCGGTTCGCGGATCTCCGGCAAGCAGACCCGCACCCACCGGGGCCTCCTGGCCGGCCACGACATCGACTACTTCGGGGTGGACGTCCAGGACGGCCCCAACGTCGACGCGGTCATGAAGCGCCCCTACCGCATCCCCGCGAAGTCCCGGAGCGCCGATGTGGTGCTGTCCGGGCAGGCGTTCGAGCACATCCCCTTCTTCTGGGTGTCGATGATGGAGATCGCCCGGGTGCTCAAGCCCGGCGGCCACGCCTTCATCACCGCGCCCTCGCGCGGCCATGTCCACGACGCGCAGGACTGCTGGCGCTACTACCCCGACGGGTTCCGGGCGATGGCCGCGCACTCGGGCCTCGAACTCCGCGAGGCGTACACGGACTTCCCGCCCACGAAGGGCATCTGGCACGACTACCGGTCCATCGACACCAAGGCCGCCTACTGGGGCGACTCCGTCGGCGTCTTCCGCAGGCCGGCGAACTATCCCCGCCTCACCATGTTCGCGGTGCGGGAGGCGGCCGTGTGGTGGGCCAACCGGGTCGGGGGAGTGGACCGGGTTCCGCTGCCGCGCCCGCTGGACGGCAGGGAGCGGTGCGGGCGGCCGGACACCCGTGCGGTCCCATCAACGACAGGTTGACGAAAGATGACATGAGCCGCATAGCGCGCGTACTGTCCCGCCCCATGGCTTGGCGCAACGCCGTCAACGGCGTCCTTCAGCAACTCACCGGATACCAGCTCAGGCGCGCGACCCTGCCCGCTCCCCGCCCCGCCCCCGCCGCCGCCCCGGCGGCGGTGCGGAAGCCGCCCGCCCAGAAGGCCGTGGCGAAGAAGCCGCCGCAGTTCCCCGCGGACTACGACGACGAGGCGAAGGACATCATCCGTGCGGTCAAGCCGTACACGATGACCTCCCCGGAGCGGCTCAACGCCTTCGTCCTCGCGACCCGGCACGTCGTCCGGCACGGCATCCCCGGGGACATCGTCGAGTGCGGTGTCTGGCGCGGCGGTTCCATGCAGGCCTGCGCCAGGACCCTGCTGTCGCTCGGCGAGACCGGCCGCGACCTCTACCTCTTCGACACGTACGAGGGCATGACCCCGCCCACCGCCGAGGACCTGAGGCGTGACGGCAGGCCGGCCCAGGAGCTGCTGGACGCCCAGGCCAAGGACCGGCCGATCTGGGCCGTGGCCTCGCTGGAGGACGTACAGGCCGGGTTCGAGCAGGTGCCGTACCCGAAGGACCGCGTGCACTACGTGCAGGGCAAGGTCGAGGACACCGTCCCCGGGCAGGCGCCGGAGCAGATCTCCATCCTGAGGCTGGACACCGACTGGTACGCCTCGACGAAGCACGAGCTCCAGCACCTCTACAGCCGGCTGGTGAGCGGCGGGGTCCTGCTGATCGACGACTACGGTTACTGGCAGGGGTCCCGCCAGGCCGTGGACGAGTTCCTGGAGGAGACCGGCGAGCGGCTCCTGCTGCTGCGCATGGACGAGGGCCGTATCGCCGTCAAGCCCTGAGCGGACGGCCCCCGTTGATGAGCCCCGTGCCTCCCCGGCACGGGGCTCGTTCCATACAGAGGAAGTCCGTCAGTCCGTCCGGAAGGATCGTGCGCAGAGCCATGGCACCCCGTCTCACCGTCGTCGTCCCGCTCTACAACGTCGAGGAGTACCTAGGAGCCTGCCTGGACTCGCTCGCCGGGCAGACCATGGCCGACCTGGAAGTCGTCATGGTCGACGACGGATCGACGGACGGCAGTGCCGACGTGGCCCTGGAGTTCTCCCGGAGCGATCCGCGCTTCCGCCTGGTCCGGCAGGAGAACGCGGGACTCGGCGCCGCGCGCAACGCGGGCGTCTCGCAGGCCCACCCGGACGCGGAGTTCCTGGCGTTCGTCGACAGCGACGACGTCGTGCCGCAGGCGGCCTTCGCCAGGATGCTGGGCGAACTCGACGGCTCCGGATCGGACTTCGCGACCGGCAACGTGCTCAGGCTCCGTGCCAACGGTGTGCTCGAACAGTCCCCGATGTTCCGCAGACCGATGGAGAAGCCGCGCAGGGCCACGCACATCACCCGGGACTGGATCCTTCTCGGCGACCGCATCGCGTGCAACAAGGTGTTCCGCAGGTCCTTCTGGGACGAGCACGCCTTCGCCTTCCCGACGGGCGTGCTGTACGAGGACATCGCCGTCGTCCTGCCCGCCCACTTCCTGGCCAGGAGCGTCGACGTCGTCGAGGCGCCGGTCTACCACTGGCGGGACCGCGACGGCTCGATCACGACCAGGCGCGCGGTGGCCAAGGGCATCCGCGACCGGGTCACGGCGGTCTCCACCGTCAGCCGCTTCCTCACGGACCGCGGCATGGATGAGGCGAAGCGGCGGTACGACGAGCACGCCCTCTCCGGTGATCTGTGGCTGTTCATCGAGGCGCTCCCGGACGGCGACGAGAGCTTCCACGAGGCCTTCCTCACCCATGCCAACGCCTTCGCCGACACGGTCGACCCGGCCGTCCTCGACGGGCTGCCCCTGCATCTGCGGGTCAAGTGGCACCTCATCAGGGAGCGCAGGACGGCGGAGCTGCTCGCCCTCCTGGCCCACGAGTCCACCGACCGCGACACCTTCCACGTCCGCGGGACGCTGCGGCCGCGGGCGCAGTACCCGGGCATCGAGGCCCCGCTCCCGCCCGCGGCCACCGCGCTGTCCGCCGGTGACCTCCCCGTGCACGCGCACCTCACCGAGGCGGTGTGGCGGGACGGGCTGCTGCACCTCAAGGGGTACGCCTACGTCCGCAACGCCCCGGGCCGGTCGGCCGGGACGGGCTGGCTGAGGTCGGGCCGCCGGCTGGTCCCGCTCAGGCTGCGGCGGACCGTGACGGACGAGGCGGCGGCCCGCTCCGGCCGCTCGCTGCACCGCTACGAGCGGTCCGGCTTCGAGACCGTCGTCGACCCGCGCCGGCTCGCCGCCCGGAACGCCGCGCCCGGAGCCAGGACCCTCTGGAAGCTCGAATCCGTCGTGTTCGGGGCGGGCCGCCCGCGCCGGGGACCCATGCGGCTGCTCGGCAATCCGGCCGCGCCCGCCGTGCGTTACGTCGACGCGCGCACCCGGGTCGTCCCCCTGCTCTCCGGGAACAAGCTGGAGCTGCGCGCCGAGCGGATCGACGCGGTGCTGGCCGGGCACGGCCCGACGGAGGCCGGGGACGGGATCAGGATCGCGGTCCGGCTGCTGGGCGCCGAGACGCCGAAGGCGCTGCGGCTCCAGGAGTGGCGTACGAAGGAGACCCGGGAGTTCCCCCTGGTCCCGGACGGGAGCATGGACGGGCGCAGCGTCCACGCCGACGTCCCGCTGGGGGTGTTCGGGGGCGCCGACGCCGACTGGGGCGTCCAGCTCGTCGGCGGGGCGCGCAGGCTGACGGTCGCCGCCCGCCCGGAGACCGAGGCGGGACGCTATCCGCTGGCGGACGGCCGCGAGGTGTACGCCGCCGCCAACCCCTCGGGCGACCTGGTGCTCACCGACCGGTCCGTGTGCCCCGTCCTCGCGCGCGTGGCCTGGACGGACGGGGCGGGCCTGCTCCTGGAGGGGACCTTCCCCGCGTGGAGGGACCGCCCCGCCGAGCTGGTCCTGCGCCACAGCGGACACCGGGAGGAGACCGCCTTCGCGGTGGAGCGCTCGGGGGACACCTTCCGCGCGGAGCTCTCCCCGGGTGCCGTCGAGGGTCCCGGCGGCACGCTGCCGCTGGCCGAGGGCCGCTGGTACCCCTTCCTGCGGGAGCCGGGCGAGACCGACCCGGAGCGCTATCTGCCGCTGCGGCTGGTGCCCCAGCTGCACGCCGGGCTGCCGCTGCACCGTGCGTCGGACGGGCGCCGCTTCACCCTGGAACGGCGCTTCCACGACCGGCTGTGCCTGGAGTCGGGCAGCGCCCTGCCGCTGCCCGACCGGGGAGCGTACGGACAGCGCCGGCTGCGCGCCGTGTACGCGGGCGCGCGCGGCCGGGAGCTGCGCGACACCGTGCTGTACTCCAGCTTCGACGGGCGGCAGTTCTCGGACTCGCCCCGCGCCGTCCAGGAGGAACTGGCCCGCCGGGAGAGCGGAGTCGAGCACCTCTGGGTAGTGCGTGACCAGCAGGCGGCCGTGCCCGCCGGGGTGCGCGCCGTGGCCCTGCACAGCGCCGAGTGGCACGAGGCGCTGGCCCGCAGCCGGTGGATCGTCACCAACACCCAGCTGCCGGAGTGGTTCGAGCGGGCGGAGGACCAGTTCGTCGTCCAGACCTGGCACGGCACCCCGCTCAAGCGCATCGGACGGGACCTGGCGGGCACCGCCTTCGCCGACACCGCGTACATGGAGTCGATGCCCCGGCGCGCCGCCCAGTGGAGCGTGCTCGTCTCGCCGAACAGCTTCTCCACGCCCGTCCTGCGCCGCGCCTTCGGGTACACCGGCGAGGTGCTGGAGTGCGGCTACCCGCGCAACGACCTGCTGTACGCCCCCGACCGGGCGAAGGTCGCCTCCGCCGTCCGGCAGTCGCTCGGCGTGCCCGACGGCAGGCGGGTCGTGCTGTACGCCCCCACCTGGCGCGAGGACCTGCCCAAGCGGAGCGGGCTGTACGGCCTTGACCTCCAACTGGACCTGGAGCACGCCCGGGAGGCGCTCGGCGACGGCCATGTCCTGCTGGTGCGCCGCCACTACCTGGTCGGCGGGAGCGTCCCTTCGAGCGACTTCGTCCGAGACGTGTCGCGCTGGCCCGACGTCTCCGAGCTGATGCTGATCAGCGACGTGCTCGTCACGGACTACTCGTCCCTGATGTTCGACTTCGCGCAGACGGGCCGGCCGATGCTCTTCCACACGTACGACCTGGAGCACTACCGCGACACCCTGCGCGGCTTCTGCTTCGACTTCGAGAACCAGGCGCCCGGCCCCCTGATCACCGAATCGGCCGGGATCGTCGAGGCGCTGCGCGATCCGGACGCCGCGACGGCCGGGCACCGCGAGGCGTACGCGCGCTTCCGTGAGACCTTCTGCGACCTCGACGACGGGACGGCGGCGGCCCGGGTCGTGGACCGGATGCTGAAGGGGGCCCAGGCATGAGCGCCCCCGGTCTCAGCTGTGTGATCACCGCCGCGGAGGGCGGCCAGGAGGAGCTGCGGGCGTCCGTGGAGTCCGTCCTCGACCAGAGCATGCGCGCCGTCGAGGCCCTGGTCGTGCTGCCCTCCGGCGTACCGGCGGAGCTGCGGAGGGCCGCGGAGTCGCTGGCCGGACGGGCCCCGGACCGGGTGCGTGTCCTCGACGGCGGCGCCACGTCCGTCGCCGCCCTGCGCAACGCCGGTCTGGACGCGGCGCGGGGCACCTACGTCCTGGTGCTCGGCGTCGGCGAGCGCCTCCATCCGCACGCGGCCCGCAACCTCTGGGAGGCCGGGACGCGCACCGGTGCCGACCTGGTCGCCGGGCGCTGGAGCCGCCTCACCGGGGACGGTGCGAAGGAGCGGGAACCCTCCTGGCAGCACACGCTTTTCCACCGCTCCCGGACCGTCGCCCGCTTCACCGACGCCCCCGAACTGGCGGTGCACGACGCCTTGGTGACCGGCTTCTGCCTGCGGCGCCGGGCACTGGAGCGGCACGGGCTGCGTTACGAGGAGGACCTCACGCACAGCGCGGTCCTCTTCGGTCCGCTGGCGGCGGCCGTCGTCGGCCGGATCGCGCTCGTACGCCGCCGGATCGTCAACGGCCGTGCCGCGCCCGACGCGGGCCGGGACCTGGCCGGGCTCGTGGAGGCGCACCGGAGGGTCTGCCATGTGCTGGTGGCGCAGGGGCTGGCCGCGCTGCGGGAGGAGAGGGACCGCGCGTTCCTGGTGGACCGCCTCGTGCCGCTGGTGCGCGGCTGGCCGCAGCTGCCCGCCGCCGAGCGCGGCCGGACCGCCGCGACCGCCGCCCGGGTGCTGCCCGACTGCGTGGACGAGGGGGCCCTGCCCGGCCTGCCGCCCGTCGAGCGTGTCGGCGTCCGGCTGCTGGCGGGGGGCGACGCGGACGGGGTGCTGGCGGCGGCGTACGCCCTGCGCAGGCGGGGCACCGTGACCGCGCCGCTGACCGTGGGCGACGACGGGCGGGTGTACTGGCCGGGAGGCCCCGACCCGCTGCTGGACGTCACCGAACTCGGCCACCAGTACCGCGGGTTCGGCGAGCTGAAGCTGATGAACAGGCTCACCCGCTACGAGGCCGAGGGGGGCCGGGTCCTGCTCGGGGGCCGGATCGTCCTGCCCTCGCACACCGGCCCCGATCCGGCGGGCACCCTCACGGCCCAGCTGGAGTTCCGGGTCCGGGACGGCTCCCGCGCCTTCCGCGCCCCGGTGGAGACGCTGCGCCCCGACGCCACCGGGATCAGCTGGTCCGCGCGCGTCGATCTCACCCGGCTGCTGCGCGCCTTCGGGCCCCGCGACACCGTGTGGGACGCCCGGATGGTGGTGGAGGACGGCCGGACCCGCTCGGTCAGCGACCTCTTCGCCGCCCATGACCTCGTCGGCCCGGCGGACCGCTCCCCGGCCCGGCCCAGGCTGGGGAGGCTGACCGGGGACACCTGGCAGCCCTACATCACCCTCCGGGACCATCTGGCGCTCCGGCTGGAGGCCCGGCGCCGGCCCGCCCGGATCGCACGGCGCCTGGTCCACTACGCCACCCACTTCCGCCCGGCGCGCAGGGCCAGGCTGCTGCTGCGGTCCCTGGGCAAGCGCCGGGACCGGCTGCACGCCCGGGGCCTCAAGGCTTCCGTCTACCGTTCCTGGCTGCTCCGGCTGCCCGTGCGCAAGGGCTCCGTGGTCTTCGAGAGCCACATGGGCACCTGCTACGGCGACAGCCCCCGGGCCGTCCACGAGGAGGTGCGCGCCCGGGGCCTGCCGCTGCGCGCGATCTGGTCGTACGCCGAGTCCCCGGAGGGCTTCCCGTCCGGTGCCAGGCTCGTGCGCCGCTGGTCCTGGCGCTATCTGTGGGCCCTGGCCAGGGCGGAGTACTGGGTCGACAACCAGGGCTTCCCGCAGAACCTCGACAAGCCGTCCGGTACGACGTACCTCCAGACCTGGCACGGTTCGGCGTACAAGCGCATGGGCTTCGACGAGACCCGGGTGCGGATGCAGAACGCCCCGCAGCGCGAGCGCCTCCAGCGGGCCGTGCACCGCTTCGACCACTTCCTGGTGCGCTCGGAGCACGATGTGAGCACCCTGGCCCGCGCCTACCGGCTGCCCGACGAGACGCTGCTGCGCACCGGATACCCGCGCAACGACGCCCTCGTCGCGGCGCGTGTCCGGGACGAGGCCGAGGGGCGGCTCCCCCGTCCGCCGCTCGCGGCCGAGCTCGGTCTGCCCGACCACCGCAAGGTCGTGCTGTACGCGCCGACCTTCCGGGGCGGTCCCGGCAGGCGCAGGCGGCAGCGGCTCCTGCTGGACGCCGCGCGCTTCGCGGAACGCTTCGGCGACACGTACACGCTGCTGGTGCGGGCGCACTACCTGGAGGCGGCGAGCCTGCCCGTCTGCCCGCCGGGGACGGTGGTGGACGTGTCGGGGCACCATGACGTCAGCGAACTGCTGGCGCTCGCCGACGTGCTGGTGACCGACTACTCGTCGATCATGTTCGACTACGCGCTCCTGGACCGCCCGATCGTCCTGTTCGCCCCCGACCTCGACGCGTACGCCGCCGAGCGCGGCAGCTACTTCGACCTCAGGGAGAAGGCGCCGGGGCCGGTGACGGCGACCGAGGAGGAGCTGTTCGGGGTGCTGGCCCGGCTGAAGACCGCGGACACCGGCTTCCACGAGGAACGCGCCGCCTTCGCCGAGGAGTTCGGCGCCTTCGACCGGGGGGACGCCGCACGCGCGGTGGTCGACGCCGTGTTCACCCGGCACCTCGTCCCGTCCCGTACCGCCCGCACCGGGGAGGCCCGCCGATGAGCCGCAGCCGTGATGTCTTCCTCGTCGCCAACAGCACCGACGAACTCGGCGGTGTGACCGGCTGGACGCACCGGACCGCCCAGCTGTTCACGGAGGCGGGCCACCGGGTGCACACCATCGGCGTCTACGCCGCCGAGCGGAAGATGGCCCTGCCCGACCCGCCGGTCTGCCCCATCACCGCGCTCCACCCGGCGCATCCCGTGACCCCCTGGGCTCCCAAGGGTCTGCGGGACCGCTTCCGGATCGCCGAGCGGCGGAGGGAAGCGGCCCGCGCGGCGGCGAAGCGGCGGGCCGTCGAGCGGCTCTCGGAGATCTTCCGGACCGCCCGGCCCGGCGGGGTGGTGATCGTCAGCCAGGTCTGGGCGATGGAGTGGGTCGGCGAGGCGGACACCACCGGGCTGCGGATGATCGGGATGAGCCACGAGTCCTACGACTACTCCCGGGCGAGCCACCGCTACCGCTGGATCAAGACCCACTACCCGCCGCTGGACCGCTGGCTCGTCCTGACGGAGGAGGACGCCGACATCTGGGCGGGCGACGGGATGAACAACGTCGGCTTCATGCCCAACGCGCTGGCCTCGCTGCCGGAACTGCCCTCCCCGCGCAGCGAGAAGTCGGTCGCCAGCATCGGCAGGCTCACCGACCAGAAGGGCATCGACATGCTCCTGGACACGTGGGCGCTGGTGGCCCCGCAGCGCCCCGACTGGCGGCTGGACGTGTACGGGACGGGAGAGGACGAGGCGGAGCTCAGGGCGCGGTGCACCGCGCTCGGGCTGGACGGATCGGTCGCCTGGCGGGGGCGCACCGACGACGTGCCGGGAGCGCTGGCGGCCTCGTCCGTCTTCGTCCAGTCCTCACGGGGCGAGGGCTTCCCGCTGGCGCTGCTGGAGGCGATGGCGAGCGGGGTGCCGTGCGCGGCGTTCGACTGCGCGCCGGGCGTACGCGAGATCGTGCGCGACGGCGAGGACGGGCTCCTGGCCCCGGCGGGCGACATCGGCGCGCTCGCCGACCGGCTGCTCCGGCTGACCGGCAACCCCCGGATGCGGGACGCGATGGGGGACCGGGCGCGGACCAACGTCCAGCGGTTCGACGAGGCGGAGATCATGCGCCGCTGGGAGGAGCTGTTCGCGCTCCTGGAGCGCTGAGAAGGGCTCCGGGGACGCCGGGACCGGGGCTTCGGGGGCCGCTGGACGGGTCTCCGGGCCGCTGGGGCGAGAGCTGCCTGCCGGGAAGGGCACCGGGCACCTCGGGCACGCCGGCCCGGGGCGCCCGGCACCCCGGCGCCCGCCTCATCCGTTGGTGTACTCCCGCACCGGCACCTGCCGGGGCACCCCCGTGGGCCCCCGGCCCGTCAACGGCGCCGGCAGCGGCAGTCCCGAGGTGTCGCCCAGGAAGACCCGGCGCACCACCCGCTCCGCCGCGTGCCCGTCGTCGTACGGGCAGAAGCGCGCCCTGAAAGCCGCCCTGCGCTGCGCGGAGCGCGGCCCGCGCCAGTGGTCGGTGGCGAAGATCTCGTGCAGCTCATCCTGGTCACGGGCCACCGCGCCGGGCGGGAACGCCGCCGGGTCGAAGTACGTGCCGCGCGCCGCCTCGTACGCCTGGGCGTCCTCCAGGTGCAGGACGACCGGCCGGTCCAGGTTGACGTAGTCGAACATCAGCGAGGAGTAGTCCGTGATCAGGCCGTCCGACGCGAGGCAGAGCTCCTCGACGGAGGGGTGCGCGCTGACGTCGATGATGCGCGGATGCGAGGTGCGCCCCGCGGCCGTGCCGGCCGTCGCGTCCAGGTAGTGGGAGCGGGCCAGGATCACGAAGCGCGGACCCAGCACGCGGACCAGTTGGTCCAGGTCCAGGGAGTGCCGCTGGGCGCGCCGGTAGTCGCGGTGGGTCGGGGCGTACAGCACGGCCGTGCTGCCGGCCGGGACGCCCAGCAGCGCGCGGAGCCGGGCGGTCTCCTCGGGGCCGGTGCGGTGGAAGACGTCGTTGCGCGGGCTGCCGTACTCCAGCGTGGTGTAGCCGGAGGGGTAGGTGCGTTCCCACACGAGGGTCGAGTGCTGGTTGGCGGAGAGGGAGAAGTCCCACTTGTCGACGTTGTCCAGCAGCTGTTCGAAGTCCATCGAGCCGGCCGCGGCCGGGCGGTGCACGAGGTCGGTGCCCATCGTCTTCAGGGGCGTCCCGTGGTGCGTCTGGAGCAGCACCTGCCCGCGTCTCTTCACGAGTCTGCGGTCGAAGTTGACGTTGTTCACGAGGTATTTGGAGCGCGCCAGCGCCGTCCAGTACGCGGCGGTCCCGGGGTGCAGCACCCGGGTCGCGGCCGGCACCGTGCGGGCGTCCTCGGGGCGGCAGATCCAGGAGGTGCGCAGCCCCGGCACGAGGCGCCTGGCGGCCTCCTCCAGGGCCGCGGGGCTACAGGTGTAGCCCCGGTGCCAGTAGGCGGCGAAGACCGCGTCCCCGGGCCTCACGGGAAGCCTCAGCTGGACGCGGTAGTGCAGCTGGAGGGCCGCCCCGCGCACCACCCGGCGCGTGGCCGACACCGCGCGCCCGAGCCGGCCGCGCAGCCGCTGCGCCCCCCACAGGGCGCGGTAGGTCCGGTGGGCGCCGAGCCGGAACAGGGCGTGGCGCAGGCGGGTGCGGCGGGGCACGGGGGCGCCGGGGGTGCGGTAGAGCCGGCAGTGGGCGCGGGCCCGGCGGAAGAACGCGGCGCGGGTGCCGCGCGGCAGCCGTCCCCGCGAGGTGAAGAGGGTCGAGAAGTGGTCGAGCATCCGGCGGAACATCACCGGGCGCCAGACGGCGAGTTCGGGACGCGAGTCGATGAAGGCGAAGACCCGGTCGTACTGGTCGAAGACGTCGAAGTGGCGGTGGGTGGTGGTGGAGAGGATGTTGCCCCTGCGCCGCTGGCGGTAGCCGACGCAGACCCTGTCCAGGACCGCGATCGATCCGGCGGCCATCAGCACCGGATAGGTCCAGGGGGTGTCCTCGTAGTAGCCGGGCGGGAAGGTGAAGCCCTCGGACTCGACGAACTCGCGGCGGTAGGCCTTGTTCCAGACGACCATCAGGACCTTGAGCAGCTCGGGGCGCTCGGCCAGCCGGAAGGAGGCGGGCCCGGTCTCGGAGAGGTGCTCGGCGAAGATGTTGCGGACGCTCTCGCCCGACCAGTACGTACGGGCGTAGTCGTAGACCAGGACGTCGGGACCGCCGGTGGCCTCCAGCCGGTCGGCGACCGCCTGGAGCGCCTCGGGGGCGAAGGTGTCGTCGCCGTCGAGGAAGAGCAGATAGTCTCCGGTGGCCCCGGCCACACCGGCGTTCCTCGCGGGTCCCAGGCCGGAGTTGGCAGGCAGGTGGACGACCCGGACCCGGGGGTCGCGGACGGCGTACTCGTCGGCGATCGGGCCGCAGGCGTCCGGTGAGCAGTCGTCGACCACGATGATCTCGTAGTCCTTGTACGACTGGTTCAGCACGGAGTCGAGACACGCGTGCAGATACGCCTGGACCCGGTACGCGGGCACGATGACACTGAACCGGGGCACAACACATCCAGGGGTCGCTCGCGGG
Source organism: Streptomyces sp. CB02058 (assembly GCF_001905505.1). Lineage (GTDB taxonomy): Bacteria > Actinomycetota > Actinomycetes > Streptomycetales > Streptomycetaceae > Streptomyces. The sequence goes on from NZ_LIPG01000002.1 coordinate 47,221, forward strand.
CGGGCAGGTGGCCCGCAAACGGCCGATGGAGTGACTTGGTTACGCCGGATGTGGCATTCGGGGGAAATACGAGGTAGGGCGGCCCGATCACGAGTGAACGGGCCGCCCTGGTGTTGACGAATATATGTGCTGTGCCGTGTCGCCTACTTGACGGCGCCCGCCATCACCCCGGAGACGAACTGCCGCTGGAAGGCGAAGAAGACGGCCAGCGGAATCACCATGGACACGAAGGCGCCCGGCGCCAGTACGTCGATGTTGTTGCCGAACTGGCGGACCTGCTGCTGGAGCGCCACCGTGATCGGCGGGGACTCCGAGTCCGCGAAGATCAGGGCGACCAGCATGTCGTTCCACACCCAGAGGAACTGGAAGATCCCGAGCGAGGCGATCGCGGGGCCGCCGAGCGGCATCACGACCCGGGTGAACAGCCGTATCTCACCCGCGCCGTCCAGCCGTGCGGCTTCCAGCAGCTCGCGCGGGATCTCGGCGAAGAAGTTCCGCAGCAGGAAGATGGCGAACGGCAGGCCGAACGCCGTGTGGAACATGATCACGCCGAAGGTCGTCTCGAAGATCCCGATGGTCCCGAAGAGCTCGGAGACCGGGATCAGGGCGACCTGCACGGGCACCACCAGCAGCCCCACCACGACCAGGAACCACCAGTCGCGGCCGGGGAACTCCATCCAGGCGAAGGCGTATCCGGCGAGCGAGCCGATCACGACCACCAGGAAGGTGGCCGGGACGGTGATCACGACCGTGCTGAGGAGGGAATCCGTGATCGTCGAATTCTCCAGCAGCCGCTGGTAGTTGTCGAAGGTCAGCTCGGACGGCGCGGTGAAGACCTTCCACCAGCCGGTCGCCGCGATGTCCTCCGCCCCGCGCAGCGAGGAGAGCAGCAGGCCGATGGTCGGCATCAGCCAGAACAGGCCCACCAGGACGAGGAAGACCCGCATGGCCCCGCCACCGGCCCGTGCGGCCAGCCGCGCCCCCAGGGACGGCCCGGCCTTGGCGGCGGGCTCGGTCCGCGGAGCCTGCCCGGCCCCGGGGACTCCGGTCGTCGTCGTCATCGCCGCCCCTCCTTCCGCATCCGGCGGATGTTGCTGTGTCCTTCCGGGGGGCGACCCCCGGACCCCCGGCAGGAGGCTGGTGCGGGGGCGTCCCGGAACCTCATCGCCGCCCCTCCTTCCGCATCCGGCGGATGTTGAACAGCATCACCGGGATCACCAGCAGGAGGAGGAGCACGGCGATGGCGCTGCCGACCCCGAGATCCGCGTCCGTGCCGAACGAGGACCGGTAGAGCTGGAGCGCCAGCACGTTGGCGTCGTCCTGGGAGGAGCCCGGCGCGATGATGAAGACCAGGTCGAAGATCTTCAGTACGTTGATCATCAGCGTGACCAGCACCACCGCGAGCACCGGTGCCAGCATCGGCACCGTGATCCGGCGGAAGACCTGCCACTCGTTCGCGCCGTCGACCCTGGCCGCTTCGAGCAGTTCGCGCGGCAGGCCCGCGAGACCGGCGGCGATCAGCACCATCGCGAAGCCGGCCCACATCCAGACGTAGCTGCCGATGATCCCGGGCGTCACGAGGGACGGGCCGAGCCAGTCGACCCCGTTGTACGGCTCCCGGAAGTTGTCCGCCGGAAGCCGCAGCTGGGCACCGTCCGCGGAGGCGGGCAGGGTGAACACCCCGTTCGCGCCCGCCGTCGCCGAGGCGACGACCTTGCCGTCCTTGACCGCCTCGACGGTGATGCCCTTGAGGCCGAGCTCCTTCGGATCGACGACGTTCGGTCTGCCGCCGCCGCCCTTGGTGAAGTCGAGCCAGGCCGTCCCGGTGATCCCGTCACCGGAGGCGGCGGGCGCCTTCGCGGGTTCCGCGTCCTTCGGCATCTTCGCCGGGACCACGCCGACCAGCGGCAGGCTCACCGCTTCACCGGCCCGCACGGCGTCCTTCGTGACGAAGGAGCCGCCGCCGCCCGCCTTCAGCGGATGGACCGGCAGCGGATGAGCCTTGGGGAAGCCGGACGACCGGGCGAACGTGTCGTGCACGCCCACCGCCACGGCGTTGGCGACGCCGCGCTCCGGCGCCTGCTCGTACACCAGCCGGAAGATGATGCCGGCGGCCAGCATCGAGATCGCCATCGGCATGAAGACGATCAGCTTGAACGCCGTACCCCACCGGATGCGTTCGGTCAGCACCGCGAAGATCAGGCCGAGCACGGTGGCGACCGTCGGCGCGAACACCACCCAGATCGCGTTGTTCTTCACCGCCGTACGGATCGTGTCGTCCGTGAACAGCGCCTTGTAGTTGTCGAGGCCCGCGAAACCCGTGCCCGCCTGGTCGAGGAACGAGCGGTAGACGGAGTACACGATCGGATAGACGACGAGGGCGCCGAGCAGCACCAGCGCGGGCAGCAGGAACGCCGCCGCGACGGCCCTCCGGGTGCCGGTCACACTGCGGCGCGTGCGCGCGCCCGCCTTCGTCCCTGGACGTTTGTCGGCGGGGGGCGCGCTTCCAGCGCCCCCCGCTGTCGCTGTGGTCATCCCGTCAGCTCGTGTATGCCTTGGCCGCGTCGGACTCCAGTTTCGCCTGGGTCCCCGCGATGTCCTTCGGGTTCTTCAGGAAGTCCTGGAGCGTCTTCCACTCGCCCTTGCCGGGCGTCCCGCCGAACGACTGCGGGGCCTGGTCCGACATGTCGAACCGGACGTCGTCACCGGCCGCGATCAGCGCCTCGGCGATCTTGCGCTGCACGTCGTTGGGGTAGGCCGCCGCGTCCAGCGACTTGTTGGGCGAGATGAACCCGCCGGCCTCGGCCCAGATCTTCGCCGCGTCGGTCGAGGCGAGCCAGGTCAGCAGTGCCTGGGCGCCCTCGCCGTCCTTGAGCGCCACCGCCGCGTCCCCACCCGTCACCACGGGGGACTCCGAGCCGACCGCCGGGAAGGGGAACACCTTGGCGTCCGTGCCGATCTTCGCCTTGGTCTGCGCGATGTTGATGGAGACGAAGTCGCCCTCGAAGACCATCGCGCCCTTGGGCTGGTCACCGCCGGTGAACGTCTGGGTGACGGACACGGGGAACTCCGTCTGGAGCGCGCCGTCGGCTCCGCCGGAGATCAGGCTCGGCTTGCCGAAGAGCTCGGCCAGGGTGGTCAGCGCGTCCTTGACGGACGGGTCCGTCCACTTGATCTCGTGCTTGGCGAGCTGGTCGTACTTCTCCGGACCGGCCTGGGAGAGATAGATGTTCTCGAACCAGTCGGTGAGGGTCCAGCCGTCCGCGCCGCCGACGGAGACCGGCGTGACACCGGAGGCGGAGACCGTCTCCGCCGTGGCGATGAAGTCCTTCCAGGTCTTCGGCTCGCTCGCGCCCGCGTTCTCGAACGCCTTGGTGTTGTACCAGATCAGGGACTTGTTGGCGGCCTTGAAGTAGACGCCGTACTGGGTGCCGTCGACCGCGCCGAGGTCCTGCCAGACCTTGGAGTAGTTCTGGCCCAGCTGGGCCCGCGCCTCGTTGCCGACCGGCTTGGCCCACTTCTTGGCCACCGCCTGCTGGATGGCGCCCACCTGCGGGATCATCGCGACGTCCGGGGGCTGGCCGCCCGCTATCTTCGTACCGAGGAAGTTGACGATCGGGTCCTGCGCCGGGACGAAGGTGACCGTGGCCCCCGTGCGCTTCTCGAACTCGTCCAGCACCTTGGTGAAGTTGGCCTGCTCGGGTCCCGTCCAGACCGCCGCCACCGACAATTTCTGGCCGTCGAGCTTCGGCAGGTTCACGCTCGACGGACTGTCCGAGCTCTTGTCCGTTCCCTTGCTCGCCTTGTCCTTGCCGCCGCCGTCGCCGTCACCACTGCAGCCGGTGAGGGCCAGCGCTCCGATCGCGGTGAACACCAGTGCGGCCCTACGCATTCGAAGGGTTCTGCGCATCCCTTGCCCCGTTTCTCCCGCGCGCGCATGTGCGCGGGCCGGCACCCACGGTGGGACTCTGCGGTGCCGCTCACGTCACACATCGCGCTGTTCACATCGTCCGTGCGCTCAGTCCTATGCCCGGCGTCCCGGGGCCGCAATACCGCCCCCGACCCCAACTCGTTGATCGTGATGGGCTCGTGACGTCGCGCCGGATCGGGCCGTGGAGAGCTTCCCGGAGGTCCGGCAGGCTCTCAGGAGGGCAGGGGGTACGGGACCAGCGGGGGGAGCCGCTCGGCGTTGACCGAGCGGGCCGCACGCTCCAGGGCGCTGGCGAGCAGGGCCAGGTCGGTGGGTCCGTTGCCCAGCTCGCGGACGGGTCTGCGGGTCGGCGGATCACCCATCCGCTCCCACTCCAGCGGTACGACGGTCGGGCGCAGGGTCGCCGTGCGCGGGATGCGTCCGGTCACCCGGCCGCCCTGGAACGGCGTCACCCGGCCGTCCGGATGCCCCAGCCGTCCCCGGCCGGGAGCGGCCTCGTCGGGGGACGGGGGGACGACCGGCGGATCGAGCACGATGCGCAGCCCGGCGCCCCTGGCCAGCTCCGTGTCCTCGGTGCGGTCCGGGCGGCCCGAGGCGGCGACGAGATGGACGCCGAGGCGCCCGCCGTCCCTGGCCACGGCCTCCAGCACCCGCACGACCGAACCCGCGGACGGGCGGCCGGGGCTGCCGAGCGCCGGGGCGACCAGGGCGTCGAAGTCGTCGGCCAGGACGACGAGCCGGGGCAGGGGCGAGGGGCCCGGGTCCACGGGACGGGCCGCGGCGGGCCGCAGCCGCAGGGTGCCGCTGGCGGGCGATTCGATGTCCCCGCGCTGCTCGGCGGCGCCCGGGGCGCGCCGGCCGCCGAGCGTCTGCGACTCCTCGTACCGCGCGTGCCATTCGGCGAAGTCCAGGCCGCCGAGCAGCTCTGCCCTGCGCTTCAGCTCGCCGCCCAGCGCCTGGGCGAACTCCCGCATCCGTACGGGGTCGGAGGCCACCAGACGCGTGAAGACGTGCGGCAGCTCCAGACAGGGGCCGAGGCCCTCGCCACGCTCCCCGTGCTCGCCGCCCGCTCCGTCGATGAGCAGGATGCCGAGCCGGTCGGGGCGTGCGGCCGAGGCCAGGGACGCGGCGACGGCGCGCAGCAGCTCCGTGCGCCCGCTTCCGGGAGGCCCCTCGATCAGCAGGTGCGGTCCCTCGTCGGCCAGGTCGACGGAGAGCGGGCCGCGGGGCCCCGCGCCGAGCACGACCACGGGCCTGCCCGCGTAACCGGTGGAGGGGGCCGAGGGGGCGGGGGCCCCGCTGTCGCGTCTCTGCGCGCCGATCCGGGGGGAGCCGCCCGCGGCCGCCGGAGGATAGACGGAGCGGCCCGAACCCGAACTGGTCGGCCCGGTGCCCAGGAACGGGGTGCGCTCGGAGTCCGGGGACTCGCGCTGCGCGCCCACCCGGGGGCCCGTGCTCAGGGTGCGGCCCGAGCTCGTCGTGTTCAGGTCGGCGCCGGGCTGGGGGACCGCGCGCACCGTCGCGCCCGGCTGGTCCTCGGCGGTGGAGGCCCAGCGCGCCATCAGGGAGGCCGGGGTGGCCCGCGCGAGGCCCAGCTCGTCCAGCAGCCGGGCGGACGGGGGCAGGGCAGCCGCCATGGACCGGCCCGGCAGGGCGGCGGCGCCCTCGTCGCGCAGCGGGGCGAGGGCGCGCCCGAACCGCTCGGCCCAGGCCGCCGACACGGCGTCCACCGAGGCGACGGTGCCGTGGCCCGCCGCCCGGCCGCCGGCGGTGCGCAGCACCCGCAGCGCGGTCGCCACATCGCCGCTGAGCATGGCGACCGCTCCGCACTCGCGGAAGGCGATCGAGGCCCGGCACGCGCTGTCGTAGGTCGCGGTGACCGGGGACGTCGGGGAGGCGGCCGGGGTCTCGGCCAGACAGATCAGATGGATTCCGGCGGCGGCTCCGGCCCCGGCCAGCGCGGCCGTGGTCTCGCGCAGCGCGGCGGACCCAGGGTCGCCGTCCACGATCACCACCGTGTACGGCCCGGTGTGGTGGCGGGCGGCCTCGGCGACGGTGTTCCGGTCGGCGCTGGCCCAGCCGGGGCCGAGCGGGCCCTCCTCCAGGCGGCGCACCAGCTCGGCCGCGCGGGCGCCCGCCTGCTCCCGGTCGTACGCGAGGAGCAGACGGCAGTCCTGGCCGTGCATGGGGCGCAGATGGGGCAGCCAGCCGAGCCAGGACCACTCGCGGCGGCGCTCCTCGGGGCCGCGGGCCCGGTCCGTGCTGATCAGCACGATCTCCAGGTCGAAGGGGGAGTGCAGCGCGGCGAGCTGCGCGACCGTCGAGCGGGCGAGCCCGGACAACCTGGCCCTGGGGCCCGCGAGGCCGAGCGAACCGGCCTCCCGCAGTCCCACGGTGACCGGCACGGCGGGCAGGTCGGCGCGCTCCGTCGTCCCGAGCCGCACGACCAGGGCCTCGGGGTGCGCGGGGCCGCGCTCCCACAGCCTGGGGCCGGGACCGAGCGCGGTGAGCAGCACGGTGGCGGGGTCCGGCCAGGTCCCGGCCGGGGCCGAGGGGGAGCGGAGGGGCTCGGAGGGGGCGTGCGTGGCGGGTCCGGGGCCGGTGGACGGGGCGGTGCCGACGGCGGTTCCGGGAGCCGGCTCGCCCTTGCCGCCGGTGAGGCGCCGGGCCCACGCGCCTATGCCGCCGCGCCGGGGTGCCTCGCCCCGCGCGGCGTCGAAGCCCCGGCCGTGGGTGACCTGCGGCAGGTCCGCGTCCCGGTGGGCGTCGTGGCCCGCCGGGCCGTCCTCGTACGGATCGTGCGTGCCGTGGTCCGGCGGGGCGGGGCTGTAGGCATGGCCGTGTCCTTCGCCGCCCGTGTCCGCGTGGCCCCCGTCGTCCGGTGCCCGGCCGCCGCCCGCCTCGGCCCTGGCCACCCTCAGATGGCCCTCGCCGTCGGGCGTGGTCGTCAGCGTGGGGGTGCGGGTGCCGGGCGTGAGACGGAGCGTGGACTCGCCGAGCCGCAGCAGGGCGCCCGGCACGAGCCGGACCGGGCGGTCGCGGACCTCGGTGCCGTCCAGCGAGGTGCCGTTGGTGGAGCCGAGGTCGGCGACGGAGACCCGGCCGTCCTCGGAGACCGTCACCGCGCAGTGCAGTCGCGAGACGTCGGGGTCGTCGAGCGGGACGTCGGCCTCGGCGGAACGGCCGATCCGGATCTGCCCGCCGTGCAGCAGATGGACCCCTCCGGCGTCCGGTCCGGCGATCACGTGCAGCCTGGCCGGAACCGCGTCGTCCACGGCCTCGCCCTCGCCGGGCACCTGGAGGGAGAGCACCGCGCCGTCCACCAGCGGCGGCTCGCCGAGGGCACAGCGCTGCGGGTCCAGCCGGTCCCGTCCGGCGTGGAGCACGGTGGCGCCGCCGCCCAGGGAGCCCTCGGGGCCCGCGACCGCCGTGGCCAGGCCGGAGGCGACGGCCGCGAGAGCGGTCCCCGCAGGGGCGGTGACGAGCACGTCGCAGGCGCGCGCCGGGGTCTGGCCGCTGCGCGGCGCGAGGACGGTCAGCCGGATCTGCATCGCCGTCAGCGGTCCCTTCTGCGCGGGGTGCCCGGCAGGGGGAGATGCCCTGTGATTCCCCCCACCCGGCACGGACGCGTCGTCCGGTACAGGTCGTCACGGAGGGTGAGGCTCCCGACCCCACAGTTCCGTGCTGGAGGCATCCTCGCACCTGCCACTGACAACACGCCCGGGGGTGGCCGCTTAGTGATCATGAATGGCCGAGTGTGGGCGTAAAAGTGCCTGCTTGGTCCTGCCGGAAAGGTCCTGCACACTCGTTCGGCAACCATCTCTTTCGTGTAAGCGTCTTCCCCTGAACACAGCAGGAACACGACCGGAGTACGACCGGCCTGTGCCCCGTACGGCGGCACTAGAGTGGGCCGGAACATCCGGGCGGGCCCGGGGGACCGCGAAGCACAACGATCAGCAGGGAGCGCGTGACGTGCGGCCAGTCGGCAGCAAGTACCTGCTCGAGGAGCCGCTCGGACGCGGCGCCACGGGCACCGTCTGGCGAGCCCGCCAGCGGGAGACCGCGGGCGCCGAGGCGGCCGTCGCCGGGCAGCCCGGCGAGACCGTCGCGATCAAGGTGCTCAAGGAGGAGCTCGCCAACGACGCGGATGTCGTGATGCGGTTCCTGCGCGAGCGCTCCGTGCTCCTGCGGCTCACCCACGCGAACATCGTGCGCACCAGGGACCTCGTCGTCGAGGGCGATCTGCTCGCCCTCGTGATGGACCTGATCGACGGTCCCGACCTGCATCGCTACCTCCGCGAGAACGGCCCGCTCACCCCGGTCGCCGCCTCGCTGCTGACCGCCCAGATCGCGGACGCGCTCGCCGCGAGCCACGCCGACGGCGTCGTGCACCGCGACCTGAAGCCCGCCAACGTGCTCCTCGACGAGCGCGACGGCGGGATGCACCCGATGCTCACCGACTTCGGCATCGCGCGCCTCGCGGACTCCCCGGGCCTCACCCGCACCCACGAGTTCGTGGGCACGCCCGCCTATGTGGCGCCCGAGTCCGCCGAGGGCCGGCCGCAGACCTCCGCCGTGGACATCTACGGCGCGGGCATCCTGCTGTACGAACTGGTCACGGGCCGCCCGCCGTTCGCCGGGGGTACCGCGCTGGAGGTCCTGCACCGGCACCTCAGCGAGGAGCCCCGCCGCCCCAGCACCGTCCCGGAACCGCTGTGGACGGTCATCGAGCGCTGCCTGCGCAAGGACCCGGACCAGCGGCCCAGCGCCGTGAACCTCGCCCGCGCCCTGCGTACCGTCGGCGCGGGCATCGGGGTGCACGCCAACTCGGCGCAGATCGCCGCCGCCGAGGGCGTGGGCGCCCTGCTCGCCCCCGACCCGGCACCCGCCGCCGTCCCGGACACCCCGGGCGCGGCCGACCCGACGCAGGTCCTGCCGAGCAACGCGGGCTCGTACGACCCGGCGGCCCCGACCAGCGTGATGCGGCAGACTCCGGGCGGCGGGGCCGACCCGACCGCGATGATGCCGCCCGTGCCTCCGCGCCCCGACGGCCCCCCGCGCCCCGACGAGCCGCACCCGTGGCAGTCCCAGCTCCGGGCGGCCAGGGACCGCAACGAGCAGACGCAGGTCCAGTACCTCGACCCGAGCCAGGACCCGCTGCGCCGCCGCCCTCAGCGCCAGCAGCCGCCGGCGGCCCAGCAGCAGCGCCCCCAGCCGCAGCGCGCGCAGCAGTACCAGCCGCAGCAGCAGCCCCAGCGCTACCAGCCGCAGCAGCGCCAGCCCCAGCAGCCGCAGCGTCAGCAGTACGCGCCCCCGCAGCAGCCCCCGCCGCAGCAGCCGGCCCCGCGCCAGCCCAGGCAGCGCAGCGCCAATCCGATGCGCATCCCGGGTCTCGGCTGCCTCAAGGGGTGCCTGTTCACGGTGGTGCTGCTGATCGTCGCGAGCTGGCTCATCTGGGAGCTGACGCCGCTCCAGGACTGGATCGCCCAGGGCAAGGGCTACTGGGAGGCGATCGGTGACGGCATCTCCGAGGTCACCGGCTGGTTCGAGAGCCTCGGCAGCAGTTCCAACGACCTGACCGGACAGTAAGAACACCAACTCTGTGTCTTTGTCGACTTCTGCGGGCCCAATTCGCCCGCAGAAGTGAAGGTTGGCGCCATCCAGGGCACGCAACGCCCCGTTCGCCGCGTAACTTTGTCGACCGGGGGTCAACGCCAGCCGCTGAGGGAGCAGTCTTGGCACGGAATATCGGCAGCCGGTACACCGCCCACCAGATTCTGGGGCGCGGCAGCGCAGGCACGGTGTGGCTCGGCGAGGGGCCGGAGGGTCCCGTCGCCATCAAGCTGCTCCGCGAGGACCTCGCGTCCGACCAGGAGCTCGTGGGCCGCTTCGTACAGGAACGCACCGCGCTGCTCGGGCTCGGGCATCCGCACGTCGTCGCCGTGCGCGACCTCGTGGTGGACGGCACCGACCTGGCGCTGGTGATGGACCTCGTGCGGGGCACCGATCTGCGCACCCGGCTCGACCGCGAGCGCCGTCTCGCGCCCGAGGCCGCCGCCGCGATCATCGCGGACGTCGCCGACGGCCTCGCCGCAGCGCACCGCGCCGGAGTGGTCCACCGTGACGTCAAGCCGGAGAACATCCTGCTCGACATGGAGGGCCCGCTCGGCCCCGGCGGTTCGCACCCCGCGCTGCTCACCGACTTCGGCGTCGCCAAGCTGATCGACACCCCGCGCCGCACCAAGGCCACCAAGATCATCGGTACGCCGGACTACCTGGCCCCCGAGATCGTCGAGGGCCTCCCGCCGCGCGCCGCCGTGGACATCTACGCCCTCGCCACCGTGCTCTACGAGCTCCTCGCCGGCTTCACACCCTTCGGCGGCGGCCACCCCGGCGCCGTACTGCGCCGGCACGTGACCGAGACGGTCGTCCCGCTGCCCGGCATCCCCGAGGAGCTCTGGCAGCTCCTGGTGCAGTGCCTGGCCAAGGCCCCGGCCTCCAGGCTGCGCGCCTCGGAGCTGGCCACCCGGCTGCGGGAGATCCTCCCGCTGCTGTCCGGGATACCCCCGCTCGACGTCGACGAGCCCGACGCCGAGGCCGAACCCCAGGCGTACGACGAGCAGCAGTACACCCCGGCCCCCGAGGAGCCCCGCCGCCGCGGCGCGGTCCCGCTGGTGCCGGGCTCCTCCCCGGACTCCAACCGGGACACCCACACGAGCATGCGCGTCCCGGCCCCCGACGAGCTGGCGGGCGGCCCCCTGGGCACCGCCCGCGCCCCGCGCGCCCCCGGCCGCCCCCGTCCGGGCTCGGCCAGGAACAAGGCCGCGGCCGTCCGCAAGCGCAGGATCACCCTCGGTGCGGCGGCCGTCGCCCTGTGTGTGGCCATAGGGGTGGGCGGCTGGCTCGCCACGAGCGGTGACGACGCGGACCCGACCCCCGACGACACGCGGAATTCGGCGCCCGCGGCCCCCTGAGGGCGGCCCGGGAGGCCCCCGGATCCGGGGGAGGGACAGGTTCACTCGTCCAGCCGTTACGCTGGACCCGTGGCAGTCGTCGATATTTCCGAAGAGCTGAAGTCCCTCTCCTCCACCATGGGGTCGATCGAGGCCGTCCTGGACCTGGATGCGCTGAGGGCCGACATCGCCGCGCTCGAGGAGCAGGCGGCGGCGCCGTCCCTCTGGGACGACCCGGAGGCGGCACAGAAGATCACCAGCAAGCTTTCGCACCTCCAGGCCGAGGTCCGCAAGGCCGAGGCCCTGCGCGGCCGTATCGACGATCTCGGAGTCCTCTTCGAGCTCGCCGAGGACGAGGGCGACGCCGACACGCTCGCCGAGGCCGAGGCGGAGCTCGAGTCGGTCCGCAAGGCGCTCGACGAGATGGAGGTCCGTACCCTCCTCTCCGGCGAGTACGACGCGCGTGAGGCCCTGGTCACCATCCGGGCCGAGGCGGGCGGCGTCGACGCGGCGGACTTCGCCGAGAAGCTCCAGCGCATGTACCTCCGCTGGGCCGAGCGGCACAACTACAAGACCGAGGTCTACGAGACGGCGTACGCCGAAGAGGCCGGCATCAAGTCGACCACCTTCGCCGTCGAGGTGCCGTACGCCTACGGCACGCTCTCCGTCGAGCAGGGCACCCACCGGCTCGTCCGGATCTCGCCCTTCGACAACCAGGGCCGCCGCCAGACGTCCTTCGCGGGTGTCGAGGTGCTGCCGGTCGTCGAGCAGACCGACCACGTCGAGATCGACGAGTCCGAGCTGCGCGTGGACGTCTACCGCTCCTCGGGCCCCGGCGGCCAGGGCGTCAACACCACGGACTCCGCGGTGCGCCTGACCCACCTGCCGACCGGCATCGTCGTCTCCTGCCAGAACGAGCGCTCGCAGATCCAGAACAAGGCGTCCGCGATGAACGTCCTCCAGGCGAAGCTCCTCGAGCGCCGCCGCCAGGAGGAGCAGGCGAAGATGAACGCGCTCAAGGGCGACGGCGGCAACTCCTGGGGCAACCAGATGCGTTCGTACGTCCTGCACCCGTACCAGATGGTCAAGGACCTGCGTACGGAGTTCGAGATGGGCAACCCGGAAGCGGTGTTCAACGGCGAGATCGACGGCTTCGTCGAGGCCGGTATCCGCTGGCGCAAGCAGAGCGAGAAGTAGCCGTACCCGTACGGCAGTCGGGGCCCGGGCAGGTTTCCTGCCCGGGCCCCGGTGCGTTCCATCCGGCCCGTGGCCCGGGGCAGTTGGGGGGAAGATGTGCTGAATGAGTCACAGTCGTGATTCCGAATAGCCGTCAAGAACCCTCATATCGCCCTGTACACCCCCGGAACGGCCTTGACGTAGTCCTTAACTCTGGACAGGGTGCTAGGGCAGCACGCGTATGTCTGGGACAGGTGTGATCGGGGGCGGGCGGGATGACCACGGTACGGCGTGGCCCTGCAGAGCGTTGACCCCGCAGGGCCGTGGACCGCATAGGGCTGCTCCATCGACGAGATCAGCTACTGGGGGTAGCAACAGATGACGAAGAAGACGCGGATCCGCGTCGCGCGCATAGCCGCCTGCGCGGTTATCGCCGCAGGTGCCTCGCTCACCGCGGCGGGCGCCGCCCAGGCCGCGGGCATCGGCCTCGGGCTGGGCCTCGACGGCGAGGACTCCACGCAGGTCAGCCTGACCGTGGGCAACGAGAACGAGGACCCGACCGAGGACCCGACGCCGACGGAGGACCCGAACAACCCGGGTACCCCGACGGAGGAGCCCACGGAGGAGCCGACGGAGGAGCCCACCGAGGAGCCGACGGAGGAGCCCACCGAGGAGCCCACGGAGGAGCCGACGGAGGAGCCCACGGAGGAGCCGACGGAGGAGCCCACCGAGGAGCCGACGGAGCCGTCCAACCCGACGGACCCGACCGAGGCCCCGACCGACCCGTCGGACCCGGATGACGACGCCGGCACCTGCACCGTCGACCTCGACGGTGCCGCCTGCGCCGACAACACCGACACCGACAGTGTCGGCAACACGCCGGTCGAGCAGGGCAAGGGCAAGGACGAGCTCGCCGAGACCGGTGCGGCCGAGACCACGTTCCTGCTGGTCGGCGCCGCGACGATGATCGCCGGTGGCATCGGCTTCCGCATCCTGCCGCGTCTGGCGGGCGGCGGTCGTACGGCCGCCTGACGTCCGTACGCGCACGAGTAAGGGCCCGGGAGAGCCGTCACGGCCTCCCGGGCCCCTTCGCGTACCGGAACCGCTCCTGCGGCCGTACGGGCGCGTCTCAGCCCCGCCGGGCGGCGGCGGGGTCGGTGTCTCCCGCTCAGACGGCCTGGTGCGCCAGCAGCGCCAGGGCGGCCACCAGGATCACCATCAGGGCGATCAGCATCGCCGGATTCAGCCCCGCGAAGAGCCCCTGCTCCTGCATCCGCTCGCGGCTCGCACGGCAGACACGGCAGCGGCCCTCGCTCACGGGCGCCGCGCAGTTCGCGCACACCAGTCGGTCGTAGGTCATGCGCAGTCCTCCTCCCGCGCGGCGGAGCCGCATTCACGTTCTCTCCGCACAACGCTCAGGGAAACGCAACCGTTCCCCCTACCACTGTGCCAGCTCGCGGCGATTTCGGCGCGGCCCGCCGTGCAAGGTCCGGCACGCCCCGTTTCGTTCCCTGCCGCTTTCCGTCACAAATCCCTCATTGCAGGACGCCGACTGCACGCGTACACCCGCTTCGCGTATGGTCACGCACACCTACCCCCGGCCGACCGTGGTGCATCCGTGATCCGATTCGACAACGTCTCCAAGACCTACCCGAAGCAGAGCCGTCCAGCTCTCCGGGACGTCTCACTCGACATCGAGAAGGGTGAGTTCGTCTTCCTGGTGGGCTCATCCGGCTCCGGCAAGTCCACCTTCATGCGGCTCATCCTCCGCGAGGAGCGCGCCAGCCAGGGCATGGTCCATGTGCTCGGCAAGGACCTCGCGCGGCTGTCCAACTGGAAGGTGCCGCAGATGCGCCGCCAGCTGGGAACGGTCTTCCAGGACTTCCGCCTTCTGCCCAACAAGACCGTCGCCGAGAACGTGGCCTTCGCGCAGGAGGTCATCGGCAAGCCGCGCGGCGAGATCCGCAAGGCCGTGCCGCAGGTGCTCGACCTCGTCGGTCTGGGGGGCAAGGAGGACCGGATGCCCGGTGAGCTCTCCGGTGGTGAGCAGCAACGCGTCGCCATCGCGCGGGCGTTCGTCAACCGCCCCATGCTGCTGATCGCGGACGAGCCGACCGGCAACCTCGACCCGCAGACCTCCGTGGGCATCATGAAGCTGCTGGACCGGATCAACCGGACCGGCACCACCGTGATCATGGCGACCCACGACCAGAACATCGTCGACCAGATGCGCAAGCGCGTCATCGAGCTCGAGCAGGGCCGTCTCGTGCGTGACCAGGCGCGTGGCGTCTACGGCTACCAGCACTGAGCATCTGCACGAGCATCGAGTACTGAAAGGACGCCATGCGCGCCCAGTTCGTCCTGTCGGAGATCGGCGTCGGTCTTCGTCGCAACCTCACGATGACCTTCGCGGTCGTGGTCTCCGTCGCCCTCTCGCTCGCCCTGTTCGGCGGTGCGCTGTTGATGCGCGAGCAGGTCAGCTCGATGAAGACCTACTGGTACGACAAGGTCAACGTCTCGATCTTCCTCTGCAACAAGAACGACGCCAAGGACGTGCCCAAGTGCGCCAAGGGTGCCGTCACGGCGGAGCAGAAGAAGGAGATCAAGGCGGACCTCGAGAAGATGGAGGCCGTCGAGAAGCCGGTCCTCTTCGAGACGGTCGACCAGGCGTACAAGCACTACCAGGAGCAGTTCGGCGACTCGCCGATGGCCGGCAACATCACGCCGGACCAGATGCAGGAGTCGTTCCGGGTCAAGCTGAAGGACCCGCAGAAGTACAAGGTGGTCGCGACGGCCTTCGCCGGCCGTGACGGGGTGCAGTCCGTCCAGGACCAGCGCAGCATCCTGGACAACCTCTTCGGGCTGATGAACGGCATGAACGTGGCCGCGATCTTCCTGATGGCGCTGATGCTGGTCATCGCGCTGATGCTCATCGTCAACACCGTCCGCGTCTCGGCGTTCAGCCGGAGACGGGAGACGGGCATCATGCGGCTGGTGGGGGCGTCGGGCTTCTACATCCAGATGCCGTTCATCATGGAGGCCGCCTTCGCCGGACTGATCGGCGGACTGCTCGCCTGCGTGATCCTGCTGGCCGCCCGGTACTTCCTGATCGACGGCGGTCTCGCGCTCCAGGAGAAGCTGAACCTCATCGACTTCATCGGCTGGGAAGCGGTGCTCACCAAGCTTCCCCTGGTCATCGCGATCGGGTTGCTGATGCCCGCCGTTGCCGCTCTCTTCGCGTTGCGCAAGTACCTCAAGGTGTGACGTGCGCCCCGTCCCGCATGCGGCCAACGAGCCGTGTGCGGACGGGGCGTTGTCCTACACTCGGCCACATGCCGGGCCATACGTACCATTTGAAACCCCGCGGTCTCCACCGCGGGGCGGCCCTGACGTTGGTGTTCGCGAGCGTGCTGGCCACCGCCGCGGCCACCGGGTCCCTGCCCCACGAGGACGGTGCGGGCACGGAGATAAAGACGCGCTCGGTGTCCTCCACGGTCGGTTCCGTGGACCGGGAGGAGATCGCGGAGGCCGCCGCCGACGCCGAGGCCGACGGGAAGTCCGGCACGGACGCCGCCGAGGAGGTCGTCAGCCGCAGCGGGGACCGCTGGAGCGCGGTCTACGACGAGCGGGAGTACGAGGACTTCGAGCGGGCCCTCGACGGCTCGTACACCGGTGTGGGCATCTCGGCCCGGCGCTCGGCCGGCGGCGACGTCACCGTGACAGGGGTCCAGCCCGGCAGTCCCGCGCGCGCGGCCGGGGTGCGCAAGGGCGACCTGCTGCGCACCGTGGACGGCCGTCGCGTGGAGAAGCGCCCGGTCGCCGAGGTCGTCGCGCTGCTGCGCGGGGACCGCGAGGGAGCGGCCGAGGGCACCTCCGTGGTGCTGGGGCTGAGCCGCGGCGGGCATTCCTGGACCACGACGCTCCGCAGGGCCCGGCTGACCACGCAGCCGGTCAGCGTGCGGCGGCTGGGCGGGGACACCGAGTCCGCGGTGCTGATCAAGGTCGCGGCATTCACCAAGGGCGCGGGCACCGCGGTCCGCGAGGCCGTGGACGAGGCGCCCGGGGACGCCGGCATCCTGCTGGACCTCCGGGCCAACTCGGGCGGTCTGGTCACCGAGGCCGTCACCGCCTCGTCCGCCTTCCTGGACGGCGGGCTCGTCGCCACGTACGACGTGCACGGCGAGCAGCGGGCCCTCTACGCCGAGCCGGGCGGGGACACCGAGCGGCCCGTGGTCGTCCTGGTCGACGGCGGCACGATGAGCGCGGCGGAGCTGCTGACCGGTGCGCTCCAGGACCGGGGCAGGGCCGTGACCGTCGGATCGCGCACCTTCGGCAAGGGTTCCGTGCAGATGCCCAGCGAGCTGCCGGACGGCTCCGTCGCCGAGCTGACCGTCGGGCACTACCGCACTCCGGCGGGCCGCACCGTCGAGGGGAGCGGCATCACTCCGGACGTCGGGGCGGGTCAGGAGGCCCAGCAGAGGGGCGAGACGGTATTGAGTGGCCTCGGGGGTGGGTCGTAGTGCGAAAATGACCGCACTATGGCCAAGGAAAAAGACACCGGGCGCAAGATGATTGCGCAGAACAAGAAGGCGCGGCACGACTACCACGTCCTCGACACCTACGAGTGCGGTCTCGTGCTCATGGGCACGGAGGTCAAGTCGCTGCGGATGGGCAGGGCGTCGCTCGTCGACGGCTTCGTCCAGATCGACAACGGCGAGGCGTGGCTGCACAACATCCACGTCCCCGAGTACGTGCAGGGCACCTGGACCAACCACGCGGCCAAGCGGAAGCGCAAGCTGCTGCTGCACCGGGCCGAGATCGACAAGCTCCAGTCCAAGTCGCAGGAGACGGGCCACACGATCGTGCCGCTCGCCCTGTACTTCAAGGACAGCCGCGTCAAGGTCGAGATCGCGCTCGCGAAGGGCAAGAAGGAGTACGACAAGCGCCAGACGCTGCGGGAGAAGCAGGACACGCGGGAGACGAACCGCGCGATCTCGGCGGCCCGCCGGCGCCAGCGCAGCGCGTAGCCGCCACCCGGCCCGGGGCCGGCGCCCCGGAGCCGCCGGAATACGGTGGCATCCGCGTGCGTTGGTCACGTACGATGGGCCGTGCACCTCACAGAAGGTGCGCGGATTGAAAAATCAACATGGGGATGATCGGTTTCGACAGCGGATGTCGAAGCAGGGGAAGCGAGTCGAGGAAGCGGCAATGATCTCGTAAACCATATGTCGCAACCAATAATCGCCAATTCCAAGCGCGATTCCCAGTCCTTCGCCCTCGCTGCCTAATAAGCAGTGAGTGAGGGACCCTTAATGGGTGTCAGCCCGGGGGTGTTCCCGACCCGGACCCTGGCATAATCTAGGGGACTAAACCACTGAGTCCGGTCACGGGGCTCGGTGGGAAATCAAACAGTGACTGGGCCCGTCGGAGACTTGTTCGCGAGATCTCCGGGGCCGAGAAAAGCGCAGCGAACTGCACTCGGAGAAGCCCTGGTTCTGCACCGTTGGACGCGGGTTCGATTCCCGCCATCTCCACAATTCCCATGTGAACGAGGACCCCGTTGCCCCTGGCAGCGGGGTCCTCGTTTTTGTGTGCCCGTGTGCCCGTGTGCCCGTGTGCCCGTGTGAGTTCGTGGATCAGCCGGTCCTGCGGGTTCCGGCCGCCGCGACGGTCAGCGCCAGGGCCGCCGCGCACACCGGCACCGTGTATCCGGTCGCCGTCCCCGCGTGCTCCACCGTCCAGCCGCCCAGCGCGGAACCCGCCGCCACGCCGCCGAGCAGTGCGGTGACGGCGAGCGTCATGCCCTCGTTGAGCTGGGCCGGCGGGGTGAGCCGCTGGATCAGCGTCATGCCGGTGACCATGGTGGGTGCGGTGGCCGCACCGGCCAGCAGCAGGCAGCAGGCCAGGGCGAACAGCGAGCCGGTCGTGGCCGTGGCGATCAGCGGGAGGGACATCAGGGCGGTCATCCCCGTCAGACAGAGCAGCAGCCTGCGCCGGACGTCCGGGGCGGGGCGCAGTGCCCCGTACAGCAGTCCGGCCACGCAGGAGCCGCCCGCCTGGAGCGCGAGGATCGCACCCCCGGCGCGGGCGATGGAGACGACCTCCAGGGCCCCGAAGACGGCCCCCGTCGCGAGGAAGACGGCGAGCAGGGCGGGTATGCCCCGGGTGCGCAGGGGTGAGGCGGCCGGGGTGCGGGGGGCCACCGGGGGTTCCGTCGCGCGCTGGGCGGCGAAGATCAGGACGCCGGTCATCAGGAGCACGGCCCCGGTGAGCGTGCCGGCCTCGGGGAAGAGCGCCCCGCACAAGGTCGCGGCGAGCACCGGGCCGAGCATGAAGCACAGCTCGTCGGCGGCCTGTTCGAACGAGTTCGCGGTGTGCAGGGCGGAGGCGTCGCCCCGGTGCAGATGGGCCCAGCGGGCCCGTGACATGCCGCCCGTGTTGGGGGTCGTAGCGGTGGCGGCGTACGCGGCGAAGAGCGTCCAGACCGGTGCGTCGTAGTGCACGCAGAGCAGCAGGGCGAGCGAGCCGAGCACGGCGACGGCGGTGGCGGGCACGGCGATCCTGGCCTGGCCGTGGCGGTCGACGAGGCGCGCCGTCCAGGGGGCCACCACGGCGGTCGCGAGCAGCCCCGTCGCGGTGACGGCCCCGGCCAGGGCGTACGAGCCGTGGGCGTCGGCGATCATGATGACGGCGCTGACGCTGAACATCCCCATGGGCAGCCGGGCCAGAAGATTGCCCGCGGTGAACGCGCGTGCGCCGGGGGTGGCGAGCAGCCGGAGATACGGATTGCTCCGTGCGGCGGAGGCCGGGGCGGGGGAGGTGTCCGGGGTGGTGGGGTGCTCGGGGGCGGCCGTGGGGCCGGGGATGGTGCGGTCCCGGGTGGAGCGGTCCTGGAGGGTCGTCGGTGCCGGAGCGGCGGCGGGTTCATGGGGCACCCGTCAACCCTCGGGGTGCGGGTCCGTTCCGTCCAACACCTGTTCGGAGCGCATTCACGCACGTACGTTGTAAATTGTTCGCGTGCCCGCACCCGACATCGATCCCCGCCTGCTCCGCGCCTTCGTCGCCGTGGCCGAGGAGCTGCACTTCACCCGTGCCGCCGCCCGGCTCTACGTCGCGCAGCAGGCGCTGAGCCGGGACATCCGCCGGCTGGAGCGCGAGCTCGGCCGGGAGCTCTTCCTCCGTACGACCCGGCAGGTGTCACTCACCGGGGACGGGGAACGCCTCCTGCCGCACGCCCGGCGGGTGCTCGACGCGCACGCCGCTCTGGCCGCCGCCTTCACCGACCCCGCGGACCGTCCCCTGCTCGTCGATCTGAACACCGACGGCATGACCGCCGCAAGGGTTCTGGCCCGCGCGCGGGAGCTCGCGCCGGAGTGCGAGCTGATGGCGCGCTTCGAGAGCGGACTCACCTGGGCTGCCGGCGAAGTGCTGGCAGGGCGGCTCGACGTCACCTTCGGGAGGGCCGCGGGACTCGATCCCGCGGTGCTCGCCCGGCTCTCCGTACAGCCGGTGCGGTACGAGCCCATGGCTGTTCTCCTGCCGTGCGATCACCCTCTGGCGGGGCGCGAGGCGGTCGCCATGAGCGATCTGGCCGGTGAAACCGTCTACGCGGGAGCGGGTAACGAGCGCACCCGGGAGTGGACACACCTCGCCACCCTGTTGTTCGACAAATGGGGCATTTCTCTGGCGCCGCCTGCCCCGCTCGCCGTGGGAGTGGCTGAATTTCAACGGGTCATGGCAAAGGTGGGGCACCCCGTGCTGGCCGTCGCGGGCTTTCCGCCGTTGCCGGGGACGGTGCTGCGCCCGCTGGTGCGACCGGTGCCGCTGTCCCCGCTGCTGATGGTCTGGCGCAAGGGCCTCGACCACCCCGGGTTGACCGCTCTGTGTGCCGCAAGTGCCGAACTCGCTGGGACAGAAGGGTGGATGGTACGGCCAACGGATTCTTGGCTGCCCGAAACCGATTCGTCACTGATGCGTCAC
Organism: Streptomyces sp. CB02058; assembly: GCF_001905505.1. Taxonomy (GTDB): domain Bacteria; phylum Actinomycetota; class Actinomycetes; order Streptomycetales; family Streptomycetaceae; genus Streptomyces. The sequence goes on from NZ_LIPG01000002.1 coordinate 67,261, forward strand.
CGATGATGAACATCAGGTGATACAGGACCTTGCCGGTCCACTTCGTGCGCTACATTCAGGCTTTCGGGTGCACGGGACAAGTGCCGCCCCGGACAGGGTGGGGGCCCGTCCGTTGGCAGGAATCACGTCATTTTTCCGCGCACCTGTTTCATTGAGTGGGGGATGTGCGAACACCTGTGGACAATTGGCGCGAAGGTACCCGTACCTGGCACACGCATGAGCCGAACGACGTCACCGTGCAGTTGGACGGGCTCGGCCGTCAGCTTTCCGAACTGCCGGTGGAGCCGAACCTTCCGGATCCTTCGGACGGTCCGGTCTTCGTCGACGAGAGCGGCCGTCGCAGCAAGACGTACCGGCGGGTGGGCTGGGTGCTCGCCGCGATCTGCGCCGTATACGCGGTGACGCTCGTGGTCGCCCTGCTCGGCGGCAACTCCAGTGCTCCCTGGCTGCCTCTCTCGGGCCAGGAGGAGAAGCACTCGGACGAGGTCGAGGTACGGCCGGCCCCGAGCGGCGACGTCGTATCGCAGAGCCCGCAGGCCACTCCCTCCTCCTCCGCGTCGGCCTCGGCCTCCGCCTCCTCGATCCCGTCGTCGGACGGGTCGGCGGCGGGTTCGGCCGCTTCCGGCGCGGGCGAGGCATCGGCTTCCGCGTCCGCCACGACCCCCAGGGGCACCAGCTCCTCGGCGCCCGCCGGGGGCAGCCCGGTCACCACGCCGCCCGCGGTCGACCCGTCGCCGACGCCGAGTCCCGACTCGCCCACCGAGGAGAGCCCTCCGGCCTCCCCGGATCCCTCGGAATCCCCGGTGCAACCACAAGAAGGCACTCAGTAAATGACCACCCCCGTTATGCGGGGCAGGCACAACCGGAAGAAGAAGCGGACCGTCCGGCGCAGACTCCCCATGCGCTACCTGCTTCCGTCGCTCCTTCTGGTCGCCCTGCTCGCCATGCTCATGCTGCGCGGCTACGTCCACAGCGAGATCCTCGCCGACCACCGGATCCAGGCTCCCGCCCCCACCACCCAGGTGCCTGACGACGTCCTCGAAGGCGGTCCGGTCATAGACGCCCGTACGGCGGGCGAGGCGGCCAAGACGCTCCGGATACCGGACCGCAAGATCGTCCTCACCTTCGACGACGGCCCCGACCCGGTCTGGACCCCCCGGGTCCTGGACGAGCTCAAGAAGCACCATGCGCACGGCGTCTTCTTCGTCACCGGCACCATGGCCTCGCGCTACCCGGACCTCGTCCAGCGCATGGTCGACGAGGGGCACGAGATCGGGTTGCACACCTTCAACCACCCTGATCTCTCCTTCCAGTCCACCAGCCGCATCGACTGGGAGCTGTCCCAGAACCAGCTGGTGCTCGCGGGCGCGGCCGGCATCCGCACCTCGCTGTTCCGGCCCCCGTACTCCTCCTTCTCCGACGCCATGGACAACAAGTCCTGGCCGGTCACGCAGTACATCGGCAGCCGCGGCTACCTCACCGTCGTGAACAACACCGACAGCGAGGACTGGAAGCGCCCCGGCGTCGACGCGATCATCGAGCGCGCCACGCCCCGGCACGGCGACGGCGCGATCATCCTGATGCACGACTCCGGCGGCGACCGCTCCCAGACCGTGGCCGCCCTGGGCAAGTTCCTGCCGCAGATGCAGGACGAGGGCTACGAGTTCACCAATCTCACCGCGGCGCTCGGCGCCCCCAGCGCGCACACCCCGGTCACCGGATTCGCGCTCTGGAAGGGCAAGGCCTTCATCGGTGCGGTGAAGATCTCCGAGCACGTCACCGGAGTCCTGGTCGTCGGCCTGGCGGTCATCGGTGTCCTGGTGATGGTCCGCTTCGGGCTGATGCTGCTCCTCTCCTTCCTGCACGCCAGGAAGGTGCGCCGCAGGGGCTTCAGCTGGGGCGAGCCGTTCACCCGCCCGGTGTCGGTCCTCGTGCCCGCGTACAACGAGCGCGAGTGCATCGAGGCCACCGTGCGGTCGCTGGTGGCCAGCGACTATCCGATCGAGGTCATCGTCATCGACGACGGTTCGACGGACGGCACGGCCGACCTCGTCGAGGCGATGTGGATCCCGAACGTCCGCGTCGTGCGCCAGCGCAACGCGGGCAAGCCCGCGGCGCTCAACAACGGCATCGCGAACGCCCGTTACGACATCGTCGTGATGATGGACGGCGACACGGTCTTCGAACCCTCGACCGTGCGCGAGCTCGTGCAGCCCTTCGCCGACCCCCGGGTCGGGGCGGTCGCGGGCAACGCCAAGGTCGGCAACCGCGACTCGCTGATCGGCGCCTGGCAGCACATCGAGTACGTGATGGGCTTCAACCTGGACCGCAGGATGTACGACCTCCTCGGCTGCATGCCCACCATCCCCGGTGCGGTCGGCGCCTTCCGCCGGGACGCGCTGGACCGGATCGGCGGCATGAGCGAGGACACCCTCGCCGAGGACACCGACGTCACCATGGCGCTCCACCGCGACGGCTGGCGCGTCGTCTACGCCGAGAACGCCCGGGCGTGGACCGAGGCACCCGAGTCGGTGCAGCAGCTCTGGTCGCAGCGCTACCGGTGGTCGTACGGCACGATGCAGGCCATCTGGAAGCACCGCCGCGCGGTCGTCGAGCGCGGGCCCTCGGGCCGCTTCGGACGGGTGGGACTGCCGTTCGTCTCCCTGTTCATGGTGGTCGCGCCGCTGCTGGCGCCCCTCATCGACGTCTTCCTGCTGTACGGACTGGTCTTCGGCCCGACGGGGAAGACGGTCGCGGCCTGGTTCGGCGTCCTGCTGGTGCAGGCCGTCTGCGCCGCGTACGCCTTCCGGCTCGACCGGGAGCGCATGACGCATCTGATCTCGCTGCCGCTCCAGCAGATCCTCTACCGGCAGCTGATGTACGTCGTGCTGCTCCAGTCGTGGATCACCGCTCTCACCGGCGGCCGGCTGCGCTGGCAGAAGCTCCGGCGTACGGGCGTGGTGGAAGCGCCCGGCGGCACGCAGACCCGCCGCAAGGACACGGACCGGAGGCCGGTGGCGTGACCTATCCCCCGAGCGGCCCCGGCCCCCGGCAGGACGGCTACGACGACGGCGTGCCCTACGGCGCGCCCCTGTCCGCACGGCCCGGCCCCTTCACCTCGGAACCCTCCGCGGCGGACCCGTTCACGGCGGGCCCCCTGACGGCGGACCCGTTCACCGCGGACGCCTTCACGACCGGTCGTTCCGCCCCGGCCGGTCACTCCGTCCCGCCCCAGGCGCCGTACCCGGGGCAGGCGCCGACGGCCCCCGGTGCGGCCGACAAGGAGCCCGCCGAGGCCCCCGCGCCCCGTGCCAAGGCCGGCCGGGACCGCTACCTCGACCTGCTCAGGGCCGTGGCCCTGGTCCGAGTCGTCTTCTTCCACCTCTTCGGGTGGGGCTGGCTGACCATCCTCTTCCCCTCCATGGGTGTCATGTTCGCCCTGGCGGGGTCGCTGATGGCCCGCTCGCTGTCGCGGCCGGCGGGAAGCGTCATCCGCGGCAGGCTGCGCAGGCTGCTCCCGCCGATGTGGGCGTTCGCGCTGGTCGTCCTGCCGATGATGTTCGCGCTGAGCTGGAAGCCCGTCCGTGAGGAGGGGCTGTGGTGGTTCATCAAGCTCGGCAGTTATGTCCTCCCGCTCGGCTCCCCGCCGTACCCGGAGGAGATCGGCTCGCCGGGCGGGTGGCTGGAGCTGACCTGGGCCGACCAGGCGGCGGGGCCGCTCTGGTACCTCCGGGCCTACCTCTGGTTCGTGCTCGCGTCACCCCTGCTCCTCAAGGCGTTCCGCAGGCTCCCGTGGGTCACGCTGCTCGCTCCGATCGGTCTGACCGCCGTGATCGGCACCGGCCTGGTGACGGTCCCCGGCACCCTCGGCGAGGGGCTCGTGGACTTCGCCGTGTTCGGGTCCTGCTGGATCCTGGGCTTCGCCCACAACGACGGCCTCCTGAAGGAGATCCCGCGCTATCTGGCGGTCTCGTCCGCCGCGATCGTCATGGGATTCGGCCTGTGGTGGGCGTCCGGGCACCTCACCGAGGAGGGCTGGAACCTCGACGAGATCCCGCTCGCCCAGGCCACCTGGTCCCTCGGCTTCTGCGCGATCCTCCTCGTGTACGCACCCTCCTGGCAGAAGCTGCCGGGCCGGTTCGCCGCCTGGGACAGCCTGGTCACCCTGGCCAACAACAGGGCCGTGACGATCTATCTGTGGCACAACCTGCTGCTGATGGCCGCCGCGCACCTCGTCGAGGGCCTCTGGTCCATCCCCTGGTTCGGCGACACCTTCGACACGTACATCGAGAAGTCGTACGAGGGGCTCGTCCTGATCGCGATCTGGCCGCTGCTCGGGCTCGCGATCCTGGCGTTCGGCTGGGTCGAGGACGTCGCCGCCAAGCGCCGTCCACGGCTGTGGCCGAACGGCGCGGACCGGCGGCGCCGCGCCTGACACGGGCCAGGGGTGCGGTGGGCCCGGCTCACCGCACCCCCGGGCACCGAGTGAGAGCAAGGTTGCGCACCGGTCACCTCACGGCACCGCACCGAAACGCGGACTCCCTAGCGTCGGGATCACAACACCCCGACCCCTGTGGAGGCGCGTGATGGCCGGTCGTTGGATCGAGCAGTGGGAGCCGGAGGACGAGACCTTCTGGCGAGAGAAGGGCGAGAAGGTCGCCCGGAGGAACCTGTGGTTCTCCGTGCTCTCGGAGCACATCGGGTTCTCGATCTGGTCCCTGTGGTCCGTCATGGTGCTGTTCATGGGGCCTGAGTACGGGGTCGACCCGGCGGGGAAGTTCTTCCTGATCTCCACGGCCACCCTGGTCGGCGCGATCGTGCGGGTGCCCTACACCTTCGCGGTCGCCATCTTCGGAGGACGCAACTGGACCATCTTCAGCGCGCTGTCGCTCCTGGTGCCGACCGTCGCGGCCTTCTGGGTGATGGAGCCCGGTACCTCCTACACCACCTTCGTCGTCGTCGCCGCGCTCACCGGTATCGGGGGCGGCAACTTCGCCTCCTCGATGACGAACATCAACGCCTTCTTCCCGCTGCGCAAGAAGGGCTGGGCCCTCGGGCTCAACGCGGGCGGCGGCAACATCGGTGTCCCGGTCGTCCAGCTCATCGGCCTGCTGGTGATCGGCACGGCCGGCGCCGCGCACCCGAGGATCGTGCTCGGTGTGTACCTGCCCCTGATCATCGTCGCCGCGCTGGGCGCCGCGCTGAAGATGGACAACCTCCGGCCCATCCAGAACGACACGGGGGCGGCGCTCCAGGCCGTGCGCGAGCCGCACACCTGGATCATGGCGGTGCTCTACATCGGCACCTTCGGCTCGTTCATCGGCTACAGCTTCGCCTTCGGGCTCGTCCTGCAGACCCAGTTCGGCCGGACCCCGCTGCAGGCGGCGTCGCTCACCTTCATCGGCCCGCTGCTCGGCTCCCTGATCCGGCCCGCGGGCGGCTGGCTCGCCGACCGCTACGGCGGCGCCCGGATCACCCTCGGGACCTTCGCGGCCATGGCGGCGGCGACCGGTGTGGTCGTCTACGCCTCCGGCATCGAGTCGCTGCCGGTCTTCCTCGTCGGCTTCATCGCGCTGTTCGTGCTCACAGGGCTGGGCAACGGCTCGACGTTCAAGATGATCCCGGGCATCTTCCACGCCCAGGGCCTCAGCAGGGGAATGAGCGGCGAGGAGGCGGCGGCGTACGGCCGGCGGCTCTCCGGCGCGGCCATGGGGCTCATCGGGGCGATCGGAGCCCTGGGCGGTCTCGCGATCAACCTGGCCTTCCGCCAGTCCTTCGCGACCTCGGGCGCCGGGACCGCCGCCTTCTGGTGCTTCCTCGGCTTCTACGCCGTCTGCTTCACCCTGACCTGGGCGGTATACCTTCGCCGCTCCGAAGCGGTGGCCGCGAAGCCCCAGCTCAGCTACGCCGAGGTGTGAGGATGGCCGTAGCGCGTCGCACGACGTAACGGGTGGGAAATACAGGAGAACCGAGACTGTCACGCAGGGTTGACAGTCTCGGTCCTTCGCATCATCGAGCAACAGCGGGACGAGAGCCGGGTATCGCCATGCACGTCGACGACGCACAGCACGGACCCCTCGCGGGCTTCACGGTCGGGGTGACCGCGGCCCGTCGCGCGGAGGAGCTGGGGACGCTCCTCACGCGCCGGGGGGCCGCGGTTCTGCATGCGCCCGCGCTGCGGATCGTGCCTCTCGCGGACGACAGCGAGCTCCTGGCCGCCACCAAGGAGCTGATCGACAACGCCCCCGACGTCGTGATCGCCACCACCGCCATCGGCTTCCGGGGATGGGTGGAGGCGGCCGACGGCTGGGGCATCGGTGACGGGCTCCTGGACCGGCTGCGCGGCATCGAGCTGCTGGCCAGGGGACCCAAGGTCAAGGGCGCCATCCGGGCGGCCGGGCTCACCGAGGCGTGGTCGCCGCAGTCCGAGTCGATGGCCGAGGTCCTGGACCGGCTGCTCGGCGAGGGGGTGGCGGGCCGCAGGATCGCCCTCCAGCTGCACGGCGAACCGCTGCCGGGCTTCGTCGAGTCGCTCCGCGCCGCGGGTGCCGAGGTCGTCGGCGTACCCGTCTACCGGTGGATGCCCCCCGAGGACATCGCGCCGCTGGACCGCATGCTCGACGCCACGGCTTCCCGGAGCCTGGACGCGGTCACCTTCACCAGCGCGCCCGCCGCCGCCTCCTACCTGAACCGGGCCGAGGCCCGCGGCATGCTCCCCGAGGTGCTCTCCGCGCTCGGCCACGACGTCCTGACCGCGTGCGTCGGACCGGTCACCGCGCTGCCGCTCCAGGCCAGGGGCATCGACACCGTCCAGCCGGAGCGCTTCCGGCTCGGCCCGCTCGTCCAGGTGCTCTGCGCCCAGCTGCCCGCACGGGCGCGCACGCTCCCCGTCGCCGGACACGTGGTCGAGATCCGCGGCCACGCGGTGCTGGTCGACGGCGCCCTGCGCCCGGTGCCCCCGGCGGGCATGGCACTCCTGCACACCCTGGCCCGCAGGCCGGGCTGGGTGGTCTCCCGCGCCGACCTGCTGAGGGCGCTGCCCGGCAGCGGGACCGACGAGCACGCCGTGGAGACGGCGATGGCCCGGCTGCGTACGGCGCTGGGGGTGCCCAGGCTGATCCAGACGGTCGTCAAGCGCGGCTACCGGCTGGCGCTCGACCCCGCGGCGGACACCAAGTACGACGGTTCCTGAGGGGCCGATAGCGTGCGGGGATGATCTCCGAGAGCCATTCCCTGAGCGACGGCGTCCGGCTGCGGCCCGTCACCCTCGACGACGCCGCGTCCTTCGCCGAGGCCCTGACCCGCAGCCGCGCGTACATGCGCCCCTGGGAGCCCGTGCGCCCCGAGGCCTTCTACACCCCGGACGGCCAGGTCCAGCGGCTGACCGGGCTGCTGGCCGACCGGGACGCGGGGCGTGCGATGCCCTGGGCGCTGGCCGACGACGAGGACCGGGTCGTGGGGGCGATGACCCTCGCCTCCATCGAGCGGGGACCGTTCCGCAACGCCCGGCTCGGCTACTGGATCGACGTCGGCCACGCGGGCCGGGGCCTGGCCACGGCCGCGGTCGTCCGGGTCTGCGAGCTGGCGCGCGACGGGCTCGGGCTGCACCGCGTCGAGGCCGGGACGGTGCTGGACAACGCGGCCTCCCAGCGGGTGCTGGCCAAGGCCGGATTCGAGCTGTACGGCACGGCGCCGCGCTATCTCCACATCGACGGCGCCTGGCAGGACCACCGGATGTTCCAGCGCATCCTGCACGACGGCCTTCCGCAGCGCTGACCGGCGCCCGCCGGGAGCGCCGTCGGCCGGGTGGGCGGGAGGGGTTCCGGGCGGGGTCGGATGCGGGCACTCTGGGAGTGACGGGGGTGACTCCCCACAGCCGAACCCCGAGGCGGTGACAGGCTCATGGCGGCGGGCACGGGCGCGTACGGCCGGCGGTTCGACTCCGGTCGGATCTGCCTGGACCTGGTGGCGACAGGGGCGGGGCCCCCGGGCGGGTGCGAGCAATTGGACCGCCCCGCGCGCCTCGCCGAGTGGCTGGTGGCCTCCCGGCTCGTCCCGCGCGGGACCCCGCTGGCCGCCGTGGACGAGACCTGGCCGGCGCGCTTCCGGCAGCTGCGTACGTGCATCGACCGGCTGATGACGGCTCAGCTGTCCGGTGGCAGCGCCGACAGCGCCCTGGACCGGATCAACGCCCTTGCGGCGGGACCGACTCCGGGGCTGCGCGCCGTGCGGGACCAGGGCGGTGTGCTCGTACGGGTGCTGAGCGCCGACCCGGGGTGCGGGGCGCTGCTCGCGGTGGTGGCCCGGGACGCGGTGGACCTGCTGACGGACCCGGTGGCGCGGGCGGGGCTGCGCCGGTGCGAGGGCGACGCCTGCGGGCGGCTCTATCTGGACACGTCCCGGGGCCGGCGGCGGCGCTGGTGCTCCAGCGAGGTCTGCGGCAACCGGGAGCGGGTGGCGAGGCACCGGCGCCGGGCACGGGCCATGTCGTAGCACCTCTCGGCCGGCAGGAGACACGTCGTGGCGCCCCTCGGCCGGGCAGTGGCGGCGCACGTCGTGGCGCCGCTTTCCGGCCGAAACCCCCTGTCCCGAAAGAAAGTTGCGCGCCGGCTGAATGAACCGGTCCCCGTTCCCGTACCGATGGGCACAGAGCTCGACAGGGTCTCGACCGGGAGGTTCGGGTGCGCAAGGATGCGGCCGTGGCCGATGACCGTCCGCACAGGGCTCGACATCGCAGTGCACCGCGCCGCCCGCCCTCGGACGTCCCCGACGAGGAGCTGATGCGGGCGCTCTACCGCGAGCATGCCGGGCCGCTGCTCGGCTACGTGCTCCGGCTCGTCGCGGGCGACCGCCAGCGGGCTGAGGACGTGGTGCAGGAGACGCTCATCCGTGCCTGGAAGAACGCCGGTTCGCTCAACCGGGCCACCGGCTCCGTCCGCCCCTGGCTGGTGACGGTCGCCCGGCGCATCGTCATCGACGGCCACCGCAGCCGGCAGGCCCGGCCCCGCGAGGTCGATCCGTCGCCGCTGGAGGTCATTCCCGCGGAGGACGAGATCGACAAGGCGTTGTGGCTGATGACGCTCTCGGACGCACTCGACGATTTGACCCCGGCCCACCGGGAAGCATTGGTCGAGACCTACTTCAAGGGCCGTACGGTCAACGAGGCCGCCGAGATCCTCGGCGTACCCAGCGGGACCGTGCGGTCCCGGGTCTTCTACGCACTGCGCTCGATGAAGCTCGCACTGGAGGAGAGGGGGATCACGGCATGAGCGACCAGGAATGGCAGCCCTTCGGGCCCAGGCCGACCGGCCACCGGGGACCCTCCGGCCCTCCGGGGCCCGGCCACCGGGGACCCTCCGGCCCTCCGGACGACCCCTTCGCGCCCTCCGGCGAGGACGCGGGGCACGACGCCGCGGGCGCCTACGCGCTGGGCATCCTCGACGACGCCGACGCGAGCGCCTTCGAAGCGCATCTGGCCGGCTGCGCCAAGTGCGCCGCCGACCTCGACGCGTTCGCCGGGATGGAGCCCATGCTGGCCATGCTCGCCGAGGCGCCGGCCGCCGTCCCGGGCGCACGCCCCGTACCGCACGTTCCCGAGCGCCCCGCGCCCCGGCTGCTGGACGGGCTGGTCGACGAGGTCGCGCGGAAGCGTTCGCAGCGCCTCAGGCGCGCCCGCTGGCTGATCGCGGCGGCGGCCGTCCTCGTGATCGGCGGCCCGGTGGTGGCGGTCACCGCCACCGCGGGGGAGGACTCCCGCGGACAGGTGGAGGCGGCCGATCCGCACCCCACGAGCCCCGCCGAGGACGCCTTCTTCCACCACATGCCGGAGAAGCTCCGGGCGAGCGATCCCGTCACCCGGGTCGACGCCACGGTCGGCATGGAGCCGAAGGCCTGGGGCACCCACACGGTCCTGGAGCTGAAGAACGTCAAGGGCCCGCAGAAGTGCAGCCTCGTCGCCGTGTCCCGGACCGGTGAGGAGGAGGTCGTCACCTCCTGGTCCGTGCCGAAATGGGGGTACGGCATCGAGGACTCCGCCCACGCGAGCGCGCGGAACCCGCTGTACGTGCACGGGGGCGCCGCGATGGCGCGCGCGGACATCGACCACTTCGAGGTGCGCACCTTCGACGGCGAGCGGCTCGTGGAGATCGACGCGTAAACGCAACCACGGCCACAGGTGCGCTGCGGCCCCCCTTTCGCGTACGGTTGACGGCTGCCCAGTGCACGTCAGAAGGGGGCCTCGGTGGCCGCGCAGGATGCCGCTGTCGATTCGTTGCGGGACCGGGAGATCGGTGTCGAACAAGACCATCTCGACCAGGTCTACCGCCGTCTCGAGGAGAAGATCGACGAGGCGGAATTTCTCATGCAGGACGCCAGCAAACGGGGCCAGGTCGGGACACCGGGGGCACTCGCGGAACGCGATGCCCAGGTCTTCCGGGCCGGGGTCCATCTCAACAGGCTGAACAGTGAGTTCGAGGACTTCCTCTTCGGCCGGATCGACCTGCTGCGGGGCAAGGACGGCGAACGCGGCCCGGACGGCGCCTTCACCTCCGTCGAGGCCGCCGACGACGCCGTACGGGAGGACAGCACCGCCGAGATCGCCGAGACGCTGCACATCGGCCGCATAGGAGTGCTCGACTCCGACTACGCGCCGCTGGTGATCGACTGGAGGGCGCCCGCCGCCGCGCCCTTCTACCGCTCGACGCCGAAGGACCCGGGCAGGGTCGTGCGCCGCCGGGTCATCCGCTCCAAGGGCCGCAAGGTCCTCGGGGTCGAGGACGACCTGATGCGCCCCGAGCTGACCGCGTACCTGGACGGCGACACGCTGCCCGTCATCGGTGACGGCGCCCTGATGGCCGCGCTGGGCCAGGCCCGCAGCCACACGATGCGGGACATCGTCTCCTCGATCCAGGCCGAGCAGGACCTCGTGATCCGGGCCCCCGCCGCGTCCGTCACCGAGGTGGCGGGCGGACCGGGGACGGGCAAGACCGCGGTGGCCCTGCACCGGGCCGCGTATCTGCTGTACCAGGACCGGCGCAGGTACGCCGGAGGCATCCTCGTCGTCTCGCCGACCCCGCTGCTCGTCGCGTACACCGAGGGCGTGCTGCCCTCGCTCGGCGAGGAGGGGCAGGTCGCGATCCGCGCGGTCGGCTCCCTGTCCGACGAGGCCGCGGGCGTGGAGGGGGCGACCACCTACGACGATCCGGCCGTCGCCCGGATCAAGGGCTCGTCCCGGATGCTCCACGTGCTGCGCAAGGCGGCCCGCGGGGCGCTGGAGCAGTCCGCGCCCCGGCCCGCCGCCCGGCAGGGGCAGCTGGAGTTCGGGGAGGAGCCCGCCCAGGCGGCCGGCACCCCCACCCTGCTCCGGGTGGTGGCCTTCGGCGCCCGCGTCGAGCTCGACGCGGACGAACTGCGCCGCATCCGGCACAACGTCCTGGGCGGCACCGCCCCGGTCAACCTGCTGCGCCCGCGCGCCCGGAAGCTGCTTCTGGACGCCCTGTGGAGCAAGTCGTCGGGCCGGGGCCGCTACACCGACCCCGAGCTGATCGCGGAGCTGCGCTCCTCGTTCGACGACGACGTCTCCACGGAGACCCCGTTCCTGACGTTCCTGGACGCCTGGTGGCCGGAACTCACCCCTCGTGGGGTGCTGGCCGCGATGGCCGACGAGCGGCGGCTGAGCCGGTGGGCGCGCCGCATCCTCAACCAGGGCGAGGTGCGCCGCCTGGCGCGTGCGCTGAAGCGGCTGGGGGAGGACGGCAAGGGGCCGCTCTCCGTCCACGACGTGGCGCTCCTGGACGAGCTGCAGACCCTGCTGGGCACCCCGGCGCGGCCCAAGCGGAAGCGTGAGCTCGATCCGCTGGACCAGCTCACGGGTCTCGAGGAGCTGATGCCGCAGCGCGAGGAGACCCAGCGCGAGCGGGCCGAACGGCTGGCGGCGGAGCGTACCGAGTACGCCCACGTCATCGTCGACGAGGCGCAGGACCTGACGCCGATGCAGTGGCGGATGGTCGGCCGCCGGGGGCGCCACGCCACCTGGACGGTCGTGGGCGACGCCGCGCAGTCCTCCTGGTCCGATCCGGACGAGGCGGCGGCGGCCCGTGACGAGGCGCTCGGCAACCGGCCGAGGCGCCGCTTCACGCTCACGGTGAACTACCGCAACCCCGCGGAGATCGCCGAGCTGGCGTCGAAGGTGCTGGCGCTGGCCATGCCGGGGATGGAGTCCCCGCGCGCGGTCCGCTCGACGGGCGTGGAGCCGCGCTTCGAGACGGTCGGTGACGGGGACCTCGCCTCGACGGTCCGCGAGGAGGCGCGCAGGCTGCTGGCCGAGGTGGACGGCACCGTCGGCGTCGTCGTCGCGATGAACCGCCGCACGGAGGCCCGGGGCTGGCTGGAGGAGCTCGGCGAGCGCGTGGTGGCGCTGGGAAGCCTGGAGGCGAAGGGCCTGGAGTACGACGCAACGGTGGTCGTCTCGCCCGCGGAGATCGCCGACGAGTCCCCGGCCGGACTGCGGGTGCTCTATGTGGCACTCACCCGTGCGACGCAGCAGCTGACCGTGGTCTCGGGGGAGCGTGACATGCCGGACGAGCAGGGAGTACCGGACCTGCTGAGGGACTGAGAGGCGCGGGTGACGGCGGGCGTCCCCGGTTCTTTGCCGAGTCAACACGTCGCACAGGAATCACTTCTCCGGGGTGTTTGTTAGCCTGGTGTCGGCACCGGCTCGATCCAAGCCCCCGGGCCCAACCTTCGTCGCTACGAGCGACCACTTGCCGCGAGGCGAGCATGGCGGGCCGGTGTCACCTGACCGTAAGAAGACAGACCCGCGTCACCTGATGGTGGCGCGGGTCTGTTTCTGTTTACGTGCCGCGCCGTCCCGCCCGCCCTCCCGATCGGCCGACCGTCCCGGCGGATCGGGGGACCGTCCGGGGTTACGCAGGACGTCCACTTCTCGTATGGTGGAAAAAAGTTTCCGAAAGGTGGCAGTCATTAACTGCTACTGGTCGGTAGGTGCGACGATCGGAACGCACGTGCGGGGCTCAGCTCCGTTCGCGTGCGGCAACGAAGCTCAGGAAAGCGAAGGACTCGGCCATGGCAACGGCGCCCAGCGTCTCGTACTCGATGACGGTCAGGCTGGAGGTGCCCGCGAGCGGCACAGCGGTCTCCCAGCTCACCACGGCCGTGGAGTCCTCCGGAGGTTCGGTCACCGGCCTCGACGTGACCGCTTCCGGCCACGAGAAGCTGCGGATCGACGTCACCATCGCGGCATCCTCCACCTCGCACGCGGACGAGATCGTCGAAGGCCTGCGCGGCATCGAGGGCGTCGTCCTCGGCAAGGTCTCCGACCGTACGTTCCTGATGCACCTCGGCGGCAAGATCGAGATGGCGTCCAAGCACCCCATCCGGAACCGTGACGACCTCTCGATGATCTACACCCCGGGTGTGGCCCGGGTCTGCATGGCGATCGCCGAGAACCCCGAGGACGCCCGCCGTCTGACCATCAAGCGGAACTCCGTCGCGGTGGTCACGGACGGCTCCGCGGTGCTCGGCCTCGGCAACATCGGCCCGATGGCCTCGCTCCCCGTGATGGAGGGCAAGGCGGCCCTCTTCAAGCGCTTCGCGGGCATCGACGCCTGGCCGATCTGCCTGGACACGCAGGACACCGACGCGATCGTCGAGATCGTCAAGGCGATCGCCCCCGGCTTCGCGGGCATCAACCTGGAGGACATCTCCGCCCCCCGCTGCTTCGAGATCGAGGCGCGGCTGCGCGAGGCTCTGGACATCCCCGTCTTCCACGACGACCAGCACGGCACCGCCATCGTCGTCCTGGCCGCGCTGACCAACGCGCTGCGCGTGGTCGGCAAGGCGATCGGCGACGTGCGGGTCGTCATGTCCGGCGCGGGCGCGGCCGGCACGGCCATCCTGAAGCTGCTCATCGCCGCGGGCGTCAAGCACACGGTCGTCGCCGACATCCACGGTGTGGTGCACGCGGGCCGCGAGGACCTGGTGGACGCCACCCCGGATTCGCCGCTGCGCTGGATCGCCGACAACACCAACCCCGAGGGCGTCACCGGCACCCTCAAGGAGGCCGTCGTCGGCGCCGACGTCTTCATCGGCGTCTCGGCCCCCAACGTGCTGGACGGCTCCGACGTCGCGGCCATGGCCGAGGGCGCCATCGTGTTCGCGCTCGCGAACCCGGACCCCGAGGTGGACCCGGCAATCGCCCGCGAGACGGCGGCAGTTGTCGCCACCGGCCGCTCCGACTTCCCGAACCAGATCAACAACGTCCTGGTCTTCCCGGGCGTCTTCCGCGGTCTGCTGGACGCTCAGTCCCGCACCGTCAACACGGAGATGATGCTCGCCGCGGCGCGCGCCCTCGCCGGCGTGGTCGCCGAGGACGAGGTGAACGCGAACTACATCATCCCGTCCGTCTTCAACGACAAGGTCGCGGGCGCCGTCGCCGGCGCGGTCCGCGAGGCCGCCAAGGCGGCCGGTGTCGCCGAGGCGGCGGCCGACCCCGCGTAAGGGGTTTTCATCCGGACGGCCCTGTCCGGGGCTGTCCGCGGGGGCCGATCGCGGCCCCCGCGGACGGTGCCGTACCTCACGTCCCGGCGCGCTGTACGGCGCGTCGCGGGTCGCGGCGTCCCAAACGCCCCTTTAGGGTGGGCGGGCAGCGAGCCCCACAGGCCCGGCATCCGCTGCGGACCGCTCCAACAAGTCGACGGAACGTCATCACGGCCACGCGGTGGTGCTTTTCGTACGACGCCGAGGGGTTCCGGATTGGCGTTAGCGCCGCAGGTGGGGGCAGGATGCGTATTCGGGCGCGAGGGTCTGACATCAGACCCGGGTCCGGGGACTGTCAGAGGGCCCTGGCAGCATCGGCTTCGATCTCACGCCTCACAGGCAAGAAGAACACGGGAGTACAAACATGAACCGCAGTGAGCTGGTGGCCGCCCTGGCCGACCGTGCCGAGGTGACCCGCAAGGACGCCGACGCCGTTCTGGCCGCCCTCGCCGAGACCGTCGGCGAGATCGTCGCCAAGGGCGACGAGAAGGTCACCATCCCCGGCTTCCTGACCTTCGAGCGCACCCACCGTGCCGCTCGCACCGCTCGTAACCCGCAGACCGGCGACCCGATCAACATCCCGGCCGGCTACAGCGTGAAGGTCTCCGCGGGCTCCAAGCTCAAGGAAGCCGCCAAGGGCAAGTAAGGCCCCCAAGGCATCAAGAAGGGCGGCCGTCCTGACCGGGGCGGCCGCCCTTCGGCGTACCCGGAGCCCCGCCCGGCGTCACGGCGCCCCCACACACGGCCCGTGCGGGCGCTGTGAGGCGGGCTGCGGCGTCCCGGCACCCCGGGGCGGACTCGGAGTGGGCAGCCGGGCGCGTTCGGCGCTGTACGGGCGTTCTGCGGCGCCTGAGCGGATACCGGTCGGCGCGGCACGGATACCGGGCGGCGCCTCAGGAGGACGGGCGCGCGCTCGTGGGGAGCCCGGAACGGCAGAAGTCCGCCGCCCCGGTCCCTCGCGGGGGACCGGGGCGGCGGACTGTGGTGCGGGGTCGCGCAATGCTGTGTGCGGCAGCACTGTGCGCGCGCCGGAGCGCGTCGGGCGGTGCGTCAGACGAGTGAGCCGCCCGGCAGCTCGACCTTGGCGCCGAGCTTCTCCAGCTTGTCCATGAAGTTCTCGTAGCCGCGGTTGATCAGGTCGATGCCGTGCACCCGGGACGTGCCCTGGGCCGCCAGTGCGGCGATCAGGTACGAGAACCCGCCGCGCAGGTCGGGGATGACCAGATCCGCGCCCTGGAGCTTCGTGGGGCCGGACACGACCGCGGAGTGCAGGAAGTTCCGCTGCCCGAACCGGCAGTCGGAGCCCCCGAGGCACTCGCGGTAGAGCTGGATGTGCGCACCCATCTGGTTGAGCGCCGAGGTGAAGCCGAGCCGGGACTCGTAGACCGTCTCGTGGACGATCGAGAGGCCCGCGGCCTGCGTCAGCGCCACCACCAGGGGCTGCTGCCAGTCGGTCTGGAAACCGGGGTGCACGTCGGTCTCCAGGGCGATGGCGTTCAGCGCGCCGCCCGGGTGCCAGAAGCGGATGCCCTCGTCGTCGATCTCGAAGGCACCGCCGACCCGGCGGAAGGTGTTGAGGAAGGTCATCATCGAGCGCTGCTGGGCGCCGCGGACGTAGATGTTGCCCTCGGTCGCCAGCGCCGCCGACGCCCAGGAGGCCGCCTCCAGGCGGTCCGGGATCGCCCGGTGGGTGTAACCGTCCAGCTTGTCGACACCGGTGATCCGGATGGTCCGGTCGGTGTCCATGGAGATGATCGCGCCCATCTTCTGCAGTACGCAGATGAGGTCCTCGATCTCCGGCTCGACGGCCGCGTTGGACAGCTCGGTGACGCCCTCGGCGAGGACGGCGGTCAGCAGCACCTGCTCGGTGGAGCCCACCGACGGGTACGGCAGCCGGATCTTCGTGCCCCGCAGCCGCTGCGGGGCCTCCAGGTACTGGCCGTCGGCCCGCTTCTCGATGGTCGCGCCGAACTGGCGGAGCACCTCGAAGTGGAAGTCGATCGGCCGTCCGCCGATGTCGCAGCCGCCGAGGCCCGGGATGAAGGCGTGGCCGAGGCGGTGCAGCAGCGGGCCGCAGAAGAGGATCGGGATGCGCGACGAGCCCGCGTGGGCATCGATGTCGGCGACGTTCGCGCTCTCGACGTGCGAGGGGTCGAGGATGAGTTCGCCCGGCTCGTCACCGGGGCGGACGGTCACGCCGTGCAGCTGCAGCAGCCCCCGGACCACCCGCACATCGCGGATGTCGGGCACGTTGCGGAGCCGGCTGGGCCCGCTGCCGAGCAGTGCGGCGACCATTGCCTTCGGCACCAGGTTCTTGGCGCCTCGGACGCGGATCTCGCCCTCCAGCGGGGTGCCGCCGTGGACAAGCAGGACATCGTCTGTGCCGGTCATGTATCTCGCGTTCCGGAGTGGTCGGGCAGGGGGCCATCAAAAGGGTAATGGGCTTCCACCCCCCTTCCGTAAGGAGCGGGGGTCCGTACGAACGTCATGAATTCGCCACAACACGTTCTGCTTCCCGTGCCTTGCGGAGGGTCACCGTCCGTACGGCACCTCCCGCCGACCGCCGGCCGTGCGCTCCCTGTGCGTCCGTGCGGGATTCGTGCGCCCTGAGCTGCGGCGAGGCGCCGGGCGGGACCGGGCGCGTCACTTGGTCCCCGCGGAGGGCGAAGATGCGGGATCATCTGTGCCATGACGGAGGTGTCCTCGCTCACAGGGCGGCTGCTCGTGGCCGCGCCCGCCCTCGCGGACCCGAATTTCGACCGCGCGGTGGTGCTGCTCCTCGACCACGACGAGGAGGGCTCTCTCGGTGTGGTCCTCAACCGCCCGACCCCGGTCGGTGTCGGCGACATCCTGGCGTCCTGGGCCGGCCTGACCGGTGAGCCCGATGTCGTCTTCCAGGGCGGCCCCGTCTCGCTCGACTCCGCGCTGGGCGTGGCCGTGATCCCCGGCGACGAGGGTCCCCTGGGGTGGCGCAGGGTGCACGGGGCGATCGGTCTGGTGGACCTGGAGGCGCCTCCGGAGCTGCTCGCCGCGGCACTCGGCTCGCTGCGGATCTTCGCCGGTTACGCGGGCTGGGGACCCGGCCAGCTGGAGACGGAGCTCACGGACGGCGCCTGGTACGTCGTCGAGTCGGAGCCCGGCGATGTCTCCTCGCCGCGCCCCGAGCACCTCTGGCGGGCGGTTCTGCGCCGCCAGCGCAGCGAACTGGCGATGATCGCGACGTATCCGGACGACCCTTCGCTGAACTGATGCCCGGAGCTTTCAGTACGCTTGGCAGTTATGAGCACTCTTGAGCCCGAGCGCGGGGCAGGTACGGGGACCCTCGTAGAGCCGACGCCGCAGGTGTCGAACGGCGACGGTGACCACGAGCGCTACGCCCATTACGTCCAGAAGGACAAGATCATGGCGAGCGCCCTGGAGGGCACTCCCGTGGTGGCACTGTGCGGCAAGGTCTGGGTCCCGGGGCGCGACCCCAAGAAGTACCCGGTCTGTCCCATGTGCAAGGAGATCTACGAGTCCATGGGCGCCGGTGGCGACAAGGGCAAGGGCGGCAAGGACGGCGGCAAGAAGTAGCCCGCGGGCCTCTTATTTCTTCCTCTCTTTTCAGGACCTGACCCCGGCCCCCGGGGTGCGCGGCGACGCGTACCCCGGGGGCCGTTCGCATGCCCGGGGGCGTCCCGGTGCGCGGCGGGCGGGAAGGGTGCGTTGCACGGACCGCACCACGTGGTCACAGAGTGGTAGAGACCACTTGTCAGCGCCCTGACACCCCCCTAGTCTCCTGCCAGTTGTGCAGAACGAAACGACCGTTGCAAGGAATGCAACGAATGACCGGTAGGGGTCCCGGATGAAGCTTTCTGCCCGAATCGCCGCCCCGGCCGCGGCTCTTGTGCTGGCGGGCCTCACCGCCACCGCCTGCGCGCCGGGGACCTCCGACACCGGTGCGGAGGGGGACGAGAAGAAAGGCACCCTCCGCGTCTGGCTCTTCCAGGAGGTCGGCAACAAGCCCAAGGAGAAGGTCGTCGACGCCGCGGTCGCCGACTTCGAGAAGGCCCACGAGGGCGCCGAGGTGGAGGTCGAGTACATACCCGTCGACACCCGCGCCCAGCGCATCAAGGCCGCCTTCAACGACCCGAAGAGCGCCCCCGACCTGATCGAGTACGGCAACACCGACACCGCCGGCTATGTGAAGGACGGCGGACTCGCCGACGTCAGCAAGGAGTTCTCCGCCTGGGGCGAGGCCAAGGACACCGACCCGACCGCGAAGCAGTCCGTGACGGTCGGCGGCCAGGTGTACGGGGCGCCGTTCTTCGTCGGCGTACGGGCGCTCTACTACCGGACCGACGTCTTCGACGAGCTCGGCATCGAGCCCCCGAAGACCCAGGACGAACTGATCTCCACCGCCAGGAAGATCCACAAGAAGAAGCCGGACCTCTACGGCCTCGCGGTCGGCGGCGCCTACACCTACGGCGCGATGCCCTTCATCTGGGCGCGCGGCGGCGAACTGGCCGAGGAGACCGGGGTGACCTACAGGTCCGCCATCAACAGCGGGAAGGCCCGGGAGGGCATCGAGGCCTACACCTCGCTCTTCGGGGACGACAACTGCCCGGCCGCCAAGTGCGCGGCCATGGGCGGCAACGCGACCGTCACCGCCTTCGCGTCCGGCAAGGCGGCCATGGCGATCGGCGGCGACTTCAGCCACGCCGCCGTCGAGGCGGGCGCCGTGAAGGGCAAGTACGCCGTCGTGCCGCTGCCCGGTGTGGAGAAGGACTCGATCGCCCCGGCGTTCGCGGGCGGCAACAACATCGGTGTCCTCAAGAGCAGTTCGCACCGCACCCTCGCCGTCGACCTGATGAAGTCGCTCGCCGGCAAGAAGACGCAGGCGAAGATGTTCGACGCGATGGGCTTCCTGCCGACCTACACGGACGTGCTGGACACCGCGGCGGAGAAGGAGCCCTTCGTCGGCCCCTTCGTCGAATCGCTCGGCGCGGGAGCCAAGTTCGTCCCCGCCTCCCCCGCCTGGGGCCAGATCGACGCCTCCCTGGTCCTGCCGACCATGTTCCAGGAGATCGTCAGCGGCCGTAAGGACGTGGACGCCGCCTCGGACGACGCGGCGAAGAAGATGGACGCGGCGTTCGCCGAAGCGGGCTGAGGATGACCACGGACACCACACTCCACAAGGCCCCCGAAAGGCCCGGGGCGAGCGGGACGACCGCCCGCGCGCCCCGGCGCCGCCCGGCATCACCCGCGCGGCGCTCCGGCTGGACCCCCTGGCTCTATCTGCTGCCCGCGCTCGCCCTGCTCGGCGGACTCCTCGTCTACCCGATCTACCAGCTGGGCCTGATCTCCTTCCTGGAGTACACCCAGGCGCAGGTCAGCGGTGGGGAACCGACCACCTTCCAGGGCTTCGGCAACTACGCCACGCTCTTCGGCGACGGCCAGTTCTGGCAGGTGCTGCTGGCCACCGTGCTCTTCGCCGCGGCCTGCGTGGTCACCACCCTGTTCACCGGCTGCGCCCTGGCCGTCCTGCTGACCAGGATCCGTGCCCTGCCCCGGCTCGCGCTCATGCTGGCCGCGCTGGGAGCCTGGGCGACCCCGGCGATCACCGGCTCCACCGTCTGGGTCTTCCTCTTCGACCCGGACTTCGGCCCGGTCAACAAGGTGCTGGGGCTCGGCGACTTCTCCTGGACCTACGGGCGCTACAGCGCCTTCGCCCTGGTGCTCCTCGAAGTGCTCTGGTGCTCGTTCCCGTTCGTGATGGTGACCGTCTACGCGGGCATCCGGGCCATCCCCGCCGAGGTGCTGGAGGCGGCGTCGCTGGACGGAGCCTCGCAGTGGCGGATCTGGCGCTCGGTCATGGCCCCGATGCTGCGGCCGATCCTGGTCGTCGTCACCATCCAGTCGGTCATCTGGGACTTCAAGGTCTTCACCCAGATCTACGTCATGACCAACGGCGGCGGCATCGCCGGCCAGAACCTCGTGCTCAACGTGTACGCGTACCAGAAGGCGTTCGCGTCCTCGCAGTACAGCCTCGGGTCGGCGATCGGCGTCGTGATGCTGGTGATCCTGCTCGCCGTCACGCTGGTCTATCTGCGCCTCGTACGGCGCCAGGGGGAGGAACTGTGAGCGCACGCACGCTTCTGCGCGTCCGCCGGCCGGGGAGGCTGGCGGCGGAGGCCGCGGCCCTGCTCATCGCCGTCGTCGTCGCCTTCCCGCTGTACTGGATGGTGCTCTCCGCCTTCAAGCCGGCGGGGGAGATCCAGTCCACCGAGGCGCGCCCCTGGACCCTCGCCCCTTCCCTCGACTCGTTCCGCAGGGTCTTCGAACAGCAGGAATTCGGCCGCTACTTCCTCAACAGCCTGATCGTCGCCGGGACCGTCGTCATCGCCTCCGCGCTGATCGCCTTCCTCGCCGCGACGGCCGTCACCCGATTCCGCTTCAAGTTCCGCACGACCCTGCTCATCATGTTTCTCGTGGCGCAGATGGTGCCGGTCGAGGCGCTGACCATCCCGCTGTTCTTCCTGATGCGGGACTTCGGCCAGCTGAACACCCTGGGATCGCTGATCCTGCCGCACCTCGCCTTCTCGCTGCCTTTCGCGATCTGGATGCTGCGCGGCTTCGTGAAGGCCGTTCCGGACGCACTGGAGGAGGCCGCCTACATCGACGGGGCGAGCCGCACCCGCTTCCTCTGGCAGATCCTCTTCCCGCTGGTCTTCCCCGGCCTCGTGGCGACGAGTGTCTTCTCCTTCATCTCGACCTGGAACGACTTCCTGTTCGCGAAATCGTTCATCATCAGCGACACCTCCCAGTCGACGCTTCCCATGGCGCTGCTGGTCTTCTTCAAACCCGACGAGAACGACTGGGGAGGGATCATGGCGGCCTCGACGGTGATGACCATTCCCGTACTGGTCTTCTTCGTCCTCGTACAGCGGCGCCTGGTCTCCGGACTCGGCGGAGCGGTAAAGGACTGACATGCACGAACTGATTCCGGCCCCCCTGCACACCGGTGACCCCGGACGGTGCGGGTTCGTCCTGGACGCCGCCACCACGCTCACCGCAGGCCCCGGCACCGAGGGCACGGAGCGCTGGCTGCGCACCACCCTCCAGGCCGCCCTCGGGCTGCCGCTCGCCCCCGGGACGGGCGAGGGCGGGAACACCGTCGAGCTGCGTATCGATCCCTCCCTGGAGCCGGAGGGATACCGGCTGGGCGTGTCGCCCACCTGGGGCGTGCGCATCACCGGAGGGAGCGCGGCCGGGGTGTTCTGGGGCGCGCAGACCCTGCGTCAGCTCCTGGGGCCCGAGGCCTTCCGCCGTGCGCCCGTCAGCCCCGGCACGCAGCGGGGCATCCCGTACACGGAGATCGAGGACGGCCCCCGCTTCGGCTGGCGCGGGCTGATGCTCGACGTGGCACGGCACTTCATGCCCAAGGACGACGTGCTGCGCATGCTCGATCTGCTGGCGGCCCACAAACTGAACGTCTTCCACTTCCACCTCACCGACGACCAGGGGTGGCGCGTCGAGATCAAGCGCCACCCCCGGCTCACGGAGACGGGAGCCTGGCGCGCACGCACCAAATACGGCCACCGCGCCTCGGAACTGTGGGACGAGACACCGCACGGCGGCTTCTACACCCAGGACGACATCCGCGAAATCGTGGCGTACGCCGCCGAGCGGCATATCCGCGTCGTCCCCGAAATCGACATCCCGGGCCACTCGCAGGCAGCCATCAGCGCGTATCCGGAGCTGGGCAACACCGATGTCATCGACACCTCCGCGCTTTCCGTGTGGGACACCTGGGGGGTCAACCCGAACGTACTCGCCCCCACTGACAACACCCTGCGCTTCTTCGAAGGGGTCTTCGAGGAACTGCTCGACCTGTTCCCCGCCGACGTGTCGCCGTTCATCCATATCGGGGGCGACGAATGCCCGAAGGACCAGTGGAAGGCGTCGCCGACGGCACAGGCCCGCATGACCGAACTCGGCCTGGCCGACGAGGACGAACTCCAGTCCTGGTTCATCCGGCACTTCGACCGCTGGCTCACCGGCCGGGGACGCCGCCTCATCGGCTGGGACGAGATCCTGGAGGGCGGCCTCGCCGAGGGAGCGGCCGTGACGTCCTGGCGCGGGTACGCGGGCGGGATCGCCGCCGCCGAGGCCGGTCACGACGTCGTGATGTGCCCCCTGCAGCAGGTGTACCTGGACTACCGTCAGGACGGCGGCCCCGACGAGCCGATGCCCATCGGCTACGTCCGCACCCTGGAGGACGTCTACCGCTTCGAGCCCCTGCCCCCGGGCCTCTCGGAGGAGGCGGCCCGGCACGTCATGGGCACCCAGGCCAACGTCTGGACCGAGGTCATGCAGAACAGGGCCCGCGTCGACTACCAGGTCTTCCCGAGGCTCGCCGCCTTCGCCGAGGTCGCGTGGTCCTGCCTCCCGGCCTCCGGCGAGCGGGACTTCGCCGACTTCGAACGGCGGATGAACACGCACTACGCCCGGCTCGACGCCCTCGGGGTGGACTACCGTCCGCCGACGGGACCGCGTCCGTGGCAACGGCGGCCGGGCGTCCAGGGTCGCCCGATCGAGGGACCGCCCCCGGCCGTGTGACTTCCGTCCCACGCCCGGACCGGGGGAAGAGAATAAGTCGTACGAACTCGCTGAAGAGTGGCATTTCGTGCGCCGGGCCGAAGCTCTGGCAAAGCTGACTTTTCCCCTGGTCGGGGACGGAAACACCCTTCGCGGACCCTCGCGTCGCAGCGCCCGGAAGATGTGCCAGAGTTGCCACGTCCCGGCCGTGAGCACGTACCGTACGGCGGACAGGCGGGACTGCCGGGACACCGGGAAGGGGCAGCTGGGTTGACCACGCACGCACCGCAGGCGATGCGGTCGGTAACGCTGCCGGCCTCGCTCGACGAGGCCGTGGCGGCTCTCGGCGCCATGCCCGCCGCCGTTCCCGTGGCCGGCGGCACGGACCTCATGGCGGCCGTCAACAAGGGCCTCCTGCGGCCCTCGGGGCTGGTCGGCCTGAGCCGGATCAGCGAGCTGCGCGGCTGGCACTACCAGGACGGCCACGCCCTGCTCGGCGCCGGTCTCACCCACGCGCGCATGGGACGGCCCGACTTCGCCGCCCTCATCCCCGCGCTCGCCGCGTCCGCGCGCGCCGCGGGACCGCCCCAGATCCGTAACGCCGGGACGCTCGGCGGCAACATCGCCTCCGCCGCGCCGACCGGCGACGCCCTGCCGGTGCTGGCGGCCCTGGAGGCCGAGCTCGTCATCGCGGGCCCCGGGGGCGCACGTCGCGAGATGCCCGTCTCGCACCTGCTGGCCGGGCGCGAGATGCTCGAACCCGCCGAGCTGATCGGCTTCGTCCGGGTGCCGCTGCTGCACGCCCCCCAGGTCTTCCTGAAGGCGACCGGGCGCACCGGCCCCGGCCGCGCCACCGCCTCCGTCGCGATCGTCCTGGACCCGGCCCGGCGCGGGGTGCGCTGCGCGGTCGGCGCGATCGCACCGATGCCCCTGCGGCCCCTGGAGGCCGAACGCTGGATCGCCTCCCTGATCTACTGGGACGGCGAACGGGGCCTGGCCCCCGACGCGCTGGCGGCCTTCGGCGAGTACGTCGCGGCTGCCTGCATCCCGGACCAGGCACCACCGGACGACGGGGGAGAGGCACCTCCGCTGTCGCCCGCAGTCCTGCACCTGCGGCGCACGGTCGCCGCGCTCGCCCGACGCGCACTGGGGAGGGCACTGTCGTGAGTAATGAAGAGAACCCCGAGCAGCAGCACGGGCAGCCCGACCCGTACGCGGGCTGGCAGCCGACCCCGCAGGGCGGTGAGTACGACGCCGAGGCGACCGCCTTCGTCCACCTGCCCCCGGAGGACCTCGCCAACCTGGGGAACGACCCGCTGGCCGCGCCCGGCCAGGGCTACGTACCGCCGATGATCCTGCCGCTGACCCCGGCGGCGGGCCTCGACCCCGCGGCGACGGGCAGCTGGGTCTTGCAGACCCAGAGCCAGCAGGAGCGCGCGGCCGGCCACTCCACGAGCGCGGAGCCCGCGCCGGACGCGGTGCACTGGCCCGACCCGAACCAGCAGCCCGAGCCGTACCAGCAGCCGTATCCGGACACCTCCCAGTACGGCCCGACCTCCTCGGCCACGGCCCAGTGGAACTTCACCGAGGCGCTGCCCCAGGCCGAGCCCGAGCCCGAGCCGGTCCCCGAGCCCGCCGGGCACACCGGTCAGTGGACGATCCCGGTGGCGGACGGCGACCTCCCGGACGAATCGGGCGAGTTCGCCGCCTCGGCGCTCGCCTCCCCCTGGTACGCCGACTCCGCCCCCGCCACCCTGCCGGGCGGCGCGCCCGCGCCGTGGGCGACGCAGGCCCCGGAGCCCGCCCCGGAGCCCGTCGGCATCGAGACCCCGGAGTCCTCCGGCTTCGAGTCCCCGGAGCCCGTCGGCTTCGAGTCCCCGGAGTCCTCCGGCTTCGAGGCCCCTGCGGACGACTCCCTGCCCGGACACCCGGAGACCCCGGAGGCCGTGGAGGCGGTGGAGTCCCCCGGGGCGCCCGAGGCCCCCGCTGCCGCTGATGCGCCGCAGGCCCATGAGCCCCTGGACGTCCAGGACGCCCCGGAGGCCGCCGGTGAGCCGGAGGCCGCCGAGCCGACGGAGGCACCGTCCGCCGAAGCCCCCGCATCCGAGGACGCACCCGCCGCCGGGACGGCCGGACCCGGACCCGCCGCCGAGCAGGACCCCGAGGCCGCTCCCGAGGCCGAGCCGGCTCCCGCGTCCCCCGGCGAGGCCGAGGCCGTCGCCCCCCTGGACGTACCCAGCCAGCACCCCTCGGCCTCGTACGTCCTCCATGTGAACGGCGCCGACCGCCCCGTCAGCGACGCCTGGATCGGCGAGTCCCTGCTGTACGTGCTCCGCGAGCGCCTCGGCCTCGCCGGCGCCAAGGACGGCTGCTCCCAGGGTGAGTGCGGCGCCTGCAACGTCCAGGTCGACGGCCGTCTCGTGGCGTCCTGCCTGGTCCCCGCGGCCACGACGGCGGGCAGCGAGGTCCGTACCGTCGAGGGCCTCGCGGTGGACGGCGAACCCTCCGACGTCCAGCGGGCGCTGGCCGAGTGCGGGGCCGTCCAGTGCGGCTTCTGCATCCCGGGGATGGCCATGACCGTCCACGACCTCCTGGAGGGCAACCACGCCCCCAGCGAGCTGGAGACGCGCCAGGCCCTCTGCGGGAACCTCTGCCGGTGTTCCGGCTACAGGGGCGTGCTCGACGCCGTACGCGAGGTCGTCGCCGGCCGGGAGGCGACCGCCGAGGCGGCGGCGGAGACCGCGGCCACCGCGTCGGAGGAGCCCGAACCGCGCATCCCGCACCAGGCCGCGCCCGGAGCGGGCGGCGTCCAGGCACACGAGGGAGACGTCCGGTGAGCACCGCGCCGTCTCCCGCACGACCGGTCACCCCCGCCAACAGCCGCCGCCGCAGCGGAGCGAACGACAAGGAGGCGGCGTGACCAGCGACGCAGCCACCGCGACCAGCACCCCGCGCACCAACCCGCAGCCCGAGGGCACCGAGCCGGACCAGGAGGCGCCCGCACTCGGCCTGGGCACCTCGCTGCCGCCCGCCGACGCCCGCGCCAAGACCGAGGGCACGTTCCCCTACGCGGCCGACCTGTGGGCCGAGGGACTGCTGTGGGCCGCGGTGCTGCGTTCCCCGCACCCGCACGCGCGCATCCTGTCGATCGACACCTCGGGTGCGAGCGGTATGCCGGGCGTGCGCGCGGTCGTCACGCACGAGGACATCCCCGGCGACGGCGCGTACGGCCGCAGGGTCGTCGACCGCCCGGTGTTCGCGTCCGACCTCGTGCGCCACCACGGCGAGGCGATCGCCGCCGTCGCCGCGGACCACCCCGACACCGCCCGGCTGGCCGCCGCGGCGATCACCGTCGAGTACGAGGTCCTCGAACCGGTCACCGACCCCGAGAAGGCCTTCGCCGCGGAGCCCCTGCACCCCGACGGCAACCTCATCCGCCACATCCCGCTGCGCTACGGCGACCCGGACACCGTGGGCGAGGTCATCGTCGAGGGGCTGTACCGCATCGGCCGCCAGGACCCTGCGCCGATCGGCGCCGAGGCCGGTCTCGCCGTGCCCCGCCCCGACGGCGGCGTCGAGCTCTACACGGCCTCCACCGACCCGCACACCGACCGTGATCTGGCCGCCGCCTGCTTCGGCCTGGACCCCGAGCGGGTCAAGGTCGTCGTGACCGGCGTCCCCGGGGCGACCGGCGACCGGGAGGACCCCGGGTTCCAGATCCCGCTGGGCCTGCTCGCCCTGCGGACCGGCTGCCCCGTGAAGCTCACCGCCACCCGCGAGGAGTCCTTCCTCGGCCACGCCCACCGCCACCCGACCCTGCTGCGCTACCGCCACCACGCGGACGCCGAGGGACGGCTGGTCAAGGTCGAGGCCCAGATCCTCCTGGACGCGGGTGCGTACGCCGACTCCTCGTCCGAATCGCTGGCCGCCGCCGTGGCCTTCGCCTGCGGCCCGTACGTCGTCCCGCACGCCTTCATCGAGGGCTGGGCGGTCCGTACGAACAACCCGCCCTCCGGCCATGTGCGCGGCGAGGGCGCGATGCAGGTCTGCGCGGCGTACGAGGGCCAGATGGACAAGCTGGCGGCGAAGCTGGGCATCGACCCGGTCGAGCTCCGGCTCCGCAACGCCCTCTCCACCGGCGACATCCTGCCCACCAGCCAGACCGTGACCTGCCCGGCCCCGGTCGCCGAACTCCTCCGCGAACTCAGCGACTTCCCGCTGCCCGCGCTCCCCAAGGACGCCCCCGAGGACGGCTGGCTGCTCCCGGGCGGCCCGGAGGGCGCGGGCGAGCCCGGCGCCGTACGCCGTGGTGTCGGCTACGCCGTCGGCATGGTCCACATGCTCGGCGCCGAGGGCGCGGACGAGGTCTCCACGGCCACGGTCCGGGTCCACGACGGCGTCGCCACCGTCATCTGCGCGGCCGTCGAGACCGGCCAGGGCTTCACCACGCTCGCCCGGCAGATCGTCCAGGAGACCCTGGGGGTCGAAGAGGTCCACGTCGCGGCGGTGGACACCGACCAGCCCCCGGCGGGCCCGGCGACGCACGGCCGCCACACCTGGGTCTCGGGCGGAGCGATCGAACGCGCGGCCAAGATGGTCCGCACGCAGCTCCTCCAGCCCCTGGCGCACAAGTTCGGCATGTCCACGGAGCTCCTCCAGATCGCGGACGGCAAGATCACCTCGTACGACGGTGTGCTGTCCACGACGGTCACGGAGGCGATGGACGGCAAGGAACTCTGGGCCACCGCCCAGTGCCGCCCGCACCCCACGGAGCCCCTGGACGAGTCCGGTCAGGGCGACGCCTTCGTCGGCCTCGCCTTCTGCGCGGTCCGCGCGGTGGTGGACGTCGACATCGAGCTCGGCTCGGTCCGGGTCGTCGAGATGGCCGTCGCCCAGGACGTCGGCCGGGTCCTGAACCCGTCCCAGCTGGCCACCCGTATCGAGGCGGGCGTCACGCAGGGCATCGGCGCGGCCCTCACGGAGAACCTCCGCACGGCCCGCGGCCTGATCCGGCACCCGGACCTCACGGGGTACGCACTTCCGACCTCCCTGGACGCTCCGGACATTCGCATCGTCAAACTGATCGAGGAACGGGACGTCGTCGCCCCCTTCGGCGCCAAGGCCGCCTCGGCGGTACCGGTGGTGACCTCACCGGCGGCGGTGGCCTCGGCGGTCCGCGCGGCGACCGGCCGCCCGGTCAACCGGCTCCCGATCCGCCCGCAGGCAGCGGTGGCCGTCGCGAAGTCATGACGTGTGATTCACGTTGCACCTGCAACCCGGGGGTGCGGGCTGTCACCAGTGCTGACTACAGTGATCCCTGAAGTCGTGGCCAGCCGGATACGGGGAGGGTGCTGTGCTGCCGAGTGATGGGGTCGGAGCGGCGCTGGGAGCGATCCCGGTCCTGGGAGTCGCCACGGCGGGTGCCGCCGTCGAACTGGCCACCGAACTGACGTCGTTCACCAAGTTCCGCAACCGGATCGACGAGATACTGGACGACCTCAAGACGTCGGCGGCGGGCCCCAAGAAGCTGGGCGAAGACCCTATGGTCCGCACCCAGTTCGGTGGCGGCGACAGCCAATGGGCCGAAGCCGCCAGCCTGTTCACGTCCTACCAGTCCGTGATCACGGAGCTGGAGTCGCTCTCCAAGTTGCTGTCGGACTCCATAGAGGGCATGAGCATCGCGGTCCTCGCGTCGCACAACGGCTACGAGAACCTGGACATCGACATCCGCCGCCGCATGCTCGCGATCTCGGACGAGGCGAAGAAGCACTACGGCGGTGAGTACGACCCGACGCAGCCGGCGAAGCAGCACGGGGACACGACGCCGCCCACGCCTTCGCCGGAGCCGAGCACCGGGACGATCTGATGGCGACGACGATCACTGGCACGGCGCGGGGATAGACGGGGGCTGGGATGGACCACAAGGATTCAGGGCAGGGGACGCCCTTCGACAGCATGTCCCACGAGACGATGCTGGCGTGGCTGGACAAGGCCAACAGCGGGGCGATCCAGGGCGCGTCGGACCGCCTGGTGAGCGCGGCAACGGAGATCCGCAAGATCGCGGAGGACCTGAAGGTCCGCCCCCAGATGGTCGAGTGGAAGGGCGAGGGCGCCGACGCCTTCCGCACCTGGAGCGCCGACCTGGCCAACGCGACGCTGCGCCTGGGCGACTACAGCGAGGGCGCCTCGAAGTGGCTGGCCCAGGCCTCGGACGCACTGGCCTCCGCCCAGGTCGCCATCCCGCGCACGGACGCGAGCGCCGAGGCGAACCTGGAGGCGGCCCAGGCCGCGCGGAACGACCCGGACGCGTCGGCGGTGCAGAAGAAGTCCCTGGAGACGCTGCTCGCCGCGAAGGAGTCGAACCGCCAGGAGGCGGCGGCGCAGATGCGGAGGCTGGCGCAGTCGTACTCGTTCTCGGCGTCGCAGATGGACGGCCTGGAGAAGCCGGTGTTTCCGCCGCCGCCGGGGGACATCGTTCCGCCTGAATCGGATCGACGCAGCCAGGAAGGCAGCATCAGCAGGGAGCCCGGCGGATTTCCCGGTGCGAGGGCCAGTGCGTCCAGCGATGGCTACAGCTCTGTGGTCGGCCCGCAGACGGAGGCTCCACGGGGCTCGGTCGCTCACTCGGTGAGTCCGGTGACAGCTGGCCTCTCGGGCGCAGCTCCCGTGGGTGCGCCTGTCGATATGGGGATTGATGCGGTTGCCACGCAGCCGAATACTCAGCCGGCGCCAGGCGTCACGCCCCCCAGTCCTGTGCTCGGCTCCAAGGCGGAACAGGTCACGCTTCCGACAACTGGCCTGGTCCCACCAACTCTGCAGGGGACTACCGGTCCACAGACGACGGGCGGCGGGCGCCCGGGCCCATTGGGCCGGCCGTCAGTCCCAGGGACAACGGGACCGCTTGGCTCGGGGCCCGCGACTCGACCTCCCGCGAATAACGGAATTACCGGAGGCCGTCCGGTTGCGCAAAACCTCGGCCGCCCCACTGGCAGCATTCCCAGGGGCACGGTGATCGGTTCAGAGAACGCTCAGGGCCGTGCCGGGGCCATGGGGCGCGGAGCCATGAGTCATGGCCCCGGTATGGGCGGGGCTCCCGGGGGATCGAACGGCATCACTGGTGGTCGTCGATTGGCGAGTGAGCCAGGTGGAGTTGTCGGTCGAGCCCAGCAGGGTGGACGAGTGGCCGGGCGGCCCTTCACGCCTGGTGGCGCAGGTTTGGTCAGGGCAAATGGCCCAGCCGAGGGTGCGCGGGGTATGGCTGGCCGAGGGGGAGTACCGACGAGGCGGGACCCTCAATCGCGGGACTCACGGCGTGACGAAGGTGGGGAGCGGCCGGACTACCTCGTCGAGGACGAGGAGACCTGGCAGCAGAACAACCGACGGGTTGTACCCCCGGTTGTCGACTAACCCGTAGGAATTCGGCTAAGGAATCCCATGCATACCAGCAGTATCGGCAGCAACTCAGCGGTAAATGGACGCCGAGGCCTAGCGCTCTCCGTGCTGTTGGGGCTGCTGCTGGTGGGCACCCCGGTCGCCTCGGCAGTAGCGGACTCGGTGCGGTCCAAGCAGTGGCACCTCGATGCCATGAAGGCTGAAGAGATGTGGAAAACGAGCACCGGAAGCGGGGTGACGGTCGCTGTCATCGATTCCGGCGTCGAGGCAACCAACCAAGATCTCGTAGGCCAGGTGCTGGACGGCAAGAATCTGGCGGCAGGGTCGCCTGGCGACGAACACTCGGATTACAACGGGCACGGAACTGCGATGGCTGGACTCATCGCGGGAACTGGGAAGAGTGGCGGTGGGGACGGAGCGTTCGGCCTGGCCCCTGGTGTGAAGATTCTTCCGGTTCGACTGTCCGACTCGACCAAAGCCGCGAACCAGGCGGCGGCCGACAAGAAGTTCAACGAGGAGATTCCCGCCGCCATCAGATACGCGGTTGATGCGGGGGCCAGCGTCATCAACATCTCCTTGGGCCATGCGACCGAATCGGCCGGTCTTGCTGAAGCTGTTAGGTACGCGCTCGACAAGGATGCTCTGATCTTCGCTGCTGTCGGGAATACCGGGGATGGCGCGAACCTCGTTGAATATCCAGCTGGAACGCCGGGAGTGGTGGGCGTCGGAGCGATCGGCGAGGACCTGCGGAAGACGGGCGAGTCGCAGTACGGGCCGCAGGTGGACCTCACTGCCCCAGGTGAGGACTTGGTTTATGCGTGCGCCGGCGAAACTGGTCTGTGCGAGGGGCACGGATCCAGCGATGCGTCCGCCCTCGCCTCCGCCTCCGCCGCCCTCATCTGGTCCAAGCACCCGGACTGGACCAACAACCAGGTCCTCCGCGTTCTCCTGAACACGGCGGGCGGGCCGACGACCGGGGAGGAGCGGGCGGACGACATCGGTTACGGCATCGTCCGGCCGCGCATCGCCCTGACGACCCCCGGCGACCCCGGCCCCGCCGACGAATACCCGCTCCCCGACCTTGCCGCAGCCGCCTCGCCCGCTCCCTCCGCCGAGCCCTCCAAGGCGGCGGCCGGCGCGGAGAAGGGCGACGAGCCGGCCGCCGCAGCCCCGGCCGCTGACGACGAGGGCGGCAACGCCGCGCTCTGGATCGGCCTGGGCATCGGCGCGGTGGTCGTCCTCGGCGTGGTGGCGGCGATCATCCGCTCCCGCCGTCGCACGGCGCCCCCGGCAGCCCCCACGGCCGCCCCGTACGCGTACCAGCAGCCCCAGCCGCCTCACCACCCCGCCTACGGTCCGCCTCAGGGCCCCAACGGGCCCTACGGCGGCCCGCCTCAGGGCCCCGGCGCCTGAGGCCACGCGGGTCCGACCGTTCCGGACCACCCGGCGCCCGGTGTGTGTGACTGGATTTCGAACAGCTAGCGTGTGCGTCGCTGAAGCCGTAGCGGTGGCTTCAGACGGCCACCGGAAACGACCACGGGGGAAATCATGTCGTTCGACGCTGAATGGGCGGCTCTTCGGGCGGAATCGTCGCAGCGGGTCGATATGCGGCTCAACAGCCTCCCCGCCGAGGGCGGCAGCGGGCCCGCGAACGCCGATCTGGCGGTCAACCAGGACAACCTGGGGGCCATCGGGCACGATGCCTACGAGGTGCGCACCCGATTGTCGAAGGACGGTGACCACGCCCGTCCGACGACCTTCGACGCCGCGATCGCGCTCACCAACGGGAACTTCACCAGCGGGTCCGCGCTGATGAAGGTGCACGACCGCTGGCAGACGCACATGAAGACGCTGCTCGACGCCTGTGCGCAGATTTCCAACCACCTCAATTACACGAAATCCGCCCACTCCAAGGACGACGTGCAGATCGGTGGCGATCTCATCTCCGTATCCAAGCTCAACGACTATCTGAAGTAAGGCCCGGGGGAAGCGGAATGCTGAAGTTCGAAGACATAGTCGATGCTCCCGTCGCCAAACTGAAGACGGCCGCCGACGACTGGTCGGAGATGGTCACCAAGCTCGACCGGCTGGCCGACGACGCCAACGACGGCATGAAGGTCAAGGCGGACAAGGCCGAGTGGGAAGGCGCGAACGCCGGGGTCACCAAGGGGTTCATAGCCAAGACGGCCAAGGAGTTCAAGGACGCCGCGGCCGAGGCGAAGGGCGTCCAGGCGATTCTCGAGGAAGCCCATACGGCCATCAAGAAGGCCAAGGACGACCTCGTGAACATCCGGGACCACGAGGGACCGGCGGCCGGTATGCACATCGACGCCAAGGGCAAGGTCACCGCGCGCCACCCCGTGGAGGACATTCCGCCCTCGCAGCGCGCTCACGACCCCGACTATCCGGAGCTCGCACGCCAGCAGAAGGCGAACATCGCGTCCTGGCAGAAGAAGATCGACAGCATTGTCGAGACCTGCAACGACACGGACGAGACCTTCAAGCTCACCCTTGAGGCCAACGTCACCGAGGGCAAGGACTTCAGCGCCCCGAAGTACACGAAGATGGACCAGGAGGAGGCCGCCCGGGCCGCCGCTCTGGCCGCCAAGGGCCGCGACATCACGCACACCGAGCTCCAGGCGCTCAACGAACTGCTGCACGACAACAGCAAGTCGGTCGAGTTCTCCAAGAACTTCTACGAGAAGCTCGGCCCGGAGAAGTCGCTCGCGTTCTTCGGGCAGCTCTCCACGGACACGTACAACTACGGCAAGGTCGACAAGGAGCGCCTCAAGGACGTCCAGGATCTCCAGAAGAACCTGGGCCTCAATCTGGCCACCGCGTCCCACGACAAGGAATTCAGCGAGAAGTGGGGCCCCGAGCTCCGCAAGATGGGTACGGAACGTATCCCGCTCGCCAAGCACGACTACAACGGGCCGTACGGATACCAGCTGCTCGGCGGGATCATGCGGTACGGGAACTATGACAAGTCGTTCCTCAACCCGATCGCCGAGCACGTGGCGCAGCTGCACCAGAAGGACCCGTACATGTTCGCCGACAACAAGGTGGTGAACAGCCCGTTCAAGAACCCGTTCAACCCCTCGGGCGTCAACGGTGCGGGATACGACCCGACTACCGCCATGCTGGAGGCGCTCGGCAACAGCCCGGACGCGGCCAAGCACTTCTTCAACGACGACCCGACCGCGTACAACGAGGACGGCACCGTCAACCGGAGTGCTACGGCTGATCTGGGCAAGGACAAGGACGGGCTGGAGATAAAGAACTACCTCGACTTCTTCGGCAACGAGAAGTGGGAGTCGTTCGGAGACGTCAACTCGCTCGACGAGGATGAGCTCAAAGCCTCCCTCAACCACATGCCCGACGCGCTGGGCCACGCGCTGGAGTCGGCCACGCTCGGCTACCCGGCCGGGCACCCGGACGCCACTGTGGTGCGGGACGACGACAACGCCGCGGTCATGCAGCAGGTCATGGAGAAGTACGGGGCGGACGCCGGGCTGCTCAAGCAGCAGGAGGCGATGTCCGACAGCCTGGGCACCATGGGCGCCGGCTACATCGACGACATCAACTGGGCGCTGGACAAGGGCGACCCGTACAGCGTGTTCGCCCCCAAGGACTCCGACGGCCACATCCAGTTCCCGGACGACGAGGAGGGCAGGAGCATCACTCGCGGCTTCCTCAGCGCCCTCGGTCAGCACCCGGACGCCTATGCGACGGTCTCGGCCGCGGAAGAGGTGTACACGCGGAGTGTGCTGGGCAACCAGGTCGACGCCGACGGGGTGATCGACAAGGGCGGGGCCCGATCGGCCGTGCACGTCGGTGCGGAGGTCCAGGGCATGCTCGACCAGTCCAGGGCCGACCAGGTCCAGGCCGACAACATGAAGAGCCACGAGGACTACGAGAAGGCCGTCGCCAAGCGCTCCGGATGGGTGGAGTTCGGTGCTGCGGCGGGTATCGCCGCGGGCGTCGCCTTCCTGCCTGCCACCGCGGCGGTCGGGACGGCGGCCGTGCTCATCCCCCTGGCCACCGACACGGCCAGCGGTGGGCTGGAGCAGCTCGCGGGACAGTTCATCGGTGACATCTCGGACAACTCGGTCGACGCGAGCAAGGAGAAGGCCGAGGAGCTGACCAGGGAGGAATGGAACAAGATCTACCGGGCCGGCGAGTCCACGGCCGAAGCGCCCATGGAGGACTTCCTCGGCCGCAACACCGGGGACTCGAAGGAGGACCGGGAGTTCCGACAGGACATGAAGGAGTCCATGAGGAACGGTTACTCGACCGGTAACCAGCGGGAGAACCAGCAGGGCCAGGATCCGGAAACGGGCTGACGAGAACATGGGTATCGACGGAGGGATGAAGATCGTGGGTCTGGCACGGGCAGGGCGCCTGGCAGCCGCCGTCGGCCTGGTCATGGCCGCGGGGGCGGGCCTGGCGGCGTGCGGCTCGGACGCGGAGGCGGACAAGGGCGCCGAGGAAACCTTCGTGGGGGCCGGCAAGGTCTGCGGCGGCCTGTTCGGTGCGTCCCTGGCGAAGAAGGTCGAGGCGGTCACGGCGGATTCGGAGTTCTTCGCCAGTGGCACCAGCGGCCGGGACAAGGTCGTCGAGGCGCTGACGGACGGATACGAGTCCGGGCGTAGCTGGGCCACGGGGGCGGCCCTGTGCGAGCTCAGCCCCAAGGGCGGCGGAGCCGGCGACGGAGCGAAGATCAAGTTTTCGATGTACGCCCCGCAGGACGTGAAGGACCCGAGGGCCGACGCCGGCACGGTGTTCTACACGATGGGCAAGAGGTCCGAGGCGAGGGCCACCGGAGCCTCGCTCTACCTCGAGTGCGTCAGCCCGCAGCTCAAGGGCTCGGAGGCGCAGCCGCTGCGCATCTACGGGAGCTTCACGGTGGGGGAGAGCGACGCCCCGGACACGCCCGAGACCCGTGACGCCAATCTGGAGATCCTTCACACCGGGGCTCTCTCCGTGGTGAAGGAACTCGGCTGCGAGAACAACGCGGGGCTGCCCGAGTCCCCCGATCTCACGCCGAAGTAGATGCTTCGCGAGGTCGGATCGTGACCCTGCGCTCGGGCCCTGAGGCCTGGGGTTCGAGCGTCGCGTGTGGCTCCGCCACTCGTTCGTCGTGACCATGGGCACCGTGATGGCTGTGCGGCGTGACCGGCAGGGTCGCGATGCACAGCCGAGGGAGTGGTGCGGCCAGGGGCTTACCGCATCCACGGCCCGTCGCAGCACCGGCCCGGTGGATGCTCCCGTGATTCGCGGGATTCTGTGCCCGGACAAGCACGTTGGACAACCGATGGGGGACTTCTCATGCAATGGCCAGCCCGACAGGAATTCGACCGTTGGGCCGGACGGCAGCAGCGCTGGGGCGCCGGTCTGATGGCGGTGTCCGCAGCCCTGTTCCTCTGGTTGGGGTACTTGCTGCTGATCCCGTTTAGTGTGCATGACTTTCAGGATGAAATCGCTTGCGATGCCCCGGTGTTCTACGACAGCGAGAGCACGTCGTACAGCCAAGGCGCGGGAAAGCTGTGCAGCGCCGAGCGGGACTGGCCGGAACTCCTCGGAATCGGATTCCTTGCCGTGCCCCCCGCCGTCGCGGGTGCGGCGCTGTTCACGAGCGGGAGCGCACGCAAGCGGGCGAGTTCCCATGTCTTTCGGATCCTGGAGATCCAGGAGTCCGAGGAGCGAGCCCGGCAGAAGGCGCGGACAAAGTCCTGAGCGATCTGCCGGTGTTCGCCTCGTACGCAGAAAAGGCCGCCCCCGCACCATGGGGGCGGCCGTTCCCTTACGGGTCTTCCGCTGGAGGCCGTGACCGGATTCGAACCGGTGTAACTCGAGTTGCAGTCGAGCCCCTGAACCACTCGGGCACACGGCCGTGCGTTTCTTGATCTGCTGTCGACCGTACGGGCGGGGTGGGGCCGGTCTCAAGGGTGGCGGGGGCGCTGCAACGCGACTGCCATGCCGCGTTCACGTTCGCGGCCGGGCGGCACCCACGGTCGTACGACCAAGGGACGAGACCGATACCCGTCCCCCGACAGGGGTCACCTGCTGGTGCGGCCCTTACCCTGAGCCTCATGACCGCCCTGGAACCCCGTGACGCCGAGGTCACCGCTGCCCTGGTGGAGACCACCGCACCCGCCCCGATCGAAGGCGTGCTGGGGCGTACGTACCGGGCGCTGAGCATCGGCATCGTCTCCGTCGTGCTGCTCATCGCCTTCGAGGCGACCGCCGTCGGTACGGCGATGCCGGTGGCCGCGCGTGAGCTGCACGGCATCCCGCTCTACGCCTTCGCCTTCTCCGCGTACTTCACGACCAGCCTCTTCGCGATGGTGCTCTCCGGGCAGTGGGCCGACCGGCGCGGGCCGCTCGCGCCGCTCGCCACCGGGATCGGGGCGTTCGGGGCCGGGCTGCTGCTCTCCGGTACGGCGGCCGGCATGTGGATCTTCATCCTGGGGCGGGCCGTCCAGGGAGTCGGCGGCGGGCTCGTGATCGTCGCGCTGTACGTGGTCATCGGGCGTGCCTACCCGGAGCGGATCAGGCCGAGCATCATGGCGGCGTTCTCGGCGGCCTGGATCGTGCCGTCCGTGGTCGGGCCGCTCGCCTCGGGGACCGTGACCGAGCACCTCGGGTGGCGCTGGGTCTTCGTCGGCATCCCGGTCCTCATCCTCCTGCCGCTCGGCCTCGCGCTGCCCGCGATACGGCGGATGGCGGGCGGTCCCACGGACGCCGAGGCGGCGGCTGAGCCGTTCGACCGGAGGCGCATCCGGCTCGCGCTCGGCATCTCGGCGGGTGCCGGGCTGCTCCAGTACGCGGGCCAGGAGCTGCGGTGGCTCTCGCTGGTGCCCGCCGTGGCGGGTGCCGCGCTGCTCGTGCCCGCCGTGCGCGGGCTGCTGCCCGCGGGGACCGTGCGGGCCGCGCGGGGGCTGCCCGCGGTGATCCTGCTGCGGGGGATGTCGGCCGGCTCGTTCATCGTCGCGGAGTCCTTCGTGCCGCTGATGCTCGTGACCCAGCGCGGGCTTTCCCCGACCCTGGCCGGCCTCTCCCTGGCCGCGGGCGGCCTGACCTGGGCGCTCGGCTCGTACGTCCTGGCCAGGCCCCGGCTGGAGCCGCACCGGGGCGTGCTCATGGTCGTGGGCATGGTGCTGGTGACGTTCGCGATAGTCGGCGCGCCGAGCGTGCTGATCGAGGCGGTGCCGGTGTGGACCCTCGCAGTGGTCTGGGGCTTCGGGTGCTTCGGCATGGGCATGGTAATCGCGTCGACGAGCGTGCTGCTGCTCAAGCTGTCGGCCCCGCAGGAGGCGGGTGCCAACTCGGCCGCCCTCCAGATCTCGGACGGTCTCTCCAACGCGCTGCTGCTCGCCGCGGGCGGTGCGGCGTTCGCCGCGCTCGGCGGCGGGGCCGTGGGCGCGGCGTCGCACGGGGCTGTGGGAAGCGGTACGGCCGCGGCGCACCCGGGGGCGTTCATGGTGGTGTTCCTGCCGATGGCGGCGGTGGCGCTGGTGGGGGTGTGGGTGGCCACACGTGTGCGGACAGACGCTTAGCACCGAGTGGTACCACGCGGTACCATTCGTCCATGGCTGGTCTGAATCTGCGGTTTACCGAGGAAGAGCTGGACGCCCTGCGTGCGCGCGCCGAGGCGGAGGGGCGAAGCATGCAGTCCTTCGCCCACGATGCGGTGATCACGGCCATAAACGAACACTCGCGCCTCTTCAACGAGGCAGCGGATCACGTGCTGAAGGTCAGTGAGGAGCTGAACCGGAGGCTGGCCTGATGCAGTACCTGACACTGCCCGAGCTGCTGAACCTCGCGGGACGGCTTGGGGCGGCCGAGGTTCGTGACTACGGTCTGCTCGACTCGGCACTGGCTCGCCCGCGGGCGAGCGTTTTCGGTCAGGACGCCTATCCGGACGTGTGGCAGAAGGCCGCAGCGCTCATGGAGTCGCTGGCGCGCAACCATGGGCTCGTCGACGGCAACAAACGCATCGCGTGGTACGCGACCTGGGTTTTCCTGCACATGAACGGTCACCCGCTCGATGCCGACTTCGACGTGGATGAGGCCGAGCGGTTCGTGCTGGACGTGTGCCAGGGAGCGCTGGAGATGTCCAAGATCGCGGAGCAGCTGCCCGGGTTCGCCAGGTGACTGCCTCTTGTGAAGAGGGTCTCAGCAGCCCCCGACGACGGCTCGTTCATACGGGGTTCGGTCTCGCCCGCCGGTAGGGTGGCCCGGTTGTCGTATCGCGTGCGGGCCGGCTCCGGCTCGTACGGACAGCGCCCCACGTACCCGAGTGCCGAACCGGAGACCGTGACTACTACCGCCTCCCACCATCTCTCACCCGCCTTTCCCGGACGCGCCCCCTGGGGGACCGCCGGGAAGCTGCGTGCCTGGCAGCAGGGTGCCATGGAGAAGTACATCCAGGACCAGCCGCGGGACTTCCTCGCGGTCGCGACGCCCGGCGCCGGGAAGACCACCTTCGCGCTGACCCTCGCCTCATGGCTGCTGCACCATCACGTGGTGCAGCAGATCACCGTCGTGGCGCCCACCGAGCACCTCAAGAAGCAGTGGGCGGAGGCGGCGGCCCGCATAGGGATCAAGCTCGACCCCGACTACAGCGCCGGGCCGGTGAGCAAGGAGTACCACGGCGTCGCGATCACGTACGCCGGTGTCGGCGTGCGCCCCATGCTCCACCGCAACCGGTGCGAGCAGCGCAAGACGCTCGTGATCCTCGACGAGATCCACCACGCCGGTGACTCGAAGTCCTGGGGCGAGGCGTGCCAGGAGGCCTTCGACCCGGCGACCCGCC
Organism: Streptomyces sp. CB02058; assembly: GCF_001905505.1. GTDB lineage: Bacteria > Actinomycetota > Actinomycetes > Streptomycetales > Streptomycetaceae > Streptomyces. Next base: position 106,607 of record NZ_LIPG01000002.1, read on the forward strand.
GGCTGGCCCTCACCGGTACGCCCTTCCGCTCGGACACCAACCCGATCCCCTTCGTCGCGTACGAGGAGGGCAACGACGGCATCCGCCGTTCCTCGGCCGACTACACCTACGGCTACGGCAACGCGCTCGCCGACGGCGTCGTCCGGCCCGTGATCTTCCTCAGCTACAGCGGCAACATGCGCTGGCGCACGAAGGCGGGCGACGAGATCGCCGCGCGGCTCGGCGAGCCGATGACCAAGGACGCCATCGGTCAGGCCTGGCGCACCGCCCTCGCGCCCACCGGCGACTGGATCCCCAATGTGCTGGCCGCCGCCGACAAGCGGCTGACCGAGGTGCGCAAGGGCATTCCGGACGCGGGCGGGCTGGTCATCGCGACGGACCAGGAGTCGGCGCGCGCGTACGCCAAGATCCTCAAGTCGGTCACCGGTGAGAAGCCGACCGTGGTCCTCTCCGACGAGAAGGCCGCGTCGAAGAACATCGACAAGTTCAGCCATGACGACTCGCGCTGGATGGTCGCGGTGCGCATGGTGTCGGAGGGCGTCGACGTGCCGCGTCTCGCGGTCGGCGTGTACGCCACCACGATCTCGACGCCGCTCTTCTTCGCCCAGGCAGTCGGGCGTTTCGTGCGGTCGCGCAGGCGCGGCGAGACCGCCTCGGTGTTCCTGCCGACCATTCCGATGCTCCTCGACTTCGCGAACGAGATGGAGGTCGAGCGCGACCACGTGCTCGACAAGCCGAAGAAGGGCAGCGACGAGGAGAACCCGTTCGCCGAGGAGGACCAGCTCCTCGCGGACGCCGAGAAGCTGGAGGACGAGGAGACCGAGGAGCAGCTGCCGTTCGAGGCGCTGGAGTCCGACGCGGTCTTCGACCGGGTGCTGTACGACGGTGCCGAGTTCGGCATGCAGGCGCACCCGGGCAGCGAGGAGGAGCAGGACTACCTCGGCATCCCGGGGCTCCTCGAACCCGACCAGGTGCAGCTGCTGCTCCAGAAGCGGCAGACCCGGCAGATCGCGCACAGCCGCCAGAAGCCGGCCGCGGAGGCCGACCTCCTGGAGAAGGCCGCCGAGAACCGGCCCGTGGTCACCCACAAGAAGCTGCTGGAGCTCCGCAAGCAGCTCAACACGATGGTGTCTGCCTACACCCACCAGAGCGGCAAGCCGCACGGGGTGATCCACACCGAGCTGCGGCGGGTGTGCGGCGGGCCGCCCAGCGCGGAGGCCACGGCCGGGCAGATCCAGGACCGGATCAAGAAGGTCCAGGAGTGGGCCACCCGGATGCGGTGAGCGACGGCGGACGCCGGGGAAGTCACGGGTCCGGTACGGGGGTGAGCCCTCGTGCCGGACCCGTTCTCCTTCCTGCGGACGGGGCGTGAGCCCCTTGCCGGACCCGTTTTCGCTCCTGCGGACGGCGGTGTCTCCGGCGTGGGCCGGAGCGGGGAGAGGGCGTGCGCGCGCGGGCGGGCGCCGGTACGCGCACGCGCGCGGGAAAATTTTGTGGCACATATTTCACGGTGGGTTAACAATCGTTCACGGGTGATGTACGGAGCGTCGCGAGGACGTCACCCGACTTGAACGCGCGTAGATGTTCGCGTTCCGGACGGTTCCGCGCTGACCGGCGGTTATGTGGCCGCGTTCCGGTGGGAGACCGGATTCTGGACGAGGTCTTCCGCTGAGCGGACCCGCTCGCTAATGTCCCCGAAACATGAACGCCCCGTGGCAATGTGGCCTCGGAGCGCAGCCGGTGCCATGGCCAGTCGGCGGCCTCTCGGTGCGTCGCCGTGGGACCGGCGTCGGCATCCCCAGAGAAACCGCCCCGCTCACCAAGAGGGAGAGGGCGTCGTGACCGCGGAGACTTCTCAGACGCTCGACCGGGGACTGCGTGTCCTCAAACTGCTCGCCGATACCGATCACGGCCTCACCGTCACCGAGTTGTCGAACAAACTCGGGGTCAACCGCACCGTGGTCTACCGACTGCTCGCCACCCTGGAGCAGCACGCCCTCGTCCGGCGTGACCTGGGCGGCCGGGCCAGGGTGGGCCTCGGCGTGCTGCGCCTGGGCCGGCAGGTGCACCCCCTCGTCAGGGAGGCCGCGCTGCCCGCGCTGCGCTCCCTGGCCGAGGACATAGGGGCCACCGCCCACCTCACCCTCGTCGACGGGGCGGACGCGCTGGCGGTCGCCGTCGTCGAGCCGACCTGGACCGACTACCACGTGGCGTACCGGGCCGGGTTCCGCCACTCCCTGGACCGGGGCGCCGCGGGACGGGCGATCCTCACCGCCCGGCAGAAGTCGGTCGACCACCCGGGCTACACCCTCACCCAGGGCGAGCTCGAAGCCGGTGCCTGCGGGGCCGCCGCACCGCTGGTCGGGGTCTCCGGGGTGGAGGGCAGCGTGGGCGTGGTCATGCTCGCCGACGCCGTACCGGAACGAGTCGGTCCGCGCGTCCTCGACGCGGCCCGCGAGGTCGCGGACGCCCTGCGCTGAGATCCGGCGGCGGGGCCGGGGGCGCCGCCCTGCGCTGGGAACCGGGGGCCGGGCGCCCTGCGCTGACAACCGGGGACCCGGGCGCCCTGCGCCGAGATCCGGGGCGGGGCGCCCTGCCCCGAGATCCGGCGGCGAGGCTCGACGCCCTGCGCCCCGCGCCGAGGCCGCGGGGCCCCGGCGCCGTCCGGGCCCTGCCGTGAGGTCCCGAGGACTCCGGCCGCCCCGGGGCGTTCGGAGTCCGGGGCGCGCGGCGGATAGATTGGGCGGGTGGCTCTTCGTCTCTCTCGCCCCCGCACCCTCGCCCTCTGCGCGCTGCCCGTCCTCGCGCTGTTCGGCACGGCCGCCTTCGCGCCGCTTCCGTTCACCGTGGCGCAGCCCGGTACCACCGCCGATGTGCTCGGGGACAGCAAGGGGACGCCGGTCATCACGATCAAGGGCGCGCCCACCCGTACCCCCGAGGGTGAACTGCGCATGACGACGATCCTCGCGACCGCGCCCACGGCCGACATCGGGATCGCGGACGTGGTCGACAGCTGGTTCAGGACGGACCGGGCCGTCATGCCGCGCGACTCCGTCTACCCGTCGGGCGAGTCCGAGAAGGAGATCGAGCAGCACAATCTCCAGGACATGAAGGAGTCGCAGAACGTCGCCGTCGACGCGGCCCTGAACTACCTCGACAAGAAGCCGGGTTCGGTGGACATCACGCTGCGCCTCGCCGATGTCGGCGGCCCCAGCGCGGGCCTGTTCTTCTCGCTCGGCATCATCGACAAGCTGGACGGCGACGGCTCCGGCGGCGATCTGACCGGTGGGCGCACCGTCGCCGGTACGGGCACGATCGAGGCCGACGGCGCGGTCGGCGCGGTCGGCGGGGTCTCCCTGAAGACGCAGGCCGCCCGGCGCGACGGCGCGACCGTCTTCCTGGTCCCGAAGGCCGAGTGCAAGCAGGCGGAGGCCGAGCGGCCCGACGGTCTGCGGCTGATCCCCGTCACGACGCTGAAGGGCGCGGTGTCCTCGCTGCGGGCCCTGGATCAGGGTGGCAAGGTCCCGAGCTGCTGACCTGGGGCGCAGGGTCCTCCATGCCCCGCCACGCGGGGAAGACCAGCGGGCTCAGCGTCGCCAGGAAGTACACCCCGCCCATCGCCATCAGCGCTCCCGTCGCGCCCGTACCCTCGACCAGCAGGCCCGCCGCGAGCCCGCCGACGGGCATGGCGAGCTCGCAGCCCGCCGTGAGCGCGCCGGACACCCGGCTCCGCAGCTGCTCGGGGACGCGTTCATAGGTCAGCGTCGTCAGGATCGGGTTGAGCATGCCGCCGGCGACTCCACCCAGCGCCATCGTCACCGCGAGCGGCAGCGTCGTCCCGGTCAGCGCGGCGACCGCGTAGCGCGGGGCGCCGCACAGCAGCACGCACACGGTGAACACGGTCCGCCGCGAGAAGCGGTGCCCCACCGCCCCGTACAGCAGCGCGCCGGTCAGCCCGCCCGCGCCGTACAGCGCGCTGAGCAGCCCCAGATGGGTGGCCCCGCCCAGCTCGCTCTCGGCGTGCACGGGCAGCAGGACGGCGTTCCAGCCCTGGTCGGCGCCGTTCATGAACATCACCATGACGACGGCGGCCAGCAGCAGCCGGTCGCCCAGCGCGTAGGCGTAGCCCTCGCGCAGCTCGGCGCCGTACGCGCGCAGCGAGACCGGGGCCGCGCCCTTGCGGGGCTCGGCCGCGCGGACCCCGCGCACACCGGCCGCCACCAGCAGGGCGGACAGTGCGAACGTGGCGGCGTCCAGCAGGAGCACGGTCTCGGCCCCGACGGCGGCGATCAGGATGCCCGCCAGCGCGGCACCCACCATGCGGGCACCCCGCGACACCGCGTCGAAGAGGCTCGCGGCGCGGGGGAGCGTGGTGCCCGCGTGCTCGGCCAGGTCGGGCACGAGGACGTAGCGCGCGGTGTTGCCAGGGGTGTGGGCCAGCCCGTTCAGCGCCATCAGGGCGCACAGCATCCAGAATTCGAGTACGCCCGTGGAGTGGAGCAGCGGGACGGCGGCCACGGCCGCGCCGCAGACCGCGTCGGACCCGACGGCCACCCGGCGCCGGCCCAGCCGGTCGATGACGGGCCCGCCCACCAGGGCCGCGACGACGATCGGCAGGGTCGCGCAGAACGCGACGACCCCGGCCCGCCCGGCGCTCCCCGTGGTCTCCAGGACGAACCACGGTACGCCGATGAGGGTCAGCGAAGTCCCCGCCGTGGATATGGAGTTGGCCGCGAGGGCAGCGGCCAGCGGCGTGCGGTGCCGCCCCCCTTTCCCCCCGTCCACCGTCAGGCCGCCCGTGCGGCCCTGCGCGGCGGTGCCTGGGCCAGCCGGAGGCCCAGCTCGACCATCGTCCAGCCCATCCGCTGACGCAGCGGGCGCCTGGGCGGATTCAACTCGGCTGCCTCGTGCTGGAGTTCGGCGGCTCGGTAGGTGTGCAGCAGGAGGTGGATGTCGCTGTGCATGACGGTGATCCCCTCAGTCGGTGGGGCGCGGGAACATGTGCAGATGGGTGCGGACGACGGCCGATCCCTCGGTGCCCTCCGGGACGCGGTCCCGGTAGCTGTTCACCAGTTCCTGGATCTTCTCCGCCAGCTCCACGGAGAGTTCGGGGGTGAGGCGAAGCTTGAAGTCGCTGAGGTCGAAGGCCTTGCGCCACTCCTCGGGCCATTCGCGCATCGTCCCCAGCCAGGTGTTCAGCTCCTGGGCGTGCGTGGTCGCCACCTCGTGGAGAACGACCCCGACGGCCCCCCGCACCTCGGCGTCCGGGTGTTCCGTGAACGTGCTGGTGTTGAAGGTGTTGCCCGCGTGGACGGCCTTCCACCACCGCTCCCGGCCCTTGCCCCGCTCCGGGTCGTCCTCGACGAAGCCGTACGCAGCGAGCTGGCGCAGGTGGTAGCTGGTGGCGCCGCTGGACTCGCCGAGCCGGTCGGCGAGCCCGGAGGCGGTGGCGGAGCCGAACTCCCTCAGGGCGTTCAGCAGCCGGATGCGCAGGGGGTGGGCGAGACCCCGCAGGGTGCGGGTGTCGACATGGTGGATCTTGGGGTCGTCGGCGTACGGGACCGGCCGGTCCTCGGGCTCGTTCGGTGGCATGGGACGACCATAGAGTTGCAAAGACTGCTTTGCAACACCTTTTTTGCAAGGACTTCTTTGTAACTCCCGTCCTGCTCAGCCCTCCTGGATGAACCCCTCGTCCACCAGCCAGTCCTTCGCCACCTCGTGCGGGTCCTGGCCGTCCACGTCCACCTTGGAGTTGAGCTCCTGCGCCAGCGGCGTCGTGAGCTTCTCGGTGATGGGCGCCAGCAGTTCGGCGATCTCGGGGTACTTGTCGAGGGTCGCCGTGTGGATGGCGGGGGCGGCGTTGTAGTTGGGGAAGAACTGCTTGTCGTCCTCCAGCACGTCCAGGTCCATCGCCTTGATCCGGCCGTCCGTGGTGTACACCTCGCCCAGCAGGCAGCCGCCGGAGTTCACCTGGGTGTAGATGATCCCCGCGTCCATCTTCTTGATGTTCTCGGCCGGCAGCTTCATCCCGTAGTGCTTCTGCATGCCCGGCAGCCCGTCGTCGCGCGAGGCGAACTCGTTCTCCACGCAGACCGTCACGGCGCCCGGGGCCTTCTTGGCGAGCGCGGCCACGTCGGACAGGGTCTTCAGGTGGTACTTGGCGTTGTTCTTCTTGCTGATGGCCAGGGCGTAGGTGTTGTCGAGCGTGGACGGCGGGAGCCAGGTCACCCCGTTGCCCTTGTCCTCGTCGCGTACCACCTCGTACTGCTTCTGCGGGTCGACGACCGGCTTCGCGTGACCCAGATAGGTGATCCACGCCGTGCCCGTGTAGTCGTACAGGGCGTCCGCCTCGCCCTTGACGACCGCCTCGCGCGCGCTGATCGACCCCGGCAGGTTCGTCCGGTCCAGGACCTCGGCGCCGGCCGCCTTGAAGACGAGGCCCATGATCTGGCCCAGGATGATGTTCTCGCTGAAGTTCTTCGAGGTCACCGTCAGGGAGGCGCCCTTGAGCGGCTGCCCCTGCCCGACCGATCCAGGCTCCACCTCGTCCACCAGCGGCGACCCGCTCTTCAGCCCGCACCCCGTGAGCAGGAGGGCGAGCGCGGCCGTCGACGCCAGGCCCGTACGTACCCTCACGCTTCCTCCAGTCCGCGCGGCGTCAGCCACAGTTCGACCAGCGAGGCCAGCCAGTCCACCAGCAGTGCCAGCACCACCGTCAGCACGGAACCGAGAATCAGCACGGGCATGCGCTGGGTCTGGATCCCCGAGGTGATGAGGTCGCCGAGCCCTCCGCCGCCGCCGAAGGTGGCGAGGGTCGCGGTGCCCACGTTGAGGACCAGCGCGGTGCGGACGCCCGCGAGGATCAGCGGGACGGCGAGCGGCAGTTCGACCCGGGTGAGCGTGCCCATCGCGGACATGCCGATGCCCTTGGACGCCTCCACGAGCGTCGGCTCGATCGAGTTGAGACCCGCCACCGTGTTGGAGAGCACCGGCAGGACGGCGTAGATCACCATGCCGATGATCGCCGTCGAGGGGCCGATGCCCAGCCAGATCACGAGCAGCGCCAGCAGCCCGATCGCGGGGGTCGCCTGGCCGATGTTGGCGAGGGCGGTGACCCCGGGGGCCGCCTTCCTCAGTCCGCGCCGGGTCAGCGCGATGCCGAGCGGGATGGCGATGATCAGCACCCAGAAGGTGGAGATGGCGGTCAGCCTGACGTGCTGCCACCAGCGCACCTCCACGTTGTCGCCGGCCAGCGAGTTCTCCGCGATGGAGTCGAGGTCGACGTTGGAGATCCACAGGTAGGTCACGACCAGGACGACCGCGCAGACGGCCGGCACCACCACGAGCTTCTGCCAGGTGATGCGGCGCCGCGGCCCGGACGGCGGCGGTGTGGGCTCCGCCTCCTCGTCACGGAAGGCGTGGCCTCCCACGTCGTGCTCGCCCGGAGGACGGGACCCCTTGGGCGGAGCCTGATGACTGGGGGTCATAGCCCGGTGCCACCGCCCTCCAGCTCGTGCTCCGTCCGATGGACACGCAGCTCCTCCAGATCGTGCTGGTGCTCCATCGCCGTGAGCCGGTCGTCCTCCAGGAGCTCCTGCACGGAGTTCATCAGGGTGTGCATGTCGACGACACCGATGAACTCACCGCGCCGGCCCGTGACGGCCACCCGCCCACCGCTGTCGGTGAGGACCGCCTCCAGCGCGTCGTGCAGGGTCGCGTCCCGGGTGACCGTGTCGTGCACCAGCTGCCCGGCCCTGGCCAGTGAGCCCTTGGCCCGCATCAGGTCGCCGCGCCGCAGCCACTTGTACGGACGGTTGCGGCGGTCCAGCATCAGCAGCTCGTTGTGCTGGCCGTCCCGCAGCTTGTTGAAGATCGACTGGAGCGGGTCCTCGACGGTCACCGTCGGGAAGTCGGCGATCCCCACGTCGCGTACGCGGGTGAGGTTGAGCCGCTTCAGCGCGGCGCCCGCGCCCACGAATCCGGAGACGAAGTCGTCCGTCGGGTTGGTGAGGATGGCCTCCGGGGTGTCGAACTGCGCGATGTGCGAACGCTCCCGCAGCACGGCGATCCGGTCGCCCAGCTTGATCGCCTCGTCGAAGTCGTGCGTGACGAAGACGATCGTCTTGTGCAGCTCGTGCTGGAGCCGGATCAGCTCGTCCTGGAGGTGGTCGCGGGTGATCGGGTCGACCGCGCCGAAGGGCTCGTCCATGAGCAGCACCGGCGGATCGGCGGCGAGTGCCCTGGCCACCCCCACGCGCTGCTGCTGGCCGCCGGAGAGCTGGCGCGGATAGCGCCCGTGGAACTCGCGCGGATCGAGCCCGACCAGGTCGAGCATCTCCTCGACCCTGTCCTTCACCCCGGACTTCGACCAGCCCGTCATCTTCGGTACGAGGGCGATGTTCTCCGCGACCGTCATGTGCGGGAAGAGGCCGGAGGACTGGATGGCGTAGCCGATCTTGCGGCGCAGCTTCACCGGGTCCATGTCGGTGACGTCCTCGTCGTTGATCCTGATCCGCCCGGACGTCGGCTCGATCAGGCGGTTGATCATCTTCAGGGTGGTGGACTTCCCGCAGCCCGACGGCCCCACGAGGATCACGGTCTCGCCGGCCTTGATGTCCATGGAGACCTCGTCCACGGCGGGAGCGGCGCTGCCCGGATAGGACTTGGTGAGGTTCTCCAGCTGGATCGTGGCGCCCGATGTGGTGGGCGGGCGGGACGGGGCGGTCTCGGCCGGCCCGGTCTCTGCGGTCTCAGACACGGATCCCCCTAGGAATGGTGAGCCGCCCGAGCAGGACGTACGCGGCGTCGAAGAGCAGGGCGAGGATGACGATGCCGATCGTTCCGGCGAGTACCTGGTTGATGGCGTTGGCGCTTCCCAGCGAGGCGAGTCCGCGGAAGATCTCGTTGCCGAGGCCGGGGCCCGACGCGTAGGCGGCGATGGCGGCGATGCCCATCAGCATCTGGGTGGAGACCCGGATGCCGGTGAGGATGGGCGGCCACGCGAGGGGAAGTTCCACCTTGAGGAGCCGTCGCATCCGGGACATCCCGATGCCCTTCGCCGCGTCGACGAGGGCCGGGTCCACCCCGCGCAGCCCGACGATGCAGTTGCGGACGATGGGCAGCAGCCCGTACAGCGTCAGGATGATCACGGTGGGCGGGACCCCGAGACCGACGACCGGGATCAGCAGACCGATCGCGGCGAGCGACGGGATGGTGAGGATCGCCGAGGTGGACGTGATCGCCAGCGAGCCGCCCCAGCCGCTCCGGTAGCTGACGACACCGATCAGGACGCCGAGGAGCGTGGCGATGACCATGCACTGGAAGACGGCGCTGGCGTGCTGATAGGTGTCGGTGAGCAGTTGCTGATGGCGGGTGCCCAGATACTCCCAGAAGTTCACATGGTGCTCCGTAGGCTCAGTCGTTGTCCTCTGCAGCCTGCTCAACCAGCGGGATAATACGCAGGGGCACCGGGTTTTCCATGACGATCGCCGTGGAGGCCCGGACGATGCCATCAAAGCCCACGACGCGGTCGATCACCCGTTGGAGATCGGCGTTCGACCGGGCCACGAGCCGGCAGAGCATGTCCCCGTGCCCGGTGGTCGTGTGCAGTTCGAGCACCTCGGGCACCCCGCTCAAATGGGCACGTACGTCGGCGCCTTGGCCCTGCTTGATCTCCAGCGTGGCGAACGCGGTGACGGGGTAGCCGAGTGCCGAGGGGTCGACGTCGGGGCCGAACCCCCGGATGACGCCATTTGACTGAAGCCGGTCCAGCCGCGCCTGCACGGTCCCGCGCGCCACACCGAGACGGCGCGATGCTTCGAGTACGCCGATGCGGGGCTCGCGGGCCAGCAGCACGATGAGCCGGCCGTCCAGATGATCGATCGCCATGATCCGTCTCCCGATGGTCAGCCTGTACAGATAGCCCGCCCATCCTCATGTCTCGCTGGGCAGATTGACCAGTGGGAAGGCGAACTGTTGCGCACCTTGCGAAGCGGCGGGAACCTGCGGACATGACTGAGACTGTGCACACCACCCCCGACACCGCCCGGCAGGCCGATCCCTTCCCGGTCAAGGGAATGGACGCGGTGGTCTTCGCCGTCGGCAACGCCAAGCAGGCGGCGCACTACTACTCGACCGCGTTCGGCATGAAGCTGGTCGCCTACTCCGGACCGGAGAACGGCAGCCGCGAGACCGCGAGTTACGTCCTGACCAACGGCTCGGCCCGCTTCGTCCTCACCTCGGTCATCAAGGCGTCCACCGAATGGGGCACCTTCCTCGCCGACCACGTGCACGCCCACGGCGACGGCGTGGTCGACCTCGCCATCGAGGTCCCCGACGCCCGCGCCGCGTACGCCTACGCCGTCGAGCACGGCGCCACGGGCCTCGCCGAGCCGTACGAGGTCAAGGACGAGCACGGCACCGTCGTCATGGCGGCCATCGCCACGTACGGGAAGACCCGTCACACGCTGGTCGACCGCTCCGGCTACGACGGCCCCTACCTCCCCGGCTACACGGCGGCGGACCCGATCGTGGAGCCGGCCGCCAAGCGGACCTTCCAGGCCATCGACCACTGCGTCGGCAACGTCGAGCTCGGCCGGATGAACGAGTGGGTGACCTTCTACAACAAGGTCATGGGCTTCACCAACATGAAGGAGTTCGTGGGCGACGACATCGCCACCGAGTACTCCGCCCTGATGTCGAAGGTCGTCGCCGACGGCACGCTCAAGGTGAAGTTCCCCATCAACGAGCCGGCGATCGCGAAGAAGAAGTCGCAGATCGACGAGTACCTGGAGTTCTACGGCGGCGCCGGCGTCCAGCACATCGCGCTCGCCACGAACGACATCGTCGCGTCCGTGAAGGCCATGCGGGCGGCCGGAGTGCAGTTCCTGGACACCCCCGACTCGTACTACGACACCCTGGGGGAGTGGGCGGGTGAGACCCGGGTGCCCGTGGAGACACTGCGCGAGCTGAAGATCCTGGTCGACCGGGACGAGGACGGCTATCTGCTGCAGATCTTCACCAAGCCGGTCCAGGACCGCCCGACCGTCTTCTTCGAGATGATCGAGCGGCACGGCTCGATGGGCTTCGGCAAGGGCAACTTCAAGGCCCTGTTCGAGGCGATCGAGCGCGAGCAGGAGAAGCGCGGCAACCTGTAGGACGGCACACACCAGGGCCCCTCCTCCCCGGCCGGGGAGGAGGGGCCCTGGTGCCGCTCGCTACGGGGTTGCCGCGGCGCCGCTCCTCGCCGTGCCCGGGGACGGGGCGGCCGACGGTGAGGGCTCCCGCACCGTCTCCTTCGCGGGCTCCCGCGTGGGCTCCGGCTTCGGGGTGGGCGTGGGCGTGGGCTCCGGGGCGGGCTCGGGCTCCGGGGCGGGCGGCTGCATGTCGGCGGGGCCGCCGTCCGCCGGCTCACCGAGCTCGTCCAGCGCCTCCCGCGCCAGCGGGGCGGCCAGCGGTGAGAAGTCCGGGTCGGTGCGGAGCGCCTCCTCGAGATGGCCGCGCGCCGGACCGTCCTGGCCGAGGGAGCTCTCGATGACGCCCAGGTGGTACGCGAACGAGGCGTTCCGCACCCCGGTCTCCACCGCCTTCTCGGCGTACTGGAGCGCCTCCTCCGACCGGCCCGCCCGGTGCAGGGACCAGGCCAGCGCGTCCGCCACCGCCGAACTCCGGCGCTGCGCCGCCCACTCCGCGCGCATCAGCTCCACCGCGGCCTCCGGGTCGCCGTGGTCGGCCTCGAAGCGGGCCTCGGTGAGCGACTCGTCGACCCCGGCGGTCCGCGCCTCGGCGAGGAGCTCGCGGAGCGCGGTGTACTGGGTGCGGGCGTCGCCGTCCAGGCCCAGCGACTCGTACAGCTCGCCCAGTTCGAGGACGTACTCGGGGCGGGGCAGCTTCGCCGTCACCGTGCGGTAGTCCGCCAGTGCCTCATCCGTGCGGTCCAGGGCCACGAGGGCGCGGGCCCGGCCCGCGCGGGAGGCGAGGTGTCCCCGGTCGGTGCGCAGGGCCGCCTCGTACTGGGCGAGGGCCTCCGCGGGCTCGCCGCGCTCCGCCGCGAGGTCGCCGAGGGCGTGCAGGGCCGCCGCCTTCTCGGCGGGCGTGGCCGCGAGGTCGGCCGCCTCCTGCGCGGTGGCCAGGGCGTCCTCGCGCCAGCCCTGGTTGCGGTACATCTGCGACGTCCTGGCCAGCGCGGGGGCGCCCTTGCGCAGGGTCCCGAACTTCTCCGTCGCCTTCGCCGCCGCCGCGTAGTCCCCCAGGCCGTTGTAGGCCTCGATCAGCACCGGGTACGCCGTCCAGCTCTTCGGCTGCCGCGCGCGGACCGTCTCGCCCCACTTCTTCGCCGCGAGGAAGTCGTTCCGGGCGACGGCGAGCGCCCCCAGGCCCACCCATGCCTCCGTGTTGCCCCGTTCGCCCGGCTGCGCCGCCAGCGAGCGCTGGAGAGCCTGCTCCGCACGGGTGTAGTACGCCGCGTCCGCCGACCGTCGCCCCCATTCCACGTACGCCGTACCGAGCACCGCCCAGGACGGCGCGTCGGCCGGATGCGTCTCCACCCACTTCTGCCGGTCGCCGATCAGCGCCGTCAGATCGGACAGGGAGGCGGGGGAGCCTGCTGCCGCCGCGGCCTCGGCCCGTGCCACGGGCCCCGGAACAGGCGGGGCGGCCTCGTCGGCGCCGTCCGGCACGGCGATCACGGCACCCGCCACGAGCACGGCACCGGCCACCGCGCCGAACGCCGCCCTGCGCAGCGTGGTGCGCATCGGCGCCGGGGGCGGTGGAACGGACGTCGCACCCTGGGGCGGCAGGGTGGAGGGGGAGGGCTCCGGGTTCTGCTGCGGCTTGGCATCCATGGCCATCACTCTGCGTCAGTACGAAGATCGCATCGCGCTCCGCGAAGGGTGCCGCAGACGGGTTCACACCATTGGCCCCGGGTGTCACGCTTGGATCATGGACGCTCTCCTGGAACGACTGAGCACGGGCCTGCCGGCCGAGGCGCTGATCACGGACCCGTCCGTCACCGCCTCGTACGCCCACGACATGGCGAGCTTCTGCGACGCGGGCGCCCCCGCCGTCGTGGTGCTCCCGCGCACGGTCGAGGAGGTGCAGCACGTCATGCGGACCGCCACAGAGCTGCGCGTCCCCGTGGTGCCCCAGGGCGCCAGGACGGGCCTCTCGGGCGCGGCCAACGCCTCCGACGGCTGCATCGTGCTGTCCCTGGTGAAGATGGACCGGATCCTGGAGATCAGCCCGGTCGACCGGATCGCGGTCGTCGAGCCGGGGGTCGTCAACGCCACGCTGTCCCGGGCCGTCAACGAGCACGGGCTGTACTACCCCCCGGACCCGTCGAGCTGGGAGATGTGCACCATCGGCGGCAACATCGGCACCGCGTCCGGCGGGCTGTGCTGCGTGAAGTACGGCGTCACCGCCGAGTACGTCCTGGGCCTGGAGGTCGTCCTGGCCGACGGCCGGCTGCTGAAGACCGGGCGGCGCACCGCCAAGGGGGTCGCGGGATACGACCTCACCCGGCTCTTCGTCGGATCGGAGGGCAGCCTCGGTATCGTCGTCAAGGCCGTCCTCGCACTGCGCCCGCAGCCACCGCAGCAGCTCGTGCTGGCCGCCGAGTTCCCTTCGGCGGCGTCCGCCTGTGACGCCGTGTGCCGGATCATGGAGCGGGGGCACACCCCGTCACTCCTCGAACTGATGGACCGTACGACCGTGCGTGCCGTCAACGCGATGGCCTCCATGGGCCTTCCCGAAACCACCGAGGCGCTGCTGCTCTGCGCCTTCGACACGCCCGACCCCTCGGCCGACCTCGACGCCGTCGGGAAGCTGTGTGCCGAGGCGGGCGCCACCGAGGTCGTGCCCGCCGACGACGCCGCGGAGTCCGAACTCCTGCTGCAGGCCCGACGGATGTCACTCCCCGCACTGGAGACCGTCAAGTCCGCCACGATGATCGACGACGTCTGCGTGCCGCGCTCCGCGCTGGGCGCGATGCTCGAAGGGACCGCCGCCATCGCCGAGAGGTTCGGTCTCACCATCGGCGTCTGCGCCCACGCCGGTGACGGCAACACCCACCCCGTCGTCTGCTTCGACCACACCGACGCCGACGAGTCCCGCAGGGCCCGTGAGTCCTTCGACGAGATCATGGCGCTCGGCCTCGCACTGGGCGGCACCATCACCGGCGAACACGGCGTCGGCGTACTGAAGAAGGAGTGGCTCGCCCGCGAACTGGGCGAGGTCGGGGTCGAGCTGCAGCGGGGCATCAAGGCGGCCTTCGACCCGCTCGGCCTGCTCAACCCCGGCAAGCTGTTCTGACCGACGGGAGGCACCGCTCAGGCCTCGCCGTCCTGCTGCTCGTCCTGGGACCAGGGGTCGCTCAGCCACAGGTCGTCGGCCGGAAGGGGTGTCAGCAGCTCGGCGAGGGCCGCGTCCAGTCCGAGCAGCCCGCTCTCGGTGCCCGGCGGCACGACCCGCAGGGTGCGCTCGACCCAGGCGGCGACGGCCGTCGACGGCAGCTCCAGGAGGGCGTTGCCGTCGGGGGAGGTGAGGGCGACGCAGATGACGCCCCGGTCGTCGACCTTGGTCGGCCAGATCCGTACGTCCCCGTGCCCGCACGGCCGGAACACCCCTTCGACGAGCAACTCCCGGGCGAACGTCCAGTGCACGGGGGACTCGGAGCCGATGTGGAAGGTCACGTGCACGGCGTAGGGGTCGTCGGTGAAGTACGACAGCCGCGCGGGCACGGGGAGCGACCGCTCCGGCGACAGGACCAGCTTCACTTCCAGCTCGCGTTCCACGGCGTTCTGCATGAGGGTGCACGACCTTCCGGTACTCGTAGGGGCCGGTCCCGTGACCGGTCCGCACAAGGAGAGAGCGCCCTCACGGACGACTATGACGCGACTTCCAAGAAAAACTTCCGGAGACCCGGAAAGTGGTCCAAACGCCAGGACAGGCCCGGGGGCGCTCGGCTGTCTGATAGATGTGGACTCTTGTATTGAGGCCTCGAAGAGATACGGGACCACGGTGATGAGCGCCCCAACCCCGGCACCCGGTGACGAAAGCCCCCGCGAGGGGTACTACCCCGACCCTTCCATTCCCGGATATGTCCGGTACTGGAACGGCACTTCGTGGGTTCCCGGCACCAGCCGGCCCGCGCCCCAGCAGGGCGAGACGACTCCCGCTCCGCCGTCCGCCCCGGTGGCGGACACGGCCCCGCGGCGGCCGGCCCCGGTGGAGGAGACCGGACCGATGTACCTCGACGAGGTCGAGGGGGCGGAGGGCCGGGACAGCGGCGGCACCGGCGGCGCCGAGCCCGACGTGGCTCCCGGCAGGCCCAGGCCGGCGTCCGCCTGGCAGGCCGACACCTCCCGGCAGACCGGCTTCGGCGGCGAGCGCGACCGCCGTGTCTCCTGGGGCGGCCAGGATCCTCGTACGCCCGAAGCGCCCGCGCCCCGTACCGACACGCCTTCGGCCCCCGCCCAGGCCTCGACTCCCGCCCAGGCTTCTGTCCCCGCTCCTGCGGACGGTGCCCCGGCCGAGCGCGCGCCCGCGGATCCCCGCACGCCGGAGGCCCCGGACCCGACGCGCGGCGCGCTTCCCGGGATGCGGGACGGCAGCGGTGCCGTGTCCGACGGCACCGTGGCCATCCGCGTCGACCGGCCCGGCGCCGGTGACGGGGGCCGTCCGCCGACCGACGGCACGGTCACCATCCGCGCGGTGGGCCCCGGCGGTCCCGCCCGCACCCCGCGTCCGCGCGATGCCGGAGCGGCCCCCGCCGACGGCACCATGTCGATCCGCGCCAGGACTTCCGCGGCCCAGCCGCAGCCCCCGGCCCCCGCTCCCGCCCCGGCGCCCACCCCGCCGCAGGCGCAGGCGCCCGGGCTGAGCACGCCCCTGACTCCCGGCCCCGGTGGCGGGTCGGCGTCCTGGGCGCAACAGGCCCACCAGCTCGCCCGGCCCGAGCAGGGCGCCCGGCCGCAGCAGCACGCGCCGCAGCGGCAGAGCCCGATGCCCGCGCAGCAGCAGGGCGCCCGGCCGGAGCAGCAGCAGCCTGTCGTGCCCTGGAAGCCTCCGGTCGAGGACCCTTTCCAGCAGCTTGCCCGCGCCCAGGCCTCCGCCAGGCCTGCCGGACTCGGCAAGCGGCTGGCCGCCCGGATCGTCGACACGGTCGTGCTCGGCGCGCTCGTGGGCGCGATCGGCTTCCCGCTGGCCACCCGGGCGATGGACCACATCGACCAGAAGATCGAGGCGGCCGAGCAGTCCGGCGAAACGGTCACCGTCTGGCTGCTGGACTCCACCACGGCCGTGCTGCTGGGCGGGGTGCTCGTCGCGTTCCTGGTGCTCGGCTTCCTCCTGGAGGCGCTGCCGACCGCCAAGTGGGGTCGCACGCTCGGGAAGAAGCTGTGCGGTCTCCAGGTGCGGGACATCGAGTCCCACGACGCCCCGAGCCTGGGAGCGGCGCTGCGCCGCTGGCTCGTGTACGGGGTGCTGGGCCTGGTCGTGGTCGGCGTGGTCAACGTGCTCTGGTGTCTGATCGACCGTCCGTGGCGCCAGTGCTGGCACGACAAGGCGGCCCGCACCTTCGTGGCGGGCTGAGCGCGCCCCGCGCCCGTGACGGCACACCCCTCCGTCCCACCTCTCTCAGGAGTCCCGGTGCAGGATCTCGCGGATGCGATCGAGTCGATGGAGCAACTGGTCGTGGGCTGGCGGGCGATGGTGCTCGACCGGGACGCGGCGGCGGACGTGCGCGACCTGCCAGGCATCGCCGTACGGTGGGCCGATTCGCGCTTCGCCTTCTGGAACTGCGTCACCCTGACCGACGTCGGCGCGGACCCGGCACTCGTGCGCCGGCGTCTGGGACACGTCGCGGAGATCATGCGCGCCAAGGAGCGGCCGGGGTTCCTGTGGGTCTTCGAGGACCTCCTGACCACCGAGGCGCGCGCGGTACTCGGCGAGGCGGCCGGGCAGGCGGGCCTCGTGCACGCCTTTCCCGGCACCGGCATGGCCGGGGACCTGCTGCCCCTCCCGGCACCGGCCCACCCCGACCTGACGTTCGTCCGCGTGAGCACCGACGAACACCTGCGGGCGTACGCCGACCTCAACTCCCAGGCGTACGGATTCCCGCTGGAGGACGGCCGCGACGGCCTCGTCGGCTCCGCGCTGTGGAAGGACGGGGTGCACGCCTACCTCGGCCTGCGGGACGGCGTGCCGGTGACGTGCGCGGCGACGGTGGAGGCGGCCGGCCGTCTCTTCGTCGTGCTCGTCGCCACGGTTCCCGGGTGGGAGCGCAGGGGCTATGGCGAGGCGGTGACGCGCAAGGCCCTGTACGAGGGCGGCCGGGCCACCGGTCTGACCCGTGCGACCCTGCACGCGACCGCCGCCGGTGCGCCCGTGTACCCGCGCATCGGCTTCGTACCGAACTCCCCGATGGCCTTCTACGCGCTGAACAACTAGGCCGTCTCTTCCGGGGCGCGCCCTTGGATGTCGTCGGCCCCTTCGTGGGGGTGGCGGCCCCTCAGCGGCGGCCCCCTCGTCGGCGGTGGCCCGGAAGCAGCCCGTACGCCCGTGTGCTGACGCCCCGTCCCCCGAAGGGACCTCAGCCGTTGCGGGCCTTTACGGGCCGGGGTGCACTGCCCCCATGAGCAACGAACCGCCGCCCCCGCCGCCCGGCCAGCCGCCCGAGGACGACCCCTTCTCCAAGCGTCCGCCGCAGGGACCCCCGCCGGGCGGCGGCTCGCCCTACGACAGCGCGCCGCCTCCGCCCCCGCCGCCCGGTCGCGATCCGTACGGCGGCGGGCCCTACGGCGGTGCCGACCCGCTGGCCGGCATGCCGCCGCTCGCCCAGCCGGGCAAGCGGATCCTGGCGCGGCTGATCGACTTCCTCATCATCTCGATCCCGCTGTACCTGATCTCGCTGCCCTTCGGCGGAGCGGTCGACGTCACGTCGGACGACGGCAACGACGACTTCGGCAACGCCGTGGGCAACACCTACAGCGGGCATCAGCTGGTCTGGTCGCTGATCGGGCTGGTGATCTACGTCGCGTACGACACGTACTTCACCCACAAGGACGGCCGGACCCTCGGCAAGCGGCTGCTGAAGATGCGCGTCGCGATGCTCAACGACGGCTCGGTCCCCGACACGAGCTCCTCGCTGATGCGGGCCGTCGTGCTCTGGCTCCCGGCGCTGCTGTGCTGCCCCTGTCTGTGGTGGCTCATCAACATCGTGCTGATGTTCACGGACAAGCCGTACAGGCAGGGGCTCCAGGACAAGGCGGGCAAGACCGTGGTCGTCACCGTCCCCTGACCCGGCGGGTGGTCAGCGGTGCAGGGAGTGCTCGCCCATGCGCTGCCGCTGGGCGGCGGCGATCTCGATGTCCTCGATCGTGCGGTGCGCACGGAGCCCGGCGGGCGGCGCCGTGGGTGTTCCGGTCGCCCTGGTGCGGGAGGGCAGGGGCACGGTCGTGGCCACCAGCAGGCCCAGGACCAGTGCCGCGGTGCACACGGCGGCGATGCCGAGGCCCGATTCCGTACGGAACAGCAGCAGCATGGCGAGGGCGGAGAAGACGACGGTGGCCGAACCGAAGGAGAACTGTGCGGCAGTCGGACGCGGCATGGCGGTATCCGTCCTCGGGGTGTCGGATGGGGGAGTCTCTCAACACGTTCGCACGGTCAATCGACTCTACGACGGTGGATGCCCGTGAGGAACGGGTAGTAAGCGTGACCTAACCCACGGTACCGGTGCACGGGGGGCGCACGGAGTCACGCAGAGGCCAAGGATGAGTATCGGCGCGCCGGTTGGGCGTACGACCGGCAGGGATGTCCGTCCGGATAGCGGAAGTGGACGCCCGCATAGTGCACTTGGCCTGTGCAAGTCAAGATCTGTCTTTTCTCTCATAACTCCGATCGAATGTCGTCACTTGTGACGCGTTAATCTGCGCGCGGCCCGTAGGACACCCCCTGGCCGCGGACGCGAACGCCGGGGAGGACTGCATCAAGTGACCACTCAGAGACGGGCGCTACGGGCCACCGCCGTAGCCGTGTGCCTGGCCGCCACCGCGGCGACGGCATCGGCCTTCGCCACAGCCCAGGCAGTTGACAGGACGTCGGGATCGGGCGCCGAGGTCGTGGACCGGCGGGATCCCGCGCCGGTCAAGGCGCACGAGCACGACCTCGAAGGGCCCTTCAGCAAGGAGCAGGACGCACAGCGCCAGGCGGCGCTGGAGCAGGTCCTGGCCGGCGACAAGAAGGTGACCACCAAGGGCGGCTCCAAGGTCGTCAAGCTCGGCAAGAGCAAGTACGTCGAGCTGGGCCGCGAGAAGACCGACAAGATCTTCACCATCCTCGTGGAGTTCGGCGACCAGGTCGACGACACGACGATGTTCGACCCGGACGGCGACGGCCCGAAGCCCCCGGTCAAGAAGTTCGGCGGCACGCCCGGCCCGCTGCACAACGAGATAGCCGAGCCGGACCCGGCGAAGGACAACAGCACCGCCTGGCAGGCCGATTACAACCAGGCCCACTTCCAGGAGCTGTACTTCGGCGAGGGCAAGGGCAAGGACTCGCTGAAGACGTACTACGAGAAGACGTCCTCCGGGCGCTACTCGGTCGACGGTGAGGTCTCCGACTGGGTCAAGGTCCCGTACAACGAGGCCCGTTACGGGTCCAACTACTGCGGCTCGACCAACTGCGCCAACGTCTGGGACACCGTCCGCGACGGCGTCAACGCCTGGGTCGCCGACCAGAAGGCCAAGGGCCGCACCCTGGACGAGATCAAGGCGGACCTCGCGCAGTACGACGAGTGGGACCGCTACGACTTCGACGGCGACGGCGACTTCAACGAGCCGGACGGCTACATCGACCACTTCCAGCTGGTCCACGCCGGCGAGGACGAGTCCGCGGGCGGCGGCGCCCAGGGCACCGACGCCATCTGGGCGCACCGCTGGTACGCCTACGGCACCAACGCCGGTGCGACGGGCCCCGAGGGCAACAAGGCCGGTGGCGCCCAGATCGGTGACACGGGCATCTGGGTCGGCGACTACACCGCGCAGCCCGAGAACGGCGGCCTGGGCGTCTTCGCCCACGAGTACGCCCACGACCTCGGCCTCCCGGACCTGTACGACACCTCCGGCGGCGGCGAGAACTCCGTCGGCTTCTGGTCCCTGATGTCGGCGGGCTCCTGGCTCGGCACCGGCGACGGCCAGATAGGCAACCTCCCGGGCGACATGACCGCCTGGGACAAGCTCCAGCTCGGCTGGCTCGACTACGCCTCGGCGAAGGCGGCCACGGCCTCCACGCACAAGCTGGGCGTCGCGGAGTACAACACCAAGGACAAGCAGGCGCTGGTCGTCGAGCTGCCCGAGAAGGCCGTCACCACCACGGTCACGAAGCCCGCGGAGGGCTCGAAGCAGTGGTGGAGCGACATGGGTGACGACCTGTCGAACACCCTGACCCGTTCGCTCGACCTCACCGGGAAGACGTCCGCCTCGCTGGACCTGTCCGGCTGGTACGACATCGAGGCCGACTACGACTACCTCTACACCGAGGTGTCCGAGAACGGCGGCAGCAGCTGGACCGCGCTCGACGGCACGGCCGACGGCAAGGCCATCCCGCGCGACGCCAGTGACAAGCCGGCCCTGACCGACGTCTCCGGCGCGTACAGGAAGCTCGTCTTCCCGCTGGACGCCTACGCGGGCAAGAAGATCGACCTGCGCTTCCGCTACCAGACGGACGGCGGCGCGGGCGGCAAGGGCTTCGCGGCCGACGCCATCACGGTCACCGCCGACGGCGCCGCGCTCTTCACGGACAACGCCGAGGGCGACGACAACGGCTGGACCGCCAAGGGCTTCTCGCGGATCGGTGAGTCGTTCACCAACGACTACCCGCAGTACTACATCGCGGAGAACCGCCAGTACGTCTCGTACGACAAGACCCTCGAGGTCGGCCCGTACAACTTCGGCTTCTCCACGACCCGTCCGGACTGGGTCGAGCACTACGCGTACCAGAACGGTCTGATGGTGTGGCTCTGGGACACCTCCCAGAAGGACAACAACACCTCGGTCCACCCGGGCCAGGGTCTGATCCTTCCGGTGGACTCCCACGCCAAGCCGCTGAAGTGGACGAACGGCTCGCTCCTGCGCAACAAGATCCAGCCCTTCGACGCGCCGTTCAGCTGGTACCCGAACAAGGGCTTCACGCTGCACAACGCGGATGTGGCGCTCAAGATCAAGCCCTCGCTCGGCGTCCCCGTCTTCGACGACCGCAAGGGCACCTACTGGTACGAGGAAAACCCGACAGGAAGTGTCAAGGTTTCTGACACCAACACCCGGATCTCCATCGTCAACGAGCCGCTCAGCGGTTCGACGATCACGGTGAAGGTCGGTCCCTCGACCAAGTAATCGGTAAAGCAGCAGGTCACAACATGATCGGCCGTCGCCCTCTAGCGGGCGGCGGCCGATCGTGTTTAGGTGCCTCCTACCGAATCCTTATTGACACGAAGTCCAACGGGGGAGCGCGAAGCATGGCAGGCGGAGGTTTCTGCAGGTTGCCGAACGGCACGGTGGTGGTGGCTCTGACCCTGAACGGTCCGGCCGGGGGCTCCGGCCCCGGAGCGCCGGTCCGGGTGCTGGTGCACGCGGCGAACCGGGCGCGCGCCCTGACCAGGCTGCGCAACCTCGGGCTGCGGGCCGTCTACCTCAGGGGCAACGCCCAGCCGCCCACGCCGGACGAGATCACGGCGGTCCTGCACCACCCGGACGGGCTGCTGTGGCGCAGGGCGCCCCAGACCGGCCAGGAGCTCTGGCACCCGATACGGGCCCTGCTGGGCTCCTCCGGCTATGCGGGACCGGCCCGCCCGGCGGCCTGAGAGGTTGCTCGGCCGGCCCGGGCGCGCCGGGAGGGGTCAGACGACCGGCTTGCCGGTGAGCTCCACCCCGGCGGCCCGCAGCTCCTCCAGGGCCCGCTCGGTGGTCCCCTCGGCGACACCGGCGGTCAGGTCCAGCAGGACGTGCGTGGTGAAGCCCTCGCGGGCGGCGTCCAGCGCGGTGGCCCGCACGCAGTGGTCGGTGGCGATCCCGACGACGTCGACGGCGGTGACGGACCGGTCGCGCAGCCACCGGGCGAGCCCGGTGCCGTTCTCGTCGACCCCCTCGAAGCCGCTGTACGCCGCGGCGTACGCCCCCTTGTCGAAGACGGTGTCGATCGCGCCGGAGGCCACGGCCGGGGCGAAGTTGGGGTGGAAGCCCACGCCCTCCGTGCCGGCGACGCAGTGCGGCGGCCAGGAGTGCTCGAAGTCGGGCGCCGAGGAGAAGTGGTCCCCCGGGTCGATGTGGTGGTCCCTGGTGGCCACGACATGGCGGTATCCGGGCTGTGCCTCACCGATCAGGTCGGTGATGGCGGCGGCGACATCTGCGCCGCCCGCCACCGCGAGGCTGCCGCCCTCGCAGAAGTCGTTCTGAACGTCTACGACGATCAAGGCGCGATGCATGACGGTTGTCCTTCGGTGGGGAGTCGGCGGGTCGTGCGGAGGCGGACGGTGGGGATGCCATCGAGCCTAGAGACTCGGCGTACCCGGCGGGAGGGGGTGCACACATTCCCTCTTCCACCGGCGCGCCTCAGACGTACTCGGTGGGCAGCACCGGCTCGCCCCGGGACAGCTGCATCGCCGACATCGGCAGCCCCGCGCGCGCCGCGATGTGGCGCTCGCGCGCCGCCTCCAGCGGCTCCCGGCCGACGACCTCGCCGCCCTTGACCAGCTGCACCTGCACCTGCCGGTCCGCGAGCTCCGCGGGGACCTCCCCGCTGCCGATCACCTCGGCCTCGGCGACCCCGTACGCGTCCAGTCTGCGCGCCGCCCACTTGCGGCCGCCGCGCGAGGACTTCGCGCCCAGCGACTTCTTCACCACCGGCAGCAGCGGATCGGCCGGGTCGGCCGACCGGGCGCGCGCCACCAGTTTGTAGACCATGGAGCACGTCGGGTGCCCGCTCCCGGTGACCAGCTGGGTGCCCACCCCGTACGAGTCGACGGGCGCGGCGGCCAGCGAGGCGATGGCGTACTCGTCCAGGTCGGAGGTCACCACGATCTTCGTCCCGGTGGCGCCCAGTTCGTCCAGCTGCTGCCGCACCCGGTGCGCGACGAGCAGCAGGTCGCCGGAGTCGATGCGTACGGCGCCGAGCTCCGGTCCCGCGACCTCCACCGCCGTACGGACCGCCTCGGTCACGTCGTAGGTGTCGACCAGCAGCGAGGTCCCGCGGCCCAGCGAGTCCACCTGGGCCTGGAAGGCGTCCCGCTCGCTGTCGTGCAGGAGCGTGAACGCGTGCGCGCTCGTCCCGACGGTCGGGATGTTGTAGCGGAAACCGGCCGCGAGGTCGGAGGTGGTGTGGAAGCCGCCGATGTAGGCGGCGCGGGCCGAGGCCACCGCCGACAGCTCGTGGGTGCGCCGGGCGCCCATCTCGATGAGCCTGCGGCCCCCGGCGGCGGCCGACATGCGGGACGCGGCGGCGGCGATCGCCGAGTCGTGGTTGAGGATCGAGAGGATCACGGTCTCCAGCAGCACGCACTCGGCGAAGGTGCCCTCGACCCGCAGGAGCGGTGAGCCCGGGAAGTACACCTCGCCCTCCGGGTAGCCCCAGATGTCGCCGCTGAAGCGGTAGTCGGCCAGCCAGTCGACGGTCGCCGCGTCCACGATCCGCTGGTCGCGCAGGAAGCCGAGCATCTCGTCGTCGAAGTGGAAGTTCTCCACCGCGTCCAGCACCCGGCCGGTGCCCGCGACGACGCCGTAGCGCCGCCCCTCGGGCAGCCTGCGGGTGAAGGCCTCGAAGACGGAGCGCCGGTCGGCCGTGCCCGCCCTCAGTGCGGCCTGCACCATCGTGAGCTCGTACTGGTCGGTGAAGAGCGCGGTCGACGGCACACCGACCCGTCGCCCAAGGTCCGCTGAGTTCATACCGGGGATGCTACTCCCTATTCGTCAAAGTGACGAGATGGGGGCGCCGTTTGTGCGGGGACCCCTCCCTGGTGGCAGCATGGGGTAGGTGAGCGTTGCTGCCCCCGTAGAGATCGAACGTCCCGAATCGGCCGAGGAGACCTTCGCCGTCCCCGAGCCCGATGTCCCCTGGGTGACGCTGGTGCACAACGACCCGGTCAACCTCATGAGCTATGTGACGTATGTCTTCCAGGCCTACTTCGGCTACTCCAAGGACAAGGCCCACAAGCTGATGCTCGACGTGCATCAGAAGGGCCGCGCGGTCGTCTCCAGCGGCAGCCGCGAGGAGATGGAACGCGACGTCCAGGCCATGCACGGCTACGGGCTCTGGGCCACCCTGACCCAGGACCGGAACTGACTCGACCGCTGCCCCTCCGTCCGACCCACTCATCGGAGAATTCATGGCCGGCCACTTCGAGGCCACCCCCGGCGGCGGCGCGTCCGTCGCGCTCGACGAGGTCGAGGTCGCCATCCTGCGCTCCCTCGCCGTCCAGCTGCTGGAACTGATCGGCCCCGGCGACGAGCCGGCCGAGGGCGAGGACCCGCTCGCCGCCCTGTTCGCCGAGGGGCCCAGCGAGCCGCCCTCGGACCCGGCGCTCGCCCGGCTCTTCCCCGAGGCGTACGGCGACGAGGACAAGGAGCTGCGCGAGGCCTCCGCCGAATTCCGCCGCTTCACGGAGAACGACCTGCGCACCCGCAAGCGCGAGGACGCCCTCGTCGTCGTGCGGACGCTGGACGCGCTCGCGCCCGTGGCGGACGACGGCGCGGTGCTCGCCCTCTCCGCCGAGGAGTGCCACAACTGGCTGGGGTCGCTGAACGACCTCCGGCTCACCATCGGCACCCGCCTGGAGGTGTCCGACGAGGACGAGGGCCAGGACGGTTCGCTGTACCGGCTGCCCGACAGTGATCCGCGCAAGCCGATGGTGATGGCTTATCTCTGGCTCGGCGCGCTCCAGGAAACTCTCGTCGAAACGCTGATGCCCGGCTGAGGCCGCCCGGGTTCGCTCAACGGACGCTCAAATCCGAATAACGATCCCGTCACCTGAATGGCGTTCTTTGCTGTGCCTGGAAACGCTTGTCCGCTTTTTCCTGTGGTGTGCGCCACATAATGTCCATCGGCGTCTCCTGCCGGCCGTGATAAATCTTCACGACCGCCCGGGGACGCCACCCCTGTCCCCGGGGCGCTACGAGCCGGCCGAACGCCGGCGGCACTCCATCCATATCCGGGGGGATCAGGACCTGATCCGACGCCGACAACGGCGCGGATCGGCGTGGAGAAAGGCGCACCACCATGACATCGGCGCAGGTCGACAAGGGACAGGCGGACGGCCCCGAGGCCGTCGACGCCCCGGCGGGCGAGGGCTACCAGCGTGGCCTCGGCGCCCGTCAGATCCAGATGATCGCCATCGGCGGAGCCATCGGCACGGGACTCTTCCTCGGCGCGGGCAAGGCCATCGACAGAGCGGGACCCAGTCTCATCCTGGCGTACGCCGTCGCGGGCCTCGTCATCTTCTTCATCATGCGGGCCCTGGGCGAACTCCTCATGTACCGCCCGGTCTCCGGCTCCTTCTCGGAGTACGCGCGTGAATTCCTGGGCCCCTTCTTCGGGTTCGTGACCGGATGGACGTACTGGCTCTTCTGGGTCGTCACCGGAATCACCGAAGTCACCGCAGCGGCCACCTATATGACGTACTGGTGGGATATCCCGCAATGGCTGTCCGCCCTGGTGTTCACGGTCATTCTGTACGGCGCCAACCTGATCTCGGTGAAGCTCTTCGGTGAGCTCGAGTTCTGGTTCTCGATGGTCAAGGTCACCGCGATCCTCGGCATGATCCTCATCTGCGCCGGTGTGCTGACGATCGGCTTCTCCGACGCCGGTGACACCGCCACGGTCGCCAACCTGTGGAACGACGGCGGGTTCTTCCCCGAAGGCATCGGCGGCACGCTGATGACCCTCCAGATCGTGATGTTCGCCTTCCTCGCCGTCGAGCTGGTCGGCGTCACCGCGGGCGAGTCCAAGGACCCGAAGACCGTCCTGCCCAAGGCCATCAACACCGTGCCGTGGCGCATCGCCGTCTTCTACGTCGGCGCGCTGATCATGATCCTGTCGGTGGTCCCGTGGTCCACCTTCAAGCCCGGCGTCTCGCCGTTCGTCGCCGCGTTCCAGGAGATGGGTCTCGGCATCGGCGCCGCGATCGTCAACTTCGTCGTGCTCACCGCCGCGCTCTCCTCCTGCAACTCCGGCATGTACTCCACCGGCCGGATGCTGCGTGACCTGGCGCTCAACGGGCAGGGCCCCAAGGCCTTCACCAGGCTGACGAAGAACGGCCTGCCGCTGGTCGGCACCACCTTCTCCGCCGCGCTGATGCTCGTCGGCGTCTGGATCAACTACCAGTGGCCGGGCGATGCGTTCAACTACGTCGTCTCCTTCGCGACCATCTCCGGCATGTGGGCCTGGATCATGATCCTCGTCTGCCAGATCCGCTTCCGCGCCAAGGCCGACCGGGGCGAGCTGCCCCAGTCCTCCTTCAAGGCGCCCGGCGCGCCGTTCAGCAGCTGGTTCGCCCTCGCCTTCATCGGCCTGGTCATCGTCATGATGGCCGTCGACAAGGACGCCAGGATCTCGCTGTACTGCGCACCCCTGTGGGGCCTGATCCTGGGCGTCTCGTACCTGGTGCTCAAGGCGCGCAACCCCGAGAACTCCGCCTTCGCCAAGCGCTGACCCGCGCGACGGCCGCCCCGGGACACCGGCCGCCCCAACGGCCCCTGTCCGGCATCCGGGCCCTCGCGTACCACTCCCCGGTACGCGAGGGCCCGTCTGCTTATCCTGGGGGCCATGCTGACCCTTACCCAGGTGCTCCACGACCAGATCGTCGCGCACTCCCGCGCGGACCACCCCGACGAGGCATGCGGAGTGGTCGCGGGCCCGGCCGGGACGGGCCGCGCCGAGCGCTTCGTCCCGATGCTCAACGCCGCGCGCTCACCCACGTTCTACGAGTTCGACTCCACGGACCTGCTGAAGCTCTACCGCGAGATGGACGACCGCGACGAGGAGCCGGTGATCATCTACCACTCCCACACGGCGACCGAGGCCTACCCCTCGCGCACCGACGTCACGTACGCCAACGAGCCCGGCGCCCACTACGTGCTGGTCTCCACCGCGGACACCGACGAAGCGGGCCCCTTCCAGTTCCGCTCGTACCGCATCGTGGACGGCGAGATCACCGAGGAAGAGGTCGAGATCGTCGAGGCCTATCCCTCCGCGGCCTGACCCCCGGCGCGGCGCCGGAGAGCACCGCCCGGCGCCGCGTGTCCACCTGGCGAACGCTCACCATCCACGATGTGGGATCACACTCCGTCGCAGGGGTGGGGAATCGATACGATGAGCCCATGGTTCTCCATGACGTGAGCGAAAAGACGCCGGGCGCGATGCTCGTCGCGCGGCTGCACGTCGACCTGTGCAGGCTGTCGAGTGCCATGTGTCCGGCTTCCGCCTGCCCGTGAACCGCCCGGCCTGAGCCGCGGTCCGAGCGCGACCACGTACGCACCACCCCCGCGCGGGGGCACACAAACGCGCGCCCCACGCCACCTCCCCGCTTTCGACAGGAGCCCACGCCATGGCCATCGAGGTCCGCATCCCGACCATCCTCCGCACCTACACCGACGGCGCCAAGGCGGTCGAAGGCAGCGGTGAGACCCTCGCCGACCTCCTCGCCGACCTGGACACCCGCCACAGCGGCATCCGTGAGCGCATCGTCGACGGCGCCCAGCTGCGCCGCTTCGTGAACGTCTACCTCAACGACGAGGACGTCCGCTTCCTCGACGGCATCTCCACCAAGCTCGCCGACGGCGACAGCATCACGATCCTTCCGGCCGTCGCCGGCGGCATGCGCTGATGCGGTACGACTCCCCGCTGGCGGCCGTGGGCAACACGCCCCTGGTCCGCCTGCCGCGGCTGTCCCCGTCCGAGGACGTCCGGATCTGGGCCAAGCTCGAGGACCGCAACCCCACCGGCTCGATCAAGGACCGCCCCGCGCTCCACATGGTCGAACAGGCGGAGAAGGACGGCCGGCTGACACCCGGCTGCACGATCCTGGAGCCGACCAGCGGCAACACCGGCATCTCGCTCGCCATGGCGGCCAGGCTCAAGGGCTACCGCATCGTGTGCGTCATGCCGGAGAACACCTCGCAGGAGCGGCGCGACCTGCTCACCATGTGGGGCGCCGAGATCATCTCGTCCCCCGCGGCGGGCGGCTCCAACACCGCCGTGCGCGTGGCCAAGGAGCTCTCCGCCGAGCACCCGGACTGGGTGATGCTCTACCAGTACGGCAACGCGGACAACGCGGGCGCCCACTACGCCACCACCGGCCCGGAGATCCTCACCGACCTCCCGTCCATCACCCACTTCGTGGCGGGCCTCGGTACCACGGGCACGCTCATGGGTGTCGGCCGCTACCTCCGTGAGCACAAGCCGGACGTGAGCATCGTCGCCGCCGAGCCGCGCTACGACGACCTCGTCTACGGGCTGCGCAACCTCGACGAGGGCTTCGTCCCCGAGCTCTACGACGCGTCCGTGCTGACCACCCGCTTCTCCGTGGGCTCCGCCGACGCGGTCACCCGCACCCGTGAGCTCCTCCAGCAGGAGGGCATCTTCGCGGGTGTCTCGACGGGCGCCGCACTCCACGCCGCCATCGGCGTCGGCCGCAAGGCCGTCAAGGCGGGGGAGTCCGCGGACATCGTCTTCGTCGTCGCCGACGGCGGCTGGAAGTACCTGTCGACCGGCGTCTACACCGCGCCCACGACGGAAGCGGCGATCGAGACCCTGCACGGCCAGCTCTGGGCCTAGGGCCTTTCGTTCGGATCGGGGCACGCGAGCCCGCCGAGATCCGAACGAGAGGCCATAGGTTCGTCCGCCACGGAAGGCGCGGCGCGGGAGGAGATCCCGTGCCGCGCCTTCCGTCCGTTCACCCCAGCCCGCGCACCTGCCCCCACACGGCCGGGTCGAGGTCGCCGGCCTTCCGGCGGAAGCCCGACACCGCCACGTCGCGCAGCTCGTCCGTCTCCAGGAAGCTCTGCCGGCCACGGGCGTCCCCCACCGCACCGGGCGGCAGCGCGATCACTCCCGGCCGCTCCTCGTGGTGCTTGCTGGTGATCTTGGCGACGACCGCCGTGCCGTTCCGCACGGACAGGACGAGGCACGGCCGGTCCTTGGAGCCCGGCCCGTCCTCGTACGGCACGTCCGCCCACCAGATCTCCCCGGGCCGGGGGTCCCCGTGCGGACGCCCCTTCTTCCGCGCCGGAGCCCGCTCCGGTGCGCGCCCCGGAGGACGCGTCCGCCCGGCCGGACGCCGCGGACCGCGACCGCCCCGCCCGCGCGCATCGGAGACCGTCGCCACCAGAGCCAGCAGGACCACGGCGGCCAGGGCCACCCACCACCACGTGTTCATGCCTCGACCGTACCGGCGACCGGCGCCGCCCGGCCTTCCATCGAACCGGTGACAGCACAGGTGAGTTCCCCCACAACGGCAGGCCCTGGAGGAGCGACCGGTGGCCGAGCGCCTTACGCTCGACGGACCGCACGAACCCTCCCCGTTCCCAGGCCTCGGAGGTTCACGCTCCATGAAGCTCACCGTCGTCGGCTGCTCCGGCTCGTTCCCGTCCGCGGGTTCGGCATGCTCGAGCTACCTCGTAGAGGCCGACGGCTTCCGGCTGCTCCTCGACATGGGCAACGGCGCCCTCGGCGAGCTGCAGCGCCATGTGGGTCTCTACGACCTCGACGCCATCTTCCTCAGCCATCTGCACGCCGACCACTGCATCGACATGTGCGCGTACTTCGTCGTGCGCTACTACCGCTTCGACGGCGGACGCCCCGCCGCGATCCCCGTGTACGGACCCGAGGGCACCGAGCAGCGGCTGACCACCGCCCACGCCGACACCCCGTCCGACCACGCGATGGGCGAGGTCTTCGACTTCCACACGCTGAAGTCCGGATCGTTCGAGATCGGCCCCTTCTCGGTCCGTACGGAGAAGCTCCTCCACCCCGTCGACACCTTCGGCATCCGGGTCGAGCACAACGGGCGCTCGCTCACGTACTCCGGCGACACCGGGACCTGCGACGCGCTGGCCGAACTCGCGGAGGGAACCGATCTGTTCCTCTGCGAAGCATCGTTCATCCATGGCAAGGAGGACATCCCGGACCTCCACCTCAACGGCCGCGAAGCGGGCGAGTACGCGGCGAACGCCGGAGCGGGCCGGCTCGTCCTCACCCACATCCCGCCGTGGACGGACGCCGAGCGCAACCTCTCCGACGCACGCGAGGTGTACGAGGGGCCGGTCGAGCTGGCGGTTCCGGGCGCGGTGTACGAGGTCTGAGCCGGGACTGCCTCCAGGTACGACGAAGCCTCCTCCTCCCGCCGTGCGGGAGGAGGAGGCTTCGTCGTTGCGGCGGGGAGGTGTTACTTCGCCTCGGCCTTCTGGAGCTCGGCGAGCTCCTCGTCGGACTCACGGCCCGGCGTCGGAAGGTTGAACTTCGTGATCGCGAAGCGGAAGACCACGTAGTAGACCACCGCGAAGCAGAGGCCGACCAGGACCAGCAGCCAGGGCTTCGACGCGATGCCCAGGTTCAGGCCGAAGTCGACCAGCCCGGCGGAGAAGCCGAAGCCGTCCTTCATGCCGAGCGCCCAGGTCAGCGCCATCGATACACCGGTCAGGACCGCGTGGATCGCGTACAGCACCGGAGCGATGAACATGAACGTGAACTCGATGGGCTCTGTCACACCGGTGACGAACGAGGTCAGCGCGAGCGAGAACATCATGCCGCCGACGACCTTGCGGCGTTCCGGGCGGGCGCAGTGAACGATCGCGAGGCAGGCCGCCGGGAGGGCGAACATCATGATCGGGAAGAAGCCGGTCATGAACTGCCCGGCCTGCGGGTCACCCGCGAGGAAGCGGGCGATGTCGCCGTGGGCGCCGTTGTACTCGCCGGCCTGGAACCACGGGAAGGAGTTCAGCAGGTGGTGCATGCCGACGGGGATCAGCGCACGGTTGGCGACACCGAAGATGCCCGCGCCGACCGCGCCGGAACCGACCAGCCACTCACCGAAGTTGTGCAGACCCGTGCCGAGGACCGGCCAGATGAGACCGAAGACGATGCCGATGACCAGACCCGCGAAGGCGGAGAGGATCGGGACCAGACGGCGGCCGCTGAAGAAGCCCGCCCAGTCGGGCAGCTTCGTCCGGTAGAAGCGCTGGTAGATCAGGGCCACGACTATGCCCATCACGACACCGCCGAGCACACCGGCGTTGACCGGCGCGTCGTTCATGACGATCTTGCCGTCGACGACGCTCGCGACCTGCGGCAGGTTGCTGTCGGTGAAGGTGGCCAGCACCTTCTGGAAGACCAGGTAGCCGGTCACGGCGGCCAGGGCCGTCGAGCCGTCGGACTTCTTGGCGAAGCCGATGGCGATACCGACCGCGAACAGCAGGGCCATGTTGTCGAGGATGGCGCCACCGCCGGCCGCCATGTAACCGGCGAGCTTCGTGATCACGGTGGGGAACGACTCGCGGCCGAGCATGTCGGCATTGCCGAGCCGGACCAGCAGCGCGGCCGCGGGCAGAACCGCGACCGGCAGCATGAGGCTGCG
The DNA here is from genome assembly GCF_001905505.1 of Streptomyces sp. CB02058. Lineage (GTDB taxonomy): Bacteria > Actinomycetota > Actinomycetes > Streptomycetales > Streptomycetaceae > Streptomyces. The sequence goes on from NZ_LIPG01000002.1 coordinate 138,219, forward strand.
GCCGATGCGCTGCATGACAGCCATCACGCCGGCGCCCCGCTTCTTCGCGGGGGCGGCCGGAGCGGTGTCCGTACTCATCAACTTCCTCCAGTAGGCAAGGCGCCGCCAGGGACAGGGATTTTTTCGGGGGCGACGACTCGAGGAACGCGGCGGCAGAAACGGCCGCGTGGTCTGGACCACTCAGTGGTGTAGACCAGTTTTAGCACGGTGAGGGTTAGATAAGGAACCTGCAATTCCTCACACTCTGGGGCGTAGCCCCGACGCCACCCTGGGTGACGCACGAAAGCCCCCGGACCAGTGGTCCGGGGGCCCTGTCGAGAGGGCGGACGACCTCTACTTCGTGAGGTCCTCCTCCGTCCTCCGCTCCTCCTCCACGGGCTCGCGCCCCGGGGTCTGGAGGTTGAACTTCGTGATCGCGAAACGGAAGATCACGTAGTAGATCACCGCGAAACACAGCCCGATCGGGATGATCAGCCAGGGTTTCGTGTCCAGGTGCCAGTTGACGACGTAGTCGATCAGTCCGGCCGAGAAGCTGAACCCCGCGTGCACCCCGAACGCCCAGGTGACGCCCATCGAGACGCCGGTGAGGATCGCGTGCACCCCGTACAGCAGCGGGGCGACGAAGAGGAACGAGAACTCCAGCGGCTCCGTCACGCCCGTCACGAACGAGGTCAGCGCCACGGACAGCATCAGGCCGGACACTTCCTTGCGCCGTTCCGGGCGGGCGCAGTGGGCGATGGCCAGCGCCGCGGCCGGCAGGCCGAACATCATGATCGGGAAGAAGCCCGAGGTGAACTGGCCAGCCGACGGGTCCCCGGCGAAGAACCGCGAGATGTCGCCCTGGACCGTGCCACCGTCGTCGCCCGTGAACTCGCCCGCCTGGAACCAGAAGAAGGTGTTCAGGAACTGGTGCATGCCGATCGGGATCAGCAGGCGGTTCGCGAATCCGAAGATCGCGGCACCCCACGCGCCCAGATCGATCAGCTGCTTCGCGAACCAGGTCAGCGCGTCGCCCACCGGCTGCCACAGCAGGCCGAAGAGCGTGCCCAGGATCACGCAGAGGAACGCCATCAGGATCGGGACGAGGCGGCGGCCGTTGAAGAAGCCGAGCCAGTCGACCAGCTTCGTGCGGTGGTAGCGCTGCCAGATCACCGCGGTCAGCAGCCCGATGATGATCCCGCCGAGAACACCCGGGTTCTGCGGCACCCCGTCCGGGGTCGCCTCGGTCACCGTGTCGTCGACGGGGAACGCGGCCAGCACGCCCCGGTAGACGAGGAAGCCGACGACGGCGGCGAGCGCCGTGGAGCCGTCGGCCTTCTTCGCGAAGCCGATCGCCACACCGATGCAGAAGAGCAGCGGCAGGCCCACCTCGCCGTCGAGGATCGCCGTGCCGCCGTTGAGGAGGACCTTCGCGAACTTGTCCCAGAAGGCGCCGTGCAGCGAGGAGTCGAAGAGATTGCCGAGGCTGACGAGGAGTCCCGCCGCGGGCAGCACGGCCACCGGCAGCTGGAGGCTGCGGCCGACCTTCTGCAAGCCCTGGACCGGCCCGTTCCACCACTTGCGCTGCGGTGCTGCCGCCGCGTTCGAACTCATCGGCATCCTCCCGGAACACGCCAGGTTTGGCGGTCGTTGCAAACTGGTGTAGACCAGTTGCGGTACGGTGCGGAGCCCTGCCGAAAGGCAGGGCGCCGGTGATCGTCATCATTGAGGACAGTGCGGTTACCCGCCCGCGAAGTTGGGCCAACCGTGCGTTACCGTGACGAAACGGACCCATGGTGGGCCGCCCCACGCACGTGAAGACCAGGGAGAAGGACATGGCCAGCAAGGCTGAGAAGATCGTCGCCGGGCTCGGCGGTATCGAGAACATCGACGAGATCGAAGGCTGCATCACCCGCCTCCGCACCGAGGTCCACGACCCGAGCAAGGTCGACGAAGCCGCGCTCAAGGCCGCCGGAGCCCACGGCGTCGTCAAGATGGGCACCGCGATCCAGGTCGTCATCGGCACCGACGCCGACCCCATCGCCGCCGACATCGAAGACATGATGTGACCGGCTGACAGGCCGGCCCACCCAGGTCCCACGCGCAGGCCCCGCTCCGTCCCCGACCGGCCCGGAGCGGGGCCTGCCGTGCACCCGAACGGACCCGGCCGCCCCAGCCGATAGGCTCGGCGCCATGTCTCGTATCGACGGCCGCACACCCGAACAGCTCCGACCCGTCACCATCGAACGCGGATGGAGCAAGCACGCCGAAGGCTCCGTACTCATCTCCTTCGGCGACACCAAGGTCTTCTGCACCGCCTCCGTCACCGAAGGCGTCCCGCGCTGGCGCAAGGGCAGCGGCGAAGGCTGGGTCACGGCCGAGTACTCCATGCTGCCCCGCTCCACCAACACCCGCGGCGACCGTGAGTCCGTACGCGGCAAGATCGGCGGCCGCACCCACGAGATCAGCCGTCTCATCGGCCGCTCGCTGCGCGCCGTCATCGACTACAAGGCCCTCGGCGAGAACACCATCGTCCTGGACTGCGACGTCCTCCAGGCCGACGGCGGCACCCGCACCGCGGCCATCACCGGCGCCTACGTCGCCCTGGCCGACGCCATCGCCTGGGCCCAGGGCAAGAAGATCATCAAGCACGGCCGCAAGCCCCTCACCGGAACCGTCGCGGCGATCAGCGTCGGCATCGTCGACGGCACCCCCCTCCTCGACCTCTGCTACGAGGAGGACGTCCGCGCCGAGACCGACATGAACGTCGTCTGCACCGGCGACGGCCGTTTCGTCGAGGTCCAGGGCACCGCCGAGGCCGAGCCCTTCGACCGCGCCGAGCTCAACGCCCTCCTCGACCTCGCCACCGCCGGCTGCGCCGATCTGGCCAAGCTCCAGGAAGAGGCGCTCGCCCGCACACTCGGCGAGTAAAGAAGCAACCAAATACGCAGCGCACAGCGTCGTAACGGATACGGGCGCACGGGTCGAACCGTGCGTCCGTCCATGTATCCGCCCCCGGGAGGGACCGCACCATGGCCTCGCGCCGCCGTCACCACCGCACCGCACTCGCCGTCACCGCCACCCTGCTGACGCTCACCGCCGCGGTGGGCTGCGGCGCCGTCGACAAGGCCCTGGACTGCGTCCGCACCGCCGACGCGATCGCCACCAGTGTCGACAACCTCCAGCAGGCGATATCCAACGCCTCCGACGACCCCACGCAGGCGTCGGAAGCCCTGGACCAGATCGACAAGGAGCTCAAGGAGCTCGGTGACACCACGGACAACGCGGACCTGAGCAAGGCCGTCGACGACCTCCAGACAGGTGTCACCAACGTCCGCGACTCCATCGAGAAGGGCGACGCCACCCCCGACATCACCCCGGTCACGGACGCCGCCACCGAGATCGGCAAGGTCTGCACCCCGTAACCGGCAGCGATAATCGACGCATGACGCGTCTGATCCTCGCCACCCGCAACGCCGGGAAAATCACCGAACTCCACGCGATCCTCGCCGACGCCGGTCTCACACACGACCTCGTCGGCGCGGACGCGTACCCCGACATCCCCGACGTCAAGGAAACCGGCGTCACCTTCGCCGAGAACGCCCTCCTCAAGGCCCACGCCCTGGCCCAGGCCACCGGCCACCCCGCAGTCGCGGACGACAGCGGCCTCTGCGTCGACGTGCTAGGCGGAGCCCCCGGCATCTTCTCGGCCCGCTGGTCCGGCGTGCACGGCGACGACAAGGCCAACCTGGACCTGCTTCTCGCCCAGCTCTCCGACATCGACACCCCGCACCGCGGCGCGTACTTCGCGTGCGCCGCCGCCCTGGCCCTCCCCGACGGTACGGAACGCGTGGTCGAGGGCCGCCTCACGGGCATCCTGCGCCACACCCCGGCCGGCGAGCACGGCTTCGGCTACGACCCCGTCCTCCAGCCGGACGGCGAGACGCGGACCTGCGCCGAGCTCACGCCCGCGGAGAAGAACGCGATCAGCCACCGGGGCAAGGCGTTCCGGGCGCTGGTGCCGGTGGTGCGGGAACTGGTGGTCTGAGCGGGACGCCGAGTGGCCCGCCCTGAAAAAGGGCGGGCCACTCGGGTCGGTGCGGCCGGTGGGACTCGAACCCACACGGGATTTCTCCCACTGGGACCTAAACCCAGCTCGGCTGCCAGTTACGACACGGCCGCATGCCCCAGCCATGCTAGCGGGAGGACGTCCCGCGCGGTACGCGCCCGGGGCACCCGTACGCACGACGAACGAGGGCGGCGTACGCCGGTCTGCTGCCGGTGTACGCCGCCCTCGGGTGGTACGCGGTCGCGGGAGGTGCCCCGCCCGGCCATGGCCGTTACTTCGGGTCGTCGCTGAACTTCGAGGTCGACCAGCGGTAGCCGAGCGCCGCCAGACCGACCGACCAGGCGACGGCCAGCCATCCGTTGTGGCCGATCTCGGTGCCGAGGAGCAGGCCGCGGAGGGTCTCGATGGCCGGGGTGAAGGGCTGGTACTCGGCGATCGGCTGGAACCAGCCCGGCATCGCGTCGATCGGGGTGAACGCGCTGGAGATGAGCGGCAGGAGGATCAGCGGCATCGCGCTGTTGCTCGCCGCCTCGGCGTTCGGGCTGGCCATGCCCATGCCGACCGCGATCCAGGTGAGCGCCAGGGCGAACAGGGCGATCAGTCCGAAGGCCGCCAGCCACTCCAGGGCGGTGGCGTCGACGGACCGGAAACCGATCGCCACACCGACGGCGGCGACGAGGACCACGCTGGCCGTCGACTGCAGGACGCTGCCGACGACATGCCCGACGAGCACGGAGCCCCGGTGGATCGCCATGGTGCGGAAGCGGGCGATGATCCCCTCCGACATGTCGGTCGCGACGGAGACCGCGGCGCCGATCACGGTGGAGCCGATGGTCATCAGCAGGATGCCCGGCAGGACGTAGGCGACGTACTCGGAGCGGCCGGCGCCGCCACCGATGCCCGCCCCCATGGTGTCGCCGAAGATGTAGACGAAGAGCAGCAGCAGCATCACCGGGGTGAGCAGCAGGTTCAGGGTGAGCGAGGGGTAGCGCCGGGCGTGCAGGAGGTTGCGGCGAAGCATCGTGCGCGAGTCGCGGACGGCGAGGGAGAGAGAGCTCATCGGACGGTCTCCTTGGACTGGTTGGTGCTCTGGGCGGGGACGCCGGTGCCGGTGAGGGCGAAGAAGACGTCGTCGAGGTCGGGGGTGTGCACGGTGAGTTCGTCGGCCTCGATGCCGGCGGCGTCGAGCCGGTCGAGGATGGTGCGCAGCTCGCGCTGGCTGCCGTCGCTGAGGATCTGGAGGGCGAGTGCCTCGTCGGTGGGGGTACCCCCTGCTCGAGCGGAGCCGAGAGCGTGGGGGACGGTGACGTCGTTCAGGGCGCCGGCGGCGGTGCGGTAGGCGTCCGGGTCGGTGAAGCGGAGCCGTACGTGTCCGCCGGGGATGAGCCGCTTGAGCTGTTCGGCCGTGCCTTCGGCGGCGATCCTTCCGTCGTTCAGTACGGCGATGTGGTCGGCGAGTTCGTCGGCCTCCTCGAGGTACTGGGTGGTGAGGAAGACGGTGACGCCGTCGGCGACGAGCTCGCGGATGATGCCCCACATGTTGTGGCGGGCGCGGGGGTCGAGGCCGGTGGTGGGTTCGTCGAGGAAGATGATCCGCGGGCTGCCGACCAGGGTCATGGCGATGTCGAGGCGGCGCTTCATGCCGCCGGAGTAGGTGGACGCGGGCTTCTTCGCGGCGTCCACCAGGTCGAAGCGTTCGAGGAGTTCGGCGGTGACCCGCCGCCCCTCCGCCTTGGAGAGGTGGTGCAGGTCGGCCATGAGGAGCATGTTCTCCTCGCCGGTGATCAGGCCGTCCACGGCGGAGAACTGTCCGGTGACCCCGATCGAGGCCCGTACGGCCTGTGGATCGGTGGCGATGTCGTGCCCTCCGACGCGGATCTCGCCGGAGGCGGGGTCGGCGCCGATGAGGGTGGAGAGGATCTTGACGGCGGTGGTCTTGCCCGCCCCGTTCGGGCCGAGCAGGGAGAAGACCGTTCCTTCCGGGACCGTCAGGTCCAGGCCGTCGAGGACGGTCTTCTCGCCGTAGGACTTCCGCAGACCGTTCGCTGCGATGGCCGGATTCGTCATGCCGGTGCTCCTTCGAGGGGTGGGGGTCAGAGGCTGCGGGCGGTGATGTCGCCCTGGGAGACGGTCGCCCTGATGCTCAGCGCGGGGGTGCCGTCGCTGTTCTTCAGCGCGTTGTCGATGCGGCCGTAGCCGGTGCCCGCGTCCAGGGAGGCGGAGACACCGCGAGCGGCGCCGACGGTGATGTCGCCCTGCTGGGTGCTGAGCCTGAGATGTCCGCGCACGGCCTCGGTGATCTTCAGGTCGCCGCGCTGGGTGCTGATCTCGCCCGGGCCGTTCAGCAGGCCGATCGTGATGTGGGCGTCGAGACCGGTGAGGTGGGCGCTCGCGGCCTCGTCGAGCTTGACCGCGCCGTGGCCGCCGTCGAAGGAGACGTCGCCGAGCCGTCCGACGCCGCGGAAGTCGGCGGCTGCCGCCTTCGCCTCGACGTGGGAGCCGGCCGGCAGCTGGACCGTCACCTCGACGGACCCGGTGCTGCCGAGGAGCGAGTTCTTCGCCGGCGGGGCCTGGACCCGCAGGACTCCGTCGCCGTAGGTGACCTCGATCCGCTCCGCCGCCTTCACGTCGCGGCTGCTGGAGGCGTCCGCGGGACGGACCTCGACCGTGGTGTCGGCACGGTCGGCGGCGATGAACCGGATGTGTCCCGCGGAGATGCCGAGGACGGCGGAGACGGGGGCGGGGGTGTCGAACTTCTGCATGGTGTTCTCCCTGATTCGCAGCGTGCGCTCCGTTGGCCCGCTGTTTCCGATGAGGGAAAAGCTACGTTGCGTTCGAGTATCTGGCAACGCACTTGTTGCACTGCATCTCAATAACCGCAGTTCAGAGTAGGTATTTCATTGCAATGGTTCTGAATCTAACGCAACGTCACGTGCCTGCTTGTTGCAATGGGTGGGAAGTGAACGCTATGGTGCAGGCACCACGAACAGAGGAGGCCGCGATGCCGGGAGGCAGGCTCACCCAGCAGGAACGCCAGCAGATCGCGATGGGCCTGGCCGACGGCCTCGCCTATGCGGAGATCGCGCGGAGTCTGGACCGTCCGACCTCGACGGTCACGCGCGAGGTGATGCGCAACGGCGGCCCCGCCGGCTATCGCGCCGACCTCGCCCACCGCGCCACCGAACAGCGCACGCACCGGCGCAGGCCCGCCTCCGCGCGGGGGGCCCGGTCGGCCCCCGACCCGCACGGACGTGACGCCGCGGCCCTGGCCGAGTACGAGGAGGCGTTCACGACCGTCCTCATGGCCTCGGGCCTGAACAAGATGGCGGCCCGGGTGCTGACCTGCCTGTTCACCACCGACGCGGGCAGCCTCACCGCGTCGGAACTCGCCTCGAGCCTCCAGGTCAGCCCGGCGTCCGTCTCCAAGGCCATCGCCTATCTGGAGAGTCAGAGCCTCGTCCGCAGGGAGCGCGACGAACGCCGCCGCGACCGCTATGTCGTCGACGGTGAGCTCTTCTACCAGGCGACGATCGCCAGCGCCCGGGCCAACGACCTGCTCGTCGAGACGGCACGCAAGGGTGTCGCCGTCCTCGGCCCCGACAGCCCCGCCGCCGTGCGCCTGGAGAACGTCGCCCGTTTCCTCGACTTCATCAGCGAGAGCATCACCCGCGCCGCCGAGCAGGCCCGTGCGGTCCTGCACACGGGGGCCGAGCCGCCCTCGGAGAGCTGACCGGGGGAGACGACGAGGAGGGGCCCGTACCGCGTGCTGCGGTACGGGCCCCTCCTGTGCGGGATACGCGTCAGAACTTCGGGTCCGGGCTCTGGGCGTGGACCAGCTCGGCGGCTTCCTCCTCCGACTCGACCGAGGGCGGGGAGCCGGCCAGCGGCTGGTTGGCGGTCTCCTTCATGCAGGCCACGGCGATGACACCGATCAGCGCTGCCGCCATCGCGTAGTACGCGGGCATGAGGTTGGAGCCGCTCCAGCTGATCAGGGCGGTGATCACCAGCGGGGTCGTGCCACCGAAGATCGAGGCCGAGAGGTTGTAGCCGACCGACAGGGAGCCGTAGCGGACGTTGGTCGGGAACAGGGCCGGGAGCGCGGCGGACATCGTGCCCAGCATGCAGACCAGCGAGAGGCCCAGCATGAGCATGCCGATGATGATCGCCGGGATGCTGCCCTGGCGGATCAGCAGGAAGGCGGGCAGGGACAGGAACAGGAAGCCGAGCATGCCGGTCATCAGCAGGGGCTTGCGGCCGAAGCGGTCCGAGAGCTTGCCGAACTGGCTGATGATCAGCATCAGGAAGACCATGACGCCGAGCAGGATGAGCAGCCCGTGGGTCTCGCTGTAGCCGAGCTCGTCGGAGAGGTACGTCGGCATGTACGACAGCAGCATGTAGTCCGCGATGTTGTACGCGCCGACCAGCGCGATGCAGAGGATCAGCGTCGGCCAGTACTGCCGGAAGATCTTGGCCAGGTCGCCCTTGGCCGTGGACTCGACGTGGTCGGCGGCCTCGGTGGCGTGGGCGGTGCCGCCCTCCAGCTTCTGGAAGGCCGGGGTCTCGTCCAGGCGCAGCCGCAGATAGAGGCCGACGAGGCCCAGCGGACCGGCGACCAGGAACGGGATGCGCCAGCCCCAGGACTCCATCTGGGGGTCGTCCAGGAGGGCGTAGAGCAGCGTGACCAGTCCGGCCGCGCCGACGTATCCGGCGAGGGTGCCGAATTCGAGGAAGCTGCCGAAGAAGCCGCGGCGCTTGTCGGGGGCGTACTCGGCGATGAAGGTGGACGCGCCGCCGTACTCGCCGCCCGTGGAGAAGCCCTGGAGCATCCGGAAGAAGATGAGCAGGACCGCGGCCCAGACACCGATGGTGTCGTGGGACGGGATGAGGCCGATCGCGAAGGTGCCGATCGCCATCAGGATCATCGTGAGGGCGAGGACCTTCTTGCGGCCGATCTTGTCGCCCATGGGGCCGAAGAACATGCCGCCCAGAGGCCGCACGAGGAAGGCCACGGCGAAGGTCGCGAACGACGACAGGAGCTGGGTGGTGTCGTTCCCCGACGGGAAGAACACATGTCCGATGGTGACGGCGAGGTAGGAGTAGATACCGAAGTCGAACCACTCCATGGCGTTACCGAGCGACGCCGCCTTCACCGCGCGCTTGACCGCCTGGTCGTCGGTGACCGTGATGTCGGTCCGGCGGAGCCTGGGGTTCTGGCGCTTTCTGATCGCACGGAAGAGCGCGGGGTGGCGTTTGACCGCTTCAGGGTCGGCCGCCTGGTGGGGGTCGGAGGCCGCCATGGCCGGGTCCTTTCGTCGAACGGTGTTCCAGGAAAGGCTTCTGCGCGGTCATGGCGTTTGCAAACCGAATCGGCAGGCCGATGCGATCTCGCTCACATCACGTTTCGGCCAGGACCCCCACGAACCGGCCTCAGATCCCGAGATCCTTGATGATCTTCGCGACATGGCCGGTCGCCTTGACGTTGTAGAGCGCGCGCTCCACCTTGCCCTCTTCGTCGACCACGATCGTGGAGCGGATGACGCCCGTCACCACTTTGCCGTAGAGCTTCTTCTCGCCGTAGGCGCCGTACGCCTCCAGGGTCTCCTTGGAGGGGTCGCCGACCAGCGTGACCCTGAGGTTCTCCTTCTCGCGGAACTTCGCGAGCTTCTCCGGCTTGTCGGGCGACACGCCGATGACGTCGTAGCCGGCGGTCGCCAGGACGTCGAGGTTGTCGGTGAAGTCGCACGCCTGCTTGGTGCAACCGGGGGTAAGAGCGGCGGGGTAGAAGTAGACGATGACCTTGCGGCCCTTGTGGTCCGCGAGCGAGATCTCGTTGCCGTCCGCGTCCGGAAGGGTGAAGGCGGGGGCGGTGTCGCCGGTCTGCAGTCGCTCGCTCATGTCTCTCCTCGAGTGGCTCACGGGGTGTGTGGGACCGAGCGTAATAGGGGGTGCCGCCGGGTGGAGGAGCGGCCGAGCTGACAGACTGTCGATGAAGGTTTACCCGACGACGACCACGGAGGCGGCGCAGTGTCGGATACCAGGACCCCTGCGCAGATCGAGGCGGACATCATCAGCAGGCGCGCGCAGCTTGCCGTGGTGCTGGACGAGATCGGGGTGCGGGTGCACCCGAAGACGATGATCGGTGACGCGAAGGCCAAGGTCGCGTCGACGGTGGACCGCACGGCCGGGCGCGCGTTCGTCGCGGTGAACCGGTCGGTGTCGGACGTGAAGGCGCAGTTCGTGACCGAGGACGGTTCGCCCCGGCTGGAGCGGGTCATTCCGGCGGCGCTGCTGGTGGCCGGTGCGGTGGCTCTGCTGACGGTCTCCTCGCGGCCTTCCTCCTCGCGGTCCTCGCGGCGCAAGAGGCGCTGAGCGCGCCCGTGCCGTACGGGCCCTGGGGCATGCGGGGCGCCGCGGGGCAGGTAGGTTTCGGGACGTGAGCGACAACGGCATGAGCAACACCGACGACAAGCTGCCGATCCGGATGCTGCACGACCGAGTGCTGGTCCGGTCCGATTCGCCCGAGGGCGAGCGGCGGTCGGGCGGCGGCATCCTGATTCCGGCGACGGCGGCGGTCGGCCGCCGCCTGGCGTGGGCCGTGGTGGTCGCCGTCGGCCAGAACGTGCGGACCGTGGAGCCGGGTGACCGGGTGCTGTACGACCCCGAGGACCGGGCCGAGGTCGAGGTGCGGGGCGTGGCGTACGTGCTGATGCGCGAGCGGGACCTGCACGCGGTGGCGGCGGACCGCTTCGAGGGATCGGTGGATTCGACCGGACTGTATCTGTAGGCGGACCCGCGCAGATGTGGCCGGAGGGCCCGGTGACCGAGGTCACCGGGCCCTCCGGCTTTTGTTGCTACGGTGGAGACACCCCCGACGAGACGCGCCGTACCGGGTTTCCGCAAAGACGACGCACCCGTTCTGTTCGCGTGTTTCGTGGAGGTGCCGTCGTGGCGTGGGTTCTGCTGATCATCGCCGGTCTGCTGGAAGTGGGCTGGTCGATCGGGATGAAGTACACCGAGGGGTTCACCCGGCTGTGGCCGAGCGTGTTCACCGGCCTGGGGATCGTGGCCAGCATGATGCTGCTGTCGCAGGCGGCGAAGACGCTGCCGATCGGCACGGCGTACGGGGTGTGGGTCGGCATCGGCGCCGCCGGCGCGGCCGTGCTCGGCATGGTCGTGCTCAACGAGCCGGTGACCGCCGCCCGCATCTTCTTCGTCTGTCTGCTGCTGGTGGCGGTGGTCGGGCTGAAGGCGACCTCCGGCCACTGAGGGTCAGGGGCGGACGGCGTGGAGCGTCGCGTCGTCCCTGGTCCGGTCGCTCGCGGGGACGCGTTCCTCGCCGGCCCCCGCGGGCTCCCCGCCCGCGGGGGCCGCGTCCGTCTCCCGGCCGGAGGCGGCCCGTGAGGGTGCCACGGCCGGGGTGGCCGCGCCGGGCGCCCGCTGCTCGTGGGTGACCCCGGACGGGCCGTCCGGTGTGCGTGAGCCGGTGCCGTCCTCCTCACGGGACTCCTCGCCGGAGTCCTCGCGCGAGTCCTCCCTGGAGTCGCGGGATTCCCCCGGTCCGGGCGGGTCGTCGCTCTCCCCGGTGTCCTGGGTGTCGCCTCCCTCGGCCTCCTCCGTGTCCTCCTCTTCCTCTCCCTCGCTCTCGTCCGGGTCGGGCTCCACGGGGCCTTCCTCGGCCTCCAGCTCGAAGCCCCGCACCTCGCTGCCCTTCAGGGCGGCCCGGGTGTAGGCGGCCCAGGTCTGGGCGGGTGCGCCGCCGCCGTTCATGCGGGCGAGGCCGAGGGCTCCGTACAGCGGCTTCTGCACCCCGGTCTCGGGGTCCTGGCCCATGACGGCGATGACGGTGGCCAGGTCGGGGGTGTAGCCGGCGAACCAGGCCGCCCTGTCCTCCTCGGCGGTGCCGGTCTTGCCGGCGGCGGGGCGGCCCGCGCCGAGGGCGGCGGTTCCGGTGCCGCCGTCGACGACGCTGCGCAGGACGGAGGTGGTGGTGTCGGCGGCCTCGCGGCTGATGGCCCGCCGGGTGGTCCTGGCGGGGAGGTCCAGTTCGGTGCCGCCCTTGCTGATCTTGACGACGAGCGTGTACGGGCGCTGTCTGCCGTGGTCGGCGAGGGTGGCGTAGGCGGAGGCCATGTCGACGGCGCTGGCGGTGGCGGGGCCGAGTGCGATGGAGGGGGAGGCCGTGAGGTCGGGGGTGTCCTGGGGGATGCCGAGGGCGATCGCGGTGTCCTTGACCTCCTGGGGGCCGACGTCCTGGGCCATCTGGGCGTAGACGGCGTTGACGGACTTGTCGGTGGCCTCGCGGACGGTGATGGACCCGTAGTCGACGTCGTCCTCGTTGGCGGGGGCGTAGCCGGTGGAACCGGTTGCGCTCTGGACGGTGCGTTTGTTGTCGCCGTCGTAGCGGGTGTTGGGCGTGATGGCGCGCTCCTTCTGGGTGGTGGACCCGTTGGACAGAGCGGCGGCGAGGACGAAGGGCTTGAAGGTGGACCCGACCTGGTAGTCGCGGCGGGTCGCGTTGTTGACGAACTGCCTGGTGTAGTCGATGCCGCCGTAGAGGGCGACGACGTGGCCGTCGGCGGGGGTGATGGATGCGCCGCCCGCGCGGACGTTGCGGTCGGCTTCGCGTTCCTTGCTGGTCTTGGACAGGACGTTGTCCTGGACGGCTTCGACGAGGGCGTCCTGTTTCTTCTTCTGGAGTGTGGTGGTGATGCGGTAGCCGCCGGTGGCCAGGGTGGACTCGTCGATGATCTTGTTCTTGGTGAGGTAGTCCTCGACGGCGTGGACGATGTAGCCGCGCTGGCCGGAGAGTGCGGTGGCGGGCTTGGCCTTGTCGGGGACGGGGAAGGTCATCGCGTCGCGGTCGGCGGCGCTGAGCCAGTCGTGCTCGACCATGCCGTCGAGCACGTAGTCCCAGCGGGCGAGGACGGCCTTCCTGTTCTCGGGGTGGGTGACGACGTCGTACGAGCTGGGGGCGTTGAGCAGGGAGGCGAGGTAGGCGCCTTCGCCGGTGTCGAGGTCCTCGACGTCCTTGCCGTAGTAGGCGTGGGAGGCGGCCTGGAGGCCGTAGGCGTTGCGTCCGAAGTAGCTGGTGTTGAGGTAGCCCTCGAGGATCTCGTCCTTGCTCTTCTCGCGGTCGAGCTTGATGGAGATGAAGAATTCCTTGGCCTTGCGGATGACGGTCTGTTCCTGGCCGAGGTAGTAGTTCTTGACGTACTGCTGGGTGATCGTGGAACCGCCCTGTCTGCCCTTGCCGGTGACGGTGTTCCAGCCGGCCCGGAGGGTGGCCTTGATGTCGATGGCGTCCTCGGAGTAGAAGTCCCGGTCCTCGGCGGCGAGTACGGCGTGCTGGATGTTCCGCGGGATGCGGTCCAGCGGGATCTTCTCGCGGTTGATCTCGCCGTCCCGGGCGATGACGGTCTTCCCGTCCGCGTACACGTAGACGTTGGCCTCCGCGGTCGCGGCGGCGTTCGCCGCGGGGATGCCGATGAGCTGGTAGCCGGCGATGAATCCGCCGACGAGGAGAAGGGCGAGCAACAGGACGCCGCCGAGGACCATCCGCCAGGTGGGGACGGCCCGGCGCCAGCCGGTGCGCTTGGGCCGCTTGGGGCGTTTTGTGCGCCCCTTGGTGGCTTGTGCGCCGTTCGGGTGAGGGGTGTCGGCGGCGGGGGACGCGGCCGAGGGGTCTCGGGGGGCCCAGCCCCCGGAGCCCTGCTGACCAGGGTCTCCGTCGTGCTGCGGTGGCTCGTCGCTCATGACTGTGGAGGCTCCTCGACTGCGGATGATTTTCCTATAGTGCACTTTTCGGACGGATAACCCTCGGAACCCTCCACGGAAATGGGGTCGCGGCGGCCGAACGGTGTGCACTAACGTCGTGCGCTTTGGCGGAAAGAGGGGGGCGAGGTGCGGCTCTATGCCGTGGTGGCGGCCGGAGGGTTCCGGCGGCATGCCACCTATCGGGTGGCGACGCTCGCGGGGTTGTTCACCAACACCGTCTTCGGTTTCATCATGGCGTACACCTACATCGCCCTCTGGGACGAGCGTCCGCAGCTCGGCGGGTACGACATGGCGCAGGCGGTCACCTATGTGTGGCTGGGTCAGGCCCTGCTGATGACCTGCGCGATGCTGGGCAGCGGCTTCGAGGACGAGCTGATGGAGCGCATCCGCACGGGCGACATCGCGGTCGACCTGTACCGGCCTGCCGACCTCCAGCTGTGGTGGCTGGCGGGGGACCTGGGCCGGGCGGCGTTCCATCTGCTGGGGCGCGGGATCGTGCCGATGGCCCTGGGGGCCCTGGCCTTCGATCTGGTGCTGCCCGCCTCGCCCTGGACGTGGCTGGCCTTCCTGGTGTCCGTGGTGCTCGGGGTGGTGGTGAGCTTCGCGGTGCGCTTCCTGGTGGCGCTGTCCGCGTTCTGGCTCCTGGACGGCGCGGGGGCCACGCAGATCGCCTGGCTGGCCGGGCTGTTCTTCTCCGGGATGCTGCTGCCGCTGAATCTGTTCCCCGGGGCGCTGGGGGAGGTGGCGCGGGCGCTGCCCTGGTCGTCGCTGCTCCAGGTGCCCGCCGATGTGTTCCTCGGTACGTACGAGGGCCTTGATCTGCTGGGGGCGTACGCCTTCCAGGCCGGCTGGGCCGTGGCGCTGCTGCTGGCGGGCCGTCTGCTCCAGTCGGTGGCGACCAGGAGGGTGGTGGTCCAGGGTGGCTGACGTAAGGGTCGAGCGGATCGTGGCCCAGGAGCCGGGGACGGCGTTCGACGAGCGGTCGCGGCTGGTCGAGGGGGTGCGGGCCTACGGGCTGATCGTGGCGATGTGGCTGCGCTCGACGATGGCGTACCGCGCGTCGTTCGTGATGACGGCCCTCGGGAACTTCGTGGCGACGGGCTTCGACTTCGTCGCGATCCTGCTGATGTTCACGCACGTCGACGTGCTGGGCGGCTTCACGCTGCCGGAGGTCGCGTTGCTGTACGGGGCGTCGGCGACGGCGTTCGGCCTGTCCGACCTGCTGCTGGGGTCGATGGACCGGCTGGGCCGGCGGGTGCGGGACGGCACGCTGGACACGCTGCTGGTGCGGCCGGTGCCGGTGCTGGCGCAGGTGGCGGCGGACCGGTTCGCGCTGCGCAGGCTGGGGCGGATCACGCAGGGGCTGCTGGTGCTGGGCTACGCGCTGGGGACGCTGGACATCGCGTGGACCCCGCTGAAGGTGGCGATGCTGCCGATGATGGTGCTGAGCGGGGCGGCCGTCTTCGGGGCGGTGTTCGTGGTGGGTGCGGCGTTCCAGTTCTGGGCCCAGGACGCGTCGGAGGTGCAGAACGCGTTCACGTACGGGGGGACGACGCTGCTGCAGTATCCGCCGTCGGTCTTCGCGAAGGACCTGGTGCGCGGGGTGACGTTCGTGGTGCCGCTGGCCTTCGTGAGCTGGCTGCCCGCGCTGTACGTGCTGGGCCGGGACTATCCGCTGGACCTGCCCCGCTGGGTGGCGTTCCTGCCGCCGGTGGTGGCCGCGGTGTGCTGGGTGCTCGCGGGGCTGGCCTGGCGGGTGGGGCTGCGGGCGTACCGCAGCACGGGAAGCTGAGGAGTGGGCGTGGACGACATGGACTTCATCGAGCTCGACGGCGTCGAGAAGGTCTTCGACGTGCGCCGGAAGACCGGCTTCATGCGCCGTGAACGGCGTGAGGTGCGGGCGGTGGACGGGATCAGCTTCCGGGTGCCCCGCGGTGAGATGGTCGGCTACATCGGCCCGAACGGGGCGGGCAAGTCGACGACGATCAAGATGCTGACGGGCATCCTCACGCCGAGCGGCGGCCGGCTGCGGGTCGCGGGGATCGACCCCTCCCGGGAGCGCACGAGGCTGGCGCACCGCATCGGTGTGGTGTTCGGGCAGCGCACGACGCTCTGGTGGGACCTGCCGCTGCGCGACTCGTACCGGCTGATGCACCGGATGTACCGCATCCCCGACAGCCGCTTCCGGGAGAACCTGGACCGGTGTGTCGAACTCCTGGACCTGGGAGCCCTGTTGGAGGTCCCGGTGCGGCAGCTGTCGCTGGGGCAGCGGATGCGGGGCGACATCGCGGCGGCCCTGCTGCACGATCCGGAGGTGCTGTACCTGGACGAGCCGACGATCGGGCTCGACGTCGTCTCCAAGGCCAAGGTGCGGGGATTCCTGCGGGACTTGAACGCGGAGCGGTCCACGACGGTGCTGCTGACCACGCACGACCTGACCGACATCGAGCAGCTGTGCAAGCGGGTGATGGTGATCGACCACGGCCGTCTGGTGTACGACGGGGCGCTCGCCGGGCTGCACGAGGTGGGGGAGAGCGAGCGCACGCTCGTCGTGGACCTGGAGCGGGAGCTGCCCCCGATCGAGCTCGCGTCGGAGCCCTCGGTGCGGGTCGTGAAGGTGGAAGGGCCCCGGCAGTGGCTGGCGTTCCCGGCGGCAGGGTCGGCCGCGCCGCTGGTGGCGCGCATCGCGGCGGAGTATCCACTGGTCGATCTGTCGGTGCGCGAGCCGGACATCGAGTCCGTGATCGCGAAGATGTACGTGTCGGATCCAGCGCTCTAGGCCCGTCCCGCGATCGCTCTATAGGGTGCCCGGTATGACAAGTGAAAACCCGGACATGCGAGCCTCCGACGCGGAGCGGGAGCGGGTCGCCGAGACCCTGCGGGAGGCCGTGGCCGAGGGCCGGCTGGAGATGGACGAGTTCGAGCAGCGGCTCGACGCGACGTACAAGGCGCGTACGCACGGGGAGTTGGAGCCGCTCGTACGTGATCTCCCGGTGCCGGGCACGCTTGCCGGGCCGGTGACCGGGGCGGTGTCCGAGCGCGCCGGCTCGTCGGCCGACTGGCCCTCGCGGATCGGCGGCACCGCCACCTCGTCGGGAGCGTTCGCCTTCTGGGGCGGGTTCAGCCGCAAGGGCCACTGGACGGTCGGCTCCCTCTTCACCTCGTTCGCGATGTGGGGTGGTGGCGAGATCGATCTGCGCGAGGCCCGGTTCGCCGAGCGGGACGTCGTGATCCGCTGCTTCACGATCATGGGCGGTATCCAGGTCACCGTGCCGCCGGACCTCGACGTCCAGGTGAGAGGTTTCGGTGTCATGGGCGGTTTCGGGGAGCACTCCAAACTCGACGAGGAGCCGGAGCCCGCGCCGGGCTCGCCCCGGGTGCGGGTCACGGGCTTCGCGCTCATGGGCGGCGTCGGTGTGGAGCGCAAGTGGAGCAGGGCCCAGAAGCGCCGCCGCAAGGAGCAGGAGCAGCTGCGGAAGCCGGACACGGGGGACGGGCGCAAGGAGCTCGGCTGAGCCGGGCGGGGCGCCCCGCCCGGCTCGTCAGAACGCGTCCGACTTCGGCGTCCCGTCCGCCGTGCCGAGGTCGATGGCCCGGCCCAGGGCGCGGTAGCCGGCGTCGTTGAAGTGCAGCCGGTCGCCCGAGTCGTACTCGGGAAGGATCCGGTTGGGCGCGTAGGGGTCGCGCACGGCGCGGTCGAAGTCGACGAAGGCGTCGAAGACCCGGCCCGAGCGGATCTCCTCGTTGACCGCCAGACGCACGCCGTTGCGCTCCGGCGTCCAGGTGGAGTAGCCCTGGAAGGGCGTCAGGGTCGCCCCGACGACCCGCAGTCCCCGGGCGTGCGCGCGCTCGGTGAGGGCGCGGAGTCCGGCCGTGATGCGCCGGGCGTCGGTCTCCTGGGGGAACTGCTGCACATCGTTGATGCCGAGGGCGATGATCACGGTCCTCGCCCCGGCGACGGAGAGCACGTCGCGGTCGAAGCGGCCGGCCGCGCTCCGTCCGCCCAGGTTCCGCACACCGCTCACGGTCAGCGGGCTGTCGCGCAGGAGGCGGTTGCCCGCGATGCCCTGGTTGGCGACCCCGTAGCGGTGCCGCAGCCGGTCGGAGAGGACGTCCGTCCAGCGGGAGTTGGCGTCGGTGGTGGAGCCGCTGCCCGCGGTCAGGGAGTCGCCTATCGCGACGATCGCGCCGGGGGACGCGTCGTTGCGGACGTCGACGGCCGTCAGATAGCGCCAGCGGGTGGTGCTCCAGGTGCCCTGGGAGTCGGCCAGGTAGGACGTCTGGTGGGTGTTGGGGTGCTGGGTGACGGGCCCGGCGGCGTACGGCGTGCGCAGGGTGACTTCGAGGTCGGCGTCGGGGGCGACGGGGACGACGACGGGGTCGCTGACGACCTGCCGGCCCGCGGCGATCGTGACGGCGGCCAGGCCCTGGAAGGTCACCGGCCGGGTGTTGACGGTGGCCTGGTCGACGACGAGCGGGGTGGAGCCGAAGAGGTTGGACAGGGTGATGCGGGCGGCGTCACCGCCGACGCTGGTGTGCACGATGTTGCGGATGGTGCGGCCGGGGTAGCCCTGGGCGGCGTTCGGCTCGGCGCTGACGGGGGCTCCGGTCCAGGTGACGACCCAGGTGCCGGTGGAGTTGGCCGGTGCGGCCGGGTTGCGTGCCGCCGCGTGGGCCCCGGTTCCGGCGAGCGGCGTCTCCCGCTCGGCCGCGATCAGCGACGTACCGAACGCGACGGCGGCGGCGAGCGCGGCGGTGCCTGCCACGAGGGCGATGAGCAGGGCATACCCCTGGCGCCTGGGCATCTGCGGTGATTCTCCCTGCGATGTTCGACCCGGTGTTCGGGTTGCTCTCATGATGCGACAGGCCCTGGGGAACTCGACGTGCGGCCCAGGAGTAGGTGAGGTAGGGACAATGCGTACGGCACGGCGTGGCGCGTACGCGGACGGGTGGAGCGGATGGAACAGGACGCGGGACAGGGAACGGCCGGGAAGGCCGGGGCTCCGGACGGGGGGCGGCCGAGGCCGTCGTCCGGCGGATTCGCGTACACCGCCGCCGATGAGGAGAAGCGGCGCGGGGTGCGCCGCATGAAGACCACCGCCACAGGCCTGCTCCTGCTCGTCGCGCTCGTGTACGTCCTCGCCACCTGGGCGGAGAACGCGGGTGTGGGCGGCTGGCCGGGCTTCGTCGCTGCGGCTGCCGAGGCTGGAATGGTGGGTGCGCTGGCGGACTGGTTCGCCGTCACGGCGCTCTTCCGGCGTCCGCTCGGCCTGCCCATCCCGCACACCGCCATCATTCCCACCAAGAAGGACCAGTTGGGGGAGTCACTCGGTTCCTTCGTGGGCGAGAATTTTCTCTCCGGGGACGTCGTTCGTGACCGAATTCACGCCCTGGGCGTCGGTGCGAGGCTCGGGAGCTGGCTGGCGGAGCCCGCGCACGCGGACCGGGTCACCGCCGAGCTGGCCACCGCGCTGCGCGGCGCGCTGACGGTGCTGCGGGACTCCGATGTGCAGGCCGTCGTGGGAGAGGCGATCACCCGGAGGGCGGACGCGGCGGAAGTCGGCCCGGGCATGGGCAAGATGCTGGAGAAGATCGTCGCGGACGGCGGCCACCGCAGGGTCGTCGACCTCGTCTGCGTGCGCGCGCACGACTGGCTGGTCCTGCACGGCGACTCCGTCATGGACGCGGTGCAGGGCGGGGCGCCGGGCTGGACGCCCAGGTTCGTGGACAAGCGGGTGGGGGAGCGGGTCTACAAGGAGCTGCTGCGCTTCGTCACGGAGATGCGCGACATGCCGGGACACCCGGCGCGCGGCTCGATCGACACGTTCCTGACGGACTTCGCCGCCGACCTCCAGACGGACTCGGACACCCGGGCCAGGGTGGAGCGGCTGAAGTCGGAGATCCTGGGGCGCCGCGAGGTCCAGGACGTCATCGCGTCCGCATGGTCCTCCGTACGCGCGATGATCATGGCGGCGGCCGAGGACGAGCGCAGCGAGCTGCGGCTGCGGGCCAGGGCCTCGCTGATCTCGCTGGGCGCGCGGCTGGCCACGGACGTGCGGCTCCAGGCGAAGCTGGAGGGCTGGCTGGAGGACGCCGCGGCGTATGTCGTCACGACGTACCGCGCGGAGATCACCTCGCTGATCAGCGACACGGTCGCCGGGTGGGACGCGGACCAGACGTCGAGGAAGATCGAGGCGCACATCGGGCGCGACCTGCAGTTCATCCGGATCAACGGCACGGTGGTGGGCGCGCTGGCCGGGCTGGCGATCTACTCGGTGTCGCAGGCGTTCGGGGGCTGACGGCAGGGGCCCCGGAGCAGACCGGAGGCGCGCCCGTCCTGTCGTGGCGGGCACGCCCCCGGGTCACGCGGGGAGTTGCTCTTCAGTACGCACCCCGCGGCGCCCGTGTTCAATCCCCGGGCACGGAATTTCTCAGGCGGCCCGCCGGGTGACGGCCCACGAGGCGGCGGCGACACCACCCGCGACGGCGAACACCGAGGGCCAGGCGCCGACCTTCTTGGCGAGCGGGTGCGAGCCGGCGAACGCGGCGACATAGGCGAGGGTGAGCCCGGTGGCGGCCTTGGCCCCGGCCTGCCGGTTCCACTCGTACGCCGCCACCGACCCGGCCGCCGCCAGGGCGACGCCGCCCAGTGGACGCTTGCGGGTCCAGCGGGCGATCGCGTACCCGCCGACGAGTCCGCTCGCCGCCACCGCCGCTGCCGGAACCTTCGCCATTGCCGCCACCTTCGCTCTTCCGCTCATCCCTGGTCCGAGGATTCGAGGATAGGCCGCGGGCAGGACGGGCCGGAGCCCGGCCCGCCCGGTGGCCGGTCAGTCGGTGCCGAACTCCATGGCGGCGCGGTCCAGCAGCTCGTCGTCGCCGGAGACCTCGCCGCGGGAGGCGATGGCCTGGGCGCCGCCCTCGGGCATGGTGCCGATCAGGCCGGTCGCCGCCGCCTGGGCGGCGCCGATCAGGGAGGCCTGGGGCGTGCCGACGAGGCCGAGGCTCGCGAACTGCTCCAGCCGGGCGCGCGAGTCGGCGATGTCGAGGTTGCGCATGGTCAGCTGACCGATCCGGTCGACCGGGCCGAACGCCGAGTCCTCGGTGCGCTCCATGGAGAGCTTGTCCGGGTGGTAGCTGAACGCCGGGCCGGTGGTGTCGAGGATCGAGTAGTCCTCACCGCGCCGCAGCCGCAGCGTGACCTCGCCGGTGACGGCCGAGCCGACCCAGCGCTGGAGCGACTCGCGGACCATCAGGGCCTGCGGGTCCAGCCAGCGGCCCTCGTACATCAGACGGCCGAGGCGCCGGCCCTCGTTGTGGTAGTGCGCGAGGGTGTCCTCGTTGTGGATCGCGTTGACGAGGCGCTCGTAGGCGGCGTGCAGGAGCGCCATGCCCGGAGCCTCGTAGATGCCGCGGCTCTTCGCCTCGATGATCCGGTTCTCGATCTGGTCCGACATGCCCAGGCCGTGGCGTCCGCCGATCGCGTTCGCCTCCATGACCAGGTCGACCGGGGTGGCGAACGTCTTGCCGTTCACCGTCACGGGGCGGCCCTGCTCGAAGCCGATCGTGACGTCCTCGGTGGCGATCTCGACCGAGGGGTCCCAGAAGCGGACGCCCATGATCGGGTCGACGGTCTCCACGCCGGTGTCGAGGTGCTCCAGCGTCTTGGCCTCGTGGGTGGCGCCCCAGATGTTGGCGTCGGTGGAGTAGGCCTTCTCGGTGCTGTCGCGGTAGGGCAGCCCGTGGGCGACCAGCCACTCCGACATCTCCTTGCGGCCGCCCAGCTCGGTGACGAAGTCGGCGTCGAGCCAGGGCTTGTAGATGCGCAGGTGCGGGTTGGCGAGGAGGCCGTAGCGGTAGAACCGCTCGATGTCGTTGCCCTTGAACGTCGATCCGTCGCCCCAGATCTGTACGTTGTCCTCGAGCATCGCCCGGACCAGCAGGGTGCCGGTCACGGCGCGGCCGAGCGGCGTCGTGTTGAAGTAGGCACGGCCGCCGGAGCGGATGTGGAACGCGCCGCACGCGAGTGCGGCCAGGCCCTCCTCGACCAGTGCCGCACGGCAGTCGACCAGGCGCGCGATCTCGGCGCCGTAGGCCTTCGCGCGGCCGGGCACCGAGGCGATATCGGGCTCGTCGTACTGGCCGATGTCGGCGGTGTAGGTGCACGGGACGGCACCCTTGTCGCGCATCCACGCGACCGCGACCGAGGTGTCGAGGCCGCCCGAGAAAGCGATGCCGACGCGCTCGCCGGTGGGCAGGGAGGTGAGAACCTTAGACATAGGAAGAGTATGCACTCGCTCGCATGTATATGCAAATGCTGCGGGTGGGGGTCGGTGGGCCCGGTCCGGGGGTGGGGTGTCGGTGGGGTGTACATGCGTTTACCCTCGGGGTGAACACGTGTGCACCCCCTCTCTGCGTACGGAGCCCCGATGACCGCACCCGCACCCGCCGACGCCCCGCACCACCCCCGCCTCGCCGTCGGCGTCCTGGCCTTCTGCGGCGTCGTGGTCGCGATCATGCAGACGATCGTCGTCCCGCTGCTCCCGCACATACCGGAGCTCACCGGAGCCACACCGGCCGCCGCGAGCTGGCTGGTCACGGTCACGCTGCTCACCGGCGCGGTGTTCACCCCCGTGCTCGGCAGGGTCGGCGACATGTACGGCAAGCGGCGCGTCCTGGTGGCCGCCCTGGGCGTGCTCGTCGTGGGCTCCGTCCTGTGCGCCGTCAGCTCGCACATCGGCGTGCTGATCGCCGGCCGGGCTCTCCAGGGCGCGGCCATCGCCGTCATCCCCCTGGGCATCAGCATCCTGCGCGACGAGCTGCCGCCCGAGCGGGTGCTGTCCGCCGTCGCGCTCATGAGCAGCACGATGGGCATCGGGGCGGCCGTCGGCCTGCCGCTCGCGGCGGTGGTCATCGAGAACTTCGAGTGGCACACCATGTTCTGGGTCTCGGGCGCCATCGGCCTCCTCGACATCGTCCTGGTGCTCCGCTGCGTGCCCGAGTCCCCACTCCGCTCCCGCGGCCGCTTCGACGTGCTCGGCACCCTCGGACTGACCGCCGCGCTGGTCTGCCTGCTGCTCTCCGTCACCCAGGGCGGAGGCTGGGGCTGGACCTCGGCCCGCACCCTCGGACTGCTGGCCGCCTCGGTCGTCATCGCCCTGGTCTGGGGGGCGTACGAGCTGCGGGTGCGCACGCCCATGGTCGACCTGCGCGTCTCGGCCCGGCCCGCCGTGCTCCTCACCAATGTCGCGGCCCTGCTGATCGGCTTCGCGTTCTACGCCAACTCCCTGGTCACCGCCCAGATGGTGCAGGAGCCGAAGGCCACCGGCTACGGACTCGGCGCCTCGCTCGTCGTCAGCGGGCTGTGCCTGCTGCCGGGCGGTGTGGCCATGGTGCTGCTCTCGCCCCTCTCGGCCCGGATCTCGGCCGCGCGCGGCCCGCGGACGAGCCTCGCGCTGGCCGCGGGGATCATCGCCGTGGGCTATGTCGTGCGGTACTTCACCAGCCACAGCCTCTGGACGATCATCGCGGGTGCCACGGTCGTCGCCGCCGGTACGGCCATCGCCTACTCGGCGCTCCCCGCGCTGGTGATGCGCGCGGTCCCGGTCGGCGAGACGGGCGCGGCCAACGGGCTGAACACCCTGATGCGTTCGATCGGCCAGGCGTTCTGCAGCGCCGCCGTGGCCGCCGTACTCGCCAACATGACGTTCGTGGCGGCCGGCCGCCCGGCCCCGACCCTCGGGGCCTACCAGCTGGTCTTCCTGATCGCCGGGGGCGCCGCGCTGCTGGCCCTCGCGGTGACACTGTGCCTTCCCGGCAACCGCGCGGATGCGGGTACGGTCGAGGGGAAACGCAGGCGCAGCGGCCGTACGCGGGCGATGCCGATCCAGGAGGGCGCATGACCGCCCGAGTCACCGCGGCGAC
Source organism: Streptomyces sp. CB02058 (assembly GCF_001905505.1). GTDB lineage: Bacteria > Actinomycetota > Actinomycetes > Streptomycetales > Streptomycetaceae > Streptomyces. The sequence goes on from NZ_LIPG01000002.1 coordinate 161,965, forward strand.
ACCGGAAACCGCCGCCACCGGCAAGGACGCGATCCTGCTCGCCGCGCGCCGTGCCTTCACCCAGCGCCCGTACGCCGAGGTGACGATCCGGGGCATCGCCGCCGACGCCGGGGTGAGCGCCTCCCTCGTGGTGAAGCACTTCGGCCGCAAGGAGGAACTCTTCAACACCGTCGCGGACTTCGGGCCCGCCGCCGAGGAGCTCTTCGACGCCCCGCTCGACGGGCTCGGCCGCCACATGGTGCTGACGCTCGTACGCCGGCGCAGGGAGCAGAAGGGCGACCCCCTGCTGCGGGTCGTCTTCTCCCTCGGCAACCACGACGAGCGCTCACTGCTCCGTGACCGCTTCCACGAACAGGTCACCGACCGCCTGACGGGCCGCCTGCCCGGCCGCGAACGCGCCCTGCGCGCCGAGCTGATCGCGGGTCATCTCCTCGGCCTGGGCGCCACCTTGAGCCTGCACCGCGAGGGGGCGAGCTCCCGCGCGACGCCCGAGCGCCTCGCGGACCTCTACGCCCCCGCGCTGCAGAGTCTGGTCGAGGGCTGAGCGGCCGGCGGGGATAAGGTCTGGTCCAACCGACGAGGGGGGCCTCATGCTGATCCGTACCGGCCTGCGTGCCGCGATACCGGCCGTGATCCTGGGAGCGCTGCTGACGGGGTGCAGCGCCGCGACCACCACCGACGGACCGGGCGGTGACGTCCCGTACGTGGACCCGTCCGTGGCCGAGGCGGCGGCCGCCGAGGCGGAGGCGTCCCTGATGGCCACGCCGTCGCCCACACCGACGCTCGTCATCCAGGCGGACCCGAACCAGCCGGAGCTCGTCCGCGACGCCTTCGCCGGTCTCCAGGCGACGCTGTACGACAACTGCACCCCCGGGGACGGGAACTGCGCCTACTTCCTGGGCCGGGTCAACGAGGAACTGAACGGTCTGGACGAGGCGATGAAGGCGGACAAGAAGGGCCCCGGGCACTTCGAGGAACCCATCGCCTGGATCGGCGCCCTGCGCACGACGCTGGACGGCGACACCTCCACGCCCAACCTGGAGAAGCACCGCTCCGACCTCCTCGGCACCCGGGGCCGCGTCAACACCTGGATGCAGGGCCACCCGGAGGACTACCGCTGATCCTGCCGACGGTGCATGGGTGCCTGCCGGCCGAGGTGCGGGCACGGCTCGTCCGCCCTGGCCGGTACGCGGTACGTGTCATCCGGGGCGACGGGCCGTGGCATCCGGACGATCCGCCCGGTCAGGTGGTGCGGCCGGGTGGGCCGAGGCCCTCGACCGCGATGCCCATGAGCCGGCCGGCGTGCTCCGCGGCGCCGGGGGCGTCCTCGGTGGCGAGGGCCACCGCGTTGGCCAGGGTGAGCAGTTCGAGGATGGTCACGTCGTCGCGGACGGTCCCGTCGCCCTGGGCCCGGGCCAGGAGGCCTGCGCCGGCCTCCCTCAGCATCTGCTCGCAGCCGGAGTCCGGTGAGGGCGGTGCGGCCGTGCCGGTTCCTTGCAGGAAGGAGCGGGCGGCGCCGCGTGTGGTGGCGCCGAACACCGCCAGGGACGTCAGCCATTTCACCAGTGCGGTCGCCGCCGGGTACTCGCTCGTCAGCGATTCGGCCTCGCCGCACAGGTGCGCCACGCGCTCCTGGAAGACGGCCTGGAGCAGCACCCACCGGGACGGGAAGTGGCGGTGCAGGGTCGCCGAGCCGACGCCGGCCTGCCGTGCGATCTCCTCCAGTGAGGCGTCGGCTCCACGCCGGGAGACCTCCGCCGCGGCCGCGTCGAGGATCCGGTCGTAGTTGCGCCGGGCGTCCGCGCGCTTGGGCGGTCCGGGAATTGCCCTGGTCACCTCGTGGTCTCCTTCCTCGCCGCCGGAAACGGGGTGGCGCCCCATTCTCGCACCGGCGTCGTGCCTTCCCGGCTTGACAGAAAGTGGGGGGTTCCCCCACTTTAAGTGGAGGGGTGCCCCACTTCCGGTGCCCCACTTCTGTCAGGACGCGTAGGAGCAGGAGACACACATGCGTGCCGTGCAGTTCGACCGTTTTGGCCCGCCCGAGGTGCTGCGCATCGTCGACGTACCCACGCCCCGGCCGGGGCCCGGCGAGGTGCTCGTGGAGGTGCACGCCGCGAGCGTGGACGCCGGCGAGACGGCCTTCCGGGCGGGCAAGCTGCGCCGGGTCTCCCGCGCCCGCTTCCCCCGTCGCCTGGGCGGCGACTTCGCCGGCCGCGTCGCAGCCGTCGGCGGCGGTGTGCGCGCCTGGAGTCCCGGGGACGCGGTGTGGGGACTCATGCCGCACTTCGCGTTCGGCGCCATCGCCGATTTCGTCGCCGTGCCGGAGCGACGGCTCGCCCGGGCGCCGGAGAACCTGAGCCCGGTCGAAGCCGCCGCGCTTCCGGTCTCGGGTACCACCGCGATGACCGCACTGACCGACAAGGCGCGGCTCCGGCCCGGGGAGCGGCTTCTGGTCCGCGGCGCCACCGGAGGAGTGGGCAGTGTCGCCGTGCAGCTGGGCAAGGCGCTCGGCGCCCATGTCACCGCCCTCGCCGGTGCCCGCAACCTCGACTGGGTCGCGCGGCTCGGCGCGGACGAGGCTCTGGACTACCGCACGGCCCGGCCCGGTGACCTCGCCGAGTTCGATGTGATCGTCGATGTGGTCGGCACCGAACTGGGCGCCTACCAGGCGCGACTGGGCCGCGGGGGACGCATGGTCGCGCTCGCCTTCGACCCGGATCGGGTCCTCACCTCGATGCTCGGCACGGGCCTGCGGGCCGCCGCCGCACCCCGGCGCGTCAAGATGTTCAGCAACAACCCGTCCGCCGACCGGATCGCCGAACTCGCCCGGGCGGCGGAGGAGGGGACGGTCCGGCCCGTCATCGACACGGTCTTCCCGATGGAAGGCATCGCGGCAGCCCACCACCGGCTCGAAGCCGGTGGCGTCCGGGGGAAGCACGTCATCGACATGGGTCGCTCCTGAGGGGCCGCGTCCCCGAGGCAGGCCCCACGGGTGTCGCCGTGAGCCGCGCGCCCATGCCGGGTCACACCCGCAGGACGTCGATCCCCAGGTCGGTGAACTCCGCGACGACGTCCTCCGGCGCGTCCTCGTCCGTGACCAGGACGGACACCGCTGTGGTCTCGCAGACCTGGGCGAAGGCCCGGCGGCCGAGCTTGGAGGAGTCGGCGGCCACGATCACCGTGCCCGCGCACTCGGCGAGGGCGCGGTTGGCCCCGGCCTCGGACTCGTCGTGCGTGGCCGCTCCGAAGCGGGGGTGCACGGCGTCCACGCCGAGGATCGTGTAGTCGAGGGCGAGGGTGCGCAGCACGGAGTCGACCAGCGGGCCGACGAGTTCGTACGAGTTCGGCCTGGCCACCCCGCCGGTGACGACGATCTTCACCTGGGGGCGCACGGCCAGCTCGTTGGCGATGTTGATCGCGTTGGTCACCACCGTCAGCGCCGTGCCCCCGCCCGATGGCTCGGGGCGCAGCGCCAGTTCCCTGGCCACCTCGGAGGTCGTCGTACCGCCGTTGAGGCCGACCGTGGAGCCCGTCGGGATCAGCTCGGCCGCGGCCTTGGCGATGCGCTGCTTCTCGTCGGCCCTGCGGGCCGCCTTGTAGCGCAGCGGCAGGTCGTAGGCGACGGTGCTCACCACGGCGCCGCCCCGGGTGCGGGTCAGCAGATTCTGCCGGGCGAGCTCGTCCAGGTCGCGCCGGACCGTGGCGGCGGAACAGCCGAGCTGCTCGGCCGCGTCGAGTACGTCGAGATGCCCCTGGTCGCTGAGGATCTCCAGCAGCCGGGTCCATCGGGTGTGTGCCGCCACCTGGTCCTCCTTGTCCGGAGCGAAACCCTATCTCCCGGGCCGGGCCAGGACGCCCAGCAGGCGTGTCACCTCGGCGGCGACCGCGTCGCGGGCCGGGCCGAGGTACTTCCGCGGATCGGCGGCCTCGGCGTGGGCGTCCAGATAGGTGCGGACCGCCCCGGTGAACAGTTTGTTGAGGTGCGTGGAGACGTTGACCTTGGTCATGCCGGCGCCGATCGCCGCCGCGAGGCCCGCGTCCCCGACGCCCGACGAGCCGTGCAGGACGAGCGGCACGCCCACCGCGTCGCGCAGCCGGGAGATCAGCGCGAAGTCGAGGACCGCGTCGCGGGTCAGCATCGCGTGCGAGCTCCCCACGGCCACCGCGAGCGCGTCCACGCCCGTCGCCTCGGTGAACGCCCGCGCCTCGGCCGGATCGGTGCGCACACCCGGGGCGTGCGCGCCGTCCTTGCCGCCGATCTCCCCGAGTTCGGCCTCCACCCAGACCCCGTGGCCGTGGCAGTAGGCGGTGATCTCACGCGTCGCGGCGACGTTCTCGTCGTACGGGAGCTTCGACGCGTCGAACATGACGGAGGTGAAGCCGAGCCGGACGGCCTCCCGGACCAGCTCCGCCGACTCGGCGTGGTCGAGGTGCACGGCCACCGGAACACCCGCCGCCCGCGCGACGGCGAGCGAGGCGAGCCCGATCGGTTCGAGGGAGCCGTGGTAGCGGGCGGTGTTCTCGCTGACCTGGAGGATCACCGGCAGCCGGGCGGCCTCCGCCCCGCTCGCGATGGCCTGGGCGTGCTCGATCTGCACGACGTTGAAGGCCCCGACGCCCGTCGAGTCCCTGCGTGCGCCGTGCGTGATGTCACCGGTGGATATGAGCGGCATGGGCGTCCTTCGCGGATGCGGGCTGCGTGAACCCAGGCGATTGGTGCTCGAAGTTGCTCATTTATAGCGCGTTTGAAGCAGATTAGAAAAGAGCAGCCGCCCCCGGCGCGGGCCGGGGGCGGCTGTGTGGTGGGGCGGGAAGGAGGGCCGGACCGGTCAGGTCATCGCCTGTATCCCGATGACGTCGAGCAGTCCGAGCGCGGCGGCGGACTCGCTTCCGGGGGCCGCCGTGTAGGCGACGACCCGTAGGTCGCTGCCCTGGGCGACGAGTACGTCGCAGGACAGCGTGAGCAGGCCGACCTCGGGGTGGGTGATGGTCTTGGAGCCGGATTCGTGGGTGCCCACGATGCCCGAGTCCCACAGGCCGGCGAAGGTTTCGCTGGTCTCCCGGAGGTCCTTGACCAGGGCGCGGAGCCCCTGGTCGGCGGGGTAGCGGGCGGTGGCGGCCCTGAGGTCGGCGACCGTGGACGCCTCGAAGTCGGCCCGCTGCTCCGGGGTCTGGGTGACCCGGCCCCGCCGGCCGGTGAAGTGCCGCCAGACGACGTTGCGTTCGCGTCCGCGCAGGGCGGACGGGTCGCCGAGCAGGGCGGCCCAGGACGCGTTCCACTCGATCAGGTTCCAGGCGGCGTCGTGGACGCTCAGCGGGGCACCGCTCAACTGGTCGAGCAGTCGGCGGAGTCCGGGCGGGACGTGCGAGGAGATGTGGCCGGGACCGGGCTCGGGCTGTCCCGCGAGGAGGTACAGGTACGAGCGCTCGGCGTCCGAGAGACGGAGCGCGCGGGCCAGCGAGCCGAGGACCTGCGGCGAGGGGGAGGTGGCGCGGCCCTGTTCGAGGCGGGTGATGTAGTCGACGGAGAGGGCGGCGAGATGGGCCAGCTCCTCACGCCGGAGCCCCGCCGCCCGCCGCACCCCGCCCGAGGGCAGCCCGACCGTCGCGGGAGAGATCCGGTCCCGCCAGCCGTGCAGGGCCCTGCCCAGGTCGTTCGCACTCCTGCCCAGGTCGTTCGGCTTAGGGCCCGGGCCGTTCGCTCCCGGCCCCGCGGCAGGTGCTCCGGGCGGGCCCTCGGCCGGTACGTCCTTCGGTCTGCTCACCCCACCAGTATCCGCGCCCGCCCCCGGCACAGCCTGGTACTGGCAGTCCACCCGCTGAGGCGGGTACTGCCTGTGTCCCGGCGGCGCGAGCAGGGTGAGGACATCACCCATCAGCCCGCCGTACACGGGAGTACAGACATGACCACCACCCTCATCACCGGTGCCAACAAGGGCCTCGGCTACGAGACCGCCCGCCGCCTCATCGAGGCCGGGCACACCGTCTACGCCGGGGCCCGCGACGCCCGGCGCGGCGAGGAGGCCGCGAAGCGCCTCGGGGCGCGCTTCGTCCGGATCGACATCACGGACCAGGAGTCGGTCGACGCCGCCGCCGAGTTCGTACGCAAGGACGCGGGGCGGCTGGACGTCCTGGTCAACAACGCCGGGATCGCCGGCGTTCACAAGCCGGTCGGCGAGACGTCGGGCGCGGACATGCGGCTCACGTACGAGACCAATGTCTTCGGTGCCGTGCGCATGACCAGGGCGTTCCTGCCGCTGCTGGAGGCCGGTGACGCTTCCGTCGTCGTCAACGTGGCCAGTGGGCTCGGCTCGCTGGCGGCCACGAACGACCCGGGCCGGGTCGAGTTCACCGTGGCCGCGCTCGACTACACCTCCTCCAAGACCGCGCTGGTCATGGTGAATTCGCAGTACGCGAAGGCCTACCCCGGCATCCGGTTCAACGCCGTCGACCCCGGTTACACCGCCACCGACCTCAACGGTCACTCGGGTCCCAAGACCGTGGAGGAGGGCGCGGACATCATCGTCCGTATGGCACTCATCGGCGCCGACGGCCCGACCGGCGGATTCTTCGACGCCGAGGGCGTCGCCGCCTGGTGACACCCCAGGTGGGGCGGAACCCTGGACTGCGCCAATTCGATGGTCCGCCGCCGGTGCCGACGCCGTACCGTGCGCGTATGACTGCGCAGCTCCGCCTGGAGAAGGTGACCCCGGCCAACGTCCTCGACGCCTGCCGCCTGGAGGTGGCACCCGAGCAGGAACGGTTCGTCTCCCCGGTCGCCCGGTCCCTGGCCGAGGCCTACGCCGACCCGGACACGGCCTGGCCCAGGCTGGTCTTCGACGGTGACCGGCTCGTCGGCTTCGTGATGGCCTTCTTCGACGTACGGTTCGACCCCGCGAACCCCGACGACCGCCCACGCTCCGGACTCTGGCGGCTGGCCGTCGCCGCCGGGGAGCAGGGCAAGGGGTACGGGCGCTTCGCGGTGGAGGCGGTCTGCGAGGAGATCCTGCGGCGCGGGCAGAGCAGGGTGACCGTGACCTGGGGGGAGGGGGAGCACGGCCCCGAGGAGTTCTATCTCCGGCTCGGCTTCCGGAAGACCGGCGAGATGAGCGAGGACCAGGTCGTCGGCGAGCTGGAACTGCCGCGCGCCCGCCCCGGACCCCGGTGATCCACATGCGGACCGGGAGCCGGGGCGCGAGGATCGGTGTACGGGCGGTGGCCCGGGCCGCGTCTCGGCCCTCTCGGGCCGGTTCTCCCTTCCGGACGCGCCGGTCCGCCTCCCGGCCAGACCACCAGGGGGGCAGCTGGAGGTACGGATGCCGCGGCCCCTGTGGACCGGAGCGATCAGCTTCGGACTGGTGACGATCCCGATCAAGGTCGTGTCGGCCACCGAGAACCACTCGATCTCCTTCCACCAGTACCACCGCGAGGACATGGGCCGTATCCGCACCCGCAAGGTGTGCGAGATCGACGGCAAGGTGCTCTCCCAGGACGAGATCGGCAAGGGGTACGAGGTCGCCAAGGACCGGACCGTGCCCGTCACCGACGAGGAGCTCGACCGGATGCCGCTGCCGACGGCGAAGGCCATCGAGATCGTCGCGTTCGTCGAGGCGGACAGCATCGACCCCGTCCGCATCAGCGACAGCTACTACCTCGCGGTCGACGGCCAGGTCGCGGCCAAGCCGTACACCCTGCTGCGGCAGGCGCTGGAACGCAGCGACAAGGTCGCCGTCGCGAAGTTCGCCTGGCACAACCGAGAGCGGCTCGGCCTGCTGCGGGTGCGGGAGGACGCGATCGTGCTGCACGCGATGCGCTGGCCGGACGAGATCCGCAGCCCCGAGTCCCTGGCCCCCCGGGAGACGGAGCTCGACGAGGGCGAGATCGAACGGGCCGTGCAGCTCACCGACAGCATGGCCCTGGACGGCATCTCCGGCTTCCGCGACCACTACCGGGAGGCCCTGGAGGAGCTCCTCGCGGCCAAGTCCGAGGGCAAGGCACTCCCGGCGGCGGCCGGGGGCGAGGAGGAGGAGCCCGGAAAGGTCATGGACCTGATGGCGGCGCTGAACGCGTCGGTGAAGGCGGCCAAGGAGACCCGGGGCGAGGACGCGACCGTCCACGAGATGACGCCCGGCAAGCCCCGCGCCCGGAAGAAGGCGGCCCCCGCGGCGAAGAAGCGGACGGCCGCCGGGAAGACGGCGGCGAAGAAGACGACGGCGAAGAAGCAGCCGGCCAGGAGGACCGCCGCGAAGAAGCGGACCGCCTCCTGACTGCGGCCCGCCCGGTCAGGACGGGCCGTCCTGACCGATGTCGTCCGGGGCCAGGTCCGGCCGCAGCCGGTGCCATGAGGGCTGGCGCAACCGCCCCGCCCTCGTCCTGGTCGAGTAGCGCACCTCGCCGACGAGCCGTGGCAGCACCCACCGCGCCCCGGCGACCGGCGGTGTCTCGTCGAAGGGGCAGGTGTCGACGGCCGCGACCCGCAGCAGCTCGGCGAGCCTGCTCCGCTCGGCGTCGCTCCACCCCGTGCCGACGCTGCCCGCGTACCGCAGGCCGCCCGGGTGCCGCTCCCCGACCAGCAGCGCCCCGGGCAGACCGCCCAGCCTGCCGCGGCCGGGCACCCAGCCGCCGACGACGACGTCCACCGTGCGGGCATGGCGGATCTTGATCCACGTACGGGCGCGGACGCCCGGCTCGTACACCGAGCTCAGCCGCTTGGCGACCACGCCCTCCAGACCGGCTTCCCGCGTCATGGCCAGGGCCTCCTCGCCGTGCCCGACGACCACCGCGGGCGTCGACCAGCGCGGCCCGTGCAGCCCGAGCCCCTCCAGCTCCGCCCGCCGCTCCGTGTACGGCAGCGGTACGAGGCTCCGCTCGCCCAGGAACACCGCGTCGAACAGCACCAGGTGGGCGGGGACCCGCTGCGCCATGCGGGCGGCCCTGGCCGGTGATCCGGACAGCCCCATCCGCGACTGGAGCCGCTCGAAGTCGCTGCGCCCCTCGCTGTCCAGCGCGACGATCTCGCCGTCCAGCACCGCCGGGACGCCGCCGAGCGCGGCCCCCAGCGCGGCGAGGTCCGGATAGGCCGGAGTGATGTCCGCCCCGGACCTGGCCAGCAGCCGGACCGACCCGTCCCCCGGCAGATAGACCATGGCGCGCTGGCCGTCCTGCTTCACCTCGTACGCCCACTGATCGGCGGTCGCCCCGGGCGGCAGCCGGCCGGCGGTGGCGAGCATGGGGGCGACGAGGGGCAGGGAGGCCATGGCAGCACCTTCTCAGGGCAAACGCCGACCGGCCCGCGGACACCACCTGTCCACGGGCCGGTCGCGACGGTTCCGGGCCGTCAGTTGTAGCCGAAGCCCCGGGGGAGCGGGGCCTGCCGGAACAGCCGGGTCGGCACGGCGTCGGCCAGTGCCTGGTAGCCCGCCGGGTTGAGGTGGAGGTGGTCGCCGGTGTCCAGGGCGGCCAGCAGCTGCCGGGGCGCCTCCGGGTCGCGCACGGTCCGGTCGAAGTCGATCACGCTGTCGAAGCGTCCGCTCGTACGGATCCAGGTGTTGACCGTCTGCCGGGCCTCCTCGCGGTAGCCGTTTGGATCGTCGTAGCCGGTGTTGCCGCCCAGCGGCGTCAGCGTCGCCCCGTACACCCGGATGCCGTGGGTGTGGGCCCGGGTGATGATCTGCTCGTACGCCGCGATCACATCGGCCGCGACCTGCTTCTGGGCGGCCGGACTAGCCTCGGCCGTGCCGATGTCGTTGATGCCCTCGAAGACGAGCAGCCAGTCCACCCCGCTCTGGGACAGGACGTCACGGTCGAGGCGGGCCAGGCCGTTGGGGCCGAGGCCGTCGTTGAGCAGCCGGTTGCCGCCCGCAGCCTGGTTGACCAGGGCCGTCTTCGACGTGGCCGCGCCGGACGCCAGCCGCTTCAGCAGCAGGTCGGGCCAGCGGTCGTTCCCGTTCGTCGTGGAGCCCCGACCGTCGGTCAGCGAGTCGCCGAGCACGACGGCCGCCGATGTGGTGCTCCTGGACCAGACCTCGACGCCGCTGAGGAAGTACCAGTGGTCGGTGGGCGTCGCCCCCGGCAGGTCGGCCTCGGTGACATGGTTCCCGGCGCGCAGATAGGACGTCGTACGCGAGCCGGGGTGCGAGGTGATGGACGTGGAGGCCTGACCGGTCGCCAGATACACCGTCGCCGTGAGGTTGGACCCCGGCGCGAGCGCGAAGTCCAGTGGGTCGGAGACCGCCTGGGCGCCGACCGGCACCGACACCGACGACCGGCCCTGGAAGGTCACGGACCGTGTGGACCCCGCCTCGACCGCGCTGGTGCCCGCCCTGCCTTCGAGCGGCAGGGCCACGGACACCTTGGTGATCGGCAGTGCCGCGCCACCGAAAGCATTCGAGAAGCGCAGCCGGATGTGCTCACCGCCCGCCGAGACATACACCGTCTGACGCAGGGTCGCGTCCCGGAGCACCGAGCCCTCCTGGGTGAACGGTGCCGGGGGCATGTTGCCCGGTTCCGTCAGCTGCGGCATCGACGTCCAGGTGCTCACCCAGCGGGCGTTGCGCTCGTCGGGCGCGGCCGAGCTGCCAGGGCCTTTGCCGTCCCCGGCGCCGAGTGCGGGGGAGACGACGGCGGCGGTCAGCACCGCGGCGGCGAACAGGCTGAGGATCGACGGTCTTCGGATCACGGTGGTGCTCCCTCTGGCTGGGTGGGGGAAGCAGGGTGAATCCAAGGATGTGGACGGCGTCTTCACTTGCGTCCGAGGATTCGAGCGGCACGCTAGCCGCTCGAATTAATTTCGGTCAATGCTCCGAAAGCTTCGAAAACTTTCGGGCCCTCAGCCCGGTGGCCCCCCGCCCGGGGAACGCGCGAGGCCGGCAGGGGAGGGTGCCCCTGCCGGCCGGAGAGCCGGTCCCGGATCAGGCCGTCGTGCAGGCGTTGCCGCTGAGCTTGAAGGCGGTCGGGGCGGTGTTGGTGGTGCCCGTGGTGCCGGTGAAGCCGAGCGTGACGGTGCCGTTCGCCGGGATCACCGCGGTGTATCCGGCGGGGGCCACGCTCACCGCGGAGCCGGTCTGCGTGGGCGTCCCGCCCCACATGTTGGAGACGGTCTGCCCGTTGGCGAAGGAGAAGCCGAGGTTCCAGCCGTTGATGGCGGTCGTACCGGTGTTGCGGATGGTGATCTCACCCTGGAAACCGTTGGGCCACTGGCCGACCACCTTGTAGCCGACGGAGCAGCCGACGCCCGGCGTGGGGCCGGTCGCGTCGGTGGTGACGTTGACGGTGGCCGAGCGGGTCGAGCGGTTGCCCGCCGCATCCCTGGCGTAGACGGCGAAGCTGTACGCCGTCTGCGCGGTGAGGCCGGTCACCGTGACGCTGTTGGTGGTCGACGAGGCGGCGGCGGTCTCGGTGCCGCCGCTGACGCGCACGACGTCGTAGCCCGCGATGGCAACGTTGTCGGTTGCCGCAGGCCATGCCAGGGTGGCCGAGGTCGCCGTCACCGCGGAGGCGGTCGGGGTGCCCGGGGCGGTCGGGGCCTGCGTGTCGCCCGGCTGGGCGCCGCCGAAGACGGTGGCCTCCTTGGACGTCTGCGCGATGCCGTTGGCGCCGTGGAAGATCCGCTCGCCCCAGGAGCTCAGCCGGCTCGGGTCGAAGTCGATCGCCAGGTCGAGGATCGGGTCGGTGTTGCCGCTCCAGGACCACGCCAGATAGCCGAGGTCGAGCTGCTCGGCCGTGGCCATCATGGTGTCCTCGTCCGGGTCGCCCCACTGGTCGGCGGGTCCGCCGAACTCACCGATCAGGATGGGCAGTCCGGCATTGACGAAGGCGTTGAGGTAGTCGGTGACCGCCTGTGCCGTGTTGTAGACGCTGTACATGTGGATCGAGAAGATCAGGTTGCCCGTGGTGTCGGCGTCGTACACGGCCTGGGCGTTTGCGCGCATGACGCCCTGCCAGTCCTGGCCCCAGTTGGGCGCGTCCACCATGATCGTGTGCTGGAACCCGGCGGCGCGGAGCTTCTGGACGGCGGCGGTCGTCGGCGCGGTCCAGCCGGCGGGGTCGGTGTTGCCCCACGGCTCGTTGCCGATGTTGACGATGACGTAGTCCTCTTCGCCCGCGAGTACGTCCTTGAGGCTGATCCAGTAGTCGGCGGCGTGGTCCAGCGTGCCCGCCGCGGCGTCCTCGCCGTAACCGGTGGTGTCGTGCACCTCCAGGACGCAGATCAGCCGATTGGTCTTGCAGTCGTCGACGATGCCCGCGACCTCGTCCGGGCCGTTCCTCGTCCAGCGGTGGCCGTCGGAGAGGACGACGCGGACGGTGTTGGCGCCGAAGGCCTTGATGTCGGCCAGTGACTGCGTCTCGCCCGGGTACCAGGTGTGCGCGTGGTTGACGCCGCGCATGACGAAGTCGTTGCCGTTGCCCTCCAGCAGGCGGCCGTTGCTGATGTGCAGGCCGGTGGCGGCGGCCTTCACCTGCTCGGTCTCGGCGGCCTGGGCGGCGGCCGGGCCGAGAGCGCCGAGGAGGGTGATGCCGAGAAGAGCGGCGAGGCTCCTCATCACCACCCTCAAGGGGCTCTTTCGTGCCGTACTCGTTGCTGTTCTCACTGCGACTCCAGAAAGGGGTGAGCGCCGGATGAACCGAACATCGAACACATCGGACGGATCGCACATCGATAAGACGTGGGAGCGCTCCCATAAAGCCAGCTAGGCAGGGGCACGTCAAGACATCGCGCACAGTCCGGCGTTCGGACCGTGCGCCGTCCCCTGCCGTTCGCCGGGCTCCGCGCCGCGCGGGCGCGGGCCCGGCCGCCGGCCGTCAGGCCTTGCTGGTGCAGATGGCGTCGTACGGGCGGCCGGGGCTCGGGAAGAGCTCGATGGGGTTGTCGGCCTCGGCCGGGCACTCCTCGGCGGTCTTGGTCAGGGCGAGCACCTTGTTCCCGCCGCTCGCGCAGGCCACTTCCTTCGCCTGGTCGTCCACGCAGTCACCCACGACGAGCTGCCCGCCGCCAGCGCCCGCGTCTCCGGGGTGGTCGTCCGAGAGGTTGCGGCCGCAGATGGTCTTGCTGGGCAGGCCGGCGCTCGCGTCCCCGCCGAAGGACACCTTCACCGAGATGATCTCGTCGGTGCCGGCGGGACACTCGACGGCACCGGCGAATATCTCGCCGTCCTTGACCTCGAGCGCCTTGATCGTCGCCTTGGGGTCGTCGCAGTCGAGGGGCTGGAAGCCGTCCTTGGACTGACTCGTGTCCGGTCCGGCGCAGTCGCCGACCTTCCAGTCCTTGGCCGCGTGGCTGCCGCCGCCCGCCGACCCGTTGTTCTTCTTCGAGGACCCGCTGCCGCTGTCCGAAAACGGGCCGCACGCCGTGGTCGCCCCGAGCACGAGGGCGACGACCAGGGCCCCCTTCGCACAGTTCCGGAGGGCCGTACGGCCGCCGCGCGGTGACGGGGGGACGAGGCTGTTCCGGGTTCTGGTGCTGCCGTGGACGGTCATGCTGCTCCTTGGACGCGTGGCGTGTTCCGCGCGGCACCCACTGTGACCGCGCGGCAGTTCGGGCCTGAGGACGGCCGAATCGCGCGGTGCGGTTCCCGAGTCGCGCCAAGCGGTCGAGATCGGCACGGAGCCGATACGGAACGGCCTTCAGGGAACGTTTTCCGTCGCCGCGCGGGTGTGGTCGGAGCGAGCGGCGGGACACTGCCGAAGAGCGCGGCGGGCACGGCCGAAGCCCGGGGCGGAGATGGCCGAAACGCGCGGTCGAGGCATGCGAGGCACGCGGCCGGAGCGCGCGGCGGAGGTGGCCGAAACGCGCGGCCGGAGCAGGCGAAGCACGCGACCGGAGGTGGCCGAGAGCGCCGGCCCCGGCAGTCGGAACGTTCCGCCGGAGCGTCCCGCGCGCTCGGGCGGTTCTCGATACGCCGACGATATGTGCCGGATCGTAACCTCGGTGCATGCGTGTACTGATCGTCGAGGACGAGCTCTACATGGCGGAGGCCATTCGCGACGGCCTGCGCCTCGCCGCGATCGCGGCGGACATCGCGGGTGACGGCGACACCGCCCTGGAGCTGCTGGGCGTCAACACGTACGACATCGCCGTCCTCGACCGGGACGTCCCCGGGCCCACCGGCGACGAGATCGCCGCGCGCATCGTCGCGTCGGGCAGCGGCATGCCGATCCTCATGCTCACCGCCGCCGACCGTCTCGACGACAAGGCCACCGGGTTCGAACTCGGCGCCGACGACTACCTCACGAAGCCCTTCGCACTCCAGGAACTCGTGCTCAGGCTCAGAGCGCTCGACCGCAGGCGTGGGCACAGCAGGCCACCCGTGCGGGAGATCGCGGGCCTGCGGCTGGACCCGTTCCGCCGGGAGGTCCACCGCGACGGCCGCCCCGTCGCGCTGACCAGGAAGCAGTTCGCGGTGCTCGACGTCCTCACCGCCGCCGAGGGCGGTGTCGTCAGCGCCGAGGAGCTCCTGGAGCGGGCCTGGGACGAGCACACCGACCCGTTCACCAACGCCGTGCGCATCACGGTCTCGGCGCTGCGCAAGCGGCTCGGCGAACCCTGGATCATCGCCACCGTGCCGGGCGCCGGGTACCGCATCGACACCGGGTGCGAGGGGGAGGGGTGAAGGCGGTGGCCGTGGACAGGGAACGCGGGCCGAGCGTCCGCCTGCGACTGACCGTCAGCTACGCCGGATTCCTGATGCTGGCCGGTGCCCTGCTGCTCGCGGCGGTGTGGGTGTCGCTGCTGCGCTTCATGCCCGAGGTGGGGAGCAGCCCCGACGGGCCGCTGAACCGCTCCGACTTCCTGCGCATCTTCGGGCCGATCGCGGGCGCGGGCATGGTCTTCCTGCTGGTCTTCGGCCTCCTGGGCGGATGGGTGCTCGCCGGGCGCATGCTCGCCCCGCTGACCCGCATCACGGACGCCACGCGCGCGGCCGGCGACGGGTCGCTCTCCCACCGCATCCGGCTGGAGGGCCGCCAGGACGAGTTCCGCGAACTCGCCGACGCCTTCGACGACATGCTCGCCCGGCTCGAAGCGCACGTCGCCGAGCAGCGGAGATTCGCGGCCAACGCCTCGCACGAACTGCGCACCCCGCTGGCCGTCTCACAGGCGCTCCTCGACGTGGCCCGCAACGATCCGGCACAGGACCCCGCGAAGCTCTTCGACCGCCTCCGCACCGTCAACGCCCGGGCGATCGACCTCACCGAGGCACTGCTCGTGCTCAGCCGCGCCGACCAGGGGGCCTTCACCAGGGAGGCCGTCGATCTGTCCCTGCTCGCGGAAGAGGCCACCGAGACGCTGCTCCCGCTCGCCGAGGAGCGCGGTGTCACCGTCGACACGGCCGGTGACGCCGCCCCCGCCTCCGGGTCGCAGGCGCTCCTGCTCCAGCTGACGACGAACCTGGTCCACAACGCCGTCGTGCACAACCTGCCCGCCGGGGGCTTCGTGCGGGTCAGGACCGGCGTCGCACCCGGGAGCGCGACGCTCACCGTCGAGAACAGCGGCGAGAAGCTCTCGCCGCAGCTGGTCGCGACCCTCACCGAACCGTTCCAGCGGGGCGCCGGGCGCGTGCCCGACGCGCACCGCGCGGGTGTCGGCCTGGGCCTCGCGATCGTCAGGAGGACCGCCGAGGCGCACGGCGGGTCCCTCACCCTCACCCCGCGCCCCGAGGGCGGGCTCCGTGTCGCCGTCCGGCTTCCGCACCACGACTCCTCCAGCACTCCATCGTCAGGGGCACCCGAACAGTGAGCGAAGCGACGCAGGAACGCAACGGCACGCGGCAGCAGGTCCCGGCCGGTGAACGCCCGGGTCTCCGCCGGATGATCAGCAGGACGGTCCGTCGGCTGATACGTGCCGCAGCGCGGCCGGACCCCTGGAAGCGCGGCCCGGTGCTCGTGGCGCTCGCGCTGCTGCTGGGCCTGGCCATGCTGCTCCACGCGTGGATCCCGAACCGGATCTGGAACCTCGGCAGCCTGGTGGAGACCGCTCTGCCGTGGCTCGGCCTGTTCGTGCCGGTGCTGCTGGCCCTGGCGCTGTGGCGCCGCTCCGCCTCCGCGGTGGCCGCGCTGCTGCTGCCGGTCGTCGTGTGGACGTCCCTCTTCGGCGGTCTGCTCGGCGACAGGTCCCACCCGGGCGGCGACCTCGTCGTGGCCGGCCACAACGTCGGCGCGGACAACACCGACCCTGCGGGCACCGCCCGCGACCTGGTCTCCTCGGGCGCGGACGTGCTGGGCCTGATGGAGCTGGACCGGAGGGACGTCGGCACGTACGAGAGGGAGCTGGCAAAGGCGTATCCGCACCACACGGTGCTGGGCACGGTCGGGCTGTGGAGCAGGCTGCCGCTGTCGGACACCCGTGCGGTCGACACCGCGATGGACGCCGGACCGCTGGGCGACAGCAAGCCGGCCGACGTCAAACTGGCCTACAACCGGGGCCTGCGCACCACGGTGGCCACGGAACACGGGCCGCTGGCGGTGTACGTGGCGCACCTGGGGTCCGTACGCGTGAATCCCCGGGCGGGCTTCTGGACGGCCTCCCGGGACAGGAACGCGCAGGCGCTCGCCGAGGTGCTCGCCGCCGAGAAGAGCGAGCGGGTGGTGCTGCTCGGCGACATGAACGGCACCACGGACGACCGCGCGCTGGACGGCATCACCTCGCAGATGCGCTCCGCCCAGGAAGAGGCGGGGGACGGCTTCGGATTCACCTGGCCCGCGCGGTTTCCCGTGGTGCGGATCGACCAGATCCTCGTCAGGGGAGTGAAGGCGGAGAGTTCCTGGGTGCTGCCGTCGACCGGCAGCGACCACCGGCCGGTTGCGGCCGAAATCGGTTGGTGAAGGCGGGGGGAGCGATAGCGTCGCGCCATGGATCTGTCCGCCCTGCTCGCCCGCGCCGACGGCCCCGTCACCAGGAGCCGGCTCGTCGATGATCTGACGGCGCTCGGTCTCGGCGCGGGCGATGTCGTCATGTTCCACACGCGGATGTCCGCCATCGGTTATGTGGCGGGCGGCCCCCCGACCCTCATCGGCGCCCTGCGGGACGTCGTGGGGGAGCGGGGGACCCTGATGGTGACCTGCGGCTGGAACGACGCCCTGCCGTACGGCTTCAGTGAGTGGCCGGGGCCCTGGCAGGACGCCGTGCGCGCCGAACACCCGCCGTACGAACCGGAGTCGAGCGAGGCGGACCACGACAACGGCCGCCTCCCCGAGGCGCTGCGCCGTTGCCCGGGGGCCGTCCGCAGCAGGCACCCCGATGTGAGCCTGGCCGCGCTCGGGCCGGCGGCCACCGCGCTGACGGCCGGCCACCCGTGGGACGACCCGCACGGGCCCGGCAGCCCGCTGGCCCGGCTGGTCGAGCTGGGCGGCAGGGTGCTGATGCTGGGGGCCCCGCTGGAGACCCTCACCCTCCTGCACCACGCCGAGGCGCTCGCCGACGCGCCGGGCAAGCGGTTCGTGGAGTACGAGCAGCCGGTCCTGGCCGACGGCCGCCGCGTCTGGCGCCGCTTCCGCGACATCGACTCCTCGGGCGGGGCCTTCGACTACTCCGCTGTGACGCCCGGGGGCCAGGACCCGTTCGAGACGATCGTCCGGGACATGCTGGCCGCCGGAATCGGACGCCGGGGCAGCGTGGGAGCGGCCGACAGCCACCTCTTCGAAGCCGGTGAGGTCCTGGAGTTCGGCCTCACCTGGATTCACGAGAAGCTGGGCGGCGCCCGCTGACGGACCCGCTCAGCCGGCGGACCGCTCCACCGGAATCCACAGCTGCGCGTCCCCCCGCGCCCCGCCCTCGGAGAGCCGCACGCTCAGGATCTCGGGCCCTGGCCTGCTCCCGTACGGATTCGACGGGAACCACTGCGTGAACACGTCCCTCCACATGTACTGGAGCGACTGGGGGAACGGCCCGGAGTCCTCGAAGACGGCCCACAGGCCCGCCGGGACGTCGAGGGAGTCCAGGTCGTCGGGCACCTCGGCGTCCGACACCACCCCGTGGTAGTAGTCGAGTTCGGTCCCCTCCGCGCGGCTCGGGTCGAGCTGGTCGCTGACCCCGACGATCCCGGCGGGCTCCTGGTCGGCCAGCGCGGCGACGCGTTCCAGCGTCTCGGGGGCGATGGACCGGATGAACTCGGCGATCGCCGGATTCGCCCCTTCGTGGACGAGCGGTACGCGCACCTTCTTCCCGATGACCCGGAACGCGTCCTTGTCCACGATCCTGTATCGCATGCTGCTGCTCCCTTCGATGACGAGGCGGAAGGACATCCGGGGCTGGGAGTTGAGTGCCGCACCGGTCCGCCGGGCCTCGCCCGGTCCCACACCGTGCATGGTGCGGAACGCCCGGGCGAAGGCCTCGCCCGAGCCGTAGCCGTAGCGCGTCGCGATGTCCAGCAGCGTCCGCCCACCGGCGAGCACCTCGGCGCCCGCCACGGTCAGCCTCCTGCGCCGGATGTACTCCGACAGCGGGAGACCGGCCAGCGCGGAGAACATCCGCCGGAAGTGGTACTCCGACGTCATCGCGATGCGGGCAAGGCCCGCCACGTCGACCGGCTGGTCGAGGTGGGACTCGATGTGCTCCATGGCCTGGTTCAGCCGGTCCAGCATCCCGGACTCCTTCCTTCACACCAGCTCACGCTAGGGAGGACCCACCTTGCCCGACCCGACATCCTGTGCCCGATGCGGTCGGGTACGGGCGCGGTTCAGGGGGTGTCGCGCAGGGTCAGGACGTAGGCCGCGGTGAGGGCCACGGCACGGTCCCCGTCGTGCGACAGCTCCTCCAGCGCGCGGGACGCCGTCGGGCCCGGGATGTCCGCGAGCGCCTGGGCGACCCTGCGGCGTACGGACGGAGGGGCGGCGCCGTGCGTGAGACGCCGGACCAGCGCGGCGGCGATCTCGTCGGACAGCGCCGGCGCGGTCCCGTCCGACGGTGCGGCGGGGGTGCCGTCGTCCGGAGTCGCGGGCGGCGGGCGGTTCGCCAAGGTGCCCAGCACATCGGCCGCGTCCACGTCGTTCACCCCGTCCACGACCATGCCGACGAGCGTGGGGACCGCGTCGGCGTCCCCCCGCGCCCCGAGCGCCAGAGCCGCGCACCGGCGGACCACGACGTCGGAGTGGCCGAGGGCGCCCCGCAGCAGCCCGGCCGCTGCCCCACCCGGGATCGCGGCGAGGGACCGGGCGGCGCGTTCGCGCACGGCGGCGGACGGTGAGCCGAGGCCCTCCGCCAGCAGCGCCGGTCCCTCGTCGCCCGACTGCGCCAGGGCCCACCGGAGGGCTCCTGCGACGTTCGGGTCGCTCTCGCCCAGGGCCGCCTCGGCCAGGGCTTCCACCGGCACCGGAGCCTCCTCGGCCGCCTCCAGGGCCGCGCGCTGGCGCTTCCCCGCGCTCTTCGACCCCAGCCCTTGCAGGAGCGCGACGGTCTGGAGCACGTCCTCCCAGCCGGCGGGTCCGGCGGCGCCGATCCGGCCGAGCCGGGTGAGCAGGGCCTCCTCGGCCGCGATGCGTTCCCGGGTCCGCCGGATCAGGTCGTCGACGAGCTTCGAGGGTGCGAAGCCGGGATCGTCCAGCGCCTGTCCCACCTCGCGCAACGACAGCCCCAGCGACCGCAGGCTCTCGATGTGGAAGACGCGCCGGATGTCCTCGCCGGAGTACGAACGGTAGCCGCCGCCGGTGCGTCCCTCGGGGCGCACCAGGCCGAGCGACTCGTAGTGCCTGAGCATGCGGGCGCTGACCCCGGACCGCCGTGCCACCTCGCCGATCAACACACCCGTCATCCCTCCTGGTCGTTCCCGCCCAGGGCCACGATGCGCTTCGCCTCCTCGATCGCGAACTCGAATCCGGCATCCGGGTCGCGCAACAGCCTCTCCGTCGCGATCGCATGCTGCCGCACCCGGGGGCCGGGAGCCGTCCTCGCGGCCCGGAGCGTCTCCACGATCACCTCACCGAGGGCGACCAGCGCCCGGCTCAGGCTGAGCTGCGTCCGGCGCCCGCCGCGCCCGAGCTGTGTCGCCAGCACGGTGGCCAGGCCGTGCTCGCCCCCCTCGGGCACGAGCACGACGGCCGCGCGCCAGGCGCTCCGCGCCACCTCGTCGTCGGCGTCGGTCAGCAGGGCCCGGGTGATCGACGGCCACGCCCGCCGGTCCCCGATCTTCGACAGGGTGTGCAGGGCCTGGCTCCGCGCCTGCGCGGTCTCCGAGCCGAGCTCGGAGACGAGCCCGGGGACCGTCACCGACGGCTCGTGGCGGGTGAGCGCCCAGGTGAGCAGTTCGCGCACCTGGAAGTCCGGCTCGACGGCGCACCGCTCGATGAGCGTGCCGACGTACCGCGCGTCCGGCGCCGTTCCGACCGCCATCGCCGCTCGCAGCCGTACGGACGCGTCGCCGTCCTCCAGAGCCCGCAGGGCCTTCCCCGCGTCCGTGTCCTGCCGTGCCGTGGTCATCGGGACCACCTCCTCGGCCCCAGTGAAGACGTTGTCACGGTGACAAGGTCAAGCGGAGCAGGGGACCCGGGTTCCGCTCCTCCCTGGGGACGAGTGCGCGACCCGTGTCGTGCGGGAGCACGAGGCCGAAGTGCCGGTAGGCGCACGACGCCACCGAGGGCCCCTCCGGCGAGTCTTGGGACGTACCCCAGACCCGATGCGGAGATCTCAGACTCGTGGCTACCTTCTTGTATCGCATGGGCCGCGCTGCCTTCCGGCGGCGCTGGCTCGTGGTCCTCCTGTGGGCGGTGGTCCTCGGTGCCGCCGGAGCCGGGGCCGCCAAGGCGCCCACCGCCGGTGACGACGGCACGTCCTTCATGCCCGGTATCGAGGCGCAGAAGGCCTTCGACCTCATCGGTGACCGCTTTCCGGGCGCGGACGCCGACGGAGCCGAGGCACGGATCGTGTTCATCGCCCCCGACGGGGAGAAGGTGACGGCGGCCGGGAACCGCGCCGCGATCGACACCCTGGTCGAGGAGGCCGCCGGGGCGCCCCAGGTCGCCGGTGCCGTGAGCCCGTTCCGGGCCGGTGCGGTGAGTGAGGACGCCTCGACGGCGTACGCCACCGTCAGCTACAAGGTCTCCGCCGGCGACCTCTCGGACGCCGACAAGGCGGCCATGGAGGACATCGTCGATCAGGCCCGCGAGATGGGCCTGACCGTGGAGGTGGGCGGTACCGCGCTCGCCACGCAGCCGGCCGCCGGCGGGGCGGGCGAGGTCATCGGCATCGGACTCGCCGCCGTCGTCCTGCTGATCACGTTCGGCTCCCTCGCGGCGGCCGGGCTCCCCCTGCTCACCGCCGTCATCGGGGTCGGGGTCAGCATGTGCGCGATCCTCGCCCTCGGCAGCGCCCTCGGGCTCTCCATGACCACCGGCACGCTCGCCTCGATGCTCGGCCTCGCCGTCGGCATCGACTACGCCCTCCTCGTGGTGTCCCGATACAGGGAGGAGCGCGGACACGGCCACGAGCCCCGGGAGGCCGCCGGGCTCGCCGTCGGCACAGCCGGTTCCGCCGTGGTCTTCGCCGGGCTCACCGTCGTCATCGCGCTGGCCGGACTGTCCGTGATCGGCGTGCCGATGCTGACGAAGATGGGCCTCTGCGCCGCCGGGGCCGTCGTCGTCGGTGTCCTGGTCGCGCTGACGCTCGTCCCGGCCCTGCTCGGGATGTGGCCGGACGCCGTCCTGTCCCGCGCGGCGCGGCGGCGCGGCGCACCGGCCGCGCAGCACGTCGGGCGGAAGGACAACGGCGGCTCCCGCTGGGCCCGTTTCGTCCTGCGCCACCCCGTCGCCGTGCTGCTGACGTGCGTCGCCGGACTGGGTGTGCTCGCCCTGCCTGCCGTCGACCTGCAGCTGGGCATGCCGGGCGCCGAGGCCAAGCCGGTCTCCTCGACGGAGCGGCGCGCCTACGACGCCCTCGCCGACGGCTTCGGCGCGGGCTTCAACGGCCCGCTGACGATCGTCACCGACGTCAGGGGCGCGGCCGACCCGAAGGCTGCCGCGGCGACGATCGCCGAGCGGATCGAGGGGACGGGCGGGGTCGTGTCCGTGTCCCCGCCGCAGTTCAACGCGCAGGGTGACACCGCGCTCTTCTCCGCCGTCCCGTCGACCGGGCCGAGTGCCGAACCCACCAAGGACCTCGTGCAGACCATCCGGGCCGAGCGGCCCGGACTGGAGGACACGACCGGGGCGACCTTCGAGGTCACCGGCTCCACCGCGATGAACATCGACATCGCGCAGGCGCTCCAGGACGCCCTCGTGCCCTATCTGGTCGTGATCGTGCTGCTGTCCCTCGTGCTCCTGATGGTGGTCTTCCGCTCCGTGCTGGTGCCGGTCAAGGCCGCGGCGGGATTCCTGTTGTCGGTGCTGGCGTCGCTCGGTGCCGTCGTGGCCGTCTTCCAGTGGGGCTGGGGCGCCGAGCTGCTGGGGGTGGAGCAGGCCGGGCCGATCATGAGCCTGATGCCGATCTTCCTGGTGGGCATCGTCTTCGGTCTGGCCATGGACTACGAGGTGTTCCTCGTCGCCCGGATGCGGGAGGCGTACGTCCACGGGGACCGGCCCGCGCAGGCGGTCGTCACCGGCTTCCGGCACAGCGCCAGGGTGGTCGCCGCCGCGGCGGTGATCATGATCGCGGTCTTCTCCGGCTTCGTCGGGGCCGACGAGTCCATGATCAAGACCATCGGCTTCGGTCTCGCCGTGGCCGTGCTCTTCGACGCCTTCGTCGTGCGCATGGCCTTCGTGCCGGCGGTCCTCGCCCTGCTCGGGCACAAGGCGTGGTGGCTGCCCCGGTGGCTGGACAGGCTGCTTCCCCGCGTCGACATCGAGGGCACGGGACTCACCCGGGGACCGGTCGCGGGCCACGATGCCGCGGGCGCCGGCGCACGCCCGCAGGAACCGGCCCGCACCTGAGCGAGCACACCCGCCACGGGTCGCGGAGCCGCGTGCGACGGCTCCGCGGCCCGGTTCTGTCACGATGACCGCATACGTCCTGACCTCGGAGAGCCGTGATGAGCACCACCTGGCAGCGCCGGGCCATGAGCCGCCCCCGCACCACCGAGGTCATCACGCTCACGCTGCTGTTCGCCGTCGCCGTGTGCGGCGGTCTCCTCAGCCACTGGACCATGCCAGGTCCTCGCCTCCTGTGGCCCGCCGTCCTGCTGTCGGCGCTCGCCTGCGCGGCACTGACCCGGCGTCACAGCCACCCCCTGCCCGTCTTGGCGGTGACCACGCTGTGCGCCGTCGCCGAGGGCGCGGTGGGGTACCTCATGACGCCCCTGCTGTTCAGCCCGTTGCTGGCCGCGCAGTACACCACCAGCCTGCGGACCAACCGTGTGACGGCCTGGAGCTGCGCGGTCGTGGCCGCGGCGGTGACGGTGGTTCCCGGCGCCTGGCACACCGAACTCCACAGCGGCTGGGTGATCGGCGTCGTCAACCCGGCGGCCTGGGTCCTGCTGTCGGCGGCCCTCGGAAGTTACGTACGCATCCGCCGCGAGTACGCCGCCTCACGCATCGAGCACGCCGCCCGTGAACGCGAGGAGGAGGCCAGGCACCGTGTCGTCCAGGAACGCATGCGGATCGCCCGTGAGCTCCACGACGTCGTCGCCCACCACCTCGCCCTGGCCAACGCCCAGGCGGGAACCGCCGCCCACCTCGCACGGACCGCCCCCGACCAGGCGTACGAGATCCTCGGCAAGCTGTCGGAGACCACCGCCGGCGCCCTGCGCGAGCTCAAGGCCACCGTCGGCCTGTTGCGCCAGGACTCCGACGCCGACGACGGCCTGGCCCCCGCACCCGGTCTGGAGCAGCTGCCCGACCTGGTCGCCGCCTGCGCCGCGGCCGGACTGGACGTCACCGTCACCGTGGAGGGGGAGCCGCGCCCGCTCACGCCGGGGCTGGGCCTGACGGCGTACCGGATCGTCCAGGAAGCCCTGACCAACGTCACCAAGCACGCGGTCACCCGCACCGCGTCGGTCGTGCTGTCCTACACCCCGCGCTCCCTGGCCGTCACGGTCACCAACGACACGGCTTCCACCGTCCCCGCGGACAGACCGGCACCCGGCCGGGGCTTCGGGCTCCTCGGCATGAGCGAGCGCGCGCTCGCCGCCGGGGGGACCTTCCACGCCGGGGCCCGCGCGGACGGCGGATTCGAGGTCAGCTGCACCCTGCCCCTGGACAGCCACGACGAAAGCGCCGCCCCATGACCATCCGTGTCCTGCTCGCCGACGACCAGGCCCTTCTCCGGGCCACCTTCCGCATCCTCATCGAGTCGGACCCCGGCATGACCGTCGTCGCCGAGGCCGCCGACGGGCAGGAGGCCATCGACCTCTCCCGCGAACACCGGCCCGACGTGGTCCTCATGGACATCCGCATGCCCGGCACCGACGGCCTGGCCGCCACCACGGACATCTGCTCCCGGCCCGAACTGGCGGCCACCCGCGTCCTGATCCTCACCACCTTCGAGAACGACCAGAACGTCGCCGAGGCCCTGCGCGCCGGAGCCAGCGGCTTCCTCGGCAAGGACGTCGGGCCGGACGTCCTCCTGACCGGCATCCGCACCGTGGCCGCGGGTGAATCCCTGCTCTCCCCCACGGCCACCCGGGCCCTGATCACCCGCTTCCTGTCCACGCCCGACGAGAAGCCGCTCACCCCGCCCGAGGGCCTCACCGCCCTCACCGACCGCGAACGGGAGGTCATGGCCCTGGCCGCGCACGGCAGGTCCAACACCGAGATCGCCGAAGAGCTCGTGGTCAGCCCCCTGACCGTCCGCAGCCACGTCCAGCGCGCCATGACGAAACTCCACTGCCGCGACCGCGCCAGCTCGTCGTCATCGCGTACCAGAGCGGCCTGGTCGCGCCCCGCCCGTACGACCGCTGACCCGGCCGTCCACGAGCTGCGGGGCAGGGTGTTCGGCCCGGGTTCCCGCTGTGTTCACCAGCCATTACGACGGGAATCGTCCAGCCCCCAGAAGATCCATGCATGACGCACATAACTCGTGTTAAGGCCTCCTCCTGCGCCCTGGCCGCCGCGCTCCTCGTCGGAATCGCCGCACCCGCCGTATCGGCACACGGCGCCCCCGCATCCACGGCCCGCGACTCCCACGCGCGCATTCCGTTCACCCAGGCGAAGGTCACCGCGCAGGACGACGGCTCGTACACGGTGGAGTGGAAGGCTCCCGGCACGCACCGCGTCGCCGTCAAGGCCGGTGGCCGCACCGTGGCCTCCGGTGGGGCGACGGGCAAGGTCACGGTGCGGGGGCTGGCCGCCGCCGACCGCCAGTGGTTCGACCTGGTGCCCGAGCGGGGCGGCTCCCTGCACCTCGCCGACCGGCTGATCAAGCTGGAGGGGACCGTCAACTTCCGTGACGCGGGCGGCTATCGCACCGCCGACGGCCACTGGGTGAAGATGGGCGAGATCTACCGCTCCGACGCGCTCGACAAGCTCACCGCCGCCGACCTGGCGAAGCTGAAGCGGCTGTCCGTCCGCACGGTCTTCGACCTGCGCATGGAGTCCGAGCGCACGGCCGCGCCCGACCGCGTCCCGGCCGGTGCCACGCACGTCGTCGCCGACGTCCTGGCGGGTTCGCCCACCTTCACCGCGATGCCGACGACCCCCGAGGAGGGCGTCGCGATGATGGTCGAGGGCGAGAAGTTCATGGTCAGCGGCGACTCCGCCAAGGCCGCCTACCGCACGGTCTTCGCCGGGGCCACCGACGACTCCTCGCGCGCCGTCGTCTTCCACTGCACGGCGGGCAAGGACCGTACGGGCTGGGCGAACGCCGCTCTGCTCACGGCGCTCGGCGTGCCGCGCTCCACGGTCATGGAGGACTACCTCGCCTCCAACGACTACCGTGCCGAGGCCAACGCGGCCGCGCTCGCCTCGATGCCCGCCGCGCAGGCCGCGGTGTACAAGCCGCTGCTGGACGTGCGCGCCGAGTACCTCAACTCCGGCTTCCAGGAGGTCTCGGAGAAGTTCGGCTCGTTCGGCGCGTACGAGAAGAAGGCGCTCGGCCTGGACGCCAAGGACATCCGCGACCTGAAGCGGGATCTCCTGGTGGGCTGACCTGCGGAACCGCTCGCGGATCAGGGGGACTTGAGCAGGTCACGCAGCCCCGCCGCGAGCGTCCGCACCTCCTGCTCGCTGGGCCGGCCGACGGGGAGCCCGGGCGCGACGGCGTCGCCCTGGGCGGGCGGCCGGCACGAGCGGCAGAGGCCGTCGACGAGGGCTTCCGCGCGGCCGGGCGCCCCGCACCCGGTGCACTCCAGCATCACCCGGTGCACGGGTGCGCCGGGCGCGGGCGGTGCCGGGGCGGTGGGCACATGCGGAGGGATCTTGTCGGTGAGGCGGCGGCGGACGAGCCCGACGGGGGACTCGACCCGGGTGGGCAGCCCGGCGACGAGCGCCTGCGTGAGGTAGTCCGTGTCCACACCGCGCGCGAGCCACGCGGCGGCCTGGGGCTCCAGGACCGCGCAGTCGGCGGCGGACAGCGTCAGCCGGGAGTCGATACGGCCGAGCCGCGCCAGCGCGAGGTAGGCGGGGGAGTGCTCGGCGGGCGTGGGGGTGGTCCGCTGCTGCGGCACGGCGGGCGGCGTCGTGGGCTCGGTGGCGGGGGTGTGAACTGCGGGCGCCGGTACGTCGCTCGTCGGCGCTGCGGGTGCCGGTACAGCCGTCGCCGGTACGGCGGGCTCATCCGCCGGGGCCGTGGGTGCCGCAGCCGGGGCGACCTCCGTGGCGGCCCACCACTCGTTGTCACGGGCGGTGCGCGACCAGAACGTCCGCGAGACCCAGCGGACCTGTCCCAGCTCGCCGACGAGGCACCGTACCCGGCGCAGATGCCCTGCGGTGGCCAGGGCCTTCAGCGCGGAGCCGACGGCCTGCTGGCCGTACAGCGGGAGTTGCTTGGCGAGGCTCTTGACGTCCATCGACGCGCCGTCGGGCAGATGGTCGATGAATCCGGCGATATACCGCTCGCGAGCGGGCAGCAGCGCGAAGTCGTCTGCTCTGCGGGGGAGTTCGCCGGGCATGGAGCGCTTGCCGTAACCGGGCTTGGCCATCGTGTACGGGCGCGAGAGTGCGGGGGTGCTCACGGCGGAGCTAGGGTGCTGGATAGCCACGGGATCGCCTCTGGATCTTGCGGTCAGACCCCGGCCCGGTGCTCCAACACCATGTCGGGGTCGCTTGTTTCTCGCACCGTAGGCACGCGCCACGCTCCGCCGCAAGTTGGTCACGATTAGTCATACTTGCTGGCCGTGACGGGTCAGGGAGGTCGGGGAGGTTTTCCCAACCACCCTTCTTTCCCTACCGGTCAAAGGAATCGCTCGAATCCCGGATCTCGTGTCCCGGCCCTCGAATCCCGAAGCTCGGGCTTCGGTCGGAATACCTCATTCCGGCCCTCGAAAGAGTGAACCGGCGATCCCGGAGCTCGAATCCCGAGATGCGAGCTCCGAGATACGAGCGTCGAGATTCGGGAGTCGAGGGTCGAGGGTCGAGGCCCGAGCTTCGGGAACCGGGCCCCGAACATCGAGCGCCGGGAATGCTCGCACCCGGTCAAAAAGGGACCGAACTCTGACTTTGTCACAGCGGGGCAACCACCCGGCACGCTTCCGCTTTTGGCCCTGATCCCTGGATACGGTTCCCGAAATCACTGGCACATCAGGAGGTTTCATGAGGCTCAAGCGTGTGGGTCGGGCCGGTTCTGTCGGAGCGCTGGTCGCCGCGTCGCTCGGCGCGTCGATCGTCCTCGCCCCGGCGCCGGCATCCGCGGAGAGCGCCTGGGAGTGCTACGGCACCCAGGTCAAGCGCTGCGCCACCGTCTGGTGGGATCGGGCCACCGACACCTACCAGGCGCGGGCGAAGATCACCGACGCCGCCGGTGGCAACAACTACTCGGTCAAGGTCACCAATGTGAAGCTGCAGCGCTTCAATGGCAGCGGCTGGGTGACCGTGAAGTCCAAGCAGGACTACGACGGCTGGTTCGCGACCGAGGACTCGGCGGCCACCGCCAAGGTCGACCCGTGCAAGTGGCCGACGAACAGCTTCGGCGTCGTGGCGACGTTCAGCTACAAGGGCTCGGGCTCCGGCGAGACGACCTGGCGTCCCAACATGGGCTGGGCCCACGCCTGCAACTGATCCGCCGCCCGCGTCCGCCCCGCACCGAGTCGACCGGTGCGGGGCGGACGCGTTCCCCGGGGCCTCACGCACCGCTCAGCGCAGCGTCTCCGGCAGCTCCTCCCGGTGCACGATGCCCAGGCGCTGCGTCGCGCGGGTCAGTGCCACGTACAGATCGCTCGTCCCGAACCGCCCCGGTTCCACGACCAGCACATGGTCGAACTCCAGGCCCTTGGCCTCGCGCGGGCCGAGCAGCACCACGGTGCGGGTCAGGTCCGGTTCGGCGCCCGGGGTGATCCCGTCGAGCGGTGCCGCGATCTCCTCGTGCAGCTCACGCGGCGCGATCACCGCGAGGCGGCCCTCCTCGGGTGTCAGCTCCGCGACGGCCCGCGCCACCGCACCCGCCAGATCCGCGCCGGAGTCGCGCGTCCACGGCTCCTCACCCGTGGAGCGAACCGACCCGGGCGGCTCGAAGGACGGGTCCTCGGCCCGTACGACCCTGGCCGCCAGCTCCATGATCTCGGCGGGCGTACGGTAGTTGACCCCCAGCCGCACATGCTCGAAGCGGTCGCCGACGTACGGTTCGAGGATCTTCTGCCACGAGCCGACGCCCGCCTCCTCCGAGGTCTGCGCCGGGTCACCGACCAGGGTCAGCGAGCGCGTGGGCGACCTGCGCATCAGCAGCCGCCACGCCATCGGCGACAGCTCCTGCGCCTCGTCGACGATGATGTGCCCGAACGCCCAGGTCCGGTCGGCCGCGGCCCGCTCGGCCGCGCTCCGGTGGTCGGCCTCCTCCTGCCGCTCGGCCATCCGCTCGGCGTCGATGATGTCGTGGGCCGCCAGTACCTCGGACTCCTCGTCCTCGAACTCGTACGACTCCGAACCCCGCGACAGCTCCAGGACACCCTGCGCGTAGGCCACCCGCTCCTGCCGCTCGGCCTCGGCGGCGGCCAGCGCGGCACTGTCGTCGGACCCGAGGAGCTCGGCCGCCTCGTCCAGGAGCGGCACATCGGCCGGGGTCCACTCCGCGCCGGGGGCGCGGCGGACGGCCTCGGCGTCCTCGTCGGACAGATACACCGGCTCGGCCAGATAGTCGGCGAGGAAGCCCTCGGGCGTGAGCAGCGGCCACAGCTCCGCCACGGCGGCGTGCACCTCCTCGCTCGCGGCGACGCCCTTGCCGAGCTGGGCGATGTCGTCCGCGCCGAGGAAGTTCGGGCCGCCGTAGGGGTCGGCGCCGATGCGCTCGGTGAGCTGCGCGGTGAGTGCGTCGATCACCTGGAACGCGAAGTACGGACGGGCCAGGTTGTGCGGAAGACGGGTCTCGCGGGCCGCCTGCCGGGCCTCGTAGGCGATCTCCCAGTCCAGGACGAGATCGCCGTCGTCGTGCGGGACGACCATCGGGGCTCCTGGCTCGGGCAGCCCCTGCCGGTCGCGTACGGCGAGGGCCAGTGCCTCGGCCATCCCCGCACCGCCCTTGACGGCCGCCGCGCGGGGGGTGTCGGTGCCCCGGGCGTGGACACCGGGGAACAGCTCGGCCTGGGTGGCGAGCATGACGCCGGTCTCGCCGAGGGCGGGCAGGACCTCACCGATGTAGCGCAGGAAGGCCGGGTTGGGGCCCACCACCAGGACCGCGCGCTTGGCCAGCAGCTCCCGGTGCTCGTACAGCAGGAAGGCCGCCCGGTGCAGCGCGACCGCGGTCTTTCCCGTGCCGGGACCGCCCTCGACGACGAGGACGCCGCGGTGCGGGGCACGGATGATGCGGTCCTGCTCCGCCTGGATGGTCCGCACGATGTCGCCCATGCGACCGGTACGGGCCGAACCGAGCGCGGCGAGCAGCACGGCGTCCCCGCTCGGGTCCTCGAACCCGCTGCGCTCACGGTCCCCCAGATCGAGGATCTCGTCGTGCAGCTCGGTGACCGCCCGGCCCTCGGTGGTGATGTGTCTGCGCCGGCGCAGCCCCATGGGCATATGTCCGGTGGCGAGATAGAACGGCCGCGCGACCGGCGCCCGCCAGTCGATCAGCAGAGGCGTGTGATCGGGGTCGTCCTCACGAATTCCTATACGGCCGATATGGTGCGCGGCGCCGTCGGCCGGATCGATACGGCCGAAACAGAGCGAACCGTCCACCGCATTCAGTGCGGCCAGCAGACCGGACCGCTCGGCGACGAGTACATCGCGTTCATGACGGGCCTGCAAGCCGTTCCCGACCGGGGTCAACGCGTCCTCGACGTGCTGAGCGGCCTCGCCGCGCAGCGCGTCGACACGGTCGTACAGCCGGTCGATGAATTGCTGCTCCTTCTGCAATTCAACGTTTTCGCGAGTTGACAAAACCGCTCCCTGCCGGATATGGTGTTGCTTGTTGGCCCCCAGTGAGGGGCCTTTTTCTATGGGCGCACAGAACCATCCAATATACGCGCCCGAATCACCGGTCCGCAATTACGGCCCGGGAATTCCCCGCTCCGGACGCCGCCCGCCAGGACGCCCCCACCCGTTACAGACGTCATGTACAGCTCGTGACAGACCGCACTGCCCCCGGCCGCCGCCCGCGGGGAGTGTGGAGTACATGGACGCAGTCATCGAAACGGCCGGACTCAAACGCAGCTACCAGGGCTTCGACGCCGTGCGCGGCATCGACTTCACGGTCGCCCGCGGCGAGCTCTTCGCCCTGCTGGGGACCAACGGCGCGGGCAAGACCTCCACGCTGGAGATCCTGGAGGGTCAGGCGACCCCCACCGGCGGGAGCGTCCGGGTCCTCGGCCACGACCCGTTCCGCGAGCGGGCGTCCGTACGGCACCGCATCGGGGTGATGCTCCAGGAGGGCGGCTTCCCGACGGAGCTGACGGTGCTGGAGACCGTACGCATGTGGGCGGGCTGCACGACCGGCGCCCGGCCCGCGGACGAGGCCCTCGCGCTGACGAGCCTGACCGGCCGCCGCGACGTGAGGGTCAAGCAGCTCTCCGGCGGCGAGCGCCGCCGCCTCGATCTGGCGCTGGCCCTGCTCGGGCGGCCGGAGGTGCTCTTCCTCGACGAACCCACGACCGGCCTGGACGCCCAGTCCCGCCGGGACACCTGGGACCTGATCCGCGAACTGAAGCTCCAGGGCACGACCGTGCTGCTCACCACGCACTACCTGGAGGAGGCCGAACAGCTCGCCGACCGGCTGGCGATCATGCACCAGGGGCTGATCGCCACCACAGGAAGGGTGGCGGACGTCGTGGCCGAACGGCCCTCCCGGATCACCTTCGAGCTGCCGGAGGACCGCTTCCTCGGCGAGCTGCCGCCACTCCCGCCGATGGGAGTGACCCGGCACGAGACCGAGGGAAGGACGGTCCGTCTGGAGACCCGGGACCTCCAGCGCACGGCCACCGAACTGCTCGTCTGGGCCCAGCGGACCGGGGTCACGCTGCGCGCCCTGGACGCCCGGTCCGCATCACTGGAAGAGGCCTTCATGGAGATCGCCAAGGGCCTGGACAACGAGGAGACCCGATGACGACCACCGCTCCCGCCCGGCCCCTGACCACCACCGCGCCCCCGAGGACCCGCGCCGTGAACCGGATGGTCGCGCTCGGCCGCGCGGAGCTGACGCTGCTGATGCGCAGCAGGGCCGCGCTGTTCACCGCCCTCCTGGTGCCCGCCGTGACGGCCTTCTCCATGCGGAGCATGGTCAAGAACCTGGACCTGGGCGGCACCGGACTGTCGATCGCCACGGTCCTGCTGCCCGGTTCGCTGGGGCTGGCGCTGATCTTCTCCATCTACTCCAATCTCGTCGGCGTCTATGTCACCCGCCGTGAGAGCCTGGTGCTCAAGCGGCTGCGCTCGGGCGAGCTGCGCGACTGGGAGATCCTCGTGGGCGGGGCGCTCCCGGCCCTGCTGCTGGCACTGGTGCAGAGCGTGCTGCTGATCGGCGGCCTGACGGTCGTCCTGGACGCCCCCGCACCGGCCGCACCGCACCTGGTGGTCCTCGGGCTGCTGACCGGTGGGGCCCTGCTGGTGGCCGCCGGCGCGCTGACGGCCGCGGTCACCCGGACGGCGGAGAGCGCGCAGCTGACGTTCCTGCCGTTCTGGCTGGTGAGCATGGTCGGATCGGGGATGTTCGTACCGCGTCAGGTCTTTCCCGGAGTGGCGGAGGACATCAGCGCCTGGCTGCCGTTCTCACCGGTGATGGACCTCCTCCAGGGCGGCTGGAGCGGCGACCTCGGCGGCATGGACCAGCTCCGCGCGCTGCTCGCCGTCTGCGCGTGGACGGGTGTGGCGGCGCTCGGAGTGCGGCAGTGGTTCCGGTGGAGCCCGCGCAACTGACCGGTGTGGCCTCGGAACGAGAAGGCAGAGGACGTTGGGGACGACGATGAGCATCGAGGACTGGGTGGAGCGGCTGGGCGGCGAGGACGGCCCCGACCGCTACCGCCGGTACGCGCTGGGCAGCGTCGGCTTCCTCGCCTTCTCCGAGGCGTGCATGTGGATCATCTGGCTGCTCCAGGCGAACGCGGGCGCACCCGTGCTGGTGACCGTGGCCGTGTCGGGCGCCGTGCACGCCGCGGGCCAGTTCCTGCTGTGGCGCGCGGCCCTGAGCCACTACCTCGGCATCGGCCCACGCCCCGACGCACTCGTGGCCGGCTACATGGCCGTCACCGTGGGCATGGCCACGTTGGGATGCCTGCTGCTGGCGTACGACCGTATCGACGCCAACGACCTGACGGCGTATCTGCTCTGGCTGCTGATGTTCACCGCCGGACCACCCGTGCTGGCACTGCCGCTCCGCGCGGGATCGGCCCTCATGGCGGCCGTCGTCGCAGGCTCCCTGACCGGGGCTGTCCTGGCCGGGCTGTCGGGTTCGAGCCTGGCCCTCGTCATCGGCGCCACCGTGATCATGGTGCCGTTCATGGCCGTCGCGTCCCGGGCCTCCGGCTGGAGCGTGCGGCTGGTCGAGGAACTGGGCGCCGCGCGCCGGACACAGGCGGCCCTGGCCGTCGCCGAGGAACGCCTGCGCTTCGGTCGCGACCTCCACGACGTGCTGGGCCGCAACCTCGCGGTCGTCGCGCTCAAGGGCGAACTCGCCGCACAACTGGCCAGGCGGGGCAGGCCCGAGGCGGTCGAGCACATGGAGGAGGTGCAGCGCATCGCCCGGGAGTCGCAGCGGGAGATCCGCTCGGTGGTCCGCGGCTACCGCACGGCCGACCTCCACACCGAACTCGTCGGAGCCCGCTCGGTCCTGGACGCCGCGGGCATCGACTGCCGCATCGAGTACGGCCCCGCCGACCGCCTGCCCACCGAGGTCCAGTCGGCCTTCGGCTGGGTGGTCCGTGAAGCGACGACGAACGTACTCCGCCACGCGCAGGGCGCGTCCCGCTCCACGATGTCCCTGCGCGCCGAGGGCCTCACCGCGGCCGTCCTGGTGATGGAGAACGACGGCGCGTCCGACTCGGACCCCGGCACCGGCACCGGTCTGAGCGGGCTGAGGGAACGCCTCGCGGGACTGAACGGCACACTGACCACCGAACGGCACCCCGGCGGGATCTTCCGCCTCACCGCACGCATCCCCTGGGAGGAAGGCGCATGATCACGGTCCTGCTGGCGGACGACGAGCACCTCATCCGGGGCGCCCTCGCCTCGCTCCTCACCCTGGAGGACGACATCACCGTCGTCGCGCAGGCCGGAACGGGCGACGAAGCGCTGGCCATGGCCAGGGCACACCACCCCGACGTCGCCGTCCTCGACCTCCAGATGCCCGGCCTCGACGGCGTGGCCGTCGCCGGCCGGCTGCGCGACACCGTGCCCGGGTGTGCCTCGATGATCGTCACCAGCCACGCCCGCGCCGGCGCCCTGAAGCGCGCGCTGAGCGTCGGGTTGCGCGGCTTCGTGCCCAAGACGGTCTCCGCGCAGCAGCTGGCGGAGATCATCCGCACCGTCCACACCGGCGGGCGCTACGTCGACCAGGAACTCGCGGCCGACGCCATCGCCGCGGGCGAATCCCCCCTGACACCCCGGGAGGCGGAACTCCTGTCGTACGCCCAGGACGGCGCACCCGTCGCGGACATCGCCACCCGGGCCTCGCTGTCCACCGGCACGGTCCGCAACCACCTCTCGTCGGCGGCCATGAAACTCGGCGCGGAGAACCGCCATGTCGCGGCCCGGATCGCCCGCGAACACGGGTGGTTGTGAGTCCGTCCGCCGTCGCACCCGGCAGGATCGGACCGTCCTCACGCCCGTGAGCCCCGCCCGTCTCCTCCGCCCGGAAGGGTGCACCGATGAGTTCCGGGCCGTCCGGCTGTCTATCTGTTCGTAGGTACGAGCAATCCACAGCCGGCCCGGAAGGCGAGAACCATGAAGTACATGATCCAGATGAACGTGCCCGCCGCCCAGTGGGACGCCGTCATGTCGTCGTACTCCCAGACCGACATGGAGGCCATGTTCGCCCACATGAACGCCCTGAACGACGACCTCAACTCCGCCGGTGAATGGGTCGACGGGCAGGGCCTCGGCGGCCCGTCCCTGGCCAAGACGGTGAGGGCCGGAAGCGACGGGCGCCCGCACGTGACCGATGGACCGGCTCGGCCGGACCAGAACGTCCTCGCCGGGTACTGGGTGGTCGACGTCAAGAGCGAGGAAAGGGCGCTGGAGATCGCCGCACGGGCGTCGGCGTGTCCCGGCGCGGGCGGGAAGCCGAGCAACGACCCGGTCGAGGTGCACCCGATCCCGGAGGGCCCGCCGGAGGCCTGACCCGTACACCGGCGCTCGCGATCACCCGGTCACTCCGGCACCTCGCACGGTCGATCACCCGGCCACTCCGGCACCTCGCACGGTCGACGACCCGCGCCGCCCCTCGTCAGGAACCGGCAGCCGACGCGGTCGGATACGCAGCGGCCCGGACATTGTCACAGCAGGGCAACCGCCTCGCACGACCGGATGCGGACACCCCTCGGCCGGATAAGGTCCCCCCGGAATCACCGGTGGAGCAAGGGAGTTGCCGGATTCCTCGGTGGCGCCCCGGCCATGGGGCAGCGCGCGGCGTGAGGGGGAGCGGGATGTCACCACCGGAGGGGCGACGGGGCGGGAAAGGTGCGGACGAGCAGGAGTTCGACGCCTTCTACGCCGCGAGCGTCGGCCGGATCATCGGCCAGCTGTACGCCATGACAGGCGACCTCTCCGAGGCGCAGGACGTGGTGCAGGAGGCATTCGTCCGCGCCTGGGAACGCCGGTCCGAGCTGGACCTGGACGGCGCCCCCGAGGCGTGGGTGCGTACGGTCGCCTGGCGGTTGGCGGTCAGCCGGTGGCGGAAGGTGCGCACCGCGCTCGCCTTCGCCCGCCGGCAGGGCCCACCAGCCGCCGTACCACCGCCGGAACCTCACCACGTGCTGCTGGTCCAGGCGCTGCGGCAGATCCCCGAGGCCCAGCGGCGGGCGGTGGTGCTCCACCACCTGTGCGACCTGACGGTCGAGCAGGTGGCTGTCGAAGCCGACTGCCCCGTCGGTACGGTCAAGGCACACCTCAGCCGGGGCAGGGCGGCGCTGGCACGGCTGCTGGCGGATACCGAGCTGGATCCACGGGCGACGACGCCCCGCCTGTCGGAGGTGCGTCATGGCTGACGAAACCGGGCTGAGGGACCAGCTGGCCGACCTCGCCGAGTCGGGCGGACGCCGTGTGGTGCCGCTCGCCGCGGAGGGTATCCGGGCACGCGGTGAGCAGCGCCTGCACCGCAGGCGGGCCGCACTGGCATCCGGCGGCGCACTGCTGGCCGTGGTGCTGGCGGTGGGCGGAATGTCGCTGCTCCGGGCCCCCGGAGGATCCGAACCGCCCGCCACAGGACCGGCGCCTACCGCGTCGTCGTTCGTACCGCCGACACCAGGTCCGGGCGCCGAGTACGCCACCGAACTGGGCTATGTGTACGGCGCGGCGGCCGAGGGCGACACGGTTCGGGTCACTGTCCGGCAGGTCCGCACCGTGCGGGGCGCCGCGGAACCCACCGACGTGGTGCACACGCTGACCCTGCCGCGAGGGACGCTGGCCGAGGTGCGGGAGCTTGCCGACGGAAAGCCCGGCGACACACAACTGGACGCTCTGGTCGACCGACTGGGCGACCAGCCGCAGTGGGTCTTCGCGATCGACTACGACACCGAGGGCCGGGTGCAGTCGCTGCGGGAGGCTTACTGGCTCTCCGGGTGAGCCCGACAGGGCAGGTCACCGGCGGGCCGTGGAAGCTCGCCGAAAAAGAACGCGGACAGGTGCAACCTGCGGGGCGGGCCGGTGCGTAGAGAGCACGTCACCAGAACACAGCCGTCCTTGGGGGGACTTGACCATGCGCGTCTCGCACCGCAGCGCCACCGTACGCAGCCTCACCGCTCTCGCCTTCAGCCTCGTGGCCCTGACCGCGTGCGGCGGTGAGAGCGACGGGCAGTCGGTCAGCGCCGCGCCCGTGACCTCGGCGACGCCCGCCGCGTCGGACGGCGGGACGGCATCGGCAACGCCCTCCGCGTCGGCCTCGGCGTCGGCCTCGGCTCCCGC
This sequence comes from Streptomyces sp. CB02058, assembly GCF_001905505.1. GTDB lineage: Bacteria > Actinomycetota > Actinomycetes > Streptomycetales > Streptomycetaceae > Streptomyces. The sequence goes on from NZ_LIPG01000002.1 coordinate 198,511, forward strand.
GACACCGTCGGCGTCGGCGTCGGCGTCGGCCTCGGTTCCGGCGTCGGGCGGTGACGAGGCCCCGGTCCCCGCGTCGTCGTCGCCCGACGCCGCTCCGTGGGCCGGAACCAAGCAGTTCGTGCAGATCGACGACGCCCGGATCGCCGGCGGCCGGACGTACCTGTCGGTGCGGCCCGCCCAGAAGAAGGCCCACCCGCAGTTCGAGGCGTGGGTGATCGTCCCGGGCAAGGGGCCCTACACCGAGGTGCCCATGACCGAGGACGCCACGGTGCTGCTCTCGGTCCCGCTCGGCGACGCGAAGCACCCCGCGTCGTACTCCCAGGCCGACTTCGTCAGCCGGCTGAAGGCCCGGTCGTCCGACGAGGCCCCCACGCTCCTCGGATACGACGTGAGCTTCGACGGCGAGGGCCGCATCACCCGACTGCAGTCGCTGTACACGCCCTGAGCACCCAGGGGCGGCGCCCCGGCCCGGCCCGGATCGTCCGCGAACACGGGTGGCTGTGACGCCGCGCTGTCGGAGCCTTCCCGCGGCCCTCCGTACGCCTTCCGGGGCGGCCGGGGGCCGCGGAAGGTCACGTGGGCCTGATCGAGGCGAGCTGGACGAGCAGCAGCACCAGTCGGTGGGCCTCGGCGAAGTCGGCGGCGGTGAACGTGACCGTGCGGCCGCCCTCGGCGCGTGAGACGCCCGGCACGAGGGTCGCCAGGTCGACCGAGGCGGGGCTGTAGAGGTCGACCTCCACGACGAGGGGCGGCTCCAGGACGAGCGGAGCCACCCGGGTCCGCCGCCCGACCGCCTCGGCCGCGGCCTCGCGCAGACGCTCTCGGGCCACCTCGGGATGGAGGGTGACGGCGGCGGCCCCCGCGAGGGACTCCTTGACCGCGACGGTCACCGCGGAGGGAACCACCTCCTCGAACTCCGCGCAGGCCACGTCGTCACCGCTGAGCAGCACGACCGGTACGCCCATGTGTCCCGCGAGGGCGGCGTTGAGACCGATCTCCCCGAGCGAACGCCCACCCACCCGCACGTCCAGGACATCGCCGCTCATGGTGTGCGCGATCACGCCGGGACCTGCTCCGGCACGGGCGTGGTAGCCCACGAACATGACCGCATCGGTGCGTTCGTCCAGCCCGCCGAGCATGCCCAGGGGACGCGGCTTGCCCCGTACGAGGAGTGCCCGCCGGTCCAGTTCCTCCGGCAGCAGGTTGCGGAACGGCCCGTGTGCGTCGGCGACCCACACGTCCGCGGCGGGCTCGGCGTCCAGGACACCGGCGATGACGGCGTTGGCCTCAGCCGTCATCAACGCCCGGCCGCGCTCGTAGTCGTAGCGCTCGGGATGCGTCTCGGAGGCGTGCACGACCCCTGAGATGCCCTCCATGTCCACGGAGATCAGTACCTTCATGGAACGAGGAGCCTACGCGTGGGCGCGACGCACCGTCAGCGGCCGACGGCGCCGGGCGCGAACGGCCCGTCCAGCGCCGCCCATTGCAGCAGCATGACGGTCTTGCCGTCGGCGATGCGGCCGTCGCGGGTCATGGCGACGGCCTCGGCGAAGGGCATTTCCAGGACCTCGATGTCCTCGCCGTCCTCTTCGAGCCCGCCGCCCTTCCCGGTCCTGTCGGCCGGGGTGTAGGGGGCGGCGAAGAAGTGGAGGCACTCGGTGACGGAGCCGGGGCTCATGAACGCGTCGAACACATGCGTGAGCGGGCCCAGCGAGACACCGAGTTCCTCCACGCTCTCGCGCCGGATCGCGCTCTCCGGGTCGTCCGCGTCGAGCAGCCCCGCCGCCGCCTCGACGAGCATGCCGTCGGGGTGGCCGTTGACGTACGCGGGATAGCGGAACTGACGGGTGAGCAGGACGCGGCGGCGCTCCACGTCGTACGGCAGGACCACCGCGCCGTTGCCCCGGTCGTAGGTCTCGCGCTGCTGGGTGACCATGCGTCCGTCGCTGCGGCGGTAGTCGAAGGTGGTGCGCCGCAGCACGTGCCAGCCCTGCGAGGTGAGCTCGACATCGCGGATCACGACATCGGGGTTGCGGTCGAGCCCGCGTCCGGCGCGGTCCAGGCCGGTACGGCCGCGGTGGTCGGGGGCGTCGACGCCGGGGCGGGGACTCACACGGTCTCCTGCGGCGCCGTGCGGAGTTCCGCCTGCGGTTCCGTACGGAGCTCCTCACGCGGCGCCGTGCGGTGCGGGATCTGCGCGACGTCGTCGTAGACGGGCAGACCGCGGCGCCGGGCCGTGGCGACGTCCTGGTCGGCGCCGGCCGACTCCCCGGGCAGACGCAGCACGGCGTCGCAGCGCGCGAGCAGACGCTCGGCGGTCGGGTAGAGCACCTGGTCCGCGAGGGGGTCCGTGGGGCCCGCACCCGCCGAGTGCAGGACGGGCAGGGCGATCCACTCCCCGATCACGGGGAGGTGGCCCGCGGCGAACACCGGCCAGGCGGCGGCTTCGAGGCGGGCGAGGTTGGCGGCCATCGCCTGGGGGTCGCCGCCGGTGCCGGAGCGGTAGGGGCCGGCGATGAGGATGAGCATGGGCTTGTCGTTCATGGTGCGCTACGATACATGCAGAAACGTGCAGGAACGAGAAAGAGTGCGGAATGCTGGCAGCTGAACGACGTGACCACCTGCTCGATCTGCTCTCCCGCGAGGGCAAGATCGTGGCCAAGGACGTCGCCGCCGAGCTGGGGATCTCCGAGGACAGCGTGCGGCGCGACCTGCGCGAACTCGCGAGCGAGGGGCTGTGCCAACGCGTCTACGGAGGCGCCCTGCCCGTGTCCCCGGCCGTCGTGGACTACCGGGCCCGTCAGACCGTGGCCCCGGACGGCAAGCGCAAGGTCGCCGCGGTGGCCGCCGGGCTCGTACGGCCGGGTGGCGCGCTGATCCTCGACGGCGGCACCACGGCGCTCGCCGTCGCCCACGCGCTCCCGCGCGACCTGGAGTGCACCGTGATCACGCACAGCCCGACGATCGCCGCGGCCCTGATCGAGCACCTGCGGGCGGAGGTCTTCCTGATCGGCGGCCGGATCTTCAAGCACTCGGCGGTCGCCTGCGGCGCGGCAGCGGTCGAAGCGGCCCAGAACGTCTCCGCCGATCTCTGCTTCCTCGGTGTCACCGGCGTGCACCCCGAGGCGGGACTGACCACGGGCGACGCCGAAGAGGCGGCGATGAAACGCGCCCTGGCCGCACGGGCCGCGGACACGTACGTCCTCGCCTCCTCCGAGAAGATCGGCACCGCTTCACGGTTCCGCGTACTGCCCTGGGAGGAGATCAGCGGGCTCATCACCGACGCGGACCCGCAGGACCCGGTGGTCACGCAGCTGGGGGCGCGGGGCGTCGAGATCCTGCCGACGGACTGACCGCCCGTCGTCGCGGGGGTGCCACCTACAGGGGCCGACTCTTCCGGGAGAGGACCCAGACGTAACGCCATTCCCCGTTCGGGGTCGCCCGAGGATGGTTCTCGACGATCTCGTCGACCGTGGCCCAGAAGGCTTCGGCCGTGATCGGTCCCGGAGTCGCGAGAACTCGTCTCATCAGCGATCCGTCCACGGCGACAAGGCGAGCGGAGGTGGACGCGACCTTCGCGCCGACGGCTCCGAGAGGCCTTCGCCTCGCGGCGGCGACGAACTCGGCGCGGACGGCGCTCACTTGCTCCTCGATCTCCTGGCGCAATCGTGCCAGCTCGATCTGGGACCGCTCTGCGTTGAGCGCCTCGCTCATGGAGAGGAAGTGGGTGCTCAAGAATTCGTGGAATCTCTTGTGCGCATCGAATTCATCGACGGTGATCCTGCTGAAGTTCCGCAGAGAGACGCCTTCGACGACGGGCAGATCGATCTGGAGCACGGGCCGGACCAGTGGGCTTTCCGAGGGGCTGGACGCCGATGGATCGATCAGCTGTCCCCCTCGCATGAGGTAGTCGGCCGGGGAGACCTGGGACATCGGCTCGTGTTCGTCCTGGGTGGATGCGTCTGAGTGCCACCCGTACCGCGAACTGGATTCTCTACGGATGGAGTAGCTGGGAAGGTACCAGGAGAGCCCCTCCTTGATCAGCGGTTCGGCTTCGATGATCCAGGTTCCGAGCACGGACGGATTCGGGCAGTGAATCCCGTAGTGGACGGTGTAGTCGTCACTCCCTTCGGGCTGCAGCGTGTCGTGGTTGGTGTAGACGATGCTGTCTACCCTTTTACCGAGATGATGGTACGGCGCTTCTGTTCCGTGGAAGAGTAAGCAGCTCTCCGAAATCAGAATGGCATGCTTCGTGAGACGGTCGAATTCGCTCGTCGAGCCCAAGAGTCCCACGTCGAAACATTTGCGCTTGAACTGTTTCTCGACCCTGACTCCGGGACGCCCCAACTTGCTGGTCGTGAACATGAGCCGTGCGTACGCCTCGGCGGCTGCCGCCGGATCCTGGCGGCAGCCGGCAGGGAAGTCCTTGAAGATCTTTCGCATCTGCCGTGCGACATCCCGGTCCCCGATCGCCTGCGCGCGCCGCCACATCCCGACAGTGTCCGCGACGGTCAGCCGCATACTCAAGACCTGTGGATGACCGAGCGTTTCAGCGCTCTCTCCCCACGGCGCGGACGGCTGTGGAGATGACGGTCATCCGGTTGGGACCGATGCGCATCGGGCCGTGCTCGCGCAACGACTCCAGCAGGACCGGGCCCGGTCGGGCGAGCACTGCCAGACAGTGCGGGCGAGCTGTCACAACCAGAGGAGTCGCCCTTCGTCGATCCTGCAGACCGGATAGTCGCCGTCGGCGATCTTCGTCAGCTTCTCGGCCACGGAGTCGAAATAGTGGGCCAGTGATTCGTACTCGCCCGTGATCGTGATGTCACCCACGAACCACCTTCCGACACGTCCGTCCCGCACGTCGACGAACTTTCCCATCCAGCCGTCCTGGTCCGACAGGAAGGGGATCCACTCATTACGCCAGAACGGATTGTCCGGCCGGTCCGGCGGGTCGAATCCACCGGGCCTGGAGCGGTTCGCGTAGAGGCGCTCCATCGCCCGGATTCCCAGGAAGAAGCTGCCCTCGTCGGGGAAACCGGCGTAGCCGCAGCACTGCACATCGTCGTCCACCTCTTCTTCGGGCAGATCCAGATTGTTCCGCAGCAGCCATGCCCGGAGATCCTGCGGAAGGGCGATACCCATCCGTTCCTCGGCGGCCGTGAGCATCTGTTCCGTCGCCGGCCCTGGCAGATCCGCATGATCGGCTGGGGCATGCTGCTCCAGCAGATTCATCACGCGGGACCAGCTCTCCACCACGCTCATTCCCCACTGCCCTCGCTGCCTTGTCCACGCGGACGCCCTCTGTGACCGTGCCACTGCGGGGGTTGCCGCTCGAAGCGTCGACTCCGGGCGCCGCAGGCCCGAAGTACGTGTGAAGAAAACCACGTTGGGGCGCCGACCGGAGTACCTCGCGGGGATGGTACTCCGGGCAGGTGCCCGGACTCCTGCCGGGCCATCGGGCCGGCCGGCCGGAGCCCGTGCAGGAGTTCATGAAACACTCGGCACTCGTCTTTGGAGGATGCCCGATGAGCGGCCCCGACACGATCGGCCTGTGGCACGGGATTCAGCGCAATACGGGGAACGCGAGTCTCGCGGTGATGGACATCTTCCAGCATTCCGACGCTTCGGTCCTGGTCCGGCTCGGGGTCTCCGCCACCGAGGAGCACTTCCACACGCTCCGCGTGGGCGACACCTTCCCCGTGGGCGAGGAGAAGTGGCAGTTCGCCGAATTGACGGGCTGGCCGAGCGAGGACGACTGGGTCGTGGTCCTGCGCCGCGTCGGGACCGCCCCCGGCATGATCCGGCACTCGTGACATGAGAAGAACGGTCCGGTCCCTGCCGACCGACCCGGCAGGCGCGGCCGCTTTGCTGGCCCGGTGCGAGGCGGCCGAGGACGATACGACTCTGTACGCTTCTCAACTCGACCTCTCCGGAGGCGACTTGTCCGGAGCGGACCTCGCGTTGGCGACACTCTTCGACACCGACCTCACGGGTGTACAGCTCGTCGAAACGGATCTCTACCGCGCGCAGTGCGCCGACACCGTGCTCGACCGCGCCAACCTCACCGGGGCATCACTGGTCAAGGTCGGCTTCCGCGACACGAGCATGCGGGGCGCCGACCTCACGCGTGCCGATCTCGGCAGTGCGGAGCTCTGGAGGGTGGATGCGCGAGCGGCATCCTTCCGCCATGCGGTGCTCGGCGGCGCTGCCTTCCAGCACGTGTCCCTGCACGGCGCAGACCTCGCCGGGGCGTCGGCGCACCGCGCGACCCTCAACGTCGCACTTGACGAGAGCACCGGGCTCACCGGGGAGATCCGGGGTCCGGCACGCCTCGTCGAAGGTGATGTGGAACGCGAACTTGCAGGACTGGAGCTGGAGATGTGGCTGAACAGTCGCGGGGCGTCCGTCAGCGTGCTCAACTCCCCTCCCGGCACCGTCACCTACCATGCCCGCGTGGACGACGAATTCCCCCGCGAGCGACCCGCCGGTATCGTCCGCCGACGCCGAGCCGGGAACTCGCTCAGCGACGAGGTCTACTCCCGAAACCTCCGCTGGGAGCCGACGGAGTACCTGCGCCTCTACGAGCTGGGCCACAACGACGACGACCACGTCGAGATCACCGAGGAAGAAGCCAACCGGTTCATCCTCCGCACCAGAGCGAAGCTCCAGGGCCCGTGATCCAGAGCGCGCCGGAGGCGACACCTCGATCCCGCACCTCGGCGGACAGCCGGGGTGAGCGGGCAGTGGGGCGGCCGCGTGACATCCTGAGTGCCAGAGGCTCGTCGTGCGCACGCACCAAAGCGGTGAACCTCCGGTGACCGCAGAGCGGTCGGCCGGCGGAGTGCTCAGCCGCTTGCGAGCCGTCGACTGGGGCGACTGGACAGCGGCGTTCGAGCACGCGCGGTCGCGCGCTCTGCTGATGCGCGAATATCTGCGCCGTTCCGCCCAGTGGGCCCGGCACTACGGCGCCGAGAGTGTCTGGCCCTTCTTCGACATCGCGGAACACGTCGACGATTCCGTGTGCTTGTCGCCGGACGTCGCGAGCGAACTGGACGCGTTCCTGCGCGGCGGGATCGGTCCGTACCCGGTCGAGCGGACCGTGGCGGGGGCTGTCCGCTGGGCGGAGCTGCGCTGTCAGGAGCGTACGGATCTGCCGGACCTCCCGGATCCGTACGAGCCCCTGCTCGCCCTGTACGAGCGTGGAGGCGGTTTCCACGTCGATCAGGCCATCGACCTCAACGGCGTGAGCCTGCCCCGCTGGGACCTCGGCACGGCCATTGCCGCACCGCCGTTCCTCACGACGGCCACGGCGACGCTCGACGCCCTCGATTCCGGGGCGAAGGGGAGGGTCACGTACTTCGCTCTGGTCGACGAGGGGTTCCCGAGGGAGAGGCCTCTGGGGCTGATGCGTCGTCGAGTGGTCGGGCGGGAGCCCGTCACCCGCGACGAGTCCTTCGGCCGGAACCTCCGCTGGGAACCCACCGACTACTTCGGCCTGTACGCGCGAGGACACAATGACACCGACCACGTGGAGATCCCGGAGATCGAAGCGGCGGCGTTCATCGACCGAGTGATCCTGCGGATCGGGCCGTCCCGTTCCTCCTGAGACCAGCAATCCGACGCGAGCCGAGGAGGGGCACAGTGCCCGAGCCGACCACCAACGCCTCCGGAACTCCCGGAATCTCCGGGACCCCCGGAGCCCCCGGAATCCCCGAGGAGGAGGCCGCGGGCCGCGTCGGCGCGTGGTGGCGTGAGGGCGGGCACGGCGGTGGAGTCACCTTCCTCGCCCTCGCGGACAGCCACGACGCCTCGGCGGTCGTGCGCCGGACGCACGAGCACGTGCCGGGCAGCGTCGTCATCGACGCCACCGGACTCACCGCCGACCAGGTCATGAGGCGGGCCCTCACGGCGCTCGGAGTCGGTCCGGTGGCGGGAGGGCCTCATGCCTGGCGTTACGCGCTCGGCGGGTGGCCCGAGGAACGGCTGCTGCTGATCGTCAACACCCACCGTGCCGGTGTGACCCGCCGCTCGTTCGAGGCCGAGCGGCTGGTCACCCGGACGCTCCCGCGACTGGCGCGCGGCAGGCTGTCCGTGATGATCCACGTCGTTCCGCGGCTGCTGCCCACGGACGCCGACCCCTCGACGGTGTTCCGGGTCTCGGCACCGGCCACCGAACCGACGGCGGCGCCGGACTCGACGGCCCTGCGGGCCTTGGCCCTGGCCGAGCCCCGTCTCGTACCACTGCCTGCGTGGGCTCAACTGGTCACCGCGCTGACCGGTGAACCGACGTCCGAGGACGAACTCTCCGCGCTCGCACGGGAAGAGCCCGGTGTTCTGCGGATCGGGCCGCTCGGGGTCTCCTTCGTCGACGAGGGACTGGCCGAGGCGCTGCGGCGGGACGCCGGATCGCACATCGAGTCCACCGGTCTCCGCCGCACCCACCAGCACATGGTGGATTGGCTGACGCGCACCGCTCCGGACCGCCGTCATCCCGAGGGTTGGGCCCGGCACGGTGCCATGGGCCTGTACGCGGCCACGGGACTCGCCATGCACGCCGTACAGGCGGGAACGTACGACGAACTGCTCCAGGACGGAGGTGTCGTCGCCCATCTGCCGCAGACGGCACTCATGGACGCGGCGCGCAGCGTCACCTTCTACGTACCCGGGAACACGGCTGCTGCCGACGCCCTTCATCTGTGGGGCTGGGGAATCGTCCCGCCGAGCCAGGCGGAGTGGGCGTCGTGGGTGCACCTGATGGCGCTGACGCGCAACGACCACCGGTTCGCGTCCGCCGTCGCCTCTTCCGGTGCGGCCCTGCCCTGGCGGGCCAAGTGGGCGAAGTGGCGGCCACCGGGCGGCCTTCACCCCGACTTCCTGGAGGCGGGGCGCCTGGCCGCCCTGGCCGAGGTGCGCTGGGCGGGGCTGCCGGCCATCGCCGGTCTCCAGCGGCGGACGGTGAACGAGGAGGAGTTGCTGTACGTCTCGGTCCGGGACGCGGAGACGGGAGAGCTGCTCGCGGAACCGTGGGAGGGCGAAGACATCCCGGACGAGTACCGCACGGATCTCACCTGGCCGGCGACGTCAGGGCACGACTCCGCCGCACCTGAACGGACCGGCGAGTTGTTCGCCGCGTCGTCCCCGGGGCGGGACGGGCGCACTTTCATGCTGCCCTGCGCACCGCTGACGATCGGCGAAGTCATCTTTTTCGCGGGCGAGTCGGGAATGATCGCCGTCGAAACGACGGTCGACGCGGACATCTCCGGCTTCGGCGCGCGTCTGCTTCCCCTCAGCGGTGAATACACGGACGCGGGTCCGTGCAGCCCTGTCGACGCATCGGCCCCGAGTCACGAGGACCTCATCACCGTGTTCGGCGAGGACCTCGTCTACCCCATCCAGCCCGAGGACCTCCCCGACCGGCTCACCGACCCGGCGACGCGCCAACTCCTCTTGGAATTCGGCCTGCCGTACATGAAGGAAGGGGCCATGGGGCTCTTCCCGTTCGGCAACTGGGAGATGGGCGTACTCGACGAACTCCCCGCCTGGCCCGAGGGGATCGAGCCCGTCACCGAGAACGGCCCCTTCTTCCAGATCGGCAAGTGGGTGGGCGGCAAGCTCGTCGTCGACGGCCCGACCGGACACGTCCTGCGTGTTCCCACCAAGCCGGAAGAGGACTATCTCGGTTGCCTCCCCATCACGGAGAGCCTCGAGGAGTTCCTCACGCTGGTCGCGGTGTTCGTCACCGGCCTCCGCTCCCGCGACCTCGCGCCCCCGACCAGCGCAGAGCGACAGCAGGCCACCTATTGGGTGGTGGGCGCACTGGCCGGGGCCAACGAGACGGGCGGAGAGCAGCCCGCCTGGTCGTACGTACTCCACAACACGTGATGCCTGCCCGAGGCGGTGGCCGGTCCCGGTGAACCGGGAACTCGAAGAGTACGGAGTGGTGAAGTCCGCAGGGCGAGGCGCCCACGGTTGAGCAGGCCGGTGGCCACCCTGGAGGGCCGGCGCCTCCTCCGGAAGCTCTGCTGCGGCACCGACCGGATCACCGACATGGTGAAGGCCGCCCTTGTCCTTCATCTCGCATCAGGGTGAGACCGGGAAACGCTCAGTGCGCACTCCGCCCAGACGGTCTTTCCCGGGCCGACCCGGTCGCGCACCCCCCACCGGGTGGCGAGGGCGTCGACCAGGACCAGCCCGCGGCCGTGGTCGTCGTCCGCCTCCCGTGCGATGCGGGCCGGCCGGGCCGGGTGGGTGTCCGACACCTCGACGCGGACGACGCGGCGGTCGTCGTCGTACGTGAGGAGCAGGGCGAAGTCCCGCCCGGCGACGCGCCCGTGCAGCACGGCGTTGGCGGCGAGCTCGGCGACGACGACCGCGACCGCGTCGTGGTCGTCGGTTCCGGCAGGGCACCCCCATTCGGCGAGCTGGAGCCCGGCGAGCAGACGCGCGAGCCGTGCTCCGCGCCGAGTGGCGGAGAGGCGCTGGGCGAACACGCGGGGGGAGGAGGGCGCTTGGGTGTGAGGGGCTGGCATGGCCCCAGCCTGCGGGGACGCGAGGGGCGGGCGGCAGGCACGGCACCCATACAGATCGACTTGTACGGGTGCACGCACTGGACTGGGCGCGTCACTTTGCGTAACTATGAGTGCGGCCCCACGAGCGGGCCCGGCACAGGGAGAGACGGGCGCGCATGGTGACGGACAACGGCGGTGCCAGGGGCGGGGGAGGCTGCGGCGAGCCGGAGCTGTCCGACAGCCTCAAGACGTTCGGAGCCGTGCTCAAGGCACTGCGAGACGAAGCCTGCCTGACGCAGGAGCAGTTCGCGCCCCGCGTGCAGTACTCGGCGGCGTACATCGCCAAGATCGAGCAGGGCAAACGCTTCCCGCCCAGGGACCTGCTGGACCGCTCGGAGGAGGTACTGGGGGCGACGGCGGCGCGGGTGCTGACCGCGGCGGCGAGGAGCCTGACGCGGAAGGTGGGGCTGGCGTCGTGGTTCCTGCAGTGGGCGGCGATCGAGGAGGACGCGGTCTCCCTCTTCTCGTACGAGTCCAGCGTGATCCCAGGCCTGCTGCAACCCGAGCCGTACATCCGCGCACTGTTCGACCGTCGCCTGCCGCCCCTCGCGGAGGAGCAATTCGAGCATCAGGTCACCGCCCGGCTGGAGCGACAGCGTCTTCTGGTGGAGCGACCGAACACCACGTTCAGCTTCGTCATCGAGCAGGCACTCGTGGAACGGCGCATGGGCGGCAACGACGTCACGCGCACGCTCATCGACCACCTGCTCATGACAGGCCGCCTCCGGAACGTGGAGATCCAGGCGATGCCGCTGATCCAGGAGGACCACTCAGGCTTCGAGGGCCCGCTCTCCCTCGCCGAGACCACGCAGAACCAGTGGGTGGGGTACGTCGAAGCTCACGACAGCAGCATGCTGATCACCGACCCAAAAGCCGCAAGCGCGATGCTTCAGCGCTATGGCAAGATGCGCTCGCAGGCTCTGAGCCATCAAGCCACCACGAGTCTGCTGGAGCAGATGCGAGGAGCGCTATGAGCACCACCGAACTTGCTTGGTTCAAGAGCAGCTACAGCGGTGGCGGCGGCGGCAACTGCATCGAGATCGCGGTACGCGCCGGGGCCGTGCTGGTACGGGACTCGAAGGACACGCAGCGGCAGGCGCTGACGGTCTCCCGTAACGCCTGGTCCGCCTTCACGGTGCTCGCTGCGAACGGTCTGCCCAGCTGACGCAGGCAGGGACGAAGCGTCAGAGGCGGCTGGCACACTCCGCACCATGAGCGATGACGCATTCGAATGCCTCCAGGACCACGCCGACCGGGGTTTCTACCTGGAGATGGTCAAGGGCGTGAGCGTGGCCGAACTGGCGGCGATGGTGGGGGCTGATCCTGCCCTCGGAATCATGTCGCCCGACGCGTTCAACACCGCAGTGGGCAGGTCCTACGACATCCCGGACTGGGCGAGACTGGGCGAGCACGCGGGTTGGGCCTACGCCTTGCGTGGGGGCGGCGACGGCTTCTTCGCGCAGCGCCCCGAACGTCTGCGGCATCTGTGGGACGGCCGCACGTGGCTGATTGTCCAGGACACCACCATGGACCCGCCGACCGCGCATGTCGTCGTGGGTGGGATACCGGACTGGAGTTACTACGACGGTGAGGTGCACGAGACGATCCCTGCGAATCACCCGCTCACTCAGCGGATGATCGCCGAGATAGGGCTCGGCACCGTGGACCCGGACCCCGACTTCCCCGACGACCCGGACGAGTGGGGGCTGCACATCCCGGTCATCCGCGACGTGTACCGGCTGATGGGCGAGCACTACGGGCTACGCCTTCCCCGCGGAACGACCACCAACACTGATCTGACCGGTGTGTTCACCTCGCCGCGTGTGTACGCCAACGGAGAGCCGAACACCCGGTACCAGAACCTCGACCTGCCCTGACTTGGAGGACGGAGCCGACGGGGTCCGCTTGTTGCCGAGCGCGGCAAACCGGCCTTTACCTCGTCGGCCTACTACCCCAGTGGAGCCGGGCGATGGAGTTCAGGTCGACCTCGAACGGTTAGGAGCGGTTTGCGGGATCCTGGCCGCGCAGAAAATCATGAATTGCGGACGCTATGGCTTTTCCCAGTGGGATGGGAACGGCGTTGCCGATCTGTCGCGCAATTTCTGTCTTGGAGCCGCACCAACGAAAGTCCCGTGGGAATCCCTGGATCCGCGCCGCTTCGTAATGAGTGATGGGGCGATTCTCACTGGGGTGGAGGTAGCGCCCCTTCTCGGGCTTGAAGAACTCGGTCCGGATGGTGACCGAGGGTTCACCCTGGCGAAGGCGCCCCATGACATCGCCGGTGCCCGAGTTGTGCTTGTCCCAACTGTCGGTCGAGAGGTAGGTCACGCTTGATTTCGCATCCTGTACATTCGTGGCATCGAAGATTTGAATGCGCCCACGCTCATCGACAGCGAAGTACTTGCCGCGCAGGTCCTTACGGTTCCCCCCGGCGGGGATGGCCTCGTAGCGAGCCAAGGACAGTGTTTCGGGGTTACGCCCGAAGTGAAGGTCCATCGTGGTGAATGCTCCGGGGACCTTGATGCCCACGTCAGGGATTTCGCGCTTCTCGAAACTTGGGAGTTCGGTACCCTTCAGTTCCAATCGACCGGACTCCGCGAATACGCTGTCCGTGCTGCGCCAGTAGGGAAGACCCACCCGGAGGCCGTCAATTTCCTGCGCCGATCCCACCTTCCCGTTGCGGGGTCGACGAGTGTGGGTCGCCGTAGGGTAGGCCATGGTGCGACCGTTCTCGACGTCCTTGCGTACGCCTATGACGATGGCGCGACGGCGAGCTTGCACAGCACCGTAATCAGCGGAGTTGAGGAGATAACGCTTGATCCTGCGCTCCTCCGTGTCCATGGGGTCGGCGCCCGGAGGGTCCACGAGTCGATAGTCGCTCAATCTCCCACCTTCCCCGACCTCTCCGAGGAGATTCATGAACTCATCCGACTTGAGAAATCGATCGACGTTCTCGATGACGAAGACTTTTGGCCTGACTTCCTCGACGGCCCTTACGTATTCTTCCCACAGGCGATTGCGCTCGGTGCCCTTCTTCTCCCTGTTCAGAGCGGAAAAACCTTGGCACGGGGGGCCGCCGACAATGACGTCTGCCTTCAGGTCGTCGGATGTCGGACTCCAGTCCTCGATCCCCCCTAGATGAGTGCGTGCCGGTGGGACATCCGCGTTTCGTCGGCCGCTGCCGAAGTTCATCGCGTAGGTCGCAGCTGCCGCCGGGTCGTGCTCTACGGCAGCGATGCTGTGAAAGACCGGACCGCCGTCGGGCCTCGCCGGCGGTCGGAACTCGTGAAACCCCTGGGTGAACCCGCCGCACCCGCTGAAGAGGTCAAGCACGGACACGGGCTCGGGACGGCGGGGGCGGGGCGTACGCATGGAGCGATCTTAGCCTCGGAGAGCCGTTGCCACGGCCTGGCCGACCGCGGTTGCCAACGGTGGCGGCATGGCGTGACCGATCTGACGATATCTGGACGTTTTCCCTCCGTGGAACTCCCATTCTTCCGGAATGGATTGGATCAGGGCAGCCTGTTCGACGGTCAGCTTCGGCAAGCCTTCGACCGGGAAGTCGGGTCCCGGCGGCTCGTTGCCCAGGCTGATGCCGTCTACGCCGAGCGCTTCCCACGCTTTCTTGCTACCGGTCGGGCCGAGATCGGCTCCACCTCTCCGGTCGGACCCTCCTACGAGCGCGGGTGCCACGCGAAGGGCCCGCCTGGTCCAGCTCTCCGCTCCTGGCCATCCGCGTGCGGACATGGATGGCCTGAGCACCTGGCCGACGGTCGGTGCTTGCCCTTCGATGGGCCGAGGCCAGGAGAATCGGGATCGGTACGGCTCCTGCAACGCGACGAGGAACCCGCTGCGACGGTTCTGCGGCACACCGAAGTCGGCCGCGTTGAGTACTGCCCAATTGCACTCGTAACCGGCTGTTGCCAGGGTCTCCGTGATCCAGAGACGGTCCGCTTCGAAGTTCGGACTCTCCACGAGGTCGGGAACATTTTCCAGCAGCACGGCCTTGGGCCTGATGACCCGGGCCAGGTCAACCGTGGTCCGGAGCACTTTGCGTTCGTCCGTGTCCTCGTCCCGTCCGCCCGTGGCGGAGGATTTCACGCGAGGGAGGCCGCCACTCAGAAGGTCGACCCCGATGACGTCCTGGCGCCTGAAAACCCGGAATTCGGCAATGTCCATGCAGGCCACATCCCAATGGGGACGGTTCGCTCGGATCGTGGAGCAGGCGTCCTGCTTGCTGTCGATGAGGAGTACTGGATCAAAGCCGGCTTTCTCGAGCCCGAGCGCCTGCGCGCCGCACCCTGCGCATACCTCGATGGACCGGAGCCTGGGCTCGACGATTCGCGCGGTCTCCATCGGAACTGGTTCGGATGCCGATTCCGGGCTGTCCGGAACGGTTCGATCATCGAACTCGGCTGGGGGCGTTCGCCGAGGAGCAGGAACGGATTGCTTCTCGGCTCTGGCGAGATCCACCAGTCGTTGTTGAGCAACGAGGGACTCCTCGGCGACGGCTCGAAGTTCGTCGTCCAAGGCCGCTTCGCCGACGCCGTCGAAAAGGACGAATGGAGCGAGCCTGAGCAGCCGCTTGAGGAAATCACGGAGAGTCTCGCGCTCGTTCAAGCCCTGCAGGTCTAGATCGTTCCAGACCCGAAGGATGGATCGCACCATGTGTGGACTGCCGCCGAGGGCGGCACGGCGTGCGTAGATCTGATCAAAGGCTGCCTCACCGAGGATCTTCAGCGCTCCGTAGGGCTCAGGCGCCTCGTGGGAGTGCACGAGCTGAGCTCGCCACCAGAGTCTGCCGAAGACATGTCGTGTGAGGTCCGTGCCGAGGACACGGTCCTTGGGAGGCCGGGGGTAGCGCCAGAAGGATACGTCAGGCAGGACGACCAGGGCGAGAAAGGCCCAGACGTCACGTGCTGCAGCCTCGGCGGGCACCATTCCCATTTCGCCGTGCAGGAAGGCGGCTAGATCGAGGTCGAATTCGGCATTGCGCGCGCGGTCCGAATCGTCCGGGAAACCGGCTCTGGTCGCGAGGTCGACAACACCCGCGCGTAGTTCCCGCAGACGCTCGACAGAGACACGGTCGCCACCCGTGGCCACGTACACCGCCGATTCGTGAGTGAACGCGGTGAGGTCGGTCAGTTCGCGTATCGACAGCCGGTAGTAATCAGCGTAAATGGGTGTGGCCTGACCGGCGAGCAACCGAGGGTAGAGGAAGCTGATCATGACACCTCGAAAATCTTGACCGCCGCCTGCAGATCCGAGGCGAACAAGGATGGGGACTGGCGCTGGCGCAGACGGATGTCGACGATCGACTGATCCGGGAACAGCTGATCGAACAACCTCAGCAGAGTCGATCCCAGGGAATCGTCCGAGTAGTCACTGTCGTCGGTGAAGTCCTCGTGGCCCAGGGCGTGCTCTACCAGGATGCGAGCAGTGTCCGCGTACACCGCGGACAGTACGACCCGGTCGATCGGACGAGGGTGTCCCGCGTTCTCGAACGCCCCCGACGTCACGGTGTTCCGAGCGTTCACCAGCAGAAGAAGTGCGCCCATGGTGGCACTCTCCATTCCGCCGGTGATCTGCAGGTGCCAGGCTGCGTCGTCAGGAAAGGACGTGTGCGCGAAATCAATCACCGCCATGGGGAACTGGGGTGCGTCGCCCTGGAGCCGCAGAGTCTTCCGGTCATTCCACAGGACGGAACCAGCTCTGCGCGGAGAGGAGGGCCGGCCATCGGTTCGGCGCTCGGCCAGCACGAGAGCGGTGTCGAGAAGAAGCAGACCGCCGAGATCGGCACCGCGCAGTTCCACATCCAGTTCCACCGAAGCAGTCCCGGCCTGGGACAGGCGCAGGTGTTGGCCCGGACCACTCAGACTGGAGCCTGTAGCGGTCCACACCACGGCCAGCATCAGCGCGGTGTCTGCCGGGAGGCCGGACTCACCTCGTGCGCGTTGCAGGTCGATCACCACCCGCCTACGCAGATGCATGTCCATCTGGTAGTCCCAGTCCGGCAGGGCTTCGGGAATCCCGATCTCACCGTCAGGGGTGACCAGGCGCCAGACTTCCGCAGTGACCACGTCTTCCGGGGGCGTGCGGTATGGGAGGACTCGGCGCGTCACGAGGTCACCGCCTCGACCTTGATGCTGATCTCCGTCACGGTGTCGGGGGCCGGTAGTACGAGCACCCGCCAGAGATGTTCACCGCCCTCGGTCTCGAAGATCTGCGCACGGTGGATCCGGGTGTCATTCCCAGCCCAACCCACCAGTTCAGGGCCTGCGGCCCCGATCGGAGGGTCGGTCTCGCGTCCGCCGGTTCCGGGCAGGGATACGGCCAGATCCGCTCTGACCCGCTGTCGCCCGGGTACGGGCAGACAGAATTCCTGAACGAGCAGAGTGGCCGTTCCGTGGTCCTCGTAGTACGGGTCACCGACGTACTGCACCCTCGGCCGTCTCCGTGCCGGTGCGGACCGGGAGTCGTCCGAAGACGCCTGCGACTCCGTATCGCCCTCGGTAGGTTCCCCCCATGCTGCCGCGAGTGGCGAGTGCGGAAGGGCATCGTCCATGTCGGATGCTGGGCTGCTGCTCGATCCTCCCCCGTGAGGCTTCGACCTCGGACGTGTGGCCGGGCTGCCGACCTTGGCGTAGGCCGTCGCACCACCGATGCCCCAGGTTCCCCCCACCAATCCGGAGAACAGGGAACTTGCCGCGCCCAGGGCGACGTTGCTCGAACCTGTGCGAGCAGTGCCGCCCAGAGAGAGCAGACCGTCCAGTTCCTCGCCGATACGGCGGAACGTCGTGTGCACGAAAGTGCTGTCGGGCCTTTCGAGGGACTGCGGGTTCCAAGCGTCGTGCGTGGGAGGCTCGGCCTTTGCGTACACGTCGTCCATGCCTTCGTCGGTCCGGAAGACTCCGGCGTAACCCTGATTGACGCTGGGCGGCTTCGGCCCCGGCCTGTAGGTGACCACGAGCTCGGCCGGCCGCATGAGGCACACGTGATGGACGAGGTTCTCCATCCCGACCATTCGAGAGGCGCGACTCGGCTCGAACGGAGGCATGATGCGCTTCTCCAGGCCCAGTCGGCCCAAGAACTGTTTGGGTCGGTGGCAGTACAACTTGCCGGCGTCCCGACCGGACATCTTCTCGTAGGCTGCGACGAACAGGTTGAGCGGACGGGTCTGCCTTGGGTCCGGCACCGTTCGAGCGACACCGTCGCAGCTCACGGCGAAACGCATGCCGGCCGGTTTGTCCGGCGAGTCGATCATCTTGGGCCACAGGTGCCAGGTGATGGTTTCCGCAAGGTAGTCGGCTGCTTCGACGGGTGTCTGATCGTCCAGAATCGGATCGACCACGACGATTGTCGTCCCTGTTTCCTCGCCCCCGAAGGGGCGCAGCCCGAGACTTCTGACGACCGCGTCGGCGTCCTGGTCGACGAGGGGTTCGACGACGCTCCCGGAGGTATCGCCCCACCAGTGGCGTCCGGTGTAGCGGCGTTTCCCGTCAGGTTCGTTCGCGACATAGCTCTTCCAGAGCGAGCAGCCGATCAGCCTGGTCTCGAATCCGCCATCCTCTGTGCGGCAGCGCGAATGAACCAGGATCGTCCCCGCGTTGGAAAGCAGGTAGAAGATGCCTTTGCCGAACCCGTACGTCCCACCCCCGAGGGCGGTGTCCCGAGGTTCCCCGATGTTGCGGATGAAGGATACGAAGTCGCGTTCCGAATCGAAGGTGTCGGCTCGGGTGGGGCCGCCCAGACCACGCGTTCCTCGGTCCGACACGGCCAGGAGACGGATGGAGTTGCGCCTGAGGGTGTCGTTCAGCGGGAAATTGTCCCCTGCGGCCGGTGCTCCGTCGAGCAGGAGTCCGCGCCAAGCGCCGGCGTGGGCCGGCCCGACCGTCCACATGTCGATGCGGTAGTCGACAGGGGTGGGCGACGACGGAAGCCGTGCATCCCAACTGTTCTGTGCCGATTCGCGGACCAGGATGGTGAGAAGATCCAACTCAGGCCGGCCCAACTGGTTGCGAATGCCTTCGGCGGCACTGGCCCCCTCGGGCGGATAGGGCTGGGAGAACCAACGAGGCGTCTTCATGTGTTCCCCCGAGTCAAGGCGTCCAGAGCCAGGAGCACCTGATCGTTCCCCACGGGGCGTGGGGAGTCACCGGACAGGTCGATCGTGTATTCGACGTCCTCGGCCGAAACGGTGATGCCCGCACCGACGAGCATCTCTCTCGTGATGCCGGGGAAGCCGGCTCCCACCAGGTACCACCGTTCCTCGCGCACGACGAAACCGACGCCCTGGTAGCGGTCGGCGTCGATCGGGTGATATCCGGCCTGGGCCAGCAAGCCGAGCAGGGCGCTCTCGTCGTCGCACAAGCTGAGTGCATGTCCGATCACTTCCACGAGACCCGTCCCTCCTTCGGACTTCGTGGCCCTGCCGAGCCGGAACCAGGTCAGCCAGAGATCACCCTGCGCCGGAGCGGTCAGTTGGTCCAAGCCGTGGATCCGTGGCCTCCGCCCATCAATGGAGGTACTCGCCTTGACCTCTACGGAGGACGTCTCTCCGGAGAAGTCGTGACGGTGTCCCCCCGGGCCGGACCACAGTCGATGCGCGCTCGGATCGCGTTCGAGCAGGCGGGTGAGAACCAACAATTCGCCGAACAGCCCTGCGATCTGTGACGGGTTCAGAGGCGTGTTCCGTGTTTGGAAGAGAGCCTTCCACCTGTCGAGGACTCCGTAGAGTGCTTTGATCGGGTTCTGGGGCATCTGCTCAGCCGTGGTCAGAATATCCAGGCAGAGATCCGAGAACAGGTCTCGTAGGTCGTGACGCAGGCAACCGAGGTCGGCGTAGGTCTGGTAGCTCAGCTCATCCTCGAGTGGGCGCTTGACGAGGTGTAGCACCGGGCCGTCGATGCCGGGACGGATCTTTCGATTTGCGTCTATCGGTATCAGGATATGGCGGTGTCCGTCATGGTCGACGGCCGCTACGAACGGGCCCTGGGCAGTGTCCACGGGTAGCGGGGAGATCCGCAGACGACGCTCTCCGGACGTCGGCTCGGACTCGAGCGTCGCCCAGGCAGTAGCCAGCGTCCTTCGGAGTGTCTCGTCGGTCATACGTCCTCACCGTCGAGGAAGCTGTAGTCCTCCTCCTCGATACGGACCTTGGACAGATCGGCGGAGACATACCCCTCCACCTCGCTGTCGCTGTCCTTCGGTTTGGGGAACACCAGGCCCACACCAATCACGTGGTCCTCAGCGTTCAATGGTGCGCGCAGTCTTTTCGAAGGGCTGGGATTCGACACCTTGTCGATGGGATAGAGGACGAGGAGACCGGTGTCGGGCAATTGCTGCCGACGTTCGGCCATGATCTCCTTCTCCGTCAACTTCGAGCAGTCACCACCCAGATCGACTGCGGCGTCCCGACGGCTCATGAGCGTCTTGATGTCCGCGTAGTCGTCGGTGGACCCGTGAAGGTCGAGACGGGCCCGATTGACTCGCCCGAGGGTCACTTGGGGGGTGAAGTCGAAGTCCTCGTCGCCTCCCCTGGGATTTCCGACCACGGCGATGTTCCACCTGCGCAGTGAACCAGCCGCCACTCGCTTGCGAATGTAACTGGTAATCAGTCCCGCGTCGCTCTCGGTGGACTTCTCGTGGAACTGGTAGGCGGAGAGGAAGTCCGTCACGATGTCGTGCGGTACGTCTCGGAACACGTATCGGCCTGCCGCCGGTCGCTCGTCCACCTGGCGTGCCTTCACCGTCGAGTCGGCGACCAGAGCGCGGGAGGCATCGATGTTCCTGCGCAGCCAGCCGGCGTTCGTGTGGAAGAAGTGGGTCTGAACGCGCTTGCCGCCGTACGAGGATGCCGCAGTGACAGCCTCACGCATCTTGGCCGCAGCAGTGACGCGCAGTGCGGGGTGTGTACGCAGGCGCACTGCGAAGGTGAGAGGGCTTTCGTCTTCGGTCATGTAGACGTCGATGTCGCGGCGCATCTCGGTCTCCACAGTGGCCAGGTGTCGGAACCACGCGGCAAGCTCGTCGGTCATCCAGATACGGGGCAGGTCGGCGTACCCGTTGCGGAAGCCGAACCAACGTCCCATCTGCAGAAGAGTGTCGTAGGCAGAGACTGCGCGCACGAAGTAGCTGACGGAGAGACCTTCGAGCGTCAGCCCTCGCGAGAGGGTGTTGCCGCCTACGGCTATGGCTACGACGGGGCCGTTCTCGTAGTCGAGGCGATCCTCGCTGCTCGAGTTGTCCATGATGATTCGACAATCGCGCAGGACCCCGGGCAGCTGGGGGATCACCTGATCGAAGGGCACCTTGGTCTCGCCGAAGTCCTCGGCGATCACCCGAGCTGTCTCCTCGTCCCAGAGCTCGCGCAGCCGAGAAAGGAAACGCGGGTCCTCCAGAGAGCGGGCGGCTCGGTCGCGCAGACGCTGGAGTGGGTGTTTGAAACTGTTGTGCACGGTTGTGTTGACGCTCGTATGGATCAACATCGTGTTGTGCGGATTGGTGACGCCGCGCACCCGGCGAGCGGCGGTGACCATCCAGAAGTACTCCACGGCGTGGCGAAGAGTCTCTGTGACGACCGGTTCGAAACCGTCGATCTCGGCTCGTGTGGTGGGACGTACGGCGCTCACGTCCTCGTTCGGCACGGTCCGGATCATGTCGTGTCCGTCGTCCAGATCCTCCGGGTCCTCACCGTCGAGGGCATAGCGTCCGAAGAGCACCTCGGTTCCGAAGTGCCCTTCGGGCTTGGGCAAGTTGACGACGAAGTCCTTGGGATAGAGATTCTCCGCACTGGGGTCGATCAACAGGTTGGCAAATGGCGACGCGGTGTACCCGACATAGGCGGAACGTGGCAGGCTGCCCATGATGCTGAGGATCAACGGATTGATCGATTTGGTGGCGACGGTGGCCTGGTCCGCCTCGTCGTCGATGATCAGAGCAGGGCAGTCGGCCAGTTGGTCGGATGCCTTGTCGAGCCATTTTGCGAGTTTGCGTAGTACTGTCGCGTTCTTTTTCACGACGCACAACACGTGTGTTTTGTTGTTTTTGCCGAAGTACGAGGCTGGATTCTCCTGCGGCATGAAGTCGTGTTCCAGTCCGGTCAGTTGTGACCAGAGTGAGGGGTTCGGCTCGATGAGCTGCTGAACCAGGCGGGCCTGCGTCTGGCGGCGAAGTCCGTTGTGGACCCCGGCCAGCACGATGAAGAGCTTGTAGCCGCGGTCCGCTGCTTTGGCCATGACCGACGTGAAGTTGGTCGTCTTCCCCGATTGCACGTAGCCCACCACGAGGCCCCGTGTGGCGAACGACTTTTCCTTTGGGTGGTTCAGCAGCGAGACGACGCGACTGGAGGAGTCGTCCAGACTCCTGATCGCCGGCTCCTCCGGCCAGCCGTCCTTCCGCAGGAGGGTGGTGATGGCGGGCCAGCATTTGTCCTTGGGCTGTGGTCCCGTGTACCAAGTGACCCGATTGTCCAACACCACAGCACGTGGTTCCTCGAGTTCCTTGATGCGGAGCGCCTGTTGTTCGTGGCGTTCGCGAATCTGCTCGACGATCTCGCGGCTGATGTTGAATTGTTCCAGGCGCTTGACTGCTTCCACGGGAGTGAAGGACTCCAGTAGAGCTTTGAACGTTTCATACATGCCATCGAATTCGTCGCTCATGAGAGCCGATCGTCCCCGTTCCTGTCACTCGGAATTCTGTCGGTGTGTTCGTGGGTGTGCGAAATCAAAGCCTTGTCGCACCTGTGTCGGCTCGAGTAGGGCGTGGTGTCCAGTCGGACGCGTGGTGCGCGGGCTGCGCTAGGGGGTGCCGGCGGAGCGGGCCGTCACCGCAGCTTCGATCTGTCTTGCGACGTCCTCGGTCGACTCGTGTTCCCAGAAACGCAGCACCGTCCATCCTGCGGCGGTCAAGTGCTGTGTGGTCTCCCTGTCGCGCTCCATGTTCCGATCCAATTTGTCTCGCCACCACTGAGCGTTGGCCTTCGGCTGCGTGGCATGCACGGGGCAGCCATGCCAGAAACACCCGTCGATGAGTACGGCAACTTTCGCTCTCGTGAAGGCGATGTCGATCGTGCGTCGAGGCATGCCCGGCACGCTCTCGTTGAGCCGGTAGCGGAAGCCGGCGGCATGCAGCAGCTTCCGGATCGCCAGCTCGGGCGTGGTGTCACGGCTCGGTTGGCGTTTCATCCGAGCGGAGACCTCGGGGGACGACGGTTCGATCGTGCTCATCTGTGCCAGTCTCCTGCGTCGGCCGCGCGCGATCCAGTGACTGGAAGCTTCGAAGGGGGGCGCGTACCTGGTGCCCGGTGCGTCTACTGGAATGTGATCGTATTGCAAAGGTGCGACATAGGGGAACCCATTGCTCGCTGCTCTCGGCGACCAAGGGTCATCAGGACGTAACTGAACGTTCGTCTGGGAGGGCATCGCGCCCCGACGCGGATGGTGTATCGGCCGGTCCTGTGATCGCCGCTCGCTTCCTGTACCTCCTTTCACCAGCACATCCACCCCGTCCAGCACATGGGTGGGCCCGAACGCCAAAGGAGCGAGCGGCTCCAAGTCCGAGCCGCCCTTGTCGAGGAGCGCGGCCGACAGTGTCAGGCCGTGGTCGTCCGGATCGTGTGCCCCCGTGGCTCGATTGCTGCCCTCCCGCTCTTCCGTCGCCATGGAGCTCTCACACGCACCTGGGCTCCAGCAGGGCAGCCCCGGTGGTGCCTCGGCGGCTACCCAGGCGTGAT
Organism: Streptomyces sp. CB02058; assembly: GCF_001905505.1. Taxonomy (GTDB): domain Bacteria; phylum Actinomycetota; class Actinomycetes; order Streptomycetales; family Streptomycetaceae; genus Streptomyces. The sequence goes on from NZ_LIPG01000002.1 coordinate 221,815, forward strand.
TCGGTGAGTCACCGGCACAGCGCGTAGATGTCCTCCTTGAACGTGGGGAACTCCGCCCGGGTCTCCATGACGATCTCCCTTGCCGTCCGGCGCGGTGTCGTCGCGTGGCGTTCCGCGAGGCGGGTCAGGGCCTCGTCGGGGGCGGAGGTGAGGTCCTCGTCGTCCAGTGCCGCCTCCATCGGGCCGAAGCCGTCGGCCAGGACCCAGAGGAAGTCGGAGAGGTTGCCCGCCACCACGCCGCACTCGCCTTCCGAGCCGAGGAAGACGATCGGCTGGTCGGCGAGGGGGCGGTCGGGGCGGGTGTGCCAGATCATGGCCTGGCCGCCCGTGCCGTCCTGGCCGAAGGGGAGGTAGGCGGCGCCGTCCGCCTCCTTGTTGCCCGTCCAGCTGCGGAACAGGGCTGCGGTCGACTTGCGTGACGTGAAGTCCGTGTACGGCTCGAAGTCGACGCGGTAGTTCCCCTCGTCCGCGTCCTCGCCCGTCTCGTCGTGACCGTAGTAGAAGTCCACCTTCGCCACGTCCGTCAGTGCGGCGGGGAAGGTGCGGTCGGCGTCGGCTGTCGTGTTCATGGGCGCAGGCTATGCGGAACCGCCGACAGCGCCGACGGTTCGCGAGGCGTCAGAACAGTTGCTGCAGCCACCACAGTCCCGCGCCGACCAGCGCGCTGCCTGCCGCGTACGCCGAACCCCTGACCAGCGCGAACAGTGCGGTTCGGGCCAGTCTGGAGCGTAGCCGTGTTGTCTTCGGGGTAGCCATCGGTGCCTCCGAGGAGTGTGGGGCGGGGTGTGTCGTGCCCTGACCCCTTGATGACACCAGCCCCGTATTTGATGCCCAATGGAGCAACGGGGAATGGGAGTTGTTGCTCCCCGAATAGCAACAAAGACAGAGGGGGAGGACGGGCATGGGGATGTCGATGGGCGGTCCGGGAGGCGGGCCGCCGGATCTGCCTCCGCCGGAGCGGCCCTCGGTGTCGTACGAGCCCCCGGAGCTCGACCCGTTGGACGGCCTCCTGGTCGACTTCGAGCCGTATCCGGTGCCGCCGGAGGAGCCGGTAGGTCCCCCTGAGCCACCAGGGCCGGAGGGATCAGGGGGACCCGTGGGACCCGGGGTGCCGGGCGGTCCGCAGGGGCCCGGTGGACTGGGCGGTTCGAAGGGACCCGAGGTGCCGGGCACTCCGAAGGGGCCCGGCGGCCCGAGCGGGCCGGAGGGTCCCGACGGTCCCGACAGCCCCGACAGCCCCGACGTTCCGGACGGCGGGCGTCGGCTAGGGAGGCCTCTCGCCAGGCCGGAGAAGGTGAAGTTCGGTAAGGGGAAGGAACGGGTCTATCAGCTCAAGTGCCGTGTCTTCGAGCTCCTGGGGGATCTGAACCGCGCCGAGGTCGCCGGCCGGCTGAGGTGCAGTCCGACCAGCCTCAGCCACTACGTCACGTCCGCCAAGTGGTGGCCGCGGAAGAGCTTCGACGAGCTGGTCGCCGTCGTCGTGGACCTGCGCGGGAGCGTGGACGACGAGCTTCTGGGGCGGCTGGAGGTGGAATTCTCCGCTGCCGAGCGGATGATCACCCCGACCGTCCATGAGACCGGCCGTCTGCGGGCCGAGATCCAGCGGTACGTGACGCTGGTGGAGGACCTGCGCCAGGAGCGCGACGATCTCCTGCTCCGCCAGTCCGCCGGCGGCGCGGACGCTGACGCCGACGACGACCCGGCCGTGCTGCGGCAGCGCATCAGCGAGCTGGAGGACGAGCTGCGCGAGGCGCAGCGGCAGATTGGCCTGCTGAAGAGGCAGCTGGCGGCGCTGGAGCGCAGGGCGGCCGGGTCCGGAGACTCCTCCTCGGTGCTCGAAGGGGCGCGGTACGCGGCCGACGAGGTGGCTCGTATCGCTGATCCGGCCGAGCGGAGGGAACGGGCCCTGGACGCGGTGTCGGAGCTCGGCCCCCGGGACGGAGCCGAGGAGTTCATCGGCCATCTGCGGGCCCGTGGCCATGACGACGACGCCGAGGCGGTGCTCGACAGTGTCGTCCGGGGCCGGCCGGTGGCGCGTGTCGCCGAGTTCCTCATGGTGCTGGACGAACGGGCCGGCGCGGATGCGGCGGGCGAGGGGGCCGGCTCCGACGGCCCCGGTATGCGCGCCCTGCTCTCCGCCGCGTACCGGCGGAGCACCGCGTCCGAGCTGCGCTCGGCCGTCGTGGGGTCCCTGGGCTACGCCGCCTTCGCCGGAGTCGTCCACGTGCTGCACACCCATGAGGCCGCAGCGCTCGCGGAAGGGCTGATGGCCGGGCGTGCGGCGGTGAGCACGGTCGAGGGGATGGCGTGCGACGCCGACAGCTTGCAGCAGCATGCCCTCGGCTACCTGGGCCAGGCCCTGCGGCGTCCGCCCCAGGAGATCGCCGACCTGGTGGTGGCCCTGCGGGACACCGACCAGGACCAGCGGGCGGACTGGCTGCTGGACACCGCGGGCGGGTTGCTGCCGGACGGTCCCTACCAGCAGTTGAAGGGTCTCCTGCTGGCCGCCGGCCGCATCCACGACCTGCGTTCCCTGCTGGGCGGGCACGAGGGAGCCGCCGGCCAGGACTGACCGCGTGCCCGGGCGTGTGCCCGGCAGCGCGACCTGAAATGCCGCGCGGGTGTCCGGCGCGACACGGAACGCGCACCCGGACACCCGGCTCCCGCCCCCCGCTCCGGTAGCGGGCACAGGGCGGGGGGCCGATGCTGATCGGGTACGTGTCGACGTGTACGGAGGCTCGGTCCCGGGCCCCCGTGAGGGGGGCCGAAGGAGCTGGGTTCATGGGTGATGTGCCCCTGATGGTGGTGGACGTCGTCGGCGTGGTCACCGGGTGGAGCCGGGCGGCCGAGAAGCGCTTCGGGGCCGCCACCGCCGACGCCCTGGGCCTGCACGTCATGGACGTACTGGCACGCGACAGCCTGCGCGACGGCGGGAGCGGCGAGGGCGGCAGGGACCGCGCGGGCCGTGAGGGCGGTGGAACGGCCGAGGGGTTCCGGCTGGAGCCGGTCGACGGCGAGGGCTGGGGCGTCTGGGCGGCCGACGACGGCGACGGGACCGGCGGAGGCGTTGACGTCGTCGGGAAGGCGCTGCTGGACGTGATGTTCACGCAGGGACACGTACGCGTCCACGTGCTCGACCCGGAGCTCCGTCTCCTGCGGATCAGCGAACCCTCCGCCGACCCGGACTCGGACGAGACGAAGCGGCTGCGCGGGCGACGCTTCCGCGAGGTGTGTCTCTTCGAGGAGCCGGAGCGGGTGGAGGCCTACATCCATGAGGTCCTGCGCACCGGTGTGCCCGGCGTCGGGCGTACGTTCCTGGCCGGTGCCGAAGGCGCGCCCGGCGGGCGGCGCACGCTCTCCGTGACGGCGTTCCGGCTCCAGGAGGGCCACGGAGCACGGCAGAGCGCCCGCGGCAGGGTCCTGGGCGTCTCCGTGACCGTCGCGGACGTCACCGAGCGCATGCGGCGCCAGATCCGGGACCACGCGCTCGCCGCCGTACGCGACAGTGTGGGCCGGACCATGGACGTCGAGGCCACCTGCCGGGACCTCGTGGACGCGCTGGTCCCGAAGTACGCGGACATCGGCGTCGTCGAGGTCGTGGACTCCGTCCTGCGCGGGGAGCCCCCGGAGCCCGGGCCGGTCGGCCGGGACGTGCCGCTGCGGCGTGCCGCGTACGCGGGCCCCGACGAGCCGGCCTACCCGCTCGCGGACGTACGGGCGGTGCCGCCCGGGACACCGTTCCAGCGGGCCCTCTCCGACCTGCGGGTGCGTGTCGTCCCGGTCGAGGACGTCACCTGGGCGGAGGCCGACCCCCTGCGGGCGCGCGCCATGCGGGGCGACCGCGCCCACACGCTCCTGCTGGCCCCGGTGACACTGCGCGGAGCGGCCCTCGGCCTGATCAGCCTCTACCGGTGCGGGGACTCCGAACCCTTCACCGAGGAGGACGTCCCGGTGGCCGCCGCGATCGCGTCCAGGGCCGCCCTCGGCATCGACAACGCCCGCCGCTACATCCACGAGTACACGATCGCCAGCACCCTCCAGCGCAGGCTGCTGCCCCAGCACCCGGCGGTCCAGCCCGCGGTCGAGACGGACCACCTGCTGCTCCCCGGCGACTCGGGCAGCTGGCTCGACACGATCGCCCTCTCCGGGGCGCGCACGGCCCTCGTCATCGGGGAGGTCGGTGAACGCGGAATCCACGCGGCCACCACCATGGGCCAGTTGCGTACGGTCGTCCACGCCCTGGCCGCGCTGGACCTGGAACCCGACGAGCTGCTCGCCCGCCTCTACGACACCGCGGCGCAGCTGGCGCAGGAGCGCGCCGAGCTGCCCGCGAGCGACCCGCTGCACCAGGAGAAACTGGCCGCGACCTGCGCGTACGCCGTCTACGATCCGTTCACCAAGTCCTGCACCGTGGCCTCCGCGGGACACCCCCCACCGCTCGTCGTCGCCCCGGACGGCACCGCGTCCGTGGCCGATGTGCCCCAGGGGCCACCCCTGGGCACGGTGGACCGGGAGCCCGTCGCCGCGGCCACCTTCCCGCTCCGGGAGGGCAGCCTGATCGTGCTCCACAGCAACGCGCTGCGCAGCTACGCGGAGCCGGCGGCGGGCGCTCTGAGCAAGGCGCTCTCCTCGCCGGGCAGGCCGCTGCAGGACCTGTGCGACGCGGTGGCCTACGAGCTGCCCGACCACGCCGGCCTGTGGGGAGCCACCCTGCTGCTGGCCCGGACGCGCGCGATGCCCCGGGACCGGTACGCCGCGTGGGAACTGCCCTGGGACAAGACCGCCCCGGCGACCGCGCGCCGCCTCACGTCCAAGACGCTGGCCGACTGGCACCTCGACGGTGACACCGGTGACGCGACCGAGCTGATCGTCAGCGAACTCGTCACCAACGCCGTGCGCTACGGCAGCCCGCCGGTCGAGCTGCGCCTCATCCTCGACCGGGGGCTGACCTGCGAGATCCGGGACGGCAGCACCACCGCCCCGTACATGAAGTACGCCGGGGCGGTCGACGAGAGCGGGCGGGGGCTGTTCATCATCTCCCAGCTCGCCTCGCTCTGGGGCACCCGGTACGCCGCCGAGGGCAAGACCGTCTGGTCGGAGCAGGCGATCCCCGAGGAGGCCCCGTCCGGCGACGAGAGCCTCCCCGAGGACGAGTGAGCCCCGGCGGCGGGAGCGTCCTACTCGCCCTCGGCGAGCGTGTGCGCGACCAGGGCGTTGGCGTGGCCGTGGCCCAGGCCGTGCTCGGTCTTCAGCCAGGCGACGAGCTCCATGTGCTTGGTCAGGGGTGAGGTGCGGATGAGGCCCTTCCACTCCGCGATCGGGCGGCCGTACTTCTGCTCGATCGAGGGGAAGTAGCTCGCGGGGCCCTTCACAGCTGCGGTCATGTCCGTGTCCTGTCCGTTCGCCGTCGTGGTGGTGGTGATCGTGAGGTTGTCGGTATGGATGACCGCTGGGGGGCGACGAAGTAATCGGTGCGGTGCGTATGTGGGCGACAGAACGTCATAGGTGCGCGTTCTGATGTGACCCGTGACTTCGCTGTCCACAGTGCTCGATGAGATTCACATGTTCCGTGACAAAGGGGTGCCCCCTGTCAACTGTCGTGAAATAATGCTGAGTTCAATGGGGCGTCCCGATCGGGGCGACGGCAACGGGGCCGATGGGGGCAGGACATGGCGGACGCGGCGGGGGCCGGCGCGCTCGAACCGGAGCGGCAGAGAGTCGAGTTACGGATCGTCCTCAGCGGGACACACACGCGGCGCGACGACCTCGAAGCCCTGCGCACCTGGCTGCGGAACGCTCCCGTCCTGGAGGACGCCCTGGAGCGGGGCGACGTCGGTCTGGAACGCAAGGACTCGCTCACCCAGAACGACGCCATGGCCGGGGAGCTGATCCAGGACATCATCCTCGTCGTCTCCGTCGAGCTGGCCCGCACCGTGGCCGAGAACGCCTGGCGGTCGGTGGAGACCTGGATCCGCAACCGGCGCCGGTTCGCCGATCCGGAGGAGACGCCGCGCGTCACCCTCGACGGGCCGCCCGACGGGCCGGGCTCCGGCCTGAGCCGTGACACCGACCGCGACACCGGTGGGGAGACCCCCCAGGGCCCGGACACGGGGCCCGGACCGGGCGGAGGTAACCGGAGGCGCGGTGGCGACGAGCCCGGACAGGACTAGCGGCCGTGCCGCCGTACAACGCGCGCGGCCGGGAGAACGGAGCCAAGCGGCACAGAGCCGTGCTCATCGGCGTCGAGCGCTACACGGGGACCCGTAACGACCTCCCGGCCGTCGCCACCGACCTCCGCCTCATGCGCGAGGCACTGACCGCGGAACGCACCGGGGTGCTCCGCCCGGAGGACCTCGTCGTCATCCCGGACGGCCCCGTGACCGAGGGCCCGGTGACGGAGGGCGAGGGGGTCCCGGAGCCGGGCGTCGGGGGGAGCGGTGGGCGACGGGTCGGCCCGCTCCAGGTGCGCGCCGCGCTGAACGCCGCCCGGGACGAGGTGACCGGGCTGCTGATCGTGTACTTCGCCGGGCACGGCATCGTGCGTCCCGACGGCAGTGACCTCAACCTGATGTTCACCGACTCGCGGGTCACCAGGGACCGGCGCCACCCGTTCGTCGACACGCTCTCGTGGCGGGACGACGTCATGCCGGACCTGCGCAACGCGCGGGCCGACTGGGTCGTCGTCATCCTCGACTGCTGCTTCGCGGGGAACGCCCTGGGTGCCTTCAGCCCTGCCGCCGGACAGAATTTCGCCCTGCTCACCGCGGCGGAGCCGGGGGTGGAGATCCCGCCCGGCGATCCCCGCACCGGTACGGAGTTCACGGCCGCCCTCCACCGCCTGCTGACCACGGGCGAGAGCGGACCCGTCACCTTCACCCGGCTCGTCGCCGGCATACGCGACGAGATGGCGGCGCTGAAGGCCATCGACGGCCACCCCTGGATTCCGGACGAACTGCGCCACGGCGACGACGTGGTGCTCGCGCTCGCCACGGACGCGGAGCCGCGTCCCCCGGCAGTCCCGGTCACGCCCCCGCCGAAGGCCCCGGGGCCGCGACTCCAGCCGGGGCTCCCCAAGGGGCCCGCGCACCGGCCTTCGGGGCGGCGGTCGAGGGGGTGGACGAGGCCGGCGCTCCCCGCCTTCGCGCGCCGTCTGCTGCCCGCACCCGGCCGCTTCCTGAACCGTGTGGGCGTCCTCGTGCTGGCGGGTGTCCTCGTGCTGGCGGGCGCGGGGCTCTGGCACTTCCTGCGCTCCGCGGACGACGTCGCCTGCGCGTCGCCCCTGCAACTGCGCGTGCTCACCGACCCGGATCTGCGGCCCACCGTCCAGAAGGCGGCCGACGCCTATCCGAAGCGGGACAGCGACGGATGCCGGACGGTCGGCATCGACGTGTACGACGCGAAGGCGGCCGACGCCGTGGCGGCCTTCCGCTCCTCCTCGCTCTGGCAGGAGCCCGAAGCCTGCCCTGTCTCCGGCGACTGCCCGCAACCCCAGCGGGACGTCGGCGCGCAGCCCGACATCTGGATACCGGCCGCCGGGACCGCCTGGCAGCGGGCGACGGCCGGGGGACCGGGCGACGGCGGCACGGGTGCGGCCGGTGCGGGCACGGCGGACACCGCGGCGGACGCGGGCAAGAGCGTCGTGGACCTCGAACGGCTGGGCTCCGTCGCGTACACGCCGATGGTCCTCGGGGTGCCCGACACCATGACGCTGGCGCAGTCCCTCCAGACGAACGACCCGCTTGGCGCGATCATTTCCGGGCTGGAGGCCGCCCAGCCGGGCGCGGTCGAGATCCTGCGCCCCGATCCCGAGGCCACGGAGGGCGCCCTGCTCGCCACCGACGCCCTCTACGCCGCCTCCGGCACCCAGCCGGCGTCGACGCTCGAACGGGGCATGGCACAGGCGATGCGCCCCATGCCCTCCACCGCGAGGGAGCTGATGTGCGCCCTGGCCGACGGCGCCCACAACACCCTGGAGGACCAGGCCGCGGTGCTCGTACCGGAGCAGACACCTGTCGGCGGGCCGGCCCGGGCGGCCCGCCTGCGCGACGGAGGCCCTGGCGCACCGCGTCGCGCACTACCCCTCCGACGTACCGATGCTCGACCTGCCCTTCGTCCGTGTCACGTGGGACGGAGCGGAGCGTGACGCCCGGGCCCGCGAGGCGGCCGTCCGCGACTTCCACGACTGGCTCGTCACGGACCCGGACGCGCAGAGATGCTTCACCGACGACGGTTTCCGGGGCGTCGGCAAGGGCGGCCCCGTCGAGCCCGGCGACGACTCGGTCCTGGGGTCCGAGGACAACACGTCGGCCGTTCGCGAACAGGTCCCGGCGACAGGGGCGGGCACGGACCTGGCCGCGTCGCTGAGCGACACCCTGAAGGACTACCGGGAGGCGCTCGGCCCCGGCAAGGTGCTGTATCTCCTGGACAACTCGACCTCGATGGCGGCCGAGCGGCTCTGGGAGGGCCCGGGACGTGCCAAGGACCTCGTGGCACGCTCGATGAGTTCGCTGGGTGCCGGGGACGCGTACGGCGTATGGCTGATGGCCGTCCCCGAGGGCGAGGCGGCCACGGACGCCGTGGCCTTCGGCCCGCACACCCGGGCCACCGCACAGAGGTCCGTCGCCGGTGCCGAGGCCGTCGCCCACGACGCCCGCGTGGCGAAGAGCCTGAAAGAGGCGCTGGGCACCCTGCGGAGCGGGCGCGACGAGGAGGAACAACCGCGGCTCCTCGTCGTGGTCACCGACGGCGAGGACTTCGAGGGCGTCGGTGAGGCCCAGCAGACCGCGCTGGTCGCGGAGGCACGGGGGGAGCCGCTCGTGCGGATCGTGACCGTCTCGCTGCGGAACGGCGCCTGCGCGCAGGGCCGGTTCGGTGACCGGCTCGCGAGGGCGAGCGGCGGGCGCTGCCTGGACCCGGCCGACGACATCGCGGCCGAACTGGCGGCGGAGGTCGCCAAGACCGGTACGGGGGACGCGGAATGACCGGGCGGGACCGACCACGCCGCCGCCGGACGAGAGCGGCCGTCGCCCTCGGCTGCCTGCTCGCGCTCGCTTCCGCCGCCTGTACGGGGCCTGACGGCACGCCTCCGCCGGCCGACGGGGACCGGGCGGCCGAGGGGCCCATCGTCGTCGCCAGCGGGCTCGACGTCACCGGCTCGGGCAGCGTGCGCCAGCAGCTCGTCGAGGAGTGGAACAGGCAGCACGCGGGCTCCCCGGCCAAGCAGGCCAAGCTCGTCGAACTGCCGGGAGGCGCCGACCAGCAGCGCAGCCAGCTCCTCGGCGCCCTCCAGTCGGGCAGTGCCCGCTACGACGTGGTGAACCTCGACATCACCTGGATACCCGAGTTCGCCGAAGCGGGGCTGATCAGCCCGATGCCCGTCGACGGCACAGGCACCGGCACCGGCACCGGCACGGGCACCGCCTCCGACGACGACCTCGACTTCATCCGGGAGGTCCACGCCACCACCGTCTGGAAGGGCCGCTCCTACGCCCGGCCCTTCAACACCGACGTGGGGCTGCTCTACTACCGGCCCGACCTCATGGCGAAGGCCGACATGAAGGCGGACAAGCAGCCCACCGCCACGTGGACCTGGGAGCAGCTCTACTCCTCCGTCAGGACCCTCGGACTGAACCCGGCCGGCCCCGGCGACCGGGCCGGCTGGACCACCCAGCTGAAGGATTACGAAGGGCTGACCGTCAACACCGTCGAGGCGTTCGCGAGCGTGGGAGTCGAGCTCACCGACGGTGAGGGGCACTACGTCTCCGACGCCACCCGGTTGAAGGCGGGGCTCGACGAGCTCCTCGACCGCGTCGACAAGGGGCTCGTGCAGCCCGCCGCGACCACCTCCGACGAGACAGCCTCCCTGACCGACTTCGCCGAGGGGCGCGCCGCCTTCCTGCGCCACTGGCCGTACGTCTACAAGGCGCTGGGCCACCTGATGAAACCGGACCAGTACTCCGTGAACCGGCTGCCGGGCAGGTCCGTGCTCGGCGGGCAGAACCTCGCCGTCACCGCGGACTCGCCCCGCGCTGCGGACGCCCGCGAACTCATCACCTTCCTGACGTCGAGGAGGAGCGAGAGCTGCCTCTTCGACGCGGGCTTCGCCGCTACCCGCGCCTCGTCGTACGGAAGCGCCCCCGCGCCCTGCTGGCCCGAGGTCGCCGCCGCGCTCCGCCCGGGCGGTGACGCGCCGAAGGCGGCGGGCACTGGCGCCCGGGGGGAGGGCGCGCCGGAGGAACAGGGCGAGGACGAGCGCAAGGCGTACGTCCGGACGCTCCGCGCGGTGCTGGACGACGCCGTGCAGCGCCCGCGCACCCCGTACTACGGCGCGTTCACCCAGCTGTTGCAGTCCCGGGTGTACGAGCTGCTGGCCGAGGGGAGACCCGACACCGCCAAGGCCGCCGCCCGGCTCGACGACGAGCTGCGGGACGTGTTCGCGGGGCGGTGACCAGCTACCGGGTCGCGCGCCGCGTTCACGGCCGGGCGGTGACCGGCCGTGAACGTGCCGTGCTCACGGCCCGGTGCGCCGGCCCGGCCTGCGGGACGGGCCCGCCGGCCGGTGCACCGCCCCGCCGTCTCAGGCGGCGCCGTGGCACTCCCTGTACGAGCGTTCCGAGCCGCACCAGCACGCCGCGCTGCGCGCCGGAGGCCACGGGACGGCCCGCCCCCGGGCCGCCAGGGTCGTGGCGTACTGGGGGAGGAGGTCAGGGTCGGACGGGGAGGCGGCCTCGGACGCGGCGAACGCCTCGTACGAGGGGACCGTGCCCGTCACGATGCCGAGATTCGGCGTGCCCGTGGCATGCAGATCCCGCAACGCGGCCTCCAGGCGCGCCAGATGGTCCTCGTGCGAGAGGTACTCCTGACGCAACTCCGGATAGGCGACGAGGAGTTCGCGCAGCTCGTCCTCGGGCCAGTGCAGCACCGCGACGGGGAAGGGGCGGGACAGCGCCGTGCGGTAGGTGCCCAGTTCGGCGCGGAGCCGGGTGATCTCGGCCTGGAGCTCGCCCGGGTCCGAGGAGCCCAGCGACCACAGGCGCTTCGGGTCGTGCAGTTCGTCCAGGGGCACGGCGGCCGTGTGCAGGGTGTCGGCCAGCTCGTCCCACGCGTCGTGGGCGACGCCCATCAGCCTGCGCACCCGGTGTCGGCCGATCAGCAACGACTCGGTGGCGTAGGGGACTTCCTCGCCGGGGGAGAGCAGCAGCGTCAGCGCGGTCGAGAAGAAGTCATGGGCGGACTCCAGCTCGTCGTGCGCTTCGAGGGTCTCCGCGGCGATCTCCCAGGGAGCGGCTTCGAGCGGGCCCGCGATGCGGATGCCGTCGATGATCGCGCGGGCCTCGGCCTCATGGCCGTACTCCCACAGGTTGGACGCCTTGAGCGCCTTGACCAGATGCGGATTGTCGAGGGTGCTTTCGGCGGAGCCGAGCAGTTCGTCGTAGAGGGTGGTGGCGCGGGGGCGCTCACCGGCGAGCTCCAGATGGGCCGCGGCCTGGAGGAACAGCGGTTCGTGGTCCTCGGGGTACTGCGCCGCGGTGCGCAGCAGGCGCTCGGCTTCGGTGATGTGGTCGGCAGGCGTGTCGGGGCGCATGGACCACACGGTACTGCGGGACGGTGGCGAGGCGAGAGGGCGCGGGCCGGAGTCCTGGGGTACCTGCCGGGCGCGGCCGGCGGGAGGCCTTCACGCCCCGCCGGGACGGCCGCTCCCTCTCCTTGCGGGAGCCCGGCTCGTCCCCCCCGAGGAGAGCTGCCCCGGCGGGCGGCCTTCGCGGTGGGGGGCTTTCGTGGCCGGGGGTTCTCACCGCGGCACCCGTGTCCTCAGCGGTCCCGCAGGACGAGGGCGCCCACCGCGGCGGCCACGGCCAGCCCGACGGACAGCAGGATCGCCCCGTCCGCGCCCGCCGGGGTCGTCGCCACCGCGATGATCAGGGCGACACCCGCCGAGGAGCCGAGGTAACGCGCCGTGTTGTTGGCCCCCGATCCCATGGCCGCACGCTCCGGGGGCACGGACTCCACCGCGAGACGCGGCAGTGCCGCGTTGAGCAGGCCGCTGCCCGCGCCCGCCACGACGAGGGCGGGGACGAGCCGCGCCCACACCGACGCTCCAGCGCCCCCGGTGCCTGTCAGGGTCCCGAGCATCGGCAGCAGCGCCACCGCGTGCAGCGCGAGGCCGGCCGCCAGCTGGTGCCGGGCGGCCACCCGGCCGGCCAGCCGCCTCGACTGGAGCGCCGACACGACCGCGGTGCCGGACCAGAGCAGGAAGAGCCAGGCGGATTCGGGTGCCGAGAGCGAGAGGGACTGCTGGAACAGGGTCGGCAGGTAGCTGAACAGGCCGATCACCGAGAGCCCGGTGAACAGGCCGCCCGCCGACGCCGTCAGGAAGGCGCGGCTGCGCAGCAGCGGCAGGGCGATCAGCGGGGCAGCCGCCCGGCGCTCCACCGCCGCGAACACGGCGGTCAGGGCGAGCGCCGCGAGCAGCAGCAGTCCGACCGGGGCGCGCAGCCAGCCGTCCCGGCCGATCGTCAGGGCCGTCAGCAGCGCGGTCATCGCCAGTCCGAGCAGGGCGGCGCCCGCCAGGTCGGGGCGCCCGGGGCGGGGTGCGCGGGACTCCCTGAGCGTGCGCAGGGCGAATGCGGCCGAGACGAGCGCGCCGAGGGCCAGGGCGAGATAGGTCAGGCGCCAGTCGAGGGTTCCGAGCGAGCTCGACAGGAGCGGGCCGAGCGCTATCCCCGCGCTCACGAAGGCCCCCCACACCCCCATCGCCCTGATCCGCGCGTGACCCACCGGGTACGCGTCCACCAGCAGGCCGAGGCTGGTGGCCAGGATCGCGGCACTGGCGGCCCCCTGGCCCGCGCGGGCCAGGGTGAAACCGAGCGTCCCCGTGGCGAGGGCGGCGAGCCCGGCGGTGACCCCGAGGCCGAGGGTGCCGAGGAGGAAGAGCCTGCGGCGTCCGTAGTCGTCGGCGAGGCTGCCCGCGACGAGCAGCATGGCCGCGAGCCCCAGCGGCAGCCCGTTGAGCAGCCAGGCCTGGGCGGCGGGCGGGGTGCCGAAGGCGGCGGACAGGGCGGGCAGCGCCGGCATGGGCGCGGTGTAGTTCATCAGCGCGACGGTGGTGGCCGCGCTCGTCACGGCGAGGGTCGCGCCGGGCCGGTGGTCGGGGCGGGGGCGGGCGAGCCGCCGTCGCACGGGTGCCGGTCCGGTCTGCAGGGGCTGCTGGGTCATGACGTCCCTCCGGGAGGGGCCCGGCGGCAGCCGGGGCCCATGCAAGGTTCGGTGAATGAACCTAGGGTCGCTCACGCTACCACGGGTAGGTTCTTTCACTGAACCGTAGGAGTAGGGTGGGGTCCATGGCTCTCGGCAAGGACTACGCGGCACAGCAGTGCTCCATCGCCCGCGCGCTCGAAGTGGTCGGCGAGCGCTGGACCCTGCTCGTCGTGCGGGACGCCCTCTACGGCGTACGCCGGTACAACGACTTCCTCGTCCACCTCGGCATCCCGCGCGCCGTCCTGGCCTCCCGCCTCCAGGCGCTCACCGACGCCGGGGTCCTGGCCAGGCAGCGCTACCAGGAGTCGCCCCCGCGTGACGAGTACGTCCTCACCGACAGCGGCAAGGCCCTCTGGCCCACCGTGCGCTCCCTCGGACTCTGGGGCCGCGAGCACATCGAGGGCTCGGCCCCCCTGCGCTTCTTCTTCCACGCCGCGTGCGGCGCCGAGCTCGGGGCGTACGGCCAGTGCACGGCCTGCGGCAACGTGGGCGTACCGCTGGAGGACGTGGAGATGCGGCCGGGCCCCGGACTCGACCCCGATCCCGAGGACCCCGTCAGCCGGGCGCTGCTCGTCCCCCGGCGACTCCTTCAGCCGCTGGACGCCGATCGTGTATAACGGCTGAAGGACACAATCGGGCGAAACGTGAAGGGGGAGGACCGATGAGCGACGCACCCAACCGCGTGCGCCGGGCGGTCGGCCGCCTGTTCCGCCCCGCCGCCTTCCTGGTCCTGTTCCTCACCGAGGTCCTGCTCGCCGAGGGCGGCAGCCTCTCCGCCGCCGTCGCGCTCGCCGCCACCGCGGCCGCCGGCTCGGCGCTCCTCGTCTGCTCCGTCATCAGCGCCCGCTGCGCCTGCCCCGTACCTCGTACGAGAGTGCGCACCGCCATGCGCGACCGCGAGAAGCGCACCGCGTTCCTCCCGCAACGGGACCCCGACGCCAGGGGCCGCACCAGGCCCCGAGCGCCCGGCTCCGCCCTCCTGACGGCCGCGTAGAGGGCACGCTTTCCCCGACTCTCCACGCGGGTCGTCCTGCCGAGTTCTTTCCCGACTCCCCGGCACGACGAGACCCCCGGAGGGCTCACCCATGTCCGCTTTCATGTCCGCTTTCGCGAGCCTGGTCGGCGCCCTCGCCGACCTGCTCGAGCCCCTCTTCCAGCACGCCTCCACCGCCGCCGCGATCGTCCTGTTCACGGCACTCGTGCGGCTCGCGGTCCACCCGCTGTCACGGGCGGCGGCGCGCGGGCAGAAGGCCCGCACCAAGCTCCAGCCGCAGATCGCCGAGCTCCGCAAGAAGCACGCCAAGAACCCCGACCGGATGCAGAAGGCGCTCATGGAGCTCCACGCGAAGGAGAAGGTCTCCCCGCTCTCCGGCTGCCTGCCGAGCCTGCTCCAGATGCCCGCCTTCTTCCTGCTGTACCACCTCTTCTCCAGCCAGAGGATCGGCGGCGAACCCAACTCCCTGCTCGGTCACGAGCTCTTCGCCGCACCTCTCGGCGAACGCTGGCACAACGCGCTGGCCGACGGCGGACCCTTCGGGGAGCAGGGGCTCGTCTATCTCGCGCTGTTCGCGATCGTCGTCGCCGTCGCCACCTTCAACTACGGCCGCACCAAGCGGCAGATGGCCGCGAACCCGATGACCCCGGCCACCGGCCCCGACGGACAGCCCGTGCCCGGCATGGGGGCGATGACGAAGGTCATGCCGCTGATGTCCTTCCTGACCCTCTTCTCCGTGGCCTTCGTGCCGCTCGCGGCGGCGCTGTACATCGTCACCAGCACCACCTGGACCGCCGTCGAGCGCGCGTACCTCTACCGGGACACCCCGGCGACCGACGCCGCCCTCGCCCCCGCCGCGTAGCGGCACCGGTCCAGTGCGTGAACAGGGTCTTGCGGAGTGATCGGATGTCTTGGAGGATCAGCCAAGCCTTTCGCTGGCCGCAACCCACCGACGGGCTCGATCGAGACCAAGGGGAGATGGACCGTTGAAGCTTCTTCGAGTGGGTACGGCGGGCGCGGAACGCCCCGCGCTGCTGGACCGTAACGGGACCTTGCGGGACCTCTCGGGCCTCGTCGCCGACATCGACGGCGAACTCCTCGCCGACGCCTCGGCGCTGGCCCGGGTGCGGGAGGCCGCCCAGACGCCCGACGTTCTGCCCCCGCTCGACGCGGAGGGCCTGCGGATCGGACCGCCTCTCGGCCGGATCGGCAAGATCGTGTGCATCGGGCTGAACTACCACGACCACGCCGAGGAGACCGGGGCCGCGATCCCTCAGGAGCCGATCCTGTTCTTCAAGGCCGCCGACACCGTCGTGGGGCCCGAGGACACGGTGCTCGTCCCGCGCGGCAGCCGGAAGACGGACTGGGAGGTCGAGCTCGCCGTCGTGATCGGCCGCACCGCCCGCTATCTGGACTCCGCCGAGGAGGCGCTCGGGCATGTCGCGGGATACGCGACGGCGCACGACGTCTCCGAGCGGGAGTTCCAGATCGAGCGCGGCGGCACCTGGGACAAGGGCAAGAACTGCGAGACCTTCAACCCGCTCGGTCCCTGGCTCGTCACCGCGGACGAGGTGCCCGACCCGCAGGCCCTGCCGCTGAGGCTCTGGGTCAACGGCGAGCTGAAGCAGGACGGCACGACCGCGCAGCAGATCTTCCCGGTGGGCGAGGTCGTGCGCTATCTGAGCCACTTCATGACGCTCTACCCGGGCGACGTCATCAACACCGGCACCCCGGCGGGCGTGGCCATGGGCCGGCCCGAGCCCAAGCCGTACCTCCGCGCCGGGGACGTCGTGGAGCTGGAGGTCGAGGGGCTGGGGCGCCAGCGCCAGGAGTTCAAGGACGCGTGAAGGAGTTCAAAGACGCGTGAAGGCGGGCGCGGAGCGGCTGCCGGGAGCTCCCGGCAGCCGCTCCGGCGTCACGCCCCGGTACGCGTCGTGAACTGCTCCAGGGCCTCCACGACCAGTGCGTGGTCCTCGGCCTGCGGCAGGCCCGAGACCGTGACGGAGCCGATCACCCCGGCGCCCTCCACGGCGATCGGGAACGAGCCCCCGTGCGCCGCGTAGGTGTCCAGGTCCAGCCGCGAGGACTCCTCGAACGTGGTGCCCTTCGCCCGGAACCGCGTACCGACCAGGTAGGAGCTCTCGCCGTAGCGCTCCACCACCCGCCGCTTGCGGTCGATCCAGGCGTCGTTGTCCGCGCTCGAACCCGGCAGCGCGGCATGGAACAGCTGCTGGCTGCCGCGCCGGATGTCGATCGCGACCGGGGCGTGCCGCTCCCGGGCCAGGGTGACCAGCAGCCCGCCCAGCGCGTACGCGTCGTCGTAACCGAAGTGCGGCAGCGTCAGCCGCCGCTCCTGCGCGATCAGCTCGGAGATGGTCGGAGCGCTGGGGCTCATGCGTGCTTCTCCTCGTCGTGGTGGGGAAGGAGGGTGACCGACACGCCCTCGCGGGCCGAGCGCCGGGCAGCCTCCAGGACGTCCAGCGCGGCGGCGGCCTGCAGAGCCGTCACCGGGTTCCGGCCCTCGCCGCGCAGGGCCGACGCCACAGCCGCGTAGTACGCCGGATAGTCGCCGGGCAGGGTGCGCACGGGGTCGCCGCCGCCGGTCAGCGGCGACTCGCCGGAACCGATCCGGCCCCACAGCTCCTCCGGCTCCTCGCCCCACGGCACCCCGGCCACCGGACGGGCACCCTCGCGCAGGGCGGCCTCCTGCGGGTCCAGGCCGTACTTCACATAGCCCGCCTTGGAGCCGAGCACCCGGAAGCGCGGGCCGAGCTGCGCGGTGGTGGCGCTGGCATGGAGGTGGGAACGGACGCCGTTCGCGTGCGTGATCGCGATGAACGTGTCGTCGTCGGCGGCAGCGCCCGGACGGCGTACGTCGGACTCCGCGTAGACCTGGACCGCGGGGCCGAACAGCGTGAGCGCCTGGTCGACGATGTGGCTGCCCAGGTCGAACAGCAGCCCGCCGATCTCGTCCGGGTCGCCCGACTCGCGCCAGCCGCCCTTCAGCTGCGGACGCCACCGCTCGAAGCGGGACTCGAAGCGCTGCACCTCACCGAGCTCACCGTCCTCGATCAGACCGGCCAGGGTGAGGAAGTCGTTGTCCCAGCGGCGGTTCTGGAAGACCGAGAGCAGCAGTCCGCGCTCCGCGGCCAGCGCGGCGAGATCCCTGGCCTCGGCGGCCGTGCCGGCGAGCGGCTTGTCCACGACGACCGGCAGCCCCGCCTCCAGGGCGGCCTTCGCGAGCCGCACATGGGTCTTGTTCGGCGAGGCGATCACGATCAGGTCCAGCTCGTCCGCGCGCGGCCACAGCTCGTCGGACGACGCCACACAGCGGACGCCGGGGAACTCGGCGCGGGCCTGCGCCTGCCGCTCCTCGTTCGACGTGACGACCGTGTCGAGCACGAGGCCCTCGGTCGAGGAGATCAGCGGGGCGTGGAAGACGGAGCCCGCGAGGCCGTAGCCGACGAGCCCGACGCGGAGAGGAGCGTTGGCAGTCATGCAAACCACTTAAGCAACGCTGTTGCCAAAGTGCAAGCGATGGAGACAATGGTGCCGTGAACAGGAGCAGCAGCAGGAGCGGCGGGGCGAACCTGCCGTCCCTGCGCCACCACAACGCGTCGCTCGTCCTCGACCTGCTGCGCGTGGCCGGTGAGCAGGGCATCAGCCGGCTGGAGCTCGCCGAGCGCACCGGCCTCACCCCGCAGGCCGTCAGCAAGATCACCGGGAGACTCCGCGCGGAGGGCCTCGCCGCCGAGGCCGGCCGCCTCGCCTCCACCGGCGGCAAGCCCCGCACCGTCCTGCGGCTGGTCCCCGATGCCGGATACGCCGTCGGGCTCCACCTGGACCGCGACGAGCTCACCGCCGTCCTCGCCGACCTCGCCGGAACCACGGTCGCGACCCGCGCCTTCCCGCTCGATCTCGGAGCCCCGGCCGCCGATGTCCTCGCGACAGCGGCCCACGCGGTGCAGACGGTACGGGCCACCGCCCCCCGTACCGAGGACCGCCACGTCTTCGGCGTGGGCGCCGCGCTGCCCGGCCCCCTGGACCACCGCGCCGGCGTCCTGCACCGCGTCACGGGCTTCCCGCAGTGGGACGGCTTCCCGCTGCGCGACGCGCTCGCCGAGCGGACCGGGCTGCCCGTCGTCCTGGACAAGGACACCAACGCCGCCGCCCTCGGCCTCGCGCTGCGCGAACCCGCCGAGGCCGACTTCGCCTACCTCCACCTGGGCACCGGCCTCGGCGCGGGGCTCGTCCTCGGCGGCGCCCTGCACCGCGGGGCCCGTACCGGCGCGGGGGAGTTCGGCCACCAGACCCTCCAGCTGGACGGGGAGCCGTGCGGCTGCGGCGGGCGCGGGTGCATCGAGGCGCTCTGCCTGGGCGCCGCCGCCCGGGGCGACATCTCCGAGGCGGCCAGGGTCCTCGGCGCGGGCGCCGCCAACCTCGTGGGGCTGCTGGACATCGACCGGGTCGTCCTCGGCGGCCGTACCGTCGCGGCGCACGAGGACGCCTACCTGCGCGGGGTCCGCGAGGTCATCGAGGAGCGGGCCCGGCGGGAGGGCGCCCCGGCCGCGGTCCCCGTCACCGTGGCGGGCGGTGGCGACCGCCCCGTCGCCGAGGGCGCCGCCCAGCTGGTCCTGGCCCCGCTCTTCGGCCGCGCGGGCGAGGACGGCGGCGGCACCCCGGCGGTCTGAGGGCACCCACGGGGTCCGGCGGGCCAGGGTGCCTCACCGGCCGGGGCGTCTCCCGGGCCATGGGTGCCGGACGCCGCCGTTCGGGCGGCACGCGGCGCCACCGGGCAGAGCCGATCGAGCGGATTACGGCGCCCGAACGGGCGGAGTACGCCTCCGGGAGGTGGCGGCCCCACGCGCGCGGGTGGCAGCGTCGCGAACGGAGAAACGTCTTGCCATGGCCGTACGTCCGGCCGCGCGTGGCAGCGTCGCCGCCCACTGCGGGCGGCCGTCCGCCGCGACCGTTCGCGAGCAGCAAAGGGTGACCCCCTATGCCCACCAGACCCCCCGCACGACTGCGCGACGGACGCGCCCTCACCCGTCTCGGGCTGGCCGCGGGACTCGTCGTCCCGGCCGGGCTCCTCGGCGTACCGGCCGCCATCGCCATCCCCGTGACGGCCCCCGCCGTCTCCGTCACCGAGGAGGCCGCCGGGGCTCCCACGGCCCCGGACCAGCCGGTCTGCGGTGATCCGGACGGCGCGGACTTCCCCATCGAGACCCGCATCCACGGCGGTCCGGACACCTACGCCTCCGGCGGTGGCTACGGCACCTGGTACCTCGACCTCACGAACACCACGTCCGAGGCGTGCCACGCGATCCACCCCGTCCTGGTCCTCACCGACGAGGACAGGACGCTCACGGCCGAGCAGATCCAGCTGGAGTTCACCGAGCGGGCCCACCCCGACGAGGAGCACCGCGTCAGCTGGGAGTCCACGGACCGGGACGAACAGATCGGCGTCTTCGGCAGCGGGGAGCAGGACGACGGCTTCCCCG
This sequence comes from Streptomyces sp. CB02058, assembly GCF_001905505.1. Classification (GTDB taxonomy): domain Bacteria; phylum Actinomycetota; class Actinomycetes; order Streptomycetales; family Streptomycetaceae; genus Streptomyces. The sequence goes on from NZ_LIPG01000002.1 coordinate 241,567, forward strand.
GCTTCACCGTCCCCGCGAGGAAGACCGTCACGGTCGAGGTCCGGATGGCGTTCACCTCCGACACCCGGCCGGGCAAGGTCACGGCGCACGCGGCCATCGTCCAGCGTCGCACCGCGCGGGACACCGCCGAGCAGGCCGGGAACGCCGACGGGGACTGGGTGGGGGAGTCGGTCGCGTACCCCTTCGTCATTGTCGAGGGCGGCATCGAGGCACCCGAGGACACCCAGGACACGCGCGACGGGACGGGGAACGCCGTCCCGGAACTGGCCCGCACCGGCCGGGACCGCACCCTCGTCACCGGACTCGCCGCCGGGGCGTTCGTGGTCGCCGGGGCCGCCGCCCTGGCATACGCCCGGCGCCTGCGCGCGGGCCACCGCTGACCGGCCGGGAGGGTTCCCGGTGATCGAACGGTTCCGTACGGCGGAAGCGGCTGCCTAAGATCGGGACGTCGGCGCTGCACAGCGCGGTGCCGCCGGCGTCCAGCACCTCGCGTGCACAGTGCGTACGGCAGGAGTCCGTCACATGGCAGAGCGCAAGCCGATCGAGTCCTGGCTGACCGACATGGACGGCGTCCTCATCCACGAGGGCACGCCGATCCCGGGAGCCGATGCCTTCATCAAGCGGCTGCGGGACTCCGGTCTGCCGTTCCTCGTCCTCACCAACAACTCCATCTACACCGCCCGTGACCTGCACGCGCGCCTCAAGCGCATGGGTCTGGACGTGCCCGTGGAGAACATCTGGACCTCGGCCCTGGCCACCGCCCAGTTCCTGGACGACCAGCGTCCGCGCGGCACGGCGTACGTCATCGGGGAGGCCGGACTCACCACCGCGCTGCACGACATCGGCTATGTCCTCACCGACCACGAGCCGGACTACGTGGTGCTCGGGGAGACCCGGACCTACAGCTTCGAGGCGCTCACCAAGGCGATCCGGCTGATCAACGGGGGTGCCCGCTTCATCTGCACCAACCCCGACGAGACCGGCCCGTCCGCCGAGGGCCCGCTGCCCGCGACCGGTTCGGTCGCCGCGCTGATCACCAAGGCCACCGGCAAGTCGCCGTATTTCGCCGGCAAGCCCAACCCGCTGATGATGCGGACCGGGCTCAACGCCATCGGCGCCCACTCCGAGACCTCCGCCATGATCGGCGACCGGATGGACACCGACGTCCTGGCCGGCCTGGAGGCCGGAATGCAGACCTTCCTGGTGCTCACCGGGCTCACCACCACGGACGACATGGACCGCTACCCCTTCCGCCCCTCCACCGTCGTCGACTCGATCGCCGACCTGGTCGAGCTGATCGACCTGCCGGAGGCGTAACCCGAGCGGGCTACAGCGGATGCGGGATGCCTCCCCGCGCGTGAACCTTCCTCTAGGAGGTTTACGATGCGTTCACTGCCCATCACATTCTGTGCCGCAGTGGCGGCCGCGGCGATATCCCTGCCCGCGTCCGCCGCCCTGGCCGAAGCGAAGAGCGACTCCAGGGAAGAGAAGAGCTCCGGGACGGTCTCGGTCAGCCCGTCCCGCGTCTCCCCCGGCGGGGAGGTCGAGCTGCGGGTCGACATCTGCGGCAAGAGCAGGTCGGCCCGGGGCAACTCCGAGGCGTTCGAGTCCGAGGCGCGCTTCGAGCCGGACGGCAAGGAGCTCGTCGCCGACGCCCGGATCCGCTCGGACGCCGCGCCCGACGACTACGAGGTCTGGGTGACCTGCAAGGACGGCCACGGCCGTGCCACCGGCACCGTCACCGTGGTCCACCACAGCAGGCCCTCGCCCGTCGCCCCCGTGCGGGCCGGCGGCGGCGGCACCGCGGTGCTCGCCGAGAAGGCCTCGGCCGACGAGGGCCCCGGGACCCCGCACGCGGTGATCGGCCTCGGCCTCGGTGCCGTCGCCGCCGTCGCGATCGCGTTCCGCAGCGTCCGGCGCCGTCGCTCGGCGCTGGACTGACATGTCCGCCCCTGACCGTCCGGCAGGAACGGGACGGCTGCTCACCGGTGTCGCGTGGGCCGTCCTCCTGCTGGGACTGTGGCTGTGGGGCCGCGCGGCCACCGCCGGCAACTCGGCCCCCACGACCGGTGACGTCGCCGCGGTCGGGCGCCCCCTGGGCGTACCGCTGCCGCCCGCCCACGACCCGCTCGACGGGGCCGCGCCCCAGCGGGTGGAGATCCCGTCCATCGGGATCGACGCGGACATCGTGCGGCGCGGGCTGGACGGCGAAGGGGCGATCGAGCCCCCGCCGTTCGCGACACCCGGAGCCGTCGGCTGGTACGGCGCCGGCACCGAGCCCGGCACCGAGGGCGCCGCGCTCTTCGTCGGCCACGTCGACACCGAGACGAAGCCGGCCGTCTTCTACGGACTCAGCGCGGCCAGGCCGGGCGAGAAGGTCCGGGTGAGCCGCTCCGACGGGAAGATCGCCGAATTCACCATCGACGACGTCCAGGTCTTCACCCGTGCCCGCTTCGACGCGCAGAAGGCCTACGGACAGCGCGAGGACGGCCGGGCGGAGCTCCGGCTGATCACCTGCGGCGGTACGTACGACCACGCGTCCCACGCGTACACGGCCAATGTCGTCGTCTCGGCGTACCTCACGGGTGAGTCGGACGGTGCCAAGAGCCGCGCCTGACGAGCCCCGCCACGGATCGGCCTGGCCCGGCCGGCACCCGCTCCCCCTCGGAGTCGCCGGCCGGGCCGGTCCTCGACCGCGGCGCCCCGCCCGCGGGAGTGGACGGGGCACGGCACGGGAGGTCGGTTCGTGCCTGACTGACTGGCCACTGTAGGGCGCTCGCGGGCAGTGGCCGGAGAGTTTCCAGCAGGATGTCCGGATCCGTACGGGAGCGTCCGGGGCCCGATCCGCTGTGCCAGGATGGATTCGACCGGTGGCGCATCGTGACGAGCCGGTGGCGCACCGGCACGAGGGGGAGCGGATGTACGGCAGTCGCACCGGACTGAGGGCGAGCGCGGTGGCCGGGATGGGGGCGGTTCTGCTGCTGTCCGGGTGCTCCTCGTCCGACGGCGGGGGAAAGTCCGGCGACGGGGGCAAGGACGCGCCGGCCGCGGTCGGCCGGCAGCCCCAGGGCGACGGTCCGTACTGGGTCAATCCCGACGGGAACGCCGCGCGGCAGGTGGCCGCGTACGCGGAGGCCGGCGAGAAGAAGAACGCCGAGCTGATCCGGAGGATCGCCGAGCAGCCGGTGGGGGAGTGGATCGGCCCGGAGAACGCCCGGGAGACGACGAAGGGCTTCACGGAGGCGGCCGAACAGGCCGACCGGGAGGCGCTGCTCGTCCTCTACAACATTCCGCACCGGGACTGCGGCCAGTTCTCCAAGGGCGGTGCCGCCGACGGCGACGCGTACCGGACATGGCTGGAGGACGTCGCCCAGGGCATCGGCGACCGCCCGGCCACGGTCGTCCTGGAGCCCGACGCGCTGCTGCACCTCGTGGACGGGTGCACCCCGCAGGAGTCGCACGAGGAGCGGTACGGCCTGCTGAAGGGCGCGGTCGAGCGCCTCAAGCAGCAGCCGGCTGTCACGGTCTACATCGACGCGGGCAATGCGGGGTGGCAGACCCCCGACGCGCTGGACGAGCCCCTGCGGCGCGCGGGCATCGCGGCGGCGGACGGCTTCGCGGTGAACGTGTCCAACTTCGAGACCACCGAGGCCAGCAGGGACTTCGGCAAGCGGCTGTCGGCGAAGGTGGGCGGCAAGCCGTTCGTGATCGACACCAGCCGCAACGGCAACGGCCCGTACGAGGGCGGCGATCCCGCGGAGACCTGGTGCAACCCCCCGGGCAGGGCGCTCGGCGAGCCCCCGACGACGAAGACGGGCGACGAGCTGGTCGACGCCTATCTGTGGGTCAAGCGCCCCGGCGAGTCCGACGGCGACTGCAAGGGCGGGCCGAAGGCGGGCGACTGGTGGCCCGAGTACGCCCTGGGGCTGGCCCGCGCCACGAAGTAGGCCGAACGCCCCGGGAACGTCCGGGGCGTTCGGGGGCGGGGACCACCGGGGGAGGGCCCCTCAGGGGATCTCCACCCACATTCCCTCCGACGGCGTGCCGTCGGCGTCGGTGACGAAGAGCATGTACCAGCCCGAGGGCACCAGGGCCCGGTTCTCCGGGACCGTCACGGTGATGCCGTCGGCGGACTTCTCCAGGCCCAGCTCGATCGACCGCTGGTCCGTGTCCGTGACATGCGTGACCGCGCCGGGGCGCATCAGCTTCGCCGAGGTGATGGACGAGGCGTGCCGGGTGGTGAACAGGCCTGTGCCGCCCCGGGAGACGCGCTCGGGTCCGGCCGTCAGCTCCGGACGCCCCTCGCGGTAGAGGTACGGCGGCGAGTAGATCTCGATGCGCTGCTCGAACGTGCCGGGCCGGGTGTTCGCCTCGTCCGCGTACAGCGGGTCGGAGCCGAAGATCATGACCCGGCCGTCGGGCAGCAGCACGGACCCGGAGTGGTAGTTGCGGCCCACCGCCGGGTCGGCGACCCGTGTGTACGTGTCCGACGCGGCGTCGTACAGCCTGGCCTGGAGGAGGTCCGAACCGCCGCGCCCCCGGTAGTCGCTGGAGCCGCCCGTGACCAGCACGGAGTCGTCGGGCAGGAGCGACGCGCTCGGGTAGCGGGTGCCCTCCTCCAGCGTGGCGCCGTCCGTGAAGCGAGGCTTCTCCCCGGTCAGGTCGACCAGCCGTGACTTCTCGCTGGACTTCTCGGACTCGCCGACGCCGCCCCCGCCGATCACCATGTACTTCTCGTCCTGCGCGGGAGCCAGCCGCACGGCAGCGGAGGTCTCCAGCTTGTCCGGGTCGCCGATCCCGGGGACCTTGGTGAAGCGGTTGGACTCCAGGTCCCAGACGCCCGGGTCGCGGCCCACGTCGGCGGGTCCGTAACCCGCGTTGGAGCCCGAGTAGAAGAGCTTGCCGTCGTTCATCAGGAAGACGGCCGGATAGGTCGGGAACTTCCGGACGATGCCGGTGTAGTCCCACTTCTTCGTCTCCGGGTCGTAGATCTCGTCCTTGCCCGGGACGATCTGGCCTATCTCGTCCAGGCCGGAGAGGGCGAGGACCTTGCCGTCCTCCAGGGTGGTGAGCGTGGGATACCAGCGCGCCTCGTTCATCGGGTCGACGCTGATGTACCGCTCGGCGACCGGGTCGAACTCGTAGGCCTCCTTGATGCCCTGGAAGTCCTTCTTGTCGAGGGCCAGCTTCTGCGCGATCCCGTACACGTTGCGGGCGTCGGAGCCGGTGAGACCCGAGATCCGGTAGTTGTCCTCGGTGCCCGTCTCGTACGCCGCGCCGGACTTCTTCGCCTCGACGTAGATCCGGCCCAGGCCGGGCTCGTTGCGCAGGAACGCCCCGGTCTCCTCGTCGAAGACCTTCGTGGCCTTCTCCACGAGCACCGGGTCCTTGGAGACGAACGTCCTGCCATTGTCGCGGCCGGTGAAGCGGGTCCCCGCGGGCACGGTGACCGGCTTGTCCGGGTCCTCGTTGTGGACGATCATCAGGCCGCCCGCCTTGGTGACATCGCCCTCCAGCTTCTCGTAGCGCTTGGTACCGCCGGCGATGAGCAGCTTCCCGTCGGGCAGCTGGGTGTGCCCGGCGCAGAACATGTCCTTCGGCGTCGGGATGTTCTTGAAGGTGTTCCTCTCCGGGTCCCACAGCACCGAACGGAAGCTCTTCGCGTCGAAGTTCTTCTGGTCATTGCCCGACCCGGCGACGAGCAGCACCTTGCCGGTGTGCAGCAGCGCCGCGTGGATCGTGTTGATCCGGAAATCGGACGGGACGTCCAGGAAGTCCCAGTGGCCGTTCTCCGCCTTGTAGCCCTGCTGGTTGATGGCGTACGCGTGATAGCGCTCGGTGCCGAAGCGGTACAGCCACGGCCCGTTCGTCCCGGCGAGCGCCAGAATCACCGCCGTACCGATCGCCATGCGGCGGGTACGGCGGCTCGGACGGTACTTCATCGGTCACGTCTCCCCGGAGCGGTCTGCATGGTCTCCTCGTTCCCCGCCCGGGCCGGTTCCTCCGGCACGGGCACCGGGACCGGCGCGGGCTCGTCCGGGACCGGTCCCGGAGGCCGCGCGGCCGGTCCGGCGCGGCGCTTCCCGCGCTCGGCGCGGACCGTGTACCGCCAGCCGGCGATCGGCGCCGCGGTGATCAGCAGCGCCAGCGAGGCCCAGGTGAGCATCGCCGGGTGGCTGTGCCCGAGGACGAGGGAGGCGGCGATCGAACCGCCGAAGACCAGGACGAAGAAGAGGTGGATACGGAAGGTGCCGAAGAGCGTGTCCGGGCTGGACGAGTCGCCCTTGGGCGTCACCACGAACGAGCTCTTGCGGCGCAGCACCGCGTCCATCAGCGAGCGGGCGTAGACGGGCGCGGAGAGCGCGGACATGACCATGCCGGCCAGGCCGCCCGAGCCCTCGGGCTCGTGCGGCGAGACGTTGTGGCGGCGGTTCCAGACGTAGAGGCCGATCTGGAGCGCCGACGCGTTGCCGTACAGCATCATCCAGATCACCGGGTCGATCTGGACACCGGATGCGCCCATGCCGAGGAAGAGGGCGCAGCTGAGGGCGGCCAGGATCCAGTTCAGGGCCGACATCGGATAGAAGATGATCATCATCGTGTAGTTGAAGAGCTTGCCCGCCGGGAGCGAGAACCAGCCCTTCCAGTACTGCGTGAGGATCGTCTCGTACGTCCCCCGGGACCAGCGCAGCTGCTGGGTGAAGAAGTCGGTCCACGCGCTCGGGCCCTCTCCGACCGCCAGGACGTCCGGGGTGTAGACCGAGCGCCACTTCCTGCCGGTGAGCGGATTGCGGTGGCGGTGCATCTCGAACCCGGTGGCCATGTCCTCGGTGATCGAGTCGTACAGGCCGCCGATCTGCTTGAGGGCGGAGATCCGCACGGCGTTGCTCGTGCCGACGAACATCGGGGCGCCGTAGCGGTTGCCCGCGCGCTGGATCAGCGCGTGGAAGAGGAACTGCTGGGACTCGGCGGCCTTCGTGACGAAGGTGTCGTAGTTGCCGTAGACCTGCGGGCCGATGACGAAGCCGACGTCCGGGTCGCGGAAGTAGCCGAGCATCCGCTCCAGGTAGTTGGGCAGCGGGACGTGGTCGGTGTCGACCGAGGCGAAGTAGTCGTACGCGTCGCCGTGCGCGTCGAGCCAGGCGTTGTAGTTGCCGTGCTTGGTCCTGGCGCGGTGCGGGCCCTTTGGCGTGTTCCAGCGGGCCACGCCCTTGCGGGAGAAGTGGTGCACCCCGAGGCGGGCGCAGACCTCCTTCACCGCGGGGTCGTCACCCTCGTCCAGCAGCCAGACGTGCATCAGGCCCCGGTGCCGGATGCGCACGGCGGCCTCCAGCGTCTTCGTCACCATCTCCAGGGGCTCCTTGCCCGGGACGAAGGAGGTGAGGAAGGCGACGCGCGTATCGCTCTCGGGTACGACGGGGACCGGATCGCGGGCCACCAGCGTCGCGTGCGCGTTCGACAGGACGTTCATCGTGCGGAAGAGCTCGATCAGGCCGATCGAGACCAGCATGACGATGTCGAGGACCAGCAGGGTGTCGTTGTCGAGGTTCGGGTCGCGCTCGGTCCAGTGCTCGGGCTGCATCAGCCACGCGAAGAGGCCCAGCGAGACGAGCGGCGCGGCGCCGAGCAGCAGGGCGGCGCGGACGCGGTGCGTCTCCTGCGAGAGGAGCGAGCGATAGCGCACCGTATACGGACGGCCGGGGTCGGGCTGGGTCAGTGGCCCGGCGAGCCGGCTGTGGTGCTCGTAGTCGTAGCGAGGCGGCGCCTTCGTCTGCCGCTTCGGTCTCCCGGCGCGCGGCTGCGGAGGTATTCGCAGCTGGACCGTCCGGGAAGGGTCGTTGTGCTGCCGGTCGCCCGACGGCGTCGACGTCATGGTCATCCCCCCGCACGCAGCGACGCTGCGTGACTTTCACCTGTGCGTCTCTCGGCGGGGTCCCCACCCCGCGTGCGTTCCGGTTCTCTTTCCCCCCGCCCGGAGGCCGGTGGAGCCCCGGACGACACCTGGTCAGGTTGTCCGGTTCGTGGCATGAACGCAAGGGTGAAACGGGCTGTTTACCAGCCATACGTGCGATTTGGGAGAACCGTGAAGGAGGCGCACAGGAGTGACGAAAGGGCGCCCCGGGGGCGCTTGCGCGCCGGGGGAGGGTATGCGAAAGGCCCCTTCACGCTGGGTGAAGGGGCCTTTCGTGTGCGTGCGCCGTCAGGGACTCGAACCCCGGACCCGCTGATTAAGAGTCAGCTGCTCTAACCAACTGAGCTAACGGCGCCTGCTGACCTGGAGAACTTTACCCGATGGCTGAGTGTGCTCCGAACCAATTCCTCTCCGGCTCGGCCTGTCGGATGGTCGTTTTTTCCCTTTAGTCAGTAAACATGAGGTATGCCGGGAACGTTGACGCACGGACGATCTGGACGACTGCCGAGGGGAAGAGGAGTCGCATGACTGTGCCGGTCTTCGAGGAGTACGAGCCCGCTGCCGACTGCGGCTGTCCGGGCTGCGCCCAGCACAGGCGCGGGGCCGCCGCGCTGCCGGTGCGCTACGGCGGCCATCCGGCCGCGCACGGCACACGGCGTGCGCTGGTGCTGGTCACCGCGGCCGGACTCGTCCTGTCCTGCGGCGCGGGACAGGCGGCGGCTCTCGCCGCGGGCCCCAAGGGCCGCGCGGACACCACGGCCGATCCCCAGCCGGCCACCCCGCAGGGCGATGTGGGCCCCCTGAACAGCGGCGGAGCCTCGGGGCCGCCGTCCGACGCGGGTTCGGCGCTGCGCACGACGACCCGGGCCGACATCATCAACCGCGCCAAGAAGTGGGTGACCGCGAAGGTCCCGTACGACATGGCGGCGTACTGGTCGGACGGCTACCGGCAGGACTGCTCGGGCTTCGTGTCGATGGCCTGGAACCTCGCGGCCAACGAGTGGACCGGCAGCCTCGCCACCTACGGGACGAAGATCGCCCGGGCCGACCTCCAGCCCGGCGACATCCTCCTCTTCCACAACCTGGCCGACCCCGCGGTGGGCTCGCACGTCACGGTCTTCGGCGGCTGGACCGACCACACGCACACGCACTATCTCGCCTACGAGCAGACCCGCCCGCACGCGCGCAAGGCGACGACGCCGATGGCGTACTGGAGCAACTCCTCCAAGTACGTGGCCTATCGCTACAAGGGTGTCGTCAGCGGGGCGAGCGAGAGCGGCACGGGCACGGCGTTCCCCGGGGCCGGGAAGTTCGGCCCCGGGGCGAACAACGCGCATGTGACCAAGCTCGGGCAGATGCTCATCGCCCAGGGCGGCAAGCGCTTCTACAAGGACGGCGCGGGACCGCGCTGGGGCGACGCGGACAAGCGGGCGACGCAGGCCTTCCAGCTGGCGCAGGGGTGGAAGGGCAAGGAGGCGGACGGAATCCCCGGCCCCGGCACCTGGAGCCTGCTGGTCAAGGGCACCGGCCACAGGATTCCCGCCGCCGGGACGGGCAGCGGCACGGCCGTGCCCTACCCGGGGAAGCGCTGGTTCGCCCCTGGGCAGTCCAACAGCCACGTCAAGAAGCTCGGCACCCAGCTGGTGAAGAAGGGATACGGCAAGCACTACACGACCGGCCCCGGCCCGCGCTGGACGGAGGCCGACCGCCGCAACGTCGAGGCCTTCCAGAAGGCCCAGGGCTGGAGCGGGAGCGCGGCCGACGGATACCCGGGGCCGGAGACATGGCGACGGCTCTTCGCATGACGGCCGGAGCGACGGACGGACATGAGCGGCTACGGAACGGACTGACGGAGGCGGGAATGCGATCCACGGAGAACGTACGGGGCGAGTGGGACGAGCTGGGCGAGCGGGACACGCGAGTGGTCGTGCCCGGTCCGGGACCGGGCGTGGGACCGGGTCCGGAGATGGGCTCCGGACCGGGCTCCGGACCGGGGGAGGCGCCGGGTCCGATGCCCGTGACGGAGCGGGCCGAGAGCGGGGCGCCGGACGCGGCGCGTGATCCGGACCTCGTACGCGATCCGGGCCTGGTACCCCGGCCGGGCCCGGAGCGGGCGTCCGACCTCGCGCCGGGGCCGGGGGCCGTGCCGGCGGGGGAGCGTGACCCGGACTTCGTGCCGGGGCCGGACTTCGTGCCGGACCCGGGCCTCGTGCCGGGGCCGGGGCGGGAGCCCGGTGGGTCCGGGGCTCCGGGCGACGAGGTGTCCCCCGCGGCCAGGCCCTTCGCGGCGGAGCCGCTCACGGCCGGGGTTCCCGCGGCTCAGGCCCCGGCGTTCGACTCCCCTGAGACGGCGGTGACCGCGGCCGGATCCTCCGAGGCGGGGCCGGACCGGGTGGAGCCGATCCGGCCGGAACCCCTCGCCGCGGGTTCTCTCCTGGACGAGCCCTTCCGGCCGGAGCCTCTCCCGGCGGAGCCGCTCCCCGCAGAACCCTTCCGGCCGGAGCCTCTCCAGGCGGAACCCTTCCCGGCGGAACCCCTCGCGGCCGATGCCGAGGACATTCCGGCGGACCTCGGCCCCGCCCTGGACGCCGTGGCCGAGGTGGGCCGCCCCGGCCCGCACATCGGCGTCTTCCCGCAGATGGACCCGGACCCGGACCCGGACCCGGACCCGGACCCGGGCCCGGACCCGGACCCGGACCCGGTCCTGGACACGATGGTTCTCCCGGAGGGTCCGGGTGCCGGACCGGGCGCCCCGGCTGATCTCCGCAAGCCGATCCGCGCCGATGAGCGCGCCCAGGTCAGCATCGGTGTGGGCGCCGCCGACCCCGTCGCCTGGTGGGGTGCCGGGCGAAGGCAGCCCGTCATCACGACCGAGACCACCGCGCCCATCCCCGTGCACCTGCTCTTCCGGGACGACGGGACCGGCGGCGCGCCCGCCGATCCCGCGGCGGGTGCCGCGGTCCTCACCCGGCGGCCGGGTGCGCGGCGCCCGCCCCTGCCGCGCTCGCCCCAGGCTCAGGTGTCCGCACGGCCCGCGCCCCTCGCGGACCCCAGGCTCGCCGAGCGGCCCGGACCGGTCCTGCCGGGATGGGCCGCGCTGCTCACCGCTGCCGCCGGGACCGCCGCCGGGCTCGCCGTGCTGGGGTGGCAGGGCGCGCTGCCCACCGCCGTGACCAGCAGGATCGGGCTCGGGGAGCGCGCGTACGACGGTGTGGGCCTCGGAGTCTGGGCGCTGCTCGCGCTGCTGATGACCGTGGTGCTCCTCGCGCTCTGCGGCCTCGGCCGGGGCCGGGTCGGCCACACCTCGGTGCTGACGCTCTTCGGTGACTACCGGGGCAGTGTCCGGCGCACCGGTCTGCTCTGGATCTCGCCGCTCCTGCTGCGCCGCAGCATCGACGTACGGCTGCGGCACTGGCGCAGCGAGTCGCTGCCCGCGATGGACGCGAACGGCACCGCGCTCAGGGCCGTCGTCCTCGTCGTGTGGCGGGTGAAGGACACCGCCCGGGCGGCCCTCGGGGTCGCGGACCACGAGCGGTATCTGAGCGACCAGGTCGAAGCGGCGCTGGCCCGGGTGCTCTCGCAGCTGCCCGCCGACGCCTTCCACGAGGACACCCGCACCCTGCGCGACGCGGAGGCGGTGGGCAACGCGCTGACCAGGATGCTCAAGGCGGACTGCGCACCCGTGGGCATCGAGGTGTACTCGGCGCAGCCGACCGGGATCGAGTACGCCCCCGAGGTCGCGGCGGCGATGCAGAGGTGCAGGGTGGCGGCCCTCGACGCCAAGCACCGGGACGGCGTCCTGACCTCGGTGGTCGACGCCGTCGACGACACCGTGGGCCGGCTGACCGCACGCGGCATCGTCGAGCTCGACGCCTACGAACACAAGGCGCTGGTCAGGGACTTGACGGTGGCCTTCTACACCGGACGTAACGGTGGAGAAGGGGCCTGACCGCTCCCGGTGACAGGGGGACGCGCACTGAAACCCGACCCACATTGGTCTGGACATGTTCATGCCGCGTCAATAATCTGGACTTGGTCTAGACCGCACAAGACCTGCGCGCAGCAGAGCCCCAGAACCTCCCCCACGTTCTCGAGGAGCGACACAGCATGCGGAAAAGGGCAAGCGCGGCCGTCATCGGCCTGGCGATAGCGGGCGTCTCGATGTTCGCGACCGGCAGTGCCAGCAGCCACGGCTACACCGATTCCCCCATCAGCCGGCAGAAACTCTGCGCCAACGGCACCGTCACCAACTGCGGCAACATCCAGTGGGAGCCGCAGAGCGTCGAAGGCCCCAAGGGCTTCCCGGCGGCGGGACCGGCGGACGGCAAGATCTGCGCCGGCGGAAACAGTCAGTTCGCCCAGCTCGACGACCCGCGCGGCGGCGCCTGGCCCGCCACCAAGGTCACCGCGGGGCAGGGCTACAGCTTCCGCTGGCAGTTCACCGCCCGGCACTCCACGACCGACTTCCGCTACTACATCACCAAGAACGGCTGGGACTCCAGCAAGCCGCTGACCAGGGCGGCCCTTGAATCACAGCCGTTCATGACGGTGCCGTACGGGAACCAGCAGCCCCCCGCCACGCTGACCCACCAGGGGACCATCCCCACCCAGAAGACCGGCAAGCACATCATCCTGGCCGTCTGGAACGTCGCCGACACGACCAACGCGTTCTACTCCTGCTCCGACGTGCAGTTCTGACGTCACCCGCAGCGAAACGCACACAGCACAGTGGGCGGTCTCCCCGGAAGGAGACCGCCCACTGTGGTGTCTGTGCGCCGTCAGGGACTCGAACCCCGGACCCGCTGATTAAGAGTCAGCTGCTCTAACCAACTGAGCTAACGGCGCCTGCTGACTCGAAAATAATACCTGGTCCTCGGGGGTGCTGTTGACACGCGTCCGCACCCCCGGGGAGTGGTGCTGCCCACACCCGCGCGCGGGCAGCGGGAAGGTGCGGGCCCGCCCCTGACCTGCGGGCCCGCACCACCTCGCTATATATACAGAGCAAGGAGCGCCGGAGGCCACCCGCCGGTCGCGGCACGCCGCGGACCCGGGCGGGGACCGGCCCGCCCGGCGGGGCTCAGAGCGTCAGGGACAGCAGGACCGGGGCCGCGCGCCGGTTGAGCGTGGCCGCCGCGGCCCGCAGCCGGTGCGCGTGCTCGATCGGCAGGGACAGCGCCAGGCACCCCGCCGACGACCCGGCCGTCAGCGGAACCGCCGCGCACACCGTGCCCACGGCGTACTCCTGGAGATCGAGGACGGGCACCGTCGCGGGCTGGCTGTCCAGCTTCGAGAAGAGCACCTTCTCGCTCGTGATCGTCCGCGAGGTCAGCCGTGCGATCCGGTGCCGCGACAGATGGTCGCGCCGGCCGTTCTGGTCGAGCTGGGTCAGCAGGCACTTGCCGATCGCGCTGGCGTGCGCGGCCGAGCGGAAGTCCACCCACTCGTTGACGGCGGGCGTGCGCGGACCGTCGGCCACCTGTGTGACGCGGATCTCCCCGTCGACGTACCGGCTGACGTAGACCGCCGCGCCGACGGAGTCCCGCAGCTGCACCAGCGTCTGCTGGAGCTTCGCCTCCAGGGCGCGGCGGCGGGCCGCCCCGGAGCCGAGCTCCAGGAGGGAGGAGCCGATGATGTAGGCGCCGTCGGTGACCTGCTCGACGTAGCCCTCGCGGCGCAGCGTCAGCAGGAGGGGGGTCAGGTGCCCGCGCGGCAGTCCCGTCTCGCGGGAGATCTGGGCGTCCGTCACCCCGTCGCCGTGCGTGGACACGGATTCGAGCACACGCAGGGCGTACTGCACCGAATGGAACGGCGCCTTCGGCTCGGGCTTCAACGCCACGGTTCCCCCTTCAGGGCCTCTACCAGGTTGTGACCGCAAGCTCACGCACAACGATAGTGGCCAAAAGGGCGCTTCGGAGAGGGTGTTGACGACTTCTTGGTGCGCCCCGGACGTCCTGACCCGGGCGCACCCGTCCGGCATATGCCAAGGTCAAGAGCTCTGGATCAAGGGTGAGGTCACAGCACCGCGCTCAGGAACTCGCGCGTACGTTCGTGCTCGGGATCGGAGAAGATCTTTTCCGGCGTACCGGACTCCACGACCCGTCCCGCGTCGAACATCAGTACCTTCTCGGACACGTCGCGGGCGAAGTTCATCTCGTGGGTCACACAGAGCATCGTGATGTCGGTGTTCCTCGCGATGTCGCTCAGCAGCTCCAGCACACCGGCCACCAGCTCCGGGTCGAGCGCCGACGTCACCTCGTCGAGCAGCAGGATCTCCGGCCGCATCGCCAGCGCGCGGGCGATGGCGACACGCTGCTGCTGACCGCCGGAGAGCTGGGAGGGATGGGCGTCGACCTTCCCGGAGAGCCCGACCATGTCGAGCAGCTCCCTGGCCCTGGCCTCCGCCTCGTCCCGGTCCATGCCGAGCACGTGGACGGGCGCCTCCGTGATGTTCTGGAGGACCTTCATGTTCGGGAAGAGATTGAACTGCTGGAACACCATCCCGATCTTCTTCCGGGACTCGCGCAGCTCCTTGTCGCCGGCGGGCTTCAGCGAGCCCGACGGCGTCCGCACATGCGTGAGCGGCGAGCCGTCGACCCAGATCACGCCGTCGCTGACCTTCTCCAGCGTCATCAGCAGCCGCAGGATGGTGGTCTTTCCCGAGCCGCTGGGCCCGATCAGCGTGACGTGCTCGCCGCGCCGCACGGTGAAGTCCAGCTCGTCCAGGACCACATGGTCCCCGTAGCGCTTGACGACCTTGTCGAAGCGGACGAGCGGCTCGACACCTGTGGCCAGGGTCTCCGGGGCCGCGTCCGCGGGTTCCTTGAGGGGGGCGGGTTCAGTGGCCAAGGCGCTTCTCCAGCTTTCTCATCAGCAGCGAGGTGGGGTAGCTCGCGACCAGGAAGACCAGGCCGGCGAGCGTGAACGCCTCGGTGTACGCGAAGTGGTCGGCCCCGTACTTCCGGGCCTCGAAGACCATTTCCTGCACCATGATCACGGCGAGGAAGGGGGTCTCCTTGAACATCGAGATCGCGTAGTTGCCGAGGGCCGGCAGCACGTTGCGCACCGCCTGCGGCAGGATCACGGCCTGCCAGGTCCGCCGGGGCGACAGCGAGAGCGCCCGGCAGGCCTCCCACTGGCCCTTGGGCACGCCGTCGATCCCGGCCCGGTAGACCTCCGAGGTGTACGTGGCGTAGTGGATGCCCAGCACCACGACGCCGATGGTCAGCGGCTCCACGGAGGTGAACAGCGCCGCCGCGCCGACCAGCTGGACCAGCAGCGGGGTGGCACGGACGAACTCCATCACCGCCTTCACGGGCATCGTCACCCAGCGGGACGGTGCCCGCCCGGCCACGGCGATCGCCAGGCCGAGCACCGCCGCGACGAGCGTGCCGAGCACGGTCGCGAGCAGTGTGACCCGGAAGCCTTCGAGCAGCAGGGGCAGGACGTCCCCGGCGGCATCCCAGTCGAATCCCTGGTTCACCGGGCACCTCCGGCCGTCGTCGCGGGTTCGGCGCTGCGGGACTTCAGGAGGGTCCCCGCGCCCGTGTGCAGGCCGAGCCGCCGCTTGGCGGACCGCTCCAGCAGATTCATCAGCAGGGTCAGCGCGTAGGCGAGCACGAAGTACACGGCCAGCAGGGACAGATACGCCACGAGCGTCTCACCGGTGCGGTCGCGGATCTGCTGGATCACGGTCATCAGGTCGGCCACCGAGATCAGCCACAGCAGCGGGGTGCACTTCAACAGCTGGATCAGCAGGTTGGTGAAGGACGGGATCATCTGCACCCAGGCCTGCGGCAGGATCACCTTCCGCATCCGGTGCAGGGGCGTCATGTTCAGCGCCACGGCCGCCTCGTACTGCGCGCGGGGCACGGAGTTGATCGCACCGCGCACGATCTCGGAGCCGTACGCCCCGTAGTTGAGGCCGAAGGCCACCACGCCGCAGAGCAGCGGCGACAGTTCGTACCCCGTCAGCTGCGGCATCGCGTAGTAGAGCCAGAACAGCTGGATGTAGAGCGAGGTGCCGCGGAAGAACTCCACGACGGTCCTGGAGACCCCGCGCACCAGCAGCAGCCTGCTGCCGGCGGCCAGGCCGAGGACGAACGAGAGGAGGAGCGCGAACAGCGCCCCGAGGACGGTGGCCTCGATCGTCACCCACAGGCCTGCTCTGACCTGGGGGAACTCATCGAGGAGGGTGGAGAAGAAGTCACTCATACGGTGTGGTCCGCTCTCGTCAGCCCTTGCACAGGTCGGCCGTCTTGAGCGTGGCCGGCGGAATCTCCGTGGCGCCGAAGCCGTACTCCTGGAGCAGGCCCACGTAGCGCGACTTGTCCGAGACGATCTTCTTGAGCTCGCGGTTGAAGGAGTCCCGCAGGTCCTCGTTGCCCTGGCGGAAGACCGCGCCGCCCGGGGAGAACTGCTGCACGCCGTCCAGCTCGGGCACGAAGGCCTCGGTGACCTCGGTGTCCGGGTTGGTCCTGGCGAGCCAGCGCAGCGAGATGCCGGTGAGCAGGAAGGCGTCGATCCTGCCGCCCTTGACGGCGTCCGCCCCGTCCTGAGGCTTCTGGAGCGTCTTGATCTTCCCCTCGGGGATGCCCGCGCCCTTGGCGTACGAGCCCTCGACCGCACCCGACATCACGCCGACGGTGATCCCGGCCGCCTTGGCCGACGCCAGGTCGGTGAGCTTCTTCGGGTTGCCCTTCTTCACCATCAGCGCCGTCGGGGAGATGAACTCCGGCTCGGAGAAGATGGCGTTGCCGCAGCGCTCGGGGGTGATGGCCATGCCCGCGCTCACCACGTCGTACTTGCCCGCCTGGAGACCGGGGATCAGCCCGTCCCACTCCGAGAGGGTGGGCTTCAGCTCCTTCACACCGAGCGCCTTGAATATCTCCCGGTGCAGCGTGGGCGCCTCGCCCTTGAGCTCCTTGCCCTCCATGTAGCCGTACGGCGCCTCGTTGGCGTACGCGACCCGGACGAAGCCCTGCTTGCGGAGCTTCTCCAGAGCGCCCTCACCGTCCGCGGCGCCGGCGTCGGTCTTGCTGCACGCGGAGAGCAGCCCCGGGACGACCAGAAGACCTCCCACAGCCGCCGATCGATTGAGGAAGCCCCGACGGGACAGGTGAGGGAAGTCAGCCATGGTTCGCAATCTCCTGGAGAAATCGGGGTGTCGAACAGTCCGGACAGGGTGAGCACCTGCCCGATCCAGGACTCTTATGCAGGTCGTCCCGCCATGTAACCCAACAGTGGCCGGAGGGTGACCTTTCCGTGTCTCAATGCGGGCGCAGGGCGACGACCGGTGTGCGGGGCGTGTTCCCCGAGGCGGACGGGTTCCTGGCCGGCCGTCGTGCGCGACCTCAGAGGGAGATGTCCGGAGAAGGTGCGTAACCCCGCCGTATGTCCACCACGTTGGGCAACGCCTCGCCGGCCGCCCAGCGTTCGAACATCGAGACGAACTGCTCGCCCAGCCGGTCCCGCCAGCCGGCCGTGTCCCCGCTCATGTGAGGGGAGATCAGCAGGCCGGGCACCTCCCACAGAGGGCTGGACGGGCCCAGTGGCTCCTCCTGGAACACGTCGAGCGCCGCGCCCGCGATCCACCGCCTGCGCAGCGCCTCGGCCAGGTCGTCCTCGACGGTCAGCTGCCCCCGGCCCACGTTGATGAAGTGGGCGGAGGGCTGGAGCAGTCCGAAGAAGCGCGCGTCGAACATCCCGCGCGTCGCGTCGGTCAGCGGGGCCGCGGCGACCACCCAGTCCGCACGGGAGGCCAGTCGGTCCAGGTCCTCGATGCCGTGGATGGTGCGCCGTGCCGTACGTCCCACGAGCGCCACCCGGACGCCGAGGCCGTGCAGCAGTCGCATGATCTCCCTGCCGATGGGGCCCGCGCCGACCACCACGGCGCGGCTGCCCGCGAGCCCCCGTGACTCCCGGTGGTGCCAGCGGTGCTGCCGCTGGAGGTCCAGGGTGCGGGGGAGGTCCTTCGCGAAGGCGAGCACCAGCCCGGCGACGTATTCGGCGATCGGCAGCTCGAAGACGCCCCGGGCGTTGGTCACGACGGTGGGGGACGCGGCCAGTTCCGGGCAGAGCAGCCGGTCCACCCCCGCGCTCGCCGTGTGCACCCAGCGGGGCCGGGGCCCGTCGCCCGGCCAGGCGTCGCGGACGGCGTCGGAGGTGAAGTCCCAGACGAGCAGCACATCCGCCTCGGGCAGAGCTCCGGCCAGGCTCCGCTCGTCGGTGTACCGGACCCGGGCCCGCCCGGTGAGCCGGCCCAGGCGCGGCCGGGGGACGGCGTCCAGGACGAGGATCAGGGGAGTGGTCATCAGGGGACACCACGCTCGCACCGGGGTACGCGGGCGTCAACAGGACCGTGCTGCCGTGGAGGAGAAACCGCAGGTCGGAGCTGTTGCGGAAGACGGTGTGCGGCCAAAAGGGGAATACTTGTCCCAGGCAGGGGCAGCGGTGACACGAGCGGCAGCAGGACATCCGGACGTACGGGAAGGATGGACATGACGACCGTAGGACTTCTCTACCCTGGCCAGGCCGCGGAGGACGACTTTCCGCGGATCGAGGTCATGCTCGACAGTGACATCCGAGTGCCGCTGTTCCACACCGAGGCCGACGAGGACTCGCGCACCGTCGAGGCCCTCCGCGCGGCGGGCGCCCCCGAACGGCTGGCCGCCGGTGTCGAGGAACTGCGCATGGCCGGCGCCGAGTCGCTGGTCTGGGCCTCCACGGGCGGCAGCTTCGCCTTCGGCTGGGACGGCGGGCACGAGCAGATCGCGTCCCTGGCCAGGGCCGCCGGGCTCCCCGCCTCCAGCGCCTCCTTCGCCTTCGTGCACGCGGTACGCGAACTGGGCGCGTCCCGGGTCGCCGTCGCCGCGAGCTACCCCGAGGATCTCGCCGCGCTCTTCGCCGGGTTCCTGGAGTCCGGCGGCATCGAGGTGACGGCCACCCGGGGCGGCGGGCTGATCAACGCCTCAGACGCGGCCGCGGCGGACCTGGAGCTCGTGAAGGAGCTGGCCGTGGCGGGCGACCACCCCGACGCCGAGGTGGTGGTGCTCCCCGACAACGCCCTGCACACCGCGGCACACGTCCCCGAACTGGAGGAGCTCCTCGGGAAGCCCGTGCTCACCGCGAACCAGGTGGCGGTCTGGGAGGGCCTCCGGCTGGCCGACCGCCGCATCTGGGCCCCCACCCTCGGCACCCTGTTCGCCACCCGCGAGCCCCCGCTGGGCGCCGCGGAGCCCCGGGGCATCGAGGTCAGGGAGTGAGGCCCGTCCCGTCATCCGTACGGAGCGGACGGCCACCCGGGGAATAAGCGGAGCCATCCTCCTGTTTGCACCCTCCGATACGCAGACGCAGCACCGGAGAGGGCCGAACACGTGGACGAGAACCGAGGCGACGAGATTCGCGGCACCGCAGGCGGAACGGCCCCCGTGCCCCTCTCCGTGCTCGACCTGGTGACCGTGGGCCAGGGGCGCACGTCGAGCCAGGCCCTGCGCACCGCCGTGGACATCGCCACGCTCGCGGAGCGGCGCGGCTTCCACCGCTACTGGGTCGCAGAGCACCACTCCATGCCCGGGGTGGCCTCCTCCTCGCCCGCCGTCATCCTGGCGAACCTGGCCGCCCACACCGAGCGGATCAGGCTGGGCTCGGGCGGCGTGATGCTGCCGAACCACGCGCCGCTGGTGATCGCCGAGCAGTTCGGCACCCTGGAGGCCATGGCCCCCGGCCGCGTCGACCTCGGCCTCGGCCGCGCCCCCGGCACGGACGGCGCCACCGCGGCGGCCCTGCGCCGCACCGACCGGCTGAACGAGGGGGCCGACGACTTCCCCCAGCAGCTGGCGGAGCTGACCCGCTTCCTGGACGACGACTTCCCCGACGGGCACCCCTACGCCCGTATCCACGCGGTCCCCGGACCCGTGCAGGCCACCTCGCCCGGCGGCGTCCAGTCGCCGTCCCGCCCGCCGATCTGGCTGCTGGGCTCCTCCGGCTTCAGCGCCCGGCTCGCGGGCGTGCTCGGCCTGCCCTTCGCCTTCGCCCACCACTTCTCGGCCCGCAACACCGTGCCGGCCCTGGACCTCTACCGCGAGTCCTTCCAGCCCTCCGCGGTGCTGGACGCGCCCTACGCCCTGATCGGGGTCGCGGCGCTGGCCGCCGACGACGAGCGCGAGGCCCGGCGCCAGGTGCTGACCGGCGCCCTGTCGATGGTGCGGCTGCGCACCGGACGCCCTGGCCTGGTGCCGAGCCCCGAGGAGGCCGAGGCGCACACCTTCAGCCCCATGGAGCGCGAATTCGTCGACGGCTGGCTGAAGGACATCGTCCACGGCACGGCGGACGAGGTCCGCGCCGGTCTGGACGACCTGGCCAAGCGCACCGGCGCCGACGAGCTGATGATCACGGCCAACGCGCACGGCGGCGAGGCGCGCCTGCGGTCGTACGAACTCATCGCGGACGCCTACGGGCTGCCCGACGCCGGCTGACCACCCGCTGCTCCGAGGGGCGTCTCAGCCCTCCGGGGGCCTGGTGCTGATCAGTTCGGCGATCCGCTCCGGTGCCACCGCGCGTGAGTACAGCCACCCCTGCCCGGTGTCACAGCCGATCCGGCGCAGCCGCTCCGCCTGGCCCGAGGTCTCCACGCACTCCGCGGTGACCGTGAGGCCCAGGCGGTGCGCCAGCTGCACCATGGCCTCGACGATCGTCTCGTCGGCCGGGCTGGGGTGCGTGCCGTCCTCGTAACGGAAGCCCCGGACGAAGGAGCCGTCCAGCTTCAGCACCGAGACGGGCAGACGGCTGAGGTAGGCGAGGTTGGAATAGCCGGTGCCGAAGTCGTCGATGGCGATCCGGACGCCCATGTCGCTGAGCGCCTGGAGCACCCGCAGCGGGCGGCCCGCCGATCCCATGACCGCGGACTCGGTCAGCTCCAGTTGCAGCAGCCCCGGTTCCAGGCCGGTCTCGGCGAGGATGTCCGCCACATCGGCGACCAGGTCGGAGTCCCAGACCTGGCGCACGGCGACATTGACGCTGATGAACAGCGCGGGCTCGTCCGGGTGTTCCAGCTGCCAGCGGCGGGCCTGGCGGCAGGCCGTGCGCAGCACCCACCGCCCGAGCTGGACGATGGTGCCGTCCTCCTCGGCGATCGGGACGAACCGGCTCGGCGCCAGCAGCCCGAACCGGGGGTGATTCCACCGGACCAGGGCCTCCACACCCCGTACGACCTCGTCGGCCATGCCGACCAGCGGCTGGTACTCCAGCGTGAACTCACCGCGTTCGACGGCCGGGCGGAGCATGGAGGAGAGCGCCTGCCGGGTCATCCGGTGCGCGTTGCGCTCGGCGTCGAAGAGGGTCCAGCGGGCCCTGCCGTCGGCCTTCGCCCAGTACAGCGTGGTGTCGGCGGCCTGCATCAGGGCGGTGGCCGACGTCCCCGTCGACGACCGCTCCACCACCCCGATCGAGGCGGAGACCGACAGTCGGTGCCCGGCGACGTCGAACGGCCGCTGGAGGGCCGTGAGCACCGAGCGGGCGAGATCGGTGAGCTGATGCGTGCCCGAGGAGTCCTCGACCAGGATCGCGAACTCGTCGCCCCCGAGGCGCGCCACCAGATGCCCGCCCGTGCGACGGCCGTCGGCCTCGGCGCAGTCGGTGAGCCGCCCGGCGACTGCGGCGAGCAGCCGGTCGCCTGTGTGGTGCCCCAGGGTGTCGTTGACCGCCTTGAAGCCGTCGATGTCCAGATAGCAGAGCCCGATCCTGCCCGGCGCGCCGTCCTGCTCGGGCGGGCTCTCCAGGGCGGTCGCGAGCCGCTCGAAGAACAGCGTGCGGTTGGGCAGCCGGGTCACCGGGTCGTGTATCCGCAGGTGGCGCAGCCGCTCCCGCAGTTCACGCCGGTCACTGACGTCGGCGACGGACAGCAGCACCCTGCCGGGACCGGTGGAGGGGACCGCCACCGGGGCCGCGGTGACCTCGGCCCACAGGGGCCGGCCGTCGGCGTGCTTGAGCCTCCGGGTGCACCGCAGCCCGGAGCGGCCGCCGTCCAGGACCTCGCTGTACGCACGCAAGGTGGCCCGGTCCGAGGTGAGGCCGACGAGATCGGCGGCGGGCCGCCCGGCCAGGGAGGCGGGCTCGGTGCCGAGCATCCCGCCCAGCGCGTCGTTGGCCCTGACGATCCTGCCGTGGTGGTCGACGACGGCCATCGCGAGCGCGGATGCCTGGAACGCGGCGCGGTAGTCGCGCAGCTCGGCCAGGACCGACCGCTGATGATCACTTTCGGTGACCTCTGGCGGCCCCGCGTCGGGGGCCGTGCCCGCCGAGTGCGTCGGCCCTTCGAAGGTTCCGCTCACCGCTCGCTCCCGCTGTGCAGATTGTCGTGAACAGATGTGGCCGGGCAGGGGCGTGGAGCGAAGCGCCGTGCCAGGGGCGGGAACCACGCAGGAAAGCGAGGTGAAGCATAGAGGGTGGCGCACCGGGCGTTCCAGCGCGTCCATCGTTTCGGACCTGTGGCACGCGCATGGCCCACGCCTTTCCACCGCCTGACATCGTTATGCCCTTTGCCCAGACATGATCGCTTCTGTGTTGGTCTGGTTAATTCGGATGTTCAGGTGATCGGTTGTGACTACCTGTGAGCGGGACGGGTGGGAGTCGTGCGCCCGCTGACCCGTGTGGGGCAGCACAACAGGGCGTGCGCCCCCGAATCGGCACAGGGTGAATGAGATGTCCCGCGTTCTCCAGCCGGAGGTAGATGTGCCGCGTCAGCACGGACCCGGGGGAGTCGGAAGGCCGAGTCTGCGCAGTGCGGCGGCCGCTCTCACCTCCCTCCTGGCGCTCGCCGCCACCGGACTCGTGGCCGGCCCCGCCGTGGCGGCCTCGCGCGACGCGGGACCGTGCGCCCTGCCCCGGACCGGGGCACACCACTCCCTCGGCCTCGACAGCTGGAACGACGCCTACCCGCGCCCCGACCGTGACCTCGACGCCGTCATGGTCTTCCTGTCGTTCCCCGACTCCGATCCCGTCGTGTCCCCCGAGGTGCTCGCCGCCGACTACTTCCCCTCGACCGCCCGTTTCTTCGAGCGCGCCTCGTACGGCGCCTTCACCCTGCGCCCCCACCCCCAGCGGCACTGGACCCGCATGCCGCGCCCGTCCACCTGGTACGGCATACAGCGCGACTGGGGTTCCGAGCGCCGCAGCGCCTATCTGCGCGACGCGATCGACGCCGCCGACGACCAGGTCGACTTCTCGGAGTACGACATCGTCTACCTCGTGGCCGACCCCGACGCGCCCGGCGTCGACTCCGACGCCACCAAGGTCGTCAACTTCGACCGCCCCCTGCGCGCCGACGGTACGGACATCAGGCGCGTCGTCACCGTCTTCGAGGAGCACCCGCCGGACCGGAACGTCCTCGCCCACGAGACCGGACACGTCTTCGACCTGGCCGACCTCTACCACCGCCCGGCGGACGGCAAGGGCGACTGGGACACCTACGTCGGCGACTGGGACGTGATGGGCAGCCAGTTCGGACTGTCCCCCGACCTCTTCGGCTGGCACAAGTGGAAGCTCGGCTGGCTGGGGGGCCAGGAGGTCGTGTGCGTGCAGGGCGCGGCCGACCTCACCCTGGAACCCATGGCCGAGGTGCCCGTGCCGGGAGCCTCCATCGGGACCCGGCTCGCGGTCATCAGGACCGGGACCGACAGCGCGCTGGCCGTCGAGGCCCGCAGTGCCGTCGGCAACGACCGGACGACCTGCACCGAGGGCGTGCTGATCTACCGCATCCGCAACACCACGCCGTCCGGCGGCGGCCCGGTCGAGGTCCTGGACACCCACCCCGAGTCCGACGCCTGCTGGGACCGGTCCGTCTATCCGCCCCTCGCGGACGCCCCGCTCCGCGAGGGCGAGCGCTACACCGTGCCGGGGGAGCGCGTCCGCATCGACGTCGCCGACCGGACGCGGTCGGGGGCCTGGACGGTCAGGATCACCACCGGCACCTGACCGGACCGAGTGGCTCCGGGCCGACGCAAGAAGCCCCCTCGCTTCCGCGAGGGGGCTTCTTGCGTCGGTGCGCCGTCAGGGACTCGAACCCCGGACCCGCTGATTAAGAGTCAGCTGCTCTAACCAACTGAGCTAACGGCGCCTGCTGACGTCGTAGACATTAGCACCCGGATCGGCGGGAGGAAAAATCGAACTCCCGGTGGTCGCCGGGGCCGCCGACCTGCCCACCCGCACACAGGCCCAGAGCAGTACGTCGGGGCCCGGCAGCCAGGGGTTGCGGGTGTCGGGGGCGACCACCCAGCGGGGCCCGCCGGAGCCCGCGCCGCCGGTCAGCGGCGGGACGGTGACCGCGTCCCCCGCCCCGTGGCAGAGCACGGGCGGCAGGGCGCCCAGGGTCGCCCGGGAGCCGTCGGAGCCCGTGCCCCACTCCTCCCAGGCCAGCAGGGACGGCAGTCGCTGGGCGGTGCCGGGGGAGGCGAACAGCAGCATCCGGCCCCGGTGCGTGGCGACCGGGCCCGAGCCGGGACCCTCCGCCCAGAGCTGCTCCAGCATGCGCCGGCCGAACAGGGCGGGGACGTTCACGATGTCGAACGAGGAGCCGCACGGCAGCACGCCGGGGGAGCCGGGGCGGGTCTCCCACTGCGAGAGCGTGCTGCGGGGGCAGGGCGAGGCGCCGGCCAGCCAGGCGGCCCCCGGTGCGGTGACCTGCGCGGCCCTGTCGTCGACCGCCCGGTTGTCGGCGCGGTCCCTCAGCAGAGTGAAGATGTCGACACCGTGGCGCGGGGCGGCACCGGTTCGCAGGGTCGTTTCGTCATTCAGCCAGGCGGTCATGGCGTCATGTCTACCAAGCGTGACGCTCCTGTTCCCCAGAGTTGCCGAAAGCCTGACAGGGCGGCATGTGAAAGAGTATCTTGCCCGGCGGCATATGCCAGAGGTGTACCTGTAGTGACGAGAGCCCGGCGCGAGGGAGCGGCCGACCCCTGCGCCGGGGCCGGGCGGTGGGCACCGGGGGCAGGCGTCGCCTCCGGGCCGGGGACGGGCTCGGGACGGGCTCGGGACGGGGCGCGATCCGGTCGGGGACGGGCTCGGGACGGGGCACCACCCTGTCGGGGCCGGGAGCTCAGGGGGCGGGGTCGCTCAGCAGGGACCGGCCGAACTCGATCATCTTCTTGGCGTAGTCCTCGGTCCACTCCGCACGCGCCGCTATGTCCGCGGGCGTGAGCCGGTCGAACCGGCGCGGATCGGCGAGCTGCGCCGCGGCCACGGCCTGGAACTCCACGGCCCGGTCGGTCGCCGCCCGGAAGGCGAGCGTCAGCTCCGTCGCGCGGGCCAGCAGCTCCTTCGGGTCGTCCATCGACTCCAGGTCGAAGAAGTGATCCGGATCGGCCGCCGCCTCCGACGGCTCGAAGAGCAGCGGTGCGGGACGCAGCCTCTGCCGCTCGTTCCGCTCGGGTTGTGCCATGTGGTGTTCCTTCCTCCGTCTTACGGCCGGACGGCCACCTTCCATTGTCCAGCCCGGCGTGGCGACCGCGCCCACGATCCGCAGCGGCGTCACGGCGCCCGGGACCTCCGCCTCCGGCGTTGTGGTCAGTCGTGATGGCTCCGCCATCACTCCCTCCTCCGCCTTGGATTCGAAGACCCCGGACACCGCTCCTTCTTCCGCTGCCGATCGCGGGTGCGGTCGCAAGAGCGCTGCCCAGGATCAGGGCGCCCAATGCACGCGGTGCTCGGAGAGATGGGCCAGAACCGCGTGGTTCGCCTCCCAGCCGTCGGGGAACTTGACCGTCACACCCAGCTGGACCGGCTCCGTCGACGGATGCTCGTCCAGCAGGTCGGCCACCCCCGCGCGGCACACCACGACGCACGCGTGCCGGTGCCGCGAGGCCAGGACGCACAGCCGGCCCGTCTCCAGATGGAAGGCCGTGGCGTCCGGGCGCCCCGATAGCGGATGAAGGACCACGGTCACATCGAACTCGCGGCCCTGGAGGCGGTTCGCCGTGTCCACCGCCACGCCCGTCACACCCAGCTCCGCCAGCGCCGCGCGCACCGCCGCGGCCTGGTCGCGGTGGGCCGTGCCGACCGCCACCCGGTCCGCCGTCACCGGGACCGGGCCGTCGGAGCGCTCGCTCGTCGCGGCCCCGCCCCGGTCCAGAAGCCTGCGGACCACCAGGGCCACCGCCCGGACCGCCTCGGGATCCGTGCGCGGGGTGTGCCGGGCCGGGAGCTCCAGCAGCCCCCAGCCGGACTCCGCGGCCTCGTCCAGCACCCGGTCGGGCCCCGAACCGTCCGACGGCACCCCGAAGGACAGCCGCCGGTCGCCGTGGTCCGTGCCGCTGCGGAACGGGGTGTACGGGTAGAACGCGTCCGAGACCAGCGGCGCGGCCGAGGCGGGCAGCCGCCACGACACCGGCAGCCGGTGCTGCGGAAGCTCCGGGTTGTGGGCCAGCAGCGTGGAGACGGCGCTCGCCGACGGGTCGTACGACAGGCCCGCCCACTGGTCGGCGCCCACGATCGAGAACGGGTCCAGCTGCCCCGGGTCCCCCACGAACAGCGCCCGCTCGAACAGCCCGGCCACGGCCAGCAGGGCGTCCGAACGCATCTGGTACGCCTCGTCGACGATCGCGTGTCCCCACGGCTCCACGTTCTTCACGTGCGCCCACTTCGCCGCCGTGGAGATGACGATGTCCAGCCCCGCCAGATCCGCCGCCTTCGCCGATTTCCGTACGTTGTCCAGGCCGTCCAGGACCTTGTCGTACGGATCGGAGTCGCTGCTGTGGAGCCGGCCGACCGGCAGCTCGGGCGCCTTCTCCGCGAGGCGCACCACCAGGTCGTCCACCTGGGCGTTGGTCTGCGCGACCACCATCAGCGGGCGTCCAGCGGCGGCCAGTTCCAGCGCGGCGCGCACCACCAGCGTCGACTTCCCCGCGCCCGGCGGCGAGTCCACCACGATGCCGCGCGCCGTACCGCGCAGGGTGTCGCCGAGGATCGCGTCGGTCGCCCGCGTCGCCGCGGCACCCGGGTCGAGAACGGCTGTCACAGAAGGTCCTCCGCGGTCACTGCGTCGGGCTGCTCGGGAAGTCCGCCGGCGCCCGGCGGGCCACCATGGGTCCACGGGGTGTTCTCCGGGTCCGGCAGCTTCGGGCCGCCCCGCTGGTCGTGCTCGAACAGCGTCCAGGCGATCCGGTCGCCCGGCTCGGGCACCGAACCGGGCGCGGGCTCCTTGCCCCGCCCCATCCGGTCCGTGATCCGCAGCACGAGGCCGACCGCGCCGGCCTCCGGGTCCTCGTCGGCGTACGCCACGAACTCCGCCGTCTGCGGCTTGCCGTCCAGCGAGCGGTAGACCTTGGTCCGCTCACCGAGATGCGGGCGCTCGGCGGTGAGCACCGTGACCAGCGGGCGCGGCGAGGGCCGCTTCGACTCGCTGTACGCCATCTCCACCCCGGACACCTCGCCGATGAACGCCTCGCCCGCCAGCCTGCGCCCCGCCAGCACCAGCGGATCGTCGAGCGCCTCCTGCGCCTCCAGCTGCGCCTGGGCCGTCTCCCGCGAGGCGAGCTTCTGCGCCGCCGTCACCGCGTCGTCCCGGCGCGGCTGCGGGGGCTCGCCCGCCCTCACCCGGTCCCGGTGGCCGGTGAAGGACCAGCGGTCCCTGGTCCAGCGGTCCTGCGCCCTGGCCCCCTCCGGCAGCTCCCTCATCAGGTCCAGTCCCCGCCACACCGCGTCCCAGGTGGGCCGGAGCACCCCCGCGAGCAGCCTTCCGATCTCCCGCTCGGCGATGGTCTGTTCTCCGAGCCGGGTGTCGAAGCCGAGGCCGTCCTCCGCGGCGGCCAGCGCCGTGCGCGCCCGGTCGAACCGCTCGATCGCCGGCGCCAGCAGCCTGTTGTCGAACGCCGGGTCCGTCGCGGGCCCGGCCGGCGGGCAGATCAGCTGGCCGGCACCGTCCCGCTCCAGCTCGGCCCGGCGCGCGGCCTCGGCGCCGGACTCGCCGTCCGGCGGGTCCACCCACGCGAGCAGCGCGCCGAGATGCTGGTCCTCCAGGCTGCTCTGCCCCGTCGCCCAGTGGCGGTTCAGCAGATCGGTCGCGGAGAGCAGCAGCGAGGAGCCGGGCACCCGGGCCCGCTCCCCGTAGTGCGTCAGCCAGCGGCCGAGCAGCGGGACCCGGGCGGGCGCCGGATACGGCGTGTCCGGGTCGTCCTCCGCGGTCCGCCGGAACCGCATGGACCGCCCGAGCAGCCGTACGAAGTCGATGCCGGCCCTGCTGGGCACGATCAGCTGGGCCGCGTCCGTGCACAGCTCGACCTCGACCTTGGTCTTCTTGCCGGTCCCGGGATCGACCTCGTTGCGCTCGGCGGGCTCGACGACATCGGCGTAGGACTCGATGTGCGGCAGCACCGCCTCGGCCAGTTCCGCGAGGAACGCGAAACGCAGATCGCGGTCGCGCGGCTGGGACACCGCCAGCAGCCGGGGTGACTCGCGGTCCGTCCCCACGAGCGCGCCGAGCGGCGCGCCCGCCTCACCGGCGGTGGTCAGCGGCACCAGCACGAGCGGCCGGTCCGTCAGATGCCGGTGGCGCACGGTCGCCAGCGGCTGGGCCCGCCCGCTGTCCACCGCCTCCAGCCGGGCCAGGGTGCTGATCAGAGACACGCCCGCTCCCCGCTCACGCCGTCCAGGGCCTCCGCCCGCAGGGCGGCGGCCCTGCGCAGCGCCGCCACCGTCGGGTCCGAGGGGTCGCCCTCCTTGCCCGCAGCCGCGGCCAGCACCCCCTCCACCGTCGTCAGCCCGCCGAGCTCGCCCCGCACACTGCGGCCCAGCGACTCCACCGCGCCTTCCGAACGGGCCTTCGCCCGGCAGTGGAAGGCCAGCTCGCACGCGGCCAGGCACTCGGGGGCGTACGCCGCGGGGACCGCGTCGACGGCGGTGCCGAGGTCCTCGGGGGAGCAGCCGGGGTCGAAGGTGGTGCCCTCGGGCAGCGCCGCCGCGATGTCCTCGACGCGGGTCAGCCTCGTCAGCTGCCTGCGGGTGACGGCGCGCTGCTTGCGCACGTCCACGACGGAGGCGGTCGGGAGGTTGGAGAAGTCCTTCGGGCAGACCAGCAGGACCTTGTGGCCGACCTCCGCGCCCTCGGTCACCGCGGCGATCCGCTCGAGGGCGAGGACGTAGACCGCGGACTGACGGGCCGCCGCACCGACCTTCGCCGCGTCCGCCGAGCCGTCGATCATCGGGAAGGACTTGATCTCGACGACCGTCCAGGTGCCGTCGGGGTGCACCACCACGGCGTCCGGCTCCAGGTAGGCGGGCGAGCCCGCCACCTCCAGGGCCAGCATCGGGTGGTCCAGCAGCGCCCAGCCGCCCGCCGCCGTGGCCTCGCGCAGCGCGAGGGCCGTGCGGGCGGCGCGGCCCTCGGGACCCGCCGCCGTCAGATCGGGCACCGAGGCCCCGGTGGGGGCGTCGGCGCCGCCGCCGAGCCGCTCGGCCAGCAGCCGCAGCAGCTCCGTGCCGCCGTCGGCCTTGACCTTCGCCTCGAAGGCGTTGCCCCGGACGAACGCGAACTGCGACTGGCCGAACGCGGCGGGGGAGCCGAGCGCGGTGGCCAGCACGGCCTTGTCGACGCCCGCGCCGTCGAGCAGGGCGCGGCGCCTGCATCCCGGGTTGGCGGCGAGCGCGGCCAGCGCGCGTGCGTCGAGCGGATGCGGCGCGACGGACGGACCGCGCAGCTCAGCGAGCCGCTGCCGGAGCGTCGTCGCTGGCTTCGGCAGCCGAGCCGGTGCTCGCGTCGCTGGAATCTGCGGAGGGGGTCCGCTGGCCGGGGATTCGCTCACCCGTGGAAGTCTTGCATCCGTCACTGACAATCGTGGACCTCATGGGAACGGCGGACGCGGGAACCCGTGTGAACACCGCCCTCGCCCGGTCCTTCACCCGGTCCGCGATCCGCATGAACGGCCTGGTCAGCAGGGCACCCACGGCCATCACCGCGGCGCCCGCCACGGCGTCGAGGAAATAGTGGTTGGCCGTGCCCATGACC
Organism: Streptomyces sp. CB02058; assembly: GCF_001905505.1. Taxonomy (GTDB): domain Bacteria; phylum Actinomycetota; class Actinomycetes; order Streptomycetales; family Streptomycetaceae; genus Streptomyces. Next base: position 271,470 of record NZ_LIPG01000002.1, read on the forward strand.
ACGAGCACGGTGACCAGCGGATAGGCGACGCCCACCGCGCGCACGAGCGGGTGGCGGCCGTGGCGCCACAGCAGGACACCGCACCACACCGCCCAGCCGACGTGCAGGCTCGGCATCGCCGCGTACTGGTTGGTCATCCCGCTGAGTCCGCGCGGGGCGCTCGCGCCGGCACCCCACCAGCCGTAGTCGCTGTACTGGGCCATCGTGTCGACGAAACCGTGGTGGGCGTCCAGCAGCCGGGGCGGGCAGGTCGGCATCAGCGTGAAGCCGACCAGGCCGAGCAGGGTGGAGGTCATCAGCCAGGTGCGGGCCGCCCGGTAGGCGGCGGTGCGCCGCCGGAAGATCCAGACCAGGACGGCGGGGGTGACCAGGTAGTGCAGGGAGGCGTACGCGAAGTCCGCCGGTATCCCCAGCGAGGGGTGGGCCGTCAGGAGCCGGTTGAGGGGGTGCTCGGCGTTGATGTGCAGCGCCTTCTCCAGGCGGAGTATCGCGAGCCCGTGCTCCACGGCCCCGGGTATGTCCTCCCGGACGAGCAGCCGGCCCATCGAGTACAGCCCGTACACCACCGCGATCAGTGGAAGCTCCGTCCACCAGCGGGGCCGGTGACCGGAGGACGGTGTCGCGGCGGTGGCGTGCGGCATCCGGTAGCTCTCCCCATGTTCATGCGGTCGACGGCGGGCGTTCAACCGTACGGTGGTCGTATGCCCGGAATCCTTCTGGGGCCGCCTTCCCCGCGGACGTGCCTGGTCATGCGCTGAGAGGGACGCGGACGCCGCCCCGCAGGTTGCCCGGGGGGTGGGTGCGCGATGATGGAGCAGGGTCTTCCGCCTGCACCGGTCCCCAGCCGGCTGCCCGCGTTCGCCACCCCGCAGCTGTCCCGGACACCGCTGTCCCGGACCCATCAGATCCTAGGGTCCCCCGATCATCGGATCTCAGTATTTTCAGGGAGAGCCGTCATGGCACCGCGAATCCTGCTCGCCCGGCATGGCCAGACACAGTGGTCCGTCCAGGGCAATCACACCGGCAGGACCGACATCCCCCTTCTCGACGCAGGCCGCGAGGGAGCCAAGCTGCTCGGCGAGCGGCTGCACCGGGAGCCCTGGGGCGGGCTGCCCGGGGTGGAGGTGCGGACCAGTCCGCTCGTGCGGGCCTCCGAGACCTGCGCCATCGCGGGCTTCGGCGACCGCGCCGAGCCGTGGGACGCGTTGATGGAGTTCGACTACGGGGACTACGAGGGGCTCACCCCGGCGCAGATCAAGGCGGACCGGCCGGACTGGCTCATCTGGCGCGACGGGGTTCCCGGGGGAGAGACCCTGGCCGAGCTCTCGGCCAGGGCGGACGAGGTCGTCGCGTGGGCGCGCTCGGCCGACCGCGACGTGCTGGTCTTCGCGCACGGGCACATCCTGCGGGCCCTGGGCGCGCGCTGGCTGGGCGAGGACGTGTCCTTCGCCGCGCGCATCCGCCTCGAGCCGACGTCCCTCTCGGTGCTGGGCTGGGCGTACGGACTCCCGGCCCTGGAACGCTGGAACGACACCGGCCACCTGGACCGCTAGGGTCCCCGGCCGGTCCGGGACCGGCTCACGGCCCTTGTCCGGTCCGCGGTGAGGACCCGGGGCGGCCGGACCGGGACCGGCTCGCGATCCCGGTGCGGTCCGCGCGGAGGACCCCGGGGCGGCCTGGGCCGGGCGGGACCCGGGGCGCGGTGCCTCGCGCCCGCCCCGGCCCGGGCGGTGCCTCGCGCACGCCCCGCCCGCATCCCTCAGGTCAGGGGCGGGAGCTCGTCGTAGCGGTCCAGCAGGGCCGTCACCTCCGGGCCGCCCCGGGGCCTCAGCACCCGTACCGCACTCGCGAGCATGCCCCGGATGCGGGAGGACTGGACCCGGTCCAGCAGGTCCAGCACCTGGTGGCCCGCCGTCGCCGCCTCGTCGGCCGAGCCCGACCTCGCCAGATCGCCCGCCAGCTGTGCCCGGTACAGCGCGAGGTTCCGCGTGAAGTGCGGGTCCTGGAGCCGGGTAGCCCTGCGCGCGTGCCGCGCGGCCCGGGGCCAGTCGCCCAGGGCCGACCAGCACTGCGCCTCCAGCAGTTCCAGCTCCGCCTCCCGGAAGAAGGTCATCCACTCCGGGTCCGCGTCGCGCTCCCCGCGCTCGAACGCCGTACGCGCCCGCCCGATCGCCCGCTCGCAGCCCGTGCGGTCCCCGAGCCACGCCCGGCCGCCCGCCTCCCGCAGCGCCAGCAGGGCCAGCAGCCGCGGCGAGCCGAGCGGCCCGGCCACCCGCTGCCCCGCCTCGGCCGCGCGTACGGACTCCCGGGCCCGGCCGGTGTCGCGGGCCAGGAAGGACGCGTTGCAGAACGCGTGCGCCTCCAGTGCGGCGTCCCCGGCGAGTCGCGCCGTCGCGAGCGCCTCCGCGTAATGGGAGCGCGCGTCCTCCGTGCGCCCCGAGTCGTGGGCCAGCCAGCCCACCGAGATCGCCAGCTCCCCGGCGCCCGCGTGCAGCCGCTCGGTGGTGCCGCGGCGCGTCGTGGTTCCGCCGTCGAGCAGGGCGTACGCCGCCCGGAGCGGCTGGGACGCCTGCCGGTAGAGGCCGTCCGCGCCGTGCCGGTCGTCCAGCAGCCGGATCTGGCGCACGGCCTTCTCGACCGCGCTCACCTCGGCCTCGCCGACCCGGCGCTGCGCGGGCAGGGTGAGGGGGCCCGCGACGGCGGAACCGCCGCCCAGGCCCAGGGACGCGGACGCCACCGTGGCGGTACCGCTGGTCATGAACACGCGACGCAGCACGTCGCTCTCCTCGTCGATGTCACGGTCGAGCGTGGGGGGTGTGGTGGAAAGGGACAGGGGTGCCGTGCGGGCCCCCCGGCCGCGCACGCTCTCGCGGGAGGAGAAGCCCAGGTCCTCCAGGCTCGCGCCCGGAAACATGTGCAGGAACACCCGTTCGTACGCGTAGTTGGGGCAGCGGATCTCGCCGGACTCCACGCGCCCGATGTACCGGGCGTCGCACGCGACCTGTTCACCGATCTCGCGTGCGGCCCTGCGGACCGCGGCCGCGAACTCCCCGGCGGAGCGCTGTCCGCGCAGCCGCCGGAAGACGAGGTTGGGAACTGCCCGTGTCGACACCATGGCGGGGCCCTCTCTGGTGCAGCCGGGCTCCTGCTTCCGGTGTCCCGGCGGAGCAAGAACGTACCGGCTGTGACACGGCACACAGACAGCGTTTGGCTATAAATCAGACATCTCACCCGTGATCCGCCATGAACTGCCACCCTTTGCGGCGGCGTGCCGCCGTAGCCCTTGACGCCGTCGGCGCGTTGGTCCATGAGGAGGCGGGGGCGTGGTCCCGCCTCAAGACGAGAGGAGGGGTTCCCTTGCCTCACATGGGCCCGGAAGCCACACCGTGCGACCTGGTGACCGTCCCGGCACGTCAGGGCCTGGAGGCCGTGGACATCCTGCGCAGGGGGGCGGACAGCGAGGCCGTCGGCCCGGTCCTGCACGACGGGGCCTGTGCCGTCCTCGGTTTCGTCGTACCGTCCGGCACGGCCGCGGCATGGGACGTGCCCGGCAGCGCCTGTACGGAGACGGACGGCCGGGGCTTCCGCGTCCCCGCCGATCCGCCCGTCATCGGCGGAGGCTGGCTCCTGCCGCCCGCCGCCGAGGCCCCCGTCACCGACCCGGCCGTCCTCAGGGCCGCCCTCGACCAGGCCGCACGGCTCATCGAGGCGGCCGACAACTGCCGCTGAGGCCATAATGGCGGGGTGGGCGGATCTCCCGCCCTCGTCGGTTCTCCCAGGCAGCCGGCCCGAACCGGTGAGCGAGGACGAGCGCGCGTGGCACGTCGAGGAGCGGCTCGAGGAGCGAGCGAGGGCAAGCGCTCCGAGCGCCGGCAGGAGCCCGTCTCCGCGACGGTCGACGGCGGCCTCGCCGAGCTGGTGCCCGACCGCGAGCGCCCGCGCGCCTGGACCCTGCTGCTGGACGGCGCCCCGCAGTCCCACGTGGACCTGGACGACCCCTCGTACCTCTCGTTCGAATACCAGCGCAGGCTCGGCCATGTCATCGACCTCGCCGCGCCGCCCGGCCGGCCCCTCCAGGTGGTCCACCTCGGCGGCGGCGCCTTCACGCTCGCCCGCTACGTCGCGGCGAGCCGCCCCCGCTCCACCCAGCAGATCGTCGAGATCGACGCGGCCCTCGTGCAGTTCGTGCGGCGGGAACTGCCGCTGGACCCCGGGGCCCGGATACGAGTCCGCTCGGTGGACGCCCGCGCCGGACTCGGCAGGGTCCAGGACGGCTGGGCGGACCTCGTCGTCGCCGACGTCTTCAGCGGTGCCCGCACCCCCGCGCATCTGACCTCCGCCGAATTCCTCGCCGAGGTGCGCAGGGTGCTGAAGCCCGGCGGGCAGTACGCCGCCAACCTCGCCGACGGGCCGCCGCTCTCCCATCTGCGCGGCCAGATCGCCACCGCCGCCTCCCTCTTCCCCGAGCTGGCCCTGGCCGCCGATCCGACGGTCTGGCGGGGCCGCCGCTTCGGCAACGCGGTGCTGGTCGCCTCCGACCTGCCGATCGCCACCGCGGAGCTGACCCGCCGGGTCGCGGGCGATCCGCATCCCGGCCGCGTCGAACACGGGCGCGCGCTCTCCGACTTCACGGGCGGCGCCGCCGTCGTCACCGACGCGGGGGCCAAGGCGTCCCCGGCGCCGCCGCCCGGCACCTTCGGCTGAGCCGCCCGCGGTGACCGGATCGACCGGACGTGCGATGGCATGCTCCGGCCTGTCCGGTTCCTGACAGCACCGCCCTGTGCCGGAGCGGCGGGTTCGGCGTTTTCATGGGGGTCGCGACGACGCGGAACCGGCTGAGCCGTTCCTGCCGCGCGAGCTCTCCGCGCCTTCCGGTACGGAGACGATGTGCCACCGGCCGGACCGTCCACGGAACGCGTGCCCGAGCTCGGCCCTCGTCAGATCGGAGTACCTGATGGTACGTGCCCAACGCTCCGTGGATCCTTGCATCGTCCTGGTCGGCGCGACCGGTGCGCTCGGAGCCGCCGTCCTCGAACTCATCGGGGAACACCGCATGCGGCACCGGGAGATACGGCTCGTGGCCTCGGCGCAGTCGGCGGGCCGGGAGATTCCCGTCGGCGGACGTACGAAGACGGTGCACGACCTGGAGGACTTCGACTTCGCGGGCGCCGACCTCGTGCTCTTCTGCGCGAGCGAGTCGGTGAGCCGCCGGTGGGTGCCCGTGGCGATGGCGGCGGGCGCACTGGTCGTCGACGCCTCCGGTGCCTTCAGCGCGCACCCGGAGGTCCCGCTGGTCGTCCCCTCGATCAACGACTGCCTGCTGGCCGACTGTCCGGAGGCCGTCGCGGTGCCCAGCGGGATGACGGTGCCGCTGACGCTCCTGCTGCACGCGGTCGAGCGGTGGCGGGGGGTGCGCCAGGTGGTGATGAGCACGTACGAGTCCGCCTCCGGGCTGGGTCACCAGGGGGTCGACGAACTGCTGGAGGGCAGCGAACTGACGCTGAGCGACCCGGGGGCGGAGCTGCCGGCCGACCGCTTCCGCCCCGCCCTGGCGTTCAATGTCGTACCGGCCGTGGACCGGCTCCTGGAGGACGGGGCCAGCCGTCAGGAACGGCGCCTCGTCGAGGAGACGCAGCGGGTCCTGGGGCTGCCGGACGCGGAGGTGGCGGTGACCTGTGTGCGGGTTCCGGTGGTCAGCGGGCACGGGGCGACGCTCTTCGTGGAGACCGGCGACCCGGTGGACCGGCAGGGGCTCGTGGAACTCCTGGCCTCGCTCCCGGACTTCGTGGTGCACGACGACCTCGTGGCCCAGGACGGCCGGGTGATGCACGGCGACGTCGTGTCGCAGGACGGCCAGGTGGTGCGCGACGGCCGTGTGGTGCGCGACGGTCAGGTGATGCGCGACCTCGTGACGCACGACGACCTCGTGACGCACGACGACCGTGTGGCGTACGACGACCGTGCGGTGGACGACCGTGTGGCGTACGACGGCCCCGCGGCGCGCGCCGCGATCGTGCTGCGCGACGGGAAGGCGCCGGGATCGGTCCCCACTCCGCTGACGGCCGGCGACCCGGACCGCTTCCACGTGGGCAGGGTGCGGGTGAGCCCGCACACGTCCCGGGGGTTCCTGCTGTGGCTGGTCTTCGACAACCTGCGCGCGGGAGGCGCGTCGACCCTTCTGCGGATCGCGAGGATCGCGCTCGCCTCCCGCGCGTCCGATGAGCGGCTGAAAAGCAGCCCCTGCTGAGGCGGACCTCCGCCCGCCCCGGACGCGGCCGCGCTAGTACTGGGCGGCAGCGGCCGAGGTCGTCCCCTCGCCGGGGGTGTTGGGCACGGAGTCCCATTTGTCGTCGGCGGTCGTGACGACGGCGGATTCCGGACCTGCCGGGACGACGGAACCGCCGATAACAGCGAGACCGATGGAACCGGCAATTCCGGCCATCAGGAGGGGGGCGACCAGGGAACGGATCTCAAACCGGCGATTGTTCGCCATTTTCTTTCTCCCTCGATTCGATTCGTTCGACAACTCGCGGTACCCGTTCTTCGGGACGTGAAGAGCTTGCCAGCCAAAGTCGTCCCGATCCCGACCCATTGGGTGTCCTATGATGGCGCGGCCACAAGTGGATAGCGTCGGACGTCGAGCGAAGGGGTGCTCGTGGAGAGCCAGTCACTGTTGGACGAACTCGCGGTTGACGCCTACAGATCGGCGCTGCGAGCCGGTGTCTTCATCGAGGAGGAGATCGCGTCCGAGCTCGGTGTGGAGCGGTCACGGATCGCCGAAGCACGCACCGCACTCCAGGACTTGCGCCTGTTGAGCCCGGGCGTCGGCCCTGCGATCCCGCTCGACCCGGAGGTCGTCGAGGTCGAGCTGATTGCGCCGCTGGAGATGTCGGTCGCCCGTCAGCGAAGACAGATAGCCGGAATTCACCGTCAGTTGAACGCGCTGTCGGCATTATATCGCTCAGTCGAGCACCGTCATGGCACAGATGTGTCGATACGCGTTCTCGATAATGCGGCCGAGGTGCGCCGTGAGATCGATCTCGCCCGGCATCGCTGCGTCAAAGAACGCCTGAGTCTTCAGCCCGGGGGCGGCAGGTCGGCGTCACTTCTTCAGCAGGATCTCGTGCAGACACAGGAATTACTGCGGCGCGGTGTCCGGGTCCGCACGCTCTATCAGCACACCGCGCGTTCGAGCCTCACCACCCGCAGCTATGTCGCCCAGATCTGCGATGAGGGTGCCGAGGTGCGGACCTCGGCGGAACTCTCCGAACGACTCATCGTCTACGACCGCCACACCGCCTTCGTGCCCAAGGAGAGGAGGGGTGCCGAGCCGCCCGGCGCGGCCGTCGTCACCGATCCGACCCTGGTGGCCTATCTCTGCCGGTCCTTCGAGGCGGCCTGGCAGGTGGGCCGGCCCTTCAACAGCGCGGAGCCCGCCGACCAGCAGCAGGTGAGCGCGGAACTGCGGTCCTCCATCCTGCGGTTGATGGCCATGGGGCTCAAGGACGAGGTCATCGCGCGACGGCTGGGCATGGCGGCCCGTACCTGCCGTCGCTACATCTCCGCGCTGATGACGGAACTCGGTGCCACCAGCAGGTTCCAGGCCGGTGTCCTCATCGGCCGGCAGGCCGCGGAGGGCGGCGCGGACGGCGTCCTGAGCGGCGTTCGGGCCGATGACCAGGGCGATGAGGCCGATGACCGGACCGAGGCGTCGGCCGGCGTTGCGGCCGACGAGGGGATCGCTGTCCACAAGTAGCCGTACCGCCACAGGACGCCGGTGACACCTCGTGCCAGGGTCCTCTCCCGTGCGACGTTTGTTCGTGCCGGCAGACAACGATGTCGCACGATGACGTTGCATGGGAGAGGCCCAATGGCACAGCTCATCACTCTCGACGAGGCGGAGAAGCTCGACGTCGACGAGGTGCACGATCTCTACCGCACTTACATCAACAAGAGCCAGGTCAAGCTGATGACCTCCTTCGGCTTCGGCCAGGAGCTCGTCGACCACGCGGAGGGCGCTTACGTCCACACCCGCGACGGACGCAGGATCCTCGACTTCACCGGTGGCGTGGGCGTACTGAACCACGGGCACAACCACCCGAGGATCGTGGCGGCCCGCAAGCGCTTCCAGGAACAGCGGCGGATGGAGGTGCACAAGACCTACTTCTCGCCCTATCTGGCCGCTCTCGGCCACAACCTGGCGGCCGTGCTGCCGGGCGACCTCAACCGCTCCTTCCTGCCGAACTCCGGTGCGGAGGCGGTGGAGGGGGCGGTCAAGATGGCGTACAAGTACCACGGCGGCAAGCGCAAGCGGATCCTGCGGGCCGACATCAGCTTCCACGGGAAGCTGCTCGGCTCCGGAGGGCTCACCGGGAGCACCCAGAACCACTTCGAGTTCCCGACCATCCCCGGTATCGGCACCTTCGCCTACGACGACCTCGAATCGGTCCGCCGGGCGCTGGCCGAGGCCCGCGACGCGAACGGCCGCAGCGATGTGTACGCCCTGCTCATCGAGCCGTTCAGCGCGTCCACGATGCGCTGGTGCTCCGAGGAGTTCCTGCGCGGACTGCGCGAACTCTGCACGGCCGAGGACATCATCCTGATCTTCGACGAGATCTACACCGGCTGGGGCAAGACCGGCAGCATGTTCCACTTCACCCGCTACGAGGGCCTGGTGCCGGACGTCGTGACGACCTCGAAGTCGTTCGGCGGCGGCAAGTCCTCCATCTCCGCCTTCGTGGCGCGCGAACCCGTCTTCCGCAAGGTGTACGACAACATGACGGACGCCATGATGCAGAGCACGAGTACGACGTACTACGGCTTCGGCGAGGAGACCGCGACCGCGATCGAGGCGATCTCGGTGGCGGTGGAGGACGACTACCCGGCGCGGGCCCGCGCCATCGAGGACGTCCTGCGGCCGGGGCTGGAACGCATCCAGAAGACCTACCCGGACCTGATCGCCGACGTACGCGGATCGGGGGCGCTGTTCGGGGTCTTCCTCTCCGGAGGCCCGAAGATCCTCGACCTGGTCGGCAAGCTGCCGGCCGGCGGTCTCGCCAAGGACCCGCTGATCCGTACGAAGATCATCACGGCGGCGGTGATCGACACCCTGTACCGCAAGCACGACGTCTACTCCTACTACACGCTCAACGGCCGCAGCCCGCTGGTCGTGAGCCCGCCCCTGGTGGCGGGGCCGGACGAGGTGGAACGTTTCCTCGACGCCCTGGACGCCACCCTCTCCGAGGGCATGAGCCGCCTGCTGGCCCGCTTCATGAAGGAGCGGGTGAGCTCGCTGTGGTGAACCCCGGGAACGAGAAGGACGCCCTGTCCGCACTGCCCGGCCGCGTCACGGTCACCGGCGCCGCCGGTGTGCTCGGCGCGCACCTGGTGGAGCGGCTGCTGAAGGAGGGGCGGGAGGTCCACGCCTTCGACCTCCGGCCCGTGCCGGCCGCTTCCGGCCTGACCTCCTCCACCGGAGACATCCGGGACGCGGGCGCCGTGCGCAGGGCGCTCGACGGGGCCGAGGCCCTCGTGCACTGCGCGTCGGCGCTGCCCAGCTACCCCGCCGCCGACATCCGGTCGATCGTCGTCGAGGGCACCACCACCGTGCTGGAGGCGGCCAGGACCGTACGGACCCCCAGGGTCGTGCACATCTCCTCGACCGCCGTGTACGGGCTGCCCAAGCTGGTGCCGACGCCGGAGGACCATCCGCACGAGCCGGTGGACACCTACAGCAGGGCCAAGGCGGAGGCCGAGAAGGTCGCCGAGCGGTACCGCGCCAAGGGCATGTGCCTGCCGGTGCTGCGGCCCAAGACCTTCGTGGGGCCGGGCCGCATGGGCCTGTTCGACATGCTCTTCCAGTGGGCCGAGGAAGGCCGCAACTTCCCGGTGCTCGGTAAGGGCGACGTACGCACCCAGATGCTCGCCCTGGACGACCTCGTGGACGCGGTGGTCACCGTGCTGCGCGCTCCGGACGAGGTCGCGCACGACACGTACAACATCGGCGCCGTCGAGTTCGCCACCCTCCGCGAGGACTTCCAGTCCGTGCTGGACGCGGCAGGGCACGGCAAGCGGGTCGTGTCGATACCGGGCCGCCCTGCCGTGGCCGTGCTGCGGCTGCTGGAGCGTACGGGGATCTCCCCGGTGTACGGACGGCTGCTCTACAAGCTGCTCGACGACTCCTACGTCAGCGTCGACAAGGCACAGGAACGGCTCGGCTTCCGGCCCCAGCAGTCCAACCGGGAAGCCATCCTGCGTACGTACGACTGGTGGCGCGGGCAGCGCCCGGCCGCCCCGCAGGCCGCGAGCAAGGACGGCGGCCGGACCAGCACGGACCCCTGGCGTCAGGGAGCCCTCGGTCTCGCGAAGGTCTTCTTCTGACATGGCCGGAACCCGAGTGCCGGGGACACCCATGCCCGTTTCCGGTGTCCCCGGCACGGACGAGGTCCCCGCCGCGCACGAACCCACCGGCGTGGAAGGGGACACCGCGTCCGCGCCCTCGCCGGGCGGGTCCGCGGCCGAGGGGACCGGGGAGGCCCCCCGGGCCCGCCGCTGGTGCCGGGGCACCCGCCTGCTGGTGGGGGCCACCGCCGCCTGGACCCTGCTCCTCGGCCTGCACGTGCTGCTCGCGGGGAACTGGTGGCTGTGGCTGCTCGTCGAGGCGGTACCCCCGCTGACGCTGGTGGCCGTGCCGCTGCTGCTCCTCGCGGTGACACCGCTGGCCCGGCCGGTACGCCGGTGGCTGGCCCCCGTCCTGGTGCTCCTGCTCCTGGCCGGCGCCCACCTGTCCGGCTTCGGACCCGGCTGGTCGGGTGGCGCCACGGGCACCACCGCCGGCGGCACCGAGGTCAAGGTGTTCGCCTGGAGCACGGACTACTGGCAGATGGACGACGACAAGCAGGACTTCTACGCCTTCCTGCGGGGCCAGGACGCCGATGTGTACCTCCTCCAGGAGTACCTCTACTGGGAGGGGGACGAGCCGGTCAGGATCGATGACACGGCCCGGCTGCACAAGGAGTTCCCCGGCTACCACATCTCCGTCGAGGGGGAGTTGCTGACCCTCTCCCGGCTGCCCGTGGTCGCCGAGCACCACCGCCGCGTCCCGGACAGCGGCACGGCCTGGTACCACGAGGGAAGCAAGGCGCAGCGCACCGACATCCAGGTCGGGGACCGCACGGTCTCCTTCTACAACGTGCACATGCCGGTCCCCTTCCAGGTCGGCGACAACCCGCTCTCCGGCCGCTTCTACCGCTTCCTGCGGGACCAGTACGCATGGCGCGACCGCGAGCTGGACGCCCTGCGCTCCGATCTCGCGGACAACCCCCACCCGGCCCTTCTGACCGGGGACTTCAACTCACCCTGGACGGGCAGCCTTCTCGACCCCGCCCCGGGCACCCAGGTGCACAGCCCCGGGAACGGCGTCCTGCCCGCCCGGTCCTGGCCCGTCTCCGACTACCCGCTGCCCCGGCTGTGGCGGCTGGACTGGCTGTTCACCACCGATGACCTGGCCGTGCCCGGCTACCGCTTCGGCGGCGGCGGGGACTTCTCGGACCACGCGGCCCAGGAGATCCGACTCGTCGTACCCGACCCCACCGCCTCCGGACACCCGAAGGAGACCCGATGAGCCCGCAGGACAACCCCCTGAGCGAGGGATCCACCATGCGCCCCAGCCGGTTCCACGTGACGGTGATGCTCGACTACTACGCCCCCTACGTCAGCGGCCTGACCGAGGCCGCGCGACTGACCGCCGAGGGACTGGCCGCCCGGGGCTGGAACATCGCGGTCGTGTGCGCCCAGCACGACCCCAAGCTGCCCCGTTACGAGGTCATCAACGGCGTCCACGTCTTCCGGGCGCCCGTCCTCGCCAACATCAGCCGAGGGTTCGTCTCCCCCGCGCTGCCGCTGCTGGCCCGGCGTCTCGCCGCCCGCTCCGACATCCTCCACATGCACCTGCCCAACCCCGAGGCGGCCTTCGTCGCCGCGCTGAAGGGCAGCGCCCGGCTCGTCGTGACGTACCACATTGACGTGTTCCTGCCCGACAGCCCGGTGAACCGCTTCGGGATGCGCGCCGTCGACGAGGTCTGCAAGGTGGCGGTCCGCAAGGCGGACATCGTCATCACCAACAGCGAGGACCAGGCGCGGGGTTCGCGGATCTGGCCGACGATCCGCCGCCGCAGGCTCGTCCCCATCTCCTCGCCCTGCGTCGACCGCAACGGCGGTTCGCCGCGGCTGCGCGACGGCGACGGGCTGCACATCGGCTTCATGGGGCGGATCACCGTCGACAAGGGCATCGAGTACCTCATCCGGGCCTTCCGCTCGATGTCCGACCCGAAGGCCAGGCTGCTGATCGCGGGGGACTACACCACCGTCGCGGGCGGCAGCAACATCGCCGAGCTGCGCGCGGAGGCCGGCGACGACCCGCGCATCCGCTTCACCGGCCTGCTGCGCGGCGAGGCGGTACGCGACTTCTACGCCTCGATCGACGTCTTCGCGCTCCCGTCGATCTCCGAGTCCTTCGGCATCGTGCAGGTCGAGGCCATGATGGCCGGGGTCCCCCCGGTGAGCACCGACCTGTCCGGCTCCCGCTACCCGGTGGCGTCCACCGGCTTCGGGCGGCTGGTCCCGCCCCGGGACCCCGAGGCGCTGCGCGAGGCACTGCTGGAGATGGCGCACCTGCCGGACGAGGACCGCAGGGCCGGAGCGGAGACGGCGACCAAGCTGTTCGGCGGGGACGCGTTCCTCGACGCCCACGAAGAGGCGTTCCGGCGGCTGCTCCCCGGCGGGCGGCTGTGAACCGGGCCGGCGGCGGGGACGCCGTCAGGACCGGGGGCGCGGAGAGCCGGACGGTCCCGGCGACCCCGTCGGGCGGGGCGGCCACCGCCGTCGTGACCGCCGAGGCGCCGTTGCGCGAATGGCGCGGGAGCCCGCGGTCCGCCTCCCCTCCGGGGGCCGGCGAGGGCCGCACACCGCCCAGGCGCCGCAGGAGGATGCCCGCGCCGCTGGTGCTGCTGCGGCCCAGGCAGTGGATCAAGAACATCTTCGTCCTGCTCGTCCCCCTGGCCCTGGACCCCGCCGCCCTGGTGCGGCACCCGGGACGCGGCATCGCCGCGGTCGTGGCGTTCACGGCGGCCTCGGCGGCCGTCTACGTGCTCAACGACTGGCTGGACCGCGAACGCGACCGGCTGCACCCGGTCAAACGCCACCGGCCCCTGGCCGGGGGGAGGATAGGCCCGGTCGGGGCCGCGCTGCTGGGCGCGACGTGCCTGGCGACCACGGTCGCCTGCGCGGCGGTCCTCCCCGGCGCCGCCCAGGCGGCGATCGCCGGGTACGGCGTGATCAACCTGGCCTACTGCCTGTGGCTGAAGCACCACTCGCTCGTCGACGTCAGCCTGGTCGCCTCCGGATTCGTCCTGCGCGCCGTGGCGGGCTGCGCGGCGGTGGCGGCGCCCTTCAACCCCGCGCTGATCATCTGTGTCTACTGCACCTGCCTGCTGCTCTCGCTGGGCAAGCGCCGGCACGAACTGGCCGCCGCCGACCTGCTCGGGCAGGCGTCCGCCCAGCGCCCGGCCCTCGCCGGGTACTCCGTGCCGCTGCTCGACCAGCTCATGACCCTGCTGCTGGCCGCCACGCTGATCAGCTACGAACTGTTCGTCCTGTCCGGGCCGCATCCGCACGCGGAGGTACTGGCCGTCGCCACCGTGCCCTTCGCCGTCTTCGCCGTCTGCCGCTACGTCCAGATGGTGGCGGTCAGGAGCAGCGGCGGGGAGCCGGGCCGGGACGTGCTCACGGATGTGCCGCTCGTGATCAACGCCGTGCTGTGGCTGGCCTGCCTGGCCGCCGGCCGACTCCTGTGAGGTGTGCTCGTGCGACCGACCCTTGTCTCCGTCATCATTCCCAACTACAACTACGCGCGGACCATCCGCCAGTGCCTCACGGCCGTGGCCGCCCAGAGCTATCCGCACATCGAGATCGTCGTCGTCGACGACGGCAGCACCGACGCATCCCCCCGGATCGCCGAGGAGTTCCCCGTACGGCTGATCCGCACGGCCAACACCGGGGTGTCCGCCGCCCGCAACACCGGGGTGCGGCACAGCACCGGTGACGTCCTCTTCTTCCTCGACTCCGACATCGCGCTGCGCCCCGACGCCGTCCAGCTCGCGGTGGACGTACTGGAATCGGACCCTCGGATCGGCTTCGTCTGCGGCATCTACGACTCGGTGCCGCTGATCGACGACGGCGCCGTGGAGCGCTACAAGGTGCTGCACGGGCACTACTGGCGGCGCCGTACGGCGGGCGAGGTCAAGGCCGCGTACTTCTCGCTCGGGGCGATGCCCCGCGCCGCCTACGACCGCGCGGGGCCCCTGGACGAGAGCCTGCGCGACACCGAGGACGTGGAGTACGGGGCCCGTCTCTCGGCCGTCTCGACCGTGCTGCTCGACCCCCGGATCGTGGGCCGGCACGACGACGACGACCGGATCGGGATCCTGCTGCGCAAGCAGTACCGCCGCTCGGTCCCCCTGGTCGCGCTGTTCGGCGACCGCGACCGTGCGGGCAGACCGCAGCTCTCGGACACCGCCTACCGCCCGAAGGCGGTCGCCGGTACCGGTCTGGCGCTGGCGGGGCTCGCCGCGGCGCCCCTGTGGCCGGTGGCGGGCGCGGTCGCGGCCACGGCGGGGGCGGCGGTGTTCGTCGCCGAGGAGTGGGGACTGCTGAAGTTCCTGCACACCACGGCGGGCGGACGTGCCCTGCCGCTGATGGCCGGGCTGCACACCCTGATGACCGCGACCACCGGGGTGGCCGCCCTGGTGGGGGCGGTCCGCTGGACGGGCTCACCGTCCTTCAGACGCCGCTACTCCAACCCGCCGGCCACGGGCGGCGCGGTCGCCGATGTCTAGGACGGCGCCCGGGGACACCGCGCCCGGACCGGCCGCCTCCGGGGACGCGGCGCCCCCGGAGCGCCGGGGGCGCTGGGCAGCGGTGCGGGCCTTCGCGCGGCGCCCCTGGGTCCGGAGGACGACGACCGCCGTGGTGCTCGCGCTCTGTGCCGGGTTCCTGGTGCACTCCTTCGCCCGGGACGGGGCGGCCACCCGCACGGCCGTCGGACTGCTGGGACCCGTGCTGCCCCTGGCACTGGTCCCGGCGCTGGCGGGGCTGTGGCTGACGGCGCTCTCCTGGCGCGAACCGCTCCAGGCCCTGTCGGTACCGCTGTCCCGCCCCTCGGCCGTACGCATCTTCGCCGCGGGCCAACTGGGCAAGTACGTACCGGGGGTGATGTGGTCGATCGTGCTCCAGTCCCGCCTCGCGGCGGCCTCGGGGATCACCGTCTTCCACTTCACCGCCGCCTTCGGGCTGTACGCCGCCGTGTCCCTGGGCACCGGCGGGGTGCTGGGGCTGGCCGCCCTGGCGCGGCACGCCTACGGGACGGGGGCGGCGCTCGTGGCCGCCG
Source organism: Streptomyces sp. CB02058 (assembly GCF_001905505.1). Lineage (GTDB taxonomy): Bacteria > Actinomycetota > Actinomycetes > Streptomycetales > Streptomycetaceae > Streptomyces. Next base: position 286,915 of record NZ_LIPG01000002.1, read on the forward strand.
CCCTCGTCCCGGTCCTGCTGCTCGTCCTGCCCCGAGTGCTGGCGCTCTCCGTGCGGCTGGTGAAGACGGTGCCGTCACTGGCCCGCAGGCTGGCGCCGGTCCCGCTCCCCGTGCTGCGCCGCTCCGTGTGGCTGTGCGCGGTGTCCTGGGTCGTGACCGGTGTCCACCTCTGGCTGCTCGCGGTCGCGCTGGGCGCCGACCCGCTCGCGGCCGTACTGCCCTGTGTCGCCGGGTTCGCCGTGGCGACCTCGCTCAGCAGCCTGGTGGTGGTCGTCCCCGACGGGCTCGGGGTGCGGGAGGCGCTGCTCGCGGTGTCCCTCGCCTCCGTCCTGCCCGCCCCGGAGGCCGCCGCGGCCGCCGCCGCCAGTCGGCTGGTTCTGGCGGCTGCCGACGTACTCGCCTTCGGCTACGGTTCGTTGGCCGCGCGGGCGCCCCGCCCCGCCGCCCACGCCCCGGCCTCCCACGTTCCCTCCTCCTCACCGCACCACCGACGAAAGGACGACGCATGCTGACGACGGTCTACGGAGAGTCGGTCATGGACCGGCTCCGAGGCACCCGAGTCGCCCTCGGCACCATGTACTTCGGCACCACCGTCGACGAGAGGACGTCACGGGAGATCCTCGACCGCTACACCGAGCGCGGCGGCCGGCTGCTGGACACCGCGAACTGCTACGCCTTCTGGTCGCCCGGCGGCACGGGCGAGGAGTCGGAACTGGTCATCGGCCGCTGGCTGGCCGCGGCAGGCGTGCGGGACGAGGTGCTGATCGCCACCAAGGTCGGCTGCCTGCCCGACCCGCTCGACGGGCCGTTCCCCGAATCCGCCGAAGGGCTCGCCCCCGAGGTGGTGTTCAAGCAGTTCGAGCGGAGCACCGAGCGCCTGGGCCGCCCCTCCGTCGACGTGTACTTCAGCCACGCCGACGACCCGAGGACACCGCTCGCCGACACCCTGGGCGCCCTGTCGGAGCTCGTGCGCTCGGGGCGGGTCGGTGTCGTCGGCGCGAGCAACCCGGACGCGGCCCGGCTGGCCGAGGCGGCCCGCCTCGCCGCGGACGACCCGACGACGGTGGCCCCGCGGGTGATCCAGGCACGCCACTCCTACCTCTGGCCCGACCCGGCGGCCGACATCCGGCCGCAGCTTCCGCTGGACCACGACCTGTTCGCCCACGCCCGCGAGCACGGCGCGCTGCTTCAGGGGTACTCGCCGCTGCTCCAGGGAGCCCTCACCCGGGCCGACCGGCCGCTCTCGCCCGAGTACCGCAGCCCCGTGAACGAGCGGCGGCTGAGCAGCCTGCGCGAACTGGCCGGACGGCTCGGAGTGACCGCCAACCAGCTGTCCCTGGCCTGGATGGCCGGGGGCCCGGTGCCCGTCATGCCGGTGCTCGGCGTGAGCAGCGTGGCCCAGCTCGACGAGGCCATGGACGGCCTGGAGCTGGAGCTGGAACAGGAGATCCGGGACGAGCTCGACGCGCTGGCCCCGCTCGGCCCCTCGCACGGGTCCCTCGCCGGAGCCCCGCTTCCCGGCGACGGCCGGTAACGGCCCTCCGTGGCACCCGCCCGGATCCGGCCGGTCAGGCGGACTCCCGTACGACCAGCCGGGTCGGGGTGATCACGGAGGACAGGGGGTGGCTCCCGCCGGCCTTGCCGGACGCCTCGCGGAACAGCAGGCGGGCCATCGTCCTGCCCATGCCCACGATGTCCTGGTGCACCGTGGTCAACGGCGGGTCCATCGAGCCGGCAAGCGACGGGAGGTCGTCGAACCCGACGACCGCCACGTCCTCGGGCACCCGCAACCCGCGCTCCCGCAGCAGGTCCAGCGCCCCCGCGGCCATCAGGTCGGAGGCGACGAAGACCCCGTCCAGGTCCGGGCACCGTCGCAGCAGGGCAGCCATCGCCTCCGCGCCGCCCTGCCGGGTGAAGTCGCCCTCGACGATCAGCTCGGGTGCCCCGTCCAGGAGCACGTCCCGGTAGCCGTCGAGCCGGTCCACCGAGGCGGCCTGGTCGAGCGGGCCCGTCACGGTCGAGACACGCTTCCGGCCGAGCGACACGAGATGGCGCACGGCCTCCCGGGCGCCGCCACGGTTGTCGGCGTCCACGTACAGGTGGGTGCGGGTCCGGTCGCCACCCCTCACCACGGGCCGTCCGCCGAGGACGACGGGGATCCCCAGCTGCTCCGTCATCGCGGGCAGCGGGTCGTCCGCACGCAGCGAGAACAGCAGCGCGCCGTCCACGTGCCCGCCGCCCAGGAAGTGGCCGACCCGCGCGTAGTCCTCCGGGGACTCGATGAAGACCAGTACGGGCTGGGCCTTCCGGACGGCGAGCTCCTCCCTGATCCCGCGCAGGTGCTCCGCGAAGAAGGGATCGACGAACAGGCGGTTCTGGGGCTCCGTCACCACCACGGCCACCACGTTGTTGCGGCGGGTCACCAGGCTCCTGGCCGCCTGGTTCGGGACGTAACCGAGCTCGGCGACCGCCACCCGGATGCGTTCGGCGACCGCGGCGCGCACCCCCGGCTCGCCGTTGACCACGCGTGACACCGCGGACCGGGACACCCCGGCCCGCCGGGCCACGGCGTCCAGCGTGGGCCTCCGGCCCCCGGAACGCCTACCCAAGGCGCTCTCCCCGGCGCAGCAGATCCTCCAGGACCCGCTGGGCGAGATGCCCGTCCCCGAAGCCGGCCAGTACCTCCGGCCGGGTCCCGGAAGCGGCGCCCGCCCACTCCTGGAGCTGTTCCAGGAAGGAGTCGCCCCACCCCGTCACCTCGCCCGGCGGGTCCGGCAGCCGGGCGGGGCCGAGGAGTTTGACCGGCTCGACGTCCACCCCCGTACGCACCAGGAGTATCTGGCCGTCACGTGAGTGGTACGAGAGGTCCCCACGGCTCCCGGTGACGGTCACGGCGAGTCCGAGCTCGTCGGGAGCCGAGGACTTCGAAGCCGTGAGGGTGAAGTGCGGGCCGTCCGTCAGACCACCGCTCACGAAGGCGTGGTCGTCGACCATCACCTCGTGACCCTCCTTCGTCGCCACCCTCGTCTGGAGCCCGACCCGGCAGCTGCCGGTGTCGACCGGACTCCGGAAGAGGAAGTGCAGCATGTCGACGAGGTGCACCCCGAGGTCACCGAGCGCGCCGCTGGTCGACCGCTCGGCCGGGCCGTCCCGCCAGGTGAACCGGGCCCGGGTCACCGCGCTGGAACGCCGGAGGGCGACGGCCACATGGAGCACGCGGCCGATCTCCTCCTCCTCGATCCGCCGGCGGATCTCCCGTACGGCGGGCAGATAGCGGTAGTTGAAGCCGACACAGGACACCCCCGTGGCGCCCGAGGAGAGCCGCAGCATCTCGGCCGTCTCCGCGAGGGAGGTGGCCATCGGCTTCTCGCACAGCACGTGCCTGCCGTGCGCGAGGGCCTCGCCCGCGTACGCGGCATGGGTGCGGTTGGGTGAGGCGACGACGATCCCGTCCGTCGCCCCGTGCAGTTCGCCGAGCGAGGCGAAGGCCCGCGTCCCCAGCTCCGCGGCGAGCGCACCCGCCCGCCCCTGGTCGACGTCGAAGAGGCCGGCGAGCGAGACGCCGTCGTCGGCCGACGCCAGGACCGCCCGGGCGTGCACCCGGCCGATGTTCCCCGCGCCGATGATCCCCACGCGCATCAGCGGGACTCCTTCCGTGGTTCTTCTTCTCGTGGACGGTCGCGCAGTTCGTCACGCAGGACCGCGAGGACCGCGGCCGCGTACGGGAGGTCCGACACGTCCGGATGGCAGCCGCGGGCCTCGGCCGTGCAGTTGGCGACCAGGACCCCGCGGCCGGCCTCCCGGAGCATCTCCAGGTCGTTGCCGCTGTCCCCGAAGGCGAAGGTGTCCGAGGGCGGCACACCGTATGTCCGGCGTACGTGGCGGACGACGGCTCGCTTCCCGCAGCCCTCCGGGAGGAAGTCCACGTCGTAGCAGTCCTCCGGATCGCCCGCCGCGGGGTTGCAGCGGCTCACCCCGACGCCCAGCGAGTACTTCTCGGCCGTGCTCCTGACCAGGGCCAGGCTCCGCTCGTCGTTCTCGGGCGTACGCGCGTAGTAGTAGTGGCTCTGCACCAGGCTGCCGGGCGGCCGGTTCGCCTGCGGGACGAGCGGCACCCCCCGGTCCGCCAGCTCCCCGGTCACCGCCTCGGCGAGCGAGGCGAGCCGTCCGGGCTCGGGTAGCCGTTCCTGCCAGGACGGGTCCGGGTGCGCGACGCCGTCACGGAGGTACAGGAGCTCGGTCCCGAGGGAGCAGGCGATGAAGTGCGGCAGCCTCCGCAGCCGGTGGGCCCTGACCTTGTCCATGACGGACGGCAGCGAACTGCCGGTCACCCAGCCGAAGAGCAGCCCCTGACGCTCGGCCGCCTCCACGAGGTAGTCCTCCAGCGTCTCCCGGTCGGCGACCTCGGCGGCGGTCGGTGCGTGAGCCAGATAGGTCTCGTCGAAGTCGCAGAAGGCCACCGCCCCCACCCGCTGCGGCATCGGGAGCGCGAGGGGTTCAACGTGCGGTCGCACGGAAGGCAGCATGCAACGCCTCGATCACTCGGTCCTGTTCGGTGAGGGACAGCTGGTTGTGCAGGGGGATCTGGAACGCCGTCGTGTGGAGCTCCTCGGTGTGCGGCAGCCGGCTGCGGGAGAAGAGACTCCCGTGCAACGGGGTCCGCTGACGGTGGGTGAGTACGGGGTAGTAGATGTCCGTCTCCACTCCGCCGTCCTCCAGGACCCGGGTGCGGATCCTCTCCCGCTCCGCGGGCCCGCCCGGAACCCGCACGGTGAAGAGGTGCCAGGCGTGGTCGGGGGTGAAGGACGGCAGCGTCAGCAGCCCCGCCGCGTGCAGCTCCGCCAGGCCCGTGATGTAGCGCTCGGCCAGGAAGGCCCTCCGGTAGTTCTTGAGGGTCAGTCCGGGCAGCAGCCCCATGGCGACCGAGGCGACCGGGTTGTCGATCTTCGCGTTGAGCCCCCAGGGCTCCGTCTTGACGTTCTTCCTGTCCGGGTGGAAGCCGTGGTAGGCGATCGCCCTCACCCGCTCGGCGAGTTCACCCTCCCCGGTGAGGACGGCCCCCGCCTTGCCGGTCAGTCCGAAGTTCTTGTACGGGTTGAAGCTCAGGACGGCCGCGTCCGAGTGCCGTCCGACACCCGTGACGCCGATCGCCTGGCAGGCGTCCTCCACGACCCGCAGTCCGTGGGCGTCGGCGGTCCTGCGGAGCGCCGCCATGTCCGCCAGCCGCCCGTACAGATGGACCGGCAGGACGGCCTTGGTGCGGGAGGTCACGGCGGCCCCGGCCGACACGGGGTCCAGGGTGTGACGCCCGGGCTCGACGTCGGCGAGGACGGGGACGGCCCCGCAGGCCAGGACCGCGTTCTCGGTCGCCGCGAAGCTGTTGGCCGGGATGATCACCTCGTCGCCGGGCTCCACCCCCACCGCACGCAGCGCGATGATCAGGCCGTCCGTGCCGCTGCTGGTGGCGGTCGTGTGGAGACCGGTGAAGTCGGCGAGCGCCGCCTCGAACGTGGCCACCGCCGGCCCGCTGGTCAGCTCACCCGTCGCCAGGGCGCGCGCGAAGCACTCGGCCGCGACCCGCTGCTCCGCCGGGGTCAGCAGCCGGGCCTTCGGCAGGAACGGGACCGGATGCCGCTCGCCCGGCAGCGGTGCGTGCTCCTCCCGGTGGAAGACGGAGTCCGGGGCGGACGGGTCGAGGCGTTCCGTACGTCCGGCGAGCAGGCCGGCCAGCTCACTGTGGGCGACGCAGCCGGAGGACGCGTACGCGGGGACGGTCCCGCCGAGTACGTCCAGCACCAGCCGGTGAATACCGTGGCTGTCCCCGGTGAGGACACCGGCCCGGGGCATCCCGGTGTCAGGGAGGTCCTGCGCCATGGTGGTCACGCCGCGGCCTCCTCGTACGCCGCCGGGCTCTCCGCGAGGGTGAAGCCGAAGGCGTCGGCCGCCTTCCGGAGCACCTCGGGGTCCGGGCGTTTGAAGTAGAGGAGTTCCCGTCCCGTTCGCAGCCCCTGGACGGTGAGGGGCAGATCCCGGTCGTCGGTGGTGTCGATGACGACCAGGTCCGTCAGGGCGCCGAGCCGGGCCACCTCCGCCCCGGCGCCGGGCAGACCGGCGCCGTCCACGACCAGCACCTCGTACCGCCGCCCCAGGGGCAGTCTCCCCTCCAGGGCCCGGCACGCGAACTCGAACCGGAGGTACGCGTCGAACCAGCTCAGCCGGTTCTCGCGGTCGGGGTCGAAGTAGTCGTCGAGGATCCACTGCAACCGCACCTCCGTCCCGGGGTGACGGTCGACGAAGTAGGCGAAGTTCTCACGCCAGTCCGCGTAGCGCTCCCGGTCCGACTCGGGGTGGGCCTGGTGGTAGACACGGGCGTAGGGGGTGTGGACGAGGGTGAGACCCGCGCGGTGCAGGCGGTATCCCAGCTCGACGTCCTCGAAGCTCCACCTCTTGATGTTCTCGTCGAAGCTCCCCACGGCCAGCAGCCGCTCCTTGCGCACGGAGACGTTGCAGCCGTACAGGAAGTGCCAGCCGGTCGCCAGGCCGGCCAGGTTCTCCGAAAGGGTCCGGGTCACCTCGGCGCGCTCGTCCGCCTCGGCCACGGCGGGGAACGCCTCGGTGGCGAACTCCTTCGCGAGGAGGCCGAGATCGACCGGGCCCGGCGCCAGGTAGTCGCGGAAGCCGATCGCGACGACGTCGTCGCGGTCCCGGTGACAGCGGATGTGCTCCTGGAGGAACAGGGGGTCGATGATCTGGTCGCCGTCCGCGAAGGCGATCACCTCGCCGTCGGCCGCCCGGATCCCAGCGTTGCGGGCGGCGGAGCGGCAGGAGTGCTCGGTGCGGGGGAGGTACAGCCTGCGGAGCGGATACGTGAGCGACAGGGCGTCCACCATCTCACCCGTTCCGTCCGTCGAGCCGTCGTCGACGAGTACGACCTCGAATGCATCGGGTTCCGCCACGATTTGGTGGTTGAGGGACACCAGGCAGGGTGCGAGCAGTTCTTTCGAGTTGTACGTGGGAATGACAAGGCTGACCTTCACGGATCTCCTAAGGAATCGGTCATCGGCAGTGCGGGGCGCGTCGGATCAGATGTCGGAGACGGACGCCCTTTTCGTCTGCTCGGGAAGTGCGAGATGCTCCTGGCGTTTACCGGGAAGACGGCGCCAGCGGATATCCATCAGCAGGGCCCGGAGGTTTTCGTCGACCGCCATGGCGATCATCACTCCGAGTATTCCGAGCCCCAGCGGAAGCGAGAGGGCGTAGGCGAGGGGGAGGAAGACCGCCCACAGGACGACGATCCCCACCACGGCGGGGAACACGACGTGACCGACGGCCCGCAGGGAACTCGCCGTCGTCATGATCAGCGAGGAACCGGGGAGATAGAGCAGGCCGCACCAGAGCAGCAGCTTCCCGGCGTCGGCGACCTCCGGATCGGCGGTGAACCCCCGCATGATCCATCCGCCGCACACCCCCGTCACCAGGGCGAGAGCCACCGCGGCCACCGCCCCGACGGCGCGGGTGTTGCGCGCGAGCCGCCGGATGCGCTGGGTCTCCCCGGCTCCGGCGAGGTGCCCGAGTGCGATCTGGAGCCCTTGGGACAGCGCCGAGGAGAACATGCCGATCATGTTGGTGATGCTGAGCGTGTACATGCGCGCGGCGAGCTCGTCGGTCCCCACGGCCGAGATGATGCGCGTGGTGACGATCTGTGCGAGCTGCCAGAACGCCGGCTCCAGCATCGTGGGCAGGGAGAAGGAGACGAGCAGGGCGGCGTGCGCCTTCCACTGCCCCATGGTCCCGGGGCGGCGGAACCTGATCCGGATCCTGAAGAACACCAGCCACAGGCTGTAGAGCAGACCGGCGCAGGTGGCGAGCGCCGTCGACAGGGCGACACCCCTGACGCCCCAGCGCGGGCCCGACGTGGACAGCACCAGGACGATGATCAGCACGACGTTGACGACGTTGGTGAAGACGGCGGCGAACATCGCGTGCCGGGTGAATCCATTCGCGGCCAGCACTCCGCCGAGCATCGCCACCAGGGAGTGGAGCACCGCACTTCCCCCGACGATCTGCAGGAAGGTCGTGCCGTAGGCGAGGTGCTGCCCGCGCAGTCCCATCAGGCCGGCCACGTCGTCGGCGAGGACGAACAGCGCGATGCTCACCGCGGCGCCCAGGATCACGTGCAGCAGCAGGGCGACGAAGTAGTACTCCCGGACCTGCCCCGGTTCCCCCCGGCCCAGCGCGCGTGCGTACACGAGGCTGCCGCCCTGCCCCATGAAGGAGAACATCATGAGCACGAACGTCGCGACCGTGTTGACCGAACCCACCGCGCCCGCGGCGTCGTCCGAGACGCGGCCCAGCGCCCAGACGTCCACGAGACCCATGGAATACGTCGACAGCAGCTGCAGGAAGATGGGCCAGCTCAGGGAGAAGACCCCGAGATTACCTTTTGGCGGCACGACCGTGCGTCTCCGTTTCCTCGCCCTGTCGGGCCGTATCCGTACGAAATGCCGAACGGCGCGGCCGGAAAGCCATAGGGCTCGGTGACGGGATCTGTGGGAATTCCGTACCTCCGGTCGGGCAGCGCGATGCTATCCGCAGGCCGACTTCCCCAGGAAGCAAGTATCCAAAAAGAGGCGGCGATTCCGCGCCCCGGTGACTACCGGTCGGTACGCGGGGCGGGTGACCGGGAGTCACGGCCGGAAAGGGATGAAACACCTGCCAGTGTTCGAAGGAGATTCCGGGAAACACCGTCCGTGACGGAAAGCCGGAGGAGCAGGGCTTGTCGCAGGCGCGTCGGTACGGTCGCGCGTGGCCGATACTCTCGCGTGGATCGGCCGATTCGCGTCGGTGGCGCGAGCCGGAGAGGAAACGGGCGGCACCGTGCCCCGCACGTGGCTACTGGTCGACGACCTCGACGATCGGCGGATGTCCGTTCCAGGTGCAGAAGACGGAGACCGTCGCGCCCGCCCCGTCGCCGAAGTCCACCCGGATCCACTCCGGGTTCGTCCACACCTGCATCGACCAGCCCGTCTCCGGCGTGGCCGACACGAGCTCCGCCGAGTCGTCCGCCAGCTCCAGGACGACCCGGCCGCCCCGTGTCGGGTAGCTCTTCACCGTGCCCGAGTCCGCCGAGGGCGGCCGGGACTCCGCGGGGCTCCGGCCGCCCGACGGCGAGGCGGAGGGCCGCGGGGAGGCCGGCGCGCGGGACGGGGCGGCACTGCTCGGGGACGGCGAGGCCGAGGGCGAGCGGGTCGGCGACGGCAGCGCGCGGTGCGTGGAGGAGGACACCGGCTCGTTCGTGGCCTGCCCCCGCGCGCCCACCGAGATGGGCACGGCGAGCGGAGGGTCGTACGCCGTCCCGGACATGACGGTGTGCACGCCCCACCACGACAGGGTGACCGCCGCGCCGGTGGCGAGCGACCACGCGATCACGTGTACGAGTCCTCTGCGCATCCGGCACATCCTGCACCACCCGCCCACCTGCTGTCCTGGAGGGGACCGAGTTCCTCCGTATGGGCTACGGTGCGGCGCATGCCTAGTGTGCTCGTGGTCGAGGACGACCAGTTCGTGCGTTCCGCCCTCATCCGGCACCTGACCGAGGCCTCCCACACGGTACGGAGCGTCGGGACCGCGCTCGAAGCGCTGCGCGAGGTCGCGCACTTCCGCTTCGACGTCGTCATCCTCGACCTCGGACTGCCCGACCTCGACGGCGGCGAGGCGCTGAAGATGCTGCGCTCCATCACCGACGTACCCGTGATCATCGCGACCGCGCGGGACGACGAGGCCGAGATAGTCAGGCTGCTCAACGACGGGGCGGACGACTACCTGACCAAGCCGTTCTCGGTGGAGCACCTCTCCGCCCGCATGGCGGCCGTCCTGCGCCGCACCCGGGGACCCGGCGCGCAGGCACCGCCGCCGCGCGTCCTCCAGGTCGGCGGGCTCTCCATCGACCCGCTGCGCCGCCAGGCCGAACTGGACGGCACGGCCCTGGACCTGACCCGCCGCGAGTTCGACCTGCTGGCCTTCCTCGCCGGCCGTCCGGGCGTCGTCGTCCCGCGCCGGGAACTGCTCGCCGAGGTCTGGCAGCAGTCCTACGGCGACGACCAGACCATCGACGTCCACCTCTCCTGGCTGCGCCGCAAGCTGGGCGAGACGGCCGCCCGGCCGCGCTATCTGCACACCCTGCGCGGAGTGGGCGTCAAACTCGAACCCCCGGCCCCGGACCGGCCCGCATGAGATGGGCCCTGGTCAAGGTCTGCCTGGCCGTCACCGCCATGGTCGTGATCGCGTTCGCCGTGCCCCTCGGGCTGGTCATCAAGGAGATGGCCCGCGACAGGGCCTTCTCCGACGCCGAGCGGCAGGCCGCGACCATCGGCCCCACCCTCACCGTCACCACCGACAGCCAGGAGCTGACCCGGGCGGTCCTCTCCACCGAGCCCGGCGGCAGGGGACGGCTCGCCGTCCATGTCCCGGCCGCCGAACACGACGGTTCGCGGCTGGAGATCGGCACCCGGCGCGCCACCCTGGACGACCTGGAGACCGTACGGACGTCGGGTCGCGCCGCCATCGCCGAGGTGTCCGGCGGCTTCGCGCTGCTCCAGCCCACCGCGCTCGGCTCCGGGGGCACCGCCGTCGTCGAGGTGTTCGTCCCCGAGGACGAGGTCTCCAACGGCGTCGGCACGGCCTGGCTGGTGCTCGCGGGCGTCGGGATCGCGCTGATCGTGGGCTCGGTGGCCGTCGCCGACCGGCTCGGCGTACGCATGGTGGAGCCCGCCCAGCGGCTCGCGGGCGCGGCCCAGGACCTGGGGGAGGGGAGGCTCGGGACGCGGGTCCCCGAGGAGGGGCCGACCGAGCTCCGCTCCGCCGCCGTCGCGTTCAACTCCATGGCCGACCAGGTCGTCCAGCTCCTGGCCAACGAGCGCGAGCTGGCCGCCGACCTCTCGCACCGGCTCCGCACCCCGCTCACCGTGCTCCGTCTCAACGCCGCGTCGCTGGGCGAGGGCCCTGCCGCCGACCAGACCAGGGCCGCGGTGGAGCAGCTGGAGCACGAGGTCGACACGATCATCCGTACGGCCAGGGAGCAGCGCCCCCAGACCCAGGGCGGGCCCGGTGGCGCCGGGGCCGGGTGCGACGCGTCCGAGGTCATCAGGGAACGCATGGGTTTCTGGTCGGCACTGGCCGAGGACGAGGGCCGCACCGTGCGCCTGGCGGGCGTGGACCGCACCGTACGCATCCCGGTCGCCAGGCCCGAACTGGCAGCAGCGCTCGACGCGTTGCTCGGCAACGTCTTCCGGCACACCCCGGAGGGCACCGCCTTCGCCGTCGACGTGCACCACAGCGGCGACGCCGTGCTCGTCCTCGTCTCGGACGCGGGACCCGGCATACCCGATCCGGAATCGGCCCTGGCACGGGGCGCCAGCGGACGCGGCGGCGCCGAGAGCGCCGTGGGGTCCACCGGCCTCGGCCTGGACATCGTCCGCAGGGTCGCCGAATCCACCGGAGGCGACCTGAGGATCGGGCGTTCGGTGCTCGGCGGCACGGAGGTACGCATCTGGATAGGGCTCGACGGCGGCCCGGCCGAGCGCGCCCGCAGGGGGCACCGGGTGGGACGGCGGAGCGACAAGCGGAGGCCACGGGGAGTGAAGGGCGGGAACACGGAGTTCCGGCGGGCCCCGGGCCCGGGCCCGAACCTTTAACCCGTTCCGATGCCCTCCTTAAGCCCACCCTAAGAACATCAACACCGTTCCCATCAGTGCCTTTTGCCCGTTCCGCGGCGGCTAGCGTGCAGACGCAGACACCCCCCGCAGCACAGAGGCAGGAACGCGATGGTCACCAGCACGCACCGCCGCACGACGAGCACCCGCACGAAGGCGGTCGGCGCACTCGTCGCCGCCGCGGTCGTCGGCGGCACGGTCTTCGCACTCACCGGCACCGCCCAGGCGGCGGCGGTCGGCGCCGCGTACACGAGGGCCAGCGGCTGGACCGGCGGCTACACCGGGCAGTACGTGGTCTCCAACGCCACCGGGACCGCCCGGTCGGGCTGGACGCTCGAATTCGACCTGCCCGCCGGCACGAGGATCGACTCGCTCTGGAACGGTGAGCACACCGTCAGCGGCAACCACGTCACCGTGAAGCCCGCGAGCTGGAACAAGGAGCTCGCCCCCGGGGCCTCCGTGACCGTCGGCTTCGTCGCCTCCTCCAACGGGACCGCCGCCGATCCGGAGGGCTGCCGCATCAACGACGCGGCGTGCTCCGCCGGGGACGGCACGGTGCCGGAGCCCGGCGGACGCCCCACCGGGACGCCGGCACCCACACAGGCGCCGACCGAGGCCCCCACCGAGGCGCCCGGCCCCACGGGGAGCGCGACGGCTCCCGCCCCGACCGCCGAGCCGTCCGGGCCCTCCGGGGGCGACGAGGGCCCCGCGGCCGCCGGAGCCGGGTTCGCCCCGTACGTCGACACCTCCCTGTACCCCGCCTACGACCTGCTGGACACCGCGTCCAGGACGGGCGTCAAGGAGTTCACCCTCGCGTTCATCACCTCGGGCGGCAGCTGCGCCCCGCTGTGGGGCGGGGTGACCGGGCTCGGCGACGACAAGGTGGCCTCCCAGATCACCGCCCTGCGGGACCGGGGCGGCGACGTGCGGGTCTCCTTCGGCGGGGCGGCGGGCGCGGAGCTGGCGCTGCACTGCTCCTCGGCGGCCGAGCTGGCCACGGCGTACGGGAAGGTCGTCGAGGCGTACGGGCTGACCAAGGTCGACTTCGACATCGAGGGCGGCGCGCTCCCGGACACCGCGGCCAACTCCCGGCGCGCGCAGGCCATCGCCCGGCTCCAGGAGTCGCACCCCGGGCTCGACGTCTCCTTCACGCTGCCCGTGATGCCCGAGGGCCTGACCCAGCCGGGCGTGGACCTGATCGCAGACGCGAAGAAGAACGGCGTCGCGATCGACGCGGTCAACATCATGGCGATGGACTACGGGGCGTCGTACAGCGGCGACATGGGCGACTACGCAACCCAGGCGGCGACCGCCACACAGGCCCAGGTCAAGAGCCTGCTCGGGCTCTCGGACGCGGCGGCCTGGAAGGCTGTCGCGGTCACCCCGATGATCGGCGTCAACGACGTCGCCACCGAGATCTTCACCGTCGAGGACGCCACGCAACTGGTCGGCTTTGCCCGGGAGAAGGGAATCGGACGACTGGCGATGTGGTCGGGGACGCGGGACGCGCAGTGCCCGGGCGGCGCGAAGCCGACCGCCGACGCGACCTGCAGCTCGATCCTCCAGGAGCCGCTGGCCTTCACCAAGGCGTTCGGCGCCTTCGGTTAGGCCGTCTCTCCCGGACCCTGCCGGGCCCTCCCCGTACGGCAGTCCGGCTCGTCCGGAGCCCTTCCGGACCCCTTGGACCACATCCCGACCCGCGCGTCCCGGCCGGCCCCACACCCCCCACAACCGGCCGGGGCGCGCGCCCCTGTGCGCGGTCCGCTCCGCCGGCCCGGGGGCCGCCCCGCACGAGGGCGCCCGGAGCCCCGGCCGTGACACAAGCGGAACCGCGTTGCGTGACGGCGGAGTTCGGGGAAAGAACACGCACACACCTTGTGACCCCTCTGTGCGCCCTCGCAGGGCCTCGCCCCGTTCATTTTCCGGCGGGCCCGTCCGTGAGGTCGTAACCGTCGGCACCCGCCCGATCCTGGCGTGGATATCGCCGCCCCATCCCGGCCGTTTCGGCGTCCGGAAGGGCCGAAAGGCCGCTCAACAGCCCCTGACCTGGGGAGATTCGACTCGTCGCGGATGACGCATGCAGGACACCCGCGTTAACGCAAGACCTCTGCCGGACACGGTCGCGTGACTTGCAGGACACGCTCGGGCAACGGAAGCGTCTTCAACTCTTGACACCCACCCCCTTGAGGCAGCAATGTTCCGGCAACAGCGCATGGGAGCGCTCCCATATCGAACGAGGTTTTTCGCTCGTACGGGGACGACACAGCCCATGTCCTCTCCGTACCACTGGCACCCGCACCACCAGCGCGAATGCCGAGCAGATCGACGCCAGTCGCACCCTGGAACAAGGAGTAGTGGAATGCGCATCACCCGCACCGTCGCAGGTCGAAGCCGCAGAACCGCCGTCATAGCCACCACGGGCCTCACGGCCGCCGCCCTGCTGCTGACCGGCTGCAGCGACTCGGACTCGGACTCCGAGGGGTCCGACGCGAACGGGAACATCACCCTGACCGTGGCCGACTTCGGGCAGTTCGGCTACAAGGAGGCGGGGCTCTTCGAGAAGTACCACGAGCTCCACCCGAACATCACGGTCAAGGAAAACGTCACGGCCGACGAGCAGGTCTACTACCCCAAGTTCCTCCAGCAGCTCAACACGGGCAGCGGCCTGGCCGACGTGCAGGGCATCGAGGTCGGCCGTGCCAAGGAGCTCGTCGACACCAAGGCGGACGCCTTCGTCGACCTCTCCAAGGTGATCGACACCGACCAGTGGGTGAACTGGAAGGCGCTGCAGGCGACGACCGACGAGGGCAAGGTCATCGGCGCCGGCACCGACATCGGCCCGATGTCGATCTGCTACCGCCGCGACCTGTTCGAGCAGGCCGGTCTGCCGACCGACCGCGAGGAAGTCGCCGCGAAGTACGCCGGCGGCTGGGAGGACTACCTCAAGCTCGGTGAGGCGTACAAGGCGAAGGCGCCCAAGGGCACCTTCTTCATGGACTCCGCCAGCGCCATGTACAACGGCGTGGTCAGCTCCGACTCGGAGCAGTACTACTCCAAGGACGGCAAGGCGATCTACAAGGAGAGCTCCGGCGTCCAGACGGGCTGGAAGCTCGCCGCCGAGGCCGTCGACAAGAAGCTGACCCAGGGCCTCGCCCAGTTCAGCCCGCCGTGGCAGGCGGCCCTGCGCAAGGGCACCATGGCCACCGTGGCCTGCCCCGCATGGATGGCCGCCCAGATCTCCACCTACTCCGGTGACGAGTTCAAGGGCAAGTGGGACATCGCCCGCACCCCGGGTGAGACCGCCGCCAACTGGGGCGGTTCGTTCCTCGCCGTGCCCGCCAAGGGCAAGCACGTCAAGGAGGCCGGTGAGCTCGTCAAGTGGCTGACCGCCCCCGAGCAGCAGGCAGCCGTCTTCAAGGCGGTCGGTGTCTTCCCGTCCAACAAGGGCGCCTACGAGCTCCCCGACGTGAAGAACGCCAAGCTCCCGTACTTCAACAACGCCCCGATCGGTGAGATCTACGCCGAGGAGGCCCAGATCATCCCGGCGGCCGTGCTCGGCCCGAAGGACGGTGTCATCAAGGACACCATCGGCACCCAGATCAACAACATGGAGCAGCGTGGCACCGACCCGGACAAGGCCTGGGACGACGCCACCGAGGCCATCGACAAGGTGATCGGCTGACACTCGCCGGCGCGGGCGGCCGGGACGTCTTCCACACGTCCCGGACCGCCCGCGCCGGTGCCGGTTTCCCGATCGGCACCGCGCACCTTTTCCGACACCCCCGCCGGACCTGACAGAGGACCGGCCTGCCCCTGCGGTGTCGGCACACCCCAGGGAAGGACTCCCACCTGTGGCAACGACCACCCCCACCAGGGGCGCGCAAGGCTCCCGGCCCGACCGCCGCGCTCCGAAGGCCATGTCCCCCGGCCGCCAGGCCTGGCGCAGCCGGCTGTGGCGCTTCGACGACAAGGCGTCGCCGTACGCCTACATCGCGCCCTTCTTCCTCGTCTTCGGAGCCTTCGGGCTCTACCCGCTGATCTACACGGGCTGGATCGCCCTGCACCGTGTGGAGATGACCGGCC
The DNA here is from genome assembly GCF_001905505.1 of Streptomyces sp. CB02058. GTDB lineage: Bacteria > Actinomycetota > Actinomycetes > Streptomycetales > Streptomycetaceae > Streptomyces. The sequence goes on from NZ_LIPG01000002.1 coordinate 302,709, forward strand.
TCGACCAGATGGAATGGGTCGGCTGGGAGAACTTCAGCACCATCCTCCAGGACGACGAGTTCTGGACCTCGGTCTCCAACACCTTCATCATCGGCGTCATCTCGACCGTGCCGCAGCTGATGATGGCGCTCGGCCTGGCGCACCTGCTGAACTACAAGCTGCGGGCCAGCACCTTCTGGCGCACCGTCATCCTCACGCCGTACGCCACGTCCGTGGCCTCCGCGGCCCTGGTCTTCGCCCTGGTGTTCCGGGCGGACGGCGGCCTGCTGAACTGGTTCCTCGAATTCTTCGGCGTCGGTGAGACGAACTGGGCGAACGGCCACTGGACGTCCAAGATCGCCATCGCCGTCATCGTGATCTGGCGCTGGACCGGCTACAACACGCTGATCTACCTCGCCGCGATGCAGGCCGTCCCGTCCGACCTCTACGAGGCGGCGTCGCTCGACGGGGCCTCACGCTGGCAGCAGTTCCGCAACGTGACGATTCCCGCGCTGCGGCCGACGATCCTCTTCACGATCGTCATCTCGACCATCGGCTCCATGCAGCTGTTCGGTGAGCCCCTGCTGCTCGAAGGCGGCCAGGTCGGAGCACGGGGCGGCAACGAGCACCAGTACGAGACGCTCAGCGTCTACCTCTACAACTACGGCTGGAACCTCGGACACCTCGGTCCGGCCGCCGCAGTCGCCTGGGCCATGCTCGTCCTGCTGCTGCTCATTGCCGCGATCAACTGGCTCGTCGGGCGCCTCGGGCGCAAGACCGCGGCCTGACGGGGAGCGATATCCATGACCACCACCAGCCCCATCACCGCTCCGGACCACCGCCGCGTCCAGAAGTCGGCCATCGGCAACGAGCCCCCGCGCCGCCGGCGTTTCAAGCCCGGAGCCGGACGCCAGCACCACGCCGGCCCCTTCGCCTACTTCGCGCTCGCCGTCGTCGGCCTCGGCTCGCTGTTCCCGCTGTACTGGACGCTCGTCGCGGCGTCCCGCACCCAGGACGAGGTGCTCGACACCTCGCCGCCGCTCATCCCGGGCGGCAACCTGTTCAACAACCTGGAGGCGGCCTGGGAACAGGCCAACCTCGGCAAGGCCATCGTCAACACGCTGGTCGTGTCCGCCAGCATCACCGTGGCGACCCTGTTCTTCTGCACCCTGGCCGGCTACGCCTTCGCGAAGATGCGCTTCAAGGGCCGCGGCGTGCTGATGACCATGGTCATCGCGACGCTGACGATCCCGCCGCAGCTCAGCGTCGTCCCGCTGTTCATGATGATGTCGGACATCGGCTGGGGCGGTCAGCTGGAGTCGGTGATCTTCCCGACCCTGGTGAGCGCGTTCGGTGTGTTCTTCATGCGCCAGTACCTCCTGGAGGCGCTGCCGTACGAGCTCATCGAGGCGGGCAGGATGGACGGGGCGAACAACCTCCGCATCGTGTGGAGCATCGTGCTCCCCGTGGCCCGCCCGGCCATGATGGTGCTCGGTATGCTCACCTTCGTCCAGGCATGGAACGACTTCTTCTGGCCCTACCTCGCGCTGAACCAGCAGAACCCCACGCTCCAGGTGGCCCTCGGCCAGCTGAGCGCGTCCTACGTGCCCGACCAGAGCATCGTCATGGCGGGTGCGCTGATCAGCACCCTGCCGCTGCTCGTCGTCTTCGTGATCTTCGGCAAGCAGATCGTCGGAGGCATCATGTCCGGCGCCGTCAAGGGCTGACCCCGCCCCACGGTGTCACGCCCGGTCCGATCCCGGTGCGCCGTTCTTCCCCGGTCCCAACCCGGGCATGCCGTTCCGCCCTGGTCCGGCCCTCGGCCGTTCCGTACGGCCTGTACCTGACCGCAGGCCGTACGGGGCCGGGGCCTTCGCACTTCCTGTCCTTGTCCCTCCACCCATGGGAGCGCTCCCGCATGACTGCCGTACGACCCGACACCACCCCGAAGCAGGCGCCCGAGGCACAGTTCCCCACGGGCTTCCTCTGGGGCGCGGCCACCGCCTCCTACCAGGTCGAGGGCGCCGCCGCCGAGGACGGCCGCACGCCGTCCATCTGGGACACCTTCAGCCGGACCCCCGGCAAGGTCCGCAACGGTGACACCGGCGACATCGCCGCCGACCACTACCACCGTTACCGCGACGACGTCGCGCTCATGAAGCAGCTCGGCCTCAAGGCCTACCGCTTCTCCGTCTCCTGGTCCCGGGTCCAGCCCACCGGCCGCGGCCCGGCCGTCGAGCGCGGCCTGGACTTCTACCGCAAGCTCGTCGACGAGCTGCTCGACGCCGGCATCATGCCCGTCGCCACCCTCTACCACTGGGACCTTCCCCAGGAGCTGGAGGACGCGGGCGGCTGGCCCGAGCGCGTGACCGCCGACCGTTTCGCCGACTACGCCGCCATCGTGTCCGGCGCACTCGGTGACCGCGTCGGCATGTGGACCACCCTCAACGAGCCGTGGTGCTCGGCCTATCTCGGTTACGGCTCGGGTGTGCACGCCCCCGGTCGTACCGAGCCCGCAGCGGCGCTGCAGGCGGCCCATCACCTCAACCTCGCCCATGGCCGGGCGATCGAGGTTCTGCGCGCCCAACTCCCCGCTGCTGCGCAGACCTCGGTCACCCTCAATCTCCACCAGGTCCGCCCGCTCACCGACAGCCCGGCCGACGTGGACGCCGCGCGGCGCATCGACGCCGTCGGCAACCGCGTCTTCACGGGGCCGATGCTGCGCGGGGAGTACCCCGCGGACCTGATCGCCGACACCTCGCACCTGGTGGACTGGTCGAAGCTGGTCAGGGACGGCGACCTCGCCACCATCTCCCGCCCCGTCGACGCGCTCGGCATCAACTACTACACGCCGACCCTGGTCTCCGACCCGGTGGAAGGCGCCGAGTACGCGCGGAGCGACGCGCACGGCAGCAGCGCCCACTCCCCGTGGCCCGGCTCCGAGCACGTCGCCTTCCACCTCGCCGAGGGGAAGGAGCGCACCGCGATGGACTGGTCGATCGACCCCAACGGGCTCCACAGCCTGCTCATGGACGTCAGCCGCGACCACCCCGGCCTGCCGCTGATGGTCACCGAGAACGGTGCCGCCTTCGACGACTACGTCTCGCCCGAGGGCAAGGTCGAGGACCCCGAGCGGATCGCGTATCTGCACGGCCACATCGACGCGGTGCGGCGGGCCATCGCCGACGGCGCGGACGTCCGCGGCTACTTCCTCTGGTCGCTGATGGACAACTTCGAGTGGGCGTACGGCTATTCGAAGCGGTTCGGCACGGTGTACGTCGACTACGCCTCCCAGCGCCGCATCCCCAAGGCGAGCGCGCACTGGTACTCCGACGTGATCCGCCGCCACGCGCTGCCCCCGGTCGGCACGGTCTGACCCCTACCAGCACGAACAGCGGGACCCGGCTCACCGCCGGGTCCCGCTTTTTTCATGCCCTCTCACTCAATCGTCATACTTGACCCGTAGGCTTGGGAGCGCTCCCAAGAGTTGTGGCGCTGCGGAGGGACCGCTCGGTCCGGACAAGTGTCAAGGGATCGGACAGCGGGACTTGGTTTGGTCAACCCGCTGTGAGAAATTGACCGCGAACGGGAGGCAGCCATGGCGGCAGCGCGAGTACGGAGTGGCGGGCGGCCCACGCTCGAAGAGGTAGCGGCCCGGGCCGGAGTGGGGCGGGGCACGGCTTCCCGCGTCATCAACGGCTCGCCCCGCGTGAGCGCACAGACGAGGGAGGCCGTCGAGGCGGCCGTCGCCGAGCTGGGATACGTGCCGAACCGCGCGGCACGTGCGCTCGCCGGTAACCGGACGGACGCCATCGCGCTCGTCGTGCCCGAGTCCGAGACCAGGTTCTTCGCCGAACCGTACTTCTCCGACATCGTCCGGGGCGTCGGGGCGGCTCTCGCCGACACCGAGATGCAGCTGCTGCTGACCCTCGCGGGCAACGACCGCGAGCGCCGTCGGCTCGCGCAGTATCTGACCGCGCACCGCGTCGACGGGGTGCTCCTGGTCTCCGTCCACGCGGACGACCCGCTGCCCGATCTCCTCGAACAGCTCGGCATGCCCTCGGTGATCAGCGGTCGCAGGCACGCGGCGGAGACCCTTCCCTCGGTCGACTCGGACAACTTCGAGGGCGCCCGCGCGGCCGTCGACCACTTCATATCGCGAGGCCGCCGCTCGATCGCCACGATCACCGGCCGCCTCGACGTCTACGGCGCGCAGCGCCGTCTCGACGGCTACCGCAAGGCCGTCGCCGCGGCCGGTCTCGACCCCGACGAGCGGCTGATCGCCCCCGCGGACTTCAGCGAGGAGGGCGGCGCCCGCGCGATGCGGGAGCTGCTGGAGCGCCGCCCCGACGTGGACGCGGTCTTCGCCGCGTCCGACGTGATGGCGGCGGGCGCCCGCCAGGTCCTGCGCGAGTCCGGCCGCCGCATCCCGGACGACGTGGCCCTGATCGGCTTCGACGACTCGGCCGTGGCCCGCCACATGGACCCGCCCCTGACGAGCGTGCGCCAGCCGATCGAGGAGATGGGCCGCACGATGACCCGCGTCCTCCTCCAGGAGATCGCGAACCGCTCCTCGGGCGACGGCACCCAGGAGCGCCCGAGGATCGTGCTGCCGACGGAACTGGTGGTGCGGGAGTCGTCCTGACGGGCGTGCGGGGAGTGGCCCCGGAAAGGCGTACGAAGGCTCCGGAGGGGCTCACGGGCAGGCCCTCCGGGGGTGCGCACGGAGAGGCCCCGAGGCCATACGCACAGTGAGCGAAGATTTCACATTTCCTCCATGACGCCCCTACCCGGCCGATACAGTTCGCGAGGTCCGGCGAATGTGTGACGCACCACACAACGTCACGCAATGATCTGCCGCGCGTGTGCGTTTTGGCCCGGCAGTGCATCTGGGGGGCCGCATGCAGAAGATGGTCAAGGGCGCGAACATCTCTCTCGCCTCGCTGAGCGACGACGTCGGGTCCGTGATGATCAGCCTGGGCTGGAGCAGCCCGACGGGCGAGGGCGACGCGGACGTCTCGGTGCTGCTGCTGGACGCCGACGGCAAGGTGCGCAGCGACGCCGACTTCTGCTTCTACAACAACCCCGTCGCGGGCAACGGCAGTGTCCAGCTGCTCGGTAAGACCCCCACGGCCGACGGCAACGAGGACCGCATCAGCTTCGATCTCGACGCCGTACCGCCGGAGGTCGAGCAGATCGTGGTGGCGGCGAGCCGTTACGGCGGCAGCCGCTTCGGAGACCTCAACGACCTCCATCTCAGACTCGCGGACAGCTCGGGCGACAGCCTGGTCCAGTTCTCGATCGAGGACGCGGGCGCCGTGAGCGCCTTCATCTTCGGGGAGCTCTACCGGCGCGGCGGCGAGTGGAAGTTCAGGGCCGTCGGCCAGGGCTACGCGTCCGGGCTGGCCGGCCTGGCGACGGACTTCGGCGTCGACATCGACGACGACGCCGAGGAGGAGGGCGCCGAGCCTGCCGCACGGACGGCCTCCGGTGCGGCCGACGGCCGGACGCCCGCCCGACAGGACGCGGCACGGGAGGCGACCATCCCCTCCCCGCGCACGCCCGTCTCCCAGCCGAAGACCCTCGCGCCGGCGACCCGGTCCGAGCCGAAGGCGAGCGCCCGGCCGCGTACCGCGAAGAAGAAGGTCACGCTCCCCAGGGCCGCGAAGAAGTCGCTGGCCGACAACGACACCTGGCGTACGGCCAGGCTCTTCCCCGTCTCCGCGCTCAGATACGACCGCGAGCGGGAGACGCGCGCCACCTCGGTCCTGCTGTCGGTGATGACCCAGGTCCCGGAGTTCGGCCGTCGGCTCACCGCCGGCTTCGGCGCGCCCGCGGGGCGGATGGAGACGTTCACCGAGGTCTCGCTGCCGCACGGCGACACCCCCCGGCGGCCGGACGGGGTCGTCCGGGTCGAGCGGGCGGGCAAGCTGTGGACCGCGCTCGTCGAGACGAAGACGAACGGCAACGCCCTCAAGCCGGACCAGGTGCAGGCGTACATGGACATCGCCGCCCGGCGCGGCTACGAGGCCGTGATCACCCTGTCCAACGACGTGGCGCTCGAAGGCAGCCCCCTGGTGGACGTCAGGATCGACGGCCGGCGCAAGCACAAGGTGGCCCTCTGGCACCTCTCCTGGGCCGAAGTGGCCCACCAGGCCCAGATGCTGATCCGCCACGAGGGAGTGGGCAACGCCGCGCACGCCTGGCTGCTCCAGGAGCTTCTGCACTACCTCCAGCACGAGCACTCGGGCTGTCACGGCTTCCAGAACATGGGCTCCGCCTGGGTGCCCGTCCGCAGGGGGATCGACGACGAGACCCTCTGCCAGGGTGACCCCCGGGCCACCGAGGTCATCGAGAGCTGGGAGAGGCTCGTCCGCCAGGTCTGCCTGCGGCTCGGCGGTGAGCTCGGACAGAAGGTGCTCCCCGTCCAGCGCACCAAGCGGGGCTCCGACCCCCGCGCCCGCCGGGCCGATCTCGCCGACCGGCTCTGCGCCCAGGGGCGGCTCGACGCCGAGCTCCGCATCGAGGGAACCCCCGGCGTCCTGGCGATCGCCGCCGATCTCCGGACGGGCAAGCTGCGTACGTCGATCGAGGTACCGGCGTCCGACCAGGGCTACCCGCTCAGCCGGGCCAAGCGGCTGATCCGCCAACTCGCCTCCGCACCGGCCGACTTGCACATCGAGACGCTCGTCGAGGCCGAGGGGGCGGGCCCCCGGGGAACACTGGAGCGGCTGCGCCCCGAACCCGCGGACCTCCTCCCGAAGGACGGAGCGGAGATCACCGGCTTCCGGCTCTCGCTGTTCAAGGGCATGGGCAACGGCCGGGGCAACGCCGAGACGGGCTTCATCCGCAGCGTCGACGAGGCGGTGGACCGCTTCCACAGCCAGGTGATCGCCCAGCTGGAGACCCGGGGAGCCCGCCGGGCCGCAGGAGGCGCGGAGGACGGCCGCTGACGGCGTACGGGACCCTCCCGGCCTCCGAGGAGGGCCCTCGCCGGCCTCGCCGGAGCCAGGGGGCCCTGCCGCGTCGGGGGATAGCGCGGCAGGGCCTGTACGGTCCCTTGCCCGGCGACCGCCGGTCCATGCGGCCCGGATCACTGTGACGGCCGACACGCTCGCGAGGCGGCCGTCACCGGGTGCACGAAGAAGGGCCGATCCGTTTTCACGGACCGGCCCTTGATCGTTCAGGGTGAGTAACGGGACTTGAACCCGCGACATCCTGGACCACAACCAGGTGCTCTGCCAGCTGAGCTATACCCACCATGTCGTCCGGTCGTTTCACTGACCGGCCGAGAAAAAGTGTACAGGGTCCGGGAGGGTGCTCGCGCCCCACTTCTCCCGGAGCCGTTCACGGGCCCCGGAGGGCCCGTGACCAGCGCGTCTTCCGACTACTGTCCGGCGGCCGGCGTGTGGCGCGCCGCGATCTCCTTGGCGCGGGCCGAGTCCGGGCCGGGCTGCGGCACGAAGACCGCGTCCCGGTAGTAGCGCAGCTCCGTGATGGAGTCACGGATGTCGGCCAGTGCCCGGTGGTTGCCGTTCTTGTCCGGACTGTTGAAGTACGCCCTCGGGTACCAGCGGCGGGCCAGCTCCTTGACCGAGGACACATCGACGATCCGGTAGTGGAGGTAGCCCTCCAGCGACGGCATGTCCCGCGCGAGGAAGCCCCGGTCGGTGCCGACCGAGTTCCCGCACAGCGGGGCCTTGCCCGGCTCCTTCACGTGCTCGCGGATGTAGTCCAGGACACGCTCCTCCGCCTCGGCCAGGGTCGTGCCCCCGGCCAGCTCGTCGAGGAGGCCCGAGGCGGTGTGCATCTGCCGCACCACCTCGGGCATGGTCTCCAGGGCCGCGTCCGGCGGGCGGATCACGATGTCCACCCCTTCACCGAGCACGTTCAGTTCCGAGTCGGTGACCAGCGCGGCCACCTCGATGAGTGCGTCGTCCGTCAGCGAGAGCCCGGTCATCTCGCAGTCGATCCACACCATGCGGTCGTTCATGCGCCCCACCCTACGGGGCGCTCCGCTGTCCCGGCAGGGCCGGGCGCCCCGGGACGTACGCCTCGGGACCCGGTCCGAGACGCTCCGCCGGGCCTCCGGGAGGCGCCGCCGCCGTGACCGGGGACGGGCCGGGGGAGGCCGCCGCGGCGGCCCGCCTGCTCGTCGCCGTGCCCTGGATCGGGACGGACGTCTCCAGCACCGCGCCGACGCTCTCCAGCGCCCCGCCCTGCGGACGGCGGGCCCGGTACGCGGCCCGGTACGCGGCGGGGGAGGACCCCAGCTGGCGGCGGAAGTGCCCGCGCAGCGCCACCGGCGAGCGGAAGCCGCAGCGGCCCGCGACCTCGTCCACCGAGTAGTCGGAGGTCTCCAGGAGCCGCTGCGCCTGGAGCACGCGCTGGGTGATGAGCCACTGGAGCGGTGCGCTGCCCGTGAGCGAGCGGAACCTGCGGTCGAAGGTCCGCCTGCTCATGTAGGCGCGCGCGGCCAGCGTCTCCACGTCGAACTGCTCGTGGAGATGCTCCAGCGCCCAGGCCACGACCTCGGCGAGCGGGTCGGAGCCGATCTCTTCGGGTAAAGACCTGTCGAGGTAGCGCTCCTGACCGCCACTGCGCCGCGGCGGTACGACGAGCCGGCGGGCCAGCGCCCCGGCCGCCTCGGTGCCGTGGTCGGTACGGACTATGTGGAGGCAGAGATCGATTCCTGCCGCCGTGCCGGCCGAGGTGAGCACGTCGCCGTCGTCGACGAAGAGCTCACGCGGATCGACGTGCACCGACGGATAGCGCTTGGCCAGCGTCGGTGCGTACATCCAGTGCGTGGTGGCCGGGCGGCCGTCCAGCAGCCCCGCGGCCGCGAGGACGAAGGCCCCCGTGCACAGTCCTACGATGCGGGCGCCCTCCTCGTGGGCCCGGCGCAGCGCGTCCAGGGCCTCGGCGGGCGGCGGGGAGGTGATGGACCGCCAGGCGGGCACCACGACGGTGCCGGCCCTGCTGATCGCCTCCAGGCCGTACGGCGCGCTGAGTTCGAGGCCGCCCGTGGTGCGCAGCGGTCCTTCCTCGCCTCCGCAGACCAGCAGGCGGTAGCGCGGAACTCCCGCGTCCTGCCGGTCGATTCCGAAAACTGAGAGCGGAATGGAGCTCTCGAAGATAGGGCCGCCACTGAACAGCAGTACGGCTACGACTTCCCGGCGTCGCCGCCCGGTCAGTTTCCGTGCGGCCTCCGTTGCGGTGGCGGAGTCCTGGCTCATGACGCTAAGCCCCCCTCGGTGTTCGCGTCTTCCTGGTCCCTACGGGCCTGTCGCTCCTGCACGTTTCCCCTTGGTCTCGCACACGTCCCCAGTCCTCGACTCAAGATCGAATCTACTGCGTTCCGTGGTGCCGCCGTGACACGTTCCCCCACCGGCGCTATGTCGACAAGGCAACGTGGCGCGAAGCGTTCGATCACGAAGCGTTCCACCCGCGGGGCCCGCAGGGAAGTGCGCCTCGTGATCATGGCCCGTCCCCATAGGGTCAAAGCGTACCGCGCGGTCTATTCCTGCCTGGTGGCACGTGGGTTGAGTGCCTGTTTGGCCAAGACAGGGGGGTGGGGCAGAAGTTGGCTCAAAACCGATGGTTGCGTGCGTGTAATCCGGTCATGCCACCGGCGCACGACCCCATTTCCCAGGAGCTTCCATGCGCCCCTCGGGTCTCGGGAGACGGCCCGGCCACCGGAGATGAACGAAGCGCGATCGTGCGATGGCGGGGTGTGACGCCCCCGGTTCCAGGATGCGGGGGAGGGGCGGGTGGCGCATTCAGCCGTCCCGGGCGCGCCGCCGTGAGGATCGGGCGGGGGTGTGACCGGTACCCGTCAGAGGGTCCACCAGCTGGATGTACGACGCAACCGGCATTGCCATATGGGGCGGTCTCCGGCATGCTCCCTCCATCGCCGCATGCGCTGTGCGAGGGCTGGGCAGTGGAGGAGTGGCGCCGTACCCTTGGGGGTAGGGGGTTGGGAAGATGTTTCCCGGACACAGCTCCACCGCTCGAAGGCACACCTCCAAATCGCTCCCTCCTCACGAGGACTCTCTTCGCCGAGACACCGATGGCCGGTCACGAAATCCCTGAACCCGCAGACCGCAAGCAGGTAGCCGACCCCGGGTCGGAACCGCAGGCGGTCGCAGAATCGCGCCCTTCCTGCGATCCGGCCTTCCGGCACGGAGTCGTGGTCGGCTTCGACGGCTCCATGTCCAGTGAACGGGCCCTCGCCTATGCCATCGGGATGGCGAGTCGGCACAGCTCCGGGCTGATCATCGTCCACGTGGCCAACCGGCTGCCGACCACGGTCTGGGCGGGCTGTGAGCCCCCCGTCTTCGTCGACGTCCCCGATCACCGCACCGAGGTCCTCGGCCTGGAGCTGGCGTGCGCGGACTATCTCGCCGAGGTCCCCTGGGTGCTGGTGGAGCGCGGCGGGGACATCTGCCACGAGCTGGAGGAGGTCGGCCGGGAGTATTCGGCCGACGCGATCGTCGTCGGCTCGACGCACGGCATCGTGGGCCGCATCTTCGGGTCCGTGGCCGGCCGTCTCGCGCGACGGGCGCAGCGTCCCGTCATCGTCATCCCCTGAGACCCCGAAAGGCCCCTGACGAGCCGTCAGGGGCCTTTGGTGCGCCCGCCCGGGGCCGGGCGGGGGTGCCGGCTACTCGACGGTGACCGACTTCGCGAGGTTCCGCGGCTTGTCGATGTCACGGCCCATGGCCAGCGCCGTGTGGTAGGCGAGGAGCTGGAGCGGGATGCCCATCAGGATCGGGTCCAGCTCGTTCTCGTTCTTCGGGACCACGATCGTGTGGTCGGCCTTCTCCTGCTCGCGGTGCGCGACGGCGAGGATGCGGCCGCTGCGCGCCTTGATCTCCTCCAGCGCCGCGCGGTTCTTCTCCAGCAGGTCGTCGTCGGGGACGATCGCGACCGTGGGGAGCGCCGGCTCGATGAGCGCGAGCGGACCGTGCTTGAGCTCGGAGGCGGGGTAGGCCTCGGCGTGGATGTAGGAGATCTCCTTGAGCTTCAGGGAGGCCTCCAGCGCGACGGGGTAGCCCCGCACACGGCCGATGAACATCATCGACTGCGCGCCCGCGTACTCCTCGGCCAGCTTCTTGATCTCGTCCTCGGACTCGAGGATCCGGCCGATCTGCTCGGGCAGCTTGCGCAGGCCCTCGATGATCCGCTTGCCGTCGGAGACCGAGAGGTCGCGGATGCGGCCCAGGTGCAGGGCGAGCAGCGCGAAGGCCACCACGGTGTTGGTGAAGCACTTGGTGGACACGACGCAGACCTCGGGGCCGGCGTGGACGTACATGCCGCCGTCCGCCTCGCGGGCGATCGCCGAGCCGACGACGTTGACGACGCCCAGGACGCGCGCGCCCTTGCGCTTGAGCTCCTGCACCGCGGCCAGCACGTCGTAGGTCTCGCCGGACTGCGACACGGCGACGTACAGGGTGTCGGGGTCCACGACCGGGTTGCGGTAGCGGAACTCGGACGCGGGTTCGGCGTCCGCGGGGATGCGGGCCAGCTCCTCGATGAGGCCGGCGCCGATCAGACCCGCGTGGTACGAGGTGCCGCAGCCCAGGATCTTGATCCGGCGGACCCCGCGGGCCTCGCGGGCGTCCAGGTTCAGGCCGCCCAGGTGCACGGTGGAGAAGCGGTCGTCGATGCGGCCGCGCAGCACGCGGTCCACGGCGTCGGCCTGCTCGGAGATCTCCTTGTGCATGTACGTGTCGTGGCCGCCCATGTCGTACGACTCGGCCTCCCACTCCACGGTGGTCGGCGTGGCCGTCGTGGTCGAGCCCTCCGTGGTGTACGTACGGAAGTCGTCGGCCTTCAGGGTGGCCATCTCGCCGTCGTCCAGCGTGACGATCTGGCGGGTGTGCGCGACCAGGGCGGCCACGTCGGAGGCGACGAACATCTCCTTCTCGCCGATGCCGAGCACGACGGGGGAGCCGTTGCGGGCGACGACGATGCGGTCGTTGAAGTCGGCGTGCAGGACGGCGATGCCGTACGTGCCCTCGACCAGCTTCAGCGCCTCGCGGACCTTCTCCTCCAGCGTGCCGGCCTGCGCACGGGCGATCAGGTGGACGAGCACCTCGGTGTCGGTCTCCGAGAGGAACTCGATGCCGTCGGCGACCAGCTTGGCGCGCAGCTCGGAGGCGTTGTCGATGATGCCGTTGTGGACGACGGCGACCTTGTTCTCCGCGTCCAGGTGCGGGTGGGCGTTCTCGTCGCTCGGGGCGCCGTGGGTGGCCCAGCGGGTGTGGGCGATCCCGGTGGTGCCGGCGAAGCGCTTGGGTACCCGGGCCTCCAGGTCGCGGACGCGGCCCTTGGCCTTGACCGTCTTCAGCACGCCCGGCCTGCCCGCGGCGGCCTTGCCCGTGATGACGATGCCCGCGGAGTCGTAGCCCCGGTACTCCAGCCGCTGCAGGCCCTCCAGCAGCAGCGGAGCGACGTCACGCCTGCCGATGTAACCGACGATCCCGCACATGGATTTTCTGCCCCTCCGTCGACGTACAAAAGTGTTCGGTGCCCTGCCCGTGGAGCTCAGCCGTAGACGATGCGGCGCAGCTGGCGGAGCGAGAGCTCCTGCGGCGCCACCGCGCGGTGCGGCAGCTCGGCCGCGATCCGCTCGAAGATCTCCGTGTTCACCAGGCCGCCCGACTGCAGTTCGCGGTGGCGGCGCCGGACGAAGTCCTCGGTCGTCTCGTCGAAGTACGCCAGCACGTCGAGGATCACCCTGGCGGCCTCGCCGCGCTGGAGCGCGGTGGAGCGAACGAGGTGGTCGATGAGGTCGTCATGCGTGGGGCGGTGTTCGAGCACTCGTCGATATTGCGTGGAGCGGGCCCGCTTCGCAAGAAATCTGCCCGAAATCGGGCAGAAATCTCATCCGGAGGGGGTCGTATGCCGGATTTACCCGTTAGATTCTCATCCGGACCCGGAATCCGGCCCTGTCCGGAGCCCGCCGGACGGGCTCCCGCGTCCGGCCCCGCCGGGAAGGGCGCGGGGCCGGACGGCCGGGCTCAGTGGTCCGCGATCGGGTTCCGCAGCGTGCCGGTCAGCTGGAGGGCGCCCGCGGGGTCCTCCAGGTCGACCATCTGCTGGTTGTTCCGCAGCTGGAGCCGGTTCAGGCAGGACAGCGCGAACTCCTCCGTGAACATGTCGTACTGCTCGAACTTGTCCGAGAGGTACGGCACGGAGTCCTGATAGCCCCTGACGCACTCGGCGACCGTCCGCCAGAAGACGTCCTCCTCCAGAACCCCTTCCGTGGCGAGATCCGCCCCCAGGAAGCGGAGGAAGCAGTCGAAGACGTCGGTGAGGACCGACAGCAGCTTCATGTCCTCGGGCACCTCGGCGCGGATCCGCTCGACCTGGGGCGGCAGCACCGCGTCCGGGTCCATGACCGCGATCTCCTCGGCGATGTCCTTGAAGACCGTGCGCCGCACGACCCCGTCCTCGATCACCAGGATCACGTTCTCGCCGTGCGGCATGAACACCAGGTCGTACGCGTAGAAGCTGTGCAGCACCGGCACGAGATAGGCGTCCAGATAGCGCCGTAGCCAGTCCGCCGGTTCCAGCCCCGACTCGGCGATCAGGGCGCCCGCCAGTGAGCGGCCCCCGTCGTCGGTGTGGAGCAGCGAGGCCATCGTGGCGAGCCGCTCGCCCTCGGCCAGGGAGGGGACCGGGCTCTCACGCCAGAGCGCGGCGAGCATCTTCAGATAGGGGGACCCCTTGGCCGTCGCCGCCTCGTAGGCCTGGTGGCGGTAGCCGATCGCCGCCCGCTCCCGGATGATCGAGAAACCGGCGGCGCGCAGCAGCTCGTCGCGCTCGATCAGACCGGCCAGCCAGTCGTTGATCGCGGGCGTGGCCTCCATGTACGCCGCCGAGAGCCCTCGCATGAAGCCCATGTTCAGCACGGACAGCGCCGTCTTGACGTAGTGCTTCTCCGGGTGGTCGGCGTTGAAGAACGTCCGGATCGACTGCTGGGCCAGATAGGCGTCCTCGCCCTCGCCCAGGCAGACCAGGTGCCGCTGCGCCAGCTCGCCGGCGAAGGTGACGGCGAGCTTGTTCCACCACTGCCAGGGATGGACCGGGATCAGCAGGTAGTCGTCGAGGTCCAGCCCGAGGTCACGCATCCGCCCGGCGAACACGGCGAGGGCCTGCTCGCCGAGCTCACCGGCGATCAGCGAGGGGTAGTCCAGTCCGGCGCCCGCCGTGAAGGTGGCGCGATCGCGCCGGGCGGCCAGCCAGACCAGCCTGATTCCGGCCGCCGCCTCGGGGGCGTAGGCGCGATACTCGTCGACCCCGAAGCCGAGCCGCCCGTTGTTGGCGACAAAGCAGGGGTGACCCTCGGTCATGCCCGTCTCGATGGCCTGGAAACCGGCCACGGCGAGTTCGGCGGCGGTGGTCGGTTCCTTGGTCCGCTTGTACGCGGTTCCGGCCAGGGTGGAGGAGATCTCCTCCAGATACACCGGAAGGATCTCCGCCGAGAGACCCAGGGTGGCCCGGAGCTCGATGAAGAACTCCAGGGCGTCCAGGGGCAGCTCCGAGCCGTGCCGGTGCCGGGTGATCGACGCGGCGCCGACCTGCCAGTGGTCCAGCGCGAAGCGGCGCGCGGCGAAGCGGTACTCGACCGCCCCGTCGTCGCCGCGCACGCGGTAGCGGCCCTCCTCCAGCGGCTCCGGCGTCAGCAGGCGCTCGTGGGAGAACTCCGCCAGCGCCTTGCGGATCAGCAGCCGGTTGGCGACGGCCCAGCGCTCCGGGGTGAGGTGGCCGACGCTGTCGGGTGCGGGGTGGGTGGTCATCGGCGGGCTCCAGTGGTCGCGGCCTCGAACTGCTCGCGGGTGCAGGTGCTGAGCAGGGCGTTCTTCTCCGGCTTGGCGATCTCGCGGATCGCCTCGAAGCCGACGGCCTTGTTCAGCGTCTGCACCGCGGTGTTGGTGACGTCGGGTTCGACGACGACTCTGCGCACCGAGGGATCGGCGAACAGCGTCTCCATCACGGCGGTGATCACCGCCAGGGTGAAGCCGTGCACCGGGGTCCGGGGCGGCGCGACCAGGAAGTGCATCCCGACGTCGCCGGGCTCCGCCTCGTACAGTCCCTTGAGCTCGACCTCGGTGGGGTCGTAGCGCTCCATCAGGAAGGCGGGCTCACCGTCGTGCAGCCCGATGAAGGCGTCGTGGTGCGGGTGGGCGGCTATCGCCCTGTACTCCCGCTCGACGTCCTCCGGCCGTGCGTCGCCCATCATCCAGAAGGCCGACCTGGGGTGGGTGACCCAGCGGTGCACCAGCTCGGTGTCGGACCTGCGGCCCGGTGTGCCGGGGGAGAGGTCCAGGGGGCGGACGGAGAACGTCCCGAGGGGGGTCGTGCCGGTCATACTGCGAACTCCTGGAAGGCGACGGACTTCTCGACCGGGTAGTACTCACGGCCGAGCAGTTCGCCGATGATGTAAGCGTTGCGGTAGGCACCCATGCCCAGGTCGGGCGAGGTGATCGAGTGGGTGTGCACCCCGGCGTTCTGGAGGAAGATCCCGCGGCCGGTGGTGTCGATGCTGTAGTTGCGGGCCACGTCGAAGCGGCCCCGGCCGTCGTACCGGATGCGGTCGGTGACCGGCTCCAGGAAGGCCGGAGCGGTGTAGCGGTAGCCGGTGGCCAGGATCAGGCCCTCGCTGTCGAGCTCGTAGTCCCGCTCCTGCTCCTCCTGGCGCAGGCCCAGCGTGTACGTCCCCGACGACTCCTCGTACCGCACGCTGCGCAGCGCCGAGTTGGTGAGCAGGCGGGTGGGCACGGGGCCCGGCAGGTTCTTCTGGTAGAGCAGGTCGAAGATGGCGTCGATCAGCTCGCCGTCGATGCCCTTGAACAGGCCCTTCTGGCCGGACTCCAGCCGGTAGCGGGTGTCCTCGGGCAGGGCGTGGAAGTAGTCCACGTACTCCGGCGAGGTCATCTCCAGCGTGAGCTTGGTGTACTCCAGCGGGAAGAAGCGGGGCGAGCGCGTCACCCAGTTCAGCCGGTAGCCGTGGACGTCGATCTCGGAGAGCAGGTCGTGGTAGATCTCCGCCGCGCTCTGTCCGCTGCCCACCAGGGTGATGGACTTCTTGGCCTGGAGCGCCGCCTTCTCCTGGAGATAGCGGGAGTTGTGCAGGTAGTCGCCGCCCAGGCCCTCGCAGGCCTCCGGGATGTACGGCGGGGTGCCGGTGCCCAGGACGAGATGGCGGGCGCGGAAGGTGCCGTCGGCGGTGTGCGCCGTGTACAGGCCGTCGCCCTCGTCGTAGGTAACCGACTGTACGGTTTGGTTGAAACGGATACTGGTTAGTCCGGCCGCCGCCCACCGGCAGTAGTCGTTGTACTCGGTCCGCAGCGGATAGAAGTTCTCCCGGATGTAGAACGAGTAGAGCCTGCCCCGCTCCTTCAGGTAGTTGAGGAAGGAGTACGGCGAGGTCGGGTCGGCCATCGTCACCAGGTCCGACATGAACGGCGTCTGGAGATGGGCCCCTTCGAGGAACATCCCCGAGTGCCACTCGAAGTCCGGCTTGGACTCCAGGAACACCCCGTTCAGCTCCTCGACGGGCTCGGTCAGGCAGGCGAGTCCGAGGTTGAACGGACCGAGCCCGATCCCGATGAAGTCGTACGGGGCGGTGGGGGGCTCAGGAAGCGCGTTCAAGGGACTCTCCCAGGTACTGCTCGGCGTGGCCGGCGATCAGATCGAGGACGGCGGCGATGTCGGCCGCGGTCGTCTCGGGGTTGAGCAGGGTGAACTTCAGGTACTGGCGGCTGCCGACCTCGGTGCCCGCGACCACGGCCTCGCCCGAGGCGAAGAGGGCCTTGCGGGCGTGGAGGTTGGCGCGGTCGATGTCCTCGGGCGAGGTCACGTGCGCCGGGACGTAGCGGAACACCAGGGTGGAGAGCCGGGGCTCCACGACGACGTCGTAGCGTGGGTCGGCGGCCAGCAGCCGCCACCCCTCGGCGGCCAGTTCGCAGACCTCGTCGAAGAGCTCGCCGACGCCGTCCGCGCCCATGACGCGCAGCGTCATCCACAGCTTGAGCGCGTCGAACCTCCGCGTGGTCTGGAGGGACTTGTCCACCTGGTTGGGGATGCGCTCCCGGACCGTCCGCCGCGGATTGAGGTACTCCGCGTGGTACGTCGCATGGCGCAGGGTGGCTCGGTCGCGGACCAGTACGGCGGACGAACTCACGGGCTGGAAGAAGGACTTGTGGTAGTCCACGGTGACCGAGTCGGCGCGCTCGATGCCGTCGAGCAGGGACCGGCGGGTGGGGGAGGCGAGCAGTCCGCAGCCGTAGGCGGCGTCGACGTGCATCCAGGCCGCGTACTGCTCGCAGAGCGCGGCGATCCCGGGCAGCGGGTCGATGGAGCCGAAGTCGGTGGTGCCCGCGGTGGCGACGACCGCCATCGGCACGGAGCCCTCGGCGACGCAGCGTTCCAGGGCGGCGGCCAGCGCGACGGTCTGCATGCGCTTCTCGCGGTCGACGGGGACCGCGACGACGGCATCGGCGCCGAGGCCGAGGAGTTTCGCCGACTTCTGGACGCTGAAGTGGCTGCACTCCGAGGCGAAGACACGCAGCCGGGAGAAGTCCTCGGGGCGGACCTTGGCCTCCTCCCGGGCGAGCAGGAGGGCCTGGAGGTTGGACTGCGTACCGCCGCTGGTGAAGACACCGTCCGCCGCGGGTCCCAGTCCGATGCGGCCGGCCGTCCAGTCGATCAGTCTGCGCTCGATGAGCGTGCCGCCCGCGCTCTGGTCCCAGGTGTCCAGGGAGGAGTTGACGGCCGAGAGCACGGCCTCGCCCACCACCGCGGGGATGACCACGGGGCAGTTGAGGTGGGCGAGATAGCGGGGGTGGTGGAAGTAGACGGCGTCGCGGAGGTAGACCTCCGAGAGTTCGTCCAGGGCGGCGGCCGTGTCGCCGAGCGGCCGGTCCAGGTCGACGGCGTCGACGACGGGCGCGAGCCGGTCGACGCCGACGCCGCTGAACGGCTGCTCGACGGAGGCGAGTGTGGCTGCGACCCGCGCGACTCCCTCGGTGACGGAGCGACGGTAGTCCTCCGCCGTCAGGTGGTTGAGCAGGTGGGAACGCATGGTGGGGGGCCTCCCGGGTGAGGGACGTCGGTCGCGGCCCTCCGGGCGGAAAAATGGGGGGACGAGGGGCCGCGATCATTAGGTTAGGTAAGCCTAACCTGACTAAATCGGCGCCCCTCGCCCCCCGGAGGGTCCGTCACAGGAACCTCACAAGACCCGCAGGTGCGTCACTCGGACGCCCGCGACGCCTCCTCCCGCAGCTGCTCCTCGCTCATCCCGCGCCGCCAGTAGCCGATGAAGGTGACCCGCCGGCGGTCGAACTTCCGCTCCTGGACGACATGCCGGCGCAGCGCCCGTACCTGGGAGGACTCGCCGGCGATCCAGACGTACGGGGTGCCGTCGGGCAGTTCGGCGGCGCGCACGGCTTCCACGGCCGAGGGGGCACCCTCCTCGCGCACCAGCCAGGTGACGCGGGCGTCGGCGCCGGTGCGGAGGTCCTGGCGGTCCCCGGTGTGCGGGACCTCCAGGAAGACCCTGGCCCGTGTCCCGGCGGGGAGCCACTCCAGCGCGGCCGACGCGGCGGGCAGGGCCGTCTCGTCGGCCCAGATCAGCACCCAGTCGGTGTCCCGCGGCGGGCGGAACCGTACGGACGCGTTGTCCTCGACGGCCGGGCCCAGGGCCTTGAGTAGTTGTCCGGGGGCGGCGTCCGCCGCCCAGCGGCACGCGGGTCCGCCGTCGCCGTGCAGGGCGAAGTCGATGTCGATCTCGGTGGTGCCGTCGTCGGCACGGCGCTGGGAGCGCACCGTGTAGGCCCGCATGACGGCCCGTACGTCCTCGGGCGTGGCCCGCCAGGCGTCGAACCAGTTGCCGTCCTCGTCCACGGGGACGAAGGGCTCCCGCTCGCCCGGCTGCGGCAGGAACAGCGAGAGGCTCTGGTCCCGGCCGCCCGCGGCGAAGCCGTCCAGTCCGGGCCCTGTGAAGGTGACCCGCTGCATGGAGGGGCTCAGCCGGCGGACCCGCAGGACCGTCAGGCCGAAGAACCGGAAGGGGGCGACGGCGGGTGCGGCGGCGGTGGTCATGCGGGGCTCCTCCCAGGAACCGGAACGGTCCGGCCGGGAGTCGCTCCCCAACCGGAACGGCCCGGCCGGGAGTCGCTCCCGGCCGGGCCCGAGGTCAGCCGACCTTCTTGGCGTTCTCTATCGCCTCGGCGAGGGCGTCGAGGATCGGCGCGCACTTGTCGTAGGAGTAGATCGGCTCCGTCGTGCGCGGGATGACCTGGCCGGCCTTGACGGCGGGCAGCTGGGCCCAGGTGGGCTTGGAGGTCAGGGCGTCCGGCTGGAGGGCCGAGGAGCGGTTGTCCATCATGATGATGTCGGCGTCGTGCTTGCCGACGTTCTCCCAGCTCAGCTCCTCGAAGAAGGCGCCTTCCTTGATCTTCGGCTCCACGAACTGCACGCCGAGCTCCTGGAAGTACAGGGTGTCGGCCGACATCTTCGCGAGCGAGACGTAGAACAGGTCCTGGCTGGCCGAGCCGATCAGGACCTTGATGTTCGGCTGGGACTTCGCGGCGGCGCGCAGCCGGGCGGCGGCCTTCTCGAAGGCGGCCTTGGCGTCGGTGACCTTCTTGGCCTTCACGTCGGCGCCGAGGGAGGCCGCGAGGTCCTCGTGGCGCTGGATCGCCTTGGGGACGGTGGTCTGCGCGGCCCACAGGGCGACGCTCGGGGCCAGCTTCAGGATCTTGTCCTTGGACTGGTCCGGCACGTACCAGAGGGCGTCCTTCTCCCACATGGCGGTGACGAGGAGCTCCGGCGCGAGGCCGGTGTACTTCTCGACGTTGAACTCGCCCCAGACGTTGCCGAGCACCTCGACCTTGTCGATGTCCAGGTCGCCGGCCTGCACGTCGGCCTTGCCGTCCGCGGTCTTCGTCGGGCCGAAGACGCCCTTGACCTCGACGCCGTAGTCGTGGAGCGCGGCGGCGACACCGACGAACGCCACGATGTTCTTCGGGACGGAGTCGGCCTTCGCCGTCTGGCCGCGGTCGTCCTTGAACGACCAGGGGCCGGTTTTCTCCGCACCCGTACCCGAGTCGGAGTTCTTCTCGTCGCTGTCACCGCAGGCTGCGAGGACGGCACCGAGACCGACGGCGCCACCGGCGGCCAGCAGGCCGCGGCGGGAGAGTGGGCTGGTCCGGAGGTTGGACATCAGTGGATCTGCTTTCGTACGCGCCGCAGGGCGCCCGTCGGTGGTTTCAAGGAAGGCTAGCCTAACCTCACACATGGCTACCGGAGAGGGCAAGGGAAGCGACCGTTCCGTTATCCGCGTACGGAAGAGGCCTCCCCCCCGCTCGCTCGGGGAGGGAGGCCCTCGGGTGGGCGCTCAGCCGGCGTGGGGCTGAAGGCGCGTCATGTCGATGTCCGGACACACCTTCGATAGCCGCCGCCATCGATCGGTCGCCCCGTCCGTCAGGCGTCCATGCCCAGCTCCCGGGCGATCAGCATCCGCTGGACCTCGCTCGTGCCCTCGCCGATCTCCAGGATCTTGGAGTCGCGCCACATCCTGGCCACCGGGTACTCGTTCATGAAGCCGTAGCCGCCGTGGATCTGCGTCGCCTCACGGGCGTTGTCCACCGCCACCGTCGAGGAGTACAGCTTCGCGATCGCCGCCTCCTTCTTGAAGGGCTCGCCCGCCACCAGCCGCGACGCCGCGTCACGCCAGCCGATGCGGGCCATGTGCGCCCGCATCTCCATGTCCGCGATCTTGAACTGGATGGCCTGGTTGGCGCCGATCGGCTTCCCGAAGGCGTGCCGCTCCTTCGCGTACTTCAGGGACTCGTCCACGCAGCCCTGCGCCAGGCCCGTCGAGAGCGCCGAGATGGCGATCCGGCCCTCGTCCAGGATGCGCAGGAACTGCGCGTAGCCCCGGCCCTCCTCGCCCAGCAGGTTCGCCGCCGGGACACGGACGTCGGAGAAGGACAGCTCCCGGGTGTCCGAGGCGTTCCAGCCGACCTTGGAGTACGGGGCGGCCACCGTGAAGCCCGGGGTGCCGGACGGGACGATGATCGCGGAGATGCGCGGGGCGCCGTTCTCCTTGCGGCCGGTCACCGCCGTCACCGTCACCAGCTCCGTGATGTCCGTACCGGAGTTGGTGATGAAGCACTTGGAGCCGTTGATCACCCACTCGTCCGTCGCCTCGTCCAGCACGGCCGTCGTGCGGGTGCCGCCCGCGTCCGAGCCGCCGTCCGGCTCCGTCAGCCCGAACGCGCCGAGCGCCTCGCCCGAGCAGAGCCTCGGCAGCCACCGCTGCTTCTGCTCCTCGGTGCCGAAGCGGTGGACCGGCATGGCGCCGAGCGAGACACCGGCCTCCAGGGTGATCGCCACCGAGGAGTCGACCCGGGCCAGCTCCTCCAGGGCGATCCCGAGGGCGAGGTAGTCGCCGCCCATGCCGCCGTACTCCTCGGGGAAGGGCAGGCCGAACAGGCCCATGCGGCCCATCTCCCGCACGATCTCGTACGGGAACTCGTGCCGCTCGTAGAAGTCGCCGATCTTCGGGGCGATCACATCGTGAGCGAACTCCTCGACGGTACGGCGCAGTTCCTCGTGCTCGGCGGTCAGCCGGTGATCAAGGGACATGGGTGCTTCACTCCTTGTGGGACAGCGCACGGACGGTACGGGACGGGCTCGGGCGGCCCAGTTGTTCGGCCATCCACACGCTCGTGGCGGTGAGTGCGCCGAGATCGACCCCGGTGTGGACACCGAGGCCGTCGAGCATCCACACGAGGTCCTCGGTGGCGAGGTTTCCGGTCGCGCTCTTCGCGTAGGGGCAGCCGCCGAGGCCGCCCGCGGAGGCGTCCACCGTCGTCACCCCGTGCTGGAGCGCGGCCAGGGTGTTGGAGAGCGCCTGGCCGTACGTGTCGTGGAAGTGCACCCCGATGGTGTCGGTGTGCACGCCCGCCTCGTTCAGCTCGGAGAGCAGCTCCTGCACATGGCCGGGGGTGGCCACGCCGATCGTGTCTCCGAGGGACAGCTCGTCGCAGCCGAGGTCCATCAGAGCCTTCGCGACCCGGACGACCTGGGCGACGGGCACGGCGCCCTCCCACGGGTCGCCGAAGCACATCGACAGATAGCCGCGCACATGGACGTCGGCGTCCTTCGCCCGTGCCACCACCGGCTCGAACATGGCGAGCGACTCGTCCACCGTGCGGTTGAGGTTGCGCGCGGCGAACGTCTCGGTCGCCGATCCGAACACGGCGATCCGGTCGGCACCGAGCGCGAGCGCCCGGTCCAGGCCGCGCTCGTTCGGCACGAGGACGGGCAGGGCCACGTCCCCGACGTCCGCGATGTCCCCGACCAGCGGGAAGAGCCGCTCGGCGTCCGCGAGCTGGGGCACCCACTTCGGGTGTACGAAGCTGGTCGCCTCGATCGTGGAGAGCCCGGCCTCCGCGAGCCTGCGGATGAACTCCGCCTTCACCTCGGTCGGTACGACGGTCTTCTCGTTCTGCAGGCCGTCGCGCGCGCCGACCTCATGG
Source organism: Streptomyces sp. CB02058 (assembly GCF_001905505.1). Taxonomy (GTDB): domain Bacteria; phylum Actinomycetota; class Actinomycetes; order Streptomycetales; family Streptomycetaceae; genus Streptomyces. The sequence continues at coordinate 325,247 of NZ_LIPG01000002.1, forward strand.
ATGCGGACCCGGGCGGGCAGTCCCGGCGCGGGCACCGTCATGGGCAGTCCGGTCTCGGTCACGCTTCCTCCCTCGGGGCCACCACGGCCAGGATCTGGTCCATGGCGACCGTGGCACCGGCGGTGACGTCCAGCTCGGTGACGGTGCCCGCGTGCGGGGCGGAGATGACGTGCTCCATCTTCATCGCCTCGACCACCAGCAGGCTCTGCCCGGCCACGACCTCGTCCCCGACGGCCACCTTCACCACCGTGACGGTGCCGGGCATGGGCGCGGCGAGCGTGTCCGCGCCCGACCGGGAGGCGCCGCTGAGCGAGGCCTGAACCGGGTCGTGGTCCTGGACGTGCCAGGTGTCCCCGTCACGGCCGAGCCAGATCCCGTCGGGGGAGAGCGCCCGGCTGAACGTGTGCGTCACACCGTCGAGTTCGACGACGACGCGCGGCCCGGAGACCTCGACGAGCCGGGCCCGCTCGGCACCGGGCAGCGAGGGCAGCGGCCCGCACGCGTCGGCGGGCTCCTCACGGTCCCCGGCGTGGCCGAACGTCAGCGCGGCCGTGCCGTCGACGGCCGTGCGCAGGCCCACGCGCACCGGGTCGCGGCCCGGGACACGGAAGTGGTGGAAGGTTTCGGCAGGGGTGCCGCCGAGCCGCCAGCCGCTGGGCACGGAGAACGGATCGACCCAGCCGGCGGCGGACGGCCGGGGCGGCGGCTGCCGCAGCAGGGCCGCCGCCGCGTACACCTCCTCCGGGACGCCGTCCGGCACCAGGCCGTCCGCCTCCCGCTCCACGAGCCCGGTGTCCAGCTCGCCCGCGGCCACCGCAGGATGGGCCAGCAGCCTGCGCAGGAAGCCCGCGTTCGTCGGGACGCCGAGCACCACCGTGTCCGCGAGCGCCGCGCGCAGCCTGCGCAGCGCCGTGGCCCGGTCCGGGCCGTACGCGATGACCTTCGAGAGCATCGGGTCGTACGTGCTGCCGACGGGCACGCCCTCGCTGAGGCCCGAGTCCGTCCGGACCCCGCCGCCCTGCGGCTCGTGGAGCGCCAGCACGGTGCCGCCGGACGGCAGGAAGCCGCGTGCCGGGTCCTCCGCGCAGACCCGCGCCTCGACGGCGTGTCCGGTGAGGGCGATGCCGGCCTGTGCGCACGGCAGCCGGTCGCCGGAGGCCACCCGGAGCTGCCACTCCACCAGGTCGAGCCCGGTGACCAGCTCGGTGACGGGGTGCTCCACCTGGAGACGGGTGTTCATCTCCATGAAGTAGTACGAGGAGGGGTCGTTGCCCGGGACGATGAACTCGACCGTCCCGGCGCCGACATACCCGCAGGACCGGGCGGCCTGCACGGCCGCCTCGCCCATCGAGGCCCGGGTCTCCTCGTCGAGCAGGACCGAGGGCGCCTCCTCGATGATCTTCTGGTGGCGGCGCTGGAGCGAGCACTCGCGCTCGCCGAGGTGCACGACGCCGCCGTGCCCGTCGGCCAGGACCTGGATCTCGATGTGGCGCGGCCGGTCGATCCACCGCTCCACGAGGAGCGTGTCGTCGCCGAAGGAGGCACGCGCCTCGCGCCGGGCCGCCGCGATCTCGTCGGCCAGCAGCGTCTCCTCCCGCACCAGCCGCATGCCCTTGCCGCCGCCGCCCGCCGAGGGCTTCAGCAGGACGGGCATCCCGATCTCCCGGGCCGCCGCCTCCAGTTGTCCGTCGGTGAGGCCGCTCCCCAAGGAGCCGGGCACCACGGGCACCCCGGCCGCCGCGACGGTCTCCTTGGCGCGGATCTTGTCGCCCATCAGCGAGATCGCCGAGGCGGGCGGGCCGATGAAGACCAGCCCCGCGTCCGCGCATGCCTGCGCGAAGACCGCGTTCTCCGCGAGGAAGCCGTATCCCGGGTGGACGGCCTCGGCGCCCGTGCGGCGGGCGGCGTCGAGCAGCCGGTCCACCGAGAGATAGCTCTCGGCGGCGGGCGCGGGCCCGATCCGTACCGCCGTGTCGGCCTCCCGGACGTGCCGGGCGTCCGCGTCGGCGTCGCTGAAGACGGCGACCGACCGCACGCCGAGCTCGCGCAGGGTCCGGATGACCCGGACCGCGATCTCGCCACGGTTGGCGACCAGAACAGTGCTGAACATGGAAGTCCTCACATCACATCCGGAAGACGCCGAAACTGGGCTCGCCCAGCGGGGCGTTGGCACACGCGGTCAGGGCGAGCCCCAGCACCTGCCGGGTCTCCGTCGGGTCGATCACACCGTCGTCCCAGAGCCGGGCGGTGGCGTAGTAGGCGTTGCCCTGCTCCTCGTACTGCGCGCGGACCGGATCCTTGAAGGCCTCCTCGTCCTCGGCGGGCCACTCCTCGCCGCGCCCCTCGATCTGGTCCCGCTTCACGGTGGCCAGCACGGAGGCGGCCTGCTCGCCGCCCATGACGGAGATCTTGGCGTTGGGCCACATCCACAGGAAGCGCGGCCCGTACGCCCGGCCGCACATGGAGTAGTTCCCCGCGCCGTACGACCCGCCGACGACGACCGTCAGCTTCGGTACGCGTGTGCAGGCCACGGCCGTCACCATCTTGGCGCCGTGCTTGGCGATGCCCCCGGCCTCGTAGTCCCTGCCGACCATGAAGCCGGAGATGTTCTGGAGGAAGACCAGCGGGATGCCGCGCTGGTCGCACAGCTCGATGAAGTGGGCGCCCTTCTGGGCGGACTCCGAGAACAGGATGCCGTTGTTCGCGACGATGCCGACGGGGTGGCCGTGGATCCGCGCGAAGCCGGTGATCAGCGTCTGGCCGTACTCCGCCTTGAACTCCTGGAAGCGCGAGCCGTCCACCACCCGGGCGATGACCTCCCGCACGTCGTAGGGCGTACGCGAGTCGACGGGGACCGCGCCGTACAGCCCGGCGGGGTCCGCCTTCGGCTCCTCGGCGGGCTCCACCGACCAGGGGAGCGGTGCCCGGTCCGGGAGTGTCGCGACGATGTTCCGCACGATCCGCAGCGCGTGGGCGTCGTCCTCGGCGAGATGGTCGGTGACCCCGGACGTACGCGCGTGCACCTCGCCGCCGCCGAGCTCCTCCGCCGTCACGACCTCACCGGTGGCCGCCTTCACGAGCGGCGGGCCGCCCAGGAAGATCGTGCCCTGGTTCCGCACGATGACCGCTTCGTCGCTCATCGCCGGGACGTACGCCCCGCCCGCCGTGCACGAGCCCAGCACCGCCGCGATCTGCGGGATGCCGGCGCCCGACATCCGGGCCTGGTTGTAGAAGATCCGCCCGAAGTGCTCCCGGTCGGGGAAGACCTCGTCCTGCATCGGGAGGAAGGCACCCCCCGAGTCCACGAGATACAGGCACGGCAGCCTGTTCTCCAGGGCCACCTCCTGGGCGCGGAGGTGCTTCTTCACCGTCATCGGGTAGTACGTGCCGCCCTTGACCGTCGCGTCGTTGGCGACGATCACGCACTCCCGGCCGCTGACCCGTCCGATCCCGGCGATCACCCCGGCCGCCGGTGCCGCGCCCCCGTACAGCCCCTCGGCCGCGAGCGGAGCCAGCTCCAGGAAGGGCGAGCCCGGGTCGAGCAGGGTGTCCACCCGCTCCCGGGGCAGCAGCTTGCCGCGTGCCACATGCCGGGCGCGGGCCTTCTCACCCCCGCCGAGCCGTGCCGTGGCGAGCCGCGTGCGCAGCTCGTCGGCGAGCGCGTGATGCGCCGCCTCATTGGCCTGCCAGGCCTCCGAGGCGGGATCGGCCGCGCTCACCAGGACCGGTGCCTGCTGCATCCTGTCGAGCCCCCTTGCCCGTACCGCAGTAGTCGGATGAGAGTTAATGAGCGTTAACGCATTGCGTTCAGGTTAACGAGCGCTAACCCCCCTGTCTAGAATGAATCCTCATGAGCACCCATGCCGCCGCCCGTGTCGCGGCTCCCACCCGCCGCGAGCAGATCCTGAGAGAGGCCGCCCGCCTCTTCGCCGAGCGCGGCTTCCACGGTGTCGGGGTCGACGAGATAGGGGCGGCGGTCGGCATCAGCGGCCCCGGCCTCTACCGCCACTTCCCCGGCAAGGACGCCATGCTCGCCGAGCTGCTCGTCGGCATCAGTGAGCGTCTGCTGGCCGGCGGCAGGCTGCGCGTCACCGAGGGCGGCGACTCCCGCGGCGGTTCCCCCGAGGAGCTCCTCGACGCCCTCATCGAGGGCCACATCGACTTCGCCCTGGACGACCGGCCGCTGATCACCCTCCACGACCGCGAGCTGGACCGGCTGCGCGACACCGACCGCAAGCGGGTGCGCCAGCTCCAGCGGCAGTACGTCGAGGTCTGGGTCGAGGCCGTGCGCGCGCTCTACCCCGCCCTCGCGGAGAACGAGGCCCGGGTCACCGTCCACGCGGTGTTCGGCCTGCTGAACTCCACCCCCCACCTGACCCGCCCCGAAGCCCTCCCCGACCGCACGGCCACGGCGGCGCTGCTGCACCGGCTGGCGCGGGGGGCGTTCGCGGCGGCGGCGTCCTGACGCCCGTCGGGGCGAACGGCGGGATCAGGCGTCGCCGGCCCCGCCGTCCCGGATCTCCTCCAGTGAATCCCGCATGACCTCCCGCGCACGGGTGAACCAGTCCGCGAGCACGGCCATCTCCTGCGGCCCGTAGTCGGCCGCCAGGGTGCACAGGCGCGCGTAGAACGGGCCGTAGACGGCGAGGACCCGCTCCCGGGCCTCCTCGTCCATCACCACGCGCACCCGCCTCCGGTCCCCGGGATCGGGCGCGCGGCGGACGTAACCCGCCTTCTCCAGGCGGTTGAGCACCCCCGTCACCGCCCCTGTGGTCAGTCGTGCCTGCTCGGCCAGGTCGCCGGCGGCCAGGGTCTTCCCGGCGAGCGACGCCTCCATGAGGAATCCCACGCAGGTCAGGTCGGTGGTGTTCAGGCCGAGCCGCTCTGCGATGTCGTGCTGCCCGGTCTGCGCGAGCGCGATCAGCCGGTCCATCGCCCGGAGCATCTCGTCGTAGGCCACCTCGGGGCGCTCCTTGCCGTCCACCGAAATTCCCCTTAGTGTCTAAGTAGCTTAGCTCGTGAGTTAACTGCGGCCGTGTGTGGTTCCGGTCGCTGAACTATCACACCCCGAGGGAGCCGAAGTGAGCGCACATGGTGACGCCGATCTGGGACACACGCTCGCCGGCTGGACCGGTACCGCCCTCGGCGCCCTCGGGAGCGCGGTGCTGGGAGCAGGTCTGGTCATCGGCTCCGCCGCGGTGCTCCTGGCCGGCGCGGTCGTCGTCGCCGTGGCCGTACTGACCTGCTGGGTGCTGCACCTGGCGGGCTGGGGCAAGGGCTCCGGGCCGCGTCCTGCGGCCGAGCGGCACTGGCGGACCCGCGACTCCGCCGCGCGGCAGGGCCACCCAGGATGCCTCGGCTGCCGGATGGCCGGCCGGGGTGTCGGGGACGGCAGGTCCGCCCCGCACCGGGCCCCGGTCCAGGCGGTGGGCCATGCGGCCCCGGTGGTCCGGGGCGCGGGGGGTCCCCGGGCCGCCCGCTGATCCCGCCGTACGAGACATCGGGCACACAGCGCGGCCCCGACGGCACAATGGGTGCATGCCGATACCCAGCCGCGCCGCCCTCGTCGAGCACCTCGTCCGTACGCGTATCGCGGGCGACGTCGCCACGCCCCGCGACAACAACCTCTCCCACTACCGCCAGCTCGCCAACGGCAACCGCCACTTCTGGCTGGGGCTGGAGCTCGGTGACCGGTGGACCGACGAACAGGACGTCCTGGCCGTGATGGCCGAGAGATGCGGGGTCAGCGACGACCCGGAGCACCGGCAGGGCCAGGACACCATCGACCCCGAGCTGACGGTCGACGCCCTGGACCGGATGGCGGCCCGGCTCCGCAAGGCCGCCGCGGACGGCGAACGGGTGCTGTTCGCGACCGGGCACCCGGGCGGGCTGCTCGACGTGCACCGGCAGACGGCGAACGCCCTGCGGGCCGCGGGATGCGAGATCGTACGGATCCCCGGCGGCCTGATGGCGGACGAGGGCATGGTCTTCCAGTTCGCCGACGTCGCCGTCCTGGAGCGCGGGGCGACCCTCTGGCACACGCACTCCCCGGTCCCGATGGCCGCCATCCTGGACGGCCTGGAGCGCGAGGGCCGGCCGCAGCCCGACCTGGTCGTCGCCGACCACGGCTGGGCCGGGTGCGCCGGGCAGCGCGGGATCGACTCCATCGGCTACGCGGACTGCAACGACCCCGCGCTCTTCCTCGGCGAGGCGGAGGGCACCCTCCAGGTCACCGTGCCGCTCGACGACCACGTGACCGACCCGCGCCACTACGACCCGATGACCGACTATCTGCTCGACGCGGCCGGGCTGCTGCCGTCCGCGGAGCGGGCGTGACACGCGGGACCCGGCCGGGCCCGTGAGCGGCCCCGGTGAGGTTCCGCCAGGTCCGGCGGGGCTCCGCCGCGGTCGTCACCCCCGCCGTTCACGGCGAGGAGCGGGGTGGTTCGCGTCGCGCCAGGCCCGGGGCGAGATGCCGTAGGCCTGTTTGAACACCTTGCTGAAATGGGTCGCGTCCACGAAGCCCCAGCTCCGTCCGACCGCGGCTATGGTCCGGGCCCGCCCTTCGGGACCGGCCAGCTCCCGCTTGCACTCCGCGAGACGGTGCGAGCGGATCCAGTCTCCGAGGGCGATACCCGACCGGGCCAGCACCGTGTAGAGGTGACGTACCGAGATGTCGTGCGCGGCGGCGATCCGAGCGGCGGACAGGTCCCTCTCCGCCAGGTGCGCGCGCATGTACCGCGTGATCCGCAGGCTCAGCGTGGCCTCCAGAGGCGCCCTGGCCAGGTCCTGGCTTCCGAGCTGGGACGCCACGACGGCACGGACGAGCTCGATGCTGGGCTCCGCGACCGCCTCCGCGTACGGACCGCTGTGCAGCTCTTCGCTGACGACCAGCTGGGAGAAGTACGTGGAGGCGAGACCCGCCAGCGGATTGCCGGGGCCGAGGGCGACCGCGGTGATGTCCCGGAGCGCTCGCTCGGGCAGCGCGAGCGCCGCGCGGGGAAACCGGAGGAAGTGATGGTCCACTCCCTCACCGAAGAGGAGGGTGTAGGGGGTGACCGTGTCGTAGAGGGCGAAGTCTCCGGGCCTCAGCAGAGCCTGGCGGCCGTTCTGTGCCACGAGGCTGGTGCCCGTCACCTGCAGGCCCAGGAAGACGGCCGGCTCCTCGTCCTCCCGTGCCAGGCGCGGGGTCCGCCGTATGGTCATCGAGGTCGCGCGCGCCGAGCAGATCCCCAGGGGTCCCGCGGTGTCCAGCCCGATGTGAGCCGTGAGCTCCTCGGGCGGCAGGTGATGATCGATGTCGATCCGCACGAGCGATTCCCACACCGCGTGCCGGATCATCTCTTCACGGTCCCGCGCCGGTATGTCCGTGGTGTCCAGGACAGAGCTCATCGGAAGGGCTTTCGCCTGCGCGGGCCGCGAGGGCCGTGAGGTCCGAACGGTCCGTCAGGAGAAGTCCTGGCCCGGTCCTTCACGATCCCCCCTGGACATGCGCGATCCGGCCAACAGGATGGCAGGGTTCCGCCACCCCGCGCAACGCCGTCGAGGGAGCTCCGGTGCCGGTGAGCCGCCCTCGGCCGGGGACGCGCCGACGCTGCCCGGGGAGCGATCGCCGCGATACGCGCGCTCCTGACAAAGATTCGTGCACGACCGACACAGTGGCGCACCCCCCTCCGCCCTATGGTCTGTCCAGCAGGCCGCGGCCGGACCGGAGACGGTACGGCCCGCGGCGGTCGTGGCCGACCTCGCCGGGGGCGGGGTGCGGCCCACGATGCGGCTCCGCTCCACCGGTCACGGGGGTGTGGAGCGCAGCCGCGTCGCGCGCCTCCTGTGCATGTGCGGTGGTCAGTCCTGTCGCGGGCGCAGGCGTACGGGAAGGGACCGGTGGCCGTTGCTGATCAGTGACGCCACCGGCCCCATGTCCCCCTCCTCGGGCGCGAGTCCGGCGTCCGGGAAGCGGTCGAAGAAGGCGCTGAGCGCGACCTCCCCCTCCATCCTGGCCAGCGCGGCGCCCAGGCAGAAGTGGATGCCGTGGCCGAAGGCGAGGTGCTCCTTGGTGATCCTGGTGACGTCGAAGGCGTGCGGGTCCCGGTGCCAGCCGGGATGACGGTTGGCGGCGGCGTAGGAGGCGAGGATCGCCTCGCCCTTGGCGATGGTCCGCCCGTCGGGGAGCGGGATGTCGGCGACGGCGTAGCGCAGGGGCAGGTGTTTGACCGGCGGGGAGTGCCGCAGGGTCTCCTCCACGACGTCGGACCACGACGCGCGGCCCTCACGGACGTGGCCGAGCTGGTCGGGGTGGGCCAGCAGGGTCGTGACGGCCTGGTCGATCAGGTTGACGGTGGTCTCGTAGCCGGCGTTGATCATCAGGAGGATCGTGTCGCGCAGCTCCTCCTCGGACAGCCCCTGCCCGTCGACGCCCTCCTCGCCCAGGGCGATCAGTACGGACGCCATGTCCTCGCCCGGCTCGGCCCGCTTGGCGGCGATGAGGGCGTCGAGCATGGCGTACAGCCGGGCGGTGTTGGCCGCGGCCTCCTCGGGGGTCAGCGTGGTGGAGAAGACGTCGTTGACGAGGGTGCGGAAGTCGCCCGCGCGGTCGTCGGGGACACCGAGGAGCCGTCCGATCACCGCTATGGGCAGCGGATAGGCGAACAGGTCCCTCAGGTCGGCCACCTCGCCCGGGGGAGTGGTGTCCAGAGCGTCCAGGAGACCATCCACGAGACCCTCGACGGTGGGCCTCAGCGCGGCGATGCGCCGGGCGCTGAACGCCGGGGCGACGATGCGGCGCAGGCGGCGGTGGTCGCCTCCGTAGGCGGTGAACATGTTCGTCGCGGCGACCCACAGGGCCAGCGGCCACGTCTGGACGGCCTCCTCGAAGCCGGGCCAGTGCCGGCGCGCGTCCTTGGACACGTCCGGGCTGGTCAGCAGCTCCTTCAGCAGGGCAGGGTCGGTCACGGACCAGGCCTCGACACCGAGGATGTCGATACGCGTCGCGGGACCCTGGGCCCGTAAGAGCTCGTGTTCGGCGTCCGCGTCGCGGGCGGCGGGGTCGAGGACGATGGGGGCGGGGTGCAGAGGCACGGCGAGTGCTCCTCGGTCGGGGGAGTGGTCGCCACGGTTCTACCCCTGGCGGGCGGCGCGGACCCCGCATCCCGCAGCACTCCCGCATTCCGGCGCGCGCCCGGCGCACGAATGATCGATCGGGCTTGTTTCAGCCGCCCCCGGCGCGCGCGGCCGGGCGCTGCGCGCGCCCCGGTGTCGGGTCGAGGTACACCCGCTGGATGGACGCGTAGCGCTCACGGAGCTGCTGCTCCGCCTCCTCGCAGGCCCACTCGATCTGCGCGGCGGTCGACGCGTCCCGGAAGTCGATCTTCGCCGCGATCAGCAGCTCCGACGGCCCCTGGATCAGCGTGGTCAGCTCCACCACCTCGACGATGTGCGGCACGGACATCAGCTCCTCCCGCACCCCGGCGCGCATCTCCGGGGGGAGCGGGCGGCCGATCAGCAGCTGGGCGTTGGCCCGGCAGAGCACCCAGGCCACGTACACCAGCAGTACGCCGATGAGGATCGAGGCGATGCCGTCCCAGACCCCCGATCCGGAGAGCTGCCCGCCGAGCAGGCCGCCGGCCGCGAGCAGCAGACCGGCCAGGGCCGCCGAGTCCTCCATCACCACCGCCTTGACCGCGGTGTCGGGGGTCCGGCGGAGGTAACGCGGCGCGGGCATCCGCAGCCGGGCGGCCTCACCACGCACCTGGCGGACGCCCGTGCGCAGCGAGAAGCCCTCCAGCAGGAACGCGACCGCGAGCACGATGTACGAGACGAGCGGATCGCCGAGCTCCTCACCCCGCAGCAGGGTGTGGATGCCGTCGTACAGGGAGAACACCGCGCCGCCGACGAACGTCGCCACGGCGGCGAGCATCGCCCAGATGTAGCGCTCGGGGCCGTAGCCCAGCGGGTGGTCCTCGTCGGCGGGCCTCTCGCTGCGCTTCAGCGCGGTGAGCAGCATGACCTCGGTGACGGTGTCGGCGACCGAGTGCGCCGCCTCCGAGAGCATCGCGCTCGAACCGCTGATCAGCCCTGCCACCAGCTTCGCCACGGCGATGCCGAGATTGGCCATCGCCGCGACGACGACGGTGAACGTGGACTCGCTGCCGCCGGTCTGCTCGTCACTCATGGTGGGCAGTATGTCCGAATCGGTGATCTCAGTCCCTCGGGACGCGGACACCTCAGTCCCTCGGGACGCGGACACCTCGGTCCCCCGGGACGCGGACCTCGGTCCCTGGGGACGTGGATCTCAGTCCCTCGGGACGCGGACCAGGCCCTCCTGGATGACCGTGATGGCCAGCTTGCCGTCGGCCGTCCAGATCCTGGCCTGGCCGAGGCCCCGCCCGCCGGACGCCGAGGGCGACTCCTGGTCGTACAGCAGCCATTCGTCGGCGCGGAAGGGGCGGTGGAACCACATCGCGTGGTCCAGGCTGGCGCCCACCACGTCACCGACCGACCAGCCGCCGCGCCCGTGGGCGAGCAGCACCGAGTCCAGCAGCGTCATGTCGGAGACGTACGTCGCCAGGCAGACGTGCAGCAGCGGATCGTCGGCCAGCTTGCCGTGCGTCCGGAACCAGACCTGGGAGCGCGGCTCGCGCGGCTCACCGGCGGTGGCGAAGGGCGGGGCGTCCACATAGCGCAGATCGACGGCGGCGCGGGCCTCCAGCAGCCGGTCGATCATGCTCGGGTCCGTGAAGCGGTCCGCGTACCGGGGCAGCATCTGCCCGGCCGTCGGCAGGGACTCCGGGTCCGGGGCGGAGGGCATGACGGCCTGGTGGTCCATGCCTTCCTCGTGCACCTGGAAGGACGCCGAGAGATGGAAGATCGGCTTGCCGTGCTGCACGGCGACGACCCGGCGGGTGGTGAACGACCGTCCGTCGCGGATCCGGTCCACGCTGTAGACGATCGGCGCGCCCGGGTCCCCGGGGCGCAGGAAGTACGCGTGCAGGGAGTGGGCGCCACGGTCGTCGGGGACCGTGCGCCCGGCGGCGACCAGGGCCTGGGCCGCGACCTGGCCGCCGAAGACGCGGGGCACGACCGCCGAACGGCTCATGCCCCGGAAGATGTCCTGCTCGATCTGCTCCAGGTCGAGCAGATCGAGCAGGGATTCAAGTGCTGCGCTCATGGAGGAGAAACGTAGCCGCTCTCAGAGACCCATGGACTTGGCGATGATCGACTTCATGACCTCGCTGGTGCCGCCGTAGATGCGGTTGACCCGGTTGTCCGTGTAGAGACGGGCGATCGGGTACTCGTTCATGAAGCCATAGCCGCCGTGCAGCTGGAGGCAGCGGTCGATCACACGGTGTGCGACCTCGGTGCAGAACAGCTTCGCGGACGCGGCCTCGGCGGGGGTGAGCTCGCCGGCGTCCAGGGCCTCGATCGCGCGGTCGCAGACGGCCTCGGCGGCGTCGACCTCGGCCTTGCAGGCGGCCAGCTCGAACTTGGTGTTCTGGAAGGACGCGACGGTCTTGCCGAAGACGGTGCGGTCCTGCGTGTACTGCTGGGCGAACCGCACGGCGGCCTTCGCCTGCGCGTACGCGCCGACGGCGATGCCCAGGCGCTCCTGCGGGAGGTTCTGGCCGAGGTAGGAGAAGCCCTTGTTCTCCTCGCCCAGCAGGTCCTCGACGGGCACCTTGACGTCGACGAAGGCCAGCTCGGCGGTGTCGGAGACCTTCAGGCCCAGCTTGTCGAGCTTGCGGCCGACCGAGTAGCCCTCGGACTTGGTGTCGACGACGAGGAGCGAGATGCCGTGGCGGCGGTCGTCGGCCTTGGGGGCCTCCGTGCGGGCACAGACGATGACCTTGTCGGCGTGCACACCACCGGTGATGAAGGTCTTGGCGCCGTTGAGGACGTAGTGCGTGCCGTCCTCGGAGAGCTTGGCGGTGGTCTTCATGCCGGCCAGGTCCGAACCGGTGCCCGGCTCGGTCATGGCTATCGCGTACATGGACTTGCCGGAGACGAAGTCCGGGAGCCAGCGCTTCTTCTGCTCCTCGGTGGCGTACGCCTTGAGGTACGGCAGGCAGAGCAGGACGTGCACGCCGGAGCCGCCGAAGGAGATGCCCGCGCGGGCGGTCTCCTCGTAGAGGACGGCCTCGAACTTGAAGGACTCCTCGCCCGCGCCGCCGTACTCCTCCGGCACCTCGATGCCGAAGATGCCCAGCTCGGCGAGCTTGTAGTAGAAGTCGCGAGGCGCCTGGCCCGCGGCGAACCACTCGTCGTAGACGGGAACGACCTCGGCCTCGATGAAGGCGCGGATGGTCTCCCTGAACGCCTCGTGGTCCTCGTTGTAAACCGTACGGCGCACGGGGTGCCTCCTGGTGTCAGCTTCAGCGTCGGTCGAGGTGGCTAAGCGCTTGCTCAGTCCTGGTCAAAAGTTACCCGGCGGTCACGGCAGCTGTCCAGGGTGATGCTGAGCACGCGCGGCCCCACGGTGCGATGCCGGGCCCGCCGGTGGCGGAGCGTGGCCGGACGGAGCGTTGTGTATGCCTCGATGGCGAGGGAGGGCGGGCAGGCGCACAGTGAAATGAGGGCCGGTGAGGACATGAGCAGCCTCGCCGCATCAACTCTCTGTGAGGCAGTCATGGCTGAATTCGAGACCTCGGGCGGCGGTTCGGGGGAGAAGACGCGTGGCAGGACGACCATCGCCGACGGAGTGGTGGCCACCATCGCCGGAATCGCCATCCGTGAGACCGAGGGCGTGCACTCGGTGGGCCGGGGGGCGTCCAAGGCGATAGGCGCGGTGGCGGGCCGCGTGGGCGGTTCCTCCGGCGGAGGACGCGGCGTGAAGGTGGAGGTGGGGGAGAAGCAGACCGCGGTGGACGTCGACATCGAGGTCGAGTACGGCATCCCGATCCATGAACTCGCCGACAAGGTCAGGACCCATGTGACCGACGCGGTGGAGACGATGACGGGCCTGGAGGTCGTGGAGATCAACATCAACGTCTTCGACGTCCACATCCCGGGTGACGACGAGGACGAGGAGGACAGCGGCCGGTCCTCCGCGCGCGTGCAGTGACCGTCCCCGTGCCCGCCGCCTGAGCACCCCCACTGTCAGTGGCGTGGTGCACCATCGGTCCTGTGGATCACCGGAGGAACGGGGTGGTCCCACGGGCCGACGGCAGGGCGGGGACAGGGCATGGCGATCAGCGAACCGGGCATGGCGGAGTACGCGTTTCTGGGCGGGCTCTACCGGGACCCCTATTTCCCGGACCGTGTCGTCGACCGGGGCAGGGCCGTCCTGGTCCGGCTCTGCGAACGCATCGAGGCGGAACGCCCGGCGGATCTGGCCGGTCTCTACGCGCTGACGCACGCGGCGACCGAGGAGTTCAACGCTCTGGAAGCCGAGTTCGAGGCCGCGGGGAGCGAGATCGAGACGGTCGCCCGCGAGGAGATAGCCGAGGACTTCTGGGCGATCGCCATGGCCTACGGCTTCGCCGGGGCGGACGTGGAGGAGCTGATCGCGCCCCGGGAGTGGTGAGCACGCCCGTGACCTCGGGCGGGTCACCGCCGCGACCGGCCGGCGTGCTGTGTCACCGTGGCGCACCTGCCTCACGTGGTGGCGCGTGTGGCGAGTCACCGGGCGGGTGACCTGCCGGATCGCCCGGACGGAGCCGGGGTGAACGCCTCACGGCTCCGAGTACCGGTCCCGAGGGCTGAGCGGGCGACCGCTCTCAGGCGTCGAGCACCGCCGCGACTGCTTCGATCTCCACGAGCTGGTCGTGGTATCCGAGGACCGTGACGCCCAGCAGTGTGCTCGGGGCGTCGTGATCGCCGAAGCCCTCCCGGACCACGCCCCAGGCGGTCACCAGGTCCTCCTGCCGCGAGGACGCGACGAGCACCCGCGTACTGATGACGTCCTCCAGCGACGCGCCCGCGTCGGCGAGGGCCGTGCGCATGTTCTCGAACGCCTTCGCCGCCTGGCCCGCGTAGTCGCCCACCGCCGCTGTCGAACCGTCCTCGTTCAACGGACACGAACCGGCGAGGAAGATCAGCCGGGCGGCGGCTGGGGCGGTGGCGGCGTAGGCGTACTCGGCCACGTCGGAGAGGGTGGTGGAGCGGATGAGCGTGACGGCGCTGGGCATGGCATCCAAGTCCTGGCGTATGGGCGGAGCTTCGTATGTGTAGCAGACTCCCGCCGGGGCGTCCTCCCTGTTTTCTCCGAGCACCGCGAACGCCCATGCGCTTCGGGGACGGAGAGCTCGCGCGGGGAGCTGCCGGTGCGTCGCCTAACTTGGCCCCATGAGTTCTTCCTTGAGTGTCTATCTGCTCGATGTGGCCGCCACGCACGCCCTGATCGGCTGTCGCGATGACGACTTCCTGACAGCGGTACGTGGCGGATTCGAGGATGACCTGGTTCGCGACGACGACTACCACCGCCACGAGATAGAGAGGGGCGCCCCCACGGCGGACGAGGCCCTGCGCGCGGTCGTTTTCGGCGGTCCCTTCAGCGAGGACCGGAACCACGCCTTCCAATACGGCTACGCCTACCGGCGGCTGTGCGAGCTCAACGGTTCGTTCCTGCCCAACGACTGCTTCACTCCGCACAGGGGCGACTGGCTGTCGGTCGTCGATGAGGGCCTGCTGGCCATGGGGGTCACCGCTGTGTCCGTGGACGCGTTCAGCCACGGTGCCCCACCTGCTCCCCTGCCCTACGCCTTCACGCCGGGATGCGGGCAGTGGGGGCCCGACGCGATCGCCGGGGCGCTCCAGCAGTTCGAGGCCGCCCAGCGCGCGGTCGACGCGTCGGGGCACGCCCCGACCCTGGAGCCCGAGGTCGTGGAGGCCGTCATGCAGTGCCTCGACTGGATGCGACGCGCACAAGCGCGGCCGGGTTTCGGCCTCATCGGCTTCCGTTCCTGAGGCCGCGAAGGGCCGTACGGGCTGCCCCGCTCGCTCCGGCTCCGGACGGCCCGGGCCGTCCGTGGTGGGGCCGGCCGTGTGCTCCTCCGGTCGCCGGGCCGGTTCAGCCGTCCT
This sequence comes from Streptomyces sp. CB02058, assembly GCF_001905505.1. GTDB lineage: Bacteria > Actinomycetota > Actinomycetes > Streptomycetales > Streptomycetaceae > Streptomyces. The sequence goes on from NZ_LIPG01000002.1 coordinate 340,262, forward strand.
TGCGGTTGAACCATCCGAGCGACTGGGCGACGGACGCGCCGATGACGAGGATGCCGAGAGGGACGACCGTGAACCAGGTGGCGTCCGCCTCCATGGCCGCGAGCAGGGATATGGCGCCGATGGCCAGCGCCAGGAGCACGAGCATGCCCAGAAGGACACGAATCTTGGAAACCAAGGGACGGCTCTCCAGTGATCAGGCAGGCTCCATCGGCTACACACGGTTCGCTGCGCGATGTACACCTGGCGACGGATGCCCAGCAGGGAGTCGGCAGACCCCCGGCGTGACACCACGGCTCCGTCAGGAAGCTCGTGGGGTGAGCTTCCCAACGCCGCCTTCCCGGGGCGTCGGTGGAACCACGTAATCGCCTACGTAGTTCACCGGTCGGCACGGTGTCCCGCTCGATCGCAGGAGAGGCGCGGGACGTCCGCCGCTGGTGACCGCTACCGACCTACGCACGGCTCCGCAGCGCGAACCACAGCTCCGTCCGTACGTCCATGTCGTCCAGGTCCATGTCCAGCAGCGCCGCGCACCGTGCGACGCGCTGGCGCACCGTGTTGCGGTGCACCTTGAGCGCCACCGCCGTGCGGTCCCAGCTGCCGTGGAGGCTCAGCCAGCAGCGCAGCGTCTCGGCCAGCGGCTCGGTGAGGGGGGCCAGCAGGGCTCGGGCGTGGGCCTCGGCGCGGTCCGGGGGGATGAGGGCGGCCAGGCCCTCGACGCCGGGGCGGTGCCTGGTCAGCGCGGTGCGGGTGGCCTCCGCGTGGCCCAGGGCGCGGGCCGCCTGGGTGTCGGCGTCGCGCAGAGCGGTGACCGGGGAGGGTTCCGAGACGCCGAGGGTCCAGCCGGGCTGCGGGGGCACCGTGCGGGGGCCGTGGAGCAGGACCCGCACGGTCTCCCGGTCCGTGTCGGACAGTGCGGAGCCCAGGGCCGCCGCCAGTGCCCCGGCGTTCAGCGGATCGGCCGGGGCGCCGTCGGTGCGGCGGGCGTGCACCACCGTCCAGGAGTCCCCGTCGCCCAGCAGCGGAGCCACCTCCCGGGGTGACGCGCCGAGCAGCAGGCGGACCAGCGCCGCCGAACGGCCGGCCGCGTCCGCGCCCTGGTGCGGAGCGGTGAGCAGGGAGAGCAGCACCACGGCGATCCCGGCGATCGTGTGGTCGCCCGCGTCGCGCCGGGGCGTCGCCAGGGCGAGCGCCAGTCCCTGCCCGCCGCCCAGGGCGTACGCGAAGAGGTGGACGCCGTCCCGGGACTCGGCGGCCGAGGACGGGCTCGGCGTGCGGCCGGGTGTCCCGGGCGCCGAGGTGGTGTGCGCCGGCGCCACCACCCGCGCGAGCCTGGCCAGGGCGGTCTGCACGTCCGGGGCGGTGCGCCCGCCCGCCGCGTGGAGCACCCCGCCGTCCGCGGTGAGGAGCGCGACCCGCCCCTCCAGTTGCACGGCCAGCTGCCGCAGCACCGCCGGCACCGGGTCCGGACGGGCGGCGGCCGTCGCCAGCGCCTGCTGCGCCCGGGTCACCCGGCGCAGCTCGCGGTGGCGGGCCTCCGCCATCAGCCGCCACACCGCCCGGGCGATCGTGGTGAACCGCGTCTCCGGCGGCACCTCCACCAGCGGCAGTCCGTGTCTCGCGCACGCCGCCACCAGGGCGTCCGGCACGGTGTCGTAGACCGGGGTCACCCCGAAACCCAGCGCCGAGGCCCCCGCCTCGACCAGCCGGGCCACATAGGTGTCCGCGTCGCTGAGCTGGACCCCGGCGGTCAGCAGCAGCTCCCCGCCCAGCAGATAGGGGTACGGGTCGGCCATCTCCGAGGTGTGGACCCAGAGGAGATCCGCCTGCTCCGGGCCGGCCAGCAGCCGCAGCCCGAGCTCCTCCCTGCCGAGGAGTTCGGTCAGGGCGATCGGCGGGGTGGGAGGCCCGGCGGGCGAGTCGGGCATGGACGATCCATCCATTCATGGGGGTGAGGATGGAGAAAACGTACACTTCAGCGTCGGCTTCCGGCCACCTACCGTCTTCATCACCACACCCGACCCCTGAGAACGAGACGGAGGAAAGCCCATGGCTGTCGACTACGCGGTGATCGTGGTCTATCTGGCCGGCATGCTCGCCATGGGCTGGTGGGGCATGCGCCGCGCCAAGTCCAAGAGCGAGTTCCTGGTCGCGGGACGGCGCCTCGGCCCCTGGATGTACTCGGGCACGATGGCCGCGATCGTCCTCGGCGGTGCCTCGACGATCGGCGGCGTGGGCCTCGGCTACCAGTACGGGCTCTCCGGCGCGTGGATGGTCTTCACGATCGGCCTCGGGCTGCTCGCCCTGTCCGTCTTCTTCTCCGCGCGCATCGCACGGCTGAAGGTCTACACCGTCTCCGAGATGCTCGACCTGCGCTACGGCGGCAGGGCCGGGGTCATCTCGGGTGTCGTCATGTGGGCGTACACCCTGATGCTCGCGGTCACCTCGACCATCGCGTACGCCACCATCTTCGACGTCCTCTTCGACGTGAACCGGACCGTCGCGATCATCCTCGGCGGCACCATCGTCGTCGCGTACTCGACGCTCGGCGGCATGTGGTCGATCACGATCACCGACATGGTGCAGTTCGTCGTCAAGACGATCGGCGTCCTGCTCCTCCTCCTGCCGATCGCGGTGATCAAGGCCGGCGGCTTCAGCGAGATGAAGGCGCAGCTGCCCACGGAGTACTTCGACCCGCTGGGCATCGGCGGCGAGACGATCTTCACGTACGTCCTGATCTACACCTTCGGCATGCTGATCGGCCAGGACATCTGGCAGCGCGTGTTCACCGCCCGCAGCGACAGCACGGCCCGCTGGGGCGGCACCGTCGCGGGCACCTACTGCCTGGTGTACGCGATAGCCGGTGCCGTCATCGGGACGGCCGCCAAGGTCATGTACCCGACGCTGCCGAGCGCCGACGCGGCGTTCGCGACGATCGTGAAGGACGAACTGCCGGTCGGTGTGCGCGGGCTGGTGCTGGCCGCCGCGCTCGCCGCGGTGATGTCCACGTCGTCCGGCGCCCTGATCGCCTGCGCCACCGTCGCCAACAACGACATCTGGTCGCGGCTGCGGGGCGTGGTCGCCAAGGAGGGCGGCGAGGAACGCGACGAGGTCAAGGGCAACCGGGCGTTCATCCTCATCATGGGCGTCGCCGTCATCGTGATCGCCATCGCGCTCAACGACGTCGTCGAGGCCCTGACCGTGGCCTACAACCTGCTCGTCGGCGGGCTGCTCGTGCCGATCCTCGGCGGCCTGCTCTGGCGCCGGGGCACGGCGGCGGGCGCGCTGTCCGCCGTGGTCGTCGGAGGCGTCGCGGTGATCGGGCTGATGACCACGTACGGCATCCTCGCGAACGAGCCGGTCTACTACGGGCTGCTCTCCTCGCTCGTCGTGTACGTCGTCGTCTCGCTGGCGACGAAGCCGACCGACGCCGCCGTCCTCGCCGCCTGGCGCGAGCGGCTGGCCGGGCGGGGCACCGAGGAGCCGGCGACGACCCCGGACCCGGCCACGGTCTGACCGCCAGGGGCCCCACACGGGCTCCCGGCACACGGCCAGGGGCCCCACGCGGGCCCCTGGCAGACTGCATACGGATGAACGCCCACAAGGCGTGCATGGTTCAACGAAAGGCACCCGCACCCATGAGCAGCAACGAAACGCCGCGCGGCCCCGTCGACTCCTCCCGCGTCCCGCGGTACGCCGGACCCGCGACGTTCGCCCGGCTGCCGCGGCTCGACGAGGTCGGCACCGCCGATGTCGCCGTCGTCGGCGTGCCCTTCGACACCGGTGTCTCCTACCGGCCCGGCGCCCGCTTCGGCGGCAACGCCATCCGCGAGGCCTCGCGGCTCCTGCGTCCCTACAACCCGGCGCAGGACGCCTCCCCCTTCGCGCTCGCCCAGGTCGCCGACGCGGGTGACATCGCCGCGAACCCGTTCAACATCAACGAGGCCGTCGAGACCATCGAGGCCGCCGCCGACGACCTGCTCTCCACCGGCGCCCGCCTGATGACCCTCGGCGGCGACCACACCATCGCGCTGCCCCTGCTGCGTTCCGTCGCCAAGAAGCACGGCCCCGTCGCCCTGCTCCACTTCGACGCGCACCTGGACACCTGGGACACCTACTTCGGCGCCGAGTACACCCACGGAACCCCGTTCCGCCGGGCCGTCGAGGAGGGCATCCTCGACACGGAGGCGCTGTCCCACGTCGGCACCCGCGGCCCGCTGTACGGCAAGCAGGACCTCACCGACGACGCCAAGATGGGCTTCGGCATCGTCACCTCCGCCGACGTCATGCGGCGCGGCGTCGACGAGATCGCCGACCAGCTGCGGCAGCGCATCGGCGACCGGCCGCTCTACATCTCCATCGACATCGACGTGCTCGACCCGGCGCACGCCCCCGGCACCGGCACCCCCGAGGCCGGCGGCCTCACCTCGCGCGAGCTCCTGGAGATCGTGCGCGGGCTCTCCTCCTGCCACCTCGTCTCGGCCGACCTGGTCGAGGTGGCCCCGGCGTACGATCACGCGGAGATCACCTCCGTCGCCGCCTCGCACACCGCCTACGAGCTGACGACGATCATGTCCCGCCAGATCGCGGAGGGCCGCACCCAGTGAGTCACGACCACGACGACCGGCCGCAGCTCACCGCCGCCCAGGCGGAAGCGGCACTGAACCCGCCGCCCGGACGCAACGGCGGCGACCTGGTCGTCGAGACCCTCCAGGGACTCGGCGCCACCACCGTCTTCGGGCTGCCCGGCCAGCACGCGCTCGGCATGTTCGACGCGCTGCGCCGCTCCTCGCTCGCGTACATCGGACTGCGCGTCGAGAACAACGCGGGCTTCGCCGCCGACGCCTACGGCCGGATCACCGGCGAGGTGGCGCCCCTGCTGCTCTCCACCGGCCCCGGCGCGCTGACCTCCCTGGCCGCGCTCCAGGAGGCGGCTGCGGCCTCGGCGCCCGTGCTGGCGATCTCCAGCCAGATCCCCACCGCGGGACTCGGCGGCGGACGCCACGGCTACCTGCACGAGCTCCGCGACCAGAAGGCGTCCTTCCGCGACATCGTGAAGTCCGTGCACACCGTGCGCACGGCCTCGCAGATCCCCTCCGCGATCGCCGCCGCCTGGGAGTCCGCGCTGACGGCCCCGCACGGCCCGGTCTGGGTCGAGATCCCGCAGGACGTGCTGCTCGCCGAGACCGTCCTGCCCGTGGTCAGCGCGCTGGACGCCACCCCGCGCGAGCTGTACCCCCGGCCGGAGCTGACCCTCGCGGCGGCCCAGCTGCTCTCGAACGCCGAGCGTCCGGTGATCATCGCGGGCGGCGGAGTCGTACGGTCCGACGCGACGGGCAAGCTGCGCGCGCTCGCGGAGAAGATCGACGCCCCGGTCGTCAGCACCTTCGGCGGCAAGGGAGCCTTCCCCTGGGAGCACCCGCTCTCGCTCAGGTCCTGGCTGGAGGACCGGTACACCACGGACTTCCTGGAGTCCGCGGACGTCCTGCTGGTCGTCGGCTCGGGGCTCGGGGAGCTCTCCTCGAACTACCACACCTTCGCCCCGCGCGGCCGGGTCATCCAGATCGAGGCCGACGCCGGGAAGCTGGAGTCCAACCACCCCGCGCTCGGCATCCACTCCGACGCACGCGAGGCCCTGTCCGACCTCCTGGAGGCGGTGGAGCCGCGCGAGGACGACACCGCGGCCGAGCGCGTCCGCGCGCTGCTGGAGAAGGTCCACGAGCGGATCGCGTCGCAGGACCTCACGCTGGAGCAGCAGGTGCTCGCCTCCGTGCGCGAGGCGCTGCCCGACAGCTCGCCCAGCTTCTGGGACATGACGATCCTCGCCTACTGGGCCTGGTCCGCCTTCGACGCCCGCCACCCGAACACGATGCACTCGGCGCAGGGCGCGGGCGGTCTCGGCTACGGCTTCCCGGCCGCGCTCGGTGCCGCCGCGGCCGATCCGACGAAGCCGGTGCTCGCGGTCTCGGGCGACGGCGGCGCGATGTACTCGATCGCCGAGCTGGCCACCGCCCGGCAGTACGACCTGCCCGTCACCTGGCTGATCGTCGACGACGGGGGCTACGGCATCCTGCGGGAGTACATGACGGGAGCCTTCGGCGAGGCCACGGCCACCGAGCTCTCCCGCCCGGACTTCGTCGCGCTGGCCGAGTCCTTCGGCGTCCCCGGGGTCCTCACGAGCCCCGAGTCCCTCTCCGCCGACCTGGCCAAGGCACTCGCGGCCCCGGGCCCGTCGGTGGTGGTGCTCCCCGCGCTGCTGAAGATGTTCGAGCCGACGCACCTGTAGCCGGACAGCGGGGGCGGCCGGGCCCGAGCCCGGCCGCCCCCGCTCACCCGGCCCTGCCGATCGCGGCCTCCTGCGCCGTGCGGCCCTCGTGGAAGCGCTCCTGCAACGCGTCGTCGCGCAGCGAGCCCGGCAGGCCCCTTCCGGAGGGCAGCAGATCCGGGAGCGACCGGAACACCACGGCGGCTGGAGCGCCCTGCCCCCTGTTCCTGGCCGTCAGCAGGTACTTCCCGGCCAGGTGGAGGTGCTCGGTGAGGTGCTTCGACGGCTCCAGGGCGAGCTTCTTCAGCACCCCGGGCCTGCCGAGCGAATGGTGCTCGCCCTCGCCCAGCCGCTGCAGCTCGGCCAGCGCCGCGTACAGCCGGCCGCAGAGGTGGGCCTCAGCTCCGAGGTCGTTCGTCATTTCTCCTGCTCCGTTCCTTCGCTCCCGATATGCGTGGTCATTCGTACCCCGGTGGTCCTAGGACCACCCGCCCGCTTCTCCGCCCATCGGCCGAGAATTGTTGCGGAAGGATGAAATCCGCAGCTGACGGCGTTGGGGACATGCGGTAGGTCAGGCGGGGCAACGGGGCGAGACCAGGAGGCACGGGTGGCGGGCGCGGAGAAGCGGAGCGGGGAGAAACAGGGCTGGGGCCGGCGGCTGAGCGGATACGCGTGGCGCTACCGCCGCAATGTCGTGCTCGCCCTGGGTTCCTCGCTCGCCGGCATGGCCGTGATGGCCCTCGTCCCGCTCATCACCAAGGTGATCATCGACGACGTCGTGGGGAGCCACACCCGCTCCCTCGGCGTCTGGACCGGTCTGCTGATCGGCGCGGCCGTCCTCGTCTACGCCGCCACCTTCATCCGCCGCTACTACGGCGGCCGGCTCGCACTCGACGTACAGCACGATCTGCGGACCGAGATGTACGGCACCCTCACCCGGCTCGACGGGAAGCGGCAGGACGAGCTCTCCACCGGTCAGGTCGTCGGCCGTGCCACCAGCGACCTCCAGCTGATCCAGGGCCTCCTCTTCATGCTCCCGATGACCATCGGGAACATCCTGCTCTTCCTCATCTCCCTGGTGATCATGGCGTGGCTCTCGCTGCCCCTGACCCTCATCGCCCTCGCCGTCGCCCCCGCCCTCTGGTTCATCGCCCGCCGCTCCAAGGCCCGGCTCTTCCCCGCCACCTGGTACGCCCAGAGCCAGGCCGCGGCCGTCGCCGGAGTCGTCGACGGGGCCGTCTCCGGCGTCCGCGTCGTCAAGGGCTTCGGCCAGGAGGAGCAGGAGACGGGCAAGCTCCGCGAGGTCAGCCGCAGGCTCTTCGCGGGCCGGCTGCGCACCATCCGGCTGAACTCCCGCTACACCCCGGCGCTCCAGGCCGTCCCCGCGCTCGGCCAGGTCGCCATGCTCGCCCTCGGCGGCTGGCTCGCCACCCGGGGCGAGATCACCCTCGGCACGTTCGTCGCCTTCTCCACCTACCTCGCCCAGCTCGTCGGCCCGGTCCGGATGCTCGCCATGGTCCTCACCGTCGGCCAGCAGGCCAGGGCCGGTGTGGAGCGCGTCCTGGAGCTCATCGACACCGAGCCGTCCATGAAGGACGGCACCAAGGAGCTGCCCGCCGACGCCCCCGCGAGCGTCGAGTTCGACGACGTCCGCTTCGGCTACGCCGACGACCGCCCCGTCCTGGACGGCTTCTCCCTCACCATCGAGCCCGGCGAGACCGTGGCCGTCGTCGGCGCCTCCGGCAGCGGCAAGTCCACCGTCTCGCTCCTGCTCCCCCGCTTCTACGACGTGTCGCACGGTGCGGTCCTGGTCGGCGGCCACGACGTCCGGGAGCTGACCCAGGATTCGCTGCGGGCCGCCATCGGGCTCGTACCGGAGGACAGCTTCCTCTTCTCCGAGTCGGTCGGCGCCAACATCGCGTACGGATGCCCCGGCGCCGGCCAGGAGCAGATCGAGCGGGCCGCCCGCGCCGCCCAGGCGCACGGCTTCATCTCCGAGCTGCCCGAGGGGTACGACACCAAGGTCGGGGAACACGGCCTCACCCTCTCCGGCGGCCAGCGCCAGCGCGTCGCCCTGGCCCGCGCCATCCTCACCGACCCGCGCCTGCTGCTCCTGGACGACGCGACCTCGGCCGTCGACGCCCGGGTCGAGCACGAGATCCACGAGGTCCTGGCCCAGGTCATGGAGGGCCGCACCACCCTGCTGATAGCCCACCGCCGCTCCACCCTCGGCCTCGCCGACCGCATCGCGGTCCTCGACCAGGGGCGGCTCGCCGACATCGGCACGCACGCGGAGCTGGAGCGCCGCTCCGCGCTGTACCGCAGGCTGCTGACCGACCCGGACGAGATGGGCGGCACCTCCCCGGGCCACCGGCCGGCGGCGGCCCCGGCGCCCGAGGACGACCGCGCGCTCCAGGAGGAGCTGGACGCCGAGTTCGACGCCGAGCGCGGTGTCACCCCCGAGCTGTGGATCCGCAAGGAGCAGCCGCGCGACAGGGCCGCCGCGGGCATGCCCGCCACGCCCGAGCTCCTCGCCCAGGTCGACGCGCTGCCGCCCGCCACGGACGTCCCGGCCATCGACGAGGCGAGCGCGGTGCGCCCGGAGCAGTCCTACGGGCTGCGCAGGCTGCTGCACGGCTTCGGGGCCGCGCTGCTGGTGAGCCTCGGGCTGGTCGCCGTCGACGCGGGCATGGGCCTGCTGCTGCCCGTGCTGATCCGGCACGGCATCGACGACGGCGTCACGAAGATGGCGCTCGGCGCGGTCTGGGCGGCGGCCGGCCTCGGCCTGCTCGCCGTCCTCGTGCAGTGGGCGGCCCAGATCGGCGAGACCCGGATGACGGGCCGCACCGGTGAGCGCGTGCTGTACTCCCTGCGCCTGAAGATCTTCGCGCAGCTCCAGCGGCTCGGCCTCGACTACTACGAACGCGAGCTGACCGGCCGCATCATGACCAGGATGACGACGGACGTCGACGCGCTCTCGACGTTCCTCCAGACCGGCCTGGTCACGGCCTTCGTCTCCGTCGTCACCTTCTTCGGCATCACGGTCGTGCTGCTCGTCCTCGACGTCCAGCTGGCCCTGGTCGTCTTCGCCACGCTGCCGCTGCTGATCGTCGGCACGTTCTTCTTCCGCCGCAAGAGCGTCAAGGCGTACGAGCTCGCCCGTGAGCGCATCAGCGTCGTCAACGCCGACCTCCAGGAGTCCGTCGCCGGACTGCGGATCGTGCAGGCCTTCCGCCGCGAGCACGACGGCGCCGAGCGCTTCGGTGAGCGCAGCGACCACTACCGCCAGGCCAGGGTGCGCGGGCAGTGGCTGATCTCCGTCTACTTCCCCTTCGTGCAGCTGCTCGCCTCGGTCGCGGCCGCCGCCGTGCTGATCGTCGGCGCGGGGCGCGTCGACGACGGCACGCTGACCACGGGCGCACTGGTCGCCTACCTCCTCTACATCGACCTGTTCTTCGCGCCCGTGCAGCAGCTCTCCCAGGTCTTCGACGGCTACCAGCAGGCCAGCGTCTCCCTCGGCCGCATCCAGGAGCTCCTGCGGGAGCCGACCTCCACGGCCGATCACGACGAGCCGCTGGACGTGACCTCGCTGCGCGGCGAGATCGCCTTCGAGGACGTGTCGTTCGCGTACGCGGGCGAGGAGGAGGCCCTCACCGGCATCGATCTGCGCATTCCGGCCGGTCAGACGGTCGCCTTCGTCGGCGAGACGGGGGCGGGCAAGTCCACGCTGGTCAAGCTCGTCGCCCGGTTCTACGACCCGACGAGCGGACGGGTCACGGCGGACGGCACGGACCTGCGCCGCCTCGACAGGACGGCGTACCGGCACCGGCTCGGAGTCGTGCCCCAGGAGGCGTACCTCTTCGAGGGGACGGTCCGCGACGCCATCGCCTACGGACAGCCGGAGGCCACGGACGCCCAGGTGGAGGCGGCGGCCAGGGCGGTCGGCGCGCACGACATGATCGCGACGCTGGAGGACGGCTACCTCCACGAGGTCGCCGAGCGCGGGCGCAACCTCTCGGCGGGCCAGCGCCAGCTGATCGCGCTCGCCCGCGCCGAGCTGGTCGACCCGGACATCCTGCTGCTCGACGAGGCGACCGCCTCCCTCGACCTCGCCAGTGAGGCCCAGGTCAACCAGGCCACCGACCGGCTGGTGGGGCGGCGCACCACGCTGGTGGTGGCCCACCGGCTGACGACGGCCGCCCGCGCGGACCGGGTCGTGGTGATGGACCGGGGCAGGGTCGCCGAGGACGGCACGCACGACGAGCTGCTGGCCAGGGAGGGCGCCTACGCGCGACTGTGGCGGACCTTCATAGGGGAGGGCCTCGACGAGGGCATAGGGGAAGGCGCCCCGGCAGGAGTCTGAGCCCGTCCGCAACCTCAGGGGCCCCTTCTCGCGTCGTACACCCATGCGTACGTGTGTCTGAAGTGGGCCAGTGTGTTCGATGAGGCGGGCGGAGTGGGCGGTATGGACGGCGCGACGGGACCGGTGAGGTCCAGGAGACGGACGGGGCGGCTGTGGGCCGGCGGACGGCGCGCGGGAGCGGCGCTCGTCGTCCTCCCGCTGCTCGGAGCCCTCGGCCTGGTCCTGGGGCCCGCCGGAACGCCCTCCGCGCAGGCCGCCTCGGGCTGCTCCGGGCGGCTGGCCAAGACGGTGGCCTTCTCCACCGGCTCGCTGCGCGTCTACGAGACCCGCGCCTACGCGTGCGCCGTCGCCGTCGCCGGAAAGCCGGGCCAGCGCCGGCCGATGCGGGTGTCGCTCCAGCCGCGCGGGGGAAGCGCGGTCGTCGACAGCGGCAGGTTCACCCAGCTGGCCGGGCCGGTCAAGGTGCACGCCCTCAACCGGTGCGTCCGCGCGTCCGGTTCCGTCGGCGGCTCCTCCGCCTCCACCGGATGGATCCTGTGCTGAGGTGCAACTGGGTCTGGCGTGGCAGGTGTTGCCCCCGCTAGGTTCACGGCGACTGTCGTGAATCAAGGGGAGGGTGCATGCGCAAGGCGCTCAGAGGCGTTCTGTCGCTCGCGGTGCTCATCGGCACAGTGAGTGCGACCGGGGCCTCGGCCGGTGCGGCCACCGCCGCGGAACCGGCCGCGAAGCAGAACAGCGGCTCGACCAGCAGCAGCAACGAGAGCGGCACCGAGGACATCAAGGACCGCATCCTGGCCATCCCGGGAATGAGCCTGATCGAGGAGAAGCCGTATCCCGGCTACCGCTACTTCGTCCTCAACTACACCCAGCCGGTGGATCACAAGCACCCGTCCAAGGGCACGTTCCAGCAGCGCGTCACCCTGCTGCACAAGGACACGAGCCGGCCGACGGTCTTCTTCACCAGCGGCTACAACGTCTCCACCAACCCCAGCCGCAGTGAGCCGACGCAGATCGTCGACGGCAACCAGGTCTCCCTGGAGTACCGTTTCTTCACTCCGTCCCGCCCGGCGCCCGCCGACTGGTCGAAGCTCGACATCTGGCAGGCCGCCAGCGACCAGCACCGCGTCTTCACCGCGCTGAGGAAGATCTACTCCCAGAACTGGCTCTCCACCGGCGGCTCGAAGGGCGGCATGACGGCCACCTACTTCGAGCGCTTCTACCCGAAGGACATGGACGGCGTCGTCGCCTACGTCGCGCCCAACGACGTGAACAACACGGAGGACTCGGCGTACGACCGGTTCTTCGAGAACGTCGGGACGAAGGAGTGCCGCGACCGGCTGAACGGCGTCCAGCGCGAGGCCCTCGTCCGCCGGGAGCCGCTGGAGAAGAAGTACGAGGCGTACGCCGCCGAGAACGGCCTCACCTTCAACACCGTCGGCACGCTCGACAAGGCCTACGAGGCCGTCGTCATGGACTACGTCTGGGCGTACTGGCAGTACAGCCTCCTCGCCGACTGCGACTCCGTCCCGGCCGACGCCCCGAACGCCACCGACCAGGAGATCTGGGACTCCGTCGACGGCATCTCGGGCTTCTCCGCCTACGCCGACCAGGGCCTGAACACCTACACGCCGTACTACTACCAGGCGGGCACCCAGCTGGGATCGCCCGACATCGAGCAGCCCTGGCTCGGCGGCCTCAGCCGCTACGGCTACCAGCCGCCGCGTAACTTCGTGCCGCGCTCCATCCCGATGAAGTTCCAGCCCTCCGCGATGCGCGACGTCGACAGCTGGGTCCGGCACAACGCCACCCGCATGCTGTACGTCTACGGCGAGAACGACCCGTGGGGCGCGGAGCCCTTCCGCCTCGGCAGGGGCGCACGTGACAGCTACGTCTACACCGTGCCGGGCGGCAACCACGGCTCCAAGGTCGCCGGTCTCGTCGCCGACGAGAAGGCCCGGGCCACCGCGGCCATCCTGCGCTGGGCCGGGGTCGCGCCCGCGGCCGTCCAGGCCGATCCCACGCAGGCGAAGCCGCTCGCGAAGTTCGACAAGCGCCTCGACGTGAGGGACGCCGAACTCCGGCGCGAGCAGGGCACCCTGCGTCCCTAGGGAGCCTGCGTCCGGGCCGGGCCGGCTCCGGACGGACCGAAGTGGGCTGTGCGCGTGGGGTGTTGTTCACATCCGGCGGGCGCAGCCCACCGGTCTGTCCCCGCCCAGCCGCACATACAGGTCCGTCGTGTCCGGGCAGAGCGCGCGCCGGGCCACCGCCGAGGTGATCTCGAACTCCGGTGGCCGCCGGCCCGATCCGTCGCAGGCGGTCTCCCTGACCTCGCCCTCGCGGAAGCCGTGGACACAGTCCCCGACGACCGTCAGCGGACCCCCGCCCTGCCCGGGATCGCCCGGATGCGGGGACTCCAGATTGCGCATGCAGGCGTATCCGCGCGGCTGCCCGCCGGGGTCGCCGGGGGAGGGGCCGCCCCGCGAGATGTGCAGGACGAAGTCGGTCGTCGGCGGGCAGGGCGGTCCGGCCGAAGGGGCGCCCGTGTGACGGGCGAGCACCCGCGCCGCCGCCTTCTCGCTGCCGCACGACACCTCGCGGAACGCCTCGCCGCGCGAGCTGCAGTCGGCCGGCCCCAGGAACTCCACCCCGTAGCCCGAAGGCGCCGAGCCGTCCCCCGACCCGGTCGCGGGTGTGCTCGGGGTGCCCACGGGGTGCCGGCAGGCCGTCAGGGTCAGCGCGGCGGCGACGGGCAGCAGGACGCGCAGCACTGCCCCGACACGGCGCTTCTCCATGGCTGCCCCCCGTACACGCCCCTGAGGACGTGCACCCAGCGTGACCCGCCGGGGCGGGCACACGCCAGGTGCACGGGGTGTTTTTAGCTCTTCGGGGTGGTCAGGCCGTGGGTGTGGCGTACCTCCTGTACGACAGTCCGTAGCCGACCGGGTACAGCGCCTGCGCGGGAGCGTCCGCGCGCTGCACCGGTACCGGCAGCCTGCCCTCGGGCTCGGCCCGCCCCGCGATCACCCGGGCGGCGGCCCGGAGTTCGACATCCGTCCAGGAGTACGTGGCGAGGGCGGCGGTGAAGCCGGTCCCCGCCAGCTGGGCGATGTCGTACGGATTGCGGATCGCCACGGTGATCACCGGGACCCCGGTCGCCGCCAGCGCGCTGACCAGGGTGCGCTGGGAGCTGGTCGCCGAGACGTTGTACGTGCCCACGACCACGGCGTCCTTGCCCTGCGCCGCGGCCACCGCCTCGGCGATCTTCGCCTGGGTCGGAGCCGTGCCGGTGGACAGCGCGGTCGCCGCGAAGCCCAGCTCCACGAAGGCCCCGGCGAGGGTGGTCGTCGGGGGGCCGGTCGTGCCGGAGGGGGACGCGGGATCGGCGCCCACCACCAGGAGGTTCTTGTGGGAGCGGCGCGAGAGGGGCAGCAGCGCGCCGGTGTTGGCGAGCAGCGTGGTCGTCCGCTCGGCGATCCGGTCGGCGGCGGCGAGATGGGAGGGGATGCCGACGGTGCGGTCGACGCCCCGGTGGGTGACGTAGGGATCGCGGAACAGCCCGAGCTTCGCCTTCAGCCGCAGGATGCGCAGGATCGATTCCTCGATGCGGGCCTCGCTGATCTCGCCGCTCTTCACGGCGTTCAGGACGGCGGTCCAGGCGACCTTGAGGTCCGGCGGGTTCAGCAGCTGGTCGACCCCGGCGAGCAGCGCGAGGACGGGGACGCGCTCGTCGCCGTACTTCGTGCGGACGCCCTCCATCCCCAGCGCGTCGGTGACCACCACGCCGTCGTAGCCGAGCTCCTCGCGCAGGATGCCGGTGAGGATCGGGCGGGACAGGGTGGCCGGGTCCTCGGACGGGTCCAGGGCGGGCACCACGATGTGCGCCGTCATGATCGAGTCGATGCCGGCGGCGACGGCGGCCCGGAACGGCGGGGCGTCCAGCTCGGACCACTGCTCGCGGGTGTGGTGGATCACCGGCAGGCCGGTGTGGCTGTCGGTGCTGGTGTCGCCGTGGCCGGGGAAGTGCTTGGCCGTGGCGGCGATCCCCGCGCTCTGATAACCCTTCACCTGCGCGGCGACCAGACCGGCCACGGAGTCGGGGTCGGAACCGAAGGAGCGTACGCCGATGACGGGGTTGGCCGGGTTGACGTTGACGTCCGCGTCCGGCGCGTAGTTCTGGTTGATGCCCAGCGCCGCCAGCTCGGTCCCGGCGATCCGGCCCGCCGTGCGCGCGTCGGAGCGGGAGCCGCCCGCGCCCAGGGCCATCGCGCCCGGCAGCAGCGTCGCGGGTTCGCCGACGCGGCACACGATGCCGTGCTCCTGGTCCGTGGAGACGAGGAGCGGCAGCGGGGTCGGCCCCGCGAGTCCGGCCCGCTGGATGCCGTTGGAGAGATCGGCGATCTGGTGCGGGTCGCGGGTGTTGTGCGCCCAGGCGAAGTAGATGATGCCGCCGACGTGGTACGTGGAGATCAGCTCGGCGGCGTCGCGTACCCCGATCTCGGCGAGGTTGGCATCGATGTCCGCCTGGTCGGGCTCGGTGGCGGAGTGGCCGTACACCCGCATCACGAAGAGCTGGCCGACCTTCTCCTCCAGGCTCATCCGGGCGATGAGCCGCTTGAGGCCACTGTCCGGTGAGACGCCGGACGCGGCTGCCCGTGCCGTCCCGGGAAGGGCGACGGCGCCGGTCGCCGCGGCTGCGGCGGTTGCTGCGGTGGCGGTGAGGAGGGTGCGTCTGGAGGTGCGGTTGTGCACGTGAGCCCCTTCCGGTGCTGAAAGAAACTTCCAAGAAGGTACGGATATATGGAAAGTAACTACCAGTCAAGGGGGGCGGCCCGGGAAGGGGTGTGACACGCGGGGGCATGGGCGGGTTCGCCCGGCTCAGGACAGTCCGGCCCCCGCACCCCGGCCGCGCAGCACCGACACCGCCGCGATGATCGCGGGCCGCCGCGCCGCCTCCGTGCGCCACAGGGCGTACAGCCTCCGCACCGGGACGGGGTCCAGCCGCACCGCGACCACCCCGGCCGGCAGCGGGCCCCGGCCCAGCCGGGGGATCATCGCCACCCCGAGCCCGGCCGCGACCAGGGCCAGCTGGGTGTGGTTCTCCTCCGCCTGGTGGCGGATGTCGGGCTCGTACCCCGCCGTCCGCAGCGTCCTTACGAGCCAGTCGTGGCACACCGTGCCGGGCGGCTGGCAGATCCAGCGCTCCCCGGCCAGCTCCTCCCTGCGCACCGCGTCCCGGCCGGCGAGCGGGTGCCCCTCCGCGACCAGCAGATCGCACCGGTCGTCACCGATCACCGCCTGCGCCACACCCTCCGGAGCGGGAAGCGGCGAGATGTCCCAGTCGTGGGCCACCGCGAGATCGATCACGCCCTTCGCCACCAGATCGACCGAGAGGTGCGGATCGACCTCGGTCAGCCTGGCGTCCAGCGACGGGTGCTCGCGCCGCAGCTCCGCCAGTACCCCGGGCAGCAGACCGCGCGCCGCCGAGGCGAACGCGCCGATGGACAGCCGGCCGGCCGGGAGGCCCCTGCGTTCCTCGAGCGTCGTCTCGGCCCGCTCGACGATCGCCAGCAGCTGCTGCGCGGTCTCCGCGAGGTGCAGGGCCTCCTCGGTGAGCGCCACTCCGCGTCCCCGCCGCTCCAGCAGCGTCGTGCGGGTCTCCCGCTCCAGCTTGGTGATCTGCTGGGAGACCGCAGACGCCGTGTAGCCGAGAGCGGCCGCCGCGCCCGCGACGGAACCGTGGACGGAGACGGCGTGCAGGGCGCGCAGCCGGGACAGGTCGAGCACCGGGACCTCCGGGCGAGCAGGGGAAGCGTTAGCAGTGCTCAATCCAACCATGAAGAAATCCGCGCTGGTGCTACATGGTCCCGGCATCCGATGCTCGGTCCATGCGTCCCCTCCACATCGCCCTGGCGGCCCTGGTCGCCGCCGTCTGGGGTGTGAACTTCGTCGTCATCGAGCTGGGTCTCGCCCACTTCCCGCCCCTGCTCTTCTCCGCCCTGCGCTTCCTCGTCGCCGCGCTCCCCGCCGTCCTCCTCGTGGGGCGGCCCACCGTCGCCTGGAAGTGGATCATCGCCGTGGGGCTGGTCCTCGGGGTCGCCAAGTTCGGGCTGCTCTTCATCGGGATGGACCGGGGGATGCCCGCCGGGCTCTCCTCCCTCGTCCTCCAGGTCCAGGCCGTCTTCACCGCCCTGTTCGCGGCGCTCGCGCTCGGTGAACGACCGGGCAGGACCAGGGTGCTGGGGATGGCGGTGGCCCTCGCGGGCATCGGCGTGGCCGCCGTGGACGAAGGGGCGGGCGGGCCCGTCCTCGCCTTCGTCCTGGTCGTCGCGGCGGCGGCCTGCTGGGGGGTGTCGAACGTCCTGACCCGCAAGGCCGCCCCGCCCGACTCCCTCAACTTCATGGTCTGGGTGTCGACCGTGCCCGTGCTGCCGCTCCTCGGCCTCTCCCTGCTCCTCGAGGGCTGGGACCGGGACGCCGAGGCCCTGTCGTCGCTCGACTGGAGCGGCGTCGGCATCATCGTCTACGTCGCCTGGATCACCACCGTTTTCGGCTTCGGGGCATGGGGCTTCCTCCTGCGCCATCACCCGGCGTCGTCCGTGGCCCCGTTCACCCTGCTCGTGCCCGTGTTCGGGATGTCCTCCGCGGCCCTCTTCCTGGGCGAGTCCATCAGCCCCCTGCGCTGGTGCGCGGCGGCGCTGCTGGTCGGCGGGGTGGCGTTGACCTCGCTCGCGAGGCCCCGCCGCGCCCCCGTCCAGCAGCGGCCCGAGGCCGAGGAGGCGCTGGTCTGACCTACTGCTCCTGACCTACTGCTTCGGCGCGCCGAGCCGCAGCAGGTGCTCCCGCCCCGCGGCCAGCAGCTCCGGCAGCTCGGCCGCACCGGGGTGCCAGCGCTTCTCGTACTCCCAGCAGACCCAGCCGTCGGAGGCCGGGGTGTCCAGGCACGCCTTCAGCGGCAGCACCCCGGCGCCGAGGGCCAGCGGCGTGGTCTCCTCGGCCGAGGCGATGTCCTTGACCTGTACGTATCCGAGGTGCGGGGCCAGCACCGCATGGGTGGCCGCCGGGTCCTCGCCCGCCAGCCAGGTGTGCATGACGTCCCAGATCGCGCCGATCTGCGCGTGCCCGACGGTCCCGACGACCCGCGCCACGTCGGCCCCCGCCCGGTGCGAGTCATGGGTCTCCAGCAGGATGCGCACGCCCAGGTCGGCGGCGTGCGGGGCCGCCGCCCCCAGCCGCCGGGCGGCGGCCGCGTCGGCCTCGGCGGGGTCCTGGTCCCCGGCGCCGGGGAACACCCGGACGTAGGACGCGCCGAGATCGCGGGCCAGCTCCACCAGCTCCGCCAGCCCGGCGAGCACCGGCTCGTCATCCCCCGGGGCAGCGACCCTCACATACCCGGCGACGGTCAGGATCTCGACCCCGCCGCGCTTGAACTCCTCCGCCACGGCGGCCCGTTCGAGCGGGCTCAGGCCGGGGTGGACCGGCTCCTCGGGGTGGGCGCGCAGCTCCACCCCCTGGTACCCGTTCCCGGCCGCGAGCCGCACCACGTCCGCCATGGGCAGCCCCGGCACTCCGAGGGTCGAGAAAGCGAGCTTCACGTCGTGTGTCCTTCCACAGGGGGCCGGCGCGCGGAACCGCCCGGCACTCTCCGGCTCCTGCCCTACGGACCCGGCCGTCACTCCCGCGCGACGCCCAGCGTACGGGCCCTCAGCCCGTGCCCCGCAGGAGCCGCTCCAGGCTGCCGAGCAGCTGCAACGCGTCCTCGCGCCGTTCGCCCTCCAGCACCCGCGCGTCCGCCCGCTGCGGGGCGAGCACCCGCAGCGCGGCCGCCGCCTGCCGGGCGAACATCGCCAGCAGGTCCAGCTCGCGGACGTCCGACCGGGCCTGCGGGGAGGGGTCCAGCACCTCCAGCACCCCGAGGACGCGCGCGTCGCTGATCAGCGGGGCGGCCATCAAGGCGTCCGGAACGTACTCCGTGGACTCCGCCAGCGAGCGGTCGAAGGACGTGTTCCGGCTCAGGTCGTCGACGATCATCGGCTCGCCCGAGGTCGCCACCCAGCCGGCGATGCCGCGTCCCGCGGGGAACCGGCGCCCCACCAGGAACTCCTCGCCCTCCCCGGAGACCGCCTGGAAGACCAGCTCGTCCGCCTCCTCGTCCAGCAGGCAGACGGAGCTCGCCGCCGCCCCGAAGATGGCGCGCGCCACGTCGACGACCGACTGGAGCAGCTCGTGCCGGGCTGCGTCACCCGGGCCGGGTACGGGGAAGGACGCCGGAGGGAGCATGGCGTCAGTTCTCGGAGTCGTCACGGGTATCTCCTGCCGCAGTGGAGGGACGCGGGTCCGCGTGCACGTTGGCCGCGGACAGGTAAAGGGCGTTCTTGAGCTGAAAGGCCGTCATCCTGGGGTGCCCGGACAGGACACGGGCACAGAGCCCCGCGACGTACGGGGTGGCGAAGCTGTTCCCGGTGGTGCGGATCGTCGTGCCGCCCAGCCACGGCACGGACACGTTCTGCCCCGGCCCGAAGAACTCCACCGGCGGCTCCGGGTTGTACAGGTGCAGCTCGTCGTCCTCCTGGTGGCTGCCCACGGAGATCACCGACGCGAACCGCCAGGGGAAGCTCTCCACCGGGGTGTTGTGCGCCGACGCGACGATCACCGTACGGCCGAAGTAGGCCTGGTCGGCCAGCCCGTGCAGCTCGGGGGCGAAGCGGGACCGGGTGGTCGACAGGCTCAGGTTCACCACGTCGAAGCGCTGCTCCACGGCCCACCGGAGTCCCGCCATCAGGACGTCACCGGTGCCGGAGAAGCGCTCGCCGAGCACCCGGACGCTGTGGATCTCGCAGTCGGGGGCGGTGCGGCGGATGATCCCCGCGCAGGCCGTCCCGTGCCCGCAGGTGTCGCCGGTGTCCGTCGGCTCGACCGTGATCGTCCCGCTCTCCGGGTCCTTGACCACCACCCACGAACTCTCCACCGGGCCCACCAGCGGGTGGTCGAGCTCCACGCCCGAATCCACCACGCACACCCGCACGCCGTGCCCCGTCGCCTGCTCCGCGGGCAGACCGCCCGGCGGCCCCTCGTCCGCGGGCACCGGTACGTCATCGGGGCCGCGCCCGCGCAGGCTCCAGGTGAGCCCTCGCCCCGGCACCGTGCCTGTTCCGACGGTTCCCATCGGTCAGCTCCTCTCCGTCGTGGTGACCATGGCCTCGTCCGGCACACAGCCGGCGGCCCTGCGGGCCCCAGGCAGATGCCCCTTGCTCACGAAGTGCTCCCGCGCCGCCCGTGCCGAGACCAGCGCGGAGGCCTGCCGCCCCAGCGCGAACAACGTCCGGGCCCGGTCCAGTTCGGCCGTCGCCCGGACCAGCGGGGAGTCGGTGAGCAGCGACGCCCGCACGGCCCGGTCCGCGTGGCCGGACGCCTCCGCCGGACGCCCGTCCGCGGCGGCCAGCCGGCCCCGGAGCCCGTCCAGGTCGACGGCGTCCGCGGGGCTCAGCTCCGACGCCTCACCCATGCCCGCGATCCAGGCCGCCGCCCGCCCGGTCCGGCCCTCGTCCAGCTCGATCCGGGCCGCGTCCAGCGCCACGGCGGTCCGCAGTCCCGCCGCGTCGGCGCGCCGGGCCGCCTCGTCGGCGCCGGCCAGCAGCTCCAGCGCCGTGCCGCCGCGCCCGAGCAGCGCCTCCACCGCGGCCCCGAACACCGGCAGGAACACCTCGGCCTCGGCGAACCGCAGCTTCCCGGCGAGATCCCGGGCCTCGGCGAGGCAGGCCCGCGCCTCGCGGGGCCGGTCCTGGAGCGCGTACAGCACCGCCAGAGGGCAGTTGAGGGTGAGCCTGACCGTCGGGCGGCCCTCGCCGTGCGCCGCCAGCAGCGCGCGGCAGCGGGCCACCGCCTCCGGGGCCGGCACCGGACCGCGCCACAGGGAGATGCCGATGGCCCCGAGAGCGCCGGCCCGTTCCGGCTCGGCCCCCGCCAGGACCGCCTGTTCCAGGGCGCACGCCTGGTCGCGTTCCGCCTCCTCGTGCCGGCCGGCCTGCTGGAGGTGCTGGGCGAGCCTCAGATGGGACCGGGCCCGGCCGACCGCGTCACCGGCCGCCTCGAAGACCGGCAGCACCTCCCGCGCCGTGGCCGTGAGCCCGGGGCCGGGGCCCGAGGGATCCAGCACCGCGAGCGCGAGCCTGGCGTGCGCGGACTCCACCGGCACCGCGTCCATGCCGCTCACCCGGCGCAGCAGCCCGGCCCCGCTCGCGGTCCGCCCCAGAGCCACCCGGACCTCCCCGAGCCTGCGGACCGAGCCCGCGTCCTGCGGGTCCAGCTCGACCGCCCGCTCCAGCAGGTCGTCCGCCCAGGTGAGGTCGGACCGGGAGGCGGCCTGGGCCCCGGCGCGGCCCAGCGCGGCTGCCGCTCGGCCGCGCAGCTGCCCGGTCCGGTCGTCGAGCAGCCCGAGCTCGGCCCGGTAGCGGCAGGCGCGTTCGAGATGGCCGCCGACGGCGCCGTCCCCGGCCCGCAGCACCCTGGGCAGTTCGGCCGCCCAGGCGTGGCGGTCCGCCTTGGCGCGCTTGGACAGCGACGCGTACGTCACCTCGTGCACCAGCCCGCTGCTGAACCGGTAGCCCGACGGACCCGTCCCCGGTGCCGGCTCCACCAGGCGCCGCCCGGTCAGTGCCACCAGGACGTCCTCGATGCGCCCCAGCTGGTGCGCCCGTTCGGCGGGGGAGACCTCCACCACCGCGGGGCCCCGCCGCTCCGCCAGCCGCGCGGACGTCTCCAGCAGGAGGAGCTCCACCGAGGTGAACTCGCGGCCGACCACGGCGGCGAGATCGACCACGGTCCGCTCCGTCCGGGCCAGTGCCCCGATCCGGGCGCCGAGCAGGGCCTGGAGCGTGGGAGGCAGCCCGGCGTCCCCTCCGCCCGCGGCGACCCTGTCCGCCCCGTCGCCCACCAGCAGCTGCTCCAGATGGAGGGGGTTGCCCTCCGCACGCGACAGGAGCCGCTCGTCCACCGGACCGGCGCCGCCGTCCAGCCCCGCCAGGAGCCCGGCGAGCCGGACACTCTCCTCGCGGGGCAGCCCCGTCAGCTGGAGGCAGCCCTCGGCGTCGGCCGTCCCGTCCGGGCGGCCCACACAGACCATCAGCACACCGGCGGGCCCCGAGCCGTCCGCCAGCCGTTCCAGCGTGCGCATCAGCAGGGGCGCCGCCTCGTGCGTGTCGTCGAGCACCAGCACGAAGGGCCGTCTCCGGGCGGCCCGGCCCAGCGTCGTGGCCAGGGCGGCGCACAGGTCCTCGAACGGGGCGTTCGGCGTCCCGTCGCGCAGCACGCCCGCGCGGAGCAGGGCCGTCGCGTCGTCGGCCGCCGTGCCGGACCGGGGAACGCGGGCCTCCGACGGGTCCGGGGCACCGGCGAGGTCCGGCAGGCCGCGCAGGGCGTCGGCGAGGGGGGTGAGCGTGCCCTGGTCGCCGTGCGCGCGGCACCGGCCCGCACCGTAGGTGAGGAGTCCCGAGGCCGAGCGCCGTGCCAGCCACTCCCGGATCAGCCGGGTCTTGCCGATGCCGGGCTCCCCGGTGACGCGCAGCAGGGCGGCCCGCCCCTCGTGCACGGTGCCCGACAGGGCGGCGTCCAGCGCCCCCTGCTCGGCGCCGCGTCCGACGAAGGGCACGTCGAAGCGGCGCAGCAGCGCCGGATCGTCCGCGCCCAGGGCCAGCAGCCGGTAGGCCTCCACGCTGTCCTGCTTGCCCTTCAGCCGGAGCGGGCCGGTGGGCTCGGCGGAGACCGTGGGCCCGGCGGCGAGCAGGGTGTCCGGGCCGATGAGGATCTCACCGGCGCCGGCGTGCTGCTCCAGGCGTGCGGCGATGTTGACGGTCTCTCCCGAGACCAGGGCCTGACGGGCCGTCGCGTCACCACCGGCCACCACCTGCCCGGTGTTGACGCCGATCCGGGTCGCCAGCGTGATGCCGAGCGTGGCCTCCAGTTCCTCGTTGAGCGCGGCCAGCGCGTCCCGCATGCCGAGCGCCGCGGCCAGCGCGCGCCGGGCGTCGTCCTCCCGGACCACCGGCACACCGAAGACCGCCATCACCGCGTCGCCGATGAACTTCTCCGGGGTGCCGCCCCGCGCCACGATCTGGGCGCTCATCGCCTCGAAGTACCGCAGCGTCACCGTGCGCAGGGTCTCCGGGTCCAGTACGCCCGACAGGGCGGTGGAGCCGACGAGGTCGCAGAAGAGCACCGTGACCGGCTTGCGTTCGTCCTCCCCGGGAGTGGTGGCGACGGCGCACGGCGTCCCGCAGGACGAGCAGAACCTGGCGTCCTCCGGCAGGTCCTGGCGGCACGTGGGGCAGTTCATGACGATCCCTTCTCTGCGGGGGGCGGGGCTGCGCTGCCCGGCGGGCAGGGCCGGTGCGTACCGGCCCTGCCCCCACGGGGGCCGGCCCCCGGGACCGGCCGGCCGCGCGGACGCGGCTCAGAACAGGGCGCCGCCGGCGATCTCGCCGTGTGCCCGGACCTCGGGTTCGACCGCGTCCAGCCGGCTCTTGATGTCCAGCAGCACCGCGAGTTCCTCCTCGGTGAGCTGGCTGAGCACGAGGCGCTGCTCGTCGGTGAGCATGTCCACCGGCAGTCCGGCCTCGTACAACGCGTCGGGCAGCGCGGGCGGTCCACCGCCCCCGGGCGTCCCGGGGAGACCGCTGCTGTCGGGTGGTCCTGTCATGGGGTGACTCCCGTCGGTGAGAGAGGTCCGGCCCCCCGCGGCAGCGGCGCCGCCGCGGGGCGCGCGAGCCGGACGAACAGCCTGGTGAGCGCGTCGAGGGAGTGCAGGGCACTGACCGTCACGTCGGACTCCTGGCCGCGGGTCAGCGGCAGCCGGTCCAGCAGTGCGTGGAGATCGTCCAGATGGCCCGTGTCCAGCGCCGCGTGCTCCCGCACCGTCCGCAGGGCGGCCTCCGGCAGGCCGGTCGTGCGCGCGATGCGGGAGGTCAGGCCGGCGGCGGGCGCGTACCCCTCCAGCACCGCGATGTAGCCGAGCAGGGCCACCGGGTGGTGGTGCTCGATCCAGTAGTACTGGGAGCCGGCGAGCGCGGCGACGACCGGCGCGGGCATCGGGGCGAGGGCGTCCGCGGGCAGTGCACCCGCTGCGCGGATGTCCTCCAGCAGCCAGACGTCGTGGCCCTCCTCCTCCCGGATGTGCTCACGGAGGTACGCCGCCAGGGGACCCGCCAGCGGATCGCCGCAGACGTCCAGCAGCACGGCCCGCTCCAGGGCGCGTTCCATCAGCGGAACGGAGGCCCGCACCACGGCGTGCATGGCGCACAGATAGCGCCGGTAGCGCGGCAGCAGCTCCTCCTCGCGCCACATGTACGCCATCGCGTCGAGCAGTTCCGCGTCCAGCAGCCCCAGGGTGACCCGCAGCCGTGCCGAGGAGCTCGGCCGGGCGGCGCTCACCGGGACCCGCCCGGGGCGGTCGAACCGGCCATGACCAGCGGCGCGTACGCGGCGCAGCCGTGATGCCGTACGACACCCACCGGCCCCTGAGCCGCCCCGCGGCGGGCCGCGGTCAGGTCCAGCAGCGCGCCCGCGGCCCCCGCCGCCACGGCGTCGGCCTCGGCGGCGACCCTGTCGTCGGAACCCAGGGCCCGGCAGCCGTCGCAGTAGGAGGCGCCCCGGGAGGGGACACCGGAGCGCGCGGCCAGATGGGCGGGGCCGACCGTGCGGATCATGCGCAGCACGGGAGACTCCAGGGCCCGCCGGCGTACGGCCGCCCAGTCGTCGGTGGCGATGTGCCCGAGGCTCAGGTGGGCGGGGGCCGGGCGCCGGTCCACGGTGTCCTGGTTGCAGCAGGCGAGCACCGTCCCGTCGAAGGCGACCACCGGCCAGGCGGCCATGGCGCACGGGGAGACCGCGCCCCCCTCCGGGACGGTGCGGGCGGACGCCGCCCAGGAGGCCGCCCGGCCGAACGGCCGCACCTCGTTGACCAGTGAGGGGACCTGACCGCCGAACTCCTCGTCCACGGCGCGGGTGACGTCCGCGAGGTAGGGGTCGTCCGCCCCCGTCCCCGTCAGGTGGAAACTCACCGCCACACCCGTCTCCCGCACCCGGTGCACGGCGCGGAACACGTCGGCGCGGGGGATCTCCCGCTCGTGGTGGGCGTCGAGGCTGGCGGAGAAGTGGTCCACCCCCGCGATGGCGCGAAGGACCGGCGGGGGAACGTCCCGGGAGCGGGCGAAGAACATGCCGCTGAGCAGCGCCGTGCGCGAACCGGCTGCGCGGGCCAGGGAGCTCAGCTCCTCGACGAGCGCGGGCAGCAGCAGCGGTTCACCGCCGGTCAGCATCACCACGTCGGGTCGGTCGGCGGTGGTGAACGAGCTCACGAAGCGCACCAGCCGGCGGGCGTCGGGCTCCTCCCGCACGCTCAGGGACGATCCCGTCGAGCAGTGGGCGCAGCTCAGGGGGCAGCGCCGGGTGAGGCCGAGCAGCAGACCGGCGGCCGGGAAGGGCCGCCGTCCGACGAGTTCGCCGAGTTCCATGCGGGGCCGCCTCCTTCAGAGGGCCGGGGCGCGTCAGGCGCGTACCCAGATTCCGGCGCACCGGTTCGAAGGCGGTCCACGGCCGGTTCAGGAGCGGTATGGGCCCAGCTCACCGGCCCCGCCGGACCCTGCCGGACACCCCTGCCGCGGCCGCCCACACGCTCCGAACTGGCCGGATACCACTGCCATACCGCTGCCGAAGCGTCTCCCAGGCCGGGCCTCCTAACTTTCTCGGCAACGGCAGGCAACAGCCCGCCGCACCGGATGGCGGGAATTCCCGCCGGCCCCGGGCCAGTGCAGTCACGAGTGGACGGAGACCACCATGTCCGAGAACACCCAGCCCGTCGCCGACGACAACAACGACGAGACCCCCGAGGTCGAGGCGCACTCCGTGCTGGACCTCCAGGAGACGGCCAACAAGGAGATCGAGGCCCCGGGCGGCAGCTGCGTCAGCGTGATCAGCGTCGTCCTCGCCGACTGACCGGGCACACCGGGGCGGCGCCGCGGAGGGACGGGGGAGGACCTCTCCCGCCGTGGCGCCCGGCCCGCCGGTGATGTGGGGCGGTTCCGTCGTGACGGAGCCGCCCCGCCGTCGCTTCCGCGGCCCGGACGGGGCCGCACCCCTCGTCACGACCCAGACCGTCCCCGGGAGTTCACGATGACCACGTCGCTGCGCGGCAACAGGGATTTCCGGCTGCTCTGGCTGAGCGGCCTCTTCGCGGTCCTGGGCGGGCAGATGAGTTCCCTCGCCCTTCCGCTGCTGGTGCTCAAGGAGACCGGATCGGCGGTGCAGGCCGGAGCCGTCGGGACGGTGTCCGTGGGAGCCGTGCTGCTCACGATGCTGCCCGGCGGGGTGATGGCCGACCGTGTCGAACGCCGCCGGCTGATGCGGATCTGCGACGTCGGCAGCCTGATCGTCGTCACCGCCCTCACCGCGGCCGTCTGGGCCGGGCACGTCCCCATGGCACTCGTCCTGCTCACCGCCACGGCGGGCGCGGTGATCGGCAGCGTCTACGGGCCCGCTGTCTTCGGCCTCATACGCGCGGTCGTCCCGGCCGACCAGATGGGCACCGCCACCGCGCGGCTCCAGGCACGCACCCAGACCGCCCGGCTCGTCGGACCCCTGGTCGGGGGAGCGCTGTTCGGCATCCACCCGGCGCTGCCGTTCGCGGCCGAGGCGCTGGGCCTGCTCCTGTCGACCGTCTGCGTGGCCCTCGTACGCACGCGCTCGCGGGCCAGGACGAAGGCGGGCGCGGTGTTCAGCCGGCGCGAGCTCCTGGCGGGCCTGACCTTCCTGTGGGGCCTGCCCTATCTCCGTACGGTCCTCCTCGTGTTCGGCCTGGGCATGAACTTCGCGTTCGGGGCACTCACCTTCACCGCCCTGACCGCGTTCTCCGACGGGGGCACGTCCGGCGTGGGCGGCGGCTTCGTCCTCACCTGTGTCTCCGCCGGGGCACTGTCAGGGGCGCTGCTCGCACCGAAGCTGAGCCCCGCCCGGCACACCCGGGTCCTGATCGTCGCCACCTGCTGGACGTGTGTGGCGGCCGCCGGGGTGATGGCCCTGGTCAGCCGGCCGGTGGTGGCCGGGCTCGTGTGCGCGCTCACCATGTGCCTGTCGACGATCGCCAGCATCGGATTCCTCTCGAAGCTCCTGGTCGTGACCCCGGAGGAACGCGTGGGCCGGGTGCAGAGCGCGGCGGGCTTCCTGTCCTCCATGGTCCAGCCTTTCGGGCCGCTGGCCGGAGGCGCCCTGCTGACCGCCTTCGGCGCCCGCTGGGCCTTCGCCCTCACCGGCTGCGTGCTGGCCGTCTCCGCCCTCGTGGTCACCTTCGCCCGCTCGGCGCGGACGGAGCCGGCCCCGCCCCGGGCGGAGGAGCCCGCCGACACGCCGGGGCCCGGCGCCGGGTCCGGGGCGGGCCCGGACCGCGCACCGGCCGCCGCTACGGACCGCGCACCGGCGGTCGTGACGGACCCCCGCGCACCGGCCGGCGCGAAACCCGCCGTCACCGGGGACTGACACGCGAGCCGGGGCAGCCGCCCACACCCACCGTCCGCCGCCCCCGCGGGCTTCGAGAAGAGAGAGCCGAGCGTGCCAGGCATCCAGGAAACCCAGCTCTACTGCCTCGCCGACCGTACGTACTTCGACACCCCCGCCCGGCTGCCCGACGAGGAGTCGCGGTACCGGCTCGACACCGATCCGCCCCCGGCGGGCTGGCGCCGTGAGTCCGTGGGCCTGTGGACCTCGCTGGTGCCCGAGCACGCCGAGCTCGCCGAACAGGGCTGGAAGATCCATGTGTCCACCGTCCCCGGTGAGGCCGAGGACACCCTGCGGGACACCGCCCGGATCTGCGTCCGCCACGGTGTGCCCTTCAAATTCCTGCGCAGCGAGCGGGCGTTGCTGCTGATGGCGGGCAAGCACATCAACCGCAGCGGCGCGGGCAAGTTCATCGCGGTCTACCCGCCCGACGAGACCGTGTTCCTCGCCCTTGCCGACGAACTGTCCCGGACCCTGGCGGGACGCAGCGGCCCCTACATCCTCAGCGACCTGCGGATCGGCGACGCACCGGTCTACACGCGCTACGGCGCCTACGTCCCCCGCTGGTGCGACGACGCGGAGGGCCGCCGGGTCCTCGCCCTGCGGGACCCGTCCGGGACGCTCGTCCCCGACGAGCGCGGCGTGGTGTTCCGGGTGCCCCCGTGGGTCGAGGTCCCCGAGGCCCTGCGCCCGCACCTCGCGGCGCGCGCCGCCGCCCGCGACGACTCCTTCCCGTACACGGTCACCGGGGCCCTGCAGTTCTCCAACGCCGGAGGGATCTACCTCGCCGAGGACCGGGGGACCGGGCGGCGCGTGGTCCTGCGCGAGGCGCGCCCGCACTGCGGCCTCGACGGCGTCGGCGACGACGCCGTCACCCGCCTGCGCCGCGAGCACCGGGCGCTGACCGCGCTGGCCGGACTGGACTGCGTACCCGAGGTGTACGGGGTACGGACCGTGTGGGAGCACCACTTCCTCATCGAGGAGCACATCGAGGGGAACACCCTGCTGGAGGAGATCGTCGCCCGCTTCGCCCTCGTGCGCGGGGCGGACTCGGCGGACGAACTCGCCCCCTACGTCGCGTGGACCGAGGCGGTGACCGGTGAACTCACCCGCGCGCTGGAGGCGATCCACGCGCGCGGTCTGCGCTTCGGCGATCTGCACCCCTCCAACATCATCGTCCGGCCCGACGGCCGGATCGCCCTCGTCGACTTCGAGTACGCCACCGCCCTCGACGACCAGGACACCCCGCTGGCCGGCGGCCAGGGCCTCCAGGCTCCCCAGGGCACCCCCGGGGCGGAGGCCGACGGCTACGCGCTCTGGGCGACCTGGCTCTCCATGCTGATGCCGGTCATGGAGATGGCGGGACTCGAAACGGCGAAGGCCCTCACTCTGGAGCGCTGGGCCCGCGAGCGGTACGCCCTTCCGGCCGGGGCGGGCCCCCGCAGGCCCGGACTGCTCAGCGGCCTCGACGCCTCACGGCGGCGGGAGGCCGGGGTGGCCGCCCTGTTCGAGGGAGCGGAGGTCGACTGGGCGGGGATACGCACCCGGCTCCTCGCCGGCATCCACGCCGGAGCCACCCCCGCACGGGCGGACCGCCTCTTCCCGGGCGGCCCGGACCTCTTCAGGACCGGCGGGACCGATCTCGTGAACGGCGCGGCCGGTGTCCTGTACGCCCTGCACCGGACGGGCGCCCCCGTCCCCGGGGAATGGACCGACTGGCTCGCGGCGACCGCGCTGCACAGGGACCCCGCCGAGGCCGGCGGACTCTACGACGGGCTGCCCGGCGCCGCGTTGGTGCTCTCCCTCCTGGGCCGGACCGAGCAGGGACGGGAGGTGTGGGAGCGCGCGACGTCCGTCGCGCAGGCGACTCCATCGGCGGATCTGCTCACCGGCCGCGCGGGCACCGCGCTCGCCGCGCTCCGCATGGCCCGCGTGCACGGAGCCGCCCCCGACCCCCTGCTCGTCGACAGCGCGCTGCGCACCGCCCGGGACCTGGACCGGCTGGTGCGGGGCGAACACGTGGACGGCATGAAGGCGCCGGAGTCGGCCGGGCTGCTGCGCGGACTGAGCGGAGCCGCTCTCCTCCTCCTGGAACTGCACGGGCTGACCGGCGAGGACTGGCTGCGCCGGGCCGCCCGCACCGCCCTGCTGCGGGAGGCCGGACACCTGGTCACCATGGATGACGGCTCGCTCCAGGTGAAGGACGGCCGGCGCCATCTGCTCTATCTCGACCAGGGCAGCTCGGGGGTCGCGCTGGTCGCGCAGGCGTACACGGCCCGGTACGAGGACGAGGCCCTGAGTGCCCTGATCCCGGCCGTGGCCAAGGGCTGCGCCATGGAATTCGTCCGTGAACCAGGGCTGTTCACCGGGCGTGCGGGCCTCGCCGCGGCGGCGGGCCAGCTCGACCCCGTGACCCGGACCGGGCCCCGGGTCATGGCCTCGGTCCGCAACCTCGCCTGGCACCTCGTCGCCGACGAGGACAGGCTGCTCGTCCCGGGCGCGACGCTGCGGCGCTTCTCCGCCGACCTCGGCACGGGGGCGGCGGGGCTTCTGCTCGCCCTGCACTTCCTGTCCGGTACCCGGGACACGGCCGACGGGGAGCGTCCCCCGGGCCTGCTGGACCTGCTCACCCTCGGCTGAGGAGGCGGGGAGCACCGCTCCCGAAGGAGAGCGGCGCTCCCCGCACTCCGGCCGCACCCGGGCCCGCCGCCTCCTCGCGGGCGTACAGACAGAGCAGGCGCGGCACCTCGTACAGCGCGGCGTGTGCGGTGACCTCACCCACGGGGGAGGTCACCGCACCCGTGTCGATGAGCGCCTCGACCGCGCGTATCGTGCCCCGCTCGTCGCGGCCCAGGGCCGCCATCGCCCGCTCCAGCGTGAAGGCGCCGTCCCCCGCGTCCCCCGCGAGCCGGACCAGCGCCCCGCGGTTGTCCGCGCTCAGGTCCCGCCAGCCCGCGGCGAGGCGGGCGCGGACGGACACGTCTCCGGCCACCAGCTCGTCCAGGGCCGCCGTCGGGTCGTCGAGCCGGTCCGCGTACTCCGCCAGCGGGAGGTGACGCAGCACCGCCAGCCGCATCCCGCTGACCGCCACCGCCAACGGCAGGCCCCCGCAGGCCCGCACGATGCGCAGCGCCGCCGGGCGGTCCGTCCGCAGCCGGTCCTCGCCGATCAGGGTCCCCAGCAGCTCCAGGGCCTCGTCGTCGTCCGGGGCGGCCAGGGCCGTACGGTGCACGGACTCCAGCCCGGCCAGCTGACCGCGGGCGGTGAGCACGGCCGAGCAGCGCCCGGACCGGGGCAGCAGGCCGCGCACGGAGGCCTCGTCCGCGACGTCGTCCAGCACGATCAGCGCCCGGTGCCGCGACAGCCAGTCCTGCCAGGCGTTCTCGGCCCGCACCGGATCCGGCCGGCCCGGTCCGCCCACGTCGCACAGCCGCCCCAGCTCGTCCAGCATGTCGTTCCGGTCGCGCGGTGAGCCGTCCTCCCGCCGGGCCCGGACATGGACGCGCCCGTCGGGGAAGCCGTCCGCGAGCAGATGGGCCGCCCGGACGGCCAGCGCCGACTTCCCCACCCCGGCCGGGCCGGAGACGACCAGCACGGAGCCGTCCGTACCGCCCGACACCTGGAGCAGCCGGGCCAGTTCGTCGTCCCGGCCGGTGAAGTGCCTGCTGTCCGCGGGCAGCGACGCACCGCGGAGGGCGCTGCGGGAGGCGGCGGGCCGGGCCGCCCGGCCACCGCCGAGCATCGCCCGGTAGAGGGCCGCCATGGCCGGGCTGGGCTCCAGACCCAGCTCCCTCGCGAGCAGCTGGCGGTAGTCGTCGTACACCGCCAGCGCCTCAGCCTGTCGCCCGGTCTGGTGCAGGGAGTTCATCCACGCCGCCCGGAGCCGCTCCCGGAACGGGTGACGCTCCACCAGGTCCCGCAGGCCGTCCAGGGCCGAGCCCGCCCGGCCCGTCTCGATCTCGGCCTCGGCCCAGTCCTCGTAGACCGTGAGGCAGCGGGCCTCCAGCCGCTCGGCCTCCTCCGCCACACCGGCACTGTCGCGGAGGTCGTGCAGCGGGAGGCGCTCCCCCCAGAGGTCCAGCGCCTCCCGCAGCAGCCGGGCGGCCGTGCGCAGATCCCCCCGCTCCCCGGCCGCCCGGCCCGCACGGGCCAGCGTCCGGAAGCGCAGGGTGTCGAGCTCGCCCTCCTCCACCCGCAGCCGGTAGCCGCCGCAGTCGTGCACCACCCGGTCCCGGTCGTCGCCGTCGGCGCTCCCGAACAGCGCGCGGGCGGCACTGACATAGACCTGGAGGTTCTTGCGCGCGGTCCGCGGCGGCCCCTCGGGCCACACCACGTCGGTCAGCACATCGACCGGTACGGGGGTGTTGGGGCGGGACAGCAGGGTGGCCAGGACCAGCCGCTGCTTCCGTGGTCCGAGCGGCAGCGGCCTGCCGTCGATCACCGCCGTGAGCGGCCCGAGCAGCGAGAAGTACACCGTGCCGGCGGAGCCGGGGCGGGCGGGGGATGGGGGCATCAGCGGGCCTCCTGGCCGGGGGAGGGGCGACGAGCTGCCGTACGCCGCCGATCCTTCCGCGGCGCGGAACGGCGCACATCGGTACGCGGCCCGCATCTTCCGGGGCGCATCCCCGACCCCTGCCGCCCGGGACCCCCATGTTGCGGGGGCGTTCCCCCACCCTCCGGGCCCCCGGCCCGCAGCCGCACGGGCCGGGGGACGCTGCCTGCCGTGCGGGGACCGGCCTGCCACCCCGTCGACGCTGCCTGCCGGGCGGGTGTCGCGGCCAGCCCGGGCCGGTCGTCGCGGCCTCGGCGCGGAACGACGCGGCCTCAGGGCTGGTCGACCGCGCACTCCGCGGCGAACTCGCACAGCGCCGTGCGGTTGGCCCGGCCCGTCTTGCTGAGCAGGCTGGCCAGGTGCTTCTCCACCGTGCGGGGCGAGATGGACAGCCGCTGGGCGATCTGCTGGTTGCCCGGCCGCTCCGCCAGCAGCACGAACACCTCGTACTCGCGCGGAGTCACCCCGTTGGTGCGCAGCGGCGGGGGGATCCGGTCCCGGCCGCCCCGGTGCTGGGTCACGCTCACCCCGGCCTGCCGCAGAGCCGCCCGGCACGCCGCCGCCGGGGGCTGCACCCCGGCTCCGTGGAAGAACTCCTCCGCCGTACGCAGCCACACGACCGGCTCGCCCCACCCGTCGGCCAGCGCCGCGTCCGCGACCAGCCGCAGTCCGAGGTGGCGGGCGACGGGGAACGCCGCGGACCGGGCGTGGAAGGCGGCCATCCGCTGTGCGGCACCCGTGTGGTCGCCCTCCCGGCCCAGCAGCACCGCATCCGCCAGTTCGAGGAACTGCCGGTTCCAGGCCAGGGCGGCACCGGGCGCGCCGGCCACGTCCTCGTACTCCCCGCGCGACGCGTCGCCGGCCAGCACCCGCAGCAGCGGGCGGAGTCCGTAACGGCCGCTCAGGTAGTAGTAGCTGGGATGGTCGCGCTCCCAGGCGAGGACGGCGTCCAGCGCCGCCAGGGCGCGGGGGCGGTCCTCGTCGAGCAGTGCCCCGATCGCCCCGCAGAAGCCCAGCCGCAGGGGCACCAGGGCGGACCGGTCGCCCCCCGCCCGGCGGAAGGAGGCCAGGGCCCGGTCCGCCTCCCGTCTCCGGCCGCGGTGCGCCGCCATCGCCGCCCCGGCCAGCAGCAGATACCGGTGGGCGCCGTGGTTGCCGATCCGGGCGCTCGCCTCCACCGACCGGCCGGTGATCTCCTCCGCCTCGTCCCACCGGGCCGACATCACCGCGTTCATCGCGAGCAGCCCGTCGACGGTCTGCGCCAGCAGCAGCGAACCCAGCTCCGCCGCCGCGGTACGCGCCGAGTGCAGACGCGCCGCGTCGCCGGTCCGCATGAAGCTGTTCACCCCCAGCCGTACGAGCGCCTCCACCCGCCACAGGGGCAGGGAGTGCTCGGTGGACAGGGCGAGCATCCGCTCCAGGCACGCGTCGGCGGCGTCGAACCCCCGCTCCCTGGACAGCAGCGCCAGCAACTGCCAGGCCTGGCAGGCCACCACCGGAAGCCCTTCCGCCTCGGCGGTCTCCGCGGCCGCGAGGGCGGCCCGTTCGGCCGCCTCCGGCTCGCGCCGGTCCTCACCGGGGAGCAGCGAGAGGTGACCGTCGACGACCGCGAGCGACGCCGCGCGCGCCGGGGACGGGGACGGTCCGAACAGGTCGTTGGCCGCCTTGATCTGACGGGCCGTGTCGGCGGCCCGCTCCGCCATGACGGCCACCCAGGCGATCTTGATGTGGACGTCCCCCCGCCGGGCGGCCGCCTCGGAGTGCGCGGGGACCGGGGGCAGGGAGTCGGCCAGCGCGAGGGCGCCGTCCAGATCGCCGCCCTCGGCCCTGGCCACCGCCAGGGACTCGGTGACACCGGCGAGGTCGGTCTCGGCCGCCAGGGAGAGGGAACGTTCCAGCAGGACCACGGCCGAGCCGTGCGAACCCGCGGCGAGCATCCGCCGCCCCGCCTCGGCGAGCTGGAGGGCCGCACCGGCACGGTTGCCCGCCGCGAGCTCCAGCGACGCCAGGAGCTGCCGCCGGTCCTCGTCGAGCGGCTCCCCCGAGTGCTCGACGGCCGAGGCCGCACGGCGGGCGAGAGCGGCGCGCTCGGCCGGTGCGAGGGAGGAGACCAGGGCCTCGGCGGTGAGGGTGTGACGGAAGGTGTAACGGTCGGGGGCCGCCCCGTCGGGGGCGATGGCACCCGTCTCGACCGCGGATCTCAGGTGGGTGAACAGGGCCCGGTCCTCCAGCCCGGTGACGGTCTGGAGCACCGTCACGGAGAACTGGCTGCCCAGGGTCGCCGCCGTCAGCAGCAGGTCCCGCACGGGCTCGTCCATCCGGTCGAGCCGCTGGGCCCAGCTCCGCAGGATGCGCGACGGAAGGATGCCGTCCGGCTGGTCCGCCGCTTCCCAGCCGTCCCCCGCGCGCCGCAGTCTGCCCGTGTCGAGCAGGTCGTCGAGCAGCACCTCGACGAGGTACGGGTTGCCCGTCGCGCGCTCGATCAGCCGCTGGTGGACCGCCTCGGGTATCCGCTCGGGCGGTGTCTCCAGACAGGCCCCGGTCAGCGTCCGCACCTCCGCGTCGCCGAGCCCCCGTAACTCCACCACCGTCGCGGTGTGCCGCTGTTCGGCGGAGCGTACGAGGTCCTGCGCGGCCCCCGGCTCGGGGCGCAGGGTGCCCAGCAGCAGGACCGGGAGGTCCGCCAGGTTGTCGACGACGTACTCGACGACCGCCACGGTCTCCGTGTCGCAGTCGTGCAGATCCTCCAGCAGTACCACGCAGCCGGTGTCCCGGCCCAGGACCGACAGCAGCCGCAGCAGGGCCTCGGCCAGCTCGACGACGGTCTCCGTGTAGCCGGCGGACGCCCCGGTCCGCCACTCCGGCACCAGCCGGGCCAACGCCGGGTGGTACGGGGCCAGTTCCGGATCGGACGGGGTGCCCGCCGACCGGAAGTGGGACGAGAGGGCCTCCATCAGGGGGCGGAAGGGGACGACCAGGCCGGTGGAGCCCGCCCGGCCGCGCAGCACCGGCATCCCCAGTCCGTACGCCCGGTAGGCGCACTCACCCACCAGCCGGGACTTGCCGATCCCCGCTTCACCGACGAGGAACAGCGCGCGCCCCGAACGCCGTCGCGCGGCGTCCAGGGCGCTGCTCAGCAGGCCGATCTCCTCGTCACGTCCGACGACGACCGGCGAATTCGCACGCATGGCCGCAGGCTACTGGAGCCGTACAGAGTGCGGCAGTAGGCACATTCCGGCTCATGACGGTGCGCCTTGGCGGGAAAGGGTCACATCGGGACCGTGAAGGTGGTCCACGGCAGGTCGGGGCCGGTCGTGTCCCCGTCCGACGCGCTGAGGAGCCTGCTGCGCAGACCGAGGCCGCCCCTGTTCCCGAGCGATATCCGGCCCGCGGGGTGCTCGCACGCGCCCTCGTGCGCCGTGGCGGTGTCCGCGTATCCGGCCGATTCGCTGATCTGCGTCATCTCTGCCTCATCTACTGGTCGTTGGTCGACAACGTCATGGGTGCGGGAGACCGGTCGGCCCCCGCGGAGTGGCGCATGAGCAGTGCGGGGCCGATCCGGTCGGGGAAACCCGCCCGCAGCAGCCCGTGTCCGATGCCCGACAGACCGGTGAGCAGTCCCGGGTGAGGTGTGTGTCCGGGCGTCCCGCAGTGCGGCTGCGCCCGGTCGGCCGCCGCCAGCAGGGTGCCGGTCCTGCGCAGCCAGTGGGGGCGCAGCTCCGGCAGCGCGGCATGGCCGAGCAGTTCCAGCACGCCCAGCTCGCCATGGCAGAGGCTGTCGTTCCCGGGCGGCGCGGACCGCGCCACGTCACCGGCCCGCTCCTCCAGCCAGGCGCACAGCTCGGGGTCGGTCAGGGCGTCGGGGCTGTCGGCCACCGCGAGCGCGACCCCCGCCGCCCCCTCGCACCAGGCCCCGCCGGGTTCCGCGCCACGCGCCGCATCCCGCAGGGCGTCCAGCCCGGCGCTCCGGTGGCGCGGCCCTCCGCCCGCACCGGCGAACCGCAGCAGCGCCCACCCGGTGCCCGCCGCCCCCTCGGCGAAACCGCCGGACGCGGGCGGCGCGGCCGTCAGGAGCCGTTCGGCGCAGAGCTCGGCGCCACGCCAGGCCTCGGCCCGGCCGGTGGCGCGGTGCACGGCGAGCAGCGACACCAGGCCGCCGGCCGCCCCGCCGCGCACTCCGAGCCCCTCCTCGGCCGCGGCCGCGGCGGCGGCCAGGCGTGTGGCCGGTCCCGCCCAGTCCCGTACCCGGTCGTCGTCCAGCAGGGTTCCGACCTCGGCCAGGGCGTACGCGATGCCACCGAGGCCGGAGAAGGCGCCGGACCCGAGCAGCCCGAGGTCCTCGCCGTGCTGGTGCAGCGTGTCCAGGAGCCCCGGTACCGGCGCCAGTGCCGCCCGGGCCGCGTCGGCGTAGCGGGCCGCCCCGGTCAGGGACGCCAGCTGCGCGAGGAACAGCGCGGGCCCGGTCCAGCCGCCCGCGAGATCGGCGGCCAGCGGGGTGAGGCGCCAGTAGCGTTCGCCCAGCAGCTCCAGTCCGATCCAGTTGGTCCGGCTGCCGCTGTGGTACGCGAGCGAGACGAGCTGGTCGCCGACCGAGCGCGCGGCGGAGAGCAGGCGTTCCGGCTCCGGCGCGGTCGCCTCGGTCCGCGGCCTGCCGCCGCCGGCGGCAGTGTGCGGGGGCTGGGTGGAGGTGCTCACCATGGCCGTGCGGATGATCCGCTCCTGGTCCTGGCGGTCCACCGTGTCCAGGGCGCGGATCTTGGCCTCCACCCGTGCCAGCCCGGTGGGTCCGGGAAGCTCCCGCACCTCACGTCCGCTGCCGCTGTGCACCCGTGTGCCGGCCGGGCGCGTGGTGAAGACCGGGACGTCGCCCTGCCACAGCTCCGCGATCTCCTCGTCCTCCAGGCCGGGCAGCGCGGGCGTGCCCAGGGCCCCGGTGCGCAGCAGCGCGAACACCTGCTGGCGCTCGGTGGCGTCCCGCATCAGGTCGGGGTGGGTCGACTCGTGCAGCAGCGTGGCGTACGTCCAGGTCGGCCTGGGCACGAAGCGGATCTCGTCGTCCGCGAAGGGGCTCAACAGCCCGTTCGGGCCCAGCAGTTCGTCGCGTGATTCGCTGACGGCCGTGTACGCCGAGCGGAATCCGTCGCAGAGCGCGTCGGTGAACCGGAACGGATCCGCGGGGGACCCGTCGAGCTCGGGGCGGTTGGCCGATGCGGTGAACCGCCCCGAGGCGCGCACCAGACGCATGGTGTCGGTGCCGGCCGCGGCCCAGGAGGCCGTCTCCAGTGGCGAGGAGGCCGCCCGGCCGCCGCCGACGGCGGACATGTCGAGCGCGGAGCTGTCCCCGACGAGCAACTGCGGGAGCAGCCCGACGCGGTGGACCGAGGCGTGCAGGGCCCGCGCGGCCGGATCGGCGGGCGGGGTCTGCGTCAGCGGAGGGTGGAAGAGCGTCTCCACGTCGACCAGGACGGGGTGCGGCCCGCAGGCGATGAGGTTCTCGTGGTGCAGGTCCGTGCCGTCCAGGACGTGCAGCAGCGCGAGCAGGGCGCCCAGCCGCCGGTAGAAGAGCGTGGTCTCGGCCGTCGAGAGACAGGGGGCGCTCGTGACGAACTCCGCCCAGCCGTACGCGCCCCGGTCGAGGACCCGCGGCGCCCGCAGGGTCGGCGTTCCGGCAGGAGAGCCCGCGGAACCCGCGACGGAGCCGGCGGAGGAGTCCTCAGGGGAGTCCGCATGGGAGTTGAGCCACTCCACCACGGCCTCGAAGTGCCGGTGGGCGGCGAGAGGGCGCGGCTTGTAGACCAGCCGTGCGCCGTCCGCGAACCGCAGCAGCATCACCGACCTGCCCCCGCGATGGCTGTCGCCCGAGCCGGACTCGACCCCGGTCAGGGTGTGCGGCCCGTAGCCGGCGGACCCTCCCGCGCCCCGGTCCCCGAGCACCGCGGAGGACCTCAGGACCTCCCGGTCAGCCGCGAGCCGGCCGAGCATCTCGGCGAAGGCGTCGGCCGCGTTCATGGCCGCCTGTGCCAGGACCCTGGCGAGGACCGGGTAGCGGGTGACGAGGGAGGAGAGACCGGCCCGGCCCGCCGTCAGCCGCAGGAAGTCCCGGAAGCGCTCACGGGGTCCCTCGCCGCTCAGTCTGCCGCCGGTCCGCGCCTCGTGCAGTTCCGAGACGAGGGTCCTGGCGGCCAGCACGGCCAGGCGCCGGGCCACGTCGTGCCGGAAGCCGTCCAGCACGCCGGCGGGGCAGGCGGCCTGCCCCGGCCGTGCGGCGTCCCCGGGCACCGAGCCCGCCAGCCGGTCCGCGGCCAGGGCCGCGAACGGCGCGACGACCAGGTGGAAGCCGGTCAGGTCCGGGTACGCCCGGTCCGCGATCCGTGCCTCACGCGGCGCCCGGGCGACGGCCTCCCGGACGAATCCGGCCCAGCCGGGCTCCGCGTCCGCGCGGGGCCCGACGGTGCCGGGCACCCACCACGGATCACCGTGGTCCCGGGCGCTGAGGAGAGGAGCCGTGTCCGGCACCGGGGCATGCCCGGCGCCCTCGGCGTCCGCCGGGACGCGCGGTGCGGCAGCGGGGGCGTGCGGTGCGCCGTCAGGGACGTGCGGGGCGGGCGCCCGTTCCGTGTTCCCGATCGCTTCCTTCTCCACCACCGCGTTCACCTCCCCGGTCGAAGGAGGCCTCAGTGGTCCTCCCGCGCCCATCCTGGAGGGCGGCCGGGTCCGGCACATGGGGGAGTCGCCCCCATCTTTCCGCCCGTGGGGTCCCGGGCCGTGGGGGTGCCGCGGTTCAGCGGGCCGGGGCGGCGGTCGATCCCCGGTCCATGAGCTCCGCGGCGATGGTCGCCACGCCCCCCTGCGGCGGGGTCTCCTTGCCCATCGCCAGCCGCCCGGCCCGCGCGCCCGCCTCGAACAGCGGCAGCCGTACGGTCGTCAGCGCGGGCACGGAGTCCACGGAGAACGGCAGGTCGTCGAATCCGGCGACCGAGACGTCCTCGGGGATACGGAGGCCGAGGTCCCGCACCGCCGCGCAGGCCCCCAGGGCCACGGTGTCGTTGGCGGCGACGACGGCCGTCACATCCGGTGCGCGGCGCAGGAGTTCGCGCGTGGCGTCGTAGCCCGAACTCCGGTCGTACGGGCCGTGCTCGGTGAGCTTCTCCTCGTCGCCCTGGAGCCCCGCCGCCCGCATGGCCTCGCGGTGGCCCTCCAGCCGGTGACGGGTCGTCGTGCGTTCCAGCGGGCCGGCGACGTAGCCGATCCGCCGGTGTCCCAGACCGATCAGATGCTCGGTGAGCCGCCTGGCTCCGCCCCGGTTGTCGAAGGCCAGCGAGGCGGCGACCGCGTCGGTGTCCGGCAGCGGAGGGCGTCCGCAGAAGACGATCCGGGTGCCGGCGTCCGCGAGCTTCGCCAGTTTCACGGCCATCGCGGCCTGGTGGGACGGGTCCTCCAGCGCACCGCCGGTGAGGACGACGGCCGCGGCGCGCTGGCGCTGGAGCAGGGTGAGATAGGTGAGCTCGCGCTCGGGGGAGCCTCCGGTGTTGCAGACGACGGCGAGCTTCTCGCCCCCCGCGCGGCCCGATCCGTCGCCCGGACCGCCGATCTCGCTCTGCGCGGCACCGGCCATGATCCCGAAGAACGGGTCGGCGATGTCGTTGACCAGGATGCCCACGAGGTCGGACGTGGCGGCGGCGAGCGAGCTGGCCGGGCCGTTGAGCACGTAGTCCAGTTCGTCCACCGCGCGCAGGACCCGTTCCCGGGTGGACGAGGCCACCGGGTAGTTGCCGTTCAGCACGCGGGACACGGTGGCCGGGGACACCCGGGCGCGGGCCGCAACGTCCGCCAGGGTGACTGTCATCGCTCTCCTCCGAGGAGTTGTGGAGCGGCCCCTCTTGTCCGGGCCGCTGTCGGCAGGCTAGCGTCATACCGCATAGAAAGCGCTTGCTACGGCTGT
Organism: Streptomyces sp. CB02058; assembly: GCF_001905505.1. Taxonomy (GTDB): domain Bacteria; phylum Actinomycetota; class Actinomycetes; order Streptomycetales; family Streptomycetaceae; genus Streptomyces. Next base: position 379,920 of record NZ_LIPG01000002.1, read on the forward strand.
ATGGAGGAACTTTCGTGACACGCAGGACAGTGCGCATCGCCATGAACGGCGTCACGGGACGCATGGGATACCGGCAGCACCTGGTGCGCTCGATCCTCGCGATCCGCGAGCAGGGCGGCCTCGACCTCGGTGACGGCGACGTGCTGTGGCCGGAGCCCGTGCTCGTCGGCCGCCGCGCCCACGCCCTGGAGGCGCTCGCCGAGCAGCACGGCCTGACCGAGTGGTCCACCGACCTGGACGCGGTGCTCGCCGACGAGTCGGTCGACATCTACTTCGACGCCCAGGTGACCTCGGCCCGCGTCGAGGCGATCAAGAAGGCGATCGCCGCGGGCAAGCACATCTACACCGAGAAGCCCACCGCCACCGACGTCGAGGGCGCACTCGACCTGGCCCGCCTCGCCCGTGACGCCGGCATCAAGCACGGCGTCGTCCAGGACAAGATCTTCCTGCCGGGTCTGCTGAAGCTGAAGCGCCTCATCGACGGCGGCTTCTTCGGCGAGATCCTCTCCGTGCGCGGCGAGTTCGGCTACTGGGTCTTCGAAGGCGACTGGCAGGACGCCCAGCGCCCCTCCTGGAACTACCGCGCGGAGGACGGCGGCGGCATCGTCGTCGACATGTTCCCGCACTGGGAGTACGTCCTGCACGAGCTGTTCGGCCAGGTCACGAGCGTCTCCGCGCACGTCCAGACGCACATCCCGCAGCGCTGGGACGAGCAGGGCAAGCCCTATGCCGCCACCGCCGACGACGCCGCGTACGGCACCTTCCAGCTGGCCGGCGGCGCCGTCGCCCAGATCAACTCCTCCTGGGCGGTCCGCGTCAACCGCGACGAGCTCGTCGAGTTCCAGGTCGACGGCACCCACGGCTCCGCCGTCGCGGGCCTGCGCAACTGCCGCGTCCAGCACCGCTCGGCCACCCCCAAGCCGGTCTGGAACCCCGACCTCCCGGTCACCGAGTCGTTCCGCGACCAGTGGCAGGAAGTCCCGGACAACGCCGAGTTCGACAACGGCTTCAAGGCCCAGTGGGAGCTCTTCCTGCGCCACATCGTCCTCGACGAGCCCTACACCTGGGACCTGATGGCCGGCGCCCGGGGCGTCCAGCTCGCCGAGCTCGGCCTCAGGTCCTCGGCCGAGGGCCGCCGCTTCGACGTACCGGAGCTGAGCCTGTGACCATCCATCTCCCGCAGGGTCCGTACGAACCCCGGACCACCCCGCTCGACCTGGCGCCGGACGGGGCGCCGCTCGCCTCCCGCACGGTCTTCTCCGCGGCCCACGTCGTCGCCGACCCGTACGCCGACATCAGCCCCGACGACCCGGTCGCCGTCGACTGGGACGCCACCCTCGCCTTCCGCCGCCACCTCTGGTCGCACGGCCTGGGCGTCGCCGAGGCCATGGACACCGCGCAGCGCGGCATGGGCCTGGACTGGGCGGGCGCCTCCGAGCTCATCCGCCGCTCCGCCGCCGAGGCGAAGTCCGTGGGCGGCAGGATCGCCTGCGGCGTCGGCACCGACCAGCTCACCGGACCCGCGAGCCTGCCCGAGGTGCGCGCCGCGTACGAGGAGCAGCTCGCCCTGGTCGAGGAGAGCGGCGCGCAGGCCATCCTGATGGCCTCCCGCGCGCTGGCCGCCGCGGCGAACGGCCCCGAGGACTACCTGGAGACGTACGCCCATCTCCTGCGCCAGGCCACGGAGCCCGTCGTCCTGCACTGGCTCGGCCCCATGTTCGACCCGGCGCTGGAGGGCTACTGGGGCAGCGCCGACCTCGACGCCGCCACGGACACCTTCCTGAAGGTCATCGCCGAACACCCGGACAAGGTCGACGGCATCAAGATCTCGCTCCTGGACGCCGAGCGCGAGATCGACGTACGGCGCCGTCTTCCCGGCGGGGTGCGCTGCTACACCGGCGACGACTTCAACTACCCCGAGCTGATCGCGGGCGACGACCGGGGCTTCAGCCACGCGCTGCTCGGCATCTTCGACCCGCTGGGTCCGCTGGCCGCCCACGCCGTGCGGGTCCTGGACACCGGGGACGTCCAGGGGTTCCGCGACCTCCTCGACCCCACGGTCGAGCTGTCGCGCCACCTCTTCGAGGCCCCCACCCGCTTCTACAAGACGGGCGTCGTGTTCCTCGCCTGGCTGGCGGGCCACCAGGACCACTTCACGATGGTCGGCGGCCTCCAGTCCGCGCGCTCGCTGCCGCACCTGGCGAAGGCGTACGAACTGGCCGACCGGCTCGGCCTGTTCCCCGACCCCGAGCTGGCCGAGTCCCGCATGCGCGCGCTGCTGACCGTCCACGGAGGAAGCCGATGAGCACCGAGCTCTCCCGCCTGTCCATCAACCAGGAGACGGTCCGTCAGCTCTCCCTCCCGGAGCTCGTCGAGGGCTGCGCCAAGGCGGGCATCGGACAGGTCGGCCTCTGGCGGGCCCCGGTGCAGGAGTACGGCGTCGAGCGCGCCGGGCAGCTGATGAGGGACGCGGGTCTCACCGTCACCAGCCTCTGCCGCGGCGGCTTCCTCACCGCGACCGACCCGGCGGAGCGGGCCCGCGCGCTGGAGGACAACCGGGCCGCGGTCGACGAGGCCGCGGGCGTGAACACGGACACCCTGGTCCTGGTCTCCGGCGGGCTCCCGGACGGCGACAAGGACCTGTTCGGCGCCCGCGAGCGCATCGCCGACGCCCTGGGCGAGCTGGCGCCGTACGCGGCGGAGCGCGGAGTGCGCCTCGCGATCGAGCCGCTGCACCCGATGTTCGCCTCGGACCGCTGCGTCGTGTCGACCCTCTCGCAGGCACTTGACCTCGCGGAGCGCTTCCCCGCCGAGCAGGTCGGGGTGGTCGTCGACACGTATCACATCTGGTGGGACGACCAGGTGCCCGCGCAGATCGCGCGGGCGGGCGCGGGCGGGCGGATCCACTCCTTCCAGCTGGCCGACTGGATCACCCCGCTCCCGGCGGGAGTTCTGGTGGGACGTGGCCAACTGGGCGACGGATGCGTGGACTTCCGCGCGATGCGCGCGCAGGTCGAGGCGACCGGCTTCGACGGGCCGATCGAGGTCGAGATCTTCAACGAGGAGCTGTGGGCCCGTGACGGCGCCGAGGTGGTGGCCGAGGTCGCCGCCCGGTACCTGGAACACGCCTGCTGAGAACGGGACTCACGGCCCGGGGTAAAGAGATCGCAAAGCCGTGCAACCTTTGCGTACCCTCCCCGGTCGTACTCTGCGTCGGGACTTCCGGGGAGGGGTCCGGGGGGATTCGGGAAGCCCGACGGAGGGGGAAAGCGAGGGGGGTCCGGCCTGTGGGCCGGGCCCCATTCCGCTTTTCAGGGGGTCAGCGCCTCACGTCCACGGAGAGATGCGGCCAGGCCGCGGCCGCCGCGGTGACGTCGCCCGGCAGCCGGTCCGTTCCACGTACGTCTTCGCAGGGGCGGAAGTGGACGACCGTTCCCGTCGTGCCGTCGTCGGCGATCGGCTCCAGACCGGTCACCGGGACGCCGTGCTCGTAGCGCTGGGTCCAGGAGCCGTTGTGGCGGCGGTTGGTGTGGACGAGCCACTCGCTGAGCGCGGCGACGACGGACATGCCCCGGCGCGGATGACCGTCGGGCAGCGTCTGCGCCCCGGGGGAGTCGAAGAACCGCAGGTCCTGCGTGGCCATGACCGGCTTCCTGACGACCTGGCCGTGCTCGTCGAACCGGGTGTCGGTTCCCCGGCCGTCGTCCGCCACGGACACGGAGCCGTCGGCGTGGAGGGTGACGAGGCAGCTCCCTCCGCCTCCGCACTCCGCCTCGTCGGCCGCGTAGGCGAGGACTTCGAGCACCAGGTGCCACGTCCCTCCGGGAGCGAAGGCTGCGGGGTCCCGGCGAATGCCCGACAGGTGGTCGAGGTCCACGGTGCCGGCCCAGTCGTGGGTCGTGTTGCGCCAGGAAGTTCTTGAAGTGTCCACGGGAGAATCTCCGCCCTGCCAGGTGATCGCCGCACCGGCGGCCCGCCGGGAACGGGGCCCCGCGCATCGCCGCCGAAAAGTGGAGGGCCGTCCTTCCGGACGCCTCACCAGGCCCGAATCTAGCCCTGTGCGCCTCGTGGCCCCAGGCCCGGCACGACGCGACGGGCGCCTCCACGGACGCGGGCGGGCCCCGGCCGGGGGCCGGTTCCCCGCCCTCCGGCGCGGCGGCGTTCGCCGGTCCACGCACCGCCCGAGGGCCGCCGCGGGGGCGATTCCAGGACCGCCGGGGCCTCTGATTTCTCCTGTGCCCGTCCCGGACGTACGCGGGGGCGGGATAGGCCGGGAGGGCAGGCGATGGTTCCCGGAGAGTGCCCCGACGGCCCTTGAAATCCGCTCGGGGGCGGGTGACGGTGAACCGACCCCTGTGCCGCGACGGAGAGAAGAGCCGAACCATGCCCGAACACGAGCGACTCGACCGTGGCGTGGGGGCCGCGCGTGGCGCCAGGGCCCGTAACTCCGGGCGGCCGGGCCTCCTCCGGCCGCACGCCGGGGTGTCTCCGGCCTCCCCGGAGCTGCTCACCGCGTCACAGGTCGCCGCCGTGCAGAGCTCCGTGGGAAATGCAGCCTTCCGGAAGAGTCTCGGGGCCGGCGCCGGTGTCCCGGTGCAACGTGCCTTCGAGAAGGACCCGCAGAAGAGGCTCGACGCATGGGTCGGCAAGACGGACGCGCGGGAGAAGGGCACCGACTCGGCGGGAGTCGCCAAGAGATCGTCCGCGCTGAGTGCCCTCGGGCGGAAGGTCCCGGAGCGGATGATCGAGATCAGCGAACAGTCCACGGACTACAAGCCCGACCCGACGGACTCCTCGGGGAAGCCGCCGCTCGTGGGAGGGGCGTTCAAGAACCTCTTCGGGAAGGACGACGCCGGCTCCTTCGCGGTGATGATGGAGAACTACCGCCAGAGCAAGGACACGGTGGACCCGGACACCGGGGACGAGGCCAAGGCCCCCGCCTACACCGCGAGCGACGTCTTCCTCAACCAGTGGACCGCGGCGAGTTCGGTGCTCGACGATGACGGCCTCAAGGGCAACAAGCTGAACAAGGCGGTCAAGCAGTCCTTGACGGCCCCGAAGGACGCCGCGACCGGGACCCCCGACAAGCTGCCGGACCAGATCTACCGGCAGAACATCTCAGGAGCAGAGGCCAAGAAGGTCCTGGGCGGCATCCTCGGTGACCGGTCCAGGATGACCTTCACCGAGAACAGCGACGACTACCGCAGCGTGATGGCCACCGTGAACGGAAAGATGACCCTCAACCAGGTGAAAACGCACAACGCGGTGAAGGGCCTTCCCCCGGAGCGTGAACAATTCATCTCCGGTGGCGAGTTGACCAAGGATGACAACGGCAACTTCCACATGCGCTTCGACATAGGCCGCCGCGGCTGACCGGGGCCTCGGGCCGTGCCCGGGGACGGCCGGCTCCCGGACCGTGACGTCAGTCACCGTCGAAGCCCCGCCGGGCCGCCTCGATGTGACCGAGGTTCCGGTGGGTCCACTCGCACATCACGTCGACCGTCTTCCGCAGCCCCTGGCCCGGCTCCGTCAGGGTGTACTCGACCTTCGGAGGGACCGTCGGGTACACGGTCCGCCCGACGAGGCCGTTGCGCTCCAGCATGCGCAGGTTCTGGGTGAGCATCTTGTGGCTGATCCCCTCGACCGCGCCCCGCAGCTCGCTGAAGCGCAGGGTGCCGTCGCCCAGGGCCTCGATGATCAGGAGCGCCCACTTGTTGGCGACGTCCGAGAAGATCTCCCGCGCCAGCGAGTCCGCGCGCCTCAGGTCGGCCTGCTCGTCCGGCGAGCCGCTGAACTGCTTGGTCACCTTCTGGTTCCCCTGTCACCGAAAAGTGCGTTCTTCCACGTCAGCACTGACTCTCCTACGGTTTCCCAGTAACCACAAGAGAGCACGTGCGGTCCCTGCCGGGACCGTACGGCGAGGAGGCGGACAGCATGGCCATCACCCTGACGAACCCCGCGGGGCTGCCGGAGACCGGTGTCTACGGGCAGGTGTCGGTCGCGACCGGTTCGAAGCTGGTCTTCGTCGCCGGGCAGGTCGCCTGGGACGGCGACGGCGTCACGGTCGGCGAGGGCGACCTGGCGGCCCAGGTCGAGCAGTGCTACCTCAACGTCGCCACCGCGCTGGCGGGCGTCGGCGCCTCCTTCGACGACGTGGCGAAGCTGAACGTGCACGTCGTCGACTGGACCCCGGACAAGATGCCCCTGCTCCTGGAGGGGATCTCCCGGGCGGCGGCCCGGCTGGGGATCACCCCGAAGCCGCCGGCCACCCTGCTGGGCGTCGCCGCGCTGGACATCCCCGAGCACATGGTCGAGGTCGAGGCCACAGCAGTCGTCGACTGAGAGGAGAGGCCCGCCCGGCTCTCCGAACCGTGCGGTCCGGACGTCCGGGGCCGAACTCCGAAGCCGCTCGGGCGGGTTACCCGCTGGCGTCCCCGCTCGGCGAGGCCGAGAATGCGCAGGCGGGGGCGGTGGTACGTCTCCGTGGCCGCCGGGAGAGGACCGCGCGGCCGTGACCGCACGGGAAGCACAGGGAGAGGCATGCTGACGAGCGACCGCGAGACCGGCAGAACGGGCGAGGCCACGGTGCAGGGGGATGTGCTAGCCGGATTCGAAGGCGTACGCGAGGCTTTCCAGCAGGTGGTGCGGGACCAGCCGCTGCCCACCGGACAGCAGTTGGCGGTCCACCACGGCGGGAAGCGGGTCGTGGACCTCTGGGCCGGACCCGGTGTGGACGGCGACACGCTGACCGGCGTCTTCTCGGTGAGCAAGGGTGCCGCGCATGTCGTGGTGGCCCTGCTCGTCCAGGACGGCGTGCTCGACCTGGACCGCGCGGTCGCCGCCTACTGGCCCGAGTTCGGCCAGGCCGGGAAGGACCGGGTGACGCTGCGCCAACTACTGGCCCACCAGGCGGGTGTGGTCGGTGTCGACGAGGTCTTCACGATCGAGGAGCTGGCCGACGACGCGCTCATGGCAGGCCGCCTCGCGGCGCAGGCCCCCTACTGGACGCCCGGTGAGGGGTTCGGCTACCACGGGCTCGTCATCGCCGCCCTCACGGGAGAAGTCGTCCGCAGGGCGACCGGACGGAGCCTTCAGGACTGGTGGGAGCTGCGTGTCCGCCGGCCGCGGGGCGTCGACTTCTACCTGGGGCTCCCCGAGGAACTGGAGCCCCGCTACCTGCCGGTGACCCCCGCCGTGCCCGAGGCACCCGAGGTGCCCGGGCCGGGGGCCGCGGAGCCCGGGCAGGAGCCGCCGTCGCTGCTGGACATAGCCTTCAGCACGGCCCACCTGCCGGACCTGTCGGTCTTCCCGAACTTCCGGCGCACGAGGGCCCTCGGCCAGGGGTCGGCGGGCGGCGTGGCCTCCGCCCGGGGCGTGGCCGCCGCCTACGCGGCGGTGATCGGGTGCCTGGACGACAGCCCCGCGCTGCTCGACCCGGACACGATCGAGACGTTCACCCGGATCCACTCGGAGGGCACCGACCTGGTCGGCGAGGTCGAGAGCCGCTTCGCCCTGGGATTTCAGGTCCTCGACGCCCGTTTCGCGGAGGCCGGCCCGGACGCCTTCGGCCACGGGGGCGCGGCAGGCGCGATGGCCTTCGCGAGCCCTTCCCGGGGACTGGCCTTCGCACACATCAGGAGCCGGTTCGCACTGGGGGACAGCGCGGACCGGGAGAACGCGCTGCTCATCGGCGAGGTGGCCTCCGCGCTTCGCGGCCTGGGCCACAGGCTGTCGTAACACCCCAGGGCCTCTCGTCCGGATCAAGTGGAGCCGCGGGCCCCGGACCCCGCTCACCGACCCCTCCTGATCCGGACGGAAGCCCCCGGGCGTGGTGGCACGGTGCGGCGTCCGTCCGAGGGCGCGGCCCTCTCTGTCGTACCCACCCGATACCGTCGGGCCATGTCCAACTCCGCCGTGCTCGAAGGCGTCCTGGAGCGGATCACCTACGCCAACGAGGAGAACGGCTACACCGTCGCCCGCGTCGACACCGGGCGGGGAGCCGGCGATCTGCTCACCGTCGTCGGGTCGCTGCTCGGTGCTCAGCCGGGCGAGTCGCTGCGGATGGAGGGGCGCTGGGGCTCGCACCCGCAGTTCGGGAAGCAGTTCCATGTCGACAACTACACGACGATCCTCCCGGCCACGATCCAGGGCATCCGGCGCTATCTCGGCTCCGGCCTGATCAAGGGCATCGGGCCCGTCATGGCCGACCGCATCACCACCCACTTCGGTGTCGACACCCTCGACATCATCGAGCAGCACCCGAAGCGTCTGGTCGAGGTCCCGGGGCTCGGTCCGAAGCGGACGAAGATGATCGCCGCCGCCTGGGAGGAGCAGAAGGCGATCAAGGAGGTCATGGTCTTCCTCCAGACCGTGGGCGTCTCCACCTCCATCGCCGTCCGCATCTACAAGAAGTACGAGGACGCCTCGATCTCCGTCGTGAAGAACCAGCCCTACCGGCTGGCCGCGGACGTCTGGGGCATCGGCTTCCTCACCGCCGACCGCATCGCCCAGGCCGTCGGCATCCCGCACGACAGCCCCGAGCGGGTCAAGGCCGGTCTCCAGTACGCCCTGTCGCAGTCCACCGACCAGGGGCACTGCTTCCTCCCGGAGGAGCGGCTGATCGCCGACGGGGTGAAGCTGCTCCAGGTCGACACCGGGCTCGTCATCGACTGCCTGGCCGAGCTCGCCGAGGACCCGGAGGGCGTCGTACGGGAGAAGGTGCCGGGGCCCGAGGACGGGCAGCCGGTCACCGCCGTGTATCTCGTCCCCTTCCACCGCGCGGAGATCTCCCTGGCCTCCCAGGTGCAGCGTCTGCTGCGGACACCGGAGGACCGGATGCCGGCCTTCCAGGACGTCGACTGGGACAAGGCGCTGGCCTGGCTCGTGCGGCGTACGGGGGCGACGCTCGCCCCGGAGCAGGAGGCGGCCGTGCGTCTCGCGCTCACCCGGAAAGTCGCCGTGCTGACCGGCGGCCCCGGCTGCGGGAAGTCGTTCACGGTCCGTTCCGTGGTCGAGCTGGCCCGTGCACGGAGTGCCAAGGTCGTGCTGGCCGCGCCCACGGGGCGTGCCGCGAAGCGGCTCTCGGAGCTGACCGGCGCCGAGGCCTCCACCGTGCACCGGCTGCTGGAGCTGAAGCCCGGCGGGGATGCCGCGTACGACCGCGACCGTCCGCTGGACGCCGACCTCGTCGTCGTGGACGAGGCGTCGATGCTCGATCTGCTGCTCGCCAACAAGCTGATCAAGGCGGTGGCACCCGGTGCCCACCTCCTTCTGGTCGGGGATGTGGACCAGCTGCCCTCGGTCGGCGCGGGGGAGGTGCTGCGGGATCTCCTCGCCGAGGGCGGCCCGGTCCCGGCGGTGCGGCTGACGACGATCTTCCGCCAGGCGCAGAAGTCGGGTGTCGTCACCAACGCCCACCGCATCAACTCCGGGGTGCCGCCGCTCACCCAGGGGCTCAGCGACTTCTTCCTGTTCGTGGAGGACGAGACGGAGGACGCCGGAGTGCTCGCCGTGGATGTCGCGGCCCGGCGCATCCCGGCCAAGTTCGGGCTGAACCCCCGCCGTGACGTGCAGGTTCTCGCCCCGATGCACCGGGGGCCGGCGGGCGCCGGCCACCTCAACGGACTGCTCCAGCAGGCGATCACCCCGGGCCGCCCCGACCTGCCCGAGAAGCGTTTCGGCGGTCGTGTCTTCCGCGTCGGCGACAAGGTCACCCAGATCCGGAACAACTACGAGAAGGGGGAGAACGGCGTCTTCAACGGCACGGTCGGCGTCGTCACCGCGCTCGACACGGACGAGCAGAAGCTGACGGTCCTCACCGACGAGGACGAGGAGATCGTGTACGACTTCGACGAGCTGGACGAGCTCGCCCACGCGTACGCGATGACCATCCACCGCTCCCAGGGCAGCGAGTATCCGGCGGTCGTCATCCCCGTCACGACCAGCGCCTGGATGATGCTGCAGCGCAACCTCCTGTACACCGCCGTGACCCGCGCGAAGAAGCTCGTCGTACTGGTCGGTTCGCGCAAGGCGATCGGCCAGGCGGTGCGTACCGTTTCCGCAGGCAGACGCTGTACGGGACTGGATTTCAGACTCCGCGGCGGGCCCCCGGAAAGCTTCACGGAAAAATGATCGATCAAAACGGTGGGAAACATCACTGTGCTCTTCCGGAACCGCTGGGGAGGGGGCAGGATGTGCAAGTTAGCGGCACTCAGTGCCGCCGGTAGGTCCAATGGACGACCCCGAGTGCACTCTCCTGCGCCAAATGGGGGAGGGTGGAGACAGTCAGGGCACCTCGAAGAAGAGGCACTACGTCGGTGAGGGATGACGTGAGCGAGCACACGAACAACGCTGTAGTACTGCGGTACGGCGATGACGAGTACACCTACCCGGTGATCGACAGCACCGTCGGCGACAAGGGCTTCGACATCGGGAAGCTCCGGGCCAACACGGGCCTGGTCACGCTGGACAGCGGATACGGCAACACAGCCGCCTATAAATCCGCCATCACCTACCTCGACGGCGAGCAGGGCATCCTGCGCTACCGCGGCTACCCGATCGAGCAGCTCGCCGAGAGCTCGACGTTCCTCGAGGTCGCCTACACGCTGATCAACGGTGACCTTCCCAAGGTCGACGAGCTGTCGGCCTTCAAGAACGAGATCACCCAGCACACGCTGCTGCACGAGGACGTCAAGCGCTTCTTCGACGGCTTCCCGCGCGACGCCCACCCGATGGCCATGCTGTCCTCGGTCGTCAGTGCCCTGTCCACGTTCTACCAGGACAGCCACAACCCGTTCGACGAGGAGCAGCGCCACCTCTCGACGATCCGGCTGCTGGCCAAGCTCCCGACGATCGCGGCGTACGCGTACAAGAAGTCGATCGGTCACCCGTTCGTCTACCCGCGCAACGACCTCGGCTACGTCGAGAACTTCCTGCGCATGACCTTCTCCGTCCCGGCCCAGGAGTACGTGCCGGACCCGGTCGTCGTCTCCGCGCTCGAGAAGCTGCTCATCCTGCACGCGGACCACGAGCAGAACTGTTCGACCTCCACCGTGCGTCTGGTCGGCTCCTCGCAGGCGAACATGTTCGCCTCGATCTCCGCCGGCATCTCGGCGCTCTGGGGCCCGCTGCACGGCGGCGCCAACCAGTCGGTGCTGGAGATGCTGGAAGGCATCCAGGCCAACGGCGGCGACGTCGACTCCTTCATCCAGAAGGTCAAGAACAAGGAGGACGGCGTCCGCCTGATGGGCTTCGGCCACCGGGTGTACAAGTCCTTCGACCCGCGCGCCAAGATCATCAAGGCCGCCGCCCACGACGTGCTGTCGTCGCTCGGCAAGTCCGACGAGCTGCTGGACATCGCGCTCAAGCTGGAGGAGCACGCGCTCTCCGACGAGTACTTCGTCTCGCGCAACCTCTACCCCAACGTGGACTTCTACACGGGCCTGATCTACCGCGCCATGGGCTTCCCGACCGAGATGTTCACCGTGCTCTTCGCGCTCGGCCGCCTTCCCGGCTGGATCGCCCAGTGGCACGAGATGATCAAGGAGCCGGGATCCCGCATCGGCCGCCCGCGCCAGATCTACACCGGCGAGGTCCTGCGCGACTTCGTCCCGGTCGAGGGCCGCTGAAGCCTGTAGTACCGCTGCTCCACCCCGGCCGCTCCGGCCGGCATCCTTCGCCCCGCGTACCGCGCTCGTACTGTCAGAGCGCGGTGTCCGGGGCGATTCGGCGTTCGGGGGCTGTGCTCGGTGGAGCGGTCCGGGGGCTTCGCCGGGTGGCCGTTCGGTGGCGCGGTCCCGGGGCCTCGCTCGGGGGCTTCTTCGGCGGAGCCGCCGTGCCGTGCCCTGAGGCCGGGTTCGGGGCGTGACGCCTCGGCAGGTGCGAGAAACGCCCCGCCGCCGATCCCCCCACGGGTCGACGGACAGGGCGCTTCCCATATCCCGGAGCGGATTCCCCCCACGGGATCCGGCCGGGCGTCTGAAGGGAGCCTGAACTCCCGTTGTTTTTCGGTGGTGCCTATTCAGTTCGGTCCTGCTGTGCGACTGCCGGGGTACGTACGGGAGGGCCGCTCAAAGCTCCCCGGTGCACGTGCCCCGGCCAACGCTTGCCAGGAGCGTCCCCCAAGACACTCCATCGGACGTCCCCCAAGACATCCTTGGCATCGCACTCTTAGACTCACCAACTCATCAGATGGTTACCCTCAAATCGGTGTGATCTAAGTCTCTTTGTAGAAATTATGTGAAGGAGCGCAACCTCAGGCTGTTGCTCACCACGAAGACCGACGAGAACGCCATCGCCGCACCCGCGATCATGGGGCTGAGCAGCCCGAACGCAGCCAGAGGCAGTGCGGCCACGTTGTAGCCGAAGGCCCAGAAGAGGTTGCTTCTGATGGTCGACAGAGTACGCCTCGACAGACGGATGGCGTCAGCGGCCACCTTGAGATCTCCACGAACCAGCGTGAGGTCGCCCGCTTCGATCGCCGCGTCCGTCCCGGTGCCCATCGACAGACCCAGATCCGCGACGGCCAGGGCCGCCGCGTCGTTGACCCCGTCACCGGCCATGGCGACGGACCTGCCCTCGGCCTGGAGGCGCCGTACGGCCTCCACCTTCTCCTCCGGCAGGACCTCCGCGTACACCTCGTCGATCCCGACCGCGCGGGCCACGGCGTCCGCCACAGCCCGGTTGTCGCCGGTCAGCAGAATCGGCCTGAGGCCCAGTGCGCGCAGCTCGGCGACGGCCTCCGCGCTGCCTTCCTTCACCGCGTCGGCGACCTCCAGGACGGCCCTGGCGGCCCCGTCCCAGGCGACGGCGACCGCCGTGCGCCCCTGCCCCGCCGCGTCCGCCAGCGCGTCGGCCAGGGGCTGGGGCAGGGTGATCCCCGCATCGGCGAGGAGCCGCTCCCTGCCCACCAGCACGCGGTGGCCCTCGACGGTGCCGCGCACCCCGAGGCCGGGGACGTCCGTGAAGTCCACCGGGGTGGGGAGCGCCGCCCCCGTGCGCAGGGCGGCGCCGGCGGCGACCGCCCGGGCGACGGGGTGGGCGGAGGCGTTCTCCAGCGCGCCCGCGAGACGGAGTACGTCGGCCTCGGCCGTGCCGGGCGCGGTGCGGACGCGTCCGAGGGTCATGAGGCCCGTGGTGACCGTCCCGGTCTTGTCGAGGACGATCGTGTCGATCCTGCGGGCGGTCTCCAGGACCTCGGGGCCCTTGATGAGGATGCCGAGCTGGGCGCCGCGCCCGGTGCCCGCCATGAGGGCGGTGGGTGTGGCGAGGCCCAGGGCGCAGGGGCAGGCGATGATCAGGACGGCCACGGCGGCGGTGAACGAGCCCGTGACGTCGTCAGTGGCCAGCAGCTGGGCGACCAGCGTCACCAGCGCGATCAGCAGGACCACGGGGACGAAGACCGCCGAGATCCGGTCGGCGAGGCGCTGGGCGGCGGCTTTGCCGTTCTGGGCGTCCTCCACGAGCCGGGAGATCCGGGCCAGCCGGGTGTCGGCCCCGACGCGGGTGGCCTCGACGACCAGCCGCCCCGACACGTTGAGGGTGGCGCCGGTGACGCTGTCGCCGGGGGCGGTGTCCACGGGCAGGGACTCCCCGGTGAGCATGGAGGTGTCGACGGCCGATGCGCCCTCGACGACGGTGCCGTCCGTGGCGATCTTCTCGCCGGGCCGTACGACGAAGCGGTCGCCGACGAGGAGCCGGCCGACCGGAATGCGTACTTCGGTGGTCCCGTGCTCCGGTGGTGCTGCCGGGCGCAGGACCGTGACGTCCTTCGCGCCCAGCCGCAGCAGCGCGCGCAGCGCGGCGCCCGCCTTCCGCTTGGACCGCGCCTCCAGATAGCGGCCCAGCAGGATGAATCCGGTGACTCCGGCGGCGACCTCCAGGTAGATGGCGGAGGAGGGGGCGGACCGGGACGCCTGGACGTCGAAGCCGTGCCGCATGTCCGGCATGCCCGCGTCGCCGAGGAACAGGGCCCACAAGGACCAGCCGAACGCCGCCAGCGTGCCGATCGACACCAGGGTGTCCATCGTCGCGGCGCCGTGCCGCAGATTGGTCCAGGCGGCGCGGTGGAAGGGCAGGCCGCCCCAGACGACGACGGGGGCGGCGAGGGTGAGGGAGAGCCACTGCCAGTTGTCGAACTGCAGGGCGGGGACCATGGCCATCAGGACGACGGGGACGGCGAGTGCCGCCGTGACCAGCAGGCGCTGCCGGAGCGCGGCGATGCCGGCGTCGGCCGCGGTGTCCTGGGAGTCCGCCTCGGCGTCGGCGTCCGTGCTTCCGCCTGTGCCGGGGCCGGCGGTCGTGGCCTGGGTGGTCGCGGTGCGGTCGGCTCCTGCTTGTGTGCCAGTGCCAGTGCCAGTGCCAGTGCCGGTGCCGGTATCCGGACCTCGGCTGTCCTTCTCCTCCGGGCCGGGGGGCGGTGCGTCGACCGTGGGCGCCGCGGGGTGCGGTGCCGCGGCGGGGCGGGGGACCGGCCTGGCCGTGTAGCCCGTCTTCACGACGGTGGCGACGAGGTCGTCGAGCGCGGTACCGGGCCCGTAGACGACCCGGGCCTTCTCGGTCGCGTAGTTGACGGTGGCGGTGACCCCGTCCATCCGGTTGAGCTTCTTCTCGACGCGGGCCGCGCACGAGGCGCAGGTCATCCCGCCGATCGTGAGCTCGGCCTCGGAGGTCTCCGCCGCCGGGACCTCGGCTGCCGTGGTGCTGGCCATATGTGCGGACTCCTGGGTCGAGCAGTCGGGCCGTTTCCCCACCAGTATCTGCTTCCCCTGGTGACGGAACGGCCCGACGGAGGTGCTGGGCGGCCCGGGGTGCGCGCGTGGAGCGGACCGGGGCGCCGCGTGGGTGGTGCGGCCGGTTTCAGGCGCGGCCCACGAGCTCGTAGCCCGCCTCGTCCACGGCGGCGCGTACGGCTTCGTCGGTCAGCGGCGCGGAGGAGGTGACGGTCACCCGGCCGGCGGCGGCCTCCGCTTTCACCGAGGTGACGCCCGCGAGGGCCGAGATCTCCTCGGAGACGGCCCCTTCGCAGTGGCCGCAGGTCATGCCCTTCACCTCGTACACCTCGGTGACGGCGCCCACCTGCACGTCGGCCGCCCCGTCGTGGCAGGAACCGGTGGACGAGCAGCAGGATCCGGCGGTCCGGGGCGTGTCCGTCTCGGCGGTCATGTCGTTCTCCTCTTCGCAGGCACACATGTATGTGGCGGATGTGGCACGGGAGCGCGCCCGGATGGGACCGGTGCGCCTGCCCGCATCGGCCACTATACCCCTAGGGGGTATCAAGTGACTCCGGGGTGACGCCCTCGGGTGTGTCGCACACGAGCGGGTGGAGGTAGCGGTACATCACGGTCTTCAGCTCCGCGATGTACGCGTCCCGTTCCGCCCCCTCGTGGGACATGATCAGGTCGAGCCCGGCCTTGAAGAGGACGAAAGACATCTCCGCGATGCGGGTGATCTGGCCGGCCGGGACCTCGGGCAGGTAGGCGCCGAGGAGCTCTTCGGTCCTGCTGAGCATCGTGGCGTGCAGGATGTCGTGCTCCTGGGTGATCACACCGGGGATCTCGGAGCCGTGGGTGAGGACGGCGAAGGCCGGGTTCTCGCAGTTGAAGGCGATCAGCGGGTCGAGGACCGCGTCCAGCAGCCCGTCGAGCGGCAGCTCCAGGTGGCTGACGACGAACGCGGCACCGTAGGTGTCCCGCCAGCGGTGCAGGAGCTGGTCGCCGAGCTCGACGGCGATGGCCTCCTTGTTCGGGAAGAACTGATAGAGCGTGCCCGGCGACACGCCGGCCTCGCGGGCGATGGCGTTGGTGCTCGCGCCGTAGTAGCCGCTGGTGCAGAAGACGCTGGCGGCGGCGTCGAGCAGCTGGGCGATACGGGCTTCGCCGCGTGCCTGACGGCGGCGCGGGCGGTCCGGCCCGGCGTCCGCGGCTTTTCTGGCTCTGGCCTCCGACACGGTTCTCCCCAGCTCTCAGGACACGGTTGACAAACGCGAGTGGTCACTCGCATTCTGAACAAACACGAGCGAGGACTCGTGTTTGTCAGTGTACGTGGCAATGACCGACCCATGCTGCCTTGCGCTGCCCGGGTCCCGGTGAAGGGGACACCGCACCATGTCCGAAGTCAACAGCCCGGAGAAGGCAGGGGGCTGGACCCGCTTCGTCACCGCCCGCCCACGGCTCGCCCTGCTGGCAGCACTGGTGATCACGGCACTCGCCGTGTTCGCGGGCAGTGGAGTGGCCGACCGCATGAGCAGCGGCGGCTGGGAGGCCCCCGACGCCGAGTCGACCTACACGACCCAGGTGCTGGAGCGTGAGTTCCCCGGTTCGCAGCCCAACCTGCTCCTGCTCGTCGACAGCGGCAGCGCCTCCGTGGACGATCCGGCGGTGGCCGCCGAGGCCGCCCGGCTCACCGAGCGGCTCTCGGCCGAGCCGGGGGTCGCGGGCGTCGGCTCGTACTGGCGGACGAAGTCCCCCGCGCTGCGCTCCGAGGACGGACACGAGGCGATCGTGGCCGCCCGGATAGCGGGCGACGAGAAGGCCGCGGGGGAGATCCTCGACCGGATGGCCCCGGCCTACAAGGGCCGGCAGGGCCCGGTGGAGGTCTCCGTCGGCGGGCCCCTCGCCGTGCGGCACGAGATGCAGACCACCATCCAGGAAGACCTGCTGCGGGCCGAGCTCATCGCTCTTCCGGTGACGCTGGTGCTGCTGGTCGTCGTCTTCGGCAGCGCGGTCGCCGCCCTGCTGCCGCTCGGCGTCGGGATCGTCGCGATCCTCGGTACCAACGCCGTGCTGCGCGGCCTCACCGAGTTCACCGACGTGTCGGTCTTCGCCCAGAACCTCACCACGGCGCTGGGGCTCGGACTCGCCATCGACTACGCCCTGTTCATCGTGCGCCGGTTCCGTGAGGAGCTGGCCGCCGGGGCGGAGACCAGGGTGGCGATCGGCACCACGCTGCGCACGGCGGGGCGCACGGTGCTCTTCTCCGCGCTGACTGTGGCGGTGTCGCTGGCCGCGATGCTGGTCTTCCCGCAGTACTTCCTGCGCTCCTTCGCCTATGCCGGTATCGCCGTGGTGCTCCTGGCCGCGGCGGCGGCCCTGATCCTGCTGCCGGCCGCGCTGATGCTGCTCGGGCCGCGGGTCAACTCCCTGGACCTGCGCAGACTGCTGCCCCTCCGGGGGAAGGCGTCCGGCGCGGCCGAGGGCTCGGGCCGGGGGTGGGCACGCTTCTCGGTGCTCGTGATGCGCAGGGCACCCGTCTTCGCCGTGCTCACCACGGTCGGGCTCGTGCTCCTGGGGCTCCCGTTCCTCGGGGTCCAGTTCGGCACCGCGGACGACCGCCAGCTGCCCGCCACGGCGCAGTCCCGCATCGTCCAGGACCACATACGGGACGGCTTCCCCGGGAGCCCGGGCGGCGGACTCGAAGTGCTCGCCGAAGGGAAGGCGAGCCCGGCGCAGTACGCCGACTTCCGCGACAGGATCGCCGAGCTGCCCGGAGTCGAGCGGGTCGACGGACCCGTCACGGGAGACGGGTTCGCGTACTACGACGTGCTGCCCGAGGGGGAGTCCGTCGGCCAGGGCGCCCAGGACCTGGTCCGCGATCTCCGGGCGGAGAGCGCCCCCTTCGACACCTCGGTGACCGGCACCGCGGCCGTCCTGGTCGACTCCAAGGACGCCATAGCGGACCGGCTGCCCTGGGCGGTGGCAATCATCGTGGTCGTGACGCTGCTGCTGGTCTTCCTGCTGACCGGCAGTGTCCTGATCCCGCTCCAGGCGGTCGTCCTCAACGCCCTCAGCCTGACCGCGATGTTCGGAGCCGTGGTCTGGGTCTTCCAGGACGGGAATCTCTCCGGGCTCCTCTCCTTCACCAGCACGGGAGACATAGAGACGACCCTGCCCGTGCTGATGTTCTGCGTGGCCTTCGGCCTCTCCATGGACTACGGGGTCTTCCTGCTCTCCAGGATCAAGGAGGAGTACGACCGCACGGGCGACCACGAGCACTCGGTGACGTTCGGGCTGCGGCACACCGGCGGGCTGATCACGGCCGCCGCGGTCATCCTGGCCGTGGTGATGGTCGCCATCGGCACGTCCCGGGTGACCAACACCAAGATGCTCGGGCTCGGGATCGCGCTGGCCGTGCTGATGGACGCCATGGTGGTGCGCAGCCTCCTGGTGCCGGCCGTGATGAAGCTGATGGGCCGGGTCACATGGTGGGCGCCCGCACCGCTGCGCGCCTTCCACCAGCGGTTCGGACTGAGCGAGGGGGAGTCGGACCCGGCGGGTGACCGGGACGGGGAGGAGAGGCCCGGGGCGGAGGACCGGGGCCGGGACAAGATCACGGCGGGAGCGTAGATTCGCCGAACTGGAGACGGGGCGGCGAGAGCCGGACCAAGGGAGGCGGGGCCGATGCGGGCAGTGGTCTTCGAGGAGTTCGGGCGGGAGGCCCGGGTGCGGGACCTTCCGGACCCCGCACCTCCGGCCGGGGGAGTGATCGTGCGGGTCGGGGCCACGGGGCTGTGCCGGAGCGACTGGCACGGCTGGATGGGGCACGACCCGGACATCGTCCTCCCGCACGTACCCGGGCATGAACTCGCCGGGGTGATCGAGGAGGTGGGCCCCGGCGTCCACAACTGGCGCCCCGGTGACCGGGTCACCGTGCCCTTCGTCTGCGCCTGCGGCCGGTGCGCCGCCTGTGCGTCGGGTGCCCAGCAGGTCTGTGAGCGGCAGACCCAGCCCGGCTTCACCCACTGGGGTTCCTTCGCCGAGTACGTGGCCCTGGAGCAGGCCGACGTGAATCTGGTCGCGGTGCCCGAAGGGCTGTCGTTCGCCACGGCGGCCGGACTCGGATGCAGGTTCGCCACCGCGTTCCGGGCCGTGGTCGGCCAGGGCCGGGTGGCGGCGGGGGAGTGGGTCGCCGTGCACGGCTGCGGCGGGGTCGGTCTCTCGGCCGTGATGATCGCGGTGGCATGCGGGGCCAGGGTCGTGGCGGTGGACGTCTCGCCCCACGCCCTCGAGCTGGCGCGGGCGTTCGGGGCGGCGGAGTGCGTGGACGCCTCTGCGTATCCCTCCGGTGCGGACGAGGCCGTACGCCAACTGACCGGTGGCGGCGCGCATCTGTCGCTGGACGCGCTGGGCTCCCCCCTCACCTGTGCCGCGTCGGTGCGGAGCCTGCGTCGGCAGGGCCGCCATGTCCAGGTCGGCCTGCTGCCCCCGGCGGCCGGGGACCCGGTCGTGCCCATGGCACGGGTGATCGGGCTGGAGCTGGAGATCCTCGGCAGCCACGGCATGGCCGCCCACGACTACCCGCCGATGATGGACATGGTCCTGGCCGGAACCCTGCGGCCCGATCTGCTGGTGACCTCCACCATCCCGCTGGAGGCCGCCCCGGCGGCGCTCGCGGCGATGGGCTCCGCGCTCGGGGCGGGTGTGACGATCATCGAACCCACGAAGGAGGCCTGAGAACCGGCCGGCCCCCGGCAGCCCGCCGCCTGCCGGCCCGTCCGGCTCGGCAGCCGGGGCCTCAGCGGTCGCGGTTGCTGGGGCGGGACGCCACCCAGGCGACGACGGTGTCCACGTACCAGTAGGGCTTTCCGTTCCGGACATCGTCGGGAGGTGGAAGGAGTCCGTGCTTGCGGTACGAACGGACGGTGTCCGGCTGGACCCGGATGTGCGCGGCAATGTCCTTGTACGACCAGAGCGTTCGGTCCGTCATGAATGCCACCTCTCTGTACCTCGGTGCACCTCTGTTCCGGTGAACGAGCCGTCCCGGAGCCGGGCAGGGTGCGTCGCGAGCCCGTGACACAAGCCCTGCGGAACGCGGACATACGTGACAGGAGAGTGACTGCTGTGGCGAGAGAGGTCTCAGGGACTCAGGAGGACGGCCGGGCGGGTCCGCAGATCCGGAGGAACTCGCGGGTGCGCCGGGCGATGGGGAGCGGCTTCTCGGGCGGGCAGGGATACATGTCCTGCTCGACGATGGCGAACAGATCGGTTCCCAGGGCGCGCGCCGCGTCGAGCACGGGCTCCAGCGCGGGCACCCCGCCCGGCGGCTCGCACATCACGCCGCGTGCGACGGCCGGGCCGAACGGCACCTCGTCGGCGACGACATCGGCGAGGATCACCGGGTCGACCTGCTTGAGGTGCAGATAGCCGATCCGTTCTCCATAGGTCCTGATGAGCTTCACGCTGTCCCCGCCGCTGTACGCGTAATGGCCGGTGTCGAGGCAGAGGGAGACGAGGCCGGGGTCCGTGGCGTCGAGGAACCGGTTGACGTTCTCCTCGCCGTCGATGTGCGTGTCGGCGTGCGGGTGCACCACGATCCGCAGTCCGTAGCGGTCCCGTACCTCGCGGGCCAGCCGTTCCGTCTGGGTGGTGAGGTCGCGCCACTGCGCGGCGGTGAGCGTGCGGTCCTCCAGCACCTCACCCGTCTTGTCGTCGCGCCAGAACGCCGGGATGACCACCAGATGCCCGGCGCCCATCGCCCGGGTGAGTGCCGCGATGTCCGCGACATGCTCCCAGGTCCGGTCCCAGACCTCCGGGCCGTGGTGCAATCCGGTGAAGACGGTGCCGGCGGAGACGCCGAGGCCGCGGCGGGCGGTCTCCTCCGCGAGCCGGGCGGGGTCGGTCGGCAGATAGCCGTAGGGGCCGAGCTCGATCCACTCGTAGCCCGCCTCGGAGACCTCGTCGAGGAATCGCTCCCAGGGCACCTGCTGCGGATCGTCGGGGAACCACACTCCCCACGAATCGGGTGCCGAACCGATGCGGATGCGGGCCGGAGAGGGTACGGAGGAGGTCATATCGCCCACCCTCCAGTCCTCCGGAAGGGGTGTCAAGGGTTCGTCCGAATGTCCGGACAAAGTGTTGACAGGGTTTCGTGCGAGGGCTAGACCTGGGAGCGGCCGTCCGGCCGTGGCCTGCTCCCGGGGTGAACCGCCGTGCCGGAGCAACGGGTCGAAGGGATGCGTATGCCTGAGCCGTACGACGTGATCACCATGGGGCGGATCGGGGTGGACATCTACCCGCTGCAGACCGGTGTACCGCTGGCCCGGGTCGAGACCTTCGGGAAGTTCCTCGGCGGCTCGCCGTCCAACGTCGCGGTGGCCGCCGCCCGGCTGGGACGGCGGACGGCTGTGGTCACCCGGACGGGCCGGGACGCTTTCGGCGACTACCTCCACCAGGCGCTCGGGGAGTTCGGGGTGGACGACCGGTGGGTGAGCGCCGTGGCGGAGTACCCCACCCCGGTCACCTTCTGCGAGATCTTCCCGCCCGACCACTTCCCGCTCTATTTCTACCGGCAGCCCAAGGCGCCCGATCTGGAGATCCACGGGGAGGAACTCGACCTGGACGCGGTGCGGGACGCCCGTGTCTTCTGGATGACGGGCACCGGCCTCTGCGCCGAACCCAGCCTCTCCGCGACCCTCACCGCGCTTCGGGCCCGCAGCGAGGCGGCGGCTTCCGGCGTGGCCGGAGGCCCCCCGCGCGTCACCGTCTTCGACCTCGACTGGCGCCCCATGTTCTGGGAGGGCGGGGACCACAGTTCAGCCGCCCCCGCCCGTTACCGCGAGGCGCTCGCCCATGCCACGGTCGCCGTAGGCAATCTCGACGAGTGCGAGATCGCCACCGGGGAACGCGAACCGCGGGCCGCCGCCCGCGCCCTGCTCGCGGCCGGAGTCGAACTCGCCGTCGTCAAACAGGGACCGGCGGGCGTCCTGGCCGCTCACCGCGACGGCACCACCGCCGAGATCCCGCCCCTGCCCGTCGACGTCGTCAACGGGCTCGGCGCGGGCGACGCCTTCGGAGGCGCCCTCTGCCACGGGCTCCTCGCGGGCTGGGACACGGAACGCGTCATGCGCTACGCCAACGCGGCGGGGGCCATCGTCGCCTCCCGGCTGGCCTGCTCGTCCGCGATGCCGTTCCCCCACGAGGTCGAACGGGCCCTCTCGGAAGGCGTGGTGGGAGAGGCGGACGGTGAGGCCGGGGGCGAGCTTCCGGGAGGGACGGCCGGTCCCCCCGGAACCACCGGCCCGCGAGCCACCGGCACCCCCGCGGCCACCGCCACGGCGGCCGACGGGACCCCGGGCGTGGGCGGGACCCCGGGCGGCGCCGGCGGGTCCGCAGGAGGCACCGGGACCCCGGGCGGCGCCGGCGGGTCCGCAGGAGGCACCGGGACCCCGGGTGTGGGCGGGACCCCGGCGTCCGGCCCGAACTCGCGAGCCACCACCAGGACTCCGGGAGCCGCCCCGTGACCTCGCCCGCCGCGGGAGGCGTCGGTGATCTCGTCCGGCTCCGCGCACAGCATCCCGAGGCTGTCGCCGAGGCCGCCGCGGCCCGCCGCAGACGCCCCCTCGTCGGCCCGACCGGACGCCTGATGATCATTGCCGCGGACCATCCGGCGCGTGGCGCCCTTGCCGTGGGCGACGACGACCTGGCCATGGCCGACCGCTTCGACCTGCTGGAGCGCCTCTGCCTCGCCCTCTCCCGTCCCGGTGTCGACGGTGTGCTCGCGGGCGCCGACGTCCTGGAGGACCTGCTGCTCCTCGGCGCCCTCGACGACCGGGTCGTCCTCGGCTCCATGAACCGGGGCGGGCTCGCGGGGGCCGCCTTCGAGCTGGACGACCGCTTCACCGGCCACCGCCCCGCCGACCTCGCGCGCCACGGCTTCGACGCGGGCAAGCTCCTGCTGAGGATCGACCACGACGACCCCGGCTCCCTGGACACCCTGCACACCGCTGCCCGCGCCGTGGACGAGATGGCGGCCCACCGGCTGCCCGTCTTCATCGAGCCGTTCCTCTGCCACCGCACCCCCGAGGGACTCCGCACCGACCTCGGCGCCGCCGCCGTCACCACCTCCATCGCCATCGCGTCGGGGCTGGGCGGCACCTCCGCGTACACCTGGCTCAAGGTCCCCGTCACGGAGAACCCCCGCGACATGGACCGGGTGATGCGGACCTCGACCCTCCCCGCCGTCCTGCTCGGCGGTGAGGTGACGGGCGATCCGGACGAGGCGTACGAGCGATGGCGCGGCGCGCTGGGCCTGCCGACCGTGCAGGGGCTGGTGGTCGGGCGTTCGCTGCTCTACCCCGCCGACGGGGACGTGGCGGGCGCGGTCGACACGGCCGTAGGACTTCTGTGAACGAGCCGGACGACGGGTAGGGATGGAGTCATGACGACGACCGACGAGCAGCGGAGCCACCACCTGCGTGCAGGTCACGCGGCGCGCGGCCCCTACGCCCTCGACATCGACCCGGAGCGGGCCGGCTGGGAGCGTTCGAGCCTGCGCGTGCTGGAGCTCGGGCCCGGTGGTGTTCACACCCTCGTCACCGGGGAGAGCGAATGGATCGTCCTCCCGTTGTCCGGCGGCTGTACGGTGCGGACAGCAGGTGAGATCTTTGAACTGCTGGGCAGGAAGAACGTGTTCAGCGCAGCGACCGACTTCGCCTACGTCCCACGCGACGCCCGCGCCCAGATCGCCTCCGGCGCAGGAGGCCGCTTCGCCCTGGCAGGAGCGAAGTGCGAGCGACGACTCCCCGCTCGCTACGGCCCCGCGCCGGAGGTACCGGTCGAGTTCCGCGGCGCGGGCACCTGCTCGCGCCAGGTGAACAACTTCGCCGCGGCCGACACCTTCGACTGCGACCGGCTCATCGCGGTCGAGGTCCTCACCCCCGGCGGGAACTGGTCCTCCTATCCGCCGCACAAGCACGACGAGCACCACCCCGGCGAGGAGTCCGTGCTGGAGGAGATCTACTACTTCGAGGTCGAGGGCGACGGCCTCGGCTACCACCGGGTGTCCCCGTCCCGCCCCGGCGGGACGGACGTCCTCGCCGAAGTCGCCACCGGCGACGCCGTCCTGATCCCCGACGGCTGGCACGGCCCCTCCATCGCCCCGCCCGGCCGCACCCTGTACTACCTGAACGTGATGGCCGGACCGGGCGAGCAGCGCGAGT
Source organism: Streptomyces sp. CB02058 (assembly GCF_001905505.1). Classification (GTDB taxonomy): domain Bacteria; phylum Actinomycetota; class Actinomycetes; order Streptomycetales; family Streptomycetaceae; genus Streptomyces. The sequence continues at coordinate 403,852 of NZ_LIPG01000002.1, forward strand.
GGCTGATCCGCGACCATCCCGACCACACCTGGATCCGCGACACCTGGCCCGACCAGCCCGTGGACCCCCGGCTCCCGCTCCACGACACGGAGGACGCCAGGTGACCGTCACACCGGGGACCACCCGCAAGCTGACCACCGCCCAGGCCCTGATCGCCTTCCTCGCCCGCCAGTACACCGAGCGCGACGGCAGGCGGCAGCGCCTCATCGGTGCCACCTGGGGCATCTTCGGCCACGGCAACGTCGCGGGCATCGGCCAGGCGCTCGTCGAGGCCGGGCCCGCCATGCCCTACTTCCAGGGGCGCAGCGAACAGGCCATGGTGCACGCCGCCGTCGGATACGCCCGCCAGTCCGGAAGGCTCTCCGCGCACGCCGTCACCACGTCCATCGGCCCCGGCGCCACCAACCTCGTCACCGGCGCCGCCCTCGCCACCGTCAACCACATCCCGGTGCTGCTCCTGCCCGGCGACACCTTCGCCGCGCGCCCCGCCGACCCGGTGCTCCAGCAGCTCGAAGTGCCGCACACGGGCGACGTGTCGGTCAACGACTGCCTGCGCCCCGTCTCCCGCTACTTCGACCGGATCACCCGCCCCGAGGCCCTGATCCCGGCCGCCCTTCAGGCCGCGCGCACCCTCGCCGACCCGGCCGCCACGGGTGCCGTCACGCTCGCCCTGCCGCAGGACGTGCAGGCCGAGGCGTACGACTGGCCGGCCGAGTTCTTCGCGCCCCGCGTCTGGCACGTGCGCAGGCCGGCGCCCGATCCGTACGAACTGGAGGAGGCCGTACGGGCCGTGCGCACCGCGCGGCGCCCGCTGATCGTCGCGGGCGGCGGCGTCCACCACAGCGCGGCCGAGGAGACCCTCGCCGCGTTCGCCGCCTCGACCCGGATTCCCGTCGCCTCCACCCAGGCCGGCAAGGGCTCCCTGCGCCACGACCACCCCGCCGACGTCGGAGGCATCGGCCACACCGGCACCGCCACCGCCGACGCGCTCGCCCGCGAGGCGGACCTCGTGATCGGGATCGGTACCCGCTACACCGACTTCACCACGGCGTCCGGCACCCTCTTCGCCGACCCGGCGGTCCGCTTCCTCAACCTCAACATCACCGGGTTCGACGCCCACAAGCTCGCCGCGCTGCCCCTCGTCGCCGACGCCCGCACGGCACTCGAAGCGCTCGGCGCGGCCCTCGACGCCCGGGGACACCGTGTCGACCCCGCCTACGAGAGCGAGTACACCGACGCCAAGGACCGCTGGGAGCGGCGCGTCGACGCCGCCTACGCCACCGAGGACCCGGATGCCCGCCCGACCCAGGCCCAGGTCCTCGGGCTGCTGGACGGGCTGGTCACCGAGGACGACATCCTGATCAACGCGGCGGGTTCCCTCCCCGGCGACCTCCACAAGCTCTGGCGGGCCCGCTCCCCGCGTCAGTACCACGTCGAATACGGCTACTCCTGCATGGGATACGAGATCCCCGCGGCCCTCGGCGTGCAGCTCGCCGCGCCCGGCCGGCCCGTGTGGGCACTGGTGGGCGACGGCACGTATCTGATGAACCCGACCGAGATCGTCACCGCCGTGCAGGAGGGCCTGCCCGTCAAGCTCGTCATCCTGCAGAACCACGGTTACGCGTCCATCGGCGGCCTCTCCGAGTCCGTCGGCGCCGAGCGCCTCGGCACCGCCTACCGCCACCGCACCCCGGACGGGGCGTTCACCGGCGCCCCGCTGCCCGTCGACCTCGCGGCCAACGCCGCCTCGCTCGGCATGAGGGTGCTGCGCGCCGGGTCGGTGGGGGAGCTGCGCCGGGCCCTCGCCGAGGCGCGCGCCGCCGACCGTCCCACTTGTGTCTACGTCGAGACCGAAACGGCAGACACAGTGTCGGGGCCTCCTCCGGCACAGGCGTGGTGGGATGTTCCCGTAGCCGAAACCGCGACCCGTCCGTCGGCGGTCGAGGCCAGGAAAGAGTACGACCGGCAGATCGCAGCCCGACGCCGCCACCTGTGAAGGAGCACTGTCATGAAGACCGTCAACCACTGGATCGGTGGCAAGACCGTCGAGGGCACGTCGGGCAATTACGGTCCGGTCACCGACCCGGCGACCGGTGCCGTCACGACCCAGGTCGCGCTCGCCTCCACCGAGGAGGTCGACGCCGCCGTGGCCGCCGCGAGGACGGCCTACGCGACCTGGGGCACCTCCTCGCTCTCCGCCCGCACCGCCGTCCTCTTCCGCTACCGTGCCCTGCTGGACGCCCACCGCGACGAGATCGCCGCCCTCATCACCGCCGAGCACGGCAAGGTGCACTCCGACGCGCTGGGCGAGGTCGCCCGCGGCCTGGAGATCGTCGAGCTGGCCTGCGGCATCACCACGCAGCTCAAGGGCGAGCTGTCGACCGAGGTGTCCAGCCGGGTCGACGTCTCCTCGATCCGCCAGCCGCTCGGCGTCGTCGCGGGGATCACGCCGTTCAACTTCCCGGCCATGGTGCCGATGTGGATGTTCCCGCTGGCCGTCGCGTGCGGGAACACCTTCGTCCTCAAGCCCAGCGAGAAGGACCCGTCGGCCGCCAACCTGCTCGCCGAGCTGGCCGCGGAGGCCGGGCTGCCCGACGGCGTGCTGAACGTCCTGCACGGTGACAAGGTCGCGGTGGACGGGCTCCTCGCCCACCCCGACGTGGCCGCCGTCTCCTTCGTCGGCTCCACCCCGATCGCCCGCTACATCCACGCCACGGCCTCCGCCAACGGCAAGCGCGTCCAGGCACTGGGCGGCGCGAAGAACCACATGCTGGTCCTCCCGGACGCCGACCTGGACGCCGCGGCCGACGCCGCCGTCTCCGCCGCGTACGGCTCCGCCGGCGAGCGCTGCATGGCCATCTCGGCGGTCGTCGCCGTGGGTTCCGTCGGGGACGAACTGGTGGCGAAGATCCGGGAGCGCGCCGAGAAGATCAAGATCGGCCCCGGCACCGACCCCGCCTCCGAGATGGGCCCGCTGATCACCGCGGCCCACCGCGACAAGGTCGCCTCCTACGTCACCGGTGCCGCCGCCCAGGGCGCCGACGTCGTGCTCGACGGCACCGGCCACACGGTCGAGGGCTTCGAGGACGGCCACTGGATCGGCCTGTCCCTCCTGGACAACGTCTCCACGGACTCCGACGCCTACCGGGACGAGATCTTCGGCCCGGTCCTCTGCGTCCTGCGCGTCGACACGTACGAGGACGGCGTCGCCCTGATGAACGCCTCGCCGTTCGGCAACGGCACCGCGATCTTCACCCGCGACGGCGGCGCGGCCCGCCGCTTCCAGCTGGAGATCGAGGCCGGCATGGTCGGCGTCAACGTCCCGATCCCCGTGCCGGTCGGCTACCACTCCTTCGGTGGCTGGAAGGACTCCCTCTTCGGCGACCACCACATCTACGGCAACGACGGCGTGCACTTCTACACCCGGGGCAAGGTCGTCACCACCCGCTGGCCCGACCCGGCCGACGCCCCGGCGGGCGTGGACCTCGGCTTCCCCCGCAACCACTGACCTCCAGCAGCCCCCCCACACGTCCGCCGCCCTCCCCCGGGGCGGCGGACGTGCGACCGGCTCCGGCGGCGTCGGTCACACACCCCGGACATTGTCGAGGTCACGTCACTGAGTGATGCGGCTTCCGTACACCCCTGGGCTCCGGCAGCAAAGTTTGCCATCGTGATGTCCCGTCAGGGGGTGCAGGCAACCCCCGATGCACGGCAAGCATTCTGAGCCTGGTCGGCCCACTCGGGTCGTCGTGCCACACCGATGTGCCACAACAAACGGGGGAACCATGTCACTTCGCAGTCGACTCTCGCGCCGCGCACGGATCACGCTCCTCGGTGTCACCGCCGGAAGCTTCGCGGCAGCAATCATCGTCGTACCGGCACTCGCCGACAGCGACACCTCGGAGCAGGCGACGGCCGCCGCCCGGCAGGCGGACTACGGGCCCGAGCCCGAGGCGGACAGCCCGCTCGTCACGCAGACCGGCGGGCTGTCGACCATGGCCACGGCCACGCTCTCGCCCGACACGATGATCAACCGGGCCCGCGTCTGGCTCACGGCGAACAACGGCGGCCCGGTGCCGTACAGCATGGAGCGCAACTGGAAGGACGGTTACCGCCAGGACTGCTCCGGCTTCGTCTCCATGACGCTCGGGCTGGGCAAGCCCGGCCTGAACACCGTCGGGCTGGCCGACTCGCGGAACGGCGTCACCAAGCGGCTCAGCGGCACGAGTCAGCTGAAGAAGGGTGACCTGCTGATCGACTACAGCACCGCGGACGGCGACTTCCGCCATGTGGTGATCTTCGAGAAGTGGGCCAACACGGCGCACAGCTCCTACTGGGCGTACGAGCAGCGCGGTACGTACGGCACGACCCACCGCAAGCTCACGTACGGGATCGGCAACGACAACTACGACCCCTTCCGCCCGGTCAAGCTGGGTGGCGGCAGTGGTGGCGGCGGGCAGGTCCCGTCCCCGGGCGTCTCCTGGCCGGTCCTCCAGAACGGCTCCAAGGGCGCGGACGTGCGGTCCGCCCAGCAACTGCTGACCGCGCACGGCTACACGGTCTCCGCCGACGGCGTCTTCGGCCCGAACACCCGCTCCGCCGTGATCAAGTTCCAGAAGTCCCGGTCCCTGGCCGCCGACGGAGTCATCGGCCCGAACACCTGGTCCAAGCTGACCAAGGTGGTGAAGTCGGGCTCGTCCGGCCAGGCGGTGAAGGCCGCGCAGACACAGCTGAACGTCTACGGCTACGGCCTCGTGGTCGACGGCAGCTTCGGCACGAAGACGAAGGCCGCAGTGGTGGCCTTCCAGAAGAACCACAAGCTCCAGGTCGACGGCGTCGTCGGCCCGCAGACCTGGCGCTCCCTGCTCGGCAGCCGCTGACGCGAGCGGTCCGGCACCCGGCCGGCGGTTCCTTCCCCCCACGCAGGGGGAAGGGGCCGCCGGCCCGTGCGTGCGGCCGCGGCAGCGCGCAGAAAAACCAGGTGCCGCGCTGCGCCCGGGTCCCGCACCCTGGGCGTATGAACGACCAGCTCCAGCCGCCCCGTTACGAGATCCGCGCCCACCACACGGCCACCACGGTCACCGTCTACCAGGCCTACCGGCCCGCCATCGGCCTCCCGGCCGCCCGCGACGGCCGCTTCCCGTCCGCCTGGAAGCGCGACCGCATGACGTGGATCAAGCCGAGCTTCCTCTGGATGATGTACCGCTGCGGCTGGGGCGGGAAGGAGGGCCAGGAGACCGTGCTCGCCGTCGAGATCACCCGCGAGGGCTTCGCCTGGGCCCTGGAGAACGCCGAACTCTCCCACTACGTGAGGGGAGTGCACCCCGACCGCGCCGCCTGGCAGCGCGGGCTGCGCCACAGCCCGGCCCGCGTCCAGTGGGACCCGGAACGCGACCTCCGGCTGAACCCGCTCCCGCACCGCTCCCTCCAGCTGGGGCTGAGCGGCGAGGCGGCCCGGAGGTACGCGGACGAGTGGCTCGTCTCCGTACGCGATGTCACCCCGCTCGCGCACGAGATCCACGGGCTCGTCAGGGCCGGCGACCTGGACGGCGCGTCCCGGCTGCTCCCGGTGGAGGCCCCGCTCACGGACCTGGACGCGCCCCGGCCCGTGCCGGCCGGATCGTGAGCCCCGGGCCGTGAACCCCGGCCCGTGCCGGCCGGACCCACCACCGGCCGGACCGTGAACCGGCCCCCGGTCACGGCGCACCCCCGGCCGACTCGCTGTCGGCGGTGAACTCCCAGGCCAGCATGGTGAAGTCGCCCTCGTCCGCCGCCCCCGCGGAGCGATAGGTGGCGAGCGCCGCCTCGTTGTCGCGGTCCACGCCCACCCACATGCCGTAGCAACCGCGCTCCCGGGCCTCGGCGGCCAGGGCCCCGGTCAGCGCACGCCCGATGCCCCGGCGGCGGTACGGCTCGTCGACGGAGAGTTCGTACAGGCACATCTCCGTGCCCTTGTCGGGGTGGAGCATCTCGATGCCCGAGACGAACCCGGCCGGGGCGTCGTCCACGTACGCGATCAGCATCAGATGGCCCCCCGCCGCGAGGAAACGGGCCGCCCACTCCGGGCGTGGCAGGGCGTCGTAGAGGTGCGCGGCGCCGAGGAGCTCGGCCGTCGTGGTCGCGGCGCGGATGTCCATGAAGGGCCTTTCGCCGGGTGGGTGTACCGCGTCCGCAGTACGGGGCGGGGATCGTGTACCTCTTGGGGAGGCGGCGTACCTCACCCTGACGGCGCCGGGACCCCGGGTGCGAGCCCTTTAGGGTCGAGTCATGGAGAAACCGACTTCCCGGTGGCGGCACCGGCTGCCCCGTACCCGAGGCCGGTGGGCCGCGGTCGTCGCCGCCCTCGCCGTGCTCGCGGGTGCGGGTACCTGGACCGCCGTCGCCGACGACAGTGTCCCTTCCGTGCAGCGGCACGACCGGATGATGAAGATGAACGGGGTGTCGGTCGACACCTCGTACTTCACCTCCGGGGGTGCTCAGCGCAGGCCCGCCGTCCTCATCGGGCACGGCTTCGGCGGCAGCAAGGACGATGTGCGCGACCAGGCCGAGAAACTGGCCGCCGACGGGTACGCCGTCATGACCTGGTCGGCCCGTGGCTTCGGGAGGACCACCGGGGAGATCACGCTCAACGCCCCCGACGGCGAGGTCGAGGACGTGTCGGGGCTCATCGACTGGCTGGCCGGCCGGCCCGAGGTGCAGCTCGACGCGAAGGGCGACCCGCGCGTGGGTGTCACCGGTGCCTCCTACGGCGGCGCGGTGTCGCTGCTGGCCGCCGGTCATGACGACCGGGTCGACGCCATCGCCCCGGTGATCAGTTACTGGAACCTCGCCGACGCGCTCTTCCCGGACGGGGTGTTCAAGAAGCTCTGGGCCGGGATCTTCGTCAGTTCCGGCGGCGGCTGCGAGAAGTTCCAGAAGCAGCTGTGCGAGATGTACGAGCGGGTCGCCGTCACCGGCAAGCCCGACGCGGCGGCGCGTGCGCTCCTGACGGAACGTTCCCCCGCCGCCGTCGCCGACCGCATCGACGTACCCGCGCTCATCGTCCAGGGCCAGAGCGACTCGCTCTTCCCGCTCGGCCAGGCCGATGCCATGGCCAAGGCGGTCGAGGCCAACGGCGCGCCCGTCTCCGTCGACTGGATCGCGGGCGGCCACGACGGAGGGGACGACGAGGGCGACCGCGTCGAGGGCCGGATCGGTGACTGGTTCGACCGGTATCTGAAGGAGGAGAAGGGCGCCGACACCGGCCCCGGCTTCCGGGTGACCAGGACCGGCGGGGTCGACTCCACCGACGGCGCGGCCCTGAAGCGCGGCGCTAGCAGCGACACCTACCCCGGACTCTCCAGCGGCAGCCGGAAGATCACCCTGACCGGTGCCGGACAGCCGCCCGCGACGGGCGGGGGACAGGACGCCCCGGCGGGCGGCGGCCAGGACCGGCCCGCCGACGGCCGGGACGGTGCCGCGGCCGGTGGTGGCGAACAGGGAAGCGGCGGGACCGGCGGACAGGACACCGGGGACACCGGTGGCGGACGCGAGGAGCTCACGGCCGGCGGCCGGGACGCGCCCTCCGGCGGCCTCACGCAGACCTTCAGCAACCCCGCCGGAGCCAACCCGCCCTCCATCTCAGCCGTCCCCGGCATCGGCGGCGGGCTCTCCCAGCTGTCCTCCCTCGGCGTCGGCCTCTCGCTCGACTTCCCCGGGCAGTACGCGCGCTTCGAGTCCGCCCCGCTGGACAGCGCCGTGCACGTCACCGGATCGCCCACCGTCCGTGTGAACGTGAAGGCGGACGAGGGCGACGCCGTCCTGTTCGGCAAGGTGTACGACGTATCGCCGGACGGGACGCAGCAGGTGCTGCCCTCCCAGCTCGTCTCCCCCTACCGGATCACCCCCGAGGAGCAGGGCAAGCCGGTCGAGCTCACCCTGCCCGCCATCGACCACGAGGTCGACGCGGGACACCGGCTCCGCCTCGTCCTCTCCGCGACCGACCTCGGCTACGCCTCACCCGCGGAGCCCGCGACGTACACCGTCACCCTCGACGGACCGCTGGCGGTGCCCACCGCACCCGCCGTGAAGACCGCGGCCGCGTCCCTGCCCTGGTGGATCTGGGGGCTCCCGGCCGCCGCCGCCGTGATCGCCGCGGCGCTCCTGCTCACCGCGCGCCGGCGCACGGCGACGCCCGCCCCGGACCCGGCGCTGACCGGCGTACCGCTCCAGATCACGGACCTGTCCAAGAAGTACGCCAAGTCCGCCGACCGGTACGCGGTGCGCGACCTCGGCTTCCGGGTCGAGAAGGGGCAGGTCCTCGGCCTCCTCGGACCGAACGGCGCGGGCAAGACCACCACCCTGCGCATGCTGATGGGCCTGATCACCCCCGACGCCGGAGAGATCCGCGTCTTCGGGCACGCGATCCGGCCGGGCGCGCCCGTGCTGTCCCGCGTCGGGTCCTTCGTCGAGGGCGCCGGATTCCTCCCGCACCTCTCCGGCCGCTCCAACCTGGAGCTGTACTGGCAGGCCACCGGGCGGCCCGCCGAGGACGCCCACATCGACGAGGCCCTGGAGATCGCCGGACTCGGCGACGCACTCGCCCGCGCCGTGCGCACCTACTCCCAGGGCATGCGGCAGCGCCTCGCGATCGCGCAGGCCATGCTCGGCATGCCGGACCTCCTCATCCTCGACGAACCGACCAACGGGCTGGACCCGCCCCAGATCCGCGAGATGCGGGACGTGATGATCCGGTACGCGGCCGGGGGCCGGACCGTGATCGTCTCCAGCCACCTCCTCTCCGAGGTCGAACAGTCCTGCACGCACCTGGTGGTCATGGACCGCGGACAGCTCGTCCAGGCCGGGCCGGTCGCCGAGATCACCGGCTCCGGGGACATGCTGCTCGTCACCACGGACGCCGAGGTCCCCGAGGCGCTCCTGGACAAGGTGGCCGCGCTCCCGGGCATCGGCTCCGCCGTCCGCACCGACGACGGCCGCGGGCTGCTGGTCCGTCTCGACGGTGCCACCGCGGCGCAGCTCGTCGCCGAACTGGTGCGCCTCGACGTGCCGGTGACGGGCGTCGGGCCGCACCGCCGCCTGGAGGACGCCTTCCTCACCCTCATCTCCCAAGGATCCGCATGAGCTCCGCACCAGAGATCCAGGCACTGGCCGAAGCCCCCGGCTACCACGCCCGCCGCACCCTGCCGCTGCGCGTGGAGGCCATGAGGCAGCTGCGCAGGCGCCGCACCCTGCTCATGGGCGGGGTGCTGGCGGCGCTGCCGTTCATCCTGATCATCGCCTTCGCGATCGGCGGCACGCCGGGCGGCGAGGGCGGCGGCGGGGGCGGCTCGCGGATCAACCTCATGGACGTGGCGACGGAGTCGGCGGCGAACTTCGCCGCGACCTGCCTCTTCGTCTCCGCCGGCTTCCTGCTCGTGGTGCCGGTCGCCCTGTTCTGCGGGGACACCGTCGCCTCCGAGGCCAGCTGGTCGTCGCTGCGTTATCTGCTGGCGGCGCCGGTGCCCCGGGCCAGGCTGCTGTGGAGCAAGCTCGTCGTGGCGCTCGGCTTCAGCCTGGCCGCGATGGTGCTGCTTCCGGTCGTCGCGCTGGCCGCGGGAGCCGCGGCGTACGGCTGGGGGCCGCTGAAGCTGCCCACCGGCGGCGCGCTCTCCACCTCGGACACCGTGCCGCGCCTCGCGCTCGTGGTCGCCTTCGTCTTCGTCTCCCAGCTCGTCACCGCGGGACTGGCGTTCTGGCTGTCCACCAAGACGGACGCCCCGCTCGGCGCGGTGGGCGGCGCGGTAGGCCTGACGATCGTCGGCAATGTCCTGGACGCGGTGACCGCGCTCGGATCATGGCGCGAATTCCTCCCCGCGCACTGGCAGTTCGCCTGGGCCGACGCACTGCAGCCCGATCTCGAATGGGGCGGGATGGCCAAGGGCGCGGCGGTATCGGTGACCTATGCCCTGATCCTGTTCGCCCTCGCCTTCCGGGGGTTCAGTCGTAAGGACATCGTGTCCTGAAGCTGATGTTCCGCAGTCCCACCCGCCGCCGTTGCCGCTTCGAGACGGTTCCGCAACGCTTCTGACGACTCCGCACGGGCGCCCCGCACGTCACATTCACAGATGTCCACGACGTGGGGGGTAACGATGGAACGCAGGGCAAGGACGTATCGAGGGGCGCTGGCGCTGCTCCTGGCGGGCGGCATCCTGATCACCGGCTGCGGAGGGTCGGACTCGGGCGACGAGTCCGCCCTGGCCGACCGCGGCAGCGGCAGCCGCGGACCCGCCGGGGGCAAGCAGCCCGCCCCCGGCGCTCCGTCCGCCGCACCCGGGCAGCGGGAGGACGGGGCGGCGGCCGAGGACGGCGCGGAGCGGGAGAGCGTGGCGCCCGACTACCTGTCGACCTTCGCGCTCGACGTGGACACCGCGAGCTACGGATACGCGCGGCGCACGCTCGGAGACGGGCAGCTGCCGTCGCCCGACACCGTGCGGCCCGAGGAGTTCGTCAACAGCTTCCGTCAGGGCTACCGACCGCCCGAGGGCAACGGCTTCTCGGTGTCCGTGGACGGCGCCGCGCCCGGTGCCGGGGCCTCCGACTGGTCGCTCCTGCGGGTCGGGCTGGCCACCAGGCCCGCCTCGGAGACGGGCGAACGCCCGCCCGCCGCACTGGCCTTCGTCGTCGACATCTCCGGATCGATGGCCGAACCCGGCCGCCTCGACCTGGCGAAGACCTCGCTGGGCATCCTCGCCGACGAACTGCGCGACGACGACTCCGTATCCCTGGTCACCTTCAGCGACGAGGCCGAGACCCGGCTGCCGATGACCCGGCTCCAGGGCAACCGCACCAGGATCCGGGACGCCATCGAAGGGATGGAGCCCACCGACTCCACCAATGTGGCGGCCGGCATCCAGCAGGGCTACGACGAGGCGGTCGAGGGCCACCGCAAGGGCGCCACCAACCGGGTCGTCCTGCTCTCCGACGCCCTGGCCAACACCGGCGAGACCGACGCCGACGCCATCCTGGAGCGCATCGACGACGCACGCGAGGAGTACGGCATCACGCTGTTCGGCGTCGGCGTGGGCAGCGACTACGGCGACGCGCTGATGGAGCGGCTCACCAACAAGGGCGACGGCAACACGACCTACATCGCCGACGAGACCCAGGCTCGGAAGGTCTTCGTCGACCAGCTGCCCGCCCATGTGGAACTCCGTGCCCGTGACGCCAAGGCCCAGGTGGCCTTCGACCGCGAGACGGTCCAGCAGTTCCGGCTCATCGGCTACGAGAACCGCAAGGTCGCCGACGAGGACTTCCGCGACGACAGCGTCGACGGTGGCGAGGTCGGCCCCGGCCACACGGTGACCGCGCTCTACGCCGTCCGCCTCCGCGAGGGCGCCTCCGGTCACGTGGCGACGGCGACGGTGCGCTGGCAGGACCCGAAGACGCGCAAGGCGCACGAGCGGACGGGCTCCGTGGAGACCGGCTCGATCGACGGGAGGCTCTGGGGCGGTGAGGGCACCAGGCTCCAGGTGGCGGCAGTGGCCGCCTACTTCGCCGACATCCTGAGGGGCGGCGACCTCCCCGGGACGCCCGCGCTCGGCGAGCTCGCCGGCCGGGCGAGGGAGCTGGCCTCCGCCACCGAGGACGGCGCCGTGGAGAAACTCGCCACCATGATCGAACAGGCCGAGCGGATCAGGAACGGCGGCGGGGACGGATCACCCGGCGACGAGGGTGAGGGCGAAGTCGGCTGAGACGCCCGTCCGGGCCCGGCGGGGGCCCCGCCGGGCGGCCGGTCCTGTCGGTGGCGGCTGGTAGAAACCCTTGCACAGCCGTCGAACGGACCGTCAGGAGAACCGAGTTGTCGTACGTCCACCATGTCGAGCAGTTCCACGGACTGCCGGTCTTCACCTTTCCGCCGTACGCGGACCCCACGGACCTGCCCGCGCCGGGCACCGTGGCCTGGCGGCTCCACTGCGGGCCGTACCCGACCGATCAGAGGTCCGGACCGTACTGGAAGACGTTCACCGAGTCGGTCGACCTCGGAGAAGTACGGGCCCTGATCCTCGGCAGTCCCTGGTACGACAGCGACGGCGGGGGCGATCTGGACGAACTCATCGCCCTGCGATCCCGGTTCACCGGGCTGGAGGCGGTCTTCCTCGGCGATCTGGAGGACGAGGAGGCGATGATCTCCACGATCGGCCTGGACGACCTCACCGAACTCCTGAAGGCGTTCCCCGGGCTCCGGGAACTGGGCGTGCGGGGCGGGGACGGCCTGGCATTCCCCACCACGGGACACGCGAACCTGCGGGTGCTGCGCGTGGAGTCCGGCGGGCTGCCTCCCGGGGCGGCCGCCCAGATAGCCGCCGCTTCCCTGCCGTCCCTGGAGCGCCTGGAGCTGTGGCTGGGCGACGAGTGGTACGGCGGCGGCACCACGGTCGGGGACCTCGCCCCGCTGTTCGCCGGTGTCGGGAAACCCGCACTGCGCCACCTGGGACTGCAGAACAGCCCGGAACAGGACGAGTTGGCGGCAGCGCTGGCCACCGCGCCGGTCGTGCGCCGGCTGACCTCACTGAGCCTGTCCATGGGCACCCTCGGCGATGAGGGCGCGCAGGCCCTGCTGGACGGGCAGTCGCTCGCCCACCTGCGTGAGCTGGACCTCTCGCACCACTTCCTCAGCCAGGACATGATGCTGCGGATCTGGACGGAGCTGGAGCCGCAGGGGGTGCGGGTGAACCTCACCGCCCGGCAGGAGGCGGACGACACGTACGCCGACGACGACGGGCCGCAACGGTTCATCTCGGTCTCCGAATGAGCGAACAGCCCGGTCATCCCCTTGAAGCATCCACGCCGCCCCCAGGCCGGCGCACACGAAAGGACCGCAGCGTGTCCCACGCCCCCGTCGCGTCCCAGGACCCCGACGACCTCCTGCTCGCCAGCTGCAACCTCAACGGCCACTACCCCTGGCTGGACCCGGCCCAGCAGGTGCCCTACGGACACGTGCTGTACGCCGCGTCCATCCAGGGGCGGGCCCCAGCCGCCGTCGCGTCCCGGATGGCCGAGCTGGGGTACGCCGATGTCGAGCACCCGGAAACACCCTGGCCCGACTCGATCGGTGCGGAGGACGCCTCGCTGGTGAAGAGGGAGGGGCACGACGCCCACCGTCAGCAGTGGCTCGGTGCCGGTGAGCCGGTGTCCCTGTACGACCTTCTCCAGGCGGCCCAGCACGCCGGGCGTGCGCCTGCCGATGTCGCACGACGGCTCACCGCACTCGGATTCCGGATCGGCGGCGGCGGGTCGCTGCCGGAGACTCCGGGCCCCCGCGACGTGATGCTGATCTGCGCCGACCGCAAGGGGTACGGCACGTACTTCGGCTGGGGCGACGAGGTGTCCGCCGGTCACGTCCTCGAAGTGGCCGAGTACCTGGCCTGCAGCCCGCACGCCGCCGCCGTGCGGCTGACCGCTCTCGGCCTCCGGCTGCCCTACACCCCGGAACCCGGCGACGAGCGGCTCCTCACCCTCCATGTCACCTACCGCCCCCACTACATGGGCCGTTGGTCGGGGTCGCCTTTCGGGCACGTCCTCACCGTCGCACGGGAGACGGGACGCAGCGCGGCGGACGTCGTCGCCCGGCTGGCGGTGCTGCGAGGCGGGAAGCCGGGCGGAGCGGTGCCCGGCCCGCTGGACGACGACGACCTCGTCGCGCTCAGCAAGGGACTCGACGGCCGGGGACCCTGGCTGGAGGGGAGCCACGTCGCCAGTCTGCCGATGCGGCACGTCCTGCGTGCCTCCCTCGTCACCGGGCGGAGCCCCGCCTCGGTCGCCGAAAGGCTCACCGAACTGGGGCACCCACTGCACGAGAAGGCCGAGCTGCCGGAGACGGCCGACGAGGCGGACATCCGGCTGCTGGAGACCGTCGACCGGTCGTACCGGGACGGCGTCCACCTGGAGCACGTCCTGCGCAGCGCCGGCCTGACCGGCCGGAGCCCCGCCGACGTCGCCGCACGGCTGACCGCCCTGGGGTACGACCTCCCCGACGAGGTGGAGTACCCGGACGTGCGGGGCTCTCTGGCGGTCTGAGGACAGCTGAACGCATCCCGCCCCGGCCGTCGTCGTGGACGGCCGGGGCGGCGGGCCTGTGCGATCAGGCCAGGTGGAAGACCTCGGTCAGCGGGACCATCGCCTCGTCGGCGGCCTCCGACTGCTCGAAGAACTCCGCCATGTCCCGCTGCCACCGGGCGTTGACCTCGGTCGCCGCCATCGCCTCCCTGGCGGCGTCGAAGTCCTCCGTCTCCAGATAGCCGACCAGCAGGCCGTCCTCGCGCAGGAACAGCGAGTAGTTGTGCCAGCCCGCCTCCGACAGCGCGGCCAGCATGTCCGGCCACACCGCGGCATGGCGCTCCCGGTACTCGTCCTTGCGGTCCTCACGGACCTTCAGCAGAAAGCAGACGCGCTGCATGGAACCGGCTCCCCCGATCAGAAGTTGAACGTGTCGATGTTCTTGGAGTCGAACACCGTCGGCTCGCCGAGGATGACCTCGCCGTCCTTGCCGACGGTGTACTCACCGAGCTTGCCCGCCTCGAACTTCTCGCCCTCGGCGCCGGTGATCCGGCCCGACGCCAGCGCGGCGGCGGCGTAGGAGCCGAGGTAGCCGAGCTCCTCCGGGTTCCACAGCGAGAACTGCTCGACGGTGCCGTCCTTGACGTACTTGCGCATCTGGTTCGGCGTGCCCAGCCCGTTGAGCACGACCTTGCCCTTGTACGAGGAGTCGCTCAGGTAGCGCGCCGCGGCGGCGATGCCGACGGTGGTGGGCGAGATGATGCCCTTGAGGTCGGGGTAGGCCTGCATGAGGCCCTGGGTCTGCTGGAAGGACTTCTGGTCGGCGTCGTCGCCGTACGCGACCTTGACCAGCTCCATCTCCTTGTACTCGGGGAGCTTCAGCTCCTCCTTCATGAACTCGATCCAGGTGTTCTGGTTCGTGGCGTTCTGGGTGGCCGACAGGATCGCGATCTTGCCCTTGTAGCCGATCTGCTCGCCGAGGTGCTGGACCAGGCTGCGGCCGATCTCCTCGGAGCTGGCCTGGTTGATGAAGAGCTGACGGCAGTCCTTCGCCGTGTCGGAGTCGTAGGCGACGACCTTGATGTCCTTCTTCATTGCCTGCTTGAGCGGGCCGCACACCGCGTTCGGGTCGTTCGCCGCGATGAGGATCGCGTCCTGGCGCTGCTGGATCAGGGTGTTGATGTAGGAGACCTGCGAGGACGCGTTGGCGTCGGACGGGCCGACCTCCTTGCCCGTGCCGCCGTACTCCTTCGCCGCCTCGATGCCCGCCTCGTCGACGATCTTCTCGTACGGGTTGTTGATCTGCTTGGGCAGGAAGGCGATCTTCAGGCCCTTCTTCAGCGGGGCGTCCGGGTCGGCCTTCGCCGCGCTGCCCGTCTTCGCGGAACTCCCGGTGTCCTTGCTGTCCTTCGTGGTGCCCGAACAGGCGGTGAGGGCGAGGGCGAGGGAGACGGCGGTTGCTGCGGTAGCGACGGCGCGGCGCCCAGCGGCATTGCGGAGCATCATGGCGGCGTGTGCCTTTCGAAGAGGTACGGGGGGACGGGGGAGGGGCGTCATGACTGGGGCGCGGGGGTGTTCGCGGCTCGCCTGTGCCGTCGCTCGGCGACGGTGGCGATGATCCGGGGGGTGAGGACGGAGGCCACGAGCAGCAGCCCGGTCACGATGACCTGGACCTCGTTGGCGATGTCGTTGAGCGTGAGGAGGTTCTTCAGCACCCCGATCAGCAGGACACCGGCGACCGCCCCGAAGAGCGTGCCCTTCCCGCCGTCGAAGTCGATGCCGCCGAGGAGGACGGAGGCGATGACGAGCATCTCGAAGCCGAGTCCGTTGTCCGCGCGGGCACTTCCGTACCGGAGGGTGAAGACGACACCCGCGAAGGCCGAGAACAGCCCGGTCACCACGAAGAGCAGCAGCTTGATCCGCTTGACCCGGATACCGGCGAAGTAGGCGGCCTCCTCCTGGGCGCCGATCGCGAAGAGCGAGCGGCCCGGACCGGTGGCGTGCAGCACCACGGCGGTGACGGCGGCCAGGACGATGAAGAGCAGCACCGGGTAGGTCAGGAAGGTGCCGGGGACGGTCGTGGTGTCGACCGCCCAGTCCGCGTAGACCTGCGGGAAGTCGGTCACCGCGTCGCTGCCGAGCGCCACCGAGGCCAGGCCCCGGTAGAGCGCCAGGGTGCCGATCGTGACGGCGAGGGAGGGCAGGCCCACCTTGGTGACCAGCCAGCCGTTGAGGAGACCTCCGGCGACGCCCACCAGGAGCACCACCGGCACGATCGTCTCGAAGGCCCAGCCCGCCTCCCACAGGGCGCCGGTCAGCGCGCTGCCCAGGCCCAGCATGGAGGCGACCGAGAGGTCCACCTGTCCCGCGACGACCAGGAGGGTCATCGGCAGGGCGATGATGGCGACTTCGGCGATGTCGTTGAAGGCGAAGGCGAGGTTCTCGCCCGAACCGAAGCCCTCGGTGGTCCCGAGTCCGACGACGATGACCGCCACGAGCAGGACACCGACCGCGGTGTCCCAGCGCAGCGCGAGGCCGCGTACCAGGGAGGGCTTCGATACGGCCCGCGGCGCGGGAGCCGTCTTGGTGTCAGGCGCCGTGGTCATGACGGGCGTTCCTCTTCCTCAGTGCGGCGGTCATCCGCAGGTTCACGATCCGGTCGACGCTGATGGCCAGCAGGAGGAGAGCGCCGGTGATCGCGCCCTGCCAGAAGGAGTCCACCTTCAGCACGACCAGGACGCTGCCGATGGTGGTGAGCAGCAGGGCGCCGAGCGCGGCGCCCCAGACGGTGCCGGTGCCGCCGGTGATGGCGACACCGCCGACGACGACGGCGCTGACGACGGTCAGCTCCCAGCCGTGCGCGTTGTCCGCGACGACGGTGCCGAAGCGGGCCAGCCACAGGGCCCCGGCGAAGCCGGCCACGGCCCCGGAGAAGGCGTACGCGGCGAGCACCCGGCGCCGGATCGGTATGCCGGCGAGGCGCGCGGCCTCGGGGCTCGACCCGATGGCGTAGAGCTCACGCCCCGAGCGGTAGGCGCGCAGGTAGTACGCCGTCGCCGCGAGCAGGACGAGTGCGATCAGCGGAAGGTACGGGACGCCCAGCAGGCTGCCGCTGCCGAGGCCGAGCACGGCCTCCGGCACGTCGGAGGCGCTGATCTGCTCGCCCTGCGCCCACCAGTAGTCGATGCCCTGGATGATGTAGAGCATCCCCAGGGTCACCACCAGGGCAGGGACCCTGCCGAAGCTCACGAGGGCGCCGGAGACCAGGCCGCAGACGATGCCGATGGCGGTGCCGAGCAGCATCACGGTCAGCACACCGTGGTCGCTCCCCGCGACGAACCTGCCGCAGGCGAAGGCGGACAGACCGACGACGGAGCCGACGGACAGGTCGATGTTGCGGGTGATCACGACGACGGACTGGCCGACCGCCAGCAGCACCAGGATCGACGAGTTGAGCAGCAGGTCCTTGACGCCCTGGTCGGACAAGAAGCGCGGGTTGGCCAGATAGGTCCCCAGGATCAGCAGGACCAGCGCGCCCGCGATGGATATCTCGCGCGCCCGGAAGACCGCGTCCACGAGCGAGGAGGCACTGCGCTCCGGCGTCTTCACGGAGTCCGGCGGGCTCTCGATGGTGGTGGTCATGCCGCTGCCCTTTCATTGCGTCCGGTGGCCGCCGCCATGACCGACTCCTCGGTGGCGCTCTCGCGGGGGATCTCGGCGACGAGCCGGCCCTCGTGCATCACGAGCACCCGGTCGGCCATGCCGATGACCTCCGGCAGGTCGGAGGAGATCATCAGGACCGCGAGGCCGTCCGCCGCCAGCGAGGAGAGCAGCCGGTGGACCTCCGCCTTGGTGCCGACGTCGATCCCGCGCGTCGGCTCGTCGACGATCAGCACGGCGGGGCCGGTCGCCAGCCACTTGGCCAGAACGACCTTCTGCTGGTTGCCGCCGGACAGCACGCCCACGGTGTCGGCCAGCCGGTTGTACTTGAGCTGGAGCCGCACCGCCCAGTCGGCGGCCCTGTCGTGCTCCAGGGCCCGGCTGACGAGCCCGCGCTTGCGGACCTCGGACAGCCCGGTCAGACCGATGTTGCGCTCGATCGACATATCCATGACGAGGCCGCGCTGGCGCCGGTCCTCGGGGACGAGCGCGAGCCCGGCGTCCATCGCGGCGGTCGGCGAGCCGGGGCGCAGTACCGCGCCCGCCACCTTCACCTCACCGGCGTCGGCCCGGTCGACTCCGAAGACCGCCTGCGCGACCTCCGTGCGTCCGGCGCCGACGAGCCCGGCGAGCGCGACGATCTCGCCGCGCCGGACGTCGAAGGACACGTCACGGAAGACGCCCTCGCGGGTCAGCCGGTGCACCGACAGGGCGACTTCGCCGACCTCGGCGTCCTGCTTGGGGTAGAGGTCGTCGAGGTCGCGGCCGACCATCCTGCGCACCAGGTCGTCCTCGGTGAGGCCCTCCAGCGGCTCTGAGGAGATCCACCGGCCGTCGCGCAGGGTCGTGACGCGCTGGCACAGCTCGAAGATCTCGTCCAGGCGGTGCGAGATGAACAGCACGGCCGCGCCCTCGGAGCGCAGCGCCCGGACGACGGAGAAGAGCCGGGCGGTCTCGCTGCCGGTGAGGGCCGCCGTCGGCTCGTCCATGATCAGGACGCGGGCGTCGAAGGAGAGCGCCTTGGCGATCTCGACGATCTGCTGGTCGGCGATGGACAGCCCGCGGGCCGGGCGGTCCGGTGCCAGATCGACCCCGAGCCTGCGCATCAGTCCGGCGGTCGTCTCGTGCACGGCCTTGCGGTTGATGCGGCCGAGGGACCGCCGCGGCTGCCGGCCCATGAAGATGTTCTCGGCGATGGACAGATCCGGGAAGAGCGTCGGCTCCTGGTAGATGACGGCGATTCCGGCGTCACGCGCGTCGGCCGGGCCGTGGAAGACGACGGGCTCACCGTCGAGGAGCACCTCGCCGTCGTCCGGACGGTGCACTCCGGCGAGGGCTTTGATCAGGGTCGACTTGCCTGCGCCGTTCTCACCCGCGAGTGCGTGGGCCTCACCTGGGAACAGCTGCAAGGACACGTCCCGCAGGGCCCGTACGGCACCGAAGGACTTGCTCACGCCCTTGAGGGCCAGGACCGGGGCGGACTGGTTCATGGGAGCTCCTCAGCGGTGGGGCTGGGTCACGCCACTCGCCGTGAAAGGTTTCAATGAGGTTGCTCGGAAGCTAAACGGGGATTGCGGGCGCAGTCAATGGGTTGATTCCCGGAAGTTCGGCGGGGAGGGTGATGTGGCACCTGGATGCGGGGATTGGGTGGGTGCCCTTGACAGCCTCCGGGCGGCCCACTATCTTCCTCCGTTCTTGAATCGATTCATATAACGGTCGTGCATCGCTCGACTCACAAGTCCGCAGCGGGTGTTTCGCTCAGGTCCGGCGGGCGAGGCCGGCCGCCGCCGGATGGCGGGGACCGAGGAGGACGACGAGCCCGGCCCTGCCGGGCACCGCCACGGGCACCTGGTGCCAGCCCGCGCGCCCGTAGAAGCGCAGCGTCGCCTCCGCCCGCAGGGAGGTCAGCAGCCAGCAACGCCCCTCGGGCGCGCACTCGGCGACCGCGGCGAGCAGGGCCGCGCCCAGGCCGGTGCCGCGCGCGGCGGGGGCGACGGCGAGCTCGTCGACCTCCAGGGCCCCGCAGAGCCACGCGCCGACCCGCCCGGGGCCGAGGGCACGCGCGACGTCCCCGTAGCTGCGGTCGGCGGGGAAGACGTCCGGCGTGATCCAGGCCGTGGCGAATCCGGCCACGGCGCCGGGGAGTTCGGCCGCGGCACCCGAGCCCGCGCCCGCGCCCGCGTCATCGTCCGCCGAGCCCGAGCCCGAGCCCGAGCCCACGTTCGCGCGTTCGCCCACCGCGCCCGTGCCGAGGCCGACCGCGGCGGTGAACCCCGGCCGTCCGGCGTCGGCGGCCAGCCGTTCGGCGTACCGCGCGGCTTCGGAGGGGTCCTCGCTCCAGGGCGGGGCCGAGAACACGTCGGCGTACACCCGCCGGATGCCGTCGGCGTGCGCGAGCACGCCCGCTCCGTCCAGCCGCAGCACCCGCATGACGCGCCCCCTGCCCTTGATCCCTACGTCCGGGCGCGGTACGCGGCCCGGCCGGTGCGTCCGTGTCCCCGTACGCGGCCCGGGTCCCGCCCGCTCAGTGCATCCGGGTCACGTCCGCCGCGTCCGGCGGGAGCGGGCCGCGCCGCTGCCACTCCTGGGCCAGCTCGGTCGGGAAGCGGCGCCCGCTCCTGGCCAGCACCACGCCGTCCACGAGCTGGAGTTCGTCCCCGCCGCCGAAGCGCTCCTCGGCCGTGCCCAGTCTGCGCCAGCGGCCGGGACCGCCGCGCCCGGCGGCCGAACGCCACCGGGTGGTGCCGTATCTGCTGCGGTCCAGGACGTGCACGACCCCGTCGCTGATCCTGAGGTCCACATGGACCCGGCTCAGACCGTTGGTCCGGTCGGCAGGGATCAGCCCGTGGAGCGCGATGCCGCCCGGTCCCGGCGCCCGGCCGACCGGCACCTTCGTGCCGTTCTCCAGGGTGAACCTGCCCTTCAGCTCCCCGTCCAGCAGCAGCTTCAGCTGCACCGTCGCCGTGCGCGGCCCGTCGTCGACGAGGACGCCGCCGTGCATCTCGCAGGTCGGGGAGGAGCGGCGCACCCGGGGGAGCAGGGCGGCGGAGCCCTTCGTGGTGTCGTAGAGCGTGCAACGCCGGTCCTCGCAGCGCCAGTTCCTGCTCACCAGATCGAAGCGGGGCCGGCGCCGCGCATCGAGCAGCCCCTGCTTCTTGAGGGCGTCCTCCTCCAGCTTCATGGAGATCGCCGACGCGTGCGCGACGCCCATGTCGACGGGGATGAGCCGCACCGTGCCGGCCGGGCCGGGGACCGGTTCCAGGAAGTCGTCGGTGTTGCCCTGGAGCCAGGGGCGTTCACCGCGCGCTCCCCGGAAACGGTCGCCTGTGATGACGGGGATGCCGGTCAGCTCGCAGAGTTCCAGCAAGCGGTCGTCGGCGTCGGCGAGTTCCTCGACGAGCCCGCGCCGGACCCAGCTGCCGAGCTGCCGGATGTCGCCCAGGTCGCCGAACTCCCGGCGCCCGCCGTGCCGCAGGCTCCTGTCGGCCACCAGATACAGCTTGACGTCCGGGTCGCGCGCCAGTGACTTCGCGGCCTCCACGAGCAGGCGCAGCCGCTTGAGGGAGCGCGCACCTGGCTCACCGAGCCGCCGGTTGCGCACCACGTTGGACAGATCGACGAGGAAGCACGCCTCGTCGAAGTCCGTGGTCAGGTGGTTGTCCATCGGATCGGCCCCTCCGCGCGGTGGACGCTACTCGTCGATCTTCCAGAGGGTCAGCTTCGTCACGAAGTCCGGCAGCTCGTTGGTCAGATCACCCTTCACCGAGTTCGGGAGTACGTCGGTGACCTCCAGCATCGCGAGAGCGCCCTCGGCGGTCACCGTGCAGAGGACCGTGCCCTTGGCGATGATCTCTCCGGCCTTCAGGTCCTCCACGGGGATGCTCGACGGCAGGGTGTCCGTGTCGGCGCCGTCCCGGCACTGCTGCGGACTCGTGCCCGCGCTCCTGCCCATGGGGGTGAGGAACTGCAGATCGTCGTTGGACCAGTCCTGGTACGTCATCTCCAGGTCCTCCTTCTCGCCGATCCTGCCGTTCGGGAACAGCTTCGGCGCGTCGAGGTCCACATGGGTGCCGGTGCCGTAGGCGGGGGCGCGGATCGTCAGCGGCTTGTCCGCGAAGACCTCGGTGTACGTGGGCCCGGCCGGCGGGTCGGCGGACCCGCTCCCGGCGTCCTCGGACGGGCCGTCCCCCTTCGCGGCGGCACTCGACCGGGTCGTGGCGCCCGGCCCGGCGGACGGGTCGTCGTCCTTGTCGTCGGGGCTCGCGATCGTCCAGGTCACGACGACGGCCAGCACGAGGGCGACCACCGCACCGGCCGCGAGCAGGAAGGGCGGCACACGCCTGGCGGGGGCGGCGGGCCCCGTGGGTGCGGGCGGGGCCGTGGCTCCCGGACGGGGCGCGGTGTCCGGCGGGGCCGGTGCCCAGGTGTCCGTCGCGGGAGGCGGGACCGCCGGGCCGGTCCCGGGAGGCACGGTGGCCCCCCAGCCGGACCCCGTGGTGCCCTGGGCCGGGGCGGGCGGCGGCTGCTGCGAGGCCGTCTCCCGGCGGGCGATCTCCGCGGTGAGAGCGGGCGGCAGCCAGTCCCCGAAGTCGCGCAGGGAACGGCCCGCGGCCCGCTCGCACATCTCGGCCAGTTCGGCCGGGGTGACGCGCTCCCGCGGATCGGCGGCGAGGCAGCGCTCCAGCACGGGGCGCAGCGCGTCCGGGTAGCCGTCCAGCCGGGGCGGGCGCTGGGAGGTGTTGGCTATCTGCGCGGCGATGGTGATGGCCCCGCCCGCTCCGTACGGGTGCCGCCCGGTGGCGGCGAGCGCGGCGATCAGACCGAGCGAGAACACGTCGGTGGCGGGGCCGACGGCGTCCCCGAGCGCGTGCTCCGGCGACATGAACTGCGGCGTGCCGATGATGCCGCCGGAGCGGGTGAGCTGGGTCGCGTCGGCCGCCCGGGCGATACCGAAGTCGATCACGCACGGACCCGCCGGCCCGAGCAGGATGTTGCCGGGCTTGAGATCCCGGTGCACGACTCCGGCCGCGTGGATCGCGGCCAGGGCCTGCGCGGTGCAGCCGACGAGCTGGAACACCGCGGGCAGCGGCAGCGGCCCGTACGCCTCCAGCGCGGTGTGCAGCGCCACCCCCGGCACATAGGCGGAGGCCAGCCAGGGGAGCGGTCCCGAGGTGTCGTGGTCGACCACGGGCACCAGGTGGTATCCCTGCACCCGGCGGGCCGCCTGCACCTCCTGTTCGAACCGGCGGCGGAACTCGGGGTCGTCCCCGAACTCCTGCCGGATCAGCTTCAGCGCCACGGCCTGCCCGCCCCGCGTGTGCGACAGGTACACGGTGCCCATCCCGCCCTCACCGATCCGCGCGAGGAGCCGGTAACCGGCGGTCTCGCGCGGATCCTGGGGCCCGAGGGGTCTGAATATGTCGCCGTCGGTGCTGATGGAGAGCCTCCCCTGCTCGTCCCTGCCAAAAATGCCCTACCGGAGCCTACGACACCTAATGGCCTGTCAAATCACTTCTTGGGAAAGAGAGTTCGTACTTACCGGCCGTTCCCGGAAGGCTCCGGCCGAGGCGGCAGCAGATGCGTCGTGAACCAGGCCGTGGCCAGCTCGGCGACCTGCTCCAGCGCGCCGGGCTCCTCGAACAGATGCGTGGCGCCGGGGACGATCTCCAGCTGGTTCGGGCACCGGAGCGCCGTCTGCGCCTGCCGGTTCAGATCGATCACCGTGGTGTCGTCGCCGCCCACGATCAGGAGGGTGGGCGCCCGCACCCCGGACAGGTCCGCCCCGGCCAGATCGGGGCGCCCGCCCCGGGAGACCACGGCGCCGACACCCGCGTCGGGCGCGGCGGCGGCCCGCAGCGCTGCGGCGGCCCCCGTACTCGCCCCGAAGGTGCCGGCCGGGACCGGCACCCGGTCCCTCACCCAGCGGGTGGTGTCCGCGAGCCGCCCGGCCAGCAGGTCGATGTCGAAGACGTTCGCCCGGTAGACCTCCTCCCCGGGGGTGAGCAGGTCGAAGAGCAGGGTGCCGAGCCCCGCCCGGTTCAGCGCCGCGGCGACCGAGCGGTTGCGCGGACTGTGCCGGCTGCTGCCCGAGCCATGGGCGAACACCACGACCGCCCCGGCGTCCTCGGGCATCACGAGATCCCCGGCGAGCGGGACCCCGCCCGCGTCCACCTCGACGTCCTCGGCCGTGGCCCGGCCGCCGGGGACCCGGGCGAGCAGGCCGACGACCTCCTCGTCCGAGGTCTGGGAGAAGTCCCTGTACCACTCGCCCACGGCGGAGAAGAGGCTCGGCGTGGAGAGGCACACGACCTCGTCCACGTCCTCACGCAGCCTGGCGACGACATCCGGTGACGCGACGGGCACCGCCAGTACGACATGGGCGGCGCCCTGCGCCTTCACCACCCGGCAGGCCGCCCGGGCGGTCGCCCCGGTGGCGATCCCGTCGTCCACCACGATCACCGGGCGCCCCCGCAGCGGCAGCCGGGGCCTGCCCTTCCGGTACGCACCGGCCCGCCGCACGAGCTCGGCCTCCTCGGTGCGCTCGACGGCGGCCAGGTCCTTCTCCCGGACCCCGGCGTGCCGGACGATCTCGTCGCTGATGACGCGCACCCCGCCCTCACCGATGGCGCCGAACCCCAGCTCGGGGTGGTAGGGCACACCGAGTTTGCGGACCACGATCACGTCGAGCGGGGCGCCGAGGGCCTGCGCCACCTCGTACGCCACCGGGACCCCGCCGCGCGGCAGCCCCAGGACCACGGGATCGCGCCGCTCCAGGTGCCGCAGTGCCGCGGCGAGCCGCCGTCCGGCATCCGTGCGGTCGGTGAACAGCACGGTGGTTCACCTCCAGAGAGGTATCCGACGGGGGAAGCGGAACACACACGCGCACCCCCACCTTCGAAACAATCCCATTTGCGCCGGTTCGGCAAGTCGGGGACGGTCGGTTGTATGGAGCGGATCGGCGCGGTCCTGATCGACATCGACGGCGTACTCACGGTGTCCTGGGAGCCGCTGCCCGGAGCGGTGGAGGCGATGGAACGCCTGCGTGCCACCGGCGTCCCGCTGGCGCTGGTCACCAACACCACCTCGGTGACACGCGCCCGGATCGCGGAGCTGCTGGCCGGCCGGGGCTTCCCCGTGGAAACGGACGACATCCTCACCGCTCCCGCCGTCACCGCCGCCCATCTGCGGAAGCACCACCCCGAGGCCCGCTGCCTGCTGATCGGCGCCGGTGACGTCAAGGCCGACCTGTCGGGCGTGACCCTCGTCGAACGGGAGGACGACGACGGCGCCGTGCCCGATGTCGTCGTCCTCGGCGGCGCGGGCGACGCCTTCACGTACGAGGCACTCAACCGCGCCTTCCGCCTGGTCCGGCGGGGAGCGGACCTGGTGGCCATGCACCGCAACCTGTACTGGCGCACGGCCGACGGACTCGACCTCGACACCGGGGCGTTCCTCCTCGGCCTGGAACGGGCGGCGGGCACCGAGGCCGTCATCACGGGCAAGCCGTCCGGGGCCTTCTTCGCCGCGGCCCTGGTCCGTCTGGAGGCAGCCCCGGGGCAGGCGCTGATGGTGGGCGACGACATCGAGTCGGACGTGCTGGGCGCCCAGCGCCACGGCATCACCGGGGTACTGGTCAGGACCGGCAAGTACACCCGGGAGACCCACGCGTCGGCCGACGGCACCCCGGACCACGTACTGGACTCGTTCGCGGACCTGCCGGAGCTGCTGGAGCGGCTCGGGGGCTGAGGGAGTCTCCCGCGGAGGCGAGCGGCCCGCGCGGCGGTCCGTCAGTCCGATACGTCAGCTCCGCACCCATGGGCGAGGGTGCCGAGGCCGTGGTCGTACCCCTGCCCCACAGCTCGCGGCCGCGACAGCGGCCCGCGACGGCAGAACTCGGCGAGCAGCATGGTGCGCTCCGTGGTCGCGGCGTCGAGAGTGGACTGTGCGAGGGGCGCCGCGCTGGTGCCCGGAGCGGCGGTGATCTGGATCGCGCCGATGTCGCCGACGGTGAGCGCGCCGTCGATGGCCGCCGCGACGACGACGCGACGCGTGGAGGGCGGGAGCGCGCCGAGACGGACATCGACCGTCTGCTCGGTGGGCCCGTCACCGAGTACGCGCACCGTGCCGGCCGGGTTCTCCGGAGCGCCGTAGAACACGAAGTCCTCGTCGAAGGAGACCTGTTCGTCCTCGTCGACGACGAACGCGACGATATCGATCTCGCAGTCCGTCTGCTGCGCCCCAGGTGGCCGTGACGGTCCACGGCACCGCCACGGATCGATCCTGGGGCAGGTCCACGACGCCGCCCCGGGGCAGCACGTATCGGGACTGCCCGCGTGCGCTCCGGTCATTGTGCAGATCGGTGCCCGGCGCCTCATGTCACGAATGTGTCTTGAAGACGATCAAGAAGCAACTCGGGCAACCGCGCCGGCCGTCTGGGGAGGCAGAAAGCCACACGGGCGAACGATCGCCCAGCCCGTTCGCCCGCTCCCCCACGTAGAGGAAGACCAGCATGCGCACTCGGAAGATCTCGGCACTGACCATGACCGCGGTGGCTCTCGGCCTGGCGCTCACGGCGTGCGGCAACGACGGCGGCGACACCCCCACCTCCGCCGCGAGCAGTTCGTCGGTGACGACCACGAACACCCCGCAGGCCGACGCGGTGGAGGGCAAGTCGCCCGATACGCCCGCCGCGTCCGGTACGAAGTGCACGGATCAGGTCGACTACGCGGGTGACTCGCGGTCGAACGCCGAGATCAACTCGATCGGTGAGGACACGGGCACCTGCCCGCCGGTGCAGAAGGCCGGTGAGGCGTCGGGTACGCCGAAGGACCCGGACACCAAGTGCACGGACCAGATCAACTACGCGAACGACTCCCGCTCGAACGCCGAGATCAACTCGATCGGTGAGGACACGGGCACCTGCCCGCCCGTGAAGCAGAAGTGAGTCCCTGATCGTTCCGGGGAGTACGGGGTCCCGGGGGCGCCGGCAGCGAACGGATCACACCGCGAGCCGCCCCCCGGCACTCGGAAGCAGGACCGCGCCGGACCGCCCTCACACCCAGTCGAGGCCGGCCCGGCGCTTACGCGCTCGCTACGCCGTCCTCGTTACGGTGCGGTGACCCGCAAAAAGGGCCCTCCCGAAGGAGGGCCTCACGCTGCGCGAACTGCGCGCCCCCGGCAGGACTCGAACCTGCGGCCAAGCGCTTAGAAGGCGCCTGCTCTATCCACTGAGCTACGGGGGCCGGGTGTCGGCCTGGTGCCCCGGAAGGCGCTCGTTCAAGCCATCCGTGACCGTGCCGGGACAAGGATAGGGCTCAGATCGCCTCGTCCCGGTTGCTTCACCTGCGTGGCACGATGTGGAGGTTCGGTGAAGCGAACCGATAATCGCAGGTGGGTGCGATTCATGCATCGCTTTTCACGCCTCGCGCCCCGGGTGTTGTGCACTCGTTATACCTGCGCCCCACTCGTCCCCTCTGTCCCCCCGGGAGAGATCCGCCGCGCAGGGGGGCCTATACGCTTCAAAAAGGCGTCAAAATTGGGCATTCTTCACATGTGGTAACCATGGATGTACGGCCCCAGCTCATCGACGCACTTTCCGCCCTGCGCGACCGTGTCGCTGCCGTGCGTCTCCCACTTCCCCTGCCGGGGGCCCCGCGCGCCCGGCAGACGCGGACCGAACTGCTCGCCCAGCTCGACGACTACCTCGTACCCCGGCTCAAGGATCCCGAGGCGCCGCTGCTCGCGGTGATCGGGGGATCCACCGGCGCGGGCAAGTCGACGCTGGTCAACTCGCTCGTGGGGTGCCGGGTCAGTGAGGCCGGGGTGCTGCGGCCGACCACCAGGACCCCGGTGCTCGTCTGCCACCCGGACGACCACCACTGGTTCGCCGGGGTGCGCGTGCTGCCCCAGCTGACCCGGGTGTGGCTGCCCCCGGGTCAGGTCCCCGACCCCGACGGGCTCGACCACCTCGGTGCCGACGGCGACCGGGACGAAACGGTGCTGCGGGTGGAGACCGCCGCGACGCTGCCCCGGGGGCTCGCGCTCCTGGACGCCCCCGACATCGACTCGCTCGTCGTGGGGAACCGGGTCCTGGCCGCCGAGCTCGTCTGCGCCGCCGACGTGTGGATCATGGTGACCACGGCTTCCCGGTACGCCGACGCGGTGCCGTGGCATCTGCTGCGTACCGCCAAGGAGTACGACGCGTCGCTGGTCACCGTCCTTGACCGGGTGCCGCACCAGGTGATCGCCGAGGTGTCCCGGCAGTACGCGGCCCTGCTCACCCGGGCCGGGCTGGGCGATGTGCCCCGCTTCACGATTCCGGAGCTGCCCGAGTCCGCGGGAGGCGGCAGCGGACTGCTGCCCACGACCGCCGTCGCGCCCCTGCGCGCCTGGCTCACGCACCGGGCGCAGGACCCGGCGGCCCGTCAGCAGGCGGTGGGCCGCACGGCGTCCGGGGTCATCGACTCGCTGAACGTCCGCATGCCGGAGCTGGCCTCCGCGGTGGCCGCCCAGTACGCGGCGGCCGTGCGGCTGACCGGTGTGGTCGAGGAGTCGTACGGGAAGGAGCTGTCCCGCGTGCGCCGGCGGCTCCAGAACGGCGCGGTGCTCGCGGGCGGCGCCCGCACCCGGTGGCGCGGCTATCCGCTCTACAGCACGGCGGCGGAGCTGCTGGACGCGCTCGTGGAGAGCCTGGCCGCCCTGCTCCAGTGCGCCGTGGCCGCAGCCGACGAGCAGATCCGCGCGACCTGGCAGCGCGAACCCGCCGCCGGGATCTTCCGCTTCGAGGACGCGGGCAGGGAGGCCGGCGGATGGGGGCCCGCCGAGGACATCCAGGGCCGGATCGGCATGGCCGTGCGGCGCTGGCGCCGGGTCCTGGAGGAACTGGCCGAGGAGGAGGCCCGGCTCCTCGAACGCAACGCCGCCCCCGACGCCGAGACGGTGGCCGCGCTGCTGGCCGCCACGCTGCTCGGCGGGCGCCGCGCGCGGGGCGCGGGTGAGCAGCTCGCCGAACGGATCGGCGCCCAGGGGGCGCTGCGCCTCCGTGACAAGGGCGGGGCGCTGCTCACCAGCTGCCTCGACCAGGTCCTGCACGGCGAGCGCGACCGCCGGCTCGCTCCGCTGGACGCGCTCGAAGTCGCCCCGGAGCCGCAGGCCGAACTCATTGCCGCGCTGTCCGTACTGCAGAAGGAGAGGTGGCAGCGATGACTGCCGTCACTGACCAGGGCCGGGACCACGGACCGGGACCGGAGGGCGAGAGCACGGAGGGCGCGGAGGCGGGGGACGGCCGCCGCTGGGACGACGGACTCATCGCCCGCCGGGCCGCCGACGCCGTGACGGAGGCCGCGGAGACGGAGCGCCCCCCGCAGGACGACGCGGGACCCGAGGTCGAGGCGTACGGACTGCCGGGCAGCCCTCTGCGGCTGAGGCTCGACGCGCTGCGTGAGCTGGTCGGACTCTCCCGCGCCCGGCTCGACGGGGACACCCTCGCCGAGGCGGGGCGGGTGCTGGACGAGGCGTCGGCCCGTCAGCGGCTCTCTTCCCGGCACACGGTCGTCGCGGTCGCGGGAGCCACCGGCAGCGGGAAGTCCACCCTCTTCAACGCGCTGGCGGGCGTGCAGATCTCGGACACCGGGCTGCGCAGGCCGACCACATCGGCGCCGATCGCGTGCAGTTGGACCGATGGTGCCGCGGGGCTGCTCGACCGGCTGGCCATCCCCGGCCGGCTGCGGCGCAGGCCGGTACAGGGCGGTACGGCCACCGACGAGGCCCTGCAGGGGCTCGTCCTGGTGGACCTGCCCGACCACGACTCGGCGGCGACCGGGCACCGGGAGCAGGTGGACCGGGTGCTGGCCCTGGTCGACGCGGTGATCTGGGTCGTCGACCCCGAGAAGTACGCCGACGCCGCCCTGCACGAGCGCTATCTGCGACCACTCGCCGGACACGCCGAGATCTCCTTCGTCGTCCTCAACCAGATCGACCGGCTTCCCGGCGAGGCCGCCGACCTGGTGCTCGAC
This sequence comes from Streptomyces sp. CB02058, assembly GCF_001905505.1. Taxonomy (GTDB): domain Bacteria; phylum Actinomycetota; class Actinomycetes; order Streptomycetales; family Streptomycetaceae; genus Streptomyces. The sequence continues at coordinate 433,560 of NZ_LIPG01000002.1, forward strand.
GATCTGCGCCGGCTGCTCGACGAGGACGGCATGGCGGTGGGCGAGCACGGTGAGCCGGGCGCCACCGTCATGTCCCTGTCCGCCCTGACGGGCGAGGGGGTGGGCGAGCTGCGCGAGATGCTCGGCACGTTCGTCCAGGACCGGACGGCCGCCGCGCGCAGGCTCTCCGCCGATGTGGACGCCGCCGCGGCCAGGCTCCGGCCGGTGTACGTCGCCGAGGGGCGGCCGGGGCTGGGGGAGCGGGCCCGCGAGGAGTTCACCGACCGGCTCGCGGAGGCGGTCGGCGCGGCGGCGGCCGGTCAGGCGGCGGAGCGCGAGTGGCGCAGGAACGCCGGGCGGGCCTGCGGGACGCCGTGGCTGCGGCTGTGGCGCTGGTACGAGTCCACCCGGCAGCTCGGCGGACTGGACCTGATGGCGCAGGCCCTGGCTCCGCCCGAGGAGGAGCTCACCGCCCGGCAGCGGGTCGAGCAGGCCGTACGGAAGCTCGCGGACGACGCGGTGGACGGGCTGCCCGCACCCTGGGCGCAGGCCGTGCGCGAGACGGCGGTGAACGGGGCGAAGGGGCTGCCGGAGGCGCTGGACGAGCTGTCGCGCGCCGCGCAGGCGGGCGGGGGCGTACGGGGCCGGGAGGCCGCGCCGACCGGCGCGGGTCAGGGGCGGGGGACGGGCAGGTCGGGCACGACGGACACGGCCGGGCAGGGCTCGGGCTCCACGGGTTCGGGCTCGACGGGCTCGGCCGCGGGCCCGGTGGGTTCCGCGGTGCGCGGGTCCGGCTCCACGGGCAGAACCGTTGCTCCTGTCGCGGGGGCGCCGGCCGGCCGCGGTGCCAGGCCGCCGCGTCCCGCGTGGTGGCCGGCGGCCGTGCTGGCGCAGGCCTCGATGACCCTGCTCCAGATCTTCGGCGGACTGTGGCTGCTCGGCCAGATCGTGGGTGTGCTGGAGCCCGGTCTGATCGTCCCCGCCCTGCTCATGCTGGCCGGTGTGATCGGCGGGCCGCTCGTCGAGTGGTCGTGCGCGGCGGCGGCCCGTGGCCCGGCCCGCAGGTACGGCCAGGAGGCGGAACGGCGGCTCCGTGAGGCGGCGGCCGGCTGCGGCAGGGCCAGGGTCCTGGACCCGGTGGCGGCGGAACTGGCGCGCTATCGGGAGGTGCGGGAGCGGTATGTGGCGGTGACGGAGTTTTCCACAACCGGCCGGTAATCCACAGGCCCCGGCAGGAATCCCGCTTTCCGTCCAGAGTGGTGGACAACGGATCGGACGGACACGGACGGGGGACGGGAAATGAACGAGACGTTGGTGACGCTGGTGGGAAACGCCGCGACGGCGGTGGACTTCCGGGAGGCGGCGACCGGGCCGACGGCGCGATTCCGTTTGGCGGTGACGCCCCGGCGATGGGATCGCGAGCAGCAGATCTGGTCGGACGGGCGCACCAGCTTCTACACGGTATGGGCGCGGCGGACGCTGGCCGCCAATCTCTCCGGCTCCGTCGCGGTGGGGGAGCCGCTCGTCGTGCACGGCCGTCTGAAGGTGCGTGAGGAGGAGCGGGACGGAGCGTGGAAGACCTCCGTGGACGTCGAGGCCCTGGCGGTGGGACACGACCTGACCAGGGGGACGGCTGCCTTCCGGCGGGTGGCCAGAGCCGATCCCGCCCTGACGGCGCCTACGCATCGTCAGAAACCGGCCACGGAAATGGTATCGCTGTCCTGAACAAGAGGGGCGCGCCGAAGATGGCTATAACGATTACGAGTCGGAATGCTTATCTGACGGCATGACGGGGGACTGCCCTTCGCTCGCTCCTTACGATTCCCCAGTACTCATGCGGCACTTGAGTTTGCTGGCGAGACACCTCCCACACGCGCCTCAAGCGTGAAGGTCTCGCCCGGAGGGGAATTCTGTGTTTTCTGTGTCTTCAGCATCCACTTCGTCGTCGACGGCGGCGACGGAGGGCTCCATAGGGAGCCGGGGCGGGAGCGGGCGATACGGCCAGGAGCCGGCCGGGACCGGCCGTGGCCGAGGTCTCTTCAGGACGGCGGCCGCCGTTCTGGCGGCCGGTCTGGTCGCGGCGGGGACCCTCGTCGGTGCCACGGCCGCGACGGCGGCGCCGGGCGACGAGACGGGTCAGCACCAGGGCGGCGCGACCGCCGTGCTGGACGGGCTCAAGACCTATGACAGCGCCCTGCTGCGTACCAGCGGCGAGAACGGCGAGGAGGCCAGGACCCAGGAGCTCCCCGCCGGCCTGTTCGAACTGGACGTCGACGGCGGCGGCCAGCTGAAGACGTACTGCATCGACATCCACAACCCCACCCAGGACCGGGCGAAGTATCTGGAGACCCCCTGGGCCCAGACCTCGCTGGGTGCCAACGGGGACGCCGGGAAGATCCGCTGGATCCTGCAGAACTCCTACCCGCAGGTCGACGACCTCGCGGCGCTCGCCGGAGAGGCGGGCACCGGGCAGCTCACCGCGAAGACCGCCGCCGCGGGCACCCAGGTCGCCATCTGGCGCTTCTCGGACCAGGCCGATGTCGAGGCCAAGGACCCGCACGCGGAGAAGCTGGCCGACTGGCTGGAGAAGAACGCGAAGAGCCTTGCCGAGCCCAAGGCGTCCGTGGCGCTGGAGCCCGCCGCGGTCTCCGGCAAGGCCGGTGAGCGGGTCGGCCCGGTCACCGTGCGCACCGACGCGGGCCAGGTCTCGGTGACCCCGCCCGCCGACGCGGCCGCGGGCGGCGTCAAGGTCACGGACAAGGACGGCAAGCCCGTCACCGAGGCGGGCGACGGCACCGGCCTCTACTTCGACATCCCCGCGGACGCGGCGGACGGCTCCGCCGCGCTGACCGTCCAGGCCACCACCTCCGTGCCGGTGGGCCGGGTCTTCGCCGGGCTGACCAAGAGCCAGACCATGATCCTCGCGGGCTCCAGCGAGTCCACGGTCACCGCCACGGCGACCGCGACCTGGGCCGAGAAGGGCGCGGTCCCCGCGCTCACCGCGCAGAAGAACTGCGCCAAGGGCGGCGTGGACATCACCGCGAGCAACAAGGGCGACGAGGCGTTCACCTTCGAGCTGGCCGGTACGGAGCACACCATCGCGGCGGGCGAGACCCGCACGGTGACGATCCCGGTCGCCGAGGACCAGGCGTACGACTTCACGATCACCGGCCCCGGCGGCTTCAGCAAGAACTTCAAGGGCGTCCTGGACTGCGAGACCGCGGGCACCACCAACCCGGGTGACGGCGTCGGTACGCAGAGTGGCTCCGAGCCCGTGCCCGCCCAGACCGGCACCAGCTCCACCGGCGCCGAGGGCGACCTCGCCGCGACCGGCGGATCCAGCGCCACCCCCGTCATCGCGGGTGTCGCCATCGCCCTGGTCGTCCTCGGCGGCGGCGCGGTCTTCCTCCTCCGCCGGAAGAAGCCGCAGAACAGCGGTGAGTGATCACGACAGCTGAGAACCGGCGCCGCACTCGGGCGCCGGTGGAGGGCCCGGTGCGGACATCCGTACCGGGCCCTCCGTCGTCCACCGGGCCGGTGCGCCCTCGGGCGGCCCTGCGCGGCGTTTCTGACCCCCGCGCGCTTCCGGCCCCTGTGCGCTTCCGGGCCGTGCGCACTTCCGGCCCCCGCGCGCTTCCGGGCCCTGCGCGCCGCTGGGGCCGCGTACGGCCGGACCTCGTGCTTCGAGGCGGCAGGGCGGGGGCAGGGCCGCGGCCGGGCGCGGGCCCCCGGGACCCGTTCGGGCGGTGGCCGTGGCCCAGGGGCGCCGTCCGGAGTCGCTCCCTCCGGGCGGCGGACCCCGACCGGGGAACGGACGGGTTTCCATCCGGGTGCGGACGTCAGGCAAGATGGGTGTATCTGCCCACACCTCTATTGCTGCCGGACGGTTTCTCTTGGCTGAGTACATCTACACCATGCGCAAGACGCGCAAAGCGCACGGCGACAAGGTGATTCTCGATGACGTCAATCTGAACTTCCTGCCCGGCGCGAAGATCGGTGTCGTGGGCCCCAACGGCGCCGGTAAGTCCACGGTGCTGAAGATCATGGCGGGCCTGGAGCAGCCGTCCAACGGTGACGCGTTCATCTCGCCCGGATTCAGCGTCGGTATCCTCATGCAGGAGCCGGAGCTCGACGAGAACAAGACCGTCCTCGAGAACGTCCAGGACGGCGCCGCCGAGACCATGGGCAAGCTCAAGCGCTTCAACGAGGTCGCCGAGCTCATGGCGACGGACTACTCCGACGCGCTCATGGACGAGATGGGCAAGCTCCAGGAGGACCTGGACCACGCCAACGCGTGGGACCTCGACGCCCAGCTGGAGCAGGCCATGGACGCCCTGGGCTGCCCGCCCGGCGACTGGCCCGTCAACAACCTCTCCGGTGGCGAGAAGCGCCGTGTGGCGCTCTGCAAGCTGCTCATCGAGGCCCCGGACCTGCTCCTCCTCGACGAGCCCACCAACCACCTCGACGCCGAGTCGGTGAACTGGCTGGAGCAGCACCTCTCGAAGTACGCGGGCGCCGTCGTCGCCGTCACGCACGACCGGTACTTCCTGAACAACGTCGCCGAGTGGATCCTCGAGCTCGACCGCGGCCGCGCCCTGCCCTACGAGGGCAACTACTCCACGTACCTCGACAAGAAGGCCGCCCGCCTCAAGGTCGAGGGCCGCAAGGACGAGAAGCGCGCCAAGCGGCTCAAGGAGGAGCTGGAGTGGGTCCGCTCCAACGCCAAGGGCCGTCAGACCAAGTCCAAGGCACGTCTCGCCCGGTACGAGGAGATGGCGGCCGAGGCGGACAAGATGCGGAAGCTGGACTTCGAGGAGATCCAGATCCCGCCGGGCCCGCGGCTCGGTTCCATCGTCGTCGAGGTGGAGAACCTCTCCAAGGCCTTCGGTGACAAGGTCCTCATCGACGACCTGTCGTTCACGCTGCCGCGCAACGGCATCGTCGGCGTCATCGGTCCGAACGGCGCGGGCAAGACCACGCTGTTCAAGATGATCCAGGGCCTGGAGACGCCGGACTCCGGCTCCATCAAGGTCGGCGACACGGTCAAGATCTCCTACGTCGACCAGTCCCGCGCCAACATCGACCCGAAGAAGACCCTCTGGGCCGTCGTCTCGGACGAGCTGGACTACATCAACGTCGGCCAGGTCGAGATGCCCTCGCGGGCGTACGTCTCCGCGTTCGGCTTCAAGGGCCCGGACCAGCAGAAGCCGGCCGGTGTCCTCTCCGGTGGTGAGCGCAACCGCCTCAACCTGGCGCTGACGCTCAAGGAGGGCGGCAACCTGCTGCTCCTCGACGAGCCCACCAACGACCTCGACGTCGAGACCCTGTCCTCGCTCGAGAACGCGCTGCTGGAGTTCCCCGGGGCAGCGGTGGTCATCTCCCACGACCGCTGGTTCCTGGACCGCGTCGCCACGCACATCCTGGCGTACGAGGGCGACTCCAAGTGGTACTGGTTCGAGGGCAACTTCGAGTCGTACGAGAAGAACAAGGTCGAGCGCCTCGGCGCGGACGCGGCCCGCCCGCACCGTGCCACGTACAAGAAGCTCACGCGAGGCTGATCGACTTGGCCCGTCACATCTACAGCTGCCCGCTGCGCTGGTCGGACATGGATGCCTTCGGCCACGTGAACAACGTGGTCTTCCTCCGCTACCTGGAGGAGGCGCGCATCGACTTCATGTTCCGGCTGGCGCCGGGGGACGGCTCGCCGTCCTTCTCGGGCGGCTCCGTCGTGGCCCGTCACGAGATCGACTACGTGCGCCCGCTCGTCCACCGGCACGCGCCGGTGACCATCGAGTCGTGGGTCACGAAGATAACCGCCGCCTCGCTGACGATCGCCTACGAGGTCAAGGACCCCGAGCAGGTCTACGTCCGCGCGTCGACGGTCGTCGTGCCCTACAACCTGGCCGAGGAGCGGCCCCGGCGGATCACCGCCGAGGAGAAGCTCTTCCTCCAGGAGTACCTCGACCAGGAGCCCGCCGTCGTATGACAGTGCCCGTACGGTCGCTGCGGTTCGCCGACGCGAGGGAGGCGGCGGATCTCGCCGCCTTCCTCGGACGGCTGCTGCACTACGACCGGGCCGCCGCCGTCCGCCTCCAGGCGGGCGGCGGCGCGCTGGCGGTCTTCGGCCGCCCGCCGTCCTTCGAGGTCCTCGCGATCCGTACGGTCCGGCTTTCCGGTGTCCACGAGTTCGACGTCACCGTCTCCGCCGGTGAACTCCTCGAAGCACTGGACACCGAGGGCACCGACGAGACCGCGGGCGTGGGCGAACTGCCCGCGCCTGTCACCGGCCCGCCCTGGGCCGGGATGCTGCCCCCGCGCGGCGGCTGGCAGGAGCGCCCCGGGCTGCCGGGCCCCCTCGACCTGGGCAGCGCGCTCGCGGGTGCCGTGGCCGAGTTCAGGGCCCGTGACGCGGCGCTGCCCGAGGAGCGGCGCACCCGGGCGGAACGCGATCTGATCGGCCGCGACATCTGGTCCCGGACGGTCGGGAACACGGAGCTGCCGCTGCGCGCCGTGCACGCGGCCCAGTCGCTCGGCTTCCTGCGCCCCGCGCCCGGCTTCCCCGTCGCGCTGCTGACGTCCGGTGCCTGGCTCCGGCTGCGTACCCCGTTCGGCTCGATCGCCCTGCGGGGCGCGGGCGGCGGCCTCGGCACGCTCGCCGTGACGGTCGGGTCGGTCTGAGGCGGAGCGGGCGCCTCCTTCCGCGGCCCGCTCTACTCCTTCGGCGCGTCCGGCTCCCTGGGCGCGTCCGGCCACACCCCGATGTGGTCCTGTTCGAGCTCCAGCAGCACCCGGTGCTCCATCCCCAGCGCCTCCGTGTAGTCGGCCGGCAGCTGGAGCCGGCCCGCCCGGTCGAGCATCGCGTACTCCCGGGCCACCTGGGACTCCTGCCCTGTCGCCGCGTCCACCTCGGTGCGCCGCAGCACCTCGGAGGACGTACGGCCGTCGCGGATCGCGACCGTGCGGCGTACCTCGCTCGCCACCGCCTGGTCGTGGGTGACGATCACGATCGTCGTACCGAGCTCCTCGTTGGCCCGGCGGAACGCCGCGAACACCTGCTCGCCCGTCGCGGAGTCCAGCTCGCCCGTCGGCTCGTCGGCGAGCAGCACCGAGGGGTTGTTGGCCAGGGCCACCGCGATCGCCACCCGCTGCTGCTGGCCGCCCGACATCTGCGCGGGACGGCGGTCGCGGCAGTCCTCGACCTCCAGCATCCGCAGCAACGACTCGGCACGCGCGGCCCGTTCACGGTTGCGGCCACGACCGCGCAGCTGCATCGGCAGCGTGACGTTCTGGACGGCGGTCAGATACGAGAGTAGATTCCGGGAGGTCTGCTGCCAGACGAAGCCGACGACATCGCGGCGGTAGCGCAGTCGCTCCTTCTGCCCCATTGCCAGGAGGTCGCAGCCCGCCACCTTCGCCGACCCGGCCGTGGGCACGTCCAGACCCGCCAGGATGTTCATCAGCGTCGACTTCCCGCTGCCCGACGCGCCGACCAGCGCCATCAACTCGCCCTCGGTGACCAGCAGATCGAGCCCCTGGAGCGCCTGCACCTCCACCCCGTCCGCGGAGAAGATGCGCACCAGACGGTCGCAGGCGATCAGAGCGTCGTGCCCGTACGAAGGACGGTCGCGACGCGCGGCGGCCCGCTGTTCGAGCTCCGCCAGGGTGGTCTCTGTCGATGACGTCACCGGGTGTCTCCTGCCCTGAGTTCCTTGATCGATCCGCGGCGGCCCGCCCACCACGCCTGGACACCCGCCACGGCGGCGGCCAGCACGACGACGCCGAGTGCCGGGAGCGCCAGCGACCACGGGTCGCTCCGCAGCACGGCCGTGTGCGCGGCCGAGGGGTCCGCGCCCGCCAGCGCCAGCGCCCCCAGGTCGATGCCGGGTGCCAGCAGGGCGATGGTCGCCCAGCCGACGAGGAGCCCGCCGGCCGAGGCCAGCAGTGCCTGCGGCATCGCCTCGAAGGCGAGCAGCCGCCTGCCCTGGCGGGTGGTGAGCCCCATGGTGCGCAGCCGCGCCAGCAGCGTGGTGCGCTCGGGCGCGGTCTGCAGCAGGGACAGCAGCACGGCGAGCAGCGCGTATCCCGCGCCCGCCGCGACAGCCGCCCCGTAGATCCGCTCGGCGCCCGACTGCATCGGGGTGTCGACGAGCTTCCCGCGCTCGTCCGACCGCAGCCGCACCCCGAAGTCCGGGCCCGCCTCACGCGCCGCGGCCTTCAACTGCCCGGCGTCCAGCGAGGCTCCGGTGACCAGCAGGGTCGTGGGCGCGTGCGGGGCGAGTCGCTCCGCGTCCACGATCAGGAAGTCGGAGTCGCCCACCGCGGAGGTGCGCGGCAGGACGGCGGCGACCCGTACCTCGATGTCCCCCTTCTGCGACCGGACGGTGAGCGGGCGCTCGCCGAGCCGCTCAGCGAGCGCCGGTGAGGCGACGGCCGCGAGCACCCCGTCCTGCCCGCTCGCCTCCGTCAGCGCGTCCACGGGGAAGGCGGGCAGGCCGGTGGCGCGTGCCAGGCGGGCGTACGAACCGGGGTCGACCCCCATCAGGGTCGCCCGCTCCGTGTCCGACCTGACGTCCTGGGACGCCGCCAGCGGCGTCCCGTACTCGATGCGTACGGGAGCGACGTCCTCGACGCCGTCCACCGCCCGCACCTGCCGGACCGCGCCGTCGGAGAGCGGGTCGAGCGCACCCTCCCCGCTGATCCGGGCGTCCGCGCCGACCGCCCGCAGCGCCGCCTCGTCCCGCGCGTCCGCGACTCCCGCGATCACCGAGCCGCCGAACGCCGCCGTGGTCAGCGCGATCAGCAGGGCCAGCAGCGGCAGCGTGCCCCCGGCCGAGGCCCGGCCCGCGCGGGCCAGCGACAGGAAGCCGACCGCCCCGCGCAGCCTCGCCACCGGCCGGGACGCCAGGCGCAGAGGCAGCGGATACAGGCGTACGAGGACGAGCGCCGCGATCAGCCCCACCAGGACGGGAGCGGCGCTGACCAGCAGATCCGCCCCCGAGCCCGTCGATGTGCCCCGGCGGCGCAGCGCGGCGACCGCGCCGATCGCCAGGACGAGCACGGTCAGCTCGGCGACCGTACGCCGCCGGCTCGGCCTGGCGTCCATCACGTCGCCGCGGGCGCCGTGCAGCAGCGGCCTGCGGTGGAGCAGCGCCGTGCGCAGCGGCAGCACCACGCAGACCAGCGCGGCCACGGCCACCGCGGCCCCCACCGCGGGCAGCAGCCGTGCCTCGCGGACGAGCAGCACGGCCGCCAGCAGCCCGAGCGCGGCGGCGGGCAGCACGGCGACCGCCGTCTCCGCGAGCAGCCGGCCGCCGATGCCCCGGAGCGAGCCGCCGCGCGAACGCAGCAGGGCGAGCTCGTGGTGGCGGCGCGCGCCGATCAGGCCGCCGGTCATCAGGAGGACGACCGCGGCGACCGCGCCGATGCCCACGGCGGCGACGGTCACGACGGGGCCGATCGCGGCGCGCATCGAGGCGTACCCGCCGAGGATCGCGTCCAGGTCCGTCGTCAGCGTGGTGTTGGGCCCGGCGATGTCGCGCAGGGTCAGGAGCTCGGGGCCGTTCTCCATCGCGGCGACGGCACGGCCGAGCCGGGGCGCGTCGGAGGCGGTGAGATCCGTGGCGTCCGGCGCGAGACGCCAGTACAGCTCCGGTTCGCCGCTGGTGGCCAGCAGCGCGGGAGCGGCGTCGGGGGGGAGCAGCAGGGCCGCCGCCCAGTAGAAGGTGGGCACCGGCGACTGCGGGTCCCTGACCAGGGACGGCGCGCGGTACAGCGGCTCCACCGCCCAGTAGCCCCCGGCGGGACGCAGCGGTGCGACGACGCCGGTGATCCGTACGGTCAGCGTCTCCCCGTTCTGGGTGGGCACCGCGATCTCCGAGCCCGGCTTCATCCTCAGCTCGGCCGCGGTCTCCTGGGTGACGGCCGCCTCCACCTCACGGGTGGCGAGGGTCACCTCGCCCCGCACCCGCGGCCAGCGACCCGCCTTCAGCGTGCTGTGCTCGGGGAGCGCCGCCGGGGCGGCATAGGTGAGCTGCGGGGGAAGGGCGTTCGGCCGGGGCAGCCAGGGCTCCGTCGCGACGAGGGGCCGCGTCGTGTGCACCCCGTACGAGGAGTTCGCCGCGTCGGCGCGCAGCGGGGCGGCGAGCGCCTCCACCAGCGCGGCATCGGCGTCCGCGAGCGCCTCGTCCCGCATCGCCCGCTCACGGAGCGAGGGCGCCTGCCCCAGGGCGGGCGGCGGTGTCGTCACCTCCAGCACGCTCTGGCCCGGCGGCGAGGACGTCACGTCGTGGCGCAGCGCCTTCGTCTCGTACGCGTCCACCGCACGCGGGAACACGGACGCGAGGAAGGCGGTCAGGAACACCAGGAGCGCCAGCGCGGCGGAGATCCCGGGGGCGGTACGCAGCCTCGTACGCACCCATGGGGCGCAGGCGGCCGGAATCTTGGCGGCGTTCATGTCAGCTGTCCCCCTGGTGGCGCAGCGACACCGCGGGATCGGCCCGGCGCAGTGTCATCGCGGCGACGATCAGCAGCGGCAGCGCGGCGACGGAGGCCAGCAGCACGGCGACCTGCCAGGCCGGGAGCAGCACCAGCACATCGGGCACGGGCCGTGCCGCCTGCCCGGTGAGCACGACGAGAGGCACCACGGCCCTGGTCAGCACCGCCCCGAGGGCGAGCCCGATCAGCAGGGCCAGAGTGATCAGCACGCCCTGCTCGGCTGCCAGCATCCGGGCCAGCCGCCGACGGGGCGCGCCCAGCGCCCTCAACACGGCCAACTCGGAGGCCCGTTCGCGCTGCGACCCCACGAGGCCCACGGCGAACCCGACCGCGGCCAGCGCGGCGGCGACAACGGCGACCGCCAGCAGCGCGGACTGCGGCCCCGCCCCCAGGGGGTCGTCCGCCAGCTCCCGCGCCACCTCGTCCCGGACCCGCACCTGCGCGGGATCGGTCCCCGGCAGCGCGCGCAGCCGGGCCGCCACCTCGGGACCGTCGCCGGGCGCGGTGCTCAGCCACCACTCGGTCGGCGCGAGGGTGGCGCCCTCCCGGTGGGCGAGCACCTCCGACACCGCCCTGAGGTCCAGCAGCAGGCCGCCGCCCGGCTTCGCGGACGACTCCCCGGCAGGCACCGCCGCGCCGGGGGAACCCGTGACGGCCGCCCCGGGGCCCGTGGTCGGCAGCTGACGCACCGCCTTCACCAGTCGCACCCGGACCGTGCTGCCCGCCAGCGTGAGGTCGACCTCCTGGCCGGGCTTCGCCCCCGAATACGTCAGATACGCGTCGGTGGCCACGGCCTTCAGCGCCGGAGCCGCCGGGCGGGCCGCGGTGATCCGGAGCGTGCTGACACGCTCGGTCCCGAAGAACGAGGTGTCCGGCGGGACCGCTCCGGTGGCGTGGCGGAACGACGGCGCGGCACCCGCGCCGGTCACCTCCCGCACCTGCTCGCCGGGGCGTGTCTCACCCGCCTCGGTCATCGTCGCCGCGGCCTTCCAGCGCACCGCCTCCGAGGCCGGTACCGGCCGCTCGCTCCCGCCCGGGGTGAGCACCCGCAGCCCCGATACGGACACCAGCCGCTCCTCCGGGCTGCCCACGGGGGTCTCGCCGTCCACCTCGAAGCCGGTCACGGCCAGCCGCCCCGACGCGGACACAGGGAAGGACAGGGTGTGCGCCGCGCCGTCGACGGGAACGGCCCCCGCGCCCACGCGGTAGCCGATGCCGTAACGGTCCTCCAGCAGCACGCCGACCAGCGGCGCCGAGCCCGACGGCGACTTCCCGTCCGGCGCCGAGGTGTCGCGTATCCGCAGCTCGAACAGGACCCTGGTGCCGTCCTCGGGCAGCACCACCCCGGTCCGGGCGGTCCTCGGCGGGGCGATCGCGCCGAACAGCTCCCGCGAGGACGTGCCGGCCAGGTCCTGGCGCATCAGCATCCCCTCGTCCGCGTGCGCGGTGTCCAGGGCCAGCACCTCGGCCGTCCGCCCTCCGGAGAGGTCGGCCGTCGTACGGAACGCGGGAGCCGCGTCCCGTACGCCGTCGATGTCCGTGTACGGGGCCGCGTTCGCCGGGTCCCCGGCGAGCCCGCCCGTCATGCGCACCGAGGCGCCCGACCTGAAGTCCGCCTGGTCGCCCTGCGAACGGTCCCAGGACGCGCTCTGGCCGATGGCCAGCATGCCCATGGCGACCGAGAGGACCAGCAGCAGCACCGGGCCCGCGCCCCGCAGCGGACGCCTGCTGAACTGCCAGCCCGCCAGAGCCGTGGCCAGCCCCCTGCCGCCCGCCGCACGGCGCTCCGCCAGCCGGGCCGCGGGCGGCAGCAGCCTCAGGGTGAGTACGGTGCCGGCGAGCAGGGCCAGCGCGGGGGCGGCCACCAGCAGCGGGTCGATGCCCAGCTCGCCCTCGCGGTCGCCGCTCAGGGCGCCGCCGCCCGATGCCCCGGTCTGCCGGTCCAGCTGCCAGTACGCCACCCCGGCGATCAGCAGCAGCCCCAGGTCGGCGCCCGCGCGCACCGGAGTGGGAAGCGCCGAAGCCCGCGCGCCCCGGCGCTCGCCCACACCCTGCGCGAGCGCGGGCGCGACCACCGCGAGCGCGCACGCCAGCGCGATGGCGGCGGCCACCAGCCAGACCGTGCCGTCCACCCCGCCGTCGAGCCGCAGCCCGATCCGGGAGAGCTCGCTCCGGTCGGCGAGCAGCCGGGTCAGCGGCCCGGCCAGCAGCGGGGCGGCCACGGCGGCGGGCACCGCGAGCAGCAGCGCCTCGATGGCGGCGAGCGAGGCGATCCGGCCCCTGGATCCGCCCCGCGCGCGCAGCAGTTCGGTCTCTCCGCCGCGCTCGCTGCTCAGCAGCCGGGCCACGAGCAGCAGCGCGTAACCGGCGAGCAGGACCAGCTGCACGGCGACGATCATGACCGTGGAGCGGGACACCAGCAGGGCCCGCTCGATCTGGCCGATGACGGTCGGCAGCGACGTCCGCACCGTGGCCCCGTCCCCGAACACCGGGGAGGCCGCCAGCGCCTTCGGGCCGTCCGTCGCCGTCCGGCGCAGCGCCTCGGTCCGGCCCGTCGTCACCGTACGGAAGTCGGCGGCGGCCAGCCAGGAGACCGGCCCCGCGGTGAGCCTGCCGGAGCCGAGCACGGCCGGGTCGGCGAGCAGCGGGCCGTAGGTGGTGAAGACGACCTCGCGGACACCGCGCCCTGCGAGCGGGTCCAGCTTCCAGTAGGGATCGGCCAGGTCGGACGCCTCGTACAGGCCGGTGACCTCGATGCGGAGCGGGGTCTCCTCCAGCCGCTCCGTGAGCGTGATCCGCGCGCCCGGCCGCAGCTTCAGGGCCTCGGCGGCCTGACGCGGCAGCGCCACCTGCACGGGGTCCCCGGCGGCGCCGGCCCCGGCGTCCGGCATGCGCCCCTCGACGAGGCGGACACGGCTGCGGTCGAGGGAGGCCAGATGCGTCAGATCCGGCTCGCCACGCTGCTCGGCGGGGCTCTGGAGAGCGCGGGGCAGGGCGTACGGCCCGGAGCTCTCCAGCTTCCGTACGGTCACCGGCAGTCCGTCGAAGGTGTCACGGGCCGCCCGGCGGACCGTGGCGTCGGCCTCCTCCCGCCGCTCGCCGTCCACATCGGCGGAGACCAGGAGGGAGGCCCCCTCGGCGGAGCGGTGGGTGAGGGTGTGCCGCAGGGCGGCGTCGCCCATGGCACCCGAGAAGGCGGTGAGCGCGGCGAGGACACAGGTGGTGAGCAGGACGGCCAGCAGGGCGGCGGTCAGCAGGAGCCGGTGCGCGCGAACCCGCAGAAGGACGAACCCCGTCACCTGATCCCCCGAAACTCAAGCCCCGTACGCCCCGTACGCCCCCGACGTCTCTCCGGATGCTTTCAGAGCGCACGGCTTCTGGAAACCGCTTGTGAGCGCACCTTGATGGGATCGTGACCGTTATGCGGCGGCGGATCACCGGAATCCGCGCACCGTGTCAGCCGGCGGTGTTGATCATCGATGCGGCGGCATAGACGAGGTAGTCCCACAACTGCCGCTCCTGCTCGGCGGGAAGGCCGAGCTCGTCGACCGCCACCCGCATGTGGCCGAGCCAGGCGTCGTGCGCCGCCCTGTCCACCTGGAAGGGGGCGTGCCGCATCCGCAGCCGGGGATGTCCCCGCTGGTCGCTGTAGGTGCGCGGACCTCCCCAGTACTGCATGAGGAACAGCGCGAACCGCTCCTCGGCCGGGCCCAGATCCGCCTCCGGATACATGGGGCGCAGCAGCGGGTCGTCGGCGACGCCCTGGTAGAAGCGGTGGACCAGGCGCCGGAACGTCTCCTCGCCGCCGACCTGCTCGTAGAAGGTCTGCTCCTGAAGCGTGTCGCGCGGAATCTCTGTCACCCGTCCATCGTCGCAGACGCACGGCGGAGGGCCGGGGTCCTAGGACCCCGGCCCCCGGCCGCACGCTTCCCGTTCCCGCCGGATCAGTCGCGGCGGACCGTGATGGTCGTCCACGCGCCGACATGCACCTGGTCGCCGTCCTGGAGCGGGACGGGGACATAGGGCTGGATCGGGTCCTCGGCACCGTTGAGCGTGGTGCCGTTGGTGGAGTTCTGGTCGACGACGGCCCAACTGCCGTCCGGCTGCTGCACCAGCACGGCGTGCTGGTGCGAGACGCCCGGGTCCTCCGGCGGCCTGGCCAGATCGATGTCGGGGGACTCGCCCGTGCTGTGCCTGCGGCGGCCGATGGTGATCTGGTTGCCGGTGAGCGCGAGGCGCTGCTCCGGGGAGTACGCGGGCAGGTTGAGCCCCGTCGCCTCGGGGCCGCTGCGCTGCATCATCGCCAGGAAGTAGTCACGGTCCGGGGCGATCACGGCGGTCCAGCTCGCAGGCCCCTGGTTCTGGCCGCCCTGGGCGGGACCCTGGCCGGGGAACTGCTGCTGCGGCGCCTGCGGGGGCTGCTGCTGAGGCGTCTGCGGACCCTGCTGGAAACCCTGCTGCTGCGGCGGCTGCTGGCGCGACGGCGGCGGCAGCATCCAGTCGTCGTCCCCGCCGGGCTGCGGCGCCTGCGGCTGTGCGGGCGCGGGCGGCGCGGACTGCTGCTGGAACGACGGCGGGGGCGGCGGACCCTGACGCTGCGGGTCGAAGGGCGAGGGCGGAGCCTGCGGGCCGCCCTGCGGTCCCTGCTGGCCCGGCTGCTGGCCCGGCTGGGGTCCCTGGGGAGCGAAGGGCGAGGGCGGGCCGGGCGGCGTCTGCCGCCCCTGCTCCTGCTGCTCGAAGGGCGAGGGCGACTGCTGCTGGAAGGCCGGCGGAGGCGGCGGCCCCTGCCTGAACGACGGCGGCGGGCCACCCTGCTGGAAGGCCGGCGGGGGCGGCGGGCCCTGCCGGCCGTCCTGCTCCGGCGGACCCGGCCGGGAGCCCTGCTCCGGCGAGAGCGGCTCGGCCGGCCGGTTCACCTGGGAGGGACGGGAGCCCTGGTACTCGAACGGGTCCCGCTGCTGCTGCGGCGGCGGACCCTGCTGGGCCTGGAAGCCCGGGGGAAGATTCAGCCCCGGCACCCCGGAGCCCACGCCGCCCTGCGGGGCGAGCGGGGTGTAGGACGTCGCCGTGTTCGTGAGGAAGTTCCAGCGGCACTCCTCGCAGTACGGCGCCATCGCCTCACGCGGGGTGCGGCACTGCGGGCAGAGCTCGGCCTGTGCGGTCGGCTCCCCGGAACCCTGCGGGTAGCCGTAACCGGGCGCGGGCGGCGGGGGAGGCGGCGGCGGGACCGCGCCCGCGGGCGCGCCCGCCCCGGCCATGCGATGTCCGCAGACCTCGCACCAGTCCTCGGAACCCGACTGGTGTCCGTTCGGGCAGGTCGGCATGTCGGCGCTTCCCCCTCTCCTCGTCCGGCCCGGAGGCCGCCATGCTTGTCGGTGCACCGTCCGGTCGGCCGGGAGGGCTTTCCGCACGCTTGCGTCGTTGTCTTTCGTACGACTATTTCTTTACGCGAACGGTCTTGGTCGAGCGCGTTTCGAGTGTCATCTCGTCCGCTTCCGCCACCCTCGCTTTGAGTCGCACAGTACCGGTCGCCGCGTCGACGACGTCGACCACCTTCGAAAGCAGTTTCGCAGTATCCGCGTTTCCGGAAGCCGACGCGAGCTGCACCGCACGGCCGAGTTTCGCCGTCGCGCCGTCGAAGTCTCCCGATTTGCGCGCATCGAGCCCCTGCTGGATGACTTGGGCCAGTTCCGCCTGTCCCGTGTAGTGCGCGACCTGGGGGTTGATCGAGGTGGAAGCCACCATGTCGTCCGTCCACACCGCCCGTACGAGACCCTGTGAGAGCGTCTGCGGAGGGGTGCCGTCCGAGGGCGCGGGCAGGATCAGGGACACCCGGGCGGCCAGCATCTCCTGGCCGATCCCGGCCTCCGGAACCCTGACGCACACGTGGTAGTCCCGGGACTCGTCGCCCCAGGAACCCGTCGGATAGTCCCCGGCGCGCGGGGGCGCCTCCGTGCGGCGGCCGGTCAGGTCGGCGACCGTGGGCGCCACCTGCTTGACGAACACGATCTCCACGCCCACGGGGGTCCAGAGGCGCAGTGCCACGTCCGCGACCTCCTTGCCCATCGCGTTCTCCATCATCTGCGTGAAGTCCGCGGCGAGGCCCGCCGGATCGGCGACGATGTCCGCCGTGCCGAGCAGGGCGGAGGCGATGGCTGTGACCTCTTTCACCTCCCAGTCCGTCCCGACGCCCCGCGCGTCACAGGTGAACCGGCCCGCGCAGGCGTCCAGGGCGGCCCGCAGATCCTCCGGGGACTCGTGCTCGTTGCGCCCGTCGGTGAGCAGGATGCCGTGCCGGATGTCCACGTCGGCGGCCCCGAGCAGCCGGTCCGCCAGTTGCAGCCAGGTCCCGATCGCCGTGCCGCCGCCCGCGCTCAGCCGGCGCAGGGCCTCCTTCGCCTGCGCCCTGGACGCCGGGTCCGCGGTCGCCAGCCCTCCGTTGCCCGGGAACACGTCCTTGGCCACGTGCGTCCCCGCGACGACGGCGAAACGGGTGCCGTCGCGCAGGGTGTCGATCGCCGCGGCCGTCGCGTCGCGGGCGTTGCGCATCTTCGTCGGCGGGTAGTCCATCGAACCCGAGCAGTCGACCATGAGCACCACGGCGGCGTCCGGCGCCTGCCCCGGGGCGCGCACGGGCGCCGGGGCCGCGTCGGACAGCGGCACACCGCCGGTCGTCCCCCCGCCGGTGGAGGTGACGGTGACGATCGCGTTGACCTCGCGTCCGCCCTCGGGCAGATAGGCGTTCTGGTACACCTCGACGGAGAATTGCGGCACGTTCGACTTGGAGAAGTTGGCCATCTGATCGGCTCCTTGAGGCTCCACGTAGGTGCAGGTGAAGACAGCTGTGCGGACAGAGTTCAGGAGGGTGGACGAGCGGAACGCGGGAGCGGACGAGCGGAGAGGGGAAGGACGGGGCCGAGCCGGGCTCAGGCCGATCCTGCCCCCCGGGCCGCCACGGCGAACGGCAGCAGCGCCACTGTTACGTTGTCGTGGCCCCCGCCGTCGAGCGCGTGGCCGACCAGCACCTGGGCGCCGTGCAACGGCCGTTCGTACGCGTCCGGCGGCACCGCGGCGGCCATCTCCGCCGCCGCCTCCGCGTAGTTCCACAGTCCGTCGGTGCACACCACGACGAGGCCCGGCCGGTCCGGCTTGAAGGACGCGGTGTGCGGCTCCAGTTCGTACGCGTCGGCGCCGAGCCAGCCCGTGATGGCGTGGGCGCGCTCGTCGGCGTACGCCTCCGCCTCGTTCATCAGGCCCGTCGCCACCATCTGCGCGGCCCAGGAGTCGTCCTCCGTGAGCCGGGCCGGCGGGTTGGCGCGGTCCTCGGGCACCCAGTAGACCCGGCTGTCGCCCACCCAGCCCACGACCAGCAGACCGCCCGCCATGATCGCGCCGACCAGGGTGCAGGCAGGGGCGTTCTGGTGGCGGTGCTGATCGTGCTCCATCGCCTGACCGGGTTCCAGAGCAAGGGAGTTGACGGCCTCGGACGCGGCCAGGATCGCCTCGTGCATCGCCTGCTGGGGGTGCGTGCCGCGCGGCAGCGACTCCAGCAGCGACTCGTTGGCGGCGCTCGCGGCGGCGGCCGACGCCTCGTCGGGGCGGCTCGCGGAGGAGACGCCGTCGCAGACGATCGCGACGACGGCGGGCGAACCGTCGGGCAGGGCGGTGGAGGACACCGCGAACGCGTCCTCGTTGCGGTGGTGGCGCAGGCCGCGGTCGCTGACCGCCGCCACGGAGCCGAGCTCCTGCTCCATGTGGTCGCGCTCGCGGGGCTGGGCGTGGCCGCAGTTCTCGCAGTAGCCGTCGGGGTCCACATGGCCCGAGCGGCAGGCGACGCACACCTTGGCGCCCGTCGCCGAGGCACCCGCGGGGGCGTGTTCCACCGTACGGGGGTCGGGCGCGGCCAGCTCGAAGTCGCCCGAGCCGTCCGCCGGACCGCCTGTCGCGGCCCCGCCGCCCGGCTCGTCGAGGCGGACCGCGGAGGGGGCCGCCGTGGGCAGGGGCCTGCCGCCCGAGTCCACGCCCGGGAGATCGGCGGGCCGGTGCGTGGGAGCCGGCAGATCGGAGCTGTCGGTCTCCGAGGCGCGCGGCCACTCCACCGCACCGGCGGCGGGCACGCCGACGCTCTGCGGGGGCACCGTGATGGCGACCGTCGGACGGTCCGGTGGCGTGGGCACGGCCGAGAGGTCGTATCCGCACGCGCCGCAGAACAGGTCGCCCGGCGCCGGCGGTTCCTCGCAGCCGGGGCACCCCGGCAAGGAGGCCTGCTGGTGGCTCTGTGACATCTTCACACCCAGGTCCGGGGGCGGAAACGGTTGGCCCGCTCCACCAGTTCGATCCTCTCGTCGCCCCGCTGCGCGAGCCGGGCGAGCATCCTGTACGAGCGTTCGAGGCCGAACCTGAGGCCCCGCTCGTCCAGCTCGCTGCCCAGCACCGTCCTCGGGCCCGCGGCTGCGGGGGAGGGCGGACCGGGTGGCGGAGCCGTGGGACTACCGGAGAGTACCCAGTCAAGTGCCGTACCCAGCACCTCGGTCGACAACTGTTCACGTCGGACCGCGTCCAGGCCGTAGCCCTTGAGCGCCGTCACCTGGTCGGCGGCGGCCGAGAGGTCGTCGATCAGCGGCTCCTGCGGGGCCCGCCCGCGCAGACGGGCCCGCACCGCGGCCACCCGGGCGGCCGTGTAGTGGATCGACGACTCCGGTACGGACTCCAGGGTGCGCACCGCCGCCGCCCGGTCGCCCGCCGCGATCTGCACGCGGGCCAGGCCGAACGCGGCGCTGACGAAGCTCGGGTCGGTCGTCCACACCAGCCGGTAGTACTCGGCGGCGTTGTCCAGCTGGCCCAGCACCTCCGCGCAGATGCCCAGCGCCAGCTTCGGCGCGGGTTCGCCGGGGAAGGCGTCGTACACCGCGTCGAAGGACAGCGCGGCGTTCTCCTTGTCGCCGGTCACCAGCGAGGTGATCCCGCGGTACCAGACGACCCGCCAGTCGTCGGGGTGCCGGCTCTCCACCGAGGTCAGCGCCCTTACGGCGGAGTCGAGTTCGCTCAGCTCCAGCCGGGCGCGCAGCTCCCGCAGCCGGGTCTCCAGCGAGGCGGCGGGCACCGAGTGCAGGGCGGAGATCAGCTCGGCGGGCGCCGACGCCATCACCCCGGCGAGGAAGCCGGCGTTGGGGTCGTTCGGGTCGACGCGGGGGACCGGCAGGGCCAGCGAGGTCGCCCGCGCGTCGAAGACGGCGAGCCGGGGGCCGGCCACCGGGAGCCGGAGCGGCTCCGGGACCGCCGCACGCGGGGCGGGGACCGCCACCTGGGCCTGCGCGTACGCGGGCGGGGAGCCGGCCGGGCCCCCTGCCGCGCCGCCCCGGACGTGGGTGTCCGGCGCGTACACCGGGGCGGCGCCCGCCGGCACGGCGAGCGGTGCCGGCCCGGCGGGGGCCGGAGCGATGACGGCCGTGGGGGCGGAGGCGGGCAGGGCGGGGGCCGGACCGCGACGGCGGCCGAAACGCCCCCGGCCGCCGGACGGGTCCGTGCGGACGCCGAGCCGCGACACCTCGTCCGTCAGCACGGCGAACAACTCCGTGTCCGTCACGCGGAGTTCCGTGCCGAACAGCGTCGAGAGCGCCGGTCGCGGGCGTCCCGTCTGGAGGGCGACCACCTCCCGCAGCACCCCCGTCAGCTGCTCCGCCATCTCCGCGGCCGAGGCGAACCGGCGTGCCGGGTCGGGGTCCGTGGCCCGCACCAGCAGCCGGTAGAAGGACTCGTATCTCCGGAACACCTCGATGTTGTCCGGGTCGGGCAGTGAGTCCACGAAGACGTTCGTGTAGCCCTGGAAGTCGAAGGTGAGCACCGCGAGCGTCCGCGCGACCGTGTAGAGGTCCGAGGCGACCGACGGGCCGGCCTCGGCCACCTCGGGGGCCTGGTAGCCGACGGTGCCGTAGATGGCCGACTCGTCGTCGTCCATCCTGCGCACCGCGCCCATGTCGATGAGCTTGAGCTGGTCCTCGGTCTGGATCGCGTTGTCGACCTTGAAGTCGCAGTACAGCAGGTTGCGGCTGTGCAGATGGCCGAGCGCCTCCAGCGCCTCGATCCCGTACGCGCAGGCCTGCTCGACCGGCAGCGGGTCCCGCTTCCCGGCCGGGGTGCGGCGCTCGTTGGCGATCTCCTTGAGCGCCTTCCCGCCGACGTACTCCATCACGATGTAGCCGTCGAGCGAACCGGTGCGCTGGTCCAGGTGCTCCACGAAGTTGTAGATGCGGACGATGTTGGAGTGCTCGATCTCCGCGAGGAAGCGCCGCTCGGAGATGGCCGCGGCCATGGCGTCCTGGTCCCCGGTGTCCAGCAGGCCCTTGAGGACCACCCAGCGGTCGGAGACCGCGCGGTCCACCGCGAGATAGACCCAGCCGAGCCCGCCGTGCGCCAGGCAGCCCGCGACCTCGTACTGCCCGTGCACGATGTCGCCGCCACGCAGCTTGGGCACGAAGGAGTACGGGTGGCCGCACTTGGTGCAGAAGCCCTCGGTGCGGCCGGGCCGCTCGCCGCGCGCACGGCCCACCGGGGCGCCGCAGTCGGAGCGCGAGCAGAATCGCTTCCGCTCGGGAACCTCGGGGTTCTCCATCACCGCCGTGTGCGGGTCGGGGCGGGGCACGTCGGGCACGAGCACCAGGCCCGCGCCCAGCCTGCCGCGCCGGGACGTGGAGCCCGTCGACGATCCGGAGGAACGCACCGACACCGAGCGGGACGTGGACCCGCCCGACAGGGACCGGGAGAGCCGCCCCGAGACCGAACGCCGGGAGGTCGACGAGCGGGACGAGGAGCGCGAGGACGCCTGTGAACCGGTCCGCTGCGAGGTGCTGCTGCTTCCCCGGCCGCCGGACGCCCTGCCGCCGCCCGCGATGCCGGTGGGCGGCGAGCTCACCATGCCCGTCGGCGACACGACCGGCGCGAGGCCGCAGGTGTCGCAGTACAGCTCGCCGCCGCCCATGTCCTCGTAGTCGCCCTCGCACGTGGGGCGCTGGCACTGCGTACTCATGATGTCTCCCCCTGTCCGTCGTGCTCGCCCCGACGACGCGGTGTCAGCAGGTCCGTCGCGGCCCGCTGATAGCGCAGCACCGCCTGTTCGGCCACGCGCAGATCGCACGGCGCGCTCCACAGCATCCGGCGGGCCGCGTCGTACCGCTCGATCAGGAACGGGTCCTCCGCCAGCCCGTGCCGGGCCACCTTCGCCTTGTAGGCGTCCAGCCTTCCGCGCAGCTCCGCACGGACCGCGAGCGGAGCCGTGACGGACGTCAGCGACTCCCGGGCGCGCAGCAGTTCGTCCTCGGCCTCCCGCTCCAGCGAGTCCAGCAGCGGCGACAGCCGGTTCCACTGGGCGTGCCTGCGGTACTCCGACGCGGCGGCCAGCCGCTCCTGGAGCGCGGTCGGCGGGCCGCTGACCGCGGGCACCTCGGAGGCGGCGATCTTCGCCAGCACCTCACCCCGCGCGGAGCGCGCCTCGGCGAGGGTGCGGTCGGCGCGCGAGAGCACGTCCCGCAGCTGCACCAGGCGCTGTTCGGCGTCCTGCCGGACCGCGAGCACCGCCTCGACCTCCCGGCGTACGTCCTCCAGGGCGCGGGCCGCACGGTCGTAGCGCGTGGTGTCGGGGCGCCCGCCGCCGGGTGCGGCGCTGCCGGGGCCCGGCAGCCAGAACGCCAGCGGATCGGAGATCACCTGCACCCGCAGCGTGGTCAGCTCCTGGGTGATCGACTCCAGGTCGTCCCCGGCGGGATGCTCCCCCGGCCGCACCCCGACCGAGTGCGCCAGCGAACGGGTGCGGCGCAGCTCCGCGGCCAGCAGGTCTATGCGGGCGGGCATCGCCGACCACACGGAGTCCGCGGCGACGACCATGTCCAGCGACCGGGCGTACAGGTCGTTCATCCGGGCGACGAGCCCCTCCAGCGTGAACCGCTCGGAGAGCCTGGCCCCGCCGCCGCCGCCGGCCGAGGGCGCGGGGACGACCGCGCCCGGGTTCGCGACGGTCACGCTGGCGCCGCGCAGCAGCTCCGTCAGGGCCGCCAGATCGTCCCTGCTGGGATGACGGCGCCCGGCGCGGATACCGCGCGCCGTGGAGAGCGCGCCCGCGTAGGCGTCGAAGTACCCCCACAGCAGGGTGATCGACTGCTCGGTCGCGGCCCAGCGTTCCTTGGTGACGCCGGTCAGGTCGGCGCCCTCCAGGAGCCGGCGGCCGGCGTGGTCCTGCAGGGCGAGGAGCGAGGTCTCGATCGCCTCGTGCTCCGCACCGAGCCGGGCCAGCGCACGGTCCGCCTCGTCCCGGTCCATGACCGGGCCGGGGGGCCTCCCCGCGAAGCCGGGGAAGGAACCCGCCACGCCCATCGATCACCTCTCCGCTCGTGCCGCCGGGC
This sequence comes from Streptomyces sp. CB02058, assembly GCF_001905505.1. Classification (GTDB taxonomy): domain Bacteria; phylum Actinomycetota; class Actinomycetes; order Streptomycetales; family Streptomycetaceae; genus Streptomyces. Next base: position 456,428 of record NZ_LIPG01000002.1, read on the forward strand.
CCGGGGGGCCCGGACCGTCTCAGTTGCTCCGGTACTTGGGGGCCGGGGGCCCCGTGATCCCGGGCAGCCCCGTCGCCAGCCAGGTGCGGTAGGACGTCATCCAGGGGCTGTCCTTGCCGCCCTGGCGGTACTCGTCCAGCACATGGTTGATCCGGGCCACCAGGTCGTCGGAGCCCAGCTTCGCCGCGACGCCGTAGTACTCCGTGGTGAACGGCCCGTCGCCCTTCAGCTCCACCGCCGGGTCCTGGGCCGCCTGGCCCGCCGCCAGGGCGTTGTCCGTGACCACCGCGTCGACCTCGCCGAGCTGCAGCCGCACCAGGCAGTCCAGCTGGTTGGGGACGGTCAGCTGGTCCCGGTCCTCCTCGGTGTCCTCGTGCTCGTCCTCGAACACCGCGCCGAAGGACTTCTCGTTCAGCGCCTCGAAGGCCGTGGAGCCCTCCGCCGTGCAGACCCGCTTGCCCTTCAGCGACTCGTTGTAGCCGTCGATCGTGGACGCCTTGGGAGCCAGGACCTGCTGGCCCGCCTGGAAGTACGCCGTGGAGAAGGCGACCTGGCCGATCCGCTTGCAGTTGATCGTCATCGTGCGCACGACGACGTCGACCTTGTCGTTCTCCAGGGCGGCGATCCGCTGGTTGGTGGGTATGGCGCGGAAGATCACCGCGTCCCGGTCGCCGAGGATGTTCTCCGCGATGGCGTGCACCAGGTCGATGTCGAAGCCTTCGAGGGTGCGGCTCTCCGGATTCCGGTATCCCCACTGGAAGCTGTTCTGGTCGACGCCCGCGATCAGCTTCCCGCGCTCCTGGATCTTCTTGATGGTCGGTCCGTCGGCGCTCGACGCGGGGACGCTCGCCTCAGGGTCCTTGCAGTCGTCGGCCCTGGCGGGCACCGCCGACGCCGCACCGCTGCCCGCGCTCTGTCCGCCGAACGTCCCGTCACCGTGCGCCAGCGGCAGCAGGGTGAGCGAGGCCGTGACGGCGCAGGCGACCGCCATGCCCGTCACCCCGCCCCAGCCGCGCAGTCCGCCGCGTACGGTCCGGCGCTTCGCCCTGGTCATCGGTCGTCCCCTCACCGGTACTCCGAGAGCCTGCGGTTGACCCCGACGATCGCGGCGACCGCCCCGAGCACGGCGAGCACGGCGGCCCCGACGGGCAGCCCGCCCAGCGCCCCGCGCCCGTCCTGTGCCGCCGCGTCGAACTCGTCCTGCTCATGGGCGAGCGCCTTCCGCAGCGCCTCGTCGACCTGTTCGAAGGACTCGCCCGTGGTGTCCTTCGGGCCGATGATCTGCTTCAGCGCGGCGTCGTACTCACCCCGGTCGTCCGTCGCCCGGGCCTCCTTGTGACGCTTCTGCCACTCGGACACATCCGCCATGGCGTCCCCCACCGGCTCGCTCCCCGCCGAGTCGCCGCCCGCGAGCTTCTCCGCGGTCCTCAGCTGCGCGCCGAGCTCCTTCATGCCTGTGCTGTAGTCGGTCTCGTACTTGTCCCGGGTGCCGTCCGGGGTGAGCACGGCACCACGGGCCACCAGCGTGAGGTTCTCGTTCGCGCGCGCCTTGAGGGAGTTGATCCGGGCCTTGTTGAGGACATCGAGCGACTCCTGCCCCTGAGTCATCGCCGCACGCAGCTCGGCCCTGGCGACCGTGTGCCCCACGGCCAGCCAGAGCAGGACCACCGTGGCGGCGGCCGTCGCAGCGAGGAGCCCGTGGTTGAAGACGCGGTTCGTCCTGCGGTAGTTGCGCCGTTGCATCCACACCAGCGCGGCCAGCGCCACCACCCCGGCACCCAGCGAGAGGAAGGGCCACCGCCGCGCGTCGGCCGAGTCGGTGCCGAGCCGGCCGGTCTCCGCCGTGTACAGCCGCTCGGCCGCCGGGAGGAGTTCGTTCGTCATCTTCTGGTTGGCGTACCGCAGATAGGCGCCGCCCAGCGGAAGCCCCTGCCGGTTGTTGGCCCTGGCCCGCTCGATCAGACCGGTGTACTCGGGGAGCAGCTCGCCCAGGGTGGTGATCTCCCGGTGCGAGGAGGTCGAGGCGTCGGTGCTCGCCGCGGCCTGCACCAGGAGCCGGGAGGCCTCCTTGATGTCCCGCTCGTACCGCTCGTGCACGTCCTCGGGCTCCTCGGCCCCCGCCAGGAAGCCGCTCGCCGCCATCGTGTCCGCGTCGGCGAGCGAGCGGTAGATGTCCGCCGCGTCCGCGCTCAGCGGCTGGCTGCGCTCCACCACGTCGTGCGCGGCCGAGGCCCGCGCGGAGATCTCCAGGAAGGTGACCGCTCCGAACACCACGACCAGCAGGGCCAGTGCGGCGCCGATGATCTGGAGCCGGCCCGGCTCGGTCGTCGCGGCGGCGCGCAGCCGCCGGACGGCCTCGGACGGGACGGGACGGCGCTGCGCGGGTACGGTCGCGGGCGCGGCCGACTGATCCGGCTCGGGCTCCCGCAGCACGGCCTCGCTCGGCGGGTATGTCACTCGACCTCCCCCTCGGTCACTGACGGCGGCACGGCCCCCCGGCCGATGGGAGGACTGGTGCCCGGCCAGAAGTATGGCCGGACAGAACGGCATTCACCAGGAATACCCGTATCCCGCGTCGGATGGATCTCCCCCTCATGAACACGTTCGAGGCATCCGATCGGTTCCCGCGCGGAGCCGGGGGGCGTCTCCCGTGGCCCGACGCCCCCACGTCCGCCGCCAGTCTGTCAGCTGTAACAGGCACGCAGCCTACGGTGTGCCCCGGGGGCCGCACCCGTACGGTCGAGGCCGAGCAACGCCGCTCCCAGGACCGGAGGCTGAGCGACCACCTGGATCACCGCCCTCGGGGCGCGTTCGCCCAGGAGCCGGGCGATCCTGCCGTCCAGCCGGGCGTGGCGCGCGGCCAGCACGCTGCCGCCCAGCAGTACGGGCACCTCCTCGGCCAGCAGCCCCAGCCGGTCCAGGGCCACCGACGCCATGGCGACCACCTCGTCGGCCAGCCGGTCGACCAGGGCGCCCGCCACCGGGTCCCCGGCCGCGCTCGTCGCGAACAGCACCGGGGTCAGCTCGTGCCGCCGCCCGTCGGGGATGTGTCCCCGGTGCAGCGCCTCGATGAGCTCGTACATCGAACCGAGCCCGAAGTGCCCCGGCAGCGTGCGCATCAGCTCGGTCGGCTCCCCGCGGCCGTCCTCGGCCCGCGCGGCGAACCACAGGGCCTCCTCGGAGAGTCCCGAACCGCCGCCCCAGTCACCGGAGATGCGGCCGATCGCGGGGAAGCGGGCGGTCCGGCCGTCCGGAACCATCCCGACGCAGTTGATCCCCGCGCCGCAGACCACGGCCACGCCGCGCGGCTCGTCCACCCCGGCCCGCAGGATCGCGAAGGTGTCGTTGCGCACCTCCACCGTGCCGCCCCAGCCCCGGGCGGCCAGGGCCTCGGCCAACTCGGCCTCCTCCACCGGGAGATCGGCGTTGGCCAGACAGGCCGACACGTGCGCCACGCTCCCGACCGGCTCGGCACAGCCCGCCAGCGCCTCACCGACCGCGGAGGCCAGGACGTCCACGGCCGCCTCCACCCCGACCGACGGCGGCTGGAAGCCCCCGCCGCGCGCGGTGGACAGGACCGTGCCGTCCTCGCCCACCAGCGCCACGTCCGTCTTGCTGTTGCCCGCGTCGATGGCGAGGACCGAAGCGTTCACGCCCACGGCAGGTGCTCCCTGTTGTGTGCGACGAGCCGGTCCGTGAGCGACTCGGCGTACTCGAACTGACCGATCAGCGGGTGCGCGAGCAGCGCCTTGAACACCCGGTCCCTGCCGCCGCGCAGCGCCGCGTCCAGGGCGAGGTCCTCGTACGCCGTCACGTGCGAGATCAGCCCCGAGTACATCGGGTCCAGCGACGGCACCGCGAGCGGGGTGGCGCCCGTGCCGTCCACCCGGGCCTGCACTTCGATCACCGCGTCGTCCGGCAGGAAGGGCAGGGTGCCGTCGTTGTACGTGTTGACCACCTGCACCGGGGAACCGCCCCCGCCGAGCAGGGCCGAGGCCAGGTCGACGGCCGCCTCCGAGTAGAAGGCGCCGCCCCGCTTGGAGAGCAGCTCCGGCTTCTCGTCCAGCGCGGGATCGCCGTACATCGCCAGCAGTTCCTTCTCCATCGCCGCGACCTCCGCCGCCCGGGACGGCTTGGTGCCGAGCTCCCGGACGACCTCGTCGTGCGCGTAGAAGTACCGCAGGTAGTAGGAGGGGACGACGCCGAGCCGGTCGACGATCTGCCGGGGCATGCGCAGGTCGCCCGCGATCGTGTCGCCGTGCTCCGCGAGCAGCGCGGGCAGGACGTTCTCGCCCTCCGGGCCGCCGAGGCGCACCCCGAGCTCCCACGACAGATGGTTCAGCCCGACGTGGTCCAGGTGCACCTCGCCCGGAGCGACGTCCAGGAGCCGGGCGAACTTCCGCTGGAACCCGATCGCGACGTTGCACAGCCCGACGGCCTTGTGCCCGGCTTTCAGGAGGGCCCTGGTCACGATGCCGACCGGGTTGGTGAAGTCGATGATCCAGGCGTCCGGGTTGGTGCGCCGGACCCGCTCGGCGATGTCCAGGACGACGGGCACGGTGCGCAGCGCCTTGGCGAGGCCGCCGGCCCCGGTGGTCTCCTGGCCGACGCAGCCGCACTCCAGCGGCCAGGTCTCGTCCTGGTTGCGCGCGGCCTGCCCGCCGACGCGGAGCTGGAGCAGCACCGCGTCCGCGCCCTCCACCCCAGCGTCCAGGTCGGAGGTGGTGACGATCCTCCCCGGGTGGCCCTGCTTGGCGAAGATCCGCCTGGCCAGGCCGCCGACGAGGTCGAGCCGGTCGGCCGCCGGGTCGATGAGCACCAGCTCCTCGACGGGCAGGGTGTCCCTCAACCGCGCGAAACCGTCGATCAGTTCGGGTGTGTAGGTGGACCCGCCACCAACTACTGCGAGCTTCATTCGAGCCCTTCACTCCAGTCGGTGTGATGCCTTCCGCGAAGGCCTTGTGTGCGAAGAAGAAGACGATGACGAGCGGCGCCACGCACCGTGATCAGCAGCCTCGTGCCAGGTGCGACGGGTGGGTTCACACGGTGTCGAAGACGCTGTCGCGCGCCTGGGAGAGGGCGGTGCGCAGGGCACCGGTCAGGATCGGGTCGCCCTGGATGTCGCTGACGCGGAGCAGCGGCCTCGGCAGGGCCAGACCGGTCAGCTCGGCCTCGACCCGCTCGCGGAGTGCCTCCCCGCCTGCCTGGGCCACGCGGCCGGAGAGGACGACCAGTTCGGGATCGACCACGGCGACCACGGCGGCGAGGCCGGTGGCCAGCCGGCCGGCGATCTCGGCTGACACGGCCGTGTCGGCGAGCGCCTCCGTCAGCGGCCTGCCTCCGGCCAGGGCGCGGACGGCGGGGACGGAGACCTGGCTCTGGAAGCCGCCTCCCGCGTCCGGGCTCGCCCAGTCCCGCTCGCCGCCCCGGGCCAGCGGGGCGCCGGGCAACGGCATGTACCCGATCTCCCCGGCACCGCCGGTGGCGCCGCGCAGGAGGGTGCCGCCCAGCACGATGGCCGCGCCCACGCCCTCGTCGAGCCAGGCGAGCACGAAGTGGTCGTGGTCCTGAGCCGCGCCCTCGTACTGTTCGGCGACCGCGGCGAGGTTCACGTCGTTCTCGATGACGACCGGCCTGCCGAGGACCTCGGCGAGGTCGGCGCGCAGGGTGCGCGAGTGCCAGCCGGGCAGATGGGGCGCGTAGCGCAGCTGCCCGGTGCGGGGGTCGATCGCGCCCGGTGTCCCGATGACCACGCCCTCCAGGCCGTCGTGGCCGAGCCCGGTGCCGCGCAGGGCGCCGTCCACGGCCTCGGCGACGAGCTGGGCGGTGCGATGGCGCACGTCCTCCGCGACGGCGTCCGCCTCCACCCGGCAGGAGCCGACGACGGTGCCGGTGATGTCGGCGACGACCGCGTCGATGCCGGTGGGCCCGACGGAGAGCGCCGCGACATGGGCCGCGGCCGGATCGATCTCGTACAGGACCGCCCTGGGGCCGGGGCGCCCGCTCTGGCTGCCCGTGGTGCGGACCAGCCCCGCCTCCTCCAGCCGCGCCAGCAGCTGGGAGGCGGTGGGCTTGGAGAGTCCGGTCAGCTCGCCGATGCGGGTGCGGGTCAGCGGCCCCTGGCTGACCAGGAGATCGAGCGCCGCCCGGTCGTTCATGGCGCGGAGAACGCGCGGGGTGCCCGGGGTGGTTCCGGCCATGAGCGACGCACCAGCTCTCTGTTAGGAAACTTTCCTATTGGATGAGAGGAAGGTAGAACCCCGCGGCCGGATCGTCAATGGGTACGGCGCGCGGCGGCACCGGAGCGTGCCTCGGGGAACGGCGAAGGGGCGCCCCGCGGACTCGCGGGGCGCCCCTTCGGTGGTGCGGGCGGTGCTACTTCGTCAGATTGGTGGGCGGCGGTATCGGGGTCGCCGCCATCGACTGCGGCGACGTCGTCGACGCGTACGCCGACGGTGCGGCCATGGCCGCCGTCGGGTCGGCCGTGGACTCGCCCTCCACCGGGAGCGGGAGGGTGCCGATCATCCGGATGCCGGCCGCGTCCAGCGCCTGCTTGATCCGCCAGCGGAGCTCGCGCTCGACGCCCAGGGACTTGCCCGGCATGGTCTTCGCCGTGACCCGCACGGTCATCGAGTCGAGCAGGACCGCGTCCAGGCCGAGGATCTCCACCGGGCCCCACAGCCGCTCCGACCAGGGCTCTTCCTTGGTCATCGTCTCGCCGGCCTCGGTGATCGCCTTGCGGACCAGGTCCAGGTCCTCCGTGGGGCGGACCGTGACGTCGACCCCGGCCGTGGACCAGCCCTGGCTGAGGTTGCCGATCCGCTTCACCTCGCCGTTGCGGACGTACCAGATCTCGCCGTTGTCGCCGCGCAGCTTGGTGACCCGGAGCCCGACCTCGATGACCTCGCCGGAGGCGACGCCCGCGTCGATCGTGTCACCGACGCCGTACTGGTCCTCCAGGATCATGAAGACGCCGGAGAGGAAGTCGGTGACGAGGTTGCGGGCGCCGAAGCCCAGTGCGACACCGGCGACACCCGCGGAGGCCAGCAGTGGGGCCAGGTTGATCTGGAAGGCGCCCAGGATCATCAGGGCCGCGGTGCCGAGGATCAGGAACGAGGTGACCGAGCGGAGTACGGAGCCGATCGCCTCGGAGCGCTGGCGGCGGCGTTCCGCGTTGACCAGCAGGCCGCCGAGGGCCGTGCCCTCCACCGCCTGGGCGCTGCGGTTCATCCGGTCGATGAGGTTGGTGAGGGCCCGCCGGATCAGATACCGCAGCACGATGGCTATCGCGGCGATGAGGATGATGCGCAGACCGGTGTTCAGCCAGGTGGACCAGTTCTCCTCGACCCAGCCTGCGGCGTTCCCGGCCCGTTCGGCGGCTTCGTCCAGCGATCCGGCTGCCCCGGGGGACGGAGCCGCGGCCAAGAGGGCGGACAGGGACACGGCGGGGACCTCCAGATGGGGCGACAGCAGACCAACCACATTAACGAAGCGGCGGGAGTGGTTCGTTGCCGCCGAGGGGGGAGATACACGTCTCACCCCGGGGGACGGCGGGTGTGTCCGATCGCACAGAGGCCCCGGCCGCCCTGCTGAAGCGGCTGTTCCGGTGTTCTGCGGGGTGTCCGCGGCGGGCCGGTGAGAAAAATCCTTCCGGCCCGTTACCCGCACGTGGTGGCGCTCGGACCAGGCATGAGGAGAGACTTGGATCGGATCGTCCCGGCGCGAGCCACGCGTCGCCGGCGTACAAGGAGGCATCCACGTGCCGCACGTCCTGGTTCTCAACGCTTCGTACGAGCCGCTCGGCGTCGTACCTCTCCGCCGCGCGCTCGTCCTCGTCCTCGAGAGCAAGGCCATCTGCCTCGAGGAGTCCGGCGCGTTCATGCACAGCGCCACCCGGGCCATGCCGGCGCCCAGTGTCATCCGTCTCAAGCGGTTCGTACGGGTCCCCTACCGGGGGCCCGTACCGCTCACCCGCCGTGCCCTCTTCGCGAGGGACGGCGGTCGCTGCATGTACTGCGGGGCCGCCGCGACCAGCGTCGACCACGTCATTCCGCGCAGCCGGGGCGGTCAGCACGCCTGGGACAACGTGGTGGCGGCCTGCCGCCGCTGCAACCACGTCAAGGCCGACCGCCATCTGCCCGAGCTGGGCTGGCGGCTGCGCCATCAGCCCGCCCCGCCGAGCGGCCTCGCCTGGCGGATCATCGGGACCGGACACCGGGATCCGCGCTGGCTGCCCTACCTGCAGCCGTTCGGCGCGGACGACGTGATGGCCCGGATCGATGGCGTTTCCGCCTGAGAGACCGGGCCGTCCGCGTTCCGGGCTCCTCAGTCCCCGACCGCGTACGCCTCCACCGACCACAGCGAGTAGCCGTACTCCGTGGCGCGGCCGTCGCCCTGGATCCGGATGAAGCGGGTGTCCTTCGCGTCCATCCGGACCGATTCACGCCCGCCCGCGCCCTCCCGCACGGTCGCCGCCGTCCGCCAGGTGCGGCCGTCGGCCGAGACCTGGACGCGGTAGCGGGAGGCGTAGGCGTCCTGCCAGCGCAGCACGACCTGCCCCAGCCGCACCGGTCCGGGCAGCTCGGCCTGCCACCAGGCGCCGTCCTCGACGGGTGAGGACCAGCGGGTCTCCGGGTCGCCGTCCGAGGCCGCGGACGCCGGGAAGTCCGGGGTCTCGTCGCCGGACGAGGACGCCCGGGCCGTACGGAGCAGATCGGGGCCCGCGGTGCGCGGGAAGGCCCGCACGGTCAGCGTGCTCTCCTCGCCGCCGAAGCTCAGCGGCACCTCGTACTCGCCCGCCGGGGTGTCCGCAGGCACGGTGATGTCGACCGGGACGTCGGCGCGGGAGCCGCGCGTCACCGTCGTCTGCTTCGGCACCTTCACCTCGATGCCCTTGGGCGCCTTCGCCTTCAGCCTGCCCTTGACCTCGGTGGGGCGCCCCCCGTCCAGCCGCGCCTCGACCCGCTGCGTGCCGCCGCCGATCACGGCGTCCGTCCGGTTGCGTACGAGGGCGAGCCGGGCGGCCGGCTCGTCGCCGAACCAGGGGACGAGCGCCCGCACCCGGGCGGACGGCCGGTCCGGGTCCGTGCCCGTGACGCCCGGCGCCAGGGGACCGGTGAGGAACGGGCGGGCCGAGGGGACCGAGACCCGCAGCGCGTCCGCGCGCAGGCCCTTCACCGCCGTCTGGGTCCAGCCCTGTGCCGACAGGGCGCCGAGGCCGCGCCAGCCCTCACCCGGCACATGCGCCTCGAGGACCGCGTCCTCGGCACCGTCGCCCGGCCGCGCCAGCGTGGTGACCGCCTCCAGCGGGCGGGCCCGGCCGAGCCGGACCGTGTAGCTCTGCGCGTCCCGGCTGACCTCCCCGGCCGTGCGGTCGGTGCCGTTCCAGGCGTCGGCCTCCTTGCGGACCCGGTCCAGGAACGGGTCCAGGACGCCCTTGCCGACCGTGGCCCCGCTCGCCGCGATCTCCTTGCGCAGCGGCTCCAGCGCCAGCAGGGCCTGCCAGGCCTCCGCCCCGTCGCCGCGCTCCTGGGCCCGCAGCAGATCGACGGCGATCTCACCCGCCCGGCCGTACCGGGCCAGTTGTTCCGTCCACGGCCGTACCTCGTCCTCCAGCCGCCCGTCCGCCGCGGTCCTCAGGCGCTCCGGGGCCTGCCGCATCACTCCGAAGGCGGCCCGCAGCTCGCGCGCCGCCCTGTCGCGGGCCGCCGTGTCCGGGGCCTCCGCGGTCGAGCGGGAGGCCCAGAAGGCCGCCAGCAGCGGCTTCAGATACGCGGACTCGTCGCCGCCCAGCACCGAGGCGGCGCTGTTGCCCGCCAGCGCTCCCAGGGCCGCCCGTGCCGCCGTGTCGCCGCCCGCCAGGTCGTCCATAGCCGCCTGCCAGGACTCCTGGGGGCGGTATCCCTTCGGGTTCCAGGCGAAGTCGGCCGCCGTGAACAGAGGCACGCGGGACGCCGAGGGCTGCTGCATCGCGTTGGCGAGCAGCGCCGCGGAACCACCGGCCACCGCCGGGTCCCGGCCGGTGTATGGGCCGAGGAAGATCCGGTCCCGCGCGTAGTCGTTGACCGGGTAGTTGTCCATGGTGACCAGGGGGTGGCGCAACGCCTTCCGCGCGCCCGCCAGCTCCTTGCCCGTGATCGTCCGGGGCACGACCCCGACACCGGTCCAGGCCACCTGTACCCGGTCGTCCAGCTCGGCGGCGAGCGCCGTGCGGTAGTCGGTGGCGCCGTCCTGGTAGAACTCGGTCGGCATCACCGACAGCGGCTCCGCGTCCGGGTGCCGGTCCGCGAGATGCCGGGCCACCGCACTCGCGACCCCGGCCTGGGCCCTGGCCGCCGCCTCCGGCCCGCTGCCGAAGGTCTCCGCGTCCAGGTCGCAGTGCCATTCGCTGTAGCTGACGTCCTGGAACTGCAGCTGGAAGGCGCGGACCCCCAGGGCCCACATCGCGTCGACCTTCCGGTTCAGCGCCCGCACGTCCGCGTCCGAGGCCAGGCACATCGCCTGACCGGGGGAGACGGCCCAGCCCAGCGTCACGTGTTCGGCCCGCGCCTTCGCGGCCAGCGCGCGGAAGTCGGCGCGCTCCCGGGCCGGGTACGGCTCGCGCCAGCGCGCCTGCCGGTAGGGGTCGTCGCCGGCGGCGTAGAGGTAGCGGTTCTGCTTCGTCCGGCCCATGAAGCCGAGCTGGGCGAGCCGCTCCTGGCGGGTCCACGGCTGCCCGTAGAAGCCCTCGGCCATCCCCCGGACGGCGGTTCCCGGCCAGTCGCGGACCACGGCTCCGGCGACCGTGCCGTCCTTCACGAGCTGGCGCAGGGTCTGGACGCCGTGGAACAGGCCGTCGTCGCCCACGCCGTCCAGCGCGACCGTGGGGCGGTTCTCCGCCCTGCCCACGGCGACGCGGTAGCCACCGGCCGGGAGATCGGCGCGTTCGGGTGCGCCGAGGGCCCGCAGTGCCCGGCCCGCGTCCGTGCCGCCGAGCCGGATCACGGGGCCGCCGCCGGGCAGCGCGTCGTGGACGGTGCGTACGCCGGCGTCGAGCAGCAGCGTCCTGAGCGCGTCGACGGCGTACGGATCGGCGTCCGCGCCGGCGAGGAGGGTGACCTCGGTGCCCAGGTGCACGGGGTGCCCGGACGCCTTCATGGACTGCGGCCGTGGCCAGACGGACGGCAGGGCCGACGCGTCGCTCGTGTCCGACGTGGTCGCCGCGGGGGCGACGGGGGCCGCGACGGCGGCCGGTCCGAACGGCCCGAGCAGCCCGCCGATCACCGCGACGGCGACGGCCGTCGCATGCCTCCTGCGCCCGAGCTGCACGCCGTACTCCCTCGTCCTGACCTCGCCCGGCAGTGGACGTCCGAGCCCACCACCCGGGGCGCGAGGGTGTCAATGTGCGTGGCCGTTCTGGCGTGTATGCCCGATTCAGCGCATGGCGTGACGCATGGGTGTTCGAGGGCGTTCGGAGGGGGCGTGCCGGGCGGCGCCAGTTGGCCGAAAAGCGCCCATACTGGGCACTCGGGGGAACGGAATGTGACCCACGGCACGTTGGGCTCGTTGTCATAACGCCTATGTCACGTCCACGTCTGCTCCCGCGCCCTCTGGGTAGGTCTGCTGTGTCCTGTTGTCCACGGCCAGGAGGCCAACGTGCCCGCTTCCGCGCAGCTTCTGCTCTCCGCCCTCTCCAAACAGGTGCCTAGCCCCACGGGGCCCGGTCCCCGGGCGCGCGAGACGTACACCACCACCGCCCCTCCGATGATCAGTGAGCTCCCGCTCGCCGATGTCTCCCACCTGACCGGTGAGCCGGCGTTCGCCGACGACGCCTCATCGCTCACCATCGAGCCTCCGCTCACGAGCGAGCCCCCGCTCGCCGACGCCACACCTCTCACGAGCGAGCCCCCGCTCGCCGCCACCGCCCCTCTGACGAGCGAGCCGACAGCACCCGGCACCGCAGGGGGTCTGGAGTCCCCAGGAGTCTGAATGGGCTTGTCCCGGCTCGCCGCACTGCACGGCGTCGCCACTTCCTTCTCCCCGTCCGCGGATGTCACGGTCTCCGTCCCCGACGACACGGTCACCGCCGTGCTCGCCGCCCTGGGCGTCGACGCCGCCACTCCCGCTGACGTACGGAGATCGCTCGACGCGGCCGAATCGGCGGCGGCCTCCCGACTGCTCCCGCCGACGGTGGTGACCTGGTCGGGAGAGCCGCTGCCGGCCACCCTGACCGCACTGCCGCCCGGAGCGGTGCTGACGGTCGACCACGAGGCCGGCACCACCGACGCGCCCCAGCCGCTGCGCATGCGGGTGACGTCCGCCCCGCCGTCCAGCGCCCCCGACAGGCCCTCCTGGTGGACCGAACCGTCCCTGGGCGTCCACCGGCTGACCGTCACCACGCCGGACCACCGCCGGGCCACCGTCACCCTCGTCGTCGCCCCCGACCGCGTACCCCGGGTGCCCGGCCGCACGCACGGATTCCTCGTCCAGCTCTACTCCCTGCTCTCGGCCCGGTCCTGGGGCATGGGCGACCTCGCGGACCTCGCCGACCTCGCCGCCTGGTCCGGGCGGACGCTCGGGACCGGGTTCGTCCAGGTCAACCCGCTGCACGCCGCCGTGCCCGGCAGCCCGACCGACCCCTCCCCGTACCGCCCCTCCTCCCGGCGCTTCCCCGACCCGGTCCATCTCCACATCGAGTCGATCCCGGAGTACGGGCACGTCCCCGAGCCCGGCAGGGCGGCCCTCGACGACCTGCGCCAGGAGGCCGCCGCGCTGCGCGAGGCCGTGCTCAACAAGGGCGCGCTGATCGACCGGGACGCCGTCTGGGCGCTCAAGAAGCAGGCCCTGGAGATCGTCCACCAGGTCCCCCTCACCCCCGGCCGCCGCGCCGCCTACTGCGACTTCCTCGCCGGCCAGGGCCAGGCCCTGGAGGACCACGCCCTGTGGTGCGCCCTGGCCGAGGTGCACGGCCCTCAGTGGCGCACCTGGCCCGAGGGGCTGCGCGACCCGCGCTCCCCGCAGAGCGCCCGCGCCCGCGGCGAGCTCCTGGAGCGGGTCGACTTCCACTGCCGGCTGGCCTGGCTGACGGACACCCAGCTCGCCACGGCGCAGAGCGCAGCGCGCGAGTCGGGGATGGCCGTCGGCATCGTCCACGACCTGGCGGTCGGCGTCCACCCGGACGGCGCGGACGCCTGGGCCCAGCAGGACGCCTTCGCGCACGGCATGTCCGTCGGCGCGCCGCCCGACGCCTTCAACGCCCACGGCCAGGACTGGGGGCTGCCCCCCTGGCGGCCCGACGCCCTCGCGGCGACCGGCTACGCCCCCTACCGCAACCTCCTGCGCGGCCTCCTCGCCCACGCCGGGGCCCTGCGCATCGACCACGTCATGGGCCTCTTCCGGCTCTGGTGGGTGCCGGAGGGCCGCCCGCCGACCGAGGGCACGTACGTCGGTCACGACGCCGAGGCGATGCTCGCCGTGCTCGTCCTGGAGGCGCACCGGGCCGGCGCCGTCGTCATAGGGGAGGACCTCGGCACCGTCGAGCCCGGCGTGCGCGAGGCGCTCGCCCGGCGCGGGGTGCTCGGCACCTCCGTGCTCTGGTTCGAGCGCGACTGGGACGGCACCGGACGCCCGCTCGCCCCCGAGCAGTGGCGCCGCGACTGCGTGGCCACGGCGACCACCCACGATCTGCCGTCCACCGCGGCCCGGCTGACGGGCGACCACGTGACGCTCCGCCACCGGCTGGGGCTGCTCGCGCGCGGCCTGGAGCAGGAGCTCGCCGAGGACGCCGCCGACACGGCCGAGTGGCTGGGCTACCTCGCCAGGCTGCGGCTGCTGCCCGAGGGCGACGGGGACGAGGAGGCCGCCGTCCGCGCCGTCCACCGCTTCCTGCTGAGCACCCCGGCCAGGATGGTGGGGGTCTGGCTCCCGGACACCGTGGGCGACCGCCGTCCGCAGAACCTCCCCGGCACCTGGGACCAGTACCCCAACTGGCGCCTGCCCGTCGCCGATGCGGAGGGCCACCCGCTCACCCTGGAGGAGATCGCGGCCTCGCCCCGGCTGCACCGGCTCATGGAGGTCCTGCCGGCGGCCCCGGACGGAACCGGCGGCGCGAGGTCTCCCGGTGGCCCCGGGGCCCGTACGGCACCCCCGGGCGCGCGCCCCTCGTAGGCGTTCGCTACGTTTGCACCGTGGACAAGAAGAACGCTATGCGCGCCGGCGCCGTTGCGGCCGGTACGACGCTGATGATGCTGCTCATGTCGTCCCCGGCGCTCGCCCTCACCCGCGACGACGGTGACGACCCCGGCGAGGGGCTGAGCGTGCTGGAGACCCTCGGTCTCTACGTCGCCGCACCGATCGTCCTGTTCGCGGTGATCGCGGGCCTCGTCATGGTCCTCGACAAGTCCAAGAAGCAGGCCTAGAAGCCGTTCCACCGAGTGCGCCGCCGGTACGCGGTACCGCGCGGCGCACCGGCGTGTCCGGGCACCGATAGGTTTCGGCCATGACCGAGTGGGACGTGAGAAAGCTCCGGATCCTGCGCACACTGCGCGACCGGGGAACGGTCACGGCGACGGCCGAGGCACTCCTCATGACGCCTTCGGCCGTCTCCCAGCAGCTGACCAATCTGTCCAGGCAGCTCGGCGTGCCGCTCCTGGAGGCCCAGGGACGCAGGGTCCGGCTCACCGACGCCGCGCACCTCGTGCTGGGCCACGCCGAGGCGGTCTTCGCCCGGCTGGAGCGGGCCGACGCCGATCTCGCCGGCTATCTGCGCGGTGAGGCGGGCCAGGTGAGGGTCGGCGCGTTCTCGACAGCCGTCTCCGCCCTCGTCGTGCCCGCCGTGACGCTCCTGGGGGCCGAGGACCGGCCGGGTCCCCAGGTGCGCGTGCGGGAGTCGGAGGCCGCCGAGGCGTACGAGCTGCTGTCGGCCGGGGAGGTGGACCTGGCGCTCTCCCTCGCCGCGCACGCCCCCACGGCCCGGGACCCCCGCTTCACCCTGCTGCCGCTCCTGGCCGACCCGCTGGACGTGGCCCTGCCCGCCGGGCACCCCCTCGCCGGATCGTCCACGCTGCGCCTCGCGGACCTCTCCCGTGAACCCTGGATCTTCGGCGGGTCGGGCCCCTGGTCGGAGATCACCACCGCCGCCTGCGAGGCCGCCGGTTTCGTCCCGGAGCAGGCCCACAGCGCCGCCGGCTGGACCGCGATCCTCGCCATGGTGCGCGCGGGCATGGGCGTCGCGCTGATCCCCCGGATGGTCTCCGCGTCCGACCGGCCGCGCGAGGGCGTGGTGATGCGCGTCCTGGTGGCCGACCGGCCGTACCGCCATGTGGTGGCCGCGGTGCGGCAGGGCGCCGAACACGGGCCGGCGACCGCCCGGGTGCTGGCGGCGCTCCAGCGGGTGGCGGAGGAATCCGTTCAGCAGAACTGAAAGAACCGTACGAAAACTTTCGATGGACCTGATGAATGCCGGGCCAGCACAGTAGGCCCATGGCCACCGACAGGAATCAGACGGAGCTCAATTCCACCGACCCCCACGCGAACGACGCGGCGCCCTACGGAGGCGGCGACCCGTACGCCGACTACCGCGCGGGCGACTTCGCGTTCACCGAGCTGGTCGACCTCGCCGACCGCCGCCTGGGCGCGGGCGTGATCGCCGCCAACGACGAGTTCTTCGCCGAGCGCGAGAACCTGCTGATCCGCGAACCGGCCGTCTTCGACCCCGAGCGCTTCGGGCACAAGGGCAAGATCATGGACGGCTGGGAGACCCGCCGCCGCAGGGGCGCGGACGCGGACCACCCCTTCCCCGCCCCCGAGGAGCACGACTGGGCGATCGTCCGGCTCGGCGCCCCCGGGATCATCCGGGGCATCGTCGTCGACACCGCCCACTTCCGCGGCAACTACCCGCAGCGCGTCTCCGTGCAGGCGACGGCCGTGGAGGGCGCTCCCGGCCCCGAGGAGCTCCTCGCCGACGACGTGAAGTGGGAGGAGATCGTCCCGCGAACCCCCGTGCGGGGCCACGCCGCCAACGGCTTCGAGGTCACCGGCGGACGCCGCTACACCCATGTCCGCGTCTGCCAGCACCCCGACGGCGGAATCGCCCGCCTCCGCGTCCACGGCGAGGTCGTCCCCGACCCGGCCTGGCTCACGGCGCTCGGCACGATCGACCTGATCTCGATCCTGAACGGCGGCATGTACGAGGACGCCTCGGACCGCTTCTACTCCTCGCCGGCCCAGATCATCCTGCCCGGCACCTCCCGCAAGATGGACGACGGCTGGGAGAACCGCCGCCGCAGGGTCCGCGACACCAACGACTGGGTCCGCTTCCGGCTGCCCGCCCAGGGCGCGGTGCGCGCCGTCGAGATCGACACCGCCTATCTCAAGGGCAACGCGGCCGGCTGGATCTCCCTCCAGGGCCGCGACGGCGCCTCGGGCGAGTGGTCCGAGATCATCCCGCGCACCCGGCTCCAGCCGGACACGGTGCACCGCTTCGTCCTGGACCCCGAGGCCGTGGTCACCCACGTCCGCCTCGACGCCTTCCCCGACGGCGGTGTCGCCCGGATGCGGCTCCACGGCTCGCTGACGGAAACGGGCGCGGCCGAACTGGCCCGCCGCTTCGAGGGATCGGCGGCGTGATCCGCCGGATCTCCTGACTTCCGCCCGGCGGGCGGCAGCGCTCCGGCGCCTGCCCGCCGGGCGGTCTCCACGTACGTCCCGCCCGCGACGGCGACGAAGGGGGCACCCCGGCCGGGGTGCCCCCTTCGCGCATGGTGACGGACCCCTAGGCGGTGGCCGCCGCCGCGTCCGCCGCCTGCGCCTTCAGCGCACGCTCCACACCCGCCCGGGACTCCGACATCAGCCGGCGCAGGGCGGCGCTGGGCTGCGCCGACTCCAGCCAGGCGTCCGTGGCGTCCAGGGTCTCCTGGGAGACCTGGAGGGCCGGGTAGAGGCCGACCGCGATCTGCTGGGCCATCTCGTGGCTGCGCGAGTCCCAGACGTCCTTGACCGCCGCGAAGTACTTCTCCGTGTACGGAGCGAGCAGTTCACGCTGGTCGGTCTGCACGAAGCCGTCGATGACCGACTCCTGGAGGGAGTTCGGCAGCTTGTCCGACTCGACGACCGACGCCCACGCCTCGGCCTTCGCCTCCTCCGAGGGCTGGGCCGCCCGCGCGGACGCCGCGTGGCGCTCGCCGGCCGCAGTCCTGTCACGCTCGTACTCGGCGGCGATCTCCTCCTCGTCGAGCAGGCCCGTCGAGGCCAGGCGCTGCACGAACGCCCAGCGCAGCTCGGTGTCGACGGCGAGGCCCTCGATCTCCTGGGTGCCGTCCAGCAGCGACTGCAGCACGTCCAGGTGGAGCGGGCTGCGGGCCGTCGCGGCGAAGGCACGGGCCCAGGCCAGCTGGTGGTCACTGGCCGGCTCCGCCGCGCGCAGGTGCGCGAGGGTCGCCTCGGTCCACTGGTTCAGACCCGCCTCGCGCCACTCGGGGGCGGAGTAGAGGTCCAGGGCCAGCTTCACCTGGCGGTGCAGGGACTGCACGACGCCGATGTCCGACTCCTTGCCGATGCCGGAGAGCACCAGCGCCAGGTAGTCGCGCGTCGCCAGCTCGCCGTCGCGCGTCATGTCCCAGGCCGAGGCCCAGCTCAGGGCGCGGGGGAGGGACTCGGCGAAGTCGCCGAGGTGCGCGGTGACGACCCGCAGCGATTCCTCGTCGAGACGGACCTTGGCGTACGACAGGTCGTCGTCGTTGAGCAGGACGACCGCGGGGCGCGGGGTACCGGCCGGGAACGGCACGTCCGTGCGCTCCCCGTCGACGTCCAGCTCGATCCGGTCCGTGCGGACCAGCTTCCCGGCGGCGTCGAGGTCGTAGCAGCCGATGGCGATCCGGTGCGGGCGCAGCGTCGGCTCGCCCTTCGCGCCGGCCGGCAGCGCCGGGGCCTCCTGGAGCACGGTGAACGAGGTGACGTGGCCGTTCCCGTCGGTCTCGATCTCCGGGCGCAGGATGTTGATCCCGGCCGTCTCCAGCCACGCCTTCGACCAGGTCTTCAGATCACGGCCGGAGGTCTCCTCCAGCGCGCCCAGGAGGTCCGACAGGCGCGTGTTGCCGTAGGCGTGCGCCTTGAAGTACGCCTGCACGCCCTTGAAGAAGGCGTCCTTGCCGACGTACGCCACGAGCTGCTTCAGGACCGAGGCGCCCTTGGCGTACGTGATCCCGTCGAAGTTCACCAGGACGTCGTCGAGGTCCCGGATGTCCGCCATGATCGGGTGCGTCGAGGGCAGCTGGTCCTGGCGGTAGGCCCACGTCTTCATGGAGTTGGCGAAGGTGGTCCAGGAGTGCGGCCACTTCGAGCCCTCGGCGTCCGCCTGGCAGGCGATCGAGGTGTACGTCGCGAACGACTCGTTCAGCCAGAGGTCGTTCCACCACTCCATGGTGACCAGGTCGCCGAACCACATGTGGGCCAGCTCGTGGAGGATGGTCTCGGCCCGCGTCTCGTACGCCGCGTCCGTGACCTTCGAGCGGAAGACGTACTGGTCGCGGATGGTGACCGCGCCCGCGTTCTCCATCGCTCCGGCGTTGAACTCCGGGACGAAGAGCTGGTCGTACTTGGCGAACGGGTAGGCGTAGTCGAACTTCTCCTGGAACCAGTCGAAGCCCTGCCGGGTGACCGCGAAGATCTCCTCCGCGTCGAGGTACTCGGCGAGCGACGGGCGGCAGTAGATGCCGAGCGGGACGGTCTGGCCGTCCTTCTCGTAGCTGCTGTGCACCGCGTGGTACGGACCGGCGATCAGGGCCGTGATGTAGGTCGAGATGCGCGGCGTCGGCTCGAACGACCAGACGTCGTCCTTCGGCTCGGGCGTCGGCGAGTTGGAGATCACGGTCCAGCCGGACGGCGCCTTCACGGTGAAGCGGAAGGTCGCCTTCAGGTCGGGCTGCTCGAAGCTGGCGAACACCCGGCGGGCGTCCGGGACCTCGAACTGGGTGTAGAGGTACGCCTGCTCGTCGACGGGGTCGACGAACCGGTGCAGGCCCTCACCGGTGTTGGTGTACGAGCAGTCGGCGACGACCTTGAGCTCGTTGGCGCCGGCCTTGAGGTGCTTCAGCGCGATCCGGGAGTCCCGGAAGACGGCGGCGATGTCCAGGTCCTTGCCGTTCAGCACGACATCGTGCACGGCGGGGGCGACCAGATCGATGAAGGTCTCCGCACCGGCCTCGGCGGAGTCGAAGCGCACGGTGGTGACGGACCGGTAGGTGCCGCCCTCCTGCGCGCCGGAGAGGTCGAGATCGATCTCGTACGCGTCCACGGTCAGCAGGCGCGCCCGCTCCTGTGCCTCTTCGCGGGTCAGATTCGTGCCAGGCACGCGGTCATCTCCTTGATCTGTGACGTTTTCGGTCATCCTTCCACGTGAGGAGGGCGCAGCGCGATGTCCGTTTTCCGCCGGACCGGCGCGGGGATCGGGGGCACCCTCGGACCATGACCACCTACACGGCCCGGCCCATCGGGCCGGGCACCCTGACGGAGCTCCGCACCGCCGACGACGCGGGGCGCCCGTGCGTCCCGTACACCGCCACGGAGAGCGGCGCCCCCCTGCGCTGCTGCCTGCGCGGCGCCGAGGCGGGGGAGCGGATCGCCCTCGTCTCGTACGCGCCCCTGCGGCGCTGGGCGGCACGGACCGGGGCCCACCCGGGTGCCTACGACGAACAGGGGCCGGTCTTCGTCCACGCCGAGGGGTGCGAGGGTCCGGCCGGGGACCGGACCGGCTACCCCTTCTCCCGCGCGGGCGCCCTGCGCACGGTACGGCGCTACAACGCGGAGGGCGAGATCGTCGGCGGCAGGCTCCTGGAGATCCCCGCCGACGAGGAGCGGGGCTTCGACGAGGCGCTCACGGAGGCCTTCGCGGACCCGGAGGTGGCGCTGGTGCACGTACGGGCCGTGGAGTACGGGTGCTACCACTTCGAGGTGCGCCGGGACTGATACCTGTGGTGGCCAAGACTATCCTACCGGCGGTAGGATGGTCGGCATGAAAATCAGCGTGAGCTTGCCGCAGGAGGACGTCGCCTTCCTCGACGAGTACGCCGCGAAGAACGAGGCGGATTCCAGGTCGGCGGTCATACACGCCGCCATCGATCTGCTGCGCGAAGCCGGGCTCGAAGCGGAGTACACCGAGGCATTCGAGGAGTGGGACGCGAGCGAGGACGCAGCTCTGTGGGACCGAACGGTCGGGGACGGAATCACCGATGCGTAGAGGTGATATCCATCTGGTGGATCTGGAACCCGCCCGGGGCAGTGAGGCGAACAAGATCAGGCCGGCCGTGATCGTGTCCAACAACGCGGCCAACCAGTCGGTCGTGTCGAACGGGCGTGGGGTGATCACTGTGGTGCCCCTGACATCGAACACGCTTCGCGTGCTCACGTTCCAGGTACTGCTCCCGTCCGCGGAGAGTGGACTGCCGAGGGACTCGAAGGTGCAGTGCGAGCAGGTCCGGGCGGTGTCCCCGGACCGCGTACTGAAGCGTGTCGGCTCTGTCCCCCGACGGCGCATGGCCGACATCGACGCCGCCCTGCGGCGGCATCTCGCCCTCTGACCCGAGGCGTGCGAAGGGGCGGCCACCGGGATTCCGGTGGCCGCCCCTTCGCACGGGTGGGTCGAGGGCCTCAGCCCTTGAGCTCCGCCGCCACCAGCTCCGCGATCTGTACCGCGTTCAGGGCGGCACCCTTGCGCAGGTTGTCGTTGGAGACGAACAGCGCGAGGCCGTGCTCGACGGTCTCGTCGGCCCGGATGCGGCCCACGTACGAGGCGTCCTTGCCGGCCGCCTGGAGCGGCGTCGGGATCTCGGAGAGCTCCACGCCCTCGGCGTCCTTCAGCAGCTCGTAGGCGCGCTCGACGCTGATCGGACGGGCGAAACGGGCGTTGATCTGGAGGGAGTGGCCCGAGAAGACCGGGACCCGGACGCAGGTGCCGGACACCTTGAGCTCCGGGATCTCCAGGATCTTGCGGGACTCGTTGCGGAGCTTCTGCTCCTCGTCCGTCTCGAAGGAGCCGTCGTCGACGATCGAGCCGGCCAGCGGCAGCACGTTGAAGGCGATCGGGCGCTTGTAGACGCCCGGCTCGGGGAAGTCGACCGCGTCACCGTCGTGCGTCAGCTTGTCCGCGTCGGCGACGACCTTGGACACCTGGCCGTGCAGCTCGGCGACACCGGCGACACCGGAGCCGGACACCGCCTGGTAGGTGGCGACGGTCAGCGCGTCGAGCTGCGCCTCCTGGTGCAGCGGGCGCAGCACGGGCATGGCGGCCATCGTGGTGCAGTTCGGGTTGGCGATGATGCCCTTGGGGCGGTTCTTGATCGCGTGCGCGTTGACCTCGGAGACCACGAGCGGGACCTCGGGGTCCTTGCGCCAGGCGGAGGAGTTGTCGATCACGACGGCGCCCTGCGACGCGACCTTCTCGGCCAGTGCCTTCGACGTGGCGCCGCCCGCCGAGAACAGCACGATGTCGAGCCCGGTGTAGTCCGCCGTGGAGGCGTCCTCCACGGTGATGTCCTTGCCCTCGTAGGCGAGCGTGGAGCCCGCGGAGCGCGCGGAGGCGAAGAGCCGCAGTTCGGCGACGGGGAACTTCCGCTCGGCCAGAATCCTGCGCATGACTGTGCCGACCTGACCGGTGGCGCCGACGATTCCGACCTTCACGGGAACTCCTCACAGACACGAAACAGACAAGAACGGCACGGTTGCCGGTCCATGATGCGTATGTCCACGGCTTCCTTGTCCAATCCATTGTCCGGCAGGCGGACGGGGCGCGCACAGAGCTGTGGGGCGGGGGCCCTTGAGAGCCCCCGCCCCACAGTGTCCGGTGTCGTGCGGATCACACCGTCCGGATGGCTACGGCGCGACCTTCTCGATCACGACGCTGCCGGTTCCCGCCGCGGTGCCGCGGGCGTTCACCAGCTGCACCTCGCCGAAGAACTGCCGGCCCTCGGGAGCCGCTCCGGCGACCACGACCTCGGCGCCGACCTGGGCGGACGCGCCGTTGGCCAGGTTCACGGCCTTCGACTCGTCGACCTTGATCTCACCGAGCGACGGGGAGTAGTACACGTCCCGGTAGTCGTACTCGGTGGTACCGGCCGGGACCGAATAGCCGTCGATGACGACGGTGTAGGTGCCGGCCGCCGGGTTCACCAGGCTGACCGACTCCTCGGAGCCCGCCGAGGTCGACGCGCCGACCTCGGTGTCGCCCTTGTAGACGTAGAGGTCGATGTCGGCGTTGGCGTCCGAGGTGTTGCCGATGGCGACGTCCAGCTTCTCGACGCCCTCACCGATGGTGACCGTCTTGGTGTACTCGCCGCCCGTGGCGATCGAGGGACGCTCGACGTCGGCCGAGCCCAGCGAGCCGCCCTCGAGCGTGCCCTCCAGGTCGCCCGCGTTGTTGGTGACCGTCCACTCGACCGGGGCCGGGGTGCCGATCTTCGCCTCGGCGATGGTCTGCACCGCCGGGTCGAAGGAGGCGCCGAGCAGCGAGACGTCCAGCTTGTACGGGTTGTCCAGCAGCGGCGACGTACGGCGGGACTCGACCTCGATCTCCCAGACGCCGGGCTGCGGGTCCTTGTAGGAGCGCGTGTCCGGGCGGCAGGTGTTGGCCGGGTTCTCGTAGTTCGGGTAGCAGTAGATCGTGGAGCTGTCCTCCACCGCGACACCGTACGGGTGGATGGAGATGAACCGGGTCTGGCTGCCCGAGCGAAGGGCGCTCAGCGCGACCTCCAGGGTCTCGGCGCCCTCCGGGACGTTCAGGAAGTACGACGTGGTGCTGTTGCGCTGCACCGAGCCGCTCGCCGTGAACGCGTAGGCCGGCTTCACCAGGTCCTTGGCGACGACCACCGTGGAGAGGATCTGCTGGTCCACGCCGGAGGTCTTCGCGTCGTCCACCACCAGGATCGCGCTGTGGACGCCCGCGGTGCGGGGCTTCGCCTGCACCTTGACGGTGACCGGCTTGCCCAGCGGCAGCGAGACGGTGCTCGAACCGGCGAGGGAGAAGGTGCCGTCGTTGTTCTTCCACGACAGCTTGTGCTTCACGGCCGTGTCCGGACCCGTGGTGCGGGTCACGACGACGTCGTACGCCTTCTTCTCGCCGGCCTTCAGGCCGCCCTCACGGTCGTACAGGCCGGTGCCGAAGCCCGGGGTCTTCAGCGCGAAGTCGATCGCGGTGTCGACCGGGGCCTTCACCGCGTACTCGTGCGCCGGGGCGCCCTTCTTCTCGATCTGCTTCCAGGCGCCGACGATGTTGATCAGACCGGAGCCCTGGGCGTGCGCGGGCACCCCGTCGATGTGGGTCGCGGTGCTGGTCAGCGCGGTCCGCAGGTCGGCCGGGGGCAGCTCGATGTTCTTCTGCTTCGCGGCGGACAGCAGCAGCGCGGTCGCGCCAGCGGCCTGCGGCGAGGACATCGAGGTGCCCTGCAGCATGGAGTAGCCGGCCGGGAGGGAGTAGCCCGCCTCCTTGACCGGGCCGCCGGGCAGCCAGGTCTGGGTGGTGTTGATGGAGGCACCCGGGGCGGTCAGGATCGGCGCGAAGCCGCCGTCCTCACGCGGACCGCGCGAGGAGAAGGGCAGCATGTCGTACTTCTTGGTGACGTTCGAGCCGTAGTTGGCGGCCCAGGTCTCCTTGGAGATGGACGCGCCCACCGAGATGACGTGGTCGGCGAGACCGGGGTCACCGATGGTGTTCACACCGGGGCCGTCGTTGCCGGCCGAGATGACCAGCTGGACGCCGTAGATGTCGATGAGCCGCTTGTAGAGCTCGGCGCGCGCGTTGTTGCCGTCGTTGAGCGGCGGCAGGCCGCCGATCGACATGTTGACGACGTCGACACCGCGGTTGACGACGAGGTCGATCATGCCCTCGGTCAGCGCGATGTTGGTGCAGCCGCCGGACCAGGTGCAGGCGCGCGAGGAGACGATCTTCGCGCCGGGCGCGGCACCGTTCATCTTGCCGCCGAACAGGCCGTTGGCCGCGGTGATGCCCGCGACGTGCGTGCCGTGCTCGCTCTCGATGACGCCGATGTTCACGTAGTCGGCGGTCGCGCCGGCCGCGTTGTAGACGACGTTCTTGCGGGTCTCGATGACGAACGGGATGCGCTCGACGACCTCGGTCGCGGGGTTGTCCGTGCCGAAGTAGCCGACCTGGTGGCCGTCCTTGTAGGGCTTGAGCGCGGCGTCGTTGCCGAAGTTCGCGTCGTTGTCCAGGTCGACCCGGGCGGTGCCGGCGACCGGGTCGTAGAGCACGGCCCAGACGTCGGTGGTGTCGCCGTCCCGGTTCAGGTCCCCGGCCATGTCGCCACCGCGGGTGGCGGCCTCGGAGAAGAGCTGGATCTTGTAGGACCCCTCCGGCGCCGAGTAGGTGCGGCCGCCGATGGTGAAGGTCGGACCGGCGACCGAGGCCGTCATCCGCAGCCAGGTGCCGTCGCCGTCGCTGACGGGGTCGGTGGCGGTCACCCAGTCGACGATCTTGCGCTCGCCCGTGGTGGTCTTCTGGAGCGCGGGGTGCCCGAGGTCGACACCGGAGTCCAGGACACCGATGGTGATCCCGCGGCCGTCCGCCTTCGGGTGCTGCTTCACGAAGTCGACCGCGCCCGTCTCGAAGGACGGGTTGTACGGGTTCTTCGCGGGGGTGTTCTTGTCCGGGGCCGCGTAACTGCCGGTGGCCTTCGGCTGCTTCGCCCCGGTGGCCCGGTCGCCCGAGGGCGTCGGGTCGTCGAGCTCGATCTCCTGCTTGAGATCGATGCCCTGGACCGAGGAGAGCTTCTGCGCCGCCTTGATGGTGGCTTCGGCGGTCGCGGTCGGCACGGTGGCCCGGACGTATCCGAGCTTGTCGTACGTCTGCCCCACCACGGACCCCTCGACGGAGTCCAGCTGCTCGGCGACCTTCTCGGTCGCGCCCGGGGTGGTGGCGACCATCATCGTGATGTTCTTCTCGCCCTTGGCCTCGGCCTTCGCCAGCACATCGGCGTCGGCCTCGCCCAGCTTGTCGCCCGCCGTGCTCGTGGCGGCGGGCTTCACCGGGGAAGCGGCCGGGTCGTCGGCGGCGAAGACCGGGGCGGCGCCGGAAGCGGTCAGCGCGGCGGCCAGACCGGCTGCGGCCGCGATGCGCGCCGCGCGTCTCGCCCCGGGTATGGAGCTGGGGGATTCCTTGGTCATCAGCATCCCTGTTTGTGAAAGAAAGAGAGAGTCCGGAATTCGGTACCCGATGACCGCTCAGCCTTTCGTAAATGACAGGGGTTTGTGGAGAGTTGACGGTGACGAGAACGGGACATGGCGTAGATCCGCCACTGCGGCCATTGCGCCACTCAACGTGGCAATACCACCACGTACGCGGCCGGTTCACGGTCCTCGGCCGCCATCAGCGCCGTACGCACCACCACCGCCTGCTGGGCCGCCGACTCGCGCAGCTGCTTCGGTGTCACCCGCACCAGGGTCACCCCCAGCCTCTCCAGATGCTCACGCTCCGCGGCGAAGGCGACGCGGTCCTCACGGGGGGTGCGGGCGCCGATGTCCAGGGCGACGGCCTGCTCCGGCTAGTAGGCGTCCACCCCGCCCAGGGCGCCGCCGCCCGGCAGCGCCAGCTCCACGTTCCACACCGGCTCGGGCAGCCCGTGGCCGCGCACCATCGCGTACAGCCGGCTCTCCGCCGCCGCCCGGCCCTCCACGAGCAGGGCGTCGACGGCGTCCACCACATGGGCCCGGCCCAGCAGCTTCGCCGCGTTCAGCTCCCGTACCACCGGCGCGGGTTCGCAGTGCCCGCCGCGCACCGCCTCCGTCAGGAGCCGTCGCACCGTCGACGCGTCGGTGAGCGAGGCCACCGCGTCGGCGAGAGCCCGCTCCACCGGGGCCAGCGGCACGCCGAGCCGGCGCTGCGGCCGGGGGAGGGCGGCCGACCGGGTCACCTGGACGAAGCGGGTGGAGCGCAGCCGCCGGGTGCGCGGCACCAGTACGTCGATGCGGTGCAGCGCGATGACCGGGGGCGCGGACGTGAAGCCGTACAGGGCCAGTGCCGCCAGCCCTGTGACCATGGCCTCGCCGTAACCCGGTCCGGGCTGAGGGGGCACGGAGCGGCGGGCGGTCGCCGGGGGCCGCCCCGCGTACAGCAGCGCTCCGTGCACCCGCTCCTCGTTCGTCGGCGAGCCCGGGTGCAGGAGGTAGACGCCGGGGAGCAGTTGCTGCCACGATCCGCCGGGGAGGCACTGGGCGGCGGTCTGCGCGGCTGTCACGCCCCGGGCGCGCAACTGCGCGGCCGACTGCACGCGGTGGCGCACATCGTGGACGGGGCAGGGGGAGAGCGGGGTGTTCTGGGTCATGCCGGGGAGGTTCCCGCAGGCCCGCGGTGCGATGACCCGTGTTACACGCCCGTCGACATACCAGGACAACGCCGTCCTAAAGTACGGCAGTTCGACTGTCGAAAAGAGTCGTCGCGGCAGGGATTGTACGGCGCACGCCCCGCACTGGTGTGCGGGGCGTGCGCCGGGCCCTCACGCCCTCGCGTCGCGCTCCTGGCCCCGCAGCGCCCGCGCCAGATCGTCCCGCGCCTCCAGCACGAGACGCCGCAGCGCCGGTGCCGCGTCCGGGTGCGAGGTCAGCCAGGCGTCCGTGGCGGTGAGCGTCGCGGGGTCGTCCTGGAGCCCCGGGAAGAGGCCCCGGACCACGTCCATGCCGATCTGGATGGACCGCTCGGCCCAGACCCGCTCGATCGCCTCGAAGTACGAGGCGGTGTACGGCGCGAGCAGCTCACGCTGGGAGGGCTGCTCGAAGCCGGCGATCGTCGCCCCGGCGAGGGCGTTGGACAGCTTGTCCGACTCCACGACCGCCGCCCACGCCTGAGCCTTGACCGCGGCCGAGGGGCGCGAGGCCAGACACCGCACGTGGTGCCGCTTGCCGGACGCCGTGTCGTCACGGGCGAGTTCGGCGTCCATGGCGGCCTCGTCGGCCTTGCCGTGCGAGGCCAGCGGGGAGAGGAAGGCCCAGCGCAGCTCCTGGTCGACGTCGAGGCCCTCGATCACGGCCGAGCCGTCCAGCAGCCCGCCCAGCAGCTCGAAGTCCGCGTCCGACTCGGCGACCGCGGCGAAGAACCGGGCCCACGTCAGCTGGTGCTGGCTGCCCGGCTCCGCGCGCCGCAGCTCGGCCAGCGCGCCCTCGGCCAGCGCCCGGCCGCCCTCCGCGCGCCAGGCCGGTGCGGCGTAGTGCACCAGCGCCGACTGCGCCCAGGCGTGCAGCATCTGGAGCACGCCGATGTCCGATTCGCGGCCCGCGGAGGAGAGCACCAGGGAGACGAAGTCCCGCGCGGGCAGCAGCGCGTCCCGCGTCAGGTTCCACAGCGCGGACCAGCACAGCGCCCTGGCCAGCGGGTCGGTGATGTCACCGAGGTGCTCGCGCAGGGTGGCCAGGGACACCTCGTCGAAGCGGACCTTGCAGTAGGTGAGGTCGTCGTCGTTGACCAGGACCAGGTCGGGCCTCTGCGCCCCCGCCAGCTCGGCGACCACGGTCCGCTCGCCCGAGACATCGGTCTCCGCGCGGGCGTACCGCACGAGTTCGCCCTCGGGGGTGAGCCGGTACAGACCCACCGCGACGCGGTGAGGACGCAGCTCCGGGTGGGAGGCCGCGGCCTCCTGGGTCACGGTGAGCTCGGCGACCCTGCCCTCGCCGTCGTACGTCACGACCGGTGTCAGGACGTTGACCCCCGCCGTCTGGAGCCAGGAGCGCGACCAGGCCGTCATGTCGCGCCCCGACGTCTCGGCCAGCACCGAGAGCAGGTCGCCCAGCTGCGTGTTGCCGTACGCGTGCCGCTTGAAGTAACGGCGTGCGCCCTCCAGGAACGCGTCCCGTCCCACATAGGCGACGAGCTGCTTCAGCACCGACGCGCCCTTGGCGTACGTGATGCCGTCGAAGTTCAGCTTGGCGTCCTCCAGGTCACGGATGTCGGCCGTGACCGGGTGCGTGGAAGGCAGCTGGTCCGCGCGGTAGGCCCACGCCTTGCGGTTGTTGGCGAAGGTGATCCAGCCGTTGGTGAAGCGGGTCGCCTCCACCATCGAGAACGTCCCCATGAAGTCCGCGAAGGACTCCTTCAGCCACAGGTCGTCCCACCACTGCATGGTCACCAGGTCGCCGAACCACATGTGCGCCATCTCGTGCAGGATGACGTTGGCGCGGCGCTCGTAGGACGCCGAGGTGACCTTGCCGCGGTAGATGTACTCCTCGCGGAAGGTGACGAGGCCCGGGTTCTCCATGGCGCCGAGGTTGTACTCGGGCACGAACGCCTGGTCGTACTTCCCGAAGGGGTACGGGTAGTCGAAGTGGTCGTGGAAGAAGTCCAGGCCCTGCTTGGTGAGCAGGAAGACGTCGTCCGCGTCGAAGTGGCGGGCGAGGCCCTTGCGGCACATCGCGCCGAGGGGGACCTCCAGCGTCGAACCGTCGTCGAACGTGCGGGTGTAGACGTCGCTCACGTAGTGGTACGGGCCGGCGACGACCACCGTGATGTACGTCGAGATCGGCAGGGTCTCCGCGAACCGGTGGACCCCGCCCTCCGCCGACTCCTCCGCGCCGTTGCTCCGGACCTGCCAGCCCTCGGGCGCCGTCACCTCGAAGCGGTAGGGCGCCTTGAGGTCGGGCTGCTCGAAGTTGGCGAAAACGCGCCGTGCGTCGGCCGGCTCGTACTGCGTGTAGAGGTAGACCTCGCCGTCCTCGGGGTCGACGAAGCGGTGCATGCCCTCGCCGGTCCTGCTGTACGCGCACCGTGCGTCGACCACCAGGACGTTCTCGCCGGCGGGCAGGCCGTCCAGGGCGATCCGGGTGCCGTCGAAGACGGCCGCGGGGTCCAGGTCCTTGCCGTTCAGCGTCACCCCGTCCACGGCGGGCGCCAGCAGATCGGCGAAGGTCGAGGCGCCGTCGCGGGCCACGCGGAAGCGGATGGTGGTCTGCGAACGGAAGGTGCGCGGACCGGCCTCCCCGTCGCCCCCGTCGGGCTCACCGACGGCGGAACGCAGGTCGAGGGCGACCTCGTAACCATCGACGGTCAGCAGCTCGGCCCTCTCGCGGGCCTCGTCGCGGGACAGGTTTTCACCGGGCACGGAGCACTCCTTCGTGTCTCGTTCGAACACATTGATCCTCCCATGCGGCTGCCGGCGGCCCCGCACGGGAATGGTCGGCGGTGCCGGCGGTGTTCCGAGACTCAGGCGCAGACCGACCTCATGAGGAGAGACATGCCCGAGAACAGCACGGCCGCCGGCAAGGTTCCGGCCGACTTCTGGTTCGACCCGCTCTGTCCCTGGGCCTGGATGACCTCCCGCTGGATGCTGGAGGTGGAGAAGGTCCGGGACGTCGAGGTGCGCTGGCACGTGATGAGCCTCGCCGTGCTCAACGAGCCCAAGCTCGACGAGCTGCCCGAGGAGTACCAGGACATGATGCGCACCCAGGCCTGGGCGCCGGTCCGGGTCGTGGTCGCCGCCCAGCAGAAGCACGGCGACGAGATCGTCGGCCCGCTCTACACGGCCCTCGGCACCCGCATCCACAACAACGGCGAGGGCCCGACCCGCGAGGCGATCGCGGGCGCCCTGGCGGACGTCGGCCTGCCCGCCGATCTGCTGGAGTACGCCGACTCCGACGCGTACGACAAGGAGCTGCGCGCCTCCCACCAGGAGGGCATCGACAAGGTCGGCCAGGACGTCGGCACCCCGGTCATCGCCGTGCCCGGCTCCGACGGCGAGCAGATCGCCTTCTTCGGCCCGGTGGTCACCCCCGCCCCGAAGGGCGAGGAGGCGGCGAAGCTCTGGGACGGCACGCTGCTGGTGGCGTCGATCCCCGGTTTCTACGAGATCAAGCGGACCCGCACCCAGGGCCCCGTCTTCGACTGACCGCACGTCCGCCGCGGGCCGGGCCGCCGTGCCCGGCCCGCGGATATGGCGATCATGTGTCGTGGGCGGCACGGGTCTTGCCGAAAAGATGAACATCATTCAAGATCTGCCCCATGCCAGCGGCCGGTTCGGACCTCCACGCGGCCCCGCCCCTCCCGCCCACCGTGCGGATCGGCTACGGGCTCGGCTCCCTCTGCACCGGCACCTTCGCCACCGTGCCGGGCCTGATCCTGCTCTACTACCTCACCAACGTCCTCGCCGTGCCCGCCGCCGTCGCGGGGGCCGCCGTCTTCCTGCCCAAGGCCTGGGACGTCCTGATCAACCCCCTGGTCGGCGCGGTCTCCGACCGCAGCCGGCTGCGCGGCGGACCGCGCAGGCCGTTCCTGCTGATCGGCGCCTGCACCCTCCCGCCGCTCTTCGCCCTCATCTTCGCGGCGCCGCCGCTGAGGGGCGCGGCGGCAGCGGGCTACGTCGCCGCGCTGTTCCTCCTCGCCGCCACCGCGTACGCCGTCTTCCAGGTGCCGTACGTGACCATGCCCGCCGAGATGACCGAGGACCCGCACGAACGCGGCCGCGTCCTCGGCTGGCGGGTGGGCTTCCTCGGCGTCGCCATCCTGCTGTCCGGGGCGCTCGCCCCCGCCATCGCGCACGCCGACGGCGACACCCCGGGGAGCTACCGGCTGATGGGTGCCGTGGTCGCCGTCCTGCTCGCCCTCGGCATGTTCGGGGCGTGGGCCGCCACCCGCCGCGCCCCGCAGGCCGCCCGCAGCGAGGCCGAACCCTCCCTGCGGGCCCAGCTCGCCGCCGCCCGCTCCAGCAGGCCGTTCCTGCATCTGGCCGGGATGTGGACGCTCCAGGCGCTGGCCATCGGCGTGATGCTCGCCGGGGTCCAGTACTTCGCGACGTACACCCTCGGATCGGCGGGTGCCGTCACCCCGCTGTTCGCCTGCCTGATCGGCCCGCTCGTCCTCTTCATGCCGCTGTGGAACAGGCTGGCCCGCCGCAGGGGCGTGACGTACGCCCAGTGGTGCGCGTCCCTGCTCTACATCGCCGGGGCGGTGCTCCTCGCCTTCACCGGGGTCGCGGGCCCCGCCGTCGGCTACGCGGCGGTCGTCCTCGTCGGGATCGCCTACGCCGGACTCCAGCTGCTGCCGCTGACGATGCTCGCCGACACCCTGGCCGCCGACGCCGTCGCCACCGGACGGCGCAGGGCCGCCACCTTCACCGGGCTGTGGACGGCGGCCGAGACCCTCGCCTTCGCCCTGGGCGCCGGGGTGTTCGCCCTCGTTCTCGCCGTCACCGGCTTCCGCTCCTCCGACGCCGCGCACCAGGTGGAACAGCCGGCTGCGGCACTGACCGGCATCACCGCCGGGATGAGCGTGCTGCCCGCCGTCGTCGCCGCCGCGAGCCTCCTGCTGCTGCACCGCTACCACGCCTCCCCGAGCCCGTCCCGCCCTCTCCAGGAAGAGCCCGTCCGTGCCGACTGATCCCGCCCTGCCCGACGGCCGCCCCGCCGCCGAGGTGCTCGCCGAACTGCGTGCCCTGCGCGAGGCGGACGCGCCCACCCGGGGCGGCCGCACCTTCGCCTATGTCTACGACGCGGGGCTGGAGGGGCTCGACGAGCTGGCCGCCGAGGCGTACACCGCCTTCGCGACGGTCAACGGGCTCGACCCCACGGTCTTCCCGAGCGTGGCCCGGCTGGAGAACGACGTGGTCGGCGCCGTCGCCGCCCTGCTCGGCGCCCCCGGCGCCCAGGGGACGTTCACCAGCGGCGGCACGGAGAGCATCCTGCTCGCCGTCAAGACCGCCCGCGACCACGCCAGGACGGTGCGCGGGATCACCGATCCCCAGCTGGTGCTGCCCTCCACCGCCCACGCCGCCTTCCACAAGGCGGCCGCCTATCTGGGGCTCGAGACCGTCGTCGTGCCCGTCGACCCGGTCACCTTCCGCGCCGACGCCGACGCCATGGCCGCCGCGCTCACCGACCGCACCGCGCTGGTGGTCGCCTCCACGCCCTCGTACGCCCACGGGGTCGTCGACCCCGTCGCCGAGATCGCCGCCGCCGCCTCCGCACGCGGGGTGCTCTGCCATGTGGACGCCTGCATCGGCGGCTGGATCCTGCCGTACCTGCGGCGCGCCGGACGGGAGGTGGAGCCCTTCGACCTCTCCGTCCCCGGCGTCACCTCCCTCTCGGTTGACCTGCACAAGTACGCGTACGCCGACAAGGGCGCCTCCGTGGTCCTCTACCGCGACGCGGAGCTCCGCCGCCACCAGTACTTCGCGCACGCCGGCTGGCCCGGCTACCCCGTGGTCAACCCCACGGTGCAGGGCACCAAGTCCGGCGGCCTGCTGGCCCAGGCGTGGGCGGTCCTCCAGCACGTCGGCGAGGCGGGCTACACCGCGCTGGCGGGCCGGGTCGCCGAGGCGTCCGACCGGCTGCTGGCGGGGCTGCGCGCCCTCGACGGCGTACGGGTGCTGGGCGATCCCGCCGCCGGGCTCGTCGCCTTCACCGTCGCCCGGGAGGAGGACGGCGAGCCCGACCTCGGCCTGCTGCTCCATCTCGCCGACGAGATGCGCGAACTGGGCTGGTACCTCCAGCCGCAGCTCTCCTTCGGCGGCCTCCCGCCCAACCTCCACCTCACGCTCACCCCCGCGACCGTCGGCCAGGTCGGCGCCCTGCTCGACGACCTCACGGCCGCCCTGGCGAAGGCCCGCGCGCTGGAGCCGGTCGCCGTGGACCCGGCGCTCGCCGCGTTCGCCGCCGAGCTCGATCCGGACACTCTCGGACCGGACGACGTGGCGGGCGTGCTGGCCTTCGCCGGACTCGGCGGGGGCGCCGGGCTCCCGGCCCGGACGGCCCCCGTGCTCGTCCTGCTCGACGCGCTGCCCGGAGCCCTCAAGGAGCGGCTGCTCGCCGAGTTCATAGGCTCCGTCTTCCGCGTCCCGTAGTCGGCGCGCATGACGGAACGGGACATCAACTGCCTTACGTGAACGGGCTGTTGCAGTCCTGAGGAAGACCGGCCGCCGCTCTGTCCGGGGGCGGCCGGGCACGGTTACTGTTCCGGCGCCCCCCGCGCCCCCGTTCCTTCCCGAAGAGGTTCCGGTGACCCCTGCCCCCGTTCCCCCGCCGCCACGGCGCCGCGCGAGACTCCGCACCGCGCTGGTCTCCGCGCTCGCCGCGGCGACGCTGCTCGCCCCCCTCGCCACGGCCGTCCCCGCCGAGGCCGCGGCGGGCGTGGACCCCGTACCGACCGCCGGTGACCCGTGCCTGGGCCAGTGCCAGGACATCCTCCCGGCCGGCCAGAACGGCCACGCGACCCTCGCGGGAATCCTGCTGCACCAGACCGTCGGCACCCGCCCCAAGCACTCGGCGGACCAGATCGAGCCGTACGACAACCTGCTGCACGACTACTCCGGCCTCACCGAGGACCAGCTCGCCGCCTACTTCAACGACGCCTCGTTCGGAGTGGCCCCCGGCCAGGTGGAGAGCACGGTGTCACCGCGCTCCGACGTCACCATCACCCGCGACAAGGCCACAGGCACCCCGCACATCAAGGGCACCACCCGCTCGGGCACGGAGTTCGGCGCCGGATACGCGGCCGGTCAGGACCGGCTGTGGCTGATCGACGTACTGCGCCACGTCGGGCGCGGCGAGCTGTCGTCCTTCGCGGGCGGCGCGGCGGGCAACCGCACCCTGGAGCAGAGCCTCTGGGCGGTCGCCCCGTACACCGAGAACGACCTGAAGGCCCAGCTGGAGCGGGTCCGCGACTCGGGCGCCGAGGGTGCCCAGGCCTACCAGGACATCCAGGACTACGTGTCGGGCATCAACGCCTTCATCGACGACACCGTCGGCGCCGCCACCTACCCCGGTGAGTACGAGCTGACCGGCCACGGCTCCTCCATCCAGGACTTCACCGCCACCGACGTCGTCGCGATCTCCTCCGTCATCGGCGCCATCTTCGGCGGCGGAGGCGGCGGCGAGGTCGAGAACGCCCTAGCCGAACTCGCCTTCCAGCAGCACTACGGGGCCGCCGCCGGCAAGGCCGCGTACAAGGCGTGGCGCGCGCAGACCGACAGCGAGGCCACGACGACCCAGCACGGCGGGACCTACCCGTACGCCAACTCCCCGGCGTCCCCGGTCGGGGTGGCCGTGCCGGACGGCGGCTCGGTCGCCGCGTTCCAGCACGCGCGCAACGGCACGGGAACGGGCGCCGCGACGGCCTCCGGGGCCTCCGCCACGAAGGCGTCCGCGACCGGGGCGGCCACCGCCGAGGGCATCCTGCCCGCCGACCTGATCACCGCGAAGAAGGGCATGTCCAACGCCCTGGTGGTCTCGGGCGAACACACCGCGTCCGGCCACCCCGTGGCCGTCTACGGTCCCCAGACCGGCTACTACGCGCCCCAGTTGCTCATGGTCCAGGAGCTCGACGGGCCGGGGCTCCGCTCGCGCGGCGCCTCCTTCCCCGGCCTGAGCTTCTACGTCGAGATCGGCCGTGGCCTCGACTACTCCTGGAGCCCCACATCGGCCAACCAGGACATCACCGACACCTTCGCCGTCGATCTCTGCGAGCCCTCCGGCACCACGCCCACGACCGCGTCGAAGCACTACCTGCTGCGCGGGGTCTGCACCCCGTTCGAGACGCTGACGAAGAAGAACAGCTGGTCCCCGACGACCGCCGACGCAACCAAGGCCGGGTCCTACGACCTCGTCACCGAACGGACGGCGTACGGACTGGTCACCCACACGGGCAAGGTCGGCGGCAAGCCGGTCGCCTTCACCGCGCTGCGCTCGACCTACCACCACGACCTCGACTCGGTGATCGGCTTCCAGCAGTTCAACGACCCGGGGAAGATCACCTCTGCGCAGACCTTCCAGAAGGCCGCGCAGAACATCGGCTACACCTTCAACTGGTTCTACGTGGACGCCGACCACACGGCGTACTACAACTCCGGGGCCAACCCCGTCCGCGCCGTGAACACCGACCCCGACAAGCCGATCCTGGCCTCGCCGGCGTACGAGTGGAAGGACTGGGACCCCGCGCTCAACACCTCGGCCGTCACACCGCCCGCCCAGCACCCGCAGTCCGTGGACCAGGACTACTACATCAGCTGGAACAACAAGCAGGCGGACGGCTTCGCCTCCGCGTGGGGCAACGGCTCCGTGCACCGCGCCGACATCCTCGACGACCGGGTCTCCGCACTGGTCGAGGCGGGCGGCGTCACCCGCACCGCGCTGGTCAGGGCCATGGAGGACGCGGCCACCGTCGACCTGCGGGCCGAGCAGGTGCTGCCCACCGTCCTGGACGTCATCGGCTCCGCAGCGGTGACCGACCCGGCCCTGTCCGCCACCGTGGAGAAGCTGCGCGCCTGGGAGGCGGCCGGCGGCCACCGCAGGGAGACCGCCAAGGGGTCCGGCACCTACGCGCACGCCGAGGCGATCCGTGTCCTGGACGCCTGGTGGCCGCTGCTGGTGGAGGGCGTGTTCACACCGGGGCTCGGCACGGACCTCTACCAGGCGCTGACCGCGGTCGCCCCGATCAACGAATCGCCGTCGGGCGGCCAGAACGGCACCGGGTCCACCGGTTCGGGCATCGCGGCGAGCGAGGCGCACAAGGGCTCGTCCTTCCAGCACGGCTGGTGGGCCTATGTCGACAAGGACCTCAGGTCGGTCCTCGGCCGCAGCGTCGGCAGCCCGCTCAACACGACCTTCTGCGGATCGGGTGCCCTCGCCGCGTGCAGGCAGGTCCTGCTCTCCACCCTCACCACGGCCGCGGCCACTCCGGCCGCGCAGGTCTACCCGGCGGACAAGTACTGCTCCACCGCGGGCGCCCAGGTCTGCGCCGACTCGATCGTGCACCGCGCGATGGGCGGCATCACCGTGCCCCGCGTCGCCTGGCAGAACCGGCCGACGTACCAGCAGGTGGTGGAGTTCCCGGCCCGCCGCACGGACGACCTCGCCAACCTGGCCACCGGGGCGGCCGTCACGGCGTCGGACCACCAGGACGCGGTGGTCGTCTCGTACCCGCCGAAGAACGCGATCGACGGCGACCCGTCCACGCGCTGGGCCTCCAAGACGGTGTCCACCGCCTGGATCACGGTCGACCTGCGCTCCTCGCGCCAGGTGGGCAGGGTCGCGCTGAACTGGTCCGACCAGTACGCCGTCCAGTACCGGATCGAGGTGTCGGCGGACAACGCGAACTGGCGCACCGTGCACACCACGACGGCGGGACGCGGAGGAGTGGAGAACCGCGCCTTCACCCCGACCACGGCCCGGTACGTGCGGGTCTACGCCACCCAGCGGGGCACGGACAACCGGTACTCGCTCAACGAGATCGGGGTCCACAGCCGCTGACGGCGGCCCGGCACGCCTCACGGCCATGGGAGAACCCCCGCGAGTCACGTCCTCGCGGGGGTTCTCCGTTCATCCGCCTGCCGGGTGAAGGTTGAGAAGACGATCACGAGGCAGGACGCTCCGGGGGCCGTCAGGGGGCGAGCAGCAGCACGTCCGCGCGCTCCTTGGCGGCGGCGTAACGCTTCGCCACGTCCTGCCAGTTCACGACCTGCCACATCGCCTCGATGAAGTCCACCTTCTGGTTCTTGTACTGGAGGTAGAAGGCGTGCTCCCAGGCGTCGAACACCAGGATCGGGACCGAGCCCTGGCCGACGTTGCCCTGGTGGTCGTAGACCTGCTCGACGATCAGCCTGCCGCTGACCGGCTCGTAGGCGAGGACGCCCCAGCCGGAGCCCTGTGTGGTCGCCGCGGCCTTCGTCAGCTGCGACTTGAAGCCGGCGTACGAGCCGAAGGACTCCGTGATCGCGTCGGCCAGATCGCCCACACCGTCCGCGGCGAGCGGCTCGCCACCGCCGTCGCCGGTCATGTTGTGCCAGTAGATCGAGTGCAGGATGTGGCCGGACAGATGGAAGGCGAGGTTCTTCTGGAGGCCGTTGATCGCGCCCCACGCCTCCTTGTCACGGGCCTCTTCCAGCTGCTCCAGGGTGTCGTTCGCACCCTTGACGTACGCGGCGTGGTGCTTGTCGTGGTGGAGCTCGATGATCTGCGGGTTGATGACCGGTTCGAGCGCCGCGTAGTCGTACGGGAGTTCCGGAAGCGTGTACGTGGCCATGGGTTCGAACCCTCCAACTGCTACCTGGTTGTTGTTGCAACTCTTTCGCAATTGCAGGCTAGCAGGAGGAAGGGTCGGAGGTGATCAGCCATAGGTCCTACGCCCGATCCTGTGGCGCGTCCGTCCCGTCGGTGCCGATGTCAGCGTCACCGCGACCGACGCGGCTGCCATCACCGTGATCGCCGTCGAGGGCGAGCTGTGCTGGGCGAGGGCCCCCGCGAGGGTCGCCGTCACGCCCTGGACCGCGAGCATCCCGGAGGCGTGCAGGCCGAGGGCATGTCCCGTCATCGCGTCCGGGGTCAGCGCCATCAGGCGCTCCTGGAACAGCAGACTCGCCGAGAAGCCGGCGGAGGCGAGGACGGTCAGAAGCAGGGCGAGGGGCAGCGCGGGGCGCAGGGCGAACAGCAGATAGGGCGTGGCGAGCAGCAGGAGCAGCGGCGTGCCCAGCCGCCCCCGCCACCGCGCCGGCACGAACCGCCCCGTCACCGTGTCCCCGGCCAGCATCCCGAACGCCGCGCAGGCGAAGAGCGGCCCCGCCCGGTCCGGCAGGTAGGGCACGAACAGCGATTCGCAGCCGACGACCAGCCCGTTGGGCACCCAGAGCAGGAGGTACACGCGCCGCCGGGGAGCCGAGGACCACAGCAGCGCGTTGGTCCGCCAGGTCTCCGCGACCGACGGCCGGCCGGCCGCCCGGGGCGGACGCCGCGCGAGCCCGAACCGGGCGGCGGCGGCCCCGGCGACGTACAGAGCGGCCGCGACGAGCAGCGTCCCGCGCGGGGACGCCACGGCCACCAGGACGCCTCCGGCCGCGTAGCCGCAGATCTGCGTGGTGCCCGCGCACATGCTCAGCACCGAACGCCCCAGCAGGAAGCCCTCCTTGGGCAGCACCTCGTTGAGGAGGCCGTACCGTACGCCGCCGATCACCGCGGCGAGGACCCCCTCGCCCAGGACGACGGCGAACACCAGGGGCAGGGGCAGGCCGGGGACGGCGAGCACGGCCGTCCCCGCGGCGAAGGCGAGGGCCGCCCCGCCCAGCGCCCCGCGCGGTGGGAGCCGGTCGGCGGCCGACATCAGCAGGGTCGCGCCGATCAGCTGCGCCAGGGAGGAGCCGAACATGGAGAGCGCGGAGAGCAGCGGCGAGCCGGTCCTGGCGAACACGAGCACGCCCAGGGCCAGTTGGCTCGTCGTCGAGGCGGCACCCTGAAGGGCGCTCGTCGCGAGGAGGGGGCCGAACTGGGGCACACGGAAGACGTCCCGGTAGGTGAGCATGTCCGGGAGTCTCGGAGGTCCCTCCGCGGGGCCGTTACTCTTTCGCGCGGAGGCGAAACCATGGGCTGGTGGCAGGTCGGCGCGGACACCCTGGCCGCCGGGCGCTTCGTCGTCTCGGAGCTGTCCGAGACCACGGCGACGCTCCAGGCGCTGGAGTGCGGTGTGCCCGCGCACCCGGCCGAGCGCGCGTGGTTCGACGCCCACCGGCCCGCCTACCGCGCGCGTCTCGCGGACGACCCGGTCACCGCGCAGCTCGTACGGACCGGTCTGGGCGGCTGGTGGAACGCGGACTTCCTCACCCCCACGCCCACCGGCGGGACCACGTTCGCCCAGGACCTGGCCCTGGTGCGCGGGACACCGCCCGGCGACGCCCGCGCCGACCTGGAGGTCTCCAGGGGCGGGCCGCTCCCCGCGGCGCTCCACCGTCCCGACCTGCCGCAGAAGGCGGCGGACGTGCTGGAGTGGGTGTGGCAGCGCATCGTGCGCCCCGACTGGCCGCGCCGCCGCCGGATCATCGAGGCCGACATCGTGGCCCGCGCGGGCCGGCTGAGCCAGGGCGGATGGGCCGCCGCGCTGGAGAGCATGAACCCGGGCATGCGCTGGCTGGGCGGCAGCCGGCTCCAGGTCAATCCGCGCGCCTACCCGCCGCGCGAACTCGACGGCGTACAGCTGGTGTTCGTGCCCGTAACCCCTCGGCAGGGCTGGGTCTCCTGGGACGCGGACGAGCAGCGCTACGCCATCGTCCACTCCTGCTCGGGGACCCTGTCGGACGCGGACAGGCCCGCCGTCCCCGACAGCCTGGGCAGGCTGCTCGGGTCCGCGCGGGCCGGTGTCCTCGTGCTGCTCGACCGTCCCAGGAGCACCACGGAACTGGTGGAACTCACCGGCCAGGGCCTGGGATCGGTGGGCCGGCATCTGAAGGTCCTGCTCGACGCCGGCCTGGCCGGGCGCCGGAGGGCGGGGCGCTCGGTCCTCTACTTCCGCACGGAGGCGGCCGAGGTGCTCCTGCGCGCCCAGCCGGGCTGAGGCGCGGCTCCGCTCACTCCCCGGCCGGGGCCCCGCGCTCCGCCCGCTTCTGCCGTACGACGCCGATCACGATCAGCACGGCGGTCAGCACGCCCGTCGCCAGCAGCTGGTCGCGGGTGTCGGGCTGCCGCAGCATCAGGACGAAGATGCCGGCCATGGCCGCCAGTGCCACGATCGTCAGGACCGGGAAGAACCACATCCGCACGACGAGACGCTCCGGGGCCTCACGCTCCGTCCGCCTGCGCAGGATCAGCTGCGAGACGGCGATGAAGATCCAGACGACCAGGACCACCGCGCCGATCATGTTGAGGAGCCAGGGGAAGACGTCGTCGGGGCGCCAGTAGCTGAGCAGCACGCAGAGGAAGCCGAAGACCGAGGAGGCGAGCACCGCGTTGCGCGGGACGCCCGAGGAGACCCTGCCGAGCACCTTGGGGCCCTGGCCCCGGGCGACGAGGGAGCAGGCCATGCGCGAGGCGCCGTAGATGTTGGCGTTCATCGCGGAGAGCAGGGCGACGAAGATGACCACGTTCATGATCTCCGCGGCGCCGCTGATGCCGATGTGGTCGAGCATCGCGTAGAACGGCCCCACCTCGGCGACCTTGGGGTCGTCCCACGGCACGAGGGTCACGATGACCGCCATCGAGCCGATGTAGAAGACGGCGATGCGCCACATCGCCGTACGCACCGCCTTGGCGACACCCTGCACCGGGTTCTCGGACTCGGCCGCCGCGATGGTGACGGTCTCCAGACCGCCGTAGGCGAAGACCGAGGCGAGCAGGCCGATG
Organism: Streptomyces sp. CB02058; assembly: GCF_001905505.1. Classification (GTDB taxonomy): domain Bacteria; phylum Actinomycetota; class Actinomycetes; order Streptomycetales; family Streptomycetaceae; genus Streptomyces. The sequence goes on from NZ_LIPG01000002.1 coordinate 496,481, forward strand.
ATGAGGCCCTCGGAGCCGTTCGGCATGAAGCCGCCGTCGCCGGTGAGGTTCGAGGTGCCGGGGGCGTCCGTGCCCGGCAGCACCCCCAGGATCGCGAGCAGGCCGAGCACCAGGAACAGCGTGATCGCGATGACCTTGAGCGCGGCGAACCAGAACTCGAACTCGCCGAAGTTCTTCACGGCGGCGAGGTTCGTGCCGAGGAAGATCAGCATGAACAGGGCCACCCAGGCCCACTCCGGTGTGCCCGGCAGCCAGCCCGTGACGATCTGCGCGGCGCCGATGCCCTCCAGCCCGACGGCCACACAGAGCAGCACCCAGAACGCCCAGCCCGCGGTGAACCCGGCCCACGGTCCGATCGCCCGCTCCGCGTGGACGGAGAAGGAGCCCGACGCGGGATTGGCGGCCGACATCTCGCCGAGCATCCGCATCACGAACATGACCAGCAGCCCGGAGATGCCGTAGGCGACGACGATCGAGGGGCCGGCGGCGGCGATTCCCGCGCCGGAGCCGACGAAGAGGCCCGCTCCGATCACCCCGCCCAGGGCGATCATCGACAGATGGCGCTGTTTGAGGCCGTGGGTGAGCGCGGAGTCGACGGTGGGGGCTGCTGCGTCCGTGGGGGGCGGCGCGGAGGTCCGGGACATGGACAGGCTCAGTTCACTGGTCGGGACAGAGGTCGCCCACAGTCTGGCCACGCACCCCGCTCAGAGGGAACGTCCGTCCGCTATACGGTCACGAGGCTCACACAAGGTGCTCACCCGCCTACCGCGGACCGGACGCCTGCCGCTTCGTCCGTATCTCCCGCACGGCCGCCACGAGCAGCACGAGCCCCGTTGCCGCCGCCGACCAGAGCACCTGCCCACGCGCCGCGTCGTCGGTGAGCATCAGCAGCAGGACGGCCAGCAGACCGGCCAGGGTCACCCAGGTCAGATACGGGAAGCACCACATCCGCAGCGTCAGGGCGCCCGGCGCCTCCCGCTCCAGCCGGCGCCGCAGCCGCAGCTGCGAGGCGGCGATCAGGCCCCAGACGAACAGCAGGACCGCGCCGACCGAGTTGAGCATGTAGAGGAAGACGGTGTCCGGCCACTTCAGATTGAGCAGCACGGAGACGAAGCCGAACGCCACCGAGGCCAGCACCGCCCGCCTGGGCACCCCGCCGCCGCTCGCACCGCCCGACACCTTCAGCAGCCCGCGCGGCGCCTCGCCGCGCTCGGCCAGCGAGAAGACCATGCGGGACGAGCCGTACAGATTGGCGTTGAGTGCCGAGAGCAGTGCCACGAACACCACGATGTTCATGATCTGCCCGGCCGACGGCACCCCGATCGAGTCCAGGACCTTCACGTACGGGCTGAGTCCGGCCTGCTGCGCGGTCCACGGCAGCACGGTCACGACGACCAGCATCGAGCCGACGTAGAAGAAGAGGATGCGCACCACCGCGCTGCGCACCGCACGCCCCACGGCGCGCGCCGGATCGTCGGTCTCGGCCGCGGCGATCGTCACGACCTCCAGCCCGCCGAAGGCGAACACCACCGTGAGCACGCCGGAGACGACCCCGTCCCAGCCGTTGGGCAGGAAGCCGCCCTGGCCGGTCAGGTTCGTCAGCCCCACCGGGTCGGTGTCCGGGAGGACGCCGAGGACGGCCAGCAGCCCGAGTACCAGGAAGGCCACGATCGCGACGACCTTGAGCGCGGCGAACCAGAACTCGAACTCGCCGAAGTTCTTCACGGCCGTCAGATTGGCCACGGTGAACACCACCATGAACAGCAGCACCCAGAGCCACTGGTCCACCGCGGGTACCCAGCCGTGGGCGATCTGCGCGGCGGCCGTCGCCTCCACGGCGAGCACCACCACCAGCAGGAACCAGTAGAGCCAGCCCACGCTGAAGCCGGCCCAGCGGCCGAGCGCGCGCTCCGCGTGCACGGAGAAGGACCCGGACGCGGGCATCGCGGCCGACATCTCGCCGAGCATCCGCATCACCAGCATCGCGAGCGTTCCCGCGATCAGATACGAGACGACGACGGCGGGCCCGGCGACGGCGATCCCGGCACCCGAGCCGACGAAGAGACCGGCGCCGATCACCCCGCCCAGGCCGAGCATCGTCAGATGGCGCTGCTTCAGGCCGTGGGCCAGGGGCTCGGACGGTACGGGGGAGTGCGTGGGGGGCGCGTCGTGCATGAGCTGCGGATCACTCTCGGATCATTTATGGGGAACCTACAGTCTCACGGCACCGCGGCCCTTCCCCAACGGAGGTCCGGGCACACCCCCACCTCAGTGACCAGCATCACGCCGCCACGTGATTGCGCAACGCTCTTTGTCCGAACCCGACTAGACCCTCAACCGCCGCTTTGTGGGCGGCTGATGGTGATCCGGCGACAGGGTGTCGGCTAACGTCACCCCCAGTCCTGCCTGCCGACCTCACCCGCGGAGTCCCCGATGAGCACTGCTGCCGCCCCCGTCCGTTCCGGAGCGGTCCTCGCCGACCTGCTGCCCGCAGCCCGGCACCGCTACGCCGTGGACACGGCGCTGGTCGTCGGCGGCGCCGCCCTCACCGGCATCGCGGCACAGATCGCCGTGCCCGTCCCGGGCTCCCCGGTCCCCGTCACCGGCCAGACCTTCGCCGCGCTGCTCATCGGCACCGCGCTCGGAGCCCGCCGCGGCTTCCTCTCCCTCGCCCTGTACGCGCTCGTCGGCATGGCCGGCATGCCGTGGTTCTCCGAGGGCACCTCGGGCCCGGGCGGCGCGTCCTTCGGCTACGTCCTCGGCATGCTGCTCGCCGCCACGGTCGTCGGCGGCCTGGCCCGCCGGGGCGGTGACCGGTCGGTGCTGCGCACCGCGGGCACGATGGCGGTCGGCTCCCTGATCATCTACGCGGTCGGTGTGCCCTACCTGGCGCTCTCCACCGGCATGTCGATGAGCACCGCCGTCGCGGCCGGCCTGGTGCCGTTCCTGATCGGCGACGCCGTCAAGGCGGCGCTGGCCATGGGCGCGCTGCCGGCCTCCTGGAAGCTCCTCGGGCGCCGCGGCTGACAGCAGCGGTGGGCACCCCCGCTCACCGGGCGCCGTAGGCGCCACCGAAGAGGCTCGCCGGGTCGTATCGCGACACCAGACCGGCGAGCCTCTCGTGCGTCCCGGGGCCGTGGAACGTCCGCGCGCGGTCCCCTCCGCCGAAGGAGAAGTTCAGCGACCGGCCGAGGACCAGGGGCGCCGTCGCCCCGGCCACCTCCGCGTACAGCGCCCGCACCGCCGCCACGTCCGTGCCGTCCAGCGGTGACAGCAGCCGCAGCAGGAAACCGGCGTCCCGGTGGGGCACCGCGCTCCCGTGCGCGGGAGGGGCGGCCAGGGCGCCGCCCAGGTGGTTGAGCTGGACCACCGTCATCATCGGGGCCTTCGGCCTGGTCAGCTCCAGCACCCGCCCCGCGGCGTCGGCGTCCAGGTCGCGGAGCATCAGGCCCTCGCCGTAGTAGGCGTGCGGGAACGGCGGGTCGCTGTGGATGGTGTGGCTCTCGGTGTACGGCATCTCCCGCAGCGAGTCCGAGAGCGCGGGCCCGATCGCACGCAGCGGCGCCACCAGGGCCTCGCCGTCCGCGGCCCCGCCGGTGTACGCGACGCGCACCGAGACGACGTACCGGCCCCGCAGCGCCGCGGGCAGTCCCGGCATGTCCGGGTAGCGCAGGGCAGCCACGGAGGAGGTGCAGGTCTCCGGCACCGCCCGGGTCCACTCCAGATAGCGCCGCAGCACCTCCGGGGCCGTGTCCCCGTCGAAGGCCAGCGAGCCGCCGTACAGCCGCGCCACCTCCACCAGCCCGGTCTCCAGCGCCGTCACGACGCCCAGCCGGTGGCCGCCGCCCCGCAGGCCCCAGAAGAGGTCCGGCTCGGTCTCGGGGGTCACATGGCGCAGCACACCGTCGGCGGTGACCACGTCCAGCGAGCGGACGTGGTCGGCGGCGTAACCGAACTCCCGGGCCAGGATGCCCAGTCCGCCGCCCAGGGTGTACGAGACGGCGCCGACTCCCGGGGACGATCCGTTCAGCGGGGCGAGCCCGTGCGGGGCCGCCGCGGCGATCACCCCGCCCCAGGTGGCGCCCGCTCCGATCCGCGCGGTGCGGCGGAGCGGATCGATCTCCACCCGGTCCATCAGGCGGGTGGAGACCAGCACCCCGCCCTCGACCGGACCGGGCAGCCCGTGCCCGGTCGCGTGGACGCGCACCGGGAGACCACGCGCCCCGGCCTCGCGCACGGCGGCCCGGACGCCAGGGGCGTCGGAGGCCTCCACCAGGAGGCCGGGGCGGATGGCGAAGCCGGTCTGGAAGCTGTCCACTGCGGGGGTGGCGGTCATGAGGAAGGCTCTCCGTTCGCTCGCGGGATCGCGGGGCGACGGAGAGCCTTCCGGGTATACCTGACATCCGCCGTCAGGTATGTGTGACGGTCACTCGACCGGCGCCGCCGCCTTCGCCTTCCGGGCGCGGGCGTCGCGCACCAGCGAGATGCCCACGACGAGGGCCGCGACCAGCAGCGAGAGCAGCACCTGCTCGCGCCCGGCGTCGTCGGTCAGCATGTAGACGAGGACGAAGGAGATCATCGCGATCGTCGCCCAGGTCAGGTACGGGAAGAGCCACATCTTCACGATGAGCTTCTCGGGCGTCTCGCGCAGGATGATGCCGCGCATCCGGAGCTGGGTGAAGCAGATGACCAGCCAGACGAAGAGGGCGACCGCACCGGAGGAGTTCAGCAGGAACGCGAACACGGTGTCGGGCCACTGGTAGTTGAAGAACACGGCGACGAAGCCGAAGACGACGGAGGACAGGATCGCCGCCTGCGGCACGCCCCGCTTGTTGACCGTCGCGAACGCCTTGGGGGCGTCGCCGCGCTGTCCGAGCGAGAAGGCCATGCGCGAGGCCGTGTAGAGGCCGGAGTTCAGACAGGACAGCACGGCGGTCAGCACGATGACGTCCATGACCTGTCCGGCGTGCGGGATGCCGATCGCGTTCAGCGCGGCGACGTACGAACCGTCCTTGACGATCGAGGGGTCGTTCCAGGGGAGCACGGTGAGGACGACGAAGATCGAACCCAGGTAGAAGATGGCGATACGCCAGATCACGCTGTTCGTCGCCTTGGAGACGGCGCGCTGTGGGTCCTCGGACTCACCCGCCGCCAGCGTCACGATCTCGCTGCCCATGAAGGAGAAGACGACCATCAGCACACCGGTGAGGATGGCCCCCGGACCTTCGGGGAAGAACCCGCCGGTGTCCGTGAGGTGGGCGAGGCCGGACCCCGCGTTGTCCGAACCGGGCAGGATGCCGAAGACGGCCAGCAGGCCGACGACGACGAAGGCGCCGATCGCCACGACCTTGATCCCGGCGAACCAGAACTCGAACTCGCCGTACGAGCCGACGGAGACCAGGTTGGTCGCGGTCAGCACCACCATGACGATCAGGGCCCAGGCCCACTGCGGGACGCCGGGGACCCAGCTCTCCAGGATCTTGGCACCCGCCGTCGCCTCGACGGCGAGCACCACGACCCAGAAGAACCAGTACAGCCAGCCGATGGAGAAGCCGGCCCAGCGGCCGAGCGCCTGGTCGGCGTAGGAGGAGAAGGAGCCGGAGCTCGGGCGGGCCACGGCCATCTCGCCGAGCATCCGCATCACGAAGACGACCATCGCGCCGACCAGCGCGTACGACAGGAGGATGGCCGGTCCCGCGGCGGCGATGCCCGCGCCGGAGCCGACGAAGAGCCCGGCGCCGATGACACCGCCGATGGCGATCATCGAGAGATGACGGTTCTTGAGACCGGCCTGAAGCCCGTCCGGGGAATCCGGCTTACCCGGCTCGCCGGGCTGGTGGCCCGGCCCGGCCAGAGTCGTCTGCGACGTCATGGATCGAATCCTTACGTTTTCTGATCACGTGTGTCGGGTCGTGCCCGCAGCGGGGGTGGTGCGCGGGCACGGCCACGCATTCAAGCCCGAGCGATGCCGGAACCGGAACCCCCTCTTCCGTTTCCTTGACCCGATCGTTGCGCGAGTGGTGTTGCCCACAGACCGAGGTCCGCGGGTCCGGGGCCCGGCGCGGTGCTGTGCGCCCCGACCCCGCTGACGGTTACCCGGCCCCGTCCGTGTCACACTTCGCTCCATGCGCGTGTACCTCGGCTCCGACCATGCCGGCTTCGAACTGAAGAACCACCTCGTCGAGTGGCTCACGGCCAACGGCCACGAGGCCGTCGACTGCGGTCCCCACATCTATGACGCCCAGGACGACTACCCGCCGTTCTGCCTCCGCGCCGCCGAGCGGACGGCCGCGGACAAGGACAGCCTCGGCATCGTCATCGGCGGCTCGGGCAACGGCGAGCAGATCGCCGCGAACAAGGTCAAGGGCGTCCGCGCCGCGCTCGCCTGGAGCGAGCAGACCGCCGCGCTCGGCCGCGAGCACAACGACGCCAACGTCGTGGCCATCGGCGGCCGGATGCACACGGTGGAGGAGTCCACCAGGTTCGTCGAGATCTTCCTCGGCACCCCGTACTCCGGTGAGGAACGCCACACCCGCCGCATCGAGATGCTCTCGGCCTACGAGACCACCGGCGAGCTCCCCCCGATCCCGGCCCACCACCCGCAGCAGGGCTGAGAGGCCCCCATCCGCCTCCCTCGTGCCGCCGGGTCCGTACCCGGCGGCACGAGCGCGTTACCAGGAGACCTGCCGTGCCCGAGGGGCATACGATCCACCGCCTCGCGGTGGACCACCACGAGCGGTTCGCGGGCCGTCCGGTGCGCGTGAGCAGCCCGCAGGGCAAGTTCTCCGGCGGCGCGGCGCTGCTCGACGGCCGGACCTTCACCGGCGTCGACGCCCACGGCAAGCACCTCTTCCTCGGCTTCGAGGGCTCGGCCTGGGTCCACATCCACCTCGGCCTCTTCGGCAAGCTCGGCTTCGGCACGGTCCCCGCGCCGCCGCCCACCGACACGGTCCGCCTGCGGTTGCTCAACGACGCCCACCACGCGGATCTGCGCGGCCCCACCACCTGCGCCCTGATCACCGGCCCCGAGAAGCGCGCGATACACGACCGGCTCGGCCCGGACCCGCTGCGCGCCGACGAGGACGGCGAGCGCGCCTGGCGGCGGATCTCACGCAGCCGGGTCACGGTCGCCGCCCTGCTGATGGACCAGAAGGTCGTCGCGGGCGTCGGCAACGTCTACCGCGCGGAGGTCCTCTTCCGGCACGGCATCGACCCGTACCTCCCCGGCAAGGACCTCACCCGCGCCGAGTGGGACGCCGTCTGGGCCGACCTCGGCGTGCTGATGCGCGAGGGCGTACGGAACAACCGGATCGACACCGTCCGCCCCGAGCACCTGCCCGAGGCGATGGGCCGCCCCCCGCGGGTCGACGACCACGGCGGCGAGGTGTACGTCTACCGGCGGGCCCGGCAGGGCTGTCACATCTGCGGTACGGAGATCCGCACGGCGGACCTGGCGGCGCGCAACCTCTTCTGGTGCCCCGCCTGCCAGCCGTCCGCATCGGGCCGGTAGCCGCGCCCTCCCGCACCGGCCCCGGCCCGCCCCGGATCAGAAGCCGTGCGGGCACCACGGCTGGAGGCCGGAGGAGAACGCCAGGGCCGCCTCGGCCACCGCGCCCGGCCGCAGTTCCCGGACGAGTCCGGCGGCCGCGAGCGTCGTCAGCGACACCCCGCCCAAATAGGCCGCCCCCAGATCCTTCACGGAGAGCGCAAGTTCGGCCTCGTCCGCCGTCCGCCTGCAGGTGGCCACGCCCTTGGCGTCGGCGGTCAGCCGCCAACGCCCCTCGTTCCACGGGCAGAAGGCGTCCTCCACCTCCAGCACGAGGTCCAGCGGGGTTCGGTAGGTCCGTGCCTCCAGCGCCGCGTCCAGCGAGACGAGACGCACGTACAGCCCGTCCCGCTGCTTGACCTCGCAGCGCCGGACATCGGAGACCAGCCGGAGCACGGGCTCGTCGGCGGGCCGGTTGTGGCACTCGACGAACGAGGTCAGGTCGATCCCGAACAGGAAACGCCACAGCGCCGCGTACGAGGCCGGGTCCAGCCCCGCCAGGTCCCGCACCGCCACCGTGCCCTTGGGCCCGGCGGCCTCCCAGGCGGGCCTGAGGTGGTAGGTGGCGTACCCCGTGACCTCACCGTCCCGTTCGGCGAGCACGCACTGCAGCGGGGAGCCGCCCTGCCGGCCGCCCTCCGGGTCGCTCACGGGCAGCCGCTCCCAGCCCGGCTGCCGGACCGGGGTGCCCGGCCGCTCCGCCGCCAGTCGCGCGTACACCGCCTCGCAGGCGCCGAGCGCGTCCGCGGGGGACGACCGGCGCACCCGCACCTCGTCCGTGCCCGGAGGCAGCGTGAGGCCGACGCGGGAGGAGTCGATCCGCAGAGAGGTCTCGGTGGTGGCGGCGCCGTAGCCGAAGCGCCCGTAGATGCCCGGCTCCGAGGCCAGGAGCACGGAGAGCGGCTCGCCCCAGGAACGCACGTCGTCGAGCTGGCGCCGCATCATCGAGGTCAGCAGGCCCTGCCTGCGGTGGGTCGGGGCGACGGTCACCATCGTGACGCCGGCCGTCGGCACGGCGGCCCCGCCCGGGACGGTCAGCCGGAAGCGGTACGCCCCGGCCGTCCCGACGCACTCCGCGCCGTCCCAGAGCCCGACGGCCCGCTCCGGCTCGGTCAGCGCCGTGTACATCTCACGGCTCTCGGGGGAGAGGGGGACGCCCCCGAAGGCCAGCTCGACGGCGCCGAGCCAGGGTTCCCAGTCGGAGTGCGACAGCACCCGTATTTCAGTGGTCATGAGCCCTGCTTACCAGCGCTAAGCCATCCGGGCGACCCGGTTTCGAACACATTGTCTCCGGGTCCCCCTGCACCGGAGGCCGTCGGGTGGATAAGGTCCCGACAATGGCACGTCGCGGAGGACCAGAGACCTACACCGCCCGGTGGCGCAGATCGATGCACCGGGCGCGCATCGCGCTGCGCCGGTCCGGGGTCGACTACTTCCGCGGCGACGGCTCCGACTGGATAGCCCTGGCCGGCCTCCTGGTCGTCGTTCCGGTGATCACCTGCGCCACTCTGCTGAACCCGGTCTGGTGCTCACCGACCGCCCTGGCACTGCCGATCGTGGCGGGCGGCCTGCTGCTCCGGCCGGCCAGTCTCCTCGGCCTCTACGCCACCGCGGCCACCGCCCTGATCGTGGAGTCCATCGCCCTGGGGCCGTACTCGGACGGGCCCGCCAGGGTCACCCCCGGCACCGTCCTGGTCGTCGCGGCCTGCGGCTTCTTCGGGCTGGTCCTCGCCCAGTTCCGGGCCAGGGTCGGGGTCCCGTGGCGACGCGGCGGCACCATGCTCTTCGACCTGCGCGAGCGGATCAGGGTGCAGAGCGCCCTGCCGAGACTGCCCGAGGGCTGGCACCGGGAGATGGCGCTCCGCCCGGCCGGCGGCCAGTCCTTCTCCGGGGACTTCGTCGTCGCCGCCCGTACCAACGGCGGGCGCACCCTGGAGGTCGTGCTCACCGACGTCTCGGGCAAGGGCATGGACGCGGGCTCCCGGGCCCTGCTGCTCTCCGGAGCCTTCGGCGGCCTGCTGGGCTCCCTGCCGCCGCACGGCTTCCTGCCCGCGGCCAACGGCTATCTGCTGCGCCAGGACTGGGACGAGGGATTCGCCACCTCCATCCATCTCGTGCTGGACCTGGAGTCCGGCGACTACGAGCTCCTCTCGGCCGGCCACCCTCCCGCGCTCCAGCTGCACTCCGGCAGCGGCCGGTGGGAGGAGATGGCCGCGGAGGGGCCGCTCCTGGGGGTGTACGACGGCGCGCAGTTCGACGCCGTGAAGGGTTCGCTGGCGCCCGGCGACGTCCTCATGCTCTTCACCGACGGGCTGGTGGAGGCGTCCGACCGGGACATGTCCGACGGCATCGACCGGCTGACCGGTGAGGCCGACCGCTATGTCGCGACCGGCTTCGAGGGCGCGGCCTGGCATCTGATCGAGGCCTGCGCGAAGGACGTCAACGACGACCGCGCGCTGCTTCTGCTCTCCCGTCGCGGCTGAACCGTACGGAAGCGGCGTAAACCGTACAGGCGTCAATGGAGGGCCCGTTCGTCACCCGTTCGTGAGGTCGCTCCGCGCTGTCCCGGGTGCGCCGGCCCACGTCCTGCTCCCGCGCACCCGGGTCCTGCCGGCGCCCCTCAGACCGGCACCGCTTCCTTCTCGGGCTCCTGGTCCCGCGCGCGCCCACCGGGCAGGATGCGGGCCAGCCACTGCGAGCGGCCGGCCGCCAGCGGCGAGAGCACCGCGAGCACCAGCACGTATCCCGCGATGAACGGGGAGAGCCGCTCGTCGAGCCCCGCCGCCGCCGCCATCGTGGCGAGGATCAGCGCGAACTCACCGCGCGCCAGCAGTGTGGTGGAGATGTTCGCCGTGGCCTTCGGGCCGAAGGTGTAGATCTTCGCGGTGGCCAGCCCGGCGAAGACGTTCATCGCCATGGTCACCGCGACGGCGGCCAGCACCGGCCACACGACGCTCGGAAGGTCGCCCGGGTTGATGGACAGCCCGAACGCGAAGAAGAAGATCGCGCCGAACGCGTCCCGCAGCGGGTGCACCAGCTTCAGGATGCGGGCACCCGACGTGGTGCTGCCCAGCATCAGGCCGACCATGAACGCGCCGATCGCGTCGGCGACCCCGAACCACTCCGAGACCCCGGCCATGAAGACGGCGGCGCCCAGGAAGGAGATGACGAGCAGCTCGTCGTCCTTGGTGTGGATCAGCTTGCCTATGAGCTTCGTGCCGAAGCGTGCCGCCAGCGCGAGCAGCAGCAGGAAGCCGAAGGCCTTGCCGCCGTCGATCACCGCGGCCCCGAGGCTGTCCGCGCCGGACAGGATCGGTTGCAGGGCGGCCAGGTAGAGGGCTAGGAAGACGTCCTCGACGACGATGATGCCGAGGATCGGCCGGGTCTCCGGATTGCCGATCCGGCCGAGGTCGACCAGGACCTTCGTGACGATGGCCGACGACGAGATGCCGAGCACACCGGCCAGCACCAGCGCTTCCGACGTGCCCCAGCCCAGTGCGAAGCCGAAGCCGAGACCCGCGCCGACGTTCAGCGCGAGATAGGTGCCGCCGGCGAGCGCCATCTTGCGCCCGCCCGTCTTGAGGTCGTCCAGATGGAATTCGAGACCGAGGTAGAAGAGCAGCAGCACCAGGCCGAGCGCCGAGAGCATCTCCAGGTCGTGGGGATCGTCGAGGAGGACGACCCCGGGGGTGTGCGGGCCGAGCAGGATCCCGGCGAGGATGAACAGCGGGATGGTCGGCAGTCCGATGCGGCCGCCGACGCGGGCGAGAACGGCAGCGGCGAGGAACGCGCCTCCCATGGCGATGAGCGTGTCTGCGTGTCCGATGAGCCTGTCTCCTTCGTTCGGTCAAGAGGGCGTCAAGAAATCGTCAGTAATTAGTTTACCGAACGATTACCCGTGCCCTCGCGACCCTTCGGAGAACGGGCCCGTCCCCGTACAGTCGGGGCCATGGCGAACCCGTATCTGACCCTGGCCGAGGTGGAGGCGATCGCCCGCGAGGCCCACAGCGCGCAGACCGACAAGGCGGGGCGGCCGTACGCGGGACATCTCGCCGCGGTCGCCGAGGGGGTACGGGTCCGGGGCGGCGCCGAGGAGCAGATCGCGGCGGCCTGGCTGCACGACGCGATCGAGGACGGCGCGCTCTCTCGCCGGTGGCTGGACGAGGCGCCGCTGTCCGCGTGGACAAAGGAAATGGTCCTCGCCGTCACCAAGCGGGACGGCGAGGACCTCTTCGCGTACACCGGGCGGATTCTCGCCACGCCCGGAGCGCTGCTGATCAAGGAGTCGGACCTGGCGCACAACGCGGACCCGGACCGGCTCGCTGTGCTGGAGCCCGCGACCCGTACCCGGCTGACCGAGAAGTATGCGCTGGTACGGGGGCTGTTGGGGCTCGACGGGGGTCAACGGCCCGCCGAGGGGCGGGATCAGGCCAACCCCGCCGGAGCGTGACCCCCGGACGGCGCCGTCCCCGGCGGGACGGGGCCGATCCGGACAGGGTCAGCGCTTGGCGGGAGTCCGGCGGAACGCCCACTTCATGTCCGGCTCGGTGGCGAAGCGCAGGACCCGCCTGACCGGCGGCGTGCACAGCAGGGTCACGGCGACGGCCGCGACGAGGGAGACGACGACCAGCCCCAGAGGGCCCGTGAGCCACTCGTAGCGGTCGAACAGGCCGTAGTAGCCCGCGCCCTTCACCAGGAAGCCGTGCAGCAGGTAGCCGCAGATCGTCCCGGCGCCCAGCACGGTGAACCACATGTGGCGGCGCGGCACCCAGGCGAGGAAGGCGACCGTGAGGGCCAGCGCGCAGCCGAACATCGCCAGGGTCATGACGGGGCCCGCCCACCACTGGAAGTCCATCTCCTGGGCGCTGTTGCTGCGGTAGAACCAGCCGAGCCCCATGCGGGGAGAGGCCCAGTAGGCGAAGAGCAGGGCGCCGACGACCAGCGGGACGGACAGCATCCGTACCTCGCGCCGGCGGATCAGCTGGAAGTGCTCCGGCTTCATGAGCAGGCCGAGCACGAAGAACGGCAGCAGCTGGCAGACGCGTTGCAGGTCCAGGTCGTCCGTGATGCCGGGCGTGACCGAGGCGAGCGCGGCGATCACGAGGGCGACCGGCAGCGGGTGGCGCAGCGACTGCCAGATCGGCGTGGTGACCCGCCAGATGAACAGCGCGATCAGGAACCACGTGAGGAACAGCGGGTCGAGCAGGGTGATGGGTGTGTCCTCGACCCCGCCGGCGTAGCGCTTGAAGAGCGAGTACGCGGTCTCGAAGAGCACATAGGGCACGACGACCCCGGTGACCAGGCGCTTCACCTTGGGCGCGCTCATGTCGAAGGACCGCGAGAAGTAGCCGGAGACCAGGATGAAGGCCGGCATGTGGAACGTGTAGACGACCATGTACAGCGCACGGGTCGTGCGGCTGCCGTCCATCACCGGCTCCCAGGCGTGGGCCACGGCGACGAGCACGATCGCGAGGTACTTCACATTGTCGAAGTACGCGTCCCGGCGCTTGGCCGGAGCCGGTGCCCCGGTGCGGGCCGGAGTGGCCTTCGTGGCCCTGTTCGCAGCGGTGGCGGTGGCCCCGGCGGCCGTCGGGGTCTGCTCGTGTCTGGGCTCCGACTCCCGGCTCTCCGGGGTGATCGGGGCCCTCTGAATTTCGCTCGGAGCTTTGGACATCTCATGCACCTTAGACCCGTTGATCGGTATGCGTAAATCTCGCAAGAGATATCGCGTGTTCCCGCCCATTCGGAAATGAAACTACCGGCAACTGCCCGTTACGTAGTGATTCATCCCTCTTAAATGGGGCATATCGGCGGGTGGTTGGTGAGAGTGAATTTCGTCGCACGAACCGCCGGTATATCGCTGTGAATGAAGTGTGGGGATATGGAAACGGTCACACCTTCCGTTATTCGAACTCCCGGCCGCACAGCGGGCGCACAGGTTTCGCGTGCGCCCCTCCGTGCCCCCGTGTGCGGCGCTCGCGCAGCGCGGAAGCCGGGTGTGCGCGGGCGCGAGGATTGGCGCGATCTGGCCATCTCTCTCCGCCACCCGGCAGCACCCACAGGGGAGTTGGTGGCACGATGGACGCGACGGAGGTGTGCCGGGCCGCACGCCACCGGGCCGGCAAGGCGGACCGACCAAGGGTGTGATCAGTCGTGGCCATTTCACTGTCTGTGGTGCTTCTGCTGGGGATCGTCCTGGTGGTGCTGATCCGCGGCGGGTCCATCAAGGGCGGGCCGGCGGTCGTCGCCGTGCTCTTCGGCTTCTTCCTCGCCTCGACGGGCATGGCGCCGTCGATCAACAGATTCATGAACTCGATAGCCGACACGATCAACCAGATCAGCTTCTGAGGTCACGCGGAGGCGACCGGCCCCGGCAGGCGACCGCCCGCCGGGTCGCAGGCGTGCGCGGGCCGGGTCGCGGATGTGCGGCCAGGGGCCGGATCCGACCGGAAGGACATCATGCCCGCTTATGCCATAGCCCGTCTTCAGGAGGCCGCACCCCACCCGGACATCGCCGAGTACATCGAGCGGCTCCCGGGCACCTTCGAGGCCCACGGCGGGCGCTACCTCGTGCACATGACGCCGCACGAGGTCAGGGAGGGCAGCTGGCCCGGGCACGTCGTGATGATCGGCTTCCCCGGTATCGAGGAGGCGCGGGCCTGGTGGGACTCGCCCGCGTACCGGGAGATCGCGCCGTTGCGCTCGCGGCACATCGAGGGCGACATCATCCTCGTCGAGGGCGTCCCCGAGGGCTACGACCCGGGAGCGGCCGTGAAGGCGATGCGGGAGGCCCTGCCTCCCGCGTGACGCCGGGAACGCGTCAGGGTCGGCCGGAGGGAGAACCCTCCGGCCGACCCTGAGCCGTGGAGCGGGCGACGGGAATCGAACCCGCGTAGCTAGTTTGGAAGACTAGGGCTCTACCATTGAGCTACGCCCGCATGCCGCACCGCAGGTCCGCGGACCTCGGTACGGACAGCATCGTAGCGGCTCCGGGTCGGTGCGCGCACACCCGTATCGGTGTGCCCCCGGCGACCGACTCCGGCCGGGCCCTCTTGACCACCCTCGCGACCGCCTCGCGCGCGGCCTCCTCGGCCGGCCCGGCGACGGCCCCGGCGACGCCTTCGGTCAAGCGGCCGACGCACTGCTCGTCGGCATGTACCCTACGTGTCGCACCGACGGGGTGTGGCGCAGCTTGGTAGCGCGTCCGCTTTGGGAGCGGAAGGTCGTCGGTTCGAATCCGGCCACCCCGACCACCAGCAGGATCCCGGCAAGATCGCATTGTGGGAGTCATCCTCCTTGCCGTTACTATGCAAATTGCGTGCCCGTGTGTCTGATGTACCGGGCTCGATCCGCGAAGCCGCCTCTCGGCGGCCCAGCAGAACCCCAAGAAGTCAGCCACCAAGGAGACCGAACCGTGAAGAGCGCCGTGGAGACCCTGAACCCGACTCGGGTTCGGCTCAGCATCGAGGTGCCCTTCGAGGAGCTCAAGGACAGCCTCGACGCGGCGTACAAGAAGATCAACCAGCAGGTCACGGTGAAGGGCTTCCGTAAGGGCAAGATCCCCAACCGCGTCATCGACCAGCGGTTCGGCCGTGGTGCTGTGCTGGAGGAGGCCGTCAACGACGCCCTCCCGAAGTTCTACACCGAGGCTGTCAACGAGGGCGAGCTCAATGTTCTGGGCCAGCCCGAGGTTGACATCACCGAACTCAAGGACGGCGAGCTGCTGGCCTTCACCGCCGAGGTGGATGTCCGTCCCGAGATCGAGATCCCGGACTACTCCGGCATCGAGGTCACCGTGGACGCACTCGAAGTGACCGACGAGGACGTCGAGAAGGCCGTGGAGCAGCTCCGGGAGCGCTTCGCCTCGACCAACCCGGTCGAGCGCGCCGCCGCCGAGGGCGACGTCGTGACGATCGACCTCGAGGCCAAGGTCGACGGCGAGGTCCTCGAGGACGGCGTGGCCGCCGGTGTCTCGTACACCATCGGTTCCGGCGAGCTCCTCGACGGCATCGACGAGGCCGTGACCGGCCTGGAGGCCGGTGGCGAGGCCACCTTCACCTCCGAGCTGAAGGGCGGCTCCGCCGAGGGCAAGGAAGCGGAGGTCACCGTCAAGGTCACCGCCGTCGCCGCCCGCGAACTGCCCGAGCTGGACGACGACTTCGCGCAGATGGCGAGCGAGTTCGACACGCTCGCAGAGCTGCGCGAGGACAGCCGCAAGCGCCTCGAGAACACCAAGCAGTACGACCAGGCCACCCAGGCCCAGGAGCGCGTCCTCGACGAGCTGCTGAAGCTGGCCGAGGTCCCGATCCCCGAGAAGCTCCTCGCGGACGAGGTCCAGACCCGCAAGCACAACCTGGAGCACCACCAGCTCGGCCAGATGGGCCTCGACCTCGAGAAGTACCTCGAGATCCAGGGCAAGACGCTGGAGGAGTTCGAGAACGAGACCTCCGAGCAGGCCATCAAGGGCATCAAGACCCAGTTCATCCTCGACGAGCTCGTCAACAAGGAGAAGCTGAACGTCAACCAGGAGGAGCTCACCGAGCACCTCATGCGGCGTGCGGCCTCCTCCGGCATGAGCCCGGACCAGTTCGCCCAGGCCGTCGTCGAGGGTGGCCAGGTTCCGATGCTCGTCGGCGAGGTCGCCCGCGGCAAGGCGCTGGCCGTGGTCGTCGAGGCCGCCAAGGTCGTCGACACCAACGGTGAGATCGTCGAGCTCGAGGACGACGAGGAGACGGCCGAGGAGGGCACCGAGACGGCCGAGGCCGCCGAGGGCACCGAGAAGGCCGAGGAGAAGGACGAGAAGAACGAGGCCTGAGCCCGTTCCGCTCGCTGATCCGATCCACGCGGCGGGCCCCGGACGTACCACGTCCGGGGCCCGCCGTCGTATCGGCCCGGGCCCGGGTGCGAGGCCGGTGACGCACCCGGGAACCCTTGTGCCCACTGGCTTACCTTGCGCTCCCAGCGAACAGTTGGGGAAGCGGGATGGCGTTGTCCCACCTGCGCGTTAGGGTCCATGAAGAGGAAGGGTCGGGTAGTCCCGGCCCACCCGGTACGAAGACGCTGAGACGGCCGGAGCCGTCAGAGACGAGCAGGTGGATACGTGACGAATCTGATGCCCTACGCCGCCGGAGAGCCGTCCCTCGGTGGAGGCCTCGGTGACCAGGTCTACAGCCGACTGCTCGGCGAGCGCATCATCTTCCTCGGTCAGCAGGTCGACGATGACATCGCCAACAAGATCACCGCACAGCTTCTGCTCCTTGCCGCCGAACCGGACAAGGACATCTACCTCTACATCAACAGCCCCGGCGGCTCGGTGACGGCCGGCATGGCGGTCTACGACACCATGCAGTACATCCCGAACGACGTGGTCACCATCGGTATGGGCATGGCCGCCTCGATGGGCCAGTTCCTGCTCACCGGCGGCACGGCGGGCAAGCGCTTCGCGCTCCCGAACACCGACATCCTCATGCACCAGGGTTCGGCCGGTATCGGCGGTACCGCCTCGGACATCAAGATCCAGGCGCAGTACCTCCTCCGTACGAAGACGCGGATGGCCGAGATCACCGCCCACCACTCCGGCCAGACCGTGGAAACGATCATCCGCGACGGCGACCGCGACCGCTGGTACACCGCCGAGGAGGCCAAGGAGTACGGCCTCATCGACGAGATCATCTCGGTCGCGTCGGGCATCCCGGGCGGCGGCGGCACCGGCGCCTGATCCGGGCGTGCGCCACCCCGCTCCCTCTCGTACGCCGAGACCCCCAGCCCACAGATACGCCACCAGGATGGTGAAGACCCACATGAACAACTTCTCCGGCGCCTCCGCGAGCGGCCTCTACACCGGCCCGCAGGTGGACAACCGCTACGTCGTCCCGCGCTTCGTGGAGCGCACCTCGCAGGGTGTGCGCGAGTACGACCCGTACGCGAAGCTCTTCGAGGAGCGCGTGATCTTCCTGGGCGTCCAGATCGACGACGCCTCGGCCAACGACGTCATGGCGCAGCTGCTGTGCCTGGAGTCGATGGACCCGGACCGCGACATCTCGATCTACATCAACAGCCCCGGCGGCTCGTTCACCGCGCTCACCGCGATCTACGACACGATGCAGTTCGTGAAGCCGGACATCCAGACGGTCTGCATGGGCCAGGCGGCCTCCGCCGCCGCCGTCCTGCTGGCCGCGGGCACCCCGGGCAAGCGCATGGCGCTCCCGCACGCCCGTGTGCTGATCCACCAGCCGTCCTCGCAGACCGGCCGTGAGCAGCTCTCCGACCTGGAGATCGCGGCCAACGAGATCCTGCGCATGCGGACCCAGCTGGAGGAGATGCTGGCCAAGCACTCCACCACCCCGCTGGAGAAGATCAGCGAGGACATCGAGCGCGACAAGATCCTTACCGCGGACGACGCACTCGCGTACGGTCTGGTGGACCAGATTGTCTCCACCCGTAAGACCACAGCCGGCGCGTCCGTCTGACGTCGGTCTTTCCCCTTGGCACGTTCCGCTCGCACAGCCCCGGCCGTGTGAACCGTGCCAAGGGGGGCCCGAACGGGGGGCCAGGCAAGGTACCGTCGGATAGAGGCACCAGGAGCCGCTGAACCAGGCTGCTCCCAGGCGAAGGGGAAGCACCTCGTGGCACGCATCGGTGATGGCGGCGACCTGCTCAAGTGCTCGTTCTGCGGAAAGAGCCAGAAGCAGGTGAAGAAGCTCATCGCGGGACCCGGTGTGTACATCTGCGACGAGTGCATCGATCTCTGCAACGAGATCATCGAGGAGGAGCTCGCCGAGACCTCCGAGGTGCGGTGGGAGGAGCTCCCCAAGCCGCGCGAGATCTACGAGTTCCTCGAGGGGTACGTCGTCGGGCAGGAGCCCGCGAAGAAGGCCCTCTCGGTCGCTGTGTACAACCACTACAAGCGGGTCCAGGCCGGGGAGAACGGCGGCGGCAATCGTGACGACGCGATCGAGCTCGCCAAGTCCAACATCCTGCTGCTGGGCCCCACGGGCTCCGGCAAGACGCTCCTCGCGCAGACGCTGGCCCGCATGCTCAACGTCCCGTTCGCCATCGCCGACGCGACGGCGCTGACGGAGGCCGGCTATGTCGGCGAGGACGTCGAGAACATCCTGCTGAAGCTGATCCAGGCCGCGGACTACGACGTCAAGAAGGCCGAGACCGGGATCATCTACATCGACGAGATCGACAAGGTCGCCCGCAAGAGCGAGAACCCGTCGATCACGCGCGACGTCTCCGGCGAGGGCGTGCAGCAGGCCCTGCTGAAGATCCTGGAGGGCACCACCGCCTCCGTGCCGCCGCAGGGCGGACGGAAGCACCCGCACCAGGAGTTCATCCAGATCGACACGACGAACGTCCTGTTCATCGTGGGCGGCGCCTTCTCCGGTCTGGAGAAGATCATCGAGTCGCGGGCCGGCGCCAAGGGCATCGGCTTCGGCGCCACGATCCGCTCCAAGCTGGAGATCCAGGCGAGCGACCAGTTCCAGGAGGTCATGCCGGAGGACCTGGTGAAGTTCGGGATGATCCCGGAGTTCATCGGCCGTCTCCCCGTGCTGACCTCGGTCCACAACCTGGACCGCGAGGCGCTGCTCCAGATCCTCGTCGAGCCGCGCAACGCGCTGGTGAAGCAGTACCAGCGCCTGTTCGAACTCGACGGTGTGGAGCTGGACTTCGAGCGCGAGGCGCTGGAGGCCATCGCCGACCAGGCGATCCTGCGCCAGACGGGCGCGCGCGGTCTGCGCGCCATCATGGAAGAAGTGCTCCAGTCAGTGATGTACGAGGTGCCGTCCCGCAAGGACGTGGCGCGCGTCGTCATCACCCCGGACGTCGTCCGCGACAACGTCAACCCGACGCTGGTCCCGCGCGAGCCGCGCACGATCGGCAAGAACGACGGCGGCGGACGCCACGAGAAGTCCGCGTAGCGGCAGCCGCGACGAGACACGCGAAGGGGCGCCCGGCCACCGGCCGGGCGCCCCTTTCGGCGTGTGAGGCTCAGACCTTGGTGCGCGAGGTGTTGTAGAGCTTCGCCGCGAGGACCGAGACCTCGTCCTGCGTCATCGACTTGTTGGTCAGGGCCGCGCCGATGTCGAGGCCGATCACCGCGCCGACCGTGCTGTAGTCGGCCCAGATGCAGACAGGCATGATCATTTCCTTGGGGCCGCCCGCCGCGGTGCCGTCGGCCTTGTCGTTGACCACCTTCATGTCCTGGCACTTCATCAGCGCACCCTCGAAGCCCGCGGGGGTGACGTCCTTGGGGCTGCCGACCAGGGAGGTCTGGCCCCCGTCCTCGTCCTCGGCCATTCCGGCCTTGGCCTGCGCGAACATGCCGTCGAGGGCCTTGGACGGGTCGCTGACCTCGCCCCAATTGCCGTAGAGCATGAGCATCTTGGTCGTGAGCGGGTTCTTCTCCAGGTCGCCGCTCGCGTACTGGGCCTCGGCCTTCTGGGGGTTCTTGATCCCCAGGGCCTCGGCCTCCGCCTTCTCCTTGCTCGTCGGAGTGGCCGAGGACGTCTTGCTCTTGTCCTGCTTGTAGGTGTCCACCGACGCCGCCGGCGTGATCTTGTACCCCTTGGTGGAGTCCGCGACGTCGCTGTTGCCGGAGCCGCCCGAGGTGAGGAAGTAGACGCCGCCCGCGACCACCGCGAGCGCCACGACGACCGCGCCGATGATCAGCCCGGTCTTCTTCTTCGGCGCACCCTGCGGCGGCATGCCGGGGTACGCCTGCTGGCCGCCGTACGGGGGAGTGGGCGGCTGCTGGCCGTACGGGCCGGGCTGCTGTCCCTGCTGCGGGTAGCCGTAGCCCTGCGGGGGCTGCTGCTGCGGCGGGACGCCCTGAGGGGCCTGCTGCGGGTAGCCGTAGCCGGGCTGGCCGCCCTGGGGCGGCTGCTGGCCGTAGGGGTTGGGCTGCTGGCCGTACGGGCCCGGCTGCTGGCCGTACGGTCCGGGCTGGCCCTGCGGCTGCTGGCCGCCGTACGGGCCCGGCTGGTTGTAACTCATGGCGCTGTCCCCTCCGAATGCTTATGCGTTCCGAACATCCTGGCGGAAGCGGCGCTCACTTAGGGAATCCGGGCGGACACCGTTACTGAACAAACCGGTTTCAGTGCACGACTGTGACGCCCCTAAACTGTGTGCCGTGACCGAGAACGCAGCGCAGCAGCCAGCCAGCACCCCCGAACTGCCGACCCAGTACGCGCCGGCCGAGGTAGAGGGGAAGCTGTACGAGCGCTGGGTAGAGCGCGGTTACTTCACGGCGGACCCGGAGAGCGAGAAGCCCCCGTACACGATCGTCATCCCGCCGCCCAACGTCACCGGTTCCCTCCACCTGGGCCATGCCTTCCAGCACACGCTCATGGACGCCCTCACCCGCCGCAAGCGGATGCAGGGGTACGAGGCGCTGTGGCTGCCCGGCATGGACCACGCCGGCATCGCCACCCAGAACAAGGTCGAGCAGCAGCTCGGCGAGGAGGGCAAGTCCCGCCACGACCTGGGGCGCGAGGAGTTCGTCGAGCGCGTCTGGCAGTGGAAGGAAGAGTACGGCGGCAAGATCCTCGGCCAGATGCGCCGCCTGGGCGACGGCGTCGACTGGTCCCGTGAGCGCTTCACCATGGACGAGGGCCTCTCCGCCGCCGTCCAGACCGTCTTCAAGAAGATGTACGACGACGAGCTGATCTACCGCGCCGAGCGCATCATCAACTGGTGCCCGCGCTGTCTGACGGCCATCTCGGACATCGAGGTCGACTACCAGGACGACGACGGCGAGCTCGTCTCCATCACCTACGGCGAGGGCGAGGAGACGCTGGTCGTCGCCACGACCCGCGCCGAGACGATGCTGGGTGACACCGCGGTCGCCGTCCACCCGGACGACGCGCGCTACACCCACCTCATCGGCAAGCGGATCAAGCTGCCGCTCACCGACCGCACGATCCCGGTCGTCGCCGACCACCACGTCGACCCGGAGTTCGGCACGGGCGCCGTCAAGGTGACCCCGGCCCACGACCCGAACGACTTCGCGATCGGCCAGCGCCACGGCCTGGAGTCGATGACCGTCATGGACGAGCGCGGTGTCATCACCGTCGCCGGCCCGTTCGAGGGCCTCGACCGCTTCGAGGCCCGGTCCGCGATCGTCGGCGCGCTGCGCGGACAGGGCCGGATCGTGGCCGAGAAGCGTCCGTACGTCCACTCGGTGGGCCACTGCTCCCGCTGCCGCACGACCGTCGAGCCCCGGCTGTCGCTCCAGTGGTGGGTCAAGGTCGAGACCCTCGCCAAGGCCGCCGGTGACGCGGTCCGCGACGGCCGGGTCGCGATCCACCCCAAGGAGATGGAGAAGCGGTACTTCGACTGGGTCGACAACCTCAACGACTGGTGCATCTCGCGCCAGCTCTGGTGGGGCCACCGCATCCCCGTCTGGTACGGCCCCGAGGGCGAGGTCGTCTGCGTCGGCCCCGACGAGCAGCCGCCCACCGGTGAGGGCTGGACCCAGGACAACGACGTCCTGGACACCTGGTTCTCGTCCGGCCTCTGGCCGTTCTCCACGCTCGGCTGGCCCGAGGAGACCCCGGACCTCAAGAAGTTCTATCCGACCGACGTCCTGCTCACCGGCCACGACATCATCTTCTTCTGGGTCGCCCGGATGATGATGTTCGGCCTGTACGTCATGGACGGCGAGGCGCCGTTCAAGACCATCGCGCTCACCGGCCTGGTCCGTGACGAGCGCGGCAAGAAGATGTCGAAGTCCTTCGGCAACGTCGTCGACCCGCTGGACTGGATGGACACGTACGGCTCCGACGCCGTCCGCTTCACCCTCGCCAAGGGCGCCAACCCCGGCACCGACGTCCCGATCGGCGAGGACTGGGTCCAGGCCTCGCGCAACTTCGCCAACAAGATCTGGAACGCGACCCGCTTCGCGATGATGAACGGCGCGACGGTGGAGGGGGAGCTCCCGCCCGTCGAGCAGCTCTCGGCCACCGACCGCTGGATCCTGTCCCGGCTGAACCAGACCGTCGCCGACGCCGACGCGTTCTACGAGGACTTCCAGTTCGCCAAGCTCAGCGACGCCCTCTACCACTTCGCGTGGGACGAGGTCTTCGACTGGTACGTCGAGCTGTCGAAGACCACGTTCTTCGCTGGCGGCGAGCAGGCGCGGGTGTCCGCCCGGGTCCTCGGCGAGGTCCTGGACGTCACGCTCCGGCTGCTGCACCCGATCGTCCCGTTCGTGACCGAGCAGCTCTGGACGACCCTCACCGGTCAGGAGTCCGTCGTCGTCGCCGACTGGCCCAAGGACAGCGGCTTCCGTGACGAGGCGGCCGAGAAGGAGATCGAGCTCGTCCAGCAGGTCGTCACCGAGGTCCGCCGCTTCCGCTCCGACCAGGGCCTCCAGCCCGGCCAGAAGGTCCCGGCCGAGCTGACCGTCACCGGCACGGTGCTCGCCCCGCACGAGGCGGCCATCCGCCAGCTGCTGCGGCTCCAGCCCGCGGAGGAGGGGTTCCACGCGACGGCCACCCTCCCGGTCGCCGGAGCCACCGTCGCGCTCGACCTGTCCGGCACGATCGACGTCGAGGCCGAGCGCAAGCGCCTGACGAAGGACCTGGGCGCCGCCGAGAAGGAGAAGGCCCAGGCCAACGGGAAGCTCGGCAACGAGGCCTTCCTGGCCAAGGCGCCGGACAACGTGGTCGACAAGATCCGTGGCCGGCTCGCCAAGGCGGAGACCGACATCGAGCGGATCACCGCCCAGCTGGCGAATCTGCCGCAGGGCTGATGACGTAGAGCCGGAGCCCCCGCGCCCCCGACCGACCGGGAGCGCGGGGGCTTCGCCGTGCCCGGGGGGCCCGGCCCCGGGCGCTGCGCACGATGCCGGTGCCCATCCGTAGACTGGCCCTGTGAGTGAGCCCCGCCCTTCAGACCGGCACGACGCGTCAGATCCCGACGACACCTTCGCGGAGATCGTCGACGAAGAGACCCAGCGCGACCCCGACCTGGCGGTGATCGAGGCCGGGAGCCGGACGCTGCGCACCCAGTCGGGACCGCCCCAGGGTGAGGCGGTCCCCGACCGCCCCGCCGACCCGGAGACCGACCGCGCGCTGCGCGCCGTGGAGCAGGAGCTCGCCGGCCGCTGGGGCGAGACCAAGCTCGAACCCTCGGTGACCCGTATCGCGGCCCTGATGGACGTGCTGGGCGAGCCCCAGCGCGCCTACCCCTCGATCCACATCACGGGGACGAACGGCAAGACGAGCACGGCCCGCATGATCGAGGCCCTGCTCGGCGCCTTCGAGCTGCGCACCGGCCGCTACACCTCCCCGCACGTCCAGTCGATCACCGAGCGGATCAGCCTCGACGGCGCCCCGATCGATCCCGAGCGCTTCATCGAGACGTACAACGACATCAAGCCGTACGTCGAGATGGTCGACACCCAGCAGCCCTACCGGCTCTCGTTCTTCGAGGTGCTCACGGGCATGGCGTACGCGGCCTTCGCCGACGCGCCGGTGGACGTCGCGGTCGTCGAGGTCGGCATGGGCGGCACCTGGGACGCGACGAACGTCATCGACGCGTCGGTCGCCGTCGTCACCCCCATCTCGCTGGACCACACCGACCGCCTCGGCACCACCCCGGCCGAGATCGCGGGCGAGAAGGCCGGCATCGTCAAGCAGGACGCGACGGTGATCCTGGCCCAGCAGCCGGTCGACGCCGCGCAGGTGATGCTGAAGAAGGCCGTCGAGGTCGACGCCACGGTGGCCCGCGAGGGCATGGAGTTCGGTGTCGTCTCCCGTGAGATCGCGGTCGGCGGCCAGCTGCTGACGCTGCGCGGGGTCGGCGGCGAGTACGACAACATCTTCCTGCCGCTCTACGGCGCGCACCAGGCGCACAACGCGGCGGTGGCCCTCGCCGCCGTCGAGGCGTTCTTCGGCATCGGCGCGGAGCAGGCCCGCAGCCTCGACGTGGAAGCGGTCCGCAAGGCCTTCCTCTCGGTGCTTTCGCCGGGCCGGCTGGAGGTCGTGCGGTCCAGCCCGACCGTCGTCCTGGACGCGGCGCACAACCCGGCCGGAGCCCTCGCCACCGCCGAGGGGATCTCGGAGGCGTTCAGCTTCTCCCGGCTGATCGGGGTCGTCGGCGCGAGCGACGGCAAGGACGTCCGGGGACTCCTGGAAGCCTTCGAGCCGATCTTCGCCGAGATCGTCGTCACGCAGAACTCCAGCCCGCGCGCGATGGACGCCGACGCGCTCGCCGCCGTCGCCGTCGAGGTCTTCGGCAACGAGCGCGTCCAGGTCGAGCCACGCCTGGACGACGCGCTGGAGGCGGCCATCACCCTCGCGGAGGAGGAGGCCGAGTACGCGGGCGCCGGAGTCCTGGTGACCGGATCCGTGATCACGGTCGGCGAGGCCCGGCTGCTTCTGGGAAGGCGCTGACCTGTGCGTACGCTCTGTGCATCGACGCTCATCAGTGAGTTCTTCGTCATCGGCTTCGCCGGGCTCGTCGCGATGAAGTCCGACGACCTGTCCATGGGCACGGTCTGGACGGTCTGCGGCATCGGCATGCTGCTGTCCGTCCTGCTCTGCGGAATGATCACCCGTCCGGGCGGCATCCAGCTCGGCTGGGCGCTTCAGATCCTGCTCGTGCTGAGCGGCTTCTTCGTTCCCATGATGTTCATCCTGGGCGTGCTCTTCGTCGTCCTGTGGTGGGCGTCGGTGCACTACGGCCGCAAGATCGACGAGGCCAAGGCGCGGTGGGCGGCGCAGGCCGAGGCACAGGAGAGCGCAGAGGCTCCGGCCCAAGGATGACGCAGAGTGAGCCCGGCCGTATGGCCGTCGGCGTATCCCTGTAATCTCGCCCCCACCCGCACCGAAAGCCCGCAAGGAGCCGCACATGACTCAGCGCACCCTCGTCCTTCTCAAGCCCGACGCCGTCCGGCGTGGGCTGATCGGCGAGATCGTCGGCCGCATCGAGCGCAAGGCCGGCTGGACGATCACCGCGCTGGAGCTGCGCACGCTCGACCAGGAGACCCTGGAGCAGCACTACGGCGAGCACAAGGGCCGTCCGTTCTACGAGCCCCTCGTCGAATTCATGGCATCCGGCCCCGTCGTCGCTCTTGTGGCCGAAGGCGAGCGAGTCATCGAGGGCGTCCGCGCCCTGGCGGGTCCGACCGACCCGATCGCCGCCGCGCCCGGCTCGATCCGTGGTGACTTCGGCACCATCACCCGGGAGAACCTCATCCACGCCTCGGACTCCGAGGAGTCCGCAGAGCGAGAACTGAAGCTTTTCTTTCCCGGACTTTCCTGACTTCGGCTCGGCCAATCAGCGCTCATGACCTGGGGCGACCGAAGTAATTCGGTCGCCCTTCGGCATAGGGTCACGTATCGCGGGAACGCATCCCTCCGACGTAACGTCACCATGGGTGGAACGGGCAGCCGTTCCGCTCGCCATGGCGAAGGACCCTCGCGCTGTGTCCGTGCTCACGGCACTACGATGGAAGCTTCCACGCCCGCAGCGCCAACCCTCGCCTACTCAAAACAAGCCATTCTTCGCTTCTTGGGAAGGCCCGACGCATCCTCATGGGGAACAAGGGGAACTCAATGTCGTTCATCGGCCGTGACATGGCTATCGACCTCGGGACTGCCAACACGCTGGTGTACGTCAGGGGGCGCGGCATCGTTCTGAACGAGCCGTCCGTCGTGGCCATCAACACCAACACCGGCGGCATCCTGGCGGTCGGCGCCGAGGCAAAGAAAATGATCGGCCGCACGCCCGGCAACATCGTTGCCGTGCGGCCGCTGAAGGACGGCGTGATCGCCGACTTCGAGATCACGGAGCGCATGCTCCGCTACTTCATCCTCAAGATCCACAAGCGGCGCTACCTCGCCCGCCCCCGGGTCGTCGTCTGTGTGCCCTCCGGCATCACAGGGGTCGAGCGACGCGCCGTCATCGAGGCGTCGACGCAGGCGGGCGCGCGTCAGGTGCACATCATCGAGGAGCCCATGGCAGCGGCCATCGGCTCCGGTCTGCCGGTCCACGAGGCCACCGGGAACATGGTCGTCGACATCGGTGGCGGCACCACCGAGGTCGCCGTGATCTCGCTCGGCGGAATCGTCACTGCCCAGTCCATCCGGGTCGCCGGCGACGAGCTGGACAACGCGATCATCCAGCACATCAAGAAGGAGTACTCCCTCCTCCTCGGTGAGCGCACCGCCGAACAGATCAAGATCACGATCGGCTCGGCGTTCGAGATGGAGAAGGACGAGCACACCGAGATCCGCGGACGCGACCTGGTCTCGGGCCTGCCCAAGACCGTCGTCATCTCCGCGACCGAGGTCCGCAAGGCCATCGAGGAACCGGTCAACGCGATCGTCGACGCCGTGAAGACGACGCTCGACAAGTGCCCGCCGGAGCTCTCCGGCGACGTCATGGACCGGGGCATCGTCCTCACCGGCGGCGGCGCGCTCCTTCGCGGGCTCGACGAGCGGCTGCGCCACGAGACGGGCATGCCGATCCACATCGCCGAGGACCCGCTGGACTCGGTGGCGCTCGGATCCGGCAAGTGCGTCGAGGAGTTCGAGGCGCTCCAGCAGGTGCTGGACGCCCAGCCCCGACGGTAGAACACGACGTTCCGCCGTACGGGCGCTGCCGCCCCGTGCGGCGGAACGTTGGTATACAGGCACGAACATTCCGACGAGGAAGGCACGGCCGCCGCACGTGAGGGACACACGAGAGAGCCGGCTGCTCCTGGTGCTGCTGATCGCCATCGCATTCGCCCTGATCACGGTCGATATCCGCGGTGGCGAGGAGTCACCGGTGGACGGAGCCCGGCAGGCCGCCGCCACGGTCTTCGGACCGGTCGAGAACGGCGTCGCGGCCGCGGTGGACCCGGTGGGCAACGCCATCGGCGCCGTACGGGACTCCGGTGACCGGCACGACCGGATCGCGGCCCTGGAGCACGAGAAC
The DNA here is from genome assembly GCF_001905505.1 of Streptomyces sp. CB02058. Classification (GTDB taxonomy): domain Bacteria; phylum Actinomycetota; class Actinomycetes; order Streptomycetales; family Streptomycetaceae; genus Streptomyces. The sequence goes on from NZ_LIPG01000002.1 coordinate 523,959, forward strand.
GCCGAGCTGAAGACCAAGCTCGGCAGCGACGACCGCAACACCAGCAAGGTCAAGCAGCTCGACACCATGCTGAAGAGCGCCGGGGCCGGCCAGTACGGCATCAAGGCGGCCCAGGTCATCGCCATAGGAGCGGCCCAGGGCTTCTCCTGGACCATCACCATCGACGCGGGGGCGAACGACGGCCTCAAGCGCGACATGACCGTACTGAACGGCGAGGGGCTCGTCGGACGGGTCACCACCGTCGGCCCGAACACCGCGACCGTCCTGCTGGCCAACGACCCGGACTTCACCGTCGGCACCCGGCTGGAGAAGACCGACGAGCTCGGCTTCGCCACCGGGCAGGGGTCCCGGCCGCTCTCGGTCCAGTTCCTCAACGGCAAGGCCGACGTGAAGAAGGGCGACCGGCTGGTCACCTTCGGGTCCAGCAAGGACAAGCCCTTCGTCCCGGGCGTGCCCGTCGGCGAGGTGGTCCGCGTCGACCCGTCGGGCGGCGACCTGACCCGTACGGTCTACGTCCGCCCGTTCGTCGGCTTCACCAAGCTCGACATCGTGGGCATCGTCGTCCAGGCACCCCGCGAGAACCCCCGCGACATGGTCCTGCCGGCGCAGCCCAAGAAGCCGGAGAAGCCCAAGCCCACCCCGACCGTCACGGTCACCGTCCAGCCGAACGGCGACCTCGTCGACGGCAGCGGGAAGGTCGTCGGGAACATCAACGAGAAGCCCGGCGCCTCCGCGTCCCCCGGCGCCTCCCCCGAAGCCTCGGGCAACGCCGACACGGCCGCAGGTGACGCGGCGAACGAGCAGGAATAGAGCTGATCCCCATGCGCTTGAACAGGACTCTGCTCTCCGTCGCCCTGGTCGTGGTCGCCCTCGTGATCCAGGTCTCCGTCCTCGCCCGCCTCCAGCTCCCCGGGGCCACCCCCGACCTGCTGCTCCTCGTCGTCCTCGGACTCGCCTTCGTGTACGGGCCCGTCAGCGGCACCGTCATCGGCTTCGGCGCGGGTCTGCTCGCCGACCTGGCACCGCCCGCCGACCACGCCGCCGGGCGCTACGCCCTGGTCCTCTGCGTCATCGGCTACCTCGCCGGAATGGCGCGCCCCGAGAACGGCCAGCTGAAGTCGGCCTTCACCCCGATGGCCTTCGTCGTCGTCGCGGCGATCGGATCGACCCTGCTGTACGCCGGAGTCGGCTCCCTCGTCGGCGACACGGCCGCCCGCCATGTGGGCCTCGGCAGCCTGCTGTTCACCGCCGTGGTCTACGACCTGCTGCTGGCGCCGTTCACCGTTCCGCTGATCATGGCGCTCGCCAGACGTACCGAGAACGACCCGGTGGCCGACAGCTCCGGCAGCGGCGACGTCGCCGCCGGCTGGCTGGCGTCCGGCACCGGGCTGCGGATCGGGAGCCAGCGTGGCGGGATGCGCCTGAGGGCCGCCCGCAGCCGCGCCGCGCGCGCGGGAAGGATCAAGGGGGTCAAGCGACTGTGAGGCAGTACCGGCACCGGACGAGCACCGGGGGAGACCCCCGTGACCCCGGCCGAACCACCACCACCGGGGGCGCTCCGTGAGCAATATTCCGGAGACCGGAAGGACCCAGCGGGTTCAGATCCGTCTCGTCGTCATCCAGGTCCTCGTCTTCTCCCTCCTCCTGACGCTCGGCGGGCGGCTCTGGTACCTCCAGATCCGCAACGGGCAGGAGTACACCGACGAGGCGAAGAACAACCATGTCCAGCAGGTCGTGCAGCCCGCCGTCCGGGGCTCGATCCTCGACGCGCGCGGTGTGCCGCTCGCCGACAACGAGACCCGGCTGGTCGTCTCCGCGAGCCGCACCGAGCTGATGAAGATGAAGGACGACGGGGTCGCGGTCCTCACCCGGCTCGCCGACGTCCTCGACATGAAGCCCAAGGAAGTCACGGACAAGGTCCGGCTCTGCGACGCCAAGACCCCCCAGCCCTGCTGGAACGGCTCGCCCTACCAGCCGATCCCCGTCACCGACGAGGCCACCACGCAGCAGGCGCTGACCATCCGTGAGCGCGCCGAGGACTTCCCCGGCATCACGGCCGAACCCACCGCCGTACGCCGCTACGCCGCACCCGGCAAGGCCAACACCGCGCAGGTCCTCGGCTACCTCTCGCCGGTCACCGACGAGGAGGTGACCAAGGCCCAGGACAGCGACTCGCCCTACCTCCGCTCCGACCAGGTCGGCCGCTCCGGCCTGGAGCGCACCTACGACAAGGAGCTCCGGGGCAAGGCCGGGGTCACCCGCTACGAGGTCGACAACCTCGGCCGGGTCATCGGCCAGGCGCAGAACGACGAGGCGGAGCCCGGGGCCAGCGTCGTCACCTCCATCGACGCCCGGGTCCAGGCCGTCGCCGAGTACGAGCTGAACAAGGCGATGGAGACGGCCCGCAAGGAGATGGACCGCAACACCAACGAGCTGTACAAGGCGGACTCGGGCGCCGTCGTCGTCATGGAGGCCAAGACCGGCCGCATCGTGTCGATGGCGTCCCTGCCGACGTACGACCCCAACGCCTGGATCGGCGGCATCTCCGCCAAGGACTACGCGAAGCTCACCGGGAAGAAGTCCAACTTCCCGCTGCTGAACCGGGCCATCCAGGGCACCGCGGCCCCCGGCTCGATCTTCAAGGTCATCTCGTCGACCGCCGCGGTCAACGCCGGATACGACTTCGACGGCAACTACCCCTGCCCGAGCTCGTACTCCATCGGCGGCCAGGTCTTCAAGAACTTCGAGTCCCAGGGCTACGGAAGCATCAACCTCGGGCGCGCCCTGGAGGTCTCCTGCGACACGGTCTACTACGGCCTGGCGCACAAGGAGTGGGCCAAGGACGGCGGCAACAGCCCGAAGAAGAACCCGGCGGACTGGTTCTACAAGACCGCCCACCAGTTCGGCCTCGGCAAGGAGACCGGCATCGACCTCCCCAACGAGGTCTCCGGCCGCGTCCCGGACCGCCAGTGGAAGCAGGACTTCTACGACGCCAACAAGGCCTCCTGGTGCAAGCAGGGCAAGAAGGACGGCACGTACGTCGAGAAGATCGCGTACGAGGGCTGCATCGAGGGCAACAAGATGCGCGCCGGTGACTCCGTCAACTACTCGATCGGCCAGGGTGACACGCTCGTCACGCCGATCCAGATGGCGACGATCTACGCGGCGATCTCCAACGGCGGTACCCTGTACGACCCCACCGTCGGCAAGGCGATCGTCAGCGGCGACGGCAGGACCGTCCAGGAGATCGCGCCCCAGGCCCACGGCAAGCTCCCCTTCAAGGGAGACACGCGCGACAAGATAGACGATGCCCTCGCGGGAGTCGCGACCCGGGGAAGCGCCGCCTGGCGATTCGGCGGATGGCCCCAGGACAAGATCCCGATGCACGCCAAGACGGGCACGGCCGAGGTCTACGGCAAGCAGACGACCTCATGGTTCGCCACGTACACCAAGGAGTACTCGATCGTCATGACGATCTCCCAGGGTGGTACGGGTTCCGGCGCCTCCGGCCCCGCCGTGCGCAACATCTACAACGCGCTCTACGGGCTCGACTCCAGCGGCAAGCAGGACCTGAAGAAGGCGTTGCTGCCCAAGCCCCAGAAGGCCCTGCCCACGATCAAGCCCGACGGCCAGATCGTGTCGCCCAAGATCAAGCCGTACGTCCCCGAGCCGCCCGCCGAGGACGGCACGCAGGCACTCGCGGGGGCTCTGCCCGGCACGCTGGGGAGGCGGGACTGATGGCGGGCTTCTCCGTCTCGCGCTACGCCCCCGAGCGCTCCACCTGGGCCAAGCTCACCGCCCGCGACTCCGTCGTGCGTCGGCTGGACTGGCCGCTGCTCGGATCGGCGCTCGCGCTGTCCTTCGTCGGCTCGCTCCTGGTCTGGTCGGCGACCCGCGGCCGCGATTCGCTGACCCACGGCGACCCGTACTACTTCCTGTTCCGGCACGCGCTCAACACCGGCATCGGCTTCGCGCTGATGATCGGCACGATCTGGCTCGGGCACCGCACCCTGCGGGGAGCGGTCCCGGTCCTCTACGGGCTGTCGGTCCTGCTCGTCCTCGCGGTCCTCACCCCGCTCGGCGCCACGGTCAACGGGGCGCACGCCTGGATTCTGCTCCCCGGCGGCTTCTCCCTCCAGCCCTCCGAGTTCACCAAGATCACGATCATCCTCGGCATGGCGATGCTGCTCGCCGCCCGCGTCGACGCGGGCGACCAGCTGCACCCCGACCACCGGACCGTGGCCAAGGCGCTCGGCCTGGCGATCATCCCGATGGGTGTCGTCATGCTGATGCCCGACCTCGGCTCCGTCATGGTCATGGCCGTCATCGTCCTCGGGGTGCTCCTCGCCTCCGGCGCGTCCAACCGCTGGATCTTCGGACTCCTCGGGGCGGGCACGGCGGGCGCCCTGGCCGTCTGGCAGCTCGGCGTCCTCGACGACTACCAGATCGCCCGCTTCGCGGCCTTCGCCAACCCGGCGCTCGACCCGGCCGGCGTCGGCTACAACACCAACCAGGCCCGTATCGCCATCGGCTCCGGCGGACTCACCGGCACCGGGCTCTTCAACGGCTCCCAGACGACCGGCCAGTTCGTCCCCGAGCAGCAGACCGACTTCGTCTTCACCGTCGCGGGGGAGGAGCTCGGCTTCCTGGGTGCCGGACTGATCATCGTCCTGCTCGGCGTCGTCCTGTGGCGCGCCTGCCGGATCGCCCGCGAGACGACCGAGCTCTACGGGACGGTCGTGGCCGCCGGCATCATCGCCTGGTTCGCCTTCCAGTCCTTCGAGAACATCGGGATGACCCTCGGGATCATGCCGGTGGCGGGGCTCCCGCTGCCGTTCGTGTCGTACGGAGGATCGTCGATGTTCGCCGTCTGGGTGGCGATCGGGCTCCTCCAGTCGATCCGGGTGCAACGGCCGATAACTGCCTGAGCGGTTCGCCCCCCTGCATGTTCGCGCCCATCGCGGATAGATTCGTCCTATGGCGGACTCGAAGCGCGAGGTCGAACGGAAGTACGAAGCGACTCCCGAAACCCGGCTGCCGGATCTGACCCGTGCGGCCGGGGTCTCGGCCGTGGTCCACCGGGGCGTCACCGAACTCGACGCCGTCTACTACGACACCGAGGACCTCCGGCTCGCCGCCGCCTCCCTCACGCTGCGCCGCAGGACGGGCGGGGAGGACGCCGGCTGGCACCTCAAGGTCCCCGTCTCCGCCGATGTCCGCGACGAGATCAGGGCACCGCTCAGCGACGCCCTGCCCTCCGGACTCACCGCGCTGCTCCGCTCCCGCGTGCGGAACACCCCCGTCGTCCCCGTCGTCCGCATCCTCTCCGCGCGGGACGTCCACCACCTCCTCGACGAGCACGGCGGCCTCCTCGCCGAGCTCAGCGTCGACGAGGTGCTCGCCGAGCGCCTCACCGAAGAGGGCCACGGCACCACCTCGGCCTGGACCGAACTGGAGGTCGAGCTGGCCGACGACGGCGACCCCGCGCTCCTGGACGCCGTCGAGCGACGCCTGCGCAAGGCCGGTGTCCGGCCGTCGGCCGCACCGTCCAAGCTGGCCAGGGCGCTGGAGGAGACGGCACCGGGGAAGCACCGCAAGCCCCGGGGGACGGCCTCCCCGCGCAGCGCCGGCGACCATGTGCTCGCCTACGTACGCGCCCAGGCCGAGGCCGTCGTCGAGCTCGACCCGGCCGTCCGCCGCGACCTGCCCGACAGCGTGCACAGCATGCGGGTCGCCACCCGCCGGCTGCGCAGCGCCCTCCGGACGTACCGCTCGGTCCTCGACCGGACCGTCACCGACCCGCTCCGCGAGGAGCTGAAATGGCTCGCGGGGGAGCTGGGTGTCGACCGGGACCAGGAAGTCCTCGACGAACGGCTCCGCTCCCGCGTCGCCGGGCTGCCCGGCACCCTCGTCCTCGGGCCGGTGGCCGCCCGGCTGAAGCTCACCTTCGTCGCCCGGCGCGGCGGCGCGCGGCGCCAGGTGGCCGCCGTGCTCGACGGCGACCGCTACCTCGCCCTGCTGGACTCCCTGGACGCCCTGCTGGCCGACCCGCCGCTGCGCCCCGCCGCGAGCCGGGCGCCCGGGGACACGCTGCCCCGCGCCGTCCTCAAGGAGTACGACCGCCTCGCCACCCGCATGGCCGGTGCCCTGGAGCAGCCGCCGGGCGAGGAGCGCGACGTGGCGATGCACGAGGCGCGCAAGGCCGCCAAGCGCGTGCGCTACGCCGCGGAGGCCGCGAAGCCCGCCCTGGGCAAGCCCGCCAAGAAGTTCGCCCGGAGGATGAAGTCCGTGCAGACGGTCCTCGGCGACCACCAGGACAGCGTCGTCGCCCGGGACGCCCTGCGCACCCTGGCCGTCCAGGCCCACGGGGCCGGGGAGTCCGCCTTCACCTGGGGACTGCTGTACGGCCGGGAGGAGGCCGCGGCGGCGGCACGGGAGCGCGAACTGCCCGGGACCTGGGCGCGGGCGGCGGACCCCCGGCTCCGGGCGGCGTTGAAAGGCTGAGCACCGGGTTACGCTTGATGGTCACCCCTGCCAGCTACGAAGGTCCACAGATGTCTGCCGAGTCGGTCTTCCCGCAGCTCGAAGCTCTGCTCCCGCATGTGCAGAAGCCCATCCAGTACGTCGGCGGTGAGCTGAACTCCACCGTCAAACCGTGGGACGAATGCGACGTCCGCTGGGCACTCATGTACCCCGACGCCTATGAGGTCGGACTGCCCAATCAGGGCGTCATGATCCTCTACGAGGTGCTGAACGAGCGCGAGGGCGTCCTCGCCGAGCGCACGTACAGCGTGTGGCCGGACCTCGAGGAGCTGATGCGCGAGCACAAGGTGCCGCAGTTCACCGTGGACAGCCACCGTCCCGTCGGTGCCTTCGACGTGTTCGGCCTGAGCTTCTCCACCGAGCTCGGCTACACCAACATGCTCACCGCCCTGGACCTCGCGGGCATCCCGCTGGAGTCCAAGGACCGCACCGTCGATCACCCGATCGTGCTGGCGGGCGGCCACGCGGCGTTCAACCCCGAGCCGATCGCGGACTTCATCGACTGCGCGGTCATCGGCGACGGCGAGCAGGCCGTCCTGGAGATCACGGAGATCATCCGGGCCTGGAAGGCCGAGGGCCGCCCCGGCGGGCGCGAGGAGGTGCTGTTCCGGCTCGCGAAGACCGGTGGCGTCTACGTCCCCGGCTTCTACGACGTCGAGTACCTCCCCGACGGCCGCATCGGCCGCGTCGTGCCGAACAAGTCCGGTGTGCCGTGGCGTGTGTCCAAGCACACCGTCATGGACCTCGACGAGTGGCCGTACCCGAAGCAGCCGCTCGTCCCCCTCGCCGAGACCGTCCACGAGCGGATGTCCGTCGAGATCTTCCGCGGCTGCACCCGCGGCTGCCGTTTCTGCCAGGCCGGCATGATCACGCGCCCCGTGCGGGAGCGAAGCATCACCGGCATCGGCGAGATGGTCGAGAAGGGCCTCAAGGCCACCGGCTTCGAGGAGGTCGGCCTCCTCTCGCTCTCCTCCGCGGACCACACCGAGATCGGTGAGATCGCCAAGGGCCTCGCCGACCGGTACACCGACGACAAGATCGGTCTCTCGCTGCCCTCCACCCGCGTCGACGCCTTCAACGTCGACCTGGCCAACGAGCTGACCCGCAACGGCCGCAGGTCCGGTCTCACCTTCGCCCCCGAGGGCGGCTCCGAGCGCATGCGCAAGGTCATCAACAAGATGGTCTCGGAGGAGGACCTGATCCGCACGGTCGCCACCGCGTACGGCAACGGCTGGCGCCAGGTGAAGCTGTACTTCATGTGCGGCCTGCCCACCGAGACGGACGACGACGTCCTCCAGATCGGGGACATGGCGGTCAACGTCATCGCCAAGGGCCGCGAGGTCTCCGGGCAGAACGACATCCGCTGCACCGTCTCCATCGGCGGCTTCGTGCCCAAGCCGCACACCCCGTTCCAGTGGGCCCCGCAGCTCAGCGCCGAGGACACCGACGCCCGGCTGAAGAAGCTCCGGGACAAGATCCGCGACGACAAGAAGTACGGCCGCTCCATCGGCTTCCGCTACCACGACGGCAAGCCCGGCATCGTCGAGGGCCTGCTCTCGCGGGGCGACCGCCGCGTCGGCTCCGTCATCCGCGCGGTGTACGAGTCGGGGGGCCGCTTCGACGGCTGGCGTGAGCACTTCAGCTACGACCTGTGGATGCGGAGCGCCGAGAAGACGCTCCCCGGCTTCGGCGTCGACGTCGACTGGTACACCACCCGCGAGCGGACGTACGAGGAGGTCCTGCCCTGGGACCACCTGGACTCCGGTCTCGACAAGGACTGGCTCTGGGAGGACTGGCAGGACTCGCTCGACGAGACCGAGGTCGAGGACTGCCGCTGGACCCCCTGCTTCGACTGCGGCGTCTGCCCGCAGATGGACACCAGCATCCAGATCGGCCCGACCGGCAAGAAGCTCCTGCCGCTCACGGTCGTGAAGTAGGCCCCTGGGGTGACAGCCCCGTGACGGACGCCCGGCCCGGGAACCCCGGGCCGGGCGTCCGTGTCCTGTCCGGCATGGGACGCGCCGCCCGCGGCGCGCTGTCAGCGGGCCGGGAGACCCTGCGCACGGCGCGCCGGGACGCGTGGCGCGCGCAGGCCGGACCGCCCCAGGTCACGGACTCGCGGGAACTCGGAGGGTCCGCTGCGCGTACCCTGGGTAGGACAACGACTGTCCCCAGCGCGGCGCCCGCATCAGAGATCTCCCTGCCTGCCGACGAAAACGTCAGGCGGGGGTGAGCCGGAGCGGCACCCCGGGGCACCCCGTATTTCGTGGGCGGCACGCCACCGCGGCCGCCCCGCACCGAGGAGAAGAACCACTGGGCAAGCGACAGCCCGAAGGCCCGCCGCCCGCACCGGCGGTGCAGCGCATCCGACTGCGCTACACCAAGCGGGGCCGCCTCCGGTTCACCAGTCACAGAGACTTCCAGCGTGCCTTCGAGCGGGCGCTGCGCCGCTCCGAGGTGCCCATGGCCTACTCGGCCGGATTCACCCCGCACCCCAAGGTGTCGTACGCCAACGCCGCCCCCACGGGCACGGGCAGCGAGGCCGAGTTCCTGGAGATCGCCCTCACCGAGGCGCGGGATCCGGACATCCTGCGCAGGCTGCTCGACGAGTCGATGCCCGACGGGCTCGACGTCATCGACGCGGTGGAGGCCCGTACCTCCGGCCTCGCCGACCGGCTGACCGCTTCCGTATGGGAGATGCGGCTCGACGGCGTCGCCGTGCGGGACGCGGAGAAGGCCGTGGCCGCCTTCCTGGCAGCCGAGACCGTCGAGGTCCAGCGCCGCGCGAAGAACGGCATGCGCAGCTTCGACGCCCGCGCGGCCGTGGCCGACCTGCAGGCTCTTGATCCACAGCCTGATAGGTCCGGGGACGGGCCCTGTGCGATACTGCGGCTGGTAGTGCGGCACGTGACACCTGCCGTGCGACCCGACGACGTCCTGTCCGGTCTCCGAGCTGTGGCCGACCTAACGCCGCCGGTCCCCGCAGCGGTGACCAGGCTGGCGCAGGGGCTCTTCGACGAGGAGTCCGGCACGGTGACCGACCCGCTCGCGCCCGACCGCGAGGCTGCCCCGGCCGTTTCCACGGCCGATCCGGCCGCCGCCGCGACGGCGCCGGAAGGTGCAGGTTCCGCGTAAGGCGGTCGTTGTAGCGCAGCCCTCGGACTCGGGAGCCACCTGGGTCGGGCCGCGCACCGCCCCATAAGACTTTCGCCAGGCCGTGCGCAGTGCGTACGGAACCGGCGAGCCAGACATCAGCTCCCGTGCGGCGCCCGCGCCCCGGACGGCGGTATCGCGCACATCACGCGAATCGCGCCGGACCGGATTCAGGCGTGGCGCCCGGGAGCGCGACGGGAGAACCGCCCGCATGCACGAGCCGAACGAACCCGGTACGACCGGGAACACCGAAGAGAACAACGCCCCCGGGGACAAGCTGCCGCCGCGCCGCAGGCGCCGCGCCGCCTCCCGCCCCGCGGGACCGCCGTCGGGCGCGCCGGGCGCGTCCGCCGCCGAGGACGTGGCGCCGGCCGTACAGGCCGCTGCCGACGAAACCCCCGAGCCCGCCGAGGCCGCGCCCCCGCGTGCCCGCCGCCGTGCGGTCCGCAAGGCCACCGCTCCGGCCGGAGCCCCGCAGACCGCCGAGGTCGTGGAGCCGGTGGCCGAGACCCCGGCCGCCGAGCCGGTCACCGCCCCCGAGCCCGCCGAGGCCGCGCCTCCGCGTGCCCGCCGCCGTGCGGTCCGCAAGGCCACCGCTCCGGCCGGGGCCCCGCAGACCGCCGAGGTCGTGGAGCCGGTCGTCGAGACCGCCCCCGTGGAGGAAGAGGCCGAGGAGGCCGAGGAGACCGTCGAGGCGCCCGTCGTCGAGGCGCCCCGCGGCCGCCGCCGCGCCACCCGTAAGGCGACCGCTCCGGCGGGCGCCCCGCAGACCGCCGAGGCCGTCGCGGCCGTCGCGGAGGAGACCCCCGAAGCCGAGCCGGTGAAGGCCGCCGAGCCCGCCGCACCCGTGGCCGAGCCCGAGCCCGCCGCGGCCCCGCGTGGCCGCACCAGGCGCCGCGCGTCGGCCCCGGCCGGTGCGCCGCAGGCCGCCCAGGGCACCGAGACCCAGGCCGAGACCGTGGCCGAGCCGGTCGCCGGGACCGCCCGGGCCGAGGAGCCCGCCGTCGCTGAGGAGGCCCCCGCCGCCGAGGCCCCCCGCGGACGCCGCAGGGCGTCCCGCAAGGCGAGCGCCCCGGCCGGTTCGCCGCAGCCCGTCGAGGAGGTCGCCGAGGCGGCCGCCGAGAAGGCCGAGAGCCTCCCCGCCGCCGTCGCCGAGGAACTGGCCACCGAGACCGAGCAGGTCGAGGAAGCCGCGCCGCGAGGCCGTCAGCGCCGCCGGGCCACCGCCGCCGCGGGCCGACCCGAGTTCACCGGCAAGGCCGAGGAACCGGCCCGCAAGGGCCGCCGCGCGACGCGTCCCGCCGTCGCCGTCTTCCAGGCCCCGGTCTTCGCCGAGCCGATGTTCCAGACCCCGGAGACCGCTGCCGCCGCCGCGGCCGCGGCAGGTTCCGTCTCGCCGTACGACGAGAGCGACGACGTCGAGGAGCGGAAGACCTCGGACCGGGCGCCGCGCAAGGCCGAGGCCGGCCAGGCCCCCGAGGCCGCCGCACCCGCCGAGGCGGCCGAGGCCGCACCGCAGGGCGGCTCCCGCCGCCGTCGGCGCCGTCGTGGCGAGGCCGTCGAGACCGAGCCGGCCGCGACCCCGGTCACGCTCCCGGCCGAGCAGCCCGCCGCCTCCACCGCCGTCGACGACGAGCACGAGGCCGAGCAGGAGACCGAGGCCGAGCACGAGGGCGACGAGTCGGACGAGTACGGCGACCGCCCCTCGCGCCGCCGCCGTCGTGGTGGCCGTCGCCGCCGTCGTGGCGAGGCCAACGAGGCGGACGACGCCGAGCAGAGCGACGACGCCGCGGCGGACCGCTCCGAGGACGAGCAGCAGGCCCGGGAGGAAGAGGAGGACGACGAGCACGAGTCCTCCGCCGGCTCCAGCAGCAGCCGTCGCCGCCGTCGCCGTCGCCGTCGCAGCGGGGACGCCTCCGGCGAGGACCACGGCACGGGCTCCGACGACCCGGAGCGTACGGTCGTCAAGGTCCGCGAGCCCCGCAAGAAGGAGGCCGAGCGCGAGCCCGGCACCGGCTTCGACGAGGTCCAGTCCATCAAGGGCTCGACCCGTATGGAGGCCAAGAAGCAGCGCCGCCGCGAGGGCCGGGAGCAGGGCCGCCGCCGTGTCCCGATCATCACCGAGGCCGAGTTCCTGGCCCGCCGCGAGGCCGTCGAGCGCGTCATGGTCGTCCGCCAGAGCGGCGAGCGCACGCAGATCGGCGTCCTCGAGGACAACGTGCTCGTCGAGCACTACGTCAACAAGGAGCAGGCCACCAGCTACGTCGGCAACGTCTACCTGGGCAAGGTGCAGAACGTCCTGCCGTCCATGGAGGCCGCCTTCGTCGACATCGGCAAGGGCCGCAACGCCGTGCTGTACGCGGGCGAGGTCAACTTCGAGGCGCTCGGCATGGCCCACGGGCCCCGCCGCATCGAGACCGCGCTGAAGTCCGGCCAGTCCGTCCTCGTCCAGGTGACGAAGGACCCGATCGGCCACAAGGGCGCCCGCCTGACCAGCCAGGTCTCGCTGCCCGGCCGCTACCTGGTCTACGTGCCCGAGGGCTCGATGACCGGCATCAGCCGCAAGCTGCCCGACACCGAGCGTGCCCGGCTGAAGACCATCCTCAAGAAGATCGTTCCCGAGGACGCGGGCGTCATCGTGCGCACCGCCGCCGAGGGCGCGAGCGAGGACGAGCTGCGCCGTGACGTCGAGCGTCTCCAGCAGCAGTGGGAAGAGATCCAGAAGAAGTCGAAGAACACCAGCAGCTCCAACGCGCCGACGCTGCTCTACGGCGAGCCGGACATGACCGTCCGGGTCGTCCGCGACATCTTCAACGAGGACTTCTCGAAGGTCATCGTCAGCGGTGACGACGCCTGGGAGACCATCCACGGATACGTCTCGCACGTGGCGCCCGACCTGACGGACCGGCTCTCGCGCTGGACCTCCGAGGTCGACGTCTTCGCGACGTACCGCATCGACGAGCAGCTGATGAAGGCGCTGGACCGCAAGGTCTACCTGCCCAGCGGCGGCTCGCTGGTGATCGACAAGACCGAGGCGATGGTCGTCGTCGACGTCAACACCGGCAAGTTCACCGGGCAGGGCGGAAACCTCGAGGAGACCGTCACCAAGAACAACCTGGAGGCGGCCGAGGAGATCGTGCGCCAGCTCCGGCTGCGCGACCTCGGTGGCATCGTCGTCGTCGACTTCATCGACATGGTGCTGGAGTCCAACCGCGACCTGGTGCTGCGCCGGCTGCTGGAGTGCCTGGGACGCGACCGTACGAAGCACCAGGTCGCCGAGGTCACCTCGCTGGGCCTGGTCCAGATGACCCGCAAGCGGGTGGGCCAGGGTCTCCTGGAGTCCTTCTCCGAGACCTGTGTCCACTGCAACGGGCGCGGCGTCATCGTCCACATGGAGCAGCCGACCTCCGCCGGTGGCGGTGGCAAGCGCTCCAAGAAGCGCCGCGGTGGTGCCGGGCACGAGCACGGCCAGGACCACGAGCACGCCGAGCAGCACGAGGCGGAGACCGAGGCCGAGGTCGCGGCGGAGGTCGCCGCACCGGTGGCCCTGCCCGAGCCGGAGTTCGTGGCCGACGAGGAGCTGTACAGCAGCCCCGCCGAGGCCGAGGCGGCGGCGTCGCGCGGCCGTGGCCGCCGGCGTGCCACCCGCAAGGTGACGGCTCCGGCCGGTGCCCCGGTGGCGGAGCCCGCTCCGGCCCCGGTCGTCGAGGAGCCGCAGCCCGAGCCGGTCGCCGAGACCCCGGTGGCGGCTCCGGCCGAGCCCGAGGCCGAGGCCCCCGCGCCCGAGGCCGCACCTCCGGCGCGTGCGCGTCGCAGGGCGACCCGGAAGGCGACCGCTCCGGCGGGCTCGCCCAAGGCGGCCGATGTGACGCCCCCGGTCCAGCCGGCCGAGCCCGCGGCGGAGCCCGTCGCGGTCGAGGACCCGGTCGTCGAGGCCCCCGCGGCCCCGGCTCCCGCTCCGTCCGATGAGACGCCGGCCCCCGCGGCCGAGGAGGAGTCCGCCCCGGCGGCCCCGCCGCGCGCCCGTCGCCGGGTGACCCGCAAGGTCACCGCTCCGGCCGGGTCGCCCGCCGGTGCCGAGGAGGCCGCGGTCGTCGTGGTCGCGGGCACCGAGTCCGACACGCCCGAGGCCCCCGAGGCCGAGGCGTCGGAAACGGAGGCTCCGGTCAAGAAGACGGCAGCGCGCAAGACCGCGAAGAAGGCCACGGCGAAGAAGGCGGCCACCAAGAAGACGGCCGCCAAGACGGTCGCGAAGAAGACCGCCGCGAAGAAGACGACCACGAAGAAGGCGGCCGCGAAGAAGACCGTCGCGGCCGAGCAGTCGTCGCCTTCCGTGACGGCTTCCGCTCCGTCCGCCGATTCGGAGTGAATCGCCGACCGAGCCTTTCGTAACCGGTTGTTCATCGATCCGTGTCCCGCCCCGAAGCCTTCGGGGCGGGACACGTGCTTTGTTTCAGAACTGATGCACTAGCCGGTTAACAGGCCCGAAATCGCCTGAGAAATCCCTGATAATGTGACGGCGGTCGCTGGCTGTGAAGTTCCTGGACGGGAACTACGGTCGGTGACCGGCCCGGTTCAGGACAGACCGGACCCAAGTTTCCTTGGTAGGGCGTCGGCATTCTGCCGGTGGGGTTATGCGCGGCCTCGTGAGACGTCCCGCACCCCAGACCTCTGCCTGTGAAGAGCTCTTGCGGTGTTCAAGGAGGACGTCCATGACGAGCATCAACGAGCAGCCGATTCCTGCTGCCCGCCCGGTCATCGGTGAAGAAGAGATCGAGGCAGCCGTACGCGTGCTGCGCAGCGGTCGCGTCGTGCAGGGCCCGGAGGTCGCGGCCTTCGAGGAAGGCTTCTCCGAGCTGGTCGACGGACGTCACTGCGTCGCCGTCAACTCCGGTACCTCCGCACTGCACATGCTGCTGCTCGCCCTCGGCATCGGCCCGGGCGACGAGGTGATCGTCCCGTCCTTCTCCTTCGCGGCATCCGCCAACGCGGTCCGACTGGTCGGCGCCGACGTCGTGTTCGCCGACATCGAGCCCGGCAGCTACGGCCTCGACCCGGCCGCCGTCGAGGCGGCGATCACGCCGCGCACGGCCGCCGTCATGCCGGTGCACCTCTACGGTCACCCGGCTGCCATGGACAAGCTCATGCCCATCGCGGAGAAGCACAAACTCGCCGTCGTCGAAGACGCGTGCCAGGCGCACGCCGCGGCTCTGAACGGCACCCCCGTCGGCGCGTTCGGCGCGGGCGGAACGTTCAGCTTCTACCCGACCAAGAACATGCACTCCCTCGAGGGCGGCATGGTCACCACGGCCGACGCCGAACTCGCCCGCACCCTGCGCCTCCTGCGCAACCAGGGCATGGAGGCGCGGTACGCCAACGAGATCGTCGGCGCCAACATGCGCATGACGGACGTCGCCGCCGCCGTCGGCCGCGTACAGCTCACCAAGGTCGGTGGCTGGACCGAGCAGCGCCGCGCCAACGCCGCCTACCTCGACGCGCACATCACCGCCCCGAACGTCACGACGCCGCCGGTCGCCGAGGGTGCCCGCCACGTCTACCACCAGTACACGATCCGGGTGCAGGGCGACCGCGACGCCGCGATGGCCAAGCTCACCGAGGCGGGCATCGGCAACGCCGTCTACTACCCGACCCCGATCCACCGGCTGAAGCCGTACTGGGAGCCGGACCAGAAGGCCGGCCGCAACTGGGACCTGCCGGAGACCGAGCGGGCCGCCGCCGAGGTCGTCTCGCTCCCCGTCCACCCGTCGCTGAGCGAGGGTGACCTGGCGCGCATCGCCGACGCCGTGAACTCGCTGGGGGAGAACCTGTGACCGCCGTACTGAGGGCAGGCCTCATCGGCCTCGGTTCCATGGGGCGCAACCACGCCCGTGTCCTCGCCGGACTGGAGGGCGTGACCCTGGTCGGCGTCGTCGACCCGATGGGCGACAAGAACGGCTGGGCGCAGGGCGCCCCCGTCCTGTCGACCGTCGAGGAGCTCATCGCGCTCGGCGTCGACTACGCGGTCGTGGCCTGCCCGACCGCCCTCCACGAAGAGGTCGGCCTCAAGCTGGCCGAGGCCGGCGTCTGCGCCCTGATCGAGAAGCCGCTGGCCGACACCGTCGAGGGCGCCCGCCGCCTCGTCGAGGCCTTCGAGTCGCGCGGCCTGGTGGCCGGCGTCGGCCACATCGAGCGCTGCAACCCGGCCCTGCGCTCCCTGCGCAGCCGCCTGGAGGCCGGCGAGCTCGGTGACGTGTTCCAGGTCGTCACCCGCCGCCAGGGGCCCTTCCCCCACCGCATCGCCGACGTCGGTGTGGTGAAGGACCTCGCGACGCACGACATCGACCTCACGGGCTGGGTCACCGGCCGGACGTACACCTCGATCGCGGCCCACACGGTCTCCAAGTCCGGCCGCAAGCACGAGGACATGGTCTCCGCCGTCGGCCAGCTCTCCGACGGCACCATGGTCAACCACCTGGTCAACTGGCTGAGCCCGCTCAAGGAGCGCTTCACCTCGGTCACCGGCGAGCGCGGCTGCTACATCGCCGACACCCTCACCGCCGACCTCACGTTCCACTCGAACGCGGCCGTGACGACCGAGTGGGAGGCGCTGCGCGCCTTCCGCGGTGTCTCCGAGGGCGACATGATCCGCTACGCGATCCCGAAGCGCGAGCCGCTGCTCGTCGAGCACGAGCTCTTCCGGGACGCCGTGCTGGGCGAGTCGGCCGATATCTGCACTTTGCGGCAGGGGCTGCGTACCGTTGAGGTGGCGGCTTCGGTGCTGGAATCGGCCCGGAGCGGTCGGACGATTGTTCTTGAGACAGGAGAGCCCGCTCATCATGGCGGTTGAGAGTTCGGTGACGGCGACGAAGCACAGCACACGCGGCAAGATCGTCATGCTGGTCGACAACGGCGTGAACGGTGACTCGCGTGTCCAGAAGGAGGCGCGTTCCGCCGCTGCGGCTGGCTGGGACGTGGTCCTGCTGGGCAAGTCCCCGACCAAGAAGGGACAGCGCTGGCAGATCGGTGACGCCCAGGTACGCCTGCTGCACGTCCCGACGCCCATGCACCGCAGGCGCCACGAGTACCGTCGCGCCATTCTGAGGTCTCCGCTCGCCTACAAGCCGGGCCCCCTGGCCGCCTACCGCAGGCAGCGGATGAAGGCATGGCGGACCGAGCTGAACATCCGGCTCATCCAGGCGGGGCGGAAGGGTTCCGCGGTCGGCAGGCTCAAGCTGCTGCCGCCCCGGGTGGCCTCCAAGGTGATGAGCAAGTGGGTCGCCCTGCGCGTCAAGCAGACGGAGACCCTCGACCAGCGCCGCAAGGACATGAACTCCCCGCTGGACCGCTTCACCACCGCGTTCTGGCTGCGCACGATGGGGGACCGCGCCTGGCGTCGTCTCGACCCCGCGCTGTGGGACATGGAGCTGGCGTACGGCAAGGTCATCGACTCCCTGGAGCCCGACCTGATCCACGCCAACGACTTCCGCATGCTCGGTGTGGGCGCCCGGGCGAAGCTGCGGGCCGAGGCCAAGGGCCGCTCCGTCAAGCTCGTCTGGGACGCCCACGAGTTCCTGCCGGGCATCAAGCCGTGGAACTCGCACCCGCGCTGGCACGTCGCGCAGTGCGCCTACGAGCGGGAGTTCTCGCAGTACGCCGACGCCGTGACGACCGTCTCCGAGACCCTCGCCGAGATGCTCGCCGAACGGCACGGTCTCAAGGAGAAGCCCGGGGTCGTGCTGAACGCCCCGGACGCCGAGATCTCGCCCGAGCAGGCCGCCGAGCCCGTGCCGGACCTGCGTGAGCTGTGCGGGATCGGGCCCGATGTCCCGCTCGCCGTCTACAGCGGTGCGGCGGCCCCGCAGCGCGGCCTCGACATCATGGTCGAGGGACTTCCGCAACTGCCCGGCACGCACGTGGCCTTCGTGGTGCTGCGGCCGACGTCGGACTACATGAACCAGCTGACGGCGCGGGCGCAGGAGCTCGGCGTGACGGAGCGGCTGCACATCCTGCCGTACGTCCCGCACTACCAGGTCGTGCCGTTCCTGGCCTCGGCGAACGTGGGGGTCATCCCGATCCACCACTGGCCGAACCACGAGATCGCCCTGATCACCAAGTTCTTCGAGTACTCGCACGCGCGGCTCCCGTTCGTCGTCAGCGACGTCAAGACGATGGGCGAGATGGTGGCGCGCACCGGTCAGGGCGAGGTGTTCACCGCCGAGGACGTGTCCGACTACGTCCGCGCGGTCAAGGCCGTACTGGCCGACCCCGAGAAGTACCGCGGCGTCTACGACTCCGAGGGGCTGCTCGAGGAGTGGACCTGGGAGGCGCAGGCAGAGGTGCTCGACGATGTGTACGACCGCGTGCTCGGCGGCGGTACCCGCGGCAAGGCTCCGGCGAGTGTTGCCCAGGTGGTGGCATGACCGGAAGACCTGATGTCACGGTCGTCGTGGCCGTCTACAACACCATGCCCTACCTGACGGAATGCCTGAACTCCCTCGTCGGGCAGAGCATCGGTCTCGACCGCCTGGAGGTCGTGGCGGTCGACGACGGTTCCACCGACGGGAGCAGTGCCGAGCTCGACCGGTTCGCCGAGCGTTACCCCGGCACGGTCAAGGTCATCCACCAGGCCAACTCCGGTGGCCCCGCCGCGCCCAGCAACCGGGCGCTGGATGTGGCCACCGGCCGGTTCGTGTACTTCATAGGTTCGGACGACTACCTCGGCGAGGAAGCCCTCGCCCGCATGGTGGACTACGCGGACGAGCACGGATCCGACGTGGTCGTCGGGAAGATGGTCGGCACCAACGGCCGCTACGTGCACCAGAAGCTGTACAAGAAGAACGACCCCGACGTCAGCCTCTACCGCTCCAGCCTGCCCTTCACGCTGGCGAACACCAAGCTCTTCCGCCGCGAGTTGGTCGAGAAGCACGGGCTGCGTTTCCCCGAGGACCTGCCGGTCGGCAGCGATCAGCCGTTCACCATCGAGGCGTGCGTCCGGGCCCGGAAGATCTCCGTCCTCTCGGACTACACCTTCTACTACGCGGTGAAGCGGGGCGACTCCAGCAACATCACCTACCGGGCCAATCACCTGTCCCGGCTGCGCTGCACCACCGCGATCATGAAGCACACCGCCTCGCTCGTGGACGCGGGTCCCGACCGGGACGCGCTCTTCGAGCGGCACTTCACCTGGGAGATCGCCAAGCTCGTCCAGGGCGACTTCCCCGCGCTCGACGAGGACACCCGGCGCCAGGTCTGCGCGGGCATCGCGACCCTCGCCGACGAGTACCTCACCGACGGACTCAGGGACACCCTGGACGTCAAGCGGCGGGTGCGGATCTGCCTCGCGCAGGCGGGTGCCGTGGAC
Organism: Streptomyces sp. CB02058; assembly: GCF_001905505.1. GTDB lineage: Bacteria > Actinomycetota > Actinomycetes > Streptomycetales > Streptomycetaceae > Streptomyces. Next base: position 543,016 of record NZ_LIPG01000002.1, read on the forward strand.
GCGCTGGTCCGCGCCATCACCGAGGAGGCGGAGCACGGCGCCCCGCCCTTCCACCTGGAGGACGGCCGGGCCTTCGCGATGTACCCCGGCTTCCGTGACGAGGACCTCGGGCTTCCCGACCGCGTCTACGAACTGGTCGGCGAGGCCGTGCCCGGGCGTCTGGCACAGGGGACCCGGCTGGTCGAGGCCGGCTGGGACCAGACCGGTGACGACCTGCGGCTGATCCTCACCGCACGGGTCGGGGTCCTCGGTGACACCGGCTCGCTGACGGTGCGCCTCGTCCAGGGCGCGATGCCGAAGAGCGCCGACAAGCCCGGTGCGCGCCGGCTCACCGACGGGCAGGAGCCGCCGGCGTCCACGGGCGGGTTCACCCGCACCCCGGCCGAGGACGGCCGGGCGACCCTGGTGCGCGCGGACATCCCGGTCCCGGCCGAGAAGGCGAAGCGAGGCGTCCGCGTCTATGTGGACGTGGCAGGCTCGACGTACGAGATCCCGGTGAAGACCGGCGGACGGCCGCTGCCCCTGGCCCGCCGCTGGCGGCAGGCCGTCCCGTACAGGGTCGCGGCGAACCAGAACCCCAAGGGACGGCTCGTGATCACGACCGCGCCCCTGTGGGAGATCAAACCCGGTGCGGGCAAGCGGCTGCGCCACATGCTGTCCAGGCTGAAGAGGAAAGTAACCCGATGAACATCTGTGTAGTCGCGCTCGGCAAGATCGGCCTTCCGCTCGCCGTGCAGTTCGCCGCCAAGGGCCACAAGGTCATTGGCGCCGACGTCAACGAGAAGGTCGTCGAGCTGGTCAACGCGGCCACCGAGCCGTTCCCCGGCGAGCACGACCTGGACGTCAAGCTCAAGGAGACCGTGGGCGCCGGCCTGCTCTCCGCGACGACGGACACCACGGCCGCGGTCGCCGCGTCCGACGCCGTCGTGGTCGTCGTCCCGCTCTTCGTGGACGCCGAGGGCACGCCGGACTTCGGCTGGATGGACGCCGCGACGAAGGCCATCGCCGCGGGCCTGAAGCCGGGCACCCTCGTCAGTTACGAGACCACCCTGCCGGTGGGCACCACGCGCACCCGCTGGGCGCCGATGCTTGCCGAGGGTTCCGGCCTCACCCCGGGCCGCGACTTCCACCTCGTCTTCTCGCCGGAGCGCGTGCTCACCGGGCGCGTCTTCGCCGACCTGCGCCGCTACCCCAAGCTCGTCGGCGGCATCGACGAGGCGTCCTCGCAGCGCGGCGTGGAGTTCTACGAGGCCGTGCTCGACTTCGACGAGCGCGAGGACCTGGCGCGTCCGAACGGTGTCTGGGACCTCGGTACGGCGGAGGCCTCCGAGCTCGCCAAGCTCGCCGAGACCACCTACCGCGACGTCAACATCGGTCTGGCCAACCAGTTCGCCCGGTTCGCCGACAAGAACGACATCGACGTCAAGAAGGTCATCGAGGCCTGCAACAGCCAGCCCTACAGCCACATCCACCAGCCCGGCATCGCCGTCGGCGGCCACTGCATCCCGATCTACCCGCGGATGTACCTCTGGAACGACCCCGAGGCCACCGTCGTGCGCTCGGCCCGCGAGGCCAACGCCGCGATGCCCGAGTACTCCGTCGACCTGCTGGCCGCCGCCTACGGCGACCTGGACGGCGTCGGGGTCCTGGTGCTGGGCGCCGCCTACCGCGGTGGCGTCAAGGAGACCGCCTTCTCCGGCGTTTTCGGTGTGGTCGAGGCGCTGAAGGCGCGCGGCGCGGTGCCGTTCGTCTCGGACCCGATGTACACGGCCGACGAGCTGACCGCGCACGGCCTCGTGCCGCACGAGGGCCAGGCCGTGACCGCCGCGATCCTCCAGGCCGACCACGCCGAGTACCGTGAGCTCGCCGCCGCCGACCTGCCGGACGTCCGCGTCCTGGTCGACGGCCGCCGCACGACCGACCCGGCCAACTGGGCGGGCGTGCGACGCGTCGTCATCGGCGGCTGACAGGTTCCGGCGCCTTCTCCGATTGGAATGAGAATGACTGCAGTGAAGCGCCCAGGGCGCGTGGTCATGCTGGTGGACAACACGGTCGACGGTGACTCCCGGGTACAGAAGAGTGCCCGGGCGATGGCCGAGGCCGGCTGGGAGGTCCATCTGCTGGGGAAGGCGCCGAAGACCGGCAGGGACGAGTACGCGATAGGCCCTGCCCGGGTGCTGCGCGTTCCGCTGAAGCACCTCGTCGCCAAGAAGACGCTGCGGCTGCGGCTCCACCGGCTGCGCTACCCGCTGGCCTACACGGCGAAGAACCGTATCGAGTTCAAGCAGAACCAGATCGCGGTCGACACCGCCGAGCTGCTGGTCGGCAGCGCCGGTGACGCGGTGCGCACCGGCATCTCCCGCAAGCGCTCCACCGGGCGCAGGGTCCCGCACGTGGTGCAGCGGGCCGCGGCCAAGGCCCGGCGCTCGTTCATAGCCGCACGCGCCAGGCAGACCCCCGCGGCGCTGGACGCCCGGGTGAAGCACGACGGCACGCTCGAGAACATCGAGGCCGTGTTCTGGACCGCGGTCATGGGCGACCGGGCGTGGCGGCGGCTCGACCCGCTGCCGTTCCGCTACGAGATCAGCTTCAGCGCCGAGCTCGACCGGCTGAAGCCCGATCTGATCCACGCCCACGACTTCCGGATGCTCGGTGTCGCCGCACGCTACGTCGCCCGGGCCCGCCGGGCGGGGCGGACCATTCGGTTCGTCTACGACGCCCATGAGTTCGTGCCGGGTCTCAACGCCCCCGGGAAGAAGTGGCTGGCGGCCCAGATCGCCTATGAGCGCGAGCACATCGGATACGCGGACGCGGTGGTCACGGTGTCCCCGGCCCTGGCCGAGATGCTCGAGGAATCGCACGGCCTGACCGAGCGCCCGGAAGTCACGCTCAACGCCCCGCCCAAGCTCATCCCCGGTCAACGCGGCGCCTGGGCCACCGACAGCGGGGCCAAGCACGTCCGCGAGGCCTGCGGCCTGGACGACGCGACGCCGCTCGCCGTGTACTGCGGCGCGGCGGGACCGCAGCGGGGGCTGCACACCGTCGTCGAGGCGCTGCGGCACACCGGCGACCTGCACGTCGCCTTCGTGATCAACAACCTCGACGGCGCGTACGTGAAGTCGCTGCGCACGCTCGCCGAGGACATCGGCGTGGCGGACCGCATCCACCTGATGCCCTACGTGCCCTACGACGTCCTGGTGGGCTTCCTCTCCACCGCGGACGTCGGGATCCACCCCCTGCGCAAGGGCCCGGTCAACCACGAGGTCGCGCTGAGCACGAAGTTCTTCGAGTTCATGCAGGCCAGGCTGCCGGTGGCGGTCAGTGACGTGAAGGCCATGTCGGACGAGGTCACCCGCGTCGGCAACGGCGAGGTGTTCCGCTCGGAGGACGGCGAGGACCTGGCCCGAGCGGTGGGGCTCATCCTCGCGGACCGTGAGCGCTACACGGCGCCGTACGAGCAGCCGGGCATGCTGGACGAGTGGAGCTGGGAAGTGCAGACCGAGAAGTACGTCGCCCTGTACGAGCGGCTGCTGGACTGACCGGTCCGTCTCCGGGAGGCGGTACGGCGAAGGGCCCACCCCGGCCGGGGTGGGCCCTTCGCCGTGTCCGTGTCCGCTCGCTCAGGCCCGGTCGGCCAGTGCCCGCTCCATCAGCTCCACCACGCGTGCGGCGGCCGTGCCGTCGCCGTACGGAGTGCCGCGCGAGGCCGTCGGCGCGGGGCGGGCGGCCAGGGCGGCCCAGCTGTCGGGGGCCAGCTCATGAGGGTCGGGGACCAGGTGGTTCCAGCCGTCCTCCAGGGTCTCCACCCACTCCGTCTCCGGCCGCACGGTGGTACAGACGCGGTCCAGCAGGAAGGCCTCCTTCTGGAGCCCCCCGGAGTCGGTCACCACACCGCAGGAGGCCAGGACGGCGGCCACGAGCCCCGCGTACGGCAGGGGACGGCCCACGTGCACCGAGCCCTGTGCGAGGTCGATGCCGTGCTGCTCCGCGCGCGCGACCAGACGGGGGTGCGCGAGCAGGGCCACCGGCACCGGGAGGGCGGCCAGCGCCCCCACCAGGGCGGACAGCCGCGCCGGGTCGTCCGTGTTGTCGGGGCGGTGGAGCGTGGCCAGCAGGAAGGGCTTCGACGGGTCGATCCCCTCGGGCAGCGCCGGCTGCGGATGCTCGCCCGCCAGCACGGCGTCCCGGATGCGCAGGCAGATGTCCACCATGACGTCACCCGCCAGCTCCGCCCGGGGGGCGAGGCCCTCGTCCGCCAGGTGACGCATGGCCTCCGCGGTGGGGGCCAGCAGGAGGTCGGCGCAGTGGTCGGTGAGGACCCGGTTGTGCTCCTCCGGCATCCTGCGGTTGAACGAGCGCAGGCCCGCCTCCAGATGAGCCACCGGAAGATGCTGCTTGACTGCCGAAAGCGCGCCCGCCAGCGTCGAGTTGGTGTCGCCGTACACGAGGACCCAGTCGGGCTTCTCGGCGTCCAGGACCGGGTCGAGTGCGCTCAGGACGGCCCCCGTCTGCACTCCGTGGCTCCCTGAACCGACGCCCAGATGCACATCCGGGTCGGGTATGCCGAGGCCGGAGAAGAAGACGTCCGAGAGGTCCGCGTCGTAGTGCTGTCCGGTATGGACGATCACATGACGGTGGTCCGTACCGGCGAACGCCGCGGCCACGGCCGCGAGCTTCACCAGCTGGGGGCGGGCGCCGACGATGCTGACGACTTTCATTGGACGCTCTTCTTCTCGAGGGCGGGCGTGCCCGGGCCGGGCACGTGCGGTTCACGGGGAGTGGAGCCGTCCGGGTCCGGGGACCCGGCGGGTGCGGTGCGGCGGGCGCCGCCCGGCCCCGCGCGGCGGAGCAGGCGTTCCAGCGGATGCTCCACCCAGTGGTAGGCCACGGCGGCGACGGCCAGGCTGATGACCAGGGTCAGCAGCCAGATCCTCGCCGTTTCGAGCTGGGTGACGGGCCGGCCCAGCACGCCGAGCAGAGCCCTGATGACGATCTCGTGGAACAGGTACCACGCGAAGGACCAGTGGCCCAGCCGGACCGACCAGGTACCGGAGAGGCCGGTCCTGCAGCCCTCCAGGTCGGCTCTGGCGGCCGCCGCGACGAGCAGGGCGAAGAGGGGCGCCGACAGCAGGTGCGAGGCGCTGTACGGGCTGTACCAGAGGCTGTCGGGGACCGCCCGCGACCACGGCACGAGCGCGATGTGCCCGGCCACCACCAGGGCGATGGCCACGGGGAGACCGACCGGGGGCCGCCATCCCTGCTTGACCGCAAGGCCCGCCACCACGCCCAGGACGAACTGGAGGGTGCGGGTCGGAGGGAAGTAGTCGAGGGCCCAGACCCGCAGCGACGGCTCGGTGAACAGCGAGCCCGACACCCACACGGCAGCGGAGGCGAGGCAGAGCACGACCGCGCACCACGTCCTGCCGCGGGCCGACCGCAGCAGGGGCAGCATCAGCAGCAGCGGGAAGAGCAGGTAGAACCAGGCCTCGTCGCTGAGCGACCACGCGGCGGGATTCCCGCCCACGAGGTACTCGCGCCCCGGCGCCCAGGAGTTGACGAGCCCCAGGGTGGCGGCCACGCCCCGCAGGGAGAAGTCCGTCCCCAGGACGCGCCACACCGTCACGGAGACGACGGTCGAGACCGCCAGCAGGGGCCAGATCCGCGCGAAGCGGCGCCAGAGGAAGACCGCGGCGGGCACGGTCTTCCCGTCGTACGTCCAGGCCAGCACGAAGCCGGAGAGGACGAAGAAGAAGGTCACCCCGGTGCGCCCGTACCAGGTGACGTCGCTGATCAGGGGAAGCTTCCCCGTCAGCCGGGACAGGTGGTACAGGACGACGACGAGAGCGGCCCAGAAGCGCAGGCCGGTCAGTGAGGCGAGCCGGTCACGGGTGTCCGGACCGGTTATCCGGCTGGCCGGCATGGAGGTCACCATCTTCGAGTGCGGTAGGGACGGCACAGGAGGCCTCCGGGCCCCGCGGTCCACCGCGGGGAGGCCGGACGCCGGGAAGCGGGGTCAGAGCGCGCGGGCGGCCCGCTCGCTCAGTACGCCGTCGGTCTCGTCGTGCAGCGCGCCCGTCTGCGGGCACTCCCAGACGCCCGGCTCGTCCGCGCGCTCCACGAGCTTGACGCCGCTGCGGCCCACCCAGCCGATCCGGCGGGCCGGCACGCCCACGACCAGGCCGAAGTCCGGGACGTCCTTGGTGACCACCGCGCCCGCCGCGACCATGGCCCAGCGGCCGATCCGAACCGGGGCGACGCAGACGGACCGTGCGCCGAGCGAGGCGCCCTCGGCGACCTTCACGCCCACGGCTTCCCAGTCGCCGCCGCGCTTCTGCTTGCCCTCGGGGTCGACGGAGCGCGGGTTGTGGTCGTTGGTGAGGACCACGGCGGGGCCGACGAAGACGCCGTCGCCGAGCTCCGCCGGCTCGTAGACGAGGGCGTAGTTCTGCAGCTTGACGTTGTCGCCGATCCGCACGCCCGTGCCGACGTACGCGCCGCGGCCGACGACACAGCCCTCGCCGAGCCTGGCGCCCTCGCGGATCTGCGCGAGTTCCCAGACGCTGCTGCCGTCCCCGATCTCGGCGCTCTCGTCGACCTGGGCGGTGGGCTGGACTCTGTAGTTCACGGGCTGCGCCTTCCGGGGATGCGGATGTGCGGGGAATCTTACGGTCCCCGCCGGGGCCCTCGGCCTGCCGGAGTCCGGCAGGGGCGGCGCGGTACCCGGTTTGACCCCCCGCACCCCTCCCCGTACCCTTGACCCTCGGCGTGTTTCTGTGCGCCTACCCCCTGAGCACATCCCTCCCGGTGATCCGTCCCCGGGGGAGGCCGCTCATCCTTCCGGACTGTCGTGGGCCCCGGCCTGCGCGGGCGGCTGGCATCAGGGGATCCGTTCCGAGTGAGAGAGAGATCCGCGTGTACGCCATCGTGCGCAGCGGTGGTCGCCAGCACAAGGTTGCTGTCGGCGACATCGTTGAGGTTGACAAGATTTCCACCGCCAAGGTTGGCGACACGGTCGAGCTCTCGACCCTGCTCGTTGTCGACGGCGACGCCGTGACCAGCGACCCGTGGGTGCTGGACGGCATCAAGGTCCAGGCCGAGGTCGTGGACCACCACAAGGGCGCGAAGATCGACATCCTTCGCTACAAGAACAAGACGGGCTACCGCCGCCGCCAGGGTCACCGCCAGCAGTACACGGCGATCAAGGTCACCGGCATCCCCGCGGCTGCGAAGTAAGGGACTGAGGAGACATGGCACACAAGAAGGGCGCATCGTCCACTCGGAACGGGCGCGATTCCAATGCTCAGCGGCTCGGCGTGAAGCGCTTCGGCGGTCAGGCCGTCAACGCCGGTGAGATCCTGGTCCGCCAGCGTGGCACCCACTTCCACCCGGGCACGGGCGTCGGCCGTGGCGGCGACGACACGCTGTTCGCGCTGACCGCCGGTGCGGTGGAGTTCGGTACGCACCGTGGCCGCAAGGTCGTGAACATCGTTCCCGTCGCTGCCTGATCCAGGCACCGGCGAGACGTCACAGCACCTTCCGAGGGCGGATCTCAGCTTTCCCGGCAACCGGGGAAGCGGGTCCGCCCTCGGCGCGTTACGTCTAGAGACATTCCCGTATTTTTCCGCTGTACCTGGAGGCACCCACCCATGACCACCTTCGTGGACCGCGTCGAGCTGCATGCCGCCGCGGGTAACGGAGGCCACGGCGTGGCCTCCGTGCACCGTGAGAAGTTCAAGCCGCTCGGCGGCCCCGACGGCGGCAACGGCGGACGCGGCGGCGATGTGATCCTCGTCGTCGAGCAGTCCGTGACCACGCTGCTGGACTACCACCACCACCCCCACCGCAAGGCCACGAACGGCCAGCCCGGCGCCGGTGACAACCGCTCCGGCAAGGACGGCCAGGACCTCGTCCTGCCGGTCCCGGACGGCACCGTCGTCCTCGACAAGGCGGGCAACGTCCTCGCCGACCTCGTGGGCCAGGGCACCACCTTCATCGCGGGCCAGGGCGGCCGCGGCGGCCTCGGCAACGCCGCGCTGGCCTCCGCCCGCCGCAAGGCGCCCGGCTTCGCGCTGCTCGGCGAGCCGGGGGAGAGCCGGGACATCGTCCTGGAGCTCAAGACCGTCGCCGACGTCGCGCTCGTCGGCTACCCGAGCGCCGGGAAGTCCTCGCTGATCTCGGTGCTCTCGGCGGCCAAGCCGAAGATCGCGGACTACCCGTTCACGACCCTCGTGCCCAACCTCGGCGTCGTCACCGCGGGCTCGACCGTCTACACCATCGCGGACGTCCCCGGCCTCATCCCGGGCGCCAGCCAGGGCAAGGGCCTCGGCCTGGAGTTCCTGCGCCACGTCGAGCGTTGCTCGGTCCTCGTGCACGTCCTGGACACCGCGACGCTGGAGTCCGACCGCGACCCCGTCTCCGACCTGGACATGATCGAGGAGGAGCTGCGGCTGTACGGCGGCCTCGAGAACCGTCCGCGCATCGTCGCCCTCAACAAGGTCGACATCCCGGACGGCCAGGACCTCGCCGACATGATCCGCCCGGACCTGGAGGCGCGCGGCTACCGCGTCTTCGAGGTGTCGGCCATCGCGCACAAGGGCCTCAACGACCTCTCGTACGCCCTGGCCGGGATCATCGCCGAGGCGCGCGCGACCAAGCCCAAGGAGGAGTCGACCCGCGTCGTCATCCGCCCGAAGGCCGTCGACGACGCCGGGTTCACCGTGACCCTGGAGGAGGACGGCATCTACCGCGTGCGCGGCGAGAAGCCCGAGCGCTGGATCCGCCAGACCGACTTCAACAACGACGAGGCCGTCGGCTACCTCGCCGACCGCCTCAACCGCCTCGGTGTCGAGGACGAGCTCCGCAAGGCGGGTGCCCAGGCCGGTGACGGCGTGGCCATCGGGCCCGAGGAGAACGCCGTCGTCTTCGACTGGGAGCCGACCATGGCCGCCGGCGCCGAGATGCTGGGCCGCCGCGGTGAGGACCACCGCCTGGAGGCCCCGCGCCCCGCGGCGCAGCGCCGCCGCGACCGCGAGTCCGAGCGGGACGACGCGCAGCGCGAGTACGACGAGTTCGACCCCTTCTAGCCGGTCCTGCCGGGCGCCCCCGCCGCGCGGGGGCGCCCGGATTCACAGCGAATTGCCAGGTGGCGGGCGTCGGGGCCGCCGGCGATGTGGGGATTGCGTAAGACTCTGTGGAGTCCGTCACTCCGGGTACGGGGGTCCGAGGACGCAATCTGCCTGGCCAGGCGGTGAACTGCGGGTTTCCCCAGGGCAAGCGCCGGTAAACGTCCGCCTTGCGAGACGGTCACGGAGAGTGCGACCATCACACTGTTCCCCCCTGTCATCGCAAGGTAGGTCGTCTGTGTCTGTGCCGCATGAAGCCAAGCCCCGGACCACAGCGGTCGTGCTCGCCGGTGGAACCGGTCAGCGAGTGGGACTGGCGATCCCCAAGCAGCTGCTGAAGATCGCCGGTAAGGCAGTCATCGAGCACACGCTGAGCATCTTCGAGAACGCCGAGGACATCGACGATGTCATCGTGCTCATGGCGCCGGGCTTCGTGCCCGACGTCGAGAAGATCGTCGCCAAGGCCGGGCTGACCAAGGTCACCAAGATCATCGAGGGTGGCAGCACCCGGAACGAGACCACCGAGCGCGCCATCTCCGCTCTCGGCGAGGGACTCGCGGAGGGCGAGGACCGCAACGTCCTCTTCCATGACGCGGTCCGCCCCCTGCTGTCACAGCGTGTCATCAAGGACTGCGTCGAGGCCCTCGGCCGCTACCAGGCGGTCGACGTCGCCATCCCGTCCGCCGACACGATCATCGTGACCCGTACCCACGGCGAGGACGGCGAGTTCATCACCGACGTCCCGGACCGGTCCCGGCTGCGCCGCGGCCAGACCCCGCAGGCGTTCAAGCTGTCCACGATCCGCAAGGCGTACGAGGTCGCGGCCGGCGACCCCAACTTCCAGGCCACCGACGACTGTTCGGTCGTCCTGCGGTACCTCCCCGACGTGCCGATCTACGTGGTCGCGGGCGACGAGTACAACATGAAGGTGACGCAGCCGGTCGACGTCTTCATCACCGACAAGCTCTTCCAGCTGGCCTCCACCGCCGCCCCGCGCCAGGCCGACGAGGCCGCCTACCGCGAACTGCTCTCGGGCAAGACCCTGGTCGTCTTCGGCGGTTCGTACGGCATCGGAGCGGACATCGCCGCGCTGGCGGAGCAGTACGGCGCCAGCGTGTACGCGCTGGGCCGCTCCACCACCGGTACGCACGTGGAGAACCCGGAGCACATCGACGACGCGCTCTCCAAGGCGTACGCCGAGACCGGGCGCATCGACTACGTGATCAACACCGCGGGCGTCCTGCGCATCGGCAAGCTGGCCGAGACGGACAACACGACGATCCAGGAAGCGCTGAACGTCAACTACCTGGCGCCCGTGCAGATCGCCCGCGCCTCGTACAAGTACCTCGCGGAGACCCAGGGCCAGCTGCTGCTCTACACCTCCAGCAGCTACACCCGGGGCCGTGCCGAGTACAGCCTCTACTCCTCCACCAAGGCCGCCATGGTGAACCTCACCCAGGCGCTGGCCGACGAGTGGGCGGGCGAGGGCGTCAGGGTGAACTGCGTGAACCCGGAGCGCACCGCGACCCCCATGCGCACCAAGGCGTTCGGCCAGGAGCCGGAGGGCTCGCTGCTCTCCTCCGAGGCCGTGGCGCGCACCTCGCTGGACGTTCTGCTGTCGGCGATGACGGGCCACGTCATCGACGTACGGCAGCAGGACCCGACCCGTGACGTCACCGAGGCCTCGGGATTCGAACAGGCGCTGGCATCGGTGCTGGACCGTCAGGAAGATGTGTAATAATTCTTGACAAATGTACTTTTACGGGCCTCTGCGATCACTTTTCGGTGATTGCAGAGGCCCGAGTGCGTGAAGCCGCACCTTCACATTTCCCTCTATACGTGAAACAACCGGCACCCCCTGGAGCAGGTCCTTCGTGATTTCGACAGCCATCCGCCTGGCCCGTGTGGGCAGTCGGTCAGAACTGGCGGCAGCAGTACTGATGATGCTGGGCTACCCCTGCGTCATGATCGCCGCGCTTCTTCCCGATATCTGGTTCTTCGCGGCGGCCACGGCTGTCACGTACATCGCGGACTGGTACCTGCACCAGCGCGGCAGTTACCTGATCAACAGGCTCGGCAAGGTGCGGGCCGGACTGTCCATCCGCTTCCTGCTCCGCCAGTTGATGATCATCCTGCTGCTGGCCCGGCTGGACCTCGCCGAGGAGCCGCTGTTCTACGCGGCGGTCGCCTGCTTCCTCGTCTTCTACGGTCTGCAGGCCCCGCACGGCGCGCTCACGACGCTGATCCGGCTCCGCCGCAGCCTGCCGATCGTCACCCGGAACGTGGACCTGCACGCCGTCCGCATCCCCGACGCCCCGCCGCGTGCGCTGCTGCACCGCTCCAGCGAGAAGATGCTCCACCTCGACCTGCCCGCGGTGGCGGGCGTCCTGATCGCCGCCGGCACGGGCGAGGACCTCGTCGGCTACATCGGTGCCGGTGTGACGGTGCTGCTGGCCGTCGTCTTCAACGCCCTGCTGATGCCGTACCTGCGCCGCAGCCGCCGGGCGCCGTCGGCCCCCGCCGTCCTGAAGGCCCTGGACACCTGGCTGGGCGAGTACCAGCCGACCGTAGTGCTCTACTTCTCCGGCTCCAACGAGTCCGCCTACCAGGGCAACATGTGGCTGGACACGATGGCGGCCGTCGAGGGGCGCCCGCTGATCGTCATGCGTGAGCGCAACCTCGTGTCGCAGCTCGCGGACACCTCCGTGCCGGTGGTCTGCGTGCCCGCGGGCACCCACCTGATGAACCTGAACCTCTCCACCGTCCGCGTGTGCCTGTATCCGGCCAACGTCGGCAAGAACATCCACATGCTGCGCGTCCCGACCATGAAGCACGTCTTCATCGGCCACGGCGACAGCGACAAGCTGGCCAGCGTCAACCCGTACTCCAAGGTCTACGACGAGGTCTGGACGGCGGGCCGCGCGGGCCGCGACCGCTACGCCCTGGCCGACGTCGGCATCCGCGACGAGGACATCGTCGAGGTCGGGCGGCCGCAACTGGCGCCGATCGAGAGCTGGACCGGCACCACGAAGAACCCCATCCCGACGGTGCTGTACGCCCCCACCTGGGAGGGCTGGGACGACAACCCGGGCAACACCTCCCTGCTGCTTGCCGGTGAGAACATCGTCCGCCGCCTGCTGACGGCGGACAGCCCGGTCCGGGTCATCTACAAGCCGCACCCGTTCACCGGCATCCGCAGTGCGAAGGCCAAGGCCGTCAACGCCCGGATCAAGGCGCTGGTCGCCAAGGCCGCGCAGGAACGTGCCACCGACCCGCGCTGGGTGAAGGAGGCCTCGGCCGCCGCCGCCGGGCAGCGCGCCGCCAAGGCCGAACTGGCTCGTGTCGAGGCCCGCCTGGCCGAGCTGGCGCAGGCCGGCCGCGCCGGGGGCGACGAGTCGGAGGAGTCGCGTGTCGCGCTCGCCGACCCGGCCCGCCAGACCGAGATCGCCACCCTGCGGGCCGAGTGGAACGACGCCTACTGGCAGTCCTTCGGCTGGTGGGAGCACAAGACGGTGACCGGCTCGCAGCCGAAGCTGTACGACTGCTTCAACCAGTCCGACGCCATGGTCTCGGACATCTCCAGCGTGGTCTCCGACTTCATCGCGAGCGGCAAGCCGTACGCGGTCACGGACTCCGCCGAGTTCGGCGCGGAGGAGTTCAAGCGCCAGAACACCGCCGTACGGGCGGCCGTCATCCTCTCCAACAGCGCGGCGGAGATCGACGACCTGCTGCGGGCCGTCGCCGACCCCGCGGCGGACCCGCTGGCCGAGGCGCGCCACGAGCTGAAGACCTATCTGCTCGGCCCGGACGAGCCGACGTCCATGGAGCAGTTCAACGCCGCCGTGCTGGCACTCGCGGCCAAGGCCGAGGCCCGCAACGTGGGCGTCGCCCAGCGCGTCGGCGGTCAGCAGCCCGCCCCGCTGCCCGACCCCGAGGCCGCGTCCAGCGGTGTCGGCGACGGAGCGGCCGAGGTCGTCGCCGAGGCCGAGGCGGCCGTCGATCCCGACGTGCCGTCCCCGGACGCCGACGCGGAGATCAACACGGGCCCCTCGGCGCTCCGCTGACCTGGGGGTCTCCGGCCGGCCGCGGGAACGACGCGGACGGCCGGCCGTAAGGCCGACGGCAGGTGTAATCCAGCCGTCATCCAGATGTTCGAAACGCGTCCGATTCGCGGCGCAACCTACTGAACGGCCCGTCCGTCTTCCTCCTGGGGAGGGGGAACGTACGGGCCGTTCGGTGTGTCCGTGCATGGAACACACATGATTCGTCGTTCCATCGTTTCTCCTGATAAATGCGTAAATGCGTGAACCGGGGAGAGATGAGCAACAGCGCACCAGACGTGACCGTCATCATCGGCGCCTACGAGGCCATGCCGTATCTGATCCGCTGCCTGGAGTCGGTCGAGGCGCAGACGCTTCCTGCCGGGCGTATCGAGATCGTGGCGGTCGACGACGGGTCGACCGACGGCACGGGGGAGTACCTCGAGGAGTTCGCGGCCCGGACGGCCATCGACATGCGCGTCGTCCGCCAGAAGAACTCCGGCGGCCCCAGCGGCCCGCGCAACGTCGGTCTCGGGCTCGCCCGCGGCCGGTACGTCTTCTTCCTCGACGCGGACGACTACTTCGGTGAGGAAGCCCTGGAGCGGATGGTCGCGATGGGCGACCGGGCCGGCACCGACGTGGTGCTCGGGAAGGTCGTCGGCGTCAACCGCGGCGCCGCGAAGTCGATGTGGAAGGAGACGGTCGAACGGGCCGACCTCTACTCCTCCAACATCAAGTTCACCCTGAGCGCCCAGAAGCTGTTCCGGCGTGAGCTGCTCGTGCGGCTCGGGATGACCTTCGACGAGGACCTCAGGACGGGTGAGGACGCGCTCTTCACCATGGAGGCGTACCTGCGGGGCAACGGCGTCTCCGTCGTGGCCGACTACACCTGCTACTACCTGGTGGGCCGGGACGACGGCAAGCACGTGACGAAGAGCGGGAGTTACCTGCTGCGCTTCGACTCGGCACGCGCGCTCACGGGCCTCATCGCCGCCCATGTCCCGCCGGGGCCGAAGCGGGACGCCCTGATGGTCCGGCCCATGGTCATCACGCTGCTCCCGCAGTTCGGGACCGCCCTGCTGCGCCAGTCCGACGAGGTGCGGAAGAAGAAGATGGAGCTGGCGGCGCCGCTGCTGAAGGCCTACTGGTCACCCGGCCTGGCCCGGCGCCTCAAGGTCCACGAGCGGCTCCGGCTGATCTGCATCTCCGAGGGGCGGCTCGACCTGCTCCTGGACATCCTGCGGTTCATGAAGGAGGACAAGAAGCCCCGCCAGGTCCGCAAGGGGCTCCGGGGGCGGCTGTATCTGGTCTACCCCCACTTCGGGGAGGGGGAGGTGCTGCCCCTGTCGGCGTACGAGCTCACCGTCACCGAGTGGATCGGCCGGAAGCGGATCGAGGTGCCGGGGCGTCAGTCCACCGCGGTCTTCCTGCGAGGGCTGGCGGGCAAGGCACGCAGGACGGCCAGGTCGGCCGGACTGCACATGCCGCGCAGAGCCCACCGGGTCTGAGGTGGGCTCCGCGCGACGGCGGACGAGGGATCCCTACTGCTCGGGGCGGAGCAGCCTGCGCACCGGCCGCCCCACCACGCGACGGGCGCGACGGTAGGCGGACGGCAGCGCGGTCGGCCCGTCCCCGGCCGTCTGCACCTTGATGCTGACCGGGCGGTTGCGCTTCTCGAGCTGGGCGCGCAGCAGGGCGTTCTGCTCCGCCAGCTCCTCCATGCGGCCGCGCATGAAGCTGAAGCGGCTGCTGAGCGAATCGGGGTCGCTCTCGGTCCAGGGGCGGACGGCCGGCGGCAGAGCGAGCTTGGACAGCTGGGCGTCGAAGGCCTTGCCGCTGTCGCCGTGGTGGAAGGTGTTCTCCAGCCCGTTCTTCTCCATGAAGCCGGTGAAGCGGAGGAACCGTTCCTTGTGGCCGTTCACCAGATCACCGAAGTCGGCCGCCTCGTACAGCTCGGCCGGGTCGATGTTCTTGGGCGTCTCGGAGATCTTGCGGTGCGGGATGCCGAAGTACCGGCAGAGCTCCAGGGTCCGGGAGTCGCTGCAGAGCACGGTGCTCGGCACACCCGCCAGCAGAGCCGCGATGTTCCCGTGGATGCGGGAGCCGAACGAGAAGTCGTACGCGCGCAGCTCCTCGATCCAGGTGGCCGGGTCGATGTAGAGCCCGACCTTGCCCTCGCGGTACATCGGGTGGGACGGATGGGTCGGCATCGAGGTCTGCGCGCCGAGCGGGTTCGGGGTCTCCCGCCAGTGCAGCAGCTGCGCCTCGAGGAGGTTCTGCCCGACGAAGCGCAGATTCGGGTAGCGCTCGTGGGCCTGCCGGATGATGGCGTCGAGGCCGTGCGAGCGTACGGCGCTGTGCGAGCCGTTCACCGAGATCAGGGAGTCCGTGGAGAGCGACTCGGACTTCTTCTCGAGCGTGAACGTCTCGCCGTTCATGAACATGGAGGGGCAGCCGATGACCTCGACGTCCCGGAAGCCC
This sequence comes from Streptomyces sp. CB02058, assembly GCF_001905505.1. Taxonomy (GTDB): domain Bacteria; phylum Actinomycetota; class Actinomycetes; order Streptomycetales; family Streptomycetaceae; genus Streptomyces. The sequence goes on from NZ_LIPG01000002.1 coordinate 558,659, forward strand.
ATGTTCTTGAGGTACTGCTCGGTGAACTCGCCCCGCACGCCGATGGACGCGCTGCGGTTGAGCACCTCTGTGACGAATTCCCGGACCGTCGGCTCCATCGGCTTCAGCCGTGACGCGTCGTACTTCAGGTCGGCCTGCGCGCCCACACCCAGCACGACGACGGGGATGCGCAGCTTCTTGATCAGCTGCGTCATCCGCTTCAGGGGCCGCTCGAACGTCGGGCGGAACGCGTTCGCGAGGGGCACGACGAAGACGTCGTACTCCTCGTTTATGCGACCTGCCGCCCCAGGATCCGTGCGGATGCCGTTGGAGAAGACCGCTGCCCGCGGGGTCGTGAGGATCTTGTGCGAGGCATCACTGAAGATCAGGTTGCCGGCGTTGGTGGCAAAGACGTCTCTGTGGAGGGACTCTTCGAGCGAAGCCACATCGAAGGGGCTTTTGCCCGATCTGAGCAGAATGCGTCTCTGGCGGGTCGGTTCATCTGTCACATACACGAGGGTAGCCCGATGAATGGCGGGTGGAGATTACGTAAATGACTCCATTCGGGGGCATGTCGGAACGTGACTTGGGGTGGTCCACGTGTCCAGTGGACCCACCTGCCGACAGCAGCTGAGACGGCACGGTGCGGATCCGGGCGCTCGCGTAGATTGAGGAGACCGAGCAGAACGACGTGATGGGGACGGGCGTACGTGTCAGGGGCAAGGGATTCCGAAGGCGCGGCAGGGGACTTCGACGGTGCGCTCAGCACACCCGCACGGGACGGTTCCGGTGCCAGGCCAGGCGTGACCGAGGCCCGCAGGATCGTCGTCAAGGTCGGCTCCTCCTCGCTCACCACGGCGGCGGGCGGTCTCGACGCCGATCGGGTGGACGCCCTCGTCGACGCGCTCGCCAAGGTCCGCAGCGGAGGAGAGCGCGAGATCGTCCTCGTCTCCAGCGGCGCCATCGCGGCGGGCCTCGCCCCGCTCGGACTCGTCCGCAGGCCCAAGGACCTGGCCCGTCAGCAGGCCGCCGCCAGCGTCGGGCAGGGGCTGCTCGTCGCCCGCTACACCGCCTCCTTCGCGCGCTACGGCGTACGGGTCGGCCAGGTGCTCCTCACCTCGGACGACACCAGCCGCCGCGCGCACTACCGCAACGCCTACAGCACGCTCGACCAGCTCCTGGAGATGGGAGCGTTCCCCGTCGTCAACGAGAACGACACGGTGGCCACGGACGAGATCCGCTTTGGCGACAACGACCGGCTCGCCGCGCTCGTCGCCCACCTCGTCCACGCCGACCTGCTCGTCCTCCTCTCCGACGTCGACGGCCTCTACGACGGCGACCCGAGCACGCCCGGCACCTCACGCATCGCGGAGGTGAGCGGTCCCGCCGACCTGGAGGGCGTCGTCATCGGCAGCGCGGGCAAGGCGGGCGTCGGCACGGGGGGCATGGTCACCAAGGTCGAGGCCGCCCGGATCGCCACCGCCGCCGGCATCCCGGTGGTCCTCACCTCAGCGAGCCATGTCGCCGACGCGCTCGCGGGGCGCGACACCGGCACGTACTTCCACCGCACGGGACGCCGCTCGGCCGACCGGCTGCTCTGGCTGGCCCACGCCTCGACCCCGCAGGGCGCGCTCACCCTCGACGAAGGGGCCGTGCGTGCCGTCGTCGAGCGGCGCACCTCGCTGCTGCCCGCCGGAATCAGCGCGGTCGAGGGCGAGTTCTCCGCCGGGGACCCGGTCGAACTGCGGGACCCGGCCGGCCGGGCCGTCGCCCGCGGGCTGGTCAACTTCGACGCCAAGGAGATCCCCCAGCTGCTCGGCAGGTCCACCCGCGACCTGGCGCGCGAACTCGGCCCCGCCTACGAGCGCGAGGTCGTACACAGGGACGATCTCGTCGTTCTCACGCCCCATCCGGCCTCCTGAAACGGCTGAAAGTCCAGCCTTCGGGCGGAGACCTTCACGAAAACCGCCCCACACCCGGCCCCGGGCTGGTCAACTTTGTCACAGGGCACGAAGGGGTCAGCACAGCTACACATTCACAGGAGGCCGCCGGTGAGACGAGCGCGCCCGGGGGCGCTGCCCCGCGGAACGGGCAGCCGCGCCCTGACCAGTGTCGGAGCGGGGGCCGACTTCGTCGGTACGCCCGCCGACCAGACCCTTGAGCAGGAACCGGCGGTGGCGGAGGAGGAAGGCACCCGCTCCAGGCTGTGGCACATCACCCTCAGCGTCTCCGGCACCGAGACACCGCTGAAGGAGGTCAGGCGCGGGCTCGAACAGCTGGCGCACGATCACCCCTTCCTTCTGACCAGCAGGTATGCCAACGACCACGCGGAGATCCGCTACTGGGAAGAGGCCCGGGACCTCCACGACGCCGCCGCGGTGGCGCTCCGGCTCTGGGGCGAGCACCGCTCCAGCGCGAAGCTCCCGCCCTGGGAGATCGTCGGCCTGGAGGTCATCGACCGGGAGACCTACCACCTGCGCATCGCCGAGGGCTACGGCCCGCCACCGGCGGCCCCGGTCGGGGTGCACCCGTACTGACCGCCGGGCCGGCTGCCCCTCGTGTCCCGTGCGGGTGCCCGGCGGTGTCCTGCCGGGACGCGTTCACGCGTACGGTCGGAGCACGTCCCACGCGAGGGGCGCGCGTCCGGCCGACCCTGGTGCGCAAGCGCCGGAACGCCCGTCTCGCATCACGGGATACGTGACGGATGCCCGCAGTGTGCGCATTACCCTGCGGGCATGACCACGCTCTCGCCGTACGACAACATGTCCCCGGTCGCCCAGGCGGCCTACCGGGCACGCGCCGCCGCCGACGACATCGCGCCACTCCCGCGTGCGGCGAAGGACGACGCCCTGCTGGCCATCGCGGACGCGCTCGAGGTGCGTACCGGCGAGATCGTCGAGGCCAACGCGGAGGACGTCACGCGTGCCAGGGAGGCCGGCACGAGCGAGTCCGTCGTCGACCGGCTCACGCTCACCCCGGAGCGGGTCCGCGCGATCGCCGCGGACGCCCGTGACGTGGCGGCCCTGCCCGACCCGGTCGGCGAAGTGGTCCGCGGCTCGACCCTCCCCAACGGCATCGACCTGCGCCAGGTCCGCGTACCGCTCGGCGTCGTCGGCATCATCTACGAAGCCCGGCCCAACGTGACCGTCGACGCCGCCGCCCTCTGCCTGAAGTCGGGCAACGCGGTGCTGCTGCGCGGATCGTCCTCCGCGTACGCCTCGAACTCGGCCCTCGTACGGGTGATCCGCGACGCGGTCGGCGGTTCCGGCCTCCCGGCCGACGCCGTGCAGCTCGTACCGGGCGAGAACCGCGACTCGGTCCGCGAGCTCATGCGTGCCCGCGGGCTGGTCGACGTGCTGATCCCGCGCGGCGGAGCCTCCCTGATCCGCACGGTGGTCGAGGAGTCCACGGTCCCCGTGATCGAGACCGGCACGGGCAACTGCCACGTGTACGTGGACGCGCGCACCGACATCGACATGGCCGTCGACATCCTGGTCAACTCCAAGGCGCAGCGCCCGAGCGTCTGCAACTCGGCCGAGACCCTCCTGGTCCACAAGGACATCGCGGCGGAGTTCCTGCCGCGCGCCCTGGACGCGCTGGCCGACGCCGGGGTGACGGTGCACGGCGACGAGCGGGTGCTCGGGTACGCCGAGGGGTCAAAGGCCACCGTGGTGGCGGCGACGGCGGAGGACTGGGAGACCGAGTACCTCTCGTACGACATCGCGGCCGCCGTCGTGGAATCCCTGGAGGCGGCCGTGGCGCACATCCGGCTCTGGTCCTCCGGCCACACCGAGGCGATCGTCACCACCTCGCAGGCCGCGGCCCGCCGGTTCACCCAACTGGTCGATTCCACCACCGTCGCCGTGAACGCCTCCACGCGCTTCACCGACGGCGGCCAGTTCGGATTCGGCGCCGAGATCGGCATCTCCACCCAGAAGCTGCACGCCCGGGGGCCGATGGGGCTGCCGGAGCTGACGTCCACGAAGTACATCGTCACGGGCGACGGCCACATCCGTTAGCCACGTCCTGCGGCCGGAGGCCCCGGCGGAGCGGGCGAATTCGCGGGCTCTCTGCCCAAATCGCCCCGCCGGGGCTACGCTGAAGCTGTGCCGGACGACGTGGGGGGCAGGCCGTTCCCGGACGGCTGGGAGCCCGACGACGACCGCGGGGGCGCGGACGAGGACTTCGCCTCCGTGGTGTTCGACGAGGACTTCATCAGGTCCGCCGAGATCCACGAACCCACCGCTGTCGAGCGTCTCCTGGCCGCCGCGCAGGCCCGCGCCGAGGCCGAGGCGAGCCGCGCACGCTCGGGCGGCGGCGCCATCGACGACGACCTCTACGACGAAGGCTACGGCCCGGACGGGCTGTACGGCCGCGAGAGGGCCTTCGGTGAGTCTTTCGACCCTGATGACCCCGACGGCTTCTACGGGGACGACAGCAGCCCCTACGGGCGCCACGGCGGTTCCCTGCGTCCCTACCGAGGCTCCGCGCGCTGGCACCGCCCGGTGGCCTGGCTGCTCGCCCTGCTGATGGGGATCGGGATGGTGGCGCTCGCCTTCAGCGCCGTCTACCGCGGTGCGGCCGCCGGCAGGCAGGAGCAGCAGGTCCCGCCTCCGGTGACGAGCGGCGTCGACAAGCCGGGCGCGGCTCCCTCCGCCTCGGCCGACTACTCCCGCCCAGCGGTCTCCGCGGTGCCCCGCACCCCCTGAGACGCTGAGAGCACGCGGCGGAGGGTCGCGCCGCAGGCGTGCGTGGGGGCAGGCGACCACCCTGGGGACGGAACCCCTCCGCATGCCGGCCCCCATCCCTCCGGGCCGTCACGCATCCTCCGAGCCGCCACGCAGCCTCGGGGCAGGCACCCTGCGGGCAGGCGTTCCTCCGGGCCGTCACGCACTCGCCGGGGCAGGCACCCTGCGGGCAGGCGTTCCTCCGGGCCGTCACGCGGCCTCAGGGCCGGCGCGGGTCCGGGCGGACCGGTCTCAGGCCCCGCGGCTTCCGGACGCACGCCGCCTGGACGCGCTCCACCTGCGCTCCCACCTGCGGGGCGTTTACCTTGATGACGATCGACCCACTCTCAAGGTATGACCCTGTGATCCCTCCTCCCGTCCCCGTCCCCGGGGAGAGGGCAGCCACGTGTCCATGCGTCGAACCCGTGACGGACAGCTCCGCCCGAGGCCAAGCGGCCGAGGCGGTTCCCAGCGCCAGCTCTCGCCGGTGGCGCGGAGGATCGGGAGAAGTCATGACAGGCCGCGGAAAACCGCCGGAAGGTCCGCCCGAGAACCCCTCGGGCGGGGAGGACGAATACCGCTCGGTCGTCTTCGACGAATCGTTTGTGCGCGCTGCCCGGCTGCAGGAGTTCTCCGCCCAGGAGCGGATGGGCGACCACGCCCGCGCCGTACGCTCCCTCCCCGGCCGGGGCACCCGCCGGCACCGCTCCAGGGCGGGCATCGCCCTCGTCGTCCTGATCGTCCTGGCCTTCGCCACCGCCGTCTACATCGGCTTCCGCAACCCCTACCCGACGCCCGTGGGCAGACGTGCCGAGCCGCTTCAGACGACTGTGGTCCCGCTGTCCCCGCAGGGCCCCGTCCCCGGAGGGACCGCCGAGTCCCTCCTTGCCGACGGTCCGGCGGCGGAGTACCGCTCCGGTGCCGCGGGCATCAACCTGCCGACGGTCCGGAGGACGAAGAACTTCTCGGACAGCCAGGTGACCATCGCCCTGACCACGGTCAAGGACTACCTGGTGAACTCCTCGCTCGACCCGGACGTGCTCACCGGCGGGGTTGTCCGGCCGGTCGGGCGGCTGCTCGATCCGGACCAGACGGTGCAGTTCGACCGGAGCATGGACTCACCGGCCGACGACGGCGAGCACACCGCGACCGGCTGGCTGGTCCGCTTCGACCCGGCCGACGTGGAACTGGCCGCCCCCGACGTCCGCGTCCACGGCACCCTCTCCTACTCGGAGGCGGGGGCGGACACCCTGGAGGTGGTGTCCGACCACACCTTCACGTACACGCTGAGGCCCGCCGTGTCCGGCCCCCACCGGGCGGACGACGCCTCGCTGTTCACCGTGCGCCGCGTCCTCCACTTCCTCCTCGACCGCGAGGACATCCGGCTGCACCGGCTGGAGGTCCGCAACGCCTACGTCCAGGCCGGGCCGCAGTCGTGCTCGGCCGACACGGCGGGCATGCTGCGCCCGCTGCTCGCCGGCGAGCGGGCCGACAGCCGGGGCCCCGCGGGCACCGACCCCTACGCCACGGGCATGCCCAAGGCCGGGCTCTGCGGCACGCTGGCGCTCGGCGACCTGCCTACTGCCCCTCCTCGGGGTCCGGACGCCGCCACGTCCCCTCGGAGCCGTCCGTAGCGTCCGAGGGCGGTGTGCCGTCCTTGCCGGTCGCGGCACCTCCCTTGCCGGCCGCGCCCCCGTTGGAGCTGCCGCCGCCCGCGCCGGTGAACCGGTCCCGGAGCCTGCCTCCCAGGTCGCCAGCGCCGCCCGCGATGTCGCCGACAAGCTTCATCAGCGGGTCCTTGCTGGTGCGCACCGTGTCCGCGTAGTGCGAGGCGGACTCCCGGAAGGAGTCCGTGACCGAGGTGTCTTTGTCCTCGTCGCGCCGGGGGTAGTGGCCGTCCATGATCCGCTGGAAGTCCCGGGTCTCCGACCACTTCTTCAGCTCGGCCGCCCGCACCGTGGTGAACGGGTGCGTCCGGGGGAGCACATTGAGGATCTTGAGCACCGAGTCGCGGAGGTCGCCACCCTTCTCGTACTCGTCGGCCTGGGCGAGGAAGGCGTCCACATTCATCTCGTGGAGGTGATTGCCGCCCGCGATCTTCATCAGCCCGCGCATCGAGGCGCGCTGATCCTGGCCCACCAGCAGCCCCGCCCGGTCGGCGGACAGCTCCGACTTGCGGAACCACTCGCGCAGCGCCGTCACGATCGCCATGATCGCGACATTGCCCAGCGGGATCCACGCCACCTTGACCGCGAGGTTGGTGAGGAAGAGCAATATCGTGCGGTACACCGCGTGACCCGACAGTGCGTGGCCCACCTCGTGGCCCACGACGGCGCGCATCTCCTCCTCGTCGAGGAGCTCCACCAGGCCGGTCGTCACCACGATGATCGGCTCGTCGAGGCCGATACACATGGCGTTGGGCTTCGGGTCCTGGCTGACGTACATCGGCGGGACCTTCTCGAGGTCCAGGATGTAACAGGCGTCGCGCAGCATGTCGTTGAGATGGGTGAACTGGGCGTCACTCACCCGGACGGAGTCCGACAGGAACAGCAGCCGCAGGCTGCGCTCGGGAAGCAGCCCGCTCAGCGCCTTGAACACGGTGTCGAAACCGGTCAGCTTGCGCAGCGCCACCAGGGCGGAACGGTCCGCCGGATGTTCGTACGCCCGCGACGAGATGCCCGGGAATCGCTTGCGGTGCCTGCTCGGCACGTCCTCGTGACTGGTGTCGGTCATGGAAGCCCCCTGTTCGTACGAGACGTAGCTCGTCCCCCTGACAAAAGCCAGCGTAGGCGCTGGCGCTACGGTGTGCGGGGGGCTGTGGATAACTTTGAGGAGCGCCCGGAATGCCGCATACCGCCGTACTGCTCGCCGCCGTGTCCGAGGACCAGGGGCCGGGCGACACGCTCCGCATCGTGCTGCTCGTCTCGCTGGTCGGAGCGGCGCTGCTCGCCTGGTTCCTGCTGCGCGGATACCGCAACGACGACAACAACGACTGAGTCGGCGTGAGCGTGCCCGGGGCGCCCGCATACGATGTGCGCGACGTCTCCCTCCTGATTCCCGATGGATAGGTCCTGCAGAAGATGAGCCTCACGAGCACCGCGCACCAGCTGGTCACCCTCGCCTCAGAAGGCGAGCAGGGTGGTAACCACGAAAGCCTCAGCCCGTACCTCACCGGTGGCGGCGCGCTCTTCGTGCTGCTCCTCCTGCTCTGGATCACCACCCGCTTCAACCGAGACCGCTGAGGCAGAGGCGAACAGCTGTGCCAGTAGGGTCTGCACGCATGGGAGAGCAGAAAGTGCCTACCGGCAGCGGCAAGCGCCGACTCGGCGTGATGGGTGGGACATTTGACCCGATCCATCACGGACACCTGGTGGCGGCCAGTGAAGTGGCCGCCCAGTTCAAGCTCGACGAGGTCGTCTTCGTCCCGACCGGGCAGCCGTGGCAGAAGAGCCACAAGCAGGTGTCCCCGGCCGAGGACCGCTATCTGATGACGGTCATCGCGACGGCGTCCAACCCGCAGTTCTCCGTCAGCCGCAGCGACATCGACCGTGGCGGACCGACGTACACGATCGATACGCTGCGGGACCTGCGCACCGTCCACGGCGACGCGGACCTCTTCTTCATCACCGGCGCCGACGCCCTGTCCCAGATCCTCACCTGGCGTGACGCCGAGGAGCTCTTCTCGCTCTCCCACTTCATCGGCGTGACCCGGCCGGGTCATCTGCTGACGGACGACGGACTGCCCAAGGGCGGCGTCTCGCTGGTGGAGGTTCCCGCGCTGGCGATCTCGTCCACGGACTGCCGTGCGAGGGTCGCGCAGGGTGAGCCGGTCTGGTATCTGGTGCCCGACGGCGTCGTCCGTTACATCGACAAGCGCCAGCTGTACCGCGGCGAATGAGCCACGGAGAGGGGCACCTGTGAACGACCGACAGAACCCGTACGACCCGTACCGGCAGGAGCAGCCGCAGATCATCGGCTACGACGCGTACGGGCAGCCGGTCTATCAGCAGCAGGGGCAGCAGCAGTACGACCAGCAGCAGGGGCAGCAGTACGACCAGCAGCAGTACGACCCGTACGCGCAGCAGCAGCCCCAGCACGGCCCGCAGCAGCCCCAGCAGGACACGCAGTCGCAGCAGGGCTACGGCTACGACCCGTACGCCGGCACGCAGCCGCAGTACGACCCCTACGCAGGTCAGCACACCCAGCAGCAGACGCCGCAGGGCTACGGCTACGACGACGGCGGCGGCTACGGGACGTACGGCTACGACACCGGCCGGCAGCCGGCCGTGGACGACACCGCCCAGCAGTGGAACGCCCCCCAGGCCCCCGCGGCGCCCGCCACCGCGCCGCCCGTCCCGGAGCCGCGCCGTGAGCCCGAACCGGCCGCCGACGTACCCGGGCAGCGTCGCGCCGACCGTGACTACGGCACCGAGCAGTTCTCGTTCATCGAGGAGCCCGACGAGGACTCCGAAGACGTCATCGACTGGCTGAAATTCACCGAGAGCCGCAGCGAGCGGCGCGAGGAAGCCCGGCGACGCGGCCACAACCGTATGGTCGCGCTCATAGTCGTCGTGGCCCTCGTCGTCGTCGGCGGCGCGGGCTACCTCTGGTTCGCCGGCAAGATCCCCGGAGTCTCCAGCCAGGACGAGCAGAACGCCACGGCGACCGGCCCGCAGAAGCGGGACGTCATCGTCGTCCATCTGCACAACACCAAGAAGGGCGGCACCTCCACGGCGCTGCTCGTCGACAACGTCACCACCAAGCAGGGCACCACGATCCTGCTCCCCAACTCGCTCGCCGTGGCATCCGACGACGGATCCACCACCACCCTCGGCAAGTCCGTCGACGACGACGGGTCGACCGGCACCCGCGAGGCGATCGACACCCTGCTCGGCACCAGCATCACCGGCACCTGGCGGCTCGACACCCCGTATCTCGAGAACCTCGTCGAACTCGTGGGCAACATCGAGGTCGACACCGACACCGATGTGCCCGACGCCAAGAAGGGTGCCTCGCCCCTCGTGAGCAAGGGTGAGGCTCAGACACTGAGCGGCCCGATGGCCGTCGCGTACGCCACTTACCAGGGCCCGGGCGAGGCCGAGACCAAGCAGCTGACGCGCTTCGGGCAGGTCATGCGCAGCGTGCTGCGCAAGATGTCCGAGGACCCCAAGGCGGCGACCGTCACGGTCGAGACACTGGCCCAGATCCTCGACCCGTCCCTGCCCGAGCAGGATCTGGGCGCCTCCCTGGCCAAACTCGCCGGACACGCCAAGGTCGGCGACTACAAGACGGAGCTGCTCCCGGTCCAGGCCGACGGAACGCTCACCGACGAGGCCACCGAGAAGGTCGTCAAGGACATCCTGGGCGGTGCGGTGAAGGCCCCCGAACAGGGCGCGGCCGTGCGCGTGGGCATCAAGAACGCCAACGGTGACCCGGACGCCACCCAGGCTGCCAGGATCCAGCTGGTCAACGGCGGGTACTCCTTCGTCGACAGCGGCAAGGCGGACACCGAGGCGACGTCCGAGATCCTCTACGCGACCGCCGAGGACAAGGCGAAGGCGGAGGAGGTCGCCAAGACCCTGGGCCTGCCGACGACCTCCGTGAAGAAGGGCAAGCCCGCGGCGAACGCCGACGTCTCCGTGATCCTCGGCCAGAACTACGAGATCCCGAAGCAGTCGACGTCCTGAGGAGTCGGGGCTGTCGGCGGTCCGTGAGACCCTAGAGGTTGATCTGACCGCCGACGAAAGCCTGCATGTGACCGCCACGGACCGCTCCATCGAGCTCATCAACGCCGCCGCTCAGGCGGCCGCCGACCGGCTCGCGCACGACATCATCGCCTACGACGTCAGCGACGTGCTGTCTATCACCGACGCCTTCCTGCTGGCCTCGGCTCCCAACGACCGCCAGGTCAAGTCGATCGTCGACGAGATCGAGGAGCGGCTGCAGAAGGAGCTGGGCGCCAAGCCGGTACGCCGCGAGGGAGACCGCGACGCCCGCTGGATCCTCCTCGACTACGTCGACATCGTGATCCACGTCCAGCACAGCGAGGAGCGTGTGTTCTACGCGCTCGAGCGACTGTGGAAGGACTGCCCCGAGATCGCCCTCCCCGAGGACGCGGTCAAGACCCGGGGCAAGGCCGAGGAGCACGCCCAGCTCAACGGCGGCGCGGAAGGTGAGCTCAGCTGAACGGCAGCAGCAGCGGCAGGGGCCGCAGAATCGTCCTCTGGCGCCACGGCCAGACGGCGTGGAATCTGGAGCGCCGCTTCCAGGGCTCCACGGACATCGAGCTGACCGAGGTCGGCGTCGGGCAGGCCCGCCGCGCCGCCCGGCTGCTCGCCTCGCTGCAGCCGGACGCGATCGTCGCGTCCGACCTGCGGCGGGCGGCGGCCACGGCCGCCGAGCTCTCCTCGGTCACCGGCCTCGGCGTCGCCCACGACTCCGCGCTGCGCGAGACCTACGCGGGTGCCTGGCAGGGCCTCACCCACGAGGAGATCGTCGGGCAGTACGGCGAGCAGTACGCCGCGTGGAAGCGCGGCGAGCCGGTGCGCAGGGGTGGTGGCGAGCTCGAGACCGAGGTCGCCGACCGGGCCGCCCCCGTGGTGCTGGAGCACGCCCGCAAACTGCCCGACGCGGGCACCCTCGTCGTCGTGAGCCACGGCGGCACGATCCGGACGACCATCGGCCGTCTGCTCGGGCTCGAGGCCCACCACTGGGAAGGGCTCGGCGGGCTCTCCAACTGCTGCTGGTCCGTGCTGGGCGAAGGCGCGCGCGGCTGGCGTCTGCTGGAGCACAACGCCGGCACGCTCCCCGAACCGGTGCTCGGGGATGACGATTAGCGGGCGCCCGGAGCCCGTCTCCGGGCGGCGGGGACCGGATTTCACTTTCCGGCTCGTCGCAGGCTAAAGTTCTTCTTGTTCGCAGCGCGGAAACGCGGGGAAACACAGCGGACAGCGGGGCTATAGCTCAGTTGGTAGAGCGCCTGCATGGCATGCAGGAGGTCAGGAGTTCAATTCTCCTTAGCTCCACAGCAAGGATCCCGTCCCCAGCAGGGGGCGGGATCCTTTTTTGTCCGGCCGCACGGATCCGGTTCCGCCGGTCGTAGGGATCCGGTTCGCCGGTCGTACGGATCGGGTTTTCGTCGGCCGTACGGATCCGGCCATCTCCGTGCGCCGACCCCGCCCCAACTGCCTTGGCCCGTCCGGGACAAGGGCTCCCGGGGTGCTCCACTGCCTTCCTCGCGGCCGTACGGGCCGTTCCCGTGCCGTTTCTTCAGGACAAAGCCGGGCCGCGGGCCCGTCGTCGGGCTGACCTCCTTGCGGGGCCATGGCAGAATCGGAGCGCCGGAGGGCGACGGACCGATCGGGAGGGAGCGCGATGCCTGCGAGCCGCGTAAGGGTCCCGGACCTGCGTCTCATCTCCACCGCAGCCCATCGCTCCACCGCACCCCGAGGCTCCGTCGGCCCGCAGGAGGACTCCTCCGCGTGTACGGCCAGCAGCCGCAGTCGGAGCTGACCGCATGGGTGCACACAGGCGGAAATGCGACTGGTGCGGCAGCGGTACGCCCATCGTCAGGGACATGGACCCGGTCAACGCGGAGTTCCAGTACTGGTGCGAGGAGTGCGCGCGGGCGCTGATCATCAAAGGCGACCCCATCGAGACCTACCGGGAGCTCGAGGGGGAACCCATCTACGGCAGGCTCCTGGAGGAGCACTGCACGCTCAAGCGGTTCTACTCCTTCGCCACCGCCTGACGGAGCGCCGTCGCGAGGGGACGGGCCGCAGACCGGGGGGTCGCTCGACCGCCGTGCCGGGGCGGAGTGGAAACGATTTTTGATGCGCCGGGGTGACCGTGTAATGTTCTCGATGTCGCCAGGGAAACCGGGCGGCAAACAGCACGGGGCTATAGCTCAGTTGGTAGAGCGCCTGCATGGCATGCAGGAGGTCAGGAGTTCAATTCTCCTTAGCTCCACAGTGAAGAAGCGGGTCACCCGGATCGGGTGGCCCGCTTCTCGTTGTGTCCTTCGTCTCCCCGGGGAGACGAAGGACACAACAGGAGACCGTGAGGCAGCTCCCGGAGCCCGTGGATCAGCCCCGTCCGCTGCCCAGGGCCCTGCGCTCCGCGCTCGGCAGCGCGGGGCGTTCGGCGGGAGCCTGTTCGATGCGGAGGGCCAGCGCCGGGCATCGCCGTACGGCCCGCTGGGCACGGCCCCGCAGGTGCATCGGAACGGAGGCGTCCGCGAGCGCGGGGTATCCGTCGGGGCCCAGCCTGATCAGCTCGGGCACGATGTCCGCACAGAGCCCGTGTCCCTGGCAGAGCGTCCAGTCCACCGCCAGCTTCTCGCCGCTGGGAATGGACTCGTCCAGGCCCTCGTAGCCGGGCGCGGGCAGGGGCAGCACCCCGAGCGTCTCCCGCCCGCAGCCGCCGTCCAGCACATGGGCGGCCAGATCGTCGGTGAACGCCGAGAGCGTGGACGTCAGGAAGCGCGCCGACCCGTCCGGATGCTTGCACGCCCCTCGGCCCTTGACGGCCTGGGTCACCTCGCGCAGCGCCTCCAGGGCGGCCGGCCCACCGCCGTTCAGTACGTCGGACAGCCCGCCCGCGGCGGCCGGAAGCCCCAGCTTGCACGGGCCGCACTGGCCCGCGGTCTCGGCGGCCAGCCAGTTCGCGATCCTCAGCGACTCGCCGATCGGACAGGTCTCCGGCCCGATCGGCAGGATCGCGCCCGCGCCGAGCGCGCCGCCCGCCGCGGCCAGGGAGGCCCTGGAGACCATGGCGTCGTGCGAGGCGACCGCGTCGATCCAGTTGCCGTGATAGCCGCCCGTGAGGACACCCTGGGGCAGCGGCGGGGCTCCGGCCAACTGGAGGACGTACCGCAGCGGTACCCCCGTGGGCACCTCGATCACCATCGGGCGCGCCACGGCACCCGAGACCGTGAGCAGGACGGTGCCCGGCTCGTCGGCGAGACCGGTGTGCCCGTAGCGGCGGGAGCCGATCCGGGCGGCGACCGCGAGCTGTGCGTACGTCTCCGCGTTCGACAGGAGCGTCGGGGCGCCGGCCACCCCTGACTCCGCCGCGCGCTCGCGGCGGCCGGGCGGCAGCGCCGGGCCACCGTTCACCGCCCTGATGACCGCCGAGGCCTCACCGGAGACCATGCGCTCCGGGGTACGCACGACACGGGCGCGCAGATGTTGTCCTCGCCGGTCGGACAGACCGCGTTCGGCCAGGGCGGACCGCACGGAGATCTCCGTGGAGTTGCGTGTGACGGCCACCACCAGCGTGCGGGCGCCGAGCGCCTCCGCCGCGAGCAGCGCGCCGTCCAGGATGAGGTGCGGGGCGCGGTTGAGCAGCACGGTGTCCTTGCGGCAGGCCGGTTCGCCCTCGCTGCCGTTGATCACCACCACGGGCCGGACCCCACGGCGTATGGACGCCTTCGCGACCGCGCGGAGCTTCTTCCCGAAGGGGAAGCCCGCGCCGCCGCGGCCACACAGCGAGATGGATTCGGCCAGTTCGGCGAGCCGCTCGCCCGTCATCGGCTCGAGAGGGCCGTGCACCTTCAGATGCATGGCGAGGTCGAGGCGTTCCACCAGGTCGAAGCCGGTGGTGAGCTGGGGGAGCCCGACGACGCGGACCTCGGGCACATCGGGGAGGGGGACGTTCACGGTCGGTCTCCTGCGGGTGCGTGCCAGGGCGCTCCGGCCGGGGGCGGGTAGAGCGGCCCCGGCAACTGTTCGGTCTCCTGGTCGGACGTGGGAGGCGGGGGCGCGGCGTAGGTGGGCCTGAGCGCCTGCGCGGGAGGCGCGGGGGAGGGTGCGGGCCAGCGGGTGTCCGCCGTTCGCTCCGGCGGCCGTACGGAGGGCCGGGAGACGGCCCTGTACGCGGCGGAGATGCCCTGCCGGGGGCCCGCCGACGGCGAGGGGGCCGCGACCGGACCGGGGGCGAGCCGCTCGGAGCCGCGCGGCGGGGGCTCGTACCCCTGAGGGGCGTACTCCGGGGCACCAGGAGGCGCGTACTCCGCCTGCCCGTACTGCGGCTGTCCCTCGAGCCGGGACTCGTACGCCGGTGGTTCGTACGGTGGCACCGCGGGCTGCGCGGGGGCGCTGAGCGTCCGGGAGCGGACCGGGGTGCCCCGCACGCCGTGGTCGTCCTCGCCCCAGCCGGGAGCCTCGGGCGGCAGACCCCGGGAGGGCCGCGAAGGCAGGTGTTCCGGGCCGGGCGGCGGGGAAGTGCGTATGACCGGGTCCGACGCCGACACGGGCACGTCCGGGCTGATCAGGGCGGAGATCCGGTCGGTGATCGCGCGCTTGGCCGGAGGCGGAAGCAGACGGAGGCCGAGCGCGGCGGCCACCGCCACCAGGCAGAGCATGTACATCACGACGACCCAGGTCGCGGGCTGCCTGCCCGCGTACAGCCCGTGCACCAGGGCGGAGCACCAGGCCGGGTAGGCCAGGGCGTGCAGCGCGCGCCAGCGGCCCGCGATCCTGCCCGGGGTGGCGAAGGCGCTGCGCATCGCCCCGGTCGCACCGGCGACGATCATCAGCAGTCCGGCCAGCGAGCCGAAGCCGATGAGGCCGGCGGTGCCGCCGACACCGGTGCCGAAGGGGATGAGGGCGCCGATCAGGCCGACGTGTCCGAGGGCGATCTTCACGGTGCCGTGCAGCAGGAGGAAGCCCAGCGAGGCGACGGCCGAGGCGCGGTGGATGCCCTGGCAGAGCAGCCGCTGACGGGTCGAGAGGAACAGCCGGTCGGTGGCCAGCAGGCCCCAGGCGACAGCAGCGGTGAGCGACACCAGCGTCAGGACGCCGGTGGTGAAGTCGAACGCGGTGCGCATGCCGTCGCTCCCGGCGACGGCCAGCAGAGGGATGAGAACCAGTGCCGCGACGGCCAGGCCGCCCCGCAGCGAGGGGCTCATTCCTGGGCTCGGGCTCGTGGTGGGGGACGAGCGGATCCTGCGATGAGGCTTCATGGGGGGCGACTCCGAATGGCTCGGCAAAGCGGTCCCGTTGCCGCATGCTAGGTCGCCCCATACCGGCCGGTACGAGCTTTGAGCGGTTGCCCCGTTACAGGGCAGTACGCGGAGTAACCTCCGGAGTGTGTGGGTCATGTGGAAGGTTCGCGCGTTTCGCGTGCCTGCCGGCCGGGGGTGCCGGGACCCGTACCGCCCGTCGGCGGGCAGATCTGCCGGGCCGGGTCCCGGGCCCGTGCGGTACCCTGACGCCATGCGTGCCGTACGCCTTCTGCTTAGCGAGCCGCGCTGATCATTTCCGACCGGTGAGAATGCCTGGTCGGACTCGGCGCGGCGTCCCCTCCTGTGCGAGGGGATTTTTCGTTTCCGTAGACGTGTGTCCGTAGACGTGGGCGCCGGCAGATGACGATCGATGGAGCTTTGAGGATCATGAGCGAGACGAACACCGCGGCCGAGGTGGCCGCGCCGCACCGCTACACGGCAGCGATGGCCGCCGACATCGAGGCACGCTGGCAGGACTTCTGGGACGCCGAGGGGACGTACGAGGCTCCGAACCCGACCGGTGACCTGGCGGACGGCTCCGAGCTGGCCGCCAAGCCCAAGAAGTTCATCATGGACATGTTCCCGTACCCCTCGGGTGCGGGTCTGCACGTCGGCCACCCGCTGGGCTACATCGCCACCGACGTCTACGCCCGTCACCAGCGGATGACCGGGCACAACGTCCTGCACACCCTGGGCTTCGACGCCTTCGGCCTGCCGGCCGAGCAGTACGCCGTGCAGACGGGCACACACCCGCGCGCCTCCACCGAGGCCAACATGGAGAACATGAAGGTCCAGCTGCGCCGGCTGGGCCTGGGCCACGACAAGCGCCGCTCCTTCGCCACGATCGACGCGGACTACTACAAGTGGACCCAGTGGATCTTCCTGCAGATCTTCAACTCCTGGTACGACACCGAGGCCGACCGGGCACGCCCGATCGCCGAGCTGGTCGCCCAGTTCGAGAGCGGTGAGCGTCCCGTTCCCGGCGGTGGCGCATGGGGCGCGCTGAGCGCCGCCGAGCGCGCCGACATCCTGGGTCAGTACCGGCTGGCGTACGCGTCGGACGCCCCGGTCAACTGGTCGCCCGGCCTGGGCACCGTGCTGGCCAACGAAGAGGTGACGGCCGACGGCCGCTCCGAGCGCGGCAACTTCCCGGTCTTCAAGGCCAAGCTGCGCCAGTGGAACATGCGCATCACCGCCTACGCGGACCGGCTGCTGGACGATCTGGACGGGCTGGACTGGCCCGAAGCCATCAAGCTGCAGCAGCGCAACTGGATCGGCCGCTCCGAGGGTGCGCGCGTCGACTTCCCCGTCGACGGGGCCGGTGACATCACCGTCTTCACCACCCGGCAGGACACCCTGTTCGGCGCCACCTACATGGTGCTGGCCCCGGAGCACGAGCTGGTCGAGCGGATCATCCCCGCCGCCTGGCCCGAGGGCACCCACCCGGTGTGGACCGGCGGCCACGCCAACCCGGCCGAGGCCGTCACCGCCTACCGCAAGCAGGCCGCCGCCAAGTCCGACGTCGAGCGGCAGGCGGAGGCCAAGGACAAGACCGGCGTCTTCACCGGCGCGTACGCGACCAACCCGGTCAGCGGCGAGCAGGTCCCCGTCTTCATCGCCGACTACGTCCTGATGGGATACGGAACCGGCGCGATCATGGCCGTACCGGCGCACGACGCGCGCGACTTCGCCTTCGCGCGTGCCTTCGAGCTGCCGATGCGCTGTGTCGTCGAGCCGTCGGACGACCGCGGTACGGACGCCTCGACGTGGGAGGACGCCTTCGGCTCGTACGAGGCGAAGCTGGTCAACTCCGCCAACGACGAGATCTCGCTGGACGGCCTGGGCGTCGTCGAGGCCAAGGCGAAGATCACCGAGTGGCTGCAGGCACGCGGCGTCGGCGAGGGCACCGTCAACTTCCGGCTGCGCGACTGGCTGTTCAGCCGGCAGCGCTACTGGGGCGAGCCCTTCCCGATCGTCTACGACGAGGAGGGCATCGCACACCCGCTGCCCGAGTCGATGCTGCCGCTGGAGCTGCCCGAGGTCGAGGACTACTCGCCGCGCACCTTCGACCCGGAGGACGCCGACACCCAGCCCGAGACCCCGCTGTCGCGGAACGCCGACTGGGTCAACGTCACCCTGGACCTGGGCGACGGTCCGAAGAAGTACCGCCGCGAGACCAACACCATGCCGAACTGGGCGGGTTCCTGCTGGTACGAGCTGCGCTACCTGGACCCGAACAACGACCAGCGGCTGGTCGACCCGGCGATCGAGCAGTACTGGATGGGGCCGCGCGAGGGGCAGCCGACCGGTGGTGTCGACCTGTACGTCGGCGGTGCCGAGCACGCGGTGCTGCACCTGCTGTACGCCCGCTTCTGGTCCAAGGTCCTGCACGACCTGGGGCACATCTCGTCGGCCGAGCCCTTCCACAAGCTGTACAACCAGGGCATGATCCAGGCCTTCGTCTACCGGGACAGCCGCGGCATCGCGGTCCCGGCCGCCGAGGTCGAGGAGCGCGACGGCGGCTACTTCCACGGTGACGAGAAGGTCAGCCGCGTCCTGGGCAAGATGGGCAAGTCCCTGAAGAACGCCGTGACGCCCGACGAGATCTGCGGCGAGTACGGCGCGGACACCCTGCGGCTGTACGAGATGGCCATGGGTCCGCTGGACGTCTCGCGTCCGTGGGACACCCGTGCCGTGGTCGGCCAGTACCGGCTGCTGCAGCGGCTGTGGCGCAACGTCGTCGACGAGGAGACCGGTGAGGTCACCGTCGTCGACACGGAGCCCGGCGACGACACGCTGCGGGCGCTGCACAAGGCCATCGACGGTGTCGGCCAGGACATGGCCGGGATGCGCTTCAACACCGCCATCGCCAAGGTCACCGAGCTGAACAACCACCTGACGAAGGCAGGCGGTCCGCTGTCGCGGTCGGTCGCCGAGCGGCTGGTGCTGCTGATCGCGCCGCTGGCACCGCACGTGGCGGAGGAGCTGTGGCGCCGACTGGGCCACACCGAGTCCGTGGTGCACCAGGACTTCCCCGTCGCGGACCCGGCGTACGTCGTGGACGAGACGGTGACCTGCGTGGTGCAGATCAAGGGCAAGGTCAAGGCCCGGCTGGAGATCTCCCCGTCGATCACGGACGAGGAACTGGAGGCGCTGGCCCTGGCCGACGAGAACATCGTGGCCGCGCTGGGCGGGGCAGGAGTGCGCAAGGTGATCGTGCGGGCGCCGAAGCTGGTCAACATCGTTCCCGCGTAGTCGGCTGCCGGCCGCGCGATCGTGACCGGACCGTGCGGCCGGTGATCGCTCCCGTCCGGCATCGGGCGTTCCGCCGCCGCGGGCGAGGTGCTCCGGGCTGCGTCCGGGTGTGCCAGGGCTTTCCCCTACGGGCAGGTTGGGGGTTCCGAAGGAACCCTCGGCCTGCCCGTTCCGTTTACGGTAGAAGGGCGGGCCGCACACGGGCAGCCGATTCGACAACCTAGGGGCGTTCATGGAAGCCGTGATCCTGATCCTGACGCTGCTGTTCGTCGCGTTCATGGCGCTCGGGGTGTACGCGGGGGTCAAGGCGGTGCGCGCGGCCAAGCGCGGCGTGGACCGGACGATCACCCAGGCCCGCCGCTCCGTGGAGGACACCGCGCTGCGGGCCAAGAGCTACGGCCAGCCGGGTGTGCCGGGTGAGCTCGCGCAGCTCCGGCTGGCCCTGCGTACCTCGATGCGGGCCACGCAGGACGCGCTGAACGCCGGAGCGGAGGAGGACGCCTCCCTGTCGGAGTCGCTCGCGCTCTTCCGCCGCCTGAGCGCCCACGGGCACGAGCTCGACAACGACCTCAAGCGGCTGGAGCGCGAGCCGGACCGGGCGACGGTGGCCGATCTGCTGCCCGGCCTGAAGGAACGCACGCAGCGCATCACGCACTCGGCCGAATCGCTGCGCTGGGCGGCGCGTGACCGGGCGCGGCAGTTCGCCGACGACGACCTGGCCGCGCTGAACGCACAGATCGACGTCGAGGCCGGAGCCCTGCGGCACTGGAAGACGGAGGAGCCGCCGGCCCAGGGCGACACGGCGGGCCGGAGCTGGAGCGGACCGGCCGACGAGGAGGCGCCGCAGGCGCTGGCTCCCGCCGACCGGCGGCTGAACACCGAGTACCCGTGGCAGAAGTCGGCCAGGCCGGAGACCACGAACTGACCGGACCCCGCGGCGGCGACCGGTCGCATACGGTCGGATTGCGTGCCGCGTGTATGAGGAATGCGTACCGGAGAAGCCAGAAGCACGTCGAGACGGCCTCCGGAGCGATCGAAAATGATCAGCAGGGTGGTCCCGGGCTGCCGTGTCCCCACCCCGGAAGGTAACCTCCGGCTCATGTCCCGCCATGTCGCGATCGTCACCGATTCAACGGCCTACCTGCCGCCCCAGACGATGGAACGGCACGGCATCACCGCAGTGCCGCTGACCGTCGTCCTGGGTGATCAGGCCCTGGAGGAGGGGACGGAGATCTCGGCCCGGTCGCTGGCTCTGGCCCTGCAGAAGCGCCGCTCCGTGACCACGTCACGGCCCAGCCCCGAGGTCTTCGCGGCCACCTATCGCGCGGTGGCGGAGGCGGGGGCCACCGGCATCGTCTCGCTCCATCTGTCCGCCGAGTTCTCCGGCACGTACGACGCGGCGCTGCTCGCCGCGAAGGACGCATCCGTACCGGTACGTGTGGTCGACACCGGCATGGTCGCCATGGCGCTCGGGTTCTGCGCGCTGGCCGCCGCCGAGGCGGGAGAGGCCGGCGGCGGCCTCGACGAGGCGGTCGCGGCGGCCGAGAAGCGGGCAGAGGGCACGTCCGCGTTCTTCTACGTCGACACGCTGGACTATCTGCGCAGGGGCGGGCGGATAGGCGCGGCCCAGGCGCTGTTGGGGTCCGCCCTGGCCGTCAAGCCGCTGCTCAAGCTCGAGGACGGCCGTATCGAGATGCTGGAGAAGGTGCGGACGGCGTCCAAGGCGATCGCACGGCTTGAGGAGATCGTCGCGGCTGAGGCGGGCACCGGGGCGGTGGACATCGCGGTCCACCACCTGGCGGCTCCGGACGGTGCCGAACGGCTGGCGGAGCGGCTGCGGGGGCGTATCCCCGGGCTCGTGGACCTTCATGTCAGCGAGGTGGGCGCGGTGATCGGCGCGCACACCGGGCCCGGCCTGCTGGGAGTTGTCGTCTCTCCGCGCTGAAGTCGGCTCACTGCGCCGGAGCTTGCTCCAGGTCTCCCTCCCGACCTCACTCCTGCGGGTGGCCGACTTATCCACAACTGCCGAGTTATCCACCGTAAATAGCGTATCTCGGCGAGTTTTCGCGGAAGTGTCTAGCGTCGTGAGGCATGACCTTCCGATCGCTTCATGTATCCGGCGACGCGCGTGGCCTCGCTCCTCATCTGGCTCCGGCGGCGCCCGCTCTGTCCGAGGCCGGCCTCACCGCAGATCGCGCCGTGCCTCGCGTCTCGCGCGGGAGCGGCCCGCCGGGGCGGGTCCGCCACAGGTCCGGTGTCCGTCCCGGGGGACCGGCCGGCACGTCACCGGGCGGTACCTCCGGCCGCCGGCACGGGCGCAGGCGGAGAACAACGCGTGGGACGGATGCCGAGGTCGCGGCGGCCTCCCGGCTCCGGGCTGACGCCCTGATGGCGGGCGAGCGGTCGGCCCGGGGCGCGGATACGGGTACGGCTGCGACCGCGGTGGCGGCTTCAGGTACGGCTTCCCGTGCCCATCCCGGTATGCCGTCCGGCACCCCTTTCAACGCCCCTTTCGACACGCCGTCCAGCACGCCGTCCGGTACGCCTTCCGCAACGGTGGGAGGTCCGGCATCCGGCGCGGCGGAGCCCGTTCGGTCCGCTCGTGACCGGGAGGCGCCCTCCTGGGCGGTGGCCGCGTCGGAGCCCCGGGAGGGGCAGCCCTCTCAGGCGCCGTCCACGTCCGGAGTGGGCTCCGCGGAGCCTTCGGCGGGCGGGCTGTCCCTCCCGGGGCGTGACGAGGCGCCCGGTCCGCCAGCCGGGCGTCCGAGATGGTGGCGGGAGGCCGGGGCCGCCCTGCGGGACCGGTTACCGCTGTGGGTGCAGCTCCGGTGCGGTCTGGAGCCGCGCACGCTCGCCGCACTCGCCGTCGTCCTGGTCGGGGCCGCCGTGCTGGCGGCGACGCACTTCTGGTCGGCCCGCCCAGAGCCCGTGCGCGCTCCCGAACGGGTCACCGAGGCCGCCGCGCCCCAGGCGGCCGGGCCCGGGACCCCGTCGGCCCAGTTGTCCGGCACCACGCCAGGACCGGCCGCCGTTCCGGGGGCCGGTGCGGGACCGGGCGGGCGGATCGTCGTCGATGTGAGCGGCAAGGTGAGGCATCCAGGCATCAGATATCTGCCTGCCGGCTCCCGCGTCGAGGACGCCCTGCGCGCGGCCGGGGGTGTGCGCAAGGGCGCTGACGTCACCGGACTCAACCGCGCGCGTGTCCTGATGGACGGGGAGCAGGTCGCGGTGGGCGTACCCCCGGCGCTGCCCGTCGGCGGACCGGCGGCGGGCTCCGGCCCCGGGGCCGGGCAGGGGGCGTTGGTGAGCCTCGGTACGGCCACCGTGGAGCAGCTCGAAACCCTGCCGGGCGTCGGGCCGGTGCTGGCCCAGCACATCGTCGACTACCGCACCGAGCACGGGGGTTATCGCTCGGTCGACGAGCTGCGCGAGGTCGACGGAATCGGCGACCGCCGGTTCGCGGACCTCCGGCCCCTGGTCGGCCCATGAGCACCTCCGACGTCGATACGGACCCGGGCCAACGGCAGGGCTCCGCCGACCCGCGCCAGGAAGCCCCTGCCGATCTGCGGCTCGTCCCTCCTGCCCTCGCGGCGTGGGCCGCGGCCGGCCTGGCCCTGGGCGCGCCCGGATGGTGGACGACGGCGGGGGTGGCGCTCTGCGCCTGCGCCGGCCTCGCCCTGGTCGTCGCCTCCCTGGCCATGGCACGCCGGGCGGGCGGGGCATCAGGGGCCGGGGCGCCTGCGGGGTCCGGTCCGCCGCCGGAGCGCGCAGGGCCGGTCGGGCACGCGGAAGGGGTCGGGCGCCCGGAAGGGGCCGGGGGCACGCGCGTGCCGGGGCCCGTGAGGCAGCCCGGGGGTGCGGGGCCGGCCGGGCGCAGGGGGCGGCTCGGGGACACCGGGCGGCTTGGGCCACTCGGGGATGCCGGGCTGCTCGGGCGGGCCGGGGCGTGGGTCGGTGTCGCTGCCGGGGTGCTGCTCTGCGCGGCGGCGGGGGCCGCGGTGGCGGGGCTGCACAGCGCCGATGTCCGGACCGGCCCCGTCCCCGCGCTGGCGCTGGACTACGCACGGGTCGAAGCGGAGTTGACCGTCACGTCCGATCCACGTCAGACCCGGCCGCGCGTCCGGGGCGACCACAGCACACCCGTATCCCTGCTTCTGAACGCCGAGATCAACCAGCTGACAGCCCTCGACGGCTCGGTCACCACGCTCAGCACCCCGGTGCTCGTCATGGTCGCCCCGGGGGAAGCGGCCGCGAGGTGGCAGCGGCTGCTGCCTTCCACGGGGCTGAGCATCAAGGGCCGGCTCGCACCACCGCGTCATGAAGGAGAAAGGATCGCGGCCGTACTCGGCACCGACGCGGGCGAACCGCCGCTCGTCACGGCGGAACCGTCCACGCTCCAACGCGCCGCAGGACGGCTGCGCTCCGGACTGCGGGAGGCCACCGACGGGCTCGGCCCCGACGCGCGGGCCCTTCTGCCGGGACTGGTGGTCGGCGACACCTCCCGGGTCCCGCCCGAACTGCACGACGCCTTCAGGACCACCGACCTCACTCACTTGCTGGCCGTTTCCGGTGCCAATCTGTCGATCCTGCTCTTCCTCCTCATCGGGCCACCGGGCACGGCTCTCCGCAGCGAACGCCGAGGCCTGGCGCCCAGGCTGGGCATCTCCCTGCGGATGACCGCGCTGACCGGTGGCGGGATCGCCCTCGCCTTCGTGATCGTCTGCCGTCCCGAGCCGAGCGTCCTGCGCGCGGCGGCATGCGGGCTGATCACACTGCTCGCCATCGGCACGGGCCGGCGCAGATCGCTGATCCCCGCACTGGCCGCCGCCGTTCTGCTGCTCGTGCTGTACGACCCGTGGCTCGCCCGCAGTTACGGGTTCCTGCTGTCCGTGCTCGCCACCGGGGCGCTGCTCACGATCGCGCCACGGTGGAGCGGATCGCTGCAGCGGCGCGGTGTCCCGGCACGGCTCGCGGAGGTGCTGGCATCGGCGGGAGCCGCGCAGGCGGTCTGCGCACCGGTGGTCGTGGTCCTCGCGTCCCGGGTCGGGCTGGTGGCGATCCCCTGCAATCTGCTGGCCGAGTTCGCGGTGGCCCCCGCGACGGTCCTGGGCTTCGCCGCGCTCGCCACGGCCCCCGTGTCCATGCCCGTGGCGCAAGGTCTGGCGACGGTCGCAGGCTGGCCTGCCGGATGGATCGCCTCCGTCGCGCGCACCGGAGCCGCCCTTCCCGGGGCGGAGGTCGACTGGCCGGGCGGATGGCGCGGTGCGGCTCTCCTGACGGTCCTCACCGCCGTCCTGGTGTTGTCCGCCCGTCGCCTGGCCCGCCATCCGTGGATCTGTTCCGCCGCCGCGCTCCTGCTGGTGCTCGCGGTGCTGAGACCGGTGCCGCTCACCCGGCTCATGACGGGATGGCCGCCGCCGGGCTGGGCCTTCGCCCTGTGCGACGTGGGGCAGGGAGACGCCATGGTGCTCGCTGCGGGAGACGGCACGGCCGTGGTGGTGGACACCGGTCCCGAGCCCCGGCTCGTCGACCGGTGCCTCCGCGACCTCGGTGTCACCCGCGTTCCCCTCCTGCTGCTGACGCACTTCCACGCGGACCATGTGCGCGGACTGCCCGGTGTGCTGCGGGGCCGTGAGGTCGGAGCGATCCAGACGACGCACCTGGACGAACCGCCCGAGCAGGCGGCGTTCGTGAGGAGAACGGCCGAGGCCGCGCACGTCCCGATGATCCGAGCGATACCGGGGGAGCGTCGCCGCGTGGGCCCGCTCGACTGGCAGGTGCTCTGGCCGGCCGCCGAGCCCTGGGCGACGGGGCCGTCGTACGGGAGCGTGCCCCGGGGGACGGGATCGCCGTACGGGACCGAGCCTCGGGGGACAGGGCCGTCGTACGGGACCGAGGAGCCGAACGACTCCAGCGTCACCCTCCTCGTGCGGTCCGGCGGGCTGACCCTGCTGCTCCTCGGTGATCTCGAACCACCGGCACAGCGAGGGGTGTTGCGCGGTCATCCCGCACTGCCCAGGGTCGACGTGCTCAAGGTCGCGCACCACGGCTCCGCCCATCAGGACCCCGCGCTCCTGCGCAGTGCCCGGCCGAGGCTCGCCCTGATCAGCTGCGGGGCGGACAACCCGTACGGCCATCCGGCGGCCCGTACGGTCGACGCGCTCGAAGCCGCGGGGGCGAAGGTCCTGCGCACCGATACCCATGGGCCGATCGCGGTGACCGGGGCAGGGGCGGGGCTGCGCGCGGCGGGCCGCTCATGAACGCGGGCTTCCGGTCCGATTCGGACGAAAGGCCTAGGTCCGGTGGCTCATGCGGTGCGGGGCGGGGCGCGCGAGACTGCTGGTATGGACGAGGAACAGCCGCAGCCGACCCGGGCGCCCGCATCTCCTGCCCGCCCCGCGCCCGCCTGGGTGGACGCCTACCTGGAGCGCATCGGTGCCACCCGCCCCGCCCGTGCCGACGCGTCGGCACTGCGGGCCCTGCAAACGCGCCACCTGCTGACCGTGCCCTTCGAGAACCTGTCGATCCATCTTGGGCAGGACATCGTCCTGGAGGAGGAGAAGCTGGTCGACAAGATCGTGACGGACCGGCGGGGCGGCTTCTGCTACGAACTCAACGGCGCCTTCGCCGGGCTGCTGCGCGAGCTCGGGTTCCGCGTCACCCTGCTCCAGGCGCGGGTCTTCGGCGACGGCGGGCGCCTCGGTATCCCGTACGACCATGTCGCCCTGCGTGTGGAGACCGACGACGGTACGGGACCCTGGCTCGCCGACGTCGGCTTCGGCGACCATGCCGTGCACCCTCTCGCGCTGGACGCCCGCACGGAGCAGCATGATCCCTGCGGTGTGTTCCGCTTCAGGGAGGCCCCTCGGGGGGACCTCGATCTGCTGCGCGGGGGTTCGCGGCAGTTCCGTCTGGACCTGCGGCCGCGCGTGCTGGCGGACTTCCGGGCGGGGTCCTGGTACCACCGCACCTCGCCGGACTCCCACTTCACCCGTTCCGTCGTCTGCTCCCGGCGCACCGAGGACGGCCGGGTGACGATCCGCGGCCGGACTCTGATCACGACCGCACACGGCGAGCGGTACGAGACGGAGCTGAGCACCGACGCCGACGTACTCGCAGCCTACCGCGACCACTTCGGGCTGGAGCCGGCCCGTCCGCCCGCCGTGCGCCCGGTCACGACCATCTGACGGGACCGGGCCGCAGAGAGAGGGAAAGAGGGGCAAACCAGGCAATGCCGACCTTCGGTGGTACCTGCGTACAGCGGCGCCCAGCTGCGTACAGGTCGTCACAACCCCTTCTGAGCTGCGGCGTTTGCCTCGAACCTCGCAACGGTGATCGAATGTGCATTCGTCGGCGGGCCGCTGCTCCGACAACGACGTCCAGCTGTCAGGGGTCCGAGGTGAGAACCGCCCCTGGGGAGTACGTGCACATGTTCGGCCGTTGGTCAGGCAGCAGAGCGAAATCCGGCACCGCCCAGAGCAGCCCCCTCGCAGGTCTCCCGGTGCCGCTCACCGCGGGCATGCTGAGCTGCCGGGTGCTGGACCCCGTCAGTGAACCCGTGCAGCGGGCGGACTTCGTCGTCACCGACAAGGCGGGCCGCACCATCGTCGGCGGCGAGACGGACCCCTTCGGGAACGTGGTCGCCACGGTCCCCGCGGGCGACTACCGCGTGGGGGTCACGGCCGAGGGTTTCACCCCCTTCCACGGTTCGGCCACCGTGACCGAGGGTGGTCACGCGAGCCTCGGTGACGTGAGCCTCCAGGTCGCGCAGCCCCCGCAGCTCCCCGACCCGGGCGACTGGGAGATCGAGCCGACGCACACCCAGATCGGCTTCACAGCACGCCATATCGGCATGGCCCGCATTCACGGCAGGTTCAACACCTTCGCCGGTGCCGTCCGGATCGCCGACCGCATGGAGGACTCCGCCATGCATGTCGTCATCGACGCCTCGTCGATCGACACGAACGTGCAGATGCGGGACGACCACCTGCGCTCCACGGACTTCCTCGACGTCGGGCGCTACCCGACCCTGGAGTTCTACAGCGAACGCTTCGTCCACCGCGGCGGCACCCGCTGGGGGGTCACCGGCGCGCTCACCCTGCACGGGGTGAGCCGGACCGTCACGCTCGACACGCAGTACCTCGGTCTGGGCAACGGGCTGGAGGGCGAGACCAGGGCCGCCTGCCGGGCGACGACCGAGCTGCACCGCGAGGACTTCACGCTCACGTGGCAGACGATGCTGGCGCGCGGCATCGCGGTCGTCGGCCCCAGTATCAAGATCGACATGGACATCCAGATCGTCCCCAAGAGCTGAAGGCCGCCCGCCTGCGCCGTCCCTGTGCGCGAGGCGGCCTGCATCGTTCCTGCGGCGTGTGGCCGCCTGCACCGCTCCGGCGGGCACGCGGCCGTCCGTGCCGCCCGTACCGTCCATACGGCGCGTGGCCGTCTGCACCGTTTCTGCGGGCGCGCGGCCGCCTGCGCCGCTCCTACGGCGCCTCCAGCCATCCCTCGTACTCCGCGGCGAACGCGTCGAGCGCCGCGGAGTCCAGCCGTGCGGCCGGGTCCTCCACCACGACCAGCCACTGGGCGTCCTCGGCGTCGTCCTCACCGGCCAGGGCGTCCCGTACGAGCTGGGGCTCCTCGGTGACGCCGAACCTGTCGGCCAGCTCCCCCGCGACCTCCTCGGCCGCGTCGCGGTCGGGCAGCACCAGCACATGTCTCACATCGCTCACCCGGTCATTCTCCGGTACGGCCGGGGCCGGCCCGCGCCCGGGCGGCTGTCCCGCATCGTTGTCACAGGGGCGTGGGATGCTGGACGGCGATGGCCACCAGACGCAATTCCACCGACGACCCGCTCGCCCCCCTCACCCTCGCCGTGGGCCAGGAAGACCTGCTCCTGGACCGCGCCGTGCAGCAGGTGGTGGCGGCGGCCCGCGCCTCCGACGCCGACACGGACGTCCGCGACCTCACCCCGGACCAGCTGCAGCCCGGGACGCTCGCCGAGCTCACCAGCCCCTCGCTCTTCGCCGAGCGCAAGGTGGTGATCGTGCGCAACGCGCAGGACCTCTCCGCCGACACGGTGAAGGACGTCAAGGCGTACATCGGCGCGCCCGCCGAGGAGATCACCCTCGTGCTCCTGCACGCGGGCGGAGCCAAGGGCAAGGGGCTGCTGGACGCGGCGCGCAAGGCCGGTGCGCGCGAGGTGGCGTGCCCCAAGACCACCAAGCCGGCCGAGCGGCTGTCCTTCGTACGGTCGGAGTTCCGGGCGCTCGGACGCTCCGCGACCCCCGAGGCGTGCCAGGCCCTCGTGGACTCCATCGGCAGCGACCTCCGGGAGCTGGCGAGCGCCGTCTCCCAGCTCGCGGCGGATGTCGAAGGCACCATCGACGAAGCGGTCGTCGGCCGCTACTACACCGGCCGCGCCGAGGCCTCCTCCTTCACCGTGGCCGACCGTGCGGTCGAGGGCCGGGCCGCGGAGGCGCTGGAGGCGCTGCGCTGGTCGCTCTCCACCGGAGTGGCTCCCGTCCTGATCACCAGCGCCCTCGCGCAGGGTGTACGGGCGATCGGCAAGCTCTCGTCGGCGCGTGGCGGGCGGCCCGCGGATCTCGCCAGGGAGCTCGGCATGCCGCCGTGGAAGATCGACCGGGTGCGTCAGCAGATGCGCGGCTGGACGCCGGACGGGGTGGCGGCGGCGCTCCTCGCGGTATCGGCGGCCGACGCGGGGGTCAAGGGTGGCGGGGACGACCCCGCGTACGCCTTGGAGAAGGCCGTGGTCGCCGTCGCTCGCGCAGCCCGCTCCGGAGGCCGCTGAGCCCTCGCGGGCGGGGGCGGCGCAGGCCCACCCGGCTGATCCGCCTCGAAACCCCGGCGCGCCGGGACCCACCACCGCACGCCGCATGCGCGAGCACCGCATGAAACGGGCACGAGCACCACACGCCGCGTGTGTGAGCACCGCACGCAGCGGGCGTGAGCACCGCACGCCGCATGCGCGAGCACCGTACGCGGCATGCGCGAAGGCCCCGGCCGTCGTCCTGGGGAGGACGTCGGCCGGGGCCTTCGTTTCACGCTTGGTGCGCCGCACCCGCGTGGCGAACGCAGGTTCGGTGTGCGGCGCGGGGTGCCGGTCAGGAGCGGGAGAGAGGGCCCGCTGAGTCCGTTCCGGCGATCACATCAGTAGCTCAGCCCTGGAGGGCGGCAACCTTGAGCGCCAGCGCCGACTTCTTGTTGGCGGCGGCGTTCTTGTGGATGACACCCTTCGAGACAGCCTTGTCGAGCTGGCGCGACGCGTCACGGACGGCCACAGTGGCCTTCTCGACGTCACCGGCAGCGGCAGCCTCACGGGCCTTGCGGATCGAGGTCTTGAGCGAGGACTTGACGGCCTTGTTGCGCAGGCGCGCCTTCTCGTTCGTCTTGTTCCGCTTGATCTGGGACTTGATGTTCGCCACGAAAGAGCCTTTTCAGGTTCGTTGGATCTTCTATGTGCGCCACGCCGCTTCTGAGGGCCACGAGGCACAGCTGCCCACGGTAGCAGTCACCCTCGGACCGGCCCAAACCGGTCCCGGTCCCGCAGGCGTGGGACCATGGAGGCTACGTATCGATCCGTCCGACCCGACATCGACCCGAGACACGGCGTCCGGCGTCTCAAGAATCAGGACCCTGCGTGCCCGCGACTCCTACCAACGTGCCCGAGCCGAGCCGTACCGACCCGGCGCTGATCCGCAATTTCTGCATCATCGCGCACATCGACCACGGCAAGTCGACGCTTGCCGACCGGATGCTCCAGCTGACGGGAGTGGTCGACCAGCGGCAGATGCGCGCCCAGTATCTCGACCGGATGGACATCGAGCGCGAGCGCGGCATCACCATCAAGTCCCAGGCGGTCCGTCTGCCGTGGGCGCCCACCGAGGGTGAGGACAAGGGCTCGACCCACATCCTCAACATGATCGACACCCCCGGCCACGTGGACTTCACCTACGAGGTCTCCCGCTCCCTGGCGGCGTGCGAGGGCACGGTCCTCCTGGTCGACGCGGCCCAGGGCATCGAGGCGCAGACGCTGGCCAACCTCTACCTGGCGATGGAGAACGACCTCACCATCGTCCCGGTGCTCAACAAGATCGACCTGCCGGCCGCGCAGCCCGAGAAGTTCTCCGAGGAGCTCGCCAACCTCATCGGCTGCCAGCCCGAGGACGTGCTCAAGGTCTCGGCGAAGACCGGCATCGGTGTGGACGCGCTGCTCGACCGGGTCGTCCGGGACGTCCCGGCCCCGATCGGCCAGGCGGACGCCCCGGCCCGGGCGATGATCTTCGACTCGGTCTACGACGCCTACCGCGGTGTCGTCACCTACGTCAGGGTCGTCGACGGCCAGCTCAACAAGCGCGAGCGCATCAAGATGATGTCGACGGGCGCCACCCACGAGCTGCTGGAGATCGGTGTCTCCTCCCCGGAGATGACCCCGGCCGACGGCATCGGCGTGGGTGAGGTCGGCTACATCATCACCGGTGTGAAGGACGTCCGGCAGTCCAAGGTCGGTGACACCATCACCTCCCTGAACAAGGGGGCGACCGAGGCGCTGGGCGGCTACAAGGACCCCAAGCCGATGGTGTTCTCGGGGCTCTACCCCCTGGACGGCTCCGACTACCCGGACCTGCGCGAGGCCCTGGACAAGCTCCAGCTCAACGACGCCGCCCTGGTGTACGAGCCCGAGACCTCGGCCGCGCTCGGCTTCGGCTTCCGCGTCGGCTTCCTCGGCCTGCTGCACCTCGACGTGATCCGTGAGCGCCTGGAGCGCGAGTTCGGCCTGGAGCTCATCGCCACCGCCCCCAACGTGGTCTACCGCGTGGAGATGGAGGACGGCTCGGAGCACATCGTCACCAATCCGAGCGAGTTCCCCGAAGGCAAGATCGACAAGGTGCACGAGCCGGTCGTCAGGGCCACGGTCCTGGCGCCCAGCGAGTTCATCGGGGCGATCATGGAGCTCTGCCAGAACCGGCGCGGCACCCTGCTCGGCATGGACTACCTGTCCGAGGACCGGGTCGAGATCCGCTACACCCTGCCGCTCGCCGAGATCGTCTTCGACTTCTTCGACCAGCTGAAGTCCAAGACCCGCGGTTACGCCTCCCTCGACTACGAGCCCACCGGCGAGCAGTCCGCCCAGCTCGTCAAGGTCGACATCCTGCTGCACGGCGACAAGGTGGACGCCTTCTCGGCGGTCACGCACAAGGACAAGGCGTACGCCTACGGTGTCCGGCTCGTCGCCAAGCTGCAGAAGCTCATCCCCCGGCAGAACTTCGAGGTGCCGATCCAGGCGGCCATCGGCTCCCGGGTCATCGCCCGTGAGACCGTCCGCGCCATCCGCAAGGACGTCCTCGCCAAGTGCTACGGCGGTGACATCTCCCGTAAGCGGAAGCTGCTGGAGAAGCAGAAGGAAGGCAAGAAGCGGATGAAGATGGTCGGCAACGTGGAGGTGCCGCAGGACGCGTTCATCTCCGTGCTGTCGACCGACGAGTCGGCGGGCGAGGGCAAGGGCAAGAAGTAACGCCCGCACCCCCGGTCCGGGAGCGCGGGCACTCCCCGCCCGGGGGCCCGTCCCGCCCCGGACCCCTCGTCGGCCCGGCGTGGCCGGGAGCACCGTCATGGACGTACCCGGCCGTACGACCTGGGTGTACGCGGAAGCAGCCCAACGGGCCCCCGTGTCGCGGATGTCCGCGGCGCGGGGGCCCGGTTCGTTATGAAGCGGCGGCCTGTTGCCTCTTACGCGACGGTCCCGGGCGCTCTACTCTGATCACCACCCGTTAGTTACTCGCCAGTTAAACAAGCAGGCCGAGCGGGAACGAGAAGCAGGACATACAAGAAGCAGCACCCATAAGCCGGTCGTAGCAATGCCGCAGGCCCGGAGGACGTCGTGAGCGACACACAGACCTTGATCGATAGCCGACCGCCCTCCGTGGCGACTCTCTTCGTCGACCGCGTGGCGGCCACACCGGACGGTGAGGCGTACCGCTACCCGGTGCCGGCCGCCTCGGGCCAGGGCCCGGACGAGTGGAAGTCGCTGACCTGGGCGGAGGCCGCCGAGCGGGTGTACGCCGTCGCGGCCGGTCTGATCGCTCTGGGTGTCCAGCCGGAGCAGCGCGTCGCTCTCGCCTCCTCCACCCGGGTCGAGTGGATCCTGGTCGACCTGGGCGTCATGTGCGCGGGTGCCGCCACGACGACGGTCTACCCGTCGACGAACACCGAGGAGTCCGCCTTCATCCTGGCCGACTCCGAGAGCCGTGTCCTGATCGCCGAGGACGCCGTCCAGCTGGCGAAGGCCCGGGAGAGCAGGGCCCAGCTGCCCGGCCTGGCGCATGTCGTCGTCATCGATCCGTCCGGCGTCGAGCCCGCGGACGAGGACCCCGAGGGCTGGCTCCTCACCCTGGCCGACCTGGAGGCCCGGGGCGCCGAGCACCTGGCGAAGAACCCGGACGCGGTCACCGAGCGGGTCTCCGCCATCACCGCGGACCAGCTGGCGACCCTGATCTACACCTCGGGCACCACGGGCCGTCCCAAGGGCGTACGGCTGCCGCACGACAACTGGTCGTACATGGCCAAGGCGACCGTCTCCACCGGGATGATCAACCCGGACGACGTCCAGTACCTCTGGCTGCCGCTCGCGCACGTCTTCGGCAAGGTGCTCACGTCCGGCCAGATCGAGGTCGGCCACGTCACGGCCGTCGACGGGCGCGTCGACAAGATCATCGAGAACCTCCCGGTGGTCCAGCCGACCTACATGGCCGCCGTGCCGCGCATCTTCGAGAAGGTCTACAACGGCGTCGCGGCCAAGGCGCGGGCGGGCGGCGGGGCCAAGTACAAGATCTTCCAGTGGGCGGCCGAGGTCGCCCGCGAGCACGCCAAGGTGTCGCAGGACAACTTCCGCCGCACCGGCAAGGCCTCCGTCCCCTTCGGCCTCGGCGCCAAGCACAAGGTCGCCGACACCCTCGTCTACGCCAAGATCCGTGAGGCCTTCGGCGGACGGCTCCGCGCCTGCATCTCCGGCTCCGCCGCGCTCGCCCCCGACATCGGCCTCTTCTTCTCCGGCGCGGGCATCCACATCCTCGAGGGCTACGGCCTCACCGAGTCCAGCGCCGCCTCCTTCGTCAACCCGGGCGAGGCCTACCGCACCGGCACCGTCGGCAAGCCGCTCCCCGGCACCGAGGTCCGGATCGCGGAGGACGGCGAGATCCTGCTGCGCGGCCCCGGCCTCATGGAGGGCTACCACCAGCTGCCGGAGAAGACCGCCGAGGTGCTGGAGTCCGACGGCTGGTTCCACACCGGTGACATCGGCGAGCTCTCCCAGGACGGCTATCTGCGGATCACGGACCGCAAGAAGGACCTGATCAAGACGTCCGGCGGCAAGTACATCGCCCCGGCCGAGGTCGAGGGCCAGTTCAAGGCGGTCTGCCCGTTCGTCTCCAACATCCTGGTGCACGGCGCGGACCGTAACTTCTGCACCGCGCTCATCGCGCTCGACGAGCCGACCATCCTCGGCTGGGCCGAGGAGAACGGGCTGGGCGGCAAGCCGTACGCCGACGTCGTGGCGTCCCCGCAGGCCGTGGAGCTCATCGAGGGCTATGTGAAGCGGCTCAACGAGGGCCTGCAGCGCTGGCAGACCATCAAGAAGTTCCGGCTGCTCCCGCGCGACCTGGACATCGAGCACGGCGAGCTGACCCCCAGCCTCAAGCTGAAGCGGCCGGTCGTCGAGCGCGAGTACAAGGACCTGATCGACGACATGTACGCGGGCTCCCGCGAGGCATAGCGACGACGAGTACGAGGGCTCCCGCGAGGCATGGCGGCGGGATGCGCGCGGGCTCCCGCGATGCCTGGAGCCCGGAGGGACGCGGAGCCCGGAGGAACGTCACGGCGGGGCCGGTGGGTGCGGGGAGCACCCACCGGCCCCGCCGTCGTTCTCCGGAGACTCCGGCCACTTACGTCACTCGGCGCTTATGGGCGCGCCCGGTCTGTCACTCTGTCGGGATACGTCAGCGGCGTTTCGCGAGACCGATCAGGAGCCGCACAGTGGGGCCCATTCCCTTGCAGCGGGACATCGTCCACCGTCCCGGTACCGTCGTCGCAGGTCAGGGTGACGGGACGCGTCCCGTCGCCCGCACGAGCCTGCCCGGCATCCCGCAGGCCTCGTCCGCGGCCCGCAGATTCGTCCGGGCCGCGCTCGCCGACTGGACCGGGCTCGGTCTGCCCAGCGCCGGCGAGTTCGGCGAGCGGCTCACCGACGACGCGCTCACCGTGGCCAGCGAGCTCGTCACCAACGCGGTCGTGCACGCCGGTACGACGGTCGAGCTGCTCCTGCGGCTGGAGGACTCGGCGGGACCCGAGCCCGCCGCCCTGGTGCTGGAGATCACCGACCACCATCCCGCCAGGTCGGTGCGCGACAGCCGCGCCGAGCGGCCCGACCCCGCCGAGTACGGCCGGGGGCTCCAGCTCGTCGCCACCCTCGCCGAGTCCTGGGGCATCACCTACCGCACCGGCCTGAAGACCGTCTGGGCCCGTCTCCCCGGCGACGACAGCTACGGGCTGCCCGACGCGGCACAGGACGAGGAGGCCGCCCGCAGGCGCGGTCTGCCCGCCGGCCGGACACCCGCGCCCACCGCCGAGCGCGACGACGCGGGCTGGGCCGGGGGCGGCGGGCTCTCCTTCCTGGCCGAGGCCTCCGGTCTGCTCGCGGGCCAGCTCGACGAGGACCTGGTCGCGTCGACGGCGGGCCGGCTCCTGGTGCCCCGGCTCGCCGACTGGTGCGCGATATGGCTGGAGAGCGAGGCCGGCGGCCCCGCCGCCGCCCCCAGGCTCGCCGGGGTCTGGCACCGCGACGAGACGCGGAGCGAGCTGCTGCGGCCCGCCCTGGAGAAGGAGCCGCTGCGCTTACCCGGGAGCGTGGGCACGGGGCCCGTGTCCCTGCCGTGGCCGGAAGCGGTGGAGCGAGGGAAGGACGCGGGCGCGGCGCTGGCCCACCGCATCATCTCGGGCGGGCGCACGCTCGGCGCGGTCCTGGTCGGCCGCGAGGGTGCCGACCACATGCCCGACGAGGTCACCGCGCTCCTGGCGGACTTCGTGCGCCGGGTCGGCCTCGCCGTGGGCGCCGCCCGCGCCTACACCCGGCAGGCGACCATCAGCCGCATCCTCCAGCGGGGACTGCTGCCCAGCAAGGTCGCCGAGATACCCGGCGTCACCAGCGCGCTGGTCTACGAGCCCGGGGACGACGGTGTCGTCGGCGGCGACTTCTACGACCTCTTCCCGTGCCCCGGCGGGCGCTGGTGCTTCGTGCTCGGCGACGTCCAGGGCAGCGGCCCCGAAGCCGCCGTCGTCACCGGCCTCGCCCGCCCCTGGCTGCGCCTGCTGTCCCGGGAGGGCTTCCGCGTCGGCGAGGTGCTCGACCGGCTCAACAGGCTCCTCTTGGACGACGCCATGGAGGCCGCCGAGGCCGCCGCCCTCATGGTCGCGGCTGCGGGCGGCCAGCAGATCCCGGACGGCGAGCAGATCCAGGACGGCTCCCAGTCCCGCTTCCTCTCCCTGCTGTACGGCGATCTCGTGCCGCTGCCCGGCGGCGGGGTGCGCTGCACCGTCGCCAGCGCCGGCCATCCGCTGCCTCTGCTCCTGCGCCCCGACGGCTCCGTACGCCCGGCGGCCGAGCCGCAGGTGCTGCTCGGGGTCGTCGACGACGTGGCGTACGAGAGCCAGACCTTCGAGCTGGCGCCGGGGGACAGCCTGCTGTGCGTCACCGACGGGGTGACGGAGCGGCGCTCGGGGCCGCTGATGTTCGACGACGGCGACGGCCTCGCACGGGTCCTGGCCGGCTGCGCGGGACTGCCGGCCGCCGGGATCGCCGACCGGATCAGGCGCGCCGTCCACGCCTTCGCCGAGCGCCCTCCGGACGACGATCTGGCCCTGCTCGTGATCCAGGTCGACGAGGACCGGCACACGGCTGTCCCGGGGAGCTCCGCCGGCGAGTGACAATGGACGGTATGCCTTCCGTACTGCCCGATGGTGAGCCCGTGCCCGACGACGGGGCGCTGCCCCGCCATGCCCTGGAAGGCGCCGCCGACCGTCCGCTCGGCTTCTACCTGCATGTGCCCTACTGCGCCACCCGCTGCGGCTACTGCGACTTCAACACCTACACCGCGACCGAGCTGCGCGGCTCCGGCGGCGCCCTGGCGTCCCGGGACAACTACGCGGCCCATCTGGTCGAGGAGGTCCGCCAGGCCCGCAAGGTGCTCGGCGACGACCCCCGCCCGGTGCGCACGGTCTTCGTCGGGGGCGGTACGCCGACGCTGCTGCCCGCCGCCGACCTCGTACGGATGCTGGCGGCGATCCGGGACGAGTTCGGGCTCGCGGAGGACGCCGAGATCACCACGGAGGCCAACCCCGAGTCCGTCGATCCGGCCTACCTCGCCGAACTCCGGGAGGGCGGCTTCAACCGGGTTTCCTTCGGGATGCAGAGCGCCAGACAGCACGTGCTGAAGGTGCTGGACCGCACCCACACCCCCGGCCGGCCCGAGGCGTGCGTCGCCGAGGCCCGTGCGGCCGGCTTCGAGCACGTGAACCTCGACCTGATCTACGGCACACCCGGCGAGTCCGACGACGACTGGCGGGCCTCCCTGGAAGCGGCGATCGGCGCCGGTCCGGACCACGTCTCCGCGTACGCGCTGATCGTCGAGGAGGGCACCGGACTCGCCCGGCGCATCCGGCGCGGCGAGGTCCCGATGACCGACGACGACGTCCACGCGGACCGCTATCTGATCGCCGACGAGGCCATGGCGGCGGCCGGCTTCTCCTGGTACGAGGTGTCGAACTGGGCCCGCACCCCCGAGGGCCGCTGCCTGCACAACGAGCTGTACTGGCGCGGGGCCGACTGGTGGGGCGCCGGACCCGGGGCGCACAGCCACGTCGGCGGCGTGCGCTGGTGGAACGTCAAGCACCCCGGGGCGTACGCGCAGGCCCTCGCCGAGGGCCGCTCGCCCGGTGCGGGCCGCGAGATCCTCGCCGACGAGGACCGGCGCGTCGAGCGCATCCTGCTGGAGCTCCGGCTCGTCGAGGGCTGCCCCCTGTCGCTGCTCGCCCCGCAGGGCCTCGCGGCGGCCGGACGCGCGGTGGCCGACGGCCTGCTGGAGCCCGGACCGTACGACGAGGGGCGCGCGGTCCTCACCCTGCGGGGCCGGCTGCTCGCCGACGCCGTGGTGCGCGACCTGGTGGACTGAGGGCCCGGCAGCACCGGCCCCTACGGAATCGCGCAGTCCGCCGCGGTCAGCGGCTTGCGGTCACCGGCGGCCCGCCCGCACACGACGCGGCTCCGCGCGTCCGGTCCGGGGCGGGTGACCTCGACGACGTTCAGGCCGTGGACCTTCTGGTCGGCGTACGGGATCGTCCCCCGGAAGGTGATGGTCCCCGTCGGCATGGAGTGCAGGGCCACCGAGTACAGCGTCGCCCAGGTCTCCGCCGCGCTCTGCTGGGTGTCGCCCCGGGTGGCCGCCGCGTAGAGGGCCGCCGTCGCCTGGTAGGACATGACGGTCTGCCCGCTGGCGAACAGCGTGTCCTCGTAGGGCCGGTCCTCGGGCAGCGCCGGCAGGCCGGTCCCCTCGGGGAGCAGGGCCGCCAGGGACTTGCGTGAGTCCTCGTAGAACCCGCGGCCCCC
Organism: Streptomyces sp. CB02058; assembly: GCF_001905505.1. Lineage (GTDB taxonomy): Bacteria > Actinomycetota > Actinomycetes > Streptomycetales > Streptomycetaceae > Streptomyces. The sequence continues at coordinate 596,301 of NZ_LIPG01000002.1, forward strand.
GCCCTGGCTCATGGGCGCGAGAGCCCCGTAGTAGAGGGTGACCCGGTCGGCGAGCTTCGTTGAGTCGTCGAAACGAGCCTTGGTCAGGTCGTCCCCGGTGAAGACCGTGATGGCCTTGTCCGAGCATCCCGGGGACTGCCCGAGCCCGGACATCAGCGTGTTGACGTCCTCGACACGGCCGGCGAAGTAGAGGGCGTCGGGGACGCGCTCCCGTCCGCAGACGGTGTGCAGCGGACCGTCGAGATTCGCGGAGCCGCCGTCCTCCGACAGGGAGTAGCCGATGTCGGCGACCACCTCGAAGCCGGACGTCCTCAGCATCTCCAGCCCGACCCTGCGCTGCTCGGTGGTGTAGCGGTCCTTGTCCTCGTTACCGACCTTCCTGGACAGGACGACGGCCTGCGGGGCGTCGAGGCGTGAGGCCAGCCGTCCGGCGATCAGCCCGAGTGCGTCGGCCTGTTCCTCGTCGGTGGCGGCGAGGCCGAAGTAGTTGGGGTACTCGCGGGCCAGGTCGCTGCCCGAGTTCGTGGTGTCCACCAGCGGCAGCCCGGCCCGCTGGAGGATCCGGGTCGCCTCCGCGCTCTCCGTGGTGTTGCGCCCGAGACCCACCACGCCGACGACGGAGGAGTCCCGCTCGGCCACCTCGACGATCTTCCTGACCGCCGTCGTCTGCCGGAGCATGTCCTGGCCGCCGTTGGCCGTCAGGACCCTCAGCTTGACCGAACGGTTCGCCGTGTCGTTGACGAACTTCTGGTGGAGGTAGACACCGGTCAGCTCCTCCAGGCCCTTGCGGGTGTCCTCCCGGTTCGCGTCGGTGCCGGTCAGCGGGCCCGCGTAGACGATCGTGACATGCGGATCGCCGGGGTCGATGCCGGAGTTCTGCTCCCGTATCGCCTGCTCGATCCGGTCGAAGGTGATCCCCTGGCCGGCCCCGTTGAGCTGGAGGGTGTTGCCCTCGGCGAAGCGCACCTCGGGGGCCGTCGCCACCCCTATGCACTCGATGACGTCGTCGGGACCGGCCAGCCTGACCGAGTCGGTGCTGCGTCCCGCCAGCGGCCCGTAGCAGTACGTCTCCTTCCAGTGCTCGCTCCACAGGAACGTCCCCAGCAGGACGCAGACCAGCAGCAGGGCGATGGTCTTCCCCGACATCACCCACCACGTCCAGGTGCGGCGCACCGGGTGCGTGACGAGCTGGGCGTGGGCGTGTTCGTGGGTCAGCTGACCGGTGGACAGCGGCAGCCACAGCACCCAGGCCAGCGCCACGGCCGCCGCGGGCGCCTGGCCGACGCTCAGGGCGTCGACCCAGGTCTCGTACCGTGCGCGGGCTCCGGACCGGCCGACACCACCGGTCGGCGGGTCCTCGCGGAGCGGCGGGGTGTGCCGCATGGCCGCGCCCGCCGGCAGGGACGCGAGGAGCAGCAGCGGGTCCACCTCGCTGCGGCGCGAGCGCACGTTGTTGATGGCGTTGATGAGCAGCATGCCGCCGTTGGCCTCGGTGGCGCGGGGCAGGAACACCACCGGCGGTACGGTCCGCTTGCTGCGCCGCCAGTCCAGCGCGTGCGGCCGGTAGCTGTCCAGCAGGTCCTCCAGCAGCGCCTGGACCCGTAGCTCCAGATGGAACTGGCGTGCGTGCTGGTCGTCCGTCCCCGCGTCGGCGACGCGCTCGGCGACCGCGGCGGCCCGCGCCCGGATCACCTGCCACGAACGACCGGGGGACAGGAGCGACCAGCCGTCGGACGGGTAACCGGTGCTCGAAGCGGCCAGCGACGACGTGGTGGCGAGCCACCGGCTGGCCGGGCGCAGCCACAGCAGCGGCGGAGCCGCCCGGGTCAGCAGCCGCACGATCGTCAGCCCGGCCACGGCCGCCGCCGCCACCAGGACGGTGAGCAGCCAGCCGATCTCACCCAGCAGCACGCTGAGCACGGCGATGAAGACCGCCCCCAGGAAGGTCTCCGGCCGGACCGCGGTGCGCAAGGAGCCCCACGCGTTGTCGCGCCCCGACCGGCTGGCCCGCCAGCGCAGATCGCTCAACTGCTCGAGGATGCGCTCGTCGCGCTCGCCCGCCGAGGGGCCGTCCGGATCCGCGACCACGGTGGCGGTGGCCTGTTCGATGGCGGCCAGCAGCCGGGAGCGCGGGAAGGTGAAGGGCCTGTACTGCGAGGCGCGCCGGGTCTCCCAGGGCTTCTCCGTCAGTGTGCGGACCATGGAGAGGGCGGCCGTGTACGGGCTGTCGCCGTGCCCCGCCACCAGTTTCACGGGGACCCGGCGCCCCAGGTTGGCCCGGTGCACCTGATGGACGATCTGCTCGACCCGGAGGTCGATCTCGGGGGCCGCGGCCCCTTCCTCGGCCTGCGCCACCACCAGGGGCATCACCGGCCGGTTGTCCCGGTACTGGTCGATCAGCTGCTGCATGAGGTGGAAGACCGCGGAGGCCGCCTCGTTCTCCGCGCTTTCCCGCCATCTGTTCCGCGCCATCCGCCCCCGTGCCTTCCCTCCGGCCGGCCTTTCGATCACCCCTCAATAACGGATGGCACGGGTGCAGCGCAGGTGTTCGAGGGGATCGGTACCGGATCCTCCCCCGCCGAGGGCGGACATCAGGCAGGAAGTGTGACGAAGTCGATCAATTCCTCCACGCGTCCCAGGAGTTGGGGCTCGAGGTCCTTGTACGAGCCGACCCTGGACAGGATGTGCTGCCAGGCCGCCCCGGTATTCTCCGGCCAGCCCAGGGCACGGCAGACGCCCGTCTTCCAGTCCTGCCCCCGCGGCACCACCGGCCACCCGGGAATGCCCACGGACGAGGGCTTCACGGCCTCCCAGACGTCGATGTACGGATGCCCCACCACCAGCACGTCCGCATCGGTGACCTGGGCGGCGATCCGGGACTCCTTCGAGCCCGGCACCAGGTGGTCCACCAGCACGCCGAGCCGCGCGTCCGGCCCCGGCGCGAACTCCCGCACGATCGCGGGGAGGTCGTCGATGCCCTCCAGGTACTCCACCACCACGCCCTCGATGCGCAGGTCGTCTCCCCAGACCCGCTCGACGAGTTCGGCGTCGTGCCGCCCCTCCACGTAGATCCGCCCCGCCCGGGCCACCCGCGCCCGCGCCCCGGGCACCGCCAGCGAACCGGACGCCGTACGGGAGGGGCGTGCGGGGCCACCGGCCGAGGGGCGTACGAGGGTGACCACCTTGCCCTCCAGCAGGAAACCGCGTGGCTCCATGGGGAACACCCGGTGCTTGCCGAAGCGGTCCTCCAGCGTGACCGTCGGCCCCTGCGCCGTCTTCTCGCAGCGGATCACCGCCCCGCAGAAGCCGGTGACGGCCTCCTCGACGACCAGGTCGGGCTCGGCGGGCACCTCGGGGGCGGGGGCGGACTTCTTCCACGGCGGAGTCAGATCCGGCTGGTAGCTGCGCATGGCAGCACGATAATCGGGCCCGCTTCCGGGCCCCGCTTTCACGACACGCCGAAGCGGGCCGCCAGTTGATCACGCTGTGCCCGTACGAACGCCGCGTCCACCACCGCCCCGTGCCCCGGCACGTAGAGCGCGTCCTCGCCGCCCAGTTCGAGCAGCCGGTCCAGTGCCGCCGGCCAGCGCGAGGGGACCGCGTCCGGCCCCGCCTGCGGCTCGCCGGACTCCTCGACCAGATCACCGCAGAGCACCACGACGGGGGAGCCCGGCACCAGCACGGCGAGGTCGTGCCCGCTGTGGCCGGGGCCCACATTGGCCAGCAGCACCTGGAGGCCGCCGCCGAGATCGAGTGTCCACTCGCCGCTCACCTGATGCCTGGGAGCCACCAGGGCGTCCGTGGCCGCCGTGGCGTCCGCCTCGCTCATCCCGTGCCGCACGGCGTCCGCGCGCAGTTCCCCGGCACCCCGCTCCAGGAGCGCGGCCGTGCCCACCGCGCCGTAGACCTCCGCGCCGGCGAAGGCCGCGGTGCCCAGCACATGGTCGAAGTGCGGGTGGCTCAGTGCGATATGCGTCACCCTCCGGCCGAGCAGGCCCTCCGCCCCGGTCCGCAGCGCGACGCCCTCCCTGAGCGACGAACCGGTGTCGTAGAGCAATGTGGCGTCCGGCCCCGCCACGAGCGCGGCGGTCGCGTCCCAGACGGGAAGGCGCCGCCGCCCCGTACCGTTGCCCAACCGCTCCCAGCCGAACTCTTCCCAAGCGACGTCCATGGGGCGACGCTATCGGCAACGACCTGCACCGTCGCGCGACAGCGTGGCCGGTCGCCCTTGCCCCCGGCCCACCCTGCCCCCGTACACTGACCGGGGGGATTGCTGGCACTCGAACGCACAGAGTGCCAGGCAGACGCCGGAGAACCACAGCTGGAGGTGTGCGCGGTGCTCAGCGAACGCAGACTCGAAGTGCTGCGCGCCATTGTTCAGGACTATGTCGGCACCGAGGAGCCCGTCGGCTCCAAGGCGCTCACGGAGCGGCACAGCCTCGGGGTCTCCCCGGCCACCGTCCGCAACGACATGGCGGTGCTGGAGGAGGAGGGCTTCATCGCCCAGCCCCACACCAGCGCCGGGCGCATTCCGACGGACAAGGGTTACCGTCTCTTCGTCGACAAGCTCGCGGGCGTCAAGCCCCTCTCGTCGCCGGAGCGCCGGGCCATCCAGAATTTCCTCGACGGCGCGGTCGACCTCGACGACGTCGTGGGCCGCACGGTCCGGCTGCTCGCGCAGCTGACCAGACAGGTCGCCGTCGTGCAGTACCCCTCGCTGACCCGTTCGACGGTGCGGCACGTGGAACTGCTCTCGCTGGCTCCCGCCCGGCTGATGCTCGTGCTGATCACGGACACGGGCCGGGTCGAACAGCGTATGATCGACTGCCCTGCACCGTTCGGTGACACGTCTCTGGCGGATCTGCGGGCCCGGCTCAACAGCCGGGTCGTCGGACGGCGCTTCGCGGACGTCCCGCGGCTGGTGCAGGATCTGCCGGAGTCCTTCGAGAGCGAGGACCGGGGAACCGTATCCACGGTGCTCTCCGTCCTCTTGGAGACTCTGGTCGAAGAAACGGAGGAGCGGCTGATCATCGGCGGCACCTCCAACCTCACCCGCTTCGGGCACGACTTCCCTGTGATGATCCGGCCGGTGCTGGAGGCATTGGAGGAGCAGGTCGTACTCCTGAAGCTGCTCGGTGAGGCAACGGATTCGGGCATGACCGTACGGATCGGGCACGAGAACGCCCATGAGGGCCTCAACGCCACGTCCGTCGTCGCGGTCGGCTACGGTTCGGGCGACGAGGCAGTCGCCAAACTCGGCGTGGTCGGACCGACCCGCATGGACTACCCCGGAACGATGGGAGCGGTACGCGCAGTGGCACGTTACGTCGGACAGATCCTGGCGGAGTCGTAAGTGGCCACGGACTACTACGCCGTACTCGGCGTGCGCCGCGACGCATCTCAGGACGAGATCAAGAAGGCATTCCGCAGGCTCGCCCGCGAGCTCCACCCGGATGTCAACCCGGACCCGAAGACCCAGGAGCGGTTCAAGGAGATCAACGCCGCTTACGAGGTGCTGTCGGACCCGCAGAAGAAGCAGGTCTACGACCTCGGCGGCGACCCGCTGTCCGCCTCGGGCGGCGGTGGCGCGGGCGGTTTCGGGCAGGGCGGCTTCGGCAACTTCAGCGACATCATGGACGCGTTCTTCGGTACGGCGTCGCAGCGCGGACCCCGTTCGCGCACCCGGCGCGGCCAGGACGCGATGATCCGCCTGGAGATCGACCTCTCCGAGGCGGCCTTCGGCACGACCAAGGACATCCAGGTCGACACGGCGGTCGTCTGTACGACCTGCAGTGGCGAGGGCGCCGCACCCGGCACCTCCGCGCAGACCTGTGACATGTGCCGCGGCCGCGGCGAGGTCTCCCAGGTCACGAGGTCCTTCCTCGGCCAGGTCATGACCTCGCGCCCCTGCCCGCAGTGCCAGGGCTTCGGCACCGTCGTGCCGACCCCGTGCCCCGAGTGCGCCGGTGACGGCCGCATCCGCTCGCGGCGCACCCTCACGGTGAAGATCCCCGCGGGCGTCGACAACGGCACGCGCATCCAGCTCGCCGGCGAGGGAGAGGTCGGCCCCGGCGGCGGCCCGGCCGGTGATCTGTACGTCGAGATCCACGAGCTCTCGCACGCCGTGTTCCAGCGGCGCGGCGACGACCTGCACTGCACGGTCACCATCCCCATGACGGCGGCGGCCCTCGGCACCCAGGTGCCACTGGAGACGCTGGACGGCCTGGAGGAGATCGACATCAGGCCGGGCACCCAGTCCGGCCAGTCGGTCCCGCTGCACGGGCGCGGCATCACGCACCTGCGCGGCGGCGGACGCGGCGACCTCATCGTGCACGTCGAGGTGACGACCCCGACGAAGATGGACCCCGAGCAGGAGCGCCTCCTGAGGGAGCTGGCGAAGCTGCGCGGCGAGGAGCGGCCCACCGGGCAGTTCCAGCCGGGACAGCAGGGCCTCTTCTCCCGTCTGAAGGACGCCTTCAACGGCCGCTGAACCCGTTCACCGCACCGCCCGCCGGCCTCGTGCCGGCGGGCGGTCGTGTGTCCGGGGCGGGCCGGCGGTCCGGGGAAAACGGCTGATTCGGCACGGTCGGCAGGACATGGCACGATGCGGTCATGTCCTTGGCCCTGACCGATCTCTGCCGCTACCCGATCGTGCAGGCCCCGATGGCGGGCGGGGTGTCACGCCCCGAGCTGGTCGCCGCCGTCGCCGAGGCCGGAGGGCTCGGCTTCCTCGCCGCCGGCTACAAGACGGCCGGCGGGATGTACAACGAGGTCAAGCAGCTCCGCAGGATGACCGGGCGGCCCTTCGGCGTCAACCTCTTCATGCCGCAGCCGCTGGTCGCGGACCCGAGCGCGGTCGAGGTCTACCGTCATCAGCTGGCCGGCGAGGCCTCCTGGTACGAGACCCCGCTCGGCGACCCGGACTCCAGCGGCGACGACGGCTACGAGGCCAAGGTCGCGATCCTGCTGGACGACCCCGTGCCCGTGGTCTCCTTCACCTTCGGCTGCCCCACCCGCGAGGTCCTCGGAGCGTTCGCCGCGGCCGGGACCTTGACCGTCGTCACCGTCACCTCGGCCCAGGAGGCGCGGAACGCCCAGTGGGCGGGGGCCGACGCGCTCTGCGTCCAGGGAACCGAGGCGGGCGGCCACCAGTCCACGCACCGCGACGACCCGCAGGCCGGACTCGGCGGCACCGGGCTGCTCGCGCTGATCGCGGAGGTCCGCGAGTCCGTGCGGCTGCCGATCGTCGCGACGGGCGGACTGATGCGCGGCTCCCAGATCACGGCCGTCCTGGCGGCCGGAGCGGTGGCGGCACAGCTCGGCACCGCCTTTCTGGCCTCGCCCGAGTCGGGCGCGCACCCGCTGCACAAGCAGGCGCTGACCAACCCGCTGTTCGTGACCACGGCCCTGACCCGGGCGTTCTCCGGACGCCCCGCGCGCGGGCTGGTCAACCGCTTCGTACGGGAGCACGGGCCGTACGCCCCCGCCGCCTATCCGCAGGTGCACCAGCTGACCTCCGGGCTGCGCAAGGCCGCCGCCAAGGCGGGGGACGCCCAGGGCCTGGCCCTGTGGGCGGGACAGGGGCACCGGCTGGCGCGGGAGCTGCCGGCCGGGGAGCTCGTGGGCCTGCTCGCCGCAGAAATGGAAGCCGCGCGTGCGGCAGTGAGTGTGAGGAGTGCCCAGTGACGGCACCGGTCTTCGTCGTCGAACAGCTGCCCGCCGGGCCGGAGTTCGTCCTTGAAGGGCCCGAGGGACGGCACGCCGTCTCCGTGAAGCGGCTGAACCCGGGGGAGGACGTCGTCCTGACCGACGGACGGGGCCGCTACGCCGAGGGCGTCGTACGGGCCGCCGAGGGCAAGGACCGGCTCGTCGTCACCGGCCTGGAGACGGTCCACGAGGAGCCCGCACCCACCCCGTCCGTCACCGTCGTCCAGGCGCTGCCCAAGGGTGACCGCGGCGAGCTCGCCGTGGAGACGATGACCGAGACGGGCGTCGACGCGATCGTGCCCTGGCAGGCCGCCCGCTGTATCACGCAGTGGAAGGGCGACCGGGGGCTCAAGTCCCTGGCCAAGTGGCGCAGTACGGCGCGCGAGGCCGGCAAGCAGTCGCGCCGGGTGCGGTTCCCCGAGGTGGCCGACGCCATGACGACCAAGCAGGTCGCGGCCCTGCTGGCCGGGGCGGACTTCGCGGGTGTCCTGCACGAGGACCGGGACAGCGGCAGCGAGCCGCTGGCCACCGCCGAACTCCCCGCCGGGGGCTCGATCGTGCTGGTCGTGGGCCCGGAGGGCGGGGTGTCCCCCCAGGAGCTGGCCGCCTTCGCCGAGGCCGGGGCGCCCGCGTACAGGCTCGGCCCCAGCGTGCTGCGCACCTCGACGGCGGGGACGGCCGCCGCCGCCCTCCTGATGGGACGCACCGGGCGCTGGAGCTGAGCACGGCGCCCGCGCCCCACCGCGGTCCGGGGCCGCTGAGGACGCGGGACCTCGCCGGAGTCCGGGCCTCCCCGGCGGCCCGCCCCCGCACGAGGACCGCCGCACCGGTCCGGCCGGATAGCATGCCGGTGTACTGATCACGAGAACCAGACGACCGAGGAGGCCGGCCCATGGCGGGAGAGCCGCAGACCGACTGCCTGTTCTGCAAGATCGTCACGGGAGACATCCCGGCGACCATCGTCCGGGAGAGCGGGACCACCGTCGCCTTCCGCGACATAAACCCCCAGGCCCCCACGCACGTCCTGGTCATCCCGAAGGCGCACTACCCGGACGCCGCGTCGCTCGCCGCCGCCGAACCGCAGATCGCCGCAGACGTGCTGCGCGAGGCCGGTCTGGTCGCCGCCGACGAGAAGATCACCGAGACCGGCTACCGCATCGTGCTCAACACCGGTGCCGGCGCCGGACAGACCGTCTTCCACGCGCACGCCCACGTCCTCGGCGGACGCGGCATGCAGTGGCCCCCCGGCTAGAAGAAGAAGCCGGCACAGGCCGGAAGAAGCCAGCAGAGGCCCGAAGAAGCCCGTAGAGGCCGGAAGAAGAACGCCCGTGTCCGTACGAGAACTCGTGGTCCTCGGCACCGCGAGCCAGGTCCCGACCCGCCACCGCAACCACAACGGCTATCTGCTGCGCTGGGACGGCGAGGGCATCCTCTTCGACCCGGGCGAGGGCACCCAGCGCCAGATGCTGCGCGCGGGCGTCGCCGCGCACGACATCAACCGGATCTGCGTCACGCACTTCCACGGCGACCACGCGCTCGGCCTGGCAGGAGTGATCCAGCGGATCAACCTCGACCAGGTCCCGCACCCCGTCACCGCCCACTTCCCGGCGAGCGGACAGCTCTTCTTCGACCGGCTGCGGTACTCGACGGCCTACCGCGAGTCCGTCGAGCTGACCGAGGCCCCGGTCTCCGCCGACGGGATCCTCGCCACCACCGAGACCTACACCCTCGACAGCCACCGGCTCTCGCATCCCGTCGAGTCCTACGGCTACCGCCTCACGGAGCCCGACCGGAAGCGCATGCTGCCCGCGAAGCTGGCCGAGCACGGCATCGGCGGGCCGGACGTCGGACGCATCCAGCGGGACGGCACCCTGCGCGGTGTCACACTGGAGGAGGTCTCCGAGACCCGCCGCGGACAGCGTTTCGCGTTCGTCATGGACACCCGGCTCTGCGACGGCGCGTTCGCCCTCGCCGAGGGATGCGACATGCTGGTCATCGAGTCGACGTTCCTCGACGAGGACGGCAGGCTCGCCGCCGACCACGGCCACCTCACCGCCGGACAGGCGGCACGGGTGGCGAAGGAGTCGGGCGTACGGCACCTCGTGCTGACGCACTTCTCCCAGCGCTACACCGACCCCGAAGCCTTCGAGCACCAGGCCAGGGCGGCCGGCTTCGAAGGCGGACTGACCATCGCCCAGGACCTGATCAGGGTCCCCGTACCCACCCGCCACACGTAACGAGAACCCCGTGCACCTCCCCAAAGCCGAACTCCACCTCCACATCGAAGGGACCCTCGAACCCGAGCTGGCCTTCGCGCTCGCCGCACGCAACGGCGTCGACCTGCCCTACGCGGACACCGAAGAGCTGCGCAAGGCCTATCTCTTCGAGGACCTCCAGAGCTTCCTGGACCTCTACTACGCGCTCATGGCCGTGCTGCGCACCGAGGAGGACTTCGCCGAACTGGCCGACGCCTACCTCGCCCGCGCCGCCGCCCAGGGCGTCCGGCACGCGGAGATCTTCTTCGACCCGCAGGCCCACACCGACCGGGGCGTCCCCATCGGCACGGTCATCGAAGGGCTCGGCAGGGCGCTGGACCGCAGCGAGGAGACGCACGGCATCTCCACCCAGCTGATCATGTGCTTCCTGCGCGACAAGTCCGAGGCGTCGGCGCTGGAGACCCTGGAGGCGTCGAAGCCGTACCTCCACCGCATCAGCGCCGTCGGCCTCGACTCGGCGGAGGTCGGCCACCCGCCCGCCAAGTTCCGCGAGGTGTACGCCGCCGCCACGGCCCTCGGGCTGCGCAAGGTCGCCCACGCCGGTGAGGAGGGCCCGCCGGAGTACATCAGGGAGGCCCTGGACGTCCTCGGCGTCGAGCGGATCGACCACGGGCTGCGCTGCATGGAGGACCCGGAGCTGGTGGGCCGGCTGGTCTCCGAGCGGATCCCGCTCACGCTCTGCCCGCTGTCCAACGTACGGCTGCGCGCCATCGACGTACTGGAGCAGCACCCGCTCCGGGCCATGATGGACGCGGGCCTGCTCTGCACGGTGAACTCCGACGACCCCGCCTACTTCGGCGGATACGTCGGAGACACCTTCCACGCCGTCCACGAGGCGCTCGGCCTCGACCGGGAGCACCTGCGGACGCTTGCCCGCAACTCCTTCGAGGCGGCCTTCCTCGACCACGACGAGGAGCGCAGGGCGCGCTACCTCTCCGAGGTCGAGGCGTACGCGTTCGACTGACCGGCACCGCCGGCCGGTCCCGCCGTGCGGAACGCGCTCCGCACCAGCCGCCTGCGCCGCAGCGCGGGCATGCTGATCTCCGTGACCGCCTGTTCCGGCGCGCCCAGCTTGGGCACCGCGCCGGACAGGCTGTTGGTGGTGGCGGCGAGCAGTGCCGCCGGGGCACCGCCCCTGCGCCGGACGGAACCGGGCACCAGCGGGCGTCCGCCGGTGTGCAGCGCCACCGCCGTCACGGGGGCCGCGACCAGGAGCGTGGCTGACCCCAGGATCAGGCCCATCACGGCGTAGCCCGCCTGCTCGGAGAGCACACTGCCGAGCAGGGGGCCGCAGGCCGTACCGACGGAGGACGCCGAGCCCGCGAGGACCGCCCAGCGGCCGCGTACGTCGAGCGAGGCGGCCAGGCCGATCAGATAGGACAGGACCACCGGGTAGAAGGTGTTCCACGCGATCTCGCCGGTCGCGAACGACCCGAGGTCCTCGGCCGAGGAGCTCAGCACGATGCTCCCCGCGATGATCATCGTGCCGACGCCGATCGGCACCGCCCGTCCGAGACGGGCACCCAGCATCCCGGCGCCCATGACGCCGAGCAGCCCGGCACCGAGCGCGGCGGCGAACACGGCGCCGATGGTGACCTCGGAGAGCCCCACCTGTACGGCGCCGATGCGGCTGCTCACGCCCCACAGCGCGTTCTGTGCCATGGACCAGACGAGCATTCCGCCGGCCAGCACCAGGCCCGACCGCCGGTGCGGCAGCCGTCCCTGCACCGGGGACGGCGAACCCGCGGGGAGCGCGCCGCCCAGCCGGGAGGTGGCCGGCCAGACGAGCAGGGCGACCAGGGCGATCGAGGCGAAGGGCAGCCGATGGCCGCCGCCCATGTGGGGGACCGTCAGATAGAGGGCGCCCGCCGTCGCGGAGACGCTGAGCAGCCCGAGCGACGAGGTCCGGTGCGGGTCGCGCTGCGCGGCGATCCCGGCCGCCGCGACGGCGGTCGCCGTACCCGAGCCGAAGCCGCCGACGACCACACCCGCGACGACCAGCGGCACCGAGGTGGTCAGCGCGGCGCAGCCGTAGCCGAGCACCGCCAGCACCAGTCCGGCGCGCGCGGGTTTCCGCGACCCGTATCTCTCGACGCGTCCCGCCAGGGTGAAACCGGCCGAGGCCGAGCTCAGCAGAAGGGCGCTGCCGACCAGGCCGGCCTGGGCCGAACTGAGCCCCAGATAGGTGCTGAGGCGGCCGACGATGGTGGGGAGGAGATAGGCGGCGAGGTAACCGGCGGTGAACACGGCGACCAGGGGCCACGCGGCGCGAGGGCGCGAGGACATGGGCGTTCCTGAAGACATGCCAGAGGAGGCAGAAGAAGGCAGGGGAGGGTACAGCGGGGTGAGGCAGGGGAGGGCAGAGCAGGGGTAAGGCAGGGGAGGGTGGAGCGAGGTGGTGCAGGGGAGGGTAAGGCGAGAAAAAGCGGGAGAAGCGGCACTCGTCGTCAACTGTCCCGAACGGTGCTCGCGGGCCAATTTGTATCAAGCACGCACAGGCGGCGGAAAGCCGGGCTGATGTGATCTGAGTCACATCTATGTTTATGCGTTATCGGGCCGGGTAACAGCGCATGTTTATGCAGGTGAGGGTGAGGATGCGTGTACGGCGCGGGCCCGCCGAACCGGGGCGCGAATCGGGCACACTGGCCGGATCCCGCACTGATCTCATCTGCCACGGCCGGGGAGCGCATGGTGAACACACCCAATCCAGGCATCGACCCGCTGTCCGGGCTGCGCGCCCCGCAGGACCCCGCCTGTGACGTCTTCCTGACCGGCACGGTCTTCCTGGACATCATCTTCACCGGCCTGGACAGCGCGCCGGTGCGCGGGACCGAGTCCTGGGCCCGGGGGATGGGCTCCAGCCCCGGCGGCGTCGCCAACATGGCCACCGCCCTCGCCAGGCTCGGCCTGCACACCTCGCTGGCCGCCGCGTTCGGCGACGACCACTACGGCGAGTACTGCTGGGACGCGCTCGAACAGGGGGAGGGCATCGACCTCTCCCTCTCCCGGACCGTCCCCGGCTGGCACTCGCCCGTCACCGTCTCCATGGCGTACGAGGGCGAGCGCACGATGGTCTCCCACGGCCACGAGGCACCCGCCCCCGCCGGGCCCCAGGTGCCCGGCCGGAGCCTCCCGCACCATCCACCGCGCGCCCGCGCCGCCGTCGCCTCGCTGGTGCCCGGCCGCAGCGAGCCCTGGGTGGCACGGGCCGCCCGGGACGGCGCGATGGTCTTCGCCGATGTCGGCTGGGACGAGACGGGCCGCTGGGACCTGGACGCGCTGCCCGACCTCGGCCACTGCCTCGCCTTCCTGCCCAACGCCGAGGAGGCCATGCGCTACACCCGCACGCAGTGCCCGCGCGCCGCCGCGCACGCCCTGGCCGAACGGGTCCCGCTGGCCGTGGTCACCCTGGGCGCGGAGGGCGCCTACGCGGTGGACGGGACGACCGGCGCCGCCGCCGAGGTGCCCGCCATCGAGGTGGAGGCCATGGACCCCACGGGGGCGGGCGACGTCTTCGTGGCGGGGTTCGTCACCGGGACCCTGGCCGGCTGGCCGCTCGCCGACCGCCTCGCCTTCGCCGGGCTCACGGCCGCCCTCTCGGTCCAGGAGTTCGGCGGATCACTGTCCGCGCCCGGCTGGGCGGAGATCGCCGGCTGGTGGCAGCAGGTACGCACCTGCGCCGACCAGGACCCGGCCGCTCTGGAGCGCTACGCCTTCCTGGAGGAGCTGCTGCCCGCCACGTCCCGGGCGTGGCCGCTGCGCCGCGCCGTCCCGACCATCGGCTTCCGGCAGTGAAGCGCTGATGATCACCGGGTAAAACCTCTCGGTGTTGTCGGTACCAAGTCGTACGCTGGTAGTCCAGAGGCCGTCGAGCAGCGACGGCCCTGCAACGGGAGGTATGCGCAGGCCCGAGGGCCGGCCCATGACTCAGTCACCTACACAGCCGCAGGCGCGGGCCCGGATCAGCGTTCCGGCCGCACACCCCATGGTGATGCTCCTGGGATCGGGCGATTCGCTCCTGCGCGTGATCGAAACGGCGTTCCCGGCCGTCGACATCCATGTCCGGGGAAACGAGATAAGCGCGACTGGAAGCGCGGCCGACGTCGCCCTGATCCAGCGCCTTTTCGACGAGATGGTGCTGGTGCTCCGCACCGGGCTGCCGATGACGGAGGACGCTGTGGAACGCTCGATCGCCATGCTCAGGGCGAGCGGGGACGGCAACGGGGACGGCGCGGAGACCCCCGCCGAGGTGCTCACCCAGAACATCCTCTCCAGCCGCGGCCGCACGATCCGCCCCAAGACGCTCAACCAGAAGCGCTACGTCGACGCCATCGACAAGCACACCATCGTCTTCGGCATCGGCCCCGCGGGTACCGGAAAGACCTATCTGGCCATGGCCAAGGCGGTCCAGGCCCTGCAGTCCAAGCAGGTCAGCCGGATCATCCTGACCAGGCCCGCCGTCGAGGCGGGGGAGCGGCTCGGCTTCCTGCCCGGCACGCTCTTCGACAAGATCGACCCGTATCTGCGCCCGCTCTACGACGCCCTGCACGACATGCTCGACCCCGACTCGATCCCCCGGCTGATGGCCGCGGGCACGATCGAGGTCGCGCCCCTGGCCTACATGCGGGGCAGGACCTTGAACGACGCGTTCATCATCCTCGACGAGGCGCAGAACACCAGCGCCGAGCAGATGAAGATGTTCCTCACCCGTCTCGGCTTCGACTCGAAGATCGTCGTCACCGGTGACGTCACCCAGGTGGACCTGCCGACCGGCACCAAGAGCGGTCTGCGGCAGGTCCAGGAGATCCTGGAGGATGTCGAGGACGTCCACTTCTCCAGGCTCACCTCGCAGGATGTCGTCCGGCACAAGCTCGTCGGCCGTATCGTCGACGCGTACGAGAAGTACGACAACGCAGAGGGCCGCACCGGCCGCAACGGGAAGCAGTAGCAGCGCACCATGTCGATCGACGTCAACAACGAGTCCGGAACCGAGGTCGACGAGCAGGCGATCCTCGACATCGCCCGCTACGCGCTGGCCCGGATGCGGATCCACCCGCTGTCCGAGCTCTCGGTGATCGTGGTGGACACCGCCGCGATGGAGCAGCTCCACATCCAGTGGATGGACCTCCCCGGCCCGACGGATGTCATGTCCTTCCCGATGGACGAGCTCCGTCCTCCGGCCAAGGACGACGAGGAGCCCCCGCAGGGGCTCCTCGGCGACATCGTGCTCTGCCCCGAGGTCGCGAAGAAGCAGGGCGAGGACGCCGAGACGCGGCACTCGATGGACGAGGAGCTCCAGCTCCTCACCGTCCACGGAGTGCTGCACCTCCTCGGCTACGACCACGAGGAGCCGGACGAGAAGGCCGAGATGTTCGGGCTCCAGGCGGCGATCGTCGACGGCTGGCGCGGTGAGCGCGGGCTGACCGGGCCGTCGCCGGCCCCCACCGTCTCGTGAGCGTCCCCCTCATCTCGGGTGCCGTCCTGCTGGTCGTCGTCGGCTGGCTCGCCGCCTGCGCCGAGGCCGGGATCGCGCGCACGTCGAGCTTCCGGGCGGCCGAGGCCGTCCGGGCCGGACGGCGGGGCAGCGCCAAGCTGGAGCAGGTCGCGGCCGACCCCACCCGCTATCTCAACGTGGCGCTGCTCGTCCGGGTGGCCTGCGAGATGTCGGCGGGAGTCCTCGTCACGTACGCCTGTCTCAAGGAACTCCCGGAGACCTGGCAGGCGCTGGCCCTCGCCATGGGCGTCATGGTCCTCGTCAGCTATGTCGCCATCGGCGTCTCGCCGCGCACCATCGGCCGCCAGCACCCGCTGAACACCGCCACGGCCGCGGCGTACGTCCTGCTGCCGCTCGCCAGGATCATGGGGCCGATCCCGCAGCTGCTGATCCTCATCGGCAACGCGCTGACCCCCGGCAAGGGCTTCCGCAAGGGGCCGTTCGCCAGCGAGGCGGAGCTCCGGGCGATGGTCGACCTCGCCGAGCAGGAGTCGCTCATCGAGGACGACGAGCGACGCATGGTGCACTCCGTCTTCGAGCTCGGCGACACCCTCGTGCGCGAGGTGATGGTGCCCCGCACCGACCTGGTCTGCATAGAGCGCTACAAGACGGTCCGCCAGGCGCTCACCCTCGCGCTGCGCTCCGGTTTCTCCCGCATCCCGGTCACCGGGGAGAACGAGGACGACATCGTCGGGATCGTCTACCTCAAGGACCTGGTCCGCAAGACGCACATCAACCGGGACGCGGAGGCCGACCTCGTCTCCACGGCGATGCGCCCCGCCGCCTTCGTCCCCGACACGAAGAACGCCGGGGACCTGCTGCGCGAGATGCAGCAGGACCGCAGCCATGTCGCCGTCGTCATCGACGAGTACGGCGGCACGGCCGGGATCGTCACCATCGAGGACATCCTGGAGGAGATCGTCGGAGAGATCACCGACGAGTACGACCGCGAACTCCCGCCGGTCCAGGAGCTGGAGAACGGCTGCTTCCGGGTCACCGCCCGGCTCGACATCGGCGACCTCGGGGAGCTGTTCGGCCTCGACGCCTACGACGACGAGGACGTGGAGACCGTCGGCGGCCTGCTGGCCAAGGCGCTCGGGAGGGTGCCGATCTCCGGGGCCACCTCGATCGTCGACCTGCCCGACGGGCGCAAGCTGCGCCTGACCGCCGAGTCGCCGGCGGGCCGCAGGAACAAGATCGTCACGGTGCTGGTGGAACCGGAGGGAACGGAGTCGGCATGACGCCGCAGGAACTGCGCACCCTGTGCCTGGAGTTCAACGCGAGCGCGGAGGAGTTCCCCTTCGGGCCCGAGACCTCGGTCTTCAAGGTGCTGGGCAAGATGTTCGCCCTCAGCGCCTTGGACGCGAGGCCCCTGACGGTCAGCCTCAAGTGCGATCCCGACGAGGCGCTGCTCCTGCGGGAGGAGCACCCCGCGATCGTTCCCGGCTACCACCTCAACAAGCGGCACTGGAACACGGTGACCGTCTCCGAGCTCCCGGACCGCATGGTCCGGGAGCTCGTGGAGGACAGTTACGACCTGGTCGTGGCCGGCCTCCCGAAGGCGGAACGGCTGCGCCTGGACCGGCCGTAGGGCCCGGGAGGCCACTCAGCCCGCCCTGCGCAGCCCGGCCCCCACCACCAGGCCCGTCGCGACCAGGATCACCGCGGCGGCGGCCACCACCAGGCGTACGCCGTCGAACAGCGAGCCCTGCGTGGTGGAGAGCACCCCCAGCAGCGGGATGCCGACCGTGAGGCCCACCTGCTGGGTCGTGGTGACCAGCCCGGTCGCCAGCCCCTGTTCGGCGTCCGGGACGCCGGACGTCACCGTCAGCCCGTACGCGATGATCGCGCCCAGATGGCAGGCGCTCGCCAGCGAGACCGCCACGGTCGCGAGCAGGACGCCCGAGTCCTCGCCCAGGCCGAGCAGCGCCCCGATGAAGACGCCCTGGCCGAGCAGCGAGAGCACCAGGGTCCGGCGCGCACCGATCCGGCCCACGATCCGCGGGGCGTAGATCCCGGCCGCGACCGACACGAGCCCCTGCACCCCGAAGACGAGCCCGGTGCCGAGCGCCGACAGGTGCAGCAGGTCCTGGAGGTAGAGCGTCAGGACGAAGACGATGGTGCTCATCATCGAGAAGGTCGCCAGGCCGCCCAGATTGCCGAACGCGACCGTCCGGCGGCGCAGCATCGGCAGCGAGACCAGCGGGGCGGCCGAGCGGGACTCGACCACCGCGAACGCGCCGAGCAGGACCACTCCCAGCACCAGGGTGACCTGCACGTCCACCCTGCCGAAGCCGTGCTCGGCGGCCGTGGAGAGCGAGTAGATCAGGGAGAGCAGCCCACCGGTGACCGTGACGGCTCCGGGCACGTCGAGCTTCGGCCGGTCCGGCGTACGCGACTCGGTGAGCAGCTTCGGGGCCAGGAGCAGCACGATCACGGCGGCACCGGCCAGCAGCCCCATCGTGGAGCGCCAGCCCAGCGTGTCGGTCAGCACACCGCCGGAGACCATGCCGATGGTGAAGCCCAGCGAGAGCAGGGTTCCGCTGATGCCCAGCGCCCTGTCGCGCAGCGGGCCCTCGGGGAAGGTGGTGGTCAGCAGGGACATCCCGGTCGGCACGATCACGGCCGCTCCGAGCCCCTGCAGTGCCCGCCCGGCCAGGAAGGACGCCGGGTCCCAGGCCAGCGTCGCCAGCACCGAGGAGGCTCCGAACACGGCGAGGCCGGTGAGGAACAGCCTGCGCCGGCCGTAGAGGTCGGCGATCCGGCCGAAGAGCAGCAGGAAGCCGCCGGACGGCAGGGCGAACGCGGTGACGGCCCACTGGAGCCCGGACCTGCTGAGCCCCAGGTCCTCACCGAGGACCGGCAGGGCGACGTTCAGTACGGAGAAGTCGAGCGCCACCATGAACTGGGCGGCGCACAGCACGAAGAGCACCAGCCGGGCCCGGCCGGAGAGCGAGGGCGGCACAGCGGCAACGGGGCCGGTGGTGCCGGGGGAGGGATGAGTCGGGGATTCGATCGCCATGTCCCACACCCTGGACGCGCCGGAATATCCGTGGGGAGCGGGAACTTATCCTGTTGGCCGCACCACCAGGCAGGCACTCGCGGACACGGACACCAGGGGGAGTACGTGGCCTCACCGGCCCAGCACAGCACCGCGGTCGAGGACACGACCGCCCGGGACACCAACGGAGACAAGGCCCACCGCCTCGGCGAACTGCGCGAGTTCCTCAGGAGCCGCAGGGCCAGGGTCACCCCGGCCGAGGCCGGCCTCCCGGACGGCGGCGCACGGCGGCGCACGCCCGGACTGCGCCGCGAGGAGGTCGCCGTCCTCGCGGGCGTCGGCGTCTCCTGGTACCAGTGGCTGGAACAGGGCCGCGACATCACCGTGTCACCGCAGGTCCTGGACTCCGTCGCCCGGGTGCTGCGCCTCAGCAGCGCGGAGCGCCGCCATCTCTACGTCCTGGCGGGCCTCAACCCGCCCGCCCTGGAGGTCGATCCGGCCCACCAGGACATGTGCGAGGGGCTGACCCGGCTGATCGACGCCTGGATGCCCTTCCCGGCCCACATCATGGACCGCTACTGGAACACGGTGCTCTACAACGACGCCGCCTCGGCGGTGCTCGGCATGCGCCCCGGCATCGTGCAGAACTGCATGATCGCCTTCTTCACCGACCCGGTCTACCGGGCCCGCTCGACCCACTGGGAGGAGATCGCGCCCCAGGTCGTCGCGCAGTTCCGGGCGGCCTGCTCGGAGTCCCCCGAGGACGAGGGCTTCCGGGCCGTCGTCGCCGAGGCGCGGGAGCTCAGCCCCGAGTTCGCCGCCCTCTGGGACCGGCGTGACGTCGTTCCGGGCGGCCAGGTCCGCAAGGAGCTGCACCATCCGCTGGTCGGAGCGCTGAGCGTGGAGTCCACCCAGCTGAGGGTGCCGGCGCGCCCCGATCTGGTGATCGTCCTGCACACCCCGCTGCCGGACACCGGCACTGAGGCCAAGCTCCAGTGGCTGGACTCGCCCGAGGGCCGGCGCGGCTCGATGTACCCCGTCCCGGGCTGAGAAGACCCCCTCGTATGCTCGGTCCATGACTGAGAGCACCGACCTGGGCCCCGAGGACCGCAAGATCGTCACGCTGGCCCGCAGCGTCCGCGCCCGCAACGCGGTCCCCGAGGGCGCGGCGGTACGCGACGAGACCGGACGTACGTATGCCGCGGGCACCGTGGCCCTGGAGTCGCTGAAGCTCAGCGCGCTGCAGACCGCCGTGGCCATGGCGGTGGCCAGCGGAGCCACTTCGCTGGAGGCGGCGGCCGTCGTGTCCGACGCCTCCGCCGCGTCGGACGCCGACCGCGCCGCCGTGCGTGACCTGGGCGGTCCCGACACGCCCGTGCTGCTCGCAGGGCCGGACGGGACCCTGCGGTCCACCGTCGCCGCGGGCTGAATCGGGGGCGGCCTCGCCCTGCTGTGCAACGCCGCCGCCGGGATCGGGGAGAATGGGCGCCATGAGCGCTCGACCGAACACAGAAGCTGCTGCGCAGCAGGCTGAGAACACCGCCCCCCACCGGGCCGGCTTCGCCTGCTTCGTGGGCCGCCCCAACGCGGGCAAGTCCACCCTCACGAACGCTCTGGTCGGTCAGAAGGTGGCGATCACCTCCAACCGCCCCCAGACCACCCGGCACACGGTCCGGGGCATCGTGCACCGCGACGACGCCCAGCTGATCCTGGTGGACACGCCCGGCCTCCACAAGCCGCGCACCCTGCTCGGGGAGCGGCTCAACGACGTCGTGCGGACCACCTGGGCCGAGGTCGACGTCATCGGCTTCTGCCTGCCCGCCGATCAGAAGCTCGGCCCCGGCGACAAGTACATCGTCAAGGAACTCGCCGGGATCAGGAAGACCCCGAAGATCGCGATCATCACCAAGACCGACCTGGTGGAGTCCAAGGCGCTCGCCGAGCAGCTGCTCGCCGTCTCCGCGCTGGCGGACGAGCTCGGCTTCGAGTGGGCGGAGATCATCCCGGTCTCCGCGGTCAAGGACCAGCAGGTCGATCTGCTGGCGGACCTGATCGCCCCGCTCCTGCCCGAGAGCCCCCCGCTCTACCCGGAGGGCGACCTCACCGACGAGCCCGAGATGGTCATGGTCGCGGAACTGATCCGCGAGGCCGCACTCGAAGGCGTACGGGACGAGCTGCCGCACTCCATCGCGGTGGTCGTCGAGGAGATGCTGCCGCGCGAGGACCGTCCGGCGGACAAGCCGCTGCTGGACATCCACGCGAACGTCTACATCGAGCGGCCCAGCCAGAAGGGCATCATCATCGGCCCGAAGGGCAAGCGGCTCAAGGACGTCGGCACCAAGTCGCGCAAGCACATCGAGGCGCTGCTCGGCACGCCCGTATTCCTGGACCTGCACGTGAAGGTCGCCAAGGACTGGCAGCGCGACCCGAAGCAGCTGCGCAAGCTCGGCTTCTGAGCCCCGCCCCTGGTCCGCCCCCGCCCTACGGGCAGAGGCGGACCAGGTGTTCTAGGCGCCCTCCTTCAGGACCCGGGAGATCAGCGCCCGCTGTGCCTGCGTGAGCCGTGGGTCCGCGCAGTCGACCGTCCGGTCGCCCACCGTGATCCGGTAGCGGAAGCCGTCCGGCACCCCCGCGGGCGGGCCGCCGTGGCCGGCGGCGAGCGCCGACTCGGCCAGGGCCTCCCATTCGGCCGCGTCGGGCCGCCCGGCGGTCTCGACTTCGCCCCGCCGTGCGATGCCGGCGAACCCGCCGGTGCGGCTCACCTGAATGCGCATGCGTCCCGCTCCTGCCTGGCCCCGTCCGGACGGGGCCGGCTCGTATCTACCCGGTCACCGGGTCGGCACGCCCACCTCGGACCATGCCTTCAGCACCGCCTCCGCCTCGTCGCCCTCGCCGAACCGGTGCCGGGCCGCCGCGACGGTGAGCATCGCGAAGTCCCTGAAGGACGCGTCCTGGGCCAGCTCGCCGCCGGTCAGCACGTCGAACCAGATCCGGCCGGCCCGCTCCCAGGCGTTGCCGCCGAGAGCCGTGGCCAGCAGATAGAAGGCGCGGTTGGGGATGCCGGAGTTGATGTGGACCCCGCCGTTGTCCTCGTCCGTCTCGACGTAGTCGTCCATCGAGGCGGGCTGCGGGTCCTTGCCGAGCACATCGTCGTCGTACGCCGTGCCCGGGGCCTTCATCGAGCGCAGCGCCACACCGCTCACCCGGGGGGCGAGCAGCCCCGCGCCGATCAGCCAGTCGCCCTGGTCCGCGCTCTGGCCCAGGGAGTACTGCTTGACCAGGGAGCCGAAGACGTCGGACACCGACTCGTTGAGCGCGCCGGACTGGCCCTGGTAGGCGAGGTTGGCGGTGTACTGGGTGAGACCGTGCGCCAGTTCGTGGGCGATCACGTCGATCGCGACGGTGAAGTCGAGGAAGATCTCGCCGTCCCCGTCACCGAAGACCATCTGCTCGCCGTCGAAGAACGCGTTGTTGTACTTCTCGTCGTAGTGCACGGAGCCGATGAGCGGCAGCCCCTTCCCGTCGATCGAGCTGCGGCCGTACTCCGTGAGCAGCAGGTCGAAGGTGGCGCCGAGGCCTGCGTACGCGCGGTTGACGCTGGCGTCGCCGGTGGGCTCGTCGCCCTCGTCACGGGCCTTGACGCCCGGCAGGTCCGTGCCGTGGCGGCAGTCGTACAGGGTGCGGTGGGGCTTGGCGGGGACCGGGTCGGAGCTGGCGCGGGCCCCCGGCGTCCGGGCCAGCGCGGTCACCCGGCGGTGGTGGCGGCGGGCGCCGTCCGCCTCCAGGGTGCGGCGTGCAGGTTCGGCGAGGACCGGGTCGTCGGCCTGGGACAGCTTGTCCAGGAGATGCGGCGGCACGATGGTGCAGAAGACGGGCTGGGAACCGTGGTTCGGTCGAGGCTGCATGCAAATGACTGTGGCACTCCGTCACCGCACTGTCACTTGTTGCGATCGTAATTGACGAAATAGAGTGATGCGTCACCGTTCCGCCTCCACGGAGGGCCGATCCCGCATACTGATACAGACCGACGCAACAGGCGCCCCTCGGTTAGTGTTGCCGCATCATGCGTTTCGGGCTGCTCCTTCTTAGCTGCCGCGGCGAGGGCCTGTAGTCGTAGGCCGGCTCCCTCCCCGCGGAGTTCGCTGTTGCAGCGACACAGTCGGCCGCCCCTGCTGGACCTCAGAGGAGCCGTACGCCATGACCGCAGTGAACTCTTCCGCGCGCACCGATGCCACCACCCCCGTGGGCGGGCCCACCCCGGTGACCAACGCGACGCAGCTGCAGAAGCCTTCCGGGATGCCGGTCCACAAGTACCGCGGCTACGAGGCCGTGGACATCGCAGACCGCACCTGGCCGGACAACCGCATCACCGTGGCGCCCCGCTGGCTGTCCACCGACCTGCGTGACGGCAACCAGGCCCTGATCGACCCGATGTCGCCGGCCCGCAAGCGCGAGATGTTCGACCTGCTCGTACGCATGGGCTACAAGGAGATCGAGGTCGGCTTCCCGTCCTCCGGTGAGACCGACTTCGCGTTCGTGCGCTCCATCATCGAAGAGGGCGCGATCCCCGAGGACGTGACGATCTCCGTCCTGACGCAGGCCCGCGAAGAGCTGATCGAGCGCACCGTCGAATCGCTGCGCGGCGCCCACCGGGCCACCGTCCACCTGTACAACGCCACCGCCCCCACCTTCCGCCGCGTGGTCTTCCGCGGCTCCAAGGAGGAGGTCAAGCAGATCGCCGTGGACGGCACGCGCCTGGTCATGGAGTACGCGGACAAGATCCTGGGCGACGAGACGATCTTCGGCTACCAGTACAGCCCGGAGATCTTCACCGACACCGAGCTGGACTTCGCCCTGGAGGTCTGCGAGGCGGTCTGCGACGTCTGGCAGCCCGAGGAGGGCCGCGAGATCATCCTGAACCTGCCCGCCACCGTGGAGCGTTCGACGCCCTCCACCCACGCGGACCGCTTCGAGTGGATGTCGCGCAACCTGACCCGCCGCGAGTACGTCTGCCTGTCGGTCCACCCGCACAACGACCGCGGCACGGCCGTCGCCGCCGCCGAGCTGGCCATCATGGCCGGCGCCGACCGCATCGAGGGCTGCCTGTTCGGCCAGGGCGAGCGCACCGGCAACGTCGACCTGGTCACCCTGGGCATGAACCTGTTCTCGCAGGGTGTCGACCCGCAGATCGACTTCTCGCAGATCGACGAGATCCGCCGCACCAGCGAGTACTGCAACCAGATGGAGGTCCACCCGCGCCACCCCTACGCGGGCGACCTGGTCTACACCGCCTTCTCCGGCTCCCACCAGGACGCCATCAAGAAGGGATTCGACGCCATGGAGGCCGACGCGGCCTCCCAGGGCAAGACCGTCGACGACATCGAGTGGGCTGTGCCGTACCTGCCGATCGACCCGAAGGACGTCGGCCGCTCCTACGAGGCCGTCATCCGGGTCAACTCGCAGTCCGGCAAGGGCGGGATCGCCTACGTCCTGAAGAACGACCACAAGCTGGACCTGCCGCGCCGGATGCAGATCGAGTTCTCCCGGATCATTCAGGCCAAGACCGACGCCGAGGGCGGCGAGGTCACCCCGTCCCAGATCTGGTCGACCTTCCGGGACGAGTACCTGCCCAGCCCCGAGAACGCCTGGGGGCGCGTACAGATCCGCTCGGGCCAGACGACGACCGGTTCCGACGGCCAGGACACGATCACCGTCGAGGCGACCGTCGACGGCACGGACACGGTGCTGAGCGGCACGGGCAACGGCCCGATCTCCGCGTTCTTCGAGGCACTGCAGGCCATCGGCATCGACGCCCGTCTGCTGGACTACACCGAGCACACGATGAGCGAGGGCGCGAGCGCCCAGGCGGCCTCCTACATCGAGTGCGCCATCGACGGCAAGGTCCTGTGGGGCATCGGTATCGACGCCAACACCACGCGTGCCTCGCTGAAGGCGGTCGTCTCCGCGGTCAACCGCGCGACCCGCTGACCCCGACCGGCGGCATAGCGGACAAGCTTCCGATACACCGCCGAACTGCCCGGCCCGCGAGCCCCGTTCACCCGTCGAGGGTGGGCGGGGTTCGGCCATATCCCGGTGTTGTGACGTCCGGGATACTGACGTCACATCACGCATGTGGCTAACATCACGTCCAACGCGGCAATGTTGCCGTGGAGTTACGGAGGTGTGCGACGTGCGGACAGCCAAAGGACAACGCGCCACAGGACTGCGTATCTGCGGCATCCGCACCGTCTGGGACACCGTCGGCGACGGCGAGTTCTTCTGCCCGGGCTGCGGGGGCGACCGCAACTACCAGCGCCTCACCGGCCGCCACCGGCTCACGGTCCTCGGCCTGCCGCTCCTGAACCGGGGCAGTGCGGGACCCGTCGTCGAATGCGTCGCGTGCCGGGCGCACTTCGCGACGGACACCCTGGACCGCCCCACCACCACCCGCTTCTCCGCGATGCTGCGGGAGGCCGTGCACACCGTCACGCTCGCCGTGCTCGCCGCGGGCGGCACCACCTCCCGCACGGTCCTGGAGACCGCCGCCGGGATCGTCCGCGACGCCGGACTCGACGACTGCACCCAGGAGCAGCTCTTCACCATCGTCGAGGTGCTCGCCGCCGACACCGGTCCCGGCGGCACGGCGGGACCCGCGGCCGAGGCCTGCGGCGCCGCCCTCGCCATCGAGCTGCACGAGGTACTCAAGCCCCTCGCGCCGCACCTCGCCGTCGCCGGCCGTGAGGGCGTCCTGCTGCGGGGCGCCAGGATCGCGCTCGCGGACGGCCCGTACAGCCAGGCGGAGCGGGAGGTGCTGACCATGGTGGGCGGCGCGCTCCAGCTCTGTCCCGCCGACACCGCGGAACTGCTCGCCGCGGCGGCGCGTACCCCCTCGTAGACCCCGGCGTACTCCCCAGGGAGTAACAGGCGTCCCCGGCCGCCCCCGGCGGTAGCGGCCGGGTCCTTCTCCCGCGCGACGAATCGGCCCTCCCCGGACGGGAGTCTGGACAGGTCCGACACCGTCCAGGAGGGGAGGGCCGCGTCATGCGGGCCGAAACGGAAGTGAGCGGCACACCGCCGCGGCAGGAGCACGGCAGAGGACCGGGGCGGAAGCTGCCGTGGCTGATCGTGGTGTTCTGGGTCGTCCTGATCGCCGTCGCGATGCCCTTCGCTGGCAAGCTCGGCGACGTCCAGCGCGACCGTGCGGTCGACTACCTGCCGGCGGGTGCGGACTCCACCCAGGTCGCGAGGATCCAGGACACCCTGCCCGGCGGGGAGTCGACCGACCTCGTCGTCGTCTACCACCGGGCCGGCGGGCTGACCGTCGAGGACCGGGGCACGGCGGCCGAGCAGATCGCCGCCGTCACACGGGAGTACGGCCTCCCCGCGGTGCCCGGGGGCGTCCCCTCCGACGACGGCACGACCCTGATGTTCCCGGTCTCCTCGACCGCGCCCGGCCAGGACCAGGAGGCCAGGACCGCGTTCGTCACGGACGTACGCGAACGGGCCGAGGGGGGCGGCGGGCTGAGCGTCGAGGTCGGCGGGCCCGGTGCGCTCGCCTCGGACGCCCAGGAGGTCTACACGTCCCTCGACGGGCCGCTGCTCTACACCACGGTGGGGGTCGTCGCGCTCCTGCTGATCCTGATCTACCGGAGTCCGTTCCTCTGGCTGGTCCCCCTGGTCGTCGCGGGCCTCGCCGACGTCCTGTCGATGGCGGTGGCCTACGGGCTGAACCAGGGCTTCGGCACCACCGTCAGCGGCCAGAGCTCCGCCGTCATGACCATCCTGGTCTTCGGCGCGGGCACGGACTACGCCCTGCTGCTCGTCGCCCGCTACCGCGAGGAACTGGGGCGCCTGGAACGGCCCGTGGACGCCATGGCCGCCGCGCTGCGCGGCTGCGGGCCCGCGGTCCTCGCGTCCTCGGGCACCGTCGCCGTGGGCATGCTGTGCCTTCTCGCCGCCGATCTCAACAGCAGCCGGGGCATGGGACCCATCGCGGCGGTCGGCGTGCTGTGCGCCCTGCTCGCGATGACGACCCTGCTCCCCGCCCTGCTCGTGATCCTGGGACGGCGCGTCTTCTGGCCGCTGATGCCCGCGTACGGCGCCGCGCCCCGGCAGCGGCGCTCGGTCTTCTCCGCCATGGGCGGTTCCGCCGGACGCCGCCCCGTGGCCGTGCTCGTCACCGGGGGCGTACTGCTCGGGGCCCTGTCGCTCGGCGTGTTCAGCCTGCCCGGCGACCTGAAGCAGGAGGACTCGTTCACCAGCACGCCCGAGTCCATCAGCGCCATGGGGACGCTCGCCGCCGCCTTCCCCGAGCGGTCCACGCAGCCGGTCACCGTGATCACCCCCACGGAACAGGCCGACCGGACGCTCGCGCGGGCCCGCGCGACCGAGGGTGTCGCCGGAGCCGAACGGGGCCGCAGCGGCGGCGGATGGACCGAGCTCACCGTCACCGCCCAGGCCCCTCCGGAGTCGCCGGGGGAGCGGGCCGTCATCGACGCCCTGCGCGACACGCTCGACGGCAGCCACGTCGGAGGGCCCAGCGCCCAGCAGGCGGACCTGGAGGAGACCAACGCCCGCGACCTGAGGATCGTCGTCCCGCTGGTCGTCCTCGCCGTCCTGCTGATCCTGGTGGCGCTCCTGCGCAGCCTCGTGGCGCCGCTGCTGCTCGTGGTGGCCGTGGTCGCCGTCTGGGGGGCCGCGCTCGGCATCGCGGGCCTCGTGCTGGAGCCGCTCCTCGGCATGGAGGGCACCGACCCGGGACTGCCCCTGCTCTCCTTCGTCTTCCTGGTCGCGCTCGGCGTCGACTACGGCATCTTCCTGATGCACCGGATGCGCGAGGAGTCCCTGGCCGGAGCCGGACCGACGGACGCCGCCCTCACGGCGCTGCGGACGACGGGCGGCGTCATCGCCTCGGCCGGACTCGTGCTCGCGGCCACCTTCGCCGTTCTCGTCAGCATGCCGATGACGGCCCTGGCCGAGATGGGATTCGTGATCGCCGTCGGGGTGCTGCTGGACACGTTCCTGGTCCGCACCTATCTCGTGACCGCGGCGAGCGTGGCCCTGGGGCGCCGGATGTGGTGGCCGGGGCCGCTCGGCCGCGCACCGGCCGAAAATCTCCCCCAGGAGCCGGAACTCGTCACAAGTCGCTGACGGCGACCACCCGGCCGACCGAGGATGGCAGCGTGTCCGCTCCCCGTATCACGCGCCGAGGCGAGCGCGTCCTGGCGGTCGTCAACCGCGACCCCATGGACGCGCCGCACAGGCTGCGCACCGACGCCCTCCTGGCCGTGGGCGCCGGTGCGCTGTCGGCGGTGCTCGCCTTCACGACCGACGACGGGCGGTTCCCCGACACGACCGGGTGGCTCCTGCTGCTCGGCAGCGCCCTGCCGCTGGCCTGGCGGCGCAGCAACCCCGTGGCGGTGCTGCTCGCGATGGTCCTGCTGCTCATGGCGTACCACGGCATGGACAACTCCCACACGGCACCGATGCCGCAGACCTTCCTGGTGCTCTACACCGTGGCGGTGACCGGCCGCCCGCTGCGCACCCTGATCAGCGGCTGCGCCGTGATCGCCGTGATGGTGTCCGTCGTCACCGCCATCGACGCCCATCACGGGCTCGAACTGCTGCGGATCTCCGGCTGGATCGCCGCCGTGCTCTTCTTCGGGGTGGACGTGCGCCTCTACCGCGGCTACGTCGCCTCCGTGGTGGAGCGCGCCGAACGGGCCGAACGCACCCGGGAGGAGGAGGCGCGGCGCAGGGTCGCCGAGGAGCGGCTGCGGATCGCCCGTGACCTGCACGACCTGCTCGCCCACAGCATCACCGTCATCGGGGTGCAGACCTCGGTCGCCTCGCACATCCTGACCGTCGACCCGGACCGGCTGGACCGCGCGGCCGTCGCGCAGGCCCTCGACGACATCGCGGAGACCTGCCGGGAGGCCCGTGCCGAACTGCGGACCACCCTCCAGGTGCTGCGTGACGGCTCCGACGGTGCCGACGGGCCACTGCCCGGCCTCGCCGCGCTCCCGGGCCTCGTGCGGGCCGCGGAGACCGCCGGGGCCCGTGTACGGCTGTCCGTACGCGCTCCGGAGAGCCCGGTGGCGCCGGCGACCGGTGCGGCGGCCTACCGGATCGTGCAGGAGGCGCTGACGAACGCCGTACGGCACGCGGGGCCGGGAGTGCGGATCGACGTGAGCGTGGAGGCGGACCCGGGGCACCCGGCGCTGCGGGTCGTCGTCGCCGACGACGGGGCCCCCTCGGGACCCCGTCCCCCGGAAGCCGCCGCCGGGCCCGGATTCGGCATCGTGGGCATGCGGGAACGTGCCCGCAGCTCCGGCGGCACCCTGGACGCGGCTCCTCTGGCGCGCGGGGGCTTCCAGGTCGCCGCCGTGCTGCCGCTGCCCGGGCTCCCGGACGAGGCAGCCCGGACCGAAGAGGCCGTCCGGACCGAAGGGGCCGTCCGGTGATCCGGGTCCTGCTCGCCGACGACCAGACACTGGTCAGGGCGGCCTTCGCCATGCTCGTCGGGTCCGACCCGGACATGACCGTCGTCGCCGAGGCCGGCACCGGCCTGGAGGCGGTCGAGAAGGCCCGCTCGGCACGGGCCGACCTCGTGGTCATGGACATCCGGATGCCCGAGCTCGACGGCATCGAGGCCACCCGCCGCATCGCCGCCGACGAGGACCTCGCCGGGGTGAAGGTGTTGGTCCTGACGACGTACGACACCGACGACCACGTCGTGGAGGCCCTGCGCGCCGGCGCCTCCGGCTTCCTGGTCAAGGACACGAGGCCCGCCGAACTCCTCGCCGCCATCAGAACGGTGGCGGCGGGCGAGTCGCTGCTCTCGCCCGGTCCGACCGCGCGGCTCATCGCCCGGGTCCTCAGCGCGCCCGGAGCGCCCGCCGTGGGCAGGCCGGGCGGCCCGGAGTGCCTCACGGACCGGGAGCGCCAGGTGCTCACTCTCGTCGCGCGCGGCCTGAACAACACGGAGATCGCCGGGGCACTGGGCCTCAGCCCTCTCACCGCGAAGACCCATGTGAGCCGGATCATGGGCAAGCTGGACGCCCGGGACCGCGCGCAACTGGTGATCATCGCCTACGAGTCCGGGGCGGTCGTGCCCGCGGGGCGCCAGGAGTGAGGACCGCCTCCGGGCGCCGGCCCGGGTGCGCGACAATGGGCGCATGAGCTTGTTCCGGGACGACGGCGTCGTGCTGCGTACGCAGAAGCTGGGCGAGGCCGACCGGATCATCACGATCCTGACCCGCGGCCACGGGCGGGTGCGTGCCGTGGCGCGCGGGGTGCGCCGCACCAAGTCCAAGTTCGGGGCGCGGCTCGAACCCTTCTCCCATGTGGACGTGCAGTTCTTCGCGCGCGGCAGCGAGCTCGTCGGCCGGGGCCTCCCGCTGTGCACCCAGAGCGAGACGATCGCCCCGTACGGCGGCGGGATCGTCTCCGACTACGCCCGCTACACCGCGGGCACCGCGATGCTGGAGACCGCCGAGCGCTTCACCGACCACGAGGGCGAGCCCGCGGTCCAGCAGTACCTCCTGCTCGTCGGCGGGCTGCGGACCCTGGCGCGCGCCGAGCACGCGCCGCATCTCATCCTGGACGCCTTCCTGCTGCGCTCCCTCGCCGTCAACGGCTACGCCCCGAGCTTCGACGACTGCGCCAAGTGCGGAATGCCCGGACCGAACCGGTTCTTCTCCGTCGCGGCGGGCGGCGTCATATGCGGCGACTGCCGGGTGCCCGGCAGCGTCGTACCCTCGGCGGAGGCCGTCGAACTGCTGAGCGCCTTGCTCACCGGTGACTGGGAGACGGCGGACGCGTCCGAGGCGCGTCATGCCAGGGAGGGGAGCGGGCTCGTGTCCGCCTACCTGCACTGGCATCTGGAGCGCGGTCTGCGCTCGCTGCGGTACGTAGAGAAGTGACACAGGGAGACGAGAGAAGCCCATGGCAGTACGCGGGATGCTCGGCGGCCGTAACCGGCGTGAGTACAAGACCCCCGAGCCGCACCCCTCCGGCGCCACCCCGCCGAAGATCCCCGGCGAGCTCGTGCCCAAGCACGTCGCCGTCGTGATGGACGGCAACGGCCGCTGGGCGAAGGAGCGGGGCCTCCCGCGCACCGAGGGCCACAAGGTCGGCGAGGGCGTCGTCATGGACGTCCTCAAGGGCTGCATCGAGATGGGCGTCAAGAACCTCTCGCTGTACGCCTTCTCCACGGAGAACTGGAAGCGTTCGCCGGAGGAAGTGAAGTTCCTGATGAACTTCAACCGGGACGTCATCCGCCGCCGTCGTGACGAGATGGACGAGCTCGGCATCCGGATCCGCTGGGTCGGCCGCATGCCGAAGCTGTGGAAGTCCGTCGTCCAGGAGCTCCAGGTCGCCCAGGAGCAGACCAAGGACAACGACAGGATGACGCTGTACTTCTGCGTCAACTACGGCGGCCGGGCCGAGATCGCCGACGCCGCGCAGCGCATCGCCGAGGACGTCGCGGCGGGGAAGCTCGACCCCTCGAAGGTCAACGAGAAGACGTTCGCGAAGTACATCTACTACCCGGACATGCCGGACGTGGACCTCTTCGTGCGCCCCAGTGGTGAGCAGCGCACGTCCAACTACCTGATCTGGCAGAGCGCGTACGCCGAGATGGTCTTCCAGGACGTCCTGTGGCCGGACTTCGACCGCCGGGACCTCTGGAACGCCTGCCTGGAGTTCGCCCGGCGCGACCGGCGCTTCGGCGGTGCCGAGGAGATCACCAAGGGCTGAGCCCGGGCGGCGGCGGGGGGCCGGTGAGGGCCCCCGCCGTACGTCAGCTCCGCTCGGCCGCGCAGTCGGCGCAGGTGCCGAAGATCTCCACGGTGTGGGCCACGTTCACATAGCCGTGCTGCGAGGCGATGGTCTCGGCCCACTGCTCCACGGCGGGGCCCTCCACCTCGACGGCCTTGCCGCAGACGCGGCACACCAGATGGTGGTGGTGGTCACCGGTCGAGCAGCGCCGGTAGACCGCCTCGCCGTCCGTCGTGCGCAGGACGTCCACCTCGCCGGCGTCGGCGAGGGACTGGAGCGTGCGGTAGACCGTGGTCAGCCCGACGGAGTCGCCCCGGTGCTTGAGCACGTCGTGCAGGTCCTGGGCGCTGCGGAACTCGTCGACCTCGTCGAGGGCCGCCGCGACCGCCGCCCGCTGCCGGGTGGACCGGCCGCGTACCGGTGCCGCGTTCGTGCCACTGATCGGCGCCGTCGCCACAGCTGCCTCCTCGTGTCGCCCGTACGTGTGTCGGGCCATTGTGCCAGCCCTCCCCGGCGGCACGGTCACACCCGTACGTCGTCCGAGGCGGGGCGGGCCGCCGGTACCTCAAGGGTGCACCGGTCGTCCTCGCCCGTGTGCTCCCGGGCGCGCCTGCGTGCCAGCGGCGTGGCGAGCGCCGTCAGCAGCACGAACGCGGCGATGGCGAGCAGCACGATCGTCGCGCCGGGCGGCACGTCCTGGTAGTACGAGGTCACGGTGCCGGCCAGGGTGACGGCCGTACCGATGACGACGGCCAGGACGAACGTCACCTTGAAGGACTTCGAGATCTGCTGGGCGGCGGCGACGGGCACCACCATCAGTGCGCTGACCAGCAGCAGGCCGACGACCCGCATCGCCACGGTGACGGTGACCGCGGCCGTGACGGCGACCAGCAGGTTGAGCACGCGCACCGGCAGCCCGGTGACCCGGGCGAACTCCTCGTCCTGGCTGACGGCGAACAGCTGCCGCCGCAGCCCCACGGTCACCAGCACCACGAAGGCGGCCAGCGCGACGATCGCGACGACGTCCTCCTCGGAGACCGTCGAGAGGGAGCCGAAGAGGTACGAGGTCAGGTTGGCGTTGGAGCCGGTGTCCGAGAGGTTGATCAGCATCACCCCGCCCGCCATGCCGCCGTAGAACAGCATGGCCAGCGCGATGTCGCCCCGGGTGCGTCCGTACCAGCGGATGAGCTCCATCACGACCGAACCGGCGACGGCGACGAGCGTCGCCATCCAGACCGGGTTGGTGGAGAGCAGGAAGCCGAGGCCGACACCGGTCATCGCGACGTGGCCGATGCCGTCGCCCATCAGGGCCTGGCGGCGCTGGACCAGATAGATGCCGATGGCGGGGGCGGTGATGCCGACCAGGACGGCCGCGATCAGGGCCCGCTGCATGAAGGGGGGGTTCAGGAATTCGAGCATGATCAGGTCAGCAGTCCCGTCCGGAGGGGCTCGGTGGCCGCGTGGGGGTGTACGTGGTCGTGGCCGGGCAGCGCGTGCTGTCCGACGGCCTCGGGGGGCGGTCCGTCGTGCATGACGCAGCCGTCGCGCAGGACGATCGCCCGGTCGATCAGGGGCTCCAGGGCGCCGAGCTCGTGCAGGACGAGCAGTACCGTCGCCCCGCCCGCGACCTGCTCGCGCAGTGTCGAGGCGAGGATCTCCTGGCTGGCCAGGTCGACGCCCGCCATGGGCTCGTCCATGATCAGCACCTCGGGCTCGGCGACGAGCGCGCGGGCGATCAGCACCCGCTGGTGCTGGCCGCCGGAGAGGGCGCTCACGGAGTCCTTGGCGCGGTCGGAGAGGCCGACGAGCTCGATGGCCCGGTCCACGGCCGCCCGGTCCGCCCTGCCCGGCAGCCTGAACTTCGTACGCGAGAGCCGCCCGGAGGCGACGACCTCGCGGATCGTGGCGGGGACACCGCCCGCCGCCGTGGTGCGCTGCGGTACGTAACCGACGCGGGCCCACGAGCGGAAGCGGCGAAGCGGCGTGCCGAACAGCTCGACGGTCCCGCCGGTCAGCGGCACCTGGCCGATCACGGAGCGTACGGCGGTGGACTTGCCGGAGCCGTTGGCCCCGAGCAGGGCCACGACCTCGCCGCGGTGGACGGTGAGGTCGACACCGCGCAGCACCGGGCGCGAACCGAGCGTCGCCGTGGCTCCGCGCATGCTGATCACGGCTTCTGGCGTACTGGGCTCGGGCACGATCGCCTCCGGTGCTGCGACGGGTTCGGGTGTTGCTCGGGTCACTTCGCGCCGAGGGCCTTCTGCAGCGCGGTCAGGTTGGACTCCATGACCTCGATGTAGTCAGCGCCCGCGGACTTGCCGGTAATTCCCTCCAGCGGGTCCAGGACGCCGGTCTTCAGGCCGAGGTCCTTCGCCAGGGTCTTGGCGGTCTTGTCGCTGGCGAGCGTCTCGAAGAACACCGTGGTGGCCTTGGACTCCTCGGCGACGTGGTGGATCTCGTCGATCCGGGCGGGGCTGGGCTCGGCCTCGGGGTCGAGGCCGGCGATGCCCTCCTGGGTGAGGCCGTAGCGCTCGGCGAGGTATCCGAAGGCGGAGTGCGTGGTGATGAAGGTCTTCGTCGCCGTGTTCTTCAGCCCGCTCTCGTACGCCTTGTCCAGCTTGTTCAGCTCGGCGACGAGGGTCTCCGTGTTCTTGCGGTAGTCCGCCGCGTTGTCGGGGTCGGCCTTCTCCAGCGACTTCCCGACGCCCTCGGCGACCTCGGCGTACTTCACCGGGTCCAGCCAGATGTGCGGGTCGAGGCCTGCCTCCTCGCCCTCGTGCTCCTCGTGCTCCCCGCCCTCCTCGGCACCGTGGTCGTGGCCGACCTCGGAGCCGTGGCTCTCCAGCGTGGTGAGCGTGGCCGCGTCCACGGTGTTCTCGACTCCGGCCTGCGCGACGGCGTCGTCGACGGCGGGCTGGACGTTCTTGAGGTAGAGGATGTAGTCGGCGTCGCTCAGACCGCCGATCTGCCGGGGGGAGAGCTCCAGGTCGTGCGGTTCCACGCCCGGCTTCGTCAGCGAGGTCACGGAGACGTGGGACCCGCCGATCTCCTCGGCCAGGAACTGCATCGGGTAGAAGGACGCCACCACGTCCAGCTTGCCGTCGCTCCCGCTCTCGGCCGCGTCGGAGGAGGAGCAGGCGGACAGCGCGGTGAGGCCGAGCGCGACTGCTCCGGCGACGGCGGCGGTGGGTATGAGGCGACGTACGTTCATGACAGTCATTTTCAACAAAACTGGAAACGATTGTCAACAAGGCTGATGAGATGCCCGGAACCGAGCCCCATGACCGCGATGCGCCCCACCGATTTGATCCAGAGGGTGCGCCCGCCGGTAATCTGAGGTATTCGCCCGCCCGTCTCCTGATCACCACCCCCCACCGAGGCGCCGCGCGCCGTCCCTGTCCCATTTCGCCGTCGTAATGAAGAGAGCACCGTGGCCGCCGACAAGATCGACACCATCGTCAGCCTGAGCAAGCGCCGTGGCTTCGTCTATCCCTGCAGTGAGATCTACGGCGGCCAGCGGGCCGCCTGGGACTACGGGCCGCTGGGCGTCGAGCTGAAGGAGAACCTCAAGCGCCAGTGGTGGCGTTACATGGTGACCGCGCGCGAGGACGTGGTCGGCATCGACTCGTCGGTCATCCTGGCCCCCGAGGTCTGGGTCGCGTCCGGCCACGTCGCCACGTTCTCCGACCCGCTCACCGAGTGCACCTCCTGTCACAAGCGCTACCGCGCCGACCACCTGGAGGAGGCGTACGAGGAGAAGCACGGCAAGCCGCCCGTGAACGGCCTGGCCGACCTCAACTGCCCCAACTGCGGCAACAAGGGCACCTTCACCGAGCCCAAGGCCTTCTCGGGGCTCCTCTCCACCCACCTCGGCCCGACCCAGGACACCGGCTCGGTCGCCTACCTGCGCCCCGAGACCGCCCAGGGCATCTTCACCAACTTCGGCCAGGTGCTGCAGACCTCGCGCAAGAAGCCGCCGTTCGGCATCGCGCAGATGGGCAAGTCCTTCCGGAACGAGATCACTCCGGGCAACTTCATCTTCCGCACGCGCGAGTTCGAGCAGATGGAGATGGAGTTC
Organism: Streptomyces sp. CB02058; assembly: GCF_001905505.1. Classification (GTDB taxonomy): domain Bacteria; phylum Actinomycetota; class Actinomycetes; order Streptomycetales; family Streptomycetaceae; genus Streptomyces. The sequence goes on from NZ_LIPG01000002.1 coordinate 631,637, forward strand.
TTCGTCAAGCCGGGCGAGGACGAGCAGTGGCAGGAGTACTGGATGGAGCAGCGCTGGAACTGGTACACCGGTCTCGGCCTGCGCGAGGAGAACATGCGGTGGTTCGAGCACCCGCAGGAGAAGCTCTCCCACTACTCCAAGCGCACCGCTGACATCGAGTACCGCTTCCGCTTCGGCGGCAGCGAGTGGGGCGAGCTGGAGGGTGTCGCGAACCGCACGGACTACGACCTCACCGCCCACTCCAAGGCCTCCGGCACGGACCTCGTCTACTTCGACCAGGAGAAGGGCGAGCGCTACACGCCGTACGTCATCGAGCCCGCGGCCGGTGTCGGCCGCTCGATGCTGGCGTTCCTCCTCGACGCCTACAGCGAGGACGAGGCGCCCAACGCCAAGGGCGTCATGGAGAAGCGCGCCGTGATGCGCCTCGACCCGCGCCTGGCGCCGGTCAAGGTCGCCGTCCTGCCGCTGTCCCGCAACGCCCAGCTCTCGCCGAAGGCCAAGGGCCTCGCGGCCGACCTGCGGCAGAACTGGAACATCGAGTTCGACGACGCGGGCGCCATCGGCCGCCGCTACCGCCGCCAGGACGAGATCGGTACGCCGTTCTGCGTCACCGTCGACTTCGACACCCTGGACGACAACGCGGTGACCGTGCGCGAGCGCGACACGATGAAGCAGGAGCGCGTCTCCCTGGACCAGATCCAGAGCTACCTCGGCTCGCGTCTGCTGGGCTGCTGACCGCACCTCCGTTCATGACGAAGCCCCCGGTTCCGGTGCACGGAACCGGGGGCCTCGTGCACACTGGGCCCACTCGTCCACAGGGAGGCCCGGATGCCGTCCATGACCACGAGCAAGGTCAGCAGATGGGACCAGCACGGCCGTGAACACGTCGTCCACGTACGGAAGTCGGGGATGCAGCGGCAGCTGACCTGCGACACCTGCGGCTGGCGCAAGGGGGCGCAGTTCCTGCCCTGGCTGAAGGCCGAGGAGCATCTGACCGAGGCTCACCAGGCCACCGTCGACCCGACGGCCTGAGCCGCGGGCCGGGCGTCCGGCGGTGTGACGGGCCGTCGGGTGGCCCGACCGGGCGGCCGGCGTGCGGCCTTCGGGGCGCCCGGCGGGCGGCCGTGGGGACGGGCCTTCGGGTGGCCGGAAAAACCGGGTGAAGGCGCCGCCTGGCCGGGGTACCTTTCCGGCATGTATTCGTTCTTCCAGATCTACGAGTGAGCGCGCGACGGGCACGATCGCCCGTCGCCCACCGTTTCGATCCCTGAGCTCTCCGATCACCTCGGACCTCGTTACTCACCACGAATGGGAGAACCCCGTGGCCAAGAGCCGCAACAACCTCCTCGGTGTGGGCGGACAGCGCAAGAAGCTGTCCCGCGCCGAACAGCAGGGCGTGGGCCCCGCCGGCATCAACGACCGCAAGGCGGCCGAGGACAAGAAGCAGGAGCTGGTGCGCAAGATGCGTGAGCGCGCCGCCGCCGCCGAGGCCGCGCCGGCGCAGGACGCCCCGGCCGAGAGCTGACCTCCTCGCACCACCCGTCACGACCGTGGGCCCGGACCGTCGACGACGGTCCGGGCCCACGGCCGTGCGCTCACCGCACCGTGCGGGGCAGCCGCAGGCTCAGCAGCACCGTCAGGACGACGGCCGCCAGCTGCACCAGCAGCGTCACGGTCAGGGCGTCCCGCATCCCGCCGCCGGACGCCAGCGAGAGAAACAGCGTCCCGAGCGTGGCGACCCCGAGCGCCAGGGCGGCCTGCTGCGTCGTCGTCATCACGCCGCTGCCCACGCCGGCCCGCTCGGCCGGTACGTCGGAGAGCACGATCCGGATCAGGACGGGCAGCTGCAGCCCCTGCCCCAGCCCCGCGACCGCGACGCCGGGCAGCAGCTCCAGCACTCCGAGATCCGGCCAGCCGCGCCACACGGTCAGCACCAGCACCATGACGCCCAGGCCCTGGATCAGCCCGCCTGCCGTCACGACGCGGCTGCCGAAGCGGCGTACCAGCCGGGGGCCGGCCAGGGACGCCGCGAAGAAGGCGGTGGCCATCGGCGCCAGCGACAGGCCCGCGGCGGCCGGACCCATCTCCAGGCCCTGCTGGAGCGCCACGGCGATCACGAACATGAAGCCGCCGAAGCCGATGGAGAACGGCACCACCAGCGCGAGTCCGTGGCGCAGGGACTCCAGCCGCAGCAGGCTCGGCGGCACCAGCGGGGTCAGCCCCCGCGCGTCGGCCCGCCGCTCCACCCGGTAGAAGGCGACCGCGGCGAACGGGAACACGCCCAGGGACACCCACGTCCACAGCGGCCAGCCCGCCGCCCTGCCCTCCGTCAGCGGGGCCAGCAGCGTCACCAGCGAGAGGGCCAGCAGCAGCGTGCCCGGTACGTCGACGGGGGCGGGCCGGTCCGAGCGGCTCTCCGGCACCGTGCGGGCGGCCAGGATCAGCCCCACCACCACGACCGGGACGTTCACCAGGAACACCGAACGCCACCCCGCGCTCTCGCCGAACACCGAGGACAGCGGGGCGGCGGCGACCAGAACCCCGCCGAGGACCTGCCCGGCGACCATGGACAGCCCGGCCGTCGCCCCGTACAGGCTCATGGCCCGCGCCCTGCGGTGTCCGGCCGTGGCCGCCTGGATGGTGGCGAGCACCTGCGGCAGCATCAGCGCGGCGGCGGCGCCCTGCGCCACCCTGGCCCCCACCAGGGTCCAGGCGTCCGGAGCCAGTCCGCAGGCGAGGGAGGTGAGGCCGAACCCGGCCATCCCGATGAGGAAGAGCCTGCGCCGTCCGGCCATGTCGCCCAGGCGCCCGCCGAGCACGAGCAGCACGGCGTAGGCGAGTCCGTAGCCCGCCACGACCAGCTCCAGGAGGGCGGGGCCCGCGGCCAGGTCGTGGTCGATGGTGGGAAGGGCGACGTTGACGATGAAGAAGTCGATGAGGGGCAGTGCCGCGCCGAGCAGCACGGTGAAGAGACCGAGCCCGCCGAGCACGGGTGCCGGGTGGTCGTACCGCGCCACCGGGGTGCCGGTGGCGGGTGCGTTCGTCAGTACAGAGGAATCACTCACGCCACCGAGACTGGACCGGTACGCAGACTGGTACCAGAGTCTTCTTGTCCTGGTACCGGAAGCACCTGGCAATGCGCTGGGGAGTCCGGCACGCTGGACGCATGACGACTGTGGCCCCCCGCGCGACCGAGACCGAGACCGAGGCCGCGACCGCCGTCAGGCGGCACGAGCTCGCGGACTTCCTGCGCAGCCGCCGCGAGCGGATCACTCCCGAGCAGGTCGGGCTGCCCCGCGGCCGGCGCAGGCGCACCCCCGGGCTGCGCCGCGAGGAGGTGGCGCAGCTCTCGGCCGTCGGCGTCACCTGGTACACCTGGCTGGAGCAGGCGCGCGACATCCATGTCTCGCCCCAGGTCCTCGACTCGCTGGCCCGTGCCCTGCTGCTCGACCGCAGCGAACGCACCCACCTCTTCGCCCTCGCCGGTGCCGTCGACCCGGCCCCGGGCTCGGACTGCACGGGCATCACCCCGGCCATGCACGAGATGCTCACGCGGCTGGAGCCCTTCCCGGCCTGCGTCCAGAACAGCCGGTACGACATCCTCGCCTACAACCGCACCTACGGCCGGCTGCTGTGCGACCTGGACGACGTGGCCCCCGAGGACCGCAACTGCATGCTGCTCGCCTACACGAACGAGGACTGGCGCTCCGCCGTCGTCGACCTGCCCGGCGCGCGACGGCTGATGGCCGCCAAGTTCCGCGCGGCGATGGCGGAGCATCTGGCCGAGCCCGCCTGGAAGGCACTGCTGGCACGGCTGATGGAGGCCTCGCCCGAATTCGGCGAGGTCTGGGCGCGGCACGAGGTCGTCGGCCCGTCGAACCGGACCAAGATCTTCCGCAACTCCCGGGTGGGACTCCTCCGGCTCGACCACACCGATCTGTGGCTGGGCCCCTCGGTGGGCCCGCGCCTGGTGACGTACGTCCCCTCGGACGAGGAGGCCGGGCAGGGGCTGGAGAGGCTGCTGCAATCGGCGCTCGCCGAGGAGGAGCCCTCCTGGGCCTGAGGCGGGACCGAGGCCGGTTTGAGGCGTGCCTGGGGCGGCTCCGGGCCGCGGCTATGGCCGGGCTGAGGCGGCCCTCGGGCGGTCCTGCGGCGGACCTCCGGCGGGCGGATCCGTGCCGCGCCCGGCGTGCGGGACAATGGGTGCCATGACCACGCTCGCCCCCGCCCTCCCGCTGCTCCGGATCGGCCCGCACACCGTGCAGCCGCCGGTGGTGCTGGCCCCCATGGCCGGGATCACCAACGCCCCCTTCCGCACCCTGTGCCGTGAGTTCTCCGGCGGCAAGGGGCTGTTCGTCAGCGAGATGATCACCACGCGGGCGCTGGTCGAGCGCAACGAGAAGACCATGCAGCTCATCCACTTCGACGCGAGCGAGACCCCGCGCTCCATCCAGCTGTACGGAGTGGACCCGGTCACCGTCGGCAAGGCGGTCCGGATGATCGTCGACGAGAACCTCGCCGACCACATCGACCTGAACTTCGGCTGCCCGGTCCCCAAGGTCACCCGCAAGGGGGGCGGCTCCGCGCTCCCGTACAAGCGGCCCCTGCTCCGCGCGATCCTCCGTGAGGCCGTGGCACAGGCGGGCGAGCTCCCCGTCACCATCAAGATGCGCAAGGGTATCGACGACGACCACATGACCTACCTCGACGCCGGCCGCATCGCCGTCGAGGAGGGCATCACGGCCGTCGCCCTGCACGGCAGGACCACCGCCCAGCACTACGGCGGCACCGCCGACTGGGACGCCATCGCGCGCCTCAAGGAGCACGTGCCGGAGATCCCCGTCCTCGGCAACGGCGACATCTGGTGCGCCGACGACGCCCTGCGGATGATGCGCGAGACCGGCTGCGACGGCGTGGTCGTGGGCCGCGGCTGCCTCGGCCGCCCCTGGCTCTTCGGCGACCTGGTCAGCGCCTTCGAGGGCACGGGGACGAGGCAGGCGCCCACCCTGCGCCAGGTCGCGGACGTCATGCTGCGCCACGCGACGCTGCTGGGGGAGTGGATCGGTGACGAGAGCCGGGGCGTGATCGACTTCCGCAAGCACGTCGCCTGGTACCTCAAGGGCTTCGCGGTCGGCTCGGACATGCGCAGGCGGCTCGCGGTCACCTCGTCCCTGGAGGAGCTCGGCGGACAGCTCCAGGAGCTCGACCTCGACCAGCCCTGGCCGGACGGGGCGGACGGCCCCCGGGGGCGTACCTCCGGCAACAACCGGGTCGCGCTGCCGGACGGCTGGCTCAAGGACCCGTACGACTGCGCGGGCGTCGGAGCCGACGCCGAGCTGGACACCTCGGGCGGCTGAGCGCCCCCAGGACCGGGGGCACCGAGTGCCCCGAACAGAAGCCCGCTCACATGAGCGGGCTTCTGTCGTATGTCACGGCCTGTTCCCCCGTGAATGGCCGAAGCGCGTGCCTGTCCGCTCCCCTTGAGTGGGCGCATCTCCGTCCTTGTCTACGAGCCGTGAGGGTCATGTGACCCGCTGTGGTCCACGAGGCGTCCGGATGGTGACATCTGAGCGGACGGCAGGGCGTGATTCTCGCCACCCCTGAGGGACTTCTGGCTCAGATGAGCGCTCTTTTGCTTGCTGTACTTCTCAAATGGTGGCACTGGGTGCCAGTCCGCTTTACTTTGATCGATCAAACCATCCGTCACCATGCGTGGCTGAATCGGGGAGATGGTCGGACTCTTCGTAATCATCTCTTCAAGAGATGAACGATTGTCACCGCCGAGGGGCACGAGGGCATCACTTTCGATCTGCTGGCGGACGGGTGGTTGAGACCTCATGACGCGCAAGTGGCCGTACCCAGACACCTTCGATCTGGGTATGTTCCTCGCCGTCAGGGCAGCCACCGCGTCCTCGAGGAGTCGAGACCCGTGTCGGAAAACAAAGACCCCCAGAAGTTCGTCTACGACTTCACCGAGGGCAACAAGGATCTGAAGGATCTTCTGGGCGGCAAGGGCGCCAACCTCGCCGAGATGACCAATCTCGGGCTGCCCGTCCCTCCCGGCTTCACCATCACGACCGAGGCCTGCAAGGTCTACCTCGACAGCGGTGACGAGCCCGTCGAGCTGCGCGACGAGGTGAGTGCGCACCTCGCCGCCCTCGAACAGAGGATGGGCAAGACGCTGGGCCAGGCCGACGACCCGCTGCTGGTCTCCGTGCGGTCCGGCGCGAAGTTCTCGATGCCCGGCATGATGGACACGGTCCTCAACATCGGCCTCTCCGACGCCTCGGTCGTCGGACTCGCCGCGCAGGCCGGCGACGAGCGCTTCGCCTGGGACTCCTACCGCCGGCTCATCCAGATGTTCGGCAAGACCGTGCTCGGGGTCGACGGCGATCTCTTCGAGGAGGCGCTGGAGGCCGCGAAGGAGGCCAAGGGCGTCACCGTCGACGTGGACCTCGACGCGGCCGACCTGAAGAAGCTGGTCAAGCAGTTCAAGAAGATCGTCACCCGGGATGCCGGACGCGACTTCCCGCAGGACCCGCGCGAGCAGATGGACCTGGCCATAAAGGCGGTCTTCGACTCGTGGAACACCGACCGGGCCAAGCTCTACCGCCGCCAGGAGCGCATCCCCGGCGACCTCGGCACGGCCGTCAACGTCTGTTCGATGGTCTTCGGCAACCTCGGCCCCGACTCCGGCACGGGCGTCGCCTTCACCCGTGACCCCGCCAGCGGCCACCAGGGCGTCTACGGCGACTACCTGCAGAACGCGCAGGGCGAGGACGTCGTCGCCGGTATCCGCAACACGGTGCCGCTCGCCGAGCTGGAGTCGATCGACAAGGCGTCGTACGACCAGCTGATGAAGATCATGGAGACGCTGGAGACCCACTACAAGGATCTCTGCGACATCGAGTTCACCATCGAGCGCGGCCAGCTCTGGATGCTCCAGACCCGTGTCGGCAAGCGCACCGCCGGTGCCGCCTTCCGCATCGCGACCCAGCTCGTCGACCAGGGCCTCATCGACGAGGCCGAGGCGCTCCAGCGGGTCAACGGCGCCCAGCTCGCGCAGCTGATGTTCCCGCGCTTCGACCACGATGCCGCCACCGTGCTCCTCGGCCGGGGCATCGCCGCGTCCCCCGGCGCGGCCGTGGGCAAGGCGGTCTTCGACTCGTACACCGCCGTCAAGTGGTCGCGGTCGGGCGAGAAGGTCATCCTCATCCGCCGCGAGACCAACCCCGACGATCTCGACGGCATGATCGCCGCCGAGGGCATCCTGACCTCGCGCGGCGGCAAGACCTCGCACGCCGCGGTCGTCGCACGGGGCATGGGCAAGACCTGTGTCTGCGGCGCCGAGGAGATCGAGGTCGACACCAAGCGCCGCCGGCTGACCGTCGGGAACACCGTGGTGGAGGAGGGCGACCTCGTCTCCGTCGACGGCTCCACCGGCAAGGTGTACCTCGGTGAGGTACCCGTCGTACCGTCCCCGGTCGTCGAGTACTTCGAGGGCCGCATGCACGCGGGCGCCGACGACGCCGACGAGCTCGTCGCGGCCGTGCACCGGATCATGGCGTACGCGGACCGGGTCCGCCGGCTGCGCGTGCGGGCCAACGCGGACAACGCCGAGGACGCCCTGCGGGCCCGCCGCTTCGGCGCCCAGGGCATCGGTCTGTGCCGCACCGAGCACATGTTCCTCGGCGAGCGCCGCGAGATGGTCGAGAAGCTGATCCTCGCGGACACCGACGACGAGCGGGAGACGGCGCTCGCCGCGCTGCTGCCGCTCCAGAAGGCCGACTTCATCGAGCTGTTCGAGTCGATGGACGGGCTGCCCGTCACCGTCCGGCTGCTCGACCCGCCGCTCCACGAGTTCCTGCCGGACATCACCGAGCTCTCCGTGCGGGTCGCGCTCGCCGAGTCCCGCAAGGACGCCAACGAGAACGATCTGCGCCTTCTCCAGGCCGTGCACAAGCTCCACGAGCAGAACCCGATGCTGGGCCTGCGCGGAGTCCGCCTCGGCCTGGTCATCCCGGGTCTCTTCGCGATGCAGGTGCGCGCCATCGCGGAGGCGGCGGCGCACCGCAAGAACGCGAAGGGCGACCCGCGCGCCGAGATCATGATCCCGCTCGTCGGCACCGTCCAGGAGCTGGAGATCGTCCGCGAGGAGGCCGACCGGGTCATCGCGGAGGTCGAGGAGGCCACCGGCACGCAGCTGAAGCTGACCATCGGCACGATGATCGAGCTCCCGCGCGCCGCGCTGACCGCCGGTCAGATCGCCGAGGCCGCGCAGTTCTTCTCCTTCGGCACGAACGACCTCACCCAGACGGTGTGGGGCTTCTCCCGCGACGACGTGGAGGCCTCGTTCTTCACCGCGTACCTGGAGAAGGGCATCTTCGGGGTGTCGCCGTTCGAGACCATCGACAAGGACGGCGTCGGCGCCCTCGTGCGCAGCGCCGTGGAGGCCGGCCGGGTCACCCGCCCGGACCTCAAGCTCGGCGTCTGCGGTGAGCACGGCGGAGACCCGGAGTCGGTGCACTTCTTCCACGAGGTGGGCCTCGACTACGTCTCCTGCTCGCCGTTCCGCATTCCGGTCGCACGGCTGGAAGCGGGCCGGGCGGCAGCCGAATCCAGGGGCAGCGACAGCCGCTGAGACCGGGCTGAGGGCCCTCGGCACGACTCCGGTGCCGCCCGCGGATCACATCGACCCTCATCGGTCCGCGGGCGGAGCCGGATTACCAGGAAGCGGCGGCACCCTGTGCGGGGGTGCCGCCGCTTCATCATTTGAATGGCGAACCGTTCAACGTTGTTTCTTTTCACCGTTCGATGCGCAAATAAAGGGCCGGCCGCTCGCCGGGTGCGGTCCGGAGATCCCCATCCCCGGACCGCACCCGCTTACCCCTGCCGGGTACGGAGCCGCACCGTCGTTCACCGCCGCCGAACGGGCAAAGCCCCCCACGGCCCCCACCCGCTCTTTCGGTGACGCCGGATGCGTACCCGACGTCGTACAGCTTTTCGGCTGACGCGGATGCGGGCGAGACATTTCAACTGTGGCCGAAACCCCGTGGTGACCTCCTGTGACGCCCCGCATACGCTTCGGTGGGGGCAATTGCGGGTGCAACAGGGGGGTTCGGTGCTGCGTATCCATGTGTCCGGGGTGGACCTTTCGCGTGTGCGGATGGCCACGCGGCCGGACGCGATGTGGGAGACCATTCTCAGCTTTCACCGGCTGAGGGACCGGCGGGGTTCCACCGTGTTCGGGAAATGGCGGGCGGAATCCCGAACCAGGTTGAATGGTGAAGCACGTCTGCTGTCCACGGTCGTTCCACCGCGCGGCTATTTCCCGGACTTCCTGACGCCTTCTCAGGGGGGTCCGGAGCCTTACGGGCTCGACGCCGGAATGGAGGCGCTGCGCGACACCCCGGCGGACCGCATCCACAGGGAACTGGGACTGCTGGCCGGACCCGTCCCCCTCGCGCGGCGTGCGTCCGCCCGGCCCCCGTCCGACGCGGCGCTGCCCGAGGCCCTCGCCGAGGGGCGTACGGAGCCGCTGGGCCGGCTGATCACCACCCTGCGCGCCTACCACCGCGCGGCCGTCGAGCCCTACTGGCCGCACATCCGGGCCTGCGTCGAGGCCGACCGGGCCGTCCGGGGCCGTGCCCTGCTGGACGGCGGCGCCGACGAGCTGCTGGCCACCCTGCCCTCCATGATCCGCTGGCGCGCTCCCGTGCTGGAGGCGGACTACCCCGTCGACAGGGAGCTGCGCCTGGACGGGCGGGGCCTGCTCCTCCAGCCCTCGTTCTTCTGCCGGGGAACCCCGGTCGTCTACCGCGACCCGGACCTCCCGCCGGTGCTCGTCTATCCCGTCACCCACCCCGGCGCTCCGGCCTTCGCCGAGCCGGGCCCCTGGCTCGGCCGGCTGGTCGGCCACACCCGCTCCACGGTCCTGCGCTCCATAGGCCACGGCTGTACGACGAGCGAGCTGGCCCGCAGGACCGGGGTCTCCCTGGCTTCGGCGAGCCAGCACGCCTGTGTGCTGCGGGAGGCCGGCCTGGTCCGCACCCTGCGCCACGGCGGCTCCGTCCTGCACACGCTCACCCCGCTGGGGGCGGCCCTGCTCAGGGGCGGGGCCCCGCTCGCCGTGTCCTGACGCCCGCGGCATCTCCGGGCGCCCCGGGCGATGAGTTCCGCGCGCCGCCGCCGTCTACCTCTCGTAAGCGCTCGACAGGGCGCGGGGGAGCACCGCAGGGTGCCGGACGGAAGAGTGGAACCATCATGACCCAGCCTCAGATGATCTTCGTGAACCTGCCGGTCAAGGACCTGGAGAGGTCGAAGAACTTCTTCGGGAAGCTCGGCTACGGTTTCAACCCGCAGTTCAGCGACGAGACGACGGCGTGTCTGGTCATCAGCGACACGATCTTCTCGATGCTCATCACCGAACCGCGCTTCAAGGAGTTCACCAAGAAGGAGATCGCCGACGCGGGCAGGACGACCGAGGTCCTTCTCGCGCTGAGCGCCGAGAGCCGCGAGAAGGTCGACGAACTGGCGGACGCCGCGCTGGCCAACGGTGGGTCGCCCGCCAACGACCCCATGGACGAGGGCTTCATGTACGGCCGGTCCTTCCAGGACCCGGACGGCCACATCTGGGAGGTCGTCTGGATGGACCCGGCGGCGGTCGAGGGCGGCCAGGCCTGACACGCCGGCACAGCCGTGCTGCTGGACCCGGCACGCCCGGCACGACCAGCCGCACGACCGGCGGCCCGTGCGGCCGGCGCGCGGCCCGGTGCACCCGTGCGCGGCGTGCTGTCGCGGAGCCCGGCTCCGCGACAGCCGCCGGGCGTACGGTCAGGAGCGGAACGGCCCCGTGACCTCGTAGGTGATGCCGCCGGTCGAGCTTCCGCTCGTCCCGCGCTGCGAGGAGAAGTAGAGCCGCCTGCCGTCGGGGGAGAAGGCGGGACCGGTGATCTCCGACCCCGACTGCCCGCTGATCCTCAGGAACGGGGCGACGGTGTCGTCCGGGGTGATCAGGCAGATCTCCATGTTCCCGCCGTCCTCCGCGACGTACAGGTCGCCCGAGCCGGCACGCGTGACGTTGTCGACGCCGGTCAGCGGGGCGCTGCCGCTCGTGACGAGCGAGTCGTCGTAGACGAGCGAGAGCGAGGAGGCGTTCGCGTCGTACGCCCACACCCGGTTGTCGCCCTTGGTGGTGAACCAGCAGGTGCCCGCCGCGTAGAAGCAGCCCTCACCGCCGTTGAACACCTTGGCGCCGGAGACCTGGTAGCGGGTCTGGGTGGGCGACCCGTCGGGGTCGGGCACCGTCGTCCAGGTCACCGGGCCGCTGGTGCCGGTCCCCGCCACCAGCACCTGGAGGGTGCCGCTGGTGAGGGTGCCCCAGGTGGTGGGACGGAAGCGGTAGAAGCGGCCGTCCGTCTCGTCCTCGGTCAGGTAGATGTAGCCGTGGTCGGGGTCGGCGGCCGCCGCCTCGTGCTTGAACCGGCCCAGCGCCGGGCGCTGCACCGCCGCGTTCACACCCCACGGGTCGGTCTCGTACACGAAGCCGCGGGTGACCTCCTCGCAGGAGAGCCAGGTGTTCCACGGGGTGCGCCCGCCCGCGCAGTTGGTGTTCGTGCCGGACAGGATGCGGTACGCGGACGTGACCGTCCCCGAGGAGTTGAAGCGCACCGCGCTCGCCCCGCCCCCGGCGGACGAGGACACCTCGGCGTTGGAGACGTAGATCCAGCCGCTGCCGTCGGCGAAGGTGGCGCCGCCGTCGGGGGCGCTGTGCCAGGCGTACGAGGTGCCGGGGACGGTCTGTCCCGAACGGGCGATGATCCTGCTGGTGAAACCGCTCGGAAGCAGGATGCCGTTGCTGTCGGCCGCCTGGAGAGCCCCGTAGGGTCCGGTGGCCGGCTGGGCCGGATCGGCGAAGGCGGCACCCCTCCACAGGGTGCCGCCGAATGCCGCTGCCGAGCTGCCGATCACGGCTGTGCGCAAGAAGGTCCGACGTTCCACGATCACTCCACGGGTGACGTGCTGGCCCGCCGGCCCGGTCGGCCCGGCGGGTCGAACGTCAGGACAGTAGAGGCGCCCGGTTGCCGGATCTCCAACGTGTCATGAACGGGACGGGTTCACTCCGCGCGGACCGCGTAGACCGGCACGGTGACCTCGTCGTCGTCCAGGCAGGCGCCCGTCTCCAGGTCGAAGCGCTGCTTCAGCAGCGGCGACGCGACGAACGGCCGGCCCGCCACGGAGCCGATCAGGCCCCGGGAGAGGACGTACGCACCGGTGAACGGGTCGCGGTTGTCGATCGCGTACGCGCGCCCCGCCCGGTCCACGAAGAGTGCGACCTGCCGGCCGTCCGGGAGCAGGGCCGCCACTCCCCGCCCCGGGGTCAGCAGCGAGCGGTCGCAGACCGTCAGCCAGCCGTCCCCGTCCGCGAGCTGGATCGACCGGGTGTCCTGCGCCGTTTCCATCGTCCGGATCGTCATCAGGAAGAGGTCCCTTCAAGAGTACGGATGGCGAGCACCGGGCCCGCGAGGATGTCCAGGTCGGGCTTGACCTGGTCGCGCTCCGGGACGAACTTGACCGAGGGGTCGGGGGCGTCGGGGGCGTTCACGAAGGTCACGAAGCGCCGCAGCCGCTCGGGGTCGTTGATGGTCTCGGCCCACTCGTCGCGGTAGCCGGCGACGTGGTCGGCCATCAGCCGCTCCAGCTCGTCGCAGAGGCCCAGCGAGTCGTGGACGACGACGTCGCGCACGTGGTCCAGGCCGCCCTCGATCCGGTCCAGCCAGGTCGAGGTGCGCTCCAGCCGGTCCGCCGTGCGGATGTAGAACATCAGGAACCGGTCGATGAGGCGGACCAGTTCGGCGTCGGAGAGGTCCTGGGCGAGCAGGTCCGCGTGGCGCGGGGTGGCACCGCCGTTGCCGCCGACGTAGAGGTTCCAGCCCTGCGCCGTGGCGATGATCCCGAAGTCCTTGCCGCGGGCCTCCGCGCACTCGCGGGCACAGCCCGAGACCGCCGACTTCAGCTTGTGCGGGGAGCGCAGGCCCCGGTAGCGCAGCTCCAGATCGATGGCCATCTTCACCGAGTCCTGCACGCCGTAGCGGCACCAGGTCTGCCCCACACAGGACTTGACCGTCCGCAGCGACTTCCCGTAGGCGTGGCCGGACTCGAAGCCGGCGTCCACCAGACGGGTCCAGATCAGCGGCAGCTGGTCCACGCGGGCACCGAAGAGGTCGATGCGCTGACCACCCGTGATCTTCGTGTAGAGGCCGAAGTCCCGGGCCACCTCGCCGATCACGATCAGCTTCTCCGGGGTGATCTCACCGCCGGGGATGCGCGGCACGATCGAGTACGAGCCGTTGCGCTGGAGGTTGGCCAGGAAGTGGTCGTTGGTGTCCTGGAGGGCCGCCTGCTCGCCGTCCAGGACATAGCCGCTGGCGCCGACGGTCGGGGCCAGCGAGGCGATGATCGAACCGACCGTGGGCTTGCAGACCTCGCAGCCGTCACCGCCGCGCGCCGACTCACGGCCGTGCGAGTCGAGGAGCGCGGCGTACGTCGTGACGCCGAGGGTGCGGACGATCTCGTACAGCTCGCTGCGGGTGTACTCGAAGCAGCCGCAGAGCCCCTGGTCCTCGGGCTGCGGCAGCAGCTGGCCGATGACCTTGACACAGCTTCCGCAGCCCGTGCCCGCCTTGGTGCACTTCTTCACCTCGGGGAGCGTGGTGTGCTCGCAGATCGCGCCCTTGGTGACGTTGTGGCAGGAGCAGATCACGGCCTCGTCGGGCAGCGAGGACGGGCCGAGGGTGACCGGGCCGCCCGCACCGGCCGGGAGCACCAGCTGCTCCGGGGCGACGGGCAGGACCGTGCCGGTCATCGGCCGCAGCGTGCCGTACTGGTCGGCGTCGCCCACCAGGACACCGCCGAGCAGCGTGCCGTCCTGGCCGATCACCAGCTTCTTGTAGACACCCGAGCGGGAGTCCGCGTAGACGACGTCGAGGCAGCCCTCGGCCGCGCCGTGCGCGTCACCGAAGGAGGCGACGTCCACGCCGAGCAGCTTCAGCTTCGTGGAGAGGTCGGCGCCGGTGAAGGAGGCCGTGTCGCCCGCGATCACGTCGGCGACCGCGAGCGCCATCTCGTAACCGGGCGCCACCAGCCCGTAGACCCGGCCGTCCGACGCGAGCGCGCACTCGCCGATCGCGAAGACGTCGCTGTCGGAGGTGCGGCACTCCTCGTCGACGATGATGCCGCCGCGCGGGCCGACCGCCAGACCGCAGTCGCGGGCCAGCTGGTCCCGGGGGCGTACGCCGGCGGAGAAGACGACCAGGTCGGTCTCCAGGGAGGAACCGTCCGACAGGGACATGCCGTCGACCCGGCCGTCCTCGCCCGCGGTGACCTCCTGGGTGCCGACACCGGTGTGGACGGTCAGGCCCATGTTCTCGATGGTGCGCAGCAGCGCCGCGCCGCCGCCCTCGTCGACCTGGACGGGCATCAGCCGGGGCGCGAACTCCACGACGTGCGTGTCGAGTCCGAGGCCCTTCAGCGCGCCCGCGGCCTCCAGGCCGAGCAGCCCGCCGCCGACGACCGCGCCGGTCTTCGCGTTCTTCGCGTACTCCTCGATCGCGAGGAGGTCCTCGATGGTGCGGTAGACGAAGCAGCCCTCGGCGTCCTTGCCGGGAACCGGCGGCACGAAGGGGTACGAACCGGTGGCCAGCACCAGCGTGTCGTAGGAGAACGTCTCCCCGGAGCGCGCGGTCACGGTGCGCGCCTCACGGTCGACGCTCTCGGCGGGGTCGCCGACGCGGAGTTCGATGCCGTGGCGCTCCATGAAACCGGCCTCGACGAGCGAGAGGTCCTCCGGCGTCTTCCCGGAGAAGTACGAGGTCAGCTGGACGCGGTCGTACGCGGGGCGGGGCTCCTCGCAGAGCACGACGACCCTGGCGGTGCCCGCGGCGGCGGTCAGGCCGCGGTCGGCGAGCGCTTCCAGGAACCGCTGCCCGACCATGCCGTGCCCGACGACCACGATCGTCGGCACGCCTGCGTTGGGGGCGGTCGGGGGAGTGGACACCGGCATCAGAAGCCTCCGTCGTTGGTGAGCAGGTGGAGCAGGGACATGTCGGCGGGGAGGGGTTCGTCGTCCTGCCAGGTCCGGGCGAGGGTGCCGACCGCGGCGAGATCGCCGAACAGCACCCCGCCCGCCAGCCGGTCGCCCCGGACGACGACCGTGCGGTACGCGCCCCGGGTGGCGTCGGCCAGCCGGATCACGTCGTCGCCGGGCATCGGACGGGAGTCGCCGAAGGCGGCGAGGTCGAGGCTCCCGGCGGCGCCGTCGGCGACGGGGGCGGCGGAGGGGGAGCGCAGGGTGAGCCGGGTCAGCGCCCGGGTGCCCCCGTAGCTCGCTGAGCGGCCGTTCAGCACGTCGGCCAGCACATCGGCCTGTTCGAGCGCGGCACCGGCCAGCCCGTAGACCGTCCCGTCGTGCTCCGCGCAGTCGCCGACCGCGTGGATGTACGGGTCCGAGGTGCGCAGCTCGTCGTCGACGACGATGCCCTTGCGGACGTCGAGCCCCGCGGCCTGCGCGAGGCCCGTCCGGGGACGGACACCGCAGGCCAGGACGGTGATCTCGGCCTCCAGCTCGTAGCCGTCGGCGAGCTCCACGGCGCGCACCGCGGGTGCGTCGCCGTCCGTGCAGCGCAGTCCGCGCACCCGGCACTCGGTGTGCACCTCGACCCCGAGGGCCTCCAGGTGGCGGCGCAGCATCCCCGCCGCCTCGGCGTCGAGCTGGCGCTCCATGAGGTGCTCGCCCTGCTGGGCCAGCACCACCTGGGCACCGCACTCGGCCAGCGCCCGGGCGGCCGACACCCCGAGGAGCCCGCCGCCGATGACGACGGCGCGCACTCCGGGACGTACGGCCGCACGCAGGGCCAGGCAGTCGTCGAGGGTGCGGAAGGGATGCACCCCGTCGGGCAGCCGGTGGTTCAGGCCCCGCAGCGGCGGCAGCACCGGGTTGGAGCCGGTGGCCAGCACCAGGCGCTCGTAGGCGATGACGCTTCCGTCGTCGCAGAGCACCTGACGCTCCACCCGGTCGATCCGCACGACCCGCACCCCGCGCCGCACCTCGGCGGGCGGCAGCGCGATCACGTCCGGCTCGTACCGGCCGGCGAGCACCTCGGCCAGCAGCACCCTGTTGTACGGTGCGTGCTCCTCCTCGCCGATGACGGTGACACCGGGTACCCGGGAGGCGAGCCGCGCGCCCGCCATCCCGGCGCCGATCACCACCACCCGCGCCGCGTTCTCCGTCTGTGTCCTCATGCCAATGAGAGTGCGCGGCGGGTGTTACCCGACCGCATCCCTCCTGTTTCCCGGGAGGAACCTTGCGCTCAGCACGTCGTCACCCCCTCTGTGAGGGCGCGGGACGGCCGGTTGGACGGTGTAGGTACCACGTGTTTAAGGTCTCGGTCATGCCCGAGATCACGCTCACCACCCTGGTCCTGCTCTGCCTGGCCGCCGCCGCGGCCGGCTGGATCGACGCGGTCGTGGGCGGCGGCGGGCTGCTCCTCCTTCCCGCCCTGCTGCTGGGTCTGCCCCACGTACCGGCCGCGCACATCCTCGGCACCAACAAGGCGGTGGCCATCGTCGGCACCTCCGGGGCCGCCGTCACCTATGTGCGCAAGGCGCCGGTCCAGGTGGGGATGGCCGTACGGATCGGGCTGATGGCGCTCGCCGGGTCGATGACCGGCGCCTTCTTCGCCGCGGGCATCAGCAGCGACGTGCTGCGCCCGGTGATCATGGTGGTGCTGCTCGGCGTCGCGGCCTTCGTGATGCTGCGGCCGTCCTTCGGCACCGCCGCGGCGGGCGACGGGACCGGCAGGAGCGTCACCCGGGCCCGCACCGTCACGGCGATCGTGCTGGTCGGAGGCGGTATCGGCTTCTACGACGGGCTGTTCGGGCCGGGCACGGGCACCTTCCTGGTGCTGGCGCTGACCGCCGTGCTCCACCTCGACCTGGTCACCGCGTCCGCCACGGCCAAGATCGTGAACGTGTGCACCAACGCGGGCGCGCTGGCGATGTTCGCCTACCAGGGCACCGTCCTGTGGCAACTGGCCGCACTGATGGCCGTATTCAATCTGGCGGGCGCCACGCTCGGGGCGCGGATGGCGCTGCGCAAGGGCAGCGACTTCGTACGGGGGGTCCTGCTGGTCGTGGTGTTCTCGCTCGTCGCCAAGCTCGGCTTCGACCAGTGGACCGCCTGATCAGCGCACGTCGGTGAGATGGGCGAACGCCACCACATTGCCCAGATAGCCCGTCTCGCGGGTGAAGCCGCCACCGCAGGTGATCAGCCGCAGCGAGGCGTGGGGCGTGGCGCCGTAGACGCGCTTGTCCGGGAAGGCGTCGTTCTCGTACACCTCGACCGCGTCGACCGAGAAGACCGCCGTACGGCCGTCCCGGCGGTCGATCTCGATCCGGGCGCCCTTCTTCACCGACCCGAGGGAGTAGAAGACGGACGGCCCGTCGGCGTTGTCGACATGTCCGGCGACGACGGCCGTCCCCTTGGTACCCGGGGGAGTGCCGTCCTCGAACCAGCCCGCGAGATTGCGGTCGCCGGCGGGCGGCGCGTCGAGGCTGCCGTCCGCACCCAGGCCGAGGCCCGTCAGGGGCGCGTCCACACCGATGCCCGGGATGCGGATGCGCACCGGGGCGGCGGGGCGCAGCGGTGCGGCGACCTGGGAGCCCCGCCGCGGCTCGGGGCCCGCGGTGAACGCCTCGGCGGTGGACGGCTGGGGCGCCACGAGCCGGTCGGCCGCGCCGCTCTGCACCAGCCAGACGCCGCACAGCGCGACGATGCCCACCAGCCAGGCCCTGGCCCTCAGGGTCGTCCTGTCCACGTCGCCGTCCTCCGCGGTCCGCCCTCAGCGCCGGGTGCCGTCCGCGCGGCGCCTGCGCAGGAGCAGGGCGCCGCAGACGGCGGCGGCCGCCACGAGGCCCGCGCCCGCCGCGAGCTGTGCGGTGTCGGGGGCGGCGGTGCCGCCGACGCCCGTGTCGACATGGCCGGACGGGCGGCTGGGCCTGTCGCCGGGCGGGGTCGTCGGCCTGGTGCCCGGCGGGGGGACGGGCGGCTTCGCGGACCCGGGGTCGGTGCCGGGCGGGCTCACGGGCGCGGGGCGGGTCCCGGGCACCGTCGGCGCACCGGCCTCGTCCCCGGGCTCCGTCCCGACCAGGGGGTCCTCGCCCTCCTCGCCGGTCTCCGGCCACAGGGAGCCGGAGAGCCCCGCGAGGCCGTCGGCCGCGGCGGGGTCGTCGGCGGCCGGCTCCTCCGGGGCCAGGCCGTCGGGAGCGGCGGGGTCCTCGGTGGACGTCAGGTCGTCGAGGGCCGCGGAGTCCTCCGGGACCGTGGAGCCGTCGGGGGCGGCCGGGTCGTCCGCCGTCGGGCCGTCCTGGGCCGTCGGGTCCCCGGGCGTCCCGGAGCCGTCGGCCGGGTCCGGGCCGTTCGCCGCCCGGGTGCCTCCCCCGCAGGGGGCCGAGGCGTCCGGTGCGCCGGGCCCGCACTCCGCGTCGGCGACGGCCGTCACCGAGGTGAGCTCCGGTCTGCCGATGGCGTCCGTGCCCGCGTGGGCGGACGGGGCGGCGGCGAGGCCGAGCGCGGCGGCGGTGAGGGCCGCGGCGGCTGTACCGGTCACGAGGCGGGCAGGGCTGCGCATGGGAATCCTCCGGGCAGACGGATGTGTCCTGCCTCCGAGGTAACGGGCCGTGCCGGGACGCTGCATGCTGACGCCGGGTCAGCTTTCACCCGTACGGCCCCGGGGAGCGCACCCGTCCTCTCCGTCCGGTGCAGGTCGAGGCGGTGCGGGCGGCCGTGGGGCCCGCTCGGTGCCGATCGGGTGACCCCCCTGCCGCCCGGGTGTGACTCAGGTCACATGTATGGACCCGGAGCGGCCGGGCACACGCTCGGTATCCCCCCACGGGACGGCCCCCCGCCGGCCCCATGGCAACCGCCCTCACGGGCCCAACCCCCCCTGGGGCCCGTGAGGGCGGTGTCATGTCTCCTCCGCCTCAGATCCCGCGCCCGCCACGCCCGTCCGTCGCGGACCAGGTGATGTCCGGCGGCCGTACGCGCCCACACCGGGGTCCGCCCCTGCCGTCGGTCAGGCGCAGCCGAGCGGTGAGGTGCCCGGTCCTCGCGGCGGCCTCCAGGACCTCGGGGGCGATGTCGCTCATCATCAGCTTGGCGCGCCGGAACATCGTGAAGGCGCCTGAGCCGTCCACCGTGCCCCAGGACAGATAGACGAAGCGCCCGCCGAGCCGGTCCTGGATGTACGGACCCGAGACCTCGACGCCCTCCGCGGTGGGCGCGGCGGTGCAGTCCAGGGCCCAGCCGGCGCGCGCCGCGTCGCCGGGGTGCAGACCGAGCAGCTCGCCCGGCCGGTCCTTGCGCTGCACGCCGACGTGGATGTTCTCGAAACCGGCGAAGCCGGTGTCGGGGCCGCAGGCGCGGCCCGGGAGTTCGGTGGCCTCGATATGGATCCGCATGAGGCCCATGGTCCCGTACACGGGCGTGGGGCCCGCCCGTCCGCGTGGGGGCCCGCAGGGCCGCAGTCGCTCAGACGGTCTCGCGGGGGGCGTCCTCGTGGACCTGGCCCAGCAGCTTCATCAGCTCCTCGTCGACGGGGAAGGGCGTCCCGTCGATCCGGTGCACCGGTGCGATGCCCTGCGAGTTGGTGACGAACGCCGCGCCGTACGCGCCCAGCCCGGCCAGCGTCACCGCCCGGCGCACCGAGGGGCGGCCGGCCTCCGCCAGTCCGCGCTCCAGCAGCGCCATGGTGATGCCGGTCAGGGCCGGGGCGTCCGGCCAGACCACCGAAGCGCCGTCCCAGAAACCGACATTGGTGATCGAACCCTCGGTCACCACACCGCCGGGCGCGGTCAGCAGTGCCTCGTCGAACCCCGCGCGCTCGGCCAGCCGCCCGTAGTACATCTGGCCGAACTCGCCGGGGCGCTTGATGTGCGGCACCGCGCGGGCGTACGGCACCGACATCAGGCTCCGCGGCGCACCGGTCGTCCACGCGGGCTCGCGCACGGTCACCATCGTCACCGTCTCCGCGCGGCCCGGCGGCAGGAAGCCGTGCACCCGGACCGACGCGTCCCGCGTCCCGGCGCCGTCGAGCGCGTGCCCGATCAGCTCCCGCACGCGTTCCCCGTCCAGGGGCAGCCCGAACAGCTCCTGGTTCGCCGCGTCCAGCCGCCCCAGATGAAGCGGGAGGCCGCGCACCGTACGGTCCCTGACCTGCATCGCGGTGAAGTGGCCGTAACCGGCGAAGGCGGGGATGCGCAGATCCTCCCCGGTGGCGGGACTGCCGTCGAACTCGACGTACGGGGAGGGCGCGGAAGTCGTCATGGCACCACGGTAGAGCGCCGCGCTTGACCTCAACCTTGGTTGAGGCCGGAGGCTGCCGTGCATGGACCTCACCAGCAACACGCCCGCCCAGTCCGCCGCCCCGCTGAAGGTGGCCGTCATCCTCGGCAGCAACCGCGAGGGCCGCTTCGGGCCCGTCGTCGCCGACTGGTTCCTCGGCCGGGCGGCGGAACACCCGGACATCGAGACCGAACTGATCGACGTGGCCGAGACCGAACCGCCGGCCGCCCCCGCCACCCGGATCTCCCCACGGCTGGCGGGGGCCGACGCCTTCGTCGTCCTGACCCCCGAGTACAACCACTCGTACCCCGCCCCGCTGAAGAACCTCATCGACCGGCACTTCTCCGAATGGCAGGCCAAGCCCGTCGCGTTCGTCTCGTACGGCGGGATCTCCGGCGGCCTGCGGGCCGTCGAGCACCTGCGCCAGGTCTTCGCCGAGCTGCACGCCGTCTCGGTCCGCGACACCGTCTCCTTCCACAACGCGGGCGCCCTCTTCGACGACCGGGGCAGGCACAGGGACCCGGCCCAGGCCGACGGCGCGGCCAAGAGGATGCTCGACCAGCTCGTCTGGTGGGGCCGCGCGCTGCGCGACGCCAGGAACCGCCACCCGTACGGCGCCTGACACCTCCGGGGCCGACAATCGGGGGGCCGCACGTCGAGACACCGAGCACCGAGAGCGCGAGGAGACCCGGGGATGACCGAGCCCGCATGGCTGACCGTACTGACCACGACGGACAGCGAGGAGAAGGCCCGCACCCTGGCCAGGGACGCGGTGGAGTCGAGGCTCGCCGCCTGCGCCCAGATCTCCGCGCCCGTCACCTCGGTCTACCGGTGGCAGGACGCGATCGAGACCACCGAGGAGTGGCAGGTGCTGTTCAAGACGACGGCCCAGCGCTACGACGAGCTGGAGGCGCACCTCCTCGCCGCGCACGACTACGAGACGCCCGAGATCATCGCGACGCCCGTCGTGCGCGGCAACGACCGCTACCTGGCCTGGGTGTCGGCCGAGACGGCCCCCTCGGTGGCCCTGTGACCGAGGAGCGGCTGCCGTTCTTCGTCTACGGCACGCTGCTCCCGGGCGAGCACAACCACGACCGGTTCCTGCGCGGCCGCACCCGCGAGGAGCTGCCCGCGGTGCTGCCGGGCGCCCTCCTCTACGAGGGCCCCGGCTATCCGTACGCCGTCGAGGGCCACGGCACGGTCCACGGCTCGCTGGTCACCGCCGAGCCCGGTGCGTACGACGGACTGCTGGGGCTCCTGGACGACCTGGAGCAGTACCTCGGGCCGGACCACCCGCGCAATCTGTACGAACGGGTGGCCCGCCCCGTGCTCCCGGTGCGGACCGCTCCCGCCACGGGAGCCGGGACACCCGGGCCCGTCCGCGCCTGGGTCTACCTCGCCGCCACCGCCGTCGCCCGCTCCCTGCGCACCGGCGGCACGCCCCTGCCTGGCGGGGACTGGCTCAGCCGGCGGCCTCCACCCGCACCGCGCACACCTTGAACTCGGGCATCCGCGAGACGGGGTCGAGCGCGGGGTTGGTCAGCGAGTTGGCCCGGCCCTCGCCCGGCCAGTGGAAGGGCATGAACACGGTGTCCTGCCGGATCGCCACCGTGATCCTGGCCGGCGCCACCGCCCGCCCGCGCCGCGAGGTCACCGCGACGCTCTCGCCCTCGGCCACCCCGATCCGCTCGGCGAGCCGGGGGTGCAGCTCCACGAACGGGCCCGGCGCCGCGGCGTTCAGCTCGGCCACCCGGCGGGTCTGCGCCCCCGACTGGTACTGGGACACGACCCGCCCCGTCGTCAGCACCACCGGATACTCCGCGTCCGTCTCCTCCGCGGCGGCCCGGTGCGTGACCGGCACGAACCTGGCCCGCCCGTCGTCCGTCGCGAACCGCTCCAGGAACAGCCGGGGCGTCCCCGCGTGCTCCTCGTCGGGGCAGGGCCAGAACACCCCGTCCTCCGCCGCGATCCGTTCGTACGAGATGCCCGCGTAGTCGGCGGGACCGCCCGCGGACGCCCGCCGCAGCTCGTCGAAGACCTCCTCCGGGTCGGCCGGGAAGCCCTTGCCGTGCCCCAGGAGACCGGCCAGCGCGTTCAGCACCTCCAGGTCGCTGCGGACCCCGTCCGGCGGTGTGACCGCCCGCTGCCGCAGCAGCACCCGGCCCTCCAGGTTCGTCGTCGTCCCGGTCTCCTCCGCCCACTGCGTCACCGGCAGCACCACATCGGCCAGCGCCGCCGTCTCCGACAGCACCACGTCCGCCACCGCCAGGAAGTCCAGCGAGCGCAGCCGCTCCTCGACGTGCCCGGCGTGCGGCGCCGAGACGACCGGGTTGGACCCCATGACCAGCAGGGACCGCACATCCCGCCCCAGCGCGTCCAGCAGCTCGTACGCGCTGCGCCCCGGACCCGGCAGCGAGTCGGGGTCGACGCCCCACACCCCGGCCACATGGCGGCGCGCCGCCGGATCGGTGAGCTTGCGGTAGCCGGGCAGCTGGTCGGCCTTCTGCCCGTGCTCCCTGCCGCCCTGGCCGTTGCCCTGGCCGGTCAGGCAGCCGTAGCCGGACAGCGGGCGACCCGCCCGGCCCGTCGCCAGGCAGAAGTTGATCCAGGCCCCCACCGTGTCCGTGCCCTTGGCCTGCTGCTCGGGGCCCCGCGCGGTGAGCACCATCCCGGCCTCCGCGCCGCAGAACATCTCCACGGCCTCGCGCAGCTGAGGCACGGGCACCCCCGTGAGGCGCTCCACCAGCTCCGGCCAGTGCGCCATCGCACCCGCCCTGGCCTCGTCCCAGCCGCTCGTACGCGCAGCGACGAACTCCTCGTCCACCCGCCCGTCCGCCACGACCAGATGCAGCATGCCGAGCGCGAGGGCCAGGTCGGTGCCGGGGCGGGGCGCCAGATGCAGATCCGCCTGCTCCGCCGTCCTGGTCCGGCGCGGGTCGATGACGATCAGCCGGCCGCCGTTCTCCTTCAGCTCGGTCAGATAGCGCAGCGCCGGCGGCATGGTCTCGGCGAGATTCGAGCCGACCAGGATGACGCACCCGGTCCTCGGGACGTCCTCCAGCGGGAACGGCAGCCCCCGGTCCAGCCCGAAGGCCCGCTGGTGCGCCGCGGCGGCCGACGACATGCAGAAGCGGCCGTTGTAGTCGATCTGCGAGGTGCCGAGCACCACCCGGGCGAACTTCCCGAGGGCGTACGCCTTCTCGTTGGTGAGCCCGCCGCCGCCGAACACCCCGACGGCATCCGCGCCGTGCTCCGCCCGGGTGCCGCGCAGCCCGTCGGCGATCCGCTCCAGTGCCTCGTCCCAGCTCGCGGGCGCCAGCTCGCCGCCCGCGTCGCGCACGAGCGGACCGGTCAGCCGGACCCCGGCGGCGAGCACGGCGGGAGCGGTGCGCCCCTTGCCGCAGAGGGCTCCCCGGTTGACCGGGAAGTCGGTACGCTCCACGACCTCGGCCACCGCGCCATCGGTGACCGGTCGCAGCTTCATCCCGCACTGGAGGGCGCAGTACGGGCAGTGGGTGGACGTCTCGGTGCTGGCCATACACCCAGCGTGCGAGCCCGGTATTACGGGGACCGGTGCGTCCGGTTACGCACCGGGTACGCGCACCTCAGCCCGCCGCGCCCTCCGCCGTGAGGTCCGCCGTGAGCGCCTCCGTCACGCCCGTCTCCCGGGGACCCAGGAAGTGCGGATCAGGCTCGAACACCGTGTCCAGGAGCGCCTTGCCCGCCGCGAAGACCTCCCGCGTCCCGCCGTAGTACCAGGTCACATCGTGTACGGCGTCGACCCCCACCCCGTACGCGTCGATCCCGGCGGACCGGCACAGGGCGATCGCCCTGCGTATGTGGAAGCCCTGGCTCACCAGGACGGCCCGGTCGACCCCGAATATCTTCTTGGCCCGGACGCAGGAGTCCCAGGTGTCGAAGCCGGCGTAGTCGCTGACGATCCGGCCGTCCGGCACCCCGCGCCCGGTGAGATAGGCGCGCATGGCGTCCGGCTCGTCGTACTCCACGCGGCTGTTGTCCCCGGTGACGAGCACGACCCGCACCTTCCCCGCCCTGTACAGCTCGGCGGCGGCGTCCAGCCGGTGCGCGAGATACGGAGACGGCCTGCCCTGCCACAGCCCCGCCCCGAACACCACGGCGACGTCCCGCGCCGGGGCGTCGGCCGTCGTGCGCACCCGGGCGTCGGCCGTGGTGTGCAGCCATGCCGCGGGCGACAGCGCCACCACGGAGGCCACCATCAGCGCCTGCACCAGCCGGCGCTGCCCCCGCCTGGTCCGCGGCAGCCCCGGCCGCGCGGACGCGAGCCGTCCCAGTGCCCCCATCAGCCGCATGCCGCGCCCCCCGCGCTCGGTCCCGGTCCGCCGATGCGCGGTCCTGAATGAGGGACGAACGACGAGCGGAAAAGGTTCGCCGGTGTGAACAGGTGACGAGCGGAAAAGGTCCGCGCCGGTGTGAACAGGTACTGACACCGCCGACGCCCTCCCCGTGAGGCAGCCGCAAACACCCGTCACCGGTGCGAAACGGCCCGGCAACCTCGGCCCTGCACCATCGGTTCATGACGGAGACGGCATCGGAACACCTCAGTGAGTCCCTGCCCCTCGACAGCACGGCGCAACTCCTGACCCGCATCACCTCCCAGCTCGGAAGCCAGCTCAGCCTCGTCTCCCTGAACGGAACCCGCAGGCCCATGCACCTCACCCGGAGCACAGCCCCCACCCTGGTCGCCGTCGCGCACGGCAGCCGGGACCCGCAGGCCCTGCGCACCGTCCTGGAGCTCCTGGACCGGGTGCGGGAGCTCCGGCCGGGTCTCGACGTCCGGCTCGGGCACATCGAGCTCAACGAACCCCTGCTGCCGGACACGCTGGACGGCATCGGGCACGGCGGCGACGCCGTCCTCGTCCCGCTGCTGCTCGGCCGCGGCCACCACGTACGCCACGACCTGCCCCGTGCCGCGGAGGCCGCGAGCGGACTGCGGACCCGGGTCGCTGCGCCGCTCGGACCGCACCCCCTGCTCGTCGAGGCGCTGTACGAGCGGCTCGTCGAGGCCGGCTGGCGCGACGAGGACGGCACGAGCCGCAGCGCCGCCGTGGTCCTCGCCGCCGCCGGATCACGCGACCCCGACTCCGACGTCGACGCCCGCCGCACCGCCGCCATGCTCAGCGACCGACTCGGCGGCGTACCCGTCGTACCGGCGTACGCCTCCGCCGCCACGCCGACCGTCCCGGCCGCCCTGCGCGCCCTGGCCGCCAGGGGCCGCCACCGGGTCGCCCTCGCCTCGTACTTCACGGCACCCGGCCGCTTCGCCACCGTCTCGGCCGCCGCCGCACCGGGCATCGCCGCCGCGCCGCTCGGCGCCCACCCGGCGATGGCCCGCCTCCTGCTGCACCGGTACGACCAGGCCGTGACCCGCACCGCGCCCTCCTACGGCGCCCTGACGCACCCCCATCTCCTCGCCTCCGCCTGACCCTTCCTGTCGGCCCGGACGTTTACTGTCGAGGGCATGGACGGTACGTACGACCCCCGGGACACGCCCTACGGCGCCGCTGACACCGAGCGCTGGGACACCGAGCCGGACAAACGCCCCGGCCGCACCGCCTTCCAGCGCGACCGGGCGCGTGTGCTGCACTCCGCCGCCCTGCGCAGGCTCGCCGGCAAGACCCAGGTCGTCACGCCCGGCACCCGGGGCCGTGCCTGGGACGCCAGTCCCCGCACCCGGCTCACCCACTCCCTGGAGTGCGCCCAGGTCGGCCGCGAGCTCGGAGCCGCCCTGGGCTGCGACCCCGACCTCGTCGAGACGGCCTGCCTCTCCCACGACATGGGCCACCCGCCCTTCGGGCACAACGGCGAGCAGGCGCTCAACGACTTCGCCTCGGACTGCGGCGGTTTCGAGGGCAACGCCCAGTCGCTGCGCCTGCTGACCCGCATCGAACCCAAGCGCTTCGTCCGCGACCCGCGCAGCGGCGAGCTCGTCAGTGTGGGCCTCAACCTGACCCGGGCCGCCCTGGACGCCGCCACCAAGTACCCCTGGCCCAGGGGCGCGCACCCCAGGGACCCGGCCTCCCCGAAATTCGGGGTGTACGAGGACGACCTGCCGGTCTTCGCGTGGATCCGCAAGGGCGCGCCGCAGGACGGCACCTGCTTCGAGGCCCAGGTCATGGACTGGTCCGACGACGTCGCCTACTCCGTGCACGACTTCGAGGACGGCCTGCACGCCGGACACATCGACGCCGGCTGCCTCTTCTCCGAGCCCGAGCGGGCGGAGATCTGGGCCGTCGCCATCGGCCGGTACGTCCCGGCGGACACCGGTCCCCAGGAGCTCTCCGACGCCCTGGACCGGCTCACCGCCCAGGAGTGGTGGCCGCGCGGCTACGACGGCTCGGCGGTCGCCCAGGCCCGGCTGAAGGACGCGACGAGCCAGCTCATCGGCAGGTTCTGCCTCGCGGCGGAGTCCGCCACCCACGCCGCGTACGGCCCCGGGAGGCTCGGGAGGTACGGCGCCGAGCTCATCGTCCCGCGCGAGGTGCGCAACGAATGCGCCGTGCTCAAGGCCGTCGCCGACCGTTACGTCATGCAGCGCGCCGAGCAGGAGGCCATCCGCGCGGACCAGCGGATCGTCATCGCCGAGCTCGCCGCCGCGCTGACCGCCCGCGCCCCCGAGGGACTGGAGCCCCAGTTCCGCGCGCTGCACGCCGCGGCCCCCGACGACAGGGCGCGCAAGCGGGTCCTCGTCGACCAGATCGCCGCACTCACCGACGCCTCCGCACGGTCCCTCCACAGGACTCTGACGGGCGTTCGGCAGACTGGACCATGACCGGGCCACATGCCAGCGGCCGTGTCCCGATCGAGGCACACCCTCTTTCGCCATCACGCTGCGTGCGGGACGCTCGCAGCTGGCGGCGCCGCGCAGCACAGTACCGAGGAGGCACCAAGTGGTCGACGCACATCGGACGTTCGTCATCATCGGCGGGGGACTGGCCGGAGCGAAGGCAGCCGAGACACTCCGGGCGGAGGGCTTCAGCGGCCGGGTGATCCTCATCGGCGACGAGCGCGACCATCCGTACGAGCGGCCACCGCTGTCCAAGGGATACCTGGCGGGCAAGGACGAGCGGGAGACCGTCTTCGTCCACAAGACCGCCTGGTACGCCGGCGCCGACATCGAGCTCCACCTCGGCCAGGTGGTGACCTCCATCGACCGGGCCGGCCGCTCGGTGCAGCTCGGTGACAACACCGTCGTCCACTACGACAAGCTCCTGCTCGCCACCGGAGCCGAGCCGCGCCGCCTCGACATCCCGGGTACCGACCTGGTCGGCGTGCACCACCTGCGCCGACTCGCCCACGCCGACCGGCTGCGGGGCGTCCTCGCCGCCCTCGGCCGCGACAACGGCCACCT
Source organism: Streptomyces sp. CB02058 (assembly GCF_001905505.1). GTDB lineage: Bacteria > Actinomycetota > Actinomycetes > Streptomycetales > Streptomycetaceae > Streptomyces. The sequence continues at coordinate 659,425 of NZ_LIPG01000002.1, forward strand.
GGTGATCGCCGGAGGCGGCTGGATCGGCCTGGAGGTCGCCGCTGCGGCCCGTGGATACGGCGCGGAGGTCACCGTCGTCGAGCCCTCCGCGACCCCGCTGCACCACGTGATCGGCCCGGAGCTCGGCCAGATCTTCACCGATCTGCACGCCGAGCACGGCGTCCGCTTCCACTTCGGCGCCCGCCTCACCGAGATCACCGGCCAGGACGGCCTGGTCCTCGCCGCCCGCACCGACGACGGCGAGGAGCACCCGGCCCACGACGTGCTCGCCGCGATCGGCGCCGCACCGCGCACCTCGCTCGCGGAGGCCGCCGGGCTCGACATGGCGGACCGCTCCCAGGGCGGCGGCGTCGCCGTCGACGCCTCCCTGCGCACCTCCGACCCGCACATCTACGCCGCCGGGGACATCGCCTCCGTGGACCACCCGCTCTTCGGCGGCCGGCTGCGGGTGGAGCACTGGGCGAACGCCCTGAACAGCGGCCCCGCCGCCGCGAAGGCCATGCTGGGCCAGGACGTGACGTACGACCGGGTGCCGTACTTCTTCTCCGACCAGTACGACCTGGGCCTGGAGTACTCCGGCTGGGCGCCGCCCGGCTCGTACGACCAGGTCGTCATCCGGGGCGATGCCGGAAAGCGTGAGTTCATCGCCTTCTGGCTCAAGGACCACCGGGTCCTCGCCGGGATGAACGTGAATGTGTGGGACGTCACCGAGGACATCCAGAAGCTGATCAAGGCCGCCGGGCCGGTCGACCCGGACGCCCTGGGCGACCCCTCGGTGCCCCTGGACTCCCTGCTCTGAGCGGTGGGGCCGGGCAACCGCGACCGGCCGGGACCCGGCGGCGGGCGCCGCCGCCGGGTCCCGGTTCCCCGGCCCCACCCGCAGGGCCTTTCGTTTGGATCAGGCCGGGCTCGCGTGCCCTGGCACCGCACCTCGCGGCGTTGTCGTCAATCTTCCCCGAGCTCTCGGCTTCGCTCGAGCAGGGGAGGCCCCAACCGCTCCGCGTTGCCTCAATCCTCCGCCTTGCGATGCACGGCACCAGGCCCCGATCCCCGATCCGGCCTGTTCCAAACGAAAGGCCCTAGACTTCACTCGTGGCAGGCAGGATCAATGACGACGACGTGAAGGCGGTACGGGACGCGGTCCCGATCGACGCCGTCGTGTCCGAGTACCTCCAGCTGCGCAACGCGGGCGGCGGAAACCTCAAGGGACTCTGCCCCTTCCACGACGAGAAGTCCCCCTCCTTCCAGGTCAGCCCGGGCAAGGGCCTGTTCCACTGCTTCGGCTGCCAGGAGGGCGGCGACACGATCGCCTTCGTGATGAAGATCGATCACCTCACCTTCTCCGAGACGGTCGAGCGCCTCGCCGCCAAGGCGGGCATCACCCTGCGGTACGAGGAGGGCGGGTACAACCCCTCCCACCAGCGCGGCGAGCGGATCAGGCTGGTCGAGGCGCACAAGATCGCCGCCGACTTCTACCGCGAGCAGCTGAACGGCCCGGAGGCCGAGATCGGCCGGAAGTTCCTCGCCGAACGCGGCTTCGACCAGGACGCGGCGGCCCACTTCGGCGTGGGCTACAGCCCCGCGGGCTGGGACCACCTCACCCGCTTCCTGCGCGGCAAGGGCTTCAGCGACAAGGAGCTCATCAGCTCCGGCCTCTCCCAGGACGGCCGCCGGGGCCCGATCGACCGGTTCCGCGGCCGGCTGATGTGGCCGATCAGCGACACCTCGGGGGAGATCGTCGGCTTCGGCGCCCGCAAGCTCCGGGACGACGACAACGGCCCGAAGTACCTCAACACCCCCGAGACCTCGATCTACAAGAAGTCCCAGGTGCTGTACGGCATCGACCTGGCCAAGAAGGACATCGCCAAGGCGAGCAGGGCCGTCGTCGTCGAGGGCTACACCGACGTCATGGCCTGCCACCTCGCCGGGGTCACCACCGCCATCGCCACCTGCGGCACGGCGTTCGGCAACGACCACATCAAGATCCTCCGTCGGCTCCTGATGGACAACGGCAGCGCCCGCGTGATCTTCACCTTCGACGGTGACGCGGCCGGCCAGAAGGCCGCCCTGCGCGCCTTCGAGGACGACCAGAAGTTCGCGGCCGAGACGTACATCGCGATCGCCCCGGACAGCATGGACCCGTGCGACCTGCGGCTGGCCAAGGGTGACGACGCCGTCCGCGACCTGGTCGAACCCCGCACCCCGCTCTTCGAGTTCGCGCTCCGCCAGATCGTCGGCCGGTACGACCTGGAGACCCCGGCCGGGCGCGCTGCCGCCCTGGACGAGGCCGCACCCGTGGTCGCCAAGATCAAGACGAGCAGCGTGCAGCGTGAGGTGGCCGTCCAGCTGGCCGGCTTCGTCGGCATCCTCGACCAGGAATTCGTCGTCCACCGGGTCAACCAGCTCGCCCAGTGGGCCCGGGGACGCGGCGACCAGCGGGGCCCCGCACCGGCCTCCTCGCGCGGCGGTGCGCAGCACCAGCAGGTCCAGGCCCCCAAGGCACCGCCGGGCCCCGCGCTCAACCTCCGCAGCCCCGCCCACCGCACCGAGCGCGAGCTGCTCAAGCTCGCCCTGCAGAAGCCCGCCCTGGTCTCGCCCGCCTTCGACGCCTACGGGGTCGACGAGTTCACCGCCCCGCCCTACGCGGCCGTGCGCCAGTGCATCGCCGAGGCGGGCGGCGCGGAGCTGGGCGTCGCCGAGACCCGCGAGTATCTCGTCCAGGTGCTCGACGCGACCCCCGACGACACGGTGCGCAAGCTCGTCACCGAGCTGGCGGTCGAGGTCTTCCACGGCAAGTCCATCGACGAGACGTACGCCGGCCAGCACCTGGTCAACGTCCGCCTGCGCGCGGTCGACCGCAGGATCGACGACGTCCAGAGCAGCCTCGCGCGCCTCGGCAGCAACGTCGCCCCCGACCATCTGGCCGCCGCGCAGAACGAGGTCTGGGTCCTCCAGCAGTACGCGCAGTCGCTGCGGAGCCACGGCGCCGACGCGCTCTGATCCCGCCTCCCCGGCTCATCGGCCCCCGGCTCCCCGGTCCGGCGCGCCCCGGGGCCGGGTCAGGACCTGATCAGCAACCGGTCACGCTCCGGACGCAAAAAGTCACCGCACGCCCCTCGTGGCAGCGATGTGTCGTACCCCACACTGGGTGGCGGTGCCTGAGTCATCGGAGCGCGGCCGGTCCGCCCGGGGCGGACCTCCATCCCCCGCGATCCGGCAGCGATCACCTGGAGGTCGCCCCCGTGCAGACCCGGACCGTGACGATCACGAGCGAGCATGTCCCGGCCATTCCCGCACAGAACCGGGTCACGCGTCACCCGGAGACGGCGGGCACACCGGAAGCGGTGCTGGAGGAACCGGTGGAGCCCCCGGAGCCCCCCGAGCCCCGGAGCCGGCCGGAGGCGGGCGGCCCGTCCTCCGACCTCTTCCGCCAGTACTTACGCGAGATCGGACGGATTCCGCTGCTCAGCGCGGCGGAGGAGGTGGAGCTCGCCCGACGCGTCGAGGCCGGGCTCTTCGCGGAGGAACGGCTCGCCCGCACCCCCGACCCCGACTCGGGGCTCGCCCATGACCTCGACCGGCTCGTGGTCATGGGGCGGATGGCGAAGCGCCGGCTCATCGAGGCCAACCTCCGCCTCGTGGTCTCCGTGGCCAAGCGGTACGTCGGCCGGGGACTGACCATGCTCGACCTGGTCCAGGAGGGGAACCTCGGACTGATCAGGGCGGTCGAGAAGTTCGACTACGCCCGGGGCTACAAGTTCTCGACGTACGCGACGTGGTGGATCCGCCAGGCGATGTCCCGCGCACTGGCCGACCAGGCCAGGACCATAAGAGTCCCGGTGCACGTCGTCGAGCTGATCAACCGGGTCGTCCGCGTCCAGCGCCGGATGCTCCAGGAACACGGCTACGAACCGACGCCCGAAGAGGTCGGCGCACAGCTCGACCTCACACCCGAACGCGTCGGCGAGGTCCTGCGGCTCGCCCAGGAACCCGTCTCCCTGCACGCCCCCGTCGGCGAGGAGGACGACGTCGCCTTCGGTGACCTCATCGAGGACGGCGACGCCGCCTCACCCGTGGAGTCCGCGGCCTTCCTGCTGCTGCGCGAACACCTGGAGACCGTCCTCTCCACGCTCGGGGAGCGGGAGAGAAAGGTCGTGCAGCTGCGCTACGGACTGGACGACGGGCGGCCCCGCACCCTGGAGGAGATCGGAAGGATCTTCGGCGTGACGCGCGAACGCATCCGCCAGATCGAGTCCAAGACCCTCAACAAGCTGCGGGACCACGCCTTCGCGGACCAGCTGCGCGGCTACCTCGACTGAACCGGCCGGCCGGCCGGTCAGCCGAACCGGCGGCCGGTCAGTCGACCTCCGACAGCGCCTGCGCGAACTGCGCCGCGTACAGCCGGGCATAGGCGCCCTCGGCCGCCAGCAACTCGTCGTGCGTGCCCTGTTCGACGAGCGAGCCGTTCTCCATCACCAGGATCACGTCCGCGTCCCGGATGGTGGAGAGCCGGTGCGCGATCACGAAGCTCGTACGCCCGTGGGCGAGCCGTGCCATCGCCTTCTGGATCAGCACCTCGGTCCGGGTGTCCACCGAGCTGGTGGCCTCGTCGAGGACCAGGATCACCGGGTCGGACAGGAACGCCCGGGCGATGGTGATCAGCTGCTTCTCACCCGCGCTGACCCCGGAGCCCTCGTCGTCGATCACCGTGTCGTAACCGTCGGGCAGCGTACGCACGAAGCGGTCGGCGTGGGCCGCCCGCGCCGCCTCCTCGATCTCCTCCCGGGTCACCTCGCGCGAGGCGCCGTAGGCGATGTTCTCCGCGATCGTGCCCCCGAACAGCCAGGTGTCCTGGAGCACCATGCCTATGCCCGAGCGGAGTTCGTCCCGCGACATCTTCGCCGCGTCCACGCCGTCGAGGAGGATCCGGCCGCCCGTCACCTCGTAGAACCGCATCAGCAGATTCACCAGGGTCGTCTTGCCGGCACCGGTCGGGCCGACGATCGCGACGGTGTGGCCGGGCTCGACGCTCAGCGAGAAGTCCTCGATGAGCGGCTTCTCCGGGTCGTACCGGAACGACACGTGCTCCAGCGCGACACTGCCGCGCAGCTCCTTCGGACGCTCGGCCGGATCGGGGTCGGGCCCCTGCTCCTCCGCGTCCAGCAGGGTGAAGACCCGCTCGGCGGACGCGATGCCCGACTGCACGAGGTTCGCCATCGAGGCGACCTGCGTCAGAGGCATCGAGAACTGCCGCGAGTACTGGATGAACGCCTGCACATCACCGATCGACAGCGAACCGGACGCCACCCGCAGCCCGCCGACGACGGCGACCAGCACATAGTTCAGATTGGAGACGAACATCATCAGCGGCTGCATGATCCCGCTGTTGAACTGCGCCCTGAAGCCCGCCTCGTAGAGAGCGTCGTTCTGCTCGGCGAAGTCCTTCGCGGACTCCTCCTGCCGGCCGAAGACCTTCACGAGGGCGTGACCGGTGTACATCTCCTCGATGTGGGCGTTGAGCTTGCCCGTCACCTTCCACTGCGCCACGAAGTGCGGCTGCGAGCGCTTGCCGACCCGCGCCGCGACGACGACCGACAGCGGCACCGTGACCAGCGCCACCAGGGCCAGCAGCGGCGAGACCCAGAACATCATGATCAGTACGCCGACGATGGTCAGCAGGGAGTTGATGAGCTGGCCCATCGTCTGCTGCATCGTCTGCGAGATGTTGTCGATGTCGTTCGTCGCCCGGCTCAGCACCTCGCCCCGCTGCTGCCGGTCGAAGTACGACAGCGGCAGCCGCGACAGCTTCGTCTGGAGGTCCTCGCGCAGCTGGAAGACGACCCGGTTGATCACCCGGATCGACAGCCGCGTCGACACCAGCATCAGCAGACCCGCGCCGACGTACACCGCCAGCGCCACGAGCAGGACTTGGCCCACCGCGTCGAAGTCGATGCCGCTGCCGGGGGTGAAGTCCACCCCGGACAGCATGTCGGCGAGCCCGTCGTCGCCCTGCTCCCGCAGGCCGTCGATGGTCTGGTCCTTCGTCGCGCCCTCCGGCATCCGCCGGCCCACGACACCGGCGAAGACCAGGTCCGTCGCCATGCCGAGGATCTTCGGCCCCACCACGGAGAGCGCCACGCTCAGCGTTCCGGCGCCCAGCATCAGATACAGCGAGGACTTCTCCTGGCTGAACCGCCTCAGCAGCCGCTTCCCGGACCCCTTGAAGTCCATGGACCGCTCGGTGGGCCCTCCGGCCATCATCCGTCCGCCCGGCCCTGCCATCAGGCGGCCTCCGCTTCCGTCAGCTGGGAGAGCACGATCTCCCGATAGGTTTCATTGCCGTCCATCAGCTCGCGATGGCTGCCCGTCCCGACCAGCCGGCCCTCGTCCAGCACCAGGATCCGGTCGGCGTCACGGATCGTGGAGACCCGCTGCGCCACGATCACCACGGTCGCCCCGGCCGTCTCGTGGGACAGGGCGGCGCGCAGCGCGGCGTCCGTCGCGTAGTCCAGCGCCGAGAACGAGTCGTCGAACAGATAGATCTCCGGCTTCCGCACCAGCGTCCGCGCGATCGCGAGGCGCTGCCGCTGACCGCCGGAGACATTGGTGCCGCCCTGCGCGATCGGCGCGTCGAGACCGTGCTCCAGTCCCTCCACGAAGTCCTTGGCCTGCGCCACCTCCAGCGCGTGCCACAGCTCCTCGTCGGTCGCGTCCGGATTGCCGTACCGCAGATTCGTCGCGACCGTCCCGGAGAACAGGTACGGCTTCTGCGGTACGAGGCTCACCGTCCTCGCCAGCAGCACCGGGTCCAGCGTCCGCACGTCCGTACCGTCGACGAGCACCTCGCCGTCCGTCGCGTCGAACAGCCGGGGCACCAGCCCGAGCAGCGTCGACTTCCCGCTGCCCGTCGATCCGATGATCGCGGTGGTCTCCCCGGGCCGCGCCACGAGGTCGACCGAGCGCAGCACCGGCTCCTCGGCGCCCGGGTAGCGGAACTCCGCGCCCCGTATCTCCAGATGGCCGTGGGCCGGCAGCTTCGTGACCGGCGCGGTGGGGGGCACCACGCTCGAATCGGTCTCCAGGACCTCCTGGATGCGCTCGGCACAGACCTCCGCGCGCGGGATCATGATGAACATGAAGGTGGCCATCATCACCGACATCACGATCTGCATCAGATACGCGAGGAACGCGGTCAGCGCGCCGATCTCCATCCCGCCGCTGTCGATGCGGTGCGCGCCGAACCAGACGACGGCGACGGACGACACGCTCACCACCGTCATCACGGTCGGGAACATGAGCGCCATCAGCCGGCCCGTCGACAGCGCGATGTCCGTGAGCTCGGTGTTGGCGCTGCGGAAGCGCCGCTCCTCGTAGTCGTCACGGATGAAGGCACGGATGACGCGGTTGCCGGTGATCTGCTCGCGCAGCACCCGGTTCACCGTGTCGAGCCGCTCCTGCATCGTGCGGAACAGGGGGCGCATCCGCCTCACGATGAGCCCGACCGTGACACCGAGGACGGGCAGCACGGCCAGCAGCACCGCGGAGAGCGGGACGTCCTGGCCCAGCGCCATGATCACGCCGCCGACGCACATGATGGGCGCCGACACCATCAGGGTGAACGCCATCAGGACCAGCATCTGGACCTGCTGGACGTCGTTGGTCGTACGGGTGATCAGAGAGGGAGCCCCGAACCGCCCGACCTCGCGCGCGGAGAAGGACTGCACCCGCCCGAAGACCGACGCCCGTACGTCACGGCCGAGCGCGGACGCGGTCCGGGCACCGTAGTAGACGGCTCCGATGTTGCAGACGATCTGGATGACGCTGACGGCGATCATCAGGGCGCCGAACTGCAGGATGTAGCCCGTGTCACCCGTCACGACACCGTTGTCGATGATGTCGGCGTTGAGGCTGGGCAGATACAGGCTGGCGCAGGTCTGCAGAAGCTGGAGGAACACCAGCAGGACGATGGACTGTCTGTACGGACCCAGATAGGTCCGCAGAAGTTTTATGAGCACACGCGTCTCTCGGAGTCGGCGAAGGGCAGAAGCCGATCCATCCTGCGGTACGCCGCACCACGGTGGCGACCGCTTTTACTCAAGCCGGGGTCAAAACTCCCGGGCCGCCCCTCGGCCGCTGTTCGCCGTGCGCCCCGGCCCGCTGCGCGCCCTCAGCCCTCGGCGCGGCCCGGAGCTGTCCGGCGCCCTCAGCTCTCCGCGGCCCCTCGGCTCTCCGCAGTCCTCGGCTTCCTTCGACCCTCAGCTTCCCGCGACCCTCAGCTTCCCGCGATCCTCAGCTCTCCGCGCCGAAGGCTCCCGGGTGGATCTGATCCCGCGTCGCCCCGTACTGCTGCCGGACCGCACGGCCCACCGCGAGCTCCTCACCGGGCTCCAGCACCTGCGCCGCCGCGCCCCGCCAGGCCGGGGGAGTACGGGGGTCGAGGCTGCCCTGCGAGACCCCGAGCGCCCACGCCGCCTGCCGGGCCGCACCCAGCGCCGCGTACTGCGCGGGCTGGGGCACGACGACCTGGGTGCCGAACAACGAGGGCGCCAGCGCCTGCACGGCGGGCAGCTCGGCCGCCGCGCCCAGCAGGAACACCCGCCGCACCTCCACGCCCCGGCCGCGCAGCACGTCCAGCGCGTCGGCCAGCGAGCAGAGCATCCCCTCGAAGGAGGCCCGCGCCAGATGCTCGGGCTTCATCGACTCGCGCCGCAGCCCGCTCAGCGTGCCCGCGGTGTGCGGCAGACGCGGGGTGCGCTCCCCTTCCAGATACGGCAGCAGGACGAGGCCGGAGGAGCCCGGCGTCGACTTCAGCGCCAGCGCTGACAGCTCGTCCAGGCCCTCCAGGCCCAGCATCTCCGCCGTACCGCGCAGCGCTCGCACCGCGTTGGACGTGTGGACCACCGGCAGATGCATCCCGGTCGCGTCGGCGAACGAGGTGATCATCCCCGTGGGATCGGCCAGCGCCTCGTGGTGCACGGCCATGACCGAGCCCGAGGCCCCCAGTGACACGACGGCGTCCCCGACGGCGACACCCAGCCCGAAGGCGGCGGCCATCGTCTCGCCGGTGCCGGCCGAGATCAGCAGACCCTCCGGTGTCGTCCCGGCGGCGTCGGCGGGGCCGAGCACCTCGGGCAGCGCGGCCTGGTGGCCGAGCGCGAGCTCCACGAGATCGGGCCGGTAGGACCCGGAACCCGCCGACCAGTAACCGGTGCCGGACGCGGCACCGCGGTCCGTCGTGCGCCGGGCGGGCCGGCCGAGCAGCTGCCACACCAGCCAGTCGTGCGGCTGGAGGACGGCGGCGACCCGCTGCGCGTTCTCCGGCTCGCTCCGCGCCAGCCAGCGCAGCTTCGCCACCGGCTGAGCGGCCTGCGGCACGGCCCCGACGGCCTCCGCCCACGCCTGCCGACCGCCGAGCCCGTCGACCAGATCGGCGGCGGGCGCCTGCGCCCGCCGGTCGTTGCCGAGCAGCGCGGGACGTACGAGATTGCCCTGGTGGTCCAGCGGCACCAGACCGTGCTGCTGCGCCGACACACCGATCGCCTGCACGCCTTCGAGCAGCCCTCCGGAGGCCGCCTCACCGAGTGAGAGCAGCCACGCCTGCGGATCCACCTCGGAGGCCTTGGCCTCGATGGGATGCGCGGCATACCCCTGCCGCAGCACCGCACCGGTGTCCGTGTCGCAGACGACGATGTGCGTGAAGGCGGATGAACTGTCCAAGCCGGCGACTATGCCCATGGACACGATTCTGCCGCACCGGAGACCCGTTCCCCTACCGGGCGGTACCCGGTACGGGAACGGGCCTCGGACGCGGGCCCCTGGGGCCTGCCTCAGGTGTTGGTCGTACCCCAGTCGTCACTGCTGCCGTTGTGGCCGCTGCGCTCACGCAGCGAGCGCACCCGGTCGGTGACGGAGACGGGAACCTTGTCCCCGACCTTCTCGCTCACCGAGTGGTACGCCTTGCCGGCGAAGTCCCGGCTGCCGTGCGCGGCGGACTCCGCCGCGTTCCGCACGGCGGGATTCTCGGCCAGCTGCTGCGCGGCCTTCTTCAGCTGCTCGTAACGCTCGCGCCCGGCTCGCGTGCCGAGCACGTAACCGAGGGCCACTCCGGCGATGAACGTGAGCCGGTACCGCATGGCTGCCACCCTTCCTTCGCTCCGTGCGACGTGTGCTGCCCGCCTACCCGCAGACACCCGAGATCACCCCGGGGGATACCGATTGGCGGAGCACCCCCCTGCTTGCGCTAATGTATGTGTCGCAGCGAACGCGCGCCGCTCGGCATCCGCCAGGCAGGTACGATTCGAGGCACCGCAGCAATCCCCTGTAGCTCAATTGGCAGAGCAGCCGGCTGTTAACCGGCAGGTTACTGGTTCGAGTCCAGTCGGGGGAGCGCGATCCCCTGTAGCTCAATTGGCAGAGCATTCGGCTGTTAACCGGAGGGTTACTGGTTCGAGTCCAGTCGGGGGAGCGATGCGGAAGAGGGCCCTTCGGGGTCCTTTTTCGTGTGCCCGGACCGACCCGTCCGTGACTCTTTCGGGGTGATTCCGTGGCCTCTGGAACCGGGCAGCACGCAGCGCGGTCTTCATGGTCAACGGGAAGCCGGGCATCCGGAGCAGGAGATCGTATGACCGGCTATGCTGCGGCAGACGGCGCGCACACATGTACGCGCCACGCCGTAACGGGGCGGTAGCTCAGCCGGTTAGAGCAGCGGACTCATAATCCGTCGGCCGTGGGTTCGAGTCCCACCCGCCCCACCAGCGTCCCCAGGCAGAATCGTTCTGACCTGGGGATTTGCGTTGTCCGGGCGGCGCTCGCGCGCGACGGACGCCGCACCGAGGTGCGGTGGACGCGGGTCCTCGCACAGTCGGGGCACACCGGCCGAGCGTTCACGTCACCCGGCGCGGGTCGGTGGACGAAGGCCGCTGTCCAGCGCGCGGATCAGCTCACCGACCCGGCCGCCGCCGCCCGGCGCCGCCGGGAAGCGTGCGAGCACGTCGACGACGGCCGGTGTCGCACGGCGCAGCATCCGCTCGATGTGTTCGGCACCGACGCTCCGGTCGTCGTCGGCGACGAGTTCGGCCGCTCGGGCCGCGTGAGCGCCGGCTCCGAGGATGTGCTTGACCTGGGTGGCCTTGGCCAGCGGATGCAGGTAGGCGGAGCCCGCCGCGGCCATCGCTGCCCGAGCCGCCTCGCGCGCGGCCTCGCCGTCCGCGCTCTTGGCCGCCTTGAGCGCGGCCCACGCCGTGTCGCGCAGAGCCTTTCCCCGCTCGCCGCCCCGCGCGAACTCCCACGCGGCGCCGATGGCGTCCCGAGGCCGTGAGTCGTCCGGCTGATCGCTCTCGAACACGTCGAGGACCACCTCCGCGCAGGCCGCGGCGAACGCGGCGACCTCACGGAGATCCTGCTTGCTCAGAGCGATCCCGCTCGCTTCCCCTGCCATGACTCCATACTCGGCCATCGCGCAGGACAGCAACGCGGGCTCCTGGAACCCCGCGATGCCGGGCGGCGTCCTGTCGTTCGGCTCCACCCGCACGTCGAACTGCCCCCAGGGGGAAGCAGATGAGCGCGTACACCATGGTCGGTCCGGCCGGGATCGCTCTCCTGGCGACGGCTCTGCTGGGCCGTGGTCATCGTCCGCAACGGTCTCCGGCACGCCCGGAGGTACCCGTCGCCACCGCCCGAGCCCAGGTGCGCCGGCTGCGGCCATGGGATGAGCCATCACTACAGGGGATGTGCAGATACCAGGTCGCCGGGACCAGGCAGAGGTTCGTCCATGGCGAGATGACCTGGGACCAGGTGAACTGCGGCTGCACGGCCTTCCGTACGCCCTGAAGGGTGGCAAGGCCTCACGCCTCCGGGGAGCGGTCCGCGCTGCCCGTTGTGCCACTTCATGTGCGGACGGGGGCAGCCACGGCCCGGCCGCGCCGCCGCCCCTCCTCGGAAGGAAGCGGGGCGGCGGCGGCCCGGGGAGCGTCAGTCGCCGACTGCGCAGGCGTCCCCGTTGAGCATGAAGCGGGTGGGTGACGACGCGTCACCGGTGTGTCCGACGAGGTAGCCGAGGGTGATGCTCGCGCCCGGAGCGATCGTGGCGTTGTGCGAGGCGTTCGCCGCCGTGACCGTGTTGCTGCCCTGGGTCAGGTCGGTGTTCCAGTCGGAGACGACGGTCTGGCCGAGCGCCAGCGGGAACTGGAGCCTCCAGCCGTTCACCGGGGTGCTGCCCGTGTTGGTGACGGTGAGGTCGACCGTCGCGCCCGTACCCCAGGCGTTCACGGTGCGGTCCACGCGGCAGGTGGGTTCCTGCTGGGCGAACGAGACCCGGTGCAGGCCGCCGGGCAGATCGTTGATCACGTAGAAGTCGCCGTCGTCGGCCACCCCGATCGACGTCACCTGGGTCGGCATCTGCCCGATCTCGGCCTGTTCGTATCCGCCGTCGCCGTCGGGGCGCAGCGCCCAGACCGTGGACGAGCAGTAGTCGGTGGCGATGTACGTGCCGGCCAGCAGTCCGGCGTACTTCTGACCCCGGTAGACATGACCGCCGATCACCGAACAGCCGCCGGTGTACGGGGAGTACGTGAAGACCGGCTCGGTGTACGTCTCTCCGGGCAAGCAGTCGCCGCCGTCGAACTTCTCCAGGCCCTCGTAGCAGGACCAGCCGAGGTTCAGCCCTCCCCGGCCGGGGGCGAGATGGTCGACCTCCTCCCACCGGCCCTGGCCGACGTCGCCGATCCACATCGAGCCGTCGGCGCTGTCGAAGGAGAACCGCCACGGGTTGCGCAGCCCGTACAGCCAGATCTCCTCGCGGGCGCCGGACGTGCCCACGAAGGGGTTGTCGCCGGGGACGCAGTACGCGAGCGTGCCGCAGCTCCGGCTCACGTCGACGCGCAGGATCTTGCCGAGCAGGGTGTCCAGCCGCTGCGCGGAGCGGAAGGGGTCGGCGGAGCCGCCGCCGTCGCCGATGCTCCAGTACAGGTTGCCGTCCGGGCCGAACGCGAGCTGGCCGCCGTTGTGGTTGCTGTACTGGGCGTGCTCCTGGGAGAGCAGGACCTCCAGGCGCGATTCGTCGAGGTGGTAGCGGGCGAGAGTGACCGCGCCGTCGGGCAGTGCGGTGTACGCGAGGTACAGATCCTGGCTCTCGGCGAAGCCGGGCGGTACGGCGATGCCGAGCAGGCCGCGCTCGTTGCCCGATTCGTCCACGGCGGATCTGATGTCGACGAGCGGCGCGGCGGCCAGGCCGGTGTCCGGGTGGTAGACCCGGACCCTGCCGGACTTCTCCACGATGAACAGCCGGTCCGTGCCGTCGCCGGACGCGGCGAGCGCCACGGGCCGTTTCAGTCCGGAGGCGACCTGGGTGGTGGTGGCGCTGAGCGAAGGCAGCGGTACGGACGAGGTGTCCGCCGTGGCCGTGGGAACCGTCGCGCCGGGCTCGGGCGCGGCGGCGGCGGGTAACGACAGGGGGGCGGTCAGCAGGAGGGCCAGCAGAAGGGACCCGGTCCAGCGGCGTCGTGACATGGTGGCTCCAGGAATGGGGGGACGCTTGCACGTGGCGGTTCGCGGTTCCATGGAGAACGAGCGGGGCCACGCCGCATCAGCCACGTGGGAGCGCTCCCGCACCAGGCTGCGCGTCGCGGCACGAGGCGGCAACGCGTGATTGCGCCACCTTCACGCCACATGTGGCGTGAAGGTGGCGCCGGGGGCCGCGAAAGCAAGGCGCGGGGGTGCGGCGAAGGCGGGCGCCAGGAGTGGAGGAGGGTGCGGCGCACAGCCTGCGTGACGGCGGTCGCAGGCGCCTCCGGGCGAGGTCGTACCATCCCGTGTGACCGAAACAGCCGAACAAGGTGTACCCCGCACACGCATACTCGCCGACCTGACGCCGCTGCGTTCCTCCCCCGACTACCGGCGGCTCTGGTTCGGGAACACCGTCTCCTGGATCGGGCAGGGCATGACGGCGCTGGCCGTCTCCCTCCAGGTCTACGACATCACCGGGTCCGCGTTCTCCGTGGGGCTCATCGGTCTCTGCTCGCTCGTCCCGCTGGTGCTCCTCGGGCTGTACGGCGGGGCCGTCGCGGACACCTTCGGCCGGCGCAGGCTGGGGCTCTTCAGCGCGTCCGGGTCCTTCCTGCTCTCCCTCGTGCTGGCCGCCGTGACCTTCGCCGGGGTCGAGAACGTCGGGCTGCTCTACGCCGTCGTCGCCCTCCAGGCCGTGTGCTTCGCGCTCAACTCCCCGGCGCGCAGCTCGATGATCGCCCGGCTGCTCCCGGCCGAACAGCTGCCCGCCGCCAACGCGCTCAACGCCATGACGTCCACCACCGGCGGGCTGGTGGGGCCGATGCTCGGCGGGCTGATCGTCGGCTGGTGGGGCTACCGGGCGGCGTACACCGTGGACGCCGTCACCTTCACCGCCTCGCTCTACGCGATGTGGCGGCTGCCGTCGATGCTGCCCGACCGGGCGGAGGGAGCGAAGGGGGCCCGGCGGGCGTCGGTCCTGGACGGTCTGCGCTTCCTGGGCACCCGGCCCAATCTGCGGATGACCTTCTTCAGCGACCTGTGCGCCATGGTGCTCGCCCACCCGCGCGCGCTGTTCCCGGTGGTCGCCGTGGTCTGGTTCGGCGGCGACGCCCGCACCACCGGGCTGCTGGTCGCCGCCCCGGCGCTGGGCTCCCTGCTCGGCAGCGTCTTCTCCGGGTGGCTGGGCCGCATCCGGCGGCACGGGCTCGCCGTGGTGATCGCGGTCGCCTGCTGGGGCGCGGCCATCGCCGTGTTCGGGCTCAGCCGGCAGCTCTGGCTCGGGCTGATCCTGCTCGCGCTCGCCGGGTGCGCGGACTCCATATCGATGGTCTTCCGCAACACCATGCTCCAGGCGGCGGTCCCCGACGACATGCGCGGGCGGCTCCAGGGCGTGTTCATCGTCGTCGTCGCGGGCGGGCCCCGGCTCGGCGACCTCGTGGCCGGCTCCGTCGCCGACCTGACGTCCCCGGTCGTGGCGGTGACCGGCGGTGGCGTCGCATGTGTGCTGCTGGTGTGCCTGATGGGGCTGCGTTGGCGCGGTTTCGTCCGGTACGACGCGCGGGATCCGCAGCCGTAGCGAGCTGCCGGAGAACCGGCCTGTCCATTCCTTGATACGACGTTGTCCGGCATGCGGGCGGCGCTTGTCGCCGTGCCCATGCCGCCGCCAGGATGCCCGCATGGCCCCCGCTCTTGTGTCGCGTCGTCACGTGGATCTCCTGCGTGTCTCGACCATGCTCTGTCGGGCCGAATCCCGCTGTCCGTCCCGCTGTTGCTGACGTGACGCCCGCCGGCCCACGGGCCGGCCTTCCGACGCCTTCGCGTCCCTGATCTCCCCGGACACCCCGGCCCGCCGGTGCACCCGTGCATCCGTACGCCCGCGGTGCGTTCCCCGCTGCCGTCCCACGAGGATCCGCCATGCCCGAAAACCCGCTCCTGCTCCACTGGTTCCTGCCCACGGGCGGCGACGGCCGCGATCCCGGCGGGGTCACCGCCGTGCAGGGGAGGACCGGCGCCGCCACCCGCCGTCCCGCCGACATCGGCTATCTGGCCCAGGTGGCGCGCGCCGCCGAACAGGCCGGATTCCACTCGCTGCTGACTCCCGTCGGGCTCGGTTGCGTCGACCCCTGGATCCTCACCGCGGCCCTCACCCAGCACACCGACCGCATCGGGTTTCTGGTCGCCTTCCGCTCCGGGTTCGCCAGCCCGGTCCTGCTGGCCCAGCAGGCCGACGCCTTCCGGCGGTTCGCGGGCGGAAGGCTCCGGCTCAATGTCGTCACCGGCGGCGACCCCGCCGAACAGCGGGCGTACGGCGACCACTTGGCCCACGACCAGCGCTACGCGCGCACCGACGAGGTGATGGCCGTACTGCGCGACCTCCTGGAGGGCAAGCGCGTCGACCACAGCGGGGAACATCTGCGCATCGAGGGCGCCCAGCTCCACGAACCCGCCCTCCAGCACCCCGTGCCCCTCTACTTCGGCGGCGCGTCCCCGGCCGCCGAGGCCGTCGCCGCCCGCCGCGCCGACGTACAGCTGCTCTGGGGCGAGCCGCCCGCCGCCCTCGCCGAGCGCATCGGACGGCTCCGCGCCGCGGCCCCCGCGCTCCGCTACGGTCTGCGGCTGCACATCATCAGCCGGGACACGTCCGCCGAGGCGTGGGCCGAGGCGGACCGCATCCTCGCGGGCATCGACCCGGAGGCGGTCAGGGCCAGCCAGGAGCGCTTCGCGCGCATGGACTCCACGGGCCAGGCCCGGATGGCCGCGCTGCACGGCGGCTCCGCCGACGCCGCGAAGCTGGAGGTCGCCCCGAACCTCTGGGCGGGCATCGGACTCGTACGGGAAGGGGCCGGCACCGCGCTCGTCGGCTCGCACGACGAGGTCGCCCAGCGGCTGTACGAGTACCAGCGCCTGGGGATCGGCGAGTTCATCCTCTCCGGCTATCCGCACCTGGAGGAGGCCTACCGGGTGGGCGAGGAAGTCGCCCCCCGGCTGCGCGCGCTCGTCGCGGGGGCGGGAGCGTGACCCTCGCCGCCGGGAAGACCGCGCCCGCACCGGCCGTCGCCGATCCCGTACGGGCACGACGCGTCCCGCCGAGGATCGCCGCCCTGCGCTGGACGGGGCTGCGCGCCGTCGCCCTCCTCGTCCTGCTCGCCGCCTGGCAGGCCGTCGTCTCCGCCGAGGTCTGGCCACGGGTCCTCGTGCCGTCGCCGGGGGAGGTCTGGCACCAGTTCGTCCTCGCCTCCACCGTCCACGACGGGGTGCGCGGCTACAGCGGACACCTGCTGATCGAGCACCTCGGCGTCAGCCTCCGCCGCATCGGGATCGGCGCGGGCTACGCGATCCTCGCCGGCATTCCGCTGGGCCTCCTCATCGGCGTCGTCAAACCGCTCGCCGTCGTCCTGGAACCGGCCGTCACCTTCCTGCGCACCCTGCCGCCGCTCGCCTACTTCTCGCTGCTCGTCATCTGGTTCGGCATCGACGAGTCGCCGAAGATCTGGCTCCTCGTCATCGCGGCCCTGCCCCCGATCGCCGCCGCCACCGCGGCGGCCGTCCGCACGGTGCCGGGCGACCTCGTCGAGGCCGCGCGGGCGCTGGGCGCGGGCCCCGTGTCGCTGCTGCTCTCGGTGCGGCTGCCCGCCGCGCTGCCGGAGATCCTCACCGGCGTACGCATCGCCGTCGGCGTCGCCTACACCTGCGTCGTGGCCGCCGAGACCATCAACGGTGTCCCCGGCATCGGCGGCATGATCCGCGACGCCCAGCGCTACAACCAGACCGCCGTCGTCATCGCCGGGCTGATCGCCATCGGCCTCTCCGGCATCCTCCTCGACGCCCTTCTCAAGGGCGCGGAGCGGGGTCTCGTGCCCTGGCGCGGCCGGTCCTGATCCCCATGTCCTTCCCTCCGCACCCCCTCCCGTCCTCCCTGGAGCCCCTCATGACCGTGGCCATCCGCCGCCGCGCCGCCCTGCTGACCGCCGCCCTCACCGTGCTCACCCTCGCGGGCTGCGGCGACGGCGGATCGTCCGACAGCGGAAGCGGCAGGACAGCCGTGCGCATCGCGTACCAGGCGATACCCAACGCCGACCTCGTCGTGAAGAACCAGAAGCTGCTGGAGAAGGCGCTCCCGGACGCCGACATCAGCTGGGTGAAGTTCGACTCCGGCGGCGACGTCAACACCGCGGTGATCTCCGGCTCCGTCGACCTGGGACTCGCGGGTTCGAGCCCCGTCACCAAAGGGCTCTCCGCGCCGCTGAACATCCCGTACAAGGTCCTCTGGATCCACGACGTCATCGGAGACAACGAGGCGCTGGTCGCGAAGAAGGGCATCGGCTCCGTCGCGGAGCTGAAGGGGAAGAAGGTCGCCGCCCCCTTCGGCTCCACCACCCACTTCTCGCTGCTCGCCGCGCTCGAAGGGGCCGGGGTGGAGCCGGCGGACGTGAACATCGTCGACCTCCAGCCGCAGGACGCGCTCGCCGCCTGGACCCGGGGCGACATCGACGCCGCGTACGTCTGGACGCCGACGCTCAGCGAGATCCAGAAGACCGGGACGACGCTGATCACCAGCCGCGAACTCGCCGAACAGGGCAAGGTCACCGCCGACCTCGGCATCGTCACGGACTCCTTCGCGAAGAAGTACCCCGACATCGTCACCACCTGGCTGAAGACCCAGGACCAGGCTGTCCAGCAGACCAGGTCCGACCCGGAGAAGGCCGCCGCGTCCATCGGCGCCGAGCTCAACATCACGCCGGCCGAGGCGAAGAAGCAGCTCGCGCAGCTCGTGCTGCTGACGGTGGAGGAGCAGCGGGGACCGGACTACCTCGGCACGGCGGGCGCTCCCGGGAAGTTCGCGAGCCATCTGCACGAGGCGGCCGTCTTCCTCGAGGGGCAGAAGGCCGTGGACGCGGTCCCGGACGCCGCCGTCTTCGAGAAGGCCCTCGCCGTGGAGGAGCTGGCCCGTGCCGCAGGCTGACACCGCCGACATCGCCCTGCACGGGATCACCGTGCGCTACGGGAAGGCCAAGGCGGCCGTCACCGCCGTGGAGAACGTGTCACTGACGGCGGCACCGGGGGAGTTCGTCGTGCTCGTCGGCCCCTCGGGCTGCGGCAAGACGACCCTCCTGCGGATCGCGGCCGGCTTCGTCACGGCCGCCGAGGGCACGGCGACGGTACGCGGAGAGGCCCCCGTGCCCGGCCGCGCGACGGGCGTCGTCTTCCAGCAGCCGAGGCTGTTCCCGTGGCGCACGGCCGGTGGCAACATCGCGTTCGCCCTGGCCCGGCACGGTGTGCCGCGTGAGCTCAGGGCGGAGCGTACGGAGGAACTCCTCGCGCGGGTCGGGCTCGGCGGCATGGCGGGCCGCCGCACCTGGGAACTCTCCGGCGGTCAGCAGCAGCGCGTGGCCATCGCGCGGGCGCTGGCCGGGGAGCCCCGGGTGCTCCTGATGGACGAACCGTTCGCCGCACTGGACGCGCTCACCAGGGAACGCCTCCAGGAGGAGGTGCGCACCCTGGCCGTCACCTCCGGGACCACGGTGCTCTTCGTGACGCATTCGGCGGAGGAGGCCGTGCTCCTCGGCTCCCGGGTCCTGGTCATGGCGGCGGGCCCCGGCAGGGTCGTCTCCGAGCTGGACGTCGGGCTGGAGCGCGCCCCGGACACCGACGTGGCCGCCCTGCGCGGCACCCCCGCGTTCTCCCGGCTGCGCGGGGAACTGGCCGCGGTGATGCGCGAGGCGGCGCTGGCCCCGGCGGGCTGACGGGCCGCCGCCCCGGCCGCCGCCCCAGGACCCGGTGGTCGGGGCGGCGGCCGGACAGCCGGTCAGGGAGCCTGCGTGACCTTCGGCATCTCGCCCGCGGTCGTCGTGGGATCGAAGAGCGAGAACACCGCGCCCTGCGGGTCCGTCAGGGTGGCGAACCGCCCGAACGGGATGGTCATCGGGCCGAAGCGGAGCTCCGCCCCGAGCGACTTCGCCTTCTCCACCGCCGCGTCGCAGTCCGCGACGGCGAAGTACACGTTCATATGGGCCGGTACCTGGGGGGAGAATTCGGCCCCCATCTTCATCCGGCCGAGCACCGGCTCCGCACCGAGGTCGTAGAGGGAGAAGTCGATCGCGTCATCGTCCAGGTGCTTCACCCCGTAGCCGAAGACGGCCGCGAAGAAGTGGTCCGCCTTCTCCGCCTCCCGTGTGTAGACCTCCGCCCAGGTGTAGGCGCCGGGCACCGTCTGCGCCTCGAAGCCCTTGTGGCTGCCGGACTGCCAGACCCCGAAGGCGGTCCCGCCGGGGTCGGCGGCCAGCACCATCGTCCCGAAGTCGCCGACCCGCATGGGCTCGACCAGCACCTCACCGCCGTTCGCGCGGATCTTCGCGGCCGTCGCGGCGGCGTCCGGCGACGCGAGATACAGGCACCAGGCGTTCGGCGCGTCCTGGCCGGGCGCGGGAGGCGAGAGCGCGGCGACCGCCTTGCCGTCCACATGGGCCTGCGTGTACTCGCCGTACTCGGGCATCGACGCACCGAACGTCCAGCCCAGGAGCTCGCCGTAGAAGCGCTTCGCGCCCTCCAGGTCGCCGAACGTCCCGTCGGCCCAGCACGGGGTTCCCTCGGTTTGTGCGGCCATGACTCGGACCCTTCTCCACTCGACGGTCGGTCCCTTCTGTCACGCTAGCCAACCGGCGCCCCGGCGGCGCGCCGAGCCGCGCTCAGTCCGCCGGTGCCTCCGGTCCCACGACCGAGCGGGCCACCCCCAGCTCCACCAGGTCCTGGGGGCGCAGCCGCAGCTGGCCGGCGGTGGCCCGTACCTCGTCGGGGCCGCGTTTCAGGATGGCCGCCGCCAGTTCCGGTGCGATCACCGAGAAATAGCTGTCCGCCGTGACATGGGTGTTGTCCGGAGCCGCCAGCGCCAGCGCGCCGCCCGAGCCGCCCTCGCCGATCACCAGGGTGGTCACGGGGACCCGCGCGGCGGCGACCGCCGCGAACACCTCGGCGATGGCGGCGCCCGCTCCCGCCCGTTCGGCCGCCGCGTCGTTGGCGGCGCCCGGTGTGTCGATCAGCGTCAGTACGGGGATGCCGAGCCGGTCCGCGAGCCGGAGCACCCGGGCCGCCGTGCGGTAGCCCGCGGGGCGGGTCGCGGTGCCGCACTGGGCGGCGTACGCCACGGGACGCCCGTCGCGCAGGCCCACACCGCAGAGCAGCCCCGGATCGGTGCCCCCGCAGCGGTCGCCGTTCAGCGGCAGCCGGTACGTGAAATAGGCGTCCAGATAGGCGGCGGCCCTGGGCCGAGCCGCCGCACGGGCCTGCTCCACCGCGTCCCAGCCGGTCGCCGGCAGCCCCGTGTCCGACAGCGCGCCCGGCACCGGGGCGGCCGTGGCCGGGCCCGTGTCCCCCAGCACGGTCAGCCAGCGGCCCAGCGTCCCGGCCAGTTCGTCCGGCGGGACGACCGCGTCGATCTGGCCCGCCGCCCACTGCCCCTCGGCGGTGTAGGCGCCCGGATCGGCGCCGGCCGGCCGCACCCGGGAGCCCGCGAAGCCGACCTGTGCGCCGGGCAGGGCCAGCACCACATCGGCGCCCGCGCCCAGGGTGGCCCAGCCGCCCCCGGTCGTCGGATCGCGCAGGACCGCGATCTGCGCCAGCCCCTCCGCCCTCAGCAGCGCGGAGGCGCGGGCCACCCGCTGGAGCTGTATCAGCGCGATCATGCCCTCCTGCATGCGGCTGCCCCCGGTGGCGACGAGCGAGACGAGCGGCAGCCTCCGCTCACGCGCCAGCGCGTAGGCGGCCTCCAGCAGGTCCCCGGTGCGCCCGCCCAGCGAGCCGCCGAGGAAGCCGAACTCGAAGGAGACCAGCACGCACTCCCGGTCTCCCACGACGGCCGTCCCGTACAGGACGGACTCCTCCTCGCCGGTCCGTGCGGCGGCGCGCGCCCTGGACTCCGCGTAACCGCTCCAGCCGAGCGGCCCGTCAGGGGGAGCCGGGCGCGCGGCCGGACGGTGGGCGGTGAAGCGCCCGGTGACGGCGGCGACGGCCTCCCTCGCGGACATCCGGCCGCCGCGGGACTCAGGCACCGAGCGACCGCTTCATGATCTTGCCCAGCTCGTTGCGGGGCAGCGCGTCGAGGAGGCGCACCACGCGCGGGCGCTTGTGCGGGGCCAGCAGAACCGCCACATGGTCCGCCAACTCCCCGTCGGAGGGCGGCGATCCGGGGTCCGCGGGCACCACCCAGGCGACGATCCGCTCACCGAGATCCGCGTCGGGCTCGCCGGTCACGGCGGCCTCGCGCACACCGGGATGGTCCAGCAGCGCGTTCTCGATCTCGCCGGCGCC
Source organism: Streptomyces sp. CB02058 (assembly GCF_001905505.1). Taxonomy (GTDB): domain Bacteria; phylum Actinomycetota; class Actinomycetes; order Streptomycetales; family Streptomycetaceae; genus Streptomyces. The sequence continues at coordinate 681,232 of NZ_LIPG01000002.1, forward strand.
GATCTTGTAACCACCGCTCTTGATCAGATCGGTGGCCTTGCGCCCGACGATCCGCACATAGCCGTCGGCGTCGATCGTCGCCATGTCGCCCGTGCGGAAGAAGCCGTCCTCGGTGAAGGCCGCCGACGTGGCGTCCGGCCGGTTCAGATAGCCGGTGAAGAGGTTCGGGCCGCGCACCTGGATCTCGCCGATGGACGCGGTGTCCCGGAGCACGGAACCGTCCTCCTCGACGAGCCTGAGCTCCACGCCCGCCAGCGGCGGGCCGACCGTCCCGGCGCGCGGGGCGCCGTCGGCACGTACGCCCGTGTTCATCAGGGTCTCCGTCATCCCGTACCGCTCGATGACCCGGCGTCCGGTGGCCGCCGCGATCCGCTCGTGGTCGTGGACCGGCAGCGCCGCCGAGCCGGAGACCAGGAGGCGGGCACCCGCCAGGGCCTCGGTGAGCTTCCCGGCGGTCGCCGGATCGTCCAGCGCGCCCGCCAGCCGGTGGTACATCGTGGGCACGCCGAACAGCATCGTGCCCCCGGACAGCAGCTCGCGCGCGACCCCCTCGGCCGAGAACCTTCCGAGGTGGCGCACGGAGCCGCCCCGGCGCAGCGGGCCCAGGACGCCCAGGATCAGTCCGTGGACATGGAACAGCGGCAGCGCGTGGACCAGGACGTCCCGGCCGGTCCACTGCCAGGCGTCCTCCAGCGCGTCCAGCGAGGCGGCGACCGCCCGGCGAGGGAGCACCGCGCCCTTGGGAGGGCCCGTCGTGCCGGAGGTGTAGACGACCAGGGCGGGGGACTCGGCGGGCGGCTCGGGAAAGTCCGCTGCGGGCGCCCGTCCGGTGACGGCCGTGCCGACGTCCAGCCGCTCCAGGCCGCCGAGCGCGGACGGCAGGGCGTCACCCGCGCCGGCCAGCACCGCGGAGGGCGCGCTGTCGGCGACGATGTGCGCGAGTTCGCGCTCGCCCGTCTTCGGGTTGAGGGGCACGGCGGGCACTCCCGCCCGCAGCGCCGCCACGACGGCGACCACCGTCCCGGGTGTGGACGTCGCCCAGACGGCGACCCGTCCGGCTCCCGCGATCCGGGCCGCGAGCGAGGCGGACGCCTCGTCCAACTGGGCGTAGGTCAGGACGTGTTCGCCGAACCGGACGGCCTCCGGGGAGTCCGTCCGGCCGGACGCTCCGCTCAGCGCGGGCAGAAGTGAGGTCACCCGGTGAACCCTAAGGGCTGTCGTCTGGACCGGGCCGGGAACGAGGTCGGCCACAGCGTCCCGCCGGCCGGGAAGCGCGGCCGGCGGCACCGGCCCGCGCACGCTCGTACGCGCCGGCCCGGGTGGCCGGTCAGCCCTCCCGCCGGATCGTCCGCATCCGGCCGTACGCGTACACGCAGCCCGCCAGCGCCAGGTCGGAGAGCAGCATGAAGCCGATCGAGTACGAGCCCTTCGCACTGTAGATCGCGCCCATCACCAGCGGCGGTACGAAGCCGCCGAGGCCGCCCATCGCGCCGACGATCCCGGTCACGCTGCCCACCTTGGCCTGCGGTGTCACCTGCGAGACCAGGGCGAAGACGCTGCCGCTCGCGGTGCCGAGCCCTGCCGCCATGCAGAGCAGCGCGATCGTGCCCAGCGGGTTCAGCGGCGGGTCGAAGGCCTGGACGATGGCCATCAGGGCGGCGAGCAGCAGCGCCCCCGCGGTGACCAGGGCGGGGTGGGCACGGTCCGAGAGCCAGCCGCCGATCGGCCGGAAGATGACGGTGACCAGCGCGAACCCCGCCGCCTTGGTGCCCGCCTCGGTCGGCGACATCTCGTACCAGGTCTTCAGATACGTCGGCAGATACACCCCGAAGGCCACGATGCCGCCGAAGCCGATCGCGTACAGCGCGGACAGCTCCCAGGTGACCCGCAGCCGGCCCGCCTCGCCCAGCCGGTGGCCCAGCGAGTCCGCCGGGATCTTCCGGTCCGGATGGTCGGTGATCAGGACCGCGGCGAGCAGCGAGTACACGACGAGAGCGCCGGCGACGATCCAGAACGGCAGGTTCTCGCTGTGCTTGGCGATCCTCGGCGTGAAGTAGCCGGACAGCGCGACACCGCCCATGCCCATCCCGAACACACCGAGCGCCAGGCCCCTCTTCGCGGGCGGGAACCACGAGTTGACCAGCGGGATGCCGATCGCGAACGTCGTGCCGCCGAGGCCGAGCAGGAACCCCACCGCCAGCATCGCCCCGTAGGAGTTCTTCGCCGGGATCAGCAGCAGCACCGGGACGATCGTCAGTGCCGAGACGACGGGGAACATCAGCTTCGCGCCGTACTTGTCGGTCAGGGCGCCCGCCGGGATACGGCCGAGCGAGCCCACCAGCACGGGCACCGCGACCAGGAGCGACTGCTGGAAGGAGCTCAGGTCCAGCCGGTCCTTGAAGTCACCCGACAGCGGGGAGATCAGGTTCCACGCCCAGAAGGTGAGCGTGAACCCGATCGTGGCCATGATCAGATTCCGGTAGGCGGCGGAGGACTGCTTCCGGTCCGGGGCTGGGGCCTTCTCGACGGTTGTGTCCACAGCGCAAGTCAAGGGCGGACGGCCGGGCGGGGCACGGCGGACTGCGCCATCCGGGTAAGGCCCTCGCACCGCAGACGCCCCATGGGCACGGGCCCTCCCCGGGGCCCCCGCGGACGTCGCTCGCCCGCCCTTTCCGGCCGGGGGCTGCCACAATCGCCGTTATGGACCGGCTGGACAGAGAGATCCTCGGCATCCTCCAGGAGGACGCCCGGATCTCGTACCGCGATCTGGGCGTGCGCGTGGGTCTCAGTGCCAACGCGGCGGGCGACCGTGTGCGCCGTATGCGCCGTGACGGGGTGATCCGCGGCTTCACGGTCATCGTCGACCCGGCCGCCGACACCCGTTCCGGCCTGGTCGTCTTCATCGACGTCTCCCTGCGCCTCGACACGACGAACGAGGAGTTCGAACGCGCGGTGCTCACCCTGCCCGGCATCACCGAGGTGGTGCACGTGACGGGCGGCCACGACTATCTCGTACGGGCCACTGCCGCCGACCCCGGCTCCCTGGACGCGCTGCTGCGACGGCTGAAGAAGGACGCGGGCGTCGCCCACTCCAACACCCGGATCGCACTCAGAGCGGCGCCTGCCAGATGACCGTCGGCGACCGGCTGCCGTCCTCGGCCCGCCCGTCGTCCGCGACCACCAGACGCACCGCGGGGCGCCCGTCGGGCAGCCGGGCCGTCGCGTCCACCTCCACCTCGACCGCCGAGACGCCGGTCCTGCGGTGCGCGGTCGCCAGTGCCCCGCGCAGCACGTCCAGCAGCTGAGCGTCCACCGTTTCCGGCACCAGGGCGTCCACCGCGCCGGTGAAGTGCACCGAGGGCTGGAAGCCGAGCACCGCTGCCGCGCCCCCCGTCTCGCGCAGCACCCGGCCCCTGAAGGTCGTGGGCGCCTCGGCGGGCGGCTGCTGGAGCGCGAAGATGGCCGTCCTGACCTCCTGGATGGTGGAGTCCAGCTCGTCGACCGCCTTCGCCAGCAGCTCGGCGGTCCCGCTGCCGCCCGCGGTGTCCTTGCGGCGGGTCGACTCCAGCATCATCTCCGTCGCGAACAGACGCTGGACGACGAGGTCGTGCAGATCGCGGGCGATGCGGTCGCGGTCCTCGTAGACGGCGAGCTGCTCCCTGTAGTGCTGCGCGTCGGCCATCACCAGGGCCAGCGCGGCCTGGGAGGCGAACTGCGAGGCCAGCTGCCGGTCCAGGTCCGTGTAGGGCTTCCCGCCGCGCCGCCTGGGCAGGGCGAGCGTGCCGATGAGCCGCCCCCCGCTCTCCAGGGGCAGCATCATGCTGGGGCCGAAGCGGGACCGGACATGGGTCGTCATGCGGGGGTCCGTCGAGGAGTCGTCGATGAAGACCTCCTCACCGCCCAGCAGCTGGACGAGGACGGGGGCGCCCGGCCGGATGGCGGTGCCGACGAGGCCCGCCGGGTCGTCGCGCGTGGCGGCGGCGACGATCTCCATCCCGCCGTCGGCGGTCGGCTGAAGGATCACCCCGGCCGCGGCACCGGCCAGCATCCGCGCCCGCTCGGCCACGGTCGTCAGGGCGTCCGTGGTCCCCGCGCCGCTCAGCAGCGCCCGGGTGACCGCGGCGGCCCCTTCGATCCAGTGCTCCCGCTGCCGCGCCGCCTCGTACAGATGGGCGCCGCCGATCGCCGCGGCGGCCTGGGACGCGAGCAGCCGCAGCAGCGCCAGATCGGTGTCGTCGAAGCGGCCGGGCTCCTCCGCGGTGAGGCAGAGGCTGCCCAGCACCTCGTCGCGCACCCGGACGGGGGCGCCGATGAAGGAACGCACGGCCAGGGGACCGGCGTGCGGACGGTCGGTCAGATCGTCGACGCGCACCGCCTGCGCGTCGTCCACCAGCGCGCCGAGCACCCCCGTACGCCCATGGAGGAGCGGTCCGGCGTCGCGGCGCTCGTCCTCGCCCAGGCCCGAGGTGAACAGGTCGGTGACATGGCGGTCCGCGCTGTCCAGGAGGGCCAGGGCACCGTGGCACGCCCCGGCCAGCGTCGTGGCGGTGTCCACGATGTGCTGGAGGGTGGTCCGCAGGTCGAGTCCGGGCCAGGCCACGGGCGAGCCCCGCGGCTCAGCCGGCGATCGGGGCGAGGACCAGCGGCTGGACCGTGCCGTCCAGCATCGCGCCGAGGCCCAGCACCGAGCACACGTCGGGCCGCTCGGCGATGTGCACGGGCACTCCGGTCGCGTCGCGCAGCATCTGGTCGAGACCGGGCAGCAGGGCGCTGCCGCCGACCATCATGATCCCGGAGTCCGCGATGTCGGCCACCAGGTCGGGCGGGCAGTCGCGCAGCACCTTGCCGAGCCCGTCGAGCACGGCGGTGAGCGGGGTGTGGATCGCCTGGCGCACGGCGGCGGTGTCGACCTGCACCGAGCGGGCCAGCCCGGTGGCCACGTCACGGCCGTGGATCTCCGTCACCGCGGGGCCGTTCAGCATCAGGCCGTTGCCCCGCAGCGCCAGCTGGAGGGGGCGCACCGACTGGCTGGGGAGCATCAGCTCGTGGTGCTGGCGCAGGTGCTGGATCACCGCGTGGTCGATGGCCTCGCCGCCGATCGGGATGCGCACGGCGGTCACGATCGATCCGAGCGAGAGCACCGCGATCTGCGTGGTGGCCGCCCCGCACACCATGATCATGGTGGCGGTCGGCTGCTCGACGGGGAGCCCGCAGCCGATGGCCGCCGCGATCAGGGTGTCGACCAGCTCCACCCGCCGCGCGCCGAGGCCCACGAGCGTCTCGACGGCCGCCCGCTGGGCCAGCGGATCGGCGTCGTGCGGGGTGCAGGCGGCGGCCCGCAGCCGGGGCTTGCGGCGCAGCTGGCGGCGGAGCTTCTCGCCGAGCAGATGGCGCAGCATGCGCTGCGCCATGTCGATGTCGACGACGGTTCCGCCGGAGACCGGGCGGGCCACCCGGATGTAGGCGGGCGTGCGCCCGGTCATCTGCTCGGCGAGCGCGCCCACGGCGATGAGCGAGCCGGTACGCGTGTTCACGGCGGCGACACTGGGCTCGTCGACGACGAGCCCCACGCCCTTGATGTAGACACGGGTCCTCGCGGCCCCGAGATCGACGGCGACATGGCAACGGCGCAACTGATCGAGACTGACGGTCACGGCAGGTTCTCCCGAGAGCGCTGGCGGCGGACACCGGCGGCAGCCGGCTCTCCTGGCATCGTCGCGCCGGGGCGGGAGCGGCGCGCGCTGGGTGAGCCGTAGGGGGGAACCGGAGCTGACGGCGCGACAGATCTCAGTCCCGGGTCTTCCGTTTGGATCAGGCCGGATCACGGAGCGGGGTCCGGTGCCGTGCATCGCAAGGCGGAGGAGGGAGCCAGTGGGGTCTCCCCTGCTCGAGCGGAGCCGAGAGCTTGAGGAAGGAGCCATGGAGACCGACGACAACGCCGCGAAGTGCGGTGCCAGGGCACGCGAGCCCGGCCTGATCCGAACGAGAGGCCCCTAGCCGGGCAGCAGCCGCTGGAAGAGTCCCCAGGTGAACTCGGCCACGCGCGGCTCGCCGCCCGCCGGATCGGTGAAGGCCAGGGCCCAGCGGGTCGGCGCGCTGCCCTCCATCGGGCGGGCGGGCGCGAAGGCCCTGGCCACCTCGTCCACGGTGCAGGACCAGGGGTGGAGATCGGCGGTGGTGCTCAGCCCGGGGCCCGGAGCGCCCGGTGCGCGGACCAGCCATTCGTTCCAGACGGCCCCGCCGGGCCCCGCCATCACCTCGAACCGCAGGTCCGGCCAGAGCGGGAGCGGCCACAGCAGCGCGTCGCACTCCAGGTCCCCGACCGTGCGGCGTACGGAGCTCTCGGGCTCGCCCAGCACCGAGCGGTAGCGGCGGAGCGCGCCCCGGCCGCGCGGGGCGCGCAGCATGGCCTGCCAGCGGCGGTTCGCCTCACGCATGTCGGCGAGGGAGGCGCTCAGTTCATGCCGGGCATCCTCGACGAGATCCGGCTGGTGGTCGGCCATCCGGCGCAGCAGGACGAGCTGGAACTGGAGCGGCCCGAACGGGGCGGGAGCGGTCATGGAACCCATCCTGCCCCTTACCGAACGTATCGGACGGGGCGCATCGGAGTCCGGGATTCCACACAGGATCCTCACCTGTGCGGCTTCCTGTGTTGTTCCGCGCGCGTCTACTCTTCGGGCGCCATGGACTACTGCCACCCGTGCCAACGGCACCTCAACGGGGCGCTGGCGTGCGCCGGTTGCGGAACCCCCGCCGACGCGCTGAGCCCCTATGCCGTCGCGGACGGTGCCCGCGGCGAGCCCGAACCGGCGGGCGGGACCCCGGATTCGTCCGGGGCCACCGCCGGGCGCCGCCGCGCCCGGGGCGCCGAAGGGCGGCGCGTCCGCTCTGCACGGCGCGGGCGCCGTGCGCACCGGCGCAGGGGCCGCGCGCTGCTGCTGACCGGCGTGGGTGTGGTGCTGGCGCTGGGGGCGCTGAGCCTCGCCGAGCTGGCGACGGAGCCCGAGGGCGACAGCGGTGCGGCGGACTATGTGACCGAGGCGACGGCGTCAGCCGACGAGGCCGTCCCCTCCGCCTCACGGAGCACCGCGCCCGACGACGAGCCGGTGGACGTGCCCACCGTCGTACCCGTCACCGATGCCCGTACGGAGGAGGCCACGGACGCTCCCGTCCCCACCGGGGCACCCCAGGTGTCCCCGTCGGCCTCCGCCCCGGGGGACGCCGGACCCTCCACGTCGGCCTCGGCGGATCCGGAGGGGAGCGAGGAGCCGGACGGGCCCCCGCCCTCGGACGGGCCGACGACGGCCCCGGCCGACCCGGAGCCCTCCCAGGAGCCCGCCCCCACCCCTTCGCCGTCCGAGACGTGCGAGAAGTGGCTGTGGTTCTGCGTCTGACGGGGCCCGCCCGCCGACGGCCGGGCCGGGGCCCTCGGTCCGGATCGGGCCGGACGGGACGCCAGGGCCTCTAGGACGCCTCGGGGGCGCCCTCGCCGAGCATCCTGCGGAGGAGGTCGCGCAGCACCGTCCGCTCGCTCTCCGACAGCTCGGCGAGCGGCTCGCGGGCGAAGTCCAGGGCGTCCCGGAGCTGCCGGGCCGTCCTGAGGCCCTCCTCGGTCGGGGCGGCCAGCTTCACCCGCCGGTCGGCAGGGTCGGGGCGGCGTTCGACCAGGCCGCGGAGCTCCAGCCGGTCGACTATTCCGGTGATGTTGGACGGCTCGCACTTCAGCTTCCGGGCGACCTTGCGCATGGGCATCGGCTCCAGGGACAGGAGTCCCAGCACACGGGCCTGCGCACCGGTCAGCGCGTGCGTGGCCGCCGCACGGTCGTACTCCTCGTGGTAGCGCGCCACGACGTCGGCGATGAGCTGGATGACGTCGAGGGTGAGCGGGTCGGTGCGCGAGGTGGCCATGACACCCAGGGTACCGAATTACTTGACAAGGTGAAATATCTGGACGCATGGTTGTTTCATGTCCTGAAGCTTTTTCGCTTCCCGCACCCGTACGACATCGAGGAGAACCCGAGCCCATGTCTGCAGCACTTCCCACGACCAGCCGTGAGTGGCACCTCGTAGCCCGTCCGCACGGCTGGCCCGAGGCCACGGACTTCGCGCTGCGTGAGGCGCCGGTGACCGCACCCGGCGAGGGCCGTGTCCTCGTCCGCAACCTCCACTTCTCGGTCGACCCCTACATGCGGGGCCGGATGAACGACGTGAAGTCGTACACCCCGCCCTTCAAGCTCGACCACCCGATGGACGGCGGCGCGGTCGGCGAGATCGTCGCGTCGAACGCCGAGGGCTTCGCCGTCGGCGACCACGTCCTGCACGGCCTCGGCTGGCGCGAGTACGCCGACGTCCCCGCCAAGCACGCGGTCAAGGTCGACGGCTCCATCGCCCCGCTCTCCGCCTACCTCGGCGTGCTCGGCATGCCGGGCCTCACCGCCTACGCGGGCCTGTTCGAGGTCGCCTCCTTCAAGGAGGGCGACGCCGTCTTCGTTTCCGGCGCGGCCGGTGCGGTCGGCAGCCAGGTCGGCCAGCTGGCCAAGCTCAGGGGGGCCTCGCGGGTCATCGGCTCCGCCGGTTCCGACGAGAAGGTCAAGCTCCTGGTCGAGGAGTACGGCTTCGACGCGGCCTTCAACTACAAGAACGGTCCCGTCCGCGAGCAGCTCGCCGCCGCCGCCCCCGACGGCATCGACGTGTACTTCGACAACGTCGGCGGTGAGCACCTGGAGGCCGCGATCTCCTCGCTCAACGTGCACGGCCGCGCGACCATCTGCGGAATGATCGCCCAGTACAACGCCACGGAGCCCACCCCGGGCCCGCGCAACCTCGCCCTCGTCATCGGCAAGCGGCTGCGTCTGCAGGGCATGCTCGTCGGCGACCACGCCGCGCTCCAGCCGCAGTTCGTCCAGGACGTGGCCGGCTGGCTCGCCTCCGGCGAGCTCAAGTACAACGAGACCAAGGTCCAGGGCATCGAGAACGCCTACGACGCCTTCCTCGGTCTGCTGCGCGGCGAGAACACCGGCAAGATGATCGTCTCGCTGGACGCCTGACCGGATCGCCCTCCCGCTGCTCGCCCGGCCTGCGCGGGTCCAGCGCGAGGGCGCTCCGCCGCAAGCCGGCGTACGGCGGGAAGGTGCATGGCTCATGCCTGTCGGAGATCCGGGCGGCGGGCGATCGGAGTGCCCCGACGGCCACCCGCTAGGCTCGGCCCAGGCCGTCGCGGTCGTGGGCGCGAGTCGCGGCGCATCAGCAGGAGGAATCACCGTATGACGATCCAGCACATAGACGTGGCCTACACCGCCGTCGCCACCGCCGAGAACGGCCGTGACGGCCGGGTCTCCTCCGACGACGGACAGCTCGACGTCGTCGTCAACCCGCCGAAGGCGATGGGCGGCAGCGGCGCGGGTACCAACCCCGAGCAGCTGTTCGCGGCGGGCTACAGCGCCTGCTTCCAGGGCGCTCTCGGTGTGGTCGCCCGTCAGGAGAAGGCCGACATCACCGGTTCGACGGTGACCGCGTCGGTCTCCATCGGCAAGACCGAGGCCGGCGGCTTCGGCCTGGAGGTGGCGATCAGCGCCTCCATCCCGAACGTCGACAGGGCCACCGCCCAGGCGCTCGTCGAGAAGGCGCACCAGGTGTGCCCGTACTCGAACGCCACCCGCGGCAACATCAAGGTGGAGCTGTCGGCCGGCTGACCCCGCCCGATCACGTACGTCCGAGGGCCGCATCCCGTCACCGGGGTGCGGCCCTCGGTCGTGTGCCGCCGGTCCGTATCCGTAAGAGCGTGCAAAGGCATTGACTGCCGCGGAGGTTGAACTCTACGGTCCGTTCGAGGTTACGAGCAGCATTCGAAATTTCGAACGAGTAAGGAAGCCATGACCCGCACCGCGCGCTTCACCCTCGACCCCGCCTTCACCGTCGGGGACGTCGATCCCCGGCTCTTCGGATCCTTCGTCGAGCACCTCGGCCGCTGCGTCTACGACGGCATCTTCGAGCCGGGCCACCCGGCGGCGGACGAGGCCGGACTGCGCACCGACGTCCTGGATCTCGTCCGCGAACTCGGTGTCACCGCCATCCGCTACCCCGGCGGCAACTTCGTCTCCGGCTATCGCTGGGAGGACAGCGTCGGCCCCGCCGACGAGCGCCCCCGCCGTCTCGACCTCGCCTGGCGCTCCACCGAGACGAATCGTTTCGGCCTCTCCGAGTACATCGACTTCCTCCGGAAGGTCGGCCCCCAGGCCGAGCCCATGCTCGCGGTCAACCTCGGCACCCGCGGCGTCCAGGAGGCCATCCAGCTCCAGGAGTACGCCAACCACCCCTCCGGCACCGAGCTCTCCGACCGCCGCATCGGCCACGGCGACAAGGACCCCTTCGGCATCAAGCTGTGGTGCCTGGGCAACGAGATGGACGGCCCCTGGCAGACCGGCCACAAGACCGCCGAGGAGTACGGCAGGATCGCGGCCGAGACCGCGCGCGCGATGCGCCAGATCGACCCGTCCGTCGAGCTCGTCGCCTGCGGTTCGTCCAGCCGCGCCATGCCGACCTTCGCCGCCTGGGAGGCGACGGTCCTCGCCGAGACCTACGACCTCGTCGACTACGTCTCGCTGCACGCCTACTACGAGGAGACCGACGGCGACCGCGACTCCTTCCTGGCCTCGGCCGTGGACATGGAGTCCTTCATCGAGAGCGTCGTCGCGACCTGCGACCACGTCGGGGCGCGCCTCAAGTCGACGAAGAAGATCAACCTCTCCTTCGACGAGTGGAACGTCTGGTACATGAGCCGCTTCCAGAAGGACGCGGAGGAGAACCCGCTCGACTGGCCCGAGGCGCCGAGGCTGCTGGAGGACAATTACAGCGTCACCGACGCCGTCGTCTTCGGCAGCCTGCTCATCGCGCTGCTGCGCCACGCCGACCGGGTGACCGTGGCCTGTCTCGCCCAGCTGGTCAACGTGATCGCGCCGATCATGACCGAGCCCGGCGGCCCCGCCTGGCGTCAGACGACCTTCTTCCCCTTCGCCCAGGCCGCGCGCCACGGCAGGGGCCAGGTCCTGGACGTACGGGTGGACTCGCCCACCTACGGGACGGCGAAGTACGGCGAGACGGACCTGCTGCACGCCACCGCCGTACGCGACCCGGAGACGGGCGCCGTCACGGTCTTCGCGGTCAACCGCAGCCAGGACGCCGTGCTGCCCCTCGAAGTCGCCCTGGAGGGGCTGGAGCTGGCCGAGGTCGTCGAGCACCAGGTCCTCGCGGACGCCGACCCCGAGGCCCGCAACACCCTCGCGGAGCCCGAGCGGGTGCTCCCGCACGCGGCCGAGGGCACCGTGCTCGACGGCGGCACGCTGAAGGCCGCCCTGGAGCCGCTCTCCTGGAACGTGATCCGGCTGGCCTGACCCACGACGACGGCGCCCTTCCCCGCGCGGGGAAGGGCGCCGTCGTCGTGGAGCGGTTCAGCGCGTGGAGAAGGAGTGCACCGTCGTCGACCGGTAGGTGTCGCCGGGGCGGAGCACCGTCGAGGGGAACGACGGCTGGTTGGGGGAGTCCGGGAAGTGCTGGGACTCCAGGCAGAACGCGTCGCCCTGGCGGTAGACCCGTCCGGACGTGCCCGTCAGTGTGCCGTTGAGGAAGTTCCCGGTGTAGACCTGCATGCCGGGCTCCGTCGTGTACATCTTCATGACCCGGCCCGAGCCGGGCTCCGTCACGGTCAGCGCGTACTCCGGGCGGACCGTGATCCCCTTGTCCAGGACGTAGTTGTGGTCGATGCCCTGCCCGTAGCCGATCTGCTGGTGCGGGGTGCGCACCGCCTCGCCGATGGCCCGGGAGCGCCGGAAGTCGAAGGGCGTGCGCGCCACGGGGGCGAGCTCGCCCGTCGGGATGAGCGTCGAGCCGACCGGGGTGTAGCGCGCGGCGGCCAGCTCCAGCAGATGCCCGTCGATGCTGCCGCTGCCCTCGCCCGCCAGGTTGAAGTAGGCGTGGCTGGTCAGGTTGAGGACGGTGGCACGGTCCGTCGTCGCCGTGTAGTCGATGCGCCACTCGCCCCGGGAGGTGAGGGTGTAGACGACACGGACGGCGAGCGTGCCCGGGTAGCCGGCCTCGCCGTCCGGGCTGGTCCGGGTCAGGACCAGCCCGACGTCGCCGTGCTCGGTGAACGGCTCCACCTGCCAGACCCGCTTGTCGAAGCCCTTGTCGCCGCCGTGCAGGCTGTTGGGGCCGTCGTTGAGCGGCAGTTGGTGGGTGGTCCCGTCGAGGGTGAAGCGCCCCTCGGCTATGCGGTTGCCGTAGCGCCCGATCAGACCGCCGAAGTACGGGGACTTCGCCACGTAGTCGGCGAGGTTGTCGAAACCGAGCGCGACGTTCGTGGTCCGGCCCCTGCGGTCGGGCGTTTCCAGGGACTGGACGACACCGCCCCAGGAGAGGACCTTCAGCCGGGTGCCGCCGTTGGCGAGCGTCCAGCGGTGCACCTTCGTGCCGTCGGCGAGTGTGCCGAAGAGCTCCTTGGACGGGGTACGCCCCGAGGATGAGGCGTGCGCGGCCGGGGCGCCCGCCGCCACGGCCACCCCTGCGGCGGCCGTGGCCGCCAGGACGGTGCGTCTGCTGGTTCCGGTGGTGAAGGTCATGAAACAACTCCTGTCGCGAGAAGGGGTGTTACGAACCGACCTTGCGCTTGTTCCAGACGTCGAAGCCGACGGCGGCCAGCAGCACCGCTCCCTTGATGACCTGCTGCCAGTCGGTGCCGATACCGACGAGGTTCATACCGTTGTTCAGCACGCCCAGGACCAGGCCACCGATGATCGCGCCGAGGACCGTGCCGACACCGCCGCTCATCGACGCGCCGCCGATGAACGAGGCGGCGATGGCCTCCAGCTCGAAGTTGAGGCCGGCCTTGGGCGAGGCCGCGTTGAAGCGGGCGGCGAAGACCAGACCCGCCAGGGCCGCGAGCATGCCCATGTTCAGGAAGACCAGGAAGGTGACCTTCTTGTCCTTCACGCCCGACAGCTTGGCCGCGGGCAGGTTGCCGCCGATGGCGTAGATGTGGCGGCCGATGATCGCGTTGCGCATCAGATAGCCGAACCCGACGACGAGCACGCCGAGGATGAGCAGCACGACCGGGGCGCCCTTGTAGCTGGCGAGCAGCAGCGTGACGACCAGGACGGCCGAGACCAGTGCGACCAGCTTCAGCAGGAACAGCTTGACCGGCAGCACGTCGAGGGCGAACTCCTGCTGGCGCTTGCGGTCGCGGACCTCCTGGAGGACCACGAAGGCGATCAGGGCGAAGCCCAGCAGCAGGGTGAGGTTGTGGTAGTTGGTGTTGGGACCGACCTCGGGCAGGAAGCCGTTGGCTATCTTCTGGAGGTCCTTCGGGAAGGGGCCGAGGGTCTGGCCCTTCAGGAAGATCTCCGTCAGACCGCGGAAGAGCAGCATGCCCGCGAGGGTCACGATGAACGACGGTATGCCGAGATAGGCGATGAAGAAGCCCTGCACCGCGCCGGCGACGGCGCCGATGGCCAGGCAGAGCACCACCGCGAGCGGCCAGGCCAGATGGTGTTCGACCATCAGCACGGCGGCCATCGCCCCGATGAACGCGGTCAGCGAGCCGACCGAGAGGTCGATGTGGCCCGCGATGATGACGAGCATCATGCCGATCGCGAGGATCAGGATGTAGCTGTTCTGCAGCACCAGGTTGGAGACGTTGCGCGGGAGCAGCAGGTCGCCGTCGGTCCACACCGCGAACAGCACCACGATCAGGCCGAGGGCCATCAGCATGCCGTACTGGCGCATGTTGCGGCGCATGCCGCCCAGCATCAGCTGGAGCAGGCCCTCACCGGTGGCCGCGCCGCCTTTGCCGGGCGGCGCGGGGGCCGGGTTCTTCGCGGTCACGTCCGTGCTCATCGGGTTACCTCTTTGTCCTTCGTCATCTGACGCATCAGCGCTTCCTGCGAGGCCTCGGCCCGCGAGAACTCACCCGTCAGCCGTCCCGCGGCCATCGTGTAGATGCGGTCGCACATGCCGAGCAGCTCCGGCAGTTCGGAGGAAATGAAGACGACCGCCTTGCCCTGGGCGGCCAGCTGGTCGATGACCGTGTAGATCTCGTACTTGGCGCCCACGTCGATGCCGCGCGTGGGCTCGTCCAGGATCAGCACCTCGGGACCGGCGAAGATCCACTTGCTGAGGACGACCTTCTGCTGGTTGCCGCCGGACAGCTTGCCCACCGGCTCGAAGACGGTCGGTGCCTTGATGTTCATCGACTTCCGGAAGCCCTCGGCGACCTGCCGTTCCCCGTGCTCGTCGACCACACCCCGCTTGGCGACCTTGCCCAGCGCGGTCAGCGAGATGTTCCGGTTGATGGTGTCGATGAGGTTGAGGCCGTAGTGCTTGCGGTCCTCGGTGGCGTACGCGATGCCGTGCCCGACCGCCTCGGGCACGGTCTTCGTGCGGATCTCCGCGCCGTCCCTGAGGACGGTGCCGCCCGCGTACCGGCCGTAGGAGCGGCCGAAGACGCTCATCGCCAGCTCGGTGCGGCCGGCGCCCATGAGCCCGGCGATGCCGACGATCTCGCCGCGCCGCACCTCGATCGACACGTCGTCGACGACCTTGCGCTGCTGGTCGATGGGGTGGTGCACCGTCCAGTTGCGGATCTCCAGGGCGGGCGCGGTGCCCTCCTCCGGGTGGTGCGGGGTCCGCTCGGGGAAGCGGTGCTCCAGGTCCCGGCCGACCATCCCGCTGATGATCCGGTCCTCGGTCGTCTCCTCCGCCTTCACGTCGAGCGTCTCGATGGAGCGCCCGTCGCGGATGATCGTGACCGAGTCGGCGACCCGGCGGATCTCGTTCAGCTTGTGCGAGATGATGATCGAGGTCATGCCCTGTTCCTTCAGCGAGAGGATCAGGTCGAGGAGTTTGCCGCTGTCCTCGTCGTTGAGCGCCGCCGTCGGCTCGTCGAGAATGAGCAGCTTCACCTTTTTGGAGAGCGCCTTGGCGATCTCCACCAGCTGCTGCTTGCCCACGCCGATGTCGGCGACGCGGGTCTCGGGGTGCTCGTCGAGGCCGACCCTGCGCAGCAGTTCGCCGGCGTGCCTGAGGGTGTCGTTCCAGTTGATCAGTCCGCGCTTGGCGTGCTCGTTGCCGAGGAAGATGTTCTCCGCGATGGAGAGGTACGGCACCAGCGCGAGCTCCTGGTGGATGATCACGATGCCGTGCTGTTCGCTCGCCCGGATGTCCTTGAACCGGCAGGTCTCGCCGTCGAAGAGGATGTCCCCTTCGTAGCTGCCGTGCGGATGGACGCCGGAGAGCACCTTCATCAGAGTCGACTTCCCGGCGCCGTTCTCACCGCAGATGGCGTGGACCTCGCCCTGGCGGACGGTCAGTGTGACGTCCGACAGCGCTTTGACACCGGGAAAGGTCTTGACGATCGAGCGCATTTCCAGGACGGGTCCCGCCATGGTCTTGCCTTCCAATCCTTGAGGGGGTCCCGGTTACTTGAGGTCGTTCTCGGTGTAGTAGCCGCCGTCGACGAGGACCTCCTTGTAGTTGGCCTTGTCGACGCTGACCGGCTGGAGCAGGAAGGCGGGGACGACCTTGGAGCCGTTGTCGTAGGACTTGGTGTCGTTGACCTCGGGCTTCTTGTCCTTCAGGACCGCGTCGACCATGTTTGACGCGACCTTGGCGAGCTCGCGCAGGTCCTTGTAGACGGTCTGCGTCTGCTCACCCGTGATGATCGACTTCACCGAGGCGACCTCGGCGTCCTGGCCCGTGACGACCGGCATCGGCTTGGACTTGGTGCCGTAGCCGTCCGACTTCAGGGCGGAGAGGATGCCGATGGAGATGCCGTCGTACGGGGAGAGCACGGCGTCGACCCGGGCGCTGCGGTAGCTGGACGTCAGCAGGTCGTCCATGCGCTTCTGCGCGGTGCCGCCGTCCCAGCGCAGGGTGGTGACCTGGTTGAGGGCGGTCTGCTTGGACCTGACGACGAGGTCGCCCTTGTCCACGTACGGCTTCAGGACGTTCATCGCGCCCTGGAAGAAGTACTTGGTGTTGTTGTCGTCGTTGGAGCCGGCGAACAGCTCGATGCTGAAGGGGCCCTTCTCGCCGTCCTCCAGGCCGAGCTTGTCCACGATGTACGAGCCCTGGAGCTCGCCGACCTTCTCGTTGTCGAACGAGGCGTAGTAGTCGACGTTCTCCGTGCCCAGGATCAGCCGGTCGTAGGAGATCACCGGGATGTCGGCGTCCTTGGCCTGCTGGAGCACGTTGCCGAGGGACTTGTTGTCGATCGCGGCGACGATCAGGGCGTCCACACCCTGGGTGATCATGTTCTCGATCTGCGAGACCTGCTGGTCCGGGTCGTCCTCCCCGTACACCAGCTTGGTCTTGTAGCCCTTGCCCTTCAGTTCCTTCTCGACGTTGGCGCCGTCGGCGATCCAGCGCTCGGAGGACTTGGTCGGCATCGCGATACCGATGGTGGCGCCCTCGGCGCCACCCTTCTTCTCCTCGCTGCCGCCTTCGCTGTTCTGGCCGCAGGCGGTCAGAGCGAGGGCGAGGGAGGCGGTGGAGGCTATGGCGGCGAGTGCGGCTCGGCGGTTGCGCATAGTCATCATCCTTGATGTGGGTCTTGGCTCGGTCCGGTGGTGCCCGAAGGGATGAGGGCGGCTCGACCGAGAACAGGTGTGTGGGATTGTGCGCGGCTGTGTCTTCTTTTGGGGAGCGCGTTTCCGGAACGTTATGACGAGATCCCGAACCGGTTGAGCGACCCCGGGAGCCGGGACCCGAGCGGCGACATCCCGCCGTCGGCCCCGTGGCGCGCGAGCAGGTCGAGCGCGAGACGGCCGCGCCGCACCCGCTCCTTGGCGGAGGACAGCGCCAGATCCCGCAGGTGCTGGCCGTAGGGGTAGATCCCGGGCGACTTGGAGAGGCCGAACTTCAGGTACAGCGGCGAGCCGCGCCGGATCAGTTCGGCGATCTCGTACATCCGCACATAGCCGCCGAGGTCGTCGGGAGCCTCGATGTAGAGATCCATCGGGGCTGCGGACACCCTCCGGATCTCCGTGAACTGGGCGAGCGTCAGGTCCGAGGGGATGTTGATCGAGTCGGCGCCGAGCTGCTCGAACACGGCGTAGGAGGCCGGATTGACCGGTCCGATGAGCGCCGACACCTTGAAGGTGGTGTCCGCGGGCAGGACCCCCTGCGCCCGCAGGCGGTGCAGCGTCCACAGCACGCCCTCGTCGGCCACCAGCAGGCACTTCACACCCAGGGACGCCGCACGCAGGGCGTCCTCCACGCAGCCGGCCAGCGCGTCGTGGCCGCGGGCGCGCAGCCCCGCGCCGCCCGAGTCCGTGCGGACCGACGCCCCGGTGTCCCAGGTGCCGCGCGGCCCGGTGAACAGGCAGAGCTCGATGTCGCGTTCGGCGCAGCCCTCCACCATCTCGGTGATCTCGGCGTCCGTCAGCATCCAGATGCCGCTGCCCTGGCTGATGCGGTGGACGGGGACGTCGAGCCGGGCCGACTCCTTCAGTACGACGCCGAGGGCCTCCGGACCCTCCACGGACGGCACCTCGGTGCGCCAGCTCCCGCCGTCGGGGAAGGAGTGCGTGGAGGCGTCGGCCGAGGACAGGGGTGCCGGGCCGAGGCCGAGCGCGGTGAGCGCGTCATCGCCGGGTCGGCGGGGGCCGGCTGCACCGGGGGAAGAGACAGGGGCGTCTTTCACGACAGGTCCTTCACGTTCGGTATTTCGGACGACATTCGGATCATTGGGTGTACGCCGGTACGGAGGCGGTCAGGACGCCGCCGTACCGGCGTACGGATCGGGGCGGGCCCGTCACGGCCGCAGCAGCACCTTCCCGGTCCCCGGGTCCCCGGACCCCACCAGCGCCACGGCCTCGGCGAACCGCTCCAGCGGGAACTCGTGGGTGATCAGGGGCGCGGGGTCGAGCAGCCCGGCCGTGAACGCCCGCACCGCGTAGGACCAGGCCGACGACGGCGCGCCGAAGACGCTGCGCACGGTGAGCTGGCTCAGCGACAGGTGCACCGGGTCGATG
The DNA here is from genome assembly GCF_001905505.1 of Streptomyces sp. CB02058. Classification (GTDB taxonomy): domain Bacteria; phylum Actinomycetota; class Actinomycetes; order Streptomycetales; family Streptomycetaceae; genus Streptomyces. The sequence continues at coordinate 699,255 of NZ_LIPG01000002.1, forward strand.
CCCAGGGCGCCCGGGGTGAACATCCCGGTCAGCACGACACGCCCGCCGCGCCGCGCCAGCAGGCACGCGTCGGCCGCGGTGGACGGCGCTCCGGCCGTCTCCACGACCAGGTCGTAGCGGCCCCGTACCTCCTCGGCCTCCTCGGGGACCCGCGCCTCGCTCGCCCCGAAGTCCAGGGCCAGGGCGGCCCGTTCCTTCCGCGGGTCGATCACGGTGAGCTCCGCGGGCGACACCGCCGCCAGCAGTTGCACCGCGAGCAGTCCCAGCGTGCCCGCCCCGAGTACGGCGATCCGCTCGCCGGGCTCGGGTGCCCCGGCCCGCACCGCCGCAGCGATCACCGCGGCCGGCTCCAGCAGGGCCGCCGCCCGCAGATCGGCGTCGTCGGCCAGCGGGTGCAGCAGCCGTGCCGGGACCACCAGATGGTCGGCGAAGGCGCCGGGCCTGGTGAAGCCCGTCTCGTCGTAACCCGCGCCGCACAGGGAGGTCTCGCCCTCCCTGCACCGCTCGCAGCGCCCGCAGGCCCGGAAGCCCTCGGCGACCGTGCGCCGGCCGGTCAGCGCGGGATCGACACCCTCGCCCACGGCGTCGACGGTCCCCGACCACTCGTGACCCGGGACCACGGGGTAGCGCACATAGGCCGGGTCGCGGTGACCGTCGTACACCTCGCGGTCGCTCATGCAGATCCCGGCGGCGGCTACGCGCACCCGGACCTCGCCGGGGCCGGGTTCCGGGAGCGGCCCCTCGGTCAGCCGGTGGCTGCCGGGCCGCTCCACCGTCAACGAGCGGGACAGGGACGTCACTTGGGCTGCCTCTTCTCCCAGCCGTCCGCCCACAGGTCGAACCGCGCCTGCTGCTGCGGGAATTCGGCCGCCGCGTCCACGTCCAGCTCCACGCCGAGCCCCGGGGCGTCGGAGAGCTCGAAGCAACCGGTCTCGGGATCGACGTACGGGGCGCCCTTGACGACCTTCTTGATGTCGGCGTCCGCGAAGTCGTTGAAGTGTTCCAGGATCTTGAAGTTCGGGGTGCAGCCGGCGACCTGGAGGCTGGCCGCGGTCAGCACCGAGCCGCCCACATTGTGCGGGGCGATCAGCGTGTAGTGGGTCTCCGCGGTCGCCGCCAGCTTGCGGGTCTCCAGGATGCCGCCGATGTGGCCGACGTCCGGCTGGATGATGTCGACGGCCTGCGACTCGAAGAGCTCGCGGAACTCGATCCGGTCGTGGATGCGCTCACCCGTCGCGATCGGCAGGTCGACCTTCTCCGCGACCTTGCTCAGCGCCTTCAGGTTCTCCGGCGGCACCGGCTCCTCCAGCCACGCAGGCCTGAAGGGTGCCATCTCGCGGGCGATCCGCACCGCGGTCGACGGGCTGAACCGGCCGTGCATCTCCAGCATCAGCTCGGTGTCGGGGCCGATGGCGTCCCGCACGGCCTCGATGAGGGAGACGGCGTAACGGGTCTCCTCCTGGCCCAGCTCGAAGTGGCCGGTGCCGAAGGGGTCGATCTTCAGGGCGCGGTAGCCGCGCTCGACGACCCCCTGCGCCGCCTTGTGGTACGCCTCCGGGGTGCGCTCGGTGGTGTACCAGCCGTTGGCGTACGCCTTGACCCGGTCGGTCACCTTCCCGCCGAGCAGCTGCCAGACGGGGACGCCCAGCGCCTTGCCCTTGATGTCCCAGCAGGCCATCTCGATGACCGCGATGCCGGACATCACGATCTCCCCCGCCCGCCCGTAGTCGCCGTACTTCATCCGCTTGACGAGGTCCTCGACGGCGAACGGGTCGGAGCCGGTGATGTGGTTGGCCGACGCCTCGCGCAGGTAGCCGAGCAGCGCGTCCGTGCGGCCCAGCATCCGGGTCTCGCCGACTCCGGTGAGACCCTCGTCGGTGTGGACCTGGACGTAGGTGAGGTTGCGCCACGGCGTGCCGACGACATGCGTGCTGATTCCGGTGATGCGCACGGGTGTTGCCTCTCCACGTGTTCGGTATTTCGTCGCTCGTTCGAAATGCTGGCGTGACGGTAATGACGGGCCAGGGCAGGTGTCAATGGTTCGCGCAAGTACGCTGACGTCATGAGTGATCTCGGGGCGGGTTTCGGATACTTGATCAAGGGCCAGCGCTGGGCTTTCGGGCACGGCCGCCAGCTCGGTCTGGGCCTGCTGCCCGCGCTCATCACCCTCGTCGTCTACGCGGGCGCGCTCGTCGGACTCGGTTACGGCGCCGACGACTTCGTCGGCTGGGCCACCCCCTTCGCCGACGACTGGTCCTCGCCCTGGCTGGGGCTCCTGCGCAACACCCTGACCGTCCTGGTCTTCGCCTTCGGGATATTCCTCGCGGTCATCACCTTCACCGCGGTGACCCTGCTCGTCGGCCAGCCGTTCTACGAGTCGCTGTCCGAGGCGGTCGACCGCAGCGAGGGCGGCGAGGTACCGGAGTCGGGCCTGCCGCTCTGGCGCGAACTCTGGATCTCCGCCCGTGACTCCGTCCGCATCCTGCTGCGCGTCGCGTTCTACGGCGTGCTGCTCTTCGCCCTCGGGTTCATCCCCGTCGTGGGGCAGACGGTGATCCCCGCGCTCGGCTTCTGCGTCTCCGGCTACTTCCTCGCCGAGGAGCTCACCGCCGTGGCCCTCCAGCGCCGCGGCATGGTCCTCAAGGACCGTCTCCGGCTGCTGCGCGGACGCCGCGCCCTGGTGCTCGGCTTCGGCGTCCCGCTCACGCTCGCCTTCCTCGTACCCTTCGTCGCCGTGCTGCTGATGCCGGGCGCGGTCGCCGGCGCCACACTCCTGGCCCGCGACCTCACGGCCACGCCCGAGGACCCGGAGCCGGTCCGCGAGCCGCACTCCCTGCGCAAGGACTGACGAGCGGGGGCGGACGCGCCGCGAGGGACACGCGTCCCGAGGCCTGGGGGCACGGACACTGCTCGGGTGGGTACCCGCCCCCCCCGGCAGACGAACGGCACACCAGGAGCAGCCCGAACATGGCGTCGCACGTGACAGGTTCCCCGAAAGCCTCCGCCGAGATGTTCCTCGACGACCTCCGCGAGCGCCTCGGCGACCTCGTCGACGCCTCCTCCCTGACCAGAGCGCTCTACTCCGCCGACGCCTCGAACTACCGCGTCGTCCCCCGGGCCGTGGTCGTGCCCCGGACGAAGGAGGACGTGATCGCGGCGGCCGGTGTCGCCCGCGCCCACCGGGTTCCCGTCACCGTCAGGGGCGGGGGCACCTCCTGCGCCGGCAACGCGGTGGGCCCGGGGCTCGTCATCGACTTCTCCCGATCCATGAACAGGATCCTCTCCGTCGATCCGGAGTCCTCGACGGCCGTCGTCGAGCCCGGCACCGTCCTGAGCACGCTGCAGAAGGCGGCCCTGCCCTTCGGACTGCGCTTCGGCCCCGACCCCTCCACCGCCACCCGCTGCACGATCGGGGGCATGATCGGCAACAACGCCTGCGGGCCGCACGGCCTCTCCTACGGGCGTACGGCCGACAACGTCGTGTCGATGACCTGGCTGACCGGCCGCGGCGAGATCATCACAGCCGGCGCGGGGAGCGACGCGCTCGACGCGGTGCCCGGCCTCGACTCCTTCGTCTCGGAGCATCTGGCCGTGCTGCGCACCGAGTTCGGACGCTTCGGACGCCAGATCTCCGGCTACTCGCTTGAGCACCTGCTGCCCGAGAACGGACGGAACCTCGCGGCGGCCCTGACCGGTACCGAGGGCAGCTGCGGCATCCTCCTCGAAGCCACGATCCGGCTCGTCCCGCAGGCACCGGCGCCCGCCCTGGCCGTCCTCGGCTACCCCGACATGGCCGCCGCCGCGGACGACGTCCCTCATCTGCTCCCCTTCCGCCCGCTGGCCCTGGAAGGGCTGGACGCACAGCTCGTCGAGGTCGTCCGCCGGGCGCACGGCGGCGTCGGCGTCCCTGACCTGCCCTCGGGCGGTGGATGGCTCATGGCGGAGATCGGCGGAGCCACCTCGGAGGAGGCCGTCGAGGCCGGGCACCGGCTCGTCGCCGCGTCCGGCTCGGCCGACGCCGTCGTCCTGCCCACCGGCCCCGACGCGACCCGGCTCTGGCAGATCCGCGCCGACGGCGCCGGGCTGGCCGGACGCACCGCCACCGGCGCGCAGGCCTGGCCGGGCTGGGAGGACTCGGCGGTCCCCCCGGAGAGGCTCGGGGACTACCTGCGCGGGCTCGAAGCCCTGATGGCCGAGGAGGGCCTCTCCGGGCTCGCCTACGGCCACTTCGGCGACGGGTGCGTCCACCTGCGCATCGACTTCCCGCTCGAAGCCGGGGGAGCCCTCATGCGACGGTTCCTCGAACGCGCCGCCGCCCTCGCCGCCGGGCACGGCGGCTCCCTCTCCGGAGAACACGGCGACGGGCGGGCCCGCTCCGAGCTGCTGCCCGTCATGTACAGCCCGCAAGCCCTGCGCGCGATGGAGGAGTTCAAGGCCCTCCTGGACCCCGACGACCTCATGAACCCGGGCGTCGTCGTCCGCCCCGCACCGCTCGACGCCGGTCTCCGCCGGCCCCGGGCACTCCGGCTGCTGGCCACCGACGGCTTCGCCTTCCCGCACGACGCGGGCAGCGTCACCGACTCGGTCCACCGCTGCGTCGGGGTGGGCAAGTGCCGGGCCGACCTGCGTGGGGAGGGCGGGTTCATGTGCCCCTCCTACATCGCCACCCGGGACGAGAAGGACTCCACCCGAGGCCGTGCGCGCACCCTCCAGGAGATGCTCGACGGCGGAGTCGTCACGCGCGGCTGGAGCTCCCCGGAGGTCCACGAGGCCCTCGACCTGTGCCTGAGCTGCAAGGCCTGCGCGAGCGACTGCCCCACGGGCATCGACATGGCCACGTACAAGTCGGAAGCCCTCCACCAGACGTGGAAGGGGCGCCTGCGCCCCCGCAGCCACTACACGCTCGGCCGTCTTCCGCAGTGGCTCAGGCTCGCCGCGCCCGTGGCCCCGCTCGTCAACCTCGCGGGCCGCGTCCCCCCGCTGCGCAAGGCGATGCTGCACATGATGGGAGCGGACACCCGCCGGTCACTGCCCCGGCTGCCCCTCAGACCGTTCCGCTGGAGCAAGCAGAGCAAGCAGAGCAAGCAGAGCAGACAGAACAGGCCGGGCAGGCACCGCGGCGGGATGCCCAGTGCCCCGCAGGTACTCCTCTGGGTGGACTCCTTCTCGGACGCCCTGGACCCGGGCATCCCCCGGGACGCCGTCGAGGTCCTCACCGCCGCCGGGTGCGACATCGAGATCGCGGGCCCCGGGGCCTGCTGCGGCCTCACCCTCGTCTCCACCGGACAGCTCACCGCCGCCAAGGCCACGCTCACCAGGACGCTCGACCTCCTCCACCCCCGGGTCCGCGAGGGGAGGACCGTCGTCGGCCTGGAGCCCAGCTGCACCGCGACACTCCGCTCGGACCTCCTGGAGCTCCTGCCCGAAGACCCCCGCGCCGCCGAGCTGGCCCGCTCGGTCGTGACCGTCGCCGAGTTCCTCGCCTCCATCGGCTGGACCCCGCCGCGGTCGGCGGAGAAGCTCCTCGTCCAGCCCCACTGCCACCACCACGCGGTCATGGGATACGGCCCGGACAGGGCCCTCCTGGAAGCCATGGGCTGCGACGTGGAGATCTCCGCGGGATGCTGCGGCCTCGCCGGGAACTTCGGCATGGAGAAGGGGCATTACGAGCTCTCCGAGCGGATCGCGCGGGAGGGCGTCCTCGCCGAGGCGTCCGCCGCCCCGGACCGGAGCGTCCTCGCCGACGGGTTCTCCTGCCGCACCCAGATCCGCGACCTCGCGGGCCTCGACGGCCGGCACCTGGTGCAGATCGTCGCCGAGGCCCTGCGGCGGGGCGGGGCCGTGGAGGACTGAAGGGCTCAGCGCACCGAGAAGCCGTACACCGTCTCGGAGACGAACTCCTCGCCCGGCCGCAGCACGGTCGACGGGAACTCGGGGCGGTTCGGCGAGTCCGGGAAGTGCTGGGTCTCCAGCGCGATCCCGGCGCACGGCTCGAAGGGGCCGCCGAGGTGGTCGGCCGTGTACAGCTGGAGGCCGGGCTCCGTCGTACGGACCGTCAGCAGGCGCCCGGACGCCGGGTCGTGGAGCTCGGCGACCGGCTCCCCGCCGGTCTCGTCCAGGACGTAGTTGGTGTCGTAGCCGGGGCCCACCGGCTTCGCCTCGCGGAAGTCGTACCTGGTCCCGTCCACCGGTGCGAACACGCCCGTCGGGATCGCCTGGTCGTCCGAGGGGGTGATCCGCCCGGCGGCCAGCCGCAGTTCGTGCCCGAGAGCGCTCCCACTGTGCGCCCCGGCCAGATTCCAGTACGTGTGATTCGTCAGGTTCACCACGGTCGGCGCGTCCGTCGTCGCCCGGTAGCCGACCCGCAGCGCGCCGTCCTCGTCCAGGGTGTAGGCCACGGAGAGCGCGAGACGCCCCGGGAAGCCCTCCTCGCCGTCCTCGGAGACCAGGGAGAGCCGCACGCCGTCCGGCAGCTCCTCGGCGTCCCACACGCGCTTGTCGAAGCCGCGCTCCCCGCCGTGCAGCGCGTTGCGGCCCTCGTTGGCCGTGACCTGGTGCGTACGCCCGTCCAGGACGAAGGAGGCACCCCCGATCCTGTTCGCGTACCGGCCGACCACGGCGCCGAAGTACGGGCTCGCGTACGCCTCGTACTCCTTGGCGTCCGGCAGCCCGAGGGCCACCTCGGCCCGTGTGCCGTCCCTGCCGGGGACCTCCACCGACTGCACCACGGCGCCGTACGTCAGCACGCGCACCCGAGTGCCCGCGCGCTCCAGGGTCCAGCGCCTGACCGGCGTGCCGTCCATGAGGGTGGAGAAGTCTTCGCTCTGTACCGCTGTACCCGTTGTCACGATCAAGAACTTTACGCCGAGGGCGAGGCGGCCGTGACCGCGCGGTAAGCGATTTCGGCCAGCCTGGCCTGGCCGTCGCGCCCCGGATGGAACCAGTCCCACTCGCTGAGCTGCTCACCCGTGAACCGGTAGTCGAACACCGCCCCGCCGTCGTCACGGCAGCGCTCGTCCCGCGCGCAGACGTCCCGCAGCACCTCGTTGTAGGCGACGACCCGCTCCCGCACCGCGTCGCGCCGTGCGACGGCCGCCGCGCCCATGTCGTCCGCGTCGCCCAGCATCGACCGGCAGATGCCCAGCTTCCAGATCTGCTTGCCCAGCGGGTTCTCGCGCCCCGTCGACCAGAGCCGCTTGAGGTCCGGGACGCTCGACACGTACACCTGCGCCTCGGGTGCCGCCGCGCGCAGCTGCCGCATCGACGCCTCGAAGGAGGCCCGGAAGTCGGCCACCGGGGTCATCAGCTCCACCGAGTCCCGGCAGGCGTCGTTCGCGCCGATCATCACCGTGACCATCTCCGGCTCGTCCTTGGCGGCCAGCGCCATCTGCTCGGGCAGCTGAGCCATCCTGGCGCCCGACACGGCGTGGTTCCAGCTGTGCGAGGCCGTCCTCGACGCCCCCAGGATGCGTACGGCGAGGCTCCGCACCCCGTCGTCCGTCCCGGTCGCCCAGGACACCTCGGGGCAGTCGGCCAGCACGGAGCAGGCGTCGAAGCCCCGGGTGATGGAGTCCCCGACCGCGGCGATGGAGGCGGGGCGCACGTCCCACACGGGCGTCGGCGAGGGAGAGGGGCCCCGCGACGCGGCGGAGCCGCGCTCCGGCCCGTCCTGGCCGGCGGTGCAGCCCGTGAGCACGGCCGCGGTGACGGACACGACCGCCGTCAGAGTGGTGAACGCCCTGTGGACGCGACGGCGTGACACATGCTCAGCCATCTCTGATTCCCCTCCGGTCACACGAGTGATTGTGCCCCTGGCACAACCGACAGCCCCAGGTGGCGGCCCTCGACCCCCTCGCGGGTGAATGGCGCGCGAATCATGGGCCCGGGACCGACCGTACGTCACACAACCGGCCCCGGCGCACGGTAGCTTTTCCCCGTCGAACCAGTGGCGCCCGGCCGGCCCGCGGACGAATCGGCGGGTCCGGTAAGTTCTCTCACGTCACATACTGTCCCTTTTCAGGAGATTCACTCCCGATGCTGTTTACTGTTGACAACCTCGGGAGCCGGCCGGGAAGAGGCGGTACGGGCGCGAGGCCGCTGGGGAAGGCGAACCTCGTCCCACACTGGAGGTCCCGGTGACGACACGTGGAGTCCTGTACGTTCACTCCGCACCGCGCGCGCTGTGCCCGCATGTCGAATGGGCGGTGGCGGGTGTACTCGGTGTGAGAGTCCAGCTCGACTGGATCAGACAGCCGGCCGCGCCCAGCACCTGGCGGTCCGAATTCTCCTGGAAGGGCCGCGCGGGCACGGCCTCGGAGCTGGCCTCGGCCCTCCGCGGCTGGGACATGCTGCGCTTCGAGGTGACGGCGGAGCCGTGCCCGACGGCCGAGGGCGAGCGCTACAGCTCGACGCCCGGCCTGGGCATCTTCCACGCCGTGACCGGCATGCACGGCGACATCCTGATCCCCGAGGACCGTCTGCGGGCCGCGCTCGCGCGGTCCGTGCGCGGCGAGACGGATCTGGAGGTGGAGGTCGCCAAGCTCCTGGGCAAGCCGTGGGACGACGAGCTGGAGTCTTTCCGCCACGCGGGCGAGGGCGCGCCCGTCCGCTGGCTGCACCAGGTGGTCTGACCTCCGGTGAAGGACCCGCACCACCACCAAGCCGAAACGTTCCTCCGCAGGGCACTGCTCGGCCTGGCCTCACTCTTTCTGGCGCAGGGGGCGAAATTCAGCCCCGCCGGCGTTTGAGGCGCTGGGGTCCGGGGGCGGAGCCCCCGGGAACCGGCTCTCGGTATGCGTGAGGCCCGCCCCCCGGTGCGGGAAGCGGGCCTCAGCAGAGACGCGGGGTCAGACCGAGCGGAACGCCAGCACCACGTTGTGGCCACCGAAGCCGAACGAGTTGTTGATCGCGGCGATCGGCCCCTCCGGCAGCGCGCGCGGCTCGCCCCGGACGATGTCCGCCTCGACGGCCTCGTCGAGGTCGTCGACGTTGATGGTCGGCGGAGCCGTCCGGTGGTGCAGCGCCAGCACCGTCGCCACGGTCTCGATACCGCCCGCGCCACCCAGCAGGTGACCCGTCATCGACTTGGTGGCGGAGATCGCGACATGGTCCAGGTCGTCGCCCAGCACGGCGCGCAGCGCCTTGATCTCGGCGACGTCGCCCTGGGGCGTGGACGTGGCGTGCGCGTTCAGGTGCACGACCTCCGACGGCTTCAGATCCGTGGAGTCCAGCAGGTTCTGCATCGCCGCGGCGATGCCGCGCCCCGTGGGCTCGGGCTGCGCGATGTGGTGGGCGTCGGCCGAGAGGCCCTGGCCCAGCACCTCGCAGTAGACCTTGGCGCCCCGCGCGGCGGCGTGCTCGGCGGACTCCAGGATGACGACGCCCGCGCCCTCGCCGAGCACGAAGCCGTCACGGCCCGTGTCGTAGGGACGCGAGGCCTTCTCGGGCTCGTCGTTGCTCTTGGACATCGCCATCATGTTGGCGAACGCCGCGATCGGCAGCGGGTGGATGGCCGCCTCGGTACCACCGGCGACGACCACGTCGGCACGGCCGGTGCGGATCATCTCGACGGCGTAACCGATGGCCTCGGCACCCGACGCGCAGGCCGAGACCGGGGTGTGGACACCGGCCTGGGCGTTGACCTCCAGGCCGACGTTGGCCGCCGGGCCGTTGGGCATGAGCATCGGAACGGTGTGCGGGGAGACGCGGCGTACGCCCTTCTCCTTCAGCACGTCGTACTGGTCGAGCAGGGTGATCACGCCGCCGATACCGGAGGCGATGACCGAGCCCAGACGCTCGGGCTGGATCTTCTCGTCCTCGCCGGCCTTGCCGGTGTAACCGGCGTCGGCCCACGCCTCGCGGGCGGCGATCAGCGCGAACTGCGCCGAGCGGTCCAGCTTGCGGGCGAGCGGACGGGGCAGTACATCGCCGGGGTCGACGGCCGCGAGGGCGGCGATCCGGACAGGCAGTTCGGCGAAACGTTCGCCCTCGAGAGGCTTGACGCCGGAACGGCCGGCCATCAGACCTTCCCAGGTCGATGCGGAGTCGCCACCCAGCGGAGTGGTTGCGCCGATACCGGTGACGACCACGGTGCGATTGGTCGGGCTCACTGGAAAATCTTCTCCACGTGTAGAGGGTCGTGAATCAGCGGCGCCACCGCCGGGTGGCGACACACGGGACGGGCTGGGATCAGCCCTGGTGCTTCAGGATGTAGTCGGCGGCGTCGCCGACCGTCTTGAGGTTCTTGACGTCCTCGTCGGGGATCTTGACGTCGAAGCGCTCTTCGGCGGCGACGACGACCTCGACCATGGACAGCGAGTCGACGTCCAGGTCGTCGGTGAAGGACTTGTCCAGCTGGACGTCCTCGACCGGGATACCGGCGATCTCGTTGACGATCTCGGCGAGACCGGTGACGATCTCTTCCTGAGTGGCGGCCATGTTGGCGCTCCTTCGATGTGTTTCTGCAGGGTTCGGGCGTGCGGACCGAAAGGTCCGGTGTGCCTAGGGGAGGGTAACGACCGACGCGGCGTAGACGAGACCCGCCCCGAAGCCGATGATGAGCGCCGTGTCGCCGCTCTTGGCCTGACCGGTCGCCAGAAGCCGCTCCATCGCGAGCGGAATCGAGGCGGCCGACGTGTTGCCGGTGGTTTCCACGTCACGGGCGACCGTGACGTGCTCCGGCAGCTTCAGTGTCTTCACCATCGAGTCGATGATCCGCATGTTGGCCTGGTGCGGAATGAAGACATCCAGGTCTTCCGGGGAGATCCCGGCCGCTTCCAGCGCCTGCTGGGCGACCTTTGCCATCTCGAAGACGGCCCAGCGGAAGACCGCCTGGCCCTCCTGGGTGATGGCGGGGAACTTGACCTCGCCCCGCTCGTTGAGCGGCAGGTTCGAGACGTCGCCGATGTGGAAGTCGTTCCACGCGACGGTCTGCTTGATCGTCTCGGACTTGTCGCCCTCCGAGCCCCAGACCGTGGGGCCGATGGCCGGCTCCTGGGACGGGCCCACGACGACCGCGCCCGCACCGTCGCCGAAGAGGAAGGCCGTCGCGCGGTCCTCCAGGTCGGTGAGGTCGCTGAGCCGCTCGACGCCGATGACGAGCACGTACTCCGCCGAGCCCTCGACGATCATGCCCTTGGCGAGCGTGAGGCCGTAGCCGAAGCCCGCGCAGCCGGCGGAGATGTCGAACGCGGCGGGCTTGCCCGCGCCGATCCTGTGCGCGATGTCGGTCGCGACGGCGGGGGTCTGCTTGAAGTGCGAGACGGTGGAGACGATGACTCCGCCGATCTGCTCGGGAGTGATCCCGGCGTCGGCGATCGCCTTGCCCGAGGCCTCCACGGACATCATCGACACGGTCTCCTCGTCGGAGGCCCAGTGGCGGGTGGCGATACCGGAGCGGGAGCGGATCCACTCGTCGGACGAGTCGATCGTCTCGAGGATCACCTCGTTCGGCACGACACGGGTGGGGCGGTAGCCGCCGACACCCATGATCCGTGCGTACGGGGCGCCCTTGCTGGGCTTGATCTTCGACATGCTCGCGGGCTCCTTAGGCACCCGCGTGCTCGGAGATGAGCGCGCGGGCGGCGTCGAGGTCGTCGGGGGTCTTGAGCGCGAGGGTCGGCACACCGGGCAGCGCGCGCTTGGCGAGCCCGACCAGGGTGCCGCCGGGCGCCGCCTCGATGAGGGCCGTGACGCCGAGCGCCTTGAAGGTCTCCATGCACAGGTCCCAGCGGACCGGGTTGGCGACCTGGCCGACGAGCCGCGAGACGACCTCGTCGCCGGAGGCGACCGTCTTCCCGTCGGCGTTCGACACGTACGTCACCTTCGGGTCGGAGACCGTCAGGGCGGAGGCGGCGGCACGCAGCTTCTCCACGGCCGGGGCCATGTGGTGCGTGTGGAAGGCGCCGGCCACCTGGAGCGGCACCACGCGGCGCACGCCTTCGGGCTTGTCCTCGGTCAGCGCGGCGATCTGGGCCGCGGTGCCGGCGGCGACGATCTGGCCGCCCCCGTTGACGTTGGCCGGGGTGAGCCCCAGCTTCTCCAGGTGGGGGACCGTGACGTCCGGGTCCCCGCCGAGGAGCGCGGCCATGCCGGTCTCGGTGACCGCGGCGGCCTCGGCCATGCCGAGCCCCCGGGTGCGTACGAGACTCAGCGCGGCGTCGTCACCGATGACACCGGCGAGCGCGGCGGCGGTGATCTCACCGACGCTGTGGCCCGCGACGACGCCGGGCGAGGCGTCCAGGGCGGCCGCCGAGATGAGGCCCGCGGCGACCAGCAGCGGCTGAGCCACCGCCGTGTCGCGGATCTGGTCAGCGTCGGCCTTCGTGCCGTAGTGGGCAAGGTCGAGCTCGATGGCGTCGGACCAGGCCGCGATGCGGTCGGCGGCACCGGGGAGTTCGAGCCAGGGAGTCAGGAAGCCGGGCGTCTGAGCGCCTTGGCCGGGAGCGACGAGTACGAGCACCCTCACACTCTCTCTTGTGGACGGCCCCGGACGCCCGTGGGGACAAGGACGAAGAACCGTCAGGGGAATTGTTGAACTTCGACAAAAGTCTAGGGCTGGGCGTCACCGGCGGCCAAGCGCCCCAGGATGAGGGCGATCCGCAGAGTGAAAGCGGAACGGACGTCGGAGGGCGACCACCCGGTGACGTCGGTCACACGTCTCAGCCGGTAGCGCACGGTATTGGGGTGCACGAACAGCATCCGTGCCGCGCCCTCCAGGCTGCTCGCCTGCTCCAGATACACACTCAGCGTCTCCAGAAGTGCCGAACCCGCTTCTTCGAGCGGTCTGTAGATCTCCTCCACCAACTGATCGCGCGCGGCAGGGTCTCCCGCCATCGCGCGCTCCGGAAGGAGATCGTCCGACAGGACGGGCCGCGGAGCGTCCTGCCACGCCGAGCATGCCTTCAGTCCGGCCGCGGCCGCCTGCGCGGACCGGGTGGCCGCGAGCAGGTCCGGGACCACGGGACCGGCGACGACGGGACCGGCCGCATAGGGCCCGATCAGCGACTTCGCGACGTTCAGGGGGTTGTCGCTGCCGCCCGCGATCACCACGAGGCGGTGTCCGAGCACTCCGGTGAGCACCTGGAGCTTGGCGTGCCTGGCCGCCCGCCGGATGGCCTCCACGGTGAGCTCGCTGTCCCCGTCGGGGGCGGTTCCCAGGACGACGCACACATGTTCGGGGGAGTTCCAGCCGAGCGCGGCGGCCCGGGACACCGCGCCCTCGTCCGCCTCGCCGGAGAGCACGGCGTTCACCACGAGGGACTCCAGCCGGGCGTCCCACGCCCCGCGCGCCTCGGCGGCCTGGGCGTAGACCTGGGCGGTCGCGAAGGCGATCTCGCGGGCGTAGACGAGCAGTGCCTCGCGCAGCACCGACTCGTCGCCGGGCGCCGCGACCTCCTCGATCGCGGTCTCCATGACCTCGATCGTCGTACGCACCATCTCGACGGTCTGCCGCAGGGTGATGGCCCGGGTGAGCTCGCGCGGAGCCGTGCCGAAGACGTCGGTGGAGATCGCCTGTGGTGTCTCCGGATGACGGAACCACTCGGTGAACGCGGCGATACCGGCCTGGGCGACCAGGCCGATCCAGGACCGGTTCTCCGGTGGCATGGCCCGGTACCACGGCAGCGTCTCGTCCATGCGGGCGATCGCGTTGGCGGCCAGCCGGCCGGAGGCCTGCTCCAGCCGTTTCAGGGTCGCGGCGTGGAGATGGGGGTCATGCGCGGCGGGCTGTTCAGGATCGGGTCGGGGCACGCACACAAGACTGCCTTATCGGGGCAGGTGTCCGGATGGGTGGGGCGTCAGGTCGGCGAGCGGGGATACCGTGGAGGCGTGATGGACGTACGCCGCTCCGGCGACCGCTTCCGCGGCGGGGACCCGGCCACGGGTGACTCCGCGGGCATCGAGACGCTGCACGCATTCTCCTTCGGGCGGTTCTACGACCCGGACAATCTGCGCTTCGGGCCGATCCTTGCCTGCAACGAGGAGCGTCTCGCCCCGGGCGCCGGCTTCGAGGAGCACCCGCACAGCCACACCGAGATCGTCACCTGGGTGGTGGAGGGCGAGCTCACCCACCGCGACTCGGCCGGGCACTCCACGGTCGTACGGGCCGGAGACGTCCAGCACCTCAGCTCGGCCGCGGGTGTGCGGCACGTCGAGCGCAACGACGGCGCCCACCCGCTGACGTTCGTCCAGATGTGGCTGGCGCCCCTGGAGCCGGGCGGCGAGCCGGCGTACACCCATGTCGCGGGGATAGCCGACTCCACCCCGTACGCCCTGCCCGAGGCGGGCGCGATGCTGCACGTGCGCCGCGTGTCCGAGGGCGAGCGGACCGCCGTGCCCGACGCGGCGGGGGTCTACGTCCATGTCGTACGGGGCCGGGTGCGGCTCGCGGGCGAGGAGCTGGAGCCCGGCGACGCGGCCCGGATCACGCACGCGGAAGGGCTGGAGCTGGAGGCCCTGGAACCGGCCGAGGTGCTGCTCTGGGAGCTTGCCTCCGTGTGAGGGTCCGTCCCCTTCCCGGCACCCGGCGGGGGCCGGGACTTCATCTCGCGGACACGAGGGCGCCAGTGGGCCCGGCCATGATCGGGCCGTCCCCGACCCCCTGCCTGGAGGCCCTCATGTTCCGCCGGACCCTGTCCGTCCTCGCCGCCGCCGTCGCGCTCGCCACGGCCGGTTCCACCGTGCAGGCCTCGGCCGCCGACGGCGCCTCCCGCCCTGGCGCCCGTGTGCTGGACGTGATGTCCTTCAACATCCACCACGCCCAGGGAACCGACGGCGTGCTGGACATCGAGCGGATCGCCCGCGTGGTCCGGTGGAGCGGTGCCGACGTCGTGGGCCTCCAGGAGGTCGACAACCACTACTCGGCACGCAGCGAGTGGGCCGACCAGTCCACCGAGCTGGCCGCAGCGCTCGGCTACCACGTCGTGTTCGGCGCGAACATCGACAACGCCCCGCCGGCCGGGAGCGAGCACCGCGTGCAGTACGGCACCGCGATCCTCTCCCGCTACCCGATCACCGCCTCGGAGAACACCTGGCTGTTCAAGTCGCCGGGGCAGGAGCAGCGCGGCCTGCTGCACGCCACGATCGACGTCCACGGCAAGAAGGTGGAGTTCTACAACACCCATCTCTCCGCCAGTTCGCAGACCGACCGCCTCCAGCAGACCGCTCAGGTCGTGGACCTGATCGGCGCGAGGAAGCCCGGCATCCTGGTGGGCGACTTCAACGCGCTGCCGGACGCCCCGGAGTCCCAGGCGCTGCAGAAGGCCTACACCGACGCGTGGGCCAGGTCCCCGCACCCGCGCGGCGACGGGGCGACCCACCCCTCCGAGGCCCCCACCGCGCGGATCGACGTCATCTACACGACCAAGGACGTCAAGCCGCTGATCACTCGCGTCGTGAACAGCGAGCCAACCGCCTCCGACCACCTGCCGCTGCTCAGCAAGGTCCTCGTCACCCGCTGATCGGGTGTGGCAATGGACGTGGGGACGCGGGTCACACGCTCGTGGTGGAGCCCGGGCGGACGATCATCAGTACGACGACCACGGCCCAGATCAGGTTGAAGATGCCGGTGAGCATCGTCAGCCGCGCCGCCGTGGCGCGCGCGGTCTCCTCGGTGGGCGCGGTCCCGTCCTCGGCGAGCAGGAGTCGCTGCCGGGGCAGGATGGCGAACCCGAGCAGGGCCGCGGCGATCACGGTGAGGACGAGCGAGGCGATCAGCCAGGCGTCGGTGAGCACCCCGAGCGCGGCACCGGTCGCTATGCCGAACACGGGTACGACGATGCCCCCGAGTGCGTAGCCGTAACAGATCCGGTGCAGGAGCGCGGCGACCCCCGAGGACCGGGATGCCTCCTCCGCGCCGTCCAGTGCCCGCAGCGCGTAGCGCGGGAACATCGAGGCGGCGACGGTGATCGACCCGACGGTCACGATCGCCGCCAGGACATGGATGGACAGCAGTAGCTTGGTCACTTCGGGCGCCTTCTGCTCAGATGTATATGTTGGCTGCCAATACATACACTGCCTACGGCTCTTTTGGGTAGGCTGCCTACTCATGAAGGCGGATGCGGTGCGAGGGCACCTCGACGGACTGTTGCTCGCCGTGCTGGAGCAGGGCCCGCTGCACGGGTACGCGATCATCGCCGCTGTGCAGCGCCGCAGCGGCGGAGTGGTCGAGCTGCGCACGGGCACCATCTATCCGGCACTGAACCGGCTGGAGCGGACCGGGCTGCTCAGCAGCAGCTGGGAGTCCGTCGGCGAACGGCGACGGCGCTGCTACGAGCTCACCGAGGAGGGGCGGCGCACCCTGGCGGGGGAGCGGACGGCCTGGGACGAATTCACCACGGCGATCGGCTCCGTCCTCAACCCGGCCGCCCCGCCCGGGATCACGACGTGAACGCCGCCGACGGACCGGCCGACCCCGTCGCGGACTACGCGGCGGCCCTGACGGCCGCCCTGCACGGGCCCGTCGCCGAGAAGGCCCGCATGATCGAGGAGCTGCGCGACGGCCTCGCGGACACGGTCGAGGCCCACGTCGGCGAGGGGAAGCCCTACGCGCAGGCGGCCCGCCTGGCGGTGCGGGAGTTCGGGACCGTCGAGGAGATCGTGCCGGTCTGCCAGCGCGAACTGGCCATCGCCCAGGCCAGGCATACGGCCCGGGCGGTCGTCCTCGCGGCGCCCTTCCTGATCGCCTGCTGGTACCTGGCCCGGACGTCCGGTTCCGTCGGCGTCGCCTGGCAACCGGCCCGTGCGGCCCAGTCGTTCGCGGTGTGCCTGGCCGGAGTGGCCGTCGTCGCCGCGCTGCTCGCCGCGTCGGCGGCGGCAGTCACCGGCGTACTCGCCCGCCGGCTGCCCACGCCGCCCCGGCTGCCCCTCATGGTGGCCTGGGCCGGTACCACGACCAGCGTCGCCATGGCGTTCGCGACGCTCACGCTCGCCCTTGCCGCCGCACTCGCCACGGACTGGCCGCTGTTCGCCCTGGCGGGCGCCCTCTCGGCCGCCTCGCACGCCGTGGTGGCCTCGTCGGCCCGCGCCGGCCGCCGCTGCGCCCGCCTGGCCCTCGCGTAGGGCTCGTGGAGGGCGCTCCGGGCCCGGGGGCGCGGGTCTCGACGGCGTCCGGTGGCACGTCTGCGCTTCGGTGCCTTCGATGTCGGTGTTGGCGGTGCCGTCGATGTCGGCGGTGACTGCGGGGGCGCCTGCGGTCACGGGGGATGGCGGAGTGCTGCGGAATCGTGGAACGGCTGCTCGGAAGACGGGAGTTCCTGCCGGGAAGGCCGCCTGACGACGGCCTTCCCGGCCGGGTCACTCGGCCTTCAGGTCATTCGCGATCATGGACGTGGTGGAAGCCAGACGCCCGATGCCCTTCTGCACCTCGCGTATGCCCGCGGAGGCCCGGGGCTGGTCATCCGCTTCCGCTCCGGCGACGCACTCGTCGCCTCCATGCTCGAAGGCCGTCAGGGCTTCCTTCCAGAAGCCCTCGGCGTTCTCGCTCGGGATGGCATCGAGCTCCTTGGCCTCGGCCACCTTCGTCAGCAGCTCCTCGCAGGCGGCGCCCCAGGTGTCGATCGGGCCCACGCTCACCTCGTTGACCCGGCTCGACGATTCGGAGAGTGCCTTGATGCTCTGTTCGCCCCCGAGGAGTACCAGTCCTCCAGATTCCCGCCCGGGTTCGAGCCACAGCCGACGAGCAGCGCCCCGGTGGCGACGGCGACGGCGAGTAAACGGACACGGATACGCATGTAGCCCCCTTGTTCGGTCGTGCGGATGCTGCCAGGAATTGCCCGGCCGGACACGACGGATGAGGGAATTGCGGGCGGGCTCCCAGCATCCGCCGTCCGACGGACGCGACCGTGTCCGGCTCCGGTGACGCGGAGGCATCCGGGGCGGGGAAGGGGCTGGAGGCGAGGACCGGGGCGGAGGGCGGTGGAGAGGGCCCCCGGGCGTGACCGACCCCGGATCTCCGAGGCCCGTCCGCGCGGTGCGGGGCCGGCCGGCTACTGCTTGCCGGTGCCGACCGGGTCCACCACGACGTTCTGGTCGGCGCCGTCCGCGATCTGGAGGCGGAGGGAGACCGACAGGGCCTTGGAGTGGGTCTCGTCGGGCGGGGTGACCTCGATGGCGCTGACGTACACGCCCGTGCCCTCGGCAGGCGGGTAGTGGAGGGTGAAGCGGGTGGTCTCACCGTTGGCGAGGTCGACGACCGGGGCGGCGACTTCGCTGCGCTTGGCGCTGAGCGGCCCCGAGGCGTCCTGGGACCTCAGGTCGACCCCGGGGAATCCCTTCAGGGTGCAGGCATCGCCGGTGTTCCTGAGGCTGACGACGAGGTCGCCCTCGGCCATGCCGTGAGCGGTGCCGAAGGCGAGGTTCGACGTCTTGCAGGCGCCGGTGGTGATCATTCCGCCGCCGCTGCCCCGGGCGCTCTCCGGCTCCGTCGCGGTCGATCCCTCGCCGCCGGCCGTGGCATCCTCGTCGGTCGCGGTGCCGCCGCCGGAGGACGTGGTCGCGGCGGAGGAGGACGGCCCGGAGTCGTTCGTGCCCGCGGCGGAGTCCTCGTTTCCCTGGCAGGCGGTGAGCGAGAGGCCCGTGGCGAGTACCAGGGCGGCGAGGGTGAGCTTCTTGGCGCGCATCGTTCGGTCCTTTGCGGTCGGTGCCGGCGTTACTGATCACTAGGACCGGCCCCGGCCCGTACGGCGTTGCGCCAGGCCACCCGCTCATACATGCCTGTTACACGCGATTGCGGGGTGCGGGGTGCGCCCGTACCGCCCGGGCCCGCCGCACCACCGGGTTCCGCGCATCTCGCCGTGGACTACCGGGCTGCCCGGCGGCTGGGACACACCCGTGACGGCCGGCCCTTGAACATCGCGGGCGTTGCAGCCTCTTCACGCGCACGGCACCGTCCGCACACCCGTCCGTCCCCGTGCCGGGGGCTCACTTGCTCCGGCTGTCGTCGTACGTGGTCCTGCTGTCCTGGATGGCGCCGTTGTGCTCGATGGCCCAGCGGGCGAGTGCCAGAGCGGGCGGGATGAGGCTCTTCCCCCGGGTGGTGAGCTCGTACTCGACGCGGGGCGGGACCTCCGCGTAGGCGGTGCGGGAGACCAGCCCGTCCCGTTCGAGGTTGCGCAGGGTCAGCGTGAGCATCCGCTGCGAGATGCCGGGGATGTGCTGGTGCAGATGGGAGAAGCGCATGCGCCCCTCGTCCAGCGTCGCGACGACCAGCATCGTCCACTTGTCGCAGATCCGGTCCAGGATCGCCCGGATCGCCTTGCCGCCGTCCCCCCGGATCATGCAGGTGTGCTCGTACTGCTCCACGACAGCTCCTTGTGCGTAACCCACATCCGTGTGCCTTTTGCAGGCCTCCCACCAGTCACCCATGATGAGGCAACTTACGGTTCGTAACTAACGGGAGATCCCTCATGCAGGTCGCGTACTGGATCGTCGCCGGGCTCCTGGCCCTCTTCTACGTCTACTCCGGGGGCATGAAGGCCGTGCGGAGCCAGGAGCAGCTGCGGCCCATGATGGGCTGGGTCGATCAGACGCCCATGGCCCTCGTGAGGGTGATCGGGGTCCTGGAGATCCTCGGTGCGCTCGGCCTCGTGCTGCCGCCGCTCACCGGCGTCGCGGTCGGGCTCGCCGTCGCCGCCGCGGTCGGCCTGGTCCTGGTGCAGATCGGTGGCATGGCGCTGCACCTGTCCCGTGGCGAGGTGCGGGTGATCGGGCTGAACGTCGTCCTTCTGGTGCTGGCCGCAGTGACCGCCTGGCTGGGCACCGTCTGGCTCTGACCCGCGCGGGCGCTCAGGGCTTCGAGGTGTCCGTCAGCCTGTCCAGCTCGCGCATCGCCTGGGCGTGCGCGCTCATCCGGCGGGTCACGGTACCGATGGTGAACAGGGACCCGCCGGCCACCGAGATCGGTACGGACAGCCCGAGCACCCCCAGGACCTCCGGCCAGTCGCGCTCCTGCTGGCAGTAATCCCCGTGCCCCTTGCCCTCGTTGGCCGTGCTCCACTCGGTGAAGAGCCGGGACTCGCACTCGTCGGGATACTTGTCGTCCGGCTTCCGGTCCGCCGTGTACGGCGTCAGCAGAAGAACGCCCACCCAGACCCACAGGACAGCGGCCAGGGACAGCAGGACCAGTCCCCACGTACGTATCCTTCCGGCCCGGTCGCGGAAGTCGAGGTCGAAATCACGTGATCGCATAGCCGCCGAATCTAGCCGAGCCCGCAGCTGCGCGGGACGCCCGGGGGATCAGCCCGTGTGACACCGCAGCCACGCGTCCAGGGCGGTGAAGTCCGCCTCGGTGAGCCCCCGCCAGGCCTCCACGCGGTGCAGGAGGGCGGGACCCGGGTGGTGCGCCTCCACCCAGACCCGGTCGATCTCCGTGATCTCGTCGTCCACCCAGGCGAAGGAGCGCCCGGCGGCCCAGCCCACGAGCCCCGGGGTCTTCCAGTGCAGCCCCGGCGGCTCCTCGGGAGCCGGGTCAGGCCAGTCGACCAGGGGCAGTTCGGGCAGACCGAGCCACGGGGCGACGCAGGCGTTCGCTTCCGACATCCACGTCGTGGCCCACACCAGCTCGCACGGAAGCGCCATCAGACGGGGGCCGTGGGCGGGATCGATCCGGGTGACCAGCGGATTCGCGTCCGCCTCCCCGGAGAACGTGCCGTGGGCCGGATACCCGTCCGGGCGCTGTTCCGGGGTCGCACCGAAAGGAAGGAGCGGCCCGTCGACATCGAGGAACAGCAGGGGCAGCGCTGAAGGGGTCACGTCTGCACCGTAACGACGCCCGGCCGCCCGTGCACCGCGAAGGGTCCCGCAGGGGTGCGGTATCGCCGCGCCCAGCCGCAGCCCGCCCTCACCCGGCCGTCCCCGGTGCCGAGGAGAGCGCGGGACGGGACGCCCGGGCCACCGGAGCCAGCCCGGCCATGAGGAGCAGTCCGCCGACCGGCAGCAGGTCCAGGTTTACCGCGAAGAGCAGGAAGCCGGCGAGTACGAGCAACGGACTCCAGGCGGGCAGCAGACGGGGTGTGGCGGTCACCGCCATGACCAGCAGGGTGAGCCAGCCGCCCTGGAAGGCGAGCGGGCCGATCATCTCCAGCGGTTCGGGCAGCGGCGCCGACGCGGCCAGGTCCGAGAACAGGTCGCCGAGGATCACCCAGAGGAAGCAGGCGATGCCCAACAGGCTGACCGCCGTGGCCGCGTTCGCCACGAGCCGCCTGCCCGGCCCGGTGCCGAGGACGAGTCCCCGCAGTGCGAACGTCACCACGCCGAAGAGCAGGAAGCCGAAGAGGAACAGGGTGTGTCCGAGGTTCCACGCGAACCCGGGGCCGTGGTCCCCGTCCAGGCCGTCGACGAGTCGCAGGAGGCCGTAGAGGACCAGCAGGAGCGGGGCGATGAGGGCGGGGCTGGTGCCGCCCTTGAGTCCGGAAGTCATGCTGGAAGCCTCACAGGCCACAGCGCTCCGGCCTATCGGGGGCGTCCCCCACGCGACCCGGGGATGTGCCCCGTAGGGGCCGGTCCCACCCCGAACGTCCTTGCAGGTCAGTGGACTTCGACGCTGAGGCGAGTGCCCCGGCGCCCACGTGCCCGGTGGACGGAGGCGCCGGACGGGCTTCCTGTCCCTGACTGGGAGCGGTCAGCGCAGCCCGTCCACGAAGGCCTGCCAGGCGCCGGTGCCCACGATCAGGACGGGACCGGCCGGGTTCTTGCTGTCCCGGACGGGGACGGAGGCGGCGCAGCCGTCGGCGACCTCGACGCATTCGCCGCCGGTGTTTCCGCTGTACGAGGACTTCCGCCAGGCGGCGCCGCCGGTGACGGTGCACTCGACGCAGTCGCCGCCGGTGTTTCCGCTGTAGCTGGACTTACGCCACGCCGCGCTCTTCAGGTTCGGGCCGGTCGCCATAACGCTCCTCCATCACACGGGTGATCAGTGCCGCGGATTCCTCGATGGAGAGGGCTGCGGCCTGCAAGTGAGCGTAACGGCGTGCGGCCTCCCTGATGGTCTCGGGGCTGGCGGTCATGTGGCCGGAGATGAGGTCTTCGGTGTAGATCAGATCAGGATCCTCGTCGAAGCGCAGAAGGTTGAACGACCCTGCGAGGCTTGAGTGTTCACCAGCAGCAAATGGCAACACCTGGACCCGCATCCACCGGTGCCTGGTGAACTCCAACAAGCGGGCCAGTTGGTTCCGCATGACCTCGCGACCGCCGATCGGCCGGTGCAGCACCGCCTCGTCCAGGACGGCCCAGGCCAGGGGTGGTTGCTGTCGTTCCAGGATGCGCTGGCGTTCCATGCGGGCCGCGAGCAGCCCCTCCAGGTCGTCCGGCATGCCCGTGACCAGTACCGCCCGCGCGTACTCCTCCGTCTGCAACAGCCCGTACACCAACTGCGCCTGATACGTGGAGATGTACGTCGCCCGCGCCTCCATCTCCGCGTACGGCTGGAACCAGTTCGGCAGTTGGCTCCGCAGGACCAGACCGACCAGCCGCGAGAACACCCCGTCCGTGCCCAGCGCCGCGTCCAGGCGCTCCGAGAAGTCGCGGGTCGGCACCTTCCTGGTCGTCTCGATCTGGCCGATCAGCGAGCCCGTGCAGAAGATGATCTCGCCCAACTGGCCCTGTTTCAGGCCGTGGGCCTCCCGCTGGCGGCGCAGTTCCCAGCCGTAGTAGTCCAGGGGTGAAGCGCTGGGGTCGAGCGACTGCACGTTGGCCACGGCGGGGGCACCTCTCGCGTCAACACCTGTCGGCGTTCGTTTCAGGTCGTAGCCGAGAGTAATCAACGCACTGCACGCTGGTGACATGAATCACGTAACCGATACCCGGACCGGTGACGCGGAGGCCGCCGTCTACCGCGCCGAGTTGGCGATCGGCGAGCACTCCGCCCGCCATCTGCGCCGCATCCTCCGGCTGTACCTCAACGGCTGGGGCCTGCTCGATGTCGCGGACGCGGCGGAACTCGCCATGACCGAGCTGATCGCCAACGTCGTGCGGCACGTGCCCGGCCGCCGCTGCCAGACCATGATCTTCCTGCTCCCCGGGAGGGGCGTGCGGGTCGAGGTCGCCGATGCGTCGCCCCGCCTGCCCCGCCCGGTCGTGGGCGACGCGCTCGACGAGGGCGGACGAGGGCTGTTGCTGGTCGACGCCGTCACGGACGACTGGGGCGTCGAGACGCACGGCGACAGGGGCAAGACGGTCTGGTTCGAGTGTGCTCAGCGGGAGGTGCCGAGCTCCGCGAGCACCGCGTCGGTGAAGGGCGTCCAGACCTCGGCGGCCCAGGGGCCGAACGCGCGGTCCGTCAGTGCGACGCAGGCCGCGCCCGCCGCCGGGTCGATCCACAGGAACGTGCCGGACTGGCCGAAGTGGCCGAAGGTGGCGGGGGAGGAGGACAGGCCGGTCCAGTGCGGCGACTTGGAGTCGCGGATCTCGAAGCCGAGCCCCCAGTCGTTGGGGTTCTGATGGCCGTAGCCGGGGAGCACGCCCTTGAGGCCGGGGTGGACGACGGTCTGCGCCTCCAGCACCGTACGCGGGTCGAGGAGGCGCGGGGCCTGCACCTCGGCGGCGAAGCGGACCAGGTCGTCCACGGTCGAGACGCCGTCCT
This sequence comes from Streptomyces sp. CB02058, assembly GCF_001905505.1. Lineage (GTDB taxonomy): Bacteria > Actinomycetota > Actinomycetes > Streptomycetales > Streptomycetaceae > Streptomyces. The sequence continues at coordinate 722,830 of NZ_LIPG01000002.1, forward strand.
TGGCCGGGGAGCCCTCCACGGTCGTGGAGGTCATGCCCAGGGGCTCCAGGACCGCCTGGTGCACGTACTCGGCGAAGGGGATCTCCGTGGCCTTCGCGATGTGGTCGCCGAGCACCTCGAAGCCCGCGTTGGAGTAGAGCCTGCGGGTGCCGGCGGGCGCGGTGACCCGGTGTTCGTCGAAGGCGAGGCCGCTGGTGTGCGCGAGGAGGTGGCGGACGGTCGATCCCTCGGGGCCGGCCGGTTCGTCCAGCTCGACGGCTCCCTCCTCGTAGGCCACCAGCGCCGCGTACGCCGCGAGCGGCTTGGTGACCGAGGCCAGCGGGAAGCGGTGTGCGGTGGGACCATGGGTACCCAGGAGCGTGCCGTCCGAGGTGACGACGGCGGCTGCCGCGGTGGGGACGGGCCAGTTCTCGATCATCGCCAGGCTCTGCATGCGTACGAGCCTAACGGGAACCCGAAAGCGAGATCGCCCCTGATATCGCTTGCCTGGAGTGCACTCCAAGGTTCTAGCGTGGAGGACATGACGGTGATGGAAAGCATTTCCGCACGCACGGACACCTGCGCTTCGGCACCCGAGGTGCATCCGCGCCCCGAGGGCCAGGACCGGTACACCATCAGCGAGGTCGTCGCGTTCAGCGGGCTCTCCGCCCACACGCTGCGCTGGTACGAGCGGATCGGGCTCATGCCGCACGTGGACCGCTCGCACACGGGCCAGCGCCGGTTCAGCAACCGCGACCTGGACTGGCTGGCCTTCGTCGGAAAGCTCAGGCTGACCGGGATGCCGGTCGCCGCCATGGTCAGATACGCGGAGCTGGTCCGCGAGGGCGAACACACCTTCGCCGAGCGGCAGGAACTGCTGGAGTCGACCCGGCGCGACGTGAGGGCGCGGATCGCGGAGCTCCAGGGAACCCTGGCCGTACTGGACTTCAAGATCGAGTTCTACGGCGGCTCCACCGCGGCGACGGAATCGGAAAGGGTCTGAGGACATGAGCGACACAGCGAAGATCGGCACGGCACGGCTCGGCGACGGAGGCCCGCAGGTCGGCGTGCAGGGGCTCGGCTGCATGGGGATCAGCGAGTTCTACGGGGACACCGACGAGGCGGCGGCCAGGGACACCCTGGAAGCGGCGCTGGAGGCGGGCGTCACCCTCTTCGACACGGCCGACGCCTACGGCCGGGGAGCCAACGAGGAGTTCCTCGCGCCGTTCTTCGGGGCGCACCGCGACGAGGTCACGGTGGCCACGAAGTTCGCCATAGAGCGGACCGACGACCCGCACTACAGGGGAGTGCGCAACGATCCCGCGTACATCCGGGCGGCCGTCGAGGGCAGCCTGCGCCGGCTGGGCATTGAGGTCATCGATCTCTACTACATGCACCGCCGTGACCCGCTCGTCCCGCTCGCCGAGTCGGTGGGCGCGATGGCCGAGCTGGTGCGGGAGGGCAAGGTCAGGCAGCTCGGGCTGAGCGAGGTGACGGGGGACGAGCTGCGTGAGGCGCACGCCGTGCACCCGATCGCCGCTCTCCAGTCCGAGTGGTCGCTCTTCAGCCGTGACGTGGAGCGCACCGCGGTGCCCGCAGCGGTGGAGCTCGGGGTGACCTTCGTGCCGTACTCGCCGCTCGGCCGGGGCTTTCTGACCGGGGCGTTCGCGGACGCGGCGAAGGACCTGAAGGCCGGCGACTTCCGCACGCACCAGCCGCGCTTCACCGGCGAGAACGCGAAGACCAACGCGGCTCTGCTGGAGCCCGTGCACAAGATCGCGGCGGCCCACGGGGCGACGGCCGCACAGGTCGCGCTGGCCTGGGTGCAGCAGCGGGCGCAGGTGCACGGCCTCGCCGTCGTACCGATCCCGGGCACCCGCAAGCGCAGCCGTCTGCTGGAGAACCTCGGGGCGATCCGGCTGACCCTGTCCGAGCAGGAGCTGGAGCAGCTGGAGCCCATCGCCGGTCAGGTGGCGGGGGACAGGTACCCGGACATGAGCAGCACGTCCCTGGCCCGCGAGTAGCCTCACGCCAGCCGCAGCGCGAACACCGCGAAGCCCGCCGCGAGCAGCCCCGCCGCCGCCCGGCGGGCGTTCGCGCCGCGGGTGCCCTTCTCCCAGGGCTGCTCGAAGCGGTGGGCGCCCCGGGCGATCAGGACCAGCAGCGCGGCGAACAGCGGCATCCAGGCCAGCCGCGCGAGAATCCAGCCGGCCGAGACCGGGCTCGTCGTCAGACCGGGCACCGCGCCGGCGAAGGACGCGGGGACGGCGGCGGCCAGCATCGCCGTCTGGTGCCAGCACAGGATCGTCATCGCGGACAGATTGATCACCACCACCGGTGCCCACAGCGCGGGACGGCGGAGCGCCGTCGCGATCCGGCCGTGCAGCAGGACGGCCGCACCGCTCTGCGCCGAGGCCAGCGCGAGGACCAGCAGCGACGGCGGATGCGAGTTGGTCCGCGCCTCGCCGGGCACACCGACCATCGACGCCGGGTAGTGGAAGGCGAGCAGCAGCGCGGCGAACAGAACCGTGCCGCCGACGAGCAGCACCCGCGCCCCGCGCCGGGACAGCCGCCCCTGCCCCCAGGAGACGCCGAGCTGATAGGCGAAGAGCCAGCCGGGCAGGATGTTCAGCACCCCCAGCCAGGACGGCACGGCATCCGCGTACGGCCCGTAGCGCAGGAAGTCGACCACGGCGACCGAGCCGATCAGCGGGGCCGCCGCCCAGCCGCCGAGCCGGTCCGCGAGGCGCACGCAGTACGGCGTGAGCGCGGTGACGACGGCGTAGACCCCGACGAACCAGAGCGGCTGGATCACCAGCTTCGCGCCCGTGCGCAGAGTGGCCTCGGGCACCCCGGCCGCGTACAGCACCGGAATCATCAGCGCCCACACGGCGGTCACCCCGAGCACCGGCCTGCCCAGCCTCACCATCCGGCTGCGCAGCCAGGCGCCGGTGGTGGACGGCCTGCGGTGGTAGGAGAGGACGGAGGCGTAGCCGCCGACCAGGAAGAAGACGCCCAGCATCTGGAGCACCCAGCTCACCGGGGAGAACACGGCGAAGGTGGAGAGCGGGCTCGCGTTGTGCAGCGCGCCCCCGCCGTCCAGATCGAAACCGCCGAGCAGCCAGTGGCCGGTGGGCACGGCCAGCAGGGCGAGGGCGCGCAGCCCGTCGACCGCGCGGTCACGGTGGGCCGGGGTCCGCTCCTCGATCCTGGAGACCAACTGCCGGACGCTCATCGGGAGACCCCCTCGGCGATGCCGGCGAAGGCGCGGAGCGAGTCCGTGCCGGGAGCGAAGTAGCCGGTGTGGCCTTCTGCGTCCTCGGCGGGCACGCGCAGGGCCCCGAACTCCGGGTCGGCCGGGTCGGCGCCGTGCCCCAGCCCGGCCACCTCCACATGCGGCACGTCGTCGATCCAGTCGGTGTCGTCCTTCGCCGCCCAGACCCGGGCCCCGGTGCGCAGCCCCGCCACGTCGTCGGCGCGCATCCCGGGGGAGCCGAGCACGACCAGGTCCGTGGCGCCCAGCCGGGAGGCGGCGAGCCCGCACACCACCGAGCCGTAGCTGTGGCAGAACACCACGGGTGCGGGCAGCCCGTCCGCCGCCAGGCCCGCCGTGAAGCGGGTCAGCCGCTCCGCACCCGCCTCGGCCAGCGTGCCCGTCGCCGCGTCGAGGCCGAGGCCGACGGGGGTGGTGTATCCGGCCCAGGCGACGACGGCACCGTCCCCGCCGGTCTCGGCGTACAGCGACCTCGCCATGCCCGCCGGGGTGCCGTACACGTCGCCGCGCCGGTCGAAGGTCCCGGCGTCGATGTCCGAACCGGGCACGACGACGGAGACATGGCGGGCCGAGCGCAGGTCCCCGAACACCTCGGCGACCTGGCCGCGGCCCCGGGGGTCGAAGGCCAGGATCTGCCGGCCGGGCGCGGCGAGGCTCCTGTAGCGCGGATCGTGGGAGGCGCGCAGGGCGAGGGAGTTGGCGCGGTAGCGGAGTTCGAGGGGCGCCCCGTCGAGATTGCCGACGACCGACGGGTGGCGGTCCGACAGCTCCTGCTGTTGGGTCGCGCTCAGCCCGGCGAAGAACCGCCGTACCTGCTCCGGCGTCGCACGGGCCGGGTCGGGCAGTTCCCGCCCCAGTACCCCGTCGGCGCGCCAGGCCGCGCTTCCGGGCGGCGGGCCGGTCACCGCCCGCTGGGTGTTCCCCGACGCCCAGCCGGCCGTTCCCGTCACCACCGCGGTCGCCAGTGCCAGCGCGGCCATCGTCCTCGCGTATCGGCGCATCGTTTCCTCCCCGTACGGCGTGCGCACACCGGGCGGTGTGCCGGGGAGGAAAGTAGGAGGACGGTGCATGACAGGGCGTCACCCCGAGGGGCCAACCCCGAGGTGGTACCGGGGTAGGGGGTGTACGGGGGGCCTGCCGCATCGGCCACCGGGGGACAGCCCCACGTCCGGGGGCCTGCCGCATCGGCCACCGGGGGACAGCCCTACGTCCGGGGCCCCGGCCGCATCGGCCACCGGGGGGCAGCCCCACGTCCGGGGCCCGGCCGGGAGATTCCGCCGGGTCCGCGCGCGGTTCCCGCTGGGTTTCCGTGCCCCTGGGGTCCGGGTCAGCCCTCGAGGACCGTTCGCGGGGCCCTGTTCATGCGCGGGGGCCGTCCTGAGGCCCGCTCACCCCTCGCCGGGGGCCACCAGCCCCGACTCGTACGCGAAGATCACGGCCTGCGCCCGGTCCCGCAGGCCGAGCTTGGCCAGGACCCGGCCGATGTGGGTCTTCACCGTCTGCTCGGCCAGCACCAGCCGCGCCGCGATCTCCTGGTTCGACAGGCCTCGGGCGATCAGCTCCAGGACCTCCGTCTCACGCGGCGTCAGACCGTTCAGCCGCAGCGCCGGTCCGCCCGACGGGGGCGCCGGCCGCTGCCGTGCGAAGTCCGCGATGAGCCGCCGCGTCACGGACGGCGCGAGCAGCGCGTCGCCTGCCGCCACGACCCGCACCGCGGAGATCAGGTCCGCCGGTGGAGCGTCCTTCAGCAGGAATCCGGACGCCCCGGCGCGCAGCGCCTCGTAGACGTAGTCGTCGACGTCGAAGGTGGTGAGCATCAGGACCTTCGGCCGGTGCACCACCCCCGGCGGCGGGCTCAACAGCGCGCGGGCGGCGGCCAGTCCGTCCATCTCCGGCATCCGCACATCCATCAGGACGACATCCGGGTGCACCGTCCTGCTGACCTCGACACCCTGCCGCCCGTCCGGTGCCTCGCCCACCACGTCGATGTCGCTCTGCGCGGCCAGCAGCGCTGCGAACCCGGCCCGCACCATGGCCTGGTCGTCGACGATGATCACGCGGATGGTCACGGTTCCTCCGGGGCGGGGGGAGCCGGGGACGGCTCGGGCGGTTCGGACTGCTGGGTCTGTTCGGACGGCGGGAGCGGGAGCCGCGCGGCGACCCGGAAGCCCCCGTCCGGCAGCGGCCCGGTGTCGAGCGTGCCGCCGGTCAACCGTACGCGCTCACGCATGCCGACCAGCCCATGTCCCGTCCCCGACGCCTCCAGCGGTGAAACCGGCTCCAGCGCCCCGTCGTTGACCACCAGCACCGTCAGATGACCGCCACCCGCCGTGACCGACACCCGGGTCCGCGCGCCCGGCGCGTGCCGCACCACATTGGCCAGCGCCTCCTGCACGATGCGGTACGCGGACAGGTCCACCGCCTGCGGCACATCGCCCCGCTCCACCGCGTCCCGCACCTCGGCCGCCATCGACAGCTCGGCCGGGAGGCCCGCCCGTACCGTCGCCTCCACCAGCTGCTGCACCCGGTCGAGGCCGGGCTGCGGGGCCAGTTCGCCCCGGCTGCCGTCACTGCGCAGCACCGACAGCAGCCTCCGCATCTCGGTCAGCGACTCCCGGGCACCGGCCGCGATCGACGCGAACTCCGCCTTCGCCTCCTCGGAGAGCCCACCGATCCGGTACGGAGCCGAATCGGCCTGCACCGTGATCACCGACATGTGGTGCGCGACCACGTCGTGCAGCTCACGGGCGATCCGCGTCCGCTCCTCCAGCAGCGTCCGCTGCGCCCGCTCGGCCTCGCTGATCGTCTCCTGCTCGACCAGCATGCGCTGGGCCTCGCTCCGCTCCCGAACGGCCGCCCCGATCACCAGCACCACGGCGCCGAGGACGCAGAGCAGGAGCGCGCCGCCGTCGCTGCGGGAAGGGGCGACGAGGTGCAGCACCAGCCCGGCCGCGCCCGTCGCCAGCCATACGCCGATCACGGTCCGCCGGGTCTCCCGCAGCCCGAGAGCCAGCAGCACGAAGAGATAGCCGGTGATGACCGGCGGGGGCCACGGCCAGATGTTGCCCGGCAGCTCGGGGCGGCCCAGCAGGACCACGGCGCCCAGGATGTCCGCGGCGAAGACGATCCACCAGGCCTGGAGCGGCCGGTGCGCCAGCATCAGCAGGGGCGCGGCCTGCCCGACCGCCAGGGCCGCGGCGATCCCGCCGGGCACCCCGTAGTCGTTGGTGAGGATCTGGATCGTGACGGGGACGAAGACGCCCGTCAGCGCGAGCACGGCGGCGTAGGGCAGCAGGCGCAGCCAGAGCCTCGGGGACTCCGCGAGCAGGGGTGTCGGCGGGTGGGACGGGTGGGACAGCCCGTGGGCGAGCTCGCGCAGATTGCGGCGGGCGGCGCTCAGCAGACCGTCGGCGGGCGGCGGTGGCCCGATGGGGGATGAGGTCATGATCGGGCCAGGGTAGGCACGGAGCGCACGCCGTGGCGTCATACCGGGGGGGTGGACCACGGGCACCCGCCTCGTACTCCGGTACGGGTCGGTGGGCCGCGGGCCTTGCGTGGTTTTCCGGTACGGGTCGGTGGGCCGCGGGCCTCGGGTGGTTTTCCGGTGCGGGTCGGTGCTCACAGCTCGGCGAGCAGCTCCGCCTTCTTCGCGCTGTACTCCGCGTCCGTCACCAGACCCGCCTGGTGCAGATCGCCGAGGTGGCGTATCCGCTCGGCGATGTCCGCCGGATCGCGCCGCGCCCCGCCCACCGGGACGGCGGCGGTCACGACGGGCACGGACTGGGTCCTGCGGACGGTCTCCAGGACGGCCGCCGCGAAGGGCAGCGACTCGTGCACGGGTCCGTACCCCAGGCCGAACACCACGGCGGCGGGGTCCTGGTCCGGCTGGACCCGCCGGGCGACCGGAAGGACGGCGCCCTGCGCCGGGTCCTGACCGGGACAGTCCTCAAGGGACTCCGCTGCCGCGCCGCGCGGCAGGAGCCGGAGATACCCCTCGAAGGCATCGGGCGAACGCCACTCGATCCCGCCGAGCTCCGCCACGGGGAACGACTGGTCGCCGGACTTCCACTTCGCGCTGGAGGCGCCCGTCCAGAACCAGCGGAAGGAGACGAACCGCCCGTCGAAGCCCGCCCGGCCGTCGTAGGCCTTGAAGTGCATCGGGGGCTCGGGGGCCGTCACCAGGAAGCGCTCGGCGGGCAGGGACGCCTCGTCCCCGAGGAGGGCGCGCAGCTCGTCGGCGTAGTAGTCGGCGAGTGTCTCGCTCTCGGCCGGAAGCACCAGGCGGTAGGGGTCGCAGCTCTCCTTGAGCTGTCCGTCCGCGGCCTCCAGCAGCGGATCGGCCCCGGGTCTCGGCACCGCGTGAAGGACCACCGTGCCCCGCTTGCCGGGGGTCAGCGTCACCGACGACAGCGCCGCATACGGGATGCGGCGTTCGCGCAGACTCTGGAAGAGCCTCGGCGCGCGGATTCCCCGTTCGAAGCGGATGAGCACGGAGTCGGTGTCGAACTCCCAGGTGGCATGAATTCCGGCCAGCACATCACCCATGTGCCTCATCGTATGTGGCACAGCCTCGCACGTCCCCCTTCGGTACAGGCGCAATCGGGCAGACCGTTCGCCGCTCTCTACGCGCGTCCGGCGTCTCTCTACGCGCGTCAGGTCTCCGGCTACCCGGAAATCTCCCGGTGGCACGCGAGATCGCTGCTCGCGCACGTGACCGAGTCGTACGCACCCACGCCGATCGCGGCGAAGTTGTCCAGGCTCTCCGTGCCCGGCTCGAAATAGCCGCTGTGCCCGATGGCGCCGCTCGCCGACACGATCCGCGCCCCGAAGGACGGATCGACCGGATCGGCGCCGTGGCCCAGCCCGCCGACCTCCATGTTCGGCACCTCCGCGATCCAGTCGTCGCTGTCCCGCATCGCCCACACCCTGGCCCTGGTGTGCAGGGCGCCGGCACTGTCCGCCCGCATCCCCGGGCTGCCCGCGACCGCGATGTCGGACACCCTCGTCGGCAGGTCGTGCGCGGCCACGCCGCACAGCACGGAGCCGTAGCTGTGGCAGAACAGCGAGACGTCCGAGGTGCCGGGCAGCGCCTCCAGAAGCGCGTTCAGCCGCACCGCTCCTTCCGACGCCAGTCCGCCCAGCACGGCGTCCATCCCGATGCCGACCGGCGTCGTGTAGTCGGCCCACGCGATGACCGCCGTGTGCGAAGCGGGGCGCGCCGAGCGCTCCGCCTCGTACAGCGACCGCGCCATGCCGACCGGCGCCGCGTTCTCCTTGGCGCCGGTGCGCTCCAGCGTCAGCAGATTCGTGTCGACCCCCGGCACGACCACGGAGATCCGGTCGGCCCGGTCGAGGTCGCCGAAGACCTCGGCGGCCCGGCCCCGGCCCGAGGGATCGAAGGTGAGGATCTGCCGGTCACCGGCGAGCAGGGACCGGAAGCGCGCCAGCCGCTGCGCGGCCTGATGGCGCCCGTCCGGTGAGAGCCGCGTGTCCTGGGTCCGCTGCTCCTCGGCCGTCTCGGCCTGCGCGAGGGCGTGCCGGTTGGCCCGGTAACGCAGCTCCACCGGCGCGCCGTTGAGATTCCCCACCACGAGCGGGTACTTGTCGGCGAGCGCCACCTGCTGGCCCGCCGTGAGCGCCGTGAAGAAGTGGGCCAGCCGGGAGGCGGGGGCGCCCACGTCCGGGAGAGCGTGACCCGCTATCCGGTCCTTCGCCCAGGACGCGAGCGCGACCTCGCGCGGCGCGGCGGAGTGCTGGTGGCGCACGGCGGTCCAGCCGGTGGTCGCCAGCATCACGAACACGACCGCGATGGCGAGCAGGGCGCGCCATGCGGTGAGGGTGGGGGAGGAGTCGAAGGAAGTCACTGCGCCCCACCCTAGGAGACGCGAACCTGAGGTCGTCGCAGGGGTGACACGGATCACTCGACCGCGGGGAATTGACCCCCCGTCTCTTACGCTCCGTGTGCGCCGGATCCACACTCAGGCGTCCGTGGCGCCGATTCGATGTCCGAAATGACCGTATCGGCCCGGGCGTTGTGAGTTCGGCCATGGGGGAGCCGTGAGGGGTGCGGCACACCTGTGCGGTTCACGTAAGAACGTGCCTACGCGGCGCGCCAGTTCCTCGAGAGCGCAGGTCCGAGGTGGTCCAGGTGGAGTTCGGTCATCGCCCTGAGCTCCTTCGCGCCCGCGTCCTTGCGCCGTCCCCACAGCTGTCCGCTCAGCCGCATCACTCCGGAGAAGGCGGCCACGGCGACCCGGGGGCGCGGGTCCGCCTCGACGTCCAGCCCCTCACGCTCCGCGATCAGCAGGGCGATCTGCTGCTCCAGTCCGATGTTGCGCCGGATGTGGGCGGAGAGCAGGGCCGGGGTCGATTCGATCATGCGATAGGTGCGGATCTGGAGCTCGATCACGGCCTCGTCGCCGATCTCCGCGGCCATCCCGTCCCAGGCGTCGGCGACGGCCCTGCGCATTGCCTCGAAAGGGGCCTCTGCCGCGGGACGTTGACGCAACTCCGCGAGGAACCGCGCGTCCACCGCGTCCTGTACGGCGAAGGCGGTGGCCTCCTTGTTCACGAAGTAGCGGAAGAAGGTGCGCTGGGAGACCCCGACGGCCTCGACGATCTCGTCGACGGTGGTCCGGTCGTACCCCTGTGTGGTGAAGAGCCTGAGGGCGGCGTGCAGCAGGGCCTCACGGGTGCGTTGCTTCTTGCGCTCACGCAATCCGACCCGGGTCCCTGCGAAGGGGGCCCCGGATGTCTGCCTGCGTGTCACGTGCCGGACCTCTTTTCGCGGTTTTTACCTGACCAGCCTACCTGTGATCTACGTGACAGTTACTGTCGCGTGAATTGGTTAGTCAACTGTCAGCGACTGTCATAACGTCCTGTCCATGACTAGTCAGACCACTGTCGAAAAGGCGCCGCGGGAGCCTGAAGACACCCTTGTTCCCGCACCGGCGAAGGGGCTGCGCGGCCACCCGTGGCTGACGCTCTTCGCCGTGGCCATCGGCGTGATGATGGTGGCGCTCGACGGCACGATCGTCGCGATCGCCAACCCCGCGATCCAGCAGGACCTCGGGGCGTCGCTCGCCGACGTCCAGTGGATCACCAACGGCTACATGCTCGCCCTCGCGGTCTCCCTGATCACCGCGGGCAAGCTCGGCGACCGCTTCGGCCACCGCCAGACCTTCCTGATAGGGATCGCGGGTTTCGCCGCCGCGTCGGCGGCCATCGGCCTCTCCGACAGCGTCGCCCTGGTGATCGTCTTCCGCGTGCTCCAGGGCCTCTTCGGCGCCCTGCTGATGCCTGCGGCGCTCGGACTGCTGCGCGCCACCTTCCCCGCCGAGAAGCTGAACATGGCGATCGGCATCTGGGGCATGGTGATCGGCGCCTCGACCGCGGGCGGACCGATCCTCGGCGGTGTGCTCGTGGAGCACGTCAGCTGGCAGTCCGTCTTCTTCATCAACGTGCCGGTCGGTGTGATCGCGCTCCTCTTCGGCCTCGTGATCCTCAAGGACCACCGCGCCGAGAACGCGCCGAAGTCCTTCGACATCGGCGGCATCGTGCTGCTGTCACAGGCGATGTTCTGCCTGATCTGGGCGCTGATCAAGGGCTCCGAGTGGGGCTGGGGCGACTGGAAGACGCTCGGGTTCCTCGGTGCCGCGCTCGTCCTGTTCTTCGTGTTCGCGCTCTCCCAGAAGAACGTCCGCGAGCCGCTCATCCCGCTGACGATGTTCCGCTCCCTGCCGCTGTCGGCCGGTGTGGTCCTGATGGTGCTGATGGCGTTCGCCTTCATGGGCGGCCTGTTCTTCGTCACCTTCTATCTCCAGAACGTGCACGGCATGAGCCCGGTGGACAGCGGTCTGCACCTGCTGCCGCTGACCGGGATGATGATCGTCGGCTCGCCGCTCGCCGGCGCCGCCATCACGAAGTTCGGCCCGCGCGTGCCGCTGGTCGGCGGCATGGTGTCCGTCGCGATCGCCATGTTCGGCATGTCGCAGCTGACCATCGGCACCGGGACGCTGACGATGTCGCTCTGGTTCGCGCTCCTCGGGTTCGGCCTCGCGCCGGTCATGGTCGGCGCCACCGAGGTCATCGTGGGCAACGCCCCGATGGAGCTCTCCGGCGTCGCGGGCGGTCTCCAGCAGGCCGCCATGCAGGTCGGCGGCAGCCTCGGTACGGCCGTCCTGGGAGCCGTCATGGCCGCCCAGGTCGACGCCAAGCTCGACGACAACTGGAAGGCCGCGGAGCTCCCGCCGGTCGACGCGGCGCAGCTGGACCAGGCGTCCTCCGCCATCAAGGTCGGTATGCCGCCGATCGCGCCGGGGACCCCGCCGGAGCTCGCGGTGAAGATCACGGACGTCGCCCATGACACGTTCGTGTCGGGCATGAGCTCCGCCTTCATGGTCGCGGGCATCGTCGCCGTGGTCGCGGCCCTCGTCGCCACGCTCACCAAGCGCGGCGCGAACGCCGAGGCCGGGATGGGCGCAGGGCACATCTGACCCCTCGGCCGCCCCCGGCACACCGCCGGGAGTAACGCGTCAACACAGCGCACCCGACAGCCCCGCCGGACGGTACCGGCGGGGCTGTCGCCTATCAGGGTGGTCCGCTCCCCGGCCCCTTCCCCGTACGCTCCGGCGCAGGTCAGAGTGCGGACATGGCGAGTCGTCCGGCTCGCCCGACCACGGGGGTTCATCACCATGCGTACGACCGTTCTCGCCGCCGCCCTGGCGGCCACCGCACTCGTCCCGGCCACCGCCCCGGCCTCCGGCGCCGCGCCGGGCACCGACCACCGGCACACGGGCCAGGAACGCACCCGCAGCGCGCCGCACTCCCCTCCGAAGGGGCTCGCGCCGTGCGGGGCGGGGCAGCTCTGCCTCTGGGCGGAACCCGACTTCACCGGGGCCGCCCAGGTCCACGAGCTGTCCGGCGTCGACATCGAGAGCTGCGTCCCGCTGCCGGCCGGCCGCCACGCCCAGGCACTCGTCAACCGCACCGGGCGGCCCGTCACCACCTACCAGTCCGCCGAGTGCGCCGAGACCGGCGAATTCGAGACGTACCCGGGCGGGGGTACCTGGGTGCCCCGGTCGCCCTACACGGTGCGGGCATTCAAGATCTGGGAGAGCTGAGGGGGTAGGACCGCGTCCGGCCCGCCTGCGGGCAGGCGGCGCGCCGGTTCGGTCCTGCGGGCGCGTGCGGCGCGCTGAGTGGTTTGCAGGGCGCCGGGCCGGTCCTGCGGGTGCGTGCCTCGCCCCGGGCCCCCAGGCAGGCCCGGCTCCGGGCCGAGCGTCCTGCGGGTGCCGCGCCGCCCGGCCCGGGGCCGGGAACGCCGGAGGGCGGCAGGGCCGTGAAGCCCTGCCGCCCTCCGGGCGCTCTCCCGCCGCTCTCCCGCGGGACCGCGTGTTCCTTACGCGTCGCCGCCGGCCGGGCCGGGACCCGCCGCGGCCACGTCCAGCAGCTCGTAGCGGTCCAGCGCGGTCTTCAGCGCCGAGCGGTCGATCCTGCCTTCCTTCGCCAGCTCGGTCAGCACCGCCAGCACGATCGACTGCGCGTCGATGTGGAAGAAGCGGCGCGCCGCGCCCCGGGTGTCGGCGAAGCCGAAGCCGTCCGCACCCAGCGACTGGTAGGCACCCGGCACCCAGCGCGAGATCTGGTCCGGCACGGAACGCATCCAGTCCGAGACCGCCACGAACGGGCCCTCGGAGCCGGACAGCTTCCGCGTCACGTACGGGACCTGCTGCTCCTCCTCCGGGTGGAGCAGGTTGTGGCGCTCCACCTCCACGGCCTCACGGCGCAGCTCGTTCCAGGAGGTCGCCGACCAGACGTCCGCCTTCACGTTCCACTCGTCGGCCAGGATCTGCTGGGCCTCGACCGCCCACGGGACCGCCACGCCCGACGCCAGGATCTGGGCCGGGATCTGGCCCTTCTCGCCCGCGCGGTAGCGGTGGACACCCTTGAGGATGCCCTCGACGTCCACGTCGGCCGGCTCGGCCGGGTGCTGGATCGGCTCGTTGTAGACGGTGAGGTAGTAGAAGACGTCCTCGTTCTCGTCGGGGGCCCCGCCGTACATACGGCGCAGACCGTCCTTGACGATGTGCGCGATCTCGTAGCCGAACGCCGGGTCGTAGGAGACGCAGGCCGGGTTCGTCGAGGCGAGCAGCTGCGAGTGGCCGTCCGCGTGCTGGAGCCCCTCACCGGTCAGCGTCGTACGCCCGGCGGTCGCACCCAGGACGAAACCGCGCGAGAGCTGGTCGGCCATCTGCCAGAACTGGTCACCGGTGCGCTGGAAACCGAACATCGAGTAGAAGACGTACACCGGGATCAGCGGCTCGCCGTGCGTGGCGTACGCCGAACCCGCGGCGATCAGCGAGGCCGTGCAGCCGGCCTCGGAGATGCCGTCGTGCAGCATCTGGCCCGTCGGCGACTCCTTGTAAGCGAGCAGCAGCTCACGGTCCACCGACTCGTACTGCTGGCCGAGCGGGTTGTAGATCTTCGCACTCGGGAAGAACGCGTCCATACCGAAGGTGCGGTACTCATCGGGCGCGATCAGCACGAAACGCTTGCCGATCTCCTTGTCCCGCATGAGGTCCTTCAGCACGCGGACGAACGCCATGGTCGTGGCGATCGACTGCTGACCCGAACCCTTCTTCGCGGTCGCGTACGCCTTCTCGTCCGGGAGGGGCAGCGGCTTCGCGCGCACCACACGGGTCGGGACGTAACCGCCCAGACCCTTGCGGCGGTCGTGCATGTACTGGATCTCTTCCGAGTCGCGGCCCGGGTGGTAGTACGGCGGGTTGCCGTCCTCCAGCTGCTTGTCCGCGATCGGGATGTGCAGACGGTCCCGGAAGCGCTTGAGGTCGTCGGCCGTGAGCTTCTTCATCTGGTGGGTCGCGTTGCGGCCCTCGAAGTTCGGGCCGAGTGTCCAGCCCTTGACCGTCTGCGCCAGGATGACCGTCGGCTGGCCCTTGTGGGCCTTGGCCGCCGCGTACGCCGCGTAGACCTTGCGGTGGTCGTGGCCGCCGCGCCCCAGGTGCAGGATCTGGTCGTCGGACATGTCCTTGACCATCTCGCGCAGCCGCGGGTCGTCACCGAAGAAGTGGTCGCGGATGTACGCGCCGGTCTCGGTGGCGTACGTCTGGAACTGGCCGTCCGGGGTGGTGTTCAGCTTGTTGACCAGGATGCCCGTGCGGTCCTGCGCGAGCAGCGGGTCCCAGGTGCGGTCCCAGACCAGCTTGATGACGTTCCAGCCGGCGCCCCGGAACTGGGACTCCAGCTCCTGGATGATCTTGCCGTTGCCCCGGACCGGGCCGTCCAGGCGCTGGAGGTTGCAGTTCACCACGAAGGTGAGGTTGTCCAGACCCTCACGGGCGGCGATCGAGAGCTGGCCGAGCGACTCCGGCTCGTCCATCTCGCCGTCACCGAGATACGCCCAGACGTGCGACTTGGAGGTGTCGGCGATGCCGCGCGCCTCCATGTAGCGGTTCATCCGCGCCTGGTAGATCGCGCCGAGCGGGCCGAGGCCCATCGAGACGGTCGGGAACTCCCAGAAGTCGGGCATCGACCGCGGGTGCGGATAGCTGGACAGGGCGTGTCCGGCCTTCGACTTCTCCTGGCGGAAGCCGTCGAGCTGCGCCTCGCTGAGCCGGTCGAGCAGGAAGGCGCGGGCGTAGATGCCGGGGGACGCGTGTCCCTGGAAGAAGATCTGGTCGCCGCCCAGACCGTCGTCCTTGCCCCGGAAGAAGTGGTTGAAGCCCACGTCGTACAGCGAGGCGGAGGAGGCGAAGGTGGCGATGTGGCCGCCGACGCCGATCCCGGGGCGCTGGGCGCGGGAGACCATCACCGCGGCGTTCCACCGGGTCGCGTTGAGGACCTTGCGCTCGATCTCCTCGTCGCCGGGGAAGAACGGTTCGTCCTTCGTGGCGATCGTGTTCACGTAGTCGGTGCTGCGCATCTCCGGCACGGCGACGCGCTTCTCCCGCGCGCGCTCGATGAGCCGGAGCATCAGGTAGCGGGCCCGCTCACGGCCGCGCTCGTCGACGGCGGCGTCGAGGGAGTCGAGCCATTCCTGGGTCTCTTCAGGATCGAAGTCCGGGACCTGGCTCGGAAGGCCGCCAATGATGATCGGGTTGCGATCGGATCCGGAAGCCACGCTGTTCCTTCGCTGTTCGGTGCTGCACTTCGGGGCCTGGTTGCGGGGAAACGTACCCCCGTGGTGGCCGCGTACGCCGCCACCATCGTGTACCGCGAGGACCTAAACGTCATCTCTACTGTGGGGTAACACAAGGTTCCCGGACGCCGTGTTTGGGCACGAGTGTCAGCAGCGTGCGGGCGCCCCTGCCCAAACCGCAACCATACGCCCAACCCGGCCAAGCGTTCCCAAAGCCCGTTCGAATCCGAATGGCGGAGCGAAACGGCATAAGCTGAGGAAGGACGTAAAGGGTCCGGACACCATTCCCGGCCCCGCAGGAGACATGCCGGAAGTTGCGGCGACGTGGCATGGAACGTCACCGTTTAGGCGGTCTCGGACGCCGGGTACTTGCGCGATTCGCCGAGCCCGTGTGGACTACGGCCAATGCCCCGCGCACGCGCGTGGCTGAAGCATTTTCCGAAACATGATCAGGAGGCAACCCGTGAGCGCGACCGCGGACCACGCGGAGGAACGGACCAACACGGCCGCGAGGCTTGGGTTCGAACCCGGACAGGTGGTCCAGGAGATCGGCTACGACGACGACGTCGAGCAGGAGCTCCGTGAGGGCATTGAGGCCACAATCGGCCAGGATCTCGTCGACGAGGACTACGACGACGTCGCTGACGTCGTCCTGCTGTGGTTCCGCGACGAGGACGGCGACCTTACGGACGCGCTGGTGGATGCCATTGGTCTGATCGAGGACGGCGGGGCGGTCTGGCTGCTGACGCCCAAGACCGGCCGAGACGGATACGTCGAGCCGAGCGACATCAACGAGGCTGCCCAGACAGCTGGTCTTGCCCAGACCAAGAGCATCAACGCGGGCAAGGACTGGACGGGCAGCCGTCTGGTCACCCCCAAGGGGGCCAAGGCCAAGCGCTGAGCTCTTCCGACACCACCGGGGCCCCCGGA
The DNA here is from genome assembly GCF_001905505.1 of Streptomyces sp. CB02058. Classification (GTDB taxonomy): domain Bacteria; phylum Actinomycetota; class Actinomycetes; order Streptomycetales; family Streptomycetaceae; genus Streptomyces. The sequence continues at coordinate 739,173 of NZ_LIPG01000002.1, forward strand.
CAGCATCACGCCGTCCGGGGGCCTTCGTACGCGCCGGTGCGGACCTGCCCGGGCTCCCCGCGGAACGCTGCGTAGGGTGGGTGTCACCCGGACGGCCCAGGCCGGGGAAGTGGTGACGTTTGCGAAGGGACGCGTTTCACATGGCGATCGAGGTCGGCACGCAGGCTCCGGAATTCGAACTGAAGGACAACCACGGGCGGACCGTGAAGCTGTCCGACTTCCGCGGTGAGAAGAACGTGGTGCTGCTCTTCTACCCCTTCGCCTTCACCGGGGTCTGCACGGGCGAGCTCTGCGCGCTCCGCGACGAGCTGCCGCAGTTCGAGAACGACGACACCCAGCTGCTCGCGGTGTCCAACGACTCCATCCACACCCTGCGCGTCTTCGCCGAGCAGGAGGGCCTGGAGTACCCGCTGCTGTCGGACTTCTGGCCGCACGGCGAGACCTCGCGGGCGTACGGCGTCTTCGACGAGGACAAGGGCTGCGCGGTGCGCGGCACGTTCATCATCGACAAGGACGGCGTGGTCCGCTGGACCGTCGTCAACGGGCTGCCGGACGCGCGTGACCTGAACGACTACGTCAAGGCGCTCGGCTCGCTCTGACGGGCCTCCCGGAGCCGGTGAACCCCTGATTCCGGGGGTCGGCGGCCTCCGGATCCGGGGATCACCCCGCGGTTGCCTGCCAAAAGCCTGTTTTGGCAGGGAACCGGTCACTAGGATCCAATCGTTGATCCGATGCCAACGCACGACGGGGGCGACTGGTGTCTGCCGGCCCTCTCAAACTTTTGGAGGACTCGTGGGAGTCAGCCTCAGCAAGGGCGGCAACGTCTCGCTGACCAAGGCCGCGCCGAACCTCACCGCGGTCATCGTCGGTCTGGGCTGGGATGCCCGGACGACCACCGGCGGAGACTTCGACCTCGACGCCAGCGCTCTGCTGACGAACGCCGAGGGCAAGGTCGCCAGCGACGGGAATTTCGTCTTCTTCAACAACCTCAAGAGCCCCGACGGCTCGGTCGAGCACACCGGTGACAACCTCACCGGTGAGGGCGAGGGCGACGACGAGGTCATCAACGTCAACCTGGCCGGCGTCCCGGCCGACGTCGACAAGATCGTCTTCCCGGTCTCGATCTACGAGGCCGAGAGCCGCCAGCAGAGCTTCGGCCAGGTCCGCAACGCGTACATCCGCGTGGTCAACCAGGCGGACAACAGCGAGCTCGCGCGCTACGACCTCAGCGAGGACGCGTCCACGGAGACCGCCATGGTCTTCGGCGAGCTCTACCGCAACGGCGCGGAGTGGAAGTTCCGTGCCATCGGCCAGGGGTATGCCTCGGGTCTGCGCGGCATCGCGCAGGACTTCGGCGTCAACGTCTGAGCCGGTCCGGGGGGACCTCCGGACACAGCAAGCTCCATCGCGTCCGGCGCCGCACCCTGTGCGGCGCCGGACGCGCTCGGCAGAGCGCCCCGCGTCCGGAAGGCGCCGTGCCACCAGAAAGACCGTCCATCGACTCGGGGAGGACACACCATGGGCGTCACGCTCGCCAAGGGAGGCAATGTCTCCCTCTCCAAGGCCGCACCCAATCTCACTCAGGTGCTGGTCGGGCTCGGCTGGGACGCACGATCCACGACGGGAGCCGACTTCGACCTCGACGCCAGCGCACTGCTGTGCCAGTCGGGCCGGGTCCTCGGCGACGAGTGGTTCGTGTTCTACAACAACCTCACCAGCCCCGACGGTTCCGTCGAGCACACCGGTGACAACCTCACGGGTGAGGGCGACGGCGACGACGAGTCCGTCATCGTGAATCTCACCCAGGTCCCGGCTCACTGCGACAAGATTCTTTTCCCTGTCTCGATCCATGAAGCCGACAATCGTGGGCAGACATTCGGTCAGGTCAGCAATGCCTTCATCCGGGTGGTGAACCAGGCGGACGGACAGGAGCTCGCGCGCTACGACCTCAGCGAGGACGCCTCCACGGAGACGGCGATGATCTTCGGTGAGCTGTACCGCTATGGCGGGGAGTGGAAATTCCGTGCAGTCGGACAGGGGTACGCGTCAGGGCTCCGAGGCATCGCTCTAGACTTCGGGGTCAACGTTTCGTAAAGCCGCGCACGGCGCGGGGGAGCCCCGTACACAACCGGGGGAGACCCGTTACATACATGATGGGGTAGCCAGTGCTTCTGAAAACCTTCGGCTGGTCGTTCGCGGTCACCGCGATCGGCCTGGTCGCAGCGGTGTTCTACGGGGGGTGGCAGGCATTCGGCATCGTCGCGATCCTGTCGATCCTCGAGATCTCGCTGTCCTTCGACAACGCGGTGATCAACGCCGGGATCCTGAAGAAGATGAATGCCTTCTGGCAGAAGATCTTCCTCACCATCGGTGTGCTCATCGCCGTCTTCGGTATGCGGCTGGTCTTCCCCGTCGTGATCGTGGCCGTCAGCGCGCAACTGGGTCCGATCGAGGCAATCGACCTCTCGTTCAACGACCCTGACAGGTACAAGGAACTCGTGACGGACGCCCATCCGTCGATCGCCGCCTTCGGTGGCATGTTCCTGCTCATGATCTTCCTGGACTTCATTTTCGAGGACCGGGACATCCAGTGGCTGCGCTGGATCGAGCGCCCGCTCGCCAAGCTCGGCAAGGTCGACATGCTGTCGGTCTGCGTCGCCCTGATCGTCCTGCTGGTCTCGGCCATGACCTTCGCGACCCACGCCCACCAGCACGGCGGCGGACACGCCGACAAGGCGTCGACCGTCATGCTCTCCGGCATCGCGGGTCTGATCACCTACCTCGTGGTCGGCGGTCTCTCCGGATTCTTCGAGAACAAGCTCGAAGAGGAGGAGGAGCGCGAGCAGGAGGCCGAGGAAGAGGCCAAGAAGGCCGGCAAGCCGGTCTCCGGGGTGCTCCTCGCGGGCAAGGCCGCGTTCTTCATGTTCCTCTACCTCGAGGTCCTCGACGCGTCCTTCTCCTTCGACGGTGTCATCGGCGCCTTCGCCATCACCAACGAGATCGTGCTGATGGCCCTCGGCCTCGGTATCGGCGCCATGTACGTCCGTTCGCTCACCGTGTACCTGGTCCGCCAGGGCACCCTGGACGACTACGTCTACCTGGAGCACGGCGCGCACTACGCGATCGGCGCCCTCGCGGTCATCCTCCTCGTCACCATCCAGTACGAGATCAACGAGCTCATCACCGGTTCCGTCGGGGTCATCCTCATCGGCTGGTCCTTCTGGTCCTCGGTGCGCCGCAACAAGGCCATCGAGGCCGCCGGCGGCTCCGATTCCAAGGCGGAAGTCTCCTCCGGGGTGTGACCCGGTAGGGATTGAGGAACGCTCTCTCTGCGGGGCGGCCCACAGCGGCGGTTCTCCGGGAACACCCGGACCCGGCCCGGTGGCCGCCCCGCAGTGACGTGCGGGGCGTGTGCGGCGTGTGAGCCGTGCACGTGGGGTCGGGCGGTACTACCGGGACACATGTGGGGGTTGGGATGGCCTTCTGGGACGGCCTGTTCGCGGGACGGGCGGCACAGTTCGAGTCGGGTAACTCCGCGACGAACTCCATCGTGCTCTCCCGGCGCAACGCGACGGTCTCGCTCACCAAGCAGGGCGCGCTGTCCGGCAATCTGCGCGTCAACCTGTCGTGGCGGATGCGTACGTCGGACATCGGGGGCAGGTCGCGGCAGAGCGGCCGACTGCTGCGCCCGCTGAAGCTCTTCCAGCCCGACGTCGTCCAGGCCCACACCCAGGGCATGGTCAACGTCGACCTGGACCTGGGCTGCATGTACGAGCTGAAGGACGGCACCAAGGGCGTCGTACAGCCGCTGGGCAACCTCATCGGCGATCTGAACAGCGCGCCCTACATCAGGCTCAGCGGGGACGACCGCTTCGGTGCGCCGTCCGGCGAGACCGTCTATGTGAACCTCGACAAGCGCGACGAGATCAAGCGTCTGCTCTTCTTCGTCTACATCTACGACCAGACCCCGGCCTTCGACCGTACGCACGCCAAGGTGACGCTCTATCCGGGCAACGGCCCGCGCATCGAGATCGAGCTGGACGAGCGCGCCCCGCAGGCACGCTCCTGCGCGGTGTTCACCGTGGACAACACCAAGGGCGAGCTCGTCGTGCGCCGCGAGGTGAAATTCGTGTACGGCTTCCAGTCGGAGCTGGACCGGATGTACGGCTTCGGCATGCAGTGGGGACGCGGCTACAAGACGCGGGCCTGAGTGCCTGCCATGAAGGGCCGCCGTAGCGCCGGTTCAGGACCGGAGGAACTGCGGGCCCTGCGGGGGGAGCACGAAATTCGGGTCGGCGGCGTGCGCCGCCGCCGCTGCGGGCTGGGGATAGCCGTAGGCGGGCCGGGCCGCCGCCGAGGGCTGCGGGTAGCCGTAGGCGGGCTGAGGGGCCCCGGTGGGCTGCTGCGGGTAGCCGTAGGCCGGCTGGGGCGCCACGGACGGCTGCGGGTAGCCGTACGAGGGCTGCTGGTGCTGGATCGTGGCTTGGCTGTCGGGCGCGGTCTGCGGGGCGTGCGCCTGGGTGGCATCGGGAGCGGGCGGGAAGGACGCCTGAGCGTCGGGCGCGGGCTCGGCCGGGGGGCCGGGCTCGGAAGCCGCCTCCGCCTCGTCCACCGAGATCCCGAAGGCGGTGGCCAGCCCGATGAGGCCCGTCGGGTAGCCCTGGCCCACCGCGCGGAACTTCCAGCCGTCGCCCCGCCGGTACAGCTCGCCGCAGATGACCGCGGTCTCCTCGCCGGTCTCCGCCCTCACGTCGAAGACCGCGAGCGGCTCACCGTCGGCCGACGCCGCGTCGTACAGCGATATGCGCAGATCACGCACCTGCTCGAACGGCGCCTCGTCGCAGGAAGCGGCGATGACCACCTGGTCCACGGACGGGTCGAGCGCGGAGAGATCCGCCTCGATCGTGTCCGTGAGGCCCTCGGGCGCACTGCGCTTGGGAAGCCGCCGCACGAGACCCGAGGGATGGCGCGGCTGGTTGTAGAAGACGAAGTCCTCGTCGGAACGCACCCGTCCGGAGGAACCGAGCAGCAGGGCGGAGGCGTCCACATCCGGGACCCCGGCGCCCGGGGTCCAGCGCAGCACGGCCCGTACGGCCATGGCGTCGAGAGGGACGTTCGAGCCCTTCAGCATCGCGTGCGTCATGGCGGTCATCCTGCCTGCTGGTGGGGCGCGCGGACAACGCGGGGGTGCGAACCAGTAGGCCAGGACGTGTTCGCGCGGGGCACGCAGGCGCGCCGCGAGGGCTGTGAGATACCCGACGTACCTCACAGCCCGCAGGGCACGCAGCGGCGCCGCGAGGGCTGTGAGATACCCGACGTACCTCACAGCCCGCAGGGCACGCAGCGGCGCCGCGAGGGCTGTGAGATACGTCGGGGTTACCCGAAGTTCATACGGGTGGGGAACCTCCGACACCTGTCCGAACGTACTATTACCGGCCACACGTTGTCCGGTCTATCAGGCAGTACGGGGGAATCACATGCGTCATTTCGGGCACATCTCGCCCGCTGTCCGGGAGGGTCTGTTCTTCAGGGAGCCGTGCGAATTCAGCGCGGACTCCCCCTCCCGCATGCTGTCGGCGGCGCTCGGCGCCACCCTCTACAGCCCCGCGACCCGGCCCAGGCTGGCCGACGACGTGATCAAGCAGGCCGGGCTCGGAGTCGTCTCCATGGTGCTCTGCCTGGAGGATTCCATCGACGACGCCGAAGTGGTCGGGGCCGAGGCCAATCTCGTCCGGCAGTTCGCCGACCTGGAGACGCGGGCCGTCGATCTGCCGCTGCTCTTCATCAGGGTCCGTGAGCCGGATCAGATTTCCGACCTCGTGCGGCGGCTCGGAAGCTCCGTCCGATTGTTGTCCGGATTCGTACTTCCCAAATTCACCGAAGAGCGGGGAGAGCTGTTCCTGGAAGCCCTCACCGCGGCCGAAGCGGACAGCGGACACCGGCTGTTCGCGATGCCCGTGCTCGAATCACCCGAGCTGCTGCACCTGGAGACCAGGGGCGAGACCCTCCAGGGAATCGCCCGCACCGTCGACAAGTACCGCGAGCGGATCCTGGCGCTGCGGCTCGGCGTCACCGACTTCTGCTCCGCCTACGGTCTGCGCAGGGCGCCCGACATGACGGCGTACGACGTCCAGATCGTCGGCGCCGTCATCGGGGACGTCGTCAACGTGCTGGGCCGGGCGGACGGCACGGGCTTCACCATCACCGGACCGGTCTGGGAGTACTTCCGCCTCCAGGAGCGCATGTTCAAGCCCCAGCTGCGCCGCAGCCCCTTCATGGGGCAGGCCGAGGAACTGCGCACCACGCTCATCGAGCACGACCTCGACGGACTGCTGCGCGAGATCGAGCTCGACCGGGCCAACGGACTGCTCGGCAAGACCTGCATCCACCCGTCCCACGTCCTGCCCGTGCACGCGCTGTCGGTCGTCAGCCACGAGGAGTACAGCGACGCGCAGGACATCCTGCGGCCCGAGCGGGGCGGCGGCGGAGTGCTGCGTTCCGCCTACACGAACAAGATGAACGAGGTGAAGCCGCACCGTGCCTGGGCCGAACGGACCCTCCAGAGGGCCGAGGTCTTCGGTGTGGCACAGGAGGACGTCGGCTTCGTGGAGCTCCTGGCCGCGGGCGTGACGGACTGAACGCGTCGACGGGCGGACGGGGCCGCCGCCCCACGGGTGAGCCCGCCGGGCGCACGACCGACCGGATGACCGACAGGGTGGCCGACCGGACGACCGGGCGGACACGGGAAGAAGAGGCAGTGGACGTGGAGTGGTCGGGTAACTGGGTCGCGGGGCGGCTCGGGGTCGAGCTCGCCGGTGACGGGGAGATCCGGGAGCTGCTGGGCCTCGCCCTGCGCCGCAACCCGAAGCGGGCCCATCTGCTCGTGTCGAACGTCCTGGGCAAGCACGTGCCCCAGCGGCCCTCCGTCGTCCACGGCGCGGGGTTCGAGCTCGGGGAGCGGGTGCGCCATCTGCTCGGCGAGGCCGAGGCCCGCCGCGCCGTCGTCCTCGGTTACGCGGAGACCGCCACGGGCCTCGGCCACGCCGTCGCGGACGGCATCGGCGTCGCCCCCTACCTCCACTCGACCCGCCGGCCGGTCGACGGGGTCGCCCAGGCCGGCGGCTTCGAGGAGGCGCACTCGCACGCCACCTCGCACCTCCTGCTGCCCGAGGACCCGGACCTGCTGCGGAGCACCGGGGACGGCGCACCGCTGGTCCTGGTCGACGACGAGTTCTCCACCGGCAACACCGTGCTCAACACCATCCGCGCCCTCCACGCCCGCTACCCCCGTGACCGGTACGTCATCGTCGCCCTGGTGGACATGCGGTCCGAGGCCGACCAGGGCCGCCTGGCCGAGTTCGCCGAGGAGATCGGCGCCCGCGTCGACCTCGTCGCCCGCGCCCGGGGCACCGTGGTCCTGCCCGACGGCGTCCTGGAGAAGGGGCGGAAGCTGGTCGCCGAGCAGGAGGCCGCCGCTTCGGAGAGCGAGCCTCCCGCCCCGCGCTCCGCCCCCGTGCGGGTCGCCGTGGACTGGCCGGCCGGAGTGCCCGACGGCGGACGCCACGGCTTCACCCCCGTCCACCGCGCGGCCCTCGAAGCGGCGCTGCCGGACATGGCCGCCCGTATCGCCGACGCCCTGGGCGACGCCCGCAGGGTGCTCGTCCTCGGCTTCGAGGAGCTGATGTACGCGCCGCTGCGGCTCGGCACCGCGCTGGAGGGCGCCACCACCGCCGAGGTCCGCTACTCCACCACCACCCGCTCGCCGGTCCTCGCCGTCGACGACCCGGGCTACGCCATACGCAGCCGCCTCGTCTTCCCCGCCCACGACGACCCCGCCGACGGGCCCGGCGACCGTTACGCCTACAACGTCGCGGGCGCGGGCTTCGACGCCGTCGTCGCCGTCGTCGACTCCGCGGCCGACACCCCCGCACTGCACGCCCCCGACGGACTGCTGGCCCGGCTCGCGGGGCACACCGACCGGGTGCTGCTCGCGGTCGTCCCGTCGTACGTCCCGTCGCGCGCCTCCCGCACGGATGCGCCGTCGACCTCCGGCACGGCCTCGTCGCAGACCTCCCGCACGGCCTCGTCGCCGCCCTTCCACAGGCAGGAAGCCGCCATGCTGCCCGAACCCCTCAGGGGCCCCGCCTTCTCCTCCTACGCCGCGGAAGACGTCGGCTGGCTGCTCCAGGACCTCTCGGACACGGCCCTGGAGGCCCCGACAGAGGAACGGGAGGAGGCCATCCAGAGCGGCGGCGCCCACTACGCCGAGTCGCTGCCCGTCGAATACCAGCCCAGCCCGCAGTACCAGGAGCTGTTCAAGGCCGCCCTGGAGACGTCGGCGGCCCGTATCGCCCGCGCCGTCGGCACGGTCACCGAGACGATCCTCGCCGAACACCCCGCCTCCCGGCTCCGCTCGGAGGGCAGGCCCCCCGTCCTGGTCTCCCTCGCCCGCGCCGGTACCCCGGTCGGGGTCCTCATGCGCCGCTGGGCGACGCACCGCCACGGGCTCGACCTGCCGCACTACGCCGTCTCCATCGTCCGGGGCCGGGGCATCGACGCCAACGCCCTGCGCTGGCTGGCCGCCCACCACGATCCGGCGGACGTCGTCTTCGTCGACGGATGGACGGGCAAGGGCGCCATCACCCGCGAACTCGCCGCCGCGCTGGAGGAGTTCGAGGGCTTCAGTCCGGAGATCGCCGTACTGGCCGACCCGGGCGGCTGTGTGCGGACGTACGGGACGCGCGAGGACTTCCTCATCCCGTCCGCCTGCCTCAACTCCACGGTGTCCGGGCTGATCTCCCGTACGGTGCTGCGCTCCGACCTGGTCGGCCCGCACGACTTCCACGGGGCGAAGTTCTACCGCGAGCTGGCAGGCTCCGACGTCTCCGGGCTGTTCCTCGACAAGGTCGCCGCCCGCTTCGACGAGGTCGCCGACGCGGTGGACGCCGAGGCCAAGGAACTGCTCGCGGCGGACCGCGCCCCCACCTGGGAGGGCTGGGCCGCCGTCGAACGGATCAGCGAGGAGTACGGCATCCACGACGTCAACCTGGTCAAGCCGGGCGTCGGCGAGACGACCCGGGTGCTGCTGCGCCGCGTCCCCTGGAAGATCCTGGCCAAGCGGGGCGCGGGCGCGGACCTCGACCACGTACGCCTGCTCGCCGAGCAGCGCGGGGTACCGGTCGAGGAGGTCGACGAACTCCCGTACACGTGCGTCGGGTTGATCCACCCGAAGTACACCCGTGGCGCGACGGGCGTGGACGGCACGGCGGTGACGTCGAAGTGAGCGGGACGACGAGCACCCCTGCGAACACCGGTGCGGCCGATGGCTCCTCCGCTTCCTCGGTGGCCGCGCCAGCCGCCGTCCCCGCGGAGGCTCCGGAGACCACTCCCACGGTCGCCCTCGCGGCGGCTCCGGAGGCCGCTCCCGTAGCCGTGTCCTCGGCCGCTCCCGTGACGCTGGTGGCCAGCGATCTCGACCGCACCCTCATCTACTCCGCCGCGTCCATGGAGCTGTCCATGCCGGACGAGCGGGCCCCGCGCCTGCTCTGTGTGGAGGTGTACGGCCGGGCGCCCCTCTGCTACATGACGGAGACGGCCGCCGCCCTGCTCGACGAGCTGGCCCGCACCACGGTGTTCGTACCGACCACCACCCGGACCCGCGAGCAGTTCGGCCGCATCCACCTGCCCGGCCCCGCCTCCCGTTACGCGATCTGCGCCAACGGCGGACACATCCTGGTCGACGGCGTCTCCGACCCGGACTGGCAGGCGCAGGTGGTCCGCAGGATCGCCGACGAGTGCGTCTCCCTCGCCCAGGTCCGTGCCCACATCCTGGCCACGTCCGACCCTGCCTGGCTGCTGAAGGAACGGGTCGCCGAAGAGCTCTTCGCCTACCTCGTCGTCGACCGGGCGGCCCTTCCCGAGGGCTGGATGAAGGAGCTTGCGGCCTGGGCGGACCCCAGGGGCTGGACCGTCTCCCTCCAGGGCCGAAAGATCTACGCCGTGCCCAAGCCGCTCACGAAGAGCGCCGCGATGGCCGAGGTGGCCCGTCGCACCGGCGCCACGAGGACGCTCGCCGCCGGTGACTCGCTCCTGGACGCGGACCTGCTGCTCGCCGTCGACCGGGCGTGGCGCCCGGGACACGGTGAGCTCGCGGACAGCGGCTGGGGGGCGCCCAACACCGAGGTGCTGCGGGAGCGGGGCGTCGCGGCGGGCGAGGAGATCCTGCGCCGCTTCCTGCGCGCCGCCGACGCGCGTCCGGCGGGTCACTGAGCACCCCGCAGCGATCTTCGGCAAGCTGGGCGGGCCGCAGCGACCGGAGGAGAGCCGCATGACCAAGGGCAACGACACCAAGATCACAGACGAGCTGTACGCCTACGTGCTGGCCCACAACCCACCGCTGGACCCGGTGCAGCGCGAGCTCGTGGAGACCACCTACGCGGAGCTCCCCGGCCGCGCGGGCATGCAGTCCGCGCAGGAGCAGGGACCGCTGCTGGCCTTCCTCGTCCGGCTGACGGGGGCCCGGCACATTGTGGAGGTCGGCACCTTCACCGGTTTCTCGGCACTGTCGATGGCCCAGGCGCTGCCCCTGGACGGGCAGCTGATCGCCTGCGACATCTCCGAGGAGTGGACGGCGTACGGCCGCGACGCATGGGAGAAGGCGGGCGTCGCCGACCGGATCGACCTGCGGATCGCGCCCGCGCTGGACACCCTGCGCGCGATGCCGGCCGAGCCGCACATCGACATGGCCTACCTGGACGCGGACAAGGGGAACTACATCCCGTACTGGGAGGAGCTCGTCCCGCGCATGCGTCCGGGCGGGCTCGTCGTCACCGACAACGTCCTCTTCCACGGGAGCGTCACCGACCCGGAGGCCACCGGTGCCGGTGCGGCCATCAAGGAGTTCAACGAGCACGTGGCCGCCGACGGCCGGATGGAGAGCGTGCTGCTGACCGTGGCGGACGGCCTGACGCTCTCGCGCCGGAAGTGACCCGCGGGCTGGCTCGCGCGCGAGGGCTCGCGGGCGGGGGTTCGCGGGGCGGGCGGTGATGTCCATGCCGGAGGCCCCGCGCCGGAGGTCCTGCGCGGGTGGTGATGCCTCCGGATGCCTCCGCCGGGTCAGCCGCAGCAGCCGCCCCCGCAGCACCCGCCGCCGCCCGACGACGGGGCAGGAGCGGCCGACGAGGCCGAGCCGCCCACGGCCACGGCGGAGAGCAGCTTCACGGTGTCCTCGTGCCCGGCGGGGCAGGAGGCGGGAGCGGAGGACTCGGCCATGGGACGGCTGACTTCGAACGTCTCGCCGCAGGAGCGGCAGCGGTACTCGTAACGAGGCATGGCCCCAGATTAGAGCCTCTTCCCCTTCACGACCCCGGGCACGACCTCGGGCATCGGAGTGCGCGCGAGACGCTCCTCCCTCGCGACCTCTTCCGGGTGGCGGGCCCGCCAGTACGGATTGTCGTGCGGCAGCCCGCCGGTGACCCTCCCGTACATGCCGAACATCATCAGCAGGAGCCCGACCACGAAGCTGAAAAGCACGTTCTGCATCTGGAAGGCCAGGAAGTTCAGACCGGTGTCCAGCAGGGCCAGATTCACGAAGCCACTGGCGATGAAGAGGACCCCGAGGACCATGTTCAGGGTCGAGGCGAAGTTCCCGCCGATGACCATGCCGACGAAGAGCAGCAGCCCGACACAGATGGACAGGATGCTCAGCGCGCCGTTGGTGTTGAGGCCCGCGACGGTGTCACCGCCGGTGTCGAAGAAGCCGATACGGTCGATGAGCCCCAGGATGCCGAAGACGACGAGCAGCAGGCCCATCAGGCCCGCGCCGACGCGGTAGACCTTGCTGAGCCGGTGGTCGACGGGCAGGTGCTCGTCGAGCAGGGGGACCTTGCGCGGGGCGTCCTTGCGACGTCGGCCCGTGGGGTGCAGAACGTGTACGGCCATGACGGCCTCCTCCGGACGCTTCAGCGGAAGCCGCTGCGTAACTCCAGGATCGGCCCACGGGACGCGGGGGACAAATGGGACTGCTGAGGTGCCGGTGACGAGAGGGCCGGGGCGCTGCCTCGGACGGGCCGCCCACTCGCCGGGTGCGGGCGCGGGTGGGGGGCGTCTCCGAGCTACGGTGCGGGCTTCAGGTGCCGCCCGATCGCGCCCGATCGCCGAGCAGGCTCAGGCCCGGATGGTGCGTCTCCGAGCTACGGGGTGGACTTCAGACGCCGCCCACCCGCCGAGCAGGCTCAGGCCCGGATGCGTGCGTCTCCGAGCTACGGGGCCGGCTCAGGCAGGGCCTCCGCCGAGCTCCTCGCGTATCGCGGAGACCACCCGGGTCACCGTCTGCCGCACCGCCTCGGTCTCCGTGAGGAAGTGCCAGTAGTCGGGATGGCGCCCGTCGAGCCCCTCGATCGCCCGGTCGAGCCGCGCCACGGCGTCGTCCAGCGGGCGGGCATGGCGCGGATCGGGCGTGTTCCGCCCCGCCATGGCGAGGCGCTGGGCGTCCCTGATCGCGAAGCGCGTGCGGTCGATCTCCGCCTGCGGATTCTTGGCCACCGCGTCCAGCTGCCGCAGCCGGTCACCGGCGGCGGACACCGCCTCGTCGGTGGTGTTGAGCAAGGCGCGGACCGTGCTCAGCCGGGACGTGGCATCGGCCCAGCGCTGCTCACCGCGTGCCTCGGCGGCCTCCGCCAGCTTGGCCTCGGCCTGCCGGACATTGGCCGCGGCCTGCTCGGGAACCGGCTGGAGGTCCTGCCAGCACGCGGCCGAGAAACGTCGCCTGAGCTCGCTGAGCACCGGCTCGACCTGCCCGGCGCGTGTCGTCAGCGCCTGGGCCCGGGTGCGGAGCGACACCAGTCGGCGGTCGATCTCGGAGGCGCGCTCGGGAAGCCGGGCCGCCTCCGCCCGCACCGCCTCCGCATCCCGCAGGACCTGATCGGCACGCTGCAGCGTCTCGGCGACGCCGTGCTTCCCCGCGCCCTGGTTGAGCTTGGTCAGCTCGGGGGCGAGCGCCGCCAGCCGTGCCGCGAGATCGTCCGCCCGCATGCCCGACGCGCGCACGGCGTCCAGGGCATTGCTCGCGGCGAGCAACGCCTGCCGGGCGCGCTCCACAGCGGGAGCGAGCCGCGCGAGCTGGGTCTCCGCACTGCCGAGCAGCGGCCCGAGACCCTGGGCGAACCGGTCGAGCTCACCCTTCACCCGTACGAGGTCGTCCTTGGCCCGGGTCAGCTGGGTCCGCGCACCGGCGGCGGCGGAGGGCTCCAGATCGTCCCGGTCGAGATCGTGGGCGTCGACGGCGGTGATGTAGGCGTGGCTGACCTCGTCGATGCGCCGGCCCAGCGCGTCGAAGTCGTCGACCGCCTTGCGGGCACGGGGCGAACTGTCCACCGCGGTGATCGTCTCGATCGAGATCTTCAGATCACGCTGCGCGGTGTCCAGGTCGTAGAACGCCGCAGCCGCGGCATCCTTCGCCGCCTGCGCGTCGGCCCGCTGATTCTCCCCACGACCGCCGAACCACCGCCGCGTACCCCCGCCGGCGAAGGCGGACGGAAGCACGGCGGCCATCACGGGCACCGGCAGCAGCATCAGCACCAGGACGTCCCTGACGGCGGAACCAACACTCGCTTTCGCCTGCGGCCGCGTGTGTGTCGCCGTCACATCCCTCTCCCGTGCCGATTCGCCCTGCCCGGTTCATTCTCCCACCAGTTAGGACGAACACACGGGCCGGTTAGTTCGCACTTCGGACAGTGACTTCCCCGTTGTCGCTGCGTGCCTTCACCACGTGCCCGCTGGAGTCGCTGCGCGGCACGTCCACGCGCACGTCACCGTTGTCGGCATGGGCGGACACCGCGTACGTGCTCCTGCCCGCCGGCAGGCCGATGGTGATGCTCCCGTTGTCACTGACCGTGTCCACCAGATCGGGCACGGTCTCGAACCCGAGCTCGACCGACCCGTTGTTCGCACGGGCGATCACGGAGCTCCCGGAGACCCGCTCGGCCTCGATGGTGCCGTTGTCGCTGTGCAGCTCCAGCGGCCCGGAGACGTCACGCACCACGACCCCGCCGTTGTCCGCGGAGATCTTCAACGGCGCGGCGAACCCGGCCGCGGTGACCCTCCCGTTGTCCCCCCGCACGCTCAGAGCCAGCCCCCGGGGCACCTTCACCTCGTGGTGCGACTCACAGTTGCTGATCAAGGCCCGGCACTTCACATCGAGCTTCAGGGTGTCCCCGTCCAGCCTCCACACGGGGTCCGGCCCGCTGCCCAGCACCACCCACCCGTCGACACGGCGGGTGACCTCGATCTGATCGATGTCGGCGGGCACGAGATCGAGGGACGAGTTCTCGGCGTCGATGGTGAGCGTCTTCCCACTGAAGGCGAACGACTTCTGCTCGCTGGGAGCACCCTCCGCATCCGCACTGCCACAACCACTGAGCGCCGCGACGAGAACCACGGCCCCACTGGCCGCCAGGAGTACGTCGGTGCGTCGTGTACGGATGGCCATGATGTCGAGTCCCCCTGAGTGCGCTGCCGATGTGCCCCCACCGTATGTACGACCCCACCCCCGGAACGATCCGGACGGCTACCGTCTCCGGGGTGGGGCTATCCCCCGTACGCACCCCGGAGGCACCCTGAGGCCGGGGGAGCAGCGGGCCGGACAACCGGATTGCCGCCGGGGGGCGTGGGCCATGTAACCTGTTGCCTCATCCACGGGTGCGTAGCTCAGGGGTAGAGCGCTGCTCTTACAAAGCAGATGTCGGCGGTTCGAAACCGTCCGCGCCCACCAGCACAAAGGCCCCTCGCCGATCACGGCGAGGGGCCTTTGACGGTTGAGGGTGACGGCAGTGCCACCTTCGGTACGAGAATGGCCCAACACCAGTTCTCTTTAACGCACCACCCAGGCCAGCCGCAGGGGGTAGCGTGACAGCGCGAAGTGCCTTCGTAAGGCCAGCCCGTCTCATGCGACGACGCGGACGGGCTGACGGCGTTGCGGCAGGCCTCACGGAAGGCTGCTTGCGGTGAAGCTATTTATGGATGAGTCAGGAAACGGAAACGCCTCTCAACCGTTGATCGTTGGTGCAGTTGAGCTAAGCGAAGATGCGGATGCGGTAGAGAAGAGAATTCGAGACCTGCATAGAAGTCTATGCGCGAAGAGTAGTATGTTCGGTTTTAATAGCTTCGAGAAATTTCGCGAGAACGGCTTTCATAGTTCAACCGATCCGCGAGAGGTGTCCAGTCGATTTGTAGAATTGATGGGAAGCATATTTTTTCGGTCGCATATGGTTACTACCGATCGAACGCGCTTTCCCGACAGGGCGGAACCCGAGCTAATTGAGCTTATGTATGTGAAGTTGTTGAGTGATCTATCGATCAAGCATCGCCATGAGGCGGAATTGCTTTGCTATGTAGAGCAGAGCGAGGATATGCGGTCAATTATTCGGCGGCTCCCTGATGGTGTGCTCAAGCGATCCCGTAAAACGATCGGGAAAGTGACGCAACTGCCGGATCTGAATATTGTGATGGTGACTAAGCAGGATTACATGTCGACGGCCATCATCGACTACGTCATGGCGGCCGTAAGTAGGTGGCTCAAAGCGGGCTGCACCACCAGTCCATCAGATTATGTCTATAGGTCATTTCGTGAGATTGAGGCATCCATCTCGATCCTCTACTCACTTGAGCGTGGTCGGATCTCCAGTCGAAAGGACCCCCTTCATTGACGTGTGATATCCTCGCGTGCGAGGTAGGGCTGCGGTCAACTTTGTGCGCGAGTTCGCGTGCGTTGGATGATAGCTCTTGCACGGGAGTGTGGCCCTACCTCGTGGCTCCCCATCGTAGGGGGAGTAATGCCGTACTCGATTGACAACCTGGCGGAGCAAGCCGGCGTGTCGGTTGAACTTCTGGAACATCTGTCTTCGAGTCTCCCTGCAGGCGCAGGACGCCTCTATGTTCAGCGGGTGCACCGCAAGAGGCACGGCGGAGTACGAGAAATTTTCAAGCCGAGGATGGATTTCCAGTTCGTCAATAAGAATTTGCATCGGAGCTTTATAGGGCTGCTCCCTTACGAGGCTCCTGATCATGTTCACGGATTTGTTCGTGAGCGTTCTGCCGTCAGTAATGCTAGGCAGCACCTGGCAAAAGCATGCGTGTTGCGCATGGACCTTGAGGATTTCTTTCCGTCCATCAGAGCGGAAACCGTAAAGGTCTCGTTGATGGAGCAGGGTTACGAAGATAAGGCTGCGGGCGTAGCTGTCAATCTCGTCACTATCGGCGGCAAGTTGCCAATTGGGCTCAGTACATCGCCATTCCTGTCTAACCTCGCCTTCCTGGACACGGACCGCTCCCTTGCCGAATACGCAAAGTCAGAGGGTCTATCGTTCACGCGTTATGTGGATGATCTCGCATTCTCTGGTGATGTCACTGACCGGCACGCAGTGGATGTCGCTCGCATTCTAGACGATGCTGGTTGGTCGGTAAATACGCGCAAGACCGCTTTCATGCGTCGCGGCGGCCCGCAGTATGTTACTGGGCTATACGTCGGAGAATCAGACGGGCCGCGAATTCCGCGCAGGGTGAAGCGGAAGATGCGATGGGTCTTGCACGTGATATCGAAGTTCGGTTACGACGCTTACATGATGGAGTTTGGCGGCTCTGGCGAGGGGATGACTCGTCGTCGTTTGATGGGTTGGGCATGTTATATCGCTGCCGTCGAGCCGGAAGTGGGTTTTCCACTGCTGCGGGAACTTGATGCGCTGGTTCCGGACGAGGATGAAGAGGATCTGGATTACCTAGAGATCACCACGTAGCCGGTGACGAGGTCTCTGCGTTGCTCGACTCCACCAGTCGAGGGGAGTCGCCGTTCCCTCCTTGGAAGGTCGGCGACTCCGCTCCTCTCGCTTCGTGCGCTCCTCTCACTTCGTGCGCTTCAGGAGCCGGTCCATGTGGCCCATTGCCTCCCGCCGATGTTCGTCAGAGACGTGGGTGTAGATGTTCATGGTGACGGCGATCTGTGAGTGCCCCAGGATTTCCATCACGACCCGCGCCGGCACGCCCGCGGCGAACAAGAGCGTCGCACACCCGTGCCGGGCGTCGTGCAGCCGGATCCGGGGGAGCCCGGCCACCTCCGTAATGCGCTGGAATGAGCGGCTCAGGTTCATCGGCTCTACTGTGCGGCCCGTACGGGTCGTGAAGACGTAGTCAATGCCGAGCCAGTCCGCTCCCGCCGCGTCCCGCTGCGCGGCCTGTCGCAGACGCTGCCAGCGCAGCGGCGGCACGCACATCAGGGGGAGGGGAATGACGCGGCTACGGCGGTTTTTCGTGGAGTCCGCGTACAGCTCGTTCTGCACCCGCTGGATCTGGTTCCGCACGGTGAGGGCGCGGCGCTCCAGGTCGATGTCCGACCAGCGCAGTCCGAGCACCTCCCCGCGGCGCAACCCGAGGGCGACGGCAAGGACGAACGCGGCGTAAAGCGCGTCCCCCCTTGCCGTCTCAAGGAAGGTCATGGTCTGTTCCAAGTCCCATGGTTTCAACTCCCGCTGTTCCACGCGGGGGGCGGGAACGAGTTTGGCCACGTTCCGGCTGATGAGTTCCTCCCGGCATGCGGCGCTGAGAGCACTGCGCAGGACTCGGTGCGACTCCTTGGCCGTGGCCGGCGACGCCTGGGTGGAGACGATGGCGAGCATTCGGCGTACGTCGGCCGCTCCCAGGTTCTCCAGGCGCTTGGTCCCGATGTTCGGGATCAGGTAGAGGCGGACGTGAGTTTCGTACTTGGCGTACGTCGTCTTCTTGCGGTCGTCCTTGACGAACTGCTCCAGCCAGTACGGCAGCCACTCGGAGAGCCTGGCCGAACGGGTGGGCGTCGGGACGCCCTGGCGGTCACGCAAGACGAGTTCCTGCCGCTTGGTGTCGCACTCATCCCAGGTGCTGCCGTAGACGGTCTTGCGCTTGCTTGTGCCGTCGGGCTGGGGGACGTAGACGCGGGCTTCGTAGCGGCCGTCCTTGCGCCGCCAGATGCTGCCGGCGCCGTTGGGGTTCCTCTTCTTCGGTGCCATCAGGCGGCTTCCTCCAGCTTGGTTTCCATGAACGTGCGGAGAGATTCGGCGGGGATGCGGCGGGCTCGGCCGATGGTGATGCTCGCCAGCTCTCGCGAGCGGATGAGGTCGTAGACCTTGAAGCGGCTGAGTCTGAGGGCGTCCATGACTTCGGGAACGGTGAGTGCTCTGTGCGTGGTGGGCAGCGGGGTGGTCACCGGGGCTCCTCGGATCGTCCGAGTGGGGCGATGGGCCGGGATTCCGTGACAGAACTGACAGAACCTCGCCGCTAGCCCGCTGACCTGCAATTTCGCCGGTTTTTGGCCGCGTGACAAAACCTCTAAAAACTCTGACAGAACCTCCGGGAGGGAGGTTCTGTCAGAGCGCCCCGTTCGGGGCGGGGAGGTTCTGTCAGAGTTTTCGGAGGTTTTGTCACAACCATGATCACGGTTGTTTTTGCAGGTCAGCGGGCCAGTGCGGGGGTTCTGTCAGTTCTGTCAGCGGATGCGGGGTTCTGTCACGCGCCGGCGAGCGGCGGGGTGATGCCGGGGTGGGTGTCGAAGCGCGGGGACGGGGGCCGGCCGCCGCGTCCGGTGCGCGGGGGCACGGGCTGCTGGCGGACCCAGCCGTGCTCTTCGAGTAGGACCAAGGCGGGGTCCAGGTCGCTCATGACGGGGAAGTCGCCGCGCGAGAGGCCCCGGAACAGCTCCCGCTTCGTGAAGCCGGACAGGCGCTGTTCCTTGAGGTGGGTGAGGAGTTGGTGGGCGGCTTCCTGTGCGGGGTCGGCGCCCATGTCGTCGAAGACTTCCAGGGCGTGGGCGGTGAAGTAGTCGCCCAGCTCGGTCGCGGCGGCCATGGTGGCCGCTTCGATCGGGAGGGCCCAGCCGTTGTCGGGGTGGGTGGCCAGGTGGATGAGTGCGGCGATGCGGGCCACGGCCCCGTCCCGCTTGGACGCCCACTTCACGATCGAGGCGAGGCTGCCGCCCTTGCCGAGCCGGGATTCGGTGACCTTCTGGTAGGCCAGCATCACCGCGTCCGCTTCGGGGGTGAGGGTGAGGACGGCGGGGTCGGTCCAGTCCGCGAGTGCCATCGTCAGGCCGCTCAGGCGCTGTGCGTAGGTGGTGGCGGTGTCCTCGGTGATGAGGTTCGGGGTGAGGTTGCGGGAGCCGACCAAGGAGACGGGCTTGGCGTACAGGAACCGTGCCAGCAGCCCCCGGCCGTCGGCGCCCTTCACGCGGCCGATGGCGTCCAGGACTTCGGGCTGGATGGCGAGTGCCATGGTGACGGCGGGGTTCTCGACGTGCTGGGCTTCTCGGCCCTGCCGGTTGACGCGGGCCATGTCCCCGGCGTGGCCCTTGAGGAAGACGCCCATGTTCGGGGTGCCGGAGTAGCGGCCGGCGATGATGTCGAAGATCTCGCCCTCGGCGGACATGACGCTGATCCGTCCGTCCTGCTCGGCCAGCAGGCTGGCCAGGCTCTCCGGTGTCACATCGTCGGCCACCAGCTGGGGCTTGGCGGGCACGGTCAGTTCGTCGGCCTGCTGGGCGAGGTGGACCGCTTCGGCGGTGAGCTGGTCGCGCAGCCCGGGTTCGGCAGCCGCGGCTTTCTGCGCGGCCTTGTCCGCCGCCGCTCTGGCGAGCCGGGAGGTGGTCTCCGCCTCGGCCCGCTTCGGCCCGGACAGTTCCACCAGCATCTTTTCGACGGCGAGCAGGGGGCCGGTCATGAGGGCGAACACGGCGCTCTTGCGGTTGCCGGGCGGCAGGGCGACGGCGGTGTAGAGGTTCACCGGTTCCCTCCAGTGCCCGCGCACGCAGACGGTGGCCCGGCCGCCGGCGGCGGTGGCGATGACACCGAGGGCCAGGCACCCGGCCAGGTCGGTCGGGGTCTGGGTCTCCTCGGCCACGGCCGCGACCATGTCACCCAGCCACGGCGGCAGGGTGTGCACGGGGAAGGCGGGCAAGGTCCGGCGGGCACTGAGCGGGATCGGGGCGTCCCACACGGGGCCGGTGATGGTCTCGGGGTCCAGGGCTTCGAAGCCCTCCCACAGGTCGGCACTCATGCGGCCTTGCTCCCTTCCAGGTTGAGCAGCGGGCAGTGTTCGGGGTGGGCGTTGTGGGCTTCGACCAGGGCCAGGACACCGGCCCGGCCCTTCGCGGTGCGCTCGTATCCGCACCGGCACCACGACCGGGCCGACGGGATCGCGGCGAAGGAGGGCGGGGCAACGACGTGCAGCCACCGCACCGCCTGCCGGGGGCCGGGAGTGGTGGGCGGGTGCGGGGCAGGGCGGACAAGACGAAGCGGACGGCCTGCGGCCGACGACTTACGCCCAACCGCCGCACGCACCGTTCGGGGTGCCGTCTCAGGGGCGGCGGGAAGGCCGTCGATACCGAGCTGCTGACCGACCGGCGTCGGCTCGGGGCTGGTGCTCATGCGGCACCTGCCAGCCCGTTGGCGACGGCCCTGGACGCGTACGACTCAGGGACACCCACGGACACGGCGGTGGCGATGACCTGTTGCCCGAGGAGGTTCAGCCCGCACGGTCCGGGACAGGTGGTGTGCTGCTTGGCGAGGAACTGCGCGACACCGAACGCCTGCGATCCCGCCCCGGATTCGGTACGGGCCCGCACGAGGGCCAGACCGCGTTCAAGGCCGGTACGGACGTATCGCTCGGTGTGACGGCACCCGGTGGCCACACTCCGGTCCCACTCAGTGCGGCCGGAGACAGAAGAGACCACCTCCTCGCGGACGGGGGTGGTCTCTTCCCTCTCCACCAGCGCGCGGACGGCATCCGGCAGACGGCTCATGATCCCGGCACCGGGGCCGAGCCACCGGGCGTACTGCATCGTGGACTTGATGTCGACGCCGGGCCGGACCGCGTTCGCGGACCTCATGGCACCGAGGTAGATCCAGTGCTCCCCACGGGTGGTGGGAACGATCCGGGTGGCTGCCAAGGTCTGGCGGGCCCAGACGACAGCGTCCGCGTCGTCCAGGTCCACCACGGTCAGTCCGGCGCCGCCGGGGTGGTAGGCCACCGCCTGCGCCTGCCGCCAGTAGCCTGCCCACAACGCGGACGTGAGGGTGGCTGTGTCGGTCGTGGCTGCGGCCCATCCGTGGCAGACGTTCGGGCAGGTGCAGGTGCCCGCGCTCTTCATGGTGGGCCGCCCGCCGCAGGCGTTGTCGGCGCATCGGGTGCAGTTGCCGAACGGGAGCTTCCCCGCACGCAGCGGAAGGACAGGCACCGCCCGTACGGCAAGGTCCAGGGCGGTAGCGAGCGCGCTCACGCGGCCACCTCCAGCAGGGCCTGGAGAGCGGCGGTGCCGATCCAATGGGTGTAGGCGGGCGGGACGCACTCGCGGATGCCGTCGCGGTTCATCCAGGGCACGCCCAGGACGTCGCGTGCCTGCTGGACGCCGGAGAAGTTGCCGACGTACTGCCCGTAGTGGCCGGGCGGGACGGGGCGGCCCATCTTCGCCTGCGGCACCGTGTGCTGCGGGTGGTGGGGCTGGTGGAGGGTGAAGCCGCCGCCGGTCTCGAAGTACCGGTGCCGGTAGGTCTCCAGCCCGAACATGGCCCCGCAGAGCATCACCGGGTTCCGGAGCTTGGGCAGGGCACCGCGCACGTTCTCCATGGCCCAGGGGCGGCCGGTGGAGTTCAGTGCGTCGCGGGTGGGTGCGATCAGGTCGGGGTGGTCGCGGCCCTGGATGCGCTGGCAGTCGCTGTCGTGCTGGCACGGCGGCGATCCGGCGATCACGTCGTACTCGTGTCCGTGCTCCAGGACGTAGGCGATGGCGTCGCCCTGGATGAACCGGAACGGGTAGCGGGGCTGCGGGTCCTTGTCGACGCCGGTCACGTCGAAGCCCGCATCGCCGTAGCCCTTGGACGCGCCGCCCTGGCAGCAGTAGAGATCCAGTAAGCGCGGCCGGTAGCCGGGCACTCGCCGGATCGGGGCAGGTTGAGTCATGCTGGGTGTCTCCAGTTCTGTGAGAAGTGCTGGCAGATGAGGGCGGCCCCGGCTTTGGCGAGACGGGGGCCGCCCTCGGCTATGAGGCTTTCGGGCCGCGCGGGCGGGTGGGGGTGCGGGTGGTCGCGGTGGAGGGGCGGCTGCCGCTCTCGGTATTCCAGCGGCCGGGCCCCGAACCGCTGGTCGTCACCGGCCCGGTGTTGTCGGGTTTCCGCCGGTTGTCGCTCATCGCGCGGCTTCCGTCCGGGCTGCGGCCCGTACGAGGGCGATGACTTCACTGGCGGTGCGGTCGGGCATGTCGTTCCAGCGGTGGTAGGCCAAGGTGCAGCCCCGGTCGCGGAGGACGGCTTGCAGCCGCTGTCCGGCGCGGTCGACGGTGGTTTCGTCGCCGATGCCGAGCCGGAACAGGACGGCCTGGGCGCCGAGGATGCAGACGCGGCCCGAGCGGGTGCGGTGCTTGTTCTGGGTCCAGCCGTAGCGCTCGATCACGAGCGCGGTGAGTTCCAGGTGCTCGGTGACCGTGACGTGCCGGGCGCCGCCGTGGCGGTGCCGGACGGCCGGGACGCTCAGGACCCAGTCCGGCAGGACCCGAAGCAGCCGCCCCGGCAGCACCCGCGCAGGGGCGGCGGCCGGCGCGGGGGCTCCCAGCGCCTCGGCGATCAGCTGATCGGTGGTCTTGGTGACCAGGGGGTGAGCGGTGGCGCGGGCGGTGAGGTACTGCTCGATGTCGCGGAGCATGCCGTCGATGTCGATGACCGGCTCGACGACGGTCGGCGGCCGGGGTGTGGTGCGGGTGGTCGTCGCGCTCATCTGCTCCTACCTCCAGCGGTGGGATGCGGCGATGCGTGAAGCCCTTGGCGGGCAGAAACGGAACGCCTCCCTCTGCTGACCCAGGGAGGCGGAACCACCCCCCTCCGGTGACGCCGTGAGGGGGGTGCGGGGGTGCTGAGCTGGGGTGACTCCCTGCCTCCCTGAACATCATTTGTGCAGGTCAGATCCAGGGAGTCGGGTCAGGGAGGCGTTTAGGGAGTTCTCCCTGCCTCCCTGACCCGCCCGGGGTGTGCTCCCTGTGATCAGGAAGCGGAAGCGGAACCGTCGGCGTCCCGGTTGGCGAGGGCGCGGGCGATCCGCTCCCGGCCGATGACCATCCGGCCGTCGGACTTGTAGGGCTCGGCCGCCGTGCCGTCCAGCACGCGCTTGAGGTCGGCGTGTGTCCAGGCTCCGTAGCTGTCCTCGGACAGCACCGACAGGCGCTGCAACACGTCCTGGGTCAGGACCCGGTTCGTGTCCCCGATCACGGCCGCGATGTCCGCGAGCGGGTCACGCACCTCGCCCTGCTCGATGACGTGGAGGGTGGTGACCCCGTCGCGCAGGGCGCGGGCCCGGTTGGCGATCTCCAACGCTTCGTCGTCGGTGATGTAGTGGGTGCGCACGGTGATCGATGCCTGGCCGGCGGGAATCGTGATGCCACCCGACGCGACGACCAGCGTTCCCTTGTCCAGGTCCTGCCGCAGCAGGTGCGGCGCCGCACCGCCGTCGACGGCCTTGTCCCCAAGCGCCATCCGGGCCTGCGACTCCGTACCGAGCACGAGGGATGCGCGGGTGTGGGCGCCCTCGCGGACCAGCTTGGGAAGGTTCTGGTCCGTGGGGTCCTGTGTGCCCTCCCACAGGATCACGTCGACCGCACGCCCCTGGTTGTGGACCTTGCGCACCGCCATGAAGTACCGGGACGTCGCCTTCGACCCGCCATACGGGCGCTTCTCGCTGTCGACGACCGGGCACATGAACGCGAGCTGCGCCTCGTCCACGATCCCGACCAGCGGCGTGAACTTCGTTCCGGGCGGCGCCTGCAAGCGGCGCTCCATCTCCGCGACCAGGCCCTCAACCATCTCGGTTGCCTGGATGACGTGGTCATCGGTCGGGCCCTGGATGAGCACGGTGGCCAGGCCGTCGAACATGCCCCAGTCACCGATGCCCTTGAGGTCCGCGATCCGGAACTCCACGGTCTTGTCGAGCGCGAGCCACAGGGCCAGGGACCGCAAGGCTGCGGTCTTGCCCTGGTTGGACAGGCCGGTGATGAGCAGGTGGC
Source organism: Streptomyces sp. CB02058 (assembly GCF_001905505.1). Classification (GTDB taxonomy): domain Bacteria; phylum Actinomycetota; class Actinomycetes; order Streptomycetales; family Streptomycetaceae; genus Streptomyces. The sequence continues at coordinate 763,237 of NZ_LIPG01000002.1, forward strand.
GCTGATAGAGGCTCAGGGTGGCGGCGTCGCCGCGCAGGTCCTGGCCCCACGGGGCCTTGCCGCTCTTGTAGTCGGCCTTGCTGTCGGGGTCGGTGACCAGCGGGGACGGGCCGATCGGCTCGTCCAGCGCGCCACTGTCCGCGACCCACAGCCGGACCGTGCGGGCCGCTTCCGCGATCGTGATGAACACCTCGTGCTCATGCCGCGACAGGTTCTCGGCAAGCTTGCGGCGCCGCTTCTGCACCTCGTCCGTTGAGACACCGGACGGCAGGGTCACGTCCACTTCGACCCCGCATCCGGCGATCCGGATCGGGCCCAGCATCGAGGCGCCGGCGTCACCCATCTCCTTGATGGCATTGCGCAGCGGAGCGACACCGAGGTTGCGGAGCGCGAGGACGACGATGGACGGGGTGATCGGCTCACCCGCACCCGAGCGGACGTTCGCGGGCAGGGCCCACTGGGGTGCGGCCTGCTGGTTCTTGCCCACGGCCCACAGTCCGAGCAGGACCGCCCACGGGCCGATCGTGACCAGAGGGCCCCAGGTCACGGTGATGATGAGGATGATCCAGCGGACCAGCTCGATGAGCGCCATGGTGGGGGCGCCGATGTCGGTCCAGTCCTTGTTGGCGACGGCGAGCATGATGCCGAGGAGCAAGAGGCCACCCGCGCCGATCCCGGCGCCGGCCGCGAGGCCCTTGGCCGCGTCCATCGGGGCGGTGAGCAGGTCCATGCGGCGGCGGTGGCGCTCCTGGCGGAAGCGCTGACCGCGCTCCTCCCACTCGGCGGCGGCCTCCATGTTCCCCGCGGCTTCCGCCGCACGCAGCAGACGTTCGTAGCGGGAGGCGGTGCGGCCCTCCCACGTGCGCCGGGCCACGATCCGCGTCCCGCCCCAGACGTAGAGGCCGTGGCGGGCGGTGGCACGGCAGGCGGTCTTGGTGTTCTCGTGGGTGGCCACCGTGCGGATACCGCGTGCGGAGCGCACCCACAGCGGCACAGGCGCCGTTTCAGCGGCCGGGGCTGCTACAGCAACCGCGTCGGCCGGGGCGGGTGCCACGGGGGCGTTGGTGGTCTTTTCGAAGAGGGGAACGACGTTGTCGCCCATGGCGGAACGACTCCTGACTGCCCCGGTGTTGGGGCGAGGAAGGGGAAGGGGCGGGTCAGGCTGCGGCCGAGGGGACGACGCGGCCGGCGAGGTACTCGCGGCCGTACGCCTCCCTCTCCTCGGCCTCCAACAGCCGGTCGTGCTCACGGCTCGCGCGGCGCGACAACCGCTCGACACCCAGGTCGTGACGCAGACCCGCGATGAGGCGTTCGCGCACGTCCTTGCGGCTGGTCTGCATCGCGTGGACCAGCTCGTGCACCACCGTGATGGCGAACGTGGCCTCGTTGGGGTGCTGGTCAACGTTGATGACGACCAGGACCCCGCCGTCGGCGCACGGGACTGGACCCGCTTGTCGGTGCATCCGGCGGTCTCCCACTCGGCAGCCGTGGCCACCTCAGCGAAGTACCGCTCGCCGGTGAGGACGACCTTCACGTCGGGCATCCGGCCGGCAACGGCCCGGTCCACGACCCGTACGGCTTCCTCGGTCAGCCGCTTCGCGGTGCGCAGCGTCGACCCGTAGCCGAAGAGCTTGTGTGTGCTGACGTCCAGCTTCACTACAACTCCGTCTCGTTGCCGCAGCTCAGGCGGCCGATTCGATGTCCGAGCAGGGCACGCACATGCCGAGCGAACGCGGGATGCAGTACCCGGCATCGCGGTGGCAGTTGGGGCAGGTCCGGCGGGCCGCCATCGCCTTGGCGAGAGCGGCCCGCCGGGCCGGGGTCATGGGGCGAACGGGCTTGGCCCGGTCGATCCGGTAGAGGTAGGCGACCAACGGCCCACGACGGCGCCGGGGCCGCTCCAACTGCGCGGCCACCTCCTGGCCACCCGGCCGCAACCCCAGGGCTCGGAGTTGGCGGTGGGTGGCGTATCCGTCGGGGGCCAGGCGCCACCGGTAGACGGGGAGCGTGGTCATCAGGCCGCCGCCTCGGCCGGTGTGGTGGTCCGCTCGGCCCGCAGGGTCTCGCGCAGGACGCGAGCCTTGGCGGGTGAGGTGTGGACCGCCTTGCGGATGCCTTCGGCAGTCAGGTCGTCGATCGACCAGTTGGCCGTAGCGGTTCGCGCCTCGATCAGGAGCTGTTCGGCGGTGCGGGTCGATCGAGTCGATCGGGCCGCCTGCGGAACACGTCCGGTGACGCGGCGCGGACGGGGAGACGCTGCGGCGGCCGTCCGGACAGCGATCGGTTTGACCGGCTTGGCCAGGTCGAACACGACCGGCTTCGGGAGCGGAGCGGGCAGCGTGAGCGGGGTCGACTTCCCCAGGTCAGCCATAGACCGTTTTGTTGATGTATCAGTCGATTCGGTGTTGGGGGTGGTGTCGATCGGTCGACCGGACGCCACGGGCACCGGAAGGGCCTTGCGCCACCAACGCCGGGGCGCGGGTGGACGCTGGGCCTGGGCGAGTTCGGCGACCGATCGAGCGGCCCTCCGGTGCAGCTTGGGACTCATACCGGGGGTACTCGTGCCGGTCTCGATCTCCCACGCGTGAGCGAACGCGTCCTCGAAGGACAGCACACCGAACGGGGCTGCCGACACGAGCCGGTCCGCGAGGCGTGCCACCGCGTGATGCTGGCGGCGCCGCTTGCGATCGTGCACCCGCCGGGCCTTGTCATGGACGTCACCGGTCTGTCCGGACAGGTTCGTGACCCACTGCCGGATCTCGAACAGGACCGGCCCCAGCAGGGTGACCGCAGCGAGCCCGATGCCCGCCGCGCGGGCGTCCGACGGGGACAGGCCCGACAGGTGCGAGCCGTAGTCGTAGTTGATGGTCGCGGCGAAACCGGCCGCCGCGATGACCAGCAAGCGCAGGAACCAGCGCACCCACCCGGGCAGGCCGCGTTCGTCGGCATAGGCGACACCGGCCGCCATGACCCACGCCGCACCCTCGATCGCCAACGGCAACGGGAGCAGCATCGGCGAGATACCCACGAAGTGCAGCACCTGCGCCGGCAGGGAGCCGAGCGCGGACGCGGTGACCAGGGCCAAGGTGCCTTTGCGGTAGACGTTGCCCGCCGTCAGCGAGGCACCCATCTCCGAACGCCGCTCGGACCGCTCTTTGCGGGCCGCATCCTTCTCGGCACGCTGCTGTTCGCGCAGCCAGGCCGCCCGCTCATCCGCCGCCCGCACCCGCTCCACGCGCAGCGCTTCGGCGGCAGTCTGGTCGATACGGCGCTGCTCGGCCTCGGCTGCCCGATCGGCGCGCCGGTCCTCAGCGAACGAACCCATCACGCCACCCCCGGAACGTTTGACCCGGGAACCTCGACCAGCGGCCGGACCGCGATGGCAGCCCACAGGTGGCGGGGGGCCGGGGAGGGGCGGGTGGTATTCCACTCCCACTCGGGCCCGCCCGCGATCGCGTAGCCCAGGGCGGTCAGCGCTCGCACGCGCTCCTGCACCGTGGGCATCGGGGACACGCGGCCGAAGTCGTGCATCGGCCACTGAAGGAACGGGGCATCGGTCAGGACGTACAGCACCCACGTGCCGGACGCCCCCGTGGCCATGCGTGCCTGCGGCAGCACCATCACGCCGCACCGCCGGACTGCACCGTGCTGGCGCGGTTCGTCAGGTCGCGGCGCGCGGCCAGGACCCGGTTGCGGGCCCGGCGGACCCGGCGGGTGTCCAGCTCGTTGGCCGGGCGGTCGATGGTCATGATCTGCGCGTCCAGCAACTCGACCTCCGCCCGGATGAGCGGCATCTCCCGGTCGATCGCGTCCAGCTCAGCGGCCGACGGCTCGACGTCGAGCGACGCGGCCGTAACAAGGGGCTGAAGTGCAACGATGGTCTGCATGGGTCGTTTTCTCCTTGCGGTGGAACGGCCCGAACAGCACCCCCGGAGTAGCCGCTCCGGGGGTGCGCGCCGTTCTGGTGGAAGCCACCCGGACGGGGTGGCAGTGCCCCGGCCGGGAGTCGAACCCGGCCTGCGACCATCGGGGCTGTGGGGCGGAGTCAGAGCTCGCCGCGTCGCTCCAGCTCACGGGCGATGTCGTTCTGGTCGGACAGGGCCCCGATGTTGGTCCCTGCGCTCCGCTCCCGGTTGATCAGCCGGTACTCATTGCGCAGGTCGTCGCTGGTGCGGCTCGTCATCTCGCCGGCGGCGGGGGAAGGGCTCCTGCGGATTCGCATGTCGTTCTCCTCTTGGAGTGATGTGGGCCGTGCGTACCCCGGGCCGGATTCGATCCAGCGCCGTCACGGCACCCGCACAGGCGGGCTCCGGGGCTGGGGTGGGTCAGCGCTGGACTACGGGGCGGTGCAGGTCCCGGTGGGTGACCGAGACCCGGTATCCGTCCTCGCGCAGCCGCTCGGCGAGCACCGTGGCGAAGGTGGGGGCGCGGTGACGGCCCCCGGCGCATCCGTCGGCCACGGTCACCGCCCCGGCGCTCGGGCCGGACGCGAACGCGGCCACCGCCACGGCCGTGGCTTCGACCAGTGCCGTGATGCCGGGGGTGTTCAGTACGGCGGTGCGGACCGGCTCGTCATCGGCGGTCATGTTCCGCAGAGCGGGGCTGACGTGCGGGTCACGGAAGTGGTGGCGCAGGTCGATCGTCAGGTGCGCGGCAGGCGGCGCACTGTGCAGGTAGCCGAACGAAACGATCTCAACGTCCATTAGGACTCCCAAGCGGTGAGGAGGTGTTCCGGCTCCCCTCGGCCCCGCCCGTACGCGACGGGCGGAGGAGGCAACCGGCCGCAGCAGTCATGAGTGCCGCGAAGCGGTGAGCGGGTCAGATTCGGTTCTCCGATTCGCACAGCGCTGCTCGTTCCGGGGAGGTCCGAGATCCCGGAAGTCTTCGCAGCTTCGAAGGTGTGCTGTGCGGTTCTTTAGAGCCGATGGCGTGTCCCCCATCTGGGGTGTGGGACCCGCGTTGCTGCGCGGGCCCGGTCTCGATCGGCTGGTCTCCACTCGCCTCGGCCGGAACGGTCACGGCCGTACTGACGCGGTGGATCACGCTGTTGAGTTGTCGGCATGGCGCAACAGCCCGGACCGAAAGTCCCGGACCGGTGATGGCCACATCCATAGACTGGACCGGTGGACCGGTCCAGTCAAGTCATGTGAAGCGGATTCCCGGACCTGTGGGGCAACCTGTGCAGTTCAGAGGCCCTGTGAGCCAACAAAAAAAGCTGGACCGGCGGACCGGTCCAGCTTGAGTTTGCGCCCTGAACTACATGGCGTAGGCGTCCACCTGCTCGAAGAGGGCGCCCGCAGTGACGCCTTCCTCGCACACCAGGGGTCGTCGATTCTGGTCGTAGGCGGTGTGCAGCACCACGGCCACGGCCTGCGCCCCTGTCAGGGCGAGGTGCTGAGCTTCTTCGTCCGTCGCCAGTCGCACCGTGGTGACGTCCTCGCCCTCCACGGGGTACCGGCCGGTCTGCCTGCGCACGTACCGAGTCGTCCCTTCCGTGATGGGTGCCGTCTGGGCAAGGCGAGGGGCCGCCTCGGCCACATCCGGCGGGAAATAGGCCGTCACGAAGCTGTGCGGGCTGCCATCGGGAAGCTGCAACACGCGCACCCGCAGAAGGGCTTGAGCTCCCGATTCCAGATCCAGGGCAGCCGCTACATGCTCAGGGGGCGTGACCCACTCCGGTTCCCCTACGCGCAAGAACGGCATCCCGCCGGCAACGCGTGCCGAGCCAGCCCGACGACCGCCCGCCGGCCGAGCCACGGGGGTCTCGGTGACGATGAAACCGGTCCCTTGGCGGGCTTCCACGATGCCGTCGTTCCTTAGGACATCCATGGCCTTGACCACGCTCGCCCGGGATACCGACCACTGCTCGGCTAGGTCCCGTCCCGACGGGAGAGTCGTGCCGGGGGCGAACTCGCCGGCCGCGATGCGAGAGCGCAGCGATTCCGCGATCTCCTCGTACTTCAGCAGTCCCATGACTCCCCTTTCGCCAGCCTCACTGGACTGGTCCACCGGTACACACGATACTACTGGTATGTCGAAACCAGAGCTTGCGCCCGAGATCGAGCACTTCTACTCCCAGGTGGTTGATGAGGACACCCGACTGCGAACGTCAGCAGACGGACGCCTCGAACTGATCCGAACGCAGGAGATCCTTCGCCGGTTCTATCCTTCGTCGCCCGCACGCGTTCTGGACGTCGGCGGCGGGTCCGGGATTCACGCCGAATGGCTGGTGGAGGACGGATACGCGGTCAAGCTCATCGACCCGATCGCCCGACATGTGGAGCAGGCATCGAAGATCTGCTCAGCTGAGCTGGGTGATGCTCGCCATCTCGATGAGGCAGACGCTTCCTACGACGCAGTGCAGGTGCTTGGCCCGCTGTACCACCTACCCGCCCCGGAAGACCGCCGTTCGGCCCTCTCTGAAGCCCGGCGCGTGGTGAAGCCGGGGGGCATTGTGGCCGCCGCTGCGATCAATCGGTACGCCTCGTTGTTCGAGCACGTGGCTTACGCCCACCTACACACCGACCGAATCCATGCCTCTGTTTCCAAGATCTTGGAGACGGCTGTCTATGACGGTGTGCGGGGGTTCACTCTGTCGTACTTCCACCGAGCCGAAGAACTCGTGGCGGAACTGGCTGCGGCAGGCATCCAGGATGTACAGGTCTTCGGCATCGAGGGACCCGCATGGTCTCTCGTGAAGGCGGTTGAACAGCAGCCGGGTGACGGGCCCACGGATGACCTGATCGCCTCTGCCATGGCCGCAGCGCGGATGGCCGAGCCATACCCAGAGTTGCTCGCTGCCAGCTCGCACCTGCTTGCCGTCGGCAGGGCGCCTGACGGCAATCCGTGACGGCAACGTGGGCGCACACCACTGCACCCGAGAGCACATCCGCGCACAGTGCAGGGCGGTCGAGGCTGCCTTGGCCCAGCTTGCGTTGGCCTTCGGACGAACTTACAAAGCAGATGTCGGCGGTTCGAAACCGTCCGCGCCCACCAGTACAAAGGCCCCCAACCGATCATGGTTGGGGGCCTTTGACATCTACTTCTGACATCAACGGGTGTGGTCATCCACGGTCGGGACGCTGCCGCTTCAGCATGCGGTCCAGGTGACTCACGGCCTCGCGCTGCGTGTCCTGGACGACGTGGGCGTAGATGTTCATCGTGACCGCGATCTGACTGTGCCCGAGGATCTCCATTACGACGCGGGGCGGGACGCCGGCCGCTGTCAGCAGAGTCGCACAGCCGTGCCGGGCATCGTGCAGCCGGATCACGCGGAGTCCGGCCGTTGCGGCGACGCGGGTGAAGGAGCGATACAGGTTGCGGGGCTCGATCGGCCGGCCGGTGCGGGTGGTGAAGACATAGCCCGTCTCCTCCCACTGATCACCGGCAGCTTTACGCAGAGCGGCTTGCCGCAGCCGTTCGCAGCGGAGCGGGGCCACGCACAGGGCAGGCAGGGGGAGTGTCTGTTTCCTGCGCCGCCCCTTGGGATCGTCCTCGTACGCCTCACCGCGGACACGTTGCCGCTGGGTTCGGACCCGGATCTCCCGCCTGTCGAGGTCTACGTTCTCCCACCGCAGGCCGACGATCTCACCGCGACGGAAGCCGAGCGCGATGGCGAGGACGAAGGCCGCGTAGAGCGGGTCCTTTCGAGCAGCCGCGAGGAAGGTCAGCGTCTCGTCGAGCGACCAGGGCGACAGGTCACGAGCTACGGCCGAGGGCGGTTCCACGAGGGTGGCCACGTTTCGCATGACGAGTTCCTCGCGGCAGGCTGCTGTCAGCGCGGTACGCGGGACGCGGTGGGACTCCTTGGCGGTGGCTGCGGTGGTCTGCTGCTCCAGACGGACGAGGAAACGCCGGACATCAGCGACGCTCAGCGATTCAAGGCGCTTCGAGCCGAGCATGGGCACGAGGTAGAGGCGGATGTGCGTCTCGTATTTGGCGTACGTCGTGCGCTTGCGGCGCGGCTTGACGATGTTCTCCAGCCAGTACGGCAGCCACTCGGACAGCTTGGCCGACCGCGTGGGCACGGGCACGCCTTGGTCCACCTTGGACAGTAGGTCGCGGCGCTTGGTGTCGCACTCGGCCCAGGTCTTGCCGTAGGCGAACTTGCGAGCGCGGGTGCCGTCCGGCTGGAGGACGTAGACGGCGGCTTGGTAGCGGCCGTCCTTGCGCTTGGTGATGGTGCCCGCGCCGTTCGGGTTGCGCTTGCGCTGAGTGGCCATCAGGCGGCCTCCTCGATCTCGGTGACGATGAAGTCCCGTACGGCGTCGGCGGGGATGCGCCGGGACCGGCCGATGGTGATGGAGACCAGCCGGCGGGAGCGGATCAGGTCGTAGACGGTGGAGCGTCCGAGCTTGAGCCGCGCCATGACCTCGGGCACGGTGAGCAGTTCGGCAGTTGCGGTGGTCATGCGTCGGCCCCTTCCAGAGCGAGTTGATCTTGCGTTTCGGCGCGGTGTTCGCGGGCGTGGTCGCGGTTGTGTTGGAGGTCGCGGTGGATGTTGGCGGCGAGCCAGGATTCGCCGGGGGTGTGGCCGTGGCCGGCGTAGGCCCAGTGCGCGAGCGTGAGCGTGGTGGCTTCGGGGTGGTCGTCCGGGTCGGGCAGTCCGAGGGCTTCGCGTTGCTGTGCGGCGCGGTAGTCGGCCCGGACCTGTCGGAGAGCGCCGAGGGTGGTGGAGTACCGGCGTGACTTCGTGGAGAAGTGGCCGCGGAAGCCGAGCATGTGAGCCCAGTCGCGAAGCTTGCGGTCCGGATAGGCGTGGTGAAGGTCCAGGCACGCTTCGATCAACCGCCGCGGGTGATCGGGCACGTCGAGGAGGATCAGGGCTTCCTTGTTGCCGATGCGGTGATCGACGGTGCCGGTGGTCTCGGCCGCTTTGGTGGCGTACTTCGCGACGTAGGAGGCCACGGCCTGTTCGGTGAGGTCCTCACCGTTCCCGAAGGCGCCGATCGGCTGGACGTCGAGCTGAGCGCCCCAGCGGAGCACCCAGTCTTCGGTGATCCCGGCAGCAGGGTTGGCCGGGACGGTGACTTCGACTCGGGCGGCAGCCGCGCGGATGGCGTCGTCGAGCAGATCGAGGGTGGCCCAGATCGGGGGCGGTGAGTCCGGGCCGTCGGGTCCGTCGAAGCGGATCACCGCGTGGAAGTGGACCGCGCCGCGCTTCTGGTACTCGGCGACCTTGCCGAAGGAGAGCCGGGACTGTTCGCGGGCGGCTTTCTGGGTGAGGCCGGCTCGGTGGGCGATTTCGCGGCGGAGGTAGATCGTGAAGTAGCGCCAGAGGTCGGATGCGTGGTTGTTCCAGAGCACGGCGCCGGCGTAGTCGTACCGGTGGGGGTCGAGCGGGGTGCCGAGTTCGGGGGTGGTCTCGGGGTGGTGGGCGCCGCAGCGGCAGGGCCGGTTTCCGGGCCGGTTGTGGACCGCGCCGAACGACGGGGCTGTCAGGGTCGCGAAGACCCGCGGGTGATCCCGAATCGTCGTCGGGGTTCCTTTGTCGGGGTCTCCGGTGAGTCCGGCGCGGATGAGGTGGTAGGTGTCGCCCGCGTAGGTCCAGGCGCAGGCGGGGCAGCGGGAGGCGCGGCGGTTGCCGCAGGCGATCCGTAAGCGTCCGCCGGGCTCGGTGTCGGTCGTGTAGTGGTGCAGGAGGGTGCCGGTGGCCCGGTCGGTGGTCTTGGTGGCGCCGGTGAGGTGGATGGGCTGTGCGCATCCTCCGGTGCGGCGGATCTGTTCGGTCCAGCGGTCGAAGCCGGTGGACCCGGCCACCCTCAGCACATCGGCGAGGGTGGCCGGGTCCAGGCCCGCCGCGGTGGCGGTGTTGGTCATGGTCAGCGACCTCGGTTGTGGGCGGGGCCGTGATTGGCGGTCCAGCCCTCGACGAGAGCCTTGACCTGGGCGTCTCCGGTGGCGGTGGCAGAGGCGCCGCAGTGGCACACGGCCGATCCGGTGGCGGGGGTGTTGGGGGACGGCTTGCTGACGTGCAGGCCGGGGCGGTCCGGGGTCGGGGTCAGGTCGGACACTGTGATCACGCCCCGATCCGGGCGTGGGCGCGGGCGGGGTGGGTGTGGCCGGTGCCGTGGCAGGCCGGGCAGTCGGCGGTGATGGTCTGCCGGTGCCCGGTGCCCGGTGGGGGTGGTCTGGCCGGTGGTGATGGCGACGGTGGGGAAGCCGTCGCAGTGGGCGCAAATGGGCCGGGGCGCGGGGTTCTCGGGCATGATGGGGTCTCCCTTTCGGGTCAGCTAGATCTGGAAGGTGGGAAGGCGCCCGGGGCGGCGGAAGTTTGGCGACCGAGGCCGCCCCGGGGGCTACTTGCTGCGGTGCGGGGGGCGCTTGAGCGTGAGGCCCACGCTGCCGGTGGCCGAGAGAACGGCGACCGCCGCGGCAGCGGCAACATGCAACGTCACGGCGATCATCACGACGAGCAGAGTGAGGCCGCCGGTGACCGTGAGCGCGAGCAGGATGGGCCCGGTGTAGTTGCGAGGGGCGGCCCGGACGATGACGACCCGGGCGGGGTCGGTCCCGGCCGGGAGCTGCGCGAGCAGGTCCGCCGGGATATGTCCCGCGTTGAGCTGTTCCTCGGGGTGTCGCACGAGGGCACCTCCTGTCAGGGGTTGCAGCGGTGGGTGCGGGCGGCGAGTTCGGCGGCGGCACGGCCGTGGTAGTCGGCGGAGAAGTTGCAGCCGGGGGCAGTGCAGGCGGCGGTGTGCTCGGTGCGGCCCCGGCCGTCGTAGTGCGTGCCGACCCGGACGGGGCCTATGCGGATCACGTTGGTGAAGCGGTTCGGACGCGGCATGACGAAACTTCCTTCTGGTCAGGCGAGTTGGGCGGCAATGGCGTCGGCGAGCGGTACGGGAACACCGAGACGAGCGCGGAGGGTGGCCGAGTCGATCCGGGCGCCGGTCGTCGTGTGATGCGAGTCGGCGATCTTCCGGGCGTGATCGAGCAAGGCCGGAGGAACCGCGACAGTCGGCGGCGCTGCCACCTGAGCCGAGTCGGGAGCCGGAGCAGGGGTCGGCGGAAGTTCAGGGACAGGCTCCGGAGCCCGCTCGACCATGAAGTCCGGGTCCGTTTCGGGATCCGGAGTAGCAAGTGGTGCAGCGACGGGGCCCGCGGGTTCCGGCGTGGTGGGTGCATGGGCGAGGAGGGTGCCGCCGAGGAAGGCGAGGGCAGGCCAGCCGGCAACGAGGATCCGCAACCAGGCCGGTACCTCTTCGAGGTCGAGGAGTCCGGCGGTCGCGATGTTCGCGCCAAGGGACGCGGCCAGCGCGATCACGAACCAGATCCAGGCGGCGCGGTTGTCCGCGTGGGTGCGCATGCGGCGCCAGGCCGCGACGAGGAGCAGGTCCACGCTGATCGGGTAGGCCCAGGCTTTCCAGCCGTCCTGTCCGGCCGCTTCGGCAAGGTCGTGCAGGTGGGAGAAGGACAGCGCGCCGGCGATGACGGCTTGGACCAGCACGGCATCCAGGCGAACACGAGACATGGGGTCACCTCCTTTCGAGGTGGGCCGGGGCGGGGCGAGATGTGGCGGTCACCGCCCAGCACCGGGGCGAAGGGGTCAGGCGTTGGGGTCGGTGCCGGAGCCGAAGCAGTTGAGGCAGAGGCCGTCCTGCTGGCCGACCAGGCGACGCTTCCGACCGACGCGCACCGTGACGGGGACGTTTCCGGTCCCGCCGCACGGCTTGCAGACAGACGGCTCGGAGGGCTTGGTGGTCCGTGTGGCCATGACGTGGGGTCCTTTCGGTTCCGGGCATGGGCGGGGTAGGGACCTGGCGCGAGACGGTCACGCCAACCGGGGTGGAGTGGCTGTTACTCGGTGACCGGCACCGGGGCGACCAGCGGCGAAGCCGGAGCCGGGGCGGTGCGGACGACCGGGCGGAACGGGGCCAGGGCCGGGACGTCGGGGGTCAGGTGCGCGTACTCCTGGCAGATGGCCACCACGTCGGCAGCGGACAGCTCGGGGGTGCGGATACGGGACCAGCCGCCGGAGGCGTCACCGGCCACAGCCACACCGGGACGATCCGGCGGGATCGTAGTGACCGCGAAGACAGCATCCGGGGCGATGTCGCCGAGCCCCATGTCCGCGGTCTGCTTGTCGTTGACCCGGTGCACCACTCGGCCGGTGAGCTGGGCGCGGAGCATCGTGGCGCCCTTGCCGAGCTCGGAGCCGAAGCGCTGCCCGCAGATCTCCAGATAGATCCCGACCGCACGGGCCATCTGTGCCAGGCGCACCAGGTGCATGACCATGCGGTCCCGGCGTTCCTCATCCTTCTTCACGGCGACGAGGAAGAGTTCCGCCACCTCATCCAACAGCACCACCAACGGCACCGGCCGCACCTTCACCGGCAAGTCCCACAGGTCCGAGACGCCGTGGGCGCTCAGGGTGTCGAAGCGGTCCTCCATCTCCCGGACCAGGGCTTCCAGCAGCTGTGAGGCTTCGTCCGGGGTGATAGCGAGGGCGGATAGGCGGGGAGCGTATCCGCGCTGTTCAACCCCGCGCTTGCAGTCGATCCCGACCAAGCCGACCGGAAGTTTCGCGAGACCGGTGATCAGGTTGCGCTGAAACATCGACTTGCCCGACTGGTTCGCGCCCAGGGTCAAGCTGTGCGGGATCTTCGCGTAGTCGCGGACGAACGCGGTCCCGTCCTCCCGCAGCGCCACCGGCACCACCAACGGGCCAGCAGTGACCTTGCGGGGCAGGCGGCGGGGCATCTTCACCCGACGCAGCACGTCGTACCCGGTCATGCGGAGTTCGACGAAGCCCGGCTTGATCTCCACAACGTGCACGGAGTGGACGCCCCAGGCGTGCCGAAGCCGTTCCGAGGCAGCGGCAACGTCGGCGGGCTCCAGGCCGGCGGGGAGGCGGAGGGTGACCCGCATCCCGGTGGAGGAGCCGCGGACCCGGCGCACCTTCGGCGGGACCGGCTGGACGTCAGGGCGGCGGGCCACGTTGCGGACCATGAACGCCCGCAGGCGGGACGACTGGACCGTCAGCCCGCACACATCCATCGTCGAGCGGTACGTGGCGGCGAAGCGGACCCGGGCGACCGGCAGGCCGGCCAGCGACCAGAACACGCGAGGAGCGCGAACCTTCGCATAGCCGAGACCGCCGGCAGCCGATAAGGCCCCCGCCACCTCGATCACCGTGGTCAGGTCCGACATGGTCAGGCACCCGCCGTGATGGCCACCGCGCGGAAGCTGATCCCGTGCCGGGTCTGCCCGTTGAACGTGTTCTCCCAGTCACGGGCCTTGAGACCGATGACCGTGACCGGTGTACCCGGCGTCAGGTTCTCCGGGACCCCCGTGCTCGGCACCGTCACCTAGTAGAGGTTGCCCTCCCCCTCGTCCGAGATCAGCAGGCCCACCGTGGCGAGCGGGGCACCGGTCTCCCGGTCCATCGCGACCTCGCCGGTCTGCTTGCTCACGAGCTTCGGAGTCGGAGGCGTCGCGACGAACACGACGGCTGTCGAAACGTCGATCTTGAAAGAAGGCATGAGCGCATCCCTTGTTCAGGAAGTCACCGCCAACCGGCAACCTCTCTAGACATCACCAGTGAAGCAGTTCATCTCTAGAGACGTCAACGCTTCTCTAGAGATGTGTTGTCCTGTAGCCGCAGGGCATGCGATCGGTTCGCGGCGAGCACGTTCCGCCCGTGGGACGTACGTTTCTTTCGTGAAAGAAACCTCTAGGCTGTCTAGAGAGGAGAGGAAGAGATCACTCATGTCCACCGAGGGCGCCAAGCGGCAGCCGAAGTACCAACGGATCGCCGATGAGCTGCGAGACGCCATCCAGTCCGGGCGGTACCAGCCAGGCGATCGACTGCCAGGCGAGAACGACCTCATGGCCAGCCACGGCGTGGCCCGGATGACCGCGCGCCAGGCCCTCGGCGTTCTGCAAAGCGAGGGCATCGCCGAGTCACGCAAGGGCGCTGGGGTCTTCGTACGTTCGTTTCGCCCGCTGCGTCGCCAAGGCATCAAGCGCTTGGCCCAGTCCCAGTGGGGCGAGGGCCAGTCCATCTGGGCCGTCGACACAGAAGACCGGACTCTGGTCGTTGATCAGGTGAGCGTCACCGAGCAGGGTGCCCCGGAGAGGGTGGCCCGTGTACTGGGAGTGGAGCAGGGCGACCCCGTGTGCGTACGCAGTCGACGGTTCGTCCTGGACGACAAGCCAGTGCTCATAGCTACGTCGTACCTGCCGGCAAGCCTGGTAGCCGGGTCTGCGATCACGCAGGAGGACACAGGGCCTGGCGGCATCTACGCCCGGCTCGCCGAACTCGGCTCCAAGCCGGTCCACTTCCGCGAGGAGATTCGGTCACGCATGCCATCGACGGACGAGGCAGAGCAACTAAAGCTCTCCACGGGGACGCCCGTCATGCTGATCTGCCGGACGGCGTTTGCGGACGAGGGGCGTGCCGTCGAGGTCAACGAGATGACCCTTGACTCCGCTTCGTACATCCTCGAATACGCCTTTGACGCGTAAGGATTCCTCAGCGACCAGTCCAGGTCTCGCGCCGGCGGGCAACACTGAAGATCTGCTCAACCCGCTCTGCCGGAATCACGGGGGTCAGCCCGGCCAGAACCGCGTGCACCTTGACGCCATCTATTACGAGCACTGGTGGCGCCGCGTTCTTCACGGTGACTCTGGCCGCGCCCACGATCGCAATAACCGGGCGGACCGGTACAAGGAATCCGCAGTGGCCTGACAGGATGCGCGAAGTGCGTCGTGCCTCATGCTCGCTGGCCACGATGTGCTTGGTGGGGGCGCGGTTGACCGTGATGGCGTGATCGCCGTACCAGACGGTCTTGCCCCTGTGGAACTTCGAGTTGATGGTGAAGACCCCTGCGGGCCCTATGACCAAGTGATCGATGTCCGATTTACTCGGCCATTGAACGGAGTGAAGAACTCGCCAGCCCTGGCGTCTGAGAGTGTTCAGGCGACGACCAGTCGTACGCTCACCGACCAGCCCCAACGCCCAGCTACGTATCTCCCGATCCGGCGACCAGCGGGCGAACGGCCTCTTCACTCGGTTGGGTTCCAGTTCTGCGAGCTTCCTCCGGATCGCATCTCCCGGCCGGTTCCCCACCAAGTCTTCTTGCAGCACGGCTACCTACCCCCTCGGTTCGGGAGTCCACCGCATCACGCGGCCGCGGAGGTGCCAAGATGCCGTTTCCGGCCAACGAGAGCTGTTACAGGTTTCTCTACCTCATCAAGGCACCCGGCTGCGCTCCGCTCCGCCGGGCGCGCTTCCCGGCTCTGGCCGCGCCCGCGCTCCTGCCTTCGGCCCGCTCGGCGCTGCCGCCGCCGACGCGCGCCCACAACTGGATAGGCCCGGGGGCATGAGACGAGAACCAAGCCCGCGGCTTCACGACGATGCCTCCGGCGGGGGCGCTCAGACTCCGGGATGGATGGGGCGCCGTTCGCGGGTGCCGGCCGGAGCGGGGCGAGCGTCGTAGGGCTCCCATCCCGTCCGCCTTCGACCCAGGCAGAGCCGAGCAGTCGCGGCCCAGGGCGTCAAGGTCGTTCGTACAGTGGCGCGCTCCACCTTGACGCCCTGAACCACGACCGCTCCACGATGTGTGGGTCGAAGGCGGACGGGATGGGAGCTGGGGCGAGTGGTGCGTTGAGGGGTGAAGCGCCACCCTTTGGCTTCTTGCTGCTACGCGTCGAGGAGGTTCCCTAGGCCGCGAAAGGACTGTGCTGGACGAGGTGTTGCCGTCTAGTGTCTGGACATGCACCTTGACGCTGAACAGTTGGCGCTCTCGTCCGGCAAATGGATGGCCACTGCCTTCGCGGCATTCGCTGATGGGCCATCGTCGGAAGATATGGCGGTCCATCACGCAGGCGTGGCCACCGAGCATCTATTGAAGGCGTTCCTGGCCAAGATTCATCCGTCGTTGATAGTCGATGGTAAGGACTTCAACTCGATGCTTTACGCGGCGGGGCGTGGGAGTCTCCTCCAGGTTCGAGGGTCTCAGGTCAAAACCATTCAGCTCGGCGAGGCCTACGAGCGGGCGCAAAAGATCTTGAAGGGTAAGATTCCTCTTCGCCCCAAAGGGCCCTGGCCGCTTGCTGACGCACGCAACGGGGTCGCCCACTCCGGGTACCACGATCGAGCTGAGGTCGTTGCTGTCTTCACCAGCTGCATCAAGGTGATCGACCCGCTGCTTGCCGAACTTGGGATTGGGCCTGAGTACTGGGGGCAGCACAAGGAATTGCATGACAAGCTGCTCATCGAGGGAATTGAAGCAGCTCGGGTTCGATCCGAGCGGAAGCTCTCCAGGGCTCGCCGCATCTTCCAGCAGCGCTATGGTCACATCAGCGATACAGACCTGCACTACATTGTCGCGACCAGTATTGGCCTCACTGCACCGTGGAATGTTCGGCACGCACATACGGCCCCCTGCCCCGCGTGCTCGCTGCAGGGCCTGTTGACTGGCAGCTTCTCCATCGATGAAGAGAGGCAGACGGTCGTACTCAGCCCCGAAAGCTTTCGATGTTCGGTTTGTGAGCTTCACCTTGAGTTGGAGGAGCTAGATATGTTGCGCATCCCGCTCGCTGGCAGTCACCTGCACGTGCCGATCGCGGAGCTTTTCGATGATTACGATCCTGAGGAGGGTTTCCCTAGCTTGAGTGAGATTGTTGCGCAGATCTATCCTGCTTGAACATGGACGGTCTACCCCAGCGGACAGGTTCGACAGCGCCGAGGCCGCATGAGAGCGCGGGGACACAGCACCGAAGTACCGCAACCACAGCAACCGTCCTCGTCCAGGGACGCCTTTCCTGGGTCATGAAGCGGACGGTATGACCGTGCCTGACCGATCCGGCTGGAGCTACGGATCAGAAGGTCTCTGACATCTACCGCTGACATCAACGACGCTGGACGGGGGCGTACATGGGCGTTCCTGTCCGGCCGTCGCAGTGGCGGGAGGTGGGGGCCGCAGCGGTGCCCGGCCGAACTTACAAAGCAGATGTCGGCGGTTCGAAACCGTCCGCGCCCACCAGTAGGTAGCACGACGAAGGCCCAGGTCACCGGTACAGAACCGGGAGCCTGGGCCTTGTTCGTTCCTCAGCTGCGGAAGTAGGGGGAGAGGCGTCGTGCCGCTCACATGCCACATGCAGCGTCGGGATCTACCGGCTGGACCAGCTGAGCGCTGCCGCCGACGCGCGCCCACGCATGGACAGGGCCGATGGCCATGAGGCGAGCACCAGGTATGCACGGCCACGGGCCAGGAGGATGCCTCCGGCGGGGGATCGGCCGGCATCGGGATGGAGAGGGCGCCGTCGCCGATTGCGGGCACATCGTGGCGAGCGCGGTGGGCTAAGCGGGGGAGGGAGAGCCGACCCCGTTCGCTGGCAAATCCACTCAAGTGCAAGCAATACACACGGCGAGGTCAGCCGAGAGAAGCACTGTGCGCGCTCGATCGGAACCGTAGATCACTACTAGGTGAATCTGCGCATCGCCTGCGTCCCGTAGGCGGTCGACCGCTTCGGGCATCCCTGTCCGAGGCGTGCCACCTGCCTCCCTTAGTCCTTCCAGACGCCAAGACCACAGGTCCCGGAGCTTCAGTGCTGACACCGTCTCACGCCCTTCTGTGAGCCACGCGAAGTCGGCGCCGGCCAGGAGTATCGTCCGGGCTTCATGAGCCCAGGCGTCGTTGTCCGAGGCCAAGGCCGCGCACAGTTGCTCACGAGTCATGGCGCCAGGATCTCGTGCCACTTCCGTGCCAGAACCAACGGGGACTTAGTAGGAATTGACGTTCGTCAGGGTGTGCACCATCCCACGCTGCCCAAGGCAGGGGTTCCCAGGTCACGCCTATGGTTCCCTAACTTCGCTCCTGGACCGGTGGGTCTATTGGTCCGCCTGACCCGCATCAAACCGATGAGGCGGCTACCCCTGGACGGGAAGATCAGGATGGGTGGCCAGAAAGATCATGTAGGCGATTGCCGCTGCCGCCCCCAGGAGGGACAACACGGCACCCGCCACGGCTTGCGTGCTGTTCGCTTGCCCCGACTCTGATGCGCGGTACTCGACAAATGCCCGCACCAGGCCGACGAGCGCCAGAGGCAGCGCGACGAAGCTGACCAGTATCCAGAACGGACAGCAGAACCAGAACGCCACGGACGCTCCGCCGAACCAGACGGCAAGCTCTGCTTTCTCTTGTGCCTCGTCCGGTGTGCCGACAGAAATCATGGGCCGATCCAAGCAGAGCCGAGGCCGAGGAGTCGAACGTGCTGCAGAAGGTGCTCAGTTTCGTCGGCCTGAGCCCGTCCTCAGAGGAGAATGACCTGATCAAGCGAGTGATCGCAGTGGGTGGCGACACCGTGGGATGCTCGGGAAGCAGCCCGGTGAAGGTCAACGGAGAGGCGATGGACGACTCGTTCATCCACCCTGGCAACACCCCCTGCGGGGACGAGCCGTTCGGGCCGGTCAAGGTGCCGAAAGGGAGGATGCGGGTGATGGGTGACCACCGTCAGGACTCTCAGAACTCCCGGTACCACCAGGACCAGCCCGGCGGTGGCACGATCGGCGAGGACCAAGTCATCGGTCGGGCCTTCGTCGTTGTTGGCCGGTCAACCGGTGGGCCCCGCTGCCGGTGTCGAGGTAACGAGCCACGCCGTCCATCGAGACGGCAACCTCGCCCCCTGCGTTTCCTACTGGGCCGCGGGGCGTGCCGCTTCCGTGCCAGAACGGGCGGGGACTCACGGGGAACCGAGGTTCGCCGGGGTGCGGCCCGCCCCACGCTGCTCGAGGCGGGGAATCCCAGGTCATGCCGGTGATTGGCCAACCTCGCTCACAAAGCAGATGTCGGCGGTTCGAAACCGTCCGCGCCCACCAGTACGAAGCGCGACGAAGGTCCAGGTCACCGGTACTGAACCGGGAGCCTGGGCCTTGTTCGTTCCTCAGCTGCGGAAGTAGGGGAGAGGCGTCATGCCGGATGCGGGGTCCTGTCGGCCGGACCTTTCATCGGCTCGGAATGCCCCGTGGGGGCTGTTGACCACGATCGGCACAGACCCTTCGAGTAGGTAGGGGTGCTCGGGGAAGTAGTCGACGTGGAGGTGACCGCCGTCCTTCGCGGTAGCCATGGCCCGCAGGTTGTCGGCCAGGATCGCCCTGGCATCTGGATCGCCACTGATCACCAGGGTCTGCCGCGAGGCGTCGAGATCGATCCGCACGCCGGGGCGGGAAGCCTTCTCGACTGCGACGCCGGCCAAGGGGGCTGAGTCCTCCGATGATGTGGACCTGATGAACCGGTCGCCCTCGGCCACTGCCTCTGCCAGGTCGGCCAACTCCTCTGCTGACGCGGTGAGATCCACTTCGCCGAAGACGGGATCGGAAACGAGTCGCACGGGCGGCACTCCTTCATGGTTCGACCTCCATGCTGCCTTGGAGGCCTCGCGGCCCTGAACCACGCCCGCTCCACGGTGTTGTGGGTCGAAGGCGGACGGGATGGGAGCCTGGGTAAGTGGTGGATTGAGGAGGGTGGACGCGGTCCGGTACTGCCAAGCTCAGATAGTGATCAAGAATTCTGGCTTCGGCTTCCATGTGCGAAGACCGGCTGTCATGGTGATGCCGCAGCGGGACCGTGGGTCGCTGACTGCGGCGACTTGAGAAGACCAAGGGGGATCAGATGATTTCAACGATGGGCGTGGGACCCATGATCGTCGTAGCTGTCACGATGGTTGCCATCGCAGCTCTCGCCGTTGTTGTCGTCAGGCGTCTGGGTTCGCGAGAGCGATAGCCGTCCCCGAACCGTGCCATCACGTGTGGTGAACAGCGGTCAGCAGGGGCTGCGTCCGGCCGGCCCGGAGAGGTGCCAGTTCTGTTGTCCCGGATCGATCGTCAGCCCGTTGAGGCGGGATCATCAGTGATTCCCCAGCTCAGGGCTACAGTGCTGTCGGTCGTTGGGAGGGAAGGGCTGTGGGTCGATCATGGTGGTTGATGCAGGGAGACGTGCCCGTGGGCACTCTTGTGCTCGGTCAGGTGGCCCAGCCGTGGTTCGAATGTAGCTTCAGACCGACTTCTGCTTGGGAGGCTTTGCGGCCCACCGTGGAAGCGTGGACCAGGGCCGTGGAGAGCGACGACAGCAACGAGGACGAGATCTCAAGGGCCCTGGAAGCTGTCGATGCTCTCAAGCTGACCCTGGTCTCCGTCCCTGGTTCCGAGACGATCGAAGACTTCCTCATCCATGTCGAGGGCGACACCGCGCGCTTCCGCCACTGATGGCCCGGGGTCTCCCTCGCGGCTGACATCACCGGATGACATCGACGTCGGCGGACAGCAGCGGTGCGAGGCAGTCGAGTACCGCCCCGAAGGGGCCTGCTCGGACCACATTCCGCAGGCTCGCGAGGATCGCATCTCGGACTTGCACAGCAGATGTCGGCGGTTCGAACTGTCCGCGCTCACCAGGATGAAGTGCGACGAAGGCCCGGGTCGCCGGTACCGAACCGGGAGCCCGGACCTTGCTCGTTCCTCGGCTGAGGGAGGCGAGGAGAAGCGTCGTGGGTGACGCCAACACGTTCGGTCCTTGGCGAACTCCGCGGGATTCAGATGGCACACGAAGCGGTTAGCACCCGTCGATTGCGCGCAGCTCGACCTCGACGACGCCCGGCAGCATCGCGATCTGTTTCTTCAGCTCAGCGCGGCGAGCGTCCGGAAGCCCTTCGGGGAACTCGACTTCGAGGTAGAAGTGCTGGCAGCTCTCGTACCCGCTGGCTGTCGTTGCTCCGAACCCCATGAGCTGATCTTTCCGAGTGGCAAAGTCTTGCTCGTGCAGTCGGCTGCCGGAGTCGAGTCTCGCCTGGTAGCTATCAGGTTCCGGTTCAGCCGGAGCGGGTCTGGTGAGGAAGGCGACGAGTATGGCAACTGCCACCAAGAGCGCGTCGAGCACGCCCCGATCCCTCAGGCCCGGCCGGGTGCGAGGGTCGACGAAGGCGGCCACCACCAGCAGCATCGCCGTCGGAATGAACATGAACATCCCCAGCAGGAAGCCCGCTGCCGCCCAGGCCAGCAAGGCACTCCCGATAATCAGGCAGGCCCGGACGAAGCCCTGCCGCTCGCGCCGCAAGTAGAGCGGTATTCCCACCGCAAGGCGGTCAGGATGAAGAGCGGGGCGAGTCCACTGGGCACCCCGACGGCGAGCGCTGGCGCCATGGCCGCCACCGCCCCTACGACAAGCACCGACTGCAGCCGAAGGACCCGGGTATCGCCTTCCACATTCCCCCCTGGAATTGAACGCGTTCAAAATAGCTCACGCTGAGGGGGAGTTGCTCTCCTGTTCCAGGGGCCGGGTCGAACCGCTGGCGTGGTCGCGCCAGTTGCGTGCCAGATGGTGCGGTCAGTGACGGTCACTTGGGGTGCGGAGAGGTGCAGACTTCGCGGACTGTCTATGGGCCGCGGCGGATCGCCCCGGCACCCGCTGGTGGTGCTGATGAACCCGAATCCCATGTCGTTCTCCGCCCGCGCTGGATAGGAGGTCCAGGTTGCGCTTGGCCGAGCAGGGGGTGCGGCGGGCGACTGGCCATCTCGTCCCGGGTGGGGCGTCGCGGTTCGTGCCGACTTGGGTGACCCCTGACTCGGTGGTGGTGCACGCGGGCGCGCACGGGCGGGTCTCCCGTCCTGGCCTGCTCGCCGACGTGGGCGGTGATCGCGTGATCTCGGCTGTTCGCCTGGGGCCCGCCGATCAGCGCGCGTGCCGAGGTGTGCCCCGTCAGCCGCGTCGGTGAGCAAGGCCGCCCCGCCGCCTTGCCTCTGGGCATAGTCACCCGAATGGTGGCTTCGGAGTGGCAGTGAGCCGGGTGGGGGTCGACGTTTGTCGAGGGGTGTTCACCCGTTCGGCCTACCGTTGAGAGGTGCACCATGGCTCAACTTGTCCGCAGGAATCAGGCATTGCTGGACGAGGCCCAGAAACGGGCCTTCGTCAAAGCGGTGTGGAGCGTGAATTCCAGAGGTGACTACACCGAGTTCACCAAGATGCACGCGCTGGGCGCGTCCTTCTACCACTACGTTCCCTCCTTCCTGCCCTGGCACAGGGAGTTCGTCCGGCTCTTCGAGGCGGCACTGCCCACCCTGCCCAGCGGGCAGGCGGTCACCGTTCCGTACTGGGACTGGGTAGGCACCGACGCAAACTCGTCGATCTGGGCCGACTCCTTCATGGGCGGCAACGGCAGGTCGGGCGACCACCAGGTGATGACCGGTCCGTTCGCCGTGTCCGGAGGATGGTTCTGCGTCGATCCCACTCATCCGATCGCTTCGTACCTCAGGCGCGACTTCGGTACCGGCCACCTGCCGACAGCAGACGAGGTGTCCCGCTGCCTCGCCATGACGCCGTACGACGGCGTGCCGTGGGACGGGGTGAGTGACTGCTTCCGTAAAGCCCTGGAAGGTGCGATACCACCGGGGATCCACAACCTGGTCCATACGTGGGTCGGTGGCAACATGGAACTCACGAGTTCGCCCAACGACCCCTTGTTCTGGCTGCATCACTGCAACGTCGACCGGCTCTGGGTCAGGTGGCAGCAGCTGCACCCGGACCAGCCGTACCTCCCGCAGAGCGGCGGTCCGCCGGGACAGAACGTCGACGACCTGATGCCCCCGTGGTCCAGTGTGCGGGTGAGCGCGGTGCTCGACCACCGTCAGCTGGGCTACATCTACGACACCGAGAACCCCACGGCCCAGGGCGACCACATGTATCCCGGGGACACCCTGCGCAGCGGCGACTCGATCAGTTCGGGGGACGGCCGCTACCGGCTCGCCTACGAGAGCGACGGGAACCTGGCCCTGTACCAGGACGGCGAACGTACTCCGCGCTGGTCGTCCCGGACACAGGGAAGGCCTCCCGGAATGTGCGTCATGCAGATGGACGGCGACCTCACCATCGACGACGCCGACGGGCAGCGGGTGTGGAGCCTGGGCGTCGACGGGCGTGGCAACCGTCTCCGGCTGACGGGGGACGGGGCTCTGGAGGTCACCGGCCTGTCCGGAGCGATCGCCTGGCAGTCCACCCGTCACGCGATGGCCTGACCGGACCGGCGACAGCCAGAGACGTGCCTCCGTCGCTTCGCCGCGGCGGGGGCCTCTTCCCTGCCCAGAGGGCCAAGGGGGCGGAGCGCCCCTCCGCCCTCCGTTCAGCGTTCGCCCTGTGAGAACCATGATCGACGCGACGTGGATGCCCGCGCAGGGCGACCGACGAGCAGATGCCTCACCGGTGATCCGAAGGATCATCTCGACGGTCGGCGCACAACGGACGAGGAGCAAGATGGCCAGGCCCGTCCTGCGGGTCATCGGAGGGGGGCACCCCCGACTGTTACCGTCCAGCGTGGAATTCACCTCCGGACGGACAGGCGGGCCACGCCTCGACGCCGCCGCCTTGGCGCAGGTTGACCGTGGTAGCAACGTATGGGGATCCCTCACAGCCGTAGCCGACGCGCAACGCGGCCGAGGTGTTCCACTCCGCCGGCTGGGGTGTCCGCCGGTCGAGCTGGACCGAGTTCGAGGTCGAATGCGCCTTTGCCGAGCTTGAACTGCTGCCGTTGGACCCCGTGGTCTTCAGTGGGTTCGTGGACCCCGGCCGCATCGCCGTCCTTCTGGTGGCCTTGGAGGGAATGGGCATGCCGTTCACCGTCGAGTTCCAGGACGACGAGGGCCGCGAGCACGTCCATCACTCGGGGACTCGGCCACGTCGGTGACGTCATGGTGGAGGGGCTGCCGCTGGCCGTTGGTCCGTCAACAGCCGTGCAGGCAAGCTGTGTTGACTGCGTTCGCCCCGTCTGTGGCGGTCCGCCCGGGAGTTGCGGCGCCGTCGTCCGGAGTGGATCGCTTCAAAGGCGTCCGCAGCCCGTCACGGCTCTGTCACCGGTGATGTCACAGCAGTCCATCGGCTGAACCATTTCCTCACTCGCGTCACTCCAGGGGGGAACCATGCGTATCCGTACTGCCGCGGCCGTCGCCGCCGTACTCGCCTTCACCGTCGTCGGCTGCAGCAGTGGGAACAGCAGCGACAGCAAGCCCGACACCATCGACGTCACCTCGCCCGAATCGTCGAAGTCCGCGGACAGTGGTGATGCCGCCGAGGGCGCCGGGCTGCCGGACGAGCCCACCGGTGACAAGAGATCCGCCGTCCTCGCGGCCATTCTCGATGTCAACGGCAACCTCATCCGCGACGAGGACAAGGCCATCGACGCCGCCCGCAACCAGTGCGCGGCCCTCGACGGCGGTGCGGCCGACCCGAACCACTCCGCCGCGCAGCGGTTCTCTTACGACGGCGTCACGTTGACCGATGACGACGGGAGCCACATCAACATCGGGCTGCGCAAGACGCTCTGCCCCGAAGCCTGATCGGCCACCGGCTCCGGCCCGCCGAGGGGCGGAAGCGGGTCGGCGTCCTCGCCCCGGAGCCGGGTGAGGATGCCGGTGGTGTCCTCACCTCAGGCGTGCAGCGTGGGCCGGTAGACGAGCTCCTGGATGTGGTCGTCCAGCGTGCGCGACTCGATCAGTTCGAGGTCGAAGTCGGCCGCTCCCCGGAAGACCGGGTCCAGTCCGGTCCGGCCGGTGATCACCGGGAAGAGCGTCACCTGAACACGGTCGACCAGACCGGCGGCCATCAGTGCCCGGTTCATCGACAGGCTGCCGTGCGAGCGCAACGGCACCTCCGACTCCTGCTTCAGCCGGGCGACGACGTCTACGGCGTCACCGCTCGCGATCGTCGCGTCCGGCCAGTCGAGAGCGCCTTCCAGGGTGGTCGACACCACCGTTGCCGGAAGGCTCCTCATGCGGGTGACCCACGGGTCGCGCACATCCGAGTCCTCCGTGCTCGCCGCCAGCATCTCCGCGAACGCCCGGTAGGTGTTGGCCCCGAGGACCATCCTCTGGGCCTCCGCGTACAGGGCGAGACGGTGGGCGAGGAGCTCGGGGCCCTGCTTGCCCCAGTAGCCCGTCCAGTCACCGCCGGCGGCGCCGAAGCCGTCGAGGCTGGAGAAGACGTCGAACGTGTAGGTGGCAGCCATGGTGCTCTCCCTGAGTGCGGTCGATCGCGTGCCGGGGCGCCCCGGACGTGGCCCCAGGGGCCCTGCCACGTTAAGAGGCGCGGGGGAGGTGCGGTCGGCGACACGGCGGGGCCGTCAGCGGGCCGCCTCGGGTACGGCACCGGGTGCGGGGGCGTCGGCCCGCACGGCTGTGCGTGGACACGGACCGTGCCGCCCGATCCGGATGCCCCCGGACTGCGGGAGCTCGTGATGCTCGCCTCACACCCGTTCCAGCGGTCGGTGCGGGCCTGCCGGGAGTTCGATGCCGATGGGGTCGTGCGGGCGGACCTCGCCGCCGTGGCGGACCACGGACATGATGCCGCTCTTGAAGGTGAAGTCGCCCGAGACCGGGTCGAGCGCGAAGACCTCGCCGAGCAGGCCCTGCTGGAAGTCGTTGATCTTCGCGCACGGGTTGCGGAGGCCCGTCACCTCCACCACCGCCTCGTCGCCGAGGTGCAGCAGCGTGCCCGTGGGAAGGCCGAGCAGGTCGATGCCCCGGGTGGTGATGTTCTCGCCGAGCCGGCCCGCGGAGACCGTGAAGCCCTTGAGGGCCAGTTCGTCGAAGAGCTCCTCGTGCATCAGGTGGACCTGGCGCAGGTTGGGCAGGTCCGGTTCGTAGGTCATGCGGAACTGGTGGCGGATCGTCTCGCCCGCGTGGACGTCGCCTTCGACGCCCAGGCCGGCCAGCAGGGTGATGGACTCGCGTGTGGGCTTGCTGAAGCTGTACGTCCCGTTACTGCTCACCGCTGTGATCCGGCCTGCCATGTCCCACCCCGTCCGCTGGTACGCGTATCCGCGCGGCAATCCTAGGGAAGCACCAGTGCGGCGAGTTCCGCGAGGATCGCCGGCCAGGGGAGCTCACGGTCCGCCGGGCCCTGGCGGGGTTCGAGCAGGGGCCAGACATCGGCTCCGTACACCAGCTTCACGTCCGCCGCGCGCAGCGCCTCGATGTGGCCCGGCCAGGCCGGATGCCGTGCGTGGGCCGCGTTGATACGGGGGAACAGCACCACCGGGACGCCGGTCGTGCCCAGCGCTTCGCTCACCTGTGTCAGTGCCTGGTTGTCGGCGATGCCCGTCGCGAGCTTCGCCACGTAGTCGGCGCTTGCCGGGGCGACGACGTGACAGTCGGCCACGGGGTGCGGGCGCGGCTCGGACGGCAGGCGGGGCGTGTCCCGCACGGGGAGGCCGGTCAGGGTCTCCAGGCGGTCCAGTTCACCGTTCGCCCTCAGCCAGCGGCCCGCGGTGGGCGTGAGCGTCACGGACACCTGCCAGCCCAGGTCGATGGCCGGCCCGACCAGGCCGGTACGCAGCTGCTCGATGCCGTCCGTCGCCGCTCCGACCACACTCAGCACCCTGTGACCGCCCGCACTCATCGTGTCTCCGTCCCGTGCCGCGGCACGCGTGCGCGCACTCCGTCCATCTCCATGCCGTCACCCTAGAAGGGGACGAACGGTGCCCTGCCGCTGATCGCGGCCCCGACAGCCGTTCCGGGGCTCCGGGATGCGGTCCGGCGAGGCACGGGGGACCGTGGAGGCATGTCCGGACATCCACCTGTGATCGTGTATCCGCCCTCGACGACCGGGGGCCGGAGGGTGACCGTGCGAGGGCAGATCGTCGGGCTCGCGCACGGGCGCGGGGACGTGGCCTCGTTCCTGCGGCGGGCCGGGCTCGCCGACGGGGCCGAGGAGATCGATCTGGACCGGCCGGAGTTGATCGAGTGGCGGGGCGGAGACCTCGACACCTGGAGGTGAGCTCCGTGAAGCGTCGTCGAGCACACCGGCGCGAGGCGTCACTCGAACCTCCCCCCGGTTACTACGGGGCGAGCGGAAGCGCCCCCGATGCCGCCCAGCGGGGCCTGATCCTCGACTGGGTGGTCAGTCAGCGGGTCGCGGCCGGATGGCGGGTGGAGTCCCGGTCCGGGAGCCAGGCCGTGCTGGTGCGCGGGCAGCCGGTGAACCATGTCCTGCATGCGTTCCTCACCGTCTTCTCGTGCTGCGCGTGGGGCGTGGTGTGGGCGGCCCTGGCGCTGACCAACACGGTGGAGCGCGTCGTCCTCACCGTCGACGCACAGGGGCAGGTCGTCACCGTCGGAGCGCCCTGAACAGGGTGTAGTCACCCGAACGGGTAGCTCCGGGTCGTGGCCGGCGAGGCCGTCGCACAAGGTCGGATCTGCCCGCAGCAGTGCGGGGCCGTCCGTCGAGCGTTCGTCGCGTGTCCGTCGAGTGGAGGAACCCCATGGCCCAGTCAGCACCCGCACCCGGACCCTCTCGCCCCTCGCGCCCCTCCGCCACCGACCCCGGCGGCCCCTGGGCCGCGGGCGGGGTGATGTTCGCGGGGGTCCTGCTCCTCGTCGACGGCATCCTCGCCATCGTCAAGGGGATCGCGGGCATCGCCTCCGACGAGGTCTACACGCGGATCAACGACTACACGTTCAAGTTCGACGTCACCGCCTGGGGATGGATCCACCTGGTCCTCGGGGTGATCCTGGTGCTCGTCGGCTGGGGCATCCTCAAGGGCGCGGCCTGGGCCTGGGGCGTGGGCATCGTGCTGGCGGCGCTGAACCTGATCGCGAACTTCGTCTGGCTGCCCTACCAGCCGGTGTGGGCGATCATCTCCATCGCGATCGACACCTTCGTGATCTGGGCCCTGTGCGCCCACCGGGCGAAGCCGGTCATCTGACGTGGGCCCGGGGCGAGGCGGCACGGGGCCCGACGCGGCGACGGCGCTGGCCGCCGACGCGTACGTGTACGGCTCGCCGCTCGTCCGCAGGCTGTCGGGCGTCCAGGCCTGCCTCCAGGAGGGCTTCGGGCCGCTGGCTCCGGCGCCCTTCAACGACTTCGCGCACGCGGAGGGACCGGCGGCACCCGGCGCGCACGTCCCGTTCGCCCCGGCCGACCTCGTGGACGCGCTCGCGCAGCTCGATCTCTCCGGCGGACCGGTCAGGCTGCACGTGCCCGACACCGGTGGGGCGTACTACGTGCTCCAGTTCGTCGACGCGTGGAGCAACGCCTTCGCCTATCTCGGCCCGAGGGGCACCGGCACCGGCGAGGGCGACTGGATGATCGTTCCGCCCGGCTGGTCGGGCACCGTGCCCGACGTGGTGTCGGGTGTGATCGACGCGCCCACCTCGGTCGTCTCCGTCTTCGGCCGCATCGCGTGCGACGGGCCCGGGGACCTGGCCCGCGTCAGGGCGCTCCAGCAGGAGCTCACGCTCACGCATCTGGGCGACCGGGCCCACCGCACCGGGCTGCCGGCGACGGAGTCCGGGGTGCCGGGTGAGCTGCGGTTCTTCGAGGAGCTCCGGGTGTGGATGGGCGACTTCCCGCCCGCCCCCGCCGATCGGGCGTACCAGGACCGGTTCCAGCCGCTGGGGCTGCTGGAGGAGGGGCTCTCGCCGTACGTGTCGCCCCGCCCCGGTCTCGTACGCGCACTGACGCGGGGCCTCGCGCTGGGCAGGCTGCGGGTGGAGGAGGCGGCCAGGCGTCCCGGCGCGGCGGTGGGAGGCACCCCGGGCGCCTGGCACGCCGAGCCGCACCTGCGCGACTACAACCTGGACCACTTCGGCGTCGGCGCGCTCGGCTCGCCGGAGTGGCAGATCCCGGACCGGGATGCGTCGTACCTGGTCAGGGCGGTGGCGGCGAGGAGGGGGTACTGGCTTCCGCACGGATACGAGGCGGTGTACGCCCACGCGTCGCGCGACTCCCGGGGGCGGTCGCTGGACGGGGCGCACCGCTACGTCCTGCGCCTCGCGCAGCCGCCACCGGTCAGGGCCTTCTGGTCCGTGACCGCGTACGACGTCCCCGGCGGCCATCTCGTCGCGCACGGGGAGGACCGTCACGCGGTCGGGGACCGTACGCCCGGGCTCGTCCACGGCGCCGACGGCTCGCTGACGCTCCATCTGTCCGCGGAACGGCCGCGGGACGCCGCGGGGGCGGCGAACTGGGTCCCCGTGCCGCTCGGCCGCTTCCGGCCCGTGATGCGGCTCCACCTGCCTGACCAGGCCGTTCTCGACGGCAGCTTCGTCATTCCGCCGGTCGAGCGGCTGGACGCGTAGGTTTCCGGGGCGCGTTGTCAGTGGTGCGTCGCACACTGGAGGCATGTGCCGCAGTATCAAGACCCTTCGTCCGCCAGCCATCCCCGAAGAGGCCACCGAGGAGGAGATGCGAGCCGCCGCCCTGCAGTACGTGCGCAAGGTGTCGGGCTTCCGCGCGCCCGCCGCGCACAACCAGGAGGTCTTCGACCGCGCCGTGGCCGAGATCGCCGACGCGACCCACCGGCTGCTGGACGGCCTGGAGATACGGGGCGCCGCCGCCCGGGCGTGAGCCCGGTACGTCGCCCGGTGTCCGGTCTCAGTGCCCGGCCGGGGCGTCGGCCACTGCCACTCCCGTCACCGTGGCCGTCGGGGACGGGCGGCGGACGACGAGCGCGGCGAGGGCGCCCGCCAGGAACAGGGCCAGGACCGAGACCGCAGTGCCCAGCCAGCTCGCGCCCAGCCACTGGCCGCCGAAGTAGCCGAGGCCCACGCTGTAGACCGCCCAGGCCACACCCGCGACGGCCGACCAGGGCAGGAATTCCTTCACCTTGCGGTGAGCGGCGCCCGCGCCCAGGGAGACGACGGAGCGGCCTGCCGGTGCGAAGCGCGCGACAACGACGAGGGCGCCTCCGCCACGGCTCAGCGCGGCGCCGAGACGTTCCTGCGCGGTGGTGAGGCGGCGGGAGCGTGCGATGGCCCGGTCGAGGCGGTCGCCGCCGCGCCAGGCGAGGCGGTAGGCGACGAGGTCGCCGAGGACCGAGGCGGTCGCCGCGCAGAGCGTCAGGACGAGCAGGGAGGGCACGTGCCGCGTGGCCTCCCCGGCCGCCGCGGTGACCGTCGTCGTGCTCGCGGCCGCGGCGGTGGCGGCGGTGATCACCAGTACACCGCTGGGCAGCACGGGCAGGAAGACGTCCAGGAGTACGGAGAGGGCGACCACCGCGTAGATCCATGGGCTGCCGGTCAGCGCACCCACACTCTCCAGCACGTTCTACTCCCCGTTCCGTGTTCCGTCTCAACGCCGCGACGTCGCAGGGGAGCGGCAGGAGCGGCAGGGCCAGCTGTACAGCGTACGCCTGCTGTTCACCCGGCATTCGCCGCCGACCCGGGGATGTTGTGGAGGTCACGTACGCCCCGGCACCCCTCGTAGGGAAGGGGGGCCGGGGCGCGGGGTGCGGGGTGGTCAGACCGAGACGGTCCGGGCCTGTTCGCGGGCGGGCTCGTCCTCGCGTACGGCGCTGTCGCGCGAGGAGAACAGCCGGTCGAGGGCCAGGGCGCCGGGGCCGGTGAAGACCAGGAGCAGGAAGGCCCAGCAGAAGACGGCCGAGGCCTCGCCGCCGTTCTGCAGGGGGAACAGCGACTCGGGCTGGTGGACCTTGAAGTACGCGTAGGCCATGGAGCCGGAGGCGACGAAGGCGGCGATGCGGGTGCCCAGGCCGAGGGCGACGAGGGCGCCGCCGACGAGCTGGATCACGGCCGCGTACCAGCCGGGCCAGGTGCCGGCGGGGACGGTGCCGCCGCCCATGGCGCCGCCGAGGACTCCGAAGAGCGAGGCGGCGCCGTGGCAGGCGAAGAGGAAACCGATGACGACCCGGAAGAGTCCGAGTGCGTACGGCTGGGCCCGGTTCAGACGTATGGACATGGAGAGTGGGGCTCCTTCGGTCTGGGGACGTGAACCGATCGAGAGCCCTCAAGGTTAGGTTGGCCTCATTATTACTTGCAAGTTCAACATTATGTCGACTGGCTGAAAATCGATCAGCCGTTCGAGGTGAGTGAACGCTCCATAACGGTCTCCAGCTGTGCTCCTTCGGGCCTGGCTCTGGCCTGAACCAATGTCAGTGAGGCTTTTCGGCCGCGCAGTGTGAGGGTCATCAGCTGATTGCCGAACCAAGGTCCACCGGTCCTGCGCCAGCGCATCGGCGGGGCTCCGGTCCGCCCGTGGCGTGCCAGCGCGCGCCCCAGCCAACGGCCCGGCCGGCTCCAGCCGAAGCGGAAGCCCGCCCGCATGTATCCGGGGACGGAGTTGTGGACGGGAGAGCAGGTCAGTTGCAGTACGCGTGAGGCGGGAGTGCCGTCCGGGGTCGGAGTGGTCCACTGGGGCTCGGCGATGTACGCATGGTGCACATCGCCCGAGAGCACGCATACCGTCGCGGGCGCGTCCGGCCCCTGGCCCGCCTCCCTCAGGAGCTCCGTCAGCCGGCGGAAGGAATCGGGGAACGCGGCCCAATGCTCCAGGTCACCGGCCCGCCGGATCTTCTCGCCGAGGCGCGCCCAGCGCTCGCCGCGCCGGCCCCGGCACAGCGAGGCGTTCCACGTCTCCCCGTCGTGTATGAGAGGCGGCAGCAGCCAGGGCAGCGAGGTGCCGATCAGCAGATGGTCGTAGGACGCGGGGTCGTCGAGTATCTCGTCGCGCAGCCAGGCGGCCTCGCTGTCGCGGAGCATCGACCGGCTCTGCTCGTCCAGGACCCGCGCCGCGCGGGTGTCGACCATCATCACCCGTACTCGGCCGAAAACACGCCGATAGCTCCACCGGGTGAGCGTGGGGTCGGCGTCGGCCGCCGCCGCGTGGCGGCGCAGGGTCTCGGTGGCGTCGGGCACGGCCCGCACCGCCGCGTACAGCGGGTCGGTCTCCAGGGCGTCGGGGGAGAGGTTGCCGATGTGCTGGTAGACCCAGTACGACATGAGCCCGCTGACGATCCGCTCGTGCCACCAGGGCAGGGCCCGCATGTCCTGGAGCCAGGCATCGCTGGTGTTCCAGTCGTCGATCACGTCGTGATCGTCGAAGATCATGCAGCTGGGAACCGTGGACAGCAGCCAGCGCACGTCCGGGTCGCGCCAGGACTCGTCGTAGAGGTGGGTGTACTCCTCGTAGTCCGCCACCTCCGCTCCGGGGGCCTCGTCGAGATCACGGCGCGTCGCGAGCCTGCGCTGGGTGGCCTGCGAGGTCTCGTCCGCGTACACCTGGTCCCCGAGGAGCAGCAGGACGTCCGGGCGTACGGCCTCGGGGTCCGCGGCGAGGCGGGTGGCCAGGGCGTCGAGCGCGTCGGGGCCGATGGGGTCGTGCCCATGGGCCGGAGGGGCCGCCCAGCGGCAGGAGCCGAAGGCGATCCTGACCGGGCCCGCCTCCTCCGGCACCGGCAGCACGGGGGTCGTAATGGTGCTCGGCGGGAAGGGGGACTCCTCTGGCGGCCAGACCTTGTGCCCGTCGAGCAGTACCTCGTAGGGCGTGGTGGAGCCCGGGGTCAGGCCGGTGACCACCACCAGGGCGTAGTGGTGACCCTGGACGGCGAAGGTGGGGGAGACGCCCGCCGCCCCGTCCGCGCAGCGGACCTCCGCGGTGCAGGGCCTGGACGCCTCCACCCAGACCGTCGCCCGGGAACCGGTCTCCCAGTCGACGTACCTCAGCAGTGGTCCCAGGCGTAGCCCGGCCATGTGTGCCCTCCTCGTGTCGCCGTGACCGATGGCTCCGTAGGGTACGGAACGAGCGAGGGGGGTGGGCCGGTTCCGCCGGGTGCCCCGGGCCCAGGGGCCCGGGGCGCGGACGGGCGGGCTGGTTCAGCAGCCGTTCAGGACGGACTGCAGGGCACTCTTCTCGGTCGAGTCGACGCTGAGGCCGTAGTAGTGCTTCACGTGCACCCAGGCGCGTGCGTAGGTGCAGCGGTAGGCCGTGCGCGACGGCAGCCACTCGCCCGGGTCCTGGTCGCTCTTGGACTGGTTGACGTTGTCGGTGACCGCGATGAGCTGAGGGCGGGTCAGGTCGTTGGCGAAGGACTGGCGCTGGGCGGTGGTCCAGCTGCTCGCCCCGGAGCGCCAGGCCTCGGCGAGCGGGACCATGTGGTCGATGTCCAGGTCGGACGCGGCGGTCCAGGTCGCGCCGTCGTACTGCGAGTACCAGCTGCCGCTGGTCGCGGCGCAGGAGGAGTCCTGGACGACGCCGGTGCCGTCGCGCTTCAGCACCACCTCACGGGTGTTGCAGGCGCCCGACTGCGTGATCCAGTGCGGGAACTTGTCGCGGCTGTAACCGCTCGACGAGCCCTCGGCGGAGACGGTGAGCTGGCTCAGATACGTGCGGGCCGTCGAGGCGGCGACCGGGGTGGGCATCGCGGCCTGGGCGGTCGGGGCCGTGAGGAGACCGGTGGTTGCGGCGAGTGCGACGACGGCTATGCGACGCGCGTAGATACCGGACATGCGAACTCCCTTGATGTGGGGGGCTTCGGGCGGGCGACCTGTGGAGCCAGGCCATCGTGGCGGCGCCGGGTTTCGGTGGGGTGGTCGCCAGGTAACAGAGTGACGACATGCGCACGTCACATCAAGGGGTAGGACGGTAGGTCTGACGTCCCGTCCGAAGCGTGTTCGAGCACGGGTGCTGACGGTGTGCCGACCCGACGGGGCGTACGGGGCAATGGCGGCTCGCTCCGGCTCGACCGGCCGCACGGGACTGGCGGCGCGCTCCGGTTCGGCGGGCTCACGGGCAGCGGCGGCGCGCTCCGGTTCGGCGGACAGCACGGGGGCTCGCGGCGCTCGGGCTGCCCGGCGGCCGCACCGGGAGCCGGTGGCGCTCGGCGGCCCGCGAGCGGGTCCGCGGCCTCCGTGCGAGGTCCTAGGGTGGCCGGGTGCTGCTTCCGGTCACTCCCACGCTCGG
Organism: Streptomyces sp. CB02058; assembly: GCF_001905505.1. Taxonomy (GTDB): domain Bacteria; phylum Actinomycetota; class Actinomycetes; order Streptomycetales; family Streptomycetaceae; genus Streptomyces. Next base: position 796,920 of record NZ_LIPG01000002.1, read on the forward strand.
CGTCGTCCTCGCCGTCCTGCTGGTCTTCGCCGCCGCCGTCGCGGCGTGGGCCTCGCTCGGCAGGTCCCGCGAGATCGCCGTCGCCGGGCTGCGGGCGGCGGTCCAACTGGCCGCCGTCTCACTGCTCATCGGCTGGGTGGTGCGTTCCCTGGGGCCGCTGCTGGGCTTCCTGGTCCTGATGTTCGCGGTCGCGGTGCGCACCGCGGGGCGGCGGATCACCGGCAACCGCACCTGGTGGTGGACCGCACTGCCGATCGGCGCGGGGGTGGTGCCCGTGGTCGTGGCGCTGCTGCTCACCGGGCTCATCCCGGTGCGCGGCATCGCGCTGATCCCGGTCACGGGCATCCTCATCGGGGGTGCGCTCACCGCGACGGTGCTCGGCGGGCGGCGCGCGCTGGACGAACTCGCCACCCGGCGCGGGGAGGTGGAGGCCGGGATGGCGCTCGGCCTGCTCGACCGGGACGCGCGGCTGGAGATCGCCCGCCCCGCCGCGTCGGACGCGCTGCTGCCCGGACTCGACCAGACCCGGACGGTGGGGCTCGTCACCCTCCCGGGCGCCTTCGTGGGCATGCTGCTCGGCGGCGCCTCACCGGTGGAGGCGGGTGCGGTGCAACTGTTCGTCCTGGTCGCGCTGATGGCCGTACAGGCCGTGGCCGTCGCGCTGGTACTGGAGCTGATCGCGCGGGGGCTGCTGCACCGGGAGTGAGCGGGGCGTGCGTGGGTGCGGGCGCGAGCCGCGCGGTGCGGGCAGGGCTGTGGCGGGGCGGTGATCGCCGGTGTCGGGAGGAAGCGGCTCAGCGAGCGTCGACGTGCAGGCGGATCGAGCCGTCCGCGACCGCCTCCACGCGGAGTGCCGTCAGGTCCTCGACATGGGCGTCGGGGGAGAGCGCCGCCGCGCGCGGGCCGACGCCGACGACGCGCATGCCCGCCGCCCGGCCCGCCGCGATGCCCGCCTCGGAGTCCTCGAACACGATGCAGTCCGCCGCGTCGAAGCCCAGCTCGGCCGCGCCCTTGAGGAAGCCCTCGGGGTCGGGCTTGCTCGCGCCGACCATCTCGGCGGTCACCCGGGTCCCCGGCATCGGCAGCGCGGCGGCCCCCATGCGGGCCTGGGCGAGCGCCTCGTCGGCCGAGGTCACCAGCGCGTGCGGGAGGTCCGCGATCGCGGCCATGAAGGCGGGGGCGCCGCCGATGGGGACCACGCCCTCGGTGTCCGCGGTCTCCTCGGCGAGCATGACGCGGTTCTCCGCGTAGTTCTGCTCCATGGGGCGGTCCGGCAGCAGGGCGGCCATCGTGGCGTAACCCTGACGGCCGTGGACCACCTTGAGCGCCGCCTCGGGATCGAGCCCCTGTGCGAGCGCCCAGCGGCGCCAGCAGCGCTCGACCACCGCGTCGGAATTGACGAGGGTGCCGTCCATGTCGAGCAGGAGGGCGCGGGCTTCGAGGACGGTGGCCGGCATGGGCATGCTCCAGAGCGCGGGGGGACAGCTCACGGCTGCGGTGAAGAAGACAAGCAGCCCCGCCCGCCGGTCAGGGAGAACGGGCGGAGGCTACTTTGTTCCATCACGGTACAAAAACCGGCGCCGAAACGCCAATCCGGTGCCGGGCGGGCTCTCAGGAATGCCGCCCCGCGCCGGTCGTCCGCTCCTCCAGGGCGCGGCGGGTCTCCGGTCCGTACACACCCGAAGGGTCGTCCTGTGCCGAGATCCATCGCTGGAACTCGGCGACGGCGTCCTCCACCCGGTCCCCGTACTCGCCGTCCTCCGGCCCCCGGTAGATCCAGATCTCCTGAAGCCGGCGCTGGAGCTCGGCGACCTCGGCGCCCTCGTCCCCGCGCCTCAGGGTGGGACCGGCGGCGAGCGCGGGCGGAGCCGCCGGGGTCGTGGTGGGCGCCTGCGTCGCGGACGCCGTGGGCGTCGGTGAAGCGGAAGGTGTGGCCGTACGGGACGCCGAGGGGCTCCGCGACGGGGTGGGCGACGCCGATGCCGACGCGGACGCCGACCGGGACGGGGTGGCCGACGCGGACGCCGAGGGGGACTCCGACACGGACGCGGCCGGGCCGTCCGTCGAATCCGGCACGCTCGTCGTCGTGATCTCGGGCAGGACCGTGTCCCGCCGCTCGGCGCCGTCGAACAGACCCCCGGCGAAGGCGGCCGTGCCCACCACCGCGACGACGGCGGCGCCCACCGCGGCGACCGTGAAGGGCCGGCGGCGGCGCGGCTGCACCGGGTCGGGCCCGCCGCCCGCATAGGCCGCGGCCGTACGCCGGTGAGCCTCGTCCGGGGCGACGGCGTCGGGCAGCGGCCCCGGCAGATCACCCGGTACGGGGCCCGGGGCGCCACCGATGAACAGGGGCATCGTGGTGGCCGCCGCGGGGGCGTCCCGGTCCTGCGCGTCCTCGCCGCCCAGCGTCACGTACGGCCGGATCCGCAGCGGGTCGAAGTCCTCGGCCGCCGCCATCTCGGCCGAGCGCGCGTCCCGGCCCGCCGTCCAGGCATCCTGGCCCCGGCCGGACGATCCGCCCGGTGCGGGCGTACCGGCTCCGCAGGCGCACCCCGCCCCGGGTCTCGCGCTCTGCCCGCCGCCGCACTCCGGGCATATATGTCCGGTCATCGTGGGTTCCCCTCCCCTTTGAACTGCTGCGATTATGCAGGCCGCCACGGGGAAGCCCAACCGGCCTTTCCGCTGCTCGGCAGGCCATAACGGCACACAGCGGCCAGGATGGGGGTGAAGCGGACCCGAGGAGATGCTCATGGCCCAGCAGTTGAGCCCGCCACCCCTTGCGTCGGGTGAGGGGCGGTCCAGGCGGAGTGTCCTGGTGTCCATCGGTGCCCTGCTGCTCGGCATGCTGCTCGCCGCACTCGATCAGACCATCGTCTCCACCGCCCTTCCCACGATCGTCAGCGAGCTGGGCGGCCTGGACCATCTGTCCTGGGTCGTCACCGCCTACATGCTGGCGGCGACCGCGGCCACCCCGCTCTGGGGCAAGCTCGGCGACCAGTACGGGCGCAAGAAGCTCTTCCAGACGGCCATCGTCATCTTCCTCGTCGGCTCCGCGCTCTGCGGGATGGCCCAGAACATGCCTCAGCTGATCGGCTTCCGCGCCCTCCAGGGGCTCGGCGGCGGCGGGCTGATGGTGCTCTCCATGGCGATCGTCGGCGACATCGTCACCCCGCGCGAACGAGGGAAGTACCAGGGCCTGTTCGGTGCCGTCTTCGGTGTCACCAGCGTCCTGGGGCCGCTGCTCGGCGGCTTCTTCACCGAGCACCTCAGCTGGCGCTGGGTCTTCTACATCAACCTGCCCATCGGCGTCGTCGCGCTGCTCGTCATCGCCGCGGCCCTGCACATCCCGGTCCGCCGCACCAAGCACACCATCGACTACCTCGGCACCTTCCTCATCGCCTCGGTCGCCACCTGCCTGGTCCTCGTCGCCTCGCTCGGCGGCACCACCTGGGCCTGGAGCTCCGTACAGATCATCGCCCTCGCGGTCCTCGCCGTGGTGCTGCTCGTGGCGTTCGTCGCGGCCGAGCGCCGGGCCGCCGAACCCGTGCTGCCGCTGAAGCTGTTCCGGATGAGGACCTTCAGCCTCGTCGCCGCGATCAGCTTCGTCATCGGCTTCGCGATGTTCGGCGCGATGACCTATCTGCCGACCTTCCTCCAGGTCGTGCACGGCATCTCCCCGACGATGTCCGGCGTGCACATGCTGCCGATGGTCTTCGGCATGCTGATCACCTCGACCGGCTCCGGCCAGCTCGTCAGCCGTACGGGCCGCTGGAAGGTCTTCCCGATCGCCGGCACCGCGGTCACCGTCGTCGGTCTGCTGCTGCTCCACACGCTCTCGGAGAACAGCTCCACCTGGACGATGAGCCTCTGCTTCTTCGTCTTCGGCGCAGGGCTCGGCCTCGTGATGCAGGTGCTCGTGCTGATCGTGCAGAACTCCGTCGGATACGAGGACCTCGGCGTCGCCACCTCGGGGGCGACCTTCTTCAGGTCCATCGGAGCCTCGTTCGGTGTGGCCGTCTTCGGCACCATCTTCACCAACAGGCTGAGCGGCAAACTGGAGGACGCACTCAGCGGCCGCCCGCTCCCGCCCGGCGTCGACGCCGGTGCCCTGGCGGCCGATCCCCGGGCCATCGGCGAGCTCCCGGCGGATCTGCGCTCCTCGGTCCTCAGCGCCTACTCGACCTCGATCACCGACGTCTTCCTCTACGCGGCCCCCGTCGTCCTCGTCGCCTTCGTCTTCGCCTGGTTCCTCAAGGAGGAGCCCCTGCGCGGCTCGGTGACCGCACCCGACACCAGCGAGACGCTGGCCTCCAACCCGGTCCAGCGGTCCTCGTACGACGAGTGCGCCCGCGCCCTCTCGGTGCTCGCCACCCGGGAGGGGCGCCGCGAGATCTACGAGAAGATCACCGCCAAGGCGGGCTACGACCTGCTGCCCGCCGCCAGCTGGCTGCTGCTGCGCATCAAACGGCACGGCACCGTCGAGCCCGGACGGCTCGCCGAGGTCGCCCCGGTGCCGCTGCGGGTGATCACCTCGGCCGCCCGGCAGGTGGAGGAACGCGGTCTGGCCAGGCGCGAGGGCATGCAGCTCGTGCTCACCGAGCGGGGCGCGGAGGCCGTGGTCAAGCTGTCGGGGGCCCGCGAGGAGTCACTGGCCGAGCTGCTGGGCGACTGGTGGGGACCCGACCGGCCCACCGACCTGGTCCGCCTCGTCGCGGAGCTGACGGCCGAGGTGAGCGGATCGAGCAAGGAACGCCCCCACATGCCCGACCCGCGCCGCGACCACTCGGTGGGCTGACGGGGCTGACCGGGCCGGGCCCCGGCCCCGGTGGCGCGGAACCTCACGTATGACGGACAGACCAGGGCTCCGACCTCGACGGAAACAGCCGTCATTCGGTCATTCTTTCGGCAAATGAGTGGTGACAGTCAGGCGAAGTGGGGGTTGATTGGGTCTACCTCACAGGGCAATGCGAGGCTACATCCGCACAAACCCGGGCCGAGGGGACAGTGCGTGAAACGGGAGGGTCGGCGCAGCGTGACAGATGCGGAGCGCAGTGTGCGGGGCAATGTGGCGGCGGACCCGGGGGCGAGGGCCGCAGCGGCCAGAGCCGTCCTCTGGCTGCTCGTCGCCTTCCTGGCCGTACGGCAGGTGGCGGCGGTCCTGGGCAGGCCGCCCGGTGAACGTCTCACCGATCTGGAGACCTGGACGGGTGCGGAAGGGGTCCTGCGCATCGCCGGGTCCCTGTACGAGCCCGGCCGGTTCACCGGCACGCCGTTCGCCGGGCTGGTGCTGAAGCCGCTCACGACCTCGGCGGAACAGGCCCTCGGTGTCGTGTGGACCTTCGGCACCCTGCTGCTGGTCGTGGCGCTGGGGTTCGTCGCCGTCCGCGCCCTGCCCCGACCGGTGAGCCGGCGCACCGCGTTCCTGGCGGCGCCCTTCGCGATCACCCTGCTGATGGTGTCGCTGCCCGTCCGCAACACCCTGTTCCTGGGCCAGACCAGCATCCTGCCGGTCCTGCTGGTGCTCCTCGCCTTCTTCGTGGCGCGCGGTGAGCGGCTCCCCGGAGTGCTGACCGGGATCGCCGCCGCCCTCCAGCCCGCCGTGCTGCTCTTCGCCGTCCTGTTCTGGCTCACCGGCAGACGCAGGGCGGCCGCGGCCTCCGGGGCGACGTTCGCCCTCTGCACGGCACTGGCCTGGGCCGTCATGCCGCGCGACTCCTGGGCGTACTGGGTGCACCACCTCGCGGGAGCCGGCCTCGGAGACCGTCCGGACAGCCTGGCCAACCAGTCCCTGCACGGCGCGCTGCTGCGGTTCGGGCTCCAGGGGCCGCTGGAGATCGCCCTGTTCCTCGCCCTGGCCGCCCTCGTGACCGTCCTCGGTCTGCGCCGCGCGGTCCGCTACGCCCGGGACGGGCAGCTGCTCCTGGCCGTCGCCGTCACGGGCTGCGTGGCCGTCGCCGTCTCGCCCACCGCCTGGCAGCACCAGCTGCTCTGGGTGCTGCTCGCCGTCGTCGGCCGGGTGGGCACCAAGGCATCCGACCGGCTGGTCTGGCCCGCTGTCGTGGTGCTCGTCCTCACCCTGCCGGGGAAGATGCTGCTCCCGAACGTCGGGGTGGTCGTGCCCGTACGCGACAACGTGCTCCTCGTCGCGGCGCTCGGCGCGGCCTGCGTGGCGCCGTTCCTGTCCCGCACCTCGCCCCACTGGCAACGTCCGGTCGCGACGGAGTACGCCCGTCCCGTCCCGGCCCGCTTCTCCTGGGTGCCCCTGCTGCCGTTCTGGAAGCGGGTGCTGACCCGCCCCAACCTGCTGCTGGAGCTTCTGCTCATCCGGGTCGTCTACTCCGCGTACGCCCAGGTCCGCCTGGCGGCGACCGCGGGGCGCGCCACCGCGGAGGAGCACGGCCGGCAGATCCACTCCGCCGAGCAGTGGCTGCACATCGACATCGAGCACTGGGCCAACCACACCGTCGTCGGCATCCCCTGGCTGCGCGACTTCTTCGACTACTACTACTCGACGTTCCACTTCATCATCCCGCTCGCCATCCTCGGCGTGCTGTACGTGCGCAGGCCCCCGGACTACCGCTGGGCCCGCACCTCCATCGGCTTCGCCACGGTCCTGGCCCTGCTCGGCTTCTGGCTCTACCCGCTCGCGCCGCCGCGCCTGATGCCGGGCCTCGGCTTCATCGACACCGTCCACGGGGTGCAGGACCTCGACAGCCCGGACTTCGGGGCGCTGACCGCGATGACCAACCAGTACGCGGCGATGCCCTCGCTGCACTTCGGCTGGTCGCTGTGGTGCGGTGTGGTGATCGCGCTGCTCGCCCCGAGGATGTGGATGAAGGCCCTGGGGCTGCTGCACCCGCTGTTCACGGTCTCCTGCATCGTCGCCACCGGCAACCACTGGGTGCTGGACGCGGTCGGCGGCGGGGCGGTCGTGGTCGCCGGCTTCGGGCTCACGTATCTCCTGGCCGGGCCGAGGAGGCTCCGGGCCGCCGGGACGGGTGAGCGGCGGCAGAACCTGCCGGAGGGGGACACGGAGGACATGAAGGACGCAAAGGACGTGGCGGGGGAGCCGGTCGCCGAACCCGCCGGGAGCAAGGCGTAGAGCCTCTCCGGCCCCGTGCATGCCCGAAGGGGTGCCGGAGCGGTTCCTGAGAACCGCTCCGGCACCCCTTCGGCCCGGATCGCCGCGTCATCCAGCATCCGCCCGTGACGGGTGGTCCGCCACTCGAACGGCTCAGCGGCCGGGGGGCACCGCTGGATCAGGCGCCGACCGGCACCTCGGCCCCGGCCTTCCTGCCGCTCCGCTCCCCGAGCAGCTCCGTGTCCACGTGAGCCGTCTCGCGGGCGGTGAGGGCCGCGACGACCGGCGGGAGGCAGAGCGCGGCGGCGAAGATCGCGACACCGGCCCAGTCGTCCCCGTCGGGACCGGCGATCTGCGAGGCGAAGGCCACGGCGAATCCGGCGATGGCGAAGCCGGTCTGGGTGCCGATCGCCATGCCCGAGAGCCTGACGCGGGTGGGGAACATCTCGGCGTAGAAGGCGGGCCAGATGCCGTTCGCCGCGCTGTAGACCACGCCGAAGACCAGCACGCCGGACATCAGCACCAGCGGGTAGCTGCCGGTGGAGATCGCCCACAGGTACACCGGCATCACCACGGCGCTGCCGGCGGCTCCGATCAGGAAGACCGGGCGGCGTCCGATGCGGTCGGAGAGCCGCGCCCACAGCGGGATGGTGAACAGGGCGACCACATTGGCCAGCGCGCCGACCCACAGCATGCCGCTCCGGCTCAGCCCCACGGCGTCGCTGGTGGCGTACGACAGGGCCCAGACGGTGAAGATCGTGCTGACCGTGGCGATCACGGCTGCCGCGACGACCCGCAGCACATCGGCCCAGTGGTCGCGCAGCAGCACGGCCAGCGGCATCTTCGCCACGCCCTCGGTCTCCGCCTGCTTGGTGAAGACCGGGGTCTCCTCCAGCGTGCGGCGGATGACGTACCCGGTGACCGCGACAGCGACGCTCAGCCAGAACGGGATGCGCCAGCCCCAGGACAGCAACTGCTCCTCGGGCAGGGCCGCGACGGGGATGAAGGCCAGGGTCGCGATGAGCTGGCCCGCCTGTGTGCCGTTGATCGTGAAGCTGGTGAAGTAGCCGCGCCTGTGCTGTGGCGCGTGTTCCAGACTCATCGAGTTGGCGCTCGCCTGCTCACCGGCCGCGGATATGCCCTGGAGGACGCGCAGGAGGACGAGCAGCACGGGCGCCGCGCCGCCGATCTGTTCCCGGGTGGGCAGACAGCCGATGAGGAACGTCGAGACGCCCATCAGCATCAGCGTGAAGACCATGATCTTCTTGCGGCCGAGCCGGTCCCCGACATGGCCGAGGAAGAGCGCGCCGACCGGACGGGCCGCGTATGCGACACCGAAGGTGGCCAGCGACAGCAGGGTCGCGTTGGCCGGATCGGACTCGTCGAAGAAGACCTTGGGGAAGATCAGCGCCGCCGCGCTGCCGTAGATGAAGAAGTCGTAGTACTCCAGCGCACTGCCGATCCAGGCTGCGAGCGCGGCTTTGCGGGGCTGGGCCTGCGGCGGGGGACCGGCGGCAGGGTCGTGAGCGGTCACGTCGGGCTCCTTCGGGGGACGTCCGTCGGGGGGAGGGGCGAGCGGACCCGGCTAATTAACGCACTAGGTAGTTAGTTGCGGATGGCTACGGATGTTGCGAGCAGTTGTCGTCCCTGTCAAGAGTCCGCGCAGGACCGGAGTCCCCGGTTCGCGTGGATTGCCGGACTTTTCCCCCGAAAAGGGCCCGTGGATCCGGACGTTGCGGTTCCGGGCGGTGTGGTGGTGGATGTGGTCCCGGGTGGTCCGGTGCGGGGCGCGGTCCCGGACGGTGCGTCGCCGGACGCGGTGATCGCGTATGCCCTGATCCTGGACGCCCGTGGTTCCGGGCGCCCTTGACTCCGGACGGTCCTAGGCGGCCCGGTCGGCCGTGAGGTACGCGATGATCATGTCGCCCAGCATGGTCCGGTAGTGCTCGCGCCGGTCGTTGTCCACCAGGTCGCGGCCGAAGAGTGCGCCGAAGGTGTGTCTGTTCGCGATGCGGAAGAAGCAGAAGGAGCTGATCATCGCGTGCAGGTCCACGGCGTCGGCGTCCGCCGTGAACAGTCCCGACGCGCGCCCCGTGTCCAGGATGCGCCGCAGCACCTCGATCGCCGGTGAACTGATGCGGCTCAACTCGGCCGAGGCCGCGATGTGTTCGGCCTCGTGTATGTTCTCGATGCTCACCAGGCGGATGAAGTCCGGGTGCTCCTCGTGATGGTCGAAGGTCACCTCGGCCAGCCGGCGGACCGCGGCCACGGGGTCCAGGTGCTCGACGTCCAGCAGCTGTTCGGCCTCCCGGATCCTGGTGTACGCCCGCTCCAGGACCGCGGTGAACAGCTGCTCCTTGCCGCCGAAGTAGTAATAGATCATCCGCTTCGTGGTGCGGGTGAGGGCGGCGATCTCGTCGACCCGGGCGCCCGCGTAGCCGATACGGGCGAACTCCCGCGTCGCCACGGTGAGGATCTCGTCCTTGGTGCGCGCCGCGTCACGGGTGCGCACGGCCGGCTGTGCGGGTCCTTCGGTGCTGGTCATCCGGATCCTTCGCGGGAGTCGGTGCGTGTTCGCGATTGTAGAGCGGCCCCCGCGGCGGCCGATTCGGTCCAGGGTCTTCCCAGCGCGGCCGTCTTTCGATATGACTAACTAACCAGTCCGTACATTAACGTCGGTGCACGGCCGGGCCCCCGGGCCGCGCACCCTTGGAGTGACCGATGCCGAACCCCGCAGCCCCGCCGCCAGGCGTCCCCGTCCTCGTGCTCAACGGACCCAACCTCGATCTGCTCGGACTGCGCGAGCCCGCGGTGTACGGCAAGGACACCCTGGCCGACGTCGACGAGCTCTGCCGGAGCACGGCGGCGGCCCACGGGCTGCTGGCCGACTGCCGTCAGAGCAACCACGAGGGGGTGCTCATCGACGCCGTCCACGAGGCCCGTACCGCGCACCGGGGCATCGTGATCAACCCCGCCGGCTACAGCCACACCTCGGTCGCCCTGAGGGACGCGCTCGCCGCGGTGGAGCTGCCCGTCGTGGAGGTGCACCTCTCGAACATCCACCGGCGGGAGGAGTTCCGGCACCACAGTTATGTCTCGGGCGTCGCCGACACCGTCATCTGCGGCGCGGGTGCCCACGGATACTCCATGGCCCTCACCCATCTCGCCCGCCTCCTGGAGGAGAACCGTTGAGCAGCGACTCGTATCTCGTCGGCCTCATCGGCACCGGCATCGGCCCCTCGCTCAGCCCCGCGCTCCACGAGCGCGAGGCGGACCGGCAGGGCCTGCGCTACCTCTACCGCCTCATCGACATCGGCAGGCTCGGCATCGCGCCCGAGCGGACCGGTGACATTGTCCGCTCCGCCCGGGACATGGGGTACGACGGGCTCAACGTCACCCACCCATGCAAGCAGCAGGTGCTCGCCCACCTCGACGGTCTCTCTCCGCAGGCCGAGGCGCTCGGCGCGGTCAACACCGTCGTCTTCGAAGGGGACCGGGCGATCGGCCACAACACCGACACCACCGGCTTCGCCGCCTCCTTCGCCCGCGGTCTGCCCGACGCGCCGCTCGACCGGGTCGTGCAGCTCGGCGCGGGCGGGGCCGGAGCCGCCGTCGCCCACGCCCTCCTCGCCCTCGGCGCGGGGAGGCTCACCGTGCTCGACGCCCGGCCCGAGCGGGCCGCCGCCCTCGCGGACTCCCTGAACCAGCACTTCGGGCCGGGCCGGGCCGCCGCCGCGGACCTCCTGGACATCGCGGCGCACACCACCGCGGCCGACGGACTGGTCAACGCCACGCCCATCGGCATGGCCGACCACCCCGGACTCCCGCTCCCCGCCGACCTGCTGCACCCGGGGCTCTGGGTCGCCGAGATCGTCTACCGGCCGCTGGAGACCACGCTCGTGCGCACCGCCCGTGCCCTCGGCTGCCCCACCCTCGACGGCGCGGGCATGGCCGCCTACCAGGCCGCAGACGCCTTCCGGCTCTTCACCGGCCGCGAACCCGACACCGCGCGCATGCTCGCCGACATCGCCGACCTCACGTCGGCGCGCTGACGAAGCGTCCGCGCCCCGGGAGCGTCCGCGCCCGGAAGGCCGCCGGCACCCCGGAGCGTCCGCGCCCGGAAGGCGCCATCGCCCCGGAGCGTCCGAGCCCCGAAGCCCAGCCCCCCGCAGGAGGACCGACATGCGTACGTCCATCGCCACCGTCTCGCTCAGCGGAACGCTCACCGAGAAGCTCACCGCCGCGGCGCGGGCGGGCTTCGACGGCGTCGAGATCTTCGAGAACGACCTGATCGGCAGCCCGCTCGGCCCGGAGGAGATCAGGGAGCGGGCCGGCGATCTCGGTCTGACGATCGACCTGTTCCAGCCGATGCGCGACATCGAGGCCGTTCCCGCCGACGAGTTCGCCCGCAACCTGCGGCGCGCAGAGCACAAGTTCCGGCTGATGCGACGGCTCGGCGCCGACACCGTCCTGGTCTGCTCCAGCGTGTCCCCGTACGCCGTCGACGACGACGCCCTCGCGGCCGAGCAGCTGCGCCGGCTCGCGGACCTCGCGCAGGAGCACGGCATCCGCGTCGCGTACGAGGCGCTCGCGTGGGGCCGCCACGTCAGCACCTACGAACACGCCTGGCGCATCGTGGAGGCGGCGGACCACCCCGCGCTCGGGATCTGCCTGGACAGCTTCCACATCCTGGCCCGGGGTTCCGACGTCGCGGGGATCGAGGACATCCCCGGCGAGAAGATCTTCTTCCTCCAGCTCGCCGACGCCCCGCAGATGGCCCTGGACGTCCTCCAGTGGAGCCGCCACCACCGCTGCTTCCCGGGGCAGGGCGACCTCGACGTCGCCGGACTGGTGCGGGCCGCCGTCCGCGCCGGATACGACGGGCCGCTCTCCCTGGAGGTGTTCAACGACGTCTTCCGCCAGGCGGACGCCGGCCGCACCGCGGTGGACGCCCGGCGTTCGCTCACGCTGCTCCAGGAAGCGGCGGGGCTGAGCGCGCCCCCGGCGCCCGTGGTCCCCACCGGCTTCGCCTTCGTCGAGATCGCCACCGCCGACACCGCCAGGATCACCCCGCTGCTGACCGCACTGGGCTTCTCCCGTACGGCCAGGCACTCCGGCAAGCCGGTCGACCTCTGGGAGCAGGGTGAGGCCCGCGTCCTGGTCAACACCGACACCGGCAGCCACCGCCCCGACCCCTCGCTCACCGCCGTGGGCCTGGAGAGCCCGGACCCCGCGGGCGCCTCCGCGCGGGCCGAGTCGCTGCTCGCCCCCGTCCTGCCCAGGCGCCGCGCACCCGAGGACGCGCCGCTGGACGCGGTGGCGGCGCCCGACGGCACCGAGTTCTTCTTCTGCGCCACCGACCGCTCGGGGCGGGCCGGCTGGACCGGCGACTTCGCGCCCGCGCCGCACACCCCCGGCCCCATCGGGATCACCCGCGTCGACCATGTCGCGCTGACCCAGCCCTGGCACCACTTCGACGAGGCGACGCTCTTCCACCGCGGCGTCCTCGGACTGCGCCCGCACGCCAGCGTCGACCTGGCCGACCCGTACGGCCTGCTGCGCAGCCGTGCCGCCAGCAACGAGGAGGGCACCGTGCGCATCGCGCTCGGTGTGGGCGCTTCCCCCACCGACCCCCCGGCGCGCGGGGGACGCCCCCAGCACGTGGCGCTGCTCACCGAGGATCTCGTCACCACGGTCCGCCGCGCCCGCGAGGCCGGGGCCAGACTGCTGCCCGTCCCCGCCAACTACTACGACGACCTGGCCGCGCACCACACGTTCGCGCCCGGCGAGCTGGAGACCTACCGCGAGCTCGGCATCCTCTACGACCGCGACGAGAAGGGGGAGTTCAGGCACTGCTACACCGTGACGACCGGCCGCCTCTTCTTCGAACTCGTCGAGCGCGTCGCCGGATACGACGGATACGGCGCCCGGAACGCCGCGGTCAGGCTCGCCGCCCAGCACGCGCTGGCCGAGTGATCAGTCCGCGCGGGCCTCGAAGGCCGCCCGCGCGTCGAACGCGGCGCGGCGGGTGGCCCGGCGCAGCGCCCGCAGCAGGGTGGGGCCGATGGAGAGGGTCAGGGCCACGGTGAGGACGGCACGGCCCAGGTCCCAGCCGAGCGAGGTGGTCACGCAGTACGCGAGGAAGCGGACCAGGTTCTCGTGCAGCGGATCCCCCGCCACGAAGGAGATCCCGGAGGCCATCCCCGGCACGATGGTCCACCCGTAGAGGTTCATCACCGTGCCGTACGCGAAGGCCGCCGCGAAGCCGTACGCCCCGAGCATCAGCAGCTCGCCACGGCCGCGCAGCCGCTCGGGGCCCGGCAGCAGACCGGCGCCCATGGTGAACCAGCCCATCGACAGCATCTGGAACGGCATCCACGGCCCGACCCCACCCGTCAGCAGGGCCGAGGCGAACATCGTGACCGAGCCGAGCACGAATCCGAAGCCGGGACCCAGCACCCGGCCGCTCAGGACCATCAGGAAGAACATCGGCTCCAGGCCCGCCGTCCCCGCGCCCAGCGGGCGCAGCGCGGCCCCCACCGCCGCCAGGACGCCCAGCATCGCCACGGCCTTCGCGTCCAGGCCCGAGTCCGCGATCGTCGCCAGGACCACCCCGACGAGCAGCACCAGCAGCACGGCGAACAGCCACGGCGCGTCCTCGGCGTGGGCGAGACCGGAGTCCGCGCCCGCCAGCAGTGGCCAGCCGAAGCCGACCAGCCCGACCGCGCTGACCAGGACCAGCGCGGCGACGGCGTGCGGGCCGAGGCGTACGGGGCGCGGGGGCCGGGCCGTCATGCGAGGGCCTCCAGCGCGGTGCGTACCTGCGACACCGTCAGCCACTCCCGGGGCGCGAGGATCTTCGCGGTCTGCGGGGCGAAGGCGGGCGAGGACACCACGACCTGCCGGGTCGGACCGTCGGCGACGGCCTCGCCGTCCGCCAGGATCACCACCCGGTCGGCCAGTTCCGCCGCCAGCTCCACATCGTGCGTGGCCAGGACGATGGCGTGGCCCTCCGCGGCCAGCCGCCGCAGTACGCCGACGAGCCGCGCCTTCGCCGCGTAGTCCAGGCCACGCGTCGGCTCGTCCAGGAGCAGCAGCGGGGGCCGGGCGGTCAGCACCAGGGCGAGGGCCAGGGCGAGGCGCTGGCCCTCCGAGAGGTCACGGGGGTGGACGTCGTCCGGCACCCCGGGCAGCAGCTCGGTGACCAGCGCCCGACAACTGCCCGCGGGTGCGCCCGCGTCGGAGTCGGCCGCCGCGCACTCGGCGGCCACCGTGTCGGCGTACAGCAGATCGCGTGGTTCCTGCGGGACGAGCCCGACCCGGCGCACCATGGCGTGCGGCGGCGTACGGGACGGCACCAGACCGCCGACGAGGACGGTCCCCGTGGCGGGCGCGGTCATCCCGACGAGCGTCGTCAGCAGGGTCGACTTCCCCGCGCCGTTACGGCCCATCAGGGCCACCGTCTCGCCCGGCGCGAAGGACAGCGTCACCCCGCGCAGCGCCTGGACCCGCCCGTGCCGCACCCCCAGCCCCTCGACCAGGGCGACCGGACCGGGGACCGGGGGCTCGCCGGGGGCCGTGTCGCGCCGGCGGCCGAGCAGCCGCCCGAGGAACCCGGGGCGCGGGCCGGCCGGAGCGGGGAGCGGGGCCACCACGGTGTCCGCCGGGGCCCGGCGCGCGGGCGGCTCCACATCGGCCAGCCGCTCCCGCAGGTCCACGGCGCGGCGCCGGGCGTCCCGCACCGACAGCGGCAGCGGGTCCCAGCCGACCAGCCGTCCCAGGGCCACCACCGGCGGACGTACGGGCGAGAGCGCCATGATGTCGGCGGGCGCGCCCATCACCGGGGCGGCGCCGGGGGCCGGCAGCAGGAGGACCTGGTCGGCGTACTGCACGACCCTCTCCAGCCGGTGCTCGGCCATCAGCACGGTGGTGCCCAGGTCGTGCACCAGCCGCTGGAGCACCGCGAGCACGTCCTCGGCCGCCGCCGGGTCCAGAGCGGACGTCGGCTCGTCGAGAACCAGGACCTTCGGATGCGGGGTGAGGACCGAGCCGATCGCGACACGCTGCCGCTGGCCGCCGGAGAGCGTGGCGATCGGCCGGTCGCGCAGCTCGGCCAGGCCCAGCAGGTCCAGCGTCTCCTCGACGCGGCGCCGCATCACGTCCGGGGCGAGGCCCAGCGACTCCATGCCGTACGCCAGCTCGTCCTCCACGGTGTCCGTCACGAAGTGGGCGAGCGGGTCCTGGCCCACCGTGCCGACCAGGTCGGCGAGTTCACGCGGCTTGTGGGTCCGGGTGTCACGGCCACCGACGGTGACCCGCCCGGTCAGCGTCCCGCCCGTGAAGTGCGGCACGAGACCGGACACCGCGCCCAGCAGGGTCGACTTGCCGACACCGGAGGGGCCGACGGCCAGCACCAGCTCGCCCTCGGGGATCGTGAGGTCCAGCCCGGACAGGGTGGGGTGCTCGGCACCCTCGTACCGCACCGAGACGTTCTCGAACCGGATCATGTGAGCTCCTTGGAGTCCGAGGGGGAGGCGGGCGGGGTCACCACGCCAGGCAGCGGCGCCACCACGGCGGGCAGCAGTCCGATCAGCACGGCGGCGGCCGGCCACAGCGGCAGTACGGGGGCGACGAGCGGGACGACACCGGGGCGCAGGGCGTCCGGATCGGCGGCGCCCGCCCAGATCATCGCCGCGGCGACGGCCGGGCCCGAGGCCGCGACGAGCCAGGCGCGTACGCCCCAGTGGTCCGGCCGGTAGCGGGTGCGCACCGAGCGGCGCCCGCCGAGCCGGAGCCCGGCCAGGGCCGCGGCGAGCCCGGCCAGCAGCAGCGGCAGCCCGTGCGCGGCGCCCTGCGCGGCCAGCAGCCCGTACGTTCCCGCGCACACGCCGAGCAGCCCGCCGAGCGTCAGCAGATGCGTGGTCCGGCGGACGGCGGGCGGGACCTGCGCGGTGCGCCCGTACCCCCGGGCGTCCATCGACGCCGCCACCGCCACCGAGCGCTCCAGGGCACCCTCCAGCACCGGCAGCCCGATCTGGAGCACCGCCCCGATCCCGCCGGACGGCCGGCCGCGCAACCGGCGGGCCGTCCGCAGCCGCGCCACGTCGGCGACCATGTTCGGCGCGAACGTCATCGCGACGACCACGGCCACCCCGACCTCGTACAGCGCGCCGGGCAGCGACTTCAGCAGCCGGGCCGGGTTGGCCAGCGAGTTCGCCGCGCCCACGCAGATCAGCAGGGTGGCCAGCTTCGCGCCGTCGTACAGGGCGAAGACCAGCTGCTCGCCCGTGACCCGGCCGCCGATCCTGACCCCCTGGGCCCAGTCGGGCAACGGCACCTCGGGCAGGGCGAACAGGGTGTGCGTGCCGGGCACGGACGAGCCGAGGAGGACGGAGAACACCACGCGCACGGCGACGACGAACAGGCCCAGCTTGACGAACGCCCCGTACGAACGGGCCCACGGCGCGTCCGTGCGGCGCGCCGCGACCACATAGCCCGCCACCCCGACCAGCAGCCCGAGCAGCAGCGGGTTGGTGGTCCGGGACGCGGCGGTCGCCAGCCCGAGGGCCCACAGCCACCAGGCCCCGGCCGGCACCGCGTTGGAGCGGGTCGCCACGGGGGCGCGCAGGGCATGGCCGGGCCGGGCCGGGCCGGTGGAGCGGGTCATCGGCGGCGGCGGGCCCGGAACACTGCGGCGGCGCCCAGGACGAGGACCGCGCCCACGCCGGTGAGCACACCGGCCGAGGGGCCGCCGCCACCGTCGCTCCGGCCCGCGTCCCCGGCGGCGGAGGCGCCGGCCGCGTCCTCGGACGAGGCCGAGGCGTCGGCGGACCCGGACGAGCCGTCCGTCTGCTCGCCGCAGCCCGACCGCGGATAGCCCGTGATCGCGCAGAGCATCGCGGAACCGTCGTACCGCAGGGGCTTCGCCACCGCGGCCAGCGCCTCGGCCGTGCTCGCGTCAGGGGCCACCTGGGCACAGGCGGTGCGCAGCGCGGGCGGCTTCTCGCCGTCCGGCGCGTCCGCCGCCGTGCCCGGGTCGATGACCAGGGCGACCCTCTTGCGGCCGTCCTTCGCGGGGGTGTCCGCGCAGACGGCCCCGAAGTCCGGGGCGCGGCGCGGCTGCGCCGAGTCCTGGGAGTCCTCGCTCACCGAGAAGCGGAAGCCCTGCACCGCGCCGTCGTCGGGCCGGACCACGGACGGCCCCTGGGTGGCGTACGTCCAGCCCTTGCCGCCGTCGCCCTCCCAGAACGACCAGTAGCGGTACCCCGCCGCCTGCGCGCTGCCCGCGCCGAGCACGGACAGGACGGCGCCGACGAGGAGCAGCAGCGCCGCCGTGCCCAGCGGGCGCCTCACAGCTGCTGGTTCTTCCGGCGTCCGCTGAGCAGGAAGCCGATGCCCGCGCCGAAGGCGAGCCCGATGCCGATGATCCACCAGAGGCCGAGCCCCCCGTCGTCGCTGCTCGTGTCCGCGGGCTTCCCCGGGACCGTCGAGGTCGGCGAGGGCACGGCGGTGGCGGCGGGCGCGGGGCCGGTCGCGTTGAGCTGCGCGACCAGGTCGGTGCCGCCGAAGTCACGGGCGTCGGTACCGGTCGCGTGGGCGGCCAGCACCAGCTGGGCGGTGGCGGCGGGGCCGCCCTCCTTCGCCCAGCCCTGCGCGTGCTTCTCCAGATACGCGACCGCGTCGGCCGCCTTGTCCTTGTGCCCGGACGCCGCGAGCGCCACGACGGCGTCCGCCGTGTTCCCGAAGTCCGGCTGCGGGTCGGACTCCTCGGCGCCCGGCATCGGCGGCAGCTCCAGGTAGCCCTTCGCCGCGAGCGTCCTCGCCAGGTAGGAGGCGCCGTTCTGCGCGGTCTGCTCGACGGTGAGGCCGGTGCCCTCGTGGCAGACCGGGGCCTTCACCGCGTTGGAGTTGCCCGCGGCCATGCCCTTGCCCATCGCGCCGATCACGGCGGCGGCCGTGGCGTCCGCGTTGGCGGCGAGCTTGCCGTCCTTGTCCGGCTGGTAGGCGAACGCCCCGCCGTCCGCGCCGCCGCAGGGCAGCGCGAAGCTCTGCAGCGCGGTGTACGGGGTCTTGTCGTCCTTCGTCGTGACATCGGCCAGCGGCACGCCCGCCCGGGCCAGCGCGCCGGTCACCACCGCGGTGGAGTTGGCGTCGCTCGGGCTGCCCGGGTTGTAGCCCCAGCCGCCGTCGGGGTTCTGCACGGACTTCAGCCAGCTGACCCCGTTGTCCACGGTCTCCCGGTGCACGGCCAGTTCCACCAGCGCCTGCACCGCCGCCGCCGTGGCGTTGGTGTCGGTCACCGTCTTCGCGTCACAGGGCACGGACGCGTCGCGGTAGGAGGCGAAGGCCCCGCTCGTGCACTGCTGGCCCACGAGCCAGTCGACCGCCTTCGTGGCGGGCGTGACCAGCTCGACCCGCTGGGCGAGGAAGGCCAGCGACTGGCGCCACACCCCGTCGTACGTCGGGTCCTTGGTGCCGTACAGCCCGTCCGGAAGGTCCGGCGTGGACGGGGACGGTGACGGACTCGGCGCGGCGACCGCCACCGGGGCGGCCGTCCCACAGAGCACGGCGGTGATCGCGAGCGCTGCCGCGCGGCGGCGTACGGACATGACGGGCTGGGCCTCTCGAATGGGGTTTCCCCTGCCCGAGCGGAGCCGAGCACGCGGGGAAGGGTCGGCGCCGGATTCGCACCGGCTTCCCCCTGTACGGGCGTGATGAAGACCAGCTCACTCTACCGGGGTGCCCGGGAACCCCTCCGGGCGGAGTGCCGCCCCCGGATGTGCGAAGGGCCTTCCCAGCAGGTCAGAGCCCATGCGAGACTCCGCCCCGGGGGTCACACGGGCGCGCGCCCGTGGGGGAGGAACGACCGGGGTGGGAAGCATCCAGTGCGCGGGAGCAGACGAGGTACGGCCGCCGTCGTGGCCGGTTTGATGACGATGACGGCGGGCTGCGGCCTCATGGACGAGAGCGAGAGCGCGCCGACGGCGTCCCCGGAGCCCATCGTGCCGTTCACCAGGGACACGGTGGCCGGAGAGATAGAGGCCGTCGCCCGCAACGGAGGGCTCCCTGCCGGGGACACCTCCACGGCCGGACTGCCGAAGGGCGCCTGGCACACCTGCGTCGCGCCCTGGTGGGGCGAGGCGCCGGCGGCGGGTGCCGCCGACGCCTTCGACACGGCGGTGCGCAAGCTGCGGCAGCAGGACTGGGAGATCGTCTCCAGCCACGCCGAGCAGGACGTCACCTACCGCACCCTCGCCAAGCGGGGCTGGAAGCTCTACGCCCGCCACTACACGACGAGGACCACGGGCCCCGAGCAGCTCGTGTCCCTCACCGCCGTCGAGGACGGCTGCGAGCTGCCCGAGGACATCAGGGGCGGTTACGAGGACCCGGCCTGACAGCCGGAGTCGGCGATCACGAAGTGGCCGGCCGGCGACTCCCGGAGCGTGTGGGTGACGAAGACGTTGTACAGCCCCATGTCCTGCTCCGAACCGTTCGCGTAGGTACGGCCGCCCGTGGTGTGCGCCCGGCCGGCCGTGACGTGCGCGTAGTTCGTCGCCGTGAAGCACTTCGCGGGGGCCGCACCGCCCGACGTCGTCGCGGGCACGGCGGCCGACGCCGCACCCGCCGTGCCCGACGGGCCGACGGCCGCCACCGTGTAGCGGTAGGCGGTGCCGGCGGTCAGCCCGGTGTCGGTGAAGGACGCCGACGCCGGCGTGGCCACCTTCGTGCCGTTCCGGTACACGGCGTACGAGGCGGCGCCCGAGACCGCGCTCCACGACAGCGACGCGGTGCTGTCCGTGACCCCGGTGACCGTCAGGCCCGAGGGCGCGGGCAGCCCGTCCCCGCCGCCCGGAGCGCCCTGGTCCAGTCCCCAGAACACACCCGTGTGGTACGTCGAGCAGATGGTGTTCAGGAAGTACGCGCCCGCCGCGCCGCACTGGTCGGCGCCCGAGCCGGGACCCACCGGCAGGCCGTGCCCCATGCCCGCCACCGAGAACGTCTCCACCGCGGGCTTCCCCGACGCGTCGGCGTAGACGCTCCTGGTGGTGCTGCCCGGCAGGCTCTCGGTGCCGGACGGGGTCTGGCCGATGCCCCAGACATCGGTCCACTGGTCGCGCAGCGCCGTCGCGTTGGCCGGGTAGACCGTGTAGTCCGAGGTGCCCTGCCAGATCGCGACCCGGGGCCAGGGGCCGGTCCAGCCCGGGTGGGAGGCGCGGACCTTGTCGCCCCACTGCGCGGGCGTCAGCTTCTGCGGCCCCGTCTGGCAGCCCGACGCGGCGGCCTGGCTGGTGGCGCACTGGGCGGGCAGCCCGGAGGCCACGGACCCGCCGGCGAAGACGTCCGGATAGGCGGCCAGCAGATCGGCGGTCATCCCGCCGCCTGCGGAGAGCCCGGTGACGTACACCCGGCGGCCGTCGGAGCCGTACGTCTGCTTCGCGTACTCGACCATCTGCACGATCGACGCGGCCTCGCCCTGGCCCCGGGTGCTCTCGTTCCGGTCGAACCAGCCGAAGCAGGACAGCGCGTTGTTCGCCGACGTGGTCTGCGGGAAGACGACGTCGAAGCCCCACAGATCGGCGTACTTGGGCCAGCCCGAGCCGCTGTAGTAGGCGCTGGCCGTCTGGGTGCAGCCGTGCAGCGCGACGACGAGCGGGGCACCCGCCGCCACGGTGTCGGGGGTGTAGGCGAACATCTGGAGATTGCCGGGGTTCGAGCCGAAGCCGGTGACCTGCACGAGCCCGGCCGCCGCCGGCGCCGCGGGGGCGGCGACGGCGGAGACCGGGTGGGCGGTCAGCAGGGCGAGCACACAGACGGCGGCGGAGGCGACGCGCCGGAACAGGCGTCGCGGGATCGGTGGGCGCACGGTGGGGCCTCCTCATCGGACGTGCGGATGCTGCCGGAACCTATGAGCGGGGGGCCGGGCCGCCCATGTGGCAGGCGGACACCCGCCGCGCACCGCTGTGTGCGGCGCTCCCCTTGCGCCCGCCCCGGTCCCCGGGCCCGCGCGCGGCGGCCGACGGCGCCGGGGCCGCCCCCGGCGGGGACGGGCCCGCGCCCGCCCGCCCCCGGCGCCGTGGCCCGCACCATGTACGCCGGCACCATGCGGCTGCCCCAGGGTGTGTGCACCGACCCCGTGTGATGCGGGCGGTGACGTCCTTACGGTGACGCCCATGCAGACTTCCCTGACCCCCGGGCACGACCCCCTCGCCCCCTCCGCGCTCGCCGGACGCACCGCCCTGGTCACCGGTGCGGCCAGTGGCATCGGACTGGCCTGCGCCGAGGCGCTCGCCGCCGCGGGCGCCCATGTGCACGTGGTGGACAAGACGGGCGACGCCGTCGAGAGCCTTGCGAAACGGATCGGCGGAACGGCCTGGGTCGCCGACCTCTCCGTGGCCGAGGCGGTCGACTCGCTGCCCGCCGACGCGGACATCGTGGTCAACAACGCGGGCCTCCAGCACGTGGCGCCCGTGCACGAGTTCCCGCCGGACCGCTTCGCGCTGATCCACCGCGTCATGGTGGAAGCGCCGTTCCGCATCTTGCGCCGCACGCTCCCCGGCATGTACGAACGCGGCTGGGGCCGCGTGGTCAACATCTCGTCCGTGCACGGGCTGCGCGCCAGCCCCTACAAGTCGGCCTACGTGTCGGCCAAGCACGCACTGGAGGGGCTCAGCAAAGTGGTCGCACTCGAAGCGGCGCCGCACGGCGTGACGAGCAACTGCGTCAGCCCCGGCTATGTCCGTACGCCCCTGGTCGAGGACCAGATCGCGGACCAGGCCCGCAGCCACGGCATCTCCGAGCAGGAGGTGGTGGGCCGGGTGCTGCTGGAGCGCAGCGCGCTGAAGTCGCTGATCGAGCCCGGTGACGTGGCCGGTGCCGTCCTGTGGCTGTGCGGGCCCGGCACGGCGCACATCACCGGAAGCTCCCTCACGATGGACGGCGGCTGGACCGCCAACTGACCACCGACCGCCCCTGGAAGAACGATGGCCGCCCATGTCTGAACCGTGCCCCTCCGCCGCGCCCCTCCTGGCCCGCCTCCTCGACCTGCTGGCCGACGACGCCCCCGCCGAGGAGCTGGGCGCGGTCACCTCCGAGGCCAGGGCCGCGGGCGTGCCCGCCGGCGAACTGGCCGAGGTGGAGCGGGCGACCGCGACCGCGCTGCGGATCAGGGGCGCCCTGCGCCAGCACCGGCGCAGGGAACTCCAGCTGACCGCCCTCTTCGACACGGCGGGCGACCTCGCGGCCTCCAGGGACCTGGACGACGTGCTGAAGGCGATCGTGCGGCGGGCCAGAATGCTGCTGGGCACCGACACCGCCTATCTGACGCTCCCCGACGAGGAGGCCGGGGACACCTACATGCGGGTCACCGACGGATCGGTGTCCGTGCTCTTCCAGCGGCTCCGGCTCGAACTGGGCGAAGGGCTCGGCGGACTCGTCGCGCAGACCGCCAGCCCGTACGCGACCCCCGACTACCGCACCGACGAACGCTTCCACCACACCCGCAACATCAACGCCGGTGTGCTGGACGAGGGGCTCGTCGCCATCCTGGGCGTCCCCCTGCTGCTCGGCTCCAGCCGGGGCGGGGCCGGAAAGGTCATCGGCGTCCTCTTCGCCGCCGACCGCGCCGCGCGGGTCTTCAGCCCCGACGAGGTGGCCCTGCTCTGCTCCCTCGCCGCGCACGCCGCCATCGCGATCGACACCGCCCGCGCCCTGGACGACACCCGGACCGCCCTCGCGGGACTCGCCGGTGCCAACGCCGAACTCGCCGAGGCCAACGCAGCCGTGCGCGCGCACTCGGCCGCCATGCAGCGCGCGGAGGAGGCCCACGACCGGCTCACCGACCTGGTGCTGCGCGGCGGCGACGTGAAGGACGTCGCCGTGTCCGTCGCCGGGCTGCTCGACAGCCCCCTGACCATCCACGACCCCGGCGGGCGCCCGCTGGCCGCCGTACGGCCCGACGGCTCCGCCTTCGCCGCCGACAGCATGGACGCCGGGTGGCTCGTGGGGACCGCCGAGGAGTCCCGGCACGGGGCGCGCGCGGTGCACCGCGACGGGCGGTGGATCTGCGCCGTCCTCGCCGGTCAGGAGCTCCTCGCCAGTCTCGTCCTGCACCGGCCGGACCGGCTCGACGACTCCGACCGCAGGCTCTTCGAACGCGCCGCCGTCGTCACCGGACTGCTCCTGCTGCTGCGCCGCACGGTCGCCGAGACCGAGAACCGGATACGGGGCGAGCTGATCAGCGACCTCCTCGGCGACCCGGAACGCGACCCGGCGGGGCTCGCCGAGCGGGGCCGCAGACTCGGCATCGACCTGGACCGGCCGCATCTGCTGCTGGTGGCGGAGGCGGCGGCCCGCGAGAAGCTCGGCGGCGCCGCCCTGCGCTATCTCTTCGGCGGCGACATCCACGGGGTGAGCGCCGAACACGCGGGCACCGTCGTGCTGCTGATCGACTGCGGCGCCCCGGGCCCGGCCTCCTCGGCCGGGGACGCCGCCCGCGCCGCGGCGGCGCAGCTCGGCCACCTCGTCCAGGCGCCCGTCACCGTCGCCGGTACGGGGCCGGCGCGAGGCGCCCGCGAACTGGCCGCCGCCTACACGGAGGCCGCGCGCTGTCTGCGCGCCATGCGGGTGCTGGGACGCGAGGGCGAGGGGGCGTGCGTCGACGAACTGGGCTTCCTCGGCGTCGTCCTGGGCAACGCCAAGGACGTGGACGGTTTCGTGACGGCCGCGCTGGGACCGCTGCTCCGCTACGACGAGCGGCGCGGCACCCATCTCGTACGGACCCTGCGGGCGTACTTCGGCGCGGGCGGCAGCCTGATACGGGCCAAGGACGAGCTGCACGTCCATGTCAACACCGTCGTGCAGCGGCTCGACCGCATCCAGGTGCTGCTGGGCCGCGACTGGAACGAGCCGGACCGCGCCCTCGAACTCCAGCTCGCCCTGCGCCTGCACCTGCTGGCGGGCGGCCGGGAGGGCTGAGCCCGCCGGACGCCCGCCGCCCTCAGCGTTCGTCCACGGCCGCCAGCATCGCCCGGACGACCTCGCCGGCCCCCTTCTCGCCCGTCAGCACCGTGTAGTGGTTGACGTCATCGACGCGGACCGCCCGGACCTTCGTGCCGGGCTGCCCCGCCGCCGCGAGCCGGGCGTCGTCGTACAGCCCCTGCTCCTCGTTCATCAGCCCCCGCGGCGCCCACAACAGCGTCGCCGGACCGGGGAGTTCGCGTACGGCCCCGATCACCTCCTCCTGGAAGAGGCCCACTCCGTCCGTGCGGACCGCCTCCAGCCGGCAGCCGGAGCGCAGCCGGGGTTCCTCGCCCGTCAGATCGCGCTGGATGTACGCGTCCACCTCCGGGGACCAGGCGTCGCCCCCGAACGCGGGATGGGCCTGCCAGAAGGAGCGGTAGGCGTCCCGGTCGGTGAAGGTCATCGAGAGCCGGTCCATCGCCGGGCCGATCACGGCGGTGATCAGCTCGTCGGCCGCCAGATGCGTGGGAGCGGGGAAACCGAACCCGCCGTCGACCAGCACCAGCGGGCCGAAGAGCCCCGGGCGGCGCACGGCCGCGAGCGCCGCCACGAAGGCGCCCATCGAGTGGCCCGCCAGCACCACCCGCTCCTGGCCGAGCGCCTCGGCGAGCGCGGCCGTGTCGTCGGCGTGGACACCGATGCCGTACGGGCCGGGCAGCCCCGAACTCCCGGCCCGGCCGCGCAGATCCGGGGCGACCAGGGTGACCCGGCCGTCCAGCAGCCGGGCCACCGCGCCCCAGGAGAGCGCATTGGCCGTGATGCCGTGCAGGGCGACGACCACCGGCGCGCCGGGCTCCCGGGCGGGCCAGCGCAGCGCCGCCAGCTCGCCTCCCGCGACCGGGACTCGTATCTCCTCGTACGGGTTCATCGCTTCTCCTCACGGGTGCCGCGCAGTCGGGACGGCAGCCGGGCCAGGCCGCCGGGCAGCAGGTGGACCACGGCCACGAACAGCACCCCGAGCAGGAACAGCGGCTGCGAGAGCGGGACGCGCAGCACCGCGGGCAGATCGGCCACCGCCCCCGACCCGGCGAGGTCGCCGAGCCGGTGGTCGGCCCAGGTGTAGAGGATGCCGCCGACCATCGGGCCCCAGCGGGTGCCCGATCCGCCGAGCACCACCATCACCAGCAGCGACAGGGTGAAGTCCGAGGTGGTCGTCTGGGGGGTCGAGCCGCCGGTGAGCAGCAGATGGACGAGGCCGCCGACCGCCGCCAGCGCCCCGGCGAGGACGAAGGCCGTCAGCTTGAACCCGTACGGCTTCAGGCCGAGCACCTCGACCCTGCGCTCGTTCTCCTTGATGCCCTCCCAGACCCGGCCGGTGGGGGAGCGCACCGCCCAGTGGACGACGCCGAGGGTGAGGACCAGATAGGCGAGCGCGATCCAGTACAGGTTGGCGGTGTGGTCGATGCCCACGAGCCACGAGGGCAGCAGTTCCGCGGGGGCCGCACGGCCCTCCTCGCCGCCGGTGAGGCCGCCCGGGTTGCGGGAGACCAGGATCGAGCCGGCCTGAGCGAAGGCCAGCGTCACCATGGAGAAGCCGATGCCGGTGACGCGCAGGCTCACCGAGCCGAGCACCAGGGCGAGCGCGGTGCCGAAGCACAGCCCGAGGACCGCGGCCACGGCGAAGGGCAGGCCCGCCTCCAGCAGGAGCGTGTTGGTGGCGTAGCTGCCCGCCGCGAAGTACAGGGCGTGGCCGAAGGAGAGCAGTCCCGTACGGCCCAGGAGCAGGTCGTAGCCGGTGGCCAGCGCGCCGAACAGCAGGCAGGTGGCCAGCAGTTGCAGGCTCCCCGGGCTCCCGACCGGGCCGTCGAGCAGCCCCGGAACCGGCAGCGCGCTGAACGGCGCGACGACCAGGAGCAGCAGGACGGCGGCGGGCCACCAGCGCAGCAGCCGGGGCCCGCCCGGCCCGGGCGGGGTGGTGACCGCGGTGGGTGCGGGTGTGGTGGCGGTGCTCACGCGAGCCTCCCGGTCAGTCCGCGCGGCCGGACGAGCAGCAGCGCGGCGAGCAGGACGACGACGGCCAGGTCGCCGAGGCCCGCTGCGGTGTAGTAGTTGGCGAACTGCTGGACGAGGCCGATCACGACGGCCGCCACCGCGGCGCCGGTCACCGACCCCATGCCCCCGGTGACCACGACGACGAACGCGAAGATCAGCAGCGAGGTGCCCTGCCGGGGGTCGACGGAGCCGAAGTACAGCCCGCCGAGCGCCCCGCCCAGCGCGGCGGCGCAGCCTCCGATCGCGAAGACCAGCGTGAACGCCGTGCGGACGTCGATGCCCAGCGCCGTCACCATCGCCCGGTCCTCGACCCCGGCCCGCACGACCAGGCCGTGCCGGGTCCTGCCGAGGAACACGCGCAGCGCGACGAGGACGACGGCTGCCGCCGCGATCAGCACCAGCCGGTTGACCGGCACCTGAGCGCCCAGCAGCCCGAAGGTGCCGGACAGCGCCTCGGGTCCGGGGAAGGTCCGGGCGTCCGAGCCCCAGACGCCGGACAGCAGCGCGGGCACGGCCAGCCCCACCCCGACCGTGGCGAGCACCTGCTCGCGCGGCCGGGTGTACAGGGGCCGTACGACGGCCAGTTCCAGCACCACGGCGGCCAGCGTGCCCACCGCCGTACCGAACAGGACGGCCAGAGCGAAGCCCCAGCCGCCCGGCCCGGCGCCCGGCAGATGGCCGGAGGCCGCCCACCAGGTGCCGTACGCGCCGATGGAGAGCAGCGCCCCGTGGGCGAAGTTGAGCACGTCCATCAGGCCGAAGATCAGCGAGAGCCCCGACGCGATGAGGAAGTAGAGCGCCCCCAGACCGAGTCCGGTCATGGTGAGCAGCACGATGGTGGACATCAGGAATCCGCCTCCGCGGTGTGTGGGGCGAGCGGGCCCCGGCCCACGCCGAGCAGCCTGCGGGTGGCCTCGGCGTCGCCCAGCAGCCCGGCCGCGTCGCCCTGGTGGGCCGTCCGTCCGTCGGCGAGCACCACGCAGTGCTCCGCGAGCCGGCGGACGACGGCGAGATTCTGCTCGACGAGCAGGACGGGCACCGCCTCGGCGGCGCGCTCCAGCACCTGGGCCACCTCGGTGACCACCTTGGGGGCCAGGCCCTTGGTGGGCTCGTCGGCGATGATCAGCCGGTTGCCGTTGAGCAGGGTGCGCCCGATGGCCACCATCTGCTGCTGGCCGCCGGACAGGGTCCCGGCCAACTGCCGCTCGCGGCGTTTGAGTTCGGGGAACAGCTCATGGACCAGGCCGTACGCGGGCCCCTCCGCGCCACGGCGCTCGGCCAGGCGCAGGTTCTCCGCGACGGTGAGGCCCGCGAAGATCCCCCGGTCCTCGGGGGCGTACCCGATGCCCCGGCGGACCAGGGTGTGCGTGGGCAGGCCCACGGTCTCCTCGCCGTCGAGCAGCACGCTCCCGGCGCGCGGGACGAGGCCGAGCACGCCGCGTACGGTCGTGGTCTTGCCCGCGCCGTTGCGGCCGAGGAGCGCGGTCACGCCGTGGTGGGCCACGTCGAGGTCCACGCCGTGCAGGATGTGCCGCCCGCCGATCAGGACGCGCAGGTCCCGTACGACGAGCAGGGCGGGCGCGGTCACAGCCCCTCCCCGAGATAGGCCTGCTGGACGACGGGGTCGGCGGTCACCGCGCCCGGGGTGTCCAGGGCGAGGAGACGGCCGTGGTGCATCACGGCCAGCCGGTCGGCGAGGCCCAGCAGGACGTCCATGTGGTGCTCGACCATCAGCACGGTGCGGCCCTCGTCCCGGTGCAGGGTGCGGATCAGCTCGGTCAGGGCCGGGACCTCCTCGGCGCTCACTCCGGCCATCGGCTCGTCGAGCAGCATCAGCCGGGGCTCGCCCACCAGCAGCACCGCGAGCTCCAGCTTGCGCTTCTCGCCGTGCGAGAGCTCCGCCGCACAGGTTCCGGCGCGATGTCCGAGCCCGGTGCGCTCCAGTACGCCGTCCACCTCGGCGGCGTACGGGGAAGCCCGCCGCCAGAGCCGGTGCGAGCCGCCGTGCCGCGCCTGGGCGGCCAGCCGTACGTGCTCGGCGACGGTCATCGCCGGCCAGAGGCTGGAGGTCTGGAACGTCCGGCCGATCCCGCGCCGCGCACGGGTGTGCACGGGCAGGCCGGTCAGCTCCGCGCCGTCCAGCGCGAGGGTGCCCGAGGTGGGCCGGACGATCCCGCTGATCAGATTGAACAGGGAGGTCTTGCCCGCCCCGTTGGGCCCGATGAAGGCGAGGAACTCGCCCTCGCGGACATCGACGGTGACGTCCTCGACGATGGCCGCCCCGCCGACGCGCCACCCCAGTCCGTCCAGCCGGAGCACGGGGGTGCCGGTGAGCGCCCCCTCGCCCCGTGCCGTCGTGGTGCCGGATGCGGTCATGGTTCAGCCCGCCGAGGGCTTCTCGGGCGGTGCGACCGTGTCGCCGGGCTCCGTGCTCACCAGCTCGGGCTCCGCGGTGGCGCCCGCGCCGTTGAGCTTGGCCACGAACATCGGCTGCACCAGCGCGTGGTCCCCGGCGCGGACCTGCTGCCGGCCCTTCACCCCGTCGAAGCTCCAGCCCTCCAGGGCCTTCGCCATGGCGGCGGTGTCGGTGGTACCGCCCTCCTCGACGGCCCGCACGATCATCTGCGCCGCGGTGAAGCCGTCGGTGCTGAACAGGTCGGGCGTGCCGCCCGCCTTCCCGACACCGTCGATCATGGCCTTCTCCACGGCGTTGCCGCCGCCCGCCCCGGGGAAGTAGTGGGCGAGGAAGGAGACCTTCGCGCCCGCCGCTCCGAACACCGGGTACGAGGCCGTCCCCGCCAGCCCGGTGACGACCTTGCCCGCGCTCAGCACCCCCTGCTGGTCCAGCGCGGTCCACAGGGCGGGGGCGGTCGCGCCGGCCCAGGCGACGAAGACCAGATCGGGACCGCCCGCCTTGACCTGTCGGGCGAAGGGCGTCAGGTCCGTGGCGCTCGGCGGGGCCAGCACGGAACCCACCTTCGCCCCCTCGGCGCCGAGGACCGCCTCGACGGCCGCGACGTTGGCCTGGCCGAAGGTGGAGTCCTGCGCGAGGACGGTGACCTTCTTGCCCTTCGGGTCGCCGAGCATGGTGCCCGCCGTGAGGATGTCCTGGTAGGACTGCCTGCCGGAGCGGAAGGTGTACGGGTTGATCCCGGTCACCGCGTCCGTGGCGGCCGGGCCGCTGACGTACAGCACCTTGTTCTGGGCGGCCAGCGGGGCCATCTGGAGGGCGACCCCGGAGTCGGTGGTGCCGGCCAGCACCTTGTAGCCCTTGCCGATCAGGTTCTTCGCGGCGGAGACCGCCTTGCCGGGGTCGCCCGCGTCGTCCTGCTCGGTGACCTCGACGGGGTGGCCACCCGCCTTGCCGGTGCCCTTCGTGGCGTAGTCGAGGCCGGCCATGAACCCGTCGCGGTACTGCTTCCCGTACGCGGCGAGCAGTCCCGTACGGGAGTAGACGAGGCCCACCTTCACCGCCTCGTCGCCGGCCTCGGCGGAGTCGGAGCCGCTGCCCGCCTGTCCGGCGGCGGTGCACCCGGCCAGCAGGAGGGCGGTGGCGCCGAGCGCGGTCGAGGTCAGGATTCTTCTTCGGGCGGTGCCTACGGCTCTGCGACGCATGGTGACCGGCTCCTCGGCGTGGTTCGGGTGATGTCGGCCGAACCGTACGAACACCGTGGCGCCGTCGATATGGTGCAGGAAACCCCACCTGGACGGATGCCGGTGTGGGCGCCGCACATGGGCACGCCGGGGGGTGCCCGCCGCGAGCGGGTCAGGCCTCGCCCGCGGGGAGGCGGATCAGCCCGCACACCGTCTCGATGTCCCGCTTCACCTGTGCGATCGACTCACGCCCCGACAGCCAGGTGACCAGCGCGGAGTGCCAGGTGTGCTCGATGACGCGGACCACGGACAACTGCTCCCGGGTGGGCTCCTCCACCCCCATCGCCTCCAGGACGATCGTCGTGGTCAGCCGTGACACGGCGTCCACCTCGGCGCTCACCCCCCGGTCGGCGAAGGTCAGGGCCCGCACCATGGCGTCCGCCAGATGAGGGTCGCGCTGGAGCGCCCGGAAGGCCCGCATCAGGGTCTCGGCGACCCGCTGGGCGGGGTCGTCCCCGGCGGGAGGGTTCCTGCGGAGCGTGACGTGCAGCCGCTGAAGCTGGTCGTGCATGACCGCGACCAGCAGATGGATCTTGGAGGGGAAGTAGCGGTACAGCGTGCCCAGGGCGACCCCGGCGGCTTCCGCCACCTCGCGCATCTGCACGGCCTCGAAGCCGCCCCGCCCGGCGAGCTGGACGCCGGCCTGGAGGATGCGGCGGCGGCGGGCCTCCTGGCGTTCCGTCAGGGGCTGCACCGCGGGCCTGGCTTCCGCTGTCATCTGTCCCCATTCAAGAAGGGAGAACCGGTTCCCTGTCCGGCCGGGCGCCCGGCTCAGGGCGCGCACAGCATGCCAGGGCGTCCGTCGTGGCGCGAATCACCTGATCCGGCCGTCACGCCGACGCTACCTGCCGGTAGATTCGGTCCGTGTTGAACGAACGAGTCTGAAACTTGTTCTAGATTAGCGCGACCGGTTACGCTCCGGCGAAAACGCAGTGAGAAGGGGGCCGAGTGTGACCGCTGAGGCCATAGAGACGGGCCCCTTCGCGGGCGGCAGTGCGTCGGGCACCGACGGTGACCGGCCGTTGCGCATCGCACTCCTGACCTACAAGGGCAACCCCTTCTGCGGCGGCCAGGGCGTCTACGTCCGCCACCTGGGCCGCGAGCTGGCCCGGCTGGGCCACAGCGTCGAGGTCATCGGCGCCCAGCCCTACCCGGTGCTCGACGAGGGCGTCCCGCTCACCGAGCTGCCGAGCCTGGACCTCTACCGCCAGCCCGACCCGTTCCGCACCCCGAAGCGCGGCGAGTACCGCGACTGGATCGACCTCGCCGAGGTCGCCACCATGTGGACCGGCGGCTTCCCCGAGCCCTTCACCTTCAGCATGCGGGCCCGGCGTCATCTCCTGGCCAGGCGCGGTGACTTCGACGTCGTGCACGACAACCAGACGCTCGGCTACGGCCTGCTCGGGGACCTCGGCGCGCCGCTCGTCACCACGATCCACCACCCGATCACCGTGGACCGTCAACTCGACCTGGACGCAGCGGAGTCGAGGCGCCGCCGGCTCTCCGTGCGCCGCTGGTACGGCTTCACCCGCATGCAGAGGCGC
This sequence comes from Streptomyces sp. CB02058, assembly GCF_001905505.1. Taxonomy (GTDB): domain Bacteria; phylum Actinomycetota; class Actinomycetes; order Streptomycetales; family Streptomycetaceae; genus Streptomyces. Next base: position 828,210 of record NZ_LIPG01000002.1, read on the forward strand.
GTCGCCCGCCGGCTGCCGTCCGTCCTCACCGTCTCCGGCTCCTCGCAGCAGGAGATCACCGAGCACCTCGGGGTGCGCCGCGACCGTATCCAGGTCGTGCACATCGGGGCCGACACCGACCTCTGGTCGCCGGACCCCTCGGTCGCCGAGGTCCCCGGCCGGATAGTCACCACCTCCAGCGCGGACGTCCCGCTCAAGGGCCTCGTCCACCTGGTGGAGGCACTCGCCAAGCTCCGCACCGAGAACCCCGCCGCCCACCTCGTGGTCGTCGGCAAGCGGGCCGAGCGCGGCCCCGTCGCCCAGGCCATCGAGCGGTACGGACTCCAGGACGCCGTCGAGTTCGTCAAGGGCATCAGCGACGCCGAGCTCGTCGACCTGGTCCGCAGCGCCCAGGTCTCCTGCGTCCCCTCGCTGTACGAGGGCTTCTCGCTCCCCGCCGCCGAGGCCATGGCCACCGGGACACCGCTGGTGGCCACCACCGGCGGCGCGATCCCCGAGGTCGCGGGGCCCGACGGCGAGACCTGCCTCGCCGTGCCGCCCGGCGACGCGGGCGCCCTGGCCGCCGCCCTCGGCCGGCTCCTCGGCGACCCCGGACTCCGCGCCCGCCTCGGCGAGGCAGGCCGCGCCCGGGTACTGGCGAACTTCACCTGGGCCAGGGCGGCCCTCGGCACCGTCGAGCTCTACCGCCGGTCGATCGCCGCCCGGGCAGCCCGCAGGTGACCGCCCCCATAGCCACCGGAACCCGTACCTCCGACCTCGAAGGCAGGCCCCCGTGCTGACCGTCGACTTCACCCGCTTCCCGCTCGCCGCCGGCGACCGAGTGCTCGATCTGGGCTGCGGCGCCGGCCGGCACGCCTTCGAGTGCTACCGGCGCGGTGCCCAGGTGGTGGCCCTCGACCAGAACGGCGAGGAGATCCGCGAGGTCGCCAAGTGGTTCGCCGCGATGAAGGAGGCCGGTGAGGCACCCGCGGGCGCGACCGCCACCGCGATGGAGGGCGACGCGCTCAACCTGCCCTTCCCCGACGCCTCCTTCGACGTCGTGATCATCTCCGAGGTCATGGAGCACATCCCGGACGACAAGGGCGTGCTCGCCGAGATGGTCCGCGTGCTGAAGCCCGGCGGCCGGATCGCGATCACCGTGCCCCGCTACGGTCCCGAGAAGGTCTGCTGGACGCTCTCCGACGCGTACCACGAGGTCGAGGGCGGCCACATCCGCATCTACAAGGCCGACGAGCTCCTCGGTAAGATCCGCGAGGCCGGGCTCAAGCCCTACGGCACCCACCACGCGCACGCGCTGCACAGCCCCTACTGGTGGCTGAAGTGCGCGTTCGGCGTCGACAACGACAAGGCGCTGCCCGTGCGGGCGTACCACAAGCTGCTGGTCTGGGACATCATGAAGAAGCCCATGGCCACCCGGGTCGCCGAGCAGCTGCTCAACCCGGTCGTCGGCAAGAGCTTCGTGGCCTACGCGACCAAGCCGCACCTGCCCAAGGCCGAGGCGTGAGCACGCCCGAGCGGACCGAACACCTCGTCCTGCCGGGCGTCCTCACCGCCGAGCAGGCCGCCGAGACCGTGGCCGCGCTCCTCGCCGTGCAGTGCGAGGACGGGGCGCTGCCCTGGTTCCGGGGCCACCACCTCGACCCGTGGGACCACACCGAGGCCGCGATGGCACTGGACGCGGCCGGGGAGCACGAGGCCGCCGCCCGTGCCTACGCCTGGCTGGCCCGCCACCAGAACGAGGACGGCTCCTGGTACGCCGCCTACCACGACGGCGACCCGGACCGGCCCACCGACCTGGGGCGCGAGACCAACTTCTGCGCCTATGTCGCCGTCGGCGTCTGGCACCACTACCTCGCCACGGGCGACGACGCCTTCGTCGACCGGATGTGGCCCACGGTCTACGCCGCGATCGAGTTCGTGCTGCGGCTCCAGCAGCCCGGCGGCCAGATCGGCTGGAAGCGCGACCCCGACGGCACCCCCGTCACCGACGCCCTGCTGACCGGCTCCTCCTCGATCCACCAGGCGCTGCGCTGCGCGCTCGCCCTGGCGGAACAGCGCGAGGAACCGCAGCCCGACTGGGAACTGGCGGCCGGTGCGCTCGGCCACGCGATCCGCAGCCACCCCGAACGCTTCCTGGACAAGAGCCGCTACTCGATGGACTGGTACTACCCGGTCCTCGGCGGCGCGGTCACCGGCGCGGAAGCGACCCGCCGGATCGAGGAGGGCTGGGACAGCTTCGTGGTCCCCGGCCTCGGCGTGCGCTGCGTGCTCCCCAACCCCTGGGTCACGGGCGGCGAGAGCTGCGAACTGGCCCTCGCGCTCTGGGTGACGGGGGAGTCGGACCGGGCCCTGGAGATCCTGCAGTCCGTCCAGCATCTGCGAGCCGAGGGCGGCCTGTACTGGACGGGGTACGTCTTCGAGGGCGAGAAGGCCGTATGGCCCGAGGAACTCACCACCTGGACGGCGGGTTCCCTGCTGCTCGCGGTGGCCGCGCTCGGGGGGGACGAGGCGACCACCGCGGTCTTCAGCGGCGAACGGCTGCCGGCGGGACTGGAACCGGACTGCTGCCGGGAGGAACCGGCCCGCTAGCGCGGGCAGGTCCTAATGGCGGCGGACCCGGCCCGCGATGGCGTGACCGATGAACAGATAGACGACGGCGGCCAGACCGTAACCGGTGACGACGCGTGCCCACGCCTCGTCGAAGGTGAACAGGTCGTACGACCATCCGGCGAGCCAGTGCGCGGAGTCCTGGACCCACTGGACCAGGTCGTTGCCCCGGTTGGCGTCGAGCAGGTACATCAGGATCCACAGGATGATGATGAAGGCCATGATGTCCGCGACGACGGCTATGACACGTGCGGCGGTACTGCTTCCTGAGCCTGTTCTGGGAGACATGCTCTCCGGGTTGCCGCTTTACCGGGAGTGAAACCCGTACGGCGCGCGCCGGGTGGCGGGCCGCTCCCGCACGGGTGAGTCTGGCGGCGAATGTCCCGTCATGTCACGCACCGTGAAACCCGGTCTGGGAGGCCCGTCGTGCCCCGTTCCGTACCGCTCCGCCGGCTCCTGGTGGCACTGCTGCTGTCCTGCACCGTGCTGGCGGGCACCGCCTGCGGCGGCGACGACGGGTCCACGGCGAGCAGCTCCGCGAGCCCGAGCCCCACGACGTCGGCGCAGAAGCAGAAGTGGGCCAAGACCCGTTTCGTGGCCAACGCGGGCCTCGCGGCCGGCGCGGCGTACCAGTGGATCGTGAAGCCCTACCGCGCGGGGAAGTTCAAGAAGGGCGCGGACGGGCGGACGTTCGCGATGGTCAAGGCGGGGGCGGCGGGCGCCTTCGCGTACAACCGCCTCAAGGCCGCGACGGTCAACGCCAAGGGCGACCCCCTGCTGTCGAAGGCCGTCGCGCCGCTGACCGCCGGGATCGAGTCGCTCAAGGACGTGGCGGCCAGAATGGGCAAGGGCGATCTGGCCGCCGGGGACGTGGGGGCGTTCGAGAGCGTCATCAACAGCGTCAAGGAGGCCGGGAAGAGCGCGGGCGCCGAGGTGACGAACAAGGTGCCCTCCACCTCCCAGCTCACCGGATAACCGGCTGAGGATTCCTCCCGGGGCCGCATAGGGTGCCGGGATGACTCTCCTTGCGCACACCCGCTACTGCGACGAGATCCTCGCCCAGACCGCCGAGTTGGGGGAGCTCCTGACGAGCGCCGACCTGACCCGCAGGGTCCCCACGTGCCCCGACTGGACCCTGCGCGAGCTCGTCGTCCATGTCGGCGGCGCGCACCGCTGGGTCGGTGAGATCGTCCGCCGCCGGGCCGCCGAGGACGTCCCCGAGGACCAGGTGCCGGACGCCGGGGGCCCGGAGGGCGACGACACCGGCGCCCTGCGCGCCTGGCTGCTCGCGGGGGCCGGCGCGACGGTGGAAGCCCTGCGCGAGGCAGGGCCCGACACCGAGGTCTGGACCTGGGCATGGGAGCGCCGGACCGCGTTCTGGGCCCGGCGGATGGCCCACGAGACCGCCGTCCACCGCGCGGACGCCGCCCTCGCCGCGGGGACGGACTTCACGGTCGCGGCGGACCTCGCCGCCGACACCGTCACGGAGTGGCTCCAGATCGTCGCGTACGCCCAGGAGGAGGGTGACCCCGAGGCGGCCGAACTGCGCGGCGGGGGACGGTCGTTGCACCTGCACGCCACGGACGCGCCCGGGGCGGAGTGGCTGATCGAGTTCGGCGACGACGGCTTCACCTGGCGTCACGCGCACGAGAAGGCGACCGTGGCACTGCGCGGTCCTGTGACCGAGCTGATGCTGGCGTTCAACCGCAGGCAGAAGCCGGACGAGGGTTCTCTGGAGGTCCTGGGGGACCGGGAGCTGCTGGACTTCTGGCTGGACAGGTCGTCCTTCGGCTGAGCGGCGGCATCCCCCGCCTCCCCGCACACACGACAGCGGCCCCCGCCCGTCCGGGCAGGGGCCGCTCGTCGTGCGGGGGAATCAGCCGCGCTGGATGCCCGTGGTGTCCTGGAGCACACCGCGACGGCCGTCCTGGGTCTGGGCGATGAGCCCGGGACCACGCTGCTCGACCGCGAGGTACCACGTGCCCGGCGCCAGTTCGGCGATGGGGTTGGGGGCGCCGTCCTCGCCGTACAGCGGACGCGCCACCGGCACCGCGAACCAGAAAGGCGTGAAGTCACCGGCCGGTGCTCCGCCGCCCTGGGGCGCCTGCTGCGCCGTCTGCTGGTGGTCCGGCTGACCGGGCTGGGCGCCGTACGGCTGGGGCTGGCCCGGCTGGGCGCCGAAGGTCTGCTGGGCACCGGGGTAGCCGTAACCCTGGCCGGGCTGCTGGCCGTACGGCGGCTGCGCGCCCTGTGCCGGGCGCGGGGCGCCGACGAGCGGGGCCTTGAGCGCGGGAACCAGCGGGGTGGCCACGGCACCGCCGGCCAGCACCATCGTGGCCAGCAGGCCGAGGATCAGGCCGGCGCCCGCGTCACCCGCGTCGATGATCGTCCAGAACATCGTCCACAGGGAGTACACGGTGAACGCGGCGCCGAACTGGCCGAGTTCGAAGCCGACCACCTTGCGGCCCGGCATCGCGCGGCTGACGATCAGCAGCGCCGCGCCGATGATGCCGGCGAGGTAGATGCCCATCAGGACGGAGAGCGAGTCCCAGGCGTTCGCGCTGTAGCCCGAGCAGTCCACGCCCGAGGGGCAGTCGTAGCCGGAGAGGTCGAGGAAAGAGGCGATGAACAGCACGACCGCTGCTCCGATCACCACGCCGTCGCCTCGAGTGAGGGAGCGGATATTCACGTGAAGGTCCTTAGTCGGTCGTCTCGTCGGGGCGGTCGTCGATGCCGCCTGAACGGCGGGTACGGCGCGAAGCTCGGGGGCGGCTCCCCATCGTACGGATGAATCTATCGTCTGCCCGGGCGGGTTGTGCTGCCGCCCGGAACTCGGACCGGCTATCCCCCCAATGTCGCCACCATCACCGCAGAACTACCTCTTCAGATAGCTGCCGATGCCTTCCGCGATGCCGAGCGCGGCCTTCTGACGCCAGCTCGCACTGCTGAGCAGAGCGGCATCCTCAGGATCACGCATATTGCCGCATTCGATGAACACTTTGGGCACGGTCGACAGATTCAGGCCGCCCAGATCGCCGCGGGTGTCGAGCCCCGTATCCCCGCCGATGTAATTGGAAGGGGCGCTTCCGGTGGTGCGTACGAAATTCCCCGCAATCCGTACCCCCAGTTCACGCGAAGGGGCGACGATCTTCGAGGTGTCCGCGGCGCCGCCGCTCACCGCCGCGGGAAGAATGACGTGGAAACCCCGGTTGCCGGTCGCGGAGCCGTCGGCATGCACCGAGACGACCGCGTCCGCCCCGGCCTTGTTGCCGATCCGGGCGCGCTCGTCCACGCATGGGCCGAAGGGGCGCTCGCCGTCCTGGGTGAGTACGACCTTCGCGCCCTGCTCCTCCAGCAGGCTGCGCAGCCGCCGGGAGACGTCGAGGGTGAACAGGGCCTCCGCGTATCCCGCGTTCGTGGCGGTGCCCGTGGTGTCGCACTCCTTGTGCCCCGTGCCGATGTCCACCTGGCTGTTGATCTCCCGGGTGTGATCGCGGTTGCCGGGATTGTGTCCGGGGTCGATCACCACGGTGCGGCCCGAGAGCGGCCCCCTGGACGGCGGCTTCGGCTTCGCGGACGTGGCCGCGGCGGAGGGGCTCGTGGCCGAGGGCTCCAGGGCCGAGGGCGAGGCCGGCCCCGGAGACGGGGTCCGGGACGCCGCGGGGCGGGGCGCGTCGGCCTTGGCGTCGCCGGGGGCCGGCCCGCCGTCGGCCATGCCGCATCCCGCCGCGGTCAGGCAGACACAGACCAGCGCCACAGCGGAGGACACGGGCCCGCGCCGCGGGCCCCTGCGCGAGGTGGGGGGAACGAAATCGTCGTAGCGCACGCCGCGATGCTATCCGTGCCCCCTCAGATCCCCGGCCCCGTGCGCCGCAGGACGCGCAGTGAGTCCGTCACCGAGATCTCGGTGAACGCCCTTGATCCCAGGGCGCGTTGGTGGACGCGGTACGGGGCCTGGCCGCCGTCGGCCGGGTCGGGGAACACGTCGTGGATGACCAGCAGCCCGCCGTCGGCGACCTTCGGGGCCCAGCCCTCGTAGTCCCCGTTCGCGTGCTCGTCGGTGTGGCCGCCGTCGATGAAGACCAGGCCGAGCGAACCGCCCCAGACGGCCGCGACCTGCGGGGACCGTCCCACGAGCGCCACCACGTGCTCCTCCAGGCCCGCCCGGTGCAGGGTGCGGCGGAAGGTCGGCAGCGTGTCCATCAGGCCGATCTCCGGATCGACCACCGAGGGGTCGTGGTACTCCCAGCCGGGCTGCTGCTCCTCGCTGCCCCGGTGGTGGTCGACGGTGAGAGCCGTCACACCGGCCGCCCGCGCGGCGTCCGCCAGCAGGATCGCGGAGCGCCCGCAGTAGGTACCGACCTCCAGGAGCGGCAGCCCCAGCGCGCCGGCCTCGACGGCGGCGGCGTACAGGGCGAGCCCTTCGTGGACCGGCATGAAGCCCTTGGCGGCCTCGAAGGCGGCGAGAACCTGCGGCTCGGGACGGGCGGCGGACTCGGCGGCCACGGGGTTCCTCCTGGTGGGACGGTGGATCGGACGGCGTCCCATCGTGCCGTACGCCCCCGCGATACCGATCGGCGGGGGCGTACGGGTGGGGTGGGCCCGGGTCGGGGCAGGGGCCCCTGGCAGGACTGCGGGGTCGGGTCAGCAGCTCTGCCAGAGCCGGGTCATGACCCGGACGCCGAAGCGCAGGCCCTCCAGCGGGACGCGTTCGTCCACGCCGTGGAACAGCCGTCCGTAGTCCAGGTCGTGCGGGAGCTTCAGCCCCTTGAACCCGAAGCAGCGGATGCCCAGGTGGGTGAAGGCCTTGGCGTCGGTTCCGCCGGGGTTGCAGTACGGGACGGGGTGGCCGTCCGGGTCCTCGGCACGGACCGCGTCGCACATGGCGTCGACCAGCGGACCGTCGAACGTCGTCTCCATCGCGATGTCGTGGTTGACCCACTCGCGGCTGACCGAGGGCAGCAGCAGCCGGTCGATCGTGTCGATCAGCTCCTGCTCGTGGCCCGGCAGGAAGCGGCCGTCGACCCGGGCGGTGGCCTTCCCCGGGATCACGTTGGTCTGGTAACCCGCGGTGAACATCGTGGGGTTGGCGGAGTTGCGCAGCACCACCTGCATGAAGTCCGCGACCGGTCCCAGCCGGGACAGGGTGCCCTCGATGTCGTCCTCGTCGAACGCGACGCCGTAGAGGCGGGCCGCCTCCTGGAGCAGGGCTCGGACCGGCTCGATCAGCCGGACCGGGAAGGTCTCGCGGCCGATGCGGGTGAGGGACTCGGCGAGGTCGGTGACCGCGTTCTCGTCGTTGGGCGACGAGCCGTGGCCGGCCCGGCCGGTGGCGGTGAGCTCCATCCACGCCATGCCGCGCTGGGCGTTCTCGATCGGGTACAGCCGCCGGGTGCCGTCGATGGCGAAGGAGAAACCGCCGCCCTCGCCGATCGCCTCGGTGACCCCGGCGAACAGCTCGGGGCGGTGCTCGACCAGCCAGTGCGCGCCGAACTTCCCGCCCGCCTCCTCGTCGGCGAGGAAGGCGAGGACCAGATCGCGGGCGGGCCGCGTGCCGGTCCTGGCGAAGTGCCGGGCGGTGGCCAGCACGACCGCGACCGTGTCCTTCATGTCGATCGCGCCGCGCCCCCAGAGATAGCCGTCGCGGATCTCGCCGGAGAACGGCGGCACCTGCCACTCGGAGGGGTCGGCGGGTACGACGTCGAGGTGGCCGTGGACCAGCAGGGCGCCCCGGGACGGGTCGGAGCCGGGGATGCGCGCGACGACGTTGGCCCGGCCGGGGGCGGACTCGACCAGGACGGAGTCGATGCCCTCCTCGGCGAGGCGGGCCACCACCCAGTCGGCAGCGGCGCGTTCGTCGCTGGTGGGGTTCGAGGTGTCGAAGCGGATCAGCTCGGCGCAGAGGCCGACGGCCTCCTCCTGCGCCCGCTCGGACGCGGGGACGATGCTCATGCCGCTCCTGCCGTGGTGGTGGTCCGGGCGGCGGGCGTGGGGGTGTGCGCGTCGTCGTCCAGGGCGGAGGTGCCGTACGGCCTGACCCAGCCGAGCAGGCCGAGCGCGCAGTACAGCACGAAGGCGGTGGCCAGCGAGTTGAGGGCCGGGATGCCGCCGTCGTAGAACTTGCCGACGCAGAAGGCGACGATCCAGATGGCCAGGGACATCGGCACCCAGGTGGGCGAGGTCCTGGGGAGGGTCTCGCTCGCACGGGTCTCGTCGAGGGGGCGGCGCATCCGCTTCACGACCCAGTACTCCGCGACGATGATGCCGCCGATCGGCGGGATCATCACACCCAGCAGGGAGAGGAACTCCGTGAAGTGGGTCATGATGCCGACCGCGGACAGGAGCGTTCCCGCGACGCCCAGGGCGACGGTGACCACACCGCGGTGCAGGCGCTTGCCGAAGACGACCTGGAAGAAGTTGACGACGCCGAGCGAGGAGCCGTACAGGTTCCAGTCGTTGATCTTGGCGGTGGACATCAGGACCACGATCACGCCGAAGGCGCCCGAGGTGGAGAGAACGATGTGCGAGACCTCGCTGGACTTCACCAGGTGGCCAAGGAGCACGCCGGTCATGCCGACGATGTACTCGGAGAGAATCATCGAGGAGGCGCTCTGCACGAAGACGTGTGAGCCCTTCCTGTTGTAGCGGGTCATCTCCGGGGAGACGATCGCGCCCGTCATGTAGCCGCCCGCGATGGCGGTCGCGGCGACCGCCAGGGGTATGGCCTCGCCGGGCGGCGGCGAGCCGACCAGGTCGCCGAGCGAGTGGTCGTTCAGCGTGGTGATCACCGACCAGGCGACCATGCCGAAGAAGAGCGGGGTGACGATCTTCGCGAAGAGCGCCATGTAACGGAAGCCGAAGATCACCAGGGCGGTGATGGCGACGCCCGCGATCACGCACCACATCCAGGACGGGCCGCCGACGAGCGCCGAGACGCTGTTGCCGAAGATCGTGTTCTGGACGCCGAACCAGCCGACCAGGCTGACCGCGATGACGAAGCTGACCAGCGCCGAGCCGTTGCGGCCGAAGCCCACCCAGCGGGTGAGCATCGGGGTCGCGAGGCCCTCGCGCATCCCGGCCAGACCGATGGCGAAGATCACGATCTCCAGGATCACCGCGCCGAGCGTGAAGGCGAGGAACGCGTCCCCGAAGGTCATCCCCACACCGATGGTGGCGCCGAGGGTGAACTGCGAGATCGAGCCGGACTGGGCCAGCCACTGCAGGAGCATCGACCAGAAGCCGAAGCGCTTGTCGCGGGGCACCCGCGAGAGCGAGTAGTCGTCGCTGCCGATGCTCTTGGCCTCGGGGGCCGGGGCGGCGGCCCGGTTGTCGGAAGCCATCAGGACTCCTGGGGGGTGCGGCCGAAGGTCTGCAGGTGAGCCAGCGACCCGTAGCGGTTGACGAGGTTGTCGAACTCCACCGCGTCGTGGAAGTCCAGGATTCCGGCGCCGAAGGCCTTGGCGACCTCGACGGCGTACCGGGCGGCGGAGGCGATGTCGCTCTCGTGACTCGCGCCCGTCTGGCAGCCCGGCACCGCGGCGGCCGAGGTGACCGCCAGACCGACGACCGGGGCGGCGGTCGCGGTGGAGGGCTGCAGGATCGAATTGATGTGGTGTGCCCCGTTACCGTACGGGGTGATGTCCTGCGTGGTCACCGGGTACGTGACCAACGGCTCACCGGTCACCACCGCGAGGAGCTCGCCGAGCTGCTCGGAGACCCGGAGCACCCAGCCCTCCTTGACGGTGGGCGAGAGGGCCAGGCCCTTGTGGTTGATGATCCGGTTGCCCTTGGTGGTGTCGATGGAGAGCACGGCCTCCATCTCGCCCGTGACCTCGTGCCGGTTCATCGTGGCGATGTCCACCGGCGACCCCATGAACGGCACGGGGTCGTGCGGCTCGGTCGGGGCGCTCGGGCAGATGTGCGTGGCGACGATCACGTCGCCGGGCAGCACGTCACCCCTGCGGCGCATGTCCAGCAGCTTGGCCGCCGTGGCGAGCGCCGCAGCCGCGCCGTCGGCGTCGGAGACGAGTCCGGTCACCTCGGGGCGGGCGCCGACGCCGCCGAGGCGGCCGACCACACCCAGGGTCCGGGCGCCGCCGCCCGCCGTGCGCCCCCGGGAGCCGGGGATGCGGACGAGCACGAAGTCCGTCGACCCCCGGTCGCCGGTGACCGTCGTGACCCGGGCCGACGAGCCCTCGGGCCCGGCGAGGGAGTCGAGGTGCTCGACCACCGACTTTCCGGAGACCTGCGGGTCGTCCAGGAGCTCGACGATGTCCAGTACGTACTTGAGCATGGGGGGCCTTTCTCGGAGCGGGACACCCGCCCGGCGCTCCTGCGGGGAAGCGCGGGGCGGGGTGCTGGAGCAACATTCGGGATCCGCTACCGTGGAACGCAACCCTTTCCCGTTATCTGCAATTCAGGTCTGAATGGTGAGATGCTGATGGCCGACTTCCCGCTGGACCGCCGCACCCCCACCGGTGCCCTCCAGACCGTCGACCGGGCGCTCCTGGTGCTGCTCGCCTTCGAGCGCACCCGTCCCGACTGGGGTGTCACCGAGGTCGCCGAGGAGTTCGGCTGGGACACGTCGGTCGCCCAGCGCCTGCTGGCCACCCTCGCCGGACGCGGCTTCCTGGTCTCCGACCCGGCCACCCGCCGCTATCGCATCGGCCCCGCCGTGCTGCGGCTCGGCCGGCTCTGGGAGCGCTCGGGATCACTGGAGCTGCTGGCCGCGCCGGTGCTGGAGGAGCTGCGCCGGACCACCGGCGACACCGTCCTGTTCTGCCTCCCGGACAGCTTCCACATGCGGTGCGTTGCGGCCGAGGAGGGCGAGACGGGGCCCCTGCGCTACTACCCGCTGGTCGGTGAGCTCTATCCGGCGCACGCCGGGGCGACCAGCAAGTCGTACTACGCGTTCCTGCCCGACGACCAGCGCCACCGGCTCTTCCGGGGCCGTCCCATGGCGCGCTTCACCGACCGCACCGTCACCGATCCCGACCTGCTGGAGCAGGAGTTCCTCAAGGTCCGTGCCCAGGGGTACGCGTGGACCGTGGGCGAGTACGACACCGGGATCGCGACCGTCGCCGTGCCGGTGTTCCTGGGGCGCGAGCCCTACGGCAGCCTCAGCCTCGGCGGCGGCGAGGACCGCTTCGGGGGAGCGCCCGACGACCGGCTCGAAGCGCTGCGGCACGCTGCCCAGCTGCTGGAGCAGCGGCTCACCCACCCGCCCCAGCGCCCCAAGTCCCGGGCGGGCCGCCCCCGTACGGCCTGACCCCAGCCCGCGAGCCGCCCGGCCGGCTCTCCGCCCCATCGCACGAGGAACCCCCGTGAATCTGCTGCTGCTCTCCAACTCCACCCAGTACGGCCGCGGTTATCTGGAACACGCGCTGGACACCGTCACCGCGTTCCTCCCGGAGAACGCCCGGCTCGCCTTCGTGCCGTACGCGCTGGCCGACCACGACGCGTACACCGCGCGCGTCCGGGGCGCCCTGGAGCCGGCCGGGATCAGGGTGCGCGGCATCCACGAGAACGCCGACCCCGTCGCCGAACTCGCCGCCTCCGACGCCGTGTTCATCGGCGGGGGCAACTCCTTCCGGCTGCTGGACGCCCTGTACCGCACCGGCCTGCGCGAGGCGGTGCGCGACGCCGCGCGGAACGGACTGCCGTACATGGGTGCCAGCGCGGGAACCAACATGGCCGCGCCGACCCTGCGGACCTCCAACGACATGCCCATCGTGCAGCCCCCGTCCTTCGAGGCGCTGGGCCTGGTCCCCTTCCAGATCAACCCGCACTACCTGGACCCGGACCCGGCCAGCACCCACAAGGGCGAGACCCGCGAGGAGCGGCTCACCGAATTCCTGGAGGAGAACGACGTGCCGGTGCTCGGGCTGCGCGAGGGCTCCTGGCTCCGCGTGCGGGAGGGGGTGGCGAGCGTCCAGGGAGCCCGCCCCGCCCGTCTGTTCACCCGCGGGGACCTGCCGCGGGAGCTCGCGGTGGGTTCCGACGTGTCGTGGCTGCTGGCTACGGAGCCGAGGTTCGACGCTCCGTCGCGCTGACCGGCACCGTCGCGGGGACGGGCTCACCGGCGGCGAGCTCGTCGCCCGCGCTGCTGGCCAGCAGCACCGGGCGGGGCCGCTGGGCGGGCAGGAACGCGGCCAGTGCCAGGCCGACCAGCACCGCCCCTGTGGCGATCATGAACGAGGTCCGGAAGCCCTCCATGGTGGGAACGTCCACGGAGCCCATCCGCACCGAGGTGTTCGCGAGGACCATGCCGATGACCGCGCTCGACAGCGAGGTGCCGATCGAACGCATCAGGGTGTTCAGCCCGTTCGCGGCGCCGGTCTCGGACGCGTCGACGGCACCGATGATCAGGGCGGGCAGCGAGGAGTACGCGAGCCCGATGCCCGCCCCCAGCACCACCGCGATCACCACGGTCTGCCACGCGGCGGACATCAGTCCGAGCCCCGCCCCGTACCCGACGGCGATGACCAGCATCCCGAGCATCAGGGTGGTCTTCGGCCCACGGCGGGCGGAGATCCGGGCGTACAGCGGGGCGACGAACATCATCGTCACACCCAGTGGCGCCACGCAGAGCCCGGCCATCACCATGGACTGCCCCAGGCCGTACCCGGTCGACTCCGGCAGCTGGAGCAGCTGGGGGAGGACCAGCGAGACGGCGTAGAAGGCGACCCCGACCATGATCGAGACCAGGTTGGTGAGCAGCACCTCACGGCGGGCGCTGGTCCGCAGGTCGACCAGCGGCGCCGGCGAGCGGAGCTCGAACAGGCCCCACAGCACCAGGATCACGAGGGACGCGGCGATCAGCCCGAGCGTCGGGGGAGAGGTCCAGCCCCAGTCGCCGCCCTTGGTGACGGGCAGCAGCAGGCAGACCAGACCGAGCGAGAGACCCAGCGCACCCACGAGGTCGAAACGGCCCGGCGCGCGCAGCGGGGGCTCCGGCACGACGAGGAAGGTGAGCGTCATCGCCAGCACCCCCAGCGCGGCGGAGCTGAGGAAGAGCGCGTGCCAGTCGGCGTGCTGGGCGATGACGGCCGCGGCGGGCAGCGCGAGACCGCCGCCCACGCCTATGGAGGAGCTCATCAGGGCCATCGCCGAGCCGAGCTTCCGGGGCGGCAGGACATCGCGCATGATGCCGATGCCCAGCGGGATGGCACCCATGGCGAAGCCCTGGAGCGCCCGGCCGACGATCATGACCACGAGATCGTCGGTGGACGCGCAGATCAGCGAGCCCACCACCATCACGGCGAGGCTGGCCAGCAGCATCCGCCGCTTGCCGTACAGATCACCGAGCCGCCCCATGATCGGGGTCGCGACGGCCCCGGCGAGCAGGGTGGCGGTCATCACCCAGGTCGCGTCGGCCGGGTCGGTGCCGAGCAGGGACGGCAGATCCTTGATGACGGGGACGAGCAGGGTCTGCATCACCGCGACGGTGATCCCCGCGAACGCGAGTACGGGGACGACGCCGCTCCGGCCCTCGCGCGGGTCGGGAGGTGTCTCCCCGGCTTGCTGTTCGTTCGTCGTCCGTCGCATACGTGTGGCCTCCGGGCAGGGGAAGGTGAAGGAGCCGAGCGGGTGGAGCGGGCGGGCCGGCGCACAGCGCGGCCACGAAGTGTGTGCATGCTGAACGTTTCCGTACCGCCGCTGTATTCCGGTGAACGGGGGGTAAAAACAGGGCAGTCCGCAAAAAGTCCTACGCCTCAGGACCGGGACAGCGACGGCCCCGAAACCGATGTACGGGGCACGGGCGGCCTGCGAGTATGACACGCATGGCTCACGACTCCGCGCCCACGAGACCGACCTCCCGATCGAGAACCCGCACATGGGCGGTGGTCGCGGCTGCCTGTACCGGCCAGTTCCTGGTCGTCCTCGACGTGTCCGTCGTCAATGTGGCGCTGCCGTCCATGCGCACGGACCTGGGCCTGAGCGCACCCGGACTCCAGTGGGTCGTCAACGCCTACTCCATAGCCTTCGCCGGGTTCATGCTCCTCGGGGGACGGGCCGCGGACATCTACGGCCGCAAGCGCATGTTCCTCACCGGGCTCGGCCTCTTCACGGCGGCCTCGCTCGCCGGAGGGCTCGCCCAGGAGGGCTGGCAGCTCCTCGCCGCCCGCGCCGGGCAGGGCCTCGGCGCTGCGGTGCTGTCCCCCGCGACGCTCACGATCCTCACCTCGGCCGTCCCCGAAGGCCCCGCGCGGACCCGGGCGATCGGCACCTGGATGGCGGTCGGCGCGGGCGGCGGCGCGGCCGGCGGACTGATCGGGGGAGTGCTCACCGACCTCCTGTCCTGGCGGTGGGTCCTGCTCATCAACGTGCCGGTCGGCGCGCTCGTCCTGGCGGGCGCCGCGGTGTGGCTGGCGGAGGGCCGGGCGGGCGACCGGCGCCGGGTGGACCTGCCGGGGGCCGTGCTCGTCACGGCGGGCCTGGCGACGACGGCGTACGGCATCGTGCAGACCGAGGCCGAGGGGTGGACCACCGCCTCGACCCTGGTGCCCCTGCTCGCCGGCCCTGCGCTGCTCGGTGTGTTCGTCCTGGTGGAGTCGAGGGCCGCCGCCCCGCTGATGCCGCTGCGGGTGCTCGGGGTGCGTGCCGTCTCGGCGGGGAACGTCTCGATGATGCTGCTGGGGTCGGCGACGTTCGGCATGTGGTACTTCGTGACCGTCTACGCCCAGAACGTGCTGGGCTACACACCGCTGCAGGCGGGCCTCGCCCTGCTGCCGACGTCCGTCGCCGTCTTCGCCGGCTCGAAGGCCGCCCCCGGAATCATGGCGCGGACCGGCGCCAAACCCCTGGCCGTGGCGGGTGTCCTGGTCGCCGCCGCGGGCTTCGGCTGGCAGTCCACCATGGGCGTGGACGGTTCCTACCTCACGGCGGTCTGCCTCCCCGGCGTCCTGATGATGGCCGGGGCGGGACTGGCGTCCACCCCGCTCGCCGCGCTGGCCACCTCCGGTGCCGCGCCCGGTGACGCGGGGCTGGTCTCCGGGCTGGTCAACACCTCCCGCACGATGGGCGGCGCGCTGGGCCTCGCCGTGCTCTCCACGGTCGCGGCGGCCCGCACCGCGGGCTCCGGCGACGCGGCCGAGATCACCGCCGGATACGCCCTGGCGTTCCGCACCGCGTCGGCGGTCCTGCTCGGCGGGGCGCTGATGATGCTGCTCTGGCTGCCGGGCAGCCGCGCCAGGAGCACGGACGGCCGCCTCGGCACCCGGGCCGGGAGCGGAGCGAAACGGCCCGGCGACGAGCCCGCGACGGCGCTTCGCTCCCCGGACGCGTAGACCTGGCCCCCGAAGGGGCGTGTCAGAGCCAGCCCTGCTGACGGGCCGCCCGCATCGCCTCCATGCGGTTGCGGGTGCCCGTCTTGCCGATGGCCGAGGAGAGGTAGTTGCGGACCGTGGACTCCGACAGGCTCAGCTTCACCGCGATGTCGGCGACCGTCGCCCCGTCCACCGAGGCGTTCAGCGCGTCCCGCTCCCGCTGGGTCAGCGGGCTCGGGCCGGCACCCAGCGCGGCTGCGGCCAGCGCCGGATCGATCACCGTCTCGCCGCCCAGCACCTGCCGGATCGCCTTCGCCAGATCCCCGACCGGGCCGTCCTTCACCAGGAAACCCGCGGCCCCGGCCTCCATGGCGCGCCGGAGATAGCCCGGCCTGCCGAAGGTCGTCAGGATCAGAACCCGGCAGTCCGGCACCTCCGTACGCAGATCGGCCGCCGCGTCCAGGCCACTGCGGTGCGGGAGCTCGATGTCCAGCAGCGCCACATCCGGACGGGACAGGAGCGCCGCGTCCACGATCTCGTCCCCGGCGGCCACCTGCGCGACCACATCGAAGTCCGGCTCCATCCCGAGCAGCAGGGCGAGCGCGCTGCGCATCATGCCCTGGTCCTCGGCGAGCAGGATGCGTACCGAACCGGTGGGCCGGTGGTCCTGCGGCATCTCGTTCACCTGGCTCACAGTAGGCCGCCCGGGGCCTCGCGGAGGCTCCGATGCCGCCATCCGGCCCTCCGGGGCACCCGCCGGCGGGAGCCCCGCCACCACCCCTGCCCAGGACGCCGCCACCGCCCCGGCAGTTCTGGCGCCGGTCGACGGATCGGGGGCCGGCACCGCACGAGGGGTCCTAGCCGCAGTCCCGCAGCCCCGATCCGCCCCGTACGCCCGCGGGCAGCTGTGCCGCGACGACGAAGCCCCCGTCCGTCCCGGGGCCCGACTCCAGGGAGCCTCCCGCGGCGGCCAGCCGCTCGGACAGCCCCTTCAGCCCCGTGCCGCCGGCCCCGTCCCCGGGCCGTGACGGTCCGGCTCCGTCGTCCGTCACCGTCAGCCGGACCCGTTCGGATGTGGAGTCGAGGACGAACTCGCAGCGGGTCGCGCCGCTGTGGCGTACGGCGTTGGTGACGGCCTCCCGCGCGACCCAGCCCAGCAGCGCGTCCGCCTGCGGGGCCGGAGGCGGGCCGGAGCGGTGGACGACCGCCTCGATCCCGGCGGCGGCCAGCACCGGACACGCCCGGTCCAGCTCGGTGCCGAGGCTCCCCTCGCGGTACCCCGTCACCGCCTCCCGGATCTCGGTGAGGGCCTGCCGTCCCACGGACTCGATGTCGGTGACCTGCTCGATCGCGGCGTCCATGTCGTGCGGGGCGAGCCTGCGCGCCGCCTCCGACTTGACCACCACCACCGACAGGGTGTGCCCGAGCAGATCGTGCAGATCGCGCGAGAAGCGCAGCCGCTCCTGCTCGACGGCGCTGCGGGCCAGCTCCTGCCGGGTCGCGCGCAGCTCCGTCACCGTCTCGGACAGGGTGAGGATCGCCGCGGTCACCGCCCCGGAGATGAACGTCCCGTAGCCGATCGTCCACGGCTCCGAGACATGGTCACCGCGCCACACCGCCACCGCGCACGCGAACCCGGCCAGGGCGGTCAGGCCGACGCCGAGCTGCCTGCCGCGCAGGATCGTGCCGCAGGCCAGCGAGAACAGAGGGAAGAACAGCAGCCAGTTGCCGCCGTAGCCGATGGCGAGACCGAAGGTGATGACGCCCATCGCGGCCAGCAGCGCGTAGGAGGTGGCGCTCTTGCGCCGCTTCCTGTCGAAACCCCGGAACACCACCGAGACGTAGAGGGAGTTGAAGGCCAGCAGTCCCACGCCGCCGACCCAGGGGTTCGGTGTCTCGCCCTGCCAGAGGTTGGAGAACGAGCCGAGCCCCAGCAACAGGGTGGGCAGCAGGGCGTACGGACCCGGCGGACCCGGCCGCCTGTTCCTCCCCGTCCTTCGGCGCAGGGCGATCTTCCTCCCGAGCACGGCCGCTCCCCCGCTCACAGCGTCCTCGCCGACCGGCGGTAGGAGATCACGGCATGGCCGCCGAACAGCAGCATCCACGCGCCCAGTACGGCCGAGGACCCGGCGGCCGGGGCGTGTCCGGCGAGTACCGACCAGCCCAGGTCGGCTGCCTCGTACGCGGGGGTGAACTCGCCGATCCTGCGCAGCCAGTCGGGGAACGTGTCGATCGGGAACCACAGCCCGCCGACGACCGCGAAGCCCATCAGGAAGGCCGTGTTGACCACACCGGTGCCCTGCGGGGTCAGCCGGTATCCGTTGCCGATCCCGAGCAGGGTGAAGGGCAGCGCGCCGATCCACAGCAGCAGCACCAGCGCCACCCACTGCCAGAGCGCCAGCCGGACCCCGTTGACGAGTGCCCCGGCCAGCAGGACGGTGACGACGGTGGGCAGGACGGTCACCGAACCGCTGATCGCGCGGCCCGCCACCGCCCGGCGCGGATCGAGCGGGGTGATCCTCAACTGCCGCAGCCAGCCGAGCGACTTGTCCGACGCGATGCCGGTCCCGATCGCCATGGCCGAGCCGAGCGCTCCGTAGGCAGCCATGCCGACCATCGACGCGGCCTTCCACTCGTCGTAGTCGTCGCCCCCTCCGAGGTTGGTGAAGAGCAGGTACATCATCACCGGCATGCCCGTCCCGAAGATCAGGAACGCGGGGTCGCGCAGGGTCCGGCGGATCTCCAGCGCCACGTAGGGAAACATCACGCGGCCCCCGTCCCGCGAGCGGACACCGCGTCCGGGGACGCGGTGAGCGACAGGAACGCGTCCTCCAGGGTGGCCCTGCCGACCCGGAGGTCGCGTACGGCTCCGAGCCCGGCCAGCGCGACGACGGTCGCGTCCGAGTCGTCCGTGCGCAGGAGAGCCCTGCCCCCGCGCAGCTCGACGCCCACGACACCGGGCAGCGACTCCAGCTCCGCGACGGAGCGGCCCGCCGGGTCGAAGGAGACCAGGCCACCGCCCGCCGACCGCCTGATCATGTCGCCGCTGCCGTCCGCGACGATCCGGCCCCGGTCCAGGACGACGATCCGGTCGGCGTAACCGTCGGCCTCCTCCAGATGGTGGGTGGAGAACAGGACGGTGGCGCCGCGCTCCGCGACGGCCCTGATCGACACCCAGAACGCGCGCCGCGCCTCCACGTCCAGTGAGGCCGTCGGCTCGTCCAGCACGATCAGCGCGGGATCCCCGGCCAGCGCGACGGCGAACCGTACGCGCTGGATCTGACCGCCCGACAGCTTGTCGACGCGCCGGTCCGCGCACTCCGCGACCCCGGCGAGGGACAGCGCCTCCGCCACGGGCAGCGGGTGCGGGTAGAGGGACGCCACGAAGCGGACCAGCTCATTCACCGTCACCCGGGGGATCGGGCGGCCGTCCTGGAGCATCGCCCCGGCCAGCCCGGCACGGACCGCCCGGTCGGGCGCGCCCCCGAAGAGGCTCACCGTGCCGGCGTCCGGGGTGTCCAGCCCCAGCAGCAGGCTGATCGCCGTGGACTTGCCCGCCCCGTTGCGCCCCAGCAGGGCGACGGTCTCGCCCCGTCCGACGGTGAGATCGATCCCGTCGACCGCCCGCACGGTGCGTCCCGCCCGCCCGAACGTCTTGACCGCCGCGGTGAATTCCACCGCGGGCCCGGTCCTCGTGGGTCCTGCCGTCCCTGTCTTCCCCGTCGTCCGCGTCATGGCGACGACGCTACGGATCAGGCGCACCTCGCGGCAGGGGGCGTGTGTACGGAATCCGGGAGGACAAATGTCATGGGTGCGCGCGCTGCCGGGGCCGGGCGCGGCAGCCGGTGGAGCGGACGGAGGGCCGCCACAGCCTCGGCTGCGACGGCCCTCGTGTCGTGGGGAGCGGTTCAGGCTGCCGCGCTGCCACCCCCCTCGGCGGGACGGCGGTGGCGGCCGTGCGACTGCACGGCCGCGTTCTCCGCCGACGCGCCCCCTCGGTGTTTGCCGGAGCCGCCGGCCTCGGCCCGGTCCGCGTCCGCTCCCGGCGTTCGCGTCTGGGTCGTGTCGGTTCGGGCTTCAGACATCTGGGAAGTTCACCCCGTATAAATCGCTTACATGTACGTCGCAAGCCCCACCACCGCCCGGCACGGTCGCCGTCGGCATCCACGCGAACGGCCGTGCAGCCCGGGGGCAGAGTGTACGACCTCGCCCACGGCCCTCAGCCGGCCGCCGCGCTGCCCGTGAGGGGCGCCTGACCGAGCGGTACGGGCCTGCACACACCAGGAGCCCCGGGCGCCGCGGACGGTTGCGTTCCATTCGTGGCGGGGTCGTGCGCCTCCCCGCACTCCGCCTCGGCCCAGGCCCCGGACCCGGTCCCGGCCTCCGGCGGAGCCTCCAGGACCGCCAGGGCGCAGGGCGCGCCGGGCTGCGCGTACGGCAGGTGCAGCGTGCCCTCCCGGCTCCAGAACGCGGCCCCGGTCAGCCATCCCTGCGGTGCGGCGTACTGGTGCAGCCGCCGTCCCGACGGACGCCAGAGCCCCACCCAGCTGCCCGCCTCCCCGTCGAGGCGCAGGGCGACCGCGCAGCTCTCCGGCATCAGCATCTGGCCCGGCTGTACGGCGATGGGGGTCACGGTCACGTCCGCGGGGCGCAGGCACTCAGGGAACCGCACCGGCAGGCAGCTGCCGAGCACACCCCAGCCGAGGCGCTCGTGGCCCGGTGCGTCGGAGCGGATCAGCAGCAGCCCGCTGTCGGGGTCGGCCAGCAGCAGCCGGTCGTCGCTCCCCGGCGCGATCTGGAGCAGCGGCGTCACCTCGCCGCACCGCCCCAGGTCGACGGCGACGGCCTTCACCGGTCCGCCGCCGGGCAACTGCCGGTCCAGCGCGAGGAGCCGGCCCTCACGGTCCAGCCACGCCCCGCCCGAACAGTGCCCGGGTACGTCCGCGACCTGCTCGGGCCCGAAGGCTCCGCCCGCCACCAGCCAGATGCCGGTGGAGCGTTCGCCGGGCACGAGGGCGTACGCGCTCATGCCGTCCGGCGTCGGGGGGAGCAGGGTGAGATCCGTGCACACGAGGGAACCCAGGGGGAGTTCACCGGTGCCGGGCCCCGTCGGGTAGAGCAGCGAGAAGGCGTGCCGGTCGGCCACCAGACGCCGGATCAGGACCCGCCCGTCGGACAGCGGCAGCACATCGGAGTCCGCCGTCTCCGGCTGGTCGAGGGGGAGGGGTACGGCGTACGGCTCAGGACCGTCGAGCGTCCAGCGCTCGGGGAACCAGGCCGGATCGGCGGCTTCCCGGTCGGCGGCGGTGAGACGCGCGGCGTACGAATGATCGGCGGCGATCGTCAGCGCCGGCGGCGCGGGACGGACCGGAGCGGCGGGTGCCGCGGGCTCGGCGGGGACCATCGGCTCGGCGGGCGCCGCCGCCGCGGTGGGGACCAGGGGCGCGGCGGACGTCACGGGCGCTCCGGACACCCCGGTTCCACCGAGCGCCCCGGTTCCACCGAGCGCCACGGGGCGACCGGGCACCAGGGGTGGGGTGGACGGCATGGGCGGGATGAACGGCACGGTCGTGGCGGCGGCGCCCGCGGACGGGACGACACCGTGGAACACGACGGTCCGCCGTTCCGCGCCGTGCGTGCCGGGATGCGTCACCGCGGCTCCGGGCGGCCTCAGGGCCGCTCTCGGGGGCGCGGGGGCGGCTCCGGGGCGCGTCAGGGCGATTCCCCGGGGGGCCTGGGCGGTTCCCGGGGACGACCGGGGGGCTGCCGGGGTGCCCGTCGCGCTTCCGGGGGCCGCCGCCGGCCGGTCCGCGTCCTCGCCGGGTGCCATCGGTACGGCCGTCGTCGCCGTCCGGTCCACGCCGGGGGCGGGCGGCGCGGCCGCGGCCCTGCGAACCGCCGCCGCGCCGCGCTCCGTACCGCCGCCGGGCGTTGCGGGCATGACAAGGCCCTCGCCGGCGCCCGGCGCGGTCATCCCGCGGCCCGCTCCGGGCGCGGGTGTACGGGGACCGCTGCCGGGGGTGACCGGTGTCCGGAGACCCGCGCCGGCCTCGGGCGTCACCCGCGTCCAGCGGCCGGCGCCGCCCTCCGGCGCGACCTGCTTCCCGCGGTCGGGGCCGCCGTCAGGTGCGACCCACGGCCCGCGCTCGCCACGGCCGTCGCCGTCGGCGACGGCCGCCGTGCCTTGCTGCTCCACGGCATCCTCGGACGCGTCCACGGTGCGACGTCTCTCCGGCTCGGCGGGCTCGTCCGCCTCCGTGGGATCGGCCGAATCGGCGGCGGGTTCCGTGGTCTCGGTGCTTCCGGCGACCCCGGCGGGTTTGTTCTCGATGACACAGGCAGTCATGGTGCGGTCACCTCCGGCAACCGAAGCTAGGTTCGCGCTCCCCACCGGACAACACGAGCCACGCCTCTTCACACATAAGGGTGCCGATGTCCGGATTCGCCTGCGGGGGAGGGGGTGACTGTGCTGCCGCCTTCCGGCCTGCATAAGGTTAGGCATTCCTAAGAATTTCCTGTGTACGCCCCGAACTGGAGCAAGACATGTCCCTCGGACGCCGCGGAACCGCCGCGATGGGCCTCGCGATCGCCGCCGCCCTCTCCCTGTCCGCGTGCGGCGGTGACGCCTCGGACGGCTCGGCCGCCGGTGACTCCGGCGGCGACAAGAAGGCCGCCGTGGCCACCGGCGGCAAGGACTTCGCCGACGCTGCGAAGAAGACGGCGACGTACGGCACGGACGCCGGGGCGGGCGAGTTCCCCCGGACGCTCACCCACGCCATGGGCACCACGAAGCTGGAGTCCGCGCCCGAGCGCGTGGTCGTGCTGGACGTCGGTGAGTTCGACAACGTCGTGTCGCTCGGTGTGAAGCCCGTCGGCTACGCCCCCTCCGAGGGGGACGAGGCGATCCCGTCGTACCTGAAGAAGGACGCGGGGAGCCCGGTGAGCGTGGGCACGATCAACAGCCTCAACCTGGAGGCGATCGCGGGCCTGAAGCCGGACCTGATCCTCGGCAGCCAGCTGCGCGCCGCCGACCTGTACGACGAGCTCTCCGCCATCGCGCCGACGGTCTTCTCCATCCGGCCGGGCTTCACCTGGAAGGAGAACTACCTCCTCAACGCCGCCGCGCTCGACAGGACGGCGAAGGCGACGTCCGAGCTGGCCGCCTACGAGGAGAAGGCGGAGAAGCTCGGCGAGGACATCGGCCCGGACAAGCCGACCATCTCCATGGTCCGCTACCTGCCGGACAAGATCCGCCTCTACGCCAAGGCCTCCTTCATCGGCACGATCCTCCAGGACGTCGGCCTGCCGAGGCCCGAGAACCAGCAGATCGACGACCTCGCCGCGGAGATCAGCCCCGAGAACATCGACCAGGCCGACGCCGACTGGATCTTCACCGGTGTCTACGGCGACGCCAAGGCCACCAAGCGCGACACCGCGCGGGCCAACCCGCTGTGGAAGAACCTCGACGCGGTGAAGGCGGGCCGGGCCAAGGACGTGTCCGACGAGACCTGGTACCTGGGCCTCGGTGTCACCTCCGCGAACCTGGTCCTGGACGACCTGCGCGCCGACCTCGTCGAGTAGCGGCCCGGACCGTCCCACGTAACGATTCGCACCGGCCGCCGGTCCGCCCTCACGGGCTCCGGCGGCCAGGGGCGGCGGGGCACGGCGGACAGGTAGCCTTTCCTCCGTGCCCCGTCTGTCTGAAGTCATCGCCGAGCTCGACGCCCTCTGGCCCCCCGAGCGGGCCGAAGGATGGGACGCCGTCGGCACGGTCTGCGGTGACCCCGGAGCGGAGATCGACCGCGTCCTCTTCGCCGTGGACCCCGTCGAGCGGATCGCCGAAGAGGCCCGCACCCTCGGCGCCCAGCTGATCGTCACCCACCACCCGCTCTATCTGCGCGGTACGACGACGGTCGCGGCCACCACCTTCAAGGGCCGGGTCGTGCACGGGCTCATCAAGCACGACATCGCCCTGCACGTCGCGCACACCAACGCCGACACCGCCGATCCCGGGGTCTCCGACGCCCTCGCCGCCGCCCTGGACCTGCGGATCACCGGCCCGCTCGTGCCCGACGCCGGGGGCCGCCGGGGACTGGGACGGATCTGCGAGCTCGACCACCCCGAGACCCTCCGCGAGTTCGCGGCCCGCGCCGCCGCCCGGCTGCCCGCCACCGCGCAGGGCATCCGGCTGGCGGGCGACCCGGACGCCGTCGTGCGGCGGGTCGCGGTCAGCGGCGGCTCGGGCGACAGCCTCTTCGACGCCGTACGCGCGTCGGGCGTGGACGCCTTCCTCACCGCGGACCTGCGCCACCACCCGGCCTCCGAGGCCGTCCAGCACTCGCCGCTCGGCCTGGTCGATGCCGCACACTGGGCCACCGAGTGGCCCTGGTGCGAGCAGGCCGCCGGGCAGCTCGAAGCGATTTCCGACCGCCACGGATGGGGCCTGCGGGTCCATGTCTCGAAGCAGGTCACCGACCCCTGGACCACCCACCACTCTTCTGGAGCCCCCAACTGAACGCCGCGCCCGCCGACCAGATCCGACTCCTCGAAGTCCAGGCACTCGACGTACGTCTGTCCCAGCTCTCCCACAAGCGCACCTCGCTGCCCGAGCACGCCGAGATCGACTCGCTCAACAGCGACCTCGCGCAGCTGCGCGACCTGCTCGTCGCCTCGCAGACCGAGGAGAGCGACACCACCCGTGAGCAGACCAAGGCGGAGCAGGACGTCGACCAGGTGCGTCAGCGCGCGGTCCGCGACCAGCAGCGGCTCGACTCCGGCGCGGTCTCCTCGCCGAAGGACCTGGAGAGCCTCCAGCGCGAGATCGCCTCGCTCGCCAAGCGCCAGGGCGACCTGGAGGACGTCGTCCTCGAGATCATGGAGCGCCGCGAGTCCGCCCAGGAGCGCGTCGCCGAGCTGACCGAGCGCGTCGGCGCGGTGCAGGGCAAGGTGGACGACGCGACCGCCCGCCGCGACGCGGCCACCCAGGAGCTCGACGCCGAGGCCGCCACCGTGGGCAAGGACCGCGAGGTCGTCGCGGGTTCCGTCCCCGCCGACCTGCTGAAGCTCTACGACAAGCTGCGCACCCAGCAGGGCGGCGTCGGCGCGGCCAGGCTCTACCAGCGTCGCTGCGAGGGCTGCCGCCTGGAGCTCAACATCACCGAGGTCAACGACGTGAAGGCGGCGTCCCCCGACACCGTCCTGCGCTGCGAGAACTGCCACCGCATCCTGGTCCGCACCGCGGACTCGGGCCTGTAGTGTCCGCTCCCCGCCAGCTGGTCGTCGAGGCCGACGGGGGTTCCCGGGGCAACCCGGGGCCCGCCGGCTACGGCGCGGTCGTCCTCGACCCGGCCGACTCCGCGACGCTCGCCGAGGCAGCCGAGTACATCGGCGTCGCCACGAACAACGTCGCGGAGTACAAGGGCCTGATCGCCGGTCTGAAGGCCGTGAGGGAGCTCTTCCCGGACACCCCCGTGCAGGTGCGTGTCCGGATGGACTCCAAGCTGGTGGTCGAGCAGATGTCGGGCCGCTGGAAGATCAAGCATCCCGACATGAAGCCGCTCGCCGAGGAGGCCGCGCGCGTCCTGCCCGCCTCCTCGGTCACGTACGAGTGGATCCCGCGCGCCGAGAACAAGCACGCCGACCGGCTCGCCAACGAGGCCATGGACGCGGGCAAGCGCGGCGGGCAGTGGGAGCCGGCGTCCTCCACGGCCGACCTGGAGACCACACGCGCCTCCGTGCTCTCCGAGCCGCCGCCCCCCGCCGGTCCGCCCGGTGACGCGGCGGCCGGCGCGGCGAGGGTGCGCGCCGCCATGGCCGCCGCCCGGCCGGCGCCGCAGGCGGCCCCGGCCGCGACCGGGCAGGTGGGCTGGGGCGCACCCGACCTGGGCGCGCCCGCGACCTTCATCCTGCTCCGGCACGGCGAGACGGCCCTCACCCCCGAGAAGCGGTTCTCCGGCAGCGGCGGCAGCGACCCCGAGCTCTCCGCCACCGGGCGCCACCAGGCCGCCTGCGCGGCCGAGGCGTTCGCCGCGCGGGGCACGGTCCAGGAGATCGTCAGCTCCCCGCTGCGTCGCTGCCGTGAGACGGCACAGGCGGTGGCCGACCGGCTCGGCCTGGAGGTCCACGTCGAAGAGGGCCTGCGCGAGACGGACTTCGGCGTCTGGGAGGGCCTCACCTTCGCCGAGGTGCGCGAGCGCCACGGCGCCGACCTGACCGCCTGGCTGGCATCGCCCGACGCGGCACCCGCGGGCGGCGAGAGTTTCGCCGAGGTCGCCGAGCGGGTCACGGTCACCCGGGACCGGCTGATCGCCCGCTACAAGGGCCGCACGGTGCTCCTGGTCACCCATGTCACGCCGATCAAGACCCTGGTCAGGCTCGCGCTGGGTGCCCCGCCGGAAGCGCTGTTCCGCATGGAGCTCTCGGCCGCCTCCGTCTCGACGGTGGCGTACTACGCGGACGGCAACCCCTCGCTGAGACTCCTCAACGACACCTCGCACCTGCGGTAAGGGCGCCGCCGGTGACGTGGTCGCAGGGTCTGCTCGGCTTCGTCGCCGGACTCCTCATATCGGTGGCGACCGCGCCCGTGGGGGTGTCCGGCGCGGTGTTCCTGCTGCCGATCCAGGTCAGCGTCCTCGGCGTGCCCAGCCCGGCCGTGACCCCCACCAACCTGCTGTACAACGTGGTGTCGTGCCCCGGGGCCCTGCTGCGCTACCGCAGAAGCGGCCGGCTGCGAGGCCCGCTGACCCGGCTGCTCGTGGCGGGCGCCGTGCCGGGCGTGCTCGTCGGCGCCGTCGTCCGGGTCTTCGCCGTGCCGGGCCCCACGGTGTTCCGCGCGTTCATCGCCGTCCTGCTGCTCCCGCTCGGGCTGTGGCTGTGCGCCCGCACGCTGCGCCCCGCACGGCACGGGCCGCCCGTCCCGCCGCCGTCGCCCCGTGCCACCACCGGACTCGCCCTGGCCGTGGGAGTCGCCGGAGGTGTCTACGGGATCGGCGGCGGCTCGCTGCTCGGCCCGATACTCGTGGGGCGCGGGGTCCCCGTCGCCAAGGTCGCGCCCGCCGCGCTGGCCTGCACGTTCGTGACGTCCCTGGCCGGGGCGGGCGCCTACGCACTGCTGTCCCTGACGGCGACGGGCGACATCGCGCCCGACTGGTCCCTCGGCCTGCTCTGCGGTCTGGGCGGCCTCTGCGGCGGCTATCTGGGGGCCCGTCTTCAGCCCCGCCTCCCCGAAACGGCGCTCCGCCTCCTGCTGGGCGCACTGGCGCTCGGCATCGGTCTGCTGTACGCGGTCCAGACCCTGAGCTGAGCCGGGGACGGACCGGGGGTTCAGCCGCGGCCGGGCGTACGGACCAGGGTCCGGCCACGGCCGGATGCCCGCGCCGCGATCCCGCGTTCAGCCGCGGCCGAGCCCCGAGGCCTCCGCCGCCAGCCGCTCCACGCGGGCCCAGTCCTTCGCCGCGACGGCGTCGCCGGGCACCATCCAGCTGCCGCCCACGCAACCGACGTTGGGCAGTGCGAGATACGAGGGCGCGGAGGCGAGCGAGATGCCGCCCGTCGGGCAGAACCGTGCCTGCGGAAGGGGGGAGGCCAGCGCCTTCAGATAGGCGGTGCCGCCCGCCGCCTCGGCCGGGAAGAACTTCATCTCGGTGACCCCGCGCTCCAGCAGCGCCACCACCTCCGACGTCGTCGACACCCCCGGCAGGAACGGCACCCCCGAAGCCTTCATCGCGTCCAGCAGCGCGTCCGTCCAGCCCGGGCTGACCAGGAAACGGGCCCCGGCCGTGACGGTCGCGGTCACATGCTCCGGGGAGATCACCGTGCCCGCGCCCACCACGGCATCCGGCACCTGCGCCGCGATCGCGCGGATCGCGTCGAGGGCGGCGGCCGTGCGCAGCGTGACCTCGATCGCGGGCAGCCCGCCCGCGACGAGCGCGCGGGCCAGCGGCACCGCGTCGGCCGCGTCCTCCAGGACGACGACGGGGACGACGGGGGCGAGGTCCAGTACGGATGCGGACACGGCGGCTGGCGCGGAGGAGGTCATGGGCTCATCCTGCCGCGAGGACCGCACAGCACGCAACGAGCGTTGCGCATGCTGCAACGCCCTGGTGGGATGGGTCAGTGGATCTCGGTGACCACCACGTCGAGGGCCCAGGGCCGGCCCGCCCGTCCCGGGGCCTGCGCCTCCACGACGTAACCCAGATCGCGCAGCACCTCGACGAGCTCCGCCGGGCCCTTGGGCCCGGCCCCCGCCAGCAGCAGATCGCGGACCATCCGGCCCTTGGTCGCCTTGTTGAAGTGGCTGACCACGGACCGCTTCTCCACGCCGTTCACCAGCTGGGACTGCAGCACCCGCACGCTCGCCGTGCGCTCCGCGACCTCGCCGGCGGGCTTCCACGCACCGGCGTACGCCGATGAGCGCAGGTCCAGGACCAGCCCGTCCCCGGCCGCCTCCGGCATGACCGACGCCATCGGGGCGCGCCAGTGCGCGTTCAGCGCCCCCAGGCCCGGCAGCTTGACCCCCATCGAACAGCGGTAGGACGGAATCCGGTCGCCGACCCGCACCGCGCCCCACAGCCCGGAGAAGACCAGCAGCGACTTCCCGGCCCGCCGCTTGGCCGCGGCGTCCAGGGTGGCCAGGCCGAGGGCGTCGTAGAGCACCCCGGTGTAGATCTTCCCGGCGGGCCGGGTCCCGGCCGTGCGCAGCTCCGTGTTCTTGGCGATCTCGCCGCGCAGCCCCTCGCTCAGCCCGAGGACCTCGCGGGCCTTCTCCTCGTCCGCCAGGCACAGCTCGACCAGCTCGTCGAGGATCGCCGCCCGTGCGTCGGCGAGGCCCGGCAGCGAGAGGGACTCCGGCTTCAGCGGTGCCCCGCGCCCCGATGCGGCCTTACCTTCGGAGGGCGGCAACAGCACGAGCACGGGCGTTCTCCTTCATACGCGGCACAGGCCCCGCACCTGCGAAAGCCCTCCGGCCAGGGTACGGGCCGGTGCGCGGAGGCCCGGCCGGGAGCGGGCGCCACGGCCCCCGGAGCGGTCCCCGCAGACCGGGATGCCGACGCCCCCGCCCCGGCCTACGCTCGGTGCATGCCCCGTCGCCAGCTTCATGTGACCGGTGCGGACGGCACCCCGCTGCGGGCGGCTCTGCGTGCCCTGCGTACCCGGCTCGAACTGCCCGCCGACTTCCCGCCCGCCGTCCTGGCCGAGGCGGAGGAGGCCGCGAAGTCCCCGGACCTCTCCGCCCACGAGGACGCCACGGATCTGCCGTTCCTCACCATCGACCCGCCCGCGTCCACGGACCTCGACCAGGCCGTACACCTGGAGCGGCGCCCGCACGGCTTCCGGGTGAACTACGCCATCGCCGACGTCGCGGCCTTCGTCCGGCCGGGCGGTGCGCTGGACGCCGAGGCCCACCGCCGGGTGACGACCCTGTACTTCCCCGACGGCAGGATCCCCCTGCACCCCGCCGTGCTCTCCGAAGGCGCGGCGAGCCTCCTTCCCGGCGTGACCCGTCCCGCCGCGCTCTGGCGGATCGACCTCGACCCCGAGGGCCGCACCGTCGCCGTCGAGGTGCGCCGGGCCCTCGTACGCAGTCGCGCGAAGCTCGACTACGCGGGCGTCCAGCGGCAGATCGACGCCGGCACCGCGGAGGAGCCGCTCGCCCTGCTGAAGGTCATCGGCACGCTGCGCGAACAGCAGGAGATCGCCCGGGGCGGCATCTCGCTCAACGTCCCCGAGCAGGAGATCGTCGACCACGGCGGCAGCTACGGCCTCGGCTACCGCGTGCCCCTGCCCGCCGACGGCTGGAACGCCCAGCTCTCCCTGCTCACCGGCATGTCCGCCGCCCGCATCATGCGGGACTCGGGCACCGGCATCCTCCGTACGCTGCCGGTGGCCCCCGACGGAGCCGTCGCCCGGCTCAGGCTCTGCGCCGAGGCCCTGCGCATCGACTGGCCGCACCACGTCCCGTACGCCGAGGTCGTCCGCTCCCTCGACCCGGCCCGGGGCAGCCACGCCGCGTTCCTCCAGGAGTGCACGACGCTCCTGCGCGGCGCCGGCTACAGCGTCTTCGAGCACGGCGACCTCCCCACCCCCGCCGTGCACGCCGCCGTCGCCGAGCTCTACACGCACTGCACCGCGCCGCTGCGCCGCCTCGTCGACCGTTACGCCGCCGAGCTGTGCCTCGCCGCGACCGCGGGGCGCGAACCGCCGGAATGGGTGCTCCGGACGCTGCCCGCCGTGCCCGAGGAGATGGCCGGGGGCACCCGCCGCGCCAACACCGTGGAGCGCGAGTGCGTCGACCTGGTCGAGGCGGCACTGGTCGCGGACCGGGTGGGCGAGGTCTTCGACGGCTTCGTGATCGACGTCAAGGACAACGATCCGGCCGTCGGCACCGTCCACATCGAGGACCCGGCGATCGTCGCCCGTATCGAGTCCGGCACCCGCCTCCCCCTGGGCGAACGGCTGCGGGTGCGCCTCGCCCGGGCCGCCCCCGGCGCGCAGAACCTGCTGTTCACCCCCGCGTGAGGCCAGGGGAAGGTCCCCCGGCGACCGGCTTGTCCCCCTCTCGTACGATCACGTCCTCGGCTACGGACCGCGTACCGACTCCGTACCAGGGAAGGTCTCCTGCGTGACTGACCTCGCAGCCGTCCCCGTGGCCGGCAGGCCCCGGCAGATCGTCGCCGCCGCACGCGTCCTTCTGGAGTCGGAGGGCCCGGAGGCGCTCACCATGCGCAGGCTGGCCGACCGGGTCGGCGTCAAGGCGTCGTCCCTCTACAAGCACTTCCCCGACAAGTCGTCCGTGGTGACCGCCCTGGCCACGGAGACGCTCCGGGAGACCGCCGGTGTGCTGGCAGCCGCCGAGGCCGCCGCCCCGGGCTCCTTCTCCGCGCTCGCCACCGCCTACCGCGCCTACGCCCTGGCCCACCCGCACCTCTACCTCCTCACCATGGGCCGCGCCCTCCCCGCGACCGGCGCGGCGGACGCGGCGGCGGCCCCGCTGCTCCGTGCGTCGGGCGGCGACATCGACCGCGCGCGGGCCGCCTGGGCCTTCGCCCACGGGATGGTGGTCCTGGAGCTGAACGGCCGCTTCCCTCCGGGCGCCGACCTCTCGGCGGCCTGGGAGGCGGGGATCGCGGCTTTCACCGTCCGGTCCGCCGGGTAGCATGGCCACCACGGCAGACGAGCCGGGCGGACGGCCGCGTGAGGATCTCCGGATCCTCCCGAGGAACGTCCGGGCTCCACAGGGCAGGGTGATGGCTAACGGCCACCCGGGGTGACCCGCGGGACAGTGCCACAGAAAACAGACCGCCCGGGACTCCGGTCCCGGGTAAGGGTGAAACGGTGGTGTAAGAGACCACCAGCGTCCGAGGCGACTCGGACGGCTAGGTAAACCCCACCCGGAGCAAGGTCAAGAGGGAGCACCCCGGTGCTCCTGCGCGAACGTCCGAGGGCTGCCCGCCCGAGTTCGCGGGTAGACCGCACGAGACCGGCAGCAATGCCGGTCCTAGATGGATGGCCGTCTCCCCGGCCGCCGCGAGGCGACCGGGCGACAGAACCCGGCGTACAGCCCGACTCGTCTGCCGCCTCCGTCCTTCAGGGGCGGGGCGGAGGCCCTTTCCGTTTCCTCGGGGGCCCGCCCGGCGGCCAGGGGGCCCGGGAATCGTTCCGTTACCCGGTGGAGGGCAACCGATCACCCGTTTCCATGGTCGAACCGACGTGACCAGAAGCCACCTCCTCCCCCTCTGCGCCGTCACCGCCTCCGCGACCCTGCTGCTGACCGCCTGCAGCGGTGGCGCGGCCGACGACAAGCCCGCCCACCCGGTCTTCGGCGTACCGGTCGAACAGCAGCCCCGCCAGGCGCTGCTGACGACTCAGGCCGCGCGTACGGCGAGCTTCACCCAGACCCTCACCTTCACCTCGGAGTCGGGCGACACCGTGCGGACGTCCTCGGGACGGATCGACTTCCCCGGCGGCAGGGCCGTCGGTTCGAGTGACTGGGTGCTGGCCGGCGACCTGCCGGAGGAGGCCAAGGACGTACTGCTGGGCGTCAGGCTGGGAACCGGGCGTGCCCCCGCGCGGACCCGGGTGGCGGTCGAGCCGGACACCATCCGGCTGCGCGCGGGCGAAGCGGGCTACTGGCTGCGTTACGAAGGCTCCTTCGACGCGTTCGGAACCGGCGCCGCGGTCGACGCGCTGCGCGGATCGGAGGCGGCGTTCGGCGGCACACTCCTGGAAGTCCTCAGCGGGGCCCAGAAGGTGAAGCAGGCGCCGGGGAAGAAGGGCGGTCGCACCTACGAGGCACAGCTCACCGCCTTCAACGCCCTGCGGATGTTCCCCAAGGATCTCGGCTCCGAACTCACGGCCGACATCGACCCGAACGGTACGGCGACGCCCGTGTCGCTCAGCATCACCGCGGATGCCAAGGGGCGCGTCATCGCGGCGGAGGCCGATCTCTCGGGCCTGCTCGACAGGAAGGACAGCGCCCTCGCCGGAACGACCGGACTGCGCGCCGCCCTGAGGATGAGCGGATTCGGGGCTTCCGCACCGGCCATGCCCGCCGCGTCGGAGCGCACGCTCGACGCGGAGGAGGCGGTCGTGGCGGTCGGTGACATGAAGAAGGGCGGATGCGCCGATCTCACGACCGGCACCCGCACCCTCGACCTGGCGGTGTCCGTCCCCTGCGAGCAGCCGCACGAAGCCCGCGTCTACGCCCACGCACGGTTCGACCCGACGTACCCGGGCCACAAGAAGGCCAGGCGGATGGCCGCGGAGAGGTGCCAGGACGCGTACCGGTCGGCTCCCGAGGCATGGACGGGGGAGGCGGCCGAGAAGGACCGCTTCTGGTACACCTGGCCGGGCGAGACCAGGTGGGGCGTCGGAGCCGATCCGGTGGTCACGTGCTTCGTCGAGACACGCTGACGGAAGATCGCCGGTTCCAGCCCGTGGCGGCGACGCGAGCGGTCGCTGCCGGGCGCGTATCCCGGGGCGTCAGCGGCGTGCGGCCCGGCGGTCAGATCCCGGTGGTGGCGCTCTCGAGGTCCAGGGTCCAGGTCTGGCTGATGAGGTCATGCCCGAAGCCGCGGGTGGGTTCCTCGTCGGCGAGGGTGAAGCCGAAGTGCTCGTAGATCCTGCGTGCGGACACCAGATTGCCGGTGGTCCACAGTGTCACCCCGTCGTATCCGGCCGTGCGGGCGAAGGCCAGGGCCTCGGCGACGAGGCGGGTGCCCAGGCCGAGGCCCCGGGCGGCCGGGG
Source organism: Streptomyces sp. CB02058 (assembly GCF_001905505.1). Taxonomy (GTDB): domain Bacteria; phylum Actinomycetota; class Actinomycetes; order Streptomycetales; family Streptomycetaceae; genus Streptomyces. Next base: position 861,329 of record NZ_LIPG01000002.1, read on the forward strand.
TGACGAGCAGGATCCGCAACTTGGCCACCTGCGGTTCCTCGCCGGCGACGAGGAGCACGCAGCCCGCGCGTTCGCCGTCGACCTCGGCGATCCATCCGGCCTCCGTCGCCGGGGAGTGCCCCGCCGCGTAGTCGGCGACGACGCCCGCGACCAGGGCCTCGAAGTCGGCGTCCCAGCCGAACTGCCCGGCGTAGATCTCGCCATGGGTCATCACCATCCAGCCCAGGTCACCCGGCCGTTCGGCACTGCGGATCACGACCTCCCGCCGGTCGTCGGCTCCTTGCGGCATCACGCACTCTCCGGTACCAGTAATGACTCAGGGCTACTGACACGAGTGTGTCAGTAGCCCTAGGCTAGATCCATGCCCGCCGACACCGCAAACCCCTCCGCCCGCCGGACCGAGCTCCTCGAAGCCGCCTACCGGTACGCACTCACCCATGGGCTCGCCTCGCTGTCCCTGCGCCCGCTGGCCGAAGCCGTCGGCTCCAGCACCCGCGTGCTGATGTTCCTGTTCGGCAACAAGGACGGGCTGGTCGAGGCCCTGCTGCAGCGGGCCCGCGCCGACGAGCTGGAACTCCTGGCCGGTCTCCGCCGCGCCGACCGCCCCGTGGGGCTCGGCATCGCGGCCGGTCAGGTGTGGGCATGGCTCGCCGCACCGGAGCACCGCGGGCTGCTGCGGCTGTGGGCCGAGGCCTACGCCCGGTCCCTCGTCGAACCGGACGGTGCCTGGGCCGGGTTCGCGAAGGCCACCGTCGACGACTGGCTCGACGTCCTCGCCGCCTGCCAGCCGCGGGCCGAGAGGGACGGTGAGCACGGGGTGCTCCGCCGCACCCTGACCCTGGCGATCCTGCGCGGGGCCCTGCTCGATCTGCTCGCCACGGACGACGAGCCCCGGGTGACCGCCGCGGTCCGGCTGCATCTGGCCGCGCTTGATTCCGTCTGAGGGCCGGGGCGTCAGTGGGTGGGAGCGGAGACGCCGGTGAGGCGTTCGGCCTCGGACCGCGGGCGGGCGCCGGTGCCTCGCCGCACCGAGCACCGCGCCGCCGTGATCGCGGCCCCGGGCGTTCCGGGAGAGGTCAGTTCAGGGCCAGCCGCATGAGGGTCAGGTCGAGCCACCGGCCGAACTTGGTGCCGACCTCCGGCACCGTGCCGACGTGCTCGAAGCCGAAGCGTTCGTGCAGCCGGACCGACGCGGCGTTCTCGGCCTCGATCCCGGCGATCACCACATGGTGGCCCGCCTCGCGCGCGGAGACGATGAGGGCCGCCAGCAGCGCGGAGCCGATGCCGAGCCCGTGCCGGCCCTCGCGGACGTAGACGGAGTCCTCCACCGTGTGGCGGAAGCCCTCCAGTGCGCGCCACTGGCCGTAGACCGCGAAGCCCGCCATCTCCCCGTCCACCTCGGCCACGAGCGCCGAGCCGCGCTCCAGGTGGGCGGCGAGCCAGACGGCCGCCTCGGCGGGGGACTGCCGGGTCTGCGTCCACAGGGCCGTCGAGTGCTCGATCGCGTGGTTGCGGATCGCGCGGATGGCCTCCCCGTCGCCCGAGTGCGCCGGGCGCACGGTGACGGCCTGCCTAGTCTCGTATATTGGATTCATGTCTCATATAGTAAATCCTCTGGTGGAGCAGATCGCTGCCCGCGTCCGGGACGAGCGGGAGGGCCGGCGGTGGACACTGGCTCGGCTCGCGGAGGAGTCCGGTGTCTCCCAGGCGATGATCAGCCGGATCGAGCGCGGGGAGAGCAGCCCCACCGCCGTCGTCCTCGGCAAGCTGTCCGCCGCCTTCCGGCTCAGCCTCGCCTCCCTGCTCACCCCCGAAGGGGCGCGGGAGGAAGACGCCACGGGAGCCGAGGGAGTGCGCCGACGGGCCGACGCCGCCGAGTGGCGCGACCCGGAGACCGGCTACCGGCGCCGCCAGATCACCGGCTCCCGCTTCCCCGCGGAGATCGCCGAGATCCGGCTGCCCGCGGGTGCCCGTGTGCCCTATCCGGCCGCCGCCTTCGCCTTCGTGCGCCAGGTCGTCTGGGTCCTCGACGGCCGGCTGACCTTCCACGACGGCGACACGGTCCATGAGCTGGACGCGGGAGACGCCATCGAGCTGGGCGAGCCCACCCCGCGCGTCTTCGCCAACACCACCGGCACCGAGTGCCGTTACGCCGTCGTCCTCACCCGCGGCGCCCAGCCGTGACCCGTCCGCTTCCCCGGGGTGTAACCTTCCTCCTCGCCTGTGTCGCGGGGACGGCGATCGCGAACAACTACGCGATCCAGCCCGCGCTCACCGCCGTCGCCGCCGACCTGGGCGTCCCCCTGTCCGTGATCGGCCTCGTGCCGACCACCGCGCTCGCCGGCTGCATGGCCGGCTTCGCCCTCCTGCTTCCCCTCACCGACCACATCGCCCCGCACCGTCTGGTCGCCGCGCAGCTCACCGCCCTCGCCGCAGCCCTCACCCTCGCGGCCTCCGCGACCGGGGCGGCCGTGCTCCTGGCCGCCTATCTGCTCATCGGCGCGGCGGCCGGTGTCGCGGCCCAGGCCGGGAACATCGCGGGGCGCCACGCTCCGCCCGGGCGCCGGGGGAGAGGCGTCGCCACCGTGGCCGCCGGGATGTCGGCCGGCATCCTGCTCAGCCGCATGGTCGGAGGGGCGCTCACCGACGCCATCGGGTGGCGGCGGATGCTGCTCGTCTTCGCCGGCCTCGCCCTGCTCGGCGCGCTCGCCGCCGCCACGCTCCTGCCGCGGCAGCGGCCACACTCCTCGCGCGGCTACCTCGCCACCCTCGCCTCGCTGCCCCCGCTCCTGCGCGGTCAGCCTCAGCTGCGCCGCGCGGTGGCCGCGGGCGGGCTCTGGTACTTCGCCTTCAACCTCGTCTGGGTCGCGCTCGCGCTCGCCCTCGCCCAGCCGCCCCACGTGCTCGGACCGGCCTCCATCGGCCTCTACAGCCTGGCCGGACTCCTCGGCTTCGCCGTGCTCCCGCTCACCGGCCGCATCGCCGACCGGTACACCCCGCGCACCCTGATCGCCGCCGGTCTGCTCACGGCCGTCGCGGGGGTGGCCCTCCTGGCCACCGGCCTCGGCTCCCCGCCGGTCACCGTGCTCGGGCTCGCCCTCTTCGACGCCGGGTGCTTCGCCGCCCAGGCCGCCAACCAGAGCCGCGTCATCGCCCTGGACCCCGAACGCTCCGGCAGCCTCAGCAGCGTCTACCTCGTGCTGTACTTCACGGTCGGCGCCGTCGGCACCGCGCTCGCCGCACCCCTGCTCCACGCCCTCGGCTGGCAGGGCACCGCCCTCGTCGCCCTCGCGGCACTGGTCCTCGCCGCTGTTCCGGGAACGGGAGGCGGCACGGTCCCGGAGGCCGGAGACCGCGCGGCCGGGGTGCCGTCGGGCCGTTCCTGACGTACGGCGAACAGCGGCGGACCGCACCGCCTCCGACGTCCCTACACCGGTTCCGGTGTGCCCGAGTCCGCCGGGGAAGGCGGTACGGCACCCAGCGGCAGCAGCAGCGGGCGCTTCGCGGCGCGGCCGTCGCCGGAGGAACGGCCGCGCACCCGGCGGGCGAGCCAGGGGCCCAGGAACCCGGCTGCCCACCGGAGTTCGGCCACCGCCGCCTGCCGGGCGGTCGAGGCCGGCCGAGGCGGCAGTGGAAGGGTCCAGGTGTCGTCGCTCCCGGGCAGCCGTACGGCGTGGGCGACGGCCGCCGCGATCCGCTCGTGGCCCAGCGGGCTCGCGTGGAGCCGGTCCGTGCTCCACATGCGCGGGTCGGCGGCGACGGCGTGCTCCGCGGTCTCGGCCACCGTGACCCCGTGCCGGGCGGCGGCGGTGCGGATACGGGCGTTGAGCTCGAACACGCGGGACCTGACCGGCCGGGCGATCGGCGCGATCTTCCCGATGTCGGGGAAGGTGAGCGTCACCACATGGGCCCCGGCGGCCGTGAGGGCGACGAACATCTCCTCCAGGTGACCGGCCACCTCCGCCGCGTCGAACCGGGGCCGCAGCAGGTCGTTGACCCCGGCGACGACCGTGGCCAGATCGGGGCGCATGGCCAGGGCGGGGCCCAGCTGTTCCGCGCGGACCTGGTGGGCGACACGTCCCCGTACCGCCAGATTGGCGTACTCCAGGGACGGGCTGACGGCCGCGACGTGCTCGGCGAACCGGTCGGCCCAGCCCCGCAGGCCCGTGGTGTCGTCGCCGTCGCCGACGCCCTCGGTCTGGCTGTCGCCGAGGGCGACGTAACGCAGGTACTCACCGCTGTGCACGGACGTTCCGCCTCTCCTGGAGAACCGCTGAGATCCGCAGGCACCAGTCGCGGGTGTCCCGCTCGAACGCCAGGCCGCGCATACAGGTCAGATACGGCCCGATCCGCTCGCCCCGGAGGAGGAACTCCTCCTCGTCCATGTCGCCGCGCATGTGCCGCAGCAGCTTGCCGAAGAGCTCGATCCTCGCCTCGGAGGCGGACGCCCGCTCCTCCAGCTGCCCGATCACCGGCGCGCCGTCGATGTGGTCGGCGGCCTGCACCTTCACGAGCAGGTCGTCGCGGATGAAGGAGGGCTTCGACGCGGCGGCGGCGAACCTCTCCAGCTCGTCGAGGCCCGCGCCGGTGACCCGGAACAGCCGCTTGTTGGGCCGGGTCTCCTGGACCACCTGCCGGCCCGCGACCAGTCCGTCCTTCTCCAGCTTGGCCAGTTCGGCGTAGAGCTGCTGGGGCAGGGCGTGCCAGAAGTTCGCGACACCGATGTCGAACGCCTTGGCCAGCTGGTATCCGCTGTACTCGCCGTCGAGCAGTGCCGCCAGAACGGCATGTCGCAAGGCCATCGCAGAGGCCCCTTCCCTTTTCTCGTCCGCCGCCTCATCATACTCAAGAAACTGACTAGTCACATTGATGAGTATGAGGAGCGGGCATGGACACCACCGATCTCTTTCGCACCGCCGTGGAGAAGCGCGATCTCGCCGCGCTGAACGACCTGTTCACCGAGGACATCCGCCTCAACAGCCCGGTGAAGTTCACTCCCTTCGAGGGCCGGCCCATGGTGTCGGGGCTCTTCGGGGTGCTGCTCCGCACCTTCGAGGACTTCCGTTACGTCGGCCACCTCGACGGCGCGGCCGAGGCGGGCGCCGAGGGCGACGAGGCGCCGTCGGCGGTCCTCGTCTTCCGCGCGACCGTGGGCGGCAAGCAGATCCACGGCATCGACCTGCTCCACTTCGACGAGGCGGGCCGGATCAAGGAGTTCACCGTCATGGTCCGCCCGCAGTCCGCGGTGCACGCCCTGGGCGAGGCGGTGCTCGCCGGCCTGGTCGCCGACGGCCTCGTCCCCGGGCCGGACGGCGACTGACGGGAAGGGGCGGGGAGTCACGGGGGAGCCGCGGGGCGCGCGGACGTTCCTCGTCCGCACTATCCGGCCAGGGGCCGCCCGGCCCGCGAGCGCCGGAATCACCGGCCGCCCGTGCCCTGCCGGGGCCGTGCCCCCGGGGCGCCGGAAGGTTCCGGCCAGAGCATGATCGAATACCTCCCGGTATGCGGAGGACGGTTGATCAATTCGATCTGGAACCCGATAGGCTCCTCTGCGGCGCGGCGAGTTGACGTGATGTCACTCGGCCGCTGCGGTGCTGCGCGCTCCCCACAGGCGACGTCTGCGCCACCCCCCAGTTCGAAAGTGTTGCTCTCGAAGGATGTAGATGGAACTTGCCACTCCACCCCCGGCGGCACGAGCACCGGTCGCCTGGTACGGCTGGTGGCTGATGCCGCTGGCCTTAGGAGCCGGAACCCTCGTCACAGCGGTGGCGGGGCCCGACCAGGTCCAGATACCCGCGACGTTCGCCGGTGCCGCTGTCACGGCTGCGGGCGCGGTCTGCGTGCGGCTCCTCGTACGTACCAGAACCCAGCTGCGCCGCGCCGACGAAGCCTTCCGCGCCGCCCAGACCGAGCACTCCCAGCAGAGATACGCGGATGTGCGGTCCCGGGAGCAGCGCTTCGAGGCCGAGAGATCCGCGCTGGAGGCCCGGCTGGGCGAGCAGGCCACGGCCTTCGACGCCAGGCTTGCCGAGCACACCCAGGCCTACGAGGCCGGGATCGCCGAATGGACCCGCACGACGGAGGAGCGGATCGCACTCCAGCGGGACGTCGTCGTCAGGCTCGGCGACAGCCATCTCCCCGAGGCGATCAAGCGCCTGCGTGAGGGTGAGGCCATCGACGACATCCTGGCGGAGGTCGGCCAGGAGGCCGACGCGAGCCCGGAGACGCGCGCCGCGCTGCGCAAGGTCATGCGGACCGCGCTGCTCGGTGTGGAGGAGGAGTTGAACCGTTCCACTTCGGCCGAACAGGCCGTGGTCGGCATCGGCAGCCGCATCCACGTGCTGACGGGACGGCTGCGCGGCCGGCTGCACGAGATGCAGGGCGAACACGGGCGGCTGCCCGCCGTGGCCCAGGGACTCATGGAGCTGGACCAGGAGATCGGCCCCGCCGACTGCCTCGCCGCCAGCATCGGCGTACTGGGCGGTTCCGACCGGCCCGGACGCCAGTGGCAGGAGCCGCAGCGACTGCTCAGCGTGGTCCGGGGCGGCATCGGCCGCATCAAGGACTTCAACCGCATCCAGGTCCGCCACCTCCCCGAACTCGGCGTCGACGGCGGTCTGGTGGACCACCTCACGCTGATCTTCGCCCACCTCCTGGACAACGCCGCGCGCTACTCGCCGCCCAGCGAGCCCGTGGTCGTCTCCGGCAAGGAGGTCCCCAACGGGGTCGGCATCGAGATCCAGGACGCCGGCAAGGGCCTGAGCGAGGAGCGCAAGCGCGAGGCGGAGCAGTCCATCGCGGGCACCGCGAAGGGCCCCGGCCTCGGCGGGATCTCGGAGGACGCGAACCTGGGTCTGCGCGTCGTGGGCGCCCTGGCACGCCGTTACGGCATCCGGGTCACCTTCGCGGACTCCCCGTGGCTCGGCACCTCGGTGGTCGTGGTGGTTCCGCACAAGTACTTCAGCCACCTCTCGGCCCCCGTGGTCGAGCCGGTCCGGCCCGTCGCGGAACAGGCCGAGCCCGTCCGGGAGGCCCTCGCGGCCGGCCTGCCCGCGGACGGTGCCCCGAGCGCGGTGAGCGCCGGGACCCCCGAGATCACGGACACCACGCCCGGCGGCCTGCCGCGGCGCAGGAGCAGGCGGAGCGACACACCGACGGCCAGGCCGAGCGCCGCCGCCGACCGGACCGTGGAGTCCGTGACCGCAGTGCCGCCGGACGCGTCGTTCGCCGGCCTCGCCGCCTTCGCCACGGCCGGACGTGAGAGCGCCCCGCCCCAGGTGACGACCGAGGACGCCGGCCCGGGCGTTCGCGAGACGACTGCCGGACGCGAGTCCAACCGCACGGAAGAGAGCGACTAGTCCACATGACGCAACAGGGAACCGACGTGAGCTGGGCGCTCCGCGATCTGACGGAGAGCATCCGGGAGATCCGCTTCGCCCTCGTGGCCTCCAGCGACGGCAAGGCCATCACCTCCTACGGGGCGGACGACCCCGACGACGTGGACCGCTTCGCCGCCGTGGTCGCGGGACTCCAGGCGCTCGCGCAGCCGGTCGCCGAGCAATTCCCCAAGTACGCCGGGCAGCTCCGTCTCGCGATGATCGAGGTCGACGGCGGTCACCTCTTCGTCGTACGGGCCGGCGTGGAGACGTACCTCGGAGTCCTCGCGAGGGAGGGGCTCGACCAGGGCCTGCTCGGTCACCAGATGAGGGACCTGGCGCGAAGGATGGGTGAGCTTCTCGGCACCAGCCCGCGCCTGGAGGAGCACTCTGGATGAGTGGTCCCCGCCGGCCCACGGACCCGCCCGGTCTCGAGCGCTACTACGTCCTCACCGGGGGGCGCAGCGGACCGGGTGGTTCGGCGTCGACCCTGGACGTGGCGACCCTCATCATCTCCCGTGCCGCAGCCGTGCCCGGCCTGCAGCACGAGCACGAGGAGATACTCCGGCGCTGCCGCGATCCGCTGTCGGTGGCCGAACTCGGCGCCCATCTCGGATTGCCCTTCAACATTCTCGCGGTGCTCCTCGCCGATCTGCTGGACGCAGGACGCGTCGAGGCCCGCGATCCCATCCCGGCGTCAGGAGCCGGCCGCGGGCCCGACCTCGCGCTCCTTGAGGAGGTACTCAGTGGACTTCAAAGGCTTTGACCGCCCCGACCAGGCGGCCGGAGGCGGCACCCGCTCGGTGAAGGTGATGATCGCCGGCGGTTTCGGTACCGGGAAAACCACCCTGGTGCGCTCGGTCAGCGACATCAAGCCGCTCACCACCGAGGAGACGCTGACCCAGGCCAGCGTGGACGTCGACGACCTGATCGGGGTGGCGGACAAGCAGGAGACCACCGTCAGCCTCGACTTCGGGAAGATCGGCATCAACGAGGAGCTGGTGCTGTACCTGTTCGGGACACCGGGCCAGGAGCGCTTCTGGTTCCTGTGGAACGGCCTGTTCAAGGGCGCCCTCGGGGCCGTGGTCCTGGTGGACACCCGGCGGCTGGCGTCCAGCTTCCGGGCGATCGAGGAGATGGAGCGGCAGGACGTGCCCTTCGTCATCGCCCTCAACGTCTTCCCCGACTCCAAGGACCACCCGATCGAAGAGATCCGCGACGCCCTGGACATACCCGAGCACACCCCCGTCGTGACCTGCGACGCCCGTGACCGGACCTCGAGCCGCGATGTGCTGATCGCGCTGATCCGCCATCTCAAGGCGCGCTCCGCCGTCGCTCTGGAGCCCCGATGACCGATCGCCAGGAGAACGACGCGGGTGCTCCCCGCGGCTGCCCCGTCGCGCACGGCGGCGGGGACGCGCTCACCCGGCTGTACGGGCCGGACGCGGCGCTCGACCCGCAGGGCATCTACGGACGGCTCCGCAAGGAGTACGGCGCCGTGGCGCCGGTCCTCCTGGAGGGCGACGTCCGCGCCTGGCTGGTCCTCGGCTACCGCGAGAGCCGGCGCGTGCTCGACAACCCCCTCCAGTTCAGCCGGGACTCGCGCATCTGGCGGGACTGGAACGACGGAGGCGTCGAGGAGGACTCGCCGCTGATCCAGATGCTCGGCTGGCGTCCCGACTGCGTGTCCCAGGACGGCGAGCCGCACCGCAGGCTGCGCAGGGCGGTCACCGACAACCTGGACACCCTGGCGGGGCGCGGTATCCGGCGCCATGTCACGCACTTCGCGAACAAGCAGATCGACGCGTTCGCCGGCGAGGGCAGGGCCGACCTGGTGGGTGACTACGCCGAGTACCTGCCGATGCTCGTGCTGACCCGGCTGTTCGGACTCCCGGCCGCCGAGGGCCGCAGCCTCGCGGTCTCCTGCGCCCAGGTCATCAAGGGCGGGCCGGACGCCATGGCCCACAACGACCGGATCATGGAGATCCTCGGGGAACTCGCCGAGCGCAAGCGCCAGGAGCCGGGCCCCGACTTCACCACCGGGCTGCTCGCCCACACCGCGGGCCTCGACGAGGGCGAGATCCTCAGCCATCTGCGTCTGGTGCTGATCACCGCGCACACCACCACCAGCAACCTGCTGGCCCGGGTGCTCGAGCTGGTCTTCACCGACTCCTCCCGCCTCGCGGGACTCGTCAGCGGCCAGCGGGCCGTCTCCGAGGTCGTCGAGGAGGCGCTGTGGAGCACCCCGCCGCTGGCGGTCCTCCCGGGCCGTTTCGCGACCTCCGACCTCGAACTCGGCGGTACGCAGATCAAGGAGGGCGACCTGCTGGTGCTCGGGCTCGCCGCCGGCAACCTCGACCCGGACATCCGGCCGGACTCGGGGGTCTCCGTGCACGGCAACCAGTCGCACCTGGCGTTCAGCGGCGGTCCTCACGAGTGCCCCGGCCAGGGCATCGGCCAGGCCATCATCGAGACGGCGGTCGACGTCCTGCTGCACCGGCTGCCCGGACTCCGCCTGGCCGTCCCCGCGGACGACCTCACCTCGACCGCCTCCACCTGGGAGGCGCGTCTGGACAGCCTGCCGGTCGAGTTCACCGCGCAGGGCGCCGGGGCCTGAGCGCGTCTCGCGCCGCGGCTGTCGTCCGGCCCGCCCGGCCCGCTCCGGCGGGCCGGGCTCCCGGCGTCAGACGGCGAGCAGATCGTCCAGCGATCCCCGTCCGGCCAGCTCGGCGGTCGCCGCCGGGCCCTCCTTCGCGGCGGAGTAGCGGCCCGAGGTCAGCGCCCACTCGTAGTTGCCGTTGATCCAGTGCTGGATGGCTTCCACACCCATCCGGACCTGGTCCCGCTGCTCGGTTCCGAGACCGAGCTCCTCGCACATCCCCGGGACGAGCGCCTCCAGTTCGAGGTACTCGTCGAGGCACTCGGTGGTCATCCGGTACGCCTCGTCGGCGGCCTCCTCCCAGCTGCACCCGCGCTCCCGGTGCAGCACGGCGATGAGGTTGTGGCCGTCGCCCCGGCGCTTCTCGCGCTCGAAGGAGTGGATGTCGTTCATGAACCCGATGGTGTCCGCGGCCAGATCGCGCATCCGCACCATCAGCCCGTGCGCCTGCACCTGGGCCGGCACCTCGAAACCGCGGCTGCGCTCACCCGCGTCGATGCTGTGGTGGATGCCGACCGTGCGGCGGCGGAACTCCGCGTACTCCTCGATGCCCAGCGTTCCCGCCCTGCCCTTGGCCGCGAGGTCGACCTCCTCGGTGTGCGCCACGAGGAAGCGCCCCCAGGACGCGGCGAACCGGGTGCGCCACGTCAGGGACATGCCGTCCGAGAGGTGGGCCCACACCTCGGCCCACGCGGTGGTGATGGGGCAGACCACGCGGGGCGGCGTTCCGGCGGGGCGCAGCGGTGTGGCTATCAGTTCCCGCGCGACCTCGGCTATGCGGTCCGCGCGGTCGGGGCTCCCGGAGTCGAACTGGTCGTCGAACAGGAAGGCCAGGGAGAACCAGTTCATCAGGACGACCATGTCATCGGCCGAGGCGTACGGGTACGTCCGCGCCGCCGCCTGGGGCAGGTCCCAGGACTGATACTCCTCGAACCCCGCCTGGCTGCGCACCAGGCCCATCTCCCAGACCCAGCGGAGGTGCTGCTCCCGTGCGCGGGCCAGGTGCTCGCTCACCGGGGTGTCGAAGGGGAGGTCGAATGTGACGTCCTGCGGCATTGGCATCCTCTCTTGAGACGATTCACAGGCCCCCGCCCCCGTGACCGGGCGATCGAAATTGATGCCCATTGACTTGAAGTGCGCGTTTTGAGCCACAAATTGATGGCCCATCATGCGCGCCCTCATGCTGCCCAGACACTAAACGATCTATGCAGCAAGATCGCCTCGAAGAAGATCTTCCGGAACCGCCGCCTCCACGCCGTGGTGCAGCGGGGTCAGATCCGGCCCAGATCCGAGCTGAGCCAGCGCTGGGGGCGCATGTGGACGACCACCTGCTCGCCGTGGTTGCTCCAGGCGAAGTCGACGTAGCCCTCCACCTTCTCGGCGGGGAGGTAGCGGGAGGACATCTCCACCAGCTGCTCACGGGTGGCGGGCAGGGTGGCGATGACCGGGCCCTCGACGGAGACGTAGCGGATGGTCGGCGTGAGGCGTTCCGCCATGATGCTGAAGCGGCCCGCGGCGGCGATGGCCCGCCCCTTGCGGGAGTCGCGCCCCGTCATGATCCACAGGTCGCCGCCGGGTGCGTACTGGTACCAGATGGGCACGGTGAGCGGCGCCCGGTCCTCCTCGTTCGCGTCCACGGCCAGGGCGCCGATGTGCGGTTCGGCCAGGAACAGTTCACGCTCGGTGCGGGTCAAAGCCATGGCGGACTCCTCGGGTGATCGGGGGACGATGCCTCGAAGGCGCATTATGCAACGCTTGCCCCGGATCGGCGGTGGAGTCACACGCCTGCCGGGTCCGTCCGTTCCCGGGCGCCGGACCGGTGGACGTCCTTGGTATACCTGGGCTTTCACCGACGGAGGGGAGCGGGACGATGGCTCGGGAACTGCCCGTACGGCTGCGGGCGGCGGCGGCCGGCGACGCGGGGGCGATCACCGGGATCTTCCTCGCCTCGCGGGCCGCCGCGCTGCCCTGTCTGCCACGGGTGCACAGCGACGCGGACACCCTCGCCTGGATCACGCATGTCGTGCTGCCCGGCAGCCGGGTGTGGGTGGCCGAGGGGGAGGCCGGGGAGCTGCTCGGCTTCGCGTCGCTGGACGGGGACGAGCTCGACCAGCTCTACGTGCACCCCGGCGCACTGCGGCGCGGCATCGGGACGCTGCTCCTGGCGCGCGTGAAGGAGACCTCGCGCGGGGAGCTCGGGCTGTACACCTTCCGCCGGAACACCGCGGCGCGCGCCTTCTACGAGCGGCACGGCTTCGTCGCCGTGGCGTACGACGACGGCAGCCGCAACGAGGAGAACGAGCCGGACGTGCTCTACCGGTGGAGCGGCGGGGCGGGCCCCGCGGCCGGATGACCGGCGGGCGGCCCAGGCGCGTCATCCGCCACACCGTGCGCCGGCGCACCGGCTTCCGCGGGCCGCCTCGGCTCTCCCGGGGGCCGGGCGGCTGCGGGCGCCGCGGTGCCCGCGATCGTGAGCCCCTGGTGTTCAGTCGCCCGTGGGCGCCCGGTCATCCGGAGGCCGGGCGTCGTCCAGGCGGGCGTACATCAGTATGTCCCGGCGGCGGCCCCCGATCTCCTGCCAGCCGCGCAGCAGGCCCTCGCGTTCGTAGCCCGCGCTCTCGGCGGTCCGGAGCGAGGCCGTGTTCCACGGTTCGACGAGGAGCTGGACCCGGGGGATGCGCAGTTCGTGCAGGGCCCAGGTGGTGACCGTGCGCAGGGCCGCTCCCGCGACTCCCTGGCGGCGGGCGGTTCCGGTCATCCAGTAGCCGAGCGAGGCCCTGCCCTCGTCCGCGTCCCTGAGCCAGAGGCCGATGGAGCCGACCGGGCGCCGGTCGCGGGTGCGGGCGATGGTGAACGGGTATCCGGCGCCGGTCGCGGCCCGGTCCCACTGGCGCCGGACATAGGCCTGCGCCCCCTCGTCGGAGTACGGCGAGGGGACGGTGGTGATCAGAGGGATGTAGTCGTCCTTCGCCGCCTCGCGCAGGAGCGGCAGGTCGCTCATCTCCCAGGGGCGCAGGACGAAATCGGCTCCGGCGGTCATGCTGGGGACGGTCAGCGCTTGTGCCATGGGCGTCATCCTGCCGCCCGTCCCCTCCCGCACCCGCGCCCGACTCACCCGGCGGACGCCCGCTCGCCCGGCCTGGCGAGGAACACCCCGGCCAGCAGAGCGCCCGCCAGCACCAGTGCCGAGTTGACGAGGACGGCCGCCGACACGCCCGACAGCACCGCGTCGGGCCCGGTCGCCGTGCCCATCCGGGCGGTGACGATCGCGCTCATCACCGGGATGCCCATCGTGATGCCGACCTGCTGGGTCATCGTGGCCAGCCCGGTCGCGAGCCCCTGCTCCTCGTCGGGGAGGCCCGAGGTGGCGGTGACCATGAAGCCCACGATCATCAGCATGTTGCCGACGCCGCCGACGAACGTCGCGGCCAGCAGCAGCGCGATCCAGCCGCCCGAGGTGCCGAGCGCCACCAGGGAGAGGGTGGCGACGGCCTGGGTGATGCCGCCGACGGCGATGGTGCGGCGGTTGCCGAACCGGCCGACCGCCCGGCCGCCGAGCATGCCGCCGGCCACGGTGCCGATCCCGAGGACGCCGAAGGCGAGGCCGGTCGCGAGGGGGGAGTAGCCCAGCACCTCCTGGAGGTAGAGCGTCAGCAGGAAGACCAGGGAGGTCTCGGTGACGAAGGCGATCAGCCCGGTGGTGTTGCCCCAGACGACGCTGCGGCGCCCGAGGATGTGTACGGGTACCAGCGGCGCGGCCGCCCGCTTCTCGACGAACCAGAAGCCGACCAGCAGCGCCGCGCCGGCCAGGAGCGCCGTCAGTGTGGTGGGCGTGGTCCAGCCGGACTCGCCCGCCTGCGTCAGCCCGTACACGAGCAGGAGCAGGCCGCCGGTGACGGTCGCGGCGCCCGGCACGTCGAGCTTCGGGCGCTCGGTGGGCCGCGAGTCGCTGATCACGGACGGTGCGAGGGCGACGACGAGCGCGGCGACGGGGACGTTGACGAAGAAGGCCCAGCGCCAGGAGAGCAGGTCGGTCAGCAGCCCGCCGAGGATCGCGCCCGCGGTGAAACCGGCGGACATCAGGGCGCCGTTGAGGCCGAGCGCGCGTTCGCGCAGCGGGCCCTCCTTGAACGCCGTGGTCAGCAGGGCCAGTCCGGCCGGGGTGACGGCCGCTGTCGCCAGGCCCTGGAGCACCCGCGCGGTGAGCAGGACCTCGGGCGAGGTGGCGAGCCCGCCGAGCACGGAGGAGAGGCCCAGGAGGACCATTCCGCCCATGAACAGGCGCTTACGGCCCACGAGATCGGCGACGCGCCCGAACAGCAGCGTGAACCCGGCCGCCGCGAGCGCGAAGGACGTGGCGATCCACTGGAGGTGGGCCAGGGTGAACCCGAGGCCCTCGCCGACGGCGGGCAGGGCGACGTTCAGGATGGAGAAGTCCACGGCGATCATGAACTGTGCGCCGAGGAGGAGGACGAGGACGAGCTTCTGCCGGCCGGTCATACGGACGACGGGCGCCCGAGGGGGCGCGGCGACGGGTGCCGTGCTGCTGGATGTGGACATGAGGTGCCCTTTCCTGGAGTCCCACGAGTCTTAACGGATCTGCGGTTCCGTTAAGATGGGCATCACCGTAGCAGGGAATGGTCGACTAATGGAACTGGAGACCCGTTATGGCTGCTGAGGAAGTGGAGCCGGGCACCGTCCGGCCCGGTGGGCGCACCGCCCGGGTGCGTGAGGCCGTGCTGCGTGCCGCCGGTGACGCACTGGTCGAGCAGGGCTTCGACCGGCTCGACCTGGCCGATGTCGCCCGCCGCGCCGAGGTCGGCAAGACGACGGTCTACCGGCGCTGGTCCACCACGGCGGGGCTGGTCGCCGATCTGCTCAACGACATGGCGGAGCAGTCCGTGCCGCGTACGGATACGGGCTCGCTGGACGAGGACCTGAAGGCCAACGCGCGGCTGGTCCTGCGCACGCTGACCGACCCCCGGCAGGGCCCCCTCTTCGCGGCCGTGATCGCGGCGGCCACCTGCGACGCCCGTACGGCCGAGGCCCTGCACCGCTTCTACGCCGTACGCATCGAGGAGTGGGCCGGCTGTGTCACCGCCGCCGCCGAGCGGGGCGAGCTGCCGCCGGGCACCGACCCCCGGGAGGTGGTCCGGGCGGTGTCGGCCCCCCTCTACTACCGCCTGCTGGCCAGCGGCGACCCCCTGGACGAGGCGGTCGCGGACCGTGCGGCCGAGGCGGCGGCGGTGGCGGCGAGGGCGGGCGCGTACGTGACCCGATGAGGGCGCCGGACCGGAGCGCTTGACCTCGCATGCACTCCAACTCGTAGCTTCTCCGTCCATGCGGACAGACATGGACGGACGGACGAGGGTATTGGGTCGCAGCGGGATCGGGACCGGGGCGCTCGGCCTCGGGTGCTGGGCGATCGGCGGTGAGTGGTCGACGCCGGACGGCAGCCCGCTCGGCTGGGGCAGGGTCGACGACGAGGAATCGGTGGCCGCCGTCCGCCGGGCGCTCGAACTGGGCGTGCGCTTCTTCGACACGGCGGACGTGTACGGGGCGGGGCACAGCGAACGCGTGCTCGGCAAGGCGCTCGCGGGCAGACGGGACGAGGCCGTCATCGCCACCAAGTGGGGCAATCTCTTCGACGAGCGGACCCGGACGATGGACGGGGCCGACCGCTCGCCGGGCTACGCCCGCGAGGCGCTCATCGCCTCCCTGCGCAGGCTGGGGACCGACCGGATCGACCTCTTCCAGCTGCATCTGGGCGACGTCCCGCTCGACGAGGCGGCCGAACTGCGCGAGGCCTGCGAGGGGTTCGTGGCCGAGGGGCTGATCCGCGCCTACGGGTGGAGCACCGACGACCCGGAGCGGGCGGCGCTGTTCGCCGACGGTGAGCACTGCGCGGCCGTCCAGTACGGCTGCAATGTGCTGGAGGACGCTCCCGGGATGCTGAGCCTCAGCGAGGAGCGGGGGCTGCTCGGCATCATCCGGAGCCCGCTGGCGATGGGCCTCCTCGCCGGCCCGCGCGGTGCGGGCGGGCGGGGACGGGCCGGGGACATCCGGTCCGCCCCGCCCGCGTGGCTGCACTGGTTCGAGGCGGGCGGGGTGCCCTCGGCCGAGTGGGCGGCGCGGGTCGAGGCGGTCCGCGAGGTGCTGACGTCGGACGGCCGGACGCTCGCCCAGGGGGCCATCGGCTGGCTCTGGGCGCGGAGCGGCAGGACGGTGCCGATCCCCGGCTTCCGGACGGTCGCCCAGGTCGAGGAGAACGCGGGTGCCCTCGACCACGGGCCGCTGGGCCCCGGCCATCTGAAGGAGATCGCGGACCTCCTCGCGTAGTCGGGAGCGCCTCGGCCGGCCGGGGCGCCGGACCTCCGGGGGAAGGGGTGCGGGCGGCCCGGGGCGCGGCGGGTCAGCCGATGCGGGTTCCCGTCCCGCTCACCCTGATCCGTGCGTCACCCGGGTGAAGTGCGACGGTGAGGGTGCCGGGGCGGCCCATGTCCTCACCCTGGTGCAGGGTGAGGACGGCGTCGTCCGGGACGAGGCCGAGCTCGCGGGCGTACGCACCGAACGCGGCTGCCGCGGCGCCCGTCGCAGGGTCCTCGACCACCCCGCCGACCGGGAACGGGTCACGGACGTGGAAGACGGCCGGGGACTCCCGCCACACCAGCTGAACGGTCGTCAGCTCCAGCCGGTGCATGAGCGCTTCCAGGCGGGCGAAGTCGTACGAGAGATCCGCGAGGCGTTCCCGGCTCGCGGCGGCCAGCACCAGATGGCGGGCGCCCGCGTAGGCGATGCCGGGCGGCACGGCCGGGTCCAGGTCGGCGGCCGGCCAGTCCAGCGCGGCCAGGGCCTCCGCCAGGTCGCCGGCGGCGATGTCCTCGGTGTGCGGCTCGACGCTGGTGAGGGTGGCGCGGAGTTCGTCGCCCTCCCGGGTCACCGTGACGGGGACCGGCCCGGCGGCGGTGGTGAACAGCAGGTCGCCCGGGCCGTCCCGCTCGGCGAGCGCGATGGCGGTGGCGACCGTGGCGTGTCCGCAGAAGGGCACCTCGGCCTTCGGGCTGAAGTAGCGGACGGTGTGTCCGCCCCGGCCGTCCGACGCGGTGAGGAAGGCCGACTCGCTGTACCCGAGCTCCGCGGCGACGGCGAGCATCGCCGTGTCGTCGAGCCCGGAGGCGTCCAGGACGACGCCCGCGGGGTTGCCGCCGGCCGGGTCGGCGGAGAACGCCGTGTAACGCAGGACCTCGGTGCTGGGAAGTGGGCTCATGCCGCAGGTGAACCGGGGGACGGGAGGCCGTATTCCCGACGGCGTCCGCAGGCGTGGTCCGGGGTCCTGACTCCCCGGACCACGCCCTCGGTCCTCTCGCTCGGATCGTGCCGGCCTGATCCGGACGGAGCACCCTGGGCCGGCCCGCGTACCCCCCTGGCCGCGGCGGCCCGTTCACTGCGGTCGGTGGACGACCTCGTGGCCGGTGGACGGCCTCGGGGTCACGTGGCAGACCTCTCGGTCAGTGGCAGACCTTGACGCCGGTGCCCTTGCCCCAGGAGCAGGAGTCCAGGAGCGAGCCGCTCGGCTTGATCAGCCGGGCCTTGTCGCCGGTGTTGTTCCAGACGTACGAGCCGCGGTTCCAGTAGACGTGCGCCGCGGAGTTCTTGCCCTTGCCGGTGTGGACACGGACCGTCTTGCCCGCCGCGACGGTGAAGCTCGGGAAGGTGTACGTGTAGCCGGTGTTGTCCTTCAGCTTGTAGCCCTTGAGCTGCAGCTTGGACTTCCCGTTGTTGTGGATGTCCACGTACTCGGCGACCAGGGACGTGTTCGTCCGGGTGTCCTTGCCGGGGCTGTCGTACTGGATCTTGCCGAGGTGCAGCCCGCCCTGATGGGAGGCCGCCGAAGCCGGAGCCGTGGCGAGGAGCGAGCCGGCCAGAGCGGTGGCGGCGGCCAGGGCGAGGGGCGCGGCGGTGCGTATGCGCATGCTGTGTGGTCCTTCTGTGTGCATCCGGTGAAGGTCAGAAGCATACGGGCACCATGCGCGTGCCCGGACCCAACCCGGGAAATCGACAAAATCTGTCATTCCAGGGTCAGTTCCGGGCACGTGAGGGTGTGAAAGGCGTCAGCCTCGGCCCACGTACGGCATGTTCGTCGCCATCACCGTCGCGAACTGCACATTGGCCTCCAACGGCAGCTCCGCCATGTGCAGCACCGTCCGGGCCACGTCCGCCGCCGCCATCACCGGCTCCGCGGCCACCTCGCCGTTCGCCTGGAGGATTCCCGCGCTCATCCGCTCGGTCATGTCCGTCGCCGCGTTGCCGATGTCGATCTGCCCGCAGGCGATCCGGTACGGCCGTCCGTCCAGCGACAGCGACTTCGTCAGGCCCGTCACCGCGTGCTTCGTCGCCGTGTAGGCGATCGAGTGCGGGCGCGGCGCGTGTGCGGAGACCGAGCCGTTGTTGATGATCCGGCCGCCCTGTGGGTCCTGCTCCTTCATCAGGCGGTACGCCGCCTGCGCGCACAGGAACGTGCCCGTCAGATTGACGTCCACCACCGTCCGCCAGTCCTCGTACGCGAGGTCCTCGACCGGTACCGAACGGGGGCCGAACGTCCCCGCGTTGTTGAAGAGCAGGTCGAGCCTGCCGAACCGGTCCCGTACGGCCCCGAAGAGCGTGGCCACCCCGTCCGGGTCGCCCACATCGGTGGGCAGGCACACCGTCGCGCCCGGCCCGGCCCCCGCGGCCGTCTCCTCCAGCGCGTCGGCGCGCCGTCCCGCCAGGGCCACCGTCCAGCCCGCACTCGAAAGGGTGAGTGCGACGGCCCGGCCGATGCCCGATCCCGCACCCGTGACGACGGCGATTCTCTGCTCAGCGTTCATGGCCCGGCAGCGTACGGGAGGTTTCGCGGCGGCCGGCACCCGGTGCTCACCGCACCGCCATAAGGATGTTGTGTACCCGCCAACGGTAGGTCGTCGCCCGGCACTCCAATGCCTCTGACAACATCCGGCAGGGGAGGGGCATATGACACCCGCACAGATCAGCACGCCCGGCCAGGGCGGCCACGCACCGGAGCTGCGCAGCGCGGCCCGGGAGCTCGGCTCCGGGGTCGGGCGCCGCCGCTTCCTCACCGTCACCGGTGCGGCCGCGGCCCTGGCCTTCGCCG
This sequence comes from Streptomyces sp. CB02058, assembly GCF_001905505.1. Lineage (GTDB taxonomy): Bacteria > Actinomycetota > Actinomycetes > Streptomycetales > Streptomycetaceae > Streptomyces. Next base: position 880,515 of record NZ_LIPG01000002.1, read on the forward strand.
TCAACCTGCCCGGCGCGGGCACGGCCGCCGCCGCCGAGCTCGACGCGCGGAAGATCACCGAGGACCCCTTCACCCTCGGGGTGGCCTCCGGCGACCCCCTGCCGGACTCCGTGCTGCTGTGGACGAGACTCGCGCCCCGCCCGTACGAGGCCGACGGCGGGCTGCCCGCCGAGCGGGTCCAGGTCCGCTGGGAGATCGCCCGCGACGAAGGCTTCCGGCGGATCGTCCGGCGCGGTTCCGCGACCGCGCACCCGGAGTTCGGCCACAGCGTCCACGTGGACGTGGACGGCCTCGCCCCCGACCGGACCTTCTACTACCGCTTCCGCGCGGGCAGCTGGATCAGCCCCGCCGGCCGCACCCGCACGGCGCCCGTCCCCGCCGCGCGCAACAGCTCCCTGACCCTGGCCGCCGTCTCCTGCCAGGCGTACCACGACGGGTACTTCACCGCCTACCGGCACCTCGCGGCCGAGGACGTCGACGTGGTCTTCCACCTCGGCGACTACCTCTACGAGTACGCGGTCACCGCCGTCGGCGGCGCCCGCGCCTACACCGACCGCGTCCTGCCGGACCACTTCAACAAGGAGACGCTCACGCTGGAGGACTACCGCATGCGGTACGGCCTCTACAAGTCCGACCCCGACCTGCGCGCCGCCCACGCCGCGCACCCCTTCGTCGTCACCTGGGACGACCACGAGACGGAGAACAACTACGCGGGCGACACCCCGGAGAACAGCGTCCCGCCGGAGGAGTTCCTGCTCCGCAGGGCCGCCGCCTACCGGGCGTACTGGGAGAACCAGCCGCTGCGCACCCCGCAGCGCCCCACCGGACCCGACATGCGCCTCTACCGGCGGCTGCGGTTCGGCCGGCTCGCGCAGTTCGACATCCTCGACACCCGCCAGTACCGCAGCAACCAGGCGTACGGCGACGGCTGGAAGGTCCCCGGACCGGAGTCCGAGGACCCGGCGCGCACCATGACGGGCGCCGCCCAGGAGCGCTGGCTGCTCGACGGCTGGAAGGCGTCGTCCGCCCGCTGGAACGTCGTGCCGCAGCAGGTCACCTTCGCCCAGCGGCGCGACGTGCCGACCGATGCCTACAAGCTGTCCATGGACTCGTGGGACGGCTACCCCGCCTCCCGGCAGCGGATCATGGACGGCGCGGAGGCCGCCGGGATCGAGAACCTGATGGTCCTCACCGGGGACGTGCACGTGGGCTACGGCTTCGACCTGAAGAAGGACTTCGACGACCCGGCCTCACGGACCGTCGGCACCGAGATCGTGGCCACCTCTATCGCCAGCGGCAAGGACGGCTCCGACAAGCCGGCCAGCTGGAACAACCAGATGCAGGCCAACCCGCACATGAAGTTCTACAACGGCCGCCGCGGCTACGCCCTCGTCACGCTCGGCACCGAGCAGGCGCGCGCCGACTTCCGCACGGTCCCGGCGGTCACCACACCCGGTGCCCCCGTCTCCACGGCCGGCTCCTTCGTGACCGAGGCCGGGAACCCGGGACTGACCCCCGCGTAGCCCGGCCCCGGCCTGCCCCGAGTCAGGCCCGGTCGTCCGCCGGATAGCGGACGCCGATGCGGTCCCGTACCGCGTCGAGCGTCCGCATCACGGCGAGGGAACCCTCCAGCGGCACCAGCGGGGACTCCTTCTCACCCGCCAGGATCGCGCGGTTCACCTCGGCGGCCTCGTACTGCATGCCCGAAAGGCCCTGCGGACCGGAGCCCGTGGTGATCGTCTCGGGCTCGTGGTCATGCCGGTGCAGGACGAAGTGCTCCGGGTAGAAGAAGCCCTGCGGGAAGTCGATCCGCCCGGCCGTGCCGGTGACCGAGGCGCTGGTCTGCAGGTTCCCGACGATGGAGCAGGCCAGCAGGGCGGTGGCGCCGGAGTCCCAGCCGAGCAGGATGCCCGTGTTCAGGTCCGCGCCCTCGGGGGAGAGCAGCGCCTCCGCCTGCACCCGGTCCGGCTCGCCCAGCAGAAGCTGCGCGAACGACACCGGGTAGACCCCGAGGTCCAGCAGCGCGCCGCCGCCCAGCGCGGGGTCACGCAGCCGGTGGTCGGCCCCGAAGGTGCCCGCGAAGCCGAAGTCGGCCTGCACCGTGCGGATCTCGCCGATCGCGCCGTCCCGCACCAGCTCCGTCATCCGGCGGATGAGCGGGTTGCAGTACGTCCACATGGCTTCCATCAGGAACAGCCCGCGCTCACGGGCGAGGTCCACCAGCTCCCGTGCCTCGCGCGCGTTGATGGTGAACGCCTTCTCGCACAGCACGTGCTTGCCGGCCTCCAGCGCGAGCCCGGCCGCCTCGCGGTGCGCGGAGTGCGGGGTGGCGATGTACACGACGTCGACGGTGTCGTCGGCGACGAGCTCCGCCCAGCTGCCGTACGCCCGCTCGATCCCGAACCGCTCGGCGAACGCCTTGGCCGACGCCTCGGTGCGGGAGGCGACCGCGACGACCTCGGCCCCGGATTCCTTCATCGCCAGCAGATCCGCCGTGAACGTCGCGGCTATGCCGCCCGTCGCCAGTACACCCCAACGCACAGTCCCGCTCATGCCCGCCCGCTTCCACAGAAAAAGGTATCGACCACTACGACTGACCTGAGAGCATAGATGCGGATTCAACGAAGCGGAGAAGAGGATGCCGGACAACGGCGCGAGCCGGGCCCAGCAAGAGCACGAGCACATACCGACGAGCAGCAGGAGCGCCGCATCCGGCGCCCCGGCCACCGCCACCCCCACCGCAGTGGGTGCCCCGGCCGCCTCCATGACCACCGCGCCAGGCGTCACCCCCACCACAGCGGGTGCGCAGGCCGCCTCCATGACCACCGCACCGGGCCTCCCGGCCACCGCCACCGCACGGCGGGCCGGAATTCTCGTCACCCTGGTGCTGGGCGGGCTCACCGCACTGCCGCCCCTCTCGATGGACATGTACCTCCCGGCGCTTCCGGAGGTCACCGACTCCCTGCACGCACCGGCGTCCACCGTCCAGCTCACGCTGACCGCCTGCCTCACCGGCATGGCGCTCGGCCAGCTCGTCGTCGGACCCATGAGCGACCGGTGGGGCCGGCGCACGCCGCTGCTCCTCGGCATGATCGTCTACGTGATCGCCACCGCGATCTGCGCCGTCGCCCCGACCGCGGAACTCCTCATCGGCTTCCGCCTCCTCCAGGGCCTGGCCGGCGCGGCCGGCATCGTGATCTCCCGGGCCGTCGTCCGCGATCTGTACGACGGCGACGAGATGGCGCGCTTCTTCTCCACCCTGATGCTGATCTCGGGGGTCGCCCCCGTCATCGCGCCCGTGATCGGCGGCCAGGTGCTCCAGTTCACCGACTGGCGCGGCATCTTCGTCGTCCTGACCGTCATCGGGATACTGCTGACGCTCGTCGTCTGGAAGTGGCTCCACGAGACGCTGCCCGTCTCCCAGCGGCACACCGGCGGCATCGGCGACGCGCTGCGCACCATGCGCGGGCTGCTGGCCGACCGGGTGTTCACCGGCTACATGATCGCGGGCAGCCTCGCCTTCGCCGCGCTCTTCGCCTATGTGAGCGCGTCCCCGTTCGTCGTCCAGGAGATCTACGGCGCCTCGCCGCAGACCTTCAGCCTGCTCTTCGGGATCAACTCCGTCGGGCTGATCGCCGTCGGCCAGATCAACGGCAAGCTGCTCGTCGGCCGGGTCAGCCTGGACAAGGCGCTCGGCTTCGGACTGGCCGTCATCTCCGTCGCCGCGATCGCCCTGCTGCTGATGACCTCCGGGGTCTTCGGCGAGGTCGGCCTGCTGCCGGTCGCCGCCGGCCTGTTCGTGCTCATGTCCGCCATGGGCCTGGCGATGCCCAACACCAACACCCAGGCCCTGATGCGCACGAGGCACGCGGCGGGCTCCGCCTCCGCGCTGCTCGGTACGTCCCAGTTCCTGATCGGCGCCATCGCCTCGCCGCTGGTCGGGATCGCCGGCGAGAAGACCGCCGTCCCGATGGCCGTGGTGCAGGTCGTCTGCGCCCTCGCGTCGGTGGCGTGCTTCCTGCTGCTGTGCAGGCCGTGGCGGAGTACGGGCGGGAAGCGGCAGCCGGTCGCGGACTGAGGGACTCACCGGCCGGGCCGGGCCGTGCGCACACGGCCCTCCGGCCCGGCTCCGTCCCCCGCGGGCCGTGCCGCGCGGGTCCGCAACCCTGTTGCACGCCGCGCCGTCCACCGGCCAGACTCGGGCGATGCGCGCCGAAGAGGAACTGCCGTTGACCGGCGGGAACGTCAGCGAAGGCATCGTCCGCGTCGGAGACACCGTCCGCCGCCCCGCCGGGCCCTGGACACCGGCGGTGCACGCGCTGCTCACCCATCTCCACGAGACCGGCTTCCGGGCCGCTCCCCGCCCGCTCGGCATCGACGACCGGGGCAGGGAGGTCCTGACCTTCGTGCCGGGCGGGACGATCTGGCCGGACCGGTTCGCCCTGGTGGACCCCTCGGCCGCGCTGGCGCGTGTCGCGCGGCTGGTCCGGGACTTCCACGACGCCGTGGCCGGTTTCACGCCTCCACCGGACGCCCGGTGGAACGCGCTGATCCCGGCGGACGGAGCCGAGATCATCGCCCACCACGACCTGGCGCCGTGGAACCTCGTCGCGGACGGCGACGAGGGCCTGGCCTTCATCGACTGGGACAACGCCGCCCCGGGCACCCGCCTGTGGGACCTCGCCTACGCGGCACGGGGCTTCGTACCGCTGTCCGCGCACCCCCACTGGCAGCGCCCCGACGCCCCGGAACGGCTTCGCCTCTTCGTCGACGCGTACGGCCTCGACGAGACCGGGAGGCGCGCGCTGGTGCCCCTGCTCGGCCGCCGTACGCGCGCCATGCACGACTTCCTCCGCGATCAGGCCGCCCGGAACAACCAGCCCTGGGCGAGGCACTGGGCGGAGGGACACGGGGACGCCTGGCGGAGCGACGCCGAATACGTCGAGCAGCGCGAGGAACGCTGGCTCCGGGCCCTGCTCACCGGCTGAGCGCAGGGCCCCCGGCCCCGGCGGGGGGTCAGCCCACGCGCGGATAGCCCAGCAGGTGCAGACGGTCCTTGCGGTCCGTCCAGCGGAAGACGCCGATGCCGGACGTCTCCGCCTCCGGCAGCCGGGTGTTCGGCGGCAGCGCGTCGACGCTCCAGGTCGTGAAGCTCATCGAGACGGGGCCGACCCCGCCGTCCAGCGCCTCCGCCGCGTCCCGCGCGGTCGTCGCGCCGTACGCCGTGCCCCCGTCGGTCACCGAGGCGAGGGTCAGCAGTGCCGAGCCGCCCTCGTCCTCGAAGCAGAACCCCTTCTTCGCCTCCAGGTCGAAGGCCAGGTTCCCCGCCACCAGATATCCGCCCGACGGGGAGACGACGGCCTGCGGATAGCGCCCGGGCTCTATGGCCGGGGTGTGGCACTCCACCGAGACGACCGGCTTCCCGCTCGCCGAGTCGTGGACCGTCCACAGCTGGTGGGTGGCGGCCCGCTTCGTGCCCTTGGCCGGCTGCCACTTCGCCAGGACCAGCCCGGGTGCCACGGACGTCGGTACACCCGAGAGGGGATCGGCGCCCTTCGGGGCGTTCTGCCTGCTGAACCAGCCGCCCCGCACCCAGAACTCGCGTACCCCGCTGAGCAGCAGCCCCTTCGCCGTCTGGCCGCGGACCTCGGTGAGCTGCTTGCAGGCACCGCAGCCCTTCGGGTACGCGACCGAGGACGCGGCGATCTCCGAGACCTCGCCGCTGACCGGGTCCACGACCGCGCTGTCCGCCCGGCCGCCGCTGATCAGGATGCCCGGCCCGGTCGCCGTGACGGCCGGCGCGCCGGTCCACGGCACCTCGACGCGCCGCCGCTCGCCGTCCACCGTGTCGTACACGTCGAGCGAGACGAAGGTGTGGGAGGGGTCGAGCCCGTCACCCGCCTTCCCGTAGGACCAGGTCACGAAGAACTCCTGGCCGTCCTTGGCGACTGTGAGCAGTTTCGGGAAGCGCTCCGGGTCCGCCGGCCGCCAGGCGTCACCGCTCCAGTCGGCCCGGCCGGTCTCCGTGTCGAGGGTCCGCAGGCGGTACCGGTCGTCGGGCGCCCGCACCAGATAGGCCAGCCGGCCCGTCGTGTTCGAGAGGGCGTAGTCGGGTCCGGCGCCGACGATCTCCCAGCCGCGCTTCGTCGTGTAGGCGGGCGGGACCGACAGCTGCGTCGCGGGACCGGTGCTCTTCTTCGCGGGCTTCTTCGCCGGCTCGTCGTCCTCGGAGCCGCCACCACCCCCGCAGGTCGCCAGCAGCAGGAGCAGGGCCAGGACGAGCACTCCGCCCACGAGGGTCAGGCGCACGATCCTCTGTCTCATGGTCCCCCCGATGAACCGGTCCCCGGGCCGTCCCCCGACGCGGCGGCGATCAGCGTAGCAACGGGCCCGGGACGAAGAGCAGTTCGGTTCCGTACCCGTTCCGTCCCGATTGTGTGCCGGACCACCGGACTGCGGAGCGGGCTCCCGCTGCGCCTACAATTCGGCGGTGAACGCCACCCTCCCCACCGCGGAAGCCCTGCGCGCGGCGCTGGCCGACCTGCTCGACGGGCTGCCCCCGAAGCAGGCCGCGCAGGCCGTCGAGCGGCTGATCGCCAGCTACCGCGGGACCACCCCCACCGACGCCCCGGTCCTGCGGGACCGCTCGGACGTCGCCGCGTACGCCGCGTACCGGATGCCCGCCACGTTCGAGGCCGTACGCTCCTGCCTCGCCGCACTCCGCGAGGCCGCGCCGGACTGGACGCCCGCCACGCACACCGACGTCGGGGGCGGCACGGGCGCGGCGAGCTGGGCGGTCGCCGGGGCCTGGGAGGGGCCGCGCACCACCGTCCTGGACTGGGCCGAACCCGCCCTCGCCCTCGGCCGTGAACTGGCCGCGGCCTCCGGCAGCCCCGGGCTGCGGGCCGCCGCCTGGGAACGGGCGCGGATCGGCAAGGAGCTGGAGCTCGCGCCCACGGACCTGGTGACCGTGTCGTACGTCCTCAAGGAGCTCAGGCCCGAGGACCGGGGGGCGCTGGTGGACGCCGCCGCGGCCGCCGGGCAGGCCGTGGTGATCGTGGAACCCGGAACCCCCGACGGCTACGAGCGCGTCATCGAGGCCCGTGACCGGCTGATCGCCGCCGGGCTGAGCGTCGCGGCACCCTGCCCGCACGACGGCGCCTGCCCCATCGAACGCGGCAAGGACTGGTGCCACTTCTCGGCCCGGGTCAGCCGCTCGTCCCTGCACCGCCAGGTCAAGGGCGGCTCGCTCAGTCACGAGGACGAGAAGTTCAGCTACGTCGTGGCGACCCGCTTCCCGGTCCTGCCGGCCGCCGCCAGGGTCGTCCGCAGGCCGCAGATCCGCAAGGGCCAGGTGCTGCTGGAGCTCTGCACCCGCGACGACGGACTGGAGCGCGCCACGGTCACCAAGCGGCACGGCGAGCTGTACCGTGCCGCCCGGGACATCGCGTGGGGCGACGCCTGGCCTCCCGGGCAGAGCTGAGGCGTCCCGCGTGCCGCTCGTCCCGAAGCCCCGGTGCGGGCGTGTGGCAGGATCGCGGGATGCTGCGACTCACCGATTTCATCATCGACTGCCCGGACACGATGAAGCTCGCGGCCTTCTACGCGGAGCTGACGGGCCGGCCGGTGAAGGAAGGCAGCACCGAGGACTGGGCCGGCATCACGTTCGGCGAGATCGAGCTGGCCTTCATCCGGGTGGACGACCACCGCGCCCCGCAGTGGCCCGACACCGAGCACCCCAAGCAGTTCCACCTCGACTTCGAGGTGGACGAGATCGAACCCGAGCAGCGCCGCGTCCTCGGCCTGGGCGCGACGCTGCGGCAGGACTTCATCGGCCCGAACGGCTACGGCTGGCGGATCTACACGGACCCGGTCGGCCACCCCTTCTGCCTGTGCCGCAACAAGGGAGTCGTCTGGACCGACCAGGGCCCCGTCTGGCCCGGCCGCGACTGATCAGGCCCGCAGCTCCTGGGTGCAGCACTTCACGCTGCCGCCGCCCTTGAGCAGTTCGCCCAGGTCCATCGGGACCGGCTCGAAGCCCCGGTCCCGCAGCGGATCGAAGAGCCCCGTGGCGGCCTGCGGGAGCACCACATGGCGCCCGTCGCTGACCGCGTTGAGCCCCAGCCGGGCGGCGTCCGCCTCCTCGGCCAGCAGCGCGTCGGGGAAGAGCCGGGCCAGCACGGAGCGGCTGCCGGGGGAGAAGGCCCCGGGGTAGTACATGATCTCGTCGGCCGCGTCGTCGAGCACGCACAGCGCCGTGTCCAGGTGGTAGTAGCGCGGGTCCACCAGGTCGAGGCCGATCACCGGGCGCCCGAAGAACTCCTGCGCCTCGCCGTGGGAGAGCGGGCTGGACCGGAAGCCGCGCCCGGCCAGGAGGTACGAGGCGGTCACGGCGAAGTCGCCCTCGCCCTCGTTGACATGGGCCGGCTCGTGGATCTCGGTGTAGCCGTGGTCCCGGAACCACTCCCGGTGCGCCTCGGCCTCCGCGTACCTCTCCCGGTAGGCGAAGAGAGCGCCGAGCACCCGGCCGTCGATCACGGTGGCCCCGTTGGCGGCGAACACCATGTCGGGCAGGTCCGGGCGGGGGGTGAGGAGCTCCACGGTGTGGCCGAGCGAGCGGTAGCGGTCGCGGAGGTCCTCCCACTGGGTGGTGGCGAGCGGCAGGTCCACGGGCTTGGACGGGTCCATCCACGGGTTGATGGAGTACGTGACCTGGAAGTGGGCCGGGGCGCACATCAGGTAGCGACGAGGGGTGGCGTCACGGGTCAATGCAGGCTCCTCGCGAACGGCGGCCTGGGCCGCGGCACGGTGGGATGCGCACGGGGTGTGTGCGTGTGTTCATGGTGCGCCGCGCCGGGCGGTTGCGCTGTGATCCGTTCGGGTGGTTCCGGCGGCACGAAGGGGACGCCGACAAGACGATACGTATCGGACCGTGACCCTCTAGGGTGGCCGGATGGCACCTCACAAGGCTCCCGACTCCAGCCGCCGCAGCGACAGGTCCCGCCGCGCGATCCACGACGCCGCGCTCGCACTCGTCGGTGAGGTGGGCTACGCGCGGACGACGATCGAGGGTATCGCCGCCCGGGCGGGGGTCGGCAAGCAGACGATCTACCGCTGGTGGCCCTCGAAGGCGGCCGTGCTCATGGAGGCGTTCACCGACATGAGCGCCAGGCAGGCGGCGGAGGCGGCGGAGGCCGCCGGGGGCGGGGGAGAGGCGGCGTACGCGATTCCCGACACCGGTGATCTGGCCGCCGACCTCAGGCTGGTCCTGCGCGCCACGGTCGACGAGCTGAACGACCCCGCGATCGAGGCGCCCACCCGGGCACTGACCGCCGAAGGCATCATCGATCCGGCACTCGGGGCGCAATTCGTGGAAAATCTGCTCGAACCGCAGCTTCAGTTGTATGTCACACGGCTGCGTGCCGCGCAGGAGGCCGGAGAGGTCCGTGCGGACATCGATCCGCGCATCGCGCTGGAGCTCCTGATCGCCCCGCTCGCCCACCGCTGGCTGCTGAGAACGCTTCCGCTGACCCACGCGTACGCGGACACCGTCGTCGATCACGCCCTGCGCGGACTGCTGCCCCGGCCCTGAGAGCGAAGGCCGATTTCATGACATTCCGTACGTCCGTGACGACCTCTGCGCAACCGCCCGGGCACCCCGCTTGGGAACTCTGGCCACCCGAGGAGCAGGATGGTGGGACCATGGAGAGGAAACCGCTGAGGTGAGGGGATAGATGGGCGCCGATTCCGGCCGCTATCGCGGCACAGAGGGCAGGATTTCCCAGTGGCTGCGCAGGCGGCCCAAACCGCAGCCGGAGGCCGACGACGCGGCCCGGCTGGCGCTGCTCCTGGCCGTCGCCGAGGCAGGAATGCCGATCTCGCCTGCCGCGCACCCCTCCGGATACCGATGTTCGTGCGAACGCATCGGATGCCCCACTCCCGCCCGGCACCCCGTCTCCTTCGCCTGGCAGACGCAGTCCACGACGGACCGCGCCCAGATCGAGCGCTGGGCGGCCGGCCAGCCGCTGGCCAACTTCATCACCGCCACGGGCATGGTCCACGACGTCCTCGACGTCCCCCTCGCCGCCGGGCAGGCGGCCCTGGAGCGGCTCATCGCCGCCGGCGTCGACGTGGGCCCCGTGGCGCAGTCCGGCAGCGACCGGATGCTCTTCTTCACCGCCACCCGCGGCACCCCCGACGACGAGGACGAGTGGTGGCCGTGCGAGCTGGACTGCCACCCCGAGACCATGGACGAGCATCCCGGGATGCGCTGGCACTGCCGGGGCAGCTATGTCCTCCTGCCGCCCTCACGGCTCCCCGGTGAGCTGGACGTGCACTGGATCCGCGGCCCCGAGCACCCGCTGCCCGACCCGCTGACCCTGCTGGAGACCCTCACCGACGCCTGCGCGCAGTACGCCGACACGGCCGACGAGAGCGACCTCCACCACGACTCGGTGGCCTGGCCGCTCAGCCGCTGAAGCGGACCGCCGGGGTCAGGACCCCTGCGCCGCCACCAGACCGGGCAGCCGGTTCAGGACGCGCGCCTTGCCGTCCGCGTCCCCCGCGCCCTTCTTGGGCACGTAGACCAGCTGGCTGGAGACCCGCTCCTTGGTGAGGGTGCTCTTCACCTCGCCGGTGAGCAGCGCCCGTACGTCCGCCGTGACCGTGGGCCGCAGCCCCTGCGCCGCCGTCTGCCGCTCGAAGTGCCTGCTGCTGAAGAACACCAGCGCCCCGCCGTCCTCCGTCGTCAGGCCCAGCGGCGCGAACGTCCCGGAGTCCAGCGCCTGGTCGTCGAACTGGTAGGAGAAGCCGGCCCTGCGGGTGTTCTTCCGCGCGTCCCGCCAGCCCGATGTCGTCGCCCCGGGGGCGAAGACGTCCGGCGTGCCCTCCTTCAGATAGGCGGTGTACGTCTTGCTCAGCTCCGCCGGAGGGGTGGCCAGCGCGGCGTCCGTGTCCGCCGACGGCACGGGCTGCGCCGAACCGTCCGTTTCCTTGCGGAACTTCGGTACGTCGGAAGGGGCCACGACCGCCAGATAGGCGGCCTTCCACGGCGCGTCCGGCCCGGTGCGCACGAACGCCAGCAGCCAGCGGGTGTCCTGCTTCCCGCCGTCCTGGTCGCGATTGGAGTCCGTGTCCGCCAGGAACCAGCGGGGCCAGCCCGCCTTCCGGGGTATGGCGTACGAGGCGTCGGTCAGCTCCAGCGGCTTGTGCGCCGCGTTGCCCTCCGGGCTGGTCTTCTGCCGAGCGGCAAGACCGGCCTGGTTGATCGCGCCGAGCGCACCGGTCACCCGGTCCGCGTCCAGCGCCGGATCGTACGCCTTGTCCGCCTTGTTGTAGGCGGCGGTGAAGTCCGCGAGGGCCTGCGCGGCCTCGGACTTCGTCGCTCCCGGCACGACTTCCAGTTCGCCGTGCACCGTCACGCAGCCGCTCGCCGTCACGCTCATTACCGTCGCCGTCGCGAGCCCCGCCGCCAGTCGACCCAGCCTTCTCATCCGTTGCCTTCTGCGCCCGTAGATCCGTCATCCGCACTGACCGCCTGAACCCTACCGGGGCGGGGCCGACGGTGAGCGCGGGGCCGGGATACGGCCCCCAACCGTGACGCGGGCAACGGCAGTCCGGCGCCGGCGCCGGCTCAGGAGGCGCGGTGCGGCACGACCAGCGGCACCCCGGTCCGGGGGTGCGGGAACACCTCGACGGGTTGCCTGTACACCTCGCCGAGCAGCGCGTCCGTGAACACCTCGGCGGGCGGCCCGGCGACCGCGACCCTGCCCCCGTGCAGCACGACGGCGCGGTCCGCGTACGCCGCCGCCAGCCCCAGATCGTGCAGCACCACGACCACCGCGTCCCCGGCCGCGGCCCGTTCGCGGCAGATCCGCAGGACCAGTTCCTGATGGCGCAGGTCCAGCGCGGCCGTCGGCTCGTCCAGGAGCAGCAGCGGGGCGCGCTGCGCCAGCACCCGGGCCAGGGCGACCCTGGCGCGTTCGCCGCCGGACAGCGCGGAGAACGGGCGGGCGGCGAACCCGGTGACCTCCGTCGCCGCCATCGCCGCCGCGACCGCGTCGTCGTCCTCGTCCTGCCGGGCCGTTCCCGCCCAGGGCGCGCGGCCCATGCGTACGACCTCCTCGACGGGGAAGGGGAAGGCGAGCGCGGCGGACTGCGGCAGCACCGCCCGGCGCAGGGCCAGTTCGGCGGCGGACCAGCCGGTGGCCGGGCGGCCGTCGATGCGCACCTCGCCGCTGTCGGCGGGCTGGTCCGCGGCCAGCGCCGCCAGCAGGGTCGACTTCCCGGCACCGTTCGGCCCGACGAGGGCCAGCACCTCGCCCGCCCGGACGGTCAGTTCGACGGAGTCCAGCACTGGCCGCCCGCCGAGCCGGACGCCGAGCCCGGCCGCCTCCGCGGCCGGGGAGCCGGCGGCCACGGGGGAGGGTAGCTCCCGGCCCCGCGACGCGAGCAGTGCCTTGAACGGGTTCATGCCCAACCACCTTGCCTACGACGGGTCCTGCGCAGCAGCCAGAAGAAGAAGGGGCTGCCGAACAGGGCGGTCAGCACCCCGAGCGGGAGCTCGGCGGGATCGGCGACGGTGCGGGCGGCCAGATCGCCCGCCACCAGCACCAGCGCACCGCCGAGCGCGCTGCCCGGGACGAGGAAGCGGTGCCCCGGGCCGTTCGCCATCCGCAGCAGATGCGGGACCAGCAGTCCCACGAAGGAGATGATCCCGGCGACGGCCACCGCCGCGGCGGTCAGCAGCGCCACGACCAGGACGAGCACGATCCGCAGCCGCTCGACGTCGACGCCCAGATGCCGGGCGGACCGCTCGCCGAGCGCGAGCAGGTCCAGCTTCTTGGCGTAGAAGGGGGCGACGAGCAGTCCGAGCACCGCGCACGGCAGCACGGCGAGCACCTTCGGCCAGGTCGCCTGGGAGAGCGAACCCAGCTGCCAGAAGGTGATCTGGGTGATCTGCGCGTTGTCGGCGAAGAAGATGAACAGGCCGATGAGGGCGCCCGCGAAGGCGTTGACGGCGATACCGGTGAGGATCAGCGTCACCACCTCGGTCCGCCCGCCCGAACGCGAGAGCGCGTACACCACCAGGACCGTGAAGAGGCCGGAGACGAACGCGCAGACGGTGATCGTCCAGTTGCCGAGGAAGGTCAGCCCGAGCGCGATCGAGGCGACCGCGCCGACCGCCGCGCCCGAGGAGATCCCGATGACCCCGGGCTCGGCCAGCGGATTGCCGAACACGCCCTGCATCAGGGCCCCCGCGCAGCCGAGGGAGGCCCCGACGAGCAGCGCGAGGACGACCCTCGGCAGCCGTACGTTCCACAGGACGCTCTCGGCGACCCGGTCCAGCGACTGCCCGCCGAGGCCGAGGCGGTGCTGGACGGAGGAGAGGACGTCGCCGAGCGGAATGCTGTACGCGCCGAGCCCCGCGGAGAGCAGACAGCCCACGAGCAGCGCGGCGGACAGGGCTACGGTGAGGACGAACGGCCTGCCGCGCCGGGCCGGGGGCTTCCCCGCCTCCGCCTTCCTTTCCGGCTCCGCCTGCTCGGTCTGCTCCGTCTGCTCCGTCTGCTCCGTCTGCTTGGCGGCGGAGTCCTCGTACGAGGCGGTCGTCACTTTCCGCCCTCGCCTTCCGGGTAGAGCTGCTCCACGAGTTCGGCCAGCACCCGGTCGGTGCGGGGCCCGTAGTTCAGGAGCACCCCGTCGTCGACGGAGACGACCCGGCGGTCCATCCCGGCGGGCGTCTCGGCGACACCGGGGATCTTCACCAGGCCGTCGACACCGCCCACCGATTCGAGGCCCTTCGTCATCACGAGGATCGCGTCGGGTGCCGCCTCGGCGAGTGCCTCGCTGGTGATGGCGGTGAAGTCCTTCGTCAGCCCGGACGCCTTGCCCGCGTCGACGGCGCCCGCCGCTTCGAGCAGGGAACTCGCCCCGGACTCCCGGCCGCCCAGCAGATAGACGGAGGCCGTGCCGCGCAGATAGAGGAACGCGACACGGGGTCCGCCGTCCTCGCCGCGCGCGGGAATCGTCTTCCGTACGGCGGCGATCCGGTCGTCCGTGCGCGCCACGAGCTCGTCGCCCGCCGGCTTCACGCCGAGTGCTGCCGCCACCGTGGCGATCCTGCGGCCCACGTCGGCGAGCTCCTTGGCCGGTTCGACGACGACGAGCGGGATGCCCGCGTCACGGATCTGGCCGATCGCCTCGGCGGGCCCCGTCGTGGTGTCCGCGAGGACGACCGTCGGCCGCAGCGAGAGCACGCCCTCGGCCGAGACGTCATGAGCGCGGGTCACCACGGGGAGCTTCTCGGCCTGTTCGAAGGTGGCCGTGATGTCGCGGGCCACCACCTGCTCGCCGAGCCCGAGCGTGAACACGATCTCGCTGAGCGATCCGGTGAGCGGAACGATCCGGTCCGCGGAGGTGACGGTGACCTCCGTGCCGTCGGCCGAGTCCACGGTGACGGGCAGCTCCGGCGCGGGCACGGTGGCCAGGGGCTCGACGGCGTCGGCCGCGGGAGAGGCGGACCCGGCCGCAACGGGCGTGCCCGCGCCGGGGGTTCCCGTACCGCCGCAGCCGGTGAGGGCCGCGGCCAGCACCACGACCGCGGTCAGGGTGCCGAACCGGCCGGTGCGCCGTCGGGCGGCTCTTCGGCCCGCCGCGGCGGAGTACTGGGGCAAACGCACGGGTGCACCGTCCTGAGGTGTTGCGGGGGCGGAGTGACGGAGGGGTTCCGGCAGACGCTGGAATGATATTAGGTTAGCCTTACCTCACTTTCTAGCCCTGGAGGGCCCCCATGCAGTCGTCCGTATCCGCCCGCGCGCTCTGTGTCGCGCTGTTCGCGGTGCTGCTCGGAGCGCTGCTCCCGGCCACCGCCGCGCAGGCGGCGGGCCGCACGGTGCAGGGCGGCAGGCTGGACTGGGGCATCAAGTCCTCCTTCCAGAGCTATGTCACCGGGTCCATCGCGCAGGGCAGTTGGAGCCTGAACGGAGGAGCCGCGACGGTCGGCGGGAGCCAGTTCCGCTTCCACTCCGCCACCGGCTCCTACGACCCGGCGAACGGCGCCTTCACGGCCGGGTTCTCGGGCGGGGTCCACTTCGTCGGCCACCGGCAGGACGACGGGAGCAATCAGCTCGACCTGACCATCAGCCGCCCCACCGTCCGGATCTCCGGCGGCGCCGGGACCCTCTACGCCGACATGGTCAGCAAGGAGCGGGGCAGCGGCCGGGTCACCAAGTCGTCCCAGGTGCCCCTGGCCACCCTCGGCCTCTCCGGGATCGACATGAGGGGCGGCTCCACGCCCGTCGCCCTCACCAACATCCCGGCGACGCTGACGTCGCAGGGCGCGAGCGCCTTCGCCGGCTACTACGCGGCCGGGACACCCCTGGACCCGGTCAGCCTCTCCGTGGACACCGAGGCTCCTGCCGCCGCGAAGCAGCCGTCCAGGTCCGCCGAGCCCTCCCCCTCGCCCTCCGCCACGAAGAAGAGGGAGAGCGCGGGACGCTTCGAGGACGCCGTCGTCGACTGGGGAGTGCGCCGCACCTTCCGGGAGTACGTCACCGGCTCCATCGGCCGGGGGAAGTGGACTCTGTCCGGCGGAGCCCAGGACGGCGGAGCCCTCTTCCGCTTCCCGCAGGGGAAGGGCACGTACGACGCCGGGAAGAAGAAGCTGGACGCCTCCTTCGCGGGCAGCGTGCGCTTCACCGGGGCCGACGGTCTCGACCTGGAACTCGCGGGGTTCGCCGCGCGGGTGGCCTCCGGCAAGGGCACGCTCCTGGCGGACGTCACCAGTGGCGGCACCACCGACGAGGGCGTCCCGCTCGTCACCTTCGCCGCCAAGGACTTCACCCCCGAGGACGGTCTCGCCGTCCTCACCGAGGCCCCCGCGACCCTGACCGCCGACGGCGCCAAGGCCTTCGGCTCCCTCTACAAGGCGGGGACCGCGATGGACCCCGTCTCCCTCGCCGTCGCCGTCGACGCGAAGGCGGAACTCCCCGCGCTGCCCGACCTGGGCAGCGAGGCCCAGCCGTCCGCCGCGCCCGCGACGCCGGCCGCCGCGACCCCCGCCGCCCGGCCGGCGGCGGAATCCGGCTCCCTCACCCCGTACGCCGTCGGGGGCGTGGCCGCGCTGATCGCGGCCTGCGCCGCCGTGCTCCACGCGGCCCGCAGGCGCCGCGGGACACGCAACACCTGACCCCCCTCTCCCTCCCATCACTTACGCGCACCAGGAGTCATTGCCATGGCAGCCACCCGCCGCCCCATAGCCCTTGCCGCAGCCGTCGCCACCGCGGCCGCTCTCGGCGCGACCCTCGCCCTTCCCGCGTTCGCGGCCGACGGCACGACCGCCGCGGCCCCGGCCTCCACCATGGAGCTGACGGACGGCACGCTCGACTGGGGCTTCAAGGAGTCCTTCCGCAGATACATCGGCGGTGCGGGGACGATCACCGTCAAGGACGGTGCCACCCAGGCGGCCGGCAACGGCGTCTTCACCTTCGGCAACGGCAAGGGCACCTACGACACCACCACGCACGGCACCGACACCGCCTTCGACGGCAGCGTCAACTTCAACGCCCACGGCGGTGTCCTCGACATCACCCTCTCCGACATCAAGGTCTCCACGAGCGGCACCACCGGTGCCATCACCGTCGACCTGAAGACCCCGCAGGGGACCGAGGACGACGTCGAGTTCGCCGAGCTCGACCTGTCGGGCGTCCGGCCCGGCCAGGGCGACGGCGGCGCCATGGTCTTCAAGGACATCCCCTCGAAGCTGACGAAGGCCGGATCGGCGGCCTTCAACGGGATGTACGCGGAGGGCGAGGCGCTCGACCCGGCCACCCTGTCGGTCAAGGCGGTCACGACGCCCCCGACCGAGGAGCCGACGAAGGAGCCGACCAAGGAGCCCACCGAGGAGCCGACGAAGGAGCCGACCAAGGAGCCCACCGAGGAGCCGACGGCCACCCCGACGGAGCAGCCCACCACGCCCGCCTCCCCGAGCCCCTCCGCCTCGGCCACCACCCCGGCCGCCGCGCAGGGCGAGCTCGTCGACGGCACCCTGGACTGGGGCGTCAAGGATTCCTTCCGCACGTACGTCACCGGCCCGATCGCGAACGGCAAGGTCGAGACGACGGGCGGTGCCACCGCGTCGGACGCGGGCTACCGCTTCCCCGACGCGACCGGCAGCTTCGACGCCGACGAGCAGACGCTGGACGCCGAGTTCGAGGGCACGGTCCGCTTCCTGGGCCACAAGGAGGGCGACGCCTACACGCTCGACCTCTCCCTGACCGGGCTCGAGGTCCGGGTGGAGGACGGTGCGGGCACCCTGGTCGCCGACGTCTCCAGCAAGGACCGCGAGACCAAGAAGGTCACCACCTACACCGACCTCGCCCTCGCCGACCTGAAGCTCCCCGGTGGTGAACTCGCCGCGAAGGACGGTGTGGTGACCCTCTCCGGCGTACCGGCCACGCTGACCGCCGACGGCACGAAGGCGTTCGGCGGCATGTACACCAAGGGCACCGCGCTCGACGCGCTGACCGTCTCCGTGGCCCTCGACGAGGACGCCGAACTCCCGGGCGCCACTGGTGGCACCGGCGGTTCCGGCTCCACGGGCTCCACGACCGGCGGCAGCGGCTCCACCGGCGCCACCGTCGGCGGGACCGTGGGCGGCTCGGCCTCCCTCGCCTCCACCGGTGCCGGCCTCCCGGCCGGAGCGCTGATCGCGGCCTCCGGCGTGGTCGTCGCCGCAGGCGCCGGAGTGGTGATCGCGGCGCGCCGCCGGCGTACCGCCTGATCCGTTCGACCCCTCCGCCCCGTCCCCGGGCCGCACCGGCAGTTTCGACTCCGGTGCGGCCCGGTGGCGTCACGGGGCCCCGCACGATGCTTGAATGCGCACGTGAACGACTTCGACGTACCCGACGGCATCGACGTACTGCGCGTGTTCTGCGGCCCGGACGGCCGCCACGGCAATCCGCTCGGTGTCGTACGCGACGGGACCGCCTACCCCGACGACGACTCCCGGCAGGCGCTCGCCCGCAAGCTCGGCTTCAGCGAGACGGTGTTCGTGGACGACCCGGAGCGCGGGACCGTCGACATCCGCACACCGGGGCTGCGGCTGCCCTTCGCCGGGCATCCGCTGGTCGGCACGGCCTGGCTGCTCGACCTGGACCTCCTGGAGCTGCCCGTCGGCGATGTGACGGCACGCCAGGACGGCGAGTTCACGTGGATCACCGCGCGCCCCGAGTGGGCTCCGCCGAGGACGCTGGAGCGCTACGACTCCGTCGCGGAGGTCGAGGCGCTGACGGGGCCGCCGCCCGGCGAGGGCTGGGTCTACGTCTGGGCCTGGGAGGACGAGGCCGCGGGGCGCGTACGGGCGCGGGCCTTCCCGCGCCGCGACGACGGCATCGACGAGGACGAGGCGACGGGCGCGGCGGCCATCCTGCTGAGCGCCGAGCTCGGCCGCGCCCTGAACATCACACAAGGACGCGGCTCCCAGCTCCTCACCGCGCCCGCTCCGGACGGCACGATCGAGGTCGGGGGCCGCGTCCTCCTGGTGGTCGCGTCCTGAGTCCGTGACGGTGTGATCAGGCGCTGAGCGGGAAGACCTCGCCGAGCTCGCGGAAGACGGCGGTGTTCAGCGCGAAGGCGCGCTTGCACTCGTCGACGATGCGCTGCTTCTCCAGGTCGTCCGCGTTCACCGCGTCCAGCAGCTCCCGGTACTCCCGCTTGAAGGCGGCCGGGTTGGAGATCTGCTCGAAGACGTAGAAGCGCACCCCGTCGCCCTTGCGCTCGAAGCCCCAGGTCTTCTCCGCGGTGCCGCGGATGATCTGGCCGCCCGAGAGGTCCCCGAGGTACCGGGTGTAGTGGTGCGCTATGTAGCCGGCCGGCCACTCACGGGCGCACTCGGCGACCCGCTCGGCGTACGCGGCGGTCGCGGGCAGCGGCTCCAGCCCCTCGCGCCACCCCTCGCCCCGCAGATGCGCGAGATCGCGCTCCAGCTCGGCGCGGCGCATCAGCTCCGGCTGGATGAAGGGTCCGGCGACCGGGTCCTCGCGCAGGGCCTCCGCGCCGTCCTCCAGCGCACGGTAGACGAACCACAGCTGCTCGGTGTACCGCGTGTACGCGTCCACACCGAGCCGCCCGCCGAGCATGTCGCTCATGAAGGTCGAGGACTCGGCCTCCGTGTGCTGCTCGTGCGAGGCGGTGCGGATGAGCGTGGAGAACGGCGTGGTGGTGGCGGTTGCGTCCAAGGCGGGCCTCCGGGGACCAGGGGACGGGGAAGTCCGGACAGAAACGTACATACCGGTGTCAGGCGTACGCGCTGCCGCGCACCGATGTGCCGATCCTCCTACTTAGGCTTACCTAAGTCAACAGCTTCCCGACTCCCTGTCGGCAAGACCGCCGCAGCGCGACGCGTGCTACGGAAGGGTCAGGATGTCCGCCCCCGTCTCGGTCACCACCAGTGTGTGCTCGAACTGCGCGGTCCGCTTCCGGTCCTTCGTGACCACGGTCCAGCCGTCGTCCCACATGTCGTAGTCGTGGCTCCCGAGCGTCAGCATCGGCTCGATGGTGAACGTCATCCCGGGCTGCATCACGGTCGTCGCGTGCGGGCTGTCGTAGTGCGGGATGATCAGGCCGGAGTGGAACGAGGAGTTGATCCCGTGCCCGGTGAAGTCCCTCACCACGCCGTAGCCGAACCGCTTGGCGTACGACTCGATGACGCGCCCGATCACATTGATCTGCCGTCCGGGCCGCACCGCCTTGATCGCGCGGTTCAGGGACTCCCGGGTGCGCTCCACCAGGAGCCGCGACTCCTCGTCGACGTCGCCGCAGAAGTAGGTGGCGTTGTTGTCGCCGTGCACCCCGTTGATGTACGCCGTGACGTCGAGGTTCACGATGTCGCCGTCCCGCAGCACCGTGGAGTCGGGGATGCCGTGGCAGATGACCTCGTTGAGCGAGGTGCAGAGCGACTTGGGGAAGCCCCGGTAGCCGAGGGTCGAGGGGTACGCCCCGTGGTCCACCATGAAGTCGTGGGCGACCCGGTCGAGTTCATCGGTGGTGACGCCGGGTGCGATGTGCTTGGCGGCCTCCTCCATCGCCTGCGCCGCGATGCGGCCCGCGATCCGCATGCGCTCCACGGTGTCGGAGTCCTGGATCTCCGGCCCGGTGTACGGCGTGGGGGCGGGCTTTCCCACGTACTCGGGGCGCCGGATGTTTCCCGGAACGGAACGGACGGGAGTGATCTCCCCTGGTACGAGCAGCGACTGGCCAGACATGTCAGCGAGTCTAACCAGCGTGCGCGGGGCACCATGGCGGAGAGGAAAGGATCCCGCGATGGCTCTGTTCAAGAAGCGCACGGTGGGCAAACCGGGCGAATGGTACTACTGCCTGGAGCACAAGAAGGTGGAGGAGGGCCCCGAGTGCCCCGGGAAGGACCGCTTCGGTCCGTACGCCACCCCGGGGGAGGCGCAGCGCGCGATGGACACGGCGCGTGAGCGGAACCTGGAGTGGGAGAACGACCCCAAGTGGCACGACCGGACGGACGGGACTCCGGACCGGTCCGACTGAGCCCTGCGGCGCGCCGGTCCTGTCCCCGCCCGCCGAGGCAGGGGCAGGGCGCCTCACCAGCGGGCCGGCGGCGGGGCCGTCAGCTGGTCGGCCAGCCGTGAGAGGCGGTCGCGGAACGTGCGCCGGCCACGGGTGGACGGGGTGCCGTTCTCCCCGGCCGCCGCGCTGACCAGGTGCTGCACCGTGTCCAGGTCCACCTCGTCGTCGCCGGTCACGCTCAGCGCCTCATGGGCCAGCCCCCGCACCTCGGGGTCCCCGCCGTCCAGCGAGAGCACCGTCGCCCCCGCGCGCCGCGCGTCGTGCACCCGCTCCAGCAGCCCGCCGTCCGCCCGGCCGGGTGCCACCACCAGCAGCGTCTCGCCGCGCCCGGCCGCCTCGATCCGGCCCAGGCCGACCGCCAGGTGCACCGGGTCGTCCGGCTCCACCCGGTGGCGTACGAGCGTGGGGCGCAGCTGCGGCAGTCCCGACCAGGTGGACTCGTCCACCAGATGCGCCGCCATGTGCCACGGCTCGTAGACCTCGGTCCCCACCAGCAGCAGCCCGCCGCCCTGCGGCACGACCGAGGACCGCAGGGTCCGGGCGAAGCCGCGGGCCGCGGCGGGCCACTCCGTCCCCGAGAGGACCTCACGCAGCAGGGCGACACGTACGGCATCCATGGCCCGGCATCATGCCCCCGGCGGCGTCCCCGTGACTGCCCTATGGCCGTATTCCACCCGAACGGGAGGGAGTGCGGCGGGGCTCGAGCCGTGACGCTCGTCGCAGCGCGACCACGATTCGAGTCCCTCTCTTTACCTGGCAGTAGGGTCGGCGCCATGACTACGAATGACAGTGGCAGCGCCCCCAAGCCCCCCGCCAAGGACCCCTGGGACCTCCCCGACGTGTCCGGTCTCACCGTCGGCGTCCTCGGCGGAACCGGCCCCCAGGGCCGGGGTCTCGCCTACCGCTTCGCCCGCGCCGGGCAGAAGGTCGTCATCGGCTCCCGCGCCGCCGACCGCGCCGAGGCCGCCGCGGCCGAGCTGGGCCACGGTGTCGAGGGCGCGGACAACGCCGAGTGCGCCCGCCGCAGCGACGTCGTGATCGTGGCCGTGCCGTGGGACGGCCACGCCAAGACGCTGGAGTCGCTGCGCGAGGAGCTCGCGGGCAAGCTCGTCATCGACTGCGTCAACCCGCTCGGCTTCGACAAGAAGGGCGCCTACGCCCTGAAGCCCGAGGAGGGCAGCGCCGCCGAGCAGGCCGCCGCCCTGCTCCCCGACTCCCGGGTGACCGCCGCCTTCCACCACCTCTCGGCGGTGCTGCTCCAGGACGAGTCGATCGAGGAGATCGACACCGATGTGCTGGTGCTGGGCGAGGCCCGCGCCGACACCGACACCGTGCAGGCGCTCGCCGGCCGTATCCCCGGCATGCGCGGCGTCTTCGCCGGCCGGCTGCGCAACGCGCACCAGGTCGAGTCCCTGGTGGCGAACCTGATCTCCGTCAACCGCCGCTACAAGGCACACGCGGGGCTGCGCACCACCGACGTGTGAGCCCGTGCCCGGAGCCGAATCGGGCATGAGGGACACTGGACGGGACCGCGCACCATCCCCGGACAGGAGCACCAGCCCTCATGCCCCGCCTCGCTCTCTACGCCATCCTCGTCTGCGTCCTCGCCGTCGCCGCGGCCGTGGTCTCCTTCGTCCAGGGCAGCATCCTGCTCGGCGTCGTCTGGGTGCTGCTGGTCGGCCTCTCCTCGAACATGGCGTGGTTCTACGTGCGCAAGCACAAGGCGGAGTCCCGCGCCGAAGCGGCCTGACACCGTCCACCTGAGGTCTCTCGTTCGCATCTTGGCGGGCTCGCGTGCCCCGATCCGGACGAGGGGCCTCAGCGGATCAGCGCGCACCCCGGGTCCTGGTCTCCGAACCACTCCTGCCAGAAGCGGTAGGTGTCGAGCCCGCAGTAGGTCTCGACCTCGCTGACGCCCAGGCCGCGCAGCAGCGCGTCCACCGCGTCGAAGAAGAAGCCGTTGACCTCCGGGACCCACAGGAGTCCGAAGACCGCGATCAGCCCGAAGGGCGCGAACGGCTCGACCTGGCGCCGGATCCTGTACGAGAGCCACGGCTCGATCACGCCGTAGCCGTCGAGCCCCGGGACCGGCAGGAAGTTCAGGATCGCCGCCGTCACCTGGAGCAGCGCCAGGAACGCCAGCGCGAGCCGGAAGGGCAGAGGCACCCCGTCCAGCGCGTCCAGCCAGAACGGTGCCGTGCAGACGACCGCGAACAGCACGTTCGTCAGGGGGCCCGCCGCCGAGATCAGGCTGTGCTTCCAGCGCCCGCTGATCCGGCCCCGCTCGATGTAGACCGCGCCGCCCGGCAGGCCGATGCCGCCCATGATCACGAAGAGCACGGGCAGCACGATGCTCAGCAGCGCGTGGGTGTACTTGAGCGGATTGAGGGTCAGATAGCCCTTCGCGCCGATCGAGATGTCGCCGCTGTGCAGCGCGGTGCGCGCGTGCGCGTACTCGTGGAGGCAGAGCGAGACGATCCAGGCGGCCGTGACGAAGAGGAAGACCGCGAAGCCGGTCTGCTCGGCGAAGTCCGTCCACACCGCCCACCCGGACACGGCCATGACGGCGACGATCCCGAGGAAGATCGGACTGATCCGCCGGTCGCTGCGGCGGCGGAACGCGGTGGTCATCGGCGGCACTCCAGGGGCTGGACGGCGGCTTGCGGCATACGACGAGCCCCCGACAGTACGGGTGGCACGGCGAGAACGTCCCACAACCGGGTGGTGGTTCCACACGGGCCTGGGCCGTCGCGGACAATGGGCCCGTGCACTACAGCATCCTCGGTACCACCCGCGCGCTGCGCGCCGACGGCTCGGCCGTCGCCCTCGGCGGGGCGCGGCTGCGTGCCCTGCTCACCGTGCTCGCCCTGCGCGCCGGCCGCACGGTCCCGGTCGGGATGCTCGTCGACGAGGTGTGGGACGGCGACCCGCCCGCCGACGCCCCGGGAGCACTGCAGGCGCTCGTGGGCCGGCTCAGGCGCGCGCTGGGCCGGGACGCCGTCGCGTCCGACGAGAACGGCTACCGCCTCACCGCCGACCCCGACGGTGTGGACCTGTACCGCTTCGAGCGGCTCGCGGGGGAGGGCGCCCGGGCGCTGGCCGAGGGCGACGCGGTGAAGGCCGTCACCGTCCTCGACGACGCGCTCGCCCTCTGGCACGGCCCCGCCCTCGCGGATCTGCCGGACCGTGCCGTGGCCGCGGCCCGCTGGGAGGCCCTGCGCCTGGACGCGCGCAGGACGAGGATCGAGGCCGTGCTCGCGCAGGGGCACGCCGACGACGCCCTGCCCGAGCTCGCCGGGCTCTGCGCGGACCACCCGCTCGACGAACCCCTGCAGGCTCTGCGCATCAGGGCGTTGCGGGACGCCGGACGCACCGCGCAGGCGCTCGCGGCGTACGACGAGGTGCGCACCCTGCTGGCCGACCGGCTCGGCGCGGACCCCGGCCCCGCGCTGCGCGCGCTGCACGAGGAACTGCTGCGCCAGGACGGGCCCGCGCCGGCCCCCGTACCCCCTGCCGGGCGGCCGGGCAATCTGCGGGCCAGGCTCACCAGCTTCGTGGGACGCGACACGGACATCGCGGAGCTGCGCGAGGATCTGGCCCAGGCCCGGCTGGTCACCCTGCTGGGCCCCGGCGGCGCGGGCAAGACCAGGCTCTCCCAGGAGGCGGCCGAGTCCGTCGGTCCCGCCGCCTGGCCGGACGGCGTCTGGCTCGCCGAGCTCGCCCCCGTTGACGATCCCGGGGCGGTTCCCGAGGCCGTCCTCACCGCGCTCGGCGGACGCGAGACCGTGCTGCGCGGGGCGGGCGCCGAGGAGCTCAGGGCGGCCGAACGGGGCGCGGGCGACCCCCTCACCCGGCTCACCGAACACTGCTACGGGCGCCGCATGCTGCTGCTCCTGGACAACTGCGAGCACGTAGTGGAGGCCGCCGCGGCACTCGCCGACCATCTGCTGGCCGCCTGCCCCGGGCTCACGATCCTCGCGACCAGCCGCGAACCGCTCGGCGTACCGGGGGAGTTCGTCCGGCCGGTCGACCCGCTGCCCGGTCCGATGGCGCTGCGCCTGTTCGCCGAGCGGGGCGCCGCCGCGCTCTCCGGCTTCCGGGCCGACGCGGACGAGCGGACGGCGGAGGCCGCCGCCGAGATCTGCCGCCGCCTGGACGGACTGCCGCTCGCGATCGAACTCGCCGCGGCCCGGCTCCGCATGCTCACCCCGCGCCAGATCGCCGACCGCCTGGACGACCGCTTCCGCCTGCTCACCGGCGGCAGCCGCACCGTGCTGCCGCGCCAGCAGACGCTGCGGGCGGTCGTCGACTGGTCCTGGGACCTCCTGGACGAGGACGAACGCGTCACCCTGCGACGGCTGTCGGTCTTCTCCGGCGGCTGCACCCTCCCCGCGGCCGAGGCGGTCTGCGCGGACGGGGCGCGGGACACGCAGGACGTCGCGGGGCTGCTCGGCTCGCTCGTCGACAAGTCCCTCGTCGTCGCCGCGCCCGCGGAGGACGGCCGGATGCGCTACCGCCTCCTGGAGACCGTCGGTGAGTACGCCGCCGAGCGGCTCGACGAGGCGGGCGAGCGGGACGCCGTCGAACGCCGGCACCTCGTGTTCTTCCGGGAGCTGGCCCGCACGACCGACCCTGAACTCAGGGGCGCGGGACAGCTCGCGGCGCTGGGGCTGTTCCAGCGCGAGTACGAGAACCTGCGCACCGCCCTGCGGCGCGTGGTCGCCGCCCGCGACGAGCAGGAGGCGCTGTGCATGGTGCTCTCGCTCTGCTGGTACTGGCAGATGCGTGATCTGCGCGTCGACGCCCTGCACTGGGCCGGGGCCGCGTCCGCGCTCGGCCCCGATCCGTTCGCCGGGCCCGCCGTCCCCGCGCCCTCCATCGTCGAGCGGTGTACCGACGCGCCGCCGCCGATGGGCCCCGAACTGCTCCAGGAGGCGCGACGTCAGGTGGCGCTGCTCCGGATGGCCTCCCTCGACCACGCGATGGACGTCTGGGCCAACGAGGCCGGCCTGGCACGCCTGCGGGTCGTGTCCGCCACCTACCGGGCCGGCCAGCCGCAGACCTGCCGGAGCCCGGGGTCGCTCTGGTTCTTCGCCGTCATGCTCACCGGGGACATCTCCCAGATGCGCGGACTGCTGGACGAGACCGTCCGGGCCTCACGGGAGCTCGGTGACGGCTGGGAGCTGGCCGGCATGCTCCAGATGCGTGCCAATGTGCTGGCCAACCGCCCCGACTGGGCCGCGGACGCCCATGCCGACGCCGACGAGAGCCTGGAGATCTTCAGCGGGCTCGGTGACGACTGGGGCACCGCGGAGGCGCTCTCCTCGCGCGGCGAGGCCAACGAGAAGGAGGGCGACTACGTCCGCGCGGCAGAGGACTACCAGGCCGCGATCGGTTACGCGGAGAAGCTCGGCGCCAGGGCCCAGGTGCTGGTGCTCCGCACCCGCTACGCTGCCGCGCTGACCGAGATCGGCCGGGCCGCCGAGGGCGAGGCGATCTTCAGGGAGGTGCTCGCCGAAGGACGGCACGCGGGGCACGAGGCGACGGCGTTCGCCCGTTTCTTCCTGGCCCTGTCCCTGGGCATGTCGGGCCGTACCGCCGAGGCGCGCGAGCAGCTCGACGTGCTGAACAGGGACTTCGCGGACGCGACCTCGGGAGTCTTCGAGGCGTTCGTCCTGGGCGGCGTGGCCTGGCTGGACAACGAGGAGGGCCTGTACGAGGACGCCCTGACCCGGAGCCGGGAGGCGCTGGCGCGGGCCGACGACCCCTTGTCGCAGATGGTGGCGCCGCAGATGCACGTGGTCTATCTGGCCACCGTGGCGCGGGCGCTGGCCGGGCTCGGCGGAGAGCGCCGGGCCGCGTTCGCGGCGCGGCTGCTGGCCGCCGGCCGGCTGCTGCTGCCGGCGGGGCATGTGCTGACACGGCTGGAGCGGTCCAACTACGCCGCCGCCGAGGAGCTGGCCCGGGGCGTCCTCGGGGACGCCTACGAGGCCGCGTACGCCGAGGGCGGTGGCCTCTCCCTGGAGGAGGCCACCGCCCTCGTCGCGGCGTACCGGGACTGAACTACCGCCCCGTCAGGACTTCTTGCGGAACTTGGCCACCGCGAGGGGGGCCATCACCGCGGTGATGACGACGGTCCAGCCCAGCGTCACCCAGACGGAGTGGGCGAGCGGGCCTCCCATCATCAGGGCGCGGGCGGCGTCGGCCAGGTTGGACAGCGGGTTGTAGTCGGTGAACGTCTGGAGCCAGCCCGGCATGGTCTGGGTCGGCGCGAAGATGGACGAACCGAACTGGAGCGGCATCAGCACGAGCATCCCCATTCCCTGGACGGCCTGTGCCGTCTTCATGGTCAGTCCGAGCAGGATGAAGATCCACATGATGGCGGCGCCGAACGCGGCCGACAGGGCGATCGCCCCTATCAGCCCGAGCACGGACTCCTGGAGCTCCATGCCGAGCGCGAAGCCCATGGCCAGCAGGATCAGCGTGGCGACCATCATCCTGCCGAGCTCGACCACGATCTTGGCGATGAGCACCGAGGAGCGGGCGATCGGCATCGTGCGGAACCGGTCCATGACCCCCTTGCGGAAGTCGTCGTTGACACCGGAACCGACCGCCATGGCGATGTTCATGCCCATCATCGCCATCAGGCCGGGGATCAGGTAGTTGAGGTACTCCTGCCGGCCGCCGCCCATGCTGCCGCCGACCGAGCCGCCGAAGACGTACACGAACAGCAGCGTGAAGATGACTGGCATCAGGAGCGCGTCGAACATCGACTCCGGATCCTTCTTGATCTGGAGCAGATTGCGCCGCACCAGCGCCCCGATGTGGCGCAGGTTGTTCCGGAGTCCGATCCGGCCCTCGTCGTGGAGCTTCCTGGCCGGGGCGGACGCGGTCGCGTCGGTGGGCGTGGGCGTCAGAGTCGTCGTGCTCATGCCGCGACCTCCTGGGGAGTCGTGTCGGTGACGGTGGCTTTGTCGCCCGTGATGGCGAGGAACACCTCGTCCAGGCTGGGCAGCGCGGTGGACACATGGGCCAGGGAGAAGCCCCGGGTGCCGAGGAGGCCGATGACGGCGGTCAGCTGCTGGTCGCTGAGGATCGGTACGTACAGCAGGCCCTCGTCCGGGACCGCCTGGGCGCCCGCGACACCGTCGAGACCGGTCTCCCGCAGCGCCTGTGCCATGGCGGCCAGTTCGGCCGGGTCGGAGGGCCGGATCTGCAGGGTCCGGCCGCCGACCTTGGCCTTGAGCTCGTCGACACCGCCCCGGGCGATGATCCTGCCGTGGTCGATGACGGTGAGCTCGCTGGCGAGCTGTTCGGCCTCTTCCATGTACTGGGTGGTGAGCAGCACGGTCGCCCCCTCCGCGACCATCCTCTGCACCTCGTCCCAGACCTCGTTGCGGGTACGGGGGTCGAGGCCCGTCGTCGGCTCGTCCAGATAGAGGACGGCGGGGCTGCCGATCATGGAGGCGGCCAGGTCGAGCCGCCGGCGCATACCGCCGGAGTAGTCCATGGCGGCCTTCTTCGCCGCGTCGGTGAGCGAGAAGCGCTCCAGCAGCTCGTCGGCGCGGGACCTGGCCTTCTTGCGCGGCAGGTCGAGCAGCCGCCCGATCATGTAGAGGTTCTCCCAGCCGGAGAGCTTCTCGTCGACCGAGGCGTACTGCCCGGTCAGGCCGATGGTGCGGCGCAGCTGCCGGGGCTGCTTCACCACGTCGTAGCCGGCCACGACCGCGTGCCCGGCGTCGGGCTGGATCAGGGTGGAGAGGCAGCGTACGAGGGTGGTCTTGCCGGCGCCGTTGGGTCCGAGCACACCGAGGACGGTGCCCTCGCGCACATCGAGGTCCACACCGTCCAGCGCCTTGGTCTCGCCGTAGTGCTTGACCAGCCCCCGTACCTCGACGGCGTTCGTACCGCCCCTGAGGTTCTTGTCGTTTCGCGTCATGGACACCATCAGACCAGCCGCCACCGACAAGTCACCGACATGTCGGTGACAGCCGGCCCAGGACGGGCGACAGCCCGCCGATGGGGGAAGTCGGCGGGCTGTCGGTGGTGCGGCAGTGGTCGGCTGGGCGTCAGTGGAAGGTGTGCTCCGCCGCGGGGAACGTGCCGCCGACGACCTCTTCGGCGTACTCCCTGGCGGCGTCGGTCATCACCTGACGCAGGTTGGCGTACTGCTTGGTGAAGCGCGGCACCTTGCCGCCGGTCAGTCCGGCCATGTCGGTCCAGACCAGCACCTGGGCGTCCGTCTCGGGCCCGGCGCCGATGCCGACGGTCGGGATGTGCAGGGTGCGGGTCACCTCGGCGGCCAGCTCGGACGGCACGAGCTCCAGGACGACGGCGAACGCGCCCGCGTCCTGCACCGCCTTCGCGTCGCGCAGCAGCTGCTGGGCCGCCTCCTCGCCCCGGCCCTGGACCCGGTAACCCATCGCGTTGACCGACTGCGGGGTCAGGCCGATGTGGCCCATGACCGGGATACCGGCCTCGACCAGCAGCCTGATCTGCTCGTGCGAGCGCTCGCCGCCCTCCAGCTTGACCGCGCCGACGCCGGCGTCCTTGATCAGCCGGGTGGCGTTGCGCAGGGCCTGGACCGGGCCCTCCTGGTACGCCCCGAAGGGCAGGTCGGCCACGATGAGGGCGCGCTTGGTGCCCCGCACGACGGCGGCCGAGAGGATGGCCATCTCGTCCATGGTGACCGGGACGGTGGTCTCGTAGCCGAGGTGGCAGTTGCCCATGGAGTCGCCGACGAGCATGACCGGGATGCCGGCCTCGTCGAAGACGGACGCGGTCATCGCGTCGTAGGCGGTGAGCATGGGCCACTTCTCGCCGCGCTCGGTGGCGGCGGCGATGTCGTGGACGCTGATACGGCGGGTGCTCTTGCCCCCGTACAGGGCCTTGCCGGTACCGGGAGTGGGGCCCGCGGGGGGTGTGGACTGATTCTGCGCAGCCTGAAGCGACATGGCCAACGGCTCCTTCGTCATCTCGAGGCGCCCTGACGGCGTCCCCGGATCCCTTCCATGGTGGCATCCCTCGGCGGTTCCCGTGAAGTGGGCCCACCGGGCGGGGGTGAACGCGGTGTCCGGTGAACGGTGCGCGGCGCCCGGGTAAAGTCTTTCCAATACGAGACGGTTCCGTATTGGAATGCCATTAGAGTCGTCGCCATGTCCATACCGTCCGGCGTCCCCGCCGCCGCGCCCCGTGTCCCGGAGGCGGTCCACCGCCGCCGCTGGGTCATCCTCGGCGTCCTCATGTTCAGCCTGCTCATCGTCGTTCTGGACAACTCGATCCTGAACGTCGCGGTCAAGACGATCGCCAGCCCCGCGCCCACCGGCATCGGCGCCACCCAGAGCGAGCTGGAGTGGGCGATCAACTCCTACACGCTCGTCTTCGCCGGGCTGCTCTTCACCGCCGGACTGCTGGGCGACCGCATCGGCCGCAAGAAGGTCCTGCTCGCGGGCATCCTCGTCTTCGGCATCGGCTCGGCGCTGGCCGCCCTCTCCACCTCGCCCGGCGAACTCATCACCTGGCGCGCGCTGATGGGCCTCGGCGCGGCGTTCGTGATGCCCGCCACCCTCGCCGTCCTGATGAACGTCTTCGAGCGCGACGAGCAGCCCAAGGCCATCGGCATCTGGGCCGGCAGCGTCGGCCTCGGCATCGCGATCGGCCCGATCACCGGCGGGGCGCTCCTGGAGCACTTCTGGTGGGGCTCGATCTTCCTGGTCAACGTGCCCGTGGTGGTCATCGCGCTCATCGCCATGGCCGTTCTCGTCCCCGACTCCCGCGACCCCGACCCGGGCCGCGTCGACCCGCTCGGCGTCGTCCTGTCCATCGTCGGCCTGGTCCTGCTGGTCTACGGCATCATCCGCGGCGGCGAGCTGGCCTCCTTCACCGACATCACCGTCCTCGCGCCGGTGATCGGCGGGCTGCTGGTGCTGGCGGGCTTCGTGTGGCACGAGAAGCGCAGCAGCCATCCGTCCATCGACATCTCGTACTTCAGGAAGCCGGCCTTCTCGGCCGCCGTCGCCGCCATCGCGCTGGTCTTCTTCGCGCTGATGGGGGTCACCTTCTTCTCCGCCTTCTACCTCCAGAGCGTGCGCGGCTACACCGCGCTGGAGTCCGGGCTGCTGATCCTGCCGCTCGCCGTCGCGCAGATGGTCTTCTCGCCGCGCGCCCGGCTGGTCGTGGACCGCTTCGGCGCCCGCGTGGTCTGCACGGTGGGCATGCTGCTCGTCGCAGGAGGCCTCGCGGCCTTCGCGCTGTTCGACGCGGACACGCCCCTCTGGGTGCTCTGCCTGGTCTTCTTCGTCCAGGGCACCGGCATGGCGCACATCATGCCGCCGGTCACCGTCGCCGTGATGCAGGCCCTGCCCCGGGAGCGGGCCGGCTCGGGCTCCGCGATCAACAACACCTTCCGCCAGGTCGGCGGGGCGCTCGGCATCGCCGTACTGGGCTCGGTGCTCTCCACGGTCTACCGGGGTGACATCGAGGACCACCTCGGCGACGTGCCCGCCGGTGCGCGGGACGTCGCGGGGGAGTCCATCGAGGCGACCCTCGGCGTCGCGGAGAAGCTGGGCGCGGCGGGCAGGCCGCTGGTCGCGGCGGCGAACGACGCCTTCATCGGCGCGATGCACGTCACCGCGCTCGGCTCGGCAGCGGTCGCCCTGGTCGGCGCCGCGGTGGTCGCCGCGTTCCTGCCGGGCCGGCAGCCCGCCCCGGGGGAGTCTCCGGCCGGAACCCGCCCGCCCGAGCAGGTTCCGGCGGCGGGGGAGCCCGCGCACCGGTCCTGAACCCGCCCGCCGTTCGCCCCGGCCCCCGCCGGTCGGCGAGAATCGGTGGGGACGGCGAGCAGTGAACGCGGACGGCGCAGCGAGAGGCGGCCCAGGTGCGGCAGGCGGCACAGAACCCGGCGCGGGACCCGGCCGGGGTCCAGGCTGAGGACCCCGGCGAGGGCGCGGAGCCGCCCTGCCAGGAGCCGGAGCCCCGCAGGGGCCGCCCCCGCAGCGCGGCCGTGGAGCGGGCGATCCTGGACGCGGTCGTCCAGCTGCTGGAGACGGGGGAGACCCTGGACGGCCTGTCCATCGAGCGCATCGCCCGCACCGCCGGGGTCGGCAAGGCCACGATCTACCGCCGCTGGAGCGGCAAGGAGGAGCTCTTCGTCGACGTCCTGCGCGACATCGAGCCGCCCGACCCCACCGTCTCCGGCACCGCCGGCCTGGACGATCTGCGCATCATGCTGGAGTCCATGCGTACGCGCAGTCTCGCCCAGCGTTCCTCCGCCGTCCTGCACAACGTGTTCGTGCAGATGAAGAAGCACCCGAGGCTCTGGACCGAGTACCAGAGCACCGTCCTGGGCCCGCGCCGCGCCGCCATGCTGGCCGCCGTGCAGCGGGCCGTGGACGCGGGGGAACTCCGTGACGACCTCGACGTGGAGCTCATGAACGACCTCTTCCTGGGGCCCATGCTCGTACGCACCGTCCACCGCCCCGATGCCGCGCTTCCGGAGGACCTCGCCGACCGCATCATCGCCACCCTTCTCCAGGGTCTCGCGCCACGGCCGGCGAAACCGCAGGTCACAGCCGGGGAACCGACGACCGCCCCTGTGTGATCGTTCTGTCACAAGCCTCACAACCACCCGTTCCGCCGGAACCCGGCGCGGTGCCTGTGTCGTCCTGATGGCAGTACGGCCGTCGTCGACGGCGGGAATGGCGCCACCCATCGCCTAGGGTCGTGAGGCGCGGTGATGTGTACGGCAAGGCAGTGAGGACGAGCGCAATGGTGCAGGCGTACAGGGCGGACACCGAGAACGCCGGCGCGGGTCCGCAGCCGGACTCACGCCTCCAGGCCCTGCGCCGCAGACTGGCCTCCGACCGGGGTATCTGGCGGCGGGGCATCGTCCTGGCGCTCTGCTCCGTCCTGCTGACGCTCGTGATGGTCCTCCACGCGGACATCCCGAACGCCATCGGCAACCTGGGCAGCCTCATCGAGACCTTCCTGCCGTGGTTCGGCCTGCTCGTGCCCGTGCTGCTGGTCCTGGGCCTGCTCCGGCGCTCCGCCACCGCGGTGATCGCCCTGATCCTGCCGGTCGCGGTCTGGCTCAACCTCTTCGGCGGCCTCCTCTTCGCCGACAAGTCGGGCAGCGGGGGCGACCTCACCGTCGCCACGCACAACGTCAACGCGGGCAACCCCGACCCCGCGGGCACCGCCCAGCAGGTGGCCGGTTCCGGCGCGGACGTCGTGGCCCTCCAGGAACTGCCCGGCGGCAAGGTCGCGGCGTACGAGGACGCGCTCGCCGACCGCTATCCGTACCACTCCGTCCAGGGCACCGTCGGTCTCTGGAGCAAGTACCCGGTGACCGACTCCAAGCCCGTCGACATCAAGCTGGGCTGGACCCGGGCCATGCGCGCCACGGTCACCACCCCCGAGGGCCGGGTCAAGGTGTACGTCGCGCACCTCCCCTCCGTGCGGGTCAAGCTGAACGCGGGCTTCACGGCCAACCAGCGCGACGACAGCGCGGACGCGCTCGGCGAGGCCATCGCCGACGAACCGCTGGAGCGGGTGGTCCTGCTCGGCGATCTGAACGGCACGATGAACGACCGCTCGCTGAACGCCGTCACCGCCCAGATGCGCTCCACCCAGGGCGCGGCGGGCGACGGCTTCGGCTTCAGCTGGCCGGCGTCCTTCCCCATGGCCCGGATCGACCAGATCATGGTGCGCGGCGTCGAACCCCTCGCCTCCTGGACCCTCCCCGCCACGGACAGCGACCACCTTCCGATCGCCGCCCGCGTGGAGCTCTGAGCGAGCGGGTACGCTCCCTCCCATGTCCAGCCCCGAGTCCGACAGACTCCGGCCGCCGGTTCGCCGGTGGCCGGTCACCGACGCCGCAAGCCTCTGACCCCCGTGGTCACCGGGCTTCCCCCGTCGCGCCGTCCGTCACCGCGGGACCGTTGCCGGCGGTGCGGGCCGACTCTCGTGTCCCGTGCGGACACCGGACATTCCACCGCGTTGCCGTCCCCGCGCCCAGGCGCGTGACGACGGGCGCGGCCCGCATCCCCGTACACCGCTCGTTCCTCCGACGGTTCCGTACAAGGGGTTCCTTCTCTCATGCCATTCGCCGTGTACGTGCTCGGGCTGGCGGTCTTCGCCCAGGGCACATCGGAATTCATGCTGTCCGGCCTGCTCTCCGGCATCGCCGGTGACCTGGACGTCTCGCTGGGCGCCGCGGGCCTGTTGACCTCGGCCTTCGCCGTCGGGATGGTGGTCGGCGCGCCGCTCACCGCCCTGGCGGGCCGCACCTGGCCCCGGCGCCGGGCGCTGCTGTTCTTCCTCGGGGTCTTCGTCGCCGTCCATGTCGCCGGCGCGCTGACCTCCAGCTATACCGTGCTGCTCGCCACCCGGGTCGCCGGGGCGCTGGCCAACGCGGGCTTCTGGGCGGTGGCGCTGGTCACCGCACTGGCCCTGGCGGGCCCCGAGCGGCGGGCCCGGGCCACCGCCGTGGTCGTCGGCGGGGTCACCGTCGCCTGCGTGGTGGGCGTCCCCGCCGGGGCGGTGCTCGGCGAACTCTGGGGCTGGCGCTCGGCGTTCTGGGCCGTGGCCCTCGTCTCCGTACCGGCCGCCGTCGCCCTGCTCGTCGCCGTCCCGGGAGGCCGCCCCGAGGACGCGCGGCGGGTGAGCGCGCGAAGCGAACTGGCCGCCCTGGCCCGGCCGCGGCTGGTGCTGACCCTGCTGGTGATGGCGCTCGTGCAGGGGGCGACCTTCTGCGCCTTCTCCTATCTGGAGCCCCTGGTCACCCGGGTCACCGGCTTCGGCGCGGGCTGGGTGCCGGTGGTCCTCGCGCTGTTCGGCGTCGGCTCGTTCGTGGGCGTCACGCTGGCGGGACGCCTGGCCGACACCCGGCCGGGCGTGGTCGTCGGATGCGGCATGGCGGCACTGACGGCGGGCTGGGCGGCGCTCGCGCTGGCCGCGGCCCACCCGGTGGCCGCCCTCGTCCTCGTGCTGCTCCAGGGGGCGCTCGCCTTCGGTACGGGAACGGCGTTGATCACCAGGGTCTTCCAACTGGCCCCCGACGCGCCCACGATGGCCGGTTCCTTCGCGACGGCCGCCTTCAACGTGGGTGCGGCGGCGGGCCCTTGGCTGGGCGGCCTGGCCCTCGGCGCGGGTCTCGGCTTCCGCGCACCGGTCTGGGTGAGCGCCCTGCTGATGTGCCTGGCCCTCGCGGGTGCGGGGGTGCTCGCGGCGGTGCCCGCCGCGGCGGGTACTCCCCGCCTCCCGGTGCCGGAGCGGTGACGGCGAACCGGTCCCGGGAGGCGGCGGAGCGGCCGAGTGATGCCCACATCACACCCCGCCGCAACGGCTTGTTCACGTCCGGGCATAAAACGTCTGAGAGACTTTGTTCCGACGGGATACATAACCCGTCCCGGCAAAGAAGCCGACGCTCCCGCACACACACCGCTGCCACCCGGCCTCCACGGCCCGGGCGGCCCCCTGCCCGAAAGGTCACTTCCATGCCCCTGGCCCTGCTCGCCCTCGCTGTGAGCGCCTTCGGCATCGGCACCACCGAGTTCGTGATGATGGGCCTGCTGCCCAATGTCGCGGACGATCTGGGAACGTCCGTACCCACCGCCGGTTATCTCGTCTCGGCGTACGCGATCGGCGTCGTCCTCGGTGCCCCGCTGCTCACCGGCCTCGGCTCCAGGATCCCGCGCAAGCGGATGCTCCTGCTGCTGATGGCCGTCTTCACCATCGGCAACCTCGCCTCCGCGTTCGCCCCCGACTTCGGCTGGCTGCTCGCGGGCCGCGTCCTGGCCGGGCTCCCGCACGGCGCCTTCTTCGGCGTCGGCGCGGTCGTCGCCGCCCGCCTCGTGCCGGACGGCCGCCAGGCCCGGGCCGTCGCCACGATGTTCCTCGGCCTGACCGTGGCCAACATCGTCGGCGTACCGGCGGCCACCCTGCTCGGACAGCACCTCGGCTGGCGCGCCACCTTCATGGTGGTCGCGGTGATCGGGCTCGGCGCGATGGCCGCGCTCGCCCGTCTGGTGCCGCAGATCCCCGTCGAGGCGCACCAGAACGTACGCCGCGAACTGAGCGCGCTCGGCAACCGTCAGGTCGTGCTCGGCCTGCTCACCGCCGTCCTCGGCTTCGCGGGTGTCTTCGCCGTCTACTCCTACCTCTCGTCCATGACGACCGAGGCGATGGGCTTCGGCGAGTCCTCCGTGACGCTCGTCCTCGCGCTCTTCGGCATCGGGATGACACTCGGCGCCCTGGCGGCGGGACCGCTGACCGACCGCGCGCTGCGGCCCACGCTCTACGGTTCGCTGGGGGCCCTGGCCGTCGTCCTGGTCGTCTTCCCCTTCACCGTGCATGTGCAGTGGGCGGCGCTGGTCATGGTGGTGCTGCTCGGCGGCATCGGCTTCATGACCACCACCCCGCTCCAGATGCTCGTGATGAACAAGGCGAAGGACGCCCCGACGCTCGCCTCCGCCTCCAACCACTCCGCCTTCAACCTCGCCAACGCGGGCGGGGCCTGGCTCGGCGGGGTCGCCATCTCGGCGGGCTGGGGCTGGACCTCACCGGCCCTGGTCGGCGCGGTCCTGGCCGTCGCCGGTCTCGCCGTGGCGGTCACGGCGGGCTTCCTGGACCGGACCCCCGGCGCCTCGCGCGTCGTGGCGTCCGGCACCAAGGCCGAGACGCGCGAACCGGTCGCGGCCCGCTCGTACGAGGGCTGACGCGCCACGAGGCCGGGCCGGCGGAGAGCACGCATGCTCCCGCCGGCCCGGCCTCGCGCTGCTCCCGCCGGTTCGCCTTCGTGCCGCGCCCCCGGTCCGGCGGCTCCGTGGAGGCCGTCACGTCCCCGCCGGCCCGGCCTCGTGCGGCTCCCGGCGACGCGGGCGCAGCCAGGCCGCCGTGGCCAGTCCCACCAGTGCCGCGGCGGGCAGCAGCAGCCGGACGTCCACCACGGCGACCAGTCCCGCGCCGCCCGCCAGCGCCATCGCGTTGGGCGCCGTCATCAGCGAGTTGGCCGCCGCCGCGGTGCGGCCGAGCACCGCGGCCGGGGTCTCCCGCTGCACCGCGGTCATCGCGGCGATGAGCACGCACGGCAGGCCCGCGCCGATGGCCGTGCTTGCCGCGAGCGCCACCAGGTCCCCGCCCAGCCCCCGTGCCCCCACCGCCAGGGCGAACACCGTGGTCCCCGCCGCCGCGAACGCGCGTTCCGGCATCCGCCGCAGCAGGGGGCCCGCCAGCAGCCCGACCGCCACGGAGCCGGCGCCCTGGAAGGCGTACAACACCCCGGCGTACGCCGGTGGACGGTCCAGGGTCTCGTCCACGACGGCGTACACGGCAGCCCCGTTGACCCCCGCGAGCAGCATCGTCAGCGCTCCGGCGTACACCAGCGGCCTCAGGACCGGCGAGCCGCGCAGCAGGCGTATCCCCGCCGCCGTGCCGCCCCGCCGTGCCGTCCCCCTGTCCCGGGCCGGCTCCCGTACCCGCAGACGGGCGAAGACCAGGGCGGCCAAGGCGAACGTCGCCGCGTCCAGCGCCACCACCGGGCCCGCGCCGTACCGGGTGAACAGGCCGGCGCCCGCCAGGGGCGCGAGCAGTTTCATGCCCTCGTTCGCCGTCGTACGCAGCCCGTTGAAGTCCCCCAGCAGCCGGGCGTCGACCGCCTGTGCGACCAGGGCCGCCTCCGCCGCGTCCAGGAGGACACCGCTCGCGCCGTACACGACGAGGACGGCGAAGAGCGCGCTGATCCGGTGGCCCGGGCCGACGAGGAGCAGCGAGCCCACCAGGCCCGCCATCACCAGGTTCACCACGACCAGCAGGAGCCTGCGCGGCACCCGGTCGGCGACCGCTCCGATGGCGGGGCCCGCCAGGACCGGCGCCCACATCGCGCACACCGTCAGGGCGGCCAGACTGTCCGACCCGGTCGCCGACTTGACCCAGATCCCGGCGGTCAGCCACATCGCGGACGTACCGAAGCCGGACACGAGCAGCCCGGTGAGGCAGAGCAGAGCCGTCCGGTCCCGTACCACCGCGCCCAACGCCATCCCGTGCCCCCGCCGTCCACCACCCGCGCCCCGGCCGGGCGCTCCGGCGGCCCATGCTGACGACTGAGGCGGGGCGGCGGCATCGGGCAGATGCCCTATCCGGGCCCGGAGCCTCGCGGGCGGCCGGTCAGCCGCGCAGGGTGGCCAGGTCCGCGTCGCCGAGGACGAGCGTGCCCGCCGCGAGGTTCTCCTCCAGATGAGCGAGGGAGCCGGTGCCCGGAATCGCCAGCACCGCGGGGGACGACGCCAGCAGCGCGGCGAGCGCGACCTGCGCCGGGGTCGCGCCGAGGCGTGCCGCGACCTTGCCGAGCCGCTCGCCGCCCAGTGGGGCGGGGTCCACTCCTCCGCCGAGCGGGAAGTACGGCACGAACGCGATCCCCGCCCTCTCGCACTCCGTGAGCAGCCCAGGGGCATCGGGGTGCTTGTTCTGCACCGCCGCGACGGGCGCGATCCGCCTGGCCTCCGCGAGCTGGGCGGCGTCGACGTTGCTGACGCCCAGGTGACGGATCAGCCCCTCCTCGCGGAGTCCGGCCAGCACCGCGAACCGTTCCGCGATCGACGCGCCGCCCGGCCCGGTCATCCCGCCCACCCGCAGGTACACGAGGTCGAGCCGGTCCAGCCCCAGCGCGCGCAGATCCGCCTCGACCAGCCCGCGCAGCTGGTCCGGGGCCGCCTCCCCGCTCGGCGGGCCGGTCGGGCCGCGCAGCGGTCCCACCTTCGTCGCGACGACCAGGTCCTCGCGGTAGGGGGTCAGTGCCTCGCGGATCAGCTCGTTGGCCTGTACCGCACCTCTGCTGTAGAAGCCGGCCGTGTCGATGTGGTTCACGCCCAGTTCCACGGCCCGCCGGAGCACGGCGATGCCGGTCTCCGGGTCGCGCGGCGGGCCGTCGAAGGTGCCCGCCGCAAGGCGCATCGCGCCGAAGCCGAGCCGGTTGATGGTCTGTTCGCCGCCGAGCGCGAACGTCCTGGTCGTCATGGGGACCATGGTGTCCGCCTCCCCGAGGCCCGGCGAGCTCGTGGCAGCTTGCTGCCAGACCGGCGGGCCGGCTGCCAGACTGGCGGTGTGAGGAACGAAGAGGTGTTCTCGGTCCAGGGCGACGCGGAGCTGATCGCGCGTGCCGGTCATCTCTTCGAGTCCGTGTCCTGCGACTTCCTGTGCGCCGCCCGGGACCTCGCGACCTGGTCCCAGCCGGTGGCCAGGGCGGCGGTCCTGCGCCGGATGCGGGCACCGGACCCGCCGGGCATCACCGTACGCAAACTGCTGAGCCCGCTCGCGCTCGTCGAGGAGGAGGCCCGCGCGCACCTGCGGCTGGTGCGGGGCAAGGGGGCCCTGGTCCGGATCAGCGGCTCACCACTGCCTCACGAGACGATCATCATCGACCGGCGGGTCATGATCCTCGCGGGCCGCGAGACCCCCTCGGGCCGTGAGTACACCGTCACGACGTCGCGGAACCTGGTCGAGGGCGTCGATTCGCTCGTCCAGGCGGTCTGGGACGAGTCCGCCGACCTCGACGACTGTCTGCGCGGCGACATGCCCCGTCTGGACGCCGAGGACCGCGCGGTCCTCCAGGCCCTCGGCTCGGGGCTCACCGACGCGTCGGCGGCCCGCCGCCTCGGCGTCTCGCTCCGGACCTACCGGCGGCGTGTGGCCGGACTGATGGCCGCGCTGGAGGCGGACTCCCGCTTCCAGGCCGGCATGCGTGCGGGCGAGCTGGGCCTGTCCCGCTGAGGGCCCCGCCGGACAGGCCCCGCGCGCCGGACCGGCCCCGCGTGGTCGGACAGGCCCCGCGTCTCGCACACGCCTCGCGACGAGGCCGGTCCCGCGCGTCAGCTCGACTCGCGCCACTGGTTCGTGATGGGCAGCCGGCGGTCCTTGCCGAAGCCCTTCGGGGAGATCTTCGTGCCCGGCGGGTACTGCCTGCGCTTGTACTCCGCCGTGTCCACCATCCGCAGCGTTTTCCTCACCAGGGCGTCGTCGAAGCCCGCCGCCACGATCGCGTCGCGGCCCTGGTCCCGGTCGACGTACATCTCCAGGATCCGGTCCAGCACGTCGTAGTCCGGCAGCGAATCCGTGTCCACCTGGCCGGGGCGGAGCTCGGCGCTCGGCGGCTTGGTGATGG
The DNA here is from genome assembly GCF_001905505.1 of Streptomyces sp. CB02058. Taxonomy (GTDB): domain Bacteria; phylum Actinomycetota; class Actinomycetes; order Streptomycetales; family Streptomycetaceae; genus Streptomyces. Next base: position 920,266 of record NZ_LIPG01000002.1, read on the forward strand.
ACGCCTCCGGGATGGGCGGGGTCTGACCGCGCTCCTCGGCGGCACGGTTGCGCCACTTCGCGAGGCGGAAGACCGACGTCTTGTACACGTCCTTGATCGGCCCGTACGCGCCGACGGAGTCCCCGTAGAGGGTCGAATAGCCCACCGCCAGCTCGGACTTGTTGCCCGGCGCGAGCACGATCTGGCCCTCCTGGTTGGAGACGGCCATCAGCATCGTGCCGCGCAGCCGCGACTGGAGGTTCTCCTCGGCCAGCCCGGTGAGCCCCAGCGACCCCATGTACGCGTCGAACATCGGCTCGATCGGTACGGTGCGGAAGTTCAGCCCCGTGCGCCGGGCGAGTTCGGCCGCGTCGCCCTTGGAGTGGTCCGACGAGTACTTCGACGGCATCGAGATGCCGTACACGTGCCGGGCGCCCAGCGCGTCACAGGCGATGGCCGCGACGAGCGCCGAGTCGATACCGCCGGAGAGCCCGATCAGGACACTGCTGAAACCGTTCTTCGCAGCGTACGCGCGCAGCCCCACGACCAGCGCCGAGTACAGCTCCTCGTCGTCGTCGAGCCGCTCGGCGTAACCGCCGGTCAGCTCGGGCTCGTAGGCCGGGAGCGGCTCCTCGCCCAGGACCACGTGGTCGATCCGCAGACCGTCGTTGACGACGCCCGACGGCGCCTCGGCCGCAGCGGCCGGGAGGTCCAGGTCGAGGATCACGCTGCCCTCGGAGAACTGGGGTGCGCGGGCGACGACTTCGCCGTCCTTGTCGACGACGATCGAGTCCCCGTCGAAGACCAGCTCGTCCTGGCCGCCGATCATGGCCAGGTACGCCGTCGTGCACCCGGCCTCCTGGGCGCGCTTGCGGACCAGCTCCAGCCGGGTGTCGTCCTTGTCCCGCTCGTACGGGGACGCGTTGATGGACAGCAGCAGCCCTGCCCCCGCCGCCCGCGCGGCCGGGACCCGGCCGCCGTCCTGCCAGAGGTCCTCGCAGATCGCGAGCGCCACGTCGATGCCGTGAACCCGCACGACGGGCATCGAGTCGCCGGGCACGAAGTACCGGAACTCGTCGAAGACGCCGTAGTTGGGCAGGTGGTGCTTGGCGAAGTTCAGCGCGACCGTCCCGCGGTGCAGCACCGCGGCGGCGTTGCGCGGAGAGCCCGCCGGCTGTCCGTAGCGCGCGGCGGCGTGCTCGGAGCGGTCCAGGTAGCCGACGACGACGGGGAGTTCCCCGAAGCCCTCGTCGGCGAGGCGGACGGCGAGCGCCCGCAGCGCCCGGCGCGAGGCCTCGACGAAGGACGAGCGCAGGGCCAGGTCCTCGACGGGGTATCCGGTCAGCACCATCTCGGGGAACGCCACCAGGTGGGCGCCCTGCTCGGCGGCGTGCCGGGTCCAGTGGACGATCGACTCGGAGTTGCCGGCGAGGTCTCCGACGGTCGCGTCGATCTGATTGAGTGCGAGACGTAGTTGAGGCACGGGACCAGTGTAATCGTCTTACTGACGCGATGTCCTGGCGTATCCCCGTCCGGAGGGGGCGGACCGCCCCCGGACGGGGCCGCGCGGAGGCTCAGCGCAGATAGCCGAGGACCGTCATCATCCCGGATTCCGAGTGGTAGACGTTGTGGCAGTGCAGCATCCACAGCCCCGGGTTGTCCGCGTCGAAGTCGACGGTGAGCGAGCGCCCCGGCAGGACGGCGGCGGTGTCCTTGCGGGCCCCGGGCGCTTCCGGTCCGCCCGCCCCGGCCAGCGCGAACGTGTGGCCGTGCAGATGGACGGGGTGCCACATCCGGGTGCGGTTGGTGAAGACCAGCCGCACCCGCTCCCCGGCCCGGACGGGCCGCCGCGCCGCGGGGTCGTAGGGCTTGCCGTCGAAGGCCCAGTCGTACGCCTCCATGGAGCCAGTGAGCGCGATCCGTACGGTCCGGTCGGCCGTCCGGGCCGGGAGTGCGACCGACTCGTCCGCGGACAGCCGGTCGGCCGTGAGTACCTCGCCGTCCAGTTCCCCGGGCCGGACGTCGGCCGGAGGCAGCGCCCCGGTGCTCGTCCGCAGCACGGCCAGCGCCGAGGCGCCCTTGCCCTCGGCGAGGGCGGTCAGCGGGAACACCCCGTCCCCGGCCGTCACCAGCACGTCGTACCGCTCGCCCATGCCCAGCAGCAGGGCATCGGTCTCGGTGTGCCGCACCGGGAAGCCGTCGGTGTGCGTCACCGTCATCCGGTGGCCGCCCAGCGCCAGCCGGAACGCGGTGTCCCCGCCCGCGTTGATGACGCGCAGCCGGATGCGGTCGCCGGGGCGCGCCTCGAAGACCGAAGGGTCCTGCGCCCTGCGGCCGTTGACCAGATGGTGCGGATAGGCGACATCGCCCGCGTGGCCGCCGAGGAGGTCGCTGCTGGAGTCCGCGAGCAGCCGGGAGGGGGCACCGTCGTCGGCCGCCCTGGCGTGAGAGGCCGCGCCGTGACCTGCCGTTCCGTGAGCGGCGGCGCGGCCCTTGGTGAGTTCGCCGAGGACCGCGTCCGGGGTGGAGCCGTCCACCCCGTCGAGCCAGTCGTCGAGGACGACGACCCACTCCTTGTCGTACGAGAGCGGTTCCTTCGGGTCGTCGACGATCAGCGGCGCGTACAGCCCCCGGTCGAGCTGGACACCGGAGTGCGGATGGATCCAGTACGTCCCCGGATTCGTGACCGCGAAGCGGTAGGTGAAGGCGGCGCCCGGCTCGACGGGACGCTGGGTCAGGCCGGGCACCCCGTCCATGTCGTTGCGCAGGGCCAGGCCGTGCCAGTGCATCGTGGTCGCCTGTGGCAGATGGTTGGCCAGGGCGAGTTCCAGGGTGTCGCCCGCCGTGACCCGGATCGCTTCGCCGGGCAGGCGGTCCCCGTAGGACCAGCTGGGGACGGTGAGGCCGTCGCCCAGGTCGAGACGGGACGCGGTGGCGGTGAGCGAGACCTTCCGCACCGGGCCGGCGCCCCGGCGGGTCTCGGCGTCGACGACCTCCGGCCCGTCGGGGGCGACGTACTGGTCCGCGGCTCGCGCGGGGGAGCGGGGGCGGAAGGGCGAGGCGTGGGCGGCGGAGGCGAGGCCTGCTGTCCCCGCCAGGGCGACACCGAGACCGAGCGCGGCACGACGAGTGGGCATTTCAGACATATTGCGCACCGTATCCCGGGCGGGTATGAGCCGGAGGGCCCGACACCCGGCGGCCCGCCGCCCGAGGCCCCGGCAGTGCCCACACGCGGCGGCCCCCAGGCGCGCGGCCTCACATGGCCGACGGCCCCCGCGCGCGACGGCGCCCCCACGCGCGCGACGGCCCGGCGTCCCTCGCGCTGTGCGCGAGGGTCACCAGGCCGTCGTGGTACGGGCGACGGGCGGGGGAGGGGCGTGAGCGGTCAGGCGCGGGAGTAGACCTTCTCCGCCCAGCCGGCGACCTGCTCGTCCGAGAGGTGCATCGCCAGGTCCGCCTCGCTGATCATGCCGATCAGCTTCTTCTTCTCGATGACGGGAAGCCGGCGGATGCGGTGGTTCTGCATCTCGTCCAGCACGGCGTTCACATCCGCCGTCGACTCGATCCAGCGCGGCGTTCCGTCGCAGAGCTCGCCCGCCGTGACCTTCGACGGATCGTGCCCCGCCGCCACGCACTTGATCACGATGTCGCGGTCGGTGATGATCCCGACCATCCGGTCCTGCTCGCCGTTGGCCGACACGGGAAGTGCCCCCACCTTGTGGTTCCGCATCATCTGTGCGGCGCGGTCGAGGGTCTCGTGGGCGGGGATCCAGTGGGCCCCGGGATGCATGATGTCCTTGGCCGTGGTCATGAGGTTGCCTCCTGCGTGCCTGCGGGCACTGCTCGACGGCCCCGAGAACTCCCATGGTCCCCGGCCCGCCCGGCGCACGCGAACGCTGTCACCCGTCCGGGTGTACGCCGAGCGGGTGGGCCGCTCAGGAGCGGGGCGCGGCACCGCGCGCCGCGAGCATGTCCGCCATCAGGTCGAGCTCGGACTGCTGGGCCTCGACCATGCCCCGGGCGAGTCGCTTCTCCACGGGCACGGTGCACCGGGAGGCGCAGGCGCGGGCCATGGTGACGCCGCCCTTGTGGTGGTCGGTCATCAGCTGGAGGTAGAGGACCTCGGCCTTCTCGCCCCGTGCCTCCCGGAGCCGGGCGAGCTCGGCCCTGGTCGCCATACCGGGCATCAGCGCCCCGTCCCCACCCGAGCTCTCCATGCCTGCCATGTTCTCCATGCCGTGCATGTCGTGGCCGCCGTGCCCGTCCGGCATCCAGGACATCGGCCCCTGCCCGTCGGGCGCCGTCTTCGGCAGCTCCCACAGGTCCAGCCAGCCGAGCAGCATCCCCCGCTGATTGGCCTGGGTGTTGGCGATGTCGTAGGCGAGCCGCCGTACGTCCTCGTCCTCGGTCATGTCACGGACGAGGAAGGACATCTCCACGGCCTGCTGGTGGTGGACGGCCATGTCGCGCGCGAAGCCCGCGTCGGCGGACGCGGCCGAGGGCGTAAGCGGGGCGGGCGCGCTCCCGTCGACCCGCGCGGACGCGACGGTCGCCGCGCCGGCGAACAGCAGGGCGAGGGCGACGGCGGAGCCCGCCACCCACCGCGTACGCCGGGTGCTCGCCGGGGTCACCCGTCGACCCCGCCGGTGCAGGGCGCGCCCGGCTCGGGCGTCTGCGCGCCCTGGACGTACTTCGCGAAGAACCGCGCCACCCGGGGATCGTCCGCGCTGTCCACCGTGACCTGCTTGCCCCAGGCGCTGAGCATGATCGCCCCGGCCTGCCCCTCGTACGGGGACATCAGCGAGAAGGGCGTGCTCTCGACGCGGGACGCGAGCTTGGAGACGTCGTCCCCGGAGGCCTTCCCGTTGTGGGTCACCCAGACCGCGCCGTGCTCCAGGGCGTGCACCGCGTTGACGTTCGGAACGGCCTTTTCGTATACGACCCCGTCGCAGTTCAGCCAGGCCGGGGCGTGGTCACCGCCGACGGGCGGCTCCATGGGGTACTTCACGTCGGTGGTGACGTGGTTGCGGGTCAGCTTCTTCGCGTCCCACGACTTCTCGTCCGCGATCGGCTCGGCCGCGAGGTCCTTCTTCTCCTCCTCCGTCTGCTTGGCGTCCTGGGCCTGGCTCTCCTCCTTCTTCTCCTTGGCCTCGGACTTCTCCAGAAGCATGTACGAGCCGAATCCCAGCAGCCCGGCGACCACGACGGCACTCACGCCTATGGCGACGACCCGGTTGCGGCGGTCCCGCGCGCGGTCGGCGTTGCGCATCTGCTCTATCCGGGTCCTGCGGTCGAAGCTCATGTCGTCGGGTCCTTCTGCCAGGGGGTCGGGAGAGACGGGAGCGGAGCGGGAAAAGCCTGGGCGCGCGGGGCCGCGGAGGAGCCCTCGTGCCCCCTGCACACCATGGGCGCCGATCGTAGTGGGTGGCCGCGTGCTCTCTCTCACACCGTGTGCGTAATCTGGGTGAAATCCCGGGTCGTGATACTGAGGTGTCTCCCCTACCCCGGGCGGTGGTGCACGGACCGTCTGAACTGCAAGGATGTGGCTATGGACAAGCAGCAGGAATTCGTCCTCAGGACCCTTGAGGAGCGCGACATCCGCTTCGTACGGCTGTGGTTCACCGATGTTCTCGGTTACCTCAAGTCCGTCGCCGTGGCCCCGGCCGAGCTCGAACAGGCCTTTGACGAGGGCATCGGCTTCGATGGCTCCGCGATCGAGGGCTTCGCCCGTGTATACGAATCGGACATGATCGCCAAGCCGGACCCCGGCACGTTCCAGATCCTCCCGTGGCGCGCGGAGGCTCCCGGAACGGCGCGGATGTTCTGCGACATCCTGATGCCGGACGGTTCGCCCTCCTTCGCGGACCCCCGCTTCGTCCTCAAGCGCATCCTCGCGAAGACCTCGGACCTGGGCTTCACCTTCTACACCCACCCGGAGATCGAGTTCTTCCTGCTGAAGAACAAGCCGGTCGACGGCTCCCGCCCCACCCCGGCCGACAGCTCCGGCTACTTCGACCACACCCCGCAGAACGTCGGCATGGACTTCCGCCGCCAGGCGATCACCATGCTCGAATCGATGGGCATCTCGGTCGAGTTCAGCCACCACGAGGGCGCCCCCGGCCAGCAGGAGATCGACCTCCGTTACGCGGACGCGCTCTCCACCGCCGACAACATCATGACCTTCCGCCTGGTCATGAAGCAGGTCGCGCTGGAGCAGGGCGTGCAGGCCACCTTCATGCCGAAGCCGTTCTCGGAGTACCCGGGCTCGGGCATGCACACCCACCTCTCCCTCTTCGAGGGCGACCGCAACGCCTTCTACGAGTCGGGCGCCGAGTACCAGCTGTCGAAGGTCGGCCGCTCCTTCATCGCGGGCCTGCTGAAGCACGCCGCGGAGATCTCCGCCGTGACGAACCAGTGGGTCAACTCGTACAAGCGCATCTGGGGCGGCTCCAGCCGCTCCGCGGGCGCCGGCGGCGAGGCCCCCTCGTACATCTGCTGGGGCCACAACAACCGCTCCGCGCTGATCCGCGTCCCGATGTACAAGCCCGGCAAGACGGGCTCGGCGCGCGTCGAGGTCCGCTCCATCGACTCCGGCGCCAACCCGTACCTCACGTACGCCGTCCTGCTCGCCGCGGGCCTCAAGGGCATCGAGGAGGGCTACGAACTCCCGGCCGGCGCCGACGACGACGTCTGGGCCCTCTCCGACTCGGAGCGCCGCGCGATGGGCATCGAGCCGCTCCCGCAGAACCTGGGTGAGGCGATCTCGCTGATGGAGAAGAGCGAACTGGTCGCCGAGACCCTGGGCGAGCACGTCTTCGACTTCTTCCTGCGCAACAAGAAGCAGGAGTGGGAGGAGTACCGCAGCGAGGTCACGGCCTTCGAGCTGAAGAACCTGCTGCCGGTGCTGTAAGCACCCCTGTACGCAGACGGCCTCGGGCCGGTGGTGTGCGCACCGCCGGCCCGAGGCCGTTCCCGGGCGCCGCGCGGACGGTGGTGCCCGTGCGCCGGGAAGGGCACGCGGACCCGAGTTGCGGGACGCGGCGACGGGGTCACAGTGGGTTGTAACGCCTGTGCGCCGTTGAGCCATGGATCTCCGGCCACCGTGGGGCGTCGCAAGGGCCGGGCCCACAAGGGCGGAGCCGCATGTCGCGAGTGCACCTGGAGCTGACATGGCCGGAACGTCCCGACGTCACTTCTCCCGCACGGCCTGCGCCTCATGCCTGGCCGTGATGATCGCGGTGCCGGGCCTCGGCACCGCGGCGGCGGCCCCTGCCGCCGCTCACCTCGCGCCCGCACCGCACGGCACGTCCCCGCCGCCCCCGCCGACCCCGGAGCCCGAGGACACGCCTCCGCCCGAGGAAACACCGCCGCCCGAGGACACGCCCCCACCTGAGGACACACCGCCGCCCGAGGACACGTCGGAGCCTCCGGACACCCCGCCGCCGTCGGACGCGCCCGACACAGCGGAGTCGCAGAAGCCCGAGGAGCTGAAGCAGGAGGCCCAGGCCCGGGTGGCGAAGGCGCCGGAGGAGGTCAAGGAGGACGTCGAGAAGGCGGTGACGAAGATGCTGTCCCTCATCGACGACCCGCGCACGACGCCCGAGGACCGGGCCGCGTACGTGAGCATCGTGGCGGGGATCACCGCGGCGCTGAAGATGGTCGAGGATCCCCGCGCGACGCCCGAGGACCGGGCCACGAACACGAGGATCGCGGGGAAGATCTCCACCTCGGCCTCGTCGTTGTCGGTCTCCAGGTCGTCGAGCGCGCCGCAGACCCTGGTGCCGTCAAAGCCTCTCGCAGACGTCTCCCAGGCGGTGTCGGGGCTCGCTGATCCGCGTACGACACCGACGGATCCGAAGGACAGGAAGCGGATCCAGCAGATCGTCGAGGAGACCTGCGACGCGCTGAAGGTGTACGAGGACCCCGAGGCGTCGCCGGAGGAGCGGGAAGAGGCGAAGAAGAAGCTGGAGGAGCGGACCGAAGCGCTCAGGAACGCCCTCTACCTGGAGCTGGTGAAGGAGATCAAGCGCTACAAGCCGTCGGCGAGCTGCTCCGACGCGATAGAGGACCGGACGCGACAGGTCGGCTGGGCGGACGGTTCTCTCTGGGGTCTTTCCGACCGCTCCTGCGCCGCGCCCCTCGCCGCGGGTGCCCGCCAGGAGAGCTCGGAGTGGCACGAGCTCATGGAATGCGTGCTCAGGGACCCGTTCACCACCTGCGTGCGTTACGTGCCCGAGGACTGAACGCCCCTCACCGGCACACTCAGCGTTGCGACGGCGACAGCCCGCGGACCCCGTCCAGCTTCGCGCCCTCGAGGCGGGCGTCGGTCAGGATCGCCCCCGTGAGATCCGCTCCCGTCAGGTCCGCTCCGGTCAGATCGGCGCCCGTCAGGTCCGCCAGGGTCAGTTCCGCGGAGTTCAGGCGGGCACCGGACAGGTCCGCGTCCTCCAGGTCCGCACTCCTCAGGTAGGCGCCGGTCAGATTCGCGTCCTGGAGGACCGCCTTCTCCAGGACCGTGCTGTTCAGGTAGGTGCCGCTCAGATCCGCACCGCCCAGACGCGCGGATTCGAGGTCCGCGGAGGTCAGATTCGCCGCGGTCAGAAGGGCATCGGACAGGACCGCCCCCGCCAGCCCCGCTGCGAGCAGGGACGCGTCGGACAGGTCCGTGGTGCGCAGGACCGCGCCGTCCAGATCCGCGCCGGCCAGGTTCGCATGGCTCAGATCGGCGCCGCTCAGGTCCGATTCGCGGAAATCGGCGTCCGCGAACTCGCTTCTGCCCGTACCCGGCGTCAGCCCGCGCAGATCCGTGCGGCTCAGATCGAGTACGAGCTCGTCGCCGGCCGGCGGCCGTTCGGCCAGGACGTGCATCACCGCTTCGATGTCTGTCGCAGGCGTGGCATCGGGAGAAGGGGACGGCTGCTTCTCGCTGCCCTTCTCCGGAAGCGGTGCGTGCCGGCGCACATAGGCCGTCAGGACGGAGACGATCGTGGCGCGGTCGCGGGTGGAGTCCTGCATGATGCGCTCCAGGGCGTAGATCCCCCCGAGGCGCACGTCCAGGGAGTCCGATCCCAGATTGGTGATGGCCGCGTTGAACCGGTTGGTGATCTGCCCCTGCTCGCTGATCCGCAGTTCCTTGTTCGCCTGTCCCACCTGCATCCAGGTGAACAGCAGTGCGGCCAGCGCTGCCAGTCCCGGCAGGCTGACCGCCACCAGCCCCATCCATTCCGCCCGGCTGCGGGACTTCCCCGGTCCGTTCCCGTCCGGCCGGGGCCGTCGCCCGTTCCGGGGCTGACGAGGCTCCTTCCCGGAACGCCGACGCGCGATCCGGCGCAGCCGTCCGATGCCACGCTTCTCCGTCACCTTCCCCATGGCACGTCACGGAGCGGGAACGGCGGCGGTGCCACACCGCCCGGGCACACGAACGGGCGTGCTCACTCGCCCTTGGCGGTCTGCGGGACGTCCGGTGCCGCGTCGGGCTCGGGTGCCCGCGCGGGGTGGGCCTCGGAGCGCGTGGTGCGGGAGGCGCCGATGGCCGGGGCGAGGAAGACCGCGACGGCGACGAAGGCCAGCACGACGATCATGGCCGAGCGCAGGCCGTAGTGGTCGCCCAGGAAGCCGAGGCCGGGGGGCCCGACGAGGAAGGCGATGTAGCCGATCATCGCCACCAGGCTGACGCGGGCCGCCGAGTCGGGGCCGGAGTCGCCGGCCGCGGAGAGGGCGACGGGGAAGCCGAGCGAGGCCCCCAGACCCCAGAAGAGCACGGCGGCACCGGCGAGGACGGGGGAGTCGGCGAAGATGACGAGCGCGAGTCCGAGGGCCGCGGACAGCGCGCTGGCCCGGACGACGGGGGCGCGGCCGAAGCGGTCGATGAAGAAGCCGCCGCCGAAGCGGCCGAGGGTCATGGCGGCGGCGAAGCCCGCGTAGACCGCCGATCCCAGGGCCGGGTCCACGCCGTGGCCGTCGACCATGAGCAGCGGCAGCCAGTCGTTGGCGGCGCCCTCGGCCAGTGCCATGGCGAGGATGATGCCGCCGATCAGCAGCAGACGCCGGTCCTTCCAGACCGCCGCCCGCGCCGGTGCCGCGCCGCCGTCGGCGGACCGGGCGCCCCTGGTCCTGCCGACCCCGGAGGGGATGGCGCGGAAGGCGTACACGAACATGCCGGCGGTGACGACGGCCATGGCGCCCAGGTGCCACTGCACGGGGAACTCGACGGCCGTGCACAGGATGCCGAGGCTCGCTCCCACGACGGTGCCGAGGCTGAAGAAGCCGTGCAGGGTGGGCAGCACCGTCCGGCCGGCGAGCTGCTCGACCTCGGCGCCGTCGATGTTGACCGCGACTTCCGAGCCTCCCATGCCGGCTCCGAAGAGGAACAGCCCGGCCGTGACGGCCGGGGCGGAGGAGAGCATGGCCCCGGTGCCGATGACCGCCAGGCCGAGGATGACGGTCGTCGTCCCCACGCCCATGACCGGCCTGGTCCCGAACCGCGCCACCAGCGCCCCGGAGCTGAGGATGCCGAGCATGGAGCCGACGGACAGGCCGAACAGGACCAGCCCCATCTGCGCGGTGGAGGCGCCCAGTTGGTCCCTGATGTCCGGCGTCCGCGTGACCCAGGAGGATATCGACAAGCCGGGCACGAGGAAGAAGAGGAACAACGCCGTTCTGCGGCGGCGGGTGGCCAGGTCCATCAGGCACGTGTCTTTCACGAGTACGCGGGAGGGCGGAGCTCGCCCCGGGTTATGTATGTACGAACGTACACTCCTGGGTGCGGGAGAGGAAGCGGCCTCCGTGCGGGGCGTATCCGCCGTCGGTCACCGCGCCGAGGGCGGGCCCTCAGTCGAAGGCCCGGCCCATCTCGTCGAGGATCTCGTCGATGACCTCGCCCGGCCCCCGCGTCAGGTCCTCTTCGATCCAGGTGCGCATCGCGGTCCGCACCGAGGAGAGGAACGCGGCGGCCAGGACCACCGGGCGCACCGGGCCGCTCCCTGGGGGCTCGCGCAGCGCCACGGCGTCGGCCAGATCCCGCTCCAGCGCCGCGTGGTTGGCGAGCTGGCGGGCCAGGAGCGAGGGGTGGCGCAGGGCCAGCCTCGTGCGGACCGCCCACTCCCGCTCGGGCGGCGCGGCGTCCGCCGAGAACTCGGCCACCGCCGCCCTGAGCGCCGTCCAGGCCGGTTCGTCCGCCGGGCGGTTCCGTACGTTCCGGACCAGCGAGCCGATCATCTGCTCCTCGCCGTAGAGGAGGGCGTCCTCCTTGTTCGTGAAGTAGTTGGAGAAGGTTCTGCGGGAGATCCCGGCCGCGTCGGCGACCGCCTCGACCGTCACATGGTCGAAACCGAGCTCGACCGTCAGCCGCATCGTCGCTTCGTGCACGGCCTGCCTGGTGGCGGCCTTCTTGCGTTCCCGCAGTCCCACAGGGCTCTCCATGGGGCCATTATCTACGGCCGAGGAAAACTTGCACAGTGAGCAAAATTGCCCAATGTGCATGTATGATGAAGGCTCTCCCTGGCTCTCGAATCTTCCGGAGGTTGCGCGTGAGCGCAGATACGGCAGCGCCGACCGGCGTCGCGCCGATGGATCACCGTCATGTGCTGCGGGCGCTGAGCGGGCTGCTCATCGTGCTGTTCGTGGCGATGATCAGCAGTACGGTCGTCTCGGTCGCCCTCCCGCAGATCATCGGCTCGCTCAACGGCACGCAGTCGCAGTACACCTGGGTGGTCACCGCGACGCTGCTGGCCTCCACGGCCTCGACGCCCATCTGGGGCAAGCTCGCCGACCTGTTCAGCAAGAAGCTGCTGCTCCAGATAGCCATCGGCCTCTTCGTCATCTCGTCGATCGCCTGTGGATTCGCCCAGTCCACCGGACAGCTGATCGGCTTCCGTGTCATCCAGGGCCTGGGCATGGGCGCGCTCCAGGTGCTCGTCCAGGTGATCATCGCCGCGATGATCAGCCCCAAGGAGCGGGGCCGCTACAACGGTTACCTCGGCGGGGTCATGGCCGTCGCCACCGTCGGAGGGCCGCTGCTCGGCGGGTTCATCACCGACACCTCCTGGCTCGGCTGGCGCTGGTGCTTCTTCATCGCCGTACCGATCACTCTCGTCGCCTTCGTGCTCCTGACCCGCACCCTGCACCTTCCCGAGGTGCGCCGCGGAGAGGCGAAGGTGGACTACCTCGGCGCCACTCTCATCGCCGCGGGTGTCAGCCTGCTGCTGCTCTGGGTCACCTTCGTCGACAACGACTTCGCCTGGATCTCCTGGCAGACGCTCGCCATGGTCGGCGGCAGCGTCGTGATCCTGGGCGCGGCGGTCATGGTGGAGGCGCGGGTCAAGGAGCCCGTCGTACCGCTCCACGTCGTACGCCGGCGGGACCCCGCCCTCGCCATCGTCGCGAGCCTCGCGGTGGGCATGGCGATGTTCGGCGGCGCGGTCTTCCTCGGCCAGTACTTCCAGATCGGCCGGGGCAATTCACCGACCGAGGCCGGGCTGCTCACCATCCCGCTGATGCTCGGCGTGCTCGTCTCGTCCACCGTCGCGGGACGGCTCGTCTCCAGGACGGGCAAGGTCAAGCCGTACATCGTCACCGGCGTCGTCGTGCTGGCCCTCGGCTTCCTCGGACTGTCCACCATCGACCACGAGACCTCGCTGGTCATCGTGTCGCTGGGGATGCTCGCGGTCGGCATCGGTGTCGGCATGTCGATGCAGAACCTCGTGCTCGTCCTCCAGAACACCGTGCCGCTCTCCGAACTCGGCGCGGCCAGCGGGGCGATCACCTTCTTCCGGTCGCTCGGCGGCACCATCGGCGTCTCCGTGCTGGGCGCCGTGCTCGCCAACCAGGTCGCCGTGAAGATCGCCGAAGGGCTCGCGAAGCTGGGCATCGACCCCGCCGCCTCCGCGTCGGGCGGCTCCACGCTCAACGTGGCCGCCATGCCGCCGCAGATCCAGGAAGTGGTGCGTGCGGCCTACGGCGACGCGACCGGACACATCTTCCTGATCTCCGCCGGTATCGCGGTGATCGGTGTCGTCGCGTCGCTCTTCCTGACGCCGACGAAGCTGCGCGACAGCGTGGACCTGTGAGCCGCGGGTCCGGCTGAGCGCCGACGACACGACTCCGCCCCCGCCACGGACGTGACGGGGGCGGAGTCGTGTCCGCACGGCCGGAGTCCGGTAGTGTGACGCGTCCCGAGACCGGGACCGACCCAGGAGGTGAGACCCATTACCGCTTCAGCAGGCTGGGCGCTCACCCCTCGCCGTCGTAGGGCCGACCAGGCCTGAGCGATCGCGGAGCGCCCATCGGTTCATCCCGAAAGGCTCCGCACCATGCAGGAATTCGCCCCACCGCTCACCTTCTCCTCCCTCGTCACCGTGCTCCGTGCCGCCGGCTGTGTCTTCGCCGAGGACGAGGCGGAGCTCCTCCTCTCCGCGGCGGCCGACCCCGCCGAACTCGCCGCCATGGCCGAGCGCCGCGCCGCCGGGCTGCCGCTCGAACACGTGCTGGGCTGGGCCGAGTTCTGCGGGCTGCGCATCGCGGTGGACCCGGGCGTCTTCGTGCCACGGCGGCGTACGGAGTTCCTCGTACGCCAGGCAGCGGCCCTCGCTCCGGGTGCGCCGGTCGTCGTCGACCTCTGCTGCGGCTCCGGGGCGCTGGGCACGGCACTGGCCTCGTCGCTCGCGGACGTCGAACTGCACGCCGCGGACGTCGAACCCGCCGCCGTGCGCTGCGCCCGGCGCAATGTGGGCGGCCTCGGAACCGTCTACGAGGGCGATCTCTTCGCGCCGCTGCCCGGCTCGCTGCGCGGACGCGTGGACATCCTGCTCGCCAACGTGCCGTACGTACCGACCGATGACGTCGAGCTGCTGCCCGCCGAGGCGCGCGTCCACGAGCCGCGCGTGGCGCTCGACGGAGGGGGCGACGGACTCGACGTGATGCGCCGCGTGGTCGCGGAGGCGACCGACTGGCTGGCCCCGGGAGGCAGCCTGCTGGTCGAGACGAGCGAACGGCAGGCGGCGCGCGCCGAGGAGACGGTGGGCGGCAGCGGACTGATCCCCCGCGTCGTCGCCTCCGAGGAGCTGTACGCCACCGTCGTGATCGGCACCCGGGCCTGAGGCACCACGCAGGGGTCGCTGCCGCAACCCGGGCCTGAGGCCCCATGCCGAGGTCGCGGGCCGCGACCCGGGCCTGAGACATCACGCCGGGGTCGTCGCCGCAACCCGGGCCGATGAGTGCCGGCCAGGCCCCTGGCCGGTACCCGGCCCGGGGACCCGCCCCGGGCGGCCGGGGACCCGCCCCGGGCGGCCGGGGACCCGCCCCGGGCGGCCGGGGACCCGCCCCGGGCGGCCGGGGACCCGCCCCGAGCGGCCGGGGACCCGCCCCGAGCGGCCGGGCGACCCGCCCCGGGCCCGGGTGCCGGCCTCCCGGGCCCCCGGGCGCCTCAGGCGAAGCGCCAGCGGGTCTGCCCGTACGGCTCGCCCTTCGCGAAGCCGAAGGCCGTGCGCGGGGTCACCGAGAAGACCAGCGCACGGCCGCCCGCGCCGTTGGAGAACATCCCGTCCGTGACGCCGAAGTGCCAGTCCGCGCCGTACTTCGCCTCCCAGGCCTCGGCCAGCCCGATCAGCCGCTCCTCGTCCGTCACCCGGGCCGCCGGGCCCTCGACCACCACGTCCAGGCCCTCGTTCAGCGTGTTGGCGCCGGTGGTCAGGACGACCTCCGGGTTCTCTGCCAGGTTGAGCGCCTTGCGTTCCGAAGGCCCCGTGCAGAAGTGCAGTGCGCCGTCCGACCAGATGCCGATCAGCGGGGTCACGTGCGGGCGGCCGTCGGGGCGGACCGTGGAGAGCCAGTACAGCTCCGCGCCCTCCAGCAGCGCGACCGCCTCCGCCCAGGGGCGGGCGGCGGCGTCCTCCCCGCTGTAGTGCGGGTCCAGGACGGTCTCGGGAACAGCGGTGTTCTTCTCCGGCATGACGGGCTCCAGGTTCGTTACGGCGGTGCGCGTGGGCTTTTCGACGATCGTGCTCCGAGGTGGGGACTCCGCGCCCGCTCGGATTTCATCGGCGCGGGCTAGGCTCGAAGGGCGGATATGTGTGATCGGCGGGCAGGAGACACGGGATGACGACGGTGCCGGGACGCAGGAGCAGTACGTTCACCCGACTGCTGCGGCACGGTTTCACCGACCCCTCTGCCGCCGAACGGCTGCTGGATCTGCCCGAGCTCTCCTCCGTACGGGCCGATCCCGTGCTGTTCGACGCCCTCGGGGCCACCGCCGACCCTGATCTGGCCCTGCACAGCCTCGTACGGCTCGTCGAGGCCGAGGAGCCCGAGGAGCGGCGGGTCCTGCTGGACACCCTCGTCACGGCCAAGCCGCTCCGGGACCGGCTCCTGGGGGCCCTCGGAGCGTCCGAGGCGCTCGGGGACCACCTGGCCAGGCACCCGCGCGACTGGCACGTGCTCGTCACCTACGAGGCCACCGATCTGCACCCCGGGGTGCGCGAGTTCGAGCACATGCTCGGCGACGCCGTCGACCCGGACTCGCTGCGGGTCGCCTACCGCAGGTCCCTGCTGTCCATAGCGGCCCGCGACGTGTGCGGGACGACCGACGTCGCCCAGGTCGCCGCGGAGCTCGCCGACCTCGCCACGGCCACCCTGCGGGCCGCGCTCGCCATCGCCCGCGCCGCGGCCCCTTCCGACGCCGCACAGTGCCGGCTCGCCGTCATCGCGATGGGCAAGTGCGGCGGGCACGAGCTGAACTACGTCTCCGACGTGGACGTGATCTTCGTGGGCGAGCCCCTCGACGGCGCGGAGGAGAACGGCGCCATGCAGGCCGCGACCCGGCTCGCCGCCCATCTGATGCGGATCTGCTCCGACACCACCGTCGAGGGCACCATCTGGCCCGTGGACGCCAACCTCCGCCCCGAGGGCCGCAACGGCCCCCTGGTGCGGACCCTGTCCTCGCACCTCGCCTACTACCAGCGCTGGGCGAAGACCTGGGAGTTCCAGGCGCTGCTCAAGGCCACACCCGTCGCGGGCGACCCCGAACTCGGCGCGGAGTACGTCGACGCCGTGTCGCCCCTGGTGTGGCAGGCGGCCGAGCGGGAGAACTTCGTCGGCGACGTGCAGAAGATGCGCCGCCGCGTCGTCGACAACATCCCCGTCGACCGCGTCGACCGGGAGCTCAAGCTCGGCCCCGGCGGGCTCCGGGACGTCGAGTTCGCCGTACAGCTCCTCCAGCTCGTCCACGGCCGCAGCGACAGCACCCTGCACTCCGGCTCCACGCTGGAGGCCCTGCGGGCGCTCGCCGACGGCGGGTACGTCGGGAGGGCGGACGCCGCGCAGCTGGACGAGGCCTACCGCTTCCTGCGGGCCATGGAGCACCGCATCCAGCTCTACCGCCTGCGCCGCACCCATCTGGTCCCCGAGGACGAGGCCGACCTCCGGAGGCTCGGGCGCTCCCTCGGGCTGCGCACGGACCCGGTCGCCGAGCTCAACCGGGCCTGGCGGCGGCACGCCTCCGTGGTGCGGCGGCTGCACGAGAAGCTGTTCTACCGGCCGCTCCTGGACGCCGTCGCCCAGCTCGCGCCCGGCGAGAGCAGGCTCAGCGCCAAGGCCGCCGGCGTCCGGCTGGAGGCCCTCGGTTACGCCGACCCCGCTGCCGCGCTGCGGCACCTGGAGGCCCTGTCCTCGGGTGTCTCCCGCAAGGCCGCCATCCAGCGCACCCTGCTGCCGGTGCTGCTCGGCTGGTTCGCGGACTCCGCCGACCCCGACGCGGGGCTCCTCGGCTTCCGGCAGGTGTCGGACGCCCTCGGCAAGACCCCGTGGTATCTGCGGCTCCTGCGCGACGAGGGGGCCGCGGCCGAGAACCTCGCCCGGGTCCTGTCCGCCGGACGGCTCGCCCCCGACCTGCTGATGCGCGCCCCCGAGGCCGTCGCCATCCTCGGCGACCCCGAGGGGCTGAAGCCACGCGGCCGGGAGCACCTGGAGCAGGAGGTGCTGGCCGCCGTCGGCCGGGCCCCGGGCGCCGAGGCCGCCGTCGCGGTGGCGCGCGGGGTGCGGCGCCGGGAGCTGTTCCGCACGACCGCGGCCGACATCATCGGCTCGTACGGCACCGAGGACAGCCCGGCGGAGACGGATCCCGGCGCACTCGTGGACCGGGTCGGCTCCGCCGTCACCGATCTGAACGCCGCCACGCTCTCCGGCGCCCTGCGCGCCGCCGTACGCGAGCGGTGGGGCGACACCCTGCCGACGAGGTTCGCCGTCATCGGCATGGGCCGCTTCGGCGGGCACGAGCTGGGATACGGCTCCGACGCGGACGTCCTGTTCGTGCACGAGCCCCGCGAGGGGGTCAGCGACGAGGAGGCGACCCGTGCCGCCAACACCGTCGTCACGGAGATGCGCAGGCTCCTGGAGCTGCCGACCGCGGACCCGCCCCTGCTCATCGACGTGGACCTGCGGCCCGAGGGCAAGACCGGGCCGCTGGTGAGGACCCTGAAGTCGTACGAGGCGTACTACCGGCGCTGGTCGCTGGTCTGGGAGAGCCAGGCCCTGCTGCGCGCCGATCCGATGGCCGGGGACGAGGCGCTCGGACGCGCCTTCGTCGAGCTGATCGACCCGCTGCGGTACCCCGTGGAGGGGCTGGGGGACGACGCGGTGCGGGAGATCCGGCGGCTCAAGGCGCGGATGGAGTCGGAACGCATGCCGCGCGGCGCCGATCCGACGCTCCACACCAAGCTGGGGCGCGGCGGGCTGAGCGACGTCGAGTGGACGGTGCAGCTGATGCAGATGCAGCACGGCTGGTCCGAACCCGGGCTGCGGACCCCGCGCACGCGTGAGGCGCTGGCGGCGGCGTGCGCGGCGGGGCTGATCCCGGCCGAGGAGGCGCAGACGCTGGACGAGGCGTGGGTGCTGGCCTCGCGGGTGCGCAACGCGGTGATGCTGGTGCGGGGGCGGCCCGGCGACACGTTCCCCTCGAACCCGCGCGAACTGACGGCCGTGGGGCGCTACCTCGGCTACGAGCCCGGGCACGTGGGGGACATGCTGGACGACTACCGGCGGATCACCCGGCGGGCCCGCGCGGTGGTGGAGGAGCGGTTCTACGGGGCGGCCGGCTGAGGGACGCGGTCCGGGCGCCCCGCCTCAGGACTCCTCGGCCGCCGCCCGGGCCTGCGGAGTCTGGGCCCTGGGCTCGGACACCCGCGCGGAAGCCCCCGCGGGCGCGGGGGCCGCCTTGCTCGGCCGGCGCAGGCGCAGCCGGGCGCGGGCCCTGTCCAGGGACGGCACCCGCTTCGGCAGGCGGTGGGGCAGCGACCCGTACCAGGCGTACGAGAGCGCGATGCCGAAGGCCAGGCACACCATGCCGCCCACCGCGTCCAGCCAGAAGTGGTTCGCCGTCGCGACGATCACGACCAGCGTCGCCACGGGGTAGAGCAGGCCCAGGATGCGCGCCCAGGGGGCACTGGCCAGGGCGCAGATGGTCAGGCCGCACCACAGGGACCAGCCGATGTGCATGGACGGCATCGCCGCGTACTGGTTGGACATGTGCTTGAAGTTGCCCGAGGCCATCGAACCCCAGGTCTGGTGCAGCATCACCGTGTCGATGAAGGCGCCGCCGTTCATCAGCCGGGGCGGGGCCAGCGGGAAGAGGTAGTAACCCAGCAGCGCCACCGCCGTGGTGGCGAAGAGGATCAGACGGGTGGCGGCGTAACGGCCCGGATGACGGCGGAACAGCCAGACGAGCACGGCGATGGTGACGACGAAGTGCAGCGTCGCGTAGTAGTAGTTCATCGACACGATCAGCCATGTCACCGAATTGACGGCCTGGTTGACCGCCTCCTCGAAGGCCAGCCCCAGCGTGTGTTCGAGGGACCAGATCCAGTCGGCGTTGCGCAGTGCCGCGGCCTTCTGCTCGGGAACCGCGTTGCGCACCAGCGAGTAGAGCCAGTAACTGACCGCGATGAGCAGGATTTCGAACCAGAGGCGCGGCCGACGGGGGACACGCAGCGCGCGCAGTCCTCGCAGGGGGCTCCGCGTCGGGGGGACCGCCCGGGTGGAACCGGACACCGTCGCCGTATCCGCGACGGGTGACGGGGTGGCCGCCGTGCGGTCTTCCTGTGTGGTCACGTGCGATTCACCCATAGGCGCAGAGTCTGCCAGATACGTCCCCCTCTGCCCGATGATCCTCCGGTCGGGTTCCGGTCGCACATCGGGTACTTTACCCACGCGTCCTGGGCCCGGAAGAGGGGCCCGGACCCGATGCGGTTGAACCACGTACGACCAGTTCGGGCATGAACACGAACTCGCTGTGCGGAGCGGGCGTGCCGCCGATCTCCTCCAGCAGCGTGCGCACCGCGGCCTGGCCCATCGCCGTCACCGGCTGCCTGATCGTGGTCAGCGGCGGATCGGTGAACGCTATGAGGGGCGAGTCGTCGTACCCCACCACCGAGAGGTCCCTCGGCACCTCCACCGACAGCCGCCGGGCCGCCCTGATCGCGCCGAGCGCCATCATGTCGCTCGCGCACACCACCGCCGTGCAGCCGCGCTCCATCAGCGCCGAGGCGGCCGCCTGGCCGCCCTCCAGCGTGTACAGGGAGTGCTGGATCAGTTCCTCCACGGCGTCCGCGGTGAGACCGAGCTGCTCCTGCATCGTGGCGTGGAAGCCCTCGATCTTGCGGAGCACCGGAACGAAGCGCTTGGGGCCGACCGCCAGCCCGATGCGCTGGTGCCCCAGCGCCACCAGATGCGTCACCGCGAGCCGCATCGCCGCCCGGTCGTCGGGGGAGATGAACGGCGCCTGCACCTTGGGGGAGAAGCCGTTGACCAGGACGAAGGGAACGCCCTGGGCCCTCAGTTGCTCGTAGCGCTGCATGTCGGCGGAGGTGTCGGCGTGCAGACCCGAGACGAAGATGATGCCCGAGACCCCCCGGTCGACGAGCATCTCCGTGAGCTCGTCCTCGGTGGACCCGCCCGGCGTCTGCGTCGCCAGCACCGGTGTGTAGCCCTGCCTGGTCAGCGCCTGCCCGATGACCTGGGCCAGCGCCGGGAAGATCGGGTTCTCCAGCTCGGGCGTGATCAGGCCGACGAGGCCGGCGCTGCGCCTGCGCAGCCGCACGGGACGCTCGTAGCCGAGGACGTCGAGCGCCGCGAGGACGGATTCACGGGTGGCCGCTGCAACACCGGGCTTGCCGTTCAGTACGCGGCTGACCGTAGCTTCGCTGACCCCCGCCTGAGTTGCGATATCGGCAAGCCGTGCGGTCATGGCAATGGACTGTACCGGGCGCGTGTCGGATTGCCCACCATGCGCGAAATCCGGGCACCCCGCTCCCGCCGTGGCCGCCCCCCACCTCGTACGCGGCAACATCTTGCAAGCCCTTGCGGGTGCCGCCCGCATACCCCCGACAGGGCGCCCGACCGGCCCGGGAAGGGGCCTGGCCTGGCATTGGCAGGGAGAAAGGGGTTCCGTCAAGAGTCTTGACGGCAACCTTGAGGACACGCCAATGTAACGATCAGCGGTGCTTGCAGAAATCTTCCGCAAAGTCTTTCGGTCGCCTTTCATCCTTGTTACGTTCACGTCGACCCGGCGCCGCGACGGAGCGGTACGGCAGTTGAAGGAGTTCAGATGCGACGTGGCATAACGGCCACCGCCCTGGTCGCGGCCCTGGCGCTCGCGGCGACCGCCTGCGGCAGCGATGACGAGACCGGCGGCAGCAAGAGCTCGGGCGAGCTCTCCGGCACGGTGACCTGGTGGGACACCTCGAGCGTCGGCACCGAGGACAAGGTCTTCAAGAAGCTCGCCGAGGGCTTCGAGAAGGAGCACCCGAAGGTCGACGTCAAGTACGTCAACGTGCCCTTCGGCGAGGCGCAGAACAAGTTCAAGAACGCGGCGCAGGCCGGTGCGGGAGCCCCCGACGTCATCCGCTCCGAGGTGGCCTGGACCCCCGAGTTCGCCGACCTCGGCTACCTCGCCCCGCTGGACGGCACCGCGGCCCTCAAGGACCAGGACGACTTCCTGGACCAGGCCGCCGCGTCGACCAAGTACAAGGGCAAGACGTACGCCGTCCCGCAGGTGATCGACTCCATGGGCATCTTCTACAACAAGAAGATGTTCGCGGACGCCGGCGTCGAGCCGCCCGCGACGATCGCCGACCTGAAGACCGTCGCCAAGAAGATCAAGGACAAGACCGGCAAGACCGGCCTCTACCTGCGCGGCGACGACTCGTACTACTTCCTCTCCTTCCTCTACGGCGAGGGCGGTGACCTGGTCGACGCGGACTCCAAGACCGTCACCGTGGACGGCGCCGAAGGCGTCAAGGCGTTCAACGTCGTGAAGGACCTCGTCGACTCCGGTACGGCGAAGACCGACGCCACGGACGGCTGGGAGAACATGATGCAGTCGTTCAAGAACGGCGACGTCGCCATGATGATCAACGGTCCCTGGGCCGTGGCCGACACCCTCACCGGCAAGGAGTTCACCGACAAGGCGAACCTCGGCATCTCCACGGTGCCGGCCGGCTCCGCCGCGCAGGGCGCCCCGCAGGGTGGCCACAACCTCGGCGTCTACGCGGGCTCCAAGAACCTCGACGCCTCCTACGCGTTCGTCGAGTACATGACCTCGGTCGAGGCCCAGGCCCAGACCGCCGGTGACCTGAACCTGCTGCCGACCCGCACCTCGGCCTACTCCAAGGCCCAGGCCGTGGACAGCGAGATCGTCCAGTTCTTCAAGCCGGTCGTCGAGACCGCCGTCGAGCGTCCCTGGATCCCCGAGACCGGCAGCCTCTTCGCCCCGCTGAACATCGAGTACACCAAGGTCCTCACCGGCCAGACCACTCCGGAGAAGGCCGCCAAGGCGACCGGTGACTCCTACCGCAAGCTCCTCAAGGGCTGGAAGTAACTCAGGAAGGCAGGCCGACTGATGGCTGTCCACACCAGCCAGTCGGTGGCGAAGGCCGCGGGCGACGACGTCGCCCGCGGCCGGAGCCGCGGTACTGGTAACCCCCCACCACCGAGCAGGCTCCGGCGCGCCCTGTCGGTCCACTGGTACGCCTGGACCATGGTCGCCCCGGTCGTGATCGTGATCGGCGTGATCATCGGCTACCCGCTGGTCCGCGGTATCTGGCTGTCGATGACCGACGCCAACGAGCGCAACGTCGCACGGTCCATCGGCGTCAACGAACTGCCCGCCACCTACGAGTTCGTGGGCGTGGACAACTACGTCGACGCGCTGACCGGCAGTCAGTTCCTCGGCACGCTCGGCTGGACACTGGTGTGGACGGTCGCCTGCGTGGGCATCACGTTCTGCCTGGGCATGGCTCTCGCCAACATCCTCAACCGGCGCATCGCCGGCCGCTCCTTCTACCGCATGGCCCTGATCCTTCCCTGGGCCATCCCCGGCTTCGTCTCGGTCTTCGCCTGGCGCTTCCTCTACAACGAGGACCGCGGGCTGCTCAACAAGATCCTCGGCGGCGCCGGAATCGACGGCATACCGTGGCTGAACGACCCCACCTGGGCCAAGTTCTCCGTCATCGCCGTCAACGTCTGGCTCGGCATCCCGTTCATGATGGTCGCCCTGCTCGGCGGACTCCAGTCGATCCCCTCGGAGCAGTACGAGGCCGCCGAGATGGACGGCGCCACCGCCTGGCAGCGCTTCCGCCACATCACGCTGCCCGGACTGCGCCCGGTGTCCACCACGGTGATCCTGCTCTCCACCATCTGGACCTTCAACATGTTCCCGGTGATCTTCCTGCTGACCCGCGGCGGACCCGGTGAGGCCACCCAGATCCTGGTCACCCAGGCGTACAAATTCTCCTTCGAGATCAGCCCGCGCGACTTCGCGCAGTCCTCCACGTGGGGCGTGCTGATCCTCGTACTCCTGATGCTCTTCGCCGTGGTCTACCGGCGAGTGCTCCGCACGCAGGGAGACAACTGGTGACCACCGCAACCACCGCCCGGCACGGCGCCCCCAAGCCCCGGCTCCGCGGCGACCGCTCGCCGGCCGCGTCCGTGGCCCTGCACCTCACCCTGATCGTCGCCTCGGTGATCGCGGTCTTCCCGGTGCTCTGGGTCCTGCTGACCTCGCTGAAGCCCGCCAAGTTCGCGACGACGACGGACTTCTTCAAAGAGACGACGTTCGAGAACTACACGAACCTGATCAAGGACACCGAGTTCCTGACCTGGTTCGGCAACTCCGTGGTCATCGCGGGGCTCTCCACCGTCATCGGTGTCTTCGTCTCCGCCACCACCGGCTACGCCGTCAGCCGATTCCGCTTCCCCGGCAAGCGCGGCCTGATGTGGACGCTGCTGATCACCCAGATGTTCCCGGTCGCCGTCCTCATCGTGCCGATCTACAACATCATGTCGAACATCGGCCTGCTCAATCAGCCGGCCGGCCTCGTCATCACCTACCTCACCATCTCGGTGCCGTTCTGCGCCTGGATGATGAAGGGCTTCTTCGACACGATCCCGCAGGAGATCGACGAGTCGGGACAGGTCGACGGACTCACCCCGTTCGGCACCTTCTGGCGGCTCATCCTGCCGCTCGCCAAGCCCGGCCTCGCCGTCACCGCCTTCTACTCCTTCATCACCGCCTGGGGCGAAGTGGCGTACGCCTCCGCCTTCATGGTCGGCGACGAGAACCTCACCCTCGCCGGCGGACTGCAGAAGTTCGTCAACCAGTACGGGGCCCAGTGGGGCCCGATGACCGCGGCGTCCGTGCTCATCGCCATCCCGGCCGCACTGGTCTTCCTCTTCGCGCAGAAGCACCTGGTCACCGGCATGTCCGCCGGAGCCGTCAAGGGCTGACGCACCAGTCCCGCACGACCGTACGCAAACGTCACGGCGGCGCCGGATCCCCGACCCGGTCCCGGCGCCGCTCCCCACCCAGACACCCCAGGGACGACATGACCCAGCACCTCGCTGCCCCCTCCACCGGCACGTCCGACGACGCCCCGGGCCACCGCACCGGCTGGTGGCAGGACGCGGTGATCTACCAGGTCTATCCACGGAGCTTCGCCGACGGCAACGGCGACGGCATGGGCGACCTCGCGGGCGTCACCGCGCGGCTCCCCTACCTCCGGGACCTCGGTGTCGACGCCGTCTGGCTCAGCCCCTTCTACGCCTCGCCGCAGGCCGACGCGGGGTACGACGTCGCCGACTACCGGGCCATCGACCCGATGTTCGGCACGCTCCTCGACGCCGACGGGCTGATCCGCGAGGCCCACGGGCTGGGCCTGCGCATCATCGTCGACCTGGTGCCCAACCACTCGTCCGACCAGCACGAGTGGTTCAAGCGCGCCCTCGCCGAGGGCCCCGGCTCCGCCCTGCGCGAGCGCTACCACTTCCGCCCCGGCAAGGGCACCGACGGCGAACTCCCGCCCAACGACTGGGAGTCCATCTTCGGCGGGCCCGCGTGGACCCGCAGCACCGACCCGGACGGCACCCCCGGTGAGTGGTACCTGCACCTCTTCGCGCCCGAGCAGCCCGACTTCAACTGGGAGCACCCGGCGGTCGCCGACGAGTTCCGCTCGATCCTGCGCTTCTGGCTCGACATGGGCGTCGACGGCTTCCGCGTCGACGTCGCCCACGGCCTCGTCAAGGCGGAGGGTCTGCCCGACCTCGGCTCGCACGAACAGCTCAAGCTCCTGGGCAACGATGTCATGCCGTTCTTCGACCAGGACGGTGTGCACGCGATCTACCGCAGCTGGCGCACCATCCTCGACGAGTACCCCGAGAACAAGGGGCCCGAAGGGCCTTCGTCAGAAGGGCGGCGGTGGGCGACGGGCGGGCGGATCCTCGTCGCCGAGGCGTGGACCCCCACCGTCGAGCGCACCGCCAACTACGTGCGCCCCGACGAGATGCACCAGGCGTTCAACTTCCAGTACCTGTCGACCGCCTGGGACGCCGCCGCGCTGCGCGCCGTCATCGACACCTCGCTCGACGCGATGCGCCCGGTGGGCGCCCCCACCACCTGGGTGCTCTCCAACCACGACGTCACCCGGCACACCACCCGCTTCGCCAACCCGCCGGGCCTGGGCACCCAGATCCGTACCCCCGGCGACCCGGAGCTCGGTCTGCGCAGGGCCCGCGCGGCGACCCTGCTGATGCTGGCGCTGCCCGGCTCCGCCTACGTCTACCAGGGCGAGGAGCTCGGCCTCCCGGACGTCACCGACCTGCCCGACGAGGCCCGCCAGGACCCGTCGTACTTCCGCGCCGACGGCCAGGACGGCTTCCGCGACGGCTGCCGGGTGCCGATCCCGTGGACCCGCGAGGGCAGCTCGTACGGCTTCGGTGCCGGCGGCAGCTGGCTGCCGCAGCCCGACAGCTGGGGCGCGCTCTCCGTCGAGGCGCAGGCCGGTGTGGAGGGCTCCACGCTGGAGCTGTACCGCGCCGCGATCGCCGCCCGGCGCGAGCACCCGGGCCTCGGCGCCGGCACGGACGTGCGGTGGCTGGACGCCCCCGAGGGCGTGCTCGCCCTGGGCCGCGACGGCTTCGTCTGCACCGTCAACACGACGGGCGCACCGGTACGCGTCGACGTCCCCGGCACCCTGCTGCTCGCCAGCGCCCCGGTGACCGTCGACGGCGCCACCGTCGAGCTGCCCGCCGACACCACGGTGTGGTGGACGGTGTGACCGTCCCCGCACCCAGGACCGGACCGGCGCTGCGGCTCTCCGACATCGCCGGTCAGGCCGCGGTCAGCGAGGCCACCGTCAGCCGGGTGCTCAACGGCAAGCCGGGCGTCGCGGACACCACGCGTCAGCGGGTGCTCGCGGCGCTCGACATCCTCGGCTACGAACGCCCCGTACGGCTGCGGCAGCGCAGTGCCGGGCTGATCGGACTGGTGACGCCCGAGCTCACCAACCCGATCTTCCCGGCGTTCGCGCAGTCCGTGGAGCAGGTGCTCGCAGGGCACGGCTACACGCCCGTGCTCTGCACCCAGCTGCCCGGCGGCGCCACCGAGGACGAGCTGGTCGAACAGCTCGTCGAGCGTGGCGTCGGCGGGATCGTCTTCCTGTCCGGGCTGCACGCCGACACCTCGGCGGACCCCGCGCGCTACGCCGCGCTCACCGAGCGCGGCGTGCCGTTCGTCCTGATCAACGGTTACAACGAGCGCATCAGCGCTCCGTTCGTCTCGCCCGACGACCAGGCCGCCGTACGCATGGCCGTCAGCCACCTCGCGGAGCTCGGCCACCGGCGGATCGGCCTGGCGATCGGGCCGCAGCGCTATGTGCCCTCCAGGCGCAAGCGCGACGGCTTCGTGGACGCGGCGGTCTCGCTGCTGGACATGGACCGCGACGAGGCCGAACTGCTGGTCTGCTCCACGCTGTTCAGCGTCGAGGGCGGCCAGGTCGCCGCGGGCGCGCTGCTCGACGCGGGCTGCACCGGCATCGTCTGCGGCAGCGACCTGATGGCGCTCGGCGTCGTCAGGGCCGCCCGGGGCAGGGGGTTCGACGTCCCGCGCGACGTCTCCGTCGTCGGCTTCGACGACTCGCAGCTGATCGCCTTCACCGACCCGCCGCTGACCACCGTGCGCCAGCCGGTGCAGGCGATGGCCGCGGCGGCGGTGGGCGCCCTGCTGGAGGAGATAGGGGGCAGCCCCGTGCAGCGTACGGAGTACGTGTTCCAGCCGGAGTTGGTCGTACGGGGATCAACCGCGGCGGTGCGGGGCGCCTGAGGGCGCGCATGAACGGGTGAGGCCGGGTCCGGAGGGGGGACCCGGCCTTTCGCGCACCCGCGTTCCTTCCGGAGGCGCGGGGGAGGCGGTCCGAGTGAACTGGGTCACAGGCTGTCACAGGGTCCGCGCAGGTGGTGTCTTGAGCTCGAACAGCTCGAACCGCTCGAAACGAGGGAGACACCATCATGGTGAAGAACACCGACGTGGTCGTGGTGGGCGGCGGGTACGCCGGCGTCATGGCGGCCAATCGCCTGACGCAGCGCGACGACGTCACCGTGACGCTGGTCAACCCGCGCCCCGCCTTCGTCCACCGGGTCCGACTGCACCAGATGGTGGGCGGTACCGACACCGCTGTCGTCGACTACCAGGACGTGCTGGCGCAGGGGGTGCGGCTGGTGGTCGACAGCGTGACGCGGATCGACGCGGCCGGGCGCGAAGTGGAGCTGGCGAGCGGTGGTGCGGTGGGCTACGACTACCTGGTCTACGCGGTGGGCAGCGGCAGCGCCGACCCGCAGGTGCCCGGTGCGGCCGAGTTCGCCTACCCGATCGCCGGCCTGGAGGAGGCGCAGCGGCTGCTGCCGGTCCTCGACGCCGCGCCCGCACCGGCCCCGGTGACGGTCGTCGGAGCCGGTCCGACAGGCATCGAGACCGCCGCCGAACTGGCGGAACAGGGCCGCGTCGTGACCCTGGTCTGCGGTGGGGTGCTCGGCCCGTACCTGCACCGGCGGGGGCGGCGGTCGGTGGCCGGGCGGCTGGCGGCGCTCGGGGTGACGGTCGTGGAGGGTGCCGACACGAAAGTGACGGCGGTGACGCCTGACGCGGTGCGGCTCGCCGACGGCCGGGAGCTGCCCAGCGCGGTGACCATCTGGACCGTGGGCTTCGGCGTGCCGGACCTGGCCGTCCGCAGTGCGCTGAGCACCGATGCCCTGGGCCGCCTGCTCACGGACGAGACGCTGAGGAGCGTGGACGACGACCGCATCGTCGCGGCCGGGGACTCGGCGGCGCCGTCGGGCCTGCCGCTGCGGATGAGCTGTCAGACGGCGATGCCGCTGGGCGCACGGGCCGCAGACACGGTCCTCAGCCGGCTGGCGGGCGAACAGCCCGAGACCCTCAACCAGTCGTTCGGAGCCCAGTGCATCAGCCTGGGCCGGGGCACCGGCATCTTCCAGTTCGGCAACAGGTCCGACGTCGCGGTGTGGTTCCACATCGACGGTCGCCTCGGCGCGAAGATGAAGGAGACCGTGTGCAAGGGCATCGTGAAGCACCTGGCCGACGAGGCGCACAAGCCCGGTGGGTACAGCCTGCACCGCATGAAGGGGGGCGCCGGACGCCGCGAGGCGCTGGAGGCCGTACGCGCCGAGGCACCGGCCATCGAACGGATTTCCTAGGTCCGGGCCGGCCGAAGGGGAGATGATCCACACATGAGTGCTGATCCCGTCGTCGACCGGGCGACCGAGACCTTCGTCGCCCAGCGCAATCTGCTCTTCACCGTCGCGTACGAGATGCTCGGCTCGGCGGTCGACGCCGAAGACGTCCTCCAGGAGACCTGGCTGCGGTGGGTCGAGGTCGACCTCGACCAGGTGCGCGACCAGCGGGCGTACCTGGTCCGGATCACGACCCGGCAGGCGCTCAACCGGCTGCGCACGATGTCCCGGCGCAAGGAGTCGTACGTGGGCCCCTGGCTGCCGGAGCCGCTGCTGACCACCCCGGACGTGGCCCAGGACGTCGAACTCGCCGAGAGCGTGTCGATGGCGGTGATGCTGGTCCTGGAGACGCTGTCACCGACCGAGCGGGCCGTCTTCGTGCTGCGCGAGGTCTTCGACGTCGGCTACGACGAGATCGCGGCGGCGATAGACAAGACCCCGGCAGCGGTCCGCCAGATCGCGCACCGTGCCCGCCGTCACGTGGACGCCCGGCGCCCACGCACAGTGGTGACCCAGCGCCAGACGCGGGCGGCTGTGGAGTCGTTCGTACGGGCACTGGAGGGCGGGGGCCTTCAGGAACTGCTCGACGTCCTCGCACCGGACGTCGTCTACATGGGCGACGGCGGCGGCGTGAAGCACGCCGCGCTACGGCCGATCGTCGGCGCCGACAAGGTGGCCCGCCTCCTGGCCGGCGGCCTCAGCAGGAACACGATCCCGGTCACCTTCGGCCCCACCATGGTCAACGGCAGCCCGGCGCTCGCGCTCCACCTGGACGGTGAGCTGGACAGCATCCTCGCGGTCCACGTGGAAGACGGCCGCATCGTCGGCCTCTACGTCGTCCGCAACCCGGAGAAGCTGTCCCGCATCGCGTCCGAGACACCGCTCACCCTGCGGTGAATCACCCGTAGTCGATCTGCGGCGCGGGAAATCGGGCGCGGCAGTGGACCTCGTGCCGGCCCGGAGAAACATCAACTCGTCCGAATCCAGAAAGAGATCATTGGCATGGAGATCCTTCGCTATGTGTTCCTCGTCTTCCACCTCTTCGGGTTCGCCGCGCTCCTGGGCGGCGTCTTCTACCAGCTGAGAGGGAAGGACCCGGTGACCGGCGGCTACATGGTGAGCAGCGCGGTCGTCCAGCTGGTCACCGGTGCGGGGCTCATCTGGACCCGGATATCCCAGGACCTGCCGGTGGACAACGCGAAGATGGGGGTGAAACTGGCCCTGGACGTCCTGGTGGCGGTCACCGCGCTGGTCGGCATGCGCAACAAGCGGCCGTGGGCCTTCTTCGCCGTGGCATCGTTCACGGCCGCCGCAGCAGTCGTGGCCGTCGTCTGGAAGTAGCCCCCGCGAACAGCCACGGAGAGGTCAGCGTCGGGAGGCGTACGTCAGGAAGGCCGTCCAGGTGGCGGGGGTGAAGCCGAGGCGGGGGCCGGGGGTGTTCTTGGAGTCGCGGACGTGCACGGCGGCAGGCGAGGCCGCCACCTCGACGCAGTCGTTGCCGCTGCTGCTGTCGCTGTAACTGCTCTTGAACCAGTCCAACTCGCGGGAGTCTTCGGCGGCGGGCTTGTCGATCATGTCTCTCCCAGCACTTGCTCGATGAAGGCGAGCGATTCCCGTGGCGTGAGTGCCTGGGATCGGATCATCCCATAACGGAGCTCAAGGATTCTGAGCTGCTTCGGGTCGGACACAGGACGGCCGTTGAAGGCTCCTGCGGAGCGTCCGACGGCTGTGCCGTCACCGAACTTGAGGATCTCGATGTCACCACCCATGCCTGGATGAGTTTCACAGTCCAGCGGCATCACCTGCAACGAGACGTTGCGCAACGAGCCCAGTTCCAACAGGCGTTCCAGCTGGAGCCGCAACGCCATCCTCCCGCCGATGGGGCGCCGTAGCGAGGCTTCTTCCTGGACGAAACTCAGAGAAGGCGTCGGCTCTCGTTCGAAGATGGAACGTCGTGCGATACGCGCGGACACGCCTCGCTCGACCTCATCCCGTGAGTAGGCGGGCTGACGCGCCTCCAGCAGCACGCGAGCGTGTTGCTCCGTCTGGAGAAGACCGTGGACGGCGTGACTGGAGTAGACGCTGACCTCGACGGCACGGGCTTCCATGCGCGCCAGGTCCCGCACCTTCTTCGGGTACCGGACCTCCGCCATCTCCTTGCCGAACATCGCGAGTTTGCCGCCCGCCCGCAGCACCTCGTCCGCCTTCTCCAGGAACTCCGGTCGGGGAATGCGCCGACCTCCCTCGACCTTGAAGACCAAGTCCTCCCCGTATCCGATCGCGGCCCCGAACTCCCCGGCCCGCATGCCCGCCGTCTCCCGCCATGCCTTGATCTGTCGGCCCACGAACGAGACCAGAGCCGCTCCCGACTCGTCCTCCGGATCGACGTCCCAGCCGGGCTCGTCCGTGCCGCCGTTCTCGTGCCGCGTACCGACCTCATCCACGCTCATCCGTGCCCCACTTCCGACGCGCCCTGCCGTTCCCGAACAACATCCGTCGTCCCCAGCAAGTCACCCGGGACAGCCGGGACAGCGCTGGACAAGGACTGGACAATCACCGTACGTAACCGGCTTGTCCCTCTTCACGGTAAGCAAAAAGGGCCACGCTGAGTGACGTGACCCAAGAAATCACCCGAACCGAACATTCCGCTCCCACGCGGCAGTTCACCGTGCTGCTCTCTCCCACGCGTCGAGGCGCCAGGCTCGCCCGCCTGCTCGCCGCGGCGCACCTGGGGGACTGGGGGCTGCCCGATGAGCCTGCCGCGCACATCGTGGCCGAGCTGGCGGCCAACGCGGCCGTGCACGGGCGTGTGCAGGGGCGGGACTTCCGGCTGAGCCTCGCGGTCCGCCGGGAGGCGCTGCTCCGTATCGAGGTGACCGATACCCGGGGTGACCGGCTGCCTCCCGCGCCCGGAGCCCTCGCCGTGCCCGCCGGTGACGCGGAGACGGGGCGGGGCCTGCTGATCGTCGGGGCGCTCGCGGACCGCTGGGGCGTCGATGTCGGGCCCACTCCGCGCAAGACGGTCTGGGCGGAAGTCGATCTAGCGCCGTGACCACCGGCACCGGGTCGCGGGTGCCCGCGACCCGGTGGGCCGTGACGCGGTGCCTCGCGATGTCTAAAGCCTTTGAAGAACCAGGGAAATGACCCTTCCCCACCCAACCCGCCCCCATGCACGCTTCGTCACTCGCTCGGGTGACATAAGACAACTGAGCTGGATTTGGCAGGTGTTGTCGGGCATATGCTCGCCCCGACCACCGCAGACATGCGACGGCCCCCGACGGGACTGGCATCCCGGTCGAGGGCCTGACCACCGAGGAAGAAGCGCTTCCTGATGGGTACCCAGCAGATTACCGCGCCCCCGTGTGCGCAGCCGGTCACGTCCGGCGTGATCCACCGCAACGTCCGGCACAGCGCGGGCTTCGCCGTCATCGGCAACCACCTGGCACAGCACCGGGGTCTCTCCCTCGTGGCGATCGGCCTGGCCGTGCACATCCAGTCGCTCCCCGCCGGAGCGAAGGTCGGCATCAAGCATCTGGCCGGGCGGTTCCCCGAGAGCGAGACCCGGATCGCCGCCGCTCTGCGGGAGTTGGAGGCGGTGGGCTATCTGCATCGCAGCCGTGTACGCCTTGCCGACGGCCGCATCGTGACGCGCACGGTCTCGTACAACCAGCCGGGCGCGGAGACCGCTGCTGCCCCCGTTGCCCCTCGGCCCCGGGCCGCACGCAGTACGGCGGCGCCCGAGCCGGTTCCCGCCCGCATGCCCGCGCCGCAGACGCAGTGCGCACCAGCCGCGCCGGAACACCAGCCGGAGGTCGTCCCCGTGCCGTCCCCGACGGCCCGTACGGTGCCGCTCCCGCCGCTTCCGCAGCCGCAGGCGCTCACCCCGGAGCTTCAGCGGACGGCCGCCGCGATTCTCGCCGACCTGCGTCGCCACGCGCCGCAACTGGTGCTCTCCGAAAGGGACATCGAGATGCTCGCGCCAGGCGTCGCCACCTGGCTGGAGCGGGACGCCGACCCGGAGACCGTCCGCCGCGCCCTGACCCACGACCTGCCGGTCCCGCTCAAGCACCCGGCCAAGCTCCTGCGGCACCGGATCACGGCGCTCCTGCCGCCTCCGCTCCCCGGCACCCACGAGCTGGCCCCCGTACGCCCCGGAGCGATCGTCATCCCGCTCCAGAACTGTGACCGCTGCGACCGGGCCTTCCGCTCGCGCCACCCCGGCCACTGCCGCGACTGCCGCACCGACCTGCCCACAGCCGCCTGATCCCGAACGGAAACCTATGGTCAGCGCACCGCACGAAGCGATGCACCGCATCTTTCAGGAATACCCCGGCCTCATCTCCCAGCTCTCCGACGTTCTCGGGCTGGCTCTGCCGCCGCTGGTGTCGGCAGAGCCGCTGACCGTCGACCTCACCGAGTCCGAACCGCTCGAACGGCGCGTGGACACGCTCCTGCGCATCGAGACCGAGGGCGACGGTCCCTTCCTCCTCGTCGTCGAAGCCCAGGGGAAGAAGGACCCCGGCAAGAAGGCCAGTTGGCCGTACTACGTCACGTATCTCCACAACAAGTACCGGCTCCCCGTCCTGCTCCTCGTGATCTGCCAGGACCACGCGACCGCCGCGTGGGCGGCCCTGCCCATCACCATCGGCCTGCCCCAGTGCCCGACCGTGACCGCCCGCCCCCTCGTGGCGGGGCCGCACAACATGCCCGTCATCACGAACGTGGCCGAAGCCCGCAAGGACCTGCCTCTCGCCACACTCGCTGCTATCACACACGCTGACAATCCGGACGTCGATGCGATACTGAAGACGATGTCCGTCGCCCTGCGCGACACACCGGAAGCGATCGCTGGACCCGTCGTCGAATTCATCGCACAAGGCCTGGGCAACCGCCCGGCTGCACAACAGTGGAGGAACCTGGTGGCCGTGGATCTCTCCTTCTACACCTCGCCGCTCTCCGAGGAAATCCGTGACGAAGGCCGCGTCGAGGGCCGCGTCGAGGGCCGCGTCGAAGGGCGCCTAGAAGGCCGCGTCGAGAATTGCGCCGAGAATATCCTGCTCATCCTGGGTGTCCGGGGCATCGAGATCACAGACACCACCCGGGACAAGGTCACCACCTGCGATGACCCGGAGCTCCTCCGTCGGTGGCTGGCGAACGCAGCGGTCGTCACCACGTCCGACCAGATCTTCGACGAGGAAGCCCTCACCGATCGGTAACGTCGCGTCCTCCGATGCCGGTTGCCTTGCGCGGCGTACCGGCATCGGCCCGTCGGCATCACAGTGGAGGAACCTGGTGGCCGATCTCTCCTTCTACGTCTCGCCCCTCTCCGAGGAGATCAGGGAAGAGGGCCGCGCCCAAGGTCGCGCCGAGGGCTACGCCGAAGACATCCTGATCGTTCTACGAGTGCGGGGTCTCGACGTCGCCCACACCACCCGGGAGAAGATCACCGCCTGCCGCGACCCGGAACTCCTGCGCCGGTGGCTGCTCCGCTCCGCCCGTGTCACCACCGCCGAAGCCATCTTCAGTGAGCAGCCCCTCGGCCGGTACGTGGCGAGGCGGAGCCCCATGCAGTGAAGGTGCCCGGGGGCGTGCCTCAGCGCGGCACCCCGGCCGCCCTTGCCGGGCGAAGGACCAGATACAGGCAGATCGCAACCGCCAGGCCCACGACGGCCTGGGCGGCGCCCTTCGCGATCGGTGTGCGCCAGCCGTAGTCGGCGGTGTAAGCGGTCCCGGCGTCCTCCGCCGGCCGTACGTCGTCGATCGCGCCCGCAAGGACCGCAGCGAGGGCGGGAAGAGCGCCGTGCGCCCGGACGTTGGTCACAGGTATGAAGATCGGTGAAGCTTCCAGGGCCAGCGGCGTCAGTGCGCGATCGTTACGGCACTACGAGGACGAAGGCTTGATCGTCCCCGGCCGGTTCAGCAACAGGTTCCGCGACTACTGCCGTTCCACCATCGACCGGGTGCTCGTCATCCGCTCGCTGCTGGAGTCCGGGCTGCCCGTGCGGCTGATCAGGGATGCCCTGCCCGGCCTTACCGGCGAATCCGATGCCGGAACCGACGTGGTGTGCGCGGAGTTCCTGGACGAGGTACGGAGCCATCGCGACCGGCTCGCCGCTCGCATCGCCGTCCTCAGTGATCAGCACGCGGCACTCGACGCCTATCTCCGAGAGGCCCGCCGTACGGATCTCTGACCGTCGCTTGACCTTGACACAAGTGTCAGGTGCCTACGGTCGGCGTATGGAGACCGACGAAGAGCAGCACACCGCCGATCGGACCGTACGAGCACTCGTCCAGCAGTCGCACCGGGGGCCCAGGGACCTGACCCTCACCACGAATCATCCCCGCCCCGTCCCGGGTCCCGGCGAGTACCTCATCCGAGTCGGTGCCGCCGGGGTCAACTTCGCGGATGTCATGCAGACCCGAGGGAGTTACGGAGGAGGTCCGGAGGCCCCCTACGTGGCGGGCTTCGAAGCCGCCGGCGAGATCGTGGGTGCCGGCCCGGATGTCGCCGACCCGCTGCGCCCTGGCACCCACGTCGTCGGTGCCGGCCCGGGGGCCTTCGCGCAGTACATGACGCTCCCGGCCGCAGGGGCCCTTCCCGTACCGACCGGATGGAGCGACGCCGAAGCGCTCGGCATGGTCCTGAACTGGGCCACCGCGCTGGCGGCACTGAAACCGCTGGGCGAGATCGAAGCGGGTGAGGTGGTGCTCGTCCACGCTGCGGCGGGAGGAGTGGGACAGGCTGCCGTGCGTCTCGCCCGCCACTACGGTGCGCGGGTGATCGCCACGGCGTCCCCGGCGAAGCACGACACCGTCAGGGCGCTCGGCGCGGACGAGGTCCTGGACGGTCGAAGCCCCGATCTGGCCGAGGAGATCACCCGCCTCACCAGCGGTGTCGATCTCGTTCTGGAATCGGTGGGACAGGCCACGTTCGAGGCGAGCCTGTCGGTCACCAGACCCTTCACCGGGCGAGTCGTCGTGTTCGGCGCCGCCTCCGGCGATGTCACGCTGACCACCCATGATCTGATCTTCACCCATCCGGTACAGATCAAGGGCCTGCACATCGGTGCGCTGGCGGTCGCGGCCCCGTCCTTGTACCGGTCGTTGCTCGACGAGATCGAGGCGCTCATCGCCCTTGGTGTGTACCCGCCCGGTACTCCTCAGGTGCTTCCCCTCGCCGAAGGGCCGACGGTGCTGGAGGAACTCGAAGCGGGCCGCACCCGGGGCAAGCTCGCGCTCGATCCCTGGCGCTAGGGTGCCCGGCCCGGGCTCACCGTTCTCAGGCCCGGTCGAGGGGGCCGGTGCCCGACGAGAAGCGGACAGGTGAGCTGAGTGCCTGGCTGGCCGTCCACGCACCCGCGCGCCTCCGCTCCCAGGGCGCTTCGCCGGAACTGCTCCACTGCGTACGGCTGCTCGGTCTGTCCGGCCCCGCACGCTGGGAGGACCCGCACTGGCCCCGGCCACACCTACTGAGCCGGGCCGCCGTGCGTCAGGGGCGTCCGGCGGGCAAGGGGCGGGCACTCCTCAGGCGAGCTCCTTCAGGGACGGGACGACGACCCCGTACAGGTCGGCGATGGTGGCGAGCGCGCCGAAGTGAACCTGATCGGCAGGAAGTTCGGCCTCGAGGACCGGAAGCGCCCGGGTGGCGCAGGCGTCCGCCACGACCGTGGGGCGGTTGCCGCGCAGGAAGGCGCCCTGGGCGGTGAAGGCCACGCACATGTGCGTCATGAACCCGGCGATGACCAGATCGCTGTTGCCCGCGTCGTCGACATGCCGGCCCAGGTCCGTACCGACGAAGGCGTCCGGCGCCTTCTTCACGATCACCGGCTCACCGTCGGCCGGTGCGACAGCGGCGTGGATCCGGCCGATCTCGGCCCGGATGTCGTACGGGGTGCCCTCGCCGCCGTCGTTGATGACATGGATGACCTTCGCGGCCTCGCGGCGCGCCTGTGCCAGCAGCTCGGCCGCGGCCTCCAGTGCCGCCTGCCAGCCGTCCAGTTCCATCACGCCGGTCGTGTAGGTGTTCTGGTAGTCGACGAGGACCAGGGTCGATGCGGCGAGCTTCGCGGGGGTGTCGTCGAGACCGTTGAGCCGGCGCAGCGTCGTTCTGGGCATGGGGAACCACCTGGGGATCGAGTGTCGGAGGGCAGCTCACCGGTGCGATGACCTGCGCCTATGACGCTAGGGCCACCACCGTGTGTCGGCAATGTCATCTAACCTGCAGAAACCGACATCGACTGCACCGGCCCGGGAGTCCCATGAGCACCGTCCGACGACTGATCGTCATCGTCCTCTTCGACGGCGTCGACCTGCTCGATGTCACAGGACCCCCGGAGGTGTTCTCCCTCGCGCGACGCGAGTCGGACGAGGCGGCGGGCTACGACGTGGTCCTCGCCGCCGAGACCATGGACCCGGTCACCACCGGCGCCGGGGTACGCGTTCTCCCGGACGTCACCTTCGACGCCCTGTCCACGGAGCGCATCGACACCCTGATCGTGCCCGGCGCGGTCGAGATCGACAGCCGTCGTCGCGTGCACCCGCTCACCGATCCCAGCGTGGTGGCACGGGTGAAGGAACTCGCCGTGCGCAGCAGGCGGATCACCTCCGTCTGCGTCGGAGCGCACATCCTGGCCGCCGCCGGACTCCTCGACGGCAGACGCGCCACCACCCACTGGTCGACCGCGCAACAACTGGCCGACGACCATCCGGCCGTCGAGGTCGACGCCGATCCGATCTTCATCCGCGAGGGCGACGTGTGGACCGGCGCGGGAATCAGCGCCTGCCTCGATCTCTCGCTCGCCCTCGTCGCCGACGACCTCGGCGAGGCCGTCGCGTTGAGCGTCGCACGCCAACTCGTGATGTACCTGAAGCGGCCGAGCGGGCAGAGCCAGTTCAGCGTTCCCCTGGAACAGGTCTCCATGACGCGGCGCATCGAGGACCTCCGTCACCACATCATGCGCAACATCGCCGAGCCGCTCACCGTCGCGGACCTCGCCGGACACGCCCACGTCAGCGACCGGCAGCTCACCCGGATCTTCAAGACCGAACTCGGCACGACTCCGCACGCCTATGTCGAATCGGCCCGTGTCGAGGTGGCACGGAACCGGCTCGAAACCACCGACGCCACCCTCGAACGCGTCGCGTCCGCATGCGGATTCGGCACCGTCGACACCCTCGTCAGGGCGTTCCGCCGCAGACTCGACACCACACCGACCGAGTACCGGCGCCGCTTCAGGGCTGACGGGGCCCGAGGCTGAAGGGCGCCTGGAGGCTGCCTCAGGGTGACACGGCCGCCCTTCCGCGGCTGCGCAGCATCAGGATCAGACCCGCCGCGATCGCCAGGCCCACGGCGGCCATCGCGGCGCCCTTCGCGAGCGGGGCGCGCCAGCCGTAGTCGGTGGTGTAGGCGGTCTCCGAGTCCTCCGCGAGCCGCACGCCGTCGATCGTGCCCGGCATGGCCTCGCCACGGCTGACCTCGACGTCGTCCCTCAGGTCGACGTCCCGTTCGGTGACCCTGCCGTCGGCGCTGGTGAACGTGCCGATCCAGGTGCAGGACTCCTTGCCGCACTGGCGGTCGGTGGGAGCCAGGGCGCCGACAGGGCCGTCCCGCAGGGCGGCGCGGCCTTCGAGCCCCTCGGCCGCCAGGCCCGCTCCGCCGCCGAGTGCGACGAGCAGGACGAAGACGACGGCTATGCGTACAAGGACCCGTTCGCGGGTGCGCAGGGGGCGTCCGGTGCTCATGGGACGGTGAGCATAGCCGGGCAACGCGCAGGAGAGGCCCGTCGGTCGGCCCAGGATTGGGCCGGCGGGGAAGCGACGTCGGGGCCTCTCCTTGGCGTGACCGGCCCGGTCGGCCGGGCGCGTGGGATCCGGTGGACCGGACCCCCGGCCGACCGGGCCGGAGTCGCTAAGAACTTAACAGGCCCGCAATATCTTGCGTAAGTCCTTGCAGGAAGAAATCTCCAGTATTTCGAGGATGTGAGCGGGACGTAATCGCGTCGTGTCCAGGGGGTTGACCAGGGCAGGCCAGGCTCGTACGGTCTGCTGCGCACGGGCTTTTGCATCCTTGCTGCAAGAAGCTTCATGAGCCTTGAGGGCACGGCGCGTTGCCATGTGAGGCTGCTCCGCCATCCCCGCACTTCCCCCACCGCAGGAGGAAAGTCATGGCACGCAGACCCTTGTCTGGCGCGCTCGCCCTCACCATGGGCGCCGCAGTCCTCGCCCTCCCCGCCGGGCTCGGCGCCGCCGGAACGGCACAGGCCGCGCCGCCCGGTGAGAAGGACGTCACCGCGGTGATGTTCGAGTGGAAGTTCAGCTCCGTGGCCCAGGCATGCACGGACAGTCTCGGCCCCGCCGGTTACGGCTTCGTCCAGGTCTCCCCGCCCCAGGAGCACATCCAGGGCGGCCAGTGGTGGACCTCCTACCAGCCGGTCAGCTACAAGATCGCCGGGCGCCTCGGCGACCGTACGGCCTTCGCGAACATGGTGAACACCTGCCACTCCGCGGGCGTCAAGGTCATCGCGGACTCGGTCATCAACCACATGTCGGCCGGGTCCGGCACCGGCACCGGCGGTTCCTCGTACACCAAGTACGACTACCCGGGCCTCTACTCGGTCAACGACATGAACGACTGCCAGTCGCAGATCAGCAACTACGGCGACCGGGGCAACGTCCAGAACTGCGAGCTCGTGGGTCTCGCCGACCTGGACACGGGCGAGGACTACGTCCGGGGCAAGATCGCCGGATACCTCAACGACCTTCTCTCCCTGGGCGTGGACGGCTTCCGCATCGACGCCGCCAAGCACATGCCGGCCGCCGACCTCGCCAACATCAAGTCGAGGCTGAGCAACACCGGTGTGTACTGGAAGCACGAGGCGATATACGGAGCCGGGGAGGCCGTCTCGCCCTCCGAGTACCTCGGCAGCGGCGACGTCCAGGAGTTCCGCTACGGCCGCAGCCTCAAGCAGGTCTTCAACAACGAGAACCTCGCCAACCTGAAGAACTTCGGCGAGGGCTGGGGCTTCATGGAATCCGGCAAGTCCGCCGTCTTCGTCGACAACCACGACACCGAGCGCGGCGGCGACACCCTGAACTACAAGGACGGCGCGAACTACACCCTCGCGAGCGTCTTCATGCTGGCCTACCCCTACGGCTCCCCGGACGTCCACTCCGGCTACGAGTGGTCGGACAAGGACGCCGGCCCGCCCAACGGCGGCCAGGTGAACGCCTGCTACAGCGACGGCTGGAAGTGCCAGCACGCCTGGCGCGAGATCTCCTCCATGGTCGGCTTCCGCAACGCCGCCCGAGGCCAGGCCCTCTCGAACTGGTGGGACAACGGCGGCGACCAGATCGCCTTCGGCCGTGGCTCCAAGGCGTACGTCGCCATCAACCACGAGGGCTCCTCGCTGACCCGCACCTTCCAGACGTCGCTGCCCGCCGGTGACTACTGCGACGTGCAGTCCGGCAAGGGCGTCACCGTCAACGGCTCCGGCCAGTTCACCGCCACGCTCGGTTCCAACACCGCCGTCGCGCTGCACGTGAACGCCCGCACCTGCACCGGAGGCGGCACCACCCCCGACCCGGACCCCGGCACCGGTCAGTCCGGCGCCTCCTTCGGTGTCAACGCCACCACCCAGCTCGGCCAGAACATCTACGTGACCGGCAACCAGGCCGCGCTCGGCAACTGGGCCCCCGGAAGCGCGCTGAAGCTCGACCCGGCGACGTACCCCGTCTGGAAGCTCGATGTCGCCCTGCCCGCGGGCACGTCCTTCGAGTACAAGTACATCCGCAAGGACGCGAGCGGAAACGTCACCTGGGAGAGCGGCGCCAACCGCACCGCCACCGTGCCGGCCTCCGGCAAGGTCACGCTGACCGCCGACGTCTGGCGCAGCTGACCGCACACACCACCAGGGCCGGGGACGCGAGGGTGAGCGTCCCCGGCCCGCACCGCTCCACCGCCCGATCCCCGAAAGCCGAGGAGAACCCTCCCGTGTCCCGAACCACCCTCCGGCGGGGGGCCGTAGCCGCACTGTGCGCTGCGCTGCTGCCCGTCGTCCCGGCGGCCACCGCGTCCGCCGCGCCCAGACCCCCCGCCCCGCCGTCGGACGCGAAGCTCGCGAAGGAACCGGCCAGGCACGACCTGACCCGTGAGCAGTTCTACTTCGTGCTGCCGGATCGTTTCGCCAACGGCGACACCTCCAACGACCGGGGCGGTCTGACCGGCTCGCGGCTGGAGACCGGCTTCGACCCCACGGACAAGGGGTTCTACCAGGGCGGGGACCTCAAGGGCCTCACCCAGCGGCTCGACTACATCAAGGGCCTCGGCACCACGGCGATCTGGCTCGCCCCGATCTTCAAGAACCGCCCCGTGCAGGGAACGGGTGACAACGCCTCGGCCGGCTACCACGGCTACTGGATCACCGACTTCACCCAGGTCGACCCGCACTTCGGGACCAACGCCGACCTCACGAAGCTGATCGACAAGGCCCATGGCAAGGGCATGAAGGTCTTCTTCGACGTCATCACCAACCACACCGCCGACACCGTCGACTACGCCGAGAAGAAGTACGGCTACAAGCCCAAGGGCGCCTTCCCGTACCTCGACGAGGAGGGCAGGCCCTTCGACGACACCCAGGGCGTCGAGGAGGTGGACGAGGACTCCTTCCCGTACACCCCGGAGAACACGGGCAAGAAGGTCCCGGCCTGGCTCAACGACACCACGATGTACCACAACAGGGGCGACTCGACCTACGCCGGCGAGTCCACCGAGTACGGAGACTTCTCCGGCCTCGACGACCTGTGGACCGAGCGTCCCGAGGTCGTCTCCGGCATGGAGAAGATCTACGAGAAGTGGGTCCGCGACTTCGACATCGACGGCTTCCGCATCGACACCGTCAAGCACGTCGACCTCGACTTCTGGACCCAGTGGGCCACCGCGCTCGACGGCTACGCCGCGAAGCACGGCCGGGACGACTTCTTCATGTTCGGCGAGGTCTACTCCGCCGACACCGCGATCACCTCGCCCTACGTGACCCGGGGCAGGCTCGACGCGACGCTCGACTTCCCCTTCCAGGAGGCCGCCCGCCAGTACGCCTCCCAGGGCGCCCCGGCCTCGAAGCTCGCCGCGGTCTACGGTGACGACTACCGCTACACCACCGACAAGGCCAACGCCTACGAGCAGGTGACCTTCCTCGGCAACCACGACATGGGCCGGATCGGCACCTTCCTGAAGCAGGACAACCCGAAGGCCGGCGACGCCGAGCTCCTGGACCGGGCCCGCCTCGCCAACGAGCTGATGTTCCTCGGCCGGGGCAACCCGGTGATCTACTACGGCGACGAGCAGGGCTACACCGGAGCGGGCGGCGACAAGGACGCCCGCCAGACACTCTTCGCCTCGAAGACCGCCGACTACCTCGACGACGACCAGATCGGCACCGACCGTACGCACGCCTCCGACGCGTACGACACCACGCACCCGCTCTACCGCTCCATAGCGGCCCTGTCGAAGCTCACCCGTGAGCACCCGGCCCTGCGCGACGGCACCCAGACCGAGCGCTACGCCAAGGACTCGGTCTACGCCTTCTCGCGCACGGACACCAAGCGCCCGTACGAATACCTCGTCGCCACCAACAACGGCACCGAGACGAGGACCGTCGAGCTCACCACCGAGTCCGCCGGCATGAACTTCCGCACCCTGTACGGCGGTTCCGGCACCGTTCGCAGCGGTGCGGACAAGACCGTCAAGGTCACCGTGCCCGCCCTGTCCAGCGTCGTGCTCCGCGCCGACAAGCAGCTCGGCAGCCCCGCCACCAAGCCGTCGGTCACGCTGAAGGCACCGGCCGCCGGAGCCACCGGCACCGTCGAGATCAGCGCCGGTGTGGACGGCGGCGACCTGAACCGCGTCGTGTTCGCCGCGCAGACCGGCGACGGGAAGTGGACCACCCTCGGCTCCGCCGACCACGCCCCGTACAAGGTCACCCAGCACATCGACAACTCGGTGAAGGCCGGGACCCCGCTGCGCTACAAGGCCGTCGTCGTCGACCGCGCCGGACGCACCGCGAGCGCCCTCGCCTCCACGACCGCGGGCCAGGCCCCGCCCGCGCAGAAGCCCGTCGCCGTCGACCGCGACCAGGCCGTCGTCCACTACAAGCGGGCCGACGGCGACTACGAGGGCTGGCAGCTGAAGTCCGGTGGCAAGAGCGCCGACTTCATCGGCCGCGACGCCTACGGAGCCTTCGCCTGGATCGACCTCGACGAGGGCGCCTCCTCCGTCCCGTACACCGTCGAGAAGGACGGCACCGCCGACGGGCCCGAGCGCACCGTCGACCTCGCGAGGACCGGGCAGGTCTGGGTCGAGCAGGGCAAGGACGGACAGGCGACCGAGGCTCCCGCGACCGAGCCGCAGGACACCACCAAGGCCGTCCTGCACTACCACCGCGCCGACGGGAACTACGACGGCTGGGGACTGCACACCTGGACCGGCGCGGCCTCGCCCACGGACTGGGCCAAGCCCCTGCAGCCCGTGAAGACCGACGCGTACGGGGTGACCTTCGAGGTTCCGCTCACCGACGGCGCCACCTCGCTCAGCTACATCCTCCACAAGGGCGACGAGAAGGACCTCCCGAGCGACCAGTC
Source organism: Streptomyces sp. CB02058 (assembly GCF_001905505.1). GTDB lineage: Bacteria > Actinomycetota > Actinomycetes > Streptomycetales > Streptomycetaceae > Streptomyces. Next base: position 962,944 of record NZ_LIPG01000002.1, read on the forward strand.
CCTGGACATCGCCTCGTACGGCCACGAGGTCTGGATGCTCGGAGGAAAGCCCGGCTACCTCCTGCCCCAGGCCGGCGGCGTGCCCACGCCCGACCTGACCAAGGCCGAGGCCCAGTGGATCGACGCGAACACCGTCGTCTGGAAGGTCAAGGCGACCGACGCCACCAGCCAGCAGCTCGTCTACGCGAAGAACGGCGGGATCTCCGTCATCGACGGCGCCCTCTCCGACGAGGGGCAGTGGCTGCGGCTCGGCGCCACCGCGCTCACCGACGCGCAGAAGGCCAAGTACCCGCACCTCAAGGACTATCCGGCCTTCACCGTCGACACCCGGGACCGGGACCGCGTCCGTGAATCCCTCCGCGGCCAGCTGATCGCCACCCAGCGCGCCGCCAACGGCGCCCTGCTCGCCGCCACCGGCGTACAGACGGCGGGTGTGCTGGACGAGCTGTACGGGAAGGCCGCGAGCGGCGCCTCCCTCGGCCCGGTCTTCCGCAAGGGCAGCCCCACGCTCTCCGTCTGGGCGCCCACCGCCCGGACCGTCTCCCTCGAACTCGACGGGAAGACCGTCCCGATGCGCCGCGACGACCGCACCGGCGTCTGGTCGGCCACCGGCCCGAAGAGCTGGACCGGCAAGCCCTACCGCTACGCCGTGGACGTCTGGGCGCCGAGCGTCCAGAGGACCGTCACCAACAAGGTCACCGACCCCTACTCCACCGCGCTCACCGCCGACTCGGCCCGCAGCCTCGTCGTCGACCTGGAGGACCCGAAGCTCGCGCCGAGCGGCTGGTCCGCGCTGAAGAAGCCCGCGGCCGTCCCGCTGCGGGACGCGCAGATCCAGGAACTGCACGTCCGTGACTTCTCGGTCACCGACACGACCTCGAAGCACCCCGGTGAGTACCTCGCCTTCACCGACACCGGCTCCGACGGGATGAAGCACCTCAAGGAGCTCGCGGACTCCGGCACCAGCTACGTGCACCTGCTGCCCGCCTTCGACATCGGGACGATCCCCGAGAAGAAGTCGGACCAGCAGAAGCCCGCCTGCGACCTCTCCGTCTACGCCCCCGACTCCGAGGAGCAGCAGGCCTGCGTGACGAAGGCCGCCGCCAAGGACGCCTTCAACTGGGGCTACGACCCGCTGCACTACACCGTCCCCGAGGGCTCCTACGCCTCCGACCCCGACGGCACGAAGCGCACCACCGAGTTCCGTCAGATGGTCCAGGGGCTCAACAAGGCCGGACTGCGGACCGTCATGGACGTCGTCTACAACCACACCGTGGCCTCCGGCCAGGACGACAAGTCGGTCCTCGACAGGATCGTGCCCGGCTACTACCAGCGGCTCCTGGAGGACGGCACCGTCGCCACCTCGACCTGCTGCGCCAACACCGCGCCCGAGAACACCATGATGGGCAAGCTCGTCGTGGACTCGATCGTCACCTGGGCCAAGGAGTACAAGGTCGACGGCTTCCGCTTCGACCTGATGGGACACCACCCCAAGGCCAACATCCTCGCGGTCCGCAAGGCCCTCGACGAGCTCACCGTCGCCAAGGACGGCGTCGACGGCAAGAAGATCATCCTCTACGGCGAGGGCTGGAACTTCGGCGAGATCGCCGACGACGCCCGCTTCGTGCAGGCCACCCAGAAGAACATGGCCGGCACCGGCATCGCGACCTTCTCCGACCGGGCCCGCGACGCCGTGCGCGGCGGCGGCCCCTTCGACGAGGACCCGCGCGTCCAGGGCTTCGCCTCCGGCCTCTACACCGACCCCAACACCTCGGCGGCCAACGGCACCGAGGCCGAACAGAAGGCCCGGCTGCTCCACTACCAGGACCTGATCAAGGTCGGCCTCACCGGCAACCTCGCCGACTACACCTTCACCGACACCCAGGGCCGCACGGTCAAGGGCTCGGCCGTCGACTACAACGGGGCGCCCGCCGGATACGCGGCCGCACCCGGCGACGCCCTCGCCTACGCGGACGCCCACGACAACGAGACCCTCTACGACGCCCTCGCCTTCAAGCTCCCGGTGGACACCACGGCCGCCGAACGGGCCCGCATGCAGGTGCTGGCGATGGCCACGGCCGCGCTCTCCCAGGGGCCCTCGCTCTCCCAGGCGGGCACCGACCTGCTGCGCTCCAAGTCGCTGGACCGCAACTCCTACGACAGCGGCGACTGGTTCAACGCCCTGCACTGGGACTGCCGCAAGGGCAACGGCTTCGGACGGGGACTGCCCCCGTCCGCCGACAACAAGGACAAGTGGTCCTACGGCAAGCCGCTGCTGACCTCCGCCGCGCTCACCCCCGGGTGCGCGCAGATCACGGGCGCGTCCGCCGCGTACCAGGACCTGCTCACGATCCGCACCACGGAGAAGGACTTCGGCCTCTCCACCACCGCACAGGTGCAGGACGCCCTGTCCTTCCCGCTGTCCGGCAAGGAGGAGACCCCCGGGGTGATCACGATGCGGCTGGGTTCCCTGGTCGTCGTCATGAACGCCACCCCGGCGACGCAGAGCCAGAAGGTCCCCGAGCTGGCCGGCAAGGCGTACGCCCTGCACCCGGTCCAGGCATCGGGCTCCGACGCGACGGTCAAGAAGGCGTCGTACGAGACCGGTTCGGGCAGCTTCACCGTCCCGGGCCGCACGGTCGCCGTCTACAGCCTGCGCTGAGACCCCGCACCCCGGCCGGCCCCGGCCCCGCACCCCGAGAGGGGGCGGGCCGGGGCCGGCCCCGTTCCGCCGGACGGGCCGCGCGGCGGGGCTCCCCGTGCGTGCTCCCCGCGGCGGGGCTCCCTTGTGCGGACGGCGCGATCACGCGAAGCTGAAGCCGTACACGTGCATGCACGCCGTACACGTATACGTACCCGTACCGCATTCGCCATCAGGAGCGCTCGATGCCACAGATCACCGTCGACTACTCGGCCGAGCTCGACGACAGCTTCGACCGCCGTGGCTTCGCCCTGGCCCTCCACCCGCTCGTCGCCGAGACCGTGTCCACGAAGATCGCCGCCTGCAAGACCCGGTTCCGCCGCGCCGAGGACTTCGTCGCCGGTGACGCGGCGGCGGGCGACGCCGTCGTGAACGTCGCGATCGCGATGCTGCCCGGACGCACCCCCGAGATCAAGGCGCAGCTCACGGAGGCCGTCATCGAGCTGCTCGCTGGGCACCTCAAGCCCGTCGACGGCCTCAGCGTGCACGCCTCGGCGGAGATCCGGGACCTGGACGCCTCCTACCGCAAGGGCTGAGCGGGCCGGCGCTGCGCCGGGACACCCGGCGCGGCGGGCGCCAGCACGGCGAGCCGCGTCAGCAACTCGTCGAACGGCCCGTCCGCCGGCTCCTGGGCGAAGACCCGCAGCATGATCCCGGCCATCTCCTGGTCGTACGCCGCGCTCACCGACGCCAGCGCCGCGAAGTCGTGCACGAGCTGCAACTCCAGCTCGGCGCGCGGGATGCGCCTGCCGTCCAGCCACAGCAGGGCCGTCGACTCCGCCAGCGACACCCAGGACCGCACCACGAGCTCCAGCCGCGCGGGCGGGTGCGGGACACCCAGGTGCGCGATGATCTGCGTGTACGCCGCCTGCCGCACCCCGTCGACCAGGGCGTTCGCCGTGGAGGAACCGCCCGACGGGCCGCCCCGCATCAGCGCGGCGAAGCCCGGCCCGTGCTCCTCGACGAAGTCGAAGAACCTGCGCATCACGCGGATCAGCCGGGCCCCCAGGGGCCCTTCGTGCGCCTCCAGGAAGCGGGCGGCCAGCTCGTCGGCGGCCCGCTTCAGCGCGGCCTCGTACAGGCTGCGCTTCCCCGGGAAGTAGTGATAGACGAGCGGACGCGAGATGCCCGCCGCCGCCGCGATCTCGTCGATCGACACATCGTCGGGCGAACGGTGACTGAACAACTCCAGCGCGACGCCGATCAACTGTGCTCTGCGCTCTTCGACGCCCATCCTGCGCCGCACACCGGTCGTCATGCCGGACAGCCTAACCGGGGTGGGACCGAGGCCGTCAGGCGCACTCCCACCAGGCAGTTCCCCGCTTGCGCCAAGGGCCTCTCGTCCGGATCCTGGCGGGCTCCGCCCTGATCCGAACGAAAGGCCCCAGGCGTTCAGTGCAGCGCGCCCACCCGGCTGCCGTCCTCCAGCAGCCCGTCGAGCCGCGCCCGGTCACCCTCCCCGGCGGGCAGCGCCAGCAGCCGCCCGTCGGCCCGGCCCCGCACCCCGCCCGTCGCCGTCAGGGACGCGAACTGCCGTGAGCCCGCCGCCAGTACGTACCACCGGCCGCCGTCCGACTTCCACAGCACGCCCGCCAGCACCCGGGGCCTGCGTATCCCGCAGTCCGGGGAGTCCTCGGCGCGGGCCGCGACCGCACCCGGCGCCCCGTCACCGCCCGACACCTCTGGGGGCGCCTGGAACTGCGCCAGCACCCTGCTCCCCGTGCCCCGCCAGGTGTCCGCCCTGGTGCAGAACCACCGGGCGTCCCCCTCGCCCTCGGGCAGCCGCTGCTTCGCGTACGGCCAGGAGTTCACCGTACGCACGCCGTTGGACCGCACCGCCGGGAGCAGGCAGGCGGTGCGCGCCCAGCTCTCCCGCTCCGCGGCGCCCGCCACGTCGTGCGGGGCGGACGGCGCGCCCGAGGTCAGGCGTACGGGAGTGAGCTCGCCCAGATCCGTCATCAGCCGGGCCGCCGAGCCGTCCCGCACCTCCAGCGCCGGCCAGGAACGGCAGTCCCGCGCACCGTCGTCCCTACCGCCCTGGGCCGGCACCGGCCCGGCCAGCGGGTCCGTCACCCCGGCACCGTCCCGGCGCAGCGGCAGCGCCGCCCCGCGCGGTGCCAGCAGATCCCGTACGGCGACCTCCCGCACCCAGGGCGCCGTCAGATAGCGGACCCGCCCCTCGCGGCGCTGCACCACCAGCGCGCTCGCCGTGACCGCGTCCGCGCCGTCCACCCGGGCGAAGTCCAGCACCGCGCCCCGGGACGGATCGGCGTTGCGCGCCTCGGCGTAGCGCACGACGCGCAGCCCGTCGTGGAAGAGCACCACGGCAGCCGGGCCGACCTCGCCCGCGTACAGCAGCTGCGGCGGGCCCATCGGCGGGCCGTCGGGCGTCCCGGGCGTCGCCGACGAGACCACCGCCTGCCCGGGCCGCGCCCAGGCGGCGAGAGCGCGGCGCAGCAGCCCGGAGTCCGCCGTCCGGTCGCCGCGCGTGGGCCAGACCGTGAAGTCCATCCGGGCCGAGCCCCGCCACAGGTTCTCCGGTACCCGGCGCAACTCGCCCGGATCCAGTGCCTGTTCGGCACTGCGGTGGCGGGAGTAGGGCGGCCCGGACACCGCGTCGGGCCCTCCGAGGCCGTCCCCGGGCATCAGCAGCAGCGTCCCGCAGACCAGCAGCGCGGCGGACGCGGCCAGCAGGGTGCGCCCGCACCGCCGGCGCCGGACCGGGTCGGCCGGCCGGACCTGCAAGGAGCACGGGTCGAACTCCGGCGAGGCCAGCAGCGCGTGGGGCGCCGTGAGCACGTCCGCCTCCAGCAGCGCCGCCCGGGGATCGGCGACACCCGCCGCGTCGAGCACCCGGCACACCTCGGCGTCGTCGAGCCCTTCGAGCCCCCGCAGCACATGGGCGGCCCGGCAGGCCCCCGACACCCCGGCCAGCGCCTGCTCCAGGGCCAGTTCGTCCGCACCGCAGGAGTGCGGGAACAGCCGCAGCCCCCACACCTGCGGCACCAGCGGCGGGAACTGCGCCCGCCGGGGCCGGGCGAGCCGGAACAGCGGCAGCCCCGCCTCCAGCGCGGAACGCACCACCTGGAGCCGCACATGGGCGTACGCCCGCCCCGGCTCGGGCCCCTGGCCCCCGGCCAGCGCCCGCTGGGCCAGCCAGTGGGCGGACAGCACCCGGCGGTTGCGGCCCCGGGAGGGCGCCAGCACGAGATACGCGATCCGGACCAGCCGCGCGTAGTGCTCGGCGGGCTCGCTCTCGGCCCGCTCCCCGGCGAGCTGCTCCGCGAACGGGCGGCCGGCGGGAGGCGGTACTGCTCGCAGTGGGGGCATGTTCAGCAGAACGAGCGAATGGTGCGATGGTCACTCCGGCGTGCGCGCCCCGGGGCGGGGCGAGACGTTCTCGCGTCCGCCCGCGCGCCGAGGAGGTTCCCGTATTCGCCCGCGCGCCGAGGGCGGACGGGGGCACCATGGCCGGATGGTGGAGCAGCTGGAGTGGCGAGGAGCACGGGCCCGCCGGGCGTCCGCGGCCGTACTGGCGGGGCTTGCCCTGCTCACCGGGTGCGGCGGAGGAGCGGACGGCGACGACAGGCCCGCCGTGCCGACGACCGCGAGCGGGACCCTGGAGCAGCTCGCGTCGAAGGCGGACTGCGAGCCGAATGTGCAGACCGACGCCGAGGAGCTCAGGCAGGCCAACTGCACGACGAAGGACGGGCGTTATGTGCTCGCCACCTTCGCGACCGACCGGGGCCAGCGGGAGTGGCTCAACGAGGCCAACGACTACGGCGGCTCGTATCTGGTCGGCCGGAAGTGGGTCGCCGTCGGCGACGCGGACGTGGTCGCGGCGCTGCGCGGCCGGCTCGGGGGGACGGTGGAGACCGCCTCGCCGCACCACACCGGGAACGGTGCGGGTGGGGGGAGCGAGGAAGGGCACTCCGGTCACCACGGGAGCTGACCGCGCAGGTTCGTGAGGCGGACACCGCCGCCGGGGCCGCCGGCTCAGCGGCAGGAGCGACCGCCGTTGATGCAGCTCACCATTTTTCTCATCAGCCGGTCGTCGAAGACGTTGATGAAGTCACCGTGATCCGTGCCGGGCTTGTGCAGCTGCTCCGGGAAGGAGTCGACGGCGAAACCGGGGCCCGGCGGGACGTCGTACACGATGCGCTGCACCAGCTGCGGAATGGCCCTGAAGCCCTGCGGGCACCGCCCGTCGTCCTGGGCGAAGGCCACATGGGTGCGGTGGTTCGCGCTGTCGGTGTTCCGCCCGTCCCAGCAGCTCTGGAAGGCGAAGGTGCGCACCACCTGGCTGCCCTCGGGGCAGATCGGGTACTTGTCCTTCAGCTGCCTGTTCTCGAATCCGGTGCAGCTCCAGGACGCGTTGGCGTTGGCGTCGCCGTTGGTGAACGCCTTGGCGTCCCCGGTGATGATCCGCAGGAAGCGGGGCATCGCCGTGACCTTCCCGGTGGGGGAGCCGACGAACTTCAGGGTGACCTGGGAAGGCGTCTGGATCTCCCCGGTGTTCTGGTCCTTCCCGCCGCCGTCCGCGTCCACGTCGTTCTCGTCCTGGCCGTTCTGCAGGCGCAGCACCGGCCAGTAGTACGTGGACCTGTCGCCCTGGTTCCGGCATGTGGTCGCTCCCGCGGCCAGCTCGTCGTCGCCGGAGAAGGCGTCGGTCGCCTGGTTGCCGATGTAGTCGTGCATGTGGTGCGCGCCGTTGCTCACGCCGGGGGCGGCGATGACGTTGTCCGGGTTGAACTTGCCGTTCTCGTTGCGGCCGCAGTCGGTGCGGAAGGTGCCCCGGGAGGCGCCGCGGCGATTGCGGGGGCGGTCGGCGTTCGGCTGGACGGACTCGATGTCGACGAAGTCGGAGGCCTCGGGACCGTTGCCCTGCCCGCCCTGGTCGTCGCCCTCGCCCTGGTCCCCGCCCTGCCCCTGGTCGGCGGCCTGGCCGGGCTCCTCGCCCTGACCGTCTCCCTGGCCGTTCCCCTGGCCCTCCTCGGCCTGACCGTCTCCCGCCTGACCGTCTTCCGGCGGGGCCGCCTCGTCGTCCGCCCGCAGGCTGCAGCCCGCGAGCCCGTCCAGGCCCTGAGGCCGCTCGCCCGAGACCCGTTCGACCGCGATCCCGATCCGGTCGAGGCTGGCGGCCCGCTTGTTCCTCAGCGGGCCCAGGACGGCGTTCGTCGCGAGGGCCGGGTCCCGGGCGATCCGCTCCCTGCGGTCCGCGAACTGCCGGTAGGCCTCGGTGATCTGCGTGTCCATGGCGGCCAGCTCACGGTCGACCTCCGGCCGCGCCCCTTCCGGTATCCCGGGCAGGGCGATCCCCGCGTCGGGGCAGTCGATGGTGGACATCTGGCGGCCCGCGGCCTGGAACTCCCCGCGAGGCGGGCCGGACGTGCCCTCTCCGGCACTCGCGTACACATTGACGGCGACCAGCCCACCTCCCCCCAGGATCAGCGCGGCCGAGGCGACGATCGCCCGGTTGGCCAGAGTCGAACGTTTCTTGCGCGATGTGCGTCCCATGGAACTCCTCCGCTTCGAGTCCGCTTCGAGTGCTCCGAATCGGAAGCGTGACGTCCCATACGGACCGGAGGCCCCACCCGTTCAGACCGCCGCGGAATTCCTGGACACGGACTACGCCGGCACGGTCTCCATCGGTGCTCCCGTCATCCGGTTGGCCAGGGTCGAGAGGGTGTAGGCGCCGATGCCGAGCACGACCTCGAGGGCGTTGCGCTCGGTGTGGCCCAGAGCCAGGAAGGCCCGGAGCGCGTCGTGCCCGACCGCGCCCGAGGTCTCCAGGGCCGCGAGCGTGAACCGGCGTACTCCTTCGAGCCGTTCGTCCGGCAGGGGCTGCTCCCCAGGGGTTCGCAACGCCGTGACGAGCTCCGGTGCGGCGCCGAGCGAGACGAGTTTCGCGGTATGCGTCTCCACGCACACGTGGCAGTCGTTGCGGGTCGCCATCGTCATGACGACGACCTCGCGGGAGAGCGGGTCCAGGGGCGCGGGCTTCCGGTCGATCATCGACGCGATGCACCGCGACCTGGTCGCCCAGGGCCACCAGGACATGCGTCCCGCTCACGGCTTCGCGCTCCAGGCGGTCGGGCGGCAGGGGGCGAGCGCCAGCGAGATCGGCCGGCGGCTGGGGGTCTCCAAGCAGGCGGCCGGGAAGACGGTCGACAAGCTGGAGGGCCTCGGATACGTGGAACGTGTCGAGGACCCCGCGGACGGCCGGCGCAAGCTGGTCAGGCTCACCGCGCGAGGCGTCGACGTGCTGGCCCGGTCCGCCGAGGGCTTCGACCGGCTCCGTGCCGAGTGGGTCGAAGCCCTCGGCGCGGAGCGGGTCCGGGCGCTGGAGGCGGACCTCCGCAGGATGGCGCCCGCGTCCGCCTTCCGCCTGGACGCGGAGGGCTGGTTCGCCGGCTGAGCCTCCCGGGCCCGGGGGCGCGCTCCCCGGGCCCGGGAGGCGGGTGTGCGGTCAGCCCCGGTCGAGATAGGCGAGCACCGCGAGCACCCGGCGGTTGTCGTCGTCCGACGGGGGAAGGTCGAGCTTGCCGAAGATGTTCGAGGTGTGCTTGGCCACCGCCCGCTCCGTGATCACCATCTGCGAGGCGATCGCCCCGTTGGAGCGGCCCTGGGCCATCAGCTCCATGACCTCCCGCTCCCGGGGTGTCAGTCCGCCCATCGGCTTGTCCGCCGAACGCCGGGACAGCAGCTGCGAGATGACCTGCGGGTCCATCGCCGTCCCGCCCCCGGCGACCCGGCGCACCGCGTCGATGAACTGGTCCGCGTCGAACACCCGGTCCTTCAGCAGATAGCCGATGCCGCCGTTGCCGTCCGCCAGCAGCTCACGTGCGTACAGCTGCTCCACGTGCTGGGAGAGGACGAGCACCGGGAGCCCCGGCCGGTCGCGGCGTGCGGTCAGGGCGCACTGCAGGCCCTCGTCCGTGTGGGACGGCGGGAGCCGGACGTCGACCACGGCGACGTCCGGCTTCAACTCGGCCAGCGCCCTCGTCAGTTCGGGCCCGGTCTCGACGGCCGCCGCGATCTCGAAATCGTAGGCTTCCAGCATGCGCACGAGCCCGTCGCGGAGCAGGAAGAGATCTTCGGCTAGGACAACGCGCAAGGGATCTCCATGGTCACCATGGTGGGACCGCCCGCAGGGCTGCTGACGGCCAGTACGCCGTCGAATGTACCCAGTCGGCGTTCGATTCCGCTCAGTCCCGAGCCGCCGCCGAGGGCCGCACCGCCCCTGCCGTTGTCCGTGACGGCGATCCGCAGCATGCCCTCCGCGTGGTGCATGTCCACCCATACGCGGTCGGCCTCGGCGTGCTTCACCGCGTTGGTGAGTGTCTCGCTGACGGCGAAGTACGCCGCCGACTCGACCGGGGCCTCGGCGCGCCCGTCCAGCTCCACCGTGACCTCCGACGCGACCGGCAGGCGCAGGGCCAGCGCCTTCACCGCGTCGCCCAGTCCGCGTTCGGCGAGGACCGGCGGGTGGATGCCCCGTACGAGATCGCGCAGTTCGGTCAGGGCCTCGGCGGAGGACGTGCGCGCCATCGCCAGCAGCTTCTTCGCCTCGGCGGGGTCCTTCTCGATGAGCGCCTCGATGGTGCCGAGGTTCATGCCCATGGCGACCAGCCGGGCCTGCGCCCCGTCGTGCAGATCCCGCTCGATGCGCCGCAGTTCGGACGCCGCCGTGTCCACGGCCTCGTGCCGGGTCTCGGTGAGCCGTTCGATGCGCTGCGCGAGCTCCTCCGGGGTGGGCGCCAGGGCCGACCTGGCGATCACGAAGTGCAGTCGCAGCAGGCGTCCGCTCGACCACACCCCGAGGTGGAAGATCGCGACACCGAGCAGGGCGGCGGCCAGCGCCGTCAACTGACTGTCGACCGGCACGAAGCCGTACCAGTACGGGTCGTCCTCGAACACCCGCCACAGCCCGGCCGCCAGGACGAGACCCTCCACGGGGAAGAGCAGCAGCGCGAAGGTGAGGGCCAGCACCACGTAACCGGCGGTCATGTCGATCAGCAGCCACCGCAGGTCCCGCCAGGTCGCCGGGTCCTTCAGCAGGAACATGGTGCGCTCGACCTGACCGGTGAAGCCCGAACGCACGTCCTTCGGGAACGGCCGGTAGGGGACCGGGATGCTGACGTCCGACCAGGCCGAGGCGAGCCTGCGGCGCCGGTCGGCGTGCCGGCGCACCTGGTCCATGAGCCACGGTGTCGTCACCAGTCCCACGCCGAGCAGGATGAAGACGAGGGAGAGGACCGACAGGACGAACAGGAGGGCCGAGCCCGGGATGCTCGCGAAGGAGAGCCCCAGCGCCCGCCCACCGGTCAGCAGGGCGGTCCCGACCCGGCTCTTCAACGATCTCTTCATGGCGTCTCCTCCCACCGGGCCCCCGTCGGATCCCGTCCGGCCTCCAGTCTGTCGTGAGCGAGGGGATCATTGTCAGCCGTTCCGCCACCCGACCGGGGTGTACCTGGCCCCACCCTCGGCCCGGGGGTGCAGCAGGCGGCCCCGGGAGAGTTCCCGGGGCCGCCTGGCCGTCCCGTGCGGTAGCCCCGTGCGGTCAGGGCGTGTACTTGTAGCCCACGCGCCGCACGGTCTGGATCGACCGGCGGTGCTCGGCGCCCAGCTTGCGGCGCAGCCGGGCGACATGGACGTCGACGGTGCGCCCGTCGCCCACGTGCCCGTAGCCCCAGACCGTCGTCACCAGCTGGTCGCGGGTGTGCACCCGGTGCGGATGCGCCACGAGGTGCGCCAGCAGCTCGAATTCGAGGTAGGTGAGGTCGAGGGCGACGCCGTCCACGGCCGCGGTGCGACGCGTGGAGTCGATCTGCACGGGGCCGCCCGCCGGAGCACCGGCAGGCGCGGACGCCTCCGGCGCCGGCTCCGGCACGAGCCCCGGCACGAGCTCCCGGTGCTGGGCGGAGGCCACCGCTCCGGCGAGGGCGGGCTGCTGGTCGGCAGGCACGAGCACCAGGTAACCGACCATCGGAGGCCGGCCCGGCAGCGCCGGAAGCGTGTGCGCGGGCGCGGGCAGCCAGGTGGCGCCCGGCGGGAGGAAGCCGGCCACGTCGGGAATTTCGACGACCTCGTCACGGTCGACGGCCCGCAGCCGGTGCCGGCTGGGGGACAGGGTGTTGCGGGCGGTGGTGGTGGCCGCAGCGGACACCGCGGACGCCGCGGTGGCGGCGGACGCGGTGGAGAAGGTACGGGTGTTCGCCATGAGGGTCAGCTCTTTCGCGCGAGGAGTCGTCGAGGACGTACGTCGTGCGCGCGGACCGAAGGCCGGTGTGAGGCGGCTTTAGAGGGCCTGCGCGTTCCACGCGCGGCAACACACCCGGTCGAAGTCATGATGCTGACGAGAGGGCCAGAACGGCTCGAGGTCGCTGCGACCCGATGCGGTGTACTGGAAGCTGGCCATGTCCCCATTGAAGCAGAGATCGGCGCCGTGCAGGAGAGGTCTCTCACCCGTCGATACGGACCACTGTGTCAGGTTCCTCACCCGCCCCCTCCGTACCGTCCTTCCCGGCCGTCGCGGAGGCCGGGCACGCCGAAGGGGCGCCCGGCCCGCGGACGCCCCTTCGTACCGGATCGGTGGCGGATCAGACCTGGTCGGCCTTCTCCAGCGCGGTGCAGCAGGTGTCGACGATCAGCCGCGTGACGACGTACGGGTCGACGTTGGCGTTCGGGCGACGGTCCTCGATGTAGCCCTTCTGGTCCTGCTCGACCTGCCACGGGATACGGACCGAGGCGCCGCGGTTGGAGACGCCGTAGCTGTACTCGTTCCACGGGGCGGTCTCGTGCAGACCCGTCAGACGGTCGTCGATGCCCGCGCCGTAGTTCTTGACGTGGTCCATCGGCTTCGAGCCCTCACCCAGCGACTCGGCCGCCGTGATGATCGCCTCGTAGCCCTCGCGCATGGCCTTCGTGGAGAAGTTGGTGTGCGCACCCGCGCCGTTCCAGTCACCCTTGACCGGCTTCGGGTCCAGCGTCGCGGAGACGTTGAAGTCCTCGGCGGTGCGGTAGAGCAGCCAGCGGGCGACCCACAGGTGGTCGGAGACGTCCAGCGGGGAGACCGGGCCCACCTGGAACTCCCACTGGCCGGGCATGACCTCGGCGTTGATGCCGGAGATGGCCAGTCCGGCCTTCAGGCAGTTGTCCAGGTGCTTCTCGACGATGTCACGGCCGAAGATCTCGTCCGCGCCGACACCGCAGTAGTAGCCGCCCTGCGCGGCCGGGAAGCCGCCCTCGGGGAAGCCGAGCGGACGGTGTCCGTCGAAGAAGGTGTACTCCTGCTCGATGCCGAAGATCGGCTCCTGGGCCGCGAACTGCTCGGCGACCGGGCGCAGCGAGGCGCGGGTGTTGGACTCGTGCGGAGTCATATCGATGTTGAAGACCTCGCACAGGACGAGGACGTCGTCGCCGCCGCGGATCGGGTCCGGGCAGGTGAAGACCGGCTTGAGGACCCGGTCGGACGCGTGACCCTCGGCCTGGTTGGTGCTCGAACCGTCGAAGCCCCAGATGGGCAGATCCGCCACGTCCTGCGAGGGGGTCCCCGACATGATCTTCGTCTTGGAGCGAAGCTTGGCGGTCGGCTCGGTGCCGTCGATCCAGATGTACTCAGCCTTGAAGGTCACGGACGCCATCCTTTGCGGGTGCTGCGGTCTATGGTGCGCAGCTTCGCAAGGTGCGATTTCCCGACCGTTGCCCGAATGTGAACCCCGTGTTACCGAGGTTTCCCGAAGGTGTCGGACGCCAGGTCTGCGCTGTCCGGGGCCGTCTCAGCCCGCGTCGCATCGGATACGGTCCACGCCCCGGGCCCGGCACACTGGCGGGTATGACCACACACGCCGCCGCCCCCGGGACACCGCTGCGCACCGCCCTCGTCGGGGCGGGCCCCTGGGCGCGCCTGACTCACGCCCCCGCGCTCACCGCCCACCCCGGCGCCGTGCTCAGCGGTGTCTGGGGGCGCCGCCCCGAAGCCGCCCGGGCGCTCGCCGCCGCCCACGGCACCGAGGCGTACACCGGCGACGAGGGGCTCGACGCGCTCCTGGCCGCGAGCGACGCGGTGGCCTTCGCGGTGCCGCCGGACGTCCAGGCACCCCTGGCCGTGCGGGCGGCGGCCGCCGGATGCCATCTGCTGCTGGACAAGCCGGTCGCCACGACCGCGGCCGGCGCCCGGGAGGTCGCCGAGGCCGCCGAGCGGGCCCAGGTCGCCTCCGTGGTCTTCTGCACGCTCCGCTTCGCCGCGGGCACGGCCGGCTGGATCGCCGAACAGGCCGCCGCGGGCGGCTGGTTCACCGCCCGCGCCCTCTGGATGGGCGCGCTGTTCGCGCCGGGCGCGCGCAGCGAGTTCGCCGACTCGCCCTGGCGCCGGGAGAAGGGCGCCCTCTGGGACGTCGGCCCGCACGCCCTCTCGGTCCTGATCCCGGTCCTGGGCGATGTGACGGAGGTGGTCGCGGCCCGAGGGCCCGCCGACACCACGCAGCTCCTGCTCCGGCACACCTCCGGCGCGTCGAGCACGGTGACGCTCGCGCTGGACGCGCCGCCCGGCGCGGTGGGCACCGAGGTCGAATTCCGGGGCGAGCGGGGAGTGTCCGCCCTGCCCCCGGGCGGCGGCGACGCGCTCGGCGCCCTCGCGGCTGCCGTGGACGCCCTGGCCGACGCGGCGCGTACGGGCGTCGCGCACCCCTGCGACGCGCGGTTCGGGGCACGGCTGACCGAGGTGCTCGCCGAGGCCGAGGCGGGGCTCGGCCGGGCCTGATCCGCGTGCCCGGCCCCTGGGGCGGGCCCCGGACGGCCGGTTAGGGTGACGAGGCGCGGGCCGCACGGGCCGGAAACCAGGCGAAACGGGGGCACGGTGAACAACAGGACGTACCGCGACTACGACTTCAGTCACCTGCCGGACGGGCTGGCCCTGTTCCTGGGCATCCTCGTCGTCCTGATGCTGGTGGTCCTGTTCGGCGGACTCCTCCTGATCGGGCGCCGGAAGAGTAAGAGTCCCGAGGAGAGGGCGCGGGCCGCCGCGGGCAGGGCGAGCCGGAGCCGTCAGGCGGACCTGAGGAAGCGGCGCGTCGCACTGCAGAGGAAGGCCGACCGGCAGAACCCCTGAGGGGCGTGTGCGCCGCCGGTTCCCCCGTCGCCCCTGTTCCGGTGCCCCCGCTGCGACGGCGGCCGGCCGGGTCACTCGGGCTGTGCGGCCAGCGCGGTGTGCGCCTCCAGGAGGAAACGGCGGACGGCCGCCGCCTCCCGGTCGTCGAAGGTGCGCAGGACATCGGCCATCCGCGCCAGGGGGTGCCCGAAGAACTCCTGACCCCGCTCCCTCGCCCGTGCGTCGACCGTGAGGAGCACCCGGCGGCGGTCGAGCGAGTCCCGGGTACGGGTGACGTGGCCGAGACGGACCAGCCGGTCGATGAGCGCGGTGGTGCCCGCGGAGTTGAGCCCCAGCTGTGCGCCCAGCCACCCGGCGGTCGCGGGCGTCTTCGAACGGCCGGCGTCGAGCAGACAGATCAACGCGCGCACGTCGGTGGGGTGCATGCCGTTCCGGGAGGCGAATTCGGCCTGCCTCAGGCCGAATTCGACCGCGACCCGGCGCAGCAGGTGCACCGTGGCCATCTCCGGGCCGTCCGGCCCCTCTTTCTCGGTCATGCCCCTATTTTATCTCGCCGGGCGAGATAAAATAGGGACAGGAGGCGATCGATGACGCACGCACCCCAGTCCGTTCCGCCAGGGTTCCTCGCCGCGTACGACGAAGTCCTGGCCGCCCACTGGCCCACCGGGACGGTCCCTTCCCCGGTCCCGACCCCGTACGGCACCACACACGTCAACAGCTGCGGCCCCGAAGGGGCTCCGCCCCTGGTCCTGCTGCCCGGCGGGGGAGTCCCCTCCGCCGTGTGGTACGTCCAGGCGGCCCGTCTCGGGCTGACCCACCGCGTCCACGCGGTCGATCTCGTCGGTGAGCCGGGGCGCAGCGCGACGGGGGAGCGCCCGCTCCGCTCGGCGGCCGACCTCACGGCATGGCTGGACGCCGTGCTGGACGGGCTGGATGTGCCGTCCGCCGCGCTCTGCGGCCACTCGTACGGCGGCTGGATCGCCCTGCGGTACGCCCTGCACGCGCCCCGACGCGTCAGCAGGCTCGTGCTGGTGGACCCGACCGGGTGCTTCGGGGGCTTCGACCCCGTCTATCTGCTGCACGCGCTGCCGATGCTGCTCCGGCCCACGGTCCGCCGGACGCGCGCGTTCCTGGACTGGGAGACGGCGGGCGCGCCCTTCGACCCCGCCTGGACACGGCTGCGCGACGAGGCGGCCGGCTTCCCCTCGGCCCGCCCCGTCACCGGACCGAGGCCCTCGCCCGAGGAACTGCGTGGCCTGGAGCCGGAGACACTCGTCCTGCTCGCCGGGAACAGCCGCGCCCACGACGCGCGGCGGGTCGCCGCGGCAGCCGGCCGGCTGCTCCCGCGCGCCGAGACGGCGACAGTCGCGGACGCCACCCATCACTCCCTGCCGCTCGGAGTCCCTGGTGCCGCCGAGATCGGCCGCCGCATGGAGGACTTCCTCAGCGGCCCATCGCGTCCCGTACCGCCTCGTCCGTCCGCGCCACGACGGCCGTACCGTCCTGCGCGGTGATGATCGGGCGCTGGATCAGCTTCGGGTGCCCGGCCAGCGCCGTGATCCACCGCTCGCGCGATGCCTCGTCCTTCGGCCAGTCCTTGAGGCCGAGCTCCTTCGCCTCCGCCTCCTGGGTCCTCGCGATGTCCCACGGCTCCAGTCCGAGACGGCCGAGCACCGCCCGGATCTCCTCGGGCGAAGGCACGTCCTCCAGATAGCGGCGGACGGTGTACTCGGCCCCCTCCGCGTCCAGCAGACTCACCGCGCTGCGGCACTTGGAACAGGCGGGATTGATCCAGATCTCCATGGGGCCCAGGGTACGGGAGGGATCCCCGAAATGGCCTCTGGCCAGGGGCGATTGTCAGTGGGGGGCGGTAAAATGGAGGCAGTTCGTGAGGGTTCCACCACCGCGCCAGGAGGTTGCCGATGGCCGTTGCCACAGCCACGACCGAGCCGCTCCACCAGCCCCTTCGGAAGAAGCCGCTCCCCGCGGGCCGTCCCCGCGAGTGGTACGTCTCGCACAACCGCCGCCTCAAGGCCATGCGTCTGGCCATCGCCCTGCTCGACACCGGCGTGTACCAGCCGTCGAGCGCCGACAACGCCCGGATACGCGCGACGGCCGCCCGCCTCGCCATCCACCCGCCGTCCGACACCACCTGCCGCATGGTCCGCGCCCTGATCCGCTACGGCCGCTGACCCGGCGCGCCTGTGCCCCCGGGCTCCCGGACCCGGGGGCACAGGCGCGCGCCCCGCTGCGGGAGGCGGATGCGAGACTGCACGCCATGTCTCTCGCCGACCTGACCCTCGCCCACTGGCGCGGCCTCGACCCGGCCGCGTCCAGGAGGTACGCCGACGAGGCCGCCCGCCGGGCGGGCGGCCGTCTCCTGAGCCTGGACGCCGCGCCCGGCGGCGGCGCTCCGCACCGCGCCGTGATCGAACGGGGCGGCGAGCGCTACGCCTTGATACCCGGTGGCGAGGTGACCGTCGGCTTCGACGTGGACGCCTGGCAGCCGCTCCCCGAGCAGCTCGTCTCGTACCAGGAGGAGAGCCTGGCCGGCGGCTTCGGCTTCGAGCCGGACCCGCGCGCCCACCTCGCACGCGTGACGACTCCCCGCCGCACGGTCGTCCTGCCCACCGTGCTGATGGCGGTGGAGCCCGTGAAGCTTCCCGAAATCCCCTCCCTGGTGCCCGCGTTGCTCGCCGAACGCGGCCTGCGGCTGCCGCACCCGGACGAGTGGGAGCACGCCTGCGGCGCGGGTGCGGCCACGCTGTTCCGCTGGGGCGACGACTGCCCGGCGGGCGCCTCCCCGTACGGCGAGGGGGCCGGCCCGCACCGGCTGCCCAACGCCTTCGGGCTGCGCATCGCCTTCGATGTCTACGACAGCGCGGAGATGACCTCGGACCCCGGTTTCGTATACGGCGGGGACGGGGGAGAGGCGGTCTGCGGCGGTTACGGGACCCTGCTCGAATGGCTGCCGCTGGCCACCGCCAACCGCAACCCCTCCACGGCCGAATTCCTCGGCGGACCGGAGGGGGAGGACATGTTCGAGGACTTCAACATCCGGCCCGTGCTCGCCCTCGGCTGACCGGAGCGCGGCCCGCACCGGCCGGTGCGGGCCCCTGGCCCTCGTGCACACCGCACGGAAGTGTGACGTGTCACAGACAACGCAGCGGTGCTGTGGGAGCTTCAACTCTGTTACTCGTCAGTTGAGTTACCGACGTGCGCGTGGAGAGGGTCGTATGAGCACTCTGCAAGCCATCACGCTCGACCAGGTGGTCGACACGGACCACTACCCCCTGACGGAGCCGGAGAGCACGCAGGCCCGCGCCGTGGTGGCGCGGGCCAGGGAGGAGCTCGCCGGCACCGGCTGCACCGTACTGCCCGACTTCGTCCGGCCCGCCCTCCACGACGTTCTGCGCCAGGAGTGCGCCGCCATCGCCCCGCAGGCGTACTTCGACGTCGAGACGGTCAACGTCTACAACATCGACGTGGACACGGACCTGCCCGACGGCCACCCCGGCCGGCGCACCTTCGAGCGCGGCAACGCCTTCGTCGCCCGCGACCGGGTCCCCGCGGACTCCCTCATCAGCAGGCTGTATGCCCATGAGTCGTTCCAGCGCTTCGTCGCCGACTGCTTCGGACTGCCGCGCCTGTACGAGCTGGCCGACCCGCTCTCCGGGCTCGTGCTCAACGTCGTACGGCCGGGCATGGAGCACCCCTGGCACTTCGACACCAACGAGTACACGGTCAGCATGCTCACCCAGGACGCGGAGGAGGGCGGCTCCTTCGAGTACTGCCCGAACATCAGGTCCGCCGAGGACGAGCGCTTCGACGACGTCCGGGACGTCCTGGACGGCCGCGGCGGACACCTGACCCGGCGTCTGCCCCTGAGGCCGGGCGACCTCCAGCTGTTCAAGGGCCGCTACTCGCTGCACCGGGTCAGTCCCGTCCGGGGCGCCCTGGCACGCCACAGCGCGATCTTCGCCTACAGCGAGCGCCCCGGCGTGATCGGCAGCGTCTCCAGGACCCGGCAGCTCTTCGGCCGTGTCCTGCCCGCGCACCTGGCCGCGGAGGGCCGGGCCGTGCGGGGCGACCGACTGCTCGACTAGCGCATGCTCCAGGCCGTCCACTGCCAGGCGATCCACCGAGGAGAAGCCCCTTGCGTTTCGACGCGTCCGGAAAAGTCTCGCTGGACCACATCTACACCGCGCCCGACCCCCGCACCTACTTCCAGGTGCTCCGCCCGCTCGGCTACCGCGTGCCCCAACTGGCCAAGCCCTGGTTCGACAAGCTCATCAAGGAGTACCGGGAGACGGAACGGGTGGCCGTCCCCCGGGTGCTGGACATCGGCTGCTCGTACGGGATCAACGCGGCGCTGCTCAAGTACGACATCACGATGGACGAGCTGTACGCGCGCTACGACGGCACCGGCCCCGCGACCCGCGCCGGACTCCTGGCCCGCGACCAGGACCTCTCGCGCTCCCGCAGCCCCGCGCACGGCCTGCGCTTCACCGGCCTTGACGCCTCCACCAGCGCCCTGGCCTACGCGCGCGAGGCCGGATTCCTCGACGACACCGTCCACGCCGACCTGGAGACGGACGACCCCACCCCCGAGCAGCGCGCCACGCTTGCGGACACGGACCTGGTGATCTCGACGGGCTGCATCGGCTACGTCACCGAGCGCACCCTCACCCGCGTCGTGCGGGCCCAGGACGGCCGACTGCCCTGGATGGCGCACTTCGTGCTGCGGATGTTCCCCTTCGGCCCCGTCGAGGACGCCCTGGCCGGGCTGGGGTACCGGACGGTCCGGGTCGACGAGGTCTTCAAACAGCGGCGGTTCGCCGACCCGAGGGAACAACGGCTCGTCCTGGACAGCATGGCCGAGGCGGACGTGGACGCGAGCGGCCTGGAGGAGGACGGCTGGCTCTACGCTCAGCTCTATCTCTCCAGGCCCCCGCAGCGGTAACAGCCCCCCCAACCCCACCGATCGAGAAGAGAGAGCCGCGTTGAACGTAGTTCAGGAAGCAGCAGCCGGAGCCACCTTCGCCCGCGAGGGAAGCCTGCCGCGCGTGCCGCTGCCGACACTCGAGGCGAGCTGCGAGAGGTTCCTCGCCTGGTGCGCCCCCCTGCTGACCGCCGGGGAACTGGCGGAGACCGAGGCCGAGGTCGCCGCGTTCCTCCGGCCGGACGGCCCCGGCCGGGCCCTGCACGCGGCGCTGGAGGAGTACGACGCGACCGAGGGCGTGCACAGCTGGCTCGACACCTTCTGGCCGTACCGCTACCTCGGCAGGCGGGACCGGATCGCGCTCAACGCCAACTTCTTCTTCCTGTTCCAGGACACCGGCCAGGGGCAGCTCGACCGTGCGGCGGGGCTCGTGGCGGGGGCGCTCCACTACAAGCGGCGGCTCGACGAGGGGCTCATCGCGCCGGTGGAGCAGCGCGGCGTGGCGCAGTCCATGGTGCAGAACGCCTACCTCTTCTCCACGACCCGCATCCCCGGCGTACCCCTGGACAACGTGCGCGCCCCGTACAGCGAGCGTGAGCCCGGGCCGTCCACCGCACGGCACATCGTGGTGTTCTTCCGGGGGACCATGTTCCGGCTCGACGTGCTCGGCCCCGACGGCGTCCCGCACAGCCTCGACGAGATCGAGGCCGGGCTGCGCGCGGTGACCAAGGCCGACGTCCCCACGCCGGAGGAGGACCGGGCCGGCCACCTCACCACGATGGCCCGCGCGGAGTGGGCGGACGCCCGGCAGTCCCTGCTCGCCGCGCACCCCGGCAACGCCCGGACCCTGGACGACATCGAGACCGCCCTCTTCTGCGTCTGCCTGGAGGACTTCGCACCCGAGGACACCCAGGCCGCCTGCGACGAGCTGCTCTACGGCGACCGCGGCAACCGCTGGTTCGACAAGGCCGTCTCCTTCGTCGTCTTCGCCGACGGCCGGGCCGGCATCAACGTCGAGCACTGCGAGCTGGACGGGACGACCATCCTCAGCTTCACCGACGCGCTGCTCGGCGCCTCGCCCGACGAGCACTCCCGGGGCTCCGGTGCACGCGCTCAGGGCGTACCCGTCCCGCACCCGCTCTCCTTCGCACTGGACGAGCCCCTGCGCGCCCAGGTGCGCGCCGCCGCCGAGGCGTTCGAGGCGTACGGGAACGACACCGCCACCAGTACCGTGTCGTTCGACGACTTCGGCAGCACCGCCGCCAAGGCCCTCGGGGCCTCCCCGGACGCCTTCGTCCAGGCCGCCTACCAACTGGCCCACCAGCGCGCCAAGGGCCGGCTCGGGGCCACGTACGAGTCGATCGCCACCCGCCAGTACCGCCACGGCCGCACCGAGGCGATGCGTGTCGTCACCCCCGAGATGCCCGCCTTCGTCGCGGCGATGGACGACCCCTCGGCCGTCCGCGACGCCCGCCGCGCGGCGTTCCGGGCCGCCGCCGGTGCCCATGTGGCCCGTGCCAAGGAGTGCCAGGCCGGCGAGGCCCCCGAACAGCACCTCTGGGAACTGGAGTTGATCCAGCGCCGCCGCGGCGACGAGCTCGGCGTGACCGAGCAGCCCGCCCTGTACCGCTCCCCGGGCTGGCTGACCATGCGCGACGACTACCTCAGCACCAGCTCGGCGCCCTCGGAGAACATCCAGTACTTCGGCTTCGGCTCCACCAGCAGCCGCTGCATCGGCGTCGCGTACGTCCTGCTGCCGGACCGCTTCAACCTCTACCTGAGCACCCCGCGCGCGGTGGCCGGCCAGATGCACGCCTTCGCCGACCGGCTCCGCGAGGCGGTCGCGGAGCTGCGGGAGCTGCTGACGGACTGACCCGAGCCGCCGGCGTGGTGGCACGCGCACGTATCTTTGCCCCGTCGGCTCGCCGAGCCGGCGACCGACGGGGGAGACACACACATGCACACCACGGCCACCTCGTTCACCCTGCACCCCTGGACCGAACGTCCCCCGCGCGAGCGGCCGTTCTCCGGCTGGCGGGGGACGTCGCCGGAGTTCGGCGACATACAGGTGAGGTACCCGGTCCCGCCTCACCTTCCGCAGGCCGGCCGGGCGGAGGCGCGCGGCGGGTTCCTGCCGGTGGCCACCTTCGAGTCGCGCGGCGTGCACATGGACGAGCTCGCCCGGCCGACCCTGAACGGAGCCTCGCTCCGGGTGGGCGACGCCGTGGTGCATCTGAGCAGGAACCGGTGGGCGCCGACCCGCCGCGGGCGTTCCCTGCACATGAGGTACCTGGGCGACCGGTACCGGCTCACCGCGATCAACCGCCGCGACTACGTCCTCACCAGGTCGGCGGACAGCGAGAGTCCGGGCGCCGTCGTCACGGTGACGCAGTCCGGCTTCGGGAAGCGCAAGCAGCTGACGGTGCGGCCCGCGGGCCGCACCGTCCCGGCCGACATCGCGCTCGCGGCCCTCTTCTCCGGCGTCGACAGAGCCGTCCTCACCCGCCGCGGCGCCGTGCGGGCCGGCATCTCCCGGATGTTCTCGGCGTGGGCCGGCTCCCAGTAGGCGCCGTGCCGGACCTCCTCGACGAGGCGCGGGATCTCAGACGGTGATCTGCGGGTGTGCCGGGCTGAGTCGGTGGACGGTGCTCAGGGCGCAGTGCTCGCCGAGCAACTCCCGCAGTTCTCCGGCGGCGGCCTCGACGAGGTGGCCGTCGCGGGCGCCGTGGAGGGTTTCGAGGATGAAGGCGACGTGGGTGGAGTCCTCGGTGACACGGGTGCGGTGAGCGTCGCGGTGGTTCCAGTGCCGGGTGAGGACATCGGTGGTGTCGGCGTAGACGATCTCGCCGGGCTTGGGGTTCTCGACCTCGCCGGGCTCGCCGAGCGGAGTGAAGGACTCGGTGCCGTCGGCGTGACGGATCTCCACATCGCCGGTGACACGGTCGAGGTCGAAGGCGCCGGCGGGCAGGCCGTGGCGGACGGAGACGGTGTTGTAGGAGTCGACGGCCGGGTTGATCCGTGGCAGGGAGCCCTTCTTGGCCAGGCGGCGGCCCAGGGCGTCGACGCTGGGGCGGATGCGGCGGGGGTTGGTGCCGAAGGAGCGGTAGGCGGTGTGCCATGCCTCGACGCGCGGGTCGCTCTCGTCGGCGGGCTGCCAGGTGCCGTCGGCGAGCTGCCGCTCCAGGTGCTCCTGGGCGGCGGCGGTGGCGGGCCAGTCCTCGTGGCCGCGCAGGCCGGTGGCGGTGACGACGGCGATGAGGGTGCCGGGGAAGTCCTCGGCGACGGCGGGGCTGAGGCGGAAGGTGTTCATGGGGAAGGGGTCCGATCCGGGAGAGCGGGCTGAGGTGGGGCGGCGGAGTCAGGTGAGGGCGAGGAGGCCGACGGCGGCTGCGGTGCCCAGACCGATCAGCCGGCCGCGATGGACGCGCTCGGCCAGGACACCGCGGGCGAGCAGGACGGTGCCGGCCGGATGCAGGGCGGTGATCACGGCGACGACCGCCAGGTCACCGCTGCGGGCCGCGACGAGGAAGAGCCGCCGAGACCGCCGAGGAAGTCGGCGCATCCGTAGGCCAGGGAGCTGCCCAGGGCCAGCAGCAGAGCGATCACGGGTGGTACATCCCTTACCATCAATGGAACGACCACACCGTACAACGTACCGACCGCCATGTTCAACCGACCGACTGCTCGGTGCATTGAACCGACCCACGGCTCGAAAGGTGACAGAGATGGCCGACGCCCAGGAGGCGCTGCGGACGCTCGCGCACAACGTCCGCGCGGCCCGTACCCGCGCCGGCCTGTCCCTGGACGAGCTCGGCCGCCGGGCCAAGGTCAGCAAGGGCGCCCTGGTCGCCCTGGAGAAGGCCCAGGGCAACCCGAACTTCGCCACCCTGGTGCGCCTCGCCGACACCCTCGGCGTCTCTGTGTCGGCGCTGATGGAGGGCAGCCCCGAGCAGCCCGTCCGGGTGGTGAGCGCCGACACCGTCATGCCTCTGTGGAGAGGCGAACGCGGCAGCGAGGCCCGGCTGATGCTGACCACCGGCGGCCCGGCGGCCACCGAGCTCTGGCGCTGGACGCTGGAACCCGGCGAGGAGTACCACAGCCACCCCCATCAGGCCGGAGTCGTGGAGACCGTCAGCGTCACCGCCGGAGAGATGGTGCTCGTCGTGGACGGCGCCGAACACCCCGTCGTGGCCGGGCAGACCGCCACCTTCGACGCCGACCACACGCACACCTACCGCGGATCGGGCACCGGACCCTGCCACCTGATCATGACCGTCCACCTGCCCCCGGGCCCCGCGTGACGCCTCGGCAATCCCGGGCCGCCGGGGGAGCCGGACCCCGCGCACGCCGAAGGGCCGCCGCCCCGGTCACGGGACGGCGGCCCTCGGTCGTGTGCCTGAGAACTACCGCGGTCTAGAGGTCGAAGTAGAGCTCGAACTCGTGCGGGTGCGGGCGAAGCTGGATCGGGGCGATCTCGTTCGTGCGCTTGTAGTCGATCCACGTCTCGATCAGGTCGGGCGTGAAGACGCCGCCCGCCTGGAGGTACTCGTGGTCCTGCTCCAGGGCGTCGAGGACGGCCGGCAGCGAGGTCGGGACCTGCTGGACGCTGGCGTGCTCCTCGGGAGCCAGCTCGTAGAGGTCCTTGTCGATCGGCTCCGGCGGCTCGATCTTGTTCTTGACGCCGTCCAGACCGGCCATCAGCAGGGCCGAGAACGCCAGGTACGGGTTGGAGGACGGGTCGGGGGCGCGGAACTCGACGCGCTTCGCCTTCGGGTTGGAGCCCGTGATCGGGATGCGCATCGCGGCGGAGCGGTTGCGCTGCGAGTACACCATGTTGACCGGGGCCTCGAAGCCGGGGACCAGGCGGTGGTAGGAGTTCACCGTCGGGTTGGTGAACGCCAGCAGCGACGGGGCGTGCTTCAGGATGCCGCCGATGTAGTAGCGCGCCATGTCCGAGAGGCCCGCGTAGCCCTGCTCGTCGTAGAACAGCGGGGAGCCGCCGGACCACAGGGACTGGTGCACGTGCATGCCCGAGCCGTTGTCGCCGAAGATCGGCTTCGGCATGAAGGTCGCGGTCTTGCCGTTGCGCCAGGCGACGTTCTTCACGATGTACTTGAAGAGCATCAGGTCGTCGGCCGCGGCGAGCAGCGTGTTGAACTTGTAGTTGATCTCGGCCTGGCCGGCGGTGCCGACCTCGTGGTGCTGGCGCTCGACCTGGAGGCCGTTCTTGTCCAGCTCCATGGAGATCTCGGCGCGCAGGTCGGCGAAGTGGTCGACCGGCGGGGTCGGGAAGTAGCCGCCCTTGTAGCGGACCTTGTAACCCCGGTTGTTCTCGACCGCACCGGTGTTCCAGGCGCCGGCCTCGGAGTCGATGTGGTAGAAGCTCTCGTTCGCCGACGTCTGGAAGCGGACGTTGTCGAAGACGTAGAACTCGGCCTCGGGGCCGAAGTACGCGGTGTCGGCGACACCGGTCGAGGCGAGGTACGCCTCGGCCTTCTTGGCCACGTTCCGCGGGTCACGGCTGTACTGCTCGCCGGTGATCGGGTCGTGGATGAAGAAGTTGACGTTCACCGTCTTGTCGCGGCGGAACGGGTCGACACGGGCCGTCGACAGGTCGGCGCGGAGCGCCATGTCGGACTCGTGGATGGCCTGGAAGCCGCGGATCGACGAGCCGTCGAAAGCCAGTTCCTCGGCCGGGTCGAAGGTCGCTGCCGGGATCGTGAAGTGCTGCATCACGCCAGGCAGGTCGCAGAACCGGACGTCGATGAACTTGACGTCGTTGTCGGCGATGTACTTCTGGACTTCGTCGGCGTTCTGGAACATCCAACTCCTCCTACTCCCGACCCGGGAAAGGGCGGGGTTGTAGCTCTCTGTGCGGCCAGTGCGGTGGCACACGCTGGACCCGACCATAGGCAGACGGGATTTCTCAAGCATGACCCATTTGTTTCGCCCAAGTTAACCGGGGCGGCTGTGGGCGGCACCTCAACGCCGTGTCCAGTGCCCCGCCCGGAGAGGTGCAAACGCGGGCGCAGTACCGTGGACGGGTGGACAACAGGCAAGCAATCGGATCGTGGCTCTCGGGGCCGCGCGCGGCGGCCGAGGAGATGGGCGCCGACTTCGGTTACCGGGGCGAGCGCCTCGGTCTGCCCCAGGAGGGCCCGGGGTCTGTCGCCTCGTTCGGCCGTCGCCTCGGGGCCCTCTTCATCGACTGGGCCGTGAGCATGCTGATCGCATACGGGCTGCTCGCAGCCGGTGACCAGCAGACGACGGGGAACTGGGCGCTCGGCGTCTTCCTCGTCATGAGCCTGCTGACGGTCGGAACAGTGGGTTCCACCCCGGGCAAGCGGATTCTGGGCCTTCGGGTCATCGGCGAGGACGGCGGCCGGCTCGGCGTCGTACGCGTCGTCGTCCGGACCGTGCTGCTCGGCCTGGTGATCCCCGCCGTCGTCTGGGACCGCGACGGCCGCGGCCTGCACGACCGGATGGCCCGCGCCGTCCAGGTCCGTATCTGAGCGCACGGAGCGATCCGGGCGTACGGCGGGGAGCGATCCGGGCGTAACGGCCGGGATCCCGGACCGCGGAGACCTCGGCGCACGGTGAGGTCCCGGAGCACGGGAGACCTCGGCGCACGCGCCCCGGGAACGTACGGACAGAAGGGAGCGGCCCCGGACGAGGAACTCGTCCGGGGCCGCTCTCATGTCATGTTCCGGGGAACCGGGTCAGCGCATCTTCCCGCCGCGCGGCATCCGCATGCCCTTCGGCATCGGGCCCTTCGGCAGCGGCATGTTGCTCATCAGGTCGCCCATCGCCCGCAGCCGGTCGTTGGCCGCGGTCACCTGCGGGCCGGTCAGGACCCGCGGAAGCTTCAGCATGGTGGTGCGCACCTTCTTCAGCGGCACCTGGCCCTCGCCGTCACCGACGATGATGTCGTGCACCGGCACATCGACGACGATGCGGGCCATCCGCTTCTTCTCGGCCGCCAGCAGGCTCTTCACCCGGTTCGGGTTGCCCTCGGCCACCAGCACGATGCCGGCCTTGCCGACCGCCCGGTGGACGACGTCCTGGCTGCGGTTCATCGCGACCGCCGGGGTCGTGGTCCAGCCGCGGCCCACCCGGTCCAGCACGGCCGCGGCGGCGCCCGGCTGCCCCTCCATCTGCCCGAAGGCCGCGCGCTCGGCACGCCGCCCGAAGATGATCGCCATCGCGAGGAGTGCCAGGACGAAGCCCAGGATGCCCGCGTAGACGGGGTGGCCGATCAGGAAGCCGATCCCGAGGAGGACACCGAAGGTGATGATTCCCACGCCCGCGACGACGAGACCCACCTTGGGGTCCGTCCGCCTGGTCATCTTGTAGGTCAGGGCGATCTGCTTGAGCCGCCCCGCGTTCTCGGCGCTGTCCGCGCCTTCAGTGTTTGCCTTCCTCGCCATGTACCGAAGTTTACGTGGCGCGGGAGTGACCTAGGAACGGTGGTCGGCCACAGCCCGGAGCACATGCTCCGCCTCGACCCGGTCCTTGGCCCTGCGGCGGTCCTCCAGGACCGCGGTCCAGGCGTTCTGGCGGGCCGTGCGCTGGCCGCTGCCCAGCAGCAGCGACTCGACGGCGCGGAGCGCGGTGGCGACGGTCGGGATGGCGTTGGCTCGTACCGGTGCGGCGTGCATGGCGGGTGTTCCCCCTCGGAGCGGATGCGCGCGCCCGGCGCGCACTGAGTAGCGGGAAGCAATGACGACGGCGGCTGCGGGAGCCACCGCGTATGTACCTAGGGTCACTGCTCGGTGTTACCAGTGCATGACCGGTCGGTCAAACACCAATGAAACCCTGATTTCGGCGCCGCGCACGCCGACGCGGCCCATACGGGCCCCCGACCTGCGGGAGCCGTACGGGCCGCGTCGTCGCAGCTGTTACCGCTCAGTAGCTTCTTGTGCTCGGATTCACACGGCGGGAGCGGTGGCGGCGGTGGCGCCGCGCCGCTCGATCGCCTGCTGGAAGAGGCGTCCGGCGCGGTACGAGGAACGCACCAGCGGACCCGACATGACGCCGGAGTAACCGATCGCGTCGGCCTCGTCCTTCAGCTCCACGAACTCGTGCGGCTTCACCCAGCGCTCGACGGGGTGGTGGCGCACGGAGGGGCGGAGGTACTGCGTAATCGTGATGAGCTCGCAACCCGCGTCGTACAGGTCCTGGAGCGCCTCGCTGACTTCCTCGCGGGTCTCGCCCATGCCGAGGATCAGGTTGGACTTCGTCACCAGGCCGGCCTCGCGGGCCCGCGTGATGACCTCCAGGGAGCGCTCGTAACGGAAGCCGGGACGGATCCGCTTGAAGATCCTGGGCACCGTCTCGACGTTGTGCGCGAGCACCTCCGGGCGCGAGGAGAAGACCTCGGCCAGCTGCGCGGGCTCGGCGTTGAAGTCGGGGATCAGCAGCTCGACCTTGGTCGCGCCCGCCTCCCGCTCCGCCGTCAGCGTGTGGATCTGGCGCACGGTCTCCGCGTACAGCCAGGCGCCGCCGTCCTCCAGGTCGTCGCGTGCGACGCCGGTGATGGTGGCGTAGTTCAGGTCCATCGTGACGACGGACTCGCCCACGCGGCGGGGCTCGTCACGGTCCAGGGCCTCGGGCTTCCCCGTGTCGATCTGGCAGAAGTCGCAGCGCCGTGTGCACTGGTCCCCGCCGATGAGGAAGGTGGCCTCGCGGTCCTCCCAGCATTCGAAAATGTTGGGGCAGCCGGCTTCCTGGCACACCGTGTGCAGACCCTCGCTCTTCACGAGCTTCTGCAGCTGGTTGTACTCGGGGCCCATCTTCGCCCGGGTTTTGATCCACTCGGGCTTGCGCTCGATGGGGGTCTGGCTGTTCCGGACCTCGAGACGCAGCATCTTGCGCCCGTCGGGTGCGACAGCGGACACTCCGGCACTCCCCTTAGCTTCTACTGCATTGGAATCTTCGGCGAACACCAGGGTACGCCCGTGGTTAGAACGGTCTTACGTCTGCCCAACCTGTGGCCGACAGGGGCCTATTCCCGTGGCCCGTACAGGTTTCTCAGGCGGAGGCGGTCTGCGGGGCCTCGACGGCGCGGGGCGCGAGGTCGGCGTTCTCCAGGACGTCCCGCAGATGCTTCTCGACGACGGGGAGCACCTGGCCGATCGTGATCTCGCGGCCCAGCTCGTTGGAGAGCGATGTCACACCCGCGTCCCTGATGCCGCACGGCACGATCCGGTCGAACCAGGTGTTGTCCGGGTTCACGTTCAGCGAGAAGCCGTGCATGGTCACGCCCTTGGCGACCCGGATGCCGATCGCGGCCAGCTTGCGGTCCTCGCGGCGCTGGCCGGCGTTGGACGGCGCGTACTCGGGTCCGTTCAGCCGGGCGTCGAACTCCTCGTCGTGCAGCCGGGGGTCGAAGTCCAGGGAGAGCCCGCCGAGCGCCGGGCGGTCCTCGACCGGGTCGCCCAGGACCCAGACGCCGCTGCGGCCCTCGACCCGGGTGGTCTCCACGCCGAACTCCGCGGCGGTGAGGATCAGCGCGTCCTCCAGGCGGCGGACATGGGCCACCACGTCCACCGGGCGGGGCAGCTTCATGATCGGGTAGCCGACGAGCTGCCCGGGGCCGTGCCAGGTGATCTTCCCGCCGCGGTCCACGTCGATGACGGGGGTCCCGTCCAGCGGGCGTTCGCTGTCGGCGGTGCGCCGCCCCGCCGTGTAGACGGGCGGGTGCTCGAGGAGCAGGCAGGTGTCGGGGACGGTGTCCTCGAACCGGGCGGCGTGCACCTCGCGCTGCTTCTGCCATGCCTCCTGGTAGTCGACCGCTTCCGCGCCGAAGCCCAGACGGTCGAACCGCAGCTCACTCACTCGGGTGCCTCCCTACTCGCGGTGCCGGAGGGCCGGGGAGCCTCCCCGGAGCCACGTCACCTTGCACTGATATGCGCCCGGAGCCACTGTACGACCGCTCCGGCGAAGCGGGTCCGGCAGGTGGAGTCCGGCCGGTGCGTTCACGGGACCTTCGTCAGCGATCCGCAAATCCTCACACGATCGGATGAACGTGGAGCGAAGGGCGCTGGCGTCGCCGCCGGGGCGGTTAAGTTCGCGCCGTTCCATGACGGGCTCGCCCGCTCCCACTCGTGGGGGAGCCCGTAAGGGCTGCCCGCCCGGCGCCGAAGGCAGGAGACCTTACAGCTGATGTCGGAACGACCTCCGCAGCGAACCCCGAACCGGCGGCTCGCCGCCCTCATCGCGGAAGCCGGGTTCTCCCACGCCGGGCTGGCCCGCCGGGTGGACCAGCTCGGTCTCGAACACGGGCTCGATCTGCGATACGACAAGACCTCGGTGACCCGCTGGCTGCGCGGCCAGCAGCCCCGGGGCACCACCCCCGCGCTGATCGCCGAGGTCTTCACCAGAAGGCTGGGACGCCGGCTCTCCGCCCAGGACCTGGGGCTGGACGCGTGCGCGCCCGTCTACGCCGGTCTGGAGTTCGCGGCGACGCCCGCGGAGGCCGTCGACATCGTCAGCGGGCTGTGGCGCAAGGACTCCGGCAGCCACGCCGAGCTGCGCAAGATCGCCTTCACCCCGGCCGGGCTGGTTGTCCCCAGCCGGGACTGGCTGATCGGGCGGGCCGACGAATGGGTCGGCCGGGGCGAACCGCCGGACCGCGCGAGCGGCCTGCCCGCCCCGCGCACACCCGCGGACACTCCAGGGCTCCGGGCGCCGCACGGGCTCCAGCGGGCCAACGGCTCGCCCGTCCAGCAGGCGCCCGCCGCGCCCGCCGCCGGAGCGGGCTCCCAGGGCGTCAGGGCGGGCGGCACCCGGGGACCGGGCTCGTCCCGTCCGCCCGCGCCCGCCTCGGCACCGCCCCTGGGCGTCCCGCGCCAGCGGCAGACCGAACGCGGCACCGGCCAGCGCGTCGGCAGCGGCGACGTCGCCGCCCTGCGCTCGGTGGGCGAGCTCTTCCGCACCCTGGACAACACCTACGGCGGCGGTCACGCCCGGCAGGCCCTCGTCCGTTATCTGGAGCACGAGGCCGAACCCATGCTCCGCGGCAGCTACAGCGAGGCGATGGGCCGCCGGCTGTTCTCGGCCGCCGCCGATCTCACCCGGCTCGCCGGCTGGACCTCGTACGACATCGCCGCGCACGGCCTCGCCCAGCGCTACTTCGTGCAGGCGCTGCGGCTGGCCCAGGCCGCCGCGGACCGGGGGTACGGCGCGTTCGTCCTGATCACGATGAGCCGCCAGGCGGTGTATCTGGGGCACGGCAGGGAGGCCGTCCAGCTCGCGCGCGTCGCCCAGCAGGGCATCGGCTCCTCCGCGCCGCCCGTCGTCATGGCCCTGCTGCACTCCGTCGAGGCGCGGGGGCACGGGGTGCTCGGCGAGACCAGGGCCTGCGTCGCCGCGCTCGTACGGGCGGAACGCGCCCTGCAGTCCGCCCGGCCCGGCGACGACGTGCCCTACTGGGCGCGCTACTTCGACGAGGCGCAGCTGGCCGACGAGTTCGGCCACTGCCACCGCGACCTCCAGCAGTACCGCGTCGCAGCCCAGCACGCCGAGCGCTCGCTCCAGCTGCGCGCGCCGGTGTACGCCCGGAGCAGGCTGTTCTGCCGGGTGGTGCTCGCCTCCGCGCGGCTGGGCCTCGGTGAGCTCGACCAGGCGTGCCTGCTGGGCGCCGAGGCGGCCCAGCAGGCGGCCGAGATGCGGTCGGTGCGGGCGACCGAGTACGTACGCGACTTCGAGCGCCGCCTGGAGCCGTACAGGGACGCCACCGCCGTGCGGGGATACCGCGACCGGGTGGCCGCGCTGGGCTGAACCCCCCTATGCCGCGACGTGCAGCACGGGCCCGTCGCCGTGCCGCGGTCCCACCCCCAGGTCGTCGAGGATCGCCGAGGCCGCGCGCCTGCCGGAGCGCAGGGCCCCCTGGACCGTGCTGGTGTCGCGGTGGTCGCCGCAGACGTACAGCCCGGCGAGCAGCCGGACCGGCCGGCGCGGATCGTGCGGCGGCGGCATCGTGGGGACGGCCTCCGGGTCCTGATGCGCCGCCAGCAGCTCCCAGTCGTGCGTGGATGTGCCGTACAGCGCGGCGAGGTGGGAGCGGACCGTGCGGTCGAGGTCCGGCGGTGGCGGGCCGAGCACCGTGGAGGTGATCAGGGTCCGCCCGGCCGGGGCCCGCGAGGGATCGACCTCGCTCATCACGGCCGTGTGCGAGACCGGCCCCGAACGGTCCGCGTCCAGCAGCAGCCGGGCCCCCGTCGGCGGGGCCTGGGGAGCCGTGTGGTGCAGCACGGTCACCGGCTGGAACGCGGGCATGCGCAGCCCCGGCAGCAGCTCGGCGGCGGCCCCCGCCCCGGTCGCCAGCAGCAGCGACCGGCACCCGAGCTCGCCGTGCTCCTTGGTGCGTACGGACGTGATGTCGGCTGCGGTCACATGGACCCCGGTGCGCACGGTGCCGGGCGGCAGCGAGGCCGCCAGGAGCCCCGGCAGCGTCGCGGAGCCGCCCGAGGGCACACAGAGCCGGCCGCGTGCGTAGTCGCGCAGGGTGAGCTCGGCGACGCGGCTCGACGTGTCGAGCCCGGGGTCCGCGAGCAGCGCCGAGAGCAGCGGGTGCACGAATCCGCCGACGCTCCTGGGGGAGAGGCCGCGCGCGGACAGGGCGGTGAGCGCGGGTCCGTCGGGACGCGACGCGATGCGGGACTCCGGGACGGCCGCGAGCCGGGCCAGCCAGGCGCCGAGTCTGGCCTGTTCGATCGCCCCGCCCAGGGGCGCGCGAGGGGCGCTCGATCGGGAGCGTACGGCTCGAAGTGCGCCCCGCGCGCTCCGTACGTCCCCAGCGCGGAACTGCCGCCCCCCGCTGTGTACGAGCACCCCGGGGGCGAAGTCCCGCAGGACCAGGCCCTCCAGACCCGGGGTGGTGTCCAGCTCCGGATACGCGGAACTGAGCAGCGGGCCCAGATGATCGAGCCGGAAACCGTCCACCTCGTGGGTGGCCATCCGGCCGCCCACATGCGGGGCGGCCTCCAGGACGCTGACGTTCAGTCCCGCGTCGATGAGCTGGTGGGCGGCCGACAGGCCGGCGACCCCGGCCCCGATGACGACCACATCCGCGTGGTCTGCTGTGTGTGCCGTGAGCACGTGCCCCTCCCCGAGTCGGTGCGACTGGTGGGGAGCTATTGCCCCCAACAGGCCCCCGGAATGCCCGAGTTCGGGTCGAGGCTAGGTCTTCGGCCGAGTCCCGCGCAGTCGCACGCACCCAGGGCACCGGAGCACGGGGTCGCACGGCGGCCCGGCGCGGGGGCCGGGCGGGCGCTCGCGGCCTTTGCCGCGCGGACGGCCGGCGTCAGCGCAGCGCGGCGCGGATGGCGTCGTCGATGCCGGGGAAGGCGAACGCGAAGCCCGACTCCATGAGCCGGCCCGGCAGCACCCGCTGGCTGCCGAGCACGTCCCCGGCGAACTCCCCGAGCGCGATCCGCAGTGCGGGCGCCGGGGCGGTGAACAGCGTCGGGCGCCGCAGCACCCGGCCCATCGCGGCCGTCACCTGCGCGTTGGTGGCGGGGGAGGGGCCGGTGAGATTCACCGGCCCGGACAGGGTCTCGGTGTCCAGGATGTGGCGCAGCGCCGCGATGTGGTCGTGCAGCGCGATGAAGCTCCAGTACTGCCGGCCGTCCCCGATGCGTCCGCCGAGCCCGGCCTTGAAGAGCGGGAAGAGCCGTCCCCATGCCCCGCCCTTGCGGGAGACCACCAGACCGGTGCGGGCGTGGACGGTCCGGACGCCCGCCTCCTCGGCGGGAGCCGTGGCCTCCTCCCACTCCACGCACACCGATGGCAGGAAACCGTCGCCGGGCGGCGCGCTCTCGTCGACCGCGCGGTCCCCGGTGTCCCCGTAGAAGCCGACGGCGGACCCGGCCAGGAACACCTTCGGCGGGGTGTCCAGGGAGGCCACGGCCTCGGCGACGGCCGCCGTGCCCAGCACCCGGCTGTCGCGGATCTCCCGCTTGTACTCCTCGGTCCAGCGGTGGTCCCCGACGCCCGCCCCCGCGAGGTGCACGACCGCGTCGCAGCCGACCAGGCCCGCCACGTCGACGTACTGACGCTTCGGGTCCCACTCCACCTCGTCCCCGGTGGAGGCCGGGCGGCGCACGAGGCGCACCACCTCGTGCCCGTCGGCTCGCAGCGAGCGCACCAGCGCTGCTCCGATGAGTCCGGTCGATCCGGTGACGGCGATACGGGAACGCAGCATGGCGACCATCCTGCCCCATGTGCCCCCGGCCACACGGGACACGCGTGACACAGTGGCGCGCATGTCCGCGCCACAGATCCGCTCCCTCCGCCCCGTCCGCCCCGCCGTGCCGGAGGACGAACACGGGCTGGGCGAGCTCGACCGGGCCACCTGGTCGACTCTCCACTCCGTGCAGCCGAGGCCGGTGCCGCCCTACGAGCCCTTCTTCGACGCGCGGCACCGGCCGGAGGAGTTCCTGCTGGCCGAGGCCGACACCGGCCCCGGCGGGCCGCGCGTCGCCGGATACATACGGCTCGCCAGGCCGACCCCGCTCGCCTGCAACGCGCACGTACGCCAGATACAGGGGCTGGCCGTCGCCGAGTGGGCGCGCCGCCACGGGATCGCCCGTGCGCTGCTGCGCGCCGCGTACGCCGAGGCGCGCGGCCAGGGCGCGGCGCGGCTCACGCTGCGGGTGCTGGGGCACAACACCCCCGCGCGGGCGCTCTACGCGGCGGAGGGCTTCACCGTCGAGGGCGTGCTGCCCGGGGAGTTCTTCCTCGGCGGACGGTACGTCGACGACGTACTGATGGGCCGTTCGCTGACGGACTGAGCGCGGGGGCGTGCGGTTCGCCCGGCGTCAGGCCGGGCCGAAGCGCTCCCGGAGCGCGGGGAACCGCTCGGCCAGCACGGACTGGTCGTCGAGGGAGAAGGGTGTGCCCGCGGGTTCCGTGGCCTGCGGCGGCAGCCCCAGGTCGGGGGCGACCACCCCCGTGAGCTGCTCGTACGCCTCGTCGGCCGCGTAGCCGAGTTCCTCGCCGTCCCCGTCCAGCTCCTCGTCGAAGTCGTCCAGGAGCTCGGCGAGTGCGTCCGGATCGTGCACCGCGCCCTCGAAGACCTCCCGGCCCTGCCCGATCAGCCAGCAGCGGAAGTAGTCGAACGCGTCGTCGCTCGCCCCGCCCAGCAGCACGGCCGCCGCGCCCCACAGGTCCCAGTGGTACGCGCGGTTGTAGCGGGCCTCGAAATGCCGGGCGAAGTCCAGCACGGAGTCGGGATCGAGCCGCACCAGCCGCTCCACGAGCAGATCGGCGTGGTCCTCGGGGTCGCCGTCGGCGGCCTCGCGGGTGCTGTCGATGATCTCCCAGAACTCCGTCTCGTCCATCACTGGTCCAGCATCTGCCCCGGCGGGGGGCCACGCACGCCCAGACACCGAAATGAAGCCTTCGGCGTCACTTCCGCGCCACTTCAGTGATAGAGCTCGCGCAGCCGTTCGGCGGTATCGGCAAAGCGTTCGCGCAGGGAGGCGGGGGCGAGGACCTCCACCTCCGGTCCGAGCGCGAGCAGCTGGCCGTACGCCACCTCCTCGGACTCGACCGGAAGCACCACCGTGCGCAGCCCGTCCGCGTCCGGACCGGGGCCCGCGGCCAGCGCCTCGTCGGCCGCGGCCCTGTCCACGGTGTGCGGCAGCCGCCGTGCACCCGCCTCCGACAGCCGTACGGTCACCTCCGTGCGCAGGATCGAACGGGCGAACTGCTCGGCCCGCTCCTCCCAGAAGCGCGGCAGGTCGAAGTCCTCGTCCCGTACGAAGCGGGTCTCCGAGGCTGCGACGGCGGTGAACCGGTCGATCCGGTACACCCGGAAGTCGTTCCCGGCCCGGGCGCAGAGGTACCAGACCCCGGCCTTCAGCACGAGGCCGTACGGGAGCAGCTGCCGCTCCACCTCGCCCGACGGCCCCCGATAGCGGGCCCGGACCGGCCGGTCGTCCCAGACGGCCTCAGCGACGGCCGGCAGCAGCTCGGGGGTGACCGGCTCCTGGTACCAGCCGGGGGCGTCCAGATGGAAGCGCTGGGCCACCGTGTGCGAGGCGTCCCGGAGCGAGGGGAGCAGAGCCGCCGAGACCTTCAGCCGGGCGGCCGAAGCGGCGTCGTCGAGCCCCATCTCGCGCAGCGCGGACGGCAGCCCGGACAGGAACAGGGCCTCGGCCTCATGACGCGCCAGCCCGGTGAGCCGGGTGCGGTAGCCGCCCACGAGCCGGTAGCCGCCCGCCCTGCCGCGCTCCGCGTACACCGGCACGCCCGCCTCGGAGAGCGCCTGGGCGTCCCGGGTCACGGTGCGCTCCGACACCTCCAGCTCCCCCGCCAGCTCGGCGGCGGTCATGGAGGGGCGGGACTGCAGGAGCAGCACCATCTTGATGAGCCGGGCAGCGCGCATGGACCCCATTGTGGGGGCGCGCCCGGGGACGACGGCGGGGCGGGTACCGGGGCAGCCCCGGTACCCGCCCCGCCGGGCACGTCACATGCCGTACTTCTCCCGGGCCTCCTTGACCTTGGAGGCCGGGATCTCGCCACGGCGGGCCAGCTGGGCCAGCGCCGCGACCGCGACCGACTCGGCGTCGACGCCGAAGTGGCGGCGGGCGCCCTCGCGGGTGTCGGAGAGGCCGAAGCCGTCCGTGCCCAGCGAGGACCAGTCCTGCTCCACCCACTGGCTGATCTGGTCCGGGACCGCACGCATCCAGTCGCTGACCGCGAGGACCGGGCCGGGCGCGCCGGAGAGCGCCTGCGTCACGTACGGCACGCGCTCCTCACCGCGGAGCAGCGCCTCGTCGGACTCCAGCGCGTCGCGGCGCAGCTCGCCCCACGAGGTGGCGGACCAGACGTCGGCCGTGACACCCCAGTCGGCGGCCAGCAGCTCCTGGGCCCTGAGCGCCCAGTGGATCGCCGTGCCCGAACCGATCAGCTGGAGGCGCGGGGCGTCCGCGGACGCCGGCGTGCCCTCCTTGAAGCGGTACAGGCCCTTGACGATGCCCTCCTCGACGCCCT
The DNA here is from genome assembly GCF_001905505.1 of Streptomyces sp. CB02058. Classification (GTDB taxonomy): domain Bacteria; phylum Actinomycetota; class Actinomycetes; order Streptomycetales; family Streptomycetaceae; genus Streptomyces. The sequence goes on from NZ_LIPG01000002.1 coordinate 999,700, forward strand.
CGGGCATCGCGGGCTGCTGCTTCGGCTCGTTGTAGACCGTCAGGTAGTAGAAGACGTCCTCGGCGTCCGGGCCGTACATCCGGCGCAGACCGTCCTTGACGATCACCGCGATCTCGTACGCGAACGCCGGGTCGTAGTTGAGCGACGCCGGGTTCGTGGACGCGATCAGGTGCGAGTGGCCGTCCGCGTGCTGGAGGCCCTCACCCGTCAGCGTCGTACGGCCCGCCGTGGCGCCGACGATGAAGCCCTTGCCGAGCTGGTCGGCGAGCTGCCACATCTGGTCGCCGGTCCGCTGCCAGCCGAACATCGAGTAGAAGATGTAGAAGGGGATCATCGTCTCGCCGTGCGTCGCGTACGACGTGGCGGCGGCGATGAAGTCGGCCATGGCGCCGGCCTCGGTGATCCCCTCGTTGAGGATCTGGCCGTCCTTGGCCTCCTTGTAGTACATCAGCTGGTCGCGGTCGACCGGCTCGTACGTCTGGCCGAGCGGCGAGTAGATGCCGGCCGAGGGGAACAGCGACTCCATACCGAAGGTACGGGCCTCGTCGGGGACGATCGGAACCCAGCGCCTGCCGGTCTCCTTGTCCCGCATCAGGTCCTTCACCAGGCGTACGAACGCCATGGTGGTCGCCATCTCCTGCTTGCCGGAGCCCTTGTACAGGGCCTTGAAGGCACGCTCCTCGGGCTCGGGCAGCGCCACCGCGTGCACCCGGCGGGCGGGGGCCGGACCACCGAGGGCGGCACGGCGCTCCTGGAGGTAACGGACCTCGGGGGAGTCGGCGCCGGGGTGGCCGTAGGGGACGAGACCGTCCTCGAAGGCGCTGTCGGGGATCGGGAGGCCGAGCAGCTCGCGCATGCCCTTGAACTCGTCGATCGACAGCTTCTTCATCTGGTGGTTGGCGTTCTTGGACTCGAAGCCCTTGCCGAGCGTGTAGCCCTTGACCGTCTGGGCCAGGATCACGGTCGGCGCGCCCTTGTGCTCGACGGCCGCGCGGTAGGCCGCGTACACCTTGCGGGCCTCGTGGCCGCCGCGGGAGCTGTAGAAACACTCGGCGATCTTCGCGTCGCTGAGGAGTTTCGCGAGCTCGGCGAGGGCGGGCTCGGCGCCGAAGAAGTGCTCACGGATGTAGGCCACGTCGCGCGTCGCGTACGTCTGGAACTGCGCGTCCGGGACCTCGCGGAGCCGGCGGATCAGCGCGCCGGTGGTGTCCAGCTGGAACAGCTCGTCCCAGGCGTTGCCCCAGAGCGTCTTGATGACGTTCCAGCCGGCGCCGCGGAAGGCGCCTTCCAGCTCCTGGACCACGCGGAAGTTGGCGCGGACCGGGCCGTCGAGGCGCTGCAGGTTGCAGTTGATGACGAAGGTCAGGTTGTCGAGCTGCTCACGGGCCGCGAGGGCGAGGGCCGCGGTCGACTCGGGCTCGTCCATCTCGCCGTCGCCCAGGAAGGCCCAGACGTGCGAGTTCGACGTGTCCTTGATGTTGCGGTTCGCGAGATAACGGTTGAAGCGCGCCTGGTAGATCGCCGAGAGCGGGCCGAGGCCCATCGACACCGTGGGGAACTCCCACAGCCAGGGCAGCCGCCGCGGGTGCGGGTAGGACGGCAGGCCGTCCCCGCCCGACTCCTGGCGGAAGTTGTCGAGCTGCTGCTCGCTGATGCGGCCGTCGAGGAAGGCGCGGGCGTAGATGCCGGGCGAGGCGTGGCCCTGGATGTAGAGCTGGTCGCCGGAGCCGTCACCTTCCTTGCCGCGGAAGAAGTGGTTGAAGCCGGTCTCGTAGAGCCACGCGGCGGAGGCGAAGGTGGCGATGTGCCCGCCGACGCCGTACCGGGCTCCCCGGGTGACCATCGCGGCCGCGTTCCAGCGGTTCCACGCGGTGATCTTCGATTCCATCTCCAGGTCGCCGTCGAACGCGGGCTCGGCGGACGTCGGGATGGTGTTGACGTAATCGGTCTCCAGCAGCTTGGGCAGCGCGATACCGGCGCCCTCCGCGTGCTGGAGCGAACGCCGCATCAGGTACGCGGCGCGGTGCGGGCCCGCGGCCTTGGTGACGGCGTCCAGGGAGGCCGCCCACTCGGCGGTCTCCTCGGGGTCGCGGTCCGGGAGCTGGTCGAGCTCGCTCGGAAGCTTTGCTACGGGGTCGGTCATGATCGCCGCCTTCCGGAGTGGGAGGGGGTGGAGAAGGCCCTGACTGGCAGGACAGGGCGATCGGGCCGGTGGGCCCGCGAATGAACTGTAAGTCGCCGATCGATGATCGATCAAAGGGTGAAGGGGAAAACTTCTCGATATGAAGAAAAGTGGCATGCGGTGCCTCGAATCGGGGCACGGAGTGACGGGATCAACGGGGTGAAACGGGCACTGACCTGCACGGTCGAGCGCCCGGCGCCGCAGATGGGCGCACCCGTCCGGGCCCGGTCCTCAGGCGCGCGGCGCGCATCCCAGGACGTGTTGCTTCACCAGCACGGAGATCTGCGGATCCCGCCGCAGGAACGCCTCGATCAGCGCCTCGTGCTCCTCCGCGTACGACTTCTGCACCGTGCCCAGCCAGCGGATCGACAGGGCCGTGAACACCTCGATGCCCAGCCCCTCCCAGGTGTGCAGCAGCACGGCGTTCCCCGCGGCCCGCACCATCTCCCGGTGGAAGGCCACCGTGTGCCGCACCTGCGCCTCGCCGTCGGCCAGCCGGTCCGCCTCGTACAGGGCCGTCACATGCGGGGTCAGCGCCGAGCAGTCCTCGGCGAGGGACGGGGCCGCCAGCTCCGCCGCGATCTGTTCCAGCCCGGCCCGTACGGGATAGCTCTCCTCCAGATCGGCCGCCGTGAGATTGCGTACCCGCACGCCCTTGTTGGGCGCCGACTCGATCAGCCGCAGCGTCTCCAGCTCGCGCAGCGCCTCGCGCACGGGCGTCTGGCTGACCTCCAGCTCGGTGGCGATACGCCGCTCCACGATCCGCTCGCCCGGCTTCCAGCGCCCGCTGACTATCCCTTCCACGATGTGCTCGCGGATCTGTTCGCGCAGCGAGTGGACGACGGGCGGGGTCATGAGGAGCTCCTTCGAGGGCGAACCGGTGCTGCCCGCGCCGACACGGTGGCCGGGAGATGACCGGTGGTGTCTAGACAATACGGCGGCGCCCCCGTCCGGAAGTGTTCCGGACGGGGGCGCCGCTGGTGAGGCTGGTTACAGCTGTACGGCTCAGAGGCCGAGCTCGACCTCGAACTCGCCGGCCTCGAGGATCGCCTTGACCGTGGTCAGGTAACGGGCGGCGTCCGCGCCGTCCACCAGACGGTGGTCGTAGGAGAGCGAGAGGTACGTCATGTCGCGGACGCCGATGACGGTGCCCTCGGCGGTCTCGATGACGGCCGGACGCTTGACGGTGGCGCCGATGCCCAGGATGGCTGCCTGGTTCGGCGGCACGATGACCGTGTCGAACAGCGCACCGCGCGAACCGGTGTTGCTGACCGTGAAGGTGGCGCCGGACATGTCGTCCGGGGTGAGGCCGCCACCGCGGGCCTTGCCGGCCAGCTCGGCGGTCTTCTTCGCGATACCGGCGATGTTCAGGTCGCCCGCACCCTTGATGACCGGGGTCATCAGACCCTTCTCGGCGTCCACGGCGATGCCGATGTTCTCCGAGTCGAAGTACGTGATGGTGCCTTCGTCCTCGTTGATCCGGGCGTTGACGACCGGGTGGGCCTTCAGCGCCTGGGCCGCAGCCTTCACGAAGAACGGCATCGGGGACAGCTTGACGCCCTCACGGGCGGCGAAGGACTCCTTCGCCTGGTTGCGCAGCTTCATCAGCTTGGTGATGTCGACCTCGAGGACCGAGGTCAGCTGGGCCTGCGAGTGCAGCGCCTTCATCATGTTGTCGCCGATGACCTTGCGCATGCGGGTCATCTTGACCGTCTGACCGCGCAGCGGCGACGCCTCCAGCTTCGGCGCGGCCTTGGCCGCGGGAGCGGCGGCGGCCGGAGCCGGAGCGGCTGCGGCGGCCTTGGCGGCCTCCGCGGCGGCGACGACGTCCTGCTTGCGGATGCGGCCACCGACGCCGGTGCCCTTGACCGAGCCCAGGTCGACGCCGTTCTCGGCGGCGAGCTTGCGGACCAGCGGCGTGACGTACGCGCCGTCGTCACCGGTGGGCGCGGCCGGAGCGGCGGGAGCCGGAGCGGCGGCGACGGGAGCCGGTGCCGGGGCGGCCGGAGCCGGGGCGGCGGGAGCCGGAGCCGGAGCGGCCGGGGCGGGAGCCGGAGCGGCGGGGGCGGCCGGTGCCGGTGCCGGAGCGGCCGGGGCGGCCGGTGCGGGAGCCGGGGCGGCGGCGGGTGCCGGGGCGGCCGGTGCCGGAGCGGCGGCCGGGGCCGAGCCCGCGGCGCCGATGACGGCGAGCTTGGCGCCCACCTCGGCGGTCTCGTCCTCGCCGACGACGATCTCCAGCAGCACGCCGGAGGCCGGGGCGGGGATCTCGGTGTCGACCTTGTCCGTGGAGACCTCGAGCAGGGGCTCGTCCTCCGTGACCTCCTCGCCGACCTCCTTCAGCCAGCGGGTGACGGTGCCCTCGGTGACGCTCTCGCCGAGCGCCGGGAGGGTGACGTCGGTGCCGGAGGCACCACCGGCCGGAGCGGCGGCGGGAGCCGGAGCCTCGGCCGCGGGGGCCTCGGCGGGGGCCGGCTCGGCGGCCGGAGCCGCCTCGGCGGCGGGCGCGCCCGAACCGTCGTCGATGACGGCCAGCTCGGCGCCGACCTCGACGGTCTCGTCCTCGGCGACCTTGATGGAGGCCAGCACGCCGGAGGCGGGTGCGGGAATCTCGGTGTCGACCTTGTCGGTCGAGACCTCGAGCAGCGGCTCGTCGGCCTCGACGCGCTCGCCCTCGGCCTTCAGCCAACGGGTGACAGTGCCCTCGGTGACGCTCTCGCCGAGCGCCGGAAGGGTTACGGAAACCGACATGGTTTCAGTTGCTCCTTACGAAAGTGCGGAAGTGGTCGGTCGTCCCCGGGACTGGATCAGTCGTGGGAGTGGAGAGGCTTGCCGGCCAGGGCCAGGTGCGCCTCGCCCATCGCCTCGTTCTGCGTCGGGTGGGCGTGGATGAGCTGCGCGACCTCGGCCGGCAGCGCCTCCCAGTTGTAGATCAGCTGGGCTTCGCCGACCTGCTCGCCCATACGGTCACCGACCATGTGGACGCCGACCACGGCACCGTCCTTGACCTGGACGAGCTTGATCTCGCCCGCGGTCTTCAGGATCTTGCTCTTGCCGTTGCCCGCGAGGTTGTACTTGAGCGCGACGACCTTGTCCGCACCGTAGATCTCCTTGGCCTTGGCCTCGGAGATGCCGACGGAGGCGACCTCGGGGTGGCAGTACGTCACCTTCGGCACGCCGTCGTAGTCGATCGGCACGGTCTTGAGACCGGCCAGGCGCTCCGCCACCAGGATGCCCTCGGCGAAGCCGACGTGCGCGAGCTGGAGGGTCGGGGCGAGGTCGCCGACGGCCGAGATCGTCGGCACGTTGGTCTGCATGTACTCGTCGACGAGGACGTAGCCGCGGTCCATCGCGACGCCGGCCTCCTCGTAGCCCAGGCCCTGCGAGACCGGGCCGCGGCCGATCGCGACCAGCAGCACCTCCGCCTCGAAGGTCTTGCCGTCGGCGAGGGTGACACGCACGCCGTCCTGCGTGTACTCGGCCTTCTCGAAGAAGGTGCCGAGGTTGAACTTGATGCCGCGCTTGCGGAACGCGCGCTCAAGAAGCTTCGAGCTGTTCTCGTCCTCGACCGGGACCAGGTGCTTCAGGCCCTCGACGATGGTGATGTCGGTGCCGAAGGACTTCCACGCCGAGGCGAACTCGACGCCGATGACGCCGCCGCCCAGGACGATGGCGGACTTCGGCACGCGGTCCAGCTTCAGCGCGTGGTCCGAGGAGATGATGCGATTGCCGTCGATCTCCAGGCCGGGCAGCGACTTCGGCACGGAGCCGGTCGCGAGTACCACGTGCCGGCCCTGGATGCGCTGACCGTTGACGTCCACCGAGGTGGGCGACGAGAGCCGGCCCTCGCCCTCGACGTAGTGGACCTTGCGCGAGGCGATGAGTCCCTGGAGGCCCTTGTACAGGCCGGAGATCACTTCGTCCTTGTAGGCGTGGACGGCCTCGATGTCGATGCCCTCGAAGGTGGCCTTCACGCCGAACTGGCCGGCCTCGCGGGCCTGGTCGGCGATCTCGCCGGCGTGCAGCAGCGCCTTCGTGGGGATGCAGCCGTTGTGCAGGCAGGTGCCGCCGACCTTGCCCTTTTCGATCAGTGCGACGTCCAGGCCCAGCTGAGCTCCGCGCAGGGCCGCGGCGTAACCGCCGCTACCACCGCCGAGGATCACTAGGTCGAAAACGGTGCTGGCGTCGTTCGCCACGTCACGTCCTCCATGCATGTGCGCCGTACGCCGGGCCCCGTCGCTGGGGTGTGACCGGCCGGTCGGCTGGTGTTCGGCCGCTTGCGTTATTCGGCCCTGTGGTGGGGGCCCTGTCCTGCCGAGAACCCATCTTCGCACTTGTTGCGGGCGGACGGGACGCGGGCCCCTGCTCCGGGCACGACAAAGACCGGCCCCGCACGGTTACCGATGCGTACAGATTTCCGGAAAAAAGCCGGTCGGGGCCACTGGGGTGAACGCCCACGGCCCCGGACGTATGCCCGGGGCCGTGCACGACGCGCGAACGCCGTGAGCGAACGCACGCGGAGACCGCGCGAACGCAGGGGCGCGGGTCAGCCGAGGTCGCCGGCCGCGGTGCGCTCCGCCAGCCGCACCAGGGTGCGGACGGCCGATCCGGTGCCGCCCTTCGGGGTGTAGCCGTAGGGTGCGCCCTCGTGGAAGGCCGGGCCCGCGATGTCCAGGTGTGCCCAGGCGATGCCCTCGCCCACGAACTCCTGGAGGAACAGACCGGCCACCAGGCCGCCGCCCATCCGCTCGCCCATGTTGGCGATGTCGGCTGTCGGGGAGTCCATGCCCTTGCGCAGGTCCGCGGGGAGCGGCATCGGCCAGGACGCCTCGCCGACCTCCTCGGCGATCTCGTGGACCGACGTACGGAACGCGTCGTCGTTGGACATCACGCCGAAGGTGCGGTTGCCCAGGGCGAGGACCATCGCGCCGGTCAGGGTCGCCACGTCGACGATCGCGTCCGGCTTCTCCTCGGAGGCGCGGGTCAGCGCGTCCGCGAGGACGAGCCGGCCCTCGGCGTCGGTGTTGAGGACCTCGACGGTCTTGCCGCTGTACATGCGCAGCACGTCACCCGGGCGGGTCGCGTTGCCGGACGGCATGTTCTCGGCGAGCGCCAGCCAGCCGGTCACGTTGACCTGGAGGCCGAGGCGGGAGGCCGCGACGACGGCGGCGAACACGGCGGCGGCGCCGCTCATGTCGCACTTCATCGTCTCGTTGTGCCCGGCCGGCTTCAGCGAGATGCCGCCCGAGTCGTAGGTGATGCCCTTGCCGACCAGGGCGAGCGTCTTCTCCGCCTTGGGGTGGGTGTAGGCCAGCTTGACCAGGCGCGGTCCGTGCGTGGAGCCTTGGCCGACGCCGAGCAGACCGCCGTAGCCGCCCTTGACGAGCGCCTTCTCGTCCAGCACCTGGACCTTGATGCCGTGCTCCTTGCCCGCGGCGGTGGCCACGGCGGCGAAGGACTCGGGGTACAGGTCGTTCGGCGGGGTGTTGATCAGGTCGCGGGCCCGGTTGATCTCCTCGGTGACCGCGACGGCACGCTCGGCGGCGGCCTTGAACGCCTTGTCGCGCGGCTTGGCGCCGAGCAGGGCGACCTCGGCCAGCGGCAGCTTCGCGTCGTTCCTGGCGGACTTCGCGGCCTTGGGGGCGAGCTTGTTCTCGCCGCCCTGGTAGGCGGTGAAGGCGTACGCACCCAGCAGGGCGCCCTCCGCGACGGCCCCGGCGTCCTCGGCGGACTCCGTCGGCAGCGCGAAGCCGGCCTTCTTCGAACCCTTCAGCGCACGCGCGGCGCTGCCCGCGGCACGGCGCAGCGCTTCGGCGTCGTAGGCGTCGTCCTTCGCCGGGACCTGACCGAGGCCGACCGCGATGACGACCGGGACCTTGAGGCCGGACGGCGCGGGGAGCTTGGTCACTTCGCCCTCGGCACCGGAGGCGCCCAGGGTCTCCAGGACGGTGGCGAGCTTTCCGTCGAACGCCTTGTCCACGGCCTCGGCGCCCGGTGCGACGACCAGGCCTTTGGCGCCCTTGGCGATGCCGACGACGAGTGCGTCGGCGCGCAGCGTCGCCGCACCTGAGGTGCTGAGAGTGAGAGCTGTCACGGTGGTGAATTCTCGCTTCCGTAGAGTGATGTGCCGGTCGAGGGGTGGGCCGACCGTGCCCGGCGCATCGTAGACGCCGCCGCAATGTGCCGGGAATGAGCCTACGCGCGCCCGTGCGCCCGGCTCACGGGGGCAGGCCGTCCGGGGCATCCGGGCGTGTGTCTGCCGCCCTCCGGGCCGGGCCCGGAAAGGCTCCTGACCCGGCGACAGGGGCCCTGCCCGGGGGCAGGGCCCGCCGGCCCGGTGACGAGGCCCTCGCCGGCCGGGTGACAGGTCCTCTCCGGCCCGGTGCCGAGCCCCTCCTAGCCGAGCGTCAGGGCCAGCAGGGCCGCCGTGGCCGCCGTCTCCTCCAGCGCTCCGAACACATCGCCCGTCACCCCGCCGAAGCGCCGTACGCAGTGACGCAGCATCAGCTGCGCGGCCGCGACGCCCGCGAGGGCGGCGGCGCCGTGGTGCAGCGCGCCGCCGGGACCGCCCAGCAGCGCGCCCGCCCCCGCGCAGCACACGGCCACCGCGAGGGCGACGCCACCCGCGCCGGCCGGCGGCACGGTGCCCGCCACCGCCGCGCCGAGTCCTTCCGGCCGGGCGGGCGGGACGCCGCGGCGCGAGGCCAGTGTGAGCGCGAGCCGGGCCGTGACGGCGGCGGTGACCGTGCCCAGGGCGCCCTCGGCCCAGCCCCGGCCGTACAGTTCGAAGAGCGCGGCGGTCTGGGCCAGCAGCACGAACAGGAGGGTGATCACGCCGAACGGGCCGATGTCCGACTGCTTCATGATCCGCAGCGCGTCCTCGGCGGGCTTGGCGCTGCCGAGCCCGTCGGCGGTGTCCGCGAGCCCGTCCAGGTGGAGCCCCCTGGTGAGTGCGGCGGGAAGGGCGGCGGATGCCACCGCCGCCAGCAGCGGCCCCGAACCGCCGAGCAGGAGCAGCACCCCCGGTACGGCGGCGAGCAGCCCCACGGCCAGCCCGGCGAGCGGGGCGCACAGCATGCCCGCGCGGGCGGCCTCGCGGTCCCAGCGGGAGACGTGGACGGGCAGCGCGGTCAGGGTGCCGAAGGCGAAACGTATGCCGTGGATGTTCAGGGAGGTCACGGCGCGCAGGCTAACCGGTGCTCCTCCGCGCTAGATTGTGCGAAGCGTCCCAAAAGCCTCATAAGTGACGGTCGGGCGGAGGTGGCATGGGTCACTGGTTCCAGGACAACATCGTCGAGCCGGGCAAGCTCCCGCTGCTGCTCGCCCTGAGCGCCTTCGTGCTGACCTTCGCCATCACCCGGATGGTCACCCGGATGATCAGGGCCGGCAAGGGGCCGTTCCGCAACATCACGCCGGGCGGTGTGCACGTCCACCACGTGGTGCCCGGCGTCGTGCTCACCGTGGTCGGCGGCTTCGGCGCGGTGGCGAGCGGGCAGCACAGCGTCGCCGCCGCGATCCTCGCCGTGGTCTTCGGGGTGGGCGCTGGCCTGGTCCTCGACGAGTTCGCGCTGATCCTGCATCTCGACGACGTGTACTGGACCGAGGAGGGCCGCCAGAGCGTGGAGGTCGTCGTCCTCACCGCCTCGCTGGTCCTGCTCGTGCTCGCGGGCTTCTCACCGTTCGGCGTGGACGAGCTGAGCGGCCAGCAGGAGCAGAACCGGCTGACGGTCGTCCTGACCTACGTCCTCAACTTCGTCTTCGTGCTGATCGCCCTGTTCAAGGGCAAGGCCCGGATGGCGGTCATCGGCACCCTCGTCCCGTTCGTCGCGCTGATCGGAGCGCTCCGGCTGGCCAGGCCCGCCTCGCTGTGGGCGAAGCGCTTCTACCGCCGCCGCCACCGGGCCCGCGCCAGGGCGGTGCTGAGGGCGTATCACCACGACGTGCGCTGGGCCGGGCCGCGACGCCGGTTCCAGGACATCATCGGCGGGGCCCCGGACCGGGCACCGCTGCCGGGGCCCCGCCCCGGCAGCGGTCCCTGAACCGTGGTCAGGCCCGGGGCTCGGAGGGCTCGGGGGAGGCCGACGGCTCCTCGGGCTCCGGTGACTCCTCGGGCTTCTCCGGCTCCTCGGCCGCGCGCTCGGGCAGCTCTGCCGCCAGCGCCGCCGCGGCCTGCACGAGCGGCAGCGCCAGCAGGGCGCCGCTGCCCTCGCCCACGGTCACCCCGTGGTCGAGGAGCGGGGTCAGCGCCATCCTGTCCAGCGCCTTCACCTGCGCCGGCTCCCCGCTGAGCTGACCCGCGAGCCACCAGTCCGGTGCCCGGAAGGCCGCCCGCTGGGCCACCAGCGCACAGGCCGCCGAGACCACGCCGTCCAGCACCACCGGCATCCTGCGCACCGCGCTCTGCAGCAGGAACCCGGTCATGGCCGCGAGATCCGCCCCGCCCACCGCGGCCAGCAGTTCCAGCTGGTCACCGAGGACCGGCCTGGCCCGCCGCAGGGAGTCCCGGACCGCCGCGCACTTGCGCATCCACGCCAGGTCGTCGATGCCGGCGCCGCCGCGCCCCGTCACGACCGAGGCGTCCGTACCGCACAGGGCCGCGATCAGGGTCGAGGCCGCCGTCGTACCGCCGACGCTGATGTCACCCAGCACCACCAGATCGGTGCCGGAGTCGGCCTCCTCGTCGGCGATGCGGATGCCGAGACGTACGGCCGCCTCGGCCTCCTCGGCCGTCAGCGCGTCCTCGACGTCGATCCGCCCGCTGCCGCGCCGCACCCGGTCGCGTACGACGGACTCGGGCAGCAGCTCCGGGTCGCAGTCCAGGCCGGCGTCCACGATCCGCACGGGCACGGAGAGGCGGCGGGCCAGCACGGCGACGGGGCTGGCGCCGTCCAGCACGGCCCGCACCAGCTCGTGAGCGGACCCCGCGGCCCGGCCGGACACCCCGAGCTCCGCCACCCCGTGGTCACCGGCGAAGAGCACGACGCGCGGCCGGTCGACCGGCTTCACCGGGACCGCCTGCTGGGCGGCCGACAGCCATTCGCCCAGCTCGTCGAGGCGGCCGAGGGCGCCGGACGGAACGGTCAGCCGCTCCCGCCGTGCCTCGGCATCACGCCGTACGCCCCCGTCGGGGCGCTCGATCAGGTCGGAGAAGTCGTCCAGATTCACGGGGGTCTGCCTCGCGGGTCGGCGCTAGGTGGGACGGAACCCGCCGGGGGGCTCCTCTGCGGAACAGTACCCGGCGCTCCTTTCCGCGTCCCCGGCCCCGCACCCGCCCGCCGATCAGCCCCGCAACACCAGGGCCTGCCCCGCGACCACGAGCAGGACGTGCTCGCACTCCGCCGCGAACGCGGCGTTCAGACGGCCCAGTTCGTCCCGGAAACGCCGCCCGGAGGCCGTCGCGGGCACCACACCCGAGCCGGTCTCGTTGGTCACGGCGACGACCGTACGACGCGTTCCGCGCACCGCCCGGACCAGCTCGGCGACCCGTTCGCGCAGCTTCTCCTCGCCGCCGTCCGCCCACTGCCCGTCGTCCCACGCCCCGACCCTGTCCATCGCGTCCGTCAGCCACAGCGACAGACAGTCGATCAGGAGCGGAGGACCGTCCTCCTCCAGCAGACCCGCCAGCTCGCACGTCTCCTCGGTGCGCCAGGCGGCGGGCCTGCGCTCCCGGTGGAGTCCGATCCGGGCCTCCCACTCGCCGTCGCCCTCGCGGCGGCCGCCCGTCGCGACGTACACCACCTCGGGGAAGGTCTCCAGGCGCTGTTCGGCCTCCACCGACTTGCCCGACCGGGCGCCGCCCGTCACCAGCGTGCGCCGGGGCACCTCCGGCACCGCGTGGTAGGCGCCCACCGGCAGCGTCGTCCCGTCCGGCACGGCCCGCGCCCCACCCGCGGCGAGACGCCGGTCCAGCTCCGCGCCCGGGGGCGCGTCATGGTCCAGATGTACGGCGATCACCTCGGTGGCCGCCCCGACGGCGTCCACCGCCCGCAGTCTCGCCACCGCGTCCGGCCGCGCGACCACATCGCACACGACCATGTCGTACGGCTCCGCCACCGGGTCGGCCAGACCCGCGGGGGAGGCCCCGGGCGGCAGGTAGAGCAGGCGCTCGCCGTCCGGCGACGTCACCTCGTACCCCGTGCCCGGGGCGTCCATCGCCAGCGCCCGCACCCGGTGCCCGCTGATCAGCGTCAGCTCCTGGCCGTCCGGAATCCGCCCCGCGGGCGGCAGCGAGGCGGGCAGCTCCATCGCGGGCCCGTCGTGAGGGTGGGTCAGCAGCACCTGCCGCACGGCCGCGAGCGAACGGCCCGCGCGGGCCGCGGCGAACACGGCGCCCGGGGTGAGATCCAGCAGCAGCGCGTCGTCGACGAGCAGCGCGGTCGCCGCGCGCGCCCGCGCACCACGGGAGGACGCGCAGACGGCGCAAGGGCAGTCGGGCCGCGGAAGGCCGTCGGGGGCTCCGGTGCCGAGCAGAGTCAGTTCCACGTGTCGATCCTCCCGTGTCCATGAACCACCTGCGCGCCCGGGACACCCACTAGTCTTCGGGGAGCAACGTGACCCAGGAGGCGGACATGGCGTGGACGTGGCGGTTCGAGAAGTCCGACGGTACGGAGACGGAGCCGGCGCTGCAGCCGGAGGAGTTCACGACCCAGGGCGACGCGGAGTCCTGGATCGGTGAGTTCTGGAAGGAGCTCCTGGAGGGCGGCGCGGACCAGGTGACGCTCTTCGAGGACACGACGAAGATCTACGGCCCGATGAGCCTCCAGGCCGACTGAGGCCGCCCGGCCCGCCCGCGCCCCCGCGCCCGGGCGGGCCACGGCCCTGTCGCCGCCCCGCCCCCGGCCGGCTCTCAGATCTCGCCCAGGGTGACGTCGGCCTTCTTCTGCGAGTCCCCCCGCCGGTAGGTCACCTCGGCCTTGTCGCCCGGATCCGAGCCCGCCAGGGCCTCCGAGAGCGAGGTGATCGTCGTGATCCTGTCGTCGCCGATCCGGGTGATGACGTCCCCGACGCGCAGGCCCGCCTTCTCGGCGGCCCCGCCGTCCTCGACGCTCACGATCGCGACACCGGCCGGCCGGTACTCGTCGTCGACGACCGTGCGGCCGGTGATGTTCAGCCCCGCCCGGCCCGAGTCGGTCACCTTCCCGGACTCGATGATCTGGTCGGCGACCGTACGCACCATCGACACCGGGATGGCGAAGCCGATCCCGGGTGCCGCGCTGCCGCCCAGCTGAGGGTCCGTCGCCGCGAGGGTCGGGATGCCGATCACCTCGCTGTCGAGGTTCACCAGGGCCCCGCCGCTGTTGCCCGGGTTGATGGCCGCCGAGGTCTGCACCATGTCGACGAGCGTCGCCCCGGTGCCGCCGCCCGAGCTGCTCTCGCTCACGGTCCGGCCCACGGCCGACACGATGCCCTGGGTGACACTGCTGGAGAGGCCGAGGGGTGAGCCCATGGCCAGGACGATCTGCCCCACGTCGACCTTCTCGGTGTTGCCGAACTTCGCGGCACGCAGCCCCTCGGGCACGTCGTCGAGCTTGATGACGGCGAGGTCCTGCGCCGGGTAGGCGGAGACCAGGGAGGCCTTGAGTCCCTGCTCGCCGGTGGCGACGCTGACGTCGAAGGTCTTCTCCTTGCCCACCACGTGGGCGTTCGTGACGATATGGCCCTTGTCGTCGTAGACGATGCCCGAGCCGAGCCCCTCGCCGGCTCCGACCTGCACCACGGAGGGCAGCACGTCCCTGATCACGCTCCGGTACTGCTGCTCCAGATCGCCCGTGGCCCGGGCAGCCGCCTCCTGGCGCACCGGGGCGGCGGAAGGGACGGGGGCCGGTGCCGCGCAGCCGCCCGCGAGGGCGATGGCGCAGAGACCGGCGGCCAGGGGGGTGAGCGAGCGGCGTACCCGGCTGCGGGGAGGGGATGCGTCCATGCCCGGAGTATCGCCAGGCCGTGCCGCGGACGGCCTGCGCTGCTGGGCCGATCAGGCGTACGGTCCCCGCCGTGTCAGCCGCGCACCCCGCACAGGTGCAGCAGCGCGGCGACCCCGCGGTACGGATCGGTCCGCCCCGCACGGTCCTCGGCCGCGTAGACCCGGGCCAGCTCCTCGGGGCCGGGCAGCTCCGCGTCGTTGCTCACGTTGTCCGTGAAGACCCGCACGCCGTACCAGGCGTGCAGCGGAGCGGCGATCCCCGCGAGCGTGGACCGCAGGGCGTCGAGCCGGTCCGCCCGGACGTCGAGTCCGAGCCTGTTCGTGTACGTGTCCGTGTCGAACGCCGCGAGGGCCGCGCCGAAGTCGCCCGCCGTCCCCGGCCGCATCGCGAGCGCGTCCGCGTTCCGTACGAGCAGGGAGAGCAGCCCGCCGGGTGCCAGCATCCTGGCCAGGCCGGCCAGCATCGGATCGGGCTCGGGGACATACATCAGTACGCCGTGGCAGAGCACCACGTCGAAGCTGCCCGGCAGGAAGTGCACCCCGGTGTCGCGGCCGTCGCCCTCGATGAGCCGGACCCGCTCCCGGATGCCCTCCGGCTCGCCCGCGAGCGCCGCCCGCGCCGAGCTCAGCATCTCGCCGTCGGACTCCAGGCCCGTCACGGAGTGGCCGGCCCGCGCCAGCCGCAGTGCCTGCGTGCCCTGGCCCATGCCGACGTCGAGCACCCGCAGCCGCTGCCCCACGGGGAAGCGCGCGGCTATCTGCTCGTCGAGCTGCCGGGCGACGAGCTCCTGGCGGACCGCGTTGCGCAGTCCGCCGAGCCCGTCCAGCCACTGCGAGGAAACCCCCGTGAAGCCGGAGGTCTCCGTGCTCAGGGCCGCTCTCCGCGCTTGACCTGCGGCTTGGGCAGACGCAGCCGGCGCATCTGGAGCGTACGCATCAGGCCGTAGGCCACCGCGCCGCGCTTCGGGGTGTCGGGGAAGCGCTGGGCCAGCTGCTTCCTCAGCCGGAGGCCGAGGCCGATGGAGTCGACGACGATCAGCACGATCACGCCGAGCCAGAGCAGCAGCGAGATGTTCTGGATGTTCTGCACCTGGATCACGCTGAGGATCAGGATGATCACCGCGAGCGGGAGGAAGTACTCCGCGATGCAGAAGCGCGAGTCCACGAAGTCGCGGACGTAACGCCGCACGGGACCCTTGTCACGCGCCGGCAGATAGCGCTCGTCGCCCGAGGCGAGTGCCTCGCGCTGCCTCGCCATGTCCGCGCGGCGCGCTTCGCGCTGCCGCCTCGCGGCCTCCTTGCGATCGGTCGGCGCACCACTGGAGGCACGCCTGCGCTGCGTCTGGGCCTCGCTGCGCTTCGGGGTGGGGCGACCCTTGGGAGCCTGAGGGTCGCGGGGCTGCTTGGAGAGGTCCGCCGTCACCTTGCCGGTGGGGGCCTTCTCTTCCTTGGAACGGCTACGGAACACAAAACCCAAGGGTACGGGGTCGGCCGCGGCAACCGAGGACCGGCCGGGAACGATCCGGCAACGGCCTGCGTCCTGAAAAGTGTCCCGACAGGGGCAGAACGGACGTCACCCCTGGTTTCCCCGAGGTTTCTCTACTCCCTGCGCGGGAGCGGTCACCGGTGGCAGTCGTCCTTGGGGAGGAGCACATCCGTGCTCGAACAGTGCGGTAATGGAGACAGGGCCCGTACTGTGGGTTCTGTTGGAGTGCTGGAGCTCAGTTACGTCAGAAGGGGGCGCGCGAAGCCCATGAGCGGTGTCATGAAGCGTATGGGGATGATCTTCCGCGCGAAGGCAAACAAGGCCCTGGACCGGGCCGAGGATCCGCGCGAGACCCTCGATTACTCGTACCAGAAGCAGCTCGAACTGCTTCAGAAGGTACGCCGCGGCGTCGCCGACGTGGCGACCTCGCGCAAGCGCCTGGAGCTGCAGCTGAACCAGCTGCAGGGACAGTCGTCCAAGCTCGAGGACCAGGGACGCAAGGCACTCGCGCTCGGCCGCGAGGACCTGGCCCGTGAGGCGCTGTCGAGGCGCGCCGCCCTCCAGCAGCAGGTCACCGACCTGGAGACGCAGCACCAGACGCTGCAGGGCGAGGAGGAGAAGCTCACTCTCGCGGCCCAGCGGCTCCAGGCCAAGGTCGACGCCTTCCGTACCAAGAAGGAGACCATCAAGGCCACCTACACCGCCGCCCAGGCCCAGACCCGTATCGGCGAGGCGTTCTCAGGCATCTCCGAGGAGATGGGCGACGTCGGCCTCGCGATCCAGCGGGCCGAGGACAAGACCCAGCAGCTCCAGGCCCGCGCGGGAGCCATCGACGAGCTGCTGGCCTCCGGCGCCCTCGACGACCCGTCCGGCACGGCGAAGGACGACATCGCCGCCGAGCTGGACCGGATCTCCGGTGGTACGGATGTAGAGCTGGAACTGCAGCGCATGAAGGCCGAACTGGCCGGCGGTTCCGCAGGGCAGCAGCAGGCCATCGAGGGCGGTGCGCAGGACGCGGCACCGCAGTCGCAGCAGTCCCCGCACAAGTTCGACAAGCAGTGAGGGCGGCGTCATGATCGTACGGATCATGGGGGAGGGCCAGGTCAGCCTGGCCGACAGCCATGTCGCCGAGCTGAACGAGCTCGACGACATCCTCCTCGCGGAGATGGAGAGCGGTGACGGACCAGGCTTCCGCACCACGCTCCACGCGCTCCTGGACAAGGTGCGCGAGCTGGGCTCTCCGCTCCCCGACGACTCCCTGGAGCCGTCCGAACTGATCCTGCCGTCACCCGACGCCACGCTCGAAGAGGTGCGCTCCATGCTCCGCGACGACGGGCTGATCCCCGGCTGACGAGGCCTGTCCCGCTCCGCACTCCAGAAGGTGCCCCGCCCCGGTTCCGTCCGGTGCGGGGCACCGTGCCGTGAGCACACCTCCGTGACCGGGTCCGGACACCGCCCGGACCCGCCCGTCGACGACACGCCGTACCGTTGCTCGACGTGACCACCCTCGGAACCGGGTTCGTGCGCGCCCGCGGCTGGCTGTGCGGCCACCCCCTCGCCTTCGACGCGGGACTCGCCGCCGCCGTGCTCGTCTGCATGATCCTCGCGTCCCTCGCCGAGCAGAATCCCGGCCACGGGGCGCCCGTCTTCGGCACCCGCACCCCCGAACCGTCGAGCGTGCTCCTGATGGTGCTCGCCGCCGCGGCGCTCGTCCTGCGCAGACGACGGCCCATGGCGGTGCTCGCCGTGACGGGCTTCCTGACCGCCACCGAGTTCCTCCTGATGGACCCTCCGGCCCCCGTCGTGATGAGCGCGGTCATAGCGCTCTACACCATCGCCTCCAGCACCGACCGCCCCACCACCTGGCGCGTCGGCATGCTGACCATGGGGGTGCTGACCGGCTCCGCGATGGTGGTCGGCGCGAGCCCCTGGTACAGCCAGGAGAACCTCGGTGTCCTCGCCTGGAGCGGCCTGGCCTGCGCGGCGGGGGACGCGGTGCGCAGCCGGAGGGCGTTCGTCGACGCGATCAGGGAACGCGCGGAACGCGCGGAGCGCACCCGCGACGAGGAGGCCCGCCGCAGGGTCGCCGAGGAGCGGCTGCGGATCGCCCGGGACCTCCACGACGTCGTCGCCCACCACATCGCCCTGGTCAACGTCCAGGCCGGGGTCGCGGCCCACGTCATGGACAAGCGTCCCGACCAGGCGAAGGAAGCCCTCGCCCATGTGCGGGAGGCCAGCCGCTCCGCGCTGAACGAACTGCGGGCCACGGTCGGGCTGCTGCGCCAGTCCGGCGACCCGGAGGCGCCCACCGAACCCGCTCCCGGCCTCGCCGTCCTCGACGCGCTGGTGGAGACCTTCCGCAACGCCGGGCTCCCCGTCGAGGTCGCCTGCACCGACCCGGACAGTCCGCTGCCGGCGGCGGCCGACCTCGCGGCCTACCGGATCATCCAGGAGGCCCTGACCAACGTACGCAAGCACGCGGGCGCCGACGCGAAGGCCGAAGTGAGCGTCGTGCGGGTCGGGCACACGGCCGAGATCACCGTCCTGGACAACGGCAGGGGCACGGATTCCGCGTGCGATCCCGCCGACGGGGGCGGACACGGGCTGATCGGCATGCGCGAGCGCGTCACGGCACTCGGAGGGACCCTCACGGCCGGACCCCGTTACGGAGGCGGGTTCAGGGTCCATGCGATCCTGCCGGTCACCTCCCGCACACTCGCCCCGGACGGACCGGGCGTGGCGGAGAGGACGAGGGGACGCGCATGACGCCCATCAAGGTGCTGCTCGCGGACGACCAGGCACTGCTGCGCAGCGCGTTCCGGGTGCTGGTCGACTCCGAGCCCGACATGCAGGTCGTCGGTGAGGCCGCGGACGGGGCCCAGGCCGTGGAACTGGCCCGCTCGACCCGCGCCGACGTCGTCCTGATGGACATCCGGATGCCCGGGACCGACGGACTCACCGCCACCCGGGCGATCAGCGCGGACCCGGACCTCGCGGGCGTACGGATCGTCATGCTCACCACCTTCGAGGTGGACGAGTACGTGGTGCAGTCGCTGCGCGCGGGTGCCTCCGGCTTCCTCGGCAAGGGGGCCGAGCCGGAGGAGCTGCTCAACGCCATCCGCGTCGCCGCGGCCGGCGAGGCGCTGCTCTCCCCGGCGGCCACCAAGGGACTCATCGCCACGTTCCTCGCCCAGGGCGGCAGTGCGGGGGAGGGCCCGGACTCCGCGGAGTACTCCGCGCGTCTGGACGCCCTCACCGGACGCGAGCGCGAGGTGCTCGTACTGGTCGCGGGAGGCCACTCCAACGACCAGATCGCCGACCGGCTCGTCGTCAGCCCCCTCACCGTGAAGACCCATGTGAACCGGGCCATGGCGAAGCTGGGCGCGCGGGACAGGGCCCAATTGGTGGTCATTGCCTACGAATCGGGCCTGGTGCGCCCCAGGGTGGACTGACGGGTGGAGGTCCGGCTACTCCAGATGCGGTACGCCAGGCATGAGAGAGCCACCCGCAGGCCGACGATTTCGCGCACGGGATCGGCGAACGTATAGGTGGGCGGGCTGTGTCCCCGATGGTCACCGTTCCGGCTCGCGCCATCCCCGGCGGCCACCCGTGGCCGCCGAGCAGCCGCCCACCTGCCGCGTACGCCACAGAAGAGAGACCCACCCATGTCCTGGCTGTCCAGATTCAGCCTCGCCCAACGGGCCCTGATCGGGCTGATCTCGATCGTCGCGCTCGTTTTCGGAGCGATCGCGATCCCGCAGCTCAAGCAGCAGCTCCTGCCCACCATCGAGCTCCCGATGGTGTCGGTGCTGGCCCCCTACCAGGGTGCGTCCCCCGACGTGGTCGAGAAGCAGGTCGTCGAACCCCTCGAGAACTCCATCAAGGCGGTCGACGGAGTCGAGGGCGTCACCTCGACCGCCAGCGAGGGCACCGCCCTCATCATGGCGACCTTCGATTTCGGTGACGAGGGCACCAAGCAGCTCGTCGCCGACATCCAGCAGGCCGTGAACCGCGCCCGCGTGCAGCTGCCGGACGACGTGGACCCGCAGGTCATCGCCGGATCGACGGACGACATCCCGACCGTCGTCCTCGCCGTCACCTCCGACAAGGACCAGCAGGCGCTCGCCGACCAGCTGGACCGCACGGTCGTCCCGGCGCTCGAGGACATCGACGGCGTGGGACAGGTCACGGTCGACGGCGTCCAGGACCTCCAGGTCGCCGTCGTCCCGGACGACAAGAAGCTCGCCGCCGCCGGTCTGAACGCCGCCTCGCTCGCCCAGGGCCTCCAGGCCGGGGGCGCCACCGTCCCGGCCGGCTCCTTCTCCGAGTCGGGCAAGAGCCGCACCATCCAGGTGGGCGGCGCCTTCACCTCGCTCGAGCAGATCGAGGACCTCAAGGTCTCCGCGCAGAACCCGGCGACGGGCAAGGCCGGAAAGCCGGTCCGCGTCGGTGACGTCGCCACGGTGACGCAGGAGCCCGCCGCCGCGACCTCCATCACGCGTACGAACGGCAAGCCGAGCCTCGCCGTCATGGCCACGATGGACCAGGACGGCAGCGCCGTCGCGATCTCGGACGCCGTCCAGGACATCCTCCCGGACCTGCGCAAGGACCTCGGCGCCGGCGCCGAGCTGACCGTCGTCTCCGACCAGGGACCCGCCGTCTCCAAGTCGATCTCCGGTCTGACCACCGAGGGCGCGCTCGGCCTGATCTTCGCGGTCGTCGTGATCCTGGTCTTCCTCGCGTCCATCCGCTCGACGCTGGTGACCGCGGTCTCGATCCCGCTCTCCGTGGTCCTCGCGCTGATCGTGCTCTGGACCCGGGACCTGTCGCTCAACATGCTCACGCTCGGGGCCCTGACCATCGCCATCGGCCGGGTGGTCGACGACTCGATCGTGGTCCTGGAGAACATCAAGCGGCACCTCGGCTACGGCGAGGAGCGCCACTCGGCGATCACCACCGCGGTCAAGGAGGTGGCGGGCGCGGTCACCTCGTCCACGCTCACCACCGTCGCGGTCTTCCTGCCCATCGGCCTCGTCGGAGGCATGGTCGGCCAGCTCTTCGGCTCGTTCTCCCTCACCGTCACGGCGGCGCTGCTGGCCTCGCTGCTGGTCTCGCTGACCGTGGTCCCGGTCCTGTCGTACTGGTTCCTGCGGGCCCCCAAGGGCACCGACGTCGACCCCGACGAGGCGCGCCGCAAGGCCGAGGAGAAGGAAGCCGCCAGCCGGCTCCAGCGGATCTACGTCCCGGTGCTGCGCTTCGCGACCCGGCGCCGCATCACCAGCATCGTCATCGCCTTCGTGGTCCTGTTCGGCACCTTCGGCATGGCACCCCTGCTCAAGACGAACTTCTTCGACCAGGGCGAGCAGGAGGTCCTCTCCGTCAAGCAGGAGCTGACCCCCGGCACGAGCCTGGAGGCGGCCGACGAGGCGGCGCAGAAGGTCGAGAAGGTCCTCGCCGCCGACAAGGGCGTGGAGGACTACCAGGTCACCGTCGGCTCCTCCGGCTTCATGGCGGCCTTCGGCGGCGGTACGGGCGCCAACCAGGCGTCCTACCAGATCACCCTCAAGGACTCGGCGGACTTCGACGCCACCCAGGACCGGATCGACGAGGCCCTTGGCAAGCTCGACGGTATCGGCGACACCACGATCGCCGCGGGCGACGGCTTCGGCAGCCAGGACCTGAGCGTCGTGGTCAAGGCCGCCGACTCCGACGTCCTGAAGAAGGCGTCCGAGGCGGTGCGCACCGAGGTCGCGAAGCTGGACGACGTCACCGATGTCCAGAGCGACCTGGCCCAGAGCGTCCCGCGCATCTCGGTCAAGGCCAACGACAAGGCGGCCGACGCCGGCTTCAGCGAGGCCACGCTCGGCGCGGCGGTCGCGGGCGCGGTGCGCGGCACCCCGTCCGGCAAGGCGATCATGGACGACACCGAGCGTGACGTCCTGGTGAAGTCGGCCGAACCGGCCACCACGATGGCCGAGCTGAAGGCCCTGCGGCTCGGCCCGGTCACGCTCGGCCAGATCGCCGATGTGAAGCTGGTCCCCGGCCCGGTCTCGATGACCCGGATCGACGGTCAGCGCGCGGCGACGATCACCGCCAAGCCGACCGGTGACAACACCGGCGCGGTCAGCACCTCGCTCCAGACGAAGATCGACGCCCTGGACCTCCCGGAGGGCGCCACGGCGACCATCGGCGGTGTCACCCAGGACCAGGACGACGCCTTCATGAAGCTGGGCCTGGCCATGCTGGCGGCCATCGCCATCGTCTTCATGCTGCTGGTGGCCACCTTCCGGTCGCTCATCCAGCCGCTGATCCTGCTGGTCTCCATCCCCTTCGCGGCGACCGGTGCCATCGGGCTCCTGGTCATCACGGGCACCCCGATGGGCGTCCCGGCGATGATCGGCATGCTGATGCTGATCGGCATCGTGGTGACGAACGCGATCGTGCTCATCGACCTGATCAACCAGTACAGGTCGCAGGGCATGGGCGTCGTCGAAGCGGTCGTCGAGGGCGGTCGCCACCGTCTGCGGCCGATCCTCATGACGGCACTGGCGACGATCTTCGCGCTGCTCCCGATGGCCCTCGGGGTCACGGGCGAAGGCGGCTTCATCTCGCAGCCGCTGGCGGTCGTGGTGATCGGCGGTCTGATCACCTCCACGCTGCTGACCCTGCTCCTGGTGCCGACGCTCTACGCGATGGTCGAGCTCCGCAAGGAGCGCCGCGCGAAGAAGAAGGCGGCCAAGCGCGAGGCGAAGTCCGGCGAGGCGTCCTCCGGCACGGAGGCCGCAGCCACCTCCGAGGAGCCGGAGCCCGCGAAGGCCTGACAACAGGTCCCGCAGAAAGGCCCCCGACGCCGTTCATGGCGTCGGGGGCCTTGTGCGTGGACGACGTGTACGAGAAGCGGGGGCTTCCCCGCGCGTAGGCGGAGGGCGGGGCTCCGGCCGCCGGAGCTCAGCCCCCGTCACCGCCTACGGCAGCGCCAGCATCCGCTCCAGGGCGAGCTTCGCGTACTTCTCCGTCTCGGGGTCGACCTGGATCCGGTTGACCAGATTCCCCTCGGCCAGCGACTCCAGCGTCCACACCAGGTGGGGGAGGTCGATCCGGTTCATCGTCGAGCAGAAGCAGACCGTCTTGTCGAGGAAGACGATCTCCTTGTCCTCCGCTGCGAAACGGTTCGCCAGCCGGCGGACCAGGTTCAGCTCCGTACCGATCGCCCACTTCGAGCCGGCCGGGGCCGCCTCCAGGGCCTTGATGATGTACTCCGTCGAGCCCACGTAGTCCGCGGCGGCCACGACCTCGTGCTTGCACTCCGGGTGCACCAGCACGTTGACGCCCGGAATCCGCTCCCGCACGTCGTTGACGGACTCCACCGAGAAGCGCCCGTGCACCGAGCAGTGCCCGCGCCACAGGATCATCTTCGCGTCGCGCAGCTCCTGCGCGGTCAGGCCGCCGTTCGGCTTGTGGGGGTTGTAGAGGACGCAGTCCTCCAGCGTCATCCCCATGTCCCGCACGGCCGTGTTCCGGCCGAGGTGCTGGTCCGGCAGGAAGAGGACCTTCTCGCCCTGCTCGAAGGCCCACTCCAGCGCCCGCTTCGCGTTGGACGAGGTGCAGATCGTGCCGCCGTGCCTGCCGGTGAACGCCTTGATGTCGGCCGAGGAGTTCATGTACGAGACCGGCACCACCTGCTCGGCGACCCCGGCCTCCGTCAGCACGTCCCAGCACTCGGCGACCTGTTCGGCCGTGGCCATGTCGGCCATCGAGCAGCCCGCGGCCAGGTCCGGCAGGACGACCTTCTGGTCGTCGCCGGTCAGGATGTCCGCGGACTCCGCCATGAAGTGCACGCCGCAGAAGACGATGTACTCCGCCTCGGGCCGTGCCGCCGCGTCCCGGGCGAGCTTGAAGGAGTCGCCGGTGACGTCCGCGAACTGGATGACCTCGTCGCGCTGGTAGTGGTGGCCGAGCACGAAGACCTTGTCCCCGAGCTTCTCCTTCGCGGCGCGGGCCCGCGCGACCAGGTCCGGGTCGGACGGGGAGGGGAGGTCGCCGGGGCATTCGACCCCGCGCTCGCTCCGCGGGTCGGCCTCGCGGCCGAGCAGCAGAAGGGCGAGGGGGGTCGGCTGGACATCCAGGGGCTGGGCGGTGGTCACGACACGCACCCTTTCTTTTCTGCGAAAAGCCTTTTCGTCTAATTGACGCTATCTATCATAACCGCTTCATGTCAGCTTGACGATGCCGATAGCGTCGATGTGACGCATCCCCCGACGGGGGCAGTGTGCGAGCATGAACGGGAACAGACACGCGCCTGGCCCGGAATGAATCCGCGGCCCCGATGGTTGGACCGTCGGCAAGCAGTCCGTACAACCCGGGAGAGAAGCAGATGTCCGTATCGGACGAGACCACCACCGTGAGCGACGGCATCCTCCTGTCCGACGCCGCCGCAGCCAAGGTCAAGGCCCTGCTGGAGCAGGAGGGCCGGGACGACCTCGCGCTGCGCGTCGCCGTTCAGCCCGGAGGCTGCTCGGGCCTGCGTTACCAGCTCTTCTTCGACGAGCGCTCGCTCGACGGGGACGTCGTGAAGGACTTCGACGGCGTCAAGGTCGTCACCGACCGGATGAGCGCTCCGTACCTGGGCGGCGCCTCCGTCGACTTCGTGGACACCATCGAGAAGCAGGGCTTCACGATCGACAACCCGAACGCCACGGGCTCCTGCGCCTGCGGTGACTCCTTCAGCTGAGCCCCCGCCGTACACGACAGCGGCGGCGTTCCCGGTCTTCCGGGAACGCCGCCGCTTGTCGTATGCGCCACAGTCTCTCCGTCCGCGTGCACGGCTCGCGGGCCGGCCGGGACGGCTCCGTACGCGCGGACCGTGCGGCCCTCAGGCGCGCGGCACCGTCCGGCCCGTCCCCGCGTCGACCACCGTCCGGCCGTCCAGCGGCGCGTCGAGCGTCACCGTCCGGGTCAGTTCCTCGGCGACCAGGATGCAGGGCTTCCCGGGATCCTTCCGGGACTCGTCGACCGTGACCCGGACCGACGTGCCGTTCTCCGTCGCACGGGCCTCGTAGGTGCTGCACACACCGCCCCAGAACGTCACCTCCAGCGTCCGGCCGTCCACGCTGTACGAGATGACCGGGGCGCCCGAGGCGTCCGGGTCCTTCGTGGGCTCCGGAGCGGGACGGGTGCCCTCCGGCGCGAGGTGCTCCGGATCCACCGCGACCCGCGTGACCGTGGTCGCGGGACCGCCCCCTTCGGGCCGTACGGAGAAGAGCCACGAGGGGACGAGGATCCGCTCCCCGTCCGAGTACCGGGCGGCGAGCCCGAACTCGGCCTTCTCCACCGTCATGGTGGTGGACGCCGGGCTGCCACTCCGCGTACCGCAGCCGGCCTCCGGCGAGGCCGGACCGTCCTTCTCCAGGGGCACCGGGGTCGCGCAGCCGCCGATGCCCGTCCTCTCGGCCCGTGAGCTCTCCTCGTTCAGCTGCTTCAGCGCGTCCTGTGCGGCCAGCACCGGATAGCGCTCGCCCTTCTCCAGCGCCTTCAGCTGTCCGCTGCCGCCGACGATCTCGCCGTCGGCGCCCACCTGGATCCCGGTCGACCAGCCGTACGTCGGCAGCCCGCCCACGACGGGGTCGGCGTTCACCACCCGCACCGAGCCCATCAGCTGGCGCGCGTCGAGTGCCGCGTCGTCCTGCCCCACCGCCTTGAGCACCGGAACCGCCGCGGCCTTCGCGGCCTTCTCGTCCACGGGGGACCCGCTGGGCGCAGGGCCCTGCTTCCGGCAGGTCTCGGGGGACTCGCAGGCGTCCGGGCCGCCGGCGGCGTAGCGCGCGAAGGTCCAGGTCCCAGGCGCCTGCTTGTTCACCCGCAGGAACGGGCCCGAGCCGTCCCCGTCGCTGCCCACCTTCCAGGCGGTGCCCTCCGCGCGCGGGGTGCCCTCCACGCCCAGCGCGACCGCCAGCCGCGCCACCTCGGCGGCGGTCACCGCGCCCTCCGCCCGGTGGACGGCAGCCGTTCCGGGGCCCTCCGGCAGCTTGCCGTCGGCGAGGTAGACGACGCCGCCGCCGTGCGGGTCGGGCTCGCCGGGTGCGATGCCCTGCGAGGGCGCCGAGGGGCCGCCGTCCGCCGCGGCGTCCAGCGACAGCGGAGGCGGCGAGCCGGCACCCGGGTCGGGCAGGAGCCCCGGGGCCGCCTCGCCCGACGCCGTCGAGGCCCAGTACGCCGCCCCGCCCCCGGCCAGCAGCACGGCTGCGGCCACCGAGGCCACGGCGATGCGTGTACGCCGCCGCCTGGGGCCGGTCACGTCGTTCTCGGGTCGGTCGGTGCTCACCGGATCGCTCCTTCGGCTGGCTGGCCGTCACTGCCGCATCGTCCGTCCCCGGGTGGGGACACCGTTGGGACGGGGCAGGGGAGCGCGCGGTTCCCGCGGGTGCGCGGGGGAGCCGCCCGGCTCAGTCCCCGTAGTCGGACATGGCGTCGACCAGCCGGGCGGAGGAGGGCGGCACGGTGACCCCGTGGATACGGGAGGGCTCCACCGGCTTCGCGGCGGCCTTCGCGGGTACGACCCAGTGCGGCGCCATCCGCGCGCAGTCCCCGCGCAGCTCGGCCAGGCTCATCTCGGACTCACGCGGAACGATGGTGTTCGACATATCCGCACCGTACGCACGGTGGAGGTCAGGTAGAAAGACCTACTATCGGGTAGTTTTGCCCTTTCGAGTACGGCGGCGCCACCGGGTAGCGTGAACTGTCACGCCGTCCCGGAGGGCGCGCTCGCGCGTTCCCTCCGCCTTCCGCAGGAGCATCCCCGCCGTGCGCATTGCAGTCACCGGCTCCATCGCTACCGACCATCTGATGACCTTCCCCGGCCGATTCGCCGACCAGCTGGTCGCGGACCAGCTGCACACGGTCTCCCTCTCCTTCCTCGTCGACAACCTCGACGTGCGCCGCGGGGGTGTCGCCGCCAACATCGCCTTCGGCATGGGCGTGCTCGGCACGGAGCCGATCCTGGTCGGTGCCGCGGGGGCCGACTTCGACGACTACCGCGCCTGGCTCGACCGGCACGGCGTCGACACCGGCTCGGTCCGCATCTCCGAGGTCCTGCACACGGCCCGCTTCGTCTGCACGACGGACGCCGACCACAACCAGATCGGCTCCTTCTACACGGGCGCGATGAGCGAGGCCCGGCTGATCGAGCTCAAGAGCGTCGCCGACCGCGTGGGCGGCCTCGACCTCGTCTCGATCGGCGCCGACGACCCCGAGGCGATGCTCCGCCACACGGAGGAGTGCCGCTCGCGGGGCATCCCGTTCGCCGCGGACTTCTCGCAGCAGATCGCCCGGATGGACGGCGACGAGATCCGGATCCTCCTCGACGGAGCGACGTACCTCTTCTCCAACGAGTACGAGAAGGGGCTCATCGAGTCCAAGACCGGCTGGAGCGAGGAGGAGATCCTCTCCCGGGTCGGCCACCGCGTCACCACCCTCGGTGCCCGGGGTGTCCGCATCGAGCGGGCCGGCCAGGACCCGATCGAGGTCGGCTGTGCCGAGGAGGAGCGCAAGGCCGACCCCACCGGCGTCGGCGACGCCTTCCGGGCCGGTTTCCTCTCCGGCCTCGCCTGGGGCGTGGACCTGGAGCGCGCCGCCCAGGTCGGCTGCATGCTCGCCACCCTGGTCATCGAGACCGTGGGCACCCAGGAGTACACCCTGCGCCGCACCCACTTCATGGACCGCTTCACCAAGGCCTACGGCGACGAGGCGGCCTCCGAGGTCCGCAAGCACCTGTCCTGACGGCGGACGCACGGGCTCACAGGAGCCGGCGGACCACATAGGCCGAGCCGCGGTCCGCCGGCTCCTCGCCCACGTACTCCTGTTCGCGCATCGCGCACCAGGCGGGAATGTCGAGCCGGGCGGCCTCATCGTCCGCGAGCACCGTCACCGTCCCGCCCACGGGTACCTCTCCGATCACCTTTGCGAGTTCGATCACCGGAATCGGGCAGCGCCGGCCCAGCGCGTCGACCACCAGCGACTCCCGGGACGCGGGGGAGGGTGCCGCGGCCACGGGTGCGCCGAGCCGCTCCCGCACCTCGGCCACCACGCCCGGCAGCACACCGAGGAAGCGCTCGACCTCCTCCTCCGTGGTCCCCGCCGGAAGCGACACGCGGATGTTCCCCTCCGTGAGCACCCCCATCGCCTTGAGGACATGGCTGGGCGTCAGGGTGCTGCTCGTGCAGGACGAACCGGATGAAACGGAGAATCCGGCGCGGTCCAGCTCGTGGAGAAGAGTCTCTCCGTCGACATAGAGACAGGAGAAGGTGACCAGATGCGGTAGCCGCCGCACCGGATCGCCGACCACCTCCACATCGGGCACCAGGCCCGCCACCGCCGTACGGACGCGGTCCACCAGTGCGCGCAGCCGCACGTCCTCCGCCGCCGCCTCGGCGCGTACGGCGCGCAGCGAGGCCGCCGCCGCCACGATCGCCGGAATGTTCTCGAAGCCGGCGGCCCGCCCCGACTCCCGCTCGTCCACCGGCCCTTGGGGTGCGAACCGGACACCCTTGCGCACGGCGAGCAGCCCGACCCCGGCCGGTCCGCCCCACTTGTGCGCGGAAGCGGTCAGCAGCGACCAGCGGCCCGGCACCGGGCCCCAGCCCAGCGACTGGGCGGCGTCCACCAGCAGTGGCACGCCCGCGTCGGCGCAGATCCCGGCCGTCTCCGCGACCGGCTGCTCGGTCCCGACCTCGTGGTTCGCGGACTGCAGAGCCGCCAGCGCGGTGTCCGGGCGCAGGGCCCGGCCGTACGCCGCAGGGTCCACCGCGCCGGCCCGGTCCACCGGCACCTCGGTGAACGATCCGCCCGCCGCCTCCAGCGCGGCGGCCGAATGGAGGACCGAGGAGTGTTCGACGGCGGAGAGCACCAGATGGCGGCCGACACGCCGACGGCCGGAAAGTGCTCCCGAGATCGCCGAATGCACCGCGCGGGTGCCCGACGAGGTGAAGACCAGCTCGTCCGGCCGGCAGCCGACCGCCTCCGCCGCGGCCTCCCTGGCCGCGTCCAGCAGCAGCGCGGCCCGCCGCCCCTCGCGGTAGAGACGGGCGGGATCGGCCCAGCCCTCGTCCAGGGAGGCAAGCAGAGCCTGGCGGGCGACGGGGTGCAGGGGGGCGGAGGAAGCCGCGTCGAAGTAGGGCACGCCGCCACGCTAGCCCGCGGGTGCCCGCCGCCCGGCGAGGGAGTGCGGACCGGGCGGGGAGAGGGAGCGTCAGATGACGGCCGGAGGCTCGGATTCCACCCCTTCGGGGTGTCGGGCGGCGCGTTGGGCACCCTCCCCGCGCGACCCCAAATAGCGTCCAGTAGGGTTTGGTCCGCATAAACATCCAAACCCCTGCCCGCGTCAGGGCCGGCGACCGACCAAGTGAGACGGGCGCGCCGACCGTGCGGGCGAGACTCTCGGGAAGGCGCTACGTGAGTCCCAACGGCTCCGACCGCTCGTCGCGGCGCCCGATGCGGCGGAAGCTGCCGCAGGTGCTGACTGCGGGCCTGGTCCTGGCGACGGCCTCCGGTTGTTCATACAACTGGGAGGATTTCCCCCGCCTCGGAATGCCCACCCCGGTAACGGAAGAGGCCCCTCGGATCCTCTCCCTCTGGCAGGGCTCGTGGGCGGCAGCGCTCGCCACGGGTGTCCTTGTCTGGGGGCTGATCCTCTGGAGCGTCATCTTCCACCGGCGTAGCAGGACCAAGGTGGAGGTACCTCAGCAGACCAGGTACAACATGCCTATCGAGGCGCTGTACACAGTGGTCCCCCTCATCATCGTCTCGGTGCTCTTCTACTTCACCGCGCGCGATGAATCGAAGCTCCTGGAGCTCAGCCCCAAGCCGGCCCACACCATCAACGTGGTCGGCTACCAGTGGAGCTGGGGCTTCAACTACATCGAGAAGGTGGAGGGCCAGCCCTCCGCCGGCAACGAGGTCCCCAAGGAGCTCGACGCCATCCCCGACAAGTACCGCAAGGACTTCCCCGAGGGCGCCGGCGGCGTCTACGACGTGGGCGTCCCCGGTACGCGCAACCCGCAGAACGGCAACCCGGGTCCGACCCTGTGGCTGCCGAAGGGCGAGAAGGTCCGCTTCGTCCTGACTTCGCGTGACGTCATCCACTCCTTCTGGGTGGTGCCGTTCCTCATGAAGCAGGACGTCATTCCGGGCCACACCAACTCCTTCGAGGTCACGCCGACGAAGGAGGGCACCTACATGGGTAAGTGCGCCGAGCTCTGCGGCGTCGACCACTCCCGGATGCTCTTCAACGTCAAGATCGTTTCTCCCGAGCGTTACCAGCAGCACCTCAAGGAGCTGGCGGAGAAGGGTCAGACGGGCTACGTGCCGGCAGGCATCGAGCAGACGGACCCGGCCAGGAATGCGGAGACGAACAAACTGTGAGCATCCTCAATGAATCCCAGGGTGCCGCGGCAGCAGACGACTCGTTCGAGGACGAGCTGCCGGTGCGGCGCAAGCAGCCGGGGAGTGTCGTCGTCAAGTGGCTGACCACCACTGACCACAAGACGATCGGCACGATGTACCTGGTCACATCGTTCGCGTTCTTCTGCATCGGCGGTCTCCTGGCGCTCTTCATGCGCGCCGAGCTGGCCCGTCCGGGTACGCAGATCATGTCGAACGAGCAGTTCAACCAGGCGTTCACGATGCACGGCACGATCATGCTGCTGATGTTCGCAACGCCGCTGTTCGCCGGATTCGCGAACTGGATCATGCCGCTGCAGATCGGCGCGCCCGACGTGGCGTTCCCGCGGCTGAACATGTTCGCGTACTGGCTGTACCTCTTCGGCTCGCTCATCGCGGTGGCCGGCTTCCTCACCCCGCAGGGCGCGGCCGACTTCGGCTGGTTCGCCTACTCCCCGCTGTCGGACGCGGTCCGCTCGCCGGGCGTCGGCGCCGACATGTGGATCATGGGTCTGGCCTTCTCCGGCTTCGGCACGATCCTCGGTTCGGTCAACTTCATCACCACGATCATCTGCATGCGCGCCCCCGGCATGACGATGTTCCGCATGCCGATCTTCACCTGGAACGTCCTGCTGACCGGTGTCCTGGTCCTGCTGGCCTTCCCGGTGCTGGCCGCCGCGCTCTTCGCGCTGGAGGCGGACCGTAAATTCGGTGCGCACATCTTCGACGCGGCCAATGGCGGCGCATTGCTCTGGCAACACCTCTTCTGGTTCTTCGGCCATCCAGAGGTGTACATCATCGCGCTACCATTCTTCGGAATCATTTCCGAAATCATCCCGGTATTCAGCCGCAAGCCGATGTTCGGCTACATCGGTCTGATCAGCGCGACGATTGCCATCGCCGGCCTTTCGGTGACGGTGTGGGCCCACCACATGTACGTCACCGGCGGTGTGCTGCTGCCGTTCTTCTCCTTCATGACATTCCTCATCGCGGTACCGACCGGTGTGAAGTTCTTCAACTGGATCGGCACGATGTGGAAGGGGTCGTTGTCCTTCGAGACACCGATGCTCTGGTCGGTCGGCTTCCTGATCACCTTCGCCTTCGGTGGTCTGACCGGCGTGATCCTGGCGTCGCCGCCGCTGGACTTCCACATCTCCGACTCGTACTTCGTCGTCGCGCACTTCCACTACGTCGTCTTCGGCACCGTGGTCTTCGCGATGTTCGCCGGTTTCCACTTCTGGTGGCCGAAGTTCACCGGCAAGATGCTGGACGAGCGGCTCGGGAAGGTGACGTTCTGGACGCTGTTCATCGGCTTCCACGGCACGTTCCTGGTGCAGCACTGGCTCGGAGCCGAGGGCATGCCGCGTCGTTACGCGGACTACCTCGCCGCCGACGGCTTCACCGCCCTGAACACGATCTCGACGATCTCCTCGTTCGTGCTCGGTCTGTCGATCCTGCCGTTCTTCTACAACGTCTGGAAGACCGCCAAGTACGGCAAGAAGATCGAGGTCGACGACCCGTGGGGCTACGGCCGTTCGCTCGAATGGGCGACGTCCTGCCCGCCGCCGCGGCACAACTTCATCAGCCTGCCGCGCATCCGCTCCGAATCCCCGGCGTTCGACCTGCACCACCCGGAGATCGCGGCGCTCGAGCAGCTGGATCACCTCTCCGAGGGTGACAAGGTCCTCGTCGGCGGCAAGGAGGACGGCAAGTGAAGATCCAGGGCAAGCTCTTCATCTGGCTCAGCGTCTTCATGCTGGCCATGGCCATCACCTACGGCGTCTGGTCCAAGGAGCCGGTGGGCACCACCGCGCTGGTCCTGTCCTTCGGGCTGACCATCATGATCGGCTTCTACCTGGCCTTCACGGCCAACCGGGTCGACGCGCTGGCCCAGGACAACAAGGAAGCCGATGTCGCGGACGAGGCCGGCGAGGTGGGCTTCTTCTCCCCGCACAGCTGGCAGCCGCTCTCGCTGGCCATCGGTGGAGCGTTCCTCTTCCTGGCCGTCGTCTTCGGCTGGTGGCTGGCCTACTTCTCGGCGCCGCTGCTCCTGATCGGCCTCTTCGGCTGGGTCTTCGAGTACTACCGGGGCGAGAACCGCACCCAGTAGGACACGCCGTCCACGGACGCACAGCACCCGTACGGGGGCCCGGTCCGCTCAGCAATGAGCGGACCGGGCCCCCGTTTGCAGTCATTGAACGAGCTGGATCGGATGAATCTTCTTAGCGTGGGTTCATGAACCACACGCCGAGCATCCGCACCGTAGTGAGCTGCACTCTGCTGGTCGTGACCCTGGTTGCAGGTGCGACCGCCTGTGGCGAGCCCGATGGTGATCCGCTGTCGCTGAGGCCCTACGACGCGGCCGACCTCATCTCCTTCAACGGTCCGGCCGAGAACAAGAAGGCCGACCCCGACAAGCCCCTCGAAGTCACCGTCAAGGACGACGACGCCAAGATCACGGACGTGACGGCGGTCGACACCGAGGGCCGGCACCTGGCCGGCGAGCTCGACGCCGACGGGAAGCGTTGGCACTCCACCACCTCGCTCGCCGCCGGCACCCGATACACCGTCAAGATCTCCACCGAGAACGGCGACGGGGCCCCCGGCAGCCGTACGTACGCCTTCGGCACGGCCTCGGCCAAGAAGTTCCTGAACGTCTCCCTTGGCCCGCAGGCGGGCACCTACGGCGTCGGACAGCCCCTCACGGCGGAACTCAGCGCTCCGGTCAACGGCCGGGCGGCCAGGGCCACCGTGGAGCGCGGGCTCCAGGTCCGGTCCACCCCCGCCGTCACCGGCTCCTGGTACTGGGTCGACGCCAAGACGCTGCACTACCGGCCCAAGGAGTACTGGCCGGCCGACGCCACCATCGACGTGCGCAGCAACCTCAAGGGCATCAAGGTCACCGGCGGCCTCCACGGCGCCGAGACGAAGCCCCTGAAAATCACGACGGGTGACCGCATAGAAGCGATCACGGACGCCTCCGACCACTCGATGACCGTGCTGCGGAACGGCGAAGTGATCAACACCATTCCGGTCACCACCGGCAAGCCCGGCTTCGACACGCGCAACGGCGTCAAGGTCGTGCTGGCCAAGGAGCAGTTCGTACGTATGCGCGGTGAGAGCATCGGCATCGCGGCCGGCTCCTCCGAGTCCTACGACCTGCCGGTCTACTGGGCCACACGCGTCACCTGGAGCGGCGAGTACGTCCACGCGGCGCCCTGGTCCACGGGCTCGCAGGGCAACGCCAACGTCAGCCACGGCTGCACGGGCATGAGCACCGCCGACGCCCAGTGGTTCTTCGAGACCGTCCGGGAGGGGGACATCGTCAAGGTCGTCGGGAGCGACGGCGAGACGATGACCCCGTTCGACAACGGCTTCGGCGACTGGAACCTCGCCTGGGACGTCTGGCAGAAGGGCAGCGCCCTGCACGGCGGCGGCACGCCCGACACGGGCACCGACGTCCAGACGGCGCGGCTGCGCCCCCAGGTCTGATCCGGCCCGGAGTGCGCAGCGCCCCGCGAGGACACCGCGAAGGGGATCGGGGCCCCTTCGCCCCAGGGGCCTCAGGCCTCCACGGACAGCCTGTGGCGGAGGAGAGAAGCCAGGGCGTCCGAGAAGTCGACCGGGTCGACCGGATGCGTCACAGCGGCGTCCGCACGGCTCCACGTGGCCAGCCAGGCGTCCTGGGGCCGCCCGATCAGCAGCAGCACGGGCGGGCAGTCGAAGATCTCGTCCTTGATCTGCCTGCAGACGCCCATACCGCCCGCGGGAGCCGTCTCGCCGTCCAGCACGCAGACGTCGACACCGCCCCGGTCCAGCGCGCTCAGGACGGCCGGCAGTGTGGCGCACTCCAGGAACTTCACCGGCGGCACGTCCGCGGCAGGCCTGCGCCCGGCTGCCAGCCTCACCTGCTCACGGGTGTTGGCGTCGTCGCTGTAGACCAGGACCGTGGCGGTCGGCTGCATTGTTCCTCCGTGACGTCTGTGTCTTCGGGGCTCTCGGGGCATGAACCGATGGGCGGATCGTACTCCGGCGGACAGCCTGTCAGCACCGGTAAAGGCAGCGATTCGATGGGCCGTTCGGTGAGGACACACGCCCCTGACACACCGAACGGCACCCCCCGGAGTGAGGGCGGGATAAGCGACCGACATAATGTCGGTCGTGGCGACAGCAACGACAGTAGAAACCGGGCACGCGCACCCGTCGGTCAATCGGCCGAACCTCACCAGCGTCGGAACCATCATCTGGTTGAGTTCCGAGCTGATGTTCTTCGCGGCCCTCTTCGCGATGTACTTCACCCTGCGATCGGTGATGGGACCCGATCACTGGAAGGAGATGGCTCACCATCTGAACTTCCCGTTCTCGGCGACGAACACCACGATCCTGGTGCTTTCCTCTCTCACCTGCCAGCTCGGCGTTTTCGCCGCGGAGCGGGGCGATGTGAAGAAGCTCCGCACCTGGTTCATCATCACGTTCGTGATGGGTGCGATCTTCATCGGAGGCCAGGTCCTCGAGTACACCGAGCTGGTCAAGGAGGCGGGTCTCTCCCTGTCCTCCGACCCGTACGGCTCGGTGTTCTACCTGACGACCGGCTTCCACGGTCTGCATGTGACAGGCGGTCTCATCGCCTTCCTGCTCGTTCTGGGCAGGACATACGCGGCCTCGAGATTCACCCACGAGCAGGCCACCGCGGCCATCGTCGTGTCCTACTACTGGCACTTCGTCGATGTCGTCTGGATCGGTCTGTTCGCCACGATCTACATGATCAAGTAACCGGGCTCGCACCCGCCCATCATCGACGCAGAAGATCCTGACACCGGGGTAATCCGTGAAAAAGCTCTCCGCACGACGACGCCATCCGCTGGCGGCCGTCGTCGTACTACTCCTCGCGCTGGCGGCTACCGGGGGGCTGTACGCCGCGTTCGCGCCTGCGGGTAAGGCGCAGGCCGACGAAACCGCCCAGTCCCTCGCCATCGACGAGGGCAAGAAGCTCTACTCCGTGGGCTGTGCCAGCTGCCACGGATCCGGCGGTCAGGGCACCACCGACGGGCCGTCCCTCGTGGGCGTCGGCTCCGCCGCCGTCGACTTCCAGGTCGGCACCGGACGCATGCCGGCCCAGCAGCCGGGCGCCCAGGTACCGAAGAAGAAGGTCATCTACAACCAGGCCGAGATCGACCAGCTCGCGGCGTACGTCGCATCGCTGGGCGCCGGTCCGATCACGCCCACCAAGAGCCAGGTCGACCCCTCGGGCGCCGACGTGGCC
Organism: Streptomyces sp. CB02058; assembly: GCF_001905505.1. Lineage (GTDB taxonomy): Bacteria > Actinomycetota > Actinomycetes > Streptomycetales > Streptomycetaceae > Streptomyces. The sequence continues at coordinate 1,034,981 of NZ_LIPG01000002.1, forward strand.
AAGGGCGGTGACCTGTTCCGTACCAACTGCGCGCAGTGCCACAACTTCACCGGTGAGGGCGGCGCGCTGACGAACGGCAAGTACGCCCCGAGCCTCGAAGGCGTGAGCCCGAAGCACATCTACGAGGCCATGCAGACCGGCCCGCAGAGCATGCCCTCCTTCCCGGACAGCACCATGCCGGAGCAGGAGAAGAAAGACATCATCGCGTACATCAAGACCGTCAACGGTGATGAGTCCCAGACCCCCGGTGGCCTCTCGCTCGGTGGCCTCGGCCCCGTCAGTGAAGGTCTCTTCGGCTGGATCTTCGGTCTGGGCGGCCTGATCGCCATCGCCGTCTGGGTCGCGGCCCACACCGCTAAGGCCAAGAAGTCATGAGTAGCCAACAGATTCCAGAAGAGCACCTGCCGGTAGAGCAGGGCGCCGCGCACGGCGCGGCAGTGGTCGCGGACGACCCGTTCGCCAACCCGGGGCTGCCGGCCCACAAGCCGCGCATCCAGGACATCGACGAACGTGCCGCCAGGCGCTCCGAGCGAGCCGTCGCGTTCATGTTCACGCTGTCCATGCTGGCGACGGTCGGCTTCATCGCCTCCTACGTCATCTTCCCGGTCGACAAGATCGTCTACATCTGGCCGTTCGGGCATGTGAGCGCGCTGAACTTCTCCCTGGGTCTGACCCTGGGACTCGCGCTCTTCTGCATCGGCGCGGGCGCCGTCCACTGGGCGCGCACCCTGATGTCGGACGTGGAGGTCGCCGACGACCGGCACGCCATCGCGGCCGAGCCCGAGGTCAAGGCCAAGGTCATGGCCGACTTCGCGGCCGGTGCCGCGGAGTCCGCGATCGGGCGGCGCAAGCTGATCCGCAACACGATGTTCGGTGCGCTGGCCCTGGTGCCGCTCTCCGGCGTGGTGCTGCTGCGCGACCTCGGTCCGCTGCCGGAGAAGAAGCTCCGGTCCACCCTGTGGGCCAAGGGCAAGCAGCTCGTCAACATGAACACCATGGAGCCGCTGCGCCCCGAGGACGTCGTCGTCGGTTCGCTGACCTTCGCCATGCCCGAGGGCCTGGAGGAGGACGCGCACGACTTCCAGACGCAGATCGCCAAGGCCGCCCTGATGATCATCCGCATCGAGCCGGACAACATCAAGGACAAGCGCGAGCGCGAGTGGGCCCACGAGGGAATCGTGGCCTTCTCGAAGATCTGCACCCACGTCGGCTGCCCGATCAGCCTGTACGAGCAGCAGACGCATCACGTGCTCTGCCCGTGCCACCAGTCCACCTTCGACCTCTCCGACGGCGCCCGCGTCATCTTCGGTCCGGCCGGTCACGCCCTTCCGCAGCTGCGGATCGGTGTGAACAGCGAGGGCAACCTCGAGGCGCTCGGTGACTTCGAAGAGCCCGTCGGTCCTGCCTTCTGGGAGCGCGGATGAGTACTGCGACGGAAACAGAGACCCAGCGCAAGGCGCCCGCCGGTGAGCGGGTCGCCGACTGGGCGGACGGCCGGCTGGGCATCTACGGCCTGGCCAAGGCCAACATGCGCAAGATCTTCCCGGACCACTGGTCCTTCATGCTCGGTGAGATCTGCCTCTACAGCTTCATCATCATCATCCTCACGGGTGTGTATCTGACGCTGTTCTTCAACCCGAGCATGAACGAGGTCGTGTACCACGGCTCGTACGAGCCGATGCAGGGCATCCGGATGTCCGCGGCGTACGCGTCGACCCTGGACATCAGCTTCGACGTCCGCGGTGGTCTCCTGGTCCGCCAGATCCACCACTGGGCCGCGATCATCTTCCTCGCGGGCATGTTCGTGCACATGTTCCGGGTGTTCTTCACCGGTGCGTACCGCAAGCCGCGTGAGATCAACTGGCTCTTCGGCTTCCTGCTGTTCGTGCTCGGCATGTTCACCGGGTTCACCGGCTACTCGCTCCCGGACGACCTGCTCTCCGGTACGGGTGTGCGGTTCACGCAGGGCGCGATCCTGTCGATGCCGATCGTCGGTACGTACATCTCGATGTTCCTGTTCGGCGGGGAGTTCCCCGGGACGGAGATCATCTCGAGGTTCTACTCGATCCACATCCTGCTGCTGCCGGGCATCATGCTCGGGCTCGTGGTCGCCCACCTCATCCTGGTGTTCTTCCACAAGCACACGCAGTTCGCGGGTCCGGGACGTACGAACAAGAACGTCGTCGGCATGCCGCTGCTGCCGGTCTACATGGCCAAGGCCGGAGGCTTCTTCTTCCTGGTCTTCGGCTTCATCGCGATCCTCGCCGCGATCGCCACGATCAACCCGATCTGGGCGCTCGGCCCGTACCGGCCCGACCAGGTGTCCACGGGCGCCCAGCCGGACTGGTACATGGGCTTCGCGGAAGGCTTCGTCCGTGTGATGCCGGGCTGGGAGATCAACCTCTGGGGCCACACGCTGGTCCTGGGCGTGCTCATCCCGCTGGTCCTGTTCGGTGTCGTCCTGGCGGCACTGGCGCTGTACCCGTTCATCGAGTCCTGGATCACCGGGGACAAGCGCGAGCACCACATCCTGGACCGCCCGCGCAACGCCCCGACCCGTACGGGCCTCGGTGTCGCCTGGGTGACGATCTACTTCGTCATGCTCATCGGCGGCGGCAACGACATCTGGGCGACCCACTTCCACCTGTCGCTCAACGCGATCAGCTGGTTCGTGCGTATCGCCTTCTTCGTCGGCCCGGTCCTGGCGTTCGTCGCCACCCGGCGCATCTGCCTCGGTCTCCAGCGCCGCGACAAGGAGAAGGTGCTGCACGGGCGCGAGTCCGGCACCATCAAGCGCCTGCCGCACGGTGAGTTCGTGGAGATCCACGAGCCGCTCGGTCCGGAGCAGCTGCACACGCTCACCGCGCACGAGCAGTACAAGCCGGTCGAGATCGGCCCGACGGTCGACGAGAACGGTGTCGAGCGCAAGCCCTCCACGCTGCAGAAGGTGCGGGCACGGCTCAGCCAGAGCTACTACGGCGAGGACAACCAGATCGCCAAGCCCACTGTTGAGGAGTACAAGGAGATCACCAGCGGCCACGGCCACCACTGATCACCTCAGCTGAACGCCACAGCAGGAGCCCCGTCCATCCGATGGACGGGGCTCTTCGCTGTCCCGGGGCATCGATAAGGTGGGAGGCATCCTTGTATCGGCTGTGGACCCCCAGGAGCGGACCATGAACGTTGTGACCCCGGACGGCGGCGACAGCGTGGCGGACCGTACCTGGCCCGGCGTGCTGACCCCCCTGCTGCGCGGCGAGCACCTGGGCGCGGACGACACCGCGTGGGCCATGGACCGGATCATGAGCGGCGACGCCACGGACGTCCAGATCGCGGGCTTCGCCGTCGCGCTGCGGGCCAAGGGCGAGACCGTGGACGAGGTCGCGGGACTCGTCCGCGCCATGTACGAGCACGCCCACACCATCCACGTGCCCGGCCGTACGGTCGACATCGTGGGGACCGGCGGGGACATGGCCAAGACGGTCAACATCTCCACCATGTCGGCGATCGTCGTCGCGGGCACGGGGGCGAAGGTCGTCAAGCACGGCAACCGCGCCTCCTCGTCGGCGAGCGGTGCCTCCGACGTGCTGGAGAAGCTGGGCGTCAATCTGGAGCTGACCCCGCAGCGGGTCGTGGCCGTCGCCGAGGAGGCGGGCATCACCTTCTGCTTCGCCGTGAAGTTCCACCCGGCCCTGCGCCATGCCGCGCGGGCCCGCAAGGAGCTCGGCACGCAGACCACCTTCAACATCCTCGGCCCGCTCACCAACCCGGCCAAGGTGCGCTCCCAGGCCATCGGGGTCGCCGACGTGAAGATGGCACCCATCGTCGCGGGCGTCCTGGCCGGCCGGGGCAACTCCGCCCTCGTCTTCCGCGGCGACGACGGCCTGGACGAGCTGACCACCACCGCGACCTCCCGGGTCTGGATCGTCCGCGACGGGACCGTGCGCGAGCAGGCGTTCGACCCGCGCGACGTCGGCCTGGACCTGGTGCCCGTCGAGGCGCTGCGCGGCGCCGACGCCTCGTACAACGCGGATGTGGCCCGCCGGCTGCTCGACGGGGAGACCGGCCCCGTGCGCGACGCGGTGCTGCTCAACTCCGCCGCCGCGCTGGTCGCGCTCGACCCGGCCGAGGGCACGCTGAACGAGCAGATCGCCGCCAAGATGGCCCTGGCCGCCGGGTCGATCGACTCGGGCGCGGCCAAGAAGGCGCTGGAGCGCTGGGTGGCGGCCAGCAACGCCTGACGGCGTACCGGGTGTGAGCGAGGGCGCAGTCCGTATCGCGGACTGCGCCCTTTGCGTGTGCGCGGCGTTGTGGCAAGATGCTGCGCAGGTCATGAGTGACAGCGACTACGGCCCCGGCCCGCTGTCCGGCAACCCTCCGTCCGTGGCGGGGTGCCCCGGGTGAAGACCAGGCCGCAGGCAGCGAGGTCTGCGGCAAGCGCGGGCCCCTCGGCATCGTTGGATGCCACCCCTTGGGGTCCTGGTCCCAGGGAGCCTCTTGTGAGCAAGCGAATGCGATAGGGCTCAACGCCCTTCTCCGCGCACCCTTCTTTCTTTCCTTCCCGCGCCGCAGCGTCCTGTCCGACGCCGGTGTGTGGATTTCGCCTGCCTCTTACGGGAGTTCGCCATGTCTGTCTCCACCGCTGCCGTCGACCAGTCCATTTGTGCGCCTCTGCCGGTTCTCGGTGCCGATGTCACCGTTCCGCTTGTTACCGGCGGAGATGTTACCTACGCGGCCCTCGACTACGCGGCCAGCGCCCCGGCCCTCCAGCGGGTGTGGGACGACGTGGCCGCCTACGCCCCGTACTACGGCAGTGTCCACCGCGGCGCCGGCTACCTCTCGCAGCTCTCCACCGACCTCTTCGAGGCCAGCCGGGTGACCGTCGCGGAGTTCCTCGGCTGCCGTGCCGACGACCAGGTGGTCTTCACCCGTTCGACGACCGACTCCCTCAACCTGCTGGCCGCCGCGCTGCCCGCGGACTGCCAGGTGTTCGTGTTCGAGACGGAGCACCACGCCTCGCTGCTTCCCTGGCGCGACGCCCGGGTGAGCTACCTCGACGCCCCGCGCACCCCGGGTGAGGCCGTTGCCACGCTGGAGCGCGCGCTGGCCGACCGCGACCCTTCCCCGAGCTCTCAGCTGGGTTCGAGCAGGGGAGGCCCCTCACGCCCCGCGCTGGTCTGCGTCACCGGCGCGTCCAACGTCACCGGTGAGCTGTGGCCGGTGAAGGAACTCGCCGCCGTCGCCCACGCCCACGGGGCGCGGATCGTGCTCGACGCCGCGCAGCTGGCGCCCCACCACCCGGTGGACATCGCGGAGCTGGACGTCGACTGGGTCGCCTTCTCCGGGCACAAGCTGTACGCGCCCTTCGGCTCGGGCGTCCTCGCGGGCCGTACGGACTGGCTGAGGGACGCCGAGCCCTACCTCGCGGGCGGCGGCGCCTCCCGCAAGGTCGCCCGGCGCGCCGACGGCGGTGTGGACGTCGAGTGGCACACCAACGCGGCCCGTCACGAGGCCGGCTCGCCCAACGTCATCGGCGTCTACTCCATCGCCGCCGCCTGCAAGGCCCTGACCGAGGCCGGCTTCGACCGCCTGGTCGCCCGGGAGCAGCAGCTGGTCACCCGGGTCCGTGAGGGCCTCGCGGACGTCCCCGAGGTCAAGGTGCTCTCGCTGTTCGGCGACGACGCCCCCCGGGTCGGCGTCATCTCCTTCGTGGTCGAGGGCTGGAACAGCTCGCACTTCGCCGCCGCCCTCTCCGCCGAGTACGGCATCGGGGTGCGCGACGGCCTCTTCTGCGCCCACCCGCTGGTGCGGACCCTGCTCGGCAGCGAGCCGCAGGAGCCGGGCGAGTGCGGCGCGCCCGAGGCCGCACCGGGGGAGAGGTCCCTCAACGCCATCCGGGTGAGCTTCGGCGCCGGTACGCCGGACGAGCACATCGAGCGCTTCCTCGGCGCGGTCCGCGAGCTGGTGGCCACGGGCGCCCGCTGGACCTACCGCACCGAGGACGGCCGCTGCGTCCCCGACCGGGGCGCGGCCCAGGTCTGACGACAGCGATACGGCTCCGGCCGGGTGCGGGAGACGGCTCCCGCACCCGGCCGGAGCCGTATGCCGTACGAGGTCCGGCGTACTACGCGTCGAGACCGATGGCGAAGGCCGCCTCGAGGTCGTGCTGCGAGTACGTGCGGAAGGCGACGTGGGTGTCGGTGCCCTCGACGCCCGGGATCTTGCTGATCCGGCCGGGGATGACATCGGCCAGGTCGTCGTGCCTGGCCACCCGGACCATGGCGATCAGGTCGTACGTACCAGTGACCGAGAAGACCTCGCTGACGCTGTCCAGCGCGGCGATGGCCTCCGCGATCTCGGGAATCCGGTCCACGCTGGTTTTGATGAGAACGATCGCGGTGATCACGGCTGGCTATCTCCCTCAGTGGCCGTGGCTGGAGACTTCACTCTAGTACCACCCCGAAAACGCACCCAGGCGTAGAGGAACCCGGCCGCGAAGCCCGCCACGTGCGCGAGGTACGCCACGCCCGGGCCGCTGCCCGCGCTCCGCGCCGCCAGCCACTGCAGGACGAACCAGAACACGAGGACGATCCAGGCGGGGAAGCGCAGGGGCAGGAAGAACAGGAACGGGAAGAGGCTGGTGACCCTGGCCCGGGGGAAGAGGTAGAGGAACGCGCCGAGCACCGCCGAGATGGCCCCCGACGCGCCGACCAGCGTCTGATCGGAATCCGCGTGCACCACGGCGTAGGCGACCAGGGCGAAGTAGCCGCACAGGAGGTAGAAGAAGGTGAACTCGGCCCGGCCCATGCGCTCCTCGGCCATCGCGCCGAACACGTAGAGGAACAGCATGTTGCCGAGCAGGTGCAGCCAGCTGCCGTGGACGAACAGTGCGGTCAGCGGGGTCAGCAGCGCCCGCGCGGAGCCCTCGGCGAGCTCGCTCGGGATGACGCCCCAGCGCTCGAAGTATCCGGCCTGCGCGGCGAGCAGCGTGTCGGCGCTGCTGCCGTAGACGGGGTTGAAGCCGGAGAGCGGGCTCATCAGGAACACCGCGGAGCAGAGCGCGATGAGTCCGTACGTGACGGGGGCGCCGCCCGCAGAGGCCGCGGTACCGAGCTCCCTGGCCCGTTCCCGCCAGTCGACTTTCCGCCAATCGGTCACGTACAGAGCATGACGCACCAGCCGAGAACGGGACAGACCGCCTCGCCGTGCCGACAGGTATGCGCAAGGCCGTAGGGTTAGCGCAGGACATCCGCAGTTCGACGGCGCACCGCGAGATCGAAGACCTGGGCACGCACAAGACTCGACGAACGATGAAAGAGGACGCAACGATGACGACGGTTCCCCAGCCGACGGACGGGACTCGCTGGCGCTGCACGCTCTGTGGCAACCTCACCCGTTTCGACGTGACGCGCTCCTCCAAGGTCGTGGAGTACGTCCATCTCGACCTGGCCGGGGAGTCGAGTGTCGAGGAGCGCGAGGTGGTCAGTGAGACCATCGAGTCCGTGCGCTGCCGTTGGTGCAACGCGGTGGACCAGATCGAGCTGGTCGACAGGCCGGGTGCCGACTCCTGACGGAGCCGCGCGGACAGACATATTGGGGTTGATGGATGGTGGAGCAGCCGACAGGCGGCGCCGGACCGGCCGACTCGGCCGACGGCACCGCGGAGTCGCTCGACCGTCCTCTGCCCGAGGGCGTGCGCCGCAAGGTGGTGGCGCTGGTCTCGGACGCCTTCGGCGGCCTCACCGTCGGGGAACTCCCCTCACAGCTCCGTCAGTACGCCCGCTTCACCCCGAGCAGGCGGGCCAAGTTCGCGGGCAACGCGATGGCGGCGGCCCTGGAGAGCGACCCGGTGTTCCGCCGGCGCATCGGCGAACGGGTCGTGCAGACCCAGCCGGAGCTGGCGGACGCGCTGAAGTCCGGGGCGCCGCCCGCCGCGGCGGACCCCGTCGACGTGGCCGCGGCGGCCTATGTGCTGCGGCCGTCCGGCTGGGTCAAGCTGGTGGCCGCGGCCGGCGAGGAGGTCCAGCGGGCCCACGCCGAACGGGCCGACGAGGAGACCCGGCGCGAGCTGGAGCGGCTGCGCGAGGAACTCGCCCACGCCCGCGACCAGACCAGGGCCGACACCGAGCGGCTGCGCGTGGAGCTGGAGGCGTCCCGCAAGGAGGCCGACTCGCTGCACCGAAAGCTGCGCAGCGCCCTCAGTGAGGTCAAGCGGGGCGAGGCCGCCCTGCGCAAGGCCGGCGCCGAGACCGACGGGGTGCGGGCCGAGGCCGCGGCACAGGTCTCCGCCGCCGAGAGCGAGACCCGCAGGCTCAGGGCGCGCCTCGGTGAGGCGGAGGCCTCCGTCGAGGCGGGGCGCCGTGCGGCCAGGGAGGGCCGCTCGGTCGAGGACATGCGGCTGCGGCTGCTCCTGGACACCGTGCTCGACGCGGCCCAGGGACTCCGCCGCGAGCTTGCCCTGCCTCCCTCGTCGATCCGCCCGGCGGACAGCGTCGACGCGGTGGAGCCCGGCCGGATGTCGCCCAAGGACATTGCGGCCAGGGCCCTTTCGGAGACCGATCCGGCGCTGCTCGACCAGCTGCTCGCCCTTCCGCAGGCGCATCTGATCGTGGACGGCTACAACGTCACCAAGACCGGCTATCCGCAGATGCCGCTGGAGAAGCAGCGGTTGCGCCTGCTGGGCGGTCTCTCGGTCCTCGCCGCCCAGACCGGCGCCGAGATGACCTGTGTCTTCGACGGGGCCGAACTGGCCGTTCCGGTCCTGCTCGCACCGCCGCGCGGAGTGCGCGTGCTGTTCAGCAAGGCGGGCGTGACCGCCGACGAACTGATCAGGCAACTGGCGCGCGCGGAACCGCCGGGCAGACCCGTCGTCGTGGTCTCCACCGACCGCGAGGTGGCCGACGGCGTCGCGAAGGCGGGGGCGCGTCCGGTCGCGTCCGCCTTGCTCCTGAAGCGGCTTTCGCGCGTCTGAGGCGACTTGTGTGGCATGGGTGACTTGCCGGAATTTATGGAACGTACCGTCAACTCATCGCTACACCCAGTGTGATGAAAGTAAAGAAGTGCCTGGTGCGACGAGATTTTGCTCGTGAGGATTTGAACTGATCACAAGATGGTCACTATGGTCAGGCCTCGAACCTTCGCACGGTTGATCGCCCATCCGGGGTGACGGCGAAGGAACCGCCGAGTCCGTGACGTGCACGGAGCCGGGGATTCGCCCGTGTCCCCCCACAGCCCGGTAGGCGGCTCGAGGAAGAAGGAGCTCGCCTTCGTGGCGTCCCACCGTCGTCCCAAGCAGCCGAGCCGCACCCGCGTGACCGTGCTCACCGCGACCGCCGCCGCGGCCGTGGCCCTGTCCTCCCAGGCCGCCCAGGCCGACCCCAAGCCGACCAAGAGCGAGGTCAAGGCCAAGGTCGACAAGCTCTACCACGAGGCCGAGGCCGCCACCGAGAAGGCGAACGGGGCCAAGGAGCAGCAGGACAAGCTCAAGAAGCAGGCGGACGCGCTCCAGGACAAGGTCGCCCGCGGCCAGGACGAGCTCAACACCCTGCGCGGCGAGCTCGGTTCGCTCGCCACCGCGCAGTACCGCTCCGGCGGTCTCGACCCGTCGGTCCAGCTGCTGCTCTCCTCGGACCCGGACAGCTTCCTCGACCAGGCCTCCGCGCTGGACCAGCTGACGGCCAAGCAGGCCGAGTCGCTGCAGAAGATCCAGGCGAAGCAGCGGACCCTCGCGCAGCAGCGCAAGGAGGCGCAGGCCAAGCTCACGGACCTCGCCGACGTCCGCAAGACGCTGAACGAGAACAAGAAGAAGTACCAGGGCAAGCTCGCCGAGGCCCAGAAGCTGCTGAACACCCTCACCGCCGCCGAGCGCGCCAAGATGGCCGAGGACGAGCAGCGCGCCAGCCGCGCCGCCGGTGACCGGGTCGAGCTGGGCAACGAGGTCCCCGCGTCCGCCCGTGGCGCCGCCGCCCTCCAGGCCGCCTCCACGCAGCAGGGCAAGGCGTACGTCTCCGGTGCCACCGGTCCCAACGCCTACGACTGCTCGGGTCTGACCCAGTGGGCCTACGCCCAGGCCGGCGTCCAGATCACCCGCACCACGTACACCCAGATCAATGACGGTGTCCGGATCGGCCGCAGCGCCCTGAAGCCGGGCGACCTGGTCTTCTTCAACAACACCTCGCACGTCGGCCTGTACGCGGGCAACAACCAGATCCTGCACGCCCCGAAGCCCGGCGCCGTGGTCCGCTACGAGTCGATGGACTACATGGGCACCTTCCAGTTCGGCGTCCGCGTCTGACGCCCGAACGGGCGAATCGCGGCACCCCTCACTGACGCCCCGCCCCGCCGGAGACCACAGGTCACCGGCGGGGCGGAGCTGTATGGTGCGCCCTTTCCCTCCCGGCGTGGTCCTTGGTCAGGGTGTAGTCGTCCGGTTACTGTCTGCGCTGCCGCGCAGCTCCCGGTCGTCGGTCCGCCCGCCCCGGGCGGCAGGGGCTGCGCACATCTGCGTACAGCGGAAGGGAGCGCGGCTTCCTGTGGTCTCGCATCGCCGCCCCACCCGGCCCGGCCTCAACCGTGGCGTCCGGGCCACCGTCCTGTCCGCCGCCGCGGCCACCGCGGCGGCCACCCTCGGCACCGCGCCGGCGAGCGCACGGCCCGAGGACACCCACGAGACGGCCAGGGCCGCCGTCGACCGGCTGTACGGGGAGGCCGAGCGCGCCACCGAGCTGTACAACGCGGCCCGGGAGAACCTCGGCGCGCTGCGCGGCCGGATCGCCAGGGCCCAGGACTCGGCGGCCAGGACGCAGGAGGACATCAACGAGATGCGGGCGGTGCTCGGCTCGATGGCCGGTGCGCAGTACCGCTCGGGCGGCATCGACCCCTCGGTCGCGCTGCTGCTCTCCTCGGACCCCGACACCTACCTGGACCGGGCGGCGGCCCTGGACCGCGCGGGCGAGCGCAGGGCGCTGACCCTGCACAAGCTCCACCGGGCCCAGCGCAGGATCGCCCAGAGCCGCGCGGAGGCCGCTGCCGCCCTGGCGGCCATGGAGCGCGACCGGGAGGCCGTGGCACGCCACAAGCGCACCGTGGAGGCCAAGCTGGACCGGGCGCGGCAGCTGCTGCGCTCCCTGCCCGCGGCCGACCGGGAGTCCCTCGGCCGCGCCTCGCGCTCCGGGCGCCCCCAGGAGGCGTTCCCGGCGGACGCGGCCGGCTCCGCACGCGCCATGGCGGCCCTCATGGCGGCCCGGCAGGCGCTGGGCCGCCCGTACGTCTGGGGCGCCAACGGCCCCGACGGGTTCGACTGCTCCGGGCTGATGCAGTGGGCGTACGCCCGGGCCGGGGTGGGTCTGCCCAGGACCTCGCAGGCACAGCGGTACGCGGGCCGGATGGTGCCGCTCTCGCAGGCCAGACCCGGCGACCTCGTCGCCTACCGCGCCGACGCGAGCCACATCGGGATGTACGCGGGCAACGGGCAGGTCATCCACGCCCCGTATCCCGGCGCACCGGTGCGCTACGACCCCGTCGGCATGATGCCCGTCTCCTCGGTCACCCGCGTCTGACCGTACGATCGGCTGGATGGCTGTTCGGACGCAGGACGCGCGGCGGGAGCGTACCCGCGGACGGCGCACGGCGGGTGCCGTGCTCGCCGCCCTGCTGCTCGCGCCCGCCTGCGCCGCCCCCGGGGACACCGCGGCCGGCCTCACCGTCCAGGAGGTCGGCGCCGCCCTGGACCGCCGTGCCACCGCGGTCATGGAGCACGACACCGCTGCCTACCTGGCCGCGCTCGACCCCCGGGCCACGTCCTTCAGGGCGGCCCAGCGCACCGAGCTGCGCAACCTCGCCGACGTACCGCTGGAGTCATGGGCGTACGAGGTGAAGGACGTGAGCGGCAAGGGGGCCGGCCGGGTCACCGCACAGGTCGAGCTGCGCTACCGCTTCAAGGGATACGACGAGGAGCCCATCTCCTCGGCCCGCACGGTGGAGCTGGTCCGCCGGGGCGACGGCGGGAGCTGGTACGTATCCGCCGACCGGGCCGCCGACGGCAGCCCGGCGCAGCTCTGGCAGCAGGGCGACGTCGAGGTCGTCCGCGGCACGCACAGCCTGGTCCTCGGGGTCGGCCGCCGGACGGCGGAGCTGCGCAGGATCGCGGACACCGCCGACGGCGCCGTACCGGCCGTCGACGAGGCCTGGCCCGAGCCCTGGACGCAGCGGGTGGTGGTGCTCGTCCCCGAGACCGTGGAGGACATGGCGGGGCTCCTCGACTCCCCGACGGCCAGCTACCGGGGCATAGCCGCCGTCACCACGGGCGAGGTGGGAGGCGGCGGCAGGGCGCCCGCGGACCGGGTGATCGTCAATCCGCAGGCCTACGGCATGCTCGGCGACTTCGGGCAGCGGGTCGTCCTCACCCACGAGAGCACCCATGTGGCGACCCGGGCCCATACGTCGGCCGCCACTCCGGTCTGGCTCTCCGAGGGCTTCGCCGACCTCGCCGCCTACCGGCAGGAGAGCCGTACCGCCCAGGAGATCGCACCGGAGCTCACCGAGGCGGTCCGCAACGGCGACCTGCCCGCGGAGCTGCCGGCCGACGAGGACTTCGGCTTCGGCGGCGACGCGGACGGGCTCTCGCGGGCGTACGAGAGCGGCTGGCTGGCCTGCGAGCTGATAGCGCGGGACTGGGGCGACGAGGCGCTGGTCGCCTTCTACAAGGCCGTGGGGAGCCGTTCCGAGCGGGACGGGGCGGTGGAGCACGCCATGCAGTCGGTCCTGGGCATCACACCGCAGGACTTCACGGTGCGCTGGCGGGAGTATCTGCGCGACCGGCTCGGCTGACCGGTTCCTGGGAGGCGGGCTCCCCCCGGGTCCCCGGCACGGTCTCCCGCCACAGCCGGAGCCCGGCGATCAGTGTCGCGGCGACGAGCAGACCGTTGCGTACGGCCATGAGCACCACACCCTCCGCGTCGCTCGCCACCACGTGCGCGAAGCCCAGCGGGAACTCCAGCAGGGTGACCCCGGTGGCCGTCAGGACCAGACACGCGGGCAGCGCCATCCGGCTGCCCCGGAACACCAGGCACACCGCGCCGACGCCGAGCGGCCACACCATGTACTGGGGGCTGATGACGCGGCTGGTCACCGTGAACAGCAGCACCGCGGTGAACGCCGCGTCCGCCGGGGTGTGGACCGCGAACGCACGGGCCCGCAGCCGCCACACCAGCAGCCAGCCGAACGCGAGCACGCTCAGCGCCAGGGCCAGGGTGCTCACCAGCGCGACATGCGGACCGGCGAACTCCATCGAGCCGTACCGCAGCTCCACCCGGCCCTCCCAGCCGAACTGCCGCGCCGCATGGAAGACCAGCGCGCCCAGCGACTCGATCTCCAGCCCCCGGTCGCGCTGGAACGTCAGGAACGCGAACGCGCCCGGCAGCACCACCGCCGATCCCAGGACCAGCACGGCGGCCGTCACCGCCGCCGCCCGCCAGGACCGTCGTGTCGCCCGCCCGCGGGCCGTGCCCACCAGCACCAGCACCGGCCACACCTTCAGCAGCGTGCCGAAGGCGGCCAGCGCCCCCATCACCCTGGGGTGCCGCACGCCCGCGAGCAGCGCGGCCACCGCGACGGCCGTCACCATCAGGTCGTACCGGGCGTAGACCGTCGGCCCGAGCAGCGGCACGCCCGCCACCCACAGCCAGGCGCCGGCGTACCGGGCGCCCGGGCGGCCGCCCGCGTACAGCAGCAGCCCCAGGACCAGCGCGTCGCAGAGCAGCACCAGGACGAAGAAGGCGGAGGCGTACTCCAGGAACGGCAGCAGGTCCGGGGAGAGCATCGCGAGCGCCGCGGCCGGCGGGTACTGCCAGGTGACGTCGTCCAGCGGATACGAACCGGAGCGGAAGACCTCGTACCAGCCGTGATAGATCACCGAGACATCGCTCGTGACGTCCGGGCCCGGCACCGTGAACACCTTGAAGACGCAGAGCAGCAGCACCGCCCGGGTCAGGCCCCACACGGCGAGGGACAGAACCCGGCCCCCCTGGCCACCCCTGCTCGTCCCGACCGTCATGCAGGCCATGATGCAGGCCAAGGCTGTGCGGGAGCCGTCAGGCAGGGCCGTCGGGACGCCCGGTACTGTCGGCGGCGATGGACAAGACCCTGATCGTGACGAACGACTTCCCGCCCCGCCCCGGCGGCATCCAGGCCTTCCTGCACAACATGGCGCTGCGCCTGGACCCCGAGCAGCTCGTCGTGTACGCGTCGACCTGGAAGCGCGGTGCGGAGGGCGCGGAGGCCACCGCCGCCTTCGACGCGGAACAGCCCTTCACCGTCGTACGCGACCGTACGACGATGCTGCTGCCGACCCCCCGGGTGACCCGGCAGGCGGTCCGGCTGCTGCGCGAGCACGGATGCTCCTCGGTGTGGTTCGGCGCCGCCGCACCACTCGGGCTGATGGGGCCCGCGCTGCGCAGGGCGGGGGCCCGCCGGATCGTGGCCACCACGCACGGCCACGAGGCCGGCTGGGCCCAGCTGCCCGCGTCCCGGCAGCTGCTGCGCCGCATCGGCGAGGGCACCGACACCCTGACCTACCTCGGCGAGTACACCCGCTCCAGGATCGCCGCCTCGCTCACCCCTCAGGCCGCGGACCGGATGGTCCAGCTGCCGCCCGGCGTCGACGAGAAGACCTTCCACCCGGCCTCGGGCGGGGACCGGATCAGGGCCAGGCTCGGACTCGCCGGCCGGCCCGTCATCGTGTGCGTGTCACGGCTCGTCCCGCGCAAGGGCCAGGACACCCTGATCCTCGCCATGCCGGCCGTCCTGGCGCGGGTGCCGGACGCCGTCCTGCTGATCGTGGGCGGCGGCCCCTACGCGGGACAGCTGAAGAAGCTGGCCGCCGAGACCGGCGTCGAGGACTCCGTCCGCTTCACCGGGCCGGTGCCCTGGGAGGAGCTGCCCGCGCACTACGGCGCGGGCGACGTCTTCGCCATGCCCTGCCGCACCCGGCGCGGCGGGCTCGACGTGGAGGGCCTCGGCATCGTCTACCTGGAGGCGTCGGCGACCGGGCTGCCCGTCGTCGCGGGCGACTCCGGCGGAGCGCCCGACGCCGTGCTCGACGGCGAGACGGGATGGGTGGTGCGGGGCGGCTCCGCCGAGGAGTCCGCCGACCGGATCGCCACCCTGCTCCAGGACCCAGAGCTGCGCCGCCGCATGGGGGAGCGGGGCCGGGAGTGGGTCGAGGAGAAGTGGCGCTGGGACCTGCTCGCCGAGAAGCTCAGGACGCTGCTCTGAGGGCACGCGGCACACGCACGACGAGGGGCCCGCACCCTGACCGGTGCGGGCCCCTCGTCGTGCGTGTCCGGGCTCAGCCGCGGTAGATCGACTCGACCTCGTCCGCGAAGTCCTTCGCCACGACGTTGCGCTTCAGCTTCAGCGAGGGGGTGATGTGGCCCGCCTCCTCGGTGAACTGTGCGGCCAGGATGCGGAACTTGCGTACCGACTCCGCCTTGGAGACCGCCGCGTTGCCGTCGTCCACGGCCCGCTGCACCTCGGCCAGCAGGTCGGGGTCCTCGCGCAGCGACACCGCGGTCGACCCGGCGGGCTTGCCGTTCTCCTCGGCCCAGCGGGAGAGGAACTCCTCGTCGAGGGTGAGCAGCGCGCCGACGAACGGACGCCCGTCGCCGACCACCATGCACTCGGCGACCAGCGCGTGCGCGCGGATCCGGTCCTCGATCACCGCGGGGGCGACGTTCTTGCCGCCCGCCGTCACGATGATCTCCTTCTTGCGGCCGGTGATCGCGAGATAGCCGTCCTCGTCGAGCGTGCCGATGTCACCCGTGTGGAACCAGCCGTCGGCGAGCGCCTCGGCCGTCGCCGCCTCGTTCTGCCAGTAACCGGTGAACAGGTGCTCGCCGTGCAGCAGCACCTCGCCGTCGTCGGCGATCCGCACCACCGAACCCGGCAGCGGCTGGCCGACCGTGCCGATCTTCTGCCGGTCCCACGGATTGAAGGCGGTGGCGGCGCAGCTCTCGGTGAGGCCGTAGCCCTCCAGCACCGTGAAGCCGATGCCGCGGAAGAAGTGGCCGAGCCGCTCGCCCAGCGGAGCGCCGCCGGAGATCGCGTACTCGCCGCGACCGCCGAGCACGGCCCGCAGCTTGCTGAACACCAGCTTGTCGAAGACCTTGTGCTTGACCTTCAGGCCCACGGAGGGGCCCTGCGGTGTGCCGAGCGCGCGGCTGTAGGCGATCGCCGTGTCGGCGGCACGGTCGAAGATCTTTCCCTTGCCGTCGCCCTGTGCCTTGGCGCGCGCCGAGTTGTAGACCTTCTCGAACACCCGGGGCACCCCGAGGATCAGCGTCGGCCGGAAGGAGGCCAGCACATCGGTGAGGTTCTTGATGTCCGGCACACAGCCGAGCTTGATCGGGGCCATCACGGAGGCGACCTCGACCAGCCGTCCGAAGACGTGCGCGGTGGGCAGGAAGAGCAGGACGGAGCACTCGCCGGTACGGAAGAGGGGCTTCAGCCGTTCCACGATGTTGCCGCACTCCGCGAAGAAGCTGCGGTGCGTCAGCACACAGCCCTTGGGGCGGCCGGTGGTGCCCGAGGTGTAGACGATGGTCGCCGGGTCGTCGGCCTTGGCGCTCACCATGCGCAGGTCCAGGGTCTCGTCGGAGACTCCGGCACCGGCCGCCACCAGCTCGCCGACCGCGCCCCGCTCGATCTCCCAGACGTGCTGGAGGGCGGGGAGCCGGTCGCGCACGGAGGCGACGGACCGCGCGTGGGTGTCGCTCTCGACGACGACCGCGACGGCGCCCGAGTCGCCGAGTATCCACTGGACCTGCTCGGGGGAGCTGGTCTCGTAGACCGGCACGGTGACCGCGCCCGCGCTCCAGATGGCGAAGTCCAGCAGGACCCACTCGAAACGGGTGCGGGACATGAGCGCGACCCGGTCGCCGGGCTGGATGCCCGAGGCGATGAGGCCTCTGGCGGTGTCTCTGACCTCAGCGAGGAACTGGGTCGCCGTGACGTCGGTCCAGACGCCGGCCACCTTCCGGCTCATCACCGCGACGTCGGGATGCTGAGCGGCGTTGCGGCGGATGAGATCCGTCAGGTTGCCGTCCGTAGGGACCTCGTACAGGGCCGGAAGGCTGAACTCGCGCAAGACTGCTGCTCCTCATCGGGCTCCGGTTCCACGGCTCTGTGCGACGCACCGGATAGGTCCAAGACTGGCAGATGCTCAGTGGGGTGAGCACGACTGGACTGGCGGGACGTTACCCACCGGTAGACGGTTCCCGAAAGGGGGTTCCGGCCAGATGTCTCATGCATCACACATATCGGCGGTCCTTCGGCGCACATTAGTCCACCCGTGTCCCGATCCGGAAGTAACCGCAGGTCCGGCGGCCTCTACCCAGAGCGCCGCCCGGCGACCTAGGGTGATCTGCATGCGAGCCGGCGTACCGCGCGATCCACACACAATCACCACTCGACGGACACGCGTCCACGTCGTCAGCGACGTGCACGGCAACACGGACGCGCTGGCGCGCGCCGGGGACGGCGCGGACGCGCTGATCTGTCTGGGCGACCTGGTCCTCTTCCTCGACTACGCCGACCATTCGCGCGGGATCTTCCCCGATCTCTTCGGCAAGGAGAACGCGGACCGCATCGTCGAGCTGCGCACCGCGCGGCGGTTCGAGGAGGCGCGGGCCTTCGGACGTGAGCTCTGGGCGGGCCGGGACCGTAATGCCGCGATCCTGTCCGCCGTACGCAAGCAGTACGCCGAGATGTTCGCCGCCATGCCCACCCCTACCTACGCCACCTACGGCAACGTCGACGTGCCCGCGCTCTGGCCCGAGTACGCCCATGCCGGTACGACCGTGCTGGACGGAGAGCGTGCGGAGATCGGCGGCCGGGTCTTCGGTTTCGTCGGAGGCGGCCTCAGGACGCCGATGAACACCCCGTACGAGATCAGTGACGAGGAGTACGCGGCCAAGGTCGAGGCGCTCGGACCGGTGGACGTCCTCTGCTCGCACATCCCGCCGGAGGTCCCGGAACTGACCTACGACACCGTCGCCCGGCGCTTCGAGCGCGGCAGCCGCGCGCTCCTGGACGCCATCCGCCGCACCCGTCCCCGCTACGCGATTTTCGGCCATGTCCACCAGCCGTTGGTCCGCCGGATGCGCATAGGCGTCACCGAGTGCGTCAACGTCGGACACTTCGCCTCGACAGGGCGGCCCTGGGTCCTGGAGTGGTGAGCGACACGGCCACCGGCCAGGGGCCGGGGCGCGGGCGGGGCGGCGGTGGACACGCGATAGCCTGCACACGGCAGGCCTCTGCCGAACGCGACCGGTACACCGCACTGGAGGGCCACGGCGATGGCTGAACACACCAGCTCGAGCATCACGATCGAGGCGGCACCGGCCGACGTCATGGGAGTGATCGCCGACTTCGCCCGCTATCCGGAGTGGACGGGCGAGGTGAAGGAGGCCGAGATCCTGGCCACCGACGACCAGGGACGCGCCGAGCAGGTCCGCCTCGTCCTGGACGCCGGAGCGATCAAGGACGACCACGTCCTCGCCTACACCTGGAACAGCCCGTACGAAGTCGGCTGGACCCTCGTCAAGTCCCAGATGCTGCGCGCGCTCGACGGCAGTTACGCGCTGGCGCCGCTGGGCGACGGCGACCGCACCGAGGTCACCTACCGGCTCGCCGTCGACGTCAAGATCCCGCTCCTCGGCATGATCAAGCGCAAGGCCGAAAAGGTCATCATCGACCGCGCCCTCGCCGGGCTGAAGAAGCGCGTCGAGTCCGTCCCGAAGGCCTGACCTCGTGCGTACGGTCCTCGTCACCGGCCCCGGCGGCGCAGGCCGTACCACCGTCGCCGCGGCGACCGCGCTCGACTCGGCCCGCGGCGGCCGGCGCACACTTCTGGTCTCCGCCGACGCCGTACCCGGCTTCCCCGCGGGTCCGGGACCCGTGGAGGTCACCGAGCGGCTCTCCTACGCCCGCGTCGACTCCGCCGCACACTTCCGCGCCGAACTCATCGAGCTCCAGGACCGGGCGTCCGGGGTGCTCGACCTGCTCGGCGCCAACCGGCTGGACGGCGAGGAGCTCACCGAACTGCCGGGCAGCGCGCAGCTCGCCCTCCTGCACACCCTGCGCCGGGCGGCCGACGGGGACTGGGCGCGCGAGGGCTACGAGGTCCTCGTAGTCGACCTGCCCCCGCTGACCGAGGCCCTCGCCCTGCTCGCACTGCCGGGACAGCTGCGCCGCTATCTGCGCCGCCTCCTGCCCAGGGAACGCCAGGCCGCCCGCGCCCTGCGCCCGGTCCTCGCCCAGCTGGCCGGGGTCCCCATGCCCGCCCAGTGGCTGTACGAGGCCGCCGCGCGCAAGGACGCCGAACTGGCCACCGTCGAGGCCCTGATCGAGGACGGCGCGACCACCGTGCGGCTGGTCGCCGAGCCGGGACCGGCCGGTGAGGAGGCCCTGAGCGCGGCCCGCACCGGGCTCGCCCTGCACGGACTGCGCACCGACGCCGTCGTGGCCTCCCGGATCCTGCCCCGCCACTCCGCCGACCCCTGGTTCGCCGATCTCGCCGCCCGGCAGGAGAAGAGCCTGGACCACTGGCACCAGGAGTGGGCACCCGGCACCCCCGTGCACGAGAGCGCCCACCTCGGCCGGGAGCCGCGCACCCTCGACGACCTGGCACTTCTCGCGGAGGGCCGCGCCCCCGACGACCGGACGCCCGGCCGCGCCGAGGACCCCTGGTGGACCGAGGACGCGGGGGACGGTGTGATCGCCTGGTGCCTGCCGCTGCCCGGGGCCGTCAAGGAGGACCTCCGGCTCGTCCGGCGCGGCGACGAACTGCTCCTCACCGCAGGCCCGTTCCACCGGATCCTGCGCCTGGAATCGGCGCTGCGCCGCTGCACCGTCTCCGGCGCGGCGCTCACCGACGGCGTCCTGCGTGTCCGGTTCACACCTGATCCCGCGCTCTGGCCCCGGACACAATGAACGGGGTACCACCGTTCGGGTAACGTCGGTAGTACGTGGCCCCCACGGCCACGCAGACAACCGCGCCGCAGGAGTCCGCCATGAGTGAAGCCACCGATCGTCCCGTCGACGACGACGCGTGGGCGGAGGCCTGCGCCGAGGATCTCGAAGCGGAGAAGGCCCGCCGGCGGGCGGAGTACGGACAACAGCCCGGTTCCGCCGCCGAGGAGCTGCGCAAGCTGATCGACGCGGTGGCGGACAAGGTCTCCTCGCTCCAGTCGCCGCTGCTCGGCATGGCCGCCCAGGGCACCGTGCAGCAGGTGATCCGTCAGGCCAAGTCGGCGGTCGAGCCCGTCATCGAGCGCAACCCCGAACTCTTCGACCATCTCGCCGCCGCCGGGAACGAGCTCCTGGCCGCCTACCGCTCCGCCGTCGAGGGCCAGGAAGGCCGCTGGACCAGGGGCACCGAAGGCGCCGGAGGTACCGCGGGCGGCACGGGAAGCACCCCCGGTTCCACGAAGAAGGCGGCCGAGGACCCCTCGGACCCGCGCGACGAGGGCACCGGCGGCAGCGAACACATCGACCTGGACTGACCCGGGACAGGAAATACCCGTCCCCGGCTCGGGTACGGTTGGCCGTAGCGGGGCTCGACCGAAACTGAGGGATTCATGGGACTCACCATCGGCGTCGATATCGGCGGCACGAAGATCGCGGCTGGAGTGGTCGACGAAGAGGGCCGGATCCTCTCGACGTTCAAGGTATCGACCCCGCCGACGGCCGAAGGCATCGTGGACGCGATCAGCGCTGCCGTGGCCGGAGCGAGCGAGGGACACGACGTCGAGGCGGTCGGCATCGGCGCGGCCGGATATGTCGACGACAAGCGCGCCACCGTGCTGTTCGCACCGAACATCAACTGGCGCCACGAGCCGCTCAAGGACAAGGTCGAGCAGCGCGTCGGCCTTCCCGTCGTCGTCGAGAACGACGCCAACGCCGCGGCCTGGGGCGAATACCGCTTCGGTGCCGGCCAGGGCCACGACGACGTCATCTGCATCACGCTCGGCACCGGCCTGGGCGGCGGCATCATCATCGGCAACAAGCTGCGCCGGGGACGCTTCGGTGTGGCGGCGGAATTCGGTCATATCCGCGTCGTCCCGGACGGACTGCTCTGCGGCTGCGGCAGCCAGGGCTGCTGGGAGCAGTACGCCTCCGGGCGTGCGCTCGTGAGGTACGCGAAGCAGCGCGCCAACGCCACCCCGGAGAACGCCACGATCCTGCTGGGACTCGGCGACGGCTCCGTGGAGGGCATCGAGGGCAAGCACATCAGCGAGGCCGCCCGGCAGGGCTGCCCGGTGGCCGTCGACTCGTTCCGTGAGCTGGCCCGCTGGGCCGGAGCCGGACTGGCCGACCTCGCCTCGCTCTTCGACCCGTCCGCCTTCATCGTCGGCGGCGGCGTGTCGGACGAGGGCGAGCTCGTCCTCGACCCGATCCGCAAGTCGTTCCGGCGCTGGCTGATCGGCGGAGAATGGCGGCCGCACGCCCAGGTCCTCGCCGCCCAGCTGGGTGGCAAGGCCGGTCTCGTGGGCGCGGCGGACCTGGCGCGCCAGGGCTGACCTCTCCACCACGGCATGTCCGACGCCCGTCGCGCCCTCCGGGGAGCGGCGGGCGTCCGTCGTATCGTGCGTTCCATGGTCACCATGCCTATGCCGCTGCCCGACTCCCGTACCGAGCCGGACGGTTCGGCCGTCATCCGGGTGCTCAGCTACAACGTCCGCTCGCTGCGCGACGACACCGAGGCTCTGGCCCGTGTCATCAGCGCCTGCGCCCCCGACCTGGTGTGCGTCCAGGAGGCCCCGCGTTTCTTCCGCTGGCGCAAGGCGGCGGCCCGGCTCGCCGCGATGACCGACCTGGTGATGCTCAGCGGCGGTGCCACCGCGGCCGGACCGATGCTGCTCTGCTCGCTGCGCGCCACGGTGGAGCGGACGGAGGACGTCCTGCTGCCGCTCACCCCGGGGCAGCACCGGCGCGGTCTGGCCACGGCGGTGGTACGGATCGCGGGGGCCCGGCTCGGCGTCGTGAGCTGCCATCTGAGCCTCCAGCGCGAGGAGCGGCAGGCCCAGGCGGGAATGCTGCTCGACCGGGTCGACGCGATGGGTGTCCGGCACGCCGTGGTGGCGGGCGACCTCAACGACGTACCGGAGGGGAACGCGTTCCAGCGGCTCGCCGGGCGGCTCCAGGACTGCCGGACGGTGCGGCCATGGGGCGGCGAGAACACCTTCCCGCCCGATGCTCCGCGCAAGCGGATCGACGCGGTGTTCGCGACCGACGGCATCGAGGTGCTCGGCTGCGGCGTCCCCGCTGAGCTGCCGGGCATCACCGCCGCGGACCTGCGGGCGGCCACGGACCACCTGCCCGTACTGGCCGCCCTGCGGGTACCGGCGGGGGAGTGAGCGGCCGGGGCGGTCCGGTTCCGGTCCGCCCCGTTCTGCCAGGCGGTGGGCAGGACCAGGACTCGGGCGCTTGGGGCCTGCCGCCTGACGTCCGGCGGCCCGCACGGCGCCCGGCAGGGGCCCGGGCCGGGCGGGGCTGACCGCCGCCCGCCGCCCGCCTGCTCGGGCTCCGGCGCCGGGCTGAGCTCCGGCACTTGGCAGCGGGGAGCCGGGCCGGGCTCCGGAACCTGGCAGGGCGAGCGGTCCGGCAGAGGTCCGGCGCCGGGCCGGGCGGGGGGCCGGGTGGCCCTCCGGTCCCTGCCCGGCCGCCGGGCCGCTCCGGGGTCAGACGACCGCGCCTCGGCCCGGGTCGTCGTCCTCTTCGTCGTCGTGGGGCATGCGTGCCACCAGGGTGGCGAAGCCGCCCAGGAAGCCGCCGATGGAGAGCGTGGTGAGCCACCACGTCATGTCCCACTGCATCAGCACGGCGATCAGCATCAGCACCGGTCCGCCGACGACCGCGAGCCAGGCGAACTTCGCGGTCACATCGGCCTCGGGAAGCGGCGGCGGCTCCGGCGGGACGAAGTGTCCCTCCTCGCTGTCGTCCGGGTCCTCGATGTCGCCCTCGGTGGGCTCCTCCAGGCCGTAGTCGCGCGGACCGGCGACCCCCGGCGCGAAGACGACCGAACCGCCGAGCGGCTTCCTCTCCGGCGGTCCGCCGGACGTCTTGCCGCCCGTGCCCTTGTCCGGGTCCTCGCCCGTACCGGAGTCGGGAGCGGGATCGAGGACATTGAGCTGGTCGTTCTCCAGCAGGGCCAGGTCCTCGATGGACTTGAAGGGCTTGGCACCCGGCGGGTCCGGCGGCTCCTCGCCGTACCCCGCGACGATCGCCTCCCAGGCCGCGGCCTCGTCGAGCGGCCGGGCCCCCTCCGTACCGTCGGGGACGGCCGTCCCCTCCGTGGGGCGCGGTTCGCGCTCCTCGTCACTGCCCGCGCGCTCCGCGTCGTGCTCAGCCACCGGACGTGCTCCCCTTCTTGCCGGCATCGGGTGCGAGGCGGCCGATGAACCGGAAGCTCTCGTCGAAGATCCGCTCCGCATCGTGGTCCAACGTCGCCACGTGGTAGCTCTGTTCCAGCAGGATCTCCTCGACATCCCGGGACGAGACGCGGCTGAGGATCCGGGCCGAGTCGGCCGGCGGGACGACATGGTCCTGCGGACTGTGCAGCAGCACGAGAGGCTGGGTCACCTGGGGGAGATCGGCGTCGACCAGCCGGAAGAAGGCCCGCACCGAGTGCGCGGAGTGCAGCGGCACCCGGTCGTAGCCGACCTCCTCGGAGCCCTCCAGGGCGATGTCGCTCGTCAGCCCCTTCGTCGTCCGCACCAGATGACGGGCGACCGGCAGGGCGTACGCGGACAGGCCGTGCACCTTGTTCGCCGGATTCACCAGCACCAGGCCCGCGATCTCGTCCCCGTGCTTCGCGGCGAGGCGCAGCGCCAGGGCCCCTCCCATGGAGAGGCCGAAGACGAAGACCCGCGTGCACCGCTCCCGCAGGGCCCGCAGCTCCCGGTCGACCTCCGCGTACCAGTCCTGCCAGCCGGTGACCGCCATGTCCTCCCAGCGCGTGCCGTGTCCGGGCAGCAGCGGGAGGGACACGGTGAGCCCGCGCTCCGCCAGATAGTCGGCCCAGGGGCGCAGCGACTGCGGCGATCCCGTGAATCCGTGACAGAGGAGGACGCCGACCTCTCCGCCCTCGTGGCGGAACGGCTCGGCTCCAGGGAGGACCGGCACCGGGGTCTCCTGTTCATGAAGCGGGCGGGGGTGCGGGGGGTGTGCAAAAGGATTACTTCACCGTACGCGACCGGGCCGACACCGACCAGGGCCGTCACCGCCCGACCGGACGGCACCTGCCGGCTGTGCCTGTGGGGGCCCGGCCCCCTGTGCCGGGCGGGAGGGGCCGCGGCGCCACAGGTTAAGGTCTGTCCGACAGCACACAGGAGGCACCCGAGTTGATCTACGGCGCAATGAAGTTCTCCATCGGCGGGTCTCTGAAGCTCGCCTTCAGGCCGTGGGTGGAGGGCCTGGAGAACATCCCCGCACGGGGGCCGGCGATCCTCGCGAGCAACCACCTCTCGTTCTCCGACTCCTTCTTCCTGCCGGCCGTCCTCGACCGCAAGGTGACCTTCATCGCCAAGGCGGAGTACTTCACCGCACCCGGGGTCAAGGGCAAGCTCACCGCCGCCTTCTTCAAGGGCGTGGGGCAGCTCCCCGTGGACCGCTCCGGTGCCCGGGGTGCCGGGGAGGCGGCCATCAGGGCGGGTATCCAGGTCGTCGAGAGCGGCGGGCTCTTCGGTATCTATCCCGAGGGCACCAGGTCGCCCGACGGAAGGCTCTACCGGGGCAAGCCCGGCGGCCTCGCCCGGGTGGCCCTCGCCACCGGCGCGCCCGTCATCCCGGTGGCCATGATCGACACGGAGAAGATCCAGCCCCCGGGGCAGCTGGTGCCCAAGCTGATGCGCCCGGGCATCAGGATCGGCGAACCGCTCGACTTCAGCCGCTACCAGGGCATGGACGGTGACCGTTTCATCCTGCGCTCGGTGACCGACGAGGTCATGTACGAGATCATGAAGCTCTCGGGCCAGGAGTACGTGGACATCTACGCGACGGCGGCCAAGCGGCAGATCGCCGAGGACGCGAAGCTCGAAGCGAAGAACAAGGGAACGGAACGGCCCGGCGCGTAGACGCGCCGACGGCCCTCCGGGGCGGGCAGCATGGCAGGGGCGGGAACCGGGGGAGGGGACATGGCCGGGCGTGAACGGGTCGTGAGGATGTCGGTCGAGCAGCCGCTGTGGCGTGCGCTGACCGCGTACCGCGTGCTGACCCTGATCTACGCGGCGCTGCTCGCGGGCTTCGGCCGCGCGACGTTCGAGCGGCCCTGGGTGGCCGTCGCCTTTCTGGCGTTCCTCGCCCTCTGGACGCTCGTCACGCTGCCCAGGGTGGCCAACGCGGCGAGCTGCACCAAGCGCTTCCTCGGCCTGGACCTCGTCGTCGCGCTCACCGGCATCCTGCTGACCCCGCTCGCCGACCTCGACGCCCAGCACGTCGACGGCCCGACGCTCCCGTCGATCTGGACCGCGGGCTCCGTCCTGGCCTTCGCGCTCAAGGGCGGCTGGCGCTGGGCTGCCTTCGCCTCCACCCTGGTGGCCGCCGCCAACATCGTCGAGCGCGGCGAGCCCAGCGAGGACACCTTCCACAACGTCCTGCTGGTGTGGGTCGCCTCCATCGCCATCGGATACGTCGTCGAGGTCGCGCGCGCCAGTGAACGCACCCTGGCGCGCGCCCTGGAGATCGAGGCGGCCACCCGTGAGCGGGAGCGGCTGGCCCGCGACATCCACGACAGCGTCCTCCAGGTCCTGGCCATGGTCCAGCGGCGTGGCACGGCACTCGGCGGCGAGGCGGCCGAACTCGGCCGGATGGCGGGGGAGCAGGAGATCGCCCTGCGCACCCTGGTCTCCAGCGGCCTGGTGCCCACGACCCGGGTCTCCGAGGACAGCGCCGAGGGAGCGGTGGTCCGTGTGGTGGCCGGCGAGAGCGGCCAGGACGAGGAGGACACCGAGGACGCCGAGTGCGATCTGCGCACCCTGCTCGCCGTTCACGCGGGCTCCCGGGTCAGCTTCGCGGAGCCGGGCGCCCCGGTGCTGCTCCCGGCGGGCGCCGCGCGCGAGCTCGCCGCCGCGGTGAGCGCGGCGCTGGACAACGTACGGGTCCACGCGGGGACGGACGCCCAGGCCTGGATCCTGGTCGAGGACGAGCCCGACGCGGTGATCGTCACCGTCCGGGACGACGGCCCCGGCATCCCGGAAGGGCGGCTGGACCAGGCGGAGGGCGAGGGCCGGCTCGGCGTCGCCCTCTCCATCCGCGGCCGGCTGCGCGATCTGGGCGGTACGGCAGAGCTGATCTCGGTGCCCGGGCAGGGCACCGAGGTCGAGTTGAAGGTTCCGAAGGTTTCACGGGGGAAGGCAGGATCGGCCCGATGAGTACACCGAACACGCAGGCATCCGAGGAACGGTCCATCAAGGTGATGGTGGTCGACGACCACCCGATGTGGCGCGACGCCGTCGCCCGCGATCTGGCCGAGTCCGGTTTCGACGTCGTCGCGACCGCCGGTGACGGTCCGGGCGCCGTGCGACGAGCCAGGGCTGCGGCCCCGGACGTCCTGGTACTCGACCTGAACCTGCCGGGGATGCCCGGAGTCCAGGTCTGCAAGGAGCTCGTCGGCTCCAACCCGGGGCTGCGCGTGCTGGTGCTCTCCGCCAGCGGTGAGCACGCCGACGTCCTGGAGGCCGTGAAGTCGGGCGCCACCGGCTACCTGCTCAAGTCGGCCAGCACCCAGGAGCTGACCGACGCCGTGCGGGCCACCGCGGCGGGCGACCCGGTCTTCACGCCGGGCCTCGCCGGACTGGTCCTCGGCGAATACCGCAGGCTCGCCTCCGACCCCGCCCCCGCGGCCCCCGACCGCCCGAAGGTCCCCCAGCTCACGGACCGCGAGACGGAGGTCCTGCGGCTGGTCGCCAAGGGGCTCTCGTACAAGCAGATCGCCGAGCGGCTGGTCATCTCCCACCGCACGGTGCAGAACCACGTCCAGAACACCCTGGGCAAGCTCCAGCTGCACAACAGGGTGGAGCTCGTCCGGTACGCGATCGAGGCCGGCCTCGACGACGTGTGACGGGACAACCGCCGCGAACCGCCGCGGAATTGACCGTACGACCCATCCCGGAGTGACCTGGGTCACCATTAGCGTGGCCCGTAGCGAGCTCACTTCGGCGAAGGGATGCTTCCAATGCGGGTCGGAGTACTGACCGGGGGCGGCGACTGCCCGGGTCTCAACGCGGTCATCCGCGCCATCGTCCGCAAGGGCGTGCAGGAGTACGGCTATGACTTCACCGGCTTCCGGGACGGCTGGCGCGGGCCCCTCGAGGGCGAGACCGTGCCGCTGTCCGTACCGGCGGTGCGCGGCATCCTGCCGCGGGGCGGCACCATCCTCGGCTCCTCCCGGACCAACCCCTTCGACCCCGAGTACGCCGGCCAGGGCGTCCGCCGGATCAGGGAGAGCCTCGTCAAGTACGAGGTCGACTCCCTGATCACGATCGGCGGCGAGGACACGCTCGGCGTCGCGGCGAGGCTGTCCGACGAGTACGGCATCAAGTGCGTCGGCGTTCCCAAGACCATCGACAACGACCTCTCGGCGACCGACTACACCTTCGGCTTCGACACCGCCGTCGGCATCGCGACCGAGGCCATCGACCGGCTCCACACCACGGCCGAGTCCCATATGCGGGTCCTCGTCGTGGAGGTGATGGGGCGGCACGCCGGGTGGATCGCGCTCCACTCCGGACTGGCCGGCGGGGCCAACGTCATCCTCATCCCGGAGCAGCGCTTCGACACCGACCAGGTCTGCGCATGGGTCACCTCCCGCTTCCGGGCGAGCTACGCGCCGATCGTGGTGGTCGCCGAGGGCGCGGCGCCCGCGCACGGCGAGATGATCCTCAAGGACGACTCCCACGATTCGTTCGGTCATGTCAGGCTCTCCGGTGTCGGTGAATGGCTGGCCAAGGAGATAGAGCGGCGCACGGGCAAGGAGGCCAGGACCACGGTCCTCGGCCATGTCCAGCGGGGCGGCACGCCGAGCGCCTTCGACCGCTGGCTCGCCACCCGCTTCGGGCTGCACGCCATCGACGCCGTCCACGAGGGCGACTTCGGCGTCATGGTCGCGCTCCAGGGAACGGACATCACGCGGGTTCCCATCGCCGAGGCGACGGCCCGCCTCAAGACGGTGGACCCCGCTCTGTACGCGGAAGCGGGGGTCTTCTTCGGCTGAGTCCCGCCGCTCGGCCCGCCCGCCCGGCCGAGCGGCGTGCGACGGGTGCGGGCCGTATATTCGCGGGGACCGGCCCCACCCCTCCACCTGGGAGACGTCGTGGAAATCCTGGCATTCGGCGTGCAGTCCGACGAGAAGCCCCTGATCGAGAAGGCCTTCGCCGGCCTGCACGACGTCCGCTGCCTGGACGTCTTCCTGACCGCGGACACCGCTCCGATCGCCGCGGGCTACGAGATCATCTCCACCAGCGTCAACGCAGACCTCGGGGGCCCCGTCCTGCAGACCCTCGCGGCGGGTGGGACACAGATGATCGCCCAGCGCTCCACCGGCTTCAACAACATCGATCTCGACGTGGCCGAACGTCTCGCCCTTCGCGTCGCCAGGGTGTCGTACTACTCCCCCTACTCGGTCGCCGAATTCGCCTGGACCCTGGCCATGGCCGTCAACCGCCGCATCGTCCGCGCGGTGAGCCGCACCCGGGACTTCGACTTCCGGCTCGACGGACTCCTCGGGCGGGACATGCACGGCCGCACGGCCGGTGTGGTGGGCACCGGGAAGATCGGCGAGGCGTTCACCCGGATCGCGCACGGCTTCGGCATGAATCTCCTCGGCTGGGACGTCGCCGAGAACCCCGCCTGCACCGCGCTCGGCATGACCTATGTCGACAAGGAGCAGCTCTTCGCCGAGGCCGACCTGATCAGCCTCCATGTGCCGTTGCTGCCCGCCACCGAGCACATCATCGGCAAGGAAGCCCTGTCCCTGATGAAGGACGACGCGATCCTCGTCAATTCCAGCCGCGGCGGCCTCATCGACACCCGCGCGCTCGTCACCGAACTGCGGGCCGGCCGTTTCACCGGTGTCGGGCTCGACGTGTACGAGGCGGAGGCGGGGCTCTTCTACATGGACAAGTCCGTGGAAGGCATCGACGACGACACCCTCGCCAGACTCGTCACCTTCCCCAACGTCATCGTGACCTCGCACCAGGCCTACTACACGCGGGACGCAGTGGGGCAGATCATCGAAGCCACCGTGCAGAACGTCACCGACTACCTGGCGGGACGCCGCAGCGGCAACGTCCTCGTCCCCGGCCTCCCCACGCCTTAGGTGTATTGATCACGAGTGTTGTTGACACGGCGGTCTTGACCAATACACCTAGCCCGCCGCGTCGCCCGCGTGTTCCTTCAGGAACGCGCCCGCGTAGGCGGCGGCCTCCTCCTTCGTGCCGCAGTGGAGAGCGCCATCGGCCGCGCCCCGCGTGCCGTCCGCACCGCGTCCCGTCCACCGCCAGTCGCCGGACGAGGGCTCCAGGAAGAGCTCGGCCGTGCCCCCGAACAGCTCGACCCTGCCCGGCTCCGCCCCCGAGGCCGGTCTGCTCACCGCGTCGGGCCACTTCTTGCGGGCGCCCTGCCGGGTTATGCCCCAGGCCGCCCCCAGCTGTTCGTAACTCGCCCCGTAGGAGCCGGCGGTCCGCGCGGCCTGTTCCGTCAGCCGCGCGACCGCCGAGTCCACCACCTTCCAGCCCTCGAGGACCGACAGCGACACCTCGATCGGGTCCGCCGCCCACATCCGGTCCTCGGGTTGCCCCGAACTCCGGGCGCGCAAGGCCGACGCGAGCGGGTTCAGGGCGTCGCAGAGGGATTTCTCGAGTGCTGTCAGTTCCGCGTGTGTGACCTCGCTCCGTGTCATGTCGACAACTTTAGTTACCTCACTTCAGGAGTGGCAACTAAAGTTGTCAAATGGCATATGCCAATTCGGTCCACGGCTCTCAGCTGAGCACCGGCAGCGCCGCCAGCAGCTCCGTCACGATCGTCGCGCCGCGCAGCGTCAGCACCGACTCCGGGTGGAACTGCACCGAGGCGAAGCCCTTGCCCCGCAGCGCGTGAAGCTCGCCGGAGGCTGCCTCCCGGCTCACCTCGATGCCGTGCGCGCCCAGCTCGGCGGCCGCGGCGTCGTCGCAACGCGCGGTGAAGCTGTTGTAGAAGCCGACGGTCTCGGGCCTGCCGAACAGATCGATCCGGGTCTGCGCCCCCTGGTACGGCACCGCCTTCCGTGCGATCTCGAGCCCCAGCTCCGCCGCGATCAGCTCATGGCCGAGGCAGACGCCCAGCAGCCCGTGCCGGTGCTCCCGCACCAGCTCGGCGGCCAGCTCCCTCAGCAGGCGCATCTTCGGGTCCGACGCGTCCCCGGGATCGCCGGGGCCGGGCCCCAGCACCACAGGGCCCTCGTGCGCCCGCACGGTTTCACGCAGCCCCGGCTCGTCGTAGCGGTGCACCGACACGGTGAGGCCCGAGGAGCGCAGCAGATGCGCCAGCATCGCCGTGAAGGTGTCCTCGCCGTCCACCACCAGCGCATGGCCGGACAGGTCCCGTGTGCGCTCCTGCATCCGCAGCCAGAAGGGGGCGAGCCCGCCGCGCCGGTCGTCCAGGGCCGCCTGCACCCGCGGATCGGAGGCCAGCCGAGGGCGGCTCGCCTCCGCCTCGGGCCTGCCGGGCCGCACGCCCAGTGCGGAGAGCACACCCGCCGCCTTCGCATGCGTCTCGGCGACCTCGCCCGCCGGGTCGGAGTGACGCACGAGCGTCGCCCCGACCGGCACGCTCAGCCGGCCCCCTGCCGAGATGTCCGCCGTGCGGATCAGGATCGGCGAATCCAGGGTCTGCGCCCCGCCGGGCTCCTGGCGCAGCAGGGCCAGGGCGCCCGCGTAGTAGCCGCGGCCCCCCGGCTCGTACCGCTCGATCACCCGGCAGGCGTTCTGCACGGGGGAGCCGGTGACCGTCGCCGCGAACATGGTCTCCTTCAGGACCTCCCGCACATCCAGCGAGGAACGCCCGCGCAACTCGTACTCCGTGTGAGCGAGATGGGCCATCTCCTTGAGCCGGGGCCCGATGACCACGCCGCCCATGTCCCCGACGGTGCACATCATCTTCAGCTCCTCGTCGACCACCATGGAGAGCTCCTCCGTCTCCTTGCGGTCCCCGAGGAAGGCGAGCAGGCTCTCGGCCGTCGGCCCCTGGTCCGGGTAGCGGTAGGTCCCGCTGATCGGGTTCATCACGACGGTCCCGCCGGACATCCGCACATGCACCTCGGGGCTGGCGCCGACCAGGGTCCGCTCCCCGGTGTGCACCACGAACGTCCAGTACGCGCCGCGCTCACCGGCCAGCAGCCGGCGGAACAGCGCCAGCGCGTCGGCACGGCCGAAGCCGGGGATCTCGCCGCCGAAGGTCCGCCGGATCACGAAGTTCGCGCCCTCGCCCTGCCCGATCTCGTCCTCGATGACCCGCCGGACGATGTCCGCGTACTCCTCGTCGGGAACGTCGAAGGCGCCCCCCTCGACCCGCACGTCATGGCCGGGCAGCTGCGCGAGCACCTCGGCCAGCGGCAGTTCGTACGCCTCGTCGGCGACCAGCACGGACAGCGGGGTGCCGTCGTCGCGCACGTCGAAGCCGCGCTCGGCGATCTGCCGGAACGGCACCAGGGCCAGTGTGGGCAGCGGGCCGACGGGGATGTCGGCGAGCCGTTCGGCCTCCCGCACCTCGCCGGTCAGGACCTCGACGGTGTCGTGGTCCCGGCCGGGCGTCCGCCTGCGCAGCAGGGCGAAGGGTGGGGCGTCGTCCCGGAGCAGGGCGGACAGGAGGTCGATGGAGCGTTCGGGCATGGGCGTTCCTTCCTGATGGAGGAACGGCTCCCGGCTCCGAAACGCAGAGAAGGCCGCCCCCCGGGCGGCCTTCGCGAAGTCTGTACGCGCGATGATTCAGCGGGCCGCCGGATGAGCGGTCCACCACCAGTTCTGGGTCGTCTGCGCGAACATGCCACGAACCCTAGCCGATGCGGCGGACAAACGAGCGCGCGTCTCAATTGTTGAGCGCATGGATGGACACGCCCCGCGACCCCGTAATGTTGAGAAGGTGACCGTGAACGCCAATACCTCCGTCGCCGGTGGCCACACCTGGCGAGACCTTCCCGCGGCGCAGCAGCCCGAGTACCCCGATGCCGAGGCCCTGCGCGAAGCACTCGCGGACCTCGAGTCGTATCCGCCGCTCGTCTTCGCGGGCGAGTGCGACCAGCTGCGCGCCCGACTGGGAGCCGTCGCCAAGGGCGAGGCGTTCCTGCTGCAGGGCGGCGACTGCGCCGAGGCCTTCGACGCCGTGTCGGCCGAGCACATCCGGGCCAAGCTGAAGACGCTGCTCCAGATGAGCGCCGTCCTCACGTACGCGGCGTCCGTGCCGGTCGTGAAGATCGGCCGGATCGCGGGGCAGTACTCCAAGCCGCGCTCCAAGCCGACCGAGACCCGCGACGGCGTGACGCTGCCGACCTACCGCGGCGACTCCGTCAACGGCTTCGAATTCACCGAGGCCGCCCGCGTCCCGGACCCCCAGCGGCTGAAGCAGATGTACCACGCGTCCGCCTCCACGCTGAACCTGGTCCGCGCGTTCACCACCGGTGGTTACGCCGACCTGCGCCAGGTGCACGCCTGGAACCAGGACTTCGTGAAGTCCTCGCCGTCCGGGCAGCGTTACGAGGCCCTGGCCCGTGAGATCGACAACGCGCTGAACTTCATGAAGGCGTGCGGCACGGACCCGGCGGAGTTCAAGGCGGTCGAGTTCTACGCCTCGCACGAGGCGCTGCTGCTCGACTACGAGTCGTCTCTGACCCGTACCGACTCGCGCACCGGCCAGCTCTACGACACCTCCGGCCACATGGTCTGGGTCGGTGAGCGCACCCGCCAGATGGACGGGGCGCACATCGAGTTCGCCTCGAAGATCCGCAACCCCATCGGGATCAAGCTCGGCCCGACGACCACCGTCGACGAGGCACTCGGCTACATCGACCGCCTCGACCCCGAGCGCGAGCCGGGACGGCTGACCTTCATCGTCCGCATGGGCGCCGACAAGGTCCGCGACAAGCTCCCCGAGCTGGTCGAGAAGGTCACCGCCTCCGGTGCCGCCGTGGTGTGGGTGACTGACCCGATGCACGGCAACACCTTCGAGGCCGCCTCCGGCCACAAGACGCGCCGCTTCGACGACGTCCTGGACGAGGTCAAGGGCTTCTTCGAGGTGCACAAGCAGCTCGGGACGCACCCCGGCGGCATCCACGTCGAGCTCACCGGTGACGACGTCACCGAGTGCGTCGGCGGCGGCCACGAGATCTTCGTGGACGATCTGCACCAGCGCTACGAGACGGCGTGCGACCCGCGGCTCAACCGCAGCCAGTCCCTGGACCTGGCCTTCCTCGTCGCCGAGATGTACCGCGACCAGTAGGGATCACTCCTGGTTACACCTGTGGGGCACGGATCCATGTGATCCGTGCCCCACGGTCGTACCGGGGCTTTTGCGGGAGAGGCCTCCCGGGTAAGGTTAGGTTAGCCTCACCGAGACATCGGGACGGCACAGCGATCGACCCGTCGGGAGGTGAACCGCATGTACGTATGCTCCTGCTTCGGCATCACCGAGGACCAGGTCAAGCAGCATGCGGACGGCGGAGCGTGCACACCCCGCCAGATCGCTTCCGCCTGCAAGGCCGGCACCGACTGCGGCGGCTGCGTCCGCAGGATCCAGGCGCTGCTGGGCCGCGGCGACTGCCCGCGCCGCGAGCTCCTCGAAGGACGTACGGCGTCGACGGGCGCCCCGGCAGGTGCGCCCGTCACCTTCGGCGCGGCACCGGACGGCAGGCTCTCCGACGCCGCCTGAGGGCCTCGTGGCCGCTTCCGCGGCGCCGCTGCCGGATCAGCTCTCCGGCTGCTCGATCAGCTGGGCGATGTAGAGCGGCTCACCGAGCTTCTCGACCAGTTCCAGATGGGTGTCGAGATAGTCGATGTGGTGCTCCTCGTCGTCCAGGATGGACTCGAAGATGTTCGCCGAGGTGATGTCGCCCTTGCCGCGCATGACCTCGATTCCCCGCTTGAGGCGGTCGATCGCCTCCACCTCGACCTGGCGGTCGGCCTGGAACATCTCGGTGACCGTCTGGCCGACGCGCACATGGAACAGCCGCTGATAGTTGGGCAGTCCGTCGAGGAACAGGATCCGGTCGGTCAGGATCTCCGCGTGCTTCATCTCGTCGAACGATTCGGCCCGGGTGTACTTGGCGAGCTTCGTCCAGCCGAAGTTGTCCTGCATCTTGGCGTGCAGGAAGTACTGATTGATGGCAGTCAATTCGGCGGTCAGCTGTTCGTTCAGGAACTCGAGGACCTCAGGGTCGCCCTGCATCGCAGAGGCTCCTTCCACCGGTGAACTGGGTTTGTTTGCGCGCATCCTCGCATCGCGCCACGCGGCCGTCCAGTAAGTGCATGCTTAGTATGAGTTGCCCGAATCGACTCTCCCCTGGTCATGACCACCCCTGCCTGTCTGTCACCATGGAGGCATGGGTCAGCCGGAAAGCCGGGAACGCGGCACAGCAGAGCAGTCCGGGCTTCCACCGGGTCAGCGGCTGCAACGCGGCTGGCCGGTCACCCATTACGGGCCCGTGCCCAAGTTCAAGCCGGACCGCTGGGAGTTCCGGGTCTTCGGGGCGACGGCTGACGGCGACAAGCACTGCTGGAATCACCAGGAATTCTCGGCGCTGCCCTTCTCGACCGTCGTGGCAGACCTCCACTGCGTGACCAAATTCAGCATGCTGGGTGCCGAATGGGGCGGAATCCTGGCCCGCGAGATCGTGGAACTGGCACCGCCCTCGCCCCACGTCACGCACGTGATGGTCTGGGCCGAATACGGATTCAGCTCGAATCTGCGACTGGACGACTTCGCATCGGACCGGACGCTGTTCGCCACCCATAAGGACGGCGAACTGCTCACCGCGGAACACGGATTCCCGCTGCGTCTGGTCGTGCCGCATCTGTATGCCTGGAAGGGCCCGAAATGGGTCCGGGGCATCGAATACATGACCGCGGACCGCCGGGGCTTCTGGGAGGAGCGGGGCTACCACAACATCGGCGACCCGTGGAGCGAGCAGCGCTACTCCTACCAGGAGGAGCCCGGGGACGGCCCCGAGCTCTGACGCTCCCGTGCCGGCCGGTCAGTGGTGGTGGGCGTGCACCACGGCGTGCCCCTTGCCTCGGCCGATCATCCACTTGTTGACCGGTGTCGTGACGACGAAGGCCGCCACCAGCGCGATGGCCAGGACGGTCCAGAACTTCGCGTCCGAGAGGCCGGCGTCCATGGCTCCCGGCCAGAGTGCGATCACCGAGTTGTCGATGAGCTCCATCACGGCGATCGACACGGTGTCGGCGGCGAGCGCGATCCGGACGGCCGTACGGAGACCGACGCCGGCGCCCAGCACCGAGCGCAGGGTCAGCGCGTAGCCGAAGAAGAACGCCAGGACGATCGCGAGCACGAGCGTCTGGACGTTGCCCCAGCCGAGCGCGGTGCCGATCGCCATCCCGAGGACCTCGCCGATCGCGCAGCCGGTGAGGCAGTGCAGGGTCGCTCGTGCGGCCATGCTCCAGCTCGCGCCGCCGCCATGGTTGTGGTGGGTGTCGTGGTGTCCCTGATGCGTGTCGTGCGCCTCGTGCTGCATGAGAAGCCCCCAAAGCCGGGTCATGGTTCCTGGCAATCATGGGAACCATATACCCCCCTGGGGTATTCCCCTTCGTCAGTGCGCGCCCCGGAGCTCCTTCAGCCGTGCCACGTCCGCCGCATGGCCCTCCTTGCCGCCGGGAGTCTCGATGATCAGGGGAACGCCCTCGGTCGCCGGGTGCGCGAGCAGCTCGCGGAACGGCTCGGCGCCGATGTGGCCCGCCCCGATGTTCTCGTGCCGGTCCTTGTGCGCCCCCACCACGTCCTTGGAGTCATTGGCGTGGATCAGCTTCAGCCGGCCCTCGCCGACCGTGCCGACCAGCAGGTCGAGGGTCTGCCGCATCCCCGCTGGGCCGGTCAGGTCGTGCCCCGCCGCGTAGATGTGGCAGGTGTCCAGGCAGACGCCCAGCTTCGGGTGGAAGTCCAGCGCCTCGAAATACGGCCCGAAGTCCCACGTCCGTGAACAGAGCGAGGATCCCTGCCCCGCGGTCGACTCCAGGAGGAGGAACGGATCGTCGTCATGGGTCAGCTCGTCCAGCAGCGGGAGCATGTGCGTCCGCACCTGGGCGAG
Organism: Streptomyces sp. CB02058; assembly: GCF_001905505.1. GTDB lineage: Bacteria > Actinomycetota > Actinomycetes > Streptomycetales > Streptomycetaceae > Streptomyces. The sequence goes on from NZ_LIPG01000002.1 coordinate 1,071,327, forward strand.
GGCCTCCTCGCGGGGCCGCCCCCCGGTCGCCGACCCGGTGTGCACCACGACACCCAGTGCCCCGATCTCCCTGGCCCGGCGCAGCGAGTGGCGCAGCGACAGGACGGACCGCTCGACCGTGGCCTCGGTGTGCGAGCCGAAGTTGATCAGATAGGGAGCGTGGACGTACGCCGGAATCGACTCGGCGGCGCACTCCGAGCGGAACAGCTCGTCCTGCGCCGGATTCCCGGGAGGAGTCGCCCAGCCGCGCGGATTGGCCACGAAGACCTGCACCGTCTCCGCCGCCAGTTCACGGGCGTAGCCGAGGCCGATCTTGGCGAGGCCGCCGGCCACGGGAACGTGTCCGCCTATGGGGTTGCGCATGTGCTGCCAGTCCTCGGTGATCTAAAGGGCCTTGGTCCTGATGGTGATCGTGGAGCCTTCGGCGGCCTTCTCCCCGCCCTCGACCGACTGCTTCCCGATCGTGTCGCTGAACGAGAGGAGCGGGCGGTCGACCTCCACCTCGAACCCCGCGTCCTCCAGTGTGCTCCGGGCCTCGTCGACGTCCATCCCCGTGACATCGGGGACTTCCAGCATGCGAGGGCCCTTGGAGACCGTCAGCTCGACGGTGTCGCCCTCTGCGGCCTCCGCGCCGCTGCCGGGGGCCTGCCGGGCGACGTCGCCGTCGGCCTCCGGGGAGTTGACGCGCTCGGGCAGCACCTTCGCCTTCAGCCCCGCCTCCTGGAGTGCGGCGGTGGCGTCCTCGGTGCCCATGCCCGTGACGTCCGGCACGTCGACAGGGCTGCCCTTGCTGACGACCAGGGCGACCGCCGAGTCCGGGTGGCGCTCGGTGCCCATGGCCGGATCCGTACGGATCACCTCGCCGCGGGCGATGTCCTCGCTGAACTCCCGGGTCACCATCCCGGGGGCCAGCCCGGTCTTCTTCAGCTCGCGCCGGGCGTCGCCGAGCGAGAGGCCCTCCACATCGGGGACCTTCACGATCTCGGGACCGCGCGAGACCACCAGCTTCACGGCGTCGTTCTTCCGGATGCGCTCACCCGAGCCGGGGTCACTGCTGATCACCGTGCCGCGCTTCACCGTGTCGCTGTAGGCGCGGTCGACGCTCTTCATGTCCAGTCCGGCGTCCGAGAGGCGCTTCTCCGCGGCGCTCTGGGTCTGGCCGAGCAGCGAGGGGACCCGGGTGAATTGGCCCGAATTGATGTACCAGACGCCCGCACTGGTCCCCAGCACCAGCAGCAGGGCGACGAGCGCCGCGTATATCCCGCGACGGCCGCCACCCGCGAAGGGCACCCGGCGGCCTCCGCCCTGCCGGGGCGGCAGAGCGGCGGGCATCTCCAGCCGGCTGGTGTGGTGAGCGGTGCCCTGGCCGGCCGGGATCACCCGGGGGATCACGCTCGTACGGTCCTCGGCGGCGTCGTGCGCCTCGGCGAGGGCCTGCGGGGGCACCGCGTCGAGCTGCTGCTCCGTGAGCGCGCTCCGGGCCTCCCGGGAGATGGCGAGGAGGGCCACCGCGTCGTGCGGACGCACCTCGGGATTGCGGGCGGTGGCCGTCGCGACGAGCTCGTCCAGCCCGGCGGCCAGACCGGGAACGGCGGCGGACGGGGCGGGGACGTCCTCGTTGAGGTGCTGGTAGATGACCTGGGCCGCGTTGTCGCCGGTGTGCGGTTTGCCGCCGGTGAGCATCTCGTACAGCACGACGCCGCAGGCGTACACGTCGGACCGGGTGTCGGCGGTGCCCTGCTCGATCTGTTCGGGGGCGAGGTAGGAGACCGTCCCCAGGAGCGAGCCGGTGGTGTCCGTGGCGGTGCCCACGGCGCGCACGAGACCGAAGTCGGCGACCTTCACCCGGCCGTCGTCCCCTATCAGGACGTTCTCCGGCTTCATGTCGCGGTGGACGAAGCCGGCGCGGTGAGCGGCGCCGAGCGCGGCGAGGACCGGCTCCAGGATGTCCAGCGCGGCCCGGGGCTGCAGGGCGCCGCGCTCGCGCAGCACGTCACGCAGGGTGCACCCCGCGACGTACTCCATCGCCAGGTAGACGTACGCGCCCTGGGCGCCCTGGTCGAAGACCCCCACCACATTGGGGTGGGCGAGCCGGGCGACGGACTTCGCCTCGCGGATGAAGCGCTCGACGAACGAGGCGTCCGTCGCCAGCGCCGGGTGCATCACCTTGAGGGCGAGCACACGGTCGAGCCGGGTGTCCATGGCCCGGTAGACCGTGGCCATACCGCCGACGGCGATGCGTGCGTCGACGCGATAGCGGCCGTCGAGCAGCTGCCCGACAAGCGGGTCCTGAAGGGTCGTGTCCACGGGGGGAGTCTACGAGCTGCCACCGACACGGCGGGTCGCCCCGGGGCTCCCCGGGGCCGTACTGGAGCCGAGCCGTGACAGGGGCATGCACGTGTTGTGACCAGGACGGGTTCCCCGGCGCGCGGGCCTCAGAAGGCCGGGCGCTCCGGATCCAGCGCCGCGCGGCCCTCGGCCGGCGAGGACGCCTCCGCGAAATGGCGGCGCGGGATGCGCCCCGCCCGGTACGCCAGGCGCCCGCCGTCCACCGCGTGCCGCATCGCGGCGGCCATCAGCTCCGGCTCCTGCGCCCGGGTCACCGCCGAGGCGAGCATCACAGCGGCGCACCCCAGCTCCATCGCCAGCGCCGCGTCCGACGCGGTCCCCGCCCCGGCGTCCAGGATCACCGGAACCTCGGACTGCTCGACGATCAGCTGGAAATTGTGCGGGTTGCGGATGCCCAGGCCGGAACCGATGGGGGAGCCGAGCGGCATGACCGCCGCGCACCCCACGTCCTGGAGCTTGCGGGCCAGCACCGGGTCGTCGTTGGTGTACGGCAGGACCGTGAAACCGTCGTCGACCAGGATCTCCGCGGCGTCCAGCAGCTCGATCGGGTCGGGCAGCAGGGTCCGCTCGTCGGCCACGACCTCCAGCTTGATCCAGTCGGTGCCCAGCGCCTCCCTCGCCAGCCGGGCGGTCAGCACCGCCTCCCCGGCGGTGAAACAGCCCGCGGTGTTCGGCAGGACCCGGATGGAGAGGCGTTCCAGGACGGAGAGCACCGAACCCTGCACGGTCGGGTCGAGCCGCCGCATCGCGACGGTGGTCAGCTCGGTGCCGGAGGCGATCAGGGAGCGTTCCAGCACATCGAGGCTGGGTGCCCCGCCGGTGCCCATGATCAGCCGCGAGGAGAAGGAGGCGGGGCCGAGAGCGAAGAGGTCGTCGGACATGGTCAGCCTCCCTGGACCGCGGTGAGCACCTCGACACGGTCGCCGTCCGCGAGCAGCGTGGCGGACCACTCCCCGCGCGGGACGACCGCCTCGTTGACCGCCGCCGCGACCCCGGAACGGGCCGCGGTCAGCTTCGCGACCAGGGCGTCCAGCGAGGTCCCGGCGGGGATGTCGCGCCGTTCCCCGTTGACGGAGACGGAAACCGCGGTGGGGGAGTGATCGGTACCGGCGGAGGAAGAGGAACCGGACGCGGGATCGGGGACGGTGGCGGGCACGGGCTGGTTCATACGGGCTGCTCCTGCGGCGCGGGGACTTCGGGGGACGCGGTGCCGGACGAGGGGCTGAAACGGTTCGGCGCGAAGGGACGGCCGACCTCGGGCAGCTCGCCGGTGGTCAGCACATGGGCCATCACATCGCCGGTCACGGGGGTCAGCAGCACACCGTTGCGGTGGTGGCCGGTGGCGAGGTGCAGTCCGGGGAGCGCCGTCGGGCCCAGCAGCGGCGCGTTGTCGGGCGAGGCGGGCCGCAGACCGGCCCGGGTCTCGGTCAGCGGCAGCTCGGTGATGCCCGGCACCAGCTCGTGGGCGTCACGCAGCAGTTCGTAGACCCCGCCCGCCGTGACCGTGGTGTCCCAGCCCATCTCCTCGGTGGTTGCACCGACCACCAGCTCACCGTTGGCACGCGGTACGAGATAGACCTGGCTGCCGCGCACCACGGCCCGCACCGTCCTGCTGAGGAAGGGGGCGTACGCGGGCGGAACGGTCAGCCGGAGCACCTGTCCCTTGACCGGACGCACCGGCGGCACGACCGCCTCGGGAAGTCCCGCGAGCCGGCCGCTGAGGCTTCCTCCCGCCAGTACGACCTGGTCCGCCGCCAGTTCCGTACCGTCCGCGAGAACCGCCCCCGTCGCACGGCCGCCGGTCACCGACAGCTGCTGGACCCGGTCCCGGTGGAGGACCACCCCGGCCCGCTCGCACGCCGTGACCAGCGCGGAGGCCAGCCGCCTCGGGTCCACCTGGTGGTCCCCGCCGACCCGCAGCCCACCGCGCACCCCCGGGGCGAGCATCGGCTCCAGGCGGCGGCACTCGCGGCCGTTGAGCCACTCCGACTCCAGCCCCGAGCGCTGTTGCAGCGCGTGCAGCTCCCGCAGATGGGCCCGGTCGTCGGAGTCCAGCGCGACGGCGAGGGTGCCGCAGGCGCGGAAGCCGGTCTTCTGCCCGCTCGCCTCCTCCAGCTCGGCCACGAACGCCGGATAGCGGGCCGCGGAGGCCAGGTTGAGGCCGAGGAGCATCTGCTCGCCGTAGTGGAGTTCGGTGACGGCGGCGAGCATTCCGGCGGCGACCCGGGCGGCCCCGCCGCCCGGCTCCGGGTCGGCCAGCGCGGTGCGCAGACCGTGCTGGGCGGACCGCCAGGCGGTCACCAGCCCGATGATGCCGCCCCCCACGACCAGAACGTCCGAACCGTGTGCGGAGATACGCATGGGCGTCCAGCCCCTCCCTTCGCCGGCATGACCCGGATCAGGTTCGTACGGTCGGAGGCCGGCCAGCCTCCCTCTCAGCCCGGTACGTCCGGACTCCCGCGAGTGCTTTACGGTGGCCAGCCTAGACCCCACCACCCGCAGGCAGTAAGGGAGCAGCGCCCGTGGCCCGTTCGCTCGACGGACTCGTCCTCTCACCCGTCGCGGACCAGGCCCCCGGCCAGGTCGGCACCCGGACCCGCTTCACGTACCACGAGCGGGACGGCCGGATCTGGGCCGACTACGCGGGCGGCGACGTCGTCCGCGGCCATCTCGTCGGCACCCGGGAGGCGGACGTACTGGACTTCCGCTACGTCCAGTTGAAGCAGGACGGAACGACCTCTTCCGGGCACTGCGTCTCGACCGTCACGGACCTTCCCGACGGCCGGGTCCGCCTGGACGAGACGTGGCAGTGGGAATCGCAGGAGGGCAGCGGGACGAGTGTGGTGGAGGAGCTCGCGGGCTGACGGGACATCAGGTGATTAGGGTGGGGCGGGTGAGCGAGCAGACACAGGACCCGGCAGCGGGACGGCGGCCACGTGACGTCGTGATCGTGGGGGCCGGCATGGCCGGAGTGCAGACGGCCGTGGCCCTGCGCGAACAGGGCTTCACCGGCCCGGTCACCCTCATCGGCGCCGAACCGCACCAGCCCTACGACCGCCCGCCGCTGTCCAAAGCGGTCCTGCTCGGCAAGGCCGAGGACTCCGCGTTCGACGTCGACTTCGAGGCCCTGGACATCACGCTGCGCCTCGGGCTCGACGTGACCGGCCTGCGCGCCGGCACGCACGAACTGGACACCCCCGAAGGGCCCGTCGCCTACGACGCGCTCGTCCTCGCCACCGGGGCCGAACCCGTCGTCCTGCCCGGTTCCGAGGGCGTGCCCGGCGTCCATCTGCTGCGCACCCTCGACGACGCCGCCAGGCTGCGGCCCGTCCTGGACCGGCAGCACGACGTGGTCGTCGTCGGAGCGGGCTGGATCGGCGCGGAGTTCGCCACCGCGGCCCGCGCCGCCGGCTGCGCGGTCACCGTCGTGGAGGCGGCGGACCGCCCCCTCGCGGGCTCGATGCCCGCCGAGGTCGCCGCTCCGATGGCCGACTGGTACGCCGAGAGCGGAACCGAGCTCCTCACCGGGGCCCTGGTCTCACGCGTCGAACCGGGCGCCGTCCACCTGGCGGACGGCCGGGTGATCCCCGCGGGCGCGGTGGTCGTCGGCATCGGCGCGCGGCCCGCGACGGGCTGGCTGGCGGACTCGGGCATCGCGCTCGGCCCGGACGGATCGGTCACCGCGGACAGCTCGCTGCGCACCTCGCTGCCCGACGTCCACGCGGTGGGCGACTGCGCGTCCTTCCCCTCCGCCCGCTACGGGACACGGCTGCTGGTGCACCACTGGGACAACGCCCTCCAGGGGCCCCGGGCGGTGGCCGCCGCCCTCGCGGACGGTGTGGCCCGGACGTACGACCCCGTGCCCTACTTCTGGTCCGAGCAGTTCGGCCGCTTCGTGCAGTACGCCGGGCACCACGCCGACGCCGACACGCTGCTGTGGCGGGGCGACCCGGGGGACCCCTCCTGGACGGTCTGCTGGCTGCGTGAAGGGGTCCTGGTCGCCGTGCTGGCCGTCAGCCGGCCGCGTGATCTGGCGCAGGGGCGCAAGCTCGTCGAGGCCGGCGCCCGGATCGATCCGGTGCGGGCCGCCGACTCCTCCGTCCCGCTGAAATTGTCGGCGCTCTAGCGCCGGACGCGGTCCCGTACGCCCGGCCCGGCTACCGACTGTCGGTCCGGGATGGCACGCTTGTCCTTGTGACCGAGATTGACGCAAAGATCGATGCTCTCGTCCCCGCCTGGCTCCACCTTCCCGACATCGCGGAAATGCTCGATGTCGAGGTGACGCGCGTGCGGCAGCTGGTCAAGGAAGGCCAGCTCATCGCCGTACGACGTGGTGAGAACCGGACGCTCCAGGTGCCTGCCGCCTTCATCGACGGCAACAAGGTGGTCAAGGGTCTCGCAGGGACCCTGACGCTCCTGAGGGACGACGGCTACAACGACGAAGAGATGCTGGACTGGCTCTTCACCCCCGACCCGACCCTGCCCGGAACCCCGGCGCAGGCCCTGAGCGAGAATCGCGGTACGGAGGTGAAGCGCCGGGCCCAGGCGCTCGCCGTCTGACCGGACGACCGTGAGTGGAGTGCGGGCCGTGGCACACGCGGCCCGCACTCCGCCGTCAGGGCACGGCCGTCCATCGACGCACCAGCGATCCATCGACGCACCGACGGGGGAATCATCATGTCCACGCCTCGCTCCCAGCTGTCCGGCGCCCGGCTCTACCTGTGCACGGACGCCCGCAAGCGGCAGGGTGACCTCCCGGAGTTCCTCGACGCCGTGCTGTCCAGCGGTGTCGACATCGTCCAGCTGCGCGACAAGGGCATGGAGGCGGCCGAGGAGCTCGAACACCTCGCCGTGTTCGCCGACGCCTGCAAGCGCCACGGCGCGCTCCTCGCGGTGAACGACCGGGCCGACGTCGCCCACGCCATCGACTCCGACGTGCTGCATCTCGGCCAGGGCGACCTGCCCGTGCCCGCCGCCCGCGCCGTCATCGGCCAGGACGCCCTGATCGGCCGGTCCACCCATGCCGAGTCCGAGGTCGACGCCGCCGTCACCGAGGCGGGCGTCGACTACTTCTGCACGGGACCCTGCTGGCCCACGCCTACCAAGCCCGGCCGGCACGCCCCCGGCCTCGGCCTCGTGCGCTACGCCGCCTCGCTCGGCACGACGCGGCCGTGGTTCGCCATCGGCGGGATCGACGCGGGGAACCTGGACGAGGTGCTCGACGCCGGGGCCCGCCGTGTCGTCGTCGTGCGCGCCATCACGGAGGCACCGGATCCGGCTGCGGCGGCCGCGGCCCTCGCGCGGCGCATCCGGGCCCGTTCCCTCTGAAGCGGGCGCTCCGCTCCCGCGCGGGCAGCCCGTACCGGCCGTGAGGGCCGGTGGAGAGGGCTCTCGGGGAGGTGTCCCGGGAAGGATCGGTAACAGGGCCGGGGAGGGGGCCGGGGGCAGCGTCGGGGCAGGTGTCCGAAGGGTGGACAAAATCCGCCTCATTCCGGTCAAATCGGCCCCTCTGGTTGGGGTACCGCCGGGCCCTGGTTAACCTCCGGGTATGGCCCTTGGTACACCTTCCACCAGGACGGATCACGCACGCACCGTGCGTGAGCTCCTCGCGACCGGCGAGATGTCGTACTCGTTCGAGTTCTGGGCGCCCAAGACCGAGAAGGGCGAGCGGAATCTCTGGAACGCACTGCGCCGGGTCGAGGCGGTGGGACCGAGCTTCGTCTCCGTGACGTACGGGGCAGGTGGTTCGACCCGGGCCGGGACCGTGCGCGCGACCCAGCAGATCGCCGCGGACTCCACGCTCACTCCGGTCGCCCACCTCACCGCCGTCGACCACTCCGTGGCCGAGCTGCGCAACATGGTCGGGCAGTACGCCGACGCCGGTATCCGCAACATCCTCGCGGTGCGCGGAGACCCGCCGGGCGACCCGATGGGCGAGTGGATCGAGCACCCGCAGGGCGTGCGCTACGCGGCCGACCTCGTCCGGCTCATCAAGGAGGCCGGTGACTTCTGCGTCGGCGTCGCGGCCTTCCCCGAGATGCACCCCCGGTCCTCCGACTGGGACTCCGACATCGGTCATTTCGTCGACAAGTGCCGAGCCGGTGCCGACTACGCGATCACCCAGATGTTCTTCGATCCGGAGAGCTATCTCCAGATGCGTGACCGTGTGGTCGCCGCGGGTTGCGACACCCCGGTCATTCCCGAGGTGATGCCGCTCACCAGCGTGAAACAGCTGGAGAGATTCGCGCAGCTCAGCAACGCGTCGCTGCCTTCCTCACTGAAAGAACGCATCCTCGCCGCTAAGGACGACCCGGCGGCTGTACGCTCCATTGGCATCGAGTTCGCCACGGAGTTCTGCGCGAAGCTGCTCTCCGAGGGTGTCCCGGGGCTGCACTTCATCACGCTCAACAACTCGACGGCGACACTCGAGATCTACGAGAATCTCGGACTGCACAAGCAGTCCTGACCGGCCGTACCCGCCACCAACCGGGGCGGTGGCCGCAGGAGGGGGCGGGCGTGGGCTGGACGGTCCTCTACATCGCATTCGGCATAGTGGCGCTGTGGCTGCTGGGCGAGGTGCTGCTGCAGTACAAGGCGCGCCTGCGCTGGCGTCTGCTCGCCTTCGCCGGCTTCCTCGGTGTGGTCCTCGGTGTGCTCATCCCGTCCGTGCTGGTGATCGCCGTCGGGGCCATCGCCTTCGCGACGGGGCAGACCTATGTGACGCTCTCCTTCCGGCGGGGCTTCTCGACGGGATGGGCCATAGGCGGCAACCCCGGTGAGAGCCGCCGTCGCCGCGGGGGCGGCGCCCAGGGCGCGCAGAAGCCCACCCTCGAGGTCTCCGACCTGGAGTACCAGGGCGCCCCCGAGGCGGAGACCGCCCACTCTGCGGTCTACGAACCCCAGCCGATGCCGGACGACACCGGGCAGTACGGCATCTACAGCGACTCCTCCACGGGCAACGGCGGCGACCGTCAGGGCCAGGGGCACGACCAGCACGGCGAACCGCAGCCGCAGTACGCCGCCTACGACCCGTACACCGATTACGGGCAGCAGGCCCAGGACCCGTACGGCCAGGGCGGTTACCCGGCCCAGGACACCCATCAGGGCCAGGGCACCTACACCGGTCAGTACGACTACGGCACGGACCCGGCGGGCTATCCCGCCTACTCCGACCCGTACATCGGCACCGGAGGCACCGGAGGCGCCGCGAGCACCGGGCAGTACGCCTCGTACGACAGCTACGGCAACGGCTACGACTCCTACGGCGGCGGACAGCAGCCCGCCGACCCCTACGCCGGGCAGTACGCCTCCGACACCCCGCCCGGCGGAGTGTGGGTGCCGCAGCAGCGCGAGAGCGAGCAGTACCCCCCGCTGCCGCCGGAAGCCCCCGTCCAGCCCGCCCCGTACGGGAACGGGTACGACACCGGGCAGAACGAGCAGTACCGCTACTGACCCGCGTGCCTCGGCGTGGAGGCCGCGGCGGCCGTGCGCGGAACGACGAGCCGGCCGCGGCTCACCGGGAGCCGCGGAAGCCGTCGCCCTCCACGACGAGACCGGCGACCAGGGCACCCGACATGCCGGCGTGCGCCAGCCCGCCGCCGGGGTGGGACCAGCCGCCCGCCAGATAGAGGCCCGGCAGCGGGGTGCGGTTCCCCGCGTGCAGATACCCGCCCGCCGCCCCGGCCAGGGCCGGAGCCGGCACCGAACCGCCCTCCGCGCCGGTGTCGGCCGAGGTCTCGGCGGGGGTGCGCACCTCCGTGTGGAGTATCCGCTCGCGCAGGCCGGGAACCGCCTGGGCCGCCCGGTCGATCACCGAGTCCGTGAACCGCGCGCGCAGCACCGGGTCCGTCCAGTCGACGGGCCCCTGAGGGGCGGCCGTCACCACGAGGGTCACCGCCTCGTGCTCCTCGTCGGGGCGGGTGGCCTGGTCGTCCGGCCGCAGCACCGTCACCGTGGGCCGCTCGGCCGTCCGGCCGCCGAACACCGCCTCCTGCTCCGCGGCCGGGTCTGCGGCATGCACCACCGTCCGGTGCACGGTGCCCGGCTCCCGGGCGCCGCTCAGCGACAGCATGGCGACGAAGCGGCCCGGTACCGGTGCCTCACCCCGCCCGGCGGGCGCCGCCTCCCGGACCGGCAGGAGCCCGGGCGCGGGCTGCGCGCCAACGACCACATGGTCGGCCTCCACGCTCCGGCCGTCCGCCAGCTCGATCCCGGCGGCCCGGCCGTCCTTCTCGGCCACCCGGACCACCTCGGCGCCGAAGACGAATTCCACCTTGCGGGCCAGGCACCGCTCGTACACCGCGTCGGCCAGCGCACGCATGCCCCCGGCGACGTACCAGCTGCCGAAGGTCTCCTCCATGTACGGCAGGAGAGCCGCGGCGGCCGGGGCGCGGCGGGGGTCGAGGCCGTAGGACAGGGCGTATCCGTCGAGGAGGGCGGCCAGCCGGGGGTCGGCCAGCTCCCAGGCGCCGATCTCCGCCACCGTCCCCGCCTGCCGGGGGGACCGCAGCAGCCTGCGCACACGCACCGAGGGGTAGGGGTCGCGGGCCAGCACCTCCCGGTCCTCGCGCAGCGGCTCCTCCAGCAGCGGTCTGCGCGACCGGTCCCAGGCGGTCCCCGCACGGTCCAGGAACTCCCCCCAGCGGGCACCCGCCCCCGCCCCGAGGGCCTGGTCCAGCGCGCCCACCACCCCCGCCCGTGAGGCGTTGGGCAGCGACACCGCGGTGCCGTCGGCGAAGAGATGACGGCTCGCCGGATCCACCTGGGTCAGCGTGACGCACTGCTCCAGCGGCTCCTTGCCCGTCTTCACGAACAGGTCGCGATAGACCGCGGGCAGGTGCAGCAGTCCGGGGCCGGTGTCGAAGACGAAGCCGTCCCGGGCATACCTGCCGAGCGAGCCGCCATGGGTCCCGGACCGCTCGTACACCGTCACCCGGTGGCCTGCCACGGCGAGCCGGGCGGCCGCCGCCATCGCGCCCGTCCCGGCGCCGATCACCGCAATTCGTGCCATGTCAGTGACCTTAAGGGGTGCCACCGACAGATCATCCGGGAGGCCGGTGGCCACCCGCTCCGGCCAGGTTCCTCTCCTCGCGGCGCTGCGCCCTGCGGCGCAGGAACCGGCGGATGCGGGAGGCCAGGAAGAGCAGTATCACCAGGCCGAGCAGCAGCAGGACGGCGGCGATGACGGCCGCGGCCACCGGGTTGAAGACCGCGAAGGTGATGATCCCGGCGACGCCGAGGTCCTCCGCGAGGCTGACCCCGATGTTGCTGAACGGCTCGGGGGAGGTGTTGACCGCCATCCTGGTGCCGGCCTTCACCAGATGGCTCATCAGCGCGGTGGAACCCCCGACGGCTCCGGCCGCCAGCTCCGGCAGGGACCCGCTCTCCCCGGCCAGCAGCGCGGCGACCACCGCCCCGGCCACGGGACGGATCACCGTGTGGACCGTGTCCCAGGCCGAGTCGACGTACGGGATCTTGTCGGCGACCGCCTCGCAGAGGAAGAGCACCCCGGCGACCACGAGCACGTCCGTGCGCTGGAGCGACGCCGGCACCTCGTCGGTGAGCCCGGTCGCGCCGAAGACGCCGAGGAGGAGGACCACCGCGTAGGCGTTGATCCCGCTCGCCCAGCCGCTGGTGAACACCAAGGGGAGTACGGACACGGACGCGATCGTAGCCAGTGGGACAGGCGCCGGGGTGGGCGCTGCCACACAGGCCTGAGTATCTCTACCTAGTGCGCGAGATGAGTAGGGATGCGGATAGGCCCTGACCTGCGCAGACGGAAGAGTGGAGACCACGGAAGGGGCGCGGCGCCCGGACCGCCGGCACGGGGCGGCGGAACGGAGCCGCACCCCGGAAGCAACGGGGGCACACGACGCGGAGCTCCGGGACCACGGGGGAACGAGGTCACGGGGGAGGGCTCCGCGGCGGTACCGGGCGCCGGTCCGGTGGAATTCGGGGGGATCGGATTCCACCGGGCCGGCGCTTCTCCGTGTGCCGGGAGCCCTGGGTCCTCAGTGCCCGCTGACGCGGCCGTGCAGGAGCAGGGACAGGGCGGAGTGCACGTCGTCGAGCGTCCGCTCCGGCTGGAACGCCTGCCAGTCGAGTGCCGCCACGAGCACCATCCCGACCAGGGCGGCGGCCGTCAGCTGTACGTCGATCTCCTCGCTGAGCTCGCCGCCCGCGACACCCTCCCGGAGCACGCCCTCGACGACGGCGACCGCCTGCTGGCGCAGCACGAGAAGGGTCGACTGCCAGGCGCGGTTGGTGCGCCAGAGCTCCGCGACGTACAGCTGGGTGAAGGCCGGGTAGCGGTCGATGAAGACCAGGCCCGCCCTGATCATCGCGTCCAGCGCCTCCACGCGGGTGCCGCCGCGCGCGTCCGTCCCGTCGGCGGCGGTGCGCAGCGACTGCGTGAGAAGTCCGACGCCGTGCCGCAGCAGCTCCTCGAAGAGCTCGGTCTTGCTCTTGAAGTTGTAGTAGACCGTGCCCTTGGCGACCCCGGCCCGCTCCGCGATCTCGTCCACCGTGGTCGCGGAGAAGCCCTTCTCCGCGATGAGGGTGACCGCCGCCTCGTAGAGCTTCTGCCGGGTGATCTGGCGGCGTGTGGTGCTACTGCTGTCCATGCACACGATTCTCACAGGTCCCGGAGCCGTCACAGACTCAGCTCCGGGTGGAGCCGGTCCAGGGTCCACACCTGCTTGCGCCGGGCGGCCAGCGCGGTCAGCGCCAGGGCGCCCGCGGTGAAGGCCAGCAGCACCGCGCAGCCCTGCCAGACGGGGCCGAGCCCGCCGCCCGTGATCAGCCGGCGCAGCCCCTCCACGACGTAGGTCATCGGCAGACAGGGATGGATCGCCCCGAAGAACCCCGGGCTGGTCTGGACGGGGTACGTGCCTCCGGCCGAGGTCAGCTGGAGCATCAGGACCGCCAGGACGAGGATCCGCCCCGCGGCGCCGAAGCGGGCGTTCAGCCACTGCACGATCGCCGCGAAGCAGCAGGTGACCAGGGCCAGGAAGCCGAGCGTCCCGGCGGCATGCGTCATCTGCAGTCCGAGCCGCCAGTGCAGCACGGACATCAGGGCCGCCACCTGGAGCAGCCCGATCGCGGCCACCGGCAGCCAGCCCGCGAAGGCGATGCGCCAGGCCGGCGCCCCGGCCGACAGCGCCCGCCGGTTGAGCGGCTGGATCAGCATGTACGCCACCATCGCGCCCACCCACAGCGAGAGCGGGATGAAGTAGGGGGCGAAGCCGGTGCCGTAGTTGGGCGCCGCGTGCAGCGAGGAGGAGGCCAGCTGTACGGGGTCCGCCATGACACCGGTCCGGGCGTCGCGGTCCTCCTTGTCGTAGTCGGGGATCTTGCCGACGCCGTCGTTCAGGCCCTGGGCGAGCGTCGCGGAGCCGTCTCCGAGCCGGTAGAGCCCGCTCTTCAGGCCGGCCGCGCCCGTCTTGAGCTTCTTGACCCCGGCGTCCAGATCGCCCGCGCCCGCCCTGGCGGTGCCCAGTCCGGTGTGGAGCGCGTCGGCGCCCGAGGCGACCTTGTGCGCCCCGGTGTTGAGCTTGTTGATCCTCGCGACGGCCGACTCCAGGTCCGTGTCGAGGTGCGGCGAGCGCTTCGCGAGCGCGTCCGCCTGCTTCTCCAGGGTGGCCAGCCGGGTGCGCAGCTCGGCGAGGTCGCCCTTCTGGTTCGTGACCAGGGCGTTCACGTCGTCGGCGACATCGGCGACGTCCGCCGCCGCGGTACTGGCCCGCTTCAGCTGCGGACAGACCCCGGGATCGGGCAGGGTCTGTTCCTCGCAGCGCGTGCGGTACACGTCGGCCAGTTCGCCGGAGGCGGTGTGGGCGGCGGCCGAGGCGGTGGGTGCCGTCTCCACCAGCAGGTCGAGGTTGTCCCGTACGGCCTTCGACGAGTCGGCGACCAGCCGGGCCGTGTCCCCGATGGCCTTGCCGTTGTCCTTGAGGAAGGGGCGTATGTCGGCGGCGGCCTTGTTCACCCCGTCGGCGAGCAGCTGGGTCCCGCCTGCCACCTGCCGGGAGCCCGTCTCCAGGTCGCCCGCGCCCTTGTCGAGCCGGGTGATGCCCGTGGAGAGCCTGCCGCTTCCCGACTTGGCGTCCTTGAGGCCGGCCGCGAGCTCCTTGGAGCCTTCCTTCGCCTTCCTGATGCCGCTTTCGAGGTCGTCGGCCCCCTTGGCCGCCTTCGCCGTCGCGTCGTGCAGGCCGGAGAAGTTGATGAAGATCCGGTCGAGGAAGCCGCGCGAGGCCTTCGTGGACGCGGCGCTGCGGACCTCGGCGAACACCGTCCTGGAGATCTGGCCGACGATGTAGTTGTTGGCGTCGTTCGTACGGACCTGGAGGGCGCCGGTCTCCGGGGCGTCACCGCCGCTGGACGCGATCCGCTCGCTGAAGTCCGCCGGCATGGTCAGCGAGAGGTAGTACGTCCCGTCCTCCAGGCCCCGCTCGGCCTCGGCGGAGCCGACCTCGTGCCAGTCGAAGACCTCGGAGTCGAGGAGCCGGCCGGCGATCTCGTCCCCGGCGGCGAGGTGTTCGCCCCCGGTCCGTGTGCCCTTGTCGTCGTTGACCAGGGCGACCGGGATGCGGTCGAGCCGGCCGTACGGGTCCCAGAACGACCAGAGGTAGAGGGCTCCGTAGAGCAGCGGCAGCAGGAGGAGTGCCACGAGCGCGGCACGCGGCATCCGGCCCCTGCCGAACCTCCGCAGCTCAAGCGCGGCCAGCTTCGGCGATCGCATCGGCCGTCTCCTTCTCCGTGGTCGTCTCGTCGGTGGTCCCGGTGGTCCCGGTGGTCCCGGTGGTGGCCTCGCCGGCCGTATCGCCGGTGGGCGTCCCGGCCCCGCCGGCCGGGCGGGTGCGGACGGTCAGCGCCCCCTCGGGCGCCTCGCTGCACACGGCCAGCACCGTGGTGCCGCCGTCCGCGAGGGTGCGCAGCAGCTCCCAGGTCCGCGAACGGTCCGCCGCGGAGAGCTTGAGATCGATGTCGTCCACCGCGAGGAGCCTCGGACGGCCCATCAGGGCCAGGGCGACGGACAGGCGCAGAGCCTCGAGGCGCTCCAGGTCGCGCACGGAGGTCCGCTCGGCCTTGGGCAGGGCCGTCGGGTCCAGTCCGGCGGCCTCCAGGGAGGTGTCGATCAACGACCGGGCCGTGGCGGTGCGTCGGGCGCGGGAGCGCAGCAGGGTGCGCGGCGAGGAGTCGAAACGGCGCTGCAGCAGGGCGCGTTCCCGCAGATGCTCGGCGACGGTGAACGAGGGGTCCAGCTCGCTGACCCCGGGGACGGGACCCAGCGCGCTGAACCGGCGTACGGCGGCGAGCCGGCCGGGGAGGCGCTCACCACCGACCTCGGCGTGACCCCGGGTGGCGCGCATCCTGCCGGTGAGCGCGAGCAGCAGACAGGTGCGGCCGGAGCCCGACGGCCCCTCGACCGCGACGAGCGATCCGGGCCCCGCGGTGAACCCCACGTCCCGGAAGGCCCAGCCCCGCGACCCCTTCAGTCCGAAGTCCTCGGCGCTCAGCGCCGCCCCGTGCGGGCTGTCCACGACCCCACCCCCGTTTTTGCACTGACCAGTCAGTGCAAAAAACTAACCCGAACTCGCGCTCGAAGCAAAATGCAAGGTCAGAGGGGGATTTCGGGGAATTGTCAGTGGGGGCCGTCACGATGGATACAGACGGCCACGGAGCCGTCACACGACGACAGGAGGTTCGTCATGGCCCGCTCGTCCGCAGCCGCCGCCCCGCGGCGCCGCGCAGGCAGCCCTGCCCCCTCACTGACCGGTCCGGCAACCGACGTCCACCCCGTGCTCCGCCGCGCCACGGCGCCGCCCGCCGCCCTCGATCTGCTCGCCCAGGCCCACGCGGGGCTGGACGAGGCCGCCGTGCTCGACGTGCCCAACGAGCGGTACGCCACCGCGCATCTCGCCGCGCTGCGCACCGCGGCGGCCGTCCTCGCCGCCCGCGGCCGGCCCGAGACGAACAAACGCCGCAGGGAGCGGATTCGCAGCGCCTGGGAGGTGTTGCCCGACATCGCTCCCGAACTCACCGAATGGAGCGCCCTGTTCGCCTCCGGGGCCCGGCGAAGGGCGCGTGCGGAGGCGGGCATACCCGGCGCCGCCAGCAGCCGGGACGCGGACGACCTGCTGCGCGACGCGGCCATGTTCCTGCGCCTGGTCGAGCGGTTGCTGGTCCTCCAGCCCGTCCTTCCGCAGCCCCGGCGGGACGGGCAGGACAGGCGGCGCGACGGGGAGTGACCAGGAGGGCGGTGCGAGGCAATAGGGTGGAGAGGACCCGTACCACCTGCACCGTTCACGCCCCGCCGTCCGTGGCGGTACCGCGCCGAGGAGTCAATCGCCGTGTCGGACCAGCTGCGCCCCCGCGCCTCCCTCCGTACCGCTGTGGTCTGGGAGGTTCTCAAGGACGCCCTCGAGCGCCGGGTCAAGGCGACCGGCAGGGAAGCCCTGGACGTGCTGGACACCGGCGGGGGCACCGGCAACTTCGCGGTGCCCGTCGCCCGCCTCGGCCACCGGGTCACCGTCGTCGACCCCAGCCCCAACGCCCTGTTCGCGCTGGAGCGCCGTGCCGACGAGGCCGGGGTCGCCGATCGGGTCCGCGGTGTCCAGGGGGACATCCTCGGCCTGTTCGACGTGGTGGAGCGCAACGGCTACGACGCGGTGCTGTGCCACGGCGTCCTGGAGTACGTGGACGACCCCGCCGAAGGCGTGCGGAACGCGGTCGACGCCCTCCGCCCCTCCGGTGCGCTCAGCCTGCTCGGTGCGGGACTCGGCGGTGCCGTCCTGGCCAGGGCGCTCGCGGGCCACTTCACCGAGGCCCGGCAGGCGCTGACGGACCCCGACGGCCGCTGGGGCGCCGGCGACCCCGTGCCCCGCAGGTTCACCGCCGGCCAGCTGTCGGCACTCGTCACCGACGCGGGTGTCGAGGTCGGCGCGGTACACGGTGTGCGGGTCTTCGCCGACCTCGTGCCCGGCGTTCTCGTGGACACCGAGCCGGGCGCGATGGATGAGCTCCTCAGGCTGGAGGCGGCCGTCGCCGAACTGCCGGCCTTCCACTCCGTGGCGACCCAGCTGCACGTTCTGGGGGAGAAGCGCGCCTGAGCCGTGACGCGGAGCCCGCACGAGCATGGACGCGGAGTGACCGGAGCACGGCTGATCAGCAACGCAGCTGCAGACGGAGTACTGCCCAGAACACCCGATCGGGCCGCGAGCCCCGTATGATCGGGTGACACCATCCGGCATGACGGATCGGAGGTCGGGGAATCTACGCCTCAGCAGCCGAGCCGACATGGCGGTCCGGACTGGCTATGGCTAGAGGGCGGGTTTCACGGGGGCGAATCCCTGCCTATCCTGGAAGGGCCGCATACCGGTCGCCCCCGCGGCCGACGACGAGGAGGACTCCGTGCCGCTCTCGGAGCACGAGCAGCGAATGCTCGAGCAGATGGAGCGAGCGCTGTACGCCGAAGATCCCAAGTTCGCTACAGCGCTTGAGGGAAGCGGGCTGCGCAGGTACACCCGGCGACGGGTCTACCAGGCGGTGGCCGGTTTTCTGGTGGGTATCGCGCTCCTCATGGCCGGAATGGTTTTCCAGCAGACATGGGTCAGCGTGGCGGGATTCCTCGTCATGCTGGGCTGTGCCGTGCTGGCGGTCACCGGGTGGCGCAAGGCGCCCAAGCCCGGTGAGCAGCAGCCGGCCGGGAGTGCGAGCGGGGGCGGAGGCGAACGCCGACATCCCAGGCAGCGCCGGTCGATGATGAACCGGATCGAACAGCGGTGGCAGCGCCGCCGCGACGAACAGGGCCAGTGAGCTTTCCGCTCCATGGCCGGTGGGCAGTCACCGGTCCTGGACGTGGTCCGCGCACACCGAGCACGTGACGCTGGACCTCACATGTGAGGGGCGGTCGCATCGCAGCGACCGCCCCTCACGTGTTCCCGGGCACCGTTCCCGGCGGGCGGGCGTTCCCGGGCCGGATACCGCTCCCGGTCGATACCGGTGCAGGTCCAGGGCCAGGTTCAGGTCCAGGTCCGTGCGACGGCCTGGCCGCAGCCCGTCCCGGCCGGCCCTGGTCCGCGTTGAGCCCGTCCGGGCACGAATGGCCCAGCCCTGGTTCCGAACCCAGGCCCGGCCGAGTCCCCGCGCCAGCCTCTGCCCGGCCCGGCACCCGCTCTCTCTGCCCGCTCCGGCCGGAGCGGGCAGAGAGGCTGAGAGATCAGCCCTGCTGGCGTGACGGGCGGCGCAGGCGGGCCGGCCAGCGGTCGCGGCCCAGGCGGTCCGACCAGGCGCGGCCGAGCTCCGCCCGGCGCTCCGAGACCGCCCAGATCACTCGAACGGCCGAACGTGGCGCGAGAGTGGCACGCACCCTTCCCCAGCGGCCGGCCGAGGCCCACAGCCCCGCCTGAACCGCCCGCACATCCTCGGCGGGCGCCGTGGCCGCGCGGGGCTCCGGTGCGTACAGCACCTGCTCCACCGCGCCCGCCACCCGGTGGGCCGCAGCCGCGGCCGAGCCGTCGAGGCCGCCCAGCCGAACGACACGGGCCGCGGCCTTGCGGGGGGTCTGTGACTCGTCCGGAGCAATGCCGTGGTCCCAAGCCGTATCGGTCAGCTCCCGCCAGGCGGCCATCACCCGTGCGGTGGCATCCGCCGGTGTGCGTCCCTGGGAGGAACCGAGCCGCCGGGCACGGGCCCGCTGCCGCCAGAGCATCGGCAGCAACGGCAGTGCCAGCACCACCAGCGCACCCAGCGCCCACAGCGCCCACGCTCCCAGCGGTGTCCCCGGATCGGCGGTATCCACCGCGCCCGGAGCCGCGGACGCACCGCACTGGCCCTGCTGACGCTCCTGCGCGGGGCAGGTCTCCGACGCGGACGGGGCCGCGGTGGGCTCGGCGGAGGCGCCGTCCGTCGGCAGCGCGGGATCGGTCGAGTCCTGCGAGGGCACGTCCGGCAGCGTGTACGAGGGGGTGCTTCCCCGGGACGGGGTCGGCTCGAAGCGGGTCCATCCCACTCCCTCGAAGTACAGCTCGGGCCAGGCATGCGCGTCCCGCAGCCCCACCGACACCGAACCGTCCGCCTGGGCCGTGCCCGGGGTGAAGCCCACCGCGACCCTGGCCGGTATCCCCAGCGTTCTGGCCATCGCCGCCATCGTGGAGGAGAAGTGGACGCAGAAGCCTTCCTTGTCCTTCAGGAAGCGCTCGATCGCCGAGGTACCGGTCCCCGAGGTCACCGTCGTGTCGTAACGGAAACCGCCCTCAGACGCGAACCAGTTCTGGAGCTTCACCGCTCGCTCGTAGTCGTTCGCGGCGCCCCTGGTCACCCGCTCGGCCGTCTCCTCGACGACATCCGGCAGGGACGAGGGAAGACGGGTGTACTCGCGGGACAGATCCCCGCGCGGTTGCATCGCCCCGCCCAGCTGCGAGGCCGTGGGCGTCACCTCCAGGCTGCTGACCTGGTAGCGGGCGCCGCCCGTCGTCTGGCCGTCGTCGCCGACGAGGGTGCGGCCCTCCGGCTCGTACCGCCAGCGGCCCTGGATGTTCACCTGGCTCGCCGGATAGGGGAGCGGCAGATACGTCTGCTGGTACGAGCGCGCGGCCGAGATGTTCGTCCGGACCTCGGTGACGGCCACGTCCCCGCCCAGCCCGGCCGGCTGCGGCAGCCGGTCCGGCACATCACTCAGCCGGCGGGTCGACGGACGCCATTCGCCCCCGCTGAACTGGTCGAGCGCCAGGATGCGCAGATAGAAGTCCTGCGGGCTCCCGGAGCTGGTGCGATACGTCATCACCTCCCGGTTCTCCGGCTGGTTCAGATTGTTCTGCAGCGAGACCAGCGGGTTCACCGCGGAGATCGTGCCCCCGCCGCCGCCCCTGCCCGACCCGCCGCCCGTACCGGACAGGAGCCCGCCGTCCAGGGCGGGCAGGGCCGCGGGCACGACCAGGGCGATGCCCAGTGCCACCGCGCCGATGCGCCGTCCCGTACGGACCGGGGCCATGGCGCGCCCGGACGACCCGTCCAGGCCTGCCGACAGACCGCCCGAGGTGCGGGACACGCCACCGAACACCCGGCCCCACTGGGACAGCCGGTCCCGGCCCTCGGCCAGCAGGAGCAGCAGGTAGCCGCACGCGGCGAGCAGGAACCACAGCCACCCCGCACCGCCGTCGGAGAGTCCGGCCGCGACCGAGTAGAGCGCGAGCAGCGGCAGACCCGCCGGAGCGGCGGTACGGAAGGTCACCGCGAGGACGTCCACGGCGAGCCCGATGAGCAGTACCCCGCCGATCAGCATCAGCCGGATGCCCTCGGTCGCCGGTGCCGGAATGGCATATCGGTTGACGTCGTCGGCGCCGGTGGTCAGCAGCTCCGCGAGGTGCTGGACCGCCTGGGGGCCGGGCAGCACACCGAACAGGGCGTGCTCCCTGGCGAACGCCACGGTCAGCGTCAGAAGGGTGGCGAGCACCTGGAGGGAGACCGTCAGGACACGGGCGAGCCGCATCCGGCGGGCGAGCGCGCCCACACCGGTCTGGACCGCCAGCAGGAACCCTGCCTGCAGCACCCACTTCGACGTCTCGACGAGGGGCAGAAGTGCCCCCGCCGCCAGCATCGTGGCCACGAAGGCGCACAGTGCGAGTCGGGTACGCCCGCTCATGACCATCCCCCGGAGAACCCTGTCGTCGAACCAACGCCGGAGCGCTCTTCGCCCGCCTGCCGCCACAGCCGGGCGAGCTCCGTCCCGGGCGGTGCCTTGACCGCCGTCCATCCCGCTTCGCGCAGCAGCCGCAGACCGTCGGCGGCAGGCGCGGACGACCCGGGGGACAGGGACGCGGAGGCCCCAGCCTCCCGGCCGCGCGCCCAGTCCTCACTGCCGAGCACGAACGCGACGGCCCCGCGGCTGCGCTGACGCATCCGGGCGGCCACCGCGATCTGTTCCTCGTCGAGATCGCCGAAGAACGCCACGAGCAACCCCTCGTTGTTCCCGCGCAGCACGTCGTACGCCCGGGAGAGGCCGCCCCCGTCGGAGTGGTCGACGACCGCGAGGGTGTCCATCATCAGTCCCGCCGAGTCCGCGGAGTCATGGGCGGAACCGGAGAAACCGTCGCCGCTCTCGCCCGGCACGGTGCTCCCGTCGTCCATGAGCAGCCGCACCGCGAAGCCCCGCTCCAGCATGTGGACCATCACGGACGCGGCCCCGGAGACCGCCCACTCGAAGGCGGATCCCGGCCCGGCGCCCTGGTAGGCGATCCGCCGGGTGTCCAGGAGCACCGTGCACCTGGCCCGCTGCGGCTGCTCCTCCCGGCGCACCATCAGCTCGCCGTAGCGCGCGGTGGAACGCCAGTGCACCCGCCGCAGGTCGTCACCGTGGCGGTATCCGCGCGGGATCGTGTCGTCCTCGCCCGCCAGAGCCAGCGAACGCTGTCTGCCGTCGCCGTAGCCGGAGGCCTCACCGGCCAGCCGGAGCGCCGGAAGCGGCTCGGTACGGGGGATGACGACGAGGGTGTCGTAGGCGCTGAAGGAGCGCGTCAGCTCGCACATCCCGAACGGGTCGCTCAGCCGCAGCTGCAGCGGCCCCAGCGGATAGCGCCCGCGCAGATCGGACCGGACCCGGTAGGACACCTCCCGGACGCCGCCCGCCTCCACCCGGTCCAGCACGAACCGGGGCCGGGGCCCGAGGACGTACGGGACGCGGTCCTGGAGCATGAGCAGGCCCGTGGGCATCCGGGACACGTTGTCCATACGGAGATGGACCCGCGCCTCCTCGCCCGCGGGCACCCGGGACGGGGACAGCCGGCGGCTGCCCGCCACGCGGTAGCGGGTGCGGTAGAGCACGATGACGCAGACCAGCGGCAGCACCGCCAGCAGCAGGCCGACCCGCAGCAGATCGCCCTGGCCGAGGACATAGGCGCAGACCGCAGCCGCGACACCGGCGGCCAGAAAGGACCGGCCCCGCGTCGTCAGCCCGCTCAGAGCAGCCCGAAGGCCCCCCTTGTCGTCGCCGTTGTCCACGGGGCCGGGGACTCCGGCCGTCATCACAGCGGCCGGACGCCGGGCTGCCGGCCGTACACCGGGCTGCCGGGCCGGTGCTGGGGCTGTGCCGGGGTGGCCGCACCGCCCGAGGTCGGCACGGGCGTGCGCTGCAGGATGTCCAGCACGACCTGCTCGGAGGTGCGCCTGTTGAGCTGCGCCTGCGCCGTGGGCAGCAGCCGGTGCGCGAGCACCGCGACCGCGAGTGCCTGGACGTCGTCCGGCAGGGCGTAGTCGCGCCCGGCGAGGGCTGCCGACGCCTTGGCCGCGCGGAGCAGATGCAGGGTCGCACGCGGCGAGGCCCCGAGTCTGAGATCCGGGTGCTGGCGGGTTGCGCCCACCAGATCCACGGCGTACCGCCGGACGGACTCGGCCACGTGGACGTTACGGACCGCGTCGATCAGCTTCACGATGTCGTGGGCGTGGGCCACCGGCTGGAGGTCGTCCAGCGGCGAGGCCCCGCCGTGCACGTCGAGCATCTGGAGCTCGGCCTCCGCGCTGGGGTAGCCGATCGACACGCGTGCCATGAAGCGGTCGCGCTGGGCCTCGGGCAGCGGATAGGTGCCCTCCATCTCCACCGGGTTCTGGGTGGCGACGACCATGAAGGGGTCGGGCAGCTCGTAGGTCTGGCCGTCGATGGTGACCTGGCGCTCCTCCATCGACTCCAGCAGCGCGGACTGGGTCTTGGGCGACGCACGGTTGATCTCGTCGCCGATCACGATCTGGGCGAAGATCGCACCGGGCTTGAACTCGAAGTCCCGCTGCTGCTGGTCGAAGATCGACACCCCGGTGATGTCCGAGGGCAGCAGGTCCGGCGTGAACTGGATGCGTCGCACCGAACAGTCGATGGACCGTGCCAGCGCCTTGGCCAGCATCGTCTTGCCGACGCCGGGCACATCCTCGATGAGGAGGTGCCCCTCGGCGAGCAGCACGGTCAGCGAGAGCCGTACGACCTCAGGCTTGCCCTCGATCACACCCTCGACCGACCTGCGTACCCGCTCGGCTGTGGTGGTCAGATCTGTGAGGCTCGCTCGATCGTCATAGGTCGTCACCCGGCCCTCCTCGGCCCCGTTGTGCACGGGCGGACGCACAAAGCCGCCCGGCCCGCTCCGAAATACGGACACTCCCCGGAGGACCCGGAGAGATGTCACCCCCGCATTCTTGTTGCCGTTACCGCTTCGTGTCACTCGCCTGTGGACAACCAGGGGTGAAATGCCGGATGTAGTCCGTATGTCGAGTGGTCAGGAGGCGGGGAGGGTCTCCCGCAGCCTGCCGGTGGTCACGTCGAAGACGGAGCCGCGGATGTCGTCGGTGACCACACCGCCGGCGTCGCGGACGGTGTGGCGGCCGCCGAGCTCCAGGCCGAGCGCGGAGCGGAGGTCGAGACGGGCGTCCACGCACGCGACCACGGCGACGTGCAGAACCGGCCCCGCGCCCGTACCCGGGTCGCCGGGCACGAAGAACGTCAACGAGCCTTGTTGTGAGGTAACCCACAAGCCTCACGGTCATGCGCCCGATCGGGTGAGGATCCCGGTACGGCGCGACCGTCCGACGCGCTGCGCCGTTCGTTGATCGGGAATGGATCGAATGGCAGGGTGGACTAAAGTGACGCGAAGTTACCGACACGCCTGCACATTCTGCATATTTTTACACGTTTCGAGCTCCCGTGATGTGCGGCGTACATGCGGCCCGGCCCTCTCCCGCTCGCCGGTCGGCCGACGCCTCCTTCCCCGGCGCCGGCAGACCTCCCCTTCCGAGCGGGCGGGGACCAGACCGCACGTGCGGCCATCACGGGACAGAGCCTGAGAGGGCGCTTTGAGCCAGACCCGACATGTCCCGGTGATGCTCCAGCGATGCCTGGACCTGTTGGCCCCGGCTCTGGAGGCGACGGGACCGCAGCCCCCCGTGGTCGTGGACTGCACCCTCGGGCTCGGCGGGCACAGCGAGGCCCTGCTCGCCGCCTTCCCCGAGGCCAGGCTCGTCGCCCTGGACCGCGACAAGGAGGCGCTGCGCCTCTCCGGGGAGCGCCTCGCCCCCTACGGCGACCGGGCCACCCTGGTGCACGCCGTCTACGACGAACTGCCCGAGGTCCTCGAAAGGCTGGGTATCGCCAAGGTCCAGGGCGTCCTGTTCGACCTCGGCGTCTCCTCCATGCAGCTGGACGAGGCCGACCGCGGCTTCGCCTACGCCCAGGACGCGCCGCTCGACATGCGCATGGACCAGACGACCGGCATCGGCGCGGCCGAGGTCCTCAACACCTATCCGCCGGGCGAACTCGTGCGGATCCTGCGCGCGTACGGCGAGGAGAAGCAGGCCAAGCGCATCGTCTCGGCCGTCGTGCGCGAACGGGAGAAGGAGCCCTTCACCAACAGCGCCCGCCTCGTCGAGCTGATCCGCGACTCCCTGCCGCAGGCCGCCAAGCGCACCGGTGGCAATCCGGCCAAGCGCACCTTCCAGGCCCTGCGCATCGAGGTCAACGGCGAACTCACCGTCCTGGAGCGGGCCATTCCGGCCGCCGTGCAGAGCCTCGCGGTCGGCGGCCGTATCGCCGTCCTCTCCTACCACTCGCTGGAGGACCGGCTCGTCAAGCAGGTCTTCGCGGCCGGTGCGGCCAACACCGCCCCGCCGGGACTGCCCGTCGTCCCCGAGCGCTACCAGCCCCGGCTGAAGCTGCTGACCCGTGGTGCCGAACTGCCCACCGAGGAAGAGGTCGCCGAGAACCGGCGCGCCGCGCCCGCCCGGCTGCGCGGCGCCCAGCGGATCCGCGAGGAGGAGCGATGAGCACGCCCCGCCGGTCCGGCCGGACGCCGGTGAGGACGGTGGCGCCGCGGTGACCAGGACGGCCGAGCAGATGAAGGGGCGGGCCGGCCGCCTCGCCCGGCTGATGCCGTCGGGGCCGAGCACCGCTGCCCGTACCCCCTTCGTCCTGCTGGTCGTGCTGCTGCTCGCCGGTGGCCTGATCTCGCTCCTGCTGCTGAACTCGGCGCTCAACGAAGGATCGTTCAGGCTGAGCAAGCTGGAGCGGGAGACCACCGAGCTCACCGACGAGCAGCAGGCCCTGCAACGGGACGTGGACAGCTACTCCGAGCCCGACGCGCTGGAACGGCGGGCCAGGGAGCTCGGCATGGTGCCCGGCGGCAGCCCCGCCTTCCTGAACCCGGACGGCACCGTCCGCGGCGTGCCCGAGCGGGCCACCGCGGAACCGTCCCCCACGGCCACCCCCGAGCCCTCCGCCCCGGCCTCCCCGTCCGGCTCCGCGTCGCCGTCCGCCTCGCCCTCCACCACCGCGACCTCCACCGCCTCGGCCTCCGCGACCCCGGCCCCGACAGCTCCCTCATCTCCCTCGACGAGCCCCGGCAGGTGACGCAGTGCCGTCCAAGGAACCGCCGCGCCGACGCGTACCCGGCCCCGCGCGCCCCCGCAACGCGGCGAGCGGATCGGGGCGCCCCCGGCCCGCCGCCCGTCCCGAGACCCGGCGCTCCCGGCCCCCGGCCGCCGGCAGGAAGCGGCGCGGCGGCTCCCAGCAGTCCATCCGCCTGGGCAGCCCGCGCCCCCGGCTCCGTCTGATCAGCCTCTGTCTGACGCTCGTCATGCTGGCCTTCGTCGTACGGCTCCTCCAGGTGCAGGCCGTCGACGCCAGCGCGTACGCCGCGAAGGCCGAGAAGAACCGCTACCTCGAGTACACGATCGCCGCCGAGCGCGGTGAGATCACCGACCGCAGCGGCATCGCGCTCGCCACCAGCGTCGACGCGCACGACATCACGGCCGACCCGAAGCTGTTCACCCCCGAGGACAGCAAGGCCCCCGACGCGCCGCAGCAGGCGGCGGCCCTGCTCGCACCGATCCTCGGCAAGGACGAGGCGGAGCTGGCGAAGAAGCTCTCGACGCCCAAGAGCCGCTACACGGTGCTGGCGCGCCGCCAGACCCCCCAGGTCTGGAAGCAGATCAAGGACCTCAAGTCCGTCTTCGCGGAGAAGGCGGCGGAGGACAAGGCCGCCGGGGGTCCCGGGGCCAACGTGCTGGCCGGAGTCCTCCAGGAGCCCACCACCAAGCGGGTCTATCCGAACGGCGGCCTCGCCGCCGGGATACTGGGGTTCGTCAACGCCGAGGGCAAGGGTGGCGGCGGCCTGGAGGCCCAGCTGAACGGGGAGCTCCAGGGCGAGGACGGCAAGATCCGGTACGCCCAGGCCGGCGGCCGTCCCGTTCCGACCGCGGGCTCCACGGAGATCCCGGCCGTCCCGGGCACCGACGTCGAGCTGACGATCGACCGCGACATCCAGTGGGCGGCCCAGCGCGCCATCGCCGACCAGGTCGAGAAGTCCGAGGCGGACCGCGGCTACGTCGTCGTGCAGAACACCAGGACCGGCGAGGTCCTGGCCATGGCCAACGCCCCCGGCTACGACCCGAACGACATCGCGCAGAGCGACGCGACCGCCCTGGGCAACGCCGCGCTCCAGGACGTGTACGAACCCGGCTCCACCAGCAAGGTCATGTCGATGGCCGCCGTGCTGGAGGAGGGAGCCGCCACGCCCGGCACCCATGTCACCGTGCCCAACCGGCTGCACCGGGGCGACCGGCTGTTCCGGGACGACATCGACCACCCCACCTGGTACCTCACGCTCAACGGCGTCCTCGCCAAATCGAGCAACATCGGCACCATCCTGGCCACCGGACAGCTCGGCCGGACACAGGCGGAGGCCAACAAGGTCCTGTACTCCTACCTGCGCAAATTCGGCCTCGGCAGCACCACGGGGCTCGACTACCCCGGCGAGTCGCCCGGCATCCTCGCCAAGCCCCAGGACTGGTCGACCTCGCAGCAGTACACGATCCCGTTCGGCCAGGGGCTCTCCCTCAACGCCATGCAGGCCGCGTCGGTCTACTCGACGATCGCCAACGGCGGGGTCCGGATCGAGCCGACCCTGGTCCGGGGGACGAAGGACGCGGACGGCAACTACGCCGCGTCCGAAGCCCCCGAGCGCACCCGGGTGGTCAGCGAGAAGACCGCCAAGACCCTGGCGAAGATGCTGGAGTCCGTGGTCGACGACCGGGAGGGCACCGGAACCAAGGCCCACATCGAGGGCTACCGGGTCGCGGGCAAGACGGGCACGGCCAACCGCGTCGACCCCGTACGCGGCGTCTACAAGGGCTACACCTCGTCCTTCGCGGGCTTCGCCCCGGCCGACGACCCGCAGATCACCGTCTACTGCGCGATCCAGAACCCCACCAAGGGCAGCTACTTCGGCGGCCAGATCTGCGGCCCGATCTACAAGAAGGTCATGGAGTTCGCCCTGAAGACGCTCCAGACCCCACCCTCCGGCAGCGGCCCCGCCCGTCTGCCGGTGTCCTTCAAACCCGGCGAGTAACTCGGGGGAACCCTCAGTGACGACCATCACCCCTGATCCCGGGAACCGGAACGAGAAGTACCGCAACCCCGCCCCCTCACTTCGCGAGAGGCCCGGTCCGCCCGGTACGCTCACCGCCGTGCCCCACCCTGATCAGTGCCAAACCACTCAGAAGGACGCGCCTGTGAACTACCCGGGAGCGCCCCGACCGGACCGGCTCAGGCCGACGTCCCTCGGAGAGCTGGCAGCCCGGCTCGGTGCCGGACCGCAGGATTCCGGTGAGGTCACCGGCATCACCCACGACTCCCGGGCCGTGCGCCCCGGAGACGTGTACGCGGCCCTGCCCGGAGCCCGCTTCCACGGCGCCGACTTCGCCGCCCAGGCCGCGGGCCTCGGCGCCGCGGCGATCCTCACCGACCCGGCGGGCGCCGAGCGCGCCGCCGGCACCGGCCTCCCGGTCCTCGTCACCGAGGACCCACGCGACCGGATGGGCGACCTCGCCGCCGAGATCTACGGACGGCCGGGCATCGGCCTGCTCCAGATCGGCATCACCGGAACGTCCGGCAAGACCACCACGGCGTACCTCGTCGAGGGCGGACTGCGCGGCGCCGGACGCAGCACCGGGCTGATCGGCACCGTCGAGATGCGGATCGGCGACGAGCGCATCAAGTCGGAGCGCACCACCCCCGAAGCCACCGACCTCCAGGCCCTGTTCGCCGTCATGCGCGAACGAGGTGTCGAGGCGGTCGCCATGGAGGTCTCCAGCCACGCCCTGGTGCTCGGGCGGGTCGACGGCTGCGTGTTCGACGTCGCCGTCTTCAACAACCTCAGCCCGGAGCACATGGAGTTCCACTCCGGCATGGAGGACTACTTCCAGGCCAAGGCGCAGCTGTTCACGCCCGAGCGCAGCAAGCTCGGCGTCGTCAACTTCGACGACGAGTACGGCCGCAGGCTGGTCAAGGAGGCGTCCGTCCCGGTCGTCACCTTCTCCGCCGAGGGCCACCCGGACGCCGAGTGGCGTGCCGAGGACGTCGAAGTCGGCCCCCAGGACAGCACGTTCACCGTGAGGGGCCCCAAGGGCGAGCGGATCACCGCCAGGGCCCCGCTGCCCGGCCCCTTCAACGTGGCCAACACCCTCGCGGCGATCGTCACCCTGGCCGTCGCGGGCGTCGACCCGCAGACCGCCGCGGACGGCGTCGCCGCCGTCCCCGGTGTCCCCGGCCGGCTGGAACGCGTCGACGCCGGACAGCCGTACCTCGCGGTCGTGGACTACGCGCACAAGACCGACGCCGTCGAATCCGTCCTGCGCTCCCTGCAGAAGGTCACCGAGGGCCGGGTGCACATCGTGCTCGGCTGCGGCGGCGACCGTGACACCACCAAGCGCGGCCCGATGGGCGCCGCGGCGGCCCGGCTCGCCGACACCGCCGTACTGACCTCTGACAACCCCCGTTCCGAGGACCCCCTCGCGATCCTCGCCGCGATGCTCGCGGGCGCCGCCGAGGTGCCCGTCCACGAGCGCGGGGACGTGCTCGTCGACGCCGACCGGGCCGCGGCCATCGCCGCCGCGGTCGCCCGGGCCGAGCCCGGCGACACCGTGCTGGTGGCCGGAAAGGGACACGAGCAGGGCCAGGACGTCCACGGAGTGGTGCGCGCCTTCGACGACCGCACGGTCCTGCGCGAGGCCATCGAGCGCTCCCTGGAGCGCGCGGCCGCCGCACAGGCCCCCCAGGACCGCGTACACACCCACGAGAACAACAGTCAGGGATGACCAAGTGATCGCCCTTTCCCTCGCCGAGATCGCCGGAATCGTCGGCGGGCAGCCGCACGACGTACCGGACCCGTCCGTCACCGTCACCGGCCCCGTCGTCATCGACTCCCGGGAGGTGCGGCAGGGCTCCCTGTTCGCCGCGTTCGCGGGCGAGCGGGTCGACGGCCACGACTACGCGCAGCGCGCCGTCGAGGCGGGAGCGGCAGCAGTGCTCGCCGCCCGCCCCGTCGGTGTCCCGGCGATCGTCGTGGACGATGTCGTGGAGGCGCTCGGCGCCCTCGCCCGCTCCGTCGTCGAGCGCCTCGGCACCACCGTCGTCGCGCTCACCGGCTCGGCGGGCAAGACGTCCACCAAGGACCTGATCGCCCAGCTGCTGGAGCGCAAGGCGCCCACCGTCTGGACGCCGGGATCCCTCAACAACGAGATCGGCCTGCCGCTCACGGCTCTGCGCGCGACGGCGGAAACGCGCCATCTTGTGCTGGAGATGGGCGCGCGCGGCATCGGCCACATCAGCTACCTCACGAATCTGACGCCGCCGAAGATCGGCCTGGTCCTCAACGTCGGCAGCGCCCACATCGGCGAGTTCGGCAGCCGGGAGGCGATCGCCCAGGCCAAGGGCGAGCTCGTCGAGGCCCTCCCGGAGGACGGCTGCGCCGTGCTCAACGCCGACGACCCGCTCGTGCGCGCCATGTCGTCCCGCACAAAAGCCCGGGTGCTCCTCTTCGGGGAGGCCCCGGATGCGGACGTACGGGGAGAGAACGTGCGGCTCACGGACGACGGCCGCCCCGCGTTCGCGCTCCACACACCCACCGGGTGCAGCGACGTGACCTTGCGCCTGTACGGTGAGCACCACGTGTCGAACGCGCTCGCCGCGGCCGCCGTCGCCCATGAGTTGGGCATGTCCGTGACCGAGATCGCCGATGCGCTCTCCGGGGCGGGCACCCTCTCCCGCTGGCGCATGGAGGTCACCGAGCGTCCGGACGGTGTGACGGTCGTCAATGACGCCTACAACGCGAACCCCGAATCCATGAAGGCCGCACTCCGTGCGCTGGCCGCCATGGGCAAGGCCCGACAGGCAGCCGGGGGGCGCACGTGGGCGGTGCTCGGTCAGATGGCCGAGCTCGGTGACGCATCGCTCGCCGAGCACGACGCTGTCGGACGGCTCGCCGTCCGGCTCAACGTCAGCAAGCTCGTCGCTGTCGGAGGAACAGAAGCCTCCTGGCTGCAACTGGGCGCATATAACGAGGGTTCGTGGGGTGAGGAGTCGGTGCACGTGTCCGACGCACAGGCGGCCGTCGACCTGTTGCGCAGTGAACTGCGCCCGGGAGACGTCGTGCTGGTGAAGGCGTCCCGGTCGGTCGGCCTGGAGAAGGTCGCCCTGTCACTGCTGGAGACGACCGAGGGCGAGGTCGCCGTCCGATGAGACAGATCCTCTTCGCGGGGGCCATAGGGCTCTTCCTGACCCTGGTCGGCACCCCGCTGCTGATCAAACTTCTGGCCCGCAAGGGCTACGGGCAGTTCATCCGGGACGACGGCCCGCGTACCCACGGCAGCAAAAAGGGCACGCCCACCATGGGTGGCATCGCCTTCATCCTGGCCACGATCATCGCCTACGTACTGGCGAAGGTGATCACCGGCGAGGAGATGCGCTTCTCCGGTGTGCTCGTCCTGTTCCTGATGACCGGGATGGGTCTCGTCGGCTTCCTCGACGACTACATCAAGATCGTGAAGCAGCGCTCGCTGGGGCTGCGGGCCAAGGCCAAGATGGCCGGCCAGCTGATCGTCGGCATCGCCTTCGCGGTGCTCTCGCTCCAGTTCGCGGACGCCCAGGGGAACACCCCGGCCTCCACCCGGCTCTCCTTCGTCGAGGACTTCGGCTGGTCGATCGGCCCCGTGCTGTTCTGCGTCTGGGCGCTGTTCATGATCCTCGCCATGTCCAACGGCGTGAACCTGACGGACGGCCTGGACGGACTGGCCACCGGTGCCTCGGTGATGGTCTTCG
This sequence comes from Streptomyces sp. CB02058, assembly GCF_001905505.1. GTDB lineage: Bacteria > Actinomycetota > Actinomycetes > Streptomycetales > Streptomycetaceae > Streptomyces. The sequence continues at coordinate 1,102,804 of NZ_LIPG01000002.1, forward strand.
GCGCCTACACCTTCATCGGTCTCTGGCAGTTCCAGGAGTCCTGCGCCAACGCGGAGACCCTGACCAACCCCAGCGCCTGCTTCGAGGTACGCGACCCGCTCGACCTCGCCGTCGTCGCCTCCGCCCTGATGGGCGCCTGCTTCGGCTTCCTGTGGTGGAACACCTCGCCCGCCAAGATCTTCATGGGCGACACCGGTTCGCTGGCCCTCGGCGGCGCGCTCGCCGGCCTCGCGATCTGCTCCCGCACCGAGTTCCTGATGGCCATCCTCGGCGGCCTCTTCGTGATGATCACCATGTCGGTGGTCATCCAGGTCGGCTCCTTCAAGATGACCGGCAAGCGGGTCTTCCGCATGGCCCCGCTCCAGCACCACTTCGAACTCAAGGGGTGGTCCGAAGTCCTTGTCGTGGTCCGCTTCTGGATCATCCAGGGCATGTGTGTGATCGTCGGCCTCGGCCTCTTCTACGCAGGATGGGCAGCCAAGAAGTGAGCAACGTGGACTGGCAGGGCAAGCACGTCACGGTGGCCGGGCTTGGCGTCAGCGGGATCCCCGCGGCCCGCGCCCTGCACGAGCGGGGGGCCCTCGTCACCGTCGTCAACGACGGCGACGACGAGCGCTCCCGCGCACAGGCCGCCGAACTGGAGGCGCTCGGCATCACCGTGCGCCTCGGTGACGGCGACACCCTGCCCGAGTCCACCGAGCTCGTCGTCACGGCCCCCGGCTGGAAGCCCAGCAAGCCGCTCTTCCAGGCAGCCGCCGAGGCGGACGTCCCCGTCTGGGGCGACGTCGAACTCGCCTGGCGGCTGCGGGGGCCCGATGCCGCACCCTGGCTCGCGGTCACCGGGACCAACGGCAAGACCACGACCGTGCGGATGCTCGCCTCGATCCTCGGAGCGGCCGGGCTGCGCACGGCCGCGGTCGGCAACATCGGGGTGTCCCTGCTGGACGCGGTGCTCGGCGACGAGACGTACGACGTCCTCGCCGTCGAGCTCTCCAGCTACCAGCTCCACTGGGCGCCCTCGCTGCGCGCCCACTCCGGAGCGGTGCTCAACCTCGCACCGGACCACCTCGACTGGCACGGCTCCATGGCCGGTTACGCCGCCGACAAGGGCCGGATCTACGAGGGCAACACCGTCGCCTGCGTCTACAACGTGCAGGACCCCGCGACGGAGGACCTCGTGCGCGAGGCCGACGTCGAGGAGGGCTGCCGGGCGATCGGGTTCACGCTCGGCACACCGGGACCCTCGCAGCTCGGGGTTGTCGACGGCATCCTCGTCGACCGGGCGTTCGTGGCCAACCGGCAGAAGCAGGCGCAGGAGCTCGCCGAGGTCGGCGACATCAACCCGCCGGCCCCGCACAACATCGCCAACGCCCTGGCCGCCGCCGCGCTCGCCCGCGCCTTCGGCGTCGAGCCCGCCGCCGTGCGCGACGGGCTGAGGGCCTTCCGCCCCGACGCCCACCGCATCGAACACGTCGCCGACGTGGACGGCGTGACGTACATCGACGACTCCAAGGCCACCAACACCCATGCCGCCGAAGCCTCCCTGGCGGCCTACGAGCCCATCGTCTGGATCGCCGGAGGCCTCGCCAAGGGCGCCACGTTCGACGAGCTGGTGACGGGGGCAGCGAAGCGGCTGAGGGGTGTCGTGCTGATGGGCGCCGACCGGGCGCTGATCGGTGAAGCCCTGGCGCGACACGCCCCCGAGGTACCGGTGGTCGACCTCGACCGGACCGACACTGGGGCGATGTCCGAAGCCGTCCGCGAAGCGGCACGGCTGGCCCGGCCGGGCGACACCGTACTGCTGGCCCCGGCCTGTGCCTCGATGGACATGTTCGTCAACTACAACAAGCGGGGCGAGGCGTTCGCGGACGCGGTCCGCGGGCTCGCCGGCGAGAGCGCCTGACGGACCCGGCCTCCGCGTCGTACTGTCCGGAGAACCGGCGCCCGGGGACCCGGCGCGAGCAGCGCGGCCACGGGCCCCGGCGCCCCGGTGACAGCCCCGGGCACGAGCAGTGGAGGGGACAGCGACAATGCCGGCCGACGAGAGCGCAGCCGCGCGCCGAGCCGACCGCCCACGAGCGGCCGGGGCGATCAGCCGGGCGCTCACCCCGCCCCTGCCCGCCGGCCTCGGACTCCCTGCCGGGCTGGTCCTCCGGAGCCGGCCCGCCGCCGGCCCCCGGCGGCCGCCCACGCCCCGCGGAGGCGCCCGTGGGGCCGGCACACCGCCCGGACGGCCGCGCAGGGGCGCCGGGGTACGGCGGACGTACGAGCGGGCACGACGGGCCTGGGACCGCCCCCTGACCGCGTACTACCTGATTCTCGGGTCCAGCCTGCTGATCACCGTGCTCGGCCTCGTGATGGTCTACTCCGCCTCGATGATCAAGGCGCTGGAGCTCGCCAGGCCCGGTACGTACTTCTTCCGCAAGCAGTTCCTCGCCGCCGTGATCGGCGCCGCGCTGATGCTGCTGGCCTCCAGGATGCCCGTCAAACTCCACCGGGCACTGGCCTATCCGCTGCTCATGGGCACGGTCTTCCTGATGGTCCTGGTGCAGGTGCCGGGGATAGGGATGTCGGTCAACGGCAACCAGAACTGGATCTACCTGGGCGGCCCCTTCCAGCTCCAGCCCAGCGAGTTCGGCAAGCTCGCCCTGATCCTGTGGGGCGCCGACCTGCTCGCGCGCAAACAGGACAAACGGCTGCTGGCACAGTGGAAGCACATGCTCGTGCCGCTCGTCCCCGTCGCCTTCATGCTGCTCGGGCTGATCATGCTCGGCGGCGACATGGGCACCGCGATCATTCTCACGGCGATCCTCTTCGGGCTGCTCTGGCTGGCCGGCGCCCCCACCCGGCTCTTCGCCGGAGTGCTCGCCTTCGCCGGTCTCATCGGCTTCCTGCTCATCAAGACCAGCCCCAACCGGATGTCCAGGCTCGGCTGCATCGGAGCGTCCGAGCCGGGCCCCGGGGACTCGTGCTGGCAGGCGGTGCACGGAATCTATGCTCTGGCGTCCGGCGGATGGTTCGGTTCCGGGCTCGGCGCGAGTGTGGAAAAATGGGGTCAACTGCCTGAACCGCACACCGACTTCATCTTCGCCATCACCGGGGAGGAACTGGGTCTGGCGGGGACGCTGTCGGTACTGGCCCTCTTCGCGGCTCTAGGCTATGCGGGTATCCGCGTGGCCGGACGCACGGAGGACCCCTTCGTGAGGTACGCAGCGGGAGGCGTGACCACCTGGATCACGGCACAGGCCGTGATCAACATCGGTGCGGTGCTCGGCCTGTTGCCGATCGCCGGTGTCCCGTTGCCGCTGTTCTCCTACGGGGGCTCGGCCCTGCTGCCGACCATGTTCGCTGTCGGGCTCATGATCGCCTTCGCGCGAGAGGACCCTGCGGCGAGAGCGGCCCTGGCCATGCGGAGGCCCGGGGTCAGATGGAAGACGATGAGACGGCGCGTCACGAAGCGTCCGTCCGGAGAGCGGTGAATTTCGGTGCATGTCGTACTCGCCGGCGGGGGGACCGCCGGGCACATCGAGCCCGCGCTTGCCCTCGCAGACGCCCTGCGGAGGCAGGACCCGACCGTGGGAATCACTGCCCTCGGCACGGAACGCGGACTCGAGACCAGGCTCGTACCCGAGCGGGGGTACGACCTGGCACTGATCCCTGCCGTACCGCTGCCGCGCAAGCCCACACCCGAGCTGATCACCGTCCCGGGGCGGCTGCGCGGCACCATCAAGGCCGCCGAGCAGATCCTGGAGCGCACCAAGGCCGACTGCGTGGTCGGCTTCGGCGGCTACGTCGCCCTGCCCGGCTATCTCGCGGCCAAGCGCGTCGGTGTTCCGATCGTCGTCCATGAGGCCAACGCGCGGCCCGGCCTGGCCAACAAGATCGGCTCGCGTTACGCCCACGGGGTCGCCGTCTCCACCCCGGACAGCAAGCTGCGCGGCGCCCGCTACATCGGCATCCCGCTGCGCCGCACCATCGCCACCCTCGACCGGGCCAGGGTCCGGCCCGAGGCGCGCGCCGCCTTCGGTCTCGACCCCAACCTGCCGACGCTGCTGGTCTCCGGCGGCTCGCAGGGCGCCCGCCACCTCAACGAGGTGGTCACCCGGATCGCGCCGCTGCTCCAGCGCTCCGGAATCCAGATCCTCCATGTGGTCGGTCCGAAGAACGAATTGCCGCGCATCGACAACATGCCCGGGATGCCGCCCTACATCCCGGTACCGTACGTGGACCGGATGGACCTCGCCTACGCCGCGGCCGACATGATGCTCTGCCGCGCGGGCGCGATGACCGTCGCCGAACTCTCCGCCGTCGGGCTCCCCGCCGCGTACGTCCCGCTGCCGATCGGCAACGGCGAACAGCGGCTCAACGCCCAGCCGGTGGTCAACGCCGGTGGCGGTCTGCTGGTGGACGACGCGGCGCTCACCCCGGAATGGGTGCAGGGCAACGTCCTTCCGGTGCTCTCGGATCCGCACCGGCTGTACGAGATGTCCCGTGCCGCCGCGGAGTTCGGGCGACGGGACGCCGACGACCTGCTCGTCGGCATGGTGTACGAGGCGATTGCCGCGCGCCGCCAGGCGTGAGGCGGTGCGGACCCGGGGCGTGCGCCCCGGGTCCGGCGAAGGAGCGAGCGTGGCCGGACCGACGACTGCCCAGCGCGGTGGGGCCGAACGGGCCGACACCCCGGCCCGCCCGCCGCACATCGGCCCGCAGAAGCGCCGGCTGAACGGCCGTATGCGTCTGCTTCTGGCCGTACTTGGCCTGGTGCTGACCGCCGCGGCCACGGTCTGGGTGCTCTACGGATCGTCCTGGCTGCGGCTGGAGAAGGTGACGATCACCGGCACCGACGTCCTGACCGGGGCCGAGGTGGAGGCCGCCGCGAACGCCCCGGTCGGAGATCCGCTCATTTCGGTGGACACCGGTGTGATCGCAGACAGATTGCGCCAGAAGTTGCCTCGTATCGACTCCGTGGATGTCGTACGGTCATGGCCGCACGGTATCGGCCTTAAAGTGACCGAACGGAAACCGGTCCTGCTGATCGAAAAGGGTCAGAAGTTCATCGAAGTGGACGCAAAGGGTGTGCGCTTCGCAACCGTGGACAAAGCCCCCGGGCATGTACCGCTGTTGGAACTGATGCCCGATCAATCCGCGAGCCTGCGCCGCTTCGGCAGCGACCGGCTCGTGCGGGAAGCGGTTCGCGTCGCGGGTGACCTTCCTGGGAAGGTGGCCGGGGAGACCAGGACCGTGAGGATCACGTCGTACGACTCCGTCGTCCTCGAACTGACCCGCGGTCGCGCCGTGATGTGGGGCAGCAGCGAGGAGGGACCCGTGAAGGCGCGGGTGCTCACCGCTCTCATGAAAGCGTCTCCCAAAGCGGGACACTTCGACGTGAGTGCCCCCACCGCCCCTGCGGTGTCGAAGAGTTGACGCACGTTTGGCCTGGCCAGCCCCCTGGTTGGTCAGCGCTACGGGTGATCACATAGGGTGAAAAGAAAAACGGGAGGTTCGGCGTGTTCGTTGAACGTGCGCCACTTGTCGACTTAGTGTCCTGTTCGGAAGAGTCCATGAAGCAGACACACTGGTAACCCTAAACTTCAAGGTTAGGGTTTGGGTCGGCGTTCGGACCGACCCAATCGGCATCCGTCGTCGCGGCGGGACTACCGCGAAGCGACGACACGTAACTCGAGGCGAGAGGCCTTCGACGTGGCAGCACCGCAGAACTACCTCGCAGTCATCAAGGTCATCGGTGTCGGCGGCGGTGGTGTCAATGCCATCAACCGAATGATCGAGGTCGGCCTCAAGGGCGTCGAGTTCATCGCGATCAACACCGACGCGCAAGCGCTGTTGATGAGCGACGCCGACGTCAAGCTCGACGTCGGCCGTGAACTCACCCGTGGCCTCGGGGCCGGGGCGAACCCGGCCGTCGGTCGCAAGGCGGCAGAGGACCACCGTGAGGAGATCGAGGAGGTCCTCAAGGGGGCCGACATGGTCTTCGTCACCGCCGGAGAAGGCGGCGGCACCGGCACCGGCGGCGCACCCGTCGTCGCCAACATCGCCCGCTCGCTGGGCGCCCTGACGATCGGTGTGGTCACCCGCCCGTTCACCTTCGAGGGCCGGCGGCGCGCGAACCAGGCGGAGGACGGCATCGCCGAGCTCCGCGAAGAGGTCGACACCCTCATCGTCATCCCCAACGACCGGCTGCTGTCCATCTCGGACCGCCAGGTCAGCGTGCTCGACGCGTTCAAGTCGGCCGACCAGGTGCTGCTCTCGGGCGTCCAGGGCATCACCGACCTCATCACGACCCCGGGTCTGATCAACCTCGACTTCGCCGACGTCAAGTCGGTCATGTCCGAGGCCGGATCGGCGCTCATGGGCATCGGCTCCGCACGCGGCGACGACCGCGCGGTCGCGGCGGCGGAGATGGCGATCTCCTCGCCGCTCCTGGAGGCGTCCATCGACGGCGCCCGCGGTGTCCTGCTCTCCATCTCCGGCGGCAGCGACCTCGGTCTCTTCGAGATCAACGAGGCCGCGCAGCTGGTGAGCGAGGCGGCCCACCCGGAGGCGAACATCATCTTCGGCGCGGTCATCGACGACGCGCTGGGCGACGAGGTCCGGGTCACCGTCATCGCCGCGGGCTTCGACGGCGGACAGCCGCCGGCCCGCCGGGAGAACGTCCTCGGAGCGAACGCCGGGAAGCGCGAGGAGCCGGCCCCGCCGGCCCGGGCCGCCGAGCCGGTGCGCCAGTCGAGCGGGCTGGGCTCCGTCCCGCCGCGCGAGGAGCCCCAGACGCCGGCCGAGCCGGTGCCGGTGGCGAACGAGACCTCGCTCCCGCCGGTCTCCCCGCCGCACGTCCCGACGGCCCGTCCCTACCAGGACAACCAGGCCGAAGAGCTGGACGTACCGGACTTCTTGAAGTGATAGGTCCGCAGCACGCGGCCCCGGCCGCGGAGTCTTCGGCGGGCGGCGCCCATTTCGCCTTCACCGACAGGTGGGGCGGAGTGAGCGCCGTTCCGTACGAGGAGCTCAACCTGGGCGGCGCGGTCGGTGACGATCCCGCCGCTGTCTCCACGAACCGGGCGCGCGCGGCCGGGGCCCTCGGCCTCGACCCGGCCCGGGTCGTCTGGATGAACCAGGTGCACGGGCGCGACGTGGCCGTGGTCGAGGGGCCCTGGGGCGACGCCTCCGAGATCCCCGCCGTGGACGCGGTGGTGACCGCCAGGCGCGGGGTGCCGCTCGCGGTCCTCACCGCCGACTGCACTCCCGTGCTCCTCGCCGACCCGGTGGCCGGTGTGATCGCGGCGGCCCATGCGGGAAGGCCCGGTCTGGTCGCGGGTGTCGTCCCGGCGGCCGTCGAGGCGATGACCGCCCTCGGCGCCGAACCGTCCAGGATCACCGCGCACACCGGCCCGGCCGTCTGCGGGCGGTGCTACGAGGTTCCCGAGCGTATGCGCGCCGAGGTCGCCGAGGTGGTTCCGGCCTCGTGGTCGGAGACCAGCTGGGGGACCCCCGCCGTGGACGTCACCGCCGGAGTCCACGCCCAGCTCGAGGCGCTCGGTGTGGGCGACCGGCACAGCTCGCCGTACTGCACCCTGGAATCCGGCGACCACTTCTCGTACCGCCGCGACCGCACCACAGGACGGCTCGCCGGATATGTCTGGTTGGACTGATAGGGCATGACGGATCGCAGGACTGAACTCGCGGCGAACCTGGCACAGGTGGAGGAACGCATTGCTTCCGCCTGTGCGGCCGCGGGCCGCGAGCGGGGAGAGGTGACGCTCATCGTGGTCACCAAGACGTATCCCGCGAGCGATGTGCGAATTCTGCACGAACTCGGTGTTCGGCAGGTCGCGGAGAACCGTGACCAGGACGCGGCACCAAAAGCCGCCGCTTGTGCGGATCTGTCGCTCACATGGCACTTTGTCGGGCAATTGCAGACCAACAAGGTGCGCTCCGTGGCTGGTTATGCCGATGTGGTCCAGTCCGTGGACCGGGTGAGGCTCGTCACCGCACTCTCGGCGGCGGCGGTGCGGGGCGAGCGTGAACTCGGCTGCCTCATCCAGGTCGCACTCGACGCGGAGAGCGGCGAACGCGGGGACCGCGGTGGTGTCGCGCCGGACGCGATCGAGGAGTTGGCCGACGCGGTGGAGGCGGCTCCGGGACTCCGGCTCGACGGCCTCATGACGGTCGCCCCGCTCGCCGGCCCCTACGCCGGGCGGCAACGGGCGGCGTTCGACCGGCTGATGGAATTCTCATCCCGCCTGCGCGGGAACCATCCGGCTGCGAACATGGTCTCTGCTGGGATGAGCGCGGATCTCGAGGACGCGGTGGCGGCCGGAGCGACACATGTACGCGTCGGTACGGCGGTACTCGGAGTCCGACCCCGGCTCGGGTAACGTCGCGAAGCAAGTCGGACCACAGCAGAAAATATGGTCATTCCCGCCCAGAGCGGGCAGGCCGGAGTGGATCTCGGGCACTTGGTGACACGAATGCCGATCCACCACAGAGCGGAGGACTCGGAGCATGGCCGGCGCGATGCGCAAGATGGCGGTCTACCTCGGCCTCGTGGAGGACGATGGGTACGACGGTCCGGGGTTCGACCCCGACGACGAATTCGAACCCGAGCCGGAGCCCGAGCGGGACCGGCGGCGGCACCAGCCCGCGCATCAGATTGAGCGGGAACGGGACGAACCGGTACGAGCGGTGCAGCCGCCCGCACCTCGGGAGCCTGTTCAGCTCCCGGCGGAAAGCGGACGACCCGCCCGAATCGCACCCGTGGCATCCATCACACCTGACCGCCCGAACATGGAGAAGAACGCACCGGTGATCATGCCCAAGGTCGTGTCCGAGCGGGAGCCCTACCGGATCACCACGCTGCACCCCAGGACCTACAACGAGGCCCGTACCATCGGGGAACACTTCCGTGAGGGCACTCCGGTGATCATGAACCTCACGGAGATGGACGACACGGATGCGAAGCGACTTGTCGACTTTGCCGCGGGACTCGTCTTCGGTCTCCATGGCAGCATTGAGCGCGTGACGCAGAAGGTGTTCCTGTTGTCGCCTGCTAACGTCGATGTCACGGCGGAGGACAAGGCCCGCATCGCAGAGGGCGGGTTCTTCAACCAGAGCTGAGAACAACGGGAACAAACCCGGCCGGGAGGCCGGGCTACGAGAGCCAGGGGAGAGGGAAGCGCGGGACATGGGCGTCGCACTGGATGTTGTCTATATCGCGCTGATGTGTTTCCTCATCGTGCTGATCTTCCGGCTGGTCATGGACTATGTCTTCCAGTTCGCACGTTCATGGCAGCCAGGCAAGGCGATGGTGATCGTTCTCGAGGGCACTTACACTGTCACCGATCCACCGCTGAAGCTTCTGCGGCGGTTCATACCGCCGTTGCGTCTCGGGGGCGTGGCACTTGACCTGTCCTTCTTCGTTCTGATGATCATCGTCTACATTCTGCTCAGCCTCGTGGGCAACTTTGCGAGCAGCGTGTGAACGATACGGTCTTGCCGACTGCCGACGACTACGTAGAGGTGAAGAAGAGATGCCGCTGACCCCCGAGGACGTGCGGAACAAGCAGTTCACGACCGTCCGCCTCCGAGAAGGCTATGACGAGGACGAGGTCGATGCCTTCCTCGACGAGGTCGAATCGGAACTGACCCGACTGCTGCGTGAGAACGAGGACCTGCGCGCCAAGCTGGCCGCTGCCACGCGCGCGGCCGCGCAGAACCAGCAGCAGCAGGGCATGCGCAAACCGCCGGAACAGCAGGAACGGCCAGGTGCCCCGGTGCCCGCCGCCATATCTGGTCCGCCGGTGCAGCAGCAGCCCCCGCAGATGGGTCCCCCCCAGCTGCCCGGTGGAGCTCCGCAGCTGCCTGCCGGTCCCAGCGGCCATGGTCCCCAGGGCGGCCACGGTCCCGGTCCGCAGGGCCCGCACGGCCCCGGCCCGATGCAGGGCGGTCCCATGGGTGGCCCGATGGGCGGCCCCATGGGTGGTCACGCTCCGCAGCAGCAGATGCAGCAGATGCAGCAGCAGCAGATGCAGCAGCCCGGTCAGGGCCCTGGTGGCGACAGCGCCGCCCGTGTCCTCTCCCTCGCCCAGCAGACCGCCGACCAGGCGATCGCGGAGGCCCGTTCCGAGGCCAACAAGATCGTCGGCGAGGCGCGCAGCCGTGCCGAGGGCCTCGAGCGTGACGCCCGTGCCAAGGCGGACGCCCTGGAGCGGGACGCGCAGGAGAAGCACCGCGTGGCGATGGGCTCGCTGGAGTCGGCCCGCGCGACGCTGGAGCGCAAGGTCGAGGACCTGCGCGGCTTCGAGCGCGAGTACCGGACCCGTCTGAAGTCCTACCTGGAGAGCCAGCTGCGTCAGCTGGAGACCCAGGCCGACGACTCGCTGGCTCCGCCGCGGGCCCCGGCCGCGGCTTCGCTGCCGCCGTCGCCCTCGCTGGCCCCGGCCGGTGCGGGTGCGATGGGACACACCATGGGCGGCAACCACGGTGGTCACGGCAGCCAGCAGATGGGTGGCGGCAACCAGTCGATGGGTGGTGGCCCGTCGTACGGTGGCGGCCAGCAGCAGATGTCGCCGGCGATGACGCAGCCGATGGCGCCGGTGCGGCCGCAGGCGCCGCAGCCGATGCAGCAGGCGCCGTCGCCGATGCGTGGGTTCCTGATCGACGAGGACGACAACTGATCGGTTCGCGCTCGCTGAGCGCGTAGCCGTCGGCAGGCAAAGGGCCGGGCCCCGGGGATTTTCCCCGGGGCCCGGCCCTTTGGCGTTGCCGTGCGTGCCGGGTGCCGGGTGCCGGGTGCCGCGTGCTGCCGGGGGGCGGGTGCGGTTCGCGGGGCGGGCCGCTGCGCGGGGCCTGTGCCCCTGCCCGCCCCTTCCCGTAACCGGGGCTCCGCCCCGGACCCCGCTCCTCAATCGCCGGAGGGGCTTGAAATGGGCGCCGGCCGAACTTGAAGGGCGGCGGTGCGGGTGGGGGCGCCGAGTGTGGTGCCGGGCCGGGCTTGGAAGGCGGTGCCGGGAAACGTGAAGGGTTCCTCCGGTGTGTCGCCGGAGGGGTGCGGTGCCGGGAAACGTGAAGGGCCCCTCCGGTGTTTCGCCGGAGGGGCCCTGGGGTGGGGTTCGTCAGTGGGCGGTCTTGCGGAGGCGGAAGGTGAGGGACAGGCCCTCGTCCTCGAACGGGGTGCCGTACGTGTCGTCCGCCTCGCCCCGGGCGTAGTCCAGGGCCAGGACCTCGTCCGCGATCAGGGTCGCGTGCTCGGTCAGGGCCTCGGTCGTCTCCGGGGACGCCGACGTCCAGCGGACGGCGATCCGGTCCGCCACGTCCAGGCCGCTGTTCTTGCGGGCCTCCTGGATCAGGCGGATCGCGTCACGGGCCAGTCCGGCCGCCCGCAGCTCCGGGGTGATCTCCAGGTCCAGGGCGACCGTCGCGCCCGAGTCGGACGCCACCGACCAGCCCTCGCGGGGGGTCTCCGTGATGATGACCTCGTCGGGGGCCAGGGTGACCTGCTCGCCGTCCACCTCGACCGACGCCGTGCCCTCACGCAGGGCCAGCGAGAGCGCGGCCGCGTCGGCGTTCGCCACGGCCTTGGCGACCGCCTGGACGCCCTTGCCGAAGCGCTTGCCCAGCGCGCGGAAGTTCGCCTTGGCCGTGGTGTCGACCAGCGAGCCGCCGACCTCCGAGAGCGAGGCCAGGGAGGAGACGTTGAGCTCCTCCGTGATCTGGGCCCGCAGCTCCGGGGAGAGGGACTCGAAGCCGGAGGCCGCCACCAGAGCGCGCGAGAGCGGCTGCCTGGTCTTGACGCCCGACTCCGCACGCGTCGCGCGTCCCAGCTCGACCAGGCGGCGTACCAGCGCCATCTGTGAGGAGAGCTCGGGGTCGATCACCGCGTCGTCCGCCTTCGGCCAGGATGACAGGTGCACCGATTCCGGGGCGTCCGGGGCGACCGGGACGACCAGGTCCTGCCAGACACGCTCGGTGATGAACGGGGTCAGCGGGGCCATCAGCCGGGTGACCGTCTCCACGACCTCGTGCAGGGTGCGCAGCGCCGCCTTGTCGCCCTGCCAGAAGCGGCGGCGGGAGCGGCGGACGTACCAGTTGGACAGATCGTCGACGAAGGCCGAGAGCAGCTTGCCGGCGCGCTGGGTGTCGTACGCCTCCAGCGCCGCCGTGACCTCGTTCACCAGGGTGCCCAGCTCGCCGAGCAGCCAGCGGTCAAGAACCGTCCGGTCGGCGGGGGCCGGGTCGGCCGCGGACGGCGCCCAGCCCGACGTACGGGCGTACAGGGCCTGGAAGGCCACTGTGTTCCAGTACGTGAGGAGCGTCTTGCGGACGACCTCCTGGATCGTGCCGTGGCCCACGCGGCGCGCCGCCCACGGCGATCCGCCCGCCGCCATGAACCAGCGGACGGCGTCGGCGCCGTGCTGGTCCATCAGCGGGATCGGCTGGAGGATGTTGCCCAGGTGCTTGGACATCTTCCGGCCGTCCTCGGCGAGGATGTGGCCCAGGCAGACCACGTTCTCGTAGCTGGACTTGTCGAAGACCAGCGTGCCGACCGCCATCAGCGTGTAGAACCAGCCGCGGGTCTGGTCGATGGCCTCCGAGATGAACTGCGCCGGGTAACGGCTCTCGAAGATCTCCTTGTTCTTGTACGGGTAGCCCCACTGCGCGAACGGCATCGAACCCGAGTCGTACCAGGCGTCGATGACCTCCGGGACGCGGTACGCCTCCAGCTGGCAGTTCTCGTGCGAGCAGGTGAACGTGATCTCGTCGATGAACGGGCGGTGCGGGTCGAGCGACGACTGGTCGGTGCCCGTGAGTTCCGTCAGCTCCGCGCGCGAGCCCACGCACGTCAGGTGGTTGTCCTCGCAGCGCCAGATCGGGAGCGGGGTGCCCCAGTAGCGGTTGCGGGACAGCGCCCAGTCGACGTTGTTGTTCAGCCAGTCGCCGAAGCGGCCGTTCTTGACGGAGTCCGGGAACCAGTTGGTCTTCTCGTTCTCCTGGAGCAGCCGCTCCTTGACCGCCGTCGTGCGGATGTACCAGGACGGCTGCGCGTAGTAGAGCAGGGCCGTGTGGCAGCGCCAGCAGTGCGGGTAGCTGTGCTCGTACGGGACGTGGCGGAAGAGCCGGCCGCGCGCGGCCAGGTCCTCGGTGAGGGCCTCGTCGGCCTTCTTGAAGAAGACGCCGCCGACCAGCGGGAGGTCCTCCTCGAACGTGCCGTCGGGGCGCACCGGGTTGACCACCGGCAGGCCGTACGCCTTGCAGACCAGGAGGTCGTCGGCGCCGAAGGCGGGGGACTGGTGGACCAGACCCGTGCCGTCCTCGGTCGTGACGTACTCGGCGTTGACGACGAAGTGCGCCTCGCTCGGGAACTCGACGAGCTGGAAGGGGCGGTCGTACGTCCAGCGCTCCATCTCGCGGCCGGTGAAGCTCTCACCGGTGAGCTCCCAGCCCTCGCCGAGCGCCTTCTCGACCAGCGGGCGGGCGACGACGAGCTTCTCCTGGCCGTCCGTCGCGACGACGTAGCTCACGTCGGGGTGCGCGGCGACGGCGGTGTTGGAGACCAGGGTCCAGGGGGTCGTCGTCCAGACGAGCAGCGCGGCCTCGCCGGCGAGCGGACCGCTCGTCAGCGGGAAGCGCACGAAGACCGAGGGGTCGACGACCGTCTCGTAACCCTGGGCGAGCTCGTGGTCCGAGAGCCCGGTGCCGCAGCGCGGGCACCAGGGGGCGACGCGATGGTCCTGGACCAGCAGGTCCTTGTTGAAGATCTCCTTCAGCGACCACCACACGGAGTCGACGTACTCCGGGTCCATCGTGCGGTAGGCGTCGTCCAGGTCGACCCAGTACCCCATGCGCGTCGTGAGCTCGGTGAACGCGTCGGTGTGGCGGGTCACGGACTCACGGCACCTGGCGTTGAACTCGGCGATGCCGTACGCCTCGATGTCCTTCTTGCCGCTGAAGCCCAGCTCCTTCTCCACGGCCAGCTCGACCGGGAGGCCGTGGCAGTCCCAGCCGGCCTTGCGGCCGACGTGGAAGCCCTGCATGGTGCGGAAGCGCGGGAAGACGTCCTTGAAGACGCGGGCCTCGATGTGGTGGGCGCCGGGCATGCCGTTGGCGGTGGGCGGTCCCTCGTAGAAGACCCACTCGGGGCGGCCCTCGGACTGTTCGAGGCTCTTGGCGAAGACCTTGGCGTCCCGCCAGAAGTCGAGCACGGCGTGCTCGAGGGCGGGCAGGTCGACCTGGGCGGGTACCTGGCGGTACTGCGGCGATGTCATGTGCGGGCTTCCTCCGGCGGACGTCTTCCACTTCCGTCGGAGGGACGAGAACCGGATCGGCTCCCGCGGTACCACCCTCCTTGGCCCCGGGCGTGCGCCCGTGGCCCCCTCATTGGGGTCGCGATGCCGGGTCTAGTCGCCTTGCGCCGGTGGGCGGGCCCACGGTCCAAGGCTTTCTTCCGGCGGCTCAGGGGTGATCTTCGCGGCGCGCTCGCCCCCGGGCTTCCACCGTCCCCGGGTCGCTCCTGGCTGCGTACGACGCTACTCGTCCCGTCCATGCCTCTCGCTGCGGCCAGTGTACGGGCCCGTACGGGCGACGGCCGACCGGTTTATCCGCGGCGCGGGGCGTGACCCGAATGGCCACACGGGGCGGAAGCGTTCCCGCGGAGGGCGCGCGGGCGGATTACCGCGCGGGGAGCTGGGCACAACGCTTGCAGGCGCGTCGCTGCCCGGCCGCGGGGAGGGGCGAACCGGCGGCGTGCCCCGTTGCCGCGGAGCTGGGGTCGATTTATCGTCCCAGCACGATTCGCGTGCAAGATCACAATATGTGAAGGGGCCGCGGCCATGGTGGCGAAGAAGACCGCCGGATCGAATACGGCGTCCGCGAGATCCACGGCTGCGGCTGCCGAGGAGAAGGCCGGCAGCACGGCCGACGAGGCCGGCCAGGAGCCCGGCACGGAGGCGGACGAGGAGAAGCCGGCACGGAAGGCGGCCAGGAAGGCGGCCGGCAAGGGTCCGGCGGCACATCCGCCGGACGAGGCCGGTCAGGACCCGGCGCACCACGGGCCGGCGAAGAAGAGCGCGGCGAAGAAGGCCGCGGCCAAGAAGACGGCGGCCAAGAAGACCGCGGCGAAGAAGACCGCGGCGAAGAAGGCCGCGGCGAAGAAGAGCACGGCCGGTACAGACGCAGCCGAGAAGGCTTCGGAGAAGGCCACGGGGGCGGCCCAGGCCGCCGAGCAGACAGGAGCCCACACGGTGGTAGCCAAGAAGAGCGCGGCCCGGACCACGGCTGTAGGAGAGGGCACAGCGACAGCGGTGCCCCCCGCCAGGGTCGCCGCCGCGACAGCGCCGGGTGACCTCGCCGTCAGACCGGGGGAGGACCCCTGGACCGAGGCGGAGGTCGAGGAGGCGCGGACCGAGCTCGCGGGCGAGGCCACACGGCTGCGGGCCGAGCTGGAGGCCTCGGGCGAGGCGCTGGCGGGCCTGATGCGCGACTCCGGTGACGGGGCGGGCCATGACGACGCAGACACCGGCACGAAGAACATCACCCGGGAGCACGAGCTGTCCCTGGCGGCCCACGCCCAGGAGACGCTGGACCAGACCGAGCGCGCCCTGGCCCGGCTCGACGCGGGGACGTACGGGCTCTGCGAGGTCTGCGGGAAGCCCATCGGCAAGGCGAGGATGCAGGCCTTCCCCCGGGCCACGCTCTGCGTGGAGGACAAGCAGAAGCAGGAGCGCCGGGGTTAGGGCCTCTCGTACGGATCAGCCGGGCCCCGCGGACCCCGCCCGGGGCCGCGGGCCCCGGCACGCACCTCCGGGTGCGGCCGGTACGGGACCGGAGGCCCCTGATCGCCCGGGTGTGTCGTACCCTCGTCCTCAGTCAGGCACCTAGGTTGAGGGACTCACGTGGCAGAGGCGGAGCGCATCATCGGTACGCCGGATATCCCCGATGCCGAAGGGGCCGACGGAGCTGAGCCCCAGCAGCCCGCCGGGGGCTCCTCCCCGGCCGAGGGCGAAGGCGCGGACAGCGGCCGGGGCAGGAAGAAGATCCTGGTCCTCCTCGTCGTGACCGTCCTCGCCTATCTCCTGGACCTGGTCAGCAAGATGATCGTGGTCGCGAAGCTGGAGCACGAGGAGCCGATCGAGATCTTCGGCGAGTGGCTGAAGTTCGACGCCATCCGCAACGCGGGTGCCGCGTTCGGGATCGGTGAGGCGTTCACCGTGATCTTCACGGCCATCGCGGCCGTCGTGATCATCGTCATCGTCCGGCTCGCCCGCAAGCTCTACAGCCTGCCCTGGGCCATCGCCCTGGGGCTGCTGCTCGGTGGGGCGCTCGGCAATCTCACCGACCGCATCTTCCGCGCGCCCGGCGTCTTCGAGGGCGCCGTGGTCGACTTCATCGCCCCCGCGCACTTCGCGGTGTTCAACCTCGCGGACTCCGCGATCGTGTGCGGCGGAATCCTCATCGTGATCCTCTCCTTCAAGGGCCTGGACCCCGACGGCACCGTGCACAAGGACTAGCGGGCGCAAGGCATACTCGACTGGTGAGTACGTATCCCGAGGTCCGCACCCTGCCCGTACCCGACGGCCTGGAAGGCGAGCGCGTCGACGCCGCCATCTCCCGGATGTTCGGTTTCTCCCGCACCAAGGCCGCCGAGCTGGCCGCTGCCGGGAAGGTCCAGGTGGACGGCGCGGTGGCCGGGAAGTCCGAGCGGGTGCACGGCGGTGCCTGGCTGGAAGTGGAGATGCCCCAGGCACCCGCTCCCGTCCAGATCGTCGCCGAGCCCGTCGAGGGCATGGAGATCGTCCACGACGACGACGACATCGTCGTGATCATGAAGCCGGTCGGTGTCGCCGCCCACCCCAGCCCCGGCTGGACCGGCACCACCGTGATCGGCGGCCTCGCCGCGGCCGGGTACCGCATCTCGACGTCCGGCGCCGCCGAGCGCCAGGGCATCGTGCACCGTCTCGACGTCGGCACCTCGGGCCTGATGGTCGTGGCCAAGTCGGAGCGGGCCTACACCCTGCTCAAGGCGCAGTTCCGCGACCGGGTCGTCGAGAAGAAGTACCACGCGCTGGTGCAGGGCCACCCGGACCCGATGAGCGGCACCATCGACGCCCCCATCGGCCGCCACCCGCAGCACGACTACAAGTGGGCCGTGACCGCCGAGGGCAAGCCCTCCGTGACGCACTACGACCTCATCGAGGCCTACCGCGCGGCCAGCCTGCTCGACATCAAGCTGGAGACCGGGCGCACGCATCAGATCCGCGTGCACATGTCCGCCCACCGCCACCCCTGCGTCGGCGACCTGACCTATGGCGCCGACCCCACGATGGCCAAGCGCCTCGGCCTGACCCGGCAGTGGCTGCACGCGGTCCGGCTCGGCTTCGAGCACCCCGCCGACGGCGGCTGGGTCGAGTTCGAGAGCTTCTACCCGGACGACCTGCGCCACGCCCTCGACACGATCGCGGCGGAGAGCCAGTGACCTCGGGACCCGCCACCTACAGCACCCGCAGGGCCCTCGACGAGAGCGACCTCGCGGCCTGCTTCCAGGTCCGCAAGGACGTCTTCGTCGGCGAGCAGAAGGTGCCGGAGGAGATCGAGTACGACTCCCACGACGCGACGGCCGTCCATGTCCTGGCCGTGGCCGAGGACGGCTCCGCGCTCGGCACGGGGCGGCTGCTCCACGGTGACGACGCGCTGGACAGGACCGGCGGCGACCTCACCGTCGGCTCGCTCGGCCGGCTCGCCGTGACCCGCGAGGCCCGCGGCCTGGGCGTCGGAGCCGCGCTGGTCCGCGCCGTGGAGGAGGAGGCCCGCGCGCTCGGCCTGGCCGCCGTCGACCTGCACGCCCAGACACACGCGCTCGGCTTCTACGAGCGGCTCGGCTACGCGGCGTACGGGCCGGAGTTCCCCGACGCCGGGATGCCCCACCGCGCCATGCGCCGCTCGCTCTGACCTTCCGGCCCACGGGGGGTGCCGGGGTCGCACAGGTCCGCATGGCAGGCTGGGACCCTGACCGGCTGAGCGACGGGCCCCTGGCCAGGGCGCTGCGGAAGGCACGACGTGGACCAGATGGCACTGCTGCTCCTGCTCCTGCTCGGAGCGGTGGTCACGGTCCCGCTCGGGGAGCGCCTGCGGCTGCCGGCACCGATCCTGATGACCCTCGCGGGGATCGTCATGGCCTTCGCCAGCTTCGTGCCCGACGTGGACATCCCGCCCGAGTTCATCCTCCCCGCCGTCCTGCCGCCGCTGCTCTATGCCTCCGTCCAGCGGACCTCCTGGCGGCAGTTCGCGGCCAACAGACGGCCGATCTTCCTCCTGGCCGTCGCCCTCGTCTTCGTCACGACGGCCGCCGTGGCCACGGTCGCCCAGGCGATCGTGCCGGGCCTGCCCATCGCGGCGGCGGTGGCGCTGGGCGCGCTCGTCGCGCCGCCCGATCCGGTCGCCGCCACCGCCGTCGCGGGCTCGGTCGGACTGCCGCGCAGGCTCGTGTCGATCCTGGAGGGCGAGGGGCTGTTCAACGACGTCACGGCCATCGTGCTCTACCACGTGGCCATCGCCGCGGCCGTCAGCGGCACCTTCTCGCTGCCCGCCGCGTTCGGGCTGCTCGTGCTCTCCGCCGTCGTCGCCGTGGTGGTCGGCGTGGTGCTCGGCTGGCTCACCATCAAACTCATGGGCTTCCTGGGCGACGCCACCCTCCAGGTCGGCCTGACCCTGCTCGTGCCGTTCGTCAGCTATGTGCTCGCCGAGGAGCTGATGGGGTCGGGCGTGCTCGCCGTCCTCACCACGGCGCTCTTCCTCGCCGAGCACACGGCCGACGCCGACGACGTGCTCGGCCGGCTCACCGGCCGGTCCTTCTGGGAGATCGTCGACACCCTCGTCACGGGGGTCGCCTTCGGACTGATCGGCCTCGAACTCCACAACGTCTTCGGCACGGCCGACGACCGGGTGCCGCGCCTGCTGGGCTGGGGGCTCGCCGTCGCCGGGGTCGTCATCGGCGTACGGCTCCTGTGGCTGCTTCCCGCCACCTGGCTCGCCAAGCGGCTGCACACCCGCAGGGACTACAGCGAGGAGATCCCCACCAGCTGGCGCGAGACGGTGATCATGTGGTGGGCCGGGATGCGCGGCGTGGCCTCGGTGGCGCTGGCGCTCGCGATCCCGCTGGAGACGGACGACGGCAAGCCGTTCCCCGGCCGGGACGAGATCGTCTTCATCGCCTTCACCGTCATCATGGTCACCCTCGTGCTCCAGGGGCTGACCCTGCCGTGGCTGGTGCGCAAGCTCGGCGTACGGGCGGACACCCACGCGGAACAGGCCCTGGAGCGCGATCTCGCCGTCCGCGCCGCCAAGGCGGCCAGGGCCAGGCTCAAGGAGGTCCAGGCCGCCGAGCCGCTCCCGGACGAGGTCCTGGAGCGGCTGCAGCGGGCGGCGTACGACATCGGGGCGCGGATCAGCCCCGACATGGTCGACGAGGAACGGCGCGAGGCGTACGCGCAGCGCGCCGCGAGGTTCAAGGAGATCGGCCGCATCCAGCGCGAGATGATGTCGGCCGCCCGCCACGCGGTGCTCGCTGCCCGCAGCGAGCCGGGCTCGGACCCCGAGGTGGTGGACCGGGTGCTGCGGTACCTGGACGTACGCAGCCTGCACTGACCCGGCGCGCGCGGGGCCTCAGCCGCGGCCCGTGCGCGGGGTCCTGTCCAGCTCCGGGCCGTGGCCGTCGTCCGACGCCCGCGCCTTGCCGGCCGCGCCCGTCAGCTCGGGCCAGTGGTCGCCCGGTGCGAGGGAGCCGGGGGCCGTCAGGATCCTCGGCAGCGCGTAGGGGTGGTGGTCCCGGAGCCAGCCGATCATCTGCTCCCGCACCGCGCAGCGCGCCGTCCAGATGTCGTCCGCGTCCTTCGCGGTGACCACGGCCCGTACCTCGATCGTCGACGGGGTGGTGTTCGTCACGGCCAGCGACCAGTCGCGGCCGTCCCAGGCCGCGCACTCGCCGAGGATGTCCCTCAGCCGGTCGCGCATCGCCGCGATCGGCGCCGAGTGGTCGAGCTGGAAGAAGACCGTGCCGGTCATCTGCGCCCCGCCGCGCGACCAGTTCTCGAACGGCCTGCTGGTGAAGTACGACACGGGCATGGTGATCCGCCGCTCGTCCCAGGTCCGTACGGCGAGGAAGGTCAGGGTGATCTCCTCGACCGTGCCCCACTCCCCGTCCACGACCACGGTGTCGCCGATGCGCACCATGTCGCCGAAGGCGATCTGGAACCCGGCGAAGAGGTTGCCGAGCGTCGACTGGGCGGCGACACCGGCCACGATGCCGAGGACGCCGGCGGAGGCGAGCATGGAGGTGCCGACCGTGCGCATGGCCGGGAAGGTGAGGAGCATCGCGGCGACCGCGACCGTCGCCACGACCGCGGTCACCACGCGCTGGATCAGGGTCACCTGCGTACGGACCCGGCGCACCCTCGCGGCGTCCCGGGAGGCCGAGGCGTAGCGGGCGTACGTGGACTCGACGACCGTGGCCGCGACGCGGATGACCAGCCAGGCCGATGCGGCGATCAGCACCAGCGTCAGCAGCTGGCCGATCATGGCGCGGTGGTCCCGGACGGCCTCCAGACGGATCTGCGTGAAGCTGCCCCTCAGCAGCGCGGTGCACAGCACCACCTGGAGGGGTGGCCGGCAGAGCCGCAACAGACCCCACAGAGGCGTCTCGTGGTGACGGCTGTCGGCCCGCCTGAGCAGCAGGTCGACCAGCCAGCCCACCACCAGCGTGATCACCAGCGAGCCGCCCACCACCAGCAGCGGCCGCAGTATGTTCTCCATTCCCTCGTCCTCCAAGCATCAGGGCACAGCTGGCACCATGGGCCTCATGAACATCATGCTTTTCCACTCGACCTTTGGTCTGCGGCCCGCTGTGCACGCGGCTGCCGACCGGCTGCGTGCGGCCGGGCACGAGGTGCGCGTGCCCGATCTCTTCGAGGGGCACACCTTCGACACCGTCGAGGAAGGAATGGCCTTCAAGGAGCAGGTGGGCAAGGACGAGCTGCTCAAGCGCGCCGTGCTGGCCGCCGCGCCCTACTCCGACCAGGGCCTCGTGTACGCCGGTTTCTCCTTCGGGGCGTCGGTCGCGCAGACCCTCGCGCTCGGCGACGCAAAGGCGCGCGGGCTGCTGCTGCTCCACGGCACCTCGGACATCGCGGAGAACGCCACCGTGGACGAGCTGCCCGTGCAGCTGCACGTGGCCGACCCCGACCCCTTCGAGTCGCACGACTGGCTGAACAGCTGGTACCTCCAGATGCAGCGGACCGGCGCGGACGTCGAGGTCTACCGCTATCCCGGGGCCGGGCACCTGTTCACCGACCCGGACCTGCCCGACTTCGACCAGGCCGCCGCCGACCTGACGTGGAAGGTCTCGCTGGGCTTCCTCGCCACGCTGTGAGCACGGACGAGGGCCGCGCACCGGAGTGCGCGGCCCTCGTCGGCGTGCGGCCGGGTCAGCCGGCCCGGTAGGCGGTCCAGCTGTCGTTCATGCGCTGCACCTGGCCCGCGGTGAACTGGTACATGCACGCGTCGTACGTGTAGTCCATGAAGTTGTGGATCGGGTCCACGCCGGTCTTGTTGGTGCAGGTGTCACGGCCGGTGGGGCACTCGTAGGCCGGGCTCTTCTCGGCCGGGGTGTCGGTGACGTAGTCGCCGTTGCCGTTACAGCCGCCCTGGAAGGTGTGGTACAGCCCCAGCCAGTGGCCGACCTCGTGGGTGGCCGTGTCGCCCTCGTCGTAGTTGGCCGCCGAGCCGCCCGGCAGCGAGGCGTCGAGGACGACCACGCCGTCCATCGACGGACTGGACTTGTAGGAGCTCGGGAAGGTGGCCCAGCCGAGGAGGCCGCCGCCGAGGTTGGCGGTGTAGACGTTGAGCGCCCCGGCACCGCCCTTGCGCAGCGCGGTCTTCATGGACTTCTCGGCGCTCGATCCCGAACTCAGGTTGTACCAGGAGGCGTTGTCCGTGTAGTCCGTGCCGGCGAGGGTGAAGCTGAAGCCGGAGGCGGTGTTGCCTGTGCCCTGGCCGCCGTAGGCGGCGTTGAGCACGCCGAGCTGGCTGCTGATCTGTGCCGCGGTGAGCTTGCCCGTCGCGCCCGAGTGGATCACGTGGAAGTAGACCGGCACCGAGGCCCCCGCGACCAGCGCCGAGCCGCCGACTCTTCGGTCCGACAGTCTCTCCTTGAGGTCCTTGTCCATGGCGGCGGCCTTGGACGCGCTGACCTCGTTGGGCTCGGCGGCATGGCCGGAGCCGGGGTGGGCCTCACGCGCCGTGGCGCTCGTGACGGTGTCCGCGCACTCCTGTGCGGACGGCGCCGCCGCGGCGGCTCCCACGGGCGCGGTGGAGAGCGGGGTCAGGGCCAGGGTTCCGGCCAGGACGGCGACGGTCAGGGCGGGACGGCGCAGACGGGATATGCGGGAAAGAGCGCGCACGGTGACTCCTCGCGGACATGTGGGGGAGGTACTTCCTCACCCGCCGCCGGGAGATTACGTGGCCATGTCATGCCTGGAGGAGGATCGATCAGGCCCAATGATTGGGGTGCGTACAGGGGCAATGGCGAAAAATTCTTCGGTGTGCCCCGAGGTTTGAGATGAGGACGTCATGCGTCGCGCTACTTTCGCGGGTGATGTGTCCGCATTCGAAAGCGCGGACACATCACCCGACATGACGGCGTGTCACCCTGTTAACAGACCGGCGGATGGCCGGAACCGCGCGGTCAGCGCACCGGGGCGTCGGTCCTCTCGACCTTCTGGGTGCCGCTGAGCGTGCGGTAGGAGCGGACCCAGGAGGCCGTCGCGTTCCTGTCCGTCTTGTCGGACACCGCGTAGTAGTCCATCTGCGAGCGCTCGGCCGTCACATCGAGGACCCCGTAGCCGTGCGAGTCCATGTCGACCCACTTCACATGGCGGTTGGCGGCCTTGACCGCCGTCGCGGCGACCGCCGACACGGTCCCGGGCGCCACCCGCAGGATGTCGTCCAGGTTGTCGGAGGTCACCGACGTCACCACGAACTCGGTGGCCGCCGACGCGGACAGCGGATACGTCGCGGCCTTCACCGGAACGTCGTTGGCCCACGCCATGTGGATGTCCCCTGTCAGGAACACGGTGTTGGTGACCGCACGGTCCCGCAGATGGGAGATGAGCTCCTTGCGGTCGTCCGTGTATCCGTCCCACTGGTCGACGTTGACCGCCAGGCCCCCGCCGGGCAGGCCCAGCAGCTCCGCTATCGGCCCCAGCAGATCGGCCGGGAGCGCGCCGAAGGCCACCGGCGAGATCATCACCGAGGTGCCCACCAGCTTCCAGGCGGCGTCCGATCCGGCCAGCCCGGCCTTCAGCCAGTCCAGCTGCGCCCGTCCGGTGATCGAGCGCTCCGGGTCGTCGACCTTTCCGCTGCCGATCGAGGCCTGTTCGGAGCGGAAGCTGCGCAGGTCGAGCAGGTGCAGCTCCGCCAGCCGGCCGAAGCTCAGGCGCCGGTAGACGGTCCCCGCGGTCGACGCCCTGACCGGCATCCACTCGAAGTACGCCTGCTTCGCCGCGGCCACCCGCGCGGCCCAGTCGCCCTCGGTGCCGGGGGTGTGGTTCTCGGCTCCCCCCGACCAGGCGTCGTTGGCGAACTCGTGGTCGTCCCAGATCGCGATCACCGGATGCGCGGCGTGCAGGGCCTGGAGGTCGGTGTCCGTCTTGTACGTGGCGTGCCGAAGGCGGTAGTCGGCGAGGGTGGTGATCTCGTGGAGCGGGGCATGGGGACGTACGACGGTGTCCTGGGTCGGGTAGCTGCCGGAGGCGTACTCGTAGATGTAGTCGCCCAGGTGCAGCACGGCGTCGAGATCGGCACGGGCCGCGAGATGGCGGTACGGGGAGAACCAGCCGGCCTCCCAGTTGGCGCAGGACACCACGCCGAACCTGATCCCGGGGACGGCCTCCCCGGCGGCGGGTGCCGTGCGGGTGCGTCCGACGGGGGAGGGGACGCCCTGGCCGCCCTCCGTCCCGCCGGGTGCCGCCGCGAAGCGGAACCAGTACGTCGTGGCCGGGCGCAGCCCCCGCACGTCGACCTTGACGGTGTGGTCGGCCTCGGCCCGTGCGACGGCCGTGCCCCGGGCCGCGACCCGGGTGAAGGCCTTGTCCTCGGCCACCTCCCAGACCACCCCTGCCGGGGCGCCGAGGCCCGAGCCGGGCACGGCGTCCGGGGTGGGGGTGACGCGGGTCCACAGGAGGATGCCGTCGGGCAGCGGGTCGCCGGACGCGACGCCGTGCAGGAAGGCCGGGCCGTCGGCGGCACGGGCGCTGGTGGCGGCGAGCACCGGGGCGGCGACCGCGGTGGCGGCGGCGGCCTTCACGACGGTGCGGCGGGTGGGTGCGGCGGAGAGTTGTCGTCTGGTCACGGGCGATCACCCTACTGGCGGGTAAAGCGAACAGGCGGGCGAACCAAGGAAGTTCGCCCGCCTGTTGGCCGGATGTCGCCAGGAGTTGCGCCTGTCGTCCTTGTCGGGCCGTGAGTTCTCCTGCATGCCGGGCACGCGGGTACGGCCCATCAGGTGGGCGGGCGTGTGTCAGCCCTTCAGCGCCTTGGTGATCGCCGTGTTGAAGTCCGCGACCGTCATCGGGGCGTTCTCGCTGCCCTCGGCGGTGAGCGTCTTGCCGTCCATCTTGAGGGTCGGAGTGCCCTGCACCCCGCTCTTGTCGAACGTCTCGGACATCTTCATCGCCCAGGCGTCGTACGTGCCGTCCTCGACGTCCTTCTGGAACGCCTTGTTGCCCTTCAGCGCGTCCACGGAGTCCGCCACGTCGAGCAGATAGCTGTCCTTGGCGAACTTGTCGTTCGTCTCCTCGGGGTGGTACTTCGCGGAGTACAGCGCGGTCTTGTACTCCAGGAAGGCGTCCGGGCTCACGTTCAGCGCCGCGCCCAGCGCGCTGAGGGCGTTCTTCGAGCCCTCGCCGCTGTCCGAGTTGTCGATGAAGGTCGCGCCCACGTACTTGATCTTGTACTTGCCGGCGTCGACGTCCTTGGCCACCGTCTCGCCGACCGTCTGCTCGAACGTGGCGCAGATCGGGCAGCGCGAGTCCTCGTACAGCTCCAGGGTCTTCTTGGCGCTGGACTCGCCGATCACGACGGTCGTGCCGTCGTCGCCCGAGGTGTTCTTGGGGGCGGTGATGTTCTTCGCGTCCGCCGCGGCCTCCCAGGCGGAGGGCTTGTTCAGCTGCATCACGCCGTAGCTGACGCCTCCGGCGATCGCCAGCACGGCGACGACCGAGACGCCGACGACGATCTGCTTGCGTGCCTTGTCCTTCTTGGCCTGGCGCTCGCGCTCCACGCGCAGCCGCTCACGGGCGGCGGACTTGTTGGCCTGGCTGTTGCGCTTGCTCATGGGGGTGCTCCGTAACGGGTTCAGGGGGGTTTCGTACCGCGTACTCAGACAGAGGTGCAGACCGAGCGCGGTGGGCCCCTGCGGCCCACGGAGTGCACGAGGAGGCGGGCCGGGGCGAGCGGGTGCGGCCGTCCCGCGCCGCGGGCCCCGCCCGGCGTCCGCCGGAGGGGCGCCCCCGCCACGGCGAAGGCGGTGAGCAGCGGCCGGAACGCCAGGGCGGCGGCCGCGACCAGCAGCCCCGCGAGCGCCGACTCGCCCCGCCGCAGCCAGGCGGCGGCGAGCAGGCCCACGGTCACGTGCGCGGCCAGCAGCAGCCACGGCACGGCCGGTCCGGGCGAGGCCAGCAGGGCGGCGGCGTGGTCGCCCGTGGCGGTCACTCCGGCCAGCGGCGTGCCGACCGCGGCCACGCCGGAGAGCCGGTCGGACGCACCGGCCTCGCCACCGCAGAGCACATCGACGCCCACCGAGCGCAGCGGGCCCGCGATCGGCCCGCCCGCCGCCCCGTAACAGAGGTGCTGGCCGGTGGTGAACACGGTGTCGGCCGCCAGCTCCAGCGGAACCAGCAGTCCGGCGATCGCCCCGAAGCCGCGCTCCCGGCCCGCCAGCGCGAACGCCACGGCGAAGACGACGCCGGCCAGCAGCGCGATCGCCGTCAGCGGCAGCGGGACCCGGGAGAGCAGCACATGGGACGCGGAGGAGAGCGTGACGACGAGCGCGGTGAACAGCGCCGCGCGTACCGCTCTGATCTGCGTCCCTGATACGTCCATCGCCGGAGAGTGTGTCATGCGTACCTGTAAGCGGTCCCTAAGGAAGCGCGCGGGCCCCTACAGACCGGGGATGCGGCCGTTGCGGAAGAGGTCCACGAAGATCTGGTGGTCGCGGCGGGCGCGGGCACCGTAGCTGTGGGCGAAGTCGACCAGCAGGTCGCCGAAGCCCTCCTCGTCGGCCGCGATGGCGGCGTCGATCGCGCGCTCGGTTGAGAACGGCACCAGCGAGTGCCCGCTCTCGTCGTCCGCGGCCGAGTGCATCGTCGCCGTCGCCCGGCCGAGGTCGGCGACGACCGCCGCGAACTCCTCCGGCTCGTCGATGTCGGACCAGTCGAGGTCGACCGCGTACGGGGAGACCTCGGCGACCAGCTGCCCGGACCCGTCCAGCTCGGTCCAGCCCAGCCACGGGTCGGCGTGCGCCTGGAGCGCGCGCTGCGAGATCACCGTGCGGTGCCCCTCGTGCTGGAAGTAGTCCCGCACCGAGGCGTCGGTCACGTGCCGGGAGACGGCGGGGGTCTGCGCCTGCTTGAGATAGATCACGACATCGTTCTCCAGGGCGTCGCTGTTGCCCTCCAGAAGGATGTTGTACGAGGGCAGGCCCGCCGACCCGATGCCGATGCCCCGGCGGCCGACGACGTCCTTCACGCGGTACGAGTCGGGCCGGGCCAGGCTCGCCTCTGGCAGCGTCTCCAGATAGCCGTCGAAGGCGGCGAGCACCTTGTAGCGCGTGGCGGCGTCCAGGTCGATCGCGCCGCCGCCCGCGGCGAAGCGGCGCTCGAAGTCCCGGATCTCCGTCATCGAGTCCAGCAGCCCGAACCGGGTCAGGGCCCGGGCGTCGCGCAGCGCGCCGAGCAGCGGGCCGTCGGCGGTGTCCAGGGTGAAGGGCGGCACCTCGTCGTTCTTCGCGCCGGTCGCCAGGGCGTGGATCCGCTCCCGGTACGCGGCGGCGTAGACCCGGACGAGCTCGGTGATCTGGTCGTCGCTCAGGGCCTTGGCGTAACCGATCAGGGCCACCGAGGCGGCGAAGCGCTGGAGGTCCCAGGTGAACGGGCCCACATAGGCCTCGTCGAAGTCGTTGACGTTGAACACGAGCCGGCCGTTGGCGTCCATGTACGTGCCGAAGTTCTCGGCGTGTAGATCGCCGTGGATCCACACCCGGCTCGTCCGCTCGTCGAGATAGGCGCCACTGTGCTGCTCGCGGTCGAGGTCGGCGTAGAAGAGGCCGGCCGAGCCCCGGTAGAACGCGAAGGCCGAGCCCGCCATCTTGCGGAACTTGACCCGGAACGCTGCGGGGTCGGCAGCCAGGAGCTGCCCGAAAGCGGTGTCGAAAACGGCGAGAATCTGCTCCCCGCGCTGCTCTGCGCCGGTGTGCGTGTCCGACATCGCTGGGTGCCTCCTGGTACATGGCGTTCATGACAAAAGGGACGGGCGTCCCTCGTCTTCCAACGCGCGACCGTACCCCGGAGTGCCCGACGTCCGTCACCTCGGAGACGTAGACTTCCACGTCGTCCCCCCGAGCCGTCATCTCCCGTCCGTCGCCCGATCACCCCCCTCAGCGAGGCGCTCCGCGCCGCCCTGAAGACCTATCCGGAGGCACAGCGCCGTGAGCAAGCCGCCCTTCACGCACCTGCACGTCCACACCCAGTACTCGCTGCTGGACGGTGCCGCGCGGCTCAAGGACATGTTCGAGGCGTGCAACGAGATGGGGATGTCGCACATCGCCATGACCGACCACGGCAACCTCCACGGGGCGTACGACTTCTTCCACTCGGCGAAGAAGGCAGGGGTGACGCCGATCATCGGGATCGAGGCGTACGTCGCCCCCGAGTCGCGCAAGCACAAGCGCAAGATCCAGTGGGGCCAGCCGCACCAGAAGCGGGACGACGTCTCGGGTTCCGGTGGTTACACCCACAAGACGATCTGGGCGGCGAACAGCACCGGGCTGCACAACCTCTTCAAGCTGTCCTCGGACGCGTACGCCGAGGGCTGGCTGCAGAAGTGGCCGCGCATGGACAAGGAGACCATCTCCCAGTGGTCCGAGGGTCTGATCGCCTCCACCGGGTGCCCCTCCGGCGAGGTGCAGACCCGGCTGCGGCTCGGGCAGTTCGACGAGGCGGTCCAGGCCGCGTCCGACTACAAGGACATCTTCGGCGAGGGCAGGTACTTCCTGGAGCTGATGGACCACGGCATCGAGATCGAGCGCCGGGTCCGCGACGGGCTCCTGGAGATCGGCCGGAAGCTGGACATCCCGCCGCTCGTGACGAACGACTCGCACTACACCTACGCCAACGAGGCGACCGCGCACGACGCCCTGCTCTGCATCCAGACCGGCAAGAACCTCTCCGACCCGGACCGCTTCCGCTTCGACGGCACGGGCTACTACCTGAAGACGACGGAGGAGATGTACGGCGTCGACTCCTCCGACGCCTGGCAGGAGGGCTGCGCCAACACCCTCCTGGTCGCGCAGCAGATCGACACCGCGGGCATGTTCGAGAAGCGCGACCTCATGCCGAAGTTCGAGATCCCGGACGGCTTCACCGAGGTCACCTGGTTCCAGGAGGAGGTCCGGGTCGGCATGGGCCGCCGCTATCCCGGCGGCGTCCCCGAGGACCGGCAGAAGCAGGCCGAGTACGAGATGGACATCATCATCCAGATGGGGTTCCCGGGGTACTTCCTCGTCGTCGCCGACTTCATCATGTGGGCCAAGAACAACGGCATCGCGGTGGGACCCGGCCGAGGCTCGGCCGCCGGCTCCATCGTCGCGTACGCCATGGGCATCACCGACCTCGACCCGATCACCCACGGGCTGATCTTCGAGCGCTTCCTCAACCCCGAGCGCGTCTCCATGCCCGATGTCGACATCGACTTCGACGAGCGCAGGCGCGTCGAGGTGATCCGGTACGTCACCGAGAAGTACGGCGCCGACAAGGTCGCCATGATCGGCACCTACGGCAAGATCAAGGCCAAGAACGCGATCAAGGACTCCGCGCGCGTCCTGGGCTACCCGTACGCGATGGGCGACCGCCTCACCAAGGCCATGCCCGCCGACGTCCTCGGCAAGGGCATCGACCTCAACGGCATCACCGACCCGAAGCACCCGCGCTACAGCGAGGCGGGCGAGATCCGGGGGATGTACGAGAACGAGCCGGACGTCCAGAAGGTGATCGACACCGCGAAGGGCGTGGAGGGCCTCGTCCGGCAGATGGGCGTGCACGCGGCCGGCGTGATCATGTCCAGCGAGCCGATCGTCGACCACGCGCCGATCTGGGTGCGGCACACCGACGGCGTGACGATCACACAGTGGGACTACCCCCAGTGCGAGTCGCTCGGCCTGCTCAAGATGGACTTCCTGGGTCTGCGCAACCTGACGATCATGGACGACGCCATCAAGATGGTGAAGGCCAACAAGGGCGTCGACCTGGAGATGCTCGCCCTGCCGCTGGACGACCCCAAGACGTACGAGCTGCTCTGCCGCGGTGACACGCTCGGCGTGTTCCAGTTCGACGGCGGCCCCATGCGCTCGCTCCTGCGCCAGATGCAGCCCGACAACTTCGAGGACATCTCCGCCGTCTCGGCTCTCTACCGGCCGGGCCCGATGGGCATGAACTCGCACACGAACTACGCCGAGCGCAAGAACGCCCGGCAGGAGATCACCCCGATCCACCCGGAGCTGGAGGAGCCGCTCAAGGAGACGCTGGGCCTGACCTACGGCCTCATCGTCTACCAGGAGCAGGTCCAGAAGGCCGCCCAGATCATCGCCGGGTACTCCCTCGGCGAGGCCGACATCCTGCGCCGCGTGATGGGCAAGAAGAAGCCCGAGGAGCTGGCGAAGAACTTCGTCCTCTTCCAGGCCGGCGCCAAGAAGAACGGCTATTCCGACCAGGCGATCCAGGCGCTCTGGGACGTCCTGGTGCCCTTCGCGGGCTACGCCTTCAACAAGGCGCACTCGTCCGCGTACGGCCTGGTCACCTACTGGACGGCCTACCTCAAGGCGAACTACCCCGCCGAGTACATGGCGGCCCTGCTGACCTCCGTCAAGGACGACAAGGACAAGTCGGCGGTCTACCTCAACGAGTGCCGGCGCATGGGCATCAAGGTGCTCCCGCCGAACGTCAACGAGTCCGAGTCGAACTTCGCCGCCCAGGGCGACGACGTGATCCTCTTCGGCCTGACCGCCGTCCGCAACGTCGGGCAGAACGTCGTCGACTCGATCATCCGGTGCCGCAAGGCCAAGGGAAAGTACTCCACGTTCCCCGACTTCCTCGACAAGGTCGAAGCGGTCGTCTGCAACAAGCGCACCATCGAGTCGCTCATCAAGGCCGGTGCCTTCGACGAGATGGGCCACACCCGCAAGGGGCTCGTCGCCCACCACGAACCGATGATCGACAACGTGGTCCAGGTCAAGCGCAAGGAGGCCGAGGGGCAGTTCGACCTCTTCGGCGGCATGGGCGACGAGGCGAGCGACGAGCCGGGCTTCGGTCTCGACGTGGAGTTCTCCGACATCGAGTGGGAGAAGTCCTATCTGCTCGCGCAGGAGCGCGAGATGCTCGGCCTGTACGTCTCCGACCACCCGCTCTTCGGGCTGGAGCACGTCCTGTCCGACAAGTCGGACGCCGCGATCTCCCAGCTCACCGGAGGTGAGCACTCCGACGGCGCGATCGTCACCGTCGGCGGCATCATCTCCGGCCTCCAGCGCAAGATGACCAAGCAGGGCAACGCCTGGGCCATCGCGACCGTCGAGGACCTCGCGGGCTCCATCGAATGCATGTTCTTCCCGGCGACCTACCAGCTGGTCTCCACCCAGCTCGTCGAGGACACGGTCGTCTTCGTCAAGGGACGCCTCGACAAGCGCGAGGACGTGCCGCGCCTGGTCGCCATGGAGATGCAGGTCCCCGACATCTCCAACGCAGGGTCCAACGCGCCCGTCGTCCTGACCATCCCCACGGTCAGGGTCACCCCGCCCATGGTCAGCAGGCTCGGTGAGGTGCTCAACAACCACCGGGGCGACACCGAGGTGCGCATCAGGCTCCAGGGCCCGCGCAAGACCACCGTGCTCCGGCTCGACCGGCACCGCGTCAAGCCCGACCCCGCCCTCTTCGGCGACCTGAAGGTGCTGCTCGGCCCGTCCTGCCTGGCCGGCTGACGGACCCTGGAACCGCGAGAGGGGCGCCCCGCCATCGGCGGGGCGCCCCTCTCGGCCTGTCGGCCCCGCGGGCCGTCAGTTGTGGCCGAAGCGCTTCTGGTGCTTGCGGGCGACATCGGACGGGCTGCCCTGCGCCTGGGACTGTGCCTGGGTCTGCGACTCGTAGGCCGTGGACTTGGCCTCCTCGGCGCCTCGCTCCGCGGCGGACGCGCGGTCGTGCTGACTGCCCTGCTTGCGATTCTTGTTCTTCGCCATGGTGCTACCTCCTGTGGGAGATCCGGGGGGTCCAGAACCGCTGTCAGACTCACATAACACCACAAAGGCCGCATGTTGGATCATTACCCAGTGTAGTAGGGGAGGTATGATGCGCCGTTTTCCGGATCCGCCACGCCGATGATCGAGTTCCGGACCTTAACGACCCTGCCGTCGGGCAGACTCGAAGGAAACCCTGAGTGAGCGAACCCCGGGCACCCCGGGTGAGCGTGCCCACCCCCCATGTCCGGGCCCGCTGACTCCGCTCCCGATTTCCTGGAAGAGGGTGGAACGCGTGGACCGTTGCGTCGTCCTGGTGGACGCCGGCTACCTGCTGGGCGCAGCCGCGAGTCTGCTGGCCGGAGAGCCCGCCCGTTCCCGCATCACCGTCGACCACGCGGCCCTGATCCAGGGCCTGCGCGAGCGCGCCGAGGCCGATACGGAACAGCCCCTGCTGCGCATCTACTGGTTCGACGGCGCCCCCGACCGCGTGCCGCAGCCCGAGCACCGCAGGCTTCGGGTCATGCCGCGGGTCACGGTTCGCCTGGGCGCGCTCACCCGCAGTGACGGACGGTGGGCGCAGAAGGGCGTCGACGCGGCCATGCACGCGGAGCTGACCGAGCTGGCCAGGAACCGCGCCTGCTCCGACGTGGTGCTCGTGACCGGTGACGGCGATCTGCTCCCCGGCCTCATGTCCGCCAAGGAACACGGAGTCGCCGTCCACCTCTGGGCGGTCCAGGCCGCCGACGGGGACTACAACCAGTCCGAGGACCTGGTCGCCGAGGCCGACGAGCGGCGGGTGCTCGACCGGGCCTGGATCACCAAGGCCGTACGCGCCAAGGAGACCGGGGGCGTGTGCGCGCCGGCGCCCGCCCCGCGCCCCGAGATCGCCGCGATCCTCTCCGCGCCCCTGCCGGAGGCGGCCCTCGCCGCCTCCGCCGAGCGGGCATCGGAGGCCCAGGCCGCCGCGGCCCGCAACGGCACCGCGGCACCGGCCGGCGACACCGTGCCGCACCCCCAGCCCGCGCCGGGACACAAGGGCGTCCCCACGCCCAAGGACCTGGCGAGCCTGCGCGCGCCCGGGGACCGGGCTGCTCAGCCCCCCGCCCAGCAGCCCGCCCCCAACGCCACCCTGCGCTGGTCGTCCGACAAGGGCTGGGTGGAGCGCGGCGGACCGCTCGGCGAACCCGCCGAGACCGCGTCCCTGCCGACCCTGGCCCAGCTCACCAGCGCCGAGCAGCGCTGGGCGGACCGGGAGGAGGACATCACCACCGTCGGCGGTGACCCCTTCGAGGTCGGCCAGGTCTTCGCCCGGCGCTGGATGGAACGGCTCCCGGAGACCGTCCACCTGCAGAAACTGTCCACGATGTACCCCCGCATCCCGCACCGCATCGACGGAGAACTGCTGAGGTACGCGGCGCGCTTCGGGCTGCTCGCACACAAGGACGACCAGATCGACGAGCACGACCGCTATGCCATCCGGGCGGGCTTCTGGCGCGAGATCGACGTACGGGCCGCCGCCGAGCACGCCCCCGTGGGGGAGTGAGCCGGGCGCCACTGCCCGGCCCCGGACGCAATACGGGGCATCCGACCCCGTACCCTCATACCTCGTGAGTACGGGCACAGCACAGGCACAGACCGGGACCGGGACCGTGTGCGCGGTGCGTGATCTGGTCAAGACCTACCCCGCCGTCCGCGGCCGACGCGGCCGGGCCGCCACCCCCGAGGTGCGCGCCACCGACGGGGTCGGCCTCGACGTCCGGCGCGGCGAGATCTTCGGGCTGCTCGGGCCCAACGGCGCGGGCAAGTCCACCCTCGTGCGC
The DNA here is from genome assembly GCF_001905505.1 of Streptomyces sp. CB02058. Lineage (GTDB taxonomy): Bacteria > Actinomycetota > Actinomycetes > Streptomycetales > Streptomycetaceae > Streptomyces. The sequence continues at coordinate 1,136,182 of NZ_LIPG01000002.1, forward strand.
CAGCTCACCGGACTCATGCGCCCCGACTCCGGAAGCGTCGAGGTGCTGGGGCACGATCTCGTGCGCCACCCCGAGCGGGCGTCGCGGCTCATCGGCTACCTCGGCCAGGAGTCCACAGCCCTCGACGAACTGACCGTGTCGCTCGCCGCCGAGACCACCGGGCGGCTCAGGGGCCTGCCGGTACGGGAGGCGCGGGCCGCGCGCGACGAGGTTCTGGAGGAGCTGGGGCTCACCGAGCTCGCGGGACGCCCGCTGAAGAAGCTCTCCGGCGGGCAGCGGCGGCTCGCCTGCTTCGCCGCCGCACTGGTCGGCGAGCGCCCCCTGCTGGTGCTGGACGAGCCGACGACCGGGATGGACCCCGTCGCCCGTCGCTCCGTCTGGTCCGCCGTCGACCGGCGGCGCGCCGAGCACGGGGCGACGGTGCTGCTGGTGACCCACAACGTCATCGAGGCGGAGACCGTCCTGGACCGGGTCGCCGTGATGGAACGCGGCAAGGTCATCGCCTGCGACACCCCCTCCGGCCTCAAGGAGCGCGTCGCCGGAGAGGTCCGGGTCGAGCTGGTGTGGCGCGAGCGCGCTCCGCTGGACGTCCCCGAGGTCGCCGCGCTGCGCGCCTCCGCACAGGAGTCGGGGCGCCGGTGGGTGCTGCGGCTCTGCCCGGACGAGGCGCGGGCCGCGGTCGCGGCGGTGACCGGCGGGGCGGCGTTCTCCTCGCTGGACGACTTCACGCTGGCGACGCCCAGCCTGGAGGACGTCTATCTGGCGCTCGGCGGGGACGCGGCCAGGGCCACCGAGGGACTGGTGAAGGCGTGATCATGACGGTGGACGTGAACATGTACGTGTCGGACGGGAGCTGTGCCAGGTGACGAGCGTCGTTCCCACGGAGTCCGCGAAGGTGACCGGGGCGAAGCCGCGGACCCCCGCGGTGCGCACCGGCCGTCCCGACCGCACCGCCCCCGCCCCCCTCGCGCCCCGGGCCAGGCTGCTGCCGTCGCTCGCCGCCGTGTACCGGGCGCAGTTGTCGCGGGCGCGGGTCGCGCGGATTCCGCTGCTGTTCGTCGCGACCTTCCAGTCCGTCGGGATCATGGTCCTGATGCGCGGGGTCGTCGACGGAGGTGAGGAGGCGCGGGCCGTCGTCGCCGGGTCCAGCGTGCTGGTCGTGGCATTCGTCGCGCTCAACCTGCTCGCCCAGTACTTCGGCCAGCTCAGGGCGGGCGGCGGGCTCGACCACTACGCCACGCTTCCGGTGCCGCCGGCCGCCGTGGTGCTGGGGGCGGCGGGGGCGTACGCCTCCTTCACCGTGCCCGGCACCATCGTCACCGCGGTGGCGGGCAGCGCGCTCTTCGGCCTGCCGATGACGCATCTCTGGGTGCTCGTCGCGGTCATCCCGCTCTCCGGGGCCGCGCTCTCCGGGCTGGGCGCCGCGCTCGGTCTGCTGGCGCCGCGTCAGGAGCTGGCGACGCTCCTCGGGCAGCTGGGCATGTCGGCCGCTCTGCTGCTGGGCGTGCTCCCGGCCGAGCGACTGCCCGGCCCCGTCGGCTGGGCGCGCGATCTGCTCCCCTCGACGTACGGCGTCGAGGCGCTGTCCCGGTCCTTCGACGCCCACCCCGACTGGGCGGTCGTCGCCCTCGACCTCGCGGTGTGCGCGGCGGTCGGTGTGCTCTCGCTGGCCGTCGCCACCTGGGCGTACCGCCGTGCGGCGGTCCGGTGAGGCGGTACGAGGGCACGCCTGGCACGATGGCACCGTGACCGCACCGTTGACGCCGCCGCACCAGCCCCAGCCGAACGATCCGTGGCAGGTTCCGCCCTCCGGGTCGCATGCTCTGCCCGGCGAACAGCCGGGCCGGGCCGAGCGGCGCGCGGAGATCCGTCAGGCCGCTGTGATCACCGGGCTGCTGACGGTGGCGGGGGTCGGCCTCGGGCTTCTCTGGCTGCTGCTCGCGCCGAGGGTGCCGCTCGTCTCCGACGACACCGCGGTCTTCCTCAAGAACAGTGAGGGCGAGGAGGTGATCGGGGCGGACGGCACGTTCGTGCTGCTCGCGCTGGCCTTCGGCCTGGTCTCGGCGGTCGCCGTCTTCCTCTTCCGCCGCCGCGGGGGCATCCCCCTGGTGGTGGCGCTCGCCGTGGGCGGGCTGCTGGGCTCCCTGCTGGCGTGGGGGATCGGCACCTGGTTCGGGCCCACGTCCGATGTGGTGGCCCATGCCAAGGAGGTCGGCAAGGGGGTCACGTTCGACGCGCCGCTGGAACTGCACGCGGTGGGCGCGGGGATGCTCTCCTGGCCGGTCGCGGCGATGATCGTGCACCTGGGGCTGACGGCGTTGTTCGGGCCGCGGGATCCCGAGCCGGAGTGGGCGGCGTACGGGGAGCCGTACGGCGCGTCCCACGGCTCTGGAGCGTCCCACGGGGCCGGGTCGTCCGCGGCCGGGTCCTCCGCTTCTGCCGGGGCGGAGCCGGAGTCGGCGTTCGGGCCGGGGCCGGTGGGCGAGGACGGCAAGCGTGCGGGGGAGTGGCCGGAGCGGTCGTAGGGCGGGACGCCTGCGGCGGGCCTGTTCCCCTGCCCGCCCCTTCCCGTGACCGGGGCTCCGCCCCGGACCCGGTCCTCAAGCGCCGGACGGGCTGGATCGGTGCGCCCGGTCAGGTGTGGTCGTCAGGTACGCCCGGTCCGGTGCGGTCGGGGTCAGGTCCGGCCGATCGGGGCCACCGTCGCCGTCGTCAGGGCCGTCAGGTCCTCGGGGGACAGTTCGACCTCCAGGCCCCGGCGGCCCGCCGATACGCAGATGGTGGCGTGCGCGCCGGCCGACGCGTCCAGGACCGTACGCAGCCGCTTGCGCTGGCCCAGCGGGGAGATTCCGCCCCGCACATAGCCCGTGGTGCGTTCCGCCGCTGCCGGGTCCGCCATCGTGGCGCGCTTGCCGCCCACCGCCGATGCCAGCGCCTTCAGGTCGAGTGATCCCGCCACCGGGACCACGGCGACGACCAGTTCGCCGTCGACCTCGGCCACCAGGGTCTTGAAGACCCGGTCGGGGGAGACGCCCAGGGCCTGGGCGGCCTCCTCGCCGTAGGACGCCGAGGCCGGGTCGTGGTCGTAGGAGTGGACCGTGAACGCGGTGCCGGCCGTGGTCAGGGCGACCGTGGCCGGGGTGCCGCCGGGCTGCTGCTTCCTGGACTTCTTCGCCACCTGGCAGGTCCTCGGGTCAGTTGGGGTGCGTGGGGGCGCGGGTCAGGTCGGTCGCGGGCAGCGACGGCAGGTGCCGGATCACCGCGGTCTCCTTGCGCAGGAGCGCGAGCTCCTCGCGCAGCCGGGTCGCGGTGTCGGGGGCCTGGAGCAGCCGCTGCTTCGACGGGACGTCGAGGACAGCGGCGGCGGCCACGAGGTACGAGACGACGGAGGGGTCGTCCGGCAGGTCCGAACCCGTCGTCAGGGAACGCTCGCTCGCTCCGGCCAGCCGCTTCTGGTAGCTGCGGAAGGCACGCAGCACGCCCTCGGCGAGGGCTCCCGCCTCGTCCGGGGGCGCGGCCTCGCCCTCGCCCTCGGCACCGCCCGGGTCCTCGGAGAGTTCCTCGACCTCGGCCGTCAGGAACGGGCCGCTCGCGTCGACCGAGAGCAGCCGGACGCGCGTGGTGCCCGTCGCCAGGACCTCGTAACTGCCGTCGGCGCGCTCACGGATCTTCGCCGCGTCCGCGACGCAGCCGACCCGGTGGAAGGTCTGGATCGGATCCGGCCCGAAGCCGTCGGCCGGGGCACGCTCGGCGGGGGGTGCCGCGGTGACCGTGTCCGGCATTCCGGTGGCCGTCGGAGCGGTCTCGCGGCCGTCGCGGATCGCGACCACCACGAAGCGGCGCGGTTCGTCCTCGTCGATCTCGAGCAGCTCGCGCATCATGGCGCGATAGCGCTCCTCGTAGACGTTGAGCGGCAGTACGAGGCCGGGGAACAGCACCGCGTTCAGCGGGAAGAGGGGCAGGCGAGCGGTGGTCACAACGGCCAAGCCTAATGGCCCCGGCGCCCGCTGTGTTCCGGCCTGCCGCGCAACGGCGTGGAAGAGGCCACCCGGAGCCTGGCCACCGCCCGCGCTTCGAGGAATCCGCCGAGCGGCTCCCCGGTCACGTACGCCCACGGGAACGAGGTGGCGTACGGCCCGATCAGCCGGAACTGCTCCAGGGCATCGGCCGAACGGCCCCGTGCGACCAGGACGTAGGCGAGCAGATTGCGGACCTCCGCCGGCCAGGGATCGCCGGCCGGGAAGCCGGCCGAGAGCCTGATCGCGAGATCGGCCGCGCCGTCGATCCGGTCCGCCTGCACGGAGGTCATCCGCGCGGCGGCCTTCTCGTCCCGCAGCAGGGCGAAGGCCGCCCGCACCGGCAGGGCCTGCACCAGGGAGTCCCTCGCCGCGTCCTCGGCCGCCCGCTCGGCGAAGTCGAAGCACTCGCGGTGGGAGCCGTACCACTGCGCCGAGAGATAGCGGAGCGCGGCGACATGGCTGCCGTAGTGGTGGGCCGAGCGGCGCACGGCCTGCTCCCACAGCGACTCGAACAGCGTGTGCGAGGCGTGGGTGCCGCGGGCGTGTTCGAGTGCGAGCCGCCAGGGCACCGGGTCGCGGGGATCGGCGTCGGCAGCCGCCGAGATCAGCGGGCCGACCTCGCGCAGCAGCTCGGCGTGGGCCGGTGACTCCCACGCCCGGCGCACCGCGAGTCCCGCCTTGACGAGCAGGGCGTCGGGATCGCGCGGTGAGGCGGCCAGCCAGCCGGAGAGCCAGCCGTCCCTGCTGCGGGCGAAGGCGACCAGCCGGGCCAGGCTGCGGTCGCGGGTCTCCCAGTCGGCGGCGTCCCGGGTGGTGGCCAGGAGCTTGGCGGCGGGCTCGAACTCTCCGAGGGCCGCCGCGACCAGCGCCGGGGCGAGCCGTTCGTCCGGGGCGTCGAGCAGCACCGCGTCGTCCGCCGGCAGCCCGGAGGACAGCCCGGGGCCGTACCGGAACGTGCGCGCGGACGTCAGCAGAGCGCGGAGGAAAGCCATGGTGCAGACCATTGAAAAGCCCTGGTGGGGGCTGCGCCAGAGGAGCACTGTGAAGCTTCTGTAGCGAGTGGAAGGGTTGCCCGGAACACGGTCAAGAAAGAGCAAAGGAAGCGCTTGTGACCGGCTGGAATCCGACCTTCGCGTCACCGCCGACCGGCCGTGCTGCCGGGCCTCGACCGGCCTTTCGAGCCCTGGGGCGTCAGGCGTCCGCCCCGATGGGCGTCCGCCCTCCGCTCAGCCCCGCCGCAGCAGCCGCGAAGCGCCCGCCGCCACCGTCGTGGCCAATATCCACCCCAGGAGCACGAGCGCGGCGGCCGCCCACTGCCAGCCGCCCTTCAGCAGCCAGTAGCCGTCCTGCCCGAGATTGATCACGGGGACCAGCAGATCCAGCGCGTACAGCGCGGGATTCCACTGCGGATGCTCACTCCCCTTGATCGACTCGGGGCGGTACTGCGAGAAGGCCACCGCCCCCGCCGCCCACAGCACGGCCATCCACACCAGGGCGCGCCCCGGCCGGTAGCCGTACGCCACCGTCCAGTCCTGGAGGTAGCCCCAGATCCTGCCCGCCGGCGGCAGCGTCTCCCGCCGGCGCCGCTGCTTGGCCAGCAGCACCTCGCGGGCGTCCGCGTCCTCCCCGCAGCTGCGGAGCACCGTCGCGAGGCGCTCGTACGGCTCCGGGACGTACTCCGGGGTCGCGGCCAGCACCCACTCCAGGCGCCGGGAGAGCGGGAAGTGCCCGTACGGGACGAGGTTCTCGTACACGAAGCCGCCCATCGCCAGGCCGCCGGGGCCGGGCCAGCTGGTCGACACGTCGATCAGCGTGACGACCCTCGCGCCGTTCAGCACGACCCGGCCCTCCTGGGGGCGCTCCGCGTTGAAGCGCAGCTCGGGGGTGACGATCCGGCGCAGCGACAGCTCCTCGCGCCCGACGAGGAGGAATCTGGCCTTGTGCAGGTCCACCGCGTCCCCGAACCGGCCGTCGTCGAGGCGCACCGCGCCCCGGCACTCGAAGACCTGCGCACGCGTCCCGCGCGCGGGGCCGCCGCCGCGTGCGATACCGAACGGGGGAGTGGTGCCCTGGTTCCCCGTGTCGACGCTGACCCAGGCCTCCGTCATGTACAGCGTGCGCTCCACACTGAGCTGCGGGGCGTTCAGCGCGCGCCGCCCGTCCGTGGCGCGCAGCCGGCTGCCCCGCAGGCTCAGCGAACCGCCGACCTTCGCCCCGCGCAGGCTCAGCTCGCCGCGCGTCTCGATCATCTCCGCCTGGAGATCCTGCGCCACCGCCATCCCGTCGCCCACGAAGGAGCGGCCCCGCCGGTCGGGCCCGATGCGGATCTGGTTGATCAGCAGGTCCGTGCCGATCTGGGCGTCGGTCAGCCGGATGCCGCGCTCGATCCGGCAGCGCGGCAGATGCAGATCGCCCTCGGTGTGCAGCCGGGCGGCGTCCAGGCGGGGCACCGCGCAGCCCACCATCCGGAGCGTCGTGAAATGACACTCGGGCAGCACCACCTCCTGCTCGAAGCGGCAGCCCGTCAGCTCCACGTACGGCGAGACGCGGCCGCCCGCCAGATCCAGCTTGCCCGTGATGCGCACGCCCCGGAGCTTCAGCGCCGCCACCCGCCCCGGCCTGGCGGGCGGCCCGCTCAGCAGCAGCCGCGCCACCGTCCGGGCCCCGACGCTGCGCTCGGGCCCCCAGACGAGCGGTGCGAAGGGATCGTCGCGCACCGGGTCGTGGGAGCGCAGATCGTAGGTCGTGCCGTTCCGGAAGGACTGCCACATGCCCAGCTCCGCCGCGCTGAGCCCGTCGGGGATCTCTCCGTCGTGCGGTTCGGTCACTGCCTCACCTCCGCCTGCGCGGTCCGTCCCGCGCTTCGTACAACCGTTCTTCCCGCTCTGTGACCAGGTGAACGCTAACGGTCAGCAGTGACAGCCGGGACATGTATCAGCCAGTGATACGGGCGACCGGACGCCTGAACCGGTCTGAGAGAATTGCGGTGTGATCTCTCGAATCGATCTGCGCGGCACCGCCCTCCCCGAGGGCGGCGACCTGCGCGACCTGCTGCCCCGTGCCGAGTTCGACGTGGAAGCCGCCCTGGAGACGGTGCGGCCCATCTGCGAGGACGTACGCCATCGTGGCTCGGCGGCAGTGATCGAGTGGGGGGAGAAACTCGACGGCGTACGGATCGACTCGATCCGGGTGCCGGCCGACGCGATCACCGGCGCGCTCGAAGCCCTCGACCCCGCCGTGCGAGCCGCTCTGGAGGAGTCGATCCGCCGCGCCCGCCTCGTCCACCGCGAGCAGCGCCGCACCACCCACACCACCCAGGTCGTCCCCGGCGGCACGGTCACCGAGAAGTGGGTCCCCGTCGAGCGCGTGGGGCTCTACGTCCCGGGCGGACGCTCGGTCTACCCGTCCTCCGTCGTGATGAACGTGGTCCCGGCCCAGGAGGCGGGCGTCGAGGGCGTCGCCGTCGCCTCCCCGCCGCAGAAGGAGTTCGGCGGCCTGCCGCACCCCACGATCCTCGCCGCCTGCGCCCTCCTCGGCGTCGACGAGGTGTACGCCGCCGGCGGCTCCCAGGCCATCGCGATGTTCGCGTACGGCACCGAGGACTGCCTGCCCGTGAACCTCGTCACCGGCCCCGGCAACATCTACGTCGCCGCCGCCAAGCGCCTCCTCAAGGGCCGTATCGGCATCGACGCCGAGGCCGGCCCCACCGAGATCGCGATCCTCGCCGACGCGAGCGCCGACCCCGTGCACGTCGCCGCCGACCTGATCAGCCAGGCCGAGCACGACCCCATGGCCGCCGCCGTCCTCGTCACCGACTCCGAGGAGCTCGCCGCCGCCACCGAGGCCGAGCTGAAGCCCCAGGTCGCCGCGACCCGGCACGTCACCGACCGGATCGAACCCGCGCTGGCCGGCCGCCAGTCCGCGATCGTCCTCGTCAACGACATCGAGGACGGCCTCAAGGTCGTCGACGCGTACGCCGCCGAGCACCTGGAGATCCAGACCGAGAACGCCGCCGCCGTCGCCGACCGGGTCCGCAACGCGGGAGCGGTCTTCGTCGGCCCCTGGTCGCCCGTCTCGCTCGGCGACTACTGCGCCGGCTCCAACCACGTGCTGCCCACCGGCGGTTGTGCCTGCCACTCCTCGGGTCTCTCCGTGCAGTCCTTCCTGCGCGGCATCCACATCGTCGACTACACCCGCGACGCGCTGGCCGAGGTCACCCACCACGTGGTCACCCTCGCCGAGGCGGAGGACCTCCCCGCCCACGGCGCCGCACTCAAGGCCAGGTTCGGCTGGAAGGTTCCGCAAGCGTGACGAACAGCAGCACCCCCCCGAACGCGTGGGACGCGCTCCCGATCCGCGACGAGCTCCGCGGCCAGTCCCCGTACGGGGCGCCCCAGCTCGACGTACCGGTCCGGCTGAACACCAACGAGAACCCGTACCCGCTGCCCGACGCGCTCGTCGACCGCATCGCCGAGCGGGTCCGCGAGGCCGCCCGCGACCTCAACCGCTACCCCGACCGCGACGCCGTGGAGCTCCGCACCGAGCTCGCCCGCTACCTCACCCGCACCGCCGGGCACGAGGTCACCGCGGCCAACGTCTGGGCGGCCAACGGCTCCAACGAGGTGCTCCAGCAGCTGCTGCAGACCTTCGGCGGCCCAGGGCGCACCGCGATCGGCTTCGAGCCCTCGTACTCGATGCACGCCCTCATCGCGCGGGGCACCGGGACCGGCTGGGTCTCCGGGCCGCGCCACGAGGACTTCACCATCGACGTGGAGGCCGCGAAGAAGGCCATCGCCGAGCACCGCCCCGAGGTCGTCTTCATCACCTCGCCCAACAACCCCACCGGCACCGCGGTGGACGCCGAGACCGTCCTCGCGCTGTACGACGCCGCCCAGGCCGCCCGGCCCTCGATGGTCGTCGTCGACGAGGCCTACGGCGAGTTCAGCCACCACGCCTCGCTGCTCCCGCTGATCGAGGGCCGCCCCCACCTGGTGCTGTCACGCACGATGTCCAAGGCATTCGGCGCCGCGGGCCTGCGCCTGGGCTACCTCGCCGCCGCCCCGGCCGTCGTCGACGCCGTCCAGCTGGTGCGGCTGCCGTACCACCTGTCCTCCGTCACGCAGGCCACCGCGCTCGCCGCCCTGGAGCACACCGATACCCTGCTCGGGTACGTCGCCCAGCTCAAGAGCGAGCGCGACAGGCTGGTCGACGGGCTGCGGGAGCTCGGATTCGCCGTGACCGACTCGGACGCCAACTTCGTCCAGTTCGGCCGCTTCGCCGACAGCCACGAGGCATGGCGGCAGATCCTCGACCGGGGCGTCCTGGTCCGGGACAACGGCGTACCGGGATGGCTGCGGGTCTCCGCGGGAACCCCGGCAGAGAACGACGCGTTCCTCGATGCGGTGCGCGAACTGAAGAAGGAGCACGACGCATGAGCCGCGTAGGCAGGGTGGAGCGGACCACCAAGGAGACCTCCGTGCTCGTCGAGATCGACCTCGACGGCACCGGCAAGGTCGATGTCGCGACCGGGGTCGGTTTCTACGACCACATGCTCGACCAGCTCGGCCGCCACGGACTCTTCGACCTCACGGTCAAGACCGAGGGCGACCTGCACATCGACTCGCACCACACCATCGAGGACACCGCCCTCGCGCTCGGCGCCGCCTTCAAGCAGGCGCTCGGCGACAAGGTCGGCATCTACCGCTTCGGCAACTGCACCGTCCCGCTGGACGAGTCGCTCGCCCAGGTCACCGTCGACCTCTCCGGCCGCCCCTACCTCGTGCACACCGAGCCCGAGAAGATGGCGCCGATGATCGGCGAGTACGACACGACGATGACCCGGCACATCCTGGAGTCCTTCGTCGCGCAGGCGCAGATCGCCCTGCACGTCCACGTCCCGTACGGCCGCAACGCCCACCACATCGTCGAGTGCCAGTTCAAGGCGCTGGCCCGCGCCCTGCGGTACGCCAGCGAGCACGACCCGCGCGCGGCCGGCATCCTGCCCTCCACGAAGGGCGCCCTGTGACCGGCCTCAACACCGTTCTGATCGTCGTCGGCCTCTTCCTGGCCGGCGGCGTCTACTCCTTCTGGAAGCAGGGCATGCCCAAGGGCGTCGTCGTGCTCCTCGGGATCGGCTCCGTGATGTGCCTGGTGGCGGGCGTCATGCGGATCCAGGGACTCTGGGACTGAGGTGGCACTGTGAGCGACAAGAAGAAGATCGTCGTCTTCGACTACGGCTTCGGCAACGTCCGTTCGGCCGAGCGGGCACTGGCCCACGTCGGCGGGGACGTGGAGATCACCCGCGACTTCGACACCGCGATGAACGCCGACGGACTGCTCGTCCCCGGCGTCGGTGCCTTCTCCGCCTGCATGAACGGCCTCAAGCAGGCCCGCGGCGACTGGATCATCGGCCGCAGGCTCTCCGGCGGCCGTCCCGTCATGGGCATCTGCGTGGGCATGCAGATCCTGTTCGAGCGCGGCATCGAGCACGGCGTCGAGACGGAAGGGCTGGACGAGTGGCCCGGCACCGTCGGGCCGCTGAAGGCGGACATCGTCCCGCACATGGGCTGGAACACCGTCGAGGCGCCGGAGGGCTCCCAGCTCTTCGCGGGCCTGGACCCGGAGTCCCGCTACTACTTCGTGCACTCCTACGCGGCGCACGACTGGTCCCTCGAAGTGACCAACGACAAGATCCGTGCCCCCAGGGTCACCTGGGCGACGCACGGAGAGCGGTTCGTGGCCGCCGTGGAGAACGGCGCGCTGTGGGCCACCCAGTTCCACCCCGAGAAGTCCGGCGATGCCGGCGCCCAGCTGCTGACCAACTGGATCGAGACGCTGTAATGCCGAAGCTTGAACTGCTCCCCGCCGTCGACGTCCGCGACGGCCAGGCCGTCCGCCTCGTCCACGGCGAATCCGGCTCCGAGACCTCCTACGGCTCCCCGCTGGAGGCGGCCCTCGCCTGGCAGAAGTCCGGCGCCGAGTGGCTGCACCTCGTGGACCTGGACGCCGCCTTCGGCACCGGCGACAACCGCGCGCTGATCGCCGAGGTCGCCGGCGCCATGGACATCAAGGTCGAGCTCTCCGGCGGCATTCGCGACGACGCCTCGCTCGCCGCCGCCCTCGCCACCGGCTGCCGTCGGGTCAACCTCGGCACCGCCGCCCTGGAGACCCCGGAGTGGGTCGCCAAGGTCATCGCCGAGCACGGCGACAAGATCGCCGTCGGCCTCGACGTCCGGGGCACGACCCTGCGCGGCCGTGGCTGGACGCGCGACGGCGGCGACCTCTACGAGACGCTCGCCCGCCTCGACTCCGAGGGCTGCGCCCGCTACGTCGTCACCGACATCGCCAAGGACGGCACGCTGGAGGGCCCCAACCTGGCGCTCCTGCGCGACGTCTGCGCCGCCACCGACAGGCCCGTCGTCGCCTCCGGCGGCGTCTCCTCGCTCGCCGACCTCCGCGCGATCTCCCTGCTCGTCCCCGAAGGCGTCGAGGGAGCCATCGTCGGAAAGGCGCTGTACGCCAAGGCGTTCACCCTGGAAGAGGCCCTCAAGGCGGTGGCCGCGTGACGGACTCCGTACGCCGGGTCTCCTCGGGCGGCCCCTGGGAGGACAAGTTCGGTTACTCCCGCGCGGTGCAGCTGCCGAACGGACTCGTCCTGGTCTCCGGCTGCACCTCCGTGGTCAACGGCCAGATCTCCGCGGGCGGTCCGTACGAGCAGGCCCTCGCCTCCTTCCAGCTCGCCTTCGACGCCCTGAAGCAGGTCGGTCTCGGCCGTGAGCACGTCGTCCGCACCCGGATGTACATCACCCACGCCCGGGACGTCGACGAGGTGGGCCGTGCCCACAAGGAGCTCTTCGACGACGTGCGCCCCGCCGCCTCGATGATCATCGTGTCCGGTTTCGTCGACCCCTCGCTGGTCGTCGAGGTCGAGATCGAGGCCTACGGGGCAGGTGCGCGATGACCCTCGCCGTACGGGTCATCCCCTGCCTGGACGTCGACAAGGGACGCGTCGTCAAGGGCGTCAACTTCCAGAATCTGCGGGACGCGGGCGATCCCGTCGAGATGGCGAAGCTGTACGACGCCGAGGGCGCCGACGAGCTGACCTTCCTCGACATCACCGCCTCCAGCGGTGACCGCGAGACGACCTACGACGTGGTGCGCCGCACCGCCGAGCAGGTCTTCATCCCGCTCACGGTCGGCGGCGGGGTCCGCACCCCCGACGACGTCGACAAGCTCCTGCGCGCCGGGGCCGACAAGGTCGGCGTCAACACCGCGGCCATCGCACGCCCGGAGCTCATCCGGGAGATCGCCGAACGCTTCGGGCGCCAGGTGCTCGTGCTCTCCGTCGACGCCAGGCGCACCCCCGAGGGCACCTTCGAGGTGACCACGCACGGGGGCCGCAAGGGCACCGGCATCGACGCCGTCGAGTGGGCGCACCGGGCGGCCGAGCTCGGCGCCGGCGAGATCCTGCTCAACTCGATGGACGCCGACGGCACGAAGGACGGCTACGACACCGAGATGATCAAGGCGGTACGGGCGCACGTCACCGTTCCCGTCATCGCCTCGGGCGGCGCGGGCCGGCTCGCCGACTTCCCGCCGGCCATCGAGGCGGGCGCCGACGCGGTCCTCGCCGCGTCCGTCTTCCACTTCGGTGACCTGCGGATCTCCGAGGTCAAGGGCGCTCTGAGCGAGGCCGGGCACCCGGTCCGCTGAGTCCGGCCGGGGAGTGGTCCGGCGGCGGAGACCGGCGATCTCGCCGATGTCCGTGCCCGGGGAGCGCCGCCAGAGTGGCGCCGTCAACGAATGACGGTGCCACTCACGCGGCGCGTCCCCGAAGGCCCCCGGACGACGGGGTCGCCGGCTGCCGCGGTGTGGTCCGCCTCAACCGAGAGGATCCCCCCTCGTGCAGCAGCACCTCCCCTCAGGCGACAACTCCCCGCGCCGCCACCGGATGTCCAGGAGCCGCTCCCGTTCCCTCACGTTCGCCGTCGCCGCGGCGGCCGCGACCGCCGGTCTGGTCACCGCGCTGATGCCGGGCGCCCAGGCCGCCGAGAACCCGTACGAGCGAGGCCCGGCCCCGAGCAACTCCAGTATCGAGGCGAGCCGCGGCTCGTACGCCACGTCCCAGACGTCGGTGTCCTCGCTGAGCGTCAGCGGCTTCGGCGGCGGGACGATCTACTACCCGACGTCGACGGCGGACGGCACCTTCGGTGCGGTCGTCATCTCGCCCGGCTTCACCGCCTACCAGTCCAGCATCGCCTGGCTCGGACCGCGGCTCGCCTCCCAGGGCTTCGTCGTGTTCACCATCGACACCAACACGACGGCGGACCAGCCGGCCAGCCGCGGTGACCAGTTGCTCGCGGCGCTGGACTACCTCACCGAGGACAGCTCCGTCCGCAGCCGCATCGACGCGTCCCGGCTCGGTGTGATGGGCCATTCCATGGGCGGCGGCGGCACGCTGGAGGCCGCGAAGGACCGTCCTTCGCTCCAGGCGGCGATCCCGCTGACCGGCTGGAACACCGACAAGACGTGGCCCGAGGTCAAGACCCCCACGCTGGTGATCGGCGCGGACGGTGACACGGTCGCTCCGGTCGCCTCGCACTCGGAGCCGTTCTACGACTCGCTGCCGAGCTCGCTGGACAAGGCGTATCTGGAGCTGCGGGGTGCCACGCATTTCACCCCGAACAGCTCGAACACCACGATCGCGAAGTACAGCATCTCGTGGCTGAAGCGCTTCATCGACAACGACACCCGCTACGAGCAGTTCCTCTGCCCGCTGCCCTCGACGAGCCTGACGATCGCCGAGTACAGGGGCAACTGCCCGCACACCTCCTGACCGGCAGGCACCGGGGCCGGACCGCGTCACGCGGTCCGGCCCTTCCTGCTGCCCCGGCCCCTCCCGCGGTCCGGCCCCTCCCGCGGTCCGGCCCTTCCCGCTGTCCGGACCGTGCCGTTCACCGGTTCCGGAGCGGAGACCGGCGATCTCGCCGATGCCCGCCCGGGGGCGGCACCCCGACAGTGACATCAGTGAACACGGCGCCACCCACGCGGTCGACCCCGAAGGCCCCCGGACGACGGGGCCGCCGGCTGTCGCGGTGAGGTTCCGCGCCCGACCGAGAGGAATCCCCGTGCAGCAGCACCTTCCCTCAGGCGACAACTCCCCGCGCCGCCACCGGATGTCCACGAGCCGCTCCCGCGCCGTCAAGGGCGCCCTCGCAGCCGCGGCGGCGACCGCGGGCCTGCTCACCGCCCTGATCCCCGGCGGGGCGCAGGCCGCCGAGAACCCGTACGAGCGAGGCCCGGCCCCGAGCAACTCCAGTATCGAGGCGAGCCGCGGCTCGTACGCCACGTCCCAGACGTCGGTGTCCTCGCTGAGCGCCCGCGGCTTCGGCGGCGGGACGATCTACTACCCGACGTCGACGGCGGACGGCACCTTCGGTGCGGTCGTCATCTCGCCCGGCTTCACCGCCTACGAGTCCAGCATCGCCTGGCTGGGGCCGCGCCTCGCCTCGCAGGGTTTCGTGGTGTTCACCATCGACACCCTCACCACGCTGGACCAGCCGGCCAGCCGCGGTGACCAGTTGCTCGCGGCGCTGGACTACCTCACCGAGGACAGCTCGGTCCGCAGCCGGGTCGACGCGTCGAGGCTCGGTGTGATGGGCCACTCGATGGGCGGCGGCGGCACGCTCGAAGCGGCGAAGGACCGTCCTTCGCTCCAGGCGGCGATCCCGCTGACCGGCTGGAACACCGACAAGACGTGGCCCGAGGTCAAGACCCCGACCCTCGTGATCGGTGCGGACGGCGACACGATCGCCCCCGTGGCCACGCACTCCAGCCCGTTCTACAACTCGCTGCCAAGCTCGCTGGACAAGGCGTATCTGGAGCTGCGGGGTGCCACGCATTTCACCCCGAACAGCTCGAACACCACGATCGCGAAGTACAGCATCTCGTGGCTGAAGCGCTTCATCGACAACGACACCCGCTACGAGCAGTTCCTCTGCCCGCTGCCGTCGACGAGCCTGACGATCGCCGAGTACAGGGGCAACTGCCCGCACACCTCCTGACCACGGGGGTCGGGGGCCGGGCCGCGCGTACCGCGGTCCGGCCCTTCGCGTGGCCGTTGCGGCCGCCGGTGGGCGCTCCGGGCGGCAGCACGGCCCGCCAGCCCCGGTCAGTCCCGCGCGAGGAACTCCGCGACGGACTCGGCGAATCCAGGATCGCGCACGGCCGTCAGATGGTCTCCCGGCAGCACCGTCAGCTCCGCCCCCGCTATCGCCGAGGCCAGCACCTCGGGCCGGGTCGCGAGCGGGTCGCTCCCGCCGGTGAGGACCAGCGTCGGGATCACGATCCGGTCCAGCGGCAGCGCGTCCCGGTGCACCGAGCGGATCTGCGCGGCCAGCGCCAGCCGGTCGCAGCCCGCCGTGTCGGCCAGCACGCGGAAGGCCCGGGTCCGCTCGGGAGCGTCCGCCGCGTCCTCGGCCGTCAGCGCCGCCGACACCAGCTCCGGAGGCATCACCCGGGTGTCCAGGCCGCCCACCTCCACCGCGCCCGCGCCGATCCCGCCGGCCACCAGACGGCTGATCCGCTTGTCCTCGGCCGCCGCCAGGACCGCCACCACGGCGCCCATGGAGTAGCCCGCGACATGCACCCGCTCCTCGCCGATGCGGTCGATGAGCAGCCGGACGTCACGGGCCATCAGCGCCTCGCCGTAGTACGTCTCGTCGTGCGGCCGGTCCGAGTCGCCGTGGCCCCGCGCGTCCAGGGCGTACACCCGCCGCCCGCGCGTCACCAGCGCCTCGACGACGCCGGGGCCCTCCCAGTTCAGCCGGGCGTGCGCGGCGAAACCGTGCAGCAGCACCACCGGGGGAAGGGCCGGGTCCGGATCCCGCGACCAGGACCAGTAACGCAGGGTCAAACCGTCGTGTGTACGCAATTCAGCAGTCATGCACCGACGTTACGGGTGACCGCTGCCGAACGCGCCGCAGCTGTGCCCCGGCACAGCTCCCGCGCCGTTCCGTTGGGAGCCCGCACCGCTCCTGGCCGCCCGGGAACAGGGAGCGGACGCGAGCCTTCCGACGCTGTTTACGCGGAAGTAACGTGAAAGCGTGACCCCATCGACGACCGTGCACAGTCCGCTCCGGCTGTACGGCCGCAGCGGTGAACTCGCCATCCTGGAAACCCTGTTGGGACGGCTGAGAGCAGGGGACGGCGGAGCGCTCGTGCTCACCTCGCCGCCCGGCCTCGGCCGCACCGCCCTGCTGCGGCAGACCGCTGCCGACTACCGCGTCAGACACGGCGGCCCCGTCGTGTACGCTGCCGCCGCCCCCACCGAACAGCGCCTGCCCTACAGCGGGCTGCACGCCCTGCTCTGCTCGGCACCCGGCCCGCTGCCCCTCGCGCCCGACAGCGTCCTGCGCTCCGGGATCACCCCCGGAGGGCTGCTCGGACTGCTGCGGGGCCTGGGCGCCGAACAGCCGCTGCTGGTCTGCGTGGACGACGCGCACGCCTGGGACCCCGACTCCCGGGCCGCACTGGGCTTCGCCGCCCGCAGGCTCGGCGAGGGCAGCCGGGTCGCGGTGGTGATCGGCGCCGCCGACGAGACCGCCTTCACCGGACTCCCCGCCCTCCGCCTCGGCCCGCTCGACGAGGACGCGGGCACCGCGCTGCTGGATCGGCTCACCGACGGAACGGCCGATGTCGACCCCGTCGTACGCAGCGAACTCCTGCGTGAGGCGGCCGGCAACCCGCGGCTGCTGGCCGGGCTCGTGGGCCGTCTCACCCCGGGCCAGCTGGCCGGGCGCACCGCGCTGCCCTATCCGCTGCCCGGCGCGGAGAGCGTCCTCGACGCCCACGCCGAGCACCTGGACGGGCTCTCGCCCGACACCCACACCCTGCTCCTGCTGGCCGCCGCCGCGGAGGAGCACGAGCCGGACGGGGCGGGCGCGGACGCGGCCCTGCTGCTGCGGGCCGGCGCCCGCGCCGGACTCGCCCCCGCGCACCTCGACCGGGTGCTCTTCGCCCCCGCCGGAACCGCCGGAGCCCTCCAGCGCGCGGGCAGCCGGGTCCACTTCAGCCACCCGCTGCTGCGCCGCGCGGTCCTGCACCGGGCGCCGCCCGGCCGCCGCCGTGCCGTCCACGAACTGCTCGCCGGCCTGCTCACGGGCCCCGGCGCGCCCCCGCTCCCCGCACTCGTCCAGCGGGCCTGCGCCGCGACCGGCCCGGACGCCGCCCTCGCCGGGCAGCTGGAGGCCGCGGCCACCGCCCCCCGCCCGCACGGCGAACGGTCGGCCGCGCTGGCCCGTGCCGCCGCGCTCTCCACCGACGACACCGTGCGTGCCGCACGGTTCACCGCCGCGGCCGAGCAGGCGAGGCTCGCGGGGGACACCGGCCGGGCCCGCGCCATGCTGGCCCGCGTCGGCCCCCACCTCGCCGGGGGCGCCGCACCCTATGTACGGGGCATGCTCGCCCTGCGCGACGGACCGGCGGCCGACGCCCGCGAGGCACTGCTCTCCGCGGCCGAGCTGCTCGCCCCGCACGACCCGCGCCGCACCCTGGACGCCCTGTTCGGCGCGGCCGAGGCGGCGTGGGACATGGGCGACGCCATCGCGTACCTCGACGCCATGAACCGCATCCCCGTCGCCGCGGCCGACCGGTCCATGGCCCAGTACCGTGCCGGGATGTGCGCCGTGCTCGCGGGCCATCCCGACCGGGGCCACGCCCTGCTGCGCTGCTGCCTGGACTCCGCCGACCGCGCGGAGGACGCGGGCGAGCTCCTGCGGGCCGGCGCCTCGGCGCTGGTGCTCGGCGAGGTCGACGCGGCCTGCCGGGCAGGCGCCAGGGCGCTCGCCGTCGTACGGACCCGGGGGCCCGAGGCGCTGCTGCCGCACACCCTGGAACAGCTCGCCTACGCCGAACTGCGCTCGGGGCAGCACGCCAGGGCCCGCGCCCACGCGCTGGAGGGGCTGCACGCCGCCCGGCGTACGGGGCAGCAGAACTCCGCCACCCATCTGCACGCCGTGCTCGCGCTCGCCGCCTCCGTGGAGGGCCCCGCCGAGGCGTGCGCCGCCCATGCCGACGCGGCCCTGGCGGGCGCGGGACCGCACGGCCTCGCCCAGGCCGCCATGCTCGCCACCTGGGCGGTCGCCCGCGCGGACCTCGCGGCGGGGCGGCCCGGCGAGGCGGCGGCCCGGCTCGGGCCCCTGGTCAGACCCGGACCGGGGACCGGCCACTTCGCCACCCGGATGCTCGCCGTGCCCTGCTACGTCGAGGCGATGGTCCTCTCCGGCCGCGCGGACGAGGGGGCCGGTGAACTCGCGGTTGCCGTGGAGGAGTTCGCCCTGTGGACCGCCCGGACGACCGACCCCCAGGTGCCCGCCCAGCTGGCCCGCTGCCGCGCGCTGCTCGCACCCCCCGAGGAGGCGGCCGCGCGCTACGAGGAGGCGCTCGCCCACCACGACCGCGCGGGCGGCGACTTCGAACGGGCCCGCACCCAGCTCCTCCACGGCCAGCTCCTGCGCCGGCTGCGCCGCACCCGCGAGGCCCGGGGCCCGCTGCGCGACGCGCTGGTCGCCTTCGAGCGCTGCTCCGCCCGCGTCTGGGCCGACAGGGCGGGCGGGGAGTTGAGGGCGGCCGGGGAGGCGGTGGACGTGCCCGACCAGAGCGGCCCGGGACCGCTCGCCGGACTCACCCCGCAGCAGCAGCGGATCGCCCGCTGCGTCGCGGAGGGAGCCACCAACCGTGAGGTCGCGGTGCGGCTCTCGGTGAGCCCGCGGACGGTCGACCACCACCTGCGCAACGTCTTCGCCGCGCTCGGCGTGCGGTCCAGGACCGAACTCGCGCGGCTGCTGGAGCGCGGGGCCGGGGCGAGGTTGCAGGACCGTGATGAGAAGAACCGCGCAGACCTCTAGGTACCGACCGGGCGGTATGCCATTCTGCGGTCGTCAGGATCAATCGGTGTGCGCCCGCCCAATTCCGGGCCGGACGCACACCGGGGCCGGCCCACCGCAGCCGGCCGATTCCCGGTGGAGGCCGCCATGCCACAGGTCGTACGTTCACGGATCAGGGCGCTGCACGGACCGCCCCCCGTAACCCCCTTGCCGCACCGCGCACGCTCCCTGGCCGACCGCGAGGCCGTGGCCGTGCTCCACCGGGCCGCCGGGGTGCTGCTGGAGGCGCTCCCGGAGCTCACCGACCGGCTGGTCGAGGCGCTGCGGGAGCAGGAGCCCGCCTACCGCGCGGCGATGGAGACCGAGGCGGCGGAGATCTGGCAGGAGGTCCACCACTCGCTGCGGCACAACGTCGCCTCACTCATCCAGCCCCGAGAGTTCCGGGAGGCGGCCCACCGCACCTCCCGGTGGATCGGGGAGACCAGGGCCGAGCAGGGCGTACCGCTCGACGCGGTGATGCACGCCTTCCGCATGGGCGGCGCGATGGTCTGGCAGGACCTGGTCGACGACACGGCCCGTCGCTCACCCGAGGACACCCGGCTGCTCGTCCATGTCGCCGCGGACGTCTGGAACTTCGTCGACGAGCACTGCGGCGTGGTGGCCGAGGCCTACCGCCAGGCCGAGCGGCGGCTCTCCTGGCGCCGCGAGAACCGCCAGCGGCTGATGACCGCGGCCCTGCTGGACGGCACCGCCCGGATCGCGGACCTGCCGGACGCCGCCCTGATGCTGGGACTCCCGGTGCACGGGCGGTACGCCGTACTCGCGGTCGCCGCCGCGCGCCGCGCCCCGCACGACACCGGGAAGCCGCCGGTGGCCCTGGCCGAGGACACGCCGGTGCTCTGGCACTCGGCCGGCGAGGTGGAGCTGGCGATCCTGCCGCTGGGCGCGGGACCGCTGGCTGCCGACGCCGAGCCGTCCGCGGAGGGGGAGGCGGAGTCCGAGCGGAACGTCGGCCCGGGCTCGGCCCCCGGCGCCGAACTCGCCTCTGTGACACAGGATCTGACGGTCCCTCCGGGCACACGGGTCGGGATCAGCTCCGTCGTCGACGGGCTGGCCTCCGTCGGTGACGCGCGGCGCCTCGCCGAGACGGCTCTGCGCGCCTGCCCCGCGTCCGGGGGCACCGTCCTGCTCGACGAACACCTGCCCGCCGCGCTCGTCGTGTCCTCGCCTGGACTCGGCACCGCGCTCGCCGACCGCGTCCTCGGGCCGCTGGACCGGATCGACCCGGCCGACCGGGACGTACTCATCGAGACGCTGACCGCGTGGCTCGACTCGGACGGCTCGGCACAGCGGGCCGGGGCGAAGCTCTACTGCCACCGCAACACCGTGCTGAACAGGCTGCGGAGGTTCGAACAGCTGACGGGGCGGTGCCTGACACGGCCGTCGGACGCGGTCGAGGTGTCCCTGGCGCTGGCGGCGCGCCGGCTGCTGACGGGCTGACCGGGCCCCGGCGGGGCGCGGAGGGCTCGTACACCTCCGCGCCCGGACCGCACGAGGGAGGCCCGCAGGTCCGCCCGCGCCCGCCGAACGCGCTTGTGCCCGGGCACAGTTCGGGGCGCGGCGGGCTGTACGGGCGCCGCGCCCCGCGTCCGCCCCCTGTGCCCCGCACGCCTCAGCTGGTGCCATGGCGCGCATGTCATCAGCTGCCCCTTGTTGCGGTGCCGCACCGGTGGAGCCATCCCGGTGAGCGGCGCGATCGACGCCCGGTCCCTGGCCGTCGTCATCTTCCTCGGCTTCGTCGCCGTGTCCCTGCTGCTGTGCGGACTGGCCGCGGCGGACCAGGACGACCCGGAGCACTTCTACGCGGGCGGTGCCACCCTCGGTCCCGTCGGCGCGGGACTGGCCATCGCCGGGGACTACGTCTCCGCCGCCACGCTGCTCTCCACCACCGGATCGGTCGCGCTCGCCGGGTTCGACGGCCTGCTGTTCGCGCTGGCCACCGTCGCCTCGCTCGTCCTCGTCATGCGTCTCTTCGCCGAACGCCTGCGCCGCAGAGGCGTGTTCACCATGGGCGACTTCCTCGCCGACCGGCTCGGCGACGGCTCCGTACGCCGGGCGCTCGGGGTGGCCACCCTCGTCGTGCTCGCCCCGCTGCTCCTCGTGCAGCTCACCACGGCCGGGCGCGTCATGACCTCCATGTTCGGGCTCCCCGACGGCGCCCTCACCGGCTGCACGGTCGCCAGCGGGGCCCTGATGGTCTGCTACTCCGCCTTCGGCGGCATGCGCGGCACCGGCTACATCCAGATCCTCAAGATCGCCGTGGTCCTGGGCGCGGTGACCCTCCTCGCGGGACTCGTCCTCGCCCGCTTCGACTGGTCCCCCTTCGCCCTCTTCGACGCCGCCCGGGCGGGCAGCGGGGCGGGTGGCGACTACGCGCGCCCCGGGCTCCAGTTCGGCCACGGGTTCGCCGGCGCGCTCGACCTGATCGGCTTCCAGCTCACCCTGGTGCTCGGCGCCGCCTGCATGCCGCACATCATGATGCGGCTCCACCCCATCCGCGACGCCTGGACCGCGCGCCGGGCCGGGATCTGGGCCGTGGCCCCCGTCGCCCTGCTCTGCACGGGCATCGTCGTCGTCGGACTCGGGGCGTCCGCGCTCATCGGCAGGGAACTCCTGCACGCCGCCGACCCGGCCGGCGGCACCGCGCTGCTCATGGTGACCAGCGCCCTGGACCCCGCTGCGGCGGGACCGCGCGACAGCCCGCTGTTCGCCCTGGTCGCCTGCGCCGCCTTCGCCACCACCCTCGCCGCGGTCGCCGGCATCACGCTGGCCGCGGCCTCCTCCCTGGCCCGCGACTTCACCCGGAAGTCGGGCGCCCAGGGCGAGGGCAAGGCCTCCAGCAGGGAGATCCGGCGCGCCCGCTGGACCGTCGTCGCGATCGGGGCGTTCGCCGTGTTCCTCTCGGCGTACACCCACGACCGCAACCCCCAGGTGCTGCTCTCCCTGTCGTTCGCCGCCGCGGCCTCCATCCTGCCGCCCGTGCTGCTGTACGCCCTGTTCCGGCCCGGCTTCAACGCCCGGGGGGTGCGGTGGACGGTGTACGGGACGCTGCCGCTGATCCTCGTCCTGATGGTCATGTCGCCGGCCTTCTCCGGGACCCCGATCGCGCTGTTCCCGGAGTGGGACTTCGACGTGTTCCCGCTCCAGACACCCGGCCTCGTCACCATCCCCGCGGGCTTCCTCCTGGGACTCCTGGGATCGGCCCGGGACCGGACGCACGCCGGAGCGGGCGCGGGCCACCGCCACCGGGCCGGCTGGACGCCCCAGAGGGCGCGCGAGGGGGCCTGACGGCGGGGCCGGGGCGCTCGCGCGTACGCCTTACAGGCCGAGCTCGGCGGTGTGCAGCCTGGCCAGCGCGTCCTTGTCGCCGTCCAGCTCCACCCGCGCCGCGTCCTGGCGTCCTGCGGCGAACAGCAGCAGCTCGCCGGGCTCCCCGGTGACCGTCACCACCGGGGTGCCCTTGTGGGCCACCGCCGTCTGGCCGTCCGGCCGCCGCAGCACCAGACCCACCGGCGCCCGGCGGCCCAGCATCCGGGCCGTTTTCTCCGTACGGGACCAGAGCACATCGGCGAAGACGGGATCGAGCTCACGCTGCGACCAGTCGGGCTGCGCGCGGCGTACGTCCTCCGCGTGGATGTAGAACTCGACCGTGTTGGCCGCCTCGTCCAGCTGTTTCAGCCCGAAGGGCGACATGCGGGGCGGACCCGTACGGATGAGCTGGATCAGTTCCTCGTACGGCTTGGCGGCGAACTCGGCCTGGACCCGCTCCATCCGGTTCTTGAGCGCGCCCAGCACGATTCCGCCCGCGGCGTCCGCACGGCGCTCACGCACCACGACATGGGCGGCCAGGTCACGGGTCTTCCACCCGTCGCACAGAGTCAGGGCCTCGGGACCCGCCGCTTCCAACAGGTCGGCGAGCAGAAGACGTTCACGCTTCGCATGGGTCGACATGCCCGCCAGCGTACGACCGCCGCCACCGGTCCGCCCAGTGGACGCACGGCCTGAGGGGCCCGCCCGGCGCGGCACAATGGGGCGCATGACCAGCACGCCCGGCTCCACGCCCGCCAGCAATCTCGACCCGGCCGTCGCCGCCCGCCTCAAGCGCGGCCCCGACGGACTGGTCCCGGCCATCGCCCAGCAGTACGACACGGGCGAGGTGCTCATGCTCGGCTGGATGGACGACGAGGCACTGCACCGCACCCTCACCACCGGCCGCTGCACCTACTGGTCCCGCAGCCGCCAGGAGTACTGGGTCAAGGGCGACACCTCCGGCCACATCCAGCGGGTGAAGTCCGTCGCCCTCGACTGCGACGCCGACACCGTCCTGGTCAAGGTCGACCAGACGGGTGCCGCCTGCCACACGGGCGCCCGCACCTGCTTCGACAAGGACGTCCTTCCGCTCACCGCGCCCCAGTAAGGTCAGCCGCCATGGATCTCGAGACCTTCCGCAAGCTCGCCGTCGACCGGCGCGTCATCCCCGTCAGCCGCCGGCTCCTCGCCGACGGTGACACCCCGGTCGGGCTCTACCGCAAGCTCGCGGCCGAGCGCACCGGCACGTTCCTCCTCGAATCCGCGGAGAACGGCCGCACCTGGTCCCGCTACTCCTTCATCGGGGTACGCAGCGCCGCCACCCTCACCGCCGTCGACGGACAGGCCCACTGGCTCGGCACCCCGCCCGTCGGCGTCCCCGTCGAGGGGGACCCGCTGGAGGCGCTGCGGGCCACGGTCGAGACCCTGCACACCCCGCGCGACCTGGTCGGCGACGACGGCCTGCCGCCCTTCACCGGCGGCATGGTCGGCTATCTCGGCTACGACGTCGTGCGCCGGCTGGAGCGCATCACCGAGCACGGCGGCGACGACCTGAAGCTCCCCGAGCTCACGATGCTGCTCACCTCGGACCTCGCCGTCCTCGACCACGGGAACGGCACCGTGCTGCTGATCGCCAACGCGATCAACCACAACGACCTGGACACCGGCGTCGACGAGGCGTACTCCGACGCGGTCGCCCGGCTCGACGCCATGGAGCGCGACCTCTCCCGGCCGGTGGAGAACGCACCCGCCGCCCTGCCGCCCTCCGAGCTCCCGCCCTACACCGCGCTCTGGGGCGGCCAGGCCTTCCGGGACGCCGTCGACGACGTCAAGGAGCGGATCAGGGCGGGCGAGGCCTTCCAGGTCGTGCCCTCCCAGCGCTTCGAGACCCCCTGCACGGCGAGCGCGCTGGACGTCTACCGGGTGCTGCGCGCCACCAACCCGTCGCCGTACATGTACCTCCTGCGCTTCGACGGGTTCGACGTCGTCGGCTCCAGCCCCGAGGCCCTCGTCAAGGTCGAGGACGGCCGGGCGATGGTCCACCCCATCGCGGGCACCAGGCACCGCGGCGCCACCCCGCAGGAGGACCAGGCGCTCGCCGAGGAGCTCCTCGCCGACCCCAAGGAACGCGCCGAGCACCTGATGCTCGTCGACCTCGGCCGCAACGACCTGGGACGGGTCTGCGCGCCCGGCAGCGTCGAGGTCGTCGACTTCATGTCGGTCGAGCGGTACTCCCATGTGATGCACATCGTCTCCACCGTCACCGGACAGGTCGCCGAGGGCCGCAGCGCCTTCGACGTCCTCACCGCCTGCTTCCCCGCGGGAACCCTCTCCGGCGCTCCCAAGCCCCGGGCCCTGCAGATCATCGAGGACCTCGAACCCACCCGCCGCGGCCTGTACGGCGGCTGCGTCGGCTACCTCGACTTCGCCGGGGACTCCGACACCGCCATCGCCATCCGCACCGCACTGCTCCGCGACGGCACCGCGTACGTCCAGGCGGGAGCCGGGATCGTCGCCGACTCCGACCCGGAGGCCGAGGACCACGAGTGCCGGAACAAGGCCGCGGCGGTCCTGCGCGCGGTGCACACGGCGAACCGCCTCGGGGACCGGTGAGCCGGTAAGGGATAGTGGGGTACGTGAGTGCTGTCCCCGTACCCCAGCCCCGTGCCCGAGCCGCCTCCGCGCCCGACAGCGCAGGAAGCCGCCGAAGCCTGGCCGCCGGCCTCCTCCTCGGGGCCGCCGGCGCCACCGTCGTACTCCTCGCCTCGGGGCAGACCTGGGCCGAGGGCAGGGCCGCCGTCGGCGGCGGCACCCTGCCGCTCAGCGCCGACGGCCAGGACGTCACCGGCCTCCCGGCGGCCCTGGCGGTCGTCGGCCTGGCCGCGCTCGTGGCCGTCTTCGCCGTCCGCGGCGCCGGCCGGCTGCTGGTCGCCGCGCTGCTGGCCCTCAGCGGCCTCGGCGCCGGCCTGAGCGCCTACGCGGGCGCCTCCGACAGTGCCGCGCTGGACGAGCGGGCCGCCGAGACCACCGGCAACGCCTCGGCCACCATCGACGCCCTCAGCCACACCGCCTGGCCCTACGTGACCGCGGCGGGCGGCCTGCTGATCCTCCTCGCCGGGATGCTCGCCCTGCGCTACGGAAGCCGCTGGCCCACCATGTCGGGCCGCTACGAACGCGACGGCACCCCCCGCCCCCGCAAGGCCCCCCGCATTGCCCCGGACCCCGAACGGCCCGAGGAACTGTGGAAGGCGCTCGACCGCGGCGAGGACCCGACGCGCGAGGCATGACCCCGAGCCTCACGTCCACCGGGGCGTACGGGACAATGGGCAGCGAGCTTTCCCAACAGCGACACCTTCAGCGCAACACCAACAAGGAGCAACTCATGGCGGGCAGCAGCCACGGACACACCCCGGCCGCCTGGACCGGTGTCATCATCTCCTTCATCGGGTTCTGCATCGCGGGCCTCTTCATGGTCGCGGCCAACGTGCTCGGCTTCTGGGCCGGTATCGCAGTCGTCCTGCTGGGCGGTGTCGTCGGTCTCGCCATGAAGATGGCCGGCCTCGGCATGCCGAAGGAGTCGGCCGAGATGGCCGCCGCCAGGGCCCGAGCCTCCCAGGCCCAGATCACCGCCTGACCGGATGCCCGGATCCGGACACGACGCGAGGCGCAGCCCCCACCGGGCTGCGCCTTCTGGCGTCAGCGGGGACAATCACCGCGTGGACGCCTCAGCCTCTCCCGCAGCTTCCCCCGCCCCCTCCGCCGCTCCGGCTCCGCCCGGCCCCGGCCCGGCGGCCCCCGCACCGGTCTCCCGGCTCCGCAGGCTCGCCACCCCCGTCGGGGTCATGGCGGCCGTCGTCGGAGCCTTCGGCTACGTGGCCACGGTCGATCCCAACGAGCCCGGCCACTACCCGGTCTGCCCCATGCTCCGGTTCACCGGGGTGTTCTGCCCCGGCTGCGGCGGGCTCCGCAGCGCCCATGCCTTCGCCCACGGCGACCTCGTCACCGCCCTCGGCTCGAACGCACTGGCCGTCGCCGGCTATCTCGCGTTCGCCGCGGTCTGGCTGCTCTGGACGGTCCGCGCCGGCCGCGGCCTGCCCCTGAGCATCGGTCTCAGGCCGGTCCACTGGTGGGGCATCGGCACCGTCCTGCTGGTCTTCTCCGTGGTCAGGAACCTCCCGTTCGGCTCCGCCCTCGCTCCCTGATGTGCCCAGGGAGTGGGACGTGCGGCCTCAGGATGCGAGCCCCGGGCCCTCCTGCGGATACCATCGAGGTGGTTGATCCTGTTCCCATCACCGCTTCGGAAGGGGGCCGCTCGCGTGAGTGTGCTCGACGAGATCATTGACGGCGTTCGCGCCGACCTCGCGGAGCGGCAGGCGCGCGTCAGCCTCGACGAGCTCAAGGAACGCGCCGCGCGCGCTCCCCAGGCCAAGGACGGAGTCGCCGCCCTGCGCGGCGAGGGTGTGACCGTCATCTGCGAGGTCAAGCGCTCCAGCCCCTCCAAGGGGGCCCTTGCCGCCATCGCCGACCCGGCCGCGCTCGCCGCGGACTACGAGGCCGGCGGGGCATCCGTCATCTCGGTCCTCACCGAGGAGCGCCGCTTCGGCGGTTCGCTCGCCGACCTGGAGGCCGTCCGCGCCAAGGTCGACATCCCGGTCCTGCGCAAGGACTTCATCGTCACCTCGTACCAGCTGTGGGAGGCACGGGCCTACGGCGCCGACCTCGCCCTGCTGATCGTCGCCGCCCTCGACCAGGAGGCCCTGGTCTCGCTGATCGAGCGCGCCGAGTCGATCGGCCTGACGCCGCTCGTCGAGGCGCACGACGAGGAGGAGGCGGAGCGCGCCGTGGACGCCGGAGCGAAGATCATCGGTGTCAACGCGCGCAACCTGAAGGACCTCAAGGTCGACCGTTCCACCTTCGAACGCGTCGCACCCGAGATCCCCGACCACATCGTCAAGGTCGCCGAGTCCGGCGTCCGGGGCCCGCACGACCTCATCGCCTACGCCAACGCGGGCGCGCACGCCGTGCTCGTCGGCGAGTCCCTGGTCACCGGCCGCGACCCGCGGGCCGCCGTCGCCGACCTGGTCGCCGCGGGCGCCCACCCCGCGCTCAGGCACGGACGGGGCTGAGCGCACCCGTGTCCGCCGACCGTCCCGCCTCCCGTATCCGGCCGGGCCTGCGCCCCGCCGGTGCGAGCGCCCGGGACCCGCACGCGCCGCTGGCGCGCGGCTGCCGCCCACGCGGCTGCCGCGCCCCCGCCCGGCGTGTGCACGGCCGGCGCGTGCGGTACGTGATCGGCGACGAGCCCGGACAGGTCAACGGCATGCGATGGCGCTCGGGGTCCGCGCCCTAGCGAGCCCCGGCCGTCGTCTCCCCGCCGTACACAGGGGATGTGTCGCCCCGCCCCGCGCGGGGGACATCCGCACGGCTCCACCGCACCGACCGCCTCCGCGGCCGGCGTGGCGCTCCGCTCATGGCGCATACGGTGAAACCACCCGTTGCGATTCGAGGAGCACATCGCATGTCGTCCGACTTCTTCATCCCGGACCCCGAGGGTCTGATCCCCAGCGCCGAGGGGTACTTCGGCGCGTTCGGTGGCAAGTTCATCCCGGAGGCGCTCGTCGCCGCCGTGGACGAGGTCGCCGTCGAGTACGACAAGGCCAAGGCCGACCCGGCCTTCGCCGCCGAGCTCAACAAGCTGATGGTCGACTACACCGGCCGCCCCAGCGCGCTGACCGAGGTCTCGCGCTTCGCCGAGCACGCGGGAGGTGCCCGCGTCTTCCTCAAGCGCGAGGACCTCAACCACACCGGCTCGCACAAGATCAACAACGTGCTGGGCCAGGCCCTCCTGACCAAGCGCATGGGCAAGACCCGCATCATCGCGGAGACCGGAGCCGGCCAGCACGGCGTCGCCACCGCGACCGCCTGCGCCCTCTTCGGGCTCGACTGCACCATCTACATGGGCGAGATCGACACCGAGCGGCAGGCGCTGAACGTGGCGCGGATGCGGATGCTCGGCGCCCAGGTCATCGCCGTGAAGTCAGGCTCCAGGACCCTCAAGGACGCCATCAACGAGGCGTTCCGCGACTGGGTCGCCAACGTGGACCGCACCCACTACCTCTTCGGCACGGTCGCGGGACCGCACCCCTTCCCAGCCATGGTCCGCGACTTCCACCGCGTCATCGGCGTGGAGGCCCGCCGCCAGATCCTGGAGCACACCGGCCGGCTGCCGGACGCCGCGGTCGCCTGCGTCGGCGGCGGCTCCAACGCCATCGGCCTCTTCCACGCCTTCATCCCCGACGCGGGCGTCCGGCTGATCGGCTGCGAACCCGCGGGCCACGGCGTGGAGACCGGAGAGCACGCGGCGACCCTGACCGCGGGCGAGCCCGGCATCCTGCACGGCTCACGCAGTTACGTCCTCCAGGACGAGGAGGGCCAGATCACCGAGCCGTACTCGATCTCGGCCGGGCTCGACTACCCGGGCATCGGCCCGGAGCACGCCTACCTCAAGGACGTCGGCCGCGGCGAGTACCGCGCGGTCACCGACGACGAGGCCATGCAGGCGCTCCGGCTGCTCTCCCGCACCGAGGGGATCATCCCGGCCATCGAGAGCGCGCACGCGCTCGCCGGGGCCCTGGAGGTCGGCAAGGAGCTCGGCGAGGACGGGCTGATCCTGATCAACCTGTCCGGGCGCGGCGACAAGGACATGGACACGGCCGCACGCTACTTCGGCCTGTACGACCAGGAGGGGGAGAAGTGAGCGGCAACCGAGAGCTTCTGGAGACGACGCTGGCCAAGGCGGCGTCCGAGGACCGGGCGGCGCTCATCGCCTACCTGCCCGGCGGCTTCCCGACCGTCGACGGCGGCATCGCGGCCGTCAAGGCGGCCGTCGCGGGCGGCGCCGACGTCATCGAGGTCGGCCTCCCGCACAGCGACCCGGTGCTCGACGGGCCGGTCATCCAGACCGCCGACGACATCGCGCTGCGCGGCGGCGTCAAGATCGCCGACATCATGCGCACCGTGCGGGAGGCCCACGAGGCCACTGGCGCGCCGATCCTCGTCATGACGTACTGGAACCCGATCGACCGGTACGGCGTGGAGCGCTTCACCGCCGAGCTCGCCGAGGCGGGCGGCGCCGGGTGCATCCTGCCCGACCTGCCGGTCCAGGAGTCCGGCCGGTGGAGGGAGCACGCCGACAAGCACGGTCTCGCCACCGTCTTCGTCGTCGCCCCGAGCAGCAAGGACGCGCGCCTCGCGACCATCACGGCTGCGGGCTCCGGCTTCGTGTACGCCGCCTCGCTGATGGGTGTCACCGGCACCCGTGAGTCGGTCGGCGAGCAGGCCCAGGACCTGGTGCGGCGCACCCGCGCCACCACCGGTCTGCCGGTCTGCGTCGGCATCGGCGTCTCCACCGCCGAGCACGCCAGGCAGGTCGCGGACTTCGCCGACGGCGTGATCGTGGGCTCGGCCTTCGTCAAGCGGATGCTGGACGCCCCCGACGAGGCCGCCGGACTCGCCGCCGTACGCGCTCTGGCGGCCGAACTGGCCGAAGGCGTTCGAAAGCGCTGACAGCGCTCGTCACCCGTACGGGTGGACATGGGACCGGGGAGGCGCTCGCGCGCCTCCCCGGTTCGTTTGCGCAATGTGAGCGAGAAGAACCAAGACCGCAGAAGAGCCGCGCGTGACCGGCTCGCCCAGCAGCGTGAGCAGGACCGGGCGAAGGAGCGCCGCCGCCGCACGCTGATCGTCGCGACCGCCGTGGTGGGGGTGCTGGCACTGGCCGCCGTGGTCGGCCTGATCGCCGCCAACGCCGGGAAGAACGACCAGGACAGCGAGGCCGGACCGGCCGTCACCCCGTCCGGGGCGATGGGGGAGGACGGACTCGCCCTCCAGGTGGGAGCCGACGACGCGCCGTCCACGCTCACGATCTGGGAGGACTTCCGCTGCCCCGTCTGCGCCCAGTTCGAGAACGCCTTCCGTGACGAGATCACGGAGCTGGCGGAGAGCGGACAGCTGAAGGTGCAGTACCACCTGGCCACGATCATCGACGGCAACCTCGGCGGCAGCGGATCGCTGCGCGCGGCGAACGCCGCGGCCTGCGCCCAGGACGCGGGGAAGTTCGCGCCGTACCACGACGTGCTCTTCACCAACCAGCCCGCCGAGACCGACGACGCCTTCGCCGACAACGGCAAGCTGCTCGAGCTGGCGGGCGAGGTGGACGGCCTCGACACGCCTGCCTTCCGCAGCTGTGTGGAGGACGGCACGCACGACAGCTGGGTCGAGAAGTCGAACAAGGCGTTCGGCGAGGGCGGCTTCCAGGGGACCCCGACGGCTCTGCTCAACGGCGAGTCGATCTTCCCCAAGAAGGGGGACGAGCAGATCTCCGAGGCCAATCTGAAGAAGTGGGTGGCCGAGGCCAACAAGGGCAAGAAGCCGGGCACGGTCGGGGCGACCCCCTCGGCGTCGTAGCCCGGGGACGGGGTTCGGGCGAGGGCCCGGCGGGTGCTCCGGCGGGGTCCTCGTTATCCAGAAGTTGCCGGACGGCTTGCCGTACGTCCCGTCCGGCAGGGTAGCGTCGACCTCGTCATGAACCTTGCCTTCATTCCCAGCCCGTCGACCGGGGTGATCGAGCTCGGCCCGATCCCGCTCCGCGGCTACGCGTTCTGCATCATCATCGGTGTCTTCGTCGCCGTCTGGTTCGGCAACAAGCGCTGGATCGCCCGGGGAGGAAAAGCCGGCACCGTCGCCGACATCGCCGTCTGGGCCGTGCCCTTCGGCCTGGTCGGCGGCAGGCTCTACCACGTCATCACCGACTACCAGCTGTACTTCAGCGACGGTGAGGACTGGGTCGACGCCTTCAAGATCTGGGAGGGCGGCCTCGGCATCTGGGGTGCGATCGCGCTCGGCGCGGTCGGTGCCTGGATCGGCTGCCGCCGCCGGGGCATCCCGCTTCCCGCCTGGGCCGACGCCCTGGCCCCCGGTATCGCCTTCGCCCAGGCGATCGGCCGCTGGGGCAACTGGTTCAACCAGGAGCTGTACGGCAAGCCGACGGACGTTCCCTGGGCCCTGGAGATCAGCGAGGGCACGAACCGGGTCGCGGGCACCTACCACCCGACGTTCCTGTACGAGTCCCTGTGGTGCGTCGGTGTCGCGCTGCTGGTCATCTGGGCCGACCGCCGCTTCAAGCTGGGACACGGCCGGGCGTTCGCCCTGTACGTCGCGGCGTACTGCGCGGGGCGCGGCTGGATCGAGTACATGCGTGTCGACGAGGCGCACCATGTGCTGGGCCTCCGGCTCAACGTCTGGACCGCGATCATCGTCTTCGTGCTGGCGGTGACCTACATCGTGGTCTCGGCGAAGGTGCGCCCGGGCCGCGAGGAGATCGTCGAGCCCACCACGGCCGAGCTGGCCGGGGACGACGAGAAGGACGCCCCCTCCGAGGACGGGTCCTCCGGGTCCGAGGGGACCGCCGCTTCCGGGGAGACCTCCGGGGACGCGGCCGACGCCCCGGACACGGAGCCGAAGGAGGCGGAGGCCGACGGCGCTCCGCAGAAGGCCGACAGGAGCTGACGCTCCAAGACCACCGAAGGGGCCGCCGGACCACACAGGTCCGGCGGCCCCTTCGCATGTGCCGGGGCCTCTTGGCGCGGGGCCCTCGGAGCCGGGCTCCCCGGCGCAGGGCCGCTCGCTCCGGGCTCCTCCCGGGCCGGAGCCCCGGTGCGAGGCCCCCCCACGGTGCCCGGCCCTCGTCGCCCGGCCCTCAGCGTCCAGCCCTCGGCGCCCGCCCCTCAGCGCCTCGCCAGTGACAGGGTGCGTTCCGCCGTCGCCACCACCGCCGCGTCCACGAACCTCCCGTCCGGCAGTGCCTGCGCCCCCGCCTCGCTCCGGGACGCCTCCAGGATCTGCTGGGCCGCCTCGACCTCCCGTGACGTCGGGCGGAACGCCCGCTCGATGACCGGAAGCTGCCGGGGATGGATGGCCGCCCGGCCCAGCAGGCCCAGATCCCGGCCGTGCGCACAGGACGAGCGGAGCCCGGACAGGTCCCGGACGTCCGGGTACACCGACATCACGGGAGGGGCGAGCCCGGCGGCCCGGGCCGCGACGACCACACGGCTGCGCGGCCAGTCCAGCCCGGCGTCGTCCCGTACCCCCAGATCCGCCCGGAGATCCGCCTCGCCCAGCGCGATCCCCCGTACGGCGTGATGGGCCCCGGCGATCGAGTACGCGTGCTCGATCGCCAGCGCCGACTCCAGCAGCGGATACAGGGGCACACCCGGCGCCAATGCGGCGACATGGTGCACGGACGCCGCATGGGTGATCTTGGGCAGCCGCATCCCGGACAGCCCCGGCAGCCCCGTCAGGGCCTTCACGTCGTCCTCGCCGTGGACCCGCACATGGACCGGCACCGACAGCGGGTCCGCCGTGACCGCGTCCGCGAGGAGCTCGGCCGTCGCCGAGCGGGCGTACTCCTTGCGGTCCGGGGCGACCGCGTCCTCCAGATCCACGATCACCACGTCCGCGCCCGAGCCGAGCGCCTTGCGGACCACCTCGGGCCGGTCGCCGGGGACGTACAGCCAGGTCAGGGCCACCGCCGGACTGTTCACAGCGCTCCTTCGTCCCGCAGCGCCGCGATCCTCGGTCCGGAGAGGCCGAGCTCCGCCAGGATCTCGTCCGTGTCCGCTCCGTGCGGCCGTCCCGCCCAGCGGATCGCCCCCGGGGTCTCCGAGAGCCGGAACAAGACGTTCTGCATCCGCAACGGCCCCAGCTCCGGGTCGTCGACCTCGGTGATCGTGCCCAGCGCCCGGTACTGCGGATCCTCCATGACATCCCGTACGTCATGGATGGGCGCGATCGCCGCCTCGGCCTTCTCGAACGCGTCCACCGCCTCCTCCCTGGTGCGCCGGGAGATCCAGTGGCCCACGGCCTCGTCCAGCTCGTCGGCGTGCTCGGCGCGGGTGCTCCCGGCGGAGAACCACGGCTCCTCGATCAGCTCCGGGCGCCCCACCAGCCGCATCACACGCTCCGCGACCGACTGCGCGGACGTCGAGACGGCCACCCAGTGCCCGTCGGCGGTGCGGTACGTGTTGCGCGGGGCGTTGTTCCTGGAGCGGTTCCCGGTGCGCGGCTGGACATAGCCGAGCTGGTCGTACCAGAGCGGCTGCGGCCCCAGCACGGTCAGGATCGGCTCGATGATCGCCATGTCCACCACCTGTCCGCCGCCGGTGCGGTCGCGGCCCGCCAGCGCCGTCATCACCGCGTACGCCGTCGCGAGCGCCGCGATCGAGTCGGCCAGCCCGAACGGGGGCAGGGTCGGTGGCCCGTCCGGCTCTCCGGTGACGGCGGCGAAGCCGCTCATCGCCTCGGCGAGCGTGCCGAAGCCCGGCCGGTGCGCGTACGGGCCCGACTGGCCGAAGCCCGTGACCCGGGCCAGCACCAGCCGGGGGTTGACCGCCCGCAGCTCCTCCCAGCCCAGGCCCCAGCGCTCCAGGGTGCCGGGCCGGAAGTTCTCGACGATCACATCGGTGTCGGCGGCCAGCCGCAGCAGCACGTCCCGGCCGCCGGGGCTGGACAGGTCGAGGGTCAGGGTGCGCTTGTTGCGGCCGAGCAGTTTCCACCACAGGCCGATCCCGTCCTTCGAGGGGCCGTGGCCGCGCGAGGGGTCGGGCTTGCGCGGATGCTCGACCTTGATGACCTCGGCCCCGAAGTCCCCGAGCATGGTGGCGGCGAGCGGCCCGGCGAACAGCGTGGCCAGGTCCAGGACCCGCAGGCCGGCCAGCGGCGGTGTCGTAGCGGCAGCGGTCATGCGGCATCGATCTCGCTTCGGTAGGGCATGGACGTCGAGGCACCTGGTCTCTGCACGCAGATCGCCGCCGCCGAGGACGCCCAGGCGACCGCCTCGGGGACCGAGCGGCCCTCGCCGAGCGCCACGGCGAGCGTGCCGACGAAGGTGTCCCCGGCTCCGGTCGTGTCGACGGCGGTGACCTCGGGGGCGGGGAAGAGCACCGGTTCGCCGCCCCGGGCCGCGTACAGGCAGCCCTTGCGGCCGAGCGTGATCACGACCTCCGGGACCAGCCGCAGCAGGAGCTGGGCCGCCGCGTGGGGGTCCTGGTGGCCGGTGAGCTCGGCGGCCTCGTGCTCGTTGGGGATCAGCAGGTCGACCGCGTCCACCAGGTCCTCGGGCAGGGGCTGCACGGGGGAGGGGGTGAGGATCGTCCGCACCCCCCGCTCCTTCGCCGTCCTGGCTCCCTCCGTCACGACGGTCATGGGGAGTTCCAGCTGGAGGAGCAGCAGTCCGGCCGCGGCGATCGCGGCCCTGCCGCCGGGGCCGAGCGTGGTCACGGAGGCGTTCGCCCCGGGGATCACGACGATGGAGTTGGCCCCGTCGTCGTCGACGACGATGTGCGCGGTGCCGCTCGGGCCCGCCACGGTGTGCAGCAGCTCCGTGTCCACGCCCGCGTGGTCCAGTTCCGTCCTGAGCCGCGAGCCGTACTCGTCCGTTCCCACCGCGCCGATCATCACCACCTCGCCCCCCGCGCGGGCGGCGGCGACGGCCTGGTTGGCGCCCTTGCCGCCGGGCACGGTCCGCAGCTCCCGTCCGGTGACGGTCTCCCCGCGCCCGGGTGCCCGGGCGACGTAGGCGACCAGGTCCATGTTGGTGCTGCCGAGCACCGTGATCGCTGTCATGGGCGGCGTACCTCCTGATGGGTCAGTTCCGCGAGGGTGTCGAAGCCGATGGAGTCGAAGCCGGGGACGGAGGTGGCGAGGCGGTTCTTGAGCGGTGCCGTCCACCGGTCGGGCAGCGCGGCCGCCCGTCCGGCGAGCAGGCCCGCGAGGGAACCGGCCGTCGCCCCGTTGGAGTCGGTGTCCCAGCCGCCGGACACCGCGAGGCAGACGGAGCGGCCGAAGTCCCCGTCGGCGTGGGTGAGCGCGGCGGCGAGCAGTGCGGCGTTGGGCAGGACGTGCACCCAGTGGTGGGTCGCGCCGTAGGCGGCGTGGAGCCGGTCCACGACGGTGTCGAAGTCCCGTTCGGCGCGGGCCGTCGCGATGCCGAGGCGCACCGCGCGCGCGTACCGGGACCGGGGAGGCACCACGCGCAGCCCGGCGGCCAGGCACCCGTGCACGTCGGTCTCGCCGCCCGCCGCCTCGGCGAGGGCGGCGGCGGTGAACATCGCCCCGTACACCCCGTTGCCCGTGTGGGTGAGAACGGCGTCCCGGTGGGCCTGTTCGGCGGCGGCCCCCGGGTCGCCGGGGTGCGTCCAGCCGTGCACATCGGCCCGGATCTGGGCGCCGATCCACTCCCGGAACGGGTTGCGGTGCCGGGCGGTGTCCGGCGGCTCGATGCCGTCGAGCAGATTGCGGTAGGCGATGCGCTCCGCGGTGAAGACCCGGCCGGCGGGGAGTTCGTCGAGCCAGAGCCGGGCGAGGTCGCAGGTGCTGAAGCCGTGCCCGTGCCGCTGGAGCAACAACACAGTGAGCAGAGGATAGTTGAGGTCGTCGTCCTCAGGCATGCCGTCGATGTTCTCGGCGAGCGAGGTCGGCGCCGAGCGGCGGTTCCAGGGGTACTCCGCGGCAAGGGCGGCGGGCAGTCCCCGGGCGGTGAACCAGGTGCCGAGCGGCCAGTTCCCGGTGGCGCGGCCCAGGGCGCGGATGCCGGCCAGCGGCAGTTTCTCGACCGGCTTGCCGAGCAGGCAGCCCGCGGCCCGGCCGAGCCAGGCCGCGTGCAGGGGCTCGGGCCCGATGTCCGCCGGGCGGGTGCGGGGGGCCGGCCAGCGCGGGCAGGCGGCCCGGATCGCGGCCAGTCCGGTCGGCTCGTCCTGGGCCAGCGGGCTCTCCAGCAGGGCGAGTTCGTCGAGCAGCAGCTCGGCGAGCGGGCGCAGCCCGGGCTGCGCGGCGGGCTCCGAGGCGCCGGCGCGCTCCGGGGCGGGCGCGCCGCCCGCCGCGTACCAGCGCCGCTCGATCTCCCCGGCGTCCCGGCCGTCCTGCGCGGCCTGGCGCAGCTCGTGGCCCACCAGGTCCTCGGGCTGGACCCACGTCAGGCGTACGGTCACCGGCCGTCGCCCGTCAGCGCGGCGAACGACGCCTCGTGCGCCCGGCGCCGGGCGGTGTCCTGCGCGAAGACCTCCCTGGTCACGTCCGTCAGCGCCCGCGCCGGGGCGTGCAGATCGAGGCGGCTGGCGTCGGCGACCGTCTTCACCCATCCGGCGGGGATCGGCCGCTCACCGTGGAGCGCGCCCGCGATCGCGCCGCTCATCGTGGCGATCGAGTCGCAGTCCCGGCCGTAGTTGACCGAGCCGAGCACCGTGTGGCGGAAGTCCCCGCCGCCGACGAGGAGCATGCCGAGCGCGACCGGGAGCTCCTCGATGGAGTGGAGCCGGGAGGGCCGCCGGGCGCCGAGCGAGGGCTCGCGGTAGTGCGGGCCGACGGTGTCGAAGGGGGCGACGGCCTCGCGCAGCGGGATCAGAGCCGACTCGAAGTCCGTGTAGCGGGAGGCCGCTTCGCACACCGCCTCGATCGCCGCCCTGGTGCCGTCCTTGGCGAGGGCCAGGACCGCGTCGACGACGGAGGAGGGGGTGGCACCGGGGACGCACGCGGCGGCGACGGCCGCCGCCAGGACCCCGGCGGCCTCCCGCCCGTACGAGGACTGGTGCGCCCCCGCGACATCCAGCGCCTCCGCGTACGCCGCCTCCGGATGGGCGGCGTTGACCAGGCCGACCGGGGCCATGTACATCGCGGCCCCGCAGTTGACGATGTTGCCCGTGCCGGCCTCGCGGGGGTCGGCGTGCCCGTAGTGCAGCCGGGTGACGATCCACTTCTCGGCCAGGAAGATCCGCTGCAGGGGCAGCGCCTCGGCCTCCAGCTCCGGAATCCAGCGGGGCCGGGACATCAGGTCCGGTACGAGGTGCTCCGCCACCGCGTACGCGTCGAGATGGCCGCGCACGCTCTCGTACACCCGCACCAGCGCATGGGTCATCAAGGTGTCGTCGGTGACGTGCCCGTCGCCCTTGTGGTACGGCGCGATGGGGCGCGCGGTGCGCCAGTCCTCGCCGTACCAGGGCCCGACGATGCCGGTCACCCGGCCGCCGTGGCGCTCGGCGATCTGCTCGGGTGTCCAGCCCTCGACGGGGCCGCCGAGCGCGTCGCCGACGGCCGCGCCGACGAGTGCTCCGGTGACGCGTTCATCCAGGGTGAGCGTCGTGGTGGTCGTGCCTGCCGCGAGCGGTGCGGATGTTTTGTGTGCCATGCCGGGATTGTCCACCCGGGGTGGCCGGTTCCGTGGCTGCGAGCAGCCCGGCGAGTTCGATGAGATCCGTGCCGGCGAGCCGGGGCAGCGCACACCCGGCGAGCGTGCGGCAGGCCTCCCGCCAGCCCGCCGGCACGGTGGCGGCGCCGCCCAGCGCGCCGGTCAGCGCCCCGGCGAGCGCGGGCGCGGAATCCGCGACCCGGGAGAGACAGGCCGCTGCGGGGACCGCCTGCGCGATCTCGCCCCGGGCCGCGGTCGTCAGGGCGAGGGCGACCGGCACGGTCTCCGCGGCGGCGATCCCGTAGCTGTAGACGTGGTCCACGATCTGATGCTCCAGCACGGGCACGAGCGCGAAGGCACCCGCGGCCTCGCCCGCGAACTCCCGGGCCAGCCGCACCGCGTGGACGGCGTTGCGCGCGATCTCGGTGCCCTCGGGGAGCCGGTCGAGCGCCGCGTTCACCGCGGTGTCGACGTCCGCGCCCGCCAGCGCCTCGGCGATCGCGGCCGCGACGGCCCGTGCGCCGTGCACACCGTCACCGTCCTGGGTGTACCGGGCGTCGAACTCGGCGAGCTCCGCCGCCGCCGCCGGGTCCCCGGGGTGGACGACCGCGAGCACGGCGGCCCGCACACAGGCGGCGTCGTCGAAGTAGTGCGGGTTGTCGTGGCCGGTGGCGGGCGGGCGCAGTCCCGCGGCGAGGTTGCCGAGACCGGCCCGTACGGAGATCCGGGCCCGCAGCGGCAGGACGGCCGACTCGACCTCGGGCGCGCGGGCGCTCGCGGCGGCCACCTTCGCGGCCAGCGCGTTCCACGACCGGTCGATCGCGTCCCGCATCCGGTGTCCCGGGGAGAGGTCCGGCGCGTGGTCCGCGGCGGCGGACAGCACGGTCCTGGCCGCGAAGGCGGCCCACTCGGCGTCGTCGGACGGCCCGAGCCTGAGCGGCTCCGGCGGCTGGTTGAGGGCGATGGGCACGGGGAGCGTCGTCGTCGCGTTCTGCTCCGCGAAGGTGTCCAGCTCCCGGGTGAGCCGCCTGGTCCACTCGGGCATCCGTGCAGCCCGGTGCCGCGCGGCCGGCCAGCCGGCGGCGTCCCCGGCCGCCAGCCCCAGCAGCAGCCCTTCGATCCTGGCCTGCCTGCCGGGGGTGCCGCTCGCGACGGCGGGCGCGGCGGTGATGCGGATGGCGACGTGAGAGGCGGAATCATCCGCCGTGGGCCTGCCCGGCACGGCGGAGTCCACCGTCGCGGAGGGGTCCTGCGCGGCGGACTCCGCCGAGGCCGTGGAAGCGCCCTGCGAGGCGCTCCGGGCGCTCACAGGACACCCCGCCCGGTGCGGACCGGCCCCTGCCACGCGGTGCCGGGGGGTGCCCCGCCGGGCCGGGCGGCACCGGTGGGCCCGTCACCCCGCCCCGCGCCGCCGGCCCACGCGGCACCGGACGTCTCGTGCCGGGCGGCGAGCGGGGTGAAGGCCCCGGGGGCCGGATGCGGCCCCGACGGGTCCTCGGCGGTCGCCCGGGCGAAGGGTTCCGGGGCCGCGCGGGGGCCCGGTGGCTCCTCCGTGTCGTCCGGGGTCAGCAGCTCCGCGATGTCCAGGATGTGATACCCGCGCATCGACGGCAGGCAGCTGCCCCGCACCGGGCCGATCGCCGACGCCCAGTCCCGGGGGATCGCCGAAGCCCCGTGCAGGGCTCCCGCCAGAGCGCCCGCCACCGCCGCGGTGGTGTCGGCGTCCCGTCCCATGTTCACGGCCGTGAGTACCGCCGTACGGAAGTCTCCGCGCGCCGCCGTCAGGGCGCCGAAGGCCAGGCCGACCGCCTCCGGCGCGAGGTCCGTCCACGGGTAGCCGCCGATCACCACCGCCGAGCGCACCGCACGTTCCGCCGTGAGCCGGTCCGGATAGGTGCGCTGTGCCGCCGTGACCGCGCGGCGCAGCGAGCGGGCCGTCCAGGAGTCCATCGGCACGACCGAGAGCGCGGCGGCGATCACGGAGGCGAGCCCCGCCCCCACCATCGCGGCGGCCACCCCCGCCGCGACGGCCTGCCCGCCGTAGATGCCCTCCCCGTCATGGCTGACCCGCCCGTCCACGGCCACCAGCCTGGCGGCCTCGGCGGGGCGGCCCGCAGCGAAGACCCCGAACGGCGCCGCCCGCATCGCGAGACCGTCGCTCCAGGCGTGCCGGTGCTGCGCCGAGATCGGCGCGGCGAGGCCGCGCCGCAGATTCTCCAGCGTGCCGCGCTCGCTGAACCCCGCGCCCCGGAAGGGTCCCTCGTCCAGATCGGCGATCCAGTGGTGCCAGGCCCGCTCGACGTGCGACACGGTGAGCGCCGAACCGTGTCTGGCCAGCAGCAACCCCGAGAAGATGGCGTACTCGGTGTCGTCCGTGCCCGCCGGGTCGTCGCTCACGAAGCCCTCGATACGGCCCCAGCGACGGCGGATCTCGGACGGGCGCATGTTCTCCGCCGGGGCGCCGAGCGCGTCCCCCACCGCCAGCCCCAGCAACGCCCCGCGGGCCCGGTCGGCCGTGTCCGCCGCCGTGCCGTCCGCCATGAGCTCCATCGTGTCGCCCCTTCGCTCCCACCCGGAATGACCGGATGTGCGAGGTTTCCCCGATCCTGGTGAAGAGAGGCGTGCATTTAGTACAAATCGGCCGCTCGGGTGACGCTTCCGAGGCAGGTAAGTTCGGCCTTCCTTGCTGGCGGGAGCCCTTTTTCGTGCGTATTTTCGAGGACGCGGGGCGGGGGTGAACGCAGGGCCCCCGTTCCCGGACGAGGGGAGAGCTGTGTCCATCATCGAGACCGACGCCGTACTGCACGAGGCCCACCGGGACAACCACACCCACCGCGACGTCAACGGCGGCTGGCTGCGGCCGGCGGTCTTCGGAGCCATGGACGGTCTCGTCTCCAACCTCGCCCTGATGACGGGCGTGGCCGGAGGGGCGGTCTCCCAGCAGACCATCGTCATCACGGGCCTGGCCGGACTGGCGGCCGGTGCGTTCTCCATGGCGGCGGGGGAGTACACCTCGGTCGCCTCGCAGCGCGAACTCGTCGAGGCCGAGCTGGACGTCGAGCGGCGTGAGCTGCGCAAACACCCCAAGGACGAGATGGCCGAGCTCGCCGCGCTGTACGAGTCGCGCGGTGTCGAGCCCCAGCTCGCCCAGGAGGTCGCCCGGCAGCTGTCCAGGGACCCCGAGCAGGCCCTGGAGATCCACGCGCGCGAGGAGCTCGGCATCGACCCGGGCGACCTGCCCTCGCCGCTCGTCGCCGCCGTGTCCTCCTTCGGCGCCTTCGCACTGGGCGCCCTCCTGCCCGTACTGCCCTATCTGCTCGGCGCCGGCCAGATGTGGCCCGCCGTCCTGCTGGCCCTCGCCGGCCTCTTCGGCTGCGGCGCGGTGGTGGCCCGGGTGACGGCGCGGAGCTGGTGGTTCAGCGGGCTGCGCCAGCTCGTGCTGGGTGGTGCCGCCGCGGCGATCACCTACGGCCTGGGCGCGCTCTTCGGGGTGGCCGTCGGCTGACCGGCCGGCCGGGCCCCGTCCACGGGACTTCCCGGGCCCCCGCGGTGCCGCACCGGTGTGACGTACGTCTTGGCGCACGTCACTGGGCGGATGGGGTAGGCCCGCCTTAAAATGAGACACTATGCAGTGCTACACATAAGTAGCCGTTACTCGGCGGTTTCAATTCCATGACCGCTGGGCAAGAGCCGTAGACATCGCGGGCAACGACGCCTGCTCTCTGCGGTCTCCCCGGACAGTGATCCACATGGACGCGTTCGATCATGACCCACCCCGCACCACTGCTTCGTGGTGTCCGCATGATGGAACGGACTATTCGCTTTTTGAGAAGCGTTCCATCATGTAACCTGCACGAAATTTCGCAGAGGGCCAGAGTCGTCCCTCGGCACAGCACATGCCACGACGACGACGGGAGAGCCGATGCGTTCCGACGCC
Source organism: Streptomyces sp. CB02058 (assembly GCF_001905505.1). Taxonomy (GTDB): domain Bacteria; phylum Actinomycetota; class Actinomycetes; order Streptomycetales; family Streptomycetaceae; genus Streptomyces. The sequence continues at coordinate 1,177,630 of NZ_LIPG01000002.1, forward strand.
TGGTCGCCCATGGACGGTCGCCCCGCCCAGCAGGGGATGTACGACCCCCGTAACGAGCACGACGCCTGTGGCGTCGGGTTCGTGGCCACTCTGACCGGTGTGGCCAGCCATGAGCTGGTCGAGCAGGCGCTGACCGTACTGCGCAACCTCGAACACCGCGGCGCCACAGGATCCGAGCCCGACTCGGGTGACGGCGCCGGCATCCTCCTTCAGGTTCCGGACGCCTTCCTGCGTGAAGAGGTCGCGTTCGACCTCCCCGAGGCCGGCTCCTACGCCGTCGGCATCGCCTTCCTGCCCGCGGACGACTCCACCGACGCGGTGAAGCAGATCGAGAAGATCGCCGCCGAGGAGGGCCTCGACGTCCTCGGCTGGCGCCAGGTCCCGGTCACGCCGGACATCCTCGGCAACGGCGCCCGCGCCGTCATGCCCGAGTTCCGCCAGCTGATCGTCGCCGACGGCACGAGCACCGGCATCGCGCTGGACCGCAAGGCGTTCGTCCTGCGCAAGCGCGCCGAGCGTGAGGCCGGGGTGTACTTCCCCTCGCTCTCCGCACGGACGATCGTCTACAAGGGCATGCTCACCACCGGGCAGCTGGAGCCGTTCTTCCCGGACCTCTCCGACGGCCGCTTCGCCACCGCGGTCGCGCTGGTCCACTCCCGCTTCTCGACCAACACCTTCCCGAGCTGGCCGCTCGCCCACCCGTACCGCTTCGTCGCGCACAACGGCGAGATCAACACGGTCAAGGGCAACCGGAACTGGATGAAGGCCCGCGAGTCCCAGCTCGCCTCCAGCCTCTTCGGCACCGAGAAGCTCGACCGGATCTTCCCCGTCTGTACGCCGGACGCCTCCGACTCGGCGTCCTTCGACGAGGTCCTGGAACTGCTCCACCTCGGCGGCCGCTCGCTCCCGCACTCGGTGCTGATGATGGTCCCCGAGGCATGGGAGAACCACGCCTCCATGGACCCGGCCCGCCGCGCGTTCTACCAGTACCACTCCACGATGATGGAGCCCTGGGACGGCCCGGCCTGCGTCACCTTCACCGACGGCACCCAGGTCGGCGCGGTCCTCGACCGCAACGGTCTGCGCCCCGGCCGCTACTGGGTCACCGACGACGGCCTCGTCGTCCTGTCCTCCGAGGTCGGCGTCCTGGACATCGACCCCTCCAAGGTCGTCCGCAAGGGCCGCCTCCAGCCCGGCAGGATGTTCCTCGTCGACACCGCCGAGCGGCGCATCATCGAGGACGACGAGATCAAGGCGTCCCTGGCCGCCGAGAACCCGTACCAGGAGTGGCTGGAGACCGGCGAGATCGAGCTCGAGGACCTCCCCGAGCGCGAGCACATCGTCCACACCCACGCCTCGGTCACCCGCCGCCAGCAGACCTTCGGCTACACCGAGGAAGAGCTCCGCGTCCTCCTCGCCCCGATGGCCCGCACCGCCGGCGAGCCCCTCGGCTCCATGGGCACCGACTCGCCGATCGCCGCGCTCTCCGAGCGCCCCCGGCTGCTCTTCGACTACTTCACCCAGCTGTTCGCGCAGGTCACCAACCCGCCGCTGGACGCCATCCGCGAGGAGCTCGTCACCTCGCTGCGCTCCACGCTCGGCCCCCAGGGCAACATCCTGGAGCCGACCCCCGCCGCCTGCCGCGCCGTCACCCTGCCGTTCCCGGTGATCGACAACGACGAGCTGGCCAAGCTCATACACATCAACGCCGACGGCGACATGCCGGGCATGAAGGCCGCCACCCTGGCCGGTCTCTACCGGGTCAGCGGCGGCGGTGACGCCCTCGCCGCCCGTATCGAGCAGATCTGCACCGAGGTCGACGCCGCCATAGAGGACGGCGCCCGCCTCATCGTCCTGTCCGACCGGCACTCCGACGCCGAGCACGCGCCGATCCCGTCGCTGCTGCTCACCTCGGCCGTCCACCACCACCTCATCCGCACCAAGCAGCGCACCCAGGTGGGCCTGCTGGTCGAGGCCGGCGACGTCCGCGAGGTCCACCACGTCGCGCTCCTCATCGGTTACGGCGCCGCCGCCGTCAACCCGTACCTCGCCATGGAGTCCGTCGAGGACCTCGTCCGCGCCGGTACGTTCATCGAGGGCATCGAGCCCGAGCTGGCCATCCGCAACCTGATCTACGCCCTCGGCAAGGGCGTCCTGAAGGTCATGTCGAAGATGGGCATCTCGACCGTCGCCTCCTACCGCGGCGCCCAGGTCTTCGAGGCCGTCGGCCTCGACGACGCCTTCGTCGCCACGTACTTCAACGGCACCGCCACCAAGATCGGCGGCGCCGGACTCGACGTCGTCGCCAAGGAGGTCGCCGCCCGGCACGCCAAGGCGTACCCCGCCTCGGGCATCTCCGCCTCGCACCGCGCGCTGGAGATCGGCGGCGAGTACCAGTGGCGCCGCGAGGGCGAGCCGCACCTGTTCGACCCGGAGACCGTCTTCCGTCTCCAGCACGCCACCCGCAACCGCCGGTACGACATCTTCAAGAAGTACACCGACCGGGTCAACGAGCAGTCCGAGCGCCTCATGACGCTGCGCGGACTCTTCGGCTTCAAGAGCGGCCGCGAGCCGATCTCCATCGACGAGGTCGAGTCGGCGGCCGAGATCGTCAAGCGCTTCTCCACCGGCGCCATGTCGTACGGCTCCATCTCGCAGGAGGCGCACGAGACCCTCGCCATCGCCATGAACCAGCTGGGCGGCAAGTCCAACACCGGTGAGGGCGGCGAGGACGCCGAGCGTCTCTACGACCCGGCGCGCCGCTCGTCCATCAAGCAGGTCGCCTCCGGCCGCTTCGGTGTGACCAGCGAGTACCTGGTCAACGCGGACGACATCCAGATCAAGATGGCGCAGGGCGCGAAGCCCGGCGAGGGCGGCCAGCTGCCCGGGCACAAGGTCTACCCGTGGGTCGCCAAGACCCGGCACTCCACCCCGGGTGTCGGCCTGATCTCGCCCCCGCCGCACCACGACATCTACTCCATCGAGGACCTGGCTCAGCTGATCCACGACCTCAAGAACGCCAACCCGGCGGCCCGCGTCCACGTGAAGCTGGTCTCCGAGGTCGGCGTCGGCACGGTCGCGGCCGGTGTCTCCAAGGCCCACGCGGACGTCGTCCTCATCTCCGGCCACGACGGCGGAACGGGCGCCTCGCCGCTCACCTCGCTCAAGCACGCGGGCGGCCCCTGGGAGCTCGGCCTCGCCGAGACCCAGCAGACCCTGCTGCTCAACGGCCTGCGCGACCGCATCGTCGTCCAGACCGACGGCCAGCTCAAGACCGGCCGTGACGTCGTCATCGCCGCGCTGCTGGGCGCCGAGGAGTTCGGTTTCGCGACCGCGCCGCTCGTCGTCTCCGGCTGCGTCATGATGCGCGTCTGCCACCTCGACACCTGCCCGGTCGGTATCGCCACGCAGAACCCCGTCCTGCGTGACCGCTTCTCCGGCAAGGCCGAGTACGTCGTCAACTTCTTCGAGTTCATCGCCGAAGAGGTCCGCGAGATCCTCGCCGAGCTCGGCTTCCGCACGATCGAGGAGGCCGTCGGCCACGCCGAACTCCTCGACACCGAGCGGGCCGTCACGCACTGGAAGGCACAGGGCCTCGACCTGGAGCCCCTCTTCTACGTGCCCGAGCTGCCCGAGGGCGCGGTGCGCCACCGCGTCAACGAGCAGGACCACGGACTGTCCAAGGCCCTCGACAACGAGCTGATCAAGCTCGCCGCCGACGCCCTCGGCGCCGACAGCGCCGAGGCCGCCCAGCCCGTCCGGGCCCAGATCGCGATCCGCAACATCAACCGCACCGTCGGTACGATGCTCGGCCACGAGGTCACCAAGAAGTTCGGCGGTGCGGGCCTGCCCGACGACACCATCGACATCACCTTCACCGGGTCCGCGGGCCAGTCCTTCGGAGCCTTCGTGCCGCGCGGTGTGACGCTGCGCCTGGAGGGCGACGCCAACGACTACGTCGGCAAGGGCCTCTCCGGCGGCCGTGTCATCGTCCGCCCGGACCGCGGCGCCGACCACCTCGCCGAGTACTCCACCATCGCCGGCAACACCATCGGCTACGGTGCGACCGGTGGCGAGCTCTTCCTCCGCGGCCGGACCGGCGAGCGCTTCTGCGTCCGCAACTCCGGCGCGACGGTCGTCTCGGAAGGCGTGGGCGACCACGGCTGCGAGTACATGACCGGTGGCCACGCCGTCGTCCTCGGCGAGACCGGACGCAACTTCGCCGCGGGTATGTCCGGCGGCATCGCGTACGTCATCGACCTGGACCTCGACAACGTCAACACCGGCAACATCGGCGCCGTCGAGACGCTCGACGACACCGACAAGCAGTGGCTGCACGACGTCGTGCGCCGCCACCAGGAGGAGACCGGCTCCACGGTCGCCGAGAAGCTGCTGGCCGACTGGGACTCCGCGGTCGCCCGCTTCAGCAAGATCATCCCGTCCACCTACAAGGCAGTGCTCGCCGCCAAGGACGCCGCTGAGCTCGCCGGTCTCTCCGAGCAGGAGACCACCGAGAAGATGATGGAGGCGGCGACCAATGGCTGACCCCAAGGGCTTCCTGACCACCGGACGCGAGGTCGCCAAGACCCGCCCCGTCGGCGAGCGTGTCAAGGACTGGAACGAGGTCTACGTTCCGGGATCGCTGCTCCCGATCATCAGCAAGCAGGCCGGCCGCTGCATGGACTGCGGCATCCCGTTCTGCCACAACGGCTGTCCCCTCGGAAACCTCATCCCCGAGTGGAACGACTACGCCTACCGCGAGGACTGGTCGGCGGCGTCCGAGCGGCTGCACGCCACGAACAACTTCCCGGAGTTCACGGGCCGTCTGTGCCCCGCTCCGTGCGAGTCGGCGTGCGTCCTCGGCATCAACCAGCCGGCCGTCACCATCAAGAACGTCGAAGTCAGCATCATCGACAAGGCGTGGGACAGCGGCGACGTCACCCCGCAGCCGCCCGAGCGCCTCTCCGGCAAGACCGTCGCCGTCATCGGCTCGGGCCCGGCGGGACTCGCCGCCGCCCAGCAGCTGACCCGGGCCGGCCACACCGTCGCCGTCTTCGAGCGCGCGGACCGCATCGGGGGCCTCCTCCGCTACGGCATCCCAGAGTTCAAGATGGAGAAGTCGCACATCAACCGCCGCATCGAGCAGATGCGCGCGGAGGGCACCAAGTTCCGTACGGAGGTGGAGATCGGCACGGACATCGACGCCGCCACGCTCCGCCGCCGCTACGACGCGGTCGTCATCGCGGCCGGTGCCACCGTCTCCCGCGACCTGCCCGTCCCGGGCCGTGAGCTGAACGGCGTGCACTTCGCGATGGAGTACCTCCCGCTCGCCAACAAGGTGCAGGAGGGCGACCTGACGGTCTCCCCGATCACCGCCGAGGGCAAGCACGTCGTCGTCATCGGCGGCGGCGACACCGGCGCCGACTGCGTCGGCACCGCCCACCGGCAGGGCGCGGCCTCCGTCACCCAGCTGGAGATCATGCCGCAGCCGGGCGCGGAGCGTAACGCCAACCAGCCCTGGCCGACCTTCCCGATGCTCTACAAGGTCACCTCCGCGCACGAGGAGGGCGGCGAGCGGATCTACTCCGTCTCCACCACCCACTTCGAGGGCGACGAGGACGGCAACGTCCAGTCCCTCCACCTCATCGAGGTGGAGTTCAAGGACGGCAAGCTGGAGCAGAAGGCCGGCACCGAGCGGGTCATCCCGGCCCAGCTCGTCACCCTGGCCATGGGCTTCACCGGCACGGACCAGGCCAACGGCCTCGTCCAGCAGTTCGGTCTCGCCCTCGACGAGCGTGGCAACATCGCGCGCGACGACAACTACGCGACCAACGTCGACGGCGTCTACGTCGCCGGTGACGCGGGCCGCGGCCAGTCCCTCATCGTGTGGGCCATCGCCGAGGGCCGCTCCGCGGCGCGTGGCGTGGACCGCTTCCTGACCGGGGCCAGCGCGCTGCCCGCCCCGATCCGCCCGACGGACCGTTCCCTGATGGTCTGATCACGGCACACAGACGTCCCGTACAACGGCGTACGGAACTGAACGCGGCGCCCGCCTCGTCCCCGACCGGACCAGGGCGGGCGCTGCGGCGTGTCCGGGCCCCGCGGGCTCGGCCCGGCGCCCACGCGGCGGCCGTCACCGAGAGCGCCGGACCGGTCCGGCGGCATCGCTCGGACCGGCCCGGGGGCGACCCGGCGGCGAACGCACCGGCCCCGCAGGGTCAGGAGCATCAGCCGCCGGACAGGGCGCGTCCGAGGAGGGGCAGCAGACGGTCCCAGTGACGCCGCAGCGCGGCCGGGTCGAAGGCGTCCGTGTCGGACATGGTGAAGCCGTGCACGGTACCGGGGTAGATCTCGGAGGTGTAGGCGACGCCCGTCCTCCCCAGGGCCCGGTCGAGCTCCCCGAGTGACTCGGGCGTCATGTCGCCCTCGGCGTGGCCGAAGTGGACCTGGGCGGTCAGCCCGGCGAGGCCGCCGGGCCCGTCGGCGCCCACGGGGCCGTGGAAGGCGGCGACGGCGGCAACCCGTCCGGGGTGTGCCGCGGCGGTGCGCACCGCGAGGAGCCCGCCGATGCAGTAACCCGTCACCCCGACCGGTCCGGGGCCGACCTCGGGCCGGCCGGTGAGGAAGCCGAGGTAGGCGTCGGCGTCGCTCAGGGTGCGCTCCGCCGTGTGCGCCTCGATCAGGGGCATCAGCCGGGCGAGGACCGCGGGCCTGGCCTCCTCCCCGATGTGCTCGGGGAGCTCGATCACCGGTGCCGGGCCGTGCCGGTGGAAGATGTTGGGGACGAGCACGTGGTACCCGTGTCCCGCCAGTTCGCGGGCCATGTCCCGCAGCACGGGCCGGACACCGAAGCCGTCCGGGTACATCAGTACCCCGGGGTGCCGCCCGCCGCCCTCGGGGAAGGCGGCGAAGGCGTCGGCCAGGCCGTCCCCGGTGGGAATGTGCAGAGTCCGTGTACCGGTGCGCATGAGTTCGGTTCTCCTGTCGTCGTCGACGTGTCGGGCTGTGGTCGGCACGACAGGAGGCGGAGCCCGCGCGACGGCGCCGGGTCCTCGTTCAGGGCGCGGGCCGGAACCGGCCCGTACGGCGCTCAGGGGAGGGCCGGGTCACCGATCCGTGTGTGGCGCAAGGCCGTCCCGGTAGTCATCGGGCCACAACGTAGTCCACCGGGCAGGACCCCTGCCACCCCGAAGTCCCCCTGGGGACAAGGCCCCTCAGGCCGCGCCCGTCAGGGAAGCCGTCCGCACGGCGACCACCACGGCCAGCAGCGCCACCAGCAGCACGCCGCCGGCCAACTGCATCGCGGAGGTCCGGAGCTTCGCCGGGGCGTAGGCCAGTCCGTACGTCACCAGCCCGCCGGTGAGCAGCCCGCCGAGGTGGCCCTCCCACGAGGTGAACGCGGCCGAGACGACCATCCACAGCAGGAAGCCGGCCATGAAGCGGTTGACCGGCCGCATGTCCCTGCCCAGACGCCGGTTGATGACGTAGAAGGACGCCGCCAGACCGAATATCGCGCCCGAGGCGCCGACCGCCGTCGTCTCCGGCGAGACCAGGTACACCAGCACCGAGCCGCCCACCGCGGACAGCAGGTACAGCGCCAGATAGCGCGCACGGCCGAGCTGGCCCTCCACGACCCGGCCGAGGTTCCACAGCGCCATCATGTTGAAGACGAGGTGCATCACACCGAACGACGAGTCGGGCGGCAGATGCAGGAAGGCACCCGTCACCAGCCGGTACCACTCCCCGTCGGCCACCCCCGTCAGCTCGAACCCGGGGTACGTCCCGCCTTCGTAGTAGTACTGCCCGCCCGCCGGGTCGACCAGCACCGCCCCGAGCATCCCGAACCGGTCCACCGTCTCGGAACGGACCACCTCGACGACGTACGCCACGATGTTCAGCGCCATCAGCACATACGTCACCAGCGGTGTCGCGGAGTCCGGCACCGCCCCGCCGAACAGCGAGCGGGCCCGGCGGACCGAGCGCTGACCCTCCTTCACGCACTCCACGCAGTGGTGGCCGACCGCGGCCTCACGCATGCAGTCGGGGCAGATGTAGCGGTCGCAGCGCGTGCAGCGCACATACGTCTCGTACGACGGGTGGCGATAACACGTGGTGGCGGCGGCCTCCATGGCCGGCTCCTTCATTCGTGGACGGGGAGGAGGGACCGCTGGGGCGGCGGCAGCTCAAGATAGCGAACGCCCCACGGGAGCGGCACACCTGGGGGCGGGGGGAGGGCCTACGCTCGTAACTCCCGCCCCCGCGACGCCAGAAGGCCGCACCCGGATCGGAGACCGACATGACCGCCCCGCCCGCACCCGCCGGTCCCGCCATCAGTCTGAGCAAGGTGAGCGAGCGGGCGCCCGCGATCGTGGACCACTGGACGAGCGCGCGGGTGTCCCTGGAGAAGTACGGGATGAGCGGCGTGCGCGCGGCCGTCTACCTGGTGATCGACCACTCCGGCTCGATGCGGGACTACTTCAAGGACGGCAGTGTCCAGGCCCTGGCCGACCAGGTGCTCGGCCTCTCGGCCCACCTGGACGACGACGGCACGGTGCCCGTCGTGTTCTTCTCCACGGACATCGACGCCGTCACCGACATCGCCCTGGAGAACCACCAGGGACGCATCGACGCGATCCTGTCCGGCCTCGGCCACATGGGGAAGACCAGCTACCACCTGGCCATGGACGCCGTCATCGACCACTACCTCGACAGCGGCTCGACCGCGCCCGCCCTCGTCGTCTTCCAGACGGACGGCGGCCCGATCAGCAAGCTCGCGGCGGAACGCTACCTCTGCAAGGCGGCGAAGCTGCCGCTGTTCTGGCAGTTCGTCGGCTTCGGCAACAAGCGGAGCTCGCAGTTCGACTTCCTGCGCCGGCTCGACGAACTCGACGTACCCGCCAAACGCCCCGTCGACAACGCGGGCTTCTTCCACGCGGGCCCCGACCCGCGAGCCGTACCGGACTCCGAGCTGTACGACCGGCTGGTCGCCGAGTTCCCGCACTGGCTGGCAGCCGCCCGGAGCCGGGGCATCGTCCGATGACCCCGCGGGCCGCACGGTCCGGGCGGGCATGACGAGCCGCTGCGTTCCGGGCCCGATCCGGAGACACGCGGCAAACCCGACAGAGGACGTCCTGATTACCGGGTTCGATGGACCCATGACACCGAACCTCACACCGAGCTCCTGGCAGGACTTCCACGCGGCGGAACCCGACTTCGCCGACACCGTGCGGAAGCGGTTCCAGCAGTACAAGCACCAGGTCCTGGCGACCCTGCGCAAGGACGGCTCGCCCCGGGTCACCGGCCTGGAGGTCGAGTTCCGGATGGACGCCCTGTGGTTCGGCATGATGCCGAACTCCCGCAAGGCACTCGACCTGCGGCGGGACCCCCGCTTCGCCATCCAGGCCAACCCCGGCCCCGACGCCGAGATGGCGGACGGGGACATCCGTGTCTCCGGCCGCGCGGTGGAGATCACCGACCCCGCTGCGCGCGCCCGCTTCGTCGACGAGGTGACACCGCCCGAGCCCTTCCTCCTCTTCCGCGCCGACCCCTTTGAAGTCGTCCGCACCGGGATCGACGGGGACGACCTCGTCGTCCAGGTCTGGCGCCCCGGCCATCCGCTGCGCACCTTGCGCAGGGCGGCCGACGACAGCCCTGTCCGGGAGTCGTGACGCCCTGACCTGCGGCCACGCGGTGCCGGGCGCCGCGCGGCCGGGCGGACAATGGGGGAGTGCCTACCAAGAAACAGCCCGCGGCGGCCTCCCGGCCCGGGCGCCGCCCCGAACTGCTGGCCATCGCCGCGGAGGTCTTCGCCGCACGGGGTTACGACGCCACCACCGTCCGGGAGATCGCGGACGAGGCCGGGATGCTCGCGGGCAGCCTCTACCACCACTTCGCCTCGAAGGAGGCGATGGCGGACGAGATCCTCTCCACCTTCCTGACCGGGCTCCGGACCGCCTACGGCACCGTGCTCGGCTCCGGACTCGCCCCGAGGGAGACCCTGGAAGCGCTGGTCACCGAGACCTTCCGGCAGATCGGGCGCCACCGCGCCGCCGCCGCCATCTACCGGACCGAGGCCGCGCACCTCGCCACCCGGCCCGGCTTCCACCACCTCGCCGACGCGCGGGCGGCGGTCGAGGACCCCTGGCTCCGCGCGCTGGAGCGCGGCGCCGCCGACGGGACACTCCGCCCGGGCCCCGACCCCCGGCTCACCGCCCGCTTCATCGGCGACGCGGTCTGGGGCGCGGCCTCCTGGGCCGGGCCCGACGCGGAACACGACCCCGCCGGCCTCGCCCGCCCGTATCTCGCCCTGCTGCTGGACGGCCTGGCACCGCACGCCTGAGGATCGCCCCCGGCGCCCTCGCGCGATCGGCCGGGGGCTGCGCGCGGTCGGCCGGAGCGCCGCCCGTTCGGCGTAACGGCGGTGCGGGAATCCTCCTGTTCCCGGCGCAGGGCGCCACGGTCGGGGACTGTGGCAATCGGGTGAAATGAACGCCCGCCGGGCCGCTGCCCGGCCGCCCGGCGGAATACGGCGTCCAACGCGGGGCGAAGGGCTCGCCGCCCTTGGGGGAACGGCCCGGGGGGCATCCGGGAACGATTGGGGAACCCGCCGTGAACGAACCTCGTCATCGCCCTGGTCAGCAGAATTTTCGGCGCGCCGGTACGGCGTGATCTGCCGCCCCGCGACGGAACGTGCTACGGTTGCCCAGTTGCAGTTTTGGTACCCATGAACTTTATGTGCGCCTGACGGGAACCCTCCATCAGGCGCTTTATTGTTTTCCGGCTTTCTCCGGATGGGGCTCAATGCGGCGACTTGGAATTCGTAAAGTGCGGATTTCCGGCACTGCACCTCTTTTAGGAGAATGACATGGCTACTGGAACCGTGAAGTGGTTCAACTCGGAAAAGGGCTTCGGCTTCATCGAGCAGGACGGCGGCGGCGCCGACGTCTTCGCCCACTACTCCAACATCGCCACCCAGGGCTTCCGTGAGCTCCAGGAGGGCCAGAAGGTCTCCTTCGACGTCACGCAGGGCCAGAAGGGCCCGCAGGCGGAGAACATCGTCCCGGCCTAATCTCCGGACGCGTACCTCGCAGCCGGGGCCCGCACCGTCAAGGTGCGGGCCCCGGTTTGTGCTGTTTCCGGCTCGTCCGGCCCCCGTCGGCCCACACCGCCGGGACACCTGCTCTGTGCATGCATCCTGGGGCGCACATCAAGCAGTCCGCAGCAGTCGGCAGTACTCCCAAGCAACCCCAGGAATCCCCCAGGAGGGCAATTCCGTATGACCCGCTCCGAACGCCAGGACCGACCGACCCGCAACCGCCCGATAAAGGGGCGCGGCACGGACCGGGCACAGGCGAACAACCGTGGATCCGGCAGGGCACCGGCCCGCCGCAGGCCCGCGCCCGCGCAGGGCGGCGAATTCGCGCTGCCCGAGACCATGACCCCCGCGCTGCCCGCCGTCGAGGCGTTCGCCGAGCTGGACATGCCCGCCGCGCTGCTGAAGACCCTCGCAGCGCAGGGCGTCACCGACCCCTTCCCCATCCAGGGCGCCACCCTGCCGAACTCGCTGGCCGGCCGGGACATCCTCGGCCGCGGCCGCACCGGCTCCGGCAAGACCCTGGCCTTCGGCCTGGCCCTGCTGGCCCGCACGGCGGGACGCCGCTCCGAGCCGCACGCCCCGCTGGCGCTCGTCCTGGTGCCCACCCGTGAGCTCGCCCAGCAGGTCACCGACGCGCTGACCCCGTACGCCACCTCCGTGAACCTGCGCGTCGCCACCGTCGTCGGCGGCATGTCGATCAGCAGGCAGTCCGGTGCGCTGCGCCGCGGCGCCGAGGTGCTCGTCGCCACGCCCGGCCGGCTGAAGGACCTCATCGAGCGCGGCGACTGCCGTCTCGACGAGGTCGCGATCACCGTCCTCGACGAGGCCGACCAGATGGCCGACATGGGCTTCATGCCGCAGGTCGTCGCGCTGCTCAAGCAGGTCGAGCCCGACGGGCAGCGGATGCTGTTCTCCGCGACCCTCGACAAGAACATCGACCGGCTGGTCAAGATGTTCCTCACCGACCCGGTCGTGCACTCCGTCGACCCGTCCGCCGGCGCGGTCACCACGATGGAGCACCACGTGCTCCACGTCCTGGACGAGACGGACAAGAAGGCCGTCGCCACGAAGATCGCCGCCCGCGAGGGCCGGGTGATCATGTTCGTCGACACCAAGCGTGCCGCCGACCGTTTCGCCAAGCGGCTCCTCGCCAGCGGTGTGCGGGCCGCGGCCCTGCACGGCGGACGGTCCCAGCCGCAGCGCAACCGGACGCTGGACCAGTTCAAGAACGGCCAGGTCACCGCGCTCGTCGCGACGAACGTCGCGGCCCGCGGCATCCACATCGACGACCTGGACCTGGTCGTCAACGTGGACCCGCCGACCGACCACAAGGACTACCTCCACCGCGGCGGGCGTACGGCGCGCGCCGGGGAGTCCGGCAGCGTCGTCACGCTCGTGCTGCCCGAGGAGAAGCGCGACATGACCCGGCTGATGCAGGACGCTGGCATCGCGCCGCGCACCACCCGGATCAAGTCCGGCGACGAGGAGCTCAGCCGGATCACGGGTGCCCGTGAGCCGTCCGGTGTCGCGGTCGTCATAGAGGTGCCCCAGCCCACCCAGCCCAAGCCGCGTACGCGCGGCGGCAGCGCGGGCTCCGGCTCCGCGGCCGGTGGATCCTCCTTCCGCTCGGGCAGCAGGGGCCGTGGACGGCGCGGCGGTACGGGCGCTGCCTCGGGCACCGCTCAGAGCGGCGGCACGGCCCGCGGCGGCGCCGGTGGCGGCGGCACGCGCGGCGGTGCGGGCGGCGGTTCGGCGCGTGGTGGCGCGGGCGGCTCGGCCCGTGCGGCCGGGGCCGGCCGTGCCGGTGGCTCCGGCCGCGGCAGCGCGCCCGGGCGTGGCCGCCGGGCGGCGTGACCCCCGGGGCGCGGTGACCGGCCCTCGCCGGTCGCCGCGCCCCGTGCTGTCCCCCGGCCTCACCCGCCGGGAGGGGTCCGTGCCCGTGGTCCTCGTGGCCGGGCGCGGGCTCCTGCCCCTACCTGCCTCCGGGGCCGGGTGCGGCTTCCCGGCCGTGGTCCTCGTGGCCGGACGTGACCTCCCGGTCGTACGGCCCGTCGTGGCCGGGTGCGGCCTCGTATCCCCTCAGGGCCCGTGCCGCCGCGTCGGCAGGCAACGGGTCCGGTGCCGCCGCGAGCTCGCGCAGCAGCGGCACCGCGCGGGCGGCGAACGGCCGGTCCCCGGTGCGGAATCCGAGGCGGGCCAGCACATCCGCGCCGAACGCCCGGCGCAGCGGATCCTCGCTCGCCGTCCAGGCCGCGGCCGCCTGGAACGTCTCCTCGTCGCCGCGCAGCCACAGCGCCCCGACCGTCACCAGCCAGTTGTCGAGCCCCGGGCCACCTCCCCGCAGCGCCCTGACCGCCAGCTCCTCGTACGGGGCACGCAGGCCCAGCTCGAGCTCCAGGAGCGTCGCGATCGCCCCGTGTCCCGTCTGCTGGTCCTGGGAGGCGAACACCTCGCCGTCCCGCAGCAGTTCGGCCGTGACGGTCACCCCGCCGTCCTGCGGCGCGCGGCGCACCACGCAGGTGTGGCCCCCGTCCCCGTACGCCGTGAGCAGGGCGCCCCGAAGCTCCGCCTCCACGTCGAGCGTCAGCATGCGCCGGGCCTCCTCCAGTGCGGGGGAGAGCGCGCGGGCGCCGTGCCGCAGCAGTGCCCGTACGGTCTCCGTCGAGCCCCGCCGGGCCGCGACCACGAGCAGGGCCTCGTCGTGCGGGCCCGGCAGGTCCGGGGCCGCGCCGTGCGCGAGGAGGACCTCCGCGACCCGCGCGTGTCCGAGCCCCGCGGCCCAGCGCAGCGCGGTGAAGCCGAACTCCTCTCTCAGGTCCGGTTCCGCGCCCGCCGCGAGCAGCGTCTCGGCCACCTCGACGTGGTCTCCGCACGCCGCCCCGCACAGCGGCAGATCGCCCGCCTCCGGACCGCTCGCCCTGTTCGGGTCCGCGCCCGCGGCCAGCAGCAGCCGGACCGAACCGGGCAGATCCAGGGTGGACGCCAGATACAGCGCGGTCGTTCCGTCCTCGTCGCTCGACTCGGCGGGCGCGCCCGCGCGGAGCGCCCGTACGACGGCGTTCTCACCCTCGTACAACGCGTCGAAGAGACCGCTGACACCACCGACCGGACCATTTGTCATACATCGACCCTACGGCCACCCCGGTCGGTGCCGGCCCGTCAGGTGTCGCACTCCAGGACCGTGTGGCACAGCCCGCACCGCGCCCGCGTCCTGCCGCGCACCGGCACCCGGACGCGCTGGTGGCAGGTGGGGCAGGTGAAGGAGACCCGGAGGCCGTCCGCACCGGACTCGAAGGCGTACGGAACGGCCGGGTCCTGGTCCGCGCCCGGGTGGTCCCTCGCCTCGCGCCGGTCCTTGGCGTAGCGGCGCCGGCCCGCCCAGCCCGCGGCCGTCAGCGGGGGCCGGTGCAGATCGCGCAGCGCCTCCGCCCGGCCCTTGGTGTACGCCGTGTACGCCTGGGGGCTGGTGAACCACACCGAGGGGTCCTCGCCGAAGGCGAGTGCGCGCTTGGCGAGGACGTAACCGAACTCCTCGGGCGTGAGATAGCCGAGCTTCTGGCTGGAGACCGCGTCCTGGCGGAAGGCGTCGAGCAGGAGCCAGCCCGCGCCGAGGTAGGCCGTCACGGTGTCGGTGAGGATCTCGTTGTCGCGGGTGCCGGGGAGCTCCAGCCCCAGCCGGTGCAGCAGCACATGGGTGATCTCGTGCGCGAGCGCGGCGCCGATGTCCCGCCGGTGCGTGCGGAAGCGGTCGTTGAGCTCGATGAAGTACTCGGGGCCCGCCGTGAGTTCGACGCTCGCGGCGTGATCCATCCGCCGGAACCCGACGACGACACGGGCCTGCGGGAGCCGCAGGTGCTGGACCAGGGCGCCGGCCACCCGCTGGGCCCCCAGGTGCAGGTCGTCCATGTCGGAGAACGCGGCGTCCGCGGGGGAGAGGCTGGTGGAGTAGGCGCGCACCCCCTCGGGGGAGATCCGCCGGTAGAGCGCGGTGATCGCGGACCGCACGGCGTCGAGATGCGGAAAGCCGTGGACGACCGGCCCGCCTCCGCTCCTGCCCTCGCTCACGTCCGGACCCCCCATCGGCGGCACTCAACAGACTTTCACTGTAGGCCGGTCCGCCCGGAATCCGTCGCTCGCCGCCGTGTGATCTTGGCCGGATTCCCCGCCTTGTGGCAGCGGTGATCGCTTCCCGATAATCGGATGGTCTTGTCGAGGGCATGCCGAGAATTCCTGGCCGCAAGCCCCTGAACAGGACACGCGCGCCCGCACGCCTGCGCACGCACCCCCCACTTCGCCCCCACCGAAAGCAGGCACAGCCCGTGAAGCAGCTTCTGCGCACCCTGAAGAGACTCTCCGTCATAGCCGCCGTGGCCCTCGCCACCCTCAGCCTCCAGCCGTCGGGCGCCTCCGCCGCCCCGGCCCCCGTCGTCGGCGGCACCCGCGCCGCCCAGGGCGAATTCCCCTTCATGGTCCGCCTCTCCATGGGCTGCGGCGGAGCCCTCTACAGCCCGACCGTCGTCCTCACCGCAGCCCACTGCGTCAGCGGATCGGGCAACAACACCTCCATCACCGCCACCGCCGGCGTCGTCGACCTCCAGTCGTCCTTGGCCGTCAAGGTCCGCTCCACCAAGGTCCTCCAGGCGCCCGGCTACAACGGCGTCGGCAAGGACTGGGCACTGATCAAGCTCGCGCAGCCCATCAACCAGCCCACCCTGAAGATCGCCACCACCACCGCCTACGACTCCGGAACCTTCACCGTCGCCGGCTGGGGCGCGGCCGTCGAGGGCGGAGGCCAGCAGCGCTACCTGCTCAAGGCCACCGTCCCCTTCGTCTCCGACGCCACCTGCCAGCAGGCCTACGGCAGTGACCTCGTGCCCAGCCAGGAGATCTGCGCCGGATACGTGAGCACCGGCGGCGTCGACACCTGCCAGGGCGACTCCGGCGGCCCCATGTTCCGCAAGGACAACGCCGGAGCCTGGATCCAGGTCGGCATCGTCAGCTGGGGCGAGGGCTGTGCCCAGCCCGGCTACCCCGGCGTCTACACCCAGGTGTCGGCCTTCGCCTCCGCCATCGCATCGGCCGCGGCGACCCTCTGACCCCGCTCAGCCCGGCTCGTCCCCGGGGGCGCCCCGCCCGACGGGCGCCCCCGGGCCCAGCTCCGCGAACGGGTCGCCGGCCCGCTCCAGCTCCAGCACCCACACCTCGTTGGCGCCCTCGCGGAGCACCGGCCCCGGAACGTACAGCGGACGCCCCGGCCCCACCGACCAGTAGCGGCCCAGGCAGAAGCCGTTCACCCACACGAACCCCCGCGTCCAGCCCGGCAGTTCCAGCCCCGCGTGCCCCGTACCCGCCGCGTCCGCCACCTCGAAGGACCCCCGGAACAGCCCCGTCGGCCCCACCTCCCCGGCGTCCACGAACGCCACCCGGGCCGCCACCGCCCCCGGCTCCCCGAACGCGTCCAGACGCAACGCCCGCGCCCGCACCCCGTGCAGGAACTGCCGCTCGTGCAGCACCCCGCCCGTGATGCCCTTCGGCTCGCCCAGCCGGGGCCCGTAGTTGACCCGGCCCAGCGACTCCACCCACAGCTCCACCTCGGCGGGCCCCGCCACCGGCTCCTCCAGCGTGTGGTCCTCCTCGTCGAGGACCCCCGCCCGCACCCCGTCGACGTACACCACGGCCCGGTCCCGCAGACCCGCCACCCTCAGCGGATACGCCTTCCGGGGCCCGGGGACGTCCACCCGGTACCGCACCAGGCCCCGGTCCACCCCCAGGTCCTCGAACGTCGGCGGCACCCCCGACTCCGCCGTCTCCGGATCGCCCAGCGCCTCCAGCACACCGGCCAGCGGCGCCCCCTGCGTCAGGGCGATCCGCACCGGCCGCGCCAGGCCCACCGGCTCGGGCGGCGGTTCCGGCAGCGGGCCCTCCCCGTACTCCGCCAGCACCTTCCGCAGCTGCCAGAACTTCTCGGTCGCCCGGCCGTACTCGTCGACCGGTGCGTCGTAGTCGTACGACGTCACCGTCGGCACCAGCTCCCGGTCCTGCAGCGGACCCGAACGATTGGCACCCGGCCAGCCCGCGAAACTCGTGCCCCCGTGCGCCATGTAGATGTTCACCGAGGCCCCGCACTCCAGGATCTCGCGCAGCGCGGCGGCCGTCGCGGCGGCATCGCGTACCACCGGCTCCGCACCCCAGTGCTCGAACCAGCCGCACCAGAACTCCATGCACATCAGCGGCCCCCCGGGCTGGTACCGGCGCAGCACGTCGAAGGCATCCCGCGCCCCCGAACCGAAGTTGACCGTGGCCGTCAGGCCCGGGACCGAGCCCCCGGTCAGCATGTGGTCCTCCGGCCCGTCCGACGTGAACAGCGGAACCGTCACCCCGCACCGCCGCAACAGACCCGCCAGCTCCTGAAGATGGACCCGGTCGGAGCCGTAACTCCCGTACTCGTTCTCCACCTGCGCCATCACCACCGGACCGCCGCACGTGATCTGGCGCCGCACCACCTGCGGCAACAGCTCCCCGAACCAGCGCTCCACCGCCGCCGTGTACCCCGCGTCCCTGGTCCGCACCCGCCGGCCGAACCGCCCCGTCACCCAGGACGGCAGCCCGCCGTTCTCCCACTCGGCGCAGATGTACGGACCGGGGCGCACGATCGCCATCAGCCCCGCCCCCCGCACCGCGTCCAGGAACCGGCCGAGCGCCCCCACGTCCCGGAAATCGCCCGGCCGCGGCTCGTGCAGATTCCACGGGACGTACGTCTCCACACAGTTGAGGCCCATCGCCCGCAGCATCGACAACCGGTGCTCCCACTGGTCCTCGTGCACCCGGAAGTAGTGCAGCGCCCCCGACAGCAGCCGTACGGGCTCTCCGTCCAGCCGGAAGTGGCCGTCCTCCACCGTGAAGTCAGTCATCGTGCTCGTACGCTCCTGAGTGCGAGGTCCCATGCCGGCCCTCAGCATCGCCCCGGTACCCACCCCGGTCCATGGAGAAAGATCGCCGACAGTTGGACGCAACAGCCGCCAGGGACACGAAGCCGGTGCACCACACCTGGATGCGCTTCTTCACCCCCAGCCCCCGCCACCACCGCCTCGGCCTCGTCTGCCTCGGGGTCGGCCTCCAGCACGGCGCCCTGCCCACCGTCGGCCCCCGCACCCTCGACCACCACACGGCCGTGCTCGTCAACACGGGCAGCGGCTGGCTCGCCACCCCCGACGGCCGCCGCACGGCCGTCACCGCACCCAGCCTGATCTGGCTCACCCCCGGCACGCCCCACCACTACGGCGCCGACCCCACCGGCTGGGACGAGAGCTTCGTCGACTTCACCGGGCCCGCCACCACCACCTACACCGAACTGGGATACATCGAACCCGACCGCCCCCTCGTCCCCCTCACCGGCACCGCCGGCCCCCGCGCCGCCATCGGCCGCATCGTCCGCGCCGCCCGGCACGAGGGCCCTCTCCTCGAAGTGGAGGCGGGCGCCGCCCTCCACGAACTCCTCGTCGCCCTGCGCCGGGCACGCGCCGACACCGGACCCGACGGAACACCCGTGCTCCAGGCCCTCGCGCGCGACGCACTGCGGCCCCTGTCCGTCGCCGACCACGCGGCCCGCCACGGCATGACCCCCGCGGAACTCCGCGCCGCCGTGAAACGCGCCGCCGGATGCGGGCCCAAGGACTACCTGCTGAACATCCGGCTCAGTCACGCCAAGGAACTCCTCGCCGCCACCGACCTGCCGGTCGCCGCCGTCGCCCGCCGCGTCGGCTACGACGACCCCGCCTACTTCTCCCGGCTCTTCGCCCGGCGCGTCGGCACCGCCCCCGTGCGCTTCCGCGCCCAGCAGGGACGCGCCATCCAGGACGGCCACCGGGACCCCGCCCCGTGACCGGGCGCGCCCGCACCTACGTCTAAGCTCGCTGACCATGACCACGAGGGACATCGACGAGTACGTCACCACCGAACTGAACCGGCTGCGCGAAAGCATCGACAACATCGACGCCGCGGTCGTCCACATGCTCGCCGAGCGTTTCAAGGCCACCCAGCAGGTCGGCCACCTCAAGGCCCAGCACCACCTGCCGCCCGCCGACCCGGCCCGCGAAGCCCGTCAGATCGCCCGGCTGCGACAGCTCGCCGAGAGCGCCAAGCTCGACCCCGCCTTCGCCGAGAAGCTCCTGAACTTCATCGTCGCCGAGGTCATCCGCCACCACGAGCGCATCGCGGAGGAGTCGGCGGGAGAGGCCACGCCCCCCGGAGCCTGAGCCGCCCCGGAGCGGTCACCAGGTGTGGGTGTCCCGCGGCGACCGCGGAGGGTACTCCGGCCGGGCCTCGGCCTGCCCGCCCCGCGCCGGGGCCTCCTGGGCCCCGCCCCCGGCCCGCCGCTTTCCTCCCACCGCCGTGCCCGGGGCGGACCACTCGCCCTCGCCCAGGACCAGCAGCGGGTCGAACATCACGACGACACCCGCGAGGACCAGGAACGTCACCGGCCCGATCAGCAGCGGCAGCATGATCGAGGCCGCCGTGTCACCCGCGACCGCCCTGGAAGCCCCGGTCGTGTGCAGATGCACGGCGATACCGCCCATGCCCGTGTAGTGCATGCCGGTGACGGCGGCCCCCATGACCAGCGAGGCCCCCAGGCTCGCCAGGAAACCGCGCACCGACACCGCGGCCCAGAGCGCCGCGGTCGCCGCGGCGACCGCGATCACGACGGACAGCGTGACGGCCACCGTGTCGTACTCGATCCGGCCGTTCAGCCGCATGCCCGCCATGCCGATGTAGTGCATCGCCGCGACCCCGAGTCCCGTCACCAGACCCGCCGATATGAGCGCCGTACGGGTCGCCCCCCGGTACCCCACGATGAAGACACCCACGCCGACCACCACGATCGCGACCGCGAGACTCAGCCACGTCCGCTGCAGGTCGTAGGTGACCGGGACCTCCGCCACGTCGAAACCCATCATGGCGACGAAGTGCATCGTCCAGATGCCCGAACCGATGGAGGCCGCGCCGAGCGCGAGCCAACCGGGCTTCCAGGCACTGGTGTTGCGCAGGGAGCGGATGGTGCAGCGCAGTCCCAGCGCGCTGCCGAGACATGCCATCACGTACGCCACCACGGGCGTCACGGCCCCGTAGCTGAAGCCGTCGATCGTGCCCTGCATAGCCGGTCGCCCCCTGGCGTGCGCGTGGAAATGTGAAGGAAGGGTGTGGAGTGTGACTTTAGGGTCGCCTAACCTATCGGCCAAATCCCGTATCCGGAACCCCCGCGGGAGACCGCCCCGCCCCGCCCCTGCCGGGCCCCGTCAGCCCTGCGAGAACCCCACTGCACAGCCTCCGGCCCGTACGGCAGCATGGGCGCCATGTCCGTACTGACGCGCAAAGAAGCGCAGACCCGCGCCCAGCTCCTCGACGTACACCGGTACACGGTCGACCTCGACCTCACCACGGGCGAGGAGACCTTCGACTCCCGGACCACCATCCGGTTCACCGCCCGTGACACCGGAGACACCTTCGTCGAGATCAAGCCGGAGACACTGCGCGCACTCAGCCTCGACGGACAACCGCTCGACCCCGAACGCCTCGACGGGAACCGCTACCCCCTCGACCGCCTCACCGCCGGCCCCCACGAACTCACCGCCGACGCCACCATGCGCTACTCCCGCACCGGCGAGGGCATGCACCGCTTCACCGACCCCGCCGACGGCGAGACCTACGTCTACACCCAGCTCTTCATGGAGGACGTCCAGCGCGTCTTCGCCGCATTCGACCAGCCCGACCTCAAATCGGTCTTCGACCTCACCGTCACCGCACCCGCCGGCTGGACCGTCCTCGGCAACGGCACCGCCACCCAGGCCACCGAGGGCCGCTGGACCCTCGCCCCCACCCCGCCCATCTCCACCTACCTCGTCGCCGTCGCCGCGGGCCCCTGGCACTCCGTCACCACCCAGCACGCCGGACTGCCCTTCGGCATCCACTGCCGCCGCTCCCTCGCCCCCCACCTCGACGCCGACGCCGACGAGATCCTCGGCATCACCCGCGCCTGCTACGACCGCTACCACGAGAAGTTCGACGAGCCCTACCCCTTCGACTCGTACGACCAGGCCTTCGTCCCCGAATTCAACGCCGGCGCCATGGAGAACCCCGGACTCGTCACCTTCCGCGACGAGTTCGTCTACCGCTCCGCCGTCACCGACACCGAACGCCAGACCCGCGCCATGGTCATCGCCCACGAGATGGCCCACATGTGGTTCGGCGACCTCGTCACCCTCACCTGGTGGGACGACATCTGGCTGAACGAGTCCTTCGCCGAGTACATGGGCTACCAGACCCTCACCGAGGCCACCCTTCCCCAAGCCCTCGACTCCGTCCGGGCGAGGGAGACCCTGTTCCCCGACACCTGGGTCGAATTCGGTGTCTCCCGCAAGGGCTGGGGATACGACGCCGACCAGCGCCCCACCACCCACCCCGTCGCCCCCGACCCCGACGCCGTCCCCGACACCGCCTCGGCCCTCCTCAACTTCGACGGCATCTCCTACGCCAAGGGCGCCTCCGCCCTGCGCCAACTCGTCGCCTGGCTCGGCGAGAAGGACTTCCTCGCCGGCATCAACACCCACTTCGCCCGGCACAGGTTCGCCAACGCCACCCTCGCCGACTTCATCGACAACCTCGCCACCGCCACCGACCGCGACGTCCACACCTGGGCCGCCGGCTGGCTCCGCACCACCGGCATCGACACCCTCACCGCCCGCGTCGAGAACACCGGCCACAGCTGGAACCTCGCCGTCGACCGCACCGGCGAACGCCCCCACCGCATCACCGTCGGCGCCTACGACCACAGCCTCGGCACACAGACCGGCCCCGACCAGCTCGTCCTGCGTGAACGCTTCGAGCTCGACATCCCCCAGAACGGCACCCCCGCCACCCAGCCCGGCCCACGCCCCGACCTCGTCGTCCTCAACGACAACGACCTCACCTACGCCAAGGTCCGCCTCGACCCCCACTCCTGGAACACCGCCCTCACCCACCTCTCCGGCATCCCCGAAGCCCTCACCCGCGCCCTCATCTGGAACACCGCCCGCGACATGGTCCGCGACGGCGAACTCCACCCCACCGCCTACCTCAGCGCCGCCCGCACCCACCTCCCCCACGAGACCGACCTCGCCCTCGTCAACGGTGTCCTCGGCTTCGCCGCCACCCAGATCGCCGACCGCTACCTCGCCCCCCAGGACCGCCCCGCCGCCCTCGCCACCCTCACCTCGCTCTGCCGCGACCTCCTCCGCCGCACCGAGGGCCTCACCGCCAAGGACTGGGAACAGGGCCCCGGCACCAGAACCCCCGGCAGCCCCGACCCCGGCCTCCGCCTCACCGCCGTACGCCACTTCATCGACGCGGCCACCCAGCCCGAAGCCATCCAGGAATGGCTCGGCGACGGCACCGTCCCCGGCGGGCCCGAACTCGACCCCGAACTCCGCTGGCGCATCCTCACCCGCCTCGCCGTCCTCGGCGCCATCGACGAAGCCGTCATCACCCGCGAACTCGACAAGGACCCCAGCGCCACCGGACAGGAAGGCGCCGCCCGCTGCCGCGCCGCACTGCCCACCCCCGAGGCCAAGGAAGCCGCCTGGCAGGCCATGTTCAGCGACGACACCCTGTCCAACTACCTCTTCACCGCCACCGCCCAAGGCTTCTGGCAGCCCGAGCAGAGCGAACTCCTCCATCACTACGTCGACCGCTACTACCCCGACGCCGCCGCCCTCGCCGCCCGCCGCGGACCCGCCATCGCCGAAGCCGCCGGGCGCCACGCCTTCCCCGTACACGCCATCGACGCCCAGAGCCTCCGGCGCGGCACCGACGCCCTCGACGCCTCCGCGCTCACCCCGGCGCTCCGCCGCAAACTCACCGACCAGCTCGACGACCTCCGCCGCGCACTCGCCGTACGCGAAGCCCACTGACCCACCCGCACCACGCCCACACCTGTGCCCGGCCCCCTCCACGGAAAGGCCGGGCACAGCCATACGAACAACGAACGCCTATACCAGTCCCATCGCCCCCAACCCACCCACACCGCACAGCAGTACCCCTTTCGGGTTGAGATCGTTGGGCTCTTCGGCCGCACCATCCGGAATCCGGACAAGCTGACCCCACCGCCCCCTGCCCACCCGAAGGACCACACCAGCCATGCCCACCCCGCCCCTCGCCGGAGGCACCGCAGGCCCCTCCCACCTGCGCCCCCTCCTCGACACCGTCCTCGACGCCCTCCACGAGGGCGCCACCCGCCGCGACGGCCCCCTCCCCGCCGGCGGCCCCCACACCGTCACCCACAACCTCCACCAGGCCACCGGCCCCCTCATCCCCGACCACGGCACCGGCCCCCACCACGCCCTCCGCACCCTCGTCACCGCCCTCGCCGAAGGCGCCGCCGACCCCGCGCACCCCCACTGCGCAGCCCACCTCCACACCCCACCCCTCGCCCTCGCGGCGGCAGCCGACCTCGCCGCATCCGCCCTCAACCCCTCCATGGACTCCTGGGACCAGGCCCCCGCCGCCTCCGCCCTCGAAACAGCCCTCACCACCGCGCTCGCCGCCGAGATCTACCCCCAGACCCAAAACCCCGACGCCCTCGTCACCACCGGCGGCACCGAAGCCAACCAACTCGCGCTCCTCCTCGCCCGCGAACGCCACGGCCCCGTACAGACCATCTGCGCCGCCAACGCCCACCACAGCATCAGCCGCGCCACCTGGCTCCTCGGCCTCCCACGACCCGTCGTCATCCCCGCCCCCACCGGCGTGATGGACACCGACGCCCTCCGCGACGCCCTCACCCGCCACGACGGCCCCCTCCTCGTCACCGCCACCGCAGGCACCACCGACACCGGCCAGATCGACCCCCTCACCGACATCGCCGACCTCACCACCACCCATGGCGCCGACCTCCACATCGACGCCGCGTACGGCGGCCCCCTCCTCTTCAGCCCCACCCACCGCCACGCGCTACGCAGCCTCCACCGCGCCCAGAGCGTCACCCTCGACCTGCACAAACTCGGCTGGCAACCCGCATCCGCAGGCATCCTCGCCGTGCCCCACCACCACGACCTCGACTCCCTCCACCACCACGCCGCCTACCTCAACGCCGACGACGACACCGAAGCCGGCCTCCCCGACCTCCTCGGCCGCTCCCTGCGCACCACCCGCCGCCCCGACGCCCTCAAGATCGCCGTCACCCTCCAGGCACTCGGTCGCGACGGACTCGCCGACCTCGTCGACCGCACCGTCACCGCCGCCCACCACCTCGCCGACCTCATCGACGACGACCCCGCACTCGACCTCTACGCCCGCCCCACCATCAGCACCGTCCTCTTCCGCCCCACCCACACCGACGACACCACCGTCGCCACCATCCGGCGCACCCTCCTCGACCGAGGCCACGCCGTACTCGGCCGCGCCCGCACCCACGACGGCCTCTGGCTCAAAGCCACCCTCCTCAACCCCCACACCACCCCCGACGACCTGCGCCGACTCCTCGCCCACGTCACCCGCGCCCACTCCCGAGCCACCACGGAAGGCAGCCCCCGATGACCGACCGGACCACCCCCGACGGCGACCGGACCCACGACCTCGTCGGCATCGGCCTCGGCCCCTTCAACCTCTCCCTCGCCGCCCTCGCCGACGGCCTCCCCGCCACCGGCCGCCCCCTCACCACCGCCTTCTACGAACAACGCCCCGCCTTCCACTGGCACCCCGGCCTCCTCATCGACGGCGCCACCCTCCAGGTCCCCTTCCTCGCCGACCTCACCACCCTCGCCGACCCCACCAGCCCCTGGACCTTCCTCAACTACCTCCGCACCCGCGAACGCCTCTACCCCTTCTACTTCGCCGAGCAATTCCACATCCACCGCGCCGAATACGACGCCTACTGCCGCTGGGTCAGCGAACAACTCCCCACCATCCACTTCAACCACCAGGTCGACGCCGTCCGCTGGAACGCCGAACGCGCCCTCTACGAGGTCGACCACACCCGACTCGGCCCCGATGGAGAGGCCGAAGCCCTCGGCCGCACCCACACCCGCCACATCGCTCTCGGCGTCGGCACCGCACCCTTCATCCCCGAACCCCTGCGTCCCCTCGCGGAAGCCCCCGGCATCCCCGTCATCCACTCCGCCGACTACCTCCACCACCGCGAAGAACTCCTCCGGGCCGACCACATCACCGTCATCGGCTCCGGCCAGTCCGGCGCCGAGATCTTCCTCGACCTCCTCCGTGCCCGCCCCCGCGGCATCGAGAAGATCCACTGGCTCGCCCGCACCCAGGCCTTCGCCCCCATGGAGTACTCGAAACTCGGCCTCGAACACTTCACCCCCGACTACACCCACTACTTCCACGCACTCCCCGAGCACGTACGGGACGACCTCGTCCCCCAGCAATGGCAGCTCCACAAGGGCATCGACACCGACACGATCTCCGCCATCCACGACGAGCTCTACCGGCGCACCCTGCACGGGGGCTGGCCCGACGTCACCCTCACCCCCGGCGTCGGCGTCCGCACCGCGGGCCGCCTCTCCGGCAGCGGGAACCGCATCGAGCTCCACCTCGAACACACCCAGCAGGCCACCCGCAGCCGCCTCACCACCGACGCCGTCGTCCTCGCCACCGGCTACCGCGAACGCCCCCTGGACACCCTCCTCACCGGCATCGCCCCCCACATCCGCCGCGACAGCCAGGGACGCCCCCGCATCCACACCGACTTCCGCCTCGACCTGGACCCCACCCTCACGGGCAACATCTACGTCCAGAACGCCGAACGCCACACCCACGGAGTCGGCGCCCCCGACCTCGGGCTCGCCGCCTGGCGCAGCGCCACCATCCTCAACAACCTCACCGGCACCACCCCCTACCCCCTCCCGCAGCGCACCGCCTTCACCACCTTCGGCCTCACCCCCCACAGCGCCCGTACGCCCACCGTCCCCGGGCAGGGCAGCCCGCTCACCCCCCTCGCGGAAGGCCGCTGATCATCTCCGGGGAGACAGAAGCGAGAAGCGGAGGAAGGGAGAGAGGCACGCAAGGCCACGACCGCAGCGCGTACTTCGGTCCCGGGACCCCCGAGCCGGATCCCTGAGGACCGGAACCTCACGCCGAAAGCCTGTCGGCCACGACCTCCGGGTGCCACGATGCCCACCATGATCATCACCGCATCGTCCGCAGCCGACTCCACACCCACCGGAGTCCTGGCATTTCTCGCCGTGCTGGGAATCGCAGCCATCTGGTACGGAGGAAGATGGGCATTCGACATCCGCGGCGCCATAGACGCCACGCTGGCACGCAGACACGCCGCCCTGGATGCCAGGGCGCAGCTGACCGGCAACCTCGGCCTCACCCAGACCGACGGCGTGGGCCGCTCGTTCTTCAGATACGTCGGAATCGTCATCACCACAGCAGGACTCGTCCTGCTGGCACTCAGCGCGACCCTGGCAGCCGTCTGACCCGCCCACTCCACCGGGGACGAACGAGCGGCCGCTCTCCAGAAGGAGAGCGGCCGCTCCACACCGGCCCGCATTACGCGGGCCCGCTCCACACCGGCCCGCGTCTCAGGGGCCGCATCACACCGGCCCGCGTCACAGGGCCGCACCACACCGGCCCGTATGACAGCGGACCGCATCACGCCGGCCCGCGTCACAGCGGGCCGCGTACCGGTCAGAACACCGGCACGCCGTCGCGCGTCAGACGCCAGTCCACCGACGCGAACTCCGCCGGATCCACGGACCCCTTCGCCTGCACCCACCCGATGATGGTGTTCCGGATCTCATCCGAATTCGCCCACAGCTGCTTCGCACCCGGCACGTGCGGGAAATTGCCCCCACCACTCGCCCGGTAGTTGTTCACCGCGAACACGAACTGCGCCGCAGGATCCACCGGCGCCCCCTCGAACGACAACCCCACGATCCGCGAACCCACCGGCTTCGCGATATCGATGTCGTACGACACCCCCGACACCACGTCGTAGTTGTAATCCGGAATGTTCTCCGCGTTCGTCAGCTTCGACGTGTCCACCGGCGCCCCCGCGGCCGTCTGCACGTAGTACTTCGCCGAATACTCCAGATAGTCCTTCAGCTGGGCACCCGTCAGCAGCCGTGCCTCGAGCGTGTTCTCGAACGGATACAGCCCCGCCGCGTCCTTGATCGTCACCTGGCCCGCGGGAATCGCCGCCGTACGCGAGAAGCACGCCGCCTGAGACAGCACCGGCAACGCCGCGTACTCCCCACCCGCCAGCGCCGCCTTCACCGTCTCCGCCTGCACCTGGTTGATCAGATCGATGACCGGCTCGTCCTTCCACGGCGCGTCCGCCGTGGACATCGCCGCCACCGACGTACCGATCACCTGATTCACGTACGCCACGACCTTCGTGTGCTCATCACCGAGCAATGACGCGATCCGCGGGTCCTCCTCCACCGTGTTCGAGTTCAGCACCGAGGCGCCGACCTTCTCGACCACCCAACGACCCTTCTCCCACACCAGGTCGAAGTCGAACAGCGTCAGCCGCTGCCCCCACTTCAACGGCTCCGAGAGAACGACCTGCTTCCCCGTCTCCTCGTTTGTCACGAAGTACTCGGGAATCTCCGAGTGCGCGTGACCCACCAGAATCGCGTCGATGCCCGGCACCTGCTCCGCCACCAGACCCGCCGCGTTCTCCACGTACGGCAACTGATCCCCGTACGACGACGTGCCCGACGAACCCGAATGCGCCGAAACGATCACCACGTCCGCACCCATCGAACGAAGCTTCGGCACCCACTTCGCCGCCTGCTCCTCAAGGCCCGGGAACACCATCTTCCCGCCCACATTCGCCTTGTCCCAGATCGCGATACCAGGATTCGTCAGCCCCAGTATCGCCACCCGCACATCACGACCGTGCGGCGTGCGCATCCGCTTGATCACATACGGGGCGAACGCCGGCCGCAACGTCTTCGCGTCCAGCGCATTCGCACCCAGCAGCGGGAAATCGCACTGCTCCTCGAACTTCCGCAGTACCGGAATCCCGTAATTGAACTCATGGTTCCCGAGCGCCGCGGCGTCATAGCCGATCTTGTTCATCGCCTGCGCCATCGGATGCACCGGACCGCGCTTCGCCGTGATCGGATCGATCTTCGCGTAGTAGTACGACAACTGGGTGCCCTGGATCGTGTCACCCGCATCGATCAGCAGCGTGTTCCGGCGCCCCCGGTCCTCCCGGATCTGCTCCACCAGCGTCGAGATCTTCGCCAGGCCGACATCGTTGTGCGCCTTGTCGTCGAACTCCTTGTCCGTGAAGTAGTCCCAGTTGAAGACGTTCCCGTGCAGGTCCGTCGTCCCCATCACGGTGAAGGAGTACCGCTTCACCGGCCGGCCGTGGCCGTGCCCCCGGGACTCCGAAGCCGCCGCCGGCCCGGCACCGACCCCTCCGGCCAGCGCCACACCCGCACCGGCGACGGCCGAACCACCCAGAAACGACCTACGGTTCAACGGCATCCTTGACTCCTCGTGTCTGCGAACAACGCGCGTAGATTCTGACCCAGCCACCCCCACCCGCAACACCCCGTGCAGGTTTCGATCTGGTGACCGGCAGCCACCGCGCACCCCACCGGGGCACCGTCACGCCGGCCTCGGAGCACCCCCGCGCGCGCTCATCGGAGCGCCCCGCCGCACAATTCAACAGTTAGCAATAACCCTTCATTCAAAGGCCGTTGAGCAGTCATGCAGAGACAAATACCTACCCACAGGTAAGGTCTAGGCTCGAACCATGCGCCGAGCGAAAATCGTTTGTACCCTGGGACCCGCAACCGACACATACGACCAGATCAAGGCACTGGTCGAAGCGGGAATGGACATCGCCCGCTTCAACCTCAGCCACGGCACCTACGCCGAACACGAAGAGCGCTACCACCGTGTACGCAAAGCATCCGAGGAAACCGGTCGCAGCGTAGGAATCCTCGCCGACCTTCAAGGTCCGAAGATCCGCCTCGGCCGCTTCGCCGAAGGCCCCGTACTCCTTGAACGCGGCGACGACTTCACCATCACCGTCGAGCCCATGGAGGGCGACCGCCACGCCTGCGGCACGACCTACGACGGCCTCGCCGCCGACGTCACCACCGGCGAACGCATCCTCATCGACGACGGCCGCGTCACCCTCGAAGTCACCGGCGTCGACGGACCCCGCGTCCACACCACCGTCATCGAGGGCGGCATGGTCTCCGACCACAAGGGACTCAACCTCCCCGGTGTCGCCGTCTCCGTCCCCGCCCTCTCCGAGAAGGACATCGAAGACCTCCGCTGGGCCCTGCGCACCGGCGCGGACATCATCGCCCTCTCCTTCGTGCGCACCGGACGCGACATCGACGACGTCCACCGCGTCATGAAGGAGGAGAACCGTCACCTCCCCGTCATCGCCAAGGTGGAGAAGCCCCAGGCCGTCGACAACATCGACGACATCGTCGCCGCCTTCGACGGCATCATGGTCGCCCGCGGCGACCTCGGCGTCGAAATGCCCCTGGAGCAGGTCCCGATCGTCCAGAAGCGCGCGATCAAACTGGCCAAGCGCAACGCCAAGCCGGTCATCGTCGCCACCCAGATGCTGGACTCGATGATCGACAACTCCCGGCCCACCCGCGCCGAGGCCTCCGACGTCGCCAACGCCGTCATCGACGGCACCGACGCGGTGATGCTCTCCGGCGAGACCAGCGTCGGCAAGTACCCCGTCGAGACCGTCCGCACCATGGCCCGCATCGTCGAAGCCGCCGAGGAGGACATCCTCGCCAAGGGCCTCCCGCCCCTCACCGACCGCAACAAGCCCCGCACCCAGGGCGGCGCGGTCGCGCGCGCGGCAGCTGAGATGGGCGACTTCCTCGGAGCCAAGTTCCTGGTGGCTTTCACCCAGAGCGGCGACACGGTCAAGCGCCTCTCCCGCTACCGCTCCCCGATCCCGCTCCTGGCCTTCACCCCGGACAGGGAGACCCGCGCGCAGCTGAACCTGACGTGGGGCGTCGAGACGTTCCTCGGGCCGCACGTGGACTCGACGGACGCGATGGTGGCGCAGGTGGACGAGGAGCTGCTGCGGATCGGCCGCTGCCAGAAGGGCGACATCGTGGTCATCACGGCGGGCTCGCCGCCCGGGGTCGCGGGCTCGACGAACCTGGTACGGGTGCACCACATCGGCGAGGACGACAGCCCGAAGTGACGGTCGTCAGTACTTCGGCCCGACGTGAGCGTCCATGAGGGCTACGGACGCCCGTCGGGCTACGGAGGTGCCGAACGGGCCGCAGGCGAAGGTGGTGTCGTCGAAACGGGCGGCACTCCCGAAGGGGCCGGGCTGAGGCTGGTGCGGAGACGCACGGGTCGGTACCCGGATCAGGTGAAGCGTTTGAACTCTTGCTCAACCTTGGAATCCAAGGAAAAGTACCCCGAGTCGGACTCGAACCGACACTGTATGGGTTTTGAATCCATTGTCTCTAACCAATTGGACTACCGGGGCGCGATGAATCGAAGATTTACTTCGACCCGCTGATGATCCAGCTTATCGTAGCTAGGTAGGCTCTTGGGAGCAGTACCCCTGTCCTGACCAAGGAGTCCCGTGACCACCCCCGAGTCGCCCCAGCCCGTAGACGCCGTCGACGACGACAAGTCGCACGTCCCGCCGCTGACGACCCGTGTCGTCATCGCCGAGGACGAGGCGCTCATCCGCCTCGACCTCAAGGAGATGCTGGAGGAGGAGGGCTACTCCGTCGTCGGCGAGGCCGGGGACGGGCAGCAGGCCGTCGAGCTGGCCCGGGAGCACCGGCCGGACCTGGTGATCCTCGATGTGAAGATGCCGGTCCTCGACGGGATCTCCGCCGCCGAGAAGATCGCCGAGGAGTCCATCGCCCCGGTCCTGATGCTCACCGCGTTCTCGCAGCGCGATCTCGTCGAGCGGGCGCGGGACGCTGGTGCGATGGCGTACCTGGTGAAGCCGTTCAGCAAGAGCGACGTGGTCCCGGCCATCGAGATGGCCGTGTCCCGGTTCGCCGAGCTGAAGGCGCTGGAGAGCGAGATCGCGGACCTGTCGCAGCGGCTGGAGACCCGGAAGCTGGTGGACCGGGCGAAGAGCATCCTCCAGACGGATTACGGGCTCTCCGAGCCGGCCGCGTTCCGCTGGATCCAGAAGACGTCGATGGACCGCCGGATGTCCATGCAGCAGCTGGCCGAGGCGCTGATCGAGGACGCCGAGGAGAAGAAGAAGGCCGCCGAGTAGGCGCGTACGCAGGCGACGAGAAGGGCCTGCCCCCGGAGGTGTCCGGGGGCAGGCCCTTCTGGTGTGCTCGGGTGCTCAGTCCTCGCCGAGGTAGGCCTTGCGGACCGATTCGTCGTGGAGCAGGTCGGCGCCGGTGCCGGAGAGGACGACCTTGCCGACCTCCATGACGTGGCCCTGGTCCGCGAGGGAGAGGGCCGCCTGGGCGTTCTGCTCGACGAGCAGGATCGTGGTGCCCGAGGCCTTGAGCTCGACGATGGTCTCCATGATCTTCTGCATCATGATCGGGGAGAGGCCCATGGAGGGCTCGTCGAGCATGAGCAGCTTGGGCTGGGACATGAGCGCGCGTCCCATGGCGAGCATCTGCTGTTCGCCTCCGGAGAGGGTTCCGGCGGCCTGCTTCCGGCGTTCCCCGAGGATGGGGAAGAGGTCGTAGGCGCGCTGGACGTCCTTCTCGATGCCTGCCTTGTCGTTGCGGAGGTAGGCGCCGAGGAGGAGGTTCTCGGCGATCGTCAGCCGGGGGAAGATGTGGCGTCCCTCGGGGGAGTGGGCGATGCCCAGGGAGACGATCTTGTGTGCCGGGATGCCCGTGAGCGGCTTGCCCTCGAAGAGGATGCGGCCGCCGGCGGGCTTGAGCAGTCCGGAGAGGGTGCGCAGGGTGGTGGTCTTGCCCGCGCCGTTGGTGCCGATGAGGGTGACGACCTGGCCGGCCTCGACGGTGAAGGAGATGCCCTTGACGGCTTCGATCTTGCCGTAGGCGACGCGGAGGTCTTCGACCTCGAGCAGTGCGGTCATCGGGTGTCCTCCTCCTCGGTGCGGGTGGTCTCGGTGTCGTCGGTGGCGGGGGTTTCCGCCGTGGCGGCCGGGGTTTTGGCCTTGTCCGTGCTCGCGGGGGTCGCTGCCTTGGCGGTGCTCGCCGCCGATGCTTCGGCTGCCTCGACCTCGGCGGCTTCTTCGGCGCCGGGGGCGCCTTCGAAGGGGGTGCCGAGGTAGGCGGCGACGACGCGTTCGTCGCCCTGGACGACGGGGGCGGTGCCCTCGACGAGTTTCTCGCCCTGGACGAGGACGGCGACGCGGTCGCAGAGGTTGAAGATGAACCGCATGTCGTGCTCGATGACGAGTACGGCGATGCCCTGGTCCCGGATGGCGAAGATGAGCTCTTCGGTGACGCGGGTTTCCTGGGGGTTCATGCCCGCGGTGGGCTCGTCCAGGAGGAGGAGTCCGGGGTCGCTGGCGAGGGCGCGGGCGATCTCCAGCTTGCGCTGGTCTCCGTAGGGGAGGTTCCGCGCGAGGTGGTCCGCCTTGTCCGCGAGGCCGATGAACTCCAGGAGTTCCATGGAGCGTTCGCGGCTGGCGTTCTCGGCCTTCTTGTAGCCGGGGAGGCGCAGGAGGGCGGACCAGAGCCCTTCCTTGGTCCTGGTGTGGCGTCCGACGAGGACGTTCTCCAGGACGGTCATGTTGGCGAAGAGCCGGATGTTCTGGAAGGTGCGGGCGATGCCTGCCTGGGTGACGAGGTGGGGCTTGGGCGGCAGGACGGTGCCCTTGTAGCTGACCTTGCCCTCGGTGGGGACGTAGAGGCCGGTGAGGCAGTTGAAGAAGGTGGTCTTGCCGGCGCCGTTGGGTCCGATGAGGCCGACGATCTCGCCCGCGTTGACGGTGAGGTTGACGTCGCGCACGGCGGTGAGGCCGCCGAACCGCATGGTGACGCCGCTCGCGTCGAGGACCGTGGTGCCGGTGGGTGTGTCTGTCTTGGTCATGGTGGTCACGCCCCCGCCTTCGTGGTGCCGGCGGCCGTGTCGGTGAGTGGTGTGTCCGGTGGTACGTCGAGCTGGCCGGTCTCGTGGAATTCGAGCTGCTTCCTGCGGTCGGCCACCAGGCCTTCGGGACGGAAGCGCATCAGGAGGATGAGGGCGATTCCGAAGAGGAAGAGCTGGTAGTCCTGCATGAACTGGAGCTTGGCCGGGATGAGGTAGAGCAGCGCGGCGCCGACCAGGGGTCCGCTGAGGGTTCCCATGCCGCCGAGGATGACGGCGGCGAGGAGGAACGCGGAGTTCGGAGGCACGGAGCCGGCGAACTGGTACTGCTCCGGGGTGACCGTGTAGGAGACGTGTGCCTGCACGGTTCCGGCGAGGCCGGCGAGGGTGGCGCCGAGGGCGAAGGCGAGCAGCTTGAGCCGGAAGGCGTTGATGCCCATGGCGGTGGCCGCTGTCTCGTCCTCGCGGATGGCGACCCAGGCGCGGCCGATGCGGGACTCTCCGGAGCGTCGGAAGACGAGGACGACGACGGCGGTGAAGAGGAGCATCAGCAGGTAGTAGTTGGCGGACCTGCCGAGGGTGATGCCGCCGATGTCGTGGCTGATTCCGAAGTCGAAGCCGAGGAGCTTGAGGTCGGGGATGCTGGGGATGCCCTGGGAGCCGTTGGTGAGGTCGGGGCCGCTGACGCCGTTGAGGGCGTTGACGGTGAGCCGGAAGATCTCTCCGAATCCGAGGGTGACGATGGCGAGGTAGTCGCCGCGGAGGCGGAGTGTGGGTGCTCCGATGACGACGCCGAAGACGAGCGAGGCGGCGGCTCCGGTGAGCACGGCGGCCCAGAAGGGGAACTGGACGCCGACGGGGGAGAGGGGGCTGCCGGAGACGAGTGCCGCGGCGTAGGCGCCGACGCCGAGGAAGGCGACGTAGCCGAGGTCGAGGAGGCCGGCGAGGCCGACGACGACGTTGAGGCCGAGTGCGACGGTCGCGAAGATGAGGATGTTGGCGCCGATGAGGGCGTATTCCTCGTTCTGCTGGGTGAAGGGGAAGCAGAAGGCTGCGACGAGTGCGGCGCACAGGGTGACGTTGCGGTGCTTCGAGGTCAGCGCGGTGACGCGGGCGATGACGCCGGCCCGGGTGAGTGCGGTGAAGCCGAAGGCGACGGCGAGGACGTAGCCGATGAAGAGTTCGGCGTACTCGGTGTCGATGCCGTAGGTGAAGACCTCGAGCGCGACGCCGAAGGCTCCGGCGATGATCAGGATTTCGGCCCAGGAGGGGAGTGCCTTGGCGCGGGCGGGTGCCGGTGCGCGGAGGCTGTCGCGGAATCGCTGGAGTGCGTTCGGGTTGGTGGTGTCGTCCTGGGGCTGGTCGTTGGGGAGTCCGAGGGCCGCGGCGACGGCGATGACGGCGCCGATGAGGCTGACCCAGGCTCCGGGCTCGAGTTCGATCAGTCCGAGGAGGTTGCCGTTGTCGTCCTTGGTGACGATGACGGCGATGACGGTGTAGGCGGTGGTGACGAAGGTGCCGAGGGCGGCGAGCCGCACGGGGCTGTTGGTGCCGCCGGGGGTGAGCCAGCGCAGGCCCTTGATGCCGTAGCCCGAGAGGGCGAGGAGCAGGGTGAGTGCTGCGCTGATGAGGGTGAGGACCTGGAGGCCGCCGGGGTAGCCGGTGACGGTGAGGTCGCCGGGGAAGGTGTCGGTGTAGGTCCAGGCGAGGAAGGTGCCGATGAGGGCGAGCGCGGCGCCGGTCGTGGCGGTGGCGCGGGCTGCCGTGGTGGGCAGCGGGATGAGGGCGGCGTTGGTCGTGGTCATCCGTATCACGCCCTGTCCGCGACGCGTTCGCCCAGGAGGCCTTGCGGGCGTATGAGGAGGACGAGGATGAGGAGGGCGAAGGCCCATACGTCCTTCCAGGCGCCGCCTCCGAAGAGTTCCATGCCGGGAACTTCGCTCATGTAGCCGGTGGCGAGGGCTTCGGCGACGCCGAGGACGACTCCGCCGAGCATGGCGCCGTAGATGTTGCCGATCCCGCCGAGCACGGCGGCGGTGAAGGCCTTGAGGCCCATGATGAAGCCCATACGGAAGCCGATCTGGCCGTTCTTGAGCCCGTAGGCGACGGCGGCGACGGCGGCGAACGCGGCACCGATGGCGAAGGCCATGACGATGATGCGGTCGGTGTTGATGCCCATGAGCTTGGCGGTGTCGGGGTCCTGCGAGGTGGCCTGCATGCCGCGGCCGGCGCGCGTCTTGGAGACGAAGAGGCCGAGGGCGAGCATGCAGACGGGTGCGGCGATCAGGACGAAGAGGTCGCCGCGCTGGATGTGGGCGCCGAAGATGTCGATCGCTTCACCCTTGAACTGGGGGAAGGAGCGGTCCTTCGTGGCGTCCGGGTACCACATCCACACTGCCTGCTGGAGTGCGAGGGAGAGGCCGATCGCGGTGATGAGGGGGGCTAGGCGTGGCGCGCTGCGCAGTGGCCGGTAGGCGAAGCGTTCGGCGGCGACGCTGACGGCGACGGAGCATATGACTCCGCCGGCGATCATGAGGGGTATCGCAGCGAGCAGGGAGAGTCCGGACGGAAGCCCGAGGTAGACCGTGAGGGCTCCGAAGCCCCCGATCATGAAGATCTCGCCGTGTGCGAAGTTGATGAGCTGGATGATTCCGTAGACCATCGTGTAGCCGATCGCGATGAGACCGTACATCGCGCCGAGGATGAGTCCATTGGCCAGCTGTTGCGGCAGTTCGTTCACCGCAGGGCCTCCGTGGAGTGGTTCGGATATGGCACCGCGCGGGAGCGCTCGTAGCGCTCCCGCGCGGGTTGTGTGCGTGCGCTGTGCTGTGGGTCCTCGGTGGACCTACTTGACGGCCTCGCTGAGCTTGGAGACCCACTTGCCGCCGGTGACCTGGTAGGCGGTCATGAGGGTGTTGGTGGTGTCGCCGTACTCGTCGAAGGCGACGGGGCCGGTGACGCCCTCGAAGCTGACCTTGGCCATGGCGTCCAGGACCTTGGCGCGGGCGTCGTCGGGGAGCTTTCCGTCGTTCTCGGCGACGACTGCCTTGACGGCCTCGATGATGGACCAGGTGGCGTCGTAGGTGCCGCCGCCGTAGGCCTCGTAGGCGTCCTTGTAACCGGCGGTCTTGTAGTCGGCGATGAACTTCTTGGCGGAGTCCAGCTCCTCGACGGGCTTGCCGACGGAGGTGGCGATGTCGCCTTCGGCCTTCTTGTTGAGCTTGATGAAGTCGGCGCTGTACATGCCGTCGCCGCCCATGAGGGGGATCTTCACGCTGTCCTTGAGCTGCTGGCTCAGGGGCGCGCCGGCGGGGTACTCACCGCCGTAGTAGACGGCCTTGGCGCCGGAGCTCTTGACCTTGGTGACGACGGAGTTGAAGTCGCGGTCGTCGGGGTTGATGTGGTCGGTGCCGACGATCTTGCCGCCGAGCTCGGTGAAGGTCGCCTTGAAGGAGGCGGCGAGGCCCGCACCGTAGGGCTTCTGGTCGTCGATGAGGTAGACGTCCTTGACCTTGGCGGTCTTGAACAGGTAGTTCGCGGCGAAGGCGCCCTGGATCGCGTCCGTGGTGGCGGTGCGGAAGTAGGCCGCGTAGGGGCGCTTCTTGTCGCCGGTCTTCCAGTTGTTGCCCTGGGTCAGCTCCGTGCCGGTGTTGGCGGGGGAGACCTGGGTGAGCTTGGCGTCGGTGAAGGGCTTCTGCATCGACTGGGCCACGCCGGAGTTCAGCGGGCCGACGACGCCGAGGAGGTCCTTGTTGCCGATGAACTTCTGGGCGTTCTGCTGGCCGACCGAGGGCTGCGCCTGGTCGTCGAGCGCCTGGAGCTCGAACTTGATGCCGGGGACGGTCTTGTCCTTGTTGGCGGTCTTGACGGCGAGGTCGGCGGAGTTCTTGATGCCGAGGCCGAGGGCGGAGAGGTCGCCGGTCAGGGGTGCGTCGACACCGATGACGACGGTCTGGGTGTCGCCGCCGCCGCTGCCGCTCTTGGAGTCGTCGTCGCGCGAGCCGCAGGCGGTGAGTGTCAGTGCTCCTGTGGTGAGCACTGTGGTGAGGATGAGCAAAGAACGGTGTCGCACGAAAGGTCCTTTCCCTGGCGCGGCCTCCTCTGCTGAGGTGCCGTGACGTTCGCCGGGCCGTACTGGTCGATTCATGGCCGTGCAGCAGACGCGCCCGGCGGCGCGGTGACTGGCCGTGACTCTAAGGGCAGGTGAGGGGGTCCGGGACGGGTCCGGTGATGATGTGACTGTCTTGTTATGCCGTGGGGAAGGCTTGTTGGTCGCAGTGTGGAGGTGTACGGCTTTTGCCCGGACGGTGAAGTGACCGCATGGTGAGAACCCGCAGCTCTGCTAAGGGGCTTGGGGTGATCTTGGTGCTGTCGCGCGAATCGGGGCGCAAGGGGCGCGGTGACTGTCGGCGGGGTGCGCCGGGGCGAGGTGCGCGAGCTTTTTCGTGTATTGCGCACATATTACGGAGTGTTACATCCGTGGAATGTGTTTGATTCGCCGCGAGGGCGGTGTGGCTGTTGAAGTGGGTCATGGAACACGTGCGCCGGTCAAGGGTGTTGACCGTGCGTGTTCGTCAACATGCCTGAAATATTTCGGATATGGGTCTGCCCGGTCCGGAATGCGGTGCGATTCCGGCCGGGCAGAGGGGGGTTGGGTGTGCGGCGTCAGTCCGCGTCGGGACGGGGCGCGTCGCGGAGCAGGCAGGTGAGGCGGGCGGTGCAGACCCGCTTGTCCGCCTCGTCGGTGACGACGATCTCGTACGTGGCGGTGGAGCGGCCGCGGTGGACGGGGGTGGCGGTGCCCGTGACGAGGCCGCTGCGGACGCCTCGGTGGTGGGTGCAGTTGAGGTCGACGCCGACGGCGATCTTGGTGGCGCCGCCGTGGAGCA
Organism: Streptomyces sp. CB02058; assembly: GCF_001905505.1. Taxonomy (GTDB): domain Bacteria; phylum Actinomycetota; class Actinomycetes; order Streptomycetales; family Streptomycetaceae; genus Streptomyces. The sequence continues at coordinate 1,215,610 of NZ_LIPG01000002.1, forward strand.
TGGAGCCGACGGAGCCGAGGGTCTCGGCGAGGACGGCGGAGGCGCCGCCGTGGAGCAGTCCGTAGGGCTGGGTGTTGCCCTCCACGGGCATGGTGCCCACGACGCGGTCGGCGGAGGCCTCGATGATCCTGACGCCCATGCGCTCGCCGAGGTGTCCGGCGGAGAAGAGTGCCGGGAGGTCGACGCCGAGCGCTGCGTACTCGTCGATGATCTCCTGGGGGAACGTGGGTGCGGTGTGCTCGCCCATGGGGTCCGGCTCCGATCGTGTGCGGTCGTCCGTTGCTGTGTGCACTGTTCTTATCAGACGGCTGAGCGTGCGCTTAGCGTGCGGGAGCTCAGGCCGTCTCGAAGCGGACGACGACCGACTTGCTGGCCGGGGTGTTGCTGGTGTCGGCGGTGGCGTCGAGGGGGACGAGGACGTTGGTCTCCGGGTAGTACGCCGCCGCGCAGCCCCGGGCGGTGGGGTAGTGGACGACGCGGAAGCCGGGGGCGCGGCGTTCGACGCCGTCCTTCCACTCGCTGACGAGGTCGGTGTAGGAGCCGTCGGCGAGGCCGAGGGCGAGGGCGTCCTTGGGGTTGACCATGACGATGCGGCGGCCGCCCTTGATGCCGCGGTAGCGGTCGTCGAGGCCGTAGATCGTGGTGTTGTACTGGTCGTGGGAGCGCAGCGTCTGCAGGAGCAGCCGGCCCTCGGGGAGCTCGGGGTATTCGACGGGTGCGGCGGTGAAGTTGGCCTTGCCCGTGGCGGTGGGGAAGCGGCGTTCGTCGCGGGGTCCGTGCGGGAGGGTGAAGCCGCCGGGCCGTGCGACGCGGGCGTTGAAGTCCTCGAAGCCGGGCACGACGCGGGAGATGCGGTCGCGGATGGTCCCGTAGTCCTTCTCGAACTCCTCCCAGGGCGTGGTGGAGGCGGGACCGAGGACGGCGCGGGCCAGGCGGGCGACGATGGCGGGCTCGGAGAGCAGGTGGGGGCTCGCGGGGGTGAGGTTGCCGCGTGAGGAGTGGATCATGCCCATGGAGTCCTCGACAGTGACGAACTGCTTCTGCCCGGCCTGGACGTCCTTGTCGGTGCGTCCGAGGGTGGGCAGGATCAGGGCGCGGGTGCCGGTGACCGCGTGCGAGCGGTTGAGCTTGGTGGAGACGTGGACGGTGAGCCGGGCGCGGCGCATCGCGGCCTCGGTGACGGCGGTGTCGGGGGTGGCGCCGACGAAGTTGCCGCCCATGGCGAAGAAGACCTTGGCGTCGCCGTCGCGCAGCGCCTGGATGGACCGTACGACGTCGTAGCCGTGGTGCCGGGGCGAGGTGATGCCGAATTCCCGGTCGAGGGCGTCGAGGAAGGCGGCGGAGGGACGCTCGAAGATGCCCATGGTGCGGTCGCCCTGGACGTTGGAGTGGCCGCGCACGGGGCAGACGCCCGCGCCGGGGCGGCCGATGTTGCCGCGCAGCAGGAGGAGGTTGACGACCTCGCGGATGGTCGGCACGGAGTGCTTGTGCTGGGTGAGGCCCATGGCCCAGCAGACGATGGTGCGCTCGGACGCGAGGATCATGGCGAGCGCCTCTTCGATGGCGTCGCGGTCGAGACCGGTCGCGGCGAGGGTCTCGTCCCAGTCGGCCGCGCGTGCCTCGCGGGCGAACTCCTCGTATCCATGGGTGTGTTCGGCGATGAAGCCGGTGTCGACGGCTCCGTCGGCCTCGATGATCATCTTGTTCAGGAGGCGGAAGAGCGCCTGGTCGCCGCCGATGCGGATCTGGAGGAAGAGGTCGGTGAGGGCCGCGCCCTTGAGCATGCCGCGGGCGGTCTGCGGGTTCTTGAACCGTTCGAGTCCGGCCTCGGGCAGCGGGTTCACCGAGATGATCTTCGCTCCGGCGGACTTGGCCTGTTCGAGGGCCGAGAGCATCCGGGGGTGGTTGGTGCCGGGGTTCTGCCCGGCGACGATGATCAGGTCGGCCTGGTGGAGGTCCTCGAGGCTGACGCTGCCCTTGCCGATCCCGATGGTCTCGGTGAGTGCGGAGCCCGAGGACTCGTGGCACATGTTGGAGCAGTCGGGCAGGTTGTTGGTGCCGAACTCCCGTGCGAAGAGCTGGAGGAGGAACGCGGCCTCGTTGCTGGTGCGCCCGGAGGTGTAGAAGAGCGCCTCGTCGGGGGAGGCGAGGGCGGTCAGCTCCTCGGCGATGATCCCGAAGGCGCGCTCCCAGGTCACGGCCTCGTACCGATCGGCGCCCTCGGGCAGATACACAGGTTGCGTGATGCGTCCCTGCTGGCCGAGCCAGTAGCCGCTGCGGCCGGCCAGGTCGGCGACGGGGTGGGCGGCGAAGAAGTCGGGGGTGACGCGGCGCAGGGTCGCCTCCTCGGCGACGGCCTTGGCGCCGTTCTCGCAGAACTCCGCCGTGTGCCGCTTGTCGCCCTCGGGCCACGCGCAGCCGGGGCAGTCGAAGCCGTCCTTCTGGTTGACCTTGAGGAGGGTCTGCGCGGTGCGCCGCACGCCCATCTGCTGCTGGGCGATGCGCAGGGTGTGTGCGACGGCGGGCAGTCCGGCGGCGGCGTGCTGGGCCGCGTCGATCCGCGGCGCGTCCTGGACCGGGTCACCGGTCGGGGGCTTGGTGGCCATGGTGCTCCCCTTCGAGCCTTCGGCGCCTCCGCCCGTGCGGGCGCGCGTCGCGTCCGTGCGTGCCGTGGCGTCCTGTCGCGTCTTCTTACGCCTTCACTGTCTTTCGATCCTGTCATGCACGCGCGCCGGAGCGCTCCGCGGGAAGCGGGGAGGCCCGGCGGCGGCGCCGGGGGCGTGGTAGTGGGGCCGTGCGGCGGGCGGTCCGGATTGTCAGTGGTCCGTGGCAGGATCGGGGGCGTGGCTGAGACGGCATCGAAGAAGACGGCAGACAACCGACCGCGCCTGCTCCTCATGGACGGGCACTCCCTGGCGTACCGGGCGTTCTTCGCCCTGCCCGCGGAGAATTTCACGACGGCGACGGGGCAGCCGACGAATGCCGTGTACGGCTTCATGTCGATGCTGGCGAACACGCTGCGCGACGAGGCGCCCACGCACTTCGCGGTCGCCTTCGACGTGTCCCGCAAGACATGGCGGGCGCAGGAGTTCCCGGAGTACAAGGCGAACCGCTCCAAGACCCCCGACGAGTTCAAGGGGCAGGTGGAGCTGATCGGCGAGCTGCTGGACGCGATGCACGCCGACCGGTTCGCGGTGGACGGCTTCGAGGCGGACGACGTCATCGCGACGCTGGCCACGCAGGCCGAGGCGGCGGGCTTCGAGGTGCTGATCGTCACGGGTGACCGGGACTCGTTCCAGCTGATCACGGACAACGTGACGGTGCTCTACCCGACGAAGGGCGTCTCGGAGCTGACGCGCTTCACCCCGGAGAAGGTCCAGGAGAAGTACGGCCTCACCCCGGCCCAGTATCCGGACTTCGCGGCGCTGCGCGGTGACCCCTCGGACAACCTTCCGGGTATCCCCGGTGTGGGTGAGAAGACGGCGGCGAAGTGGATCACCCAGTTCGGTTCGTTCGCGGAGCTCGTCGAGCGGGCCGAAGAGGTCAAGGGCAAGGCCGGCCAGAACTTCCGTGACCACTTGGACGCGGTGAAGATGAACCGCGTGCTGACCGAGATGGTCCGCGACGTCGAGCTGCCGAAGGCCCCGGCCGAGCTGGAGCGCGCTCCCTACGACCGCTCGGCGGTCACCGGTGTGCTCGACGTCCTGGAGATCCGCAACCCGAGCCTGCGCGAGCGGCTGCTCGCCGTCGACCCGGGTGCGGAGGAGGCCGGTCCGCCGGAGCCCGCGGCCGGTGTCGAGCTGGACGGCGCGGTGCTGGGACAGGGCGAGGTCGCCCCGTGGCTGGAGGCCCACGGCGGGCAGCCGCTCGGAGTGATGAGCGTCGACACCTGGTCGCTGGGCACCGGCTCGGTCACCGAGATCGCGCTCGCCGCCGCCGACGGGGCCGCGGCCTGGCTCGACCCGGCCGAGCTCGACGAGGCCGACGAGCGGGCGTTCGCCGCCTGGCTCGCGGACCCCGCGCGTCCCAAGGTCCTGCACAACGCCAAGAACGCCCTGCGGGTCTTCCCCGAGCAGGGCTGGCGGCTGGACGGCATCGCCATGGACACCGCGCTCGCCGCCTATCTCGTCAAGCCGGGCCGCCGCTCCTTCGCGCTGGACGCGCTGGCCGTCGAGTATCTCGGCCGGGAGCTGGCCCCGGCCGCCGCGTCCGACGGGCAGCTGGCCTTCGGCGCCGACGACCGCGCGGAGGCCGACGCGCTGATGGCGCAGGCCCGCGCCGTGCTGGACCTCGGGGACGCGTTCACGGCGCGCCTGAAGGAGGTCGGGGCGACCGAGCTGCTGTACGACATGGAGCTGCCCACCTCGATCATGCTGGCCCGCCTGGAGCGGCACGGCATCGCAGCCGACCGCTCCCATCTGGAAGGCATGGAGCAGCAGTTCGCCGGCGCGGTGCAGCAGGCGGTGAAGGAGGCGCACGCCGCGGTGGGCCGTGAGTTCAACCTCGGCTCGCCCAAGCAGCTCCAGGAAGTCCTCTTCGGCGAGCTGGCCCTGCCCAAGACGAAGAGGACGAAGACGGGATACACGACCGACGCGGACGCGCTGGCGTGGCTGGCGGCACAGACCGAGCACGAGCTGCCGGTCATCATGCTGCGCCACCGCGAGCAGGCGAAGCTGCGGGTCACCGTCGAGGGGCTGATCAAGACGATCGGCGCGGACGGCCGTATCCACACGACGTTCAACCAGACGGTCGCGGCGACGGGCCGGCTCTCCTCGACCGACCCGAATCTTCAGAACATCCCCGTCCGCACGGACGAAGGGCGGGCCATCCGCCGGGGCTTCGTCGTCGGCGAGGGCTTCGAGACGCTGATGACGGCCGACTACAGCCAGATCGAGCTGCGCGTGATGGCCCACCTCTCCGAGGACGCCGGTCTGATCGAGGCGTTCACCTCGGGCGAGGACCTGCACACGACCGTCGCCTCGCAGGTGTTCGGCGTCGAGAAGTCGGCGGTCGACGCCGAGATGCGCCGCAAGATCAAGGCAATGTCCTACGGCCTCGCCTACGGGCTGTCCGCGTTCGGCCTCTCCCAGCAGCTGAACATCGAAGCCGGCGAGGCGCGCGGTCTGATGGACACCTACTTCCTGCGGTTCGGCGGGGTGCGCGACTATCTGCACCGGGTCGTGGAGGAAGCCAGGTCCACCGGGTACACCGAGACGATCCTCGGCCGCCGTCGCTACCTCCCCGACCTGAACAGCGACAACCGCCAGCGGCGCGAGGCCGCCGAGCGGATGGCGCTCAACGCCCCGATCCAGGGGACGGCCGCCGACATCGTGAAGGTCGCGATGCTCAAGGTGGACCGTGCGCTGACGGAGGCGGAGCTGACCTCACGGATGCTGCTCCAGGTCCACGACGAAATCGTCCTGGAGATCGCGAAGGGCGAGCGGGAGCGGGTCGAGGAGATCCTGCGCCGCGAGATGTCCACGGCGGTCGAGCTCCGTGCGCCGCTGGACGTGTCGGTGGGCGTCGGCAAGGACTGGGAGACCGCCGCGCACTGAGCGACGCACCAGGAGCCGTCCCCGGGACCGTCGCACTCGCGGCGGTCCCGGCGACGACGGTGACCGGCCATGGGGACCACGGCCGGAAGGCCGGTGCGCCGGGCGCCGGCGTCGCCGGGGCCGCGTAGGCGCGCTCGGCGAGGGGCGGGCAGGGGGAGCGACATGGGGAGCGACATGGGGTGGGCCGGAGACGCCCGGCTGGCGGCCGGGCCCGAGGCCGTCCGGTATCTGGAGGCGGCTTTCACTCCCGGTGCTCAGCTGGGGACGGTGTACGACGATCCGACGACGCCCGTCGTCGTGACCGGCATCGAGGAGGTGGCCACCCTTCGCGTGCCCAGTGGCCGTCTCGTCGTCGACGCCCCGTGGCACGACGACGAGACCTGGAAGTACCGGCGTGGGCTGGAGACGAGCCCGCCGCGAGAGCTGGCCGTGCGCATTCCCCCGGGCACCCACCGGGTTGAACTCGCCTGGACGGCGGGCCCGTACGAGTTCTTCGGTGAGCACTGCGACGGCGTCGAACGCGCCGCGACCCGCCTGCGCGTGAGCGACCAGCCCGTGTGCCGGTGGGAGGCGGGCCTGGGGGTCGACGACGACGTCGACCGGCTTCAGCCGGGTGACCGGCCACGCTTCCATTCCGACTCCAATGTCGGCTGCTTCGCCGACGCGGGGGCGTGGACGGCCTTGTCGGCGCCGTTTCGCGCGTACGCCGACGGCGCGCCCGTACGACGCCCGACCGAACAACTGGCAGAGGGGTACGAGCGGGTGAGCGACGAGTCGCGACAGGCCGATCTGGTCACCTTCCCCGCCGAGTCGGGCGGCACGGTCTGGCTGGGCCGCACCGCCACCGGCGACGTGGCTGTGATCGTCGTGACCAGCGGCCTGCCGGGCGCCGAGGCCTGACACCGCCGCGCCGGGCCTCCGGCGCCCTCGCCTGCTCGGACGCCGCAACCGGCCTCAACCCTGCGGAGGACCGCCGGGGGCGGCGGAGCCCCGTTCGGGAGCCGAACCCGGCCCCGACCCTCCCGGGAGCCGCGCCCCGTGAGGCCTCAGGCCGTGTCCCGCCCGGCCGGCCGGGGACGGGGGGTGTCCGCACCGGGTGCCTCCGGGGGCCGGGGGCCGGACGGCTTCCGCAGGAGGCGCATCCACGCCCCGTACAGCACGAGCCCGGCGGCCAGGCCCGCCCCGGCGCCGAAGCACGCGGTCGGGATGATGTCGAGCGGTGTGTCGATGTGCCCGAACCAGGCGTACCAGCGGGCGCACCGGTGGATGACGCCCAGCAGGACGCACACCGCGAGGAACGCGCCCGCCCACCGGCGCTCCGCACGGCCCAGCACCGGCACGGACTCCGGCGCCGGGACCGCGCCGGTCCGCCGCAGCCCCGTGTACGTGAACCACGCCAGGACCGTCAGCGCCACGGCCGAACTGCCGTACTGGACGAACTGGAACACCGGGAAACCGCCGACGGACCGGTTGAGCACGGGCAGCAGGTCCGTGCCCCACCGGTCGTGATGGGTGAACGCGTCCCACACCACATGGGTGCCCGAACCGATCACGGCCGACAGGACGAACCACCCCGCCTCGGCCGGGCCCAGGCCACCGCGCTCCCGCCGCCGTCCCCGTACGAAGGTGTGGACACGCCCCTGCGCGGCCCGGGGCAGCAGGGCGACCAGCGGTTCGCGCAGCATCAGCCAGAGTGCCAGCACGGCACCGGTGATGAGGACATCGACGGTGAACACTCCCCACACGGCGTGTGTCACCTCGCCGAACTCCATCGCCCCGGGCACCACCGTGTCCGCGTAATAGGTGATATCGGGTGCGAACGACCCGGCGACGAGTGCGGATGCGAGCAGAGGACCCCGGCCCTCGCCGGACCTGCGGATCCCCGGCAGCACGGCGGCGGCGTGGCTGAGCGTGAAAGGCATGGCGGCAAGTATGCGTGAGTTCAAGTCACCCGCCCGGGTGCACGGGTGACTTGACGGACGCGAAGCTGAAGAATCGGTAAGAACCGGTCGAGGGCCGGTGTCCGGGCGGCGGGAGTTGCCGTAGGGTCGCCTGAGTCCTCGCGCTGGGGAGCGCGAGCGCCGTCGACGGGGAGGGTCAGATCGTATGGCAGCGCAATTCGGCCGCAGGCTGCGCAGGGGAGCCACCACCACGGCGGTGGCCGCCGCTGCCGTAGCGGCCCTCTCCGCCTCGCAGGCCCCCGCCGCACCGCAGCCCGACACCGTCACCGGGGACCAGACCTCGGCCGGTGCCACGCCGTCGGGGGAGGGCGCCGCCACCGGCAACTCGCCCTACTACACCGATCTGCCGCCGCTCAACACGCCCAACAAGCCCGGCGCGGACGTGAATCTGCCGGTGACAGGCAGTGCCGAATCGGGCATACCCGCCTCGATCCTGGCCGCGTACAAGAAGGCGGAGCAGGAACTCGCGGGCACCGACGCCGCGTGCCGTCTGCCGTGGCAGCTGCTCGCCGCCATCGGCAAGGTCGAGTCGGGCCAGGCCCGCGGCGGCAAGGTCGACGAGAACGGCACCACGTACTCCCCGATCCTCGGCCCGGCTCTCAACGGCCAGGGCTTCGCGCTGATCAAGGACACCGACGGCGGGGCCTTCGACGGCGACGCGACCCACGACCGCGCGGTCGGCCCGATGCAGTTCATCCCGTCCACCTGGGCCACCTGGGGCCAGGACGGCAACGGCGACGGACGCAAGGACCCCAACAACATCTACGACGCGGCGCTCGCCGCCGGGCGCTACCTCTGCGCGGGCACCCGCGACCTGTCCCTGGCCACGGACCTCGACCGCGCGGTGCTGAGCTACAACCACTCCACGGAGTACCTCCGCACGGTCCGCTCCTGGTTCGAGTTCTACAAGCGCGGCACCCACGAGGTCCCGGACGGCACGGGCGTACTCCCGGCGGACACGAGCACGGGCACGGACACCAGCCCCAGCTCTCCCTCCCCCTCGCCCTCGCCCAGCACCCCCGGCGGTACGACGCCGAGCCCCGACCCGACGCCGTCCCAGCCCGGCGGGAGCACCAAGCCGCCCGTCGACCCCTCGCCGACGACGCCGCCCACGACGAAGCCGCCGACCACCACGCCCACGCCGTCCCGGACGCTCGGCAGCCTGGAGAACGCGGGCACCGGCATCCTCGCCGCCACCGCGGGCGACGCGTTCACCGAGCAGGTCACGGTGCGGGCGAGGAACACCCTGGGCGCCGCGCTCGCCAAGGCGTCGGTCACCTTCTCGATCGTGGGCGACACCGACACCCGCTTCGCCGGCGGGAAGACCATCGTCACGCTGCCCACCGGAGCCGACGGCACCGTCACCGCGCCCGTCCTGACCGCGGGCGAGAAGGCGGGCAGTTTCAAGGTGACGGCCGTCGCCGGCACCACCGTGCAGCGCAGCCTCAGCTTCGGCGCGAAGGTCACCGCCCGGGTGGCCGACACCCTTACCCGCACCGACGACAAGGCGCTCACGGCCGCCCCCGGCGCCGAGTTCGCCGACAGCCCCGAGGTCCGTACGTCCTACAAGGGCACGGGTGTCGCGGGTACCGCCGTCACCGCGACGATGATCACCGACGCGGAGACGCCCGCCGAGAACGACAAGGGCCCGTACTTCAAGGACGCGAACGGTGATCCCGTCCGCACCCTGGTCCTGGAGACCGGCGCCGACGGGCTCCTCTCGCTCCCGGCGATCTTCGCCGACACCACCGAGGGCACGTTCAAGCTGCGGCTCACCACCGCGAGCGGCGACACGCTGACGATCGAGCTGAAGGTCGAGGCCCCCGCGGCCTGACCCGCGCGGGACGCAGGGCGCCCGGCACCCTGCGTCCCGGCCCGGGCTCCCGTCGCGGTGACCCGGGCCGGGACGGAAAGTCTCTAGTCCCGGCGGTCCTGGTCCCGGCGCAGCCGCGCAGACGTGAAGCGGGTGGCTTCCATCGTCGTCGGGTCCTCGGGCCACGGATGCTTCGGGTACCGGCCGCGCAGTTCCGCCCGTACGCCCTTGTAGCCGTCCTGCCAGAACGACGCCAGGTCCGCCGTCACCGCCGCCGGGCGCCCGGCGGGGGACAGCAGATGGACCAGGACCGGCACCCCGGCCACCCTGGGCGTCTCGCGCAGCCCGAAGAGCTCCTGGAGCTTCACCGCCAGCACGGGCTGCTCACCGCCGTAGTCCACCCGGACCCTGGAGCCGCTCGGCACCTCGATCCGCTCCGGGGCCAGCTCGTCCAGCCTGGCGGCCTCGCCCGTCGCCCACGGCAGCAGCCGCCGCACCGCCTGACCCGCGTCGATGCGCGCCAGATCCGAGCGGCGCCGCGCACGCGACAGCTCCGGCTCCAGCCACTCGTCGGCGCGCGCGGTCAGTGCTCCGTCCGACACGTCGGGCCACGGCGCCGCCAGCACCCGGTGCAGGAACGCGAGCCGCTGCCGCAGCTGCTCGCTGTCCCGGTTCCACCGCAGCAGCCCCAGGCCCTCGCGGCGCAGCCCCTCCAGGAGCGCCCCGCGCACCAGCTCGGGGGCGGGCGTGCGCAGCGCGCGCACCGACAGCTCGACGGCGCCCAGGCGCTCCACGGAGCGGGCCACCACATCGCCGTCCGCCCAGCGGACCTCCTCGCCGGAGAACGCCAGGTGCCCGGCGGCCAGCCGCGCCGTGCCCTCGTCGACGACGGCCGCCAGCCGGACCCTGGCCGACGCCGCGTGGGCGGGCCGGTCGGCGACCGCGACGGCCAGCCACGGCGCGCTGCGCAGCCGCGAGCCGTCCCGCAGCTCCGCGCCCGTACCCGACACCATCAGGAACGCCCCCTCGCCGCGGGCCCGCCCCACCCGCTCGGGGAAGGCGAGCGCCGCCACCAGGCCCACAGCCCCGTCGTCCGGCCCTCCGGCGCCCGCGGAGCCCTGCCCGGCCCCGCTCTCCGCACCCTTCGAGGAGCCCGAGCCCAGGGACCCCGAGAGCCGCCGCACCTCCTGCCGCCAGCGCGCCGCGTAGGCGTCACCGCCCCGCCGCGCCGTGCGCAGGGCGTGCGCCAGGTCGTCGCCGTACTCCCGGGGCGGCTCCTCGCTCAGCAGCGCCACCACCTCCGCGGCCCGGCGCCCGCCCACCTCGTCCGCGCCGTCCAGGAGGGCGCGGGCCAGCCGGGGATGCAGGCCGAGGCGGGACATCCGTACGCCCCGGCCCGTCGCCCGCCCCGCCTCGTCCACCGCACCGACCGCGCCCAGCACCTCCCGCGCGGCGCCCATGGCCCCGGCCGGCGGCGGGTCCAGCAGCGCGAGACCCGAGGCGCCGGGATCGCCCCAGCAGGCCGCCTGCAGCGCGAACGCCGCCAGATCGGCCACTTTGATCTCGGGGGAGGGGAAGGCGGCCAGCCGCCCGTCCTCCGCCTGCTCCCAGCAGCGGTACACCGCGCCCGGCGCCTCGCGCCCCGCGCGGCCCGCACGCTGGCGGCCCGCCGCCCGCGACGCGCGCACGGTCGTCAGCGCGCTCAGCCCCCGGGCGTGGTCCGTACGCGGCTCCCTGGCGAGGCCGGAGTCCACGACGACCCGCACGCCGGGGACCGTCAGGGAGGACTCGGCCACGGATGTCGCCAGCACCACCCGGCGGCCCTCCGAGGACCCGGCGAGCACCGCGTCCTGCACCGCCGCCGGGGCCCGCCCGTGGACCTGGAGCACCTCGGCGTCCACCCCTGCGAGCTGTCCCGCCACCCGGCCGATCTCGCCGACGCCGGGCAGGAAGCACAGCACGTCGCCGTCGCGCTCCGCGAGCGCCCGGCGCACCACCGCCGCCACATGACCCAGCAGGGCCGGATCGACCCTCATCCCGTGCGGAGGCCGCACCGGACCGGCCGGCGGGGCCCACACCACCTCCACCGGGTGGGCCACGCCCTGCGCCTCGACGACCGGAACACCGCCGAGCAGCCGGGCCCAGCCCTCGGCGTCCGTCGTCGCCGACGCCGCGACCAGCCGCAGCTCGGGCCGGATCGTCGCCCGTACGTCGAGGAGGAACGCGGCGGCCGTGTCGGCGTCCAGATGGCGCTCGTGGCACTCGTCGATGATCACCACGTCGACCCCGGCCAGCTCCTGGTCGCGCTGGAGCCGCTGGAGCAGCACCCCGGTGGTCACGACCTCCACCACCGTGTCCGGCCCCACCGACCGCTCCCCGCGCACCGTGAAGCCGACCCGGCCGCCGGTCCGCTCGCCGAGCAGCCACGCCATCCGCCGCGCGGCGGCGCGGGCCGCGATCCGCCGGGGCTCGGCGACGAGGACCCGGCGCACCGGGCCCCGGCCGGTCAGCCCGGCGAGCGCCAGCGGTACGAGCGTCGTCTTGCCGGTACCCGGCGGCGCGCAGAGCACGGCGGCCCCCCGCTCCTCCAGCGCCCGCTCCAGGGCGGGCACAGCGGTGCGTACGGGCAACTGGTCCAGCGCGTCGGTACGGATCACGCCCCCAGTCTCGTACGCCCCCGGTCCCGGCAGGACGGCCGGTGCCTCAGGAGGCCGCGCCGTCCCGTTCGCAGACGAAGATCGCCGTGCCGGGGATCAGATGCCCCCGCAGCGGGGACCAGCCGCCCCACTCCTGGTCGTTCCAGTCGGGCCACTCCGGCTCCACCAGGTCGACCAGCCGGAAGCCGCCCGCCACCACGTCCCGCACCCGGTCGCCCAGCGTCCTGTGGTGCTCCACGTACACCGCGTCACCGTGCTCGTCCTGCTCCACGTACGGCACGCGGTCGAAGTAGGAGGCGGCGACGGAGAGGCCCTCGGGCCCCGGCTCGTCGGGGAAGGCCCAGCGGATCGGGTGCGTCACCGAGAAGACCCAGCGGCCGCCCGGCCGCAGCACCCGGCGGACCTCGCGGAACACCTGGACGGGGTCGGCGACGAAGGGCACCGCGCCGTAGGCGGAGCAGGCCAGGTCGAAGGAGCCGTCCCGGAAGGGGAGCCGGCCCGCGTCGGCCTCCACCAGCGGGACACCGCCGCCGATGCGCAGCGCGTGCTGGAGCTGGCGGTGCGAGAGGTCCAGGGCCACCGGGCGGGCGCCCTGGGCGGCCAGCCAGCGGGAGCACTGCGCGGCGCCCGCGCCGATCTCCAGGACGTCCAGGCCCTTCAGACCGGCCGCGGGCCCCAGCAGCGCGGCCTCGGCCTCGTCGAGCCCCTCCGGGCCCCAGACGAAGCGGTCGTCGCCGAGGAAGGCCCCGTGGTCGCTCTGGTATTCGTCGGCGTTCCGGTCCCACCAGCCGCGGCTCGCCCGGCTGCTCTCCGCCTCGCCGGCGTTCCGCCGGGTCGCTTCGGGTTCGGACCCGTAGATCTCTTGGCTCATCGTGCCCGTCGTTGTAGTTTGCCTTCACCCGCCTCGCGCGGGTGCCTCCACGGGCCGTACGGGTGAGTACGCTCGTGTGCGCGCACCACACCACTGCGACCGATGTGGCCTCGGTGAACGTGAGTTGTGCCGGGAATGGGGTGGTGTGCCCCGGGTGTGCGCCTTCGCGCATTGACCCTGTCCGGCTGCCCCCGTATGCTACAAGTTGCGCTGCGAGCCTGCGCGCTTCAGACCTAGCAGGCCGCGCTCGCGTCTGTTGCATGTCCCCTCGGTTGTCGAGGTGCCTATCCGGTACAGGTTGGGTGCCCTCCAAGCTGTCCGGCTTCTGCAGAGGCGATACGGGCTTTCGGCGTAGCAGTACCTACGACTCACTGTCCGTACCGGAGCCCTTTCCCACATGACGAGCAGCACCGAGACCACCGCCACCACTCCGCAGGTTGCGGTCAACGACATCGGCGACGCGGACGCGTTCCTCGCGGCGATCGACGAGACGATCAAGTACTTCAACGACGGCGACATCGTTGACGGTGTCATCGTCAAGGTTGACCGGGACGAGGTTCTCCTCGACATCGGTTACAAGACCGAAGGCGTCATCCCGAGCCGCGAGCTCTCGATCAAGCACGACGTCGACCCGAACGAGGTCGTCAAGGTCGGCGACGAGATCGAGGCCCTGGTTCTCCAGAAGGAGGACAAGGAAGGTCGCCTGATCCTCTCGAAGAAGCGCGCTCAGTACGAGCGTGCCTGGGGCACCATCGAGAAGATCAAGGAAGAAGACGGCATCGTCACCGGTACCGTCATCGAGGTCGTCAAGGGTGGTCTCATCCTCGACATCGGCCTCCGCGGCTTCCTCCCGGCGTCGCTCGTCGAGATGCGTCGCGTCCGCGACCTCCAGCCCTACGTGGGCAAGGAGCTCGAGGCCAAGATCATCGAGCTGGACAAGAACCGCAACAACGTGGTCCTGTCCCGCCGTGCCTGGCTCGAGCAGACCCAGTCCGAGGTTCGCCAGACGTTCCTCACGACCCTCCAGAAGGGTCAGGTCCGCTCCGGCGTCGTCTCCTCGATCGTCAACTTCGGTGCCTTCGTGGACCTGGGTGGCGTCGACGGTCTCGTGCACGTCTCCGAGCTGTCCTGGAAGCACATCGACCACCCCTCCGAGGTTGTCGAGGTCGGCCAGGAAGTCACCGTCGAGGTCCTCGACGTCGACATGGACCGCGAGCGCGTCTCGCTGTCGCTCAAGGCGACGCAGGAAGACCCGTGGCAGCAGTTCGCCCGTACGCACCAGATCGGGCAGGTCGTTCCCGGTAAGGTCACCAAGCTCGTTCCCTTCGGTGCGTTCGTGCGCGTCGACGAGGGCATCGAGGGTCTGGTCCACATCTCCGAGCTGGCCGAGCGCCACGTGGAGATCCCGGAGCAGGTCGTCCAGGTCAACGACGAGATCTTCGTCAAGGTCATCGACATCGACCTCGAGCGCCGTCGCATCAGCCTCTCGCTGAAGCAGGCCAACGAGGCCTTCGGTGGCGACCCGGCCTCGGTCGAGTTCGACCCGACCCTGTACGGCATGGCCGCGTCCTACGACGACCAGGGCAACTACATCTACCCCGAGGGCTTCGACCCCGAGACCAACGACTGGCTCGAGGGCTTCGAGGCGCAGCGCGAGGTCTGGGAGACCCAGTACGCCGAGGCGCAGCAGCGCTTCGAGCAGCACCAGGCCCAGGTCATCAAGTCCCGCGAGGCCGACGAGGCTGCCGCTGCCGAGGGCGCTGCCGCCCCGGCCGGCGCTGCCCCGGCTGCCTCCGGTGGCAGCGGTGGCGGCTCGTACTCCTCGGAGTCCGCGGACAACTCCGGCGCCCTGGCGTCGGACGAGGCCCTGGCTGCCCTGCGCGAGAAGCTGGCCGGCGGCCAGAGCTGACGCTCCGACCCCAGCCGCTCATCGGCGTAGAGCTGTAGAGTTGTGAATGAGGCCCGTCCCCTTCGGGGGGCGGGCCTCATGCGTGTCCCGGGGCGGGGCACCGGGTCCGGACCGCCGGGGCGGGCGGGCGGCTTCAGGGCGTCAGGGCGTCACCGCGATGTTCGTCAGCCCCTTGCCGCCGGTCACCGTGTTGCTGCCGTACACCGTGGTGCGGCAGGCGGCGCTCTGGTTGGTGACGTTCACGGCGAGCTGCCCGCCTCCGGTGGCGCCGGTCAGGTCGGAGGTGTTGCCGCGGAAGACCGCGCCGCAGCCCCAGCCGCTCTGCTGGGTGTGGGTCTCGTATCCGTTGTTCGTGGTGCGGACGCCCTTGTTGTTCTCCACCAGCACGTCGTTGCCCTTCACGTCGACCCAGGAGTCGTCGTAGTTGGCACCGGTCAGTCCGCTGCCGTCGAAGGTGTTCCCGATGATCCTCGCGCCCGTGGTGCCCTCCTTGATGTCGACGTTCTCGCCGCCGACCCCCGGACCGATGGTGTTGCCCTGGATCAGGACCCCGTCGCTCCGGTCGGTGAGGTCGCCCGCCGAGCCGACGTACACGCCCTCGCCCATGCCCCGGCCGTTGTGGCCGGTGTCGTGGATCCGGGAGTTCCTCAGGACACCGTCCCGGCTTGACGTGCGGAAGTGCACGCCCTCCATGTCGAGGTCGTGCACGGTCACCGAGTCGATGACGACGCCGTTTGCCGCGTCCGTCACGATGCCCTTCTGGCCACCGGTCACCGTCAGGCCGTGGACCGTCCAGTACGAGGCCCCGTTCAGGTGCAGCCCGTATCCGCCGCCCGCGGTGAGGACGGCCGCCGGGGATCCGGTGAGGGTGATCCGCGCGGCGGAGGTGGCCGGGACGGTCGCCTTGAAGTTGCCGGTGTACGTACCGTCGGCGAGCCGGATCGTGTCACCGGGGGCCGCGGCGGCCAGTGCCGCCTTGAGCTGGGCCGCGGTGCTCACGTCGACGACCGCTTCCGCCCGCGCCCCGCCGGCCGCGGCGGGGGACGGGACGCCCGCCGCGAGGGCCGCGGTCAGCAGGGCGGGGATCAGTGTGCGGGTGCGCATGGCGGTGCCTTCCCGTCGAGGGTCCCAGATGGTCCCGTACGTGAATGTGGGGCGAGGCTCTGAACTTGCCGGCGACGCTAAGAGAGCTGCGTGGGCATGTCAAGGTCTGGACCAATATGCGCGGTCGTCGCCGGGCAGAGGAAACGTGTGGGATACACGAGTCACTGACGGCCCGAAACAAGCGCTTGCCAGGATCCGGCGCAACGTCAGGATCACTCAGGGGAGCCCGGGAATGCCTCATACGTCGAACACCTCACGCGTCTCGCACGTCTCTCCCGTGCCGGCGGGCGCCAGCCGCCGGAGCTTTCTGCGCAGCGTCGGCATCACCGGCGGCGCCGGCGCCATGTTCGCCACCATGGGCGCGCTCGGCCTCGCCCCCACCGCGCAGGCGGCGGCCCGCGAACCCGTCTTCCGGGCGCCGAGCGCGAGCGACTTCTCGCTGAAGGGGAAGGCCGCGGCGAAGGTCGTCGTCGTGGGCGGAGGCATCGCCGGCCTCGCCGCCGCGTACGAGCTGGGCAAGGCGGGGTACGACTGTACGGTCCTGGAGGCCAGGGGCCGCACCGGCGGGCGCAACTTCACCGTCCGGGGCGGCGATTCGACCACCGACACCTACGGCAACAAGCAGACCGCCCGCTTCGGCGACGGCCAGTACATGAACGCGGGGCCCGGCCGCATCCCGCAGTGGATGGTCACCCTCGACTACTGCCGTGAACTCGGCGTCCCCGTCGAGGTGTTCACCAACACGAACGCGAACGCCTACCTCTACAACGAGCAGGCGGGCATGAAGGCCCCGGTGCGCTACCGCACCGCGAAGGCCGACGTCTACGGCTATGTCGCCGAGCTCCTCGCCAAGGCCACGGACAAGGGTGCCCTGGACCGGCAGATCACCGCCGACGACCAGGAACGGCTCCTGGAGTTCCTCAAGGACTTCGGCGACATCGGCGACACGCTCGACTACACCGGCAGTTCCCGCCGTGGCTACCGCGTCGACCCGGCCGCCGCCGGGACCCCGGGTGAGGTGCTCGGCTCCGTACCCACCGCGTCCGAGGTCTTCGCCAGCGGCGTCGGGCGCTACTTCTCCTTCGAGTTCGAGTACGACCAGGCCATGCTGATGTTCCAGCCGGTCGGCGGCATGGACCGGATACCCGCCGCCCTCACCCGGGCGATAGGCGAGCGGAGGATACGCACCGGGGCGGTCGTCACCGACATCACCGACACGGCCCACGGCGTCACCGTCACCTACACCCGGTCGGGCCGCACCCAGCGCATCGAGGCGGACTACTGCGTCGCCGCGCTGCCCCCCAACATCCTGGCCAGGACGGCCCACAACCTCGGCCCCGCCGTCCAGACCGCCCTGGAGGCCTGCAAGCCCGCCTCGGCGGGCAAGATCGGGCTGGAGTACCGCAGCCGCTGGTGGGAGACCGACCACCGGATCTACGGGGGCATCACCGAGACGGACATGGACCTCTCCCACATCTGGTACCCGTCGTACGGCCACCACGGCGCGCGCGGAGTCGTCATCGGGTACTACAACTACGGCTCCCAGGCGGACGCCTACGCCGCGCTCGCCCCGCGGGACCGGGAGGCGAGGGCCGTCGCCCAGGGCGTGAAGATCCACGGCGAGAAGTACCGTACGGAGCTGGCCTCGTCGTTCTCCCACCACTGGCGTCAGACGCCCCATCTGGAGACCGCCTGGCACTCCCTGTCCGGCGGACCCGACGCCGCCGTGTTCGCACCGCTCAACAGCCCCGCCGGACATGTGTACTTCGCCGGGGACCACCTCAGCCACACCGACGCCTGGCAGCACGGAGCCTTCACCTCCGCGCGGAAGGCGGTGACGGCCCTGCACAGCCGTGTCCTCGCGTAACCACATGTGAAACGCGCGGGAGCGGGAATGCCGTGGCCGGGCGGGGTGTTCTTGTCGAGGAACACGAGGAGGAGCGGTAACCGTGCCTGATCCGCAGAGTTTGTACGAATGGGAGCCGAAGGGCCTGGCAGTCGTCGACATGGCGCTCGCCCAGGAGTCGGCCGGCCTGGTCATGCTCTACCACTTCGACGGATACATCGACGCGGGCGAGACGGGTGAGCAGATCGTCGACGGCCTGCTCGAGACGCTGCCGCACCAGATCGTCGCCCGCTTCGACCACGACCGGCTCGTCGACTACCGGGCGCGCCGCCCGCTGCTCACCTTCAGGCGCGACCGGTGGACGGCGTTCGAGGCGCCCACTCTGGACGTCCGCGTCGTGCAGGACGCCACGGGCGCGCCCTTCCTGCTGCTGTCCGGCCCCGAGCCCGACGTCGAGTGGGAGCGGTTCGCCGCCGCCGTGGAGCAGATCGTGGAGCGGCTCGGCGTCCGCCTCTCGGTCAACTTCCACGGCATCCCGATGGGCGTCCCGCACACCCGCCCGGTCGGCATCACCCCGCACGGCAACCGCACCGACCTGATGCCCGGCCACCGCAGCCCCTTCGACGAGGCGCAGGTGCCCGGTTCCGCCGAGGCGCTCGTGGAGTACCGGCTGATGGAGGCCGGGCACGACGTCCTCGGTGTGGCCACCCATGTGCCGCACTACGTCGCCAGGTCCGCCTACCCGGACGCCGCGCTCACCGCCCTGGAGGCGATCACGGCGGCGACCGGACTGGTCCTGCCGAGCGTCGCGCACACGCTGCGCACGGAGGCGCACCGCACCCAGACCGAGATCGACCGGCAGATCGGCCAGGGCGACGAGGAGCTCGTCTCGCTCGTCGAAGGGCTCGAGCACCAGTACGACGCGGTCGCGGGGTCCGAGACGCGGGGCAACCTCGTCGCGGAACCGGTCGATCTGCCGTCGGCCGACGAGATCGGCCGCGAATTCGAGCGCTTCCTCGCGGAACGCGAGGGCGATTCCTGAGGCCGGGGGCCGTCGGTGCATCCCTTAGGCTCGGGCGCATGCTGAAAGTGGGCCTGACCGGCGGGATCGGCGCCGGCAAGAGCGAAGTGTCACGGCTGCTCGCACGCTACGGAGCCGTACTGATCGACGCGGACCGGATCGCACGCGAGGTCGTGGAGCCCGGCACCCCCGGGCTCACCGCCGTCGTCGAGGCCTTCGGGCCCGGCATCCTCAACACCGACGGCTCCCTGGACCGCTCGGCGCTCGGCACGATCGTCTTCGCCGATCCCGCCCGCCTGGCCACGCTCAACGGCATCGTGCACCCGCTCGTGGGCGCCCGTTCCGCCGAGCTGGAGCGGGCCGCCGGACCCGGCGCGGTCGTCGTCCACGACGTCCCGCTGCTCACGGAGAACGGCCTCGCCCCCCTCTACGACCTGGTCGTGGTCGTGGACGCGGCCCCCGAAACCCAGCTCGACCGGCTCCTGAGGCTGCGCGGCATGACGGAGTCCGACGCCCGCGCCCGGATGGCGGTCCAGGCCACCCGCGAGGAGCGGCTGGCCGTCGCCGACCTCGTCGTCGACAACGACGGGCCCCTGGAGAACCTGGAACCGCAGGTCAGGAAGGTCTGGTCGGAGCTGACCGCCCGGGCCGCCGCCGGCTGACCCCGCGACCGGCCGGAATACGGCCACCCGGCCGGATGTTGAAGAGCGGAAGGCGAAGGGAAGGATACGGCCGTGCCCGAGAGGAACCCGGAAACACACGTCATCGACTTCCGTGCCGCGGAGCGACTGCTCGCCGCGCGGGATCCGCGCGGTGCGGTCAAGCTGCTCGACTCGGTGATCGCCGCCCACCCGGAGAACACGGCGGCCCGGCTGCTGCGCGCCCGGGCCTTCTTCGCCGCCGCCCAACTCCGTCCGGCCGAGCTCGAATTCGAGCTGGTCCTGGAGCGCGAGCCGGACAACGCCTTCGCCCACTTCGCCCTCGCCCGCACCTTCCAGCGCGCCGGCCGGCCGGAACAGGCCACCCGTCACTTCCGGCTGGCCGCCGCGCTCGACCCGAACCCCGAATACCTGCGGGCCGCCCGCTTCGACGACCGGCCGTGACGGGCGAGGCCCGGTCCAACCGGTCCTGACGGGCGCGGGCCCCGGCCTCTGGGCGGCTCGTACTGGCCCCAGTCGCGCCGGCCGGGCTCAGCGTCTGTCGTACGGGCCCCAGTCGCGCCGGCCGGGTTCGTACGGCGGGGCGTTCCGCCGTGGTGCGCCCTTGCCGGGTCCGTCCCTCTCGGGCTCGTACGGCGGGATGTTCCGGCCCGGCTGATAGCGCGGGCCCTGCCGGATGTGGCGCAGGACGAGGCAGAAGTCCGTGACGGTGATCGCCAGCAGTACACCGCAGGCCGTCGCCCAGCCCGGGCGCCCGGCCGCCACGAAGGCCGTCAGGCCGAACGCGGCCCAGATCATGCCCCATACACTCAGCGAGAGCCGAATCCGCAGGGGGCTGCGCGCGGTGGACGGTTCATTTCCGGTACGCATCACCATCGCCTCTTCTCCAGCATGAACCCGCGGCACGGCGTACGGAAACCGATGAGGACGACGGGGAGCGGACTGTGACGACGACGGGACGGGGATACGCGACGAGGGGCGCCCGGTCATGGGACGAGGGCACCGCCCGCCGGTCCAGGGTGCGGGGCGCGCTGCTGGGCGGGGCGATCGGGGACGCGCTGGGCAACCCGGTCGAGTTCCTCTCCCTCGACGGCATCCGCCGCGCCCACGGCGAGGCCGGGGTCCGCGGGCTCGTCGCCGATCAGGACGGGGCGGTCGGACGGGTCACGGACGACACACAGATGACGCTGTTCACGGTCGAAGGGCTGATCAGGGCCCACGCCAGGGCAGCCGCCAAGGGCGTCGGAGGAGCCGAGACCGAGATCGTCCGCAACGCCTATCTGCGCTGGCTCGACACCCAGAACCACCCCTTCCCGCCCGCGCCCGACGGGGACGGCCCCGTACGCACCGGGTGGCTCAGACACCAGCCCTGGCTGTACGCGCGCCGCGCGCCCGGCAACGCCTGCCTGACGGGCCTGGCGTCCGGGCAGGCCCCCGCGCCCGGTGCCCCGCTCGGACAGCCCGGCCCCGTCAATCCGCACTCCAAGGGCTGCGGCACGGTCATGAGGTCGGCCCCCTTCGGGCTGCTCGGCGAGGACGCGGCGACGGGCTTCGCCCTGGCCGCCAGGTGCGCGCTTATCACCCACGGCCACCCCACCGGGGCGTACGCCGCGGGTGCGCTGGCCGCGATCGTCACGTATCTGCTGGAGGGCGATTCACCGGCCGGTGCCGTGCTGCGCGCCATGGAGCTGCTGGGCCGCCACCACGGCCACGAGGAGACGACGGCCGCGCTGAGGGCGGCGGTCGACCTCGCCGCCGCGCCCGGCCGGCCGACGGCCGAACGGGCCGAGTCGCTCGGCGCGGGCTGGGTCGCCGAGGAGGCCCTCGCCATCGCCGTGTACTGCGCGCTCGCGCTGCCGGGGGCCGACGACGTGGCCGAGGCGCTGCTGCTCTCGGTCAACCACTCGGGCGACAGCGACTCCACCGGTTCGGTCTGCGGCAATCTGCTGGGCGCCCACCACGGGGACGTACGGCTGCCCGCCGCATGGCTCGCGGCCACGGAGGGGCGGTCCGTGATCGCCGAACTCGCCGACGACCTCTGCATGGAGTTCGAGCACCCGGTCGCATGGCCGGAAGGGCGCTACCCGCGGAACTGACGGGGAACGCCTCACCCCCGCCCGGGCGTTGCGCCGGTATGAGCCTGATACGTGAGGGACACACAGGGACGGGACCC
This sequence comes from Streptomyces sp. CB02058, assembly GCF_001905505.1. GTDB lineage: Bacteria > Actinomycetota > Actinomycetes > Streptomycetales > Streptomycetaceae > Streptomyces. Next base: position 1,237,179 of record NZ_LIPG01000002.1, read on the forward strand.
GGCTCCATCACACCCGACGGCTGCGCGGTCGAGCTCTACGCGCGCCTGTCCGCCGACACCGAACCGGAGGTGATCGGGTCGGTCCTGCCACCCGGTGCGAGCGTCCTCGAACTGGGCTGCGGCGCGGGCCGGGTGACGCATCCGCTGGTCGAGCTCGGCTTCGCGGTGACCGCGGTGGACGAGTCGGCGCAGATGCTGGAGCGCGTCCGCGGAGCCCGCACGGTGCGGAGCCCGATCGAGGAGCTGGATCTCGGCGAGGAGCGGTTCGACGCGGTGGTGCTGGGGTCCTTCCTGGTGCACACGAGCGACCACCGGGTCAGGGAAGGGCTGCTCGGGGCCTGCCGCAGGCATGTGAAGGACGACGGGGTCGTGCTCATCCAGCGGGAGGGCGCCGACTACCACTCGAACCTGCCCCGGGAGCGGGAGGACCGGCAGGCGGGCTGCACCATACGCATCCTCTCGGCGGAGCCGCTGGGCGACGGAGTGGACGAGGTGCGCGCCGAGTACGTCTTCGAGGACGCCCGCTGGACCCAGACCTTCCGCTCCCGTGCGCTGTCCGCAGAGCGCTTCGAGGCGTATCTGGCGGAGGCCGGGCTCGCCGTCGACCGCTTTCTCACCCCGGACGGCGTCTGGGTGCTCGCGCGTCCCGGGAAGCCCTGAGAAGCAGGCGGATCCGAGGCCCGGAAGCGATGAGTTCCGGGGCCCCGCGCGGTCTTGGTCGTACAGGTGCCGGGAGGTGGCGCGGCGGAGGCCGCGCCCCCCTGGCGCCCGTCCCGGACGACGCCACGCGAGGAGACCTCCATGTCCGAAACAGCCGCTTCCACCGTTTCCCCCACCGCCGCGGGCCCGGCCGCACCGCGCCGCCGTACGGCAGCTGTCGCCCTGACCGGCGCCCGCGTCGCCCTCGCGCTGTTCCTCGGCTTCAGCGCGGTGGCCAAGCTCGTCGCCCATGAGTCCGCCGTGGAGTCCTTCGACCGGATGGGCTGGGGCAGCGGCGCGATGTACACGATCGGCGGCCTGGAGCTCGCCGGTGCGGTGGCCCTGCTGATCCCGCTGCTGGCCGGAGTGGCCGCGGTGGCCCTGGCCGGGCTGCTGGCGGGCGCGGCCGTCGTCCAGCTGACCCTGCTCGACCCTCCGAACGCCGTCATGCCGGCGCTGCTCATCGTGCTGGTCGTCCTGATCGCCCGCGAGCGGCGGGAGCGTACGGCGGAGCTGGCCGGACTGCTGCGCGGGCGGGGCCGGGCACCCCGCGCCGGTCAGTGGACGAACCGGTAGCTGCGCCAGGGCAGGCTGCGCGGGGAGTTGGAGTCGGTGAACGTGGTGGCTACGTAGGTGGTGCCGCCCCCTGTGCAGTCGACGGTGCGGTACAGGATCATGTCGATCAGGGTCTGGTTGGCGACCTTGTTCGCCCCGGCCGGAGCCATCCGGTGGCAGCCCTTCACCGAAGGGCTGTTCACGGTGATGACCTTCTCCCGCTCGGTGGTGTAGGAGACCGGCCCCACCGCGGTGCGCCCCAGGCCCGAACAGCCGGTGACGGCCAGGGTGAGCAGGGCCGCACCGGCGGCGATGCGGGTACGTCGGCGGAGAACGGTGGGGGGCGCGGTGACGGACATGGGCGGGGTCCTCGTCTGCTCGTCCGGCTCATCGGTACGTCACAGAGACGTGCTGGCGCTGGCCACCCTGCCCGTTCCCCCGGGTGCCGGCATCCGGTGTGCGGCCGGCCGGGGCCATGGACACCCGGACAGAGGTTCGAGAGTGGGCATATCGGGCATATCGTGGTAATAGAGGCATGGCGAGTGGATGCGGTGACGCATTCCCGGAGGCAGGGGGCCGTGATGGTCCAGGAGCTGGTGGTCGCGTTGGTGGCGGTGGTGTCGTGCTGCCTGTTGTACGCCCTGGCCGCGGCGCGGGTGGTCAAACAGTACGAGCGGGGCGTGGTGCTCCGGCTCGGCAGGCTGCACGACCAGGTGCGCGCCCCGGGCTTCACCATGATCGTCCCGGGTGTCGACCGGCTTCGTAAGGTCAACATGCAGATCGTGACGATGCCCGTCCCCGCCCAGGACGGCATCACGCGGGACAACGTGACGGTGCGTGTGGACGCCGTCATCTACTTCAAGGTCGTGGACCCGGCGAGCGCCGTGATCCAGGTGGAGGACTACCGGTTCGCGGTCTCCCAGATGGCGCAGACCTCCCTGCGGTCGATCATCGGCAAGAGCGATCTGGACGATCTGCTGTCCGACCGCGAGAAGCTCAACCAGGGCCTGGAGCTGATGATCGACAGCCCCGCCGTGGGCTGGGGCGTGCAGATCGACCGGGTGGAGATCAAGGACGTGTCGCTGCCGGAGACGATGAAGCGCTCGATGGCCCGGCAGGCCGAGGCCGACCGTGAGCGGCGCGCCCGGGTCATCAACGCGGACGCCGAGCTCCAGGCGTCGAAGAAGCTCGCCCAGGCGGCCGGCGAGATGTCGGCCCAGCCGGCCGCGCTCCAGCTGCGACTGCTGCAGACGGTGGTCGCGGTCGCGGCCGAGAAGAACTCGACACTGGTGCTGCCCTTCCCCGTGGAGCTGCTCCGCTTCCTCGAGCGTGCCCAGCAGGGGCCGCAGCCGGTCGCCGCGGGGGAGCCGCGGAGCGCGTCGGCCGAGCAGCGCGTGGTGGAGGAGCGTCCCGCTCCGGACGGGGCCGCGGTGGACGGGCCGGTCCCGGAGGAGTCCGTCGTGGAGGAGCCGGTCCCGGAGGAGTCCGTCGTGGAGGAGCCGGTCCCGGAGGAGTCCGTCCCGGAGCGGCCCGCTCCGCGCCGGGCGCAGACCGGGTCCGGTCCGGTGCCGGAGTTCGATCCGGACGGGCTGCCGGAGTTCGACCCCGAGCAGCTGTCCGACGGGTCCCACGCCAGGCCCCTCACCCGTCACTGACCCCCTTCGTAGCCCGTCCCACCTGTGGAAACACGGCCGGGGCGGGCGCTGTCACACCCCCCGCCTAGACTCACCAGGGCGGGGGGAGACGTTGACGGGACCGAGGCGGAAGGGGGCAGTGGCATGGCGCGGCAGACGCGGGACGAGGCCGGCGAGCGGCTGCTCCGGTGCGCCGCGGTGTTCCTGCCGGGCGCACTGCCCCAGGACGGCCGGATCGCCTTCTGGGACCCGGACGGGAGCGCCGGCCTCGGCGGCTCCGACACGGCGTTGCCCGGTGGGGCGCCGCCGGCCGCGGTCGAATCCGCGGGGGAGTCCGCGTACGCCCTGACCGGGCTCACGGTCGTCGGGCGCCAGGAGGCCGGCGCGGGCAGCACCGGCAGTACGGCCTCGGACGGCGTCCGCTCCCGCACGGTGCCCGCCGTGGTGCTTCCCGTCGAGGACGCGGTCCCGCTGCTCGCCCGCGCCCGGCACCGCGCCGCGGCCCACCCCGCGACCCGCGCCTGGGGTGCGGCGGCCGTGCACGCGCTGACCCTCGTCGCACGCGGAAGACTGCTGCCCGGGCTGACGGCCGACGACCACGACGCCTGGCGCGCGGGCCCGCGCGACGCGGAGGACATCGCGCATCTGAGAGCCGTCGCCGCCTCGATGCCGCCCGAGGGACACGCGGTCCCGCTCGACGGCACACCCCTGCGGGTTCCCGAACCCAGGGCGCTGATCGGCGCCTTCCTCGACGCAGTCGCCGACGTCCTTCCCCGCACGCCCGCCGCCGCCCACGCGATGGGGACGCCGTTCGCCGCCCGCGAGGCACAGCATCTGCCGGAGGCCCGTGCCTGGGCCGTCGAGGTGGCCGCAGGACTCGACGCCGGGGTGCGTGTGTCGCTCCGGCTCGACCTGTCGGCGTACGACCTCTTCGACAGCGGCGACGGCGACAGCACCGACACCGACGGCGACAGCACCGGAGACGGCGCGGAGGCCGCCGGGAGCGAGGACGTGCGGGCCGCTCCGTCCGCCGCGCGCCATGCCGCCGCCGCCATCACCCAGGTGCACAGCCTCGCCGACCCGACGTACGTCACCGACGCGGCCACCCTGTGGGCCGGCGGCGCGGGCGAGCCCTTCGGGCCCCGGGCCAGGATCGACGCCGTGCTCGCGCTGCGCCGCGCCGCCCGCGTCTGGCCGCCCCTGGAGCGCCTGCTGGAGCAGCCCGTCCCCGACGTCCTCGCCGTCACCGAGGACGAGCTCCACGAACTGATCGGCGAGGCGGGAGCGCGGCTCGCGGCGGCGGGGGTCGCCGTCCACTGGCCCCGGGAGCTCGCGCGCTCGCTCACGGCGGCGGCCGTCGTCCGGCCCGCGCCCGGTTCGGCCACCGACGGCACCTCGTTCTTCGACGCCGAGCAGCTCTTCGCGTTCAACTGGCAGCTCTCCCTCGGCGACGACCACCTCACCGAGGCGGAGATGGACACGCTCGCCGAGGCGCACCGCCCCGTGGTGCGTCTGCGTGACCAGTGGGTCGTCGTCGACCCGTCGCTCGTGCGCAAGGCGCGCAAGCGGGAGCTCGGCCTCCTGGACCCCGTGGACGCCCTCGCCGTCGCCCTGACCGGCGCCGCCGAGGTCGACGGCGAGCAGGTCGAGGCCGTGCCCGCCGGAGCCCTCGCCGCGCTCCGCGCGCGCATCCTGGACGAGGACGCCACCCTCCCCGCGCCGCCCGGCCTCGACGCCACCCTCCGCGACTACCAGCTCCGCGGCCTGGCCTGGCTGGACCGGATGACCTCCCTCGGCCTCGGCGGCTGTCTCGCCGACGACATGGGGCTGGGCAAGACGATCACGGTCATCGCGCTCCACCTGCACCGCGCCCACCCCGCCCCCACCCTCGTCGTCTGCCCCGCCTCCCTCCTCGGCAACTGGCACCGCGAGATCAACCGCTTCGCACCGGGCGTCCCCGTGCGCCGCTTCCACGGCACCGACCGCAGCCTCACGGGCGCGGACGGCGGCTTCGTCCTCACGACGTACGGCACGATGCGCTCCAGCGCGGAGCAGCTCGCCGCGCACACCTGGGGCCTGGTCGTCGCCGACGAGGCGCAGCACGTGAAGAATCCGCACTCCTCCACGGCCAGGGCCCTGCGCACCATCCCCGCCCCCGCGCGGGTCGCCCTGACCGGCACCCCCGTCGAGAACAACCTCTCCGAGCTCTGGGCGCTGCTCGACTGGACCACCCCCGGTCTGCTCGGCCCGCTCAAGGCGTTCCGCGCCCGGCACGCCCGGATCGTGGAGAACACCGGCACCGCCGCCGGCCTGGGCAACGAGGAGGCGGTCGAGCGGCTCTCCCGGCTGGTCCGCCCCTTCCTGCTGCGCCGCAAGAAGTCCGACCCCGGCATCGCGCCCGAGCTGCCGCCCAAGACCGAGACCGACCACCCCGTCTTCCTCACCCGCGAGCAGGCCACCCTCTACGAAGCCGCGGTCCGGGAGACCATGGCGTTCATCGAGCAGTCGGAGGGCATCGCGCGACGCGGGCTGATCATGAAGCTGCTGGGCTCGCTCAAGCAGATCTGCAACCACCCCGCGCAGTATCTGAAGGAGGAGCCGACCCGGCTGACCGGACGCTCCGGCAAGCTCGCCCTGCTCGACGAGCTCCTCGACACGATCCTGTCCGAGGACGGCTCCGTCCTGATCTTCACCCAGTACGTCTCGATGGCCCGGCTCCTCTCCGCCCACCTCGCCTCCCGCGCCGTCCCCTCCCAACTGCTGCACGGCGGCACGCCGGTGCCCGAGCGTGAGCGGATGGTGGACCGCTTCCAGTCCGGCGAGGTCCCCGTCTTCCTGCTCTCCCTCAAGGCGGCGGGCACGGGACTGAACCTCACCCGGGCCGCCCATGTCATCCACTACGACCGGTGGTGGAACCCCGCGGTCGAGGAGCAGGCCACCGACCGGGCGTACCGCATCGGTCAGACCCAGCCGGTCCAGGTGCACCGGCTGATCGCCGAAGGCACGGTCGAAGACCGGATCAGCGAACTCCTGGCCTCCAAGCGGGTCCTCGCCGACGCGGTGCTCGGGTCCGGCGAGGCCGCCCTGACCGAGCTCAGCGACCGTGACCTGGCCGACCTCGTCTCGCTCCGGAGGACGTCATGAGCCCCGGTGGGAGCCCCGCGGTCCGCCCCGGCCCCGACGATCTGCGGCGTACGTTCGAAGCGGTGCCCGCCCGGGCCACCGACGCCGACGGCCCCTTCGCCGACAGCTGGTGGGGCCGGGCCTGGGTGGACGCCCTGGAGTCCCTGTCGATGGACGAGGGACGCCTCGCCCGCGGCCGTTCGTACGCCGACGGCGGCCATGTCGCCGCGATCACCGTCACCCCCGGCCGGGTCATCGCCTACGTCCACGGAAGCCGCCCCCGCCCCTACCGCGCGGAGCTGCGCCTGCGTTCGTTCTCGGCCGCCGACTGGGACACCTTCCTGGACGCCGTGGCCGCCAGGCCGGGGCACCTGTCCGCCCTGCTCGACAAGGAGATGCCGCACTCCCTGGTGGACACGGCGGGCGAGACCGGCATCCGGCTGCTGCCCGCCGCCGGTGACCTGGACCCGGACTGCTCCTGCCCCGACCGGGGCTGGCCCTGCAAGCACGTGGCCGCCCTCTGCTACCAGACGGCCCGGCTCCTGGACAGCGACCCGTTCGTCCTGCTGCTGATGCGCGGCCGGGGCGAGCGCGAACTCCTCGACGAGCTCGGCCGCCGCAACGCGGAGCACTCCGCACGCGAGCGCCCGGAGACCCCCGCCATGCCGTCGGTCCCGGCCGCCGAGGCCCTCGCCGACCGCTTCCTGCCACCGCTGCCCCCGCCACTGCCGGTGCCGCCCCATCCCGGCGAGCCCCCGTCCTACCCCGAACTGCCCGGCGCCCGTGACCCGCTGGGCCTCGACCACCTCGCCACGGACGCGGCGGCCCGGGCCCACACGATGCTCACCACCGGAGAGGACCCGCTCGCAGGGCTCAGCACCTGGCAGGACGCCGTCCGGATCGCCGCGTCCCGCCCCACCGCAGGCCTCACCGCCACGACCAGGGCCCTCTACCGCGAACTGGCCTTCGCCACCGGCCGCACCACCACCGACCTGGCCCGCGCCGTCGCGGCCTGGAGACAGGGCGGCGCGGAGGGCCTCGACGTCCTGGAGAACCCGTGGGACCCGCCGGCCGGTCCCTTCGACCGGGCCCGCCCCGCACTCGCCGCCGCCGACTTCCCGCGCTTCCAGCCCTGGCGCAACCACCTCACCAACGCCAGGGGCACCCTGCAGCTCCGCTTCGGCCACGACAGCCGGTGGTACGGCTACGAGTCCGATCCGGGCGAGGACGACTGGTGGCCCAGAGCCGCACCGGACCCGGACCCGGTCGCCGCGCTCGCCGGCCTGCGGAGCTGACGCTGCTCGGTCCGCGGAGGCCCGACACCGGCGGCGGTCCCGCGGCAGGGGAGCCGCGCGGCGGCGCCGGTGAGGCGCCGCCAGGTCCGCTCCGTCCGTCGGTGCCCCGATGACGCCGCGGCGGTCCGTCCAGCGGCTCAGAAGTCGGCGAGGGTGCGCTCGTCCAGCCGGGCCACCGAGTCCTGGGCGTAGGCCTTCTCGTACGCGGTGCGGATCCGTTCGACCTGCGGGTCCCGCAGACGGGCCTCCGACGCCGGGTACAGCAGGATGAGTTCGTACGAACGCTCCCGCTCGATCACCCCGTTGGAGTCGCGCCACTGCCCCCGGCCCTCCTGGACCGTCAGACCGCTGGGGAAGCTCGGGGTGACCTCGCGGTCGATGAACGACCGGAACTGCGCGCCCGTCACAGCGGTCCCGCCGTCGGGCCGTTCGGTGCCGAAGAAGAGACGGGTCTCGACGTAGGCGGTGCCGCGCGCGGCGGGGGCCGCGGCGCTCCGGGGCGCGGTGTCGCCCAGGGTGGCGTACGCGAGGGGCGTACCGGCGCCGAGTACGGCGCAGGCGGCGACGGCGGCCATGACCGCGGTGCGCCGCCCGGAACGCTCGGGACGTGGATCGGTCTCTGTGCGCGGACGCGGCACTGCGGTCTCCCGGGTACGGGTCGGACGAGGTCGGCGCCCACCGTGGCACGCGAGCCCCGCGCCCGCGTGCCGGGACATCCGGATCACGCCCGGACCACCCGTAAGGGGGAGCGGCTACGCCTGCGCAGGGGCGGGCAGGGACACCCCGCGGCCCGCGAAGAACCGCTCGAAAACGGGCATGGGGAGAGCGGCCGTACGCGTGTGGGCCGTCGTCCCGGACGGGTTGTGGAAGTGCACGCCGTCCGCCGTACGCGAGGTCACCAGCACCAGATGGCCACCGCGCCCCGGAGCCGGCCGGTCCGGGTGCCGGATTCCGTAGTGCACGGAGGCCATCACCGTCCTGCCCCCGTCCAGCAGATCCAGGATCCTGTCGGGGGTGAGCTCCCGGTGGACGACCGCGTCGAGGCCGTGGACCTCGGCGGCGTACCGGGCGAAGGGGGCGTAGACCAGGCCCTTGATGTCCCCGTCGGCGTCCTCGGTGTACGCGTCGTACGCCAACGCCCCGTCCCGCAGCGCGAACAGGGTCGGCGCACCGGCCCCGAGCGCCATGCGCAGGCAGGTCATCCCGCACAGATGGCCCGCCCAGCGCGCGTACTCCGCCGGTGACGCCGCACCCGAGTCCGCCCAGCCGGGGTCCTCGGCCGGATCGAGACCGCCCTCCACGATCGCCCCCACCAGATCCGGCGAGGCGAACTGCGTGTGCGCGGGGAAACGGCAGGACGGGCAGGTCACTGGCGGTATCCGTTCAGGAAGCGGCCGATGCGGCTGATCGCGGCGTCCAGGTCGTCGGCGTGCGGGAGGGTGAGGATGCGGAAGTGGTCCGGGCGCGGCCAGTTGAAGCCGGTGCCCTGCACCACCTGGATCTTCTCCCGCAGCAGCAGGTCCAGGACGAAGCGCTCGTCGTCGACGATGGCATGGACCTTCGGATCGATGCGCGGGAAGGCGTACAGCGCGCCCTTCGGCTTCACGCACGACACCCCGGGGATCTCGTTCAGCCGCTCCCACGCACGGTTGCGCTGCTCGTGGAGCCTGCCGCCCGGGGCGGTGAGCTGGTGGATCGACTGCCGGCCGCCGAGCGCCGCCTGGATCGCGTACTGCGCCGGGGCGTTGGGGCACAGCCGCATGGAGGCGAGCATGGTGAGACCCTCCAGGTAGCTGCGGGCGTGCTGCCGCGGACCGGACACCACCATCCAGCCGGAGCGGAAACCGGCGACCCGGTAGGTCTTGGAGAGCCCGCTGAAGGTCAGGCAGAGCAGATCCGGCGCCAGGACGCCCACGCTGTGGTGCTCCGCGTCGTCGTACAGGATCTGGTCGTAGATCTCGTCGGCGAACACCATCAGGCCGTGCCTGCGCGCCAGGTCGAGCATGCCGTCCAGGACCTCGCGGGAGTAGACGGCGCCCGTCGGGTTGTTCGGGTTGATGATCACCATGGCGCGGGTGCGGTCGGTGATCTTCGAGGCCATGTCGGCGAGGTCGGGGTTCCAGTCCGCCCCCTCGTCGCACACGTAGTGCACGGCCTTCCCGCCCGCGAGCGTGGTCACGGCGGTCCACAGCGGATAGTCGGGGCTCGGGATCAGGATCTCGTCGCCGTCCTCCAGAAGCCCCTGCACGGCCATGGAGATCAGCTCGGACACCCCGTTGCCGAGGAAGATGTCGTCCACGCCGACATCGGTCATCCCCATCGCCTGATAGCGCTGCGCCACGGCACGGCGGGCGGACAGGATGCCGCGCGAATCGGTGTAGCCATGGGCCTGGGGGAGCATCCGGATCATGTCCTGGACGATCTCCTCCGGCGCCTCGAAGCCGAAGAGCGCCGGATTGCCCGTGTTGAGGCGGAGCACGCTGTGGCCCGCCTCCTCCAGGGCGTTCGCCTGCTCGATGACCGGGCCCCGGATCTCGTAACAGACCTCGTTGAGCTTGCTGGACTGCCGGAACTCCATGCGGTGCCTCCCCGACCCCGAATTGCGATACTTGGTTTTACCAAGCTCGGGCTTGGAAAGTCCAACAACATGTCTAGACTGCGTCGCATGCCACGTCAGCAGCAGCCCGCACGCCCAGCCCGCCGCCGGAGCTACGACCAGTTCTGCGCCACCGCCCGTGCCCTCGACTCCGTCGGCGACCGGTGGACGCTGCTGATCGTCCGTGAACTGCTGGCAGGCCCCCGCCGCTACACGGACCTGCTCGCCGATCTGCCCGGTGTCAGCACCGATGTGCTGGCCTCCCGGCTGAAGGACATGGAGCAGGGCGGCCTGGCCGTGCGGCGCCGGCTCCCGCCTCCCGCCGCCGCCTCGGTCTACGAACTGACCGAGCACGGAAGGGGGTTGCTCCCGGTCCTCACCGCGCTCGCGGGCTGGGGCGCGCCCGCACTCGACGAGCGCCGCCCCACGGACGCGGTCAGGGCCCACTGGTTCGCGCTGCCGCTGCTGCGCGCCCTGGACGGCCTCACCCACGCGGGGGTGGTCGAAGTCCGGCTGGCCGAGGGCGAGTTCCATATGCGTACGGGGGCGGAGGCTGCCGGGGGAGAGGCGTACGGATACGGTCCGGCGGATCGCCCCGACGCGTGCCTCGTGCTCGGTACGGACGTCGCCCTCGCGCTCGGGCGCGGTGAATGCACTCTGGCCGAGGCGGTCGGGGACGGCCGGGCGGAGGTGCTCGGCGAGGGGCCGCTCGCCGAGGAACTCCGTGGCGGCCAACAGTCGCATCAGTGACTCCGGGCGGTCAACTCGCCGGTAGCGTAGGGACTTTCATCGGTCCCCGGTGCTGAGGGAGTCCTTCATGAGGTTCGGCGGCATGGTCGGTGTCAAGGGCGGCGGGAGCGCGGAGGGCGTCAGGCGCTCCGCGGACGGGCGCGTGGCGAGGAAGCGGGGGGCGCTGCGCAACGCCGCGCTGGTGGGGGTCTGCGTCGCGGCGCTCGGCCTGGTGCCCGCGGCGGCGGTCGCCACACCGGGCAGCGGGGTGAGCGGCACCGTCGTCGCCGAGGGCACCTCCGGGTCCAAGCTCAAGATCAAGCCCCCGAACGGCCCTACGGATGTCACCTTCCGGGAGATAACCGTGCAGCCCGGCGGCTCCACCGGCTGGCACACCCACCGCGGGCAGCTGATCGTCGTCGTCAAGGCGGGGACGCTCACCCGGACCCTGGACGACTGCTCGGTCGAGGTGACGCCCGCGGGAACGTCCTTCATCGAACCGGCCGGGGCCTCCCACCAGCACATCGGCCGCAACCTCGGGACGGAACCCGTGGTGCTGTGGGTGACCTATCTACTCCCGGAGGGCAGCGAACTCTCCTACGACGCCGACGCGGTGGACTGCCCGGCGGAGAAGTAGAGCGGCACCCGGGTCAGTTGGCGGGCGTCTCGCCGTACGCACCGAAGCCCGCCACGACCAGGCCGTCGCGGAAGGTCAGCACCTCACTCACCCTGCCGCCGATCTGGTTGAGATAGTCGATCACCAGCGCGTCGACGCTCGCCCGGACGTCCATCACCTCGAACCTCAGGTCCGGGATCCGCTCCAGGCCGGCCGTCCAGTACGCGCGCAGGGCCTCCTTGCCGTGCACGGTCCCGGCGCTGTCGCCCGTCAGCCGGGCGATCATGGGCGAACTGAAGGTGACGTCCTCGTGGTAGTGCGCCAGGACGCGGTCCAGGTCGTGGGAGTTCCAGTCGTCCTGCCACTGGGCGGCGAACCGGCGGGCGAAGTCGAGATCCATACGATCATCATGGCGCAGAGCGATGATGGATGCGTGCAACTTGAACCCATCACCTGGGAACGGCTCGCCCGCGCCCTCGCCGTCCACGCCGACGGACTCGAACCGGCCGACGGCGGGTCCTGGCTGCGGATCGGCGTCGACGGCGCTCCCGCCGCCCGGCCCGAAGAGCCGGCCGGGCGGCTCGCCGAGGCGCTGCGGAGCCGTGGTCGGCCCGTACTCACGGTCTCCACCAGCGGCTTCCTGCGCCCGGCCAGCCTGCGGTACGAGTACGGCAAGGAGGACCCGGACTCCTACGCCGACAGCTGGTTCGACACCGGGGCGCTGTGGCGCGAGGTCTTCCGCCCGCTGGAGGCCGGCGGAAACGGACGGGTCCTGCCCGATCTCTGGAACCCCGTGACGGACCGGGCGACCCGCAGCCCTTATGAGGAACTGCCCGAGGGCGGGGTGCTGATCCTGCACGGCCCGCTGCTCCTCGGGCACTGGTTCCCGTTCGACGTGAGCGTCCATCTGAGCCTCTCGCCCGGCGCGCTCCGGCGGCGCACGGAGGAGGGGGAGCGGTGGACACTGCCCGCCTTCGCGCGTTACGAGGACGAGGTCGCGCCCGCCGAACGCGCGGACGTGGTGGTCCGGGCCGACGACCCGCACCACCCCGCCTGGACGGGACTCGGAGCGTAGGTCTCGTCCGGATCATGCTGGTGACTGGTGACTGGTGACTGGTGACTGGTGACTGGTGACTGGTGACTGGTGACTGGTCCGGTCTGACCTGCATGGTCCGCCTGACCTGCCTGGTCCGGGCCGGATGCCCCCTCGCTCAGGCCGGACGCCCCCTCGCTCGGGCCGGGTGCCCGTGCTCGGGCCGAGTGTTCGTCGCTCGGCCTGAACGCCCCTCGCTCAGGCCGGACGCCCCCCGACCGTCGCGACCGCCTCCGCCCCCGCCCGGCAGCCCGCCGCGGCGGCCGAGGCGTCGTCGGCCCCGGCGATGAGCGCCGCGAGGAAGCCGCCGGTGAAGGCGTCCCCCGCGCCCGTCGAGTCGACCCGGGCGCGGATCGCCGCCGCCGGCACGCGCGTGGTCACCGTGCCTCCCGCCGCCAGCAGCACGCCCCGGTCCCCGAGCGTGACCGCGACCCGGCCGACATGGCGGCTCAGCTTGACCGCCGCGTCGGCGGGCTCCGGAAGCCCGGTCAGCTCGCGTGCCTCGTCGGCGTTGGGCAGCAGCAGGTCCACGCCTTCCACCAGGTCCAGGAACGCCCCGGCGCCCAGCCCGGCGAGGAAACCGGCCGACGCCGGGTCCACGCTCACCGGGACGCCCCGCCGCCGTGCTTCGCGCAGCGCGAGAGCGGCCGCGGCCCGGCTCGTCTCGGCGAAGAGGAGATAGCCGGACAGATGGAGCCTGGCGACGCCGTCGAGCAGCGAGGGCGACCAGTCGCCGGGGGAGAGACGCAGGACCGCTCCGCTGTCGGTGAGGAAGGTGCGCTCGGCCGACGGGTCGACGAGCGCCACCACCGTGCCGGTCGGCACCTCCTCGTCCACGGCCAGCAGCGGACGCACCCCCGCGCGGCGCAGCGCGTCCCTGTGCCAGTCGGCGGAGTCGGCCCCCGCCCGGGCGAGCAGCCGCACGTCCCGGCAGCCCGAACGCACCGCCCAGCACGCCGCGTTGGCCCCCGCCCCGCCCGGCAGCGTGGTGATCCGCGCCGGGGTGTCCGTGCCGTGGAGCGGCGCGGAGCCGTGCCGGACGACCACATCCGTGACCACCTCCCCGACGACGAGCAGGGCGCCCCCGCTCACCGCGCCGCCGCCACGGCGATCCGCGCCGCCAGCGCCACGTTTCCGCGTACTGCGGCGAGATTGGCCTCCAGGGACGCGCCCCCGGTCTCCCGCATCAGGTACTCCAGGAGGAACGGGGTGACGGCCTGCCCGGTGATCCCGCGCTCCCGGCAGGCCTCCAGGGCCCCGGCGAGCACCCGGTCGTGCACGGCGGGGTCCAACTGCTCCTCCTCCGGAACCGGGTTGGCCACGATCAGCGCCGCGGGCGGGCCCCCGAGCTCCTCCCGGGCCCGCATCACGTCGGCGACCTCCTGCGGCGTACGCACGGTCCAGTCGACCGGCTCGCCCGAACTGCTCAGATAGAAGCCCGGGAAGAACTCCGTGCCGTAACCGAGCACCCCGACGCCGAGCGTCTCCAGGCGCTGGAGCGTGGCGGGCACGTCCAGGATCGACTTCACGCCCGCGCACACCACCGTGATCCCGGTCCGGGCGAGTAGCCGCAGGTCGGCGGACTCGTCCTGTGTCAGCGCCCACTCGCGGTGTACGCCGCCGAGCCCGCCGGTCGCGAAGACGCCGAGCCCCGCCCGCGCCGCGAGGAAGGCGGTCGCGGAGACGGTGGTCGCCCCGCTCGCCTTCCGGGCGAGGGCGGGCGCGAGGTCGCGGTGACCCAGCTTCCGCACGGCGGGGTCCTCGGCGATCCGCTCCAACTGGCCCGGTGACAGGCCCACATGGGCCCGGCCGTCCAGCACGGCGACGGTGGCGGGCACGGCGCCCGCCTTCCGTACGGTCTCCTCCAGCTCCTGGGCGACCTGGAGATTGCGGGGACGCGGCAGACCGTGCGCGATGATCGTCGACTCCAGAGCGACGACGGGCCGCCGCTCACCGAGGGCCTCCCGCACCTCCTCGGAGAGCACGGACGCGTGGTGGCCGGTTTCCTGTGAGGGGAGTGCTGGATTCTGAGGCATGCCCCATCCCTGTCGCAGCCGCCGTGGCCGCAAACCAGAGCTCCCGGAGTCTTTCGCCGGGACCGGCCGGAGCCCTTCGGGCACCCTCGGACCGGGGGCCCTCAGAACAGGGGCTGCGGAAGTATCCCCTCCAGTGCCAGCAGCCGCCGCTTCGTCTCCAGTCCGCCGCCGAACCCGCCGAGGCCCCCGCCGCTCTCCACCACCCGGTGGCACGGCACCACCACCGGGAGGGGGTTGGAACCCATCGCCGCCCCCACGGCCTGGGCACCGCCCGGCTGGCCGACCCGGGCCGCCAGGTCCCCGTAGCCCACGACCGTCCCGTACGGCACGCCCGCGGCCAGCTCCTGGAGCACCTCGCGGTTGAAGCCGGAGGTCAGCGACCAGTCGAGGTCGAGCGAGAACTCCCTCAGCTCTCCGTCGAAATACGCCGCGAGCTGGCGGACGGGCCCGGCCAGCAGCGCGGAACCGGGGGACTCCACCGGCTCCGCGCCCAGTCGTGTCCGCAGCTGTCCGAGCGCCTTCTCCCGGACGCCGGGGCGCGCGTGGAAGACCACGGTCACCAGGCCGGCGCGGGTCGCGGCGAGCAGCAGCGGGCCGATGCCGCTCGGCACCACGGACCACTCCACGACCTGCTCGTTGCTCTCCATGCGACCACCGTACGGCCGGCCACCGACAACGCCCCGATGCCGCAGGTCAGCGGGTGGCGTCCCGCACCACGTCCGGGTTGTTCGTGATGATGCCGTCCACGCCGAAGCCGGCCACCTCCGCCGCCTTCGCCGCGTCGTTCACCGTCCAGGTGTTCACCCGCAGCGGCTTGCCGTGGGCGCCCTTCAGCTTCTGCACCGCGGCGACGTAGTCGGCACCGATCGAGGTGTACGACGGATTGATCTGGTCGGTGAACGCCGCGTAGGAGGGCAGATCGGCCACCGCCGGGGTGCCGAGGAAGCCCGTGACGACGTCCGGACGCTGCGCGTGGACAGTTTTCACACTCTCTGCACCGAAGCTCTGGATGACCAGCCGCTGCTTGACGTGGGAGCGGTCGAGCCACCCCTCCTCGCGCAGGACGCGCAGGGTCTCCTTCTCGATCCCCGGGTAGATCTCCGGGCTCTTGATCTCCAGGAGCAGCTTCTGGCGGTTGCGCTCGACGCGGTGCAGATACTGCTCCAGCGTCGGCACCCGGGCCCCCTTGAAACCGGCGCCGAACCAGCTGCCCGCGTCAAGCTTCGCGATCTCCGCGGCGGTGAAGTCCTTGACCCCCCAGGGGGCGCGGTCGGGGTAGACCTCCTCGGCGTCGGTGGTCCTGTTCAGGGTGGTGTCGTGCACGACGACCAGCACACCGTCCTTGGTGAGCTGCACGTCGTTCTCCACCCACGCGATGCCCAGATCGTCGGCCGCGTCCACGGCCGCCAGGGTGTTCTCCGGGGCGTACGCGGAGGCACCGCGGTGGGCGTAGACGACCGGGCTGTCCTGGCTGCCCGTGGCCTGCGCCTGGGTGGCGGGCAGCAGGACGCAGGTGCCGAGCAGGGCGGTGACGGCGGCGGACGTGGTGGCTGTGCGTACGGACACGTGTACTCCTCGCATCGGGATGGCGACATGCAGAGACTCTCAGCCGTTACCCAACGGACGGCAGGACGATGGTGGCCATGATGTGAACGGATTGTCGGGTGCCGGATCCCGGGCCCCTCCAGAAGCGGATAAAATGCCGTTCTTACGTTTGCTTGCCGGGCCTTGCCCTTTAGGGTCACCCCCGAACCCGGGCCACCGCGAAGGGCGTACCAGCATGCAGGGCACAGTTGACGGATTCACCTACGGCCTCGTCACGCCGGTCACGGCGTTCGTCATGGCCTGCCTCGGCGCGGCTCTGGGTCTTCGCTGCACCAACCGCTCCCTGCGCACCCGCGGCTCGTCCAGGGCGGGCTGGCTGGCCCTCGGGGCGACCTCCATCGGCTCGGGCATCTGGACGATGCACTTCATCGCGATGCTGGGCTTCAGCGTCCGTGAGGCGCCGGTCAGCTACGACAGGCCCCTCACCTTCGCCAGCCTCGCCGTGGCGATCCTGATGGTCGGGATCGGCATCTTCCTCGTCGGCTACCGGGGCGCCACCCGCATGGCGCTGGTCACGGGCGGGACGATTACCGGCCTCGGTGTCGCCTCCATGCACTACCTCGGCATGGCCGGCATGACCTTCGACGGAGTGTTCGAATACGACACGCTCACCGTCTCGCTCTCCGTCGTCATCGCCGTGGTGGCGGCGACGGCGGCCCTGTGGGCGACCGTCTCCATCCACGGCTTCCTGCCCAGCCTCGGCGCGAGCGTGGTCATGGGCGTGGCGGTGAGCGGGATGCACTACACGGGAATGGCCGCGCTCCGGGTGCACCTGCACGCCGACGCCGTGCCGGTCCCGCCCGGCGAGGCCCCCACCTCGCTGCTCCTGCCGATGATGATCGGGCCGGGCTGCTTCCTGCTGCTCGCCGCGGTGGTCGTGATGATCGACCCGCTGGTGGTGTCGGGTGCTCCCGCGGGCCCGGTGCGGCAGCGCGGCCTCACCGTGCGGCGTGGCGGGCAGATGGCCGCCATCCCGGTCCAGCACGGGCGCAGGCCGTACGCGACGGCCGCCCGCAAGGAGTACCGGCAGCAGCGGAACCGCTGACCCCCGGCCGTTGTCAGTGGTGGGTCGTACGGTGGTTGCATGCGGCCAGTTTCGAAGATCGAACGTTCGGTGGCGCCTTTCGAGGTCGTCAGTCCCTACCAGCCAAGCGGTGACCAGCCCGCGGCCATCGCCGAGCTGGACCGGCGCATCCGCGCCGGTGAGAAGGACGTCGTCCTGCTCGGCGCGACCGGCACCGGAAAGTCGGCGACGACCGCCTGGATGATCGAGAAGCTGCAGCGCCCGACCCTGGTGATGGCACCGAACAAGACCCTCGCCGCCCAGCTGGCCAACGAGTTCCGCGAGCTCCTCCCGAACAACGCCGTGGAGTACTTCGTCTCGTACTACGACTACTACCAGCCCGAGGCGTACGTCCCGCAGTCGGACACCTACATCGAGAAGGACTCCTCGATCAACGAGGAGGTCGAGCGGCTGCGGCACTCCGCGACGAACTCGCTGCTCACCCGGCGCGACGTCGTCGTGGTCGCCTCCGTCTCCTGCATCTACGGCCTGGGCACCCCGCAGGAGTACGTCGACCGGATGGTCCAGCTCAAGGTCGGCGACGAGATCGACCGCGACCAGCTGCTGCGCCGCTTCGTCGAGATCCAGTACACCCGCAACGACCTGGCGTTCACCCGAGGCACCTTCCGGGTGCGGGGCGACACCATCGAGATCTTCCCGGTGTACGAGGAGCTCGCCGTCCGCATCGAGATGTTCGGTGACGAGATCGAGGCGCTCTCCACGCTCCACCCGCTCACCGGCGAGGTGATCAGCGAGGACGCCTCGCTCCACGTCTTCCCCGCCAGCCACTACGTCGCGGGACCCGAGCGCATGGAGAAGGCGGTCAGCGGCATCGAGCAGGAGCTGGGGGAGCGCCTCGCCGAGCTGGAGAAGCAGGGCAAGATGCTGGAGGCCCAGCGGCTGCGGATGCGCACGACCTACGACATCGAGATGCTCCGTCAGATCGGCACCTGCTCCGGCGTCGAGAACTACTCGATGCACTTCGACGGCCGCTCGCCCGGCACCGCCCCCAACACCCTCCTCGACTACTTCCCCGAGGACTTCCTCCTCGTCCTGGACGAGTCGCACGTCACCGTCCCGCAGATCGGCGCGATGTACGAGGGCGACGCCTCCCGCAAGCGCACACTCGTCGACCACGGCTTCCGGCTGCCCTCCGCCCTGGACAACCGCCCGCTGAAGTGGGAGGAGTTCCTGGGCCGGATCGGCCAGACGGTCTACCTCTCGGCCACCCCCGGGAAGTACGAGATGTCCCGGGGCGACGGTTACGTCGAGCAGATCATCCGCCCCACCGGGCTCGTCGACCCGGAGGTCGTCGTCAAGCCGACCGAGGGCCAGATCGACGACCTGGTGCACGAGATCCGCAAGCGGACCGAGAAGGACGAGCGCGTCCTGGTCACCACCCTCACCAAGAAGATGTCCGAGGACCTCACGGACTACTTCCTGGAGCTCGGCATCCAGGTCCGCTACCTCCACAGCGACGTCGACACCCTGCGCCGTATCGAGCTGCTGCGCGAGCTGCGCTCCGGTGAATTCGACGTCCTGGTCGGCATCAACCTGCTGCGTGAGGGCCTCGACCTCCCCGAGGTGTCGCTCGTGGCCATCCTCGACGCGGACAAGCAGGGCTTCCTGCGTTCGGGCACCTCGCTCATCCAGACCATCGGCCGTGCCGCCCGTAACGTCTCCGGGCAGGTCCACATGTACGCCGACAAGGTCACCCCCGCGATGGCCCAGGCGATCGACGAGACCAACCGCCGCCGCGAGAAGCAGATCGCCTACAACACCGAGCGGGGCGTCGATCCGCAGCCGCTCCGCAAGAAGATCAACGACATCGTGGCGTCGATCGCCCGCGAGGAGGTCGACACCGAGCAGCTCCTCGGCACGGGCTACCGGCAGGCAAAGGGAGCCAAGGCCCCGGTGCCCACGCTCGGCACGCAGACGGCGCCGGGAGCCAAGACGAAGGGCAAAAAGGGCGAAGCCCCGGTGGTCACCGACCGGCCCGCCACGGAGCTCGCGGGGATCATCGAGGAGATGACGGACCGGATGCGCGCGGCCGCCGCCGACCTGCAGTTCGAGGTCGCCGCGCGACTCCGTGACGAGGTGGGGGAGCTGAAGAAGGAGCTGCGTCAGATGAGGGAGGCGGGACTCGCCTGACCGGTGGGGCGCGCAGTGTTGCAGGACCGACACAAAAACGGCCCATCACTCCTTCCCGCCCCCGGGGACTGCGTAGGGTGCGGGGAAACCGCACACCGACGGTTGCGGGGCAAGCGGAGAGGGGACAGCGCGTGACGGTCAACATGACCAAGGGCCAGGCCATCAGCCTGCAGAAGAGCGACGGGGGGACCCTGACCGCGGTACGGATGGGGCTCGGCTGGCAGGCGGCCCCGCGCCGCGGGCTTTTCGGCTCGCGCACCCGGGAGATCGACCTGGACGCCTCGGCGGTTCTCTTCGCCGACAAGCAGCCCGTGGACGTCGTGTTCTTCCGCCACCTCGTCAGTGACGACGGCTCGGTCAAGCACACCGGCGACAACCTCGTCGGCGGCGCGGGCTCGGGCGGGGACGACGAGGCGATCCTGGTCGACCTGCAGCGGGTTCCGGTCCACATCGACCAGATCGTCTTCACGGTGAACTCGTTCACCGGCCAGACGTTCCAGGAGGTGCAGAACGCCTTCTGCCGCATCGTCGACGAGACCAACGGCCAGGAGCTCGCCCGCTACACGCTGGACGGCGGCGGCCAGTACACGGCGCAGATCATGGCGAAGGTGCACCGCTCGGGCAACGGATGGCAGATGACCGCCCTGGGCAACCCGGCCAACGGCCGCACCTTCCAGGACCTGATGCCGGCGATCCTGCCGCACCTGTAGACAAGGCGGCGCCACGGGCCCGACCCGGCCCGCAGATCCGTACGAGCAGCTCCCGGAGGCACCCGCCGCCGGGAGCTGCGCCCATGGCAGGGCACCACACCGAACGTCGAGGGGACAGGGCATGACGGCCGAGCTGGTCCGGGGGCAGAACCACACCTTGCCCCAGACACGTCTGGAGATCAGGGTGTCGGCGGGCTCTCCCGTCGTGGCCGGGGCCACGCTCGGGGACGAGCGGGGCACGGTCCGCGGAGCCGAGTGGATCGCCCATCCCGGCTCGCCCCGGCTGCCCGGGCTGGAGGTCTCCCGGCAGGCGGCGGCCGACCACCGGCTGGCCGTGGACCTGGACGCCCTGCCCGACGCGGTGCACCGCGTCACGGTGCTCCTCGCCCTGCCCACCGGGCCCGGACGGCCTGGCAGGTTCGGCGCGGTCGCCGCGCCGTTCGTCGCGGTCACCGGACTCGACGGCACCGAGATCGCCACGTTCACGCTCACCGGCCTGGACACCGAGTCCGCCGTGTCCGCCCTGGAGCTCTACCGCCGCCAGGGCGTCTGGAAGGTCCGCGCCGTCGGCCAGGGGTACTCCGCGGGGCTCGCCGAGATGCTCGCCGACCAGGGCGTGGCACAGGCGGCCGAGCTGGCCGCCTCTATACAGGAGGCCGTGGCCTCGGGGCTCGCCCGCTCCGTGGCGCCCCCGCCGCCGCCCCGCACCGAAGGGGAGCGGGTCCGGCACTCAGCGGGCCCCACGACGTCCACAGGCGGAGGACAGCCGCCCGCCCCGGCGTCCGCCCCCCAACCGCTGGGCGACGGCACACCGCCGCCCCCGCCCCCGGCCACCGCGCCCGGCGGACCCATCGACTACGCGCACCCCAGGCGCCAGACCTCGGCGCCGCCCCCTCCGCCTCCCACGGCCCCGCCCGCCGAGCCGGGGCAGCCCGCGCGGCCCGTCGCCGGTGACGCCACGGGCTGGTCCATGGACGAGCGGCTGTACAACCAGATCTGGGGCATGTTCGAGGACCTCGCGCGCGCCGTCGCCGCCTACCGCAGCGCCGTCGACTTCGCCGACTCCCGGATGGACCAGGAGCTCGACCGGGCCCTCTCCGACCCGCGCAGCCGCATCGGAGGCGCGGGCGACCGGGTCCGTGAGGAGGCCAGGGCCAAGCGCGACGAGCTGACAGGCCGGGCGCGCGAGGCGCTCGACCGCGACCTCGCCCAGCTGGCCGCCGAGTCCGCCGTCGTCGAGCCGGCCCTCCCCGCCTCCTACGCGGGATGGGACAACCCCGTCTGGCACGCCTACCGCGTCCCGATGGAGATCCCGATGGCCCTGCGCATCGGAGACCTCCATCTGCCCGAGCGCACCGACCTGCGCATCCCGCTGCTCGTGCGGCTGCCCCTGGAGCGGGGGATCTGGGTCGACAGCGGCCGTACGGCCTCCGAGGCGGCCGCCGCGACGCACGGGGACCAGCTGCGCAGGCTGGCCATGGAGACGGCGGTCGCGCTGGCCGCGAGGCTGCTGGCGGTCTATCCCGCGAACGAGTTCTCGGTGCACGTCATCGACCCGGCCGGCTCGGCCGCCGCAGCGCTCTCCCCCCTGGTGAGCTCCGGGGCCCTCGCCGCCCCGCCCGCCGCGGGGGCCGCAGGCGTGTCCACGGTCCTGGCCCGGCTGACCCGCCGCGTCGACCTGGTGCAGATGGCGATCCGGGCCGGCGCCGCGGACTCGCTGCCGCCGGACCTCGACACGGGCGAGCAGCTGCTGATCGTCAACGACTTCCCGCACGGCTTCGACGACCGGGCCGTCACCCAGTTGCGGTATCTGGCCGACGAGGGTCCCTCCGTGGGCGTACACCTGCTGATGGTGGCCGACCGCGAGGACGCGAGCGCCTACGGCCCGGTCCTCGACCCGCTGTGGCGGTCCCTCCTGCGGATCACCCCCGTCGCCGACGACCACCTCGCCGACCCCTGGGTGGGTCAGGCCTGGACGTACGAGCCCCTGAGGGCACCGCAGGGCAGCCGGGTCCTGGAGCAGGTCCTCGCCCTGGTGGCCGCGGCCCGGCGGGCCGGCTACCGCTGAGCGAGCGCGACGACGGGTCAGATGCCTGCCGCATAGCCTCCGAACAGGCATTTTGATCACGCCTTGGTGATGACTTTACTGTTTCTTGGTGCTTCGGGTACTGTTCTTGGTGCGGAGGGGAGTACTCCCGATCGCGGCGTTCCCGTCAGTACGGACTGTGACCGGTCCCGGGGCGTCGGCCCGGCGCGCATCCCGCGCTCCCGGGTGGAAGAGACCTCCGGCAGCGACGACGCTGATCTATAGCCGTAGCGAACTGCCGGAGGCGCAGTGGACGTTTCATGGACTGTCTGGGTGCTGACCATTCTCGGTCTCATCGCCCTTATCGCCGTCGACTTCTTCATCGGGCGCAAGCCCCATGACGTCTCGACCAAGGAAGCCGGAATCTGGACCATCGTCTGGATCGCACTGGCCGGCCTCTTCGGGCTCGGCCTGCTGCTGTTCGGCGAGAGCCAGGCATCGGGCGAGTTCTTCGCCGGATTCATCACCGAGAAGTCGCTCAGTGTCGACAACCTCTTCGTCTTCATCCTGATCATGGCGAAGTTCTCGGTGCCCTCGCACCTGCAGCAGAGGGTTCTGCTCGTCGGTGTGCTGATCGCCCTGGTGCTGCGTGCGATCTTCATCGCCGCCGGTGCCGCGGTCATCGCCAACTTCTCGTGGATCTTCTACATCTTCGGCGCGTTCCTGATCTTCACCGCCTGGAAGCTCATCCAGGAGGCGCGGGCCGACGAGGACGAGGACGACTGGGAGGAGAACCGCCTCCTCAAGTCGATCGAGCACCGCTTCGGTGTCGCCGACCGTTACCACGGAACCAAGCTCTTCATCCAGAACAACGGCAAGCGCGTCATGACCCCCCTGATGGTGGTCATGCTCGCCATCGGCACCACCGACATCCTGTTCGCGCTGGACTCGATCCCGGCGATCTTCGGCCTGACCCAGGACCCGTACATCGTCTTCACCGCCAACGCCTTCGCCCTGATGGGTCTGCGTCAGCTGTACTTCCTCATCGGCGGTCTGCTGAAGAAGCTGGTCCACCTCAGCTACGGGCTCTCGGTGATCCTCGGGTTCATCGGCGTCAAGCTGGTGCTGCACGCGCTGCACGAGTCCGGGGTGCACGTCCCGGAGATCACCATCGCGTTCTCCCTCTCCTTCATCTGCGCCGTCCTGGTGGTCACCACGATCACGAGCCTCATCGCCAACAAGAAGACAGCGGAGGCGGAAGCCGCGGCGAAGGGCGAGCAGAACGACGACAGCGAGAACGTCGGCGCGGAGAAGTAGCGCAGGACCGACACACCGACGGCCGGGGCCCCAGGAGGGGGCACCCGGCCGTCGGCCGTCTCACCGCTTCACCAGCCGCGCTCGCGCCACTGGGGCAGATGGGGGCGCTCGGCGCCGAGCGTGGTGTCGTGACCGTGGCCCGGGTAGACCCACGTCTCGTCCGGCAGCTCGTCGAAGAGCTTGGTCTCCACGTCGTGGATCAGGCTCGCGAAAGCCTCCGGGTCCTTGTGCGTATTGCCTACGCCGCCGGGGAAGAGGCAGTCCCCGGTGAACAGGTGCGGCGCTCCGTGCGGGTCGTCGTAGACCAGGGCGATCGACCCCGGGGTGTGGCCGGTCAGATGCCGGGCGGTCAGCGAGACCCGTCCGACCCGGATCGTGCCGTTGTCCTCGACGAGCTCGTCGGTGGGGACCGGGATGCCCTCGGCGTCGTACCTCCCGGCGTACGTCCGTGCCCCGGTGGCCGCCACCACCTCGCCGAGTGCCTGCCAGTGGTCGCCGTGCCGGTGCGTCGTGACGACGGACGCGATGCCGTCCTCGCCGATCAGCCGCAGCAGGACCCCGGCCTCGGCGGCCGCGTCGATCAGGAGCTGCTCGCCGGTCGCCCGGCAGCGCAACAGATACGCGTTGTTGTTCATCCGGCCGACGGCGACCTTGGAGATCATCAGATCCGTCAGCTCGTGCACATCCGCAGGGCCGCCGACCTTGACCGTTCCGCTGTACGTCATGCCGCGCAGCCTATAGCGGGGGCAGCGCGGGGAGGCTGCCGCCTTCAGCGGTGAGCCCGGAGCCGTCACGGCGGCCGCAGAGCCAGCCGAGGATGTCGGTGGCCGTGCCCCGGACGGTGACCGGCGTGCCGTCGGCGCCGCCGCCCGTGGTCCAGATCCGGCCGTCCTCGGTGACCGCCGTCGTGGGCACGACATCAAGATGCCCGGCGAAGCGTTCGGCCAGGAAGTCGTTCTCCCGGGTCACGAACTCCTCCGGCAGGTCCTCCAGCCCGTATCCCGTCCCCAGGTCGACGTGGTGCAGCTCGACCTCGACCCAGCGGCGGAAGGGGATCCGGGAGGCCGAGTCCGTCACACCGTTGCGCATCGTCACCGTGCGGGACCAGTCGGCGGGCTCCGCCGCCGCCGCGAGGAAGGCGGCCCCGCTCTCGCGCAGGTCGGCGAGCTGCGCGGCCAGGGGCCTCGATGCGTCGCGCTCGATGTCGGCGTCGCGGGTTTCGCTGTTCGCGTACATCGGGCGCCCTTGGAGAACATTTACGAGCGCGTCGGCGTTACGTGACAGGTGGGCGAGAACATGGCCGCGGCTCCAGCCCGGCAGGAGCGACGGCCCGACGACGCTCGCGTCGTCGATTTCGCCCATGGCGCTGAGCAGCCGATCGGTCGCTTCACGTACAGCTTCCAGGTCGCGCGCATGATCAGTCATGGGCCGAGCGTAGCCCTCACCACTCGTTCGGGTGATGCGGTCTGCGGTCGTCCGTAAATCGAATGCGCGTGCTATACGCTCGGAGTCGAAAGCTTCCTACATCGCTGTGGCGCCCCCCATACCCTGGGACAGGGGCTCAGTTCCCCCATTTCTCTCCAGAAAGGTGCGGACCGGCGTGGCCGACCGTCTCATCGTCCGTGGCGCGCGCGAGCACAACCTGAAGAACGTCTCGCTCGATCTCCCCCGTGACTCCCTCATCGTCTTCACCGGGCTCTCCGGATCGGGCAAGTCCTCGCTCGCGTTCGACACGATCTTCGCCGAGGGCCAGCGGCGCTACGTGGAGTCCCTCTCCTCGTACGCCCGGCAGTTCCTCGGCCAGATGGACAAGCCGGACGTGGACTTCATCGAAGGCCTCTCGCCCGCCGTCTCCATCGACCAGAAGTCGACCTCGCGCAACCCGCGCTCGACGGTCGGCACCATCACCGAGGTCTACGACTACCTCCGGCTGCTCTTCGCCCGGATCGGCAAGCCGCACTGTCCCGAGTGCGCCAGGCCGATCTCGCGCCAGTCGCCCCAGGCGATCGTCGACAAGGTGCTGAACCTCCCCGAGGGCAGCCGCTTCCAGGTGCTCTCGCCGCTGGTGCGCGAGCGCAAGGGCGAGTTCGTCGACCTCTTCGCCGACCTCCAGACCAAGGGCTACAGCAGGGCCCGGGTCGACGGCGAGACGGTCCAGCTGTCCGAGCCGCCGAAGCTGAAGAAGCAGGAGAAGCACACCATCGAGGTGGTCATCGACCGCCTCACGGTGAAGGACAGTGCCAAGCGCCGGCTGACCGACTCCGTGGAGACCGCGCTCGGCCTCTCCGGTGGCATGGTCGTGCTCGACTTCGTCGACCTCGAGGCGGACGACCCCGAGCGTGAGCGGATGTACTCCGAACACCTCTACTGCCCGTACGACGACCTCTCCTTCGAGGAGCTGGAGCCCCGCTCCTTCTCCTTCAACTCGCCCTTCGGCGCCTGCCCCGACTGCACGGGCATCGGCACGCGGATGGAGGTCGACCCGGAGCTGATCGTCCCGGACGAGGACAAGTCCCTCGACGAGGGCGCGATCCACCCCTGGTCGCACGGCCACACCAAGGAGTACTTCGGCCGCCAGATCACTGCGCTCTCCGACGCCCTCGGATTCCGTACGGACATCCCCTGGGCCGGACTGCCGCAGCGCGCCAAGAAGGCGCTGCTCCACGGCCACAAGATCCAGACCGAGGTGCGCTACCGCAACAGGTACGGGCGCGAGCGCGCCTACACCACCCCCCGCTTCGAGGGTGCCGCCGAGTACATCAAGCGGCGTCACGCCGATGCCGAGAGCGACTCCAGCCGGGAGCGCTTCGAGGGGTACATGCGCGAGGTGGCCTGCCCGACCTGTGAGGGCACCCGCCTCAAGCCGCTGGTGCTCGCGGTGACGGTGATGGAGCGGTCCATCGCCGACGTCGCCGCGATGTCGATCAGCGAGTGTGCCGAGTTCCTCGGCCGCCTCAAGCTGAACGCCCGCGACAAGAAGATCGCCGAGCGGGTCCTCAAGGAGGTCAACGAGCGGCTCCGCTTCCTCGTCGACGTCGGTCTCGACTACCTCTCGCTGAACCGCGCCGCGGGCACCCTGTCCGGCGGCGAGGCCCAGCGCATCCGGCTCGCCACCCAGATCGGCTCCGGGCTCGTCGGCGTGCTGTACGTGCTGGACGAGCCGTCCATCGGACTGCACCAGCGCGACAACCACCGGCTGATCGAGACCCTGGTCAGGCTCCGGGACATGGGCAACACGCTCATCGTCGTCGAGCACGACGAGGACACCATCAAGGTCGCCGACTGGGTCGTCGACATCGGCCCCGGGGCCGGTGAGCACGGCGGCAAGGTCGTCCACTCCGGCTCGCTCAAGGAACTGCTGGCCAACAAGGAGTCGGTCACCGGTCAGTACCTCGCGGGCACCAGGGCCATCGCGATGCCGGAGATCCGGCGTCCGGTCGACCCCAAGCGCCTGCTCACGGTGCACGGCGCCCGGGAGAACAACCTCCAGGACATCGACGTCTCCTTCCCGCTCGGCGTGCTCACGGCCGTCACCGGTGTTTCGGGCTCGGGCAAGTCGACCCTGGTCAACGACATCCTCTACACCCACCTGGCGCGCGAGCTCAACGGCGCCAAGTCGGTCCCCGGGCGGCACACCCGGGTCGACGGCGACGACCTCGTCGACAAGGTCGTGCACGTCGACCAGTCGCCGATCGGCCGTACACCGCGGTCCAACCCGGCGACGTACACCGGAGTCTTCGACCATGTCCGCAAGCTGTTCGCCGAGACGATGGAGGCGAAGGTGCGCGGCTATCTGCCGGGCCGCTTCTCCTTCAACGTCAA
Organism: Streptomyces sp. CB02058; assembly: GCF_001905505.1. Lineage (GTDB taxonomy): Bacteria > Actinomycetota > Actinomycetes > Streptomycetales > Streptomycetaceae > Streptomyces. The sequence goes on from NZ_LIPG01000002.1 coordinate 1,264,249, forward strand.
GGGCGGCCGCTGCGAGAACTGCTCGGGCGACGGCACGATCAAGATCGAGATGAACTTCCTGCCCGATGTGTACGTCCCGTGCGAGGTCTGCCACGGTGCGCGCTACAACCGGGAGACGCTGGAGGTCCACTACAAGGGCAAGTCCATCGCCGAGGTGCTGGACATGCCGATCGAGGAGGGCCTGGAGTTCTTCGAGGCCGTCCCGACGATCGCGCGGCACCTGCGCACGCTCAACGAGGTGGGCCTCGGATATGTCAGGCTCGGCCAGTCCGCGCCGACGCTCTCCGGAGGTGAGGCGCAGCGCGTGAAGCTGGCGAGCGAGCTGCAGAAGCGCTCCACCGGCCGCACGGTCTACGTCCTGGACGAGCCGACCACCGGTCTGCACTTCGAGGACATCAGCAAGCTCATCACGGTGCTGTCGGGCCTGGTCGACAAGGGCAACACGGTGATCGTCATCGAGCACAACCTCGATGTCATCAAGACCGCCGACTGGGTCGTCGACATGGGCCCCGAGGGCGGCAGCGGCGGAGGTCTCGTCGTCGCCGAGGGCACCCCGGAGCACGTCGCCTCGGTGCCGGCCAGCCACACCGGGAAGTTCCTCCAGGAGATCCTCGGCGCCGACCGGATCGGCGAGGCGTCGGTGCCCGCGGCCCGTAAGGCCCGCAAGGCTCCCGCGAAGAAGGCCGCCGTCGCCGCGAAGACGGCCACGGCGCGCAGGACGGCCACGGCCAGGACGGCCGGCAAGACGGGCGACGGGCCAGCACCGAAGAAGAAGGCCACCCGCGCGCGGAAGGCCTGACACCGTCCGGACGGGACGGCTCCCTGTGGCACGACCAGGGGCCGTCCCGTCCGCGCGGGCCTTCCCGGTCCGACCAGTGGTCCGGAGCCCGTCCAGCAGACGCCTGCGGGACGGGCCGCGGCGTCCGGGAAGCGCCCGCCGACGGGGTCCGGAAGGCGTCGCGGACGCTCACCGTGCTCTGCGCCTCCGGGCCCGGCCGCGGTCGCGGGGCGCTCACCCGTGCCCGCTTCCTCCGGGCCCGGCCGCGGAGGACACCTCTCGGGTCCTCCCTCCGGGGCCCGGTCGACGGGCGGGCGTTCTCCGTCGGTATCGTCGGGTCTGTCGCCCATGCCGTCAGGCGCGGCCCGTGCCCCCCGTCCGTGGCACCCGGTGCCCCGGACGGTGACGGCGGCTCTCTGTCCCCCCGACCAGTGGAGACCGCATGTCCGGCCTGCCCGCCGCCCGCCGCACCGTACTGAAGGGCGCCGCTCTCGCCGGTGCCGCCGGGCTCGGAGCGGCGGCCTGCTCGACCGATTCGAAGCTCGGCCACGCGCAGACGCCCACCCCCACGGCGCCCGTGGAGCTCGGGGCCCCGGACGAGGTGCCGGTGGGCGGGGCGAAGCTCTACAGGGAGCAGCGGGTCGTCGTGAGCTGCCCCGCGGCAGGCCAGTACAAGGCCTTCAGCGCGCAGTGCACCCACGCGGGCTGCCTCCTGGACAAGGTCGAGGGCAACGAGGGCAACTGCCCGTGCCACGGCAGCCGCTTCGACATGACCACGGGCAAGGCGCTCCAGGGGCCGGCCACGGTGCCGCTGCCCGCCGTCGATGTGCGGGTCGAGGGCGGAAGGCTCGTCGCGGGCCCGGAGGCCTGAGCCGCGCGCCGAGGCCGTTCGCCGGCCTCCGCATCCGCGGACATGCCGCTCTGTCATTGCCCGCAAGTAGGGTGTGAGACATGGCAGACCCCTCCAGCTACCGCCCCAAGCCGGGACAGATCCCCGACTCCCCGGGGGTCTACAAGTTCCGCGACGAGCACCGCCGGGTGATCTACGTCGGGAAGGCCAAGAACCTGCGCCAGCGCCTGGCCAACTACTTCCAGGACCTGGCCGGTCTCCACCCGCGTACACGCACGATGGTCGCCACGGCCGCCTCCGTCGAGTGGACCGTGGTCTCCACCGAGGTCGAGGCGCTCCAGCTGGAGTACTCCTGGATCAAGGAGTTCGACCCCCGGTTCAACGTCAAGTACCGCGACGACAAGAGCTATCCCTACCTCGCCGTCACGCTCAACGAGGAGTTCCCGCGGGTCCAGGTCATGCGCGGCGCCAAGAAGAAGGGCGTGCGCTACTTCGGTCCGTACGGGCACGCCTGGGCCATCCGCGAGACCGTCGACCTCATGCTCCGGGTCTTCCCGGTGCGGACATGCTCCGCCGGTGTCTTCAAGAACGCCGAGCGGACCGGCCGCCCCTGCCTCCTCGGCTACATCGGCAAGTGCTCCGCCCCCTGCGTCGGCCGGGTCAGCCCCGAGGAACACCGGGATCTGGCCGATGACTTCTGCGACTTCATGGCGGGCCGCACCGGGACGTACATCCGCCGCCTGGAGAAGGACATGATGCAGGCGGCCGAGGAGATGGAGTACGAGCGGGCGGCCCGCCTGCGCGACGACGCGGAGGCGCTGAAGCGCGCCATGGAGAAGAGCGCCGTCGTCCTCGCCGACGCCACCGACGCCGACCTGATCGCCGTGGCGGAGGACGAGCTCGAAGCGGCGGTCCAGATCTTCCACGTCCGGGGCGGGCGGGTGCGGGGCCAGCGCGGCTGGGTCACCGACAAGGTCGAGGCCGTCGACACGTCCGGCCTGGTCGAACACGCGCTCCAGCAGCTGTACGGGGAGGAGTCCGGCGACGCCGTGCCCAAGGAGGTGCTGGTCCCGGCGCTCCCCGAGGACCCCGAAGCCGTGTCCCAGTGGCTCGCGGACCGCAGGGGCTCCCAGGTCAGCCTGCGCATCCCGCAGCGGGGCGACAAGAAGGACCTGATGATCACGGTCCAGCGCAATGCCCAGCAGGCGCTCGGACTGCACAAGACCAAGCGCGCCTCCGACCTCACGACCCGCTCCCGCGCCCTGGAGGAGATCGCCGAGGCGCTCGGCCTCGACACCGCGCCGCTGCGCGTCGAGTGCTTCGACATCTCGCACCTCCAGGGCGACGACGTGGTCGCCTCGATGGTGGTCTTCGAGGACGGTCTCGCTCGCAAGAGCGAATACCGCCGCTTCCAGATCAAGGGCTTCGAGGGCCAGGACGACGTCCGGTCGATGCACGAGGTCATCGGCCGCCGCTTCAAGCGCTACCTCCAGGAGAAGGAACGCACGGGGGAGTGGGAGGAGACCCCGGCCCCCACGGGCCCCGTACCGGCTCCGACAGACCCTGCCTCCACCCCCGCGGGCTCCGCACCGGCCACGGCGGGCCCTGTTCCGGTCCTCGGCTCCGCGCCCGCCCCGGACGAGGCGGCCTCCGCACAGCAGCCCGCCGCCGCGCGGGAGGAGCCCCGCGAGGACGACGGCCGCCCCAAGCGGTTCGCCTACCCGCCGCAGCTCGTCGTCGTCGACGGAGGGCAGCCCCAGGTCGCCGCCGCCAAGCGGGCCCTGGACGAGCTGGGCATCGACGACATCGCCGTCTGCGGTCTCGCCAAGCGCCTCGAAGAGGTCTGGCTGCCCGACGACGACGATCCGGTGGTCCTTCCCCGCTCCAGCGAGGGCCTCTACCTCCTTCAGCGCATCCGGGACGAGGCCCACCGCTTCGCCATCACCTACCAGCGGGCCAAGCGCGCCAAGCGCATCCGCAGCAGCCCCCTGGACGAGGTCGCCGGCCTGGGCGAGACCCGCAAGCAGGCGCTGATCAAGCATTTCGGCTCCGTCAAGAAGCTGCGGCAGGCGACAATCGAAGAGATCTGCGAGGTGCCGGGGATAGGGCGCAGGACCGCGGAGTCGGTGGCCGCGTCCCTGGCGTCGGCGGCCCCGGCCGCACCCGCCGTGAACACCGCCACAGGAGAGATCATTGAAGAGGACGACGGGGGCAGCAGGACATGACCGAGCACGCGCATGAACACCATGACGACCGCGGCCGAGCAGACGGAGCAGCACACGTGAGTACGGGAAGCACCACGGAGAAGGCCGAGGCCACCGCGCCCGCCATCCCCGAGCTGGTGATCATCTCCGGAATGTCGGGCGCCGGGCGCAGCACCGCCGCCAAGTGTCTGGAGGACCTCGGCTGGTTCGTCGTCGACAACCTGCCGCCCGCGCTGATCCCCACGATGGTGGAGCTCGGCGCCCGGTCCCAGGGCAATGTCGCCCGCATCGCCGTCGTCGTCGACGTGCGGGGGCGCCGCTTCTTCGACAATCTCCGGGAGTCCCTCGCGGACCTGGAGGCCAAGCACGTCACCCGGCGGATCGTCTTCCTGGAGTCCTCCGACGACGCCCTCGTACGCCGTTTCGAATCGGTCCGCCGCCCGCACCCGCTCCAGGGCGACGGCCGCATCGTCGACGGCATCGCGGCCGAGCGCGACCTGCTGCGTGAGCTGCGGGGCGACGCCGACCTGGTCATCGACACCTCCAGCCTCAACGTGCACGAGCTGCGGGCCAAGATGGACGCCCAGTTCGCCGGGGACGAGGAGCCCGAGCTGCGGGCCACGGTGATGTCGTTCGGCTTCAAGTACGGCCTGCCGGTCGACGCCGATCTCGTCGTCGACTGCCGCTTCCTGCCCAACCCGCACTGGGTCCCCGAGCTCCGCCCCTTCACCGGGCTCAACGAGGAGGTGTCCGACTACGTCTTCGACCAGCCGGGTGCCAAGGAATTCCTCAACCAGTACACGGAGCTCCTCCAGCTCATCGCCTCCGGCTACCGCCGCGAGGGCAAGCGTTACGTGACCATCGCCGTCGGCTGCACGGGCGGCAAGCACCGCTCCGTCGCGATGTCGGAGAAGCTGGCGGCACGGCTCGCCACCGAAGGTATCGAGACCGTCCTCGTCCACCGGGACATGGGGCGAGAGTGACCAGTCGCAATCTGCGTCTGCGGCGGCTGAGCAGAGCCACGGCCGCGCTCTCCGGCCGCAGCCGCGGCGCGCCCAAGGTCGTCGCCCTCGGCGGCGGCATGGGCCTGTCGGCGTCGCTCACGGCCCTGCGCCGGATCACCGGCGACCTCACCGCCGTGGTCACCGTCGCCGACGACGGAGGCTCCAGCGGGCGGCTCCGGGAGGAGCTCGGTGTCCTGCCGCCGGGCGACCTGCGCAAGGCGCTCGCCGCGCTCTGCGGGGACGACGAATGGGGCAGGACCTGGGCCCAGGTCATCCAGCACCGCTTCGAGTCCAAGGGCGATCTGCACGAGCACGCGGTGGGCAACCTGCTCATCGTCGCCCTCTGGGAGCAGCTGGGCGACCACGTCCAGGCCCTGGACCTGGTCGGCAAGCTCCTCGGGGCGCACGGCCGGGTGCTGCCGATGTCCGCGGTGCCCCTGGAGCTCCAGGCGCTCGTACGGGGACACCACCCCGACCGGCCGGACGAGACCGTCACGGTGCGCGGGCAGGCCACGGTGGCGCTGACCCCCGGCGAGGTGCAGTCCGTCCACGTCGTACCCGCCGATCCTCCGGCCGTCCCCGAGGCGGTCGCCGCCGTCCTCGACGCCGATTGGGTGGTTCTGGGTCCGGGGTCCTGGTTCTCCTCGGTGATTCCGCATCTACTGGTCCCCGAACTGCTCGACGCACTGGTGACCACGAAGGCCCGTAAGGTCCTCTCGCTGAACCTCGCACCACAGCCCGGTGAAACAGATGGCTTCTCACCGCAGCGTCATTTGGAGGTTTTGGGACGACACGCCCCTAAACTCGCCATGGACGTGGTGCTGGCCGACGAGGCCGCCGTACCCGACCGCGAGTCCCTCGCCGATGCCGCCCAGCGGCTCGGAGCCGCGGTCGAGCTGGCCCCCGTGGCCTCACCCGACGGCGCTCCGACACATGATCCGGAGCTGTTGGCCGCCGCGTACGACCGTATTTTTCGGATGCATGGAAGGATCGGCCCATGGCGATGACGCCAGCGGTGAAGGACGAAATCTCTCGGCTTCCCGTGACCCGGACCTGCTGCAGGAAAGCAGAGGTCTCGGCGATTCTTCGGTTCGCGGGCGGGCTGCACCTGGTGAGCGGCCGGATTGTGATCGAGGCCGAGCTGGACACGGGGAGCGCGGCACGACGGCTCAAGCGGGACGTCCTGGAGATCTTCGGGCACAGCTCGGAGCTGATCGTGATGGCCCCCGGCGGGCTGCGCCGCGGCTCGCGGTTCGTCGTCCGTGTGGTGGCCGGCGGCGACCAGCTGGCCCGCCAGACCGGTCTGGTGGACGGCCGCGGCCGTCCGATCCGCGGGTTGCCGCCGCAAGTGGTCTCGGGGGCCACCTGCGACGCCGAGGCCGCCTGGCGTGGCGCCTTCCTGGCCCACGGCTCGCTCACCGAGCCCGGCCGTTCCTCCTCGCTGGAGGTCACCTGCCCCGGCCCCGAGGCCGCCCTCGCCCTGGTCGGTGCCGCCCGCAGGCTCTCCATCGCCGCCAAGGCGCGCGAGGTGCGGGGTGTCGACCGGGTGGTCGTCAGGGACGGCGACGCCATCGGCGCGCTGCTGACCCGGCTCGGCGCCCATGAGGCGGTGCTGGCCTGGGAGGAACGCCGGATGCGGCGCGAGGTCCGTGCCACGGCCAACCGGCTCGCCAACTTCGACGACGCCAACCTCCGCCGGTCCGCCCGCGCCGCCGTGGCCGCGGGCGCCCGGGTGGGACGCGCGCTGGAGATCCTGGGCGAGGAGGTCCCGGAGCACCTCGCGGCGGCCGGACGGCTGCGCATGGAGCACAAGCAGGCCTCCCTGGAGGAGCTGGGCGCGCTCGCCGACCCGCCGCTGACCAAGGATGCCGTCGCGGGCCGTATCCGGCGCCTGCTGGCCATGGCCGACAAGCGGGCCCAGGACCTCGGCATCCCGGGCACGGAATCCACCCTCAGCGAGGAAATGGCCGACGGCCTCGTCGGCTGAGAGCCCACAGGGCGGGGCCATTCCGAAATTCGGCGGAGCGATTTTCGGAATGGGCCGAGTGCCGCCCCGCAGGCATTGACTGAGCGCGACCCCGCACGATTGAGCGTGCGGGGTCGTGGCGTTCCGTGGTCCGTGTCCCCGGAAAACGCGCAGTCCCGGTGCTTTTATCGATTGAGTACCGTGGCGCGCAATTGAGCGTGCGCCTCGCCCGGGCCGGACATTCGATCACGGATCGCGGGCGGAGGCCCGGTGGCTGAATCCGGGTCAGTGACTCCCGGTGACCCCGCGCGGGCGGGTGCCGGTGGGCCCCTCGCGCCGCAAGGGAGACGGCTCGGGCGGGAGTTGACGCTTGGTGACCATCGGGCGGGCCTGTCGTGCCCGCCGGGTCAATAGGCCGGAATCGATTGCTCCTACTCAGGAGTAAGGAGATCTCGCTCCACACCGTCGCTCTCGATGTCACCCCTGAGCCTTCGGAGAGGTAGGGTCGGAGGCGGTCGGGGACATCCCTATAAAACTCGCCGGCATCGAAACCGGCGTTCCTAACGAGGAGATCGGTTCGTGACGATCCGCGTAGGCATCAACGGCTTTGGCCGCATCGGTCGTAACTACTTCCGCGCGCTGCTGGAGCAGGGTGCGGACATCGAGATCGTGGCTGTCAACGACCTGGGTGACACTGCGACCACGGCCCACCTGCTGAAGTACGACACCATTCTGGGTCGTCTCAAAGCAGAGGTGAGCCACACCGCCGACACCATCACCGTCGACGGCCACACCATCAAGGTGCTCTCGGAGCGCAACCCGGCCGACATCCCCTGGGGTCAGCTGGGCGTCGACATCGTCATCGAGTCGACCGGCATCTTCACCAAGAAGGCCGACGCCGAGAAGCACATCGCGGGTGGCGCGAAGAAGGTCCTCATCTCGGCTCCGGCCAAGGACGAGGACATCACCATCGTGATGGGCGTCAACCAGGACAAGTACGATGCGGCGAACCACCACGTCATCTCCAACGCCTCCTGCACCACCAACTGTGTGGCGCCGATGGCCAAGGTTCTCGACGAGAACTTCGGCATCGTCAAGGGCCTGATGACGACGGTCCACGCGTACACGAACGACCAGCGCATCCTGGACTTCCCGCACTCGGACCTGCGTCGCGCCCGCGCCGCCGCCGAGAACATCATCCCGACCACGACGGGCGCCGCCAAGGCGACCGCCCTGGTCCTCCCGCAGCTCAAGGGCAAGCTCGACGGCATCGCGATGCGCGTCCCGGTCCCGACCGGTTCCGCCACCGACCTCGTCGTGACGCTGCAGCGCGAGGTCACCAAGGACGAGGTCAACGCCGCGTTCAAGAAGGCCTCCGAGGACGGCGACCTCAAGGGCTTCCTGTCCTACACCGAGGACCCGATCGTCTCCTCCGACATCGTCAGCGACCCGGCGTCCTGCACCTTCGACTCCTCCCTGACCATGGTCCAGGAGGGCAACTCGGTGAAGATCCTCGGCTGGTACGACAACGAGTGGGGTTACTCCAACCGCCTCGTCGACCTGACCGTCTTCGTCGGCGGGCAGCTCTGATCCTAGGATCGGCAGGCAGCAAGGTGTGATGTGAGGGGCTCGGACGGCGCGACGCGGCGCCGTTCGAGCCCCCTTGCATGCTCATCCGTCCTTCCAAGGAGTATTGGGAACAGATGAAGACGATCGACGAACTTCTCGCCGAAGGGGTCGCGGGCAAGCGGGTATTCGTCCGCGCCGACCTCAACGTGCCGCTGGACGGCACCACGATCACCGACGACGGCCGCATCCGCGCCGTCCGCCCGACGGTCGCCGAACTCGCCGCTGCCGGTGCGCGGGTCATCGTCGCCTCGCACCTCGGCCGCCCCAAGGGCGCCCCGGACCCGGCGTTCTCGCTGGCCCCCGCCGCCGCCCGCCTCGGCGAGCTGCTCGGCACCGAGGTCGCCTTCGCGACCGACACGGTCGGCGAGTCCGCCCGGGCCACGGTCGCCGCTCTCACCGACGGCCAGGTCGCCGTCATCGAGAACCTCCGCTTCAACGCCGGCGAGACGTCGAAGGACGACGCCGAGCGCGGCGCCTTCGCCGACCGGCTCGCCGAGCTCGCCGACGTGTACGTGGGCGACGGCTTCGGCGCCGTCCACCGCAAGCACGCCTCGGTCTTCGACCTCCCGGCCCGGCTGCCGCACGCGGCGGGCGGTCTGATCGCCACCGAGGTCGGCGTCCTGAAGAAGCTCACCGAGGACGTCGCGCGGCCGTACGCCGTGGTCCTCGGCGGCGCCAAGGTCTCCGACAAGCTCGGGGTCATCGACCACCTGCTGGAGAAGGCCGACCGCATCCTGATCGGCGGCGGCATGGCCTACACCTTCCTCAAGGCCCAGGGCCACGAGGTCGGCACCTCGCTCCTCCAGGAGGACCAGGTCCCCGCGGTCCAGGGCTACCTCAAGCGCGCCGAGGAGCTCGGTGTGGAGTTCGTGCTCCCCGTCGACGTCCTGGTCGCGGGCGAGTTCCCCGACCTGAAGACCAAGGCCCCGGCCAACCCCTCCACGGTCGCCGCCGACGCCATCCCGGCCGACCAGGAGGGCCTGGACATCGGCCCCGCGACCCGCGAGCTGTACGCGTCGAAGCTCGCCGACGCGGCCACCGTCTTCTGGAACGGCCCCATGGGTGTCTTCGAGCACCCCGACTACGCCGAGGGCACCAAGGCGGTCGCCCAGGCCCTCGTCGACTCCCCGGCCTTCAGCGTCGTGGGCGGCGGGGACTCCGCAGCCGCCGTCCGCATCCTCGGCTTCGACGAGAATGCTTTCGGCCACATCTCGACCGGTGGCGGCGCCAGCCTCGAATACCTCGAAGGCAAGACGCTTCCCGGACTCGCCGCACTGGAGGACTGACCCTCAATGACCACCCGCACCCCGCTCATGGCGGGCAACTGGAAGATGAACCTCAACCACCTCGAGGCCATCGCCCACGTCCAGAAGCTCGCCTTCGCCCTGGCCGACAAGGACTACGAGGCCGTCGAGGTCGCCGTCCTGCCGCCCTTCACCGACCTGCGCTCCGTGCAGACGCTGGTCGACGGCGACAAGCTGAAGATCAAGTACGGCGCCCAGGACCTCTCGGCGCAGGACTCCGGCGCGTACACCGGTGAGATCTCCGGCTCGATGCTCGCCAAGCTGAAGTGCACCTTCGTCGCCGTCGGTCACAGCGAGCGACGCCAGTACCACGGCGAGAACGACGAGATCTGCAACGCCAAGGTGAAGGCCGCCTACAAGCACGGCCTGACCCCGATCCTCTGCGTCGGCGAGGGCCTGGACATCCGCAAGGCCGGTGACCAGGTCTCCTACACGCTGGCCCAGCTCGACGGCGCCCTGAAGGACATCCCGGCCGAGCAGGCCGAGTCCATCGTGATCGCCTACGAGCCGGTCTGGGCCATCGGGACCGGCGAGGTCGCCACCCCCGAGGACGCCCAGGAGGTCTGCGGCGCGATCCGCCGCCGGCTCGCCGAGCTGTACTCCCAGGAGCTGGCCGACGCCGTCCGCATCCAGTACGGCGGCTCCGTGAAGTCCGGCAATGTCGGGGCCATCATGGCGCAGCCCGACGTGGACGGTGCCCTGATCGGTGGAGCCGCGCTCGACGCCGACGAGTTCGTCAAGATCGTCCGCTTCCGCGACCAGTAGGATCGTCCGCTTCGGCGACCGGTGAGTATGCGGTTGCGCCGATCCGTCGTACCCTTGCGGGGGCCGAGGGGGGTATACCCTCAGGCCCCCGCTGTTCGTACATGCAGTCCTAGGAATTCCGGAAAGTAGGGACCAGCCGTGGTTTTGGCGTTCGAGATCGCCCTGATCGTCTTCAGCCTGCTGCTGATGCTGCTGGTGCTGATGCACAAGGGAAAGGGCGGCGGCCTCTCCGACATGTTCGGTGGCGGAATGCAGTCCTCCGTGGGCGGCTCCTCGGTCGCCGAGCGCAACCTCGACCGCATCACCGTCGTGGTCGGTCTGGCCTGGTTCGCGTGCATTGTCGTCCTCGCTCTGCTCATCAAGCTGGACAGCTGACCCGTCGTCCGCGAATCCCGGTGAGGGTGTAACTCCTTTCACTGGACGCGCGTTGGGCCTTACGTAGACTGGGGCATCTTCGAGCACCATCACGCAGGGAGTTACGACCGTGGCAAGTGGCAACGCGATCCGGGGAAGCCGGGTCGGAGCGGGGCCGATGGGGGAGGCCGAGCGGGGCGAGTCCGCGCCGCGCCTCCGCATCTCCTTCTGGTGCTCGAACGGGCACGAGACGCAGCCGAGCTTCGCCCATGACGCGCAGGTACCGGAGACCTGGGACTGCCCGCGCTGCGGTTTCCCGGCCGGCCAGGATCAGGACAATCCGCCCGACCCACCGCGCACCGAGCCGTACAAGACGCACCTCGCGTACGTGCGCGAGCGGCGCAGCGACGCGGACGGCGAAGCCATCCTCGCCGAAGCCCTCGCGAAACTCCGCGGCGAAATCTGACAGCAGTTCACCGGCCGGTCACCTCTCGGGTGCCCGGCCGGAATGCGTTTGTCGCCTCCGGCCCCTGCCATTGCTCCGCCGCACCCTCCAGATCAATTAGGTTGGAGGGGCAGCGGGGAAGGTTGCAGGTACGAGAAGAAGTGGGCGATTTCCGGGATGAACGCACAAAGCCGAACCAAGCTCAATCAGACTCCGGAGTGGGCGGCTCTCGGCAAGCACCGTGAGGAGTTCGGCGACACCCATCTGCGCGGGCTGTTCGCGGACGCGCCGGACCGAGGGACGGCGTACACCCTGAGGGTCGGTGACCTCCACATCGACTACTCCAAGCACCTCGTCACCGACGAGACGCTGCGTCTGCTGCGGGACCTCGCCGGCGCCACGGGCGTGGCCGAGCTGCGGGACGCCATGTTCCGGGGCGAGAAGATCAACACCACCGAGGACCGTGCCGTCCTGCACACCGCGCTCCGCGCCCCGCGCGACGCGGTGATCGAGGTCGACGGCGAGAACGTGGTGCCGGCCGTGCACGCCGTCCTCGACAGGATGGCCGCCTTCGCGGACCGCGTCAGGGCCGGGGAGTGGACCGGCCACACGGGCAAGCCGGTCAAGAACATCGTGAACATCGGCATCGGCGGCTCCGACCTCGGGCCCGCCATGGCCTACGAGGTGCTGCGCTCCTTCACGGACCGCTCGCTCACGGTCCGCTTCGTGTCCAACGTCGACGGCGCCGACCTCCACGAGGCCGTTCGCGACCTCGACCCGGCCGAGACGCTGTTCATCGTCGCGTCCAAGACCTTCACGACGATCGAGACCATCACCAACGCCACCTCCGCGCGCGACTGGCTCCTCACCGGGCTGAGGGCCGGTCAGGAGGCCGTCGCCAAGCACTTCGTGGCGCTCTCGACCAACGCCGGGAAGGTCACGGACTTCGGCATCGACACGGCCAACATGTTCGAGTTCTGGGACTGGGTCGGCGGCCGTTACTCCTACGACTCGGCGATCGGCCTCTCGCTGATGATCGCCATCGGGCCCGAGCGCTTCCGCGAGATGCTCGACGGCTTCCACCTCGTCGACGAGCACTTCCGCACCGCGCCCGCCGAGGAGAACGCCCCGCTGTTGCTGGGCCTCCTGGGCGTCTGGTACGGCCACTTCTTCGACGCCCAGTCGCACGCCGTGCTGCCCTACAGCCACTATCTGTCCAAGTTCACGGCGTACTTGCAGCAGCTGGACATGGAGTCCAACGGCAAGTCCGTGGACCGGGACGGCAATCCGGTCGAGTGGCAGACCGGACCGGTCGTCTGGGGCACCCCCGGCACCAACGGACAGCACGCCTACTACCAGCTGATCCACCAGGGCACGAAGGTCATCCCGGCCGACTTCATCGGCTTCGCCGCGCCGGTCCAGGACCTGCTGCCCGGGCTGATCGCCCAGCACGACCTGCTGATGGCCAACTTCTTCGCCCAGACCCAGGCGCTCGCCTTCGGCAAGACGCCCGACGAGGTCCGCGCGGAGGGCGTGCCCGAGGAGCTGGTGCCGCACAAGACGTTCCGCGGCAACCACCCGACGACCACGATCCTCGCGGAGCGGCTCACTCCGTCGGTGCTCGGCCAGCTGATCGCGCTGTACGAGCACAAGGTCTTCGTCCAGGGCGCCGTGTGGAACATCGACTCCTTCGACCAGTGGGGTGTCGAGCTCGGCAAGGTCCTCGCCAAGAAGATCGAGCCGGTTCTCACCCAGGGCACGGGCGGCGAGCAGCTCGACAGCTCCACCGCCGCGCTCGTATCGGCGTACCGCTCGCTGCGCGGCCGCTGAGCGATGACCGAGGGGGAGGGGACCGTGCGGCTGAGGCCGCCGCGCAACGCGCCCGCGAGCCGGGCGGCCGGCTGGTGGCGGGCCCAGTGGCTGCTGCTGACGGCGGCGCCGGTGGCGGTGCTGGGGCTCCTCGGGGCGCTGATCGCGCCCGCCAGGTTCTGGCTGCTGGCCTCGGCCGCCGCGGTCGCGGCCGTCGGCCTGCTGTGCGCCGTCCTCTTCCCCCTCTGGTGGCTGCGCACCCACCGCTGGGAGGTCACCGACGAGGCGGTCTACGTCAGCACCGGGGTCTTCCTGCGGGAGTGGCGGATCGCTCCGATGTCCCGCATCCAGACCGTGGACACGGTGCGGGGCCCGCTGGAGCAGCTCTTCGGGCTGGCCACGGTCACCGTCACCACCGCGTCCGCCAAGGGCGCCGTACGGATCGAGGGGCTGACCCACGACACGGCCGCCGGGCTCGCCGAGCGGCTGACCCGCATCACGCAGGGCACCCCCGGGGACGCCACGTGAGCACCGCCGCCGACAGCGGCCCCGACTGGCGGCGGCTCCACCCGCGCACGGTCCTGGTCACCGCGGTGGTCACGGCGGGGGTCGCGGTGGGTGCCGCCGTACCGGTCACGGTCGCGCTGGCGGGACCCGTCGGCTACGCGCGGGCCATCGGCCTGGTGCTGGCCGGGACGGTCCTCCTGACCGGCTGCGCCGCCGCCGGGGACTACATACGGTGGCGGCGCACCCGCTACCGGGTCGGCGCCGAGCGCGTGGACCTGCACACGGGGCTCCTCCTCGTGAAGCGCCGCTCGCTGGCCCGGGAGCGCATCCGCAGCGTCGATCTCACCGCCCACCTCCTGCTGCGGCTCCTGGGGCTCGTCTCCGTCCGCATCGGCACCGGGGAGCACACGGGCGGGGACTCCACCCTGGAGCTCGACCCCGTCACCCGCGAGGAGGGCGAGCGGCTGCGCCGTGAACTCCTGGACCGCGGTGCCCAGGACGCCCCCGGGACGCACCGGGAGGGCGAGCTCGCCACGCTCGACCCCCGCTGGATCCGCTACGCACCCGTCTCCTTCGTCGCGCCCATGCTCGGGGGAGCGGCGGCCGGCGGTGTGATGCAGGTCAGCGACTGGGTCGGCGCCCAGGGCGAGGTCATCGACTGGTTCGCCGACCGGTTCCGGGACACCCCGCCGCTCTGGACGGTCGTCATCCTCGCCGCGGCAGCCCTGGCGGCCGGTGTCGTCGGCGCGCTCGGGCTCTGGGTCGAGATGTGGTGGAACTACCGCCTGGAGCGCGAACAGGGCGGCACCCTGCGGGTGCGGCGCGGGCTGTTCACCGCGCGATCCCTGTCCGTCGAGGAACGGCGGCTGCGCGGGGTGGACCTGGTGGAGCCGCTGGGCGTACGCCTCGTGGGCGCGGCCCGGGTGGACGCCATCGCCACCGGCCTGTCCCAGGACGAGGAGTCGCGGAGCGCCGACCAGGAGACGCTGCTGCCCGCCGTGCCCCGCGCCCTGGCCGGCACGATCGCCGCCGAGGTCCTGCGTGAGCCCGTGAGCCCGACCGGCGCCCCGCTCACGCCCCACCCCCGCGCCGCCCGCGGCCGACGGCTGCGCAGGGCCCTGGTCACGGCCCTCGCGCCCGTCCTGGTGCAGGCCGTGCTGGGCGTGCTGCTGACCCCCGTACTCCTGTGGACCGCGCTCGGCTGCGCGGTGGTGTCCGTGCCCCTCGCGGTGCTGCTCGGCCTCGACGCGTACCGGAATCTGGGGCACACGCTCAGCGGCGGCTACCTGGTCACCCGCTCCGGGACCCTCCGGCGGTCCACCGCGGCCCTCCAGCGGGCGGGCGTGATCGGCTGGACGGTGCGCCAGTCCTTCTTCCAGCGGCGGGCGGGGCTGCTGAGTGTCACCGCCACCACGGCCGCCGGAGGCGGTGCCTACACGGCGCACGACACCGACGCCTCCGAGGGCCTCGCCTTCGCCGCCGAAGCGGTCCCAGGGCTGCTGGAGCCGTTCCTGGAGCGGGACTGAGCGGAGGGGCGCGCGTACGCCCGCCGCGCGCGAGCCCGTGTCCCGCCCCCGAGCCCGCGAACCGTACGGCAAGGGCCCGGTGCCGCTCCTGGGAGGAGCGGCACCGGGCCCTTCGTTCTCGCCGTACGGGCTACGCCGAAGCAGGCGGATACAGCGCGCGCGGCAGCCCGGACGCCGCAGCGGCGTCCAGCAGCCACAGCGTGCGGCTGCGGCCGTAGGCCCCGGCCGCCGGTGCCTGGATCTCCCCGGCACCGGAGAGGGAGATCTCCGCCGCCTCCGCCTTGTCCTCACCCGCGGCCAGCAGCCACACCTCGCGCGCCGCACGGATGGCGGGCAGCGTGAGCGTGACCCGGGTGGGAGGCGGCTTGGGGGCGCCGTGCACACCGACGACGGTGCGCTCGGTCTCCCGCACCGCGGGCAGCTCCGGGAAGAGCGACGCGACATGCGTGTCCGGGCCCACGCCCAGCATCAGCACGTCGAACGTCGGCACGGGCCCGTGGTCCTCCGGGCCCGCGGCGGCCGCCAGTTCGGCGGCGTACCCCGCCGCCGCGGCATCCGCGTCCCCGCCGTACGGCCCGTCCGAGGCCGGCATCGCGTGGACCCGGGACGGGTCCAGCTCCACCTTGTCCAGCAGGGCCTCGCGGGCCTGCGTGACATTGCGCTCCGGATCGCCCTCGGGCAGGAACCGCTCGTCGCCCCACCACAGGTCGAGCCGCGACCAGTCGATCGCGTCCCGCGCGGGCGACTCGGCGAGCGCGGCCAGCAGGCCGTTGCCGTTGCGCCCGCCGGTCAGCACCACCGAGGCGGAACCGCGGGCGGCCTGGGCGTCCACGATCTTCGTGATCAGCCGGGCCGCCGCGGCCTGTGCCATCAGCTCCTTGTCGCGGTGCACGACGAGCTGCGGAGCACTCACTTCGACGCCGCCTTCTTGGCCGCCGCCTTCTTCGCGGCGGGTGCCGCGGCTCCCGCCGGTTCCGGGCGCTTCTGCCCGGAACCCACGGACGAGGGCTCCGTCGGACCGCCGAGGCGCTCCACGCCGAACTTCACCGTGGCCTCGTAGATGTTGTCCGGGTCCAGACGGCGCAGCTCCTCCGCGAGGAGCTCGGCGGTCTCCCGCCGCTTCAGCGCGACCGCGCGGTCGGGCTGACCGGCCATGCAGAGCGTGGCCAGCGAGCCGTCGGGACGGTCGAGGACGATCGTGCCGCTCTTGCTCTCCATCCGGACGGCCGTCAGACCGGGGCCGTTGGACAGGATGCGCTCCACCGGCACCCCGAGCCGGTCCGCCAGCCACATGGCCAGCAGTTCACAGCTCGGGTTGTCGGACTCGCCCTCGACCGTCGCCGAGACGACCTGCGCGGGCTGCTGGTCGAGCGCCGCCGCCAGCATCGAGCGCCACGGCGTGATGCGCGTCCAGGCCAGGTCGGTGTCGCCCGGCCGGTACGTCGCCGCGCGCACCGCCAGCTCGTCGAGCGGGTGCTCGGCGGAGTAGGTGTCGGTGATGCGGCGCTGCGCCAGTGCGCCCAGCGGGTCCTTGGCCGGGTCCGCGGGGGCGTCCTCGGGCCACCACACCACGACCGGGGCGTCCGGCAGCAGCAGCGGCAGGACGACCGACTGGGCGTGGTTGGCCAGCTCGCCGTGCAGACGCAGCACGACCGTCTCGCCCGAGCCCGCGTCGGAACCGACCCGGATCTCGGCGTCGAGCCGTGCGTCGCGCTTGGCGCGCGGCGACTTGCTGACCCGCTTGATCACCGCGATGATCCGCGACGGGTGCTCGCGGGACGAGTCGCTCGCCGCGCGGAGCGCGTCGTAGGCGTTCTCCTCGTCGGTGACGATGACGAGGGTGAGCACCATGCCGATCGCCGGCGTGCCGATGGAGCGGCGCGCCGAGATCAGGGCCTGGTTGATCTTGCTGGACGTGGTTTCCGTGAGATCGATCTTCATGGCCGGCGCCAGCTCCGTCCGTCGCGTGCGAGCATCTCGTCGGCCTCGGCGGGACCCCAGGTGCCTGCCGCGTACTGGGCGGGCTTGCCGTGCTTGTCCCAGTACTCCTCGATCGGGTCGAGGATGTTCCAGGAGAGCTCGACCTCCTGGTGGCGCGGGAAGAGGTTGGCGTCGCCGAGCAGGACGTCGAGGATGAGCCGCTCGTACGCCTCGGGGCTGGACTCGGTGAAGGACTCGCCGTAGGCGAAGTCCATCGTGACGTCCCGTACCTCCATGGAGGTACCGGGCACCTTCGAGCCGAACCGGACCGTGACGCCCTCGTCGGGCTGCACCCGGATGACCAGGGCGTTGCCGCCGAGCTCCTCCGTCGCGCCGGACTCGAAGGGCAGGTACGGGGCGCGCTTGAAGACGACCGCGATCTCGGTGACACGGCGGCCGAGGCGCTTGCCGGTACGGAGGTAGAACGGCACGCCCGCCCAGCGGCGGTTGTTGATCGTCAGCTTGATCGCGGCGAAGGTGTCGGTCTTCGACTTGGGGTCGATACCGTCCTCCTCCAGATAGCCGAGCGCTTCCTCGCCGCCCTGCCAGGCGTGGGCGTACTGCCCGCGCACCGTGTGCTTGCCCAGGTCCTCGGGCAGCTCCACCGCCGTCAGCACCTTGAGCTTCTCGGCCACCAGGGCCTTCGGGTGGAAGGAGCCGGGCTCCTCCATCGCCGTCAGCGCCAGCAGCTGGAGCAGGTGGTTCTGGATGACGTCACGGGCCGCGCCGATGCCGTCGTAGTAACCGGCCCGGCCGCCGATGCCGATGTCCTCGGCCATCGTGATCTGGACGTGGTCGACGTACGACCTGTTCCAGATCGGCTCCCACATCGTGTTGGCGAACCGCAGCGCCAGGATGTTCTGGACGGTTTCCTTGCCGAGGTAGTGGTCGATACGGAAGACCTCGTTCGGCGGGAAGACGTCGTGCACGAGCTGGTTCAGCTCCTGCGCGCTCTCCAGGTCGTGGCCGAACGGCTTCTCGATGACGGCCCGGCGCCAGGTGCCTTCCTTCTGGTCGGCCAGCCCGTGCTTCTTGAGCTGCTGGACGACCTTGGGGAAGAACTTCGGCGGCACCGACAGGTAGAAGGCGAAGTTGCCGCCGGTCCCCTGTGCCTTGTCGAGCTCCTCGATCGTGGCCTTGAGGGTCTCGAAGGCGTCGTCGTCGTCGAAGTTGCCCTGGACGAAACGCATGCCCTGGCTGAGCTGCTGCCAGACCTCCTCGCGGAAGGGGGTGCGGGCATGCTCCTTGACGGCGTCGTGCACGACCTGGGCGAAGTCCTCGTCCTCCCAGTCGCGGCGCGCGAAACCGATGAGCGAGAAGCCCGGCGGCAGCAGGCCGCGATTGGCCAGGTCGTAGACGGCGGGCATCAGCTTTTTACGGGACAAATCGCCCGTGACGCCAAAGATCACCAGGCCCGACGGCCCCGCGATACGCGGGAGCCGTCGGTCCTGAGCGTCACGGAGCGGGTTGGCTCCGGGAACACCAGACAAGGTGGTCAGCCCTCCGAAGGAGCGAGGCGCTTGAGCTCCGCCTCGGTGGAGTTGAGCAGGTCGATCCAGGCGGCCTCGAACTTCTCGACGCCCTCGTCCTCCAGCAGCTGGACGACGTCGTCGTAGCTGACCCCGAGCTGCTTGATCGCGTCGAGGTCGGCACGAGCCTGGTCGTAACGGCCGGCAACGGTGTTGCCGGTGATCTCACCATGGTCGGCCACGGCGTCCAGCGTCGCCTCCGGCATGGTGTTGACCGTGTTCGGCGCGACGAGCTCGTCGACGTAGAGGGTGTCCTTGAGGGACGGGTCCTTCACGCCGGTGGAGGCCCACAGCGGACGCTGCTTGTTGGCCTGCGCCTTGTCCAGGGCGGCCCAGCGGTCACCCGCGAAGACCTCCTCGTACGCCTCGTACGCCAGACGGGCGTTGGCCAGGGCGGACTTGCCCTTGGCGGCCTTGGCCTCGTCGCTGCCGATCGCGTCCAGGCGCTTGTCGATCTCGGTGTCCACGCGGGACACGAAGAAGGAGGCCACCGAGTGGATCTTGGAGAGGTCCAGGCCCGCGGCCTTCGCCTTCTCCAGGCCCGCCAGGTAGGCGTCCATGACCTCGCGGTAGCGCTCCAGCGAGAAGATCAGCGTGACGTTGACGCTGATGCCCTTGCCGATGACCTCGGTGATCGCCGGGAGGCCGGCCTTGGTCGCCGGGATCTTGATGAGCGTGTTCGGCCGGTCCACCAGCCAGGCCAGCTGCTTGGCCTCGGCGATCGTGGCCTCGGTGTGGTGCGCCAGGCGCGGGTCGACCTCGATGGAGACCCGGCCGTCCTGGCCGTCGGTCGCGTCGAAGACCGGACGCAGGATGTCGGCGGCGTCACGGACGTCCGCCGTCGTGATCATGCGGATGGCCTCGTCGACCGTGACCTTGCGGGTGGCGAGGTCCGTGAGCTGCTGGTCGTAACCGTGGCCCTGGGAGATCGCCTTCTGGAAGATCGACGGGTTGGTCGTGACACCCACCACGTGGCTCTGGTCGATCAGTTCGGCGAGGTTGCCGGAGGTGATCCGCGAGCGGGACAGGTCGTCGAGCCAGATCGCCACGCCCTCGTCGGAGAGGCGCTTGAGTGCGTCTGTCATGAGAAATGCATCTCCTACTAGTCGTATATCCGCGTCAGCGCGCGGCGGAGGCGAGAGATTCCCGGGCGGCTTCCGCCACGTGCGCGGCGGTGAAGCCGAACTCGCGGAAGAGGACCTTGGCGTCGGCGGACGCACCGAAGTGCTCCAGCGAGACGATCCGGCCCGCGTCGCCCACGTACCGGTACCAGGTCAGGCCGATGCCCGCCTCGACGGCGACCCTGGCCTTCACGGACGGCGGCAGCACGCTGTCCTTGTACGCCTGGTCCTGCTCCTCGAACCACTCGACACACGGCATGGAGACCACACGGGTCGGCACACCGGCCGCCTGGAGCTCGTCACGGGCCTCGACGGCCAGCTGGACCTCGGAACCGGTGGCGATCAGAACGGCCTGCGCCTCGCCGCCCTCGGCGTCGAAGAGCACGTAACCGCCCTTGGCCGCGTCCTCGTTGGCCGCGTAGGTGGGCAGGCCCTGGCGGGACAGCGCCAGACCGTGCGGGGCGCTCCTGCCGTAGTCCTTCTTGCCGCGCTTGAGGATCTCGCGCCAGGCGATGGCCGTCTCGTTGGCGTCGGCCGGGCGCACGACGTTGAGGCCCGGGATGGCGCGCAGCGAGGCCAGGTGCTCGACCGGCTGGTGCGTCGGGCCGTCCTCGCCGAGGCCGATCGAGTCGTGCGTCCAGACGTACGTCACCGGCAGGTGCATCAGGGCCGACAGCCGGACGGCGTTGCGCATGTAGTCGGAGAACACCAGGAAGGTGCCGCCGTAGATGCGGGTGTTGCCGTGCAGGGCGATGCCGTTCATGGCCGCGGCCATGGAGTGCTCGCGGATGCCGAAGTGGATCGTCCGGCCGTACGGGTCGGCCTCCGGCAGCGGGTTCCCGGCCGGGAGGAACGACGACGTCTTGTCGATCGTGGTGTTGTTCGAGCCCGCCAGGTCGGCGGAGCCGCCCCACAGCTCGGGGATGATGCCGCCGAGCGCCTGGAGCACCTTGCCGGAGGCGGCGCGGGTCGCGACACCGTGACCGGCCTCGAAGACGGGGAGGTGGTCCTCCCAGCCCGCGGGGAGCTCGCCGGCGGCGATGCGGTCGAAGTCGGCGGCGCGCTCCGGGTTGGCGGTGCGCCACGCGGCGAAGGACTTCTCCCACTCGGCCTTGGCCTCGCGGCCGCGGTCCAGCGCCTCGCGGGTGTGCGCGATGACCTCGTCGGAGACCTCGAAGGTCTTCTCCGGGTCGAAGCCGAGCACCCGCTTGGTGGCCGCGATCTCGTCGTCGCCGAGCGCCGAGCCGTGCGCGGCCTCGGTGTTCTGGGCGTTCGGGGCGGGCCAGGCGATGATCGAGCGGGCCGCGATGAACGACGGGCGCTCCGTCTCGGCCTTGGCGGCCTGCAGCGCGCGGTAGAGACCCTCGGGGTCCAGGTCGCCGCTGGGCAGCTGGTCCACGCGCTGGACGTGCCAGCCGTAGGACTCGTAACGCTTCAGGGTGTCCTCGGAGACCGCGGTCTCCGTGTCGCCCTCGATCGAGATGTGGTTGTCGTCCCACAGCAGCACCAGGTTGCCGAGCTTCTGGTGGCCGGCCAGCGAGGACGCCTCCGCGGAGATGCCCTCCTGGAGGCAGCCGTCACCGGCGATGACCCAGATGGTGTGGTCGAAGGGCGAGGTGCCGGGGGCCGCCTGCGGGTCGAAGAGACCGCGCTCGTAGCGGGACGCCATCGCCATGCCCACGGCGTTGGCGACACCCTGGCCCAGCGGGCCGGTCGTCGTCTCGACGCCCGTGGTGTGGCCGTACTCCGGGTGGCCCGGGGTCTTGGAGCCCCAGGTGCGGAACGCCTTGAGGTCGTCCAGCTCCAGGCCGTATCCGGCGAGGTAGAGCTGGATGTACAGCGTCAGGCTGGAGTGGCCCGCCGAGAGTACGAACCGGTCGCGGCCGGTCCAGTCCGCGTCCGCCGGGTCGTGGCGCATCACCTTCTGGAAGATGGTGTACGCGGCAGGAGCCAGGCTCATCGCCGTACCCGGGTGGCCGTTTCCGACCTTCTGTACGGCGTCCGCGGCGAGGACGCGGACGGTGTCCACGGCCCGCTGGTCCAATTCGGTCCACTGGAGGTCTGTGGTGGTCGGCTTGGTGCTCACCCTGAGTCAGGGCTCCTCTCCACTGTTCGTAAACCGGTGACTGGTTACCGCACCGGGCATTGTCGAGCCTACCCCCGACGGAAGGCCCTACTTCTGCCCTTTCCACAGTGCGGGCGACCTGCGGAGTTCGCCTCCCGTATGAGCGCTCCCGTTCACTTCTGCGCCACCCCAACACGACCCCACCCCCGCGAAGGGCGGCGTATGCCCAACGTCTACAGTGGTCTGGTTCGCGCAAGTCTTTACCGGGCCTTCAGGCCCGGAGCTTGCTGGGATTTCTCTGTCAGGGGTGTGCGTGACGGCCGTCGAGTCCCGACCCGCAGGGGTCGCCTTGACTCCGAGCCCAGTGGGCCATCGCCCGTTCGGGGCCCGCATCAAGGCATTCGTGGCTCTTACCAAGCCGCGCATCATCGAGCTGCTGCTCATCACCACCGTTCCGGTGATGTTCCTGGCGGCTCAGGGCGTGCCCGATCTTTGGCTCGTGGTCACTACCACCATCGGCGGATATCTCTCCGCGGGCGGTGCCAATGCGCTCAACATGTATATCGACCGCGACATCGACGCGCTGATGGACCGTACGTCGCAGCGCCCGCTGGTCACCGGCATGGTGAGCCCCAGAGAGTGCCTCGCCTTCGGAATCGCCCTCGCGGTGATTTCCACGGTGTTCTTCGGACTGCTCGTCAACTGGCTCTCCGCCGCGCTCTCACTCGGCGCACTTCTGTTCTACGTCGTGGTCTACACGATGCTTCTGAAGCGCCGCACCTCGCAGAACATCGTCTGGGGCGGAATCGCCGGCTGCATGCCCGTGCTCATCGGCTGGTCCGCCGTGACCAATTCGATGAGCTGGGCCGCGGTCATTCTTTTCGCCGTGATCTTCTTCTGGACGCCGCCGCACTACTGGCCGCTGTCGATGAAGGTCAAGGACGACTACGCCCGGGTCGGCGTCCCGATGCTCCCGGTCGTCGCCTCCAACCGGGTGGTGGCCCGCCAGATCGTCGTCTACAGCTGGGTGATGGTCGGCGTCTCGCTGCTCCTGACCCCGCTGGGCTACACCGGCTGGTTCTACACGGCCGTGGCCCTGCTGACCGGCGGCTTCTGGCTCTGGGAGGCGCACGGCCTGCAGAACAGGGCGAAGGCCGGCGTCACCGGCGCCAAGCTCAAGGAGATGCGGCTGTTCCACTGGTCCATCACCTATGTCTCGCTCCTCTTCGTCGCCGTCGCGGTGGACCCCTTCCTGAGGTAGTCCCGCACGCACCGGAGATCCGCCGACGGGCGGGGACGTGGCCCATGCCACGCCCCCGCCCGTCGCCGGTTGCTCTACCCGTCGGTAGCATCCTGTTCATGGCAGAGACGGCAGAGGCTCAGACCCAGCAGACGGACGACAGCAGGCACGCGGCCCGCGCGGAGCGCAGGGCGGCGAAGCTCGCCAAGCAGATCGGCGCCTTCGCCCAGGCGCACGGCGGTGCCGAGGGGCAGCTCGCCTACATCGGCCGGACGGGCACCCGCATCGTGCTGGTCGGCGAGGACGGCGGCTGGGGCGACCTGGTGGCCCCCTCCTACGCCGTCGCCGAGAGCGCCGCGCGCAAGGCGGGCATCACGATGCACGAGGACTTCGACGGCGAGTTCGCCTCCAAGGTCCGCACCGGCCCGTACGAGTGGTCCCGGATGGCGGGCATCCAGGTCGGCGGCCCGTCCAACGACAAGGGCTGAGCACCGCTCCCGCACGAGAACGGCCTCCGCCGTCACACCCTTCCGGGTGATGATGGCGGAGGCCGTTCTCGTGCGTACGGGTCAGGCCACGGGCGAGGGCGCCGACCGCCGGTCCGTCGCCGGGGCGGGGACGGCGACCTCGCCGGCCGGACGCTCGCGCAGGGACAGCAGGAGGCGGAGCACTGCGATCCACATCAGGGACGAGCCGAGCATGTGGAGGCCGACCAGGATCTCCGGTACGTCGTTGAAGTACTGGACGTATCCGATGCCGCCCTGAGCCAGGAGCACGATCAGCAGGTCCCTGGCGCGGGCCCGGGTGTCGAGCGGGGCGTCCACGACGCGCAGGGCGAACCACATCGCGACGGCCAGGGCGCAGACGACCCAGGCGGCGATCGCGTGGACATGGGCGGCGGCGCTCCAGTCCCACGGCATGCGCGGTACGTCGCTGCTGTCGCCCGCGTGCTTGCCGGAGCCGGTCACGGTGGTGCCGAGGGCGATCAGGACGACCGTGGTGCCCACGATCGCCCAGGCCAGCCTGCGCACCGGGAGAGGGGCGCGCGGGCGCGGCGTGCCGTCGCCCTCGCCGATCCGCACCCAGGTGAGGACGGCCACGGTCAGCAGACCGTTGGCGAGCAGGAAGTGCCCGGCCACCGACCAGGGGTTCAGGCCGGCCCAGACCGTGATCCCGCCGATGACGGCGTTCCCCATCACGATCCAGAACTGCGCCCAGGCGATCCGGGTCAGGCCGCGCCTGCGGGGCTTCAGCGAGCGCGACGCGATGATAGCCCAGCCGACCGCGGCCGACAGGACGTACGTGAGCATCCGGTTGCCGAACTCGATGGCCCCGTGCAGGCCCTGTTCCGGCGTGGCGAAGAGGCTGTCGTCGGTGCACTTGGGCCAGGTGTCGCAGCCCAGGCCCGAACCGGTCAGCCGGACCGCACCGCCGGTGACGATGATGAAAACGCTCATCACGACCGCGGAGAGCGCGGCACGCTTGGCCGTCCTCATCGACGGTGTCCAGCGCTTGGCGATGTAGGAGAGGGGGGTTTCCACGCGCACCATCGTAGGCAACGGCTTGTGCAAGTTTTCACGAGGGGTGTGCGATTACGGATGAGCCGGGACATCGGCGGTGTTCCGCCGTCTCCCGGCCGCTCCCGCGCCCGCTGCGCCGCTCACGGGGACGCTCACTCCCAGCGGAAGAAGCGCGCGGCCGCTCCGAGCCCCAGCACCGCCCAGACCGCGAGGATCGCCGCGTCGCCCCAGGGCATCGCGGAGCCGTGCTGGAGGACGTCCCTGAGGCCGTCGGAGAGCGCCGAGATCGGGAGCAGGCCGAGGACCGACTGCGCCGCGTCCGGGAACTTGTCCAGCGGCACGATCACCCCGCCGCCGACCAGCAGCAGCAGGAAGACCAGATTGGCCGCCGCTAGGGTCGCCTCGGCCTTCAGCGTCCCCGCCATCAGCAGCCCGAGCCCGGAGAAGGCCACGGTGCCCAGCACCAGGAGCAGCAGCACGGCGAACGGATTGCCCTCGGGCGACCAGCCCAGCGCGAAGGCGATCACCGTCAGCAGGACGATCTGGAGCACCTCGGTGACCAGCACCGAGAGGGTCTTCGCCGCCATCAGGCCCCAGCGCGGCAGCGGCGACGCACCCAGCCGCTTCAGGACCCCGTAACGCCGTTCGAAGCCCGTCGCGATGGCCTGGCCGGTGAAGGCGGTGGACATCACCGCGAGCGCGAGGATCCCGGGAGCCAGGAAGTCGACCGGCTCGCCCGCGCCCGTGTCGACGATGTCGACCGCGCTGAACAGCACGAGCAGCAGCGTCGGGATGACCACCGTCAGCAGCAGCTGCTCGCCGTTGCGCAGGAGCATCCGCGTCTCCAGCGCGGCCTGCGCGGCGATCATGCGGGGCAGCGGGGCGGCGCCCGGCCGGGGGGTGTACGTACCGGCGCTCATGCGCGCAGCTCCTTGCCGGTCAGTTCGAGGAAGACGTCCTCGAGGGTGTGCCGCTCCACCGCGATGCCGTCGGGCATCACGCCGTGCTGGGCGCACCAGGAGGTGACGGTCGCCAGCAGTTCCGGGTCGATCTGCCCGGTGATCCGGTACGCCCCGCTGGTGAGTTCGGCCGCCTCGCTGCCGTCGGGCAGCGCCTTCAGCAGCGAGCCCAGGTCCAGCCCGGGGCGTCCGGTGAAGCGCAGGGTGTTCTCGGCGCCACCGCGGCAGAGCTGCTCCGGGCTCCCCTGGGCGATGACCCGGCCCGCGTCGATGACGGCGACGTCGTCGGCGAGCTCCTCGGCCTCGTCCATGAAGTGGGTGGTGAGCACGACGGACACGCCGTCGCCGCGCAGCTCCCTGATCAGGTCCCAGGTGGAGCGGCGGGCCTGCGGGTCGAGTCCCGCCGTCGGCTCGTCCAGGAAGACGAGCTCGGGCCGGCCGACGACTGCCATGGCCAGGGCGAGGCGCTGCTGCTGGCCGCCGGAGAGCCGGCGGTAGGTGGTACGGCCGCAGCTGCCGAGGCCGAGGCGTTCGACGAGCCCTCCGACGTCCAGCGGATGGGCGTGCAGCCTGGCCATGTGGCGGAGCATCTCGTCGGCGCGGGCGCCGGAGTAGACGCCGCCGGACTGGAGCATCACGCCGATACGGGGGCGGAGCTCGGCGGCGTCGGCGACGGGGTCGAGGCCGAGGACGCGTACGGTCCCGGCGTCCGGGCGGCGGTAGCCCTCGCAGGTCTCGATCGTGGTGGTCTTGCCCGCACCGTTGGGGCCGAGGACCGCGGTCACGGCGCCTGCCGCGACCTTCAGATCGAGGCCGTTCACCGCCGTCTTGTTGCCGTACCGCTTGACAAGGCCCCTGGCCTGTACGACGGGCTCGCTGCTCATGGCGGGCAATTCTAGGCGGGGGAGCGCGGGCGTCCCGCAGGAGGGCACCCTCCCCGGCGGCCGGCCCCGGGTGGGGGCGGGCCGGTTCCGGCCATTCCTCTTACGTGACGAGGGTGACGGCAGGGTTTCCCCGGCATCACGGCGCTTTGTCGAGTTCACGCCACGTGCGCGAACCGTCGTCCGACAGGGCGTGTGCCCCATGCATATATCCGGCCACCCGTGCCCCTCCAGCCCCGGGGCCCTCTTCCGCCGCACCGATCGGCGCTCCACCATCTCTCGCGGCCCGGTCCGCCGCCACACCACGCGGCGCGCACCGTGTCACGCACCCGCGCTTCCTCCGCTCCAACCGAGAGAAGGAGAACAGCTCGTGGCTGGACGTCTCACCCGGGTCAGACCCCTGGCCCTGCTCATGGCGGCGCTGACCGCCCTCCCGCTGGCCCTGTCAGCGACCCCCGCCTCCGCGCAGCCCGACCCCGGCGGCCCCACCCTCTTCCAGCAGAAGACGCGGCCCGCCGTCGTCGACGCGCTGGAGGAGAAGGGCGAGGCGACGGTCTGGATCAACCTCGGTTCCCAGGCCGACACCACCGCGGCACGCGAGGCGCCGGGGAAGGACGACAAGGCACGGAAGCTGTACGCGGCCAAGACCGCGTACGCCGAGAAGTCGCAGAAGGGCCTCCGTGAGCTCCTCGCCAGGGCCGACGTCTCCTACGAGACGTTCTGGATCAGCAACACGATCAAGGCCACCGGAGTCACCCAGGACCTCGCCGAGGCGATCGCCGCCCGCTCCGAGGTCGAGTCGATCGAGGCCGACGAGCCGATCGAGCTCCCCGATCCCCTGCCCGGCGAGGACGAGCCGGGCACCGACGCCGTCGAGTGGAACATCGACCGGATCAACGCGCCCGAGGTCTGGAGCGACCTGGGGGTCAGGGGCGAGGGCGTCGTCGTCGCCAACATCGACTCCGGCGTGCAGTACGACCACCCGGCGCTCAGGGCCGCCTACCGCGGAACCAACGCGGACGGGACGTACACCCACGACTACAACTGGTTCGACCCCGCCTCCATCTGCGCCGGAGGCACCCCCTGCGACAACAACGGCCACGGGACCCACACCATGGGCACCATGGCCGGAGCCGACGGCATCGGCGTGGCCCCCGGAGTGAAGTGGATCGCCGCCAAGGGCTGCGCGACCAGCTCCTGCGCGCGGGACACCCTGCTCGCCTCGGGCCAGTGGGTCGTCGCCCCCACCGACTCCGCCGGAGCGAACCCGCGCCCCGACCTGGCACCCGACGTGGTGAACAACTCCTGGGGCGCCAACGTCTACGACGCCTGGTACCGGGAGACCGTCCAGTCGTGGCGGGACGCCGGCATCTTCCCGGCCTTCTCCAACGGCAACAACGGCCCCAGCTGCAGCACCTCGGGCAGCCCCGGCTCGTACACGAACTCCTACTCCTCCGGCGCGTTCGACAGCGACAACGCCATCGCCTCCTTCTCCGCCAGAGGGACTGGGGAGAACGCCGAGATCAAGCCCGACCTCGCCGCGCCGGGCGTCAACGTGCGCTCCGCCTGGGCGGGCGGTGGCTACAACACGATCTCCGGTACGTCGATGGCCTCGCCGCACACCGCGGCGACCGTCGCCCTGATGTGGTCCGCCGCGCCCGCCGTCGCCGGTGACGTCGCCGCCACCGAGGCGCTGCTCGACTCCACCGCCATCGACACCGCCGCCGACCAGTGCGGAGGCACCCCCGCCCGCAACAACGTCTTCGGCGAGGGCCGGCTCGACGCCTTCGCGGCCGTCTCCGCCACCCCGCGCGGACCGCTCGGCTCCGTCAGCGGCACGGTCACCTCGCAGGGCGCCGCGGTGCCCGACGCCGTCGTCACCTTCGACGGACCGATGCGCGCCACCGCGTCCACCGGAGCGGACGGCACCTACGCCCTGCCCAAGGTGATGACCGGGGACTACACCGTCTCCGTCGCCAAATTCGGCTACGTCACCGCCAAGGGCGCGGTCACCGTCGTCGAGGGCGGCTCCGCCGTCCGGGACTTCCCGCTGGACGCGGCCCCGAGCGCGACCCTGTCCGGCAAGGTCACCAGCTCGGCGGGGGGCGAGGCGGGCGCCACCGTCGTGGCCCGGGGCACCCCCGTCACCACGACGACGGGGGACGGCGGGTCCTACAGCCTGACCCTTCCGCAGGGGACGTACGACCTGTCCGTGACCCCGGCGGGCGCCTGCGCGTCCGCGCGCTCGGTGACGGTCGAGATCACCGCCGACCTCACCCAGGACATCACGCTCGCCGATCGCACCGACACCTTCGGCTACTCCTGCGCCGTCGAGGCCCCGGCCGACTTCCCGGCCGGCACGGAGAAGCTGACCTACACGTCCACCACATCCGGCACGGCCTCCTTCGACCTGCCGTTCGCCTTCCCGCTGTACGGGAAGAGCTACACCAAGGCGTCCGCCACGCTGGAGGGCGTCCTGGCCTTCGGTACCGCCTCCACCAGCAGCGCCAACGCCACGCTGCCCACCACGGGCACACCCAACGGAGCGCTCTACCCGCTGTGGGACAACATGACCGTCGACGCCTCCGCGGGTGTCTACCACGCGGTCACCGGCACCGCGCCGAACCGCAGGGCCGTCGTCGAATGGCGGGACGCGCTGGTCGTCGCGGAGGGGGAGCGCGCCACCTTCTCCGCCGTGATCGGTGAGGACGGCTCCGTCTCGTACCACTACAGGACGGTGCCCGGCAGCGGGGTGTCCGCGACCGTGGGCCTGGAGAACGCCACGGGCACCGACGCGCTGCTGTACTCGTACAACCGCGCGCAGATCACCGACGGAACCGTCCTGTCCTTCGGCACCCGGTCCAGGGGTGTCGTGTCGGGCAGGGTGGTCGACCGCAACGACGGGAAGCCGCTGGCCGGCGCCACCGTCACGGTCGGTTCCGAGACCGCGACCACGGCGGACAACGGCACGTACGCCTTCCAGCCGGCGGCGGGGGAGCACCCGCTGGAGGTCTCCGCGGGCCGCTACGCCACGGCCACGGCCAAGGTCGACGCGAGGACGGACGCCGTGGCCTACACCGAGACGGCGCTCAGCACCCCGCTGGTCGCGCCCGTCCAGGACCGCGTCGAGGTGATCGCCCCGGCCGGGCAGTCCCGCGAACGGACCCTGGACCTCACCAACACCGGCACGGCCTCTCCGTACACGGTCACCGAGAAGACGGACGCCGCCTGGCTGGAGCTGTCCTCCGCCGAGGGCACGCTCGACGGGGGCGACGGGGCTTCGGTCCCGTTGGCCTTCGACACCACGGGCGCCACACCCGGCACGGTGCTCACGGCGACCCTGCTGCTCACCAGCGAGAGCGGACGCGCGCCGGTGGTGGAGATCCCGGTGAGCGTGGTCGTGCCGGCGTACCGGACGGCGCTGGACACCGGCGGCACGAAGAGTTCCGTCGACGCACTCGGCGACACCTGGACGTCCGACCCGGCCTACACGGCGGGTGCCTACGGCTACCTCGGCAGCGCGAGCAGGGTCAGCACGTCCAAGGTCATCGCGGGCACCGCCGACCAGGGGCGCTACGCGACGGCCCGCCAGGGCATGTACGAGTACCGGTTCGACGGGCTGCCCTCCGGCACCTACCGGATCGAGCTGGGCTTCGCCGAGCTCAAGTCCGCCGATCCGACCGACCGGGTCTTCGACGTGATGGCCGAGGGGGTCCAGGTGGTGCCCAACCTCGACCTGGCCCTGGAGGCGGGCAGCTACACCGCGCACGACAGGACGGTGACCGTCACGGTCACCGACGGCCAGCTGAACCTCCGGTTCGTGGCCAACGAGGGAAAGACGCTCGTGAACTCGATCAGGGTCACCGAGCGGCCCGACCTCGCGGCGGGCTGACACGCCCGGCGCGGCGCACGGCGGGCCCCCCGGCGGATCGTCCGCCGGGGGGCCCGCCCCGTCGCGGGCGGGCTCCGGCGATCAGGGCCCCACCTGCGGGAGACGGTCGTTGATCGACATTTCCGCAGGTCAACTTAGGTTCACCTAAGTGATGCACCGCACCGTGCCCGGCCCCGGAGGCGGGTTGTCACGCCCGAAGGAATTACGCAACAATGGCGTTGTGAAATACGTTGGCGAGGCTCCTCAGGAGGAACTCGCGACCGGTGAGCGCTCCACGCGCAACAGGGTCGCGCGCTCCATCCTGGACCACGGCCCGTCCACCGCCGCCGATCTGGCGAAGCGGGTCGGCCTCACCCAGGCCGCCGTCCGCAGGCATCTGGACGCCCTCGTCTCCGACGACGTGGTCGAGGCCCGCGAGCAGCGGGTCTACGGGGCGCGGACCCGCGGCCGCCCGGCCAAGGTGTTCGCCCTCACCGACTGCGGCCGGGACGCGTTCGACCAGTCCTACGACAAGCTCGCCGCCGACGCGCTGCGCTGGATCGCCGAGACGGCGGGGGACGAGGCGCTCGTCGCCTTCGCCCGCGCCAGGATGGCCGCCCAGGCCGAGGCCTACCGGGCCGTGGTCGAGGCCGCGGCCCCCGAGGCCCGCACCGAGGCGCTGGCCAGGGCCTTGTCCGCCGACGGGTACGCTGCTACGGCGCGCAGCGCGCCGGGCCCCCAGCAGGGCGAGCAGCTGTGTCAGCACCACTGCCCGGTGGCACACGTCGCCGAGCAGTTCCCGCAGCTGTGCGAGGCGGAGACGGAATTCTTCTCCAGCCTGCTCGGGACCCATGTGCAACGTCTCGCCACCCTCGCCCACGGCGACGGCGTGTGCACGACATTCGTTCCGCGCAGCAGCCCCACAGCACCACAGGCTTCACAGAACACCCATTCAGTATCTGCAAGTACGGCCGGGAGGAACCCCGCATGACGCTCCCTACGGAGACTGCCCACCCTGAGCTCGAGGGTCTGGGTACGTACGAATTCGGCTGGGCCGACTCCGACGCGGCAGGCGCGGCGGCGAAGCGCGGCCTGTCCGAAGCTGTCGTCCGCGACATCTCGGAGAAGAAGAACGAACCGGAGTGGATGCTGAAGCTCCGGCTCAAGGGCCTGAAGCTGTTCGACAAGAAGCCCATGCCGAACTGGGGCTCCGACCTGTCGGGCATCGACTTCGACAACATCAAGTACTTCGTGCGGTCCACGGAGAAGCAGGCGGAGTCCTGGGAGGACCTGCCCGAGGACATCAAGAACACGTACGACAAGCTCGGCATCCCGGAGGCGGAGAAGCAGCGCCTGGTCGCCGGTGTCGCCGCGCAGTACGAGTCCGAGGTCGTCTACCACCAGATCCGTGAGGACCTGGAGGAGCAGGGCGTCATCTTCCTGGACACCGACACCGCGCTGAAGGAGCACCCGGAGCTCTTCAAGGAGTACTTCGGCACCGTCATCCCGGTCGGCGACAACAAGTTCGCGTCGCTGAACTCGGCCGTGTGGTCCGGCGGCTCGTTCATCTACGTGCCGAAGGGTGTCCACGTCGACATCCCGCTCCAGGCCTACTTCCGTATCAACACGGAGAACATGGGCCAGTTCGAGCGGACGCTGATCATCGTCGACGAGGACGCCTACGTCCACTACGTCGAGGGCTGCACCGCCCCGATCTACTCCTCGGACTCGCTGCACTCCGCGGTCGTCGAGATCATCGTGAAGAAGGGCGGCCGCTGCCGCTACACGACCATCCAGAACTGGTCGAACAACGTCTACAACCTGGTCACCAAGCGCGCCGTGGCGTACGAGGGCGCGACCATGGAGTGGGTCGACGGCAACATCGGCTCCAAGGTCACCATGAAGTACCCGGCCGTCTACCTGATGGGCGAGCACGCCAAGGGCGAGACCCTGTCCATCGCCTTCGCGGGCGAGGGCCAGCACCAGGACGCCGGCGCCAAGATGGTCCACATGGCGCCGAACACCTCCTCCAACATCGTCTCCAAGTCGGTGGCACGAGGCGGTGGCCGCACCTCCTACCGCGGTCTGATCGAGATCGGTGAGGGCGCGCCGGGCGCCAAGTCCAACGTGCTGTGCGACGCGCTGCTCGTGGACACGATCTCGCGCTCCGACACCTACCCGTACGTCGACGTCCGCGAGGACGACGTGTCGATGGGCCACGAGGCGACCGTCTCCAAGGTCTCCGAGGACCAGCTCTTCTACCTCATGAGCCGTGGACTCACCGAGTTCGAGGCCATGGCGATGATCGTGCGCGGCTTCGTCGAGCCGATCGCCAAGGAGCTGCCCATGGAGTACGCCCTGGAGCTCAACCGGCTGATCGAGCTGCAGATGGAGGGTTCGGTCGGCTAGCAGTCCCGCCGACCGAGTCCCCCTGACATTTGACTGAGAAAGCGAGCACTACGACAGCCATGGCTGAGGCTCAGAACTCCCCGGTGGGCTCCACCACCGCCGGATCCATCGCGGTGGCGGCCGAGTCCACCGTCGCCACGCGCATGAGCGCCCCCCCGTCCTTCGACGTCGCGGACTTCCCCGTCCCGCACGGCCGTGAGGAGGAGTGGCGGTTCACGCCGCTGGAGCGGCTGCGCGGTCTGCACGACGGCACCGCGGTCGCCACCGGTGACGGCGTCAAGGTCGTCGTCGAGGCGCCCGCGGGCGTCACGGTCGAGACCGTCGGCCGCGACGACGAGCGGCTCGGCAAGGCCGGCACGCCGGTGGACCGGGTCGCCGCCCAGGCGTACTCGTCCTTCCAGCAGGCCTCGGTCGTCACGGTGGACAAGGAGGCCGTGCTCAGCGAGCCGGTCCGGATCACCGTGCACGGCGAGGGCGGCACGGCCTACGGCCACCAGGTCATCGAGCTGGGCGCCTTCGCCGAGGCCGTCGTCGTCATCGACCACACCGGTGACGCCGTGCTCGCGGCCAACGTCGACTACGTCCTGGGCGACGGCGCGAAGCTGACCGTCGTCTCCGTCCAGGACTGGGACGACACGGCCGTCCACGTCGGCCAGCACAACGCGCTGGTCGGCCGCGACGCCTCGTTCAAGTCGATCGTCGTGACCTTCGGCGGGGACCTCGTCCGTCTCCACCCGCGGGTCGCCTACGCCGGCACCGGCGGCGAGGCCGAGCTCTTCGGCCTCTACTTCACCGACAAGGGCCAGCACCAGGAGCACCGTCTCCTGGTCGACCACAACACGCCGCACTGCAAGTCCAACGCGGTGTACAAGGGCGCGCTCCAGGGCGACGAGGCCCACGCCGTGTGGATCGGTGACGTGCTCATCCAGGCCGCCGCCGAGGGCACCGACACCTACGAGATGAACCGCAACCTGGTTCTCACCGACGGTGCCCGTGTCGACTCCGTGCCGAACCTGGAGATCGAGACCGGCGAGATCGTCGGCGCCGGCCACGCCTCGGCGACCGGCCGCTTCGACGACGAGCAGCTGTTCTACCTGCAGTCCCGCGGTATCCCGGCCGAGGAGGCCCGCCGCCTCGTCGTGCGCGGCTTCTTCGCCGAGCTGGTCCAGCAGATCGGTCTGCCCGACGTGGAGGCCCGGCTCCTCGACAAGATCGAGGCCGAGCTGAAGGCGTCGGTCTGACATGGCCTTCGTCAAAGCCTGTGCGCTGAGCGAGCTGGAGGACGACACCCCCAAGAGGGTGGAGCTCGACGGCACGCCGGTGTCCGTCGTCCGTACCGAGGGGGAGGTGTTCGCGATCAACGACATCTGCTCGCACGCGAACGTCTCGCTCTCGGAGGGCGAGGTGGAGGACTGTGCGATCGAGTGCTGGCTGCACGGATCGAGCTTCGACCTCCGCACCGGCAAGCCGTCCGGTCTTCCCGCGACGCGCCCCGTCCCCGTATACCCCGTAAAGATCGAAGGGGACGATGTGCTCGTCTCCGTCACCCAGGAGTCCTGAGTCACCCATGGCAACGCTTGAAATCCGCGACCTGCACGTCTCCGTCGAGGCCGACAACGCCACGAAGGAGATCCTCAAGGGCGTCGACCTGACCGTGAAGCAGGGCGAGACCCACGCCATCATGGGCCCGAACGGGTCCGGCAAGTCCACCCTCGCCTACTCGCTCGCGGGTCACCCCAAGTACACGATCACGAGTGGCACGGTGACCCTGGACGGCGAGGACGTCCTGGAGATGTCAGTCGACGAGCGGGCCCGCGCCGGCCTGTTCCTCGCCATGCAGTACCCGGTCGAGATCCCCGGTGTCTCGGTCTCCAACTTCCTGCGCACCTCCGCCACCGCCATCCGCGGCGAGGCCCCCAAGCTGCGGACGTGGGTGAAGGAGGTCAAGGAGTCGATGGCCGGCCTCCAGATGGACCCCGCCTTCGCCGAGCGCAACGTCAACGAGGGCTTCTCCGGCGGTGAGAAGAAGCGCCACGAGATCCTTCAGCTGGAGCTCCTCAAGCCGAAGGTCGCCATCCTCGACGAGACCGACTCCGGTCTCGACGTCGACGCCCTGCGCGTCGTCTCCGAGGGAGTCAACCGGGTCCGCGAGGGCGGCGAGGTCGGCACCCTGCTGATCACGCACTACACGCGGATCCTCCGCTACATCAAGCCCGACTTCGTCCACGTCTTCGCCAACGGCCGCATCGCCGAGTCCGGTGGCGCCGAGCTCGCCGACAAGCTGGAGAACGAGGGCTACGAGGCATACGTGAAGGGTGGCGCTTCCGCGTGACTGACGCCCGACAGGGGCTCTCCGGCCTCCTCGACACCGAGGCGATCCGCAAGGACTTCCCGATCCTGGACCGCACGGTCCACGACGGCAAGAAGATCGTGTACCTGGACAGCGCTGCGACCTCGCAGAAGCCGCGCCAGGTGCTCGACGCCCTCAGTGAGTACTACGAGCGGCACAACGCCAACGTCCACCGCGGTGTGTACACCATCGCGGAGGAGGCCACCGCGCTGTACGAAGGCGCTCGCGACAGGGTCGCCGCCTTCATCAACGCACCCAGCCGCAACGAGGTGATCTTCACCAAGAACGCCTCGGAGTCGCTCAACCTCGTCGCCAACATGCTCGGCTGGGCGGACGAGCCCTACCGGGTCGACAGCGACACCGAGATCGTCACCACCGAGATGGAGCACCACTCCAACATCGTGCCGTGGCAGCTGCTCTCGCAGCGCACCGGCGCGAAGCTGAAGTGGTTCGGCATCACGGACGACGGCCGGCTCGACCTGTCCAACATCGACGAGATCATCACGGAGAAGACGAAGATCGTCTCCTTCACGCTGGTCTCCAACATCATGGGCACGATCAACCCGGTCGAGAAGATCATCCGCCGCGCCCAGCAGGTCGGCGCGCTGGTCTGCATCGACGCCTCGCAGGCGGCCCCGCACATGGTGCTCGACGTGCAGGCGCTGCAGGCCGACTTCGTGGCCTTCACCGGCCACAAGATGGTCGGCCCGACGGGCATCGGCGTGCTCTGGGGACGGCAGGAGCTCCTCGAGGACCTGCCGCCGTTCCTCGGCGGCGGCGAGATGATCGAGACCGTGTCGATGCACTCCTCGACCTACGCCCCCGCCCCGCACAAGTTCGAGGCGGGCACGCCCCCGATCGCGCAGGCCGTCGGCCTCGGCGCGGCCGTGGACTACCTCTCCTCGATCGGCATGGAGAACATCCACCGCCATGAGCAGGCCATCACCGAGTACGCGGTGCGCCGGCTCCTGGAGGTTCCCGACCTGCGGATCATCGGCCCGGCGACGGCCGAGGACCGCGGGGCGACGATCTCCTTCACGCTCGGCGACATCCACCCCCACGACGTGGGCCAGGTGCTCGACGAGCAGGGCATCGCCGTCCGGGTCGGACACCACTGCGCACGGCCCGTCTGCCTGCGGTACGGAATTCCTGCGACGACGCGAGCGTCGTTCTATCTGTACTCCACGCCCGCGGAGGTCGACGCCCTGGTGGACGGCCTCGAGCATGTGCGGAACTTTTTCGGTTAGATGGCAGAGCGGCTGAGGGTTGACTGGTGAAGCTTGATTCCATGTACCAGGAAGTGATCCTGGACCACTACAAGCACCCCCACGGGCGTGGCCTGCGGGACGGCGACGCCGAGGTGCACCACGTCAACCCGACGTGCGGCGACGAGATCACACTCCGCGTGAAATACGACGGCGAGACCATCGCCGACGTCAGTTATGAGGGCCAGGGCTGCTCCATCAGCCAGGCGAGCGCCTCCGTACTCAACGAGCTGCTCGTGGGCAAGGAGCTGGGTGACGCGCAGAAGATCCAGGAGACCTTCCTGGAGCTGATGCAGTCCAAGGGCCAGCTGGAGCCGGACGACGCGATGGAGGAGGTGCTGGAGGACGCGGTCGCGTTCGCCGGCGTCTCCAAGTATCCGGCCCGGGTCAAGTGCGCGCTGCTGAGCTGGATGGCGTGGAAGGACGCGACGGCGAAGGCGCTGTCCGAAGGGAAGACGGCATGAGCGAGAACGAGACTCTGACGGTCAAGCCGGCCTCCGAGGAGGAGGTCCGCGAGGCGCTGTACGACGTGGTCGACCCCGAGCTGGGCATCGACGTCGTCAACCTGGGCCTGATCTACGGCATCCACATCGACGACGCGAACATCGCGACGCTCGACATGACGCTGACGTCCGCGGCCTGTCCGCTGACCGACGTCATCGAGGACCAGGCGAAGTCCGCGACCGACGGCATCGTGAACGAGCTGCGGATCAACTGGGTCTGGATGCCCCCGTGGGGCCCCGACAAGATCACCGACGACGGCCGCGAGCAGCTTCGCGCGCTCGGCTTCAACGTCTGATCCACGGCCCCCGGTC
The DNA here is from genome assembly GCF_001905505.1 of Streptomyces sp. CB02058. Classification (GTDB taxonomy): domain Bacteria; phylum Actinomycetota; class Actinomycetes; order Streptomycetales; family Streptomycetaceae; genus Streptomyces. The sequence goes on from NZ_LIPG01000002.1 coordinate 1,301,395, forward strand.
CCCGGGGTGCTCCGGTCCACGACGTACGGGAAGGCCCCCGGCATCCTGCCGGGGGCCTTCCCGTACGTCGTGGTGTCTGGACGACGGTCCCGGCACCTCGCAGACTGACGGCCATGGCCGTCAGTCTGTACACCGTGGTCGTGGACGCCCACGACATGTCTGCCCTCGCCCGCTTCTGGTGTCAGGTGCTCGACTGGAGGATCGTCTACGAGGACGAGCACGAGGTGACCATCGGGGCCGCCGCCGACAGGCTGCCGGGCCTGTGCTTCGTCCCCGTGCCGGAGACGAAGGCGGTCAAGAACCGGCTGCACATCGACCTCAGCCCCGACGACCTGCACACCGAGGTCGAACGGATCGTCGGGCTCGGTGCGCGGCGGGCGGACGTCGGTCAGGGCGAGGACGTCACCTGGGTGGTGCTGGAGGACCCCGAGGGCAACGAGTTCTGCGTGCTGCGCCCGAAGAGGTCCCTGCTGGGCTGACGGGGCCGCCGGTGCCCGAGCGGCGGGCGCGCCGCTCGGACGCCCGGGGCGCCGGCAGAGGTCACTGGTGCGCGCCGCCGTACGGAGGAGCGTCCGCCGGGGGTACGGCGGCTGCCTCGGCCAGCACCGGGCCCAGGTTCTCCGTGCGGATCCGCCGGTCCACGTAGAGCAGGCCGATCACCAGCTGCGGGAACGTCGTCGAGATCACCTGGCTCACCAGCTGCCCGAGCAGGATGGCCACCAGATAGCCGCTGACCGCGACCACCACCGCCGCGGTGCTCGGGTCGTCGCCCATCGACGAGGTGCCGATCATGCCGGGGAACATGCCGAGGATCGAGAACGGCATCTGGATGATGTAGCCGCCCGCCGCGGCCATCGCCCCGGCCAGCAGCGTGATGCCGAAGATCCGCCACCAGTCGCCGCGCACCAGCTGGGAGGAGCGGCGCAGCGCGGCGATGGGACCCTGGCCCTCGAAGACCACGACCGTCGGAGCCAGGCAGAACTTTATCCAGAGCCAGGCCGCCAGCGGTGCGGTCAGCAGCACGCCGAGCACGCCCAGTCCCATGGCGACGGCGGTGCCGCCACCGCCGTCCAGGGTGATGGCGCTGATGATCACCGCGAAGAAGGTCACCATCAGGAGCACGATGGGCACGACCGCGATCAGCGCCGTCAGGACCAGCGTGCCGATCACGGGGGTCACCCGGGACCACGCCCTGCGCCACACCGTGCCGAAGGAGACGGGCCTGCCGAGGACCGCCTCCTGCAGCACGGCGGGGACCGCCGCGTACATCAGGCCGGAGACGATCGCCATCGTGACGATGCCGAGCAGCAGCAGCGCGGCGCCCGACACCACGAGCGGCACGACGTCGGAGGAGGCGGCCTCCTCCTCGTAGCTGAGCGAGGCCACCCGCTCCAGATGGTCGGCCACGGCGGAGTACGCGACGGCGACCGCCGCCACCATGAGAAGCGCGGCGCCCCCGTAGAGCGCGGCGGCCATGCCGATCAGCTGCTTCCAGTACCTGCCCATCGTCGTGAACGCCCCGCCCAGCAGGTCGGCCAGCCTCAGCGGGGCGAGGGGTATCACCCCCGGCTTGGGTGCCGGAACCCAGCCGCCCCATCCCGGCGGCCCCCCGTAAGGACTGCCCCCGTACGGTGCGCCCCCGTAGGCGCCCCCGCCCCACCCTGCGTCCGTCACTGCCACTCCGCTGTTCATGTCGTCCGATGGTCGTACCGGTCCTGCGCCGGTCCGGACACCGTAGCGTCCCCCGGTGGCCCCGAACCCTGCCCTGACCGGTCCGGATGCGGTTCCAGGCTTTTGTGTACGGTCGTACACAACGTTGTGTACGCTTGTACGTATGGGATACGGACTGCTGGCCGCCGCCATAGCGGCCGAGGTGACCGCGACGACGGCCATGAAGTACAGCGAGGGCTTCACCCGGCTGTGGCCCTCGCTCGTCACCCTCGTGGGATACGTGCTGGCCTTCGCGCTGCTCGCCCAGACCCTCAAGACGCTCTCGATCGGCACCGCCTACGCGATCTGGGCCGGGGTGGGCACCGCGGCCGTCGCCGCGATCGGGATCGTGTGGATGGGGGAGTCCGCGGGGCTCGCGAAGCTGGCCGGCATCGCGCTGATCGTCGCGGGCGTCGTGGTCCTCAACCTGGGGGGAGCCCACTGATGGTCCGGCGGTACGACCCCGAGCGGCGTGAGCGCATCATCGAGGCGGCGATCCGGGTCGTCGGCGCCAAGGGCATCGCCGGGCTCAGCCACCGCACGGTGGCGGCCGAGGCCGATGTGCCGCTCGGCTCGACGACGTATCACTTCGCCTCGCTCGACGAACTGCTGGTCGCCGCGCTGCGCCGGTGCAACGAGAACTTCGCCGAGGTGGTGAGGGAGAGCCCGTATCTCTCCGACCCCGCGGTCCCGCTCGCCGATGCGCTGACCCGGATGCTGGAGGAGTGGTTCGCGGGCGGGCGCGGGCCGATGGAGCTGGAGTACGAGCTGTACCTCGCGGCCCTGCGCCGTCCCGCCCTGCGGCCGGTCGCCGCCGAGTGGGCCGACGCTCTGGCCGAGCTGATCGCCCCGCGCTCCGACCCGGGGACCGCGCGGGCGCTCGCCGCTCTGATCGACGGGATCACCCTCCAGGCGCTGCTCACCGGCAGCGACTTCGACGCGGAGTACGCCCGGCGGATGCTGGCCAGGGTCGCGGACGGCGGCCGCTGAGTCCGGGGGCCGGGGCGGCGCGAGGGCCGCGCGGCGTCAGGGCCGGGCTGTGGGGTCGCTGCCGGGCCCGTGCAGGTCCCCGGGCCGGGCCGGTTCCTGCCGGGTCAGGAGGCGTCGCGGCGTACGGCCTCCAGCGCGGCCCGCACGCTCGCCTCGATGTCCGTGACCGGATACAGCGCCTCGACGACGGTCCGGTCCCGGTCCACCACCAGGGTCAGCCGCTTCAGCCGGGTGACACCGCCCGCGCGGAACGTCGGGAGCCGCAGAGCCGCCGTCAGTGCCAGCCCGGCGTCGGAGAGCAGCGGGAAGCGCAGCCCTTCCTTCTCGGCGAAATCCCGCTGCTCGTCGGGGCGTTGGGTGGACACCCCGTGCACGGTCGCGCCCGCGGCCGTGAACTCCGCCAACTGGTCGCGGTAGGTGCACGATTCGAGGGTGCAGCCGCTCGCGCCCGGGATCGAGGCCCACCCCGGCGGATAGGCGTCGCGGCGGGCGTATGCGCCGGGGAAGCAGTACAGGACGGTGTGCGGGGTGCCGGCGACCGGGTCGCGCGATCCGCCTTCGTGGTCGAGGAGTTCCAGCTCCGGCAGCCTGGTGCCCACCAGGGCGTGCACCCGTGCGGCCTCCCTGGAGTCCTCCGCGGTCGTCGCCATCGTCTCCCCTTCTCCCAGTACCCAGGCGTCGCCCCAGTCCTGGAGGGCGATCAGCACCGGCAGCAGCGCGCGACCGCGCGGCGTGAGTCGGTACTCGTGGCGGACGGGGCGTTCCTGGTACGGGTGCCGTGACAGCACGCCCGAGTCCGTCAGCATGCGGAGGCGCTCGGTGAGCACCTTGCGGGACACACCCAGTTCCTGCTGGAGCGCGTCGAAGCGGTGCACCCCGCGTGCCGTGTCCCGCACGATCAGCAGGGTCCACCAGTCGCCCACGACGTCGAGGGCCTGGGCGATCGCGCAGTCGGCGTCGGCCAGGCTGGTGCGCTGCGGCACGGTGTCCGCCTCCTTCTCTGTTGACCCGCGAATTTTAGGCTGCCATAGTCCGTTCCCAAAAGGAACTCACTCCTGGGGGGAACATGCTGCGCGGCGTGCCGAAGACGGTGCGGCTGCTGGCGTTCGGCGCCTTCCTCAACGCCGTGGTCAGCTTCACCTTCGTCTACCTCTTCGTCTATCTCACCGGGCCGCGCGGCCTGTCCGTCGCCCAGGCGGGCGTGATCAGCGGCATCGGCGGCATCGGACTCGTCGCGGGGAACTTCACCGGCGGCTGGTTCGGCGACCGCTACGGCCACCGGCGGATGCTGCTGACCGGCGCCTGTGTCAGCGGGGCCGCCCTCGTGACGCTCCCCCTGCTCCCGCTGCCCGCCCTGTACGCCGTGCTGCCGCTCGCCCAGTACGCCTCGGGGGTCGTGCGTGCCGCCAACGCCGCACTCGTCGCGGTCTCGGTCCCCGAGGGAGGGCGCCGCCAGAGCTTCGCCCTCACCCGCTTCGCGTCCAACGGCGGCTTCACCGTCGGGCCACCGCTCGGCGCACTGGTCGCCGCCCGCTTCTCGTACGACTGGCTCTTCCTCGCCGACGGCCTCGGCACCCTGCTCTTCGCCGCCTACGCCGCCGCGATCCTGCCGGCCCGCGGCACCACCCACACCGTGCCCTCCCACGACCCGGGCGCACCCGGCCTCCGGCGCGAACTCCGGGCCAGGCCCGCCGTGCTGGTCCTGCTCGCCGCGATCGTCTGCGTCGACCTCGTCTACCGCCAGCAGTACTCCACCCTGCCCGTCTTCCTCGCCGACCACGGCTACGGCACCCAGTTCTACGGCTGGCTGATCGCGGTCAACGGGGGCGTCATCCTCCTGCTCGAACTCCCGGCCGCTCACCTGCTGCGCCGCAGGGCACCCCTGACCGTCGTCGGGACCGGACTGCTCCTGGTGGGGCTCGGCTACGCGGTGCTGATACCCGGGGCGGGCGCGGTGTTCGCCGTCTCGATGATGGTGTCGCTGACCCTGGGCGAGATCCTCTACAAGACCACGGCCACCGCCTACGTCGCCGACGAGGCACCCGCCCACGCGCAGGGCAGGTTCCAGAGCCTGTACGCGGGCGCCTCCATCAGCGGCCAGGTCCTCGCCCCGCCGCTGGGCGGCGCGGTGTACTCCGCGGCGCCCGCGCTGCTCTGGCCCCTCTGCGCGGTCCTGGCGTGCGGCGCCGGGCTGGCGGTCCTCGCGGTGAGGCGGCCGGGTGAACCCTCCCGGACGCTGAGACCGGTTCGCCCGCGCGGGGCCCGGGCGGTTAGGTTTTGGTCATGACCGACACGACTTCCCAGGGTTCCGCCCGTACCACCGGCGCCGTCGCCGCCGGCCTCGCCACCATCGCCGGTGACGGCACCGTTCTCGACACCTGGTTCCCCGCCCCGGAGCTCGCCCCCGAGCCCGGCCCGGCCGGTACCCAGCGCCTCAGCTCCGAGGACGCGGTGAACCGTCTCGGCGAGGGCGCCGCCCGCGCCATCGGTGTGGACGCCCGCCGCGGGGTGGAGATCGTCGCCGTGTCCACGGTCATCTCCTCGCTGGACGACAAGCCGCTCGACGCGCACGACGCCTACCTGCGGCTGCACCTGCTCTCGCACCGCCTCGTCCAGCCGCACGGACAGAACCTCGACGGGCTCTTCGGCCTCCTCGCCAACGTCGCCTGGACCTCGCTCGGTCCGGTGGCCGTCGACGACCTGGAGAAGGTCCGGCTCAACGCCCGCGCCGAGGGCCTGCACCTCCAGGTCACCTCGGTGGACAAGTTCCCCCGGATGACCGACTACGTCGCCCCCAAGGGTGTGCGCATCGCCGACGCCGACCGCGTCCGGCTCGGGGCGCACCTGGCCTCCGGCACCACCGTGATGCACGAGGGCTTCGTCAACTTCAACGCGGGCACCCTCGGCACCTCCATGGTCGAGGGCCGCATCTCCGCGGGCGTCGTCGTCGGCGACGGCTCCGACATCGGCGGCGGCGCGTCCACCATGGGCACGCTCTCCGGCGGCGGCAAGGAGCGCATCGTCATCGGGCAGCGCTGCCTCATCGGCGCCGAGGCCGGCATCGGCATCGCGCTCGGCGACGAGTGCGTCGTCGAGGCCGGGCTCTACGTCACGGCGGGCACCCGGGTCACCATGCCCGACGGACAGGTCGTCAAGGCGCGGGATCTCTCCGGCGCGTCGAACATCCTCTTCCGCCGCAACTCGGTCACCGGCGCCGTCGAGGCCCGCCCGAACAACGCGGTCTGGGACGGGCTCAACGACATCCTGCACAGCCACAACTAAGAGGCAGCGGCGAGGAGTTCCTCGTACAGCCCACGCAGCCCGTCGGTCGCCTCGCGGCCGGCGGGCTGCAGCGGTTCGCGGACCGGGCCCGCGTCGAGCAGCGCCTTCACGGTGACCGTGCCGGGCAGGCCGGAGGACATCATCGCCTCGACCAGGCCGATGGTGAGCGCGTTCAGGCGGGCGGCCTCCGCGGTGTCACCGGAGTCGAACGCGTCCAGGACGGCCCGCATCGGGCCCGGGGCCACATTGGCGACCGTACTGACATAGCCCGCCCCGCCCAGGGCGTACAGCGGGAGGTTCAGCTCCTCGCAGCCCGAGTAGTAGGCCAGCGAGGTCCGCGCCATCACCTTCGTCGCCGCGAGCAGGTCGTACGAGCAGTCCTTGACCGCCACGACGCGCGGATGCTCCGCCAGTCGCAGCAGTGTGGCCGGTTCGATCCTCGTGCCGGTGCGGCCGGGGATGTCGTAGAGCATCAGTGGAATTCCGGTGGCCTCCGCGACCCGGAGGAAGTGCGCCTCCACGGCGGCCTGCGGGGGGCGGCTGTAGTACGGGGTCACCACCAGCAGCCCGTCGGCGCCCGCCGCCTCGGCCTCCCGCGCCAGCCGGACCGTGTGCCGGGTGTCGGAACTGCCGACGCCCGCGACGAGCGGCACCGCCCCGCCGACCGCCTCCCGCACGGCCCGCAGCAGCGCCGTCTTCTCCTCGTCCGTCGTGGTCGGCGACTCGCCCGTGGTGCCGCTGAGCACGAGGCCGTCGCAGCCGTCCGCGACGAGAGCGGAGGCATGGCGGCGGGCCGCGTCCAGGTCCAGGTCACCCGAGGCGGTGAACGGCGTGATCATGGCGCAGAGGGCGCGGCCGAAGGGTCTGGCCGTGTGGGATGTCATCTCCGCAGTCTCGGCGCCCGGTGGGCACGGGTCCACTTAGTTCTGCTTGGGGTGACGGGCAAGAGAAGCTGAACGATGGCGGAACGGTCTGGCATGATCGAACGGAATTGCGACGGACCGTTCCAGGGGTGGGGCACACGGCATGCGCGTACGGACATCGATCTCGGCCGCCGTGCTCGCGGCGGCCGCCCTGGCGCTGTCCGGCTGCGCCGGCTTCCTCGTCCCCGCGGGCGAGGGGGAGCCGGGCCCGTCACCGAGCCCGGCCGTCCCCACGCTGTCGATCGACGTCGGGACCCTCCCGGACCCCGGGTCCGCGGCCGACGCGCCCGCCCAGGGCGCGCCCACCCCCGCGCCGTCGGCCGAGGGCTGCCCCGCCTCCGGAGTGGTCGTCGACATGGGGCCCGTGGAGACGGCGATGTTCCACCGTGCCGTCACCCTCACGCTCACCAACTGCGGGAAGAAGCCGTACCGCGTCGACGGCTACCCGTCCGTCCGGGCGCTGGGCGACGACGGTGAGCGCATTCCCGTCCCCGTGAACGCGGGCGGATCGATGTTCGGCAACGACCCGGGGCCGGAAGAGATCATGCTGGAGCCCGGCGCGCAGGTCCGGTCGACGCTGGCCTGGGTCTCCACCAAGGAGGGCGGAGACCTGATCGAGGGCGACGCCCTGGAGATCGCCGCCGCCCCGGACACGGGGGCGCGGGTCTTCCCCCTGGAGGGCCACGACGTACGGCTGATGGACGAGCTCAACACGACGGCCTGGAGCACGAGCACGACCGGGTGACCGGCGGCGGCTGTGGCACCGGCGATCTGCCAGGCCCGGCCCCGCCGCCGGCCGGCGGGAGAACCGGGCGGCAGGGGACGAAATGCGTCTACGCTGGGGCCGCGGCCGAGGACTTGTACGCCACCGGTCCGGCCCCGCACAACAGCCCGCGCACGCCCCGAGGAGAACCCCCTGATGTCCGCAGAGCGCCCCTCCCTGCCGCCGGTGCGGCTGCACTCCGAGGCCGAGCTGGCACGGGACGCGCTGGCCGCTCCGCTGCTCGTCCGCGCCGTACGTCTCGCCCGCTGGGCGGGGCCCACGACGCGGGTGGGCGCCGGCGGCGAGCTCGTCGAGGCCCAACTCCCGGCCGCGGCCGAGCACCTGGGGCTCACCGACGACGAGGACGGCGCGGCGCTGGCGAGTGAGGCCTGGCGCCTCGCGGTCGACACGGGGCTCGTGGACGTCGAGGACCCGCAGGACGAGGACGGCCTCGACGAGACCGCGGGCGACGACGCCGAGGGCACCGCCACGGCCGGTGAGAACCTCGCCCTGCTGACCTCCGGGTCCCCTCAGGACGTCCTCGCGATCTGGCTCGACGGCCTCGACGCCGTGCACGCGGACGCCACCGCCCCGGCCTTCGACGACTTCGCCGACCTCATCGGCGAGGACGGCAGCGTCGACTTCGAGGCGCTGGACTGGGACCCGGAGGCCGAGGCCGAGTTCCTCGACGGGGTGCTCGGCAACCTTTATCTGCTGACCGTCTCGGAGGCGGGCCCCGCCGACGCCCCGGTGCCGCTGCCGGCCCTCGCCGCGTCCATGGTGGTGCCCGAGGACATGGGCGAGCCCACCGACGACGTACTGGAGCAGGTGTCGGAGGCCATGATGCGGCTGGACGACCAGTTCCGGGTCCTCGAACCCATCGGGATCGTCGCCTACCAGCCGGTGGACGAGGCGCTGCTGACCGAGGAGGGCGAGGAGGCCACGCCGCCCGCCGACGACGAGGACGTCACCCGCTACGGCATGGTCAAGCTGACGCCGCTGGGCCTCTACGGCATCCGGGAGCGGATGCTGGAGGCGGGAGTGGACGCACCCGCCGTCGGCGACCTCGCGGACAAGGGCGCCGACGCGCTCCTCGACGGCATCGCGCACTACCCCGAGGAAGCGGCCCGCTCCGAGGTCGGCCTGTGGCTCGCACAGCGCGGAGCCGCGGGGGCCGAGCCCGCCGCCGCCGAACTCCTGGGCGCGGCACGCGGCGCCGACGAGCGAGCCCCGCTGCGCAGGCTCCACTGCCAGCAGGCGCTCGCCCTGGTCGGGCCCGAGGCCGAACCCGCCGTACGCGCGGTGCTCGGCGACCCCGAACTCGGCGGCCTGGCACGGGTCTGGCTGGCCGAGCGCGGCGCGGCGGACGTGCCCGCGCCGCCGGAGTCGATGATCTTCTGGCTCGCCGTCGACACGATCGCCGCGCAGCTGGACGCCGACGGCGACCTGGACGAACTCCAGGAGCTGGTCGAGGGGCTCTCCGGCCAGCACAGCGGATTCTTCGACGAGGCCTGGCGGGTCGACCACCCCGCGACCGCCGACGTCCTGGAGGCGGTCGGCCGGCTGCACCGCGACCGGAAGATCGCCAAGGAGGCCCGCAAGGCCGCCTTCAAGGCCCGCTCGCGCACGAAGGGCTGAGCGCGACAGGGGGACTTTCCGGCCAGGCGCGGCCTTCCGCGCCTGGCCGGAACCGCGTCCGGCGGCAGCATTTGTCCCCGAACGCCGGATGGCTTGACCTGCGGGCCCGCTCGGCGTCGTACGTCGTTCAACTGGTGTTGGTGCGGGGGAGGGAGCGTGATCACGCCAACCACCCGGCCACGCACCACCAGGAGTCCGCGATGTCAGTCACGCGCAGGGAATTCACCAGACAGTCCGCCCTCACCGGGGCCGGCATCGCCCTCACCGGTGCCGTCGGCGCTCTGGCCACCGCCCCCGGTGCCCTCGCCGCCGAGGACGCCCGGCACGGGCACGACGGCCACGATGGTCATGACGGCAAGGGGCACGGCAAGGAGCTGGGCTACGGCCCGCTGATCCCCGACCCCGACGGCATCCTCGCGCTGCCCGCCGGCTTCTCGTACCGCGTCCTCACCCACAGCGGTGTCACCAAGCTGGAGACCGGCGAGCCGACCCCCTCCAACCACGACGGCACCGCCGCCTTCGAGGGCCCCCGCGGTGTCACCCTGCTCGTCAACAACCACGAGCTGAGCGGCACCCGGGCCGGCTGGGCGTACCCCGTCCCGCTCACCGACGGCCTCGTCTACGACCCGGTCGCGGCCGGCGGCTGCACCGTCGTGGAGACCCGTCGCGACGGCCGCACCGCCGAATGGGTCGGCATCGCGGGCACCTCCACCAACTGCGCGGGCGGCAGCACCCCTTGGGGCACCTGGCTCACCTGCGAGGAGACCGAGGACAAGGCCGGCAAGAACGGCCTCCTCAAGGACCACGGCTACGTCTTCGAGGTCGACCCCTACGACAAGCGGGCCAACCGCGACCCCCGGCCCATCAAGGCCTTCGGCCGCTACGCCCACGAGGCCGTCGTCATCGACCCCAAGCAGGGTCACGCCTATCTGACCGAGGACGCGTCCGGCCCCAACGGCCTGCTCTACCGCTGGGTCCCGCCGAAGGGCTTCAGGCACGGCCGCGGCAAGCTGCGCACCCTCGCCGACGACGCCGGTGTCCTCCAGGCCACCAAGTGCTTCGACAAGAAGGGCGCGTTCGTCGACGACCTGTCCCGCGCCACCGAGATCGGCACCGTCTACGGCGTGGACTGGGTGGACGTGCCCGACCGTGACGCGAAGACCGTCTCCGTGCGCAAGCAGTTCACGGACGGCCAGATCACCCGCGCCCGCAAGCTCGAAGGCATGTGGTGGGGCGACGGCGGCGCCTACTTCGTCTCCTCCTTCGCTCGCTCCGAGAGCCCCGTGGCGCACGACGGCCAGGTCTGGTTCTACGACCCCAAGCGCCGCACGATCACCCTGAAGGTCCTCCTCGGCGTCAACCCCGACCCGTCCGTCGACGGCGCCCTCGACGGCCCGGACAACATCACCGTCTCGCCCTACGGCGGCATCGTCATCTCCGAGGACGGCAACGGACTCCAGCACCTCTTCGGGGCGACCGACAGCGGCCGTACGTACCCGATCGCGCGCAACGAGCTGAACGACGGAACGGCGGAGGACCCCTCCTACAGCGAAATGACCGGGGTCACCTTCTCGCCGGACGGAAAGACGCTGTTCGCCAACATCCAGACGCCGGGCATCATGCTCGCCATCACGGGCCCGTGGAAGCGCCAGCCCGCCAAGTAGCGAGCGGGGTGGCCGCGCGGCTCGGGAGGGAAATTCCCTCGCACGCCGCGCAGTTGTCCTCGTAGAGTCAGGCCATGCACCTCCCGGTGCGAAGGCAGCGGCTACTTCCTTTCCCGAAATCACGCCGCAGCCGTCCTGACCTCGGGAGGCACGAGCGCCGGGGTGCCCGGTGCGCAGGCGACGGATACTTCGTAATTCGACGGTCGCGGGTTCGAGTCCCGCCCGGCCCAGGCCGGTAGCTCAGTCAGGTAGAGCATCGACAATTCCGTCTCCGATTCCGATCTCGGGCACCCCTCTGCCGTGCTCTCCCCCATGAATTCGGGGGAATTCACATGGCACGCTTCAACACCCGTTCCACGCGTCCCCGCGTGACCTCGCCCGTGAAGTCGACCGGGCACACCGCGCGTAATCACCAGGGCGCCGCCGGGCATCTCCGGGACGCCCGCTCCGAACTTTTTCTGCTCGCGGTCGCGAACTTCGTGTCGCAGGAGACCTTTTACGAGGGCGGCGAGGAGCGCGACACCCGGTTCGCCGTACTCGTGCGGACCCTCGCCGTCCAGGACCCGGAGTGGACGGCGGGACTGCTGGGCTGGCTGCGCCGCGAGGCGGGGATGCGCACGGCGTCGGTCGTCGGCGCCGCCGAGTACGTGAAGGCACGGCTCGACGCCGGCGTGGTGGACGGCCCGTCCAACCGCCAGGTCGTGGACTCGGTGCTGCTGCGCCCCGACGAGCCCGGTGAGATGCTCGGCTACTGGACCTCGCGCTACGGCCGGGCCGTGCCCAAGCCGGTCAAGCGGGGCATCGCCGACGCGGTGCGCAGGCTCTACAGCGGCAAGGCGCTGCTGAAGTACGACACCGCGTCCAAGGGCTACCGCTTCGGCGACGTCCTCAACCTGGTGCACGCCGCGCCGGACCCCGCCAAGCCCTGGCAGGGAGATCTCTTCCGCTACGCCCTGGACCGCGGGCACCACCCCGAGAACGCGGTGGTGCCCGAGTCGAACCCCGTCCTGACCGCCCACCGCGAGCTCATGGCGGTGCCGGTCGCCGAGCGGCGCGCCGTGGTCACCGGGCCCGGCGGCGCGGACCGGCTGGCCGCCGCGGGCATGACCTGGGAGGCGCTGGCGGGCTGGCTCCAGGGGCCGATGGACGCCGCGGCCTGGGAGGCCGTGATCCCGTCCATGGGCGCGATGGCGCTCGTCCGCAACCTGCGGAACTTCGACGAGGCGGGGGTCTCGGACGAGGTCGCGGCGCAGGTGGCTGCGCGGATCAGCGACCCGGCGGCGGTGGCGGCCTCGCGGCAGTTCCCCTTCCGCTATCTCGCGGCGTACCGGCACGCGCCGTCGCTGCGGTGGGCCTACCCGCTGGAGCAGGCGCTCGGCCACTCGCTGGGGAACGTTCCGGCGCTGCCGGGGCGCACCCTGATCCTCGTCGACCGCTCCGGCTCCATGTGGTCGCCGCTCTCCGACCGCTCCCTGCTGAACCGGGCCGACGCGGCGGCCGTCTTCGGTACGGCCCTGGCGTTGCGGGCGGCCGACGCCGACCTGGTGGAGTTCGGCACGACCAGCGCGGCCGTGGCGTTCCGCAGGGGCGAGTCCGTGCTGAAGATCCTGGAGCGCTTCGGCGACCTGGGCGGCACCGACACGGTGCGGGCCGTACGCAAGCACTACCGCACGCATGACCGGGTGCTCATCGTCACCGACGAGCAGGCGTCGTTCACCCACTACGGGGACGCCACCGAGGGCATCCCGCTCACCGTGCCCGTCTACACCTGGAACCTCGCCGGATACCGGGTCGGGCACGCCCCGTCGGGAAGCGAGAACCGCCACACCTTCGGGGGTCTTTCCGACGCGGCGTTCCGCATGGTGCCCTTGCTGGAAGCGGGCAGGAGCGCGGACTGGCCCTGGAACCGCTGATTACGAATGCGGCACTACTGCCCGCTCCGGAGCGGTCGGGCATGGCGTCGGGGGCTTACAGGGCGCATACTCGACCGTAATGAAACAGTCAGCCGGATCCCGGCGTCACCTGCCTTCCAGTCCCTTCAACCGCCCGGCCCAGGCGGCCCCACCGGTCGAATGCTTCGATGTGGGCGACAGGGTGTCGCACGACCAGTTCGGACTCGGACGAGTCCTCGCTGTCGAGGGCGACAACGACGCAGTGCTCATCGACTTCTCTGGGCGACAGGGGAGGATCCTGAGCCCGTACTCCAAGCTGACCAAGCTCTGAGAGAGCGGACGAGCACGCACCGCGTCCCACCGGAGACTCTCCGGATCCGGGGCACCTGAGGGGTACGAACCCCATCGGGTGCCCCGGAAGCCGTTCCGGGGCCCGTGGTGGCGTCAGAGGGCCTTCGCGGCGGGTTTCACCATGCCCCGGACGGTCCGTGACTTCACGAACTCGCCCATACCGGTCATCTCCCATTCGCCGGAGAACTGCTTGATCAGCTTGGCCATCATCACGCCGGTCTGCGGCTCCGCGCCGGTCAGGTCGAAGCGGACGAGCTCCTCGCCGGTGGTCGCGTCGATCAGCCGGCAGTAGGCCTTGGCGACCTCGGTGAACTTCTGGCCGGTGAAGGAGTTGACCGTGAAGACGAGGCCGGTGGCGTCCGCCGGGATGCGGCCGAGGTCCACGACGATCACCTCGTCGTCACCCGCGCCCTCGCCCGTGAGGTTGTCGCCGGAGTGCTTGATCGCGCCGTTCAGGATGGAGAGCTTGCCGAAGTAGCAGCTGTCCAGGTGGTTGCGGTTGGGACCGAAGGCGATCACCGAGGCGTCGAGGTCGATGTCCTTGCCGCGGAAGGCGGGCTCCCAGCCGAGACCCATCTTGACCTGCGAGAGCAGCGGCCTGCCGCCCTTGACCAGCGACACCGTCTGGTTCTTCTGGAGGCTGACCCGGCCCTTGTCGAGGTTGATCTTGCCGGAGCCGGCGGGGGCGGGCGGAGCCGGCGGCGCGGGGGGAGCGATCCGGGGGTCCACCGGCGCGGTGGCCGGGGGTGCCACGGGCGGTGCGAGGGGTGCCGCCGCCGGGGCGGGCGGGGCGGCGGCGGCCGGCTCCTCCACGGAGACCCCGAAGTCGGTGGCGATGCCCGCCAGGCCGTTCGCATAGCCCTGGCCGACCGCGCGGGCCTTCCAGGCGCCGTTGCGCAGGTAGATCTCGATGACCACCAGCGCCGTCTCGCTGCCCAGCTGCGGCGGGGTGAAGGTGGCGAGCGCGCTGCCGTCGTCCGCGTTGCGCACGGTGGCGGTGGGCTCCACACCCTGGAAGGTCTGGCCCGCGGCGTCGGGGCTCGCCGTGACGACGATCTTCTCGATGCCCGGGGGGACCGCCGTGGTGTCCACCACGATCGCGTCGGGCGCGGACCCGCCACCCGAGCGGTAGGTCACGCCGGGGCCCGAGGGCTGGTTGTAGAAGATGAAGTCGTCGTCGGAGCGCACCTTGCCGTCGGCGGTGAGCAGCAGGCCCGAGACGTCGAGCCGCACGGGGGCGGCGACGTCCACCGCCACGCGGGCGGCGGAGAGAGGGATGTTCGAGCCGGGTGTCATTGCGGTCATGCACGGGGTAACGAACGACCCGGCTTTGCCGTTCCCTTACCTTTCGTGCCGTGCTCCGTACGGCTCAGCGCCCGCCGCGGGCCCGGTTGCGCGGGTGGTCGCGGGCCGCCCGCTCGTTGCCGTGCTTGTACGCGCCGGTCCACCGCGCCATGACGAGCTGGGCGTCGCCCGACACCACCTCGGCCAGGAACTTCTCCGCCCGGCCGCCGCGCAGGGTGCCCGCGGGGCGGCCGTGGTGGGTGATGGTGACGCCCGCGTCGCCGTGCTGCTCGTACTGGAATCCGGAAGGTTTCGGCATGGCCGTATGGTGCCCGCCCCGCGCCGTCGCGTCGCGGTATTTTCCGGACCGGGCCCGGTCGGCGGCCCTGCGGACAGCCGTCAGTACGGCCAGATCGGCGGGTCCGTGACGAAGTGGCCGCCGATGTGGGCGTGCTCGGGATTCTCCGGGTCCAGCTCGCCGTGCTCGGCGATCAGCTTCTCCGCGTACTGCTCGGAGTCGTCCTGCGGTTCGTAGCCGAGGGAGCGGGCCGTCGTCAGGTCCCACCACAGGCGCGTGTTGTCGGAGGAGCCGTAGACCACGGTGTGCCGCACGTCCTCGGCCGTGAGCGCCGCGTGGAAGAGGCGCGCGCCGTCGCCCGGGCTCATCCAGACGGACAGCATCCGCACCGACGTCGGCTCCATGAAGCAGGACCCGATGCGCACGGAGACGGTCTCCACGCCGTGCTTGTCCCAGTAGAACTGGGCGAGGTCCTCGCCGAAGGACTTCGACAGGCCGTAGAGGGTGTCGGGCCGGCGGGGCGTCTCGACCGGGATCAGCGGGTCACCGGCGTGCGGGCGCGGGGTGTAGCCGATCGCGTGGTTGGACGAGGCGAAGACGATGCGGCCGACACCCTCCTCGCGCGCCGCCTCGTAGAGGTTGTAGGTGCCCTCGATGTTGGAGTGCAGAATCTTGTCGAAGGAGGCTTCCAGGGAGATGCCCGCGAGGTGGATGATCGCGTCGACACCCCGCACGGCCTCCCGCAGCGCGTCCTTGTCACCGAGGCCGGCGGTGATCGCGTCCGGCTCGCCCTCGATGGGGGTGAGGTCGAGGAGCCGGAGGTCGTAGCCGTACGCGGGCAGCAGTCCCCGCATGAGGGTGCCGAGGCCGCCGGCGGCGCCGGTGAGCAGGACGGTGCGGGGAGCGGGCATACGGGGATCTCCTCGGTGCGGGCGCAGGACGCGTGCGCGGCGTGCGCGGACAGGGGCGGCAAGGTGCTGCGCGGAGCTGGACGTACGGACAGCAAGGTACGCGCGGCACGCAGACATGGCGCAACCCGCCCGGAGCGTCAAATGCATGGATGACATTCACATGCGTGGACACGCTAAGAAACTCCCGCCGCCCGCGTCAAGGGGGGCGCCGGTTCGCGCGATCCGCCACACGTCGGCCGCTCCCGTCTTGACCTTCGCCGCGCGACTGCCTTAGCGTGGCAGCGTTCATGAATATGGACGCCGATCATAATTGTGCACGCCTGAATCGCTCAGGGAGCGCCCGTGACCTCAGCCCCCCTTGCCGCCCGACTCACCGACGTCGCCGGGCCGCTCTTCTTCCCCGTCACCGCCTACGGGCCGGACGGCGCCGTCGCCCTCGACGCGTTCCGCGCGCACGTGCGCGCGGGCGTCGACGCCGGTGCGGCGGCCGTCTTCGCCTGCTGCGGCACCGGTGAGTTCCACGCGCTGGCCCCCGAGGAGTTCCGACTCGTGGTCGCCGCCGCCGTCGAGGAGACCGCGGGCCGGGTGCCCGTCGTCGCGGGCGCCGGTTACGGCACGGCGCTCGCGGTCCAGTACGCGAAGCTCGCCGAGGAGGCGGGCGCGGACGGACTCCTGGCCATGCCGCCCTACCTGGTCGTCGCAGGCCAGGAGGGGCTGCTCGCCCACTATGCCGCGCTCGCCGCCGCCACCCCCCTGGAGACGATCGTCTACCAGCGGGACAACGCGGTCTTCACCCCGGAGACCGTCGTCGCCCTGGCGAAGACCCCCGGGATCATCGGCCTCAAGGACGGCCTGGGCGACCTGGACCTGATGCAGCGCATCGTCAGCGCCGTACGCACCGGGCTGCCCGGCGAGGACTTCCTGTACTTCAACGGGCTGCCCACCGCCGAGCTCACCGGGCTCGCCTACCGGGGCATCGGCGTCACGCTCTACTCGTCCGCCGTCTTCGCCTTCGCCCCCGACATCGCCCTGGCCTTCTACCGGGCGCTGGACTCCGGCGACGACGACCTCGTCAACGCGCTGCTCGACCACTTCTACCGGCCGCTCGTCGAACTCCGGGCCAAGGGCCGGGGATACGCCGTCTCGCTCGTGAAGGCGGCCGTCCGGCTGGAGGGCCTGGACGTCGGCCACGTCCGCACCCCGCTCACCGAGCCCTCCGCCGGGCACGTCGAGGAGCTGGCCGCGATCATCGCGAACGGCCGCGCCCTGCTGGAGAAGTACCCCGCGGGGGAGGCCAGGTGAAGGCCTCCGCCTTTCTGTACCCCTGGGACGTCGTCGGGGACCCGGACGCGGCCCGCCGCCTCGCCGGCCTCGGCGTCGAACAGGTGACGCTCGCCTCCGCCTACCACTCCACCCGGGCCCTGACGCCGCGCCACCCCGCCCGCCGGATCGTCACCGCCGAACACGCGGCGGTGCTCTACCCGCCGGACGAGGGCCGCTGGGCAGGGCGCGAGCTGCGCCCCTGGACGCAGTCCTGGGTGGCGGGCGACGACCCGTACGCCGAGGCCGCCGAGGCCCTGGCGGAGGAGGGCCTCCAGGTGCACTCCTGGGTGGTCCTCGCGCACAACTCCCGGCTCGGCGCGGAGCATCCGGACACCTCCGTGGTCAACGCCTACGGCGACCGCTACCCCTGGGCGCCGTGCATCGCGCGGCCCGACGTCCAGGCGTACCTGGTGGACCTGGCGGCCGAGGCGGCCGTACGCCCCGGGGCCTCGGGTGCCGAGCTGGAGTCGTGCGGCTGGTACGGCTTCGCCCATCTGCACGCCCACGACAAGACCTCCGGGGTGGGCCTCGGGGACGCCGCGCAGTATCTGATGTCCCTCTGCTTCTGCGCCGACTGCCGCGCCGGCTACGCCTCGGTGGGCCTGGACGCGGAGGAGCTGCGGGCCGCCGTGCACAGCGCCCTGGAGCCCGTATGGGCCGGTCAGGGGTCCGGGGAGTCCGGCTGGCAGGGCATCGGGAAGCTGCTCGGCGCGGACCTCGCCGACGCCACCCTGCGGTGGCGCGGACAGGTCGCAAGGGGCCTCCAGGAGGCGGCCGTCGCGGCGGTGCGCGGCGCGGCACCGGGACCGGACTTCCAGGTCCTGCTGCACGCCGATCCCGCGCCGTACCGCACCGGCGCCAACGTCGGTACGGACCCCGCCCACATCCTGTCCACGGCCGACGGGGTCGTGCTGCCCTGTACCGGCGGCGACGCGGCGCGCGAGGCGGTCCTCGGCCCCTTCGCGGGGCTCTCCGGGGTGCTGGCCGCCAACTTCAACGTGGTCACCGGCATGGGCGGAAGCCCCGGCACCCTGGCGCGGGACGCCGCGCACGCGGCCTCGCTCGGCGCGGGCGAACTGCGCCTGTACCACGCGGGCCTGGCCTCGGGACCGGACCTCCGCGCCGTCGCGGACGCCCTGTCCGCGGTGCGCGGCGGCTGACCGCCCGACGCTCCTCCCGCGGCCTTCCCGTCGCGGCTCCCCGAACACAGGTCCCCGGCACACGCCGGGGACCTGCGGCGTATCCGGAGGCGGGCTGCGCAACCGAAATTCTTCCGTCAGAAGCATTGACGAAACATTCTCACCGTCCTAGCTTCATCGCGTCATACTTCGTACGTCATATATGAGACGCGATACGCGAGATGTGAGAGCACCCTTCCCATGACCTTTGCGCCTGCCCCGATCCCGTCCAGGACCCAGTACGTGCTGGAGGCGATCAAGCACGCGATCCTCACCGCGCAGCTGCGACCGGGGCAGGCGCTCGTGGAGACCGAACTCGCCGCCCAGTTCGGGGTGTCGAAGACCCCCGTGCGCGAGGCGCTGAAGACGCTCGCCGGGACCGGACTGGTGGTCATGAGCCAGTACAAGGGCGCCACCGTGCGGCTCGTGGACGCGGCCATGGCCCGGGAGGTGTACGACGTACGCCTGCTCCTGGAGCCGGAGGCGCTGCGCCGCACCATCACCCGGCAGGCGTCGCTGGAGGCCGCCCAGGAGGCCCTGGAGCGGGCCGACTCGGCGATCGACAAGGCGGACAGGTCGCTCGCCAACCGGGACTTCCACCGGGCCCTCTACCTGCCCTGCGGCAACCCGCTGCTCGGCCGGATGCTCGACGAGGTCCGCGACCAGGCCGCGCTCGTGTCGACCGTCGCCTGGTCGGCCATCCCGTCCTGGGAGCGCGAGGCGGCCGAGCACCGCGAGATCCTCCGGCTCGCCCTCTCCGCCGACGCCGAGGCCGCCGCGGGAGCCCTGCGCGACCACATCGCATCGTTCGTACGCCGTGCCTTCCCCGACGACGAAGACGGGGGTGACACGGCGTGAACCACCCGCTGGAACCGACTCACCAGCACTCCGACGAAAGGCCAGTCCGCATGGACCTCACCCCGCTGAAGGCGGCCCTCGCAGACGTAGTGGCGATCCCGGTGACCCCGTTCACCGAGGACGGGAGCATCGACGTCCCGGCCCACCGCGCGCTGCTGCGCAGGCTGCTCGACGGCGGCGTCCGCATCGTCACCCCGAACGGCAACACCGGTGAGTTCTACGCGCTCACCCCCGACGAGCGGCGTACCGTCACCGAGCTGACCATCGAGGAGGCGGGCGGCCGGGCCACCGTGCTGGTGGGTGTCGGCCACGACGTGCCGACCGCCGTGGCCGCCGCCGAGCACGCCAGGGAAGCCGGCGCCGAGATGGTGATGGTGCACCAGCCCGTGCACCCCTACGTCTCGCAGGACGGCTGGATCGACTACCACCGCGCCATCGCGGAGGCCGTCCCGGAGCTCGGCGTCGTCCCCTACATCCGCAACCCGCTGCTGACGGGCGAGGCGCTCACCGAGCTCGCCGACGCCTGCCCCAACGTCATCGGCGTGAAGTACGCCGTGCCGGACGCCGCCCGCTTCGGCGCGTTCGCCCGTGACGCCGGCCTGGAGCGGTTCGTCTGGGTCGCCGGGCTCGCCGAGCTCTACGCCCCCTCCTACTTCGCCACCGGCGCCACCGGTTTCACCTCCGGCCTGGTCAACATCGCCCCCGGCGTCTCGCTGGACATGCTGGAGGCGCTGCGGGCCGGCGACTACACCGCGGCGATGAAGGTCTGGGAGCGGATCCGCCGCTTCGAGGAACTGCGCGCCGACCGGCAGTCCGCGAACAACGTGACGGTCGTCAAGGAGGCCCTGGCCTCGCTCGGACTCTGCCGCCGCGACGTACGTCCGCCGAGCCGGGTGCTCCCCGAGGCGCAGCGCGCCGAGGTCGCCGACCAGGTCGCCGGGTGGTCGATATGACAGCCGACGGTACGACGGGCCGCCGCATCGCCCCCGAGGAGCTGCGCAGCCACCAGTGGTGGGGCACGGACGGGCTCCGCTCCTTCAGCCACCGCGCCCGCACCCGGCAGCTCGGCTACCTCCCCGAGGAGCACCTGGGCAAGCCGGTCATCGCGATCCTCAACACCTGGTCCGACATCAACCCGTGCCACGTCCATCTGCGCGACCGCGCGCAGGCGGTCAAGCGGGGCGTCTGGCAGGCGGGCGGCTTCCCGCTCGAGTTCCCGGTCTCCACGCTCTCGGAGACCTTCCAGAAGCCGACCCCGATGCTCTACCGCAACATGCTGGCGATGGAGACGGAGGAGCTGCTGCGCTCCTACCCCGTCGACGGCGCGGTGCTGCTCGGCGGCTGCGACAAGTCCACCCCCGCGCTGCTGATGGGCGCCGCCTCCGTCGACCTGCCGACGGTCTTCGTGCCCGCCGGGCCGATGCTGCCGGGCCACTGGCGCAACGAGGTCCTGGGCTCCGGCACGGACATGTGGAAGTACTGGGACGACAAGCGGGCCGGACTCATCGGCGACTGCGAGATGGGCGAACTGGAGAACGGGCTCGCCCGCTCTCCCGGCCACTGCATGACGATGGGCACCGCCTCGACCCTGACGGCCGCCGCCGAGGCGCTGGGCGTCACCGTGCCGGGAGCCTCCTCCATCCCGGCGGTGGACTCCGGCCACGACCGGATGGCCGCGCAGTCCGGCCTCCGCATCGTCGAACTGGTGTGGCAGCAGCTCACGTTGTCGAAGATCCTCACGGCAGACGCCTACGAGGACGCCGTCGCCACGGTGCTCGCGCTCGGCGGCTCCACCAACGCCGTCATCCACCTCATCGCGATGGCCGGCCGCTCCGGGGTGAAGCTCACCCTGGACGACTTCGACCGCATCGCCCGCACCGTCCCGGTCCTCGCCAACCTCCGCCCCGGCGGGAAGTACCTGATGGAGGACTTCCACTTCGCCGGAGGGCTGCCGGGATTCCTGGCCCGGCTCACCGACGTACTCCACCTGGACCGGCCCACCGTCACCCACGACACCCTGCGCGAGCAGATCGACGGGGCGCTCGTGCACAACACCGACGTCATCCGGGAGCGGGACAACCCCCTGGCCGAGGAGGGCGGCGTGGCGGTGCTGCGCGGCAACCTCTGCCCCGACGGCGCCGTCATCAAGCACATCGCCGCCGAGCCGCATCTGCTCCGTCACACCGGACCCGCGGTCGTCTTCGACGACTACAAGGAGATGCAGCGCACCATCAACGACCCGGCCCTGGCCCTCACCCCGGACCATGTGCTGGTGCTCCGCAACGCCGGCCCCAAGGGCGGTCCCGGCATGCCCGAGTACGGCATGCTGCCGATCCCGGATTACCTGCTCAAGCAGGGCGTGCGTGACATGGTGCGGCTCTCCGACGCCCGGATGAGCGGCACCAGTTACGGGGCCTGCGTCCTGCACATCGCGCCCGAGTCCTTCGTCGGCGGACCGCTCGCCCTGGTCCGCACCGGGGACCTGATCACGCTGGACGTGGAGGCGCGGCTGCTCCATCTCGACGTGTCCGACGAGGAGCTGGAGCTGCGCAGGTCCGAGTGGACCGAGCCGCCCGCCCGCTACGGGCGCGGATACGGCGCGCTCTACCAGGACCAGATCACCCAGGCCGACACGGGATGCGACTTCACGTTCCTGGCCCGGCGGGGAGAAGTGCCCGACCCGTACGCGGGCTGAACCGGGCGCACGGAATTCAGCGCGCCGCTCCCGTCCGGGATACCGAACGGCATGCGGTAAGCGCTTGCACCATGCACGGAAAGCGCGCACCGAACGCACCGTGAGCACGGAGCGCACGCACCGCACCACACCGAGAGAACGCACCGAGAGCACGGCACATCCCGCACTTCCCAGAGATCGGAGAGCGTCATGGCCCACACAGCCGTGGCCCCACCGCCGCCCAAGGCAAAGGCGCCCAAGCGCCGTTCGGCGAGTCCCCGCCGCCTGCCGTACCTGCTGATCGCGCCCGCGGGCCTGCTGATGCTGGGCTTCATCGCCTATCCGGTGATCAGCGTCTTCTACTACAGCCTGCAGAACTACAACGTCACCAAGCCGTGGCGGAACGGCTTCGCCGGCTTCGACAACTTCACCCGGATCTTCACGGAGGACGACCAGTTCTGGTCGACGCTCGGCTTCAGCGCCCAGTGGGTCTTCACCCAGGTCACCCTGCAGCTCGCACTCGGCCTCGCGCTCGCGCTGATCGTCAACCAGACCTTCATAGGCCGCGGGATATCCCGCGCCATGGTCTTCTCGCCCTGGGCCGTCTCCGGTGTGCTGACCAGCACCATCTGGATCCTGCTCTACAACTCCTCCACCGGCTTCAGCCGCTACCTCGCGGACGCCGGGATCGGCGAGTACGGCACCTCGGTGCTCTCCGACACCGGGACGGTGTTCTGGGCGGCGACCATCTCCGAACTCTGGCGCGGTGTCCCCTTCTTCGCCATCCTCATCCTCGCCGACCTCCAGTCCGTCTCCAAGGAGCTGTACGAGGCGGCGTCGGTGGACGGCGCGGGGCGGATGCGGCAGTTCTTCCACATCACCCTCCCGCACCTCCGCGACGCGATCATCCTCGCCACCCTGCTGCGCGGGGTCTGGGAGTTCAACAACGTCGACCTGCTCTACACCCTCACCGGCGGCGGGCCGGCGGGTGAGACGACCACACTCCCGCTCTACGTCGCCAATACAGGCATCGAGGGCCACGACTTCGGATACGCCTCGGCGCTCACCACCGTCGCCTTCGTGATCCTCCTCTTCTGCTCGATCGTCTATCTGCGCCTGAGCAAGTTCGGAGGCGACCACAAGTGACTGCCGCACTCGCAGAGAAGAACAGCGCCCGCACGCCGGGCCTGGCCGCGGGCGACGACGCCCCGCCGCCCTCCGCGCCCCGGCGCAGCAAGCGCGAGCGTGCCTTCGACGACGTACCGCGCTGGCAGATCTACGTGCCGCTCGGCATCTATCTGCTCTTCACGCTCATCCCGTTCTACTGGATGTTCCTCTTCGCCGTACGGCCCGCCGGCTCCACCTCGCTGGTGCCCTGGCCGATGACGGGGGACCACTTCTCCAAGGTCTGGAACGAGCGCAGCTTCGCCCTCTTCTTCCAGAACAGCATGATCGTCGGCGTCGCGACGCTGATCGCCACGACCCTGGTCGCGCTGGCCGGCGGCTACGCCCTGGCCCGGTTCGACTTCAAGATCAAGGGCGCCTTCATGCTGGCGCTGCTCTGCTCGCAGTTCATCCCGGGCGCCCTGATGCTCGTGCCGCTCTTCGAGATCTTCAAGAACCTCCAGATGATCAACTCCCTGGGGAGTGTCGTCATCGCGGAGACCGTCTTCCAGCTCCCGCTGTCGATCATCCTGATCAGCGGCTTCATCAAGAACGTGCCGGTCTCCCTCGAAGAGGCCGCCTGGGTGGACGGCTGCTCCCGCTTCAAGGCCTTCTGCGCCGTGGTCCTGCCGCTTCTGCGCCCCGGACTCATCGCCGTCGGCTCCTTCGCCTTCGTCCACAGCTGGAACCACTTCCTGTTCGCCCTGATGTTCCTCAGCGAGCAGGACAAGCAGACGATCCCGGTCGGCCTGAACACCCTCATCGGCGCCGACAGCGTCGACCTGGGCGCGCTGGCCGCGGGCGGAGTCATCGCCGCCGTGCCCGTGGTGATCGTCTTCGCCTTCATCCAGAAGTGGCTCATCACCGGCTTCAGCGCGGGCGCCGTGAAGGGATGACGGACATGACCCCCAAGCTCCGTCCCCGTACGGCGCGCAGAGCCGCCGCCGCGCTCGCCCTGCTGCTCGGCAGCCTGGCCCTCCAGCCGGGCGCCGAGGCGGCCACCCCGGCCCCCTCGGCACGGCCCGCGCCCCCGGAGCGCGACCTCGGCCGCGAGGTCCTGCCCGAGGGCGACGGCTGGGCGGCCGAGGGCGCCGGGACCACCGGCGGCTCGGCCGCGGACGACGCCCACGTCTTCACCGTGCGCACCAGGGCGCAGCTCGTCGCGGCGCTCGACGGCGGCAGCTCCACCCCGAAGATCATCAAGGTCGCGGGGACCATCGACGCCAACACCGACGACCGGGGACGGCGCCTGGACTGCTCCGACTACGCCACCGACGGCTACGCCCTCGACGCCTACCTCGCCGCCTACGACCCCCGCACCTGGGGCGGTGCCAAGCCGGCGGGAGCCCAGGAGGACGCCCGCAAGGCATCCGCCGCCCGCCAGGCCGAGCGCGTCGAACTCCTGGTCGGCTCCAACACCACCCTCGTCGGCGTCGGTACCGGCGCGGTGCTCAAGGGCGCGAGCCTCCAGGTCAGGGACGCGGACAACGTCATCGTCCGCAACCTCGAACTGCGCGACGCCTACGACTGCTTCCCGGCCTGGCAGCCCAACACCGGCGGACTCGGCGACTGGAAGACGG
Organism: Streptomyces sp. CB02058; assembly: GCF_001905505.1. Classification (GTDB taxonomy): domain Bacteria; phylum Actinomycetota; class Actinomycetes; order Streptomycetales; family Streptomycetaceae; genus Streptomyces. The sequence goes on from NZ_LIPG01000002.1 coordinate 1,325,878, forward strand.
CGTACGACACGCTCTGGCTGCGCGGCGCCACCCATGTCTGGGTCGACCACGTCACCGCGAGCGACAGGGGAAGGCCCGACGACAAGGAGCCCACCCTGTTCGGGCGCAACTTCCTGCGCCACGACGGGCTCCTCGACATCACCAACGGCTCCGACCTGGTCACCGTCTCCTGGAGCCGGTTCGCCGACCACGACAAGGCGATGCTGATCGGCAACGGCGACGGTGTCACCACCGACCGGGGCAAGCTCCGCGTCACCCTGCACCACAACGAGTTCCACTCCGTCGTGCAGCGCGCGCCCCGGGTCCGCTTCGGCCAGGTCCACCTCTACAACAACCGCTACGTCATCCCCGGGGACGCCGAATACCGCTACTCCATCGGCGTCTCCACCGAGTCGCGGATCGTCGCGGAGAACAACGCCTTCGAGGCCCCGGGCCACGTCGAGGTCGCCGACCTGCTCAAGAGCTGGAACGGCAGCGCGCTCACCCAGCGCGGCACCGTCTTCAACGGCTTCCCCGTCGACCTCGTGTCCATCTACAACGCCTACAACTCCGGCAGCGAGCAGGACCTCAGCCCCGACACCGGCTGGACGCCCGCCCTGCACGGCCCCGTCGACAGCGCCGAACGCGCCGCCGCCGACGTAGCCCGCGAGGCCGGAGCGGGGAGGGCGGCCCGATGAGCACGAGCACCCCCCTCCCCATCGTCCTGGCCGGTGCCAGGGGCCACGGCCGCTGGCACCTCGCCAACATCCGCCGGCTCCAGCACCAGGGCCTGGTCAGGCTGGCCGGGATCTGCGAGCTGAACCCGCTGACCGAGGACGAGCTCGAAGCGTTCGCCGGTGAACTCCCCGAGCAGTCGTCCGACTTCGGCGCCCTCCTGGACTCCACCGGGGCCCGCGCCGCGATCATCTGCACCCCCATCCCGACCCACACCGCGCTCGCCCTCACCGCGGCGGCCCGGGGCGTCCACCTCCTCCTGGAGAAGCCCCCCGCCGCGACCTGGGACGACTACGCCCGCATGACCGAGGGCGTACGGGAGGCGGGCATCGCCTGCCAGGTCGGCTTCCAGTCCTTCGGCTCGCACGCCGTGCCCGCCATCAAGGACCTCGTACGCTCCGGAGCCATCGGAGAACTGCGCGGCATCGGCGCCGCGGGGGCCTGGGTACGCGACGACACCTACTTCCGCCGGGCGCCCTGGGCGGGCCGCCGCAGGCTCGGCGGGACGGACGTGGTCGACGGGGTGCTCACCAACCCGCTCGCGCACGCCGTCGCCACCGCGCTCGAACTCGCCGACCGGGGGACGGCCGAGGACGTGGCGTCCATCGAGACCGAGCTGTTCAGGGCCCACGACATCGAGTCCGACGACACCAGCTGCGTCCGCGTCACCACCACCGACGGGCTCCCCGTCACCGTCGCGGTCACCCTCTGCGCCGAGGAGGCGGGCGAGCCGTACGTGATCGTCCACGGCGACCGGGGCCGCATCACCTTCTGGTACAAGCAGGACCGCGTCCTCGTCCAGCGCGCGGGCCACGGGCCCGAGGAGGCCGTGCACGGGCGGACCGACCTCCTGGAGAACCTCGTCGGCCACCTGGAGCACGGCACCGCGCTCCTCGTGCCGCCGGAGCGCACCGGCGCCTTCATGCGGGTCGTCGAAGCCGTACGCACCGCACCCGAACCCACCGCGCTGCCCGCCGCGGCCTGGCACACCCGGCCCGACGGACCCAACGGCGGCATCCGGCGCGTCGTGCGCGGCATCGACGGAACCGTCGCCGCCGCGGCCGACACCCTCACCCTCTTCTCCGAACTAGGCGCCTCATGGGCGCGCCCCAGCGAGGTGAGCACACCATGACCACGGCACTCCTCAGCTGCGCCGGACGCCCCGTCGGCCGCTACACCTACCGGCCCGAAACCGACGGCCGGCCCTACCTCCACCCCGTCACCACCCTCGCCGGCACCCCGGTCACCGAGGAGCGCCCGGCCGACCACATCCACCACCTCGGCGCCTCCGTCGCGGTGCCGGACGTGGCCGGGCACAACTTCTGGGGCGGACGCACCTTCGTCCGCGACCAGGGCCCCACCGAGCTCGACAACCACGGGACGCAGCGCCACCTCGGCTGGAAGCTCCGCGACCCGGACGGCTTCGTGGAGGAGCTCAGCTGGGAGGCCGACGGCACCGAGCTGCTGCGCGAGCACCGCACCGTAGCCGTCACCGAACTCTCCGACACCGCCTGGGCGCTGGACTTCTCCTTCTCCCTGACCAACCGGGGCGGCGGCGACCTCTCCATCGGCAGCCCCGCCACCAACGGCCGCCCCGGCGCCGGATACGGCGGCTTCTTCTGGCGCGCCCCCAAGGAGGCCGCCCCGCCCGCCGTGTTCAGCGGGACCCTCGACGGCGAGGAGGCCGTGCACGGCAGGGCCGCGGACTGGCTGGCCCTCGCCGGGGACGGCTGGACGCTCGTCTTCGCCGGCGCGACCGAGGAGACCCGGCGCGACCCGTGGTTCGTACGGACCACCGAATACCCCGGCGTCGGCTCGTCCCTCGCCGCCGACCGCCGGCTGCCCGTCCCCGCCGGAGCCACCGTCGTCCGCCGGGTCGTCACCGTCGTCGCGGACGGCCGCCTCGACCGCGACGCCGCCGCCGCCCACGTCCGCAAGGTGGCGACCACATGAGCGCCCCCGTGAGGCTCCGGTCCGCGGACCTCGGGGACGGCACCTACCGCAACCCGGTGCTGCACGCCGACTGGTCCGACCCGGACGTCGTCCGCGTGGGCGACGACTACTACCTCACCTCCTCCAGCTTCGGCCGCGTTCCCGGGCTGCCGCTGCTGCACTCCCGCGACCTGGTCAACTGGACCCTCATCGGCCACGCCCTCGAACGGCTCGGACCAGACGCGGACTTCGCCGTGCCCCGCCACGACTGCGGGGTGTGGGCGCCCTCGCTGCGCCACCACGACGGACGCTTCTGGATCTTCTGGGGCGACCCCGACCACGGCATCCAGCAGATCAACGCCGAGGACATCCGCGGACCCTGGAGCGCCCCGCACCTCGTCAAGGCGGGCAAGGGCCTGATCGACGCCTGCCCGCTCTGGGACGAGGAGACGGGCGAGGCCTATCTGGTGCACGCCTGGGCGAAGTCCCGCTCCGGCATCAAGAACCGGCTCACCGGCCACCGGATGAGCCCCGACGGACGCGAGCTCCTCGACGAGGGCACGACCCTGATCGACGCCGACACGATCCCGGGCTGGTTCACCCTCGAAGGCCCCAAGCTCTACCGGCACGACGGCTGGTTCTGGATCTTCGCCCCGGCCGGGGGAGTGGAGACCGGCTGGCAGGGCGCCTTCCGCTCGCGGACCTTCGACGGGCCCTACGAGGAGCGCGTCGTCCTGGAACAGGGCGCCACCGAGGTCAACGGCCCCCACCAGGGCGGCTGGGTCCGCACCGCCGCGGGCGAGGACTGGTTCCTCCACTTCCAGGCACGCGGAGCGTACGGCCGGGTGGTGCACCTCCAGCCCATGACCTGGCAGGACGGCTGGCCGGTCATCGGCGACCGGGGCGAACCCGTCCTCGTCCACCCCCTGCCGAAGGGCCCGGGAGGGACTCCCGGGACACCCGCGTCCAGCGACGACTTCCCCGGCGGGCGCCACGGCCGCCAGTGGCAGTGGACGGCCAACCCCCGGCCCGGCTGGACCGTCGGGCACGCCGGCGACGGGCTGCGGCTCAGCTGCGTACGGACCGCGTACGCGCACGATCTGCGCGCCCTGCCCAACGTCCTGGTGCAGCGGCTGCCCGCCGAGGAGTTCACCGTCGAGGTCGGCATCACGCTGGACAGCGACGAGCCGGGCTCCAAGGCCGGGCTCGCCGTGCTCGGGGACGCCTTCTCGTGGATCGGCCTGGAGGCCGGCCCCGACGGCACGGCCCGGCTCGTGCACCGGTACGCCGAGACCGTCGCCGAGCACGAGCGGGACGCCGAACACCCCCGCCCCGCGCCCGGCGCCGTCGTCCGCGTCCGGATCGAGGTCGGCAGGGGCGCACGCTGCCGCTTCTTCGCCGACACCGGCGACGGCACCGGCTTCAGGGCCTCCGGCCAGGTCTTCGCCGCCACCCCCTGGCGCTGGGTCGGCGCGCTGCTCGGCCTCTTCGCCACCGCACCGACCGGCACCGGGCCCTCCGGAACCGCCGGGTTCACCGCATTCCGCACCAGCGAAAGACCTCGCACCACCTGACCCCGCACCGCTGTATGGGAGCCGCAATGACGCACCTCCGTACCGAGCGCACCAGAGCGAGAACGCTGTTCACGGCCTTCGCCCTCGCCGCCCTCCTGCTGCCCACCGCCCCGGGCGGGGCGGCGGCGGAGGCGCCGCGGCCGGCCGCCGCCCACCCGGGCGGCGGGCCCGGCACCCCGCACGGGTTCGCCTCGCTCGCCGGGGGCACCACCGGGGGCCGCGGCGGCGAGGTGGTGACCGTCACCGACCAGGCGGGCCTGGAGAAGTACGCCGGTGCCGAGGAGCCCTACGTCATCCGGGTGGCCGGCTCCATCGCGGTGGAGCCGTTCGGGGCGGACATCGACGTCGCGTCGGACAAGACCATCGTCGGGGCGGGCGACACGGGCGAGATCGTCCACGGCGAGCTCCACCTGAACCCCGGCACCAGCAACGTCATCATCCGTAACCTCACCATCCGCGACTCGTACATCGAGGGCGACTGGGACGGGAAGACGACGGACTTCGACGCGATCCAGATGGACTCGGCCGACCACGTCTGGATCGACCACAACCGGCTGACGCACATGGGCGACGGGCTGCTCGACATCCGCAAGGACAGCCAGTACATCACCGTGTCGTACAACCACTTCGACCACCACAACAAGGCGCTCGGCATCGGCTGGACCGAGAACGTCACCACGCAGATCACGATCGACCACAACTGGTTCAGCGGCACCAAGCAGCGCAACCCGTCCGCCGACAACTGCGCCTACGCCCACCTCTACAACAACTACCTCTCCGCGCAGGTCGCGGACGGGGACCCGCTGTGGACGTACGGCAACTGGGCGCGCGGCGCCACGAAGATGGTCATCGAGAACAGCTACTACCAGGACGTCCAGCACCCCTACCAGGCCGACGACACGGCCGAGCTGGTCCAGCGCGGATCGATCCTGAGGAACACCACGGGACGCACCGACACCCGGGGCACCGCGTTCGAGCCGCGCGACTTCTACCCGTACACCCTGCACCGGGCCGCCGACGTGCCCAAGCTCGTCACCCGCAACGCCGGCCCGCAGACGTACATCGGCACCGCGCCGCACGGCACACACCACTGATTTCCCCCCACGCACGCGTACAGATCCGAGAGAGAAGAGCCGACATGAACATCTCGAAGACGCTCCGGGGGCGTGCCGCGACCGCGGTGTCCCTCACGGCGGTCCTGGCCATCGCGGCCACCGGCTGCGGCGACGACGGCAGCAGCTCAGGCACGGAGGGCAGCGGCAAGGGCGAGATCACCTTCTGGGACAACAACGGTGGTCCGCGCACCGAGATCTGGACCGAGATCATCAAGGATTTCGAGAAGGCCAACCCGGACATCAAGGTCAAGTACGTCCCGATCCCGATTGCTGACGTCCAGTCCAAGTACGACACGGCCATCGCGGGCGGCGGCCTGCCCGACGTCGGCGGTGTCGGCACGGCCTACCTGGCCAACATGGTCTCCCAGGAGGCCCTGGAGCCGGTCAACGACCGCCTGGACGGCTCGTCGCTCAAGGGCAAGCTCGTCGAGAACATGGTCGAGAGCGTCAGAGCCGCCGCGGGCCGGGGCGACGACCTGTACTCCGTGCCCACCTCCGCGAACAACGGCGCGCTCTGGTACCGCACCGACCTGTTCGAGGAGGCCGGCCTGGACGAGCCCGCCACCTGGCCCAAGTTCTACGAGGCCGCCGAGAAGCTGACGGACGCCAAGAAGAACAAGTTCGGCTACACCATCCGCGGCGGCGCCGGCTCCATCGCCCAGGCGCTGGACGCGATCTACGGCCAGACCGGTATGACAGAGTTCTGGGACGGCGACAAGACGACCCTGAACGACCCGAAGAACGTCGCGGCGCTGGAGAAGTACGCCGCGCTCTTCAAGAAGACGACGCCGTCCGCCGACGTCAACAACGACTTCACCAAGATGGTCGCCCAGTGGGACTCCGGCACCATCGGGATGCTCAGCCACAACCTCGGCTCCTACCAGGACCACCTGAAGGCCCTCGGCAAGGAGAAGTTCCGTGGCATACCCGCCCCGATCGGGGAGGGCGGCACCCGTGTCCAGGTCTCCAACCCCGTCGACGGTCTCGGCCTGTTCCGCTCCAGCAAGAACAAGAACGCCGCCTGGAAGTTCATCGAGTTCGCCGCCTCCCATGAGTCGAACAGCAAGTGGAACGAGTCAGCGGGCGCGATACCGGCCAACACCGAAGCGGCCAAGGACCCCTGGATCTCCCAGACCGAACCCACCGCTCTCGCGGCGAAGGCCCTGACCGACGGTTCCACCAAGGTCGTCGACCTCCCGTACTACCTGCCCGACTGGAACAACATCAGCAAGGCCGACAACGAGCCGGAGTTCCAGAAGCTGCTCCTCGGCAAGATCACGGCCAAGGCGTTCCTCGACAAGATGGCCGAGGAACTGAACGCCGCCCAGAAGGAGTGGAAGGAACTGGGCAACGGCTGAGCCGCCGCCCACGCCACGCCAGGCACCCCGGTGACCGGGGGACCGGCGGCGGTCCGGGTCGCGTCCCGCCGCCGGTCCCTCCCCACGTGCACCACCTCACGTTTGTCCTCCGAGAGAGGCAGTCATCCTGTGTCACTCACCCGCAGACGGACGGCAGCCGCGCTCCTCGCGCTGCCCCTCGCTTTCGCCGCCACGCCCGCACTCGCGGACGGCGGCCGGGGCAGGCCCAGGCCCCGGACGCTGCACATCGCGGGCGACTCCACGGCGGCCCAGAAGTACGCCGCCGCGGCACCCGAGACCGGCTGGGGCATGGCCCTCCCCTTCTTCCTGGGCCACTCGCTCACCGTCGCCAACCACGCGATGAACGGCCGGAGTTCCAAGAGCTTCATCGACGAGGGCCGGCTCACCGCCCTCCTGGAGGGCGTCCGCGGCGGCGACCTGGTCCTCATCCAGTTCGGCCACAACGACGAGAAGACCGAGGACCCCGCCCGGGGCACCGACCCCTACACCACGTACCAGGAGTATCTGCGGCAGTACATCCAGGGCGCCCGTGAGCGCCGGGCCGAGCCCGTGCTGATCACCCCGGTCGAGCGCCGCCGGTTCGCCGAGGACGGCACCGCGAAGCCCACCCACGGCGAGTATCCCGCGGCCATGCGCGCCCTGGCCGCCGAGGAGGGCGTGGCCCTGCTCGACCTCCAGGCACTCTCCCTGGCCCGCTGGCAGGAACTCGGCCCGGACGGGACCCTGGCGTACTTCAACTGGCTGGAGCCGGGCGAGTCGCCGAACTACCCGGACGGCAAGCAGGACAACACCCACTTCCGGCCCCGGGGCGCCGTCGAGGTGGCCCGCACCACCGCACGCGCGCTGCTCGACGGGCGCGTGCTCGCCCCGCGCGATCTGCGCCGCCTCGACGCGCCGGTACCGGAGGCGTGGATCACCTGGCCGCAGGCCTGATCCCCGCACCTCCCGCACGCTTCTTCCTCCCCCCGTACGACAGTTAAGGATTCGTCATGCCCGCACGCACGAGACATGTCCGAGCCATCGCCGTGGTGATGGGCTGCGCCTCGCTGGCCCTGGCCGTCAGCGTCCCCGCCCAGGCCTCCTCCCACCACGGCAAGGGGATCGAGCGCGCCGTACTCCCCGCGGGCGACGGCTGGGCCGCCGCCGACGGCTCCACCACGGGCGGCTCGGCAGCCACCCCGGAGCACGTCTACACCGTGAGCAACCGGGCCGAGCTCATCGCAGCCTTCGAGGAGGCCGGGGACGCGCCGAAGATCGTCAGGATCGACGGCACCGTCCACGGCAACTCCGACGCCGAGGGCACCCCGATCGGCTGCGAGGCCTACCAGCAGGACGGCTACACCCTGGAGAAGTACCTCGCGGCCTACGACCCGGCCGTCTGGGGTACCGACGCGGTCCCCTCCGGCCCGCTGGAGGACGCCCGCGCCGCGTCCGCGAAGCTGCAGGCCGCCGCGGTCAACGTGAACGTCCCGTCCAACACCACCCTCGTCGGGGTCGGCAAGGACGCCACGATCATCGGAGCCAGCCTCCAGGTGAAGAACGTCTCCAACGTGATCGTCCGCAACATCTCCTTCGAGGACACCTACGACTGCTTCCCCCAGTGGGACCCGACCGACGGTGACCAGGGCGCCTGGAACTCCGAGTACGACAACCTCGTCGTCTACGGCTCCACCCACGTCTGGGTCGACCACAACACCTTCAGCGACGGCGACCGCCCCGACGCCGACCAGCCGCACTACTTCGGCAAGGTCTACCAGCAGCACGACGGTCTCTTCGACATCGTGCGCGGCGCCGACCTCGTCACCGTCTCGTGGAACGTCCTCAAGGACCACGACAAGACGATGCTCATCGGCAACAGCGACAGCGCTGGAGCCACGGACAGCGGCCACCTGCGGGTGACGCTGCACCACAACCTGTTCAAGAACGTCAACGAGCGCGCGCCCCGCGTCCGCTTCGGCCAGGTCGACTCCTACAACAACCACTTCGTCGCCACCACCGGCAGCGTCTACGGCTACAGCTACGGCATCGGCAAGGAGTCCAAGCTCGTCGCCGAGTCCAACGCCTTCACCCTCGGCTCCGGCTTCGACAAGGCGAAGATCCTGAAGAAGTGGTCCGAGGCCCCGCTCACGGCGGGCGACAACTACGTCAACGGGCGCAAGACCGACCTGATCGCCGTGCACAACGCGGGCGTACCCGAGGAGCAGCTCACCACGGGCGCCGGCTGGACCCCGACGCTGCGCACCAAGGTCAACCACCCGCTCGCCGTCCCGGCGCTGGTGGCCATCAAGGCGGGAGCGGGCAGGACCTCCGCCCGCTGACCCCGCCCCCCGATCCGGCCGGAGCGGCACCGCACCCTTCCACCACCCCGGAAGGCGCCGCTCCGGCCGGCCCTCCTCGCAAGGAGTACCGCCATGCCCAGCAGACGCAGTGCCCTGTCCCTGCTCGCGGGCGCGGGAGCGGCCCTCGCCCTCGGCGCCCCCGCCGCCCACGCAGGCCCCGCACCGCACAGCCGCCCCTTCGGCCCCTACGGCTCACCGTCCCGCCGCCTCGACGCCCTGACGCTGTACGTCGACCCGCTCGGCAGGGGCGACCACACCGACGTCCGGTCCGCCGTCGAGGCCGCGACCGGCACCGGCCACACCCTGGTCATCGCCCCCGGCACCTACCGCGGCGCGGTCACCATCGGTGCCGCCAGGTCCGGCCTCACCCTCATCGGCGCGAGCGGCGACCCGCGCGACACCGTCATCGTCCACGACAACGCGGCCGGCACGCCCAAGCCCGACGGCTCCGGCACCTACGGCACCAGCGGGTCCGCCAGCGTCACCGTCCAGGCCGCGGACTTCACCGCCCGCGACGTGACCTTCGCCAACGACTGGCTGCGCGCCGACCACCCGGAGTACACCGGCACCCAGGCCGTCGCGATCAAGGTCCAGGGCGACCGTTCGGCGTTCCTCGGCTGCCGCTTCCTCGGCCACCAGGACACCCTGTACGCCGACTCCCTCGCCCTGACCGCCTTCGCCCGGCAGTACTACCGCGACTGCTACGTGGAGGGCGATGTCGACTTCGTCTTCGGCCGGGCCACCGCCGTCTTCGACCGCTGCCACTTCCGCACACTGACACGGACCGACCTGGCCTCGGTCCCGTACGGTTTCGTCTTCGCACCCAGCACCGCCGGAGCCAACCCGCGCGGATACCTGGTCCTGCGCTCCCGGATCACCAGCACCGCTCCCGACGCGTACTACAAGCTGGCCCGCCCCTGGGTGCCCTCGTCGGACCTCACCGCGCACCCGATGCTGACGGTCCGCGACAGCCACCTCGGCGCGGGCATCGACGCGGTCACACCGTACGGCACGATGTCCGCGGGCTTCCCCTGGCAGGACCAGCGCTTCGCGGAGTACCGCAACACCGGCCCCGGCGCGCGCATCACCGACCCGGCCGAACGCCCCCAGCTCACCGCGTCCGAGGCCCGCTCCCACACCCCCGCCGGTTACCTCGGCGACTGGCGCCCCCGGGGGTGACGCCGGGCACCACCCACGGGGTGCTGCCCGTCTTCCACGAGCGGCTCCGGGACGAACTCACCTTTCCGCTCTCCTGGGAGAGGTCCACCACGCGCGACTTCCCGGCCTGGCGCGCGACGGCACGCGCCGCGGCCGGGGAGGCGCTGCTCCAGCCGCCGGGACCCGGGCCCGAGCCCTTCGACCCGGTGACGGTCGACGAGCACCGCTCGGGGACGTACTCCGGACGCACCGTGGAGTTCGCCCTGAGCCGCTACACCCGCGCCCGCGGCTCCCTGCTGGTGCCGCACGGCGCGGGCCCCTTCCCCGCCGTGCTGCTCCTGCACGACCACGGCGGAGAGTTCTCGATCGGCCGTGAGAAGACCGTGCGGCCCTGGTCGGATCCCGGCCGTCTCGCCCTGGCCACCGCCTGGACCGAGCGGTACTACGACGGCCGGTTCATCGGCGACGAGCTGGCCGCCCGCGGCTACGCCGTGCTCGCCGTGGACACCCTCGGCTGGGGCGACAGGGGCCCGCTCGTCCACGAGGACCAGCAGGCCCTGGGCGCCAACCTCCTCCAGCTGGGCACCTCGTTGGCCGGACTCGCCGCGCACGAGGACATCCGCGCGGCGGCCTTCCTCGCCTCGCTGCCCGAGGTCGACGGGGCGCGTGTCGGCGCGCTGGGCTTCTCCATGGGCGCCTACCGCGCCTGGCAGCTGTCCGCCCTGTCCGACGGAGTCCGGGCGGCGGCGGCCGTCTGCTGGATGACGGGGCTCAAGGAGATGATGGTGCCGGGCAACAACACCCTGCGGGGCCAGTCCGCGTACTTCATGCTCCACCCGGGACTCAACCGCCTGCTCGACATCCCGGACGTGGCGTCCCTCGCCGCTCCCAAGCCCGCGCTGTTCCACGCCGGAGGCCGCGACCACCTGTTCACCGCGGCCGGGGTGGAGACGGCGTACGCGAAGCTCCGCGCGGTCTGGGACGCGGCGGGAGCGGGCGACCGGCTCACCACCACGCTCTGGCCGGACGCCGGGCACGTCTTCACGGCCGCCATGCAGGACGACGTCCACACCTGGCTCGGCACATGGCTCGGCGCCCCCGCCGGGTCCGGACCGGGACCCGGTGGGGGCGCCTCGCTGCCGCCGCAGACCTAGTCGTAGCTGAGATCCGACGCGGTGTAGCGGCAGTACGTGCCGTCCGGGCCACTGCCCGTCTCCGTCGGCTCTGCACCGGTGCTGTTGCCGGTGTAGCGGACGCACGGCTTGATCTTCTTGCTGCTGTCACCGTGGATGCGCACCGAACGCAGTGCCGCGGTGTCCCCGTAGTTGGTGTTGATACCGACCAGGGACTTCCCGGGCGCCGTGATGTCGACGTCGTTCACGATGATCTCGCGCTTGTACTGCTTGGAGCAGTTGCCGCAGGAGCGGACCAGCTTGCCGAAGTCCGCGACCTGGAACTTCGTGATGACCAGCTTGCCCGCGCCGTTGAACTGGAAGACCTTGTCGGAGGCCTTCTTGGCGCCGCCGCCGTACACCGTGTAGACGGAGCCGGTCGACGTGCCCTTGAAGGAGGCGGCGTCCTCGCCGACGTCCTCCCACCAGACGTTCTGGATCGTGCAACTGCCGGAGCAGTGGACGCCGTCGGCGGCGGGGGAGCCCAGGATGACGTTCTTCAGCGTCGCCCCGTCGGCCAGCTTGAAGATCGGGTCCTGGCCCTCGTCCTGACCGTCCCCGCCGAGGTCACCGCTCCCGTAGAAGCGCTTCAGCGAGCCGTCGTACGTCCCCGAGACCTCGATGGTCTTCGAGACGGCCTGGGATCCGGTGGCGCTGGGCCAGGCGGGCACGGCGGCGGTCGCCGCGCCGGCGGGCTGGAGCATCACGTTGGTGGCCAGGGCGGCGCCGGTGAGGCCGAGGGCCGCGGTCAGCGCCGCGGCCATACGGCGTTTGCCGGGGCGGCGCCTGTGCGTGTGCGCTCGTTCGCTCATGTTCGTCGGTCCCGTTCGTAGGGGGTGGGGGAGTGTCGCGTTCCAGAGTCGCCACCGCCCACGAAAGGGTTGCCGGGTTCCGGACGTGTTTTCCTTCCCAGTCACCGCCGCCCCCGGTGCGCACCGTTCCCGGGTCGCCGTACTCAGCGCGTGTCGCTGAAGCCGCCGCCCACCGACGTCGTCCCGTCCGCCGCGCGCGCCCGCGCCGTGTAGTCGTCCTGCCCGGTGTCGCGGGCGCCCTCCGCGTGGTTGTACTGCCCCGCGAAGGTGTGCGTGCCCGTGGGAACCCTCCGGCCCGGCTTCAGCGTCCAGCGGTAGACGAGGTAGCCGTCCTCCTCGCCCGCCGTGGCCTCGAAGTCCCCCTCGGGCAGGGAACGCCAGGAACCGGTGGTGTTCACCCCTCCGTTCATCGCGATCCGGAGTTCGACGGTGAGCGCGGTGAGCGGCTCGGTCGTCTTGACCACCACCTCGCTCTGCGCCCAGTAGTCGCTGCTGTTGGGATCCAGCGAACCGTCCGACCACAGCGGGCCCTTGCCCGCGGGCAGTTCGCCGCCCCGCACCGGGGACGGGGACGCCGGGGCAGGCGGCGCGGGCTCGGCCGCCACCCGCTGCCCGCCCGACGGCTCCTCCCGGCCCGTCGAGGTGACCGCGAGCGCGCCCGCCGTCAGCACCCCGCACACCGCCACCGTCGCGCCCGCGATCCGCAGCCACGGCATCGGCGAGCGCGGGGCCCGCGCGGGCCGGGCCTGCGGCTCCTGGGCCATCCCGCGCTCGATCCGGGCCAGCATCCGCGCCCGGTCGGGCCGGTGCGAAGCGGCGGCCGTGCGCAGCCGCTCCCGCAGGTCCTCGTCCATCAATGCCTTCCTCCGGTGCGCTGCCCCGCGACCGCCACCTGTACCTGTGCCGCCGGGGTCTCGGATCCGAGCAGCCGCTGGAGTTCCGCCACACCGCGCGAGGTCTGGCTCTTCACCGTACCGACCGAGATCCCGAGGACCAGAGCGGTGTCCCGTTCCGACAGGTCGAAGGCGTGCCGCAGCACCACGCACGCGCGCTTGCGGAACGGCAGCCGCCGCAGGGCCCCTTGGACGTCCACCACGGCCGACACGTCCGGCCCGTCCGCCGCGTAGCCGTCACCGGCCCCGCGGGGCGCCCAGAACAGGGCGATCCTGCGGCGCTCGCGCACCGCGCTGCGGATGCGCGTACGGGCGAGGTTGGCGACGACGCCCCTCGCGTACGCCGCCGGGTGATCGGCGCCCCTGACCCGGTCCCAGCGGTGCCAGAGGGCCATCAGCGCGTCCGCGGCCAGATCGTCGGCCGCGTCCGCCTCGCCCGTCAGCAGATGGGCGAGCCTGGCGAGTTCGGCGTAGTGCGCCTCGAAGAACGCATGGAACTCGGCGGCGGCAGCATCATCGACGACCGTGCCCACGGGTGACCTCTTCTCTGCACTGGTTCCCTGCACTCGAACGAACTGTGTACGTTCCCATTCCCGTTCGCGGGGCGAGAGCGTACCAACGCGCACCCCGGAAGCGCTTCGACGCGGGTGCGCTTCCCAGTAAGGCGTAACACAGCGAAAACCTGAACCCCCCTGCGACAGGTGAACAATCCAGCTACCCGTCGAGGGACCTTCACGCAACAAGGAGAGTCATGCCGGACAGAGCCGATTCCACGGTGAACAAGAGCGAAGCACCACCCGCGCCCGAGCCCGCGGCACCCCCGGTGACCGGGGGGAAGTGGAACGCGGTCGACCGCTGGTTCTCGATCAGCGCCCGCGGTTCGAACTTCGGACGCGAGATACGCGGCGGCTTCGCGACGTTCTTCACCATGGCCTACATCCTGGTGCTCAACCCGATCATCCTCGGGTCGGCCGAGGACAAGTTCGGCAACCACCTCTCGGGCCCCCAACTCGTCACCGCCACCGCCCTGGTGGCCGCCGTGATGACGATCGTCATGGGAGTCGGCGGCAATCTGCCGCTGGCCCTCGCCGCGGGCCTCGGACTCAACGCCGTGGTCGCCTTCCAGCTCGCACCCCTGATGAGCTGGCCCGACGCGATGGGCCTCATCGTCCTGGAAGGGCTGCTCATCTGCGTCCTGGTCGTCACCGGTCTGCGTGAGGCGATCATGACGGCCATCCCGGCCGCGCTCAAGCAGGCCATCAGCGTCGGCATCGGCCTCTTCGTCGCCTTCATCGGCTTCATCGACGCCGGCTTCGCCACCCGCATCCCCGGCGACACCGGCTCCGTCCCCGTCCAGCTCGGCCTCACCGGACAGCTCTCCGGCTGGCCCGTCCTGGTCTTCTGCCTCGGGGTGCTGCTCACCGTCGCGCTGCTCGCCCGAGGGGTGAAGGGCGCCATCCTCATCAGCATCATCGTGATGACCGTCGTGGCCGTCATCATCAACGAGATCGCCGACATCGCCCCCACGGCCTGGGGCCTGACCGTCCCGGCCGTCCCCGACGACCTCGTGGCCGCCCCGGACTTCGGGCTGATCGGCTCGTTCAGCCTCTTCGGGGCGTTCGGGGAGGTCGGTGCCGTCACGATCGTGCTGCTCGTCTTCACCCTGCTGCTCAGCGACTTCTTCGACACGATGGGCACCGTCGTCGGCGTCTCCACCGAGGCCGGAGTCCTCGACGAGAACGGCAAGGTCCCGCACCTCGGCCGGGTCCTGCTCATCGACGGCGCGGCGGCCGTCGCGGGCGGCGCCGCCTCCGCCTCCTCCGCCACGTCCTACGTCGAGTCCACGGCGGGCGTCGGCGAGGGCGCGCGCACCGGCTTCGCCTCCCTGGTCACCGGCGGCCTGTTCGCCCTGGCGCTGTTCCTCACCCCGCTGGTCACCGTCGTGCCCGCGCAGGCCGCCGCGCCGGCCCTGATCGCGGTCGGCTTCCTGCTGATGGCCCAGGTGCGGCACATCGACTGGGAGAAGTACGAGATCGCGGTCCCGGCCTTCCTGACGATCGCCGTGATGCCGTTCACCTACTCGATCACCAACGGCATCGGCGCGGGCTTCATCGCCTACGTCGTCATCAAGGCGGTCCTCGGCAAGGCGCGTGAGGTCCACTGGCTGCTGTGGGGCGCGTCGGCGCTCTTCGCGGTCTACTTCGCCATCGACCCGATCGAGCAGCTGCTCGGCGTGAAGTAGCCGCACGGCTCCGCCACCGCTCCGGAGGGGAACGATGGCGGAGCCGTGCCCGGCCGGGCACGGGGGCGGTGGAGCCAGGCCCCGGCCGGGCTCAGGACTTCAGCGCGGCCTTCATCATCTTCTGCGCGATCGGCGCCGCGAGACCGTTGCCGCTGACCTCGGAGCGGGCCGCCCCCGAGTCCTCGACGACCACGGCCACGGCGACCTGCTTACCGGTCGAGTCGTCCTTCGCGTACGAGGTGAACCAGGCGTACGGGGTGTTGCTGTTGTCCACGCCGTTCTGCGCGGTCCCCGTCTTCCCGCCCACCTCGGCGCCGTCGATCCGGGCGTTGCTGCCCGTGCCCTTCTCCACGACGGTGACCATCGCGCTGCGCAGCTGCTCGGCCGTCGACGCCTTCACCACGCGCTCGGTGTCGTCGTCGGAGTACTCCTGGAGCGTGGAGCCGTCGGAGTCGGTCACCTTGGAGACCATGTGCGGCGAGGCCAGCTCACCGCCGTTGGCGAGGGCCGACGAGACCATGGCCATCTGGAGCGGCGTCGCGGTCACCTCGAACTGGCCGATGCCGGTCAGCGCGGTCTGGGCCTCGTCCATGCCGGACGGGTACACGCTCTGCGACGCCCGCACCGGCACGTCCAGCTTCTCGGTGTCGAAGCCGAAGGCGTCCGCCATCGCCTTCAGCCTGTCCTGGCCTAGATCGGCCGCGACCTTCGCGAAGACGTTGTTGCAGGAGTACTGGAGGGCGGTGCGCAGGGTGGCGTTCTCGCAGGGGGCCGAGGGGTTCTCGTTCGACAGGACCGTGGTCGTGTGCGGGAGGGTGTACGGATCTGGGCTGTCCGTGGCCTCGTCGACCGAGCTGTAGAGGCCGTTCTCCAGCGCCGCCGCCGCGACGACCAGCTTGAACGTCGAGCCCGGCGGGAGCGGCTGCCGCAGCGCCCGGTTGACCAGGGGCTTGTCCGTGTCGTCCAGCAGCTTCTGCCAGGCGTCGCCGTCCGACGTACCGCTGATGTCCGAGGGGTCGTACGAGGGCGAGGAGACCATCCCGAGGATCCGGCCGGTCTCCGGGTCGATCGCGACCGCCGCGCCCCGGTCGTCGCCGAGCGCCTCGAAGGCCGCCTTCTGGACGTCGGGATCGATGGTGGTCACCACGTCGCCGGGCGAGGTCTGTTCGCCGGTGAGCAGATCCGCGGGGTTCTTGAGCCGGTCGTCGGTGCCGTCGAGGACATCGCTGTAGATGCCTTCGAGCTGGGTGGCGCCGTACGCCTGCGAGCTGTAGCCGGTGACCGCCGCGTACAGCTCGCCCTGGGTGTAGGAACGCTTGTAGCGGAGGTCGTCGACGCTCCGGGTCTCCTTCGAACCGGTGACCGGCGAGCCGGCCACGATGATGTCACCGAGCGGCTGCGCGTACTGCGCGATCACGTTCCGCCGGTTGTGTTCGTCGTCTGCGAGCGCCCGGGCCTCGTACGCCTGCACCCAGGTCGCCCGCACCAGCAGGGCGAGGACCATGAGCAGACAGAAGACCGAAGCGCGCCTGATCGTCTTGTTCATCCCGCTGGAGGGACGAACGGGGGCGCCGGGGGCGTTCCCGTTCGTGTTCCTTCTCACCGGTTTCTCAGGAGCGCCGGTGTCCCAGGAGCGCGGGTCTCCCGGGAGCGCGACAGGCCCTCTGGGGGCTCAGAGCCGCCGGGTCGCGAGGGTGAGCCGGTCGCGGGCGTCGAAGAGGGCGTCCTTGACCATCTGCTCGTGCGCGGGCGTGAGCCGGGCGACCGGCACCGAGCAGCTGATCGCGTCGCGCGCCGGCGTGCGGTAGGGGATCGCCACACCGAAGCAGCGCAGCCCCAGGGTGTTCTCCTCGCGGTCCACCGCGTAACCCTGCTCGCGGATGACGTGCAGCTCCTCGATCAGCTTCTCGCGGTCGGTCAGGGTGTGCTCGGTCAGCGCGGGCAGCGTCTCGGGCAGCATCTTGCGGACCTGCTCGTCGCTGTGGGTGGCGAGCAGCGCCTTGCCGAGCGACGTGGAGTGGGCGGGCAGCCGGCGGCCGACGCGGGTGAAGGGGCGCAGATAGTGCTGGGACTGCCGGGTGGCGAGGTAGACCACGTTGGTCCCGTCGAGCCGGGCCAGGTGGATGGTCTCCGTGGTGTCGTCGGAGAGCCGGTCCAGCGTGGGGCGGGCCGCGGCGACGACCTCGTCGCCGTCGATGTACGAGGTGCCGACGAGCAGGGCCCGCACGCCGATGCCGTACCGCGTGCCGGTGGCGTCGGTCTCCACCCAGCCGAGCTCCACCAGCGTGCGCAGCAGCATGTAGAGGCTGGACTTGGGGTAACCGACGGCCTCCTGCACCGCGGCCAGCGAGTGCATACCGGGGCGCCCCGCGAAGTATTCGAGGAGCTCCACCGTCCGCACAGCGGACTTGACCTGTGCCCCACCAGACTCGGCTACCGACATGCCTTATGCCCCTTCCAGCCCTCTTGTACGACCCTGCGACTTCTTGCCAACACGGAACGCCCGGAAATAGAGTTCCCGTGTATTCACGTTCAGGAACGCTGTTCAGAATACCGAACAACTTCTCCTGTGTGGCAGTGGACCGGAAGGAAACACGGTGGCAGCAGCACCAGTCTGGAGCGTCGACCCCCGAACGGGGAACCCGCGTGAGCAGGTTGCGGTGGAGGCTACAGCGGAGGAGGTCGACCGTGCGGTCCGGGCGGCGCACGCCGTGCGCGGCGCGCTGGCCGACCGCACCGTGCGCGCGGCCTTCCTGCGCACCGCGGCGGATCTGCTCACCGATGCCAAGGACCGGATCGTCGAGGCCGCCGACGCGGAGACCGCGCTCGGCCCGGTCCGGCTGACCGGGGAACTCGCCCGCACGGCCGCGCAGCTGCGGGCCTTCGCCGAGGTCGTCGACGAGGGGGCCTTCCTCGACATCCACATCGACCACGAGGACGGCAGCAGGACCCCGCCCTGGCCGGACCTGCGGCGCTACAAGATCCCGCTCGGCGTCGTCGCGGTCTACGCGGCCAGCAACTTCCCGCTCGCCTTCTCCGTCCCCGGCGGCGACACCGCGAGCGCGCTCGCCGCGGGCTGCCCGGTCGTCGTCAAGGCGCACCCCGACCACCCGGCGACCTCCGAGGTCTGCGCCGCGATCCTGCGCGCGGCCGCGGTCCGGCACGGTCTGCCCGAGGACGTCCTGACCGTGGTGCACGGCTTCGAGGCGGGCGTCGAGCTCGTCAGGCACCCGCTGGTCTCCGCCGCCGGCTTCACCGGGTCGATCCGCGGCGGCCGGGCACTGTTCGACGCGGCGGCCGCCCGGCCCGCCCCGATCCCCTTCCACGGCGAGCTCGGCTCCCTCAACCCGGTCGTGGTCACCGAGGCCGCCGCCACGGAGCGCGGTGAGCAGATCGGCGCGGGACTCGGCGGCTCGATGACCATGGGCTCGGGGCAGTTCTGCACCAAGCCCGGCTTCGTGTTCGCCCCGTCCGGCGAGGCGGGCGACCAGCTGCTGAAGTCGCTGACCGAGACCGTCAGCGGCACCGGCGCCGGGGTCATGCTCGACCACCGGATGCGCGACGCCTTCGTCAGTGGAGTGGCCGAGCGGGCCGCGCTCCCCGACGTCGAGACCCCGGTCACCCCGGGCGCGGGCGGCGAGCACACCGTCTCCGCGGGCTTCCTCACCGTGCCGGCGCGGCGCCTCGCCGAAGAGGGGCCGCACGACGCGCTCCTGGAGGAGTGCTTCGGCCCGGTCACCGTCGTGGCGCGCTACGACTCCCCGGAGGAGATCACCGCCGTGCTCTCCCGGCTCCCCGGGAACCTCACCGCCACCCTCCAGATCGCCACCGAGGAGGCCGACGGCAGCGCCGCCGGGCTGCTCGCCGAGCTGACCCCGGTCGCCGGACGCGTCCTGGTCAACGGCTGGCCGACCGGTGTCGCGGTCGCCCCCGCCCAGCACCACGGCGGCCCCTACCCGGCCACCACCTCCACCTCCACCTCGGTCGGCGCCACCGCGATCGAGCGCTGGCTGCGGCCCGTCAGCTACCAGTCGACGCCCGAGGCGCTGCTTCCTCCGGAGCTGCGCGAGGACAACCCGCAGGGCCTGCCCCGCCGGGTCGACGGGCGGCGCGCATGACGGCGGTCCAGCTCCCCGAGCTCCCCTTCTCCCTGCGGCCCGTCGGCCCCGAGGGGCAGTGGGCGTACGCCGACGGCGTGCTGACCGGCTCGGCCGGTGCCAAGCAGGACCGTTTCGTCCCGCCGGGCGGTGACGCACTGGAGCCCGCCACCGACGCGCCCCGCCTGCTGGGCGCGGCGCCGGAGGGCGACTTCCAGCTGATCGCCCGGGTGAGCGTGGACTTCGCCGCCGCCTTCGACGCGGGCGTCCTCTACCTCCACGTGGGGGAGCGGGACTGGGCGAAGATCTGCCTGGAGCTCTCCCCGGAACGCCCGACGGTCTGCACCGTGGTCACCCGCGGCCAGTCCGACGACGTCAACTCCGCCGAGGTGGAGGGCGACAGCCACTGGCTGCGGCTCAGCCGTGTCGGCGGCGCGTTCGCCTTCCACGCCTCGGCGGACGGTGAGCGGTGGACCTTCGTGCGGTTCTTCACGCTCGGTACGGAGGAGGAGCGCGCGGCGGCCCGTATCGGCTTCCTCGTCCAGTCGCCCACGGGTGACGGCTGCGCGGTGTCGTTCGACCACATCGCCTTCCGGCCCGCCGGCCCGGCCGATCTGCGGGACGGCAGCTGACACAACGGCACACAGGTGCGGGAAGGGCCCGGATCCGAGAGGATTCCGGGCCCTTCGGCCTGTGGGGGGACGCGGTGTCCCGTGCGCCTGCCGTTCACCCGGGAGACACCTGGAATCCTCCTGCAATCAACCCGTGTTTCTCACGGCTTCCTCATGCGCCGTTGATTCCGTGTCACGTGCCGGCCGGTCCGGCACGTAGACGTAAGGAGGCGCACGGTGTCGCGACCCGACACGGCCGCACCCCACGGGCTCCGGGACGGCGACGCCCCGGCCCGGGAGGATGACGAGCCGCTGCACGTGGCGAGCAGGCTGCACGCGTTCAACCGGTTCGAGCTGAAGTACCTCGTGCCCGTCGAACAGGCCGCCGAGATCCGGGAGGAGCTCGGCGAGCGGATGGACCGTGACCTGAACAGCCCGGTGGGCGGTTACGGGGTCTGGAGTCTGTACTACGACAGCCCCGAGCTGCGGTTCTACTGGGAGAAGATCGAGGGCCTGAAGTTCCGGCGCAAGCTGCGCATCCGGCACTACGGCGATCTCGACGGCGTCACCGACGAGTCGCCGGTGTGCGTGGAGATCAAGCAGCGGGTGAACCGTGTGACGCAGAAGCGGCGCATCACCCTGCCGTACGGCACGGCCAGGAAGCTGTGCGACGCCCGGGAGATGGTGGAGCACTCATCCCGGGAGAGCGCCTTCGTCCAGGAGGTGCTGGATCTCGTCATCCGGCTGAACCTCCGCCCGACCGCGATCACCGGATACCAGCGCGAGGCGCTGGTCGGCCGGGGCTCCGACACCGGGCTGCGGGTCACCTTCGACCGGCGCGTCAGAGGCCGGGACCGCGACTTCCACTTCGGGATCGCCACGCCGGAGAACCGGTTCACCATCCCGCCGCACATGACGGTGATGGAGATCAAGGTCAACGAGCGCACCCCGCACTGGATCACCGATCTGGCCGCGCGCCGGAATCTGAACCTGGTGCGGATCAGCAAGTACGTGCAGTCCATCGAGGCGTTCGGCCTGGCCCCCAGGTCCGTCTTCCACGTCGACGAGGCGGACTACCCGCCGCCCACCCCCCACAACCGACTGCCGCTGGGGCAGCCGGCGGCGCGGTACGCGCCGTTGAAAGCAGGAGCACAGTGAACTTCGATCTGCAGGAACTCAGCGGGACGTTCAGCGTCGCGGACGTGGTCGCGGCCATGGCACTGTCGTTCGTCCTGAGCACGGTGATCGGCTACACCTACCGGTACACGCACCGGAACGTCTCCTACAGCCAGTCCTACGTCCAGACACTGGTCATCGTCGGCATGATCGTCGCTCTGATCATGCTGGTGGTCGGCTCGAACCTGGCGCGGGCGTTCTCCCTGGTCGGCGCGTTGTCCGTCGTCCGCTTCAGGAACGCGGTCAAGGAGACGAGGGACGTCGGCTTCATCTTCCTGGCGATGGCCATCGGCATGGCCTGCGGTGCGCGCTTCTACACGCTCGCGGCCGTCGGCGCCGTGGTCATCTGCGTCGTGATCCTCATCATGTTCAAGTTCAACTGGTTCGCCCTGAACGTCCAGCGCCAGGTCGTCAAGGTCCAGGTCCCCGCGGGCGAGGACTACACGCCCGCCATCCGTGACGTGCTCATCAAGTACACCAGCGAGTTCGAGCTGGTCAGCACGGAGACGATCCGCGGCGGAGCCCTCAACGAGGTGTTCTACACCGTACGGATGAAGAAGGGCACCGAACCCGGGGACCTCGTCACCGCCCTCCAGGAGCGCACCTCCGGGCAGCGGGTGACGGTGCTGACCGGTTACGACACGACCGACCTGTGATGAGCGGCGGTACGACGCCGGTCCGCCGGAAGCGGCTCAAGGACCGCCTGCCGGTGCGGCTGCGGCACCACTGGAAGCCGGCCGCCGGGCTCTGCCTGGGCCTGGCCGTCATGGTGTACGGCTTCGGTGACGCCCGTATCTCGCCGTACGTCACCTCGGCCTCGCAGGTGGAGGCCGACACGATCACCGACGACGTCCAGGGCACCGTCGGTCTGTACGACACCACGGTCGAGCACTCGATCCAGCTGTCGTTCGACCAGACCGACTTCGACAAGATGATGAAGGAGTTCCAGGACGAGGGGACCAAGGACTCCATCGAGGCGGACCTCACCATCGACGGGGTCTATCTGGAGGACGTCGGAATCCGCCTCAAGGGGAACTCCACCCTGATGTCCCTGCGCGGCAACCAGGGCGGGGCCGGTGGCGGCCGGATGCCCGCTGGAGCCGGACAGGGCGCCCCGCAGCAGCAACAGGGCGGCGGGGGCCAGGACCGCCGGACGGCCAACGGCGGCGGTCCTGGCACCACGGGCGGTACGGGAACGGAGGGCGCGGGCGCCGAGGGCGGCACCGGCACCGCGGGCGCCACCGGTGCCGCGGGCGAGGGGACCACGGGCGCCTCCGGCGGTGGGGACACCGCCGGAGCCGCGGCAGGCAGAGGCGGTATGGGGGGCGGAATGACCCAGTACGACCTCTCCGCCGACAGGCCCGAGGAGCTTCCCTGGCTCATCAAGATCGACGAGTACGTCGAGGGCCGCGCCTACCAGGGCGAGCGCGAGATCTCCCTGCGCCCCGGCAGCGACGAGCAGGTGCCGCTGAACGAGGCCCTGTCGCTGTCCCTGATGGACAGCAGCGGGGAGCCCGCCGAGCGCTACGGCTTCACCACCGTGGCCGTCAACAACCGGCCGGCCGTCACCCGGCTGATGGTCGAGAACCCCGACACCGAGTACGCCGAGGCAGTCGAAGGCAACGGAGTGCTGTACAAGGCGAGGGCGGGCGGAAGCTTCGACTACCAGGGTGACGACCCCTCCGACTACGAGAGCTCCTTCCGGCAGCTCAACATGGTCGGGAGCCAGGACCTCGAACCCGTCATGAAGCTCATCAAGTGGGCGGACGAGGCATCGGACGAGGAGTTCGCCGAAGACCTCGGCAAGCATGTCGACGTCGAGTCCTTCGCCACGTACGTCGCCGCGCAGAACCTGCTGCTGAACTTCGACGACATGGCGGGCCCCGGAAAGAACTACCTGCTCTGGTACGACCTGGACACCAAGAAGTTCTCCGTGCTCGGGTGGGACTACAACCTCACCTTCAGCGGCGACGCCGAGGCCGGGCCGGACGACGACATGAGCATGGGCGGCGGCTTCCGCGGCGGTGCCGGTGCCGGCGGGACGGGCCAGGCGGCCGGTGGCCAGGAGAACGGCGGCCAGGAGGGCGGGCAGCCGCAGGGCATGCCGGAACTGCCGGAGGGCATGGAACCGCCCGAGGGCATGCAACCGCCGGAAGGCATGGAGATGCCGGAGGGCATGGAGATGCCCGGCGGCGAGGACGGCGGCCAGGGAGGCCAGGGCGGCCCGGGCGGTTCCATGGGGGGCCACGCCCTCAAGGAGCGCTTCCTGGAGCTGGACGCCTTCGACAGCGTCTACAAGAAGGCGTACGGCGAGCTGTACGAGAAGTGGTTCGGCTCGGGTACGGCGCTGAAGGCGCTGGACGACGTCTCCGGACAGGCCGCGAAGGCCGGTGTCGACGCGGCCGATCTGAAGAAGGCCGTCGCCACGCTGCGCACCACCGTCACCACGCGCACCGAGGCGCTGGCGAAGGACGAGCAAGTGACCGGATGACCACCGGCGCCCCGGACACGGATCCCCCCATCCGTTCCGGGGCGCCGGCGCACCCGCCTCTCACAGGCGCGTTCCGTACGGTGGAGACCGCCCCCCGTGCCACCCCGCCGGTTTCCGGCCCGGGCACGACGTGCCCCCGTACATCCGAGGTGAACCCCACGTGACGGCCTCCCCAGCCCGGCACACCGTTCTGGTCGTCGAGGACGACCCGAGCATCCGCACGCTGCTCACCTCGGCCCTGCACGCGGCCGGCTACGCCGTCGCCTCGGCGGGCACCGGGCAGGAGGCCTTCGCGGAGACGGACCGCAGCAGCCCGGACCTGATCGTGCTGGACGTGATGCTCCCCGACACCGACGGCTTCCGGGTGACCCGTGAACTGCGCGCCCGGGGCATCTACACCCCGGTGCTCTTCCTCACCGCCCGCACCGAGGTCGAGGACCGCATCATCGGCCTCAGCTCGGGCGGCGACGACTACGTCACCAAGCCCTTCCACGTCCAGGAGATCCTGCTCCGGGTGCGGGCCATCCTCCGCCGCAGCGCCGGACCGCGCACCGAGCCGCCCGCCGCGCGCCCGCCCCTGCGCTACGCCGACCTCATCCTCGACGAGGAGGCCCACGAGGTGTGCCGCGCCGGGCAGCGGGTGCCGCTGTCGCCGACGGAGTTCAGGCTGCTGGCCTGCCTCATCGCGCAGCCCGAGAAGGTCCTGGAGAAGCAGCAGATCCTGCAACGGGTCTGGCACTACGACTTCGCCGGTGACACCCGCATCGTCGACACCTACATCAAGAACCTGCGCCGCAAGATCGACCGTACGGAACCGCCGCTCATCCACACCGTCCGGGGCGTCGGCTACTGCCTGCGCCTGCCGAGGGACGACGCCGCATGAGACGGCCTCCGGCGCGGCTGCGCCCCCGCTCCCTGCGCACCCGGCTGGTGCTGATCGCCACGGTCCTCGCCACCGCCGCCGTGCTGGTGTGCCAGGCCACCGGACTGACCCTCATGCGCTCCTGGCTCATCGGGCAGGTCGACGACCGCCTCACCGACTTCCGCCCGCCCTCACCCGTCTACCGGGACATCGCCAGTGGCCGGGCGCCCGCCCACCGGCCGCCCGACCACGAGGCCCTGCCCTCGGACTTCCGCGTCTACTTCTACGACGCCGAGGGCAGGCTCCTGCCCGACTCCCTCGGCAGCGGCCACGGCGAACCGCGTCTCGCGCGCACCGTCACCGAGGCCGGCCTCGCGGACGGACGCCCCGCCACGGTGCCCGCCGAGGGCGGCGACGGCAGCTGGCGCGTGGTCGCCGACCCCGGACCCGACGGCATGCGGGCCGTCGTGGCGCTGCCCCTCGACACGGTGCGGGACGCGACGTCCCGGCTGCTCTGGTTCAGCCTCGCCATCGGCGCGGTCACGGCGGCCGGGGTGATGCTGCTCGGCGGAGTCGCCGTGCGGCTCGGCCTCCGGCCGCTGACCCGTGTCGAACACACGGCGCGGAGCATCGCCGGCGGCCGGCTGGAACAGAAGGTCGCCGACACCAGCCCGGACACCGAGGTCGGCCGCCTCGGCATCGCCTTCAACACCATGCTGGACCAGCTGCGCGCGGCCCTGCACCGCAAGGACAGGACCGAGCGGAGGCTGCGCCGCTTCATGGCGGACGCGGGCCATGAGCTGCGCACGCCGCTGACGTCCCTCCAGGGCTTCGCCGAACTCCTCCTGCACGACCCGCACATGTCCCCGGACCGCCGGCGCGAGGCCCACGAGCTCATCGCGCAGAACGCCGACCGGATGAGCCGCCTGGTCGACAGCCTCTTCCTGCTGGCCAAGCTCGGCGAGGCCCCCGGCACCGAGCACGGCCCCGTCGACCTGCTCTCCCTGGCGGCCGACGGCATCGCGGCCTCGGCCGTACGCCACCCGGGGCGGCGCATCACCCTCGCCCCGCTGGATCGGGGCGGGGGCGACGGTTCGGGGGAGCTCGACGTCGTGGAGGGCTCGGGAGATCCGGACCAGCTGGCCCAGGTGCTGGCCAACCTCCTGGACAACGCCTGCACCCACACCCCGCCCGCCACCCGTGTCCAGGTGCACGTCGGGAGCCTGAGCGTGGGCCCCCGCACCGGGGGCGCCGACCGCCGGGGCCGCACCAGCTCCGGTCCGCCGCTGCCCGACGGCGCCCGCGCGCACGTCATCGAGGTCGTCGACGACGGTCCCGGTCTGATGCCCGAGGACGCGCGGCAGGTCTTCGACCGCTTCTACCGGGCGGCACCGGCCTCGGGCGCACCGCGTGACAGCGGCTCGGGCCTCGGTCTGGCCATCGCCTCGACGATCGCCGAGGCCCACGGCGGCCGGCTGGAACTCGACACCGGCCCCGGCGAGGGCTGCGTCTTCCGGCTGCTCCTCCCGGCCGGCCCGGCCTGAGGCCGGCCGGCCCGGCTCGGGACAGGGCGGGCCGTCCCGAGCCGGCCCGCCCTGCGCCCCGGACGCGTTCCCCGCCGCCGACTTCAGCGGACGACGTCGAAGACGTTCTTCTGCAGCCCGTCGGCGTAGGCCTCGTGCTCGACGAGCTTCAGCTTCTGGGTGTCCTTGTCCGTGGCGCTGAACAGCCGCTTGCCCGCGCCCAGCAGGAGCGGGAAGACGAGCAGGTGGTAGCGGTCGATCAGACCGGCGTCCGAGAGGCCGTGGTTCAGGGTGGCGCTGCCGTGGACGATGAGCGGTCCGCCCTCGGTCTCCTTCAGCGCGGCGACGTCGTCGAGCGAGCGCAGGATCGTCGTGTCGCCCCAGTTCGACACGAGCCCGTCCTCGGTGAGGCCGGTGGAGACGACGTACTTCGGCATCGCCCTGTAGTCGGCGAAGTCCTCCATGTCGGGCCACACCGCGCTGAACGCCTCGTAACTGACCCGGCCCAGCAGCATCGCCGCGGCCTCCTTCTGCTCCCGGCCCTTGATCTCGAAGGCCTCGGGAAGGAACTCCACGTCCTTGAAGGTCCATCCGGAGTTCCGGTAACCGGGCTCGCCCCCCGGTGCTTCCATGACGCCGTCGAGCGAGACGAAGGCGGTGCTGATCAGCGTACGCATCTGAGTTCCTCGGTATCTCGTGTCCGGTACTCCGGCGGATCCGTCCTGGGCGCGCGGCGACCGCGTCGTGGCCGTCGCGCACGTCCATGTTCTTCGACCGCCGGCCACACGGAAACTCATCGGTACCGGCGGCCCCGGTCAGCCGCGCCGCGCCGTGCTGTTCGCCCCGTCGACCGACTCCCGCACGATGTCCGCGTGCCCGGCGTGCTGGGCGGTCTCCTGGAGGAGGTGCAGCAGGATCTTGCGTGTCTGCCAGTGGCGGACGACGCCCGGCTCCCAGGGAGCCGGGGGGAGGGGGACCTCCGCGTCGGGGAGGGCCTTCGCGGCGGCCTCGTCGGTCGCGCGGGCCGCCTCCTCGTACGCGGTGACCGAGGTCGCGACCGCGGCACCGTCCGGTGCCTTGTACTGGTCCATGTCCCACATGCCGTCGGGGGTCCGGCCGGTGCCGTCGGTGAGGACGTGCGTCCAGACCCGCTCGGCCCGGGTGAGGTGGTTCAGGATGCCGCCGAGGGTCAGCTCGCTCACCGTGGACCGCTCGGTGAGCTGCTCGTCGGTGATGTCCCGCACGGTGATCAGGAGGAGCCGGCGCGCCTCGCGCAGAGCTTCGAGGATGCCTTCGGTCTCTGGGTTCATGCCGGGCAGCCTAGGAGGCCAAGAGGCCGGGAACCGTCCTGATGGCGCCCCTGCCCGCGCCGGGAATCAGCCGCCCCGGCCACGCGTTGAACGGGCGGCGGAGGCTCCCTCCGCACCGCTACCGCAGAGCTGGAGAGTAGAAGAGTCATGCGCGTCGAGATCTGGAGCGACATCGCCTGCCCCTGGTGCTACATAGGGAAGGCCCGCTTCGAGAAGGGGCTGGCAGGGTTCGCCCACCGTGACGAGGTCGAGGTGGTCCACCGCTCCTTCGAGCTCGACCCCGGCCGGGCCAAGGGCGACACCGAGCAGGTGATCGACATGCTCGCGCAGAAGTACGGGCGCACCCCCGAGGAGGCGCGGGGCATGGAGGCCAACGTCGCCGCGAACGCGCGTGCCGAAGGGCTCGGCTACCGCGCGGAGGGCCGTGACCACGGCAACACCTTCGACATCCACCGGCTGCTGCACCTCGCCAAGGCCCGCGGGCGCCAGGACGAGCTGCTGACCCTCGCCTACCGGGCGAACTTCGCCGAGGAGCGCTCCGTCTTCGACGACGCGGTGCTCGCCGACCTGGGGGTCGAGGCGGGACTCGACGCCGACGAGGTGCGCGCCGTGCTGGCCGACCCCGAGGCCTACGCCGACGACGTGCGGGCCGACGAGCGCGAGGCCGCCGAGCTCGGCGCGAACGCCGTGCCCTTCTTCGTGCTCGACCGGCGCTACGGCATCTCCGGCGGACAGCCCGCCGAGGTCTTCGCCCAGGCCCTGGAGCGGGCGTGGCAGGACCGCCCCGCACCCACCCTCACCCAGGTCGGCGGGGACGCCGCGGCCTGCGACGCGGACGGAGCCTGCGAGGTGCCCCAGGCGGACCCCGCCGGCCGGCCCGTCTGAGGGAACCGGGGGCGCGCCGCTCAAAGTCGCGTGATTGACGCGAATTTGGGCGGCCGTCAGGCTGTCGGGCATGGAGACTTCCGTGATCGACCAGGCCAGGGCCACCGAGTTCGCGTCCGGTTCCACCTATCTCAACACCTCGACCTGCGGGCTGCTGCCCCGTCGCGCGGTCGAGGCCGTCAGGAAGCTGGCCGACGAGAGCACCCTGGGTGTCCGGGGTGGCGTGGGCAGCTTCGCGTCGGTGGACGCCGCTCGCGCCGGCTTCGCCCGGCTCGCCGGGGTCACTCCCGCGCGGGTGGCCGTCGGCGGCTCCGTCGCCGCCCATGTGGGCCTCGTCGCGGCGTCCCTCCCGCCGGGCGCCGAAGTCCTCGCGCCGGAGGGGGAGTTCAGCTCCGTCGTCAGCCCCTTCGCCGTACGCGGTGACCTGAGGATGCGCTACGTACCGCTGACCGGACTGGCCCAGGCGGTCCGGCCCGGGACAGCGCTCGTCGCCTTCTCGGCCGTCCAGTCCTCCGACGGCCGGATCGCCGACCTGGACGCCGTGCGCGAGGCCGCGGTGGCGCACGGGGCGCGCACGATGCTCGACGCCAGCCAGTCGGCCGGGTGGCTGCCGCTGGACGCCGGGGCGTTCGACTACACCGTCACCGGTGGTTACAAGTTCCTGCTGTGTCCGCGCGGTTCGTCCTTCCTGACCGTGACCGAGGAGGCGCAGCCGTCCCTGCCGACGCCGCACGCGAACTGGGTGGCGGCCGAGGACCGCTGGAACAGCACGTACGGTCCGGTCGAGAAGCTCGCCTCCGAGGCCCGGCGCTTCGACGAGCCCATCGCCTTCCTCTCCTACCACGCGGCCGAGCAGTCCCTGGAACTGTTGGCGGAGGTCGGGATCGAGGCCGTGCACGCCCATGCCACCGGGCTCGCCGCCCGCTTCCGGGAGGGGCTGGCTTCGCTCGGCCACCCGGCCGTGCCCGGCGCCTCCGCGGTCGTCGCGGTGCCCGGACTGGGCGACAGGGAACCGGGCCTGGCCGAGGCCGGGGTGATGGTCTCCGCCCGGGCGGGAAACCTGAGGGCCGCCTTCCACCTGTACAACACCGTGGCCGACGTCGACCGCGCCCTGGACGTGCTGTCCGGCTGAGCCCGACGCCCGGACTACCGCTCGGGGCAGTCCCCGGCCTCCCGGCAGAGGTTCTCCTCCACCTTGGCCAGCAGCCGGGTCAGCTCCGCGCGCTCCGCGGTCCCGAGCCCGGCGAGGGTGTGCTCCTCCAGGCCCGACCAGGCGTCGCGCACCTCGGTGCGCAGGGCGCAGCTCTTCTCCGTCGCCTCGACCAGCACGGCCCGCCGGTCGTCCGGGTCGGGGCGGCGGCGCACATGCCCGGTCTGTTCGAGGCGCTGGAGCATCTTGGTGACGGTTGACGGGTCCAGGTCCATGGCCTTGATCAGCTCGGCCTGACGGACCGCCCCGGTGTCCCACAGGTGCATCAGCAGGAACTCCTGGCCCGGGTAGAGCCCGAGCCCCTTGAGCAGCCGGCCCGCCGCGAGCCTGTGCAGCCGGGCCAGCCGGGAGACGGCGAGGCTGACGGGGCCGCCGAGGGCCGCGCTCGGCAGGCCGCCCGAGCACGCGGAGCCGTCGGGAGCGCCGCCGTCGGGGCATGCCGCGTCGGCGGGGGTGGTGCTGTCGGCCTGCATCGGGTCTCCTCGGGGCGGTGTCGCTGCCGGACCGTTGCCGGGTTCATGACGCCCTCATGAACTTTACCTTGGTCGGCCAATTAATCGGTTACAGTGGCAGCCGCAAGATTACTTGGCCGACCATGTAAAGCCCTGGAGGCTCCCTTGACCACCGTGTTCGACCCCATCGATCTCTCCGGCACGCAGCTCTCCAACCGCATCGCCCTCGCGCCCATGACCCGCAGCCGGGCCGGCGAAGGAGGTACGGCGACCGACCTCACCGTGGAGTACTACACGCAGCGGGCATCGGCAGGGCTGATCATCACCGAGGGGATCCAGCCCTCGGTGGTCGGCCAGGGCTATCCCTCCACCCCCGGCCTGCACAGCGCCGAGCAGATCGCCTCCTGGCGCAAGGTGACCGACTCCGTGCACGCGGCCGGTGGCCGCATCTTCGCCCAGATCATGCACGCGGGCCGGATCGGCCACCCCGTACTGCTGCCGGACGGGCTGACCCCCGTGGGCCCCTCCCCGGTCACGGCGCCCGGCCAGGTCTACACCCATGTGGGCCCGAAGGACTTCGTGGAGCCGCGCGAGCTGACCGACGCCGAGATCCGCGCGACCGTCCAGGACTTCGCCACGGCCTCCCGCAACGCGGTGGACGCGGGCTTCGACGGCGTCGAGCTGCACGGCGCCAACGGCTATCTGATCCAGCAGTTCCTGGCCCCCAACACCAACCTGCGCACCGACGGCTGGGGCGGCTCCGACACCGCCCGCATCCGCTTCGCCGTCGAGGTGGTCAAGGCGGTCGTCGCCGAGATCGGCGCCGAGCGGACCGGGCTGCGCATCTCGCCCGGAAACCCGTACAACGGCATCGAGGAGCCCGAGCCGGACGCCGCCTACCTCGCACTCGCCGCCGAGCTGGAGCCGCTCGGGCTGGCTTATCTGCACGTGCTGGAGCAGGCCGACGGCCGTGAACTGACGCTCGCGCTGCGCAAGAAGTTCACCGGGACCCTCGTCATCAACGTCTTCTCCGACGGGCCGACAGGACCCGAGCACCACACGGTGATCGACGACGGGACGGCCGACATCATCTCCTACGGCGCCCTGTTCCTCGCCAACCCGGACCTGCCGGCCCGGCTGAAGGCGGGCGGGCCCTTCAACACCCCGGACCCGTCGACCTTCTTCGGCGGCGACGCGAAGGGCTACACCGACTATCCGGCCCTGACGGCCTGAGGCGGCACCCGGCGGGGTGCCGGGTGTGTGGGTCCGGGGTGCGATGAATTTAGTAGCCATGTACATAGTCGCCATGTACTCTATGTGTCATGAGCAAGGGTTCACCCGGGCCCACACCCGGCTTCCTCGTATGGCGGCTCGCCAACAAGTGGCGCGTCGCGGTCGACCGCGCGCTGGCCCCGCTGGGCCTCACCCACGCGCAGTACGCGGTGGTCGCGTCGCTGTACGGCATGGTGCGCACGGGGGAGCGGCCCAGCCAGCGCCGCCTCGCCGACCACACCGGCATGGAGGCGCTGTACATCTCGAAGCTGGCGCGTGCCCTGGAGTCGGCCGGTCTGATCGAACGCACCCGCGATCCCCGTGACCCGCGCGCCGTGCAGCTCGCCCTCACCGAGCAGGGCCGGGCAGTCGCGCGGCAGGCCGTCGAGGCGGTCCAGGAACTGCTCCAGCAGCTGCTGGAGCCGCTCGGCGGTCTCGACGGCCCACGGACGCGGGCGTTCACCGACGAGCTGACGGCCCTGCTCGACGTACCTCTCGCTCCATCCGTACCGAACGACGAGAGCACTCAGGGGATGACTCCATGACGAGCACCGCACCCACCACCGCACCCGCCGCCGACGCCCGTAGCCTGGGGCTGGCCCACTACGCCGCCCGCGGCGTCCAGGAACACGTCCTGGCGCGGCACGGCGCCACCTTCCAGCAGCAGATCGCCCTGCGCGCCGCGGTGACCGCCGACGCCCCGCTCACCCCGGACGAACTCGTCGCCGAGGTCCGGGCCTCCCTGAAGACCGGCCCGGCCGCCGTGCACGCCACCATTGGTGAACTGCTGGACGGCGGACTGCTCGTCGAGGACGGCGCGCACCTGCGCCCCACGGACGCGGGACGCGAGCTGATCGCCGTCGTCGGCGCGGAGACCGCGCCCCTGTCCGCCCGCATCTGGTCCGGGATACCGGCCGAGGACCTCGCCGCCGCCGGGCGGGTGCTCGCCCTGGTCAGGCAGCGCGCGGACGCGGAGCTCGCGGCGCTGGCCGACTGACCGCCGCACCACCTTCCCGTACGCCGCCGTCCGGATCGTCCGGCGCGATCCGCGTCCGCCTCCGCCCGGCCTGGGGCGGTGCCGGCGGCGTACGGGCGTACGGCGTCCGGACGGTCCCCCGTGGCAGACTGCCGCCGTGAGCAACGACGAGACGAACGGGAACATACGCATCCGGCCGGGCCGTCCGTCCGACGCACCGGCCATCCTGGACATGCTCGACGCGGCGGTGGCCTGGATGAACGCCCGCGGCAACACGCAGCAGTGGGGCACCGTGCCGTACTCGAAGACGTCCGGCGGCGCCGAACGTGTCGAGCGGTACACCACCGTGAACTCGCCCTACGTCGCGGAGCTGGACGGGGTGCCCGCCGGGGCGGTGGTGCTCGACACCGGCCCCAGCCCGCAGATGCCGATCGCGACGGCCGGGGAACCGGAGCGCTATGTGCGGCTGCTGATCTCCGACCGCAGGCACGCGGGTCTCGGCATCGGTGCGGCCCTGCTGGCCCACGCGGTGGAGGAGACCCGGCGGGCGGGCGTCGGCCTGCTGCGGGTCGACTGCTGGGCGGGCGGCGGGGGTGAGCTGGTCGCGTACTACGAGCGCAACGGCTTCACGCCCACGGACAGCTTCCTGTCCGGGACCTGGCCGGGGCAGGTGCTGGCCCGGAGGGTCGGCTGAGCCCCGACCGCCGGACGGGCCGGGGCTGAGCGGGGTGTGCCGCCTGTGCCGAGCCCCCGCCGAGCCCCCGCCGGAGTGTGCCGCCTGTGCCGAGCCCCCGCCGGGCTCGGCGGCTACGCCGACTCGCGGCGCACCAGCTCCGTGGGGAGTATCACCGCGGCCGGGTCCTCCCCGCCGATCTGGGCCAGCAGCACCCGTACCATCTCCGCGCTGATCCGGTCCCACGGCTGACGGACCGTCGTCAGCTCGGGGCGCGCGGCGAGCGCGGCGGGGGAGTCGTCGAAGCCGCCGACCGCGATGTCGTGCGGCACCCGGCGTCCCGCCCGCTCCAGCGTGCTCAGCACGCCCTGCGCCATCAGGTCGGACGCCACGAACACCGCGTCCACGTCCGGTGCCCGCTCCAGCAGGAGCGAGGCTGCGGCCTCGCCGCCCGCCCGGCTGTAGTCGCCCGGCACGATCAGCGACTCGTCGACGGGCAGGCCGCACTCGGTGAGCGTCTCGCGATAGCCCGCCAGCCGGTCCACACCGCCGGGGGTGTCCAGCGGACCGGTGACCGTGGCGATCCTGCGCCGCCCCGACTCGTACAGGAAACGCACCATGTCCCGCGCGCCGTTGCGGTCGTCCGCCGCCACATAGCTGACCC
Source organism: Streptomyces sp. CB02058 (assembly GCF_001905505.1). Classification (GTDB taxonomy): domain Bacteria; phylum Actinomycetota; class Actinomycetes; order Streptomycetales; family Streptomycetaceae; genus Streptomyces. The sequence goes on from NZ_LIPG01000002.1 coordinate 1,359,410, forward strand.
GCGACCCCTGCCCGAGCGGCTTGCCGCAGGCCACCAGCGGTACGCCGGCCTCGTGCAGCTGGGCCGCGACCGGGTCCCCGGAGTGGCTGGAGACCAGCAGCACCCCGTCCACGTGCCCGGCGATGTACCGCATGTTGCGGCGGCGCTCCGCCTCCGTGCCCGCGATCATCAGCAGCAGCGGGATGTCGTGCGCGGCGAGCGCGGTGGTGCAGCCGCGCAGCAGCACATTGAAGTTCGGGTCCTCGAAGAAGCGCTCCTGGGGCTCGGTCAGCAGGAACGCCACCGAGTCGGAGCGCCCGGTGATCAGGGACCGGGCGTGCCGGTTCACGGTGTAACCGGTCCTGCGGATGGCGGACTGAACCGCGTCGAGCGAGGCCGGGCTGACGTTGTGGCCGCCGTTCAGCACCCGCGAGACCGTGCCCCGGGAGACACCCGCCTCCCGTGCGACGTCGTGGATCGTCGGCGGCCTGCGGCGTCCCGCGCCGTTCTGTTCTGTGCGGCTCATGGTGCTCGATCTTTCATGAAGGGGTGCCCTGTTGAGGAGCAGTCAGGACTTTACGGCGCCGGACAGCAGGTCGAGGCTCCAGAACCGCTGGATCACGAGGAACAGGGCGATCAGCGGGATGATCGCCAGCAGCGCTCCGGTGATGACCAGCGTGTAGAGCGCCGGGGTGTTCGAGCCCTGCTGGAGGAGCGTGTAGAGCCCCAGGGTGACCGGGAACTTCTCGTCGTCGCCGAGCATGATGTAGGGCAGCAGGAAGTTGTTCCAGACCGCCACGAACTGGAACAGGAACACCGTCACCAGCCCCGGCAGCATCATCGGCAGCGCGATCGTCCGGAAGATCCGCCACTCACCGCCGCCGTCCATCCGCCCGGCCTCGATGACATCGACCGGCACGGCCGCAGCCGCGTAGATCCGGGCGAGGTAGACGCCGTACGGGGAGAGGATCAGCGGCAGCAGCACCGAGAGGTAGGAGTCGGTCATGTCCGCCTCGGCGAGCAGCAGGTACTGCGGCACGGCGAGGATCACCGGGGGCATCAGCACCCCGGCGAGCAGGATGTTGAAGACCGTCTCCTTGCCCCGGAAGCGGTACACGGCCAGGGCGTACCCCGAGACCGCCGACACCGCGGTGGAGAGCAGCGCGCCCGCCCCGGCGTAGAAGGCCGAGTTGGCCATCCACTTCCAGTACACCCCGTCGCGGTACTCCGTGAGGTCGGCGACGTTGTCGGTGAAGCCGGAGCCCGGCAGGAAGGTGAAGGTGGAGAACAGCTCGCTGCCGGACTTGGTCGAGGCGACCAGGACCCAGGCGACGGGCAGCAGGCAGTACACGGCGCCGAGGAGCAGCGCGGCGGTCGGAACGAGCGGGAAGCGCCGGCGGCCGGTGGCGGCGAGGGGCTGGGTGCTCATCGGGAGACTCCCTGCTTCGTACGGGAGTTGGCCGCCCTGAGGAAGCCGAAGGACAGGGCGAGGGTGGCCAGGGCGATGATGACCGCCTGGGCCGCCGCCGCGTGGATGTCGTTGTTGACGAAGGCGTCCTGGTAGACCTTCATCAGCGGACTCCAGGTGGTGGAGAGGGAGTTGGTGAGCGGCTTGAGCGTGGTCGGCTCGCTGAAGACCTGGAGCGTCGCGATGATCGAGAAGAAGAAGGTCAGGATCAGCGACGGCGCCACCATCGGGATCTTGATGCGCAGCGCGATCTGGAGCTGCGAGCAGCCGTCGATCCGCGCGGCCTCGAAGATCTCGGCGGGGATGGCCCGCAGCGAGGTGTAGATCACGATCATGTTGAAGCCGGTGCCGCCCCACACCGCGATGTTGGCCAGCGAGAGGTACAGCGGCCCGCCGTCCAGCAGATCGGGCTGCGGGAGCCCCACCGCGTCGAGCACGTACAGGAAGGGGCTGACGTCCGGCAGATACAGGAAGCCCCACATCAGCGCGGCGATGACGCCCGGGATCGCGTACGGCAGGAAGATCGCCAGCCGGCTGAAGCCGCGCAGCCGCAGCCGCTCGTTGTCCAGCAGCAGCGCGAAGAGCAGGGCGAGGCCGAGCATGGTCGGGACGACGATCGCGCCGTAGCCGAGGATGCGCAGCGCTCCGCCGAGCAGTTCCGTGTCGGTGAGCGCGTCGGTGTAGTTGGCCAGGCCGGCCCAGATCTCTTCCCGGGCACCCTTGCCGAGTCCGAGGCCCTTGACCTCGGTCCTGCGGAAGCTGAGGTACACGGCGTAGCCGATGGGCAGGGCGAAGAAGAGCAGGAACAGGAGGGTGGCGGGGACCAGGAAGACGTACGGGGCGCTCCTGACCCCGTACGCCTTCCCGCGGGGTGCGCGTGTCACTCGGAGACTCCGAAGCCCTGCTTCTCCAGGTCCGCGACGGTGGCGTCCTGCATCGCGGTCAGCGCGGCGCCGAAGTCGGACTTGTTCTTGGCGGCCGTGGCGAAGTTGTCCTTGAAGGCGCTGTACGCGACGTTGACGTTGGGGCCCCAGGCGGCGGGCGCGGTGCCCTGGGCGATCTTGGCTGCCTCGGTGTAGAAGGCGGGCTGGTTGGAGAAGTAGTCCGGGGCCTTCGCGAGCGCGCCACCGGTCTGGGCGGAGGTCGCGGCGGGGTAGACGCCGCTCTCCTTCACCAGCGCGGCGAGGGCGGTCGGGTCCGTGTTCAGCCACTTCGCGAAGGTGGCGGCGGCACCCTTGTGCTTGGAGTCGTTGGTGACGGCGGTGGAGGAGCCGCCCCAGCTGCCGGTGACGTTCTCACCCGCGGTCCACTGGGGGAGCGGGGCCATCGCCCACTTGCCCTTGGTGTCGGGCGCCGCGGTGGTCAGCGTGCCAGGGGCCCAGACCGCGCTGACCCAGGCGACCTGCTTGCCGGTGTTGAGCGCCTTGTTCCAGGCCGGGGTGTACATCGGCTGGTTGTCGATGGCGCCCTCCTTCACCAGGCCGCCCCAGAAGTCCGCGACCTTCTGCGTCGCCGGGTCGTCGATCGCGACCTTCCACTTGTCGCCGCCGGTCGTCCACCACTGCGCGCCCGCCTGCTGGGCGAGGCCCGCGAAGAGACCCGAGTCGTTGGAGGAGAAGGTGGTGAGGTCCTTGTCCGGCGCCTTCTTCTTCAGCGCGCGTGCCGTCTCGGCGAACTCGTCCCAGGTGGTGGGCACCTTCAGGCCGTACTGCTCGAAGAGGTCCTGGCGGTAGTAGAACATCAGCGGGCCGGAGTCCTGCGGAAGGGCGTACAGGGCGTCCGAGCCGAGCGTGGCCTGCTGCCAGATCCCGTCGGCGAACTCGCCCTCGGCGTCGCCCGCCTCCTTCGATATGTCGGCCAGGACGTCGTTGGAGACCAGCGTGGGGAGCGCCTGGTACTCGGCCTGGACCAGGTCCGGGGCCTTGTGGGCCTTCGCCGCCGTGATGATCTTGGTGACCAGGTCGTCGCCCGACGCCTGCTTCTTCACCGTGACGGTGATGCCCTGCTCCTTGCCCGGACCCTTGTTCCAGATGTCCGCGACCTTGTCCAGGCCGGGCGCCCACGCCCAGTACGTGAGCGAGGCGGGCCCGGACGCGGCCGGCTCGTCGCCGCCTTCCTCCGAGCCGCAGCCCGAGAGCAGGGCGGTGGCGGCGAGAGCGGCGGCGGTGGTCACCGCGACGGTGCGGTATTTCATGGTTTCTCCCCTGACGAGACCGGCGAGCGCATCGGCGGGCTTGGCCGAGAAGCGCTGTGAGCGTTCACAGTAGAGAAACCAAACCGACACTTGTCAATGGTTGTTGCTGTGCGGTTATGTTGGCCCTGCGCCGCCGAGAGTGTGTGTGCACGTTCCCAGAAGTTGTCCCAAAGAGCCAGGAGCTGTCCATGCCGCACTCAGAATCCGCTCCCTACCCGGTCGGCCTGCGGAAGCTGGCCTTCGGTGGCGACTACAACCCTGAGCAGTGGCCCGAGGAGGTCTGGCACGAGGACGTCCGGCTGATGCGGGAGGCCGGCGTGACCATGGTCAGTGTCGGGATCTTCTCCTGGGCGCTCCTGGAGCCCGAGCCGGGCACCTACGACTTCGGCTGGCTCGACCGCATCCTGGACCTGCTGCACGTCAACGGCATCCGCGCCGACCTCGGGACCCCCACCGTCGCCCCGCCCGCCTGGTTCTACCGCGCCCACCCCGAAGCCCTGCCGGTCAGCCGCGAGGGCGTCCGCTACGCCTTCGGATCACGCGGCGCGATCTGCCACAGCTCGGCCCCCTACCGCGCGGCGGCGGCGAACATCACCGAACAGCTCGCCCGCCGGTACGCGAAGCACCCCGCCCTCGCGCTGTGGCACGTCCACAACGAGTACGGCGTCCCCGTCAGCGCCTGCTACTGCGACGGCTGCGCCGCCCACTTCCGCCGCTGGCTCGCGGCCCGGCACGGCTCCGCCGAAGCGGTCAACGAGGCCTGGGGCACCGCCTTCTGGGGCCAGCGCTACCGGAGCCTGGACGACATCGACCCGCCCCGCACCACCCCGACCGTCGGCAACCCCGCGCAGCAGCTGGACTACGCCCGCTTCGCCGACGCCACCATGCGGGAGAACTTCACCGCCGAGCGGGACATCCTGCACCGCCTCGCCCCCGGCATCCCCGTCACCACCAACTTCATGACCGCGCTCAGCCAGTGCGAGTCCGTCGACTACTGGGCCTGGGGCCGCGAGGTCGACCTCGTCACCAACGACCACTACCTGATCACCGACGGCCGCCGCACCCACGTCAACCTCGCGATGGCCGCCGACCTCACCCGCTCGGTCGCGGGCGGGGCGCCCTGGCTGCTGCTCGAACACTCCACCAGCGGCGTCAACTGGCAGCCGCGCAACCCCGCCAAGCGCCCGGGCGAGATGGCCCGCAACAGCCTGGCCCATGTGGCCAGGGGTTCCGAGGGAGCGATGTTCTTCCAGTGGCGGCAGTCGCGTCGCGGTGCCGAGAAGTTCCACTCCGCGATGGTCCCGCACGCCGGCACCGACTCCCGGATCTGGCGCGAGGTGAGCGCGCTCGGCGCCGGTCTCGGCCTCCTCGAAGGCATCCGGGGCACCAGGACCGTCGCCGACGTGGCGATGCTCTGGGACTGGGAGTCCTGGTGGGCGCAGCGCCTGGAGTGGCGCCCGAGCGAGGAGCACGACGCCCGCGAGCGCGCCGACACGTTCTACGCCTCGCTCTACGACCGCCACCTCACCGTCGACTTCGCCCACCCGGACGCCGACCTCTCCGGCTATCCGCTGGTCGTCGTCCCCGCGCTCTATCTCGCCACCGAGGCGAGCGGCCGCAACCTGCGCCGCTATGTCGAGAACGGCGGCACCCTCGTCGTCTCGTACTTCTCGGGCATCGTCGACACCGACGACGCCGTGCACCCCGGGGCCTACCCCGGCGCGCTCCGGGACGCGCTCGGGGTGACGGTCGAGGAGTTCTCCCCCCTCGGCGAGGGCGGCACCGTCCGCCTGATCACCCCCGAGGGCGCACCCGAAGGCCCGGACCTGACCGGCGATCTCTGGTCGGAGGCGGTGATCCCCCGCGGTGCGGAGACCGTCTGGTCGTACGCCGACGGCATCCCGGCGGGCCGCCCCGCCGTCACCCGCAACCGGCTCGGCGACGGCACCGCCTGGTACGTCTCCACCCGGCTCTCCGGCTCCGCCCTGGACGCCGTCCTGGACCGTGCCGCCGCGGACGCGGGCATCACGCCCCGCACCGACCTCCCGTACGACGTCGAGGTCGTGCGCCGCACCGGGGAGACCGGCAGCTACCTGTTCGTGATCAACCACACCGACGCCGACGCAGGGGTGGCCCTGGACGCCCCCGGCACCGAACTCCTCACCGGCGAGCCCGCCGTGGACAAGCTCGCCGTTCCGGCGGGGGCGGTCCGCGTCGTACGGCTCGACGGCTGAGGCGCCCGCACGTTCACCCGCACAACTGTCGAAGGGACATCGACGATGTACGGAACGACGCACACCCGCGCGAAGGCGGCCGGGGCGGTGGCCGCGCTCGCCGGCCTCGTGTTCGCCGCGCTCCCCGCCCAGGCCGCACACGCGGCCACCGCCCCCGTCAACACCGGCTTCGAGTCCGGCGCGACCGGCTGGTCGACGTACTCGGCCGGGGGGCAGAACGCCGCCTCCTTCACCGAGGCGGGGGGCCACGGGGGCAGCACCCGGCTCAGCCACTGGTCGGCCTCGGCGTACAAGGTCGAGACCTACCAGTACCTGAGCGGCCTCACCGACGGCACGTACACCCTCAGCGCCTGGGTGCGCTCGGGCGGCGGCCAGAACTCCGCCTACATAGCCCTGCGCAACTGCGGCAGCGCCGAGCAGCGCACCGATCTGCCGCCGACCGCGAACGGCGCCTGGATCCGGCTCGTCACCTCCGTCAAGGTGACCGGCGGGGCCTGCACCATCAGCCTCAACTCCGACGCGCACGCGGGGGAGTGGGCCAACTTCGACGACATTACCTTCACCGCGGGGAGCACCGGCCTGACCGTCAAGGGCGGTGACCTCTCCACCCTCCCGAAGAACGAGGCGTACGGCGCGACGTACAGCAACGCGAGCGGCACCGCCGGGGACGCGATGAGCATCCTCAAGAGCTCCGGGATGAACTACGTACGCCTCAAGGTGTGGGTGAACCCGGCCGACGGCTACAACAACAAGGCCCGCGTCCTCGCCATGGCCAAGCGCGCCAAGGCGCTGGGGATGAAGATCCTCATCGACTTCCACTACTCCGACGCCTGGGCCGACCCGGGCAAGCAGAACAAGCCCGCCGCCTGGGCCGGACACGGCTACAGCCAGCTGCGCACCGACGTCTACAACCACACCTACGACGTGCTGAACGCGCTCAAGGCCCAGGGCACCACGGCCGACATGGTGCAGATCGGCAACGAGATCAACGGCGGGATGCTCTGGCCGGAGGGCTCGACCAGCAACTGGTCCCAGCTGGCGGGCCTGATCACCTCCGGAGCGAACGCCGCGAAGGCCGTCTCCTCCAGCACGAAGGTGGCGCTGCACCTCGCCGAGGGCGGCGACAACGCGGGCACCCGCTGGTGGTTCGACAACGCCGTGGCCCAGGGCATCTCCTTCGACGTCATCGCCCTCTCCTACTACGGCTACTGGCACGGCTCGCTGTCCGAGCTCCAGACCAACCTCGACGACGCCGCCTCCCGCTACGGCAAGCCGGTGATGGTCGCCGAGACCGCCTACGCCCACACGCTCGCGAACGACGACGGACTGGAGAACAACGTCGCCACCACGAGCCAGCTGGTCGCCGGTTACCCGGCCACCCCGGCCGGCCAGGCGGCGAACCTCCGCGACGTCATGAACGTCGTCGAGGCCGTCCCGGGCGGCCGGGGCCTCGGCGCCGTCTACTGGGAGCCCTCCTGGACGGCGGTGACCGGCAGCGGCTGGGACCCCGCCGACCCGTCGTCGGGCAACGCCTGGGAGAACCAGGCGGTGTTCGACTACAACGGCAAGCTGCTCCCCGCGGCCACCTGGTTCTCGCACAGGTGACCGCTACAGGGGCGCGCCGTGCCACCTCCACGAGGTGACACGGTCGCGCCCCGGCAGATCGGCCCGGCCGGTGGACCAGAGCAGCACGGTCCACCGGTCCTCGTCGTCCGGGGCGCCGGGGAAGAGCCGCGCCAGCACCCGCTCGCAGAGGTCCCGGGGCGGGGTCCAGGAGAGCGACAGCCCCGAGGCCACGTCGTGGGTGTGCACCAGGGTCTCCACGACGCCCATCGCGGCGAAGCCCTCCGGGTCGGAGAGCCCGAACACATGGTGGGAGCGGACGTCCGACGGGGTCGTACGCACCATCGCCGTCAGGAGGGCCCCGCTCGCCTCCAGGGTCTGGAGCAGCCCGGGGACGCCCGCCTCCGGGTCCGCGAAGACCGAGTTCCCGGGGCCGCCCTCACGGTCGGGCGCGTACCGGAACGGCACCACGCCGTCCTGCGGCGGCCTGCGCGGGCCGAGCTGGACGGCGTACGCGAAGAGGTCGTCGCTCAGGTGCTCCACCGTCTCCCAGCAGTCCCACTCCAGGGAGCCCGCCGGGATGTGCCAGTCGTCCGCCGGGGACGTCGCGAGGGTGTCGACCGCGAGCCGGACCGCCAGCGTGACGTCGTCGGCGGTGACGGGCAGCCGGGAACCGGTCAGCGCGGCGCGTTCGCGCGCACCGCACTCCACGCAGAACTCGTTGCCCTCGGGGTCGGCCAGCGTCATCCAGCCCCTGCCGTTCGGCCTGCGGTGGTCCGCCACCGGCGTGGCCCCCAGCGCGAGCAGCCGCTCGACCTCCTCGTCGCGGGTGCGTTCCTCGGGGCGCAGGTCGAGGTGTATCCGGTTCTTGACGCTCTTGGATTCGGGCACCGTGACGAAGAGCAGCGTGCCCCGGGGCGACTCGACGAGGGCCTCGGGGTCGCCGGGCGCGTCGTCGTCCGAGACGGGCGAGCCGAGCACCTCGGCCCAGAAGAGGGCCAGTCCGTAGGCGTCGGCGCAGTCGACGGTGATGTGCTGTACGAACGAAGTCATGGGCGTCACTGTCGCCGCTGACCGGGTTTCAGGTCCAGCGGTTTCAGGTCCCGTGCCGGGCCGGGACGGCGGCCCGGACCAGGGCGCGTGCCAGAGCGGTGCTCTCCGGGAGGGTGTCCACCGGGAGCGGCTGCGTGGCGAGGGCGCCCTCGTGCAGCACGAGGAGCTGTGCGGCGAGGGCGGCGGGGTGCGCACAGCCCGCCGCGGCGGCGCGTTCCCCGAACAGGCCCAGCAGCCACAGCTTCTGGGCCGCGGCGATCACGTGCGCGGGATGCGCGGGGTCCGGGAGCTCGGCCAGGGCGTTGATGAACGCGCATCCGCGGGTGTTGGTGACGCTCCAGGTCCGCAGCGCGTCGAAGGGCGCGGTGACCGCGTCGACCGGGCTGTCGCAGGCGTCGACGGCGGCGCGGACCAGCGACCGCCAGCGCCGGTCGCGCTCCTCGAGGTAGGCCGCCACGAGGTGGTCCTTGGAGCCGAACCGGTTGTAGAGGGTCCGCTTCGTCACCCCCGAGTGCTCGGCGATCAGATCCACCCCGACCGCCGTGATCCCACGGCTGTAGAACAGCTCTTCGGCAGCCGCGACGATGCGCCGGGCGGCCGGAGTCATGGGCGGTGTCCGCTGCATGGCGCGCCTCTTCACCGATCGGTGTACCGTGGGACATGTTTACAGATCAGTATACCTGTGAGGAGGCCGAGTGATGGATACCCCCGAGACCATGCGCGCCGTGCGGATCGCAGGGCACGGAGGGCCGGAGGTCCTGGAGCCGGCACACGTGGCGGTGCCCGTCCCGCAGGCGGGAGAGGTGCTGGTCAGGGTCGCCGCGGTGGCGCTGAACAACACCGACCTGTGGACCCGGGAGGGCGCCTACGGCCGCCCCGGTGACCCCGAGGCGCTCTCGGGCTGGCGAGGCCCGATCGCCTTCCCGCGCATCCAGGGCGCGGACGTCGCGGGCCGCGTCGTGGCCGTCGGCGCCGACGTGGACGGGGGCCTCGCCGGCCGCCGGGTGGTCGTCGACCCGGCGATCTACGACACCGAGGGCCCGGACGCGAACCCGGTGGGCCTGATGGGGAGCGAACGCGACGGCGGCTACGCCGAGTACGTGACCGCGCCTGCGGCGCGGGTGCACGACGTGACGGACTCCCCGCTCACGGACGACCAGCTGGCGACACTGCCGACCGCCTACGGCACGGCGCTGGGCATGATCGAGCGGGGCCGGCTGCGGGAGGGGGAGACCGCCCTGGTCTCCGGGGCGTCCGGCGGCGTCGGCATCGCGCTGATCCAGATCGCCCGCGCGCGAGGAGCACGCGTGCTCGCCATCAGCAGCGGATCCAAGACCGACGCGGTGCGCGAGGCGGGCGCGCACGAGGTCCTCGACCGTGCGCGGGACCTCGCCGGGCAGCTCCGCGCCGCCGCCCCGGACGGCATCGACGTCGCTCTCGACGTCGTCGCCGGGGAGTTGGTGGGCGACGGGCTGCCCCTGCTGCGCGAAGGCGGCCGGTGGGTCGTCGCCGGCGCGCTCGGCGGATACGACGTGGCGTTCGACGTGCGCCGTCTCTACCTGCACAACGCCCAGGTGATCGGCTCGGCGATGCACACGCCGACGCACTTCGCCCAGCTCATGGACCTGGCACGCCGAGGGGAGATCCAGCCCGTCGTCGCGGCGGCGTTCCCGCTGGACCGGGCCGCCGAGGCGCAGGAGGAGCTGGCCCGCAGGGCGCATGTGGGAAAGATCGTCCTGCACCCCTAGGGCCGGATCAGGCCGGACCGCCCCGCGGCGCCGGGGTCGCGGGGCGGGGTGGCGGTGTGGTCAGCGGCCCGTGACGCCGGCCGTGTCCAGCACCTCGGCCGACGCGGGCGGCCGGATGTCCAGCGGCTCGTCGAAATCGCTGAACGACGTGGTGGTGACCTGCTTCCCGCTCCTGTACACGGCCTTCAGCAGATACGGCTCGCCCTCGGTGGCCACGTAGAACGTGTACGCCCCGCCCTTGTCCGCCGGGTCCGTCACCTTCAGCCCGAGCGCCTCCCGCCCTCCGACGCGCGTGGTCCCGCCCTTCGTCGCCGTACCGAAGGACTCGAACGGCCGGGTGCACTGGGACAGCCCGTCGCCCGGCTCCGACCTGGAGACGGGCACCTTGGCCCAGACGCCCGGCTCGGCGCCGAGATCCTTGCCGCTCCAGGTCTCGAGGTACTTCTTGTCCGGGCGGACATAGTCCGTCCCGCCGATCCGTATCTGTTCCAGGGTGCCGCTCCGGGAGAAGGTGTTGCTCACCCGGCACGTGCTCTTCAGATCGGTCGTCATCCGCCATGTCACCGTGTCGTCACCGACCTTGTTGGTGATCCCGATGGTCACGGAACTGAGTTCGCCCATCCTGGCGTTGGCCTCGTCGAGCAGATCCGACGCCGACTTCGTCACGGTGCCGTCCTCACCGGCGCACCCGACGAGCGCGGCCCCGGCCAGCAGACACATCAGTGTCACCGCCGTGGTCCTGTGTGTTGTCCGCATCGGTCCCCACCTCTCCGCCGCAGGCGCGATCACGGCCTGACCGGCAGGGGGAGCCTAACAACGGCGCGGAGCCCCTCCACGCGGAGCCCGCTGGGCGCGATGCCGTGCGCCCGGACCGGGCGCACCGGTCCGGGCGGGGACGCGGAAGGGGCGGGACGCCTGACGCGTCCCGCCCCTTCCTGCCGTCGGGTGCTCCTACTTCACCGGGGTGAAGTCGCGGGCGCCGATGAACTCGGGCCTGCGGATCGGAGCCGCGAACGGCTCCTGCGCGGTGTTCTCCACGCTGTTGAACACGATGAACACGTTGCTGCGGGCGTACGGGGTGATGTTGTCCCCCGAGCCGTGCATCGCGTTGCAGTCGAACCAGGTCGCCGAACCGGCCGCACCCGTGAAGAGCTTGATGCCGTGCCGGTCGGCCATCTTCGTCAGCGCCTCGTCGGACGGGGTGCCGGCGTCCTGCATCTGCAGGGACTTCTTGTAGTTGTCCTTCGGCGTCTCGCCCGCGCAGCCGAGGAACGTCTTGTGCGAGCCGGGCATGATCATCAGCCCGCCGTTGGTGTCGAAGTTCTCGGTCAGCGCGATCGAGACGGACACGGTCCGCATGTTCGGCAGACCGTCCTCGGCGTGCCAGGTCTCGAAGTCCGAGTGCCAGTAGAAGCCCGAGGCGCCGAAGCCGGGCTTCACATTGATCCGGGACTGGTGGACGTAGACGTCCGAGCCGAGGATCTGGCGGGCCCGGCCCACCACCCGCTCGTCGCTGACCAGCTTCGCGAAGACCTCGCTGATCCTGTGGACCTCGAAGACGGACCGCACGCTCTGGGACTGGGGCTCGATGATGGAGCGCTCGTCGGCACGGACGCCGGGATCGGCGACCAGCCGGTCCAGCTCCGCCCGGTAGACGGCCACCTCGTCCGGCGTGACGAGCTGGTCGACGGTGAGGAAGCCGTTCTCCTCGAAGCTCTGGAGATCCTTGACGGTCACCGGCCCGGGCGCGCCCGGCGCGGACCAGATGACCGGGTCCTGGCGGGGAGTGGTCATCTCGGCGGCGCCGCGCGAGGGGTACAGGTCGGCGCGTACTTCGGTGGTCATGGTTCAGCCCTCCTCTGTCAGCAGCGGGTAGACACCGTTCTCGTCATGGTCCTCCCGTCCGGTGACGGGGGGATTGAAGACGCACACGCAGCGGAAGTCGGTCTTCGGCCGCAGCGTGTGGTGCTCATGTCCGTTCAGCAGGTACATCGTCCCGGGGGAGATCCAGTGCTTCTCGCCGGTCTCGTCGTTGGTGAGCTCGGCCTCGCCCTCGGTGCACAGAACGGCCTCGATGTGGTTCGCGTACCACATCGACGTCTCCGTGCCCGCGTACAGCACGGTCTCGTGGAGCGAGAAGCCCACCTTCTCCTTGGCGAGCACGATGCGCTTGCTCTCCCAGGTACCTGAAGCGGACCTGATGTGCCGGTCGGTGTTCTCGATGTCACTGAAAGATCGGACGATCACGGTGGGATGGTGCCTTTCTCTTCTGTCCTGCTCAGTGGTGCCTGGTCCGGGGCGCTGCCCCGGTCAGGCGGTCTCGCGGACGGAGCGGGCCAGCGTGCGCAGGCCCTCGTCCAGCTCATCGGGGGTGATGGTCAGCGGCGGCAGCAGCTTCACGACCTCGGACTGCGGGCCGGAGGTCTCCAGCAGCATCCCCAGCTCGAAGGCGCGCTTGCAGACGGCGGACGCGCGCGCCGGGTCGGTGAACTCCAGTCCCCAGACCAGGCCCCGGCCGCGGAAGTGCGCGGTCGGCTCCTCGCCGCAGATCGCCAGCAGGGTCTTCTCCACCTGCTCGCCGCGGGCCAGGGTCTGCTTCTCCATCTGGCCGTCGGCCCAGTAGGCGTCCAGCGCGGCGGCGGCGGTGACGAAGGCCGGGTTGTTGCCGCGGAAGGTGCCGTTGTGCTCGCCGGGCTCCCAGATGTCCAGCTCACCCTTGAAGAGGCAGAGCGACATCGGCAGGCCGTAGCCGCTGATCGACTTCGACAGGGTGACGATGTCCGGGACGATGCCGGCCTCCTCGAAGGAGAAGAAGCCGCCGGTCCGGCCGCAGCCCATCTGGATGTCGTCGACGATCAGGAGCATGTCCTGGCGGTGGCACAGGTCCTGGAGCGCGCGGAGCCACTCGGCGCGGGCGACGTTGATGCCGCCCTCGCCCTGCACGGTCTCCACGATCACGGCGGCGGGCTTGTTCAGCCCGGAGCCCTGGTCCTCCAGGAGCCGCTCGAACCAGAGGAAGTCCGGGACCGTGCCGTCGAAGTAGTTGTCGAACGGCATCGGGGTGCCGTGCACCAGCGGGATGCCGGCGCCGGCCCGCTTGAAGGCGTTGCCGGTCACCGCCAGCGAGCCGAGCGACATGCCGTGGAAGGCGTTGGTGAAGGAGACGACGGACTCGCGGCCCTTGACCTTGCGGGCGAGCTTCAGCGCCGACTCGACGGCGTTGGTGCCTGTCGGGCCGGGGAACATCACCTTGTACGGCAGGTCACGGGGGCGCAGGATGACGTTCTCGAAGGTCTCGAGGAAGGCCCGTTTGGCCGTCGTGGCCATGTCCAGGCCGTGGGTGAGGCCGTCGCGCTCGATGTAGTCGATCAGCGCGCGTTTCAGCACCGGGTTGTTGTGGCCGTAGTTGAGCGATCCGGCACCGGCGAAGAAGTCGAGGTACGAGTGTCCGTCCTCGTCCGTCATCCGGGCACCCTGCGCGCGGTCGAAGACGGCGGGCCAGCTGCGGCAGTAGCTCCGGACTTCCGATTCCAGACTCTCGAAGACGCTCAGGGCGGGCGGGGTGATGGTCACAGCGGATCTCCTGCTCGACGAGGGGGTGGTGTGACGGGGCGGCGGGTCAGGCATGCCCCAGGAAGCCGCGCCCGGGCGGGGCGCGGAAGGGGCGTCGGCGGACGGTCTAGAACGGACCGATGCGGTACAGCACCTCCGGCAGGTGCGTTCCCTCGGGGAACAGCGACCCGTCGAAGAGCACCTCGCGCTCCAGCGGCACGTCGTGCCGCTGCGCGTAGGAGGTGAAGAGCCGGTCGGAGGCGGTGTTGTCCGGGGTGATCGTCGTCTCGACCGATTCCAGCCCCTGGTCGGAGGCGACACGGGTGGTCAGCGCGTCCAGCAGCGTGGCCGCCAGTCCCTTGCCACGGTGGGCCTGGTCGACGGCCACCTGCCAGACGACGAGCGTCTCGGGGCGGTCGGGGCGGATGTACCCGGTCACGAAGGCGATCGGGTCGCCGTTCTCGTCACGGGCGACCACGGAGGTCGCCGCGAAGTCACGGCACCACAGCAGGTAGCTGTACGAGGAGTTGAGGTCCAGGACCTCGGAGTCACGGGCTATGCGCCAGATCGCGGCTCCGTCCTCGACTCGCGGGGTGTCGATACTGAGGAATTCGCTTCGGGCACGTGCAAAATCTGCTGGTGCGGCGGTCATGCGAATTGAATTTACCCAGCAAAAATCAAAATTGCATCGCCGCAAGGGGTTGGGTGAAAGGGATCATTGTGTTATCACGCGGGCGCGGCCTCGCCGTGCCACAGGTGCGATTTCGCCCGCCCTGTCCGGAATTTAAGGGCCATAACGGACTCGATGTGGGGTCGGTCACATCGTTGTAACTGTCCTGACATCCGTTCGGACGCTTTGGGCCGGTCGAGTGAAAACCGCAGCGTTTAGCCTCGAAGAACGGGGGAAGAAGAATGCGGGGAGCTGCTCCCGATAAAGCAGCCCTCCTTTTGTGTCGATTGAATCGGGGACCATTGGCCGTTGAATCGGCGACCGTGGGCCGCAATTACCAATTCAGTCGTTCGGCCAGGTTTCCGCGACGGCTTCGCGGGCAGCATCGAGACCGGTGGCCCGGCCCGCGCCCTCCAGCGCGGCCCCCAGGGCCGCCAGCGACGACAGCACCACGTCCCGCGTCGCGTCCGCGCCGTAGTGGTTGACCCGGATCATCTCCTTGGACAGCGCCCCGCCGCCCGCGATGAGCGGCACCGAGGGGTCGGCCGCGAGCGCGCGCTCGACGAGGGCAGCCGCGTCGACGCCCGCGGGCGCGCGCAGCGTCGTTGCGACCGGCGCCGCGTCACGGGCGTCGTGGACATACGGCTCCAGACCGCCGCCGAGCGCGACCGCGCCCGCCCGGGTGGCTGCCGCGGCCGAGGCGTGCCGTGCCATGACGGTGTCCGGGCCGTCCGTCTCGATCCGCTCCAGGCAGGCCTCCAGCGCCAGCATCTCCAGCTGCGCCGGGGCGTGCGGCAGGGCCTTGCGGCCCGCGTCGATCCAGCGGGCCTTCCAGTCCAGCAGCGAGAGGTACGACTGACGCGGGGCCCGCGGATTGGCCGCCATGCGCTCCCACGCCCGCGCGCTCACCGACACGGCGGAGACCCCGGCCGGGCCGCCCATCGCCTTCTGCGCGCCGATGACGCACAGATCCACCCCCCAGGCGTCCACGAGCAGCGGCTCGGCACCCACCGAAGCGACGGCGTCCACCATGAACAGCGCGCCGTGCGCCCGGACCACCTCGCCGATCTCGGCGACCGGGTTGGTGTTGCCGGTAGCCGCCTCCGCGTGCACCAGCGACACGAAGTCGATCTCCGGGTGCTCGGACAGAGCCCGCTCGACCTGCTCGGCGGTGACCGCCGAGTGGAAGGGGACCGCGAGGTCGACGACCTCGGCGCCGCAGTCGCGCAGCCAGTTGCCGAAGGTCTGGCCGTACGGACCGGTGACGACGTTCAGCGCGGTGGAACCGGGCCTGGCGCCGCCCCGGATGCACCCTTCGAGGGGCAGCAGCGCCTCGCCCTGCATGATGACGACGTCCTGCTCCGTGGAGAGGAGGGCGGCCACCCGTCGCTCGATGGCTGCGAAACGCGCGGCTGTGAGCGGGGCGAGGTCGAGGAACGGGTGCGTCACGGTGGTGCTCTCTTCGGGTCGGCCGGTGCGCTGTCAGCGCCTGCGTCGAGGGTACCCAGCGCCCCCACGGGCCCCGCCGGGTCCGCCTCGTACAGTGCTGTCCATGAGTGATCACGAGGCGGCGCCGGTGCTGCGTATCAAGGGGCGGGTGCTCGTCGGGCCCGACGAGGTGAGGGACGAACTCTGGGCCGTCGACGGGCGGATCACCCACGAGCGGCCGCCCGGCGCCGACGGCGCGACCACGCTCACCGGCTGGGCGCTCCCCGGCCTCGTCGACGCCCACTGCCATGTCGGCCTCGGCCACCAGGGGCCCGTCGACGTGGCGACCAGCGAGAAGCAGGCCCTCACCGACCGGGAGGCCGGCACCCTCCTCATCCGGGACGCCGGATCGCCCTCGGACACCCGCTGGACCGACGAACGCGAGGATCTGCCGAAGATCATCAGGGCCGGCCGGCACATCGCCAGGACCCGCCGCTACATCCGCGGCTACGCCCATGAGATCGAGCCGGGCGACCTCGTCGCGTACGTCGCCCGGGAGGCGCGGCGCGGTGACGGCTGGGTGAAGCTGGTGGGTGACTGGATCGACCGGGACGCCGGGGACCTGGCCGCCTGCTGGCCCAGGGGCGAGGTCGAGGCCGCGATCGCGGAGGCACACCGGCTGGGGGCCCGGGTCACCGCGCACTGCTTCGCCGAGGCGGCCCTGCGCGACCTGGTGGAGGCCGGGATCGACTGCATCGAGCACGCGACGGGGCTCACCGAGGACACCATCCCCCTCTTCGCGGAGCGCGGCGTGGCGATCGTCCCGACGCTGGTCAACATCGCCACCTTCCCCGGCCTCGCGGACGCGGGCGAGGCCAGGTACCCCCGCTGGTCGTCCCACATGCGACGGCTCCACGAGCGCCGTTACGACACCGTGCGCGCGGCCTACGACGCGGGCATCCCGGTCTTCGCCGGCACGGACGCGGGCGGCACGCTGGCCCACGGTCTGGTGGCCGACGAGGTCGCCGAGCTGGTGAAGGCCGGCATCCCGCCCCTCGACGCGCTCTCCGCGACGGCCTGGGGGGCGCGGAGGTGGCTGGGCAGGCCGGTGCTGGAGGAGGGCGCCCCCGCCGACCTGGTGCTGTACGACGAGGACCCCAGGGCGGACGTGCGGGTGCTGGGGTCCCCGCGCAGGGTGGTTCTCAATGGAAGGGTGACCGGCTGATCCTGGTTGACCCGCGAACGGGCGCGGTGTTGACCAGCGGTGACCCGTTGCCGCGCCTCTCGTTGAACCACCTTTCGGTACGTCGCACGTGAGACGCGGGGTACGGGCCGCACGGTCGGTGAAACGGGTGATTCCGAGGAACTCCTGTGCCGCGAGATTCGAATGTGCGCACGGAAACCCCTCTTTGGGGTGAACTGATGGAAGGTAACCGCCAGTTCACTCTCCGTGCGTAAAGATTCACGGAGTCGAGGCCACCGGTGCCCGCGATGTCCCCCATTGGACGGCGCCGGCGGCTCCATGTCTCTTGTGGGGGTTCCACCATCTTGAACAGCAACACCTTCCGTCTGGCTGCCCTGGCGGTCGCCGCCGCTCCCGTCGCTCTCCTGGTCGCCGTCCCCGCCCAGGCCGCGACCGCGACGACCCCGGCCACGCCGGGCGGTCACGGAAAGGCGAGCGCGGTCGTGCTCCGCGCCGGGCTCGACGTCTCGCTCCTGAACAAGTCGGTGCAGGTGCCGCTCGAGGCCACCCTCAACGAGGTGCACGCACCGGCGAGCGCGGAGAGGACGGCGCTCAGCGTGGAGCTCGACGGTGTCGAGAAAGGGCGGCCCATCCGTGTCCTGAAGGCCGACGTGGCCACCGCGAACGCCACGGTGGACGAGCGCAGGGCGGAGGGCTACACCAACCTGGCGAAGGCCAGGGTGCATGTGCCCGGGCTGCCGTACCTCTCGCTCGTCGAGGTCCAGAAGGTCACCTCGAAGGCGCTGTGCGAGGTCGGCAGGAAGCCGGTCGCGGAGTCGAACGTGCTGGGGCATGTGACGGTGCTCGGCAAGCGGGTCCGGCTCACCTCGGCGGGCACGACGAACATCCACGTGCCGGCGGTCGGTGACGTGACGCTCGACCTGTCCAGGACCGAGACCACCACGCGGACGGCGGCGGCGACGGCGCTGCGGCTGGCGGTGTCCGTGAACCCGGCGGATCTGAACGTCGCCGAGGTGGAGGGCGAGATCGTGCTGGCCGAGGCGACCTGCGAGACGCCCAGGGGCGGTGGCTCGGGCAACGGCGGCTCGGAGAACGGGGGTTCGGGCAACGGTGGTTCGGAGGACGGCGGGACCTCGGGCAACGGCGGGTCGGAGAACGGTGGTTCGGGCAGCGGCGGTGCGGAGGACGGCGGGACCTCCGGCAACGGCGGCTCGACGGGCGGCGACGGCGGCTCCGGTGACACGGACGGTTCGGGCAGCACGGACGGTTCGGGCAGCACCGGCGGCACGGACGACTCCGGTGACGTGAAGCCCCAGACCGGGACCGGCCCGGTCCAGGCGTCCTCCGGCGACCTCGCAGAGACCGGCTCCAGCTCCTCGACCCCGTACATCGCGGGTGGCGCGGCCGTCCTGCTGGCGGTCGGCGCCGGCGCCACGGTCGTCGCCCGCAAGCGCGCCCGGGGCTGATCACCCTGGCGGGGAGCGGTGCTCGCTCGGCGGAGCACCGCTCCCCGTGGGCCGGAGCACCGCTCTCCTCGGGCGCCGGAGCACTGCTCTCCCAGCCCTTGGAGCACCGCTCTCCGCAGCCGGTGGGCACCGCTCTCCCCGCCCCGGGGAACCG
Source organism: Streptomyces sp. CB02058 (assembly GCF_001905505.1). GTDB lineage: Bacteria > Actinomycetota > Actinomycetes > Streptomycetales > Streptomycetaceae > Streptomyces. The sequence goes on from NZ_LIPG01000002.1 coordinate 1,378,123, forward strand.
TCAGCCGACGGCTCTCCGGGGCAGGCCCTGCAGGGCCAGATCGAGCGCCTGAAGGAACCGGTTGGTCGTCACACGGTCGCGTACGGCGAGACGCAGCCACTCGCTGCCCAGCCCGGGAAACGTGTCCCCGCGCCGCGCCGCGAACCCCCGCGAGCGCAGCAGCTCCCGCACCTCGTCAGCCCGCTCCAGCCGCAACAGCACGAACGGCCCCGCCGCCGGCTCGACCACCCGTACCTCGCTGAACTCCGCGAGCCCGGCCAGCAGATGCGCCCGGTCCACCTCGATCCGGTCCGCCGCGTCCGCCGCCTCGACCAGCGCACGCGGCTCCATGCACGCCTCGGCCGCCGCCAGCGCGGGGGAGGACACCGGCCACAGCGGCTGCGCCTCCTGGAGCAGTGCGATCGTCGCCGGGTCCGCCAGCACGTAGCCGATCCGCAGCCCCGCCAGACCCCAGGTCTTGGTCAGGCTCCGCAGCACGACGAGGCCCGGGACGTCCTGGCGCGCGCACAGCGCCTCACGCTCACCCGGGACGGCGTCCATGAAGGCCTCGTCGACCACCAGCGTCCGCCCGGGGCGCGCCAGTTGCTCCAGTACCGCCGCGGGATGGAGGACGGACGTCGGATTGGTCGGGTTGCCGACGACCACCAGGTCCGCGTCGTCGGGCACCGCCGCCGGGTCCAGCCGGAAGCCGTCCTCGGGGCGCAGCAGCACCCGCCCGACCTCGTGTCCCGCCGCGCGCAGGGCTGCCTCGGGCTCGGTGAACTGGGGGTGCACGACGACCGGCCGCCGCGCCGGGAGAGCCCGCGCGATCAGCACGAAGGCCTCCGCCGCACCCGCCGTGAGGAGCACCCTCTCCTCGGGCAGCCCGTGCCGCCCGGCGACCGCCGAACGGGCCTGCCGCCCGTCCGGATAGGCGGCCAGGGAGCCGAGCGAAGCGGCGACGCGCTCACGCAGCCAGTCAGGGGGTGTGTCGGTCCGTACGTTCACGGCGAGGTCGGTCAGATCCAGGCCGCGTACCTCCGCGTCGCCGTGGTGCCGCAGATCGGGCCCGGCGCTCTCCATGTGCTTCGTGTGCTTCGTGGGGGGCAGCATGTCAGCCATGGTGTCCGGCCCGGGGCCATTCGTCGATGCCGGGTTATCGGCCATCGTGATCCGGCGGGCCACCGCACAGGTCGCCGAGGCCGACTTCCGCTTCGGTACGAGCAGTTCACCGGCCGTCATGAGCGCCGCGGCCTCCGCGACCGATCCGGTCGCGACGGCGGCACGCGGGGCAGCCGAGGGATTCGGCACACGGACCCTCGCCAGCGCTCCCGCCGCGTACGACCGCACCGGCACCCCGAGCCGGGCCGCCGCACCCGTGATCCCCGGATCACCCGCCCTGGTGTCCAGCGTCGCCAGCTCCACCACGTCACCGGCCGCGAGCCCGGCCTCCTCCAGCGCGCTCCGGATCAGCCCGAGGACCTCCTCGGCGGGGACGCCGTGCCGGGCACCGACACCGACGACGAGCGCGGACCGGGTCATGGGGGAAGTCCTTCCGGGGAACAGGGACGGGGGAGCGGGGTGACCGGGCGACACGGCCAAGGGGCGCCTGAGGTGCGGGAAGCGGGGTCAATCCGCTAGCAAGGGCCCATGGCGGTATTCGTCGCGCTCGGCGCGTTCCTGATGACCCTGGCGGGCGGCTGGGTCGCCCAGCGCGTCAGCGACCGCCGGCACCTCGTGCTCGGTCTCGCCGGGGGACTGATGCTCGGCGTCGTCGGGCTCGACCTGCTGCCCGAGGCGGTGGAGGCCGCGGGCGGAGTGGTCTTCGGGGTGCCCGCCGCCCTGCTGCTCTTCGTGGGCGGCTTCCTGACGGCCCATCTCGTCGAGCGTTCCCTGGCCGTACGCCAGGCGGCACACGGGGCGAGCGAGGAACGGGTGCCCCAGGTCGGGCTGACGGCGGCGGCCGCGATGGTGGGCCACAGCCTGATGGACGGGATCGCGCTGGGCGCCGCATTCCAGATCGGCGGCGGGATGGGAGCCGCCGTCGCGCTCGCCGTCATCACCCACGACTTCGCCGACGGATTCAACACGTACACGATCACCAGCCTCTACGGGAACGCCCGGCGCAAGGCGCTCCTGATGCTGTACGCGGACGCCGTCGCCCCGATCGTGGGCGCGGCGACCACCCTGCTGTTCACCCTTCCGGAGGAACTGCTCGGCTGCTATCTCGGTTTCTTCGGCGGGGCGCTCCTCTACCTCGCCGCCGCCGAGATCCTGCCCGAGGCACACCACAGACACCCGGCGCGCTCCACGATGCTGTGCACCGTCGCGGGCGTGGGCTTCATCTGGCTGGTGGTCGGCATCGCGGAGTGACCCCGCTCCCGCCAGCGGCACCATCCCTCGTCCGGGCACGGTCACCTCCGGCCGCCGCGCCACCCCTCGCACGGGCACGCTCACCCCCGGCACTGCTCCACGAAACGCCGGGCGACCCCGGGCGCCGCCGCCCAGTGCGTGTGCAGATAGCTCGCGTGCACGCCCCCCTGCACGAAGCCCTCCACCCGTCGCTCCGGCTGATGCATGCCCCAGGCGGGCGTCGCACCGGCCCCCGGCTCCAAGACCGTGCGGTGGAACTCGTGCCCGCGCAGCCGGGTCCCGGCCACCGCCAGCACGCTGTCGGTCACCGCCACCGCCTGCCGGTAACCGAGCGTCAGCCGCTCGGACATCCGGGCCGAGGCGTCCAGCACCCCGCACATGGGCCGTCCGTCGAGCTCACGGGCCAGATACAGGAGTCCCGCGCACTCCGCGGCCACCGGCGCGCCGGAGAGGGCCAGCGAGGTCACCGCCCGGCGCAGCGGCTCGTTGGCCGACAGCTCCGGCGCGTACATCTCGGGGAAGCCGCCCCCGATGACCAGCCCCGCCGTGCCCGCGGGCAGCTTCTCGTCGTGCAGCGGGTCGAAGACGGCCACCTCCGCGCCCGCCGCCGTCAGCAGCTCGGCGTGCTCGGCGTAGGCGAAGGTGAACGCCGCGCCGCCCGCCACGGCCACCACGGGCCGGGAGGCCGGCGAGGGGTGGTGTTCCGGCTCCCACGCCCCGTCGGGCAGGGCCGGCGCCGAACGGGCCAGCGCCAGCAGGGCGTCCAGGTCGCAGCCCTCCCGCACCCGCTCACCCATCGCCCGTACGGCGTCGAGGGCGTCGGCCTGCCGCTCGGCCACCGGGACGAGACCCAGATGACGCGAGGGCGTCGCCACCTGCGGTGCCCGCCGCAGCACCCCGAGCACGGGCAGCCCCGACTCGTCGAGTGCCTCCCGCAGGAGCGCCTCATGACGGTCCGACGCCACCTTGTTCAGGATCACCCCGCCGATCCGCACCTCCGGGTCCCAGGAGGCGAAACCGTGCACGAGGGCCGCGACCGAGCGGGACTGCGAGGACGCGTCGACCACGAGCACGACCGGCGCCCGCAGCAGTTTGGAGACCTGGGCGGTCGAGGCGAGTTCGCCCTGCCCCGACGCCCCGTCGTACAGCCCCATCACGCCCTCGACGACGGCCAGGTCGCAGCCGCTCGCACCGTGGGCGAACAGTGGGGCGATCAGGTCCGGCCCGCACATGTACGCGTCGAGGTTGCGCCCCGGCCTGCCGGTGGCCAGCGCGTGGTACCCGGGGTCTATGTAGTCGGGCCCCACCTTGTGCGGCGACACCTGGAGACCGCGAGCCGCGAAGGCCGCCATCAGGCCCGTCGCGACCGTGGTCTTCCCGCTGCCCGAGGACGGCGCGGCGACGACCAGACGAGGAACACTCACCACTCGATGCCTCTCTGGCCCTTCTGGCCCGCGTCCATCGGGTGCTTGACCTTCGACATGTCCGTCACCAGGTCGGCGGCCTCGATCAGCTTCTGCGGGGCGTTGCGTCCCGTGATGACCACGTGCTGGGTCCCGGGACGGTCGCGCATGACCTCGACGACCTCGTCGGTGTCGATCCAGCCCCAGTGCATCGGATAGGCGAACTCGTCGAGCACGTACAGCTTGTACGTCTCGGCGGCCAGGTCACGCTTGACCTGCTCCCAGCCCTCGCGGGCCTTCTCCTCGTTGTCGGAGTTGTCACCGTGGAGGCCCTTCTGGACCCACGACCAGCCCTCGCCCATCTTGTGCCAGTCGACGGTGCCGCCCTCGCCGCTCGCCCCCAGCACCTTCAGCGCGTTCTCCTCGCCGACCTTCCACTTCGCCGACTTCACGAACTGGAACACCCCGATCGGCCAGCCCTGGTTCCAGGCCCGCAGCGCCAGCCCGAAGGCCGCCGTCGACTTGCCCTTGCCGACACCCGTGTGGACGAACAGCAGTGGACGGTTGCGCCGCTGACGTGTCGTCAGCCCGTCGTCCGGTACCGATACAGGCTGTCCCTGTGGCATTACGCGGCCCTCCCGGCAGCAGTGAAGTCCTTGACCAGCCCGGCGATCGAGTCGGCGCGCAGCTCGTCGAGCGTGACCGCGCTGCCCCCCAGATCCCGGGCGAGCTGTGCGGCGAGACCGAGGCGCACGATCCCCGACTCGCAGTCCACGACGACGGACGCGGTGCCCTCGGAGGCGTGCAGCCGCCCGGCCCGCCCCGCCAGCGCCACCGGAACGACGCCCCCGGTCGCCCGGCCGTCGGTGACCACCACGAGCAGCGCCCTGCGCGACGGATCGCGCAGCCGCTCCACCCGCAGCACGTCGTGCGCCTTCAGCAGCCCCGCGGCCAGCGGGGTGCGCCCGCCGGTCGGCAGCGACTCCAGCCGCGCCGCGGCCGCGTCCACCGACGAGGTCGGCGGAAGCGCCACCTCGGCGCCCCTGCCCCTGAAGGTGACCAGACCGACCTTGTCCCTGCGCTGGTAGGCGTCGAGCAGCAGCGACATCACGGCGCCCTTCACCGCGCTCATCCGCTGCCTGGCCGCCATCGAACCCGACGCGTCCACGACGAACAGCACGAGATTCCCCTCGCGCCCCTCCCGGGTGGCCTGGCGCAGATCGTCCCGCCGCACGACGAGACCCCGGCCCGCACGGCCGCGCGCCCGCTGATGCGGCGCCGCCGCCTGCACGGTCGCCGCCAGGTGCAGCTTCGTCAGGGCCCCCTCGGGCCGCCGCGACCCGGTCGTCCGCCCGTGCTCCGTGCGCGCCCTGGACCGCCGCCCGGCCGCGCCCTCGCCCAGACCGGGCACGCTGAGCATCTTCGTGCGGAACGGCTCGCCCGACCTCACCGGCTGCCGCTCCCCGGCGCCGCCGACCGGCGGGTGCGCGGGCGTGTCGCCGCTCCCCGTCTCCGTCTGTCCGGGAGCGTCCGGCGTGTCGGGCCCGGCGCCCTCCGGGCCGCCGGCGTCGGGGCCGCCGCCCTGCGGAGGAACCCCGCCGCCCGGCCCGTCGGGGTCCGGATCGTCGTCGCCGCCCCGCTCGTCCGCCGCGTCCTCCAGGGCCTCGTCCAGCTTGTCCTCGTCCAGCCCGGGCGCGTCGAACGGGTTGCGCCTGCGCCGGTGGGGGAGCGCCAGAAGCGCGGCCTGCCGCACGTCGTCGGCGACGACCTCGTCCCTCCCCGCCCACGCGGCCAGCGCCGTCGCGGTGCGGGCCATCACGATGTCGGCCCGCATCCCGTCGACCTCGAACGCCGCGCACGTCGCCGCGATCTGCCGCAACACGCCGTCGCCGAGCACCACATGGGGCAGCAGGGCGCGCGCGGCGACGATCCGCTCACGCAGCGCGCCCTCCTCGTCCGCCCACCGCGCGGCGAAGGCGGCCGGATCGTCGTCGTAGGCGAGCCGCCGGCGCACGACCTCCACGCGCAGATCCGTGTCCCGGGATGCGGCGACCTCGACGGTCAGACCGAAGCGGTCCAGCAACTGCGGCCGGAGCTCGCCCTCTTCGGGGTTCATCGTCCCGACCAGCAGGAAGCGTGACGCGTGGCGTACGGAGACGCCCTCGCGCTCCACGTACGACGCGCCCATCGCCGCCGCGTCGAGCAGCAGGTCCACCAGGTGGTCGTGGAGCAGGTTGACCTCGTCCACGTACAGGATCCCGCGGTGCGCGTCGGCGAGGAGTCCCGGCTCGAAGGCCTTCACGCCCTCGGAGAGCGCCCGTTCGATGTCGAGCGCCCCGACGAGCCGGTCCTCCGACGCGCCGACGGGCAGCTCCACGGTCCGTGCCGCACGCGACACGCCCGGTGCCTCCTCGTGCGGACCGTCGGGGCACGCCGGATCGGGCGCCGCGGGGTCGCACGAGAACCGGCAGCCCGCCACCACCGCGACCTCCGGCATGAGCGCGGCGAGCGCCCGCACGGCGGTGGACTTGGCGGTGCCCTTCTCACCCCGGACGAGGACCCCGCCGACGGCCGGACTCACCGCGTTGAGCAGGAGCCCGAGCCGCAGATCGTCCTGCCCGACCAGGGCGGTGAAGGGATACGGCGTACTCACGGAGCCTCCTCTGTCGCATGTACAACCGGTCCGGACGCATCGGGCGTCCGAGCCGCGGGCGGGGCGGGCGCGGGCGGCGCGCCCGGCGCGATGAACGGCAGCCCCTCGGGCGCGCCGGTCTCGATCAGCCGCCACAGCGCGTCCGTGTCCGCGTGTTCCTCGATCAGATCGCCCAGCCGGTCGAGCTGTTCCTCCCGCAGCGCCTCGAAACTCGTGTCCGGAGCGGCCTTGAACCTCCGCCCCGAAGCCCGCGCGACCTCGCCCAGGAACGCCCGCCGGAACGCGTCGCTCTCCAGCGACCCGTGCCAGTGCGTCCCCCACACCGGGCCCACCCGGCACCCGTCCAGGAACGGCTCGCCGCCGAGCACTTCGGCGACCCCGTGATGGATCTCGTAGCCCTCCACCGGTTCCCCGAGCGCCGTACCGACGGGCCTCTCCAGGACCTTCTCCCGGCCGAAGCGGACGCGCACGGGCAGCAGTCCGAGCCCTTCGACCAGTCCGGCCCGCGACTCCACGTCGTCCTCGATCCACTCGCCGAGCACCTGGAACCCGCCGCAGATGCCCAGCACCGGCCGCCCCTCGGCGGCCCGCCGCGCCAGCGCGCCGGCGAGCCCCCGCTCCCGCAGCCACGCCAGCGCCTTCACGGTGCCGCGCGTCCCGGGCACGATCACGAGGTCCGCGTCGGCGAGCTCCTCCGCCCGGTCCACGAACCGCACCACCACACCCGGCTCGGCCGCCAGGGCGTCCACATCGGTGAAGTTCGACATCAGCGGTACGGCGCACACCGCGACCCGCAGGACGTCCTCGCCGTGCGGCGGAGCCACGACCGACTCCCGCACGGTCCCGCGCATCGAGACGCGCAGCCCGTCCTCCTCGTCGATGCCCAGCCCGTGGGCGTACGGCAGCACCCCGTACGTCCGCCGCCCGGTGAGTCCGAGCAGCATGTCGAGGCCGGGCTCCAGCAGCGACACGTCACCGCGGAACTTGTTGACGAGGTATCCGGCGACCAGCGCCTGGTCCTCGGGGCTCAGCAGCGCCGTCGTGCCGAAGAACGACGCGAAGACCCCGCCCCTGTCGATGTCCCCGACCACCAGAACGGGGAAGCGCGCGGCCCGCGCGATGCCCATGTTCACGATGTCCGTGCGCCGCAGATTGATCTCGGCCGGGCTGCCCGCCCCCTCGCAGATCACGGCGTCATACGTGCCCCGCAGCTGCTCCAGGCAGTCCACGACGGTCCCCAGCAGAGCTTCCTGGCGCCCTCCGTGGTAGCCGCGCGCACTCATCTCGCCGACCGGCTTCCCCATCAGGACGACCTGGCTGGAGCGGTCGCCGCCGGGCTTGAGCAGCACCGGGTTCATCAGCGCCGAGGGCTCCACCCGGGCCGCCTGCGCCTGCATCGCCTGCGCGCGGCCGATCTCGGCCCCCTCACGGGTGACGAACGAGTTCAGCGACATGTTCTGCGCCTTGAACGGCGCGACCTTCACCCCCCGGCGCACCAGCCACCGGCAGATGCCGGCCGTGACGACGCTCTTGCCCGCGTCCGAAGTGGTGCCGGCCACCAGCAGCCCGCCGCTCATCTGCCCCTCCGCCCCATGGCCGACCGCCCCGCCGCACACACGGCGAGGGCCAGCACACTCACCCGGCGCGACAGCCGCACCGCGCGTTCGATGTCCTCGGCCCGCACCTCGCGGCCGGCCTCCCCGTTGAGCACGGGCCGGTGCTCGACCCGCCCGCCGTACGCCAGGGTGCCGCCCAGCCGTACGCCGAGCGCACCGGCGAACGCGGCCTCCACCGGGCCCGCGTTGGGGCTCGGATGCCGGTCCGCGTCGGCCCGCCAGGCCCGGACGGCCTCGCGCGGGCGTCCCCCGGCCGCCACCGCCAGCGCGGCGGTCAGCCGGGCTCCCGGCCAGCCCGCGAGGTCGTCGAGCCGGGCGGACGCCCAGCCGTAGCGCCGGTGACGCGGCGACTTGTGCCCCACCATGGCGTCGAGGGTGTTGACGGCCCGGAAGCCGACCAGCCCGGGTACGCCGCCGAGCGCACCCCACACCAGAGCCCCCACCACCGCGTCCGAGGTGTTCTCGGCGACGGACTCCACCACCGCCCGGGCGATCTGCTGCCCGTTAAGGGCCTGCGGATCGCGGCCGCACAGATGCGGCAGCCGCTCCCGGGCCCTCTCGATGTCCCCGGCGGCCAGCGCCCCGCCGATGGCGCGGGCCTCGCGGCCCAGCGACGTACCCCCGACGACGGACCAGGTGGCGGCGGCGGTCAGTGCCACGGCCGCGGCCGGACGGCCGCGCACGGCACGGGCGGCCAGGACGGCGGCGCCCGTGGCGCCCCCGGCGCAGACGAGCGTGTGCAGGGCGCCCCAGCCGCGGTGGTCGCGCCACAGCCGGCTCTCGGCAGCCGCGGCGGCCCGCCCGAAGGCGGCGACGGGATGGCCCCGCCGGGGATCGCCGAGCAGCAGGTCGCCGATCAGGCCGGCGGCGGCGCCGTACGCGAAGATGCGGTCGGCTCGCACGCGCTCAGCCGGCCGTCGCGCCTCGAAGGACCTTCGCAGCGGGTGGCGGTGGGGTGACCGACGCAGGGCAGCCAGACATGGCGTATGTCCTCACTCAGGGTCCGCGCCCTGGTTCGACGTGACCGGCGACGAGAGTCTCCTGGCTTCCGGATCCGCAGGTCCTCCGGCCTTCCAGTCCGCGGTGGCGGACCGTGACTTCCGTGTGGAGGACTGCTCCCCGGTGACAGTGGCGGGACCGCGCCGGATTCGCACCGGCTTCCTCTCCTGTCGCCGCAAATGGCTCCGGCAGTCCACCATGCCCCGCGAACACCAGTCAACCTGCCGTTGACCTGCGGGGCTTCAGTGTGCTGAGACGCACACCGGACCGGACACGAGGTGTGTCCGGCCCGGGTGGGTGTCCGTTCGGGGGATCAGGCGACGATCAGATAGATCCCGTACGCGACCGCCGCCACGCACAGCGCGAAGCAGGTGTACGCGCCGGTGCGCGCCAGGACGGCGGAACCGCCCCCCTGTGCCGGCGACGCCTGCTTGGCGAGAGCCGTGATGCCGAGGGTGAAGAGGCCGACCAGCGCGACGGTGACCACGAGGCTGACGCCGAAGACGGAAGCGAGGGCTGCCCAGTCGATGTTCATGCGGATCTGTCCTTACACCTTGGCCGGCCGGGCCGGATCGGCCGGAGTCTCGGCCGTCGTGGCCGGGGCGTGGATGGTGGTCTTGAGGTCCGCGACGCCCGAGCCGACGGGCGGCGGGCTGACGGCCGCGATGGCGGTCGTGACGACGCCCGCGGGCTCGTCCCCGGTCGCGTTGACGTTGGTGTGGTCGACCGGCTTGCGGCGCGACAGCAGCCAGATGGCACCGGAGCCCGCGACGAGCAGGACGGCGACGACCGCGACACCCCAGGGGCCCTGCTTGGTCAGGAACTCGGCGCCCGCTCCGACCAGACCGGCGGCCGGCAGCGTCAGGCCCCAGGCGACGAACATCCGGGTCGCGGTGGACCAGCGGACCACGCCCCCCTTGCGCCCGAGGCCCGCGCCCATGACCGCGCCGGAGCAGGACTGGGTGGTCGAGAGGGAGAAGCCGAGGTGCGACGAGGCCAGGATGACCGTGGCCGCACTGGTCTGGGCCGCGAAGCCCTGCGGCGGGCGCAGGTCGGTGAGGCCGCTGCCCATGGTGCGGATGATGCGCCAGCCGCCGAGGTAGGTGCCCAGCGCGATGGCGATACCGGCGGAGGCGATGACCCAGACCGGCGGGTTGGAGCCGGGGGCGAGGACGCCGCCGGTGACCAGCGCCAGGGTGATGATGCCCATGGTCTTCTGCGCGTCGTTGGTGCCGTGGGCGAGCGAGACGAGGCCCGCCGACGCGATCTGACCGGCGCGGTAGCCCTTGGCGGTCGACTCGAGCTGCGCGGGATCGGTGATCTTCCGGTTGATGCGGTACGTCAGCCTCGTCGCCAGCAGCGCGGCCAGACCGGCCACGAGCGGGGCGGCGATCGCGGGCAGCAGGACCTTCGTGACGACGGTGCCGCCGTTGATCGAGGACCAGCCGGCCGACATGACCGCGGCGCCGATGAGGCCGCCGAAGAGTGCGTGGGAGGAGCTGGAGGGCAGGCCGACCAGCCAGGTCAGCAGATTCCACAGGATGGCGCCGACGAGTGCGGCGAAGATGACCTCGGTTCTGAGGCCGTCCTCGTTGATGATCCCGCCGGAGATCGTCTTGGCGACCTCCACGGACAGGAACGCGCCGACCAGGTTGAGAACGGCGGACATGGCCACCGCGGTCTTGGGCTTGAGAGCGCCGGTCGAGATGGTGGTGGCCATCGCGTTGGCGGTGTCGTGGAAACCGTTCGTGAAATCGAACACGAGAGCTGTCACGATCACAATCGCGAGCAGCAGCGTGATGTGTTCCATTTACCCAGGCAATCGTTCGACGTCATTGGCACGTGGAACGTAAGCAACCTGGATGAACGGAAGGTGAACTGGGCAGGGCGGCACGGTGACCCCAACCGCGTATGCGCATTCCGCTTGTGAGTTTCCTGAGCGGCCCGGAGAGCCCGCGCCGGTGCGGCGACTGGCCGGTGGGGCAGGACCCGGCTCCGTGGCCTGCCGCGCACCCCCCGCCGAAGAGACCTCGGTCACCTGATCGTCCGGTCACCGCGCCCCGAGGGCTGTCCCGCCGGGGATCACGGGACGGTCCTAGGATCGCCGCATGAGCGACGCGGACCAGGACGAGATCGGCCGGGCGTGGCACGACGTCGTGGGGACGGCCCGCAGGACACGGGCGGAGGGGCTGGTCGTCGGCACCTCGGGCAACGTGTCGGCCCGGGTCGGCGACACCGTGCTGGTGACCCCCACCGGTGTGCCCTACGACCGGCTGGGCCCGGGGGACGCCGTCGGCGTCGACCTCGAGGGCCGCCAGGTGCTGGGAGAGCTGCTGCCGACCAGCGAACTCCCGCTCCACCTGGCCGTCTACCGCAACACCGGGGCCCGGGCCGTCGTCCACACCCACGCCGTCCACGCCACGGCCGTCTCCACCCTCGTCACCGAGGTCCCGCTCGTCCACTACGCCGCCGCCCTGCTCGGCGGCCCCGTCCGCACGGCCCCCTACGCCCGCTACGGGACCCGGGAGCTCGCCGACACCATGCTGGCCGCCCTGCGCGACCGCACCGGCTGCCTGCTCCGCAACCACGGCACCGTCACCTACGGGGACACCCTCGACGAGGCATACGACCGGACCGCCCAGCTCGAATGGATGTGCAGGCTCTGGCTCACCGCGAGCTCCGTGCCGGGCCTGAGCCCCGCCCTCCTCTCACCCGCCGAGCTCATGGAGGCGCAGGAGGCCCTGAAGGGTTACGGCCAGCCCGGCTGAGCCCGGCACGCGCACCGTACGGACGCGGCCCACTGGCAGCCCGTGCCCCTGCCCAGGACACTGGAGCCGTGCGCCCGGCAACCGCGGCGGCAGCAGCCGTCACCACGATCCTCGGCGTCGGCGCGGCAACGGTCGCCGCCGGCCGCTACGCCAGCGACGCCGCCCTCGGGGCGCCCTCGCCACGGCCCTTCCCCGGCGACCGCCGCCTCACCGTGCACGCCACCGCGGCCGGCCAGGTGACCCTGACCCGCTCGTTTCCCGCGCTGCGCCCGGGCACGTACGGACTGACGGGCCGCGACGTCCACGCGGTCGTCGGCCCGGTGGTCGAACAGCAGCCCCACGGGTCCGGCGCGTCCGCCGCCACCGTCGTGCGCCGGCTGGAACGCGTCAACCTCGGCAGCCTGAAACCGGGCACCAGGGTCCGGCTCACCCCGGAACTCCACCGGGGCGACCCGCACGCCGCCCTCGGCCTCGGCTACAAGGAGACCGAGATCCCCGGGGAGCTCGGAGCGCTGCCCGCCTGGTTCGTGCCCGGCGCGCGCGACACCTGGGTGATCACCGTGCACGGTCTCGGCACCACCCGGGAGCACCCCCTCAACGTCCTCGGCTTCCTTCACGGCCAGCAGTTCCCCGTGCTGGACCTCGCCTACCGCGGCGACCCCGGCGCCCCGCGTTCCCCGGACGGCCTGGCCCACCTCGGCGAGTCCGAATGGCGCGACCTCGACGCCGCCATCCGCTACGCCGTGCGCTACGGCGCCGAGAACGTCATCGTCCACGGCTGGTCGACCGGCGCGTCGATGGCCCTGCACGCGGCCGTCAACTCCGCGCTCCGCGACCGCATCCGCGGTCTCGTCCTCGACTCCCCGGTCCTGGACTGGAAGACCACCCTGCGCGCCCTCGCCTCCGCCCGAGGCGTCCCCTCCGCGCTGATGCCCCTCGCCGTCCGGGCCGCCCAGGGCCAGACCGGTCTGTACGGGGCCCGGCTCCTGGACACCTCGGTGCCGACGGCCCTGCACGTGCCCACCCTGATCTTCCACGGCCCCGACGACACGCTGGCCCCCTGGCAGCAGTCCCGGGAATTCGCCGCGCGCCGCCCCGACCTGGTGACCCTGCACCCGGTACCCGAGGCTCCGCACGGTGCGATGTGGAACGCCGATCCCGCCGGTTACGAGGAGGCGCTGCGGCGCTTCCTCACGCCCCTGATGTGAGCTGATGGGCCGGAACCGCCCGGTTGATCACCCGGCCCCGGGGCCTCCCGAACCCCGGTGACACGGCTTCCGTTTGGGCTTTCGGCCCGTCAGAGGCAAGACTGCTCCTCGTGACGTCCCGTACCCCGCGCGACTCCAGGCTGCGACTTGTCCGCCCGCGACCCCAGGCGACCGCCCGTAAGGCCGTGACGACCCGGCGCACCAGGCCGGCCCCCCGCCCACCCGAGGGCACACCGCCCCCGGCGGAACTGGCACGCCAGGCCAGGGCCGTGCTGGCCGACGCCGTGCGGATCGCGCACTGGGCGGCGGACGGCAGGAGCCCCGGGTCCGCCCCGCTCGCGGCCCAGGCCCTGGAGCGGGCCGCCGCCTCGCTGGAGCTCTCCCCGGCCCAGGTCATGGCCGGCTGGGACAGGGCCAGGCTGGCCGGACTCATCGAGTTGCACGGCGACACCGCCCGTCCCGGCTGGCGGCTGCGCGCCTGGGACCGCGACGACTCCGCCGTGCTCCGCGGCTGGGTGGCGCTCTTCGACGCCTGGTCGCTCGTCCACGCCTCGCCCGAGGGCATCGAGGCCGCGGCCGTGGCGGAGGCCGTCGAGGCAGTGCCCCAGGTGCTCTCCCTCCTCCAGCTCTCCGCGGGCCCGGTCACCGTGCCCGCGCTCCTCGATCTGCTGGGCCAGCGGGTCGCCGAGCTCCACGAGGAGCGGTGCGAGGTGCCGTACGGCCCCGAGGAGCGGCCCGCCCCCGTCGGCGGGCAGTCCGCCGACCTGAACGCGCTGCTGCTCGACTGGGCCCTTGAGGGCCTCGCCTCGGTGGGCGCCCTCACGCTCGGCACCGGCCACGCCACCCTCACCCCGCTGGGCAACTGGGCGGTCTGGGTCAAGCTGGAGCAGATCTGCGTCGCCGCGCAGAGCCCGGCCGGCAACATCGAGCAGTCCGCCGCCGACATGCTGCTCGGCTGCGCGCGCCTCACCCCCGGCCCGGCCCGCGCCGAATACCGGGCCTGGCTCGCCGCGCGGACCGTCGGCAGCGCCGTGGGCGAGCTGCTGGCGGTCGCCCGCGGCGAGGACGCCCTGCTGCGCGGGCTCGCCTTCGAGGCGCTGCGCGTCGTCGGAGCGCCCGCCGAGCCCGTCGTCCGCTCCGTCGTCACCGAAGCGCCCCTGCGCCCCTACGCGCTGCTCTGGCTCGCCGAGTACGAGGGCACCGACCCGGACGACGCCCAGGACGTCCTCAGCCGTGAGGAGGCCACCTGGCTCTGGGTCGACACCGCCGCCGCCGTCGCCGACCACGGCGAGACCGGGCTGCTGGTCAGGCATCTCGACTCCGCCGTCCAGGGCACGGTCCCCGCGCTCCTGGACGAGGTGCGGGCCGTCGGACACCCACGCACGGTCCAGGTGCTCGTCGCCCTGGCCGCCGCGCATCCGGACCCCGCGCTCGCCAAGGCCGTACGCCGCGCCGCCTTCCAGGTGCACACCGGCGGGGCGTGAGCGCGCGCACTCCCCGGGGCGGTCAGTCCGAGGACCCCGGGGCGTACGTCCCGAAGCTCCAGACGTTGCCCTCCGCGTCCCGGGCCATGTAGTCCCGCGAGCCGTAGTCCTGGTCGGTGGGCGGCATGAGGATCTCCACGCCGTGCTCCACGGCGCGCGCGTGGTGCTCGTCCACCTCGTCCACGACGACGTACACCGCCGCGGGTCCGGCGCCCGCCATCGCCTTGGCGAAGACGCCCTCGCCCCCCTTGGACCCGAGCATCACCCTGCCGCCGCCGCAGGACAGCTCGGCGTGGAGCACGCTGCCGTCCTCGCCCTCGTAGACCGCTTCCTCCGTGAAGCCCAGGGCCTGGGTCAGCAGCCGTATCGCGGCCTTGGCGTCGTCGTAGAGAATCGCGGGAAGGACCGTGGGGACGCCGTCGGTGCGTGCCATCACGCTCACCCTCCTCCTGCTCTCGCCGTTACCTGTGTGATCTGCGTCACAGTCTCGCACCGCCCACCGGCAACGTCAGCCGAAGGTGTCGCAGCGGCCCGGATCCCCGGTGCGGAACCCCGTCGTGAACCACTGCCGCCGCTGCGCCGACGAGCCGTGCGTCCAGGACTCCGGGTTCACGCTCCCCTGGAACTTCTCCTGGATGCGGTCGTCGCCCACCGCCGCGGCCGCGTCGAGCCCGTCCCTGATGTCCGCCTCGGTCAACTCCGTGATCAGGGGCCGCCCGGACTCCGAGGGCGTGCTCGTCGCGTGGTTGGCCCAGACCCCGGCGTAGCAGTCCGCCTGGAGCTCCACCTTCACGGAAGCGCTGTCCGCGCCCTGCCTGCCGTCCTGCGCCCTGCGCAGCGTGCCCAGCTGGTTCTGCACATGGTGGCCGTACTCGTGCGCCACCACGTACGCCTCCGCGAACGGCCCGCCGTCGGCCCCGTACGTCGTCCGCAGCTCGTCGAAGAACCCCAGGTCCAGATAGACCTGCCGGTCGCCCGGGCAGTAGAAGGGCCCGACCGCCGAGGTCGCCGAACCGCACGCGGTGCCGACCCGGTCGCCGAACAGGACGGTCCGGGCCCCGGTGTACGTTCCGCCGCTCTGCTCGAACTCCTGCTCCCAGTAGTCCTGCACGCTGTTGACGACCGCCACCGTCCGGCAGTCGTCCCTCGTGTTCGCGTCGCCGCCGGTCCGGCAGCTCTGCTCGACCTGCGCCGCCGAGGATGAGGTGGCGGCGGGCTCCGGATCGCCCGAGGAGAGGCCGAGCTGCTCGGGGCCGACGCCGAAGAACAGCCCGAGGACCAGCGCGATCAGGCCGATGACGCCGCCACCCATGGTGGCCCGGCCGCCCGGAATCCGGCTGCCGCGGACATCCCGTACCTCGGACGTGTCCAGGCCGGCGTCGTCGTCGAACTGCATGGCCACCACCCTCTGCTCCGGCCGCTCCACGGAATGCGCGCCGTCCTGCGCCGAGTATCGGATGGTTGCTCCCTGTGTGCCCGCTCACATCACCTGGCGGGGTGCGGCGGTGACGGAGCGGGAGCGCAGGCAAACCAGGTGGACACCGCCAGTAGACTGAGTCCCATGGCAATTCTCCTTGTGCATTAGACGGCGTCGAGTCGTGAGCCCGCTGTCCCTCCGCCGTCCATACCGCCCTGGAGTTTTTCCGTGATCACCGCTTCCGGCATCGAGCTGCGTGCCGGCGCCCGCATCCTCATCGAGTCCGCCTCCTTCCGCATCGCCAAGGGCGACCGCATCGGCCTGGTCGGCCGCAACGGCGCGGGCAAGACCACCCTCACCAAGTGCCTGGCGGGGGAGGGCACGCCCGCCGGCGGCACCATCACCAAGAGCGGCGAGGTCGGCTACCTCCCGCAGGACCCGCGCACCGGCGACCTCGACGTCCTGGCGCGCGACCGCATCCTCTCGGCCCGCGGGCTCGACGAGATCCTGCGCAGGATGCGGGAGAACGAGGAGCGGATGGCGAACGGCAAGGGCGCCACCCGCGAGAAGGCGATGAAGAAGTACGAGCGCCTGGAGACGGAGTTCCTCACCAAGGGCGGATACGCCGCCGAGGCCGAGGCGTCCACCATCGCCGCCGCGCTGAGCCTGCCCGACCGGGTGCTCGGCCAGCCGCTGCACACGCTCTCCGGTGGTCAGCGCCGACGTGTCGAGCTCGCCCGCATCCTCTTCTCGGACGCCGACACCCTGCTCCTCGACGAGCCCACCAACCACCTCGACGCGGACTCCATCGTCTGGCTGCGGGACTACCTCAAGTCCTACCGCGGCGGCTTCATCGTGATCTCCCACGACGTCGAGCTCGTCGAGACCGTGGTCAACAAGGTGTTCTACCTCGACGCCAACCGCGCCCAGATCGACATCTACAACATGGGCTGGAAGCTCTACCAGCAGCAGCGCGAGGCCGACGAGAAGCGCCGCAAGCGCGAGCGCCAGAACGCCGAGAAGAAGGCCGCGGCGCTGAACTCGCAGGCCGACAAGATGCGCGCCAAGGCGACCAAGACCGTCGCCGCCCAGAACATGGCCAAGCGCGCCGAGCGCCTGCTCTCCGGGCTGGAGGCCGTGCGGGTCTCCGACAAGGTGGCCAAGCTGCGCTTCCCCGAGCCCTCCCCGTGCGGCAAGACCCCGCTGATGGCCGAGGGCCTCTCCAAGTCCTACGGGTCGCTGGAGATCTTCACCGATGTGGACCTCGCCATCGACAAGGGCTCCCGCGTCGTCATCCTCGGCCTCAACGGCGCGGGCAAGACCACGCTGCTGCGGCTCCTGGGGGGTGCGGAGAAGCCCGACACCGGCCAGATCATAGAGGGGCACGGCCTCAAGCTCGGCTACTACGCCCAGGAGCACGAGACCCTCGACCCGGAGCGCACCGTCCTGGAGAACATGCGCACCGCCGCGCCCGACCTCGACCTCGTCGAGGTCCGCAAGACGCTCGGTTCGTTCCTCTTCTCCGGCGACGACGTCGACAAGCCGGCCGGAGTGCTCTCCGGCGGTGAGAAGACCCGTCTCGCCCTGGCGACCCTGGTCGTCTCCTCCGCCAACGTGCTGCTCCTCGACGAGCCGACGAACAACCTCGACCCGGCCAGCCGCGAGGAGATCCTCGGTGCCCTGCGCACGTACAAGGGCGCGGTCGTCCTCGTCACCCACGACGAGGGCGCAGTCGAGGCGCTCCAGCCGGAGCGCATCATCCTGCTGCCCGACGGGGTCGAGGACCTCTGGGGTGCGGACTACCGCGACCTGGTCGCCCTCGCCTGAGCCCGGACGCGCGCCCCGGGGAGGTCCCGGACGCGCCCCCCCGGGGGCCGTCCGCGGGCCCGCTCGAACCGGTGTGGTGCCCGGTGATCCAACGCGTATGGATCATTCGGCCCATCGGTGATCCATCATCTGAGTGAGGGGGTCTCGTACCCCGGCGCGGCGCCCGGTAGATAGCTGCCGGGCGCACTCATTTCGGGCGTCTCGCCCCGTACGGCCCTGACCTGGCCGTTTTTCCCGCTGCCCGCTCCCCGGACCTCCGGAACCCCTCTGAATGCTGGATTCCGCTTGTGTCGGAGCGTCTCAGGGCGCGGAATCCCGTCGTACGTACCTTGCCGAATGGGTGGCCAGGAACGCGGGGAGGGGTGATCATGAGAGTCCAGAGCGCACTTCCTTGAGGAGGCACGGGTGGCCGAGACTCTGAAGAAGGGCAGCCGGGTGACCGGCGCCGCGCGCGACAAGCTCGCGGCAGACCTGAAGAAGAAGTACGACTCCGGTGCGAGCATCAGGGCGCTGGCCGAGGAAACCGGCCGCTCCTACGGGTTCGTCCACCGGATGCTCAGTGAGTCAGGAGTCACGCTGCGGGGACGCGGCGGAGCGACTCGAGGCAAGAAGGCCGCTTCGGCCTGACGGCGGGCAGCGGTCAGGGGCAGGCGCAGGCCCGCCCCGGGGCTCACCGGAACACCGGGTGGCCACCCGGCCGATCGTCAGGTCGTCCGGGTGGTTACTGTTCAGTTACTTGCCAGTAAGTGCTGACAGCACCCGATCCGGAGGCGCCCCATGACCTCGCTCGACTCTGTGCTCGACAAGGACGGCGTACGGCTCACCGTCGAAGACGCGGTTGCCACGGTGACGCTCACCAACCCGGCCAAGCGCAACGCTCAGTCTCCCGCTCTGTGGCGGGCGTTGGCAGAGGCCGGACGGGCACTCCCCGGGAGCGTCAGGGTCGTCGTGCTGCGCGGCGAGGGCAAGTCCTTCTCCGCGGGCCTCGACCGGCAGGCGTTCGCCCCCGAGGGGTTCGACGGCGAGCCGTCCTTCCTCGACATGGCGCGCGGCCCGGAGTCCGAGCTCGACGCGACCATCGCCGAGTACCAGGAGGCGTTCACCTGGTGGCGCCGCAACGACATCGTGTCGATCGCGGCCGTCCAGGGACACGCCATCGGTGCCGGCTTCCAGCTCGCCCTCGCCTGCGATCTGCGGATCGTCGCCGAGGATGTGCAGTTCGCCATGCGCGAGACCAGCCTCGGCCTGGTCCCGGACCTCACGGGCACGCACCCCCTGGTGCACCTCGTGGGATACGCCCGCGCGCTGGAGATCTGCGCCACCGGCCGCTTCGTCCACGCGGAGGAGGCCGAGCGCACCGGGCTGGCCAACCTCGTGGTCCCCGCGGACCAGCTCGACGAGGCCGGCCGTGACCTGGCCGCCGCACTGCTCGCCGCCCCGCGCGACGCGGTCGTCGAGACCAAGGCGCTGCTCGGCGGCGCCGTCTCGCGTACGTACGAGGAGCAGCGCACCGCCGAGCGGGCCGCCCAGGGTCGCCGGCTGCGCGATCTCGCGGGCATCGCGGACTGATCCGCCCCGAACCCCACGACACCCTGCCCCTCGCCGTGCGGCGAGGGGCAGCGTCATTCCCGGTCCACGACGGCCGTGACCAGCACGGCGACGGGCGGGCCGCCCTCCACGGCCCCGGACACCGCGCCGCGCACCGCCCGGGCCACATCGAGGGCCCTGTGGTCCCCTGCCGTCGCGACCTCGACCCGTACATGCCCGTCCGCCTGCTGCACGGGGCTGCCCAGCACCCGGGTGACCGCGACGACGCCCGGCACCCCGGCCGCAGCGGTCCCGGCGGCCCCGTCCGGCTCCGCCGCGCGGACCTCGTCGGGCGGCGCCGTGCCCGGCTCCGGTTCGTCCTCCAGCAGCTCGGTCACCCGCAGGTCCACCTCGTCGACCACGAGACCGAGCCGCTGGGCCGCCGCCGTCAGCAGAGCCGCGCGCAACGCGTCCGCGGTTACGGTCAGTGGTCGCCGGGGCGTCGCGGCGAAGCCCGCCTCGATCCGCAGCGGGCCGGGCGGCAGGGCGCTCGGCGGCGCCGGAACCACCGGCTCCGGCGCCTCCTCCAGGTCGTCGGACGGGGCGATCCTCAGCGTCCCGAGCACCGCCCCCGAACCGGACGCGGCACCCCGCAGCACCGCTGTCGCCGCCTTCTCCGCGATCCAGGAGCCGTCCTCGGGCCCACCCAGGGGAAGCAGTCTGCCCAGGCCGAGCCGTAGGCGTACCGCAGCGGTCCATCCGTCGGCCCGGTGCGGGCCGTCAGCCGTTGTCATTGCCCCACCCTGCCCCATCCACGGCGCGGGACCGGGCAAGCGCACTTACTGTGGGCAACGGAAGTTCCACCCGCCCCGAAGGGAAGAGCGGCGATGAGCGAGACTCCACAGCGGCACCAGCCCCAGGCCCCCGGCAGTGTGCCGGGAGGGGACGACGGCAGGCAGGGCCAGTTCAGCAAGCGTGGCGGCGGAGCCCCGGGCACCCGCGGCCGGACGACGATCGCCGACGGCGTGGTCGAGAAGATCGCCGGATTGGCGGCACGGGACGTCGTCGGAGTCCACGCGATGGGCAGCGGCTTCTCCCGGACCTTCGGCGCCGTGCGCGACCGTGTCCCCGGCGGCGGCAAGTCCGTGTCCCGCGGCGTCAAGGCGGAGGTCGGCGAATCGCAGACCGCCCTCGACCTGGAGATCGTCGTCGACTACGGCGTGGCGATCAGCGAGGTGGCCCGCGACGTCCGTGAGAACGTCATCGCGGCGGTCGAGCGGATGACCGGCCTGGAGGTCGTCGAGGTCAACATCGCCGTGAGCGACGTCAAGCTGCCCGACGAGGAGGACGACGAGGACGAGTCCGAGGCACGCGTCCAGTAGACCTCCCCCCGCGCGGCAGTTGAGGAGCACACGATGAGCATGGCTGTGGTCGGCCTGGTGGCCGGCATGGCGCTCGGCTTCGCCGGATACTTCGGCGGCTTCGGGGCCTTTCTGCTGGTGGCCGCGCTGGGCGCGGTCGGCTTCGTCGCCGGCCGCTTCCTGGACGGCGACCTGGAACCCGGCGACTTCTTCCGGAGTCGCGAGCGCGGCGACCGGCGACGGTGACGGCGGTGACAGGCCGGGTCGACGCCGCCGAACGCGGGCAGACCCGCATCGCCGACCGGGTCGTCGCGAAGATCGCCGCGCAGGCGGCCAAGGAGGCCGTCGACGAACGGCCCGAGGACGCCGAGGCGCCGCGTGCGAGCGTCACCGTGCACCGCGACACGGCGCGCGTACGGGTCAGCCTCGACCTCGCCTACCCCTGCGACATCGGCCGTCAGTGCGGCGCGGTGCGTCGTCGTGTGGCCGAGCGGGTAAGAGCCCTGGCGGGAATGGAGGTGCCCGAAGTGGCCGTGCAGGTCGAACGGCTGCACGCCTCGGGAGCGGGCACCGCACCGGAGGGGAGTATCCGATGAGCGAGCCCCAGGACCCGGAGAACAGCACACGCCGCCTGCCCACGGTCGAACCGGCCCCGGCCGGCGGCGTCATCGAGATGGACCAGTCCGCCTCGGGCTCGACCTACGAACCCGCCCCCGCGCCCGACCACAAGGGCGGCCGGGCGGGACGCTTCTGGTCCCGGCGCGGGATCCCCGCCGCGGTGGTCGCCCTGATCGTCCTCGGCGGCACCGGAATTCTGCTCTACGACGTCGCGGCGGTCCGGGCCGACCATCCGGCCATGCAGTGGCGGCGCTCGGCCGCCGACGACCTGGCGAGCCGTCACCTCGACGACGTATGGGTGCTCGCCGGATCGGCCCTGGCGGCGGCGCTCGGACTCTGGCTCCTCCTGCTGGCCCTGACCCCCGGACTGCGTGCCCTGCTCCCGATGCGCCGCGAGCACCCCGGTGTCCGGGCCGGACTCGACCGGAACGCCGCCGCCCTCGTCCTGCGCGACCGGGCCGTGGAAGTGGCCGGTGTCCAGGCGGTGCGCGTGAGGATGAGCCGCCACAAGGCGACCGTGCGGGCCCTCTCGCACTTCCGTGAACTCGACGACGTCAGGGCCGACCTGGACACCGTCCTGTCCACGGCCGTCAGCGAACTCGGCCTGGCGAGGCCGCCCGGCCTCTCCGTGCACGTCAGCCGGCCGGCGAAGAAGGGGTGACCCCGTGATCGGAACCGTCAACCGGGTCCTGCTCGGCCTGGCCGGACTGGTCCTGCTCGTCGTCGGCGGCGCCGTCCTCGCGACGGGACTCGGTGTGTCCGTGCCCTCCTGGTGGCCCTACGACGGCAAGGACGACGTCCTGCTCAGCAGGGGCGACCGCTACAGGTGGCGGGACGAGGGCTGGTGGTGGCCGGCCGTCATCGCCGCCCTCGCCGTCCTGGTCGTCCTCGCGCTGTGGTGGTTCCTCGCACAGCTGCGCAGGGGACGCCTCGCCGAGGTGCTGGTCGACAGCGGCGACGGAGAGGGAGCGCTGCTGCGCGGCAGGGCGCTGGAGGGCGTGCTCGGAGGTGAGGCCACCGCCATGGACGGGGTGTCCGAGGCCAAGGTCGCCCTGACCGGCAAGCGCACCGCCCCCAGGGCCCGGGTCCGGCTGCTGATGGAGCCGCACGCCGCCCCGGGACCGGCGCTGCGCGGGCTCACCGAGGGGGCGCTGACCAACGCCAGGACCTCGGCCGGGCTGGACGAGCTGCCCGCCGAGGTCCGTCTGAAAGCGGTCAAGCACCGCGCGGAGCGGGTGAGCTGACGGCGCCCGCCCGCGCGGGAGCGTCAGAAACCGTGCCGGGCGCCGCCGTCGACGGGCACCATGATCCCCGTCAGATAGGAAGCGGCGGGGGAGAGCAGGAAGGCCGAGGTCTTCCCGAACTCCTCCGGGGTCCCGTAGCGGCGCAACGGGATGCGCGCCTCGTTCGCCGCGCGGGAGGCCTCCGCGTCGCCGGACAGGGCGTCGAGCTCGCGCACCCGGTCCGTGTCGATCCGGGACGGCAGCACCCCGACGACCCGGACGCCGCGCGGGCCCAGCTCGTCGGCGAGGGACTTGGCGAAGCCGGCGAGGCCGGGGCGCAGCCCGTTGGAGATGGTCAGTCCGGGGATCGGCTCGTGCACCGATCCGGACAGGACGAAGCCGATGACACCGCCCTCGCCGAGCGCCTCGGCCGCTGTGCGGGCGAGGCGCACCGCGCCCAGGAAGACCGACTCGAAGGCGGACTGCCACTGGTCGTCCGTGTTGTCCGCGAGGAAGCCCGGCGCGGGACCGCCCACGCTGATGAGGATGCCGTCCAGCCCGCCGAAGCGGTCCCTCGCGGCGTCCACCAGCCGGCGGGCGGCCAGCGGGTCGGCGTTGTCCGCGGCGATGCCGACCGCGTCCGGGCCCAGCTCCGCCGCCGCCTCCGCGGCGCTCTTCTCGTCACGGCCGGAGATGATCACCTTCGCCCCGTCGGCGGCGAGGGCGCGCGCGGTGGCGTTGCCCAGCCCGCGGGTCGCCCCGGTGACGATGTACACACGGTCCTTCAGTCCAAGATCCATGGGCCCTATCCTGCCAAGTCCTCACCGGCGAGGTCGACCGCGCTGTTCACCAGGCCGATGTGGCTGAACGCCTGCGGGTAGTTGCCGAGCTGGCGGCCGGCCGCCGAGTCGTACTCCTCGGCCAGCAGCCCCACGTCGTTACGCAGCTCCAGCAGCCGGTCGAAGAGCTCCTCGGCCTCGTCCCTGCGGCCCGTCCGCAGCAGGGCGTCGACCAGCCAGAACGAGCAGGCGATGAAGGCCCCCTCGTTGCCGGGGAGACCGTCCACCGACGCGCCCTCGGTGCTGTAGCGGCGGATCAGACCGTCGTGGGCGAGCTCGTCGCGTACCGCGTCGACCGTCCCGATCACCCGGGGGTCGTCGGGCGGCAGGAAGCCGGTACGCAGGATCAGCAGCGTCGAGGCGTCCAGCTCCTGGGAGCCGTAGTACTGGGTGAAGGTGTTGCGCACCGGGTCGTAGCCCTTCTCGCAGACCTCCGCGTGCACGGCGTCCCGCATCGCCCGCCACCGGTCGGCGTCGCCCGGGAGCCCGGGGTTCTCCTCCAGGGTCCGCACCGCGCGGTCGGCCGCGACCCAGGCCATCACCTTGGAGTGCACGAAGTGACGGCGCTCCCCCCGGACCTCCCACAGGCCCTCGTCCGGCTCGCGCCAGGTGGACTCCAGGAAGCCGAGCAGGCTCAGCTGGAGGTTCCAGGCGTGCGGCTTGTCGTCGAGCCCGGCGTCGCGGGCCAGCCTGAGCGAGTCGATGACCTCGCCGTACACGTCGAGCTGCAGCTGCCGCACCGCCGCGTTGCCCGTGCGGACCGGCAGGGAGTTCTCGTAACCCCGCAGCCAGGTCAGTTCCGTCTCGGGCAGTCTTCGCTCGCCCCCCAGCCCGTACATGATCTGGAGGTCCGCGGGGTCACCGGCCACCGCGCGCAGCAGCCAGTCGCGCCACGCCGCCGCCTCCTGGAGGTATCCGGCCGAGACCATGGCGCCCAGGGTGAGGGTGGAGTCCCGCAGCCAGCAGTAGCGGTAGTCCCAGTTCCGTACGCCGCCGATCTCCTCCGGCAGCGAGGTGGTGAGGGCCGCCACGATCCCGCCGGTCGGGGCGTAGGTGAGCGCCTTCAGGGTGATCAGGGAGCGGAGCACCGCTTCCCGGTGCCTGCCGTGGTAGGTGCACCGCGCCGACCACTTCGCCCAGTCGGTGAGGGTGTGCTTCAGCGCCTTGTGAGGATCGATCAGCTTCGGGCGGGGGGAGTGCGAGGGGTGCCAGGTGAGGACGAACGCCACGGACTCGCCCTCGGTGACCGTGAAGGAGGAGCAGGTGCTGAACTGCTGGCCCCACGTCTTGACCGGCGGTTCGCTGCGCAGCCAGACGGAGTCCGGGCCCGCCACCGCCACCCGGTGGCCGTGCGAGCGGCGCATCCACGGCACCACGGAGCCGAAGTCGAACCGCAGCCGCAGGACGGAGCTCATGTCGACGGTGCCGCTGACGCCCTCGACGATCCGCATGATGTCGGGCGCCTTGTCGCGCTGCGGCATGAAGTCGACGACCTTGACCGTGCCGGTCCTGGTCTCCCAGAAGGTCTCCAGGACCAGGGAGTCGTCCACATAGGCGCGCCGGGTGCAGTTCTCCGTGCTGTGCGTGCCCTGGGGGGCGATGCGCCAGTGCCCGTTGTCCTCGTCGCCGAGCAGGGCCGCGAAGCAGGCGCCCGAGTCGAAGCGCGGCAGGCACAGCCAGTCGACAGAACCGTTCCTGCCGACCAGGGCGGCCGTCTGGAGATCACCGATGAGGGCGTAGTCCTCGATGCGTGGGGTCACGCTCTGGCGTCTTCCCGAACCTGGGCCCCGCTAAGCAGCGAACCCGGTTCGAACAGCCTGGTGCGGGACCCTAGGCGGTCGCAGGCTCCGGCTGCTCCGCCGCCTCGTCCTCGGCGGCGGCCGCGGCCTCGGCACGGTCGCGCTTCTCACGGCGTACGAGAATGACCCACCCGACCGGGACCCCGGCGGCGAAGAGCCACCACTGGACGGCGTACGCCATGTGCGGGCCGATCGAGCCGTCGTCGGGGGCCGCGATCGTCTCGGGGCTGCCGTCGGCCGGTTCGGGAGAGGTCAGCTCCAGGTAGCCGCCGAGCACCGGACGGCCGAGCAGGTGCGACTGCTGGGCGCTGTTGATCAGCATCACCTGGCGGTCCGGCAGGCCCTCCAGGTCCTTGATGCCGCTGGCGCTCGTCGTCTCGTCCGCCTTGAGCCTGCCCTCGACCGTGACCTCCCCGCCCGGCGGTGCCGGGACCTCGGGGAAGGACTGCTGGTCGGCCGCCGCGGGCACCCAGCCCCGGTTGACCAGGACGGTGCCGCCGCCCTTGAGGTTCAGCGGGGTCAGCACCAGCACGCCGATGCGCTCGTCCTGCGAGGTGCGGCGGCGCACGACGACCTCGTGCTCGGTGTCGAACGTGCCGGTGGCCGTCACGGCACGCCAGTAGTCGGAACGGGGGACCGTGTGCCCGGGGGAGGTCAGCCGGGTCACGGGGACCGGGTCCGCCTCGAGGTTCCGGGTGATCAGCGCGTTCTGCTCGACCCGGTGTTCATGCCGGTGCAGCTGCCAGAAACCCAGCTCGACCATCGTGGGAATCATCGCGAGGACGAGGAGGGTGAGAATCACCCACTGCCGGGTCAACAGGAAGCGGTACACCCCATGACCGTACAACCGGGGCCATGGGGTGCGGCACGGAGGGGTCCCCGTGCGGTGGGAGCGGGCGCTCCCACGGACCTGAGCGGCCCGTCATACTTTGTCCACGATGCCCGCCCTTCCCTCGGCGCGGGCGCAGTGACCGCCGCAGTACCAGTGGCCGTCGACCTCGACGCCCTGGCCGATGACCTGCACCCGGCAGTGCTCACAGATGGGCGCCATGCGGTGGATGGCGCAGGAGAAGCAGTCGAAGACATGCACCGCGCCCTGCGCGTGCACCTCGAAGGACATCCCGTAGTCGTTTCCGCAGACCTCACAACGTGCCATGCGCCACAGGGTGGGACGCCGGGCGGCGACGGGCGAGCGGATGCCGGGCGAGTCGCCCCCGGTTCACTCCGATGACGGTGACGGCGCGGGCACGGAGACCGACTTCGCCCGTGCCACATCCCTCAGCAGATGGGTGAACGCGCTCTCCTCCAGGATCGGAGTGCCGAACGACTTGGCCTTCACCGTCTTGGACGTCACCGAGTCGGGGTCGTTGGTGACGAGCAGGCTCGTCAGCCGCGACACGCTCGTCGCCACATGCAGGCCGGCCTCCACGGCCCGGTCCTCCAGAAGCTCCCGGTCGATCGAGGTGTCCCCGGAGAATGCCACCCGCATGCCCTGCATGAGAGGTTTGTCCGACTCGTAGCGCCCCGGATTCGGATACGGGCACGCGGGGCGCTTGCGCGAGGGGCGCCAGCTGCCCTGGCCCTGCGAGGGCCGGTACCCGGCGCGCGGGGTGACCGGGGAGTCGTGCCACTCCGTCAGCGGGCGGCACTCCAGCAGTGGCAGCCGCACACCGTCCCGGGCCGCCGCGTGCAGACTCGGGCGGAAGGCCTCCGCCAGCACCCGGGCGTCGTCGAGGGCGTGGTGCGCGCGCTGCTGCACCACGCCGAAGTGCGCGGCCAGCGACTCCAGCTTGTGGTTGGGGAGCGGGAGCCGGAGCTCCTTGGCCAGCGCGATGGTGCACAGCCGCTGCTCGACGGGCGCGGTGACCGCCGCGCGCGCGTACTCACGGGCGATCATCGACCAGTCGAACGCGGCGTTGTGGGCGACGAGCACCCGCCCCGCGAGCCGCTCCGACAGCTGCGCGGCGACCTCCGGGAAGAGCGGGGCGCCCTCCAGGACGTCGCTGGTCAGGCCGTGGATCCAGACCGGACCGGGATCGCGCTCGGGGTTCACCAGGGTGTACCAGTGGTCCTCGACGTCGCCCTGGGCGTCCAGGCGGTACACGGCAGCGGAGATTATCCGGTCGTCGCGGGCGAGTCCGGTGGTCTCCACGTCGACGACCGCGTACCCCTGGGGATACGCGGCCGGCCACGGCGCTGCGGTCTGACGGTCGTCGAGCATGGTCACAGAGAATACGGGCCGGGACCGACAGTGACCTATCCGGGCGGTCCCGCCATGAATCCTGTGGTAGCGGAGAGCAGTTGACCGGGTGCCGGAACCGCGGGTCGCGGATGCGCCGGGGAAGCGTGCGGTGAGACGCTCCCGGGGTGACGGAGACACAGGCGCAGACACACGACGAACCCCACGGCGGCGGACTCGGCGTCCGGCTCAACTGGCTGCGGGCCGCGGTCCTCGGCGCCAACGACGGAGTGGTCTCCACGGCGGGCCTGGTCGTCGGTGTGGCCGGGGCCACGGGCGACCGGTCCACCCTGCTGACGGCCGGCCTGGCGGGGCTGCTCGCGGGCTCCATGTCGATGGCGGCCGGCGAATACGTGTCGGTGTCCACCCAGCGCGACTCGGAGAAGTCCGCGCTGGAGACGGAGAAGCGGGAACTCCGGGATACCCCGGAGGCCGAGCTCGCCGAGCTGACCGGACTCCTGGAGGGGAAGGGGCTGAGCAACGAGCTCGCCCGGGAAGCCGCCGTACAGCTCACGCAGCGCGACGCGCTGCGGGCGCACGCCGAGGTCGAGCTGGGCATCGACCCGGACGAACTGACCAACCCGTGGCACGCGGCGGGAGCGAGCTTCCTGGCCTTCACGGTGGGCGCGCTGCTGCCGCTCCTGGCGATCGTGCTGCCGCCGTCCTCCCTGCGGCTCCCCGTCACCGTGCTCTCCGTGCTCGCGGCGCTGGCCGCAACCGGCTGGTGGAGCGCCCGCCTGGGCGCGGCACCGGCCGGGCGGGCGGTGCTGCGGAACATGGCCGGGGGCGCGGTGGCCATGGCGGTGACGTACGGGGCGGGGGCGCTGCTGGGGGCGGCGGGGGTGTGAGGGCGGGGCGGTCCTACCGTTTGCGTACGATCCGCTCGGACGGGAAGAGCTCGGTGCCGGTGGCCCTCGTCTCGACCCCCACATGGATGGTCAGGCCGTGCTGGTCGGCCAGCGGGCCGAGGTCCACGGGCTCGTCCGCGGGATAGGCGTAGATGTACAGGCACCTCAGTGCCGGCAGCTCCCGCAGCAGTGCCAGACCGTTCGGGTACCGGCAGCAATTGAGTATCAGTGTGTCCAGCCCGCTGCATCCTGCGAGGGCGCTCAGATCCGGGAGGTCCTGCCAGCTCAGGATGAGGCGCTTGAGACTGCGCAGGAGCGGGCTCTTCGTGACGTACAACAGATGCCTGGGGTCGTACAAACCGAGTTCCTCCAGTCCGGACCATCGCTCAAGCCCCTCCAGGCTGAGGTCTCCGGTCTCTTCGGGCAGGGTGAGCGATGTGAGACGAGGACTGAGAGCCAGCTGACCGATGCTGTCGACAGGGAAACGGTGTCCCAGGGTGAGGGAAGTGACGTTCGTGAGCGGCTCCAGCTGTTCCATTGGAACGTCGGGATGCAGCTGTACCAGCGACAGCCAGGTCAGCGGGAGCTCCGAGAGTGGGCTCAGGTCGTGGACGCCCGGGCAGAGGCTGAGGCCGATCTCCGTGAGTGAGCGCATGGATGCCACCGGGGCTATATCGGTCAGTGCCCTGTTCTCGTAGACGAAGAGCCTTTCCATCCCGCTGCGCGTGATCAGTGGGGAAAGGTCCTCGTGGCTGCCCTGCACCCGGATCGACTTCGCCTCGGGCACCAGTCGCAGCGCTTCCATCTGGTTCGCGTTCGTCACCGACACGTAGATGTCGTCCCAAGGGCGCGGCGCGAGCAGCTCCCGGGCGTATGTCTCGGTGTCGAAGGAGCTCCACACGTTGGCCAGCTGGGCGGCCACCGAATTCCGCTCGTCGTCCCGGTAGCGCTTGAGCACCTCGTACGCCGCGTCACCGCCGACGAGGGAAGCTGTCAGCACCACGCAGCTCGCCGCGTACTCCTCCGTCACCTCCTCCGGCCCCGGCAGCAGCTCCAGGACCAGCTCGCCCACCGACGCCAGCTCCTCCGCCTCCGCCCGGGTGCGCGGCGGCAGCAGGTCCGCCGTCCGGCGCTGTACCTCGGCCCGTACCGCCGGGTCCAGCTCCGGGGCGTGCTCCAGGCTCGCCGCCGCCAGCAGCACCAGACGGTGCCGGTGCTTGCGGGCGCGGTCCGCGCGCTTCAGCAACTGGCGCAGAAGCCGGGCCCGTTCGTCGGCGCGTGCGTGGCCCACCGCCATCTGGATCACGTCGTGCCACTGGTCGTCATGGGCGTGCTGCACCAGCACGCCGAAGTCGCGGGCCTCCACGGCGGCCTTGGCCCCGAGATAGTCCTGGAAGGTCCGGTGCACGAAGCCCACCGCCCCCGGGGCGGGTTCGCGCAGCAGTCCGCTCCTGATCAGCAGGTGCGAGAAGACCTCGTCGGCGGTGCCCCTGACCTGCGGCATGGCGGTCAGCCAGTCGGCCAGCATCTCCAGGGCCTCGTCGTGGTCCGCCTCCACCTGGCCGTTCCGGATCAGCCAGTACGCCAGGCGCTGGAGCAGTGCCGTCTGCTCCTCCCGCGTGAGGTCGACGCCCTCCACCCCGACGATCTCGCGCTCGGTGTCACGCCGCACGAGCAGCATGTCCAGCGCGGCGTCGTACAGCTCCTTGCGGGCCCGCGGCAGCTGCATCCGCCGGTCCCGGTTCAACGCGCACAGCAGGGCGCACATCAGCGGGTTGGTGGCGAGCCGTCCCAGGTCGGGGCGGGTCGTCACGGCCCGGCGCAGCGAGGATTCGTAGACGTCGAGCTGTGCGCGCTCCCCGTCGGACACGCACTCGGACCGAGCTGCCGCGTGCCAGTGCTCGACGAACGCGTGGATGTCCCTCCTTTCCATCGCGAGCAGGGAGTGCGCCTCGAATCCGAAGCCCGCGAGCCAGCTCTCCGGGACGGCGGACGGCCGGGTCGTCACCACGTAGCGGGATCCGGGATAGGCCGCGATCAGGTCCTTCAGCCACTTCTCCGTGCGGTGGCGCAGCCGCATCGGCACCTCGTCGACGCCGTCCACCAGGACCAGGGCGCGCCCCTCGGCCAGCAGCCCGTCCACCCAGCCGGCCGGTGCGGCGCCGTGCAGGGGAACGCCCGCCGCGCGCAGGAAGTCCTCGGGCGTGGGCAGCGTTCCCTGCGAGGTGAAGGCGCGCAGCCGCAGCACGAAGGGCACGCAGCGGTTCCAGTCCCCGAGGTCGCTGCCGAAGGTGCGGCGGGCCGCGTTCAGCGCCAGCCACTGCACCAGCGTGCTCTTGCCGGAACCGGCCGGGCCCCGCAGCAGCAGCCGTTCCGTCCCGGCCAGCGCCTGTTCCACGGAGACCGTCACCGTGGCCGTGCGGTCCAGTCCGTCCTGTCCGGCGCTCTCGCCGCTCACGCTCAGGCTGATGTACGCCGTCTCCAGGGGCCATTCGCGCGCCGACCGGCCCAGCGTCAGCCCGAACAGCCCCATCCTGCTGTTCGTCGTGGCCATGAAATCGGCGTACCGCTGCTCGAAGGCGAGCGCCGATGCGTCCGGCCTGGGGCCGACCCGGGCACGTACGTCCTCCACCAGCTCGCGCGTCCGGGCCCCCGCCCGGGTCTGCTCCACGGCCGCGCGCGCCGCGAACGAGGGGTGGGCGGTGAGCTGTTCCACGAGGTGCTCGCAGCACCGGCCGAGCAGCTCCCCGTACAGCTCCTCCGCGCGCGGGGAGAGGCCGGCGGCGGGCGACGACAGCTCCGCGTGCAGCCGGGACGCGTCCAGGTCCAGCGCGAACAGACGGTCCGCGTCCAGTTCGCCCGCCGCCGCGAAGGTGTCGTGCACGGAGTCGAGAGCGGCGAGACGCTCGTGCTCGGGCAGGTCGGCGTACCGCTCCGTGAGCCGGGCGCCGAGCACCCGCGCCAGCCGGTCCGGCTTCGCGGGGCGGGGGAGCGGCCGGACCGGTTCCGCTACCAGACCCGCGCCCGGTCTGGGGGTCAGCAGCGACTTGGCGACCGTGCCGATGACCGTGGTCGCCAGTCGGATCAGGGCAACTTCCGTACCCGACACGTGAGTTCCTCCCCCTGGACTGCGCGCGTGCCGGAAATCCTACGACGGGCCCGTTGGTGGAATCCGCCAAACACTCATGACGCGACGTCTCACATACTTGTCGGTAACAACATCTATGCCCGGCCCCTCGAACGGCTCTACGGTGCACGCATGGAGCCGAACCTGCCCGATGTCGTGCTGTGGTCGATCCCGGCCTTCGTCCTGCTCACCGTCCTCGAAATGGTGTCCTACCGACTGCACCCGGACGAGGACGCCGCCGGATACGACGCCAAGGACGCCGCCACCAGCGTCACCATGGGGCTCGGCAGCCTGGGCTTCGACCTGCTGTGGAAGATACCCGTCGTGGCGATCTACGCGGCCGTCTACGAGCTGACCCCGCTGCGCGTTCCCGTGCTCTGGTGGACGGTCCTGCTGATGCTCCTCGCGCAGGACTTCTTCTACTACTGGTCCCACCGCGGCCACCACGTCATCCGGCTCCTCTGGGCCTGTCACGTGGTTCACCACTCCAGCCGGAAGTTCAACCTCACCACGGCGCTGCGCCAGCCCTGGACCTCGCTCACCTCCTGGCCGTTCTACCTCCCGCTCATCGCCCTGGGCGTCCACCCGGCCGCGCTCGCCTTCTGCTCCTCGGTGAACCTCGTCTACCAGTTCGGGGTCCACACCGAGAGGATCGACAAGCTGCCCCGGCCCTTCGAGTACGTCCTCAACACGCCCTCCCACCACCGGGTGCACCACGCCTCCCAGGGCGGCTACCTGGACCGGAACTTCGGCGGGATCCTCATCGTCTGGGACCGGCTCTTCGGCTCGTTCGCGGGCGAGACCGAGCGGCCCGTCTTCGGGCTCACCAAGAACATCAGCACCCACAACCCCTTCCGCGTCGCCACCCACGAGTACGCCGCCATCGCCCGCGACGTGCGAGCGGCGGCCACCTGGAGCGAGCGGGCGGGCCGCGTCTTCCGGGGACCGGGCTGGCAGCCGGCACCCGCCGCCGGGACGGCACCCGCCGCCGGGACGGCATCCACCGCCGGGACGGCACCGGCACCCGCCGCGCAGCCGCACACCGCCGAGCGCACCGGATGACGCCCCGCGCCGGCGCACACCGGCTCGTGCGCCCGCTGCTCGTCGCCTTCCTCGCCGTCTCCGCCGTCCATCTGGCCGGGCTCCTCGCCGGGGCGGACGCCGCGCACGTGGCCACCAAGCCGCTGCTGATGCTCCTGCTCGCCGCCTACGCCACGGCACGCGGCGGCCCCCGGCTGCTGATCGCCGCGCTGCTGTGCGGCTGGGCGGGCGACGTGCTGCTGATGCCCGACGCGGAGGCCGCGTTCCTCGTGGGCATGGCCTTCTTCGCGGCAGGTCACGTCTGCTACCTGCTGCTCTTCGGCCGCGCCCCCGTGCGGGCGGTCACCGGTCTCGTGTACGCCGTGGTCCTCGTGGTCTTCGTCGTGCTGCTGTGGCCGGGCCTGCCGGGCGGACTGCGCGTCCCCTTGACCGGATACAGCCTGCTGCTCACGGCGATGGCGTGGCGGGCGGGCGTCCTCGGCCGGAACGCCGCCGTCGGCGGAGCCCTCTTCCTGCTCTCCGACGCGCTCATCGCCACCGGCATCGCGGACTGGCCCCAGCTGCCCGCCCACGACTTCTGGATCATGCTGACCTACATCGCCGCGCAGTACCTGCTCACACGGGGGGCGCTCGGCGGAGCGGAGGATTCCACCGGCGCCGCCCCTGGGGCGTACCGTGAGGGGAGTATCAGAATCTGAGACGATCGAGGATCTCCACGCATGCGCGCCACCGTCATCCACGCCCCTCACGACATCCGGGTCGAGGAGGTGCCCGACCCCCGGGTCCAGCAGCCCACCGACGTCGTCCTGCGGGTGCTGCGGGCCTGCATCTGCGGCAGTGACCTGTGGGCCTACCGGGGCGAGTCGGCCCGGCAGCCCGGCCAGCGCATCGGCCACGAGTTCCTCGGCGTCGTCGAGGAGGCCGGCTCCGGGGTCAACGGCTTCGCCGTCGGCGACCTCGTCGTCGCCCCCTTCGTCTGGTCCGACGGCACCTGCGCCTACTGCGCCGAAGGGCTCACCACCTCCTGCCCCCAGGGCGGCTTCTGGGGTTCGGTCGGTTCGGACGGCGGCCAGGGCGAGGCGGTCCGCGTCCCGTTCGCCGACGGCACCCTGGTCAAGCTCCCCGCTGCCGCCGCGTCCGACGACCGCCTGCTGACCGCGCTCCTGGCGCTCTCCGACGTCCTGGGCACCGGGCACCACGCGGCGATCGGCGCGGGCGTGAAGCCCGGCAGCACCGTCGCGGTCGTCGGTGACGGCGCGGTCGGCCTGTGCGGCGTCATGGCCGCCAAGCGGCTCGGCGCCGAGCGGATCATCGCCCTGGGCCGCCACCAGGCCCGTACCGACATCGCCCGCGCCTTCGGAGCCACGGACGTCGTCGCCGAGCGCGGCGAGGCGGCTCTCGCGGCCGTACGGGAGCTGACGCGGGGCGAAGGCACCCACGGGGTCATCGAGGCGGTCGGCACCGAGCAGTCGATGCGCACGGCCCTCGGCATCGTGCGCGACGGCGGCTCCGTCGGATACGTCGGAGTCCCGCACGGCAGCGGCACCGGCGTCGACCTCGGCGTCATGTTCGACCGGAACATCGCCCTGCGCGGAGGCGTCGCCCCCGTGCGCACGTACATCCCGGAGCTGCTCCCCGACGTGCTGGACGGCACGATCGACCCCTCGCCCGTCTTCGACCTGACCGTCGGGCTGGACGGGGTGCCGGGCGGCTACAAGGCGATGGACGAGCGCACGGCGCTGAAGGTCCTCGTCAAGCCGTAGCGCCCGCCGTACGCGGGAGGGGCCGGGGACAGCTGTCCCCGGCCCCTCCTTTCACGCCGTGCCCCGCCGGTTACCGGGTGACCGCGTCCAGCGCGTCCACGACACCGGCTCCGTAGAAGCCGTTGTACCGGGTGCCGCCCTCGCAGACCGCGTCCACGGTGCCGTCGGCGTCGATGTCGTACGGCGCGCCGCACGCGGTGGCGTCGGCCTGGTGCGTCAGCAGCGCCTTCACCACCGCCGCGGAGGCACGCGGGTGGGCCGACTTGATCAGGGCCGCGACGCCCGCGACGTGCGGGGACGCCATCGACGTACCGGCCTTGTAGTTGTAGCCGCCGCCGATCGTCGTCGACAGGATCAGACCGCTGACGGCCGGAGCCTCGGGCGTCTGGTAGCGCGTCGAGTCACCGCCCGGGGCGGCCACGTCGATGACTCCGAGACCGTAGTTCGAGTACGAGGACTTCAGGCCCTTCGCCCCGGTCGCGGAGACCGTCACGACACCCGGCAGCATGGTCGGGATGTCGGGGCAGGCGCTCGGGTCGACCGTGCGGGTGACCGTCGTCGTGTCGTTGGGGCTCGTCGTGTCCTCGATGGCGTCGAGGGCCAGGTCGTGGTCGGAGTTGCCGGCCGCGGCGACGTTCACGACACCCTTGCTCTCCGCGTAGCGGGTGGCACGGGTGACCGCCTCGACCAGGGCGCCCTGGTCCGGGTCGTTCTTGCAGTTGAACAGCCAGGGGTCGGTGTAATAGCTGTTGTTGGTCACATCGACGCCGTGCTCGGCGGCCCAGACGAAGCCGCAGACGACGGCCTCGGTGTAGAAGAAGCCGGCGGGCGTGGACACCTTGATGCCGGAGACCTTCACCCCGGGTGCGACGCCGGTGACGCCGACGCCGTTCTTCGCCGCGGCTATGGTGCCCGCGACGTGCGTTCCGTGGTCGGCCTCGCCGGGCGCGGGACGCCAGGCGCCCTCGGTGGTGTCCGGGGCACCGGACACGCAGTTCACGGAGGCGGCACGGTCGAAGTTCGGCGCCAGGTCCGGGTGGGTGTCGTCCACGCCCGTGTCGATGACGGCGACCGTGACCTTGCTGCTGCCGAGCGACTTCTGGTGCGCCTTGTCCGCCTTGATGGCGGGCAGGTCCCACTGCAGGGGCTCCAGCGGGTCCTGGCCGGCCGTCGCCTCGGCCGCGGCGGCCTGAGCCTGCCCG
The DNA here is from genome assembly GCF_001905505.1 of Streptomyces sp. CB02058. Lineage (GTDB taxonomy): Bacteria > Actinomycetota > Actinomycetes > Streptomycetales > Streptomycetaceae > Streptomyces. The sequence continues at coordinate 1,413,437 of NZ_LIPG01000002.1, forward strand.
GCGGAGAGGGGCTGGCCGACGCCGATGTCCTTGGTCGCCTGCGGGACGATCGGGTTGGTGCGCGTGGCGCCCGCGGACTGGACGCCCTTGGCCTTGCGGATCGTCGCGCCGAAGTCCGGGTTCTTCGAGTGGACGACGATGACGCCGATCTTGTCGTACGACGTGACGACCGACCCGCCGGCCGCGGATATCGCCTTGCGGACCTGCTTGACGGTGCCGTGACCCGCCCGCGTGTTCACGACGTACGACAGCTGGGGCCCGTCCGCCGATACCGCCGCCGGCTCCTCCGCGGGTGCCGCGGCCGCGGTCCCCGTCGGGAGGAAACCGAGCGAGGCCGTGAGCGCGAGTCCGACGGGCAGCGTGAGTACGCGTGTCCGTCTGGTTGCCAGATGAGCCATGGGTTCTCCACATCATCCGTGCCAGTGGTCCGGACACAGGTGTGTCCGGACCGGTACATGACCAGTGAAGTTATCGCTGATCTTCCCGGCGCATCAATGAATACGGGCAAGTGAGTTCGAGGTGTGACCTCCGGGAGGCGCGTCCACGCGGCAACTCCGGAGAAGACCGAACCTGCGGTGAACCGCTTCGCCGCGCTCTCCGTGCCGTTGCACAGGGAGCCGTGCACCAGCCCCGATCACGCAGAGGACTCCCTGTGAAATCCACCGTGCCCACCACCGCACCCGCGTCGCGAGGAGAATCCGTGGCTACCGAAGCACCGCCGCCCCAGGGGCGTGAGGACGACAGTCCCGTCCAGCCCACGACCGAGGCGTACCTCGAGGCGCAGAACAGCGCGGAGTTCGCCGAACTGCGACGCTCCCACCGCTCGTTCGCCTTCCCGCTGACCGTGGCCTTCATCGCCTGGTACCTGCTGTACGTGCTGCTGTCCAGCTACGCGGGCGACTTCATGGGCACCAAGGTCGTCGCCAACTTCAACGTGGCGTTCGTGTTCGGCCTCGCCCAGTTCCTCACGACGTTCCTCATCGCCTGGTTCTACTCGCGCCACGCCACCAACAAGCTCGACCCGCAGGCGGCGGCCATCAAGTCCCGTCTGGAGGCCGACGCATGAGCGCCGCGCACGACACCCACGCAGTGATCCAGCTCGCCGCCTCGTCGACGACCGAGCACCGGCCGCTGATCATCACCCTCTTCGCGGTCTTCGTCGCCGCGACGCTCGGCATCACCGTCTGGGCCGGCCGCCAGACCAAGAGCGCGTCCGACTTCTACGCGGGCGGGCGGCAGTTCACCGCCTTCCAGAACGGCCTCGCCGTCTCCGGCGACTACATGTCGGCCGCGTCCTTCCTCGGCATCGCGGGCGCCATCGCGCTCTTCGGATACGACGGCTTCCTCTACTCCATCGGCTTCCTCGTCGCCTGGCTCGTGGCGCTGCTCCTCGTCGCCGAACCGCTGCGCAACTCCGGCCGCTACACCATGGGCGACGTCCTCGCCTACCGGATGCGCCAGCGGCCCGTCCGTACGGCGGCCGGCACCTCCACGATCGTCGTCTCGATCTTCTACCTGCTCGCCCAGATGGCCGGTGCGGGCGTGCTGGTCTCGCTGCTCCTCGGCATCACCAGCGACTCGGGCAAGATCGTCATCGTGGCGCTGGTCGGCGTACTCATGATCCTCTACGTCACCATCGGCGGCATGAAGGGCACCACCTGGGTGCAGATGGTCAAGGCCGTCCTCCTCATCGCGGGCGCCCTGCTGATGACCTTCCTGGTGCTGTGGAAGTTCAACTTCAACGTCTCCGACCTGCTGGGCACCGCCGCGGAGAAGAGCGGCCACGGCGCCGCCTTCCTGGAGCCGGGCCTCAAGTACGGCGCGACCGGAACCTCGAAGCTGGACTTCATCTCGCTCGGCATCGCGCTGGTGCTGGGCACCGCCGGTCTGCCGCACATCCTGATCCGCTTCTACACCGTGCCGACGTCCAAGGCGGCCCGTAAGTCCGTGAACTGGGCCATCGGGATCATCGGCGCCTTCTACCTGATGACGATCGCCCTGGGCTTCGGCGCCGCCGCGCTGATCGGGCCGGAGGAGATCAAGGCCAAGAACCCGGCGGGCAACGCCGCGGCACCGCAGCTGGCCGAATACCTCGGAGGGGTCGGCACCACCTGGGGCGCCATCCTCCTCGCGGTCATCTCGGCCGTCGCCTTCGCCACCATCCTGGCCGTGGTCGCGGGACTCACCCTCGCCTCCTCGTCCTCCTTCGCCCACGACATCTACGCCAACGTCATCCGCAAGGGGACCGCCACGGAGAAGGAGGAGATGCGTGCCGCGAAGTGGGCCACCGTCGCGATCGGCGTCGTCTCCATCGCGCTCGGCGCGCTGGCCCGCGACCTGAACGTCGCCGGGCTCGTCGCCCTGGCCTTCGCCGTCGCCGCGTCGGCCAACCTGCCGACGATCCTCTACAGCCTGTTCTGGAAGCGCTTCACCACCCAGGGCGCACTCTGGTCCATCTACGGCGGCCTCGCCTCGTCCGTGCTGCTGGTGCTCTTCTCGCCGGTCGTCTCAGGCAAGGCCACCTCGATGTTCCCGGACGTGGACTTCGCCTGGTTCCCGCTGGAGAACCCGGGCCTCATCTCCATCCCGCTGGGCTTCCTGCTCGGCTGGCTCGGCTCGGTCCTCTCCAAGGAGGTGCCGGACAAGGGCAAGTACGCCGAACTCGAGGTCAAGTCCCTCACCGGCACCGGAGCCCACTGACCCGCCTGCCGCACCACCGCCCGGGGCCCCGTCGTAGAGAACTACGACGGGGCCCCGTCGCACCTCGTGCCAACCGGGCCTCCTGGATGTCACAGGTCTCGCGTAGTCTCGGAGGAGTCAGACCGCATCCGCGGACATCACCGGGGGAGGGGGCCCAAAAGTGCTCATCGACACCTACGGCCGGGTCGCCACCGACCTGCGTGTTTCACTGACCGACAAGTGCAATCTCCGCTGCACCTACTGCATGCCCGAAGAGGGCCTCCAGTGGCTGACCAAGTCGGAGCTGCTCACCGACGACGAGATCGTCAGGCTCATCCGCATCGCCGTCACCGACCTCGGCGTCAGGGAAGTCCGCTTCACCGGCGGCGAGCCCCTGCTGCGCCCCGGACTCGTGTCCATCGTCGAGCGCTGCGCCGCCCTGGAGCCCCGCCCCAGGATGTCGCTCACCACCAACGGCATCGGGCTCAAGCGCACCGCAGCCGCCCTGAAGGCCGCGGGCCTGGACCGGGTCAACGTATCCCTGGACACCCTGCGCCCCGACGTGTTCAAGACGCTCACCCGCCGTGACCGGCACAAGGATGTCCTGGACGGGCTCCGGGCCGCCCGGGAAGCCGGACTCACCCCCGTGAAGGTCAACACGGTGCTGATGCCCGGGCTCAACGAGGACGAGGCCCCCGAGCTCCTCGCCTGGGCCGTGGAGAACGACTACGAGCTCCGCTTCATCGAGCAGATGCCGCTCGACGCCCAGCACGGCTGGAAGCGCGACGGGATGATCACCGCGGGTGACATCCTCGCCTCGCTGCGCACCCGCTTCACCCTCACCGAGGAAGGGGAGGACGAGCGCGGATCGGCTCCCGCCGAGCGCTGGACCGTGGACGGCGGCCCGCATCGCGTCGGCGTCATCGCCTCCGTGACCAGGCCCTTCTGCAGCGCCTGCGACCGCACCCGGCTCACCGCCGACGGACAGGTCCGCACCTGCCTCTTCGCCCGCGAGGAGACGGATCTGCGCGGTGCCCTGCGCTCCGACGCGCCGGACGAGGAGATCGCCAGGATCTGGAAGCTCGCGATGTGGGGCAAGAAGGCGGGCTCCGGTCTCGACGACCCCACCTTCCTGCAGCCCGACCGCCCGATGTCAGCGATCGGTGGCTGAGGACTCCCACTCCTCCAGCGTCACGACGTCCTTCAGGAAGCCGCGCACCCCGAGGAACGAGGAGAGGTGCTCCTTGTGCTCGTCGCAGGCCAGCCAGGTCTTGCGGCGGTCCGGAGTGTGGAGCTTCGGGTTGTTCCAGGCCAGCACCCACACGGCGTCGGCGCGACAGCCCTTGGCGGAGCAGACCGGAGCACCGGTGGCGCTCTCGGCGGAGGTATCGGGGAAGTTCACGGCCTCAACCCTAAGGGCTCCCGACGGACGGCTCCGCGACGCATCCCCGCCGGAGAAAGGGCGACGCCGAGCAGCCACGGGGGGAGCTGCCCGGCGTCGGTCCGTCGCTCCGACGGGGGATGCGGAGCGCTCACGAAGTATGGCACGCGGACCGGGGTCCGGTGCACCTGAACGCCGTGATTGATCTGAGCTTTTCTTGAGCTTCGCGAGCCGTCGCGGATCAGTCCGCGCTGCGCGGATCGTCACCCCGGCCGGCCTGCCCGGGCTCCGCCACGGACTCCGCGGCCGGCTCCGGAGAGGCCGCCGCCGCAGCCGTGCCGAGGGCGGGCCGCATCGGCGCGGGCACGAAGGTCGTAGGCAGTGAAGGGGTGTTCTCCCGGCCCGCGTTGGCGATGACCACCGCGACATACGGGAGCAGAACGCCCAATGCGAGCGCCACCACGGCCACATGCCTCTCGACGTTCCACAGGGTCGCGGCCAGCACCACCGAGACGGTGCGCACGGACATGGAGATGATGTAGCGCCGCTGCCTGCCGCGCACGTCGTCGGCAAGTCCCTGCCGCGCGCCCGTGATCCGGTAGACCTCCGCGCCGCTCTGCTTCCGCATCGTGACTCCACCACCACGTCTCTGTGCCGGACATCCCCGTACGGCGCCGCTCCTACGGTACGCCCGCCGTCCGCCGGGTTCGAGACCGGGGTATGTCCCGTTCATGCCGGTCCGGGTGCCGTCCCACGTACGGCCCTGTCCGGCATGCGGCGTACGTCCGGCGGGCCGAGACTGGGCGAACGTGCGCACACCGCGCCGCACGAGGAGGCGTTATGAGCTGGTTGTGGGCAATCATCGTGGGCCTGGTGCTGGGTGTGATCGCCCGGGCCATCCTGCCGGGCAAGCAGGACATCCCCCTCTGGCTGACGACCGTGTTCGGCATCCTCGGCAGCATCCTGGGCAACGCGGTCGCGGGCTGGATCGGCGTCAGGGATACCGACGGCATCGACTGGACCCGCCATGTGCTGCAGCTGATCGGTGCCGTGGCCGTCGTCGGTGTCGGTGACATGGTCTGGCAGTCCGTCAAGGGCAACCGGAACAAGCGGCAGAGAACCTGACCCCGGGCGGAACGACAGTGCGGCCGGCCACGCGAGACGCGTGACCGGCCGCACCGCTGTGCTCTCCCGCCTCAGCCGGCGGTGACCTCGACGGCGGCCAGGTTCTTCTTGCCCCGGCGCAGGACCAGCCAGCGTCCGTGCAGCAGCTCCCCGGCGTCGGGGGCGGTCTCGCCGTCCGTGACCTTCGCGTTGTTCACGTAGGCCCCGCCCTCCTTGACCGTGCGGCGGGCGGCCGACTTGCTGGCGGACAGCCCGACCTCGACCAGGAGGTCCACCACGGGGCCCAGCTCGGCGACCCTGGCGTGCGGCACCTCCGAGAGGGCGGCGCTCAGCGTCGCCTCGTCCAGCTCGCCGAGCTCGCCCTGGCCGAACAGCGCCTTCGACGCCGCGATGACCGCCGCGCACTGCGCGCCGCCGTGCACCAGCGTCGTCAGCTCCTCGGCCAGCGACCGCTGCGCCGAACGCGCCTGCGGGCGCTCCTCGGTGAGCTTCTCCAGCTCCTCGAGCTCCTCGCGGCTCTTGAAGCTGAGGATGCGCATGTACGTCGAGATGTCCCGGTCGTCCACATTCAGCCAGAACTGGTAGAACGCGTACGGCGTCGTCATCTCCGGGTCGAGCCAGACGGCGCCGCTCTCGGACTTGCCGAACTTGGTGCCGTCGGCCTTCACCATGAGCGGGGTCGCCAGCGCGTGCACCTGCGCACCCGGCTCCAGGCGGTGGATCAGGTCGATGCCCGCGGTGAGGTTGCCCCACTGGTCGCTGCCGCCCTGCTGGAGGGTGCAGCCGTGGCGCCGGTACAGCTCCAGGTAGTCCATGCCCTGGAGCAGCTGGTAGCTGAACTCCGTGTAGCTGATGCCCTCCTGGGACTCCAGCCGGCGGGCCACCGAGTCCTTGGTGAGCATCTTGTTGACCCGGAAGTGCTTGCCGATGTCCCGGAGGAACTCGATCGCGGACATGCCCGCGGTCCAGTCCAGGTTGTTCACCATCGTGGCGGCGTTCGGGCCCTCGAAGGTGAGGAAGGGCTCGATCTGCCCGCGCAGCCGCTGGACCCACGCGGCGATGGTCTCCGGGTCGTTCAGCGTGCGCTCGGCGGTCGGCCGCGGGTCACCGATCTGGCCCGTGGCCCCGCCCACCAGGGCGAGCGGCTTCAGCCCCGCGAGCTGGAGCCGCCGCATGGTGAGCACCTGCACGAGATGGCCGACGTGAAGACTCGCCGCGGTCGGGTCGAACCCGCAATAGAAGGTGACCGGGCCGTCCGCGAGAGCCTTGCGCAGTGCGTCCTCGTCGGTGGACTGGGCGAACAGCCCACGCCACTTCAGCTCGTCGACGATGTCGGTCACGGTCGATTCTCTCCTCGGGGGGTTCGGTGGTATGCCGCTCCAGTCTAGGACGGTCAGACGCCCCGGCTGACCGAGCTCATGTGGAAGTCCGGGATGCGCAGCGCCGGCATCGCGGCACGGGTGAACCAGTCGCCCCACTCGCGCGGCAGCGTCCTCTCCGTGCGGCCCGCCTCCGAGGCACGGGACAGCAGCCCGACGGGGGACTCGTTGAAGCGGAAGTTGTTCACCTCGCCCAGCACCTCGCCGTCCTCCACCAGATAGACCCCGTCCCTGGTCAGACCGGTCAGCAGCAGCGTGGCCGGATCCACCTCCCGGATGTACCAGAGGCAGGTCAGCAGCAGCGCCCGGCCGGTCGTCGCGGCGACCATCTCCTCGAGGGACCGCTCACCGCCGCCGTCCAGCACCAGGTTGTCCATCGCCGGGGCCACCGGCAGGTTTGTCAGCCCGGCGGAGTGCCGGGTGGTGGTCAGCCGCTCCAGCTTGCCGCCCTTGATCCAGTCGGTCGGCGCCAGCGGCAGCCCGTTGTCGAAGACCGACGAGTCGTCCCCGGAGGCGTGCGCGATCACGAAAGGAGCCGACTCCAGCCCCGGAGCGTGCGGATCGCTTCGCAGGTTCAGCGGCAGTTCGGAGAGCGTCTCGCCGATCCGCGTCCCGCCGCCCGGCCGGGAGAAGACCGTACGGCCCTCCGTCGCGTCCCGGGCACCCGCCGACCAGTACTGGTAGATCAGCAGATCGGCCACCGCGGTCGGCGGCAGCAGAGTCTCGTACCGCCCGGCGGGCAGCTCGATACGGCGCTCCGCCCAGCCGAGGCGCTGCGCCAGTTCCGCGTCCAGGGCCGCCGGGTCGACGTCCTTGAAGTCCCGGGTGGCCCTGCCCGCCCAGGCGGACCGGGTCCGGTCCGGGGACTTGGCGTTCAGCTCCAGCGTCCCGTTCGGCTGGTCGTGGCGCAGCCGCACCCCCGTCGACGTACCGAGATACGTCGAGTTCAGCTGGTGGTGGGCGAAGCCGTACAGCTCACGGCCGCCCGAGCGCGCGCGGGCGAAGGCCTCGCCCAGTGCCGGGGCGAAGTCGGCGAAGACGTCGGAGCCCGTCTCCGCCGGGGCGTCCGTGAAGGCGGCGGACACCGGGATGCCGGAGACCAGCGGCTGCGCGTCCTCGGCCGGCCCGGCGCCGCGCGCGGCGGCCTCGGCGGCCCGCACGAGCGGCTCCAGGTCGTCGGCGGTGACGGCCGAGCGCGACACCACACCGGACGCGGTCCCCTCGGCGCCGTCCACGGTCGCGATCACGGTCAGGGTCCGCCCCCGCGTCACCCCGTTCGTGGTGAGCGCGTTGCCGGCCCAGCGCAGATTGGCGGAGGAGTTCTCGTCCGCGATGACCACACAGCCGTCGGCGGTGGACAGCTCCAGTGCGCGCTCGACGATCTCGTACGGCTTGCTGTTTCGCCTGCTCATCGACTGTCTCCAGGGGTGTGGACATGAGAATTACCGTGGCCGGGCCGTCGTGCTGCCCCACCAGGTCGACAGTGCTTGGGCGCGCCGTATCGATGGTGGCAAGGCTTCGGATGAGGGGAGCAGCTTATCTGCCGCAGACCCGGGGGTCTCGCCTTTTTGTTCGGGTGGATTCGAAATCGCATGTCGCATTCATGTTCGACGCGAACTCTGTCGTGTGAGAGCTGAATTGGATATCTGCTGTCGAGTGCGTAGCTTCGTTGCGGATGTGTGGCCAATCGATATGCATGAGGTGAATTGGCGTGGCGGCTATCAGTCACGAGGACTGCGACTGCCCGGGGCGCAGGAAGCCGGACTGCGCTCATTTGACGTACCGCGTGGCGTACCGCGAGGCAGGCGTGGTGCGTGAGGTTCCGTTCAAGCGGTTGGAAGATGCGGAATCCTTCGCGATCGGTGTCGAACGGCGCAAGGACTTGGGGGCGCGACTCGACCCCGCGGCTGGACGGAGGGATTTCGCGGATGTCTGGGGCGAGTGGGTCGAGGCCGGAGCCCTTGAAGAGTCCACGCGGCGGAACTACCAGAGCGTGTATGGCAACCACTTTGCGCAGACATTCGGATCCATCGAGATGGCCGACATCACGCCTGTGGACATTGAACACTGGGAGGCGGAGCAGCAGAGGCGTGGCTATGCGGAGAACGGCATCCGAGGGCGCAAGAACGTCCTCTCGTCCGTATTCAACTATGCGGTGACGGCCGAGATCATCGGTCGGAACCCTGGCCGCAAGGTAAATCCTCACCGGCGTGCCGGGAGGCCACTGACCCCGATCGCCGACGCCGACATCCCCGCCATGGAGGAGGTGATGGGGATCATCGCGGAGACCCCGAAGCTGATCCGCGCCGGATTCTGGGCGATGGCTGGATGCGGGCTGCGCCCGGGTGAGGCCCTGGCGGTGTCGGATGCCTCGATGGACTGGGATCGCGGCATCATCGCGGTGGACCACCAGGTGTCGGCGTACGGGTGCCAGGAGATCTCCGGATCCCGCCGCGGTGTGAAGCGTGGGACCAAGAGCCGTGCTTCGGGCGAGGTGCGAAAGGCTCCTGTCCCTCACTCGATCCGCCAGGTCCTCAACGACCATGTCGCCGCCTACGGGGTGTGGGGGGACAGGGGATGGTTCTTCGAATCCCCCCGTCTGAATGACCGGCATCCGTCGTACGACTGGTTCCTGGCACAGTTCAAGGAGGCCGCCACGGCTGCGGGGACACCGCAGTACACCCCCAAGAGTTTCCGGCACTTCTTCGTCTCCGAGGCGATCCACTCCGGTATCCCACTGTTCGAAATTGCTGCATGGGTCGGACACCGGACCACTCGCACGACTGAACTGATCTACGGACATCTGGTGCGAAGGTCGATGCACCGAGGGGCGCTCGTGATGCACAACCGCCTTGGGCTGGATCTCGCGTCTCTGCGGGGCAGCGTCCCGTTGCCGGGGTCGCCTGTCGATGACGCCAACGCCGGTGTTCGGGGCGAGGCCGTGCAGATGCATATCGCGGCCGATCAGGAACGCCCGGACTCGTCCGAGGTGTTGAGGATGTTCACGCCCCGGAACACTGCTGTCGGGCATCCGTGAGAGACGGCCGCAACCTGGCCGGGCTGAGCCTTCCCGCAGTTGAACGCCCCGCCGAGGACGTATGTCTGAGGCCCGCCGACGGCCGTCATCGACCCCCAGAAATCCGGGGTCGTCCCCTGGTAGGCAACATCCCGGACCTGGCCGGCGAGACGGCCGTCCCGGATCGCATACGCCCGTTGCTGCGTGAACTGGAAGTTGTACCTCTGCATGTCGATCGACCAGGACCGGTCGCCGACCACGTAGATCCCGCGCTCGACGCCGCCGATCAGGTCCTCCGTGGAGAGCCCGCCCGGATCCGGCTTCAGCGACACGTTCGCCATGCGCTGCACGGGGACGTGCTCCGGCGAGTCGGCGTACGCGCAGCCGTTGGACCGGCCCAGTCCCGTCAGCTTCGCGATCCGGCGGTCCGTCTGGTAGCCCACCAGGGTCCCGTCCTTGACCAGGTCCCAGGACTGCGCCTCGACGCCCTCGTCGTCGTAACCGACGGTCGCGAGGCCGTGCTCGGCGGTGCGGTCGCCCGTCACGTTCATCGCGGGGGAGCCGTACGCCAGCTTCCCCAGCTGGTCGAAGGTGGCGAACGACGTGCCCGCGTACGCCGCCTCGTAACCCAGCGCGCGGTCCAGCTCGGTGGCGTGGCCGATCGACTCGTGGATGGTCAGCCAGAGGTTCGACGGGTCGACGACCAGGTCGTACGTCCCCGCCTCGACGCTCGGCGCCCGCATCTTCTCGGCCAGCAGTCCGGGAATGCGCTCCAGTTCGGAGTCCCAGTCCCAGCCGGTGCCCGTCAGGTACTCCCAGCCCCGGCCCACCGGCGGCGCGATCGTCCGCATGGAGTCGAACTCACCGGTCGTGCCGTCCACGGCCACCGCGGTCAGCTGCGGATGCACCCGCACCCGCTGCTGGGTGGTGACGGTGCCCGCCGTGTCCGCGTAGAACTTGTTCTCGTGAACGGTCATCAGGGAGGCGTCCACATGCGCGACCCCGTCCGCCGCCAGCAGCCGCGCGCTCCACTCCGCGAGCAGCCCGGCCTTCTCCTCGGCCGGTACGGAGAACGGGTCGACGTCGTACGCCGACACCCAGGTCCGCTCGCCGTGCACCGGCTCGTCGGCGAGCTCCACCCGCTCGTCCGACCCGGCCGCCGCGATCACCTTCGCCGACAGCTTGGCCATGGCCACGGCCTGCGAGGCCACCTTCGCGGCGGCGTCCATCGTCAGGTCGACCCCGGACGCGAACCCCCACGCCCCGCCGTGCACCACCCGGACGGCGAACCCGAGATCGGTGGTGTCCGACGTCCCGGAGGGCCGTGCGTCCCGCAGCCGCCAGGAGGCGCCGCGCACCCGCTCCAGCCGGAAGTCCGCGTGTACGGCACCGAGCGCCCGGGCGCGGGCGAGCGCCGCGTCGGCGAGGGCACGCAAGGGCAGGGCCAGGAACGACTGATCTACCTCGTGGGCCACGCGGGCCTCCCCTTCTCCACCTCAGAAATGTCCTCGCAGTGAATCATGGGGGGTCGAGGTGTCCCCGCGCGCTCGTTTTACGTTCCCGGGTCCGAGCCGGACCCTTCTGTAGGGATCCGACAGTCGCGGCCCGGCGGCGCTGTCAGAGGCCGATTCCCTGGAAGCGGGGTGGTACCGATAGGTTTTCGAGGTACCAGACCGCCAAGGAAAGGGTGATCCGTTGAGCCGCTCGGTTCTCGTCACCGGAGGAAACCGGGGCATCGGCCTCGCCATCGCCCGCGCCTTCGCCGACAACGGCGACAAGGTCGCCATCACCTACCGCTCGGGTGAGCCGCCGCAGGCGCTCACCGAGGCCGGGGTTCTGGCCGTCCGGTGCGACATCACCGACACCGAGCAGGTGGAGCAGGCCTACAAGGAGATCGAGGAGAAGCACGGTCCCGTGGAGGTGCTGGTCGCCAACGCCGGCATCACCAAGGACCAGTTGCTGATGCGGATGTCCGAGGACGACTTCACGTCCGTGCTCGACACCAACCTCACCGGCACCTTCCGCGTCGTCAAGCGCGCCAACCGCGGGATGCTGCGCGCCAAGAAGGGCCGCGTCGTCCTGATCTCCTCGGTCGTCGGCCTCCTCGGCTCGGCCGGACAGGCCAACTACGCGGCGTCCAAGGCGGGCCTCGTCGGCTTCGCCCGGTCGCTCGCCCGTGAGCTCGGCTCGCGGAACATCACCTTCAACGTCGTCGCACCCGGGTTCGTCGACACCGACATGACCCAGGTGCTCACCGACGAGCAGCGCAAGGGCATCGTGTCGCAGGTGCCGCTCGGCCGCTACGCGCAGCCCGCCGAGATCGCCGCCGCGGTGCGCTTCCTCGCGTCCGACGACGCGTCGTACATCACTGGAGCCGTCATCCCCGTTGACGGCGGATTGGGCATGGGTCACTGATCACCATGAGCGGAATTCTCGACGGCAAGCGCATCCTCATCACCGGGGTGCTGATGGAGTCGTCCATCGCGTTCCACACCGCGAAGGTGGCCCAGGAGCAGGGCGCCGAGGTCATCCTGACGGCCTTTCCCCGGCCGACGCTGACCGAGCGCATCGCCAAGAAGCTTCCGAAGCCCGTCAAGGTCCTCGAGCTCGACGTCACCAACGACGAGCACCTCGACCGGCTCGCGGGCCTGGTCAAGGAGGAGCTCGGCTCGCTCGACGGCGTCGTGCACTCCATCGGCTTCGCGCCGCAGGACGCCCTCGGTGGCAACTTCCTGAACACGCCCTTCGACTCGGTCGCCACCGCGATGCACGTCTCGGCGTTCTCGCTGAAGTCGCTCGCCATGGCCTGCAGGCCGCTGATGGCGGACGGCGGCTCGATCGTCGGCCTCACCTTCGACGCGCAGTTCGCCTGGCCCCAGTACGACTGGATGGGCCCGGCCAAGGCCGCGCTGGAGGCCACCTCCCGCTACCTCGCCCGTGACCTGGGCAAGGACAGCATCCGCTGCAACCTGATCTCCGCCGGACCGCTCGGCTCCATGGCCGCCAAGTCCATCCCGGGCTTCAGCGAGCTCGCGGACGTCTGGAACCACCGCTCCCCGCTGGAGTGGAACATGACCGACCCGGAGCCGGCCGGCCGCGGTGTCGTGGCGCTGCTCTCGGACTTCTTCCCCAAGACGACGGGCGAGATCATCCACGTCGACGGCGGCGTGCACATGATGGGCGCCTGACGCCCACGCCTCACCGACGGCCGCGCACCCCCTCGCCGGGGGTGCGCGGCCGTCGCGCGTCCGGGGCCCGTCCGCCCCGCCTGACCGGCCTTTCCGCCCTCGAGTCGAAAAGATGGCCGTTCCACCGCAGACTGTGGTGGAACCGGACTTCTGGTCAGGCTGTGGGGAGGAGATCGCTGTGCGCTCCACACGTCGCCGAACCTGGGCCCTGCTCGTAGCGGCGGCCGTGGTCGCGGGATTCCTGGCCCCTGTGGCCGTGAGCGCGGCCAACCGGGCCGGGAGCGGGGCCCGGGCCCCCCTCGCGCCGGAGCCCGAACCGGCGGGCGCCGAATGCCGTACGTCCGTCGAGGGCTCCCGGGTCATCGCCTACTGCCACAACCCGTACCCCACCACCGATCTCGTCCGGCTCCACACCGAGTGCGAGCGCTGGTGGGACGTCGACGCCGACGGCGGGGCGGTCGCGGTGCAGCCGGGCCGGACGGTCAAGCTGGAGGACCGCTGCTGGAAAGAGGTCGGCTCGGCCTGGGTCAGCCACTCGGTGAGCCCCTGAGCCCCTGAGCCCCTGGGCCCTGGGTCCCTGAGGCCCCTGAGCTTCCGGGCTCTGGGCTCCCGCGCTTCGGGCTCCTGGGTTCCCGCTTCGGGCCCTGGGCTCCTAGACCGGCTCCCGCAGACAGTCCATGGCATGCGCCGAGGCCTCGGCGGCCGCCGTCTCCGCGTCGCCCGTCCGGATCGCCTCGACGAGCCGCGTGTGGTCCATGAGCTCCTCCGGCCTCAGCACCGGACCCACGTCGTCGCGCAGATAGTCGCGGAGCAGGTTGTTCAGGTCGGCGTAGAGCTCGGTCAGCACGTCGTTGTGCGCGGCTGCGACCACGGCGAGGTGCAGGGTCGCGTCCGCGGCCACGAACGCCTCCGCGTCCCCGGAAGCCCAGGTCTCCTCGCGCCGCGCCATCAACGCGTCCAGCTGCCTCATGTCCCGCTCGGTACGCCGCAGAGCGGCGAGCCGGGCCGCCGAGGACTCCAGCGTGGAGCGCAGCTCCGCCACGTGCCGGGGGTCGGCGTCCGCGAACCTGCGCTGCATCACCCCGGCCAGCTCACTGGTCGCCACCACATACGTGCCGGAGCCCTGGCGGATGTCCAGGAGCCCGTTGTGCGCCAGGGCGCGCACCGCCTCGCGCACCGTGTTGCGGGCGACCCCCAGCTGTTCGACCAGCTCGGGCTCGGTGGGGATCCGAGAGCCGACGGGCCACTCGCCGGCGGTGATCTGGTTCCTCAGCTGGGCAATCACCTGGTCGGCGAGAGCCGAACGCCGCGGGGATGTGAGCGCCATGCTGCTCCTTGCTCGTGTTCCGGAAGGGGTCGTCCGGGAGGTGCGGGCCCGTCGGATCGTCTCCCCGATTGTCTCAGGGCGAGACGAGAGGTGGACAGTCAATCATCCCATGATTCTATGATGGGCCCATGCTTCACGAGGAGACCCCGACCCTGAGCCCCGCCGAGACCCCCACCCGCGCGCGGTCCGCCCCCGTGCCGTCGCCCTGGACGCTGCGGATCGTCCTCATCGGCCTGGTCCTCGCCGCGCTCAACCTCCGCCCCGCCATCACCAGCCTCGGCCCCCTCCTCGAAGAGGTCAGGGACGGGCTGCACATGAGCGGCAGCGTCGCCGGTGTCCTCACCTCCGTACCGCCCCTCTGCTTCGCGCTGTTCGGCTTCATGGCGCCGCGGCTGTCCCGCCGGTTCGGGCCCGGCGCCGTCGTCTGCGCGGGCATGGCCGCCATCGCGGCCGGGCTCCTGCTGCGCCCCTTCGTGGGCGGCACCGCCGGTTTCCTCGTGGCCAGCGCCCTCGCGCTGATGGGCATCGCCGTCAGCAACGTCCTGATGCCCGTCATCGTCAAGCGCTGGTTCCCCGACCGGGTCGGCAGCGTGACCGGCCTCTACTCGATGGCCCTGGCCCTCGGCACCGGTCTCGCCGCCGCCCTCACCGTGCCCCTGACCAGCGCACTCGGCGGCAGCTGGAAGACGGGACTGGCCGTCTGGGCCGCGCTCGCGGCCGTCGCGGTCCTGCCCTGGGCCGCGCTCGTACGGGACAGGGGCGCCGCCCCCGGGGAGCCCGGGGAACGGACCGCCGGCCCGGCCCCCGCCCTGCGGATCACCCGCAGCCGGACCTCCTGGGCGCTCGCCTGCTTCTTCGGCCTCCAGGCCACCGCCGCCTACATCACGATGCAGTGGATGCCCCAGATCTACCGCGACGCCGGGGTCTCCGCGGGCACCGCGGGCCTGCTGCTCGCCGTGATCATGGCCATGGGCGTCCCGCTCGCCTTCGTCATCCCGAGGGCCGCCGCCCGGCTCAAGAACCAGGGCACCATCGCGCTCGTCCTCGGCGGCTGCGGGCTCGTCGGCTACGCCGGCCTGTACCTGGCGCCCGCCGGCGGTGCCTGGCTCTGGGCGCTGCTCCTCGGCATCGCCAACTGCGCCTTCCCGCTCGCCCTCACCATGATCGGGATGAGGGCCCGCACCGGCGCCGGCGTGGTCAGGCTCTCCGCCTTCGCCCAGTCCACCGGCTATCTGATCGCCGCCCCCGGGCCCCTGCTCGTCGGCGTGCTCTACCAGCACAGTGGCGGCTGGGGACTGCCGATCCTGCTGATGGCGGGGCTCCTGGTGCCCCAGATGGCCGCCGGGGTGATCGCCGGAAGGGACCGGACGATCGAGGACGAATGCTGAGATGCGACACTGTGCGCATGCCAGTGCTCGATCCGAATCCCCAGAACGGCCAGAAGAAGCTTCTCCTCGTGTTCGGGACGATGCTTCTCATCTCCGTGGTCATCGGTGTGATCGCCACGATCGCCTCCCCCTGACCGCCCGGGGGTGGGGACAGCCCCACCATCCCCTAGGGGGCCAGGTTCAGGGTCGAGTGGGTGGGCCACCGGATGGGACCGCCGCCGGCCGGCCCGTAGGTTCTTGGTGACAACAGCCGAGGACCCACGGAGGCGGACATGCCGGCCCCTACCCGCACCCACCGCCCCGCCGCCGACACCGTCGAGGTCCGGCTGCCGTGGTGGGCCGTGGCGCTGCCCGCCGTCGCCTTCGCCGCGCTCCTCCTGCTGATCCTGGAACCCGGGCAGGCGCACGCCGCCGCGAGCGACCCCGCGATCGGGCGCCTCGTCGGGCACTTCCTGGGGCTTCTGCCCGCCTGACCTGCCCCTGACACCGTTGTTCACCCGCAGCGGGCGAGCACGTCAACACCCTGCGCCCGGAGCCGCAATTCGTGCGAAGCTGAGGTGTATGAGCGTCGATACACCTCGCAGGATCGTTCTTCTCAGGCACGCAAAGGCGGAATGGTCGCAGCAGTCCGACCATGAGAGGCCACTGGCCGAACGGGGCAGGAAGGACGCTCCCGTCGCGGGCCGCAGGCTGGCCGATTCGGGAACCGTCTTCGACCTGGCTCTCTGCTCGACCGCCACCAGGACCCGCGAGACCTGGAAGCTGGCCGTCCACGAGTTCGACCAGCGTCCGAGGACCGTGTACGAGGAGCGGCTGTACGAGGCCTCCCTCGGCGAGCTGATCGCCCTGTTCGACGAGACCCCCGACGACGTGCGGAACCTCCTCGTCATCGGCCACAACCCCGGCATGCACGGCGCCGCCGACGCGCTCAGCGGATCGGCGGAGGGCGACACCCTCGCCCGTATGACCAGGGACGGCTTCCCGACCGCCGCGTACGCCGTCGTCGAGTTCACCGGCTCCTGGAAGACCCTGGAGCACGGTGTGGGCAAGCTCGTCGAGTACTGGACGCCGAACGACTGACCGAGGACGTACGGAGGGGCGCCGGCACAGCTGTGCCGGCGCCCCTCCGTACGTCCTCGGTGCGGTCAGTCCACGAGGCCGTCGGCGGCCTCGACCTCTTCACGGGTGATCCCGAGCAGATACAGCACGGTGTCCAGGAACGGGACGTTCACCGCCGTGTGGGCGGCCTGCCGGACGACCGGCTTGGCGTTGAACGCGACGCCCAGCCCGGCCGTGTTCAGCATGTCCAGGTCGTTCGCCCCGTCGCCGATCGCGACCGTCTGCGCCAGCGGCACCCCCGCCTGCTCGGCGAAGCGGCGCAGCAGCCGGGCCTTGCCCGCCCGGTCCACGATGTCGCCCACGACCCGGCCGGTCAGCCTGCCGTCGACGACCTCCAGCGTGTTGGCGGAGGCGAAGTCCAGCCCGAGGCGCTCCTTGAGGTCGTCCGTGACCTGGGTGAAGCCGCCCGAGACCACACCCACCTGGTAGCCCAGCCGCTTCAGGGTCCGGATCAGGGTGCGGGCGCCGGGCGTCAGCCGGACCTCGGCCCGCACCTTCTCCACCACCGACACGTCGAGTCCCGCCAGCAGCGCCACCCGGGCGTGCAGCGACTGCTCGAAGTCGAGCTCCCCGCGCATCGCCTGCTCGGTCACCTCGGCGACCTCGGCCTCGCAGCCGGCATGGGCCGCGAACAGCTCGATGACCTCGTCCTGGATGAGCGTCGAGTCCACGTCCATGACGACCAGCCGCTGCGCCCGGCGGCTCAGCCCGGCCGACACGACGGCGATGTCGACGCCGATCCCGGCGGCCTCCGGCGCCAGCGCGGTCCTCAGTTCCTCCGTGGCCGTACCGGACACGGCGAACTCGACGGCGGTGACGGGGTACTTCGCCAGACGGAAGATGCGGTCGATGTTGCCGCCCGTGGAGGTGATCCGGGCCGCTATGGCCGCCGTGGACTCCGCGGTCAGCGGGTGGCCCAGCACGGTCACATGGGAACGCCCGTAGCCGCGGGGCCGGTTGTCGCCCGTACCCGAGATGATCTCTGCCTGGAGCTTGAGCGACTCCGCCCAGCTGTGCACGGTCGACCGGAGGTCGCCCTCGGTCGTGCCGCCCGGGGCCGGAGAGGTCACCAGGGCGCACAGCACGATGCGTCCGCGGGTGACGACCTGCTCGATGTCCACGACATCGACGGCGAAGGCGGCAAGGGTGTCGAAGAGCCCGGCCGTGATGCCCGGACGGTCCTTCCCGAAGATCTTGACCAGAAGGGTGGGTGCGTCCGCGTCCCGAGGGGGCTCGGGGAGCTCAGGAGACCGGGGAGACCGAGGTGGCTGAGATGCGCTCATGGTGCTCCCACCGTATAGGGCGGCCGGGCGGGCTCCGAAGCCCGTCCCGAGTGGCGGACAGCCCGATCCGGGGACCCGGCGGGCCCGGCGGGCCGGGAGAAGGTGCCTCGGATGCGGTGCTCCCGACCGCTTTCTCCCGAGTCCGCCGGTGGAATGCGCAGCCTCCGCGCCCTCTTCACGCCGCCCGGCTTTCCGTCGGGGGACCGCTCCTGGAATAGTTCGCCACGATGTTCAGCATCCCTAGGCTTCCTGCGACGGGAGCGACACGGGGGACGACTAGTGGGGCGCGGAGTGCCGGAACTCGTACTGGAATTGAATGGAAGGACCTGGACGCTCGATCCGTCCAGGTCGTACGCCCTCGGACGTGATCCGCAGGGCGACATGATGATCGACGATGCCAGAGTCTCGTGGCGGCATGCCACGATCAGCTGGAACGGGCGCGGCTGGTCCATCGAGGACCATGGGAGCACGAACGGCACGTATGTGCAGGGTCAGCGGATCCAGCGGCTGGAGATCGGCCCCGGAAGCGTCGTGCATCTGGGCAACGCCACCGACGGACCGCGGCTGAGCCTCAGCGCCGCGGCGGGTGCCGGGGCCCAGCAGGCCCCCGTGCAGCAGCCTCAGCACGCCCCTGCACAGCCGCAGCAGCCCGTACAGCAGCCGCAGGCTCCCGTACAGCAGCCGCAGCAGCAGGGGGCGGCCGGCTGGCCCGGCGGCCAGGCGCCGCAGCAGGGCTGGCAGCAGCCCCAGGTCCCGCACCAGGGGCAGCAGCCTCCGGTCCCGCACCAGCAGGGCCACGGCGCGGGCGGTCACGGCGGCGCGGCGGGAGCTCCGCCGGTCTACGGGGACCGCAGCCCGACCACCTTCCACCAGCTGGACCTCGGCCGGGTCATGCGCATCGGCCGTGCGCTGGAGAACGAGCTGGTGGTCTCCGACCTCCAGGTCTCGCGTCTGCACGCCGAATTCCGGGCGACGCCCGACGGCCGCTTCGAGATCCGGGACCTCGGGTCGCACAACGGCACCTACGTCAACGGCCAGCCGCTCAGCAAGTCCGGCTCCGCGCTCATCGGCCCCAACGACATCGTCGGTGTCGGTCACTCGACCTTCCGGCTGGTCGGGGACCGGCTGGAAGAGTTCGTCGACACCGGTGAGGTCTCCTTCTCGGCCCGCCACCTCACGGTGACGGTCGACGGCGGCAAGGACATCCTCAAGGACGTCTCCTTCGGCGTCCCGGAGAAGTCCCTGATCGCCGTCATCGGCCCCTCGGGTTCCGGCAAGTCCACCCTGCTCAAGGCGCTCACCGGCTACCGGCCCGCCAACCAGGGCGACGTCCTCTACGACAACCGGAACCTCTACAAGCAGTTCGCCGAGCTGCGGCAGCGCATCGGGCTGGTCCCGCAGGACGACATCCTGCACAAGGAGCTCACGGTCACCCGGGCTCTGCGGTACGCCGCCAAGCTGCGCTTCCCCGCGGACACCACCGAGGCCGAGCGCACCGCCCGGATCCACGAGGTCCTCGCCGAGCTCAAGCTCGACATCCACCGGGACAAGAAGATCACCTCGCTCTCCGGCGGCCAGCGCAAGCGCGTCTCGGTCGCCCTGGAGCTGCTGACCAAGCCGTCGCTGATCTTCCTCGACGAGCCGACCTCGGGCCTGGACCCGGGCATGGACCGCGATGTCATGCAACTGCTGCGCGGCCTCGCCGACGACGGCCGTACGGTCCTCGTCGTCACGCACTCGGTGGCCGAGCTGGCCATCTGCGACAAGCTCCTGGTGATGGCCCCCGGCGGATCGGTCGCCTACTTCGGGCCGCCCGAGGAGGCGCTCAACTTCTTCGGCTACACCAGCTGGGCCGACGTCTTCTCGGCGTTCGAGAACTACCGCGACTACGACTGGTCGGGACGCTGGCGCGGCTCGCAGCACTACCAGATGTACGCCGCCGACATCGACGCCGTCGCCGCACAGTCCGTACACATGCCGCCGCCGCAGCAGATGCGCCCGCCGAAGCCCTCGGGCTGGATGGCGCAGCTGTGGACGCTGATGCGCCGCTACCTCTCGGTGATCGCGTCCGACAAGGGGTTCCTGCTCCTGATGGTGCTCCTGCCGGCCGTGCTCGGCGTCGTCAGCGTCGTCATCCCCGCGGAGTTCGGCCTGGCGGAGCCCGATCCGCCCTCCCGGTTCAACGGCAAGGCCGGAACGATCATGCTGATCCTGGCGGTCGGCATGTGTTTCGCCGCCGCCGCCAACTCCGTACGAGAACTGATCAAGGAACGGGTGATCTACGAGAGGGAACGGGCCACCGGTCTCTCCCGCTCCGCCTATCTGCTGTCCAAGGTGATCGTCCTCGGTGTGATCACGGCCTTCCAGGGCGTGATCATCTGCGGCATCGGCTTCTCCACCCGCGAGCTGCCGGAGGAGGGCCTGTTCATGCCCCCCGCCGCCGAGATCTGCGTGTCGATCATCGTGCTCGGCTTCACCTCGATGATGTTCGGCCTGATGATCTCCGCGCTGGTGAAGACCTCCGAGAAGACGATGCCGCTGCTCGTCATGTTCGCCATCGTCCAGGTCGTCTTCACCGGTGTGCTCTTCCAGGTCTACGGCTCGCCGGGCCTGGAGCAGTTCGCCTGGCTGATGCCGTCGCGCTGGGCGGTCGCCGCGGCCGGTACGACGCTCGACCTCGCCCATCTCATGCCGCCGTGGGACCCGAAGAACCCGACGGATCTGGACCCGCTGTGGGAGCACTCGGCCGGCCAGTGGGGCATCAACATCACGGTGATGCTCGTCATGAGCGGCGTCCTCTTCTTCGCGGTCTCCCGGATGCTGCGGCGCCATGAGCCCGAGGTGATGCGCAAGTAGCGGGACCGCACCGGACCCGGAAACGCCCGAGGGCGGCAACCCCGTGGGGTGCCGCCCTTCGGCATGTGCCGGCCGGTCACGCGACGCTGCGGACCGGCGGGCCGGCTGTCTGCCCAGGCCTTGCTCGGTGCGTGGCTCAGTACGCGCTGTCGACGTTGTCGATGGAGCCGTACTTGTCGGCGGCGTAGTTCGCGGCCGCGGTGATGTTGGCGACCGGGTCGTACTGGTCGTGCTTGGTGCCCTTGACGTGGTAGTAGTCGAAGGTCGGCTTGATCACCTGCAGCAGGCCCTTGGACGGGACGCCGTTGATCGCGTTGATGTCCCAGTCGTTGATGGCGCGGGGGTTACCGCTGGACTCGCGCATGATGTTGCGGTGCAGGCCCTCGTACGTACCGGGGATGTCCTTCTTGTCCATGATGGCGAGCGCCTCACGGATCCAGCCGTCGAGGTTGTTCGCGTAGACCGGCTTGCGGTCGGCCGCGCGGCTGGCCTTCTTCTCGGCTGCACGCTTCTTGGCGGCGGCCTTCTTCTTGGCGGCGGCCTTGCTCTTCGCCTCGGCGACGGCCTTGGCCTTGGCCTCGGCCTTCTCGGCCGCCTTCTTCTTCGCGGCCGTCTCCTCGGCCTTGGCCGCGTCGACGGACTTCACGAGCTGGTCGGTCGTGTTCTGCCCCAGGCCGGTGGCCTTGAGGCTCTGCGTCTGGGCGCCGGTGTAGGCGACCGGCGCGGCGGCCGAAGCGGCCTGCGGCTCGGTGGTGGCCGACGCGTCGTTCGGGACGAGCGACAAGGCGATGCCGGCGGCGGCCAGGGTCGAGACTCCCGCGACGGAGAGCTTCTGGACCTTGTTCAGACGACGGCTACGGCTGGTGATACGGGAGAAAGACATACAGTCGTACCTCTTCGGATCGTGGTGCCCTCGGCGAGGACGCGGACGGAAGCGCCGGGGCGCATCTCCGTCGGGGACAACACGATTCTTAGCTACCGCAAAACGCCATGGCAAAGGTGTGACGTACGAAGCCGGATAGTGGAACGCGGTCTTGTTCATACCTCCTTGTCCGGTTTGAACCCCGAGAACTTGCCCGGTTTGCGCCAACTATCCGTCTTCGTAAGTGACCTGGGTCCTATGCCTGGGCTCACATGGGGAGCCCTTCGCACTCACAAATAGTTGCTTCTGTGATGCGGAGCGTAAGGGGCTTATCGGGCAGGTGGCAGCAGTAGATGGGCATCGCCGAACTCGTGCCAGAGATAGCGCCGCTCCAGGGCCCCGGCGTAGGCCCGCCGCAGCGCCTCCCGCCCCGCGACCGCCTCCAGCATCAGCAGGTGCGAGGCCTCTGGCTCGTGCAGCCCGGTCAGCAGCCCGTCCACCACCCGCACGCCCCGCCGCGGGGTCACCACCAGATCCGTCCATCCCGCCGCGGGCCGCACCGTCCCGTCCTCGCCCGCCGCGGACTCCAGGGCCCGCACCGCCGTCGTCCCCACGGCGATCACCCTGCCCCCGCCCGCCCGCGCCGCCGCGACCAGCCACGCCGTCGAGGCCGGCACCTCGAACCGCTCCGGGTAGGGAGGCTCGTGCGCCTCGGCCGACGCCACCCCCGTGTGCAGCGTCAGCGGGGCGAACTGCACCCCCCGGCTCACCAGCTCCGCCACCAGCCCCGCGGTGAACGGCCGTGCCGCACTCGGCATCTCCGCCGAACCGCTGCCGTCGGGCGACGGCACGGCGAACACCGTCCGGTACGCCGACAAGGGCTGGTCGCGCTCCGTGTACGCGTACCGGATCGGCCGCCCGTACCGGCTCAGCAGCCCCGGTACGTCCCCCGGCACCCGCGCCCACCACAGCCTCGACCCGTCACCCGGCCCGAGCGGCTCGTCCAGCACCAGCGCGCTCCCGCCCGGCAGCCGCACCACGGCACCCGCCGGACCGCCGGGGCGCGGCCGGGTGGTCCCCGCACCGTCCGGCCGGCGCAGCTCCACCGCCCAGCGGCCGTCCTCGCCCCGGGTCGAGAAGTGCACGACGACCCGCTCGCCCGCCAGGCGCCCGTTCACCGCCGCCGCCAGTGTCGTCGACGTGTTCACCACCAGGACGTCCCCGGCCCGCAGCTCCCCGGGCAGCTCCCGGAACCTGCGGTGGGAGACCTCGGTGCCCCGCGAGACCAGCAGCCGCACGTCGTCCCGGCCCGACCCGCGCTGCTCCGGCGGCACCCGCGCCGACAGCTCGGGGGGCACCCGCAGGGCCTCCAGCGCGGTCATCGCTCCTCCCGCACGTCCGTGCCCAGCAACGCCGCCGCCGTGTACCGGCCGCCGGGCGGGCGCAGCTCCAGCAGCCGCACGAAGGCAGGAGCCACGCTCTCCGCGTCCGGCCGCGCCCCGGTGTCCCCGGGAACCGCCGCCGCATAGAGGTCCGTCGCCATGTCGCCCGGGTCCACCGCCCATACCCGGAGGCCGGGCTCCTCCTCGCCGAGCACCGCCACCAGCTGGTCGAGCGCCGCCTTCGACGCCCCGTAACCACCCCAGGTGGGATACGGCTCGGTGGCCGCGTCCGAGCTCACCGCCACCACCGCCCCGGCCGCGGACGCCCTCAGCAGCGGCAGCGCCTCCTGCACGAGCCCGAGCGCCGCCACCGCATTCGTCTCCAGTGCCTGCCGCAGCCCCTCCAGCGGCAGCGCCTCCAGACGCACGAGCGGCTCGGCCCCCAGCGCGCTCGCATTGCTCACCAGTACGTCGAGACCGCCCAGCTCCCCGGCCGCCGCCACCAGCGCCTTGCGGTGCGCCGGGTCCGTGACGTCCCCCGCCACGGCCGCGACCCGTGTCCCGTACCGCTCGCCCAGCTCCCGCGCCGTCTCCCCGAGCGCCGCGGCCGACCTGGCGTCCAGCACCAGATCCCAGCCCCGCCGGGCCAGCGCGGCAGCCGTCGCGCGCCCCAGCCCCTTCGATCCGCCCGTGATCATCGCGATAGGCATGACAACCGTCCCCTCGTCCGCCTCGTGCCCCGTGGGGCTCCGACGCCATCAACGTAGGAATCCCACGGGCCCCCGCGCCTCGGCCATCGGCCGCAGCCGCCGGAGGCCCTTCGGCCTAGGCCTCTCGTCCGGGTCCGGCGGGGCTCCGCGAGCCCGCCTCACCCGGACGAGAGGCCTAGGACCGAGGCCCCATCGCGGGGGCGTCCACAGCCCGATACGGGGCCGGAACCCCCGCCGGTACGGTGAGGGCATGACTCATCGCCCGCCCTCGGGCCTCGCCGTGGTCAGCGCCGCGCTGCTCGCCATGAGCCGGCACCTCGAAATGCGGGACGTCCTCAAGACGATCGTCGCCTCCGCCCGCGAGCTGCTGGACGCCGAGTACGCGGCCCTGGGTGTACCGGACGACCACGGCGGCTTCGCCCAGTTCGTCGTCGACGGGGTCAGCGACGAGCAGTGGAAGGCCATCGGCCCGCTGCCCCGCCAGCACGGCATCCTCGCGGCGATGCTCCACGAGGCGAAGCCCCAGCGGCTCGCCGACGTACGCCAGGACCCCCGGTTCGAGGGCTGGCCCGACGCCCACCCCGACATGTCCGACTTCCTCGGGCTGCCCATCCAGGACGGCGACGAGACCATCGGCGCTCTCTTCCTCGCCAACAAGCGCTGCCCCCGGCCCACGGGCGGCTGCGGCTTCACGGAGGAGGACGAGGAGCTCCTGGGGATCCTCGCCCAGCACGCCGCGATCGCCCTCACCAACGCCAGGCTCTACGAACGCAGCCGCGAGCTCACGATCGCCGAGGAGCGCTCACGGCTCGCCCACGAGCTGCACGACGCCGTCAGCCAGAAGCTCTTCTCGCTCCGGCTCACCGCCCAGGCCGCCGCCGCCCTCGTCGACCGCGACCCGGCCCGGGCCAAGGGCGAACTCCAGCAGGTCGCCACCCTGGCGGGGGAGGCCGTGGACGAGCTGCGCGCCGCCGTCGTCGAGCTGCGCCCCGCCGCCCTGGACGAGGACGGCCTGGTCGCCACGCTCCGCACGCAGGTCCAGGTCCTGGACCGCGCCCACACCGCCCGGGTCACCTTCGAGAGCGCCGGGGTGCGCGCCCTGCCGTCGGCCCAGGAGGAGGCGATGCTCCGGGTCGCGCAGGAAGCCCTGCACAACGCCCTGCGTCACTCGGGTGCGGGCCGGGTCACCGTCACGCTCGGCCGTGAGGCCGCCTCCGTCGTGCTCCGGATCACCGACGACGGCCGAGGCTTCGACACCCAGGTGATCCGGAGCGCCGGACGTCATCTCGGCCTCGTCTCCATGCGGCACAGGGCCGGCAGCGTGGGAGGCCGGCTCGCGGTCGAATCGGAGCCCGGCGAGGGCACCACTATCCGTATGGAGGTCCCCTGTGGCTGACAAGACCATCAAGGTGCTGCTGGTCGACGACCACCAGGTGGTCCGCAGGGGGCTGCGCACCTTCCTGGAGGTCCAGGACGACATAGAGGTCGTGGGGGAGGCGTCGGACGGGGCCGAGGGGGTCGCCAGGACCGAGGAGCTGCGCCCGGACGTGGTCCTGATGGACATCAAGATGCCGGGTACGGACGGCATCGAGGCGCTGCGCAGGCTCAGGGAGCTGGAGAACCCGGCCAAGGTCCTGATCGTCACGAGCTTCACCGAACAGCGCACCGTCGTCCCGGCCCTGCGGGCGGGGGCCTCGGGCTACGTGTACAAGGACGTCGACCCGGACGCCCTCGCGGGCGCCATCCGCTCGGTGTACGCGGGCCATGTCCTGCTCCAGCCGGAGGTCGCCGACGCGCTGCTGGCCCAGGAGGACACGTCCGGTGGCACGGGCCGGGGGAGCACCCTGACCGAGCGGGAGCGCGAGGTGCTCGGGCTGATCGCCGACGGGCGCTCCAACCGGGAGATCGCCAGGGCGCTCGTCCTGTCGGAGAAGACCGTCAAGACCCACGTCTCGAACATCCTGATGAAGCTCGATGTGGCGGACAGGACCCAGGCGGCCCTGTGGGCGGTCCGGCACGGGGCGGCGGGCTGACGCTGCCGGGCCCCGGGAGAAGCGGGTGCCGCCGGACGGGCCGAGTGTCCTCGGACGAGCGGAGTGCCGTCCGGCGGACGGAGTGCTCTCGGACAGACGGAGTGCCCTCGGACAGGCGCAGTGTCGTCGGACAAGCGGACGGGTCGCCTCCAGTCCGAGATTCATACTGTCGGGTGTATGTCACCCGGATGGCGCATCCTCCGCCGTGCGGACGGCGTTCTCCATGCATGCCGCGGCGGTCGGCCGCGGCGATGCGAGGAGGATCCTGAAGTGAAGAACCTGAAGAAGGCCGCAGCCGTCACCATGATCGCGGGCGGAATCATCGCCGCCGGTGCCGGAGCCGCCTCCGCCACGGGCCACGGCGGCGGCGCCGGTGCCCACGGCACGGCCGCGGGCTCCCCGGGCGTCATCTCGGGCAACGTGGTCCAGGTCCCGGTGCACGTCCCGGTCAACGTGGTCGGCAACACGGTCAACGTGGTGGGTCTGCTCAACCCGGCCTTCGGCAACCTCGGCCTGAACGGCTGACCGACGCCTCACCCCTCACCCCCGGCCGCCGCACGGACTCGACCGAGCCCGCACGGCGGCCGACGGCGTGACGTCCTACCGACCTGCCGGGCTCCCTCCCGGCGGCCAGGCGCCGTACCGACCCGCCGGGACCCCGCCCGCCGACCGGCGCCGCACGGAGCGAGGCCCTACCGCCCCCGCTCCTCCACATACGCGTTGTACGCCGCGACCTGCGCCCGCCGCGCCGTCCGCTCCACCGGCCGCAGCGCCTCGCCCCTGGCCGCGATCTCCGAGGCGCTCACCGCGCCGCCGTGCCCGTTCTCATGGGCCACCGCCACCAGCAGCCCCACCCGCTGAGCCAGCTCCAGCACCCGTACCGCACGCGGGGGATACCCCGGCGCCAGGATCTCGCGCCCCCGCTCCGCCCGGGCCCGGTACGCGTCCACGGCGGCCTCGGCGACCGGGCCGGAGGCGGCGACATCCAGCCGCGACAGCACCGCCGTCGCGTCCCGCAGGGCTTCGGCGAGCTCCCGCTCCGCCTCGCTCAGCGACGGCACATCGGCGGGCGGCGCCTCCCGTACGGGCAGACAGCGCCACACCACCTCGACATGCACGTCACCGGCGGGCCCAGCCTCGCTCACCTCCGGCACGAGCCCGTACGGAGCCCCGGACGTGACGACCGCCTCCTCCGCCTCCAACGCCCTCGCGTTGAAGTCCGGCGGGCCGCTGAGCCCCAGCGGATGTCCCGGCACCGGCAGCGCGACCCGGAAACCGGTCGCCCCCAGCCCCCTGAGCCGGCCGAGCGCCAGCGTGAGCCCCACCGGCCCCGCCTCACCCGGCAGCCCCTCGACGCGGTGCACCGCGTCCTCGCCGACGATCGCGAGCGCCGCGTCGTCAGGTGACACAAGTCCGGCCAAAAGCGCGTTTCCCCATGCGGCAAGCCGCCCTGAGCGTGGTTCCGAAAGCATGGGAACAGCCTAGGGAACGGCCCCAGGGCCTGAGCACTCTTCGGGTGGCGTAGGTTTTCCCTGGGAGCTGTGCCCACAGGCACGCGACGATCTCGACACTGTATGGGGAGACAACGCGCCATGAGCGATGTACTGGAGCTGGTGGACGTATCCGTGGTCCGCGACGGACGCGCTCTGGTGGACGACGTCTCCTGGTCGGTCAAGGAGGGGGAGCGCTGGGTCATCCTCGGCCCCAACGGCGCCGGCAAGACCACCCTCCTCAACATCGCGTCCAGCTACCTCTTCCCCTCCACAGGATCGGCCAAGATCCTCGGCGAGCGGCTCGGCGGGGTCGGCACCGACGTCTTCGAGCTCCGGCCCCGCATCGGCATCGCCGGTGTCGCGATGGCCGAAAAGCTCCCCAAGCGCCAGACCGTGCTGCAGACGGTGCTCACCGCCGCGTACGGCATGACCGCCACCTGGCACGAGGACTACGAAGCCGTCGACGAGGAGCGCGCCCGCGCCTTCCTCGACCGCCTCGGCATGACCGAGTTCCTCGACCGCAAGTTCGGCACGCTCTCCGAGGGCGAGCGCAAGCGCACCCTCATCGCCCGCGCCATGATGACCGACCCCGAGCTGCTCCTCCTCGACGAGCCCGCCGCCGGTCTCGACCTCGGCGGACGCGAGGACCTGGTCCGTCGCCTCGGCCGGCTGGCCCGTGACCCGTACGCCCCCTCCATGGTCATGGTCACCCACCACGTCGAGGAGATCGCCCCCGGCTTCACCCACGTCCTGATGATCCGCCAGGGCAAGGTGCTGGCCGCCGGCCCCATGGAGACCGAGCTCAGCTCCCGGAACCTCTCCCTCTGCTTCGGCCTGCCCCTCGTCGTCGAGCACCACGGTGACCGCTACACCGCCCGCGGTCTGCCGCTGGGCGGGTAGTCGCACCACGGCCAACCTCTCCTGCGCCCTGTCGGCGAGCGCACTCGCGGTCCTACGATGACCCTGTGGACATCGACGCGTGGGTGTGGTGGCTGATCGGCGCGGTGGGACTGGGCATTCCCCTCGTCCTGACCGCGATGCCCGAATTCGGGATGTTCGCCGTCGGGGCGGTGGCCGCTGCCGTCATCGCGGCCCTCGGAGGCAGCATCGTCGCCCAAGTCCTGGTCTTCGTCGTGGTGTCGGTGGCGCTGGTCGCCGTCGTACGCCCCATCGCGGCCAGGCACCGTTCGAGCCGGCCGGGGGAAGCCACCGGGATCGACGCCCTGAAGGGCCGTCAAGCCGTCGTGCTGGAACGGGTCACCTCCAGCGGCGGGCGCATCAAGCTCGCCGGTGAGGTCTGGTCGGCCCGCACGCTCGACAGCGACCAGGTCTTCGAACCGGGCGACCAGGTCGACGTCGTGGACATCGACGGTGCAACGGCCGTCGTCATGTGAGCGAACCGGTCACGCGGCAGCCCGCAGTCTGCCAAACTCGAAGTCGATCATCATGGGAATGCAACTGTCATGATCCCCATGACAGTTCGACCTCGATCACCGCGATCCGTCGGCAACCGAAGGGCACGAGGCACACGATGCAACCGATCATCATCGTCCTGATCATTCTGGTGGTGCTCGTCTTCATCGCCCTGATCAAGACGATCCAGGTCATCCCGCAGGCCAGTGCCGCCATCGTCGAGCGCTTCGGCCGCTACACCCGCACCCTCAACGCCGGGCTGAACATCGTCGTCCCGTTCATCGACTCGATCCGCAACAGGATCGACCTCCGTGAACAGGTCGTCCCCTTCCCGCCGCAGCCGGTGATCACCCAGGACAACCTCG
The DNA here is from genome assembly GCF_001905505.1 of Streptomyces sp. CB02058. Taxonomy (GTDB): domain Bacteria; phylum Actinomycetota; class Actinomycetes; order Streptomycetales; family Streptomycetaceae; genus Streptomyces. Next base: position 1,442,436 of record NZ_LIPG01000002.1, read on the forward strand.
TCGTCAACATCGACACCGTCATCTACTACCAGGTGACCGACGCCCGCGCCGCGACGTACGAGGTCGCCAGCTACATCCAGGCGATCGAGCAGCTCACCGTCACCACCCTGCGCAACATCATCGGCGGAATGGACCTGGAGCGGACCCTGACCTCCCGCGAGGAGATCAACGCCGCACTGCGCGGAGTCCTCGACGAGGCCACCGGCAAGTGGGGCATCCGCGTCAACCGCGTCGAGCTCAAGGCCATCGAGCCGCCCACCTCCATCCAGGACTCGATGGAGAAGCAGATGCGCGCCGACCGTGACAAGCGCGCCGCGATCCTCACCGCGGAAGGCATCAGGCAGTCCGCGATCCTCACCGCGGAGGGCGAGAAGCAGTCCGCGATCCTCCGCGCGGAGGGCGAGGCCAAGGCATCGGCCCTGCGCGCCGAGGGCGAGGCCCAGGCCATCCGCACGGTCTTCGAGTCCATCCACGCCGGGGACCCGGACCAGAAGCTCCTCTCGTACCAGTACCTCCAGATGCTCCCGAAGATCGCCGAGGGCGACGCCAACAAGCTCTGGATCGTGCCCAGCGAGATCGGCGACGCGCTCAAGGGCCTCAGCGGGGCCTTCGGCAACCTCGGCAGCGGCGCTCCCGGCTTCAACACCGGAACGGAACGCCGGGAGCAGCCCCCGGTCGACTGACCGCGAAGCACCTTCATGCATGATCGGTGAGGCCCCTCGACCTTCATGGCGGGGAGGCATCACTGACCATCGAAGGGGATGGCCTTGTCCATCTGGGAGATTCTCGCGGTCTTCGCGGCCGGCGTCGGCGCGGGCACCATCAACACCATCGTCGGCTCCGGCACGTTGATCACCTTTCCGGTGCTCCTCGCCACCGGCCTGCCACCGGTCACCGCGACCGTGTCCAACGCGCTCGGGCTGATCCCGGGCTCCATCAGCGGTGCGATCGGCTACCGGGAGGAACTCACCGGCCAGCGCCGCCGGATACTCAAGCTCAGCACCGGCGCGCTGATCGGCGGACTCACCGGGGCCACGCTCCTGCTCGCCCTGCCCTCCACGGCGTTCGAGACGATCGTCCCCGTCCTGGTGGCCCTCGCGCTCGTCCTGGTCATCCTGCAGCCCCGCATCAGCAAGGCCGTACAGCGCCGCCGCGAGGAAAACGGCACCACCGCCCGCCCCGACGGCGGGCCGCTGCTCTTCGTCGGCCTGACGCTCGCCAGTGTGTACGGCGGCTACTTCACGGCGGCCCAGGGCATCATCTACCTCTCCCTGATGGGCATGCTGCTCGACGACACGATGCAGCGCCTCAACGCCGTCAAGAACGTCCTCGCCGCCGTCGTCAACAGCGTGGCCGCCCTCTTCTTCCTCTTCGTCGCGGACTTCGACTGGACGGCCGTCGTACTCATCGCGGTGGGCTCCGCGATCGGGGGCCAGATAGGCGCCAAGGTCGGCCGCCGGCTCAGCCCGCGCCTCCTGCGCGCCCTGATCGTCGTCGTCGGTACCGCCGCCATCGTGCAGCTGCTGCTGCGCTGACGCACGGAAGCCCGTCCCCTCGGGCCACGAGGGGACGGGCTCCGCGACCGTTCGTCCGGGATGGTCAGGCCGCCGAACGCGCCAGCCACTCCGGCAGCGCCGTCCGGTCACCGGCTCCCAGCGCGAGCAGCATCGCGTCCGCGGGCGACGGCACGAACGGCTGCCGCAGCAGGGGCATGCCCGCCTGCTCGGGAGTCCTGGCCGCCTTGCGGTGGTTGTCCTCGGCGCAGGAGGCCACGGTGTTCAGCCAGGTGTCCTGGCCGCCCTGGGCCCGCGGCACGACGTGGTCCACAGTGCTGGCCCGCCTCCCGCAGTACGCGCACCGGTGCTGGTCCCGCATGAGGACCCCCCTCCTGGACCACGGGGCGTGTCTTCGGAACGGCACCCGTACGTACCGGCAGAGCCTGATCACCCGGGGCACCGGGAGATCCACGGCGGCACCCCGCATACGGAGGCCGGGATGCGACTGCTCGACGACGGCCTTGTCCTGGAGGATCAGAACCACCGCACGGTTGAGCGTCACCGTCGACAGCGGTTCGAAGCTCGCGTTGAGCACCAGTGTGTCCCGCATCCTGCCCACCTCCCGTGTGCCGCCCGTCAGTCGGCGGGCCCGGTTCAACTCTGTCCGGGTGAGCCGTGATGGACAACGCAATAAAAAGTGCCCTGCCCTGATCTCTCCAAGACCAGGGCAGGGCAAACAGGAGGCGAACCTTCAGCTTTCGGGGGAGGCGTACTCCCCGACCAGCTGGGCGCGGCCCAGGGTGTGGAACCGCAGGTTGAATCCGACCACCGCCGGCGACGCGTCACTGTCGGGACCGAGCTTCTCGGTGTCCACCGCGTACACGGTGAACACATAGCGGTGGTTCTCGCCGGCCGGCGGCGCGGCACCCCCGAACTCCTTCGACCCGTAGTCGTTGCGGGCCTGCACGGCACCCTGGGGCAGCCCTACGAACGCCCCGCTGCCGGCACCGGCCGGCAGCTCCGTGACCGAGGCCGGGATGTCGAAGAGCACCCAGTGCCAGAACCCGCTGCCCGTCGGCGCGTCCGGGTCGAAGCACGTCACGGCGAAGCTCTTTGCCCCGGCCGGGAAGCCCTCCCACCGCAGCTGCGGTGAGGTGTTCCCCGCCGCGAACACCTGGGCGTCCGCCAGCACGGCGCCCGGCGCCAGGTCCTCGCTCACCACGGTGAAGGAAGGGACCTCGGGATGGAAGTCGTGCGGCAGCGGCGCCCTCTTCGGCTCGGTCACGTCAGCACCTCTCCTGATCGGCAACGGTCTACCCACCGACCTTAGGGGGTGTCAGAGCCAGTTGCGCTGGCCGCCGACCTGCGCGAGCCACTGGTTGAGGTACGCCGCCCAGTCCGTGCCCTGGAAGTCGTTGAGACCGACCTTGAACGAACGGAAGGAGTCGCTGCCCTCGCTGAACAGACCCGGCTTCTTGTCCATCTCCAGGACGACGTCCATCTCACGGTCGTCGGCGATGAACGTCAGTTCCACCTGGTTCAGTCCGCGGTACTGCTGCGGCGGGAAGAACTCGATCTCCTGGTAGAACGGCAGGCGCTGGCGGGTGCCGCGGATGTGGCCGCGCTCCATGTCGGCGGAGCGGAAACCGAAGCCGAGCTGCCCGAACGCGTCCAGGATGGCCTGCTGGGCGGGGAGCGGGTGCACGTTGACCGGGTCGAGGTCACCGGAGTCCACCGCGCGGGCGATCTCCAGCTCCGTCGTCACCCCGATGTTCATACCGCGCAGCTGCTGCCCGCCGAGCACGGTGATCGGAGTCTCCCAGGGGATCTCCAGCCCGAACGGGACGACGTGCACCGCACCGGCCTTCACCTCGAAGGCACCACCCAGGCGCAGCTTGGTGAACTCGATGTCCTGCTTCGTCTCCTGGTCCGTGCCCTCGACCTCGACCCGTGCCTGCATACCGACCGAGAGACCCTCGATCTGCTGGTCGACGGAACCACCCTGGATCCGCACCTCGCCCTGGACGACCCCACCGGGGACGACATTGAGTTCGGTCAGTTCGGTCTCGACGGAAGCACCGCCGGCACCCAAGCTCGCGAGCAGCCGCTTGAAGCCCATGTTTTCCTCCTTGTTCCTGACCCCTACATACGCGCCACGACCGTAGCCGGTTCCCGAAGCGTTGAGCCCAGTACCCTCGGACGCCATGAACGAGGGCATGGAGCGCACGCCGCTCACGCGGGACTTCTTCGACCGGCCGGTCCTGGACGTGGCACCCGATCTCCTGGGCCGCATCCTCGTCCGGACCACCGACGCGGGCCCGATGGAGCTCCGGCTGACGGAGGTCGAGGCGTACGCGGGAGAGATCGACCCGGGCTCCCACGCCTTCCGCGGCCGCACGGCCCGTAACAGCGTGATGTTCGGCCCGCCCGGCCACTCCTACGTCTACTTCACGTACGGGATGTGGCACTGCCTCAATCTGGTGTGCGGCCCCGAAGGCCGCGCGAGCGGTGTCCTGCTCAGGGCGGGCGAGATCGGCATCGGCGCCGAGCAGGCGCGCAAACGTCGATTCTCAGCCCGGAACGACAGGGAACTGGCCAAAGGCCCGGCGCGGCTGGCCACGGCCCTCGATGTGGACCGGGCGCTGAACGGCGTCGACGTGGTGGCCGGCCCGCAGGGACCGCTGTCCGTGCTCACGGGCACCCCACCACCTCGCGACCAGGTGCGGAGCGGTCCCCGTACGGGTGTCGGGGGTGACGGCTCCCATCAGCCGTGGCGCTTCTGGATCGACGGAGACCCGACGGTGAGCCCGTACAGGGCCCATGTGCCGCGCCGGCGGTCAACTTGACTCGCCCCTGCCGTTTCCCTAATGTAGTCCGAGCCGCTTGAACGGATGCAGTTGTCGGCGCGGTCCATCGGACCGGGTCGAGGCATCGTGAGAGGGCCAACCACTACCTACGATTCACCCCTGGCGGGTGCAATTTCGGCATGCCGGAATTTGCCCATCGACTCGATTATGAGCCGCAGCGGAAATCGGTTAACGTAGTGAACACGCCGAAAGGCAAAGGCCACTCAACAGGCCGCTGGAATCAAATTCGGACCGGAAACGGAACGGAAAAGAGTCTGGTAAAGTTGGAACCGCCGGAAAGGGAAACGCGAAAGCGAAGAACTGGAAAGCGAAACAAGCAGTAACCCGCTTCGGCCGGGAATCGGACACGAAAGAGTCTGATAGAGTCGGAAACGCAAGAACGAAGGGAAGCGCCCGGAGGGCCCCGGTGAAACGGGACCGAAGGAAGCGTCCGTTCCTTGAGAACTCAACAGCGTGCCAAAAGTCAACGCCAGATATGTTGATACCCCGGCCTGCATCGCAGGTTGGTGGTTCCTTTGAAAGTCCTGCTGGTCCTTCGGGTCCGGTGGGCAACAACAGCGA
>NZ_LIPG01000003.1 GCF_001905505.1 Streptomyces sp. CB02058
AAGCCCCGTGCCCTTGTGGCACGGGGCTTTTCTGCGTTCACGGGTCATGTCGTGGCCGCGGGTCGCCGTCTGTGTCTGCGGCCCGCCCCGGCCGGCCGCGTGGGCACCAGGGTGCGCTCCGGAGCCCCGGTGCCACCTCGAAAGAAGCTCGAACCTTTGGTTATGAGCACCCCGAAGTTCGGGGTATGCTTTACCTCGTTGCCGCAAGGCAGCAGGCCCCAATAGCTCAGTCGGTAGAGCGTCTCCATGGTAAGGAGAAGGTCTGCGGTTCGATTCCGCATTGGGGCTCCGAAGAAAAAGGCTCCCGCCATCGGCGGGGGCCTTTTTCGTACCCGGTTCGCAGGACTCGCGCCCCTACGCGCACGCAGCACCAGGTCCCGCCGGCTTCGTGGTCGTGGCCGCTGCGGTCACGAGTGCTTCCACCTCGTCCGTGGTGGTGCCGTCAGGCCTCCGTCCGAAGGAGGCGGCGAGGACCGCGGGGAGGTCTGCTTCCGTGACCTTGGTGCGTATGCCTGGCAGAACCTCCCGGAACTCGTCGTCACTGATGACTCCCAGGAACTCCTGACGCAGGCCGTGGACGATCTCCACGAGTTCCGGTCGCAGCCGCATCCACGCGCGCGACGTGCGGATCTCTGCCTCGACCTGGTCCATGAACCAGCGGATCACCGTGTAGGGGATGTCCAGGTGCCCGCCCAGGGTGTCGAAGCAGACCGTGGGCTCTCGCGCCGGATCCTCGTCGGGGACGATCGCCGTGACCAGGGTTCGGCCGTCGGCGACGAGATCCAGCTCCAGGTACCAGGAGTCGTCGGGCCCGGAGTACATCGTGGTGATCGCATAGTCGCCGTCGGGCGAGGGAATGGCCATGGAGGCATGCTGCCAGGCCGGAGCCGGCCTTCCTGTCGGGCCCGGCCACCACGACGGACAAGGTGAGCGCATGGCATGGGCAGCACCGCCCGTCGTCCGGACCGTCGAGCTCGGAAGCCGGGGAACCCTCCCCGAGCGTCGGATGCCGCAGGGCCGGCTGCAGTGGCACCGGGAGACGCTGACGGCCAAATGTGCCGGGCTGCGGTCGGAGGACCTGGCCAGGACGACGGTGGAACCGTCCACGCCCAGTCTCCTGGGCCTCGTCCTTCACGACGAACGACTCCGGTTGGCCCTCGGATGCCGGATGCCCGCGCCGGAGAGGGACGCGGGCATCGGGGTGGAGATCAAGGCAGGCAGTCCGCCGAGGGCGGGGTGCGACGGGCGCCCGCCCTCGGCGTGGTGCGACTAGAAGGTGTGCGGCTCCGGGACGCGCATGGCCAGGATCGCCATGTCGTCGGACGCGGGCTCCGCGGCGAAACGCTCCACGGCCCGCAGGATGCGGCCTGCCACCGCACCTGCGGTCAGGCCCGTGCACATGGCGAGGACATCGGCCAGGCCGTCGTCGCCCAGCATGCGGGACCCCTCGCGTCGTTCCGTGACGCCGTCGGTCACGCACAGGAGCACGTCACCCGGCTCCAGGGTGACCTCCTGCTCGTAGAGCTCCAGGTCCTCGATGACTCCCAGCAGTGGCTGCGGTTCGGCCGCAGGCTCCACCGAGCCGTCCTGGCGCAGACGCAGGGGGAGCGGGTGGCCGGCGCAGACCACCTTCAGGAGGGCACTGCCGTCCTCCTGCGGCCACAACTCCCCGTAGAGCAGGGTGAGGAAGCGGCTGCGGGCGCCCTCGTCCAGGATGGCGGCGTTGAGCCGTTCCAGGACCGCCGGGCCGCCGAAGCCCTCGCGGGCCAGCAGGCGCAGGGCATGCCGGGCGAGGCCGGTGACGGCAGCCGCCTCAGGACCCGTACCGCAGACGTCGCCGATGGCGAAGCCGTAGGCGCCGTCGCGGATGGGGAACACGTCGTAGAAGTCGCCGCCGACCTCGTTGCCCTCGCCCGCCGCGCGGTAGATGACCTCGATCTCGACGTTGGGCACATCGGGCAGTCCCGGCGGCAGCAGGCTGCGCTGGAGGGACTGGCTGATGGCCATGCGCTCCGAGTACAGGCGGGCGTTGTCCAGGGCCAGAGCGGCCCGTCGGGACAAGTCCTCGGCCAGTTCCAGGATTTCCTGGCGGAAGTGTTCGTCGGACGGCTTGCCGAGCGTGAGCATGCCGATCACACGGTTCCTCGCCACCAGGGGCAGGACGACGGTCTCGCCTCCGACGGCGGCCGCCGTGGCCAGCGTGGTGCGCGCCGCCGTTCCCATGCTCAGGGGCGCGTCCCTGCCCAGGGTCCGCTTGGAGGTGCGCAGGGCGGCCTGGTGACCGGCTTCCGTGGGCGCGGTCCAGAGGCGGGCGCCCGGGGCCGGGACGGGGTCCGGCGGGGCGATGGAGGAGAGCAGGGCCTTGAGGCCGTCGATGCGCTCCTCGTCCTCGTGGAGGACGTAGGAAAGATACGGCTCCGACGACTGGTCGGCGATCGTGTAGACGGCGCACCAGGTGGCCAGCGTGGGGACGGTCATCTGCGCCATCAGCGCCAGCGTCTGGTCCCTGTCCAGCGTGCCGGCCAGCAGATCGGACGCCTCGACGAGGAAGGACAGCGAGCCGCGCCTCAGACGCTCCAGCTCGCCGAGTCTCGCCGACTCGACGGCCAGCGCGATGCGGTCCGCGGCGAACTGCAGCCGCAGCGCCTCCTCGTTGGAGTACCGTCCCGCTGCCTCGGCCGCGACACCGAGAGAACCGGTGAGGCGGCCCTCGACCTTGAGCGGGACCGTCACGACCGAACGCATCCCGGTGTCACTGAGCAGCGGCACGGCGCCGGGGACGACGGTGAGGTCCTCGTGGACGGCCGGCATACGGGCTGAGCCGTAGCGGCCCGTGCCCGCCTCCACGGGGACCCGTGCGAAGCGCTGGCGGGCCGAGGGGAGGCCGGTCGTCGCCCGGACCTCCAGCTCCGTCTCGTCGTCCGTGGCCAGCAGCAGGAACGCGGAGTCGGCGTCCAGCATGTCGCGGGCCCGCTCGACCGTGCGCTGGAGGAGACCGTCCAGGTCGTCCGGCGCGGGGGAGCCGATGAAGATCTCGAAGGGATCCGTACTGCGGTTCTCCGCCGCGGTGTCGGTGACGGGAGCGCGGACCGGCGTCTGGAGCACGGCGCGTTCGTAGTCGCGTACGAGGAGGCAGACCGTCGAGGGCTCGCCCTCGGCGTCGCGGACCCTGAGATGCGAGGCGTACACCGGGATCACACGGCCGTCGGCGCCGCGAATGCCGTAGCTGCCCTCCCAGCGGGAGAGTTGCAGCGCGTCGGCGATGCCGGTGCTGGTGCCCGGGGTGTGCGGCCACGCCACGAAGTCGGTGAACTGCTTGCCGTCGACCTGCTCCGCCGCGTAACCGAAGAGGAAGGACGCGTCGTCGTTCCACGCGGCGATGGAGCCGGAGCCGGCGATCTGGACGACCGCCACCCGTACCCGCTGCTCCGCCACGGGCAGCAGCGCGGTGGGCAGGACCGGGCTCGCGGAGCGGATGCCCACGGGGCGCTCGGGAAGATCGAGCTGGAACCACACGTGCTTGTGGGTGGGCGTGTACTCGACGCCCCAGCGGCTGGCCAGGGCGGCACAGAGCAGCAGCCCGCGGCCGCCCTCCCGGTCCGGGCTGCCGAAGTCGAGACCGGAGCTCTGGAGCGGTACCTCCCGCTCCGGGTAGTGGTCGGAGACCTCGACGCGCACCCCGTCCTCGGTGCGCAGACAGAGCACATCGGCGGCCGTGCCCGCGTGCACGACCGCGTTGGTCACGAGTTCACTGGTCAGGACGACGGCGTCGTCGACGACATCGGTGTACCCCCACCCCTGGAGGGTGTCCCGGACGAATGCGCGGGCGGTCGCGACCGAGCGTCCGACCGGATCGAAGGTGGCAGCCGCGCGCGCGGTGATCACAGCACTCCCCATATGGTGTCTCGTCGCTTCCCCGAGTCCTGTGCCCGTTTCTCGCCGCTTCGATTCGCCTGCCAGGCTAGACGCTCGCCAGGTGTCCCGGGTACACGAGGGCGGACTTGGGTACGCATGCCACCCGGGGGCGTGCGCCGGGCGCACAAACATGGGGCCCGCGGTGAGGGAAATGGGACGACCATGAGACCTTCCCCGTCCCCCCGTTCCCGCCTGGTACGTTTCAACGATTTGACGACCGCATAGTCACCCGTCGACGGTGTTCTGTGGCGGTGAGCCAAAGTGGAAGATGGGCAAGCTTCCGACAACGGCCCGAGCGATACGGTCAACCCCTGCGGGAGGGACACGGTGGAGTCTGGCGTGGCGGCGCGGGGTTCAGGAACGCGCACAAAAGGCGGGCAGTCCGTGAAAAAGCAGCGCAATGGCACCATCGACGTGGACGCGGCAGCTCTGAACAGACTGCTGGCCGCTCTCGTGGCGATGCGTGACGGCAATTTCCGCAGGCGGCTGACCGTCTCCGGTGACGGCGTGCTCACGGAGATCGCGGCGGTCTTCAACGAGGTCGCCGACCGCAATCTTCACCTCACGGGCGAGCTCGCCAGGGTGCGGCGGGTGGTCGGACGCGAGGGAAAGCTGACCGAGCGCCTGGAGACCGGTGCCTGCGAGGGCTCCTGGGCTGCCGCGATCGACGCCTCCAACGAGCTCGTCGACGATCTGGCGCGACCCGTGTCCGAGGTCGGACGGGTACTCTCCGCGGTCGCCGACGGTGATCTCGAACAGCGGATGGAGCTGCGGACCCACGCGCCGGACGAGACCGTACGGCCGCTGCGCGGCGAGTTCCTGAAGGTCGCCCGGACGGTCAACAACCTGGTCGACCAGCTCTCCGCGTTCACCGAGCAGGTGACGCGTGTAGCGGTCGAGGTGGGCACGGAGGGCAAGCTCGGCGGCCAGGCCCAGGTGCGCGGCATGTCCGGGTCCTGGAAGGACCTCACCGACTCCGTCAACACCATGGCGTACCGGCTGACCGCGCAGGTGCGTGACATCGCCCTGGTGACGACCGCCGTCGCCAAGGGAGACCTGTCGCGCAAGGTCACCGTCCATGTGGCCGGTGAGATGCTCCAGCTGAAGAACACCGTCAACACGATGGTGGACCAGCTGTCGTCGTTCTCCTCCGAGGTGACGCGCGTCGCCCGTGAGGTGGGCACCGAGGGCGAGCTGGGCGGTCAGGCGACGGTGCCGGGGGTGGCCGGGGTCTGGAAGGACCTCACGGACTCCGTCAACACGATGGCCGGCAACCTCACCTCCCAGGTACGCGGTATCGCCGAGGTGACGACGGCCGTGGCGAACGGCGACCTGTCCCAGAAGGTGACGGTGAGCGCACGCGGCGAGGTCGCGCAGCTCGCCGAGACGATCAACCAGATGACGGAGACGCTGCGCACCTTCGCGGACGAGGTCACACGTGTCGCCAGCGAGGTCGGCGGCGAGGGCCTGCTCGGCGGCCAGGCACAGGTGCCGGGCGCCGCGGGCACCTGGAAGGACCTCACCGACTCGGTGAACACGGTCTTCCGGAACCTCACGACGCAGGTGCGTGACATCGCGCAGGTGACCACGGCGGTGGCCAGCGGTGACATGACGCAGAAGGTCACCGTCGACGTGGCCGGCGAGATGCTGGAGCTGAAGAACACCGTCAACACGATGGTGGACCAGCTCCAGGCCTTCGGTTCGGAGGTCACCCGGGTCGCCCGGGAGGTCGGCGTCGAGGGACGCCTCGGCGGTCAGGCCGAGGTGCCCGGTGCGGCCGGCACCTGGAAGGACCTCACCGACTCGGTGAACACCGCCTTCCGCAACCTCACGGGCCAGGTGCGCGACATCGCGCAGGTGACCACCGCGGTCGCCAACGGAGACCTGTCGCAGAAGGTCACCGTCGACGTGGCCGGTGAGATGCTGGAGCTGAAGAACACCGTCAACACGATGGTGGCGCAGCTCTCCAACTTCGCCGACCAGGTGACGCGGATGGCGCGGGACGTGGGCACGGAGGGCCGTCTCGGTGGCCAGGCGCGCGTCGACGGTGTCTCCGGTACGTGGAAGGAGCTCACCGACTCCGTCAACTTCATGGCCGGCAACCTCACCTCCCAGGTGCGGCAGATCGCCCAGGTGACGACGGCGGTGGCGCGGGGCGACCTGTCGCAGAAGATCGACGTGGACGCCCGGGGCGAGATCCTCGAGCTGAAGAACACCATCAACACCATGGTCGACCAGCTCTCCGCGTTCGCCGACCAGGTGACCAGGGTCGCCCGCGAGGTGGGCACCGACGGCCGTCTGGGCGGTCAGGCACAGGTGCCCGGCGTGGCAGGCGTGTGGCGCGATCTGACCGACTCGGTGAACGGCATGGCGGGGAACCTCACCGCCCAGGTCCGCAACATCGCCCAGGTCGCCACGGCGGTGGCGCGGGGCGACCTGTCGCAGAAGATCGACGTGGACGCCCGGGGCGAGATCCTCGAGCTGAAGAACACCCTCAACACCATGGTCGACCAGCTGTCGAACTTCGCGGAGCAGGTGACCCGGGTGGCCCGCGAGGTGGGCACGGAGGGCATCCTCGGCGGGCAGGCGGAGGTACAGGGCGTCTCCGGCACGTGGAAGGACCTCACCCAGTCCGTCAACGGCATGGCGAACAACCTCACCCTCCAGGTGCGCAACATCGCCGAGGTGACCACCGCGGTCGCCAAGGGCGATCTCTCCAAGAAGATCACCGTGGACGCCAAGGGCGAGATCCTCGAACTGGTGACGACGGTCAACACGATGGTCGACCAGCTGCTCAACTTCGCCGACGAGGTGACGAGGGTCGCCCGCGAGGTGGGCACCGAGGGCATCCTCGGGGGTCAGGCCAGGGTGCGCGGTGCGACGGGCATCTGGAAGGACCTCAGCGACAACGTCAACCTGATGGCCAACAACCTGACCAGCCAGGTGCGCAACATCTCCCGGGTGTCGTCGGCGGTCGCCAACGGTGACCTGACGAAGAAGGTCACGGTCGAGGCGCGCGGCGAGGTCGCCGAACTCGCCGACACGGTCAACACGATGGTGACGACCCTGTCCTCCTTCGCCGACGAGGTCACCCGCGTCGCCCGTGAGGTGGGCACCGAGGGCGAACTGGGCGGCCAGGCACGCGTCCCGGGCGTCTCCGGCACCTGGAAGGACCTCACCGAGTCCGTGAACTCGATGGCGTCCAACCTGACCGGTCAGGTGCGCCAGATCGCGACGGTCACCACGGCCATCGCCAAGGGCGATCTCACCAAGAAGATCGACATCGACGCGCAGGGCGAGATCCTGCAGCTGAAGGACACCATCAACACGATGGTCGACCAGCTCTCCTCGTTCGCGGAGCAGGTGACCCGGGTCGCCCGCGAGGTGGGCACCGAGGGACAGCTCGGCGGGCAGGCCCGGGTGCGTGACGTCGACGGGACCTGGCGCGACCTCACCGAGTCGGTGAACGAGATGGCGGGCAACCTGACCCGACAGGTGCGTGCCATCGCGGCCGTCGCCACCGCGGTGACCCGCGGCGATCTCAACCTGAAGATCGACGTCGACGCGGCGGGCGAGATCCAGGTGCTGCAGGACAACATCAACACGATGATCGCCAACCTGCGCGACACCACCCTGGCCAACAAGGAGCAGGACTGGCTCAAGGGCAACCTCGCACGGATCTCCGGTCTGATGCAGGGCCGCCGCGACCTGGACGACGTCGCCTCGCTGATCATGAGCGAGCTGACCCCGGTCGTCTCCGCCCAGCACGGCGCGTTCTTCCTGGCCATGAGCACCGGCGACGGTGGCGAGGTGGGCTCCGACAGCGGCAACGAGAGCTCGTACGAGCTGCGCATGCGCGGCAGTTACGGCTATTCGGCGGGCTCCATGCCGACCTCGTTCCGCCCCGGTGAGACGCTCATCGGCACGGCGGCCGAGGAGAAGCGGACCATCCAGGTGGACAACGTGCCGCCGGGGTACCTGAAGATCTCCTCCGGTCTGGGAGAGGCACCGCCCGCGCACGTGATCGTGCTGCCGGTGCTCTTCGAGGGCCAGGTGCTGGGTGTCATCGAGCTGGCCTCCTTCCAGCCGTTCACGCACATCCAGCGGGACTTCCTCAACCAGCTCGCCGAGATGATCGCCACGAGCGTCAACACCATCAGCGTCAACACGAAGACCGAGAAGCTCCTGGAGCAGTCGCAGGAGCTCACCGAGCAGCTGAGGGACCGTTCCCAGGAGCTGGAGAACCGGCAGAAGGCGCTGCAGGCGTCCAACGCGGAGCTGGAGGAGAAGGCCGAGCTGCTCGCGCAGCAGAACCGCGACATCGAGGTCAAGAACACCGAGATCGAGGAGGCGCGGCAGGTCCTGGAGGAGCGTGCCGAACAGCTCGCCGTCTCGATGCGCTACAAGTCCGAGTTCCTGGCGAACATGTCGCACGAGCTGCGCACCCCGCTCAACTCGCTGCTCATCCTCGCCAAGCTGCTCGCCGACAACGCCGAGGGCAATCTCTCCCCGAAGCAGGTGGAGTTCGCCGAGACGATCCACGGCGCGGGTTCCGACCTGCTCCAGCTGATCAACGACATCCTCGACCTGTCCAAGGTCGAGGCGGGCAAGATGGACGTCAGTCCGACCCGGATCGCCCTGGTGCAGCTGGTCGACTACGTCGAGGCGACGTTCCGGCCGCTCACCGCGGAGAAGGGGCTCGACTTCTCCGTACGGGTCTCCCCGGAGCTGCCCGCGACGCTCCACACGGACGAGCAGAGGCTGCTCCAGGTCCTGCGCAACCTCCTGTCCAACGCGGTGAAGTTCACCGACAGCGGGGCCGTGGAGCTGGTGATCCGGCCGGCCGGTGCCGATGTCCCGAACTCCATCAGGGAGCATCTGCTGGAGGCCGGTTCGCTGCGCGACGCGGACGGCGACCTCATCGCGTTCTCGGTCACCGACACCGGGATCGGCATCGCGTCCAGCAAGATGCTGGTGATCTTCGAGGCGTTCAAGCAGGCGGACGGCACGACCAGCCGCAAGTACGGCGGCACGGGCCTCGGCCTCTCCATCAGCCGTGAGATCGCCCGTCTGCTGGGCGGTGAGATCCACGCGGCCAGCGAACCGGGACGCGGATCGACGTTCACCCTCTACCTGCCGCTGCACCCGAGCGAGCTGCCGCCGCAGGGCTACCCGCAGATGGGGCCCGGCCCCATCGAGGTCCACGGGCAGTCGGCCGAGGGCGGACCCCACCTGGAGGCCGCCCAGCGCAACGGGAACGAGCCGCCCTTCGGCGATCCGGCCAACTCCGCGGGGGTGTTCAGGCGCCGGCGCAAGGCCCTGGGCGGAGCGTCGCAGCGCCCGGCCCTGCCCAACGGCAGGTCGGGCGAGGAGAGCGCGGCGACCGAGGAGTGGGTGCAGGGCCCGCAGGAGGAGCAGGAGCCCCGCCGGACGTTCCGCTTCCACGGCGAGAAGGTGCTGATCGTCGACGACGACATCCGCAACGTCTTCGCGCTCACCAGCGTGCTGGAGCAGCACGGTCTGTCGGTGCTGTACGCGGAGAACGGCCGTGAGGGCATCGAAGTCCTGGAGCAGCACGACGATGTGACGATCGTTCTGATGGACATCATGATGCCGGAGATGGACGGCTACGCCACGACGACGGCGATCCGCAGGATGCCGCAGTTCGCCGGTCTGCCGATCGTCGCACTGACGGCCAAGGCGATGAAGGGCGACCGCGAGAAGGCGATCGACTGCGGAGCCTCCGACTACGTGACCAAGCCGGTGGACTCCGACCACCTGCTGGGCGTGATGGAGAACTGGATGCGCGGAGAGTGACCTGACGGAGAACGGATCCCCGGAATCGGCCGGCCCGCTGTGGCCGGAAGAGTGTGAGCGAGCGATTTCGGGGAACCTTCTGGACCTCGACCGCGTTTTCGCTCTGTGCACAGTGACATCGCGGTGACAGGGTGTGGTGACGGGCGGGGTGCGGCTACCATGACCGGCACAAGGACGGACGGCGTAAGAGAGTCGTCCCCTGGGGCGGCACCCGGTGCGATTCCGGGGCGAGGAGGACGGGCCATGGTGCAGAAGGCCAAGATCCTCCTGGTCGATGACCGGCCGGAGAATCTGCTGGCGCTGGAGGCCATCCTCTCTGCGCTCGATCAGACACTGGTGCGGGCATCGTCAGGGGAGGAGGCGCTCAAAGCGCTGCTCACGGACGATTTCGCGGTCATTCTGCTGGACGTGCAGATGCCCGGTATGGACGGGTTCGAGACAGCCGCGCACATCAAGCGGCGGGAGCGGACCCGGGACATCCCGATCATCTTCCTCACCGCGATCAACCACGGCCCGCACCACACCTTCCGGGGTTACGCGGCCGGTGCGGTGGACTACATCTCGAAGCCCTTCGACCCCTGGGTGCTGCGCGCCAAGGTCTCGGTCTTCGTCGAGCTGTACATGAAGAACTGCCAGCTGCGTGAACAGGCCGCGCTGCTCAGGCTCCAGCTCGAAGGCGGCGCGCACCAGGGCGTCGACGAGAAGGAGCCGGCCGGTCTCCTCGCCGAGCTCTCCGCGCGGCTCGCCGCCGTCGAGGAGCAGGCCGAGGCGCTCTCCAAGCAGCTGGACGACGAATCGGCGGACGCCGCGGCCGTGGCCACCGCCGCCCATCTCGAACGCAAGCTCACCGGGCTGCGCCGCGCGCTCGACGCACTGGAACCCGGCACCGGCGGTTCCACCGCCCCGCTGCCCACGCAGGGCTGACCCCTTCGGTTGAGGGGGCGTCAGTTCTGCGCCCGGGCAAGGGCGACACGGACGGGTGATGCCGTAGGCACACGTGTCCACCGACGTCGGCACCGGTAACCTCAGTCACATGGCCTCACGTACGTCCGGCAAGGGTTCCCTGGGCACGGCGGGCACCGAGAAGCGCTCCGGCCGTACCCAGGGACCGGCGAAGAAAGCCGCGCCCGCCAAGAAGGCGGCGGCGAAGAAGGCCGTGCCCGCCAAGAAGGCACCCGCGAAGAAGGCGGCGGCCAAGAAGCCCGCGCCCAAGCCCGCACCGTCCCCCACCGGGGGCGTGTACCGGCTCGTCCGCGCACTCTGGCTGGGCACGGCGCACGGCGTCGGGGCGGTCTTCCGCTCCATAGGGCGCGGCGCCAAGGGACTTGACCCCGCCCACCGCAAGGACGGCCTCGCCCTGCTGCTCCTCGGTCTCGCGCTGATCGTGGCCGCGGGCACCTGGTCACATCTGCAAGGCCCCGTCGGCGATCTCGTCGAGATGCTCGTCACCGGGGCGTTCGGCCGGCTCGACCTGCTCGTGCCGATACTGCTGGGCGCCGTCGCCGTGCGGCTGATCCTCTATCCGGAGAAGCCGGAGGCCAACGGCCGTATCGTCATCGGCCTCTCCGCCCTCGTTATCGGAGTGCTCGGGCAGGTGCACATCGCCTGCGGATCGCCCGGCCGCGAGGACGGGACCGCCGCCATGCAGGACGCCGGAGGGCTCATCGGCTGGGCCGCGTCCCAGCCCCTCGTCTTCACGATGGGCGAGGTGCTCGCCGTCCCGCTGCTCCTGCTGCTGACCGTCTTCGGGCTCCTCGTCGTCACCGCCACCCCGGTCAACGCCATCCCCCGGCGGCTGCGCCAGCTCGGAGTCCGGCTCGGCATCGTCGACCCCGTGTACGTACCGGGGGAGGGCGAGGAGGCCGACGACGAGAGGTACGACGAACAGTGGCGTGAGGCGCTGCCCGAGGGCTCACGGCGCTCCTCCGCGCGCCGCTCGGAGCACGACGGCGTCTACGACCCGGACCAGGCCGAGAGCGATGCGCTGGCCAAGCGGCGCCGGCCGCGCAGGACCTCCGCCCAGCCCGCGATGAACCGCACCATGGACGCGGTGGACGTCGCGGCCGCGGCGGCCGCCGCGCTCGACGGGGCGGTGCTCAACGGCATGCCGCCCTCGCCGGTCGTCGCCGATCTGACGCAGGGCGTCTCCACCGAACGGGAGCGCGAGCGGACCGGCACCCCGGTGCCCGGGGCGCGGTCCGGCCGTAAGGCGTCCCCGGGCGACGGGGGCCCGGAGAAGCCCGCCTCGTCCTCCGGAGGCGTACCGGACCTGACCAAGCCGGCCCCCGAGCGTTCGCAGCCGCTGCCGGCCCGCGCGGAGCAGCTCCAGCTCTCCGGCGACATCACCTACTCGCTGCCGTCGCTCGACCTGCTGGAGCGGGGCGGCCCCGGCAAGACCCGCAGCGCCGCCAACGACGCGGTGGTCGCCTCGCTGACCAACGTCTTCACCGAGTTCAAGGTCGACGCGGCCGTCACCGGTTTCACCCGCGGCCCGACGGTCACCCGCTACGAGGTGGAGCTCGGCCCGGCCGTCAAGGTCGAGCGGATCACCGCCCTGACCAAGAACATCGCGTACGCCGTCGCCAGCCCGGACGTCCGGATCATCTCGCCGATCCCCGGCAAGTCCGCGGTCGGCATCGAGATCCCCAACTCCGACCGGGAGATGGTCAATCTCGGCGACGTACTGCGCCTCGCGGACGCCGCCGAGGACGACCACCCGATGCTGGTCGCGCTCGGCAAGAACGTCGAGGGCGGCTACGAGATGGCCAACCTGGCGAACATGCCGCACGTCCTGGTGGCCGGTGCGACCGGCTCCGGCAAGTCCTCCTGCATCAACTGCCTCATCACCTCGATCATGGTGCGGGCCACACCGGACGACGTCCGGATGGTGCTCGTCGACCCGAAGCGTGTCGAGCTCACCGCCTACGAGGGCATCCCGCACCTGATCACGCCCATCATCACCAACCCGAAGAAGGCCGCCGAGGCACTCCAGTGGGTGGTGCGGGAGATGGACCTGCGCTACGACGACCTCGCGGCGTACGGCTTCCGGCACATCGACGACTTCAACCACGCCGTGCGCAACGGCAAGGCCAAGGCTCCCGAGGGCAGCGAGCGGGAGCTGTCGCCCTACCCGTACCTCCTGGTGATCGTCGACGAGCTCGCGGACCTGATGATGGTGGCCCCGCGTGACGTCGAGGACTCCATCGTCCGCATCACCCAGCTGGCGCGTGCCGCCGGCATCCATCTGGTGCTCGCCACGCAGCGTCCGTCGGTGGACGTCGTGACCGGTCTGATCAAGGCCAATGTGCCCTCCCGGCTGGCCTTCGCGACCTCGTCGCTCGCCGACAGCCGGGTCATCCTCGATCAACCCGGCGCCGAGAAGCTCATCGGAAAGGGTGACGGACTGTTCCTGCCGATGGGGGCGAACAAGCCGACCCGCATGCAGGGGGCCTTCGTCACCGAGAACGAGGTCGCGGCCGTCGTCCAGCACTGCAAGGATCAGATGGCGCCGGTCTTCCGCGACGACGTGACGGTCGGCACGAAGCAGAAGAAGGAGATCGACGAGGACATCGGCGACGACCTCGACCTGCTCTGCCAGGCGGCCGAGCTGGTCGTCTCCACACAGTTCGGCTCGACATCCATGCTCCAGCGCAAGCTGAGGGTCGGCTTCGCCAAGGCCGGACGGCTGATGGACCTCATGGAGTCCCGCAACATCGTGGGCCCCAGCGAGGGTTCCAAGGCGCGCGACGTCCTGGTGAAGCCGGACGAGCTCGACGGAGTGTTGGCGGTCATTCGTGGGGAAACCGCTTCGTAAGAGTATTGCGGGCAACCGTTTCGCCCGGTCGTACGTCAAGTTGAAGGGAGGAGCAGGGGATGATCGGTCCCGTGCTCGATCCCCTGTCCTGCCCAGGGGGCCGCCAGGCGAACCCGATGGCGTACAAAGTCGTCGCTCCCGGTTGCCCCACCCTTTCGTACCACCCCTAGACTGAACATCCAGCAGGTGGCTCACGCTCGAAAGGCGCCCCCGTGTCCATCGGCAACTCCCCCGAAGACGACCGGCCTTCGATCGGTCGCGCGCTTCAGCAGGCTCGCATCGCAGCAGGTCTGACGGTCGAGGAAGTCAGCAGCTCCACCCGGGTGCGCATCCCCATCGTGCACGCGATCGAGGAGGACGACTTCTCCCGCTGCGGCGGCGACGTGTACGCACGCGGTCATATCCGTATGCTCGCCCGCGCCGTCCGGCTCGACCCCGATCCACTGATCGCGGAGTTCGACGCCGAGCACGGCGGCCGTCCCGCACCCACGCCCGCGGCACCTCTGTTCGAGGCGGAGCGCATCCGCTCCGAACCCCGTCGGCCCAACTGGACCGCGGCCATGGTCGCGGCGATCGTCGTCGTGGTCGGCTTCGTCGGCTTCACGCTCTTCAGCGGCGAGGACGAGGGTTCGGGCTCGGCACAGGTCGCCGAAGGATCCACCCCCGACAAGACCACGTCCCGGCCGGCCACCACCAAGCCCGCCGACCCCAAGCCCGCACCCTCCGAAAGCGCCATCGCCGCGGCTCCCCGCGACAAGGTGACCGTCAGGCTGAGCGCCACCGAGGGCAAGAGCTGGATCTCCGCCAAGGACCACAACGGGCGGCTGCTCTTCGACGGGCTGCTGCTCGAAGGTGACTCCAAGACCTTCCAGGACAAGGAGCGGGTCGACCTCGTCCTCGGCGACGCCGGGGCGATCGACCTCTTCGTGAACGGCAAGAAGATCGACGACCGTTTCGAGCCGGGTCAGGTCGAACGGCTGTCGTACACCAAGGGTGACCCCGAGGTCGGCTGACCTTCCCACCCGCGCGGTTTCCATCGGTGAGTGCCCGGCAGTCATGCCGGGCACTCACTTCTTTGTCTCCTCTCCCGCGCACCCTCCGCTGTCACTCCCTGTAGCGGTCAACCCTGGACGGTGGGGCGAGTGCCGGGACAAAGTAGTCTTGAGCCCATGCCCGAACGCCGTACCGTCGCCCTTGTCACTCTTGGCTGCGCCCGTAACGAGGTGGACTCGGAGGAGCTTGCAGGCCGCTTGGCAGCGGACGGCTGGGAGCTCGTCGAGAACGCCACGGACGCGGATGTCGCCGTCGTCAACACCTGCGGATTCGTCGAGGCCGCCAAGAAGGACTCCGTCGACGCCCTGCTCGAAGCCAACGATCTGAAGGATCACGGCAGAACCCAGGCCGTCGTGGCCGTCGGCTGCATGGCCGAGCGCTACGGCAAGGACCTCGCCGAGGCGCTGCCGGAAGCGGACGGCGTCCTCGGATTCGACGACTACGCCGACATCTCCGACCGCCTCCAGACCATCCTCAACGGCGGCATCCACGCCTCCCACACCCCGCGCGACCGGCGCAAGCTGCTGCCGATCAGCCCGGCCGAGCGCCAGGACGCCGCCGTGGCGCTGCCCGGCCACGCCCAGGAGATCGCGCCCGCCCCGGCCGACCTCCCGGAGGGCGTCGCGCCCGTCTCCGGGCCCAGGGCTCCGCTGCGCCGCAGGCTGGGTACCAGCCCCGTCGCCTCGGTGAAGCTCGCCTCGGGCTGCGACAGGCGCTGCACCTTCTGCGCCATCCCGTCCTTCCGCGGCTCGTTCATCTCCCGGCGCCCCTCGGACGTCCTCCAGGAGACCCGCTGGCTCGCCGAGCAGGGCGTCAAGGAGGTCATGCTGGTCTCCGAGAACAACACCTCCTACGGCAAGGACCTCGGGGACATCCGGCTCCTGGAGACCCTGCTGCCCGAGCTCGCCGACGTCGACGGGATCGAGCGGATCCGCGTCAGCTACCTCCAGCCCGCCGAGATGCGGCCCGGGCTGATCGACGTACTGACCTCGACGCCCAAGGTCGCCCCGTACTTCGACCTCTCCTTCCAGCACTCCGCCCCCGGGGTCCTGCGCGCGATGCGGCGGTTCGGCGACACGGACCGTTTCCTGGAGCTCCTGGACACCATCCGGAGCAAGGCGCCGCAGGCCGGTGCCCGCTCGAACTTCATCGTCGGCTTCCCCGGTGAGACCGAGGCCGACCTCGCCGAGCTGGAACGCTTCCTCACCGGCGCGCGCCTGGACGCCATCGGTGTCTTCGGGTACTCCGACGAGGAGGGGACCGAGGCGGTCGGCTACGAGAACAAGCTCGACGCCGATGTCATCGCCGAACGCCTGGCGCACATCTCGCAGCTCGCCGAGGAGCTGACCTCGCAGCGGGCCGAGGAGCGGGTCGGCGAGACCCTCCAGGTCCTCGTCGAGTCCGTGGAGTCCGAGGAGGACGGGCCGGTCGCCGTGGGCCGTGCCGCCCACCAGGCTCCGGAAACGGACGGCCAGGTCGTGTTCACCGCACGCGAGGGGCTCGTGCCGGGCCGTATGGTCGAAGCGAAGGCAGTGGGCAGCGAGGGAGTGGACCTCGTGGCCGAACACCACGAGCTTGCGGAGGCAGCCAGATGACGGGAGCCCAGGCATCCGCGGCAGGGGGCTCCGGCGCTACGCCGGCGCCCCGTGGCGGCAAGCTGGGCGCGGCGGCCGTCAACCAGGCCGGCCTGTGGAACATCGCGAACATCCTCACGATGGTGCGGCTGCTGCTGGTCCCGGGCTTCGTCCTGCTGCTCCTGCACGACGGCGGCTACGACCCGGTGTGGCGGGCCTTCGCCTGGGCGGCCTTCGCCGTAGCGATGATCACCGATGTCTTCGACGGCCATCTGGCACGCACGTACAACCTGGTCACCGACTTCGGGAAGATCGCCGACCCGATCGCGGACAAGGCCATCATGGGCGCCGCCCTGATCTGTCTGTCCTCCCTCGGCGACCTGCCGTGGTGGATCACCGGCGTGATCCTCTTCCGGGAGCTCGGCATCACCCTGATGCGCTTCTGGGTCATCCGGCACTCGGTGATCCCGGCCAGCCGCGGCGGGAAGATGAAGACCCTGGCCCAGGGCATCGCCGTGGGCATGTACGTCCTGGCGCTGACGGGCCCCCTGGCGACCCTGCGCTTCTGGGTGATGATGGCCGCCGTCGTGCTGACGGTCGTCACCGGTCTCGACTACGTACGCCAGGCCGTCGTGCTGCGCCGCCGCGGGCTCGCGGAGAAGCGGGTGGCCGCCCTGGAGGCGGTCGCTGCGGCGGCGGACGTCAAGGAATCCGTCAACGGCCAGTGCGTCGCCACCCCTGAGGCCGACGAGGGCGTGGAAGCGGTCGTGGAGCCCGTCGCGGGCGCCCGGGGCGCGGAACCCGTCGCGGGTGCGCGGGGTTCCTCGGAGGCCGAGCGGTGACATCCGAGGCGGCCCGGGTGCTGCACAGGCTCCAGGAGCGCGGTGAGACGCTCGGCGTCGCCGAGTCCCTCACCGGCGGTCTGGTGGCCGCGGAGCTCACCTCCGTACCGGGAGCCTCGCAGTCCTTCCGCGGGTCCGTCACGGCGTACGCCACGTCTTTGAAGCGGGATGTGCTGGGCGTCGACGGCGCACTCCTGGCCGAGCGCGGAGCGGTGGACCCGGAGGTCGCGGCTGCCATGGCCGCCGGCGTGCGCCGGGTCCTGGGTGCCGACTGGGGAGTGTCGACCACCGGGGTGGCGGGTCCCGATCCGCAGGACGGCAAGTCCGTCGGAACGGTCTTCATAGCTGTTTCCGGACCGGGCGGCGTGGAGAATGTCGCCGAGCTGAGGTTGAACGGCGGGCGGGCGGACATCCGTAAGGAGAGCGTACGGAGTCTGCTGGAGCTGCTCTCGAGCGAACTCGGCGAAAATGCGAGGGCACAGGATACGGAACAGAACGGGGGGAATTGATGTTTGCAGCCCTGAGTGAACACGACATCGCTCCCCGCACGGCCGCAGCGCGAGGCGGTACGGTGGGGCGTGAAGGATGCGGCTACGCGGTCCGAGGAGGGAGCCACCGATGATTCTGCTCCGTCGCCTGCTTGGTGACGTGCTGCGTCGGCAGCGCCAGCGCCAAGGCCGTACTCTGCGCGAAGTCTCCTCGTCCGCCCGAGTCTCGCTCGGCTATCTCTCCGAGGTGGAGCGGGGGCAGAAGGAGGCATCCTCCGAGCTGCTCTCCGCCATTTGCGACGCGCTGGACGTACGGATGTCCGAGCTCATGCGTGAAGTGAGCGATGAACTGTCGCTGGCCGAGCTGGCCGAGTCGGCAGCAGCCAGTGATGCGGTGCCTGTACCAGTACGCCCGATGCTCAATTCCGTCTCTGTTGCGTCGGTCGCCGGCGTACCGACGGGACGGGTGACCATCAAGGCGCCCGCGGAAGCGGTGGATGTCGTCGCCGCCTGACCGCATGGTTCGTGGTGAGCGAAGCCCCGGTCGGCCCCTCAGGGGCCGGCCGGGGCTTTCGTGTGCGGTGTGTGTGCGAAGCGGCGGGCGGGGCAGGCGCTAAGTGAGGCCGGGTGGAAGCCCTCACCGGGGGACTACCCGAATGACTGTTTTGCATCATTTGTGCCATCGTGGACGGGTGGTAGGCCCAACAGCTAGCAGCTATCCGATCGGAGAATTGCATGTCTGTCGTGAAGAGCGCGTTGACCGACGCCGATCGCAAGGTCGTGGGAGACGCCCTGCAGGGTGCCCTGGTGGACCTGATCGACCTTTCCTTGGCGGCCAAGCAGGTCCACTGGAATGTCGTCGGCCCCCGCTTCCGGTCCGTCCATCTGCAGCTCGACGAGGTCGTCGACACGGCGAGGCAGCACTCGGACACGGTTGCGGAGCGGGCCTCCGCCGTGGGTGTCAACCCTGACGGGCGCTCCAAGACCCTCGCGAAGACCACGGCGATCGACTCCGTGCCCGACGGCTGGATCAAGGACGTGGACGCGGTGAAGGCGCTGGTGGAGGCGCTCCGTGTGGTCATCGACCGCATGAGGGAGCGCATCGAGGCGACCGCGGACCCGGACCCGGTCAGCCAGGACATCCTGATCACCCTGACGGCCGACCTCGAGAAGCACGCCTGGATGTTCCAGGCAGAGAGCGCTTGAGCCGGTGTACGGGCCTGGCGTGGACGCCGGGCGGAGAGTGAGGAGTGCGACATGAGTGGCGAGAAGGACAAGATCAAGGGCAAGGCGAAGGAAATGACCGGCAAGCTCACGGGCGACCGGCGCAAGGAGTCCGAGGGCAAGGCCGACCAGGTCAAGGGCAAGGGCAAGGACGTCATGGGCGGCGCCGGTGAGCGCGCCAAGGGCGTCAAGGACTCCCTGACCGACGACGACCGGCACTAGCCTGTCCCGGCCGCCTGACCGCTGGCCGCTTTCCTGGCCGGGCGCTCCGTCCTGGTGTGGGACGGGCGGCGATCTGCGGCTCGCCTGCTGGACGCCTTGCAGGAGCGTGTGCCCCCGCTGACATGGTCTGCGGGGGCACACGCATGTCAGGTCCCCAGTCAGGTCCTGTCGGGGTGGGGGCGGGCGCCCGCCCTGCTGCGCCGACGAGCGCGTGTGCCGTCCCGTCGGGAGTCCTGTCCCGTCGGGTGTGCTGCTCTGCCGGGTGTGCTGCCTTCTCGCTCGCGGGATGCCGCCGGCGCCGGCCCGGGGGAGACTGCGGGGGATGACCGAGTTCCCTGGCCGCCCACTCCCGACGGCGCCCCAGGGGGGCGCGCAGTGGCGTACAGCTCGCTCCGCCCACGCCCGTAGTGCATCGGTACGCCCTCCCGGCAGGAGATCGTGCCGTACTAGCGTCGGCCTGAGGAGGCAGCCATGGTGCGGCGATGGCGATGGGTGCCGACGCTCGTACTCGGTGGCCTGTGGTGGTGGGCCGTGCTGCGGCTGCTGCTGGAGCCTGAACACACCGGACTCGTCGAGGGCGCGGTGGCGGCCGGCGGGTGGGGCCTGAGCCTTCTGCCCGTACATGTGACGGCGGTGGTGCGGTCGGAAACGGCTACCGAAGGGCCCGGGCACGAGCGGACGGACATACCCTCCTAGCCTCCTCCGGCGAGCGGCTCCGGTGTCCTTCCCGGCGGCTTCTCGCTGCTTTTTGCTGCCCGCTCGGTGTTCCCGTGCCTTCTCAGCCGGTGGGTCCGGGCTGGCAGTGCGGACACCAGTAGGCCGGTCGGTCGTCCCGGTCCGCCACCCGGATGGGCGTGCGACAGCGCAGGCAGGGCCGGTGGGCCCGTCCGTAGACGAAGAGACGCTCGCGGCCATGGGCACGGCGCAGGGCCTCGGTGGTGCCGGTCGTGGTCCGCACGGGGCGCGCGCGGTTGGCTTCCAGGAGCTGTTTGGCCGTGCTGACCAGGCGGGTGGCGAGAGGCAGGGGCAGTTCCCCCATGGGGACCCAGGGCGTCACCCGGGCCATGAAGCAGAGCTCGCACATGTAGACGTTGCCGATCCCGGCGAGATTGCGCTGGTCGAGGAGTGCTTCCCCGATGGGCCGGCCGGGCTCGGCGAGGAGATTGTTCAGCGCGGTCTCCGGGTCCCAGTCCGGCCCCAGCAGGTCGGGGCCGAGATGACCGACAACCTGTTCCTCGTCGCGGGTGCGGAGCAGTTCGACGACGGGCAGCCGGTAGCCCACGGCCGTGTGCTCCGCCGTGGTGAGCACGGCGCGGATCTGGTGGGCGGGGCCGCCCCTCCAGCGTTCCCCGGGAGCGTAGACGCGCCAGGCGCCCTCCATACGCAGATGGCTGTGGAGCGTGAGGTCTCCCTCGAAGCGGGTCAGCAGATGCTTGCCGCGGGCGGTGACGTCCAGGACCGCCCGGCCGGTCAGGTCGGCCGTGGCGAACCGGGGGACCCGCAGATCGGAGCCGGTCAGCACCCGGCCCGCGAGCGCCGCGTGGAGCCGCGCGGCGGTCTGCAGGACGGTGTCACCTTCGGGCATGCCTCCATGATGCGCGAGCGGGCGGGCCGTGGTCCGTCATGTGCGGGGTGGGCAGCCTCTTTTTGACGCGAGCGGCGGCGGGCGGCCTGTGGACCGTGATGTGGCGAGTGGGGTGGGGAAACCCGTGGACCGTGAGATGGCGAGTGGGCCGCCCCTCGGGTCCGGTCCGCGCCGCCCCGTGCCGCCGGCCTGCGCGCAGCACCGTCATGCGCGCATCACCATCACCCCTGCATCGCTCTCACGACCGCATCGCTCTCACGCCCGCAGCCGCAGACCGCGCGGTGTGGCCAGGAAGCCGGCTGCCTCCAGGGTGCGGCCCAGCGGGGAGGTGAGGGAGGACGCGCCATTGGTGCGCTCCACCGTGACCGTGCCGAGCTTCCCCGCGCGGGCCGCCGATGCGAGCGCCTCGGCCGCCGCATGGAGTGCCGGGTCGGACGGATCGGTGGGCCAGGCGAGCAGCGACTTCCCGCCGCGCTCCATGTAGAGCGTGAGCTCGCCGTCCACGAGCACCACCAGGGCGCCCGCCTTGCGTCCCGGTTTGTGTCCCGCGCCGTCCGGCGACTCCGGCCAGGGCAGGGCGGCGCCGTACGCGTTGGCCGGGTCGGCGGCCGCGAGGACCAGCGCGCGGGGAGCCGAACCGGGGTCCGCCCGGTCGCGGGCCGTCGAGGCCGCCCTGAGCCGGTCCACGGCACCGTCCATCGCGAACTGGGCCGCTCCCAGGCCCTCGACGACGTAACCGCGACGCGCCTGACCGCTGTCCTCGAACGCGGCGAGCACGCGGTAGACCGCGGAGAACCCGCCCTCGACGCCTTCCGCCTGCACCGCGCCCCGGGTCACCACGCCGTGGCGGTCCAGGAGCGTCCTGGCCCGGGCGTGCGCGCGATGGGTCGGCTCCGGCTCGGCCGGGGGCAGCAGCGACCAGCGCCCCGACACGGTTGGGGGACCGGTGCGGGAGGCGGGACGCGCCGCCGCGGTCAGTGACCCGTAACGGCCGCGCGGCACGCTGCGTTTCGCGCGGTGCGCGGTGGACCCCGCCGTGCGCCCCGAGCCGAGGAGCGAACGCAGCGGAGCGAGAGTGTCGTTGGTGAGACGACCCGACCAGACCATGTCCCAGAGGGCGTCGGCGAGTTGGGGATCGGTGCAGTCGGGGTGGGTCGTCGCACGGACCTGATCGGCGATCTGCCGGAAGAAGAGCCCGTAACCGCCGGCGAGGACGGTCAGCAACGACTCGTGCAACGCGGTCTGTTCCAGCGGGAGGGGTGGCGGAAGCAGCAGGGGCGCGCTGTCGGCGAGATAGACCGAGAGCCAGCCGTCCTTGCCGGGGAGGGCGCCCGCACCCGCCCAGACGATCTCACCGGTGGTCGTCAGCTCGTCGAGCATGGCGGGGGTGTAGCCCATGACACGGCTCGGCAGGATCAGCTTCTCCAGAGCGGACGCGGGGACCGGGGCACCCTGCAACTGCTCGATGGCGCGTGCCAGTCCGTCGATACCGCGCAGACTGTTGTCACCGAGGTGCTGCCACTGGGGGAGGAAGCCGGCCAGCGCGGCGGGCGGGACCGGCTCCAGCTCCTGGCGCAGCGCGGCGAGCGAACGGCGCCGCAACCGCCGCAGGACCGTGGCGTCGCACCACTCCTGGCCGATTCCGGCCGGATGGAACTCACCCTGGACCACGCGGCCCGACGCGGCGAGCCGCTGCAGCGCCCCGTCCGTGACGGCGGTGCCCAGACCGAAGCGCTGAGCGGCCCGCGTGGTGGTGAACGGGCCGTGCGTACGCGCGAATCGGGCGAGCAGGTCGCCGAGCGGGTCCTTGACCGGCTCGGTGAAGGCCTCGGGAACGCCCACTGGAAGCGCGGTGCCCAGAGCATCGCGCAGCCGGCCGGCGTCCTCGACGGCCGCCCAGTGGGCGGCTCCGCCGATACGGACCTGGATGGCCCTGCGGGCCGTCGCCAGCTCCGGCGCCCATCCGGGCCGCGCACCCCGCTCCGACAGCTCGGCGTCGGTCAGGGGACCGAGGACCCGTAGCAGATCGGCGACACCCTCCGTGTCCTTGATCTTCCTGTCGTCGGTCAGCCACTGCAGCTCCCGCTCCAGTTCGCCGAGGACGTCGGCGTCGAGCAGCTCGCGCAGCTCCGCCTGGCCGAGCAGCTCGGCCAGCAGATGGGAGTCGAGGGAGAGGGCTGCCGCCCGCCGTTCGGCGAGGGGCGAGTCGCCCTCGTACAGGAACTGCGCGACATAGCCGAACAGCAGCGAGCGGGCGAACGGGGACGGCTCGGGAGTGGTCACCTCGACCAGCCGGACGCGGCGTGCCTCCAGGTCGCCCATCAGCTCCGTGAGACCCGGGACGTCGAAGACGTCCTGGAGGCATTCCCGGACGGCTTCGAGGACGATCGGGAACGAGCCGAACTCGGAGGCCACCTGGAGCAGCTGGGACGCGCGCTGGCGCTGCTGCCAGAGAGGGGTCCGCTTTCCCGGACTGCGCCGCGGCAGCAGCAGGGCGCGGGCCGCGCACTCACGGAACCGCGAGGCGAACAGCGCGGATCCGCCCACCTGCTCGGTGACCGCCTGGGCGATCTCCCCCTTGTCGAAGACCACATCGGCGGCACTCACCGGGGGCTGCTCGCTGTCGTACCCGGCGGCGGGGAAGGCGGCGGGACCGGAAGCGCCGCCTCCGGCTCCACCGCCGCCGTCCGCCTGCACCGGGTCGAAGTCCAGGAGGTCGAGACCCATGAGATCCGCGTCGGGCAGCCGCAGCACGATGCCGTCGTCCGCGTGCATCACCTGGGCGTCCAGGCCGTACCGCTCGGCCAGGCGCGCGGACAGGGCGAGCGCCCACGGGGCGTGCACCTGTGCGCCGAACGGCGAATGCACCACGATCCGCCAGTCGCCCAGCTCGTCCCGGAACCTCTCGACGAGAATGGTCCTGTCGTCGGGGACATGACCGCAGGCCCGTCGCTGCTCGTCGAGGTACGACAGGATGTTGTCCGCCGCCCAGGCGTCGAGTCCGGCAGCGAGCAGCCTCAGCCTGGCGTCCTCGGCGGACAGCCCGCCGACCTCCCGGAGGAACGCGCCCAGCGCACGGCCCAGCTCCAGCGGCCGGCCGAGCTGGTCGCCCTTCCAGAACGGCAGCCGGCCCGGGACCCCGGGTGCGGGCGACACCAGGACCCGGTCCCTGGTGATGTCCTCGATCCGCCAGGACGTGGTGCCCAGGGTGAAGACGTCGCCGACCCGCGACTCGTACACCATCTCCTCGTCCAGTTCACCGACGCGCCCGCCGCCCTTCTTCGGGTCGGCGCCGGCCAGGAACACCCCGAAGAGCCCCCGGTCGGGAATGGTGCCGCCCGAGGTGACGGCGAGCCGCTGGGCGCCGGGCCGGCCCGTGACCGTACCGGAGACGCGGTCCCACACCACCCGGGGGCGCAGCTCCGCGAAGGCGTCCGAGGGATAGCGCCCGGCAAGCATGTCGAGCACCGACGTGAAGGCGGACTCGGGGAGCGAGGCGAACGGGGCGGCACGCCGCGCCAGGGCCAGCAGGTCGTCGGCCTGCCAGACGTCGAGCCCCACCATGGCGACGATCTGCTGGGCCAGCACGTCCAGCGGGTTGGACGTAACCCGCAGGGCCTCGATGGCTCCCTCGCGCATCCGCTCGGTGACGACGGCCGCCTGCACGAGGTCGCCCCGGTACTTGGGGAAGACGACGCCCGTGGACACGGCGCCGACCTGGTGCCCGGCGCGCCCCACGCGCTGGAGGCCCGAGGCGACGGACGGCGGCGACTCGACCTGGATCACCAGGTCGACCGCGCCCATGTCGATGCCCAGCTCCAGACTCGAGGTGGCCACGACCGCGGGAAGCCGGCCCGCCTTGAGGTCCTCCTCGACCTGGGAGCGCTGCTCCTTGGAGACCGAGCCGTGGTGCGCGCGGGCGAGGAGGGCGGGAGCCCCCTTCGCGGCCCCGGACTGAGCCATGATCTCGGCGGGGGAGTGCGCCTCGGGCAGCGGCTCGCCCGCCCCCGTCCGCTCCTCGAAAGCGCTGCCCGTCGCCCGCTCGTATCCGATCTCGTTGAGCCGGTTGCACAGGCGTTCCGCCAGTCGGCGGGAGTTCGCGAAGACGATCGTCGAGCGGTGCGACTGCACGAGATCGGCGATCCGCTCCTCGACATGCGGCCAGATCGACGGCTTCTCGGCCTGGCCGCCCTCGCCCTCGGCGGCGGGAGAACCGCCCAGCTCACCGAGATCCTCCACCGGCACCACGACGGAGAGATCGAACTCCTTCGCGGACGGAGGCTGGACGATCTCCACCTTCCGCTGAGGCGACAGGAACCGGGCGACCTCGTCGACCGGGCGGACCGTCGCCGACAGGCCGATGCGCCGCGCCGGGCGCGGCAGCAGCTCGTCCAGACGCTCCAGGGACACCGCGAGGTGTGCGCCCCGCTTGGTCCCCGCGACGGCGTGCACCTCGTCCACGATCACCGTCTCGATCCCCGCCAGCGCGTCCCGGGTGGAGGACGTGAGCATCAGGAACAGCGACTCGGGGGTGGTGATCAGGATGTCCGGGGGCTTCGTCGCCATGGAACGGCGCTCCGCCGGAGGGGTGTCACCGGAACGGATACCCACCCGCACATCGGGCTCGGGCAGCCCCAGACGCACCGATTCCTGGCGGATCCCGGTCAGCGGCGACCGCAGATTGCGCTCCACGTCGACCGCGAGTGCCTTCATCGGCGACACGTACAGCACACGGCAGCGCTTCCTGGCCTCGGCGGGCGGCGGCACGGCGGCGAGCCGGTCCAGCGAGGCGAGGAAGGCGGCGAGGGTCTTGCCCGAACCGGTCGGCGCGACGACCAGCACGTCCGAGCCCTCGCCGATGGCACGCCAGGCGCCCTCCTGCGCCGCCGTGGGCGCGTCGAAGGCTCCCGCGAACCAGCCGCGGGTCGCGGGCGAGAACGAATCGAGTGCGGAACCGGCCATGCCCCCCATCGTGCACCCCGCCACTGACAACGGCCGGGAACGTGCCCGCCTCCCACCTGCCTGAACTGCGGCAACCCGCGCGGACCTGCGAGAATGCCGGACATGGCAGCCGGCGGGACGCGGGAATGGGCGAGGCACTGGCAGTACGCGGAACTGCCCGACCTCGATCTCCTGCGTGCCCGCTACGTCCGCCACACCTTTCCCCGGCACAGCCACGAGGGCTACGTCTTCGGCACGATCACCAGCGGGGTCGAGGACGTCGGCCTCCCCGGCGGCACCGTGCACGCGGGACCCGGCACGGTCGTCATGATCAACCCGGAGGTGCCGCACACCGCCCGCGCCGGAGTACCCGACGGGTGGGTGTACGCCACGCTCTACCCGTCCGCCCAGGTGATCAACGACATCGCGGCCGAGGTGACGAGTCTGCGCGGCACGGTCGGCTTCGACGAGACCAGCGTGCGCGACCCCCACGCCTCCCGGCTGATCACCGAGGTCCACCGGGCCGCCGAGGAGGGCAACGCCCTGGCCGCCGACAGCCTCCTGCGGGTGATGGTCGCGCGACTGCTCGACCTGCACGGCAGCGTGCTGCCGCTCAGGGCGCCGCACTCGGCCGGGGCCCGCGACGCGGCGGACGCGCGCGCCGCTCTCGAGGCACGGATGGAGAATCCGCCCACCCTGGTGGCGCTCGCCGCCGAGCTGGGCACCAGCCCGTTCGCGCTCCTGCGGGCCTTCAAGAAGCAGTACGGTATGCCCCCGCACACCTGGCTCACCGATGCCCGGGTGCGTCGTGCCCGGCGCATGCTCGATGCCGGGACCGCACCGGCCGAGGCCGCCGCCGCTGTCGGCTTCACCGATCAGCCCCATCTCAACCGTCACTTCACCCGGATCGTCGGAGTGCCTCCGGGCGCCTACCAGCGCGAGCGTGCAAGAACGTACAAGACCGGCACGGATCTCTCCCCGTAGCGTTCCGGGCGTGGCAGAACAGACAGCACCCCCTCAGAACACCGGCGCCCCCGGCGCGCCGGTCGCGGGCCCGGAGAAGCCGGACGCCGCGGTGGTCCGGGACGCACTCGGTGTGGGCATAGCCGTGGGTCTCTCCGGCTTCGCCTTCGGCGTGACCTCGGCGGGCTCCGGACTGACCCTCCTCCAGACCTGCGCGCTCAGCCTCCTCGTCTTCACCGGCGCCTCCCAGTTCGCCCTGGTGGGGGCGCTCGCGGCCGGCGGCAACCCCTACACAGCGGCGGCCGGAGCGTTCTTCCTGGGCATCCGCAACGCCTTCTACGGGCTGCGGCTCTCGCAGCTCCTCGCCCTGCCGCGGGCGCTGCGTCCCCTGGCCGCCCAGTGGGTCATCGACGAGACGACCGCCGTCACCCTGCCCCAGCCCACCCGGCGCGCGGCCCGCATCGGGTTCACCGTCACCGGGCTCACCCTCTACGTCCTGTGGAACCTGACCACGCTGGTGGGCGCGCTCGGCGCGGAGGCACTCGGCGACACCGACGCCTGGGGCCTGGACGCGGCGAGCCCCGCGGTGTTCCTCGCCCTGCTCGCACCGATGCTGAAGACCACCACGGAGCGCGTCACGGCGGGGCTCGCGGTCCTGCTGGCGCTGGGTCTCCTGCCGGTGCTGCCGGCGGGCGTGCCCGTACTCGTGTCCGCGCTCGCCGCTCCCCTCGTCCTCTTCCTGAAGGGCCGGGACCAGGGGCGCGGCAAGGGCCCCGACGGCATCGCGACCGAAGCCGCTGTGACGACCCGGGAGGGCCGATGAACATCTGGATCGCCATCGGGCTCACCGCGGCCGGCTGCTACCTCGCGAAGCTCCTGGGACTGCTGGTCCCCGCCGGAGTGCTGGAACGCCCCCTGGTGCAACGGCTCGCTGCGCTCCTGCCGGTGGCCCTGCTCGCGGCCCTCACCGCGCAGCAGACCTTCGGCGACGGGCAGCAGCTGATGCTCGACGCGAGGGCGGCCGGACTCGCGGCAGCGGCCGTCGCCCTCATCCTGCGGGCCCCGTTCCTGGTCGTGGTCGGTGCCGCCGTCGTGGTCACCGCAGTGGTCCGCGCCCTGCTCTGAAGCCGGACGGATCAGTCCCCCGCCCCGGGCCGGCCGAGGTCGCGCCCGTACGCCCGCAGCGTCCTCAGGGCCCGCAGTGTCACGATGGGACGGCCCTCCAGGGCCGTTCCGGGGGCCCACTGACGCCAGGTGACCGGCCAGCCGCCGTCCTCCTGCTGCTCGGCGGCCAGATGATCCAGGGAGCGTTCCATCTCTCCCTCGCTGAACCAGCGGCGGGCGAGGGACCCGGGGTCCCGGGCGTAGTCGTAGGGGAAGTGGTGCTCCCCGGGGGCGTAACCGGGGGCCACCGGGCACTCCGCGCGGTGCCGCGGGTCGAGCACCACCAGCCGCTGCTCACGGACCAGTTGCCCCAGCCGGTCGGCAGCGGCTTCGGCGCGCGCCCGGTCCGGGACGCCGTCCAGGAAGGCGACGGCCGCCTCGATCTCGTAGGGATGGGACTGCGCCAGTGAGTCGACCGCGGCCCAGCAGAAGTCGGTGGCCCGGAACAGCCAGGCGTGCCAGACCTGATTGCGGTGCAGCACCCCTACGACGGGACCCGTCGCCAGCAGTTCCGCGGGCGGGTCGTCGACGACGGGGATGAAGGGCGCGGCGGGGTAGCCGCGTTGCGAGGGGTGGAGTGCGGGCAGAGCGCCTTCCCTGGTCGAGACGTCCGTGAGATAGCGGCAGATCCGCTCCACGCGCAGACCGCCGCACCGTCCGATCGAGTCGAGGACGCTCAACGCGTGAGCGGTGTGCAGAGGCTGACTGACGGGGCCCCGGAGATCGGGTTCGAGAGCGTGGCCGTAGCCGCCGTCGTCGTTCAGATAAGCGGCGAGCGCGGTCTCGACGGGGTCCACGCCCCCTTCCAGGAAGAGATGGGCGAACCGCCGCTGTTCGAGGACGCGTGCGGTGAGCCAGATGAACTGCTCGGCGCGGGCGAGGGGATTTGCTCCGGTTCCAGCCATGGACCGACCGTAGAGGGGAAAGCACCGCCCGCAGGCCCTCCCGGCCCGGCTGCACTCTCAGGAGCGGGATACTGAAGGCATGCGGTTGACGATTTTCTGGGAACGGATGGCGGATCACTTCGGCGAGGCCTACGCCGACTCCTTCGCGCGCGACCACGTCATGTCCGAACTCGGCGGTCGTACGGTCCACGAGGCCCTGGCCGCGGGCTGGGAGGCCAAGGACGTGTGGCGCGGGGTCTGCGCGGCGGTCGGAGTGCCCTCGGACAAGCGCTGAGCCGGGCGCCGGCATGCGGCTGAGCCGGTGACCGGCAAGGGCTGCGACGTGCGCCGACCCTGGCTGTGACGTGCTCTCCGACGTGACCCGCGACGTGCCGTGACGGGTGCCGCGAAGCGGGGTGGGGAGCGCTGCGACGGGCGTCGGTGAGCGCGGCCATGTGCTCGCGGCGGGGGCGCGCGCACCGGCAGGGTCACGTCGGCGGCGCCCGAGGGTGCCGGGCCGTCGCAGCGGTGAGCGAGACTTGTCCCGTGGCACCGACAGACGAGACCGCTCAGACCCAGCCGCCCGCCTCACCGCCCGTCCCGCCGGCCGCTCCACCCAGTCAGCCGCCCGGCACCGGTCCCGTCCGCATGCCCGGCTGGCTGCCCCGTGCCGTGGTCATGACCCTCGCGCTCTACGCGTGCTTCCAGCTCGGCAGTTGGGCCTTCGACCAGCTCATCGGGCTGCTGACCAACATCCTCATCGCCTTCTTCCTGGCACTGGCGATCGAGCCAGCCGTCAGCCGCATGGCAGGCCGCGGGATGCGACGGGGCTTCGCCACCTTCCTGGTCTTCCTCGCCGTGCTGGTTGCCGGGGTCGGTTTCGTCGTCCTGCTCGGCTCGATGCTCGCGGGCCAGATCGTCGACATGGTCGAGGAGTTCCCCAAGTACCTCGACTCGGTGATCAACTGGGTCAACCAGACCTTCCGCACCGAGCTCTCCAGGGTCGAGGTGCAGGACAGCCTGCTGCACTCCGACTGGCTCCAGAAGTACGTGCAGAACAGCGCGACCGGCGTGCTCGACGTCTCCACGACC
Organism: Streptomyces sp. CB02058; assembly: GCF_001905505.1. GTDB lineage: Bacteria > Actinomycetota > Actinomycetes > Streptomycetales > Streptomycetaceae > Streptomyces. The sequence continues at coordinate 29,579 of NZ_LIPG01000003.1, forward strand.
GTGCTCGGCGGGCTGTTCCGGCTGCTCACGATCTTCCTGTTCTCGTTCTACTTCGCCGCCGACGGCCCCCGGCTGCGACGCGCGCTGTGCTCCGTGCTGCCGCCCGCCCGGCAGGCCGAGGTGCTGCGCGCCTGGGAGATCGCGGTCGACAAGACCGGTGGCTACATCTACTCACGCGGGCTGATGGCGCTGATCTCCGGCGTCGCTCACTACGTCCTGCTGGTGGTCCTCGGTGTGCCCTACGCACCGGCGCTCGCGGTCTGGGTCGGTCTCGTCTCGCAGTTCATCCCCACGATCGGCACCTATCTGGCCGGGGCGCTGCCCATGCTGATCGCCTTCACCGTCAATCCCTGGTACGCGCTGTGGGTGCTCGGCTTCGTCGTGGTCTACCAGCAGTTCGAGAACTACGTGCTGCAGCCGAAACTCACGTCCAAGACGGTCGACATCCACCCGGCCGTCGCCTTCGGATCGGTGGTCGCGGGCACCGCGCTGATGGGCGCCGTCGGTGCGCTGATCGCCATTCCGGCCGTGGCGACGCTCCAGGCGTTCCTGGGCGCGTACGTGAAGCGCTACGACGTGACGGACGACCCCAGGGTGCAGGGCGGCCACCGCCGCTGGCGCCGGGGCGAGCCGGTGCTGACGAGGATCCGCCGCGCGGTGAACAACAGGCGCCGGAGCTGAGGCGGACGGCGGTAGCCGGTGATCCCCGCCGTTTCATTGACTTGATCGCTTCTGGCTGCTATAAGCGGCTACTCTCGGCTGTGTCGGCCCGGCGTGGTGCGCTTGACACTAAAATCGAACATCCATTCTCATGGAATTCCGGCCGGGTTTTCCCGGGCCCGACCGTGGAGTTGTCCACAGGCCGGGAGGACGTCGAGGCCCATTGTCAGTGGCAGGGGTTAGCGTCTGTGACGTGAAGCGATCGACTCAAGCAAATCGGGTGGAACCCATGGCAGGAACCGACCGCGAGAAGGCGCTGGACGCCGCACTCGCACAGATTGAACGGCAATTCGGCAAGGGCGCGGTGATGCGCCTCGGTGAGCGGCCGAACGAGCCGATCGAGGTGATCCCCACCGGGTCCACCGCGCTCGACGTCGCGCTCGGCGTCGGCGGCCTCCCGCGCGGCCGCGTGGTGGAGGTGTACGGACCGGAGTCCTCCGGTAAGACGACGCTGACGCTGCACGCCGTGGCGAACGCGCAGAAGCTCGGCGGCTCGGTGGCGTTCATCGACGCGGAGCACGCTCTCGACCCGGAGTACGCGAAGAAGCTCGGCGTCGACATCGACAGCCTCATCCTCTCGCAGCCCGACAACGGCGAGCAGGCGCTGGAGATCGTGGACATGCTGGTCCGCTCCGGCGCCCTGGACCTGATCGTCATCGACTCCGTCGCGGCCCTGGTGCCCCGTGCGGAGATCGAAGGTGAGATGGGCGACTCGCACGTGGGTCTGCAGGCCCGCCTGATGAGCCAGGCGCTCCGTAAGATCACCAGCGCGCTCAACCAGTCCAAGACCACCGCGATCTTCATCAACCAGCTCCGCGAGAAGATCGGTGTGATGTTCGGCTCCCCGGAGACCACGACCGGTGGCCGGGCGCTGAAGTTCTACGCCTCGGTGCGTCTGGACATCCGCCGGATCGAGACGCTCAAGGACGGCACCGACGCCGTGGGCAACCGCACTCGCGTCAAGGTCGTCAAGAACAAGGTCGCGCCGCCGTTCAAGCAGGCCGAGTTCGACATCCTCTACGGCCAGGGCATCAGCCGCGAGGGCGGCCTGATCGACATGGGAGTCGAGCACGGCTTCGTCCGCAAGGCCGGTGCCTGGTACACCTACGAGGGTGACCAGCTCGGCCAGGGCAAGGAGAACTCCCGCAACTTCCTCAAGGACAATCCCGACCTCGCCAACGAGATCGAGAAGAAGATCCTGGACAAGCTCGGCGTGGGAGTCCGTCCGGAGGACGCGGCGGCGGAGCCCGCGGCGGATGCGGCGGTCACCGCGGGGGCCTCGGCCGACGGTGCTGCGAAGTCGGTGCCCGCTCCCGCGACCAAGGCCAAGACCGCCAAGGCCGCAGCGGCCAAGAGCTAGGCCGTGACGCGTCGCACGGAGTGGCCGGACACCGACACCGGTGCGGGTTCCGGCCCCGAGTTCGCCGCAGAGATCTCCGAGGATCCGCCCGAACCCGGTCGGGGGGCCGGGTTCGGAGAGGGAGCGGGCCGTCGTTCCCGCTCCCGTTCCAGAAGCAGCGGTTCCCCCTCCTCGTCGAGGGCCGAGAAGGGGGAACCGCGAGACCCGGTCGAGCAGGCGCGGAACATCTGTCTGCGGCTGCTGACCGGGACCCCGCGGACCCGTAAACAGCTGGCGGACGCTCTGCGCAAGCGGGAGATCCCCGACGAGGCGGCCGAGGAAGTGCTGTCCCGGTTCGAGGACGTGGGGCTGATCGATGACGCGGCGTTCGCGGACGCCTGGGTCGAGTCCCGGCACCACGGCAGAGGGCTGGCCCGACGCGCCCTCGTGCGGGAGCTGCGTACCAAGGGCGTCGATTCGACCGTGATCGACGAGGCGGTCGGGCAGCTCGATCCCGAGCAAGAGGAGGAGACCGCCAGGGAGCTCGTGGCACGAAAGCTCCGCTCCACCAGGGGGCTGGACCGCGACAAGCGCCTGCGCAGGCTCGCCGGAATGCTCGCACGCAAGGGATACGGGGAGGGCATGGCCCTGCGCGTGGTGCGTCAGGCACTCGAGGCGGAGGGGGAGGACACCGAAGGGCTGGATGAGCCGTTCTGAACGGGGGACGGGGGACGGGGGACGGGGGACAACAGGGCGCGAGGGGGCGGGGCACGAGAGGACCGAAGTGGGACCGGCGCGTGAACGGCCGCGCGGCGGCGGTGGCGGAGGGGGCCACCGCCGGCGGACGGTTCGGGCTCAGTGCCCGGCCAGGGACGCCCGGGTGATCGTGGCGTCGATCAGGGCCAGGGCATCCGCCGCGGTGCGGCCGGGCTCCCGGTTCCAGGGGCCGATCAGTCCGGTCCAGCCCTGGGAGCGCAGCTCGGTGATGAGCCAGGCACCGGCCCGGTCCACGGTGTCCAGGGAGCCGTAACCGAGCCGGTGCGCGGTCAGCATGGCCCCGCAGAGGCAGCGCGCACCCCGCGCGTTGCGCAGACGGTACGGGGTGTTCTGCCAGCCCCATTCGGTCAGGATGCGCCGCGCATGGCCGAGATGAGTGGAAGGGCGCAGATCGGGCTGCCCGATCCGGCGCCACGCATGCAGACGCTCGGGCAGTACGGCGCCGAGCCGCCCGGGGAGCGGACGCTCACGGGGCGGTGGTGCGGGCAGCGTCCGCAAGGACTCGTCGATGAGCCGGTCGACGGGCATGGAGAGCAGATTCCGCCAGTCGGCAGGGGGTACGGGCTGCGCCTCACGGCCCAGTACGGGCGATGGCGCCTCACCGTCCAGCACGGGCGGCGGTGCCTCATCGTTCGGTACGGACGGCGATTCCTCACCGTCCGGCGTGGCGGGCGGGCGGACGGGCTCCTCGACGGTGCGGTCCCAGCCTGTGACGATGCGCTGCCAGGCGTCCGTCGCGTGCAGCTGGGAGGCTTGTGCGTCGAGCTGGTCCGGGGTGAGCTGAGCGGTTTCCATCGGCGCGACATCTCCGTACATTCCGGTCCTCAGTGATGAGGCGAATGTCCGTCGCGCGAGGCGATTGCTCCACCGGGGAGCAGCGTTCGGGTGGGTCGGAGGCGCATTCGGGGCCGGTTACCACCGCCGGTGGGAGGGCCGGCGGCGGGGAAGCCGGACTTCGGGGAGGTGGCTGCGGAACGGCCGGTGGCAGGCAGGCCGCGTCAGGCCGGTGCTCGGCTGGGTCAGGCCAGTGGCCCAGCCGCTACCCCGCCCGACGCGGGGAAGCCGCGTGCTCCCTGCCGGAAAACGAGGGGAAGCCGTGTGCTCCCCGTCAGAGAGCGACCGGGAGTCCGGCCGCCCGCCATGCCTGGAAGCCGCCGGTCAGATCCGTGGCCCGGTGCAGTCCCAGCTGGTGCAGGGAGGCGACCGCGAGACTCGACGCGTAACCCTCGTTGCAGATCACCACGACCCGCAGATCGTGGCTGACCGCCTGCGGGGCGCGGTGGCTTCCGCGAGGGTCGAGCCGCCATTCCAGTTCGTTGCGCTCCACGACCAGCGCCCCGGGGATCAGGCCGTCCTTCTCGCGCAGCGCCGCATAGCGGATGTCGACCAGCAGCGCACCCTCGGCGGCCTCCGAGGCCGCCTCCTCGGGGCCGATCCGCTCGTAGCCCTCCCGGACCCGGTCGAGCAGTTCGTCTATGCCCACCGGCTCGGGGCGGTTCCGGTCCTCGCCGCTCACTGCCAGTCCTCCGGACGCTCGGTCTGCTCGAGGCGCAGCACCGCACCCGTGCGGCTGTACCTGCGGATCTGCGGCAGCGGCGGGTAGTACGCGTGCACCGAGACGGCGTGTTCGTGCCCGGACTCGTTCAGCACCTCGTGCACATGGTGCTTACCGAAGGCCCTGCCCTGGCCGGTCGCCAGCTGCCGGGTCCGGTCGACGCCCTCGCTCAGTTCGAGGGTCTTCCAGCCGTCAGTGGGAAGCCGGGCGGCCAGCGAGTGTTCCCTGAGGGCGCCGGTGGCGACAGTGAACGCGCCCGTCGACTCGGCGTGGTCGTGCCAGCCGGTGCCCGTGCCGGGCGGCCAGCTGATCAGCCATGCCTCGCTGCCGCCGGGACCTTCGAGCCGGAGCCAGGTGCGTCCCTCCGGGTCGAGCGGGAGAGAGGCGACGAGCTCGGTGTTCTCAGCGGTCCGCCGCACGAAGTCGAGCAGTTCAGCGACGGTCGGAGCGGGGCCGCCCGTGCTGTCGGTCGCCGGAGCATCGGCGCCCGCACGGTTGGCGTCCGTGCTCTCGGTGGCCGGAGCGACGGCGCCCGCACGGTCGGCGGTCGCGGTAGCCGAGGCGGTGTCGACGGGATTCGTGGCAGCCGAGGCGGTGTCCACGGCGGTCGCGGCCGCAGGGCCGGTGCCGCCGGCGGATGCGGATGCCGACGCGGACACGGGCGTGGAAACAGGCGCGGGCAGGGAAGGAGAGGGTGCAGACACAGGGACCGTCCTGAGAAGTTCGCGTGGAGGCACAAGCGCGCGGAAGACAGCGCGGGGTGCCGAAGGAAGCGAGTCAGCAGGACGGGCGACACACGCAGCCCGCATAGCGGACGAGGTCCATATGGACCCTCCGCCACAGGCGCACATCGGTGTCGGTCATGATCTGGAGTACACCATGTGCGCCTGCGGCGGTCAATTGACGTCCGCGGTCCTGTCGGAGCTCGCGGTGGTACGCGCCCTGTCCCCGTGCGCCGTGTCCGTGCCACCCCCACGCGCCGCGTCGGCCGCCGCGAAGAGCTCCGCGGGGCGCACCCCGTTGAACGCCGCGACAAGATGCCCGTCCGGCCTGACCAGCAGGACCGTGTGGGCCGTGGCGCCCGGATAGCTCTCGGTCACCAGGAGTTCGGCCTTCACGGGGAGGGCGTCCACCGCTTCGACGAGCCGGGGCATGACGCCCGCGGTCAGCCAGTGCCGCCGGTCCCACACCCCGGTCCCGGGTGCGACCAGAATCACCAGCAGGGGCCCCCGGCCCAGCCGCTCACGCAGGCGTACCGCCGTCCCGTCGGGCGCCGTCACCCGCACATCGGCGACCGGCGCACCGGGCGCCGTCCCCACCGCGGCGTGTCCATCGGCGCTTTGAGGCGAAAGGGGGGAGTGCGTGTACGAGGGGGGTGCGCCCAGCGGTCCGCATCCCAGATGCCCGTCGGCCAGCAGCGTGTCGTGCCCCCGTGTGCTCCCGGGCATCAGCGTCCGCAGGCCCCCGCCGCCCCGCAGTATCGGCAACGACTGGTCGGCCGCGCGGAGCCTGGAGGCGACTGCGGCCCTGCGCTCGGCCTGGTAGCTGTCGAGCAGCAGTTCGGAGGCTCCCTGGTGCCAGGCCTGCGCCAGTTTCCAGGCCAGGTTCTCGGCGTCCCTCAGTCCCTCGTCCACACCCTGGGTACCGAGCGCGCCCAGCAGATGGGCGGCGTCCCCCGCCAGGAAGGCACGCTTGGACCGCCACTTCCTGGCCAGCCGGTGGTGGAGCGTGTAGACGCCGGTGTCCAGCAGGTCGTAGGGCGGTGTCTCACCGCACCAGCCCTCGAGCGTGTCGCGGATCCGGGAGATCAGGGCATCGGGGGTGACCAGCTCGCCGCGCGGCGGAAGGAGCCAGTCCAGCCGCCAGACCCCGTCTGGCAGCGGTCGCGCGGTGACCTCGGCGCCACCGGTACGCCACGGCGGGGCGCGGTGGAGCACGGCCTCGCCGGGCCAGGGAAGTTCGGCGCGCAGCGCGGCGACGGCGTGACGCTCCACCGCCGTACGGCCGGGGAACCGGATGTCCAGCAGCTTGCGCACGGTGGACCGGGCCCCGTCGCAGCCGACGAGGTAACTCCCGCGCCACCAGGTCGATCCCGGCTCCCGGGTGTGCACCGTGACCCCGTGCGCGTCCTGCTCCAGGGTGTCGACCCTGCTGAACGGCACCATGCTGACCAGGTCCTGCGCGGCGACCGCAGCCCGCAGCCCCCGGGTGAGCGCGTGCTGGGGCAGATGGACCGGCGAGGGCAGCGGTACGGTCCCCTCCTCCTCGCCCAGCGGCACGGCCCGGACCAGCTGCTTGCGGCGGACCGAGCGCCAGCCGGCCCAGCGCAGGCCCTCGTCGTGCAGTGCGGGACAGCCGAGGCGTTCCATCAGATCGGCGGTGTCCTCGCGCAGTACGACGGTGCGCGCGGGGCGGGGTTCCTCCTTGCCCGGTCCCTCGTCGAGCAGGACGGAGGGAACACCCTGGGCGGCCAGGGCCAGCGACAGCGACAGGCCGACCGGCCCGGCGCCGACGACGATCACCGGGTCCACGGTGTGATCCCTCCGGCGCCGGTCGTCGGGGTCGAGGGGGAGGAGGGGGTTGCGGCGGCGGTTGTTCGGGGCGGGATCACAGAACGTATGCAACCCACTGTGGGTGCGTGCGTCAAGTGACCCGGGAACGTGGCGGGGGGCGCGGCGTGATCGCCGCGCCCCCCGCTCCTGGCCAGTTCCGACCGTACGTCAGACCTGGTCGCTGCCACCGGTTTTCGTCGCAGGCGCCTCGATGATCTCGAGGCCACCACCGGGCGCTGCGCCGACGACCGCGCCGGTGCTCTTCTTGCCGCGCCGGAGCCGCCGCTCCAGCCAGCTCGCGAGAGAGGTCAGGGCGAAGTTCAGGGCGAGGTAGATCACCGCGATGATCGTGAAACACGCGATGGTGTTCGACCCGTAGTTCGCTGCCATCGGCCGGACCGAGGCGAGCAGTTCCGGGAAGCTGAGCACCGCGCCACCGAGGGCGGTGTCCTTCACGATCACCACGAGCTGGCTGACGATGGCCGGGAGCATGGCCGTGACCGCCTGGGGCAGCAGCACGAAGACCATCGTCTGGCCCTTGCGCATGCCGATCGCCTTGGCCGCGTCCGACTGTCCGCGGGGGAGTGTCAGGATGCCGGCCCGCACGATCTCGGCGAGGACCGAGGCGTTGTAGAGGACCAGTCCCGTCACAACCGCGTACAGCAGACGGGTGTCCGGTTCCAGGGTGGTGTACTCGGAGTAGACCGCGTTGGCGATGATCATCAGGAGCAGTACGGGGATGGCGCGGAAGAACTCCACGACCACGCCGCTCGGTACGCGCACCCAGCGGTGGTCCGAGAGCCGCCCGATGCCGAACAGCGCGCCCAGCGGCAGAGCGATGAGCAGGGCGAAGAACGCCGCCTTGATCGTGTTCTGGAAGCCCGGCCAGATGTACGTCTCCCAGGCCTGGGTGTCGGTGAAGAACGGCTTCCACTTGACCCAGTCGAGCTGGTTCTTTTCGGCGAGGCCGTCGTACACCCACCACAGCACCGCTGCGGCAGCCAGCACGAACAGAACGGTGTACAGGATGTTGCGCCGCTTGGCGCGGGGCCCCTGCGCGTCGTAGAGGACGGAACTCATCGCTTCACCGCCACCTTCTTGGCGACCCAGCCGAGGATGAGGCCGGTCGGGAGGGTCAGGATGATGAAGCCGAGGATGAACACACCCGCGATCAGCAGCAGCTGGGCCTCGTTCTCGATCATTTCCTTCATCAGGTACGAGGCTTCCGCGACCCCGATCGCCGCTGCGACGGTGGTGTTCTTCGTCAGCGCGATGAGCACGTTGGACAGCGGGTTGACCACGGACCGGAACGCCTGCGGGAGCACGATCAGTCGCAGCACCTGGGTGAAGCTGAGCCCGAGTGCCCGGGCCGCCTCGGCCTGGCCGACCGGCACCGTGTTGATGCCCGAACGAAGGGCCTCGCACACGAACGACGCGGTGTAGACGACGAAGGCGAGCACCGCGAGCCGGAAGTTGATGACCTTGAAGTCGCCACCGCCCCCGAGCGTGATCTGGAGGGTCTGGAAGAGGCCCAGCGAGGCGAAGACGATGATCACGGTCAGCGGAATGTTCCGGACCACGTTCACGTAGGCGGTCGCGAAACCGCGCATCAGAGGGACCGGGCTGACCCTCATGCCGGCCAGCAGCGTTCCCCATATGAGGGAGCCGAGGGCGGAGAACACGGTGAGCTTCACCGTGATCCAGAAGGCCCCCAGCAGGTCATAACCATCAAGAAAGTCGAACACGATCTCCCGTGCTTCCGCGTGTAGGAGGGCGCGGCGCGCCGCCGTTCAGCGGCGGCGCGCCCGGTCAGCCCTGCTTCACTTGACGACGTTGCCGATCTTCGGAGCTTCCTCGTTCTTGTAGCCGGCGGGACCGAAGTTCGCGTCCACGGCCTTCTGCCACGAGCCGTCCGAGACCATCTTGGTCAGCGCGTCGTCGATCTTCTTCTTGAGGTCGGCGTCGCCCTTCTTCAGGCCGATGCCGTAGTTCTCGTTGGTCATCTTGAAGCCGGCCAGCTTGAACTTGCCCTTGTTGGCGTCCTGCGAGGCGTAGCCGGCCAGGATGCTGTCGTCCGTGGTCAGCGCGTCCACGGCCTTGTTCTCGAGGCCGGTCAGGCACTCGGAGTAGCCGCCGTACTCCTGGAGCTGCGCCTTCGGGGCGAGCTTGTCCTTGACGTTCTGCGCCGAGGTCGAGCCGGTGACCGAGCAGAGCTTCTTGTTGTTCAGGTCCTCGGGCGACTTGATCGTGTCGTCGTCCGCGCGGACCAGGATGTCCTGGTGGGCGAGGAGGTACGGACCGGCGAAGTCGACCTTCTGCAGGCGCTCGTCGTTGATCGAGTAGGAGGCGGCGATGAACTTGACGTCACCGCGGGAGATGGCGGTCTCGCGGTCGGCGCTCTTCGTCTCCTTGAACTCGATGTCCTTGGCGTCGTAGCCGAGTTCCTTGGCGACGTAGGTGGCGACATCGACGTCGAAGCCGGTGAACTTGCCGTCCGGGGTCTTCAGACCGATGCCCGGCTGGTCGATCTTGATGCCGATGGTGATCTTGCCGCCACCTCCGGAACCCGAGGCGTCGTCCTTGTCGTCGGAGCCACAGGCGGTGGCGGTGAGGGCGAGGGCGAGCACGGCGGCCGAGGCGGCGGTGACCTTGCGAAGCTGCATGATTCTTTTCCCTGGGTTGACGCGATGTGGGTGTTCAGCCGGTGCGTGACCAGCTGTGCGGGATCAGTGGTGAAGGATCTTCGACAGGAAGTCCTTGGCCCGGTCGCTGCGCGGGTTGCTGAAGAAGTGGTCCGGCGTGGCCTCTTCGACGATCTTGCCGTCGGCCATGAACACGACCCGGTTGGCCGCCGAGCGCGCGAAGCCCATCTCGTGGGTGACGACGACCATCGTCATCCCCTCCCGGGCCAGCTGCTGCATGACCTCCAGCACCTCGTTGATCATCTCCGGGTCGAGCGCCGACGTGGGCTCGTCGAAGAGCATGACCTTGGGGTCCATGGCCAGCGCGCGGGCGATGGCGACGCGCTGCTGCTGACCGCCGGAGAGCTGCGCCGGGTACTTGTCGGCCTGGACGCCGACGCCCACGCGGTCGAGCAGCGCCCGCGCCTTCTCCTCGGCGAGCTTCTTCTCCGTCCTGCGGACCTTGAGCTGGCCCAGCATCACGTTCTCCAGCACCGTCTTGTGGGCGAAGAGATTGAACGACTGGAAGACCATGCCCACATCGGCACGCAGCCTGGCCAGCTCCTTGCCCTCCTCGGGCAGCGGCTTGCCGTCGATCGTGATCGCGCCCGAGTCGATCGTCTCCAAGCGGTTGATCGTGCGGCACAGCGTGGACTTCCCGGACCCGGAGGGCCCGATGACTACGACGACCTCGCCACGGGCGATGGTCAGGTCGATGTCCTGGAGCACATGCAGCGCGCCGAAGTGCTTGTTGACGTTGCTCAGTACGACAAGGTCGTCCCCCGCGGGCGCGGCATCCTCGGCGGCCTTGGTCACTGAAACTCCGCTCATCGGCTTCTTGCTCCGTCCTCCTCGGTTAGGGAAGGACCCTAGTGACGCAGTGCTACCAACGTCATTACATCTGAGCGGAAATTGAGCATAACGATCCGGCCGCAACCGGACACACCGCGTGAACGGGACGCCACGGCGCGCTCGGAGGCGTACCGGGTGGGTAACGGAAACCTGGTGGTAACGGGCAGGGGCTTGACTGGCGTACCCGTCATCGGCGTGGATGCCCTGGTACGGGATGAAGTGAATCGTCGCCGTACGGGAAGGTTCGCCGGACTGAACACCGGTGTACGGTCACGCACGGTTCCCGGGCGCTGTCCCGTACCCCGGAGACGTACGGGAGCCGGGATACGAGTCCGAGCCACCAGGTGGCGACAGAAGAGGCGGAGAGGGGGGTCATGAGACTGCTGCTCGTTGAGGACGACGACCACGTCGCGGCGGCCCTGTCCGCCGTGCTCGCACGCCACGGCTTCCAGGTCGTCCACGCCCGCAGCGGCGAGGAGGCCCTGAAGGCGCTGCTGCCGGCCGACAAGGAGCCCTTCGGGGTCGTGCTCCTGGACCTCGGGCTGCCCGACCAGGACGGCTACGAGGTGTGCGGAAAGATCCGCAAGCGCTCCGCGATCCCCGTGATCATGGTGACCGCGCGGTCCGACGTCCGCTCGCGCATCCACGGCCTTAACCTCGGCGCCGACGACTACGTCGTGAAGCCCTACGACACCGGTGAGCTCCTGGCCCGCATCCACGCCGTCGCCCGGCGCAGGCCGTCCGGCGAGGACACCGGGCAGACCCCGCTCGCCGCCCTGCTGCTCGGCCCGGTCCGGATCGAGCTGCCCACCCGCCGGGTCAGCGTCGAGGGCCAGGAGGTCCAGCTCACCCGCAAGGAGTTCGACCTGCTCGCGCTGCTCGCGCAGCGCCCCGGTGTGGTCTTCCGCCGCGAGCAGATCATCAGCGAGGTGTGGCGGACCAGCTGGGAGGGAACGGGCCGCACGCTGGAGGTGCACGTGGCGTCGCTGCGCTCCAAGCTGCGGCTGCCCGCGCTGATCGAGACCGTACGAGGAGTCGGCTACCGGCTCGTCCAGCCCTCGGCCTGAGGACGTACGCTCCCGGTGCGCACCCGTCTGCTCCCCCTGCTCATCGTCCTGATGGCCGCCGTGCTGCTCGCCCTCGGCTTCCCCCTCGCCGTGCGGGTGGCCGCCGCGGAACAGCAGCGGGTCGTCATCGACCGGATCGACGACACCGCGCGCTTCGGCGCGCTGGCCCAGTTCGTCAGCGAGCCCGCCGGGGGCACGGACGAGCGGCAGCGGACCCTGCAGACCGAACTCGAGGCCTACGACTCGGTGTACGGCATCAGGGCCGGCGTCTTCTACCGGGACGACCGGGCCCTCGCGAAGGCACCCGCCGCCTGGTCCCTGCCCGTCGAGGGGGAGGGACGCGAGGCGTTCCAGGAGGCACTGCTCGGCCGCCGCTCCCACGACCCGCCCCAGGTCTGGCCCTGGCAGGACGGCCGCATCGTCGTCGCCTCCCCGGTCGTACGCGACGGAGACGTGGTCGCCGTCGTGGTCACCGAGTCCCCCACCGGGGACATGCGCTCCCGCATACTCCGCGGCTGGCTGCTCATCGCCCTCGGGGAGGGCCTGGCCATGCTGGTGGCGGTCGGTGCCGCGTTCCGCCTCACGGGCTGGGTGCTCCTGCCCGTACGGGTCCTGGACGCCGCCGCCCACGACATTGCGAGCGGCCGGATGAGATCCCGGGTCGTCGCGTCCGGAGGCCCCCCGGAACTACGGCGCCTGGCCCGCTCGTTCAACGAGATGGCCGACAACGTCGAAGAAGTCCTGGAGCAGCAGCGCGCGTTCGTCGCCGACGCCTCGCACCAGTTGCGCAACCCCCTGGCCGCGCTCCTGCTCCGGATCGAGCTCCTCGCGCTCGAACTCCCCGAGGGCAACGAGGAGATCGCATCCGTCCGTACGGAGGGCAAGCGGCTCGCCCAGGTCCTGGACGACCTGCTGGACCTCGCCCTGGCCGAACACGCGGCGGCCGATCTCCAGCTGACCGACATCGCCGCCCTCGCGGGTGAACGGGTCGCCTCGTGGCGTCCGCTGGCCGAGGAGAAGGGCGTACGGCTGACGCTGGAAGGAGCGCCCGCGGTGACCGGCTGGGCGGATGCCATCGCCCTCTCCAGCGCGCTGGACGCCGTCATCGACAACGCGCTGAAGTTCACCCCGGCAGGGGAGGAGGTCCGCGTGACGGCGGGCACCGACGGCCCCGGCGCCACGGTCGTCGTCGCCGACCGCGGCCCAGGGCTGACCGAGAAGGAGCTGGAGCGCGTCGGCGACCGCTTCTGGCGCAGCGGCCGGCACCAGAACATCAAGGGATCGGGACTCGGGCTCTCCATCTCGCGCGCCCTGCTCGCGGCGGGCGGCGGATCGATCGGCTACGCCCCGCACGAGCCGCACGGCCTGCGGGTGACCGTCACGGTGCCGCGCGACGCTCCGCACACCTGAGAGGGGCCGCCGGGGGCCCGTCAGGGCTTGGCGGAGCGGTAGTAGCGGCTGGCGCCGTCGTGCAGCGGCAGCGGATCGGTGTAGATCGCCGTCCGGAGGTCCACCAGCTGCGCCGAGTGCACCTCACGGCCGATCCGGTCGCGGCTGTCGATCACGGTGCGGGTGAAGGCCTCGGTCATCAGCGGGTCCGTGCGGTCCGTGGTGATCAGCAGATTGGACACCGCGACCGTCTGCACGGCCTGCCCCTGCTGCGCGTCGTCGTAGGCGTCGGCCGGCATCACGGCCGAACGGTAGTAGCGGGTGGACCCGCCGACCGCCTGGAGCTCGGTGATCAGCGCGTCCTCCAGCGGCACCAGCCGGATCGCGAACTTCTCCGAGAGATCCTGGACGGCGGCGGTGGGCAGCCCGCCGGACCAGAAGAAGGCATCGATCCGGCCGTCCGCGAGCCTCTCCGGCATCGTGTCGATCCCGGCGTGGACGGGGGTGATGTCCCCGGTCGGATCGAGGCCCGCCGCGTTCATCAGCCGGTCCGCGACGAGCAGCACCCCGGACCCCTTCTGCCCCACACCGATCCGCTTGCCGCGCAGGTCGGCGACCTTCCGGATCCCCGAGTCCCTGGGCACGATCAGCTGGACGTAGTCGTCGTACAGCCGGACGCAACCCCGCAGCCGCTCGGCGCCGGGCTTCCCGCTCTGCAGATACGTGGCGACGGCGTCGGCGGTGGCGATCGTGAAGTCGGCCTTCCCGGTCGCGACCCGCTCGACGTTCTGCTGGGAGCCCTCGCTGTTGCGGAGCCGTATCGACACCTTGGGCATGTCCTTGGCGAGGGCGCCTTCCAGCCGTTGTCCGTAGCGCTGGTAGACCCCGCTGCGTACGCCGGTTGAGAAGGTGAGGGAGCCGCTCGGCTCCTCCTCGCCGATCGGCAGCACCCACCACAGCAGCAGTCCGAGCACGACGGCGACGGCGGCGCCCCCCTGAAGGGTGCGCCGCCGCCCGAAACGGGACAGTGCGTGCGGCATGGCGCGATCCTGCCATTCGCGTGCCCGTGCTGGCCAGGGCGGACAGGTCACACGCCCGGGGGCCCGCGCCGGGCGGACGGGGCCGCGCGGGTGCCCCGCCCTTCCGTCACTCCGGGGGCGTCGGGGTGTCGGGGCCCTGGAACATGGTCTGGATGTCCAGTTCCAGCTGGATCGTGGGCCCGACGATGGCGATGCCCCGGGCGAGCATGTTGCGCCAGTTCAGGGTGTAGTCCTCGCGGTGCAGCTCGGCGGTGGCCCGCGCGGCACAGCGCAGCTCCTCGCCGTAACCGCCGTTGACGGCGCCCAGGTACTGCGTGTCCAGGGAGACGGAGCGGCTGACCCCGTGCATGGTCAGCCCTCCCTGGACGGTCCAGTTGTTCCCGCCCCGGTACACGAAGCGCCTGCTGGCGAAGTGGAGGTACGGGAAGTTCTCCACGTCCAGGAAGTCTGCGGAGCGCAGGTGGTTGTCCCTGGTCTTGTTGCCCGTGGTGATGCTCGACGCGTCGATGCGTATCTCGACCTGCGAGTCCTCCATGACGGGCGCGATCCGGACACCGCCCTCGAAGGTGGTGAAGCGCCCGTGCACGTTGGCCATGCCGACGTGCCGTGCGATGAAGCGGATCGCGGTGTGCGGCGGGTCGAAGAGCCAGGTGCCCGGGGCCGGGGGCTCCAGCTGCCGGGCCACGTCCAGCTGCACACGGTCCATCGACAGGGTCTCGCCCGCGGCGATGCCGAACGTCCAGCTGGCGGGCTGCATGCCTTCGGCCGTCATGAGCAGGCGGTAGTCGCCGGGAGGCAGGGCCGCGACGAACAGGCCGAAGAGGTCCGTGGTCCCCTTCGCGGCCGTCCGGGCCGAGTCCTGGGCCGTGACGGTGATCTCCGCGCCGCCGAGCGGCTGTCCCATCGGGTCGACGACCTCGCAGGTGACCGTCCCCGCCCCGGGAGGTACGGGATAGCTGAATCTCGTCCCACCACCACCGGAGGCCGCCTTGGATCGCCTGCCGCGGAGGAGGGAGAGGACCATCAGTTACACCTTTCGAGCGTGGAACGATCAGCATATGAACTGGCCGGAACGCGACGTTCAACGCCCCCGGGCTGAACGCTCCCGGGCCGCCAGGTGCCCTCCGCGGGCCGCGGGCCCGCCGGACGGGGCCCCGGGAGCCGGGCGTGACGGAGGGAGCCCGGACGAGGAGCTCCGGCCACCGCCTACCCTTGTCCCATGACCAGCGGCAACCGGAGCGAAGCAGTGGACGTCCAGAAGAGCTACGAGGTACGCACTTACGGGTGCCAGATGAACGTCCACGACTCCGAGCGCTTGTCGGGTCTCCTGGAGGACGCCGGATACGTGCGCGCCCCCGAGGGCTCCGACGGCGACGCCGACGTCGTCGTCTTCAACACCTGCGCGGTGCGCGAGAACGCCGACAACAAGCTCTACGGCAACCTCGGCCGCCTCGCCCCGATGAAGACGAAGCGCCCCGGGATGCAGATCGCCGTCGGCGGCTGCCTCGCCCAGAAGGACCGCGACACGATCGTCCGGCGGGCCCCCTGGGTGGACGTCGTCTTCGGCACGCACAACATCGGCAAGCTGCCGGTGCTCCTGGAGCGCGCCCGGGTCCAGGAGGAGGCACAGGTCGAGATCGCGGAGTCGCTGGAGGCCTTCCCCTCCACGCTGCCCACCCGCCGCGAGTCCGCGTACGCCGCCTGGGTGTCCATCTCCGTCGGCTGCAACAACACCTGCACCTTCTGCATCGTCCCGGCCCTGCGCGGCAAGGAGAAGGACCGCCGCACCGGCGACATCCTGGCCGAGATCGAGGCGCTCGTCGCCGAGGGCGTCAGCGAGATCACCCTCCTCGGCCAGAACGTGAACGCCTACGGCTCCGACATCGGCGACCGCGAGGCGTTCTCCAAGCTGCTGCGGGCCTGCGGCACGATCGAGGGCCTGGAGCGCGTCCGCTTCACCTCGCCCCACCCGCGCGACTTCACGGACGACGTGATCGCGGCGATGGCCGAGACGCCGAACGTGATGCCGCAGCTCCACATGCCGATGCAGTCCGGCTCGGACACGATCCTCAAGGCCATGCGCCGCTCGTACCGCCAGGAGCGCTTCCTCGGGATCATCGAGAAGGTGCGCGCCGCGATGCCGGACGCCGCCATCTCCACCGACATCATCGTGGGCTTCCCCGGCGAGACCGAGGAGGACTTCGAGCAGACGATGCACGCGGTGCGCGAGGCCCGCTTCGCCAACGCCTTCACCTTCCAGTACTCCAAGCGCCCCGGGACCCCCGCCGCCGACATGGAGGGGCAGATCCCCAAGGAGGTCGTCCAGGAGCGCTACATGCGCCTGTCCGCCCTCCAGGAGGAGATCTCCTGGGAGGAGAACAAGAAGCAGGTCGGCCGCGTCCTGGAGGTCATGGTCGCGGAGGGCGAGGGCCGCAAGGACGGCGCCACGCACCGGCTCTCCGGCCGCGCCCCCGACAACCGCCTGGTGCACTTCACCAAGCCCTCCCAGGACGTCCGCCCCGGGGACGTGGTGACGGTCGAGATCACCTACGCCGCCCCGCACCACCTGCTCGCCGAGGGAGCGCCCCTGGGCGTCCGGCACACCCGCTCGGGCGATGCCTGGGAGAAGCGCACCGCCGCCGCCGCGCCGCAGCCCGCCGGAGTCATGCTGGGCCTGCCCGGCATCGGTGCCCCCGCGCCGCTCCCGGCCGCCGCCACCCCGGGCTGCGGCTGCGACTGAGTACGCTGACCGGCATGCTTGCCGCTGCCGCCGTCTGCCCCTGCCCGCCGCTCCTGGTCCCCGAGGTGGCCGCGGGCGCCGCGCCCGAACTCGACGCCGCGAGGGCCGCGTGCATCGACGCCCTCGGCGTCCTCGCCGCCGCGCGACCGGACCTGCTGATCGTGGTGGGGCCGACGGGGCCGGACGGGAGCGGGCCGTTCCCCCCGGGCTCCACCGGCTCCTTCGCCGGGTTCGGCGTGGACCTGACCGTGCGGCTGGGTGAGGCGCCCGCAGGGGCCGCACCTGACCGGGCCCTCCCGGCGTCCCTCGCCGTCGGAGCCTGGCTCCTGGAGCGCGCGGGGTGGGCCGGCACCCCCGTCCAGGGGTTCGGCGTGGGGGAGCACCTCGACGCCGCGCGCTGTCTGCGGGCCGGAGCCGGACTGGCGGGCGGTCCGGAGCGGGTCGCCCTGCTGGTCATGGGCGACGGCAGTGCCTGCCGCACGGTCAAGGCGCCCGGCTACCTGGACGAGCGTGCCGCGGACTTCGACGCCGAGGCGGCCCGTGCGCTGGGCAACGCCGACCTGGCCGCGCTGAGTGCCCTGGACGCGTCGCTGGCCTACGAACTGAAGGCCTCGGGCCGGGCGCCCTGGCAGGTGCTCGCGGGCGCGGCCCAGGGGGCGGAGCTCGGCGGAAAGCTGCTGCACGAGGACGCGCCGTACGGCGTGGGATACGTCGTCGCGGCCTGGTCCTGAACCACCGGCCGGCCTCTCACCGGAACGGGTGAGGGCCGTGGAGCGCTGACGCTCCACGGCCCTCGGTCACGCCGGTGCCCGGATCAGGAGGCGGGCGGCGGGGGAGGCGTACCGCCCTCGTTCTTCTGTCCCAGGCGGTCGACCGCGTCCTTGGCCTTCTGCGTGCCGGACACGATCTTGTCGCTGTACTTGCCCTTGGTCTTTTGGTCGACCGTGCGGGCGGCCTTGTCGAGGCCCTGGTCGATCTTGCCCCCGTGCTGCTGCGCGAGGTCGCCGACCTTCTCCTTGGCCGGGGCCAGCTTGGCCTTCAGGTTGTCCAGGAAACCCATGGGTCACCTTCCGTGCTGGGGGGACTGTGATCACATTTTACTCGTCGCAGGGCAAACACGCGTCACTCGCCGTGTCCTCACCCGCCGCCCGCCGGCCGGTCCGCGCCGGTCCGGGAGCGCCCCGAAGTTTGGGAGACTGTCCCGGTGAGAAGACCCGCTCCCACCCCCCGCGTCATCACCGTCGTCGGCCCCACCGCGGCCGGAAAGTCCGATCTCGGAGTTTTCCTCGCCCAGCAGCTCGGCGGCGAAGTGGTCAACGCCGACTCCATGCAGCTCTACCGCGGCATGGACATCGGCACCGCGAAGCTGACCCTCACCGAGCGTGACGGCGTCCCGCACCATCTGCTGGACATCTGGGACGTCACCGAGGCCGCGAGCGTGGCCGAGTACCAGCGGCTCGCCCGCGTCGAGATCGACCGGCTGCTGGCCGAGGGGCGGACCCCCGTCCTGGTGGGCGGTTCCGGTCTCTACGTGAAGGGCGCGATCGACGCGCTGGAGTTCCCGGGTACGGATCCCGAGGTGCGCGCCCGGCTCGAACAGGAGCTGACGGAGCGCGGCTCCGGCGCCCTGCACGCCCGGCTCGCCGAGGCGGACCCCGAGGCCGCCCGCGCCATCCTGGCCAGCAACGGGCGCCGCATCGTCCGGGCCCTGGAAGTCATCGAGATCACCGGAAAGCCCTTCACGGCCAACCTGCCGGGAGAGGAACCCGTCTACGACGCCGTTCAGATCGGTGTGGACGTCGAACGGCCCGAGCTCGACGAGCGGATCAGCACCCGGGTGGACCGGATGTGGGAGGCCGGGCTCGTGGACGAGGTGCGCGCGCTGGAGGCCGTGGGGCTGCGCGAGGGGCGCACCGCCTCCCGCGCGCTCGGCTACCAGCAGGTGCTCGCGGCGCTCGCGGGGGAGTGCACGCAGGAGGAGGCGCGCGCCGAGACCGTACGCGCCACCAAACGCTTCGCGCGCCGTCAGGACTCGTGGTTCAGGCGCGACCCGCGCGTCCGGTGGCTGAGTGGTGCCGAGGAACACAGGGGAGAACTCCCGCACCGGGCGCTGGCGTTGGTCGAACGAGCGGTCACAGCCTGATCACGTGATGGCATCGGGAAGCTCAGCCCGTCATTTCGGCGGCCGGGAGCGTGCCATCATCGAGCATCGATCGACCAGTGGAGTCCGAGTTGGGAGGGCGCGTGGCGATGGAGGCCGGCCCTCGCGACACAGACCAAGACGCACCGGATACGCGGCACGAGGCAGGGCGTCTGAGTCCTGACGGGCCCGACGAGCACGACGTGACCCCCGAGGTCGAGGTCGAGCTCCGCCCCGCCCGTCGGCTGCGCATCTGGCAGCTCGCGCCCATCGTGGTGCTGGCGGCGCTCGGCTCCCTGATGTTCGCCTTCCCGCTCGCCTTCGAGTTCGGCGACGGCGGTGCCGTCGTGGCGATGCTGGGACTGCTGATCAGCTCCTGCGCCGCGGGCTGGGGCATGATGGCCGCGCGCCGCGTCGGCCACACCTGGCCCGGCCTGCCGGACAAGGGAGCGGGCGAACGCCCCGACTGGCGCGTGATCGCGCTGTACGTGGCGCTCTGCGCCGTACTCGTGGCCCTGGCCGTCTGGCGCGTGGCCCGGCTGCGCTGAGGCGCCCCCGGGGGCCGGTCCGGCGGACTGTCGGCGGGGCCTCGTACAGTTGGCACGTGAGCACTTCGCAGATCGCCTTCCTCAAGGGTCATGGCACCGAGAACGACTTCGTGATCGTTCCCGACCCGGACAACGCCGTCGACCTGCCCGTTTCCGTCGTCGCCCGGCTCTGCGACCGCCGGGCGGGCATCGGTGGCGACGGGCTGCTGCACGTCGTGCGGTCCGCCGCGCACCCCGACGCCCAGCACATGGCGGGCGAGGCCGAGTGGTTCATGGACTACCGCAACGGGGACGGCTCCGCCGCCGAGATGTGCGGCAACGGCGTGCGTGTCTTCGCCCACTACCTCCAGCGCGCCGGACTCGTCGCCGAGGGTGATCTGGCCGTCGCGACCCGGGGCGGGATCAAGCGGGTCCACCTCGCGAAGAACGGCGACATCACCGTCTCCATGGGCCGCGCGGTGCTGCCCGAGGACGGCGTCACGGTCTCGGTGGACGGCCGCAGCTGGGCCGCCCGCAACGTGAACATGGGCAATCCGCACGCCGTCGCCTTCGTCGAGGACCTGGACCACGCCGGGAACCTCTTCTCCGTACCGCCGTTCAGCCCGGCGTCCGTCTACCCGGACGGCGTCAACATCGAGTTCGTCGCGGACCGCGGACCCCGCCATGTCGCGATGCGCGTCCATGAGCGCGGCTCCGGCGAGACCCGCTCCTGCGGCACCGGCGCCTGCGCCGTGGCCGTCGCCGCCGCCCGCAGGGACGGCCTGGACCCGGCCCTGACCGGCGCCCCCGCCACGTACACCGTGGACCTCCCCGGAGGCACCCTGGTGATCACCGAATACCCGGACGGCGGGATCGACATGACGGGACCCGCAGTGATCGTCGCCGAAGGCGTGATCGACCCCTCCTGGCTCGAAACGATGATCGGTTAGAGCTTCGCTCGAATGGGTGATCCGTTTCACGCTGGGCGAGAGCGGGACTGCGCCACGTGGTGGGGTCGATAGCATCAAGCACCGGCCCGGAGGTGTACCCGCACCTCTCCACCGCCGGTCGACGTTGCCGGAGGTGCCCCATGAGCGCAGAGGCCACCAATCCAGGTGCTCCCCTTCGCAAGCGCGGTCGTCCACGGATCGATCTGCGCAGGCTGGGCCGTGTCGCCCTGCTCGGGCCGGTCTCCCGTGACCGGCTGCCCGACGCCATCGGGCATGTCGCGGAGGCCCACAGGGCGCACCACCCCGACGCCGACCTGGACATCCTGCGCCGGGCCTACGTCCTGGCCGAGTCCTCCCACCGCGGCCAGATGCGCAAGAGCGGCGAGCCCTACATCACCCATCCGCTCGCGGTGACCCTCATCCTCGCCGAACTCGGCGCGGAGACGACGACCCTGACCGCCTCGCTCCTCCACGACACGGTCGAGGACACGGACGTGACGCTCGATCAGGTGCGGGAGCAGTTCGGCGACGAGGTCTGCTATCTGGTCGACGGGGTCACCAAGCTCGAGAAGGTCGACTACGGAGCCGCCGCCGAGCCCGAGACCTTCCGCAAGATGCTCGTCGCCACCGGCAACGACGTCCGGGTGATGTCCATCAAGCTCGCCGACCGGCTGCACAACATGCGAACCCTCGGTGTCATGCGTCCCGAGAAGCAGGCCAGGATCGCCAAGGTCACCCGTGACGTACTCATCCCGCTAGCCGAACGCCTCGGTGTGCAGGCGCTCAAGACGGAGCTGGAGGATCTCGTCTTCGCGATCCTCCACCCCCAGGAGTACGAACGCACCCAGGCGCTGATCACCGCGTGGGCCGACGCCCAGGACCCCCTCACGGAGATCGCCGAGGGCGTCAGGTCGACCCTCCGTGAAGCCGGCATCAGCGCCGAAGTCCTCATCAGACCGCGCCACTTCGTCTCGGTGCACCGGGTGAGGATCAAACGCGGCGAGATGCGCGGCACCGACTTCGGACGGCTGCTGGTGCTGGTCGGCGAGGACGCCGACTGCTACGCCGTCCTGGGCGAACTGCACACGTGCTTCACGCCGGTGATCTCCGAGTTCAAGGACTTCATCGCGGCCCCCAAGTTCAACCTCTACCAGTCGCTGCACACCGCCGTCGTCGGCCCCGAGGGCGCGGTCGCCGAAGTCCTCATCCGCACGCACCGGATGCACAAGGTCGCCGAGGCGGGCGTCGTGGCGCTCGGCAATCCCTACACCCAGGACGGCACCAACGCCGCCCACCAGGCCGAACCGGCCGACGGCGAGCGCGCCGACCCGACCAGGCCCGGCTGGCTCTCCCGCCTCCTGGACTGGCAGGAATCGGCCACCGACTCCGACACTTTTTGGACCACGCTGCGCGCCGACCTCGCGCAGGACCGGGAGATCACCGTCTTCCGGACCGACGGCGGGACCTTGGGCCTGCCCGCCGGCGCCAGCTGCGCCGACGCCGCGTACGCGCAGTACGGCGAAGAGGCGCACGGCAGCATCGGCGCCCGCGTCAACGGCCGGCTGGCCACCCTCAGCACCGTGCTGAACGACGGCGACACCGTGCAGCTGCTCCTCGCCCAGGACGCCTCCTCCGGCCCCTCGCCCGAGTGGCTCGACCATGTCCGTACCCCCGCTGCACGGATCGCGATCACGGCGTGGCTCGACGCCCATCCGGACGGCGCGCAGGGGGCCCACGGGGGCCGGCCCGACGCGGAACGGCCGCAGGCTGCCCAGCCGTCCGAGGAAGCGGCCAACGGCCGGGGCAGGCCGGGCGGCAGGACGCCGAGCGTGGACGTGGACACCCCGGGCGCACCGGTCCGGCTCGCCGGCTGCTGCACCCCCGTCCCGCCCGACGCCATCGTCGGGTTCACGGTGCGCGGCGGTGCCGTCACCGTGCACCGCGAGGAGTGTCCCGCGGTGGCCCGGATGCGCGCACTCGGCCGGGCGGCCGTCGGCGCCCGCTGGAACGACCCGGGTGAGTGGAGCGGCACCGCCGACTACCGGGTCACCCTCGTCGCCGAGTCCTTCGGACGCCCCCGGCTGCTCGCCGACCTCACGGAGGCCATCGCGACAGCGGAGGCCGCCATCGTCGCCGCCACCGTCGAACCGCCCAGCGAACAGCGGGTCCGGCACACCTACACGCTCCAGCTCCCGGACGCCGCGGGACTGCCCGGCCTCATGCGGGCGATGCGTGACGTGCCCGGCGTCTACGACGTGAGCCGCGCCCAGCAGCCGGCCGCCACCGGCTGACCTGCCTCTTCCTGCCGCCCGTCGGAGACCTCGTTCGGGTGGGTGCGGCGCGCGCCACCTCCGCGGGGGCGGTGCGCGCTGGTAGCCGTAGTCCATGCCGCTCACCTCCCGCCGACTGCGCGCCGCACTGCTGGCCACCGCGTCGGTCACCCTCGTCGCCGCGTCCCTGCCCGCACCCGAGCCGCTCGGCATCGGCGACCGGCTCTTCCCCCATCTCGGCAACCCCGGCTACGACGTCCTCGCCTACGACGTCTCGCTCACCTACAAGGGCAGCAACACCAAGCCCCTCGACGCCGTCACCACGATCGACGCGCGGACGACCGAGCCCCTGGAGCGGATCAACCTCGACTTCGCCCGGGGCACCGTCAGCTCCGTCGAGGTCGACGGAGCCGACTCGGAGTTCGCCGCCGCCGGAGAGGACCTGGTCGTCGACGCCCCCACAGCGCTCCCGGCCGGCGCGCCCGTACGGATCACCGTCCGGCACACGAGCGATCCCACGGGGGACCAGGCCAACGGCGGCTGGGTGCCGACCGCGGACGGACTCGCGATGGCCAACCAGGCCGACGCGGCGCACCGGGTCTTCCCCGGCAACGACCACCCCGCCGACAAGGCGTACTTCACCTTCCGGGTGACCGCGCCGAAGGCCCTCACCGTCGTGGCGGGCGGCCTCCTCGCCGAAAAGCGCGAACACGCGGCCACGACCACCTGGACCTACCGCACCAGCCACCCCATGGCGACCGAGCTCGCACAGGTCTCCATCGGGCGCTCGGCCGTCCTGCGGCGCACCGGTCCGAACGGCCTGCCGGTCCGCGACGTCGTGCCCGCGGCCGACCGCGCGAAGCTGGAACCCTGGCTGCGCAAGACCCCGGACCAGCTCGCCTGGATGGAGAAGCAGGTAGGGCCCTACCCGTTCGAGACGTACGGACTGCTCGTCGCCGACACCGAGACGGGCTTCGAGCTGGAGACCCAGACGCTCTCGCTCTTCGAACGCTCCATGTTCACCGGGACCGGTTACCCCGAGTGGTACGTCGAATCGGTCATGGTCCACGAACTCGCCCACCAGTGGTTCGGCAACAGCGTCTCGCCGCGGACCTGGTCCGACCTCTGGCTCAACGAGGGGCACGCCACCTGGTACGAGGCCCTCTACGCCGAGGAGCACGCGAAGAAGCCGATGGAGCGGCGGATGCGCGAGGCCTACGCGCGCTCCGACACCTGGCGCGCCGCCGGAGGCCCGCCCGCCCGCCCCGACGTACCGAGCCCCGACCACAAGATCAGCCTGTTCAGGCCGGTCGTGTACGACGGCAGCGCCCTCATCCTGTACGCGCTCCGCGAGGAGATCGGGAGGGCCGCGTTCGACCGCCTGGAGCGGACCTGGGTGAGCGTCCACCGGGACGGATCGGCGACCACCCGGCAGTTCACCGACCTGGCGTCCGGGATCGCGGGACGGGACCTGACGGCGTTCTTCGACGGCTGGCTGTACGCGAAGAAGACCCCGCCCATGCCGGGGCACCCGGACTGGCGCAGCGAGGCCCCGCGCGCCACGGCCGTCCCGCAGAGCCCCGCCCGCGCACCGAAACCGGAGTGACTGGGCGGGCGGGGACATGCCACTATCGACGCGTCGGCACGGCGGCCGGCCGGTGGATCCCGTCCCTGGGAATCATCCGGCAGGGTCACGCGTTGTGACTGACGTAACGGACTTCTATCGACGTAAGGATCCAATGACCTCCTCTTCCTCCCTTCCCCAGGACGCGCAGGACGCGCAGAGCGCCACGGAACCCGTCTCCGAGAGCCTCACCGAGAGCCTTCGGGCCGACGCCCTGATGGAAGAGGACGTCGCCTGGAGCCACGAGATCGACGGAGAGCGGGACGGCGAGCAGTTCGACCGTTCCGAGCGTGCGGCGCTCCGCCGTGTCGCCGGCCTCTCCACCGAGCTCGAGGACGTCACCGAGGTCGAGTACCGGCAGCTGCGCCTGGAGCGCGTGGTGCTCGTCGGTGTCTGGACCTCCGGGACGGTCCACGACGCGGAGATCTCCCTCGCGGAGCTCGCGGCACTCGCCGAGACGGCGGGCGCCCAGGTGCTCGACGCCGTCTTCCAGCGGCGCGACAAGCCCGACGCGGCCACCTACATCGGCTCGGGCAAGGCGCTGGAGCTCCGTGACATCGTCCTCGAGTCCGGGGCTGACACCGTCGTCTGCGACGGTGAGCTCAGCCCCGGCCAGCTGATCCACCTGGAGGACGTCGTCAAGGTCAAGGTGGTCGACAGGACCGCCCTGATCCTCGACATCTTCGCCCAGCACGCCAAGTCCCGTGAGGGCAAGGCGCAGGTCTCGCTGGCACAGATGCAGTACATGCTGCCGCGCCTGCGCGGCTGGGGTCAGTCACTGTCCCGGCAGATGGGCGGCGGCGGTTCCAGCGGCGGTGGCGGCATGGCGACGCGTGGCCCCGGTGAGACCAAGATCGAGACGGACCGGCGCCGGATCCGCGAGAAGATGGCGAAGATGCGCCGGGAGATCGCGGAGATGAAGACCGGCCGCGACCTCAAGCGCCAGGAACGCAAGCGCAACAAGGTGCCCTCGGTCGCGATCGCCGGATACACCAACGCCGGCAAGTCCTCCCTGCTCAACAGGCTCACCGGCGCCGGTGTCCTCGTGGAGAACGCCCTGTTCGCCACGCTGGACCCGACCGTGCGGCGGGCCGAGACCCCGAGCGGCCGGCTCTACACCCTGGCCGACACCGTCGGCTTCGTACGGCATCTGCCCCACCACCTGGTCGAGGCGTTCCGCTCCACCATGGAGGAGGTCGGCGAGTCCGACCTGATCCTGCACGTGGTCGACGGCGCGCACCCGGTCCCGGAGGAGCAGCTCGCCGCCGTGCGCCAGGTGATCCGGGAGGTCGGCGCGGTCGACGTCCGCGAGATCGTCGTGATCAACAAGGCGGACGCGGCGGACCCGCTCGTGCTCCAGCGCCTGCTGCGCACCGAGAAGTACGCGATCGCCGTGTCGGCGAGGACCGGTGCCGGGATCGACGAGCTGCTCGCGCTCATCGACGCCGAGCTCCCGCGGCCGTCCGTGGAGATCGAGGCACTCGTGCCCTACACCCAGGGCGGACTCGTCTCCCGGGTGCACGCCGAGGGCGAGGTGATCTCCGAGGAGCACACCCCGGAGGGCACGCTGCTCAAGGCGCGGGTCCACGAGGAGCTCGCCGCGGACCTCGCGGCGTTCGTGCCGGTCGCCCACTGACCCGCCGGAGCGTGTGAAACGCGGAAGGCCGGGCTCCCCTCAGCGAGGGGAGCCCGGCCTTCTCGTATGTGCGGGAGCCGTGCCCGGACCTACTGGCCCGCGTACTTCTTGCTGACGGCCTCGTAGACGCCCTTGGCCTCGGGGCCGAGACGGGGACCGGCCAGCCAGCCGGCCGTCACCGGGCCGATCGAGGTGTTGGAGACGAGCGCCGGCTCACCGTCCTGCCCCTTCGCGACCCAGCCGCCGCCGGAGGAGCCGCCGGTCATCGAGCATCCGACGCGGTACATCGTCGGCTGGTTCTCGAACACGGTCAGGCGGCCCGGCTTGTCCGTGCACTGGAACGCCTTCTGGCCGTCGTACGGAGGAGCGGCCGGGTAGCCCGTCGCCGTCATGTCCGCGATGTCCGGCACCGCGGGGGCGTTGAACTCGACCGGAAGCGCCGAACCCACGGTCTCCTCGAGGGACTTGCCCGTGGAGCCCTTCTCCGGGGCGACCTGAAGGACCGCGAAGTCGTAGGGAGCGCCCTGGCCGCCGGTCGCGGCACCCTGGTCGATCCACTGCTCGGAGGTCTGCGCCCACTGGCCCCACCACACGCCGTACGGAGCGATCTGCTCCTTGGACGCGTTCTCCAGCTCGGCCGTGGTGAGCCCGCTGTCGTTGTACGACGGGACGAACGCGATGTTGCGGTACCAGCCGCCGTCCTTGCCCGCGTGTACACAGTGCCCGGCGGTCCACACCATGTTGGACTTGCCCGGGTGCGCGGGGTCCTTCACCACGGTCGCCGAGCAGACCATCGAACCCTCGGGCCCGTCGAAGAGGAGCTTGCCGGACGCCGCAGCGCTGTCGTGGTACGGCGTCTTCAGGCCGACGGCCCGGACCGGGGCGGGCGTCGGGTCCGTCACGCCCTCGTCACCGGAGATGTCGGTGTCGACCGGGTTCTCCGGGGGCTTGTCCGCCTCGCGCATCCGGTCCGGGTTCCAGAGGTCCTCGATGATCGGGTTGACGTAGTCCTTGGCCTCACGCAGCCAGGTGTCCTTGTCCCAGTTCTTCCACTCGCCGTCCCGCCACTTCTCAAGATCGATCCCGTGCTCCTTGAGCCGCTCCTTGAGATCGTCCGGGATGACGACCTTGCCGTCGGCGGACTGCCCGGCGGAGCTGCTCGGATCGCTCATCGCCCCGTCCTCCTCCGGGCCGCAGGCCGTGGCGGTGAGCGTCAGAACAGCGGCGAGGGCGGCTGCGGCGAACACCCGGGGAGTGCGGCTGGCGCTCCTCCCGCGGAGTGCGGTATCGATCGGGCGCATGGGTCGCATCTGGTGATCCCCCTGGGACTTCGTCACTGACTTCGGTACTGCACCGAGGACTTGGGGCGAGCGGCGCCGTCCTCGCCGGACCGCGGCAGGCCCCGGGGACGTCGGAGCGGCGGCCCCCGTCCCGGGTGCGGCACCCACTATGCCGGTGCCGTGAGGGACGGCGCGCGGCAGGGCCACGGTTCCGCGCGCGCAAGGATCTTCCGATTTACCCGTGATCTCCCGCCTTCCACGTCGTTGGTACGTACGGGGGACACCAGGACAGCGTTCAACCGCGCGTTCGTGCTCTCGGGAGACGTACCGATGTGCAACGCAACTGTTATGCAGGAGGACCGACAGCCGTGGCCGTGACCGAACCAGCTCCGGTGGCACTTCCCGCTGTGCACGAGGGAATTCTGCGGCGGCAGGCCCAACGGGAGTCGGCGGCCCGCACCTACGCACGCTCCCTGCCGATCGTGCCGGTACGCGCGCGCGGCATGACCATCGAGGGCGCCGACGGGCGGCGTTATCTCGACTGCCTCTCGGGGGCGGGCACGCTGGCGCTCGGCCACAACCACCCCGTGGTGCTGGAGGCCATCAGGAAGGTCATCGACTCCGGGGCTCCGCTGCACGTCCTCGACCTCGCGACCCCCGTCAAGGACGCCTTCACCACCGAGCTGTTCGCCACCCTTCCGAGGGAACTCGCCGACAACGCACGCATCCAGTTCTGCGGTCCGGCCGGGACGGACGCCGTCGAGGCGGCGTTCAAGCTGGTCCGCGCCGGCGGGCGCAGTGGAATCCTCGCCTTCACCGGCGCCTACCACGGCATGACCGAGGGTGCGCTGGCCGCGTCGGGCGGCGCCCAGGACGTCCGGGTGACGAGGCTGCCCTTCCCGCGCAACTACCGCTGCCCGTTCGGCGCCGGCGGCGAGCGGGGCGCGGACATCGCCGCGCGCTGGACCGAGCACCTCCTGGACGACCCCAAGGGCGGTGTGCCCGCCCCCGCCGCGATGATCGTGGAGCCCGTCCAGGGCGAGGGCGGAGTGAACCCGGCCCCGGACAGCTGGCTGCGCCGGATGCGGGAGATCACCCGCGAGCGCTCCATCGCCCTGATCGCGGACGAGGTGCAGACCGGAGTCGGCAGGACCGGCACCTTCTGGGCGGTCGAACACAGCGGTATCGTCCCCGACGTGATGGTGCTCTCGAAAGCCATCGGTGGCTCGCTGCCCCTCGCGGTGATCGTCTACCGCTCCGAACTCGACCTCTGGCAACCGGGGGCCCACGCGGGCACCTTCCGGGGCAATCAGCTGGCCATGGCGGCCGGTGCCGCGACCCTCGCGTACGTACGGGAGAACCGCCTCGCCGAACGCGCGGGCACGCTCGGCGGGCGCATGCTCGCCCGGCTCCAGGCGCTCAGCGCGGACCACCCGAGCATCGGCGACGTCCGGGGCCGAGGGCTGATGATCGGCATCGAACTCGTCGACCCCGAGGCCGAGCCGCTCGACGTCACCACCGAGAACGGTTCCGCCCCGCCCCCGGACCCCGCCCTCGCCGCGGCCGTCCAGCAGGAATGCCTGCGCCGTGGTCTCATCGTCGAACTCGGCGGACGCCACAACGCCGTTGTCCGGCTGCTCCCTCCCCTCACCCTCACCGACGAACAGGCGACCGCGGTCGTCGACCGCCTCGCCGACGCGCTGAGAGCGGCCGAGCGCTCTCCGCACCGCCGTGCCGCTGCCGGGCCGACCCGCTGATCCCGGACCTCTCACAAGGAAGACCGCCGTGAACCCCACCCCTGCGCCCGAGGCCGACGGCCCCCTCACCAGCCAGCAGCGAGGACAGGACCTGCCGGACGGCACCCTCGCCGTGGAGTCGACGACCGTGCCGCGCCAGAAGGCCGGCCCGTACGACACCCCGCGCCCCGGAGCGGACCACCCCGACAGCGGCCACCAGGCCCACCGGCCCGGCCCCGCCGAGCAGGACCCGCTGGACCACCCGGACCCGCTGAGGGCCGCCGATTCGGCCGGCACGGAGAACCTCCTGCGCTGCTGGACCCGGGAGAACGACCTGCCCCGGCCGCAGGGAAGCACCCTGCGCATCCCGCTCCCCGCGAGCGGCACCGCCCTGCTCGTCCCTGTCGCCCACTGGTCCGCGACCGGCTGGCACCGCTTCGGCACGCCCGTCCTGGAGAACGCGCCCGCGGGCGCTCCGGGCGCCGACGCCGTCACCGTGGCGGCACTCCTGGGCCGCGAGAGCGGGCGGAGCGCCGGAGCCGACATGGTCGCCAGGGTGGCGGACTCCGTCCGGCACACGGCCGCCTTCATCGCGGCCCGGCGCCGGACGCCCACCGCGCCCTCCGAGGCCGACCTCTTCCTCACCGCCGAACAGTCCCTGGTCCTCGGCCACCCCCTGCACCCCACGCCCAAGAGCCGCGAGGGCCTCTCGGAGACCGAAGCACTGCTCTACTCACCCGAGTTGCGCGGTTCCTTCCCGCTCCACTGGATGGCGGTGGACCGTTCCGTGCTGGCCACGGAGTCCTCCTGGACCAAGGCCGGCCGCCCGGTCCCCGCGGAAGCACTCCTCGCCCCCCACACCGAGGGACTGAGCCTCCCCGAGGGCACCGCGGCCCTCCCGCTCCACCCCTGGCAGGCGGCCGAGGTCCTGCGCCGCCCCGAGGTCGTGGCACTCGTGGAGAAGGGCCTCCTGCACGACCTCGGCCCGTACGGGGAACGCTGGCACCCCACCTCCTCCGTGCGTACGGTGCACCGGCCCGGCTCCGACCTCATGCTGAAGCTCTCCCTGGGCGTACGCATCACCAACTCCCGCCGGGAGAACCTCCGCAAGGAGCTCCACCGCGGCGCCGAGGTCCACCGCCTGCTGCGCACCGGACTCGCCGAGCGGTGGCAGCGTGAGCACCCCGGATTCGACATCGTGCGCGACCCCGCCTGGCTCGCCGTCGACGGGACGGACGGCAGCCCCGTCCCCGGGCTCGACGTGATGCTCCGCCACAACCCCTTCGGCCCGGCCGACGACGCGGTGTGCATCGCCGGGCTCACCACCCCCCGGCCCTGGCCCGGCAGGACAGGCACGCACTCCCGGCTCGCCGACACCGTCCACGCGCTCGCCGCCCGTACGGGCAGGACGACCGGAGCCGTGTGCGCCGAGTGGTTCCTGCGCTACCTCGACCGCGTGGTCCTGCCCGTCCTCTGGCTCGACGCCCACGCGGGCGTCGCCCTGGAGGCCCACCAGCAGAACACGCTCGTCCTCCTCGACGCGGACGGCTGGCCCGTCGGCGGCAGGTACCGCGACAACCAGGGCTACTACTTCCGCGAGTCCCACCGGTCCGCGCTCGAACAGCGCCTCCCGGGTATCGGCTCCGTCAGCGACACCTTCGTCTCCGACGCCGTCACCGACGAGCGGTTCGCCTACTACCTCGGCATCAACAACGTCTTCGGACTCATCGGGGCCTTCGGCTCCCAGGGCCTCGCCGACGAGCAACTGCTCCTCGCCGCGCTCCGCCGGTTCCTCGAAGGTGCTGTGGCGCTGGGCTCCCCGCTGCCCGAGTATCTCCTCGGGACCCCCCAACTGCGCTGCAAGGCCAACCTGCTGACCCGGCTCCACGGCCTCGACGAACTGGTCGGCCCGGTCGACACCCAGTCCGTGTACGTCACCATCGCCAACCCCCTCCGCAGCTGAGGGATATGACCGCCTGAACGACGAGAGGAGAGCGCCACGGTGCACCAGGCCGATGCGCACACCGAGGCCGGAGCCGACGACGCCGCCCCGGCGGACGCCATGGGCACCGAGGACACCCTGGAGCTGCGGCTCACCGAGGAGCTCCTCGCCCTGCTCGGCGACGACCGCCGGACGGCCGGCGGCCCGGCCGACGCCTCGGCCCTCGTGGGGAGCCCCGGCGCGTGGAACCCCGTCACGACACCGGCGGGGCCCTTCCAGCTGGTCCCGGTGGAGCTCGAACGCGATCTGGCCGTGATCAGCCGCTGGATGAACGACCCGGCCGTCGCCGCCTTCTGGGAGCTCGCGGGACCCGAATCGGTCACTGCCGACCACCTCCGGGCACAGCTCGAAGGGGACGGCCGCAGCATCCCCTGCCTCGGAGTGCTCGGCGGGACGCCGATGAGCTACTGGGAGATCTACCGGGCGGATCTGGACCCACTGGCCCGCCACTACCCGGCCAGGCCCCACGACACCGGCATCCACCTCCTCATCGGCGGAGTGGGAAACCGGGGCCGCGGCATCGGCTCCGTGCTGCTCCGGGCCGTCGCCGACCTCGTCCTCGACAACCGCCCGCTCTGCGCCCGCGTCGTCGCGGAGCCGGACCTGCGCAACACCCCGTCGGTCTCGGCCTTCCTGAGCGCCGGTTTCCGCTTCTGCGCGGAAGTGGAACTCCCCGACAAGCGAGCCGCCCTGATGATCCGCGACCGAGCCCACCGTGACCACCTGTGAACAACTCGCCGAACCACACCGCCCGCTCGAACCCCATCGGTCCCACCCGGAGGAGTCCCCGTGCCGACATATCCTGCGAGCCATCACCCGGCGGAGCGTCATACGCCGCTCGAGACGCCAGAACTCAACCGGACCGTCTGGGACCGGGTCGCGGCCGGACTCCTCGCGAAGATGCTCGGTGAGTTCGCCTACGAGGAAGTCGTCGAACCGGTGCCCCGGACGGACGGCGGCGCGGGGCGAACCGGCACCTACACCCTGCCGCTCGACGACGGCGCAATCCTGAGCTTCCACGCCCGGCGAGGCGTCTACGGCAGCTGGCGCGTCGACCCCGGGTCGATCACCGAGACGGCGACGGCCGGCCCGGACGACGGCACCCCCTTCCGCGATCCGCTGCGTTTCCTCGCCCGGGGCCGCCGGCTCCTCGGTCTCGACGGCGCCACCCTCGGCCACCTCATCCGTGAGCTCACCGCCACGCTCACGGCCGACGCCCGGCTGGACCACCACGCGCTCCGCGCGCCGCAGCTCGCCGAACTCCCGTACGCGGAGCTCGAAGGCCACCAGACCGGGCATCCCTGGCTGGTTGCGAACAAGGGCCGTCTCGGGTTCTCCGCCACCGACGCCGCCCGCTTCACCCCCGAGGCGCGCACCCCCACCGCACTGCCCTGGATCGCCGTCAGCACACGCATAGCCGGCTACCGGGGCGTGAGCCGGCTCGCCGCCCCCGAGGACCTGTACGACCGGGAGCTGGACCCGCACGTCCGGGAGTCCTTCGACGCGGTCCTGCGCGACCGGGGCCTGGCCCCCGAGGACTACCTCTTCCTCCCCGTGCACCCCTGGCAGTG
Source organism: Streptomyces sp. CB02058 (assembly GCF_001905505.1). GTDB lineage: Bacteria > Actinomycetota > Actinomycetes > Streptomycetales > Streptomycetaceae > Streptomyces. Next base: position 62,027 of record NZ_LIPG01000003.1, read on the forward strand.
GGACGAGTGGATCGTTCCCCTCTTCGCCCCCGCCATCGCCGACGGGGACATCGTGCCCCTGCACACCGACGACGACCTCCGGCTGCCCCAGCAGTCCATCCGTACGTTCACGAACGTCGACCGGCCCGACCGGCACACGGTCAAGCTGCCGCTGTCGATCCTCAACACCCTCGTCTGGCGCGGCCTGCCGACCGAACGCACCCTCGCGGCCCCGGCCGTCACCGCCTGGGTCCAGGGCCTGTGCGACGGCGACCCGTTCCTCCGCGACACGTGCGGCGTCATCCTGCTGGGAGAGGTCGCCTCGGTGACCGTCGAGCACCCGCTCTACGACCACCTCCCCGAGACGCCGTACCAGTTCAAGGAGATCCTCGGAGCGATCTGGCGGGAGCCCCTCCAGCCACGGCTCGCCCCCGGGGAACGCGCCCGTACGCTCGCCGCGCTGCTGCACACCGACCCCGACGGCCGCTCGTTCACCGCCGAACTCGTCGCCCGCTCCGGACTGACCCCGGCCGTCTGGCTGGCCCGTCTCTTCGCCGCCCTGCTGCCGCCGCTCCTGCACTTCCTCTACCGCTACGGCACCGTGTTCTCCCCGCACGGAGAGAACGCCATCGTGGTCTTCGACGAGAACGACGTGCCCGTGCGCCTCGCGATCAAGGACTTCGTCGACGACGTGAACGTCAGCGGCCGGCCGGTGCCCGAGCACGACACGATGCCGGAGGACGTGCGGGCCATCCTGCTCACGGAGGACCCCGCCTTCCTCACCCAGTTCATCCACTCCGGGCTCTTCGTGGGCGTCTTCCGCTATCTGTCCCCGCTCTGCGAGGAGCAACTAGGCGTCCCGGAGGGTGAATTCTGGTCACTCGTCCGTGCCGAGATCCTGCGCCATCACGCCCGCTTCCCCGAGCTCAAGGAACGGTTCGAGATCTTCGACATGCTGACGCCGACGATCGAGCGCCTCTGCCTGAACCGCAACCGTCTGCATCTGGACGGCTACCGCGACCGGCCGGAGCGCCCGCACGCCGCCGTGCACGGCAGGGTTCCCAATCCGCTCCACCCTTCCGTGTGAGTCCGGGAGGGAACACTGATGTCAGTGGTGCGCCGTAGGGTGGACGGGCTATGACGAAGCCATCTCTCCCCGACCTCCTCCACGCCGCCGTCACCGCTGTCGGCGGTACGGAGCGGCCCGGCCAGGTGTCCATGGCCGAGGCCGTCGCCGAGGCCGTCGACGACAACGCCCACCTGCTCGTCCAGGCCGGCACCGGCACCGGGAAGTCCCTCGGCTACCTGGTGCCGGCGCTGGCCCACGGCGAGCGGGTCGTGGTGGCCACGGCCACGCTCGCCCTCCAGCGCCAGCTGGTGGAGCGGGACCTTCCGCGCACGGTCGACGCGCTGCACCCGCTGCTGCGCCGCCGTCCCCAGTTCGCGATGCTCAAGGGCCGGTCGAACTACCTCTGCCTGCACCGGCTCCACGAGGGGGTCCCGCAGGACGAGGAGGAGGGGCTCTTCGACCAGTTCGAGGCGGCGGCGCCGTCCAGCAAGCTGGGCCAGGACCTGCTGCGCCTGCGCGACTGGTCGGACGACACGGAGACGGGCGACCGGGACGACCTGACGCCCGGTGTCTCGGACCGGGCGTGGGCGCAGGTCTCCGTCTCCTCCCGCGAGTGCCTGGGCGCGTCGAAGTGCGCGTACGGCGCCGAGTGCTTCGCGGAGACGGCACGCGAGCGGGCCAAGCTCGCCGATGTCGTCGTCACCAACCACGCCCTGCTCGCGATCGACGCGATCGAGGGCGCCCCGGTGCTCCCCAAGCACGAGGTGCTCATCGTCGACGAGGCGCACGAGCTGGTCTCGCGGGTCACCGGTGTGGCCACCGGGGAGCTCACACCCGGCCAGGTGAACCGCGCGGTGCGCCGTGCGGCCAAGCTGGTCAACGAGAAGGCGGCCGACGCCCTGCTGACCGCTTCGGAGGGGTTCGAACGGGTCATGGAGCTGGCGCTCCCCGGACGCCTGGAGGAGGTGCCAGAGGACCTGGGCTACGCCCTGATGGCCCTGCGTGACGCCGCGCGTACGGTGATCTCCGCCCTCGGCGGCACCCGCGACAAGTCCGTCCAGGACGAGGACGCGGTGCGCAAGCAGGCCATGGCGTCGGTCGAGTCGATCCACAGCGTGGCGGAGCGCATCACCCAGGGCTCCGAGTACGACGTCGTCTGGTACGAGCGCCACGACCGCTTCGGCGCGTCCGTGCGGGTGGCGCCGCTCTCCGTGTCCGGGCTGCTGCGCGAGAAGCTGTTCGCCGAGCGCTCGGTGGTCCTGACCTCGGCCACCCTCAAGCTGGGGGGCGACTTCAACGGCGTGGGGGCGTCGCTGGGGCTCGCGCCCGAGGGCACGGCGGGTGACGACACTCCGCAGTGGAAGGGCCTCGACGTCGGATCGCCGTTCGACTACCCGAAGCAGGGCATCCTGTACGTCGCCCGGCACCTGGCCACGCCCGGCCGGGAGGGATCCCGCACCGACATGCTCGACGAGCTCGCCGAACTGGTGGACGCGGCCGGTGGCCGCACCCTGGGGCTCTTCTCCTCCATGCGGGCGGCCCAGGCCGCCGCGGAGGAGCTGCGCGGCCGGCAGGACAAGCCGATTCTGCTCCAGGGCGAGGAGACCCTCGGAGAGCTGATCAAGAACTTCGCCGCGGATCCCGAGACCTGTCTCTTCGGGACGCTGTCGCTCTGGCAGGGCGTCGATGTCCCCGGTCCGAGCTGCCAGCTCGTGATCATGGACCGTATTCCGTTCCCGAGGCCGGACGACCCGCTGATGAGCGCGCGCCAGAAGGCGGTCGAGGAAGCGGGCGGCAACGGCTTCATGGCGGTGGCGGCGACCCATGCGGCGCTGCTGATGGCGCAGGGGGCCGGCCGGCTCGTCCGTGCCATGGGAGACAAGGGCGTGGTCGCGGTGCTCGACCCCCGGCTGGCCAACGCCCGGTACGGGAGCTACCTCCGGGCCTCACTGCCCGACTTCTGGTACACCACGGACCGCAATCAGGCGCGACGCTCGCTGGCGGCGATCGACGCGGCGGCCAAGGCGGCCCCGTAGACGCGGAGGCGGATCAGAACCGCAGGCGCCCCTGAGAACGCCCTCTCAGGGGCCGCTCACGCAGTGGCGGCGGGCATGGCAGGGCCCCGGAACCGGCGCAGAGGTCCCGGGGCCCAGTCCGGACCGGCGGAGTTTTCACACGCGCCGCAGCACCGCCACGACCTTGCCCAGGATCGTGGCCTCGTCACCGGGAATCGGCTGGTAGGCGGAGTTGTGCGGGAGCAGCCACACATGGCCGTCCTCGCGCTTGAAGCGCTTCACCGTGGCCTCGCCGTCCAGCATGGCCGCGACGATGTCGCCGTTCTCCGCGACGGGCTGGCGCCGGACGGTGACCCAGTCGCCGTCCATGATCGCGGCCTCGATCATCGAGTCGCCGACGACCTTCAGCACGAAGAGCTCGCCGTCACCGACGAGCTGGCGGGGGAGCGGGAAGACGTCCTCGACGGACTCCTCGGCGAGGATCGGCCCACCGGCGGCGATCCGGCCGACGAGCGGCACATAGGAAGCGGCGGGCTTCCCCGTGGTGTCGGTCGGCTGGGTGCTGGGCTGGTCCGAGCCCCGCACCTCGTAGGCACGCGGCCGGTGCGGGTCGCGGCGCAGGAAGCCCTTGCGCTCCAGGGCCATCAGCTGGTGGGCGACCGACGAGGTGCTGGACAGTCCCACCGCCTGGCCGATCTCGCGCATCGACGGGGGATAGCCACGCCGCTGGACGGAGTCCCGGATCACCTCGATGACGCGCCGCTGCCGGTCCGTGAGCCCCGAGCTGTCCGCCCGGATTCCTGGGGGGCGGCCGGGCAAGGAGCGCGCGGGTCGCGCGGGCTCTGGGCCCTCCGCGTTCATGACTGAGTCATTCATGGCATGCACCGGCTCAAGTCGGCTCTGGGAGCGGTGGTCCTGGGCAGTGATGGTGGCACTGTCTGCGGTGGTGGTCACGTCGGCGGCCCCTCTCGAATGGTCTCCCTAGTTAGGCAACGGTAGTAGCTTTCGAAAGGTTGCGCCAAACACACGTTCGAGTGAAAAACAAATAAAGGGCTGTCGCGTGGTTGCTGCGAGGTGTATGAGCTGATGCGGCGGGCCCACTGGAGACCATCGTTCCGGGGGTCCACGCTAGCGCTCCACCGGCCCGTTCCCGTGCGCGGGGGTGGGTCCGCCCGGGGTGTCGCGGAGGTGTCGCCCCGGGCGGGCGCGAGATGTCGCGCAGGACCGCCGGGCGGGCGGGCCCGCGGACCCGGGGGCCGCGCGTTTCCCGTACCCTCGTGCCGGGCCGTAGGCTGCCTCCCGGTCTTCGGCCGGGCGCGACACGCGCGGGGGCATGAGTGGGGCGAAACCCTAGATGTAGTGGTTGGATTGCTGACGCAACCCACAAGTAGTGGTCCCCGGTCTCAGAGGGCCGAGTTCATCGCCTATGCTTGTGGCTGTCCTCAAGGGCCCGGGAGCGGGCCGTCGAGGGCTGAATCAGACGTGCCGTGAAGGAGGGTTGGAGCCATGCACTGCCCCTTCTGCAGGCACCCCGACAGCCGGGTCGTGGACAGCCGCACGACGGACGACGGGACGTCGATCCGACGGCGCCGCCAGTGCCCCGACTGCTCCCGTCGCTTCACGACGGTGGAGACCTGCTCGCTGATGGTGGTCAAGCGCAGCGGCGTGACCGAACCCTTCAGCCGCACCAAGGTCATCTCGGGTGTCCGCAAGGCGTGCCAGGGGCGGCCGGTCACCGAGGACGCGCTCGCGAAGCTCGGCCAGCGGGTCGAGGAGGCGGTGCGGGCCACCGGCAGTGCCGAGCTGACGACCCACGACGTGGGCCTGGCCATACTCGGCCCCCTGCAGGAGCTCGACCTCGTCGCGTACCTGCGCTTCGCCTCCGTGTACCGGGCGTTCAACTCGCTCGAAGACTTCGAGACAGCCATCGGGGAGCTGCGCGAACAGCGGCCCCGGGCAGAGCAATGCGGGAACGGCGAGCCCCTCGAGGCTCCCGCGCCCGCCGCTGTCGCCGCTGATTGATCACCAAGGCCGGCCGGCAGGGCGGGAGAGCCGGCGGCGGGCGGCACCAGACCTGCTCCGGGGCGCTGTGCGCGGCGTCCGGAGCATCAGACACAGACTGTGCCCTGGGAAGAACTGGGCACTTCAGGGCGTTTTTGCCCACATATGGGAGGCGGCATGACAGAGACGGCGAGCGGCCCGGCACGAGGTTCCCGCACCAAGGGAGCCAAGTCGACTGCGACCAAGCAGGGCCTGCGCATCGAGCGCATCCACACGACCCCCGGCGTGCACCCGTACGACGAGGTCGCGTGGGAGCGCCGTGACGTCGTCATGACCAACTGGCGCGACGGCTCGATCAACTTCGAGCAGCGTGGCGTCGAGTTCCCCGACTTCTGGTCGGTGAACGCGGTCAACATCGTCACCAGCAAGTACTTCCGGGGTGCCGTCGGCACGCCGCAGCGGGAGACCGGCCTGCGGCAGCTGATCGACCGGATCGTGAAGACCTACCGGAAGGCCGGCGAGGACTACAGCTACTTCTCGTCCCCCGCCGACGCCGAGATCTTCGAGCACGAGCTGGCCTACGCCCTCCTGCACCAGATCTTCAGCTTCAACTCGCCGGTCTGGTTCAACGTCGGAACACCCCAGCCGCAGCAGGTCTCGGCCTGCTTCATCCTGGCCGTCGACGACTCCATGGAGTCCATCCTCGACTGGTACAAGGAAGAGGGGATGATCTTCAAGGGCGGCTCCGGCGCCGGCCTGAACCTCTCCCGCATCCGCTCCTCCAAGGAACTGCTCTCCTCCGGCGGCAACGCCTCGGGTCCGGTCTCCTTCATGCGCGGTGCCGACGCCTCCGCGGGGACGATCAAGTCCGGTGGCGCCACCCGCCGCGCGGCCAAGATGGTCATCCTCGACGTCGATCACCCCGACATCGAGAACTTCATCGAGACCAAGGTGAAGGAGGAGGAGAAGATCCGCGCCCTGCGTGACGCGGGCTTCGACATGGACCTGGGCGGCGACGACATCACGTCCGTCCAGTACCAGAACGCCAACAACTCGGTCCGCGTGAACGACGAGTTCATGAAGGCCGTCGAGTCCGGCGGGAAGTTCGGCCTGCGCGCCCGGATGACCGGTGACGTCATCGAAGAGGTGGAGGCGAAGTCCCTCTTCCGCAAGATGGCGGAGGCCGCCTGGGCCTGTGCCGACCCGGGCATCCAGTACGACGACACGATCAACCACTGGCACACCTGCCCGGAGTCCGGCCGCATCAACGGCTCGAACCCCTGCAGCGAGTACATGCACCTGGACAACACCTCGTGCAACCTGGCCTCGCTGAACCTGATGAAGTTCCTCAAGGACGACGGCGAGGGCCACCAGTCCTTCGAGTCCGAGCGCTTCGCCAAGGTCGTCGAGCTGGTCATCACCGCGATGGACATCTCGATCTGCTTCGCGGACTTCCCGACCCAGAAGATCGGCGAGAACACCCGCGCCTACCGTCAGCTGGGCATCGGTTACGCCAACCTCGGCGCCCTCCTGATGGCGACCGGCCACGCGTACGACAGCGACGGCGGCCGCGCGCTCGCCGGAGCCATCACCTCGCTGATGACCGGCACGTCCTACCGCCGCTCCGCCGAGCTGGCCGCGGTCGTCGGCGCGTACGACGGCTACGCCCGCAACGCCGAGCCGCACCAGCGCGTCATGAAGCAGCACTCCGACGCCAACGCCGTGGCCGTCCACGTGGACGACCTGGACTCGCCGATCTGGGCCGCCGCCACGGAGGCCTGGCAGGACGTGCTCCGCCTCGGCGCGAAGAACGGCTTCCGCAACGCGCAGGCCTCGGTCATCGCCCCCACCGGCACCATCGGTCTCGCGATGTCCTGCGACACCACCGGTCTCGAGCCCGACCTCGCCCTGGTCAAGTTCAAGAAGCTCGTCGGCGGCGGCTCGATGCAGATCGTCAACGGCACGGTCCCGCAGGCGCTGCGCCGCCTCGGCTACCAGCCGGAGCAGATCGAGGCGATCGTCGCCCACATCGCCGACCACGGCAACGTGATCGACGCCCCCGGCCTCAAGATCGAGCACTACGAGGTCTTCGACTGCGCGATGGGCGAGCGTTCCATCTCGGCCATGGGCCACGTGCGGATGATGGCGGCGATCCAGCCGTGGATCTCCGGCGCGCTCTCCAAGACGGTGAACCTGCCGGAGACGGCCACCGTCGAGGACGTCGAGGAGGTTTACTTCGAGGCGTGGAAGATGGGCGTCAAGGCGCTCGCGATCTACCGCGACAACTGCAAGGTGGGCCAGCCCCTCTCCGCCAAGACCAAGGAGAAGGAGAAGGAGGCGGTCACCGCCAAGGCCGAGGACACCATTCGTACGGCCGTCGAGAAGGTCGTCGAGTACCGTCCGGTCCGCAAGCGCCTGCCCAAGGGCCGTCCCGGCATCACCACCTCGTTCACGGTGGGCGGCGCCGAGGGTTACATGACCGCCAACTCCTACCCGGACGACGGTCTCGGCGAGGTCTTCCTGAAGATGTCCAAGCAGGGCTCCACCCTCGCGGGCATGATGGATGCCTTCTCGATCGCGGTCTCGGTCGGCCTGCAGTACGGCGTGCCGCTGGAGACCTACGTCTCCAAGTTCACCAACATGCGCTTCGAGCCGGCCGGCATGACGGACGACCCGGACGTGCGGATGGCGCAGTCGATCGTCGACTACATCTTCCGCCGCCTGGCTCTCGACTTCCTGCCCTTCGAGACGCGTTCGGCGCTCGGCATCCACTCGGCCGAGGAGCGTCAGCGCCACCTCGACACCGGTTCGTACGAGCCCGCCTTCGGCGACGACGACATGGAGAGCCTGGCGCAGTCCGCTCCCGTGCACGTCGAGCCGCTCAAGGCGGTCGCGTCGCCCGAGGAGAGCGCCGCGGAGAAGCCGGCCCCCAGGGCCGCGCACACCTCGGCCGAACTGGTCGAGATGCAGCTCGGCATCAGCGCGGACGCCCCGCTCTGCTTCTCGTGCGGTACGAAGATGCAGCGGGCAGGTTCCTGCTACATCTGCGAGGGCTGCGGCTCGACCAGCGGTTGCAGCTGACACCGGGCGGAACGGCGCCGGACGCCATGTCCGACGTGATCCGCGCAGGTGGCTGACCAGCAGCTGACGAAAGGGGACCGGCCTGTGGCCGGTCCCCTTTCGCGTGGGCGCTGGGCGCGGTCTCCGGAGGGTTCTGCCGCGCGGTTGTGGCGGAGCGGCGCGACGCCCGGTGTCAGTCCGAGCGGCTTCCCATCGTCGCGGCGAACGAACCGGGATCGCCCTCGAACCCCCGGACGGCGGCACGGAAGCCCCAGGCCCCCGAGGCGTCCCGCACGAATTCCGCGACGACCGCGGCGGTCGCGGACGCCACCCGCGAGAAGTCGTCCTCAGCCAGACTGGTGTAGCCCTCGCTGATCTGCACGGCCGTGTGCTCTATCTCGCCGAAGGTCTTATGGCCGTCGCGCTGCTGGATCGCGACGCCGACCACGACCCTGGCGTACGCGTCCGAAAGCCGGTCCAGTTCGAGCGTCATGACCTCGTCGAAGCCGAAGCCCTGGCCCGTCCGGCTGTCCCGGTTCAGGGTGATCGTGCCGTCCGGGGACCTGCTGTCGAAGTGCACGAGGTAGGCGGGACTGCCGTAGGGCGCGTCCGCCCCGTACGTGGCCGCGATGATGTCGAGGTCGTTGGCGGGTTCACCGAAGGCGCTGGGGTCCCATTTGACCCTCACTTCGACCTTCTCGATGTCCTTGTTGGGAGTGCTCACCGGACGTGCCTCCTCGCTGCTGGGCCGACGGACCGCTTCCACCCTCAGATCATGTCCGTAACTGTCCGTGAATCCAACCGCGTTGGAATCGGACGGCGGATTCGGGCCATCGCACGGCGGGACCCCGCGAACCGGGGGCACCGGCGGCGGCCGGAACCCCCGGAGCGTGACCCGCGCCACGCCGGGCGCCGTACGATGGCGCGGTGCTGGTCAAGTGGATTCGCTGCACCGTGGTGGACCGCCGCGGTTTCGAGCGGGGGCAGCGGAAGTGGGCGGGGCTGCTCGGCGAGCCCGGATTCCGGGGACAGAGCGGTGGGTGGAGCCGGGGGCGGCCCGACGTGGCCCACGTGTTCGCGTTCTGGGAGAACCGGGTCTTCTACGACTCCTTCATGGCCCGGGAACACGGCCGGCTGGCCGCCGAGCAGTCCGGCACGTACAAGGACATGCAGGTCAAGCTCTTCGAGTACCGCTTCGACGTGAAGACCGGCTTCGAGCCCCACTTCACCGACGCGGACGTGGTGCGGGTGGCGCACAGCCGGGTGTACGAGGACCGCGTCGACCATTTCGCGCTCATGCAGCAGAGGGTGTGGAACCCGGCCATGGCGGGATCCCCCGGGATGCTGCGCGGCGTCTTCGGGGAGGCGCCGGGCCACGAGTTCCTGGTGCTCTCGATGTGGCAGTCGAGCGCGGAGCGCGGTAAGTACCGGCCCGAGAGCATCGCCCGGCTCGCTGCGCGGGCGGAGGCCGAGAGCGACGTCGAGGAGCTCACGGGGGACGTGGTGCAGCTGGAACCGTCCTGGACGGTCTGACCGGCTTCGCGACCGCCGTTCCGTCGTGGACGGTGCTGCCCCGGCTTCCCGAGGGCTCTTCCCTCGTGGACGGTGCGCCCCGGCTTGCGGACGTCCGTTCTCCCCGCCGACGCGCCCCTGCACCGCCGTTCCCTTGGTCACATACGCCCGATGGGGCCCGCACAACCGCTCGATCGTGCCGAACGCCCTCTAGGGTCGGTACATGGCACGACCGCAGCGCATCGTTCTCGTCCGGCACGGTGAGTCGGAGGGCAACGTCGACGACACGGTCTACGAACGCGAGCCCGACCACGCCCTGAGGCTCACCGGGAGGGGCCTGCACCAGGCGCGGGAGACGGGCGCCCTCCTGCGCGACCGGTTCGGGGACGAGCGGGTCAGCGTGTACATCTCGCCCTACCGGCGCACCCACGAGACGTTCCGGGCCTTCGGCCTCGACCTGGAGCGCGTACGTGTGAGGGAGGAGCCCCGGCTGCGCGAGCAGGACTGGGGCAACTGGCAGGACCGTGACGACGTCAGGCTGCAGAAGGCCTACCGGGACGCGTACGGCCACTTCTTCTACCGCTTCGCCCAGGGCGAGTCCGGGGCGGACGTCTACGACCGGGTCGACGCCTTCCTGGAGAGCCTCCACCGCAGCTTCGAGGCCCCCGACCACCCGCCGAACGTCCTGCTGGTCACCCACGGGCTGACCATGAGGCTCTTCTGCATGCGGTGGTTCCACTGGTCGGTGGCGGAGTTCGAATCGCTGTCCAACCCGGGCAACGGCGAATCCAGGACGCTGCTGCTGGGTGAGAACGGCCGCTACACGCTCGACAGGCCCTTCGAACGGTGGCGGACCCCTGAGCCGTACGGCATCACCGGATAGAGTGGGAGTGCGATGACCGCTGACTCCGCTTCCGACCGGCGCTTCGAACGCGCTCTGGCCAGCCTGCGTGGACTGTCCGTGGGAGATGCCCTCGGCTCCCAGTTCTTCGTCCCGGCCAACTACCCCCTGCTCAAGAACCGGGCCCTGCCACCCGGCGCCTGGCAGTGGACCGACGACACCGAGATGGCCTGCTCCGTGCTCGCCGTGCTGACCGAGCACGAGCGCGTCGACCAGGACGCGCTCGCCCGGTCCTTCGCCACGCATCACGACTTCGACCGGGGCTACGGGCCCGCGGTGAACCGGCTGCTCAGGCTCGTGAGGGAGGGCGGCGACTGGCGCGAGCTCGCGTCGGCGCTCTTCCAGGGCCAGGGCTCCTGGGGCAACGGCTCGGCGATGCGTATCGCGCCGCTCGGCGCCTGGTACGCGGACGACCCCGAGCAGGCCACCCATCAGGCCGAGATCTCCTCCTACACCACCCACCAGCACCGCGAGGCCGTCGTGGGCGCCATGGCCGTCGCCGCGGCCGCCGCTCTCGTGGCCGCGCCGGGAGGGCCGCCCACGCCGGCTGGGCTGCTCGACGGCGTCGTCGCGCTCGTCCCGCGCAGCGCGGTCGGAGCCGGCCTGCGCCGGGCGCGCGACATGCTGGACTACCGGGACGCGGGGACGGTCGCGGCGGTGCTGGGCAACGGCCGCCGGACGAGCGCTCACGACACCGTGCCGTTCGCGCTCTGGTCGGCGGCGCGGAGTCTCGGCGACTTCGAAGAGGCGTTCTGGGTGACTGCGCAGGCGGGCGGCGACGTGGACACCACGTGCGCCATCGTCGGCGGCGTCGTCGCCTCGGGGGGCGCGGCCGGTGCCCCTCCGTCCGACTGGCTGGACCGGACGGAAGAGCTGCCCGGCTGGGTCCCGCTCACTCGGGCGAGCCGCTGACGGACCCGTCGGGGCCTGCCGGCGGACCCCGTGGGGCCTGGTGCCGCAGCGTCGGCTTCGGGGCGCCGCCCGGGGCACCCCTTGTCATGTCTACTGTCACGGTCCTGCCACAGGGCAGGCCCTGACCGCTCGGAGAGCCGGGTCGGGACTTACTCTTTCCGCCACGCCGCCCTCATTGATCTTGATGGCGCGCGACCGGAAACACCGGGGCCCTCGTGCCGTGAAGTGGCCGTGCGAGCGGACCCCGGTGGGGGGAGGGGTCCATGTCAGATCAGCCGTCCGAGGCGTCCAGTCAGCCGTCCGAGGCGTCCAGCAGACCGGAGGCGTCACCAGGGTCCGACGCGGCCGCGAAGCCGCCGGCGGGGAGCGATGCGGCCTCCGGGAGCACGCGTGGGGTGCAGCCGCAGAGCGGTGCCGCCTCCGAGGGCACCCGCGGGGTCAAGGCGGAGAGCGGGGCCGCCTCCGAGGGCACCCGTCGGGCGAAGGCGGCAAGCGTGCCGCAGCAGATGCCCGCAACGCCCGCGTCGCCGCGGAACCCGGACCTGGACGTGGACGTGCCGAAGGTCCCCGCTTACCTCCAAGGGCCGCCTTCGGGGGACGTCTGGCAGCGCCGGGGGCAGCAGCAGCCGCCGAGCGTGCTGGCCCGGCTGCGTCCCCCGCCCCCGTCCGGGATCGGGGCGGCGACGCTCTGGTCCGTCCTCGCCACGGCCCTGCTCAGCGGGCTCCTGCTCGGTGACGGCCTGGGGATCAACCTGCTGATCGTGGCCGTGCCCGCCGCCGTGGGGGCGTACTTCGCCGCACGCGAGGCAGGGCGCAGGCTGCGCCCCTGGACGATGGTCTGGGCGCTGGGCGGCCTCGGGCTGCTCGCGGTCCCCGCGCTCCGTGACGCGGGCTGGCCGGTCTTCCTCGCGGTGGTGTCGGCCCTCGCTCTCGGCTCGCTTGCCCTGCACGGCAGCCGCAGCTGGCCGGGCGTCCTGCTCGGATCGGTGGGGCTGTTCCCCTCGGTCGCGGGAGGGGTGCGCTGGGGATGGCGCGGGGTGCGCGACCGGGCGGACGACTCCCGGGGCAGGGTGCGCACCGTGGTGCGCACCTCGGTGGTGGCCCTCGTGCTGCTCATCGTGTTCGGAGCGCTGTTCGCCAGCGCGGACGCGGCCTTCGCCGATCTGCTGAGCAGCCTCAGCCCCGATGTCTCGGTCGGCGACAGCCCGTGGCGCGTCTTCCTCTTCGCGCTCGGCCTCGTCGGAGCTCTCGCCGCGGCCTACAGCGCCGCCGCGCCGGTGCGGTGGGACCGCATCGTCGTACGCCCCGGCAAGGCCAGAGGCCGCGTGGAATGGGCACTTCCGCTGATCGTGCTCAACCTGCTCTTCGCGGCCTTCATCGCGCTTCAGCTCGTCGTCCTCCTCGGTGGGTACGACAAGGTGCAGGAGGAGACGGGGCTGACGCCCGCCGCGTACGCCCGCCAGGGCTTCTGGCAGCTCCTCTGGGCCACCGTGCTGACGCTGCTCGTCATCGCCCTCGCCCTGCGCTGGGCTCCGCGCGGCGGTCACCGCGACCGCACGCTGGTGCGGAGCGTGCTCGGCACCCTGTGCGTACTCACGCTGGTGGTCGTCGCCTCCGCGCTGCGCCGCATGGACCTCTACGTCGACGCCTTCGGGCTGACCCGGCTGCGCATCTCGGTGGCGGCCGTGGAGCTCTGGCTCGGGGTGGTCCTCGTCCTCATCCTCGCGGCCGGCGTCTTCGGCGCGAGGATGCTGCCGCGAGCCGTCGCCGTGAGCGCTGCAGTCGGTGTGCTGGCGTTCGGACTGATCTCGCCCGACGGGCAGATCGCCGAACAGAACGTCCAGCGGTACGAGAGCGACAGGACCATCGACATCCAGTACCTGAAGGGGCTCTCGGCGGACGCGGTGCCGGCCCTGAACGAGCTGCCGGAGCCTCTGCGCTCCTGTGCGCTGGAGAACTTCCGGCGCGACGCCGCCACGCCGGACACTCCGTGGTACGCGACCAGTTGGGGCGAGGAGCGGGCCCGGGACCTCCTGGAGAAGCACCCCCTGGAGGATCACGGGAGCGAGTGCTACGGCGTGGGCAGGGAAGCCGACGAGCGGGACGGGTACGAGGAGGAGGACTCCTACGACCCCTACTGAGCCGTCCCGGACCGTCGGCCGGTCTCGGCGCACGGCTCGACACTCCGAACACCTGGCCGCGTGCCAGGCGTTGACGGGAGCGCGCCCGGGACACGGGCCCGGCGCCTCCCAGGTCGTCCGGGTGCCGTGTCCGGGGGGCGGGGTGAGCGTCCGAACCCGGTTCACGAATGCGATGCGGCGGGGCGTCGAGAGGTGTATCTGACCTCTTCTGGGTGGCGATACCTTCCTGGTGAGTCACCTTTCCTGAATGTGCGGGTGTGAATCACTGGGCGGCGGGACCGCGGGGGACGTCCGGCCGGTCCTGGGGCGAGTCCCTCCGTGTCCGCCGCTCCCGTCCCGCCCGCCGGAGACCGGTCCGGCGGGCCCCTTGTGCGGCGTAGTCCGTACCGGATCACCGGACGGTGCCCCCGGGGTGTTCTTGCCGTGCCCATCGGCGTAACCTGGCAGGCGCCATGCCGTACGAACCACCCACGCACACCGTCGAGCGCTCACTGCGCGCTACCTCCGGTGCCAGGACCGTCGCAGGTGTCGACGAGGTCGGACGCGGAGCGTGGGCCGGCCCCGTCACCGTGTGCGCGGCCGTCACCGGTCTCCGCAGACCTCCCGAGGGCCTCACCGACTCCAAGCTGATCAGCCCCAAGCGCCGGGCGGAACTCGCCCCGCTGCTCGAGAAGTGGGTCACCGCCTACGGGCTGGGGCACGCCTCGCCGCTGGAGATCGACGACCTCGGCATGACCGCCGCGCTCCGCCTGGCCGCGGTCAGGGCGCTGGAGGCACTGCCCGTGTGCCCCGACGCCGTGATCCTCGACGGCAAGCACGACTACCTCGGGCAGCCCTGGAACGTCCGTACGGTGATCAAGGGCGACCAGTCCTGCATCGCCGTCGCGGCGGCCTCGGTCATAGCCAAGGTCCACCGCGACACGATGATGGCCGAACTGGGCGCGGACACGGGGCAGTACGCAGACTTCGCCTTCGGCGCGAACGCGGGTTATCCGTCACCGGTTCACCGGGCCGCGCTGGAGGACCAGGGGCCCACGCCCCACCACCGCCTCAGCTGGTCCTACCTCGACGCGCTGCCCAGGTGGCAGCACCTGAAGAAGGTCCGATTCTCCGCCGAGGCGGCCGCACTGGAAAGCGGGGGCCAGCTCGGCTTCGACTTCTGATCGCACAGGCGCACCCATCCGCCGACGCGTACCGCGCCGGCCGTGACAGACAACCCATTCATGCCTCTCATCCCCGAGGAGCCTCAGATTCCCGAGAGCGCCCAGGGTCCCCGCGTTACTCCGGCCGCCGGCCGCACCGCGCCGACCCCCCGTCCCGTACCTGGTCCGCGTTCCGCGGCCACGCCGCGTCCCGGAAGCCCGGGCCGCGGCCCCGCGCGGCCCGCGCCCCCGGCGCAGCGCCCGCATCCCGCACCCCCGGTTCCCGCTGCTCCGGCACCGGCCGCGGCCGGGGTACCGGCCGCCCGGAAGCTGCCGGAAGACTCTTCCGCGGCACAGTTCCAGCTGATCCCCGCCCCGGCGGAAGGCGCGGTCGACGCCGCCGACGAGGCCGTCGACCTGCTGCTCGATTCCGGGCGGGCACCCGGTGACATCCTGGTGCTCACCACCGGCGAGCAGCACCCCTGGGCCGCGCACGAACTCTCCTTCGGAGAGGCCGCGTACTGGGCCCAGCACGACGCCGGTGACGACGTCTTCTTCGCCCGCACGGCGAACGCCGACCGCTGCGCCCCGCGTTCCGTGGTCGTCGTCGCGGTCAACGGCAACCTTGACGAGACCTCGGCCCGCGCCCTGTCCGACGCGCGGCAGCGCGCCGGCGCGCTGCTGATCGTGTGCGGGGACCCGCAGAAGGTCAACGAGGCGCTCGGCGCCGGCGTCTGAGTCGCACGCCCGTGGGTCCCGCCCGTCCATGAGGACGTCCGGGGCCCACGTCCGTCTCAGCGGGCAGCGCTCCGACGCAGTGCCTCGGCCGCTCCGCCACCGGTGCGCAGCGGAACCGGATCATGGTCGGCCGAGGTGTCGGCCAGCGCCGAGGGTCTGGACGACAGCGTCGGTCTGCGCCCGCCCCGGCCCTCGCCGAGGACCTGCCAGCCCCCGCGCGTCAGGGTGATGTAGGCCCCGCACCGGAGGCCGTGCAGGGTGCAGGCGTCCCGCAGCCCCCACATCCACGCCCCGTCCTCCTCCGTCCACCGCTCGTCGCCCTCGCGGCAGTAGAGCAGGACGGCCGTACGCACCGGCGTGCGGCGGCGCAGGTCGTGCGGGATCACCCGGCGCAGATGCGCCAGCAGGGCGTTGCGGAACTCCCAGCCGTCCGTGGCCAGGGTGGTCCGTCTGGTGAACGAAGCGCTGGCCGTCAGGCGCTCCTCGTGATCCAGTACGGCGACGACCGCGGTGGCGGGCGTCGGCCGGTGCCGGGCGTGGAGTCCGCTGACGACCTCACGCGGACTGCGGAGCAGCGGTATGCCGGCCGCAGCCCACTCGGCCGGTTCGAGCATCCTGGCAACGTGGTTGACGGAGCCCGCGGACGCGGACAGTGAAGTGGCTGCGGACGGAGCGAATCCGAAGGTCACGGTCCTCCCTTCGCTACGCGCCCACGATGCGGGCAGGGTCGAGTGAGGGCGCGCCGCGGCACAGCCCTTCCGGGCCCGCGAAAAGACCGTGCGGGGAGCGACTCCAATTCTTCCTGTCGTACCGGCGGGCGGCAACGAGCAATTGGTGCGGCTGACGGGTATGGGGCGGAATGGTACGGATATCCCTGCCCGTTCAGCGCCGGACGATGCCAACTGTCACGCCTGAACGGCGAGGACCAGCGGAAACACCCCTTCGGCTCCGGCACGGCGCAGCAGACGCGCCGCGACCGCGAGTGTCCACCCGGTGTCGGAGAGATCATCCACGAGCAGGACGGGACCTCCGGCGGACGCGAGAGCCTCCGCCAGGGCGGGCTCGACGACCAGGGCCTCGTGCAGCGCCTTCACCCGCTGCGCGCTGTTGGTCTGGGAGATCCGCAGGTCCTCGCTCCCCGGCGCGTAGGCGACCGTACCCAGCAGGGGCATCCGGCCGATCTCCGCGATACGGCTGCCGAGCGACTGGACCAGCTGCGGCCTGCGGCGCGAGGCGACCGTGACGACACCGACCGGCCGCGGGGCCGCGTCCGGGGCGCCTGACGCCCAGCCGCCGGGCCCCTTCGCCCAGTCGCTGACGACTGTGACGACAGCGTCGGTCACATCATCGGGAACCGGGGCGTCCTGAGCCTGCGCCGCGAGGAGCGGACGGAGTCTGTTGCCCCAGCCGATGTCCGAGAGCCGGCCGAGCGCCCGGCCGGGATGGGCCAACTCGCCCGCCGGGATGCGGCCCTTGAGCTCGACCCCCACGGCGGCCAGTCCGGTGGGCCACATCTTGCGCGGCTCCACCTCCACCCCGGGCCTGCCCAGCTCGCCACGCGCCCCGTCGAGAGCCGCGGTGGAGACCTTGTCGTCGAACCGCGGGCCCGCGCAGTTGTCGCAGCGCCCGCACGCGGTGGCCTCCTCGTCGTCCAGCTGGCGCCGGAGGAACTCCATGCGGCAGCCGGTGCCGGAGGCGTAGTCGCGCATGGCCTGCTGTTCGGCCGACCGCTGCCGTGCGACCCACGCGTAGCGATCGGCGTCGTAGACCCACGGCTCGCCCGTGGAGATCCAGCCGCCCTTCACCCGCTTCACCGCACCGTCCACGTCCAGCACCTTGAGCATCGTCTCGAGACGGGTGCGCCGCAGATCGACCAGCGGCTCCATGGCGGGCAGCGACAGGGGACGGCCGGCCTGCGCCAGGACGTCCAAGGTCCGGCGCACCTGCTCCTCCGGAGGGAAGGCGACGGAGGCGAAGTACTGCCAGATCGCCTCGTCCTCCTTGCCCGGGAGCAGCAGCACCTCCGCGTGATCCACTCCACGCCCCGCGCGGCCGACCTGCTGGTAGTAGGCGATGGGGGAGGACGGCGAACCCAGGTGCACGACGAAGCCGAGATCGGGCTTGTCGAACCCCATGCCGAGCGCTGAAGTGGCCACGAGGGCCTTGACCCGGTTGGCCAGCAGATCGTCCTCCGCCTGCTGACGGTCGGCGTTCTCGGTCCGGCCCGTGTACGACGCGACCGGATACCCGCACTGGCGGAGATAGGCGGTGATCTCCTCGGCCGCCGCGACGGTGAGCGTGTAGATGATGCCGGAGCCCGGCAGCTCCCCGAGATGGTCGCCCAGCCAGGCCAGGCGGTGCGCGGCATTGGGCAGTTGCAGCACACCCAGACTGAGGCTCTCCCGGTCCAGCGGGCCCCTCAGGACCAGCGCGTCCGTGCCCGCACCCGTGCCCAGTTGCTCCGCGACGTCCGCCGTCACGCGCGCGTTGGCGGTGGCCGTCGTGGCGAGCACCGGAACCCCCGCCGGCAGGTCGGCGAGCATGGTCCGCAGCCTTCGGTAGTCCGGCCGGAAATCGTGGCCCCAGTCCGAGATACAGTGCGCCTCGTCGACCACGAGCAGACCGGTCGCGGCGGCGAGCCGCGGCAGCACCTGGTCACGGAAGTCCGGGTTGTTGAGCCGCTCGGGGCTGACCAGGAGCACGTCCACCTCGCCCGCGGCCACTTCCGCCTGGACGGTCTCCCACTCCTCGGTGTTCGAGGAGTTGATCGTGCGCGCGCTGATCCCCGCTCGTGCGGCCGCCGCCACCTGGTTGCGCATCAGCGCCAGCAGCGGCGAGACGATCACCGTCGGTCCGCTTCCCCGGGCGCGCAGCAGCGAGGTCGCGACGAAGTAGACCGCGGACTTCCCCCACCCCGTCCGCTGGACGACCAGCGCTCTGCGCTTGTCCGCGACGAGTGCCTCGATGGCCCGCCACTGGTCCTCGCGCAGCCGGGCGGCGCCCGAGGCGTCCCCGACCAGGCGGGCAAGTACGGAATCGGCCGAGGCCCTGAGATCTGCGCGGTCTGCGTTGGTCATGCCCCCATGCAACCCGATGCCTACGACAAACCGCGAACGGCCGTGCGCCACCTGTGGATAACTTTATCCACAGGGGTCGCGGAAATCGGCGGCTCGCGGGACGGTCATGCCATGAACAACCATCACGAATCCATCGGCCCGTCCGACACGCAGCAGATCACCCTGCGCGGCCCCGCCGAGCTCGCCGACGCCCTGCCCTATCTGATGGGTTTCCATCCGAACGACAGCGTGGTCATGGTGGCCCTGCACGGCGGGCGGGGCCGGTTCGGGGGCCGCCTCAGGCTGGGTATCCCGAGCGAGCCGCAGGAGTGGGAGCCGGTCGCCGACCAGCTCGCGCAATGTCTGATCGCGGGGAGCGAGAGGCGCGAGTCGCGCCCCGACGCCATCGTCGTCTTCCTGTGCCAGGACCCGGCCGAGGGGGAGAGTCCTCCGCAGACCATGGAGCGGCTGAGGCCACTCGCGCAGCATCTGCGGACCGCCTGCGGGGCGCGCGACGTTCCCGTACTCGAAGCGCTCTGCATCTCCGACGGCCGGTACTGGTCCTACTGCTGCCCCGATGCCCGTTGCTGCCCAGCCGAGGGCAACCCGCTGGCACTCCCGGGCACCACGGTGATGGCGGCGGCAGCCGCGTACGCCGGGATCCAGGTGCGCGGTTCCCTGCGGGACATGGAGGCGCGGCTCATGCCGTGGGAGTCCCCGGCGGCGAAGGAGCAGGAGAGCGCTCTGGACTCGGCCGGCGCCGTGCTGGTGTCCCGGATCCTCGACGTCGACGGGCGGGGCGAGGTGGCGCGGGAGACCCTTGCGGTCGCGCGTGACCTCATGGAACGCCTCGGGAGCGCTCCGGCCGTGGGCGCCGCCGGGGCGGACACCGCTGACGACGCCCTGATCACCCCGGAGGAGGCGGCGTCCGTGATTCTCGGCCTCCAGGACCGGGAGACCAGGGACAGGGCCGCCGAATGGATGGAGGGGCGGGAGGCCGGGACGGCCCTGCGGCTCTGGCGGGCGCTCTCCCGAAGGTGTGTCGGTCCGTACGTCGAGCACTCGGCTGCGCCGCTCACACTGGCCGGCTGGGTCTCCTGGTCCACCGGCGACGAGGCGGGCGCCAGGGTGGCGCTGGCGCTCGCTCTGAAGGCCGATCCCGACTACACGTTCGCTCAACTGCTGCACCAGGCGTGCAATCAGGGCCTGGACCCGGAGACGCTGCGCCGCTGTCTGCGAGGCGAGCGGGGCCTGCGTGCCGGTCACGAGGACGGCGGCCGTCAGGATCGTGCTGCCCGGCGTCCGGATCCGGGGGGCGCGGGCCGGCAGGCGCACCCCCGGCCCGCGAAACGTGTACGGAGGGCGACGGCCCGGACCGCACCGGGCGAGGCCACCCGTCCCCGTCCGTCCACCGGCAGGCGCCGGGTCCGGGTGGCCCGGCGCCGGGCGCACCGGAGCGCCGAGAACGGGGGCTGACGGGCTTCTGCCCGCCGGTGGGGCCGCGCCCCTGGGGCGACCGGGCCAGGGAGGAGGGGGACCGCAGCCGTGCGCGGAACAGGTGCCGCGCACGGAACCAACATCGCGAAGGGAGTGTTTATCGTCAGGAAGACGACTATGATTTCGGCATGCCGCCCTACGACCCGTCGACTTTCCCGCCCTTCGCCGTCACCGTCGACCTGGTCGTCCTCACGGTGCGCCGCCACGCGCTCTGCGCCCTGGTGGTGCGCCGTGGCGAATCACCGTTCCAGGGCAGGTGGGCACTGCCCGGCGGATTCGTCCGCGCCGACGAGGACCTGAGTGCGGCGGCAGCGCGTGAACTGGTCGAGGAGACGGGGCTCTGCGCTCACGACCCGGCCACGCCCGCCGTGGGCAACGGCGCACACCTCGAACAGCTGGCCACCTACGGCGACCCCGCGCGCGACCCCCGGATGAGGGTCGTCAGCGTCGCCCATCTCGCACTCGCGCCCGACCTCCCGGCTCCGCGTGCGGGTGGCGACGCGAACAGTGCCCGCTGGGCGCCGGTGGAGGACCTGCTCGGGGCGGGAGGGGGCTTCGGCCGGGACGGTGAGCAGTCCGCGTCACTGGCCTTCGACCACGCGAGGATCCTCGACGACGGCGTGGAGCGCGCCCGCTCGAAGATTGAGTACTCCTCGCTGGCCACGGCCTTCTGCCCGCCGGAGTTCACCGTCGGCGAGCTGCGGCGGGTGTACGAGGCGGTGTGGGGCGTGGTCCTGGACCCCAGGAACTTCCATCGCAAGGTCACGGGCACACCCGGCTTCCTGGTTCCGTCCGGAGGGACGACCACCCGGCAGGGCGGCCGTCCCGCGCAGCTCTTCCGGGCGGGTGCGGCCACCGTGCTCAACCCTCCGATGCTCAGGCCGGAAGTCTGACGGAGCCCGTAGCCCGGAGGTCGCGAGGCCCGGCGGACCCCGGAAGCCTGGAAGGCGCGAAGTGCCACGGAGCAGGAAGCCAGGAGCCCGGCGGAGTCCGAAGTCCAGCCGGCCGGAGTCGGGCAGGAGCCTCAGGGGCCTGCCGGAGCCCGGGCCCGGTGACCGACGGCAGCGTCCGCCGCTCGAACCCGCGGAACGCCCCAAGCGCAGTGGTGCGCCAAAAGTCCGAAATGTCGCGTTATCTTGCTGGGGTACTCCACCCTGCCGCCGAGCGGTCTCACCCTCCGCGAGAGAAGCGATGCTCCAGGCCATCGGACTCACCAGTGCACCCCGCCGCGACGGCACGCCCGTTGTGGACGACCTGACCTTCGAAGCCCCGCCCGGCAGCGTCACCGCGCTGCTCGGCGCTCCTGGCTCCGGCAAGACCACTGCCCTCCGTCTGATGCTCGAACTCGAAGCCGGCAGGGGCGTCACCTACTTCAGAGGCCGCCAGCTGCACCGCATCGGCCACCCCGCGCGCGAGGTCGGGGTGCTGCTCGGTGACGTACCGGGCCATCCCGCACGCACCGCCCGGGGGCAGCTCCGCATGCTCTGCGCAGCCGCGGGGGTCCCCGCGTCGCGAGCGGACGAACTGCTCGAAGTCGTCGGGCTCGCGGGGCTGGGGGACCAGCGCATCGGAACGCTCTCGGCGGGCATGGACCGACGGCTCGGCCTGGCCTCGGCGCTGCTCGGCGATCCGCACACGCTCGTTCTCGACGAACCCGCCGACGGCCTGTCGCCGAGGGAGAGGAACTGGCTCCACGGGCTGCTCCGCGCACACGCCTCCGAGGGCGGCACGGTCCTGCACACGACCAGCGACCCCAAGGAGGCGGCCAGAGCGGCCGACCGTGTGGTCACCATCGAGGACGGGCGCCTCGTCGCCGACCAGGGCGTCGCCGACTTCTCCCGTACGCGTCTGCGCCCCCGGGTCGCTGTACGGACCCCGCACGCCGCGCGTCTGGCAGCCGTGGTCAGCCGGGAGGCACGTGCCGCGCGGCGCTCGGTCGAAGTCGTCGCCGAGGGCGGCAGCAGGCTGTCCGTGTACGGCAGCAGTTGCGCGGAGGTCGGAGACACGGCGTACCGGCACGGTGTACCCCTGCACCAACTCGCCGACGAGATCGGGGACGCGGGCCCGGTCGCCCCTCCCGCCCAGGGCTCGGCGGGCGGTCCCGCGAGGACGGTTCTGCCCGGGCCTGCCTCGGCCGTGGCGATCTCGGAGCTCCCCCCTCCGATCCCCGTACGCCCCGCCCGTGGCCCGCTCCGGCCCCTCCGGTACGAACTGCGCCGCCTCTTCGGTGTGAGGACAACCGTCATGATCATGGCGGCCGTTCTGCTCGTATCGGCGGGCGTCTCCGTGCTGCTGGCCCGCTCGGGCGGAACGCCGTTGCCCGATCTCCTGGTCGCCTGGCCGGACGTGCTGCCCCTCCCGCCGGCGGCGTTCGCCGCCGGGCTGCTGGGCGCCCTCTCCTTCGGGGACGAGTTCCGCTACCCGGCGCTCGCCGCAGGACGTGGGACGGTTCCGCGCCGACTCGGTCTCCTGCTGGCCAAGCTGACGGTGTCCGCGGGCGTCGCGCTGCTGCTCGCCCTGCTCTGCGTACTGGCTGACGCCGAAGCACTGCGTCTCGTGTACGGCGGGGACTTGGTGACCGTCCCGGCGAACGCGGTTCGGCTGGGCGTGAGTTGGGCGGGTCTCGTGGTCGGCTGCGCCTGGGCGGGGCTGTTGGCAGCAGGTGTCTTCCGGCTCGCCGTCGCCGGGGTCGCGGCGGTGCTCGCGGTCCCTGTGCTTGTCGTACCCCTGATCCAGAAGCTCCTCGCGGGTCCGTCCGCCCGTTCGATCATCGGACTGCCGGGCAGGCTCCGCGAACTCGCCTGGCTGCAGTGGCCGTACGAGACGGACCGGTGGGCCATGGCCGCCGTGCGGGTCGTGACACAGCCCGTGGGGCTGGCGTTGGCCCTCTCCCTGTCGGCTCTGATCTGCGCATATGCGTTCACCAGCCTTCGAGGGAGGGCTCGTTGGTGAAGGAGGGGTGCAAGGGTGGCGGGCGCCCATGCGCAACTCCATTGAAAACGTACGTTTTCTACCGATAAAGCGTCAATTGAGAGGCGGGTGCCGATCACCCTTTCGTGTGCTTTTCAGCAAAGACCTCAAGGGGTGGCTGAGCCGCGCCGACAAAGACTCCGTGAGTACCCTTGCGCACACCATGATGACCGCCGCCCGCTCCGCCGACTCCGGCCTCGCCGGCCCGGGCGAACTCGACCGTTACCCCTACACGGAGTCGCCGCCCGGCGAGCGCGCCGCTCTTCGTTCCTGGGGCGGTGCCGAATCCGACCTGGGGCGGGCGAGCCGGCGCGGCACGGCCAGCCGAGGCCGTGGACTTCACGGCCAACTGGTCCAGCAGCTCGGCCAGATGATCGTTTCCGGTGACCTCGGTGCCGACCGTCCCCTCGTTCCTGAGGAGATCGGCCAGCGATTCGAGGTCTCCCGCACCGTCGTGAGGGAGTCCCTGCGCGTTCTCGAGGCCAAGGGTCTGGTCAGCGCCCGGCCCAATGTGGGCACCCGGGTCCGGCCGGTGAGCGACTGGAATCTGCTGGACCCCGACATCATCGAATGGCGTGCTTTCGGCCCGCAGAGGGATGACCAGCGCCGTGAACTGGACGAGCTCCGGTGGACCATCGAGCCGCTGGCCGCGCGGCTGGCGGCCGGGCACGGCCGCGAGGACATCCAGCAGCGCCTCGGCGACATGATCGAGATCATGGGACACGCGATGGGGCAGGGGGACGCCATCACGTTCTCCCGGGCCGACGCGGAGTTCCACTTGCTGCTGATCCAGGCGGCCGGCAATCGCATGCTCGAACACCTTTCCGGGATCGTGTCTGCGGCGCTCCATGTCTCCGGTGGTCCCGTCACGGGCTGCGACCGGCCTGCCGAGGCATCGCTCGGCCACCATGCGCGGATCGTCGAGGCCCTCGCGTCGGGTGACGCCGCCGGTGCCGAGGCCGCCATGCGGCAGCTGCTGCTCGGCCACCTGGATGGCGAGCGGGTGGTTCCCGCGCCCCGGGAGCACTGAGCATCGCCAGACCGGGGTATGCGGACCGTATGCCGCCGGGCCTCCCGGTTCGGCGGCATAGTTATACGGAGATATGACCTCTGGGTCGGTTTGTCGCGAATGAGGTGTGACTGGGGCCACGCGAATTGGGCGTAACACTCCTCGGAACAGTGCGATGACCTAAGAGGTGACCGCCGCGGAAGGAATACAGCAGCCATGTAGTGCGCTGTGCAGTTCTGAGGCCAAGCCCGCGCCGTCGGCGACATCCCCAGCCGCCGGTCGTCGGTTCCAGCCCTCTCCAGGGCCGGGCCGGAAGCCGTTTCCATCGTTCCGAGAGGTTGTTCGTGTCGGCCAGCACATCCCGTACGCTCCCGCCGGAGATCGCCGAGTCCGAGTCTGTGATGGCGCTCATCGAGCGGGGAAAGGCTGATGGGCAGATCGCCGGCGATGACGTGCGTCGGGCCTTCGAGGCTGACCAGATTCCGCCAACCCAGTGGAAGAATGTTCTGCGCAGCCTCAACCAGATCCTCGAGGAAGAGGGTGTGACGCTGATGGTCAGTGCCGCGGAGTCGCCTAAGCGCGCCCGCAAGAGCGTCGCAGCGAAGAGCCCGGTCAAGCGCACCGCCACCAAGACTGTCGCGGCCAAGACGGCCGTGACCCGGACCGTCGCGGCCTCTGCCGCCCCGGCGGCAGCAAGCGCGGATGTGGCGGCCGACGACGCCGCCGTCGCCGCTCCTGCGAAGAAGGCAGCAGCCAAGAAGACGGTTGCCAAGAAGACCGCCGTGAAGAAGACGGCGGCCAAGAAGGCGACGGCGAAGAAGTCCGGCAAGCAGGACGACGAACTGCTCGACGGTGACGAGGCTGTCGAGGAAGTCAAGGCAGGCAAGGGCGAGGAAGAGGAGGGCGAGGGCGAGAACAAGGGCTTCGTCCTCTCCGACGACGACGAGGATGACGCTCCTGCGCAGCAGGTCGCCGTCGCCGGCGCCACCGCCGACCCGGTCAAGGACTACCTCAAGCAGATCGGCAAGGTCCCGCTCCTCAACGCCGAGCAGGAGGTCGAGCTCGCCAAGCGCATCGAGGCAGGCCTCTTCGCCGAGGACAAACTCGCCAACGCCGACAAGCTCGCACCGAAGCTCAAGCGCGAGCTCGAGATCATCGCCGAGGACGGCCGCCGGGCCAAGAACCACCTGCTGGAGGCCAACCTCCGTCTCGTGGTCTCGCTGGCCAAGCGCTACACCGGCCGCGGCATGCTCTTCCTGGACCTCATTCAGGAGGGCAACCTCGGTCTGATCCGCGCGGTGGAGAAGTTCGACTACACCAAGGGCTACAAGTTCTCCACGTACGCCACCTGGTGGATCCGTCAGGCCATCACCCGAGCGATGGCCGACCAGGCCCGCACCATCCGTATCCCGGTGCACATGGTCGAGGTCATCAACAAGCTCGCGCGCGTCCAGCGCCAGATGCTCCAGGACCTGGGCCGTGAGCCCACCCCGGAGGAGCTGGCCAAGGAGCTCGACATGACCCCTGAGAAGGTCATCGAGGTCCAGAAGTACGGCCGCGAGCCGATCTCCCTCCACACCCCGCTGGGTGAGGACGGGGACAGCGAGTTCGGAGACCTGATCGAGGACTCCGAGGCCGTCGTGCCGGCCGACGCGGTGAGCTTCACGCTGCTCCAGGAGCAGCTGCACTCCGTGCTCGACACCCTGTCCGAGCGTGAGGCGGGCGTGGTCTCGATGCGCTTCGGTCTCACCGACGGACAGCCGAAGACGCTGGACGAGATCGGCAAGGTCTACGGCGTGACGCGTGAGCGCATCCGTCAGATCGAGTCGAAGACGATGTCCAAGCTGCGCCACCCGTCGCGTTCGCAGGTGCTGCGCGACTACCTCGACTAGATCGAGGACTGACATGGGCCGGGCCCGGAACCTATTCAGGTTCCGGGCCCGGCCCATGTCCGCATGCGGCCCGGAGCGGGGCGGATGACGCTGAGTGGGCATTGTTCACCTCGGCGTCAGGAGTCTCCATGCCCCGCGTTCCCGTCCGTGCCCTTCCCGCCGCCTTCGCCCTGGCGGCGGCTGCTGCCGTGATACCGATCGGCTCCCCGTCCTCCGCCGCGGCGGACAGCATCATCGTCGGCGGGAAGCCCGCGTCCGTCGCCGACAGCCCGTGGGCCGTGGCCCTGTCCAGTCGTGACCGATTCGGAGGAATCCGCGCCGGTCAGTTCTGCGGGGGAGTGGCGATCACGCCCACCAAGGTGCTGACGGCCGCGCACTGCCTGAGGGAGGACGTCCTGGGCAGTGGTGTCTCGGAGGTCCGCGATCTGCGGATCATCGCGGGACGGGACGAGCTGAGCGGTCCCGGGGGCCAGGAGATCGCCGTGCGCTCGGCGTGGGTCAATCCGGGTTATGACCCGCACACCAACGCCGCCGACCTCGCCGTGCTCACCCTGGCCGGTCCGCTGCCCGCGGGCAGCACCATTCCGATGGCCGGAGCGGGGAGCGCGGCGTACGAGCCGGGTACCGCCGCGAAGGTGTACGGATGGGGGGACACGACGGGCTACGGCGCCTACGCGTCGGGGCTGCGTGCGGCCGACGTCCGCGTACTGCCCGACAGCGACTGCGCGCGGGCCTACCCCGGCGGCTCACAGGGCGCGTACGAGGCGTCTTCGATGCTCTGTGCCGGTGACACGGCCGGGGGGCGTGACGCGTGCCAGGGGGACAGCGGAGGCCCGCTGGTGGCCCGTGGGCGCCTCGTGGGGCTTGTCTCGTGGGGCAGCGGCTGCGGGAGCCCGGGCAGTCCCGGGGTGTACACGCGCGTCTCCGCCGCGATCCGGTGGATGGCAGACCGGAACTGACCGCGGGACGGTCAAGGGTATGAGAACGGGCGGCTTTCCCCATGGGGGGAGGCCGCCCGTCGGCCGGTCCGGGACCGAACCCTTGGCTCGTCGTGGATGCGAGGTGTCAGTGTTCCTCGTCGGCGGCACTGGCCTGCACGGCAGTGAGCCGATCCGTCTCATCCTGTATTTCCGCGGCGATCTTCTTGAGTTCCGGCTCGAACTTGCGTCCGTGGTGGGCACAGAAGAGCAGTTCACCGCCACTGATGAGGACGACGCGCAGATAGGCCTGGGCGCCGCAACGGTCACAGCGGTCTGCTGCGGTCAGCGGGCTCGCGGGGGTCAGAACAGTAGTCACGTCGCCTCTTCTCTAGCTCGACGAGCTGTCGTACCAGGGTCAACATCCAACCAGGCCGAAAACGTTCCCGCTCGTGGCATTTCTTCGAAACTTCTTCTCAGGATGGCTGTCTGTTGCCGGTTGGCGGCGAATGTGCCGTATTGCGTAGCGCTACGGTTTCGCGTTGCTTGTGTGGGCCGGTCCGCCGGCTGGCTTGCCGGTTGTTCTTGAGGACGTGCCCGGAGCCTAAATGGTTCATGCCTCGAAGGGAACGTGATGTGCACGTCACTCCAACGAATGATCGAACGTGTATGCGACGCTGCACTAGCATGAGGATTCCCCCTGGGTGGCGTTACAACCGCTCTACCAGGCCTCGGTAGGCTCTCAGCGGCTACCGAGGCCGAGCCCGATACCCACTGGGCCCCAAATGAAATTCAGCGAGGAGCGAACCGCGTGACCGCCGATTCCGTGCCGTCCACTGCGCTGCTGACCGGAGCAGGCGGCGCAGACAGGGACAGCTCCAACTACACCGCGCGGCACCTTCTCGTCCTCGAGGGGCTCGAAGCGGTCCGTAAGCGCCCCGGGATGTACATCGGGTCCACGGACAGCCGCGGCCTGATGCACTGCCTCTGGGAGATCATCGACAACTCGGTCGACGAGGCTCTCGGCGGCTACTGCGACACCATCGAGGTCATCCTCCACGACGACAGTTCCGTCGAGGTCCGTGACAACGGCCGTGGCATCCCGGTCGACGTGGAGCCCAAGACGGGGCTCTCCGGCATCGAGGTCGTCATGACCAAGCTGCACGCCGGCGGCAAGTTCGGCGGCGGGTCCTACGCCGCGTCGGGCGGCCTCCACGGTGTGGGCGCCTCCGTCGTGAACGCGCTCTCGGCCAGGCTGGACGTGGAGGTCGACCGCAACAGCGCGACCCACTCCATCAGTTTCCGGCGCGGTGTCCCGGGCATGTTCACCGAACAGGGTCCGGACAGCCCGTTCGACCCCGCCAACGGCCTCCGCAAGGGCAAGCGGGTACCGAAGACGCGTACCGGCACCCGGGTGAGGTACTGGGCGGACCGGCAGATCTTCCTCAAGGACGCCAAGCTCAGCCTGGAGACGCTGTACCAGCGGGCGCGCCAGACCGCCTTCCTGGTGCCCGGCCTCACCATCGTCGTGCGCGACGAGCGGGGCGTCGACGGCGAGGGGAAGACGGAAGAGACGTTCCGCTTCGACGGCGGGATCAGCGAGTTCTGCGAGTACCTCGCCCAGGACAAGGCCGTCTGCGACGTCCAGCGGCTGAGCGGGACGGGAACCTTCAAGGAGACCGTGCCCGTCCTCGACGACCGCGGCCACATGACCGCGACCGAAGTCACCCGGGAGCTGGGCGTCGACATCGCCCTGCGCTGGGGCACCGGCTACGACACCAACGTCAAGTCCTTCGTCAACATCATCGCCACCCCCAAGGGCGGCACCCATGTGACCGGCTTCGAGCGCTCCCTCACGAGGACGGTGAACGAGGTCCTGCGCTCGGCGAAACTGCTGCGGGTCGCCGAGGACGACATCGTCAAGGACGACGCCCTGGAGGGTCTCACCGCGGTGGTCACCGTGCGCCTCGCGGAGCCGCAGTTCGAAGGGCAGACCAAGGAGGTGCTCGGCACCTCGGCGGCCAACCGGATCGTGGCCAACGTGGTCGCCAAGGAGCTCAAGGCGTTCCTGACCTCCACGAAGCGTGACGCGAAAGCCCAGGCCAGGGCGGTGCTCGACAAGGCCGTGGCGGCGGCGCGCACCCGCATCGCGGCCCGCCAGCACAAGGACGCGCAGCGCCGCAAGACGGCTCTCGAGTCCTCCTCGCTGCCCGCGAAGCTCGCGGACTGCCGGAGCGACGACGTGGAGCGCAGCGAGCTCTTCATCGTGGAGGGCGACTCGGCGCTCGGCACGGCGAAGCTGGCCCGCAACAGTGAGTTCCAGGCGCTGCTGCCCATCCGGGGCAAGATCCTCAACGTCCAGAAGTCGTCCGTCTCGGACATGCTCAAGAACGCCGAGTGCGGCGCCATCATCCAGGTCATAGGAGCGGGCTCCGGGCGCACCTTCGACATCGACGCGGCGCGCTACGGCAAGGTCATCATGATGACGGACGCCGATGTCGACGGCTCGCACATCCGTACCCTGTTGCTGACGCTCTTCCAGCGCTACATGCGGCCGATGGTCGAGGCGGGGCGGGTCTTCGCGGCCGTGCCCCCGCTGCACCGGATCGAGCTCGTCCAGCCCAAGAAGGGCCAGGACAAGTACATCTACACCTACTCGGACAACGAGCTCCGGTCGACCCTGCTGGAGCTGCAGCGCAAGAACGTCCGCTTCAAGGACTCGATCCAGCGTTACAAGGGCCTCGGCGAGATGGACGCCGACCAGCTGGCGGAGACCACCATGGACCCGCGCCACCGCACCCTGCGGCGGATCAACATCGGCGACCTGGAATCCTCCGAGCAGATCTTCGACCTGCTGATGGGCAACGAGGTCGCCCCCCGCAAGGAGTTCATCACCAGCTCGGCCGCCACGCTGGACCGCTCGCGTATCGACGTCTGACGGTCTCCACCCGTGGGTGGAGGCCCGTTCTCCACCCACGGTCAACCCCTGAGCCGATCCCCTGGTCACCCGGCCTCCGTAGCGTCGAGGACATCGAATTCCTCACGCCTCGGAGGCTGTCATGTCAGAGCTCGTGAATGTTCTGGCGATCGTCGCGGTTGTCGCGCTCGTCGTCGTGCGTCAGTTCTCCGCCCAGCGGATCGGCGACCAGAAGCGCTGGTGGCTGCTGCCCGCGATCCTGCTGTACGTGGCCCTGCGGAACGATGGAGCCCTCGACCCGCACCATGAGGCGCTGTCCGCCCTGATGCTCGCGGCCGGCGTCGTCGTGGGACTTGTGACGGGGGCGGGATGGGGCTGGACCTCCCGCCTGTGGCAGGAGCCCGACGCGTCCGTCTGGAGCCGGGGCACCAGGGCCACCGCCTTCGTCTGGGCGGGAGGAGTGGCCCTGCGGGTCCTGCTGGCCGGGGTCGCCCTCCTGCTGGGCATACACCAGGGGCCTGCGGCCCTGCTCGTGTCGCTCGCGGCGATGCTGCTCGCCCGCAGCGGTGTGCTGGTCCTGCGGGCCCGCGGGCTGCGTGAAGAGCGTGGAGTCACTGCGGGTGCGCCGTCGGCCGACATACCGTGGGCTGCCGCAGGGACCTTGGGGAAGGGCCGCGTGTGAACCGGAGTACGTGGACGAGCTGGCCGTCCAGGGAGGCTCTGACCAGAGCACCCCAGGGCAGGACCCGGGCCGTGATCGGCCGGTTCGTATGGAGCGCCGTGCTCGTCGGCCTCCTCTGGAACGCCTTCGCGGACGACCGGTACGCGCTCTGGCAGATCGCGGTCGCCCTGGCGGTGACTGTGGGCTGCGGGTTCGCGGTCAGAGCCTTCTTCCGCACGACCCGGGAGCACCTCCTGTGGCCGTCCCTGGGACTACTGGTGCTGCTGATGACGGTGGCTTTCCTGGCCAGGGAAGCGGGCGCCGGAGCGCTCGCGGTCACGTTGTGGTGCGGGTGCGCCGTGATCGCTCTGGAGCGGCTCCCCCTCTCGGCCGCGGTACCGGTCACCGCGGCCGCGCTCATCACCTACGCCGTCGTCAAGGGCGACGGCTGGATGACCACGGTGATCACCACGGGAAGCCTGTGTCTGGGCGGGTACGTGCTGCGGCTTGATGCCGAGGCCCGGGGGAGCGGTCAGAGGCTCCTGGCCCAGGAGCGGGCCGCCAGGGAGGCAGAAGCCGGGACGGCGGCGCTGGCGGAGCGGTCCAGGATCGCCCGTGAGATCCATGATGTGCTCGCCCACAGCCTCTCCGCCCAGCTGGTGCACCTGGAGGCCGCCCGGATGCTGATCGAGCGGGAGCCGGCGGGGGAGTTCCGTGACCAGGTGCTGGAGAGAGTGGTCGCGGCGCGCTCCATGGCCCGTGAGGGCCTCGCCGAGACGCGGCAGGCGCTCTCCGCGCTGCGGGGGGAGCTGACCCCCGTGGAGGACTTCCTGCGGCAGCTGGTGGCCGGTGAGCCGGCCGAGGTGTCCGTGGCGGGGGAGCCGAGGCCGCTGAGCGCCGAAGCGTCACAGGCGGTGCGCAGGGTGGCGCAGGAGGCACTGACCAACGCCAGGAAACACGCGCCGGGCGCGGCCGTCTTCGTCCGGCTGGCCTACGAACCGGACCTCGTGGCTCTGGAGGTACGGGATTCAGGTGGTCGCCGTCCGGCGGGTGAGCTCGCTGTCAGTGGCTCCGGTTACGGTCTTCTGGGGATGCGGGAGCGTGCCGAGCTGCTCGGCGGGTCGCTGGACGCGGGGCCGGAGGAGGAGGGGTTCGTGGTGAGTCTGCGGGTTCCTGCGTGAATGCGCGGGTGGTGGTCGCCGACGACCAGGCGGTGGTGCGTGAGGGCATCGTGATGCTGCTGGGTCTGTTGCCCGGCATCGAGGTGGTGGGAGCGGCCAGGGACGGGGACGAGGCCGTGGCGCTCGTTGCCGAGACGTCGCCCGATGTGGTCCTGATGGACCTGCGGATGCCCCGCTGCGACGGGGTCGAGGCAACGCGCCGCATCCGCAAGGAGTACCCGGCCACACAGGTGGTCGTCCTCACCACGTTCGCGGACGACGATTCGCTCTTCACCGCCCTGCAGGCGGGTGCGCGGGGCTATCTCACCAAGGACGCCAGGGGCGAGGAGATCGCGCAGGCCGTCGCGGCCGTCATGTCCGGGGAGGCGGGGCTCTCGCCGAAGGTGCAGCGCCGGCTGCTGGAGCGGGTCACGGCGCAGCCCGCCATGACCGGAGCCCCGGTTCCCGCCGAGCTGCCCGACGGGCTCACCCCGAGGGAGGCCGAGGTGCTCGTCCTCATCGCGGAGGGGATGTCCAACGCGGAGATCGCACGCACTCTGCACATCTCCAGGGCCACGGTGAAGACGCACATCAACAACCTCTTCGCCAAGACGGGCGCGCGCGACAGGACAGGGGCCGTGCGTTACGCGTACGGCCGGGGGCTCGCGCAGCCTCCCGGCACTTCCGTCACCTGAAATGGTGAAGCACGGCGAATGATGTGCCCGGGATCTTCCCGATCTGCCCATTCTTGACTACGCGGCCGAAAAAGGCTCGTGGACAAGGGAGTTGTCGGTGGAGAAGGAAGCAGGGCCGGACGCCGCAGGGATGCGGCTCGACGACCCGTGGTACGAGGCGCCGGTCATCGGGTGGGGCGACCCGGACGGTGCGGGAGGCGCCGCGGCCGACGGGCCATCCCGGCCGGGGGCGCAGCCCGGCCACAGCGCGGCCGAGATCTATCTGGAGGTGCAGAGCAGCCCGGTGTTCCGCGAAGTGAGGCGCCGCTACAGGCGGTTCGTGGTCCCGGCGACCGTCGCCTTCCTCCTCTGGTACCTGGCCTATGTCGTCGCGGCCACCACGGCACACGACCTGATGGCGCGTCCCGTCGTGGGTGCGCTCAATGTGGCCATGGTGGCGGGGCTCGGACAGTTCCTCACCACCTTCCTGCTCACCTGGGCGTACGTCCGCCACGCGCGACTGCACCGGGACCGGGCGGCGCTGGAACTGCGCTGGGAGACCCAGGAGATGACAAGAGGGATCGGCCGGTGAGGGAGGAGCACCAGACGCTGGCACTGCTGCTGTTCAGCGCCTTCATCGCAGTAACGCTCGGAATCACCACCTGGGTGAGCCGCAACAGGCACGGGTCCGCGGAGGAGTTCTACGCGGGCGGCCGGCTGTTCTCGCCCATGGAAAATGGATTCGCCATCGCCGGTGACTACATGTCTGCGGCGTCCTTCCTGGGGATCTCGGGCCTGATCGCCCTCTTCGGCTACGACGGCATGCTCTACTCGGTCGGATTCCTCGTGGCCTGGCTCGTGGTCCTGCTTCTCGTCGCCGAACTCGTGCGCAACTGCGGGCGGTTCACCCTTGCCGACGTGGTGGCCGCACGCATGGCCGAGCGCCCGGTGCGAACCGCGCTGGGGGCGTCGTCCGTCACGGTCTCGGTGCTCTATCTGGTGGCCCAGATGGTGGGTGCGGGCAGCCTCGTGGCCCTGCTGCTCGGCGGCACCAGCGACACCGCCAGGTCGTGGACCGTGGTCGGGGTCGGAGCGCTCATGGTGATCTATGTGTCCCTCGGAGGCATGCGGGCCACGACCTGGATCCAGATCGTCAAGGCCGTGCTGCTGATGGCCGGCGCCGTGACGCTCACCGTGCTCGTTCTCGTACGGTTCCACGGCGACTTCAACGCCCTGCTCAGCTCCGCCGCCGAACGCAGCGGTCACGGCCGTGACTTCCTCTCGCCCGGACTCAGGTACGGCGAGACCTGGACCGCGCGCTTCGACTTCATCAGTCTCGGCCTCGCGCTCGTCCTCGGTACGGCGGGGCTGCCGCACATCCTGTCGCGCTTCTACACGGTGCCCACCGCCCGCGCGGCCCGCCGCTCCGTCGTCTGGTCCATCGGGCTGATCGGCAGCTTCTACCTGATGACGATCGTCCTCGGCTTCGGTGCGGCCGCACTGGTGGGCTCCGCGGAGGTCCGGGCATCCAACGCCTCGGGGAACACGGCCGTTCCACTCCTGGCGCTCGTCCTCGGCGGGGGAGAGGGCTCCACGGGCGGCACACTGCTGTTCGCCGTAGTGGCCGCCATCGCCTTCGCGACGATCCTTGCCGTCGTCGCCGGGATCACCCTCGCCTCCTCCGCCTCCGTCGCCCATGACCTCTACGCCTCGCTCCGGCGCCCCGGCGCCAAGCAGCGGAGTGAGGTCGCCGTCGCGCGCGTGGCCGCGGCGGCCGTCGGCGTGGTGGCCATCGCGCTCGGCCTCCTCGCCCAGAATCTGAACGTGGCGTTCCTGGTGGGGCTGGCCTTTGCGGTCGCGGCCTCCGCCAATCTCCCGGCGCTGCTCTTCTCACTGTTCTGGCGCGACTTCACCACCCGGGGAGCGGTCTGGGCCGTCTACGGCGGACTGGTTCCGGCTGTCCTGCTCGTCCTGCTCTCGCCGGTCGTCTCGGGGGCTCCCGCCTCGCTCTTCCCCGGAGTGGACTTCGCGCTCTTCCCGCTGGAGAACCCGGGGCTGGTCTCGATCCCGGCCGGGTTCCTCGCCGGCTGGATCGGCACGATCACCTCCTCGGAGCCGCCCGACACGGCGAAGCACGCGGAGACCGAGGTCCGCTCCCTCACCGGAGCGGGGGCGGCCTGAGGGTTGTCCCGTCATCCCTGGCAGGCGCACGGCTGTAACGCGGCGAGGCGCGGTGCCAGGGCGCGCGGGCCCGACATGAGCCCGGGCCGGTCCCAACCTGAAGAGAGCCTGCACCGGCACCGGCACCGGCGGCTTCAGGAGCCCGTGGCCCAGGCGTACCGGTGCTCCGGCCGCCCCGTCTCGCCGTATCTGAGGGAGAGCCGCACCCTGCCCGTGCGCTCCAGCAGCTTCAGATAGCGCTGCGCCGTCTGCCGGCTCATTCCGGCGCTCTCCGCGACCTCCTGCGCGGAGAGCGGCCCGTCGGCCGCACGCAGGGCCTGGCGGACCAGCTCCGCGGTCGTCGGCGAGTGCCCCTTGGGGAGGTCGGACCCGCCCGTGGCCCACAGACCACCGAACAGCCGGTCCACCTCTGTCTGCTCGGCCTCGCCTCCGCCCTCGAAGGTGTGGCGCAGCGCCGCGTACGCCTCCAGCTTGGTGCGGAGTCCGGCGTAGGCGAACGGCTTCACCAGGTACTGGAGGGCCCCGTGACGCATCGCCGCCTGGACGGTCGCGACGTCGCGGGCCGCCGTCACCATGATCACGTCGGTGTGGTGGCCGAGTTTGCGCAGCTCCCGCACCACGGCCAGGCCGTTCCGGTCGGGCAGGTAGTGATCGAGCAGGATCAGATCGATGGGCAGATCGCTGATCCTCGCAAGGGCTTCGGAAGCGGAGTGGGCCATGGCGGCCACCCGGAAGCCGGGCACCTTGGAGGTGTAGGCCGCGTTGATCCGCGCCACCCGGACGTCGTCGTCCACGACGAGGACCTCGATCACTGGGCGTCTCCTGTGTTCGCCGGCCGTACGGGTCCCGGGGGGCCGCCCTGGGGTCCCGGGGGGCCGCCCTGGGAGGGAACGCACGGCGTCTCCGGTCCGCCCTGCGTCTTCGTCCCGCTCGGCGTCCCGGGCCCGCCCGGTGTCTCCAGTCCGTCGGGAGCCTCGGGGGCCTGGGGGACACCCGGGGCATCCGGTTCGCTCAGTGCGTCGGGAAGGACGACCGTGAACACCGCCCCGCCCTCGGGGGTGTCCGACACCGACACGCTGCCGCCCTGCCGCTCCGCGAACCGCCGCACCAGCGGCAGTCCCAGGCCGCGTTTTCCGTGGGCCGGGAGCTCCTTGGTGGACCAGCCCTCCATGAAGATGGATTCGTGGTGGCCCGCCGGTACGCCGGGACCGCTGTCACGCACCCGGAGCACCACGGTACGGCCTTCGGCCCGCAGCTCGACCTCGATCCTGGCCCCGGCCGGTCCCGCCGCCGCGTCCATCGCGTTGTCGACCAGATTGCCGAGGACCGTGACCAGCCCGCGCGGGTCCACCAGGCGGTCCGGAAGGAGCGTCTCCGGTGCCATGCGCAGCGCGACACCCCGCTCCGCGGCCACGGTCGCCTTGCCGACCAGGAGCGAGGCCAGCAGGGGGTCGTGGACCTTCTCGGTGACCTGCTCGGCGGTCGCCCGGTGGACACCCACGACCTCAGTGACGAACTCCACGGCGTCCTCGTGCATCTCCAGCTCCAGCAGCCCCAGCAGGGTGTGCAACCGGTTCGCGTGCTCGTGGTCCTGGGCGCGGAGCGCGTCGATCAGGCCGCGGGTGGAGTCGAGTTCGCGGCCGAGGTGCTCGAGCTCCGTACGGTCGCGCAACGTGGCCACGGCTCCGCCGTCGTCGGTCGGCATCCGGTTGGCGAGCAGCACCCGGCTGCCCCGGACCGTCACCAGGTCGTCCCCGACCACCCGCCCGGCCAGCACATCGGCGGTCCTGCCCTCGCCCAGGGCCTCGTCGAGCCGCTGG
Source organism: Streptomyces sp. CB02058 (assembly GCF_001905505.1). Taxonomy (GTDB): domain Bacteria; phylum Actinomycetota; class Actinomycetes; order Streptomycetales; family Streptomycetaceae; genus Streptomyces. Next base: position 98,251 of record NZ_LIPG01000003.1, read on the forward strand.
CCCGCGGCGTCGGGACCGAGGCCGAGCAGTCGCTGGGCCTCGTCGTTGAGGAGCCTGATGCGCCCCGCGCGGTCCAGTGCGACGACCCCCTCGCGGATGCTGTGGAGCATGGCCTCGCGTTCGGTCAGCAGCGCGGAGATGTCGGAGAACGCCAGGTCATGGGTCTGCCGCTGGAGACGGCGTGAGATCAGATAGGCGGCGAGGGCGCCCACGGCCAGTGCCCCGCCCGCGTAGGCCAGCAGCCCCGGGATCGCGGCGAGCAGCCGGGCACGGACGCTGTCGTACGCGATGCCGACCGACACGGCGCCGACGATCCGTTCCTCGCCGTCGCGCAGAGGCACCTTGCCACGGGCGGAACGTCCGAGGGTGCCGCTGTCGATCTCCATCACGGACCTGCCGGCGAGCGCGGTGCTCGGGTCGGTCGAGACGACGTCGCCGATGCGGGAGGCGTCCGTGTGGGACCAGCGCACCCCGCGGCGGTCCATGACCACGACGTACTCGGCGCCGGTGGACCGCCTGATCCGCTCCGCCGCGGTCTGTACGGCACCGCCGGGGCGCGGCTCCGTGGTGAGCAGCGAGTCCGCGATCTGCGGCTGCGCCGCCGTGCTCTGCGCGATCGCCAGGGCGCGGCGCATCGCCTGGTCGTCGAGCTGGGCGCTCAGCGGTGCCAGGAAGAGGCCGGTGACGAGCACCGTGACGCCGGTGACGATGGCCAGCTGCATCAGCAGGACCTGTGAGAAGACCCGCTTCGGCCAGCCGAACCTGCGCGGTCTCCGCGGGGTGGTCGGTGGGGCGCTCATCGTACGAAGGTAGAGGGCGAAGCGTGCGTTCCGAAATCTCCGCCCCCGGCACGCGGCCCGTTGATCTCCGGTCGCGCCGCCCACGGGCGGCTGCGCGCCGGCCGCCCCCCGCCGCCTCCGCGCAACAAACAACCAGGACGTGCCCCTCCCGGTCCCTTGCCTCCTGGCGCTCCGTCTGTGAGCGTTCTACGGGTATCCCCCATTAGCGCAATCTTCTTGCTTTTCTTGCGCTAATCTTGCGCTCATGACGCGACGACTTGCTCAGGTTGCCCAGAAAGTTGGAGTCAGCGAGGCCACGGTCAGCCGCGTGCTGAACGGTAAGCCAGGTGTCTCCGACGCCACACGGCAAGCCGTCCTCTCGGCTCTCGACGTGCTGGGATACGAGCGCCCGACGCAGTTGCGCGGCGAGCGCGCCCGGCTGGTCGGAATGGTCCTGCCCGAGCTGCAGAACCCGATCTTCCCCGCCTTCGCCGAAGTGGTCGGCGGCGCCCTCGCCCAGCAGGGGCTGACCCCGGTCCTCTGCACGCAGACCAAGGGCGGCGTCTCCGAGGCGGACTACGTCGAGCTCCTCCTCCAGCAGCAGGTCTCCGGCGTCGTGTTCGCCGGTGGGCTCTACGCCCAGGCCGACGCCCCCCACGACCACTACAAGGTGCTCGCCGACCGCAAGATCCCGGTCGTCCTGATCAACGCGGCCATCGCCCACCTCGGCTTCCCCGCCGTCTCGTGCGACGACTCGGTGGCCGTCGAGCAGGCTTGGCGCCATCTCGTCTCCCTCGGCCACGAGAAGATCGGATTCGTCCTCGGTCCGGCCGACCACGTGCCCTCGCAGCGCAAGCTGACCGCCGTCCGGGCACTCGCCGCCCAGACCGGTGCCGGCGTGCCGGACGAGTGGGTGGCGAGGGCGATGTTCTCGCTGGAGGGCGGCCAGGCCGCCGCCACACGCCTGCTCGACCACGGGGTCACCGGCATCATCTGCGCCAGTGACCCGCTGGCCCTGGGTGCGGTGCGCGCCGCGCGGCGCCGGGGGCTCTCCGTCCCCGGGGACGTCTCCGTCGTCGGGTACGACGACTCGGCGTTCATGAACTGCACCGAGCCGCCCCTGACCACGGTGCGCCAGCCCATCGAGGCCATGGGCAGGGCCGCGGTCGAACTCCTCTCGGTGCAGATCGGCGGGCGCAAGGTGCCGTCCGACGAGCTCCTCTTCGAACCCGAACTGGTCGTACGCGGATCGACCGCCCGGCCTCCCCGGTGAGAGGCGCTACCACGGGGATCCTCCGAGGTTGCCGCTACTGTGCGGAGCCGGGCTCCCGCGCCGGTGCCGCCCCCGGCGTGGGCAGCGGCTGAGGCGGGCGGGGGCCGTCGTACTGCCCGCTGGGCCGCATCCGCAGCGGCCGCTCCGCGTACTCCTCCATCGCGTGGGCGATCCAGCCGGCGGTGCGGGACACAGCGAAGATCGTCTCGCCCGCCTCCGCCGGCATCCCCTCGGACACCGAGAGGACGGCCAGGGCCAGATCGACATTGGCGTGCAGAGGCGTGTGGCGGGCGGTGGTGGCGATGACGTCACGCGCCGCCGACAGCGCGGCTGCGGCCTGCGGCACCTCCTCCAGCAGGGCGAACAGCACGCCCGCCCTCGGGTCCTCGCCCGTGTAGAGGCGGTGTCCCAGCCCGGGCACCCGGCGGCCCGCGCGCAGATGGTCGGCGACGACAGGGGCGGCGCCGCCCCTGTCCACGACCTCGGTCAGCATGCGGTGCGCCAGCCCGCTCGCGGCTCCGTGCAGCGGCCCCTCCAGCACGCCGAGCCCCGCCGAGACCACCGCGTACGGATGCGCGTGGGTCGACGCGGCGACGCGTGCGGCCAGGGTCGAAGCCGCCAGATCGTGATCGGCCAGCAGCGCCAGAGCGGTGTCCAGCACGGCCAGTGACGCCGGGTCGGCGGAGCGCGCGGAAAGCTTCGGCCACAGCCGGGCGGCGAGCGAGCCGCCCTCCACGTCCGTGGCCCCGGCCGCCGGGAGCGCACCCACCAGGGTGGGGATCAGGCTGCGCGCGCTGTTGAGCACCCCCTGCGCCGAGAGGTCGAACCGCAGCGGATCGGCGACCGCGGCCGCGGCGACAGCCGCCCGGAGCCGGTCCGTCGAGCTGCTGTGCCGGGGCAGCGCGGCAGCGGTCCTGCGCGCCGCCTCCAGGGATTCGGGTGACGCGTCGAAGCGGACGCCCGGCCGGAGTTCGCCGGTCCAGATCCACTCGGCGACCTCCTCGAAGCCGTAGCGGCGGGCCAGCTCGGTCGCGTCGACGCCCCGGAAGTAGTAGCGGTCCGGCTCGATGAGGGTGAGTCCCGTACGGAAGACGAGCCCGCCCGTGGCCGCCGGCGGGGGCTCCCTGCGCCCGGTGCGGCGGGCCAGGCCCTCGACCTCCGCGGCGTCGAACGTGCTGCCCCGCCCGCCCGGGGTGCGCCTGCTGGTGAGCTGCCCCCTGCTCACATACGCGTACACGGTCTCGGGTTTCACACCGAGCAGTTCGGCCGCCTCCCGTGTGGAGAGCCGGCGTGGCTCGTCCGGCGCCCGCTCGTCTCCCGTACCGGCCGTGTGCACCGACTCATGCGTCATGGGCCCCACCGTATCCATGTTCCGTCCATGTGGGTCCTCCTTGGTCCTGGCATTACGTTGATTCAATCAATATTGACACCCATATCATCAATGATGGACAGTCGAATCAATGTTCATCTCGGCGATGGAAGAGGAACCCGCCATGCCTGCCTCGCGCACCCCGGCCGACTCGCACGCGCAAGCCGGATCACGTACGGAAACCGTCCCGCTCGACGTCCCCCGAGGACTCGCCGGTGTGATCGTCACGGACACCACCCTCGGTGACGTGCGCGGGCGTGAGGGCTTCTACCACTACCGGCAGTACTCGGCGATCGAGCTGGCACAGAGCCGCAGCTTCGAGGACGTCTGGTACCTGATGTTCCACGGCGAGCTCCCCGGCCGGGAGGCGAGCGCCGCCTTCGCCGCACGTACCGCCGGGCTGCGCCGGCTCCCCGCCGAGGTGCGGGAAGCGCTCCCCGCCATCGCCCGCGCCGGGGTGGTCTCCGGCCCGCTCCCCGGGCTGCGCACCGCGCTCTCCCTGCTCGGGGCCTCGGCGGGACTCCGGCCGGTGTACGACATCGGCGCCGACCGCCGGCGCGAGGACGCACTCGCCCTGTGCGCGGCCGTCCCCACCGTCCTGACCTCCCTGTACCGCCTGGGCCAGGGCCTCGAACCGGTCGAGCCGCGCGACGACCTCCCGTTCGCCGCGAACTACCTCCACATGCTCACCGGCGAGGTCCCCGACGCGGCGCGGACGGCTGCCGTCGAGCGGTACCTGATCTCCACCGTCGACCACGGCTTCAACGCCTCCACGTTCACCGCCCGTGTGATCGCCTCCACCGGTGCCGACGTCGCCGCCTGCCTCGGCGGAGCCGTCGGCGCGCTCTCCGGACCGCTGCACGGCGGCGCGCCGAGCCGGGCGCTGGACACCCTGGACGCGATCGGCACCCCGGACCGCATCGACGGCTGGATCCGGGAACGGGTCCTCGCCGGGGACCGGATCATGGGGTTCGGACACCCCGTCTACCGCACCGAGGACCCGCGCTCACGCATGCTGCGCTCGGTGGCGCAGGGCTTCGGCGGCCCCCTCGTCGACTTCGCCGTCGAGGTGGAACGGCAGGTGGAAGCGATCCTCGCCGAGCTCAAGCCCGGCCGCGAACTGCACACCAACGTGGAGTTCTACGCCGGGGTCGTCATGGAACTCTGCGGCCTGCCGCGCGAGATGTTCACCCCCACCTTCTGCGCCGCGCGGATGGTCGGCTGGAGCGCCAATATCCTGGAGCAGGCGGAGGACTCGAAGATCATCCGTCCGGCGGCCCGCTATGTCGGGACGCCGCCCCCGCAGCCCGTGCCCGCACTCTGACCGACCCCGAGGAAGGCCCCGTTGACCCCGCCCCACGCCCCGCAGATCCCGGTCGTCGTCCTGGCGGGCTTCCTCGGATCAGGCAAGACGACCCTGCTCAACCATCTGCTCCGTAACAGGGCGGGCAACCGGATCGGCGTGATCGTCAACGACTTCGGTTCCATCGAGATCGACGCCATGACCGTCGCGGGCCAGGTCGGCTCCACGGTCTCCCTGGGCAACGGCTGCCTGTGCTGCGCCGTCGACGCGAGCGAACTCGACACCTATCTGGAGACGCTGACCCGGCCCTCCGCCCGGCTCGACGTGATCGTCATCGAGGCGAGCGGTCTCGCCGAGCCGCAGGAACTCGTGCGGATGCTGCTGGCCAGCGACAATCCCCACATCAGGTACGGGGGACTGGTCGAGGTCGTCGACGCGGCCGAGTTCCCGGCCACCCGGGAGCGCCACCCCGAGATCGACCGGCATCTCGCGGTCGCCGACCTGATCGTCCTGAACAAGACCGACCGGGTGGCGGAGGCGGACCTGCGGGGCGTGCGGGAGGCCGTCGCCGACGCCGGCGGCCGGGCGGCCGTCATCACCGCCGTGTACGGGCGGATCGACCCGGAGCTGCTCTTCGACCCCGTCCTGCGGCCCGACGAGGACGACCTCGACCGGCAGCTGTCCTTCGAGGACCTGCTTCCCGAGGAGGACCGGACGCACGAAGCCCATCTCCACACGGCGTACGAGAGCGTCTCCTTCACCGCCCACGTGCCGCTCAGCCCCCGCCGCTTCATGGACTTCCTCGACTCCAGGCCCGCGGGCCTCTACCGGATCAAGGGGTTCGCCGACTTCGGGGAGGGCGACCGGGGCAACCGCTACGCCCTGCACGCCGTCGGCAGGTTCCTGCGGTTCGTCCCGCAGCCCTGGTCCAGGGGTGAGGAGCGGCTGACCCGGCTCGTGCTGATCGGCTCCGGCATCGACGCCGACGCGCTCCTCGAGGAGCTCGAAGACTGCCGGGACGCGCAGCAGGACGCCACCGACGAGCTGGAGCGCAGCATGTGGGGCGTCCTGCGGTACGTGCGGCAGCCGGACGACGACGAGGACTGAGGCCCCGCGCCGCCCGGCCGTCGTCCTACAGCGGTCCGGCGATCACCGCGACCTGGCTGGTCAGAGGCGTGCCCGAGCCGTCACGGCGCGGGTCCGGGGCCGGCAGCTCGGCCGGTGAGCCGTTCTTCTGCGCGGCGCGGGCCGGGGTGCCGCCCGCCCAGGCGAACACCAGGACGTCCTCGCCCTTCAGGAAGCGCTGGCAGCGCACACCACCGGTGGCCCTGCCCTTGCGCGGGTACTGGTCGAACGGGGTGAGCTTCCAGGTCCGCTCCGAGTCGTCCAGCGTGCCGTGCGACCCGGCGACCGTGAACACCACGGCGTCCGCCGCGGGGTCGACCGCGGTGAACGAGAGCACGGACGCGCCCGCCGCGAGCTTGACGCCCGCCATGCCGCCCGCCGCGCGCCCCTGAGGCCGTACCGACGCGGCCGGATAGCGCAGCAACTGGGCGTCGGACGTGATGAAGACCAGGTCCTCCTCGCCCGTACGCAGCTGGGTGGCGCCGACGATACGGTCACCGTCCTTCAGCGCGATGACCTCCAACTCGTCCTTGTTGGCCGGGTAGTCGGGAACCACGCGCTTCACCACCCCCTGCAGGGTGCCGATGGCCAGGCCGGGCGACTCCTCGTCCAGCGTGGTCAGGCAGACCAGCTCCTCGCCGGCCTCCAGCGTGAGGAACTCGGAGATCTGCGCCCCGCCGGACAGATTCGGGGCCGCGTGGGTGTCCGGCAGCTGAGGCAGGTCGATCACCGAGAGACGCAGCAGCCGGCCCGTGGACGTCACCGCGCCCACGTCCCCGCGGGCCGTCGCCGCGACGGCCGAGACGATCGCGTCGTGCTTGGTGCGCTTGGCGTCCTCGGCCTGGACGACCGGCCCGGCACCGGCCGTGCGGGCCAGCAGACCGGTCGAGGAGAGGAGCACCTGGCACGGGTCGTCGGCGACCTCCAGGGGCACGGAGGCGACCTGCGAACCCGCCGACTCCAGCAGCACGGTGCGCCGGTCGGTACCGAACTTCTTCGCGACCGCGGCCAGTTCGGCGGACACGAGCTTGCGCAGCTCGGCGTCCGACTCCAGGATCGCCGTCAGCTGGGCGATCTCCTCGTTGAGCTGGTCGCGCTCGCTCTCCAGCTCGATACGGTCGAAGCGGGTCAGCCGGCGGAGCGGGGTGTCCAGGATGTACTGGGTCTGGATCTCGCTCAGCGAGAAGCGCTCCATCAGGCGCTCCTTCGCCTGCGCCGAGTTGTCGCTGTCCCGGATGAGGCGGATGACCTCGTCGATGTCGAGCAGGGCGACCAGGAGGCCCTCGACCAGGTGCAGCCGGTTGCGGCGCTTGGTCCTGCGGAACTCGCTGCGCCGCCGCACCACGTCGAAGCGGTGGTCGAGGTAGACCTCCAGGAGCTCCTTGAGCCCCAGGGTGAGCGGCTGGCCGTCGACGAGCGCCACGTTGTTGATGCCGAAGGACTCCTCCATCGGCGTCAGCTTGTAGAGCTGTTCGAGCACGGCCTCGGGGACGAAGCCGTTCTTCACCTCGATGACCAGGCGCAGACCGTGCGCCCTGTCGGTGAGGTCCTTGACGTCGGCGATGCCCTGGAGCTTCTTCGAGCCGACCAGGTCCTTGATCTTGGCGATCACCTTCTCCGGGCCGACGGTGAAGGGCAGTTCGGTGACGACGAGCCCCTTGCGGCGGGCCGTGACGTTCTCTATGGCCACCGTGGCACGGATCTTGAACGTGCCACGCCCTGCGGCGTACGCGTCCTTGATGCCGCCGAGGCCGACGATCCGGCCTCCCGTCGGGAGGTCGGGTCCCGGGACGAAGCGCATCAGCGTCTCGAGGTCGGCGCCCGGGTGCCGGATCAGGTGGCGGGCGGCGGCGATGACCTCGCCGAGGTTGTGCGGGGGCATGTTGGTCGCCATGCCGACCGCGATCCCGGAGGCGCCGTTGACCAGGAGGTTCGGGTACGCCGCGGGGAGGACGACCGGTTCCTGCTCCTGGCCGTCGTAGTTCGACTGGAAATCGACGGTGTCCTCGTCGATCGACTCCGTCATCAGGGACGTGGCGTCGGCCATCCGGCACTCGGTGTACCGCATCGCGGCCGGCGGGTCGTCGTTGCCGAGCGAGCCGAAGTTGCCGTGTCCGTCGACGAGGGGCAGGCGCATCGAGAACGGCTGTGCCATGCGCACCAGTGCGTCATAGATCGACGCGTCGCCGTGCGGGTGCAGTTTGCCCATCACCTCGCCCACGACACGGGCGCACTTCACGTAGCCGCGGTCGGGCCGCAGCCCCATCTCGTTCATCTGGGACACGATGCGGCGGTGCACGGGCTTCATGCCGTCGCGGGCGTCGGGCAGCGCCCTGGAGTAGATCACCGAGTACGCGTACTCGAGGAAGGAGCCCTGCATTTCGTCGACGACGTCGATGTCGAGGATCTTCTCCTCGAAGTCGTCCGGCGGCGGGGTTTTCGTGCTGCGGCGGGCCATCGCGGCTGCGACTCCTTCACAGATTCTGTCGGGCAACCTCAGGTTCTGACGCCGACCATTGTGGACCGCCGTACTGACAACCCCGACCTCGACCCGTCCGAAGCGGTCTCCAGGGCCTGCGCCGGGCCCCTGTTTACGGCAGCATCTACGACAACATTCACCCAACGGGAACTTCGCCAGGTGCCCGTGCGCTTGCTTAGAGTGGCAGGTCCGGCAGGAAATCCTGTACCGATCGAAGGGACGTACATGCCCATGGGTCACACGGCCACAGCCCAGGCCGGTTCCGGCGGCTTGACGGCGACCGAGCACCGTCTGGCCAACGGCCTGCGCGTGGTGCTCTCCGAGGACCATCTGACCCCGGTAGCCGCGGTCTGCCTCTGGTACGACGTCGGGTCCCGCCACGAGGTCAAGGGACGCACCGGCCTGGCTCACCTTTTCGAGCACCTGATGTTCCAGGGCTCGGGCCAGGTCAAGGGGAACGGGCACTTCGAGCTGGTGCAGGGGGCGGGCGGTTCTCTCAACGGCACCACCAGCTTCGAGCGCACCAACTACTTCGAGACGATGCCGACGCATCAGCTGGAGCTGGCCCTGTGGCTCGAGGCCGACCGGATGGGCTCGCTGCTCGCCGCGCTCGACGAGGAGTCCATGGAGAACCAGCGCGACGTCGTCAAGAACGAGCGCCGCCAGCGCTACGACAACGTCCCGTACGGCACGGCGTTCGAGAAGCTGACCGCCCTCGCCTACCCCGAGGGCCACCCGTACCACCACACCCCGATCGGCTCGATGGCCGACCTGGACGCGGCGACGCTGGAGGACGCGCAGGCGTTCTTCCGTACGTACTACGCGCCGAACAACGCGGTGCTCTCCGTGGTCGGGGACATCGATCCGGAGCAGACGCTCGCCTGGATCGAGAAGTACTTCGGCTCCATCCCCTCCCACGACGGCAAGCAGCCCCCGCGCGACGGCACGCTGCCCGGCATCATCGGCGAGCAGCTGCGCGAAGTGGTCCAGGAGGAGGTCCCCGCGCGTGCGCTGATGGCCGCCTACCGGCTGCCCCACGACGGCACCCGCGCGTGCGACGCCGCGGACCTCGCGCTCACCGTGCTCGGCGGAGGCGAGTCCTCCCGGCTGCACAACCGCCTGGTCCGCCGCGACCGTACGGCGGTGGCCGCGGGATTCGGGCTGCTCCGGCTCGCGGGCGCGCCCTCGCTGGGCTGGCTGGACGTCAAGACGTCCGGCGGTGTCGAGGTGCCGCAGATCGAGGCGGCCGTCGACGAGGAGCTGGCCCGCTTCGCGGAGGACGGACCCACCCCGGAGGAAATGGAACGGGCCCAGGCGCAGTTGGAGCGCGAGTGGCTCGACCGGCTCGGCACGGTCGCCGGCCGCGCCGACGAACTGTGCCGGTACGCCGTCCTGTTCGGCGACCCGCAGCTCGCCCTGACCGCCGTGGGCCGGGTGCTGGACGTGACGGCCGACGAGGTCAAGGAGGCGGCCCGGGCGCACCTGCGACCCGACAACCGGGCGGTCCTGGTCTACGAGCCGGTCGAACCGGCCGACGACACCGAGGGCACCGACGCGCACGAGGGGGCGGACAAGTGACCGACGCCGCCGTGACTGGAGTAGCGATGGAGTACCACCCGCAGCCGACCGCCGGCGAGGCCAGGCCCTGGGCCTTCCCCGCGCCCGAGCGCGGCGCCCTGCCCAACGGCCTGACCGTGCTGCGCTGCCACCGCCCCGGCCAGCAGGTCGTCGCCGTGGAGATCTTCCTCGACGCGCCGCTGGACGCCGAGCCCGAGGGCCTGGACGGCGTGGCCACGATCATGGCGCGCGCCCTGTCCGAGGGCACGGACAAGCGCTCCGCGGAGGAGTTCGCCGCCGAGCTGGAGCGCTGCGGCGCCACGCTCGACGCGCACGCCGACCACCCGGGCGTCCGCGTCTCCCTGGAGGTCCCCGTCTCCCGGCTGGCCAAGGCCCTCGGCCTGGTCGCGGAGGCGCTGCGGGCCCCCGCCTTCGCGCAGGACGAGATCGAGCGCCTCGTGCGCAACCGCCTCGACGAGATCCCGCACGAGCAGGCCAACCCGGCCCGGCGGGCCGCCAAGCAGCTCTCCAAGGAGCTCTTCCCCGCCACGGCACGCATGTCGCGTCCGCGCCTGGGCACCGAGGAGACCGTCGGCCGGATCGACGCCGCGGCCGTGCGCGCCTTCTACGACGCCCACGTCCGTCCGTCCACCGCGACAGCGGTCGTCGTCGGCGACCTCACGGGTGTGGACCTGGACGCCCTGCTCGACGACACCGTCGGCGACTGGTCGGGCAACGCGGGCCAGGCCCGCCCGGTCCCGCCGATCACCGCGGACGACACCGGCCGCGTGGTCGTCGTGGACCGTCCCGGAGCCGTCCAGACCCAGCTGCTGATCGGCCGTATCGGCGCGGACCGGCACGACAGCGTGTGGCCGGCCCAGGTCCTCGGCACCTACTGCCTGGGAGGCACGCTCACCTCCAGGCTGGACCGTGTGCTGCGCGAGGAGAAGGGCTACACCTACGGCGTCCGGGCCTTCGGCCAGGTGCTGCGCTCGACGGCTCCCGGCTCCTCCGCCGGGCCGGCCGGAGCCGCGATGCTCGCGATCAGCGGCTCCGTGGACACGGAGTCCACCGGGCCCGCGCTCGACGACCTGTGGAAGGTCCTGCGCACGCTGGCGGCCGAAGGGCTCACCGACGCCGAGCGTGAGACCGCCGTGCAGAACCTCGTGGGTGTCGCCCCGCTGAAGTACGAGACGGCGGCGTCCGTCGCGGCCACGCTCGCCGACCAGGTGGAGCAGCACCTCCCGGACGACTACCAGGCCCAGCTCTACGCGCGCCTGGCCGAGACCGGCACCGTCGAGGCCACCGCGGCCGTGGTCAGCGCGTTCCCGGTCGACCGGCTGGTCACGGTGCTCGTCGGTGACGCCTCGAAGATCGCCGAGCCCGTCCGGGCGCTGGGCATCGGCGAGGTGTCGGTCGTCAGCGGCTGACGACCAGCGGGTACGGACGGGCGGAAACGGCCTCCGTGCACCGGCAAAGCGGTACGGAACGGACCCCGGCGAGGGCACTCTCGCCGGGGTTCCACTGTTTGTCCTGTTTGCCGCCAAAGATCTGAAATGCCCTGTGGGATGTCCGACAAAAGGCCCGTTCCGTTTGGAGATGCGAAGCGGCCCGACCTAGCGTCGGCCCGGCTGTCCGCCAGACGTATGCCGCGCCCGCGGCGCCGGACAGTCATCGCCGAGTCCCCGTCAGGCGCGAGCCTGGGGAGCCGGGGACCCACGAAGTCCCTGGGGTGAATCGGATCCCTGTGCCTCGCACGAGGCGGAGGGGCCCGTAGGAGACCTTCCTGCTCCGAACCCGTCAGCTAACCCGGTAGGCGAGAAGGAAGGAAAGGACCAGCTCCTCCATGGCGTTCATCCGTGCCACCGGGAAGCACCGTGCCCCGAGCCGCCTGACGCGCAAGAGCGCCCAGGTCGCCGGCATCGCGGCCCTGGCCACCACCGGCGTCATCGGCGCCACGGCCTCCCCGGCGCTCGCCGCGGACTCCGAGGCCCCCGCGGGCGGCACCGGTCTGACCCAGACCGTCGCCCTCGACGCCACGCTCGCCGCCCAGATCGACGCCCAGGCGAAGGCCCAGCAGCACCAGGCCGACCTCGCCGCGAAGGCCGCGGCCGAGGCGAAGGCCAAGGCGGAGGCCAAGGCCGAGGCGAAGCGCAAGGCCGCCGCCCGCGCCAAGGAGGTCCGCGAGGCCGAGGCCCGTGCCGCCCGCGCCGCCGAGCGCGCCCGGCTGAACGCCTTCCACCTCCCGGTCGCCGGCTCGCACGTGACCACCGGCTACAAGTCCGGCGGTGCGCTGTGGTCCTCCGGCAGCCACTCCGGCGTGGACTTCCAGGCGGCGTCCGGCAGCTCCGTCGTCGCGGTCGGCGCCGGTACGGTCGTCGAGGCGGGCTGGGGCGGCGCGTACGGCAACAACATCGTGCTCCGGATGAAGGACGGCACCTACACCCAGTACGGCCACCTCTCCTCGATCGGTGTCTCCGTCGGCCAGAGCGTCACCTCGGGGCAGCAGATAGGCCTCTCCGGCTCCACCGGCAACTCCACGGGACCGCACCTGCACTTCGAGGCCCGGACCACCCCCGAGTACGGGTCCGACATGGACCCCGTCGCCTACCTCCGCTCCCACGGCGTCCAGGTCTGACCCCGCACAGCGTGACAGCGCCCCTCCCGGGCGCACGACGAAGGCCCCGGCACATCCGCCGGGGCCTTCTCCGTGTGCCCGGGAGGGGCGCCCGCCCGAGCGTGCGTGGAAGCGCTCCCTGGCTAAAAGATATCGATGGATTCCACCCCGCCATCGGAAATTCCCGCCGGTTGCAATAGAGTCACAGAACAGGCGTCGGTCGGCCGCGTTTCGCGGGGATTAAGGCGGAGGTTCGGACATGCGCATTCCCGCGCATTCGGTATGCACGGCGATCCGTGACGACATCGTCTCCGGTGTCTTCGAACGCGGTGGCCGCCTCACCGAAGAGGTGCTCGCGCGACGCTACGGCGTCTCACGCGTCCCGGTGCGCGAAGCGCTGCGCACCCTGGAGTCCGAGGGGTTCGTCGTCACCCGCCGGCACGCCGGTGCCTGCGTCGCCGAGCCCACCGAGCAGGAGGCGGCGGACCTCCTGGAGATCCGCATGCTGCTGGAGCCCCTCGGGGCCGCGCGGGCCGCGCAGCGCCGCACGGAGGCGCATCTCAAGGTGCTCCGAGGCCTGGTCAGACTGGGTCAGGAGCGGGTCCGCCGGGGCGAGGGGGAGGATCTGCGCTCGCTGGGCGGCTGGTTCCACGAGACGCTGGCGCAGGCCTCGGGCAGCCCCGCGCTGATCGCGTTGCTCACCCAGCTCCGGCACAAGATCGCCTGGATGTACTCCGTCGAGCAGCCGGCCCGCCCCGCGGACTCCTGGGCCGAGCACGGCGCCCTCGTCGACGCGGTGGCGCGCGGCGACGCGGAACGGGCCAGGTCCCTGGCCGCCCAGCACGCCGAGCGGGCCGCCACCGCCCACCGGCTGCGCCGCACGGACCGGCAGGGCACCACGGCGGGCGGGGTGCGGGTGAGAACTTCGCAACACCCCGTAAACATCGCGGGAGCCCGTCATTAACAATGGCGCCGTATACAAAGAAGGTAATTCTCGCAGGGCTTTCTTTTTGCTGCCCTGATTCAGTTCTTCCGGGGCTCCGTGAAGCCGGTTACGGAAACAGAAAAGCCGCGACCCCCCCGTGAGGGTGTCGCGGCTTTTCCGTGAAAAAGGATCCGATCCTGAACGGCCGGAATCAGACGGTCTCCGGGAGCTCCTCGAGCCCCTCGGCGACCAGCTTCGCCAGACGGTCCAGAGCGACCTCGGCGTTGTCGGCCTCGGACGCGAGCACGATCTCCTCGCCGCCCTGGGCGCCCAGGCCGAGCACCGCGAGCATGGACGCGGCGTTCACGGGGTTGCCGTCCGCCTTGGCGATCGTCACGGGGACGCCGGAGGCCGTGGCGGCACGGACGAAGATGGAAGCGGGGCGGGCGTGCAGGCCCTCGGCCCATCCGACGTTGACGCGGCGCTCAGCCATGGTTCTGCCCTTCACGTATCAATGGTTGTCTAGACCAGTGTCTCATGCGGTGCGGACTGCCGGACCTGGCCTCACCGCCGGCCCGCTCGCCGCCCGAAGGCTCCCTCAGCGTGCCTCCGGCGCGAACCCGGCGCGACCGGTGCGACGCGCCGTAGGCTTTGCCCATGGAGCCCTCGCCGGAGCAGAGTCCGCATCACGCGTACCCCGACCACTGGGAGGCGGACGTCGTCCTCCGCGACGGTGGCACCGCGCGCATCAGGCCCATCACCACGGACGACGCCGAGCGGCTCGTCAGCTTCTACGAGCAGGTGTCCGACGAGTCGAAGTACTACCGCTTCTTCGCGCCGTACCCCCGTCTCTCCGCCCGCGACGTGCACCGCTTCACCCATCACGACTACGTCGACCGGGTGGGACTGGCGGTGACGATCGGCGGAGAGTTCATCGCGACCGTGCGCTACGACCGGATCGACGACCGGGGCAGGCCCGCCTCCGCCCCGGCCGACGAGGCCGAGGTCGCCTTCCTCGTCCAGGACGCCCATCAGGGCCGCGGTGTGGCGTCGGCACTCCTCGAACACATCGCCGCGGTCGCCAGGGAGCGTGACATCCGCCGCTTCGCCGCCGAGGTGCTGCCCGCCAACAACAAGATGATCAAGGTGTTCCGGGACGCCGGCTTCACCCAGCAGCGCAGCTTCGAGGACGGCTCCGTCCATCTCACCCTCGACATCGAACCCACCGCCGAGTCCCTCGCCGTCCAGCGCGCCCGTGAGCAGCGGGCCGAAGCGCGCTCCGTCCAGCGCCTGCTGGCCCCGGGCTCCGTCGCGGTCATCGGTGCGGGCCGCGCGCCGGGCGGTGTGGGCCGCACGGTGCTGCGCAACCTCCTCGCCTCCGGCTTCACCGGGCGCGCGTACGCCGTGAACACATCGTTCGACTCCGATCTGCGCACCGTCGACGGGGTGCCCGCGTACCGCTCCCTGGGGGAGATCGGCGAACAGGTCGACCTCGCGGTCGTCGCCGTCCCCGCGGACCGGGTCCCGGCGGCCGTCGCCGACTGCGGCGAGCACGGCGTCCAGGGGCTCGTCGTCCTCTCCGCCGGTTACGCCGAGCGCGGCGCCGACGGCCGGGAGCGGCAGCGCGAACTGGTCCGGCAGGCCCGCTCGTACGGCATGCGGATCATCGGCCCGAACGCCTTCGGCATCATCAACACCTCGGACGAGGTCCGCCTCAACGCCTCCCTCGCCCCCGAGTCGCCGAAGGCCGGGCGCATCGGGCTCTTCACCCAGTCCGGCGCCATCGGCATCGCCGTGCTGTCCGGCCTCCACCGGCGGGGCGCCGGACTCTCGGCCTTCATCTCCGCGGGCAACAGGGCCGACGTCTCGGGCAACGACTTCCTCCAGTACTGGTACGAGGACCAGGGCACCGATGTCGCCCTCCTGTACCTGGAGTCGCTCGGCAACCCGCGCAAGTTCACCCGGCTCGCCCGCCGCACCGCCGCCGTGAAGCCGGTGGTCGTGGTGAAGGGCGCCCGGCACAGCGGCTCGACCCCGCCCGGCCACGCCGTACCGGTCAGCCGCATCCCCGACGCGACGGTGTCGGCACTGATGCGGCAGGCGGGCGTGATCCGCGTGGACACCGTGACGGAGCTGGTCGACGTGGGCCTGCTCCTCGCGGGCCAGCCCCTGCCGGACGGCCCCCGGGTGGCGATCCTGGGCAACTCGGAGTCCCTCGGCCTCCTCGCCTACGACGCCTGCCTCGCCGAAGGACTGCGCCCGCGCCCGCCCCGGGACCTCACCACGGCGGCCGGACCGCAGGACTTCCGTTACGCGCTGGGGGAGGCGCTCGCGGACCGTACGTGCGACGCGGTGATCGTCACCGCGATCCCCTGGGTGGGGGAGAACGGCGAGGCCGAGACCGGCGACGGAGAGGTCCTGGCGGCAGCCCTGCGCGAGGCGGCGGCCAACGGCCCGGCCAAGCCGGTGGCGGTGGTGCACGTGGAGATGGGCGGGCTGGCCCAGGCACTCGCCGCCGCAACGAGCACGGCGCCCCCGCCCGCGGCGCGCCCCGCCGCCACGCCCCCGGCCACGCAGCCCCGGCAGCCGGCCCCGGCCACGCAGCCGGCCCCGGTCCCGCCTCAGGCCGAGCCCGCCTTCCCCGAGCCCTCCGCCGGGCGGATCCCCGCCTACCCCGCCGCCGAGCGGGCGGCCAGGGCGCTCGCCGAGGCCGTGAGGTACGCACAGTGGCGGCGGCAGGCCGCGACCCCCGGCAAGGTGCCCGAATTCCTGGAAGACACCATCGACGAGGCGGGGACCGCGGGGCTGATCGAGACACTGCTGGGCCCCGACCCGGCCCCGCGGGGCCGCCCGCTGACCCACGACGAGGCACGCGAGCTGCTCGCCCGCTACGGCGTCACCGTGCGGCCCGCGCTCGCCGCCCCGGACCCCGACGCGGCCGTGGCGGCGGCCTCGAAGATCGGCTACCCGGTGGCCCTGAAGACCACCGCGCCCCACCTCCGCCACCGGGCCGACCTCGGAGGCGTACGGCTCGACCTCGCCAACGAGAACGCCCTGCGCCGGGCCTACGACGAGCTAACCGAACTGCTCGGTACACCCGCCGAACTCCGCCCCGTCGTCCAGGCCATGGCACCCAGGGGCGTCGACACCGTCGTCCGGGCCTCGATCGACGCGGCCGCCGGTGCCGTCCTCTCCTTCGGGCTGGCCGGTGCGCCGTCCGAACTGCTGGGCGACACCGCCCACCGTCTCGTCCCCGCCACCGACCGCGACGCCGCCGAGCTGATCCGCTCCATCAGGGCGGCTCCGGTGCTGTTCGGCTGGCGCGGTTCCGCGCCGGCGGACACCCCGGCGCTCGAAGAGCTTCTGCTGCGGGTGTCCAGGCTGGTCGACGACCACCCCGAGGTGGTCTCGGTCACCCTGGAACCCGTCGTCGTCGCCACGCAGGGCCTGACGGTCCTCGGAGCGAGCGTCCGGCTCGCCCCGCCGCCCGCCCGCAGCGACCTCGGCCCCCGCCGGCTTCCCAGCTACTGACCGCCCACGGACCCGCGCACGGCGTGCCCGGCAGTCACCGGCCCCCCGTAGGATGGTCCGTATGGCAAAGACCGGTACGACGACCCAGGGGCTGCGCGCGGCGATCGAGCGCAGCGGCTACTACCCGGCCCTCGTGGCCGAGGCGGTGGAGGCCGCCGTGGGCGGTGAGCCGGTCGCGTCGTACCTGGTGCACCAGGAGACCACCTTCGACTCCAACGAGGTGCGCCGCCACGTCACGGTCCTCGTCCTGACGGACACCCGTTTCATCGTCAGCCACACCGACGAGCAGGCCGCCGACACGAGCTCCCCGACGCCGTACGCCACGACGTCCACGGAGTCGGTCAAGCTCGACCGGATCTCGTCCGTCGTGGTCAGCCGGGTCGTGGCCAACCCCGAGAAGTACGTGCCGGGCACGCTGCCCCGAGAGGTCGTCCTGACCATCGGCTGGGGCGCGGTCTCCCGCATCGATCTCGAGCCCGCCGCCTGCGGCGACCCCAACTGCGAGGCCGACCACGGCTACACCGGCAGCTCCACCGCCGACGACCTGAGCCTGCGTGTCAGCGAGGCGGGGGACGGCCCGGACACCGTGCGCCAGACGCTGGCCTTCGCCCAGGCGCTCTCCGAGGCCACGGCCGCGACCGCGGCGACCGCCCGCTGATGGTCCAGCCCGCCTGGCAGGACCCCGTCCTGCTCCCTCCCGAGAGCGCGCCCGTCCCCGAATACGGCACGGGGTCGCTCGCCGACCTTCTGCCGACGCTCGTCGCCGGACAAGAGGTCCCCGGCTTCGAGGCCACGATCCCGGAGCTCACCCCCGCCGACCGCAACTGCGTCTTCCTGATCGACGGGCTCGGCTGGGAGCAGATCAAGGCCCACCCGGACGAGGCGCCCTTCCTGCACAGCCTGCTCCCCACCTCCCGCGGTGGGACGGGCCGGCCGATCACCTCCGGCTTCCCCTCCACCACGGCCACCTCGCTCGCCTCGGTCGGCACGGGCCTGGCCCCCGGCGAGCACGGCCTTCCCGGCTACACCGTGCGCAACCCGGAGACCGGCGCGCTGATGAACCAGCTCCGCTGGAAGCCGTGGACCGCGCCCAAGGTCTGGCAGCCGCACCCCACGGTCTTCACCCTCGCCGACGCCGCAGGTGTACGCACCGCCCAGGTCTCCGCCCCCGACTTCGAGCAGACCCCGCTGACCAAGGTCGCGCTCAGCGGCGGCTCCTTCCTCGGCCGGCTCTCCGGCGAGGAGCGGATGGACGTCGCCGCCCAGCGGCTCGCAGCCGGTGACAGGTCCCTCGTCTACACGTACTACAGCGAGGTCGACGGCCAGGGCCACCGCTACGGCGTCGACTCCGACGCCTGGCGCGGCCAGCTGATGTACGTGGACGGGCTCGCCCGGCGCCTCGCCGAGCAGCTCCCGCCGCGCTCCGCGCTCTACATCACCGCCGACCACGGCATGATCGACATCCCGTTCGACGAGCAGTCCCGGATCGACTTCGACGAGGACTGGGAACTCGGCGCCGGAGTCGCCCTGCTGGGAGGCGAGGGCCGGGCCCGCCATGTGTACGCGGTCCCCGGGGCCGAAGCCGACGTCCTGACCGTCTGGCGCGAGGTGCTCGGCGAGCAGTTCTGGGTGGCGAGCCGGGACGAGGCCGTCGCGGCGGGCTGGTTCGGCCCCCGGATCGACGAGCGCGTGTACGGAAGGATCGGCGACGTGGTCGCCGCCGCCCACGACGACGTGGTGATCACCGCCTCGGCCAACGAACCCCACGAGTCCCTGATGGTGGGGATGCACGGCTCGCTGACCCCCGTGGAACAGCTCGTCCCGCTCCTCGAAGTACGCTCGTAGCCCTCGTTTCGTCCTTCCTCCCGCACCGCACCCGAAAGGCCCGCACCCCCTCATGCCCGAGCTCGTGTTCTTCTCCGGAACGATGGACTGCGGAAAGAGCACCCTGGCCCTCCAGATCGGCCACAACAGGTCGGCGCGCGGACTTCAGGGAGTGATCTTCACCAGGGACGACCGCGCGGGGGAGGGGAAGCTCTCGTCGCGGCTCGGCCTGGTGACGGAGGCGGTCGAGGCGGGCCCAAGGATGGACCTGTACGCGTATCTGGTCGCGCAGTTGTCGCAGGGCGGCAGGGTCGACTACGTGATCGTGGACGAGGCCCAGTTCCTCGCCCCCGAGCAGATCGACCAGCTGGCGCGGGTCGTGGACGACCTCGACATGGACGTCTTCGCCTTCGGGATCACGACGGACTTCCGTACGAAGCTGTTCCCGGGGTCCCAGCGGCTGATCGAGCTGGCCGACCGGATCGAGCAGCTCCAGGTCGAGGCCCTGTGCTGGTGCGGAGCCCGTGCCACGCACAACGCCCGGACGATAGAGGGCGAGATGGTCGTCGCGGGGGCACAGGTGGTGGTCGGCGACGTGGACCGTCCGGCGGGCGAGGTCGGTTACGAGGTCCTCTGCCGTCGTCACCACAGGCGCCGCATGACCGCCGCGTCCGCTCGCGCGGGCGCGCTGTCCCCGGAGGTCCTGCCGGTCTCGTCCGGCTGACGCGGCCGGACCGGAGCCCATCGGCGCAGGCCCCTCGGAGGCCTTCGGCGGAGCGGCCAGGCGTGTCCCGCCGAGTGCTGGGTAGGCGGCAGCTCAAGCCGCAACCGAGTGAAAGAAGGATGATGCGCATGTCCTCCTCCCTCGTCGAGACCGTCGACATCAAGGCGCCCGTGGCCGTGACCTGGGCTCTGTGGAGCGATGTGACGCAGTGGCCGAAGTTCCTGAGCCACGTCCGGCGGGTCGATCCGATGGACGAGCGCAGGTTCTCCTGGCAGTTGTCCCTGCCGGGCGCCGACAAGGGCTTCGTCGCGGAGCTCACCGAGGTCGTCCCGGAGGACCGGATCGCCTGGAAGACCATCGAGGGTGTGCACCACGCCGGTGTCGTCACCTTCCACCGGCTCGACGACACCTCCAGCCGGGTCGCCCTGCAGATCGAGTACGACCCCAGCGGATTCGTGGAGCACCTGGGCGCTCTGACGAACCTCGATTCCGTACTGGCCAACTACGACCTGGGCGAGTTCCAGAAGCTCGCCGAGTCCACCGCGGCCGGAGTGGGCCCCCGGGGTGTCTGACCCCGGCCTCCCGCCGGGCGGCGCCTGAACGGCCCGTAGCCCGGCGGGCGGCGCCCGACCTCGTGCAGGACCACGGCCCGTGCGTACCCCAGGTGCGCACGGGCCGTGTCGTGTCCGGCGCGGATGACGCACGGGCCGTCGTGCGCGCGGGAGTCCGGCCCGGTCCGCCGGATTCTTTCCCCTCCCGTCTCTTCCCGTGGAACGGGGGTTGTCGGCGGCGAGGGGAGCGGGTGGGATGATCCCCATGAAGAAAGCGCTTTCACCGCTCTCCGCCGAACCCCTGGCACCCTTCGACCACCTCGATCACCGCTACCGCGGCGAGAACCCGGTCCGCACCCTCGGCCATCTCTTCCGGCCCGACCGCGGCCGGCTGGCCATGGCGGTTCTCATCTTCGTCGTGAAGCACAGCCCGATCTGGCTGCTGCCGCTCATCACCGCCAACGTCCTCGACGTGGTCGTCCAGCACGGTCCCGAGTCCGGGATCTGGAAGTCCGTCGGCGTCCTGCTGTTCATCCTCGTGATCAACTACCCGCTCCACCAGTGGTACGTCCGCCTCCTCGGCGGCAGCATCCGCCGCATGGGCATCACCCTGCGCTCGGCGCTCTGCCGGCGGATGCAGCAGCTCTCCATCGGCTACCACTCACGGGTCAGTTCGAGCGTGCTCCAGGCCAAGGTCGTCCGTGACGTCGAGGCCGTGGAGCAAATGGTGCAGCAGAGCTCGGACATGGGCCTAGGCGCCGTCGTCACCCTGGTCGGCGGGCTCGTCGTCATCGGCGTACGGGTGCCCGAATTCCTGCCCGTCTTCCTCGTGGTGGTTCCCGCGGCGGGCTTCCTCGTCATGAAGCTGCGCGGGCGGCTGCGCAGCCACAACGAGTCCTTCCGGCGTGAGGTCGAACAACTCTCCTCCCGGGTGGGCGAAATGACCACCCTCATCCCCATCACCCGTGCCCACGGTCTGGAGCGGACCGCGCTCGGCCGGGTCGACGGCTCGCTGCGCCAGGTGTTCGCCGCGGGTCTGCGCCTGGACATGATCAACGGCCGCTTCGGCTCACTGGCATGGGTCATCCTCAACACCCTCGGTGTCCTGTGCCTCACGGGGTCCGCCCTCGTGGCGTACCACGGCTGGATGCCGATCAGCGCCGGCGACGTGGTCATGCTCAGCGCCTTCTTCACCGTGCTCACGGGCTCGGTGACCACCCTGCTGGGCCTCGCCCCCATCCTCACCAAAGGTCTGGAGTCGGTGCGCTCCGCCGGAGAGGTGCTCCAAGCACCCGACCTGGAGACCAACGCCGGCAAGGCGCGGGTGGAGAGCGTCGTCGGCCGGATCGACTTCGAGGACGTCGGCTTCGGGTACGAGGACGGGGAGCCCGCAGTCGACGGCTTCACCCTCTCCGCGCGTCCCGGCGAGACCATCGCGCTCGTGGGGGCCTCGGGCGCGGGCAAGTCGACGGTGCTCAACCTGCTCATCGGCTTCATCCGGCCGACCTCGGGCCGCATCCTGCTCGACGGGACCGACATGGCCGGACTCGATCTCCGTACCTACCGGCGCTTCCTGTCGGTGGTGCCCCAGGAGTCGATCCTCTTCGAGGGCAGCATCCGCGACAACGTCACGTACGGCATGGGCGACACCGACGAGGAGACGCTGATGCGTGCCCTCCGGGACGCCAACGCGCTCGAGTTCGTGGAAGGACTGCCGCGCGGCCTGGACACCGTCATCGGGGAGCGCGGCGCGCAGCTGTCGGGCGGTCAGAAGCAGCGGCTCGCCATCGCCAGGGCCCTGATCCGCGATCCGAGGGTGCTGGTGCTCGACGAGGCGACCTCCGCACTCGACAACCGTTCGGAGGCGCTCGTGCAGGAGGCGCTGACCCGGCTCGTGCACGGCCGGACCGTCTTCGTCGTCGCCCACCGGCTCTCCACGATCCAGGGTGCCGACCGCATCGTGGCCATGGAGGGCGGCCGGATCGCCGAGGTCGGCACGCACGAGGAACTGCTCGTCACGGGCGGGGTGTACGCGGGACTCCAGCCGGCCCGTCCGAAGTGACACGACCCCGCCATGTCACGGACGGCAGGTGAGGCCGACGCCCTGACGGCGCGGGCCTCCCCGGCGGAGGGCGCCGGCCGACGCCCTTTGGCCGGCCCGGGGCCGCACGGCAACCACCGTGCGGTCCGGGTCCGTTGCCAGGTGACCGACACAGGGGACCCGGGCGGCAGCGGCGTAACGGCCGTACGGGCTCAGGCGCCCGTGGGCCGGACGATCGTGAACACCGCGCCCTCCGGGTCCGCCACCGTCGCCATCCTCCCGATCGACCCCTCGCGCGCCGGCTGCAGCACATGTCCGCCCAGCTCCACCACCCGCGCCGCCATCTCGTCGGTGTCGGCGACCTGGAAGTACGTCATCCAGTGCGGACCCCGGTCGCGCGGCAGCGCGTGTCCCACGCCGTGCAGGGCGGCCACCGGGCGGCCCTGGAGACGCAGCGTCTGGTAGTCGAAGTCGGCCGAGACGACCGCCTCGGTCTCGAAACCGAAGACGGCCTGGTAGAACTTCGCGACCGACGAGGTCTCCCGGGTCATCAGCTCGTTCCACACGGGGGTGCCGGGGGTGCCCGCGAGGGCAGTGCCGAGGTGCTCGGCCGCCTGCCAGATGCCGAAGACCGCCCCGCCGGGGTCGGAGGCGATCGCCAGGCGGCCCGCGTCACCGGCGTCGAGGGGGCCGACGGCCACCGTCCCGCCGCAGGAGCGGATCGCCTCCGCCGTCGCCCTCGCGTCATCCGTGGCGAGGTACGTCGTCCAGGCGATGGGGAGGTGCCGGTCCGGCGGCAGCTGTCCGATGCCGGCGACCTCCTTGCCGCGCAGCACGGCCCGGACGTACGGCCCCAACTGCTCCGGCCCGGGCAGGAACTCCCAGCCGAACAGCCGGCTGTAGAACTCCTGGGTCGCGGTCAGACCGTGCACGATCAGACTCACCCAGCACGGCGCGCCGGGCGGGCGCCGGGTGGCAGCCTCGGTCATCTTCTCTCTCTCCTCGCACCATCGGGGTGGCCGCACGGGGACGAAGCCTGCGCGGTCTCCAGGGGTACGGATACGGGCGCACACGCTCCGTGCAGATGCTCGCACCACTCAGGCCCCGAGGCACCCCGGCCGCGCCGCGTTTTCCGGCTTCCGCGCACCCCGATGACCGATTTGATGGGGTACATCCCTATCGGTGGAGCGCCGCCCGTCGCGACCCCTGCGCGAAGATGGCAGACATGAAGCCCATCATCAGCGCATCCGAATACATGAGCGAGTCGGCGGGGCCGCGCCCGCCTGTGCTCCTCGACGTCCGCTGGCAGCTCGGCGGTCCGAACGGCCGCGCCGACTACGAGGCAGGGCACCTCCCGGGCGCCGTGTTCGTCGACCTCGACTCGGAGCTCGCCGGCCCGCCGGGCGGCGGCGGCCGTCATCCCCTGCCGGACCCGGAGGAGTTCGGGGCCGTCATGCGGCGGGCGGGCGTCGGAAGCCGGACCCCGGTGGTGGTCTACGACGGAGGCCAGGGCTGGGCCGCCGCCCGCGCCTGGTGGCTGCTGCGCTGGACCGGGCACGGTGATGTCCGCGTGCTGGACGGTGGTCTCGCCGCGTGGACGGGTGAGCTCACCACCGCGGTTCCGCACCCCGCCGAGGGCGACTTCCGGCCCGAGCCGGGCGCGCTCGGTCTCCTGGACGCGGACGGGGCCGCCGCGCTGGCCCGCTCCGGCCTGCTCCTCGACGCGCGGGCGGCTGAGCGCTACCGGGGCGACGTGGAACCGATCGACCGCGTGGGCGGCCACATCCCGGGCGCGGTGTCCGCCCCGACCACCCGGAACGTCGAGGATGACGGACGCTTCCTGCCCGCGGCGGAGCTGGCGTCCCGCTTCTCCGCCCTGGGTGCCGACGGCGGCACCGAGGTCGGGGTGTACTGCGGCTCGGGCGTCTCGGGCGCCCATCAGGTGCTGGCCCTGGAGATCGCCGGACAGCGGGCCGCGCTCTACGCCGGCTCCTGGTCGGAGTGGTCCTCGGACGAGTCCCGCCCCGTCGCCACCGGACCGGAACCTCGCTGAGGGACCCGCACCGGGTGACAGGGACGAGCGAGGGCCCGTACGCCGTACGCGTACGGGCCCTCGCCCTTGTTCCGGGGAACCCCCGGACCGGTCCTCAGTCCTGCTTCTTGCGGCGGGTGCCGAAGACGATCTCGTCCCAGCTCGGCACTGCGGCTCGACGCCCCGGGCGGACACCGTCGGCCTCGGCCTGGCGGTCCGTCGTCCCGGTCAGCCGGTCGCGGTGCCCGGCCACGGCGCGCGGCATCAGCACATCCGCGTACGCCGAACCGGCTCCGGCGGAGGCCGCCGCGGCCGGGGGCTCGTCCGCTTCGGGCTCCTCCTGTGAGGCCGGCTCGAGCGCGGGCGGTTCCGGCTGGGAGGGCCGCTCGGGGACGACCATGTCGCCGCGGAAGCTCGGCACCGCTTCCAGGAGGCTGGTCAGGGAGTCGCGCTCGTTGGACGACACACCGCTGATCCGCTCCTCGGGCTCCGCCGGGGCGGGGCGCTCGATCTGGCGGTCCAGTGCGCGGTCCAGCGGCCGGTCGCGCGGCAGGCGCGCGATCCGGGGCACGAACGGGAAGCTCGGCTCCGGGGCGGCGACGTCGTCCGTCTCGCCGATCAGCGAGCGCGCCTCCTCGTCCACGGCCTGGACCAGCCGGCGCGGCGGGTCGTACGTCCAGCTCGCGGAGTGGGGCTCGCCCGCGACGCGGTAGACCAGGAGGACTTCCCAGGTGCCGTCGTCCCGGCGCCAGGAGTCCCACTGGACGGTTTCGCGATCGGCGCCGCGCAGCAGGAGACGCTCCTGCACCGCTTCGCCGAGCTGGGGTCCGGTGTTCTCGCCGGGACGGCGCACAGGGGTCTTCCGGGCCCGCTCGGCCATGAACGCACGCTCCGCGAGCACGGGGCCCTCGAAGCGGCGTACCCGGTCCACCGGGATGCCGGCGAACTGGGCGACCTCCTCGGCGGAGGCGCCGGCACGTATCCGCGCCTGGATGTCGCGGGGGCGGAGATGGCTCTCCACCTCGATCTCGATCTGGCCGAGCCGGGCGCGGTCATTGCGCACGGCGGCACGCAGCCGCTCATCGATCGGAAGCGTGTACTCCGTGCTGTCCGCAGCCTTGAGCACCAGTCGTGTGCCGTCGTTTGAGACGGCCACGACACGCAGTTCGGGCATGGGAACCTCCCGGGTGGTGCCTGCCGACGTCACGTGCGTCGCTGCTTCCGCTAGTCGAGTGTGACCTGCCCGGGTTCAGCCTGCCACAACCTTGCCAAGTTACCCGGCGTGTCGGGCCTTGGCCCTGGACCGCCACGATGGCACGGTTACCTGTTTGCGACGCGGAGTGACCGGGTGGTCGCTCCATGCAGCAGGCGCCCGTGCGATGCCGCGGCGCCGCCGGTTCGGGTGCCGCCTTCGGCCCCCTCCCGTAGGTTCCGGACACCCGTGTGGGAGTCCGGCCCCAGGGCTCGCCACAGTACTCCATTCGGGCCACGGGGGTGGACGGCGCGCCGTCGAACTTTGCGCCGGATACGGGAGTTGGGTCCCCCCTCGTTCGCCCCGTGCGCTCGACGCGTGTGCTGCTTCACAAAATCTCCAGAATCGGAACTATCCGATTCGCTCAAATGTCCCTTCCTGGTGCAAGGTGGGGTAGTTGTCGAGCAGGGACTGATCATGGTTCAGAAGCCGCAGAGCGATGCGGAAGGCAAGGAAAGGCGCATAGATCTGAGCCTGCCGCAGGTTGCGGGCAGCGCCGTCGCGGCCGTCGCGGCGGCGGTGATGGCCTCGCAGCTCGGTGTGTACGGAACCATCGCCGGTGCGGGCGTGATGAGCGTGGTGGCCACCTGCGGGGGATCGGTCTTCCAGCACTTCTTCCGTCGCACGGGGGAGCAGATCCGCGAAGTCACCGTCCAGGTGAAGCATCCGGCGGGCCGTCAGGTCACGGTGCGCACACGGGAGACGATTCCCGCGCCGCACCGCTCGGAGGACCGGACCTGGGGCGACGGGACGACGATGCCGCAGGTGGTGGAGCCCGACGCGGAACGCACCACCGTGCTCCGGCAGGTCCCGTCCGGCGACCCGGAACGCACCACGATGCTCCGGCAGGTCCCGTCCGGCGACCCGGAACGCACCACGATGCTCCGGCAGGTCCCGTCCGGCGACCCGGAACGCACCACGATGCTCCGGCAGGTCCCGTCCGGCGACGAGGACCGGACAGCGATGCTCCCGCAGGCCCGCCCCGGCGACCCGGACCGTACGACGATGATGCGCAAGGTCCCGTCCGGCGACGAGGACCGTACGACCGTGATACCGCAGGCCCGGCCCGGCGACCCGGAGCCGGACGACGCCTACTCCGACGCCCGTACGCACGGCACCCGCGTCCGCGGCTGGAAGCGCTCCGCCCTCGCCGCCACCGGGGTCTTCGTCCTGTCCATGGCGGGCATCACCGTGTACGAGATGGTCTCGGGGCACGACCTCGCCGGCAACGGAGGCACCACCGTCGGCTCCGTCGTGCGCGGCGAGCGCGGCGCGGGGACGACCTCGCCCGAGCCCTCCGTCAGCACCGACGGCACCGGCCAGGAGGAGGACGGCGGCGACAGCGGTCGGCCGGACGACGGCGACGCGACCACGCCCGGCACGGACTCCGGGGACGCGGAGAGCGCGCAGCCCGGCACCACCGAGGGGGACGGCTCGACCACGGGCCCCGCACCCACGCCCTCCGCGACCGGCGGAGCCACGACGCCGGAGCCCACCAGCCCCACGGCACCGGGCGACGGCGCCACCTCGCAGGCACCGGACCCGGCCGCGACCACCGGCGCCCCGGCCCAGGAGGAAGGCGCGCCCGGAGCGGACGCCGACCGGTGACCGCGCCCCGACGGCGCGCACCGGACCACTCGGGCCGCCGTCGTCAGTCGCCGAGCACCCGGCGCAGATAGGCGTTGGCGAACAGCCGGTCCGGGTCGAGCCGGTCGCGTACGGCGGTGAACTCGCCGAAGCGCGGGTAGACCTCCGCGAGATGGCCGGCCTCCCGGGTGTGGATCTTGCCCCAGTGCGGGCGGCCCTCGTACCCCGTCATGATCCGCTCGACGGCCGTGAAGTACGCCTGGTGGGGCGTGCCCTTGTACAGATGGACCGCGATGTACGCGCTCTCCCGGCCCGACGCCGTGGAGAGCGCGATGTCGTCCGCGGGGGCCGTGCGTACCTCCACGGGAAAGCTGATCCGCAGCGGCGAGCGATCGACCATCGCCTTGAGCTCGCGCAGCGCCTCCACCGCTGCCTCGCGCGGCAGCGCGTACTCCATCTCGACGAAGCGCACCCGCCGGGGGCTGGTGAACACCTTGTACGGGATGTCCGTGTACGTGCGGGCCGACAGGGCCCGGCTGGAGAGCCGGGCTATGGAGGGGATGGTGCCGGGGACCGCCCGGCCCACCGAACAGGCGACCTGGAAGATCCCGTTGGAGAGCAGCTCGTCGTCGATCCAGCCGCTGATCCGGCCGGGAGGGGCGGGCGGACCGGCGCTGCGGTTGTTGCGCTTGGTGTTGCAGTTGCCGGTGTGCGGGAACCAGTAGAACTCGAAGTGCTCGTTCTCGGCGACGAGCTGGTCGAAATCGGAGGTGACCCGGTCGAAGGTCATCGGTTCCTCGCGGGCGGTGAGCAGGAAGACCGGCTCCACCGCGAAGGTGATCGCGGTGACCACCCCGAGGGCCCCGAGCCCGATCCGGGCCGCGGCGAACACGTCCGGGTGCTCGCTCTCCGAGCAGCGCAGCACCGTGCCGTCGGCCGTCACCAGCTCCAGCGCGCGGATCTGCGCGGATATCGAGGCCGAGTCCCGGCCGGTGCCGTGGGTGCCCGTGGAGGTGGCCCCGGCGACCGTCTGCTCCATGATGTCGCCCATGTTGGTGAGGGAGAGCCCCTCCCGGGCGAGCGCGGCGTTGAGGCGCTTCAGCGGGGTGCCGGCCTCGACCGTGACGGTCATCGCCGCACGGTCGATGTCCCGGATGCCGGTGAGCAGATCGGGCCGCACGAGGACGCCGTCGGTGGCCGCGGTCGCCGTGAACGAGTGGCCGGTGCCGACGGGCTTCACGGTGAGGCCGTCCTCGGACGCCCTGCGCAGCACCTCGGCGAGTTCGTCGACGGACGCGGGGGAGGCCACGCGTGCCGGACGGGCGGTGACGTTGCCCGCCCAGTTACGCCACGTGCTCGCCGTCCGTGCGTAGGTGTCGGTCATCTTCCCCGCGCCCTCCCCTAGGAGCCGGCTCGGCGAGCCGGCGATACCCCAGGAACGCCACCGCGGCCGCGAGCGCTCCCGCCACGGCGGGCACCGCGTACCCCGCCTCGGCCCCGGAGGCGTCGACCACCCAGCCGGCGGCGGAGGAGCCGAGCGCCACCCCGACCGCGAGTCCGGTGCTGGTCCAGGTCATGCCCTCGGTCAGCTGGTTGCGCGGTACGTGCTGTTCGACGAGGGCCATCGTGGTGACCATCGTCGGTGCGATGGCGAGGCCCGCGACAAAGAGCGCCACGGCCAGGAACGGCAGGCTCCCGGCCAGTTGGAGGGGGATCATACTCACGGCCATCGCGCACACCCCCACCAGCCACCGGGTGGACGGCTTCCCCCGCAGGTGCAGCAGACCGAAGACGGCTCCCGCGAGGCATGAACCCAGGGCGTAGACCGCCAGCACGAGGCTCGCCGCCGCCTTGTGGCCGCGCTCCTCGGCGAAGGCGACCGTCACCACGTCGACCGCTCCGAAGATCGTCCCGGTGGCGACGAAGGTGACCACCAGCACCCGGAGGCCCGGCGAGCGCAGTGCCGAACCGCCCGTGTGCTGCTCCTTCGGATGCGGCTTCGGCTCGGTGGCGCGCTGGGCGGTCAGCCAGAAGACCCCGATCACCAGGAACACACCGGCGATCAGGGGGCCCGCCTCCGGGAACCACGCGGTGGACAGGCCGATCGAGATGATGGGCCCGAAGATGAAGCACACCTCGTCGACGATCGACTCCCAGGAGTAGGCGGTGTGCAGCTGACGCCCCGAACCCCGGTAGATCTCGGCCCAGCGGGCCCGGACCATCGACCCCACGCTCGGGACGCAGCCGGCCCCCGCCGCGAAGACGAACAGGGTCCAGTCCGGCAGTCGCTGCTGCGCGCAGACCAGCAGCCCCGCGACCGACGCGGCCGCGAACAGGGTGACGGGGCGCAGCACACGGCGCTGCCCGTGCCGGTCGACCAGCCGGGACACCTGCGGGCCCATGACGGCCGCCGCCATGGCGAGCGTGGCGGAGAGCGCACCGGCGAGCCCGTAGCGGCCGGTGAGCTGGGAGACCATCGTGACGACGCCGATCCCCATCATGGACAGCGGCATCCGGCCGAAGAAGCCGGCCGCCGAGAACTCCCGGGCTCCGGGAGCGGCGAAGATGGCGCGGTAGGGGCTGGGCAAGGTAGTGCTCCGGTCAAGCCTGTCAGGAGTGCGAGGGGCTGATACAGCTTACGGCCGCCCCCGGTGCGCCCATGACGCGCCGACGGCGGTTGCCGCGCCGTCGGAGGCGGGTGGCAGGATCGGGTGCATGTCCGATGTGCGTGATCCCGCTCCCTACGACGCTCTGCTGCTGCTCTCCTTCGGAGGCCCTGAAGGTCCCGACGACGTGGTTCCGTTCCTGCAGAACGTGACGCGTGGCCGGGGCATCCCCGAGGAACGGCTCAAAGAGGTCGGCAAGCACTACTTCCTCTTCGGCGGCGTGAGCCCGATCAACGCGCAGAACAGGGCGCTGCTCGACGCGCTGCGCAAGGACTTCGCGGAGAACTGCCTGGAGATCCCGGTCTACTGGGGCAACCGCAACTGGGCCCCGTACCTCACCGACACCCTCCGCGAGATGGTCGCGGACGGCCGCCGGCGCATCGCCGTGCTCGCCACCAGCGCCTACGCCTCGTACTCCGGCTGCCGCCAGTACCGCGAGAACCTCGCGGAGTCGCTCTCCGTGCTGGAGGCGGAGGGGCTCCCGGTGCCCCGGGTGGACAAGCTCCGGCACTACTTCAACCACCCCGGCTTCGTGCGGCCCATGGTCGACGGCGTGCTGGCCTCGCTCGCCGGTCTCCCCGAGGACGCCAGGGCGGGCGCGCACCTCGCGTTCACCACCCACTCCATCCCGACCTCGGCCGCCGACGCCTCGGGACCGGTGGAGTCGCACGGTGACGGCGGCTCGTACGTGGCCGAGCACCTGGACGTCGCCCGGGTGATCGTCGAGGCCGTGCGCGAGGAGACCGGCGTCGCGTACCCGTGGCAGCTCGTCTACCAGTCGCGCAGCGGCGCCCCGCACATCCCGTGGCTGGAGCCCGACATCTGCGACCACCTGGAGACGCTTCACGGCGACGGCGTCCCGGCGGTCGTCATGGCCCCCATCGGCTTCGTCTCGGACCACATGGAGGTGCTGTACGACCTCGACACGGAGGCCACGGCGAAGGCCGCCGAGCTGGGGCTGCCGGTGCGACGGTCGGCGACGGTCGGCGCGGACCCCCGGTTCGCCGCGGCCGTGCGCGAGCTCCTCCTGGAGCGTGCCGCCGCCGAGCAGGAGCGCCCGGTCACGCCGTGCGCCCTGGGCGCGCTCGGTCCGTCCCACGACCTCTGTCCGGTCGGCTGCTGCCCGGCCCGGGCACCGAAGCCCGCCGCCGCGGGAGCCGACAGCCCCTTCTAGGCCGAGCCCCCGCACCCTCGCCGTCCGCGGGAGCCGACAGCCCGTCCGGTGCCCGCGACACCACCCCTGGAGCGTTGTGACCGACCCCCTCCTGTCCGAACTGCTCGACCTCGCCCTGGAAGCCGGCCGCCGGGCCGGTGCCCTGCTGCGGGACGGCCGTCCCGCCGACCTGGGAGTGGCCGCCACGAAGTCCAGCCCCATCGACGTCGTCACCGAGATGGACATCCGGGCGGAGAAGCTGATCACCGGCTATCTCTCCGAGCACCGCCCCGCCGACGGCTTCCTCGGTGAGGAGGGTGCCAGCGCCGAAGGCAGCAGCGGCATCCGCTGGGTCATCGACCCGCTCGACGGCACCGTGAACTACCTCTACGGGCTGCCCACCTGGTCCGTCTCCATCGCCGCCGAGCGCGACGGCGAGCGGGTCGTGGGGGTGGTCGAGGCCCCGATGCGCCGCGAGACGTTCCACGCGGTGCTGGGGCGCGGCGCCTACGGCAACGGCGAAGCGCTGCGCTGCCGCCCCACGGCGCCCCTCGACCAGGCCCTGGTGGCGACCGGCTTCAACTACGTCACCGAGGTCCGCACCCATCAGGCGGCCGTGGCCCAGCAGCTGATCCCGCGGCTGCGCGACATCCGGCGCGGCGGGTCCGCCGCCATCGAGCTCTGCGACGTCGCGGCGGGCCGGCTCGACGGCTACTACGAGCGCGGGCTGCACCCGTGGGACGTGGCGGCGGGCGACCTCATCGCCCGGGAGGCCGGAGCGCTCACCGGCGGCCGGCCGGGCCTCCCCGCGGACGGGGACCTGACCGTCGCCGCGACCCCCGGTGTCTTCGAGCCGCTGCAGGCGATCCTCGACGAGCTGGGCGCCTGGCACGACTGAGGCGCCGCCCCTGACGCTCCCGGCACGACCGGCATGTGCCGTCACGACCTCTGACGGCACCGTGAGGAGCGCCAGGACACGAGGAGGCCCCGGAGAGGCAGTACGCCTCTCCGGGGCCTCCTCGTGGCGGCTCAGACGCTTGTGGCGCTGATTTCTACGCCGTGCTCGGCGGCGAGGCGGTGCAGGTCGTCAAGCTCTCCCTGCTCGACATCCGCGAGGAAGTCGTCGCCCGTCTCGCGAGCCCTCGTGAGGTCGGACTCGGTGGTCTTGATTCGTTGCAGCAGACCTGCGGTGAAAGCGTCCATGAAGCGCCCCCTCATCGTGGGTCGGTGGCACGGGGGTGTGCCCGGTGGTCCTCCGGCACGGGGACCGGAGTGCGGGTGATCACGCAGTCCCTCTGGAAGCAGGACGGGCTGTGGTACGCCACATGCATGGCGTGATCGCGGGTGTGCAGTCGTCCTCCCCGGGGTCCGCCCGCGAGAAACCTCAACTGGCCCGGGAATCCGATCAATTCCCCGGGCCCACGGCTCCGGCGGCGTCGTCTTACCGCCGGTTTATGCGCGTTACGGGCAGGATGGACGCGCACAGTCGGTGCCGCTGACGTGCAGCGAGCGGCCGGAACAAGGGCCGCTCGCCGTATTTCTGGATCTAGGGAAGGACTGCGCCGTGCGCGTACTCGTCGTCGAGGACGAGCAGCTGCTCGCCGATGCGGTGGCCACCGGACTGCGCCGGGAGGCCATGGCCGTCGACGTTGTCTACGACGGAGCCGCGGCCCTCGAACGTGTCGGGGTCAACGACTACGACGTCGTCGTGCTGGACCGGGACCTCCCCCTGGTGCACGGTGACGACGTCTGCCGCAAGATCGTCGAGCTCGGGATGCCCACCAGGGTGCTCATGCTCACCGCGTCCGGCGACGTCAGCGACCGGGTCGAGGGCCTGGAGCTCGGCGCGGACGACTACCTGCCCAAGCCCTTCGCCTTCAGCGAGCTGACCGCGCGGGTGCGCGCCCTGGGGCGCCGCACCACCGTCGCGCTGCCGCCGGTGCTGGAGCGGGCGGGCATCAAGCTGGACCCCAACCGCCGCGAGGTCTTCCGGGACGAGCAGGAGATCCAGCTCGCCCCGAAGGAGTTCGCGGTCCTGGAGGTCCTCATGCGCAGCGAGGGCGCGGTCGTCTCGGCCGAGCAGCTGCTGGAGAAGGCGTGGGACGAGAACACCGACCCGTTCACCAACGTCGTACGGGTGACCGTGATGACCCTGCGGCGCAAGCTCGGCGAGCCTCCCGTCATCGTCACCGTCCCCGGCTCCGGCTACCGGATCTGAGGGCGTGATGGCAGCCTCTCCGGGACCGGTCGCCGCGCCTCCGAAGCCGACCTGGGAGCCCAAGCAGCAGGAGGTCCCCTATCCGTGGCTCCGGCCGACCATCCGGATACGGCTCACGCTCCTGTACGGCGGGATGTTCCTCATCGCGGGCATCCTGCTGCTCTCGATCATCTACATGCTGGCCGCCCAGGCCCTGCACGACGCCGGTGGTCTGGAGTTCCGGGTCTCCGGGACGAACGTCCAGATCTCCAGCGACACCTGCCCGCAGCTCGGCTCCGCGCAGAACAACGGCCAGCTCAACGAGGCGATCAAGGACTGCACCGCCGCCCAGCGCCAGCACGCGCTGGACAGCCTGCTGAACAGGGCGCTGCTCGCCCTCGTGGGCCTCAGCATCATCGCCTTCGCCTTCGGCTACGCCATGGCGGGACGCGTCCTGTCCCCGCTGGGCCGGATCACCCGCACCGCCCGCAGGGTGGCGGGGACCGACCTGTCCCGCCGGATCGAGCTGGACGGCCCCGACGACGAGCTCAAGGAGCTCGCCGACACCTTCGACGAGATGCTGGACCGCCTGGAGCGCGCCTTCACGGCCCAGCAGCGGTTCGTGGGGAACGCCTCGCACGAACTGCGTACGCCGCTCGCCATCAACCGCACGCTGCTGGAGGTGCATCTCTCCGACCCTGAGGCCCCCACCGAGCTCCAGCAGCTCGGCAAGACGCTCCTGGCCACCAACGAGCGCAGCGAGCAGCTCGTGGAGGGGCTGCTGCTGCTCGCCCGCAGCGACAACCAGATCGTCGAGCGCAAGCCCGTCGACCTGGCCGAGGTCGCCGGCCGCGCCATCGACCAGACGCGGGCGGAGGCGGCGGACAAGGGCGTGGAGGTCCGGGGCGAACGCCGTCCCGTGGTCGTCCAGGGCAACGGGGTCCTCCTGGAGCGCATCGCGCTGAACCTCGTGCAGAACGCCGTTCGCTACAACGTGGCGGAGGGAGGCTGGGTGGAGGTCACCACCGAGGCCCAGCACGGGCAGGCGCTCCTGGTGGTCTCGAACACCGGGCCGGTGGTCCCCGCCTACGAGATCGACAACCTCTTCGAGCCGTTCAGACGGCTGCGTACGGAGCGCACGGGCAGCGACAAGGGCGTCGGCCTCGGCCTGTCGATCGCGCGGTCCGTCGCGCGGGCGCACGGAGGCCGTATCATCGCGGAGCCCCGCGAGGGCGGTGGTCTCGTGATGCGCGTCACTCTGCCGGTCTGAGAGGCTTCACGGTGTGAAGCCGCATTGGATCGCTCTGTTCGCTTTCGGCGGAATTTCCGAACCCTGTTCCCATTCTGTCCCTGTGTGATCGATCACAGGCGCGATTTCTCGTCCCTCTACTCTCCGTGATCACATCTGAGCCCGAAAGCCTGGAATCGTCCGGGTTTCCGGGGGTCGGTATCACGGGAAGTACACGGGGTGGCGCCCGTGAAGTGCAGCAATAGGACCGTGTACGGTCCCCATCGCCACCCAAGCTGATCGCTCCCGAGAGATCCGGTTGGGTGTCGATTGAGTAACAGACCTTGATGTGAGGCAAAATCTCCGCCTCAGGTCGGGCACAAGTCCGGCCTCTCACGCGTTACGTGCGCTGAGACACCGCAGACACCCATGAGGGGGAGAGCGACATGGCAACGGATTACGACACCCCACGCAAGACCGACGACGACGTGGACCAGGACAGCCTCGAAGAGCTCAAGGCTCGTCGGAGCGACAAGACGGCATCCGCCGTCGATGTGGACGAGTTCGACGCGGCAGAGGGACTGGAGCTGCCCGGCGCAGACCTGTCCAACGAAGAGCTGGCCGTGCGGGTCCTGCCCAAGCAGGCCGACGAGTTCACCTGCATGAGCTGCTTCCTCGTGCACCACAGGAGTCAGCTGGCGCGCGAGAAGAACGGCCAGCCCATCTGCCGCGACTGCGACTGAGGCCGGCCGGCCGTGGCAGGCGACACACCGTTCCGGAAGCGGCGCTTGCGGCGTACGAAGTCGTCGGAGGCGCATCAGGGCGGCACAGGCCCGGCGAAGGGCGAAAGCCCCGCTGCCGAGCGCACGACCGCCCTGCCGCCCTCTCCCGGCACAACTGACGACGAGCGGGGCCTTCCGGCCTCGCTCGAAGCAGTACGGGCGGCGGGCTCGCCCCGCGAGCCCGGGCAGGAAGGGCCCTCGAAGGGGTCCGGCCGCCTGCACACACTGAAGCGGGGCGTGACCAGGAGCCGGGAAGGCGCCTCGGCCGCGATCGGCATGGTGGCCGACCGGATCATCGACATGGCTCCCCGTGTCCCCGTGAGGGACCTCGCCACCCTGCGCAGACAGTTCCCGGGGCTCGGCCCCGAAGAGCTCGCCGACAAGCTCGTCGCGGGTGCCTGCAAGGCCACCGCGGCCGTCGGCGCGGGCATCGGGGCCGCGGCGATGATGCCCGTACCGCCCGCGATGCTCGCGGAGCTGGCAGCCGAGATCACCGGCGTGGCGGCCGTCGAGATGAAGCTCGTCGCCGAGCTCCACGAGGTCTACGGCCGACGCCCCCCGGGCAACATCGGGCAGCGCGGCACCGCGTATCTGACGTCCTGGACGGAGGAGCGCGGGATCGACGTCTCCCGCCCCACCACACTGAACGCGGCCCTGGGCGGGCAGATGAAGCGCGAGCTGCGCCAGCAGATCATGAAGCGCACCGTGCGCGACCTGCCGAACCTGATCCCGTTCATGATCGGTGCCGCCGTCGGCGCGATGATGAACCGCCGCGACACCAAGAAGCTCGCGGACCGGGTCAGGAACGACCTGCGGCGCGATCAGGTCTCCTGGGACCGGCTCGCCGGGCTCCCCCCGCTGGAACAGCCGACGCGGCCCGCCGAGGAGCTGCCCAAGGGCCTGGAAGGCCCCTCGGGCGGCTGACCCCTCAGGCGGCGACCGGCGTGAGTGCGGCGGCCAGCGCCTCGGGCTGCCGCGTCGACAGATAGACGTACGGCGTCGGGTCGGCCGGGTCCGTGACCTTCACCCGCACCGCGGTCGGGATGTAGCTGCGCAGCAGCATGTGGGCGCGCGGATCGGCCTTGTACGAGCGCCAGGCGCGCGCCTCCTCCTGGTCCAGCACCTCGGCGTCGCCGAGTGCCTCCAGCGGGATCCGGGCATCGCCCGCGACGAGGGCGCCCGCCACGACCCGGATGCGCGCGGAGCCGTACGAGCTCACCCCGGCACACGCCGCGGCCGTACCGGCGACCAGCCCGCCGAGCATGGGCAGGACGCCGAGCGGCAGGAGCATCAGCGCGCACGCGACGCCGATCCCGAAGCCGATGAGCCACCACGTACGAGGCGCGGTGAGACGTTCGTCGAAGGGAGGTGCGGAAGGCTGCATGACAGCAAGCTTGGCACGGCGCACCCCCGGGCGGGCCGCGCGGGTAAGGTCTGCGGCTGTGAGTGGAACATCTGCACGTCTGACACCCCCGGCCGACGCGGTGAAGCCCGTCCGGCATCCCGACGCCCCGGCGCCCGGCGAGATCCTCGGCTCCCACTACGAACACTGTTTCGGCTGTGGTGACGGACAGCCGCACGGACTGCATCTGAGCGCGAAGGCCGGCGAGGGCGTGAGCGTCACCGCCGAGTTCACCGTGAAGCCCGCACACCAGGGTGCCCCGGGACTGGCGCACGGAGGGGTCCTGGCCACGGCCATGGACGAGACGCTCGGCGCCCTGAGCTGGCTGCTGCGGGTCATCGCGGTGACCGGACGGCTGGAGACCGACTACGTCCTGCCGGTGCCGGTGGACACCGTCCTCTTCCTGGACGCGGAGGTCACCGCCGTCCACGGCCGGAAGATCTACTGCCGCGCCACGGGACGGACGGGCGGCCCCGAGGGCCCCGTCGCGGTCCGTGCGGAAGCCCTCTTCATCGAGGTCAAGGTGGACCACTTCATCGACAACGGACGGCCCGAGGAGATCCAGGCGGCCATGTCCGACCCGGACCAGGTCAGGCGTGCCCGTGCCTTCGAGGTGAACCCCTGATGCGCGCTCCCGTCGACGTACTGATCCGCCGGGTCGACCCGGACGTGCCGATTCCCGCGTACGGGCATCCCGGCGACGCCGGTGCCGATCTGGTGACCACCGAGGCCGCCGAGCTCGCCCCCGGCGAGCGGGCGGTGCTCCCCACCGGGGTGTCGATCGCGCTGCCCGACGGCTACGCCGCCTTCGTGCACCCCCGCTCGGGCCTCGCCGCCCGCTGCGGAGTGGCTCTCGTGAACGCCCCAGGGACGGTTGATGCCGGGTACCGTGGGGAGATCAAGGTCATCGTGGTCAATCTCGATCCGCGCGAGACCGTGAGGTTCGAACGGTTCGACCGGATTGCCCAACTGGTCGTCCAGCAGGTCGAGAAGGTGCGCTTCCACGAGGTGACGGAGCTTCCCGGCTCGGCGCGGGCCGAAGGGGGCTTCGGATCCACGGGCGGTCATGCCGCGGTGGACGGCGTCACGGGCGGTAACACCCAGGGTGGGAACAGCTACGCTTCGGTCGTATCCGACCGGGAAGGACGTTGACGTGTTCGGACGTCGCAAGAACAGTGGTTCCGCCGAGGACACGGCGGACGAAGCGCGCGAGGCCGAGCAGGTCGCCGACGAGCTCGACGGCGCCGCGGCCGGCAACGGATCGCGCCGCACGAACCTGCCGCCGGCACCCCGCCCGGACGGGCCGTGGGACATCTCCGAGGTGTCCCAGCCCGGCGAGGGCCGGGTGGACCTCGGCGGCATCTTCGTGCCCGGGGTCGAGGGCATGGAGCTCCGCGTGGAGGTCGCGGGCGACGCGATCGTCGCGGCCACCGTCGTGCTGCGCGACAGCGCGGTCCAGCTCCAGGCCTTCGCCGCTCCCAAGCGGGAGGGCATCTGGGGCGAGGTGCGCGAGGAGATCGCGTCCGGCATCACCCAGCAGGGCGGGATCATCGACGAGGTCGAGGGCCCGCTGGGCTGGGAGCTGCGCGCCCAGGTCCCCGTTCAGCTCCCGGACGGGAAGAACGGCGTACAGCTGGTGCGCTTCGTCGGTGTCGACGGGCCGCGCTGGTTCCTGCGCGGAGTGATCTCCGGCCAGGGCGCCGTGCAGCCCGAGGCCGCGGGGCTGCTGGAGACGATCTTCCGGGACACCGTCGTCGTCCGCGGCGACGGCCCGATGGCTCCCCGCGACCCGATCGTCCTCAAGCTCCCCAACGACGCCCAGATGGTGCCGGAGGGTGTGCAGCAGGAGGACCAGGAGACCTCGAAGTTCTCCGGTGGCATGGGCCAGCTCCAGCGCGGACCCGAGATCACCGAGGTGCGCTGACCGCACCGCGGAACGTCAGGGCCGGTGGGCCGTGTCCCGGGGAATGGGCACGGCCCACCGGCCTTTCCATTGCCTCACCGGGTGCCTCACGCACATACTGGCCGCTGCCGGGTGAGCGGTACGCACGACGGCGTACGCACGGGGGGAGCGGGAACGATGACACGGAGCACCGGCGCGCGGAGCGGCACCGTCCTGACCGGGAGCCCGGCCGACGGGCCCATGGTGCGGGTCGAGGACCTGCACCGCTCGTACGGCAGCGGCGCAGCCGCCGTGCACGCGCTGCGGGGCGTCTCCTTCGAGATCCCGCGCGGCGAGCTGGTCGCGCTCAAGGGCCGCTCGGGGTCCGGCAAGACGACGCTGCTCAACCTCGTCGGCGGCCTGGACACGCCGGACGGCGGCCGGATCACCGTCGGCGGCACCGACCTCTCCGGGCTCGGCGAGGACGGGCTGCTGGAGCTGCGCAGGGACCGCATCGGCTTCATCTTCCAGTCCTTCGGCCTGATCCCGATCCTCACGGCCGCGGAGAACGTCGGCGTACCGATGCGGCTGCTCAAGGCCGACCCGCGCGAGCGCGAGGAGCGGGTGGCGCTGCTGCTCTCGCTGGTGGGCCTCGGCGACCACGCCCGGCAGCGTCCCGGCGAGCTCTCGGGCGGCCAGCAGCAGCGCGTCGCCATCGCCCGCGCGCTCGCCAACCGGCCCGCGCTCCTGATCGCCGACGAGCCCACCGGGCAGCTCGACGCGGAGACCGGACTCGCGGTGATGCAGCTCCTGCGGGCCGTCGTGCGCAGCGAGGGCGTCACCCTCCTCGTCGCCACCCACGACCCCCAGCTGCTCGGATTCGCCGACCGGGTCCTGGAGCTCAGCGACGGGCACATCGTCGAGCACGCGTAGCCGGCCCCGCCGGGAACGCAGGGCGCGGGGGACACCCCCGCCGCATCAGAATCCTGTCAAGACGGAGCCCGCGTCCGGCCCTGACCCCATATGCCGGAAATTCTCGGGGTAGCTTCGAGACCGGCTCCCGCATCGGCGGCAGCCGGTTTCAGAGAAGACAATGGGGCCATGGCGCGCGGCAAGCTTCGGATCTACCTGGGTGCGGCACCCGGCGTCGGCAAGACGTACGCGATGCTCTCCGAGGCCCATCGGCGTGTGGAACGCGGCACGGACTGCGTCGTCGCCTTCGTGGAGCACCACGACCGGCCCCGCACCGAGGTGCTGCTCCACGGCCTGGAGCAGATCCGGCGCCGCGACATCGAACACCGCTCGGCCGTCTTCGCGGAGATGGACGTCGACGCCGTACTGGAGCGTGCGCCCGCCGTCGCCCTCGTGGACGAACTCGCCCACACCAACGTGCCCGGCTCCCGCAACGCCAAGCGCTGGCAGGACGTCGAAGAGCTTCTCAAGGCCGGCATCGACGTGGTGTCCACCGTCAACATCCAGCACCTGGAGTCCCTCGGCGACGTCGTCGAGTCGATAACCGGCGTGCGCCAGCAGGAGACCATCCCCGACGAGGTCGCCCGGCGGGCCGACCAGATCGAGCTCGTCGACATGTCGCCCGAGGCGCTGCGGCGCCGCATGGCCCACGGGAACATCTACCAGTCCGACAAGGTCGACGCGGCCCTCTCCAACTACTTCCGCCCAGGCAACCTCACCGCCCTGCGCGAGCTGGCCCTCCTCTGGGTCGCCGACCGGGTCGACGAGTACCTCCAGCAGTACCGGGGCGAGCACGACATCAGCGCCCCCTGGCAGGCCCGCGAGCGCATCGTCGTCGGCCTCACCGGCGGCCCCGAGGGCCGCACCCTGATCCGTCGCGCCTCCCGGATGGCCGCCAAGGGCTCCGGCAGCGAGATCCTCGCGGTGTACATCGCCCGCAGCGACGGACTGACCTCCGCGTCGCCCAAGGAGCTCGCCGGCCAGCGCACCCTCGTCGAGGACCTCGGCGGAACCTTCCACCACGTCATCGGCGACGACATACCCACCGCGCTCCTGGCGTTCGCACGGGGCGTCAACGCCACCCAGATCGTCCTCGGGTCCAGCCGCCGCAAGACCTGGCAGTACATCTACGGCCCCGGTGTGGGCGCCACCGTCGCCCGCGAGTCCGGTCCCGACCTGGACGTCCACATCGTCACGCACGAAGAGGTCGCCAAGGGCCGCGGGCTGCCCATCGCCCGCGGCGCCCGGCTCAGCCGCGCCCGGATCCTGTCCGGCTGGGTGGCGGGCGTCGGAGGGCCCGCCCTCCTCACCCTCCTCCTCCAGGGCATGGAGAACGGCCCGGGGCTCGCCAACGACGTCCTGCTCTTCCTCTTCATGACGGTCGCCGCCGCGCTGCTCGGCGGGCTGACCCCGGCCCTCGCCTCCGCCGCCGTCGGCTCCCTGCTCCTGAACTACTGGTTCACCCCGCCCACCCACACCCTGACCGTGCAGGACCCGGAGAACTTCGTCGCCATCGTGATCTTCTTCGCGGTGGCGGTGGCGGTCGCCTCCGTCGTCGACCTGGCGGCCAGACGCACCCACCAGGCGGCCCGGCTGCGCGCCGAGTCGGAGATCCTCTCCGCCCTGGCCGGGAGCGTCCTGCGGGGCGAGACGGCCCTGGACGCCCTGCTGGACCGGGTGCGCGAGACCTTCGGCATGGAGTCCGTCGCCCTCCTGGAGCGGAAGAACGACGTCGAGCCCTGGACCTGTGCCGGGTCCGTCGGGCCCGCCCCGGTGGCCCGCCCCGACGACGCGGACGTGGACATGCCCGTCGGCGACCACATGGCGCTGGCGCTCTCCGGCCGTGTGCTGCCCGCCGAGGACCGCCGCGTCCTCGGCGCCTTCGCCGCCCAGGCCGCCGTCGTGCTCGACCGCCAGCGCCTGGTGGGCGAGGCGGAGGCGGCCAGGCGGCTGGCCGAGGGCAACCGGATCAGGACCGCGCTGCTCGCCGCCGTCAGCCACGACCTGCGCACCCCGCTGGCCGCCATCAAGGCCGCCGTCACCTCCCTGCGCTCCGACGACGTCTCCTGGTCCGACGCCGACGAGGCGGAGCTCCTCGCGGCCATCGAGGACGGCGCCGACCGCCTGGACCACCTGGTCGGCAACCTCCTCGACATGTCGCGTCTGCAGACCGGCACGGTCACCCCGCTGATCCGCGAGATCGACCTCGACGAGGTCGTCCCGATGGCCCTCGGCGGCGTACCGGAGGGCAGTGTCGACCTGGACATCCCCGAGACGCTGCCCATGGTCGCCGTCGACCCGGGGCTGCTGGAGCGGGCCGTCGCCAACATCGTCGAGAACGCCGTCAAGTACAGCCCTCACCGGGAACGCGTCACCGTCGCCGCCAGCGCCCTGGGCGCGCGGGTGGAGCTGCGGGTGGCCGACCGGGGCCGCGGGGTCCCTGACGAGGCCAAGGAACGCATATTCGAGCCCTTCCAGCGGTACGGTGACGCTCCGCGCGGTGCCGGGGTCGGCCTGGGGCTCGCCGTCGCCCGGGGCTTCGTGGAGTCCATGGGCGGCACGCTGGGCGCCGAGGACACCCCCGGCGGCGGGCTCACCATGGTCCTCACGCTCACCGCGGCTCCGGGGCAGGTGCAGGCCGGCTCCCTGTCCCCGTCGCGGGTGACGTCATGACGCCGAGCGCCCGTCCGGGGCGCACCCCCACCCCGTACACGTATTCCGGAAAGGCAGGTCCGCGATGACCAGGGTGCTCGTGGTCGACGACGAGCCGCAGATCGTGCGCGCCCTCGTGATCAACCTCAAGGCACGCAGGTACGAGGTGGACGCGGCGCCCGACGGGGCGACCGCCCTCCAGCTCGCCGCGGCCCGCCACCCCGACGTGGTCGTCCTCGACCTCGGGCTGCCCGACATGGACGGCGTCGAGGTGATCAGAGGGCTGCGCGGCTGGACCCGGGTGCCGATCCTCGTGCTCTCCGCCCGGCACACCTCCGACGAGAAGGTCGAGGCACTGGACGCGGGGGCCGACGACTACGTCACCAAGCCGTTCGGCATGGACGAACTGCTGGCACGGCTGCGCGCCGCCGTGCGCAGGGCCGAACCGGTCGGCTCCGACGGCGCCGACGACCAGGTGATCGTCGAGACCGAGGGCTTCACCGTCGACCTGGCCGCGAAGAAGGTCCAGCGCGAAGGCCGCGACGTACGCCTGACACCCACCGAGTGGCACCTGCTGGAGGTGCTGGTCCGCAACGCGGGCCGGCTCGTCAGCCAGAAGCAGCTGCTCCAGGAGGTCTGGGGACCCTCCTACGGCACGGAGACCAACTACCTGCGGGTCTACATGGCCCAGCTGCGCCGGAAGCTCGAGGCGGATCCCTCGCACCCCAGACACTTCGTGACCGAGCCGGGGATGGGGTACCGCTTCGAGCGCGGCCAGGCGGTTTCCGAGTGAGCGCATTCACTCCTTCGAGTGACACCCCCGTGACCCCGCCCCTCCCACAGGGGACCGGTACCCTTCGGGTATGAGCGCTGTTCCCCGATTCGAGAAGCCCGGCAGGACGGAGAAGCCGTCCGGCCGCTTCCGACGCATGCTCGACCGGCTCTCCAGCTCCCAGGAGGACCTGGAGTCCGAGGAGCTGCAGGAGGACGCGCA
Organism: Streptomyces sp. CB02058; assembly: GCF_001905505.1. Taxonomy (GTDB): domain Bacteria; phylum Actinomycetota; class Actinomycetes; order Streptomycetales; family Streptomycetaceae; genus Streptomyces. Next base: position 141,148 of record NZ_LIPG01000003.1, read on the forward strand.
CGCCTCGGGCTGCACGCGCATCTCCGAGTGCTCGGACCGACAGATCGTCAAGGTGACTGGTACCTTGCGGACCGTCACCCTGCGTCCGCGGGCCGGAGTGCCCGCCCTCGAGGCGGAGCTCTTCGACGGCACCGCGCCGCTCGACGTGGTCTGGCTCGGCCGGCGGTCCATCGTCGGCATCGAGCCGGGCCGCAAGCTCATAGCGTCGGGCCGCATCGCCATCAGCCATGGGCGCCGGGTGCTGTTCAACCCCAAATACGAACTCCGACCGCTCGGCAAGGAGTAGCCGGTGACGTCTCTCGACAAGCCGACGTCCGACACGGACCAGCCCCACCGCACCGACCAGCAGGACGCCGACGCGAAGGCGGTCACGGAAGCCGCGCTCTTCGAGGCGTTCGGTGGTGTGCGCGGCATGGTGGAGACAGTCCTGCCCGGGCTGCTCTTCGTCACGATCTTCACCATCAACAAGGACCTGACGGCCTCGGCGGTCGCCGCGTTGGGTGTCTCCCTGCTCCTCGTGGTCGTGCGGCTGCTCCGCAAGGACACCGTCAAGCACGCGTTCAGCGGGGTCTTCGGCGTCGCCTTCGGTGTGCTCTTCGCGAAGATGACGGGCAACGCCAAGGACTTCTACCTGCCGGGCATGATCTACACGCTCGGACTGGCCCTGGCGTATCTCGTCACCACCCTCGCGGGAGTGCCGCTGATCGGCCTGATCCTCGGCCCGGTCTTCAAGGAGAACCTCTCCTGGCGCACCAGGAACCCGGGCCGCAAGAAGGCGTACGCGAAGGCCAGCTACGCCTGGGGCCTGATCCTGCTCGCCAAGTGCGCGATCCTGTTCCCGCTGTACTGGTGGGCCGACACCACCCAGCTCGGCTGGGTCCTGGTCGCGCTCAAGATCCCGCCGTTCCTGCTCGCGGTGTATCTGACCTGGGTCTTCCTCGCCAAGGCGCCGCCGCCCATCGACGTGTTCGCCGAGATGGAGGCGGAGGAGCAGGCCGAGAAGGCCCGCAAGGCCGAACAGAGCGCCCGGGAAGCGGAGGACCGCAGGGCCGCACAGGCCGCGGAGGCCCGCACCTACGAGCTCTGAGGTACGCGTACGAGAGGGGCCCCGGACCGTGCCACGGTCCGGGGCCCCTCTCGCATGATCCCGCTCAGTCCTCGGCCGGTTCCCGGCGGACCGACAGCAGGTCCTCCAGCTGCTCCTCGCGCGCCTGGGCGGCCACGAACAGCAGTTCGTCACCCGCCTCCAGGGTCTCCTCGGGGCTCGGCGTCAGCACCCGCGTACCTCGGATGATCGTGACGAGCGAGGTGTCCTCGGGCCAGGCGACGTCGCTCACCCGGATACCGGCCATCGCCGACTCCGGGGGCAGCGTCAGCTCGACCAGGTTGGCGTCGCCGTGGCTGAACCGCAGCAGCCGGACGAGATCGCCGACGCTCACGGCCTCCTCGACCAGGGCGGACATCAGACGCGGCGTGGAGACCGCGACGTCGACGCCCCAGGACTCGTTGAACAGCCACTCGTTCTTCGGGTTGTTCACCCGCGCCACGACCCTCGGCACGCCGTACTCGGTCTTCGCGAGCAACGAGACGACCAGGTTGACCTTGTCGTCGCCCGTCGAGGCGATCACGACGTTGCACCGCTGGAGCGCGGCCTCGTCGAGGGACGTGATCTCACAGGCGTCCGCGAGGAGCCACTCGGCCATCGGGACCCGCTCCACCGAGATGGCGGTCGGTGCCTTGTCGATCAGCAGCACCTCGTGCCCGTTCTCCAGGAGCTCGGCCGCGATGGAACGGCCCACCGCGCCGGCCCCGGCAATCGCCACGCGCATCAGTGACCGCCCTCCTCGGGACCTTCGGCAAAGGCCTCCTCGACCTTCGCGATCTCGTCCGTACGCATCATCACGTGGACCAGGTCGCCCTCCTGCAGAACCGTCTGCGACGTGGGCAGTATGGCCTCACCCAGGCGGGTGAGGAAGGCGACCCGTACGCCCGTCTCCTCCTGCAGTGTGCTGATCTTGTGGCCGATCCAGGACGGCGTCGTGTGCACCTCGGCGAGCTGCACACCACCGCTCGGGTCGCGCCACAGCGGCTCGGCGCCCGACGGCAGCAGCCGCCGCAGCATCTGGTCCGCCGTCCAGCGGACCGTGGCCACCGTGGGGATGCCCAGACGCTGGTAGACCTCGGCACGCCGGGGGTCGTAGATGCGCGCCGCGACGTTCTCGATACCGAACATCTCGCGCGCCACCCGGGCGGCGATGATGTTGGAGTTGTCGCCGCTGCTGACGGCGGCGAAGGCTCCGGCCTCCTCGATACCCGCCTCGCGCAGGGTGTCCTGGTCGAAGCCGACCCCGCTGACCCGCCGGCCGCCGAACCCCGCACCGAGGCGGCGGAACGCCGTGGGGTCCTGGTCGATCACGGCGACCGTGTGCCCCTGCTGCTCCAGGGTCTGCGCGAGAGCGGCTCCGACGCGCCCGCAGCCCATGATGACGATGTGCACCTTGCGCCTACCTCGCCGTCCTGGTCATCCGGATGACCTGCGAAAACACCCTGCTCACACTTCTCTCTCAGCTTGCGGGGCAAACAATGGGGCAACCACCTTCGGCGTTGCCCGGGGATGAGCTTATGCGGCGGCATCCGCACCGCCTCATCCGAGTGTGCGTATCGAACGGCCCCATGAGCAAAAGGGGGACCGGTCCGAGGAGGCGCGAGACGGTGATCCCGGGGGTGTCCACCCACCCGGACCGCAAGGATTTCGTTAAGGATTCCATGGACTTTTGCGGTGAGGGCGGGTAATTATGAAGGTTTTCCGGGCGCGGAGGGGGTGGTGCCTCGGCGGCGTGTCCCACGAGCGCTTACGATCCTCCCCGTGTCCAAACTGACCGACGTGCCCAAACGGATCCTGATCGGCCGGGCGCTGCGCAGCGACAAGCTGGGGGAAACGCTCCTCCCCAAGCGCATCGCGCTCCCCGTCTTCGCGTCCGACCCGCTGTCCTCCGTTGCGTACGCCCCGGGAGAAGTGCTCCTGGTGCTCTCCATCGCGGGTGTGTCGGCGTACCACTTCAGCCCGTGGATCGCGGTCGCCGTCGTGGTCCTGATGTTCACGGTCGTCGCCTCGTACCGGCAGAACGTGCGCGCCTACCCGAGCGGCGGCGGCGACTACGAGGTCGCCAACACCAACCTCGGGCCCAAGGCCGGCCTGACCGTCGCCAGCGCCCTCCTCGTCGACTACGTCCTCACCGTCGCCGTGTCGATCTCCTCCGGCGTGGAGAACCTCGGCTCCGCCATCCCCTTCGTCGTCGAGCACAAGACGTTCTGCGCCATCGGCGCCATCGTGCTGCTCACCCTGATGAACCTCCGGGGCGTGAAGGAGTCCGGCAAGCTCTTCGCGATCCCGACGTACCTCTTCGTGGCCGGCGTCTTCGCGATGATCATCTGGGGCGCCTTCCGGGGTCTCGCCCTCGGCGACACCATGCACGCACCCACCTCGGACTACGAGATCAAGCCCGAGCACGAGGGGCTCGCCGGCTTCGCCCTCGTCTTCCTGCTGCTGCGCGCCTTCTCCTCCGGCTGCGCGGCGCTCACCGGCGTCGAGGCGATCAGTAACGGCGTACCCGCCTTCCGCAAGCCGAAGAGCAAGAACGCGGCGACCACCCTCGCGGCGATGGGCCTGCTGGCCGTCACCATGTTCTGCGGCATCATCGGCCTCGCCATGGCCACCGACGTCAAGATGGCCGAGAACCCGGCGAAGGACCTGATCCACAACGGTGCGGCCGTCGGCGAGAGCTTCGTCCAGGACCCGGTCATCTCCCAGGTCGCCGCCGCTGTGTTCGGCGAGGGCACCTTCCTCTTCGTCTTCCTGGCGGCGGCCACCGCACTCGTGCTCTTCCTCGCCGCCAACACCGCGTACAACGGCTTCCCGCTCCTCGGCTCGATCCTCGCCCAGGACCGCTACCTGCCCCGCCAGCTGCACACCCGCGGCGACCGGCTGGCCTTCTCCAACGGCATCGTGCTGCTCGCCGGTGCCGCGATCCTGCTCGTATGGATCTACGGGGCCGACTCGACCCGGCTCATCCAGCTGTACATCGTCGGCGTCTTCGTCTCCTTCACGCTGAGCCAGACCGGCATGGTGCGGCACTGGAACCGCCATCTGCGTACCGAGAAGGACCCGGCGGCACGGCGCCACATGATCCGCTCCCGCGCGATCAACACCTTCGGCGCGTTCTTCACCGGCCTCGTGCTGGTCGTGGTCCTGGCCACCAAGTTCACCCACGGCGCCTGGGTCGCGCTGCTCGGCATGGTGATCTTCTTCGGCACGATGACCGCGATCCGCAAGCACTACGACCGGGTCGCCGAGGAGATCGCCGCGGCCGACACCCCGTCCGACGACACGGTCAGGCCCTCCCGGGTCCACTCGATCGTCCTGGTCTCCCGCATCCACCGGCCCACGCTGCGCGCCCTCGCGTACGCGAAGCTGGTGCGCTCGGACCAGCTGGAGGCGCTGTCCATCAGCGTCGACCCGGACGAGACCAAGGCGCTCCGGGAGGACTGGGAGCGGCGCGGTATCGACATCCCGCTCAAGATCCTCGACTCGCCGTACCGCGAGGTGACCCGGCCGGTCATCGAGTACGTGAAGAGCCTGCGCAAGGACCGGCCCCGCGATGTGATCAGCGTCTACATCCCGGAGTACGTGGTGGGCCACTGGTACGAACACCTGCTGCACAACCAGAGCGCGCTGCGGCTCAAGGGCCGGCTCCTGTTCACCCCGGGCGTGATGGTGACCTCGGTGCCCTACCAGCTGGAGTCCTCCGAGGCCGCCAAGGTGCGGGCCAGGCGCCGCGCGGACTGGAACGCGCCGGGTTCCGTGCGCCGCGGGCCGGTCGAGCGGCGGCACCACAAGGAGTCCGGCACCAGGAGCTGACGCGCTCCCACCGCTCGTGGTAAGCGGTCGGCCGGCACCCACGTAGACTCGTAGGTTGTTGTCCGGCCGCTTTCCCGTTTCCCTTGATCTCTGGAGCCACCCCCTCATGCAGAACGAATCCACCTCGTCGCAGACCGGGGAGCAGCAGGGCGGGGAGTCGCTCGTCGGCCGGGAGTACGAGGTCGAGGTCGGCCCCGTCGCCCACGGCGGCCACTGCATCGCCCGCACGTCCGAGGGCCAGGTCCTCTTCGTGCGCCACACCCTCCCCGGCGAGAAGGTCGTCGCCCGGGTCACCGAGGGCGAGAGCGGCTCGCGCTTCCTGCGCGCGGACGCGGTCACGGTGATCGACGCGTCCAAGGACCGTGTCGAGGCACCCTGCCCCTACGCGGGCCCCGGCAAGTGCGGCGGCTGCGACTGGCAGCACGCCAAGCCCGGCGCGCAGCGCCGCCTCAAGGGCGAGGTGATCGCCGAGCAGCTCCAGCGCCTCGCGGGCCTCACGCCCGAGGAGGCCGGCTGGGACGGCACGGTCATGCCCGCCGAGGGCGACAAGCTCCCGCCGGGCCAGGTCCCGGCATGGCGCACGCGCGTCCAGTACGCCATCGACGCGGACGGCCGGGTCGGGCTGCGCAAGCACCGCTCGCACGATGTCGAGGTCATCGACGAGTGCCTGATCGCCGCCCCGGGCGTCTCCGAGCTCGGCATCGAGAAGCAGGACTGGCCGCAGATGGCCACGGTGGAGGCCATCTCCGCCACCGGCTCCCACGACCGCCAGGTCATCCTGACCCCGCGCGAGGGCGGCCGGCTCCCGCTGGTCGAGCTGGACAAGCCGGTCTCCGTGATGCGCGTCGACGAGAAGGACGGCGGCGTCCACCGCGTCCACGGCCGCGCCTTCGTGCGCGAGCGCGCCGACGACCGTACGTACCGCGTCGGGTCGGGCGGCTTCTGGCAGGTCCACCCGCAGGCGGCGGACACCCTGGTCCGCGCGGTCATGCAGGGGCTGCTGCCCCGCAAGAACGACACGGCGCTCGACCTCTACTGCGGCGTCGGCCTGTTCGCCGGTGCCATCGGCCAGCGGATCGGCGAGAAGGGCGCGGTGCTGGGCATCGAGTCCGGCAAGCGCGCGGTCGAGGACGCCCGGCACAACCTCAAGGACCTGGACCGGGTCCGCATCGAACACGGCAAGGTCGACCAGGTCCTGCCGCGCACGGGCATCACCGAGTGCGACCTGATCGCCCTGGACCCGCCCCGCGCGGGCGCGGGCAAGGCCACGGTCAAGCAGCTGGTCGCCCTGGGCGCCCGCCGCATCGCGTACGTGGCCTGCGACCCGGCGGCGCTGGCGCGGGACATCGCGTACTTCAAGGACGGCGGATACCGGGTGCGGACGCTGCGGGCGTTCGATCTGTTCCCGATGACGCATCACGTGGAGTGCGTGGCGATTCTTGAGCCTGCTGAGAAGGGTGCCTGACCTGCTGTTTCGCCGAACAGCAGTGACCGGGCCCGGCTAGCTCGCTCGCCATGGCGTTGGTCGGAACGCTGACGGCGCCGCTGGTGTCGATGGTGACCTGAGCCGCCCCGTCCCGTGTGCAGGGCCCGGCCGTTACGGCCGGGCCCTGCACGTGCGCGGTACTTTCCCTCTGCCGTCGCGCTGGTCGGCGCCGAGTTCACCGACGATGCGGTCATCGGCACCCTGTCGCGCAGTCCGATCGTGTGGGGGAACTGTGGTGTGGGGCCCGTCCAGGGGTCGGCCGTCCGATCGGTGACCCGTGGTCCGGACCGGTGGCGGGCCGCGGAATTCTCGGGGACGCAGGGGGTAGGCGGTGGCTGCCCATACGTTGCATCCCGCCCGGCAACCTGTTCTTGCCGGGCGAACGCCGACGCGACTCGACACACATACTGAGGTGAAGCATGTCCGAGACGACCGAACGCACCGTGCTGGACGGTCAGGATGGTCAGACCGGTGAATCCTGCGAGGAGCGTTCCCTGCGGCTGAGACGCAGGCTGGAGCGGCTGATCGGTATCGCGGCCACTGAGGGGAATTCTCTCGTGCCGCTGCGCAACGGCGACGAGATTTTCAGCGCGATGCTGGATGCGATCCGGGGCGCTGAGCACACCGTGGACATGATGACGTTCGTCTACTGGCGTGGTGACATCGCGCACACGTTTGCCGAGGCCCTCGCCGAGCGCGCCCGTGCCGGAGTGCGGGTCCGGCTCATGCTGGACGGCTTCGGCAGCCGGCTCATCGAGAAGGACCAGTTGGATCTGATGGACGAGGCCGGGGTGGACGTGGCCTGGTTCCGCAAGCCGCTCTACCTCTCGCCGCTGAAGCAGAACCACCGCTGCCACCGCAAGGTCCTCGTCGTCGACGAGTCCACCGCGTTCACCGGCGGCGTCGGGATAGCCGAGGAGTGGTGCGGCGACGCCCGCAACGAGAACGAGTGGCGCGACACCCATGTCGAGCTCACCGGGCCCGCGGTCGACGGCCTTGCCGCGGCCTTCGCCCAGAACTGGGCCGAGTGCCACGACGAACTCTTCGACGAACGCGACCGGTTCGTTGCCGGCGAGCACCACGGCGACGCCGTCGTCCAGGTGGTGCGCGGCTCGGCCTCATTCGGCTGGCAGGACATGCAGACCCTGATCCGCGTCGTCCTCGAATCCGCCGAGGAGCGCGTCCGCCTCACCACCGCCTACTTCGCCCCCGACGCCTACTTCACCGGGCTGCTCTGCGCCGCCGCCCGCCGCGGGGTGGAGGTGGAGATACTGCTGCCCGGCCCGCACACCGACAAGCGGGTCTGCCAGCTGGCGGGGCAGCGCTACTACGAGGACCTGACTGCCTGCGGCGTGAAGATCTACCACTACCAGCCGACGATGATGCATGCCAAGATCATCACAGTCGACAGGATCGCCTCGCTGGTGGGCTCCACGAACTTCAACCGGCGCTCGCTCGACCATGACGAGGAAGTCATGCTCGCGGTCCTGGACCAGGACTTCACAGCGACTCTCGACGGCCACTTCGAACAGGACCGGGAGGAGAGCGTGCTGATCAGGCACGGCCGATGGAAGCGCCGCGATCTCATGCAAAGGGCACGGGAAGCGGCCGTCATGCCGATCCGCCGCTTTCTGTGAGCACTTGCCTCGAAACGTGGGGCAGGGGGTCCGTTTCAGGCAGCGAGAAGGCGGTTGAGCCATGTGAGAGTCCGTTGTCCACAATCAGCTGGAGCTGGACCACCCGGACTCGCCCCGCGAGCTCGGTTCCGACCTGACGCGCGATCGTGGCCACCAACTCTGCACCCATGGGCTTGTCCGATGTGCCGTGATCCGTGACCTGAAGGCCGGGCATCTCCCAGGCGAACTCGGTCTCCATGCCAAGGACATGCCCGCATGTGCTTCAGCCAACGGGCCGGGGGCGGTGTCGGTGGTCGGCGATGAGCAAGTGCTCGAGCACGCCGCGCCACGACCTTGAAAGTCTCGTCCGGGGCCGTTTGTCTTCGCCGCGAGACCGAAAGTAATAGCACGATCGGTCGTTTAGTTTTATGCTCGCCGTCATGACAACTCGACCCGTCACCTCCCGGCTGCTGCGCACCCGCTGGCGCTCCGGCCCCGTACCGCTGGCCCTCTGCCCCGTCGTTGTGAGCGTGACCGACTTCACCGCGGCGAGCCATCCGCAGGCGGGTGTGATCGCTCTCGCGGGCCTGCGCCTCCGCCGCACATGGTCCCGGACGCCCGGTGCGCTCGGCATGTGGCTGTGGGCCGAGGTGGCGGGCAGGCGCTCGGGCTCGGTGAGCGTGTGGCGCGACGCGGCCGCGCTCGAGGCGTTCGTGGGCCGCCCCGACCACATCGCCGTCGTCCGGGCCCACCGGGGGCGCGGCACGATGCGGGCCGCCGCCTGGGAGGCCGAGGACTTCGATCCGGACGCCGTGTGGGGCCGGGCCCGCGCCCTGCTCGCCGGTACGACTCCCTGGCCGCAGGGCCCCGTACGCCTGGAGGACGCGTGACGAACTTCGTGGAGCTGGACCGCCTTGCCGCGCTGGAGACCTTACGTCTCGTCCGAGGCGCGGCCGTCGCCGCCGACGGCGACGGCGAGAGGATCTGGGATCGGCCGACCCCCTGCGCCGGCTGGAACCTGCTCGCTCTCCTCGGCCACATGACCGCGCAGAACCATGGCTTCGCGGCGGCGGCACGGGGTGAGGGCGGGCTGCCCGCGCATTGGCGGGTGCCGGACATCGCCGCCGATCCGGCGCGCGCCTACGCGGAGTCGGTGGCTGCGACCATCGTGCCGTTCGCGGAAGCGGGCGGCGGTCAGCAGGAGTTCGTGCTGCCCGAACTGGGGCGCGCGTTTCCCGGCCGGGTGGCCGTGTCCTTCCACTTCCTCGACCTCGCGGTGCACGCCTGGGACCTCGCGCGCACCCTGGCCGTGGAGGTTCAACTCCCCCGCAGCGTCTGGGAGTCCGCTCTGCAGGTGGCGCGCCGGGTGCCGACCGGCGAGCAGACGCGTGGGCCCGACGGCTTCTTCGCCCCGATCCGGCCGATGTCCGGGCAGGTGACACCGCTGACGGAGACCTTGGCCCTTCTCGGCCGAAGTCCTCACTGGTCCCCCGAACCTTCGGACAGCCTTCGAGGGCTTGGCCGTTGTGGCCGTCGCAGCCGATGACGTGGCTTTCAGGCCGCACCGGCCGAGTGTCCTTGCGGCGTCGGGCGGTTCATGCGGCCGCAGCCGTTCCTGGAGGCGACGCCGCCGTTGTTCAGATGGTCCGGTGCGGTGAGCGGCGCAGGGCGAGTACCGCCAGGTCGTCCTGCTGCGCGCCCTCGGTGAAGGCGTGGACATCGTCGACGAGTGAATCGGTGAGCCGGCCCGCCGTGATGTCGACGCGGCCGGAGAGGCGGGCCTCCAGCGGATAGAAGGCGCCAGCGGGAGAGCGGGCCTCGGTGAGACCGTCGGTGCACAGCAGCAGTGTCGCCCCGGCGGGGAACGGGAACCAGGACACCGTGCGCGGTTCGGCGACGAGGTCCGCCAGGCCGAGCGGCGCGTGCTCCGTCCCGGCGCCCACGGCGGTGACGGCCCCGTCGTGCAGCAGAAAGGGCGGGATGTGGCCGCATGTGACGAGCTGGGCCTCGGAGCCGGCGTCCACCCCCAGGACGACGGCTGTGACGAATCGATCCGGCTCGCCGCGCTGTTCCGCGTAGCCGTTGTGGCGGACCACCGCCGCCTCGAGCGAGTCCACGAGCGCGGTCACCGTCGGTTCGCGGTGCGCGGCTTCACGGAAGGCCCCGACCACGTCGATGGCCATGCCGATGGCGGCGAGTCCCTTGCCCTGGACGTCGCCGATCAGCACCCGGGTACCCCACGGGGTGGCCGCCACGTCGTAGATGTCGCCCCCGACGAGTTTGTCCTGCTGCACCGGCTCGTACACGCCGTCCACGAGTACGTCGTCCGTGAGCAGCGGCAGCGGACGCAGGATCTGCCGCTGCATCGCGGCGGCGGTCGACCGCAGACTGACCAGCGCTCCCTCGCGCGTGATGCGCAGCCAGGAGCCGTAGACGGCCAGCGCCCCGAAGCCGAGGGCGAACAGGGCCAGGATCACCCGGTCGGCGACCCGCTCTCCGGAGGACAGGGCCACGGGCACGATGACGACGACACTGACCAGGGCGGAGACAAGCGCCGTCTGGCGTGGGGTGCACAGCGCGGCGGCGAACGCGGGGAGGAACACCAGCAGACCCAACAGGAGCACGGCGGTTCCGGTCACCCCGCCCAGGACGATCGTCACCACCGTCACCGCGACCGTCACCAGGACGACGGCGCGTGTCGGTGGCGTACGGATCGAAGTGCTGTCGTCGCCGTCCGCACCGCTTCTGGCCGGGACCGGCGCCGCACGCAGCGAACGGAACATTCGAGCATCCTCCAGTGACGGTGTGACCGGGCGGTGCGAAGACCGCACGTCGCGGCGGACGGGCGTCCTCGGTCATCCAATCCGTCCGGTACGCCGCAGGGAGGCTGGCTGGCCGTCTCCGTACCGAAGTGCGTCCACTCGGGTGCTTCCGGAGGTCTGCCGCCGGGCGCGGTCCCGTGCGTGACACTCCGACGCAGTCCGGCCGGACGGTCTCCCGCGAGGGAGGCCGTCCGGCCGGACTGCGTGGGTGAGAGCGGCTACCGGACGTCGTAGGCGCGGGTGATGGTCTGGGTGACCGCGTTGCCCTTGGCGTCGGTGAAGGTGGCCTTGGTCATGACCTGTTCGCCGGCGGCGCCGGTGTGGTCGACGACGGCCGTCCACCTGCCGTTCCGCCGCTCGGTGGGCGCCTCGGTCCAGGTCTCGCCGTCGTCGTAGGAGTAGGACAGCGAGGCGGCCGTGATCGCGCCCGGCGTGTAGCCGGCATGGCCCTCGACCGAGAGGCCGACCTCGATGCCGCTCCTGGCCGGGAGGGTGTTCATGGCGTCCACCGGCACGTCGTACCTCGGGAAGAGGACCGGCAGTCCGCGCGAGTAGACGTCGGGCTCCCGGTGGGAGCGGAAGCTCCACGTGGTGGCGACGGCCATGGAGCGCAGCCAGTTCCTGTCCGAGGTCGGGATCTTCTGCAGGCGCTGGGTGAGTTCGTACGCGGAGTCCTCGTCCGGAACCTCGAAGGCGGCGTAGGGCCAGGCGCTGCGTGCGATCTGCTCCCCGTTGCGCTTCAGGGTCAGGTTGCCGAGGTCGCCGAACGACCCGCCGTAGGACCAGTGCGCGTCGGATCCGTCGGCCCAGAGCGCCGTCTCGATGCCGATCATGTCTCCCTGCCGCTCGGCGGCCAGTACCGGCTTGCCCTCGTCGTCCCGGGGCGCCACGGGGCTCATGAGGCCGCCGTACCACTCCTCGGTGTTCCGCTGCCCGGCCCGATAGGCGCGCGGCTGGTCACTCATGAACGCGGCGAACGGGAAGCTGGTCATCGCGCCGTGGTACCAGGAGTCCTCGCCGGTGCTGTAGTAGGCGGTCCGGGTGGTGGGCACCTGGACCTCGCCGTACGGGCTGACGGGGATCTGGGAGCCGGGGCTCCCGGAGGGCCGGAGGAACATGGCGTCGAGGTACTCGCCCTCCTTGCCCATGGCCTTCCACGTCTCCCGGACCTGGGCCAGCCGGGAGTCCTTCGGCTTGAAGACCTGGTCGGAGCCGATCGGGCCAGGGGTCGGGAACGACAGGTTGTAGACGTACGGCGAGCCGTCCTCGGAGCCGGAGGCACGCCAGGTGGGCCGGAACTCGAAGGCGCCGTCCTTCGCCCGTCCGTCGACCTCCGCGTAGAACGAGCCGACGGTGCCGTTGGCCGTCATCGATCCCGAGAGCCGCCAGGTGTCGTCCCATGTGCGGGCGTAGCTGAACGTGGTGTTGTCCACCGTCGAGGGACGGCCGGTGGACAGGCTGAGCCGGTGGGCCTTGCGGGCGTCGAGGACAACGGTGGAGTCACCGGTGATCCTCAGTTGCGGCTTGGCCAGGTAGCTGACCGATTCGGGTGCGTCGTCCGCGCCGTACGACGCCACGAAGGTGCTGAGCGCGTAGTTGCCCGGGCGGACACGGTACGTCTGCTCGGCCGCTCCCGCGTTGGTCCGGCGCTCGCCCGTGTCGGTGTCGAGGCCGGCCAGGTCCAGGGAGGAGGGGCCACTCGCGGGCCTGCCGTCGCGGTCGATGACCTTGACCCGGAGCGTGACCGTCTCCGGCTCGACGTAGAGCGTGACGGGCACGGAGACGTGCACTCCACCGCCCGTGGCCGTGATCCGGCCGGTGACCGCACCGTACTGGGCGTCATCGAGCCGGGCGGTGGGGTCGATCCGGAGCGGCGCCTCGACGGTGGCCCCCGCGGGCACCCTGATCCTGCTGTTCTCCGCCCTGATCACACCGGAGCGGACATCGCTGCCGTCGTTGCCGTGCACACCGCTGACCTTCAGGTTCAGGGAGACGTCGCTGTCGCCGGTGTTGGTGAACGGCACCTTCACGGTGGTGCGGTCCGAGGCGTCCTGCGGCCAGTTGTAGCTGCCCGCCTGGACGGCCGGCGCGGAGAGCACCTCCTGGTTCACCGCGCCGAACACGTCGAGGACCCCGCCGCCGGTCTCGTCGGCGCCGGGGACCCTGCCACCGGTGCGGGCGGACGAGACCAGCGCGGCCTTGATCTGCTGCGCGGTCCAGTCCGGGTGGGCCTGGCGGACGACGGCGGCGGCGCCCGCGACGTGCGGGGTGGCCATGGAGGTGCCGGACATCGTCCGGTAGGCGTAGACGCCGCGACCGCCCGCGCTCGCCGCCGAGATGCCGACGCCAGGGGCTGCGATCTCAGGCTTGAGGGTGTGGGTGACGGCCACGGGACCCCGGCTGGAGAAGGGCGCGGTGGTGTCGTCGCGGTCGACGGCGCCGACGGTCAGCACGCTCGGCACGCAGCCGGGGGAGGAGACGGTCCCGCTCTTCGGCCCCGCGTTGCCGGCGGCGACGACGAACAGCGTGTGCTTGCTCTGCGAGAGCTGTTCGGTGGCTTGGGCCACGGGGTCGGTGCAGTCGCCCACCGTGGGGTTGCCCAGGCTCATGGAGACGACGTCGGCCTTCTGGTCGACGGCCCACTGCATACCCGCGATGATCCAGGAGTCCAGGCCGTAGCCCGCGTCGTTGAGCACCTTGCCGACGAGCAGGGAAGTCCCGGGCGCGACACCCTTCTTGCGGCCGTCGCCGGCCGCTCCTGACCCGCCGGCCGTGGACGCGGTGTGGGTGCCGTGACCCACCAGGTCGCCCGTGTCCGCGGCGTCCGTGAAGTTCTTGGTCGCGGCGACCTGGTTCACCAGGTCCGGGTGCTCGGCATCCACGCCCGTGTCCAGCACGGCGACCTTGGTGCCCTTGCCGTCGTAGCCGGCCGCCCATGCCTCCGGCGCGTGCACCTGCGCGGTGGACCGGTCCAGCGTGGCCTCGACCTTGCCGTCCAGCCACAGCTTCTTCAGCGCGGAGGCAGAGCGTGAGCGCGGATTGCTGATGTCCTGCCAGAAGCCGGCCGCCGTGTCCTTGCCCGCCTTCAGCGCGACGCCGCCCACCGCGGGAAGGCTCAGGCCCCGCTCGGCACCGCGAGGGGCCGCCGGAGCGGCGTCGGCGACATCCACATGCTCGTCGTAGGTGGCGATGAGCGGCAGCGAGTCGGTGTGCGCGTCGTCGTAGCCCTGGCGGATGAGGCCGGTGACGTTGAACAACTGCTCGTCGACCCTGCCCTCGGCGAGCGCCCCGGAGGCGGACTCGGGGTAGACGTAGAGGTCCTCGCCCGTCTGCCGGGTCTGGAACATCGGTTGTGTGCCGTCCTCGCGGGGCAGCACGGCCGCCGACCTGCGGCCCGAGGCGTCCGTGATCACCGCCACCTTGTCGCCGGTGACGAGCGTGACGGTGACCTGCTCGCCGCCCTTCGGCCCGGCCTCGCTGCCGACGAGGGGACGCTTCCCCGAGCTGCCGTCAGGCGGCGTGTCCGCCGCCCCGGAAGGTGTCACCGCAGTGACAGCCAGGGCGGCGGCACTCGCCGCTCCCAAGGCTATTCGCGTGATGGAACGCATGAATCTCCCCACTCGGTCCGTGGACAAGCTGTGCTGACGCCGCAGCCTGGCAGACACACGGATGTCGCAGGGGCGCTACGCGTGGCGGGTTCGCCGCATGGCGGTTACCCGTCACGTGGGCACATGCGGAGAGTTTGTCGGCCCCCGCAGAGGGGAATCAGAGCCAGCCGGCGCGTGCCGCGTGCCATCCGAGTTGCAGGCGCGAGTCCGCCCCCGCGAGGTCCATCAGGCGGCGCGTCCGCCGCTCCACGGTGCGTATGGAGAGCCCGAGTTGAGAGGCGGCGCGGCGGTCGGACATTCCGGCCAGGAGCAGGGAGAGGACTTCCAGTTCGCCTTCCGTCGGCTGCGGATCCGCCGTCGCGTCGACGCGCACACCGGTGGCGGTCGTGTACAGCGGTCGGGCGTGCACCCATTCCCTCTCGAAGAGATGGACCAGGGCCGTCAACAACCCGCTGCGGTGCACCACGACGGCGCTCGGCACGCCGTCGGAGCCCGCCACGTCCAAGGGCACCATGGCACGGTCCCGGTCCGACACGACCATCTTCAGCGGCAACGAGTCGACCACGCGGAGTTCGAGGCCCGCCGCGATGGCCGACCGCAGATCCCTCGCCACATCGAGGTCGTCCAGATAGTCCTTGGCAGCCACGACCCGGAAGTCGACGCCGCGGTCCAGCGCGGAACTCTCCGACACGTCGGCGTCCTCGCGCGGGACGGCGATGGGCGCGCCTATGAGGAAGACGAGCAACTCCTGCTGGGCGCCCCGCTGCAGTTGGTGGAACCGGTGCGCGACCTGCTCCACGCCGGTGACCACCTCCACGACGCCGCCCGCGGCGTGTGCCACCGTACTGCGGTACTGCTCCGTCAGTATCGAATAGGTGGCCTCGGCCCTGTGCAGCGCGTTGCGTTGTTCGACGAGGAACGGTGCCAAGGCCACCGAGGGAGGTGTGAGCCGGTAGCGGGCGGGCGAGCCGGGTGCCCCGCCCCCCTCCCCGGTGACGAGCGCGACCAGGCCACGTGCCGCCAGGTCGAGAAGGATACGAGTGCTCTCGGCCTCCTCCAGACCGGTCTGCCGCGCGAGTTCCTGCGCAGAGGCTGTCGGGCGGGCCAGAAGCGCACTGTAGACGGCCTCTTCGGCCGGCCCCAGGCCCAGCACCTCCAGCATTCGGACCCCTCGAGCGACGCCGTGTCCGGACGTTGACGCGGCTCGGGCGGACCGAGCGGCTGCGTCCGAACGGTATCCCACGGTCGAGGGGCCGACGCCGGGAGTGCCCTCGCTGCTTCGATGACGTTGCGATGTCGGGTACGTGCTTGCCCACCTCGCTGCCGGAGACGAACAGCAGGCGGTCGATGCCGTCGAAGCCGCTCCCGGCCGGTGGAGACGGCCTGCCGGACGTGACCTGTCCCGGGCCGGTGTGCTCCGCGGCCGACAGCGAACCGGCGCCTTCGTGGCTCAGCGGCGCCCGCCGAACTCCCAGTCGTGGACCTCGATGTCCGCATAGCGGTCCGCAGTGAGGACGCCTCGTGCCGCGTCCGCGTCCGAGGCCCGGAGCGGTACCGCCGTACCCAGCCAGGTGTCGCCGTCGTCGGACAGCAACGGCCCGTAGGCCACCAGATCCTCCCGCTCGGGCGGCAGGGAGAGGTCGGCGGCAGGGCCCTCGCCGAGGCCGAGCACCAGATACCGGTTGCCGCCGGTCCGGCCTCCGGGGAAGTCCCACATGGTGCGGCCCAGCACATTGCGCCATCGACGCACCAGCACGTCCCGGAACGCGCCCGCCTGGTAGCTGGGCTCATCGAAAGCGAACGCTCGGGCAGCGGCCGGATCAGGCAGATCGACGATGTGCACGCTGCCCGTCGGTGTCTCACCGTCAGCGGCGAAGGTCGGACCGCGGGCGATCAACTCCTTCACGTACCGGTCCATGTAGGACCAGTGCTCCTCCACCAACTCCTCCCGCAAGGCGAGAGATCCAGGCCGGTCACGGTGATAGCAGAAGAACTCCATGACCACAGACCCTCTCCCAACCGGGACACCGACTCAACTGGCTTTCGGCCACGATGCCCCGCTCTCGACGAGGTCGCATTCCGTCATACGGCCACCGCGCCCTCACACCCCGGGGACATGCGAACACGACCGCGTCGCCGCCGAGGGACGGATGGGCTGGGCACACCTGCCGTGCCCAGCCTCCCGTACCTGTCCTGCGTCGCGATCGGTGTGGGCGCGGGTGCGGTCAGGGCTGGAGGGGCATCGTCCAGCAGTTGGAGGCGGCGGCCTTGCCCGAGAGGCGGTCCGTCAGCCAGGAGACGGCGTCTCCCTGGTCGGTGATGAGCGGTACGAGGTGGTTGGTGAGGATCTTGTCGCCGAGGTTCGGCAGCACGATGGCGTCATAGGTGACGTCCGCGCCCTTGTTGCACCAGTCGACGGCGAGCTTTCGGGCCTGGGAGTGGGGAACGATGTCGTCCTGGACACCCGTGGCCAGCCTCACGGGTCCGGTCGGCTTCAGTGTGCCGATGCGCTGCTTGTCCAGGGCGGCCTTCGCCCGGGGGTCGGCGGCGATGATGTCGCCGATGGACTTCCCGCTGGTGGTCCACTTGTTGCTCTTCGTGAAGCCGTAGCCGAAGAGCGCGTCGCCGACGCACATGGTCGACGCGTCCGCCAGCGCGGCCTTTCCGGCCGCGCTGATGTTCGCGTCGACGACCGCGCGCAGGTCGGGGTCGGCCTGGGCGAAGCCGCTGATGGACCAGGCGAGCGCACCGGCGAGCGCGCTGCCGTCGATGCCCTTCATGACCGAGGTCAGATCGGCCGGGGGCGCGCCGGAGTAGGTGCCGGCGAGCGGCACGTCGGGCGCGTAGGAGGGCTGGAGTTCGGCGGCGGCGGCGCTGGCTCCGCCGCCCTGGCTGTACCCGTACAGGCCGGTGCGGGAGGCCGCGGTGACCGATGCCCCGGGTACGGCCCGGGCGGCGCGGGCGGCGTCGAGCAGGGCGTGTGCCTGGTCGAGGCGGTTGACGTAGGTGTGCAGGCGGTCGGTGGTGCCGAGGCCGACGTAGTCGGTGACGACGACGGCCGCCCCGGTGGACAGGAGGCGGTAGATCGCCAGTGCCTCGTACCCCACGGACACCGTGTCGCCGCTGAGGGTGAGCGGGTGCTGCAGGGCGAAGGACGGGGCGCACTGGTCGCCCTGGCCCATGGTTCCCGACGCCAGCGCGACCAGGGGGCGCGGTCCGGTGCCCTTCCAGGCGGCCGTGGGCTCGATGTACGCGCCGGTGACGGCGACCGGCGTACCGGCCGAGTCGGTCGACCTGTACATCAGGCGGGTCGCGGTGCCGGGCATCGGACGGCCGTCCAGGCCGGGGATGCTCAGTCCGAGCGGCAGGGCCTCGGTGCGTATCAGCGCACCGTTCTGCGCCGGAAGTCCGGCCGGCGGGGTGTAGAAGGCGGGGATGGTGACCCCGCGGGAGACGACGGGTTCCGGCGTGGCGGCGGACGCCGGTACGGCCGACAGGCCGGCGCAGACGGTGCCGGCGGCCACGACGGCCGCCAGCAGACGCCTACCGGTCGTGTCGCCACGGCCGGTGGTTCCGGCGGGTGCCGGGCGGGTGGAACGGGAACGGGTTCTCGTGCGGCTCATGGTGTGCTCCTCGTTCGTGGCTCAGATGATGGTGTCGACGTCGGTGGCGGTGATGTGGTCCATGGCCCGTTCGGCCACGGCGGCGATGGTCATCGAGGGGTTGCAGGCTCCCGTGGTGCCGGGGATCAGGGCGCCGTCGAGGACGTAGAGACCGCGCTGCCCCCGGACACGTCCCTCCAGATCGCAGACAGTGCCCATCGGGGCGCCGCCCAGCGGGTGCCAGGTGCTGTTGACCAGCGCGTTGGTGTCGGTGAGGACGCCGAGCCCCTTCGCGACCCCGGTGACGCGGCGCTGGATGGCGCGGTGGCTCGCGGCGTCCCCGCCGAGGGGCCAGTGCAGTGACACGGAATCGGTGGCGGCGTCGTAGCGGAACCGGCCGCGGTCGGCGCTCACCCCGAAGCCGACCAGCATCGTCGTACGGGAGTTGATGCCGAGCGGGGGAAGTGACGCCTGGATGACGGTGTTCGCGGTGCGGGGGTCGTCCCACGCCTTGCTGCCGTAGACGACCGGGCCGCCCTGCTCGGCCCCGAAGTCCTCCTGGAGGTTGGTCCAGGCGTAGATACGGTCGCCGTTGGTCCCCCAGCCCTCGCCGATTCCGTCGGGCAGATCGGGGATGGCACCGGTCGCTCCCGCGCGGACGAGGAGCTTGCTGGTGTTGAGGCTGCCCGCGGCCATGATCAGGGCGCGAGTGGTCAGGATCTTCTGCTCCAGGACCTGGCCCGTGTCGTCGGTCCGGTCGACGTGCACCTCCCAGCGGCCGTCCGCGGCCCGTGCCACGGAGGTGACGTTGTGGTGGGTCTCGACCGTCACCCTGCCGGTCGCCTCGGCCTCGCGGATGTAGGTCGCGTCGACCGAGTGCTTGCCGCCGTTGTTGACGCCGAGGGCGCAGTCCCCGTTCGTGTAGGACGCCTTCATCTCGCCGCGCAGCTCGGCCAGGGCGTAGTCCCAGTCGATGGGCATCGGGATCTTCTCCAGGCCGTAACCGGCCCGGCGCACCCGCTCGGCGAAGACCCGGGCGGCGTAGTACGTGCGGGAGCCGACCAGTTCGTCCGGCGCCGTGGCCGTACGGAGCATGGCGGCGACGCGCGGGTAGTGGATCTCGCTCATGCGCCGGTAGCCGAGATCCTGGGGCAGCCAGGTGTCGAAGACCGCCTCGGACGGCTGCAGCGTCATGCCCTGGTAGACGAGGGAGCCACCGCCGACCCCGGCCGCGCAGACGGCCAGGATGTTCTCCCCGAGCACCGGCTCCAGCAGTCCCGCGTACGGGCCGAAGTTCAGCGGTGTGCCGATGAGTCGGGCGAGTGGCCGGATGGCCGCGGGGAGGGTTCCGTACCAGAGTGCCCGTTTGTCGAGGCCGGAGACGCGGGGGAAGGTCTCCGCGTTCGGGCCGGTCGGCCAGCGTCGGCCCCGTTCCAGCACGGTGACGGGTACGCCGGCCTGTGCCAGCCGCAGTGCGGCCACGCCGCCGCCGAAGCCCGAGCCGATGACGACGGTCCGGTGTTCCTCCCGGGCCAGTGCCACCCGGGAGGGTGCGGATGCCGCCGACGCGGCGGCCGTGGGGAGAACGCTCGCGGCTGCGAGCCCGGCCGTACCGGTGAGCAGGGCGCGCCTGCTGGGAGTGGGCATGTGCGTCTCCTCGGGTGGGGGGTGGGGCGCCGTCCGGTCGGTTGGCCGTGCATGTGGCCCGGGCGGGGCGGATTCCGTTGGTGGCGAACGGACTTGGTGCGACGACGGTGCTGTGCGGTGCATTGACAAAGTGACGCGCGCATGCCAAATAGCGAGTGAGGCGGCGCTGTTACTCGCCGGTCACTTACGGCAGCGTAGGTCTGTGTGTCAGTGAGAGACAAGATGTCTGCGTACGCCATTTCTGCATGGCTCGCTATGCTGCGACAACAGACGGAGGCCGGAGGGGGCGAAGGTGCGCGAAGCGCCAACGGCGGCATACGCGAGGACGGTTCGGGCGGAGGCCAAGCCGTCGCTCGCCGAACGGCGGAAAGAGGCGCTCCGCTTCGAGATCGCCGCCGAGGCCGTCCGCCTGTTCGCCGCACACGGTGTCACCGGCACCACGGGGGAGCAGATCGCCGGCGCCGTCGGCATCTCCTCGCGCACCCTGTGGCGCCACTTCCCCACCAAGGAGAGCTGCGTCCTGCCGCTGCTCTCCGCCGGGCTCGACTTCGCCGTCGCCCAACTGCGCCACTGGCCGGCGGACATGGGGCTGCTGGACTTCATCACGCGATCGCTGCGGGCCGGTGAACTTCCCGACGTGGCCCCGGTCATCCTCGACCTGATCCGCATGACCACCACCGACCCGGCGCTGCGCGCCGTCTGGCTCCAGGCCCACGACGAGGCCCTCCCCGTCCTCGCCCAGCTCCTCGCCGAGCGGTCCGACGGCAGCGCCGACGACCTGCGGACCAGGGTGCACGCGGCCACTCTCAACGGAGCCCTGCGGGCGGCGTCGGAGGACTTCGCCCACCGGTACGCGGAGGAGCCCCAGGCGGCGGGCAGCGAGATCGCCACCTGCATCCTGGTCGCTCTGCGCGCGGCCTCCGAGGGCCTGCCCTACTGAGTCCTGCCGGTGTGGGCGGACCGCCGCCCGCCCGGGGTCCCTGACCGCACTCCGAGCCGGCACCCTGCCTGAGAGCTCCCGCGCTCTGCGAACAATGCCGGACTTTCGGACTGATGGCTCATTTGTCGCTCTACCCGCGTCGAGCGTGTCTGGTCACTCTGTCGGAAGGTGATCAGACAGGGCGGTTGGCCGTGTGCACAGGGCGCAAGGGGGAGCCGGTGGCTTACGTCCCGATACTCAAGGCCAAGGCGGGCGAGCTTCAGGCACTCGAGCACACCACGCCGCTGGTCCGCTCCCGTATCCGCCCGGTCCTCGAACTCGTACCCGATCCCGAGCTCGTCAGGAATCAGCTGGAGACGTTCAGCGACCGTGCGATGGACGCGATCCCGCCCGGCGTGATGCTGACCGTCGACTGCGGCGCCCTGCCCGTGACCCAGGTCCTCGAAGGCGCAGCCGGAGGTCCCCTCGCGCGACTCAGTGAATCGCTCGGCCTCCGGGACGTCGACATGTGTCCGGTGGTCCGCGTCACCGACGCGGAGTCGGCCCTGCGCGAAGCCGCTGACGCCGGGGCCCATCACCGGCAGGGTGCTTGCCTACGCGTAGCAGCAGGACCGGACGAGGCGCTGCCGGACAAGGAGCGGATACGGGAGACGCTGCGGAGCCTCCGCCTGGCCCCGGAGGACGTCGACCTCCTCATCGACGCAGGGCCCGTCCGGTCACGGGCCGGAACGGACCGCCTGGCAGAGAGAGCCCTGGAGGCTCTCGACCTGCTGTCGCGGTGGCGATGGCGACACGTGTGCGTGGCATCCGGCGCCTTCCCCGCCAACCTGACGGGATTTCCCCGCGGCCGGGCGACCCCCGTGGTCAGAATGGATCTGGAGCTGTGGAAAAGCGTTGCCCGGCGGTGGAACGGCCGGCCACCGGACTTCGGAGATTTCGGCGTCACACATCCCCGTATGCCGGCCCCGAGCCGAGGAACACCGGACCCGAACATGCGCTACACGGCACAGGGCAACTGGCAGGTCTTCGTTTATCCGCGGGTGCTCCCCGGCAACGACGACTTCTTCACCCTGAGCCGTGATCTGGTCTCCTCGCCGCACTGGCCCGTCACCGGTCCGCGCACGTCCTGGGGTGACGCACGGCTGGACGAGTGCGCCGGGCGGCGGCGGACGAAGGCGGGCGGGGGGACGCAGTGGCGGGCCTGGGCGACGTCCCACCACCTGGCCGTGGTGACTGCGGAGCTTGCCGCTCGGAGGTGACTCCGAGGTTCAGCGAGTGCCGGGCCAACCCTTGGGGTGGCCGGCCTCTGGTGAAGGGCCCTGCGGAAGGGGCCGCTCAGGGCAGGGGCGCTACGCCGGCCGGGCTGCCCGGTCGCGTGCGTGAACGGCCCCGGGCGCCGGGTCTCGGCGCCCGGGGCGGGTGTCACAGCGTCGGTGCCTGCTCGATGAACGTGTCCAGGACCCCGTCGGCCACCTTGATCGTTCCCTGCGGCCGGGTCGTGCCCGGGATGGTGGTGATCGCGGCTGCCCGCTCCGCCAGGCCGGCCGCCTCGGCGAAGTCCGCCTGGCCGTCGCCCTCGTGCAGCCGGTCCCGGAGCCCGGCCAGGGTGGCGTTCAGCGAGCCGCCCCACAGATCGAGGGCGTCCAGCCACGGCTTCGTCTGCGCCAGGAAGGCCGGGTCCTTCACACCGGCGCGAATCCGCTCGGGAGCCCCGGCCAGCACATCGGCGTAGGCGCCGAGCTTCCGGAGCGCGGCCTGCCTGCGGGCGGGGGAGCCGCTTTTCCACTCATCGGTGAAGTCGGCCAGCCTCGCGCCCAGTTCGGGGGCCTGCGGTTG
Source organism: Streptomyces sp. CB02058 (assembly GCF_001905505.1). Lineage (GTDB taxonomy): Bacteria > Actinomycetota > Actinomycetes > Streptomycetales > Streptomycetaceae > Streptomyces. Next base: position 163,623 of record NZ_LIPG01000003.1, read on the forward strand.
CCAGTTCGTGTCGCCGAACGTCGGCGCGAGGTGTTCGGTGTCGAAGAAGGCGAGCAGGGCCCGGGTGGTGGCGGGGTCACCGCCGGCCAGGTATCCGGCCGCGGCGCGCCAGGTGCGGTCGGGGTCGTAGGCCTCGTCGTTCCAGGCGAAGGAAGCACCGCCGAAGAGGGCGACCTTGCTCGGAGCGGCCTGGTTCATCGGGTTGAGCACGATGCCGCTCAGCGCCTTGTGCAGCCCGGCTTCCCGCTTGTCGTACGGGGCCATCAGCAGGCGGCCCGTCGTCTGCCCGTAGTCGTTGACCGGGTAGTTGTCCCAGAGGAACACCTTGCGTCCCCACACCGCGGAGGCAGCCTGGGCGTCCTCCATGCTGATCGAGGGGGGAACGACGTCCGTGCCCGTCCACTGCACGATCACCTTCGGGTCCAGCTGCTCGCGCAGCACGGACTTGTAGGCGGAGTCGGCCGTGTCGGAGTACTCCGTCGGCACGAACTGGAGCGGCTCGGCGTCCGCGTGGGCATCGATGAAGTCGTGCTGTACGGCGTTGAGCAGGTCGGCCTGCGCCTGCCCCGCGCTGCCCCGCCCCGGGGCGCCGTACTTCTCCTGGTCGGCGGCGCAGTTCCACTTGGTGTAGCTGATGTCGTCCAGCGCCACATAGAAACTCCGCGCCCCCTGGTCGTAGAGGGTGCCCAGCTTCGTCTTCAGCGCGCTCACGTCGCCGGGGTCGCTGTAACAGACGGACAGGCCGGGGGAGAGGGCGTAGGTGAAATCGACGTGGTGCGTGGTGGCCTGCTCGATCAGTTCCCGGAGATCGGCCAGTTTGCCGGCGGGGTAGGGCTCGCGCCACTCCTCCCGCAGATACGCGTCGTCCTTCGGCGTGTAGATGTACGTGTTGGCCTTGATGTCGCCGTAGAAGGCGAGTTGGTCCAGCCGGTCGGTGTGCGACCAGGGTGCGCCGTAGAAGCCCTCGATGCTGCCACGCAGGGGCATCGCCGGGTGGTCGGTGATCGACACGGCGGCCAGGGTGTGCTTCCCCGTCACCAGCTGCCGCAGTGTCTGGCCGGCGTAGTAGATGCCGTCGCCGTCGTTGCCCGCGAGTACGACGGTGCCACCCCGGGAGGCGAGGGAGTAGCCCTCCGCGGCCAGGGTGCCGGGGACGCTGCCGCCCGCGGCGCGCAGCGCCCCGGCCACGGCCCTGTCCTTGATCGAACCCGCTACGACGGTCAGTGCCGCCCCAGGGGAGTCCGGCGCGGAGGCGGCTCTCCCGGGCGTGGTCGTGACGATGTGACGGGCCCCGGCCGAGGTCAGTGCCCGCTTGATGACCTCGGTGCTCGCGGCGTCGATGCCGTCACCGAGGACGAGCCGTACGCGGTCCGGGACGCGGATGTCCCGGCCTGCCGGCTCCATGCGCTGCGGGGTGGGGGTGACGACGGGCAGGGCGGCGGCCGCTGAAGCGCCGGACGGGGCCGGTGCCGTGCCTGTCGGCCCACCGGCCGCCTGGGCGGGAGCGGAGAGCGTACCGAGGGCCAACAGGGCTGCGGCGCCGAGAAGCGGGAGCCGGGGGACGCGGGGAAGACAGTACGGATGGCTTTCAGGCATACGGGTCACTGCACCTCCACGGAAGTGGACCACCCCATTCAGGTGGTGGAGTGGTCTAAACCACCACCCGTCGGAGGTGGTGTCAAGATCGCGCACCGGATGGAGTGAGCTGGTTCCTGGCGAACAGTCGTCTCTCCCGGGCCGATACGAGAGCGCTGCGGCTTGCGGGCGTGCGTCCCCGGACGGGCCCGGCGGACCACGGCCGGGTCGTGTGGGCGGGCGAAGCCGGGAGCGACGCCGCAGGTTGAGAGCGGCGAGGCCCGAAGCTCACGGCCGCGTGCCGCCCGGACGGTGTGTCAGACCACGGTGAGCCGGTCCACCAGCAGCTCCACCCTCGGTCCGGTGTCCTCCGGGGGCAGCCGTCCCGCTCGGGTCAGGGTCGCCAGCCCGTGCAGGGACGCCCAGAACGTCTCGGTGAAGAGCCCCGGGTGGACGCCGTCCCCCGCGACCTCGCCGAGGCACTCCAGCAGCGCGCCGAAAGCGTCCTTGAGCGGTTCCGGGGTGTCCTCCTGTGCGTACGCGAGACCGCCGTCGAGCTGGAAGATGGCGTCGTAGACCGCCGGATGGCGTTCGGCGAAGTCCAGGTAGGCGCGGGCCAGGGCGGCGACCCGCTCGCGCGGACCGCTCGTGCCGGAGGCCGCTGCCCTCACCGCCGCCGCCAGTTCGGTCGCGCCCTGGAGAGCCACGGCGCCGATGATCTCGCGCTTGCCGCGGAAGTGGCTGTAGAGGACGGGCTGGCTGTATTCGATGGACTCGGCGAGCCGGCGGGTGGTGACCGCGTCCCAGCCCTGCTCCTCGGCGAGTTGACGGGCCCTCGCCACGATGAGGCGTTCGCGTTCCGCCCGTTCGCGCTGCTTGCGTTCCTGTACCGACATGGCTCGATTCTAGCACTGCTAGACAACTGAGCGGCGATAGGTCTAGCGTTGCCTCATCTTCTAGCGACGCTAGATTCCGGAAGGGGTCATCATGCTCGACGCACTTGAGGTGTTCACCACGGTGGTATTCGGCCTGATGGTGGGGGTGGAGTTCTCCGTGGCCTTCGTCATGAACCCGATCTTCAACGCCCTGCCCGAGGACAGCGGCCAACTCGGCCGCGCCCACGGCGGCCGGATGCTCGGCGCCCTGATGCCGTTCTGGTACATCGGGTCGCTCGTTCTCATCGTGGTCTGGGCCATCGCCGGATGGCACCACGGCGGCGCCGGCCTCGTCGTCACCGCCGGTGTGTTGTTGATGGTCAGCGTGATCATGTCGCTGCTGGTGCTCGTCCCGATCAACAACCAGGGCAAGACGTGGACGCCTGAGAACCGGCCCGCCGACTGGAAGGAGCAGTCGAACCGCTGGGACCGCTACCACTACGTCCGCGTCGCCCTCATCGTCGCCGCGTTCGCCCTCCTGGTCGCCGCTCTCGTCTGATCGCGGGGGTGCGCGCCGCGCACGCGGTGCGCGCTCCTGGGCGGTGCCCGGCTCCGGGTTCTCCGATTCGGGACACCCGCGAACGCGGGGGGAGCCGGGCGAGGCTGCTTCCCCGGAGCTCGCCGTGGCTGTGCGCCGGCGACCCGGGCGCGTCGGCGGACGTCATCCGCGACGCGAACCGCAGCATGATCACATCCCCTACGTCGACGACAACGTCGACGAGGCCGGCGGCCCCTTCCTGTCCGGCCTGGTCTGGTGCGACTGGACCTCCCGCCTGGTCCGGGAAGTCGCCGCCCCGTAGCCGGCCGACCGGACCGGCCGACGCTGAACAGCACCTCGATGGTTCCCGGGGCGGTAGCCGGCGAGGAATGCCTCCACCCGCACGAAGCGACTCGTGCGGGTGGAGGCATGTCCTCTTCGGTCCACTGACGCGGAACGCAAGCCCGTCGGGCCGCTGGGGCGATCTCTTTCATCCGGGGGCAGCGGCAGGATCGGACGATGGCGTTTCGAGCGGCGCCGGACTCGTGATGTCCCGCGGACTCTGCGTCCGTCGAGCGCGCTCCGCCATGCCTGTGGGCGCTTGGGGCCTGTCCTCGGCGGCTGCGGCTCCCTGCCCCGCCGAACGGTCAAGCCGCGTAGCAGAGCGCCGCCGGTCCGGCAGGGGTCGAGGCGTGGGGCGGGGGCGTGGGGGCGGGTGTGTGGGGGCCTTCGGCGGGTCGGCCCACCGAAGGCTGCGCGCGGTCGCGTGCGAAGACGACGAGGCGCAGCACCGCGAAGCGCGCGGCACCCGCGAGGGCGGAGGCCGACAGGTACACGGTCTGTTCGAGCATCGCGCCCGGCGCCGCCGCCAGTTGGTGCAGCATGAGCATCGCCGCGCAGGTCGCCACATATGCGGCAGCCGCCGAGCCGGCCGACTGCACATGCTGGCGCCAGGTCGCGCGGGCTCCCGCGCCGAAGGTGAAGCGGGCGTGCAGCTCGGTGGCGAGCAGGGTGGAGCCCGCGGTGATCAGCGCGTTGGCGACGATCCAGGGAAGCCAGGCGGCGAGCCCCGCCACGGCGAAGCTGGAGGCGATTCCCACCCCGCCGCCGCAGAGCACGAAGCGGGCGAAGGCGGCGAAGGCTCCGGGTGCGGCCTGTCCCTGGCTCTGTGACGACTCCATGATCCGACCCCCTGTGGTGTCTCGCTCCGTGATGCGCATGCCCCGGCTGCGAGTGAGCCCGATGGCGCCGCGTGTCGTTGATGGCGCCATGGTGGCACATATATGGCGCCATGTGGAGTGAATTAGGCGTCATCGTTGATGTCGAAGGTGCCGTGGTGTCGGAGGGGGCGGTGAACCCGCTGGTGGGGGGTGTGTGTGTGCGGGAGAATTTCCTGGTGTGCGGCCTGCTGTGTGTTTCGTGGGCCCATCCCGTCGGTGACGTTCCTGTGGTGTCACATGGCGCCATCGCGCGTGCCGGACGAGGGAGGGGGGCGGGTGGTGTCGGGCTGCCGCGCCTCGATGTCGGCCTGTTTCTGCAGGTCATGGGTGGTGGGTCGAGGTCGTTTCGTAAGTGACCCCCGGGTGGGCTTGCGTGTGGCGCCATCGTGATGCCACTATGGCGTCATGGACCTCACGCCGTATGTCGACAACCTCCGCCGCGAACTCTCGGTGGCCGCCGAAGCCGGCGGCGAAGAAGCCCGCGAGCTGGCCGAGCGGCTCACCGCCCCTCTGGAGTCGGCGACCCGCCTGACCATGCTCAACGTGCTTTCCGCCGCGATGGACGAGATCACCCGTGAGCTCGCCCCGGGCTCGGTCGACGTACGGCTGCGCGGACTCGACCCCGACTTCGTGGTGACACGGCCGACGGGCGGCGAGGCGTACGAGGTCCACGAGGACAGGAGCGGGCCCGCCGAGCCGCTCAGGGCCGCCCCGGCCCCGGCCGACGGCGACGAGGGCGGCACCGCTCGCGTCAATCTGCGTCTGCCCGCCCACCTCAAGGCCCGGGCCGAGGAGGCCGCGAGCCGCGAGGGCCTGTCGGTCAACGCGTGGCTGGTGCGCGCCGTGTCGGCCGCGGTCGACGGCGGTACCCAGTCGCGCCCGGCGGAGGGGTCCCGCGCCACCCGCTCCGTCGGACAGAGCTTCACGGGCTGGGTGCGCTAGCCGCGCGCCTCTGCCCAGCTTCACCCACACCACGCCCCACCAGCAGGGACGCCACGAAGACCCAAGAGGACGGGACAGCCATGCCTTCTTTCGACACCCCCGCAACGATCTCGGCCACCGCTCACGTGGAAGCCGGTTCCATCAGGTTCAGCGCCGCCGACCGGATCGACACGCTCGTCGATGTGCGACCCCGCGACCCGAAGAAGGACCTCGATGTACGGGCCGCCGAGCAGACCGAAGTGCAGTACGCGAGCGGCCTGCTGACCATCAGGACGCCCAAGCAGCGCTATCTCATCGGGCGCACCGGCACCGTCGACGTGACCGTCGAACTGCCCACCGGCTCGCAGGTGGAGGTGACCGGCGCCTGGGCCCAGGTGTACGGCGAGGGCCGGCTCGGGGAGGTCCGTGTGAAGACCTCGTCGGGTGATGTGCGCTTCGAGACGACCGGGCCCCTGCATCTGACGGCGTCCCACGGCAGCATCACCGTGGACCGTGTCGAGGGGTCCGCGGAGGTCACCACGAGCTCCGGCAGTATGCGCGTCGGCTCGGTCGACGGCCCGGCCGTCCTGAAGAACTCCAGCGGCTCCACCACCGTCGGCCAGGTGACCGGTGATCTGCGGGTGCGCGGCTCCCACGGTGACATCAGCATCGAGCGGGCCGGGGGCTCGGTCGTCGCCACCACCGCGCACGGCACCCTGCGTCTGGCCGAAGTCGCCCGGGGTGTGGCCCAGTTGGAGACCTCGTACGGTGCCATCGAGATCGGCATCCGCCCGGGCACGGCCGCCTGGCTCGACGTCAACTCGGGCTCCGGGCAGGTCAGCAACGCGCTCGGCGCCTCCGACACTCCGGACAAGTCGGAGGACACCGTCGAGGTCCGCGCCCGGACCAAGTACGGCAACATCGACATCCGCCGCGCCAGGGTCTGACCCGCACGCTTCACGGCACGCAAGGCCACTTCTCCGCCCACCACTTCCTCGAACGGGAGGGCGTCATGCCTTCTTCTGTCATGCCCATGTCCAACCGGGGTGCCGGTCACCCTTCGACGGCGGCCGTCTCCGCCATCGGCCTGCGCAAGTCCTACGGCGACAAGACCGTGCTCGACGGCATCGATCTGACCGTCCCGGCCGGGTCCGTGTTCGCGCTGCTCGGCCCGAACGGGGCGGGCAAGACGACCGCCGTCAAGATCCTCTCCACGCTCATCGGCTCGGACGGCGGCCAGGCACAGGTCGCGGGCCACGATCTCGCCGCCGATCCGCAGGCCGTACGGGCCTCGATCGGGGTCACCGGACAGTTCTCCGCCGTGGACGGCCTGATCACCGGTGAGGAGAACATGCTCCTCATGGCCGACCTGCACCACCTCTCCAAGGCGGAGGGGCGGCGGGTCACCGCCGAGCTCCTCGAACGCTTCGACCTGGTGGACGCCGCGAAGAAGCCCGCGTCCACCTACTCCGGCGGCATGAAGCGCCGCCTCGACATCGCCATGACCCTGGTCGGCAGCCCGCGGATCATCTTCCTCGACGAACCCACCACCGGCCTCGACCCCCGCGCCCGCCACAACATGTGGGGCATCATCCGCGAGCTCGTCGCCGACGGCGTCACCGTCTTCCTCACTACCCAGTACCTGGAGGAGGCCGACGAACTCGCCGACCGTATCGCGGTGTTGAACGGCGGCAGGATCGCCGCCGAGGGAAGCGCCGACGAACTGAAGCGGCTCATCCCCGGCGGACACGTACGGCTCCGCTTCACCGACCCCGACGCGTACCGCACCGCCGCCGGCGCCCTCACCGACGCCACCGGCGACGACGAGGCACTCGCCCTCCAGATCCTCAGCGACGGCAGCCAGCGCGAGCTGCGCACCATCCTCGACCGGCTCGACGCCGCCGGCATCGAGGCCGACGAACTCACCGTGCACACCCCCGACCTCGACGACGTCTTCTTCGCCCTCACCAGCACCACCACCGCCGTCCCCGCCCAGACCAAGGAGACCGTCCGATGAGCACTTTCTCCCTCACCGTGCGCGACTCGTCGACCATGCTGCGGCGGAACCTGCTGCACGCCCGGCGCTACCCCTCGCTCACCCTGAACCTGCTGCTCACCCCGGTGATGCTGCTGCTGCTCTTCGTCTACATCTTCGGCGACGTGATGAGCGCGGGCATCGGCGGTGGCGGGGCCGACCGTGCCGAGTACATCGCCTATCTCGTCCCCGGCGTCATGCTGATGACCATCGGCTCCACCGTCGTCGGCACGGCGGTCTCCGTCTCCAACGACATGTCCGAGGGGATCATCGCCCGCTTCCGTACGCTGGCCATCCATCGCAGCTCCGTGCTGGTCGGGCATGTCGTCGGCAGCGTCCTCCAGGCAGTCGCCAGCGTGGTCGTCGTCGGTGCGGTCGGTGTGGCCATCGGTTTCCGGTCCGTCGACGCCTCGGCCCTGGAGTGGCTGGCGGCCTTCGGACTGCTCGTCCTCTTCGCCCTGGCGCTCACCTGGATCGCGGTCGGCATGGGTCTGGTCAGCCCGAACGCGGAGGCGGCGAGCAACAACGCACTGCCGCTGGTCTTCCTGCCGCTCATCTCCAGTACCTTCGTCCCGATCGACGCGATGCCGGGCTGGTTCCAGCCGATCGCCGAGTACCAGCCCTTCACCCCGGCCATCGAGACCCTCCGCGGCCTGCTCCTCGGCACCGAGATCGGCCACAACGGATGGCTCGCCGTGGCCTGGTGCGTGGCCCTGGCGGTGCTCGGCTACGTCTGGTCCAAGTCGGTCTTCAACCGCGACCCGAGCTAGCACCTCTCGTCCGGACGGACGGAACACCCCAGAGCCCGGCCCGGCCACCCGGGCCGGGCCGGGCTCGCGGTCTCGGGCAGACTGCGCACATGCAGCTCCCCGCCGACGCCCTGACCACCGCTGTGTTGCTCGAGGTCGTGAGGATCTCAGCACTCCCGACCGAGCGGGGCGCCCCGTATCCCGGCAGGGTGGGCGCCCACTGGACCGGGAGCGAGGCGGCCGGAGCCCTGGCCCTGATCAGGAGCCTGCACGCCGGCGAGCAGCACCGCTGCGGCTTCTCGCCGGGCTGGAGCGTCCGGGCGTACGCGGACACGCTCGACCTGGCGCTGTTCGAGGCGGCGTTCTGCTTCAGCTGCCATGAGGTCCGCATGCAGGGGACCGCCGTGCCACCCGAACTGGCCACGCAGTTCTTCGACGCGGAAGCCCCGCAGGCGCACGCCCTCCTGGCCCTCTTCCGCGAGGCCGCCCCCTGACCGGCCTGCTGGAGGAAGGGCGTGTCCACGGGCCCGGGCGGTTGCCGTCCTCCGGCAACCACACCGGGCCCGCGGGGCGTTCGGCCCGTCCCGGCCGGGGCACGGCGGGCGGTCCGCCAGGAGCCCCGCCGGAAATCGCCGCCCCGTGAGGGGGAGCGCCCTAGGCTGACGGTCATGCCGACCCGTGTGCCGATGAGCGACGAACTGCGTTCCGTGCTGGGTTCCCCCACAAAGGCCACGCTCCTGGAGAGCAGTCCGCGCTCCCGGGTGTGGAGGGTCCATCTGCCCGACGGTGAGCGGGTGATCGTCAAGCAGATCGCCGAGGGCGGCGGGGCCGGGGCGGACGGCGACGAGCGCTATGCGCGGGAGGTCGCCGCGCTGCGGCTCGCCGCGCGGGCGACCCGGCCGGTGGTCGCGCCCGCGCTGCTCGGCACGGACCCCGAGTCGCGCGTGATGGTGCTGGAACACCTGGAGGATCTCGGCGCGGCCGGCGACTGGATGCCGGGCCACGCCGAATCCCTCGCCCGACTGCACGCGCTCACCGGGCCCGCCGACAAGGGCACGCTCCCCGCCTGGCCGGGGCCGACGGCCGCCGACGCCGAGTCCTTCCTCGCCCTCGCGGAGGCACTCGGCGTCCCCGTGCCGCCCACGGTGCCGGATGAACTCGCGGACCTGATCGGCCGGCTCGACCCCACGCCCCACCACGCGCTGCTGCACGGCGACCCGTGCCCCGGCAACGACCTGTACACGGCCACCGGTGCCCGGTTCATCGACTTCGAGCAGGCGTCGCTCGGCAACGGCCTGGTCGAACTCGCCTACTTCCGGATCGGGTTCCCGACGTGCTGGTGCGCGATGTCGGTGACGGCCGCTCCTCTGACGGAGGTCGAGGACGTCTACCGCTCCACCTGGCGGAGTCTCACCGGCAGCGACGTCCCCGGGGACCTTGCCGACGCCTGCGCCGGCTGGCTGATCCGTGGCGACGCACTCGTCGAACGCGCCCGCCGCGCATCCGTCGACCACCTCGCACGGGTGCCGGTGAAGGACTTCAAGTGGGGCTACGTCTCGGCCCGGGAGCGGCTCGTCCACCGGCTCGGCGTGGTCGCCGGCCTGACCCGTGACCACGACGGTCTGCACGCGCTCGGCCGTCTCTGCTCGGCCCTGGCCTCACGCCTGCTGGAGCGCTGGCCCGCACTGCGCCCACTGCCCCCGCACGACGCACGGCCCCGGTACTGACCGCCCCCGGCTTCGAGGTGCGTTCCGCACCCGGGCGCGGAACGCCGTGGAATTCTCCAGGGCCGCCCCGGCGCGTTCATGGACAGGGCCCTCCGATTCCCCGAACCTCGGACTCAGCCCCGAGGGGCGGCCCGGCCGTCGGCGTCCTGGCGCCGGGGGCACGACAAGAGAGGAACGTTCCATGGACGCGCACAACGCGCACTTCGACGTCGTCGTCCTCGGCGCCGGTCCCGGCGGTTACGTCGCCGCGGTCCGCGCCGCCCAACTGGGCCGGCGGGTCGCGGTCGTCGAGGAGAAGTACTGGGGCGGCGTCTGCCTCAACGTCGGGTGCATCCCCACCAAGGCGCTGCTGCGCAACGCCGAGTTGGCGCACCTGTTCCAGCACGAGGCGGAGGCCTTCGGCATCAAGGTCGACGGCACGGTCTCCTTCGACTACGGCACCGCCTTCCGGCGCAGCCGCACCGTCGCGGACGGACGGGTGAAGGGCGTCCACTACCTGATGAAGAAGAACGGGATCACCGAGATCGACGGCCGCGGCACCTTCGTCGACGCGCACACGCTGCGGGTGGCGCAGACCGACGGCACCGAGCGGACGCTCACCTTCGACCACTGCGTGATCGCCACCGGAGCCACCCCGAAGCTGCTGCCCGGCACGGCACGGAGCGAGCGCGTGGTGACCTACGAGGAGCAGATCCTCGCCCAGGACGTACCGCGCTCCCTCGTCATCGCGGGTGCCGGAGCCATCGGAGTCGAGTTCGCGTACGTACTCCGCAACTACGGCGCCGAGGTCACCATCGTCGAATTCCTCGACAGGATCGTGCCGCTGGAGGACGAGGAGGTCTCCAGGGAACTGGCCAGGCAGTACCGCAAGCTCGGCATCGACGTCCTGACCTCCACCCGTGTCGAGGCGATCGACGAGTCCGGCCCGCAGGTGCGTGTCACCGTGACCGGCAAGGACGGCGAGCGTCGGGTGCTCGAAGCCGAGAAGGTGCTGCAGGCCATCGGCTTCGCCCCGAACATCACGGGCTACGGTCTGGAGAACACGGGCGTACGGCTCACCGAGCGCGGCGCGATCGAGGTGGACGGCCGCTGCCATACCTCCTCGCCGCACATCTTCGCGATCGGCGACGTCACGGCGAAGCTGATGCTCGCGCACACCGCCGAGTCGATGGGCGTGATCGCCGCCGAGACCCTCGCGGGCGCGGAGACGATGGAGCTCGACTACGCGATGATCCCGCGCGCCACCTACTGCCGGCCCCAGATCGCCAGCTTCGGCTACACCGAGGCGCAGGCACGGGAGCTGGGTCACGACGTGAAGGTGGTGAAGTTCCCCTTCACCGCGAACGGCAAGGCGCACGGACTGGGCGACGCCACCGGCTTCGTCAAGCTGATCAGCGACGCGAAGTACGGCGAGCTCATCGGCGGCCACCTCATCGGCCCCGACGTCACCGAGCTCCTCCCCGAACTGACCCTGGCCCAGCAGTGGGACCTGACCGTCCACGAGGTGGCCCGCAACGTGCACGCGCATCCCACGCTCGGCGAGGCGGTCAAGGAAGCCGTCCACGGGCTGGCCGGACACATGATCAACATGTGAGCCGGAGCGGCGGCCCCGTCGCCCGGCCGCCGGGGCCCGCTCCCCGGGCGGCGGCGAGTACCGACAGACCCCGCCCGCCCGCGCGGTGCCCGTCAGGCCGGCACGGGCCCCGGGAGCGGCCAGCCGGTGTACGCCTCGGCGAGGTAGGTGCGGCCGGCGCGTGACTCGACGACCGAGCGCAGCTCGCCGAGCTGGCGCATACGGTCGAAGTCGCTCGCCCCGGGCTGGAGATGCAGCATGCTCGTCATCCACCAGGAGAAGTGCTGCGCCTTCCAGATGCGCTTCCGCGCGGTCTCGGGGAAGGCGTCGAACAGGGTCTCGTCGTGGTCCACCAGCAGCGCCCGCAGTGCCTCGGTGAGCAGCGCGACATCGGCGACCGCGAGGTTCATGCCCTTCGCGCCGGTGGGCGGCACGGTGTGCGCCGCGTCGCCCACCAGGACGACGCGCCCGCGGCGCATCTCGTGCGCGACGAAGCTGCGGAAGCGCAGCACGTCCCGCTGGAAGATGGTGCCCTCATGGAGTGTGGTGCCGGGGACCCGCGCCTGGAGCATCTCCCACAGCTGTTCCTCGGTGTACGCCGCGGTGTCGGTGTCCGGGTCGCACTGGAAGTACATGCGCTGCACGTCGGGGCTGCGCTGGCTGATCAGGGCGAATCCGTCGGGCGAGTTGCTGTAGATGAGCTCCTCGGAGCTGGGCGGCGCCTCGCAGAGGATGCCGAACCAGGCGAACGGGTACTCCCGGAAGTAGCCTCCGTACGCGCCCGTCACGGCCTCGCGCGCGACGCTGCGCGAGCCGTCCGCGCCGACCACGACATCGGCCTCGATCTCGACCGTGTTGCCCTCGGCGTCCTTTCCGACGATGCGCGGCCGGGGCGTCTCCGCGTCCTTCACGCGCGTGGCGGTCACACCGAAGCGGAGGTCCTGCCCGGCGGCCAGACGCGCGGCCACGAGGTCCTTCAGCACCTCGTGCTGCGGGTACAGCCACACGGCCCGGCCGACCGTGTCGGCGAAGTCGATCCGGTGGCCCTCGCCCGCGAAGCGCAGCTCGATGCCCTCGTGCTTCTGCCCGACCGTGAGGACGCGCTGCGACGCGCCCGTTTCGGTGAGGATCTCCACGGTGCCCTGTTCGAGGATGCCGGCCCGGATGGTGGTCTCGATCTGCTCCCGGGTGCGGGAGTCGACGACGACCGACTCGATGCCGTGCCGGTCGAGCAGGTGGGACAGCAGCAGGCCGGCGGGGCCTGCGCCGATGATGGCGACGCGGGTGCGTTCGGGCATGACGTCTCCTTTGACGCGGGGTGGGACGCAACAAGCGCGGAGTACAGGGAGTTTGGTGCCGGAAACCTCCGCTGGCGACGTCGATTGCCATTGAACGGGAAGCGACTTTCGAGGAGGCGCGCGCCGGAGGCGTGCCGCGCCTCCGGCGCCCTCCTACGGGCGCTGCGCGCCGTACGCCGCGGTGATGCCCGCAGCGGCGGCGCGGAGCTCCTCGATCGCGGTGCCGACCGGCGCGTCGCGGGGCAGTACGACCGAGAGCGCGGCCATCACGTGGTCGGGCCGCTCCCGTACGGGCACGGCGACCCCCGTCGACACGCCCTCGACCGAGCCCGGGGCCACGACGACCCCTTCGCGGCGGATGCGGGCCAGATCGCGGCGCAGCCGCGCGGGGTCGGTCACCGTCTCGGGCGACACGGCTTCGAGCGGTCCGGCGAGTACGCGTTCCCTGAGCTCCTCGGGGCCGTACGCGAGCAGTACGAGCCCCGACGACGAGGCGTGCAGCGGCAGGCGGCCGGCGACCCGGGTGATGTTCGCGCCGGCCTTCGGGTGCGACAGGCGCTCCACGAAGAGCGTCTCGCCGTTCTCCACCACGGCGAGCTGGGTGTGCTCCCGGATGCGGGCCTGGACGCGCTCCATGAAGGGCAGAGCCGCCTGCCGCAGCCGGAGCGCGCGTGAGCCGCGCAGGGCCAGTTCCCACAGCCGCATGCCCAGACGCACCCGTTGGTCCTCGTCGCGCTCCAGCAGCCCGCACTCCACGAGCTCGGCCACCATCCGGTGGGCGGTGGACGAGGGGAGCCGTGCGCGCCGCCCGATCTCCGATGCCGTCTGCACCGTACGGTCCGTGTCGAACGTCTCCAGGACGCGCACGATCCGCTCGGTGAGGGTCTCCCCGGAGGGTGAGTTGGCCATCGTCCTTCTCCGCTTCAGCCGCCTGCGCCGTGTGCAGGTGATTCTGTGCGATGTGCGCGGGTGAAAGTGGAACATGTGGCCTCCGGCCTGCTCCGCCACCGGTCCGCCGGGCCGCCCGGGTGACCCGGCCGCCGGCTGTGGCACCGTGGCCCCATGAAGTGGAACGGTGAGGAGTACCAGCAGCGGTTCGACCGGATCGAGGGCGAGGGAGGGGACGTGCACGGGGAAGCGGATCTCGTGCGCTCCCTGGGACCCGCGACGGTCCTCGACGCGGGATGCGGCACCGGGCGGGTGGCCGTCGAGCTGGCCCGGCACGGACTCGCCGTGACCGGGGTGGACGTCGACGAGTCGATGCTGGCCGTCGCCCGGCGTCTCGCCCCGGAGATCCCGTGGCACCGGTGCGATCTCGTGCGGCTGGATCTGGGGGAGACCTTCGACGTGGTGGTGATGGCCGGAAACGTGCCCTTGTTCACCCCGCCCGGTACGGAAGCGGAACTGGTGGCCGGCGTGGCGCGCCACGTGCGCCCCGGCGGACACCTCGTCGCCGGGTTCTCGCTGGACCGTGGCTACACCCTCGACGCCTACGACGCGCACTGCCGGGCGGCCGGACTGCTCCCGGAGGCACGCTACGCGACCTGGGAGCGGAGCCCCTTCTCGGGCGGGGACTACGCGGTCTCGGTGCACCGCATGCCCTGAGACCGCGAACGTGCGGGGCGGAGGCCGTTGAGTCGGCCTCCGCCCCGCACGGTTCTGGCCGTCAGGAGCAGCTGACGCCGTTCAGGGTGAACCCGGTGGGCGCGGAACCGGGTGTCCCCGATCCCTGGAAGCCGAACGAGGCCGAACCGCCGGGCGGAACCTTCCCGTTGTGACCGGCGTCGGTGGCGGTCACGACAGCTCCGGACTGGGTGGCGGTGGCGTTCCAGGCACTGGCCACCTTCTCGGAACCGCTGAAGGTCCAGGTGAGTCGCCAGCCGTCCACGGGTGTGCTGCCGGTGTTCTTGACGGTCACGTCGGCGGTGAACCCGCTGCCCCACGACGAGCCGACCTTGTACGTCACCGAGCAGGCGGCACCGGCGGACGGAGTCTCGGTCGGCGTAGGCGTCGGAGTGGGGGTCGGCGTGGGAGTGGGCGTGGGAGTCGGGGTCGGGGTCGGGGAGGGGGACTCACCGGGTTCGCCGTCGGGCAGCTCACCCCACTGCTGTGACGTTCCGTCCAGCAGCACCAGTCGCGGAGCGTCCACGGGGGTGGAGCCCGGTGTCGTCGGCAGGCCCGCGTACGACCAGTCGTTCGTCGGGTCCCAGGCGCCCGGGGAGGCGATCCGGAACTGGACCTCCTTGCGGTAGGCCGACTGCCCGGCCGGGGCGATCACCGTGTTCGAGCAGTCCACGCTCACGTAGTAGACGTCCCCCTCGTACTGCTTGGCGCCGGAGGCCGTGCCGCACTGGTTGTAGTTGGTGGTCACCGTGATGCCCGCCGGCGAGACCCCGGGCTCCAGGGTGAAGTAGTAGCGCAGCGAGGCGTTCTTCAGCGGCCGGGCCGGCCAGGCCGACTTGTTGATCAGGTACGCCTTGATCTCGGTGAAGTTCGCCCCGGACGCGTTCACCGACGCCTGGGCCAGCACCTCGGGACCGTCCTGTGTCTCGGCCTTCGGGAACGAGGCGAGCGGGGCGCCGCCGTACTCGGCGTACAGCCTGGCGAGGGCACCGGTGAAGGCGGCGTTGTAGTCGGTGGCGACCTCGTTGTTGGTGTAGTTCTGCCGGTCGTCGGTGTAGGAGTCGTCCGCCGCGCCAGGTCCGCCGACGAGCGCGCCGTACAGGACGTGACGGGTCTCGACCGGGTTGGTCATCTGGTCGGTCCAGGACCCGTGCGCGGTCCGGTGGTGCGGCTTGGTGGGCGGGGTGGCGCCGAAGCCGACGACATAGCTGGCCTTGCGCGGGTTGTCCCCGAGGGCGTAGTCGATCTGGCGTACCGCGAAGTCGTGGTAGCGGGCCTTGCGGGTCGCGTCACCGGTGAGCCAGTCGCTGTAGGAGAGCGCGGCGAAGGCGGTGTTCGCCGCGTAACGCAGCGAGCCCCAGGAGTCCAGCACGGCCTGCCCGCCGGGGGAGTACGCCACCTTGGCGCCGTTCACCCCGGTCGTCCACCAGTCCAGCCAGCGGTTGGAGTCGTCGATGTACCGCTGCTTCCCGGTGAGCTTGGCGAGCAGCACGTACGAGCCGTACGAGGTGTCGTCCCAGGAGAGCGTCCACCGGTAGGAGCGGGTGGAGGTCTGCGGCTCCGTCGACAGGCCGTCGTAGTACGACTCGGCCTTGGCCAGGTAGGAGGCGTCACCGGTGGCCTTGTGGAGCCAGATCGCGCCCCACACCAGCTCGTCCTGGTAGCCGCTCCAGGAGTTGTAGTACGACTTCGCGTCGGTGATGCAGTCGCTGTACTTGCCGCGGTAGGTGTCGGCGAACGAGTAGAGCTGCTTCGCATGGGTGAGGAGCTTCGCCGCGTACGCCGGATCGTCGTCGGTGAACAGCATCGAGGAGGACGCCATCGCGGCGGCCGTCTGCCCGGCCAGGTCGGTGCCGGGGCAGGAGGCGTCGATCTTGTACGCGGGCCGGGCCATGGACATCACCTCGGCGGGGCCCCACCACTTGTGGTCGTCGCCGCCGTTGCCGACCTGCCCGTAGAGCACGTTGGCGGAGGGGTGTGCCTTGACGAAGTAGTCGTTGACGAAGCGCAGGTTGTCCTTCAGGCGGGCCAGCTGTCCGGACGCTGCGTAGGCGTCCTTCTGCTCGATACCGCCCCAGGCCAGCACCGTGGCGCTGTAGGCCATCGGCAGGCCGAACTTCACGTGGTCGCCGGCGTCGTACCAGCCGCCGGTCAGATCGAGCCCGACGTCCTTGCCGTCGTCCATGCCGGAGTCGCCGCGCCAGGAGACACGGTTGTCCCCGGGCAGCTTGCCCGAGCGCTGGGCCTCGTAGAAGAAGAGCGACTTCTGCAGGGCCTCGCCGTAGGCGAACGCCGGGGCCGCCTGGGCCGGGGTTGCGGCCAGCGGCATGAGTCCGGCGGCGAGCAGCGCGGCCACGCCGGCGAGGGTGACTCCCAGGCGGGAGCGGGCGGTGGTGCCCGGCGGGGCGTGGCGGGATGTCGATCTGTGGAACGCGCGGGGAAGGGAGGGCAGTCGCAACGGATCGTCCTTCGGTGCGGCGGGCGGCGGGTGGAGCCCAGGGGCCGTGCCGGACCGGCTGAAGGCATGCCGGACCGGACCGGCGGGGCGGTGGTGCGGCTCGTGCGGAAGTGCGGCGTGCGCGGGTGCTGAAACGGTGCGGCGTGCGGCTCGTGCGGGTGTGGCCAAGGGTGCTGGACATGCGGGGCGTGCGGCTCGTGCGGGTGCCGTGGGACGGGGCCGGCGCGGGGTGACACCGGCCCACGCGGAAACGTCGGCAGCCCGGAGCGACGTCAGGCGCGACGGGCGTGGGAGCGCTTCCACGGACGTGCTCATGAAGCCAGCACGGGCCCGCCCTGTCAACGGGGCGCGTAGGGAGAGAGGGGATTCGCGGGGGTGGGGCGCCCCAGCCGGAGCCAAGGGCTGTCCCCGGCCGGGCAGCCCGTGTACCGGCGGGCGTGGTCCGGGGAACGCCCGCTTGCGGTACGGATCTGCCCGGGAACCACCGTCCCGGCACGCCGTGTTCCGCTCCCCGGGGCAGCCGGTAATGGCTCAGTAACGGCCCCTCCCTAGCGTTCGCACCCTCCCGTACCGTCCCAGGAGGAGCACCCTGATGCACCTGCCCCGAACCCCCCGGCGCAGATCTGCGGCGTGGGCGACGGCCGCCCTCACCTCGGCCGTCCTGCTGACCGGCGCGCTGCCCGCCGCTGCCGCCGACAGTGCCCCGTCACCGAAGATCGATTCCACTCTGCTCGAAGCGGTGGACAAGGGCGGCGAGGCGTCCTTCTTCGTCGTCCTCAAGGACAAGGCGAACCTTTCCGACGCCAAGAAGCAGAAGACCCACGCCAAGAAGGCGAAGGCGGCGTACAAGGAACTGCGATCCCACGCCGACAAGAGCCAGAAGTCCCTGAAGACCTTCCTCGACAGGAGGAAGGTCGGCCACCAGGACTACTGGATCGCCAACACGGTCAAGGTCACCGGTGACCAGGCGCTCGTCGACGAGTTGGCCAAGCGCCCGGACGTGGCCTCGATCGTCAAGGAGCGGACCTTCAAGCTCGACGACATCGAGACCTCCGACAAGAAGGTCACCACGTCGCGCACCGCCGCCCTGGGCACGGACTCCTCCGCCGACGGCACCGACGCCCCCGCCTGGGGTGTGTCCGACATCAAGGCTGACCAGGTCTGGGACCAGTACGAGGACCGCGGCGAGGGCATCGTCATAGCCAACCTCGACTCCGGTGTGCAGTTCGACCACCCGGACCTCGTCGCGAACTACCGTGGCAACAACGGCGACGGCACCTTCAGCCACGACTACAACTTCTACGACGCGACCGGGGTGTGCACCACCGCCGCCCCGTGCGACAACAACGGTCACGGCACCCACACCATGGGCACCATGGTCGGCAAGAACGGCATCGGCGTCGCGCCGAACGCGAAGTGGATCGCCGCCAAGGGCTGCGGCACCGACCAGTGCGACGAGCAGGACCTCCTCGACGCCGGCCAGTGGATCCTCGCGCCCACCGACCACAACGGTCAGAACCCGCGCCCGGACCTCGCCCCCGACATCGTCAACAACTCCTGGGGCGGCGACGACAACGCCTTCTACAAGGACATCGTCGAGGCCTGGAACTCCGCGGGCATCTTCGAGGCCTTCGCGGCCGGCAACGACGGTGACGGGGTGACGTGCTCGACGACCCACCCGCCGGGCTCACAGGTCGCCTCCTACGGTGTGGGCGCGTACGACTCCGCCGGCAAGATCGCCAACTTCTCCGGCTTCGGCCCCTCGCCGATCGACGGCGGAGCCAAGCCGAACATCGCAGCCCCGGGTGTCCAGATTCCCTCCACCTGGCCGGGCTCCTCGTACAACACGATCGACGGCACTTCGATGGCCACCCCGCACGTGGCCGGCGCCGTCGCGCTGCTGTGGTCCGCGGCCCCCTCGCTGATCGGCAAGATCGACGAGACCCGCGCACTGCTCGACGAGGGCGCACGCGACGTCGACGACACCCACTGCGGTGGCACCGCCGGCATGAACAACGTCTGGGGTGAGGGCAAGCTCGACATCCTCGCCTCCGTCGAGAAGGCACCGCACACCGCGGCCACCGTCACCGGCGCCATCACCGACAAGGCGACCGGCAAGGGCCTGAACAACATCACCGTGAAGTCGACCGACGCCGCCGGCGCCGTCCGCACGGTCACCACCGGCACCGACGGCACCTACCGCCTGCCGCTGCCCGCCGGGACCTACACCTTCGACTTCACCGGCTACGGCTACGCGGCCGGCTCGGCCGAGGACGTCACCCTCGCCGAGCGGCAGGACTACAAGCAGGACATCGCGCTGACCGCCGTCCCGGCCCACAAGGTCGCCGGCACCGTCCTCGACGTCACCGGCAAGCCGCTCGCGGGCGCGACCGTGGAGCTGAACGGCACCCCGCTGGGCGCCGTCACCACCGATGCCAAGGGCACGTACGCCTTCGCCCAGGTCGTCGAGGGCACCTACGGCCTCGCGGTCAAGCCCGCGGCTCCGGTCCTCTGCAACGGCGTCTGGACCGGCGGCGCTGTCGTCGGCGCGGCCGACCTGACCAAGAACGTGCAGGTCCCCAACCGCACCGACGCGTCCGGGAATGTCTGCGCCCCGGCCACGTACTCGTGGATCGCGGGCTCCAAGAAGGTCGCCCTCTCCGGTGACGAGGACTCCGCGAACGTGGCGCTGCCCTTCTCCGTGAAGCACTACGGCGTCTCGTACTCCTCCGCCTCGGTCACCACCGACGGTCTGGTCAACTTCCTGTCCGCCCGCGTCGGCGACTACAACAACACCGCGCTTCCCACCGTCGGCCACAACGCGGTCAAGGGCATCGCGGCCCCGCTGTGGAACGACCTGACGCTGGACAAGAAGTCCTCCGTCCAGACCGCCACCACCGGCACCAAGGGCAACCGGAAGTTCGCCATCGTCTGGAACAACGCCGCCTACGCCGACGGCACATCGGGCCGCGCCACCTTCGAGGCCGTCTTCGACGAGGCCACCGCCGGTGTGACCTTCCAGTACAAGTCCGTCGCCGACCAGGGCGCGGGCGCCACCGTCGGCATCGCCGACCAGGCGGGCACCGACGCCCTCCAGTACTCCTACAACCAGTCCGTGATCGCCGACGGCACCGCCGTCAGCTTCACGCAGGGAGCCAAGTGATGAGAGCCCTCCACTCGCGGCGCGCCCTGGCGCTCGCCTCCGGTCTGGTCGCGGCCGGTCTCTGCCTGACCGCCGTCCCCCAGGCGCTGGCCGCCGACGGCGACAGCGGCTCGGCGATGAAGCTGACCAGCGCCCAGGCCGAGAAGCTGGCCGCCAACGTCAACCTCGACCCGTACGTCAAGGCCGAGGACACGACCGGCACGCAGAAGAAGGCGACCACCGACACGGCGAAGGCCGGCACCGACGCCGTGTCCACCGACGTCGACCCGGCCACCAAGGTCACCATGACCGCGAAGTCCACGCTGGAAGGCGTACGCGGCCTGGGGGCCACCGTGCCGGCCGGCAGGAACGGCGAGTACTTCTCCGTCAACAGCATGGGCAACGTCCAGCTCCACGCCGCCGACGGCAGCGAGACCTGGGCCCGCACCAGCCGCTCGTACTTCACGGACTGGCAGGTCAAGCCGCTGCAGGTGTGGCGCGTCGAGCCCTACCCCCCGCAGATCCTGATGGGGTACAACGCGGTCTCCCCCTTCTCGCCGAACTCCGAGTCCGGATATGCGGCGGGCGACCTGACCGGTGACGGCGTTCCCGACCTGGTCTTCTCGGCTCTGGTCGGTGCCACCCCGTACCCGCGGGCCTTCACCTCCCCGGGGTCGGCCCTGAGCACCGGCACCTTCGTGACCGTCCTCGACGGCAAGACGGGTGCCACGGTCTGGTCGAAGCTCTACAACTACGCCTCCATGGTGAAGATCGTCGACGGCACCCTGCTGATCGCCGACGCGCCGCGGATGAGCGGCGACGCCAAGGTCCCGGCCGATGCCACCGCCACCCTGACCGGCATCCGGTTCTCCGCTGCGGACGGCAAGCTGACGCCGGCGCAGACCTGGACGTTCGACACCATGGAAGCCCGGTACACCAACTGGGCCGACATCCAGGACCTCGGCAAGGGCAAGGTCGCCGTCTCCTGGAACCTCGCCAAGGCCGACGGTGTCGACGGGCGCGGTCACATCGCCGTGCTCGACACCACCGACGGCTCCGTCGCCTGGCGGACCGACAGCGTGCTGTACAACCGCATGCTGCGCCTCGACCCCGCGCGCAAGCGGCTCGTGGCGATCGAGCAGGCGGACGTCAACGACGCGGTGCGTTACGAGGTCGCCGCGTACGACGTGAAGACCGGCCACCGTGCCACCCTGAGCGCCCGGGACAACGTGGTCCCCACCGCGCTGACGGTCGGCGACCTGGGGGCCAAGGCCGGCGACGAGTACGCCGTCTCCGAGTCCTCGTTCGACGAGAACATGGCCGTCAACGCCGGCACCATCCGCGTCGTCAGCGGTGACAGCGCGGACAAGCCGCTCTGGTCGTACACGACCAAGAGGGATGCCGAGAACGGCCGTGACGCTCCCAGCACCTGGGGTCTCGGAGTCATCGACGGCAAGCTGGTCGCCTCCGCCCAGAACGACTGGAAGATGTACGAGCCGGAGAACCGCGGCAGCCTGCGCTACGCGTCGCTGACCGTCTTCTCCGGCAAGGGCAAGGTCGCCTGGCGCTCCAAGGAGGTCGAGGCCTCGCCGATGTTCCAGGACCTGTTCACCGACGCCCAGGGCTCCCACGTCCGGGTCATCGACCAGGAACAGAACATCCGCACCTTCAAGCTGGGCAACGGCAAGACGGAGAAGGTCACCCCGCTCCAGGGCGACATCGCCTACGCCAAGAGCGCCGACCTGAACAAGGACGGCGAGAACGACCTGGTCATGGGCGGTTCGTCCAACGGCGTCTGGGCCTACTCGGGCCCGTCGCTGGTGAACGGGTCCAAGCCCGAGAAGCTCTGGCAGGCCACCGTCCCGGGCGGTGTCCACGACATCCAGCTCGGCGACGTCAACGGTGACGGCAAGCCGGAGATCGTCGTCGCGGCCGACACCGCGACGGTCGTCCTCAACGGGAAGACCGGCAAGACGCTCGCCACGATCGACGGCGGCGGCCAGTTCGTCCGCTCGGCCCGGCTCGCCGACCTGAACGGCGACGGCGAGCAGGACATCCTCGTCGCGACGGACGCGCTGCGCGCCTACTACGGCGACGGTCACGCCATCTGGACGTACAGCGCCCCCGCGGACGCGGGCGACGTGCGCTTCTCCGACCCTTCGGTCAACGACGGCCGGGTGTACGCCTCGTACTCCAGCCTCAACTCGCTGGACATGGCCGAACCGGTGACCGGGGCGGTCGCGCTGAACGCCAAGAACGGCAAGGCCCGCTGGGCGCAGGCGCCGAAGCAGCCTGCCACCGCCACCACCCCCATCAGGACGGCGGTCGCCAACGAGGGTGTCTTCGCCTCCCAGGAGATCCCGTACGCCGACGGGCACGCGGTGATCTACACCTGGACGGTCGATGCGCCGTACGACTTCGGTGACGGCCTCGATCACGGCACCGGGTCGCAGAACGTCTTCGAGATCCGGGACGGCCGCACCGGAGAGGCGCTGAAGTCCTGGATCTCCGGCGGTCTGTGGACGCACTTCAGCTACTTCGCGAAGGACGGAGTGCTGTACCAGGGCGGCACGGCGTCCTTCCGCCGCTTCGGCGCGGACGGCACGTTCACCCAGCAGGGCGTCTCGCCGCAGTCCTACGGCGGCGGCTTCCTCACCGGCCCCGGCGGGCGTTCGCTGCTGGTCGCCGGGGCCGAGGCCGGCCTCTACCTCTGGGACCCGAGCATCATGGACTCCGAGGACTCCTGGGCCCCGTCCGTCGGGAGCATCGGTGCCACCAACGGTGCCCGCAACTACTTCGCGGGTGACCTGGACGGCGACGGTGTCGACGAGGTGCTGTCGCTGAACAGCGACGACTCCGGGATGGACCGCACCGCGGGCCAGTCCGGCGGAGGCTACTTCCTGACGGACAACGGCATCCACCAGATCACGGCGTACAAGCTGTCCTGATCCGGGTCGTCCGCATGCTGAGAACCCCCCGGGCGAGGCCCGGGGGGTTCTCAGCATGCTCGGTTACAGTGGCGCCCTCATGAACGCGCAGCAGCCAGACAGCACGGTTTCAGCCACACCGCTGCTGCGTCTGCACCTTTTCGGCGGTTTCGCGGTAACGCGCGACAGCGGTCCGGCCCCTGCCGAGCGCTGGACGCGCCCCAGCGCCCAGACTCTCGTCAAGCTGCTCGCCGTCGTGCCCGACCACCAGCTCCACCGCGAGCAGGCCATGGAACTCTGCTGGCCGGACGCCGACCCCCAGTCCGCGACCGGCAGTCTCCGTGTCGCGCTGCACGCCGCGCGCCGTGCCCTGGAGCCCGAGCTGGTGCCCCGCGCCACTTCCTCGTACCTGATAGCCGACGGCTCCCTGCTGCGACTGGATCCGGCCACCGTACGGATCGACGCGGACGAGGCGGAGACCGCGGCGCGGGCAGCTCTGGCGGCGCGGGACGCCGACGCCCTCGCCGCCGCACTCGGTCTGTTCGCCGGGGAGCTGCTCCCCGAGGACCGGTACGCGCCCTGGGCGGAGTCACGCCGCGACCAACTCGTCGCCCTGCGCGAGGAGGTGCTGCTCGCGCTCGCCTCCGCACACCTGGCCCAGGGTTCCGTCGGCGAGGCGGTCGCCGTGGCCGAGCAGGTGCTCGCGGCCAGTCCCGCGGACGAGCTGGCCCACCGCATCCTCATGGGCGCGTTCCTGCGGCAGGGGCTGCGCCGTCGGGCGGTCCAGCAGTACCACGTCTGCCGTCGGCTGCTCGACCAGGAGTTCGGGGTGCGGCCGGGCCCCGAGACGGAACGCCTCCATCGGCAGGCACTGGAACCGGGGCGGGCCCCGGCACCGTCGATTCCCTCACTCCCCGCACTCCTGCGGGCGCCCGCCGCCATACCGCTCCACGGCCGGGACGGCATCCTCGCCGCGCTCCTCGCCGAGGAAGGGCCCCCGGTGAGGCTGCTCACCGGCGAGGTGGGGGTGGGCAAGACCCGGCTCGTGGGTGAGGCCGCCCGACGCGCGGCGGCCACGGGTACGGCCGTCCTGTGGGGTGCCGGGCACGACGAGGAGGGCCACACGCCCTACGGGGTGTTCGCCGAGGCGCTCGATGCCTGGCTCGCGGAACGAGATGTCGGACACCGGGCCCGAGTCGGGACGGAGTACCCCGAACTGGCCTCCTTCCTCCCGTCTCTCGGCCGGGTGCGCGAAGGGGGCGGGCGCAGCCCCGAGGAGGAGCGGGACAGGCTCTTCCGGGTCACCTCCGCCCTGCTGGCCGAACTGGCCGCCTCCCACCCGGTGCTCGTCGTCCTCGACGACCTGCACGCCGCCGACGCCGGCTCGTACCAGCTCCTCAGCCATCTCGCCCGGCGGGTGGCCGACACCGGGATGCGCCTGCGCTTCCTCGTCACCTGCCGGGAGGAGGAGCTGCCCGACGGCGACCCGCGCAGCACCGGACTCGTGTCGATGCTGCGGCAGGGGCTTGCCGCGCGCGAGAGGGTGGGGCCCCTGGACCGGGACGCCTGCCTCGCGGTCGTCCGGGACGCGACACGGGCGGCGCCCGCCCCGGCCGTGCCGGACGGGGGCACGGAGGCGTCACCCGGAGCCGTCGCACGCCCCGCCCCCGACCCGCGGATGAGCCGCGTGTGGGAACTCTCCCTCGGCAATCCGCTGTACGCCGTCGAACTCGCCCGGGGACTCGGCGACGGTCTGCCGGCCGCCGTCGCGTCGGACGGAGTGCGGCAGCTGGTGGGGGAGCGGCTGGGCCGCCTCGACCCGGACACCCGCCGGGTCGTCGAAGCACTGTCCGTCGCCGGCGGCGAGGCCGCGCTGTCCGAACTCCTCGACGTGGCGGCGAACGGCCTGAGTCCCGCGGTCTCCGGGCCCGTCGCCGCCGACGCCCTCGAACGGGCGGTGGCCGCCGCACTCGTCGAGGAACGGCAGGTCGTCGTCTCCGGGCGTCCCGAGGCGGGCGTGGCGTTCCGTCACCCCCTGGTCCGTCTCACCTGCTACGACCGCCTCTCCGCGATCCGCCGCCGCCAGCTGCACGGCGCGTTCGCCCAGGCGGTCCTGCGCCGCCGCCCCGACGCCGTCGACGCCCTCGCCTCGCACTTCGCACGCGCCGACGACTCGCGGGCCGCCGAGTACCTCCGCCGGGCGGCCGAACGCGCGGCTGCCCTGTACGCCAACGACAGCGCCGACCGCTACTACCGGGACCTGGTCGACCGCCTCGACGTCGACGCGGCCCGGGCCCGGCTCGCCCACAGCCAGGTGCTGCGCAGGATGGGGCACTTCACCGAGGCCGCAGAGGTACTCCGCCTCGCGCTCCGCGAGTTCGTACGCCGTGCCGACCACGACGACACGGTGCTCGCCGCCGCCCGGCTCGCCGAGACCCTGCTCAAGACCGGGGCCCCCGACGCGGGCCGTCAAGTGCTCCGGGACCAACCGGTGGGCCCGGACACGGCGGCCGGGCCCACGGCCGACCACTTCCTCGCCCTCTCCGTGATCTGCGGCGTCCAGGGGCTGTACGTCGAGGGGTTCGAGGCCGCCAGGAAGGCCCTGGACGCCGCACGTCGCGTGCCCGGGGCGCAGGGCCAGGGCCTCACCGCCCGCTGCTACACCCTCCAGGCCAGGAACCTCGCCCTCGCGGGCCGCTTCGACGCGGCCCGCGAGGCCGCCGACCACGCGCTCGCTCCGGCGGAGGCCTACGGGGACCCGACGCTGCTGGGCCTGGTCCTGTCGACCCTTCGGGAGAACGCACGCCGCGGCGGCCGGCTGCGGGAGGCCGTGGGCATCGGGCAGCGCGCCCTCGACCTCGCCGAACGGTCCGGTGACCCGACCGCCGCGGCCTTCGAAAGGGCCAACCTCGCGGAACTGCGGCTGATGCTCGACGAGACCGAGGAGGCGCGGGCCCTCGCTGAAGCCGCCGTCGCGGGTGCGGAGCCCAACGACGCATGGTGCCTGCCCTACGCCCTCGCGACCCTGGCGCTCGTGCGCATGCGCTCGGGTTCCCTCGTGGAAGCCGCGTCTCTGCTGGACCGGGCGGAGCGCTCCGTCGGTGTCCCCGGGGACCAGCAGGCCGACTTCGAGATACGCGCGGCCCGGGCCGAACTGGAACTGCGCCAGGACCGCCCGGAGTCGGCCCTGAGCGCCCTCGGATCCTTCACGGTCGACGCACCGGTGCTGACGGCCTGGGGCGAACTCCGCTCCGGCCGCGCGGACACGGCGAGGGGCCTCGCCTCCGCGGAGGCGGTACGGGCGGAACGCACGGGCGAACGGCTCGCGGAGGTGGACGCGCGGGTGGCCCTGGCCGCCGCTCTCGCCCTGCTCGGCCGCACCGACGAGGCCCGGGAAGCCCGCGCCCGCGCCGAGACCGACGCGGCGTCCCTGCCGTACCCGGCGGGGATACGTCAGGCGGAACTGGCCCGGAGCACGCGAGCCGTCCGCACCTCCACCCCCGACGGCCCGGCCCGGGTGGACCCGCGCACGGAAGGGTAGTTCACCTCAGGGTGGGCGGCCTCCCGGCCGTGAACAGAGCCCGCCGGGGGAGCGGAGTCAGGCATGAGCGCGTATCACGTCGTGGGCCTGTTGGGCGGGGCCGCCGTCCTCGCGTGCCTGGTGGTGCTGGAGGAGATCGTCCGCAAGGGGATCAAGGAGGCCGCGAAGAGGGTGCCGGTGCCGACGTGCGGGAGCTGCGGGCACCTGATCGCGCTGCATTCGGACCGGGGCTGCTCCCACAGCTACCTGAACTACCACTGGGACACCGACCTCGACTACACGCGCAAGTACAACTACCACAGGGTCAGTTGCTCGTGCGCGGCGACCGGGCCGGCGGAACGCTGAGCGCGGACTGCTCCGCGTCGGTCCCGATCAGACCTCGGCCGCGAACGCGACGAAGGGGGCCCAGGAGGAGGGCGTCAGGGCGAGCCGTGGGCCTTCCTCGACCTTGGAGTCCCGGACGTGAACGGTCTCGGAGGACACGGCCACCTCGATGCAGGAGTCGCCGTCGCCGCCGCTGTAGCTGCTCTTGAACCACGTCAGCCCGGTGGTGTTCATACCGCTCCTCGCATCTGCCGCAACAGGCTCAACGAGTCCTCCAACGAGAGAGCCTGTGACCGCATCCTGGCATACCGCATCTGGAGTTCACTGACCACATGGGGATCCGAGATGAACGTTCCGCTCTTCTGCCCTTCGCTGTAGCCGAGCCAGCGGTGGTCAGTCGTCTCCAGCAACTGCACGGGGCCGTCGAGGCCCGCATGGTTCTCCTGGACCAGGGGCATCACCTGGATCTCGACGTTCCGCAGCCCGGCGAGCCCCAGTACATGCTCGATGAGTTCCGCCGTCACCGCGGCACCGCCCGTACGCCGCAGGAACAGATGCTCCTCCAGGATGAAGCTGTACGCCGCGTTCGGCCGCTCCCTCAGGAGCCGCTGCCGGTCCAGCCGGGCCGCCAGTTGTGCCTCGATCTGTGCGTCCCCCAGCGGTGGCAGCTGGTTCACGAACAGCCGTCGCGCGTACGCCTCCGTCTGCAACAGGCCGGGGACCAGGCGGCATTCGTACGTGTAGAGGCTCACGGCCTCCTGCTCCAGCCGCGCCCACTGGCGGAACCAGCTCGCCAGCCCCGGTCGCCGGGACAGATGACGTGCCGCCCCCCGCAGCGACCCGAACGCGTCGAGCACGCCTTCCGTCCGCTCGACGAACTCCGCGGAAGGGAAGCGGCGGCCCTGCTCGATCGAGCCCACGGTCGGCACCGAGTACCGCACCCGCTCGGCGAACTGTTCCTGCGTCAGCCGGGCCCGTAGCCGGAACGCCTTCACGACTTCGCCGAACGCCTTCAGACTGTCCGAACTCTCCGGCTCAGCAGCGCCGTTACCGGTGGCCGCACCTTCGCAGGTGTCGCTCACGTCCAACCCGCACACCTCCACACGCACCCACGAGCCGACCTGGCCATGGTCACGCACGGTGAGCGGTCGTGTCCACTCTCCGCACTCGTACGCTGACCCGGCGTACGAGTCGCCGATCTGGAGCCCGGCGCCTGGAACGGCGACCGTGGTCCGCATGTCGACCTCCCCCGTCCCCACGGCGAACCGTGCCCGAGCGGTCCCCGAGGACCACCCGTTCGTGCAGCGCTTCAGCTCCACACCGCGTGGCGCCCGGCTGGCCCGGCGCCTGACCGTGCTCCAGCTCGACCGCTGGGGCCTTCCGCCGGGAGGGGAGCCGTCCGACCGCGCCGTGTCGGTCGTCGCGGAGCTCGCGGCGAACGCGGTGACGCACGGACGGGTGCCCGGCCGCGACTTCGAACTGGCGCTGATCCGGCTGACCGGAGGCGTCCTGCGGATCGAGGTCTCCGACACGCGCGGTGAGCGGCGCCCCCCGATGCCCGGCTGTCTCGGCGCACCCCGTCCTGATGAGGAATCCGGCCGTGGACTGCTCCTCATGGAGGCCCTGGCCGACCGATGGTCCGTGCACGACCGGCTGCCCGTGGGGAAGACCGTACGGGCCGAACTCGACCTGCGGCAGTGGCTCCCGCTCGGCGAGGCGGTCCGGACGAGGCCCTAGCCGATGGTCACCACCCGCGCCCAGGACGGCGGCCCGGCCGGGACGTACTCGGCGTTCGTCTCGTCGTACGACGAGCGCCGGTGGAGCCGGCCGAACAGCCCCACCACCGTCCGGCACGACGGGCGCCGGGACGGCCAGGGGGTCTGGCCGTCCGTCAGCATCACCACCACGTCCGGGCGGGGGCGGCTCTCCAGGGCCCGGTCGAAGCCCGCCCGGAGGTCCGTTCCGCCGCCGCCGATCAGCTCGACGCCCTCCGCGCCGTCGCACAGGGAACGGACGCGGCCCGCCGCCGCGTCGCACGGCAGGACCCCGACCAGATCGCGTCTGCCGCCCAGGGCCCGCGAGATCGCCGCCACCTCCAGGAGCGCGCTGCCCAGTTCGGAGTCGCTGACGGAGCCGGAGGTGTCGATCACCACGACGACCCGGGTGGGCCTGCGGCGCAGGCTCGGCAGGACGGCCCCGGGCACCGCGGCGGAGCGGCGCGCGGGCCTGCCGTACACGTAGTCCTCGCCCGTGCCCGGCGCGGAGGCCGCCGACCGTACCGCCCCCCCGAGCAACTCCCGCCAGGGCTGCGGCGGATGGAAGGCCTCCTCCGCCCACCGCCGCCACCCGCGCGAAGCGTTCCCCGGACGGCCGGTGATGCCCTGTGCCACCCGGAAGCGGACCGCGTCCCGTTCCTGCGTACTCAGCCCGTGCGCCCCGTCGGGGCCCAGGTCCCAGGGGCGCGGGAGGCCGTCCGCGCCGCTGCCGCACTCCAGCCACGCGAGGTGCGCGGTGTGCGGGCCGAGCCGGAACTGCCGGAGGTAGTCCTCCATCAGCTGCCCGTCGTCCAGCTCCAGGGAGGCCGGGGTGACCGCGTCCTCGGGCCCCACCAGGCCGTCGCCGAAGACGTCGTCGTTGATCTCGCAGTCCGCCGCGATGTTGATCCGCAGCCGCTCCGCCGGACCGGTGAGTCCGTGACGGTGCGCGTAACGGTCGCCGCGCCCGTGGTGGTCGCGCAGCAGGTGCGACACCTCGTGCACCCAGACACCGGCCAGCTCCTCCACGGGGGTGCGGTCCACGAAGGCGGGCGACACGTAGCACCGCCAGTACGGGTCCACCGCCATCGTCGGCACGTGCCGGGACTCCACGGGGTGCAGGGCGAAGAGCGCCGTCGCCAGATACGGCCGGACCCTGGCCGCCTGGAGCCGGGCGGCGAACAGCTTCTGGGTGTCCAGCAGACCCTCGGGCGCGTCCTGGGCCGTCCGCGCGCCGGGTGCGGAGCGGATGTCCCGGGGGCGTGGCGGCCGGGGCGCGGCAGGTGTGCCGCGGGTGGGCCCCTTCACCGGCCCGCCCTGGTCGCCGTGAGGGCGCGGACGTTCGCCCGGTCGGCGCGCCGGGACACGGACACCGCGGAGGCGAGCCCCTCGATCGACTCCGGCACCTCCCAGTCGTCGCGGCGCAGCGAGGCGAGCGTCGTCGCGGGCACGACCAGCAGATCGGGGGCACCCGTCCGCGCCGCCCGTGCGAGCAGGGCCCAGGCGGCATCCCACCGTTCACGCCCGGGGCGCGCGCGGACGGCGGCGACCACCGCGTCCAGCGCGGCCTGCCGAAGGTCCCCGCGCTCCGGGAGCTCCGCGCTCCCGGGATCGGCCAGCAGGTCCTCCGGGTCCGGCAGGTCCATCCGGTCCAGGTAGGACAGGAACTCCAGCCCGGGGCCGTCCCCCACGGTCCCCCTCACCAGCATCGAGAGGACCTCGCGGGACGCGTCGGCGGCCGTCGCGAAGGCGGTCAGGCAGAGCGCCATGTCCCAGCTGCGCGGCGACGGCCACGCCCCGCCGCGCTGCGCCTCGCCCGAGGGAAGCCGGTGCACGAGGTTCGGCCGCGCGCCCAGCAGCCCGCACACGGCGCGGCGGGCGTACGCGACGGCCTCGGGCAGCCTGTCGCCGTCGAGCGTCGGCAGCGCGGCCCGGGGCCAGGTCCCGCCCAGGCCGCGCACCACGACGTCGGGGTCGTGCGTCCACCGCAGATGGACGAACCGGTTGGCCAGCGGCGGACTCAGCTCCCAGCCGTCGGCCGCGGAGGACCGGGGGTTGGCGGCGGCGACGATCCGGACGCCGGGCGGCAGCCGCAGCGCCCCGACCCGGCGTTCCAGTACCAGCCGCAGCAGCGCCGCCTGCACGGCGGGCGGGGCCGTGGACAGCTCGTCGAGGAACAGCAGCCCGCGCCCGGCCCGTACGAGCCGGACCGCCCAGTCCGGCGGAGCCATCGGGACCCCCTCGGTCGCGGGATCGTCCCCGATGACGGGCAGGCCGGAGAAGTCCGACGGTTCGTGCACACTCGCGATCACCGTCGTCAGCGGCAGATCCAGTGTGGTGGCGAGCTGGGTGAGCGCGGCGGTCTTCCCGATGCCGGGCTCGCCCCACAGCAGCACGGGCAGATCGGCGGCCACCGCCAGGGTCAGTGCCTCCAGCTGCGGGTCCTCGCGCGGAGCGGTGGTCGTCTCGCGCAACAGGGACAGCAGCGCACCCGAGACGTCGAGCCGGGAGGGGCCGTCGTCGGTCGTGGTGCCGGTGGCGCCCGACGGGGTTTCGGACGGGGTTTCGGACAGCGGGGCGTACGTGGTCATGAGGCATCACCTGTGGGGTCGTCGAAGGCGTGCGCGTCCCGGAGGCCCGGACGCGTGAGCACGTGGGCAGGGAGCGGTCAGCGGTCGGCGGCTTGCCGGGGGCGGGTGCGGTGGAGTTTGGTGCGGAGTGCCGTTTGGGCAAGGCTCGCCTTGGGTCCGGGGTCGGCGAGACCGGCCCTGAACAGGCCGTGCGTCACGCGCCGTCGGGCGGCCTCGCGGAGCAGGTCGTGCAACTCCCCTTCCCGCAGCCGCGCCTCGGCACCGATCAGCCCTTCGACACGGGAGAGCGCGCCCTCCGCGTCGCCGTGTGCCAGCCGCTCACGTACGTCGTCGAGGCAGCCGGGCCGGCGGTGCGCGAGGTCGATGACCTGGAGGCAGGGGAGCGGGGTGCCGGTGAGCGCGGCGAGGAGCTCCTCGCGCCGTATCTCGTCGGGGCCGTGGTCCAGTGCGACCAGCACGCCGTCGACGAGACCGATCCGGTGACGGGCGCCGCGGCAGTCCACGACGCGCGGCACCGCGTCCTCGTCCCCGGCGGCAGCGCCGGTGGACGCCGGTGCTTCCGGCGCCAGGGCCGCCGCGACCAACGGGTGCAGCCGGCCGGGCGCCAGGCAGCCGCTGCGCAGCAGCTCCAGGT
Organism: Streptomyces sp. CB02058; assembly: GCF_001905505.1. Lineage (GTDB taxonomy): Bacteria > Actinomycetota > Actinomycetes > Streptomycetales > Streptomycetaceae > Streptomyces. Next base: position 195,128 of record NZ_LIPG01000003.1, read on the forward strand.
CGGGCGCCACCCAGGTGGCGGCGTCGGGCAGGACCGGCAGTCCCGCCCGGGCACCGGACCGGGTCACCTCGGCCGACCGCACCTCGGGCGTCCCGTCGCCCGGCCCGGAGCCGCCGGGGGAGACGCGCACGTCCAGGACGAGCCGGCGCCGGGCACCGAGGCGGACCGAGACCCGGCCTCCCCCGGCCCGGCCCTCCGCGGCCAGCAGCAGCGCGGCCTCGGCGGCCCACCGGCCGAGCGCGAAGCGCCCGGGGCCGGGCACCGAGGAGGCCCACTCCGGTGCGTACCGGAGTGGCGGCTCGTCGGCCCCGCCGCGCACGCGCAGTTCGGCGCTGCGGCTCGCGTCCCAGAGGTGCCGGTGGAGGTCCAGACGGAACCGGCGGTCGGGGGTGCGGTAACCGGCCGGCCCGGCACCGGTGTCCGGTGAACCCGGCCCGCCCCGGACCGCGAGACTGATCCGCTGCCCGCCGTCCGCCCACGCGGGGGCGGTGCGTGCCACGAGGTGCACCGGGTGGATGCGGCCGGGCTCGTCGTACCGGGCGAGCGTGAGCGCCGTGCCCGGCCGCAGGAACCCGTCGGGCGCGGTCCTGGGCATGTGCCACCGGAGCAGGTCCGGTGCCAGCAGCCGCAGGTCGGCCCGGACGCGGGCGGCCGTGGCGCCGCCGTGGACGCGTCCGACGGTGCGCAGGTCGAGATCGACGTCGACCCCGGCGGCGGCGCACGCGCCCGCCCAGTCGCCGGCGGTACGCCGGGCCGTCGCGGTCTCGATCATGGAGGGCGGCACGGCGACGTCGCGCACGCGCAGCCAGAAGGAAAGCCGGGAATCCTCGAACGCGGTCTCGGTGAGCATCAGCACTCACCTTGCGCGGTCGGGACCCCCCATCCGTAAAGGAGTTGAGTAGTCATCGGGCGGGAGCGTAGCCCGGAGCCGCCGTTCGAAGCCACACCTTTTTCCGGGCACGGGAACTGCGCGGGCAGTCGCGGGCCCTCGCCGGGGCGGGCGCGGCAGGGGCGCGGGCCGGGGTCGGCTGCGAAAGGCGGGAGCGCCTCCCGGAGCCGACGTGGACATAAGCTCCATATCGGACAGAAGTCGATGTGCCGAACAGGAAAGGCAGGGCGTCACATGAAGATCGCCGTCATCGGGGGAACCGGGCTGATCGGCTCCCAGGTGGTACGGGACCTGGCCGCGGCAGGGCACGAGGCGGTGCCGCACTCGCTCTCCACCGGGGTCGACGTCCTCACGGGCCAGGGCCTGGACGCGGCGCTGGCCGGTGCCGGGAGCGTCGTCAATCTGACCAACTCGCCGACCTTCGACGCGGCGTCCCTGGACTTCTTCCGTACGTCGATGGAGAACCTCCTCGGCGCGGCGGAACGCGCGGGCGCCGGGCACTTCGTCGTCCTGTCCATCGTCGGCGTCGACCAGGTGCCGCAGCTCGACTACTACCGGGCAAAGACCCTCCAGGAGGACATCCTCCGGCAGGGCTCCGTGCCCTACTCGATCGTGCGCGCCACGCAGTTCATGGAGTTCATGGACGCCGTCATGTCCTGGACCGCCGACGGCGACACGGTCCGCCTGCCCCGCACCCCGCTCCAGCCGATCGCCGCCGCGGACGTCGCGGCCGCCGTCGCCGACGTCACGGCCGGAACCCCGCTGGGCGGCGTCCTCGACATCGCGGGCCCCGACGTCTTCCCGCTGGACGAACTGGGCAGGCTCACCCTCGCCGCCAAGGGGGACCGGCGTTCCGTGGTCACCGACGACACGGCCGGGATGTTCGCCGCGGTCACCGGAGACGTGCTCACCCCGGGAGACGGCGCCCGCATCGCCCCCACCCGCTACACCGACTGGCTCAGGAACGCCTGACGGACCCGAGGCACCCAGGCTCCCGGCCGCCGGGCACGCGGCAGCGACCGGGAGCTTCGTCGTTTCGCGGGGGAGGAGGTCCGTCCGGAAGGGACGAGGAGAGCGGAAGGAGGAGTACCCACTCCTTTCCACTCTCAAGGTATAGCGCAACGGGGGGCTTGCGGCAAGGCCCCCGTGGTGCCGCACAATCGGCGGCCGAAGCCGTTGTCCAGGGGAATCGAGAATCACGAGTGCGTGTGGTGCTGATGGCCTACGGGTCACGTGGGGACGTCGAACCGATGGTGGGATTCGCGCTGCGTCTGCGGGAGTTCGGGTGGGACGTGCGGGTGTGCGCACCGCCGGACTTCGAGGGACTGCTGGACGCCGTCGGTCTCCCGCTGGTGCCGGTCTGGCGGCCGTTGCGGCCGAGGGTCCAGGGGGAGGTGAGCGGGACGGCCCCGCTGCCGCCCGAGGACCTGCCCCGGCGGGCGGCGGCGCTGACCGCGTCGGCCTACGAAGCGGTCGCCTCGGCGGCCGAAGGGTGCGACGTGATCGTGGCGACCGGCCTGATCCCGGCCGGAGCGGGAGCGCGTTCGGTCGCCGAGAAGCTGGGCGTCCCCTACGTCTGGGTGGCCTTCTTCCCGACGTACCTGCCGTCTCCGCACCACCCGCCGCTCGCCTTCGCGGGCCGGCCCTTCCCGCCCGGCGCCACCGGCAACCAGGACCTGTGGGACCTGGACGCGGAGAACATGAACGCGCTGTTCGGCGAGGGGATCAACACCCACCGGGCGTCGGTCGGTCAACCCCCGGTGGACGACGTCCGCGCCCATGTCCTCACCGACAGGCCGTGGCTGGCGGCCGATCCGGCCCTGGCCCCGTGGAAGGAGCCCGCCGGCCTCGACGTCGTACGGACCGGGGCGTGGTTCCGGCCGGAGCCGCTGCCGCTGCCGGACGACGTGGAGGCGTTCCTCGGCGCCGGTGCACCGCCCGTGTACGTGGGCTTCGGCAGCATGCCCGTGCGCGACCCGGAGGAGGTCGCCCGGGTGACCGTCGAGGCGGTGCGCGCGCAGGGCCGCCGTGTCATCCTCTCCGGCGGCTGGGCGGACCTGGCCCTGGCCGACGGGCAGGAGGATTGCTTCGTCGTCGGCGAGGCCGACCAGGCCTCGCTCTTCCCCCGGCTGGCCGCGGTCGTGCACCACGGCGGCGCGGGAACGACGACGGCCGCCGCCCGCGCCGGAACGCCCCAGGTGGTGATCCCCCAGATCGCCGACCAGCCCTACTGGGCGGACCGGGTCGCCGCATTGGGCATCGGCGCCGCCCACGACAGTCAGGCGCCGACCTTCGGATCCCTGTCCGCCGCGCTCGCGACCGCGCTCGATGCCGGGACCCGCGAGCGCGCCGCCGCCGTGGCGAGGGCGGTCCTCAGGGACGGCACGGCCACGGCCGCGCGCCTCCTCGCCGGGGCGATCGTCCCGGAACGGCCGACGGAGTCCGCCTGAACCGCGGCCCCGCCCGCCCCATGCCGCACCCCATGGCCGTACCGCGATCCCGACCCGGAGCTGATGCCGTGACCCCCCTGACCACCCGTGCGTTCGACCTCCCCGACCGCCTCGCCTCCAAGGCCGCACCGGAACTCATCGCCGGCGACGAGCAGCACTTCGCGGCCGTCGCCGAGTGCCTCGACCAGCTGATCGCCGAGCTGTCGGACCGTCTCGACGCCGAGCGCAGGGCGCCCGGGGTCGTCGGCCGTCAGGCCATGGACCGGGACGCGGAGATCCACCGGCTGACCGCCAGGCTGCGCACCCTGCGGCGCTTCGGCCTGGACCTGTGTCTCGGGCACATGGCCGGCGCGGACGGCTCGGAGCCCCTGTACGTCGGCCGCCTCGGCCTCACGGACAGCACGGGCCGCAGGCTGCTGCTCGACTGGCGCTCCCCGGCGGCCGAGCCGTTCTTCGGGGCCACCCACGCCAACCCGATGGGCCTGGCGAGCCGCCGGAGATACCGCTGGAACGGGGGCCGCATCAGCGACTACTGGGACGAGGTGTTCACCCCGGAGGGCTTCGCCGGCCACGCCGCCCTCGACGACCAGTCCGCCTTCATCGCCAGCCTGGGCAGCAACCGCTCCGCGAGGATGCGCGACGTGCTCGGCACCATCCAGGCCGACCAGGACGCCATCATCCGCGCGGGTTCCAGGGGCGCGCTCGTCGTCGACGGCGGCCCCGGCACGGGGAAGACCGTCGTCGCCCTGCACCGCTCCGCCTATCTCCTCCACTCCGACCCGCAGCTGGGACACCGCAGGGGCGGCGTGCTGTTCGTCGGTCCGCACCAGCCCTACCTGGGTTACGTCGCCGACGTCCTGCCCGGCCTCGGGGAGGACGGCGTACGGACCTGCACGCTGCGGGATCTCGTCGCCGAAGGCGCGGCGGCGACGGCCGAGACCGATCCGGAGGTGGCCCGGCTGAAGTCGTCCGCGCGTCTGGTGAAGGCGGTCGAGAAGGCCGTGAGGTTCTACGAGGAGCCGCCGGCCCGGGGAACGAGGGTCGAGACCCACTGGTCCGACATCTGGCTGAGCGCGGCCGACTGGGCCGTGGCGTTCGAGGCCCCGGACCCCGGCACCCCGCACAACGAGGCGCGCGACCAGGTCTGGGAGGAACTGCTCACGATCCTGACCGAGAAGCACGAGGGCGACGTGTCCGAGGACCAGCTCCGCGGGTCCCTGCGGCGGAACAGGGACCTGCTGACCGCCTTCGACCGTGCGTGGCCGCTGATCGAGGCCGCCGACCTCGTCGGTGACCTGTGGTCCGTGCCCGCCTATCTGCGCACCTGCGCCCCCTGGCTCGACCGCGACGAGGTGGCGCTGCTGCAACGCGAGGAGCCCCAGGCATGGACGGTGTCCGACCTGCCGATCCTGGACGCGGCGCGGCAGCGGCTGGGAGATCCCGAGGCATCACGGCGCAGGCGCCGGCACGAGGCGTCCCTCGCCGCCGGACGCGAGCACATGGCCAAGGTCATCGACGTCCTGCTCGAAGCCGACGCGGACGGGGAGGGCGCCGTGACGATGCTGCGCGGCAAGGACCTCCAGGACACCCTGGCCGAGGGGTCCGTGCCGCTCGGCACCGAACCGGACCTGCTCGCGGGCCCGTTCGCCCATGTCGTCGTGGACGAGGCACAGGAACTGACCGACGCGGAATGGCAGATGCTGCTGCTCAGATGCCCGTCCCGGAGCTTCACCGTCGTCGGGGACCGCGCCCAGGCGAGGCACGGCTTCACCGAGTCGTGGCAAGAGCGTCTCGAGCGGGCCGGGCTCGACCGGATCAGCCTGGCGTCGCTCGGCATCAACTACCGCACGCCGGAGGAGATCATGGCGGAGGCCGAGCCGGTGATCAGGGCGGTGCTCCCGGACGCCAACGTGCCGGTCTCCGTGCGCAGCAGCGGCCTCCCCGTCGTCCACGGGGCGGCCTCGGACCTCGCGACGGTCCTCGACAGCCGGCTCGCGGCGCACCCCGACGGGATCGCGTGCGTCATCGGCGATCCCGCCTTCGAGGAGACGCCCCGCGTCCGGTCGCTGACCCCGGAGCTGTCGAAGGGGCTCGAATTCGACCTGGTCGTCCTCGTCGACCCGCAGACGTTCGGCGAGGGCGTCGAAGGGGCGGTCGACCGCTATGTCGCGATGACCAGGGCGACCCAGGAGCTCGTCATCCTCACGAGTTCCTGACCGGGGCCCCCGCCAGCATGCTGCGGGCACGCTCCAGGACCGGCTTGTCGACCATGTGACCGCCCACCGTCGTGACCGAGTCCCCGGCCTCCAGGACGGCCCGTGCCCAGCGCAGTTCCTCCTCGGTGGGGGCGAAGCCGGCCGCGACCGGGGCGATCTGCGCGGGGTGGACGCACAGCTTGGCCGAGAAGCCCAGCCGCCGGGCGTGGGCGGTGTCCGCGGCCAGGGCCTCCAGATCACGCACGGCGGTGGTGACACCGTCCACCGGGGGGCTGATGCCGGCCGCCGCCGAGGCGAGGACCACCCGGGAGCGGGCGTGGGCCAGGGCGAGCGTGTCGTCGGGGGCCACACCGAGCTGCGCGGAGAGGTCCACGTTGCCGAAGGCGGCGCGTACGACGCCCGGTACGGAGCACACCTCGTACGCCCGCTCGGCGCCCAGCGCCGTCTCGATCAGGGCGATCAGCGCGCAGTCGGCGGCGATCGGGCCGAGGACCGCCGGGTCCTCGGCCTTCGGCACCATCACCGGGCAGCCGCGGTCGGCGGCCATCCGCAGGTCGGCCTCGAACCACGGGGTGCCCGGCGCGTTCACGCGTACGACGGTACGGGTGCCGAGCCCCGCCCAGCCGGCGGCGGACCGGCGGGCCCGCTCCTTGTCCTCGGCGGCGACGGCGTCCTCCAGGTCGATGACGACCAGGTCGGCGCCGGAACCGGCGGCCTTGCCGAAGCGGTCGGGACGGTCGCCCGGGACGAAGAGCAGGGTGCGGGCCGCCGCGATCTCGTCGTGCGTGGTCATGCGAAGGTCACCTCGGCGGTGGCGTGGAGAGGCTCGCGATGGGTGGCGGTGCGCAGGCGTGCGCCCGCGCCGTCGAGGGTGCCCTCGGCGAGGAGGTGCTCGCCGGAGAACGCGGGCTTCCGCAGCCGGAAGGAGAGCTCGCCGACCTGTCGGCCCGGCGCCTCGCGACGCACCACGTCCAGCATCAGCAAGGCGAGCAGCGGGCCGTGGACGACGAGCCCCGGATATCCCTCCGTGCCGCGGCAGTACGGGGCGTCGTAGTGGATGCGGTGCGCGTTGGCGGTGAGGGCGCTCAGCCGGAACAGCAGCGTGGGGTCCGGCCGGAGGCGCAGCCGCCAGGCCTCCCGGGCGTCCGGGGCGGTGCGGTCGTCGATGGTGTCCGGGTGCCGCGCGCCGCCGCCGCGGCCCGACCGGTAGACGATGTCCTGCTCCTCCACCACACGGGTGCGCCCCGCCTGCCGGAACTCCAGACGTTCCGTCACGAACAGCAGCTCCCCGCTGCGGCCGTGCTTCGGCGTCACCGCCGCCAGGCTGCTGACACGCTCGGCGGGCTCGCCCAGGCGCAGCGGCTCGACGATCCGGCAGCGGCCTCCGGCGAACATGCGCTGACGGTCGGGGACCGGCGGCAGGAAGCGCGCGTCGCGCAGATGCCCGTCGGGGCCCAGCTCCCGCTGTGCGGGCCAGTGCAGGAAGTGGAACCACTGCCACAGAGGGGGCAGCGGGTCGCCCTCCCGCGCGGCGGGCGCCGGAAGGTCCAGCAGGGCCGACACCGCGGCGGCGGGACCCGGGTCCATCGGATCGACGGCGGTGACGGGCTCGGGGTGCCAGTCCTCGACGTAGGAGCTCAGGGGCGGGATGGCGGACTGCATGACGGGTCGGACCTCCTGGTTCAGACGAGCGGTGCGGTCTTCGAGGGCCGCGGGACGAGGGGGGCGTCCGCGGTGTCCAGCTGGGAGTCACGGGACGGTTCGCGCACGAGCAGGGTGGCCAGGAAGGTCAGGCCGACGCAGCCGGTGACGTACCAGAAGAAGAGGTTCTCCTGGCCTGCGTCCTTCAGGGCGAGCGCGATCGGCTCGGTGAGGCCGCCGAAGGTGGCGGTGACCAGGGCGTGCGGCAGACCGACGCCCAGGGCCCGGACCTTGGTGGGGAACATCTCGGCCTTGATGATGGCGGCCAGTGCCGAGTAGCCCGTGACGAAGGTCAGCGCCACGACCATCAGGAGGAAGGCGATCCAGGGGCTGCTGGTGCGGCCGAGCAGGGTCATCAGCGGCACGGTGAGGAGCATGCAGCCGCCGGAGAAGGCGAACATGACGGGCCGCCGGCCGATGCGGTCGGACAGCGCACCGACGGCCGGCTGCATCAGCATGTAGACGAACAGCGCCGCGAAGCCGATCAGGGTGACCGTCGCCTTGGGGATTCCGGCGGTGTTCACCAGGTACTTCTGGAGGTACGTCGTGTACGTGTAGAAGGCGACCGTGCCGCCGATGGCGAGGCCGAAGACCGCGAGGAGCTGGCGCGGGTACTCGGCGAACAGCGCGACGAGGCCCTTGCGTTCGCGCTCCTCGGGGCGCTGGGCGGCGGTGCGCGCCCGCTCCTGCTCGAAGTGCTCCGACTCCTCCATCGTGCGGCGCAGATACATCACGACGAGCCCGGCCACGGCGCCGATCACGAAGGGGATGCGCCATCCCCAGCCGTGCAGCTGGTCCTCGGTGAGGACGTTCTGCAGGACGATCGCCACGAGCAGCGCGGCGAGCTGGCCCAGCACGATCGAGACGTACTGGAAGCTGGAGTAGAAGCCGCGCCGTCCCGCGGGGGCGACCTCGGAGAGGTAGGAGGCGCTGGAGCCGAACTCGCCGCCCACCGAGAGGCCCTGGGCGAGCCGGGCCAGGACCAGCAGGGCCGGGGCCCAGAGGCCGATGGCGTCGTGGCCCGGGGCGAACGCGATGGTCAGGGACCCGGCGCTCATCAGCGTGACCGAGAGGGTCAGAGCGCTGCGCCGGCCGAAGCGGTCGGCGTACGCGCCGAGCAGCCAGCCGCCGAGGGGACGCATGAAGAAGCCCACGGCGAAGACGACGGCGGTGGAGAGCAGCTGGGCCGTCTGGTCGCCCTCCGGGAAGAACACGGAGGCGAAGTAGATGCTGAACGTGGCGTAGGCGAACCAGTCGTACCACTCGACGAGGTTGCCCAGACAGCCGCGTACGACGTTGGCGGTGACACGGGAACGACCGGGGGAGGGCGGGGCGGGGGTGCGGCTCTGCGGCATGGGGAAGCTCCGTTGCTTTCGTCGCCCAGGGATGCTGCGGCTCGGGCGGTCCCTCCGGAACGGGACGGCGGGGGCGGCCGGGTGAGGGTACGGCCACGCGCCGGGGGGATCCTGACGGGAGGGGTGGTGCGATGCCCGGTGCCGCGTCGCCCTCGGCGGCTCCGTGGGCGCGGCGGCTCAAGTGCCACACATCATGAGTGCTGATCGAGCCGGATGAACAATAGAAATCCGTGATGCCCGCATGAGGGGTCCGCATGACCCGGCGCCGGACCCCGCCCCGGCGCGCGGCACGGCTCCGCCTCAGTCGAGGAACGCCCGGACCAGGGCGCCGGCCTCCTCCCGGCGCTCCTCGAAGTAGGCGTGCCGGGCGCCCCGGAGCAGACGCGCCCGGGAGTCCGGGATGCGGGCGGCCAGCAGCGGGGCGTTGTCGGGCGGGGTGAGCCTGTCCTGGTCGCCGTGGAGGATCAGCGTGGGCGCGCCGACGGAGGACAGCGCGTCCCAGGCGTCGTGACGGTTGCTGGCGATCAGATGGCCGTGCCGGGCGTGCGGTGCCATGTGCGGGTCGCCGAGCGTGCCGTACGGGCCGGGGTGTTCCGCGAGCCAGCCCGGGGTGTACATCAGCTCGGTCAGGGTCCGCCGCACCGCGTCCGCGTCCGGCCCCGCCAGGGCGCGCCGCACCGAGGTGTCGCGCTCCACGGCCTCCGGGCCGCCGGGCGAGGTGCAGCCGAGGACGAGACGCCGCACCCGTTCGGGACGGCGGGCGGCGACCCACTGGGCGACCCGGCCGCCCATCGAGGTGCCGTACACGTCGGCCCGCTCGATGCCCAGGGCGTCCAGGACGGCCACCACGTCCTCGGCGAAACGCCGGGTGGACCAGCCCTCGCGCGGTGCGTCGCTCGCGCCGGTGCCGCGCCAGTCCAGCGTGATCGTGCTCCGGGTGCCGTGGAAGTCCTCGCGTACGCCGTCCCACCAGTGATGGTTGTTGGCCTGGCCCGCCAGCAGGACGAGCGGGAGGCCGGTGCCGCGCCGTTGGTACGCGACCGAGACCCCGTCGTCGGTGCGCGCGAAGCCGTCGGTCCGGTCCTCGATGCCGGTCACAGGAATCCTCCCGGGGTGTGTGTCGGTGTTCTGCGTGCCTGCGTGCCTGTGGGCCGTGGGCCGTGGGCCGGGTGTCAGGAGTCCGGGGCCCGCTCGTTCGACGCGTGCAGCTCCGCCGACGGCCACCGTCCCCGCGCGACGGCCGCGCCGACCGCCCGGACCAGCTCGCGGGCGACGACCTCGACGGCAGGGGGCACGCGCCCGTAGCGCGGGGTGCCCAGGATGATCGACCGCCACACGTCGGGTTCGCACAGCGGCGCCGCGCTCAGTGTGCCGTTCGCGACGTCCCCGGCGATGCCGACGCCGGGCAGGACCGTCCAGCCGTGCCCGGCCAGCACGAGCTGCTTCTGCACGGGCATCGAGTTGGTCTGCGCCGCGATGTCCATCGCGCTCCCGGCCCGCGCCGCCGCCGCGTCGATCAGCGTGCGCAGGGCATGGCCCGCCGCGGGCATCACCAGGGGGTGCGCCGCCACCTCCGCGAAGGGGACCGGGCGGTCGGCGCGCAGCCCGGCCGCCGCCGGAGCCACCGCCCACAGGCGCTCCCGCACCAGCGGGCGGGCATTGAGGGAGGGGCCGCTGTCCAGGTTGTACAGCAGGGTGAGGTCCAGGTCGCCGTCGTCCAGCCACTGCTGGAGGTGGCCCGAGTACCCCGTCATCAGGCGCAGTTCCACCCCCGGGTGGGCCGTGCCGACGGCCGACACCAGGGGCTCGGCGAGCAGTTCGCTCGTGCTCTCCAGCAGGCCCACCGTGACGATGCCCGTGACCTCACCGGGGCGGGGCTGCACCTCGGCGCGCGCCCGCTCCAGCTCGTTCAGAGCCCGGCGCGCCCGGTCGACCATGATCTCGCCGGCCTCGGTGGGGCGCATGCCCTGCCGGGTGCGCTGGAAGAGGGCGACGCCGAGCTCCTCCTCCAGGGTGCGGATCTGCCGGGTCACGGCGGGCTGCACCAGGTGCAGCAGCTCGGCGGCGCGCGTCACGCTGCCCACCTCGGCGACGGTGATGAGCGCCTTCAGCTGCTTCACATCCATGGCGCGTTCCCCTCCCGGCATCCACGGCCCGCATGGTGCCATCACGAATTGCTATTTCCCATGCCTTCATATGAGTGCCCATGATGGTACTCCCGCTCGGGACACCCACACCTACCGGAGGACCACGCATGGCCGAGAACTCCGCGTCCGCCGACGCCCTGCCGCTTTCCGGCATCACGGTCGTGAGCATCGAGCAGGCGGTGGCCGCCCCCTTCGCCACCCGCCAGCTCGCCGATCTCGGAGCCCGTGTGATCAAGGTGGAGCGCCCGGGCGGCGGGGACTTCGCCCGCCGCTACGACACCACGGTGCACGGCGAGTCCAGCTACTTCGTCTGGCTGAACCGCTCCAAGGAGTCGGTGACCCTGGACCTGAAGTCCGAGCGGGGCCGGGAGATCCTGGAGGAACTCCTCGCGCAGGCCGACGTGTTCGTGCAGAACCTCGCACCCGGCGCCGCCGCACGCATGGGCCTGGGCGCCGACGACCTGGCCGAGCGGTTCCCCACGCTGATCCCCTGCTCGGTCACCGGTTACGGTTCGACCGGGCCGTGGGCCGACCGCAAGGCGTACGACCTGCTGGTGCAGTGCCAGACCGGCCTGGTCTCGCTGACCGGCAGCGCCCAGGAGGCGGCGCGGGTCGGGGTCTCCGTCGCCGACATCGCCGCCGGGATGTACGCCTACAGCGGCATCCTCACCGCCCTGTTCACCCGGGCGACCCGCGGCACCGTACGCGCGGTGGAGGTCTCGCTCTTCGAGGCGCTGGCCGAATGGATGAGCCAGCCCGCCTACTACACGGCGTACAGCGGCTCCCAGCCGCCCAGGGTCGGCACCCGGCACGCCACCATCGCCCCGTACGGCACCTACACCGCGGCCGACGGCAAGGACGTCCTGCTCTCCGTGCAGAACGAACGCGAATGGGCGGCCCTGTGCGAGCGGTTCCTCGGCGACCCCGGCCTCACCGGCGACCCGCGCTTCTCCAGCGGATCGGCCCGGGTGAGCCACCGGCAGGAGCTCGACGCGGTGCTGGCCGAGCGGATCGGGGCGTCGGACGGCGACGCGGTGATGAAGGCGCTCGACGCGATCGGCATCGCCAACGCCCCGGTCAACGACGTGAAGCAGTTCCTGGAGCACCCCGTGCTGGCCGGCCGCGACCGCTGGCGCGAGGTGCCGCTCCCCGGCGGCGGGGCCATGACGGCGCTGCTGCCGCCGGTCGACCTGGCCGGGACCACCCCGCGCATGGGTGCCGTACCGGCCCTCGGCGAACACACCGGAACGGTCCTGGAGCAGCTCGGTCACCCGTCCGACCGGATCGACGCCCTGCGGGCCGACGGCGCGATCTGACCCCCCTCGACACCCGAGCAGGACCCCGGCAAGGAGGCCGCCCCGCATGAGCACCCTCGACATCCTGTCCGAGGACGAGCAGTTCATCGTCAGCACGGTGCACGACTTCGTCGACAAGGACATCAAGCCCGTCGCGCAGGAACTCGACCACACCAACACCTACCCCGAGGCCCTCATCGAGAAGATGAAGGAACTCGGCATCTTCGGCCTCGCGGTCCCCGAGGAGTACGGGGGCACTCCGGTGTCGACCCCCTGCTACGTCCTGATCACCGAGGAGCTGGCCCGGGGCTGGATGAGCCTGGCCGGAGCCATGGGCGGACACACCGTCGTCGCCAAACTGCTGCTGCGCTTCGGCACCGAGGAGCAGAAGCGGCGCTACCTGCCGAGGATGGCCACCGGGGAGGTCAGGGCGACCATGGCCCTGACCGAGCCGGGCGGCGGCTCGGACCTCCAGGCCATGCGCACCGTCGCCCGCAGGGACGGCGACGCCTACGTCGTCGACGGGGCGAAGACCTGGATCACCAACTCGCGCCGCTCGCAGCTGATCGCGCTGCTGTGCAAGACGGACCCGCAGGCGTCCCCCGCGCACCAGGGGATCTCCATCCTGCTCGTGGAGCACGGACCCGGGCTGACCGTCTCCCGCGATCTGCCCAAGCTGGGCTACAAGGGGGTGGAGAGCTGCGAGCTGTCCTTCGAGGGCTACAGGGCGCCGGCCGACGCCGTGCTCGGCGGGGTCGAGGGGCATGGTTTCGGCCAGATGATGAAGGGCCTGGAGACCGGCCGCCTCCAGGTCGCCGCCCGCGCGCTCGGCGTCGGCCGGGCCGCGCTGGAGGACTCCCTCGCCTACGCCCAGGAGCGGGAGTCGTTCGGCAAGCCGATCTGGAAGCACCAGTCCGTCGGCAACTACCTCGCCGACATGGCCACCTCGCTCACGGCGGCCCGCCAGCTCACCCTGTATGCCGCCCGCGAGGCGGACGCCGGACGCCGGGTGGACATGGAGGCCGGCATGGCCAAGCTGTTCGCCTCCGAGACGGCCATGCAGATCGCCCTCAACGCCGTGCGCATCCACGGTGGTTACGGCTACTCGACCGAGTTCGACGTGGAGCGCTACTTCCGTGACGCACCGCTGATGATCGTCGGCGAGGGCACCAACGAGATCCAGCGCAACGTCATCGCGAGCCAGCTGGTCAAGCGAGGAGGGCTCGACGCGTGAGCGTCGTCGACGCCGTCCCGCAGCTCACCGAGGTGTTCAGGACCCGAAAGGGCTGACCCCGCGAGCCGCCCCCATTCCGGGACGCCCCTCCCCAAAACCACCCGCCAGACAGGGTCAACTGCCCTTTTCCGGCGGGTGGTTGCTCGTGCCTCCCGAATCTTTCTTACGTGTCATGAACCTTGTCAGCTCGCCTCGGGCCGCTCTATTGTCGCGGACAGAAAGCGCTTTCCCCCTTCCTGAACGCCGTTCCGGTGGAAGCGTCCGACGCGGTGGCTCCCGTGGCGGTCGCGCATGAGCCGCCACCGGTCCGGCACAGGGCTTCACCAGGGAAGCCGGCTCCGCCGCACCACGCATGGCACACGTCATCGCGCGGCCGGCGCCGGCGGCCTCGCACGTCCGGGCAGCGGTGCGTTCGTTGCCCGATCGCATTCAGCGGCACCACCCAGCATGCGAAGACGAATGACGAATGGGGACACGAACATGAGACGACCAGTCGCACGGCGGCTTCTCGCGGCCACGGCCACCCTGGCCATGGCGGGAGCCACCGCAGTCGTTCTGACGATGCCCGAGGCATCGGCGGCGGTGAGCGGAAGCGCCACCGGTTACGCGACTCAGAACGGCGGGACCACCGGAGGTGCGGGCGGCCAGACCGTGCGGGCCACCACCGGGACCGCGATCCACACGGCCCTGTGCACCCGGGCCAGCAGCAGCACCCCGATCACCATCGAGGTCGAGGGCACGATCAACCACGCCAACACCGCCAAGGTGTCGGGCGACAGCTGCAACACCGCGGCCGGGGTGATCGAGCTCAAGCAGATCAGCAACGTCACGATCGTCGGTGTCGGCAGCGGTGCGGTCTTCGACCAGCTGGGCATCCACATCCGTGAGTCCAGCAACATCATCATCCAGAACGTGACCGTCAAGAACGTCAAGAAGTCGGGCTCGCCCACCTCCAACGGCGGTGACGCCATCGGCATGGAGAGCGACGTCCGCAACGTCTGGGTCGACCACACGACCCTGGAGGCGTCCGGCGGTGAGTCGGAGGGCTACGACGGCCTCTTCGACATGAAGGACAACACGCAGTACGTGACCCTGTCCTACAGCACCCTGCGCAACTCCGGGCGTGGCGGCCTCGTCGGGTCCAGCGAGACGGAGCTCTCCAACGGCTTCATCACGTACCACCACAACCTGTACGAGAACATCGACTCCCGTGCGCCCCTGCTGCGCGGCGGAATCGCCCACATGTACAACAACTACTACGTGAAGCTCAACGAGTCCGGCATCAACTCCCGGGCCGGGGCGAAGGCCAAGGTCGACAACAACTACTTCAAGGACTCCAAGGACGTCCTGGGTACGTTCTACACGGACGCGGCCGGATACTGGCAGGTCAGCGGCAACACGTTCGACAACGTGACCTGGTCGGCCCGCGGCACCGAGAACAACCCCGCCGGCCCGAACCCCACCTCCAACACCAGCGTCAGCATCCCCTACGCCTTCGCGCTCGACGCCACGAACTGCGTGCCCGCCGTCGTGACCGCGACCGCCGGCGCCAACAAGGGGCTGAAGGTGTCGGACGGCAGCTGCTCGCCGACGACGCCGAGCCCGACGCCGACCACGCCCAACCCCACGACCCCCACGCCCGACCCGACCACGCCGACGCCGGACCCGACCACGCCGAGCGGGACCAACCTCAGCCTCGGCGCGGGCGCCGACGGCTCCAGCAAGGCCGACGGGACGAGCTACGGCAATGTGCGCGACGGTGACCTGAGCACCTTCTGGTCCCCGGCGGGCTCGACCGGGTCCGTCTCGGTCAAGTGGGGCACCGCCACCTCCGTAGCGAAGATCAACATCCGGGAGGCCTCGGGTTCCACCGGCGCCATCGGCTCCTGGCGGGTCCTCAACGGTGACACCGGTGCCGTCCTGAAGTCCGGCAGCGGCGCGGGCACCATCTCGTTCACCGCGACGTCGCTCAAGAAGATCACCTTCGAGATCACCGGATCGACGGGGACGCCGAAGGTCGCCGAGTTCGAGACGTACGCCGGATAACGGCGTGGTCCCGGCGTCCGTCCGGGACCTGTGATCCCCGGAGAGCTCCGGGGACCGGAAAGCGGGAGGCAGCGGCCGGGACCGCGGCTCGCTGCCCATCGCCCGCAACGGGGGCCGTCCGACACGACGGCCCCCGTTCCCGTGCCACGGCCCGTTCCCGTGCCACGGCCCGTTTCAGAGCGCCCGGCAGGCCATCTGCAGGGCCAGACGGCGGCTCGGATCGTCCAGGTCGACGCCCAGCCGCTCCCTGACCTGGCGCAGCCGCGCCGACACGGTGTTGCGGTGCAGACCGAGGGCCCGCGCGGTGCCCGTCGCGGAACCGCCGTTCTCCAGGAACACCCGCAAGGTGGTCAGCAGATGGGCCTGGTCGGGGGAGCGCAGCGGAGCGAGGGCCGTCTCCGCGAAGGCACGGGTGACATCGGACTGCTGCCAGGTCGCCAGCAGACGGCTCACGCCGAGCTCGTCCGTGTGCTCGACGGCCGGGCGGAACTCCCTGGCCCGGGCCAGCTGGGCCGCGTTGTTCGCCTCGTCGAGCGTGTCCGCCAGACCGCCGGGACCCTGGTGGGGCCAGCCGATGCCCGCCACCAGCTCTCCGCGCGAGGGGAGTTCGGCGAGCGCGCGGCGCGCCAGGCGCAGCAGCCGGCGCGGGTCGTCCGGGGCGGGCCGCCGCACGCTGCTCGTCCAGGCCGCCCAGGCTCCCTCGTGCACGGTGACGGTCTGCGCGTCGAGGCCGTGCCGCGAGAGCGCGGCGGTCAGTTCGGCGGCGTCGGTGCCGGGCGGACCCGGGCCGTCGGCCAGGACGCGGAGCCCGACGTGCCAGTCCTCCAGCCGCCAGCCGAGGGCGACGGCCCGCTCGACCACCCCGCGGCTGACGGTGGCCCCGCCGGCGAGGACCTCCTCCAGCAGCCGCAGGCGCGCGGCGGTGTCGTGGTCCGCCCGGGTGCGTGCGGCGCCGAGCCAGGACCGGACGAAGGGTTCCAGGACCGCCAGACCCAGCGCGACCGTGTCGGCCCGCGCGCTGTCGGCACGGTCGTACGGCCAGACCAGCCAGGCGCCGACGGGGGCGGGGCGTGACGGTTCGTCACCGCCGGACGGATGGACGGGGTGGGCGACCAGACGCGCGGTGCGCTGTGGAACGGCCAGCTCCGCGCGCAGGGTTCCGAGCAGCGGCACGGGGTCCCCGAGGATCACACTGCCGTCCGGGGTGAGCAGGCTGATGTCCGCCGCGAGCACGTCACGTGCCGCCGCCAGCAGGTCGGGGCCCTGCGTACGGGTGCCGAGCCGGCGCACCAGGGTCTCCACTGCGCGGGCCCGCAGGACCTCGGGCGCGCGGACGCGGAGGGTGAGGTCGAGCGCCAGCCGGAACGGGTCCTCGGTCACCGCCCACAGCACCGGGATGCGCAGCCGGTCGGCGAGACGGATCGCGGAGAGCGGCGGCCTGTCCGCGCGGGTCGTCATGACGCACAGGGCGGCGGCTCCGGCCTCCTGCGACCGGCGGACGAGCGAGTCCAGGCGATAGGCGGGGGTGGTGTCACCCGCGTCGCAGACCACCAGATGCCCGGCCACGTCGAAGGGGGTGGTCCGGTGCGACGTCACATCGGTGACCTGGCGTTCCAGGCCGGCGTGCCCCGCGAGGGTCCGCGCGCCGCTCAGCAGGGGGTCGGCGAGCAGGTCGGCCACCGTGGGCCCCGCCGTCACGGCCGTCACCTTCCCCGCCCCGCGTCGGCGTGGCCGCGCGGACGAGGAGGTTCCATGTCCAGGTCGAGGCCGAAGGCGGCGGGCCCGACGAGCGCGGCACCGGCATCGGGCCAGTCGTAGAGGGCGGGCAGACGGACCAGCGTCAGGTCCTGGCCCGTACGGATCTGGTCGGAGCGCAGCGGGTGGCGCCCGCTCGGATCGACGGCCGCGATGATCTGCGGGCTCGCGGCCCGTACGACCCCGTCCACCGTCACCGCCAGGAACTCGTCGAGCAGGTCCACGCGCACCACCGCGCCGCTGCCCCGGTCGACGAGCGTGACCGCGCCCGGCAGCTGTCCGTGACGCGGAACGATCTCCTCGGCACGGCCCGCCGCCAGCAGATCCCCGCCGAGGGCGGCCGCGAGTCCCCGCGGAGTGAGACCGGGGTCCTCGACGGCCGCGCGGAACCGGCCGCCCAGCTCCAGGCAGGCGCTGACCGATCCGCCCACCCCGATCCGGGCGAGCCGCCCCGCCTCCACGGGGTGGACGGCCAGCGCGGCGGCTCCGCCGAGCGCGAGCACGTTCGCCCGGAGCAGGGGTTCCGCGAGCCGGGGGGAGCAGTGGGGTACGACGACGGTGTCGCCGCCGGGGCCCACCAGCACGAGGGGCTGCGGGGCCAGGCCGTGCAGGGCGGCCACGGTCTGGTCGATGCGGGGGAAGGCACGCCCCATCAGGTCGCCGTCCACGAGCGGCAGCCCGGTGCGACGGGCGGCCAGCGCGGCGACGACGGCGTTGAGGCCGCCGATCTCCAGCACCCCCACGGCACCGGCCGGGGCTCCGGCCGCTTCGGCCGCCGTACGCACGGCGGCGGCGAAGTCGTCGGGGTTGACGAGCCGTTCCGCGAGCACGTCCGGAGCGCCGACGACGCCGACGTGCACCACGAGGGCGCCGGGAGGCAGCGCCGCCGCCGGTACGTACGGAAGGGGCGCCCCGGCGAGCATCCGGCGCAGCAGCAGCGCGCCGGTGCCGACCTCGCCACCGCCGCCGGAGCCGAGCAGGGTGGCTCCGGCGGCCAGATCGCCCACCTGTTCCGCGGACAGCCGGTGCGGGGCGGGGCCGGGGGATGAGGGGTGCGGCGTCACCCTTCGATCATCACACTTCGACGGCCGGCAGCGGCACGTACGCGTGCTCGTACCCGAAATAGCCGGGTCCCGCCAGGGCGAGTCCCTCGGGGGTGCGCCAGCGCGGGTCGCAGGGCACGCCGAGGACGCTGACCCGCAGGCCGTACCGGAGGGTCTCGGTGGTGACCGGCTCCCCGGTGTCGGTGTCCAGGACGCAGATCAGGTCGGGCACGCTGACGACGACCTCGCCGTCCCGGGTGGCCACGAGATTCTCGTTCTGGAAGGAGAGCTCCAGGGCCGATCCCGCGTCCCCGGCCACCCCGGCGAGCCGGGCGGACCCCCGGGCGAAGCCTCCGCTGGTGGTGCGGATGACGTCGCCGACCTTGCCGGTGAAGACATGGTGCCCGCCCAGAACCTCCGCCGCAGCGGCCACGGGGTCGGCGTGCCCCTCGCGCGCCTCGCGGATGGCGCGGCCGATCCGCTCGCACAGCGTCATCGTGCCGGGCACCATCAGGTCCTTGACCTGCCGTCCCGTCAGGACGTACAGGCTGACCGCCGCGCTGCAGCCCATCTCCACGGTCGAGGCGCGGGCGAGGCGTTCGGCCCAGGCGTTGTCGGGCGTACGCAGACTCACGGCGTTGCCGCGCTCGTCGGCGAGGGCCATCGGGGACGCCTTCACACCGCCGAGGGTCGGCAGCAGCATCTGGAGTTCGGGGAAGGCGCGGCCCATGCCGTCGGCGTCGATCAGCGGGATGCCCGCCTCGGCCGCGGCGACGAACGGGGTCATGGAGTTCAGGCCGCCCGCCTCGATGGACACCGTGTGGGTGGCCTTTTGGCCGAGGAGGTCCTCGATGGCGCGCATCGCGTTCAGGACCTCGTCGCCGGCGGGCAGCTTCTCCAGCATCACGGTGGGCGCGCCCATGAAGGCCGTGGGGATGACCAGGGCGTCGTCCTCGATCTCGTCCACGTCCAGGAGGGTGACCGGCCCGTGCGCGGCGAGCGCCTGCTGGGCGAGGAGCCTGCCGACGAAGGGGTCCCCGCCACCGCCGGTGCCGAGGACGGCGGCGCCGCGTGCCAGGTCGGGCAGGTTCTCGGCAGTGATCTCACGCATCGTGGCCTCCCAGGCTCAGTTCTCCGACAGCCTTGACCCGGATGCGCGCGGCGTTGCCGGGAAGGTAGGCGAGCGGTACTTCCTCCACGTCGACGATCTCCACCGACGCGGGGCGCGCGCCGGCCGCGACGGCGCGGTCGACGGCCTCCTGGCGGGCCTCGTCGAGGACGGCGTCCCGCTGCTGGGGCGTGACCGAGTAGACCCGGTCGACCTCGCCGCCCACCTGGGCGATCGCCGCGCCGATGGCATTGGCCACGGCGAAGTGGTCGGGCCGCACCACGTGCGAGGCTCCCGCGAGGTCCTCGGGCACCAGGATGCTGCCGCCGCCGACGGCGACGACGGGCACCGGTTCGGCGGAGGCGCGCATCCGGTCGACGACCTCGGCGAGCCGGTCGTCGATGATCCGGAGCGCGGCGTCGACCGTCGAGCGGTCCAGGTGCGCGACGAGCGACGGATCGCCGACCTCGGCGCGGCCCGCGGCCACCGCGATGTCGGTGGCGGTCAGCCTGCCGCCGCCGAAGACGAGCGCCTCCTCGGTGAGCCGGTAGCCCACGCTCGCGGGGCCGACGGCCGTCCCGGACGGCCCGTCGAGCACATGACTGCCACCGCCGATGCCGATCGACAGCACGTCGGGCATGCGGAAGTTGGTCTGCACACCGGCCACGGTGACGTCGGTGGACGCCTCGCGGGGGAAGCCGTTGCGCAGGATGCCGACGTCACTGGTGGTGCCGCCGATGTCGACGACCGCGCAGGAACGCAGCCTGGACAGGAAGGCGGCGCCCCGCATGGAGTTGGTCGGGCCGGACGCGAACGTCGCCACGGGGTAGCGGCGGGCGTAGTCGACGTCCATCAGCGTGCCGTCGTTCTGGCTGAGGAAGACCGGGGCGGTGATGCCCGCCTCGGCGACCGTACGGCTCAGCCCGGTGGCCACCTGGTCGGCCAGGTCCCGCAGGGCCGCGTTGATGACGGTGGCGTTCTCCCTGCCCAGGAGGCCCATGCGGCCGATCTCGTGCGACAGGCTGACCGGGGCGCCCGGCAGCTGCTCGGCGATGATCTCCGCGGCACGGGTCTCGAACTCGGCGTTCACCGGGGAGAACACCGAGGACAGCGCGAACGAGGTCGCCCCGGCGTCGGCGGCCTTGGCCAGGACGTCCCTGAACTCCCGCTCGTCGAACGGGGCGATGGGGCTGCCGTCGTACTCGTGGCCACCGTGGCAGAGATAACTGTGGCCCCCGATCGCGGCGGTCAGCCGGGTGGGCCAGTCCACCAGCGGCGGCAGGGCGCGGGTGGCGGGGAGGCCGAAGCGGATGGCGGCGGTCTGCGCCAGCCGCTCGCCCTCCACCAGCGCGTTGATGAAGTGGGTGGTGCCGATCATCACCGCGTGCACGGCGGCCGGGTCGAAGCCCGTGGCCTGGCGCAGATCGCGGATGGCGGCGACGATGCCGCCCGTGACGTCGGCGGTGGTGGACGCCTTCACGGCGCCCAGCACCTGTTCGCCGTCGACGAGTACGGCGTCCGTGTTGGTGCCGCCCACGTCGATGCCCAGTCGGAGCATGTGGGTTGTCCTTTCTCGTTGTGCCCGGCCGGGCAGGGCCGCGCGGGTCCGGCCCGGCCGGGTGCGGCCGGCGGTGTCGTCAGGCGGTCCGGGGCTCGGCGGCGCCGGGCACGGGGTCCGGCTCCCCATCGTCGGTCGCGACGGTGCCGGTCCCGCGGATCAGGCCGAGGCGGGCCGCCGCGGTGTAGAGCACGAAGGCGACGACCACCGAGTTGATCGAGGGCAGACCCCAGTCCACGTACTTGCCCACGACGGCGGCCACGGCCCAGATGCCGAGCGACGCCGGGACCCAGGAGGGCGCGCTCGGCGGGAGGGAACCCGAGGGGCGGCTCTCGTCGAGCGGGGCGCGGAAGACCCGGGAGACGAAGTACTCGGCGACCATGATTCCGGCGATCGGCGGGAAGAGGACCCCCAGCAGATTGAGGAAGCCGGTGAAGCTGTCGAGCACCCCGGCCGCGCCGAGCAGGGAGCCGGTGACGCCCACGACCACCGTGACGGCGGCGCGGCTCACCTTCCTGCCGAAGGCCTGCCGGACGAAGTTGACCACGCCGAGGGAGGCCGCGTAGAGGTTCCAGTCGTTCACCTTGATGGTGGCCGCGACGATGATGAGCGTCCCGAGGAAGCCCGAGGTGGAGGTGACGATCGCGATCACGTCGTTGGTACGCAGCGCGAGGGCGAGCAGCACGCCGATGAGCCCGATGACGTACTCGCCGACCGATATGCCCACGACCGTCTGCTTGACCACGTCGCCCCGGGTGCGGTTGAAGCGGCTCATGTCCGGGGTGATCACCGCGCCCACGATGAAGCCGCCCGCGACGATGGTGGTGCCCTGGAGCAGCGAGAGCGGCGGCCCCGCGGGCTGCGCGGAGGTCAGTGCGCCGAGGTCGTGCTTGCCCAGCTCCACGGCGATGGACCAGCCGGCCATCAGCAGGAAGGCCGGCACGGTGATGTAGGCGGCCCAGGCCATCGACCCGACGCCGTAGACGACGATCGCGGTGATGACCAGTCCGCAGATCAGGGACCAGGCCCAGCCGGGCAGACCGCCCACGAGGTCGACGAGCCCCTCCGCGGAGACGGCGTTCTGGATGCCGAACCAGCCGACGGCGCTGATGCTGATCGCCAGCCCGATCAGTGAGGCGCCGCCGGTGCCGAAGCCGGTCCAGCGGGCGAGCAGCGAGGTGGACATGCCCTCCCGCTGCCCGGCGATGCCGGTGAAGATCGTCAGGACCTCCAGGACGACCGCGCCCAGCGTGATGGCCAGTACGGCGTTCCAGAAGGTCATGCCGAAGCCGAGGGTGGCGCCGATGAGAAAACTGGCCAGGGTGCTGAGCTGGCCGAAGCGCTGGGTCGCCACCGAGAACCAGTGGTACCGGGCGCCCGAGGGGACGCGGGCCAGCGCGTAGTCGTCGTGTCCTGCGGATGACGCCATGAGCACTCCAGGGGACGTATGGGAGCGGTTCCGGTGAGGCTATGGCCGCCGGTCCAGCCGGTCACGGTGCGATGTGCACAGGAAGTGCGGCGGAGGAGGGCAGTGTGCACCGCAGAGATCAGGCCAGGAGAACCCTGTGATCCGTGCGAGCGACGAGGGCCGTGAGGGACGGGAGCGCCCCAGGAGCGGGAGAGCTGCGACGGCTGCGGAAGCCGCGACGCGCCGGATCAGGTCTCCACTGTGCAGGGCGCACTCCCGTACCGCCGCGACAGGGCGCCGCGCACCTTGTGAGGCCACCGCCGCCGGGCGCAGCCTGCTCGGAAAGCTGTCCGTCCTCACCTGGAGGTCCTGTGAAGCTCACGGTCGTGCTCCCCGTCATCACCGACACGTTCACCGAGGAGGTCCGCAAGGAGGTGGCGGCCTGGGCATCGCCCGGTACGGAGATCGACGTGCGCCGCATCGCGCGCGGCACCGACTCCATCGAGTCGGAGTACGACGAGGCACTCGCCGGCCCCGGCATCCTCGACGCCGTCCGTGAGGCGGCCGAGGACGGCGCGGACGCCGTCTTCGTCAGCTGCTTCGCCGACCCCGCGGTGCGCGCCGCCAGGGAGATCGTGGACATCCCCGTGGTCGGCGGGTTCGAGCCCGCCGTCCTCTCGGCCCTCTCGCTCGGCGAGCGCGCGGGAGTGATCACCGTGCTGCCGAACGTCCTGCCGATGCTCCACGGACTCGTACGGCGGCACGGTCTGACGGAGCGGATCGGCTCGATCCGGTCCGTGGACATCCCCGTCCTGGATCTCGGTCCCGGCGAACGGCTGCTGGACGCCCTCACCGCACAGGCCAGGGCCGCGATCGACGCGGGCGAGGCCGATGTGATCGTGCTCGGCTGCACCGGGATGCTGGGCGTGAGCAGCGCGCTCCAGGAGCGGCTCGCCCTGGACGGGCCCTTCGTGCCGGTCGTCGACCCGACCGGCGCTGCCATCATGAGCCTGGAGTCCCTGGTGCGGCTCGGGGTACGCCCGAGCCGTGTCAGCTACCTGCCGCCCAGGGCGAAGGAGCGCGTCGGCTGATCCCCGCCGCTCCGTCCGCCCGCCCCATCCCCCTTCGGAGTGCCCCTTGAGCAGTGAGACCAACGAGACCGGCGCCACCCTCGACGTGCAGGCGATCCGTTCCTGCTTCCCCGCGCTGAAGGCGGGCACCGCCCGCTTCGACGCCCCCGGAGGCACGCAGACGCCTCAGCAGGTGATCGACGCCATCAGCGAGGCCCTCACCCGTCCGCTCGCCAACCGGGGGGCGCTCACGGAGGGCGCCCGCAACGCCGAGGCGATCGTCGTCGGAGCGCGCCGGGCCCTGGCCGATCTGCTCGGTTCGGAGCCGGAGGCCGTGGTGTTCGGCCGCAGCGCCACCCAGCTCGTCTACGACCTGGCGCGCACCATGGCCAAGGACTGGGGCCCGGGCGACGAGGTGGTGGTCTCCCGGCTCGACCACGACTCGAACATCCGGCCCTGGGCACAGGCGGCGGAGGCGGTGGGCGCGACCGTCCGCATGGCCGACTTCGACCCCGCCACGGGCGAGCTGGGCACCGCGCACATCGAGGCCGTGCTGTCCGAGCGGACCCGGCTGGTCGCCGTCACGGCCGCCTCCAACCTCATCGGCACCTGCCCGGACATACCCGCCGTCGCGGACCTGGTGCACCGCACCGGCGCGCTTCTCCACGTCGACGCGGTGCACTACGCCTCGCACGCCACGGTGGACGTCGTGGGGCTCGGCGCGGACACCCTGGTCTGTTCGCCGTACAAGTTCCTCGGACCGCATCTCGGTGTGCTGACGGGCCGCCGGGAGCTGCTCCTCGGCCTGCGGCCGGACAAGCTCCTGCCCTCCAGCGACGAGGTGCCCGAGCGTTTCGAACTGGGCACGCTGCCCTACGAACTGCTGGCCGGGGCGACGGCGGCCGTGGACTTCCTCGCCGGTCTCACCCCCGGCGCCGGGAGCCGGCGGGAGGCTCTGGTCCGCGCGTTCACGGCGCTCACCGCACACGAGGACCGGCTGAGCGCCCGCATCGAGAAGGGCCTGGCGTCGCTGGACGGCGTCACGGTGTACTCCCGGGCGGCGCGGCGCACCCCGACCACCCTGTTCACGGTGGCGGGGAAGCAGCCGGGCGAGGTCTCCCGGCTCCTCGCCGAGCGCGGTGTGGACGCCCCCTCCGGATCGTTCTACGCACTGGAGGCGTCCCGGCGGCTCGGCCTCGGCGACGAGGGCGGCGTACGCGTCGGTCTCGCGCCGTACACGAGCGACGAGGACATCGACCGGCTCCTCGACGCGCTCGACGTGCCGCGCGTCTGACGTACCGTCGAGCACCGGCGCGGGGCGGCCTCCACGAACCCCGCGCCGGTGCTCGACGGCCCGGGTCCGCCGCCCGATCCGCTCCTGGCTCAGGCGGGCGGCTCCGTGAAGTAGTGGCCCTCGTCCAGGTCGTCGAGCAGTCCCGGCCGCGTCGGCCGCCACCCCGTCAGCTCGCGGGTCAGCGTGCTGGAGGCCGGGACGTCGTTCGCCACGTAGGTGGCCAGCCAGCCGAAGTGGGCGCTCGCGTCCTCCGGGGGGACGGAGACCACGGGCAGGTCCAGACGGCGGCCGATGACCCCGGCGATCTCGCGCAGGGGAACGCCCTCGTCCGCGACCGCGTGCAGGGTCGATCCCGCGGGGGCGTTCTCCACCGCGAGCCGGAAGAGGTGTGCGGAGTCGAGGCGGTGCACGGCGGGCCAGCGGTTGGCCCCGTCACCGATGTAGCCCGAGACGCCCTTCTCGCGGGCGATGGCGACCAGGACCGACAGGAAGCCCGGGTCCCCCTCGCCGTAGTTGGTCGGGGGGAGCCGCACGACCGAGGCGCGGACGCCCCGGGAGGCGTAGGAGAGTGCCAGTTCGGCGGTGGCCGCGCGGGCCGCGGGACCACTTGCATCGGTCAGACCCGGGCCATGCCCGTCCCGCTCGGTCAGCAGACGGCCGGACTCCGGCCAGGGAAGCCCGGTCCCGGAGGCGATCACGAGGGGCCGTCCGGAATCCGCGAGCGTCTCTCCGAGCGCCTCGACGACGCGGCGGTCGGTGTCCGCCGCACCCTGGAAGTCCCCGGAGAAGGCGACGTCGTGCTTGAAGGCGAGGTGGATGACGCCGTCCGACACCGCGGCCCCGTCCTGGACGGTGTCGAGGTCGTCGAGCGTGCCGCGGAGCACCTCGGCCCCGGCGGCGGTGAGGGCGTCGGCCGAGGCGTCGGAGCGCGCCAGCCCGACGACCTGATGGCCCGCGCCGATGAGGCCGGGAACCACGGCGGAGCCGATCCAGCCGGACGCACCTGTGACGAGAACACGCATGGGAAAGCCCTCCGATTGACCGAACCGTGAGCGCCGCGGGGTGCGGCGACGGGTTGATGTCAGTTGATGACATCAACCGTACACCTGATGACAGTGACTGTCATCGCGTACGATCAAGGCATGAGTCGATGGGAGCCGAACGCGCGCGGGCGGCTGGAGCAGGCAGCGCTGGAGCTCTACGGCGAGCGGGGGTTCGAGCAGACCACCGTGAAGGAGATCGCGAAGCGGGCCGGTCTCACCGAGCGCACGTTCTTCCGGCACTTCGCGGACAAGCGCGAGGTCCTGTTCCCGGGCGACAGCCCGCTCCGGGAGCTGCTGGTCGGCGCGGTCGCCGACGCCCCCGCGTCCGCCGCGCCGATCGACGCCGTGGCGGCGGCCCTGGAGGCCGTCTCCGGTCTCTTCCAGGAGCGGCGGGAGCTGGCCAGGCAGCGCCAGACGGTCATCGCCGCCCATCCCGAACTCCAGGAACGCGAGCTGATCAAGCTGGCGTCACTGTCCTCCGGGCTCGCCGAGGCGCTGCGGCTGCGCGGTGTCACGGAACCGGCCGCGAGCCTGGCGGCCGAGGCGGGGATGGCCGTCTTCAGGATCGCGTTCGCGCGCTGGATCGCCGAGGACGGCGGCCCCGACTTCTCCGTGTTCGTCCATGAGTCGCTGGACGCGCTGAAGGCCGTGACCGCCGGCCGGTGACGGCGCGCGTCCCCAGCGGGCGGTGGCCCGCTGGTCGTTCAGCGCCAGTCGGGTGCGCCGGGCGCCGGTGACCTGGCGCTCTCGATCTTCGACCTGATCTCCCGCATGACCGCCACGACCCGGGCCTCGTGCTTCGCACTGAGCCGCGCCACCGGTACCGAGCAGCTGATGGCGTCCACGGCCGGCGCGTCGTAGCGCAGGGCGAAGCCGAAGCCGGCGATGCCGGTCACCGTCTCCTCGCGGTCGATGGAGTAGCCGCGCTCGCGTATCGCGGCGAGGTCGGCGAGCAGGGTGGCGCGCTCCGTGTGCGTGTTCCCGGTGAAGGCCTCCAGCGGGCCCTCGGGGAGCGGCAGCCCGTCCTCCGGGTGCTCGGCGAGCAGCGCCTTGCCCAGCGCCCCGGCGTGGGCCGGGATCCGGCGCCCGACGCGGCTGATGGTGCGCAGGTACTCGTGGGACTCGCGCGTCGCGAGGTAGACGACGTTGGGGCCGTCGAGCCTGGCCAGGTGGATGGTCTCGCCGAGCGCGTCCGACGCCTCGTCGAGAAACCGGCGGGCCGCGCGCACATGCGGGTCGCTGTCCAGATAGCTCGTGCCCGTGTGCAGGGCGCGGATGCCGATGCCGTACAGCGAGCCCGTCGTGTCGGTGCGCACCCAGCCGCAGTCGACGAGGGTCCGCAGGAGCTGGTACATGCTGCTGCGCGGTACGCCCAGTTCCTCGGCGAGTTCGTCGAGCCGGGCCGGCCGGTCGCCCCGGGCGGCGAGGAGTTCGAGCAGTGCGACGGTGCGGGACGCCGACTTCACGCCACGGACACCACTGTTCTCCGGCATGGGCACATCTTAAATCCGCGCTGTCGCACCCATTGACCCCGTCGCGTTCACCCGCTTAGCCTCCGTTCTCATACATGTACGCCATCTGCATATGGGGATGAGATTGTGGAGCGGTTCAGTACGGAACGGTCCGGTGCGGAGACCCGGGAGGTCGTCGAGCGGCTGCGCGAGGGCATGGCGGGCGGAGTGCTGGCCTTCCCCCTCACGAGCTTCCGGGAGGACGGCGGCCTCGATCTGGACGCGTACCGGACGTATCTGACCGCCCAGGTCGCCACCTCGCCCGGAGCGCTGTTCCCGGCCTGCGGCACAGGGGAGTTCAGCGCGCTGGACGAGGAGGAGTACCGCGCGGTCGTCACCGCCGCCGTCGAGATCGCCGGCGGCAGGCTGCCCGTGGTGGCGGGGACCGGCTACGGCTGGGCGCAGGCCCTGCGCTTCGCCCGTATCGCCGAGGAGGCGGGCGCCGACGCCCTGCTCGTCCTGCCGCACTACCTCGTCGCCGCCCCGGAGGACGGCCTGGTCGAGCAGCTCCGCCGGATCGCGGACGGCACCCGGCTGCCGCTGATCGCCTACCAGCGCGGCCAGGTCACCTTCACGCCCGACGGCGTACGCCGGATCGCGGAGATCCCCACCGTCGTCGGCCTCAAGGACGGGCACAGCGACCTCGACCGGCTCCAGCGCCTCACGCTCGCCGCACCCGAGGGCTTCCTCTTCTTCAACGGCGCCGCCACCGCCGAGATCCAGGCACGCGCCTACGCCACCGTCGGCGTCCCGGCCTACTCCTCGGCCGTCCACGCCTTCGCGCCGGAGATCGCCGACACCTTCTTCACCGCCCTGCGCGACGGCGACGACCCGGCGCTCACCGCGCTGCTGCGCGACTTCTACGTCCCGTTCGTCGAACTGCGCGACCGGGTCCCCGGATACGCCGTGTCCCTGGTCAAGGCGGCTGCCCGGATGCGAGGACTGCCGGTCGGGCCCGTACGCGCCCCGCTCACCGACCCCGGCCCCGAAGAGCTCGCCGTCCTGGAGGCCGTCCTCGACGCCGGGCTGAAGCTCGCGGGCGCCGAGCGCCTGCGCACCGCCTGAGCCGTGCCCCCACCGCGCCGGACGGCGGCCGGGCCGGAGGGCCCCCGCGGTCCGGCGGTCCGACCGCTCGACACGCTCCACAGTTCAAAGGGGAACTGACATGCCGCTCCTCGTGGTCGGGATCAGCGTTCTTGTGCTGCTGCTCCTGATGACCCGTACGAAACTCAACGGCTTCGCCGCACTCCTGCTCGTGGCGGTGGGCGTCGCGCTCGTCCAGGGCATTCCGGCGGTCGAGATCCCGGACGTCCTGTCGGCGGGCATCGGCGACCAGATCGGCGACACCATGCTCACCATCGGCCTCGGTGCCATGGTCGGCAGGGTCATGGGCGACTCCGGAGCCGCCCAGCGGATCGCGGGCAGACTGCTCGACACCTTCGGGCCGCGCGGCGTCCAACTGGCCATGGTGGTCACGTCCATGCTCATCGGCGTGACCATGTTCTACGAGGTCGCCTTCATCATCATCGTGCCCATCGCGTTCACGCTCGTCAGGGTCACCGGCGTGAACCTGCTGTGGGTGGGCCTGCCGATGTCGATCTCCCTGTCCACCATGCACAGCTTCCTGCCCCCACACCCCGGCCCCACCGCCGTGGCGGCGACCTTCCACGCCTCCGTCGGACACACCCTCTTCTACGGCCTCTTCATCGCCGTACCCGCCGGTGCGCTCGTCGCCCTCCTCTGGCCGCGCCTGCCGTTCGTGAAGGCGATGAACCCCTCCATACCCAAGGGCCTGGTCAGTGAGCGCGAGTTCACCGACGAGGAGATGCCCGGCATGGGCTGGTCCCTCTTCGTGGCCCTCTTCCCGGTGGTCCTGATCGCCGGCGCCGCCGTCACCGACATGGCCACCTCCGGCGAGAACGCGTTCCTGCACGGGGTCGCCTTCATCGGCTCGGCACCGATCGCCCTCCTGCTGGCGCTCCTCCTCGCCATCTGGGCGTTCGGGCCGCGCATCGGCCGCAGCCTCGCCGAGGTCAGCGCCTCCTGCACCTCCGCGGCCCAGGCGATGGCGATGATCCTGCTGGTCATCGGCGCGGGCGGCGCCTTCAAGAACGTCCTCGTCGAGGGCGGGATATCCGACTACATCAAGGAGATCACCGAGCACTGGGCGATCTCGCCGATCATCCTGGCCTGGCTCATCGCCGCCATCCTGCGCATCGCCCTCGGCTCGGCGACGGTCGCCGTGGTCACCGCGTCCGGCGTGGTGCTCCCGCTCCTCGCCGGCAGCGGCACCCACCCCGAGATGATGGTGCTCGCCGTCTCGTGCGGATCGATCGCCTTCTCCCACGTCAACGACCCCGGATTCTGGCTGTTCAAGGAGTACTTCAACCTCTCCGTCATCCAGGCGATCAAGGTCCGTAC
Organism: Streptomyces sp. CB02058; assembly: GCF_001905505.1. Lineage (GTDB taxonomy): Bacteria > Actinomycetota > Actinomycetes > Streptomycetales > Streptomycetaceae > Streptomyces. Next base: position 224,672 of record NZ_LIPG01000003.1, read on the forward strand.
CGGCTACACGACCGTGCTCGCGGTCCTCGGCCTCGGCGGAGTCCTGGCGGCCGAGTGGGCCCTCGACACCCTCAGCCTCTGAACCACCCGCTCCCGTCCGCCCCCTCGCATCCAAGGAACCCGACCAGCATGAGCCAGCCGACCGTCACCCACTTCGCCGTCTATCCCGTCGCGGGCCGCGACAGCATGGAGCTCAACCTCTCCGGCGCCCACGGCCCCTTCTTCACCCGCAACATCGTCGTCCTCACGGACTCGCAGGGCCGTACGGGACTGGGGGAGGTGCCCGGCGGCGAGAAGATCACCCGGACGCTGCGGGACGCCGAGCCGCTGGTCGTCGGAGCGAAGGTGGGCGACTACAAGCGCGTCCTGCGCGAGATCGGCAGCCGCTTCGCGGACCGTGACTCCGGGGGGCGCGGCGCTCAGACCTTCGACCTGCGGACCACCGTGCACGCCGTCACCGCCGTCGAGTCGGCGCTGCTCGACCTGCTCGGCCAGCACCTCGACGTGCCGGTCGCGGCCCTGCTCGGTGACGGTCAGCAGCGGGACTCCGTACGGGTGCTGGGCTATCTCTTCTACGTCGGCGACCCCGACCGCACCGATCTGGAGTACGTCCGCGAACCCGGCTCGGACGTCGACTGGTACCGCGTCCGCCACGAGGAGGCCCTCACCCCCGAGGCGATCGTCCGCCAGGCTGAGGCCGCCTACGACCTCTACGGCTTCAGGGACTTCAAGCTCAAGGGCGGCGTCCTCGCGGGTGCTGAGGAGGTCGAGGCGGTGCGCGCGCTCAAGGAGCGCTTCCCCTCGGCGCGGATCACCCTCGACCCGAACGGCGCCTGGTCGCTGCGCGAGGCGGTCGAGCTGTGCTCCCCGCTGGTCGGCACGCTCGCCTATGCCGAGGACCCCTGCGGGGCCGAGGGCGGCTACTCGGGGCGCGAGATCCTCGCCGAGTTCCGCCGCGCCACCGGACTGCCGACGGCGACCAACATGATCGCCACGGACTGGCGGCAGCTGACCCACGCCCTGGCCCTCCAGTCGGTCTCGATCCCGCTGGCCGACCCGCACTTCTGGACGATGCAGGGCTCGGTGCGGGTGGCCCAGCTGTGCAACGCGATGGGGCTGACCTGGGGCTGCCACTCCAACAACCACTTCGACATCTCCCTCGCCATGATCACGCACTGCGGTGCCGCGGCCCCGGGCGACTACAACGCCCTGGACACGCACTGGATCTGGCAGGAGGGACTGGAGCGGCTCACCGTCACCCCGCCCCGGATCACCGACGGCGAGATCGCCGTCCCCGACGCCCCCGGCCTGGGCGTCGAACTCGACATGGACCGCCTCCTCGCCGCCCACGAGCTCTACAGGAAGGAGGCCCTGGGAGCGCGGGACGACGCCGCCGGCATGCAGTTCCTGGTCCCCGGCTGGACGTTCGACGCGAAGCGGCCCTGCCTGGTGCGGTAGGTCGGTGCGCCGGGTCCAGGGGCTGTACGGGGCACGGCCCCTGGACCACCGGACGCCCCCTCCTGCCCGGGATCCGATGGCAGACCTCGGCCTGTCCACCGGCCTGCCGATGGCTTGCGGTCCTACCGTCGAGGTGATCGCCCGGCGAAGGAGCCCCGAGCCGGAAGCACCCCCCGAGAGGCCCGACATGACCACGCAGAACGCCATCGACTGGCCCGAGCGCTATCTGCCCGGTACCACCGACAACTTCGTCTCCAACGAGAAGATCGTGCGGGGGCTGCGCGCGGCGGACGTCTGGCCGTACCTCGTCGACACCTCGACCTGGGAGTCGTACTACGACAACGTCGCCGACATCCGCTTCTCCGGCGGTGCGGGCCCCGGGCTGGCGGAGGGCGTCCGCTTCAGCTTCGGCACCTTCGGTTTCCCGCCGCTGGACGCCGAGGTCGTCGAGTTCCGCGCCCCCGCCCCCGGCGCCCCCGGGCGCCTCTCGTGGACGGCCCGGCAGGAGGGCGGGCCGGACGAGCGGCTGGATGTGCTGCACGCCTGGCTGGTGGAGGACCTGCCCGGTGACCGGGTGCGGATCCTCACCCAGGAGTCCCAGATCGGCCGCCCGGCCGCCGATCTGGCCGGGCAGACCCCGAACCCGATGCTGCTGGGCCACCAGGCGTGGCTGGACGGGCTCACCGGGGCCGCCGCCGGGGCGAAGCGCTCCTGAGGAGCCGTCCGGCGCGGGGCCGGGGCCGTGCGGCCGGCCGCGGCACGGTCCCGTGCCGCCGGCGCCGCCCGCCGCGATCGAGCCGCGCCGAGCCGGGCGGAGCCGCCCGGCTCCGCTCACCGCAGGGCGTGCCGGCGGCCCCTACTCCCCGTGCTGGTGGGCCGGGCCCTCCTCGTGGCCGTCCTCGGGGCCGGTCGGCGCGGGGGTCTCGGCCGGGCCGCCCGGATCCTGCGCCGCCGCCCCGGCGTGCACCGTGAAGGCCACCGTCCGGACGGTGCCCTCGTGCTTGAAGTCCAGGAACAGGCGGTACGCGGCCGGGCTCGGCGCGGTCGCCATGAACGAGACGTCCGGGCCGGACGCGGTGACGCCGTCGCCCGGTTCGCCGTCGGGGTGGACGTGGAGGTAGGCGAGGTCACCGGCGCGCAGGGCCACGAGGTGCCCGTACGCCCCCAGATAGGGCTGGAGGTCGGTGACGGGCTCGCCGTCCTTGCGCACGGTGAAGGTGAGCCGCTCCGGAGCGTCGGGGCGGAGCGTGCCGTTCAGCGAGACGGTGTATCCGTCGACGCCGGCGGTCGGTGCGGGCTTCGGCAGCTCCGCCGCCTTGTACGGGCCGGAGACCGCGAGGTCCGTCCCCAGGGTGAGGCCGGTGGCGTTCCGCCCCGAGGGCGTGAAGTCGGCGAAGACCCGGTAGTCGCCCGCCCTGGGCAGGCTGACCGGGGTGCTCCAGGTGCCGTCGGCCGCCCGGACAGGGTGCAGGTGACGGTAGGTGGCCAGGTCCCGTGAGGCGACGATCAGATGCAGTTCCTTGTCGTGCTCGCGCTGGAAAGCGGTGACCGGCTCGCCCTCCCGGTCGCGGATGGTGAAGCGCAGCTCGCTCTTCCCGTCCGCCTCCAGGCGCGGGGTCCTCAGGTCCAGCGTGTAGCCGCCCTCGGAGACCTGGAGCCCGCCGGCCGCCGACGCCGCGGCGCCGTCACCGACGTGCTGGGCGCCGCTCTCACTGTGGCCCGCGCGCCCGGAAGGCCCGGGATCATCGGGCCCGGCCACGGCACCCACCCCCCAGGCGGCACCGAAGGACGCCGCAAGCGCGGCGGTGAACGCGGTCATCTTCGCGGCCGTTCTCATGACTGCTCCTGACGTCAGCGCGGAGGTCCCGCAGTGGTCCGATATTCCTGAGCGTATACCCTCCAGGGGTATGTGCAAGCTGCCGCGCGGGGCTTGCGTGGATACGGGTAGGGGGTATATCCCTTGAGGTGAGAGAGATACCCGCCAGGGGTATACTTGGTCCCGTTCGAACGAGGAGCACGCAATGACTCCCACGACTCCCGGAGCCACCCGGGTCGAGCTCGCGATCGGCGGCATGACGTGCGCCTCGTGCGCGGCCCGGATCGAGAAGAAGCTCAACCGCATGGAGGGTGTCGAGGCGACGGTCAACTACGCCACGGAGAAGGCGCGAGTCACCTTCGACGACGATGTCTCGGTCGACGACCTGATCGCCACGGTCGAAGCCACGGGCTACACCGCCCAGCCGCCGGCCCCGGCCGCTCCCGCGCCCGGCGAGGGCGCCGCGCCGACGGCCGGGCAGGCGGACGACGAGCGCGCCGACGCCGAGCTGAGGTCACTGCGCGAGCGGCTCGTCACCGCCGCCGTGCTCGCCCTGCCGGTCGTCGCGATGGCGATGATCCCCGCCCTCCAGTTCGAGTACTGGCAGTGGCTCTCCCTCACACTCGCGGCCCCGGTCGTCACCTACGCGGCCTGGCCCTTCCACCGTGCCGCCTGGACCAACGCCCGGCACGGCGCGGCCACCATGGACACCCTGATCTCGGTCGGCACGTCGGCCGCGTTCCTCTGGTCCCTGTGGGCACTCTTCTTCGGAACGGCCGGCATGCCGGGCATGACGCACCCCTTCGAATTCACGATCGCGCGAGGGGACGGTGCGGGGAACATCTATCTGGAGGCCGCCGCGGGCGTCACGGCCTTCATCCTGGCCGGCCGGTACTTCGAGGCACGCTCCAAGCGCAAGGCGGGCGCCGCCCTCAAGGCGCTCATGGAGCTGGGTGCCAAGGAGGTCACCGTCCTGCGCGACGGCCGTGAGCTCACCCTGCCCACGGCCGCCCTGGTCGTCGGCGACCGCTTCCTCGTGCGCCCCGGGGAGAAGATCGCCACGGACGGGACGGTGGTCGAGGGCTCGTCCGCCGTGGACGCCTCGATGCTCACCGGTGAGTCGGTGCCGGTCGAGGTCTCCGCCGGGGACTCCGTCACCGGTGCCACCCTCAACGCGGGCGGACGCCTGGTCGTCGAGGCCACCAGGGTCGGCGCCGACACACAGCTGGCACGGATGGCCCGGCTCGTCGAGGAGGCCCAGAGCGGCAAGGCCTCGGCCCAGCGCCTGGCCGACCGGATCTCCGCGGTCTTCGTGCCGGTCGTCATCGGGCTCGCGCTCGCCACGCTCGGCTTCTGGCTCGGCTCCGGCGCCGGACTCACCGCCGCCTTCACGGCTGCCGTCGCCGTACTGATCATCGCCTGCCCCTGCGCCCTGGGGCTCGCCACCCCCACCGCCCTGCTGGTCGGGACCGGGCGCGGCGCCCAGCTCGGCATCCTGATCAAGGGCCCCGAGGTGCTGGAGACCACCCGCAGGGCGGACACGATCCTCCTCGACAAGACCGGCACGGTCACGACCGGCCGGATGACCCTGCTGGAGGTCCGCACCACGACGGGCACGGACGGGGACGAAGTCCTCCGCCTCGCGGGCGCGCTGGAGCACGCCTCGGAGCACCCGGTCGCCCGGGCCGTCGCCACGGGAGCGGTCGCGGCGGTGGGCACCCTGCCCGCCCCCGAGGACTTCGCCAACATCCCCGGGCTCGGCGTCCAGGGAGTCGTCGACGGCCACGCCGTGCTCGTCGGCCGGGAGAAGCTGCTGAGCGAGTGGGCCATCGAGCTCCCCGAGGAGCTCCGGGCCGCCAAGGACCGCGCCGAGAAGGCCGGCCGGACCGTCATCGCGGTGGCCTGGGACGGTGAGGCCCGCGCCGTTCTGGAGGTCGCCGACGCGGTCAAGGACACCAGCGCGGAGGCCGTCCGGCGGCTGCGCGCCCTCGGACTGTCGCCCATCCTGCTGACCGGCGACAACCGCACGGTCGCCGAGGCCGTCGCCGCCGAGGTCGGCATCGACGAGGTCATCGCCGAGGTCATGCCGCAGGACAAGGCCGATGTCGTCAAGAGGCTCCAGGCCGAGGGCCGCAGCGTCGCCATGGTCGGCGACGGTGTCAACGACGCCGCCGCACTCGCCCAGGCGGACCTGGGCCTGGCCATGGGCACCGGGACGGACGCGGCCATGGAGGCCGGGGACCTGACGCTCGTACGGGGTGACCTGCGCGCCGCCGCCGACGCGATCCGGCTCTCCCGCAGGACGCTGGGCACGATCCGCTCGAACCTGTTCTGGGCCTTCGCCTACAACGTGGCGGCCCTCCCGCTCGCCGCGGCGGGCCTGCTCAACCCCATGATCGCCGGAGCGGCCATGGCCTTCTCGTCGGTCTTCGTCGTGGGCAACAGCCTGCGCCTGCGGAGCTTCCGCGCGGCCGGCTGAGCGGGAGCCCGAGCCGCCACCCGCCCCGGTTTGCTTCCGGGGAGCGGTGGCGGCAGGGTTCGGAGGTGTGGCCACTCTGCTGATCGTGCATCACACCCCCTCGCCCAACTGCCAGGCCCTGTTCGAGGCCGTCGTCGCGGGGGCGACCACCGACGACATCGAAGGCGTACGGGTCGTCCGGCGCTCCGCGCTCTCGGCCACGGCCTCCGACGTGCTCGCCGCCGACGGCTATCTGCTGGGCACTCCGGCCAATCTCGGCTACATGTCCGGCGCCCTCAAGCACTTCTTCGACCAGGTCTACTACCCGTGCCTGGACGAGACGCGGGGACGGCCGTTCGGCTACTACGTCCACGGCGGCAACGACGTCACCGGCGCCGTACGGGGCATCGAGTCCATCACGACGGGGCTCGGATGGCGCCGTACGGCCGACGCCGTGACCGTCACGGGAGAACCGGCCAAGTCCGACACCGAGGCGTGCTGGGAGCTGGGCGCGACGGTCGCCGCCGGGCTGATGGAGTGACGACGCGCCGTGTGCGGGGCGTGTGACCATTCCGGCCATCTTTAAATCAGTCGATTGACTGAAGCCGTTCCACGGGATTGCCTGGGTGCCCCGGGACGCCCTCGACCCAGGAGACGGCGATGGAACGGACGGCGCGGGCCGACCAGGTCAGCGAGACCAGGGAACGCATCCTGCACGCGGCGGAGAGACTGTTCGCGGAACGCGGTGTCTACGCCGTGTCCAACCGCCGGGTCAGCGAGGCCGCCCAGCAGGGCAACAACACAGCGGTGGGCTACCACTTCGGGACCAAGGCCGACCTCGTGCGGGCGATCGCCCGCAAGCACAGCCACCGGATCGAGGAGGCCCGCGCACGTCTGCTGGCGGAGATCGGCGACAGCACGGACACGGGGGACTGGGTCGCCTGCCTGGTGCGGCCCACCACCGAACACCTGGCCGCCCCAGGCGGTCCCACCTGGTTCGCGCGGTTCTGCGCCCAGGTCATCACCGATCCCGCGCTGCGGGACATCCTGGCCGAGGAGTCGCTGGCGTCCCCGGCCACACGGCGGACCCTCGAAGGGCTGAACCGGTGTCTGCCCGACCTGCCGGCCGACATCCACGCCGAGCGGGGCGCCATGGCGCGCAATCTGATCCTCCACACCTGCGCCGAGCGTGAACGCGACCTGGCGGAGAACATCCCTGCGGCCCGCGCCAGTTGGCACGACACCGCGACCGGACTGATCGACGCGATCGTCGGGCTGTGGACCGCCCCCGTCACCCCACGCAGCTGACCGCACCCGTCCCCACGCAACTGGCCGCACTCCATCCCCCACCCGCGCTCCGGCGGCCCCAACCGGCCGGCCGGGCCGGAGAGCCGAGGCTCCATGTCCCCCCACATCGCCGCCGACCAGGGATCGCGCCACCCCTCCCACGTCCTCGTGGTCGGCGCCTCCGCCGCCGGACTGACCACCGCGGAGACACTGCGCCGCAAGGGATACGCAGGCAGGCTCACGCTGCTGGGAGGCGAGCGGCACCTGCCCTACGACCGCCCGCCCCTGTCCAAGCAGGTGCTCGACGGCACCAGAGCCCCCGACACGGCCCGGCTCCGCGCGCCGGACGCCCTGACGGCCCTGGACGCCGAGATCCTCCTCGGGGATCCCGCGACCGGCCTCGACGCGGAGACCCGTACCGTGCGCACCGCCTCGGGCCGGGAACTGCGCGCCGACGCCGTCATCATCGCCACCGGGGTGCGGCCGAGGACCCTGCCCGTACCTCCAGGCACCGAGGGCGTCCACGGCTTGAGAACCCTCGACGACGCCCTCGCCCTGCGCGCCGGGCTTCTGGCGTCCCGCAGGCTCGTGGTGGCCGGCGAAGGCGTGCTCGGCTCCGAGATCGCCGCCACCGCACGCACCATGGGCCTGGACGTCACCCTGGCCGGACCTCGGCCGGCGCCCATGCTGGCCCAGTTCGGACCGGTGATCGCGGACCGGCTGGCGGCCCTGCACACCGGACACGGGGTGCGCCTGCGGCTCGGCCACGCGGTCACCGGACTCACCGGGGCCCGGGGCCGGGTGACCGGAGTGCGCCTGGACACCGATGAGGTGCTGCCCGCCGATCTGGTCGTGGTCGCCATCGGCGCGGAACCGGCCACCGGCTGGCTGGCCGGCAGCGGGCTGCGCGTCGACAACGGTGTGGTCTGCGACTCCCGTTGCCGGGCGGCGGAGGGGATCTACGCCGTGGGGGACGTCGCACGCTGGCACCACGAACTCCTCGACGCCTCCATGCGCCTGGAGAACCGTACGAACGCCACCGAACAGGCCATGGCCGTCGCGGACACGATCCTCGGCGCCGACCGGCCCTATGTGCCGGTGCCGTACTTCTGGACCGACCAGTTCGACGCCCGGATCCAGACCCACGGAAGCTTCCCGCCGGACGCGCACGTAGCCGTCGTCGACGGCGACCTCGCGAGCGGGCGGTTCGTCGCCCGCTGCGAACAGGGCGGCAGGGTCACCGGCGTCATCGGCTGGAACATGCCCAGACAGGCCCGTCTGCGCCGCCCGGAGATCGGCGGCCCCGCCCCGGCGCTCGCACCCGCCGCCCCCTGACGGCTGCCGCACGACGACGGCCGGGACACCTCAGCCGTCCCCACCCCACGGAAGGAGGTACCTCGGCCGTCCCCGCACCACGGAACGACGCACCTCAGCCATCCGCACGACGAAGTGAGGAAGCGATGACCAGCACCGTACGTCCGGAAGGGGCGCCCGCCCCCGCTCTCCCGGAGTTCCCGATGCCCAGGGCCACGGGCTGCCCGTTCGACCCGCCGCCCGCGCTCAAGGCCGAGCAGGAGCGGGGCCCGCTCAGGAAGGTCCGCCTGTGGGACGGGACGACCCCCTGGCTGGCGACCCGTTACGCCGATCAGCGCGCCCTCCTCTCCGACCCGAGGGTCAGTGCCGACGTCACCCGGCCCGGCTACCCCAGTCCCGCACCGGTGAGGGGGTCGAGCTTCAGCTTCATCCTGATGGACGACCCCGAACACGCCCGGCAGCGGCGCATGGTGACGGCGCCCTTCACGATCAAGCGGGTCGAGGCGATGCGTCCGGCCGTCCAGCGGATCGTGGACGGGCTGATCGACACGATGCTGTCCGGGCCTCCGCGGACCGATCTCGTCCAGTCCTTCGCCCTGCCCGTTCCCTCGCTCGTGATCTGCGAGCTGCTCGGAGTGCCGTACACCGACCACGACTTCTTCCAGGAGAACAGCAGGACCATCATCAGCCGCAGCGCGACACCCGAGGAGCGCGGCGCCGCCCACGCCAAGCTGATCGGCTACCTCGACGAGCTGGTCGGCCACAAGACCACCACTCCCGCAGACGACCTGCTGTCCAAGCTCGGGACGCGGGTCGAGGCGGGCGAGCTGTCCCGGCGGGAGGCGGCCGAGATGGGCGTACTCCTGCTGCTCGCCGGGCACGAGACCACCGCGAACATGATCGCTCTGGGCACCCTCGCCCTGCTCGAACACCCCGGCCAGCTCGCCCTGCTGCGCGACACCGAGGACCCGAGGACGGTCGCGGGCGCGGTGGAGGAACTGCTGCGGTATCTCAACATCACCCACGGGGGCCGCCGCCGTGTCGCGCTGGAGGACATCGAGTGCGCGGGCGAGGTCATCAGGGCGGGCGACGGGATCATCGTGCCCAACGACATCGGCAACCGCGACCCCGAGGTCTTCACCGACCCCGACCGGCTCGACCTCCGGCGTGACGCCCGGCGCCATGTCGCCTTCGGCTTCGGCGTGCACCAGTGCCTCGGCCAGCCCCTGGCCCGTATGGAACTCCAGGTCGTCAACAGCACCCTCTACCGGCGCATCCCCACCCTGCGCCTCGACGCTGACCCGAAGGAGCTGCCGTTCAAGCACGACGGCTCCGTCTACGGGGTCCACGAGCTTCCCGTGGCCTGGTGAGAACCCTGCCGCACCCGCGAACACCCCGCACCACGACACCGACGACACCCGCGACACCCACGACGAAGGAGCGCTCATGAAGGTGACCCTCGACCAGGACAAGTGCGTGGCCTCCGGCCAGTGCGTCGTCGCCGCCGACCACGTGTTCGACCAGGACGACGACGGCATCGCCGTCCTCCTCGACCCGGCGCCCTCTCCCGCCCGGGCCGACGACGTCCACCAGGCCGCCGCGGTCTGCCCGGCCCTCGCGATCCGGATCGAGGACTGACGGGACGGCACCCACCTGGGCCGAGGGCCGAGGGCCGCTACGGGACGAGCAGCAGCTTGCCCGTGGTGGCCCGGGACCAGGGCGTCTCTTCCGGATCGTGCCGGGCTCGCGACGCCCGGCACGCACGCTCGCCGCGTTGTCGTCGGTCGTCGATGCCGCGCATGGACTCCCTCCTCCGCCCGGCGATCGCACGCACCGGACGCCGCTTGTCTCTCCCGGCCCGTGTGGACGGGTCCCACGGTCGCGCGCATAAAATGGACCCGCGAGTCCATATGTGAGGGAGGCTCCGGCATGGCGACCGGGAAGAGCGCGGCACCACGGCTCACGGCCAAGGGGGCGGAGACCCGGCGCCGCATCGTCGAGGGGGCCGCGGCGGAGATCCGCGCCAGGGGCGCCGCCGCCACCACGCTGGACGACATCCGCGCACGCACCTCGACGAGCAAGAGCCAGATCTTCCACTACTTCGCCGGGGGCAAGGAGGAGCTGCTGCTCGCGGTGGCCGCCCGGGAGGCCGAACTCGTCCTGGAGGACCAGGAACCGCACCTCGGGGACCTCGGCACCTGGCAGGCGTGGCAGGACTGGCGCGACGCGGTCGTCCGGCGCTACGAGCAGCAGGGCGTCAACTGCCCGCTGGGTGTCCTGATCACCGAACTGGGCCGCACGACCCCCGCCGCGCAGGCCCTCACCGGCCGGCTGCTCGACCAGTGGCAGGCGGCCCTGCGCGCCGGCGTCCAGCTGATGCAGGAACGGGACGAGATCGACCGCCGCCTGGACGCCGACCGCACGGCTGCCGCGCTCATCGCCGCCGTGCAGGGCGGGGTGACGATCCTGATGTCCACCGGCAGGATCACCCACCTCGAAGCGGCGCTCGACCTCTCGCTGGGCCTGCTGAGGGCTCCGGCGACCCCGGCCTTCCCTGCCGCCCCGGACGCTCCTGCCGCCTCGGAGGGCCGGGCGTAGGAGGCGCGCCCCGGGCGGGCGCCACCCCGCGGGCCCCGGCCGGGGTGGCTGCTCAGGCCCTGCGCGGAGCCGACGTACCGCCCGCGCAAGCCGGCCCGCCCGGGAGATGCGCCGTTCCCGTCAGTGCGGCCGCCAGCTGAGCTTGCCGCCGCCCACCCAGCGCACCGAGGCCGGATCGTCGAGGTCATGGACCGGGATCCCCGCCGCCGAGGCGGCGATCAGCACATCTGTCATGGCGGTCGCCCGGCCGACCACCTCCCCGTCGATCTCGACGATGCGGAAGGGCGGGTCGCCGGGCTGGACGGGCAGGACGGTGATCCGTGGGTACGAGGCGTGAGGGTTCTCGGTCATACGTGGATCGATTCCACGCAGTGTCAGATGGTATGCCCGATGATGACCGCTCTGGGGTATCTGCCCGATTTGGATCGCTTTCTTGGAATTGATCCCGTAATCCATAAAAGGCCATTTCGTGTGACCTGGGGACCTTCAAGGGGGAGCAAAACGCCCTAATCGGACTCCGTGACCAGCGTCACCTGACGAGCCGCGGACGCCCGGGCGGAGCGACCGGTTCCCTTCTGCGCCAACAAGAGTTGTCCGCGCCGTGTGCGATGGATTACATGAATTCCTGTGAATCGATCTTGCCGGTGAATTGTGATCACGAGATCGGGCTTGTTCGTTTCCCTATTTCTCGCCTACGGTCACCATCACTCCGGATGGAACGCCTAATCCTGCCGCCGTCCGGGAACCCGACCACTTCTCGTACGGCAGGAGCGGGGGACCCAAGTAAGCGCCGATCCGGTATCCGGAGCGGCTCGGGGTGAAGTCGCATTCACATGCGGCCGGGCATCTCCAGCCCGAACCCGACAGCTCACTTCGTAGGCGACGGAGAGGAATTCAGCATGCCCGAAAACGGTAAGCACCGTCGTTCCAGGACCAGTTCGCTGACTCGCGGCGTCATCGCCGTGACCACGGGTGGAGCCGCTCTGGCCCTTCCCGTGTTCGGTGCGACCGGTGCCTTCGCCGCCCCGGCCCAGCCGACCGCCGTCGAAAAGGCGGCCACGTCGACTTCCGTGTCCGGCAAGGGAATTGCCGCGAAGAAGTCCGGCTCCACCACCTATTCCGTGATCTTGGGCGACACGCTCGCCAAGATCGCCCGCGAGCATTCCGTGAGCGGTGGCTGGAAGGCCCTGTACGAGGCCAACGAGAAGGCCGTCGGCGGAAATCCCGACCTGATTCACCCCGGTCTGAAGCTGACCGTCGGTGGCAAGGCCGAGAAGAAGTCGGCCGACACGTCGGAGAAGAAGGCCGACAAGGCCGCCGACCGTGCCGAGAGCGCCGACCGCGCCGACCGTTCGGAGCGCGCGAGCACCCCGGTCGCCGCGGAGGGCGCTCCCGCCGCCGCCGAGGCCGCCCCCGCCGCCGAGCCGGCCGCGTACACCAACGACCTGGACGGCTGGATCAAGGAGTCGCTCGCCATCATGGCCGAGCACGGCATCCCCGGCAGCTACGAGGGCATCCACCGCAACATCATGCGTGAGTCCTCCGGCAACCCCCAGGCCATCAACAACTGGGACTCGAACGCCGCCGCCGGCATCCCGTCGAAGGGCCTCCTCCAGGTCATCGACCCGACCTTCCAGGCCTACCACGTGCCCGGTACGTCGACGGACAGCTACGACCCGGTCGCCAACATCACGGCCGCGTGCAACTACGCCGCCGACCGGTACGGCTCGATCGACAACGTCTTCGGGGCCTACTGAGCCTCGAGGACACATGAACCCGCTGACGCGCGAGGCGTGACGGCGGGAACAGAGTGACGGACGGCAGGGACGGGTGGTACGGGTTCGGCGGAACCCGTACCACCCGTCTTTCGTGTGCGCGCACCCCGTCTTTCGTGTGCGCACACCGCGGCCGGGTGCCCGTCGTGCCCGGCCGTTCCGTCCTGCCCGGCCGTTCCCGGGTGCGCGACGACAGGCCGGTCGGGACCCGTTGACTGGTCTCGTACAGGTTCGTCGTCCATACTGCCCGCCGTGGAGCAGCGCATAGATTCGAACACCAAGCCCGAGTTCGCCGCGGGGACAGACCCGGCGTTCATCCCCGGCCTGACGGCCCCTGTCGCCGCGCGAACGGGGGCTGAGGCGGAGGCGGAGAAGGCGGCGCCCGAGGAGGTCCCGGAACCCGAGGACGCGGTCGTGTCCGCCGGACCCGCGATCGAGGACGCCCGGGAGCCGGAGGGGGCCGGGGACGCCGAGGAGCCGGAGGACGACACGGACTCCGGCACCGCCGCGGACGCGGAAGCCGGCGAGGAGCGCGAGGGAGCCGACGGCGAGGACGGACCCGTCTTCGAGGTCAGCGACCGGCGCGGATCCATCCGGGTGGACGCCACGGGCGTCCGCTTCACGCTGGACGACCAGGAGGCGGAGTTCGACTGGGCCGAGATCGGCGCGGTCGAGGTCAAGACCGGCCGCTTCGGACGCCGGTTCACCGTGACCGTCCACCTGTCCAGCCGCCGGTGGTTCAACGCCGAGGTCGAGGCCGAGGCGCGGAGCAGCCTCAAGGAGTGGACGGCGGATCTCGACGCCGCGCTGGACGCCCACTTCGAAGAGGGCTGACCCGCACGGCCGTCGCCGTGTACCGGGCCCCCGCCGGCCCGGTACGCGGCATGCCGTGACACGGGGTCAGGCCCCCGGCGCCCCTTCGAGCACGACCGATCGCGTCAGATGGCGCGGCAGATCCGGATCGAGTCCCCGGGCCGAGGCGCGGGCGACCGCCAGCCGCTGGACGCGCACCAGGTCGGCCAGGGGGTCCAGACCGCTCTCCACCCACCGGGCCCCCGTCGCCAGCACCTGTTCGGCCAGGCCCTTCGGCGCCGCGCCGAACATCCATGTCGCGGTACCGGCCGTGGCGATGCTGATCGGGCCGTGGCGGTACTCCATCGCCGGATAGGACTCCGTCCAGGACAGGGAAGCCTCCTTCATCTTGAGCGCCGCCTCGTTGGCGATCCCGACCGTCCAGCCGCGCCCCAGGAAGCTGAACTGGGTGCACTCCAGCAGCCCGTCGGGCAGCGGCTCCGTGAGGGCCTTCTCCGCGTCCCGTACGACCTCGTCGGTGTGCAGCCCGAGGTGGGCGCGGAACAGGGTCAGGGCCGTGGTCGCGAACCGCGTCTGCACCACGGACCGTTCGTCGGCGAAGTCGAGGACGACCAGCTCGTCCGCCGCGTCCCTCACCGGGGTGTGCGGGTCGGCGGTCACCGCGACGGTCCTTGTGGTGCCCCGCAGCCGGTCCAGCAGGCCGAGGACCTCGGTGGTGGTGCCCGACCGCGTCAGCGCGACGACCCGGTCGTACGCCCTCCCGAAGGGGAACTCCGACGCGGCGAACGCGTCCGACTCGCCCTGCCCCGAGGTCTCGCGGAGCGCGGCGTACGCCTGCGCCATGTAGTACGACGTGCCGCAGCCGACGACGGCGACGCGCTCACCGTCGGCGGGCAGGGCCGCCGCCCGGTCGGCGGCGACATCCACGGCACGGCGCCAGCACTCCGGCTGGCTCGCTGTCTCGGTCTCGACGTAGGACATGTACGCACTCCGCTTTCCGCTGCTGCTCGCACCCGAGGGGCGGGCTGGGTGAAATCGTCGCCGGTTTGCTCAATTCTGCATGTTACATGGGTCAATCGAGCAAGAACAAGCAAACGGTCGCCGGTTCCGCTCGTCGTGGTACGGCTGTTTTCGGCCAAGCTCGGTGGGTAGTCGGCTCATTCGGGTTCCGTCGTTCCCGGGTGGGTATCTGTCGCGAGCCGCGCACGCGCCGGGCGACATCCCGGTCACCGGGTGGAAAATCCTTCGCGCGGCCGATGGGCCGAGATGCCGGACCGTCACCGCCGGGCGGCGGGCGGTGGGAGTCAAGGTCGATTTCGCGTCACCGGGTCTGTGCGTTGGCCGAGTTCGAACGCGCAAACGCATCGTGGTCGGCATAATCGCCCCATGCCGATCACGGGTGGGGACGTCGTCGACCTCGGCGCGGGCTTGTACGCCTGGCTGCCGCCGAAGCGGGGCTGGGGCCTGGCCAACTGCGGCCTCCTGGTCTCGCGGCGCGGCGCGCTGTGGATCGACACCCCGTACGACCCGTTGCTGGCAGGGCAGTTCCTCGTGGAGAGCGAGAAGCGGCTGCCCCCCGGGGTGAGCATCGACCGCGTGATCGTCACCCATGCCAACGGGGACCACTTCTGGGGCGCGGGCGTGCTCCCGGACGCGGAGATCATCGCGACCCGGGAGGCCCGGGAGCACATCCACTACGACCCCACGCCCCGGCAGCAGCACGCGCTGGTGACCGGAAGCGACCCGGCGACCCCCCTCGGCGCCTACCTCGGCCGCCATTTCGGCGGCTTCGACTGGTCGGCCACCGAGGAGGTGCTGCCGACGACCTACTTCACCGGGGAGCTTGAGCTGACCCTGGGGGAGCACACGGTCCAGGTGACGTCCCTTCCGCCCGCGCACACCACGGGCGACCTGATCGTCCATCTGCCCGCCCAGCGCACCGTGTTCAGCGGCGACATCGTCTTCGCCTCCACCGAACGGCAGCCCGGGGACCATCCGGTGCACTGGGCCGGCCCCCTGAGCAACGTGATCGACGCCTGCGAGCAGGTGCTGGCCACCGGGGCCGAGGTGATCGTGCCCGGCCACGGACCGGTGCTCGACCCGGCCGGGGTGCGGGAGCACATCGGCTACCTCGCCCACGTACGCGAACGCGCCCACGCCCTCCACGCCGCCGGTGTGCCCGCCCTGGAGGCGGCCCGCCGGGTGATCCGCGAGGACCGCCATCCGGCGCTCGGCCTGCCGGAGCGCCTGGTGGTGACCATCGGGAGCGAGTACCGCCACCTGGACGGCTCCGAACTGCCCGGTGTCCTCCAGGTCATGGCCGACGTGGCGGCCGTCGCCCACGAGACCGGCACGCTGTGTACCGGCGAGCCGGCGTGACCGCCGGCCGGTACGACGGCACAACGCCCCGCAGCCGCGCGGGACGCCGGCTGTCCCCGACAACAGAGACGCGGTGACGCCGTGGTGGCATGGATCGTGGCACTGACAGCCGTCGTGGTGGCGATCTGGTCGGCCTTCCGCATGGATCAGGCCAGGCGAGAGGCGTACAACGCGGCGGCACGGGCCGAACTGGCCGACCGCCAGAACAAGGCCGCGGAGGCGCGCACCCTCGCCCTCACCGAGGAGATACGCCAGCTCGCCGAGAAACGGATACCCGCCGCGGCCACCGCGCTCTCCCACCGGACGGCACCCGTCCCGGGACTGCGGGAGGCCGCCGGGATCGAGGGCGACGCCGCACGTCTGCTGACCGAGGCCGTGCAGGCGGCGCGCACGGCGGTCCTGGAGGAACGCCGGCGCGTCGACGCGGCGGCACGCTCGGCCATGCGCGGCACCTCCGCGAAGATCCAGTCGCTGCTCAACCAGTCGCAGCACCTGCTCCAGGAACTCCAGCACGAGTACGACGACCCGCGCATCCTCCAGCTCGACTTCCGCAACGAGCTGGCGCTCCGCAGGACCCAGGCCACCGCCGTGCTCTGCGACGCCTGGCCGGGACTCGCCCGGCAGAACTCCTCACTCGTCGAGGTCGTGCTCGGCGCCCAGTCCAGGGTCCCCGGATACGAGCGGATCAAGGTCGCCAACCATCTGCGCCAGGAGCGGCTCGCGCTGGTCGCCAGGGCCGCCGAACCCCTCGCGATCGCGCTCGCCGAACTGCTGGCCAACGCGACCGCGTACTCCCACCCGGACACCGAGGTCCCCGTGACGGTCCAGCAGACGCCGGGGCGCGGCGCTCTGATCCTGGTCGACGACGCCGGTATCGGCATGGACGACGACGCGCTGAAGCGGGCCCGTGCCCTGCTGTCCGGCCCGTCCGAGGTACTGCTGACCGAGCTGGGGGACCCGCCGCGGACCGGCTTCGCCGTGGTCGGAAGGCTGATCGCGCGCTACGGCTTCAGCTGCCACCTCGAGTCGTCCCCGTACGGGGGTATGCGCGCGATGCTGCGCATACCGGCCCATCTGCTGACCGTGATGGACGACGACCGCACCCTGTCCGTGCTCGCCCCCAAGCCGGTGCACGCGCGAGGTGCCGGCGCGGGTGCCGAAGCCCCGGAGCCGGCCGGCCTCCCCGGGCGCACGGGAGCAGTCGAGCCCGGAGCCGCCCGATCCGGAGCCGTCGAAACCGCAGGGAACCCCGAGACCGCGGAACCCGCCGGACGCCCCGTGCCTGCCCGGCCCGCCGGAAGCGCCGTCACCGCTGAACCCGACGCGCCCGCCGCCCCCGTGGAGCCCGCAGTGACCGCCGACGACCGCGAGGAGCGCCCCGTGGGACTGCCCAGCCGACGGCGCAGATCCCGGCGCGCGGCCCCTTCCGACGTGCCGACCGCCCCCCGCGGGGCGGCGGAGGGGGAGTCCGCGCCCCGCACGCCCGAGCGGGCCGGAGCCGCCTGGGCGTCCCTCCAGGAAGGCACGCTCAGCGGCAGGAAGGCCCCGGTGCCCCCGGTGTCCGCACCCGCGGCATCCCCCTCAGCATCCTCATCGGACGATCAAGGAGACGACGAGAAGTGAGCACCACTCCCACCACCGGTGATCTCGCCTGGGTGCTGACCCCGCTGCTGGAACTGCCCGGCGTGCAGCACGCCGTGGTCGCCACCGGCGACGGGCTCGTCGAGGGCGCGTCCCCCGGCCTGGACCGCGCGTCCGCCGAACGCGTCGCCGCGATGACGGCCACCCTGCACGCGGCCGCCCGCGCCTTCACCACCGCCTTCACCGACGCGGAGTCCCCGCGCCTGGCGCAGACGGTGGTGGAGTCCGACCTGGGCTTCGCCATCGTCGTACCCGCCGGCAGGAACACGACCCTGGCCCTGTTCGCGGCCCCCGACGCGCACCTTGGGAACATCGCGTACCAGATGCAGGTGCAGGTCACCGCGCTGACCCGCGCCATGCACGCCCCCACCCGCCGGCCGGACGGCGCCGACCTGCCATGAGCCCCGGCCCAGGGCGCCGCCTGATCCCCGCCTATCTGGTCACCGGTGGCCGTCTCACGCCCACCGGCCCCGCGCTCGACCGGCTCGCCGTGCTCATCCGCACGGACTCGGCCCTGCCGCCGGACACCGGTGCGGAGCAGCGCAGGCTGTGCGAGCTCCTGCAACCGGGAGCCCTCACCGTCGTCGAGTGCGCCGCCCATCTGGAACTGCCGGTCAGCGCGACGGTCTTCCTGGCCACGGACCTCGTGGCCGCAGGACATCTGCACGCTCGACCACCGATCCCCAGCGCCGGTGAGATCGACCGGTCGCTCGTCGAGAGGCTGCTCGTTGGACTCCGTTCCCTCCACTGACCGGGGCGGCATCGGCTATCTGCCGAGTGCCGCCGAGACCCTGATGAAACTCGTCGTCACGGGTCCCTTCGGCGTGGGCAAGACGACACTGATCCGTACGCTGTCGGAGATTCCGACCCTGCACACGGAAGAGGCGATGACGCAGTCCAGTACGGGACTCGACGACACCGCCGGACTTCCGGACAAGACCACGACCACGGTCGCCGTCGACTTCGGGCGGCTGACCGTCCAGGACGACCTGGTGCTCTACATGTTCGGGACCCCGGGCCAGGAGCGGTTCTTTCCGCTCTGGGAGGACATCGCGCGCGGCGCGCTCGGCGCCCTCGTCATGGTCGACACCCGCCGGCTGGAGGACTCCTTCGCCGTCATGGACATGGTGGAGGAGCAGGGACTCCCGTACGCCGTCGCCGTGAACCGCTTCCCGGACGCCCCCGCCCACGCGGACGAGGTGCTGCGCAAGCACCTCGACCTCGACCCCCGCACCCCGCTGGTGCAGTGCGACGCCCGCGAGCGCCGGGGCAGCATCGACGCCCTGATCGCCCTCGCCGAACACGCGCTGACCTGCCTCCCCGCCTCCCAGGAAACGCCATGACCCCGCCCGTGCCCGGTACTTCGCCCGTGGCCGCCGCCCCCCTCCACGGGCGGCTCGCCCTCTACGGACCCGACTTCGCCGCCGACCCGCACGGCCACTACCGCAGGCTGCGCGAGCAGGGGCCGGTGGCCAGGGTGAGCATCGCCCCGGACGTCGACGCGATGCTGGTCACGGACTACCACGCCGCGGTCGATCTGCTGCGCGACACCGACACCTTCACCAAGGACCCGCGCGCCTGGCAGGAGGGCGTACCGGCCGACTCGCCCGTCCTGCCCGTGCTCGGTCACCGGCCCACCGCGCTCTTCACCGACGGCGCCGTCCACGCCCGCTACCGCGACGCCATCAACGACACCCTCGCGCTGATCGAGCCCCACCTGCTGCGCGCGGAGGTCGCCCGGGTCGCCCAGCGGCTCATCACGGCTTTCTCGGCCACCGGCACCGGTGACCTCATCGCCCAGTACGCCCGCCGCCTTCCGATGCATGTCTTCACCGCCTCGTTCGGGGTGGCCCCCGAGGACATCGAGCGGGTGGTCAGGGGCACCGCGGGGATGATGGACTCCGCCGAGGACTCGACCGCCGCGTACGACGACCTCGTCGGCGTCGTCACCGGCCTCGTCACCCGGCGGCGGGCGGTCCCGGGCCGCGACCTCACCTCGTACCTCCTCGCCCATCCGGCGGGCCTCGACGACGACGAGGCCGTGCGCCAGATCACGCTCATCATGAGCAGCGGCCATGAGCCGACGGCCAATCTGATCGGCAACGCGCTGCTGCGGATGCTCGGCGACACCGGCTACGGGGGCTCCCTGCACGGCGGCGCGACGACCGCGCAGGAGGCGGTCAACGACGTGCTCTGGCGCGATCCGCCGATCGCCAACCTGGGCGCGCACTTCCCGCGCCACGACACCGAGTTCCACGGGGTACCGCTGCGCGCCGGGCAGTTGGTGCTGGTCTCCTTCGCCGCCGCCAACACCCAGTCGCTCCCCTCCGCGTCGGACCCCGCGGTGCGCTCGGGCGACAGCGCGCATCTGGCCTGGTCGACGGGGCCGCACCGGTGCCCGGCCAAGCAGCCCGCCCTGCTGATGGCGATGACCGCGATCGAGCAGATCACCAGCCAGCTCTGCGACCTGGAACTGGCCGTCGAACCCGATGAGCTGATCTGGCGTCCGGGCCCCTTCCACCGTGCTCCGGCCCATCTCCCCGTCCGTTTCACCCCCCTCGATCCCTCTCCCGGACCGGACCTTTCCGGCCGTTCCGGCGCTGTCGATCACGTTCCGGCCCGTGTCGGTGGTACGCCGAACGGGTGAGGGGCGAGAGAATTGCCCGATGAACAGCGAGCGCAGCCGGCGCACAGCCAACCGGCATATGGACGGGGTGGTTCTGTGAGCAGGTACGACAGGTACGACAGGTACGACGCAACCGACGAGCAGTGGGAGGGTCTCGCTCAGGTCGTACCCCTGAGGGGCCGCAACGAATGGCCGTCGCGGGTCGACCACAGGGCGGTCCCCGACCAGCGGGAGTCGGCCGAGCAGCGGCGGCTGGTCGTTCTGCGCGTGCAGGTGTTCGCGGACGCGCGCGAGGTCGCCGAGTACCTCGTGGCACAGATCCCGGTGCTGCTCGACCTGACCGGCGCCGAGAGCGATGTGGCCAAGCGGATCCTGGACTTCAGCAGCGGCGTGGTCTTCGGACTCGGCAGCGGGATGCACCGGGTCGACCGCAACGTCTTCCTGCTCGCACCGGTCGGCATGGAGGTCGAGGGGGTCACCGCGGCGGGCGTACCCCAATCGTAGGAAGATCGTGCGGACAAAACGGTTCGCCGTCCGGCGGCGTGCGTACGGTCCGCCCATGACTGTGATCTCCACGAGCCCCACGGGGAGGACGGCTCCCGCGCCGTCCGCGGCGGCCCGCCCCGCCCGCCCCTTCGTCGGTGAGCTCCGGCTCGACGCCTTCGCCGCGCACCGGCGCACCGTCGTCCCGCTCGGTCCGCTCACCCTGCTCACCGGAGGCAGCGGCAGCGGGAAGTCGACGGCCCTGCGCGGGTACGAGGCGCTGGCAAGGCTGGCGGCGGGCGACCCGCTGGAGGACGTCTTCCCCGACCCGGCGGCCTGGGTGCCGGAGGGGGCGGGCGCCGACGCGCAGGGGCGACGCGGATTCAGGCTGGGCTGCACGGTGGAGGGCCCGGCCGGCCCGGTGAGGCTCGACCTCGCCGTGCAGGCCGAGCCCGCGCTCCGCATCGTCGGCGAGCGGCTGACGGGGGAGGGCGGCGAGACCCTGCTGAACACGGCGCTGCTCGATCCGCGCCGCCCCTTCGTGCAGGCCGCCTGGCACACCGCTGGGGCGGTCGCGGTGACGCGCGCCCCCTTCCCCGACGACCGGCTCGGCACCGCGCTGCTGCCGCTGCGGGTCGCGGGCACCACGGACGGGCAGTTGAGGGTGCTGGCGGCGGCCGAGCAGGTGGTCGTGGCGCTGCGGTCCGCGTTCGCCTGCGATCCCGAGCCCCGGCTGATGCGTGGGCCCGTGCCGGTCGGGGAAGGCCGGCTGACCTCGTGCTGCGACAACCTCGCCGAGGTCCTGCACCGCACCCACAGCCAGTGCGAGCGACGGCACGCCCGGCTCGTCGCCAGCGCGGACACGGGGTGCGCGGGGCAGGTGACCGGGCTGACCGTCGAAGAGCTGGGGGACGGGACCGTGCGGGCCAGGACGGAGCGCGGGCCGGGGCGCAGCACCCCGATCGCCCGCCTCGGCGACGGCGAGCTGCGGTATCTCGCCCTCGCGCTCGTGCTGCTGACAGGCCCGCACGTCCTGGTGGTCGAACCGGCGGCGGAGGTCCCCCCGGCCATGCAGGCGCTCACGGTCCTGGCCGACGGCCTCGACCGGAGCCTGGACGCCCGTCAGACGGGGGAGTTGCTGGCCCTGGCCGCCTCCATCTGCGCGGACGGCCACATGCGCCTGCTGGGAACGGTCGGCGAGGCGAACGCCGCCAGGGCCCGTGGGACGGCGGGAGTGACAGTGGTAGACCTGGCACCGTGACGGAACTGGATGTAGCGCAACTGCAGCGGCGGCTCGCCGACTTCGCGGCCACCCGGGACTGGGAGCCGTACCACACCCCCAAGAACCTCTGTGCCGCGCTGAGCGTGGAGGCCTCCGAACTGCTGGAGATCTTCCAGTGGCTGACGCCGGAACAGTCGGCCAGGGTCATGGAGGACCCCGACAAGGCGTTCCGTGTACGGGACGAGGTCGCGGACGTCCTGGCGTATCTGCTGCAGTTCTGCGAGGTCCTGGGCGTCGATCCGCTGGAGGCACTCGCGGCCAAGATCGAGCGGAACGAGGCGCGCTTCCCGGTGGCCGGCGGCGAGGCGCCGACCGATCGTCACTCTTCGGAGTGATCGACTTATCCACAATCGGATTACTGTCCACAGATTTCCGATTTCCTCTGGCTTTCATGTGCCGCGCACCTCACTGTGGGTAATGAAGAGGTGAGCGGGTTTCCGTACGGGCGGTATGGGCGACGGGGGAATCGCATGGAAGCGGAGCGGCTGATCGAGGCGGGGCGCGGCGCGCTGGCGGGGAGCAGGGACGTGCCGGCCGTCATGGCGGAGGTGTGGCAGGCCCAGGCTCTCGCCCGGGCGGTCGGCGGGCGGCTGGCGAGCCGCGGCCCAGCGGAGTTGCGGACGGACGCGCGCGGGCTCAGTGAGATCTGCGCCCTGGGCAGCGCGGTGTTCGACCACCCGATGGTTCCGGCCTCGGGCGTGAGAGCCTCGCAGCTCTCGGAAGTGTCCGATGTGCCGCGGGCGTTGGCCGCGCTCGCGCAACTGCTCGGTGAGGCGGGCATAGCGCTGGTGGGCGTCGCCTGCGGCACGGAGGAGGAATCGCTCTACTGGCAGTGCATCGAGGCGATAGACGCCGTGGACGAGTCGGTGGACAGGGTCCAGGGCATGTTGAGACGGCTCGCGGAGGCGGAGCGCGACCACGAGGGGGAGCAGGGGCGCGACGGCCCGTACGGCGTGATCCGGGGACCGGCGGGTTCCGTCTCCGGCCAGTCATGAGCCGGGGTGTCCGGCGCGGGGAGAGGAGAGGGGAGGCGGGGCGCGGCGGTTTCGAAGGTGCAGGATGGAGGCATGGATCTTCGAATCTTCACCGAGCCCCAGCAAGGGGCGAGCTACGACACGCTGCTCACCGTCGCCAAGGCCACCGAGGACCTCGGCTTCGACGCCTTCTACCGTTCGGACCACTATCTGCGCATGGGCTCCGGCGACGGGCTGCCCGGACCGACCGACGCGTGGATCACTCTGGCCGGTCTGGCTCGCGAGACCAAGCGGATCCGCCTCGGCACCCTGATGACCGCGGGCACCTTCCGTCTGCCCGGAGTGCTGGCCATCCAGGTGGCTCAGGTCGACCAGATGTCGGGCGGCCGGGTCGAGCTCGGCCTGGGCGCGGGCTGGTTCGAGGAGGAGCACAAGGCGTACGGCATCCCGTTCCCCAAGGAGAAGTTCGGCAGGCTGGAGGAGCAGCTGGCGATCATCACGGGTCTGTGGGAGACGGAGACCGGCAAGACCTTCAGCTACGACGGCACGTACTACCAGCTCACCGACTCTCCCGCGCTGCCGAAGCCGGCCCAGGCCAAGGTGCCGGTCCTGATCGGGGGCCACGGCGCGGTCCGCACGCCGCGCCTGGCCGCGCGGTACGCGGACGAGTTCAACATCCCGTTCGCGTCGATCGAGGACAGCGAGAAGCAGTTCGGGAGGGTCAGGGATGCGGCCGTGGCCGCCGGCCGGGCACCGGACGACCTGGTGTACTCCAACGCCCTGGTGGTGTGCGTCGGCAAGGACGACGCCGAGGTCGCCCGGCGCGCGTCCGCCATCGGGCGCGAGGTCGAGGAGATCAAGGCGAACGGACTGGCGGGCTCCCCCGACGAGGTGGTCGACAAGATCGGCCGGTACGCGGCCATCGGCTCGTCCCGTGTCTACCTCCAGGTCCTGGACCTGCACGACCTGGACCACCTGGAACTGATCGCGTCCCAGGTCCAGTCGCAGCTGGGCTGAGGTTCGCCGGGCCGAGCCTCGCCTCGCCGGGCCGAGCCGCGCTGGGGCGAGCCTCGCCGGGCCGAGCCGCGCTGGGGCGAGCCTCGCCGGGTCGAGCCGCGTCGGGGCGAGCCGGGCCCGGCCGGAACAGCCGACCGCGGCGGAGCACGGGTCGCGGGAAGCGGACGGCATGACGCCGAGCTCAGGACACCGACAGCAAGGAGCAGCTGTGCACCCCGCCCGGACTCCGGATGTGCCGCCCGGCCGTACGCTCGGCGAGGCCCTCGCGGAGGGAACCGTCCTGCTGGACGGCGGTCTCTCCAACCAGTTGGAGGCGCAGGGCTGCGATCTGTCCGACGCCCTGTGGTCCGCCCGGCTGCTCGCCGACGCGCCCCAGCAGATCGAAGCGGCCCATACGGCCTATGCGCGGGCTGGGGCGCAGGTGCTCATCACCGCCAGCTACCAGGCGACCTTCCAGGGCTTCGGGCGGCGCGGGATCGGGCGGGCCAGGGCCGCGGCGCTGATGGCCGGCAGCGTGGTGGCGGCCCGCCGGGCGGCCGCGGTGGCCGGGCGGGAGCGCTGGGTCGCGGCATCGGTCGGACCGTACGGGGCGATGCTCGCGGACGGCAGCGAGTACCGAGGCCGGTACGGGCTGACGGTCAGGGAGCTGGAGCGTTTCCACCGGCCACGGGTGGAGGCGCTGGCCTCGGCGGCTCCCGACGTGCTGGCCCTGGAGACGGTGCCCGACATCGACGAGGCCGAGGCGCTGCTGCGGGTGGTCGAGGAGTTCCCGGTGCCCGTCTGGCTCTCGTACAGCGCGGCGGGCGACCGGACCAGGGCGGGGCAGCCGCTGGCCGAGGCCTTCGGGCTCGCGGCGGGCATCGAGCAGGTGATCGCCGTCGGAGTCAACTGCTGCGATCCGGCCGACGCCGACCGCGCGGTGGAGATCGCGGCCGCGGCGACCGGCAAGCCCGTCGTCGTCTATCCGAACAGCGGGGAGGAGTGGGACGCCGAAGGCAGGGCCTGGGCGGGGAGCAGCACCTTCGAGGCTTCCAGGGTGCGGGACTGGCAGCGGGCAGGAGCGCGGCTGGTCGGTGGGTGCTGCCGGGTGGGGCCGTCCGAAATCGCCGCGCTGGCCGGTCGACTCGCACCATCGGGTCGCTGAAAATGCCTGGTGGGAGGCGGGCCCCGGGCCCATACTCGGACGGGTGTTCCTGACTATCGGCACCACCGGCACCCCTGAGCGTCCCGCCACCGATCTGGGCTTTCTGCTGCACAAGCATCCCGACAAGGCGCAGACGTTCTCCACCTCGCACGGGACCGCGCACGTCTTCTATCCCGAGGCGTCCGCGGAGCGCTGCACGGCCGCGCTCCTGCTGGAGGTGGATCCGGTGGCGCTGGTCCGCCGCGGCAAGGGCAAGGGCAGGGGCGGAGCCCCCGACGCGGCGCTCGCGCAGTACGTCAACGACCGGCCGTACGCGGCATCGTCGCTGCTCTCGGTCGCGATGACGACGGTGTTCAAGTCCGCGCTGAACGGCGTCTGCCGGGCGATGCCCGAACGGGCCGAGGAACCTCTGCCCCTGCGCATCGAGGTCCCCGCGCTCCCCGCGCGGGGCGGGGCGGAGCTGGTGCGCAAGCTGTTCGCCCCGCTCGGCTGGACCGCGGTGGACGCCGTGGCCGTGCCGCTGGACGAGCAGTTCCCGCAGTGGGGCGACTCGCGCTACGTACGGCTGGTGCTGGAGGGGGAGCTGAGGCTCGCGGACGCGCTGCGCCAGCTGTATGTGCTGCTGCCGGTGCTCGACGACGCCAAGCACTACTGGGTCGCGCCCGACGAGGTGGACAAGCTGCTGCGGGCGGGCGAGGGCTGGCTGGCCGGACACCCCGAGCAGAAGCTGATCACCAGTCGCTATCTCTCCCGTCGCTGGGGGCTCACCCGGCAGGCGATGGAGCGGCTCGAACTGGTGCGGCTGGCAGAGACGGACGACCTGGAGGTGGAGAGCGTCGACAACGCGGTGGATGAGACCACCGACACCGAGGAGAAGCCGGTGCCGCTCGCCGAACAGCGCCGCGAGGCGATCCTGGAGGCGCTGCGCGAGGCGGGGGCGAGCCGGGTGCTCGACCTGGGCTGCGGCCAGGGCCAGTTGACGCAGGCGCTGCTCAAGGACGTCCGCTACACGGAGATCGTCGGAGTGGACGTGTCGATGCGCGCCCTCACCGTCGCCGCGCGCCGGCTGAAGCTGGACCGCATGGGGGAGAGGCAGGCCGCGCGGATCACCCTCCGCCAGGGCGCGCTCACCTACACCGACAAGCAGCTGAAGGGGTACGACGCGGCGGTGCTCAGCGAGGTGATCGAGCACCTCGACCTGCCGAGGCTCCCCGCCCTGGAGTACGCGGTGTTCGGCTCCGCGCGACCGGGCACCGTGCTCGTGACCACGCCCAACGTGGAGTACAACGTCCGCTGGGAGACGCTCCCCGCAGGACATGTGCGCCACAGCGACCACCGCTTCGAGTGGACCCGGGAGGAATTCCGGGACTGGGCCGGGCGAGTGGCCGAACGCCACGGCTACACCGTGGCGTTCGTGCCCGTGGGACCGGAAGACCCCGAGGTGGGACCGCCCACGCAGATGGCGGTGTTCACGAGGGGCACGGCCGCCGGAACGACGGCCGGCAGCGGCACGACGGACCGGACGACGACGAAGGAGGCGAAGGCCGCATGACCAGTACCCGTACCTCTCGCACGCTGCCGGTGACCGACCTGTCCCTCGTCGTGCTCATCGGCGCCAGCGGATCGGGCAAGTCCACCTTCGCCCGTAAGCACTTCAAGCCCACGGAGGTCATCTCCTCGGACTTCTGCCGGGGCCTCGTCGCGGACGACGAGAACGACCAGAGCGCCAGCCGTGACGCCTTCGACGTGCTGCACTACATCGCGGGCAAGCGTCTCGCCGCGGGCCGGCTCACCGTCGTCGACGCCACCAATGTGCAGCCCGAGAGCCGCAGGCAGCTCGTCCAGCTGGCCCGGCAGTACGACGTGCTGCCCATCGCCATCGTGCTGGACCTGCCGGAGGAGCTCTGCCAGGCGCGCAACGCCGAACGCCCCGACCGTGCGGGCATGCCCCGCCATGTCGTCCAGCGCCACCGCCGCGAGCTGCGCCGCTCGCTGCGCGGCCTGGAGCGCGAAGGCTTCCGCAAGGTGCACATCCTGCGCAGCGAGGAGGAGGCCGACTCCGCCGAAGTCGTCCTGGAGCGCCGCTACAACGACCTCCGGCACCTCACCGGACCCTTCGACATCATCGGCGACATCCATGGCTGCAGCTCCGAGCTCGACACCCTGCTCGGCAGGCTGGGGTACAAGGACGGGGCGCACCCGGAGGGGCGTACCGCCGTGTTCGTCGGCGACCTCGTCGACCGCGGACCCGACAGCCCCGGAGTGCTGCGCCGCGTCATGTCCATGGTGGCGGAGGGCAACGCCCTGTGCGTCCCCGGCAACCACGAGAACAAGCTCGGCCGTTACCTCAAGGGACGCAAGGTCCAGCACACCCACGGTCTCGCCGAGACCATCGAACAGCTGGAGCGGGAGGACGCCCACGACCCCGAGTTCCGCAAGCGCGTCGCGGAGTTCATCGACGGGCTGGTCAGCCACTACGTCCTGGACGACGGCAAGCTGGTCGTCTGCCACGCGGGGCTGCCCGAGAAGTACCACGGGCGCACCTCCGGCCGGGTCCGTTCGCACGCGCTGTACGGGGAGACGACCGGCGAGACCGACGAGTTCGGCCTGCCCGTGCGCTATCCGTGGGCCGAGGACTACCGGGGCAGCGCCGCCGTGGTCTACGGCCACACCCCGGTGCCCACCGCCTCCTGGGTCAACAACACCCTCTGCCTGGACACCGGCGCCGTCTTCGGCGGGAGGATGACGGCCCTGCGCTGGCCGGAGCGGGAGATGGTCGACGTGCCCGCCGAGCAGGTCTGGTACGAGCCGGTGAAGCCGCTGACCACCGAGGCGCCCGGAGGGCGGGAGGGCAGGCCGCTCGACCTCGCCGACGTGCAGGGCCGCCGCATCGTGGAGACCCGGCACATGGGCCGGGTCGCGGTGCGCGAGGAGAACGCCGCGGCGGCGCTCGAAGTCATGAGCCGGTTCGCGGTCGACCCCAGGCTGCTGGCCTACCTCCCGCCGACCATGGCCCCGACGGCCACCTCCCACGAGGAGGGCTTCCTGGAGCACCCGGCCGAGGCCTTCGCGCAGTACCGCGCGGACGGCGTCACCAAGGTCGTCTGCGAGGAGAAGCACATGGGCTCGCGCGCCGTGGCGCTGGTCTGCCGTGACGCGGCCGCCGCCCGCGAGCGGTTCGGGGCCGACGGCCCCACGGGCGTCCTGCACACCCGCACCGGCCGGCCGTTCCTGGACGACCCGGCGCTCACCGAGGTCGTCCTCGGCCGGCTGCGCACGGCCCTCACCGCCGCCGGACTCTGGGACGAGTGGGAGACCGACTGGGTGCTGCTCGACGCCGAGCTGATGCCCTGGTCCCTCAAGGCGGCCGGACTGCTGCGCTCCCAGTACGCCGCGGTGGGCGCCGCCGCCGGGGCCGTCCTGCCGGTGGCCGAGGACGCCCTGTCCGCGGCTGCCGCCCGGGGTGTCGACGTCGGCGCCCTCGCGGGCCGCCAGCGCGAGCGGGCAGCGGACGCCACCGCGTTCACGGAGGCGTACCGCCGCTACTGCTGGAGCACCGAGGGGCTCGACGGGGTCCGGCTCGCGCCGTTCCAGATCCTGGCGGTGCAGGGCCGCTCGCTGGCCGCCGTGCCGCACGACGAGCAGCTGGCATGGCTGGACCGGCTCGTCGAGCACGACCCGACCGGCCTGCTCCAGGTCACCCGCCGGCTCGTGGTCGACACGGGTGACGAGGCCTCCGTGCGCTCCGGCATCGACTGGTGGCTCGAGATGACCGGCCGCGGCGGCGAGGGCATGGTCGTCAAGCCGCTCGCCGCGCTCGTGCGGGACGACAAGGGCAGGCTGGTCCAGCCGGGCATCAAGGTGCGCGGCCGGGAGTATCTGAGGATCATCTACGGCCCCGAGTACACGAGGCCGGAGAACCTCGACCGGCTGCGCTCGCGGTTCCTCGGCCACAAGCGGTCGCTGGCCCTGCGGGAGTACGCCCTCGGCCTGGAAGCCCTGGACCGGCTGGCCGAGGGGGAGCCGCTGTGGCGTGTCCACGAGGCGGTCTTCGCGGTCCTGGCGCTGGAGTCGGAGCCCGTCGACCCGCGCCTCTAGCAAGGCGGGATCGCCCCCGCCGGAATCGGGTGGCGGTTCGCAGGGTGAACGGCGCTCCGCGCGGTGAGGATGGAGACATGGGATTCCATGTCGATTCCGAGGCCGGGCGGCTGCGCCGCGTCATCCTGCACCGCCCCGATCTGGAGCTGAAGCGGCTGACCCCGAGCAACAAGGACGCGCTCCTGTTCGACGACGTGCTCTGGGTGCGCCGCGCCAGGGAGGAGCACGACGGCCTCGCCGACGTGCTGCGCGACCGGGGTGTCGAGGTCCATCTCTTCGGCGACCTGCTCCGTGAGTCCCTGGACATCCCGGTGGCGCGCAGGCTCGTCCTCGACCGTGTCTTCGCGGAGAAGGAGTACGGCCCGCTCGCCACCGAGCATCTGCGCGCGGCCTTCGAGGACCTGCCCGCGGCGGAGCTGACCGAGGCCCTCGTCGGCGGGATGACGAAGCGGGAGTTCCTGGAACGGCACGCCGAACCGACCTCCGTCCGCTTCCATGTGATGGATCTGGACGACTTCCTGCTCAGCCCGCTGCCGAACCACCTCTTCACCCGCGACACCTCCGCCTGGATCTACGACGGCGTGTCCATCAACGCGATGCGCTGGCCCGCCCGGCAGCGCGAGACCGTGCACTTCGAGGCGATCTACCGGCACCACCCCCTGTTCACCGGCCCCGAGGCGGGCGTCTTCCACCACTGGTCGGAGGGCCAGGACGACTACCCGTCGACCATCGAGGGCGGCGACGTCCTCGTCATCGGCCGGGGCGCCGTCCTGATCGGGATGAGCGAGCGCACCACCCCGCAGGCCGTGGAGATGCTGGCCAGAGGCCTCTTCGACGCCGGGTCGGCCCGGACCATCGTGGCGCTCGACATGCCCAAGCGCCGGGCGTTCATGCACCTCGACACGGTGATGACGATGATCGACGGGGACACCTTCACCAAGTACGCGGGGCTCGGCATGCTCCGCTCCTACACGATCGAACCGGGCAGCGGCCCCCGGGAGCTCAAAGTCACCGACCATCCCCCCGAGCACATGCACCGGGCCATCGCCGCCGCGCTCGGCCTCGACTCCATCCGTGTGCTCACCGCCACCCAGGATGTGCACGCGGCCGAGCGGGAGCAGTGGGACGACGGGTGCAACGTGCTTGCCGTGGAGCCCGGGGTCGTCATCGCCTACGAGCGCAACGCCACCACGAACACCTATCTGCGCAAGCAGGGCATGGAGGTCATCGAGATCCGCGGCAGCGAGCTCGGCCGGGGCAGGGGCGGCCCCCGCTGCATGAGCTGCCCGGTGGTGCGCGACCCGGTGTGAGGCGTCGCCCGGTGGTGCGCGACCCGCCGTGAGGGGTTGCCCCGGCGGATCGCGCACCACCGGGCCGGGCGTACGGGCGCCGACATGGCTCTGTATAGCAATACAGGCCGTCGTATAGACTTCCAAGACAAGTCCGTACGCCTCAGCCCGCCCAGGAGCGATCACCATGGCCATAGACCTCGCAGGCCGCCATTTCCTCAAGGAGCTGGACTTCACGGCCGAGGAGTTCCGCGGCCTGGTCGACCTGTCCGCCGAGCTCAAGGCCGCCAAGAAGGCCGGCGAGGAGGTGCAGCGGCTGCGCGGGAAGAACATCGCCCTGATCTTCGAGAAGACCTCGACGCGCACCCGGTGCGCCTTCGAGGTGGCCGCCGCCGACCAGGGTGCCTCCACGACGTACCTCGACCCCTCCGGTTCCCAGATGGGGCACAAGGAGTCGGTCAAGGACACGGCCCGGGTGCTCGGCCGGATGTTCGACGGCATCGAGTACCGGGGAGACAGTCAGCAGGCCGTCGAGGAGCTCGCCGCGTACGGCGGTGTCCCCGTCTTCAACGGGCTCACGGACGACTGGCACCCCACCCAGATGCTCGCCGACGTCCTGACGATGACCGAGCACAGCGAGAAGCCCCTGGAGCGGATCTCCTTCGCCTACCTGGGCGACGCCCGCTTCAACATGGGCAACTCCTACCTGATCACCGGCGCCCTGCTCGGCATGGACGTCCGGATCGTCGCGCCCGCCGCCTACTGGCCGGTCCAGGAGATCGTGGACCGTGCGCACGAGCTCGCGAAGTCCAGCGGTGCGCGCATCACCCTCACCGAGGACGTCACCGAGGGGGTCCGGGGTGCCGACTTCGTCGTCACCGACGTCTGGGTCTCCATGGGTGAGCCCAAGGAGGTCTGGGACGAGCGCATCACCGCCCTCGCGCCCTACGCCGTGACCATGGACGTCCTGCGCGCCACGGGCAACGACGATGTGAAGTTCATGCACTGTCTCCCGGCCTACCACGACCTCGGTACGAAGGTCGCCAGGGAGGTCCACGCACGGCACGGGCTCTCCGAGCTGGAGGTCACCGACGAGGTCTTCGAGTCCGCGCACTCGGTCGTCTTCGACGAGGCCGAGAACCGGATGCACACGATCAAGGCCGTCCTCGTCGCGACGCTGGCGGGTGGCCCGAAGACCGCATGAACATGCACCCGATTGGGTGAACATGCGTGCAAGTGGCTACCATGGGGTCACTTGGTGGGGTTCGGGCTCGCACGTCCGGACCCCTTTTCATGTGCCGGACCCGCCAGAGGTCCGGGGCTTCGTGCGCCGGGCCGTCAAGCGCAGGGGCACACATGGGTACGTCCAGGCCTCCCCACGGGCCCCCGCATCACCAGAGTTCCTGCACCACCAGAGAAGAGACCCGTCCCCCCATGAGTCCCACCACCCCTGCCCCGCGCCGCCCCGCGAGCCCCTCCCGCGGTACCGGGGCGCGCATCAAGAGCCCCGAACTGCTGCTCGCGGAGTCCGGGGGAGACCTGGAAGGGCACGGCCTGCGCCGCAGCATGGGGCTGTTCCAGCTCGTGTGCTTCGGCGTCGGGGCCATCGTCGGCACCGGGATCTTCGTCGGCCTGTCCGACAGCGTCGCCGAGGCCGGTCCCGCCGTGGTGGTCTCCTTCGTCCTCGCCGCCGTCACCTGCATCTTCACCGCCTTCTCGTTCGCCGAGCTCGGCGGCGCCATCCCGGTGTCCGGCAGCTCCTACTCCTTCGCCTACGCCACCCTCGGGGAGCGCGTCGCCTTCCTCGTCGGCTGGTGCCTGCTGCTGGAGTACGGCGTCTCGGTCTCCGCGGTCGCGGTCGGCTGGAGCCAGTACGTCAACGAGCTGCTCGACAGCCTCGTCGGCTGGACCCTCCCCGAGGCGCTCTCCTCCGGACCGGGTGACGGCGGTGTGATCAATCTGCCCGCGGTCGTCGTGGTCATGATGGCCGCCACCCTGCTGGTGCGGGGCATCAGGGAGAGCGCGCGCGCCACGGCGGCGATGGCGGTGCTGAAGATCGGCATCCTCGTCGCGTTCTGCGCGATCGCCTTCACCGCGTTCGAGGACGGCCATCTCTCGCCCTTCGCCTCCCACGGCATGGCCGGGATCACCGCCGGGGCGTCCGTGGCGTTCTTCTCGTACATCGGCTTCGACGCCATCACCACCGCCGGCGAAGAGGTCAAGAACCCCCGGCGCAACATCCCGATTGCGATCCTGATCTGCATCGGCCTGGTCACGCTGCTGTACTGCGCGGTCGCCCTCGGGGCCATCGGAGCCCTGGGCGCGGACGCCGTGGGTGACAAGCCCGCCGCGCTCTCGCTCGTCGTCGACCAGGTCACCGGGTCGAGCGTCGGCGGCGGGATCATCGCCTTCGGCGCGGTCGTCGCGATCGCGTCCGTCGTGCTCGCCGTGATGTACGGGCAGACCCGCATCCTGATGTCCATGTCCCGTGACGGGCTGATCCCCCGGGTCTTCGAGCGGGTCTCGCCGAAGACCCGTACCCCCGTCGCCAACACATGGATCGTGGCGGTCGTCTTCGCGGTCCCTGCCGCGTTCTCGTCGCTGGACGTCGTCGTGAACCTGACGACCATCGGCACGCTCGCCACCATGGCCGTGGTCAACATCGCCGTGATCGCGCTGCGCCGCCGCAACCCGGAGCTGAAGCGCTCCTTCCGGGTGCCGCTCTATCCGGCCAGCCCGGTCCTGGGCGTCGGATTCTGCCTGTACCTGATGTACGGGACGGGCTGGACGACCTGGGTGCAGTTCGCCGTCTTCCTGGCCGTCGGCGCCCTCGTGTACGCGGGATACAGCCGCAGCCGCTCCCGGCTGGTCAGTCCTGGGGAGCCGCGGGACCTGGCGGCACAGGAGCCGAAGGCAGAGTGAACCAGACCGCCTTGCCGTGCTCGGTGGGGCGGTGACCGCAGGCCGAGCTGAGTGCGCGGATCAGCAGCAGTCCGCGGCCGTGCTCCTGCCACGGGTCGGGCGTGCTGCCGGGCAGCAGGCGGGAGAGGTCGCCCGGTGGGCCCGGGTCGTGGTCGTGGACCTCGACCTGGCAGCCGGACGCCATCAGCTCGACCACCAGCTCGATGGGCCCCGAGCCGTCGGTGTGCTCCACCGCGTTGGCGACCAGTTCCGCGGTCAGCAGCTCGGCGGTGTCGCAGTCCGCGGGCGCTTCGAGCTCCGCCAGCGCCGTGCGGACGAGGGCACGGGCGATCGGCACCGCGGCCGTCGAGTGCGGCAGGGCGATGCGCCATGAGGCGGACGGGGGCTCGGGGGCGTATGGCGGCACGGCGGGCGTTTCCGTTCAGGGACGAGGCATCCGGCGGGGGACCGCTGTTCCGGGACTGCTGGGACCGGGAACCGCGTCATCCGCTACCGGAGGGTACGGCGTTCCGTACCGGGACTTCCTGCGCTCAACCATACGAAGTGCCACGGCGGAGACATAGGGTCGGCCGACCAGTACAAAAGGGACCTTCGCCACACCTGCCCCTGTGAGGGCTGTTGCGTCCTCGTGACGGAAGTCACGGATGAGTGATAGCTTCGGGAGGGACCAGCAGCAGCCCGACGGCTGGAGGGGACCCTTCCATGAGCCCGTTCACCGGCTCCGCCCCGCGCACGGAGCGCTGGCGGCATCTGCGCCTGACGACGCACGACGGAGTGGCGACCGTCACACTCGCCCGGCCCGAGAAGCTCAACGCGCTCACCTTCGGCGCGTACGCCGATCTGCGCGACCTCCTCGCCGAGCTCTCCCGCGAACGCTCCGTGCGTGCCCTGGTGCTCGCCGGTGAGGGGCGCGGGTTCTGCTCGGGCGGGGACGTCGACGAGATCATCGGAGCCACGCTCGCGATGGACACCGCGCAGCTGCTGGACTTCAACCGGATGACCGGCCAGGTCGTGCGGGCCCTTCGCGAGTGCCCCTTCCCCGTCATCGCCGCCGTCCACGGGGTGGCGGCCGGCGCGGGAGCCGTCCTCGCCCTGGCCGCCGACTTCCGGATCGCCGCCCCCTCCGCGCGCTTCGCCTTCCTCTTCACGGCCGTCGGTCTCTCCGGCGGAGACATGGGAGCCGCCTACCTCCTGCCGCGCGTCGTCGGCCTCGGCCACGCCACCCGCATCCTGATGCTCGGCGAACCCGTCCGCGCCCCCGAGGCCGAGCGCATCGGGCTGATCAGCGAGCTGACCGGCGAGGGCGAGGCCGACACCCGTGCCGCCGCACTCGCCAGGCGGCTCGCCGACGGGCCCGCGCTCGCCCTGGCCCAGACGAAGGCGCTGCTCACCGCCGAGCTCGACATGCCGCTGGCCGCGTCCGTGGAGATGGACGCCGCCACCCAGGCCCTCCTGATGAACGGCGAGGACTACGCCGAGTTCCACGCCGCCTTCACCGAGAAGCGGCCGCCGAAGTGGCGGGGCAGGTAGCGCCGTGCGCACCCCGGACGCGATGCCCCACCCGGACGCGGCGCCCGCCCCGGAGGTGACGCCTGCCCCGGACACCGGGTCCTCCAGGAGCGCCGGGCGGATCGCGGTCATCGGGGGCGGACCCGGCGGGCTCTACGCCGCCGCCCTCCTCAAGCGGCTGGACCCCGCCCGTGACATCACCGTCTGGGAGCGCAACGCCCCCGACGACACCTTCGGATTCGGCGTGGTCCTCTCCGACGAGACCCTCGGCGGCATCGAGCACGCGGACCCCGTCGTGTACCGGGCGCTCAGCGACGCGTTCGTCCGCTGGGACACCATCGACGTCGTCCACCGGGGCGCCACCCAGACCTCCGGGGGCCACGGCTTCGCCGCACTCGGCCGCCGTACGCTGCTGCGGATCCTGCACGAACGCTGCGCGGATCTCGGCGTGCGGCTCCGCTTCCGCACCGAGGCACCGCCCGCCGCCGAACTCGCCGCCCACCACGATCTGGTCGTCGCCGCCGACGGGGTGCGCAGCGCCACCCGCGCGGCCCACGCCCTCCACTTCCGCCCCACTGTCACCGGCCACCGGAACCGCTACATCTGGCTCGCCGCAGACTTCGCGTTCGACG
Source organism: Streptomyces sp. CB02058 (assembly GCF_001905505.1). Classification (GTDB taxonomy): domain Bacteria; phylum Actinomycetota; class Actinomycetes; order Streptomycetales; family Streptomycetaceae; genus Streptomyces. Next base: position 260,187 of record NZ_LIPG01000003.1, read on the forward strand.
CCTTCCGCTTCGAGATCGCCGAGACCCCTCACGGCGTGATGCAGCTGCACGCCTACCCGTTCTCGCCCGGCGCCTCCACCGTCATCGTGGAGATGCGCGAGGAGGTCTGGCGGGCGGCGGGGTTCGACCTCCGCGACACCGCCGAGTCGGCCGAACACTGCGCCAAGGTCTTCTCCGAGGCCCTCGGCGGCCGGCCGCTGCGCTCCAACAAGTCCTCCTGGCTCACCTTCGCCACGGTCACCAACGAACGGTGGTCGCACGGCAACACGGTCCTCATCGGCGACGCCGCGCACACCGCCCACTTCTCCATCGGTTCCGGCACCAAGCTGGCCGTCGAGGACGCGCTCGCCCTGGCCGCCTGCGTCGAGGAGCAGCCCGACCTGCCCACCGCCCTCGCCGCGTACGAGGCCGAGCGCCGCCCCGTCGTCCTGTCCACCCAGCGCGCGGCCGAGGCCAGCCTGCGCTGGTTCGAGGAGCTCCCGCAGTACGTGGACCAGCCGCCCCGCCGGTTCGCCTTCAACCTCCTCACCCGCAGCCGCCGCGTCACCCACGACAACCTCCGGCTGCGCGACCCCGGCTTCACGGGCGCCGTCGAGGAGGAGTTCGGCTGCCCGCCCGGCACCCCGCCGATGTTCACCCCGCTGCGGCTGCGCGGCCTCGAACTCCGTAACCGCGTCGTCGTCTCGCCCATGGACATGTACTCCGCCACCGACGGCATGCCCGGCGACTTCCACCTCGTCCACCTCGGCGCCCGTGCGCTCGGCGGCGCCGGGCTCGTCATGACCGAGATGGTCTGCGTGAGCCCCGAGGGCCGCATCACGCCCGGCTGCGCCGGCCTGTGGAGCGACGGGCAGGCCGAGGCATGGACCCGTGTCACACGCTTCGTCCACGAGGCCGCCCCCGGAGCCGCGATCGGCGTCCAGCTGGGCCACTCGGGCCGCAAGGGCTCCACCCGGCTGATGTGGGAGGGCATCGACCAGCCGCTGGACGACGGCAACTGGCCCGTCAGCGCGGCCTCACCCCTCCCGTACGCGCGGGGCGTCAGCCAGATCCCGCGGGTCCTGGACCGGGCCGGGATGGACGCGGTCCGCGACCGCTTCACCGAGGCCGCCCGGCGGGCCGCCCGCTGCGGGTTCGACCTCCTCGAACTGCACTGCGCCCACGGCTATCTGCTCTCCGGCTTCCTCTCGCCGCTCACCAACACGCGCACCGACGCCTACGGCGGGCCGCTGGAGAACCGGCTGCGCTTCCCCCTGGAGGTCTTCGACGCCGTACGCGCCGCATGGCCCGGTGACCGGCCCATGACCGTACGGATCTCCGCGACGGACTGGGCGCCCGGCGGGACGGGTGACGAGGACTCCCTGGAGATCGCCCGTGCCTTCGCCGCCCACGGCGCGGACGCCATCGACGTCTCCACCGGTCAGGTCGTCCCGGACGAACGCCCCGCCCACGGCCGCTCCTACCAGACCCCGTACGCCGACCGGATCCGCAACGCCCTGGACGTGCCCGTCATCGCCGTCGGAGCCATCTCCTCCTGGGACGACGTCAACTCGCTGCTCCTCGCCGGCCGCGCCGACCTCTGCGCCCTGGCCCGCCCCCACCTCTGGGACCCGCACTGGACCCTGCACGCGGCGGCCGAGCAGGGGTACACCGGGCCGGGCGTCTCCTGGCCGCTGCCGTACCGTGCGGGCAGCCGCCCCCCTCCGACCGGCCGCACCGACGCCCCGAAGCCGCGGCTCACACTCGGCTGAGCGTCAGGCACTCGTGGCACCGGCAGGGAACCGGGTGCGCGCTGGACCAGTGGGCCGTGCGGTACTCGGCGGCCAGCCTCTCCAGCCGGACGGCCAGCTCCTCGGCGTCCTCACGGGTCGTCCAGCAGCCGCCCACGTCCGCCTCCTCGCACAGCCGCAGCACGGTCGGGCTGTGGACCGCCACGGCCCTGAACGTGTGCAGATTGCGCGTCGCCATGTCGATGGTGATGTACGTGCCGGTGTGGCGCCCGCGCCCGATCGTGGTCAGCTGCTCGTGCGCCGACCCGGCGTAACTCTGGAGCACGTGCACCTTCGAGCCGCCCCGGTAGGACTTGGTGCCGGGCCGCAGTTCCTGGCCGCCCTCGCCGTAGCGCCGCCACCGCACCACGTTCGCGGCGATCAGCCAGCTCCGCTCCTCCGGGGCCTGCCCTGCCCCGGTGCTCACCCCGGCTCCGCGGTGATCAGCAGGCGGTCGGAGACGGCCTCGTAGCCGATGCGCCGGTAGACGCCGTTGCTCGTCGGGTTCGCGAGATCCGTGAAGAGCAGCACCTCCCGGGCCCCCTCCTCACGCGCCACGCGGCTGACCCACGCCGTCACCGCGCCCGCGTATCCGCGGCCCCGGTGCTCCGGCGGTGTGTAGACGTTCGCCACGCGGACCGTGCCCGCCATCCTGCGGGAGACGCCGGCCAGCGACACGGGCTCCCCTCCGGCCTCCCACAGCGTGAGCCCGCCGTGCGCCGTGCGGTCGTCCACGATCCGCCCGGCCCGGTCTCCCGACTGGCCGGTCTGCTCGCCGAAGGCCCTGATCCAGTCGACGAGCAGCTCCCGGTCCGCGACGGTCGCGGTCCTCGGCCCTCCGGCGGGCGCGGGGGAGGGCGGCACCAACGTCCCCAGGCGGTAGAGCCGTTGTTCCCCGTCGACACGGTGCCGGGGCCAGTGGGCGGCCAGGACCTCAGCCGCCCCGCGCTCCGCGTTGACACCCGTCAGCGGGAGCGCGCCCGGCAGCGCGGCGACCGCGTCGGGGGCCGCCGTGCCCAGGACCGGCGGGAAGGGCGGTGTCCACACCAGCGCCCCGGCCACCTCACCGTCCGCCCCGCGCCACCAGCCCAGCACCGGCATCCCCGGGCCGTAGGCGTGCGGCCCGCCGTCCCTGAGGGTGGCGGTCACGGTCAGCAGCAGCGTGTTCTCGGCGGGCCGGGCGGCCAGGGACGCTCCGGCAGCGTCCAGGAAGACCGCGACATCGGCGGTGAAGGTCCAGGGCATGCCTCATCCTGCCGGGACACCGGGCCCCGGGTCACCCCGATTTCGAGGGCCGGTCAGCCGCCGTGCCCCGCGAACAGGGCGCCCGCGTCCCGCAGCCGGGAGTGCAGCAGCCCGAACACCTCCGCCGCCCGGCCACCCGGCCAGTCCTTCGGCAGCAGCTCGTCGGGGAGCCCCGGATCCGCGTACGGCAGCTGCCGCCAGGAGTCCAGCGCGCGGAGGTAGTCGCGGTAGGCGTCCTCAGGGTCGGGCGCCGCGCCGGACCGCGCGTCCCAGGACCGCAGCACCGGTTCCTGCTGCTCCAGGAAGTCGAGGTACAGCCGGGCGATCGCGTCCAGGTCCCACCACCGCGCCACCGATTCCCCCGTCGCGGTGAAGCCGAGGTGCTCGCCGCGGAACAGCTCGACGTACGGGGCGAGTTCGAGGCGCTCCAGGGTGTGCCGCGTCTCCTCGTACAGTCCGGCGGGCGCGATCCACACACCCGGCGCCGCCGTGCCGAAGCCGAGCCTGCCGAGCCGGGAGCGCAGAAGGTGCCGCTTGCTGCGCTCCGCTTCCGGCACGGAGAAGACGGCGAGCACCCAGCCGTCGTCCGGCCGGCGCGGCGGTCGCCGGTAGATCCGCCGGTCGCCGTCGTCCAGCAGCTGACGGGCGTCCGGCGAGAGCGCGTAGCCGGCCGCACCGTCCGCCGTGCGGGCGGGGACGAGCAGCCCCCGGCGCTTGAGCCGGGAGACGGACGAGCGCACCGACGGCGCGTCGACCCCGACCGCGTGCAGCAGCCGGATCAGTTCGGACACCGCCAGCGGGGCGTCGCCGGGGCGACGGCCGTACGCGCCGTAGAGGGTGACGATCAGGGAACGGGGAGTGTGCTCGGCCACGTGATCACTCTAGAGCGGTCGTGCCGCGCAGCAGGAAGCGCTGGAGCTTTCCGGTGGCCGTCCGGGGGAGCGCGGGGAGGAACTCGATGGCGCGGGGGCACTTGTGCGGCGCGAGCACGGACTTCATGTGCGTCCGCAGTTCGTCGGCCGTCAGCGGCGCGCCCTCGCGCGGCACGACGTACGCCGCCACGATCTGGCCCCGCAGTTCGTCCGGACGGCCCACCACCGCGGCCTCGGCCACGTCGGGATGGCGCAGCAGCGCCTCCTCGACCTCGGGTCCCGCGATGTTGTGACCGGCGGAGATGATCATGTCGTCGGCCCGGGCGACGTAGCGGAAGTAGCCGTCGGGCTCGCGGACGTAGGTGTCGCCCGTGATGTTCCAGCCGTGGCGCACATAGACCCGCTGGCGGTCGTCGGCGAGATAGCGGCAGCCCACCGGGCCGCGCACCGCCAGCAGCCCTGGCTCGCCGTCGGGCAGTTCCGTGCCGTGCCCGTCCACCACGCGCGCCTGCCAGCCGGGCACGGGAAGGCCGGTGGTGCCGGGCCGGATGTCCCCGTCGGCGGCGGAGATGAAGATGTGCAGCAGCTCGGTGGCCCCGATGCCGTTGATGATGCGCAGCCCCGTCCGCTCGTACCAGGACCGCCAGGTGGCGGCGGGGAGGTTCTCCCCGGCCGAGACGCACCGGCGCAGCGCGGAGAGGTCGTGGCCGTCGAGCGCGTCGAGCATCAGGCGGTACGCGGTCGGCGCGGTGAACAGGACCGAGACCCGGTGCGCGGCGAGCGCGGGCAGCAGCTGCTTGGGGCCCGACTGTTCGAGCAGCAGGGCGGATGCGCCGGCCCGCAGCGGGAAGACCACCAGCCCGCCGAGCCCGAAGGTGAAGCCGAGCGGCGGGCTGCCCGTGAACACATCCTCGGGCACCGGCCGCAGGATGTGACGGGCGAAGGTGTCGGCGACGGCCAGCACATCGCGGTGGGTGTGCATGCAGCCTTTGGGCCGTCCGGTGGTGCCCGAGGTGAAGGCGATCAGCGCGATGTCGTCGGCGGCGGTGTCCACCGCCCGGCAGGGCCCCTGTCGGGCCGCCGCGAGCCGCGTCAGGTCGTCGGGCGACTCGCCCCCGTACGTCGTGACACGCAGCCCGGGCACCCCGGCCGCGGCCAGGTCGTCGACGGACCTGATGTCGCAGAGCGCGTGACCGACCCTGGCGAGCGAGCAGATGGTGGCGAGCTCGGAGGCGCGCTGCTGCGCCAGCACCGTCACGGCGACCGCCCCGGCCTTCATCACGGCGAGCCAGCAGGCGGCGAGCCAGGGCGTGGTGGGGCCGCGCAGCAGCACGCGGTTGCCGGGCACGACGCCCAGATCACGCGTCAGCACCTGGGCGATCCGGTCCACCCGGTCCCGCAGCTCCCCGTAGCTCCAGACGCCGCCGTCGGGGGTGCGGAAGGCGGGGCGCCCGGGTCCGAAGCGTTCGACGGTGCGGTCGAGCAGCTCGTATCCGCAGTTCAGCCGGTCGGGATAGGCCAGTTCGGGGAGATCGAAGACCAGCTCCGGCCGGTCCTCGACGGGTGGGAGATGGTCGCGCGCGAAGGTGTCGGTGTGCGCGCTCGCGGTACCTGACGGCTTCATGAAGCATCGCCTCCCAGGACCTCTCGTCCGGATCCGGCCTGACCCGAACGACAGCCCCTTGTCGCCCTTGGAGCGTATCGTTTGAGTGACGGTAGTCAACGGTCCGCGATAAGTCGTGACAAGAGAGGCGCCGGTATGACGGCATTCTCCCTCGATCCCGGTCAAACCGCCTGGTGCGAGGAGCTGTACGCCCTCGCCCGCGACGAGCTGCGGCCCCTCGCCGAGAAGGGCGAACCCGGCCGGGTGAACCGCCCGCTCGTCGCCGCCCTCGGCGGACTGGGCCTGCTGGACAGACTCCTCGGCTCCGGCGCGCTCGACCTCTGCCTGCTGCGCGAATCACTCGCGCGGGGCTGCACCGAGGCGGAGACCGCACTCGCGCTCCAGGGGCTCGGCGCGGGACCGGTCCGGCAGGCGGGCACCGAGGCCCAGCGCGCACGCTGGCTCCCCGAGGTGCGCGCGGGCCGCGCCGTCGCGGCCTTCGCCCTCAGCGAGCCGGGCGCCGGGTCCGACGCGGCGGCCCTCGCCCTGGCGGCCCGGCCAGGCCCCGGCGGTGACGGCTGGCGGCTCACCGGCGAGAAGTGCTGGATCTCCAACGCCCCGGAGGCCGACTTCTACACGGTGTTCGCGCGGACGGGCGAGGGCCCCGGAGCCCGAGGCGTCACCGCGTTCCTGGTCCCCGCCGACCGTCCCGGACTCACCGGCACGGCCCTGGACATGCTGTCCCCGCACCCCATCGGGGCGCTGGACCTCGACGGCGTACCCGTGACGGCCGACGACGTCCTCGGGGAGCCGGGCCGGGGCTTCCGGGTCGCCATGGACACCCTGAACCTCTTCCGGCCCAGCGTCGGGGCGTTCGCCGTCGGCATGGCGCGGGCCGCGCTCGACGCCACCCTGGAGCACACCGCGCGGCGCACCGCCTTCGGCGGCCCGCTCAAGGAACTCCAGGCCGTCTCCCACCAGGTCGCCGAGATGGCCACCCGCACCGAGGCCGCCCGTCTCCTGGTGTACGCCGCCGCCGCGGCCCACGACGCGGGGGAGCCCGGAGTGCCCGGGCGCGCCGCGATGGCCAAGCTGTACGCCACCGAGACCGCGCAGTACGTCGTCGACGCGGCCGTCCAGCTGCACGGCGCCCGCGCCCTGCGCCGGGGCCATCTGCTCGAACATCTCTACCGGGAGGTCCGCGCGCCCCGGATCTACGAGGGCGCGACCGAGGTGCAGCGCACGATCATCGCCAAGGAGCTGTACGCGACCCAGGAGACGCCCGCATGAACCCGCTCACCCGGATCAACCCCACCGAACTCGCCCCGCCCACGGGCTTCTCGCACGCCGTCACGGCGACCGGCGGCCGGCTGGCCTTCCTCGCCGGCCAGACCGCGCTCGACGGGGACGGGAAGGTCGTCGGCGCCACGCTCCCCGAGCAGTTCGAGACCGCGCTGGGCAATCTCCTGACCGCCCTGCGAGCGGCGGGCGGCGCCCCGTCCTCCCTGGCCCGGATCACCGTCTACGCCACCGACATCGCGGACTACCGCGCCCACGCCCCCGAACTGGGCGAGATCTGGCGCCGGCTGGCGGGGCGCGAGTACCCGGCCATGGCCGTCATCGGGGCGACCAGGCTCTGGGACGAACAGGCGATGGTCGAGCTCGACGGCATCGCCGTACTGGACTGAGCGGGAACGCGGGAGGGGCGGCGCGGCACACGCCGCACCGCCCCTCCCGCGTGACGCGGACCGAGCCGATTCTTTCGGATCAGGCGTCGCGAGCCCGGCAAGATCCGGAAGAGACGGACTAGTACGGCTTGACCAGCACGTGTGCGGCGCCCGGCATGCCGACCTTCAGGAGCTCGTCCTCCTCGGGCGTCGTCGCACTGCCCGTCTCCTCCTTGAGGATCGCGCGCGAGAGGTTCTGCACGAACATCGCGCGGGGGCGGCGGCGCTCCTCCCAGGCGGCGAGCGCCGCGGGCACGTCCGCCCCGGCGTCCAGCGACTCGGCGAGCACCAGCGCGTCCTCCACCGCCATCGCCGCGCCCTGCGCGAGGTTCGGGGTGCTCGCGTGCGCGGCGTCACCGGCGATGACGATCCGACCGACGTGCCAGGGCTCGTCCACCGTGACCTGCGAGATGCGCGAGTACACGACGCCGTCCGCCGACGTCACCTCGGCCAGGGCCTCGGCGACGGGCCCGCCGAACGCGGCCAGGCGCTCCGCGAGCTCCTCGTGCGCCCGCGCGGGGTCCGGGCGGAAGTCCGGCTCCTCGGCGGTCACGGCCGCCAGATACATCAGCTCGTCCGTGATCGGGGTGAGCAGCGCCTTGGTGGACGACCGGCCCGTGCTCACGACGACACCCTGGACCTCGGGCAGCCGGTCCACGGTGACCCGCCAGTTGGCGAAGCCCGTGTACTCGGGCGCGAAGCGGTCGCCGTACAGCCGGGTCCGCAGCGGGGAACCGATGCCGTCGAAGCCGACGACCAGGTCCCAGCGGGCGGAGGTGCCGTCGGACAGGGTGACGTCGACCCCCGAGCCGTCGTCCGCCAGTTCGGCGATCGTCGTACCGAAGCGGATCGGTACCCCGGCCGCCTCGGTGGCGGCGCCCAGCACCTCGGCCAGGGCGGGGCGCGGGATGCCGTTGCTGGCGGGGGCGCCGTCCATCCGGGGCTGCGGGATCTTGGCGAGCGTGGCGCCGGCCGGGTCGCAGATGGTCAGCACCTCCCACTCGAAGCCGGCCGCCACACAGGCGTCGAGGACGCCGATCTCACGCATGACGTGCAGAGCGTTGGACGGCTGGATGATGCCGACGCCGAGTGCGTCCAGCTCGTCGCGGAGTTCGACGACCTCGACGGTGTGACCGCGCCGGGCCAGCGCGACGGCGAGCGTCAGCCCGCCTATGCCGCCGCCGTGTACCAGTACACGCAGGGGTGTTGCCATCTCAGATTTCTCCAGGCGGGAAAGGAATTGAAGGGAAGAGGGAGGGGCGGCTCAGCCGACCGCCGCCGGCAGGCTCATCAGGTGGTCGACGAGTGCGAGCAGCACATCGCGGCCGAAGTGCCGCTCCCGGACGTCGCCGATCAGCAGCGGAACATGCGGATCCAGGTCCAGAGCGGCCCGGATCTCGTCGTTCGTACGGGTGTTGTGCCCGTGGAAGCAGTTGATGGCCACCACGAAGGGGATGTCCCGGCTCTCGAAGAAGTCGATCGAGGCGAAACTCGTCTCCAGGCGCCGGGTGTCGGCGATCACGACCCCGCCGAGCGCCCCGTTGACCAGGTCGTTCCACATGAACCAGAAACGTTCCTGGCCGGGGGTGCCGAAGAGGTAGACCACCAGCTCGGGACTGACCGTGATGCGGCCGAAGTCCAGCGCCACGGTGGTGGTGTTCTTCTCGCCGACACCGGCGAGGCTGTCGACGCCGATGCTCGCCTGGGTGAGGTATTCCTCGGTGCGCAGGGGGGCGACCTCGCTGACGGCGCCCACCAGGGTGGTCTTTCCGACGCCGAAGCCACCGGCTATGAGGATCTTGACGGCGGAAGGCGCCGTCTGACTGGTTGTCATCTTGGGTCAGAGTCTCCGGAGTCCGTCACGTACGGCGGCCAGCAGGCCCATGTCGGCCCCGCCGGACGCCCGGGCCACCATCAGGGGAGCGCGGGCCAGCAGCAGGCCCTGGCCGACCAGGTCGGCCAGCAGGATCTTGGTCACCGAGACCGGCAGGTCGAGGCCCGCCGCGACCTCGGCGACCGCCGCGGGCCGGCGGCAGCGGTCCAGGATCATGCGGTGCTCCGGCTGGAGCCGGCCACCGCGCAGCGGGGTGCCGTGCTCGTCCACCGCCTCGTCGGCGGTGGTGAGCACGGTGATGAGGCTGAAGTCGTCCCGCTCGGGTGCGGTCCGGCCACGGGTGATCGTGTACGGGCGCACCATCGTGCCCGCGCCGTCCTCCTCGGCCTCGTCCTCGTCCCAGTAGGACCTCACGCCCGCTGCCCGTCCCCGGTACCGAAGGCGTCGAAGTCACCGCGCGCGGGGGCGGTGAGCTTCTGGCCGACCTGCTGGACGAGGTTGTGCATCGCCAGCGACATCACCTCGGCGTCGACCTCCTGGGAGGCGACGACGGCGAGGTGGGTGCCCTGGCCGGCCGCGATGATGAAGAGCCACAGATCGGCCAGCTCGACGATCACCTGGTGCACCGAACCGCCGTCGAAGAGCTGGCCGACCCCACGGGCGAGGCTCTGCTGGCCGGTGCATATCGCGGCGAGCCGCTCGGCGTCGGCACGTTCGATGGTGCGCGAGTGGCTCACCACCAGTCCGTCGTCGGACAGCAGCACGGCGTTCAGTGTCTCGGCCACCGAGTCCACCAGACCGTCGAGCAGCCAGTCCAGGTCCTGGAGGGTGGCGGTTGTGCGTGTCATGACCGTTCTTCTCTCGTAGGGGAGGGTGCGGTGGGGGCGGGGCCCGACGGCTCCTCGGCCGCACGTGCCGCGCGCGAGCGCCGCTGGAATGCCCCGATCGCGGCACCGGCCCGCCGGGGGACGGGGCGCAGCAGCGGGTTCTCGTCCCAGGCCGGGGGCTTGGGCGGGGCTGTCCGGGAGGCCGGGTCCACCCGGAGCTCGTCCACCAGGCTGGCCTGGCGTACGCGGCGGGGGAGCGGGGGCTCCCCTCCCGCCGCCGGAAGTGCGGGGAGCGGGGCCGGAGCCGCGGGCGGGGTCTCGGGACCGGCCGCACCGTAGGCGTGCGCGGCGGTCTCGTCCGGGGCCGGGTAGGACCGCGGGTAGGACGGCTCGGGGGCCGGGTACTCCTCGGCCGGCTCCGCGTACGCGTGCCCGGGGACGGGGTACTGGCCCGCGGCCGTCATGTACGGCTGCTCCTGACCGGCGTACGGCTGCCCGGCCCCGGGGTAGGGGCCCTCGGCGTACGGCTGTTCCGGCGCCGGGTAGGCGGGGACGGCCGTGGTGTACGTCTGGTCCGCGTCGGCCGTCGCGTACGGCCGGCCGGCCTCGGCGTACGGCTGTTCCGGCGCCGGGTAGGCGGAGCCGGCCGCGGTGTAGGTCCGGTCCGCCTCACCCGTCGCGTACGGCTGGTCCGCCTCGGCGTACGGGGCCGCGTCCGGGGTGTAGGACGGCCCGTCCGGGGTGTAGGGCTGTGCGTCCGGCGGGAAGGGCTGTCCGGGTACCGGGAACGGGTCGCCGGAGCCGCCGTACGGCTGCTCGGGGACCGGCTGTTCCTGCTCCGGGGGCCGCGTCCTGGCGGCGTGGTCGGCCAAGGCGGTGACCCCGGCCATCGCGCGTCCCTGCACCCGGGTCGGCAGTGCGCCGGGGGCCGCGGGCGCGGCCATCGGCGGCTGTTCGTCCACGGGGGACGTGGCCGCCGAGGGGACGGCGGCGGGGCGGGAGCCCGGCTCGGGCACCGTCAGCGCGTCGGGGACGAGGACGACCACGCGGGTCCCGCCGAAGGCGGAGGGCCGGAACTCGACCCGCAGGCCGTACTGGTCGGCGAGGCGCGAGATCACGTAGAGGCCGAGCCTGATGTCCTCCGAGTGGGCCAGCACGTCCATCCGGGGCGGACGGCTCATCAGCTCGTTGGCCTCGGCGAGCTGTTCCTCCTCCATGCCCAGGCCGCGGTCCTCGACCTCGATGGCCAGGCCCCGGCTCACCTTCGCCGCCCGGACCTCGACCGGGCTCGGCGGACGGGAGAAGCTCAGCGCGTTCTCGATCAGCTCGGCCAGGACGTGGGAGACCGGGCCGACGGCCCGCTCGGCGAGCCACGGGGCGCCGTCGAGGTCCAGCACCACGCGGCGGTAGTCCTGCACCTCGCCCTGCGCGGACCGCATGACGTCCAGCAGCGGGACGGGCTTGCGCCAGCGCCGGTGCGGCGAACCGCCGGCGAGGATCACGAGGTTCTCCTCGTAACGCCGCAGACGCGCCGTCAGGTGGTCCAGGTCGAAGAGGCCGTCGAGCACCTCCGGGTCCTCGTGCTTGCGCTCCAGCTCGTCCAGCTTCTTGAGCTGCTGTCCGATCAGCTGCTGGGTACGGCGCGCGATGCGCTGAAGGAGCCGCTCGAAGCCGCGGTGCTGGTCGGCCTGCCTGACCGCGGCCTGGAGGGCGCTGGTGCGGGCCTGGTTGAGCGCGCCGCCGAGCCGGGTGAGCTCGTCGCCGCCCTCGCCCGGGGTCTCGATCGCGCGGGCCTCGGCCTCGACGTCGATCTTCTCGCCCTGGGCCAGCCGGTCGACGACGTCCGGCAGTGCCTTCTCCAGCTCCTCGGCCCGCTCCTGGAGTCCGGAGATGCGCCGGCGGAGGTTACGGGTGAGGCGCCAGGTGGTCCAGACGACCGCGACGACGGCGAGCAGACCGACGACCGAGGTGATGATCATCTTGGTGAGCAGGGACATGACGGTGCCCTTGCCGGTCACCATGACCGCGTCGGTGCGCTGTTCCAGCAGATCGACCAGCTGCGGGGTGACACCGTCCATGGCCTTGCGCCAGGCCTTCTCGTCGGCGTCGAGCGCGACGAATCCGGACCGGTCGGCCTCGGCCGGGCGGAGCACCTGCTCCTCGATCTCGGTCTTGGCGGCCCAGGCGGAGCTCTCCGTCAGCTTCTGCCACTGGTCCCGCTCGTCCTCGGGAAGGTAGGGGACGACCTTGGTCCCGGCCTGGAACGCCTGGCCGGAGACCTCCTTGCGTACCTCCTGGAGGTCCTCCGTGCTGAGCTTGCCCTTGGGCCAGCCGCGCGCCAGGATCGCGTCCGAGCGGGAGATCATCTCCTTCGCCCAGAAGAGGTCCACCAGCGGCTGTCCGAGCGTGGTCACCTCGCCGTTGTCCACATGGCTGAGGGCCGCGAACAGCTTGAGGTCCACGGCGATCAGGTCGGTGTAGTAGCCGTAGACCACCGCCTGCTGGTCCCCGTCGCCCTCGTCGACCAGGGAGCGCTGGGCGGGCAGCTGGGTGATGGCCTCCCGGGCCTTGCCGACGGCCTCGCGCACCTCTTCGGGCGCGTCGTCCGCGGTCACATCCGAAAGCGACTGAAAGGTTTTGATCGCCTCATCGGTGAGTGTGCGCTGCTGCTTCAGCGCCGTGGTGGAGTCATCGGGACGAGCCAGCGCTTCCGCGCTGAGCCGGCGCTCCTCCTGCAGGTTGTAGTACACGATGTTGGACGGTTGGCCCGCTTGTTCGGCCAAGAGTCCCTGGGCTGCCTGGCGTTGAAAGTCCAGGAGTGTCTGACCACTGGTGACGGCCCACAGGGCTGCCAGTGCTACTCCGGGGACGATGGCCAGTACGAGGAGGGCTGTCCGCAACGACATGGGTGCCGAGTCGGTCCGCCGTGACGCGCGCGTGCGCAGGGGAGGCTCCTTGACGATGATGCCAGCCGGTGACTGGTCAAATACGTTGAGAACTTGGACGCGTTGATATTAGTCACAGTGCAAAAAAGAAGAGAAAGTGGCCTCACATGTGCAACACGGCGCGCTCACAACCTGCTTACGAAGCTCCGCCGAAGTGTCGGTGATGCCTGCCATGCCCGGTAGCGGCACGCACGCTCCGGAGTGAGGCTGGTGGTGCAGGTATACGTTTCGGCCGGGGAGGCGAACCGCGGTGACCGATGGACCGCCTCCGCGCGCCGCGACCGTTCCGCGCACCACGTCCACTCCGCGCGCCGCGACCGTTCCGCGCGCCGCGACCACTCCGCATGACGTAGCCGTTCCGCATGCCGCGACCGCCCCGCACGCCGCGATCAGGTCGGCCGACGGTGCCGGGATCACGGTGCGCGACGAGGCGCGCTGCCGGTTGCGCGCCACCGGGCCCGCCCGCGGGCTGTCCGGCGAGATGCCCGACGAACCGTCGCATCTGTCCCTGACCGCGGACCGGGTGCTCCGGCCGCGGGAGGGCGGCGCCGGGGCGGACGTGCCGGAAGAGTCCCATGTCATGCCGTGTGACCGCGCGCTATCGGGGCAGGCGGCGCTTCATGACCGCAGCGGGACACGGGAGGACGCTCACCGGGGCTGACCGGAACCAGCGGGCCGGACGCCGCGCGGCGCGCCGTACGGGTGAACAGGGCTGGGGGATATATCTGTATTCGGTGCCCTTTGTTCCGGATCCCCCGTCGTGATCGCCCTCATCCTCAGCCATTTCGTCCTGGCGGCGTGCGCGGCGCCGCTCGTACGGCGGCTCGGCAGGTATGCCTTCGCCGTGCTCGCGCTGCCCCCGGCGGCCACCACCGTGTGGGCGGTGTCCGAGTGGGACGTCACCGAGTCGGGCCGTGCGGTCACCTGGTCCTGGGAGTGGATCGGCACGTACGACGTGTCGGTCGCCCTGCGCCTCGACGCACTCGCCGAGCTGATGGTGCTGCTCGCGGCCGGGGTGGGCATGCTCGTGCTGCTGTACTGCGTGTCCTACTTCGGCGACGACGCACCCCAACTGGCCTCCTTCGCCGGGAATCTGCTGGCCTTCGCCGGCGCCATGCTCGCCCTCGTCCTCGCCGACGACCTCATCACCCTCTACGTGTTCTGGGAACTGACCACCGTCTTCTCCTATCTGCTGATCGGCTACAGCAGCGAACACAAGAAGAACCGCCGCTCCGCACTCCAGGCACTCACGGTCACCACGCTCGGCGGCCTCGCCATGCTGGTCGGCTTCCTCATCGTCGGAGAGGCGGCGGGCACCTACCGGATCTCCGAGATCCTCGCCGACCCGCCGGAGACGACCCTCGCCCTGTCCGTGGCCGTCGTCCTCGTGCTCTGCGGAGCGCTGTCCAAGTCGGCGATCTGGCCCTTCAGCCTCTGGCTGCCGAACGCCATGGCCGCGCCCACCCCCGTCAGCGCCTATCTGCACGCCGCGGCCATGGTCAAGGCCGGTGTCTACCTCGTCGCGCGGCTGGCCCCCGCCTTCGCCGACGTACCCGTCTGGCGGCCGGTCGTCCTCGTGCTCGGCACCGCGACGATGATCCTCGGGGGCTGGCGTGCCCTGCGCCTCCACGACCTGAAACTCGTGCTCGCCTACGGCACCGTCAGCCAGCTCGGCTTCCTCACCGTCCTCGCCGGGGCCGGGAACCGGGACGCGGCACTGGCCGCCGCCGCGATGATCCTGGGGCACGCCCTCTTCAAGGCCGCGCTGTTCCTCGTCGTCGGCATCGTGGACCACTCCGCAGGCACGCGGGACCTGAGGAAACTCTCCGGCCTCGCCCGCAGCACGCCGTACGTCTGCGCGGTGGCCGTGCTCGCGGCGGCGTCCATGGCCGCCCTGCCACCCATGCTCGGATTCGCCGCCAAGGAGGCCGCTTTCCACGCGCTGCTCCACGGCGACGTCGTCGACCGCTGGGTGCTGGCCGGAACCGTCGTCGGCTCGGTGCTGACCGTCGCCTACACCCTGCGCTTCGTCTGGGGCGCGTTCGCCCGCAAGCCCGGCGTGGCCGACACCCCCGTCCACCCCGTCGGCGCCGCCATCCTGGGCCCGCCCGCCGTGCTCGCCGTCGCGGGGCTGGTCCTCGGCCCCGGCGTCGGATGGACCGACCACCTCTTCGCCGCGTACGCCGATGTCTTCCCCGCCCCCGCGCACCCCTTCCACCTCGCGCTCTGGCACGGCTTCGGGACCGCCCTGCTGCTCTCCGCCGTCACCTGGGCCGGAGGCGCGCTGCTCTTCGCGGGGCGCGCGGCGGTCACCCGGATCTCCCGGCGCGTGGCCTGGCCGACGGCGGACAGCGTCTTCGGGCACCTGCTGCTCGGCCTGGAACGCCTCGCCCTCCAGCTCACCGGATTCGTCCAGCGCGGCTCGCTCTCCGGCTACCTGGCCATCACCCTGACGGCGATGCTGGCCGGCCAGCTGGCGGTCCTGGTCACGGACCGCCCCTGGGAGGGAGGGGTCGCCCCCCGGGTGTGGGACGTCCCGCTCCAGGGCGCGGTGGCCGCGCTGACCTGCGCCGCCGCCCTCTCCTGTCTGACCGTCAGCCGCCGGATGAAGGCCGTCGTCCTGGCGGGCCTGACCGGATACGGGGCCGCGCTCCTCTTCGTCGTACAGGGCGCGCCCGACCTGGCGCTCACCCAGTTCTGCGTGGAGACCGTGTCGATGATCGTGTTCGTGCTGGTCCTGCGCCGGATGCCGGTGCGCTTCGAGGAGTCGATCGGCACCTGGCGCCGGTCCCTGCGCATCCCGGTGGCGCTGGGCGCGGCGGCGACGATCGGTGTGTCCGTGTGGGCGGCGGGTGCCGCACGCGTCGCCGAGCCCGCGGGCACGGCGATGGTCGAGGAGGTCGCCCACCACGGCCTCAAGGACGTGGTGGCCACCATCCTGGTCGATCTGCGCGCCTGGGACACGATGGGGGAGTCCGCCGTCCTCGCCGCGGCGGCGATCGGGGTCACCAGCCTCATCTATCTGCACCGCCGCAGCGAGACGTCCTTCAGCAGGGAGGAGCTGCGGGGGGAGACCGCCTGGGCGATGTCGGCCCACCCGCTCTCCGGCCTGCCGCAGGGCGACGACACCGCGCCCGAACGCAGCTGGCTGGCCGCCGGTGCCACGCTCGCGCCCGAACACCGCTCCGTCGTCTTCGAGGTGGTGGGCCGGCTGCTCTTCCACCCCATCCTGGTGCTCTCCCTGTATCTGCTGTTCTGCGCGGAGAACATGCCGGGCGGCGGCTTCGTCGCGGGTCTCGTGGCCGGACTCGGACTCATCACCCGCTATCTGGCGGGCGGAAGGTTCGAGCTGGCGGAGGCCGCGCCGCTCCAGCCCGGACTCTTCACCGGGCTCGGACTGTTCGTGTCCACCGCGGTCGCCCTCGGGGGTCTCGCCGAGGGGACGGTGCTGCACGCCTGGACCTACCACGGGAGGCTGCCCGTCTTCGGCGACTACCACCTGAGCACATCGGTCCTCTTCGACTTCGGCGTCTATCTGCTGGTGCTCGGCGTGGTCCTGGACATCGTGCGGGCGCTCGGCGCCAAGATCGACCGGCAGATCGAACGGGAGGCGGGCGCACTGGCCCCCGCGACGGGCCCGGGTACCGGCACGGGAACGGGGGAGCCGAACCGATGACCATGAGCGTCTCGCTCCTCGCCACCGCCGTCGTGCTCTGCGCGGTCGGCGGCATCCTCATGCTCACCCGCCCGCTCACCCGCATCCTGCTCGGCGCGGTGATCGCGGGCAACGGCATCAATCTGCTGGTCCTCTCGTCGACCGGCTCGGCAGGCGCCGCCCCCCTCCTCTACGGAGTGCCGCTTGCCCGGGTCACCGACCCGCTGCCCCAGGCCATCGCCCTCACCGCCATCGTCATCACCCTGGCCACCACGGCCTTCCTGCTCGCCATGGCCTACCGCAGCTACCAGCTGACCGGCACGGACGAGGTGCACGACGACCTGGAGGACCGGCGCATCTTCCTGCGCGCCGAGGTACTGGGCAGACGCGCCGAACTCCGGGAGGAGTACCGGGCGGAGTCCGGCCGTACGCGCTCGGACCGCGCGCGCTATCGGGCTGAACACCGCCGGCTGGCGGCCCGGCTGCGCGCCGACCGCGCACTCCAGGCCCGGGGGCGGGACGCCAGTGGCGACCTCTGGCACGACGTGCTGGGCGCCGACCCCGAGGACTACGTGAACGACGACACCAACGACGACCGAGGAGCCGCCGGATGAACGCACTCGTGCCGCTGCCGGTCCTGCTGCCCCTCTGCGCCACCGGGCTGAGCCTCGCCTTCGGGACCCGGCTCGCGCGCTTCCAGCGCTTCATCAGTGTCGCCGTCCTCACCGCCGTGCTGGGGCTCTCGGTGGCGTTGATGATCGCCGCCGACCGGCAGGGCCCCCTCTCCGTCCACCTCGGCGACTTCGCACCGCCGCTCGGCATCACGCTCGTCGCGGACCGGCTCTCCGGGCTGATGCTCACGGTGTCCTCCGCGGTCACCCTCTGCGTCCTGGTGTACTCGCTCGGCCAGGGCATGGCGGACCGGGACAAGGAGACTCCCGTCGCCGTCTTCCACCCCGCCTATCTCATCCTGGTCGCCGGGGTCTCCCTCACCTTCATCGCGGGCGACCTCGTCAACCTGTACGTCGGCTTCGAGATCATGCTGGTCGCCAGCTTCGTCCTGCTCACGCTCGGCGGTACCGGCCCCCGGATCAGGGCGGGCTCGACGTACGTGATCATCTCGCTGTTCTCCTCGATGCTGTTCCTGACGGCGATCGCCATGACCTACGCCGCCGCGGGCACCGCCAACTTCGCCCAGCTGGCCGTCCGGCTGCCCGATCTGCCCCTGGGTGTGCAGACCCTGGTGCAGGCCATGCTGCTGACCGTCTTCGCCATCAAGGCGGCCGTCTTCCCGCTGGCCGCCTGGCTCCCCGACTCCTACCCGACCGCGCCCGCGCCCGTCACCGCCGTCTTCGCGGGCCTGCTGACCAAGGTCGGCATCTACTGCATGCTGCGCACCGAAACCCTGCTCTTCCCCGGCAACCGGCTCGGCGACCTGCTCATGGCCGTCGCCCTCGCCTCGATGATCGTGGGCATCCTCGGGGCGGTGGCCCAGACCGACCTGAAGCGGCTGTTCTCCTTCACCCTCATCAGCCACATCGGCTACATGGTCTTCGGCATCGGCCTCGCCACCCGTGAGGCGTACGGCGGCGCGATCTTCTACGTCGCCCACCACATCACCGTGCAGACCACGCTCTTCCTCGTCGCGGGGCTCATCGAACGCCGCGGCGGCACCAACGAGCTGACCCGGCTCGGCGGACTGGCCAGGGCGACCCCTCTGCTCGCGGTCCTCTTCTTCCTGCCCGCGATGAACTTCGCGGGCATCCCCCCGCTCTCCGGCTTCATCGGGAAGCTCGGGCTCATGCGGGCCGGTGTCGCCGACGGCAGCGCCTGGGCCTGGGTCCTCGTCGCGGGCGCGACCGTGACGAGCCTGCTCACCCTGTACGTGATGGCCAAGATCTGGAACCTCGCCTTCTGGCGCACCGAGCCGCCCGGCCAGGCCGCCTACGGCACCGTCCTGGAGACCGCCGACGAGACGGAGGACGACGACCCCGACACCGGTCCGGACCGCATTCCCGGCACGGGCGACGAGGGCGTGGGTCTGACCCCGGCCGGACAGACCGTCACCGCCACCCTGCACGGGCAGGCCGTCACCACCACGATCCACCCGCCCCGGCTCATGATCGCCGCCACCGCCGGCGCCGTCGCGCTCGGACTGGCCTTCACCGTCCTGGCCGGTCCGCTGACGGCCTTCACCGACCGTTCGGCAGCCGAGCTGATCGCGCGCCGGCCCTATGTGGAGGAGGTGCTCGGCCCGTGAGGCGCCTGATCACCCTGTCGTACCGCAATCCCCATCTGCCCCCGTACAGCGTCGAGTTCGCCGGTCGCAGGCGCCGCGTGCTCGATCTCCCGCTGATCGCCTGGCTCACCTTCATCTGGGTCCTGCTCTGGTCCACATTGACCTGGGCCAACGTCGTCACCGGCGCGGTGGTCGCCATCGTCGTCTGCCTGGCGTTCCCGCTGCCCCAGGTCGATCTGGGGCTGCGCCTGCACCCCTGGGGCATCCTGCTGCTCGCCGGTTATCTGCTGTACGACATGTACACCTCGGGGGTGAAGGTCACCCGGCAGATCTTCTCCGACCGGCCGCACCGGCCCGCCGTCATCGGCGTACCGCTGCGCTGCCGCACCGATCTGATGCTCGCCGCGACCGCCGTGACCGTGTCCAACGTGCCGGGCGGCTCGGTCGTCGAGGTGCGCAGGGCAACGGCCACGCTCTTCCTGCACGTCCTCGACGCGGACCGGCCGGCCGAGCTGGAGGCCGCCAGACGCTCGGTCTGGAAGCTGGAGAAACTGACCGTGCGGGCGTTCGGCACCCCGGAGGAGATCGCGCGGGTGGACGAGCCGCCGCCGCCGGTCCCCGGCTCCGACCACGCGGGGGAGGACGCATGAGCGGCCCCGAGACCGTCGACCGGGTGCTGATCACCGCCGCCGTCGTCCTTGTCGTCGTGGCGGGCGCACTGCTCTTCGTCCGGATCAGCCGCGGTCCCTCGATGCTCGACCGGGCCATCGGCCTCGATGTCTTCGCCGCCGTGATCATCGCGGGGCTCGGCGCCAAGTCCGCCTTCGCCCGGGACCCGTTCTACTTCCCGATCATGCTGGTGCTCGCGTTCCTCGGGTTCACGGGGTCGGTGGGCATCGCCCGCTTCATCGCCGTACGCGACAAGCCCCGGCCGCGCCGCAAGCCCCTGGGCAGGGAGGGACGGAAATGAGCGTCTGGCTCCAGATCACGGACACGGCCGGGGCGGTTCTCGTGTTCCTCGGCGCGGCGATCTGCCTGCTCGGGGTGGTCGGCATGCTGAAGCTGCCGGACGTCCTCTCGCGCAGCCACGCCGCGACCAAGCCGCAGACCCTCGGGCTGCTGCTGGTGCTGGCCGGGGTCGCGCTGCGACTGCGCAGCGGCATGGACCTGGCGACGCTGGCACTCATCGGGTTCTTCCAGCTGATGACGGGCCCGGTCGCCGCACATCTGGTGGCGCGCTCGGCGTACCGGACGGGCCAGATCGAGCGCGGCGAGCTGCTCTTCGACGACCTGGACGCACAGCTCACCGAACCGGGGCCGGAGCCCGGCACGGAGCGGGGGCCGGGCGAGCGCCCCTGAGACTTCCGGCCTGCCACCGCCCCCTTTCCGCCCGCGTCCTGCGCATTTTCCCGCCGGTTCGCACCCTTTCTGCGATGATGCGGCGGGGTACCAACGGGCGCTGGGGGGCGTATGTCGAGTACGGGTACGGTGCTGCGCGAACTGCGCGGGGCACAGAAGTCGTCCAAGGGTGTCTCGCTCTACTCGCGGTACGTGAACCGCCCGGCCGGGCGGCTGCTCGCGGCGGGCGCGTACCGTGCGGGACTGACACCCAATCAAGTGACGCTGATCAGTGCGGTGTTCACTCTTGCCTCGATCGCCGCGGTGGCACTCGCGGAGCCGTCCTGGTGGCTCGGCGCCGCCGTCTGGGCGGGCCTGGCCGTCGGCTTCGCCTTCGACTCGGCCGACGGGCAGCTCGCGCGGCTGACCGGGCGGGGCGGGCCGGACGGCGAGTGGCTCGACCATGTGGTGGACTGCGCGAAGATGATCCTCGTCCACGCGGCCGTGCTGATCTGCTTCTACCGATTCGCCGAACTGCCCTCAGAGGGCTGGCTGTTGCTCCCGCTCGGCTTTCTCTTCACCGCTGTGCTCACCTTCTGCGCCGGGCTCCTGCGCGAGCAGCTCGGAAAGGCGGCGGCCCGCACCGCTCCGGCCGCACCCGGCCCCGCGGCTCCGGTGTCCCGGCTGCGGGCCGTGGCCCTGCTGCCCGCGGACTACGGGATCTTCTGCCTGGTCTTCCTGCTGCTCGGCGCACCCGGTGCCTTCCGCGCCGGGTACGCCGTGCTCGCGGTCGTGCACGCCGTGTTCCTCGTGGCGTTCCTGGCCAAGTGGTTCAGGGAGCTGAAAGTGCTCCGGGCCGGCTGACGAGCACGTCCAGTGCCCTGCGCAGCTGGGTGCTGGACGTGTGCACGGTGTACGGGAAGTAGACGACCTCCACCCCTACTTCGGCGAAGTCCCGCTCCAGGCGCAGGCCCTTCTCGGTGCCCCGCCAGTCGTCCCCCTTGAAGATGACGTCGAAGCGGACCTGCTGCCAGGTCTCCACCTTGTCCGGAACGGTCTCGACGAAGGCGGCGTCCACATGACGCACACTGCGCACGATCTCCAGCCGCTCGGGCAGCGGGATCACCGGCTTGTGGCCCTTGGCCAGGGCGGCCATCTCGTCGGAGACGACCCCGGCCACCAGGTAGTCGCACTGGCTGCGTGCGTGCCGCAGGATGTTCAGGTGTCCGACATGGAACAAGTCGTACACCCCCGGCGCGTATCCGACTCTGTGCTGCACCATCCGTTCTCTCCCCCCACGGTGGAACTGGTGCAACGACCTTACTGTGAAGAACACTTGTGCATCCCGTGAACGGATAAGCTCGAAGAAGAGGCTGTTCCGGGGGGAAGGCGATCATCCGTTGTCCGCTGATGAGCATCAGAGACTGTTCGAGAACCGCAGACTTCTTGTGGTCTCCACGAACTACGCCCCCGAGGTGACGGGCATCGGCCCGTACGCCACGCAGCTCGCCGAGCACTTCGCGGCGGCGGGGGCCAGGACCGAGGTCCTGACCGGTATGCCGCACTACCCGGCCTGGCGCGTGGACGAGCGGTACCGGGGGGTGTGGCGCAGTCAGGAGAGCCGCGAAGGCGTGCGCGTGCACCGGCGGCGCCACTATGTGCCGCCCCGTCAGACCGCCCTGCGCAGAGGGGCGTTCGAGGCGACGGTGCTCCTCCACGGCGTCCTCGCCCCGCCACCGGGGCGGCCCGACGCGGTGATCTCCCAGATGCCGAGCCTCGCGGGCGGTGTCATAGGCGCCCGGCTCGCACGCCGCCACAGCGTCCCTCATATACCCGTCGTCCAGGACCTGATGGGCGCGGCGGCCGCGCAGAGCGGAATCCGCGGCGGGGGCAGGGCGGCGGTCGTCGCCGCGAAGGCGGAGCGCTACGCACTGCGTGACGCGGCCCTGGTCGGTGTGATCCACGAGAGCTTCGTGGAGGGCGTCACCGCTCTCGGCGTGGACCCCGGACGCATCCGCGTCGTCCCGAACTGGACCCATGTGGAAGGCCCTTCCGCCGATCGTGCCGCCACCCGCGCCCGCCTCGGATGGCGCGAGGGCACCCCGGTGGTGCTGCACTCCGGCAACATGGGCCTCAAGCAGGGCCTCGACGTCCTCGTCGGCCTCGCGCGGCTGGCCCCGGACATCCGGGTCGTCCTGATGGGCGACGGCAACCAGCGCGACGGACTGCGCGAGCTCGCCGGAGGGCTGCCCAACCTCGACTTCCTGCCGCCCGCGGGCGCGGACGAGTTCACCGACGTGCTCGCCGCGGCCGATGTGCTCGCGGTGACCCAGCGGGCCTCCGTGCTCGACATGAGCGTGCCGTCCAAGCTCACCTCGTACTTCGTCTCCGGACGCCCCGTCGTCGCCTCCGTGGCCGACGAGGGCGGCACGGCCGACGAGGTGCGCCGCTCGGGGGCCGGGGTCCTCGTGGCCCCCGAGGACCCGGCCGCGCTCCTCGCCGCCGTGAGAGAGCTGGCCGCCGATCCGGTGGCGGCGGGCACCCTGGGCGCCCAGGGGCCGCGCTATGTCGCGGACCATCTGAGCCGGGAGGCGGGCCTCGCCCGCTTCGACGCCCTGCTCACCGAGGCGCTCGGCGACGTGCGGGCCGGGGTCACACCGGCCGGGAACGCGCGGGCCGGGGACGACACGCAGGCCGGGGCCACGCGGGCCGGGGACGACACGCAGGCCGGGGACGCACAAGGGAGAACACGCCGATGACGCATCCGATCCGGCCCCTCGACGACCAGGACGAACCCGCGCTGCTGCGCGACCAGTTCCGTCAGCTCCTGCGCTATCGCGCCCTCCTCGCCGGAGGCGTCGTCGTAGGGCTGCTCGGCGGCGGGTTCCTCGCCCTGAGCGGCGACGACACCTACACCGCCACCGGTGAGGTGCAGGTGCGCTCCGCGACCGCCGACCCCTTCGCCACCGGTGCCTCCGCAGACAAGGGCATCAACATCGGTTCGGAGCGGCAGACCGCGGTCAGCGACACCGTGGGCGACCT
The DNA here is from genome assembly GCF_001905505.1 of Streptomyces sp. CB02058. Lineage (GTDB taxonomy): Bacteria > Actinomycetota > Actinomycetes > Streptomycetales > Streptomycetaceae > Streptomyces. The sequence goes on from NZ_LIPG01000003.1 coordinate 283,283, forward strand.
GGCCGCCGGCACCCTGCTCAAGGAAGGCGACGACGTCACCGCCAGAAAGCTGCTGGCCGGACTCCAGGTCACCAACCCGCCCAACACGCTCACCCTGCGCTTCTCCTACACCGGAGCCTCCCCGGAGCAGGCCCGCTCCCGCGCCGAAGCCCTGGCCAATGCCTACCTCGCGCACCGCAAGGCGCGCACCCAGGAAAGCATCGACAACATGGCGAACGGCTACCGCGCCCAGCTCGAACCGCTGGAGGAGAAGCGCGACCTGCTGGAGGAGCGGACCGGCGTCGACGCGGCGGACGACGTCAGCAGCGCCCGCGCCAACATCATCGTCTCCATCTCCGAACTCAGCCGGAAGATCTCCGAACTCAAGGCGCTGGACACCACGCCCGGTTACCTCAACAAGAAGCCCGTGGCCCCCACCGAGCCCACCGGCGCCGGACTGCCCCTCCTCCTCGGGCTCGGAGCCGTCGTCGGGCTCGCGCTCGGGCTGCTGCTCTCCTGGGTGCGCCTCGTCTTCGACCCCGCCGTGCGCTCCCCGCGCGAGCTGGTCCGCTCCCTCGGCGGGCCCCTGCTCGGCACCCTGCCGAGGGAACGCGCGGCCGTGGGCACCCTGCTCGCCATCGGCCGCAGCGGTTCCCGGCTCGCCGAGGAGTACCGGGCGGTGGCCTTCCGGCTCGCCTACGACCCCTCGTTCGCCGAGCGCCGCCGGCTGCTGGTCACCGCGCCGCGCGGCGACAACTCCGCGGCGGCGGCCGCCGCGGTCAACCTGGCCGCCGCGTTCGCCGAGATGGGGCGCGACGTCCTGCTCGTCGAGGCCGATCTGCGCACCCCGTCGCTCGCCCGTGACCTGGGTTCCTCCGCCCACGAGGTACGCCCCCCGCGCTGGGCCGCGGGCGAGGACGGCGACGGCAGCTGGCCCACCGGTGCCCGCCACAACGTCGACGTGCCCGGCTCCGGAGCCTTCGCCCTGGTGGCCGGGGCCACCGCGGACAACGTGCCGCGCGCCCTGACCTCCGCCCCCGTCGCCCGCATCGTCGCCGAGGCCGACCGCCCCGGCGCCGTGGTCATCGTGCTCGCCCCGCCGGTGCTCTCCTACGCCGACGCGGTCGCGCTCGTCGACCGGGTCGAGGGCGTCATGATCGTCTGCGACCCCCGCGAGGTGCACCGCAGCGACCTGGAACGCATCCGCGAGATCATCAGCGCCTCGGGCGGCTCGGTGCTCGGCGCCCTGCTCCATCCAGGCCGGGGCAGGCTGCGCCGCGCGGACCGCCGCCACAAGTCCGCCCGGCGCCGCACCGGCGGCGGGTCCGGCACCCCGTCCGTCGAACCCGACGCGCCGGAGACCACCGGGGACCCCGCCGAGACCATGGGGCTGCGCTCCTTCACCCTCCCGGGAGCGCGCCGGTGAGAGCCCATACCGCGATCCTCTGTTCGGTCGCGGACCAGGGCGTGGCCGCGCTCACCAACATCCTCGTGCTCGTGGCCGCCGCCCGGCTCTCCACCGTGGCCGACTTCGCCCGCTTCTCCGCGGTCTACCTCGTCTTCACCGTGCTCCTGGGTGTCTCCGGCGCGTACACGGGGCAGCCGCTGGTCCTGCGGCGCGGCGGCGGCGAGGCCACCCGGGGGGCCTGCCGCTCGGCCGTCGTGTTCACCGTGGGGGCGTCGGCCGCGCTCGGCGCGCTCATGGCCGCCGTCTGCCTGCTCGTCCCCGGGGACACCGCCCGCGCCCTGATGATGCTCGGCCTCGTCCTGCCCGTGGTGCTGGGGCAGGACGCTCTGCGCTACGCCTTCTCCACCCTCCAGCGGCCCCATCTGGCCCTGGGCTCCGACCTGGTGCGGCTGCTGTGCGTCCTCGGCGCCCTGTCCGTCCAGGTGTACGGGGCCGAGCCCGCCCGGCTGATCCTGGTCTGGGGGCTGTCCGCCCTGCCGGCCCTCCTGCTCTCCGCCGTCCTGCTGCACCGCGCCACCGCGGGGGCCCCGACGGCACTGCGCCCGATGCTGCGGCGCGGTCACCTCGGGCAGCGCTTCGTCGTCGAGTTCGGAGTGGGCAACGCGACCAGCCAGCTCTCCGTGCTCGGCCTCGGCGCCGTGGGCAACCCGCTCCTGGTCGGTGCCCTGCGCGGGGCGACCACCCTGTTCGGGCCGCTCAACGTGCTGTTCACCTCCGCCACCTCCTTCGGCCCGCCCCTGCTCGGCCGGATCGCCGACGAACGGCGGCGGGTGCGGGCGACCGCGGGCCTCTCCGCCGTCCTCGCGGCCACCGCCGCCCTCTGGGCGACCGCGCTGGCCCTGCTGCCCGACCGGGCGGGACGCGAACTCCTCGGCGACACCTGGCCCACGGCGGCGGCGCTGCTCCCCGCGACCGGCAGTCAGTACGCCGCGATGGCCGTCGGGACCTGCGGACTGCTCGCCCTGCGCATGCTCGACCCGCGCACCACCCTGAGCATCCAGGTGGTGTTCTCGCTCACCGCCGTCGCCCTCATGGCCGGGGGCTACGCGCTCGGCGGGGTCCCCGGGGCCGCCTGGGGCCTGTGCCTCGGCTCGCTCTGCAAGGCCGCCGCCACCTGGACCAGGGTCGCCCGGCTGCGCCGGCGGAACCCTGACGCGAAGGAGTCCCTCAGCGCCGGCGCGCTGCCTTCTGCTCCCTGAACGTGGTGATCAGCAGCAGGCACAGCGCGGCGATCGCCAGCTTCCCCGCCGCCTGGAGCAGCGGACCGCGCAGCAGGATGAAGGTGTACCCCGCGATCAGGGGGGCCGCGATCGCCAGCACACTGCCCGGTCCGGGACCCGCCCGGGTGACGGCCAGCGCGTATCTGCGGTCCGTACGGGCCGCCGCGTAACCGATCAGCGCCAGCCCGCCGATCATGCCGGCCGCGCCGAAGTCGACCCAGAACTCGGTCCACAGCGGGGCCGAGAGGTTGGTCATGTTCATCCCCATCCACTGGCCGACCCGGACCCCGGTGTCCTCCGGCTTCCCGCTCCACACCGCCCTGGGCACGAAGAAGAGCGCGGAGCCCGCCAGTTGACGGCCGTACGTGTGGCCCCGGGTGTCCACCCAGGAGATGGTGTTGGCGAACATCACCGTCTGGTCGTAGTCCTTGGTGGCCAGCGGCTCGAAGACGGAGGCCGACTGCACCGGCCGGTAGCCCTCGTCGTCGTAACGGAAGCGGTCTGCGTACGGGAACAGCACCAGGGCGCCCACCACCCCCATGGTCAGCACCGAGCGGTACATCGCGGCGCTGCTGGGGAACGCGGTGAAGAGCAGCGAGACCAGCACCGTCAGGAACCAGTAACGGGCGTTGGAGATCGGGTTGTTGACGACCAGGTTCACCGCCGCGAGCACCACCCACACCAGGGCCGTCGACGGCGAGCGCCGCGCACGGCGCGAGGTCACCAGGCGCCGGGTGTAGAAGAGGAACGCGAGCAGCGCGGGGACCGTGCCGAAGCCCTTCAGGAACGCCGAGCCGACGTTCGACTCCTCCGAGACCACCCCGCTCTGCGCGACCGTGGCGCTGATCTCCTGGCGGCTGGAGAAGAAGACGGCGGGCCCGCCGAGCTTGACGACGTAGTACCCGCTCGCCAGCAGCGCGATCACCACCAGCAGCCGCAGCTTGATCCGGTGCGCCACGGCGGGCCCGGCCGAGCTGCGCGAGGCCGTACGCCGCCGCAGCGGGCGCCGCGAGGCCAGCAGTGCCCCCAGGTCGAAGGCCGCGCAGCCCACCAGGATCATCGCGATCGCGGTCACCAGGTCCGAGCGCGGCCCCACCATCGGCGTCGGCGTCTGCCCGATCACCAGCTGCGCGAACGGCGCGACCCCCATGGCGATGTACACGAACATCCAGAAGACGCCCTGGAGCAGCCGCCGCCGGGTGGAGAGGATCATCGTGGCGAGCCGGGCCCCGGCGTAGCAGGTCAGCACCAGCTGCAGCCAGTACGCGGTGTCCCGGACCCCGGACCCCGGCTGCGCCGCGATCACGGCGGGGAGGAAGCAGACCAGCCCCAGGATGAGCGGCACGGACACGGCCCGAGAGAGCATCGCCCAGGTCAGGGGGCGCGGGGCGGGCTCCACCGGCGGACGCGGGACGTCGTTGCGGGCGGGTGCGGTCCCCACCGTCTCGTGCACGGACGTCATGACCCCCCGATCACCGGCCCGAGGGCCCCGTTCGCCTGGCCATCCGGCCCGTGAACACTCTAACGAATCAGCCCACTTGAGGGGATGCGATGGCTAGTCTGTGAACAGTCGGCCGAGGTTGAGGGGAACCCTGGTGAAGATCCTGCACATCGTCACGCTGCACACTCCGGACCACGCCTTCGGCGGTCCGACCCGGGTCGCGCTCAACCTCTCCAAGGTCCAGCGGGCCCACGGCGACGACGCCCGCATCATGGCGCTCGGCGACGGCTTCGGCGGCGCTCTGCCGGGCGAGGTCGAAGGAGTGCCCGTGCACCTCTTCCAGGCCCGCCACCTGCTCCCGATGTTCGAGGTCAGCGGCATCACCTCCGGCGCCCTGCTGAACACGGCGCGGCGCATGATGCGCGGCGCCGACCTCGTCCACGTCCACCTGATGCGCGACCTGGTGACCCTGCCCGCCGCACTGCTCGCGCTGGCCACCCGCACCCCGCTCGTCGTCCAGACCCACGGCATGGTCGACCCGACCGAGAAGCGCGTCGCCCAGCTCACCGACCTGCTGGGCGTCCGCACGGTGCTGCGCCGCGCCGACGCCGTGCTCCACCTCACCGAGGCGGAGCGCCTCGACGTGAACGCGGTCGCCGCGCCGGTCGCCCTCACCAACACCGTCCGGCTCGTCAACGGCGTACGCCCCCAGGAGCGCAAGCCCGCACGCGACCCGGAACGCCCGCCGACCGTGCTCTTCCTCGCCCGCGTCCAGGAGCGCAAGCGCCCCGAGGACTTCGTCGCCGCGATGCCCGCCGTCCTGGCCCGGCACCCCGAAGCCCGCTTCGTCCTCGCGGGTCCGGACACCGGCGCCCTGCCCGGCACGCTCGCGCTCGCCCGGAGGCTCGGCGTCCTGGATTCGCTGGACCATGTGGGACCGCTGGGCCACGAAGAGGTGCTCGCCGCCGGGCGGGAGGCCGACGTCTACGTCCTGCCGTCGATCGAGGAGCCCCTCGGCGTCTCGGTCCTGGAGGCCATGTCCGTCGGCACGCCCGCCGTCATCACCCGCACCTGCGGCCTCGGGCCGGACGTCGCGGAGGCGGGTGCCGGGCGGGTCGTCGACAGCCGCGTCGGCGAGGACGCGGAGAACGCCCGCAAGGTCGCCGACGCCGTCCTGGAGCTCCTGGAACCCGAGGCCAACGACCGTGCGGGGAAGGCCGCGTGGAATCTGGTCAACGAGCACTTCACCATCGAAGCCGTGACCCGGACCCTCCGGGGGACCTACGAGGACGTGGTCCGCCGGAGGGAGCGCGGGGTCAACCGGTCTTTCCCTCGCGCGACTTGAGCGCGATCTGCCAGCGGTAGAAGCTCATCGCCAGGGCGAAGTCCAGCCCCGCCCGCCCGTCGAGGAAGCCCCGCCGGTAGACGTACATGTAGGCGAACGACACCAGCGGCTTGAACGGCGCCTTGTGGAAGAGCTGCCCCTGGCGGGACTTCACCTTCCGCACCTGCTCCTTCACCTCCGGGTGGTGCTCCAGCCACGCCTCCCAGTCCGAGTAGCGGTTGTGCCGCTCGAACCACGCGGTGACCGGGTCCAGGTCCTGGTGCTCGATCGGGTTGCTCAGCGCCTGGGCGGTGGTGGCGACGGGCTGGTAGTGGCCCTCGACCTCTCCGATCCCCGGCGCGGCGAGGTCACCGACCTCCGGGTAGTAGCACTTGGTCCGGTCGGTCAGTGAACGCTTGCGGATCGTGTAGCCGTGCCGGAGCCGCTTCCCCGAGAACCAGTAGCCCAGCGGGATGTCGTACGCCGCCGGCTTCGGGCTCTCCGGGTCGGCGAACGTCCGCCGCAGCTCCGCGAGCAGCCCCGGGCTGAGCCGCTCGTCGCCGTCGAGCAGCAGGATCCAGTCCAGGTCCGTGCGGACGTTCTCCAGGCACCACTGCTTCTTGCGCGGATGCCCTCCGTCCCAGGTGTACGTGACCACCTCGGCACCGCACTCCTCGGCGATCTTCGCCGTGTCGTCGGTGCTGTGGGAGTCCACCACGACGACCGCCTCGAAGTGGCCCAGGACCGACTTCACCGCCTCGGCGATGTTCAGGCCCTCGTTCTTCGTGGGGATCGCCACGGCGATGGGCAGCTTGCTCATCCGTTGTCTCCTTGCGGCAGCCAGGCATAGCAGCCTGTGGAGGTGAAGGTGCGGGCGGAGTCGGCGATGGTGATCTCCACCTGCTTGCCGGTGCCGGAGGAGCCCGCCTCCAGTTCCTTGCCCTTGGCCCCCGCCACCTGCCAGCTGCAGGCCTTGGTGGGGGAGGGCGCCCGGTAGCGTCCGGGCCGGAGGGCGGCGCCCTTGTGCGTGCCGTCGGCGTAACCGAGGGCGGCCTCGTCGATCACGTCCTGGTGCTGCGGGCACAGGTGCGCCACCGCGGGTCCGGCGTCCGTGACCTCATCGGAGACGACCGCGGCGACGGCGATGTCCCGGTCGGCCTTGACCAGATAGCGCAGCCGGTCGCAGGTCTCCTGCCCGGTCTGGAGCACCGCGGCCGGGTCCATCCCCTTGGGCACGCGGTCGGTCAGATACTCCTTCTGCTTCTTGGTGAAGGACCCGGTGGCCGGGGTGACGTCCCCGGCGGGGGCCTTCGGCGTACTGCTGGGCTTCGCGGCCTGCGAGCCGGACGGGGAGGCCGTGGGCCCGGCGACGGAGGGCGCGGCGGAGGCCGCCGCGGGCGGCGTGCCACCCGCGGCGGCCTTCCCGCCTCCGTCGCCGGACCCGCCGGACGAACCGCAGGCGGCCAGCACCGCCGTCGCGAGAGCGACGGCGGCGCCGGCCAGGAACGGATACCTCATCCACCCGTCCTCAGGGCGTAGTGCGCGCTGACCGTGGAAGCGCTCAGCGCGGTCGGATAGACGGCGGTCTCGTCGATCTGACCGGCGAAGAAGTTGCTCGTCGGACGGTTCGGCCAGCTGGCCAGGTTGTCGCCGCCGACCCGCCAGTACCCGGGGTAGTTCTCGTTGGAGGTGTAGAGGAAGTTCGACGCGCGCAGCTGCCCGTCGACGTACAGCGCCATACCTCCCGAGCCCTGGCTGGCGACGACATGGTGCCACTCGCCGTCGTTGAAGGCCCCGGTCGTGGTGACCGTCCGGTATCCGCCGCTGTAGACGCCGAAGACCAGCCGTCCGTTGTTGGCCATGTACACCTGCTTGTCGTAGCGGGTGCTGTTCTGCATCGTCAGGTTGCCGAACCCGATGATCTTGCCGCCCCGGGTCGTCGTGGTCTTGATCCAGGTCTCCACGGTGAAGCGGGTGGGCTGGGCATGGCGCTTGTTGCTGTAGGCGTACTCGCTCGTCCCGTCGAAGCCGATCGCGGTCGAGTCGCCCGCGATCGCCGCAGGGGTCTGCTGGTAGGCGGGCGCGTTGCGCAGGAAGCCGTTGTTCAGCCCGCCCGTGGTGTCGGCCGCGAAGGTCGAAGTCCCCTCGTCGTAACGCCAGTAGAGCGAGGCGCCGTCGGACAGCACCCGGGCCGGATAGCCCTGCGTCGACGCGGCCACGGTCGCGGACTGGGCCGGGGACTTGGCGCTGGTGTTGGTGCCGTCGCTCGCGGTGATGCGGTACGAGTGCGTCTCGCCCACCGCCACATCGGTGTCCGTCCACTTCAGCTGCGGACGGTCCCAGAACAGCGAGTACCCGGTGGTGGTGTGGACGGGTGTGCTCGCGCCGTCCTTGTAGATCCGGTAGGTCAGCTCACCGTCGTCCGTGTCGAAGCTGGTCTGCCACTGGACGTCGATCTGCCCCGGGGTGACCGTGGAGAGGCTGACGTTGGGCACCCAGGGCGCTCCGGTGTCCGGGCCGTCGGCGAACCGGGTGAGACCCTGCTGCCCCGCGCCGTTGACGGTGGTGAACTCCCCGCCGACCCACAGGTAGTGGCGTCCGCCCTTGTCGGTCTGGGCCATCACCCGGGGCCCGACGGGCTCACCGATGCCGTCGTTGGTGTCCGGGAACCAGGGCAGCAGCGTCGGATCGTCGACCGACTGGGCCAGAAGGTGCTTGCGCGGCTGGTCCGGGAACCCGCCCATGCTGGCGCAGTCATGGGCGTGGCTTCCGCTGTACAGCACGCCCGAATGGACCAGGACGGCCTGGGTGGCGCCCAGGCAGGTGTCGCGCCAGCGCTGCTGGTAGTCGTCGAGGTCGATCGCGATCCGGCCGTCGAACACCCCGCCGCCTGTTCCCTCGTTGGCGGTGTAGAGCCCGGTGGCGTCCGTCGTGAGGTCCTGCACCGTCGAGGTGTTGGGGATGAAGCCCGGGTAGCTCGTGGTGAGCGCGCCCGTGGTGGCGTCCACCACCGCGAGGGCGTGCGAGGTGGTGCCGTTGACGGTGAAGAAGTCACCGCCGAGCGCCACGTGCTGCCCGTCCGGGGTCACCTGGACGGCCCGCGCCACCTCGTCGGCGTTTGCGGTCCACGGCAGAAGGTCGGCGCCGGTGGTGACGGCGGCGAACTTGTTCCTCGTCTCGCCGCCCACGCTGTTGAAGTCACCGGCCAGGTAGACGGTGTCCGCGGTGACGTCCAGGGCGCGCACCGTCGCGGAGACGGAGATCTTGAAGTCCTGGCGCGGGGTGCACGTCGCGGTGTCGACGGCCGCGATGTTGCTGACGCCCACCCCGTTCACCGCGCCGAACTGCCCGCCCGCGTACAGCGTCTCCCCGTCGGGTGAGAGCGCGAGGGCCCGTACGGTCGCCGTGCCCGAGGACAGGGTGAACGACAGGCTGCAGCCCGTCGGCGCGCCCGTCGCCGCGTCGAACGCGGCGAAGTTCACCGCCGGCTGCTCCGATGTGCCCGCCGCCGCGTCCGGAGGGCGGATGGTGGAGAAGGTGCCGCCGGCGTAGACGGTGACCTCCGTCGCGGCCATCGACCACACGATGCCGTTGGTCTGCCAGGTGGTGAGGTCGTCCGCGGTGAGGGCCACCGGCGGTGTCAGCGCCGCCGCCGGGGAGGCCCCGGCCGCTGTCGCGGTCAGGGCTCCGGCGAACAGGCAGAGCGCGGCGGACGCGGCCCGCACACGGCCCCGTCCCCTCTGTCTCCGCCCCGTACTTCCGTTCATCATTCATCTCCGAAGGTGAGGACGAGCTGCGGCCGGTAGGCCGCCGTTGCCTCGCTCGACCAGATGCGGAGACTGTCCGTCCCGCTGCTGGTCAGGGCGAGTGAGGTGGCGGAGCCGAGGGCCCCGCCGAGTGCGGACGCGTTCAGTTCCGCCGAATAGTCGGTGGAGACGGAAGCAGCGCCGGTAATGGTCCCCAGCACGGTCGTGGAGAGCGACGGCCGGGTGTTGTAGGTGACCGCCGATTCGGTCCACGCGCCGGTGACCGGCACGATGCTGTGGCTCTCGGCCGAACCCGCCGTCGAGTCCGACGACGTCCGGAAGGCGAGCCGCGCGCTCTTGAGCACCTGGCCGGCCGGGGCGGACGGCAGGGTGAAGCGCAGATAGCCGACATAGGCCGTGGTGCCCCGGGAGGCGAGCTGGCTGTCGTTGTAGTTCGTGTTCGCCGCCACGCTGTTGACGTAGGCGTCCTCGTCCGGGGTGACGGCGACCGTGCTGTCGCCCGGACCCGGCGGGGTGCCAGCCAGCTCGTGGTGCTCCGCCACCTGTGCGGCGGTCAGCGCCGAGGGGTAGACCGCGGTCTCGTCGACCTGCCCGGCGAAGTAGTCGCTCGTGGGCCGGTTCGGCCAGGCGTTGTTCATGGCGTCACCGCCCACCCGCCAGAACCCGTTGTACGAGCGGTTGCCGCTCGCCGGGTCGCTGCCGACCGCCTCCCCGTCGACGTACAGCACCATCCCAGACGGGCCCTGCGTGGCCACCGCGTGGTGCCAGGCGCCGTCGTTGTAGGAGCCGGCCGACGTGATGGTGGGACGGGTGTTGCCGCTCTGGACCCCGAAGGCGAGCCGGCCGTCGTTCGTCAGGTACACGAGCTTGTCGCTGATGCTGCTCGTGTGCCCGCGCTCCGTACCGATGTTGTTGCCGTACCCGACGATGCGCCCGCCGGTCGTCGACGTGGTGCGGAACCATGTCTCGACGGAGTACGGCGTGGGCGAGGTGTAGTGGTGCAGCCGGTCGCTGTAGACGTACTCGTCCGTGCCGTTGAGGGAGAGCGCGGCCGACCCGGCGACGGCGGACGGCGTGGCGCGGTAGGACGGCGCGTTCACGTACACACCGCCGTTGTCGCTCGTCGAGGCGTCCGCGGCGAAGGCGCCGCCCGCCTCGTCGTAGCGCCAGTACAGGTCGGCCCCGTCGGCGAGCACCTTCTCCTGATAGGGCGAGGCGGAGGACGCGGCCGTCACCGAGGCGGCGGCGGACAGCCCACCTGTGTTGGTGCCGTCGCTCGCCGTGATCCGGTAGCTGTACGTCCGGCCCGCCACCACGTCCCGGTCGGTGAAGGTCAGCTGCGGCCTGCTGAAGAACAGCGAGGAGCCCGTCGTCGTGTACACCGGAGCCGAGCCGCCGTCCCGGTAGACCCGGTACGTCAGCAGGCTGTCGTCCAGGTCCAGGCTGCTGCGCCAGCTGACCTTGACCTCACCGGCCCTCGGCGCGGACACGCTCACCGCGGGAGCGGCGGGTGCCCCGGTGTCCGGGGTGTTCGCGAACCGGGTCAGCGCCTGCTGCCCGACCCCGTTGACCGTGGTGAACTCGCCGCCCACCCAGAGGAAGTCCCGGCCGCCGCGCGAGGACACCGTCAGCGCGCGGGGCCCGACCGGCTCACCGATGCCGTCGTTGGTGTCCGGCAGCCAGCCCAGCAGATCCGGGTCGTCGACGGACTGCGCCGTCAGGTGCTTGCGGACCTGGTTGGGGAAGCCGCCCATGGTCGAGCAGTCGTGCACATGGCTGCCCGCGTACAGCACGCCCTTGTAGACCCGGACCGCCTGGGTCGCACCCTGGCAGGTGTCCCGCCAGCGCTGCCCGAAGCCGTCGAGCTCCATGGCGAGCCTGCCGTCGAAGGAGGCGCCGCCCGCGCCCTCGCCCGCCGCGTACCAGCCGTCGGACTCCGCGTCGGTGACGATGTCCTTGATGACGGCGGAGGACGGGATGAACGTGGCGCCGTAGGCACGGGTGACGGCGCCGGTGGAGCGGCTGGTGACCGCGAGCGCGTGCGAGGCGGTCCCGCCCACGGTGAAGAAGTCGCCGCCGATCAGGACGCTCTCCCCGTCCGGCGTGACCTTCAGGGTGCGGCCGGGTTCGTCGGCGTCCGGATTCCAGCCGGTCAGCGCGCCGGACGCGGTGACCGCGCCGAAGAAGCGCCTGGCCGTGCCGTTGACCGTCTGGAAGTCGCCGCCCGCGTAGACCGTGCCGTCCGCCGCGACGTCGAGGGCGCGCACCGTCGCACCGAACTGCGGGGCGAAGCCCGGACGGGGCTGACAGGTCGCCGTGTTGATCGCGGTCAGGCCGTTGGCGGCCTGGCCGTTCACCGCGTTGAAGTAACCCCCCACGTAGAGCGTGGACTTGTCGGGGGAGACCGCGAGCGCCCGGACCGTGGCGGTGCCGCTGCTCCGGGTGAAGGAGAGCGAACAGCCGGTGGGCGCACCGGTGGACGCGTCGAAGGCGGCGAAGTTCACGGCGGGCGTGGTGTTGCTCCCGGAGGGCGAGCCGGCCGGCCGGACGGTGGAGAAGGTGCCGCCCGCGTAGACGACACCGTCGGCCTCGGCGAGCGCCCACACGATGCCGTTGGTCTGGTACGTGGACAGGGCGTCGGCGGTGAAGCCGACCGGTGGGGTGAGCGCGGCGGCCGGGGGAGCGGTGACCGACGAGGTCCCGAGCGCGCCCGCCGTGAGCGCCATGATCGAGGCGAGGACACCGCCCCGGGTGCGTCTGAGACGTCTCGGCCCTCTCATCGGTCCACCCTGACCGAGGACCCCGTGAGCTGGTCGCTCAGCAGCCGGATGTCCGCGTCCACCATGATCCGGGCCAGCTCGCGCGACTTCACCTCCGGCTTCCAGCCGAGGAGTTCCTCCGCCTTGGAGGCGTCCCCGATCAGCGCGTCGACCTCGCTGGGACGCTCGTACTTGGGGTCGTAGCGGACGTGCTCCGCCCAGTCGAGGCCCGCGTGCTCGAAGGCGTACTCCAGGAACTGCCGGACGCTGACCCCTTCGCCCGTGGCCACGACGTAGTCGTCCGGGGTGTCGCACTGGAGCATCCGCCACATCGCCTCCACGTACTCCGGGGCGTAACCCCAGTCGCGTACGGCGTCGAGGTTGCCCAGATGCAGCCGGTCCTGGAGGCCCGCCTTGATCCTCGCCACCCCACGGGTGATCTTGCGGGTCACGAAGGTCTCGCCGCGCCGCGGGGACTCGTGGTTGAACAGGATGCCGTTGGTGGCGAACATCCCGTACGCCTCACGGTAGTTGACCGTCGCCCAGTACGAGTAGACCTTGGCCACGCTGTACGGGCTGCGCGGGTGGAACGGGGTCTTCTCGTTCTGCGGGGGCGGGCTCGCGCCGAACATCTCGGACGACGACGCCTGGTAGACCCGGGTGTCGATGCCGCTCGCGCGGACCGCCTCCAGCAGCCGCACGGTGCCGAGCCCGGTGACGTCACCGGTGTAGAGCGGGGCGTCGAAGGACACCCGGACATGGGACTGTGCGCCCAGGTTGTAGACCTCGTCGGGCTGGATGTCGCGCAGCAGGTTCACCAGTGCGACACCGTCGGAGAGGTCGGCGTGATGGAGCACGAAGGAACGATTCGCTTCCTCGGGCCCCTGGTAGATGTGATCGATCCGCTCGGTGTTGAAGCTCGACGAACGGCGTATCAGTCCGTGGACCGTGTACCCCTTCTCGAGCAGCAGCTCCGACAGATACGAGCCGTCCTGTCCGGTCACACCCGTGATGAGTGCGGTCTTCGCCATGACTCCCCCCTCTGTGATCGCCCCAAGGGCGTTCTTGTTCACCGAAATATCTGGTTCTGAGCGGAATGCGGCAAAGGGTCACCCGGGCGCCGTGCTGCTGGCACAATCCGAGCCATGACGACTGAAATCCCGGGCAAACCCCAGGAATCCGCCCTCCCCCTGCTGTCTCCCGGTGCCCGCATATTCGTCGCGGGCCACCGCGGACTCGTCGGTTCGGCGCTGGTCCGCCGCCTCGCCGCCGACGGCCACGAGGTGATCACCCGCGGCCGGGACGAGCTCGATCTGCGGGACGCCGGCCCGACCGAGGCCTTTCTCCGTGACACCCGTCCGGACGCCGTCGTGCTGGCCGCCGCCAAGGTGGGCGGGATCATGGCCAACAGCACCAGTCCGGTGCAGTTCCTGGAGGACAACCTCCGCATCCAGCTCGCCGTGATCGCGGGCGCGCACGCCGCCGGTGTCCGGCGGCTGCTCTTCCTCGGCTCGTCGTGCATCTATCCCAAGCACGCCCCGCAGCCCATCCCCGAGGACGCGCTGCTGACCGGCCCCCTCGAACCGACCAACGAGGCCTACGCGCTGGCCAAGATCGCCGGGATCGTGCAGATCCAGTCCTACCGCCGGCAGTACGGCGCCTCGTACATCAGCGCCATGCCCACCAATCTCTACGGCCCGGGCGACAACTTCGACCTGGAGACCTCGCACGTGCTGCCGGCCCTGATCCGCCGCTTCCACGAGGCGAAGAGGGACGGGGCCGCCGAGGTCACCCTCTGGGGATCCGGCAGCCCCCGCCGCGAGTTCCTCCATGTCGACGATCTCGCCGCCGCCTGTGTGCGGCTGCTGGAGTCCTACGACGGCGACGAACCCGTCAACGTCGGCTGCGGCGAGGACCTCGCCATCCGTGAACTCGCGGCCACAGTGCAAGATGTGACGGGTTATCAGGGCACGGTCGTCTGGGACACGTCGAAGCCCGACGGCACCCCGCGCAAGCTCCTCGACGTGTCCCGGCTCTCCTCCCTCGGCTTCAAGCCGCAGATCCCCCTGCGGGACGGCATCGCCCGCACCTACGCCTGGTGGCTCGGCAGCCAGGCCCCCCGGCACTGACCTTCCGGCCCGGCCGCCGCGGTACGTCCTGAACCCGTGCACCCGTTCCCCCGCCACGGCTCAGTACGCCCCGCGGCCGTCGGTGACGGCACGCACCGTACGGGCGAGCAGCCCCATGTCCGTGGCCATCGACCAGTTGTCGACGTACCAGAGGTCCAGCGACACCGTCTCCTGCCAGGACAGGTCGGAGCGCCCGCTGACCTGCCACAGGCCGGTCAGCCCCGGCCGGACCGCCAGCCGCCTCAGCTCGCGCTCGTCGTAGCGCGACACCTCCTCCGGCAGCGGAGGACGTGGGCCTACCAGGGACATGTCACCCCGGAGCACGTTGAGGAGCTGCGGGAGCTCGTCGACGGACGTTCTGCGCAGCGCGTGGCCGATCCGGGTCACCCGGGGGTCGCGGCGCATCTTGAACATCGGGCCCTCGCTCTCGTTCACCGCCGCGAGGTGCTCCCTGCGGGACTCCGCGTCCGCCACCATCGTGCGGAACTTCCACATGGTGAACGGCCGGTTGTGCAGCCCCTGGCGGGTCTGACGGTGGAAGACGGGCCCCGGCGACGAGAGCCGCACGGCCACCGCCACCGCGAAGAACACCGGGGCGAGCGCCAGCAGGCCGAGCGCCGCGCCGGCACGGTCCACCACGGTCTTGAGCAGGGCCTGCGCTCCGCGCCGCAGCGGTGGTGCCACATGCAGCAGCGTCAGCCCCGCGGCGGCGGCGGGCCGCACCCGGGCGGCGGCGACCCCGGACAGCTCCGAGAGCACGCAGAGGGCGAGACCGCCGTCGTGCAGGCCCCACGCGAGGCGGCGCAGCCGGTCCTCGTCCAGCTGCGGCCCCGGGGTGACGAGCACCAGATCCGCGTCGTGGGCGAATGCGCTGCCGAGCACCGTCGACACGTCGTCCTCGGCGAACTCCGGGGCGATCCGCCCCGGCACCGGCGTCCCGCAGTCGGGTGCCGCCGGACCCACCGGCACCACCGCCACGGCCCTGTACGGGTGATCCGTACGCGAGTTGAGCAGTCCGACGGCCCGGTCCAGGCCCTCGGCCTCACCGACCACCAGGACCCGCCGCCCACGCCGCGCGGCCGGCCGCCAGCGGCCCGCGGCCCCGGCGAGGACGGCGACGGCCAGGCCGGGCACGAGCGCCACGACCCCGGTCGCCGGGTCGAGCCCCCCGCCCGTCAGGGCCACCAGCACGGCCAGCACCCCGATGAGCGCCAGCCAGTCACCGAGCGAGCCGTGCGGCGCCCCGGCGGATTCCCCCGGCAGCCCGCGTGTGTACCGGCCGCGCGCCGCGCGTACGCCGGTCCAGACGAGGGCGGCCGACGCCGCGGCGGTGAGCGGGCCCGGCTGGTCCCCGGCCCTCAGGACGAGCCAGGCGGGAACTCCCAGGCCCAGCAGATCGGTCAGTGCGAGGAGCGGTACACGCGGATCGGGCCTCTTTCTCGCCCGCGGTCGCTCCGCGTGGTCGCGCTCCGCTGTCTTCGGGGCTCTCCACACTTTCTCCGGAGCCACCGAGCGGTTCCGTGGCCCACCGGTACGCGGACGTGGTGCCTCCGCGAGCCCGGCAGGCCCGGATATATCCGTTTCGGGTATTTCGACATGCCCCATGAACCCCCCAGCCACAGTTGCATCCCCACAAACGGGGCGCATCCGCCGATCCCATGGACTGACGGATGCGCCCTCGCTCGGTGCACGATATCCACACACGTGCCATTTCGCTGGAGTTCTCGTGAAGTTCAGACAGCTCGGACGAAGTGATCTGTGTCGCGCCCCCCGAGGGGTTTGGGAGGGCCCCGCCTAGAGTGAAGGTATGCAACCGCTTTCCGAGGAACAGACAGGCAGACTCGTCGCGATCGTGATGGATCTGGCCAGAGAAGGCCGGTCGGAGGAGCTCCTGGAGTTCTTCGATCACGGACTTCCGGTCGATGTCCAGGACCCCGACGGAAACACGGCGCTCATGCTCGCCGCGTACCACGGGCGGGCGGATACGGTGCGCGCGCTCATCGGGCGCGGCGCCGATGTCGACCTGCGGAACGGCCGGGACCAGTCCCCGGTGGCGGGTGCGCTGTTCAAGGGCGAGGACACGGTTGTGAAGGCCCTGGTCGCAGCCGGTGCGGACCTCGACGCGGGGACCCCCAGCGCGCGGGCCGCGGCCGAGATGTTCGGCAGGACGGCGCTGCTTCCCTGACGCTCACGGCGGTTTCCGGACGGAATGGGGCCCGGGCGACTGCGCGTCGCCCGGACCCCATTCGTATACGGCCTCGGCCGACCGCGGTCGGTCCGGGACCTCTTCGCGTACTGCCGTGGCCTCAGGCCTGCTTGGAGGCCTTGAGGGCCTCGATGGCCTTGCGCACACCCTCGCCGTAGGCCGGGTCGGCCTGCGTGCAGTGGCTGATGTGGCGCTCGACGGTGGCCTGCGAGGCGCCGTCGATGGCCCGGGCGGTGTTGCCGAACAGGGCGTCCTGCTCGTCCGGGCTCATCGCCCGGAACAGGTTGCCCGGCTGCTCGAAGTAGTTGTCGTCGTCCTCGCGGTAGTCGAACCGGTCGGCGGCGGCCCCGTCGAGCGCCAGGCCCGGCTCGGCGAACTGCGGCTGCTCGGCCCAGCGGCCGTAGCTGTTCGGCGTGTAGCCGGGAACGGCGCCCTGGTTGCCGTCCACCCGCAACTGCCCGTCGCGGTGGTAGGTGTTGACGTTCGTCGCGCCGCGCGGCTGATTGACCGGAATCTGGTGGTGGTTGACCCCGACGCGGTAGCGGGCGGCGTCACCGTACGAGAACAGCCGGCCCTGGAGCATGCGGTCGGGCGAAGCACCCACACCGGGAACGAGGTTGGCCGGGGTGAAGGCGGCCTGCTCCACGTCCGCGAAGTAGTTCTCCGGGTTGCGGTTGAGCTCGAACTCGCCGACCTCGATCAGCGGGTAGTCCTTCTTGGACCACACCTTGGTGAGGTCGAAGGGGTGGTAGCGGTACGTCGCCGCGTCCGCCTCCGGCATGACCTGGATGAAGAAGGTCCACTTGGGGTGGTCGCCGCGCTCGATCGCGTCGAACAGGTCCGCCTGCGAGGACTCGCGGTCGGCCGCGACGACGGCGGCGGCCTCCTCGTCCGTGAGGTTCTTGATGCCCTGCTGCGTGCGGAAGTGGAACTTCACCCAGAAGCGCTCGTTGCTCTCGTTGATGAACGAGTACGTGTGGGAGCCGAAGCCGTGCATGTGGCGGTAGCCGTCGGGGATGCCGCGGTCCGACATCACGATGGTGACCTGGTGCAGCGCCTCGGGGAGGTTCGTCCAGAAGTCCCAGTTGTTCTCGGCCGAGCGCAGATTGGTGCGCGGGTCGCGCTTGACGGCGCGGTTGAGGTCGGGGAAGTGGTGGGGGTCGCGGTGGAAGAAGACCGGCGTGTTGTTGCCGACGACGTCCCAGTTGCCCTCCTCCGTGTAGAAGCGGAGGGCGAAACCGCGGATGTCGCGCTCCGCGTCGGCCGCACCGCGCTCACCGGCGACGGTGGAGAACCGGGCGAAGAGCTCCGTCTGCTTGCCGACCTCGGAGAAGAGCGCGGCCCGGGAGTAGCGGGTGATGTCCTGCGTCACGGTGAAGGTGCCGAAGGCCCCGGAGCCCTTGGCGTGCATGCGCCGCTCCGGGATGACCTCACGGCTGAAGTGGGCCAGTTTCTCCAGGAACCAGACGTCCTGGAGCAGCATCGGGCCGCGCGGACCGGCGGTGACGGCGTTCTCGTTGTTCGCGACCGGTGCGCCGGCGGCAGTGGTCAGCGGCTTCGTGTTGTCAGAAATTGTCCTGCTCCTCCGTGTGGGAACTTCGGTGCGACTCCGGATTCCGCTGACCGCGCTCGGGCTGACATGCCGGGCACAGACCCCAGTACGTCACCTCCACGTGGTCGATGACGAACCCGTGATTCCGTGGCGTGTCCAGCCGCGGAGCGACCCGGGGGGCATCGACGTCGGCGATCGTGCCGCAGGAGCGGCAGACCGCGTGCTGATGGTCGTCCCAGGTCTGTCCCTCGTACCGTGCCGGGGAATTCGGCAGGTCGATCCGCCGCGCCAGTCCGGCGTCGACGAGCGTCCTGAGCACGTCGTAGACCGCTTGGGTCGAGACCGTGCCGATGCGTGTCCGTACCAGGGTGAGGAGGGTACTGACATCGGCGTGCGGGGCCTCGTGGACCGCCGAGAGCACGGCGACCCTGGGACGGGTCACTCGCAACGACGCTCCGCGCAGGAGAGTCCTGGCCTCGGCTTCGATCATCTTCGCAGTGAATCACTTCTCTGGAATGATTCCAATCAACGTGGCGTAAAGACGAGCCGTGTGTTCCCGCCCACCGGGCCGTGGAGCTCTTCCGGGAACCGGTTCCCACCGCTCGCGGGCCCGTCGCCCGGCGCCACGAGTGCCGTGTCCGATTCCCGCCAGCACCGCGGCGCGCGATGGCGCACCCTGGAAGCGTGATGAGCGACGACAGCAGGTACGAGGCGGTGAGCAGCCGTGACGCCCGGTTCGACGGCGAGTTCTTCTTCGCCGTGTCCACGACCGGGATCTACTGCCGCCCGAGCTGTCCGGCCTCCACCCCCAAGCGGCAGAACGTGACCTTCCACCCCACCGCTGCCGCCGCCCAGGGCGCCGGGTACCGCGCCTGCCGGCGCTGCCGCCCGGACGCGGTGCCCGGCTCCGCGGACTGGAACGCCCGCGCCGACCTCGTGGGCCGGGCGATGCGGCTGATCGGCGACGGAGTCGTCGACCGCGAGGGAGTCGCCGGACTCGCCGCGCACCTCGGCTACAGCGCCCGCCAGGTGCAGCGCCAGCTGAACGCCGAGGTCGGCGCCGGGCCCATCGCGCTCGCCCGGGCCCAGCGGGCGCACACCGCGCGGGTCCTCATGCAGACCACCGGCCTACGGGCCGCGGAGGTGGCGTTCGCCGCGGGTTTCGCCAGTGTCAGGCAGTTCAACGACACGGTCAGGCAGATCTACGCCCTCACCCCCGGCGAGCTGCGCGCCGCACGCCCCGGCCGCTCCTCCCGCTTCGGCTCCGTCGGCGCCGCCGACGGGGCCGGGGGAGTGCCGCTGCGGCTCGCCCACCGGGGGCCGTACGCGGCGGCGGAGATCTTCGACCACCTCGCCGCACGCGCCCTCGCGGGCGTCGAGGAGATGGCGGGAGACCGGGGCGACCGCCTCTACCGCCGCACCCTGCGTCTGCCCCACGGCACCGGCATCGCGGAGGTCGGCGAGAGGCTGGGCGACGGTTGGCTGGAATGCAGGCTGCACCTGTCCGATCTGCGCGATCTGACGACAGCCACCCAGCGGATACGCCGCCTCTTCGACCTGGACGCCGACCCCCACGCCGTCGCCGAGCGCCTCGGCGCCGACCCCGCGCTCGCCCCGCTCGTCGCCCTCCGGCCGGGACTGCGCGCCCCGGGGGCTGTGGACGCCCAGGAACTGACCATCCGCGCCGTGCTCGGCCAGCAGGTGTCCGTCGCTGCGGGGCGCACGCTCGGCAGCGCCCTGGTCGCCGCCCGCGGCACACCGCTCCGGACACCCAGCGGCGCCCTCACCCACACGTTCCCCGAGCCCTCCGCCATGGCCGGCGAGGACCTGCGGGAGCTCGGGATGCCCGAGGCGCGGCGGGCCGCCCTGCGCGGCGTCGCCGAGGCCCTCGCCGACGGCAGGATCGGCCTCGACCCGGGCGCCGACCGGGACCGGGCCGAGAAGGAGCTGCTCGGCCTGCGGGGCGTCGGGCCCCGGACGGCCGGCTACGTCCGCATGCGGGCGCTCGGCGACCCGGACGTGCTGCTCACCGGCGACGTGTCCGTCCTCGCGGGGATGCGGCACACGGGGGCCGACGCGGTGGACGCCGAGACGTGGCGGCCCTGGCGCACCTACGCCACCCACCACTTCTGGAACGCGGCGGCCGACCGGCGCCGCACCACCTCGGCGTGACGACATGAACGACACTTTCGGAAGGACCCGCAGGATGACGCTCTGGACCACGATGGACAGCCCGCTCGGTGAACTGCTGCTGGTGGGCGAGGAGTCGGCCACGGCGCCGGGCGGCACCGCGCTCGCCTCGCTCTCCGTACCGGGCCAGAAGGGCGGCGCGACGGTCCAGAACGGCTGGACCGAGGACGCGCAGGCGTTCACCGCGATCACCGCCGAACTGCGCGCCTATTTCGAGGGCAGCCGCACGACCTTCGGCATCGAGTACGCCGTCGGCCGTGGCACCGACTTCCAGCGGCGTGTCTGGGCGGCCCTGGAGGCCATCCCGTACGGC
Organism: Streptomyces sp. CB02058; assembly: GCF_001905505.1. GTDB lineage: Bacteria > Actinomycetota > Actinomycetes > Streptomycetales > Streptomycetaceae > Streptomyces. Next base: position 303,631 of record NZ_LIPG01000003.1, read on the forward strand.
ACGACGCTCAGCTACGGCGAGATCGCCGCCCGGATCGGCGCGTCGCGTGCCGCCGTGCGCTCGGTGGGCACCGCGATCGGCGCCAACCCGGTGCTGGTCGTACGCCCCTGCCACCGCGTGATCGGCGCGAGCGGCGCGCTGACCGGCTACTCCGGCGGCCTCGACCGCAAACGACAGCTCCTGGACCTGGAGAACCGCCACCGGGTGGCCTGAGATGGACGCCCTGATCCCCCGCCCCGCCATGGAAGTCGCCCCCGGCGCCTGGCACGTGCCCGGCTGGCTGACCCCCGCGCGCCGGCGTGAGCTGGTGACGGCCTGCCGGGCCTGGGCGACCGGGCCCGTGCCCATCCGGCACACACGGCTGCCGCGCGGCGGCGTGATGTCCGTACAAACCGTGTGCGTCGGCTGGCACTGGCAGCCGTACCGGTACACCCGCACGGCGGAGGACGTGAACGGCCGGCGGGTCGCCGAATTCCCGAACTGGATGGTGCGGTTGGGGCGCGAAGCCCATCTGGCGGCGTACGGCGACGAGGTGGCGGCGCGGGACTACACCCCGGACACGGCGCTGATCAACTTCTACGAAGGGCAGGCCAGGATGGGCATGCACCAGGACAAGGACGAGCGGTCCTCGGCCCCGGTCGTCTCCCTGTCCATCGGCGACACCTGCGTCTTCCGCGTCGGAAACACCGAGACCCGCACCAAGCCGTACACCGACATCGAGCTGGCCTCGGGCGACCTGTTCGTCTTCGGCGGCCCCTCGCGATTCATCCACCACGCGGTCCCCAAGGTCCATGAGGGCACCGGCGATCCGGCCACCGGCCTGCGCTCGGGACGGCTCAACATCACGATGCGGGTCACCGGACTCTCGTAGGGCCTTCCAGGACCTCGGGGGTGCACGGAACCCTTGTGGCAGCGGCGTTGTCAGTGGGTGCACGTAGGTTCAGTCGTGTTCCGCCGATCCGGCGAGAACGACCCCTTAGTTGTGCATTGGAGATGGCGCGTTGTCCGATTGGGAGAGGTCGAGCACGGCACGGGTGATTCCGCCCGCACGGCCGCGCAAGCTCGCCAAGGTCCCGTTCGTCGAGCTGGCCGACGGACGTCTGCAGGGTGTGGTGTCCAGCGGCTCGGACATCGGGCGTGTCTACGTCTCGTCGGTCGCGGCCGGGACCCTCGCGTTCGCGTGCAGCACCAACAACAACCGCCCCTGCGGCGGGGCGCGTGGCTCGTTCTGCAATCACATCGTCGCCCTGATCAACGAGTCGGTCCTGCAGTACGGCGCCGAGCGCGTGGTCCGGTATCTGAAGGCCGAGGTCCCGGCGGGGGACGTGGACGGGCCCGCCTTCGTGGCGGCCATGCGGAGCACCCGGCCGCAGGCGGACGCGACCAAGGCCGCGGCCTCCGTGTTCAGCCGGTTCCTGCGGCACCTCGCGTATCTCGAACACGGCCCGGTGACAGCTCCGTTGCCCGAGATGCACTTCTTCCCGCCGACCAGGGCGGTGGCCTGATGCGTGCGGATCTGCTGGCGGAGCCCGTCGAAGGGCTCGACGAGGCACTGGACACCGTCGACGCCTTCGACCGCGCTCTCGTCGACGGCCTGCTCCGGCCCCGGTCCGGCGGTACCGACGGACCGGCCGCGCTCGCCCTGGCCGTGGCGGGGACCCCGCTGGCCGGCCGGGTCGCCGAAGCGGCCGGGAAGGCCGCAGCGGGAGCGGCCGGTGAGGACCACTTCGTGGCCCTGGCCGCCGCCCGCACGGCGCTGCTCGGCTCCGTCCACGACGCCCTGCTGAGCCGCGTCGAGGAGGCGGCGGGGCGCTCGCGCGACGAGCTCGCCGCACCGGCGCCCGGCGAGGCGCGGACGGCGAACCTCCTGGCCGCTGCCCGCGCCTGGCTCTCCGACCTGGCCCGCTGCGGATGGCAGGGCCTCGACCACGAGGTCGTCTCCGGAGCGGCGGAGGTCGTCTCCGCGATGCTTCCCGACCCCTCCCTCCGCCGCCTCGCGACCCTCGTCGACGGCTTCGCGGCCGAGCTCGCCGCGTCCTGCCCCGGCGTGTCCGCGGAGCGCTTCCCGATACGCCGCTGGGCCGACCTCTGGTCACGCGGAATGCTGCTGACGGTTCCCGGCGCCGCCGGTGAGCCGCCGGTCTCCACCGCGGACGGGCGGCTGCTGCCCCTCGGCATCGACGTACAGGAGCACGCGACCGCCGCGCAGGCGCAGGTGCACGCCGTGTTCGAGCCCGCCGACGGTTCGCCGGCCCGGCTCGTGCGGGCCAGCGTGTCCGTGCCGAAGCCCGACACGGTCGTCGGGGCCGGGATCTGGCAGCTGATGCGCCCGCACATGTCCCTGCTCGCGGCGGCGGGTGAGGGCCGCTCCATGGAGCTCACGGCGATGCCGGTCACGGCCGAGGGCGACCTCGTCTGGAGCGACGCGCACGCGCACCCCGGTGAGCCGGCCGAGGCGTTCGCCACGGCCCGCGTGGCACTGCCCACCGCGACCGCCCCGGCCACGGCACCCCTGGACCGGCACCCGGCGCGGATCGCCGTGCCCGTCTTTCTGGAGGGCTACACCGCCCGTACGGACGACGACGGCGTACTGACCTTCACGGTCGCCGGGCTCGAACTGCCCGTCCACACCGACCGGATCCCGGCCGCGGGCCCGCTCACCCCCGAGACCGTCGCCAAGTCGAGCGCGTGCATCGCGCTGATCCGCTGGGACGCAGGGGCGTTCGGTGTCCAGCCGCTCGCCGTCGAGACCACGGTGCGGAAGAAGGTGACCGCTGTGCACGCGGGCGCGTGGGCCGGAGGCACGGCCGACAAGACGGGGCTCAGGGCGGAGAAGGCCGCCACCGACGCGGCGAAGGTGCTGAGCGAGCGCGCGGGAAGGCTGCTGCGGAAGTGACCGGACAGCAGAGTCCCGAGGTGACCGGAGACACCTCGAACGACAACCGCCGCCAGGTCATGTACTGGCGCCTCCTCGCCCGGCTCTTCGACCCCGAGGAGCAGGCGGCCCTGGAGTCCGCGAGCCTCGCCGTGGTGGAGGACATCGGCCTGCCCGCCAAGCTGCTCGACCCGCAGGCGTCCATCGACTCCGTGGTGCAGCGCCACCCCGAGCTGGCCGCCGAGTTCGACGGCCTGATGGTGCCCGAGGAGACGGACGAGGGCGGCGAGGACAGCGAAAGCAGCGGCGGACGCGACCGTGCCGCCGAGGTGCGGCGCGCCGCGCTCGTGTCCAAGGTGCTGCTCAACGTCTTCCACTCCCCGCCGGGCACGGTCACCGCCGACCAGCTGTCCAGGTGGCAGTCCGACGCCGGCTGGCTGGAGCGCGCGCTCGGCTGCACGCCCGGCGAGCTGCGCGGCGGACGCGCCGGAGGCAGGGGCGCCGCTCCGACCGGCACGGGTGGCGGCGGCAGAACCCCCGACCTCAGCCGGCTGATCCCGGAGATCGGCCCGGAACTCGGCTCCATCGAGGCCGGACTCGTCAAGCGGATGCGGCTGCGCGAGGTGCTCGCCGACCCCGCGCTCGCCGCCCGGCTCACCCCGAGCATGTCCCTGATCGAACAGCTGCTGCGCGACAAGGACAACCTCTCCGGCGTCGCCCTGGCCAACGCCAAGGCGCTGATCCGCCGCTTCGTCGACGAGGTCGCCGAGGTGCTGCGCACCCAGGTGGAGAAGTCGACCGTCGGCGCCCTCGACCGCTCGGTCCCGCCCAAGAGGGTCTTCCGCAACCTCGACCTCGACCGCACGATCTGGAAGAACCTCACCAACTGGAGCCCGGAGGAGGAGCGGCTCTACGTCGACCGCCTCTTCTACCGGCACACGGCGCGCAAGACGACGCCCCAGCGACTGATCGTCGTCGTGGACCAGTCGGGCTCCATGGTCGATTCGATGGTCAACTGCACCATCCTCGCCTCGATCTTCGCGGGACTGCCCAAGGTGGACGTCCACCTCATCGCGTACGACACACAGGCACTCGACCTCACCCCCTGGGTGCACGACCCCTTCGAGACACTGCTGCGGACCAACCTCGGAGGCGGCACCGACGGCACGGTCGCGATGGCGCTGGCCCAGCCGAAGATCGCCGAACCGCGCAACACCGTCGTGGTGTGGATATCCGACTTCTACGAATGGCGGGCCGAGCCGCTGTTCGAGAGCATGGCCGCCATCCACCGCTCCGGAGCCAAGTTCATCCCGGTCGGCTCGGTGACCAGCTCCGGCCGCGCCAGCGTCAACCCGTGGTTCCGGGAGCGCTTCAAGGACCAGGGGACGCCGGTGCTCTCCGGCCACATCCGCAAGCTCGTCCACGAGCTGAAGACATTCCTCACCTGAGGCATCCCGCCCAGGTGCAGTCGAACTCCCCCCTCGTGAAAGGCACAGAAGACATGTCCGACCTGTTGCGCGCCCCCGCCGAGATCAAGTACGCCGAGGAGCTGGACTGGCTGGAGTCGGTCGACGACGGCCCCAAGCCCTTTTCCTGGCGGCTCTCGCCCAAGATGGTCCGGCTGTTCATCCTGGGATCCGAGCGCTCCGACGGCCTCGACCGCGAGATCTCCCAGAAGTGGTACGGCGACCGCAGCTTCGTCGAGCGCTCCATCGTCACCCTGGCATCGGACCGCGGTCTGCTGCTGATCGGCGACCCCGGCACGGGCAAGAGCTGGCTGGCCGAGCTGCTGTCCGCCGCCATATCCCGTAACTCCACCCTCGTGGTGCAGGGCACGGCCGGCACCACCGAGGACCACATCAAGTACTCCTGGAACGTCTCCATGGTGATCTCCAAGGGACAGTCCCGCGAGTCGATGATCCCCTCACCGATCATGACGGCGATGGAGACCGGCGCCATCGGCCGCTTCGAGGAGCTCACCCGCTCCACCAGCGACGTCCAGGACGCGCTGATCTCGATCCTCTCCGAGAAGTACATCTCGGTCCCGGAGATGGACAGCGACAACATCGTCTTCGCCAAGCCGGGCTTCTCCGTCATCGCCACGGCCAACAGCCGGGACCGCGGAGTCAACGACCTGTCCTCCGCGCTCAAGCGCCGCTTCAACTTCGTCCGCATCCCGGTGGTGACGAACAAGAAGAGCGAGGCGGAGATCGTCCGCTTCCGCACCGAGGAACTGCTGCGCCGCCATCAGATCGAGCTGGACGTCCCGCCGACGCTCCTCGACGTACTGCTCCAGAGCTTCGCCGATCTGCGGGCATCCGCGGCGGCGGCCGGCAGCGACGACGAGAAGCTGGAGTCCGCCCTGTCGAGCGCCGAGCAGATCGGCGTACTCGAGGACGCCATCCTGCACAGCAACTTCTTCGGCGAACGCGCCCTGACCGCCCGCACCCTGGCCTCGTCGCTCGTGGGATCGCTGGCCCGGCGCGAGCCCGAGGACCTCGCCATCCTCAACAAGTACCTGCACGGTGTCGTCGAGCCGCGCAGCAAGGAGGAGGGCGGCTCCTGGCCGGAGTTCCTGGAGGGCGGCCGCGACGCGATCGCGACCCTGTCATGAGCGCCGTGACCGAGGAGAGCGCGTTCGAGGCGCTCCGCGGCCAGCTGCAGGACGCGGCGACCGAGTTCGCGGACGGCCCAGACGCGCTTCAGGGCATCCTGCTCGGCATCGTCGACGACGTCGACCGGGCCGTGCGCGAACCGCTGGAGATCTTCCCCGTGTGCCACCACTCGCCCGCCTCGGCGGTCGCGATGGCGCGGCGGCTGCGGGAGAAGCAGCCCAAGGTGGTGTATCTGGAGCTGTGCGAGGACATGGCTCCGCTCCTGCCGGAGCTCAGGAACTGCCGCCTCCCGGTGGCCGTCCAGGCGTTCGCGAGCGAGGTCGAGGGCTTCCCCGCGGAGTGGGCGCCGCTGTCGGTCGTCGCCCCGATCACCGAGGCCTCCGCCGAGTACCAGGCCATCGCCTACGCCCTGGACACCCCGGGCGTGGAGCTGGTCCTCGTCGACCGCTCGTCGGACCACGTCTTCCAGTGGCAGGCAGGCGGCACGGAGCTCACGGGACCCGACGCACCGCCCGCCGACGAGGAGGCGGCGCTGCACGGCGACGCCGTCGGCGTGGAGATCGGCGACCTGCGGCCCCGCTTCGCCGAACTGGAGGAGCACCTCCTGCACCACGGCCGAGTGCGGCACTGGTCGGAGTGGTGGCACCAGTACGTCGAACTGCCCCTCGGGGACAGCGACCACGACACCTACCGCCAGGTCATGCTGCTGATCGGCAGCCTGTTCCGCCGTCTCGCCCCCGGTGACGCCGACCGGGTCCGCGTCGACGAGGACCGTGAGCGCTACATGTGGACCCGGATGCGCGAGCACCTCGCCGCCACCGGCACCGACCCCGGGGACTGCCTCTACGTCTGCGGAGCGTTCCACGCGTCCAGCCGCGTCGAGGAGTTCGGCGTCCACGGCAGCGACGGCTTCGAGATCAGCCCGCCGAGCGCGAGCACCTGGCAGCACGGTCTGATCCCGTCCAGCCACTCGGCGATCGAGGCGCAGTTCGGCCTCGCCGCCGGGTCCGTCTCGATCGCGGCCACCCAGTGGGCGAAGAACCTCAAGCGCACCCGGGTGCAGCCGTACCGGCTTGTGGGACAGGCAGGCGCCAAGAAGACGGCGAAGCCGCGGAAGTCCGCCGCGGCCGCCGCCCCCGTGGCGCCGGAGGCTCCCTCGGACAAGCTCTCCGGCTTCCTCCAGAGCCCACCGGCCCTGGACCGGCTCGACGAGGCCGAACTGCTCGGCTGGTCGGTGGAGATCGTGCGTTCCGCCCGGCGCAACGGCTACCTCGCCTCCACCGCCGACGCCATCGCCGTGTTCGAGACGTCGATCCTGCTGGCGGGCATGCGGGACCGGGCCAGGCCGACCCCGTACGACTTCCAGGACGCGGCGGTCACCTGCATCGAGAAGGACACCGTGCCGGGCCGGCGCGACGTGCGCCGCCTCGTGGAGATCCTGATGGGCGGCGACCGGGTCGGCCAGGTCGGCTACGACGCGCTGCCGCCCCTGGCCCGCGATGTGCACGACAGGCTCGCCCCGCTGAACCTCAAGCTCCAGCAGCGCGGAGTGCAGCGGGCCCTGCTGGACATCGCCGCCCAGCAGGAACTGCGCCAGTGCTCCGACGTGCTGTGGATGCTGCGCCATCTGATGCCACCCGGCGCCGCACGTCCCATCATGGGCGAGCGGGAGCTCGGCAAGCAGTCGGTCCAGGAGTCCTGGGACCTCGCGCTCGGCACCCACCAGCGGGCGCTGATCGAGCTCGGCTACGAGGGCGTCAGCATCGAGCAGGTGCTGGAGCAGAGGCTGCGGCGCGGGGCGTACGCCCCCGACGCCACCACCGCGCAGGTCCTGGAGGCCGTCGAGGTCGCCCTGCTCCATCTGCGCGGCAGCCGCCTCGCGGACGAGCTGGGCACCCGTGCCCTGGAGGTGCTGGCCACCGAGCGCAGTGTCGACGGCGCGCCGGAGGTGCTGCGCCGGGTGCGCCGGCTCCTGGCGTACTACCGGATCAGCCGTCCCGAACTCCCCTCCTGGATCGAGTCCTTCGCCAAGACGGGGTACGCGCACTACTGCACCCTCCTGCCGACGGCCTTCACCGACGAGGACGCGACCGTCCGCCAGGTCGCCGCCATGCTGGGCTTCCTCTTCAGCATGGAGAGCCTCGCCCTGTCGCTCGGCTGCGACCGGACCCAGCTGGACCTGGCCTTCGCGCAGTCCCACCCGCAGGAGCCGTCCAGGGTGGCGCTGCTGTGGGCGGCGCAGGTGCACCTCGGCCAGCTCTCCCGCGCCGGACTGCGGGAGCGGTGCGACGCGCTGCTGGCCGACCCGCTGGTGGTGCCCGCCTATCCGCGCTACCTCAGCGGCTTCCTGCACGCCCTGGAGCCGGTGCCGCAGCTGGCCGACTTCGTCGTGGAGGCGGTGTCGAACGCGTTCGCGCGGCTTCCGGACCCGGTGCTGCTGCCGTGGCTGCCGAAGCTGATCACCACGCTGCGTTCCGAGGGTGCCGACCTGGCCCCGCTGCTGATCCGCGAGGCCGGGCGGGTCTTCCCCGGCCGCCTCGCGGCACTGGACGCCTGGGTCCCGCCGTGGCGCGCCGCCCCGGAGACGCCGGCCGCCGCCCCCGCGGCGACCGGCGGCGGCGCGGCGGGACGGTCCGTCCTGCTCGCCGCGCACCCGGAGACGTGCGACAGCCTCGCGGAGCTGCTGGGCTGCGAGGGCGCCTGGGAGACGGAGGCACCTTCGGGCGCTCTGCTCGTCGGCCGCCACCCGGAGACGGCGCAGGCACTGGAGGCGCTGCTGGCGGGGGTCTGACGGCCGGGGGAGTCCGGAGTCCGGCACGGCGCACGGCGAGAGGCCCGCTGCGCCGTGTCGCCGCGCCCTATGCGCGGTCGTGCGGTCGTGTCCGTCGTGCTGCCGTGCGCGCCGTTCCGTCGTGCGCGGACAGTTCGGCGGGCGCCGAACGACCGGACGGATAGCGTGCTGAGCGCGCCACGGGAGAGGCCCGTGGCCGACGCTGAGGAGCGGTCCATGGCGGAGCTGTCCACGACGGAGCGGTCCATCGCGGAGCTGTCCACGACGGAGCTGTCCGTGGGGGAGCGGGACCTGAAGCAGGAGGTCGCCGAGCGGTTCCGTGAGGCCAACGGCGACCATCCGATGACCGAGGCGGACGACGCCTATGCCACCGCGCAGTTCACCGTCCTGGAGCACCTCTGCGCCGTACGGGGCCGCGATGCCGACGAGGTCCGCCGGCTGATGCTGGCGGGGCGCCTTCCGCTGCCGGGATATCTGCGCTCCGACGGCGCCGAGATGGTGCCCGGCGACCTGTTCGCCCTCGCCGAGGAGGCGGGCGGCACGGACCGGCTCCAGGAGTGGTTCACCGCCCACTGGGCCGACCCGGCCGCCGGGGCGGCGGAGTGGGACGCGTACGTCGGCGGACAGTACGTCTGCCTGCACTCGGTGACCCCGGCCGGTATCCGGCGCAAGGACGAGCTGACGGCCGCGATCACCGCCGCGCCGGAGGAACCCGACGCAGGCTCGGCGCCCTGGTCGGCGCGCCTGCACCTTCTGATCGACGAGCTCGACGCACTGGAGCCCGAGTTCACCGCATACGACCGCCTGCGCTTCGACGGGCCCACCTCCCGCGACATGTGCATCGCCGGGATGCGGGCCCGTTTCCCCCGCGTCAGCCCCGGAAGTGGGACTTGCTGATCATGCCGTGCACGCCCGTGGTGCGGTCCACGACCTGCGAGACCTCGAAGTCCGCCGCCGCCGACAGATAGGCGTACGCCGTCGCACGGTCCATGCCCAGGTCGTCCTGGAGGAAGTCGAGGGCGTTCACCACGGCCCGGCGCATGGCCACGTCCAGGTCGCCCAGACTGCCGGAGGCCGAGCCGTCGGGGTCCGAGAGGCCGACCGGGATCCAGGTGTCCTTCGTCTCGCCGAACGGATAGCGGTAGGCGACCGAGGGCGCGTCGCCGCTGCCCGGCTTGCACACGGTCAGCCGGAAGGTGGCACGGAGCGAACCCTCCAGCGCGGTGAGCGCGGCCTCGCCGTTGCCCATCGCGAAGTGCGGGTCGCCCATGTAGAAGAGGGCGCCCTCAGCGAAGACCGGGAGGTAGAACGCCGAGTCCTCACCCAGATGCCGAATGTCGATGTTGCCGCCGCCCAGGGTGGGCGGGATCGAGTTCAGCAGGGGGTCGGTGGGCGAGCCCGCGTCGGCGAAGGCGACACCCATCATGCCCATGTGCGGGGCCAGCGGGAAGCGCACCTTGGCCTTGCGGCCGAGCGGCAGCACCGCCTGCGCGCCCCGCGAACCCCGCTCGACCGGTGTGAACACGGAGACGTTGCCGTACTTCTCCGGATCGCCCGAGGCCCGGCCGTCGTTCGCCACCGGAGGCATGACCTCCGCGGCCGTGATGCCGTCCGGGGCGCTCCCGTCCGTGCGACGGGCGAGCGCGCCCTTGCCGTGCCGGCTGGAGATCACTCCGTACGGCACGCGGGGGAGCAGCGACAGCGGCTCCACCTTCAGGACGTCACCGGGCTCGGCGCCCTCGACCGCGACGGGCCCGATCACCACGTGCGGGCCGTCCACATCGAAGTTCCGCGCGGTGCGGTCGTAGTCGCGGGCCACCGACACCGCGTCCTTGAGGACCCGGTCGGCGGGCACGCCCTGGGAGCGGAAGTAGGCGAGCGGATCGCGACCCTGGTCCTCCAGCAGGCCCTCGTGCGAGAGCGTGTCCACGGTGAGGGTCTCCCCGGAGCGCATCCGCAGCACCGGATCACTGCCGAGGGCCGGCACATAACCCCAGCGCACCTCGTCCGCGTCGGCCCGCAGATAGTGGCGGCCGTGCACCGGGCCCTTGCCCGGCTGGAGTATCTGCCCCGGGTAGGAGACATGCGGCCCGGACGAGGGTGCCGCGGATGCCTGCCCCTGCCCCGCGAGCGAGGCCGCTGCCGTCAGTGCCCCCACCCCCGCCGCGGCCCGCAACAGGCCACGCCGGCCAAGGCGATCCTTCAACTGCTCGTGCAGACCGGCCAGTTCGCCGTTCTCGACAGCCACGCGCAACAACCTCCCGAACGCTGGACCGCTCCGGCTCCGGATCCGCCGGAACGATGTTCTGCCTGGTCTACGGGGCGGGTGTTACGAACGAAGATCCACTCGGATTTCCGCGCCGTAACGAGACACCCGCCGGCCGGAGCCGCGAAGGCCGGTCCCGGCACCGCCGCGAGGCAACACCGTGCGACGGCTCCCTTCCGGACCCGGGCACGCACCCGGGGCTGCGCGACTCCCGCGTATACGTCCGGCAGCCCGGCAGCCCTGCTGTTTGCCGTCCGCCAGCCAGCCAGCCAGCCCGCCCGTCCGTCCGCCCGACCGCTCGTCCGAGCCGGACCGGGACCCCGTGCCCCGCACGCGCGGGCTGCGGCTACCGTGTCGCAGCATGAACGCGGACGAATGGCTGGCGGACACCCGGAGTTCCTACGACACGGTCGCGGACAGCTATGCCGCCCAGCTGCGCGAGGCCCTGGCGGGGGAGCCGTACCTCCGGGCGGCGCTGGCGCTCTTCGCCGAACTGGTCCACACCGCCGGCGGCGGTCCCGTGGCGGACGTGGGATGCGGCCCGGGGCACGTCACCGCCCACCTGCACGGGCTGGGCGTCGACGCGTTCGGTATCGATCTCTCACCCGGGATGATCGACGTGGCCCGACGCGACCACCCCCACCTGCGCTTCGAGGTCGGCTCGATGACCGAACTGGCGCAGGCAGACGGTTCGGTCGGAGCCCTGCTCGCCTTCTGGTCGCTGATCCACATCCCCGACGACTCGGTTCCCACGGTCCTCGCCGAGTTCCGGCGCGTGCTGCGCCCCGGCGCACCGCTGCTGCTCGGCTTCCACATGGGCGACGAGTCACGACTGAAGACGCAGGGCTACGGCGGCCACCCGATGAAGGTCCACGTCCACCGCCGCCTGCCCGACCGGGTGACCGCCTGGCTGCGCGACGCCGGATTCACCGTCCAGGCGCAGATGCTGCTCGACCTGGACGAGAGCCTGCCGGGAGCCGTCCTGTTCGCCCGCCGGGAGGTCCCGGCGCAGTGACCCGGCGCGCGGACTACCCGGTCCGGGTCGCCGCCGCCGGGCAGGCCCAGGCTCTTGTCGGACCCCGCTGTTACGTTGGCACGAGGATCTTGCTTCGGTCTTCCATCTCTGGAGAGGGCGCATGTACGACGAACGGCTCGCCGGGTTCTCCCGCGAGCGCCTGGACGGGCGTCCCGTGCCCGACGATCTGCGCCTGCTGCTGGTGGCGCAGTGGGAGGGGCGGACCGAATTCGCCCACCTCCTGAACCTCGAATTCTTCGAGGCGGGGGAGGTCCACCCGCTCCTGGACACCAGCTATCTGAGCGAGGAGGAACGCGCGGACCCGGAGATGCAGGCCGTCAACGCCGGAGCCGCGGAGATGGCCCGGCACGTCAAGCTCGTCGCGAAGGGCGGAAAGGGGTGGGTCGGCTACTGGCTGCACCCCGACGAACCCGCGGACCGTGCCTGGCACCTCATAGAGCTGGACACCGAGTTCACCTTCTGGAGCATGGCGGGCCTCACGCTGACCGAGGGCACCGCCGCCGAGCGGGCGGGCTATCAGGACGAGCCCGATGAGCGCATCGCGTTCACCCGGCTGGCCACCGAACTCGCCGCGCTCGGACTGCCGCTGAGCACCGAGGACTTCGACGCCCTCGACGACACCGAATACACGGTGGACCCGGAGAAGCTCATGGAGGGACTGATCGAAGCCGAACGGGAGAAGCGCGGGCTCCGCTGACCGGAGAGTCGCCGACGCGGGTGTCGAGTGGCGATCGAGGGCCTGCGCCGGGCTCCTGGTAGAACCGGGGGAAGGTCCGGACGAGATCGAGATGATCGCGCTGGAGCAGTAGGGCTCGGGCACCTCACGGGGCGGGTCACGGTGCCGCCAGTCGTTGCGGGACCGCGTACGGGATCTTGAGGCCACGAGCGGCGCATGGCAGTCTCATGCCGCATGATCGACGGATTCGCGAAGGACAACCTGCACGGGAGACTGCGGCGGGACCGCGAGGCGCTCCTCTGGAAACTCGACGGCTTGTCCGAGTACGACACCCGCCGGCCTCTGACGGCGACCGGGACCAACCTCCTCGGCCTGGTCAAACACGTGGCCACTGTCGAGGCCAGGTACTTCGGCGAGGTGTTCGACCGGCCTTCCCCGGAAGCGCTGCCCCCATGGCAGGACTCCGACGGCAGCGACCTGTGGGCGACCGAGGACGAGACCCGCGAGCAGATCATCGGGTTCTACCGGCGCACGTGGGGACACTCGGACGCGACGATCGACGAGCTTCCCCTTGACGCCCCCGGCCATGTGCCGTGGTGGCCGGAGCCTCATGCCGACACGAATCTGTTCGCCGTCATGGTCCATGTCCTGGGCGAGTCCATCCGGCATGCCGGGCACGCCGACATCCTGCGCGAGGGCCTCGACGGCCGGACCGGGTTGCGAGCCGAACACGAGAAGCAGATCGATGCGGAAGCCCGTGCGGCCTACTGCGCGAAGATCGAGCATGCCGCCAGGCCGGCCGCACCGGTCAACGCTCGGTCGTCTCACGTGACGTGATGCACGTGCGGCACGATCCCGGATGCGGGCGCTCATCCGTCGAGGCATCCGGTCCGGACGCGGAGACCCCTGGCGACCCGCGCCCGGCGCAACCGGAACGCATGGCACCCCGGCGTCCTGGCCTCCCGATGACGCGAACGCGTCGGCGTCCGAGGGGAGAAGGGAGTCAGGTGGGGCGGGCCCTCGCAGCCGGCGGCCCGGCCAACCCGGCGCACCCACGAGGTGACGGCTCCAGGCCGTCTCTTCCGGATCCTGCCGGGCTCGCGGCCTGACCCGAAGGAAACGGCCTAACGCAGGCTGCGGATCATCGAGATCAGCAGTCCGTGGGTCTCGGCGTCGGCCGCCGCCACGAGCCCCCGGCCTGCCTGACCGACCGGAGCGCCGTCGATTCCGGTGACCACGCAGCCGGCAGCCCGGCACACGGCGATACCGGCGGCGAAGTGCACGCTCCCGGACAGGTCACCGCCGTCGGTGACGTAGGCGGCCCGCTTGCCGGCCGCGACCCAGGCCAACGCCAGCGTCGTGGATACGACACGCGGCCCGAACCACTCGACGAAGTCGGGGTGAGCCAGCAGGTCAACGGCCCTGAATTCCGGGGCACTCGGGAACGGCGGATCCAGATTGACGTCCACCAGCCGCGTGGCACCGGTGGGTACCAACGGGGCGTCCACCTCGTCCTGCCGCACCCAGGCGGTCTTCCCGTCGGTGAAGAAGACCTCGCCGCTGAACGGATCGGCCACAGCCGCCGCCCCGTCGCGCAGCGCCACGTTGACAGCCACCAGCATGGTGCCGGCGGCGTAGTTCAGCGTGCCGCACAGGGGATCCACCAGCCACCGACGCGCGGAGTCGGCGGCGCCGTGCTCCCCGCCTTCCTCACCGAGCACCGCGTCATCGGGCCGAGCGGCACGGATGACACCGAGGATCGCCTTCTCGGCCTCCACGTCGGCGGCGGTGGCGAAGTCGCCGGCGCCCTTGTCGATGCGGGCAAGCCGCTGACCATACATGGCGCGCACCAGGTCCGCGCCGGTACGTGCTCCGGCTATCGCGACCTCGGCATCGTCGGAACTCGCGCATGAGTTGATCACGCGCCCAGAGTAACGAGGCGCAGCCGGCCTGTGCCGCATCAGCGGACAACGCGCGCAGACGCGACGAACCGCTCCGCAGTCGCCCGACGTACGCGGAATCGTGCCCACCGGTTGCAACCATCTCGGCTCCACAGGTGTCACACACTTTGTTCACATGCCGTCGTGACTCCCTCGTTCGGCAACCGTCCACGACAGGCAGGCAGCCCGTGTCCCACCCGTACCCGCACCACCCGAACCAGCAGCCCCAGGACCCCTACCAGGGTCAGCCTCCGCACCAGGGTCAGGCCCCGCACCAGGGTCAGCCCCTGTACCAGGGCCAGGCCCCCTACCAGGGCCCGCCGCCGTACGTCGGTGCTCCCGGCGGATACCCGGGCGCCCCCGTTCCCCCGCAGCGGAAGTCCTGGAACGGGCGGCACACGGCCCTGGCCATCATCGGCGGCCTCTTCGGCGTCTTCTTCGTTCTCGTCGTCGTCATCGGGATCGTCGCGGGCGGAGACACCGACCCCGGCAGCACCGCATCCGACACCGCGGCGACCAGCCCCAGCGACGCGGCTGACGCGAAGCCCGGCGAGGAGGAGGCCGGCACCGAGCCGGCCGTACCCGCGAAGGAGGCGGCCGAGGAACCCGCCCCGAAGCCCGCACCGGAGAAGGAGCTGACGCAGGCCGACGAGTTCAAGGCGTTCATCGCCAAGAACGGCACTCCGGCGGAGAAGGCCGCGGCCGAGCACATCGTCAAGGTGCAGGGCGCCGACAGCGACAACGGCATCCTTGACGCAGCGGATGTCTACACCGACTACGCGGGCGGACTCATGGGCCCGCACCAGGGTGACGGCAAGCTGCTCGCTTCCGCGTTCGCCGATTGGAAGGACTCGGACAACGGGCTCGTCACGATCTATGACAAGGACGGAGAGCTCCTCTCCAACGGCAACTACTGACCCCGTCCGCCCGGCGATCGTCCATAACCACGCCGGCATCCCCTTGCCGGCCCCGAGGGAGCAGCATGCCGCCGTCCTTCGCGTACCGGATAACCAAGTACGACCCCGCCGACAGGGACGAGCACGGCGGCTACAACGGTGCCGAGGACTCGGTGAGCGATCACGGGGCGGTCGAAGCGGCCTACCTCGAGGCCGTCGCCGCCTTCGCGCGCGACTCCGGGGTCGACCGGCTGGAGATCCGCGAGCCCGAGGTCGCCGGCCCGGTCAACTTCGGTCTGGAGGCGCCGGTCGAAGGACACGGCCTCGCAGGGCTGTTCCCGCCCGACCTCGCCGGCTACCACGACGGGGCCGAGGTCTCCGTGCCCACCGCACTGGAGCTGGTCCGTGCCATGCTCCGGGACAACGGTGCCTGGTGCAGGCTGGAGTGCGGGGACACGTTCACCGTGCACGTCGGGTGGGACCAGTACGTGTACGTCGGCAGCGACCGGCCCTGCGAAGTCGCCGTCGCCCGGACCGGTGAGATCGGCTTGTTCGCAGAGCCGATCACGGCCTCGCCGTACGCCGGGCACCTCGAGCAACCAGAGGTGACCGAGGCCGCGGACGAGGACTTCTGGGGACGGGTGCGGGCGGCCCTGGCCACATCGCAGGCCTTGCTCCTGGAGGAGACACACGTCCGCAACGCCTCCCGCTGGCACCGACTCACCGAGGCCGGCCTCGACACCCTGCGCCTGACTCTGGGCCCGCGCGCGCTTCTGACCGTCTGGCCCGACCTCACCCCTGATGTCGACGCGGTCCTGGCCTCGCTGCCCGAGGACGAATGGGTGGAGTTCGTCTGGGAGGCGCCTGACGCGACGATCCGTCATCTCGTCGTCGACGAGACGGGCCACCAGCAACTCGCCGTCCTGGCGGCCGGTGCGCGGGCCGCCTGCCTGCTGCCCCGCTCCCCCGACGAACATCCCCCGCTCTTCCGCGCCGCTCTCCCCGACAGCGACGGAGTGCTGCGCGCCCGATGGTGACCCGCGTCCTCCGGTTCCCGAGCAGACCGACGGAGACCGCTCCACCGGTGCCGATCCTCGGGGCTCCGTCTGCTGATCAAGGAGGAATCGGCAGGTTCGGCCTCCTGGCCATGCCGAATACGTAGAATGTGTCCCCTCGGAAACGCGGCTGATCATCGGGGGCGGGACATTGGCCGGAAAACCGCAGTTGCTCTTCATACACGGCATCGGCTCGGCGCGGACCTCGGACATGGAACTACGGGAGTGGTCCACGTTCCTCGCGAACGGTGTCCGGGCGGCCGGCCACGCGGACCTGGTGTCGGGCATCACCCAGGCGTGGGCCGCGGAGACCCGCTTCGCCAACTACAGCGACCTCTTCTACAGGGCGGGTGCCCAGGGCGCCGCCGACGGCATCTCCGAGGAGGAGCTGCCCCTGCTGCTCGCCCTCCTGGAAGAGATGATCCAAGAGCTGGACCACCAGGCCGAGTCGGCCGGTGACCGCAGGTCGGTGGAGATCATCCGGAGCGCCCGCGCGGAGTTCCGGGCCGCCGTCGAACCCGAGACGGTACAGGGCCAGGGTCTGCTCGAGGTCGTCCGGCGGGCGGGCAACGCGGCGACGTTCCTCCTCCAGCTCCCCGGCCTGCGGCAGGCGGCGCAGTGGACCAGTGGGGTCCAGTTGCTTCCGGTCCTCTCCCAGGTGGGCCGGTACCTGGCCCGGAAGGAGCCGGACGCCACGGGGCGGGGTCTCGACGAGCGGATCCGTGAGCGCGTCCTCTCCGGCCTCGACCCGTCCCGGCCGCTCGTCGTGATCTCGCACTCGCTCGGCACGGTCGTCGCCTACGAAGCACTGCACATGTACACCGGCCGTGTGCCGCTGTGGATCACGCTGGGCTCGCCCCTGGCCATGGGGGCTCTGGTGCTCCAGCGGCTGGCGCCCCGGCCGCCGCGTACGCCGGCCGGTGTGGAGCGCTGGCTCAACTTCTGGGACCGCGACGACATCGTGGTCGCCCGGCCGCGCCTGGAACGCTGGATGGAGGCCAACGCCCTGGGCGTCGGACCGGTGACCGCACGCGCGGACACACACGGACTCTGGACCCATACGGCGACGAAGTACCTCGCGCACAAGGATGTCGCGGGGCCTGTGGCCGAGACGCTGAAGAACCTCTGACAGGCGGCCGCGGTGGTCCGTCATGTGATCGTGGTCGCCTCCCAGTGCTCCACGATGCCCGAACTCGGCGCGCTGGAGGCAGCCGCCGGAGACCTGCACGCCGTCCTGACCGATCCGCATCTGGGCGGTGCCGAGCCGACCGAGGACTCGTTCCTGCTGAACCCGCGGACGGCCGAGGACGTGACCGCGGCCGTCCACGCCGCCGCCACCCGTGCGCGGCAGGACGGCGCAGTCCTGATCGTGGCCCTGCTCGGTCACGGGTTCACCACCCCCGCGCTGCGCTTCATGGTCCGGGACTCCCGGGTGACCTCAGCGGGTTCAGCCGTGGACGTACCGGGGCTCCTCGGGGAGGTCGCCAACGAGGCCGAGGGAGTGATCGCCCTCATCGACACCTGTCATGCCGGCGCTGCCCCGCCTCCCCCCGACGTCCTGGCCAACGGAGTGAGGGCTGGACAGGTCCAGTTCGCCGTCATCATGGCCGCGGCCGCCGGCCAGGAGGCGTACGGCATGAACCTCTCCCGCGCTCTGGCCTCCGTGCTCCGGCGAGGGCTGGAGGACCGTGGCCAGCACCTGCTGGTCGACGACGAGCTGATGAGCAGCGTCCGGGCCGAGGTGCGGAAGCTGGACAGCGGCCAGAGTATCGGCCGCTCGGTCTTCGACCAGTACGACTTCGCCGTGGGCCCGCTCTGGCTGGCCCACAACGCACGTGCCTCGTACGGGGCCGGCTCCGAGATCGGACCGGTCGCCGCCCGGCTGCTGGACGAGGCGAGCGAGGGATGGCCGGACAGGCCCACCCGCTGGACCCACGCCTCCCTGGCCGCCCTCCTCACCTCCTCCGCCGCCGACCAGCACCCGGCCCAGAAGATGTGGGTCGAGGAGATCAAGGCCGGACTGCAGGAGTGCAGGAAGACCGTCCACGTGCTCAAGGAACACCTCCCGGACGCCATGCGCACGAACGTGCTGCGCACGGCCGCGAGCCGGGCCGGCTTCCCCACGTCCCTGGTGAGCGATCCTCTTCTGCGTGACCTCGTCGAACACGCGGTCCTTGTGGGCGACCGGTTCGAGCGAACCGGGCGATCGAGGCACGCCTCGCCCGGTCGGCTGGTCGCCGCGCTCCTGGTCGGGGCGGGCATCACGCCCCCGGCGGAGCTGATCGAGTGGATCGAGGGCCACAGGGATGTCGTGTCCTTCAAGGACGCATACAAGGAATTCCAGCAGTGGGATCAGTCCGCCCGAACCCGTCTCGTACTCGGGATCCCCTCCTTCGCGGGCAGACGCCGCAGCAGCGGTGACAGCGCGCTCGAATGGCCGAGGCGGTTGCACGCATGGGTGATCCAAGGGGGCGAGACCCTGGGGTCGAACGAGTTCGAGGCCCCCACCCGCGACGAGGCCGGGCTGACCGCTGTCATCAAGGTGGCGATCAGGTGGGCCCGCAGCCGTCTGCCCGCGGACGAGCGCCTGGAACACATCGACATCGCCGCCTGCGGCCGGGCTCTGGCACAGTGGCACCCGGAAGAGGCCCGGACCGGGCTCCAAAAACTCGGTATCGCGCATCGGGTCACGCTGCGGTGGAACAACTCGATCGTGCGGGACGACGGGGCGGAGTGGGATGCCGCCGACCTGAACTACCTCGCCGAGGACGTTCTCGAAGCCCTCGAGGCGGGCGACACGGAGCTCTCCTGGCTGGGACTCGCGGACATGGCGGACCTGGAGGACCTCAAGGAACGCCTTGCCTCCGAGACAGGGCGCCCCTGGGCGCTGGAGCAGCGCCCCGCCGGATGCGACGAGGCACTGAGCGCCCTCGCCGCGTACACCCCCATTCTGATCTGGCCCGAGAACGCCACCGCCGCACCCGGGCAGTTCCGCACGACCGTGGACAGGCTGTGGAACCAGATCAGGAACGAGCAGGACTGGCACGCCGGCCGTGCACTCAAGCCCGGGGACGGCACACCGAACGGCCTGCGGCAGGTGCGACGGGTGTGGCACGACCGGCAATGGCTCGATTTCTGCAAACAGTTCGAGCCACCCCTGAACAGCCCCGAAGAGGAGACCTCATGACCTGGAGTCCTTACTACCGGGGCGACGGCGTCGCACGCGAGCCCGACCTCCCGCTGCCTCCCCCGTGGCGCATGCCGGGGAACGACGCCCCCGAAGGCGTGCCTTACCAGCCAGATCCCGGCCTCGTCGACGCCGTCAACGCGGCGCTCCTGCTGCACCGACCGCTCCTGCTCACCGGGCCCGCCGGCTCCGGGAAGTCCACCCTGATCAAGCATGTGGCCCACGAGGTCGGCCTCGGACGCGAACTCCACTGGCACATCACCTCACGCAGCACCCTGACCGAGGCCCTGTACCGCTACGACGCCCTCGGCCGCATCCACGCCCAGAACCTGCGCAACGCGGCGGGCCCGGCGCGCTCCCGGCTCGCGGGGCGGGGCCGGAAACAACGCGGCGACGACATCGCCCCCTTCCTCAGGCTCGGTCCCCTGGGCACCGCCTTCGCCGCGGTGGACCGGCCGCGTGCCCTGCTGATCGACGAGATCGACAAGAGCGACCTCGACCTGCCCAGCGACCTCCTGGACATCCTGGAGCGCGGCCGGTTCGAGATTCCCGAACTGTCCCGCCATCACCGGAAGCGGGTGCCGGTACGGCTGCACGACGACACCGAGACCGTCGACGTCGTGGACGGCATCGTCCCGTGCACGCTCTTCCCTCTGATCGTCATGACCAGCAACGGCGAACGCGACTTCCCGCCACCCTTCCGGCGACGGTGCATCCGGTACTCGATGCCCGTACTCACGGAGGAGAGTCTCACCGGGATCGTCGCCGCTCATCTCAGGCCCCCGGGCGAGGACGAGGACGCGGAACAGCTGACCACCGGCGTTCAGGAGCTGATCGCGGGCTTCGCCGGGAGGCTTGCCAACGGCGAGCACCTGGCCGTCGACCAACTGCTCAACGCCGTCCACCTCATCAGGCAGCCCCTCCAAGGCCAGCAGAGGAAGGACCTGACCGACCTTCTGCTCCAGGGCCTGGGCCGTGACTGAACCGCCGGAGCCGTTCGGCCGCCTCGGCGCACTCGCCGCCCAGCTCGGACTGACGGCCGAGGAGCTGGCGGATGCCGTGCTGCTCGCGGCGTCCGGCTACCAGGGAGACGCGGCGGCGCCCGGCACACCGGTGGACGACACGAGCTCCGGCGTCGTGGTCCCGCGGTCCCCGGAACAGCAGCCCTCGCCGACGACGGACCCATCGCGCGAACGGCCAGCCGCAGGCGGGCACGGGATCTCCGCCTACGGCGCGGCCGACGGGGAGACCCGGCCAGGCGTTCGGCTGACGCTGGGCCAGGCCGCGGCGCTCCCTCAGGCCCTCGCCATCGGACGGGCGCTGCGCCCGCTACGGCGGCGCTGGCGGCACGGGCACCGGACGGAACTGCACGTCGACGCGACCGTCGAGGACTACGCGCGCACCGGTCTGCTCGTACCCCACCTCGTGCCGATGCCGGAACGGTGGCTGGACGTCACCGTCGTCCTGGACCGCAGCAGCAGCATGGGCGTGTGGGACCCGGCAGCGGACGGACTGAACAGGATCCTGCGTTCCCTCGGCGCGCTCCGCACGCTGAACACCTGGCACCTCACCTGGAGCGGCGCCGAGCCCGTTCTCCACGACCAACGCGGCGCGCTCGTCCCGGCCGGCCAAGCCGGCCGCCGCGAAGGCCAGCCGGGCCGACGGCTCATGCTCGTCCTCAGCGACTGCGCGGCACCGGGCTGGCGCAGCGAGACACTCTGGCGAAACCTCCACGTCTGGAGCAGGACGACGAGTCTCGCCCTCTTCAACCCCCTCCCGCCCAGGCTCTGGCACCGGACAGCACTGGACCTGCCGCTCACCGTCACGACCGCGCCGGAGCCGGTGGCCCCCAGCGGAAGCTGGCTCTACGAACCCAAGGAACCGCGTCGCTGGCGGCGGGAGAGCAGCATCCGCTCCTGGCGGGCCGTCCCCGTGCTCGGCACGGACCCGGAAGACCTCCGGCGATGGGCCCAGACACTGATGCGCGGAGATCCGGAAGGCTGCACGGCCGTTCTGATCCCCGACACCGGCCGCCCGCCCCGGCGAGCACCTCGCAGACTCCCGGCCCGCCCGGCCGCTCCGGCACTCAAGCCGGGCGCCAGGGCGGAGGCCTTTCTACGGACCGCCCGTACGCCGGCCACCCAGCTCGCCGTACACGCCGCCGCCCTCGACACCTTCACCCTTCCCATCCTCCACGCACTGCGCGAACAGGCCGTACCCGAAGCTCGCCTGGACGACTTGGCCGAACTGCTCACCGCCGGCCTGTGCACCGTTCTGCGCAACCCGGAGGCGGATGACCTGTACACCTTCCGCCCCGAAGCACTGGCCCGCCTCCGCCAGGAGCTGACCCGGCAGACCGCGTGGCGTACCCACCAGGCCCTGACCCGGCACATCGCAAGCCGCCCCTGGACCCCGGAGGGTCTCACCGCTGTCCTGCACACCGCCACGGGTGCCTCCCTGCCCACGGCCCTGGTCCCTTTCGCGGAGGCGGCCGACTCGGTGCTCCGGCAGCTGGGCGTCACCATCCCGACGGCCCCTGATCCTGCCCCGGCCCCAGCACCCGCCCCTGCCCCAGCACCCGCCCCTGCCCCTGCCCCGACCCCGGTGACCGACGCGTCGACACGTCCCGTTCCGCCCGAACCCACCTCGCACCTCGTAGGTGCCCTGAGGGAACGTCTTCAGCAGGCGCTGGATGTGCCCCCGCAGGAATGGCTCGACAAGATCCGGCTCCTGGAGTCGCTCACCGCGGACTATGGGCGGCTCCTGGGAGAGCGTCATCCCGACGCTCTTACTGCGCGCGCGAATCTCGCCTCTTGCTACTACGAAGCGGGTCGGATTGATGAGGCCATTGTTATCGAGATGAGGGTGTTGGCTGACTGTGAGGAGATTCTTGGAGGGCGTCATCCCGATACCCTCACCGCGCGTGCAAACCTTGCTTCCTCCTATAACCGGGCCGGTCGGATCGATGAGGCCATCGACATCCAGCTGCGAGTGGTGGCCGACAGTGAGGAGGTTCTTGGGGAGCGTCATCCCGACGCTCTTACTGCGCGCGCGAATCTCGCCTCTTGCTACTACGAAGCGGGTCGGATTGATGAGGCCATTGTTATCGAGGCGAGGGTGTTGGCTGACCGTGTGGAGATTCTCGGGGAGCGTCATCCCGATACCCTTTCCGCGCGCGCGAATCTTGCTGCTTCCTATAATCGGGCGGGTCGAATCAATGAGGCCACGGCTATCCGCGAGCGAGTGCTGGCCGACAGTGAGGAGGTTCTTGGCGAGCGTCATCCCGATACCCTTTCCGCGCGCGCGAATCTCGCTGCTTCCCACTACGAAGCGGGTCGGATTGATGAGGCCATTGTTATCGAGATGAGGGTGTTGGCTGACCGTGAGGAGATTCTCGGGGAGCGTCATCCCGATACCGTTTCCGCGCGTGCCAACCTTGCCGCGTCCTACCTGGACGCGGGTCGGATTGATGAGGCCACAGCTATCCGTGAGCGGGTGTTGGCTGACCGTGAGGAGATTCTCGGGGAGCGTCATCCTGATACCCTTTCGGCGCGTGCCAACCTTGCTACTTCTTACAACCGGGCAGGTCGTGCCGAAGAGGCCACGGCTATCCGTGAGCGGGTGTTGGCTGACCGTGAGGAGATTCTCGGGGAGCGCCATCCTGATACCCTTTCCGCGCGTGCCAACCTTGCTTCTTCATATAGTCGGGCGGGTCGGATTGATGAGGCCACGGCTATCCGTGAGCGGGTGGCGGCTGGCCGTGAGGAGATTCTCGGGGAGCGTCATCCCGATACCGTTTCCGCGCGTGCCAACCTTGCCGCGTCCTACCTGGACGCGGGTCGGATTGATGAGGCCACGGCAATCTATGAGCGGGTGTTGGCTGACCGCGAGGAGATCCTCGGGGAGCGTCATCCCGCCACTCTCACCGCGCGTTCGAACCTCGCCTCTTCCTACAACCGGGCAGGTCGTGCCGAAGAGGCCACTGTGCTTCGCGAGCGGGTGTTGGCTGACCGTGAGGAGATTCTCGGGGAGCGTCATCCCGATACCCTTTCCGCGCGTGCCAACCTTGCCGCGTCCTACCTGGACGCGGGTCGGATTGATGAAGCCACAGCCATCCGTGAGCGGGTGCTGGCCGACAACGGGGAGGTCCTCAGAGACGGCGACCCCAGTACCCCGGTCGCCGCCGTAGCGACCGATGGCCTGCCGGCTACAGACACTGCTGAGACTCCGGCAGAGCCGGTACCCGATCCCGGCCGCCCTGGGACGGACATGGATTCTGGCGAACTCGGCCCTGCCGTCCCCGTTCCGCCCAGAGGGAGGACCCGCCGCAGGGCGTCCCCGTACTTCTTCCTGAGCTACGCGCACACGCCGCATCATGGCGGTGCAACGTCCACGGACATGTGGGTCGAGCGATTCTTCCAGGATCTGTGCGGCCATGTGATGGCCATGACCGATCTGCCCGCAGGTGTCCCCGTCGGATTCATGGACCGGGAGATGCATCCCGGCGAGAGCTGGTCGGAGCGGCTGAGCGAGGTGCTTGCCGAATGCCGGGTCTTCGTCCCGCTGTTCTCACCGCGCTACTTCACCAGCGAGATGTGTGGGAAGGAGTGGTACGCCTTCGAGCAGCGAGCCATCCAGCACCGTGCACGGTCGAGTCAGCATGCGGAGACGAATATCGTCCCCGTGCTCTGGGTACCGGTGGCTCCTGGTCACATGCCCTCCGCTGCCGAGCGCTTGCAGTTCAACCACCGATACTTCGGGGAACGCTACGTCAGCGACGGGCTCTACGGACTCATCAAGCTCAGGGGGTATGCCGAAGAGTACGAACGCGCGGTGTACGAACTTGCGAAACGCATCGTCACCGTCGGAGACACCGTGGGGCTGGCCCCCGGTGCGCCGGCCGATCTCCGCCACGTTCCCAATGCTTTCGCACCGCCACTCACTGAGCCGGAAGTCAGCAGGCCCATCCAGATCACCGTCGTCGCGCCGACTCGTCGTCGTCTGCCGGAGGGGCGCGATCCGGCGTACTACGGCGGAAGCGCGCAGGACTGGAATCCCTACCACCCGGTGTCTGCCGTCCCCCTGGCTCATGTCGCCGAAGATCTGGTGCGTTCCCTCAACCATCAGGCTGTCATCACGTCGTTCGACGTGGAGTCCGGACGCCAGGGAGGCAGGCGGCCGCCCGACGGCCCGGAGATTCTGCTGATGGACCGCTGGGCCCTCCAGGACGAGGACCGCCGACGCAGGCTCGCCGCCCTCGACGCGGAGAACGAGCCCTGGACGGCGGTGATCGTGCCCTGGAACAGGGACGACGGCCAGAGCCGGGCGGCTGAGGTGGAACTGACCGACCAGCTCGAACAGACCATGCCCGTCACGATGCGCCGTGCCCATCGCCTTGCCGGCGGGGCGGCCAGGGGCGTGTTCAGCTTGGAAGCGTTCGGACAGATCCTTCCCCAGGTGGTCGAGGCGGCCGTCGGGCAGCACCGGCGATACACGACGAGCTATGGGCCGACGGACTGACAGCCGCTGGACCAGGCGGAGCCGGCGTGCCGGGGCATCTGTGGCTGCGCGCGACAACCCGACGCCACCCCGTCGGTCGGGTCCGTCGCTGACAGGCGCTGTCCACGGAACTCGGTCCTTCCCTACTGCGGGCTCATCATCAGCCGCTCCACCCTGGAGGAGCCCGAGATCGCGTACGAGCTGTTCCAGCGTGCACACGGGCGCGGTTACGCCACCGAGGCAGCCCGGGCGGTGCTCGACGCCGCCGTCGAGACCGGCCGGGAGCGACTCTGGGCGACCGTCGGCGCGTGGAACACACCGTCGTTGCGCGTCCTCGAGAAGCTCGCGTTCGAGCGGGACCGCGTTTCCACCGAGGAAAGCGGCGAAGTGGTCTGGCTCACGCGTACGTTGCCGTGAGGCCGCTCGCCCGTTCCCGTCGAGCCCTTCACGAAGTCGTGGCTGCCCGGTCGGAGTCGCTGCGCAGCACACAGAATTCGTTGCCCTCGGGATCGGCGAGGACCGCCCAGCCGGAGCCGTCGGAATTCCTGTGATCGCCGACGAAGGTCGCACCCAGGGCGAGCAGCCGGTCCACCTCGTCATCGCGTGAGGTCTCCGGACGCAGGCACAGATGGATACGGTTCTTGACCGTCTTGGCCTCGGGCACCTGGTTGAAGTACAGCACCGGGCCCTCCGCCAGCAGCACCTGGGTCTCATGGGCACCCGGCCGGTCCTCCGGATCCACCGGGCTACCGGTCACACTGCTCCAGAACCGCGCAAGCTCGTAGGCATCCGCACAGTCGATCGCCACGTTCTGCACTACCGAGACCATGAGTGCGAGTCTTCCTGATCTCGGCCCGGAACGCGAACGGGGTGTGCTCGCTCCGCCCTCGGCACGATCTGCGGCCGCTTGGGTATCCACGCGTGCGATTCCAAGTACCTGTACTCAGGGCGCCGCGCTCCCGGGCGGCGAGAGTGAGGGCAGAACGAACGACGCGACTGGAGACGAGCATGAACCTGCCCCGCAGAACGAACCGAGCCGCCACCGCCTCCCGGCCCGGACGGGCACGCAGCATCGCTGCCGCTCTCGCGAGCGCGGCAGCAGTCGTGGCACTCGGCGGATGCGCCGGCATCGAGTACAAGGAAGACATCTGCAGCAAGGGCGAGTATCCCGTCCTGTCCGTGGGAGGTACCGGCTCCGCCTGCGTCCCGGACAAGGAGGAGCCCTCGGCCGGATACGCGCGGTACCCGGAGGGCAAGGTGCCGCAGCAGGTCGACGACGAGTGGGACGTGTACTGGGACACCCACACGCTCGACAAGGACGGCGACATCATCGACGCCCCCGACGCGAACTG
Source organism: Streptomyces sp. CB02058 (assembly GCF_001905505.1). Lineage (GTDB taxonomy): Bacteria > Actinomycetota > Actinomycetes > Streptomycetales > Streptomycetaceae > Streptomyces. Next base: position 329,819 of record NZ_LIPG01000003.1, read on the forward strand.
AACTTCATGGCGGGGCATGTGGTTCGGCCACGCCGGTCACCGAACCGCTCACCCGGTACGGCGGTGCGCTCCTCCGCCGGTGAATCTCGGATGCCGAGAGGACCGAACGCCCCTGTCCAATTCACCGGACCGCTCGACACGACAAAGCCGCACATAACCTTCTGTCCTCAGGAAGAGTGATGACCGAAAGGGACGTCTCGGCCGCAGTCCTGGCTGTTGCGGGAAACTACGCTGTGGTCCAGCTGGAAGGGCGTCGGCATCCCGCACTGGCCGTGCAGGGAGACTTCCTCGGTATCCTCCACGGGGTCATCGAAGAGCTGGCCGAGAGTTTGGAGTCGGGAAACCTGGACGAGGCTGGTTTCTCCCTCAGGGAAATCAGATCGACGGTCTCCTCGATGGTGTCAGCTTATGAAGTAGCCTCGGCCGAGATCGGGTTCGATCTCCCGTACGTCCGATAGGCCGGGACCTGTTCGAGACGGAGGCCTCGCCGGAGTAATTCTGGCGAGGCCTCCTTGGTGTTCGGTCGATCTGCCCGGCCACGACGGGGATGGCGGCATGAAGTTCCACCTTGACAGGCCTTGAACCCCGGTGTGAATCTTGCACGGATTCACTGTCGAAGCGCTTGCGCGGTAAGGGGAGCGGGACCGTTGGACGGTGGGAATTCGACGGCTCGCAGGGGCCCTCTCGGTGGTGCGCAGGAGTTCGAATGGTGGAAGATGCAGGACACCCGCCTGCGCGCGGGGTCGAACGCCCACGTCTGGCTGGTGCCCGAGTACCCCCTCGACCTCGGCCAGGCCCGCCGGGTCGTCGACCTCCTGGTCCAGCGCCACGAGGCCTTCCGCACGCTGATCGTCCGAGGCCCCGACGGCCTGCCCGAGCAGCGGACCGATGCGCCCGCGCTGGACGGACTCCTTCTCCTGGAGGAAACGCCCGAGGGCCGCAGGAGCCACGAACTCGCCATCGGTGAGACCGAGTTCGACCTGTCCCGGGAAGGGCCGCTGAGGGTCGGGGCGGTGTGCGCGGGAGAGCGGGTGACCGAACTCCTCTTCGTGATCTCCCACTGCGTCTTCGACGGGCACAGCATCCCGCTGCTCCAGGCGGAGTTCGCGCTCGCCGTCCGCGAGGTCGCGCTGGGCGCGGAGCCCGCGCCGCCCCGGCAGCGGCACCAGCCGCTCGACTCCGTCTTCGCCGAGCAGAGCGGCCCGCTCGCGCAGCATCGAGCGGCCTCGACCGCCCATTGGGCGAGGGCTGTGCGTGAGATCCCGAACCGTATGTTCGTCCCGGCCCAGGACGACGTGATGCACAATCACACGGCGATGTACCGCACGGAACGCCTGGCACCGCTGCTGGCGCTTGCCGCGAAGCGGCATCGGACCACCCCCGCCGTCGTCCACGCCGCCCTCGTGCACGCGCTGCTCGCCGCGCTCTCCGCCGCTCCACGCAGTGTCGTACGCAACCACTTCCTCGGCCGGACGGATGCCGAGGCAGAGACCATCGGTTGCTATCACTGCATCCTGCCCGTGGTCGTAAAGACCTCCGACCGGCCCGGTTTCGGCGAGCTCGTCGGGCGCGTGGCCATGCAGACGCTGCGCGCCCAGAGCCGTTACCGGATCAGCAATCTGACCCTTCGGGGGCTCGTATCGGCGGAGGAACGCCGACGAGGGGTCGCCATCGCGGACGGCACCATCGTCAACTTCTCCTTCGACGAAGGCTTCGCGTCCCTGCTGGGCGAGTCCGAGGAGGAGCTGCTGACGGCGGCCGGCGCCGCCGTTGAACTCGAACTGCTCATGGGACGCAACGAGACCGTGCCCGAGCACCGGGGGCTGGACTGCTATTTCATGACCCGGATCGAGGACGGCGTCGCGGTCACGTACGCCACCTTCAACGGCGCGGTGTTCACCACGCCCCAGATGCGGGCCATGCTGATCGGACCGGAACAACTGCTCGCCGCACACCTGCAAGAAGACCTCGACTGGGACGGCATCTGCCGGATCGCCCATGGAGGCGATCCCTTTGCGCCGGCGCGGCCCGCCGTCCCGGTGGCTGGGGTCGATCTGGTGCTGCCCGAGCGGGTCGACGAGGCGCTCGTCTCACACCCCGCCGTGCGGACCTCCTCCACCACCGTGACCCCGGGCGCCGACGGCACGGTGCGGATCGAGTGCCGGGTGACGCGCGAACCTGGAGCCGAAGAGACCATCACCGAGGAGGAGTTGAGGGAGTACCTGCTCTGCCGGGTGCGGCCCGGGGCGGCGACGGTGGTCCCTCATCGCTTCCTGATCGAGGACGAGGTGAAGGAGGGAGCCGGCCCGGCCGAACCCCCGGTCCTCGCCCTGCTCACCGCGGTCCTGGAGGTCAACGGGATGTCCACGGCCGACGAAAGCCAGGGTTACACGGAGTGCGGCGCCGCACTGGGTGCCGTCCCCGCGGTCGTCGACCACCTCGCCGCACAGGGCTACAGCGGCCTGGGGCCGCACGACTTCACCCTGCCGATGTCCATGCGCAGTCTGGGCCGACGGCTGCGCCGCAGCGAGGAGTGACGGGCCTGTCGGGCGAAGAGCTGCCGATGCCGACCACGGAGGGTGCCTGGCGGGGCTCGACGAATGCTTGCTCGCCCGCGGCGGGGCACGTCGGCCGTGTCCGGTACCCGGTACCGGGCGACCCGGCTCCGTGTCACGCGGAGGCGCCACCATGGGCGTGGAGATCCCGGTACCGGGACGTGCATTCGTCGACGATCGCGGGCAATGCCTTTTTGCGGAACAGCAGTTCCAGAGGAAACTCGATCTCCAGGCGCGATTCCACACGGGTCATGAATTCGACTGCGGAGAGCGAGGTGCCACCGAGCGCGAAGAAGTTTCCCTCGCCGCCGGCGGCCTGGTCTCCGAGTACGGCGTACCACGCCTCCTCGACGGTGCCACGGACGTTGCTGTCGGTGTCGGTCACGATGTCTCCCTGCCGGGCGATTCCGCCCGTGCGGCCGCCTGCCCGCCCAGAGCCTCGCTGAGGTCTCTGAGCACTGGATTCCTGAAGACCACACGGACGTCGCGGCCCGTGCCGAGTTCCTCGCTCAGGGTGCGCGCGAGCCGGATGGCGACGATGGAGTTGCCGCCCACGTCGAAGAAGTTGTCATCGAGGCCGATGCCGGGGTTGCCCGTCAGGGTCCGCACGCTGCCGACCACCAATGCGTCCATGGGATTGCGGAACTCGCTGTCGTCGGCCATGTTCCCGAGACCTTTCTGTGCGGCTCATCGCCCAGCACCCTGAGGGGTACGCCATGGCTCCCCGGAAGCATTCCATGACCTCGGCGACGCAATGGCGGGAAAGCGTCGAAACGGGGCACGGGTGTGACTGTCGCGACCCACGCTCCTCGTCGGGATGATTATTGCGTTTGTCTCGCTGGCGAGACAAGCTCGCTCACAAGCCGGACGGGCAGTTGTCCGTACAGCCAATCAGGTCGATGCTAGGTTCGGGGTGGCAGTTCAATGTCTGATCGTGTTGCCGTGGTCGGGATGTCGATTCGCGCGGCGAAGGTACAGAGCGCGGCGGACTTCTGGCGTCTCCTGATCGCAGGGCGTTCCGGGCGGCGTGAAATCGACCTCACGGAATTGAAGCGGCGACGTGTTCCGAGTCGTACATACGAAGACCCGGCTCATGTGCCGGTCGTCTACTCCATGGAAGACGGCCTGGGTTTCGATCCCCATGCATTCGGACTCGGCCCTTCCGAGGCGGAGTTGACGGACCCGCAGCACCGCGCGATGCTCGAAGCCTGTTACCGGGCGGTGGAGAGCTCAGGAAGTTTCATCGGTTCGCTGTCTGACCGCGTCGGGGTATTCGTCGGGTCGCGGAAGAGTCGCTACGGTACACAGATCGAATACCTTTCGGCCTCGTCCGGCGGAAATGTGGATCTCGCCGGCATTGCTTTGGGGAACGATCCCGACCACCTGTCCAGCAGAATTTCCTATACGTACGGTCTCACCGGTCCGTCGATGACCGTCCTGACCGCCTGTTCGTCCTCGGGAGTGGCAGTCCATCTTGCTTCCCAGGCAATCCTTGCAGGTGAGTGCGATTCGGCGCTGGCGGGCGGCGTCGCTCTCGACGGGACGGACACGGGATATACGTACACCGCGGGCGGAATCTACTCGCCACGAGGCCGGTGCGAGCCGTACACGACATCGGCCGACGGCACCGTGGAGGGCAATGGCGTCGCCGTCCTCTTCCTGAGACGGCTGGATGTGGCGTTGGCCGAGGGAAACCCGATTCTGGGCGTCATCGCCGGTACCGCGGTGAACAATGACGGCCGGGAGCGCGCGGGCTTTACGGCCCCCGGAGTCGCCGGCCAGTGCGAACTGATCGAAGAGGCTCTCGACGTAGCCGAGTTGAGGGCCTCCAGCATCGGGCTGCTCGAGGGCCACGGTGCGGGCACGAGCATCGGGGACGCACTGGAGATCGAGGCCGCGACGCAGGCATTCCGCTCCACAGGAGCCGGTGCCGGCACGTGCCGTCTCCACTCCGCCAAGGCGAACATCGGGAATCTGACCGCTGCCGCCGGCGCGGCAGGCATCATCGGCTGTCTCCTGGCCCTGCGGCATGGGCGGATTCCCCCCAACGCCCCCCTGGTGGGCGGAGTCCCGCCGACCGATCTGGCGGGCACGCCGTTCACGCTGGCGGATGCCCCGATCGCCTGGCAGCCTTCGGACCAGGGCAGGTATGCGGCGGTCAGTTCGTTCGGGCTGGGCGGAACGAACGCGCATGTCATCGTGGGCGATGCCGAAAAGGAGATACGGCTCGCCTCACGCAAGGGGCGGTCCTGGCAGCTGCTTCCCCTGTCGGCGGACGACCCGGAACGCCTCTCCGGGACCGTCGATGCCGTGCGTGCGGCAGCGGAAGGAACCTCGGCCGACGTTCGTCAGGACATCGGCCACACGCTGCGCACCGGCCGCCCGGAGCTCACCACGCGCGCCGCCGCGCTGATCCGGGCCGACGCCGGGCCGGACGGCCGTACGTGGCCCGCGCCGGAGCACTTCCGTACGGTTCCCGAAGCACCGCCGACACTCGTCTACGTACTCCCCGGCGAAGCCGCCGGAGCCGCCGGAGCGCCGGACGTGGCGCGCGCCCTCTACCGGGCGGAGCCGGCTTTCCGGTCGGCCGTGGACGAGGGACTCGACACCATGCGGCAGATGCTGGCGCCCGACCTGTTCGCGTCGGTGCGCGATGCCTTCCTGGACGGCAGGCCTCCGCCCGCCACGCATGCGCTTCAGCCGGTGCTGCACCTGCTCGGCCTCGGGCAGCACGCTTTTCTCAGCGAGCTGGACGTCGGGCCGGACCTGCTCATGGGGCACGGCGTCGGCGAGCTGACCGCCGCGCAGCTCAGTGGTGTCCTCTCGGCCGAGGACGCGGCGCGCGCGGTCTGCTGGCGGAGCCAGGCCATGGCGGACCCCTCGGAACGCGCCGAAGCCGTGGTCCGCTTCACCCGCCGGATGCGCGACGTACGGCTGAACCCCCCTACCGTGCCGACGCTTTCGGGCGTCTCCGGGGCATGGCTGACCAGCGAGGAGGCGCGCGATCCCGGTTACTGGGGAGCGCAACTGGGTGCGCGGTGCCCCTTCGACGAGATCCTGCAGTGCGTGGTGTCCGAGCACCCCGCAGCGGTGTATCTGCAGCTGAACAGCGGGACGCAGCTGCTTCGGGCCGTTCGTCGTCTGGGCCTGGCCGAAGAAGCCGCCGTGGCCCTGGCATCCGGGGGAGAGGCATCGGACAGCGGGCGCTCGCTGCTCCAGGCGGTCGGAACTCTCTGGGAACGGGGTGTACGGATCGACTGGGGGGCCTACGCCGAGCGCGATCACGCGCTCCGGGCCGACGTGGCGCCACGGGTCTTCGGGCGGATTCCGTATGTGCACCCTTCACTGCTGGAGCATTGCCCCGGGATCGACCCGGCGGAGCTTTCGGGAAAGCGGGTCAGCTGATGACGTTCCAGGCAAGGGCGGAACCGGCCTCCCTGTCGCAGCAGCGGATCTGGTTCACCGAACAGTTGCTGCCCGGGACCTCCAGGAACAACCTGTCCGCGCAGTTCGTCGTGCACGGAGAGCTGGACGTGCCGACGCTCGAAGGCGCGGTCAACGAGGTCATCGCTCGGCACGAGGTCCTGAGAACCGGATTCGGAATGCGTGACGACGCCCTCGTTCAGGAGGTGCTGGACGAGGCCCGGGTCACCGTGCGCACCCTTGACGCAGCCGATGAGGAGTCCGTCCTCGCCACAGCCGCCGAGCTCGCCCGGGAGCCGTTCGACCTGAGCAGCGCCCCCCTGGTGCGGGCGGGCCTGGTGCGGGGCAGCAGCGGCACCAGGATTCTGGTGTTCGCGCTTCACCTCGTCGTGGCTGACGCCCGGTCCCTGGACATCTTCCTGCGCGAGGTCATGGAGTTCTACCGGAAGAAGGAAGCAAACGGCGTCCCCGACCTGCCCGATCTGCCGGCAACGCGCTATGTCGACTTCGCGACATCGCAGCGTGAGTGGGTGAAGACCCCGCAGGCCGTCGAGCGGCGGGCGGCGCAGGTACGCGAACTCTCCGCATTTCCCGCCGTGGTCGACCTTCCGGCCGACCGCCCCCGGCCGGCCGTGCAGACGTTCGCAGTGGCGTCCTCGCACGGGCGCACCTCGTCCTCGCTGACGAGCAGGCTCGATGAGGTGGCGCGAGAGCACGGAGCGACGCTCCGGACGGTGGTGCTGGCTTCGTTCTCGGCAGTGCTGGGCCTCTGGTCGCGGCAGACCCGGCTGCTGGTGGCGACCCCGGCGGCCAACCGCTCGTCGCCAGGGACCGAAGGGCTGATCGGGCCCTTCGAGAACACCCTCGTGATCCCGGCCGACATGGGCGGCGACCTCTCCTTCGCCGTACACCTCGAGCGCGTCCATGATGTGCACCGGAGGGTGGCGTCGGAGAACGTCCCGTTCGAGGAGGTCATCGACGGCGTCGCGCCCGAGCGCAGCCTGTCCTCCAACCCGCTGGTCCAGGTGATGGCGGCCTTCGAGGAAGCCCCCGCGGCTCCTGCCGGACGTCCAGAGGCCGGACTGGAACCGATCAGCCGGCCGACGGCAAGCACCCAGTTCGACCTGGTGCTCGACGTCACCCGGGGCGACGGCGGCCTGGACTGCCGGCTCCAATACGCGACCGACCTGTTCGACCAGGACACGGCGGAGCGGTTCCTCAGGCATCTGCGGCGACTGTGGGAGGTCGTCGCCGCCCGACCGGATGCCGGTGTCGGGTCCATCGACCTGGCGGACGTGGAGGAGCGGGCCGCGCTCCTGGCACTGGGCACCGGCCCCACGCGCCCGGTCGATCCCCGCGCGCTCCCGGCCAGGCTCTCCGAGGCCGCGCACAGCCGGCCGGACGCCGTCGCGGTGCAGGCCCCCGACGGCACCTACACCTACGCGCAGCTCATCGAGCGGGCGGAGGCGATCGCCGCGGCGCTCACGGCCCGTGGACTGCGGCCGGGCGATCCGGTCGGCGTAGCGCTTCCACGCGGCCGCGACCTGCCCGCGGGTCTGCTCGGCGTCTGGGCCGCGGGAGGCTCCTACGTCCCGCTCGACCCCGCGTACCCCGCGGCCCGGCTGGAGCACATGACGCAGGACGCGGGCATCAAGGTCCTGCTGAGCACGCGCGACCTCGCGGACCACATCCCTGTGCCCGCCGACACCGAAGTGCTGGTGCTGGACGATCCCGCTGTCCCGCTGCCGGCCGGGAGACCGGCCCCCGCGACACGCGGCGACGACGTGGCCTACGTGATCTACACGTCCGGCTCGACCGGCCGCCCCAAGGGAGTGATGGTCAGCCATCAAAGCCTCGGGAACCTTCTGGACGACTTCATGTCCGAGTCCGGGTTCGGTACGCGCGACCGGCTGCTCGCGCTGACCTCCCTGTCCTTCGACATCGCTGGGCTGGAACTCTGGCTCCCGCTGCTCGCCGGAGGAACACTGGTGATCGGGCCGCCGGGTGTCGGCGGCGACCCGGAGCGGCTGCACCGGCTCCTCTCCGACGAGGAGATCACCGTGGTGCAGGCCACCCCGGCGACCTGGAAGCTCTACGCCGCGTACCACCGCGCCGCGCCGCCCGCGCTCCGGCAGATATGGAGTGGTGGTGAGCACCTGCCGCACTCGCTCGCCCAGGCGCTGACCGCGATGGGGCCCGAGGTGCACAACCTCTACGGGCCTACGGAGACGACCATTTGGTCGACGCGGGCGGTGCTCCGGCAGGGCGACAGCGTGACCGGAATAGGGCGGCCCCTCTCCAACACGCGCCTGTTCGTCGTCAACGCCGACGGCCGCCAGGCCCCCATGGGGATACCCGGGGAGCTGTGCATCGGCGGCGCTGGGCTGGCGCTGGGCTACCTCGGCCGGCCCGATCTGACCGCACAGCGGTTCGTCGAGGTCGAAGGGCTGCCCGTCTACCGCACCGGAGACCTGGCCAGGTGGCGGTCCGACGGGAACCTGGAGTACCTCGGGCGTCTGGACGACCAGGTGAAGATCCGGGGTCACCGGGTGGAGCCCGGGGAGGTCGATGCCGTGGCCCGGGCCTGCCCCGGCGTCCAGGACGCCTGCACGCTGGCTGTCACGACCTCCGCGGGCGAGGAGCAGATGGTCACCTTCGTGACGCCGGGGGAGAGCCCGGATCGAGCCGGCGACACCACGGGGGACTGGCGCGCCATCTGGGAGAACGCCTACGCCGAAGGCGAGCCCGCCGAAGAGGACGACCTGAATCTGAAGGGCTGGAGGAGCAGCTACTCCAAACAGCCGCTGCCGGAGGCGGAGATGCGGGACTGGGTGACGCAGACCGTCGACAGAATCGCCGCGACGGGCGCGCGCACCTTCGCGGAGATCGGCTGCGGCACCGGATTGCTGCTGCTGCGCCTGGCTCCTTCGGCCGACCGCTACCTGGGTATCGACTTCTCCGCGGAAGCCACGGGGCACGTGAAGAGGGCGGTCGACCGGCGGGGTCTCACCGGCCAGGTGCTGCTCGCCACGGCAGCTGCCCCGGAGATCGGCGACGTCGCCGGCGGAGAACTCTTCGACTGCGTGGTGATCAACTCGGTCGCCCAGTACTTTCCTGGCCGGGAGTACCTCACGGAGGTTCTGACCGAAGCGACCAGGATCGTCGCCCCCGGCGGACACATCTTCGTCGGCGACCTGCGGAGCCTGAAACTGGCAGCGGCGTTCCACAGCGGTGTGCTGGAGACGGATGACCTGCTGGGAGCCGAGGAGCTGCGCGCCCTCGCCGCACGGCACGCGCTGGAGGACGACGAACTCCTCATCGATCCGGGGTACTTCGCGGAGCTCCAGGACGCGCTACCGGCGGTGACCGGGATTCAGACGTCGCTCAAGGGCTCCGGATACGACAACGAGATGACGCGCTTCCGCTACGACGTCCTGCTGAGGATCGGTGGGGAGGAACCGGACCGGCCGCAGTCCTGTGAGTACGCCGACTGGGAGGAGGTCTCCGGTTTCGAAGGCCTGGACGGACTGCTCGGAGCGTCGAGCTCCGCCGCGGTCGTCGTCGACGGCATCCCGAATGCCCGTGTCGCACGCTTCGCCCAGCTCGCGTCGGGTGAGGAGATGCCCGGCCTCGTGTGTTCGCCGGAGGAACTGGACGACGTGGCGGCTCGGCACGGCTGGGACAGCCGACATGCCTGGTCCTCCCGCCTCCCGCACCAAGGACGCATGCGGACGGTCTTCACCCACCGCGACCGGTGGAGCGGACACTTCGTCCACGAGCGGCCGGCGGTCGACGGGCCGACGACCAACGACCCCGGGCAGGGAGCTCGGCTGCAGGTGCTGAAACACGGTGCGCGAGCCTTCCTGCGGCAGAATCTGCCCGAGTACATGGTGCCGAACCGGGTGCTGACCCTGCCGGAGCTTCCCCTGACCCCCAACGGGAAGACCGACAGAATCGCCTTGAGGGCCCTCGCCCGGCAGCAGGTTTCCAGTACGGATCACGTGGTTCCGAGTGGACCGGTTCAAAATCTTCTGCACGAGATCTGGTGCGAAGTGCTGAACGTCTCCCGAGTCAGTGTCGTGGAGAACATCTTCGACGCCGGCACCACATCCCTGCTGGTGGTGCGGATACGCCAGGAACTGCGCGACCGGCACGGGATCGACGTCCCGCTGACGTCCTTCTTCACCCATCCGACGATCTCGGCGCTGGCCCGGACTCTCGACCCGGAAACGGAACGGCACTCCTCTGACGACCGGCCCGCAAGCCCGCGTGCCCACAACGTCACGGCGGCGCGCCGTCGCCGGCGCCGCAGGCAGTGACGGCGGAGGAGTCCGCCGGCGGGGCCCGGGATCCGGGGCGGGGCATGGCCGGCCGTCGAAGCGCGGCGGACACCACGAGCCTGGCCCCGCCCGGTCGGCCGGGGCTGCCCGAGTCGCACGATCGCACGACAGCATCACGGACATCAACCCTCGTGCAGCCCTTCAACGGCACATTCTTCTGCCGCAGTTCAAGCGCTTCGACTCTCATCGGGAGTTGAGAGTCGATACGTTCAACTGACTAGGCGATACAGGGTAGTTAGGCCCGCAATGCACCCTTGACAAGCCCGAACTCCGGTGTGAATCTTGCTCCGATTCAGCAGGGGAAGCGCTTGCGGGCCAAGGAGAACGAGGCCGTTGGAGGGCTGATGTCGAAGGCTCGCGGCGGCCTGCTCGGTGGCGCCCAGGAGTTCGAGTGGCTGACGGCGCGGGGGGCCTGCGTGTACGCGAGGTCGAGTGCCCCGCTCCGGATGACGCCCGAAGATCGGACGATGCACGCAGAGAGCTCGGGAGTATCCATGCGTAAAACAGTCAGCTTGGCGGGCCAGACCGTGCGACATAGGGCAGCGGGGGCCGCGCGGCCGCCGCGGGGCTCAGGCGTTCAGCTGCACAAGGCTGGCTTACTCTTCACGGCCAAGCAGAGCTTCAGCACCTGGGAGGAGCTCGGCACCGAGCTGTTCTCCTTCGCCGACTCCTCCACCTGGTGGATCGCCGATTGGCTGGTGTACGGGGAGTCCGTGTTCCATGACCGCTACGAGGAAGCCATCAAGCGCACCTCGCTCAGCTATCAGACGCTGCGCAACTACAGCTGGGTCGCGCGCGCGTTTCCGCTGTCCCGCAGACGCCCGGGGCTGAGCTTCAGCCATCACCTCGAAGTCGTGGCACTGGACGAACCGGAGCAGGACTACTGGCTGCGCAAGGCGAAAGAGCTGGACTGGAGCAGGAACAAGCTGCGCCGGGAGATCCGCGAAAGTCTGCTCATACGGCAGGGCGAACTGACACCGTCCGGCACAGGACATGACGAGAAGTCACGTGTTGCCACCCGCACGGCAGTCGGGTCAGGGTCGACGCTGCTCCTGCGCGAGGCCACTTCCACGGCCGAGGCCCGCTCGCTGATCCTTCAGTTCTCAGCCGACGAACTGGCGGGCATGGGGAGGGCCGCCCGACGGGACAGCGAGTCGGTCGAGGCATGGGTGGCGAAGATCGTACGGCGCGCCATCGACTGTTCCTGAACGGGTCGGGGACGCTGAGCCGGGACGCCGTCGGGGCGTGCCGGCCGTGACGTCGGGGAGGGGCGAGTGCCCTGTTCGTCGACAGGGCGCTTCAGCCGGCCGGCACCGGGGGCATCTCCCGGTCCGCTCCACAGGCGGACCGGGCCGGATGAACGGGCTCAGGTCGCGGAGCCGGATCCGGCGGTGTCCGCGCCGGCGGCGTGGACCGTGAAGAGACGCGCGTCGAAGTAGTCGTCGTCCGGTGACTTCACCACGGGGCCGTAGGGCACCCACGGCGCTCGCCCTTCGACGACGGGGACGAGAGCCCGCCCCACCAGGCAGATGACGGCCGCCCGCGGGACGCGCCGGAGGGAGCGCTCGATGTTCTCCAGCACCCGTTCCGTCACAGCCGCACTGAAGGGCTCGTAGAAGTAGAACACCCCCGCGTCGTCCGGGATCTCGAATTCCTCGGCGCTCTGGTGGCGTATGTCGAAGTCGTCGCACCGCTTCGAAGGGGAGTCGTATCGCATCACATTGTGTGTGGCGATGTCGCAGAGATGCCCGGAGAGCTCGACCCCTATGATCCTCTTGAACGGGAATTCGGAAGCCACGAGCAGTACGCGGCCCTTCCCCGAGCCGAAGTCGATGAACGCCACCTCCTCGTAGTCGACGGGAACCTGCGACATCACCGCTCTGAGGATTCCCGTGGGTGAGGGGGAGTACCGATAGTTGTTGAGCAGGTCGAAATTGTCGGCCTCGCCGGCGTCCCAGCTTTCGAAGGGGGTGCTCGTGTCCACGCCGAAAGAAGTGTCGAACTTTTCGACCTGGTCGATCTCGGCGACCTTGGCGTCGAATGCCTCCTGGACTTTCAGGTACTCGAGGAAGTCCCGCCGCTCACCCTTGTCGGTCACTGCACTCTCCTGGGAGGTCTAGGAATTCCCGGCTCGACGAGTCACCGTCCGCGTACGTCGGAGTGTTTCGCAGCGGGTCGGGCGAAGCAAGACATGGGTTATGGCAACCGGTTCGGCCCGGCTTGACAAGAGGTATTGGTGCGGCGCGATTCTTTGCACGGCCCCTCATCGCTTGTCTCGCCGGCGGGACAAGCGCGGCGCGCCGCTCCGTCCGTTCCCGCGTCACATGCCGGCTGCGCTTGAGTTTCCCGCCCGATGTCAAGAGGAAGCGTCCTCGTCGAAACGACCGCGGGCGCGCAGTTCGATTTGCCCAGGTCTGAAGTGATCGGGTCTGCCGTTGCTTCGTGCGGTCCCCGCAGACGGTTCGCCGGACAGTGCGATGACTTCTGGGCCTACAAGCGAAAGCCGTGCAAAGTTGTGGCCAGGGTTTCCGGTTTTCGCAGACGAGTCCTTCATTCCCAACTCGCCGTGCCGAGACCGGGCTCCGGAGCCGGCAGCAGAACATGACAATGGGGGAGGCGCGATGGACTGGCTTTTGTCGCAACTTCGGGCCCGATCCGACGCCGAGGCCATGGCCGGGTACGGCGGAAGGGTCACGTACGCCGAACTCGCGCAGCGGACCACCGGCTGGCTGGGCGAGCTGACCCGGCTCGGAGTAGCGGCGGGCGAGAGCGTGGCAGTCGTCGGGAACGCCTCACCGAACACGGTCGCGCTCTTCGTGGCACTCGCCGTCCGAGGCGCTGTCGTGGTTCCCCTGGCCCCCGCCGATCCACCGAGGGAGGAGCGGGAGCGCCGGATCGCGGCGGCGCACGCGACCCGTGTCGTCGAGTTCAGCGGTCCCGATGAGTGGACCGTCCGGACCGTGGCGGCTCCGGACGCCCCGACGCCACCCCTCCTGGCCCAGCTCGCCGGCAGCGGAGAGGCCGGACTGCTGCTGTTCTCCTCGGGCTCGACCGGCGTGAGCAAGGCCGTCCTGCTCTCGCTCCCGCGACTGCTCGACGGCTTCCGCGCGTCCTCGCGCCCTCGGCGAACGCTGCAGTTCATGGCCCTCGACCACATCGGCGGGGTCAATACGCTGTTCCGCGCGCTCGTCGGCGGCGGCACGGTGGTCACCGAACCGCGACGCACGCCGCAGCGCGCGTGCGAGGCCATGGAGCGTCATGGCGTCCAGGTACTGCCGACCACGCCGACCTTCCTCAACATGCTGCTGCTCTCCGGCGCCCATCGGAACCACGACCTGTCCTCGCTCGAGCTGATCACCTACGGCACCGAGCCCATGCGCGAGATCACCCTCGCGCACGCGGCCAGGGTGTTCCCGCAGGTGCAGTTCAAGCAGACCTACGGCCTCACCGAGACCGGCATCCTGCCCACACGGTCGATCTCGTCCGGCTCGTTGCGGATGGACGTCGGCGGCCGGGGCTTCCGCACGGAGGTGCGCGACGGAGTGCTCTGGATCAACTCACCGAGCGCCATGCTCGGGTATCTCGACGCCCCCAGCCCGTTCGACGAGGAGGGGTGGCTCAACACCGGAGACGCGGTCGACGTCGCCGAGGACGGGACGCTCCGTGTCCTCGGACGGCTGTCGACACTGATCAACGTGGGGGGAGAGAAGGTGTCCCCTGCCGAGGTCGAGAACGTGCTGCTCCGGGCGGGCAACGTCCAGGACGTCATCGTGACCGGACGGTCGAACGCCGTCACCGGGCAGATCGTCACGGCCACGGTCGAGCTGGTCGAGCCGGAGGAGAAGAGGGCACTGAACAGCCGGCTGCGCCGGTTCTGCACCGAACACCTTCCGCCCCACAAGGTCCCGGCCGTCATCACCGTCGCGGACGCCTCGCTGCACGGCGAGCGCTTCAAGCGCATGGGAGGTGCCCTGTGAACGACACCGTGCACCAGCGCCCGGTGGCGGTCGTCAGCGGAGGCAGCCGAGGTCTGGGACTGGCTCTGGTGACCGACTTCCTGGAGCGCGGCTACCGGGTGGAGACCTTCAGCCGGAGCGAGTCCGCCGAGCTCTCCGCGCTGCGCGCGTCGACCGCTCCGGACGCGCTGTTCTGGTCCCCGGTCGACGGGACGAACACCGAGGCGGTCGAGGAGTTCGCCCGCGCCGCCGTGCGCCGCCACCGGCGCATCGACGTACTGGTGAACAACGCGGCGATCGGGCTCGAAGGCCTGCTGACCCTGACCGCCCCGTCGGCCGTCGACACGGCGCTGCGGACCAACGTGACCCTGCCCGTTCTGCTCACCCGGGCCTGCCTCAAGCCCATGCTCGCCCGCCGGACCGGCGTGGTGATCAATCTGTCCTCCATCAACGCACTGCGCGGACAGACCGGCGTCGCCGTGTACGGGGCGGCGAAAGCGGCACTCGACGGGCTCACCAGAGGACTTGCCCGTGAAGTCGGCCCTGCCGGGGTCCGGGTGGTCAGTGTCGCCCCGGGATATTTCGACAGCGAGATGACCGCGGGCATCAGCGAGGCCCAACGTCGTCGCATCGTGCGCCGGACGCCGTTGGGCCGGCTCGGGTCGGTGGAGGACGTGCTCGGCGTCATCAGGTTCCTCACCTCGCCCGGGGCCGGTTTCATCACCGGTCAGACCATCACCGTCGACGGCGGCTACACCTGCTGAACCCCTGCCGCGGGGGCCGGGCCGTGAACACGAACGGAGTGTGATTTCGATGAACAAGCGGGACACGGTCAAGGCCGCACTGCTCGAGATCGTGAACGAGGTGGCCGGCCCGGTCGAGCACCTGGACGAGGACCAGCTCCTCGTCGATCAGCTCGGTCTCGAATCCCTGCACCTCGCGCGGCTCGTCGCCGTACTGGAGATGGAGCTGGACACCGACCCGTTCTCCGACACCGTGCCCATCACCGGTGTGCGCACGGTCGGTGACCTGCTCGAGGCGTACGACCCCGTCGTCCTGCCCCGCCTCGGTGCCGGCGAGCCGTCATGACGCCGAGCGGACCGGACGGGCAGCCGATCGCCATCGTGGGCATGGCCGCCCGTTTCCCCGGAGCCAGCGACGTGGACCGGTTCTGGGACGTCGTCCTGGCCGGACGCGAGACGATTCGCGACCTCGGCGACGAGGAGTTGCTCCGCGGCGGTGTGAACCCGGAGTGGCTGAAGAACCCCGCGTACGTGAAGGCGACCGCCTCGATGGACGACGTCGACCTCTTCGACGCGGCCTTCTTCGACATCTCAGGCCGCGAGGCCGCCGTCATGGACCCTCAGCAGCGGATCTTCCTGGAGACCTGCTGGCATGCTCTCGAGCACGCGGGTCTGCGCACCTCGGCCGGGACCGGGACGTCGGTCGGTGTCTTCGCCGGCAGCGGCGGTGTCCTCACCAGTTACCTTCCCGAGGTCCTGCGGAGCGCCGGGCCGCTGGAGGATCCCACCGCCTCCCTCGAACAGCTCGGGACCGACAAGGACTTCCTCGCCACCCGGGTGTCGTACAAGCTCAATCTGACCGGGCCCAGCCTGACGGTGCAGACGGCCTGCTCCACCTCGCTGGTCGCGGTGCACCTGGCCGTCCAGAGCCTGCTGCGCGGCGAGTGCGACGCGGCACTGGCCGGCGGCGTGAACATCAGGCTTCCCCGGGCCGCCGGGTACTGGCACCGCCCGGGCGGCATCCTGTCGCCGGACGGCCGGTGCCGCCCCTTCGACGTCGGGGCGCAGGGAACGATCTTCGGCAGTGGTGTCGGCGCCGTCGTCCTCAGACCCCTGGCCGACGCGCTGCGCGACGGTGACACCGTCTACGCCACCATCCTCGGAACGGCCGTCAACAACGACGGTGGCGGCAAGTCGAGTTACGGCGCCGCGAGCCTGCCCGGCCAGCTGACCGCGATGCGCCGTGCGCTCCAGGTGTCCGGGGTCGATCCCGCCACGATCGGCTACATCGAGGCGCACGGAACCGGGGTACCGCTCGGTGATCCCACCGAGATCGGCGCGCTCAGGCAACTCTTCGGGCAGGCCGATCCCTGCGCCATCGGGTCGGTGAAGGCGTTGATCGGGCACATGGAGGCGGCGTCGGGCATAGCGGGTCTGATCAAGGCCGCTCTGTCCCTGCACCGGGGGCAGATCCCGCCCAGCCCGTACTTCACGGCGCCGAGTCCTCGGCTGAAGCTGGACGGCACGGGCCTGTTCGTCAATACGGAGCCGCTGCCCCTGTCCGGCTCCCCCCGCCGGGCCGCCGTCAACTCCCTCGGCATCGGGGGCACCAATGCCTTCGCCGTGCTGGAACAGGCACCGCAACCCACGCGGACCGGCCGGCGTCCGGGGCACGAGCTCGTCACGATCAGTGCCAGGAGCGCGGACGCGTTGCGCGAACTGGCGGAGCGGTGGGCGAGCCGCCTGCGCGAGCCGGACGCGTCCCTGCGGGACCTGGCCTTCACCAGCCAGGCCGGTCGCCGCGCGATGCGACACCGGCTCAGTGTCGTCGCCGACACCGGGAGCGCCGCGGCCGAGCGGTTCGAGACGTGGCTGAGGGAGGGGACCGGGGCAGCGGACGAGGGGGAAGCCGCGCGGGCCAGGCCGAGGGTCGGGTTCCTCTTCCCCGGTCAGAGCTCCGAGTACGCCGGTATGGCCGTCGAGCTCCACCGTGAGCATCCACTGTTCCGCGCCGCACTGGACCGGCACGCGGAAACCTTCCGCCGCCTCACCGGAGTCGGTCCTCTGGACGTGTTCGCCGACCCCGCGGCGCAGGCGCGGGCGGAACTGCTCCAGCCGGCGGTCTTCCTGCTCCAGGTCACGCTGGCGGAGTTCTGGGCCGCGTGCGGGGTGCGGCCGGACGCCGTGGTCGGTCACAGCCTCGGCGAGTACGCGGCCGCCTGCGTGGCCGGCGTGTTCGGCGTCGAGGAGGGACTGGAGCTGGTCTGCGCGCGCGGCCGTTCCTTCGCGGCCGTTCCTGGCAGCGGCCGGATGCTGGCCGTCAACTGCCCCGACGGGGCCGAGCTGGAACGGCTGGTCGGGGCGACGGGTGGTTCGGCGGCCATCGCCGCGTACAACGCGCCGCAACGGTTCACGGTCTCCGGGGCGGACACCGAGATGGACGCGCTGGAGGGCGAGTTCCGGCGACGGCGCTGGGTCACCGTACGCCTGGAGACGACGCACGCCTTCCACTCGCCGCTGGTCGCTCCGGCTGTCCCCGCACTCGTCCGGGCCGCGAGCCGGATCACCCACCGTCAGCCCGCCGTGCCGATGGCACTGAACCTCACCGGCACCTGGGCGGGCCGTGCGGAGATCGGCGCGGAGTACTGGGGACGCCAGCTCACCTCACCGGTCAGGTACACGGACGGCATCCGCGAACTCCTCGGCGGGGGATGCACGGTCCTCCTCGAAATCGGGCCGGGCCGGACGCTCACCACCGCCGGCCGTGCACAGTCCGGGGGCGAGGCCGTCTGGCTGCCCGGGCTCGGGACCAGGACCCCGGACCCCGTCACGGTGCTCGCCCATCTGGCGCGCCTGGACAGGGCGGGAGTGCCGGTCGACTGGGAGCAGTACTACGCACCGTTGCACGCGGGCAGGGTCTCCGCTCCGCTCCATCCCTTCGCGCGTTCCCGGCACTGGACCGCACCGGCGCCTTCCGGCGCGCAGCCGTCCACGGAACCGGCCGGAGACCTGCCCGGGCTGAGCCGGCTCGCGCTGCCGCAGTCCGCACAGCGGCGTTACGAGACCACCGTGGCCCCGAGCGCTCCGCGTGCGCTCGCCGATCACGAGATCTCCGGCCGCCTCGTCGTGCCCGGTGCCTACCACACGGCCTGTCTGGTGGAGGCCGTGGCCGCCGGCTCCGCCGCGGTGGTCGAGGACCTCGTCTTCCCGCGCGCGCTGGAGATCGACGAGGCGCGTCACCGGCTCCAGCTCGTGCTCACCCCCGCCGGGGACCAGAGGTTCGTCGCGCAGTCGCTCAGTCTGGCGAACGCGGACGACCCACTGGCCGACGAGTCCTGGCACGTGCACGCGGAGGGACGGATCCAGCGGACCGACGCCGTCGCAGAGCCGGTGGACGCGTCCGCCCACCGTGCGGGCAGGCCGGTCTCCCCGGCCGACCTCTATCCGATGTTCGAGGCGGCGGGCTTCCGGTTCGGCCCCGCGTTCCGGTGGATCGAGGAGCTGCGGCTGGACGGTGAGGACAGCTCCGGCGATCTCGGACTCGCGGCGGACTCGCCCCGGGAGCGCACCATGGCCCTGCTCGACTCCTGCGTCCAGCTGGCCATCGCGGCACGGATCGTCCGTGCCGCCCCCGAGGACGGCGTACTGCTGCCGTTCCGGATCGAGCGGGCCGTGTTCCACCCGCCTCGTACCACCGTGGATTCGGGAGTCGCGCGCATCCGGCACCGCGAGGCCGACGCCTCCGGCGCACTGGCCGACGTCTCCCTGACCGACCACGCGGGCAACCCGCTGCTCGACCTGTTCGGCCTCCAGCTCAGAGCGGTCTCCTTCCGCCCGCCCGAGGCCGAGATCTACGCGGACGAGTGGGAGGTCGCCGAGGCGGCCGGTGACACATCGCCCACCACCGGGACGTGGATCGTGCTCGCCGACCGTCAGGGGCACTGGCGACCGGCGGTCACCGCACTGGAGGCGAGCGGCAGCCGGTGCGTGATCGCGGAGGTGGGCGCGGCCTTCACCCGTCTCGACGACCACCGGTACGTGCTGGATCCCGCCGACGCGGACCACCTGGCGCACCTGTTCACCGAGACCGGGCCGGCGAGCGTACTGCACTGCCTCGGCCTGGACGCGCAGAGCACCCGGACCGCGTGCGGCAGCGTGCCCGCGCTCGTGCAGGCCGCCGGGCGCGTGGACTGGACGCCCGGGGCCGTCGTACTGCTGACCCGCGGAGCGGTGGCCGTGCACGGGCCCGGGGAGGTCGAAGACCCCTACGGGGCGATGCTGTGGGGCCTCGGCCGGAGCGCCGCGATGGAAGCACCCCGGCTGAACCTGCGCCTGCTCGACGTGGACCCGTGCGACCCCACCGTCACGCCGGGTCTCCCGCCCCGATGGACCGGAGCCGAAGCCGCGATCCGCGACGGACGGCTCCACCGGCCCGCGCTGCACCGCGCGTCCGCGCTGCCGGCACGCCCCGCCCGGCTCGGCACCGACGGGTGCTACCTGATCACCGGGGGGACCGGAGCGCTCGGTCTGCGCACCGCGGCGTGGCTGGCCGGGCACGGGGTGCGTCACCTCGTGCTCGCATCGCGGCATGCCCCAAAGGCACGGACCGACGAACGGATCCGCGCGCTGGAACGGGCGGGGGCGAAGGTCACGCTGGCCGCCCTGGACGTCACGGACGAGGCGGCGGTCCGTCAGCTCGTCGAGCGGGTGCACCGGGAGCCGGGCGGCCTCAGGGGGGTCGTCCACGCGGCCGGTGTGCTCGACGACGCCGTGCTGTCGCAGCTGAGCTGGGACCGCTTCGGGGCCGTCCTGGACCCGAAGGTCGCCGGCGGCCTGCATCTGCACCGCGCCACTCAAGACCTCGGCCTCGAACAGTTCATCCTCTTCTCCTCCACGGCCGCGCTGCTGGGGGCACCCGGGCAGGCCCACTACGCGGCTGCCAACGCCTTCCTCGACGGACTCGCCCACCACCGGCGCGGGTCCGGACTTCCCGCGCTCAGTGTCGGCTGGGGTCCGTGGGAGGCGGGAATGGCGGCGCGACTGAGCGAGCGCCTGCAGAACCGGCTCGTGGACGGCGGGTTCACCCCGCTGGAAGCCGATCCGGCATTCGCCGCACTCGACCGGCTCCTGGCCGGCCCGGGTGGGCACTACGGTGTCTTCTCCGTGGACTGGTCCCGCTACCTGGACCGGTTCCCCACGGGGCGAGCCGTCGTCATGGTCGGGACGCCCGCCGGGGCCGGGGACGGGGCGGAGGCCGGCAGACGGCTGCGGCGGGACTGGCCCGGCGCCACCCCGGAACGCCGCCGGGAGCTGGTGCTCGCCTATCTGTGCTCCATGCTGGCCACCCGGCTCGGCATGGCCGAGGCCGCCGTCGACGAGGACCTCCTGCTCCACGAGGCCGGGCTCGACTCACTGGTGGCCGTGGAAGTACGCGGCCAGATCTTCCGCGACCTGGACGTAGACCTGCCGCTCACCGGCCTCCTCCAGGGCAAGGCCCTGCGCCTGCTCGTCGACGAGCTGGCGGAACGCCTGATGCTCGACGCCCCGGCCCGAACGGCCGTGGCCACGGTGGAGCCGGCCGCCGTGGAGCCCTTCTCACCGGAGGAGGCGGAACGCCTCCTGGCCAACCTCGACTCGCTGACCGAGGACCAGATACAGGCACTGCTGCCCTGGCTGGCCGATCAGGACGGACCCTCATGACCGACGACATCCACACCTGGGACATACGGAAGAGGCTGGAGGCGACCCTCCGGTCGCGCGCCGGCCAGGCGCGGACCGGACATCCCCTCTCGTACGCCCAGCGCCCGCTCGTGCTGCTGCACCGCATGAATCCGGACAGCGCCTCCTACAACGTCGGGTTCACCGCCCGCTTCACCGGGGGATTCGACCCGGCCGCGTTCGCCGGCGCGGTCGCGTCGCTGGTCGGGCGGCACGCGGCCCTGCGCACCACCTTCAGCGGCACCGACGGCCAGACCGTGCACGGGTGGCTCGAACCCGATGTCGCCGAACTGGACGCCCGGGAGTGGGACCAGCGGCAGATCGAGGACGCGGTACGCCACGCCCATCTCGCCCCGTTCGACCTGTCGGCCGGACCACCGGTCCGGGTGCGGACGTACTCGGTGTCGCCGGGAGAGGCCGTGGTGCTGCTGGCCGTGCACCATGTGGTGTGCGACTTCTGGTCGCTCGGTGTCATGGTGGCGGAGCTGGAGGAGCTCTACCTGGCGGAGACGGAACGCAGGCCGTCCCGGCTGTCCGGCGGCAATGTCCCGTACAGCGATTTCGTCGCCCTTCAACAGGAGCTGATCCAGGGGGAGAAGGGCGACAGAGCACGTGCCTATTGGCACGCTCAGCTCTCCGGCCCGCTCGAACCGGTCGACTGGCCCCCCTGCGAGCCCGGCCCGGACACCGTGGGGGGCGGATCGATCGTGTTCCCCATCGCCCCGGAGCTCGCCGACGGTGTGTTCGCGCTGGCCAGGAAGGAAGGCGCCACCCCGTACGGAGTCCTGCTGACCGTCTTCCAGGTCCTCGTCGGCCGCTACACCGGACGGCACGACGTCCTGGTGGGCTCTCCCTTCGCCGGCCGGACCGCTCCGGCGATGGCGGAGTGCGTCGGCAACTTCGTCAATCCCGTCGTGCTGCGTGCCGATCTGAGCGACGCGGTGGCGTTCCGGGAGCAGCTGGACCGCACGCGCCGTCG
Organism: Streptomyces sp. CB02058; assembly: GCF_001905505.1. Lineage (GTDB taxonomy): Bacteria > Actinomycetota > Actinomycetes > Streptomycetales > Streptomycetaceae > Streptomyces. The sequence continues at coordinate 351,533 of NZ_LIPG01000003.1, forward strand.
TGTCATCGACGCGCTCGAACACCAGGACTATCCCTTCGAGTTGCTGGTCGGCGAGCTGGCACCGCGCCGGGTGGACGACCGCAACCCGGTCTTCCAGGCGATGTTCAGCTACCAGAAGCCCAGCCGCTATCCGGCACTGGCCGGTCTCTACGTCGCCGACGACGGCGCGGCGCCCGTCGGCTGGGCGGGGCTGACCGCGGTGCCGTTCCGGCTGGACCAGCAGGACGACCAGCTCGAACTCGTCCTGGAGGTCGTGCACGACGGCGACCGGCTCGTCGGGCTGCTCAAGTACCGTACGTCCGTCTTCTCGGCCCGGGCGGCTCGTCAGGTGGCCGAGAACTTTTCGGCACTGCTCCGGGCCGCGCTCGCGGACCCCGGCCGCGGTGTGGCGGACCTGCCGATGGCGCACGACGTCACCCCCGGCACCCCTCGGCGCACGCCCGAGGTCCGTGAGCCCGCCGGCGCGGCCCCTCCGAGCGGCACCGCCCTGCGGGGCATCGAGCAGCGGATCACGGCCGTATGGCGGCAGGCGCTCGGGCGCGAGGGCATCGGGCGGGACGACAACTTCTTCGACCTCGGTGGCAACTCCATGCTGCTGGTGCAGGTGCACGAGATGCTGGCCGACGAGAGCGCGGGCACCCCGCTGAAGATCAACGAGCTGTTCCGTCACCCGACCGTGGCCAGTCTGGCCCGACGGATCGGCCGGACCGCCGACGACGCCGGCCCGGCCCCCGACCGGAGCCGGGCGTCGAGCAGACGGGCACAGATGGCGGGCGGAACCGCCCGCAGCGCACGCCTGCGCGCACGGGAACGCCGTCAGCCGGACACCGACAGGGGCAACGATGACTGACGGGAGCACGGCCGCCGCGACGGCCCGGCCGAACGATGTCGCCGTGATCGGCATGTGCGGCCGGTTCCCCGGCGCGGGGAGTGTGGACCGGTTCTGGCAGCGGCTGCGTGCCGGGGACGACATGCTGACCACGTTCACGGACGCCGAACTCGTGGCAGCCGGGGTGCCGGAGCACGTGCTGCGCGATCCCGGCTACGTGGGGCGGGCCGCGTCCCTGCCGGACGCGTTCGACTTCGACCACGAGTTCTTCGGCTTCACCAGGCGCGAGGCGAAGCTGCTCGATCCGCAGCAGCGCATCCTGCTCGAGGTCGCGTGGGAGCTGCTCGAAACCATCGGCTACTCCGGAGAAGCGGACGCTCCAGGCATTGGTGTGTTCGCGGGTGCGTCGATGAACACGTATCTGACGAACGCCGTGGCGCGTTCCTGCGACCCCCTGGGCTACGACGGAACCGAGCTCATGATCGCCAACGACAAGGACTACCTGACCACCAGGATCTCGTACAAACTGGGCCTCAACGGACCGAGCGTCAATGTGCAGACCGCCTGTTCCACGTCCTTGGTCGCGGTGCACATGGCCATGCAGAGCCTTCTCGCGGGCGAATGCGACATCGCCCTGGCCGGCGGAGTGTCGGTCATCGCCAACGACTATCCGGGCTACGTCTTCAGCGAAGGAATGATCCTCTCCCCGGACGGGCGGTGCCGCCCGTTCGATGCCGAGGGAGCGGGGACGACCTTCGGTGACGGGGTGGGCCTCGTCGCTCTGAAGCGGCTGGCCGAGGCGATCGAGGACGGCGACCGGATCCTCGCGGTGGTGAAGGGGTCGGCGATCAACAACGACGGCTCCGACAAGATCGGATACACCGCCCCCAGCATCGGCGGGCAACGGGCCGTGATCGCTGAGGCGCAGGCGGTGGCCGAGGTGGACGCCGGCACCATCACGTACGTCGAGGCCCACGGCACCGCCACGGCTCTGGGCGACCCCATCGAGTTCGCCGCGCTGAGCGAGGCCTTCACCGACGGAGGCGCACGCCCGGGGCGGTGCGCCCTGGGTTCGGTCAAGGCGAACATCGGGCACGTCGCCGCCGCGGCGGGGGTCGCCGGTTTCATCAAGGCGGTACTGGCGCTGTGGCACCGGGAGATCCCCGGACACCCGGGATTCACCCGGCCCAACCCTCAGATCGACCTGGCGGGCAGCCCCTTCCACATCAACACCCTGCCCATCGCCTGGCCGGAGGGGGAGACCCCCCGCCGGGCCGGGGTGAGTTCGTTCGGCATCGGTGGCACGAACGCGCATGTCGTCCTCGAAGAGGCTCCACCCCCCTCCGGCCGGCCGGCGAGGACCGGCGGCCCGCAGACACTCGCCGTGAGCGCCCACAGCGACGCGGCGCTGCGCGAGCTGGCCCGTCGGCTGGCCGACGCACTGGAGGAGCCGGACGCGCCCGACCTCCTGGACGCGGCCTTCACGCTGCGGCAGGGCAGGCGCGGCTCCTCGCACCGTTACGCCGTCACCGCTGCGGACCGCGCCGGCGCCGCCGCCGGACTGCGTGCGCTCACCGACGGCAGGAGCACCGGCGGACGGGTGGCGGAGACCGCCCCGGCCGTGTCGTTCCTGTTCGGCGACGTCTCGGCCGAGGAATTCGGTGTGCTGTCGGCACGGCTGTCCGCGGTCGCCCGCATCGAGGAGCGGTCCACCGGGGGCGCCGTCCCGGGCGCGGACGACCCGTCGGCGGCCCTGCTGACCGCGAGCCGGGTGCTCGCGACGCTGTGGACGGAGTCCGGTGTACACCCGGCGGCCGTCGGGGGAGCCGGCGTGGGCGAACTCCTCGCAGCGTGCTTCGCCGGTGCCCTCGGACCGTCCGACGCGCTGGCCTTGCTGTCCTGGCGGGCGGGAAAGGCCGCGCACGCCCCCGGGATACGCCCGAGAGTTCCGGACATCCCCATCCTGTCGGCCGTCGTGGGCGGCGAACTGCCGCGGTCCCGGGCGCTCGACCCGCTGCACTGGACCCGGGACATATGGGAGGGCGACCGGCTGGCCGAGGCGTTCACCGGACGGGCAGCGGAGGGCGCGGCCGTGCTGGCCGTAGGAAACCCCCCGGTGCTCCCGGCCGGCTGCGGCCTCGACGGCGAACAGGCCCTGCCCCCCTTGGACCGGCTGCTGACCGCCGCGGGACGGCTGTGGACCGCCGGCGTGCCGGTGGACTGGTCCGCCTGGTACGGAGGGCATCCGAACCGCGTCCCGCTGCCCGTGCACCCGCTGGAGCGCACCTTCCTCCGGATCGAACCGCCCTCCGCCTCCGTCCAGGAGGAGCAGAGCCGTCGGCAGGACCCCTCCGAGTGGCTGTACACACCGTCATGGCAGCGCCTCGGCCCAGCGACGGACGGGCACAACCGGAGCGCCCCGCCCATCGGCCCATGGCTGCTGTTCGCGGACTCCGGCGGGGTCGGCGACGCGCTGACCGACTCCTTGCGCGGACAGGGCGCCGAGGTGGTGGTCGTCCGTCAGGGCGGTGCTTTCGCCCGAGCCGAGGCCACGTCCTTCACCGTCGACCCCATGGACTCCGGCGACCACCAGAAGCTGTTCGACGCGCTGGCCGCGGACGGGCTGACTCCTGAGCGGGTCGTGCACCTGTGGTCCCTCGACATCGCTCCGGGGCACCTCGCCGGCGACAGCCTGGATCACGCCTGCGCCCTCGGGCTGTTCTCCGTCCTCGACGTCGCCGGGCAGCTCGGCGGCGGTCCGGGCCGCGGAGGCGCACACCTCGCGGTCGTGGCCCGTGACGTGCACGACATCACCGGCGGTGAAGTCCTCGCGCCCGCCGCCGCGATGACCGGCGCCGCACTGCACCTCGTCTCCCAGGACTTCGCCGGACTCCGCTGCCGGAGCATCGACATCGGCGGTGGCGCCCTCGCACCGGAAGCCCTCCTCGCGGAGCTCGTCGCCCCGGCCACGGCACCGATCGCGCTCCGCAACGGGCGCCGTTGGACGCAGCGGTACGTCCCCGTGGTGGCCGCCCCCGGCCCGTCGGTCCCGGCCGGCCGGCTGCGGCCCGGCGGCGTGTACCTCGTCACCGGCGGTCTCGGAGAGACGGGACTGACGGTCGCCGGCCACCTGGCCGGTGCCGCCGGGGCCACGCTGGTCCTCACCGGCGACTCCCCGCTTCCGCCCGCCGCCGAGTTCGACCGATGGATCTCCACGTACGGAACGGCCCACCCGGTCAGCCGGGACATCGAGGCCGTCCGCGGCCTCGAACGTCTCGGCGGCACCGTCATGGCGGCATGCGCCGACGTCACCGACGCGGAAGCGATGCGGGAACTGGTCGCCACCGCCCGTCGGCGGTTCGGCCGGATCGACGGATGGTTCCACTGCGCCGACGCACCACCCGGCCAGGCCCCCCGCCGGGCCGGCCGCACCGACCGGGCCCACTGGCGGCAGGCCCTGGCCCCCCAGGTCCGAGGGGCGCTGGTGCTGGCCGAGATCTTCGGCGGCACCCCCGTCGATCTCGGCGTCACGATGTGCTCACTCACCTCGGTGCCGGGCGAAGCAGACCTGTGCCGTTCGGCGGCCGAAGGCTTCCTCCACGCCCAGGCGTCGGGCGTGGACGGACTGATCACCGTCACCTGGGACGAGTCCCTGTCACCGGAGCAGCGCGCCGATGTCCTCGGCCTCGTCCTGCGCTCCGACATGCCGTCCCCGCTCTCGGTGTCCCTCACCCACCCGGAACGCCGCCTCCAGGAGCAGCGGGCCCTCCCGGACCCGGTGCGTCCCGCCCCCGCCTCCCCGAGGCAGCAGCTCGACGGGAACGGGCTCGAGGCCGCTCTGGCGAAACTCTGGTCCGAAGTGCTCCGGAAGGAGATCGACCGTCACGACGTGAGCATCTTCGACATGGGCGGCGACGAGATGCTCGTGGTCAGGCTCGCCCGGCGCATCGAGGAAGAGCTCGGTGTGCCGCTGTCGGCCGTCCAGCTCCTCGCGAACCCGACCATCGAGCACCTGGCGGCAAGCCTGGGCCCCGTCCCGGTCGTTCACGGTGGCGGCCCGCGGAGTGCCGTCCCGTGACGCGCGTCGACCGCCGTGCCGGTGGCGCCGCGTGGAGCCGCCGCACACGCGCCGCGTCACACATCGGCGGGACGGCGTCGGACGGGCGGGGAGATCCTCGCCGTGTGCGCCCCGACCGTCACCGCCCGCACCACGCCGGCGACCACGAAAGGGCCGAGAACGCATGACCGTCCACAGCAGCCCGGGGGGTCCGCTTGAGCCGGATGCCGGGACGACCCGACTGTTCGACCACGAGGAGAGCGCCGTGGAACCCCTGCTCCAGGAAATCGCCGGAATCGTCGGTGACTACTTCGACGTCGAGCCTGAACGGCTGTACCACGACGCCGTGTTCGCGGACCTCGGGGACTCGATGTCGCTGCTCGGCATGGCACAGCGTCTGGAGGACCGCTACGGCTGCAAGGTGCCGCTTCGGCAGCTCTTCACCGACGTCCGGACCGTGCCCGAGCTGGCCGCATATCTCCTCGCGCACGCACCGGCGGAGAAGCTGCCGCGAGAAGAGGCCGTACCGCCCTCCGCCGCTGCCCCGGCCACCGATGCCGTAGCCGTCCCGGCGCCGGCCCCGGTCCTGCCGAGGCCGGCCGACAGCCGGGCGACGGTCCCGGCGGCGCCGGCAGCCGGGGTGCCGGTGGGCGGTGGCGCCCCGCCGGGCGCCTCGACGGCCGTGCAGGAGCTGATCAAGGAACAGCTCGCGGTCATGCAGCGTCAGCTCCAGCTGCTGGCGGGCGGCGAGCCGGTCCCCGCGGACGGCGCGGCCATCGGGCCCGGAGCCGGCGGGCCGCCGCCGGTGACCCTCGCCCCGGCACGGCCGGCTGCGGCGAGCGGGGTGGTGCCCCTCGCGCCCGGCGCCCGGAGCGGCGTGATCAGCCCCGTGGAGACGGCGGAGCGCGCCCGCTATCTGAAGGAACTCGCCGACCGCGTCGGTGCCCGGACCAAGGGCTCGAAGGAGTTCGCCCAGCGGTTCCGGACGATGGTCGCGGACAGCCGGTCCACCGTCGGCTTCCGCCCCTCGATCAAGGAGATGCTGTACCCGATCGTCGCCGAGCGCGGTCAGGGCTCACGGCTGTGGGACATCGACGGGAACGAGTACGTCGACCTCACCCTGGGATACGGCGTCCACCTCCTCGGCCACAATCCACCGGCGGTCATGTCGGCCGTGCGCGAGCGGCTGGACGTCGGTTTCAGTCTCGGACCGCGCACCCAGCTGGTCGAGGACGTCGCCGCCGGGATCATCGAGCTCACCGGCATGGAGCGCGTGGCCTTCCTGAACAGCGGCACGGAAGCGGTCATGACCGCGGTCCGGCTCGCCCGGGCAGCGACCGGCCGCGACAAGATCGTGGTCTTCTCCACCGCGTACCACGGTCACTTCGACAGCGTGCTCGCCGTGCCGGCCCGCGAGAACGGTGTATTCGGCACCCGTCCGCTCGCTCCCGGCATCTCCCCGCACGCGGTGGAGAACGTGTACGTACTCGAATTCGGCACGGACGAGGCACTCGACTTCATCAACAAGCACGGCGCGGACCTCGCAGCGGTTCTGACCGAGCCGGTGACCCTGCGCACCCCCGGTGTGCAGCGGCCCGACTTCCTGCGCGCGGTCCGGGAGATCACACGGTCCCACGGCACGAAACTCATCTTCGACGAGATGGTGACCGGCTTCCGGTGCCATCCGGCAGGCGTTCAGGGGCTGTACGGCATCGAGGCCGACCTCGCCACCTACGGCAAGATCGTGGGAGGCGGCATGCCGATCGGCGTGATCGCCGGACGCGGCGGCGTCATGGACTCCATCGACGGCGGCGTCTGGAACTTCGGTGACGACACCGGCCCGCGGGTGGAATCCACCTTCTTCGGCGGCACGTTCAACCAGCATCCGCTCACCATGGCGACGGCCAAGGCGGTCCTCGACCACCTCCGTGCCCAGGGACCCGATCTGCAACGGAACCTCGACCGCAGAACCGCGCTGTTCACCGACCAGCTGAACGCCGACTTCCGCGAGCTCGACGTGCCCATCGAAGCCCACACGTTCTCCTCGGTCTTCAAGTTCGAGCACCAGGCGAACATGGATCCGTTCTATTTCAATCTGCTCGACCGCGGCGTGTTCGTCTGGGAGTTGCGGAACTTCTTCCTCTCCACCGCGCACGAGCAGGCCGATCTCGACCACATCCGTACCGCGGTGCGTGAGTCGGTCGAGGAATTGCGCGAGCACGGCATGCTCGGCGGCAGCCGTACGGCACCAGTGGCTCCGCGGCCCCGGGAGGCGGCGCCCCGCAGCACCCACGCGCAGCGGCAGCTACGGGCCCTCGACCAGGGCGGCGTGCCGGCCTTCGAGATGTCCCTCGGGTTCTGGCTGGACGGCTCGCTCGACCGCGCCGCGCTGCGCGCCGCCGTGCAGGACCTCGTCGCCCGCCACGAGACCCTGAGGACCACCTTCGCCCCGGACGGGGACACGCTGGTCGTCCGTCCCGTGCGGGAGGCACCTCCGGGCGACGTCCTGACCGAGCACACCTGTGGGGACGAGGACGACCTCGGCCGCTTCCTGCGGAGCTGGGCCGAGAAGCCGCTCGACCCGGTCGACGGGGAGGTGTTCCGCGCCGCCGTGGTGGAGGCCGCCCCGGAGCGGCACCTGCTGTTGGTGACGGTGCATCACGCCGCCGTGGACGGCTGGTCCTACAGCGTCCTGCTCGACGACCTCGTCGCGCTGTACAACGCCAGGTGCCGCGGCACGAGCCCCGAACTGCCCCCGGCCGTGCAGTTCCGGGACTATCTCGCCTGGCACGAGCGGGTCGTCGCCGGTCCCACCGCAGCCAGGCACCGTGACTTCTGGCATGCGCTCCTGAAGGGTGTTCCCGCGCCCGAACTGCCGTTGTCGGGACAGCCGGCCCCCTTCCCCTACCGCGCGGTACGCCACCGCGTCCTCCTCGACCCCGAGTTCTGCGGGCAGATGCGCGAGGCCGCCCGCAACGAGGGGGTCACGGTCTTCGCCTATCTGGTGGCGGCCTGGGGTGCCCTGTTGCAGCGGCTGACGGGGCAGGACGACATCCTGGTACCGGTCGCGTCGGCCCGGCGCCCGCAGGAACTGGACCGGACCGTCGGGTACTGCTCGAACCTGGTGCCGCTGGTCGTCCGCCGGCCCGCGGACACCCTGGTCGGGGACTACGTGGGCGACGTGCTGATGCAACTGGTCACCGGGCTCGAACGCCAGGACTACCCCTTCGCGGATCTGCTCACGGATCTCGCGCCGGAGGGGGAGGGACTGCGCGGCAAGCTGTTCACGACGGGGATGTCGTTCTACCGCCAGGTCGTGGTACCCCCCATGGAAGGGCTCACGGTCTCGGAAGCCGACTCGCTGCCGCTCACCCACACCGGGAATCCGCTGGCACTGAACATCGTGGACAGCGAGGACGGGTTCCGGTGCGAATTCGATGCCGCGGCCGACCTCGTCGACCCCGGCCTGGTCGAGCGCCTTCCCGGGTACTACCGCAGCCTGCTGGGCGCCATGGTCGCCAACGGCGAGCGCCCGCTGGGGGAGCTGGACCACGAAGGCGAGGACGGCCCGGACGGGGGCCACTGACCTTCACGGCGGGGCGGCGGCAGCTCCGACGGCCGCCGCCCCCGCGCATGCCGGTCGCACCGGGCACGCGTGGGGGCGGTGGGCCGGCCGGTCAGGCGGAGTAGGCATCGGCCTGGATGCCGTAGAGATCGGCGTACCGGCCTCCCTCGATGCCGACCAGTTCGTCATGCGTGCCCGCCTCGATCAGCCGGCCCTTGTCCAGGGTGAGGATGAGGTCGGCCCCGGTGGCGGTCGAGAACCGGTGGGTGACGATCAGCGTGATGGCACCCGTCCGCTCGGCGACCTCCCGGGCATGGGCGATGTAGCGCTCGAAGATCTGCTGCTCGCTCGGGGCGTCGAGCGACGCCGTGGGTTCGTCCAGCATCAGCAGCAGGGGACCGGGGCGCATGGACGCCCGGGCGAGGGCGACCTTCTGCCACTGTCCCTCGGACAGGTCGACGCCCCCGAAGTCCCGGCTGAGCTCCGTCTCCAGTCCGTCGGGGAGCGCCTCGACCAGCTTCCCGGCGTCGGCCGCCGCCACGGCCCGGCCGACCTTCCCGGCATCCCGGGCGTGCGGCAGGTCGCCCAGGCCGACGCTCTGCCCGAAGGTCGTACGGAACCGGCCGAAGTCCTGGAACGCCGCACTCGACCGCGCTCGCCAGCCCTCCGTGTCCAGGGTGGCGAGGTCCACGCCGTCGACGAGCACCCTGCCGCTGCTGGGCTTGTAGAACTTGCAGAAGAGCTTGACCAGGGTCGTCTTGCCCGATCCGTACTCGCCGACCAGCGCGACCACCGAGCCCGCCGGCAGATGGACACTGACGTCGTCCAGGGCGGGGCGCCGGGAGCCGGGGTACCGGTAGGTGACGTTCTCGAAGGTGATTCCCTCGCGCAGGACCTCCGGCGAGGGTTCCGTACCGCTCGCCTCGGCCCGGGCGGCAGCGGTGTAGTCGCGCATCCACAGGTAGGGCTCGATGAGCCGTCCCGCCCGGGCGACGTTCGCCGTGTAGTTGACGCCGTTGAACACCGACTGGCGCAGGCTGCTCGCCACGGTGATCGCCAGCACCAAGTCTCCGGCCGAGCTGTGCCCACGCAGCACCTGGACGACGATCAGGGCCAGCCCGCCGCCGAAGCCGAGCGTGAAGACGGTCCAGCCGCCGAGCTTCCAGGCCGCGGCGACCAGTCGCGCCCGGTAGCGGCCCGCCATGGCCGCCTCCCACGCGGCGGCCTGCCTGCGGGCCAGTTCGGAGCCCGCCCCCGCCACGCGGATCTCCTTGCCCGCGGCTCCGTCCGTACCGAGGTCGAAGAGCCGGCGCTGGAGACGGAAGGCCTCGGCCACGTCGGTCTCCGCCCGGATGATGGCGTTGCTGCCCTTCTGGTCGAACCAGAGCGGCAGTGCCGCGCACAGGAGCAGCAACAGCAGCCAGGGGTTGATCGTGCCCAGCAGGAAGAGGGTGACGACCAGTTCGACAAGGATGAAGAGAACACCGGTCGCCTGCCACAGGCTGAGCACGATCTCCCAGGCGGAGTTGCGTACCACGGTCAGCCGGTCGAGGTAGTCCGTGCGCTCCAGGTGCTCCAGGCCCTCCAGCGTCGCGATGTCGTTGTAGATGCCGGGGTTCACATCGAGGACCGCGACCTTGCCGATGAGGATGCCGGCGGTGTTGAGGTCGAGCGCCCCCAGCACCATCAGCATGGTGCCGGCGAGACCCGCCCCGGCCGCGCAGGCCACGGCGGGCCAGACCTCTCCGCGCAGCGTCGCGTCCACCGCGCCGCGCAGGGCCAGGGCGTTGCCCAGGACGGAGGCGACCATCAGGGCGGGGAGGACGAACTGCAGGGACGTCAGCAGCGGCATACGGCGCCAGGACAGCCGCAGCAGCTCGTACCAGAGGGAGAAGTACCGCCGACGGCGGATGGGTTGCTCACTGGCCACGTCGGTCATAGGCACGGGTCCTCCTCCAGCCGGTCCTCGAAGCCACGCTTGAAGCGCGCGGCCTGGATCGTGAACATGTCCGCGTACCGGCCGTCGGCCGCCATGAGCTCGTCGTGCGTCCCCGACTCCGTGATGCGGCCGTCCTCCAACAGGACGATCCGGTCGGCCTGCCGCACGGTGGACAGCCGGTGCGAGATCAGGACGACGCTCGCACCAGACCTGCGCTCGCTGAGCCGCGCGAAGACGTCGAACTCCGTCCGTACGTCGAGATGGGCGGTGGGTTCGTCGAGAACCATGACCCGCGCCCCCCGGCGCACCGCGTAGAGGACGCGGGCCAGGACGACCTGCTGCCACTGCCCGCCCGAGAGGTCGACACCCCCCTTCGCGGCGCGGGTCAGCGGGGTCTCCCAGCCGTCCGGCAGACCGTCCAGCACCGCTTCCAGCCCCGCCTCCCGGGAGGCGGCCTCGGCGTCCGCCCGCTCCGAGGGCCCGCCCGCCCTGCCGATGACCACGTTGTCGTGGACGGACAGGGGATAGCGCACGAAGTCCTGGAAGGCCACCGCGATCCGGCGGCGCCAGGCGCCCGGGGCGAACGTGGTGATGTCCCGCCCGTCCGCGGTGACGGCCCCGCCCGTCGGCAGGTAGAGCCCGCAGAGCAGTTTGATCAGGGTCGACTTGCCCGCTCCGTTGAGTCCGACGACGGCCAGCAGTTCGCCCGGCCGAATCTCCAGGTCCAGACGGTCCAGAACCTGGCGTTCCGTGTGCGGATAGGCGAAGGAGACCTGCTCGAACCGGATGAGCGGTGGACGATCGAGGTCCTCCGGTTCCCCCGCCTCCCGGTCGTCGGGGCGGGCCGCCACCGCCGCTCCCTGCGGGGCGAGCAGCTCGCGCAGCTCCCGCGTGGCGCGCAGGCACTCGGCGGAAGCGGTCGCGCTCCTGAGCTCCTCGCTCCAGCCGAGCGCCTGGAACACCGTCCAGCCGGTGACGAGTACCGCCGTCTCCACCGCGATGCTCGTCTCGCCGCGCACCGCGCTGTACGCCACCAGGGCGTACACGGCGCACAGCGGGATACCGACGAGCAGGAGCTGGCTCCACTCGGCGCGCAGCATCCGCCCGATCGCCGTCCAGATGGGCTTCTCCATGGCCAGGCTGTGCCGCTGGATCTGCCCGACCGACCACCCGCCCAGTCCGAAGACGCGGATGTCCTTGCCCTCGGACGGGGAGATCGCCGAGTCCTGCCACATCTGCGCCTTCGCGCCCTCCACCGTGCCGGAGCGCCACGTCCGGACGTACCGCAGCGCCTGTCCCTGCCGCAGCGTCCAGTTGATCAGCGCGGGCACGAGCACCGCGGGGACGAGCCACCAGGCGTACCCCGCGAGGACCACACAGGATCCGGCGACGCCGAGGAGGCCCGTGAGGATGCGGAGGAGGGCCACGGCGCCGTCACCCGGGGTGTGTTCGGTCCAGTTGTCCGGATCCGCCTTGGCCGCGCGGATCAGGGTGCGCGCCTGCGGGGTCTCCAGCTGTTCGATCGTCGGGGTGGACGAGACCAGCTCGCTGATCGACGCCCGGTGCACGCCGTCGATGGTGGCCTGGACGAGGTAGCCCAGTGGCTCCACAACGGTGTCCATGACGTGCCCGAGCAGAAGGACGGCGACGAACACCGCCAGCGGGGCCAGGGCCGTGGCCAGGGGTGGCAGCGTCGTACCCGCCGCCTCGAAGCGCCGTACCAGTTCCGCCAGCATGACGGCTGTCGCCGCCGGGAGCAGGCTGTTCAGCCCCATCAGCACGGCCAGGAGCCAGCTGTGGGACCGCTTGGCACAGCGGAGAGTCCGCAATAAGCGGAGCCCGTCGGCAAGGGTGGTCACGTGGTCCTCTCTGTCGCACACCCCGGCGGTGCGACTCCAGGGCCGCGCCGTTCCCTGTCCGGCCCCGGTTCGGCAAGGGAGCGGGGAACGCAGTTCTCGAGAACCGCTGCCGCGGTGGGGGGTGAGAGACGGCGTCGGGGTGCGGATTTCGGCTGCTCTGTCGAATCGCTTCGACTTCAACGATCGATGAAGCTAACACCAAAGCGGTTCCTCGACAAGGCACATATGCGGCACAACGGAGCCTCTGGAAACAGGAGTTGAGCGCCCCGCCGTGGGTGCGCGACGAGGTGCTGGACTCGTGGCGGGACCCGGGTGAGAGTCTCGGTGTTCCCCTGCTCTTTCGAAGCGCTTCAACGCACGGCCGACCGGTGCGTCCGCATGGCGGCGGTCCGGCCCGGCAGGCGGTCGGGGGCGGGCGCGAGGACGCTGTTCCCGGTCGGCTTGCGGCCCGGCGGGGGAGGGTTCGCCTCGTCCGGCGGCGGCTCCTGAGTCCCCGACGCGCCGGTGTCAGGAGTCGTGGATCGGGTCGTCCGCGTCGGTGACGCCGTCGCTGGGGCCGGCGTCGGCGACGCTGCCGCTGGGGCCGAGGAGGTAGAGGCCCCTCGCGACGCCTTGGAGGACGCTGTCGGCGGTCGCCTCGGCGGTCAGATCGGTGGAGTCCAGGACGTGGGACTCGTAGACGCCCAGGTCGCTGAACTGGCTGTGCAGTGAGCGGATCGGGTCGGGGTCGGTCAGGGCGTCGCCGGTGCGGCCGGCCGCACGCTCCAGCGTGGTGCGCTGGTTCGGCCGGAGGACGACGTAGCTCAGCGGCACGGCCTGTTCCCCGGCCGTGGCGCGGAAGAGGTCGATGAACCAGGGGCCGACGATGCCGTCGCAGATCACCTGGTAGCCGCCCTCGGCGTAGCCGAACGCCGCGGAGACCAGCACCCGCAGGACCACTTGGTTCTGCTGGTGCGCTTCGGGCAGGTAGGGAGCGATCCGGCCCCGTTTGATGTAGTGCCAGAAGTCGTCGCTGTGCAGGTGGACGCCGGGCGTCAGGCGATCGGCCAGCAGCCGCGCCACGGTGCTCTTGCCGGCCCCGGGCGGCCCGGTCAGGACGATCACCTGGCCGCGACGGGGGGACGTCTGATCGATGGTCGGCGGTGTCATGCCGCCACCGTGCCACGTTCGCCCGGCACACCGCCCTCGACTTTTGCCTCCACGCGGATCGCCAGGCACCACTTGGGCCCCGAGATCCCCCCTCGCGCAGGGCTTCGGTGCGGGGTGGCCCCGCCCGCGACACGCGTTGCTGATCCGCCTTCTCGGCCAAGCCCTGAGCGGGATCGACCGCACGGTGTCGTGCCGATCCAGGCGGTGTCGCGAGTGTGGCGAAGCCGTGACCCTCGGGTGAATCGGCTGTGACGGAGTCGTGATTGTTGCCGATGAGTTGATGTCGGACATGTGTTCTTGTGCATTTCCTGTGACGCGTGGCAGAGTCCCGTGAACCTTCGTTGATCATGTGAACTGCCCCACCGGTCCCAAGGACTTCGTGACGTGCGGGACCTTGTCGCGGTGTGCAGCGCAGCAGGCCGGGCGGAGGTATCAGTCGGGAAAGCCGCGGACGTTCGACGAGCGCCGTGGCAGGGGGCCGGGGGGCTTGATGATGGTGCGCGTGGGCAGACGGAGCGGCCGCGTCGTGGCCGGTATGACACTGGTGGCAGCCTTCACGCTGCTCGGTCCAGGAGGTCTGCCGGTTCCGCACGCGGTGGCCGCCGCGGGCTGCGCCGGAGCCCAGCACGACTTCAACGGGGACGGGATCCGCGACACCGTCGTCGCCGACCCCGAGGCCACGGTCTCGGGCAAGGAGCGCGCCGGACGGATCCACATCGTCTACGGGGGCGGCAAGGGCACGTTCCTGCTGTCGCAGGACTCCCCGAACGTCTCGGACGGCGCGGAGACCGGCGACCGGTTCGGCTTCTCCTACGCCGTGTACGACGCCAACCTCGACGGCTGCAGCGACATCGCCGTGGGCATCCCGTTCGAGGACATCAACGTGGCGGAGGGCCCGGTCAAGGACGCGGGGCTCGTCCACCTCATCTACGGTTCGCCCACGGGCATCGCGTCCGGAGGACTCGGCACCATCGGCTTCCGGCAGGGAGCCGACGGCAAACTGGGCGGCGGCTACGAGGCCGAGGACTGGGTCGGATACGCCGTCGCCGCGGGCACGTCCGCCAGCGGCATCCCCTTCCTCGTCATCGGAGCGCCCGGCGAGGACGGAGCCGAGGGCAAGGACATGGGGATGTTCCATCATGTCTACGGCACCGGGTACGACGTGGCCCACGTCGCGCAGGACTCGGCGGGCGTCTGGGAGGACCCCGAGCCCAACGACCGCTTCGGCGCGTCGATCGCCGCCACGGACCGCCACTTCGTCGTCGGCGCGCCCGGTGAGTCCATCGCCACGACGTCCCAGAAGGTCGAGTTCGCCGGGGCCGTCCTCGCTTTCCGGCCCTCGATCAACACGGACGGCATCCCGGCCCCGCTCTTCGGCATGGGCCAGGGCCGCAGCGGCAGCGGTGACACCACCGCGCAGGCCGGAGACCAGTACGGCCTCTCGCTGGCGATGGCCCCCTACCGTCCCGCCGGGGCGACCGCGAACAACGACTCGCTCCTCGCGGTCGGCGTTCCCGGTGAGGACCTGGCCGCCACGGTCGACGCCGGAGCCGTCCACACGTACCACATCAAGGCGGACGGAACCCTCCAGCCCCTGAAGTGGATCGACCAGAACCAGCCCGACGTCGAAGGATCCGCCGAGGCGGGCGACTTCTTCGGACAGCGCCTCGCCGCGGCCAACACCGCCCCGGCCACCCCGGGCACCACGGCGACGATGCGCCTAGCCGTGGCAGCGCCCGGTGAGGAGCAGACCGAGGAGTACCCGGACGAGGGCGGCGTCCACATCATCCCGCTGCTCGGTGAGCCCGGGTCCGGTGACAGCTGGATCTCACCCGGCGACGGCGTCCCCGCTGTTCGCGCGCCCCGCATGCTCACCGGCACGGGCCTCGGTTCGAGCCCGGCGTCGCTGTACGTCGGCGTCCCCTACGGTCCCGCCGAGAACAGGGCCGTCCACGCGTTTCCCTGGAACACCCCGAACGGCGGCGCACCCACGCAGAGCTGGCGCCCCGGTGAAGGCGGCATCCCCGCCGACGCAGTTGCCTTCGGTGTCCAGCTGAGCTGATCCCGGGCGCGGGTGGGGTGCACGGCACAGGTGGTCGTGCACCCGCGCGACAGCGACCCCGGAATCGGCGCGGCGGTGAACTCCGCACGGCCGTGTGCCGCCCGCCCCGCCTTCCGCCGGCGCGTGTTCTCGCGCTGCTCGCACCCGCCACGCCCGCCACACCCATGAGCGCCGTCCGACGCCGAGACGCGAGACGGCTGTCATCACCATGCCCGAAGCCGTTTCGGGGACCTCCGGCCGACGACGAGCCGGAACGATCAGGGGAGGAACCATTTCCGTGACCAGTCCGACGCGCCCGCCGCGGCGCACGGCCAGAGCGAGAACAGCGCTCGCCGCAAGTACCGTGATCATGACCGCGTTCGCCCTGGGCTTCGGGCCGGGGGCACCCTTCACGGCACCCGCCACCGCCCTGGCCGCCGGCTGCTCGGGCGTGGATTCCGACTTCAACGGCGACGGCATCAGGGACACGGTGATCGCCGACCCCGAAGCGACGGTCAACAACCACCCGAGGGCCGGTCTGATCCACATCGTCTACGGCGGCGACAAGGGCAGCATGCAGCTCTCCCAGGAGACCGCGAACATTCCCGGGGGTGCCGAGCCCGACGACCAGTTCGGCTTCTCGTTCGCCGTCTACGACGCGGACGCCGACGGCTGCAGCGACATCGCCGTCGGCATCCCGTACGAGGACCTCGCCGCGGACGACCTCACGATCCGCGACGCGGGTCTGGTCCAGATCGTGTACGGCTCGGCGGCCGGACCCGGCGGTGGGAAGGCTGTCAAGGAGCACTCCCAGGGCCCGACCGCGACGCTCGGCGGAGGCAGGGAGACGGGCGACTGGCTCGGCTACGCCCTGGCCGGCGGAAAGACCGCGGCGGGAACCTCGTACCTGCTGATCGGCGCCCCCGGCGAAGCGCTGGGGACGGTCGAGGACGCCGGCGTCTTCTACTACCTCTCCGCCGACCCGGCGACAGCCGTCGGCGTCAACCAGGACACCACCACTGCCGGGCCTGTGCCGGGAGAGATGGAACTGGACGACCGGTTCGGCTCCTCGTTCGCAGCCACCCCGACCCACTTCGCCGTGGGAACGCCCGGGGAGGCGATAGGCACCGTGCCGTTCGCCGGAGGCGTCGCGGTCTTCAGCCACACCCTCGTCTCCGGCCTCCCCAAGCCCCTGGTGGGCCTGGCGCAGGACCAGGACGTCATCCAGGGTGCCGAGGAGGCGGGCGACGCCTTCGGCACCGCGCTCGCCATGGTCCCGTACCGGCCCTCGGGTGCCACCTCGACGACCGAGGTCCTCCTCGCCGTCGGCGTCCCGGGCGAGGACCTGTCCACCACGGTCGACGCGGGCGCCGTCCAGGTCTTCCGCATCACGGCCACCGGGACCTTCACACAGGTCTACTGGCTCGACCAGAACACGGCGGACGCCGAGGAGCAGACCGAGGCCGGGGACTTCTTCGGACAGCGGCTCGCCGCGGTCAACACCGCCCCCAACAGCACCGCTTCGGCCACCACCGTCCGGCTCGCGGTCGGTGTGCCGGGCGAGGAGTCCTCCGAGGAACACATGGAGAAGGGCGGAGTGCAGATCTTCCCGCTCGTCGGCGCGGCCGGCGCCTCCGACACCTGGATCGACCCGGGCTGGGGCATCCCGGGAGAGCCCGCCCCCCGCCAGCTCGCCGGAATGAGCCTGGGCGCCACCCCGTCCGCCCTGTACGTGGGCATGCCCTACGGGCCCGCCGCGGGCCACGCCGTCCACTCCTTCAGCTGGAACGTGGCGTCGGGCGGCGCACCCACCCACACCTTCAAGCCCGGTGAGGGCGGCATCCCCACGGGCGACGTCGCGTTCGGAGCCGTGGCCCGTTGACGAACGACCTGGAGAACAGACGCATGTCCAGACGCATACGACGCGGCCCGGTGCTGCGCGGCGCGCTCGCCGCCGTGGTGGCGGGTGCGGTGATGACCGGCGTCCTCAGCGCCCAGTCGGAGGGCACCGCCCCCGGCGAAGCCCCCGAGCCGTCGATGGCCGCCGCCGGCAAGCCGGTGCAGACCGAGGCCGAAGCGATGACCGTCGCGAAGAAGAGCGGCCAGAAGGTCGAGATCCTCGGCATGCGCACGTCGCGCCGGGAGATCTACGCCGAGCCGAACGGCACCTTCACGGCCCGCGAGTACACCGACCCCGTCCGGACCTTCCAGGAAGGTACGTGGGTCGACATCGACCGGACCCTCGTACGGCACGCCGACGGAACGGTCACGCCGAAGGCAGCGGCGGTCGCCCTGTCCTTCTCCGACGGCACGGCCGGCAAGCCGTTCGTCACCATGAACCAGGCGGGCCGCGAGATGGCCCTGACCTGGCCGTACGGGAAGCTTCCCGCACCCGCGCTCGACGGGGACACGGCCACGTACAAGGACGCCCTGCCCGGCGTCGACCTCACGGTGCGCGCCGAGGCGGACGGCTTCGGCCACCTCCTGGTGGTCAAGACCCCCGAGGCCGCGGCCGACCCGAGGCTGGCCCGGCTCGACCTGGGCCTGAAGACCGACGGCCTCAAGGTCACGGAGGACGCGTCCGGCGCCATCAAGGCCGAGGACGCGGCCGTCGGCGGAACCGTCTTCGAAGCGGGCAAGCCCGTGATGTGGGACTCGGCCGCGGTGAAGGAGGCGGCAGCCAGGACCCAGGGCCCCAAGGCCGTGTCGAAGGCGCTCGCAGCCGCGGCCGCCGATGCCGCACCCGCCCCGGCGGTCGTACCTCAGGCGGCCCTCGCCGGCCCCGGCGGCGGTGGCCGGACCTCGCCGCTGGGCGTCGAGGTGGGCAAGGGCAAGCTGTCCCTCGTCCCCGACCAGAAGCTGCTCCAGGGCGACGACACCGTCTTCCCGGTCGTCATCGACCCGATCCAGCGCACCACTTCGCGCAGCGCGTGGACCGGCGTGATGTCCGGCATGCCGGGCGAGCAGGACTGGAAGTACTCCGGCAGCGCGGGCGTCGGCAAGTGCCCCACCGACTACAGCCCGGTGTCCTGCAACGGTGTGGGGGTGCGCCGGACCCTGTTCACGATGCCCCTGTCGTTCTACAAGGGCAAGCAGATCCTCGGCGCGACGTTCTCCGCACGCGTCGAGCACATCTACAGCGCCTCGCCGACCGCCGAGCCGATCCGGCTCTACCGCATCGGCGGCAAGAACTACAGCATCACCTCCTCGTCCAGCTGGTCCAACACCTCGGACGACTGGACGGACCACATCGGCACCGTCGACAAGGCCATCTCGCCCACGAGCTGTTCCAGCCAGGCCAACCTGCACTTCGAGTCGGGCGCCACCGGCGAGCTGACCAGCGAGATCAAGACCGCGGCGGCCGAGGGCTGGTCGTCCATGACGCTGGGCCTGCGGGCCGCCGACGAGTCCCGCCTCCCGGAGTGGAAGCGGGTCTGCGGCAACGCCTACCTGTCGATCAGCTACAACAACCTGCCGCGCAAGATCACGACGCTCTCGCAGAACCCGGGCGGCATCTGCACCAGCGGCGCCGGCCGTCCGTACTCCGAGGTGCCGCCGCAGCTGCAGGCCGTGGCGAGCGACCCCGACCACGGGAACGGCCTGACCGACAAGGTCAAGGTCGAGTTCAAGGTGGACTGGACGGACCCGGTCACCAAGGAGGCCAAGACCTACTCCTACCTCACCCCGTCCTGGCTGGCACCCACGTCCGGCACCAAGTTCACCCACACGGTGAAGTCGACCATCCCGCAGAACACCGTCATCTACTGGAGCGCGCGCGCCTACGACGGTGACGGATACGGCCCCTGGAGCTACGACGGGGACACCGTGCGCTGCGAGTTCATGTACGACAAGACGCTGCCGGGCAAGCCGAACGTGCTGTCCAAGGAGTACCCGTCGGACACCGTGTACCACGACGGCGTCGGCACCTACGGCTCCTTCACCTTCGCACCCAACCCCAATGACTCGGTGCCCGACACCGACGTCGTGAAGTACCGGTACGCGTTCGACGGCACCGCCACTCCGGCCACCACGGTCAACGCCGCCGCACCCGGCGGATCCGCCACTGTGAACTGGATGCCCACCCGCTCCGGACGCCACTGGGTCGACGTCATCGCAGTCGACAAGGCGGAGAACCCGAGCACCAAGGCGCACTACGAGTTCCTGGTGACCGAGGGCACCCCCGTCGCCGCCCAGTGGAACCTCGCCGACGAACCGTCGAGCTCGGAAGCCCACGACGAGACCGGGACGTTCTCCGCCACCACGGGCACCGGCGTCACCTTCGGCGTGGAGGGCCCCGGCGGCAAGGCCGACTCGGCCGCCCGCTTCGACGGCACCGGCGCCGCGTACGCCGACGTCAACGAAACGGTGCTGGACTCCTCGGAGAGCTTCAGCGTCAGCGCCTGGGTCCGCCCGAACGGCACCCCCACGCGCGACATGGCGGTCGTCAGCCAGGACGGCACCGGCGAGCCCGGATTCACCCTCGGCTACGACCATGTGGCGGGCACCTGGGCGTTCTCCGTCCCGGTGACCGACGTCGACACCCTCGGCGAGTGGAAGGCCGTCGCCACCGGCGTCAGCGTGGTCCCCGACCAGTGGGTGCTGCTGACCGGCGTCTACGACGCGGCCAAGTCCGAGCTGCGCCTCTACATCAACAAGGACAGCAAGGGCACCGCATCCCGCCGCTCGCTGTGGAAGTCGTACGGGCCGCTGCAGATCGGCCGGTCCACGGCCAAGAGCGGCTACCGGGACAACTTCTCCGGTGACCTCGCCGAGGTCCGTGTCTTCGACCGCGTCCTGCCCGCCGCCCAGGTGGCGGAGATGATGACGGTCAAGCCGACCCGCATGAACTACTGGCAGCTCGACGCGGCGACCGCGGGCGCCTCCGCGGACACGGGCACCGGTCAGAAGCTGACCCTCGCGGGCAACGCCTCGATCTACAACGCGCCTACGGACGACCCGTACTTCGAGGGCCCGTTCCCGATGGTCGGCGCGGGTCACCTGGTGCTCGACGGTGACGGGGACTACGCGTCCACGGCCACCGCGCCCGTCACCGGCGCAGCCAGCTTCACCGCGACGGCCCGCGTACAGCTCACCTCCCTCGACGCGACCGAGCCGCAGACTGTGCTGTCCCTGCCGGGCCAGGCCGCCAACCGCCTCGCGGTCCGCTACCGGCCCGCCGCCGACGCGGAATCATTCTCGACGTGGGAACTGGCGGTCGCGGAGTCCGACTCGGCGACGGCACCGGTGAAGACCTTCACCGACGACCAGACGCTCCCGGACGTCGACATGGCCGGGCAGCACCTCGCCGTGGTCTACGACGCGTTCGCCAACGAGATCCGGCTGTACGTGGCCGGACAGCTGGCCGACATCGCGCACGGCACCGACGACACCCTCTGGGGCGCCACCGGCGCTCTGCAGGTGGGCCGGTCGGCCCTCGGCGGCGGCAGCGAGTACTTCGCGGGCGCCATCGACGAGGTGCGCGTCTACAGCGGGGCCGCGGACATGACCGCGATCCGGCAGATGGCCAACGGGACACCGCTCCCGAACATGTGATCCCCCGGGCGGGTGTGCCGGTTCCCAGCGGAACCGGCACACCCGCCCGTTTCAGTCCCATCCCTCACTACGTGCGGAGACACGTGATGGCATTCAGAGGCCGGTTGATGAACCGGCGCCTGCCCGGGCGGTTGCTTACGGCGACCGTCCTGGGCATCACCCTCGCCCTGACCGGCAGCGCAGTCCAGGCCGCGTCGCCGGCGCCGGGGCAGGAGGGGCGCGGCAGACCCGGTGTCCAGGACTTCGGCGACCCCGCGGAGGGCAAGAACGCACAGGCGAAGAAGCGCCCGGCGGACGAGGCGCGGAAGGCCGCCGTCAAGCGACTGGACAAGGCTGTCTGGCCTGCGGGCGGCAGCGCGAAGGTCGCCGTAGCCACCACGAGCCCCGTCGAGGAGAACGTCGGCGGGCTGCCCGTC
Source organism: Streptomyces sp. CB02058 (assembly GCF_001905505.1). Lineage (GTDB taxonomy): Bacteria > Actinomycetota > Actinomycetes > Streptomycetales > Streptomycetaceae > Streptomyces. The sequence goes on from NZ_LIPG01000003.1 coordinate 372,941, forward strand.
GCCGTCACCGCGGTCACGCCCGAGGCGACGAAGACGTCCAAGGGAGCGAAGGCGTCGAAGATTCCGGCCCCGTCGGCCGGTCCGGCTGAGGTCGAGGTCGCCGTCCTGCCCGCGAAGCGGGCGGCTGCCATCGGCGCCGGCGCGCTGATGCGCGTCGAGCGCACGGACGCGGCGGCGAAGGGCGCGAAGGTCCGCCTCTCCGTGGACTACTCGAAGTTCGCCGACGCCTACGGCGGCGACTACGCGGCCCGCCTGCAGCTCGTCCAGCTCCCCGCCTGTGCGGCCGTCGCGACCCCCGGCAGCAAGGCGTGCCCGGAGCAGGCCAAGCCCCTCGCCACGGTGAACAGTGCCGAGGACCGCACCGTCTCGGCCGACGTCCAGGCCGCCGCGGCACCCGCCGCCATGACGGCGAAGGCCACTGCGAGCGCGGCACCGCTCGTCGCCCTCGCCGCGGGCCCGTCCTCCGCCCAGGGCAGCTACAAGGCGACCGCGCTCGCCCCGTCCGCGAGCTGGAGCGTCGCCAACTCGTCCGGCGGCTTCAGCTGGAGCTATCCGCTGCGTACGGTCCCCACACCGGGCGGGCAGACGCCCAGCATCGGTCTCGGCTACTCCTCGCAGTCCGCCGACGGCCGCACCTCGGTGACCAACAACCAGGGCTCCTGGGTCGGCGAGGGCTTCTCGTACGACCCCGGTTACATCGAGCGCCGCTACAAGCCGTGCTCCGACGACGGGCACTCCACCTCCGGTGAGCAGTGCTGGGCCTTCGACAACGCCACGATCATGCTCAACGGCAGCTCGTCCGAGCTCATCAAGGACGACACGACCGGCGACTGGAAGTTCTCGTCCGACGACGGCGCCAAGGTCGAGAGGCTGACCGGTGCCACGAACGGCGACAACGACGGCGAGCACTGGAAGGTCACCACTGCCGACGGCACGGAGTACTGGTTCGGGCTGAACCGTCTGCCGGGCTGGACCGACGGCAAGGAGACCACGGACTCCACCTGGACCGTGCCCGTCTTCGGCGACGACTCCGGCGAGCCCTGCTACAACGCCACGTTCACCAGCGCCCACTGCAAGCAGGCCTGGCGCTGGAGCCTGGACCACGTCAAGGACACCCACGGCAACGTGATGTCCTACTTCTACGCACCCGAGACGAACTACTACGCCCTCAACGGCAAGACGGACGTCAACGGCACCGCGTACCACCGCGGCGGATACCTGAAGCGGGTCGACTACGGTCAGCGCGACGGCCAGGTCTACGCGGCCAAGGCACCCGCCCGCGTCGTGTTCGACGTGGCCGAACGCTGTCTGCCCACAGCGGACTTCGACTGCGCGGAGTCCAAGCGGACCAAGGCCAACGCCGCTCACTGGCCGGACACCCCGGTCGACCAGGAGTGCAAGGCGGCCACCAAGTGCACCGTGGGCCAGACGTTCTGGACCACGAAGCGCTTGACCGGTATCACCACCCAGATGCGCAAGAGCGCCACCGAGTACCAGGACGTGGACGCGTGGACCTTCACCCACCTGTTCACCGACAACGGTGACGACTCCAAGACCCTCTGGCTGTCGAAGATCGACCACGAGGGCCGGGTCGGCACGGCGGCGAAGCTGCCGACGCTCGAACTCTACGGCGAGCAGCTCGTCAACCGAGTCGATGCCATCGGCGACAACATCGCCCCCTTCCACCGCTTCCGCCTCGCCGCAGTCCTGAGCGAGACGGGCGCCCAGCTGGACGTCAACTACGCAGCGACGGACTGCACCAAGGCGTCTCTGCCCAAGCCGGGTGAGTCGACCAAGCGCTGCTACCCGGTGAAGTGGGCCCCGCCCGGCACCGTCGAACCGATCACGGACTGGTTCCACAAGTACGTCGTCGCCGAGATCGTCGAGACCGACCGCACGGGCGGCGGCGACAGCCTCGTCACCCGCTACGACTACCAGGGCGACGCGGCCTGGCGTAAGGCGGAGCCCGACGGCATCACGGAGGACAAGTACCTCACGTGGGGCGGCTGGCAGGGCTACGCCAAGGTCAAGGTCACCAGCGGCAGCGCCGACAAGCAGACCTCGCGGATCGACTACACGTATCTGCAGGGCATGGACGGAGACAAGGACCCGGACGGCGGAACCCGTTCGGTGAAGGTCAAGGACTCCACGGGTGTCGAGTACACCTCCTCGAAGGAGTTCACCGGCCACCAGCTGGAGGCACACACCTACGACGGGACGAAGCTCGTCTCCAAGGTGATCAGCGAGCCGTGGAAGCACTACACGGCGACCCAGACCCGCGACTGGGGCACCTCGCACTCCGTGCTCGTCCGGTCCGACACGGAACGCGGCTACAGCCTGCTGTCCGACGGAACCTGGCGCGCGACGAAGAGCTCGATCAAGTACGACACGAGCAACGGCACGGGCCGGGTCATCGAGGTCGAGGACCAGGGTGACGTCTCCACCGCGGTCGACGACACCTGCACCCGCACCTGGTACACCGACAACACGGCCGCCAACCTCCTCAATCTGCCCTCGCGCAGCGAGGCCGTGGGTGTGAAGTGCTCCGTCACCCCGGACCGCAGGACCCAGGTCCACGCGGACGAGCGCACGTCCTACGACAACAAGGCCTTCGGCGCGGCACCCACCAAGGGCGACGCGACGACGACCGAGCGTCTGACCTCGCACAACGGCACCACCGGTACGTATCAGGTCACCGGCACGACGACGTATGACGCCTTCGGCCGCCCGCTGTCCCAGAAGGACGCGAGCCTGGCGGAGACGAAGACCGCGTACACGGACGTCAACGGCCTCATCTCGCAGACCAAGAGCACCAACGCGCTGAACCACGTCACGACCACCGACTACGCGCCCGCCTGGGGCATGTCGGCCGGTCAGACCGACCCGAACGGCAAGCGCACCGACCTGGCCTACGACGGCCTGGGCCGCCTGACCTCGGTCTGGCTCCCGGACCGGGTGAAGACCCAGACCCCGAGCATCAAGTACTCGTACAACGTCCGCCGCGACAAGGTCGTCGCGATCAAGACGGAGAAGATCGAGAACGACGGCTCGTATGGCGCGGAGTACCAGCTCTACGACGGACTGCTGAGACCGCGGCAGTTGCAGACCGAGGGCCCCGGCGGCACACGCATGGTCGCCGACTCCTTCTACGACGGCACCGGCAAGGTGAAGAAGACCAACGCCACGTACAACGCCGCCGGCGCCGCGTCGGACGAGCTGCTGATCGTCCACAACGGCGAGGTCGGCCAGCAGAGCGTGATGGAGTACGACGGTCTGGGCCGTGCCACCGCGCAGATCATGGCGGTCTCCGGCGTCGAGCAGTGGCGCACCACGAACACGTACGACGGTGAGCGCACGACGGTCGACCCGCCCAAGGGCGGCGTACCCACGACGACCATCACGGACTTCGCGGGCAACACGAAGGAGATCTGGCACTACCGCGGCGACTCCCCGAACCCGCTGTCCGGCTACGACGTCACCAAGTACACGTACACCCCGAAGAACGAGCTCCAGACGGTCACCGACGCCAAGAACAACGTGTGGCGTTACGAGTACGACCAGTTGGGCCGGAAGACGAAGAGTGTGGACCCCGACGCGGGGACGACGACCACCACGTACGACCCGCTCGACCACGTCGTGTCGTCCACCGACGACCGGAACAAGACGGTGTCCACCGTCTACGACAAGCTCGGACGTACGCTCACCACGTGGCAGGGCGAACCCACCACGGGTGTCCGGCTCACGGAGAGCCGGTACGACAAGGCGGGTCTCCTGGGTCAGGAATGGGCCAGGATCAGCTACATCTCGCCCACGGAGTCCTTCGGCACCGTCGTCCAGACCATGGACGACTTCTACCGTCCGCTGAAGACCAACTACGTGGTGCCGGCTTCGCAGGGAGCGCTCGCCGGAACGTACAGTTTCACGTCGGCGTACAACCGTGACGGCACCCTGCAGTCCACCGGTGTACCCGCTGCGGGCGACCTCGCCGAGGAGGTGCTGGTCAGCGGCTACGACGAACTTCAGCGCCCGACGACACTCACGGGTTCCACGTCGTACGTCACCGACACCGTCTACTCCGAACTCGGCCACGTCCAGCAACTGGAGCTGTCCACCGGCAGTGGCAAGAAGGTCTGGCAGACCTTCGACTACGAGACGGGCACGGACCGTCTCACGCGGTCGGTGGTCGACGTCAACGGGGCGACCGCTCCCGCCAAGGAGTCGAACTACTCCTACGACCAGGCCGGCAACGTCCTGTCCATCTCGGACACCGCGAACTCGGCCAAGCCTGATGTGCAGTGCTTCGCCTACGACGCGCGAAAGCGTCTGGCCGACGCATGGAGCCCGGCGTCCACCGCGGCTGACGCCGGGGGCAACGGAACCACCGGATCGGTGGCACCGGTCGAGGGCTCGGGGCCGAAGGCATGCCAGGCCGCTCCGGGTGCCAGTCCTCTGGGGGGCCCGTCTCCGTACTGGAAGTCGTACGTCACGGACGCCATCGGCAACCGGACGTCCGACACGGTGCACGACACAGCGCTGGACACGACCAAGAACATCACCCGTAGCTATACCTACGGAGAAGCCGGAGCCCTCGGCGACGGCCCGCACCAGGTCACCAAGGTGGTCGAGAAGACCCCGACCGGTGATCGTCAGTCGTCCTACGAGTACGACGCCATCGGTAACACCACCAAGCGCACCATAGGCGGCGACGCCCAGGTCCTGCAGTGGACCGACACCGGGCAGCTCGCCAAGGCGAAGGAGGCCGACGGCTCCGAAACGACCTACCTGTACGACAGTGCGGGAAACCGGGTCCAGCGCAAGGCTCCGTCGGGCACGACGGTGTACCTGCCGGGAATGGAGCTTCAGCTCTCCGCTGACGGGACCAAGACGGAAGCCACCCGCTACTACTCCCAGGCCGGTCAGACGGTCGCGGTGCGCACCAACGACAACAAGGTGTCGTTCCTCGCATCCGATCACCACGGCACGGGTGAACTCGCCGTCGACGCGGCGAGCGGTGCGGTCTCACAACGCCGGTTCGACCCCTTCGGCGTCGAGCGCGGCGAAGCAACAGGCACATGGCCCGGCGAGAAGGGTTTCGTCGGAGGCACGATCGATGCCTCGACCGGCCTGACCCACTTGGGCGCGCGTGAGTACGACGCCTCGATAGGCAAGTTCATCTCCGTCGACCCGGTCATCGATTACACCCAGCCACAGCAGATCAACGGGTATGCCTACGCCAACAACACTCCGGTCACCCACGCCGACCCGAGCGGCATGGCCATTCCCGAGTGCCTGCAAGGACTGATCGAGTGCCAGGGCGGCCTGCCCGTCAGTAAGCCGGGCTCCACGTTCAACGAGGAAAAGGCCGTCGACCAGGCCTCCAGCGCACTCGCCGGTGCTCAGGGGCAGCAGTCCGCGGCAAAACAGCGCATCAAGTCCTCGGCCAAGGCCCTGGTCAAGATCGCCCGGGACATCCTCGGGGTCGACGCGGCACTCGACTGCGTCTCCAGCGGAGACATGGGCGCTTGCGGGGAGACCCTGCTCAACATCGCGGGCAGCTTCGCCGGCGGACTCGCAGGCAAGATCGTCGCCAAGTACGGCGCACCGTGGAACTGGGCCAAGGGCGCGAAGCTCGCCAAGCGCGTGGTCGGTCTCGTGGGTGACCTCGTCGGCGGGGTCAAGGACCTCTGGAAGAGCAGCAAAGCCGTCGGCAAGGCGCAGGACGGGCTGGCCAAGGCGAAGGATGCCTTGGCGGCTGCCAAGAAGAAGGCCGCTTCCCGGAAGAAAACCGAGGGCGACAGCTGTCTGACGGAGGAGAACCACAGCTTCCTGCCAGGCACGAAGGTGCTGCTCGCCGACGGCACCAGCAAGGCGATAGAGGCCGTCGAGCTCGGTGACGCGATTACCGTGACCGACCCCGAGACCGGGGAGACGACCGTCCGTCAGGTCGTCGGCACGATCGTGACAGAGGACGACAAGCACTTCGTCGATCTCACGATCCTGGGCGGTACGGGCTCCCCGGAGTCGTTGGTCTCGACCACGACCCACCCGTTCTGGGTGGTCTCCGAGAGCAAGTGGGTCGACGCGGGCGAGCTGCGCCCGGGTATGACGCTGCGTACGGCGGACGGCAGCACCGTCACGCTCCAGGCGACCCGCTCGTTCGAGGAGCGTCAGCGGACGCACGACCTGACGGTCGAAGGAATCCACACCTACTACGTGCTGGCTGACACCACGTCGCTCCTCGTACACAACTGCAACACCGTGTACCGGAACCTTCGGCCGGACGAGGATCCTTCGAAGGGCCTCGTCGCGAAGAACCCCGACGCGACCTATACGCCGGCGGGCCACGTCATTCACGGCAGCAAGCCGAACTGGAGGTCGCAGTTCATCTCGACGACGCGCAGTCGCGAGGTTGCGACGGAGTCCCAGTGGGCCGGACCGCGAACGGTGGCGATCGACCTCAGTAAACTCGACAGCAGCCAGATCTTCGACATCTCCGATGATGCCGGTCGGGCACTGCACAACATCAGGGGCTTCACCGCCATCAACAGGACCAAGTCCTCAAGAGAAGTCCTCATCACCGGAGTCATACCTCCGGAAGCAATCACCTGGGTCAAGGGAGGTCCATGATGACGGCTGATTCGCTGGCCGGAATGGCTGAGGCGTGGACGGCGTTCGACGAGGCTCTGAGGGACGGGCGAGGAGTCGATCAGAACGCCTACGCCGCCCTGAAGGAGACCCTTCGTCTCTGCGCACAGGAGTGGGAGGCTCTGGACGCGATCCCGCGACTGGCCGCCAACATCCTGGTCGACATCTTCGCAGCCACCGAGGCCAACGCGGCCCTCTACCAGGGGGCGGAAGCCGATCAGGCGATGGAGGCCGCGTACGAGCTCCACGATCTCGCCGGTGCGTGCGTAGCGCTCCGGTGACAGGCCCCTCGGCCGCGTGGTGACGCCGGACGGCCGCGTGCCGAGCACACCCTGCAAGGAGGCAGCCGAGTTCCCGCCCCCCGGCGGGGGAAGGCCGTTCTCGTTCTCGAGTCGCTCGGCTCTGTCGGATCCGTTGGTGGTCGAGGCGTAGCAGAGATGCCGCCGCACCCCTTGTCCGAACCGCTCGTGAGCGGGTCGGACAAGGGGCGGCGGCATCGTCGTATCAGATGTCCCGGAACTCATGCAAAGGGCTTCTGACCTGGGCAAATGACCCATCTTCTTGGTTTGATCGTTAGTGTTTGGGTGTGACGATCGTGGAGCTTCTAGTCCCTGACGGGTTGTGGGAGCTGTTTGAGCGGGCCGTGCCAGCGGCGCCGGTACGACCCCAAGGTGGCGGTAGGCGACGGTGCGGCGACCGGAACGTGCTGGCCGCGATCTTGTTCGTGGCGACCTCCGGCTGTACGTGGAGGCAGACGCCGGAAGCATTCGGACCATGTATCGCGCCTCGCATGGCGCGCAAGGGCGTCGACTTCCCTGCCAGGCCCGGCCGACACCGCTGGACCGTCGAACGGACGGTGAGCCGGCTCGGCGGCATCCGCAGACTCCACCGCCGCTACGAACGCAAGGCCGACCACTTCCTGGCCTTCGCGGGCATCGCGGCAATCCGCATCTGCTGCGGCCGCCTGACCAGGGAGCGCGTTGCTCGCTAGCATCGGCCCTCATGATCGCAGTGGTCGTCACCATCGGGCTGGCGTTCGTCGGCTATGTCGTCACCTACCTCAACGGCATGCGTCTGTCGCAGCGTCAAGAACGCCTCGCTCGCGTAAATCGCCAGCTCAGCGACTTCTACGGGCCCCTGTTCGCCCTCACGGAAGCCAACAGTCGCACGTTCAGCGCGTTCGTGGAACGGCACGCTCGCCCGGGCGGAAGGTCGCCGTTCGCTCATGAGACCCCACCCACTCCTGAAGAGCTCACCGAGTGGCGGTTGTGGGTCACTACCGTCTTTCTTCCGAACATCCAGGCCATGCGCGACCTGGTCATCAAACACGCGGACCTGCTGAAAGAACCAGAGATGCCGCCGCTTCTGCTCCTGCTGTGCGCGCATGTGTCGGGCTATGAGATCACAGCCGCCCGGTGGGCCCAGGGAAACCACGACCAGCATCTCTCGGTGGTGTCGTTCCCCAGCGAGGAGCTCGCCGTCTACGCGCGACAGGGATTCTCCGCGCTGAAGAAGGAACAGGCCCGCCTGTTGGGGCGCCGGCAGGCAACCTGACCAATTACAACGACGTCTTGGTACGGTGCTGCAGGATGCGCGGAGGCCAGGCCCTGCGACCACCAGACGTGCTGTGCCGACGGGTCGGCACAGGGGCACCGCCTCTCCGGAGCCTGAAAGATGCCAGGCATTCCGGAACCCGTCCGCTGGCTCCCTGACCACATCTGTCATCACACGCTGCGCTACCACAGCCGGCCCGCCCTCGGTCGCATTCACACCGTTGCTTGCAAGTGCGCGCCGGGATGAAGGCACTGGGCACTTCCGCCCGCGCCATAGTGGGAGGCCATTCTCTTCAGATACATGCTCGTCACGTCGTAAGGCTGGCGACAAAGGTGCTGATGCGGCGGAGTCCGTCGGCGAGCCGATCGGGCGGAACGGTGTAGGAGATGCGTACGTGGTCGGGGGCGGCGAAGTCGGCGCCGGGCACGACGGCCACCTGTGCTTCGGAGAGGAGGAGTCCGGCGAACTCCGCGGCTGAGGAGATGGTGTGAGTGCTGGAACGGAGACCGTAGGTCTTGGACACGTCTACGAAGACGAAGAAGGCGCCCTGCGCCTCGCCGTCCACCTGCACGCCCGGCACGTCACTCAGAGCTTTGAGGACCGTCTTGCGGCGCTCGTCGAGGGCGGTTCTGCGGCTGTTCAGCTCCTGTGCCAGGTCTGCGGTGAGCGCTCCGTGGGCAGCGCGCTGGGAGACCGATGAGGGTGCGGACGCGGTGTGGCTCTGGACGGCGGCCACGGCTCGGGAGACGCCCGCGGGTGCGGCGACCCATCCAATGCGCCACCCCGTCATGGCGAATGTCTTGGACATGCCACCGACAGTGAGCGTGCGGGCTGCGATGTCCGGTCCGAGAGCTGCCACGCTCGTGAACGTCGTTTCGTAGACCCAGTGGTCACAGATTTCGTCGCTGATGATGATCAGGTCGCGTTCTGCGGCGACGGTGGCGAGAGCGGTGAGTTCCTCGCGCGTGTAGACCACTCCCGAGGGATTGGCGGGGCTGTTGAGGAGCAGAACGCGGGTCTGCGGGGTGATGGCCCGGCGCACTTGCTCGGGCGTGATCTTCAGGGAGCCGCCGGGTGCGGGGCGCACCTCAACCGGTACGCCGCCGGCGAGCGTGACCATGTGGGGGTAGCTGACCCAGTACGGGGCCGGGATCAGTACTTCGTCGCCGGTCTCAAGCAGGACCGTGAACGCGTAGTGCAGTGCTTGCTTGGCGCCGGCGGTGATCACCACGTGATCTGCCGTGTACGTGGTGCCGTGGCGGTTCAGGTAGGTGGCGACCGAAGAGCGCAACTGGGGGATTCCCGCGGCCGGTGTGTAGCGGGTGAAGTCCTCGCCAATGGCCGCGATGGCGGCGAGAGCGGCAGGCTCCACAGTCGCGAAGGCGGGCTCGCCGCTGGTGAGGTTGATGACATCCACACCGTCGGCGATGAGTTGCTTGGCGCGTGCGTCCAGTGCGGCGGTCGCGGATGCCGGCAGATGGGCTGCTCGAGCGGCCAGGCGGATCGGCTCTGCGGATGTCATGGTTGCTCCTCGGAGGGCTGTCTTGTGGGTGATGCGGTGAATGCGGTGAACGCGAGAAGCGAGCTCGGGCGGACGGTGGCGCAACCGGGAATCCCATAGGTGAGCGTCGATAGATCAAGTGTGCCGCAACTCATTGATGGACGTCAATGGATGATGTCGGGTGGAGGATGCCGCTGGACGTGCGGGGCCCTGAGCCGTCAGATTGATATGCATGATCGAGGAGCAGCCATCCGAGCCGGTGTGCAGTCCGGACTCTTGTAGACCAGTCATGACCCCTGAGAAGGCCCTGGATCTCGCAGGGATGTTCAAGGCGCTGGCGGACCCCGTGCGGCTGCGTATTGCCAGCATCGTCGCGTGTTGCCCGGCGGGGGAGATCTGTATGGGGGACATCGCGGCGGAGTTCAACGTGAGCGGTCCGACGGTCAGCCACCATCTCAGGAAGCTGCGTGAGGCCGGCCTGCTGGTGAGCGAACGGCGCGCCACGGAGGTGTACTACCGACTCACCCCCGAGCGTCTTGGTGCTGCTTTCGGGGAGTTGACCTTGCTGGGTATCGCCAAGGGGGACGGTCGGTCCTGACGGGTGGTCCCGCGCATGGCTGCGGCCCGCCCCTGGAGAGGGGTGGGCCGTTGCCGTCAGTGCGTTGTTGATCTCATCCCGGGCGAGCCTGGATGGTGCTGGGAGTCAGAGCCAGAGCGGGGAGAGCCAGCCCAGGGCGAGGGCGCCTGCGAAGAGGTAGCCGACGACGAGGAAGACGACCTTCTTGCGGGCGATGATGAACATTCCGCTGATGGCGCCGATGCTGGTGCCGGCGCCGGTCACGAGGAAGGCGAGTGCGGCGCCCGGGCCCATGCCGCCGTGCATGAGGGTGGCGACGAGGGGCAGTGAGCCATCGGAGTTCAGGTAGACGGGGATGCCGATCAGGGCGGCCAGCGGGACGGCCCAGACTGAGCCCTCTCCGAGGTAGTCGGTGAGGAAGCTGGTCGGAATCGTCTCGATGAGCAGGTAGCCGAGACCCGCGAAGGCGAAGAAGAACAGGGCCAGGCGACGCGCGTTCTTCCACAGGGTTTCGCCGAGTTCCTGCAGCTTCAGCTTGCTGACCAGGCTCACCTCGGGCTCCGGTGCGACAGGCTTGCTGTCGACGCGCTCCAGAAGGGCGGCCCGGGCCAGGCCGCCGCCACCCGCAGGGACTGCGACTCCGCCGCCGCTGGTGCCGGGCGCTTCGTCCGTGCCGCAGCAGCTGTCGGTCTCGGGGGCGCTCTTGTTCTCCGCGGGCCCGCAGCAGGAGACCTCGTCCTCGTCCACGATCCGTGCCTGGCCCTCCAGCCAGCCGGTCTTCTCGATCACGTGCGTGATCCAGCCGGCGGCCAGACCCAGCACGATCGAGGCCATGAAGAACGTGGTGGCGAAGTTGAACCCGAACAAGCCCGTCGAGAGGACGTACTCCTCCGGGCTGGTCAGGGGTGAAGACACCATGAAAGCGACGACCGGCGCCCACGGGACGCGGGAGACGAGTGCTCCCAGGACCACGGCGGTCGTGCCGCAGGAACAGAACGGGGTGACCACCGAGAGGGTGACGGCGCCGAGGATGGCGACCCAGGCCCGCCGCCTCAGCCATGAGGACAGCCGATCCGCTCCTACATACGTGGTGATCAGGGAGGCGACCACCACGCTGATCAGCAGGAAGGGCCAGTTGTGCGCGAACGTGGTCCACACGTCCACCGCGACGCGTCCGAGGACGTCGACGACGGAGTCGATCATGGGAGTTCTCCAACTCATTGACGGCTGTCGATGTGTTGGAGCATGACCGAATCAATCGATGAGTGTCAATACGTTCGGGAACAATCCATCGATGGCCATCGTTACGTTGTCCATGAGCACCCCAGTCATCCAGCTGTGCTGTCCGCCCGTACTGACGGGTCCGCTGTCACAGGCCGACGCGGAGCAGCTGGCCGCCGCGCTGAAGGTCATCGCCGATCCGGCGCGCCTGCGTCTCCTCGGTCTCATCAAGAGCAAGCCCAATGGGGAGGCGTGCACGTGCGACCTCGTGGAGCCGCTCGGGTTGTCCCAGCCGACCGTCTCCCATCACATGAAGGTGCTCTTCGATGCCGGCTTCCTGAACCGGGAGAAGCGCGGTCGCCAGACCTGGTACCGCCTAGCGCCCGAGAGCCTTGGCATCCTGCGCGACGCGCTCGACCCCAACGTCCCGCAGCGCGCGTAACCGCTTCTCCGTCATCTCCCGGCCACCCTCGGGGCCCGTGCACCATGCGGGCTGCGGGGGTGGCCGCTTCATGCCGCCAGGCATGTGGGTGCCGCGCGCAGTTGATGCCACCCGAATCCTCTTCCCCGGCTACCTGCTCCCGAGCAAACTCATTTTCACCAGGACGGCACACGCCGCCGGGAAAACCGGAAAAAGCATTCTTCCGGCCCTGAATTGCTCGCCGCCACGATGTTCCGACCGGGAGACAACTATGTCTGCTTCGCGCCGTATCGCTTCTGTCGCCGCCGCCTTCGCCTTCGGAATTGCGGCAATCGCCACCGCTGACGCCGTGACTGCGAACGGCCTCGCCCAGAGCGTTCAGAGCGACGGCAGTGATGGTGCGGGCTGGGACACGGTGCAGGCCGGTGCGGGCTGGGACACCGCACCGGCCGGTGCGGGCTGGGACAGCGTGCTCGCCGGTGCTGGTTGGGACAGTGCTCCGGCCGACAGCGGGCACGGGGCCGGCTGGGACACCGCTCCCGCCACGCAGGACGGGGCCGGCTGGGACTCCACCGGCACCGCGCCCCTGGGTGCCTGACTCGCGAACCGTAGTTGCGGAACTTCAGGCGCTGCACCTGGTGTCGGCACGCACACGATAAACGCCTGACTTCCGTAATCCCTCGAGCGCACCCCCCACGGCGTAGCGGCGAAAACGCCTGCCTCACACGAAGGGTCACTATCAAAGGCCCGAATTCCCACCATCTCAAATTCTCGCCGAGGAGCGGAAATGGCAACCCAAGCTCAGGCGTGCTGCGGCACTCCGCCGGAACCCCTTCAGATCGACAGCCCGCCGGCAGTCGGCACCGAGTCCAGCTGCTGCGGCGACGTGCAGGAGACCCCCGCAACGACCGCGGAGTCCAGCTGCTGCGGCGACATCCCGGCCGTCGGTGCCCCGGCCACCGACACTGCGTCCGACACCTGCTGCGGCCCGGACGTGCAGACCGGCCTCGACTTCACGACCGCGGCCAAGCAATTCGGCGCGACCGAGAGCACCTGGCCCTACCTGCACCCCGCGTGGCTGCGCGCGACGGAAACCGCCCTGCCGGAAGCGAAGGCATGGCACTCCGTCGCCCGCAGAGGCGATGACGCGGTCCTGCTGCCCGGCTTCGTCTTCGACGCCCCCTCGATCGTCGACACCGACCCCCGCACCTACCTCGGCTGGCAGCCGGCCACCGGCGAGACCGCCTGCTGCTCCGTCACCTCGTGCTGCAACGCCACCACCGACGTCGAGGCGATCGGCGAGGACAAGTTCTTCCCCTCGCTCGTCCTCGGCTCGCCGATCGGTTACCGCAGCGAGACTGTCGCCACTACCGACGACCCTCTGCTGCTCGCCGATCTGCTCGACGAGACCGTTCCGGCTGCCCGAGCCGCGGGAATTCGCAGCATCGTCGCCCCCTGGATCGCCGACATCCCCGCCAACGAGAGCCTTCTCGTCGCTCTCCAGGCCTACGGCGCCACCATCTCGTTCTGGGGGGAGGAGAACGTCCTCACGCTCGAGCACGAAAGTTTCGACGCACACTTCGCCGCTCTCAAGACCCGCAAGCGCCGCAAGCTCAAGGAAGACCACGCCAAGGCACTCGCCAGCGGCGTCGAGGTCATCCGCAAGGACGGCACCGACCTGCTGCCTTACGCCGACCGGATAGCCGAACTGACCGGGCTGAACCGCCAGAAGTACGACGGCAGCGAAGGGCCCGAGCAGATCAAGACGCTCCTGCTCTCGATGATCGAGGGCGGGGCGGACGTCCGCGCCTACCTCGGCCTCAAGGACGGCGCCGTGGTGGCCTCCATGGTCACCTTCCGCCAGAACAACCGGCTGTTCATCAAGTGGGCGGGCTTCGACTACGACGCGATCGGCGAGCGCAGCGGCCTCTACTTCGAGCTCACCTTCGATCGCCCCCTGCGGGACGCCTATGAGGAGAAGCTCGAGGCGCTGGAGTCCGGGCCCGGCGCGGACCAGGCCAAGCGCCTGCGTGGATGCCTGCCCCGCGCCGTCCACACCGCACTGATCATCACCGACTCCAAGCTCGCGCCCAAGGCCGCCGAACTGCAGAGGGCATTCGGTGAGGCGCGGCGCGAGGCACTGGGTGCGGAGGTCGCCGACACCTCGGTCGCGGGCCGACTCCGCTCCGCGTTCCGCGGCGGCCCCCAGCTGGAGCCGATCAAGCCGGTCCAGCCGGAAGGATCCTGCTGCGGCTGACCACCGTCAAGAAACGTGCCCGTGGGGCGTGAAGAGCATCGACAGTGCTCTTCACGCCCCACGGGCACGTTCTGAGGAAAGTCGTCAGTCCAGCCAGCCGCGTTGAGCCGCTCGCGCGCCCGCCTCGAAGCGGCTGCGGGCCTCCAAGCGGCTCATCAGGTCCGACATGGTGCGTCGTACCGTGCGCAGGCCGATGCCCAGCTTGCGGGCCGCGATCTCGTCGGTGTTCCCCTGGAAGAGCAGTCGCAGCAGCTCCGCTTCCTGAGGTGTGAGCCCCGCCTCGTTCCTCTCCTTGTCGTGGTCCGTGCCGAACAAGCCGGCCGATTCCCAGATCTGCTCGAAGAGCGCCGCGAGCGCTGTGATGACGCCGGGCCCGCGCAGCAGAGCGGCGCCCTTCTTGGTGTTCTCGGGATCCACTGGCAGCAGAACGACCTCACGGTCGAACATCACCATGCGGATGGGAAGTGTCGGTGACGTGCGCACCTCACCGCCGCGTTCGGTGAGCCACTGGGCGTAGTTGAGCGTCGCCTGGTCGTTGCGGACGCTGTCCATGTACAGCGTGAGGACCTTCACTCCGCGGCCCATCAGGTCCTGGTCGAGCGGCTTGCTCGCTTCCAGGCTGGCCGCCGACTGGGCTCCGCCGGGCATGAAGGACAGGCACTCCCGCTCACAGCGGTGCGCGAGTTCCTCCATCCGCCCCTGAATGGAATCGATGCCGAGCAGGTACTCGACATCGTGTCGTTCGCGGTGGGCTCCGCCGGCGTACTCCTCCATCATGCGCATGACAGCCGCTTGTCCTTCGGCGAGCTGCTGCTGCTGGCGCAGCAGGTTGCTCTCCCGGTCCTGGAGGAGGAGGCGCAGACCTACCTCGGGACTCACGGCCCGCACGTTTCCCGGATCCTGCAGTGAGTCCCGCAGCAGGCGGAGCTGGGCCAGCCGGTCGAGCGACTCCCTGACTTCACACTCCGAGAACTGCAGCTCGGAGGCTATCCTTGCCGCCCCCCAGTCATGCTGACGGAGCATCAGTCGGTAGACCGATTCTGTTCTTTCGTCGATCCCCAGCACCTCGAGCACAAGGCCCCCCTTGTCTCACAATTCGAGATTCTTGGATCTCGCATGAGTAGTGCTCGATATTTGCAGCTCAGAGGGCCGCTGGGCAAGAGATTCCCACCAGGCGGACCGTTGGCAGCTTGATGCCGACCCGTATGCCCTGGTGGCAGCTAGATGCCCGGCTGAGATGTCCCGACTCACCCCTGGCAGCCAGGACCCGCAACCTCTCGCCAGGCAGGTTGCTGCCTGTCTGGGGAATGCCAGGCAGGCTCCTGCCACGCGCAGGTCATGCCAGCTGCTACCTCTTCCCCCGCCGAACCGGGCTCCGGAAACTGGTGAGTGAGCCGGGCGGGACCGGCGCCACTGCCAAGCCCATCGTTCTCCCGCCGATTCCGACACCGATCCGAACCGGGGTACAGCCATGCCCGCTGCACTTCAGCGTGCCGCCTGCGTCGATGCCGTCGCCATGCGTCGTTCCCTGCTGACGCCCTCGCCGAGACAGCATCGCCTTCTGAGCATGACTACTCCTGCACCGGCACACCGCCTCTGCGCCTGGGCCCCCTTCCCTTCACCATGTCCTGGCCGCAGTCGATGCACATGATCCACGCGACGCTCGTCGCCTCCGCAGGCCCTTCGCAGGTGGCCGAAGCGGCGGTTGTCACCGACCTGATCTGGATTTCCGCTCGCCCCGGGGATCTCCTCGAGCACGTCTTCTCGGACCTGAGAGACGAGCGCTGGGAAATCACCCTCTTCATACGCACCAAGACTTCAGCCGCCGCGCAGCGCGCGGCAGCCGCCATCTGCCGGCGCGCGATTCTCGAAGTTCCCGCGCTCCACGGCTGGCAACTGATCGACGCCGCACCGACGGACGTCACGAACCCGCCTTCCAGGAGGACCCGCCCATGACTGCCTTCCAGGACCCCAGGCTCGCCGCCGAGCAGCTCAGCGTCGAAAAGCTCGCCACCGTGGACGCCGACGTCGCCGTCCTTGGGTCGAAGAGCTACACCAACCGCGCCATCGCCATCGCGTCCCTCGCCGACGAGCCGACCGAGATCCGCGGCGCCCTGATCTCCGACGACACCATCTACTTCGCCGACGCCGTGGCACAGTTCGGCCACGTCACCACGGAGATCGACCACACCGCACGCACCATTCGCGTCACCCCCACCGGTGCCCCGATGCGCGCGCCGTCCGAGGAGATCTACGTCGGCGCCGCCGGTACCCCGCTGCGCTTCCTGATCTCCCTCGCCGGCCTTGCCGAGGGCACCACCACCATCACGGGCACTGCCCGCATGCAGGAGCGCCCGATGGGCGACCTGCTCACCGCCCTCGGCCCGCTCGGCGTCCAGGCCGTCGCCGTCAGGGGCAACGGCTCGCCCCCCATCCAGGTCACCGGCGGTACCTTCCGCGGGGGCGCCACCGAGATCAGCGGCGCCGTCAGCAGCCAGTTCACCTCCAGCCTCCTGATCAGCTCGGTGAAGGCCGACCAGGACACCGAGATCAACATCGTCGACGACCTGGTCTCCAAGCCCTATGTCGAGATGACCCTCGCCGCGCTTGCCGCAGCGGGCATCCGCGTCGAGCGTGAGGGGTACACACGCTTCACCGTTCCCGCCGGCCAGTCCTTCAGCTCCGGACAGGTCATCGTGGAGCCCGACGCATCGGGCATGTCCTACGTTCTGGCCGCCGCGGCGATCCTCGGCGGCCGCGTCACCATCCCCGGTATCGGCAAGGGCTCCCACCAGGGAGACGTCGGCCTCGTCGACGTACTGGTCCGCATGGGCGCCGCCGCTGAGGTCAGCGAGGACTCCATCACGCTCAAGGGGGGCCCGCTGCACGGCATCGACGTCGACATGGAGGCCATGCCCGACGTGGTCCCCACCCTCGCCATCGTCGCCGCCTTCGCCGAAGGGCCGACCCGGATCACCAACATCGCCAGCCTTCGCGTCAAGGAGTGCGACCGCATCGCCGCAGTCACCACGGAGCTGCGCAAGATGGGCGTCCAGGTCGACGAGTACGACGACGCGATGACCGTCCACGGCGGCACCCCGCACGGCGCCACCATCGACACCTACGACGACCACCGCATCGCCATGTGCTTCGCCATCGCCGGCCTGCGGACGGGAGACGTCGTCATCAACGACCCGGGCTGCGTCGCCAAGTCGTTCCCCACCTTCTGGCAGGTCCTCGACTCGCTGCGGGAGACCCGGTGACCATCGCTCCGGCTCCCGGCGTACTGCTCGTGCTGGACGGCTGGGGCTATGCCCCGGCCGGCCCGGCCAACGCCATCACCCGTGCTCACACCCCTGAACTCGATTCCCTGGTCGCCAAATACCCGACGGCCTACGCCCACGCATCAGGCGAAGCGGTCGGACTGCTCCCCGGCACGGTGGGCAACTCCGAGATCGGCCACATGGTCATCGGGTCCGGCCGCCCCCTCGCCTACGACAGCCTCCTGGTCCAGCACGCCATCGAGGACGGGTCCCTGCGCCAGCACTCCACCCTCTCGGACACCTTGACGCGCCTGGCCCGCGACGACCGGGCCCTGCACCTGATCGGCCTGGCCTCGGACGGCCAGATCCACGCCCACGTCGAACACCTGCAAGAACTGCTCACCATCGCCGCCTCGCACAGCGTCCCCCGCGTCTGGATCCACGCGATCACCGACGGCCGGGACGTCGCCGACGGAACCGCACCCACCTACCTGCGGCGTATCGAACAGATCGCGGCACAGGCCGGAACCGGTCGTGTGGCCACCGTCTCCGGCCGGGGCTACGCCCTCGACAAGAGCGGTGACCTCGGCCTGACCTGGCCGGTGACCGAAGCCATCGCCGACGGCGCAGGCCGCCGGGCAGAGAACGCCGTTGCCGCAGCAGCCGCACCACGGGGCGACGTGTGGGTCGAACCCGCCGTCCTCGCCGACGCAGCCGTTGTTGACGGCGACGGCATCTTGTTCACCAACTTCCGCAGCGACCGGATCCAGCAGCTGGCCGACCACCTGCTCGACCACCTGGCCAGCACCGGTCGCAGCGTCACGCCGCTGAGCCTCGCGGTCTACGACACCCGCACCGACATTCCGGCTCTCGTCCAGAGGGCCGACGCCTCCGGCGGTCTGGCCGACGAACTCGAACAGCACGGCCTGCGATCCGTACGCATCGCGGAGAAGGAGAAGTTCGAGCACGTCACCTACTACGTCAACGGCCGCGACGACAGAAAGCGATCCACAGAAGAACACCTCCAGATCACCGGCGACGTTCCCGCGGACTACATCGCCCGGCCCGAGATGAACCTCGACCTGGTGACCGACGCCGTCGTAGCGGCGGCCGGCCGGGACGAAGTCGCCCTGGTCGTCGCCAACCTCGCCAACATCGATGTCGTCGGGCACACCGGTGACGCCGAGGCGACCGTCCAAGCGACGCAAGTCACCGACGCCGCCGTCGAACGCATCCGTGCCGCAGCCCAAGCAGCCGGCCGCTGGCTGCTGCTGGTCGGCGACCACGGCAACGCCGAAGTGATGGCCAAGCCCGGCCCCGACGGCATGCCCCGCCCCTACGGGGGCCACACCACCAACCCAGTCCCCGTCATCATCGTCCCCGCTCCTGGCGCAGTGCTGCCCGAGGCACTGCCCGGCGGCGCGACCCTTGCCGATATCGCCCCCACCGTCCTGACGTTGCTGGGCCGGCCGTCCGGTTCGGCCATGACCGGAAAGTCCCTGGTATGAGCACAGCACCGCTGCCCGCCACCCTGCCCAGGCTCCCGGACCACGACGACCGCTTCGCCGACTCCCTCGCCCCCGAGGCCCGCATCCGCGAACTCGACCTCGGCCCCGGTCTTTGGGCCGTCGAACGCACCGGCCCTGACACCCAGGTGCTCTACGTCCACAACCCCACCAACGAGCTCCAGGCCTTCTACCCGGCCACGGTCTTCGGTGGCGACGTGACGCCGGTGTTCCTGTCCGGAGACATCACCACCGCGGGTGAGGAGGGAGCCGGGCTGATCGTCCGCCTCGCTCCCAAGGGAGACGTCTGGCTCGCCCGAACCGCCACCACCGATGAGGAGACCCCATGACCACCCGCACCGACCAGCCCCGCCCGCGGGTCGCCCTGGTCGGCAACCGCAACGACCACTCACCGGCTCACCCCAGGCTGGAGACCTTCGGGCCACACCTGTCTGTCGAGCTTGAGTGGATCGCCAGCCAGAACGTGACCAGCGCGGACGACCTCGCCTCGTACGACGGCATCTGGGTCATCCCCGGCTCGCCCTACGTCTCCAAGGACGGCGTCCTGACAGCGATCAGGCACGCCCGCGAAACCGGCGTCCCCTACCTCGGAACGTGCGGAGGCTTCCAGCACGCGCTCATCGAGTACATGCGCACCGTGCTTGGCGTCGCCGGCGCCGACGACGTGCAGTACGACCCCGACACCCCCACTCCGGTGATCATTCCGCTGGTCTGCTGTCTCAAGGGTCAGCAGGCTTCGCTCCACCTCGGGGACGGGACCCGGCTTTCCGGCGTCTACGCCGGCGCCGAAGCCACCACGGAGACGTTCCACTGCCAGTACGGCCTGAACCCGGACTTCGCCGAGACCATCGAGCGCAGCGACCTGGTCATCAGCGGCTGGGACTCCGAGGGCGCCCCGCGGGCCATCGAGCTCGCCGACCACCCCTTCTTCATCGCCACGCTCTTCCAGCCTGAGCTGTCCTCGGAACCCGGGGCGATCCACCCGCTCATCGAGGCGTACACCGACGCCGTACACAAGCACGCAGAAGCCCGGCCACGCGCACTCGCCGGAACCTCCTGAAACAGCCACGCCTACAGCTTCCGGGCACGACCGATCTGCGGTCGTGCCCGGACGCATATCCCGTGAGACTCCGCCAGGTGAAGGCAACGGACAAGGCGTGGGCCCCCGGCAGCCCCCGCGGTGGGACCGCCCCGGGTGGTGGACGGCGTCCCTGACATCTCATGGCTTCAAGGATCGGACCGGCTTGGCTCTGCGCGTGCAGATCATGGTGCAGTGTGCGCCAAGGTTCGGCTGGTCCTTGACGAACCTCAGCGAACTTCGCCGGCGGCTCGTCGCCGCAGCTCGAGCACATCGTCGATGTTGAGGTTGAGGGCTTTGCTGAGGGCGGCGACCGTAGACGCGGACGGTACTGGGCTGCCGGGGGCGAGAGCTTGATGCACGGTGGTTCGTCCCAAGCCGGCCCGCGCTGCCAGCGCTGTCATGGTCAGTCTTGCGCGGGCTCGGGCATTGGCCAACAAGATCCGTAGCTCTGCCAGTGCCTCCTCGTCGGGCGGCGCAACAGGCTCAGCCGATGGCAGGGCCACCACCTCGGCAGCCTGCTCGAGCGGCCCACCTCGCAGGGTGATCAGCTGTTCTTCGACGTCACGCCGCAACTTCAGCCACTCCGGAATGCCCTTCTCGCCGAGGGGGTGCCAAGCGGACACCGCTGCGCACAGTGTGTTCACCGACGGCAGCCGGGTCCCGCTCAGCGCCGAGTAGATCGCTGTCCTGCTCGTCGCCCACCTGCCCGTCGCGACTCTGTCGATACTGATCTCCCGTGCACCCTGGCTCCCTTCCGCTCGTGCGATGGCCCCCTCCTGCAATTCGCGCAGCTGCACAGCCAGCTTCCCCAACGGGTGCGAGTGGTCAATAGCGCGACGTCGATTGGGCACGATCCCCCTGGCAAGCTTCAAGTCACTCCCGGATGGTGCCGCGAAGTCCCATGTGATTCCGCCTGGTTCCACTTGGTTCCGAACAATGAAGGACTTGCTGCACCGCGTGCTGACATTGAAGCGGCCCGACGGCAGGCGTCCAACCAACACCGACGGGCCACTCAAGGATCCAGCCTTCGAAAGGGGACCCAGATGGCCAACGGTACGCGCCCACCGATCGGCGAGCCCAGGACGAGCACGGCCCTGCATCTCGTCGGGCAAGCCGTCCGAGGCGTGTTTGCCGGCGCAGCTCGCGCCGTTGCTGAACGGCTGATCAAGCTGGTCTCGCAGTAGCTCAGCAGCCTTCTCTCCCGGGGCGACAGTGCACAGCCGGGGCGGTGGCCGGCCCACTGCTCTCAAGGCCGATGGCCGGACTGTGCGCCGTGGTTGCCGCCCCATCGGGCCTGTCCGGAGATGTCGCCGCGGCCACGCATGAAGCCGGGCCCGGTCCGTCGTGATTGCGCCACGACGGGCCGGGCCCGGTCTCGTTCATCCTGCTCTGTACGTTTACGCTCAGGCGGCGGTAGATGTGCGAGCCATGGTTTCTGGGTGCTCAAGCCGAACTGTCCGGCAGCAGAGCCGCTCCACCTGCGCGGGATCGTGCGAGACGAGAAGAACGGTGCGGCTGCCGCGAAGGGCGGCCACCGATTCCTCCACCGTGTCCCGGCTTCGCTCATCCAGGGCGCTGGTGGGTTCGTCCAGCAGGAGCGCCGCAGGTTCCAGGGCCAGGGCGCGGGCCAGGCACAGTCGCTGGCGCTGCCCCGCGGAGAGCGACTGCGCGGGAGTGTCCAGGCGGTTGTGGACCTCCTTCCAGAGTCCTGCCTCCTTCAGGGCCTGTTCCACGCGGCCGCGCAGGTCCTCCCGGGACGCGCGCACGAGGTGGCGGAGGCCGAAGACGGCGTTGTCCAGGATGCTTCCGCCGAAGACGACGGGCGTCTGGGGTACCAGGACGACCTTGCTGCGCAGGCTGGAGTCACCCTTGCCGTAACGGACGGGGCGACCCTGGACCTCCAAGTGGCCATCGCGGGTGAGGCCGTGGGGGAGCAGGTCGACGAGGGCGCGCAGTACGGTGGACTTGCCGGCTCCTGAAGGGCCGCAGAGTCCGGTGGTTGTGCCTGGGGCCAGTTCGAAGGTGACCGGGCCGACCAAGGTCTTCTTGCCGTCGAGAACCCGCAGGTCGCGGACGGATATCACGTTGTCCATCGTGCTCCTTCGAAGCGGTTGCGCACGGCAACGGCCAGGCTGAGAAGTGCCGCGGTGATCAGGACCAGGACCAGGGCGCTGCCCCACGCCTGGGCGATCGCCTCGGGTGCTCCCGAGTCCTGGGACAGGGTGAAGATGTGTGTGGGCAGGGCTTGCACGGGTGAGTTGACGATTCCGCTCGGCAGCCCGGGTGCGCCGAAGAACACCGTGGCGGTGAAGATCAGGGGAGCTGTCTCGCCTGCTGCCCGGGCCAGGCCGAGCAGCAGGCCGGTCAGCGTGGCGGGCCAGGTGTAAGGGATGACGACGGATCGGATGTACTGCGTGCGGGACAGGCCGAGGGCAAGGGCGCTTTCGGTGAGCTCTGCGGGCATTCCCTTGATGCGGCCCGCCGTGGTGAGGGCGATGACCGGCACGATGACGGGGACGAGCACGATCGCTCCGGCGAGCCAGGATCGGCCCCATCCCATGGCGGAGGAGAAGAGAACGTAGCCGGCCAGGCCCAGCAGGATGGTCGGGGTTCCGCCGACGGCGACCGTGACTGTTTCCAGTACGCGTGCTGCCTTCTCGGATGCCTGGGTTCCGATGAGGACGCCCGCGCCGTAGCCGAGGGGAAGGGCGATCACGGCGGCGGTGGCCAGGAGGAGGAGGGTGCCGAGGATCTGGTCGCGCACTCCTCCGCCGGCCGCGCCGACGGAGGGCGAGATCCAGAAGGCCGGGTTGAAGGCGGAGCTGCCTCGCGTGGCGAGGACGGTGAGCATCCCGAGGAGTAGCGCGCCGGGCAGAAGCAGGGCGCCCATGCGCAGCAGCGTCGCCAGCCGGTCGCGCGGAATACGCATCCAGGCGGAGGCCCGGTGGGTGCGCAGGACACGCTTCGCGGGTCGGTTTGACGTCTTGCGGGTACCCCACACCGTGGCTGCGGCCACGAGGAGGAGCAGCAGGATGCCCAGACCGCACAACGCCGCGAAATAGGGGCCGGAGGTTCCGGCCAGCATCGGTTCGGGGCCTGCCAGTTTGGTGGTCAGCGTCTGGCCTGGGTGCACCAGGGAGGAGAAGAAGTCGCCGAACGACTTGGGCATTCTGCCGTCGGCACGTCCTACGACGAGGAAGACCGCGATGGCTTCGCCGAGTCCACGGGCCAGACCGAGCAGAACACCTGCCCGCATACCGGCGCGAGCTTGGGGTAGCACAGCCGATCGCACTACCTCGCGACGGGTCAGGCCCAGGGAGTAGCCGGCCTCCCGGTAGCGGTCGGGCACGGCGGCCAGGGCGTCCACGCTGACCGCGACGATCGTCGGCATGATCATCACCGCGAGGACGATGCCGGCGGCGAGCAGGCTGTCGCCGCCCGGAACGTCTCCCAGCGCCGCGACGAACGGACGGATGACGATGACGCCGATGAGGCCGTAGACGATGGAGGGGACCGCCGCCAGGAGTTCGATGCTCAGCCGCAGGGGCTTCGCGAAGCGGGGTGGCAGGTATTCCGACAGTGCGATGGCCGCGGACCAGCCGACAGGCACGGCCAGCACGAGTGCGAGCACGCAGACGACTGCAGACCCGTAGATCATGGACAGAGCGCCGAAGGTGCTGGTCTGCGGGCTCCATGTGCGGTCGCTGACCAGGGTGAGCCAGTCGATGTCCCCGCCGGCTATGCCGGTGGCGAGATATCCGATGAGCACGGCCAGGGCGAGAAACACCGAGAGCATCCCGGTGTAGACCCAGCCCCAGACCCATCTTGCCCGCTGCGGCCGGCCGCCCGGAACGGGCGGCAGCGGCGCAGAGGGCCCGGGCGCCTCGGGAGGGCGCTCCAGAGTGAGACTCACAGTCACATCCCCATCTGCTTGCGGGACAGGTATCCGTGCTGGGGCAGCAGCTTCTGGCCGGTCGGCGAGAGGATGTAGTCGATGTACTGCTTGGCGGCGCCCTTGGGCTTGCCGTTGGTGATCATGAACAGGGGGCGGGTCATGGGGTAGGTGCTGGACTCCACGTTCTCCGCGGTCGGAGCGATTCCCTCGAGGCTGACGGCGACCAGGTCGTCATGGCCCTCGATGAATCCCGTCGACAGGGGAGCGATGGAACCCGGGGTGGACTCCAGCTTGTTGCGGGTCTCGGTGTTGCCGCCGACGACGGCGTAGTTGTCGGACTCCGGGGGAGCGGGGGGCTTCCCCTCGCCGTACACGAACTTGTCGAGCACTTCCCGGGTGCCGCGGCCCGGCTCCTTGTCGTAGACGAAGACTTCCATGTCCGGCCCGCCGACCTCGGACCAGTTGGTGATCTTGCCTTCGAACAGGCCCTTCAGCTGCGCCTTCGTGAGGTTCTTGACCCCGGCGTCCGCAACCTTCTTCGTGATGATGATGCCGACCGCGTCGGCACCGATCTGGGTTGTGACGAAGTCTGCGTCGGGGTAGGCCTTGCGGTCCTCGTCTGCCAGGGGCTTGGAGCTGAGGGCGATGTCGATCTGCCCGGATCCGAGCTGGGAGATGCCTCCGGCCGAACCGCCCTGGGTGGCCACCGTGATGTCCAGGTTCTTCGCCTTCAGGGCTTCGGCGGCGTCCGAGGCGACCGGGGCGACCGTGGTCGATCCGCTTGCCTGCAGGGCGGAGGAGTTGGCGCTGGCGGACCCGGCGCAACCCGTCAGGGCGGTGGCCAGGAGGAGGGCGGCAGTGGCGGCGTACCCACTCCGCTTCTTCCTGCCGGCGCACAGGGACGAGAGGAATGAGTTGCTCATGACAGGCATGGAGGAGCCTTCGCTGGTGGACGGAAAGTTGACGGATGGTGAAGAGCGGGTGAACCCGCCCTGACGCATCGACAGTCTGCTCACCGCTTGTTCCGCAGAGAAGGGAATCCAGTTGGCAGCAACTGCGCTCGGCACTCACCTGCCTGAGGATCGTGGCAGGAAGGTGCCATCCCTGCCTCACCCCGGCTCCGAGGGTGCGGGCCCGGTGCGGGGTGTGGCTTGAAGCGGGTCGGCAGGAAGGGCGAGGCCTCAGGGCCGAAGCGCAGCGTGCCGTCGCGTGTCGGCCGGCTGGGGCATGGGCGTATCCAGGTGTGGAAACGAGCCGGCCCCCGGCCCGCCGAGTCGCAATCACGGCGGGCCGGGGGCCGGGGTCTGTGCGGATCAGGCCCGCTCGAGCACGAGCAGGTTGAGCAGGGCCTCGTGGTCGGGGTGCACCGAATACCAGATCCAGGTACCGCGCTTCTGCTTCGTCACCAGCCCCGCGTCCGCGAGTACCTTCAAGTGATAGCTGATTGTCGGCTGCTGCTGCGCGAGTGGAGCGGTCAGATCGCAGACACACGCCTCACCGTCCGGCGCCGCGAGCAGCATGCTCAGCATCTGCAGCCGTGTCGGATCTGCGACTGCTTTGAGTGCCCGGGCCAGCATCTCGGCCTTGTCCCGCGGCATCGGGTCAACGCCCAGCGGCGGCCCGCAGTCCAAGTCCTGTCGAGAAAAGACAGGGAAGGCCGGCCGGGTGCCTGGAACGGGTACGGAAGACATACGCATCACCCTATGAACATCCCGCTCCTCTTGAGCAGTGGCTATGCCTCAAAGGTCCCTCGTGAGCGACTTGTTTGTCCTGCGTTCAGGTTCTGTTCAGCTGAAGCGGACTGCCAGGCTTCGGATCAGTCGGTGAAAAAGGCTTCCAGCTCGGCGATGATTCCGGCCTTCGGCTTTGCGCCGACGATCGTCTTGGCGACCTCACCGCCCTGGTAGACGTTGAGCGTCGGGATGGACATCACCGCGTACTTGGCGGCGGTGGCAGGGTTCTCGTCGATATTGAGCTTGACCACGTCGATCCTGTCACCGTGCTCGGCGGCGATGGCTTCCAGTGACGGTGCGATCTGGCGGCATGGTCCGCACCATGCGGCCCAGAAGTCCACCAGTACGGGTTTGGTGCTCTTGAGGACGTCCTCCTCGAAAGAGTCATCCGTTACGTTCTTCAGGGCCACGGCAGATTCTCCTTCTAGCGGGGTGTGCTGTCGGCGAGGGCGGCGAGGTAGCGCTCGGCGTCCAGGGCCGCCGCACAGCCGCTGCCTGCCGCTGTGATCGCCTGGCGGTAGGTGTGGTCGACGACGTCGCCCGCGCCGAAGACGCCGGCGACGTTCGTACGGGTGGAGGGGGCGGCGACCTTCAGGTAGCCCTCGTCGTCCAGGTCCAGCTGGCCCTTGACCAGGTCGGTGCGCGGATCGTGGCCGACGGCCACGAAAAGGCCGGTGGCGGGGAGTTCCGTGGTGTCGCCGGTGGTGGTGTCGCGAAGGGTGAGGCCGGCGAGCTTGCCGCCCTGCTCACGGATGGCGGCGACCTCGCTGTTCCACGCGAAGGAGATCTTCGGGTCTGCGAAGGCGCGCTCCTGCATGGCCTTGGAGGCGCGAAGCGTGTCGCGGCGGTGCACGATGGTCACCGACTTGGCGAACCGGGAGAGGAAGGTGGCCTCCTCCATGGCGGTGTCGCCACCGCCGACGACGACGATGTCCTGCTCGCGGAAGAAGAAACCGTCGCATGTAGCGCAGTACGAGACGCCGCGGCCGGAGAGATCGTCCTCGTGCTCCAGCCCGAGCTTGCGGTGCTGGGAGCCGGTGGTCACGATGACGGCCTTGGCGCGGTGAACGGTGCCGGCGCTGTCGGTGACAGTCTTGATGGCCTCGCTGAAGTCGACGGCGATGACGTCGTCCGGAATCAGCTGGGCGCCGAACCGCTCCGCCTGCGCCCGCATGTTGTCCATCAGGTCCGGGCCCATGATGCCGTCGCGGAAGCCCGGGTAGTTCTCGACCTCGGTGGTCTGGATCAGCGCGCCTCCGGCGGTCACCGAACCTTCGAAGACCAGCGGGTTCAGTGACGCGCGCGCCGTGTAGAGGGCGGCGGTGTAGCCGGCGGGGCCCGAGCCGATGACTATGACGTTGCGGATCTCGTGCTCAGCGCTCACTTCGTAGCCTCCGGGGCAATCTCTTCGATGAGTCCTTCGACGAGCTTCTTGATCTCGTCGCGGATGGGGCGCACGGCTTCGACACCCTGGCCGGCCGGATCGTCCAGCTTCCAGTCCAGGTAGCGCTTGCCGGGGAAGACAGGGCAGGCGTCGCCGCAGCCCATCGTGATGCAGACGTCCGAGGCTCGCACCGAGTCAACGGTCAGGATCTTGGGAGTCGCGGCCGACATGTCGATGCCGACCTCGCGCATCGCCTCGACCGCCGCAGGGTTCACGGAGCCAGCGGGGGCTGATCCGGCGGATCGGACCTCGATACGGTCCCCGGCCAGGTGCTCAAGCCACGCGGCTGCCATCTGGGATCGGCCGGCGTTGTGGACACAGACGAACAGCACGGAGGGCTTGTCGGACATCGACGTCTCGCTTGTTTGGTCTCGGGATCGGAACCGACTTGCATCAGTATCCGGTGGTGTCAGCGACCACTGATGTGAGAGTATCAGTACATGATGACGTCAGTCGACACTGAACTGATCCGAGTTCTGGGCGACCCCCTGCGGCTCCAGATCGTGACCCTCCTTGCCCGCGAGACGCTGTGCACCACCCACCTCGTCGAGGAGACCGGTGCCAAGCAGACCAACCTCTCCAACCATCTGAGAGTGCTGCGCGAGGCCGGGATCGTGGAGACCGAGCCGTGCGGGCGCTTCACCTACTACAAGCTGCGGCCCGACGTCATCGCGCAGCTCGCAGACCAGTTCGCCGCGCTGGCCGCCACCGCGCGCACCGCCGTAGAGAACAAGAGGGCCTGTCCGTGACCCGCACCGAACCAGCCGCCACCACTGAGGGATCCTCGGTCGTCGCCAAGTTGTCGACACTCGACCGCTTCCTCGCGGTATGGATTCTGATCGCCATGGGCCTCGGCCTCGGGCTCGGCCGGCTGATTCCCGGCCTCAACGACGCACTGGCCAAGGTCGAGATCGGCGGTATCTCGCTACCGATCGCGGTCGGTCTGCTGATCATGATGTATCCGGTACTCGCGAAGGTCCGTTACGACCGGCTGGACG
Source organism: Streptomyces sp. CB02058 (assembly GCF_001905505.1). Taxonomy (GTDB): domain Bacteria; phylum Actinomycetota; class Actinomycetes; order Streptomycetales; family Streptomycetaceae; genus Streptomyces. The sequence continues at coordinate 401,057 of NZ_LIPG01000003.1, forward strand.
CCGTCACGGGTGATCGGCGGCTGATGATCTCTTCGCTGGTCATCAACTGGGTCGTCGGCCCGGCCGTGATGTTCGCCCTCGCGTGGATCTTCCTCGCGGACCTGCCCGAATACCGCACCGGCCTGATCATCGTCGGACTGGCCCGCTGCATCGCCATGGTCATCATCTGGAACGACCTTGCCTGCGGCGACCGTGAGGCGGCAGCCGTCCTGGTGGCTCTGAACTCCGTCTTCCAGGTCATCGCCTTCGGTGTTCTGGGCTGGTTCTACCTCGACCTGCTGCCCGGCTGGCTCGGTCTCGGCGACGGCCAGTCGCTGGACATCTCCATGTGGAAGATCGCACTGAACGTCGTCTTCTTCCTCGGCGTCCCCCTGCTTGCCGGCTTCCTGACCCGCCGCATCGGCGAGAAGAAGCTCGGTCGCGATTCCTACGAGAACGCCTTCCTTCCCAAGATCGGTCCCTGGGCGCTCTACGGGCTGCTGTTCACGATCGTCGTCCTGTTCGCGCTGCAGGGGAAGACCATCACCTCGCAGCCCCTGGACGTCGTCCGTATCGCGCTGCCGCTGCTCGTCTACTTCGCGATCATGTGGTTCGGGACCTTCCTGCTCGGCAAGGCGATCGGCCTGTCCTACGAACGCACCACCACCCTCGCGTTCACCGCGGCCGGCAACAACTTCGAACTGGCCATCGCCGTAGCCATCGCCACCTTCGGCGTGACCTCCGGACAGGCGCTCTCCGGGGTGGTGGGCCCGCTCGTCGAGGTCCCGGTCCTCGTCGCCCTCGTCTACGTCTCGCTCGCCTGGCGGCGAAAGTTCGCAGCGGCGTGACACCCGACACCGACATAGTGGTGATCGGCGGCGGCCAGTCCGGACTCGCCGCCGGTTACCACCTGCGCCGTCTTGGCCTGGACTTCGTCATCCTGGACGCGCAGCCCACACCCGGGGGAGCCTGGCAGCACGCCTGGGACTCCCTGCACCTGTTCTCCCCGGCCGCGTACTCGTCCCTGCCCGGAAGGCTCATGCCGGCGCAGCCAGGCCAGACGTACCCCGACGCAGCGCACGTCGTCACCTACCTCACGGACTACGAGCAGCGCTACGAACTGCCGATCCGGCGGCCCGTCCGCGTCCAGGGCGTCCACGAGCACGGGCAACTGCTGCGAGTGGCCACCGACGAGGGACCGTGGCTTGCCCGGGCCGTCATCAGCGCCACCGGCACCTGGTCGCGACCGTTCCTGCCGGCAGTGCCCGGACGGGACCGCTTCACCGGCGCGCAGCTGCACACCGCGGAGTACCGCAGCCCCAAGGACTTCGCCGGGCAGCGCGTCGTCGTGGTCGGCGGCGGCAATTCCGGCGCGCAGATCGCCGCCGACCTTGCCTACGACACCGATCTGACCTGGGTCACCCAGCGCGAGCCCATGTTCCTGTCCGATGACATCGACGGGCGTGCCCTGTTCGATGCCGCTACCGCGCGCCGCCGCGCTCTGGATGAGGGGCGTACGGACACCGGTGGCGTCGCCTCCCTCGGGGACATCGTCGCCGTCCCACCCGTGCGCGAAGCCCGCGACGCCGGGTTGCTGAAGGCATCTCCGATGTTCTCCCGCTTCACCGAGACGGGCGTCGAGTGGGCCGACGGTCAGGAGGCGGACGTGGACGCGGTCATCTGGTGCACCGGCTTCCGGCCCGTACTCAGCCACCTTTCGCCACTAGGTCTGCGCGGATCCCGTGGTCACATCCCCACCGCAGGGACCCGGGCCGATGCCGACCCACGCCTCCACCTGCTCGGATACGGCGACTGGACCGGCCCGGCTTCGGCCACGCTCATAGGCGTCGGGCGCCCGGCCCGGGAAGCCGCCCGCGACATCGCCGCGCTACTGCAGAGGCCGTAGGCACGGGCAGGACGGTGCCACGCACAGTTCGTGCCTCCCAGCTGCCCTTTCGCCCTGCCGTCGGCGCTGGCCAGAATCCTTGCAGCGCCGAGCGCACGTGCTGGCAGAGACAGGGGAGATCTCAGGTGAGCAGGGTCGAACGAGCGGTTTCCCGACGTGGCTTCGTCCACACAGCCGTAATCGGCGGTGTGGGCGCGGGCCTTCCCGCCCTGGGAGCAGTCCCGGCCCACGCCAGTTCGATTGAGACCGCACCCAGCAACAGCGCACCCGCTTCCTCTGCGGAGCGTGACTTCACGAAGCAGTCGGCGGCGCTCACCCCGGACCGGACCGTCCACACGGCCTGCCAGTTCTGCAACTCCAACTGCAGACTCAAAGTCGACCTCAAGGCTGACAAGGTCATCGGCGTCCGCGGCGAGAACGCAGACCCCGTCCAGGCCGGCGGTCTGTGCGTCAAAGCGGAGATGATGCCGGAACTGGTCTACAACGACCAGCGCCTGACCACCCCGCTCCGACGCGTCTCCGGCAAAAAGGGGGACCCCAAATCCCGCTTCGAGCCGATCACCTGGGACGAGGCCTTCGAGACGATCGCGCGTAAGTTCCTCGAACTGCGTGACGCGGGCCAGGCCCACACCATCGCCAACCGCACCACCGGCCGCATGCTGCGGGGAACCGGATCACTGGTCGGCCGTCTCTTCGCCATGCTGGGCAGCCCCAACAACACCGACGTCGGCCCCGTGTGCAACGACGCCGGAGCCAACGCTCTCTCTGCGACGTTCGGCCTCGGCAACTTCACCAACGGCTACGGAACCGACGAAGCCACAGGCCAGGAGGACCTCGGCTCCGCCAAGTACCTGCTCTTCCTGGGCACCAACCAGGCCGAGACTCACCCGGTCACCTACGAGTACCTCCTGCGCGAGCGTGAAAAGACCGGCGCCAAGCTCACCGTCGTCGACCCACGCCTCACCCCCACCGGGGCACAGGCCGACCGATGGGTGGCCCCCAAGCCGCACACCGACTACGCGCTCGTCCTGGGCATGCTCCACCACATCATCACCACGAACCGCCACGACCAGGACTTCGTCGACCGCTGGGTCCTCGGCTTCGACGAACTGCGCGACCACCTGATCCGCCACCGCTACACCGCGGCGTGGGCCGCGAAGGTGACAGGTGTCCCGGCGAAGACGATCACCGCGATCGCGGAGGAGTACGCCGCCGCGAAGCCCGCCGCCATCTACTGCAACGCGGGCATCTCCCACCAGCTGGGCGCCTTCGACACCTACCGCGCGCTGACGTTCCTCGCCGCGGTGACCGGGAACATCGGAATCCCGGGCGGCGGCTGCAACTTCATGCACAACACCTGGCCGGGCGACCTGCACCTCCCACCCCTGCAGGTCGCGGTACCCGACCGCCGCCAGGCACTCCCGGTCGGCCCGGACTACTTCGCCGAGTCGATACTCACCGGCCGGCCGTACCGGCTGCGGGCCATCGTCAGCCAGGGCAATCCGCTGGTGTCCTCGGCCAACACCACGCGTGTACGGGAGGCATTCCGAGAACTGGAGTTCTTCGTCTACACGGGCCTCTTCATGGAGGAACCCGCCTACTACGCCGACATCATCCTTCCGGTATGCAGCGGACTGGAGATGGAAGGCGTCTACATGCGCCGCGACGACCGCGCTATCCGCTGGCAGGACCAGGTCGTACCCCGTGTGGGTGAGTCACGCACAGACCCGGAGATCTGGATCGGGCTGGCGCACGCACTGGCTCTTCTGGACACCAGGCGGCCGGCCGCCGACTGGCGCGAGGCGTTCCCGAAAGAGTGGCTGGACTACCGGGCGCTCTGGGAGCAGTTCGTCCAGCACACGCCGGCCATGGCCGGGATGACCGAGCAGCGGATGCGCCGACGGCCCGAGCCCTTGCGCTGGCCCTGCCCCAGCACCGATCACCCCGGCGTCAGCACCCTCTACCTGGACCACCCCTCCTGGTACGCGGCCGCCGAGGCCCTGGACGCGGACAACAAGGGGAAGCGATTCCTCACACCGTCCGGCAAAGTCGAGATCTTCACCCAGGAGCTGCAGGACAAGCTGACGCCCACGGGCCACAGCGCTCTGCCGGTCTTCTACACCCACCCGGAGGTCACGGGAGATCATCCGACCGTGCGCTACGCCTCGGGCTTCGTCACCAGCCCGATCAACCCGCAGGCGGTCACCCATCCCGTGTCCATCGGGCCCCGTCAGGGGCGGGCTGCGCACGCGGCCTACCCGCTGATGGGCATGACCGGCCGACCGAGCGTCGTCCACTTCGCCGAGGTCACGCACTGGACTCGTACCGGCAAGCAGCTCAACGGTGTCCGGCTGATACAGATTCACCCGAGAGCCGCCCGGGCGAGCGGCATCGCGGACGGCGACGCCGTGCGCGTGGAGAGCCTGCGCGGCTCCGTCACCGGAACCGCGCTGTTGTGGGACGGGATCCGGGAGGACACCGTTTTCGTGCCGAACACCTTTGGCCCTGCCCAGCAGGTGGGAGACCTCTTCGGCGCACCCCGCTACGAGCCGGCGAACGTCCTTCCCGACGACGGCTACTACGACAACCTGTCGGGGCAGCAGGCGTTCAAGTGCTTCGCGTGCCGCGTCGTGAAGGACACTCGCAGCTGAGCGGATCCCTTCACGATCCCCCTCTCGCACGCGTGGTGCGGGCCCGAACCACCAGGCTGTCGCCGTTCCCGGCATCGACTTGCGTCAGCGGTGCCCCTTGCTCAGGCCAGACAAGACGTAGCCGGCATCCCGTCCGACGCCTCGCAGCGTTTTGGAGGAGAAGCTGCGCTGAAACTCCATGCCGACGAACCCCAGCCCTGGCACCGTGGTGGTGATGCCGCCGCGGTGCCGGGGCTGGGCCCTGTCGTCCAAGGCACCGCTGCCGGCCAGGTAGGGGAAGGTGAGCCGGTAGCCGGTGGCCCAGATGACCGTGTCGACCGGCTCCTTCGTGCCGTCTGCCCAGACCACTCCCTCGTCGGTGAGCCGGGTGAACATGGCGCGACTGTCAACGCCGTTGTCGCCCAGGGCAGTGCGGTAGCGCCCGTCGTCGAGGACGGCCACCGGCATTCTCAGCAGCAGCCTGCGCATCGGTGCGACGTCGAGGCTGGTGCGTTGCAGCCACCAATGCAGGTCTCGTCCCAGCGGCCTCTGTTGTATCCAGCCGATGGGACGCCGGGTCGCGATGCTGGTGCGTGCGACCGCACCGAGGTCGGCAGCGATCTGAACGGCCGAGTTGCCTCCGCCCACCACGATGACCCGCTGTCCGGCGAACGGTTCGGGGCTGCGGTAGGAGGCGGAATGCAGGGACCGGCCGCCGAATGCCCCTTCGCCCGCCATCACCGGCACCGTCGGGTCGGCGTAGTTGCCGGTCGCGGCGACAAGCGCGGGCGCCGTGAACTGCCGGCCGCCTTCGGTGGTCAGCAGCCAGGTATCGCCGTGACGGATCGCAGAAGTGACCGTGGTGGAGGTGCGGATGTCGGCGTTGATATGGCTGGCGTACTCCCTGAGGTAGCTCACTACCTCGTCACGTGTGGGGTACCGGTCCGGGTCCCCGGGAAAGCGCAGGCCGGGGAGGCCCGAATACCGGGCGGGTGAAAAGAGAGTGAGGCTGTCGTAGTACTGCGGCCACGACCCACCAGGTGCGGCGGCCGAGTCCAGCACCAGCGTGCGGGTGAAGCCATGACGGCGGGCGAGGGCGGCAGTTGCCAGGCCGGCCTGGCCTGCGCCGATCACGATGAGGTCGGCATGGTCCATGAGATCCTGAACTCCACATAGTTCGTTGTTTCGGAAAATGACGAAATGATGGCCAGGGGGGATCAATGGCTGCAAGTGGTGCGCCACGGGTCGATCAAGCCACCGCTGACTTCCTCAAGGCGCTCGCGAGCGAAACCCGGCAACGCGTCCTGATGCAGTTCACGGGCGGACAAGAGCTGGCTGTGGGAGAGATCGCGGAGCGATGCGGACTGAAGCCCTCGACGGCCTCCGAACATCTCAGCCTGCTACGACGGGGCGGCCTGGTGCTCTCCCGCAAGGAGGGCAAGCAAGTCTTCTACCGCGCGGACGGAGCCGGAGCGGCATGCCGCCTGGATGATCTCAAGGACTACCTGCTGCGCTGCTGCCCGCCCGACCGCACCGGCTGACGAGCAGCGCGCACCGGTTGGGCGCTCAGATCGAGCATGCCGGACATGCCGGCCACGACGGATGGCGCGACCTGGTAGTAGACCCACGTCCCACGCTTCTGCGACGTCAGCAGACCGGCCTCCCTCAGCTTCTTCAGGTGATGGGAGACGGTCGGCTGCGAGACGCCGACGTCTGCGATGTCGCAGACGCACGCCTCGCCGGCCGGGTGCGAGGCGATTCGTGAGAAGAGCCGCAGCCGCACGGGGTCCGACAGCGCCTTGAACATGGCGGCCATCTTCTCCGCGTCGGCCTGCGACAGCTCGCCCGCCGCTATCGGCGGGCAGCACGGCACCACGCTTTCCTCCTGGAGGACCGGGAGTCCCACAACCTCTGAATTCGACATACGTCTATGTTGACACTCGTCGAAGCAAGTGGCAAGCTTTTCGTATCGACAAACATCGAATCAAAGGAGCCGTCGTGGCGACCTCAATCAGGACCGCGCTCAGCGCGGCCCGAGCCCGCCGCATCGCCCGCCACCTCCGCGGCGTCAACTTCTGCGACAGCTGCGCCCAGGTCAGCGACAGTGCCGCCCAGGCGACGGAAAGCAGGCGGGATGCCCGGCTGACCGCTTTCGCCTTCGCGCGCTGACCCTTCGCCCCCCGAGGAGACGAGCACCATGAGCACCCCGCAGCTTCCCGTCATCGTCATCGGAGCCGGTCCCACCGGACTGGCTGCCGCCGCCAACCTCGTCGAGCGCGGCATCGAGCCCCTCGTCCTGGAAACAGGCAATACCGCCGGCTCGGCTGTCCGAGGGTGGAGCCATGTGCGCCTGTTCTCGACCTGGAGCGAGCTCACCGACCCGGCCGCCGAAAAGCTCCTCGCGCCGACCGGCTGGACCAAGCCCGAAGCGGGCACTTATCCATCCGGCGGCGACTGGGCAGAGCAGTACCTGCAGCCCCTCGCCGACATTCTCGGCGACCGCGTCCGGTACAACGCCACGGTCACCGGCGTATCCCGCAGCGGCCGTGACCGCATCGTCGACGCAGAACGTGAAACCCAGCCCTTCGTCGTCCACTTCACCACCCCCACCGGCGAGGAGCGCGTCTTCGCCCGCGCCGTCATCGACGCCTCCGGCACCTGGTCCACCCCGAGCCCCGCAGGCGCCTCCGGCCTGCCCGCCCTGGGCGAAATCGCAGCGGCCCACCGCATCACCTACCGCGTGCCCGACCTCAAGGATCCGGCCGTCCGAGCCCGCTACGCCGGCAAGCGAACCGCGGTCATCGGCTCCGGCGCCTCCGCCTTCACCGCCCTCGCCGGCCTCGCCGACGTCGCGAAGGACGAGCCAGGGACCCACGCGGTCTGGATCCTGCGACGCGGCATCAGCGGATCCACCTTCGGAGGCGGCAGCGCCGACCAGCTCCCCGCGCGCGGTGCCCTCGGCCTGGCCGCAAAGGCCGCTGTCGACGAAGGCCACGCCGACGCGGTCACGGGCTTCCGTACCGAGGCCGTCGAGCGCGACGGCACCGGTCGCCTCATCCTGGTCGGCGAGGACGGTCGCAAGCTCGACCCGGTGGACGAGGTCGTCGTACTGACCGGGCTGCGTCCTGATCTGTCGTTCCTCTCCGAGATCCGCCTCGGCCTCGACGAACGCCTCCAGGCTCCGACGGAGCTGGCACCGCTGATCGACCCCAATCAGCACTCCTGTGGCACCGTCTACCCGCACGGCCACCGCGAGCTCTCCCACCCTGAACCCGATGTCTACCTGGTCGGCATGAAGTCCTACGGGCGCGCCCCGACGTTCCTGGCCATGACCGGCTACGAGCAGGTCCGCTCCGTCGCTGCCGCCATCGCAGGCGACACCGAAGCGGCCGACCGCGTCGAACTCACCCTCCCCGAGACCGGGGTCTGCGGCGGCGCCGGTCTGTTCGACGATCCCGCCGCAGCCCTGAGCGAGGGCGCGGGGTGCTGTGCCGCACCGGCACCCGCCCTGGTGCAGCTCGGCGTGGGCGCCCCCGTCACTACAGTTGCCGCGGCCACCGAGGAAGCACCGGCCGGCGGCTGCTGCGGCTCGTGACCGAGCTGAGTACTCCCGCCAGCGGGGCCCCGACCGGAGCAGGACACCGGTCGCGGCCCCGCGCCGCTTTGCCGGCGCTGTGCGTCACACAGATCACCAGCTGGGGCATCGTCTACTACGCCTTCCCCGTCCTGAATCCACAGATCACGGCCGCAACCGGCTGGCCGATCGGGGCGACGACAGGGGCGTTCTCAGCGGCCCTGCTCGTCTCCGCTCTCGCCGGAATCCGGGTGGGCCGGATGATCGACCACCGTGGGCCCCGAACAGTCATGACAGCCGGATCAGTACTCGGCGCCTTGAGCATTCTCATCGTGGCCCTCGCACCCAACCTGGTTGTCTTCACCATCGGCTGGCTACTTGCCGGCCTTGCAATGGCAGCCACCTTCTATCAACCCGCTTTCGCCGCCTTGACCCGGTGGTGGGCACCCGACCACGTTCGCGCACTGACCGTCGTCACGCTTGCGGGCGGCCTCGCTTCCACCGTCTTCGCCCCCGCGACCGCAGTTCTCGCCGACCACATGTCCTGGCGCGCGACGTACGCCGCCCTTGCCCTCGTCCTCGCCGCCGTGACCATCCCCGCGCACGCATTCGCGCTGAAGGCACCGTGGTCAGAGCCCTCTGCACCCCCTGCCCACGGCACCGGCGGAGCTGACACCGTGGCCCACAGTCGGCCGTTCTGGATGTTGGCCCTCTCCCTGACTCTTTCGGCGTTCACCGTCTCCGCCGCTGTGGTCGCACTCGTCCCGCTCCTGATCGAACGCGGCTTCACCACCACCGAAGCAGCCTGGGCCCTGGGGCTGGGCGGCGCTGGCCAGACACTGGGCCGCACCCTTTACGCCACGCTCGCCCGCCACACATCACCCACCACTCGAACAGCCGCGCTCATCGCGCTCGCAGGCTTCACCACCGCAGCACTCGCATTGACGCCAGGCCCCTACGCCTTGCTGGTAGCCCTCTCCATCACAGCCGGAATGGTCCGTGGCAACCTCACCTTGCTGCAGGCCACCGCCATCACGGACAGGTGGGGGGCGACCCACTACGGCCGCCTTTCCGGACTCCTCGCAGCTCCCACGACCACCGCCTCAGCACTCGCCCCCTTCGTCGGCGCCGCTCTCGCCCTACCTCTCGGCGGATACCCCAACCTCTTCCTGGTGCTGGCCTTGGCCTCCGCAGTCGCGTGCCTCACCGCACTGAGATCAGCCTCCGCATGACCCACTGGGGACAGCGATGCCCCGCGCGCGTACTGCTCATGGGGGCGAGTTGGCGTCGAGCTCCCGATGTATCGGCTCACGGCGGGCACTGGCCCGCCACCTCGGCCGCCGCGAGCACATGGACGACACCGTCCAATCCATCGCCGGCCTGCTGTCCCAGCAACAGACCGCAGACCGGATCCTGGCTTGGCGGACGTGAGCGCCGACGGCCCCGGCCCTTCGACGTCCCACCGCTAACCGTGCATGAGCTCGATAGGCAGATGGCGGGCCCCTCGTCGATCAGAGGTGGTCGTTTTGACGCGACCGGCATCGGACGGCGCGAGGGCGCTACGGCGACAACTCTGCGCAAAGAGTGATGGCCTATCAGGTGATTCTGACGCACCGTCATGCAATCAAGATCACCTTGCATGTGCGTTGCACAAGGTGCTGAAAAGCAGCAGTGATCAGTGAAGGGCCGTGAAGGTGAGTATTCGCAGGTCGGATGGCACGTTGCGGTGTCGTGCCCCCTGGGCCCAAGGGGCACGACACCCCGCCCGTCAGATGTCCCGGAAGATCTCGATCTGCGCCCCCACCGAGTTCAGCCGCTCCGCCAGCTCCTCGTACCCCCGGTTGATCACGTACACGTTGCGCAGCACCGACGTCCCCTCCGCCGCCATCATCGCCAGCAGCACCACCACCGCCGGCCGCAGTGCGGGCGGGCACATCATCTCGGCGGCGCGCCAGCGGGTCGGGCCCTCGACCAGGACGCGGTGGGGATCCAGGAGCTGGAGCCTGCCGCCGAGGCGGTTGAGGTCGGTGAGGTAGATCGCGCGGTTGTCGTAGACCCAGTCGTGGATCAACGTCTGGCCGTGCGCGGAGGCCGCGATCGCCGCGAAGAACGGCACGTTGTCGATGTTCAGGCCCGGGAAGGGCATCGGGTGGATCTTGTCGATGGGCGCCTCCAGTTTGGAGGGCCGGACCGTCAGGTCCACCAGCCTGGTGCGGCCGTTGTCGGCGGCGTACTCCGCGGTGCGGTCGCAGTCGACGCCCATCTCCTCCAGGACCGCGAGCTCGATCTCCAGGAACTCGATCGGGACGCGGCGGATCGTCAGCTCGGACTCCGTCACCACGGCGGCGGCCAGCAGGCTCATCGCCTCGACCGGGTCCTCGGAGGGGGAGTAGTCGACGTCCACGTCGATCTCCGGCACGCCGTGCACCGTCAGGGTCGTCGTGCCGACGCCGTCGACGCGTACGCCGAGCGCCTCCAGGAAGAAGCACAGGTCCTGGACCATGTAGTTGGAGGACGCGTTGCGGATGACCGTCTCGCCGTCGTGGCGTGCCGCGGCCAGCAGGGCGTTCTCGGTCACCGTGTCGCCGCGCTCGGTCAGGACGATGGGGCGGCCCGGGCGGACCTCGTGGTCGACCTGGGCGTGGTAGAGCCCGTCGGTCGCCGCGATCTCCAGGCCGAAGCGGCGCAGCGCGATCATGTGCGGCTCGATCGTGCGGGTGCCGAGGTCGCAGCCGCCGGCGTACGGCAGGGTGAAGCGGTCAGTGCGGTGCAGCAGCGGGCCGAGGAACATGATGATGGAGCGGGTGCGGCGCGCGGCGTCCGCGTCGATGGCCTCCAGGTCGAGCTGGGCGGGCGGCAGGATCTCGAGGTCGACGCCGTCGTTGATCCAGCGCGTGCGTACGCCGATGGAGTTGAGGACCTCCAGGAGCCGGAAGACCTCCTCGATGCGGGCCACCCGGCGCAGCACGGTGCGGCCCTTGTTGAGCAGGGAGCCGCAGAGCAGCGCGACGCAGGCGTTCTTGCTCGTCTTCACGTCGATGGAGCCGGAGAGCCGGCGACCGCCGACGACCCGCAGGTGCATGGGCCCGGCGTAGCCGAGTGACACGATCTCGCTCTCGAGGGCCTCGCCGATGCGGGCGATCATCTCAAGGCTGATGTTCTGGTTGCCGCGCTCGATGCGATTGACGGCGCTCTGGCTCGTGGCGAGCGCCTCGGCGAGCTGGGTCTGCGTCCAGCCGCGGTGCTGGCGTGCGTCACGGATGAGCTTGCCGATGCGTGCGAGGTAGTCGTCTTCCATACCCGCACGCTATCTCAGATATGAGATGACGATCGTGCCGGGGGTGTGGGGTTCGGGTGACGGTCGGGTGCCGGGCCGTGGGCGGGCGCCTACTGGAAGGGTCGGGCGTGCCCGACGGCCCGGCGTGCGGTGCTCGTCCGAACGGGTGACGGTCAGCCGCGACGGCGACGCGTCGTCCTGCGCCAGCCGAACGGGCCCGGCAGGTCCATGGACGTGGTGCGCCTGCCGGTGCTGCTGTGGGTGCGCTTGGGGCCGTGGCGTCCGCCCGTGGTGACGGACCATGAGCGGCGGTTGATGTTCAGCCGGACGCCCGGGAGGATCTGGAAGCTCTTGCGGAAGGTGAGCGGCATCTGTGCCTCCTCTGTCAGGGGTACGCCTGTCCCGAAGTCGCCCACTCATGCGTGGAACGCCCCGGGCGTCGTGTCAGGAGGCGGTGCGGCGACGGACCGCGTGGGCGATGTTCCGCCGCCGTGTTCGTCGCGCCGGTACCGGACCCGGCCGCACGCCCCGCGACGCGCCCCCTCTCCCGTACGGACCTCACCGCGGGCCCGCTCGGACGTCCCGGTGATCCGTGCGGGCCTTGAGCCGGTGCGGGCCGATGTGCCGTGTGGCCAGGACGAACGCTCCTTGATCCACTCTTGCCTGATCGCCCGTTACGTTTCAGGATTCCCTGTGACGGGGGTGGGGCGGGGAGAGGAGATCCTGTGCTGGAAGCCCTTGGGTTGACCGAGGACGAAGACCTGGCCTATCGGGACCTGGTGCGTGAAGGGCCGTGCGGGCCGGAGCGGTTGGCCGTGCGCACCGGGCTGCCGCCGCGGCGGATCGAGGCGGCCCTCGACGGGCTGATGGCCCGGGGCCTGACGATACGCGAGCCGGGTGCCGGGGGGCCGCTGGCGGCCCAGCCGCCGGACAGCGCGGGCGAGTTGCTGCTGGCGCACCGGATGCAGGAGCTGCTGGAGGCGCGAGCCGCGATGATGCGCCTGGCCCAGGAGTACCACGTGGACAACCGCAGAGCGGCCGGCCCGGTGGCGATCGAGCATGTCCCGAAGGAGGCGCTCGCCGCCCGCGTCGAGCAGATCGTGCGCCGGGCCCGCTCCGAGGTCCTGTACTTCGACACCCCGCCGTACTTCTCCGTGGACAACAGCGTCCAGGTGCAGAAGATGTCCGAGGGCGTCGTCTACCGCACGCTCTACTGCCGTGACGCGGTCGAGTACCCGGGCGCCATGGAGCGCATAGACCAGTGTGTCCGCGCCGGTGAACAGGCCCGGGTGACGGCGCGGCTGCCGATGAAGATGATGATCGTCGACCGCGAGGTGGCGGTGCTGCCCGCGCTGAGCGAGTCGGGCACCCGGCCGGGCGCCACCGGCATCATCAGCCCGAGCCCGCTGCTCACCGGGCTGCTCGAACTCTTCGAGCGGGTCTGGGACGACAGCGTCCCGCTCACCCCCGGCGAGGGCGAGGCGCCCGATGCGCTGGATCCGGAGGACACCCGGCTCCTCACCCTGCTGCTCAGCGGCCTCACCGACGAGGCAGTCGCCCGGCATCTGGGGATAGCCCGCCGCACCGTGCTGCGCCGGGCCCGGGGGCTGATGGACCGGGCGGGCGTGGCCACCCGAATGCAACTGGGCTGGTACGCGGCCCGGCGCGGCTGGATCGGCGCGGCGGAGCCGAGCTGACCGCTCCCTCCCCGCACAGGGCCGACCCGCGACCCGCCGCGCCGTCCGGGTGATCCCCGCAGCGGGCTGGCTCTTTCGTGCCGTTGTCGCAAGTGCGCCGCCGTCTCCCCTTCTTTGCTCCCCCGTCCCACGGATAGCTTTCGGCTCGCCCCCCTCGGTGATCAGACGGGACGTCCCACCCCGGTCGTTCCGTGCTGCTCGCTGATCTCTGGTGTGACGATCCGTTCAGCTAGGAGAGAAGATGCCGAATCCGGCAAGCGGAAGATCCCGAAGACGACTGCTCGGCACCTCTGTGGCCGTCGTGCTCGGGACGATGCTCGCGGGCCTGCCGGCCGCGGGCGCCGTCCAGGCGGCGACCGGCACGCCGACAGGCGGCGCGTCCCTGCCCGCCGGCGCCACCGGGCAGCAGGAGCCCCGGTCCGTGACGCTCATCACCGGCGACAAGGTGACGCTCACTCCGGGACCGGACGGCAAGCGCGCTGTCACGGTGACCCCCGCCCCGGGCGCCGCCAAGACCTTCCGCACCCTCACCACTCCCGACGGCGATCTGTACGTCTACCCGTCGGACTCCGTGGCCGGTATTGCCGACCAGACGCTCGACCGGAACCTGTTCAACGTCACCCGGCTGCTGGCCGACGGCCAGGCGGACGGCTCCGCCGACGGGGTTCCGGTCATCGTCGAGTACGCCGACAAGGCCTCGCGCGCCACCCTCACCCGCCGCGCGAAGGAGCTGCCGTCCGGCAAGCCGGGCGCGGTCCTCGACCGGCTCGACATGGCGGCGGTCCGGGTCGAGAAGAAGGGCGCCGCGAGTTTCTGGCGCACTGTCACGCCCGCACTGGCCACGAAGAAGTCCGCCGCGCGCTCCTCGTCCGAAAGCGCCACCGGCCCGGTCGCGAAGATCTGGTACGACGCGAAGGCAAAGGTCTCCCTCGATGTGAGCGTGCCGCAGATCGGGGCACCCGCGGCCTGGGCGGCGGGACTCGACGGCAAGGGCATCAAGGTCGCCATCCTGGACACCGGCGTCGACACCACGCACCCCGACGTCCAGAACAGGATCACCGCGACCAAGAGCTTCATGAGCGGAGTCGACTCCGTCACCGACGGCCACGGTCACGGCACCCATGTCGCGTCGACCGTCGCGGGCACCGGTGCGGCGTCCGACGGCCGTCTCAAGGGTGTCGCCCCCGGGGCGGATCTGCTGATCGGCAAGGTCCTCGACGACGGGGGCAGCGGCCCCACCTCCGGGATCATCGCCGGGATGGAGTGGGCCGTCGACCAGGGCGCCGACATCGTCAGCATGAGTCTGGGCTCACCGGCCTCCGCCGGCGGGGACCCGACCGAGGAGGCCGTCGACCGGCTCAGCGCCTCCAGCGACACCCTCTTCGTGATCGCCGCGGGCAACAGCGGCCCCGGCAAGTCGACCATCGGCTCCCCGGGCACCGCCGACTCCGCCCTCACCGTGGGAGCGGTCGACAAGTCGGACCGGATCGCGGAGTTCTCCAGCCGCGGCCCCCGGGTCGGCGACCACGGCCTCAAGCCCGATCTGACCGCCCCCGGTGTCGGCATCGTCGCCGCGCGTGCCAAGGGCACCGCCATGGGCACGGTCGTCGACGAGTACTACACCTCGGCCAACGGCACCTCGATGGCCACACCGCACGTGGCGGGCGCGGCTGCGCTGCTCAAGGAGCGCTATCCGGACTGGACCGGCGAGCAGCTCAAGGCCGCGCTCGTCTCCCACACCGAGCAGGCCGACACCACCGTCTACGACCAGGGCAGTGGCCGCACCGCGGTGGACGCCGGCCTGGACGCGACCGTGGACATCGAGGGCAACGTCGACTTCGGCTTCCTCGACTTCGAAGCCAAGGCCCCGGAACCGCGCACGCTGACCCTGTACAACCGCTCCGACAAGGCCGTGACGGTCTCCCTGGCCGCGCAGGCCAGGAGCGTCGGGTCCGAGGAGGCGCTGGCCGGGGGCGCGCTGACGTTCGCCGAGCCCGAGGTCACCGTCGCCGCGCACGGCACCGCCCAGGTGAAGGCCGTCCTCGACCCGGCCAAGGCCGTACCGGGTGTCTACTCCGGCACGGTGACCGCCACGGCCGACGGCGCCGCCGTGGCGCACACGGCCGTGGGCTTCACCCGTGACAGCGAGCGGTTCGACCTGACCGTGAATCTGAAGGACCGGCACAGCGGGATCGCGGCCTCGGCCGACCTCATCGTCATGGGGCTCGACAACGACACCTTCGTGACGCGTACGGTCGAGGGGGTCACCAGCCAGACCCTCCGGGTGCCGAGCGGCCGCTACGCCGTCCTCGGCTCCGTCTCCACCGGCGCGAACGACTACCCCAGCGGCTACGAGTTCTACGGGACGCACGAGGCGACGGACCTCTTCAACCTCGACGACGTCACCGTGGCCGGAGCGGCCACCAGCGTGAGCGTGGACGCTTCCGAGGCCGTCGACGTCAAGGTGAGGATCAAGGACGAGAAGCGGCCCCTGGAGCGGTCCGCCCTCGACTACGAGGTCACCCGGATCAACGAGGAGCGCCTCGGCACGACCTACGGCGTGATGGCCTACCCCTCCTCCTCGGACGAGGTGTTCGGCGCGATCCCCGCCGCCGCACCCCGCACCGGCACCTCGGCCCTCTCGGTCTACGAGCGCAGCACCCAGCCCGTCCTGACGGCCGCCGTCAAGGGAGCCGGAGGTTTCCCGCTGACCGTGAAGACCCCGCCCGATCTGACCCGGTTCAGCGGCACGAAGAACCTCGCCGTGGTCGACGCGGGGTCGGCTTCCCCCGAGGACCTCGCCAAGGCGGACGTCAAGGGGAAGGCCGCTCTGGTCCGCCACGACGACCCCCGGCACATCTCGCTCCGGCTCACGGACCTGAAGAACGCGGGTGCCGCAGCCGTCGTCCTGCTGCCTGTACCCGGTGTTCCGTACAACGTGTACGCGGCGAATTCCTCGCTCCCGGTCTTCGCCACCGGCGCCTCCGACGGTGAAGTGCTCGCCAAGCGCGTCGCACTGGGCGCGACCACCATCGCCCTGCACGGCCTGGAGGACTCCTCGTACGCGTACTCGGGGCAGTGGACCTTCGAGAAGGGAATCCCGGCAGATCTCTCGTTCACCGCGAACAAGCGGGACTTCGCGACGCTGCGCCAGAGCGTGTACGGCGACGGCGGCCGGTCGAAGGCCTGGTACTCCCTGAGTTCCTGGAGCCCGCTGTTCCCCCTCTCGATCCGTCCGTGGCAGCAGGTGCGGCGCGGTGCGGAGCGTGACGAGTACGTGTACGCCGCCGACTCCGGCCAGCAGTTCCTGCAGACGATGTCGCCGGGCGAGGACCCTTCGCTGTACGAGCTGGAGACGCCGAAGACCTACCGGCCCGGTCAGGTCGTGAACGAAACCTGGTTCGCCGGGCCGCTGACGCCCGCCCCACTGGCGTCCCGCACCCCGTGCGTGTTCTGCCGCGTCGGCACCACCTTCATGCTGTACACGGCTCCGCACGACTCCGAGCCGGACCACGTGCTGTCGACCGCCGTCCTGAACATGACCTGGGAGGCGTACCGCGACGGCGAGCCCATGGACGTCAGCTTCGGAATAGCCGACGGCGTGCCGGAGGAGGCGGACTACCGGTTCGTGTCGAAGTTCGCCTACGACGGTACGGACGCGGGTGACGGCATCCGGCACAGCACCGGCATCACGACCGACTACCGCTTCACGTCACAGGCCGCGAAGGACCAGGCCGGCGACTGCGGTGTCACCGGCCTGGAGTACTGCGCCTACGACGGGGTGATCAACCCCGGGTACGACCTGCGGGTCGACCTCTTCAACCGGGCCAGGGCCAACCAGCCGTACTCCTTCACCCTCGACGCGGACCGCGCGGAGGGCTGGAAGGGCTCCACGGCGGCCTCCGGGGCCAAGGCGTCCGTCAGCTACGACGGCGGGACCACGTGGCAGCGGGCCGATGTGAAGCGGCTGGACCGGGACTCGTTCCGGGTCTCCTACCGTCACCCGAAGCTCGCGTCCACCGACGGCTACGTCGCGGTCAGGACCGAGCTCTGGGACGACCACGGCAGCCGTACCGTGCAGAGTATCGAGAAGGCCTACGCGCTGCGCTGAGCGCGGGGCTGATGAGGCGCACGGCACGAACACGGGCCGGGCACGGGTGGAGACACCCGGGCCCGGCCCCTGCGCGTCACCGGGCCGGCGGGAGTCGCGTGGCGCAGCCCCCGCGCCGAACCCGGAACGGGGTCGCGGCACACGCGTACCGGTTCCCCCACGCCGGCCGTGAAGGATCACTCGGCATCCGGTGGGAAACCTTGCGGTCAACGGCGTCGGCGACGACGCCCGATCCTCGCCGCAGGAGAATCGGGGGCGCCCGGACATGACCCTTCCCCGGCGATGTACTAGAGTTATCTCGACATCGAGATATCTGCCGAGGCGCACCGCAGCCGCCGCTCGGTAAGGGTTACCTAACTAATCCTTACCTTAGCGGATGGTGGGGGCCGCAGGCGGCGCCGGCCGCACATGAGGCGCGGCGCGGTTGAACGCGCACATTGAAGAAGGAGACTGTCGTGTCGGCGAACAGCTTCGACGCCCGCAGCACGCTGCGCGTGGGCGACGAGTCGTACGAGATCTTCAAGCTGGACAAGGTCGAGGGCTCCGCGCGCCTCCCTTACAGCCTGAAGGTGCTGCTGGAGAACCTGCTCCGTACCGAGGACGGCGCGAACATCACCGCCGATCACATCCGGGCGCTGGGCGGATGGGACTCGCAGGCCCAGCCCAGCCAGGAGATCCAGTTCACGCCGGCCCGCGTGATCATGCAGGACTTCACCGGTGTTCCGTGTGTCGTGGACCTCGCCACCATGCGTGAGGCCGTGAAGGAGCTCGGCGGCGACCCGGCGAAGATCAACCCGCTGGCCCCGGCCGAGCTGGTCATCGACCACTCCGTCATCGCCGACAAGTTCGGCACCAACGACGCGTTCGCGCAGAACGTCGAGCTGGAGTACGGCCGCAACAAGGAGCGCTACCAGTTCCTGCGCTGGGGCCAGACCGCCTTCGACGAGTTCAAGGTCGTCCCCCCGGGCACCGGCATCGTCCACCAGGTCAACATCGAGCACCTGGCCCGTACGGTCATGGTCCGCAACGGCCAGGCGTACCCCGACACCCTCGTCGGCACCGACTCGCACACCACCATGGTCAACGGCCTCGGCGTGCTGGGCTGGGGCGTCGGCGGCATCGAGGCCGAGGCCGCGATGCTCGGCCAGCCGGTCTCCATGCTCATCCCGCGCGTCGTCGGCTTCAAGCTGACGGGCGAGCTCCCGGCCGGCACCACCGCCACCGACCTCGTGCTGACCATCACCGAGATGCTCCGCAAGCACGGCGTCGTCGGCAAGTTCGTCGAGTTCTACGGTGAGGGCGTCGCCGCCACCTCCCTCGCGAACCGCGCCACCATCGGCAACATGTCGCCCGAGTTCGGTTCCACCGCCGCGATCTTCCCGATCGACGACGAGACGCTGAAGTACCTCCGTCTGACCGGCCGTGACGCCCAGCAGGTCGCGCTCGTCGAGGCATACGCCAAGGAGCAGGGCCTCTGGCTCGACCCGGCCGCCGAGCCCGACTTCTCCGAGAAGCTGGAGCTCGACCTCTCCACGGTCGTCCCCTCCATCGCCGGCCCGAAGCGCCCGCAGGACCGCATCGTCCTCGCGAACGCCAAGGCGCAGTTCGCCCAGGACGTGCGCAACTACGTCGCGGACGACGAGGAGGCGGGCAAGGAGTCCTTCCCGGCCTCCGACGCCCCGGCCGCCTCGAACGGCGTCCCGTCGAACCCGGTCACCGTCACCGCCCCCGACGGCACGACGTACGAGATCGACCACGGCGCCGTCACCGTCGCCGCGATCACCTCCTGCACCAACACCTCGAACCCCTACGTCATGGTCGCCGCCGCGCTCGTGGCGAAGAAGGCCGTCGAGAAGGGCCTGACCCGCAAGCCGTGGGTCAAGACCACCCTCGCGCCGGGCTCGAAGGTCGTCACCGACTACTTCGACAAGGCGGGCCTGACCCCGTACCTCGACAAGGTCGGCTTCAACCTCGTCGGCTACGGCTGCACCACCTGCATCGGCAACTCCGGCCCGCTGCCGGACGAGGTCTCCAAGGCCGTCAACGACCACGACCTGGCCGTCACCTCGGTGCTCTCCGGCAACCGCAACTTCGAGGGCCGGATCAACCCCGACGTCAAGATGAACTACCTGGCGTCCCCGCCGCTGGTCGTCGCGTACGCCATCGCCGGTTCGATGAAGGTCGACATCACCAAGGACGCCCTCGGCGTCGACCAGGACGGCAAGCCGGTCTTCCTCGAGGACATCTGGCCCTCCGAGGCCGAGGTCAACGACGTCGTGGCGAACGCCATCGGCGAGGACATGTTCAACAAGTCCTACCAGGACGTCTTCGCGGGCGACGCCCAGTGGCAGGCGCTGCCGATCCCGACCGGCAACACCTTCGAGTGGGACTCCGAGTCCACCTACGTGCGCAAGCCCCCGTACTTCGAGGGCATGACGATGGAGACGACCCCGGTCGAGGACATCGCGGGCGCCCGGGTGCTCGCCAAGCTGGGCGACTCGGTCACCACCGACCACATCTCCCCGGCCGGCGCCATCAAGGCCGACACCCCGGCCGGCAAGTACCTCACGGAGCACGGCATCGAGCGCCGTGACTTCAACTCCTACGGCTCGCGCCGTGGCAACCACGAGGTCATGATCCGCGGCACGTTCGCCAACATCCGCCTGCGCAACCAGATCGCGCCGGGCACCGAGGGCGGCTTCACCCGCGACTTCACCCGGTCCGATGAAGGCGCCCCGGTGTCGTTCATCTACGACGCCTCGCAGAACTACCAGGCCGCGGGCACCCCGCTCGTCATCCTGGCGGGCAAGGAGTACGGCTCCGGCTCGTCCCGTGACTGGGCGGCCAAGGGCACCGCGCTCCTGGGCGTCAAGGCCGTCATCGCCGAGTCCTACGAGCGCATCCACCGCTCGAACCTCATCGGCATGGGCGTCCTCCCGCTCCAGTTCCCGGAGGGCCACACCGCCGAGTCCCTCGGCCTCACCGGCGAGGAGACCTTCTCCTTCACCGGCGTGACCGAGCTGAACAACGGCACCACGCCGCGCACCGTCAAGGTCACCACCGACACCGGTGTGGAGTTCGACGGCGTCGTCCGCATCGACACCCCCGGTGAGGCGGACTACTACCGCAACGGCGGCATCCTGCAGTTCGTGCTCCGCAGCCTGATCCGCAAGTAGGTCCGGCAGTACGGAGAGGAGGGCCGCATCCCCGCGACGGGGGTGTGGCCCTCCTGCCGTACGTGGCCCCAGGCGCGCTTCGGGCTCAGCGGCTCACCGTGGTCTCCCGCTCGATGCGGGACAGCTTCTCCGGGTTGCGCACCGCGTAGAGCCCGGTGACGAGTCCGTCGTCGACCCGCATCGCCAGGACGGTGTCGGTCCCGCCGTCCAGCCGGACGATCAGTGCCGGGTGCCCGTTGACCTGCACCGGGTGCAGCGACGCCGCCGCCGAGATCCTGCGCAGCACCTCGATCACCCTGTCCGCCCCCACGACGGGCTCCAGCGCCGCGCGCACGGCTCCGCCGCCGTCGGTCAGCAGGACCACGTCCGGAGCGATCACGTCCAGCAGCCCCTGGAGATCGCCCGTCTCCACCGCCCGCCGGAACGCCTCCAGCGCGCCCTGGGCCCCGTCCGGGGAAACGGCCCCGCGCGGGCGGCGCGCGGCGACATGGGCCCGCGCCCGGTGGGCGATCTGGCGGACCGCGGCCGGGGTCCTGTCCACGGCCGCCGCGATCTCGCCGTACTCCAGACCGAACACCTCGCGCAGCACGAAGACCGCGCGTTCGGTCGGTGCGAGCGTCTCCAGCACCAGCAGCATCGCCATCGAGACGCTGTCCGCCAGCTCGACGTCCTCGGCCACGTCGGGCGAGGTGAGCAGCGGCTCCGGGAGCCAGGGGCCGACGTAGGTCTCCTTGCGCCGGCGCAGTGTGCGCAGCCTGGTCAGCGCCTGGCGCGTGGTCATCCGCACCAGGAACGCGCGCCGCTCCCGCACCGTGCCGAGGTCGACCCCCGTCCAGCGCAGCCAGACCTCCTGGAGGACGTCCTCCGCGTCGGCGGCCGAGCCGAGCATCTCGTAGGCGACGGTGAACAGCAGATTGCGGTGGGCGAGGAACACCTCGGTGGCGACGTCCGTACGGTCGCCGCCCGCGGCCGGACCGCGTTCCTCGCGTGTCCGTCCCTTGCTCTCGTCCATCAGCCGGCTCCCGCCTGTCCGCTCTCGACCGTGTCACGCACAGGACGCCGGCCGGAGCCGGTCCGTGACAGCCGGGGCGTGTGAACCAGGTCACACCGATGTGCCGTCACAAAGTCCGGGTGCCCGGCATCTCCATGCCGTCACGACGCCGCGCGGACGATCCGCGCGGGGCCATCGCACCTGTGGAGGACGAGGACATGGAACCCCGGATCAACCTGATGACCAACAGCATCGGCGCCAAGGTCGCCAAGCGGATCTACAACGTCAATCTGGCGATCCAGGAGTCGTCGCTGCCCAAGACCCTCATGGAACTGGTCCAGCTGCGCGTCAGCCAGATCAACGGCTGCGGCTGGTGCGTCGACGTCCACACCAAGGAGGCCGCTGCCGTGGGCGAGACCCCGGTCCGGATCAACCTCGTCGCCGCCTGGCGCGAGTCCGCCGTGTTCACCGAGGCGGAGCGGGCGGCCCTGGCGCTGGCCGAGGAAGGCACCCGGACCGCCGACGCCGGCCAGGGCGTTTCGGACGAGACCTGGGAGCGGCTGACCAAGCACTACGACGAGGACGGGGTCACCGCACTGGTCTCTCTCGTCGCGATGATCAACGCGGCCAACCGGCTCGGCGTGATCGCGCGTATGCCGGGCGGTTCCTACAGCCCCGGCGCGTTCGCCGCCATGGAGGACTGACCGCCGGGCCCGCCCGGGCCCCGGCCGCGATCACACGGTCCCGGCCGGGCCCGCGCGGGGCCCTGGGGCGCCCGGACGGGCGTTAGGCTCGAAGGTCTGATGAAGAACAACCTCGCCTCGCCGGCGGCCAAGGCCGGTCACGAGTCCGTACGGCGTCACAACCTGAGCCTGGTCCTGCGGACCGTCCGTGACGAGGGCGAGGTCACCCGTGCCCGGGTGGCGAGCCTCGTGGGGCTCACCAGGGCGGCCGTCTCCTCGCTCGTCGAGGAGCTCCTGGCACTGGACTGCGTCAGCGAGTCCGGCAAGACCTCCAGCGGCTCGGCCGGGCGCCCCGGCACCGTGCTGAAGCTCTCCAGGACCGGACCCGCCGGCCTCGGCGTGGAGATCAACATCGACTACGTCTCGGTGTGCGCCGTCGACCTCACCGGCACCGACAGGGTCCGGGTCACCGAGCACACGGACCACCGGGGCGTCCCGCCCGCCGAGGTGCTCGCCCATGCCGCCCGGCTCACGAACCGGGTCATCGCCTCCACCCGGGAACAGGAACTGCGCGTCGTCGGCGTCGAGCTGGCACTGCCCGGCCTCGTCTCCGGCGGCGTCGTCCGCCAGGCCCCGAACCTCGGCTGGAGCAGGGTCGCGGCCGAGGGGATCTTCGGACAGGCCCTCAGCACCCTGCGCCCGGCCGGGCGGGCGCTCGCCGTCGGCTCCGACAACGAGGCCAACCTCGCGGCCCTCGCCGAGCTCTGGTTCGGCGGGCTCGGCGGCGTACGCACCTTCCTCTATCTCACCGGTGAGATCGGCGTGGGCGGCGCGCTCGTGGTCAACGGCGAGATGCTGCGCGGCGCACACGGCTTCGCCGGCGAGATCGGGCACGTCGTCGTCGACCCGCAGGGCCCCCTCTGCCGGTGCGGGGCGCACGGCTGCCTGGAGCAGTACGCGGGCCGGGCGGCGCTCCTGCGGGCGGCCGGGATCGACCCCGCCCTGGGCGTACGCGGAATCGCCGAGCTGGAGCAGCGCGCCGCGGCGGGACAGGAGCGGGCCGTCACGGCGCTGCGCGAGGCGGGGGACCGGCTGGGTGTGGTGCTGGCCGGCGCGGTGAACCTGTTCGACCCGGAGGCGGTCGTCCTCGGCGGGATCTACCGCAACCTGATGCCCTGGCTCGAGGAGTCCGCGGACGCCCAGCTCACCGCGCGGGTGGTGTCGGGCCGCTGGCACGAGAGCGGCAGCCGGCTGCGCGCCTCCTCCGTATCGGGAGACGCGGCGCGGGGCGCGGCGGCCCGGGTGGTGCACGAGGTCCTGGAGAACCCGGGGGCGTTCGCTGTGCGTTGACGGGCCGTCCGGTGGGCCGGTGCCTCAGGGCGCGCCGTGTTCACAGGTCCAGAGCGCGCGCGAGGGCCGCGTTGACCTGGGCGGAACGGGTGGGAAGGTTCTCGGAGACCCAGGACATCGCCAGGGCCAGGAAGTCCGCCAGGTCACGCCCGGCGCCTTCGACCAGGTGGCGGTAGTCCGTCACGGACAGCTCGATCACCTCGCTGTCGCTCCGCTCGGCGTCGACGACCAGCCGCACCACGTCGCCGACGCGCTCGGCCAGCGGATCGGGGTCGTGGCCGAACGACGGCGAGCCGCTGCCGTCGACGACACCTGCCCACGCGCGCCACTCCTCCAGCCCGCTGCAGCAGCCGGGCAGGAATTCGACACCGTTGACGGTGTCCACGACCCGCAGACCTCCGGCGACGAAGAGGTCCTCGAAGGTCAGCAGTCCGTGGAGAAACGAATCCAGGGGGTCGGTGGGGCGGGGCGGCCGGCCGTCGTGCTCGGGATCCAGATCGTTGCAGGCGGCGATGCCCATCACGGCCGTTGCCACCTCGGTGGCGCTGAGCTCACCGCTGAGCGGCAGGTGGTGGAACGGACGGACCCCGGCGACGGGCCAGAGGGCGAAGCCGTCAGAAGGGCTGATCTCCAGGACGGGGCGCATCACGATCACCCGGGAAGTCTCGCGCACTCCCGCAGGCAACGCCTTCCGTTTTCCTGGCCGGGCAGAGCCGGGCAGAGCTGGGCAGAGCCGGTCGGGGCAACGGGGGGCCGGCCGGCCCGGCGACACGAAGCGGGGGCGTACGCGTCGTGCACGCGTACGCCCCCGCTTCCGAGGAATCGATCAGGCCTTGTGGGCCGCGATCAGCTGCTGATACCAGCGGTAGCTGTCCTTCGGGGTGCGCTCCAGGGTGTCGTAGTCGACCCGGATGATCCCGAACCGCTTCGCGTAGCCCAGGGCCCACTCGAAGTTGTCCAGCAGCGACCACACGTAGTAGCCGCGCACGTCGACACCCGCGTCCATGGCCGTACGCAGCGCGGTCAGGTGCGTCCGCAGGTACTCCACCCGGTCCGCGTCGTGGATGGAGCCGTCGGCCTCGACGCTGTCGAACTCCGCCGAGCCGTTCTCCGTGATGTGCACCGGCGGCAGGGCGTCGCCGTACGTCTGCTTGAGCACGGTCAGCAGGTCGGTGAAGGACTCCGGGACGACCGGCCAGCCCATGGCCGTCTTGCGGACATCCGGGTAGTTCCCCTCCGAATACCGGTTGTCCGTGGCGACGCGCAGCGCCGGGTCCGCCTCGCGGTGCGGGGCGGCGGCGACCACGATCGGGCGGTAGTAGTTGATGCCGAGGAAGTCCATCGGCTGGGAGATCAGCTCCAGGTCGCCCTCGCGGCGGAAGTCCTGGCCGGTGATCAGCTCGCCCCAGGTCTCCTCCTCGGTGGCCGGGTAGCGGCCCGCGAGGAGCGGCTCGGTCCACACCAGGTTGTGCTGGGTGTCCGCGCGGACGACGGCGGCGAGGTCGGCGTCCGACTCGGTGGCCGGGACGTTGCGGTCCAGGTTGAGGGTGATGCCCGCCTCGCGGACGCCGGCGGCGCGCAGCGCGTTCATCGCGTGGCCGTGACCGACCAGCAGGTGGTGCGCGGCGGCCAGGGCCCCGCGGCCCTCCTGGGCGCCCGGCGCGTGCCGGCCGACGGAGTAGCCGAGGAAGGCGCTGCACCACGGCTCGTTCAGGGTGATCCAGCGCGGCACCCGGTCGCCCAGGTGCTCGGCGACGATCGCCGTGTACTCGCCGAAGCGCTCGGCGGTCTCGCGTACCCGCCAGCCGCCCTTGTCCTCCAGGGCCTGCGGCAGGTCCCAGTGGTAGAGGGTGGCGGCCGGCTCGATGCCCGCCTCCAGCAGCGAGTCGACGAGCCGGGAGTAGAAGTCCAGCCCCTTGGGGTTGACCGCCCCGCTGCCCGTCGGCTGGATGCGGGACCAGGCGATCGAGAAGCGGTACGACTCCACGCCCAGGTCGCGCAGCAGTGCCACGTCCTCCGGGTAGCGGTGGTAGTGGTCGCACGCGACGTCGCCCGTGTCGCCGCCGTCCGTCCTGCCGGGCGTGTGGCTGTAGGTGTCCCAGATGGACGGGCCGCGGCCGTCTTCCTCCACGGCGCCCTCGATCTGGTACGAGGCCGTGGCCGCGCCGAAGACGAATCCGGGCGGGAAGACCGGGAAGTCACTCATGGAAACCCTTACTTGACCGAGCCACCGGTGATGCCGGCGGCGATGTACTTCTGGGACAGGACGAGGAGGACCGCCGCGGGCACGGCGGAGAGCACCGAGGCGGCCATGACCGAACCCCAGTCGCCGACGTGCGCGCCGATGTACTGGTAGATGCCCAGCGTGATCGGCTTGACGTCGTCGGTCGTGTTCAGCGTGAGCGCGAACATGAAGTCGCTCCACGCGTACAGGAACGAGAACAGCCCGGCGGTGATCAGCGAGTTGCGGCTCATCGGCAGGACGACCTGGATGAACGTGCGGATACGGCCCGCGCCGTCCACCTCGGCGGCCTCGATGACCTCACGCGGGATCGACACCATGAACGAGCGCATCAGCACGATCGCGAAGGGGATGCCGAGAGAGGCGTCCGCCAGCATCAGGCCGAAGTAGGAGTTGACCAGGCCGAGGTCCACGTACGCGCTGTACAGGGCGTTGGCGATGACGATGCCCGGCACCATCTGGGTGATGAGCGTGCCGAAGACGATCGTCTTGCCGCCGCGCAGGTTGAACTGCGCCAGCCCGTAGGCCGCCGGAGCGGAGATGGCCAGACAGATGGCCACGGCGCCGAGCGCCACGGCCAGCGAGGTGAGCAGGTTGCCGCCCTGCTCGGTGATCGCCGAGGTGAAGCCGGAGAAGTCCACGCCCGTCGGGACGGGGCCGACGTCGACCAGGCTCGCGTCCGGCTGCAGCGCGGTGTTGATCATCCAGTACAGCGGGAAGAGCATGACCGCGAGGATGAGGAGGCCGAAGACGGTCGCACCCCAGCGGCGCTTGGGCCGGTTGACGGCGGGTGCCGGGGCGGCGGGGTTCTGGATGGTGGTCGCCATGCCGGTCACTTCCCCTCGTTGCGGTTGACCCGCAGGTAGAACACCGCGAAGACGGCGGAGATCAGGATCAGGATGTTGCCGACCACGGCACCGGCCCCGAAGTCCATCTGGACGAAGGAGTTCTGGTACGTGAGCGTGCCGAGCGTCTGGGTGGAGTCGGCGGGACCGCCGTCGGTGAGGGCGAGGACCAGGTCGAGGATCTTGACCGTGGACATGAAGCCGAGCACCAGCACCACGGTGATGACGGGCTTGAGCATGGGCAGGGTGACCGAGCGGAACGTACGCCAGGCGGACGCGCCGTCGAGCGCGGCGGCCTCGTTCAGCTCCTTGGGGACCTCCTGGAGGCCGCCGTAGAGGATCACCATGTTGAACGGGATGCCGATCCAGATGTTCACCAGGATCACCGAGATCAGCGCCATGCTGGTGCTCGTCAGCCAGGGCGTGTCACCGGGGAGTCCGATGGTGCCGAGGAAGGAGTTGAGCACACCCGTGTCCTGGTCGAAGATGCGCCGCCAGACGATGCCGGAGACGACCATGGGGACCAGCCACGGCAGCAGGATGAGCGAGCGCAGGATCCCGTTCAGCGGGAAGCGGCGGGTGAAGAAGACGGCGAGCGCCAGACCGATGCAGAACTGGCCGAGCAGCGATCCGACGGTGAAGAGGATCGTCTGCCACAGGGCCTTGCCGAACAGCCCGTCGCTGAAGACGTTGTTCCAGTTGTCCAGGCCGTTGAACGGCGCCTCGCCGGTGAAGAAGGTGGACGGCGAGTAGTCCTCGAAGCTCATCACGATGTTGCGGACGAGCGGGTAGCCGAAGAACAGCGCCATGAAGATCACGGCGGGGGCGATGAAGCCCCACTGCGCGAGCGTCCTGCGGCGCTTGGCGCTCCGCGGGTTCACGGGCTTCTTGACCGCTCCGGCGTCGGCGGCCTTGGCGTCGGCCGGCAGCGCGGCGGCTGAGGCTGTGGTGGATGACATGGTTCGTTACCTCAGTTCCCGCTCGTGACCTGCTGCTGGGCACGCTTCAGAGCGGCCTCGCTGGACTCGCCGGTGAGAGCGGACTGGAAGGCGCTCTGGAGGGCGAGCGAAACGGACGACCACTGCGCGCCGACCTTGGCGGTACGGGAACGGGCGGTGGCGACCTGGTCGGCCAGCGCCGCCAGCTCGGGGGTCTTCTTCCGCCAGATGTCGGCCGCCTTGGTGTTGGCCGGGACCATCCAGCTGTTGATGGCGTAGGAGATCTCCTCCTGCTCGCCCGACATACAGCCGATGATCTTGGCGGCCATCTTCTCGCGCTCGGTGTCACCGGTGTTGGGCACGGTCAGCACGCCACCGCCCAGCGGTCCGACCGAGTCGTCCCCGGCCTCGGGGACGGGGATCTCGGCGATGCCCCAGTTGAGCCCCTTCTTGGAGTTCAGGGTCTCGACCTGCCACGGGCCGTTGATCATCATGGCGGCGTTGCCGGCCATGAACTGGTCGTTCACATCGGCCTGGGTCCAGTTGACCGTGGACTTGGAGAGCGAGCCGTCCTTCAGCAGGGCCTTCCAGTAGTCCAGCGCCTCCGCGACCTCGGGGCTGTCGAGCTTGGTCTCGTCACCGCCGTTGGACCACATGAAGGGGGTGAACTGGAAGACGCCGTCCTCCGCGCCGCCCGCGCTGAGCGCCAGGCCGTACCGCTTGCCCTGGGTCAGCTTCTTCGCGGTCGACTGCATCTCGGCCCAGGTGGTGGGAACCTCCAGGCCGGCCTTGTCGAGGGTGTCCTTGTTGTAGAACAGCGCCAGGGTGTTCACCGTGCGCGCGGCCCCGTAGTACTCCCCGTCGAACGAACCGAAGTCGACGATCCCCTCGGGGATGTCCGTCGTGGTCAGCCCGAGGTCCTTCAGCGGGATCAGGCCGCCGGCCTCGGCGAACGTCGGCATCTCGGAGGCGTCCAGCTGCAGGACGTCCGGCAGCGACTTCGAGGACGCCATGCGCAGCGCCTTCGTCATCAGCTGCGCGGCCGGCACGCTCTGCTGCTCGATGGTGACCCCGAGCTCCTTGCTGCAGCGCTTCAGGGTGTCGCCGTCCCAGCGGTGGTACGACTCGTCAGTCGAGGAGTTCATGACGGTGTAGACGTCCTCGTCCCGCTGCTGGCCGCACCCCGAGAGAACGGTGCCTGCGACGATCGCGGAGACGACGGTGAGGGGGACGACGATCCGCCTGGTACGGCGGCTGCGGCGTCGGATCCGTCCGTCCGGGGAGGGTTCTGTCACGGTGGTGCCCTTGCGTGAGAGGGGGTTGCCGGGCCGGGCCCATGGGAACGCTCCCACGGGCTGGGAGTCAAGCCCCTTCGCGAATCCGGCGGTCTCGCGACGGGGGAGATCCGGGGTGGCCGGCCATGTGCTGCCGCCCACCCCGGGGGTGGGTCAGCGGACGCCGAGGAGGTGTTCCATGGCGAGCTGGTCGAGGGCTTCGAAGGCCATGGAGCGTTCGGCGGCGGTGGTGGCGTCGAAGTCCTCGTAGGCGGACCTGTCGGCGAGGAGGCCCTTGAGGCCGTCCTCGGCCGTGGGCCGGGCGAGGTCGTCGAGGCGGGAGGCGGTCAGGGCCTCCTGGACGGCGGGGTCGGCCCGGAAGGCCAGGGCGCGCTCCTTGAGGATGAGGTAGTTGCGCATGCAGTTCTTCGCGGACTCCCAGACCCCGTCGATGCCGTCGGTGCGCACCGGCTTGAAGTCGAAGTGGAGGCTGCCGGTGTAGTCGGAGGACTCCAGGAGGTCGACGAGCCAGAACGCCTGGCGCAGGTCGCCGGCGCCGAAGCGGAAGTCCTGGTCGTACTTGATGCCGGACTGGCCGTTGAGGTCGATGTGGAAGAGCTTGCCCGCCCACAGGGCCTGGGCGATGCCGTGGGGGAAGTTCAGCCCGGCCATCTGCTCGTGGCCGGTCTCCGGGTTCACCCCGACCAGCTCGGGGCGCTCCAGGCGCTCGATGAACGCCAGCGCGTGCCCGATCGTCGGCAGGAGGATGTCGCCGCGGGGCTCGTTGGGCTTGGGCTCGATCGCGAAGCGCAGGTCGTAGCCCTGCTCGGTGACGTAGTCGCCCAGCAGGTCGAAGGCCTCCTTCATCCGGTCCAGCGCGACGCGGACGTCCTTCGCGCCACCGGACTCCGCGCCCTCGCGCCCGCCCCAGGCGACGTAGGTGGTGGCGCCGAGCTCCGCGGCCAGGTCGATGTTGCGCATCACCTTGCGCAGCGCGAAACGCCGCACGTCGCGGTCGTTCGCGGTGAACCCGCCGTCCTTGAACACCGGGTGCGTGAACAGGTTCGTCGTGGCCATCGGGACCTTCATCCCGGTCCGCCCCAGCGCGTCCTTGAACCGGCCGATCAGCCGCTCCCGCTCCGCCTCCGACGACCCGAACGGGATCAGATCGTCGTCGTGGAACGTCACACCGTGCGCCCCCAGCTCCGCGAGCCGCTCCACCGACTCGACCGGGTCCAGCGCGGGACGCGTCGCGTCACCGAACGGGTCATTGCCACGCCAGCCCACGGTCCACAGACCGAAGGTGAACCTGTCCGAAGGAGTGGGATTGAAGCGGTCCGACATTGCACAGCCTCTTGTCGACGTCAGGCCCGGATGACAGCTCTGCCGGACCGGCCAATTTGTTTGCTTGCAGTACTAATACTCCATCCGGTCGAGGGTTTCTAGACCGTTTCCGTCACGTGTCGGTTACGTGGCGCCAACATGGCAGATCGGAGGCGCTGTGCCATGGTTCGGTTTCTCGGGCAATCCGGTAATTCCTGTTACCTACCTCCCTTCTCGGGCACATTTGTTTTGTGTACGATCAAAATCAAGAGGACCCGCAGCCGCGCTCGCCGCAGGCGCCCTGATGTTCCGCCCCAGCACCTCCTGATCGGCTAAGGACCACCCCCATGAAGTTCACCGACGGCTTCTGGCAGATGCGCAGTGGTGTGCACGCCTCCTACGCCACCGAAGTCCGCGACATCCGCCTCGAGGACGACCGCCTCGCCGCCTACGCCGCCGTCAAGCGCGTCGAGCGCCGCGGCGACACGCTGAACGCTCCGCTGATCACCGTGGAGGCGCACGCCCCGGCCGAGGGCGTCATCGCCGTACGCCTCACCCATCACGCGGGCAAGCGCCGCAAGGGCCCCGACTTCGAGATGCCGGGGGCCGTCGCGGGGTCCGCCGCCACCACCCGCACCGAGGGCACCACCGCCGAACTGACCAGCGGCCCGCTCACCCTGCGGCTCCCCACCGAGGGCGCCTTCGGCCTGGAGTTCCTCGACGGGGACGGCCGGGTCCTGACCTCGGCCGGCCGCAAGGGCAGCGCCTTCGCCACCGTCGACGGCAGCCACCACATGTTCGCCCAGCTCGCCATCGGCGTGGGCGAGACGGTCCACGGCCTCGGTGAGCGCTTCACGCCGTACGTGAAGAACGGACAGGTCGTCGACATGTGGCAGGCGGACGGCGGCACCAGCAGCGAACAGGCGTACAAGAACGTCCCGTTCTACCTCTCCTCGCGCGGCTACGGCGTCTTCGTCAACCACCCCGGCAAGGTCTCCTTCGAGGTGGGCTCCGAGGCCGTCGGCCAGGTGCAGTTCAGCGTCGAGGACCAGACCCTGGAGTACTTCGTCGTCGCGGGCCCCACGCCCAAGGAGGTCCTGTCCCGCTACGCCTCCCTCACCGGCCTCCCGGCGCTCCCCCCGGCCTGGTCGTTCGGCCTCTGGCTGACCACGTCCTTCACCACCTCGTACGACGAGACGACGGTCAACTCCTTCGTCGACGGCATGGCCGAGCGCGGCATCCCGCTCAGCGTCTTCCACTTCGACTGCTTCTGGATGCGCGAGTACCAGTGGTGCGACTTCGAGTGGGACCCGGCCGTCTTCCCCGACCCCGAGGGCATGATCGCCCGGCTCAAGGCCAAGGGTCTGAAGATCTGCGTCTGGATCAACCCGTACATCGGGCAGAAGAGCGCCCTGTACGAAGAGGGCGCCGAGAAGGGGTACTTCGTCCGGACGGCGGACGGTGACATCTGGCAGTGGGACAAGTGGCAGGCCGGCATGGCGCTGGTCGACTTCACCAACCCCGAGGCCACCGCCTGGTACCAGGGCAAGCTCAAGGTGCTCCTGGACCAGGGCGTCGACGGCTTCAAGACCGACTTCGGCGAGCGCATCCCCACCGACGTCGTCTGGCACGACGGCTCCGACACGGAGCGCATGCACAACTACTACACGCACCTCTACAACAAGGCCGTCTTCGAGGTCCTGGAGACGGAGCGCGGCGCGGGCGAGGCCGTCCTCTTCGCCCGCTCGGCCACCGCGGGCGGCCAGCAGTACCCGGTCCACTGGGGCGGCGACTGCTGGTCCTCCTTCGAGGCCATGGCGGAGTCCCTGCGCGGCGGCCTCTCGCTCTCCCTGTCCGGCTTCGGTTTCTGGAGCCATGACATCGGCGGCTTCGAGGGCACCCCCGACCCGGCGGTCTTCAAGCGCTGGCTCGCCTTCGGCCTGCTCTCCTCGCACAGCCGGCTGCACGGCTCGTCGTCGTACCGCGTGCCGTGGGAGTTCGGCGACGAGGCGGTCGACGTGGCCCGGCAGTTCACCCGGCTCAAGCACCGCCTCATGCCGTACATCTACGGCGCCGCCGTCGAGGCCCACCGCACCGGTGTCCCCACGATGCGCCCGCTGCTGCTGGAGTTCCCCCAGGACCCGACCGCCCGCACGGTCGACCGCGAGTACCTGCTCGGCCCGGACCTCCTCGTCGCGCCCGTCTTCACCGAGGACGGCCAGGTCGAGTACTACGTGCCCGAGGGCACCTGGACCCACCTGCTGACGGGCGAGACGGTGACCGGACCGGCCTGGCGCCAGGAGACGCACGGCTTCGACAGCCTGCCCCTGCTGGTCCGCCAGGGCGCGGTGCTCGCCCTGGGCGCGGACGAGTCCCGTCCCGACGGCGAGTGGCTCGACAACCTCGAACTCCGCGTGTTCGCCCCGGCGGGCACGGGCGACTTCACCCGCACGGTGACCGTCCCCGACCACACGGGCGCGGTGGCCGCGACGTACGAGGTGGTCCGCGAGGGCGGCGAGATCCGTGTCACGACGGACACCGACCGCCCGTACACGGTCACGGTCGTGGGCGAGTCCGCCTGACGGCAGCCGACCGCCGATCCTCCCGGCCCGGCATCCGGAACCGCCCTTCGCGGCGGCCCGGATGCCGGGCCGTTCGTCTTCCCGTCACCCTCGGTTCCCGCTCCGGGAGTGAGGATGTGGTGTACACGACCGAATCGCTTCCGCCCGTGCGGGCCCTGCGGAACAATCGGGGCAGCACCGGGCCGTAGTGCGCCCGGCGAATTCGGGGGAGTTCGCGTGGCTGACACGCAGCATGTTGTACGGCCTGACGGTGAATCACGGCCGACGGGGGCGAAGCCCGCGACAGGAGCGAGAGGACCGGGCGGGCGTGCCGCCCGTGCCGCCGCGGGGGTCGCGGCACTGGTCGTCGTCGCGGTGGTGCTGAGCGGGTGCGGACGGTCCGGCCACCGCTCGCCGTTCCGGCCGGGCATCCCGGACAGCGGGTCGGCGGCCGACGGCTGGACGGCCTCCGCCGAGACCACGGACCCCGCCGACCCGTACACCGACGAACCGGACGCGCCGGGTGACGGCGGCGATCTGGAAACGCCGGTCACGCGGGAACCGGAGATCGAGCCCGAGCCGGCCCCGCCGCCCCGGCCGCCGGACCGCTACGGCGCCATAGCCGTCGGCCGGGACGGCAGCAACGGCGAATCCTGGGACTACAACACCCGGGCCGCCGCCGAACAGGGCGCGCTGCGACGGTGCCCCGGCTCCGGCTGCAAGATCCTCACGTCCTTCAGCAACAGCTGCGGCGCCGTCGTGTACAACTCCTCGGCCAACCGCTACTGGGGCGGCAACGGCGCCACCCGGGCCAAGGCGGAGGCGGACGCGCGGTCGCGGGCGGGCGGAGGGCGCGTGATCGCCTGGGCCTGCACCACGCGGTACGACACCGACTGAGGGTCACCGGGGCGCTCCGCCGTACGGAGTCCACCCCGGGGCGAGCCGCTCCGCGCCGGGCCGGCGGAATGCGATCGTGGGCCGTCGGGTTGGCACCAGCGGCACATATGTACGAGCACGGCGCAGAGAGCGGAAGCACCCATGGGCGAGTTGATCCTGATCCGGCACGGCGAGACCGAGTGGTCCCGGTCCGGGCAGCACACGAGCTGGACCGACCTGCCGCTGACCGAGCTCGGTGAGCGGCAGGCCCGCGCCCTCGTGCCGCTGCTCGCGGAGCGCGAGATCGGGCTCACCCTGGTCAGCCCCTATCTCCGCGCCCGCCGCACCGCCGAGCTCGCGGGCCTGACCGCGCCCCGCGAGACACCGGACCTCCGGGAGTGGGACTACGGGGCGTACGAGGGCGTGACCACGGTCGACATCCGCCGCACCCGCCCCGACTGGAACCTCTGGACCGACGGCGTCGCCCCCGGCCCCGAGGAGCACCCGGGGGAGAGCCCGGAGGAGGTGGGTGCCCGCGCGGACCGGATTCTGCTGGAGGTCCGGGCGGCGTCGTCCCGGCTCGGCGACGCCGACATCGCCCTCGTGGCGCACTCGCACTTCCTGCGCGTGCTCACCGCGCGCTACCTCCGGCTGACCCCCGCGAGCGGCGAGCTCTTCCAGCTCGCCACGGGCGCCGTCTCACGCCTCGGCACGGAACACGGGAAGCCGGTCGTGACGGCCCTGAATCTGGCGATCCCGAAGGGGCTCTTCGACGCGGTCGGCTGCTGAGGCCGGTACGTGACCTAGGCGCGTCCCGCACTCGGACGGGCACAGTCCGACGGCCAGGCTCGCGGCCGGCGCCTAGGCTTCCTCAGCCGCGCAGTCTGGCCGACTGCATCGCCGTCAGGCGGCGGACGAAGAGGAAGGTGATGACGACAGCGGGCAGGGCCAGCGCATGGGCGGTGAAGGCGGACCAGTAGAGCACGCCGAAGTCGTAGTCCAGCTCTGTCACGTACTTGAGTGTGCCTCCGCTGTCCTCGTACGTGCGGTGCTCGGTCGAGCCGTGGACCAGGCCCCACCAGGGAGTCCAGACGAGGGGCCAGGTCAGCAGGGTGACCAGCCACGTCACCCACCAGGTGTGCAGCAGACCGCCCGGGGCCGGAGTCCTGCCGTTGCCGGACGGGCTTGAGGCATGCCAGATGTCGTCGGCGATCTGCTTGGGCAGGAAGAGGTTGCCGATGGGGATGAACCAGCTGGTGACGGCGGTCGGGGGGCGGTGGCGCAGGCGTCCCGGCGCGAATCTGTCGGCGAAGGCGCGCACGCGGGCGAACCAGAGTACCCAGCTCGTCACCAGCCCCACACCGAAGATCAGTTGGGCGGCGAACAACCCGATGAAGATGTCCTCGTGGTCGCCGTATTTGGGGTCATACAGATATGGATAGCCATCGGGCGACGAGTCGTAATCTCCGTACAGGTCGTCCGAGGCGACGCCCATCGAGATGGCGGTAGCCGCGCAGACCAGGGCGAACAGCGCGAGGAAGCAGTAGACGGCGATGCGGTACCTGTCAGCCGGGCGCTCGTGTTCACGAATGCGCCGACGCTCCTCGGCGAGGAGGGTCGGTGGCCCGGACCGCCTGTCGTCGATCGCCGTGGGGGCGTCGGGCACCCGCGCGGTGGGCACCGTGGATGGCGGCACTGTGCTCGCGGCCGGAGCGACAGTCGTCGCTGCCGCTGCCGCGCGGAGCATGGACAGCGTGCTGTCGACGCCGGGGCGGCCTTCGGGGTCCTTGGTCAGCAGAGCCGTGATCACCGCAGCCAGTACGGGGTCGGCGCGCCGCATCGGCGGAGGGTCGTGCAGGACCACGGCGGCCATGGTGGCGGTGGGAGTGTCGCGGCGGAAGGGAGAGACGCCCTCGACCGCCTCGTACAGGGTGACCCCCAGCGAGAACAGATCGCCTATGGCCTGGTCCTGACTGCCGTTGAGACGCTCGGGAGCCATGTACTCGGCGGAGCCGATGACGCCCCCGGTGGCGGTGAGACGGGTGTCGGTCTCGTGCACCGCGATACCGAAGTCGGTGAGGAGCACCTGGCCCTCGTCGGTGAGCATCACGTTGGCGGGTTTGAGGTCGCGGTGCACGATACCGGCGGCCTGGGCCGCCTTGAGCGCCTTGAGCAGTGCGGTCGCGGTCTCGGTCACGAGCGGTACGGGCAGCGGCCCGTCCGCGCGCAGACGCTCCTCCAGTGAACGGCCGTCGACCAGCCGCATCACGATCCAGGGGGTGCCATCCTCGACCACCACGTCGTGGACCGCGACGATGTGCGGATGGTCACGCAGGCGGGCCGCGTTACGGGCCTCCCGAGCCGCGCGGACCACACGGCCCTGCCGCTCCTCCTCCGAGCCGGACTGCTGCGGCAGTCGCACTTCCTTGACCGCGACATGGACGCCGAGCGCTTCGTCGTGCGCCTTCCACACCCGGCCGAACCCGCCCTCACCCAGATGCCCGACGAGCCGGTACCGCCCACCGACAATCCGCTCTGCTCCGTCCGCCACTCCCAACGCCCCCATTGCTTCATTCACTTGATGACCAATCACGATCCGCAGAGAGCGTACGGAGCGCCCCACCCATGCGCAACGCAGGCATCCGGCCCTGCACACACACGCTTCAGGTTCGAGCAGACGTCCACCCGAACGGGGCGGTACGTGTCGTCGCGCGGTCCGGTACGGCGGAGTCGCGGAACTTCGCGCAGGTGCGCACCTGGCGCCGGACCGGGGCGTGACTCCAGCATCGAGTGGTGGACACTTCCAACGAGCCGCACCTCGCGCACAAGAGCCATCTGCCCCACCCCTACGACCAGGACGTCTCCCACGTCCTGCGGCACGTCAGCCGGATCACGGCCACCGGCCGGAAGAAGCTCGCGAACAGCCTGAGCACCGCCGGCTATCTGGCCGCGGGCATGCGCCTGATCCAGCAGCACCTGGGGCCCGGGGCGGTGCGGAGCGCCGCCGGCACCGGGAACAGGCACTCCCTCGAACGCCCCCTGCTGGGATTCCTCTCCCAGCGGGCGGTCGCGGCAGCGGTGGCCGAGAACCCGCCCCCGTTCCCCCGCCGGGGCGGTGTACCGAGGCTGCGGACCACATGGCGGTCGCAGTCGGACTTCGTCGCCGACCTGATCAACTTCGCCATGTGGCCTGCGAACTACCACCCCGGATACGTGGAACAGAGGGCGGCCACCACCAGGAGACTCGTCGCCGGTGAGGACTTCGTCCAGGCCGTCCACGCAACGGCCTACCAGCACACCGCCGAGAGCGCCCGCATGCCGTCCGTCCGGCTCAGCCTCGCCCTGATGGCGCTCGCCGACGGCGACGACACGGTCCAGCGGGCCCTCACGGAGACGTACCGGGGCTACCTCTCCTCCTGGAAACAGGTCTATGCCGAGGTCCTCCGGGCACGGGGCCTGCGGTTACGGGCGGGACTCGGCCTCGACGATCTCGCGAACGCCCTGTCCGCCGCCACGGACGGCATGATCCTGCGCTCCATCGGCGACCCGCACGCCGGGGTCGTCGACCCGGAACGGGAGCGCTCACTGATGGGCACGGTCGCCCTCGCGGTGATCCACGGCTTCCTGGAGCCGTCGGAGGACTCGGACGGACTCACGCTGGAGGAGGCCGTCCACGCGAGACTCGGGCGGCCCCTGCCCTCCGGGGAGACCGGGGGCGACGCGCGATGAGGAGGGAGGAACCCATGCCATCCACCGACCGCACTCCGGAGGAGCCCGGAACCGGCACGCGTGGTCAGGGACGGCTCGCGGCCGTCACCGGCCTGGTGTCCGTCATCGGAGCCGTCGTCCTGGGGTTCACGGGCCACCCCGAAGCCGCTGCGGCGGTGGGAGTCGCCGGGGGTGCCGTCGCCGGTGGCATCCACGTGACCGTGAACATCGACCGGCGCCCTCCCGGCCGGGAGTGACGAGCGGACCCGTCAGAGGTACCCGTCCCTGAAGGCGCCGACGAAAGCGGCCCAGTGCACAGCGCCGAAGACGAGCGCGGGGCCGTCGGGAACCTTGCTGTCGCGTACGGGTACGAGGCCGGGGAGGCCGTCGGCGACCTCGACGCAGTTCCCGCCGTCCCCGTTGCTGTGGGACGACTTGTGCCACGTCACTGAGCACAGGTCACGAGAGGTGAGCATCTGTCGCATGGTCCTTCGCAGCCGACTTGATGAGGGACAGGGATGCTTCCGGTGACAGCGCGGAAGCCCTGGCCAGATCGTATGCGGAAGAGATGTGCTCCACCAGCTCGCTTTCCTCGACGAGTTGACCGCTGTAGGCCGTCTCCGTGTAGGCGGCAGGAGGTGCGTCGGAGAAGTGCATCAGCGTAACGGCCGAGTCCAGCAGAGGGGTGGCTCCCGCCGAGAACGGCAGCACCTGGACGACCACACGTGGGCGGGTGCTCGCCTGTGAGTGGAGATGATCGAGCTGCTCGGACATGGTGGCCGCCCCGCCCACCGGAATGCGGAGTGCCGCCTCGTGAATGATGACCCAGAGGAGCGGCGGAGCAGGGGAGTCGAGCAGGCGCCCCCGCTCCATTCGGGTACGCACGTGCGTGTCCACGATGTCGTCTGAGGAGTAGGGGTGAGCGGCCCGCGTCAGCGCTCGGGCGTACGACTCGGTCTGCAGCAGGCCCGGGACGACCATGGACGAGTGCTCCGCGATGGAGACGGCCCGCAGCTGGAGTTCCGCCGCATCCGCGAAGTACCCCGCCACCTTCGACGTCCGTGCCAGCCGGCACAGCCGCTGGAGGTGCTCGCCGCTGCCCAGCAACTCGTCCAGCGCACGCGAGATGTCCACCTGAGGCCGCCGCTCGGCCGCCTCGAACAGGCCGATGTACGTGCCCGAGCAGAACGCCCGCTCGCCCAGTTCGTTCTGTGAGAGACCCGCCGCCTCGCGCAGCCGGCGCAGCTCCGCACCGTAGAAGGCGCGGGGGTTCGCGTACGGGTCCAAGTCCTTCGGAAGTGGCATGGGCCCGAACGTATCGGTTACCCCGCCCCCGTATCCGGCGATTGCGTGCACATCACCCGCACGGGGCCGCGAAAGCCGTTCTGCGCAAGGCGTTTACAGGATTCGGGGTCACCGCTAGCCTCCGAAATGGGAGCGCTCCCAAGCTTGCACCGCATTCCGGCCCCACCCGGCCCCACTCGGCGCCGCAGCGAAGGGACGTACATCGTGATCCGACCGACGAGACATCGATTACTGGCGGGCACCCGCCGAAGAGCCATCCTCCTCACCCTGCTCGCCCTCCTCACGACCGTCCCCGCCCTGGGGCTGGTCGTCACCACCGGCGAGAAGGCGGAAGCGCACGGCACACCCATGAAGCCCGCCAGCCGCACGTTCCTCTGCTGGCAGGACGGGCTGACCGACACCGGTGAGATCAAGCCGGTGAACCCCGCGTGCAAGGCGGCAGCCCAGCAGAGCGGGACCACCCCCTTCTACAACTGGTTCTCCGTGCTGCGCTCCGACGGCGCCGGCCGCACCCGCGGCTTCGTGCCCGACGGTGAGCTGTGCAGCGGCGGGAACACCAACTTCACCGGCTTCAACAAGCCCAGCACGGACTGGCCGGTGACGCATCTGACCGAAGGCTCGACCATCGACTTCTCGTACAACGCCTGGGCCGCGCACCCGGGTTGGTTCTACGTCTACATCACCAAGGACGGCTACGACCCGACGCAGCCGCTCACCTGGGCCGGCATGGAGGAGAGTCCCTTCATCTCCGTCGACCACCCGCCGCTCAACGGCAGCCCCGGCACCGTCGAGGCCGACTACAAGTGGACGGGCGCGCTGCCCGACAACAAGGAGGGCCGCCACGTCATCTATGTGGTCTGGCAGCGCTCGGACAGCCAGGAGACCTTCTACTCCTGCTCCGACGTGGTCTTCGACGGCGGCAACGGAGAGGTGACCGGGGTCAAGGACGGCTCCACCACCACGCCGACCGAGCCCCCGCCGGGCACCTGCACCGCCACGCGGAGCACCACCGGGACTTGGGGCGGCGGCTACCAGTCGCAGGTGACCGTCACCAACTCCGGTGACGTGCCGATGCTCGGCTGGATGGTGGAGTGGACGCAGCCCACGGGGCAGAGCGTCGCCAGTCTCTGGAACGGCACGATGACCACGCAGGGGCAGGAGGTGATGGTCCACAACGCGGGCTGGAACGGCTCGTTGGACCCCGGTGAATCCACGACCTTCGGTTACGTCACCGAAGGCGGCACCCCCGATCCCGCGCTCGCGCTCGGCTGCAGGGTGGGCTGAGCCCACGGCACGGCGCGGCCGGCACCACCGCCCCGGGCGGGGTGCCGGCCGCGACCCGGCCCGGAGTGCCAGGGATCGCGCGTCAGGCGTGCCAGGCGGCCGGGGTCGGAGGCGCGTACGCCGTGCGGGAGCGGTGCCGTGCGCCCCGGGCGGCGATCCCCGACACGAGCGCGGTGACGCCCAGCAGCAGGCCGAGCAGCATCGCCACGCCCAGTCCCACGAGGCCCGTACGGTCATGGGGGATCCGGGCCAGGACGGTGGCCGCCGGGACGGTGCCCGACCGGTCGTCCAGGAAGGAGCGTGAGTCCCTGGCGTTGGCGCGGTGGTCGCCGAGCACGAAGAGCCTGCCCTCCGGGACCTCGACGTCGTACCGGACGGGCATGCCCGAGGGGTCGCCGTCCTTGACGTACGTCTCGGTCAGCGGCTTGCCGTTCACCGTCACGGGTGCGCCGGGCTCCTGCGCGACACGGTCGCCGCCGACGCCGATCACCCGGCTGAGGACGGCCAGACCCTGATAGCGCTCCGGCTCCCGGTAGAGCACGACGTCTCCACGCCGGACGTCGTCCGCGCCGGCCCGCTCCAGGAGCACGCGCTCGCCGATCGAGTACGTCGGTTCCATGGCGCTGCCGCCCACCTGCGCCGTCGTGTATCCGCTCCCGAACAGTGCCACGGGCCCCACCAGCAGCACTGCTCCCACCGCTCCGGATGTCCAGGCGGTGATCCGCAGCCCTCTTCCTGCCCGTCCCACATGTCCTCCCCGAACGTACGTGCGGTGAGGTTACAGGGTTGCCGACGTCGCGAACGGCGGACGGCCGGCACCTCGCCCCCGAGGTGCCGGCCGTTCCGTGCGACGCGCCGTGGGATCAGGCCGCCTTCTTCTTGAGTGAGGTGAGGTGGGCGAAGACCACGACGTTGGCCGCGTAGCCGCCCTTCTTGTCGAAGCGTCCCCCGCAGGTCAGGAGCCGGAGCTCCGGGCGGCCGGTGGCCCCGTACACCTCGTCGTCCGGGAACTTCTCCTTCGTGTACGTCTTCACCCGGTCGACGGTGAAGACCGCCGTCCGTCTGTCCGCCCGGGTGACCTTCACGGTGTCACCCCGGCGCAGAACGTTGAGATTGAGGAAGATCGCCGGCCCCGTCGCGGTGTCACGGTGGCCGACGAGCAGGGACGTGCCCGACTCCCCGGGTGACGGGCCCTTCTGGAACCAGCCCACCAGCTTCGGCTTGTTCAGCGGCGGGGCGCCGAGCCGCCCCTTCTTGTCCAGGTCGAGGCCCATGACCGGGGCTTCGATGAAGATCGCGGGAATGGCGACCTTCAGCGGACGGGAGTGCACCAGCGGTGCGTGCGAGGCGGGCACCTTCTTCTGCGGCTCATGCGGTGCCCTCCGGAACGGCGGCGCCCCGCCGCCCGCAGCGTCGCTGCCGCGGGCGGCGGTGACCGACGAGGTGTCCTCGGGCGAGTCCGAGCTCGCCCACACGACGCCGGTCACCAGTGAGGAGGTCACGCACAGGGTCATCGTGAGCCGGCATGCACGGCTCGGCCCCCGGCGTCGCCGTCGGCCGCGCGTGTCATGCCTCGTTGCGGGCACGACGGGCTGCGGATCGACGGACCATGATCAGCCCTGCGATCCCGGCGGCGCCGGCGACCAGCGCGGCCGAGGTCCCGATGTTCGAGTCGCTCTCGGAGCTGACGTTCTCCAGGTCCGGGACGCCGCCGCCGCCGGCGGGCACGGCGCCGGACGGCTTGTCGTAGATCTCGGCGGCGGCCTTCTCGCTGTCGTTCGCCGTGCTCTTGTCCGCCTGGGCGCCGGACTCGGACGAACCCCGGCCCTCGCCGCCCCCGGGGCTGCCGCCCTGGCCGCGCCGGGAGCAGTCGACCTCGAAGCTCTTGGTCTTCAGGGGGAGCGCCCCGACCGGCCATGAGAGCTGGTACGTGCCCTCGGGAAGGAGGTACTCCTGGCTGCGGCCCTTGCCGTCGATGAGGGGGAGGGTGTTCGTCAGCGTGTTGCCCGGGGGCCGCTCGGTGATCGTCCACACGAGTTCGGGGAGCGCCCCGAAGTTGTTCGCCACGAGAACGAACTGGCAGACCTCGACGCCGTTGCGCTCACCGCGCGAGTGCCAGCTGACGGAGCGGATGTCGATGTCACCGCTCTCGCCGATGGCGGACGCGGCAGGGGCTCCGGCCAGGGTGACGACGCCGGCGGCGGCGACCGCAGCGGCCACCGTGGTGCCCGTGCGGATGCTGCGGGAGCGGAGGGAAGCGGAATTGCGCATGCTGGGCTCCTTCAAGCCGAGATGATTGTCGTACTGATCACCTGATCGCCTAAGGGATGACATGGATCTTCAAAAGACGGCGTCGGGACACCGTAAAAATGCGCAAAAATACCCTGACTAGCCGATAGGCGACATAACTCCGCCTGAGGCTGGTGCCTTCGGAGGGCCGGAAACAGCGGAAGGGGCCGCCCCGGAGTGCGGGACGGCCCGGCGTGTCGCGGGTCGGGTGTGCCGGGAGCTCAGCTCGATGCCCGCCGGCGGCGCAGATACACGGCCGCCGCCGTCACGGCCGCGACGGCACCCACGGCGATCGCGGCCCAGACCGCGGGGCCGGTGGAGGACGGCAGGGCCGGCGAGGCCTCGACCGGGATGACGGCGGTGTCGTTGCCCGGGGTGCGGTCGTACGGGTTGTACGTCCGGACGGTGCCATGCGCGCCCGGGACCTGCCGGTCGATCCGGATGTGGAAGTCGATCGTGGTCGTGCCGTCCTGGCCGAGCCCGAAGAACGCCTCGTCCGCGACCTCGCACACGAACGCCCCGCCGGGCCGCTCCGGCTGCGCGCACCCCCACTGCCGGTTCGAGTCCTCGAAGGAGTACGGAATCGAGGTGACCGTGGTGCCCTCCGGCGGCACGACCTCGAAGCGGCCCTTCACCTCGTCGTCCAGCAGCACCCCGGGACCGAGGTCCCGCACCCCGAGCCGCACCTTCACCGTGTCGCCGACCCGGCCCCGCACGGTCCCCGTGACCGGCCGGTAGTCGGCCTGGACGGTGGTGTCCACCGTGACGGTGGCGTTGACGGCGTCGAAGCGGCCGTCCGCCGTGGGGACCAGGGTGAAGGGCGCGCCCGTACCGCGCATGGTGTGGTCGTCGGGCCGCTCGGGCGCCGAGGACCAGCTGTACGAGAGCGTGCCCGACAGCTCCTTCTCGGCGGCCACGTAGGAGAGCGGTGCGCTCGTGCGGTACGCGGTGTCCGGCGCCGCCTTCGTCGGGAACACGCACCACGCCGACGTGACCGGGGTGCCCGCGTAGAAGCAGTTGCTGTGCCGGGTCCTGAGGCTGAGACCGCCGTCCGTGCGGAGGTGCAGGGCGACACCACGGTCTGCGGCGAAGCGGGTGTGGTTCGCGAACTCCGGTGTCAGGGCGGCTGGTCCGCCCGGCTCGACGCCGCTCACGCCCAGCTCCTCGTCGGGCGCGCCCAGCGTGGGACCGCCCACGACCATGCGGGTGGCGCCTGTGACGGGCGCGGCGTTGTCGGCGGTCGCCGTGTAGGTGACCGTTCCGCTGTCGCCCGGCTCCACGCCGTCCAGCCCGACGATGTCGAAGGGGGCGTTGCTCTCGCCGTCGTTCTGGAGGGTGCCGTACTCGCAGGTGTACACCCAGCCGCTGCCGGTGCAGTTCCCGTAACCGCCCTTCACCACCCGGGCGATGCCCTCCAGGCCCGAGGCGTCCACCACGACCCTGATGTTGCGCGCCGGTTCCTCGTTGCCGGGGACGACGGCGACGGGCACCTCGAAGTCCCCCTTCACCGCGTCGGCGCCCTCGTCCGCGTTGTAGACGACGATGCTGCGCGGGACGTCCTTCAGACTCAGCGCGACCTTGTCCGCCGCGGTGGCGGCGGGCGCGAGTGCCGTGGCGAGGACGGTGGCCAGACCGGTGACGAACGCCGCCGCGGCTGTGCCGGTCCGTATCCGTGAGGGCATGCGGAGCACTATGCCACCGGGGGCGGCCACCCCTGCGTGCGGGTGGCCGCCCCCGGCCCGGTCACTGACGGTCGGTCAGGAGATCAGCTCGATCTCCGCCAGCGTCGCCGCGGTCGTGCTGACCAGCCGGTACTTCGCGTACGCCTCCGGCGCCCGCACCGAGAACACCCGGGTCTGCTTGTCCCAGGCGAACGTCTGGCCGGACCGCTTGTCGAGGTCCTTCCAGGAGGTGCCGTCCGCCGATCCCTGCAGCACCCAGCCCGTGGGGGCCTTCGCCGCCGTGGCGGAGGTCAGCGTGTACTGGACCGCCTTCGTGCCCTCGGCGGCGGGCAGCTCCACCGACTCGAC
Source organism: Streptomyces sp. CB02058 (assembly GCF_001905505.1). GTDB lineage: Bacteria > Actinomycetota > Actinomycetes > Streptomycetales > Streptomycetaceae > Streptomyces. The sequence continues at coordinate 445,106 of NZ_LIPG01000003.1, forward strand.
CTCGGCCGAGGTGGCGGAAGTGTTGTCGTACAGCGCGCCGTCACCCTTGAGTACGTCGCCCCGGGGAGCCGGCACCTTGTCGTCCTGGGTGATGGAGACCGGGGCCGCGTCCTTGCCCGTGCCCCATGCCGAGGGCTCGGCGCCCATGTCGAACTCCAGCACCCCGCCCTTGGCCAGCAGGTCGTGCGGCAACGACGTGGACGTCCACTTCTTGCCGTTGACCTTCAGACCCTGGACGTAGATGTTCGTGGAGCTGTTCTTCGGGGCCTTGACGACGAGGTCGCGGCCGTTCTCCAGGTGCACGGTCGTCTTCGTGAAGAGCGGCGAGCCGATGGCGTACTCCCCGCTGCCCATGACCAGCGGGTAGAAGCCGAGCGAGGAGAAGAGGAACCAGGCCGACTGCTCGCCGTTGTCCTCGTCGCCGTGGTAGCCCTGGCCGATCTCGCTGCCGGTGTACAGCCGGCCGAGGACCTCGCGGACCTTCTCCTGGGTCTTCCAGGGCTGCGCGGCGGCGTCGTACATGTAGGTGGCATGGTGTGCCACCTGGTTGCTGTGGCCGTACTGGCCCATCCGCACGTCACGCGCCTCGGTCATCTCGTGGATGACACCACCGTACGAGCCGACGAACTCGGGCCCGGCCGTCTCCGGCGTGGAGAAGTAGGTGTCCAGCTTCTTCGCCAGTCCGTCCCGCCCGCCGTAGAGGTTGGCGAGGCCCCGGCTGTCCTGCGGGGCGGTGAAGGCGTAACCCCAGCCGTTGGTCTCCGTGTAGTCGTAGCCCCAGACACGGGGGTCGTACTGGTCGGAGGGCAGGCGCCAGTCGCCGTTCGCCTTCCTGCCCTGGAAGAAGCCGGCCTTGTCGTCGAAGAGCTTGACGTAGTTCTGCGCCCGGTTGAGGAAGTACTCCGACTCCTCCTTGTAGCGCTGCTTCTTCGTCTTCTTGTAGAGAGCCTGGCCCATCTCAGCGATGCCGTAGTCGTTGAGGTAGCCCTCCAGCGACCAGGAAAGCCCTTCGTGGGTCGCGGTGTTGGCGTATCCGGTGAAGACCGAGGTGTCCATGCCCTTGCGCCCCACGCCCGAGGACGGCGGGGTCACCGTCGCGTTCTTGACCGCCGCGTCGTACGCCGCCTCCGCGTCGAAGTCGACGCCCTTGACGTACGCGTCGGCGAAGGCCACGTCGGAGCTGGTGCCGGTCATCAGGTCGGAGTAGCCGGGGGAGGACCAGCGCGAGATCCAGCCACCGTCCTTGTACTGCTGGACGAAGCCGTCGACCATCTTCCCGGCCTGCTTCGGGCTGAGGAAGGAGTACGCCGGCCAGGTCGTCCGGTAGGTGTCCCAGAAGCCGTTGTTGACGTAGACCTCGCCCTTGACGATCTTGGCGCCGGTGTGGGTCGGGGTGTCCGTGCCCGTCTGCGGTGAGAAGGGGCTCGCGTAGGTGCTCTTCCCATCGACCTGCTCGAAGCCGGAGTTCGGGTAGAGGTAGAGCCGGTACAGGCTGGAGTAGAGCGTGGTCAGCTGGTCGGCGTTCGCACCCTCGACCTCGACCTTGCCGAGGATCTTGTCCCAGGCCTTCTGCGCGCTCCTCTTCACCGTGTCGAAGGAGGTCTTCTCCGGCAGCTCCATGGCCAGGTTCTTCTTCGCCTGGTCGACGCTGATGAGCGAGGTGGCCAGCCGGAGGTTCACCGTGCGGTCCTTGCCCGCGTCGAAGCGGAAGAAGCCGGTCACGTCGTCACCGCCGCCGCCCTTCAGCTTCCCGCTGTCCGTGACCGGCGCGTCGAAGACGCCGTATACGAAGAGCCGGGTCGCACCCGTGGAGCCGCCGCTCTTCACGTCGGAGTACCCGGTGAAGGAGCCGGACTTCGCGTCCAGGGTGAGACCGCCGTCGTTGGAGACGTTGTCGAAGACCAGGCTCGCGTCGTCACCGGGATAGGTGAACCGCATCCGCGCCGCGTGGTCGGTCGGCGTCATCTCCGTCTTCAGGCCGTTCTCGAACGTCACCCCGTAGTAGTGCGGGGTCGCCGTCTCGTTCTCGTGGCGGAACGGCAGCGCGCGGGCCGTACGGGAGGCGTCCGGAGTGCCGGAGGCCGCCGACGGCATCATCTGGAAGGTCTGGCGGTCGCCCATCCAGGGGCTCGGCTCATGGCTCGCGCTGAACGCCTGGAGGGTGGGCAGGTTGTCCTCGTTGTTGCCGCGCGCGTAGTCGTACAGCCAGCTCGTGGTGCCCGCGTTGGTGACCGGCGTCCAGAAGTTGAAGCCATGCGGTACAGCGGTCGCGGGGAAGGTGTTGCCGCGCGAGAAGCCGCCGCTGGAGTTCGTGCCGCGCACGGTCGACGCGTAGTCCGAGAGGTGCGCCTTGCGCTTCTCCGGCGCCTTCGGGGCGATCGAGATGTCGTCGATCCAGCCCTGGAACTTCGAAGGGCCCTTGGGGGAGTCGTACGCCACCAGGATCCGGTCGACGGTCTTGCCGGCCGCGACCGTGCCGATCCGTGAGGCGACCTTGTTCCACTGGTTCACGTACAGCCGCTTGGCGTCGGCCTGGCCCTGCGGGGTGAGCAGCCCGCCGTGGCTGTCCGTGGCCTTCAGCTCGCTGAGGTACGTGCCGTCGGTGAACGCGAGGTCCACCGCCACGTGCGTCGCGGGGTAGTCCAGGTCCGTCCCGGTCATCTGCGGATAGACCAGGTAGGACAGCTGGGTGTCCTTCGTGACGGCGGTGTCGACGTCGAAGACCTTGTTGTACGAGTAGGCGTGGCCGTCCGGCTTGTGCGTGCCCGCGTAGCGCAGCGCCTTCTTCCCCGTGAACCCCGCGCCCTGCTTGGCGGTGGGAGAGCCCGAGGGGCCCCGGTCGGGCTGGGTGCGCATGTCGTCGGGAGCCGGGGTGGAGGTGTCGCCGTCCGAGAACTGCACATCGGCGAGCTGGATCGCGTCGGACGCCCCGTTGTTCTTCGTGAACTCCAGCCGGAAGTGCTGGTAGGCCGTGTCCGTCGTGAAGTCGTACGACTTGGTCTGGAGGCGCTCGGAGAAGGTCTGGCCGGTGCGGGTGTCCAGGTCCGTCCAGGTCTTGCCGTCGGCCGAGCCCTTCAGGACCCAGTCCTTGGGGTCGCGCTCGTCGTGGTCGTTGGCCGAGGTCAGGGCGTAGGTGACGACCTTGACGGGTGCCGTGAGGTCGAACTCGACCCAGCCGGAGGGCTCGAAGGCCAGCCACTTGGTGCCGGGCTCCACGTCGACCAGGTTCTCCTTGACCTCGCCGCCGCCGGTGTTCTCGCCGCTGGCGCGCAGATCCGTGACCTGATCGGTGACATTGCCCGGTATTCCGGCGGAGAATCCGCCGTCGACACCCGATGACCGCTTCTTCCCGTCACTGCCCTCTTCGACGGTGTTGCGCCAGTCCGGCTGCTTCTCGTCGGTCTCGAAGGAGGAGCTGAACGACGTGTCACCGGAAGGCTTCCGGTCGGTGGCGAACGGCTGGGCGACGGCCGTGGCGGGGGCGGCCAAGGCCAGCACGAGAGAGGCGGCGAGCACCGCTGCCGACCGGCTGTGTCTGTGGCGTGGGCCTTGCTGAGGACCGCGTAGGGGCTGCATACGGAGCCATTCCTCCCGGGGGGCGAGCTGAGGACAACGTTGTCATCGTGGGATGCGGGTTCCAGTAGGGAGCCAAGTGGCTGTATGTGTCAAGGGTGTTGCGAGCGCCGGTCCTGGCGATTCGACCGTATTGCGGAAAGCGGTGTTTCCGTGCGAAGGCACGCGGTGCCGAGGTGTCCGTGAGGTCTCAACTCGGGAAAGACTGCCGCTCAACCCTGCATTCGATCTTGCTCAGTTGGCGGCAAGTGGACTATACCTGTCGGCGTCTGCACAGCCGTTTCACAACAGCACGCGGACACGGGGGAGGGGGCATGTCCGCGGCCGCAGGAAGCGGTCCGTCGTACGGTCCCCGAAACTCCTCCACTGCATCTGGAAATCCGGCAATCTGCACGACCCAAGCGCAACTGACCGCGGTGGCGGGGCCCTTCGCCTAGGCGAATTCATCACGGGTGACCGGTACACCGCCTGAGTCCTGGAGAAGGCGAGGACTTGAGCATGGGATCCACCTCCGGCCGCACGAATGATGGCCTCGGCCGTCGCGATGTGATCAAGCGTTCTGCCGCACTCGGCCTGATCGCCGTGCCGACGATGAGCTTCCTGTCGGCGTGCGCGAGCAGCGACAGCGGAAGCGACGAGAAGGTCGAGAAGGGCACCAAGAGCGCGAAGAACCCGCTCGGTGTCAACGAGACCGCCGCACTCGAAGTCGTCATCTTCAACGGTGGCTTCGGTGAGCAGTACGCCATCGACGCGGAGAAGAAGTACAACGAGGCCTTCCCGAAGGCTCCGAAGGTCAAGCACTCCGCGACGGAGAAGATCCAGTCGACGCTGCAGCCGCGCTTCAACGGTGGCACCCCGCCGGACCTGATCGACAACTCCGGTGCCGAGCAGATGGACATGGGTGTCCTGGTCGGCAAGAAGCAGCTGCTCGACCTGACGCCGCTGATGGACGCCCCGTCCTACGACGACCCGGCGAAGAAGGTCCGCGACACGCTGCGCCCCGGTGTCCTGGAGATGGGCCAGTTCGACGGCGACCCGGTCTGGATCATGTACTACGCGTACACGGTCTACGGCGTCTGGTACTCGCAGACCAACCTGGAGAAGCTCGACGCCGCGTACCCGGAGACCTGGGACGACATGCTCGCGCTGTGCGAGAAGGCGAAGAAGAAGGGCATCGCCGGCTGGACCTACCCCGGCAAGTACCCGTACTACCTGCCGTTCTCGCTCTACCCCTTCATCGGCAAGATCGGTGGCCGTGAGGTCCTCGACAAGATCGACAACCTGGAGCCGAACGCCTGGAAGGACCCGGCCGTCAAGGCCGCGTTCGAGGCGTACTACGAGCTCTTCAAGAAGGGCTACATCCTCAAGGGCACGCCCGGCCTGACGCACATCCAGTCGCAGACCGAGTGGACCAAGGGCAAGGCGCTCTTCATCCCGAACGGTTCGTGGGTGGAGAACGAGGCCGCGCCCACGACGCCGGACGACTTCAAGATGATGGTCGGCGCGCCGTCCAGCCTCGACTCCTCCGACAAGCTGCCCTACGGCACGATCTGGGCCTCCGGCGGTGAGCCGTTCGTCGTCCCGGCGAAGGCGAAGAACCCCGAGGGCGGCATGGAGCAGCTGCGCATCATGCTCAGCGAGGAGTCCTCGAAGAACTTCACCAAGTCCGTGAAGTCCCTCAGCGCCTTCAACGGCGGCACCGACGGCCTCACCCTGTCGACCGCCATGCAGTCCGGCGTCGACGTCCTGAAGCAGGCCGGCGACAACGTCGTGAACCCGCGCATGCAGGACTGGTACGTCAAGCTCCAGAAGGAGCAGATCGGTATCGCCGGCATCGGCGAGATGATGGCCGGCCGCGCGACCCCGGCGGAGACCATCAAGAAGATCCAGGCCTTCGCGGACGCGGCGGCCAGGGACCAGTCCATCAAGCACTACAAGCACCAGTGAGCCACCGTCACCAGCGGCGGCACCCGCTCAGAAATCGGGGTCGGTAAACGATGCAGCACGGCAAGTACCGGTTCATCGTGGGGTTTCTCGTGGCCCCACTGGCGTTGTACGCCATCTTCGTCATCTGGCCCTTCGCCCAGTCCATCTACTACTCGTTCACGGACTGGACCGGACTGAGCCCGGACTTCCAGATGGTCGGCTTCGACAACTACAGCCGGATGCTCGACGACGACATCTTCTGGAAGTCGCTGCAGCACAGTGTGCTGCTGGCACTGCTGCTGCCGCTGGTGACGCTGGGCCTGGCACTCTTTTTCGCCTTCATGCTCAATGTCGGCGGCCGTCGGCGGAAGAACGCCGCGGTCGCCGGTGTGCGCGGCTCCTCGTTCTACAAAATCGCCTATTTCTTCCCGCAGGTCCTCTCCATCGTGATCGTGGCCCTGCTCTTCCAGTTCGCGTTCAACCCGACATCCGGAATGCTGAACGCCACTTTGAAGGCCGTCGGCCTCAAGAGCCTCCAGCCGGACTGGCTCGGCGATCCGGATCTGGCGCTCTACTGCGTGATGGTGGTGCTGATCTGGTCGACGGTCGGATTCTTCGTCGTCCTCTTCTCCGCGGGGATGGCGTCGATTCCCAAGGACTTCTACGAGGCCGCGCTGCTCGACGGGGCCAACCGCATCACGACGTTCTTCAAGATCACGCTGCCGCTGCTCTGGGACACCGTCCAGTCCGGCTGGGTCTACATGGGCATCCTGGCACTCGGTGTGGAGGCCTTCACCGCCGTACAGGTCATGACGGTCGGCCCCGGCGGCCCCGACTACTCCACCACCGTCCTGCCGCTGTACGTCTACCAGACGGCGTTCCGCGACGCCCAGGCCGGCTACGCGACCACGATCGGCGTCGGGCTGCTCATCGTCACCATGCTCTTCGCCGCCATCGTGATGCGGCTGGGCCGGCGCGAGCGGCTGGAGTTCTGATGCCGCTCTCCCCATGGTCCGGCCACCGGAGGACCGGTTCCAGGCAGAACAGTTCGGTCCCGGTGACCGGCCAGACAGTTGTACGAGGTGAGCACCGATGAAGGTCACTGAGACTCCGCCCGCCGTGCCGGCCCCGCGCTCGCCGGTGACGAAGACCGACGCCCCGGCCGCCGAGGTTGCGAAGAGCAGCGAGGGCAAGGTCCTCAACGTCTTCTCGCACGGGGTGCTGGTCATCTGGGCGGTGCTCGTCGTCATGCCGCTGCTCTGGGCGGTCATGTCGTCGTTCAAGACGGACGACTCGATCCTCTCGGAGCCCTGGTCCCTGCCGGACAAGCTGCACTTCGAGAACTGGTCGCGTGCCTGGAACCAGGCGCACATGAGCGACTACTTCCTCAACACCATCCTGGTGGTGGGCGGTTCGCTCATAGGTACGCTGCTCCTCGGCTCGATGGCGGCGTACGTGCTGGCGCGGTTCGACTTCCCGGGAAACCGCTTCATCTACTTCCTCTTCATCGGAGGGATGAGCTTCCCGATCATCCTGGCGCTGGTCCCGCTGTTCTTCGTCATGAACAACATGGGCCTGCTGAACTCGGTGCACGGGCTGATCCTGGTCTACATCGCCTACTCGCTGCCGTTCACCGTCTTCTTCCTCACCTCCTTCTTCCGCACCCTGCCCACCTCGATCGCGGAGGCGGCCATGCTCGACGGCGCCTCGCACACCCGGACGTTCTTCCAGGTGATGCTGCCGATGGCGAAGCCCGGGCTGATCAGTGTCGGCATCTTCAACTTCCTCGGCCAGTGGAACCAGTACATGCTGCCGACGGTGCTGAACACGGACGCGGACGGCAAGGTGCTCTCACAGGGACTCGTCGAACTGGCCACCAGCCAGGGGTACAAGGGGGACTGGTCCGGTCTCTTCGCCGGCCTGGTGATGGCGATGCTGCCCGTGCTCGGTGCCTACATCGTCTTCCAGCGCCAGGTCGTCGCGGGGCTCACCGCGGGGGCGCTCAAGTAGCGGGCGCCGCTCCCCGGAGCGGGTTCACGCCTCAGGTCTTGTCGTCATCGCCGTAACAACAGTCACCAGAAACGAACAGCCCTCCGGGCATGGAACCGCCCCCCGGTCGCAGGCCGGGGGGCGGTTCCATGCTGTTTGTGACGCTATGGACACTGTCTGGTTGTGGAGGCTCGATGCTCATCCGACGCTGCGGCTGCTCAAGGTCTTGACGGGGGGCACCCCAAAACGCTCAGCTTAGAGTTCACATGTTAGAGAAAACGGCAGGAGTGAGAGAGTCGATGGAGACTCCGGGGTCGCAGACATCTCTGCATCGGGCCAACCTTGAGCGGGTCGTACGTGCCGTAAGGATGGCGGGGTCCCTGACCCAGGCGGAGATCGCCAGGAGCACCGGCCTCTCCGCAGCCACTGTCTCCAACATCGTTCGTGAGCTCAAGGACGGCGGAACGGTCGAGGTGACCCCCACCTCTGCGGGCGGGCGCCGGGCCAGGAGCGTCTCCCTGAGCGGGGACGCGGGCATTGTCATAGGGGTGGATTTCGGACATACGCACCTCCGGGTGGCCATCGGCAACCTGGCTCACCAGGTGCTGGCCGAGGAATCCGAGCCGCTGGACGTGGACGCCTCCTCCGCGGAGGGCTTCGGGCGGGCGGAACACCTGGTCAACCGGCTGATCGAGACCACGGGCATCAGTCCCGCGAAGGTGATCGGCGTCGGCCTCGGTGTACCGGGCCCGATCGACGTCGAGTCCGGCACGCTCGGCTCCACCTCGATCCTGCCGGGCTGGACGGGCATCAATCCCAGCCAGGAGCTCGCGGGCCGCCTCGGGGTGCCGGTGTACGTGGACAACGATGCCAACCTGGGCGCCCTCGGCGAGCTCGTCTGGGGCAGCGGCCGGGGGGTGAGGGACCTCGCCTACATCAAGGTCGCCAGCGGCGTCGGAGCCGGTCTGGTGATCGACGGGCACATCTATCGCGGCCCCGGTGGCACGGCCGGCGAGATCGGCCACATCACCCTCGACGAGGCGGGCCCTGTCTGCCGCTGCGGCAACCGCGGCTGCCTGGAGACCTTCACCGCCGCCCGGTACGTCCTGCCCCTGCTCATGCCCAGCCACGGGCCCGATCTCACGATGGAGCGGGTGGTGCAGCTGGCCCGCGAGGGCGATCCGGGCTGCCGCAGGGTCATCGGGGACGTCGGCCGGCACATCGGCAGCGGGGTGGCCAACCTGTGCAACCTGCTCAACCCGAGCCGGGTCGTGCTCGGCGGATCCCTCGCGGAGGCGGGCGAGTTGGTGCTCGGACCCATCCGTGACTCGGTCTCGCGCTATGCCATTCCGAGCGCCGCGCGACAGCTCTCCGTGCTGCCGGGAGCGCTCGGCGGACGGGCCGAGGTGCTGGGGGCGCTGGCCCTCGTACTCAGCGAGATGGGGGATTCAACCCTTTTGGAGAGCACCCTCCCCGCCGCGACGCCTGCCTTCACTTAGATAACGAATGGCACCGTTGTCATCTCGTTAAGGATTTACTCCTTGACGCTGACGTCGCGGCCGAGTTGACTTCCAGCCACCTCGGCCGCAACGTCGCGGCCTCGTCAGGGAGGTTCGAAATGAACACGCGTATGCGTCGTGCCGCCGTTGCCGTTGCCGCCACCACCATGGCCGTCTCGCTCGCTGCTTGCGGGAGTGCCAAGGAGTCCGGCGACAAGGCCACCACCGACTCGGGCAAGAAGGGCGACGATCTCAAGATCGGTCTGCTCCTCCCCGAGAACGTCACCGCCCGCTACGAGAAGTTCGACAAGCCGATCATCGAGAAGAAGGTCAGCGAGCTGACCGGTGGCAAGGCGGAGGTCGTCTACGCCAACGCCAAGCAGGACGCCACGCTGCAGTCGCAGCAGGTCGACACGATGATCACCAACAAGGTCGACGCACTGATCATCGACGCCGTGGACGCCAAGGCGATCGAGAACAGCGTGAAGAAGGCCAAGGACGAGGGCATCCCCGTCGTCGCCTTCGACCGCCTCGCCGAAGGCCCGATCGACGCCTACACCTCCTTCGACAACGAAGAGGTCGGCCGCGTGCAGGGCACGGCCCTGCTGGAGGCCCTGGGCGACGCCGCCAAGCCCACCATCGTGATGATGAACGGCTCGATCACCGACCCGAACGCCGCGCTCTTCAAGAAGGGCGCCAAGTCGGTCCTCGACGGCAAGGTGACCTACGGCAAGGAGTACGACACCAAGGAGTGGAAGCCGGAGAACGCCAACGCCAACATGGAGGGCGCGATCACCGCCCTGGGCAAGGACAAGATCGCCGGCGTCTACTCCGCCAACGACGGCATGGCCGGCGGCATCATCCAGGCCCTCAAGTCCGCGGGCATCTCCAAGCTCCCGCCGGTCACCGGCCAGGACGCCGAACTCGCGGGCGTGCAGCGCATCGTCACCGGTGAGCAGTTCATGAGCGTCTACAAGCCCTACCCGCAGGAGGGCATCGTCGCCGCGGAGATGGCCGTCGCGCTCGCCAAGGGCGAGAAGCTCGACACCATCGCCACGTCCAAGGTCGACAACGCCGGCACGAAGGGCATCGCCACCGTCCTCGTCCCGGTCGTCTCGCTGACCAAGGAGAACATCAAGGACACCGTCATCAAGGACGGCATCTACACGCTCGACGAGATCTGCACGGCCAAGTACAAGGCGGCTTGCGACGCCGCCGGCCTGAAGTAGGCCCCGGCGCGGCACCGCCTGCCACAGGCGGCCCGCGCGGCCTGTCCGAAGCCTGTCCGGCGCCCCGCCCACCAACTGTCCCGCTACCGGGCGGGGCGCCGGACGGAACGCTTCGGATGATCGTTCCGAGTCTCAATTCTTCTGCTCAACCACCGCGCCTTCCCCCAGGCGCGGCATCCCCGCCGGGTCAGGCGGCGAAGGAGATGGTTCACGTGTCCGCTACGCCCGTGTTGGCGTTGCGAGGGGTCTCCAAGCGATTCGGTGCCGTCCAGGCGCTCACCGACGTAGAGCTTGAGGTCCACGCCGGTGAGGTCGTCGCCCTGGTGGGTGACAACGGCGCCGGTAAATCAACGCTGGTCAAGACGATCGCCGGAGTCCACCCCATCGATGACGGTGTCATCGAGTGGGACGGCAAGGCCGTCCAGATCAACAAGCCGCACGATGCCCAGAACCTGGGGATCGCGACCGTCTACCAGGACCTCGCGCTCTGCGACAACATCGACGTCGTCGGCAACCTCTACCTCGGCCGGGAGCTCCGCAAGTTCGGAATCCTCGACGAGGTCGAGATGGAGCGGCGCTCCCGCGAGCTCCTCAGCACGCTGTCGATCCGCATCCCCAGCGTCCGCATCCCGATCGCCTCGCTCTCCGGCGGTCAGCGCCAGACCGTCGCGATCGCCCGCTCCATGCTGGGCGAGCCCAAGCTCGTCATCCTCGACGAGCCCACCGCCGCGCTCGGCGTCGAGCAGACCGCGCAGGTCCTCGACCTCGTCGAGCGGCTGCGCGAGCGGGGCCACGCGGTCATCCTCATCAGCCACAACATGGCCGATGTGAAGGCCGTCGCCGACAAGGTGGCCGTGCTCCGGCTCGGCCGGAACAACGGGGTCTTCGACGTGAAGACCACCTCGCAGGAAGAGATCATCTCCGCCATCACGGGTGCCACGGAGAACGCCGTGACCCGTCGTGCGGCGCGCAACGCGGAGGCCCAGAAGTGACAACCGACAAGACGTCCACCGCAGTGGTCAACCCGGAGGCGGCCAAGGGCGCCGACACCGTGGTCGACCCCCGGCTCCTCGTGCGCGAGCAGGGCCTCGCCGGCTACCTCACCGAGTTCAAGCGCAAGATGCGCGGCGGTGACCTCGGCTCGATCCCCGTGATCATCGGCCTGATCATCATCTGCGTGGTCTTCCAGAGCCTGAACTCCGAGTTCCTCTCGGCGAAGAACGTCAGCGACATCGCCGTGACCATGGTGGCCACCGGCATGATGGCCGTGGGCATCATCTTCGTGCTGCTGCTCGGCGAGATCGACCTCTCGGTCGGCTCGGTCAGCGGTGTCTCGGGCGCCGTCGTCGCCGTGCTCAGCGTCACGCACGGTATGAACGAGTGGCTCGCCGTCCTCGTCGCGATCCTCAGCGGCGCGGTCATCGGCGCCATCCACGGCTTCTTCTTCGCCCGGATCGGTGCTCCCGCCTTCGCCGTCACCCTCGCCGGCCTGCTGTTCTGGCTGGGCTTCATGCTCCAGCTGCTCGGTGACACGGGCACGATCAACCTGGACAGCGACGGTGTGGTCGGCAAGCTGACCACGTACTACTTCTCGGACGTCGCCGCCGCCTACGGCCTCGCGGCCGTCGCGGTGATCGGCTACTTCCTCTCCGCGTTCCTCGACACCCGCCGCCGTGAGGCCGCCGGCATCCCGTCGCGGCCGGTCGTCGACATCGTGATCCGCACCGTCGTCCTCGCGGTGTTCGCCTTCGGCGCGGCGTTCATGTTCAACCAGTACCGGGGTCTCCCGCTGGCCTTGGTCCTCTTCCTCGTCGTCCTGGTCGGCACGGACTTCGTCCTGCGCCGCACCTCCTACGGCCGGAAGATCTTCGCGCTCGGCGGCAGCGTCGAGGCGTCCCGCCGCGCGGGCATCAACGTCACGGCGGTCCGTGTCTCGGTCTTCGCCATAGCCGGCACCTTCGCGGCGATCGGCGGCCTCTTCTGGGCCTCCAAGATCGCGGCGGCCAACCAGGGCTCCGGTGGCGGCGACCTCCTGATGAACGTCATCGCCGCGGCCGTCATCGGCGGCACCAGCCTCTTCGGTGGCCGGGGCCGCACCTGGAACGCGCTGCTCGGTGTCATGGTGATCGTCTCGATCCAGTACGGCCTGGCGCTGGAAGGCATCGCCACCCCGATCAACTACATGATCACCGGTGCTGTTCTTCTCATCACGGTCGTCATCGACTCCATCACCCGCAAGACGCAGAAGACCGCAGGCCGCGCCTGACCGTCGTACCTGCGAACCTGTGCCCGGCATCCCCGTGATGCCGGGCACAGGCGCGTGTGCCGGGGCGCGGCGCGGCGTGGAGTAATACACCGCCCGATGACCGCGTCCGTCGGCGGAACATTAGACTCATCGGATCGACACGCTCGACCAGCTCACAAGCAAGGAGGCACGGGTGGACCTGCTGACCCGCATCAAGGGACCGCGTGACCTGGACCGGCTCGGCCTCGAGCAGCTCGACCAGCTCGCCGGGGAGATCCGTACCTTCCTCGTCGAGGAGGTGTCCAAGACCGGCGGCCACCTCGGCCCGAACCTCGGTGTGGTCGAGCTGACCATCGCCCTGCACCGCGTCTTCGAGTCCCCGCAGGACAAGGTCCTCTTCGACACCGGCCACCAGAGCTACGTGCACAAGCTGCTCACCGGCCGGCAGGACTTCTCGAAGCTCAAGAGCAAGGGCGGCCTCTCCGGATACCCGTCCCGCGCCGAGTCCGAGCACGACGTCATCGAGAACTCGCACGCCTCGACCGTGCTCGGCTGGGCCGACGGCCTCGCCAAGGCCAACGAGGTGCTCAAGAAGGACGACCACGTCGTCGCGGTCATCGGTGACGGCGCGCTCACCGGCGGTATGGCCTGGGAGGCGCTGAACAACATCGCCGCCGCCAAGGACCGCCCGCTCGTCATCGTCGTCAACGACAACGAGCGCTCGTACGCCCCGACCATCGGCGGCCTCGCCAACCACCTCGCCACCCTGCGCACCACCGACGGGTACGAGCGGTTCCTGGCCCGCGGCAAGGACCTCCTGGAGCGCACCCCCGTCGTGGGCAAGCCGCTCTACGAGACCCTGCACGGTGCCAAGAAGGGCCTCAAGGACTTCATCGCCCCGCAGGGCATGTTCGAGGACCTCGGACTCAAGTACGTCGGCCCCATCGACGGCCACGACATCGAGGCGCTGGAATCCGCGCTCCAGCGCGCCAAGCGCTTCGGCGGACCCGTCATCGTCCACTGCCTCACCGAGAAGGGCCGCGGCTACACCCCGGCGCTCGAGGACGAGGCGGACCGCTTCCACGCGGTCGGCAAGATCCACCCCGACACGGGCCTGCCCATCTCCACCTCCGGTCTCGACTGGACCTCGGTCTTCGGCGAGGAGATGGTCAAGCTCGGCCACGAGCGCGAGGACGTCGTCGCCATCACGGCGGCCATGCTCCAGCCGGTCGGCCTCGGCAAGTTCGAGGCGGCCTTCCCGGACCGGATCTACGACGTCGGGATCGCCGAGCAGCACGGCGCGGTCTCCGCGGCGGGCCTGGCGACCGGCGGGCTGCACCCTGTCTTCGCCGTCTACGCGACCTTCCTGAACCGTGCCTTCGACCAGGTCCTGATGGACGTCGCCCTGCACAAGTGCGGTGTGACCTTCGTCCTGGACCGGGCCGGCGTCACCGGCACGGACGGCGCCTCGCACAACGGCATGTGGGACATGTCGATCCTCCAGTGCGTGCCGAGCCTGCGCATCGCGGCCCCGCGCGACGCCGACCAGGTCCGCGCGCAGCTGCGCGAGGCCGTCGACGTCGACGACGCGCCCACCGTCGTCCGCTTCTCCAAGGGCGCGGTCGGCCCGGCGGTCAAGGCCGTCGGTACGGCGGGCGGCATGGACATCCTGCGCACGGCGGGTACGGACAGCCCGGACGTCCTCCTGGTCTCCATCGGCGCGCTCGCCCCGATGTGCCTGGAGATCGCCGCACTGCTGGACGCCCAGGGCATCTCCACCACGGTCGTCGACCCGCGCTGGGTCAAGCCCGTGGACGAGGCGCTCGCCCCGCTCGCGGCCGAGCACCGGGTCGTCGTCACCGTCGAGGACAACAGCAGGGCCGGCGGCGTCGGCTCCGCCATCGCCCAGGCGCTGCGTGACGCGGACGTGGACGTGCCCCTGCGCGACTTCGGCATCCCGCCGGTCTTCCTCGACCACGCCTCGCGGGGTGAGGTCATGGCCGAGATCGGGCTGACCGCGCCGGACATCGCCCGCCAGGTCACCGGCCTGGTCGCCAAGCTCGACGGACGGTACGAGAGCCGGGCCGCCGAGCCCGTCCGCGACTGATCCGCACCAGCGGGCCCGATGGGCCGGTCGCCACCCCGCACGGGTGGTCCGACCGGCCCATTCGCGTGAAATCGGGGCGCCCGGAGCGTGGCGCGGGCAGCCTGTTACGAATCATGGCGTGCACGACGAGCGCGTGGAGGTACGCCGGTGAGCACGCAGCAGGACACGCCCCCCAACGGAGACGGACTGTTCCGGACCAAGACGGTCGAACAGTCCATCCGTGACACCGAGGAACCGGAGCACGCCCTCAGGAAATCCCTCTCGGCGCTGGACCTCACGGTCTTCGGGGTGGGTGTCATCATCGGCACCGGGATCTTCGTCCTCACGGGCAAGGTCGCCAAGGAGACGGCCGGCCCCGCCACGGCGCTCGCCTTCGTCGCCGCCGGCATCGTCTGCGCCCTCGCGGCCCTCTGCTACGCCGAATTCGCCTCCACCGTCCCGGTGGCCGGATCGGCGTACACCTTCTCGTACGCCTCCCTGGGCGAGCTCGTCGCCTGGATCATCGGCTGGGACCTGGTGCTGGAATTCGCGCTGGGCACCGCGGTGGTGGCGGTCGGCTGGTCCGGCTACGTGCGCTCGCTCATGGACAACATCGGCTGGACGATGCCCGAGGCGCTCTCCGGCCCGGACGTGGCGAGTGGATTCGGCTTCGACATCCTCGCGTTCGCCCTGGTGCTGATCCTGACCGTCATCCTGGTCCTCGGGATGAAGCTCTCCGCCCGGGTCACCACGGTCGTCGTGGCCATCAAGATCGCGGTCGTGCTGATCGTGATCATCGCCGGGCTGTTCTTCATCGACGCCTCCAACTACTCGCCGTTCATCCCGGAGGCCGAGAGCCAGACCTCGGGCTCGGGCCTGGACGCACCGCTGGTCCAGCTGATCTTCGGCTACGAACCGACGAACTTCGGCGTCATGGGCATCTTCACCGCGGCCTCCATCGTCTTCTTCGCCTTCATCGGCTTCGACGTCGTGGCGACGGCCGCCGAGGAGACCAAGCTCCCTCAGCGCGACATGCCGCGCGGCATCCTCGCCTCGCTCGTCATCTGCACCCTGCTCTACGTCGCCGTGTCGATCGTCGTCACCGGCATGCAGAACTACTCCGAACTCTCCGTCAGTGCCCCGCTCGCCGACGCCTTCAAGGCCGTCGGGCACCCCTTCTACGCCGGTGTCATCAGCTTCGGAGCGGCCGTCGGCCTCACCACCGTCTGCATGATCCTGCTGCTCGGCCAGACCCGGGTGTTCTTCGCGATGAGCCGTGACGGGCTGCTCCCGAGGTTCTTCTCGGTGACGCACCCGCGCTTCGGCACGCCGTACCGTCCGACGATCCTGCTCGGCGTGATCATCGCGATCGTGGCGGGCTTCACGAGCATCAACGAGCTGGCGACGCTGGTGAACATCGGTACGCTCTTCGCGTTCGTGGTCGTCGCCCTCGGCGTCATCGTCCTGCGCCGCACCCGCCCCGAGCTCCACCGGGCCTTCCGCACCCCGTGGGTCCCGGTCCTCCCGATCGTGTCGGTGGCGGCCTCGGTCTGGCTGATGCTGAACCTGCCGGCCGAGACCTGGCTCCGCTTCGGGATCTGGATGGCGCTCGGCGTGATCATCTACTTCGTGTACGGCCGTAAGAACAGCCGTATGGCGAAGGTCCGTTGACCCGCCACTGAGTCATACCGCGGAACCGGCAGCGGCCGTACGCACGGTACGGCCGCTGCCGCCCGTCCGGGCGGGTTCCACCAGGCGTCGCCCGGTCAGCCGCCGGTCGCCGGGGACTTCTTCGCCGACTCGGGGATCGTGCCGTCCGTCCGGATCGCCTTCCAGAGGGCCCCGGCCTGCGGCTCGGCCGCGACCACGCGGTTCGGGTCCTGCTTGTCGTAGGCGACCGGCAGCATGATCGTCTCCATCGAGGAGGGGTCGACGCCGTTCATCGAGCGGGCGAACTCCGCGAGCGAGGTGAGCGAGGCGAGCCCCTCGTCGGTCGTGAGCGACTTGGTCGCGGAGTTTGCGATCTTGTACGTGCTCGTCGGACTGCCCAGCAGGTCCTGCGACTTGATCTCCGTCAGCAGGGCCATCAGGAACTGCTGCTGGAGCCCGATGCGTCCCAGGTCGCTTCCGTCGCCGACGCCGTGGCGGGTACGGACGTAGGCGAGGGACTCGGTGCCGTCGAGCTTGTGGGTACCGGCGGTCAGGTCGAGCCCCGAGGCGGAGTCCTTGATCGGCTCGTCGACCTCGACGGTGACCCCGCCGATCGCGTCGACCAGATCCTTGAACCCGGCGAAGTTGATCTCCAGGTAGTGGTCGATCCGGACCCCGGACATCTTCTCCACGGTCTTCACGACGCAGGCCGGACCGACCTGGGAGTAGACGGAGTTGAACATGACCCGCTCGGCGGACGCCATCTTCGAACCGTCGCTCTTGACGCACTCGGGCCTGGTCACGAGGGTGTCGCGCGGGATGGAGACCGCGGTGGCCTCGGTGCGGCCCTCGGGTATGTGCACCACCAGCGCCGTGTCCGAACGCGCCCCGCTGACACCGCCGCCCCCGCCCAGCTCCTTGTTCTCCGCCCCGGCGCGCGAGTCGGAGCCGAGGACGAGCAGGTTCTGCCCGGTGGTGGGGAGCTTCTCGGGACGGTCCTCGCCGAGCGCCTTGTCGATGTCGACGCCCTTGATGTTGCCGTCGAGGTCCTGGTACATCCAGTACGCGGTGCCGCCGCCCGCGAGGAGGAGCACGAGGAGGACCCCGAGGGTGATCTTGAGGCCGCGGCGGCGCTTGCGAGGCCCCTGTCTGCGCTTCCGTCCACCGCCATGAGACGCCGAACGGCCTTCGTGCGTGTCCTGGGAGATGGCGTCGTGACTCATCCGAGTCCTCAAATCTCGAGGCCCTGGCGGGCTGTGGATTGCGTGGGACTCGGGTGGGGGGTGTGGCCGGTCCGTGTGTGCATGGCTGAGCGTGCACTATAGAACAGAGGATCGCGCGTACGGGTGTTTGGTCTCGGAAACGTAACTCGCACCACCCGGACTGCCGTTCGCCCGGCGCCATGGTCGATCACCGGTGATCAGGGTTGGCGTGCCGCGGGCGCGGCGCCCGACGGAGGGCCTCGATCGCGGCCCGACCGGCTGGATCGGGCAAATTGACGCTGAGCATATGATGTTGTCGGCCCTGTGTGGGCAGGATGAAGAACCGGTGAAGCGGAGAGGGTGTTACTGGTCATGCGGAGAAGAGGACCCGACTCCGCGAGCAGTGCTCCCGTCCTCGCGCCGTCGGCCGGGCGCCCCGAAGTCCGCGGAACGCCCCGGGGGCGTTGGGTGCTGCTCGGCAAGGACGGCAGGCTCACTCTCTACGCTCGTACGGACGGCGGTCTGTTGCGCTGGACGCAGCGGAGCCCGGGTGGGGACCGCTGGGACGGCCCGGACCTCGTCTCCGTCGCGGACCTGACCGACATCACAGTCGTCCAGGGCGCCGACTCGTACGTGCACTTCCTCGGGCGGCGCGAGCGCCGTGGTTCCGGTGGGCCGAGCGTGGACTTCGTGCACGCCGTCCAGTACCAGACCGGCCGGCCGGTCACCGAATGGCGTTCCCTCGGCAATTTCTACCGCGACCAGGAGACGGGTCTGAAGGTCGGAGCGCCGGCCGGCGCGGTCGATACCCAGGGGACGGTCTACGTCTTCGTGCGCAACGCGGGTGGGGGCCTGCAGATGCGCCGGGAGGGGAAGGGCGGCAAGTGGAGCGCGTGGCAGGACCTGAAAGGCTCCGGGCTTGCCGCCGACCTCGTGCCGTCGGTGACCGCGAGCGGCCTCGTCGAGGTCTTCGCGACCAGTGATCGCGGGGCCCAGCAGTGGCGTCAGGACGATCCGGACGGTCCCCTGCGGAACACCCGGACCCCCTTGCAGTTCTACGCCGTGGAGGGTTCCGTGGCGGCACTGGAGACGGCACCGGACCGCTTCACCTACTACTGGACCGACGCGAACACCGCGGGTGTCGTCGCCTACCGGGCGGGCGGCTGGCCCGTGCCGGTGGGCGGGTACCCCGGAGACGGTGCCATCGTGGCGCTGCGCACCCAGCTCGACGGCTACGACTGCACGGTTCTCGCGCAGCGCGGGGCGGGCGGAACCCTGCTGATCGGTGTCTGCGGCACCGAGGGGGAGCAGGGCGGTGTCTGGTGGACGGACACCACCGAGGAGTGTGTCGGCGATCCGGCGCTGGTGCTCGATGGGCACGGTCGTGTCGTCGTGGCGGTCCGAGGGCGGGACGGATCGGTGTCCGTCGCCCGCCAGGAGTCAGGTCCTGGGCTCACGCTCTCGCCTCACTGGCACCGGCTGTGACCTGAGAGCGCTCCTCGGAGCGTGGAGTACACCGTCGCTTCACCTCGATTCCATGTTTCGTTCTCGTTTAGTTGTAAAAGGTTGTACGAGTTCCCGGTGGGATTCATCACGAGCGTGCGCCGGATATGTCCACTTTTTTGGCTGGACACTGATCGGCTCTTTATGTGAAGGTTCTGTGACCTGCTCGTGAGTGAGCGGATGTGACTGTTCTGTGAGCGGTCGCAATGGGGGATGACAGGTTTCGGTCTCGGACCGTCCGTCGCCCGGGCACGAGGGGGTGCGCGGGCGCGAGACGCTGGACCGCAGTGGCGTGGGTGGTGGATGCCTCGTGGTCGGTTCCGGAAATCCGGAGGCGGGATCGCTGGTTTCGGCGTATCGGTCTGTGATGCCCGCCGGGGCTCGGAGGGGCATCGTCCGCAAGGTGCCGGCCCCGCTGCGCTCGGCCGTGAAGTCCTCGTTCACCTCCGTCGACGCCATCCGGTCGGCGACGGTCGTGTGGGCGATGGGCGGCCGCCGCAACTCGCCCCGCCACAGTGTCGCCTCCATGCACCGGGTGGTGCGTGTCAAGGGCAGGCACATGCGGGCTCTGCGTGTGGAGGGCGCCACGGCCTGGGCGGCCCGGGCGCGCAATCTGCACATCCTCATCGCCGCACTCGAGGCGGGCGGCATCGAATACTTCTGCATCCGCGGCGCCACCAACAACGTTCCGACGGTCGCGGTGCCCGTCGCCCTGCGCGAGTCGGCGGAGGAGATGCTCCAGATCGCCTTCGAGCAGACCCCGGGTTACGTGGGCGCGGCCACCGGCACGGAGTCGGGCATGCGGCCCGGCGAGGACGGCAGGTCCTGGCGCCAGCTGCGCAGACACGAGGCCCTCCGGATCGCGTGGTACGTCACCGACCCCACGGAGGAACTCGTCTTCGGCGCTGACCAGGGCTGTGACCTGGAGTTCTGGGCCGAACGCCAGGGCCGGTTGCACGCCCCGCGTCCCAACCGTGTGGTCGAGGACGTGCCGGTCGGCGCGCCGAGCCACACCGTGCCGCAGGCCCTGTTCGCCCTGGTGCCCGGCGCCTACACCACCGGCAGCGCGCGAACCGTGGCCGAGTTCACCCAACCGCTGGCGGAGGACCACCTCTTCCCCATCGACGTCGTCTACACCTGGGTCGACGACTCCGACCCCAGGTGGAGTGCCGAGCGCGACGCCGTCCGCTCGGGACGGCTGGGCACCCCGCCTCGGGCGATGCACGCCCAGGCGGCCAACGACGCGCGCTTCACCAGCCGTGACGAACTGCGCTACTCCCTGCGCTCGCTGCACCAGTACGCCCCCTGGGTCCGTACCGTCTATCTGGTCACCGCCGGGCAGGTGCCCCGCTGGCTGGACACCGATGTCCCGGGCCTCCGGGTCGTCGACCACCGCGAGATCTTCTCGGACCCCTCCGCCCTGCCCACCTTCAACTCGCACGCCATCGAGAGCCAGCTGCACCACATCGACGGCCTGTCCGAGCACTTCCTCTACCTCAACGACGATGTGTTCTTCGGGCGCCCGCTCGGTGCCGACCGCTTCTTCCACACCAACGGCCTGACCAAGTTCTTCCAGTCCAAGGCGCTCATACCGGGCGGTCCCACGGACACGGACGACCTGCCGGTGAACGCGGCGGGCAAGAACAGCCGTGCCCTGATCGAGCGGTCCTTCGGCACTCGTATCGCGCAGAAGATGAAGCACACCCCGCATCCGCTGCGGCGCAGCATCCTCGCCGACATCGAGCTGGTCTACGGCGAGGAGCACCACCGCACCCAGCACTCCCGCTTCCGGTCGCCCGAGGACGTCCCGATCGCGTCGTCCCTGCACCACTACTACGGCTTCCACACCGGCCGTACGACCCCCGGGAACATCCGCTACCAGTACATCGATCTTGCCGCCGACCAGGCCCGGCGCCGTCTGGACAGCTTGCTCGCCCACCGGAACTTCGACACGTTCTGCCTGAACGACACCGTCGAGCATCCCGACCCGGAAGCTCAGGAGCGCATGGTCAGGGACTTCCTCGACGCGTACTTCCCCGTGCCCAGCCGCTTCGAGCGCGAGGACTCGGACGAGTACCGCAACGTGAGCCGGTCGCGGAAGGCCGAGATCAGACGGTGAGTGAACCGTTCCCTGTCGCAGTACCTGTCCCCCGTAACGAAAGTGAACCGCGTGTTTGACACCTCCAGCCGCGAATCGGCTGGCGAGACCTTCATGGGCGCCGGCCCTCGCCAGGCGCCCGCGCCTGCTCAGCTGCGCAGGAGCCGTACGGAGCGGCAGGTCGTCGTGGACATGCACACGCGTGTCGCTCTCGTCCATGACCGCCTCACCCCGCTGGCCGCGCGTGAGCTGAACAACCTGGAAGTCCGTCGCGCCCTGGAGGCCGAGGGCATCGACTGGTTCGCGGTGCCGGGTCTCGACGACACCGCCTCCGCGGTCGGAGTCGACGCGCGTCAACGCCCCCAGGCCCTCGCGGCGCTGCGCGCCCGGCTGTCCGGCAGCCGCGGATACCTCGCCCGCCCCAAGTCCGGGATGGCCCCCGGCGACGGCGCGTGGGAGGGCTCGTCGGACAAGACCTGGGAGCGGGCGAACGGCCTGTCCGTCGTGCGCGCCTTCTGGTTCCGCACCACGGAGGAAGGGCACCTGACGCACGGTGCCGACACGGGCTGTGACATCGAGTTCTGGGAGCCCGCGGAGAGCGTGCCCGGCCAGGGAGCCGACCGTCTCGTCGCCCCGCGCCGCAACCGCGCGAGCGAGTACGTCGCCCTCGGCCACCAGCAGCTCGTCGTCCCCGGAGAGCAGATGACCCGGCTCGTGGGCCGGGTGCACGGGTCCGAGGTGCCGGCGCTGCGCCCGACGCGAACCCGCCCCGAACTGGACATCCCCTTCCCCGACGAGCACCCCTTCCCCATCGATGTCGTGTACACCTGGGTGGACGGCGACGACCCGGCCTGGCAGCGTCGCCGCGCCGAGAGCCGCGGTGAGGTCTTCCACGCGGAGGCGGCCAGCCTGGCCCGTTATGTCTCCCGCGACGAACTGAAGTACAGCCTTCGCTCGGTGCGGATGTTCATGCCGTGGGTGCGGAACATCTACATCGTCACCGACCAGCAGACCCCGCACTGGTGGGCTCCCGGCGACGGCAGGGCCCGGGTGGTGGACCACCGGGAGATCTTCGACGACCCCTCGCACCTGCCCACCTTCAACAGCCACGCGATCGAGTCCCGGCTGCACCACATACCCGGACTCTCCCGCCACTTCGTCTACTTCAACGACGACATGTTCATCGGGCGGACCCTCACACCCTCCGCGTTCTTCCACCCGAACGGCATCGCGAAGTTCTTCCCGTCCCCGGCCCAGGTTCCCTACGGCCCTCCGGAGCCCGACGAGGTGCCCACCTCGGTCGCGGCGAAGAACAACCGTCGCCTCATCCAGGAGCGGTTCGGCCGCACGCTCGTGCAGAAGATGAAGCACGTGCCGTACGCGCTGAACCGGGACATCCTCGCCGCCATCGAACGGGACTTCCCCGAGGAGCACCGGGCCACCTCCGCCAGCCCCGTGCGGAGCATCTCCGACCTGTCCATCGCCTCCTCGCTGCACCACTACTACAGCTACTACTCCGGGTGCAGCCTGCCCGGTGACCTCCGGTACGGCTACTTCGCGCTGGACGACCCCGAGCTGGAACACAAGCTGGAACTGCTGCTCCTGCGCCGGGACCGGGACACCTTCTGCCTCAACGACTCCGCGAGCGACCCCGCCGAGATCGAGCACCAGAGCCATCTGCTCCACCGATTCCTCGAGGCCTTCTACCCGGTGCCGAGCCCGTACGAGAAGGCGGCGGCCTGAGCATGCACATCGAGATCCTGGCCCACACCATGGCCACCGACTCCGTCGGCGCGCGGACGGCCGCCCGGCTCGCCCAGACCCTCCTCGCCAGGCACCGGGTGACCGTCGTGACGGTACGGGGTGTCGCAGCGCCGCACCCGTCCGTGCGGCTCCCGGGGAACGTCGACGTCGTGGCCCTGGCCCCGTCGGTCGGGGCCGGCGACCGTGACGACGAGAACACCTCGCAGCTCGTCATCGCCGGCGACCCCGAGTTCCGCCGCTACAACCGCGCCGACGACGCGAGACTGCAGAAGCACCTGTCCGCGAGCGGCGCCGACGTGGTGATCGCCCTCAGCTCCGCGCTCGGTGCGGTCCTGGCGCAGTGCCGTGTACCCCACGCGCGGCGTATCGCGCGCCAGCCGGCGCCTGTCGAGCGGCTCCCCGAGTCGTCGCGCGCCCGCTGGGCGGAGCTCTACCGGGAACTGGACGCGGTCGTCCCGCTCACCCAGGGCGACGCCGCCGCCCCTGAGTACCGGGCGCTGCGTTCCGCCGGTGTCGAGGTGCGTCGCATCGCCGAGCCGGTGCTGCTCGCCGAGCGCCCGGACAAGGCGACCACGGGTGTGGTGATCAACGCCGGGAGGCTGGTGTCGAGCAGGCGTGTGGACCTGGCGCTGCATGCCTTCGCCCAGACTCGTGCGGCCCAACCGGGCTGGGAACTCAGGGTGTTCGGCACCGGGCCTCTGCGCCGTGAGACGCGCGACCTGGTCACCGCGCTGGGACTCCACGATCATGTGCTGCTCTTCGACCGGGAAGCCCGCGAGGAGGACTACTACGACGCCGACATCGCTCTGGTGACCGCGGAACGCCTGGACAGCGCCCGGCCGGTGGTGGAGGCACTGGCGCAGGCCACACCCGTGGTCGCCGCGGAAGTGCCTTTCGGAGCCACCGAGGTGCTGGCCGAGGGCCAGGGCGGGCTCCTGGTACCGGTCGGTGACGTGCACGCCACGGCGCACGCGCTGGAGCGCTACATGGCGGACGAGCTGCTGCGCTCCGCACACCGGGTCCAGGCCCTGCGGACCGCGCAGTCCGCAGGCCCTGAGCAGGTCGGCGACGCGTACGAGGAACTGTTCGGGACGGTCAAGGCCGGGGTACGCGGCCGGTGGGGCCAGCGCCGGCGCACGGGCGGCGGCGCACCTGCCGAGGACCGGGCTCTCCCGACCGCCGACTGCCGGGTACTCCCGAACGGCATGTGGGACGTCACTCTGCGTGGCGTGTCCGGCACCCGCATCGTGCGCGTCAAGGAGCAGGGCAAAGGCCGCAAGGAAGTGGTCGACTTCGCCGTCGGGAGCGGTGGCGCCCAGGCGCGGATCGACACCCGTCTGCTCGCGGGGCTGGGGGAGGGCCGTGCCGATCTCTACGCGGTGGACGGCAGGGGCAAGGAGAGACGCCTGCGCTACGGGCGGTGCACGCTCGGCGGCGCGCGGGACGTCGGCCACCTGAGCGACATCGGTCACTTCCACTGGGTGCTGCCGTACGCGACCGAGGGCGGCTATCTGCGCCTGCGTGTCTGGTCCCGGCCGAACCACGCCGAACTGGTGACCGTGGACTACAGCGACACCAGCCTCTGGCTGACGGGCTGGCTGCAGGGGGAGTGGCAGCTCGGGGGCGAGCTGTCGGTACTGCTGCGTCGCCGTCAGGAGCCCGCGCGCACGCTGACGGCCGGGCGGGTGCGCTACGAGGGCGGCTGGTTCGGCGCGGAGCTGAACATGGACGAGGCCATGAGGGCCCGGCTGCTCATGCGCGAGAACTGGGATGTGCTGCTCACCGACGGCAGCGGCAGCGAGCCGGTCAGGGTGGCCCGCATCGCCGACGACCAGGTGGTGCGGCGCGACGTACAGCGCTTCCCGGAGCTGGTGAGGGAGGAGCCGGCAGGCCTGTTCGGCCCCGATGCCGGCCGTGCCGTCGTCGGACTCCGGCCCTACTTCACCGCCGACAACGAACTCTCGCTCGTGGTGACCGAGCATCACTGACATCGGCCCTCACGGACCTCGACACTCCTGAAGGACACTTGTGCGGATCTCCTTCCTGCTCCACAGCATCGACAACTTCGGCGGAGTGCCGAGGGCGACCAGCAGCCTGGCCTCCGCGCTGGCGGTCCACCACGAGGTGGAGATCGTCTCCATCTTCCGTACGGCGGACCGGCCGTCCTTCCCGCCGTCCGGTGGCGTGGCCGTGCGCTATCTGGCCGACCGGCGTGAGGGGGCGCCGCAGACCAAGGGCGGCAAGCGGTCCCGGATCATGCCCCGGGAGGACGGCTGGGCCGACAACTACTCCCCGGACGTGGACGACCTGATCCTCGGACACCTCGGCCGGTGCGAGGCCGATGTCGTGATCGCCGCCCGTCCGGCGCTCGCCGCGTATCTCATAGCCCACGGACGGCACGGCTACGGGCGCGTGGTCATCGACCACGAGGGTTCGATGGTGCCCTCCCAGGAGCTGCGCGACCGCACGCTGGAGCTGTACCGCGAGATGGACGGCGTCGTCTGCCTCACCCAGGCCGACGTGAACAACTACCAGCAGCAGCTCGGCGACCAGGCACCCCCGCTCGCCGCCATCGGGAACATCGTCCCACCACCGGCCCGGCACGCCCCCGTGCGTGGCCTGCCGCTGATCGTGGCCGCGGGGCAGCTCGTGCCGCGCAAGGCCTTCGACACGCTGATCAACTCGTTCGCCAGGGTCGCCCCCGACCACCCGCACTGGCGGCTGCGGATTTTCGGCCGGGGACCCGAGCACGCACGGCTTCAGGAGCTGGTGCACGCGCACGGGCTGAGTGACGCCGTCCGCCTCATGGGCGCACTGCCCG
This sequence comes from Streptomyces sp. CB02058, assembly GCF_001905505.1. Classification (GTDB taxonomy): domain Bacteria; phylum Actinomycetota; class Actinomycetes; order Streptomycetales; family Streptomycetaceae; genus Streptomyces. The sequence goes on from NZ_LIPG01000003.1 coordinate 470,691, forward strand.
ACCTCACCGCGGAGTGGGACAAGGCCGCGTTCGCGGTGAGCGCGGCCCGCCGCGAGTCCTTCGGCCTGACCATGGTGGAGGCCATGCACCACGGGCTGCCGGTCCTGGCGGCCGACGCGCCCTTCGGTCCGGGCGAGATCGTCGTCCCGGGCCGCAACGGCATCCTGGTACCGGTCGGTGACGAGGAGGCCATGGCCCAGGCGATGCGCTACCTGATCGAGCAGCCGGCCGAGCGGGAGAAGCTCTCCCAGGGCGCCTACGCCTCGGCTCCGCTCTACAGCGCCGAGCGCATCGCCTTCCGCTACGACGCGTTCCTGCGGGACGTGGCGGCCTCCGTACCCAGGGCCGCGGGAACCGTCGGCGTGCCCGCCGTCGTCCCGGCGGACGTCCTGGTGCGCGGTGACGGTTCCATCGAGATCCGCGCCGTGCTGCCCCCCGGCGCGGAGCCCCCCGCGCTCTGTGTCACCCTGCGGAAGTCCGAGACACCACTGGCCCGGCTGGCCCCTCTGGGGACATCGGTGGACGAGTCGACCGGCACGCACCGGACGGTGTACCTGGTGCCCGCCGAACCGCCTGTCCTCGCCGAGGGCCGTTACGACATCGATCTGGAGCTTCCGGACGGCAGCCGCCAGCCGCTCTCCGTCGAAGGCATCCACACGGGTGGTCTGCTGATCCGCCGGATCGCGGCGGAAGGCCCCGCGTACTGGCCCGTGCCCTACCGCACCGCGGACGGTCATCTGTCGGTCTTCGTGCGGCATCGCGTGGAACACGCCGAGGTGCACTCGGTACTGGTCGGGCAGGACGGCTGGCTCGTGCGCGGCAGTCTGGTCGCTCCGCCCGGCACCGACCTCTTCGGGCTGCAGTTGAGGGCCGTTCCCCGTCGGGGGAGTGCCGGGTCCACCGTGTCGGGCCAGGTTCTCGTGGGACACGACGCCGTCTTCGAGGCGCATCTGCCGTTCGCCGGGGTGGTTGCCGCCTCGTCGGGAGGCCATGACGACTGGGACCTGTGGCTGGAGCGTGAACCCGGCCAGCCGCGGATCAGGCTGGCGCGCTTCTTCGACGACATCCTGGAGCGCAAACGGATCGATGTCTATCCCACCCAGCGCTGGCACCACCCGACGCAGGGCGCGGCGCGCGGAAGGGTCTTCTTCACGCCCGGCAACGAACTGTCCTTCACCGTCAGCCCCGACAAGGACTGACACCCTCCTGCCGGTCTGCCCGTGCCGGTCCGGAGCCCGCACCCGGACCCGGCCTCGGGTCCGGTTTCCCCTGCCGTCACACCGTCATATCTCGCTGCCCGCTGTGGAGTACACGTTCATGCCTACGCATTCCCGCCGCACCCGCAAGGCCGTCATCCCGGCCGCGGGTCTCGGCACCCGATTCCTTCCCGCGACCAAGGCGACTCCCAAGGAGATGCTCCCGGTCGTGGACCGCCCCGCCATCGAATACGTCGTGGCGGAGGCCGTACGCAGCGGGCTCGACGACGTCCTCATGGTCACCGGCCGCAACAAGCGTGCCCTGGAGGACCACTTCGACCGGGCCTACGAACTGGAGCACCTGCTGGAGCTGAAGGGCGATACCGGCAAACTGCGCCAGGTCCGTGAGTCGAGCGAGCTGGCCGACGTCCACTACGTGCGCCAGGGCAACCCACTCGGCCTCGGTCATGCAGTCCTCTGCGCGGAACCGCACGTCGGCGACGCTCCGTTCGCGGTACTGCTCGGCGACGACCTCATCGACGAGCGCGACGCGCTGCTCGCCCGGATGCTGGAGGTTCAAGAGCGCCACGGCGGGAGCGTCGTGGCCCTCATGGAGGTCGAGGACGACCGTACACACCTGTACGGATGCGCGGCCGTCGCCCCCGCGGACGACGAGGCGGGTGACGTTCTGGCCGTCACCGACCTGGTGGAGAAGCCCGAACCCGGCACCGCCCCGAGCAATTTCGCCGTGATCGGCCGCTACGTCCTCGCCCCGGAGATCTTCGGCATTCTCCGCAAGACCGGGCCGGGGCGCGGCGGTGAAATCCAACTGACCGACGCTCTGCGCCAGTTGGCCCTCGATCCGACCCTCGGTGGCCCCGTGCACGCGGTGGTGTTCGGCGGCCGCCGCTACGACACCGGGGACCGCGGAGACTACTTGCGTGCCGTTGTCCGGCTGGCCTGCGAGAGGGAGGACCTCGGCCCTGAATTCCGTTCCTGGCTGGGCGAGTTCGTAAGGGAAGAGGGGATCCGCTAGCAGGACGGCCGACACCGCGAGGAGTGCGGTGAGACGTGCAACCACAGGCCCTTCACCGGCACCTGGTGACCGGATCCGGCGCACGCGAACGGGCCGTACGGGATCACTCCCGTACGGCCCGTTCGCGGTGAACGCCGCGGTTACGCCGGAACGCTCGCCACGCCCGGTGCCAGGAACGGCTTGCCGTTGACCCGCTGGGAGACGCCCTCACGGTCCAGGTACGGCGTGATGCCGCCCAGGTGGAAGGGCCAGCCCGCGCCCGTGATCAGGCAGAGGTCGATGTCCTGGGGCTCGGCGACGACGCCCTCGGAGAGCATCAGGCCGATCTCCTGCGCCACCGCGTCCAGGACGCGGTCGCGGACCTGCTCCTCCGTCAGGACGGTGTCGCCCTGCTTGAGGAGCGCGGCGACCTCGGGGTCCAGCTCCGGCTTGCCGGAGTCGTAGACGTAGAAGCCGCGCTTGCCGGCCTTCACGACCGCCGCGAGGTTCTCGGAGACCGTGAAGCGCTCCGGGAAGGCGCGGTTCAGGGTCTCGGAGACGTGCAGGCCGATGGCCGGGCCGACCAGCTCCAGCAGCACCAGCGGGGACATCGGCAGGCCGAGCGGCTCGATGGCCTTCTCCGCCGTCTCGACCGGGGTGCCCTCGTCGATGATGTTCTGGATCTCGCCCATGAAGCGGGTGAGGATGCGGTTGACGACGAACGCCGGGGCGTCCTTCACCAGGACCGCGGTCTTCTTCAGCTTGCGGGCGACGCCGAAGGCCGTGGCCAGCGAGGCGTCGTCCGTCTGCTCGCCGCGGACGATCTCCAGGAGCGGGAGGATCGCGACCGGGTTGAAGAAGTGGAAGCCGACGACCCGCTCGGGGTGCTTCAGCTTCGACGCCATCTCGGTGACCGAGAGGGACGAGGTGTTCGTGGCGAGGATCGCGTGCGCCGGGGCGACCGCCTCGACCTCCGCGAACACCTTCTGCTTGACGCCGATCTCCTCGAAGACGGCCTCGATGATGAAGTCGGCGTCGGAGAAGCCCTCCGCCTTGTCCAGCACACCGGAGACCAGGGCCTTCAGGCGGTTGGCCTTGTCCTGGTTGATACGTCCCTTGCCGAGCAGCTTCTCGATCTCGGCGTGGACGTAGCCCACACCCTTGTCGACACGCTCCTGGTCGATGTCCGTGAGGACGACCGGGACCTCCAGGCGGCGGAGGAAGAGCAGGGCGAGCTGGCTGGCCATCAGGCCCGCGCCCACCACGCCGACCTTGGTGACCGGACGGGCCAGGGCCTTGTCCGGGGCGCCGGCCGGGCGCTTGGCGCGCTTCTGGACCAGGTTGAAGGAGTAGATCCCGGAGCGCAGCTCGCCGCCCATGATCAGGTCCGCGAGAGCCTGGTCCTCGGCGTCGAAGCCGGCGCCCAGGTCACCGCTCTTGGCAGCCGCGATGATCTCCAGCGCGCGGTACGCGGCGGGGGCCGCCCCGTGCACCTTGGAGTCGGCGATCGCCTTGCCGCGTGCGACGGCCTGGTCCCAGGCGTCACCGCGGTCGACCTCGGGACGCTCGACCGCGATCTCGCCCTTGAGGACGGACGCGGTCCAGATCAGCGACTGCTCCAGGAAGTCCGCGCCCTCGAAGATCGCGTCGGCGATCCCGAGCTCGAAGACCTGCTTGCCCTTGAGCTGGCGGTTCTGGTTGAGCGAGTTCTCGATGATCACCGAGACGGCGCGGTCGGCGCCGATCAGGTTGGGGAGCAGCGCGCAACCGCCCCAGCCGGGGACCAGGCCGAGGAAGACCTCGGGCAGCGAGAACGCGGGCAGCGCGCTGGAGACGGTGCGGTAGGAGCAGTGCAGACCGATCTCCACACCGCCGCCCATGGCCGCGCCGTTGTAGTACGCGAAGGTCGGGACCGCGAGGCCGGAGAGGCGGCGGAAGACGTCGTGGCCGCCCTTGCCGATGGCCAGCGCGTCCTTGTGCTCCTTGAGGAGCTCGACGCCCTTGAGGTCCGCGCCGACGGCGAAGATGAACGGCTTGCCGGTCACACCGACGCCGGTGATCGTGCCCTCGGCCGCCTCCTTCTCGACCTGGTCGACGGCGGCGTTCAGGTTCGCCAGCGACTGCGGGCCGATGGTGGTCGGCTTGGTGTGGTCGAAGCCGTTGTCCAGCGTGATGAGCGCGAAGCGCCCCGCGCCGCCGGGCAGGTCGAGGTGGCGTACGTGCGCCTGCGTGACGACCTCACCCGGGAACAGCTCGGCCGCACCCTTCAGAAGCTCAGTGGTGGAGCTCACTTGCTGCCTCCGGCGTTCTCGAAGTGCGGGTTCTCCCAGACGACCGTCGCGCCCATGCCGAAGCCGACGCACATGGTCGTCAGGCCGTAGCGGACCTCCGGCTGCTCCTCGAACTGGCGGGCCAGCTGGGTCATCAGGCGGACGCCGGAGGAGGCGAGCGGGTGGCCGTAGGCGATCGCGCCGCCGTACTGGTTGACGCGCTGGTCGTCGTCGGCGATGCCGTAGTGCTCCAGGAAGGCGAGCACCTGCACGGCGAAGGCCTCGTTGATCTCGAAGAGACCGATGTCCTCGATGGAGAGACCGGCCTTGGCCAGGGCCTTCTCCGTCGCCGGGATCGGGCCGTAGCCCATGACCTCGGGCTCGACACCCGCGAAGGCGTAGGACACGAGGCGCATCTTGACCGGGAGGCCCAGCTCGCGGGCGGTCTCCTCGGAGGCGAGCAGCGAGGCGGTGGCGCCGTCGTTGAGACCCGCGGCGTTACCGGCCGTCACGCGGCCGTGGGCGCGGAACGGGGTCTTCAGACCGGCCAGCGACTCCAGGGTGGTGCCCGGGCGCATCGGCTCGTCGGCGGTGACCAGACCCCAGCCCGTCTCGCCCGCCTCGGCGTTGGTGCGGCGCACGGAGACCGGCACCAGGTCCTGCTGGATCTTGCCGTTGGCGTACGCCTTGGCGGCCTTCTCCTGCGAGCGGACCGCGTACTCGTCGGCGCGCTGCTTGGTGATCGAGGGGTACCTGTCGTGCAGGTTCTCCGCGGTCATGCCCATGAAGAGGGCGGACTCGTCGACCAGCTTCTCCGAGACGAGGCGCGGGTTCGGGTCCACGCTCTCGCCCATCGGGTGGCGGCCCATGTGCTCGACACCGCCGGCGATGACGACGTCGTACGCGCCGAAGGCGATGGAGCCGGCCGTCGAGGTGACGGCGGTCAGGGCGCCCGCACACATGCGGTCGATGGAGTAACCGGGCACCGACTGCGGCAGACCGGCCAGGATTCCGGCGGTACGCCCGAGGGTCAGGCCCTGGTCGCCGATCTGCGTGGTCGCGGCGATGGCGACCTCGTCGATCTTCGCGGGGTCCAGGTCCGGGTTGCGGCGCAGCAGCTCCCGGATGGCCTTCACGACGAGATCGTCGGCGCGGGTCTCGTGGTAGATGCCCTTCGGGCCCGCTTTGCCGAACGGGGTGCGGACGCCGTCGACGAAGACGACGTCCCGGATGGTACGAGGCACGGTGGCTCTCCTCCAGGGTGCGGGATGGCACTGCTGCGGGCGCACGCATCGGCGCGCCACGCCCCTCATGCTACTTGCGGGTAACCAGACTGCCCACCCCCCACCACCGGAGCGGCGAACGTCACACGGGACGGGGCCGCCGCGGGTGCCCGGGAGCGGGCGGGGAACTGGCGTGAATTCGATCCTCGCCGATGGGTGGGGGAGCGGCACGGTCCCGACACGCGTGTGCCCCTCTGCCGGACCGGCAGAGGGGCACACGCGGTGGGACGGGGAGGTCAGGCGCTCGTGTCCAGGGCACGCAGCAGCAGCGGGCCGACCTGCTCGATCTGCCAGCGCCGCGCGCCGTACCCGGCGAGCGCGGTCTCGACCGCGCCCGGGGTCAGGACCTTGGGCGGCTCCCAGCAGACCCGGCGCACGGTGTCCGGGGTGATCAGGTTCTCCTGCGGCATGTGCAGCCGCTCGGCGAGCTCCGAGACGGAGGCGCGGGCGGCGGAGAGGCGGGCGGCGGCGGCCGGGTCCTTGTCCGCCCACGAGCGGGGCGGCGGCGGGCCGGCCGGCTGCTGGCCGGGCTGCGGCAGCTCCGACTCGGGCAGCTCCTTGGCCCGGTCGACGGCCGCCTGCCACTGTTCCAGCTGACGGCGGCCCATGCGGTGGCCGAAGCCGGGCAGCGTGGTCAGGGCCTGCACGTTCACCGGCAGCGCCAGGGCCGCCTCGATGATCGCGGCGTCGCCGAGCACCTTGCCGGGCGAGATGTCACGGCGCTGCGCCACCTGGTCGCGGGCGGTCCACAGCTCCCGTACGACGGCGATCTGGCGGCGGCGGCGCACCTTGTGCATGCCGGAGGTCCGGCGCCACGGGTCCTTGCGCGGGGGCGCGGGCGGCGCCGAGGCGATCGCGGCGAACTCCTCCAGCGCCCACTCCAGCTTGCCCTGCCGGTCGAGCTCCTCCTCCAGGGCGTTGCGCAGGTCGACCAGCAGCTCGACGTCGAGCGCTGCGTAGCGCAGCCAGGGGTCGGGCAGCGGGCGGGTGGACCAGTCGACGGCGGAGTGGCCCTTCTCCAGGGCGTAACCGAGGACGTTCTCCACGATGGCGCCGAGCCCGACGCGCGGGAATCCCGCCAGCCGCCCGGCGAGCTCCGTGTCGAAGAGCGACGTCGGGGTCATGCCTATGTCGCGCAGACAGGGCAGGTCCTGGGTGGCCGCGTGCAGGATCCACTCGCTGCCGGTGAGCGCCGTGCCGAGGCCGGAGAGGTCGGGGCAGCCGACCGGGTCGATCAGAGCGCTGCCGGCGCCCTCGCGGCGCAGCTGCACGAGATAGGCGCGCTGGCCGTAGCGATAGCCGGACGCGCGCTCGGCATCGACGGCGACGGGGCCGGTGCCCGCGGCGAAGTCCGCGATCACCCGGGCCAGCGCGTCGTCGGTCGCCACCACCGGGGGGATGCCCTCGCGCGGTTCGAGCAAGGGGATCGGCGCCGGGGCGACGTCGTCCGGGGGAGCGCCCCCGGTGGTTCGCAGTGAACTGTCTTCTGCGGTCTCTTGGGCGTCGGTCACATGCCAAGGGTATCTGTGTATGCGCGTCGCCCGTCGACGGAACGTTCCGCCGACGGGCGCCCATGCGCGTAAACCGGCCGGTCGCGCATACACGCAGGTGCCGGTGGGGTAGGGGGGTCAGTGGATGATGCCCGTCCGCAGGGCGACGGCGACCATTCCGGCGCGGTCTCCGGTGCCGAGCTTGCGGGCGATGCGGGCGAGGTGGCTCTTGACGGTGAGTGCGGAGAGGCCCATCGAGACGCCGATGGCCTTGTTGGACTGGCCTTCGGCGACCAGGCGGAGCACCTCCACCTCGCGGCCGGAGAGCTCGCGGTAGCCGCCCGGGTGGCTCGGGGAGCCGGGAGGCCTGCGGTGCATACGGGCGGCGTTGGCCCCGATGGGGGCGACGCCGGGACGGGTGGGGTGGCCGATGTTGGTACGGGTGCCGGTGACGACGTAGCCCTTCACTCCGCCCGCGAGGGCGTTGCGCACCGCGCCGATGTCATCGGCGGCGGAGAGGGCGAGGCCGTTCGGCCAGCCGGCGGCTCGGGTCTCGGACAGCAGGGTCAGCCCGGAACCGTCGGGCAGGTGGACGTCGGCAACGCAGATGTCGCGCGGGTTGCCGACGCGGGGACGGGCCTCCGCGATGGACGACGCCTCGATGACGTCACGAACTCCGAGGGCCCACAGATGGCGGGTGACGGTGGAACGGACGCGCGGGTCGGCCACGACGACCATGGCCGTCGGCTTGTTCGGGCGGTAGGCGACCAGGCTTGCGGGCTGCTCGAGGAGAACGGACACCAGGCCTCCTGGGGAGTGGCGGGACGGGCCGGCTCGGGGATGAAGCCGGGGCGAACCGTGCTTGAAGGGTCATTGACCTCTTCGGCAGCAGGCGCGTCCTCCTTTAGAGGAAGATCGCGGATTAGTGAGTAACAATTCGGGCAAATAGGACGCGCGATCGATTGTACGAAAAGAGAGCCGGTCCCTGTGCGACCGGCTCTCCCGAAAGGTCACGCTGCGTCATGGGGCCTGGGGGCCGCGCCGCTGGGGCAGTGTCACCACCGCCGCGTCGGTGGTGCCCGACGGCGGCAGACCGGCCAGCTGGCAGAGCAGATCACCCCACGCGACCAGATGGGCCGCCGTGTCCGGCACCCCGCCGCGCCCCTCGCGCGGCGTCCATGAGGCCCGGATCTCGATCTGCGTCGCCGGACGGCGCGCGCCGAGCGCGCCGAAGTAGTGCGAACCGGCGCGCGTGACGGTGCCGCCGGCCTCCCCGTACGACAGGCCGCGGGCGTCCAGCGCACCCGTCAGCCAGGACCAGCACACCTCGGGCAGCAGCGGGTCCGCCGCCATCTCCGGTTCCAGCTCCGCCCGCACGAGCGTCACCAGACGGAAGGTGCCCTGCCAGGCGTCGTGCCCGGACGGGTCGTGCAGGAGCACCAGGCGCCCGTCGGCCAGATCGTCCTCGCCGTCCACCACGGCTGCTTCCAGGGCGTACGCGTGTGGGGCGAGCCGTTGCGGCGGGCGTGTGGGCTCGACCTCCAGTTCGGGGCGGAGGCGGGCGGACCGCAGCGCGTCGACCGCCGACCGGAACGCCGGCGGGACTGTTTCGCCCTCCGCACTCTCCTCGCTGTCAGTGCCATCGGAATGATCGGAATATTGTCCCTGAGCCGGAGCCATGCGGGGAAGAGTAGGCGGAACCGGAGCCCCGTGCAGGGAGGGACACCCATGCGGGGTCCGGCTCGTTGCCGCTCCGTGCGAAGATTCTGTGCGTGAGTGCCAACGACCTTCCCCAAGAGCTCAGCTCCGTCCGATCGGGGGAGGGCCCGTCCTCGGGCCTGCCAGTGACCCCCGCCACCCATGACTCGGCGTTCCTGAAGGCCTGCCGCCGCGAGCCGGTGCCGCACACCCCGGTCTGGTTCATGCGTCAGGCGGGGCGGTCCCTGCCCGAGTACCTGAAGGTCCGCGAGGGCATCGCGATGCTGGACTCCTGCATGATGCCGGAGCTGGTCACCGAGATCACGCTGCAGCCCGTGCGCCGCCACAAGGTCGACGCCGCGATCTACTTCAGCGACATCGTCGTGCCCCTCAAGGCCATCGGTATCGACCTCGACATCAAGCCCGGCGTCGGCCCGGTGATCGCCGAGCCGATCCGCACCCGCGCCGACCTGGCCCGGCTGCGCGACCTCACGCCCGAGGACGTCCCTTACGTCACCGAGGCCTTCGGGATGCTCACCAGGGAGCTCGGCTCGACCCCGCTGATCGGATTCGCCGGTGCGCCGTTCACCCTGGCGAGCTATCTCGTGGAGGGCGGCCCGTCCCGCAACCACGAGCGCACCAAGGCCATGATGTACGGCGACCCCGAGCTCTGGGCCGACCTGCTCGACCGCCTCGCCGAGATCACCGGCGCCTTCCTGAAGGTCCAGATCGAGGCCGGCGCCTCCGCGGTCCAGCTCTTCGACTCCTGGGTCGGCGCCCTGGCCCCGGCCGACTACCGCCGCTCGGTGATGCCCGCGTCGGCCAAGGTCTTCGACGCCGTCGCGCCGTACGGCGTCCCGCGCATCCACTTCGGCGTCGGCACCGGCGAGCTGCTCGGCCTGATGGGCGAGGCCGGCGCGGACGTCGTCGGTGTGGACTGGCGCATCCCGATGGACGAGGGCGCCCGCCGGGTCGGCCCCGGCAAGGCGCTCCAGGGCAACCTCGACCCGGCGGTGCTCTTCGCGCCGACCGAGGCGGTGGAGGCGAAGACCCGCGAGGTGCTCGACGCCGCCGCCGGGCTGGAGGGACACATCTTCAACCTGGGACACGGCGTCCTGCCGTCCACCGACCCGGACGCCCTGACCCGCCTCGTGCAGTACGTCCACGAGCAGACGGCCCGCGGCTAGCAGCCGGCCGCCCGCACCGCCGACCCGACGCGGCCCGCGGTCAGCACCCGGCCGCCCGCACCGCCGACACGGCCTTGCGGGCGGCCACCAGGACCGGGTCCCAGACCGGCGAGAACGGCGGGGCGTAGCCGAGGTCCAATGCCGTCATGGCCTCCACCGTCATCCCGGCGGTGAGCGCCACGGCGGCGACGTCCACACGCTTCGCCGCGCCCTCGCGGCCCACGATCTGCACGCCCAGCAGCCTGCCGGTGCGGTACTCCGCGAGCATCTTCACCGTCATCGGCTTCGCCCCCGGGTAGTAGCCGGCGCGGCCCGTCGACTCGATCGTCGCCGTGACGTAGCGCAGCCCGACCGCCCGCGCGTCCTTCTCGCGCAGCCCGGTCCTGGCGATCTCCAGGTCGCAGACCTTGCTCACCGCCGTACCGACCACGCCGGGGAACGTGCCGTAGCCCCCGCCGACGTTGGACCCGATGATCTGGCCGTGCTTGTTGGCGTGGGTGCCGAGCGCGATGTGCCGGGTGCGGCCCGCGACGAGGTCCAGGACCTCCACGCAGTCGCCGCCCGCCCAGATGTCCTCGTGCCCCACCACCCGCATCGACAGGTCCGTCAGGAGCCCGCCGTGCGGTCCCAGCGGCAGCCCTGCCGCACGGGCCAGGGCGGTCTCCGGCTCGACGCCGATGCCGAGCACCACGACGTCCGCGGGGTACGTCCCGCCGTCCGTGACGACGCCCGTGGCGCGGCCGTCCCGGCCGGTGGTGATCCGGGTGACCGCGGCGCCGTTGACGGTGGTGATGCCCAGCCCGTCCATCGCGTCGTGGACCAGCCGCCCCATGTCCGGGTCGAGCGTGGCCATGGGCTGCGCTCCGCGGTTGAGCACCGTCACCTCGAAGCCGCGCTTGAGCATCGCCTCGGCCATCTCGACGCCGATGTAGCCCGCGCCCACGACGACGGCCCGGCGCCCCGGGGCCCGGTCCAGCGACTCCAGGAGCGCCTGGCCGTCGTCCAGGGTCTGCACCCCGTGGACGCCCGGGGCGTCGATCCCGGGCAGCGCGGGACGGACCGGCCGGGCACCGGTGGCGATCACCAGCTTGTCGAAGCCCGTCCAGTACGTCGCACCGCTCTCGCGGTCCAGCGCCCGCACCCGGCGCCCGGCCACATCGATCTCCGTCACCTCGGTGCGGGTGCGCAGATCGATGGAACGGGCCCGGTGCTCCTCGGGCGTACGGGCGATCAGGTCGTCCCGCCGCTCCACGTCACCGCTCACCCAGTACGGGATGCCGCAGGCGGAGTACGACGTGAAGTGGCCGCGCTCGAAGGCGACGATGCTCAACTCGTCCGGCCCCTTGAGCCTGCGGGCCTGCGACGCGGCGGACATGCCCGCCGCGTCGCCTCCGACGACCACCAGTCGTTCCGCAGCCATACCGGGTCCCTTCGCCGCCGTGTGCAGGTCGGGGGCCCACGCTACGGCGACTACGGGGCAGGCGGGGCCTCCGGGGCCGCGGACGGCTCCCGGGGTGTCCTGCGGCGCCGGGGCAGCCTGCCGCGCAGCAGACGCCACAGGACCACGAGCACCGCCAGCGCGGCCAGGAACGGCGCCGCGGCACCGATCGCCACCGCGATCCACCGCAGCGTCGTCACGAACGCGTCCCAGCCACCCGCCAGCGCGTCCAGGAAGCCCGGGTCCTCGTCCGACCCGTCCCCGTCCTCCTCGTACGGTTCACTGAGGTCGAGGGTGATCGTCGCCAGCGAGGTGCGGTCCTTCAGCGACGCCTGCTGGGCGAGCAGGGACTCCAGGTCGGCCTGCCGGCTGCTCAGTTCGCCTTCCAGCGCCACCACGTCGGTGAGCTTCTCGGCCTTGTCCATCAGGTCCCGGACCCGGGTGACGCTCGCGCGCTGGGTGGCGATCCGGCTGTCGACGTCGACGACCTGCCCCGTGACGTCCTTGGCGTTCGACGTGCGGGAGAGCAGCTTCCCCGACCCGGCGAGGCCGCGCAGCACCTCGTCGTAGCCGGCCTGGGGCACGCGCAGGACGAGGGTGGACACCTCGTGGGTGTCGTCGAGCCGCTCGGTCGTCTCGTCCGCGACGAGCCCCCCGGCGCCCTCCGCCGCCGCCCTGGCGGCGGCGACCGCCTTCGGCACGCTCTTCACCTCGACGGTGAGCGTGGCCGTCCGGATGACATGGACCGCGACCTTCGAGCCCGGCTCGGGCTTCGCCGCATCGCCGTCGTCCCTCTTGCCCCCGGCCTGTTCACCGACCCCCTCCGAGCCGGCCGCGGCCTTGCTGTCGGACCCGGCTTTCGCCCCGTCCGAGGCGCTCTCCGAGTTCGCCCCGCACGCACCGGTGGCGAGGAGCGCCGCGAGCAGTGCGCCGGCCGCGAGCGCACGTGGGCGCCGCCGGCCGGAGCGGGCGGGTGGATGACTGTCCGTGTGGCGTTCGTATCGCATGGAGCGTCCCCCCAAGGGCCGTTGTCGATGGTGCCGTTTCGACGTGCGGGGCCCCTGCGCGGGTTGCCTGCCGGCGGTTTCGAAGTGGTCACGTTCGGGACTCGGTCCGGGTTTGAGAGAGTGGACCCATGCAGCGTCCTCTTCAGCGCGACACCACACGTACGGGCCATGCCGTCGTCATCGGCGGTGGCATCGCCGGACTCGCCGCCGCCCACCGGCTGTTGGCCTCGGGGCTCCGGGTCACGGTCCTGGAGGCGACCGAGCGGCTCGGCGGCAAGCTGATGACCGGTGAGATCGCGGGCGTCCGGGTCGACCTCGGCGCCGAGTCGATGCTCGCGCGGCGGCCCGAAGCGGTCGGGCTGGCCACCGACGTGGGGCTCGGCGACCGGCTCCAGCCGCCCGCCACCGCCACCGCGTCGGTCTGGACCCGCGACGCCCTGCGGCCCATGCCCAAGGGCCATGTGATGGGCGTGCCCGGCGACCCGGAGGCCCTCAGCGGGGTCCTCTCGGCCGAGGGGCTGGCCAGGATCGCCGAGGAGCGCGACCTCACCCCGACGACCGTCGGCGACGACGTCTCGGTCGGCAGTTACGTCGCCGACCGGCTCGGCCGTGAGGTCGTCGACCGCCTCGTGGAGCCGCTGCTCGGCGGGGTGTACGCGGGCGACGCCTACCGGATCTCGATGCGCGCCGCCGTGCCGCAGCTCTTCGAGGCCGTGAAGGAGGGCGGCCCGCTCCTCGACGGCGTACGCCGCATCCAGGAGCGGGCCGCCGCCCGGCAGCAGACCGGGCCGGTCTTCCAGGGCATCGAGGGGGGCGTCGGCACCCTGCCCGGCGCGGTCGCCGACGCCGTACGGGCCGGGGGCGGGGAGATCCTCACGGAGACCCCGGTGCTCGGCCTGACCCGGTCCGCGGAGGGCTGGGACGTGCGCACGGACACCCGGGTGATCGTCGCCGACGCCGTCGTCCTGGCCACGCCCGCCTGGTCCGCGTCCACGCTGCTCGCCGCCGAGTGCCCGGCCGCCTCCGTCGAGCTGGCCGCCGTCGAGTACGCCTCGATGGCGCTGGTCACCCTGGCCTTCCGGCGCTCGGCCGTCGAGGGGACCGAGGCGCTCGGGGGCCGCTCCGGATTCCTCGTGCCGCCGGTCGACGGGCGCACGATCAAGGCCGCCACCTTCTCCAGCAACAAGTGGCAGTGGGTCGCCGACGCCGCCCCGGACCTCTTCGTGCTGCGCACGTCCGTCGGCCGCTACGGCGAGGAGGAGCACCTGCACCGCGAGGACTCCGAGCTCGTCGCCGCGTCCCTGGGCGACCTCACCGCCGCCACCGGGCTGACGGCCGAGCCCGTGGACACCGAGGTCACGCGCTGGATCGGCGGGCTTCCCCAGTACCCCGTCGGCCATCTCGGCAGGGTCGCCCGCATCCGTGAGGAGGTCGCCAAGCTGCCGGGTCTGCGGGTCTGCGGAGCGGTGTACGACGGGGTCGGGATCCCCGGCTGCGTCGCGAGCGCCCACCGGGCGGCTGACGAGATCGTGGCCGGCCTGGCGGGGGCGGGCACGGGGGAGACCGACCACACGCCGACCCGGGTTCGGGGCACGGGGAGCGAGGCGGGACAATAGCCGTATGAGTGCGCCAGAAAAGCTTCCGAACGCAGGCAAGAAGGCCAAGGACCTCAACGAGGTCATCCGCTACACCCTGTGGTCCGTCTTCAGGCTGAAGGACGTCCTTCCCGTCGACCGCGCCGGTTACGCCGACGAGGTCCAGGAGCTGTTCGACCAGCTCGCGGCCAAGGACGTCACGGTCCGGGGCACCTACGACGTGTCCGGTCTGCGGGCCGACGCCGATCTGATGATCTGGTGGCACGCGGAGACCTCCGACGAGCTCCAGGAGGCCTACAACCTCTTCCGGCGCACCAAGCTGGGCCGCGCCCTGGAGCCGGTCTGGTCGAACATGGCGCTGCACCGGCCCGCCGAGTTCAACAAGTCGCACGTGCCGGCCTTCCTGGCCGACGAGACGCCGCGCGACTACATCAGCGTGTACCCCTTCGTGCGCAGCTACGACTGGTACCTCCTGCCGGACGAGGACCGCCGCCGCATGCTCGCGGACCACGGCAAGATGGCCCGCGGCTACCCCGACGTGCGCGCCAACACCGTCGCCTCCTTCTCGCTCGGCGACTACGAGTGGATCCTCGCGTTCGAGGCGGACGAGCTGTACCGCATCGTCGACCTGATGCGTCACCTGCGTGCGTCCGAGGCACGGCTGCACGTTCGCGAAGAGGTCCCGTTCTACACGGGGCGCAGGAAGGCCCTCGCAGACTTGGTGGCCGGACTCGCATAGCCAGCGTTTCCGGTCATCCCGACCCGGAAGATCAGTTGGCGGGCAACGGCGCGTGTGACGCCGCCCGTCGTTCCAGCGACACCGGGTCAGGTGCGGGGTGCACATCGGCCGACGGCCGGCGAACCGTCGTGGCCCGCGGGGGAGTCAGCCATTCCTCTCCGCGGACCGCCGCTTCTCGCCGTGTCCGGCGGATGTGCCCCGCGCCGCACAACTGGATAGAACGCCACAAGGGCCGCCCCCGTCGCCGGGGGCGGCCCTTGTGGCGTACGGCCCGTTCGTGTGCCGCCTGTTCATGTACCGCCGGTGTGCCCGGCCGCCGCGTGTCCCGCTCCGGCCCGGCGTGTCATCCGCCGGTACGGGCCCCGCTCAGCAGGGCGGCCCGCAGTGCCGGGTCCTCCACGGCGCCCACGCCCCGCACCGCCACTGCCGCCAGCAGGTCGCGGTCCGCGCCGCGCACCGGGGCGGGCAGGGAGTCGAGCCAGCGCTGCCCGGACGGGGAGGCCCACGGGCTGTACGGCTGGTTCTCCACCTGCGCGATGGCGAGGCAGCCCAGCGTCAGCACCAGCGGCAGCCCGAACCAGGCGGCGACCGGGCCCGCGTAACCCGTCTCCTGACCGGGCATCAGCATGGCGACGACCGCCAGGACGACCACCAGCACGGCCGAGCCCCGTACGGCGCGAACGGCCGATTCCAGGTTCGTCCGGGTGCCGTGCGGTACGGCGAGACCCGCGGCGACCAGGCGGTCGGCGAGGGAGCGTACGGCGTCGGCCGCCGCGGCGGCGGCCCGTATCGGCGCTATCCGAGACTGCCCCTCGGGGCCGATCGCACGGATCACCGTGCGCTCCACCTCGTCCCCGCCCTCCGGGTCGACGACCGTCGCCCAGCCGGTGTGCGCGAGCAGCAGCCTGCGCCGCAGATGCATGGAGACCAGGGCCAGGTCGGCGACCCGCTGCGGGCCCCCGGCCAGGAACGCCGTCTCGTACAGGTTGAGTTCGTGCGAGGCGGGCGCCCGCGCGGCATCGGAGGGCCGCACGGCGGCGCCCGCGGTGACGAGGCAGAGCCGGATGCAGGAGACGGCGGCCGCGCCCCACGCGACCAGAAGAAGCAAGACCCAGAGCATGGCCGTGTTCTATGCGAAGCCGGTGGGGAAGCGCCATGCCCTGTTCACGATATGGACGCATCTCGGTCACAGGTGGTCATCGGTGGCCGAATCCATACGCCTGCCGACCGCTGTCCTGAGCGGCCCCAGGTCTCAGGAACTGCTGCCGCAGCTGGAACCGCCGCCGCAGCTCGATCCGCTGCTGCTGCCGCAACTGGACCCACCGCTGCTGCCGCAACTCGATCCGCTGCTGCCGCAGCTCGATCCCGAGCCGCAGGAGGACCCGGAGCCGCACGAGTTGCCTCCCCCGCCGCTCGAACTCCCGCAGCTCCCGCCGCCCGGGCTCACCCCGGCGCACCACACCGGCACGAACGCGGTGGCGGTGGACCCCGCCGTGTACGGGGCGGGCGACGAGGAGCGCCCGGCGGTCCGCTGCCTGGCGGCGGCCGTCAGCTGTCCCTGGAGTACGGGGTCGGGGAGCGCGCGCAGACCCTGGACGGCCACCAGGTGGGCGGGGTCGGTCATCTGGGCGTGGTCGTCCCGGAAGTCGTCGAGGGCGTTGCGTCCCCCCTGCGTGATCCGCCGACCGGCGGCTGCTGACGCGAAGAAGCCGATGGCGGCCCCGGCGATGATCGCGGGCAGCACCTTGACGACGAACGGGACCGGGATGTCCCCGACACCCACGTGCGAGACGGACTGCACCACAGTGATGATCAGGGCGACAGGGAAGAGCACCGTGGAGGCCACCCCCTGGGTCATCGCCCACCGGCGCATGTTCCGGCTCTCGTCCGGCGCGACCAGCAGCCCGCGGGCCGCGAGCCCGTCGCCGATCTCCTGTACGGCCTGATGCCGCATCACGGCCAGACGCAGCGTGTGCAGGGCCCCGCTCGGCGCGGCGGCCAGCTCCTGGAGGACGGCGCGCTCCACCGGGTCACGGGCCTCCTCCCTGTACACGGCGACGATCCCCGGCCCCCCGACGGCCAGGCGGCCGTCCATGTGCATGGCCGTGAGCGTGCTGTCGACGACCCGGGCCGGGCCGCCGGCGAGGAAGGCGGCCTCGGCGCGGTCGTGCACCCGGTCGCCGTCGTCGGCGGGCCGGTCGGCCTTGCGGACGGCCAGGACAAGGAGCGTCGAGGAGACCGCCACGGCGAGGTTCAGCAGGACGGCGAGCGTGTTCATCGGGGTCACCTTCCCAGGAGGGCGGTACGGGCGGCGTGGACCAGGCGGGAGCCCCGGCGCGGCGGGCGCGGTGCCGCGCGCTCCTCCCACCAGCGGGTCAGCCGGCGCCTCGCGGCGTCGTCGGCCGGGCGGCCGTCGATCAGCAGGTGCTCGGCGAAGTCGAGCGCGTCGCGGCGGTAGTTGGCGGACATCGGCCGGTTCCTGGCGTACGCGAGGAACTCCCGCCGGTAGCCCGCGCCGATGATCCCGGGCAGCTCGGGCGCCACCTTGGCGACGACATCGGCACGCTTCGCGGCCAGGGCCCGGCTCTGCACACCGAGGCGGCGGCGGTCGAAGCCCTCCGGAACAGGTGTCCCCGCCACGAGCGAGGAGAGCAGCGCGGTCTGCGCCACGGCGGTCCGGTCGCGGGCCCCCGCCGTGCGGCCCGCGGGCTCCTTCGGCACTGCGGGGCGCGGCCGGCCTGCTCCCGGGGCGGAGGCCGCCGCGTCCAGCGTGGCGCGGATAGCGGTCAGTTCACCGGCCAGCTCGGCGGCGGGCGGGAAGTCGTCGTCGCGCTCCAGCAGGACCCCGGGCGGGTCGACGCGGGAGCGCAGCTCGCTGAGCACGTCCAGGACGGGACGGGTCACGGGGTGGGCGTGCGTGTCGTGCCAGACGCCGTCCTTCTCGACGCCGCCCGCCACATGGACGTACGCGATGGCCTCCACCGGCAGTTCGTCGAGCGCGGTCGCGGGGTCCTCGCCGCGGTTCACATGGTTGGTGTGCAGATTGGCGACGTCGATCAGCAGGCGTACGCCGGTGCGCTCGACCAGCTCCGCCAGGAACTGGCCCTCGGTCAGCTCCTCGTCGGGCCAGGAGATCAGCGCGGCGATGTTCTCCAGGGCCAGCGGCACGGGCAGCGAGTCCTGCGCGATCCGCACGTTCTCGCAGAGCACCTCCAGCGCGTCCCAGGTCCGGGGCACCGGCAGCAGATGACCCGCCTCCAGGGCGGGAGAGCCGACGACCGGTCCTCCGGCCCGTACGAAGGCGATGTGCTCCGTCACCAGCGGTGTGCCCAGCAGGGCGGCCCGCGCGGCGAGCCCGGCGAGGCGGCCGGGGTCGGGGCGGTCGGCGCCGCCCAGCCCCAGCGAGACGCCGTGCGGGACGACGGTCACACCGCGCTCCCGGAGGCGTTCGAGGGACGCGGGGAGATGGTCCGCGCAGATGTTCTCCGCCACCGCCTCGACCCAGTCGATCCCCGGCAGGGCCTCGACGGCGTCCGCGATCTCCGGACGCCAGCCGATCCCGATTCCCAGCTTCATGGTGTCTCCTCCCCCTCGTGCAGGGGTCATGGCCCCGCCACGCGGCGGTGAATCCGAAAGGGGGGACGTTCAGAGCTGAATTTGAGGTTCCCGACGTGCGCAAAGGCCCTCAGTCATCCGATCGTGATATCCGGGGCCGATGCGCAGGCACCTCGCCGACCTGCGGAAACGCGGTGCCGGGCGGATATGCCGACGAGCCGGACACTCCGGATTAAATCCTTGGTCTGTTGACGGAGATCAACAGCTGTCCGGATGCTGACCGACATGCCATCCAAGGACGGCCCCACGGCACGAGCCGAGCGGGGCGAGACGACCAGCACCGAACACTCCCAGCATCTCGGCCGGCGGTCCCTGCTGGCCCGCGCCGCAGGCGTGGCCGGAGCGGCGGTCCTGCCCGCGCTCGCCGTTCCGGCCGCGGAGGCGTCGGCCGCACCTGCCGCCCCGCCGGGCACGGCACCGGCCGCCGCGGCGTCGGCCTCCGCCCGGGCGAAGCGGCGATACCCCCCGAACTGGCCCGACCCCGCGCCCTACGGTGTGGCCGACGCCCGGCAGGACCTGTGGCCCCGCGAGGACAACTCCTTCGTGCTCCCGCTGGAGCTCCGCCCCCGTGACGAGGAGCGCGGAACGGTGTGGATGCGGGACACGTACGTCAACTGCTTCGTCGTGGGCGGGCGTCCGCTCTACGTGGCCACGGGCACCACCCGGGTGCCCGGGCTCGAAGCGGCCGGCCCGTGGAACGACGGCATCTTCGTCTGGACCGCCCGCTCCCTCAAAGGGCCCTGGAAGCTGGCCGACACGACCGGGATCCGGCCCGGCGCGGAGAAGGGCAAGGTCTGGTCGCCGGAGTTCACCGACGAGAACAGGCCGGGTCGCACCGTCGTCGCTCCGTGGCAGGAGTACTGGTACGACGAGCAGTTCGGCAAGCGCGGCCAGGCCTGGGCCCCGGAACTGCACCTCTTCCGGGGGAAGTGGTACATCGTCGCCTGCATGGGGGACCACTCCGCGAAGGTGGGCTCCTTCATGCTCGTGAGCGAGGGCGGGGTCGAGGGCCCGTACCGGCTCGTCGAGGGCAATCTGGAGAAGCCCTTCGGCGAGTCGTTCATCGGGGGCCCGGGCTTCATCAGGCCCGGCGCCTACCACCACATCGACGGCGGCCTCTACACGGAGGGCGACGACGCGTGGCTCGTCCTGCACAACAACCTCTACGCGAAGTTCCGTGACGACATGGAGGACATCGTCACCACGACGAACCTCCCCGTGTTCCGCCAGACCCCCTACACACCCGAGCCGTATCTCGAAGGCGCGTACGTGTTCAAGCACGTCGGGAAGTACTTCCTCCTGCACGCCGCCTGGGACCGTACGTCGGTCGACGCCGACGGAACCCCGCGCCACGCCTACGCCCCGGCGGGCACCGGCCGTGTGCAGTACCAGTACGACGCGGTCGCCGCCGTCTCGGACAGCTTCGAGGGCCCCTACTCCGAGCGCTGGACCGTCGGTGTCGGCGCGGGCCACAACAACTTCTTCGAGGACGCCGACGGCGACCTGTGGGCGACGTTCTTCCGCAACCCGAACTTCGGCCACTGGTCCAACCCCGCACGCCTCGCCGACTCCGCCGTGCCCGGCGTCGTGCGGGTGGAGTGGACGGGCCCCGAGGGGAACCGCCTGTACGTCAGGCGCCGGGACCGTGGCTGACGCGGCCTACACTCCTCGCGCTGCTCGACGAATTTTCAGAACAGAACAAGGGGAGGGGCAATGCGCCGCCTATTCTGCACATTCCTCGCATTGCTGGGGATGGTGGCCGGTCTGACCTTCGGGGGGACGACGCCTGCTTCCGCCACCGAGGTGTCCGCGGACGCCGAGGCAGTCGCGAAATCCGCCGGACAGAAGTGGGCGCTCAAGTCCGCGAGGAACGGCAAGTACGTCAGTGTCGAAATCAACGCCACGGGCAAGTACGAGTGGAAGCTGAACGCCCGAAGCGACACGGTGGGTTCCTGGGAACGCTTCACCCTGCACACCAACCACGCCGCGACGACGATCAGTCTCCGGTCGGAGGCAACCGGCTACTTCCTCACTCCGGAATTCGACGACGCGGACGAGCGGAACGGAATGCTGAGAGCCCGGGGAGGAAATCTGGATACCTGGCAGCAGTTCAAGCCGACCTATCTGTCAGGGGCTCCGGAGGGCTCGCAGATGGTTCTGCTTCAGAGCGTGGCCACTGCCTACACGGACAGATACGTGACCGCGACGGACGACGGAACGCTGCGCTCTCTTTCGGTGGTCCCGGGTGAACCGCAGAAGTTCATCCTGGAGCCGGTCGGTTCCGGTGCCGCCCTGCCGACCGCTGCGGCCGCTCCCGACACCGACGCCGTCGACGTCATGACCTGGAACGTCTGCGCCAACAACAACGACAACTGCGGGTGGACGAGCGACCGTGCCGGATACGTCGAACTCAACGACCAGATCCGCGCACGCCTGAGGAGTCCGGTCACCGGCGCCTATCCGGACGTCATCTTCTTCCAGGAGTTCTGCGAGAAGCACGCGAAGCGGGTCGAGGAGATGCTGGAGTCCGAGACGGGCCGTGGATGGGACGTCAGATTCGCCCCCATCCACCAGCGGTACAACGGACCCCTGCTGCAGAAACAGTGCGCCATGGGCCCGGCCCCCGACCACCTGGACCGCGGGGCGTACGGGGTGGCCCTGGCCGTGCCGGACGAGAACGTCTGGTACCAGCGGCACGACCTGACCTCCCCGACGGACAAGGGGTCGCACGTGGAGCAGCGCACCGCGCTCTGCGCGGCGCTGCCGTCGAGAGCCGTCATCGCGTGCACCGCGCACCTCAGCGCGGGCCTGGGCTACGAGGACGGCGACGGTAAGGCGCGCACGCAGCAGGCACTGGAACTGCGTGACCTGGCCGACACGCCGCTGTGGCAGGCGAAGGGCTATCGCACGGTCTTCGGCGGCGACTTGAACCTCGTACCACCGGTCCCTGAGGCCACTCCCGCCCAAGGCGGGCCGAGCGAGGCGCTCAAGCCTCTCTACGAGCGATACGTCGAGTGCGCCATGCCGACGGCCGACGCACCGTGGACGGGTCCCCCCACGGCCAACGCCGTCGACGGCAAGCCCACGAGGAAGATCGACTACATCTTCGCCCCCAGGTCGGCGGGACAGTTCTCCAGCTGCGGCGTCTCGGCCACCGCGGGCAAATCCGACCACTGGACGCTGTACGGCAGCGTCCGGCTCCCCGCGGCCTGACACGCCTCAGGGCAGCGGTGCCATCGTCGGGGGCACCGGGCGGGACGTGAAGGACTGGTCTCCGCTCGGTGTCACCGGCACCGGGACCTGCGGAACGCCGCCGCCCGAGGACACGGGCGGCCCCGAGGGGCTGGCGGTCGAGGTGCCGGCGGCGTCGCGCGCGAGACCGTCGAAGTCGACGAAACCGGTGCGCTCCAGCATGGTGATGTGGTCGAGCACCGTCTGATTCGCATCGGTGGCCAGCTGCCGGATCAGCGAGTTGCGCGTGGTGTGCCGGACCTGGGCCACCAGGGCGAACACCTTGCCGTGCGCGGCCCGCAGGAGGTTGGCGAACTTCTGCTGGTACTCCTCGCCACTGGCGGCGGTGAGCTCCCTGAGCCAGCCCTGCTGCTGCTCCGTCGGCTGGTTCGGGAGCTCCACCCCGAGCTTGGCGGCGACATCACGGGCCCGCCGGTCCAGGTCGGTGTGGCCGACCACCAGATGGTCGCCCGCGAGCCTCACCGCCTCGCTCGGCGCGCGCTCGATCGCCTGCTGCCCCGCCGGGAGTTCCCACAGCCCCGCGAGCCGCACCTTGACCAGGAAGTCCCGGTCGGTGGCGGAGAGCGGGCCCCACTGGGTCGCGACGCTGGACGCGTTCAGATTGGCCTCGCCCGTGCCCGAGCGGTCGGCGTACGACCACACGGGGAAGGCGAGCGCGCCCAGCGTGGCGACCAGCGCGGCGATGATGAGGGCCGTTCCGTTGATGCGTCGCAGCAAGATGTCTCCCGGGCCGGTGCGTGACAGCTCGAATCAACCGCCAACTGAGGCGTCGATCAACCTACTTGGCGGTAATGCCGATACGGCAGTACGGGGAGATACGTATTTCCGCGCAGGGATGTTCAGCCGGGGGGCCTCGGACTTCCGCCGGGTGGCCCGGCTGCCCGGCTGCCCGGCTGTTCAGCGGCGCAGCGCCGGGTGGTCCGCGACGACCGTGCACGATCCGGGGGCGACCTCGGTGAATCCGGCGTCACGCACCACCGGAAGCCCGCTCGCGGTGAGTTCGCTCCAGCGGGCGGCGTCAGGGGTGGCCACGGAGAGCGGGAAGCCCGCCTCGCGCCACGCCTTGCGCTCCGTCTCCGACAGCTCCCACCAGGCGAGCTGCGCGCCGTGTCCCGCCTGCGCCATCGTCTTGCCCGCCGACATGGTGACCTCAGGATTCAGCCAGAGCACGGGACCCGCCGTGTCGGGCGAGGCCGGGGGCTCGGGGTCGGTCAGGTCCGTGCCCGAGACCTGGAGCTTGGCCAGCTCCTTGGGCCAGCCGTCCAGCGGCACCGGCGGATAGACCCGGACCTCCGCGTGCTCGCCGGTGACCGTGATCCCGGGCAGCGTGGACGCCTTGCGCCACTCCGCGCCGCGCGCCCGCCGCACCACCTTGCGGATCCTGGCGTCCTGCCAGTCGCGCATGGCCCGGGCCCATTCGCCCTCGCCCACGCCCTCGTCCTCACCGAGCGAGCGGGGGTCCGAGAGGATCGTGAGCACCGCGCGGGCCGCCGTCACCAGGGCGTCGTTGCGCGCCGGGGGGTCCGTCTTCTCCAGGTGCACCACCAGCGGCAGCACGAACTGGGGGGCTTCGTCACGCGCCGTCGGCTCCGAACTGAACGGGCTGTCGGCGGGGGTCCCGGACGCTGCGGGGACGGACTCGGGAATGCTGTCGCTGCTCACGCACTCCAGTCTGCCAGGCCCCTCGGACAACCCGTTTCTTGGCGGAACACCAGGCTCCGGGTGAGGATGCACCGCATGAAGAGCGACCTCTTTTCCAGCGAGCACATGGCCCAGCAGGCCACCGCCCCCGGCATGACCCTGCAGAACGCCAAATCGATCAAATACGCCGTCAACGGCGAGATGTACGCGCGTCAGGGATCGATGATCGCCTTCCGGGGCAGTCTCCAGTTCGAGCGCAAGGGCCAGGGCATAGGCGGCATGCTCAAGCGGGCCGTGACCGGGGAGGGGCTCGCCCTGATGTCGGTCACCGGCCAGGGCGAGGCGTGGTTCGCGCACGAGGCGGCCAGCTGCTTCATCGTGGACATGGAACAGGGCGACGTCCTGACCATCAACGGCCGCAACGTCCTCTGTTTCGACGCGAGCCTGTCCTACGAGATCAAGACCGTGAAGGGCGCCGGAATGACCGGTGGCGGTCTCTTCAACAGCGTCTTCAGCGGGTACGGGAAGCTCGGCCTGATCTGCGACGGCCATCCCATAGTGATCCCCGTCACCGCGCAGCAGCCGGTGTACGTGGACACGGACGCGGTCGTCGGCTGGAGCGCCCAGCTCTCCACCTCCCTGCACCGCTCGCAGAGCTTCGGCTCGATGGTGCGCGGCGGCTCCGGCGAGGCGGTGCAGCTGATGCTCCAGGGCGAGGGGTTCGTGATCGTGCGCCCGAGCGAACTCAAGCAGGAGAAGGCGTCGGCCCATTGATCCTGCGGGACGTGGGCCGCCGCCACGGGCTGCGCGGACCCTGGGCGTTGCGCGGTGTCGGCCTGGAGCTGCCCGCGCACACCCTGGTCCGGGTCGAGGGCGCCAACGGCTCGGGCAAGACGACCCTGTTGCGGCTGCTCGCCGGGATCGACGCGCCCACCGAGGGCCGGATCACGGGCCGGCCGCGCACGGCGTACGTCCCCGAGCGCTTCCCGGCGGCCCTGCCGTTCACGGCTGCCGGGTACCTCGTCCACATGGGCCGGGTCCACGGCTTCACCGCCGCGGAGGCCGCGGGACGGGCCGAGGAGTGGCTCGCGCGGTTCGGGGCGGCCGGGCACGCCCGTACGCCCCTGGCGGAGCTCTCCAAGGGCACCAGCCAGAAGGTCGCCGTCGCCCAGGCACTCCTGGCCGGCCCGCAGCTGCTTGTCCTGGACGAGGCGTGGACCGGCCTGGACGCCGGGGCGCGCGAGGAGCTGGACCGGGCCGTCACCGAGCGGGTCGCCGAGGGTGCCACGGTGGTGTTCGTCGACCACGATCCGCGACGGCTGGCCGGATCGGCCGTCGCGTACCGGCTGGACGGGCTGACGCTCGCTCCGGTCGGCACGGCGCCCCACCACCCCGGCCCGAGGATCCGCATCGAGGCGACGGGCCCGGCGTCGGCCCCCCTCCCGGCCCGACTGCCCGGAGCTCCGGCGGTCGACCGGGACGCCGGCGACCCTTTCGCGGCCCGCTTCACCACGACCACCGCGCACTCGGACCGCCTGCTGCACGCCCTGCTCACGGCCGACCCGCCCTGGCACATCACGGGGGTCACGCGACTCCCGGAACCGGCCCGGGCCCGCGCCTCGGAGCAGGCGACGGCCGTTGACCTGGAGGAGGGCCCGGCCCCAGCCCCCGACGCGCGACAGCCCGCCCCAGCCACCTCTCCGGGACCGGCTGCCCCCTCGGCACCGGCTGCCTCAACCGCGCCGACCGTTTCCACGGGACCGGCTGCCCCACTCGCGCCGACCGTTTCCACGGCACCGGCCGCCCCACCCGTCCCGGCTGCGACCACCGCCCCGCCCACATCGGCCGTCACTGCGGCACCAGCCGTCACCACCGCCCCGCCCGCCGCTTCCGCGCCCCGCACCGACCGTGGGCCCCGCCCGGACAATGCGCTCCTGCCCCGGCCCGCACCCGCACCCCGTACCGCGCTGCGCGCCACCGCCGCGACCGTGCGCTACCAGGCCGCGATGCTGGCCCGGTCGCAGCGCTGGCTCGCACCCCTCCTGCTCTACGCCGCCGCTCTCGGCATCGGCGTACGGGCGGGGCAGCCCCTGCTGGACTCGCTCGGTTACGCCGCTGCCGCGCTGGTCCCCGTCGCCGCGTGGTTCACCCGGCTCTGCGTCACCCAGGAGCCGCGCGCCGCACGGGCCGTCACCGCCGCCGCCGTCGGGCCGGCCCGCGCCCACCGGGCCTCGGTGCTCACCGCCCTGAACTGCGCGCTCGCCGTGGGCGCCGCGGGCACCGG
This sequence comes from Streptomyces sp. CB02058, assembly GCF_001905505.1. Classification (GTDB taxonomy): domain Bacteria; phylum Actinomycetota; class Actinomycetes; order Streptomycetales; family Streptomycetaceae; genus Streptomyces. The sequence continues at coordinate 496,401 of NZ_LIPG01000003.1, forward strand.
GATCGTGCTGCTGATCAGCGAACCGGTCAGCACCGACCGCACCGTCGCCGTACCGCTCCCGCCCGCCGCCCTCGCCGGGCTGCTCGCCGCCGCCTGCTGCGCCCTGGCCGGAACGGCCGTGGGGGCACTCTGCGCCCGCCCGGTCCTCCACCGGCGGGGCTGGTCGCTCATGGCGACCCTGCTCGCCGTGCTGCTCGTCCTCGTGGGCAGGGGATCGCCCGCCAGGGACGCGGTGACGGCCCTGGTCTCGGGCTCGACGAGCGGCACGGTGGCGCTGCCCCTGCTGCCGCTGCTCGTGGCCGCCGTCGTCGCCGTCGCCGTGGCCGCCCTGACGTCGCGGATCGCCGCGCTGCGCGGGTGAGTACGCTCGTACGCATGGACGACGCCTACTGCGAGACGCCCGCGCACGCACCCGCCCCGGTGGACGCGGGTCCGCCGTACGCCGAGTGCGTGCTGTGCCGGAAGCCGACCGAGCACCCGGAGTCGACGAAGGGCAGCACCCTCTGCCCGGTGTGCGAGTGGCAGGAGGCGGGGCGCACCGCGTGCTCCGGCTGACCTGCGCTCGGGCGGCGCTCAGCCGCGCATCAGCTCGGAGACCTTGACGAAGCGGAAGCCCCGCTCGCGCAGCTCCGGCACGATCGTGCGTACGGCCTCCTCGGTGACGGGCGCGGCGCTGCGGGTGCAGTGCATGACCACCAGGGAGCCGGGCCGCACCCCGTCCAGCACCTGCTCGGCCACCGCGTCCGCGTCCGTGGCGAAGGCGTCACCGCTGACCACGTCCCACTGGACGGCGGTCACCCCGGCGGGGGCCAGGGCCTTCAGCGCCGCGTCGTCGTAGCAACCGCCCGGGAAGCGGAAGTACGGCACCACATTGCGCGCCCCCGTCTTCCTGATCGCGGCGAAGGCCCGGTCCACATCGCCCCGCATGTCGTCCCGTCCGACGGCCGGCAGGCCGTAGCAGGGCGAGGAGAAGGCGTAATGGCTGAAGGAGTGGTTGGCGATCTCGAAGAGGGGGTCGGTGCCGATCGAGCGAGCCTGAGCCGGGTACTCCTGCGCCCAGCGGCCCGTCATGAAGACCGTCGACGGGATCTTCAGCTCGCGCAGCGACGCGATCAGCCCCGGGTTGTCGAAACGCTCGCCGCCCGCGGCCCGGGGGCCCTGATCCGCCGTCATGTCCGCGTCGAAGGTGAGCGCCACGACCTTCCCGGACCCGCTCCGGGAGCCCTGGAGCGCTCCCTCCGCACGGCGTTCGAAGACCGGTGTGAGACCGGCGGGTCCCGGAGCGAGCACGGGCGGCTCGCTCTCCGGGGCCCGTGACGGTGCGGAGGGCTTCGGCGCGGGCCGTGTCGGGGCCTCCGGAGAGGCCGCCGGGGGAGCGGCGGCCCGGGACCGGGTGGCCCCGGGGTCGGCGCACCCGGTGAGCGCCCCGCTCAGGACGGCTCCCCCGAGAGCAGTCAGCACGATCATCGTACGAACGGATTTGATCACCGAAGGACGCTAGCTGAAGGGCGATCGGATTGCGCCCGCGGCGCTCCGGGCCGGCGCGCGGCCGGCCCGGATCACCCGTCTGCCGTCCCGGTCAGCGCCAGGGGCCCGTCACCGCGAACGTCGTCCCCGGCGTGTAGCAGTTCACGAACATCGTCCCGCCGTCCGGCGAGAACGTGACCCCGGCGAACTCCCCCCACTCCGGATCGTCGGCCGTCCCGATGTTCTGCCGCCCGCGCGCCATCGGATAGACCTCGCCGCGCCGCGTCACCCCCAGCACGTGCTGCGCGCCGCCGCCGTCCTCGCAGACCATCAGGCCGCCCCCGGAGGCGAGACAGATGTTGTCCGGGGACTCGCCCGGCAGCTGGATGTCGGTGTCCGGACCGAAGACGATCACCAGGGTGAGCCGGCGCCGTGCCGGCTCGTAGCGCCACACCTGGCCGAAGTGGTCGGCGGCCGATCCCTCCGCGCTCCGCGCGAAGCTGGAGACGAAGTAGACGGAGGAGCCGCCCCAGTAGCAGCCCTCCAGCTTCTGGGCGTGCGTGACGCCCTTCGGCCCGAAGTCCTGGAGCCTGATCGGCGTCACGGCCGCCTGCGGGTCGGGTACGGGGACCCACTCGACCCGGTCGAAGCTCGCGCCGGTCTCCTGGATCAGGGAGAGGTCGGGGACCCCCGGCACCCGCATGGCCTCCAGGGCGCCGCCGGCCCGCAGCGATCCCGTCCCGCCGAGCGGCTTCTCGGGGAGGAAGCGGTAGAAGAGCCCGAAGGGCTTGTCGAACGCGTCCTCCGTCTCGTACACGACGCCGTTCTCCGGGTCGACGGCGATCGCCTCGTGCTGGAAGCGGCCCATCGCGGTCAGGGGGACGGCCCCGGTGCGGCGCGGATCGGCGCCGTCCACCTCGAAGATGAAGCCGTGGTCCTTCTCGTAGCCGTTGGTGCCGGCCTTGTCCTCGGTCTCCTCGCAGGTCAGCCAGGTGTTCCAAGGGGTCGGCCCGCCCGCGCAGTTGACGGCCGTACCCGCGATGGCGACGCGCTCGCCGCGGACGTTGCCCCGGGAGTCGAGTTCGAGGGCCGTGCAGCCGCCCTTGCCCATCGGGTCGTACGTGAGGCCCTCGACCGTGGGGACGCCGATCCTGCCCGTCACCCGGTTCTCATGGTTGCGCACGAGGTGGACGCGGCCGTTGCGGCCCGCGAAGGCGGCCATGCCGTCGTGATTGCTGGGGACCGTGCCCTCGCCGGAGCGGAGCGGGTCGCCCTCCCGGGAGAGGACCCGGTAGCGGAAACCTTTCGGCAGGTCGAGCAGACCGTCGGGGTCCGGGAGGAGAGGGCCGTAGCCGCTGTGTCCCCGGGCGACGGCGGTGCCGGTGAAGAGTTCGGCGAAGGCGCCGGAGAAGGCGACAGCGGCGCTGCCGGCCAGGATCTGACGTCGTGTCGCGAGACGTCGAGGTGCTGATGTCATGAGGCAACTCCCTGTTGGCGGACAGGTGAAGTGACCCGCATGTGTGTACCACGCGTCGAGGCGCGCGGGAACCATGCGGGCCACGGTGCCCCCTGTGTCCCTGGGGCGGACGAGGCCCCAGGGACAGGTGTGGGATCGGGCGACCCGACGATCAGGCCAGCGAGGCGCTGAGCGTGATCGTGGTGCCGGTGAGCGCCTGGCTCACCGGGCAGTTCGCCTTGGCGTCCTCGGCGGCCTTCACGAAGCCCGCCTCGTCCAGACCCGGGACCTCGCCCTCCACCGTGAGGTGGATGCCGGTGATGCCGGTGCCGGGCTGGAACGTGACCTCGGCCTGGGTGTTCAGCCTGGTCGGCGGGGTGCCCGCGCTGTTCAGGCCGTTGGACAGCGCCATGGAGAAGCAGCTGGAGTGCGCGGCGGCGATGAGCTCCTCCGGGCTGGTCTTGCCATTCGCCTTCTCCGCGCGGGAGGGCCAGGAGACGGGGAACTCCCCGACCTCGGAGGAGTCGAGGGTGACGACGCCCTTGCCCTCGGTCAGGTTGCCTTCCCAGACCGTGTGCGCCTGACGCGTGGTAGCCATGCTTGATCCCTTCGAACGGTGTGCGCGGTTGCACGGGACGCGCGGGCGCCGGACGGCACCCGCACGCGCTCAACCCCGAACCTACTGCGCCACCAGTCCCTTTGCGTCACGCGCCAAGGCGGTCAGCCGAGAGATGGCCCGGAAGTACTTCTTGCGGTAGCCGCCGTTCAGCATCTCGTCGCTGAACAGCCGGTCGAACGGGAGACCGGAGGCGAGCACGGGGATCTCACGGTCGTACAGCCGGTCCGCGAGCACCACCAGGCGCAGCGCCGTCGACTGGTCGGGCACCGCACGCACATCGGTGAGACAGACCGCCGTGATCCCGTCCGTCAGCGCGCCGTACCGGCTCGGGTGGACCCGGGCGAGATGGTCGAGCAGCGACGGGAAGTCGTCGAGGGAGGCACCGGCGGTCCGGTACGCGGCCCGGGTCACCTGGTCGTCGGAGTACGGCGGAGGCGCCTCGGGCAGCCCGCGGTGCCGGTAGTCCTCACCGTCGATGCGCAGCGGCCGGAAGTGCGAGGACAGCCCCTGGATCTCGCGGAGGAAGTCGGCCGCGGCGAAGCGGCCCTCGCCGAGCTTGCCCGGCAGCGTGTTCGACGTGGCGGCCAGCGCCACGCCCGCCTCGACGAGCCTGCTGAGCAGCGACGAGACCAGGACGGTGTCGCCCGGGTCGTCCAGCTCGAATTCGTCGATGCACAGCAGGCGGTGCCCGCTCAGGGTCCGCACGGTCTGCTGGAAGCCGAGCGCGCCGACCAGGTTCGTCAGCTCGACAAACGTGCCGAAGGCCTTGAGCGAGGCGTCGGCGGGGGTGGCGTGCCAGAGGGAGGCCAGGAGGTGGGTCTTGCCAACGCCGTACCCGCCGTCGAGGTAGACGCCGCGCGGTCCGGCGGGCGCGGCCGGCTGCTTCCTCCCGAACCACGAGCGCCGTCCGGAGCCCGTGGCGTGCGCCCCGCCGAGCCCGGCCGCGAACGAGCTCAGCACCTTGACCGCGTCGGTCTGACTCGGCTGGTTCGGGTCGGGGACGTACGTATCGAAGCGCACCGAGTCGAAACGCGGCGGCGGCACCATCTCCGCGACCAGACGGTCGGCGGGGACGCGCGGCTCGAGGGCGCACAGGGACTGCGGGGCCGTTTCGGCTATGGGGCTCTGCCCCGGCACGGCTGTGGAGGACGACACAACTCTCCACCTTAAGCGCCGTGCCAGACTGCTGGGCATGCGACGCCTGCTCCCTGTGACGGACCTGACAAACCAAGCCGCTGCCGCCGCCGACCGCGAGTGGACGCTCGACGAGCTGGCCGAGGCCTACGCGTATCCGGACACCGGTCGGGCCTGGCTCCGCGCCAACATGGTCTCCACCCTGGACGGGGCCGCCCAGCACGACGGCCGCTCCCAGGGCATCTCCTGCCCCGCGGACATGCGGATCTTCGGCACCCTGCGGGGGCTGGCCGACGCGGTCGTCGTCGGCGCCCAGACGGTGCGGCAGGAGGGGTACAGGCCCGCGCGCGCCCGTGACGCCTTCGCCGCCCGGCGCGCGGCTGCCGGACAGGGCCCGGCCCCGGCCATCGCGGTCGTCAGCGCGAGCCTCGACCTGGACTTCTCGCTCCCCCTGTTCGTCTCGCCCCTGGTCCCGACCTACGTGATCACCGGGGCCGCCGCGCCCTCGGACCGGGTCCACGCGGCCCGGGAGGCCGGGGCGGAGGTGCTGTTCGCCGGGGAGGGCGCGGCCGTGGAGCCGGACCGGGCCGTGGGGGAGCTGGCCGCCCGCGGTCTGGGCCGGCTGCTCACCGAGGGCGGGCCCCGGCTGCTCGGCCAGTTCGTGGCGGCCGGGGTGCTGGACGAGCTCTGCCTGACCGTGTCGCCGCTGCTCACGGCCGGGAACGCGCAGCGGATCGCGGGCGGTCCTCCGGTTGCCGTGCCGGAACGTTTCTCCCTTGTCTCGCTCCTGGAGGAGGAGGGATTCCTCTTCAGCCGGTACACGAAGGGCTGATCCGCGGCACACCAAGATCTGACACTTAGCGGAATTTGCCGTTCCGGTTAGCTTCCGATGGGCACACTTAGTCCTGCACCCCGTGCGACAACGGGGAAGGATGGTTTCAGCAACAACGGCCGTGCCCGCGGCCGACGAGATGAAGCGGAAGGGCGCCTGTCGTGTTCACAAGCGTTTTGATGATCGAGAAGCCCCTCACTCCCGAGGACGTGGAATTCGTCACCACTCTCCACGGCGAGGAGCGGATCTCGTTCGTCGTGCTGATGCAGCCCCGGAGCGACCAGGCCGACGTGCTGCTCCGCGCGATCGACGACGTGGCGATCGGCGAGCTCCGGGAGGCCGTCCGTGAGGGGGACAAGCCCGAGGGCAAGGAGGCCGCCGAGCCGGCCGAGATGGCACTGGAGTACTCGCTCCGGGAGCTGCGGGAGGCGGGCTCGGAGGCTGTCGGACAGGTGGTCGAGGACCACCCCCTGGACAAGCTGAAGACCGTCGTCGACGACTCGGGGGCGGACGAAGTCATCGTGCTGACGGCGCCGCACTACGTCGAGGAGTTCTTCCACCGGGACTGGGCGTCCCGGGCCCGGCACAAGGTCGGCGTACCGGTGCTCAAGCTCTTCGCACACAGCGAATAGGCTTGTGCCGCACGCTTGACCGCCTCACACCTCGGGAGACACACGCATGGCACCCGGTATTCCTGCCGCCCTGGAACGGCCGCACTTCATCGGCATCGGCGGCGCCGGAATGTCGGGCATCGCGAAGATCCTGGCCCAGCGCGGTGCGAAGGTGGCGGGCAGCGACGCCAAGGAGTCCGCCACCGCCGAGGCCCTGCGCGGGCTGGGGGCGACCGTCCACATCGGGCACGCCGCCGGGCACCTGGCGGACGACGCGACCTCGGTGGTCGTCTCCAGCGCCATCCGCGCCGACAACCCCGAGCTCGTCCGCGCCGCCGAGCTGGGCATTCCCGTCGTGCACCGCTCCGACGCGCTCGCCTCCCTGATGGAGGGCCTGCGGGCCATCGCGGTCGCCGGCACACACGGCAAGACCACGACCACATCGATGCTGGCCGTCGCCCTGTCCGAGCTGGGCCTCGACCCCTCGTACGCCATCGGCGGCGACCTGGAGGGCCCCGGCACCAACGCCACGCACGGCGCGGGCGACATCTTCGTCGCCGAGGCCGACGAGAGCGACCGGAGTTTCCAGAAGTACGCCCCGCAGGTCGCGATCGTGCTGAACGTCGAACTGGACCACCACGCGAACTACGCGTCGATGGACGAGATCTACGAGTCCTTCGAGACCTTCGTCGGCAAGGTCGTCCCCGGCGGCACCCTGGTCATCTCCGCCGACCAGCCCGGCGCCGTCGAGCTGACCCGGCGGGTCCGCGACCTCACCTCGCTCACCGTCGTCACGTACGGGGAGTCCGAGGGCGCCGACGTACGCGTCCACAAGGTCACCCCGCGCGGTCTGACCAGCGAGGTCACGGTCGTGCTCAACGGGAAGTACCTCACCTTCACGGTCTCCGTGCCCGGCCGCCACTACGCGCACAACGCGGTCGCCGCGCTTGCCGCCGGTGTCGCCCTCGGCATCCCCGCGCACAACCTGGCCTCCGCCATCGGCAAGTACACCGGGGTCAAGCGCCGGCTCCAGCTCAAGGGCGAGGCGGCCGGTGTCCAGGTCATCGACTCGTACGCCCACCACCCCACGGAGATGACGGCCGACCTGGAGGCCATGCGCGGCGCCGCCACCGGCTCGCGCCTCCTGGTCGTCTTCCAGCCGCACCTCTTCTCCCGTACCCAGGAGCTCGGCACGGAGATGGGCCAGGCCCTCGCCCTCGCCGACGCGTCCCTCGTCCTGGACATCTACCCGGCCCGCGAGGACCCGGTCCCCGGCGTCACCAGCGAGCTGATCATCGACGCCGCGAAGGCCGCGGGCGCCGACGTCACGGCCGTCCACGACAAGGCGCAGGTCCCCGCGGCCGTCGCGGGAATGGCGAAGCCGGGCGATCTGGTTCTCACCATGGGAGCGGGCGATGTCACCGACCTCGGCCCGCAGATCCTGGACCACCTGTCGAGCTGAGGGAGCCACCGTGTCGTACGACGTCGAGAAGCCGGACGAGCAATGGCGGGCGGAGCTGACCCCCGCCGAGTACGCGGTGCTGCGCAAGGCCGGCACCGAGCCCGCGTTCGTGGGTGAGTACACCGACACCAAGACGGCAGGCGTCTACTCCTGTCGTGCCTGCGGTGCGGAGCTGTTCCGCTCCGACACCAAATTCGAGTCGCACTGCGGCTGGCCGTCCTTCTACGACCCGAAGGACAGCGACGCCGTCGAGCTGCTCCAGGACAACAGCATGGGCATGGCCCGCACCGAGGTGCGCTGCGCCCGGTGCGGCTCGCACCTGGGCCACGTCTTCGAGGGCGAGGGCTACGCCACGCCCACCGATCAGCGGTACTGCATCAACTCGATCTCGCTGACGCTGGCACCCGACGAGAGCTGATCCCGCCGCACCGGGCGTGTCCCGGTGCCGGGTCCACGGCGACGGCCCGCCAGGAGAGCACCTCTCCTGGCGGGCCGTTTCCGCCGTACGGGCCGGCTACGCGGGCGCGCTCACGTCTTGACGAGCTCGACCGGCTCCTGCCGCTGCACCGGAATCCGGCGCTGCAGCTGCTCGCCCTCGATGTCGAGGTCGGGCAGCACCCGGTCGACCGCACCGGGCAGCCACCAGGCGGCACGCCCCACGAGGTGCATGACCGCGGGCACCAGGGCCATCCGCACGACGAACGCGTCGATGAGCACGCCGATCGCCAGGGCGAAGCCCATGGACTTGATGACGGGGTCGTGCATGAAGACGAACCCGCCGAAGACGGCGGTCATGATCACGGCCGCGGCGGTGACGACCCGAGCGTTGTGGCCGACACCGCTGATGACGGACTCACGGGCGTCGGCGCCGTGGACGAAGTCCTCCCGCATCCGGGAGACGAGGAAGACCTCGTAGTCCATCGCGAGCCCGAAGAGGATGCCGATCAGGAGGATGGGCAGGAAGCTGACCAGCGGTCCCGGCGTGTCCAGGCCCACGAGCGACGCCAGGTGGCCCTCCTGGAAGATCGCGACGGTGATGCCGAAGGTCGCCCCGATGGTCAGCAGGAAGCCCAGCGCCGCCTTCACGGGCACCAGGATCGACCGGAACACCAGCATCAGCAGCAGGATGGACAGCCCGACCACCAGCAGGAGGTAGACCGGCAGCGCGTCGGCGAGCTTCGCGGAGACGTCGATGCCGACCGCCGTGGCACCGGTCAGCGCGATGGACGCCCCCGAGATGTTCGCGACCCTGTCCCGGATCTCGTTGACGGTGTCCTCGGTCTCGGCGGCGGTGGGGCCCGTCTCGGGGATCACGGCCAGCAGGGCGGTGGTGCCCTTCTCGTTCATCTGCGGAGGGGCCACGGCCAGCACGCCGTCGGTCTCCGTGATGAGCGCGGCGGCCTCCTTGGAGGCGGCGCCGGTCGCCTGGGCGCTGTCGCCGGACACGACCGCGATCAGCCGGCCGTTGAAGCCCTCGCCGAAGCCTTCGGTGGTCAGGTCGTAGGCGTCGCGGTTGGGCGACCCGACCGCTTCGGTGCTCGCGTCGGGCAGGGACAGCCGCATGTCCTGGAGGGGCAGGGCGAGAGCGCCGAGGCCGACCACACCGAGGATGAGTACGGGGACGCGCAGCCGTGCCACGATCCGGCCCCAGCGGAAGCCGAACGCGGACTGCGCCCGCGCCTCGTCCGACGGGGTGGCGTCGGCGGGCGCCCCGTTGCGCGCACGGAGCTTGCGGGGCAGGACACGGACGCCCGCGAAGCCCAGGACGGCGGGCAGGAGGGTGAGCGAGACCAGTACCGCGAGAGCGACCGTGGCCGCGGCCGCCAGCCCCATGACCGTCAGGAACGGCACTCCGGCGACGGTGAGTCCCGCCAGCGCGATGACGACAGTGGCGCCCGCGAAGACGACCGCCGAACCCGCGGTCCCGGCCGCACGGCCCGCCGCTTCCTCGCCGTCCATGCCCTCCAGGAGGTAGTGGCGGTACCGGGAGGTGATGAACAGCGCGTAGTCGATACCGACGGCCAGGCCCAGCATCAGCGCCAGGATCGGCGCGGTGCTGGTCAGCTCCACGACGCTGCTCAGCGCGAACAGCCCGGCCATGCCGGCCGCGACGCCGACCAGGGCGTTCAGCAGGGTCATCCCCGCCGCAACCAGGGAGCCGAAGGTGAGCACCAGCACGAGCGCCGCGACGGCGACACCGATGATCTCGGTCGAACCGACCTCCGGGACGCCCCGCATGATCTCGCCGCCGTGTTCGACGCGCAGATCGGTGACGGAGTCACCGGCCTTCGTGAACGCCTCACGCTGCGCGTCGGTGATGCCGTCGACACCGGTCGTGAACTGCACCTGGACCAGGGCGTACCGGCCGTCCTGCGACACGGCCTTGGACGCGAAGGGGTCGACGGCCGCCAGGACACCGGGAACCTTCGCGGCCTCCTCGGTCACGGGGGCCACGGCGGCGGGTGTGAGCTTCCCGCCCTCGGGTGCGGCGACGACGATCGTCCCGGTCGCACCGCCGGCCTGCGGGAACTCCCGGGCCAGCGAGTCCAGGGCCTTCTGGGACTCCGTGCCCGGTATGGAGAACTTGGTGGTGGTCGGCCCGCTGAAGGCCGCGGCGGCCCCGCCGAGCAGTGCGAGCAGCAGCAGCCACAGGGCGAGGACACGCCCTCGGCGCCGGAAGGAGAGCCGGCCGAGCCGGTACAGCAGGATTGCCATGCGAAAGAGGCGTCTTTCTGTTCGAACGGGACGACTTCTGTCAGCTGGTGGGACGGCCGAGGATTCTCAGTGCTCCCCGGAGGAGTTCGGCGCGCATGGTGTCGGGGTCGACGTCGAGGTCGGAGGCGACCGTGACGGCCACGCCCCCGATCACCATCTGGGCCATGACGCGCGCACGCGGCTGATCGGACCGGCCGGCCAGCGCGTCCGCGAGCTCGTCGACCGCCTCGGGGATGACGGCGAGGACCGGATGGCCGAGCATCTCGGGCAGTTCGGCGAAGATGATCTTGATTTCCAGATGGAAGCGCATCGCCAGCGCGATGTAGCCCGCCGCAGCCGGTTCGACGGCGCGTTCGCCGTCCAGCGCCGCCAACTCCGCACGCAGGACGGAGAGTCCCTCGGCCGGCGGGGTCAGCAGCTCGGTGAGGATCGCGTCCTTGCCGGCGAAGTGGTAGAGCAGGGACGCCTTGGAGCAGTGCGCCTCCACGGCGATGTCGTGCAGGGAGGTCCCCTTGAAGCCGTGCTCGGCGAACAGGCGCAGGGCCGAATCGAGAATGTGACGGCGCATCGGGGACGGCGGGCGTGACATGGGTTCACCGTAGCTGACCGATCGGTCAGCCCTGACCGTTCGGTCAGGAACTTTCGCGTGACGCCCGCCACTGCCGCGTCGTGGCCGTCGTGTGCCCTCCGATCGCGTCCGTCACCCCGCTCCGTCGGCCGACTCCGCTGCTAGCGTGGCCGATCGACCCAGTGGGAGGGGCATCATGACGGCGGCCGTGTTCCGTATCGGCGGGGATCTGACGGTGGGACGGCTCGGGTTCGGTGCCATGCACCTGCCCACGGAGCCCGGTACGGTCCGCGAGGCATCCGTCGCGGTCGCGCGACGGGCCGTGGAACTGGGCATCACCCTGATCGACACCGCACACCTGTACGGCGCCGGGGCGAACGAGGAACTGCTGGCGGAGGCCCTGCACCCTTACCCGGACGGGCTGTTGATCACCACCAAGGTGGGAGTGGCGCGCTCGGACGAGTCGGGCGAATGGAAGCTCGACGGCCGGCCCGCCGTGCTGCGCGAGCAGGTCGAGAACGCACTGCGACGGCTGCGCGTCGAGCGGATCGAGCTGCTCCAGCTGCACCGCATCGACCCGGAGACGCCGCTCGCCGACCAGATCGGCACCCTGCGGGACCTCCGGACGGAAGGGAAGATCGGCCGCATCGGGCTCTCCGAGGTCACCGTCGGCGAACTCGGCGAGGCGAGGGGCATCGTCGGCATCGCGAGCGTGCAGAATCGCTACAACCTGCTGGATCGTGAGCACGAGCCCGTGCTCACGGCCTGCGAGGAGGCGGGGATCGCCTTTCTGCCGTGGCGCCCCGTCGCCTGGGGCGACTCCGGCGCGAGCGCCGGGGTCGCCGCCGTGGCGGCCGAGCTCGGCGCCACCCCCACCCAGGTGGCGCTCGCCTGGCTCCTGGGCCACTCACCGGTCGTCCTGCCGATCCCGGGCACGGCCCGGATCGACCACCTGGAGGAGAACCTCGCCGCGGAACGGCTCGAACTCACCCAGGCCCACCGCGACCGCCTGGACGGCCTGTCCGGCTAGGAGCCTGCCGGGCCGATCGTGCGCAGGTCCGGGTGACGTGCGAGGGGGCGGTCGCCGTGCCGGGGTACGGACAGCCGCGCCCGTCACGGCGGGCCGGGTCGCCACGGTGCGGGCGTGCCCGAGCGCGTCGGACGCGGCGTGAACGGCCGAACGCCCTTTTCGGTCCGCCGCGTTCGGGTTCCCCCGGCTGCCGGCTCCTGCCGGAACCCGGCGTGGTCCGCGAGGCTTCTCAGGGCGCCCGGCAGAACCCATGATGACGCAATGGCCATCAGCGAGGAACTGCTCTGGGACGCGGAGCACAAGGAGACGCCGATCGTTCCGCGGCTGCGGCGTACGGCGGTGACGGCCGGCTGTGTCGGCGTGTTCGTCCTGGTGCTGTGGGCGCAGTCCGACGCCACATGGGCGGTCGGCGCGGCCGCGGTCTACGTGCTGGCGGAGATCGCGTACCGGATGTGGGACCGGCGGCGCCTCGTCGAGGTACGGATCGTCGTCGACGAGGCCGATGGCCGTGCCAGGCTCCGCCTCCGGCAGGCCGGCGGACGGATCACCGAACACGACCCCCACCGAGTGGTCCGGGTGCTCATCATCCGCGACAACGTCCTCGACTCGGCGAACCTGCGCCTGCGCCTGCACGGGAAGAGGGTCCTCTACGCGCGCCCAGGCCGCCCCCCGGCGGTCACGCCATGGCGGACGGCGTGCCCGAGAGCCCACGTCCGTGAGAGAAACGCCTGGTGGGGCATGCCGGGGATCCCCGACTAGGGTCCGTCCGGACTCGGACCGGGCCGAGAGCGACGGGTTCCGAGCGCTCGTGCCGGCCGGCGGCCCGCACCGTCGCCGCGATCTTCCTAGGCCTCGTCGGACCCGGACTCCGCCTCGGCGCGCAGCAGCGGGTGCGCCACTCCCGGGAACACCCGGGCCCGCACGACCTCCTCGGCCGACCCGCCCTGGACGACGGTCTCCGCCACACCCCACGGGCGCCCCGCGAGCCGGACGGTCAGGGTGTACGTGGCCGGGCAGCCCATGCACTCGTACCGGTCCGCCCAGACCTCCACGTCCGTGACGCTGCCCGGGTAGCGCTTCACGTGCCGGTGCCGGGCGTGGCAGCGGTCACAGGTCTCGCCGGGCTCGCACGTGCCGCCGCACGGGCACGGCACGTCCAGGGTCTCCGCGGGCCGCCAGCGCTGCGTGAGCAGGGCGTCGCGGGTGGCGCCCATGTCCTTCATCGCCTTCAGATTGCGCGCGGCGACGTTGTACGACTCGCCGGTCCCGGCCATCCGGTCCCGGATCACGTCCTTGCGTCCGCGGTTCGTCGTCATGTGTTCCTCCTGGGTGTACGCAGCCCGTCAGGAGGCTCACGAAATCGTCCCTCCCTACGGTACCTGCCGGGCCGCACCCGCGATCCCGGCCACCGGGCGCGCGGTGACGGCGGACCGGGGGCACGGAGATCGCCCTCGGTGGTTCGGACGGCCGGGCGGCGGGGCAGGACGAGGTGGACAGCCGAGAGCTGCTGCACCACCTGGGTAAAAGGAGCATCCGATGGCAACGCCTCTTTCCGCCGACAAACTGCTCAAGGCCCTGCGGGACGAGGGTCTGCGTGTGGTCGAACACCGGAGCTGGCGCACACACAACCGCAACCACAAGGGCGCCTGGGGCCCCGTGCACGGAGTGATGATCCACCACACCGTGACCTCGGGCACGCAGAGCTCCGTGGACCTCTGCTACGACGGTCATTCGGCCCTGCCGGGCCCGCTGTGCCACGGGGTGATCGCGAAGGACGGCTCGGTCCACATGGTCGGCCACGGCCGCGCCAACCACGCCGGACTCGGCGACGACGACGTCCTGCGAGCGGTGATCGACGAGAAGGCGCTGCCCGCCGACAACGAGGCCAACACCGACGGCAACCGTTCCTTCTACGGCTTCGAGTGCGTCAACCTCGGCGACGGCAAGGACCCGTGGCCCGCCGCCCAGCTGGAGGCCATCGAGAAGGCGGCCGCCGCCGTCTGCCGGGCCCACGGCTGGAACCACCGCTCGGTGATCGGCCACAAGGAGTGGCAGCCGGGGAAGGTCGACCCGCGCGGCTTCACGATGGACTCGATGCGCGGCAGGGTCCGCGACCGCCTCGCCGGCAGGCCGGACGGCCCGCCGCCCCCGGCGACGTACGAGCCGTTCCCCGGCGCCGCGTTCTTCCGGGCGGGGCGGCACAGTGCCGTCATCACGGCGATGGGGAAGAGGCTGGTGGCCGAGGGCTGCGGACGGTACGAGGTCGGCCCCGGCCCCGACTGGTCCGAGGCGGACCGCGCGTCGTACGCCGCGTGGCAGCGCAAGCTCGGCTACTCGGGAAGCGGCGCGGACGGCATTCCGGGCAAGGCCAGCTGGGACAGACTCAAGGTGCCCAACGTCTGAGCCCGCCGCAGTGATCGGGCCGACAGGTGATCCGCGCAACCGCCCACGCGCCCGGGACGGACGGCAGGCCGTCGAGTCCAGGGCACGCGGATCACCGTCGGCCGGACACGGTCCGGTTCCCGCTCCGCTAACGCCACGAACCGCTTCAGGGGCGGTCGCCGGTCCGCCGTCCGCCGGTTCGGAGGTGCACGCTCCCGGTCAGCCCCGGCGCACCCGGCCCGCGATGCGCTTCCCGAGGCGTCCCAGTGAGCGGGAGGGGCGGTTCCAGGCGCGGAAGGCGTCGAGGGTGCGGCTGTTCCCCTCGCGTTCCACCGCCTGCTCCACCGCCGTCAGTGCGTCGGCGGCCAGAGCGCGTACCGCCGGGCGCAGCACCTCGTCGAGCAGGGCCGTGCGGGTCCGGGTCCAGGCCGCGCCCGCGTGCGGGTGGGCGTTCCACACCGTGAAGCAGTCCGCCACGTACGAGGGGTCGGCGATCAGCAGGGCCCGTACCTCGTCGCGGCGGGCCGCCCTGCCGTACGCGGCGATCAGGTCCTCGTCGCCGCTGTGCACGAACGCGTACAGCTCCGCGTCCGGCCGGTCCGGGGCGAGCAGCCGGTCCGCCAGGGCGCCGTAGGCCTGCTCCAGGACCAGGGGTTCCACCGGTTCGGCGCGGGCGCGCAGCTCCCGGGCGCGGTCGGCCCAGCCGGGCTCCGCCGTTCCCGCGCGCATGTCGCGGGCGAAGTCAAGCAGCATCAGGCAGGCGCGTACCCGGGCGGTGATCTCCTGCGGGAAGCCGCGCAGCAGGTCATGGGCGAGCTCGGGGGCGTCCTCGTCGCCGAGGGGGGCGGCGAGCGCGGCGTCGACCAGGTGCGCCCAGGTGCCGGCCGTCCGGTGGGCGTCGGACGTGGTCTCGGTGAGCAGCGATCTGGCCTCGCCCGCCGTCGGGGTGTCCTCGCCCCACACCAGCCCGACGGCGGTCCGCAGCACGAGCGGCTCGGCGAAGGGGGACATGCCCGCCGCGCGCAGCACCGTGTGCAGGATGCCCACCCGGTCCGCCCCGCGCGCCTTCGCGCCCGGCGCCTCGGCGCACATCCGCAGATGCGGCAGCGCCTGGGTCCCGGTGAACGGGAGGGTGACCCGGACCAGAAGCTTCTCCGCGCCCGCGGGGTCGTCGGGGGCGAGCCGGTCCAGCTCGCCCAGCAGCGCCGTACGGACGTCGAACTGCTCGTCCAGCAGGTCCAGCAGCGCGGGACACGCGCCCGCCTCCGGGTCGTCGAGCAGCGCGCGGGCCAGCCGGCGCACGACATCGGGCAGCAGTTCCCCGCAGTCGACGCCGAGCAGCCGCACGATCCGCAGCAGTTGTACGGTCCGCGCCACACCCCGGTCCACCCCGGGGCCGAGCTCGGCCAGCAGATCGTCGCCGAGCTCATCGACCAGGGCGGCGAGCGCGCGCTCCCCGGCGGGCTCGTCGAACGCCGAACGCGCGGGCGGCTCCAGGCCGACATCGCCTCCCCGTACGGCCTCCGTCACCAGCAGCGCGGCCAGCGGCGCGGTGACCGACGCGGGGCAGCGGCCGTCGAGCGCGGTCAGCAGCCGGAGCGCCGCGGCGCACTCCCCGGCCGTACGGTCGTCGGCGGGAGCGGTCAGCGCGTCGGTCAGCTGCCGGGTGCGTTTCTCGTCCAGCGCGTACGGCCGCACGGCGGCCCAGTCGGCCGCCGCGGCACGCTCGTCGGACCCGAGCGCGATGCCCGCGCCGAGCGCCGTCACGGCCAGCGGGCCCGCGGCGAACGGCTCGCCCGGCAGCTCCGCCGCCTCCCGGAACAGCTCGGGGGCCCGGCTGCGCCAGATCCGGGCGGCGGTCCCCGCCCAGGCGTCCTCCACCACCCCGGCCGGGCGCGGACCGGACGCGGCGTGCACACGGAAGCGGGGGTCGCGGGCATCCGGCGCGTCCTCCGGCAGGACCCCGATGACCTGGTGCGTCGTGTGTCCGGGCTGCCGTGTGTACGTCGTGAAGGTCAGCCGCTCGGCGTGCTCCCTGGGCAGCACCGCGGTGGCCAGCGCGACCCACCGGGCCACATCCGCGCTCTGCCGCTCCACGAGCACGACCGGCGGGGCGGACGGGTCCTCGCTCACCCGGCGCAGATCGCTGAGCACGGCGGCCAGCCACGGGCTGCGGGACACGGCGAAGTCCCCGAGCCCTTCCCTGGTGAGCCCGTGGGAGGGGCCCTGCGCGCCGGACAGCAGGGTCAGCGGGTCGGAGTGGGCGCGGTCCGGGGTCGCGGAGAGCCAGCCCGTTGCGCCCCACGCGGCGACCGGGAGGACCCGGCCCGGTACCGGCGTACCCGCGGGAAGGTGCACGCCGTGGGCGTGGAAGCCGCCCGAGGCGGTCGCCACGGCGCGGCTGAGCAGATGGCTGCCGTCGGAGAGCGCGGCGAAACCGAACGCGACCGGCAGCGCCCGGAGCCGTGCGTCGGTGAGCCGTTCGGGAGTGCCTGCCGGTGCCTCGTAGGCCAGCAGTGGTGCTGCCTCCGCGCGCACCGGCCCGGGTATCGCGGGGGTGACCGCGGTGTACCGGGCGGCGGACTCCCCGTCGCCGGCCGCGGCGGAGGTGTAGTGCAACTGCGGGAGGCTCATGCGTAGGCCCTCATCGTCCCTGCCACGTGCGTCCCCGTCCCACGCACCGGCCGCCGCTCGCCGCCCTGTCGGGGCGGCCCGGCCCAGCGGAGCGACGACCCCGGCGGGGAGCTTTCCGTAGTCGTGCGGGCGACGCTATCAAGCCCTGACGCACTGTTGGGCCGCGCGCCGCAGGAGAGGCCGTGGGCGAAGTGACGCCGTCCGTGCGAGCGGTGGAGTCGTGGGCCGGGTCCGCGATCGGCCGTCGGCCGCCGCCGCGCCGTCGACCGGCAGGGGGAGGGGAGCGTCGCCCGGGTGCGGCCGGCTGCTCCGTCGCCGTGGGGCCGGGGCGGATCACGCCAGGGTGACCCGCATGCCGCCCTCCGCCAGGACTTCGAGGATCACGCCGAACAGGTCGTAGGGCACGCCGTCCGGAGCCAGGGCCCGGGACAGGTGCTCGCGTGCGGTCGCGGCATCCCGCCAGAGCAGCGTCGCGGGCGCGGTGTAGCCGAAGGTGCCACCCAGGCAGTCGACGAGGGCGCCGAGACAGCCGCCGAAGTAGCCACCCGGCCCGTTGACCGCCTCGCCGAGCGCCAGGTAGAGGCCCGGCTCGTCGGTGACGTACCGGCCGTCGAGTTCGTAGGCGTGATGGGCGGGCCGGTCACCGGGGGTGCGGTAGGCGGTCCGCTCCCGGACGAGATCGTGCCAGACCCAGCGGTGCCGGGTACCGAGCTCCGCCCAGGCGGCCGTGGTGCCGGGAGGCCCGGCGAACCACCGCTCCCAGACGGGCCGGGCGTATTCGGGAACGGGCCTGAAGAGCGCGCCGTCGAGCTCCAGATCGATCAGATCCGACCCGTACGAAGAGGGGCGCCACGCACCGACCCTGGCCCAGAGCAGGCGTTCGGTGAGCGGCTCGCCGTGATCGTCCCTTATCTCCAGGGCAGCCTGCTCCAGGTCCAGGGCCCGCCGGGTGCCCTTCGCCAGCGCGGCCCGCAGCTGATCCCCCTCGGCCAGACCCCGCAGGACGAGCGGGGGCGCAGGCCGCTTGCGCGGCAGGACACGGGTGAACTCCCGGCAGGAGCCCAGCCATCGGTGCCCGTCGTGCACGCGGACACGGCCCCTGTGCCCCTCGGGCGGCCCTTCGTGGTCGTCGAGGCCGGTGAGCACGAGACCGTCCGTCCCGGGGGACCGCCCAGGGCTCTCCGCGTCCTCCAGCAGCCAGGGGCCGAGCGACGCGTCGTCCGGCACCAGCCAGAGGCTGTGGCCGAACCAGCCGCCCGCCTCCGCCCGTGGAACCCAGCCGAACAGCTCGTAGGTCCCGCGCCGCGGTTCTCCGAACAGCCCTTCCGCCTCGGCGCACACGCCCCAGGCATGCCCGTGCTCCGTCTCCGTCAGTGTGTACCGCGTTCGCCCGCGACGGGCCTCGTCCTCGTGCACGCCGGGAATCATGCCGGGAGCGGGCGCGAACGGCGAAGTGATTTCCCCCTGACCCGGCCTGATCCGAGCGGGAGGCCCGGCCGGGCACGGGGCGCCGTCACGCGCCTCCCGTACCCTGCCGGGCCCCGGTCCGGCCGGTCGTCAGTCCTGCGCGGCCTCCGGCGTGTTGCCGCGCCGCATCCCGAAGCCTGCCAGCAGCGCGCCCGCGACACAGAGGACCGCGGTGACGATCACGGCGGAGTGCACACCGTTCATGAAGGCGTTGCCGCTGCCCTCGATCACGGCGGCCCTCAGCTGGGCCGGCATGTCGGCCGACACGGGCGAGACACCCATGGACACGGCGTCCTTGGCCTCCGCGAGGCCCGCCGCCGCGTCCGCCGGGACTCCGGCCGAGGTCAGCTCACCGGTCAGGGTGGAGCCCACCTTGCCGCTGATCAGGGAGACCAGCACGGACGTGCCGAGCGCGCCGCCGATCTGCAGCGAGGTGGCCTGAAGGCCGCCCGCGACGCCGCCGTCCTTCCGTGGCGCGTTGCCGACGATGGCGTCGGACGACGCGGACATCACCATGCCGACGCCCAGACCGATGGCGAGGAACGGCGGCCACAGCGCGGCGTACGCGGAACCGGCGTCCCAGGTCAGCATCCAGAGGGAGGCCACGGCCTGGAGCAGCATGCCGATGGGCATGGTGAGCCGGGGGCCGAAGCGCTGGGTCAGCGCGGCGCCGAGCGGCGAGGCGACCACCGTGGCCAGGCTCAGCGGCAGGGTGCGGACGCCGGCCTCGACGGGCGAGAAGCCGCGCACGTTCTGCAGGTACAGCATCAGGAAGAAGATGACGCCGAGCAGGACGAAGAAGTTGATCGCGGTGATGATCGTGCCGATGGTCAGCGAGCGGTTGCGGAAGAGGCGCATCGGCAGCAGCGGGTGTGCGAGCCGGGACTCGTACCAGCAGAAGACGGCCAGCAGGACCAGGCCCGCCGCGATCGAGCCCAGCGTGCCGCCGGAGGTCCAGCCCCAGGTCTCGCCCTTGACGACGCCGAAGACCAGGGCGACCAGGCCGATGGCGAGCAGGACCACGCCGGGGACGTCGAAGCGGTGGTGTCCGGTGGAGTCCTTGCTCTTGGGAAGCACGAGCAGGCTGATGACGAGCGCGACGACGCCGATGGGGGCGTTGATGTAGAAGACCGACTCCCAGTTGACGTGCTCGATGAGCAGACCGCCGACGATCGGTCCGAGCGCGGTGGAGCAGGACGCCACCATGGCCCACAGACCCACGGCCATGCCGAACTTCCGGGGCGGGAAGACCGCGCGCAGCAGGCCGAGGGTGTTGGGGATCAGCAGCGCCGCGAAGAAGCCCTGGACCGCGCGGAAGGCGATGACGCCCTCGATCGCACCGGACAGGGCGATCGCCACAGAGGCCAGTGTGAAGCCGACGGTGCCCACCATGTAGACCGTGTGCCGCCCGAAGCGGTCGCCGAGTTTGCCGCCCAGGATCAGCAGCGCGGCCATGGCGATCAGATAGGCGTTGGTGACCCACTGCAGGTCGGCGGTGGTCGCGTCGAGGTCCCGGCCGATCTCGGGGTTGGCGATCGCGACGACGGAGGCGTCGAGGTTGACCATGAACAGACCGATGGCGACGGCTATCAGCGTCAGCCACGGGTTGGTGCGCCGGCTCTTCACCGGGGTGCCGGCCGGAGGGCCTGCGGGCATGGAGGACTTGTCCACGGTGGTGGAGGACATGGAAATGCCTTGTCTGTGTTCGTACTTCGGGATGCCGGGCAGTCGGCCCGGCGGACGGCGGTACGGCCGCACGTGTGCGGCGGGGCGCAGCCGCGGCTGCGGAAACCGGCACCGGCCAGGGGCCCGGGGCCTCATCGGGCCCGGGCGCCTGGCCGGAAACGGGTGGGGTCAGCCGGCGGGGGAGTGGAGACGCCGTGTCAATGACGTCAGCGCGCCCAGAGCCGCACCGAGGGCGTCGAGATCGCCGTCGGTGAGGGTGTGCAGCGCGCGTGCCAGGTGTGCTTCCTTGAGCTGCCGTGCCTCGGCGAGGCGCTCGCGCGCGGTGGGCGTCGGGTGGAGATGGGCGACCCGCTTGTCGGCCGCGTCCTGCCTGCGTTCCAGCAGACCGAGCTCGGTGAGCTGGGAGACGAGGGCGCTGACGTTGTTCGGCTTCATCAGCAGGGCTTCGGCCGACTCGCGGACGGTGATCCCCTCGCGCTCCTCGACGAGGAACAGCAGCGCGAGCTGTCCGTCGGGCAGCCGGGGGTGCGGGAAGTCCTGCGCGACCTGCCGCTCCAGGGCCCGGTGCAGCCCAGGCAGGGACGCCACGAGCGCGGAGGCTACGTGGTCGATGTCCTGGGAGGGTGCACGGGAGGCGGGCATGCGGCGAGTATAGGTACCGCTATATATCTATGTCAACATACCTAAATTTCGTGTCGGTCGCCGTCGCCGCACGGAGTGGTATGACTGCGGTGGAAAGCCCCCTCGCGGTCGAAGGCGGTCGGAAGAGCGACGATGGACAAGCCCACACACCTGATCGAGTTCGAGGCCATGCTGCTCGGCCGGCACCTCCAGCCGAGCGCCCCCGGACTGAGGCGCGACGGCAGCAGGACCCATCTGGACCGCAGCGCGTACACCCTGCTCAGCCGCATCCGGATGGACGGCCCGATGTCCATCGGGCAGCTCAGCGACGCCTTCGGCCTGGATGCCTCGACCCTCAACCGGCAGACCGCCGCGATGCTCCGCGCCGGCCTGGTGGAGCGCATCCCGGACCCCGAGGGCGGCATCGCCCGCAAGTTCCGGATCACCGAGGAGGGAGCGAGCAGCCTCGAGGAGGAACGGGCCGGGAACGTCAGCGGTCTGGAGCAGGTACTCGACGCCTGGTCGCCGGAGGAGGTCGCCGCCTTCGCCGCGTTCCTCCGGCGTTTCAACACCGACATCGAGCGCCTCGACGGACGGCCCTGGCCGCGCCCCCGGGACGTGGTGTGAAGCACAGCTGCGGCGGCGCTTAAGAAATCCTCGATGGACCTGGAGCCCGTGGTGCGGGAGATTTCTCCGTGACGGCGGAAGGCGTCGCCCGCGCACCGGTCCACGGGACGGACCACCGCGTGACGCGCCCCACCCCCGCCGTACCCCCAGTCGACCCGGGCCGCAGGCCGCGATCCGGCATGCCCGGGACCGGGGTGTCCACCAGGTACCAGGTACAGGGAGCCGCAGCCGTGAAGGCACTCGTGAAGCACAAGGCCGAGCCGGGACTGTGGCTGATGGACGTGCCCGAGCCGGAGACCGGCCCCGGGGACGTGCTGATCAAGGTCCTGCGCACCGGGATCTGCGGCACCGACCTGCACATCCGCGACTACGACGGCTGGGCGCAGCAGGCCGTGCGCACCCCGCTCGTGCTGGGCCACGAGTTCGTCGGCGAGGTCGCCGGGATCGGCGCGGACGTCGTCGACATCAAGATCGGCGACCTGGTCAGCGGTGAGGGCCACCTGGTCTGCGGGAAGTGCCGCAACTGTCTCGCCGGGCGCAGGCACCTCTGCCGCTCCACCCTCGGACTCGGGGTCGGCAGGGACGGGGCGTTCGCCGAGTACCTCGCGCTGCCCGCGTCCAACGTCTGGGTGCACCGGGACAAGGTCGACCTCGACGTGGCCGCGATCTTCGACCCCTTCGGCAACGCCGTGCACACCGCGCTGTCCTTCCCCCTGGTCGGCGAGGACGTGCTGATCACCGGCGCGGGCCCGATCGGCATCATGGCCGCCGCCGTGGCCCGCCACGCGGGCGCCCGCAACGTCGTCATCACCGACGTCAGCGAGGCCCGGCTCGAACTGGCCCGGAAGGTCGGCGTGAACCTCGCCCTGAACGTCGGCGAGCAGACCATCGCCCACGGCCAGAGCCTCCTCGGGCTGCGCGAGGGCTTCGACATCGGCCTGGAGATGTCCGGACGCCCCGAGGCCATGCGCGACATGATCGCGAACATGACGCACGGCGGCCGGATCGCGATGCTCGGACTGCCGTCCGCGGAGTTCCCGGTCGACTGGTCCCGCATCGTCACCTCGATGCTCACCATCAAGGGCATCTACGGCCGCGAGATGTACGAGACCTGGTACGCCATGTCCGTGCTCCTGGAGGGCGGACTCGATCTCGCCCCGGTCATCACCGGCCGCTACGGCTACCGCGACTTCGAAGCCGCCTTCGACGACGCCGCGAGCGGACTCGGTGGCAAGGTCCTGCTCGACTGGGCCGCCTGAGACTCCTCGTACGCACCCGTAACCACCTGGGAGACACCCGACATGTTCGACTCCGTACGCGACGACCTGCGCACCACCCTCGACGAGATCCGCGACGCCGGACTCCAGAAGCCCGAACGCGTCATCGGCACCCCGCAGTCCGCGACCGTCGCCGTCACCTCCGGGGGCCGCGCGGGCGAGGTGCTCAACTTCTGCGCGAACAACTACCTGGGCCTCGCCGACCACCCCGAGGTCGTCGCCGCCGCCCACGAGGCGCTGGAGCGCTGGGGCTACGGGCTGGCCTCCGTCCGCTTCATCTGCGGCACCCAGGAGGTCCACAAGGAGCTGGAGCAGCGGCTCTCGGCCTTCCTCGGCCAGGAGGACACGATCCTCTACTCCTCCTGCTTCGACGCGAACGGCGGAGTCTTCGAGACCCTCCTCGGCCCCGAGGACGCGGTGATCTCCGACGCCCTCAACCACGCCTCGATCATCGACGGCATCCGCCTCTCCAAGGCGAAGCGCTTCCGCTACGCCAACCGCGACATGGCCGACCTTGAGCAGCAGCTCAAGGAGGCCTCCGGGGCCAGGCGCCGCCTGATCGTCACCGACGGTGTGTTCTCCATGGACGGCTACGTCGCCCCGCTGGCCGAGATCTGCGACCTCGCCGACCGCTACGGCGCCATGGTCATGGTCGACGACTCGCACGCCGTCGGCTTCGTCGGCCCCGGCGGCCGGGGCACCCCCGAACTGCACGGCGTCATGGACCGCGTCGACATCATCACCGGCACGCTCGGCAAGGCGCTGGGCGGCGCGTCCGGCGGTTACGTCGCCGCGCGGGCCGAGATCGTCGCGCTGCTGCGCCAGCGCTCGCGCCCGTACCTCTTCTCCAACTCGCTCGCCCCGGTCATCGCCGCCGCCTCCCTCAAGGTCATCGACCTGCTGGAGTCCGCGGGCGACCTGCGCGAGCGGCTCAACGCCAACACCGCGCTCTTCCGTTCCCGGATGACCGAGGAGGGCTTCGACATCCTGCCCGGCGACCACGCCATCGCCCCCGTCATGATCGGGGACGCGGCGAAGGCAGGCCGGATGGCGGAACTCCTCCTCGAGCGCGGTGTGTACGTCATCGGGTTCTCGTACCCCGTCGTCCCGCAGGGCGCCGCGCGCATCCGCGTCCAGCTCTCCGCCGCGCACTCCACGGCGGACGTGAACCGCGCCGTGGACGCGTTCGTCGACGCGCGGACCGCGCTGGAGGTGTGAGAGCCGCCCGCGACCAGGGACAATGAGCGCATGATCGATGTACGGCGGCTGCGTGTCCTCCGTGCGGTGGCCGACCACCGCACGGTGACCGCTGCCGCCGCCGCGCTGTACCTCACGCCCTCCGCGGTCTCCCAGCAGCTCGCCGCCCTGGAGCAGGAGACCGGTCACCGGCTGGTCGAGCGCGGGGCGCGGGGCACCCGGCTGACCCCGGCCGGCGAGATCCTGCTGACCCACACCAACGAGGTCCTCGCCCAGCTGGAGCGGGCCGAGGCGGAGCTCGCGGACTACAGCGAGGGCGTCGCGGGCACGGTCACCGTCGCCGCGTTCGCCACGGGCATCGGCCTGGTCCTGGCCCCCGCGATCGCCGAGCTCACCCGCACCGCGCCCGGCATCCGGGTCCGGGTGCAGGACGCCGAGGGCGACGCGAGCGTGCCGATGGTGCTGGACCGCCTGGTCGACATGGCCGTCGCCGTCGAATACCGGGGAGCGCCCGGTGACGACGACCGGCGGCTGACCCGGCTGCCGCTGTACTCCGAGCCCTTCGACGCGGTGCTGCCCGCCGGCCACCGCCTCGCCGGCCGGGAGCAGGTCGCCGTCGCCGACCTCGCCGAGGACACCTGGATCGGCCCGTACCCCGGCAACCCCTGCCACGACGTGGTGGTCCTGGCCTGCGAGTACGCCGGATTCGAGCCCCGGCTGGAGCACTCGTCCGACGACTTCCACGCCGTGGTCGCCCTCGCGGGGGCGAGCGCCGGGGTGGCACTGGTGCCCCGCTCGGCGCTGCGCGGCACGGAGCCCGGCCGGGTCGTCGTGCGCCCGGTGGAGGGCACCGCCCCGACCCGCCGGGTCTTCGCCGCCGTACGCCGCGGCACCGAGGGGCACCCGCTGATCAGGCCCGTCCTGGACGCGCTGGCCGCCGCGGCCGGACCGGTCTGACCCCCGGCCCGGCGGGCCGGGGGTCACGCGGGCTGGAGCAGGTCCCATCGGTTGCCGTAGAGGTCCTCGAACACCGCGACCGAGCCGTACGTCTCGTGCCTCGGCTCCTCCAGGAAGCGGACCCCGGCGGCCAGCATGCGGGCGTGGTCGCCCCTGAAGTCCTCCGTGTGCAGGAAGAAGCCGACCCGGCCGCCGGTCTGCGCCCCCACGCTCGCGAGCTGCGCCTCGTCCTTGGCGCGGGCCAGCAGCAGCCCGGTGCCCGAGGTGCCACGCGGCCGTACGACCACCCAGCGGGTGCCGTCACCGCGGTCGGTGTCCTCGACCGGTTCGAAGCCGAGGGCGTCCGTGTAGAAGGAGAGGGCCTCGTCGTAGTCGCGGACGACCAGCGTGACCAGGGCGATGTGGGACATGGGATTCCTCGTCGTCGGAGGGAGCGCGTGCGTGGTGGAAGCGTATGAGTTATACGTAACACTAACGCGCTCCCGGCCGTCCGGGGACAATGCCCGCCATGGACACGAGCGACCTCACCCCGCTGACCGACCGCGCGCGCGGCCTCGCCTCGGCGGGCGGCCGGCGCGTCCTCGGCATCGCGGGACCGCCCGGCGCGGGGAAGTCCACCCTGGCCGCCCGGATCGTCGAGGCGCTCGGAGACCGCGCCGCCCTCGTCCCGATGGACGGCTTCCATCTGGCGGGGGCGGAGCTGGAACGTCTCGGGCGGGCGGACCGCAAGGGCGCCCCCGACACCTTCGACGCCGCCGGATACGCCGCGCTGCTCCGACGGCTGCGGGACGCGGGGGAGAGCTGCCCGGTGTACGCGCCCGCCTTCGACCGGGCCCTGGAGGAGCCGGTAGCCGGGTCGGTGCGCGTGGACCGGGACACGCCGCTCGTCGTGACCGAGGGCAACTACCTGCTCCTGGACGAGGGCCCCTGGGCGCAGGTGCGCGGGCTGCTGGACGAGGTGTGGTTCCTGGACGCCGACCCGGAGATCCGGGTGAGCGGGCTCGTGGAGCGCCATGTGCGCTTCGGGAAGCCCCGGCCGTACGCCGAACGCTGGGTCGCCGAATCCGACGAGCGCAACGCCCGGCTGGTCGAGCGTCACCGCGACCGTGCCGACCTCGTCGTGCGGCGCCGCTGATCCGTGCCCGGCACGTCCGTGATCCCGCTCGCGTCCACGGGGGCCTGCGGGCAGGATGCTGTGTGCCGTGTCGCCCCGCCAGGAGGACCCCATGCCCAGCACCGACCAGCCCGTGCCCTTCACCGCCGACGACTACCGGAACCGGATGACCAGGGCCGCCGAGTCGGCGGACGCCGCGGGCCTGGCAGGCGTCCTCGTGGCGCCGGGCCCCGACATGGTCCACCTCACCGGCTACAGGCCGACGGCGGACACCGAGCGCCTGACCCTGCTCGTCCTGCGCGCGGGCCACGACCCGGTGCTCGTCGTCCCCGCCCTGGAGGCGGCCGACGCCGAGCGCGCGGTGGGCGCCCCCGCCCTCACCCTGCGGGACTGGACCGACGCGGCCAACCCGTACACCCTGACCGCCGGACTCCTCGACGCCAAGGGCCGGTTCGGGATCAGCGACAACGCGTGGGCGCTGCACCTGCTGGCGCTGCACGCGCTGCTGCCCGACACCTCCTACGCCTCGCTCACCGAGGCCCTGCCGATGCTGCGCGCGGTCAAGGACGCGGCCGAGCTGGAGCGGCTCGCCGCGGCGGGGGCCGCCGCCGACGCGACGTACGAGCAGATCCTGAAGGTCCGCTTCGCGGGCCGCAGGGAGAGCGACGTGGCCGCCGACCTGGCCGCCCTGCTCGCCCGGCACGGCCACTCCCAGGTCGACTTCACCGTCGTGGGCTCCGGGCCGAACGGCGCCAACCCGCACCACGAGGCGGGCGACCGCACCATCGAGCGGGGCGACATGGTGGTGCTCGACTTCGGCGGGCTGAAGCACGGCTACGGCTCCGACACCTCCCGTACGGTCCACGTCGGCGAACCCACCGCCGAGGAGCAGCGGGTCCACGACGTCGTACGGGAGGCGCAGGAGGCGGGCTGCCGCGCCGTGCGGCCGGGGGCCGCCTGCCAGGACGTCGACCGGGCCGCCCGCGCCGTCATCACCGAATTCGGTTACGGCGAACGGTTCATCCACCGCACCGGCCACGGCATCGGCGTCACCACCCATGAACCGCCCTACATGATCGAGGGCGAGGAGCAGCAGCTCGTGCCCGGGATGTGCTTCTCCGTGGAACCGGGCATCTACCTCCCCGGCCGTTTCGGCGTCCGTATCGAGGACATCGTCACCGTCACGGAGGACGGGGGCAGGCGGCTGAACACCACCGCGCGCGAGCTGGCGATCGTCGAGTAGCCGTCCGGGCGCGCGGACGCGGCGGGGTCAGGACGCGGGCAGGGCGGTCAGCTTCCTGTCGTGCAGGGCGAAGACGCGCTTGCCCTCCGCGGCCACGTACCACGCGTCCAGCGCGCCCGACTTGTCGTTGTAGGTCCAGCGGCGGGTCCCTGTCCTCGCGTCGAAGGCGTGCACGCCCCCGTGCTCGTCGAGGTCGGTGGCGCCGAACAGCGTGCCGCCGGACCGCGCGAACTGCCAGGCGGCCGCCGCCTGCTCATCGGCGGGGACCGGCCTGTGCCAGATCTTCCTGCCCGTCGCCGGGTCCACCGCCCACTGCGCGTGGCTGCTGTCCGACACGTACAGCACACCCTCCAGCACCGCGGGCGGCTGGAAGTTCGTGAACTCCTCCGTGCGCAGCGTCCACCTCTCGGCACCGTCTGCCAGTGCGAACGCCCGCAGATCGCGGCCCTGCGAGACGATGACGAGGTCCTCGTGCACGGCGAACCTGTCGTAGTTCGTCTTTCCGAGCTTCTGGGTCCACACCTGCTTGCCGCTCACGGTGTCACGGACCGTCAGATTCTTCCGGAAGTCGGTGTAGACGAGCGTCTTCCCGCGCACGCTCGCGCTGATGCCGTTCTCCTCCGTCCCGGTGTCCCGCTGCTCCCGCCACAGGACCTTGCCGCTCGTGCTGTCGATCGCGGCGATCACGTTGGTCTTCGTGCGGACGCCGTTCTCGATGATCGTCGCGACCATGTACACCGCCGTGTCGTCCACGGCGACGGGCCTGGGGTGGGCGAACCCGTTGCCCAGCCGGCTGCGCCAGACCTCCTGGCCGGTGGCCGGATCGAGAGCGACGATGTTGCCGTCGTACTGGCCGCTCGCCAGATACAGCCGGCCCTTGCCGACGAGCAGAGGAGCGCCCGGCACCGTGACGCCCTCCCGCGACCAGCGCTTCTTCCCGGTGGCCGCGTCCCAGCCCACCAGCGGATCGCCGATGGCTATGACGACGCCGTCCACCACCACGAGCGAGTCGTCGCCCCCGTAGGTCTGCGCGGTGGTGGTGACCTGCCACAGCGGCGCGGGCGCCTGCCCGTCGGCCGGTGCGGACGAACCAGCGCCGGCGGCGGGCTTGCTGTCCTCGCTCCGCGTGGCGCCGCCCTCCGGGTCGTCGCAGCCCACGGCTCCGGCACCCAGGAGTGCCAGCCCGGCACCGCTCGCCGCGGCCCTCAGCAGGCGCCGTCGCGACGTACCGCCCGGCATCACGTTCCGTGCTGGATTCATCAAAGCCCCCATGGCTGCGTTCGTCAGGATCTCGTGGCCCGCGGCGGGCTCCGAGCAGGGTGCAGCCTAGGACGGATCAAGGACGGGTCGCTCCTTTGCACGTTGCACTGGTACACGTCTGTGAAGTGAACGGCACAAGGGCGGTACAGCGACGGCAAGCAGGGCTCAGTCGTCGGCGAGCACCACGCAGGACTCCGGCGGAAGGTGCAGCAGCCCGTCGGCGCCCGGCGCCCGTGCGGGCTCCCAGGCGGCCAGGACCCGCCCCCCGCCCTTGCGGTGCCGGCCGGCGCCCAGCGGGATGGCCGCGGGCTTCCCGGACAGGTTGACCGCGACACGCAGGTCGCCCCTGCGGTAGGCGATCCAGCCGGCGTCCTGGTCGTACGCCGTCTTGACGGAAGCGAGGTCCGGATCGGAGAGGTCCGGCAGGCTGCGGCGCAGGGTGATCAGCTCGCGGTACCAGGACCGCAGCCGGGCGTGCGGCTCGCGCTCGGGCTCGCTCCAGTCGAGGCAGGAGCGGGCCCGGGTCGCCGGGTCCTGCGGATCGGGGATGTCCTCCTCCGCCCAGCCGTGCTCCCCGAACTCCCGCCGCCTGCCCTCGCGTACGGCACGGGCGAGCCCGGGGTCGGTGTGGTCGGTGAAGAACTGCCACGGGGTGCGGGCGCCCCACTCCTCGCCCATGAACAGCATCGGGGTGAAGGGCCCGGTGAGCACGAGCGCCGCGGCGCACGCCTGGAGCCCGGGACTCAGCGAGGCGGCCAGCCGGTCCCCGAGGGCGCGGTTGCCGATCTGGTCGTGCGTCTGGGCGTAGCCGACGAAGCGGTGGGCGGGTGCCCGGGTGACGTCCACGGGGCGCCCGTGCGTCCGGCCCCGGAAGCTGGAGTACGTGCCGTTGTGGAAGAACGCGCTGGTCACGGTCTTGGCGAGGGCGGCGAGCGGAGCGGTCGCGAAGTCGGCGTAATAGCCCTGGGACTCGCCGGTGAGCGCGGTGTGCAGGGCGTGGTGGAAGTCGTCGTTCCACTGGGCGTGCAGACCGATGCCCCCCTCCGTGCGGGGCGTGGTCGTACGCGGATCGCAGAGGTCGGACTCCGCGATCAGCCCGAGCGGTCTGCCGAGCTCCGAGGCGAGCGCGTCGACGGCGGTGGAGAGCTCCTCCAGGAACGTCAGCGCCCGGCCGTCGGCCAGCGCGTGCACGGCGTCCAGGCGCAGGCCGTCCAGGCGGTAGTCCCGCAGCCAGGCCAGCGCACTGCCCAGCAGATACGCCCGCACCTCGTCCGAACCGGGTGCGTCGAGGTTGACGGCCGAGCCCCAGGGGGTGTGGTGGGTGTCCGTGAAGTACGGGCCGAAGGCGGGCAGATAGTTGCCCGAGGGGCCCAGGTGGTTGTGGACCACGTCCAGGACGACCGCCAGGCCCAGCCCGTGCGCCGTGTCGACAAAGCGCTTCAGTCCGTCCGGGCCTCCGTACGGCTCGTGCACCGCCCAGAGAGACACCCCTTCGTACCCCCATCCGTGGGTTCCCGGGAACGGGCAGACGGGCATCAGCTCCACATGGGTGATGCCGAGGTCCACGAGGCCGCCGAGCCGCTCGGCCGCGGCGTCGAAGGTCCCCGCGTCCGTGAACGTGCCGATGTGAAGCTCGTAGAGGACCGCGCCCGGCAGCCCGAGCCCCGCCCAGGAGGCGGTGTCCCAGGTGTACGCCGGATGGTCGACGACCGCGCTCGTGCCGTCCGGCCCGTCCGGCTGCCGGCGGGAGCGCGGATCGGGCAGGACGGGTCCGCCGTCGAGCGAGAAGCCGTAGCGGTCGCCGTCCGCCGCCTCCGCCTCCGCCGTCCACCAGCCCGCCCGCGAAGGGTCGCGGTCCATCGGTCTGTGCCCGCCCCCCGTGCACAGCGCGACAGAACCGGCGGCCGGGGCCCACACCTCGAACTGCATTCACCACTCCTCGTCCATGGCCCGGAAGCCTCACCCGGAGGCCCCCATGATCGGCGGAAGTCGCACACACGGCCCCGGGACACTGGAGCGAGTCCGTAACTGGCGATTAGGGTCTGGTCCTGATCATTGCCCTGCTGGGTTCTGCTCATACGTAGTGCACCCGGGCAGTACCACCGAGGTTCCTTCCACGGCTGCTGGAGGCCGAGATGACCGTGCCGACGTTCCCACCCGGTTTCCTGTGGGGAGCCTCCGCCTCCGCCTTCCAGACGGAAGGGGCCTTCGACGCCGACGGCAAAGGGCTCTCCGGCTGGGACGCCTTCGCCGCACAGCCCGGCCGGATCAAGGACGGCACCGACACCACCCGGGGCACCGGCTTCCACGAGCACTACCGCGAGGACGTCGCCCTGCTCGCCGGACTCGGAGCCGACGCCTTCCGCTTCTCCATCAGCTGGCCCCGCGTCGTCCCCGGCGGCAGCGGTTCGCTCAACCCGGCGGGGCTGGACTTCTACGACCGCCTCGTCGACGAGCTCTGCGCCCACGGCATCACCCCCGCCCCGACGCTCTACCACTGGGACACCCCGCTCCCGCTCGACGAGGCGGGCGGCTGGCTCAACCGGGACACCGCCTACCGCTTCGCGGAGTACGCCGGCATCGTCGCCGAACGCCTCGCCGACCGGGTGCCCATGTGGATCACCATCAACGAACCGGCCGAGGTGACGATGCTCGGCTACGCCCTCGGCGAGCACGCCCCCGGCCGCACTCTCCTCTTCGACGCCCTGCCCGCCGCCCACCACCAGCTGCTCGCCCACGGACTGGCCGTACGGGCGCTGCGCGCGGCGGGCGCGGGGAACATAGGCATCGCGCTCTCCCACAGCCCCGTCTGGACGGCGGGGGACTCCGACGAGGACCGCGCCGGCGCCGAGCTCTACGACACCCTGACCAACTGGCTCTTCGCCGACCCGGTCCTCACCGGCCGCTACCCCGACGAGGGCTTCGCCGCCCTGATGCCGGGCCCGGTCGAGGACGACCTCAAGACCATCTCCACGCCCCTCGACTGGTACGGCGTCAACTACTACAACCCGACGCTCGTCGGGGCGCCCAGGCCCGAAGCCCTCGACTCCTTCTCCGGCTACGCGATGCCCGCCGGACTCCCCTTCGGCATACGGGAGATCGAGGGGTACGACACCACCGACTTCGGCTGGCCCGTCGTGCCCGAAGGGCTCGGCGAGACGCTCGGCCAGCTCCGGGACCGCTTCGGCGACCGGCTGCCGCCCGTCTACATCACGGAGAACGGCTGCGCGGTCGACGAGCCCGTCGCCGACGGCCGGCGCATCGCCTTCCTCGAAGGGCATCTGGAGGCGCTGCGCAAGGCCATCGACGCGGGCGTCGACGTACGCGGCTACTTCACCTGGTCACTGACCGACAACGTCGAATGGACCGAGGGCGCGAGCAAGCGCTTCGGCCTCGTCCACATCGACTACGAGACGCTGCGCCGCACCCCCAAGGAGTCCTACGGCTGGTACCGCGACGTCATCAGGGCGCAGCGCGTCACACCAGGTGAACGCGCTCCTGGATGATGCGGTGGCCCGCCCGGGCGAACGCGGCGGCCATCGGCACGTTGCCCCGGTCCGTCGAGCCCGCGACGGACGTGGCGCCCTCGGCGGCCAGGAAACGGGTGCACTCCACCAGCAGGTCGTAGCCGTAACCGTGGCCGCGCGCCTCGGGGACGACCCCGATGAAGCCGATGCACGGGCCGCCCGGGTTGCGCGCGGGTATGTGGATGCCCGCGAGCGCACCGTCCGGGGTGTGGGCGAGCTGCCACCAGGAGCGCGGCGAGGGGCACCAGTTGAAGAAGTCCAGCTCCTCCTGGGCGGCCTGCTCCAGACCGCCCGGACCCTCGATGGTGCGCAGGGCGTGGGCGTCCAGCGTGACGGAGTGGACCCGGCGCAGCACGTCCAGGATCACCGCGTCGTCGGGCTCCTCGCGGAACTCCAGCCTGCCGGGCGGCTCGGGCAGTCCGTCCGCGGGAGTCCACTCGTAGCGGTAACGCTCGACCAGGGGCTTCATCCCGGCCGCCTCGGCCGCCGCGATCCGCGCCGAGGCGGCGGTCCGAACCTCAGGGGTCTCCCGCCAGCGCGCCGGCACGATCAGTTCGTACTCCACGGACCAGGGGGCGCGGCGCAGCAGCTCGGCCGCGGTGTCCTCCTCGCCCTCGGCGAAGTCGAAGTAGTTGAGCAGGACGGGCTCGGTGTCCTCCGGCCCGCCCCACCAGGCGGCCCTGGCGACGACGACGCCGTCGCGCAGGGCGACCCAGGTCCAGTCGGGGCGGTACTCACCGCCGTCGTCCACGGTGGCCCAGCGGTGGCCGAACGCGGCACGGCCGACGAGGAAGGGGCCCGGCAGGGCGTGGAAGAGGTGGGCGTCGCCCGGGGTGAGCGAATGGATGACCGTGGCGGTCATGGGTGTCCTCCAGGACTCGGTGACAGGGCGCGCGCTCCCGGTCGGACCGAGTCCGACACCACCCCGGGGACGGGGCGGGAGCGCGGGAACGACGGGGTACGCACGTGTTCTCGCCTCCTTCCGCGCCGGGGCCGGTTCTCTCCGGGAGAGTACGGACCCCGGAACCGGAGGTCCGGCGGTTCTACGACTTGTCCCACACCATGTCGAAGGCCCGCTCGAAGTTCACGTAACCGAGGCGCGCGAACGCCCCGGCCATCGGGACGTTGCCGAGGTCCGTCGCGGCCCGGATGTGGTCCATGCCCTCGGCGGCGAGCACCCGGGTGCCCTCGGCGAGGATGTCGTCGATGTAGCCGTTGCCGCGGTGCGCGGGCAGCACCCCGATGTACGCGATCATCGGGTGGTAGTTGTTGCGGGCCGGGATGACGAAGCCGACCGGTTCGCCGTCGGGGAGCTCCGCGACGCGCCACCACTCCTGAGGCGTCCTCAGGTGCGCGAACTCCTCGTCGTAGTGCTTCTCCGCCGCCGCGCGCGTGTCGAGCCCCGACGCGAGGTCGGCCCGGCCGTGCGCGTCCAGGGTGCCCTCCATCACCGGGGTCATCAGCGCCACGAGGTCCTCGCGGTCCCTGACCTTCCGGAACACCAGCCGGCCGTTGTCCTCGGGCACCGGAGTGCCCGCCTTCCACTCCAGGCGGAGCCGCTCGACGAGCATCCGGGCGCCGCTCGCCTCCATGACCCGTATCCGGGCCTCGACGGCGTCACGCACGGCCGGGTCCTCGCGCCAGTCCGGCGGGACGAACCGGCCGTACTCGGGGCGTGCGGCCCCGGACGGGAGGACCGCGGCCGTCGCCGTCTCCAGCAGGCGCAGACCGGCCTCACCGCGCTCCGGCTCCGGGAGGGTGTCGTCCAGATCGAAGAAGTCCAGGAACTGGGGGCCGGTGCCGGGCTGCCCCGTCCACCAGGACAGGCGGCCCACGACCCGGTCGCCGCGCAGCGCCACCCACATCCACTCGGGGATGCGCCGGCCGGTGTCAAGGTCGTCGGCGAGCTCATGGTCAAGGACATAGGAAAGACCGCAGAAGAGACCGAGCTCGTCCGCTCCGGTGAGCGGACGGACGGTCAGTTCCGATGGTGCAGGGGTCACAGAGTCTCCTCGTTCGTGTGCCGCGGCCGGTGGGCGGCGGCGTGCGACCATAGCAACCGTCCGACGGTCGGCGTACGGCATTTATCCGTTGCCGCGCAGGTCAGGACGGCAGGAATCGGGCATCGTCTGGACACCTCGGGCATCTCGGCCCGACAATCGGTTCTGTGACGTCCCCCTTCGAGCACCACACGTATCCCGCGCGGCTCTCGGACGCCGAGCGCGACCGTGTTCTCGGTGTGCTCAGAGACGGCGCGGCGCAGGGGAAGCTCTCCCACGACACCTTTCTGCGACGCATGGAACTCGCCCTCACCGCACGCCGGTCCGACGAGCTGAAGGCCCTCACCAGCGATCTGGACGCCGGCGGACGCTGGTCACGCGGGCTGTTCCGCGCGGTCGGCGGGGTCTCCGCCTTTCCGGCCCGGGTGCGCAGGGCCTGGCAGTCCGAGCGGCTGCCCCGGCTCCTGCTGCCGCTGCCCGGCCCGCACGCGCTGCGCATCGGCCGCGACCCCGGCAACGGCCTCCGGCTCAGCCACGAGACGGTTTCGCGGATGCACGCCGAACTGACCGCCTACGGCAGCCGGTGGATCCTCAGCGACCTCGGCTCGACGAACGGCACCTGCGTCAACGGCCAGCGGGTCGTCGGCTCGGTCGTGGTGCGCGAGGGCGACCAGGTGAGCTTCGGCCGGATGACCTTCCGGCTGACCGCGTCCCTGCCCGTCCCGCCGGCCTGACCGCCGCGCCCGCCTCCCGCCGGAACGCGTGCGGGGCCCGGTCCGCCGCGGACCGGGCCCCGCACGCGTCAGGTCAGCCGGTCAGGGTGAACGCCTGGGCGGCGGAGCCGTTGCACGGCTGCTGCGAGAGCTTGGCCCCGTCGGCCCGGGAGGAGCCGTCCACGGTCAGGCACTTGCCGCTGTGACGGGCGGTGAAGCGGTACTGCCCGCCGGTGCCGAGGGCCTGCGGCTTCCACTGCTGGTTGGTCCCGCCCACGTACGTCCACAGGTGGACCCGGGTGCCGTCCGCGGTGGCCCCGGTACCGCCGTCGACGTCCCAGACCTTGGAGTTGTGCCGGTTGACGACCTGGTAGTGGCCGTCGCCCGTGGGCCGGAACTGCCAGCTCTGGTTGGCGCCGGTGCCGCAGGCCCACTGCTGGAGCGCGGTGCCGTCGGAGGTGCCCCAGTCGGCCGCGTCCAGGCAGGCGCCGCTGTTGCCGTTCTTCACCCGGTACCAGGCGGCCGGGTCGATCGAGCCGGCGGGCGGCTCGGTGGTGGAACCGGTGCCGTCCCAGACGAACGTGGCGACCGCGCCGGCGGGCAGGGTGTAGGCGAGGGACCTGCCGTTGTCGGTCAGTGAGAAGCTCCGCGATCCGGACGCGGTGTTGACGACATAGGCGGCGCGGCTGCCGTCGGGGTTCTCGAAGGCGACGTTCTGCACACCGCCGGCGCCCTGGCTGGTGGAGCCGATGCGGGTGGCCCCGCGCTCGACGAACTTGGAGAGGTGGCCGAGGACGTAGTACTCGGCGTTGCGGGTGACGTTGCCGCCGGTGATGTCGACGACACCGTTGCAGCGGGTGCCGCAACCGCCCTGGTGCGGACCGCCGTTCCCGTCGAGGGCGAGGTTCCAGTTGACGACGGTCTCACCACCGTGGCGCATGTTCTGCACGACCAGGTTCTCGGCGTGCCACCGCAGCGTGTCGGCGAAGGTGGCGGACGGGTCGGCGCTCTCGGTGCCCGAGCACTCGGTGAAGAAGACGCGCTTGCCCGCGTCGACGACCTGCTGCTGGGCCGAGGGGGCTCCGCCGTAGCAGTGGAAGGCCGCGCCGATCACCCGGTCGATGCCCCGGGTGCCGGCGAAGACCTCGACCGGATAGTTCGGGTGGTCCCAGTTGTGGTCGTAGGCCAGCAGGTTGGTGGGGAGGCCGGCGGCGGTCAGCGTGCGGTCGAGGACCTTGAGGAACTCCGCCTGCTGCCCCGACGTCATGGTCATCGAGGGGTAGCTCGCCGCGAACTCCGGCTCGTTCTGGGCGGTGAGGTCGGTCAGCGTGATGCCCTCCTGCCCGTACGCCCGGATCGCCTTGACCAGGTAGTCGGCGTAGTCCTGGTGGTTCTCCGTCTTCAGGCTGCCGCCGACGAGCGAGTTGTTGGTCTTCATCCACGCGGGCGCCGACCAGGGCGAGCCCATGAAGCGGATGGAGGGGCTGACGCCGAGGGCCTGCTTCAGCACCGGGATGATCTCGCTCCTGTCCCGGTCGACGGAGAACGCTCCACGGGTGTCCTCGTAGCTGTGGAAGCCGCCGGCCGCGTTGAAATCGGAGTCGCCCAGCGGCTGGCGCAGATAGGTGAGGCCGATGCCGTCCCCGGCGGTGGAGAACAGCGATCTCATCAGGGCGTCGCGCCGGTCCTGCGAAAGGCCCTGGACGAGGTGGGCGGAGGCCCCGGTCACCGAGGCTCCGGCACCGGTGAACTTCTGGCTCCGGGCGGCGCCGTCGATGCGTATGTCGACGGCCTGGGGCGTGGCGGTGAAAGGGAGGCTGCCGTCGGCGGCCAGCTTCCTGCCGCCGTCCGGGGTGGTGATCCAGACCTGGGCCGTGGGGTCGGCGGCTCGGGCGGCGCCCGTGCCGGAGAGGCCGAAGCCTGCGACGGCCAGGGCCAGGGCGGCGCCCGCGGCTCCGGTCAGCCGTCTGCGGGCGGGACTGGGAGATGACATGGTGCGGCTCCTTCGGTTCGTACCAGTGCGGGTGGTGCGGCCGGCTCCGAGCTCGCCGTGTTCGGTCAACTGGCGCGAGGAGTGGGGGAGTTCGGTTGACGCCGACATGAAAACACACCCACTGAGTGGTTAGTAAGTGATGTGGGTCACCTTCATGGAACGGTGTGGAGGGATCGGCTGCCGTGCGGGTGAGCGGGACCAGGGCCTCTCGTTCGGCAAACGAAAGGCCCTAGGCTGCGTGGGTGAGCAACCCTTCAGCGGGCACACCCGCCCACAAAACCCGGCCCCGCACCCCGCGCAGCGCGGAGGCCAAGCAACGACAGCAGCGCATCCTGCACATCGCCATGGACACCTTCGGAGCCCGCGGCTACAACAACGCCTCGCTCGCCGAGATCGCGGAGCAGGCGGGCCTGACCCAGGCGGGCGTCCTGCACTACTTCCGCTCCAAGGCGCTCCTGCTCACCAGTGTCCTGGAGCTGCGCGACCAGACGGACATCGAACAGCTCGGATCCGACCGGCCCCGCGGACTCGCCTTTCTGAGCCACCTGGTGGACACCGCGCTCCGCAACGCCGAACGGGAAGGCATCGTCCGGCTGTACGCCGTGCTGTCGGCCGAGTCCGTCACCGAGAGCCACCCCGCCCAGACCTACTTCCGTGACCGGTACAGCGGACTGCGCGCCTTCGTGGCCGACGCCCTGCGCGAGGCCTGCGACCTGCCCGCCGACCGCACGGAGCAGGCCGAGACCGCGGCCAACGCCGTCATCGCGGTCATGGACGGCCTGCAGGTGCAGTGGCTGCTGGACCCCGAGGCCGTGGACATGGCGGCCTCCACCGACCTCGTGGTCAACGCGCTGCTGGCCACGCTCGCACCGGACCGCTTCGGGCCCGCCGGGAGCTGAACCGCCGTGCGGGGCTCACCCGCGCCCCGTCACCGCCCCGCGCCGGCCCGCACGAGCAGTGCCACCGGCCGGTCGGCGAACAGGGACGCCAGGCCCACCCGGGGCCCCGTGAACTCCCTTCCCGGCGCGAGGAGATCGGTCCACGGGCCCTCGTCGGGAAGAGCCAGCTCGGTGTCGCGCCAGCCGCCCTCCTCGTCGAGCCGCAGCGACAGCCGGGTCACCGCCGTGACCACCTCGCCGGACCGGCAGAACGCCAGGCAGTGCGAGGCCGCCGGACCGCGGGCCACCAGCGGGGCGTACGTCCCCGACTCACCGAAGAGCTCCGGGCGCTCACGGCGCAGGTGCAGCGCGGCCGTGGTCAGCGCGGCCTTCTCGTCGTCACCGGCGGCGGGCCTGGTGAACGGCCGCCGGTTGTCCGGGTCGACGAGCGCGATGTACTCCCGCTCCGTGCCCTGGTACAGATCGGGCACGCCCGGCATCGTCAGGTGCACCAGCGCGGCCCCCAGCACGTTGGCCCGTACGAAGGGGGCGAGCGTGTCCGCGAACCGGGTCATCGTCTCCCTGGCCTCGCCCGCGTCGCTGCCGGGACCCGCCGCCACGAAGTCGGTCACCGCCCGCTCGTACACCGGGTCCGGCTCGGTCCAGCTGGTGAACAGGCCCGCCTCGCGCACGGACTTCAGCAGCGCCGGCGCCAGCCTGCCCGCCATCTCACCCGCGGGCAGGCTCGCGCAGCCGAACGCCGACTGCCAGGCCTGCCAGGCCAGCTGGGGATCGGGCGCGGGCACGGTGCCGGCCCTGGCCAGCCGTGCCACCAGGGCGGACCACTGCTCGGGGCACTCGGACAGGACCGCGATCCTGGCCCGTACGTCCCCGCTTCGCTTGGTGTCGTGCGTGGTCAGCACCGTCCCCGTGGCCGGCCAGTCCCGGGCGA
Organism: Streptomyces sp. CB02058; assembly: GCF_001905505.1. Classification (GTDB taxonomy): domain Bacteria; phylum Actinomycetota; class Actinomycetes; order Streptomycetales; family Streptomycetaceae; genus Streptomyces. The sequence continues at coordinate 534,823 of NZ_LIPG01000003.1, forward strand.
TGCGGGCGCAGAAGGCGTGGAACTCCTCAGGGCTCACCGCGGGCTGTCCGGGGTCGCCCCCGACCTCCGTCGCCGAGATCAGCGGGACATAGCGGTAGAACGCCGTGTCCTCCACCGACTTGGCGTGCAGCGCGGACGCCGTCTGCGCGAACCGCGCGCAGAACGCCGCGTGCTCCGGCCCGTCCCCGAGCCGGCCCAGCGCCAGATCCCGCACCACGTCGACGGCCCGCGCCTCCTCGGCGACCGGGAAGACGGCCTTGGCGTCGCGCACCGCCTCGGCCGGGAGCGCCGACTCGGCGATCTCCGTGAGCGGACCGCCCGCCGTGACGTACGGCCGGTAGACCGGCACCCGGACGAGCAGCTCGCGCACCGCCGTGTGCAGCGCCCACGGCGCGTGGTCGTGCAGCGCGAGGTCACCGGCGCACGCCTCGACGGCGAGACGCGTCAGCCACTCCGTCTCCGCGGCCAGCTCATGGGTGACCACCCGGTACGCCGCGCGCCGGACGGTCGCGGTCCAGTAGCCCCCGCGGTCACCGGGCGGCCCCGCGAAGTCCCGGTAGCGGCCGAGCAGGTCCGCCGCGCCCATCGGGTCCGTGAACAGCCCGTCGATCCGGTGCAGCGCGTCGTAACCGGTCGTGCCCGCGACCGCCCAGCCCGCCGGAAGGGCCTCGGCGCCGGTGAGGATCTTCTCGACCACCGTCCACCGCCCGCCGGTGGCCTCGCCGAGCCGCCCGAGATAGGCGGCGGGGTCCGCCAGTCCGTCCGGGTGGTCGATGCGCAGCCCGTCGAGGACCCCGTCGCCGACCAGTTCGAGGATCTTCGCGTGGGTGGCGGTGAAGACCTCCGGGTGCTCCACCCGGACACCGATCAGATCGGAGATGGTGAAGAAGCGGCGGTAGTTCAGCTCGGTCCTGGCCAGACGCCACCAGGCCAGACGGTAGTGCTGCGCGGCCAGCAGCTCGGGCAGCGGAAGGCCCGCCGTGCCCTCGCGCACCGGGAACTCCAGATCGCCGTGGCGGAGCACGGGCGTGCCGTCGTCCCTGGCCGCCACCTCGAAGCCGCCGCTCTCCTCGCCGACGCGCCCGCCGAGCACGGGCAGCAGCACCTTCCCGCCGCCGGCCGCCCAGTCGATGTCGAACCAACGGGCGTACGGGGACTCCGGGCCCTCGCGCAGGACCTCCCACAGCGGCAGGTTGTGCCGGGGAGCGGCGGCCATGTGGTTCGGCACGATGTCCAGGATCAGCCCGAGGCCGTGCGCCCGCGCCGTGGCGGCCAGCTCCCGCAGCCCCTCCTCGCCGCCGAACTCGGCCCGCACCCGGGTGTGGTCGACGACGTCGTAACCATGGCCCGAGCCGGGCACGGCCTCCAGGACGGGCGACAGATGCAGATGGGAGACGCCGAGCTCGGCGAGATACGGCACGGCGTCCGCGGCGGCGGCGAACGGGAAGCCCGGCTGCAGCTGCAGCCGGTACGTGGCGGTGGGCGTCATGGACTCGTACGTACCCAGCCGGGCGGCTCTCTCCCACCTTCCGCGCCGCCCGGCGCCCCCGGAGGGCCTCCGCCCCGCACCGGTCACCCTTATGGCCTACGCCGGGCGCTTCAGCACCGTGAGACTGCGCCCCACCAGCGTCACCCGTTCGCCCGCCGACACCTTCGGGCCCGCGCCCGGCGGCACCCCGTCCGGGATCGCCGTGTCCACGACGACCTGCCACTGCTTGCCGTGGTTCATCGGGACGGCGAATTCCAGCGTCTCGGCGCCCGCGTTGAACATGAGCAGGAACGAGTCGTCGGCGATCCGCTCACCGCGCGGCCCCGGCTCGGAGATGGCGTGGCCGTTCAGGAAGACCGTCATGGCCTTGGCGTGCGCGGCCTGCCAGTCCCGCTGCGTCATCTCCTCGCCCCTGGGCGTGAACCACGCGATGTCGGACAGCTCGTCGTGCGTCCCCTCCACCGGGCGACCGTGGAAGAAGCGCCTGCGCCGGAAGACCGGGTGGTCGCGGCGGAGCCAGACCATGGCCCGGGTGAACTCCAGCAGGCTCGTGTCCGTGCCGCCGCCGTCCGCGTCGCCGTCCTCGCCGCGCGTGGCGGCGGCCGGGTCGGGCCAGTGCACCCAGGAGAGCTCGTTGTCCTGGCAGTAGCCGTTGTTGTTGCCCCGCTGGGTCCGCGCGAACTCGTCGCCGTGGCTCAGCATCGGCACGCCCTGGGAGAGCATCAGCGTGGCGATGAAGTTGCGCATCTGACGGCTGCGCAGCTCCAGGACCTCCTTGTCCTCGGTCTCGCCCTCCACCCCGCAGTTCCACGAGCGGTTGTGGCTCTCACCGTCCCGGTTGCCCTCGCCGTTGGCGTCGTTGCGCTTGTCGTTGTACGAGACGAGGTCGTGGAGCGTGAAGCCGTCGTGGCAGGTGGTGAAGTTGATCGAGGCCAGCGGGCGCCTGCCGTCGTCCTGGTAGAGGTCGGAGGAGCCCGTGAGCCGGCCGGCGAACTCCGCGAGCGTCCGGGGCTCACCCCGCCACAGGTCCCGCACCGTGTCCCGGTACTTGCCGTTCCACTCGGTCCACAGCGGCGGGAAGTTCCCCACCTGGTAGCCGCCCTCGCCCACGTCCCAGGGCTCCGCGATCAGCTTCACCTGGCTGACCACCGGGTCCTGCTGCACCAGGTCGAAGAACGAGGAGAGCCGGTCCACCTCGTGGAACTGGCGCGCCAGCGTGGCCGCGAGGTCGAAGCGGAAGCCGTCCACGTGCATCTCGGTCACCCAGTACCGCAGGGAGTCCATGATCAGCTGGAGGACGTGCGGGGACCGCATCAGCAGGGAGTTCCCCGTGCCGGTGGTGTCCATGTAGTACTTCTGGTCGTCGGCCAGGCGGTAGTACGAGGCGTTGTCCAGGCCCCGGAACGAGAGCGTCGGACCCAGGTGGTTGCCCTCCGCCGTGTGGTTGTAGACCACGTCGAGGATCACCTCGATCCCCGCCTGGTGGAGCGCCTTGACCGCCTGCTTGAACTCCAGCACCTGCTCACCGCGGTCGCCCCAGGAGGCGTAGGCGTTGTGCGGGGCGAAGAAGCCGATGGTGTTGTAACCCCAGTAGTTGGCCAGACCGGCGTCGGCCAGCCGGTGGTCCTGGACGAACTGGTGCACCGGCATCAGCTCGATCGCGGTGACGCCCAGCTCCGTCAGATGGGCGATGATCTCCGGATGCGCCAGGCCCGCGTAGGTGCCGCGCAGCTCCTCGGGCAGGCCCGGGTGAAGCATCGTCAGACCCTTCACATGGGCCTCGTAGATCACCGTGCGGTGGTAGTCCGTACGCGGCCGGCGGTCGTCGCCCCAGTCGAAGTACGGGTTCACCACGACCGAGCTCATCATGTGCGGCGCCGAGTCGAGGTCGTTGCGCTCGTCCGGCTTGCCGAACGGATAGCCGTACACCGCCTCGCCCCACTGGATCTGCCCCGAGATCGCGCGCGCGTACGGATCGAGGAGCAGCTTCGCCGAATTGCAGCGCTGTCCGCGCTGCGGCTCGTACGGACCGTGCACCCGGAAGCCGTAGCGCTGCCCCGGCATCACCCCGGGCAGATAGGCGTGCCGCACGAAGGCGTCGGTCTCACGGAGTTCCACCGCCGTTTCTGAACCGTCGTCGTGCAGCAGGCACAACTCGATTCGGTCGGCGGCCTCCGAGAAGACCGCGAAGTTGGTTCCTGCGCCGTCATAGGTGGCGCCGAGGGGATACGCGTGTCCCGGCCAGACCTGCATAGATAGGACTCTTCCACTTCTGATCCGGGTGCTGGGGGTTTTCGCCCCGATACTCCCCGAAAGACGGTCCTGTACCTAGTACGTCGCCCGGTGCGGCCGGGTCCCGTCGGGTGATCCCGCGGGTCCGGTCAACCTGGGACACGTCGGTGTCGCCCGGACAGGGGGCCCGGGCCGCCGGGCGGCTCCTCCGTCCGGTATGCGGCATGCGAGGGGGTGCGCAATCACTATGAACCATCTCACTCCACCCGATCTCACCGCAAGGAACGGGCCTTCACCATAGGGGAGTTGAGAAAGGAGCTCGCGCATCCGGCTGCACGCCTCCCGCTCCCGGAGTACCCTTCCTTGATCGTTGGTGGGGGAGTGGAAGGCGGTACGCGGGTGAGCTCGGGAGGGTTCGAGCTGCCCCCAGGTGACGCAGGTCACGAGGGGGAGCCGACCGATGCCCCGCCGGGGGCGGTCTCCCTCGCGCAGCCCATGGAGATCGGCGCCGAGCTGGACTGGGGAGCCGACGCCTGGAACGAGGTCCGCACCCGGGCCCAGCGCGCCGGGCGCGCGTACATCTGGCTGAATCTGGTGGAACAGAGGCTGCGCGCCGTGGTCTCCGCCGTCATCCGGCCGATCTACGAGCCCGTGCACGGCGAGGACTGGGTGGTCGCCGCCGCGGGACCCGCCGGGCAGGAGTGGGTGCAGCGCGCCGTCGCGGTCCGGGAGGTCTCGCGCCGCAAGGGCTATCTGCTCGACCCGGCCGACGACAACGTCCTCAGCTTCCTGACCCTGCCCCAGCTGCGCGAGCTGATGGTCCAGCACTGGCCGTGCTTCGAGCCGTACTTCGACGACCGCCGCGAGGTGGAGCTCGCGCTCGACGAGCTGGAGGTGGCGCGCAACGTCGTCTCCCGCAACCGCGCGCTCAACGAGGCGGTCCTCGCGCAGGCCGAGCGGGCGTCCGCCCGGCTCCTGGAGATCCTCGGCAGCGGCGCCGCGGTCCCGTCCGCCGACCGGCTGCCCGTGGACGCCGTCGAGGAGCTGGTCGGCGACCGCTACGCCGACGTCGTCTCCGTCCACCCCGACCGGGTGCGGCTCCAGCGGCAGCTCCCCGCCGAGGACCTGTTCGGCGGGGCGCGCCGGCTGGACGCGATCGGCATAGGGCTCAACCTCCTCACACAGAACTTCTCCGGGCGCCGGCTGGTGCGCCTCGCCGAGTCGGGCTGCCGGGTGCGGCTGCTGTTCATCAACCCGGCGAGCAGCGCGGTCAAGCGCAGGGAGCGCGAACTGGGCCTCAAGAAGGGCGAACTGAGCCGGTCCGTGGAGATGAACATCCTCCACATGCGCCGGGTGCGCTCCAAGCTCCGCGACCCGGGCGCCTTCCAGATCCACGTCTTCGACGAGACACCGCGCTTCACGGCCTATCTGGTGGACGGCGACGGGCCCGACGCCGTGGGGGTCGTCCAGCCCTACCTGCGGCGCGCACGCGGCATGGAGGCGCCCGTGCTGGTGCTGCGGGGCGGCGGGCGCTCGGTGGTCAGGGCGGGACAGGACAGCGAGCACGGACTCTTCGAGACGTACCGCGAGGAGTTCGAGTCGGTGTGGACGGACTCCAGGCCCGTCTCCTGACACCCCTTCCCGGGGTTGTCAGTGGTGCGTGCGAAGGTGGTCATCACTTGGGGGAAAGCACCACAGGAGGAGGTACGGGATGAGCTGGCACCAGGAGCGCCTGGTCGGCTTCGACCTGGAGACGACCGGCACGGAACCGCTGGAGGCCCGGATCGTCACCGCCGCGGTCGTCGCGGTGGACAGCAGGCACGGCGAGCCGGTCCGCAGCAGCACCTGGCTCGCGGATCCCGGCATCCGGATCCCCGCACAGGCCTCCGCGATCCACGGCATCAGCAGTGAGCGGGCCGCGGCGGAGGGCCGCCCGGCGCGCGAGGTGGCCGACGAGGTCGCCGGCACCCTCGTGGAGTACTGGCGCGAGGGCGTGCCCGTCGTGGCGTACAACGCGGCGTTCGATCTGACCCTGCTCTCGGCGGAGCTGCGCCGCCACGGACTGCCGTCGCTGAGCGACCGGCTGGACGGCAGGGGGGTCGGCCCCGTCATCGACCCGTACACCATCGACCGGGCCGTCGACCGCTACCGCAAGGGCAAGCGCACCCTGGAGGCGGTGTGCGTGGAGTACGGCGTGGTGCACGGCGGGGCCCATGACGCGGCGGCCGACGCGCTGGCCGCGGTGCGCGTGGCGTACGCGATAGCCGACCGCCACGGCTCGGTCGCCGCCCTGGAGACCACCGACCTGCACGAGCGTCAGATCGAGTGGTATGCCGACTGGGCCGCCGACTTCCAGAAGTTCCTGCGCCGCAAGGGCACGGCGGACGCCGTGATCGACGGCCGCTGGCCGTTGCGCGAGCCGGCCCCGGTCAGCGCCTCCTGACCCGCGGTGCTCCGGCACACCGGGGCGGATGTGCCCGTGCCCGGTGACGGTGCGACGCTCAGAAGGGGTACCAGCGCACCTCGGGGTCGTCCTCGCGCAGTGACGCCACCCTGCGGCGGAACTCCGCCAGGGCCTTGGGGTTCCCCGGCGCGTGCTGGGAGACCCAGGCGCAGCTGGCCGTCTCGCGGGCGCCCCGCAGCACCGTACAGCCCTCCCAGGCGCGGACGTCCCAGCCGTACGCGTCGGTGAAGGCGTCGTAGGACTCGACGGGCAGTCCGTACCGGTCACGGGAGAGGGCGAGGACGACCAGGTCGTGCTCGCGCAGATCGGCGGAGAAGGTCTCCAGGTCCACCAGGACCGGTCCGTCCGGGCCGACGTGGACATTGCGGGGGAGTGCGTCGCCGTGGATCGGCCCCGGCGGCAGATGCGGGGACAGTTCCGCCGCGGCCTTCGCGAAGCCGTCGCGGCGGCCGCGCAGATAGTCGGCGTCGGCGGGATCGATGGCGTCGCCCGCGAGGCGCAGCCAGCGCTCGACACCGCCGAGCAACTCGCGGCGCGGCAGCGTGAAGCCGACGGGGGCGGGCAGCGCGTGGATCTGGGTGAGCAGCGGGGCCAGATCGCGCGGCTCGGTCGGGCGCACGGCATCGGGCAGCCGGTGCCACAGGGTCACTGGGTGGCCCTCCACCAGCCGGGCCTCGGCCTCCGCGGCCCGTACGGCGGGCACGCCCGACGCGGCGAGCCACCGGGCGACGGCCACCTCGCGCTCGGCCCGCTCCCGCAGCTCCGGGTGGTGCGTGGCGTCCCGGCCGACCTTGGCCACCAGGTCGCCGACAGCGAACACCGCGTTCTCGCCCAGCGCGAGGAGCTCCGAGCCGCCGGGCAGCCCGGCGGCGGTCAGTACCTCGCGCGCACGCTTGTCGTCCATGGCCCGATTTTCTCATCCCCGCAGGCCACCTCGACCGCGGGCACCGCTTCGGCGGGTGGGCGGCAGCCGCCGGCTTCCCGGTCCCGCCCACGGCCGGTGCCCGAAAGGCGGAGCGGCCACCCGGGCCCGCGAGGGGACCGGCCTGCCGACGGACCTGCCGCCCCTGGAGCCCGCCGGCCGCACCGGCCGGGTCAGCGGGTGACGAACGGCTCGGTCAGGTGGGGCGTCGCGAGACGGAGGGTGCCGGCGGCCGGATCGTCGAGCACCCGTTCCCTGGACGACCTCGCCTGCTCGGCGTCCATCTCGTGGGCGTAGGCGAGTGCGGGGTGGAGCAACTGGATCGCGTGCACGAGCAGGTCACCGGTGACGGCGACCGTTTCGTCTCCGGCGGTGACGAGCAGGCTCTGGTGGCCGGGCGTGTGACCGGGCGTGGGGAGGATGCGCTCGCCGCCGCGCAGCGTTGTCTCGCCCTCGAGCGTCCGTAGCCGGCCGGTCGTGCGGAGCGGGCCGATCACCGAGGACAGCAGCTGCGGGTTGATCTCCTCGATCGCGTCGAGTTCGGCCTGCTGCAGCAGGTACGCGGCGTTCGGGAAGAACGGCCGGGCCTGCTCGCCGCCGACGACGGCCCAGCCCACATGGTCGGTGTGGAGGTGCGTGAGCACCACGGTGTCCACATCGGACGGGTCGATACCGGCGGCGGCCAGTGAGTCCGGGAGCGCCCCGGGCACGGGCGCCCAGGAGGCCGCCGGGCTGTCCGCCGGGCCGATCCCCGCATCGACCAGTGTCACTCCGCGGTCGCTGCGGACGGCGAAGGCGCGGAACCGGAGCATCCAGCGCCCGTCGGCGTCGAGCGCGCCGGGATCGAGCCGGTCCGCTGCCGCCCACTGCTCGGCGGTGGCGTCGGGGAACGCCTCCGCCCTGGGGGAGAAGAAGGGGCCGGCGCCGTCGGCGAGCGCGATGACGGTGTAGGGGCCGACCTGGATGGAAGGGGGCATCCCACAGATGGTGCCACCGGCCGGCGGCTCATGACCAGGCGCCCGCCCCGGCCCCCGCGCCTGCCCGTGTCCGGCCCGTACGGACCGCGGGTCACCTCCGCCGTCCGCCGTCGTCCGCGCGAACCGCCAGGGGGGCAGGCCACCTTGACGTAAGGGCGGGCCGTCAGCACGATGACGGGGGCCGCCAGTGCGGCCATACGGGTATGAAACCGATCCAATGAGGTAAAGGGGTCGAATTCATGACACTGGCGACCGCAACGGCGCGGTCCGGGCGTAAGCCCCCGTCCCCCCGGGGCGGACGGGGTGAGCACCGCCGGCGCGACGGCGCCACCTGGTTCCTGGTGCTGCCCGCGCTGATCCCGATCCTGATCCTGAGCGTCGGCCCCCTGCTGTACGGCATCGCGCTGGCCTTCACCGACGCGCAGTCGGGCCGCACCCGCTCCACGCAGTGGATCGGCACCCTCAACTTCCAGGACCTGCTGCACGACACCCTGTTCTGGGAATCCTTCCGGATCGGCCTGCTCTGGGCGGTCGGCGTCACGGTCCCGCAGTTCGTGCTCGCGCTCGGCCTCGCCCTGCTGCTCAACGCGAACCTGCGGATGCGCTGGCTGGCCAGGGCGCTGGCGATCATCCCCTGGGCCATGCCCGAGGTCGTCGTCGGCATCATGTGGCGGCTGGTCTACAACCCCGACGCGGGCATCCTCAACGAGACCATCCGCGACCTGGGGCTCGGTGACGGCAGGGACTGGCTCACCGGACTCGCCACCGCCCTGCCCGCCGTGATCGTCGTCGGGATCTGGGCCGGCATGCCGCAGACCACGGTGGCCCTGCTCGCCGGGCTGCAGAACACCCCGCACGAACTCCACGAGGCCGCGGCCCTCGACGGGGCGGGTGCCTGGCGCCGTTTCCGAACGGTCACCTGGCCCGCCATGAGGCCCGTGGCCCTCGCGATCAGCGCCCTCAACTTCATCTGGAACTTCAACTCCTTCGCCCTGGTCTACGTCCTGACCAGCGGCGGTCCCGGGGGCCGCACCCGGCTGCCCATGCTCTTCGCCTACGAAGAGGCCTTCCGCTACGGACAGTTCGGATACGCCGCCGCGATGGGCTGTGTGATGGTCGCCGTGATCTCGGTGCTGCTCGCCCTCTTCCTCGTCGGCCGGCTCAGGGGAGGCGAGGACGTATGAGCCTCCGTACGGGCAGAACCGCGCGCGCCGGACAGTACGCCGCGCTCCTGTGCTACCTCGTCTTCCTGGCGTTCCCCTTCCTCTGGCTGATCTCCACCGCCTTCAAGCCGGCCACCGAGCTGGGCTCGCTGCACCCGACCTGGATCCCCGGGAACCCGACGCTGGACAACTTCCGGCAGGCCTTCGACGAACAGCCCCTGCTCAGGGCCGCCGCCAACTCGCTGACCGCCGCGCTCTGCGCCGCACTGATCGCCGTCGTCATCGCGACCCCCATGGCGTATGTGATGGCACGCCACCGGAGCAGGCTCTCCACGGCCGCCACCGGCTGGGTCGTGATCAGCCAGGCGTTCCCCTTCGTCCTGGTGATCATTCCGCTCTTCCTGGTCCTCAAGTACCTGCACCTGATCAACTCGCTGTGGGGGCTGATCCTGGTCTACGTCGTCTGGTCGCTGCCCTTCGCGCTCTGGATGCTGGCCGGTTACGTACGGGCCGTGCCGCCCGAGCTGGAGGAGGCCGCGGCCGTCGACGGAGCGGGCCGGGCCCGGATACTCGTCTCGGTCGTCGCGCCGCTGCTGGCCCCCGGGATCGTCGCCACGGCGCTCTTCGCGTTCATCACCGCATGGAACGAGTTCTTCTTCGCTCTCGTCCTGCTCAAGACACCGGAGAAGCAGACCTTGCCGGTCGTACTGACCCACTTCCTCGGCGCGGAGGGCGTGGCTGACCTCGGGCCGCTCGCCGCCGCCGCGTTCCTCGCCACCCTTCCCTCGCTCGTCCTCTTCGCGGTCGTCCAGAAGCGGATCACGGGCGGTCTGACGGCCGGGGCGGTGAAGAGCTGATGCGACGACGCCTCCACACGGTCACCGCGGCGGTCGCCGCCGCGCTCGCCCTCCTGCTGGGCGGCTGCTCGGGAGACGGCGGGCGGTCCACGGACGCCGACGGCACGATCCGGCTCAGCTTCCAGTCGCTGGCCTGGCAGAAGGAGTCGGTCGACGCCAACGAAGAACTCGTCCGCGAGTGGAACGCCGCCCACCCCGGCATCCAGGTGGACTACGTCCAGGGCAGCTGGGACAACGTCCACGACCAGTTGCTCACCGCCTTCGAGGGCGGCGAGGCGCCCGACATCATCCACGACGCCTCCGACGACCTCGCGGACTTCGCCTACGGCGGCTACCTCGCCGATCTGCGGACCCTGCTGCCGGAACGGCTGAAGAAGGACATCCCGCAGCAGTCCTGGTCCACCACCACCTTCGGCGACGGCGTGTACGGAGTGCCGTTCCTCCAGGAGCCGAAGGTCCTCATCGCCAACACGGAAATCCTCAGGTCCTCGGGCGTCCGGATCCCGACACCGGGGAAGCCGTGGAGCTGGGCGGAGTTCCGGCAGGTCACCGATGAGCTGACGAGCAAGGAGAAGGGGACGTACGGCGTCGCCTGGCCGCTCAAGGAGCCGGTCTCCGTGACCCTCAATCTGGGGCTATCGGCGGGCGGTCAGCTCTTCCACCGCGGCGCCGACGGCAAGGTGACCATCCGCTTCGGCGAGGGCGACCGGATCATGCCCGGCACGGTCAGGGATCAGGTCAACTCCGACGGGAGCGCGGCCCGTACGGCGCTCGGCATGGGGGGCTCGGACTCGCTCCCGGGTTTCTTCGGAGGCAAGTACGCCATGGTCCCCCTGGGGTTCTCCTACCGCCAGCAGGTTGTCGAGCAGGCCCCGAAGGGCTTCGACTGGACGGTCCTGCCCGCCCCGGCGGGCAGTGACGGCCTGGCCCAGGGCGTCAGTCCGCAGACCCTCTCGGTCGCCGAGGACAGCCCGCACAAGAAGGAGGCTGCGCAGTTCATCGACTTCCTGCTCCGCCCGGAGAACATGGTCCGCCTGGCTAAGGGCGACTGGATGCTGCCGACCGGGACCGAGGCCCTGGCCGATCCCGCACTCCACACCGCTGAGAACGGCTGGGCCACGGGCGCGGCACTGGCCAGGGACCTGCGCCCCGCGCCCGCGCAGTCGGTGCGCGGCTACCCCGAATGGAAGGACAAGGTCGCCACACCCGCGCTCCAGGAGTACTACAGCGGGGCCATCGACACGGAGGAGCTGAAGAAACGCCTGGTCGAGGACGGCAACCGGGTGCTGGCCCGCTACCAGCGCTGAACCGGCCGAAGCAGCGGGGCCGAAAACAACTGGACGAGACGTATCGTCTCGTTTACCGTAGTGGTCATGCCGACGACCCCGCGCGCCCACATCGCCATGTTCTCCATCGCCGCCCATGGACACGTGAACCCGAGCCTCGAAGTGATCCGGGAGCTCGTCGCCCGTGGGCACCGCGTCAGTTACGCGATCCCCGCGTCCTTCGCCGAGAAGGTCGCCGCCACAGGAGCGGAGCCGGTGATCTACACCTCCGTGCTGCCCACCGAACCGGAGGACTGGGGCACCGAACTCATCGACAACATCGAGCCGTTCCTGGAGGACGCGATCCAGGCCCTCCCGCAGCTCGCCGACGCCTTCGAGGGCGACGAACCCGACCTCGTCCTGCACGACATCACGGCCTACCCGGCCAGGGCCCTCGCCCACCGCTGGGGAGTCCCCGCCGTCCAGCTCTGGCCCAACCTGGTCCCCTGGGAGGGGTATGCGGAGGAGGTGGGGGAGCCCGCGAACGCCGAGCTGAAGCAGACCGATCGGGGCCGGGCGTACTTCGCGCGCTTCGACGCCTGGCTCGCGGAGAACGGCCTCGGCGACCTCTCCTGCGACGACTTCGTCGCCCGGCCGCGCCGGGGCCTGGTGCTGATCCCGGAGGCGCTCCAGCCCAACGCCGACCGGGTGGACCGCACCAGGTTCACCTTCGTCGGCGCCTGCCAGGGCGAGCGCGCCGACCAGGGGGAGTGGGAGCGCCCGGCCGGCGCCGGGAAGGTGCTGCTGGTCTCGCTCGGCTCCTCGTTCACCAACGAGCCGGCGTTCTATCGCGCGTGCGTCGAGGCCTTCCGTGACCTGCCCAAGTGGCATGTGGTGCTGCAGATCGGCGCACAGGTGGACCCGGCGGCACTCGGGGACGTACCGCCGCACGTCGAGGTGCGCTCCTGGGTGCCGCAACTGTCCGTGCTGAAGCAGGCGGACGCCTTCATCACCCACGCGGGCGCAGGCGGCAGCCAGGAGGGCCTGGCCACCGGCACTCCGATGGTCGCGGTCCCGCAGGCCGTCGACCAGTTCGGCAACGCGGACATGCTCCAGGAGCTCGGCGTCGCCCGCCACCTCCCGATGGAGAAGGCCGACGCGAACGCACTGCGCGCCGCGGTCCTGGACCTGGTGGACGACCCGGAGGTCGCCGCGAGGCTGGCCCGCATCCAGGAGCGAATGGCGAAGGAGGGCGGCACACGACGTGCGGCCGACCTGATCGAGGCGGAACTGACGGGGTGACGGGAGGTGAGGCCCCTGGGGCGAGGGGGCCGACGACCGCGGACGGCGAAGCCCTTCTGCGCGATGCCCGGCACCGACCGGCGCCCTTCGAGCGTCCTGGACCCCAGCGGACCGCGTTTACAGATCTCCCTCGCGCCCGGCGACGGAAGGCGGTGCGACCTCGATGATCACGGCCGTACCGACGACCGGCCTGCCCTCGTGCATGGTGATCACGTCGCCGGGCCTGACATGGCGCCACTGTTCGGGGCTGAGCGGTGCCAGACGGACCGTCGCGCTTTCTCCCGGTGCCAGTCCGGGCGCACCCTCCACCCACAGTCGCGCGACATTCACCGCCTGCCCGCCATCGGGCGCCCGGTTGCCGATGTCCCAGAGCGGCCGCAGCTGCCCTTGCCCGGCGAAGGCGGTCCGGCGTCCGCCCTCCTCCGTGCTGAGCAGGTTCAGCCTGGCCCGGAGGGTGCCGTGCTGGGTCTCCCAGGCCCGCCACTCGCACCAGTCGGCGCTCCGCTCCAGCATCATCTGGCGGGCCGCGTCCTCGAGATGCGACCAGAACCGCGGGGCGACCGGCTGCTCGTCCGCGATCTCCATCAGGAGGTCGAGCACGAGCTCCCACTCCTGCGCCCGTTGACACGCGCGCACGTCGTCGACCGTCATGCCGCTGCCGGCCCCGGCACCCTCGGGGAGCAGAGCGGTCGCTCGCCGAAGGAGAGTGAAGGCATCGTCCATGAGGAGCATTCTCCGCCTCCGCCCCGCCCCGTGTCCGCCTCCGCCCGGGCCGCGACCGGGCCCGGCTCCTCACCGGGCCGCCGGACCAACTCCGCCGCGTGGCCGGGCTGTAGGTTGATCGCTTGCGTCGCTCCGGTGGGTGCGTGGGCCGCTCGACGGCGGTGCGGAAAAAGATTTCGAAGAAATTCGTCGTCGGATGTCGAGGACCCGCCTCCCGCTCCGACTGAGGGGTGACAGCGCGCCGACGGGGCGCGCGGGATGGGGAGGACACCCGAGATGAAGTACGTAGCGATGATCTACGGCAACCAGGCCAAGTGGGACTCCTTCCCGGCCGAGGCGTGGCCGGAGGCGATCGCCAAGCAGGAGGCGTTCAACAAGAAGTACCGCGAGAGCGGTGAACTGCTGGGCGCCTACGGCCTGGCGGACGCGGCCAACGCCCAGCTCGTGCGCCGCGAGGACGGCGTGCCGGCGGTCACCGACGGCCCGTACCTGGAGACCAAGGAGTACATCGCCAGCTTCTACATGCTGGACTGCGACACCCTGGAGCGGGCACAGGCCATTGCCGCGGACATGCCGTTCGCCGACGTGGATCCGGTCGAACTGTGGCCCGTCCTGCACGAGTCCGCGGCGGACGTGTGACCGCCGGGCGCCACGTCGCCGAGGACCTGCTGCGCGAGCTCGCGCCGCAGGTCCTCGGCACGCTCGTACGCCGCTACGGCGTCTTCGACGCATGCGAGGACGCCGTCCAGGAAGCGCTTCTGGCCGCCGCACTGCAGTGGCCCGGAACCGGTGTCCCGGACAACCCCCGCGGCTGGCTCGTCACCGTCGCCTCCCGCAAGCTGGTCGACCAGATCCGCAGCGACAGCGCCCGCCGACGCCGCGAGGACACCCTCACCCTGGCCACTCCACAGGCCGCACTGCTCAGCCACGCCGCCGACGACGTACCCGACGCCGACCGGGACGACTCGCTGGCCCTGCTGTTCCTCTGCTGCCACCGCGCACTGTCACCGGCCAGCCGGATCGCACTGACCCTGCGCGCGGTCGGCGGCCTGACCACCGCGCAGATCGCCGCGGCCTTCCTGGTGCCCGAGACGACCATGGCCCAGCGCATCAGCCGCGCCAAGCAGACCCTCAACTCCTCAGGCGCCCCCCTGTCCGTGCCCGAGGGGACGGACCTCACCGAGCGGCTGGCCGAGGTGCGGCACGTGCTCTACCTCGTGTTCAACGAGGGATACAGCACGACCGGCGGTACCGAGGGCACCGGCCCGACCGCGCCGGAACTGTCCGACGAAGCGATCCGGCTCACGCGGATGCTGCACCGTTCGAAGCCCGACGACACCGAGACCGCCGGCCTCCTCGCGCTGATGCTGCTCACCGACGCGCGCCGCCCCGCCCGCACCGGCCCGTCCGGGGAACTGGTACCGCTGACGGATCAGGACCGGGGCCGGTGGGACCGCCGAGCCATCGCGGAAGGGGTCGACCTGATCAGCCGGACCCTGCCGCTCGGCCGGGTCGGCCCCTACCAACTGCAAGCCGCCATCGCGGCCGTGCACGACGAGGCCGAGGACACCGGCGCCACCGACTGGCCCCAGATCCTCGCCCTGTACGAGATCCTGGAACAGTTCGGGCCGAACCCGATGGTCACCCTCAACCGTGCGGTGGCCGTCGCCATGGTCCACGGCCCGGCCGCCGGACTCGCCCTGATCACCGAGCTGGAGACCGACAGCCGCACGGCCCGCCACCACCGCCTGCTCGCCACCCGCGCCCACCTCCTCGAACTCCTCGGCGAACACGAGGCCGCGGCGGCCTCCTACCGCGAAGCCGCCCGCCGCACCACCAGCACCCCCGAACGCCGCCATCTCACCGCCCGCGCCCACCGCCTGGAGGTCCGTGCGTGACGCGCCGAGGGCGCCGGATCGCGGGCGTCCAGGAGCTGCCCGGCCTACCCCCGTTCCCGCGCCGGCGGTCCCACCGTCAGTGAGGTGAAGCGCGGCCAGGCGCCGGCCGGGTCCCCGTTGCGGACGCTCAGGGCGAAGCCTCCGGTCGCGTCGCCCCCGGTCGCCCTGGTGCCGAGCCGTTCGATCCGCGTACCGCCGTCGACGACGACCACGGTCCGGTCGCCGTCCACGGTGACCCGCACCCGGTGCTCCGCCGCAGCGGTGATCCTTCTGCGGGTGATCTCGCGCCACCGCCCGTCCCGGCGCTCCAGCAGGCGGACATGGCTCAGGCTGACCGCGACCGCGAGCGGGTCGCGGCTGCCGTCGCGCACGACCAGGCCGACGTTGTTCTCCGACTCGCGCAGCCGGTCCGCCCGGGCGTCCACGGTGTAGGCGGACCAGTCGGCCGTGCTCGTCGGCCGGTAGGAGGCCGCGGCGTACGCGGTGCTCCGGGGGTACGGGCCCGTGCCGGTGAGTGCTCCCAGGCCGGTGGCGTTCGTACGGTCGCTGCGCCGCCACAGCAGTGGTTCCGCCAGCGGTGCCGGGCACGCGTCGGGGGAGACGGCCGTCCAGCGCTCGACGCGGGTCAGCAGGTCCCGGACATCCGTCCGGCGCGTGACCTCCACCCGCTGCACCTCGCGGGCCGCCGCCGCCCGGCGCCCCGCCGGGAGCGGGCGGTCCGAGCTGTTCGTCAGGGCGGCGGCGAACCGCGCGTCGAGCGCCGCCCGCAGTGTCCGGTTCGTGGGCCGCACCGAGCCGTTCCGGCCGTTCGCCTCGGAGAAGGGGTAGGCGAAGAGCCTCGGGGCGGGCAGACCGTGGCGGGTGATGTCGCCGATCGAGCGGTCCAGATCGGCCTCGACACGCCGCCGGTACTCCGCCTCCGTCTCCCGGCGCTTCTCACCCGACAGCCACAGCCGGCTGGTGAGGGCCGAGGCCCGGTTGCCGGACGCGTCCACGGGCGACCGCTGGTGCAGGTCGTGGGTGTGGTTCTCGAAGTCCCAGCGCCCCGAGCGGGCCATCCGGCCGATCTCCTCCCAGGAGAGGTAGTACGGGCGGTGGCTGCCGACCGCGCGCGTGATGAGGAAGGCCGCCGCCCGCATCCGGTACTTGGCCAGAATGCGGTCGGCGTGCACCCACAGCCCGTGCGTACCGTCGTCGAAGGTGAGGAACACCGAGCGCGGACCGGGCGCCGGCCCGCCCCGGAGGTACGCGACGAACTCCGCGCTGCTCAGGGTGCGGTAGCCCGCCGCCGCGAGGGCGCCGAGCTGGGCGGCGAACGCCTCGGGGGTCACGGTGTAGCGGCTGTGGCTGTCGCGGCCGATGTCGTGGTACGCCAGTACGACGGGCGCGGCGCCCCGGGTACGCGATCCGGCCGGGGCCCCACCCGCGGGCGCGTCCTTCGCCTGTCGTGGTGGCGGCTCCTGGGCGGTCACCGCCCTGCGGAACTCGTTGTAGCGCCACGCGCCGTAGAAGGGCGCGCAGACCATGGTCAGGGCCAGCAGCCAGAGCAGCACACGGGCCGGTGCGGAGCGGGTCACGGAAGGGTCCCCCGGGAAAGCACGAGAAGGTACACGGCTGCGACGGCGGCCGCGCTGAGCAGCGCGGCCAACGCCTTGAGGACCGGACGGGGAGCGCCTCTCATGCCGCACCCCTGGACCAGACACCACGCCGGACGGTGAGCAGGGAGTACGGCAGCAGCCAGGCCAGCAGCACCGAGGAGAACACGCTCATCAGCGGCCGGTAGCGCCAGCGTGTGTCCCCGGGGTGGTCGATCTTGTACGCCAGACCCCAGACACAGCCCTTGAGGAGCACGCCGCAGAAATAGAGGAACGTCAGGAAGAGCGCTCCGTGCAGCGGGGCCCAGACCAGGTGCCGGAAGGCCATCACCGGCGCGGCGAGCACCCACAGCGCGTGCCCGTAGTAGAGCGCGGCGGGCCCGGGGCCCCGGCGCCACATGAACGAGCCCGTGAAGAAGAGGTTGCGGATGAAGCTCTTCTTCCAGCGGATCTGCTGGCGCAGGAGCGGGCGGAGCCGGGCCGGGACATCCGTCCACACCTTCGCGGAACGCACGTACCCCACGCGCCAGCGGCGCTCGGCGAAGTCCTGCTCGACGAAGGGCGATCCGGCGTAGCGGCGCTTGAGCGCCGCGCCCTTCCACGCCTGACCGAGGACGTATCCGGTCAGCTGGCGGTCCGTGGCGAAGCGGAACGGGGCGCCCATGAACCGGTCGTCTGCCCAGGCCGGAAGATAGTTGTAGATGGCGTCCCTGCGGAACACGGCCAGCGGTCCCGAGACGCAGGAGACCGAACCGAAGGAAGCCTCGGCCGCCTTGGCGACCCGGAACTGGCCCTCGTACCAGACGTCCTGGATGCGGGCCAGCAGGCTCGACTCCGTGTTCAGCGCCCGGCAGTGGCCGCTCACGGCGCCCAGCTCGGGGTGGTCCACCAGCGCGCGGACACAACGCCGCAGGGCGTCCGGGGCGAGGACGCAGTCGGAGTCGGTGAAGGCGATGATCTCGGTGTCCGCGAGCTCGCAGGCCCGGACCAGCGCGTGCTTCTTGCCGACATTGGCGTCCAGGTGGATGACGGTGATCCCGAGTTCGTCCCGCAGCCGGCGCAGCACCTCACCGGTGCCGTCCTGGGAGTGGTCGTCCACGACGATGATCCGTACCCCCGGGCAGTCGGACGCCGCCATGGAGCGTACGCACGCCTCGATGCCGTCGACCTCGTCCTTGACGGCGAGCAGGAAGGAGATGCCGGGGCTCGCGGACAGCGGGGGGAAGAACTCCTTCGAGCCCGGGCGCACCCGCAGTTCACCCTCGGCGGGGTCCTCGTACCTGCTGTACGCGATGTAGAGCGTGGCGATCGTGCCGGCGAGCACGATCAGCCCGTAGCAGACCGGAAGATCCATGTGGGGCGGCAACCGCGTGGCCTGGTGCGCCAGAACGATGAGGAGCGGCATCAGACAGAGCAGGACGAGCAGGCGCCGTACTCCGTGTCTGAGGGCCGGGTCCGCGGGTGTGGCACGGCGCGTGGGGGCGGGCACCTTCCGGGAGCCGCTGTCGCGGCCGTCGGCGGGGCCGGTGGCCGGTTCCGTGCGGACCGGGGGGCGGTGGAGCGCGTTCACCCGTGTTCTCCTTCCGGACGGAGGATCTCCGGACGGGAGCCGGCCCGAGGGGAACGGCCCGGCAGGGAGACCTCGGGAAGGGAGACCTCAGGAACGGACATCTCCGGAAGCGGAGCCTCCGCGAAGGGCGTGTCCGGGCCGGACGCATCCGGAGGGTTCCCCTGCGGACGCTCGTCCGCGCATCTGCGGCGCCCTCCGGCGTCCCTGGCCGTGAAGCCGTAGAAGGCCATTTCGGTGTTGTCCCCCCGCAGTCCGACCCCGCCGGGCCCGGCCAGCCTGCCCGGGGTCCTGTCCTCCGTGTCCAGCACGGTCCGTCCGTCCAGGGCGAGCGTGATCCGCACCCGGTCGTCCCCGCATCCGCCCACCGTGGCGTCGATCCGGTGCCAACGGCCGTACTCGGCGGCGTGATCGCTCGTGGCGAGGGTGGTGTAGACGCCCTCCTCGTCCACGGGGCGGCCCGGCGCCGGGTGCTTGCGCTTGAGCACGGCCTTGCCGTCACGCCGGCGGAAACTGAGCGCGTACAGCTCCTGCGGGCCGTTGTAGCGGAGCCAGAGGTGTCCGCCGTCCCAGTCGCGCGCGGGAGTGCGCCCGGTGGTGCCCGGGGGCTTGAGGAACACCCAGCACCGTACGGACGTGTCGTCGAAGTCCCGGCGCCGTGTGACGAGCCGGAAGACGGACGAGCCCGTGTACCGGCCGGAATCGGGACCGGGTGTGCCGCCGTCGGGTACTCCGGTCCACCCGAAGCCCCACTGCGCGAACAGGGAACCGCTGGTGACGACCCAGTCGTCCGAGAGGCGGGCGTCGTCCGACTCCGGGCTGCGGTAGGCGTATTCGTTGGTCACCAGGCCGCCCGCGGGGAAGTGCGCGCGGAAAGGGCCCCCGGGACCGGTGGCGGGCTCCGGCCGGGGCGCCGGGGAGGGCGCGGGGCCGGATGCCTTGCCGTCACCCGGGCGGCCGGACACGTCGGGACCGGGTGCCTCCGCGTCCGCCCCGTCCAGGACGAGGGCGGCGGCGAGCCCCGCCGCCGGTGTGGCCACGGCCGCGGTGAGCACGGCGCGCCGGGTCGGGGAGCGGCCCGGTTCCGGGGGACTGCTCATGGTCATACGGCGGCCCCCGCGGTCGCGAGGGCCCGGCGATGGGTGACGTCGAGGACCTCGGTGCCGTCCGCCAGCCAGCCCAGATCCGCTCCGGGGTGCAGGGTGTGGACGACGACGAGGTCCCAGCCCAGCGTTTCGGGGGCGTCGACGCTGTGGCGTACGGACCCGTGACGGTCCAGGCGCGGCACCAGGTCGTCGGAGTACTCGACGGTGGCGCCCCAGGCTGTGAGCCGGTCCATGATCTCCAGCGCGGGGCTCTCGCGCAGATCCGCCACGCCCGGCTTGTAGGCGATGCCCAGGATCAGGACCCGCGCACCGACGACGCCGGGTCCACGTGCCGTGAGCGCTTCCCGGGCCTTCTCGGCGACCCGGGCGGGGCGTTCGGCGATCGCCGTCATCGCGACGTCCACCAGGGGGGACGTGACCTTCCGCGCCCGCAGCTGCCAGAGCAGATAGTGCGGGTCGCAGGGGATGCAGTGCCCCCCGACGCCCGGGCCCGGATAGAAGGGCATGAAGCCGTACGGCTTGGTGGCGGCGGCCTCGATGACCTGCCGCGGTTCGAGGTCGAATTCCAGGCAGTTCTCGGACAGTTCGTTGGCCAGCGCGATGTTGACCGCCCGGAAGGTGTTCTCCCACAGCTTGCTCATCTCCGCCGCCTCCGGGCTGTCCACGCGGTGGACGGAGGGTGCGGTTCCGGCCAGCAGGGCACAGGCGCGCTCGGCGCACCGGGGCGTGACACCTCCGATGACGCGGGGCGTCCGGTCGGGGGAGTGGGAGGGGTTCCCGGGGTCGATCCGCTCGGGTGCGAAGGCGACGAAGACATCCGTACCGGGAGTCATCCCCCGTTCCGCGAGGGGCTCGACGAGAAGCTCGCGGGTGGTGCCCACATAGCTGGTCGAGGTGAGGACCAGGAGCTGTCCCGGCACCGCGTGGGCCACCGCGGCGGAGCAAGCGGCCTTCAGCGCGCGCAGATCGGGCACGAGGCCCCCGTCGACCGGGGTCGGTACGCAGATGATCACCGCGTCCGCCTCCAGGGCCGCGGCGGGGTCGGACGTCAGCCGGAAGTCCGGGTCGGCGAGGGCCGTTGTCAGCCTGCCGAGCTGAGCGGGCAGCAGATCCACCCGCGCGGAACGGATGTCGTCCAGCCGGGACTCGCTGGTGTCCACGCCGATCACCGCGTGGCCGGCCGTGAACAGGGAGAGCGCGGTGGGCAGTCCGACGTAACCGAGGCCGATGACCGCGACGCCGGCCCGGCGCCCGTGCTGGATCTGCGCCGGCAGGCAAGCCGCCGTGGTCTCCGGAGGCGGGACGACGACGCGCGTGCCGTCCGGCGCATCGTCATACCGGCTTGTCGTACAAGCGGTCCGCCATGAGTCCGCGTGTGAGGTGTGGGGGGTGTTGCTGGCGATATGCACATGCGAAACATGCCATTCCGCTTGGTCGTTCCGTCGCGACGGGCGGGCTCACCTGTGCCTTGCCGAGCCGAGTTCACCCGTCCGGAACCCCTGTTCGTCCTAATGCGCGTCGAGCATCGGGGCGGCCTGCGGCGGCGTGGGCGAAATGCGGCGGTTCGCTGTGTCGAAAGTTTGCCGACTGCGTGACGGCTACATGAAGGTCTTGATCTGGGCGCGTCAATCGAGCAGGGTTTCGAGGCAGCCCCCGGAGAATTTCCGGCCGGGGGCCAATCCCCCCACAAAGAATGACGAGGAGACCCCTCTTCATGGCAATTCACAAGCGCGCACGTTCGGTCAAGCTCACCGCCGCGATAACCGCCGTGGCGGCAGCGGCCGGTGTCACCCTGCTCGCGACCCCGTACGCCGGAGCGGCTCCCGCCCCCGCGACGGGCGTCGTCTACGGCGCGGACGCGGCCACGGCCGTCTCCGGCAGCTACATCGTCATGCTGGACGAGAAGGCCGACAAGGCCGACCTGGCCGAGGAGTACGGCGGCACGCTCCAGCGTAACTACGACTCGGCCATCAACGGCTTCTCGGCCAGCGGGCTTTCGGAGACCGAGGCGAAGCGCCTCGCCGCGGACCCGGCCGTCTCCAAGGTCGTCCAGAACAAGAAGTTCCACATCGACGCCACCCAGGACAACCCGCCGTCCTGGGGCCTGGACCGGATCGACCAGGCCGGGACCGAGGGCGACAGCGCGTACACCTACCCGGACGCCGCCGGCGGGGACGTCACGGCGTACGTCATCGACACCGGGGTCCGTGTCACCCACAAGGACTTCGAGGGCCGGGCCACTTCGGGCTTCGACGCCGTGGACAACGACGACGACGCCGACGACGGCAACGGGCACGGCACCCACGTGGCGGGCACGATCGCGGGAGCGGCCCACGGCGTGGCCAAGAAGGCCAAGATCGTGGCCGTCCGCGTCCTCGACGACGCCGGCTCGGGCACCACCGAGCAGGTCGTCGCCGGGATCGACTGGGTCACCGCGAACCACGAGGGCCCGTCCGTCGCCAACATGAGCCTCGGCGGGGGTGCCGACCCGGCCCTCGACGCCGCGGTGCAGAAGGCCATCGCCTCCGGCGTCACCTTCGCGGTCGCCGCGGGCAACGAGTCGAGCGACGCCGGCGAGGGCTCCCCCTCCCGCGTCCCCGAGGCCATCACGGTCGCCTCGTCGACGGTGGACGACGAGCAGTCGTCGTTCTCCAACTTCGGTTCGGTCGTGGACATCTACGCTCCGGGCTCGGACATCACGTCGGCCTGGAACGACAGCGACGACGCCACGAACACCATCTCCGGTACGTCCATGGCGACCCCCCACGTCGTCGGTGCCGCCGCGGTCTACCTCGGCGGACACCCGGACGCCACCCCCGAGGAGGTCGCTGCGGCGCTCACCGGTGGAGCCACCCCGGACGCCATCACCAACGCGACCGAGGGCACGGCGAACAAGCTCCTGAAGATCGTCGAGTAAGCAGTAAGCAGTAAGCAGTAAGCAGTAAGCAGTAGGCAGGGCACACGGCCGTGTCCGCGACGTCCGGCTCGCCCGCCGGGCGCACGGCGGACCTCGCGGACACGGCTCGGCACGAAGGCCGCCGCGCTCTCCCCCACGGGGCGCGGCGGCCGCCGTGCGCGAGCGGGCGGGACACGGGCGAGCGGAGTGCGAGGCTCTAGGGTGGGGACATGAGCACGATGTACGCGGCGCTGCTGCGGGGGATCAATGTCAGCGGCCACCGGCGCGTTCCGATGGCGGAGCTCCGCACGGTGATGGGGGAGCTGGGACACGGGGACGTCGCCACCCATCTCCAGAGCGGGAACGCCGTGTTCAGCAGCGGGTCGGGTGACGAGGACTCCCTGGCCGCCGAGCTGGAACAGGCGATCGACGCGCACTTCGGCTTCCCGGTCGACTGCCTCGTCCGCTCCGGCGCCTATCTCGCCGCCGTGGCCGAGGCGTGTCCCTTCCCGGCCGCGGAGCTGGAGGGCAAGCAGCTGCACGTCACGTACTTCGACAAGCCCGTCGACGACGCCCGGTTCGCGGCGCTCGACGCCGGTGCGTTCCGTCCCGAGGAGTTCCGGCTCGGGGATCGCGCCCTCTATCTGTACGCCCCCGACGGGCTCGGCCGCTCCAAGCTGGCCGTGGCGCTCGGACGGCCCGCCTTCACCCGCGGCCTGGTCGCGACCAGCCGCAACTGGAACACCGTGGTCAAACTTGTGGAGATGACGCGTGACTGAGCCTTCGCCCGCCGTGGCAGCAGCGATCGAGGGCGAGCTCCGCCTCCTCGATCCCGTGGTACGGGGCTCCGCGGACGTGCTGGCCGCACTGCTGCACCCCGAATTCCGGGAGATCGGCACCAGTGGGCGGCTGTGGGAGCGTACGACGATCATCGCCGCCCTCACCGGGCCCGACGCACCGCACCCCGGGCCGCTCACCGCGTCACGGATGCGCGGCGATCAGCTCGCGCCGGACCTGGTGCACCTCACCTTCGACACGGAGTCCAGAGGGCTGCGCTCCCACCGCAGTTCGCTGTGGCGGCTGAGCGGGGGCGGCTGGCGGCTCTACTTCCATCAGGCCACGCCCTTCATCGACGACCCCTTCGCCGAGGTCTGAGCACCGGGGCCTGATCGCCGGGTCCCCGGGCGCCGAGCGGGAGCGCCGCGCGCGCCCCGCCTTCCGGGGCATCACCCCCCCCCAGCACACGCCGGGGCGGCACCGCAAGAGTGCCGCCCCGGCCCTATGTGCCCCTGATCCGCACCCGGCGCCCGGCCGGTTATCGCCGGAACGGCGGATTCCGGCCACCCGGGGCGCCCGGGCAAAACGCCGGTAACCGTCCGAACGGTCGGTGCCTTCGGGTGCCCGTTCCGGGATGCGGGCATCGCCCGGCCGGCGGCCACTCGGACGCCTCGGGCGTGTGTGAACGCGATGCGCGTAGACAACAGCAGTCGCCCGGCCGTGCTTCACGCCTTTGCTGCAATTAGCTGCGGGCGTCCGTTCGGTGAGCGGACGCCGGTGTTCGGAGGTCACCCGCACGCATAGCGGAGCGGGAGGTCCGCTGTGCGTCGCGGGTCCGGAAGGCGACCTTGCCACCGGGCCAAGCGGAGTCAAGGATTCGAGCCGTGCGGTTGGCAGGTCCACGACCAGAACCCGCGGTCGAGGACAACCTCACACCCCTCGGTCCGCCCACCCCGCGTACCGGACACCCCCCATCGACGGAGGATCCTGTGACCTTCAAGCGCTTCGCCCCCCTCGGCTCGATCTCCAGACGCGCTCGCCTCCTCGCGGCGACCTCGGGTCTGGTCACCGCCGTCGCGCTTGCGGCCCCCACCGCGGTCGCCCAGGCCGCACCCGACACCACGGTCACCAAGGCCGAGCTCGCCGAGGCCAGTTCGGCCGTGCGCGGCGCCGACATCGCCGGCACCGCCTGGTACACCGAGGCGAGCACGGGCAAGGTCGTCGTGACCGTCGACAGCACGGTCACCGCCGCCGAGATCGCCACGATCAAGAAGTCGGTCACCGATTCCGGTGCCAAGGCCGACATCAACCGCACCGAGGGCACCTTCAACAAGCTCATCGCGGGCGGTCAGGCCATCTACGCCGGCGGCGGCCGCTGTTCCCTCGGCTTCAACGTCCGCAGCGGCAGCACGTACTACGCGCTGACCGCCGGGCACTGCACCGAGATAGGCAGCACCTGGTACACCAACTCCGGCCAGACCACGACCCTCGGTACGCGCGCCGGAACCAGCTTCCCCACCAACGACTACGGGCTGATCCGGCACTCCAACTCCGCCGCCGCGGACGGCCGGGTCTACCTCTACAACGGCAGCTACCAGGACATCACCTCCGCCGCCAACCCCAGCGTCGGCCAGTCCGTCAAGCGCAGCGGCTCCACCACGGGCGTCCACAGCGGCACCGTCACCGGTCTCAACGCGACCGTGAACTACGGCGGCGGTGACATCGTCTACGGCATGATCCAGACCAACGTCTGCGCCGAGCCCGGCGACAGCGGCGGCTCGCTGTTCTCCGGCACCACGGCCCTCGGCCTCACCTCGGGTGGCAGCGGCAACTGCACCTCGGGCGGCACCACCTTCTTCCAGCCCGTCGTCGAGGCCCTCAACGCCTACGGTGTGAGCGTCTTCTAGCAGAACCCGCACCCCCGCACCTGTCGACGGGCCGCGCTCCCCGAGCGCGGCCCGTTGCCGTTCCACCGGAGCCCCGGCCCGGCCCCTGTCGTGTTTCTTCAAGACCGGCCCTCTTCACGATCGCAGGGTGGACCCATGAAGAACGCGTACGCACACATGGCCGAATGCGCCACCGAGTCCGCCCGGATCGCCCGGGGCATCGCTGCCACGCTCCCCGCCTCGGCCCCGACCCCCTGCCAGGGCTGGGACCTGCGGGAACTCATCAACCACTGGGTGCTCTACAGCGCCCACGGCCTGGAGTGCCGTGCCCTGCGCACCCCCATCCCCGACGAGCTGACGACCCGTGACTTCACGGCCGACGCCGACTGGCCCGAGCAGTACGCCGCTCAGCTCGACCAGGCGGTCGCCGCCTGGTCCGATCCGGCGGTCTGGGAGGGTGGCATCGACACCGGACACGGCTCCACCCCGGCCCCGGACATCGCCGCGATGCTCCTCATGGAGACCGTGCTGCATGGTTGGGACGTGGCCCGCGCCACCGGACAGGAGTTCCGGATCTCCGAACCGGCGGCCGGCCACCTGCTGAGGACGGTCGAGGGCACGGCCGCGCTCTACCGGCAGTACGAGGGCTTCGCCGGTGAAGTCACCCTGCCCGAGGGAGCGTCCGACTTCGAGCGCGCCCTGGCCCTCAGCGGACGCGACCCGCACGGGACCCTGGCGGCCTGACGGCTCAGGAGGCGCCGGTGGCCCACCGGCACGGGGGCCGAATGGCCCAGACACACGGGCCACCGCCTTCCTAGGCTTCACCCATGAGCACCCACGTGAACAAGGCATCGGGCAGCGCGGTCGTCGACTTCTACTTCGACCCCGCCTGCCCGTTCGCCTGGATCGCCTCCCGCTGGATGCTGGAGGTGGAGCGCCTGCGGGACATCGAGCTCCGCTTCCACGTCATGAGCCTCCATCTGCACAACACCGGCAACGAACTCCCCGACCGGTACCGCGATCTGGTCGACAGATCGATCGGACCGGTCCGGGTCGCCGCCGCCGTGGCGGCGAGCCACGGTCCGGGCGTCCTCAGGGACCTCTACACCGCCCTGGGCACCCGCATCCACCGGGAGAAGAACGAGGACTTCGACGCCGTCGTCGCCGAGTCCCTCGCCGAACTGGGCCTGCCCGCAGCCCTGGCCGAGGCCGCCCGCATGGACACGTACGACGAGGCCGTGCGCCGCAGCCACGACCGGGGGAAGGACCCCGCCGCCGGTTCCTACGTGGGAACACCCACGATCCATGTCGACGGCACCGTCTGGTTCGGACCGGTGCTCAACTCCGTACCGCGCGGTGAGGAGGCGGGACGGATCTTCGACAGCTTCCGGGTCCTGGCCGGCCACCCGGACTTCTTCGAGATGAAGCGCGAGCGCACCGGGAGCCTCGACCTGGGTCAGGGCCCCTTGTCCGGATCACGCGGGCCCGGCAGACCCTAAGCGCTCATCGCCCCGTTCACCGGGACGCGCGCCTCGTCGTAGCGCGTCAGCAGCAGCCGGGCCAGCTCGGGGGACGGGCCGAGCACGCCGGCCAGCACATCGGCCCCGGACTCCTCGGCGCCCGCGGCGATACGGTCGGGAAGCCTGCCGGGTGCGATGACGTACGGGGCGACCGCGACCCGCCGTACGCCTTCGGCGCGCAGGGCGCGCACCGCGTCGGCCGTGCGGGTGAGAGATGCGGAGGCGAACGCAGGCCGCACGGCGCACCAACCGGTGTGCCGCAGCTCCCGCGCGATTTCAGCGATCACTGCGATCGCCTCCGGGTCGGTGGAGCCCGCCGCGGCCAGGACCAGCCCGGTCGAGCTCTTGTCTCCGGGGGTGACCCCGGCCTCGTACAGGCGCCGTTCCAGGGCGGCGTTCAGCAGCGGCGACGGGCCGAGCACGTCGGCCTGGTGGATCCGCAGCCGGGGGAGCCGGGCGCGGGCCTCGCGCAGCACCGAGGGAATGTCCGACTTCGCGTGGAAGGCCCGGGTCAGCAGCAGGGGCAGCGCCACGACCTCGTCCGCCCCCTCCGCGGCCAGGCGCTCCAGCACCCTGGGCACGGACGGGGCGTTGAACTCCAGGAAGCCCGTCTCCACACGCAGCCCGGGCCGCAGCGACCGCACCCGCGCGGTGAGCGCGTGGACGGTCGCCGCGTGCCGCGGGTCGCGGCTGCCGTGGGCGATGACGAGGAGAACCGGAGAGGGCATCAGGACTCAGCTCTTGACCAGGAGACCACGGCCGCGCAGCACGCGCCGCTCCAGCGGGCTGAAGATCAGCAGGTCGATGGCGATGCCGACGAACAGGATGAGGAGGATGGCCAGGAAGATCCCCGGCATGTCGAAGTTGTTCCGGCCGTTCTCCAGCAACTGGCCGAGCCCCAGCCCCAGGTCCGGCGAGGACGCGATGATCTCGGCGGCCATGAGCGAGCGCCAGGAGAACGCCCAGCCCTGCTTGAGGCCCGCCAGGTAACCGGGCAGCGCGGCCGGCAGGACGATGTGGATCGTCCCGCGCAGCCCCGTCGCACCGATCGTGCGGCCCGCGCGCAGGAACAGCGGCGGCACCTGGTCGACACCGGAGACCAGGCCGTTGGCGACGGACGGGACGGCGCCGAGCAGGATCACCGCGTACATCGTCTTGTCGTCGAGGCCCAGCCAGATGATGGCCGGCGCCACCCACGCCACGGAGGGCAGCGACTGGAGCCCGGACAGGATCGGGCCGATCGCGGCCCGCACCACCCTGACCCGCGCGACCAGCAGACCCAGCGGGGTGCCGATCGCCACGGCCATCACGAAGCCGAGCAGACCCCGCGACACACTGGTCCAGATGACCTCCAGCAGGGTGCCCTGCACCCACATGTCGGTCAGACTGTCCCAGACCGCCGTGGGCGGCGGAAGCTTGTAGTCGTCGGTGACCTTCGCCCAGACCAGCAGCTGCCAGACCAGGACCACCAGGACGACCGCGACGACCGGCGGCAGGACCTTGTTGAGCAGGATCTCGCGGGTCGGCGTCCTGCGGACCTGTACGGCGTCGAGCGCGTCCAGGCCCGCTTCGAGACCGGCCAGGTCGTCGGGCTTCGTATCAGTGCTGGCCATGTCGGCGGATCTCCCCACGCAGTTCTTCGGTGATCTCGACGGACAGCTCCGCCACGGCGGTGTCCTCGATACGGCGAGGCTGCTCGATGTCGACCGTCCACTCGCGGGCGATCCTGCCCGGGCGCGAGGACAGCAGGATCACGCGCTGGGCGAGCCGCACCGCCTCACGCACGTTGTGGGTGACGAAGAGGACGGAGGCGTTCGTCTCGCGCCAGATCCGCGTCAGCTCGTCGTGCAGCACATCGCGGGTGATGGCGTCGAGCGCGGCGAACGGCTCGTCCATCAGCAGCAGCTGGCTGTCCTGGGCGAGCGCACGGGCCATCGCGACCCGCTGGCGCATCCCGCCCGAGAGTTCGTGCACCCGCTTCCCGTACGCCCCGCCGAGGCGTACGAGTTCGAGCAGCCGCTCCGCCTCGGGGCGACGGGCGGACTTGGGGACCCCGCGCAGCCGCAGGGCGAGTTCGATGTTCTTGCCCGCGGTCAGCCACGGGAAGAGGGCGTGCTCCTGGAACATCAGGGCCGGCCGCCCGCCGGGGGTCTCGATGGACCCCGCGGTCGGGCGGTCGAGACCGGCCACGAGATTGAGCAGCGTGGACTTACCGCACCCGGAAGCTCCCAGGAGGGTGACGAACTCGCCCGGAGCGACATCGAGCGTGATGTCGTCCAGGACGAGCTGCTGCCCCGTGGGTCCGGCGAAGGACTTGGAGACGTTCGTGATGCGGGCGGCATGCTCGACCGCTGCACGGTCCTCGGCCTTGGTGAGGGTGGTGGTCGCCATGGTCGTCACCTCCTGGGAATCTTCAGGGATCCTGGTGCGGGCGGATGGGCTACTCGGCGCCGAGACCGGCGTCGGCGACCTCGGGCTGGCCCTCGGCCTTGAGGATCTTGTTCAGCGGCTTCAGGTCGTAGATGCCCTTGAGGTCGGGCTTCTCCAGCAGACCCGCGGAGACCGCGTGGTCGGCCTGCGCCTGGAGCGTGGCGGCCAGCGGGTCGTCCGTGATCTGGATGGACTCCCAGGCCGGGTCGAGGACATCGGCGGGCAGCGCCTTGCCGCTGAGCTCCTTGAGCGCCGCGTTGGCCGAGGCCTTCGCC
Organism: Streptomyces sp. CB02058; assembly: GCF_001905505.1. GTDB lineage: Bacteria > Actinomycetota > Actinomycetes > Streptomycetales > Streptomycetaceae > Streptomyces. The sequence goes on from NZ_LIPG01000003.1 coordinate 564,167, forward strand.
TCGTCAGGGTTGGCGTTGATCCACTTGTTGGTGTTCACCGTGCCGCGCAGCACCGCGTCCACGACGTCCGGGTGCTCGGAGAGGAACTTCTGCGACACGATGATGTTCGTGATGACGAACTTGTCGTCCGGCCACAGCGTCGACTCGTCGAGCAGGACCTTGCCGCCCTCGGCGACCAGCTTGGAGGCGGTCGGCTCGGGGACCCAGGCACCGTCCAGGGAACCGGCCTTGAAGGCGTCCGGGGTCACCTTGTTGTCCGAACGGACCACGGAGACGTCGCCCTTGCCGCTCTGGGCGTCGACCTTCCAGCCCTTCTCGGCGATCCAGTTGAGGAACGCCACGTCCTGGGTGTTGCCGAGCTGAGGGGTGGCGATCTTCTTGCCCTTGAGGTCGTCCAGGGTCTTGATCTTCTTCGGGTTCACGACGAGCTTCACGCCGCCGGACGCCGAGCCACCGATGATCCGCAGGCTCTGGCCCTTGGACTTGGCGAAACCGTTGATCGAGGGGGAGGGACCGATGAAGCCGATGTCGATCGCACCCGCGTTGAGCGCCTCGATCTCGGAGGGCCCGGCGTTGAACGTCGAGGGCTTGACCGTGGTGCCGCCCAGCTCCTTGGCGATGAGGCCCTCCTGGATGCCGACCAGGGCGGTGGCGTGCGTGAGGTTCGGGAAGTAACCGATCTTCACGGTGTCCGTCGAGAGCTTCTTCCCGTCGGCGGAGACGTTCGACTTGGAGGAGTCGTCGTCCTTCGCCTCGGAGCCGTAGCCGCAGGCGGTGAGCGCCACGGCGAGCAGCGGCAGGGCGGCGGCAGCGGAGAGGCTGCGGCGGAGGGTGGTACGGGTGGCAGGCACGGGAGGCTTTCCTCTCGTTGGCCCGGTGCTCACGTCCCCCTGGGGTCAGGTGGCGCGGCCGGGCGGTCGGCAGGTCTTCGTCTGAACTGGCGGTGCGGGTCGTACGAGCGGGCGCGCAGGCAGTGCGCGTACGTCATCACGCACATCGCCCGACCCCGCCCTGGCCGCTGCCGAGGGCGCCGCTGCCGACCCGGCCGCCCTCCTTCGCGAAGGTCGAGAAGAAGTCGTTGATCATCAGAAGTCCCACTCCGCGTCCTCGGCGGAGGTGTCCGCCTCCGCCTCCCCGCCGCCGGCCGCGGCGAACGAGGCGCCCGCCATGCCGGCCGACAGCGTCGTGCCGTCGGCGGGGTCGATCAGCAGGAAGGAGCCGGTGCGCCGCGAGTCCGCGTAGGCGTCGAGCGCGAGCGGTTCGGCGGTACGGACGACGACCCGGCCGATGTCGTTGGCCACGAGCTGCCCGGGAGCCGGGTGCTGCGACAGGTCGTCCAGGGTCAGCCGCGACGGGATGTCCTTGACGATCGCCTTGACCGTGCGGGTGGTGTGCTTGAGCAGCACCCGCTGACCCACCGTGAGCGGCTGGTCCGCGACGTGGCAGACGGTCGCCTCGACGTCCTGCGTGGTGGCCGGCGTGTCCGAGGTCGGCGCGATCAGGTCACCGCGCGAGACGTCGATGTCGTCGGCCAGACGGATCGTCACCGACTGCGGCGCCCAGGCGATGTCGACGCTCTCGCCGAGCGCGTCGATCCCCTCGATCGTCGTGGTGCGTCCGGAGGGCAGCACGGAGACCGTCTCGCCGACCCGGAACACCCCGGCGGCGATCTGACCGGCGTACCCCCGGTAGTCGGGGTGCTCGGCGGTCTGCGGACGGATCACGTACTGCACCGGGAAGCGCGCGTGGCAGGCGGTGAGGTCGTGGCTGACCGGCACCGTCTCCAGGTGCTCCAGGACCGTCGGGCCGCCGTACCAGTCCATGTGGGCGGAGGGTTCCACGACGTTGTCGCCGGCGAGCGCGGAGATCGGGATCGCGGTGATCTCCGGGACGCCGAGCGAGGCGGCGTACGCGGTGAACTCCTCGGCGATCGCGGCGAAGACCGGCTCCGCGTAGTCCACGAGGTCCATCTTGTTCACCGCGAGGACGACGTGGGGGACGCGCAGCAGGGCGGCGACCGCGGCGTGGCGGCGGGTCTGCTCGACCACGCCGTTGCGGGCGTCGACCAGCACGACGGCGAGCTCGGCGGTGGAGGCGCCGGTGACCATGTTGCGGGTGTACTGCACATGGCCGGGGGTGTCGGCGAGGATGAAACGGCGCCGGGGCGTGGCGAAGTAGCGGTACGCCACGTCGATGGTGATGCCCTGCTCGCGCTCGGCGCGCAGCCCGTCGGTGAGCAGCGCCAGGTCCGGTGCCTCCTGGCCCCGGTTGGTGGAGGCCAGCGCCACGGCCTCCAGCTGGTCGGTGAGAACCGACTTGGAGTCGTGCAGCAGGCGTCCGACGAGGGTCGACTTGCCGTCGTCGACGGAGCCGGCCGTGGCGAAGCGCAGGAGCGTGGTGGCCGAGAGCTGCTCTGCCAGCTGGATGGGTGTGGTCATTTTTAGAAGTACCCCTCGCGCTTACGGTCTTCCATCGCGGCCTCGGACATCTTGTCGTCGGCGCGGGTCGCGCCCCGCTCGGTGAGACGGGAGGCGGCGATCTCGGTGATCACGGCGTCCAGGGTGGTGGCGTCGGAGTCGACGGCGCCGGTGCAGGACATGTCGCCGACGGTGCGGTAGCGGACCTGCCGGGTCTCGGTCCTCTCGTGCTCCTTGGGACCGCCCCACTCGCCGGCCGTGAGCCACATGCCATTGCGGCTGAAGACCTCGCGCTCGTGGGCGAAGTAGATCTCCGGGAGCTCGATGCCCTCGCGCTCGATGTACTGCCAGACGTCGAGTTCGGTCCAGTTGGAGATGGGGAAGACACGCACGTGCTCACCGGGGGCATGACGGCCGTTGTACAGCTGCCACAGCTCGGGGCGCTGGCGGCGGGGGTCCCACTGGGAGAACTCGTCGCGGAGGGAGAAGACGCGTTCCTTGGCGCGGGCCTTCTCCTCGTCGCGGCGTCCGCCGCCGAAGACGGCGTCGAAGCGGTGCTGCTGGATGGCCTCGGTGAGCGGGACGGTCTGGAGCGGGTTGCGGGTGCCGTCGGGTCGCTCACGGAGCTTGCCGGCGTCGATGTAGTCCTGGACGGAGGCGACGTGGAGGCGCAGGCCGTGCTTCTCGACGGTGCGGTCGCGGTAGTCGAGGACCTCGGGGAAGTTGTGCCCGGTGTCGACGTGCAGGAGCGTGAAGGGTATGGGCGCGGGAGCGAAGGCCTTCAGCGCGAGGTGCAGCATCAGGATCGAGTCCTTGCCGCCGGAGAAGAGGATCACCGGCCGCTCGAACTCGCCCGCGACCTCACGGAAGATGTGCACCGCCTCCGACTCCAGCGAGTCCAGGTGGCTCAGCGCGTACGGGTTGACGGTGCCTTCCGGCACGGTGGCGACAGTGCTCACGCCAGGCCCCTCTCGGTGAGCAGCGCGTGAAGCGCCGCTGCGGACTCCTGCACGGTCTGCTGGTGCGACTCGATCCGCAGATCGGGCGACTCCGGCGCCTCGTAGGGGTCGTCGACCCCGGTGAGACCGGTGAGTTCGCCCGCCGCCTGCTTGGCGTACAGCCCCTTCACATCGCGCTCGGAGCACACCTCGACCGGAGTCGCGACATGCACCTCCAGATACGCGGTGCCCTCCTGCTGATGACGCTTGCGCACCGCGTCACGGCTGTCGGCGTACGGCGCGATGACCGGAACGAGGGCCTTCACACCGTTGGCGGCCAGCAGTTCGGCGACGAAGCCGATCCGCTGGACGTTGGTGTGCCGGTCCTCGCGGGAGAAGCCGAGGCCCGCGGAGAGGAACTCCCGGATCTCGTCACCGTCCAGAACCTCGACCCGGTGCCCGTCCCCGCGCAGCCGGCCCGCCAGTTCGTACGCGATGGTGGTCTTGCCGGCGCTCGGCAGACCGGTGAGCCAGACGGTGGCTCCCGTCTCCGTCACGCTCATCGATATCTCCTGATCAGTCGTCATCAGCCGTGCAGCCCGCATTCGGTCTTGCCGCGTCCGGCCCAGCGGCCGGCCCGTGCGTCCTCGCCCTCCAGCACCCGCCGGGTGCAGGGCGCGCAGCCGACGGAGGCATAACCGTCCATCAGCAGCGGGTTGGTCAGTACGCCGTTCTCGGCGACGTACGCGTCCACGTCGTCCTGGGTCCACCGGGCGATCGGCGAGATCTTCACCTTGCGGCGCTTCTCGTCCCAGCCCACGACCGGGGTGCCCGCCCGGGTGGGGGACTCGTCGCGGCGCAGCCCGGTCGCCCAGGCGGCGTACGCGGTCAGGCCCTCCTCCAGCGGCTTGACCTTGCGCAGCGCGCAGCAGAGGTCGGGGTCGCGGTCGTGCAGCTTCGGACCGTACTCCGCGTCCTGCTCGGCGACCGTCTGACGCGGGGTCAGCGTGATGAGCCTGACGTCCATCACGGCGTCCACCGCGTCCCGGGTGCCGATGGTCTCCTCGAAGTGGTAGCCGGTGTCGAGGAAGACGACGTCCACACCGGGGAAGACCTGGGAGGCCAGGTGCGCGACGACCGCGTCCTCCATGGAGGAGGTGACGCAGAAGCGCCGGCCGAAGGTGTCGGCCGCCCACTTCAGGATGTCGCTCGCGGAGGCGTCCTCCAGCTCACGCCCGGCCCGCTCGGCCAGCTCCCTCAGTTCCTCGTCGGTGAGTTCGTCCGCGTGCAGGGTGTCCGTCATGTCGTGTCCCCTTCGACGTCGTCGCGCTGGAGCCCCTGGGCCAGCAGGCCCAGGAACTTCAGCTGGAACGCGCGGTTGCAGGAAGCACATTCCCAGGCGCCGTGTCCGGCCTCGTGCGGGCGCAGGTCCTCGTCGCCGCAGTACGGGCAGTAGAACGGCGCGGCTCGTTCGCTCATGACAGCGACTCCGCACTGGCGCGGGCCGCCCAGGTCGCGAAGCGCTCGCCGTCCTCACGCTCCTCCTGGAACTTGCCGAGCACCCGCTCGACGTAGTCCGGGAGTTCGGCCGAGGTGACCTTCAGACCGCGGACCTTGCGGCCGAAACCGGCCTCCAGGCCGAGCGCGCCACCGAGGTGCACCTGGTAGCCCTCGACCTGGTTGCCGTCGCCGTCCAGCATCAGCTGGCCCTTGAGGCCGATGTCCGCGGTCTGGATGCGGGCGCAGGCGTTGGGGCAGCCGTTGATGTTGATGGAGAGCGGCTCCTCGAAGTCCGGCATCCGGCGCTCCAGTTCGTCGATCAGCGAGGCGCCGCGCGCCTTCGTCTCGACGATGGCCAGCTTGCAGAACTCGATGCCGGTGCAGGCCATCGTGCCGCGCCGGAAGGGAGAGGCCTTGACCTGGAAGTCCAGCGCCTCGAGGCCGGCGGTCAGCGACTCGATCCGGTCCTGCTCCACGTCGAGGATGAGCATCTTCTGTTCGACGGTGGTGCGGACCCGGCCGGAGCCGTGCGCCTCGGCCAGATCGGCGATCTTGGCCAGGGTGGAGCCGTCCACGCGGCCCACGCGCGGGGCGAAGCCGACGTAGAAACGGCCGTCGTTCTGCGGGTGCACACCGATGTGGTCGCGCCAGCGGGAGGAGGGCTGCGCGGGCGGCGGGCCGTCCAGCATCGGGCGCTTGAGGTACTCGTCCTGAAGGACCTGGCGGAACTTCTCCGGACCCCAGTCCGCCATCAGGAACTTCAGGCGGGCGCGGGTGCGGAGCCGGCGGTAGCCGTAGTCGCGGAAGATCCCGATGACTCCGGCCCAGACGTCGGGGACCTCGTCCAGCGGCACCCAGGCGCCCAGACGCTCGGCGAAGCGCGGGTTGGTGGAGAGCCCGCCGCCGACCCAGAGGTCGAAGCCGGGGCCGTGCTCGGGGTGGTCGACGCCCACGAACGCGATGTCGTTGATCTCGTGCACCACGTCCTGGACCGGCGAGCCCGAGATCGCGGTCTTGAACTTGCGGGGCAGGTTGGAGAATTCCTTGCTGCCGATGTAGCGCTCGTGGATCTCCTCGACGGCGGGGGTGCCGTCGATGATCTCGTCCGCGGCGATGCCCGCCACCGGGGAACCGATGATCACTCGGGGGCAGTCGCCGCATGCCTCGGTCGTCGACAGCCCGACCGCTTCGAGCTTCTCCCAGATCGCCGGGACGTCCTCGATGCGGATCCAGTGCAGCTGGACGTTCTGCCGGTCGGTGATGTCGGCGGTGCCGCGCGCGTACTCCTCGGAGATCTCGCCGATGACACGCAGCTGAGCGGTGGTCAGCTTCCCGCCGTCGATGCGCACGCGCAGCATGAAGTAGCGGTCGTCCAGCTCCTCCGGCTCCAGCACGGCGGTCTTGCCGCCGTCGATCCCGGGACGGCGCTGGGTGTAGAGGCCCCACCAGCGCATGCGTCCGCGCAGGTCGTTGGGGTCGATCGAGTCGAAACCGCGCTTGGAGTAGATCGTCTCAATGCGCGTCCGCACGTTGAGACTGTCGTCGTCCTTCTTGAACTGCTCGTTCCCGTTGAGCGGTGTGAAGTGACCCATGGCCCACTGACCTTCACCACGGTGACGTCCGGCCTTGCGGCGGGGCGTGGCGGTAGCAGGCTTCTCGGGGATGGCGGCCATGGCTATACGTCCTTCGGGACTGCAGGAGGGCGGCTCTGAACTGCACACTCGCGTGAGGCGCGGCGGTGCGCAGGGGTGGAGCGGACTTCAGGGAATCGCGGTGCTGGAGACTCTCAGCGGACCGGACAGATGGCGCTGGACATGCGGCCGAGGTCGACGTGCCGCCGACTCACCAAGGCAATTCCAGTTCCAGACATGACGGAAGCGTGTCACGCCGATCTCGGAGCAGTCCACCACGATCCATCATGTGGACGGGATGGTCTCGAAATACGAGACGATGTGGTGTCTGTCACGCGGATCTGTCGACAAAGTGACAAGATCGGCCCGAGGTCGGCCCGGACCGGGCGCCCACCGGACGCTTTCCACGCGCCTGGCGGACGCTTTCCCGAGCACCTGCCGGGCGGCTTTCCGGAGCGCCCGCCGAACGCTCTCACGCGTACGCACCGAGCGCCTTCCCGCGTGCTTCCCCGAGCGTTTTCCGGAGCGCACGCACGACGGTGGGTGCTCGGCGTGCGCCCCGGGCCCCCGGTCAGGCGTGCGCGCCCGGCCAGGGGCCGGGGTTCGGGACGTCGGGCTCCTGCTCGGTCTTCGTGTCGAAGAGCCGGAAGCCCCGCCGCAGATAGTTGCCCATCGCGTGCGGCCCGTCGTTGGAGCACGTGTGCAGCCACACCCGCTTGGTGGGGGTGCGCTCCGGGTGCCGCTCGGCCAGGTCCCACGCGCGCGCCACGCCCTCGGAGAGCAGGTGCCCCCCTATCCGGCGACCCCGGAAGGCGGGGATCAGACCGAAGTAGACGATCTCGACCGCCCCGTCCTCCTGGGGGTCGAGCTCGATGAACCCGGCCGGGGTCCCGTTCTCGTACGCCACCCACGTCTCCACCCCGGGCCGCTCCAGGAGCTCAGCCCACTGCGCGTACGTGAGGTCCAGCCGGTCGGTCCACCGGACGTCCCCGCCCACCGCCGTGTACAGGAAGCGGCTGAACTCGGGCAGCGCCGTCTCCGAGCGCACGACGGTCACCGAGCCGTCGGGGGCGGCGGCGGGCTTCAGATCGGCGGGAGAGGTCTGCTCCAGGTGCCAGACGGTCACGTCGGCGAGGGGGGCGGCGGAGTGCGTGGCGTTGCTCATGGCGGTCAGAAAACCACGGCTCGGGCCCTTCGCCCAAAAAGCCCCGGGAAGACGGAGGCGTCAGGCCACCCCGGCCGCCGCACGTGCCCTGAGCACCACCGGAGCATTCGAGCGGGGCAGCAGATCGGCCGGCACGTCCGGATGGACGACCTCCACCTCGACACCCTCGCCGAAGCGGTACGGGCGGTGTGCGAGCACCTCCGCGAGATGCCGCCGGATACGGGATATCTCGGCCCGCACCGTCACCGTCCTGGTCGCGTCGCCGAAGATGTCCTCGGCCAGCTCCGCCGCCGTGCGCCCGTCCCTGTGCAGGGCCAGTGCGTACAGCAGCTCCGCGTGCCGGGGGGAGAGCCGGTGCGTCCAGGTGCCCACGGGCCCCGCCACATGGACCGCGAGCCCCCGCTCCCGGCTCAGGTCGAGCACCACCCGGCGGGGCGGGCCCTCGCCCGCGCCCTCCGTGACCTGGATCAGCCACCCGCCCGGCAGCGGCTCCACCCGGCACATCCCGAGCGACGCCAGCCACACCGTGCCCGCCCGCAGCGACTTCGGCAGCGGCAGCCGGTCCATGGGCGGCATGCCGCTGACGGCGGCGGGCCAGCCGTGCGTGTCCACCACCAGGGCGCGGCCGGGCATCCGGCACAGGATCGGGGCGGCCACCGAGCGCAGCCGGTCTATGGAGACCAGATGCCGGTTGCGCAGCTCGCTCTCCGCCAGCGCCGTCACCGAGCCGACCAGGGCCAGCGTCGCCGGATGGAAGGTGGAGGCGGGCCCGCTGATGTCGACGATGCCCATCAGCCGGCCGTCCCGGGGATCGCGCAACGGGGCAGCCGCACAGGTCCAGCCGTGCAGGGCGCGGATGAAGTGCTCGGCGGAGTGGACCTGGACGGGGGTGCGGACGGCGAGCGCCGTTCCGATGGCGTTGGTGCCCGTCGCCGACTCGGCCCAGTTCGCGCCCTCCTCCAGACAGATGTTCCTGGCCCGGCGCAGCACGGCCGAGTGTCCCTGCCGCCACAGCACCCTGCCCTCCGGGTCCGTGACCACCATGATCTGCTGCGCGGCGTCCGCGATCGAGGCGAGCCCCTGCCGCAGCAGCGGCATGACCTCGCCGAGCGCGGTGCTGCTGCGCCGGTGCTCGATCTCGTCGGCCTCCAGCAGCCTGGTCTCCGGCGACTGCTCCGGATCTATACCGCTGCGCAGCACCCGGTCCCAGGACGCGTCGATCTCGGCGCGGGGCACGGCCGCCGTGCGCAGGCCTTCCAGCCGGGCCTCCCGGGCGCGGTGGACCATGCCCTCGGTCACCACGGGGTACCGCACTCTCTCCTGCCGCGATGGCGTGAAACGGCGTGTTTCCATGACGGGTCCCCCCAACAAAGCCCGGGTCCGGCCCGGAACTGAAAACCGGACCCAGGGAGCCATCCTGCCGTGGACAGCGTCCCGTCACCCCACAGTCCACGCAATGGTTGCAACCCTTTGCAACTCTGGCGAGAGGTCGCAGACCGTACAAGAGTGGTGGAACACCGTGCGGAGAGTCCTCGACCCGCCGTGCGGTGCTGCACAGGCGTGGAGGGTGGTGCCGTGTCGGCGCAGCACCACCCTCCGTCGTTTGTTCCGGGGGTCCGTCGGCGCTCCCGGGCAGGCGCCCGCTAGCTCTCCTGGGCCCGTGCCCGCTCCACGACCGTGGCCAGATCCAGACTGTGGGGCAGCGTCCCGAAGGCCGAGCCCCAGTCCCCGCCCAGCCGGGACGCGCAGAACGCGTCGGCGACCTCGGGCGGCGCCCAGCGCAGCAGCAGCGAACCCTGGAGCACCAGCGCCATACGCTCCACCAGCCGCCTGGCCCGCGCCTCGACGGCGTCCAGGTCCGCGAGCTCGGTCAGCAGGTCCTTGATCGCCGCGTCGAGCCGGTGATCGGCGCCACGTGCCTTCCCGACCTCCGTGAGGAAGGCGTTCAGTGCCCCCGGCTCACGCTGCAAGGCCCGCAGCACATCGAGCGCCTGGACGTTGCCCGAGCCCTCCCAGATCGAGTTGAGCGGCGCCTCGCGCAGCAGCCGCGGCATCCCGGACTCCTCGACGTAACCGTTGCCGCCCAGACACTCCAGAGCCTCACCGACCACCGCGGTGCACCGCTTCGTCACCCAGTACTTGGCGGCCGGCACGGCGATCCGCAGGAAAGCCCGCTCCTCCTCCGTGTCCGCGTCGTAGGCGGCGGCCAGCCGCAGCGCGAGCGTCGTCGCCGCCTCCGACTCAAGGGCGAGATCGGCCAGTACGTTGCGCATCAGCGGCTTCTCGATCAGCAGCCCGCCGAACGCGCTGCGGTACGCGCTGTGATGGATCGCCTGCGCCACCGCCTGCCGCATCAGCGCCGCCGAACCCACCACGCAGTCCAGCCGGGTCGCCGCCACCATCTCGATGATGGTGCGCACCCCGCGCCCCTCCTCACCGACCCGGCGCGCCCACGTCCCGTCGAACTCGACCTCGCTGGAGGCGTTCGACCGGTTGCCCAGTTTGTCCTTGAGACGCTGGATCGCGAACACGTTGCGGGCGCCGTCCGGCAGGACCCGCGGCACCAGGAAGCAGCTCAGCCCGCCCGGGGCCTGGGCCAGCACCAGGAAGCCGTCCGACATGGGCGCCGAGCAGAACCACTTGTGGCCGGTGAGCAGATACTCCCCGTCGCCGGCCAGCGGTTCGGCCCGGGTGGTGTTGGAGCGGACATCGGTGCCGCCCTGCTTCTCCGTCATGCCCATCCCGAAGAGCACACCGGCCTTCTGCGAGGCGGGCCGCAGCCCCTCCTCGTACACGTGCGAGGTCAGCAGCGGCTCCCACTCGGCGGCCAGCACCGGGTCGGTGCGCAGCGCCGGGACCGCCGCGTGTGTCATCGACAACGGGCACCCGTGGCCCGCCTCGGCCTGCGTCCAGACCAGGAACCCGGCCGCGCGCCGGACATGACCGCCCTGCCTGCCCCAGGCGTCCGTCAGCCCCGCCGTCACCGCGTGCCCCAGCAGCCGGTGCCAGGCCGGATGGAAGTCCACCTCGTCGAGGCGGTGCCCGTAACGGTCGTGCGTACGCAGCTTCGGAGGGTTCTCGTTGGCCTGCGCACCCCACTCCTGGGCCTGGGCCGAGCCGGCGGAGAGACCCAGCGCGCCGAGTTCCTCCCGGGCCTCGTCGAGGATTCCGGGCTCCAGATGCCGCTCGACGGCCTCCGTCAGAGCACGATCGGCCGCGAAGACGTCATAGCCGACCAGCGGCGGAACCTGGTTGGTCACTGTGTGGGTGGTAGCTGCCATGCCGATACGGTAAGGAGGTGCAGGCAGCAAACGAAACACCCGAGCGGCCACCGGGTCGGCTCCACCGGGCTCGAGTCCTCTATCGCAACGTGTCGAAGCGCCAGATGGCGTGGCATCTGCTCAAGGACACGGTCAACTCGTGCATCGAGTACCGCATCCTCGGCCTCGCCGCCGAGGCGGCCTTCTTCACCCTGCTGTCCCTGCCGCCCCTGCTGCTCGGTCTGATCGGGCTGCTCGGATACGTCGACGACTGGACGGCCACCACCACCGTCGCCTCCATCGAGCGCAACATCCTCGGCGCGGTGCAGACGGTGCTGTCCGAGCGCGGGGTCAACGACATCGCGAAACCGCTCATAGCCGACGTGACCACGGGCGCGCGCCCCGACGTCATCTCCATCGGCTTCGCGATCGCGCTCTGGTCCGGCTCCCGCGCGGTGAACGTCTTCATCGACACCATCACCGTGATGTACGGCCTCGACGGCCACCGGGGCATCGTCAAGACCCGGCTGCTCGCCTTCCTGCTCTACGTGGTCGCGCTGCTCCTGGGCGCCGTGGTGCTGCCGCTGCTGGTCGTCGGCCCCGACCGGGTGGTGGAGTTCGTCCCCTTCGGCACCGAGGTACTGGCCGTCCTCTACTGGCCGTTGGTCATCGTCCTGTCCATCGCCTTCCTGACCACGCTCTACCACGTGTCCGTCCCCGTCCGTTCACCGTGGATAGAGGACGTGCCCGGGGCGCTCGTGGCGCTCGGCATGTGGGTGCTGGGGAGCTTCCTGCTGCGGATCTACCTCACGAGCACCGTCGAAGGCCCCACCATCTACGGCTCCTTGGCCGCCCCCATCGCCGTACTGCTATGGATAGGTATCTCTGCTTTCGCCGTACTCGTCGGTGCCGCCGTGAACGCGGCGATCGACCGCGTCTGGCCCTCGCTGGCCACGGCGGCGGCCCGCGCGGCCAGCGACCGGGTGAAGGCGGCGCAGGCCGCGGAACTGGTGGCCCGTACCCAGGCGGCGAACTGGGACGCCTACGCGGACGACGACGAGGAGGACGTCTCCATGCCCTCCGAATTCCCCGAGCGCTGGTCGCGCTTCCTGCCCCCGGACGACGTGAAGTCCCGCCTGCACGGGAACCGGGACGCGAAGTAGGACCGTTACCGCGCGGGGCGGCCGTCGGTGGGTTCAGTCCCGATCGGTGCCGCGTCCTTCGGGGAACAGCCTGCGCCACCACGGAGAGCGGGCAGCCGCGGGCGGCGTGGCCTCCGCGTCGGGCACGGCAATCGGCACCTGCGCGCCCAGAGGCTCTCGCGTCGCCAGCGTGATCGTGCGGTACCAGCCGGCCGCCCTGCTCCTCCCTTCCCTCGCCGGATCTGCTCCGAACGGTCTGAACCCCCTCTGCTGTCCGGGTGCCAGCTGCCGGTACTGGTCACGTGAGATGCCGACCGAGACCGTGACCACCCCCACGCCCACGGCCGGCGTGGCCATGGGCAGGGTCTCCCGCAGGTGCTTCGCCTCCCGCGGACTGCCTGTGGCGAAGAGCAGGATCTTCGCCAGGACCGGAGCGCCCGACACCGGCAGGAGTGCCGCGAGTCTGTGGGGAAAGGTCTCCGTAGCCCAGGTGACCAGGCCCGCCGTGCCGACGCCCGTCATGTGGAAGAGCTGTCCGGGGACCGCGGTCGCCTCGTCCGTCGGCACGCGGAGCTGCACCCCGACCAGCTGCCTGACCGCTCGGGACGCCTGTTGTTCGTCCGCTTCGGAACCGTCCACGAAGAGATACACGATCACCGGGGTGCTGTAGGAGGCGCTTGCCGACGCCTCGGCGACCCGGCGCGCGGTCGCCAGATCCTGCCGCCATTCCGAGAGCCTGCGCCGCTCCCCGGCCGCCCACGGGCCGGGCAGCCCACCCAGCGGGGTCTCGCCGAAGAGGGCCAGTGCCTCGTCGTACATCTCGACCGCCTCCGCGAAGTCGCCTGCGGCGTAGGCCACCTCGGCCCGCTGCACCAGACTCTCCGCCACGACCAGGTCGAGTTCGGAGCGGTCGATCTCCAGCCAGCAGGAACTGTTCGAGGACTGGATGTCGTGCCCCAGTGCCCTCAGGTGCATGGTGTACTCGTGCCCGGTCGATGCCTCGTCGTGTCCGACCGCCCGGCGCAGCTCGCTGAACGGGACGGGCCTGCCGCGGGCCAGCAGGAGGCAGGCCAGGACGAGGTCGCGCTCGGATGCCTCGGGCCTCGTCCGCCGACGGGGGCCGATCGTGGCCAGTGGTTCCGCCAGTACCCGGTAACGCCACACGAAGTCGGCGCTGTCGAGTCGGGAGAACTCGGCCGCGGCACGTTCGCACGCGTCCGCATCACCGCCGATCAGATCCATGATCAGCTGTTCCAGCACCGGGAATTTCACGGTTCCGATGCGCAGGCGGCCACGGGCCCCTTGGTCCGGAGGTGAGCCGGTCGCCAGCTCGTACAGCACCCTTCCGAGGCCCCGCAGATCGTCCAGCGGCTCACCCGGGCGCGAGCCCGTCGCGGCGGCCCCGTAGGGCCAGCGGAGCCCCGATTCGACCAGCAGCGGGTTGTCGTGCTTGGTCAGCACGACGTTCGACAGTTTCACCGACCCGTGCACCAGTCCGGCCCGGTGCAGACTCCGGAGCCCGTTCAGGAGCGCCTTGCCGAAGGCGACCAGGCGTCCCGGCTCGATACCGTCGGGGTGCTGCTCCGCCAGCCGGTCGAGAGCCGGGCCGTTCACCAGCTCCATGACCACGCCGCACCCGTCCCGGGTCTCGAAGGCGTCGTAGAGGCCGACCAGGTTCGGGCGGGAGATCTGCGCCAGCTCCTGGACGCGGCTGAGGAAGCCACTGGTGCTGGAGATCCTGATGAACTCGGCCACCCCGGGCTCGTACCGGAAGAACTTCAGTGCCACCACTCGCAGGAGCGAGTGGTCCATGGCCTGCCAGACCTCACCGGACCTGCCCGAGCCGATGAACCGTTCGAGTTCGTAGCGGCCCGCCTGGAACAGGTATCCCACCGCGTGCTGCGGATCCGGGCGCTTCCGGGCCCGGGTATCCCGGCGCGTACCGGAGCTCTCCGCCACACCGTCCGCCTGCGCGCCGGAAGGCGCTGCCGAGGGGCCGACCGGTCCGCGCAGCAGCCGCACGCTCTCCGGGCTGACGAGGGCGAACGGAGAGCCGAGGGCGTCGCTCACCGTGCCGTGGTCCGCCGCGACGAGAGCCCGGAACTCGCCGGGCACCGCGCCCGCGCGTGCCTCGATCTGCGCGCTCACCCGGCCGAGCAGCTGGGCCGTGCTCAGGAGCGAGGATCGGGGCAGCGTTCCCAGCAGCACCTCACGGACACCGGGCCGGAACGTGTACGCACCCGAGGGCGGCCCCGGCTCCGCCTTCAGCATGCCGCTCAGCACGACCTCCGCCAGGTGCTGGGGCCGCGGGCGTTCCTCCGTCGCGGCCTGGACCAGTCGCATCACCGGCAGACTCGCCTGTCCCACAGCCAGATGGGCCGCGAGCCGGAAGGCCCCGGGAGATGCGATCGACCGGAAACGCAGCACCAGTTCGTCCGGCGGGACCTCCTCGGGGACGACCGCGTCGGCGGTGTGGGGCACGGCGTGAGCGGAGGGGTGCAGTCGCGCCGCCGCCCCGGGGACAGGGCCGGATCCGGGTGAGGCCACCAGAGAGGCCCAGTGCCCCAGCCAGTCCGGGGACATCTCGAGGCAGGGCAGCAGCAGCGCGTGCGGAGGCGGGCCGCCGGTCTCGTACGGGGTGAAGGAGAGGGCCGCGTTCGGCACGCCGGGCCCCGGCGAGGCGAACTCGCCCGCCACCGCGGAGAGCGCGGTGTGCTGCCACAGGCGTTCGGGCAGCGGCTGGAGAAGGGCGACCGGCAACTCCTGGGCCCACGAGCGCAGCGTGCCGTACCAGCGGCGCCCCGCAGGCCCCGCCCGCCACTGCGGGCCCATCGCGTCGCTGACGACCAGCACGGTGGTGCGAGCCCGTTCCAGGTGCCGGGCCGGTACGGAGCCGGCCCCGGAGAGGGGCAGCACCGTGATCGTTCGGAAGGCCCCGGTCTGGGCGAGGACCGTGCACAACTCCTTGAGCAGCGGACGCCACATGGTCATCGTGGGCCCCGTGTCGAAGACGACACAGAGGTTCAGCCAGCGCTCCGGGCGTGGGCGCATCAACGGGAGCCAGAGCGGAGGGGGCGCTCCCGGAGGCCGTTCCACCAGCGTCGCGGCGGCGATCCGGTGCGCGGTCCCGTGCTCGTCCAGTTCGCTCGCGTAGCTGCTCGGGGTCGTACGCCGCAGGGGCCGCAGGGCTCGTTGCAGTGCCAGCGGATGCGGAAGCAGGGGTGGGGCCGGTGCGAGCAGCGGGGTCTGTGCCATGGGGCTCATGGAGCTCGGCGCCCGGTCGCGTGCGGCAGGACGCGGCGAGGGAAGCCGCATGGGGACCCTGTCGTGTCCGGGGCCGGCCGGTGCGGAAGCGTCGGCAGCGCGGTGAGCCGGCTCGGGGAGCGGTTCGGCCGTCCGCAGGGAGTCACCGGACGGCGCTGCGGGCGGTGTCCGGCCGGCCGGGGCGTTCCCGGCCGACCGGTCCGTGGGCGTCCCCGGCTCCATGTGGCCCGCCAGCCAGAGGAGTTCGGCGAGTTCACGGCCGGTCGGCGCAGTCCCGCCCGCCCGTGCGAGCACGGTCGCCAGACCTTGGAGCTCAGAGCTCATCGCTGTCCAGGAGGTCCGCGTGGCTGCTCAGGTACGGCATCAGGTACTCGGCCAGAACCTCCCTGGAGGAGGCGTCGAGCCCAGCTGCCCGGGTCAGGTACACGGCGTTGAGCAACTGATCGGTGGCCAGTTCCCCGCCGCTGCCCTTGGCCAGAAAGGCGGAGATCAGAGCCCGGGCCTCGTCGTCGAGCTCTCCCAGGTGAGCCCGCACGATGTCTTCCAGGTGGGCGGGCAGAGGCTGTTTCAGTTCGAGCGTCACGCACCGGCGCAGGAACGCGGGCGGGAACTCGCGCTCGCCGTTGCTCGTCAGTACCACCAGAGGGAAGGCACGGCATCGGACCCGCCCGTGCCGCACCGGCGCCCGCTCCTCGGAGTCCGCCGTCATCACATCCGCCTCCGGATGCGTACGGGCCGCCCGGGTCAGTTCCGGGATCTCGAACTGCCCTTCCTCCAGAATGTTCAGCAGGTCGTTGGGAAGGTCCAGATCACTCTTGTCGATCTCGTCGACGAGCAGCACGCGGGGCCGCTCGTACGGCAGCAGAGCAGTCCCCAGCGGGCCCAGGCGCAGGTGGTGCTCCACATCGCTGTCCTCCGGCCCGCGCCCGGCCGCGTACAGACGTGACAACGGATCGTACTGGTACAGCCCGTCCGCCAGCGTCGCCCGGCTCGTGATGTTCCAGCGCAGCACCGGCCCCAGCCGCAGCTCGCGCGCCACGGCATAGGGGAGGCTGGACTTGCCGCTGCCCGGAGGCCCCGTCACGAGCAGGGGACGGCGCAGATAGAGGACCGCGTTGACCAGTTGGACGCTCTTCTCCGTGGGCTGATACGTCTGCGCACGGTGCGTCCGGTCGGGCGAGGACGCATCGTCGTCGGCGGGTACCGGCAGCGCCGGGCCGCCGTCGAAGGCGCGCCACGGCGGAGGCGGAGGCAACCGGTCGATCGCGTCGTGGGGCCGGCTCGTGCCGGTGTAGACGGGCCACAGGGACATGCGGTACTCCAGCTTCTGTACGAGTCAGCCGACAGGGGAGTGGTACAGCGGACGGACCTCGGGAAACCATCGGGGGTCTTCCCACACCAGGGACAGGTCCGCCGCCCAGTGCGGTTCCGCGCCCTCGTGGAGGAACGCCTGTTTACGCAGCTCGAAGACTCGCTGGGGAAGTTCCGACGGCGGCAGCGCGGACAGCTGCTGGGCCAGCGAGTCCAGGAAGCGACCGCCCGAACACCGCCCGGAGCAGTGGGCCCCGTCGGAGCAGCCGGTCCGGGGCCAGAGCACGATGGGGGCAGGGGCGTCCAGAGCTGCCGCGTGCAGGTCCCGGTCCCGCAGGGTCTTCGGCGCCCGCGCGAAGCCCACCGGGCCGTACACGTCCTGCAGCTGCACGGAGAGCCGCTCGGGACGCTGCGCGGTCTCGCACGGAATGCGGTGGATCTCGGAGCGGGACTGCCCGTCCAGCGCTTCCCACATCTTCCTGAGTTTGTACTGGAGCTGTTCGCTGGCGCGCCGATCGTGGTCCATCACCACGACAGGCGACTGGCAGCCGAGAGGAGCCCGGTTGCCCTTGCGGCGTCGCCACTGATCGACGGGCTGGTTGAGCCAGCCGCGCGGGACGGCGAACGCGATGAGTTCCCGCCCCTCTGTGTCGATCTCCCCGAACGCCTCGTCGATCCGTTCCAGCACCCACTCCCGCACGTGTGCTTTCGTCATCCGCTTCTCGCCGACGAGCCGCCGGCTGCCGTCCCGGAAGGCGGACACCTCCACCAGCAGGGCGTTGCGGTCGGCGCCGCTCCGCTTGATCTCGACGAGGATGGGCGACCAGCGCCGCTCCGCCGCCGACCGGACGGGTACGGGCGGGCGGGTCGCGGGAGCGGACGTACCCGCCCGGGTGCGATGCGTCCTGGCCCAGGCCCGGAGTTCTCCGCTGAGCCCGCCGTCCAGATCGGCGACGGCATCGGCGAGGCGTACCGCGAGCTCGGCCAAGGGCTGGGAGTGCGGCCGAGGGGGTGCCTCGCTGAGCAGATACCAGACCGCCTCCCACAGCCCGGCGACCGCCTGTGAGGGCGGCTGGATTCCGAGCCTCCCGACCGCGCTCCGCAGCAGCCGGTCCACAGGGTGCACCAGGGCGGGCGCGGGGACCCGGGCGACCAGCTCACGCAGGAGTCTCTTGTCCTCCGTGGGATAGCCGGGTGTCGGGATCAGATCGGCCAGCCGCGGCCAGTGGCGGGCCAGGACCTGGGCCGGGATCATCCGGCCGTTGCGGGTCACAGGGTCGTGGGCGGACACCATGCCGACGACCCCTCCGGTCGCCTCCAGCACCACCGCGGCTCCGCTGAAACCGTGGGCGGGCTCCTGCCCGTACCCCTTCCAGAACTCCAGCTGACTCCACTCGCCGTTGATCAACTGGCGGGAGGTGACGCGAAGTTCGCTCTGGACGCCCTCGACGCCGTAGCCGGCTGGGAACCCGTAACTGACCAGTCTTCGCGGCTCCGGACCGTGTGGGGAGTCCAGCTCGCCGAACCACGCGGGCGGCAGGCCGACCCGCCGGTCCAGTTCGAGTACGGCGACGTCCCCCGTGTCGTGGGGCCCGCCCGCCCACGAGCCGCGCATGGACACCCGGGCGGGCACCGGGCCGAGCCCGGGTGCGCCGGGGAAGACGACGTCGGCACGTTCCGCGTCGCGCACCACATGGGCGCAGGTCAGCACCGTCCGCTCGGAGACGAGAAAGCCGGATCCCTCCACCGAACCGTCGAGATCGATGCGGGCCTGCCAGGCCGGCGAACCCATCAGACGGCTGCTGCGGCGGTTCCGGGCGGAGGCGGCACGGCCGGGCCCGCATCCGGGGACCAGGACAGTTTCACCGTCAGATGACCTTCGACGGCGCTCTTGGCGATGACCGCGCCCGCCTCGCCCGTGATCTTGACGCCGAACTCCAGTTCCACCGTGTCCGGCCGCAGCGACCCGTCCCGGAAGACCGCGAGGGCCGATTCGGCCGCCGATCTGATGCCCACCAGTGCCTCGTCGAACGAACGGCCCGCGCGGGCAAGGGTGTTGTCACCCCGTGCGACCAGCCTCGCTCCGGGGGCGTGCTGATCGACCTCCACGACCACCGCTGCTCCGCCGTCAGTGGTGAATTCCACCAGTGCTGTCACAACCGAGCCCCCGTCACGCCGACTTCCGCCCTGGGCGACCATTCTGGATCACGGGACCCGCCCGCGACAGCGAAGCGGCCGTATTGGTCCCGGGGCGCGGGCGCGACCGGGACCACCTCCCCGTCCCGGAGTGGGGACGGGAACATTCGGGCGCGGCACCGCGTTGGTCCCGAGTCCGCTCACGACGTCGTTCCTGGGAGCATCGTGCCCGCACCCTCCACCGTCCGTCCCGCCCTCCCGTCACCGCGCGCGCAGGCCGAGCGCCTGATCGAGCTCGGCGTGCACGAGATCGCCGGCCTGTCCGCCGGCGAGCTGCGCGCCTTCGCCGGGTCCGCCGACGCCTCCGCCGATGAGGGAACCCTGCTCGCGGTCCACCCCGGCCGGGCCCCCGCCTCCGACCTCGCGCCGCTGCTCAGCCGCAACGGCAAGCCGGGGTTCGTCGTCACCGACATGTCCGATGTCGACCTGTTCGCCCCGCTCGACACCGTCGCGCTGCCCGACGCCCCGCTCTACCTCGTCACGGGAGTCGACCGCGGGGACGAGATGGCCAACTGGAGCCCGGACGAGGCGCTCCCCGCGCTCACAGGGCGGGACCGCACCCCGTTGCTGCTGACCGAGGGCATCGCCTGGGTGCTGCAGCAGCCCGAGGCCCTGGAGCGCAACCACTGCTTCATGACCATCGGTTCCCGGCTGCGCAAGGCGAACAGCGCTCTGGACGCCCGTACTCCCGCGCTGTGGATCAGCAACGGCACCGGGAGGGACGGCCGTGAGCGGCGCGGCGCTCCCAAGGTCGGCTGGTGCTGGGCCGGCAACCGGCACACCTGGCTCGGATTCGCGTCGGGGACGGGGCGGAGCGTGATCCCGGACGGGGCCGGGGAGGGCTGACCCTCCTGCGGTCCGCGGCGGGCCGACCCGCGTCCTGGACCCCTAGGCTGGAGACCATGGGCGCACGGTACGAGGAGCGGGCGTCGCGCTTCGGTGGCGCGGTTCTCTGGACCTGGAGCGGGGCGCGGGACCCCGCCCGCCCCGTGCTGCCCGACGGCTGCATGGATCTGCTCCGGGTGGACGGCCGGCTGCTGGTCGCGGGCCCCGACACCCACGCGTTCGTCCCCGGCGCGGCGCTCGCGGGCGACTGCGCCGGCATCCGCTTCGCCCCCGGCACCGCCCCCGCCCTCCTCGGCGTGCCCGCGCACGAGCTGCGCGACCGGCGGGTCGCCCTCGACGCCCTCTGGCCCGGCCCCGAGGTCCGCCGGCTCACCGAGCGGATCGGCGCGGCGGGCGACCCGGCCGCCGCGCTGGAGGACATCGCCCTGCGCCGGGCCGCCCGCGCCGAACCTCCGGACCCGCTCGCGGCCGTCGTCGCCGCACAGCTGCGGCAGGGCAGCTCCGTCGCCGCCACCGCCCGCGCCGTGGGGCTCGGGGCACGTCAGCTGCACCGCCGCTCGCTGGCCGCGTTCGGCTACGGGCCGAAGACGCTGGCCAGGGTCCTGAGACTGCAGCGCGCCCTCGCCCTCGTACGCGCGGGAACGCCGTACGCCGAGGCCGCCCGGGTCGCGGGCTGTGCCGACCAGGCGCATCTGGCGCGGGAGATGCGGGACCTGGCCGGTACGACACTGGGCGGCTATCTCACCGCCACGGGTTACGAGGGACGGGGCGCGAACAGCGAGACCGCGGAGCCGTCCGGGTCCAGGACGACCGCGTAACGCTGCCCCCAGACCGCGTCCCAGGGCGGCAGATGGCCCTTGTATCCGGCATCGGTCAGATCCGTGTACACCGCGTCCACCTCCGCCGGGCCGTCGCAGAGGAAGGCGAGCCCGAGGCGCTCGCCGCCCTTCGAGCCCGTCCAGCCGGGATCGAAGGAGCGGACGACGTCCTCGGTGTCCCAGAGCAGGCGCTGCCCGCCCGGCAGGGACACCTCGACATGGGGCGCCGACTCGGCGCCCTCGGGGATGTCGAGCCCGAGCCTGCGGTAGAAGGCGAGCGAGGCGGCCAGATCGGCGGTGGTGACGGAGATCGCGTCGAGTCGTGGAGTCATGGAACGAACGTAGGCCGGGCCCGCGGCCGTGTCTTGTACGAAACGGTCACGGGCCCGGCGGTCACGGGCCCCACGGTCACGGGCCCGGCGGCCGTCGGCGCTCAGGCGCAGTCGGCGGGCGAGGTGCCCGGGTCCGTCAGGGGCAGGCCGAGCTGCGCCCGCTCGGTCAGCCAGCGGGTCGGACGGTGGCGCTGGTCGCCCGTCGTGGCGTGCAGCGCCCGCTGGAGGTCCAGCAGCCGGGCGGCGCCGATCCGGTCGCCCCAGGCCAGCGGGCCCGCCGGGTAGCCGAGGCCGGTCGTCACCGCCAGGTCGATGTCCGCCGGGGTGGCGAGCGAGCGCTCCGCGATCGACGCGGCGACGGAGACCACCGAGGCGAGCAGTCGCTGTGCCACCGAACCCGCGGTGTCCCGCACCACGGACACGGCGTACGGCTCCCGGCCGTCCGCCGCGCGGGCCAGCACCGCGCGGGCGTCCCGCGCGGCGGCGGGATCGGACGCCGGGGTCACGGCGAGGACCCTGCGGCGGCCCGCCGGGGGCAGCGGGTCCACGCCGAAGGTGCGCGAGGCGGGCAGCCCCAGCGCGGCCACCGCGGCGGCGGCCGTGGTGCCCCAGACCGGGACGAGGACCACGGCGCCCTCCGAGGGCTCGGGGCCGCTCTCCACCGTCGCTCCGGCGGCGCTCAGCGCGCTCCGCAGCTCCTCCCCCTCGCCGCCCGCCACGAACACCGGCCGGTCCGCGTCACCCGTCACCGGCGCCTCCGGGGCGGGGGCGGGCGCCTCGGGGCCGTACGCGAACCAGCCCTGGCCGGTCTTGCGGCCGTGCAGGCCCGCCGTCACCCGGTTCGGGGTGAGGAAGGAGGGGCGGAGCCGGTCCTCGTGGCGGAAGCCCTGCCAGATGGAGTCGATCACCGCCGCCGTGACGTCGAGCCCCGTGAGGTCCATCAGCTCGAACGGGCCCATGCGCAGCCCCAGCACGTCCCGGGCGATCCGGTCGATCCCGGCCGGGTCCGCGACCGACTCCTCCAGGAGCGCCAGGGCCTCCGTCACCAGACCCCGGCCGGCGTGGTTGACCAGGAAGCCGGGGGTGTCGGCGACGGTCACCGCGCGGTGGCCGCAGCTCTCGACCAGGGCGGTCAGGAAGGGCGGGATCTCCGGACGCGTCGCGGCGCCCGGCACGACCTCGACGATCTTCATCAGCGGTACGGGGTTGAAGAAGTGCAGCCCCGCCAGCCGGCCCGGGTCCCGCAGCGACGCGGCGATCCGGGTCACCGAGAGCGACGAGGTGTTGGTCGCGAAGACGGTGGAGCCCGGCAGCGCCTGCTCCAGCTTCCCGAACACCTCGGCCTTGGTGTCCAGGTCCTCCCGTACGGCCTCGACGACCAGCTCGACGTCCGGGCCCGCGGCCCACGGGTCGTCCAGCGGGACCAGCCGCTCCAGGGCCGCGGCGGCGTCGCCGGAGGTCGTCCGGCCCTTCTGGACCGCGCGTTCCAGCATGGACCGCACGAAGTCCACGGCCGCTGTCACCGCCTCGGTCCTCACGTCGCAGAGCTCGACGGTGTGCCCGGCGACCGCGGCCCACTGGGCGATGCCTCGGCCCATGGCTCCGGCGCCGACGATCCTGATACGCATGGCGGTTACGTCCTCTCGGCAGGTGCGGTGATCGGCGAAGGAAGCCGTGGTGGGTGCCGGCGGGGGCCGGCGGCCGGTCGTGTCAGCGAAGGTAGACCCTGCCCGGGTCGACATCCTCGCGCAGGAGCCGGAGTTCCGCCGCCGTCGGCGGCGGCACGGTGTCGACGGCGGCGGCGACCTGGAGGTCCCAGCCCGTGGCCTCGCGCACCTGGTCCACCGTCACCCCCGGGTGCACGGCGACGAGCCGGAGCTCCTCCCCGACCCCGGCACGTGCCAGGATGCCCAGCTCGGTGATGACCCGGGTGACCCCCGCGCCCAGCGGACGGATGCCCTCGGCGAGCGCGCGGTCCGGGCCCGGGGTCGTGCAGAAGTCCAGGGTCCCGGTGAAGGAGCGCGGGTTGTGGCGGCGCATCACCACGAAGACCTCACGGGAGTTGGCCATCACCTCGACGGCACCGCCGGAACCGGGAAGCCGCACCGAAGGGCTCTCCCAGTCACCGATGACGGAGGTGTTGAGGTTGCCCCACCGGTCGATCTGCGCGGCGCCCAGGAAGCCCACGTCGATGTGGCCGCCCTGGAGCACGCAGCCGAACAGCGCCGGCATCGAGAGCACCGCCTCCGCGCCCGAGATGAGCACGGCGTCGGCGATGGTCTCCGGCAGGTGCGAGGGGTGCGCCCCGCACACCCCGGACTCGTACACGACCTCGATCTGCGGCGCGACCGTCAGATGGGCCAGCTCGGTGGCGAGCGTGGGCAGCCCGATGCCGGCGAACACCGTGCGGCGCGCGGCCAGTTCGCGTGACGCGACGACGGAGAGCAGCTCGGAGGAGGTGACGGTCTCCGGTGCGGTGGTGGTCATGTCCCGTTCCTTCTCCCTCGGCGCGCTCACAGCCGCCGCCCGTAGTTCACCGGTTCGCTGAGCGCCTCGCCGACCGCGAGACCCGCCCAGAACTCCTCGCCCAGCTTGTCGACGTACTCGGCGTGGTCGGCCGTTCCGTACACCCACTCCGCCAGCCACTCGCGCAGCCGCTCCGGGTCCTTGCTGATGTGGGACCAGGCCCGGTAGAAGGCGTTGTCCCGGTCGTAGTAGCCCTGCGCGAAGGAGGGGTGCGCGCCGCGCGGGCAGACGACGACGGCGTCCACCGCGTGGGAGGGGACGACCGTGCGGTTGGGGTCCGAGCGGACCACCTCGTCGGCGACGACCTCCTCGACGACGACGATCGCCTTGTCCGCCGCGTACACCGCCTCGGCCTGGATGCCGGTCAGCCCCCAGATCTGGGTGTTGCCCCGGCGGTCGGCGCGCTGGGCGTGGATGATCGTCACGTCCGGGTTGACGGGCGGCACGACGTAGATCTGCTCCGGCTCCCCGTCGGGCCCGGGATAGGGCGACGTCACCTTGCGCAGATCGCTGTTGACGCTCGGCAGGTCGCTGCCGCCGTAGCTGCGCAGCGGGTAGAACGGCAGCCGCTGGGACCCGGCGAGATAGCGGCAGACCATCCCGTAGTGGCTGTACTCCTCGAAGGCCAGCGGCGCCGGGTCGGCGCGCTCGATCCTGCGCCGCAGCTCACCGAGCGAACCGGCGGAGGAGTTGCCCACGAAGGACGAGACCAGCCGCGAGACACAGCCCGCGGCGATCATCTGGTCCACCACGATGTCCGCCGTCATCCGTACGACGGTGAGGTCCCTGCGGCCCTGGCGGATGATCTCGTGCCCGGCCGCGGTCGGAACCAGGTGGGTGAACCCTTCGAGGGCGACGGTGGCCCCGTCGTGCACGAAGGCGGCGACGGCCTCCCTCATCGACATGACTTTGCTCGGCCCTTCGGCCGTATCCGTCCGCTCCACGGTGCTCCTCGGCAAGTGCGTGCTGGTCGCCCTCACCGTGTCAGCGGCTATTGATTGCTGTCCAATACCAAATTAAGGTCGGATCAAGACCGTTGGTTAATGAATGGAAGTACCCGATGGAGCTGCGTCATCTGACCGCCTTCACCGCCGTCGCCGAGGAACTGCACTTCGGCCGCGCCGCCAAGCGGCTGCAGATGGCACAGCCCCCGCTCAGCCAGCAGATCCGCCAGCTGGAGAAGGAGCTCGGTGTCCAGCTCTTCGAGCGCAACACCCGCTCGGTGCGGCTGACCAGCGCGGGGGAGTCCTTCCTCGAACCCGTGCGGACGGTGCTCGACGACCTGGACACGGCGGTACGGGCCGCCAAGGCCGCCGGGCGCGGGGAGTACGGCAGGGTCACGATCGGCTTCGCGGGTGCCTCCAGCCACGAGACGCTGCCCCTGCTGACCCGGGCCGTGCGCGCCGCCCACCCCGCGCTCGAACTGGTCATGAAGGGCCAGACGTACGCCAACGTCGCCCTGTCCCGGGTCGCCGACGGCTCGCTCGACCTGGGCTTCGTCCGGCTCCCCGTCACCCAGCCCGGGGTGGCCTACCGGGTGATCGACGAGGAGGAACTCCTCTGCGCACTGCCCTCCGACCACCGGCTCGCCCGCCTGGAGAGCATCCCGATCGGCATCCTCGCCGACGAACCCTTCGTCTCCTTCCCCGCGAACGCCGGCTCCACGGTGCGCGACGCGATGGTCCAGGCCTGCGAGGCCACCGGCTTCAACCCGCGCGTGGTGCAGGAGGCGCCCGACTCGTACACGATCCTGGCCCTCGTCGCCGCCGGTGTCGGTGTCACGCTCACGGTCTCCTCGGTCCGCCACATCCAGCAGAACGGGCTGGTCTACCGCTCCCTCGCGGGCCCGCCCATTCGGCGCCAGGCGGCGCTGGCCTGGCGCACGGACAACCCTTCGGCGGCGCTGCGCGCCGTGCTCGCGGTCGCCGAGGAGGCCCTGCCGACCCCCTGAGGCCGGATTGAGACGCCAGGCGTCTTGAATGTGAGGTAACTCGATATTGGACCGACTCAGCGGTCCAGTGCGAAGGTCGCCCCACACACCCGAACCCGCCGAAAGGTGTTCCGCCGTGCCCGACCAGACCGATGTCGTCATCTGTGAGCCGCTGCGCACACCCATCGGGCGTTTCGGCGGCGCGTTCGCCCAGCAGACGCCCGCCGCGCTCGCCGCACGCGTCATCGCCGAGGTCGTCGCCCGTACGGGAATCGATCCCGACCGGGTGGACGAGGTGATCCTCGGGCACGCCTACCCCTCGTCCGAGGCACCCGCCATCGGCCGCGTCGCCGCCCTGGACGCCGGACTCCCCGACACCGTCACCGGCGTCCAGACCGACCGGCGCTGCGGCTCCGGCCTCCAGGCCGTCCTCGACGCCGCCATGCAGATCCGGTCCGGATTCAGCGACGTCGTCATCGCCGGCGGCGTCGACGTCATGAGCGCCGCGCCGTACTACACGCACGACGGACGCTGGGGCATCAAGGGCCCCGGCCTTCAGCTCCACGACTCGCTGGCCAGGGGGCGGGTCACCGCGGGCGGCATCCACCACCCCGTACCCGGCGGCATGATCGAGACCGCGGAGAACCTCCGCAGGGCCTACGCGATCAGCCGCGCCGACCAGGACGCCCTCGCCCTGCGCTCTCAGGCCCGCACCGCCCGCGCCGTGGAGGAAGGGCGCTACGACGCCGAGATGGTCCCGGTCACCGTGCGCACGCGCAAGGGCGAGACGGTCGTCTCGGCCGACGAGCACCCCCGCCCCGACACCACCGCCGAGCAGCTCGCCGCACTGCGGCCCATCATGGCCAAGACCGACCCCGAGGCCACCGTCACCGCGGGCAACGCGAGCGGCCAGAACGACGCTGCCGCCGCCTGCCTGGTCACCAGCGCGGCCACCGCCGAACGGCTCGGGCTCACCCCGCTCGTCCGTCTCGTCTCCTTCGCCCGCGCGGGTGTCCCCGCCGCGACGATGGGCATCGGCCCCGTCCCGGCCACCCACGCGGCCCTCGGCCGCGCCGGACTCACCCTCGCCGACCTCGACCTGATCGAGATCAACGAGGCCTTCGCCGCCCAGGTCCTGGCCTGCACCCGCGAACTCGGCCTCGGCGAGAAGGACCACGAGCAGCGGATCAACATCAACGGATCCGGTGTCTCGCTCGGCCACCCGGTCGGCGCCACCGGCGCCCGCATCCTCGCCACCCTCAGCCGTGAGATGCACCGCAGCGAGGCGCGCTACGGCCTGGAGACCATGTGCATCGGCGGCGGCCAGGGCCTCGCCGCGGTCTTCGAACGCATCGCCGCCTGACCGGTCCGTCCCCTTTCCGTCCCCCCTTTCCGTCCCCTCTCCACCACGCGACCCAAGGCGTCTCGGGCGACGCCGGGTCCGCCGTGTCCCCATCCGCTTGATCGACGAAGTTCACGGGAGCCACCATGAGTGCGACCACCGCATCCGCACGCGAGCGAACGAAAGCCGCCAACCGCGCAGGTTTCGGAGCCTTCATCGGCTCGACCATCGAGTGGTTCGACTTCTACATCTACGGAACCGCGGCAGCGCTCGTCTTCGACAAGGTGTTCTTCCCGGAACTCGAAGGCCCCATAGGCACCCTGGTCGCCTTCGCCACCTTCTGGGTCGGTTTCCTCGCCCGCCCCCTCGGCGGCATCATCTTCGGCCACTACGGCGACCGCCTCGGCCGCAAGAAGACCCTGGTCATCACCCTGCTGATGATGGGCATCTCGACCACGGCGATCGGCCTGCTGCCCGGCTACGCCTCCATCGGCATCGCCGCCCCGATCCTGCTGGTCTGCATCCGCATGATCCAGGGCATCGGCCTCGGCGGCGAATGGGGCGGCTCCGTCCTGATCGCCTCCGAGCACGCCCCCAAGGGCAAGTCGGTGCTGTACGGGGCGTTCGCCCAGCAGGGCTCGCCCGTCGGCAACACCCTCTCCACGGTGAGCTTCCTCGCCATCAGCCAGCTGCCCGACGAGGCCTTCGTCTCCTGGGGCTGGCGCGTGCCCTTCCTCGCCTCCGCCGCGCTCGTCATGGTCGGCCTGCTCGTCCGCCTGAAGGTCGCCGAGTCCCCGGCCATGGCCAAGATCATCGAGAAGAAGGAAGTCGTCAAGCTCCCGCTGACCGAGGTCCTCCGCAGCCACCCCATGCTGATCGTCCTCGGCATCGGCGCCTGCACCATCGGTCTGTCCGCGACGTACTTCAAGTCGACGTTCGCCCTGTCCTGGGCCACCACCTCGCTCGACTTCGACCGCAGCTCGTTCCTGACGATCATCCTGGTCGCCAACATCACCCAGATCATCGTCCAGCCCTTCGGTGCCGTCATCGCCACGAAGATGAAGAGCTGGTCCCGCGCGGTCCTCGTGATGCTGGTGCCGGAACTGATCCTGATGCCGGTGATGTTCGTCCTCATCAACACCGAGAACTACGGCCTCGCGATGCTCGGTGTCTCCGTCGCCACGATCCCGCACTGCCTCTACTACGCGGCGCTCGCCGGCATGCTCGCCAGCCGCTTCCCGGCCCACCTGCGTTACACCGGCATCTCGCTCTGCTACCAGCTCTGCGGCACCCTGCTCGGCGGCACCACCCCGATCATCGGCCAGTTCCTGCTCAACAGGACCGGCTCCATCACCGCCGTCATCGCCTACGCCGTCTTCCAGGTCGCGCTGACCCTGGGCTGCATGCTCCTCCTGCTGAAGCGCCCCAACCACGACGAGCAGGCCGCCGAGCCCGTTGCCGCGCCCCGCACCGCGCCCGTCACCGCCTGACCGCCCGCCCCCGCAGAACGGAGTACCGCCATGCCGCTGACCGCGCACGGCATCCCGGAGATCCTCGCCCTCGGCGGGCGCGACCTCGGGCGCTCGGAGTGGAAGGAGGTCACCCAGGAGCTCATCGACGCCTACGCGTTCGTCTCCGGTGACCACCAGTGGATCCACACCGACACCGAACGCGCCGCCGCCGGCCCGTACGGGCGCACCATCGCCCACGGCTACATGATCCTGAGCTGGGGCATCCCGATGTTCGGCGAACTGCTCCAGGTGAGCGGCGTGGGCCGCGCGCTCAACTACGGCGTCAACCGGGTCCGTCACCCCGCCCCCGTCCCCGTCGGCAGCCGCGTGCGCCTGCACGCCGCCGTCACCGGGGTGACCGAGGTCGCCCGGGGCGGCGTCCAGATGACACGGGGCTTCACCTTCGAGCTGGAGGGCTCGGAGAAGCCGGCCTGTGTCGCCGAGTCGCTGACGCACTTCTATCCGTAGGACCCCTGCGGTACCCGCGCGAAAAGGCGCCCGCCCGGAACTCCCGGGCGGGCGCCTTCGTGCCGTGCCCCGCTATACGGCGCGGCCGGCCTTCTCCGGCTCAGGGGCCCTGACCGGCTCGGCCAGATGGTCCGCCTGCGCGTCCGGGTCCATCATCCGGTTCAGCCGGGCCGGCACGTCGAAGCCGACGAGCAGCACCACGATCACCGTCCCCGCGAACGTCAGCACCGCGAGCGCCTGCCCCAGGTCCATCCCGGACGCCAGATGCGCACCGAGCACCGGGGCCACCGCACCGCCCAACGCTCCTACGTTGTACGTGAAGCCGAGCGCGGCACCCCGGCTCGCGGTCGGGAAGTGGCCGCCGATGTACCGCGGCAGCAGCCCGGAGATGCCGAAGCTGGTGGCCTGGAGCAGGAACAGCAGACACCCCAGCACCAGCAGGTTGTCCTTCACGGCGAACACCGGGTAGACGAAGGCCAGCGAGGCCAGCAGCGTCAGCGCGTACGCCTTCCTCGCCCCGATCCGGTCGCCCAGGAAGCCCGCGGTCCAGCAGCCGACCATGGTTCCGAAGCCCGCGAAGTAGAGGACGTCGGTGACCTGGTCGGTGGTGTAGCCCAGCTCCGTCTTGAGATACGTGGGGAGCAGGGCCTGGATCGGCCAGGAGTAGAGGAACGCGAAGAACAGCGTCACGATCATCGACACGTACAGGAGCCATCCCCGCCGTCCGCCCAGCTGCACGGCGAACGCCGCGAGGGCGAGACCCGCCACCACCGACAGCACCGGTACGAGGCTCTCGCCGCCCGGGGTGAAGACCAGGAAGAGCGAGAGCGTGGCGGCCACCCCGAGGACGGTGTTGACGACGGCGAGGCGCGGGGTCCTGAACAGCGGCCGGAAGGGGTTGGGCCTGGCGCCCCGGTCCGCGACCTCCGCGGTCCACTCCTCGGCCTCCGGCAGGGCCCGCCGCATCCACAGCGCGACCGCGATGGGGACCAGGCCGAGGTAGAACATCCAGCGCCAGCCGAGCGAGGGAACCACCCAGTTGTAGACCTGGGCGGCGAGCACCGAGCCGACGGAGAAGCCCGATATCAGGAAGCCGCTCGCCCGGCTGCGGACACGCGCCGGCCAGCTCTCCATGACGTACGTGGCGCTCGCGCTGTACTCACCGGCCATGCCCATGCCGATGGCCAGCCGGGCGGCGAAGAGGCTGTGGTAGTTCCAGGCGAAGCCGCAGGCGAAGGTGCCCAGCGAGTAGAGCAGGATGCTCAGCACCATCGAGATCTTGCGGCCGTACCGGTCGCCGATGGCTCCCAGGACGGCGCCGCCCAGCCAGCGGGTGATGAAGGCGCCGGAGATCAGGCTGGCGGCCTGGACCGTGCTCAGCCCGAAGTCGTCGCTGATCTCGGTGAGCACCAGCGTGATCAGGACGAAGTCGAAACCGTCGAGGACATAGCCGATCCAGGCGGCGAAGAAGGACTTCCACTGGGTACCGCTCACCTCGCGGTACCAGGGGAGCGTGGAGGGGGATTTCTGCACGGTGCGCTCCTGGTGCGGGGACGGTGTCCGGGTCTCCGGGCGGCCGTCCCCCGTGGTGAGGGGATTGCTCAGGGCCGGGCGAGGCCGGCGACGAAGCGGGAGGTCAGGGCGGTGGGAGCGGTGATGGCCGTACCGACCACGACGCTGTGGGCGCCGCGGGCGAGTGCCTCGGCAGCCTCCTCGGGGGTATTGATACGTCCTTCGGCCACGACCGGTACAGAGACCGCGGCCGAGAGAGATGTCACAAGGTCCAGATCGGGGCCGGTCCGCTCCGGCGTCCCCGGCACGTAACCGGACAGGGTCGTCGAGACGAAGTCCGCCCCCTGCCCGGCGGCGGTGATCCCCTCGGCGAGCGTGGAGACGTCGGCCATGACCAGGGCGCCCGCCGCGTGCACGGCGGTGACCAGCTCGGTGAAGGTCGAGCCGTCCGGGCGCGGCCGGTCGGTGGCGTCCGCGGCCACGACCGTCGCTCCGGCCTCGACGATCGCCAGGGCGTGCCGGACCGTGGGGGTGATGTAGACGCCGGTGTCGCCGTCCTTCCAGAGGCCGATGACCGGGAGGTCCACGGCGGCGGCGATCGCGGCGACCACCTCCGGCTCGTTGGCCCGGATCGCGGCTGCGCCTCCGGCGACGGCGGAGAGGGCGAGGCGTACGAGGGTGGAGGTCTCCCGCATCGGGTCGCCGGGGGGCGCCTGGCAGGAGACGATCAGCCGGCCCCGGAGGTCGCCGGCCAGATCCTGTGAGGTCATCGGAGTGCTCCCGGGTGGTGGAGGGGAAGGGTGGCGGTCAGAGCGGCGGCGCCCAGCACGGCGGCGTCGTGACCGAGGAGAGGGGGCTCGGGGACGAGCCCGCGCAGCGGTGGCATCAGTTCGGCGGCGAAGGCGGCCGCGAGCGCGTCGCCGTACAGCGCGCCGATCCGGGGGACCCCGCCGCCGACGACGACCCGGTCGGGGCCGAGCGCGTTGGCGAGACCGCCGAGGACCCGGCCGGCGGCCGTGGCCCCCGTGGTGACGGCGTGCACGGCGGCCTGTTCGCCCCGGGCGGCACGGGCGGCGACGGTTTCGAGCCGGTTCACCGGGGTGCCGGTGAGCCGCCCGTAGTACGCGGCGATGCCCGGACCCGAGGCGATGACCTCCAGATGTCCGGTGGCGCCGCAGGTGCAGGGCAGCCCCGCCGCCTCCGCGCTGGGCAGATGGCCGAGGTGGCCGGCGATGCCCGCCGCGCCGTGCAGCATCCGCCCGTCGACGGCGAGGGCACCGCCCACCCCGGTCCCGATCGCGGCGAACAGCAGCGAGCCGCGGCCGTCCGCCAGCGCGGCGAGCTCCGGCCCCGCGGTGGCGCGCACGTCGTTGTCGCAGGCCACGGGGAGACCGGTGCGGTCCGCGAGGCCCGCGGCCAGCGCGGTGCCCGCCCAGCCGCTGATCGAGTCGGTGGCACTGGTGACCGTGCCGCTGCGGGGGTCGACGACTCCTGCCGCCGCGATGCCGAGCGCCGTGGCCCGGCGGCCGGGGTCAACCTCGGCCGCCGCCGCGGCGAGCGCGTCGAGCACCGCCGCCGCACCGTCCCTGGCCGGGGTGGGCCGGGTGTGCCTGGCCAGCACCCGGCCGTCGGCGGCGCAGAGGGCCGCCGCGATCTTCGTGCCGCCGAGGTCGAGGCCGATCACCGTGGGCCCGGCCGCCGCCGCGCCGGCCGTGCCGGTGTCCGCCGGGCCCGTGTCCGGCATGCCGGTGGCACCGGCGCTCATCGGACCGGTCTTCATCGGACCGGCGGCAGGCCGGCGCCGCGCAGCCGATCGGCGACGAGGGCGACGGACTCGGCGGAGAGCGGGAGCTGCGGGAACGCGGTGGCCCCGTTGTCGATGACACCGAGCAGCTGGAGCGCCGCCTTGAAGGACCCGAGCGCCGAGGAGCTGCGGCCCATGTCCTGCTCCGGGCCGACGTCCACCATGGCGAACAGCTCGACGAGCCGCTCCTGCTCGCGGGCGGCGAGCGCCCAGTCACCGGCGCGCGCGGCCTCGTACAGCCGGACGTAGCCGACCGGGTCGACGTTGCCGATACCGGGCACCACACCGTCGGCACCGGCCAGCAGGGCCGCGTCCACGGTGAGTTCGGAACCGGTCAGCACGCTGAAGTGCGGCACGGGGCCCTCGGCCCGGCCCTCGCGCCCGCCGAGCTCCACGATCAGCCTGCGCAGCCCGCCCTCGTCGCCGCTGCTGTCCTTCAGGCCGGCGAGGGTGCCGTCCTCGGCGAGCTCGCGCACCAGCGCGGCGGAGAGCTTGGAGTGCACGGCCACCGGGATGTCGTAGGCGAACAGCGGCAGGTCCACGGCGGCGCGCAGCCGCCGGAAGTGCGCGGCGATCTCCTTCGGGTGCGTACGCGTGTAGAAGGGGGCGGTCGCGACGAGGGCGTCCGCGCCGAGCTTCTCGGCGGTCCGGGCGTGCTCGGTGACCCGGGCCGTCGTCGTGTCGATGACTCCGGCCAGGACCGGGACGCGCCCGGCGGCCGCGGCGACCACGGTCTCCAGCGCGGTGGCGCGCTGGGCGTCGGTCAGATAGGCGACCTCGCTGGTCGAACCGAGGGCGAAGAGCCCGTGCACGCCGCCGTCGACGAGGTGGCCGACGAGCCGGGTCAGGGAGGCCGTGTCGACCTGGCCACGGTCGTCGAGCGGGGTGCAGACCGGCGGTACGACGCCGTGCAGCGGTGCGGTCAGAGGCATGGTGAAGAGCTCCAGCTCGGTCGGTACGCGGTCCGTGTCGCCGGAATAGGAGGCGGGACCGGGACGTGGGACGTAAGATGTCCTATGTCTTGGCTCACCTTAAACAGATGCCCCGGCGGCCGGTCAAGAGGTGCCGGCGGCCGACGACCCCCCAGGAGGACCGTTGTGGCCCGCCCCACCATGGCTCAGGACATCGAGCGAAGGATCAAGGAACTGATCCTCGAACGCAGGCTCGGGCCGGGCGATCCGCTGCCCACCGAGACCGAGCTGATGGAGCTGTTCTCGGCCGGCCGGGTCTCGGTGCGCGAGGCGCTCAAGGCGCTCCAGGCCATGAACGTCGTCGAGATCCGGCGGGGTTACGGGACCTTCGTCGGCTCGCTGTCGCTGTCGCCCTTCGCCGAGGGGCTCGCCTTCAGGGCGGCCGTCCGGCACCGGCAGGGAGAGCCGGGTCTGCTGGAGCTGATGAAGGTGCGCGAGGCGCTGGAGACCGGGCTCGTCGGAGCCGTCACCGCCGGAGTCCCCGCGGAGGACCTCGCCGTGATGAGGGCCCTCGTCGCGACGATGGAGGCCGAGGCCGCCGGCGGCGGCCGGGTCGCCCGGGCCACCGACCGGGCCTTCCACCTCGCGCTCTACGCCTCGCTCGACAACCACCTCCTCAGCGAGGTGCTGGACGCGTTCTGGGCGGCCATGGACCGGGTGCGCGAGGACATGGACGACGGCCACCAGGACCCGGCCGTCACCTGCGCCCAGCACCACGAGATCGTCGAGGCGGTCGCGGCGGCCGACGGCGCACGCGCGGTGCGCGCGATGCGCACCCACTTCGACGGCATCCGGGGCCGGCTCGACCCTCAGTCCGTGTCCGCGTAGAGGTAGCTGCTGGCGCCCGCGAGGGTGGCACGGCACCAGGCGTCCACCGACCCCTGGTCCATCGACGCCCAGTCCGGGGTCCGCTCCACCTGCGCGCGGCCGAGCCTGCGCCCCAGCTCGACCAGGCGGGCACCCTCCGGGGTCCGCTCACGGGCGTAGCGCCGCAGCGCGTCGGCGGGTGTGGGCGAGGTCCGCAGCGACTCCTCCAGGCAGAGCGCGTCCTGCAGCGCCTTGACCGCCCCGCTCGCCGTGTGCGGACGGGTGACCCCCGCCGCGTCGCCCGCGAGCAGGAACGGCGGATCCGCGGCGAGGGGCGCGTGCAGATCGGCGACGGGGTGGTACGTCATCGCGGTGTGCTCGCCGCGGGCCACGATGTCCGCCCACTCCCGGGGGAAGTGCTCGTCGGCCAGCTGCCGTACGTGTCCGGCCTCGTCCGGAGCCCCTTCGGGCGGGGGCGCGTAGATCGCGTAGGCCAGCAGGCGCTCGTCCGGTGCGGCGTCCCCGCCGCGCGGGATCAGATAGAAGATGCCGTGCCCGCCGGGGAAGCCGATCGTCACCCAGGAGGTGCGCAACAGCTGGAGAGCGCCGAGGTGTTCCGCCGACGCGCCCACCGGAAGCGTGCCGCGCCAGACCGCGTATCCGGCGGGGGAGGCCCGCAGGTCCGGGGCCAGGACGGGGCGGGTGAGGGAGCCGTGGCCGTCGGCACCCACGACGATGTCGTAGGTGTCCTCGCCCTGTGCCGTACGCACGAAGGCGGCGCCTGAAGCAGCCCGTCCGACGGCGGTGACGGGAAGCCCGCGGTGATGGCGTGCGCCGGCGGAGGCCGTGCGCAACGCCTGCCACAACAGACCCCAGTTGCAGGGGGTGACCGGACTGGGCTGTCGCGCGAGCTCGCGTGCCGATCCGTCCGGCGCCCTGGTCAGCCAGACGCGCGTGGCCACGGGGGCGGTCGGCATGGCGGCGTCCAGATACCCCGCGCCGACCAGGTGCAGGTGCAGCGGGGGAGGGATGACGATCCCGAGCCCCCGGCCCCGGAGTTCGCCGTCGCTGCGCTCGTACACGGTGACGTCCGCCCCCGCCCTGATGCCCGCGACCGCCGCGGCGCACCCGGCGATGCTGCCGCCGACCACGCCCATCCGCAGGCCCGTTGCCGCCGCCATGCCGCCGCCCTCCGTCCGCCGGCCCGGGAATCCCGGGGAGGTGTCGTTCACCCATCGTCGCAGCCGGCCGGGTGCGGACGGGTGAACAACACCACCGTCGGGACAGGGCGTTACGGGGTGACGGTCACCGTCCGGCTGCCCGAGGCCTGCTTGCCGTCGGCCTTGTAGGTCGCGGTGAGCTTGACGTCCCCGGAGGCGCCCGCCGGGATTGTGACCGGGACCTTGATGTTGGCGCCCTCACCCGGCCTCGTCGCCGGGAACGCCACCTGCTTCGTCGTCCAGCCACCGGGCACCGTCAGGTCCAGCGTTCCCGCACTCCGGGTCACGTCCATCCGGTTGACGACCCGGACCGTGACCTCGGTGGTGGTCCCCGCCTTCAGCGTGGCCGGCGGAGTGATGGTGATGTCCGCACAGGTGCCGCCGAGCCACTTCAGGTCGAAGGAGGAGTACGTGATGGCGTCGACGCCCCCGCGCTCGTACAGCAGCCCGAGGCGGCCGTCGGGCAGCCGCG
Organism: Streptomyces sp. CB02058; assembly: GCF_001905505.1. GTDB lineage: Bacteria > Actinomycetota > Actinomycetes > Streptomycetales > Streptomycetaceae > Streptomyces. The sequence goes on from NZ_LIPG01000003.1 coordinate 599,550, forward strand.
TCAGCGTCGAGTACGCGGCGCTCCCGGCGTTGACGACCTTCCGGATCGGCCAGGTCTTCCCGTTGTCGCAGGACATCTTCACGGTGAGGTTGGTCCGCGAGGATGTGCTCTCGGTGTTGCTGAACAGCAGCCATGAGGACTGCGGGTCGGAGGCGGCGGCGTCCGGGGCGTAGCGGATGACCGAGCCGTTGTTCGCCGGGTCGGGCAGGTTGGTGTCCTGCGTGAACGGCGTGTAGTTGACGCCGCCGTCCGTGGAGTAGGCGATCGTGCGGTAGGGCGCGGAACGGTTGTTGAGCATGATGCGGCCGTCGTTCAGCTCGACGGTCTTGTTCTCGTCGCCGCCCGGTCCGACCGGGTTGCCCATCTTCCAGGTGGCCCCGTGGTCGTCGCTGTAGGCGCTGACCGCGTAGTTGGCCCCGTTGTTGCGGATGGCGTACTGCTGGATCAGCCGCCCCTTGTACGTGCCGTTGCGCAGCTGGATGCCCTGGCCCGAGGCGGCGAACATCCCGGCCCAGGCGGGGTTCTTGATCTGGCCGGTGATCCTGCGGTGGGTCCAGGTCAGCCCGTCGTCGTCGGAGTAGCTGTAGTCGGCCTGGAGGACGTCCGGGTCGCTCTCGTCGTTGCCGGTGGCCGAGCCGAAGAAGCCCTGGTTCACGGAGGCCGCGTAGAAGACGAAGATGCGGCCGGTGGTGGTGTCCGTGAGCAGGCTCGGGTCGCCGAAGCCCTTGGGGGCGGCTTCCTTGCGGACGACCTGCTGCGCCTGCCAGGTCGCCCCGCCGTCGGTGCTGCGCCGCAGGACGATCCCGAGGTTGCCGGGCAGGTCGCCGAGCGTGGGACGGGAGTCGTAGGCGGCGAGCAGGGTGCCCTTGACGGAGGTGGTCAGCGCGGGGATGCGGTAGTACGGGGACCCGACGCCCGCCGTCGCTATGTCCTGCGAGGTCAGTTCACCGGCGGCGGCCGTGACGGTGGGGGCGCCCTGGGCGGTGCCGGCTGCTGTGGCCACCATGACGGCGGCGGACAGCAGGGCGAGGGTGACTCTGCGCTGCATGAGCGGTCTCTCTTCTCGTGAGGGGGAGAGCTGCGGAGATGGAGCGGAGCGCGGCGCGGTCGGCCGACGCGTCAGGGGGTGAACAGCTCGCGCACCCAGGCCAGTTGCTCCGCCCGGTGGTACGCGGTGCCGCCTTCGTGCCCGTTGAACTCGTAGACGCGCAGCTCCTTGGGGCCGGCGTAACGGTTGTAGGCGGTGAAGCAGGTGGAGGGAGGGCAGATCTCGTCCCTCATCGCGATGGAGAACAGCGCGGGCGCGGTCGCCCGGGTGGCGTGGTGGGCCGCGTCGAAGTAGGACAGGGTGCGGAACACCCCTTCGGCGCGGTCGCGGTGGAGGCTGAGGTAGGCGGCGATCTCGGTGTACGGCGGCAGTCCGGCGATCCGCGCGCCCCGGGCGATGTTGCACAGGAACGGCACGTCGGGCATCACCCCGGCCAGTCCCGGCACGAGCCCGGCCACGGCGAGCGCGATGCCGCCGCCCTGGCTCACCCCGGTCACCACGACTCGGGCGGGATCGACCTCGGGGTGCTCGCGCATCGCCTCGACGCAGCGCACCGCGTCGGTGAACACCCGCCGGTAGTAGTACGTCTCGGGGCTCTCGATGCCCCGCGTCAGGAAGCCCGGCACCACCCCGGCCGCTCCCGGATCGGTGTCCGCCGTGACGCCGCCCGCCGCCGACCACCCCTGGCCCCGGGTGTCCATGACCAGGTGCGCGTATCCGGCGCAGGCCCACATCAGCTCCTCGTGGGCGAGGCCCCTGCCGCGCCCGTAGCCGAGGAACTCCACGACACAGCCGAGCGGTTCGGTGGCGCCCGCCGGCATGTGCAGCCAGCCGCGCACCGGGCGTCCGCCGTATCCCGGAACGCTCACGTCGTACGTACGGATGTGGGGCAGCCCGCAGTCGATCTCCTTGTACCGGGGCTTGTCCGCGGCGCCGTCGTGCGGGGCTTCGCCCAGGGTGCCGGACCAGAAGGCGTCGAACCCGCCGGGGAGCGGGAGATCGGGCCGGTAGGCGAGGCATTCGTCGAGCGGGAGATCGGCCGACGGCATGGCTGTGCCCTCCAGGGGTACGGGACGTTACTGGACAGCAGACGTCAGATGTCCTGCTGGCAGAGTGGACCCTAGGGAGCCCCGCGGCCGGACGTCAAGGGCGTGCCGGAGGCCGCGGCCCCCGCCCCGGGGGCGGGGCGGGAGGCGGGGCCTGTGCGGTCAGGCCCGGCCCGCCCCGCGCGACCTGGCCTCGGCGATCCGTCGCCGGACGGGGGCGTAGTGCTCGTCGAGCGCCTTCAGGAACGCGGTGACGTCGCCGGCCCTGGCGGCGTCCACGATGCTCTGGTGGGCGGCGACCGTGGCCGTCTCGTCGGCGTGCGTGAACCCGTCGAGGTGCGGCGCGACGATCGTGTAGACGTCCCAGAAGGCCATCGAGAGCTGGCCGATCAGGTCGTTGCCCAGCGGTGCCACGAGCAGGGCGTGGAACGCGCGGTCCGCGGCGACGAAGCCGTGCCCCTCGCCCGCGCCGGTGGTGCGCATGGTCGCGACGAGGCGCTCCAGGCCGTCGAGCTGCTCCGCGCCGAGCGAGGAGATGATCCGCTCGGCCATGCCCCGCTCGAAGAGCTCGCGCACGTCGACGAGATCGGCCATCACCTGGAAGTCGTCGTCGGGGGAGAGCAGCCCCCGGAAGGTCAGGCTCTCCACCAGCGCGGACAGGCTCAGCCGGCCGACGTACGTCCCGTGGCCGTGGCGTACCTCGACGATGTCGAGGGCGGCGAGGATCTTGACGGCCTCCCGGACGCTGGAACGGCTGGCCCCGAGCGCCTCGCACAGGGCGGGCTCCGTCGGGAGCGGGTCCCCGGGGCGCAGCCGCTCGTCGAGGATGTAGCGCTTGATGCCCTCGACCACTTCCTGCCGCAGCAGGGTGCGACCGGGTCGTGTGCCGGACATAGGTGAACTCCCCACCTCTTGACCCCTCTCGATTGTCAAGCTACGTTCCCACGCTATCAAGGCATCAGACATCTGACGTCTGATGCTCGATCGGTTCAGTGGCATCACGACAGCCCTCGAAAACGGTCGTTTTCCACTCATTCCCAGCCCTACATGTCCTTGGAGGACCCGTGCCCGAGCTGAGGCCAGCCGGCGTCGAGCGCCGCACCTTCCTGCGTTACACCAGCGCCATCGGCGCGGCCGCAGCCATCACGGCGGGCCTCTCCGCTTGTGGCGGACCCTCCTCGACCGCCGACGGCGCGACGGGCAAGGGTGACGGCGGCGGCACCATCGAGGCCGGTCTGTCGTACCCGCTGTCGACCGGCTTCGACCCGATGATCACCTCCGGTGCCACGCCCTACGCGGCCAACATGCACATCTTCGAGGGCCTGGTCGATCTCGACCCCGCCACCCTCGTGGCGCGTCCCGCACTCGCCACCGAGATGCCGAAGAAGATCAACGCCACCACCTACCGGGCGACCCTCCGCGAGGGCGCCACCTTCCACGACGGTTCGCCCGTCACCGCCGAGGACGTCGTCTTCAGCTTCGAACGCATCCTGGATCCGAAGAACTCCTCGCTGATGGCCCAGTTCGTGCCGTTCATCGACACGATCACCGCCGTCGACGCGAGGACGGTCGAGTTCAAGCTCAAGTACGCCTTCGCCCTCTTCCCCTCCCGCATCGCCGTCGCCCGCATCGTGCCGAAGAAGACCGTCGAGGCCGACGTCAAGGGATTCGACGCGAAGCCCGTCGGCTCCGGGCCCTACGCCTTCGTCGAGGCCACGCGCGAGGACAAGATCGTCTTCAAGAAGTACGCGGACTACAACGGCCCCCACCCGGCCAAGGCCGAGAAGATGATCTGGCGCCTGATGTCGGACCAGTCGGCCCGGGTCAGCGCCATGGAGTCCGGCCGGGTCCAGGCCATCGAGGACGTCCCGTACATCGACGTCAAGCGGCTGTCGGCCACGACGAGGACCGAGTCCGTGCAGTCCTTCGGGCTCCTCTTCCTGATGTTCGACACCACCGACAAGCGGTTCGCCGACAAGCGGGTCCGCCAGGCCCTGCACTACGCGCTGGACACCGAGAAGATCATCTCCACCGCGATGGTCGGCAACGCCGCCGCCGCGACCGGATACGTCCCCTCGACCCACCCCGACTACCACAAGGCCGCCACCGTCTACACCCACGACGTGGCCAAGGCCAAGAAGCTGCTGTCCGAAGCGGGCGTGGGCAAGCTCAAGTTCACCGTCCTGACCACCGACACCGGATGGGTCAAGGACATCGCCCCGCTGCTCAAGGAGAGCTGGGCCGCCGCGGGCATCGAGGCCACCCTGAACATCGCCCAGTCCCCGGCCCAGTGGGCCAAGGTCGACGCCGGCGACTTCGAGGTCATGGTCGCGCCCGGAGACCCCTCGGTCTTCGGCAACGACGTGGACCTCCTGATGCGGTGGTTCTACTACGGCTTCTGGCCGGAGAAGCGCTACGGCTGGTCGGGCACCGCCGAGTACAAGCAGGTCAAGCAGCTCCTCGACAAGGCCGCGCAGGCCGCCGACGAGGGGGCACGCAAGCAGCTCTGGGGGCAGATCACCGACATCGTCGCCGAAGAGGCCGCGCTCTACCCGATCCTCCACCGCAAGCTGCCCACCGCCTGGAACGAGAAGGCGCTGCCCGGCTTCGAGCCCCTGCCCACCACCGGCCTGTCCTTCGTGGACGTCGGCCGCGCCTGACGACCACCCCCGTGCGGGGCCACCCGCTCCGAGGGGCCCCGCACACCGGTCCGGGCCGCCCTCCCCGGCGGCCCGGACCCGCCGTCCGCCCGATCGCAAGGAACCCGACGATGGTTGCTTTTCTCCGGCTCGCGCTGCGCCGCGTCGCGATGATGCCGGTGATGATCCTCGGCATCGCGCTGCTCGTCTTCGTGGTGCTGCAGTTCTCGCCGGTCGACCCGGCCTTCAACGCGCTCGGGGAGAGCGCCACACCCGAGGCCCGCGCGGCCTTCGCCGAGGCCAACGGACTCAACGACCCGCTGCCCGTCCGCTACGTCGACTTCCTCGGCCAACTCCTCCACTTCGACCTCGGCATGACCGTCCCGCCCAGCCAGCCCGTGATCGACCGGATCACCGCCGCCTTCCCGCTCACCCTCCAGCTGACCTTCCTGGGGCTGCTCCTCGCGGTCGTCCTCGCCGTCGTCGGCGGAGTCCTGGGCGCCGTGTACCGCGACCGCTGGCCCGACCAGCTCTTCCGCATCCTGTCCATGGCCGGGGTCGCCATCCCGTCCTTCTGGCTCGGCGTGCTGCTCATCCAGCAGTTCGCACTGAACACCCGGATCTTCCCGACCGGCGGATACACCAACCCCGCCGACTCGTTCGGCGGCTGGCTCACCACCATGGTCCTGCCGGCCGTCTCTCTCGCGGTGCCCGTCGCCGCCTCGCTCGCCCGGCTCGTCCGCACCTCCATGGTCGCGGAGCTCGACCGCGACTACGTCCGCACCGCACAGGGCAACGGCCTCCCGGTCCTCCTGGTGATCCGCTCGGTCCTGCGCAACGCGCTCGTCACCCCGCTCACCGTGCTCGGGGTCAAGGTCGGCTACCTGCTCAGCGGAGCCGTCGTCATCGAAGCGATCTTCGACCTGCCCGGCATGGGCAAGCTCATCCTCGAAGGTGTCACCGGCGGCGACGTCGCCCTGGTCCAGGGCACCGTACTGACCATCGCCATCGCCTTCCTGGTGGTCAACGTCATCGTCGACCTGCTCTATCTGCTGGTCAACCCGCGCATCAGGACGGTGTGACATGTTCGCCACGGGCCGTCTGGCCACCAAACTCTCCCGACCGGGCATCGCCTTCCGCGCCCTCCCGGTCACCTCCCGCGCCGCCCTCGGCGTCCTCGTCGTCGTCGTGCTCGGCGCCGTACTCGCCCCTCTGCTCACCCAGGACCCCCTGACCACGGGCACCCCCGTCCAGGCCCCGGGCGCCGAGCACTGGTTCGGCACCGACCGCGCGGGACGCGACGTCTTCGCCCGGGTGGTGCACGGCTCGCGCTACTCGCTGGTCATCGGCCTCGGCGCGACCGCCGTCGCCCTGATCGCCGGGTCCGTGCTCGGCGCGCTCGCCGCCACCTCGCGCAAGCTCGGCGACGAGTCGGTGATGCGCACCCTCGACATCGTCATGTCCTTCCCGCCGATCGCGCTCGCGGCCGTGCTCGTCGCCGTCTTCGGCACCAGCATCCCGGTGATCATCTTCACCATCGCCTTCGTCTACACCCCCTCCCTCGCCCGCGTCGTGCGCGCCAACGTCCTCGCCCAGTACGGGGAGGACTACGTCGCCGCCGAGAAGGTCATCGGTGCCGGGCGCGGCTACATCGTGCTCCGCCACGTCGCCGTCAACTGCATGGCCCCGGTCATGGTCTTCGCGACGGTCATGGTCGCCGAGGCCATCATCTTCGAGGCCAGCCTCTCCTTCATCGGAGCCGGCGTGCAGGACCCCGACCCCAGCTGGGGCAGCGTCCTCGCCTACGGGCGGCAGATCCTCCTCGCGGGCGGCTGGTGGGCCACCTTCTTCCCCGGCCTCGCCCTGCTGGTCACCGTCCTCGCGCTGAACATCCTCTCCGAGGGCCTCACCGACGCCTCCGCCGCGCCCGCAAGCGCCCGCGCCGCCGCCGGGCCCGCGTCCACCACGGCGCCGGACCCGGTCGAGGCCGCCTCCACCGTGGACATCGACGCCGCCCTCACCAGGCTCGCCCGGCACATCGAATCCACCGGGCCCACGCTCACCCCCGTACCGCAGGACGCCGGAGAACTCCTCGTCGTACGCGACCTGGCCATCCGCTTCCCCGACCGCTACGGCGACATACCCGTCGTCGACAGGCTGAACTTCACCGTCCACGAGGGCGAGACGCTCGGTCTGGTCGGCGAGTCCGGGTGCGGCAAGTCCATCACCAGCCTCGCCGTCATGGGACTCCTCGCCCGCAACGCCGAGGTCAGCGGCGAGATCCTCTACCAGGGCCGGGACCTGCTGAAGCTCCCGCCCAAGGAACGCCGCGCTCTGATGGGCCCCGAGATCGCGATGGTCTACCAGGACGCGCTCTCCTCCCTCAACCCGTCCGTGCTCGTCGGCACCCAGCTCAAGCAGCTGACCTCGCGCGGCGGGACGAAGACACCGGCCGAACTCCTCGAACTCGTCGGCCTCTCACCGGAACGCACCCTGCGCAGCTACCCGCACGAGCTCTCCGGCGGCCAGCGCCAGCGCGTCCTGATCGCCATGGCCCTCTCCCGCAGCCCCCGCCTCCTGATCGCCGACGAACCGACCACGGCCCTCGACGTCACCGTCCAGGCCCAGGTCGTCGAACTGCTCATCAGGCTGCGCGACGAACTCGGCTTCGCCATGGTCCTGGTCTCCCACGACCTCGCGCTCGTCGGCGACCTCTCCCACCGGGTCGCCGTGATGTACGCGGGCCGGCTGGCCGAGGTCGGCGACACCCGCTCCGTCCTCACGGACCCCGCCCACCACTACAGCAGGGGCCTGCTCGGGTCCGTCGTCTCCCTCGAGGCGGGAGCCGACCGGCTCCACCAGATCCGCGGAGTCGTTCCGGCACCCCAGGGGTTCGGCGCGGGATGCCGCTTCGCGGGGCGCTGCGCGGCAGCGAGCGACCTCTGCCGCGACACGGCGCCGGCACTCACCGGGCGCGGTACCACGCAGGACCACGGCTTCGCCTGCCACCACCCGGCCGGGGCCACCGCACAGCAGCTGGAAGGGAGCATCCTGTGATCAGGCTCGACAACGTCCACGTACGCCACAAGGCACGCAGTGGGGGACACTTCGGCCGCGACGCCGTCCACGCGCTCACCGGCGCCACGCTGGAGGTCGAACGCGGCGAGATCGTGGGCCTGGTGGGGGAGTCCGGCTGCGGCAAGTCCACCCTCGCCCGGGTGCTGACCGGACTGCAGAAGCCCACCGAGGGCGAGGTCCGCTTCCACGGCCGGGACCTCTGGAAGATGTCCGCGGCCGAGCGGCGCAACGACTTCGGATCGGCCGTGGGCGTGGTCTTCCAGGACCCGTCCACCGCCCTCAACCCCCGCCTCCCGGTCCGTCAGATCCTGCGCGACCCGCTGGACGTGCACCGGCGCGGCACCAGGGAGGCCCGCGAGGCACGCGTCGAGGAACTCCTCGATCTGGTCGGCCTGCCCGGCCACACCCTCGCCGCGCTGCCCGGACAGCTCTCCGGCGGCCAGCGACAGCGCGTCGCCATCGCCCGCGCCCTGGCCCTCGAACCCGAGCTGATCGTCGCCGACGAACCGACCTCGGCGCTCGACGTCTCCGTACGCGCCCAGGTCCTCAACCTCCTCGTCGACCTGCGCGAACGCCTGGGACTCGGCATGGTGTTCATCTCGCACGACATCCAGACCGTGCGCTACCTCGCCGACCGCATCGCCGTCCTCTACCTCGGCCGCGTCGTCGAGGAGGGCCGTGCCGCCGAGGTGGCCGGGGCCCCGAGGCACCCCTACACCGAGGCACTGCTCTCCGCCACGCCCAGCCTGCTGGAGACGACCGACCGCATCGTGCTCACCGGGCCGGTGCCGTCCGCCACCAACCCGCCGCCCGGCTGCCCGTTCACCACCCGCTGCTGGAAGGCCGACGACGCGTGCGCCACGGCCTTCCCCGCCGAGAGCTCCGGCCCCGGCGGCCACCGCTGGCACTGCGTCCATCCCCAGCCCGCCATGTCTTTCCCGTCCGGGGACCCGACCACCGCACCATCCGCGAGGAGCACCGCATGACCACCTCCACCCTCTCCTGCTCCGGAGTGATCCCGCCCGTCGTCACCCCGCTCACCGAGGACGGCGAACTGGACGCTGCCTCCCTGGAGCGGGTCGTCGGCCACCTCATCGACGGGGGAGTGAGCGGACTCTTCGCCCTCGGCAGCTCGGGCGAGACCGCCTACCTCACGCCGTCGCGGCAGGACGAGGTCATCAAGGTGATCACCTCGACGGCCGCCGGGCAGGTCCCGGTCCTCGTCGGGGCCATCGAGACCACCACCGACAGGGCCGTCGAAAGGGCCCGCGCCGCGACCGGACTCGGCGCGGACGCGGTCGTCGCCACCGCGCCGTTCTACACCCGCACCCACGCCTCGGAGATCGACCGGCACTTCCGGGACATCGCCGCCGCCGTGGACCTGCCACTCCTGGCGTACGACGTGCCGGTGTGCGTCCACAGCAAGCTGGACCCGGAGCTGCTGCTCCCGCTCGCCGCGGACGGTGTGCTGGCCGGGGTGAAGGACTCCAGCGGCGACGACGGATCGTTCCGCAGGCTCGCCATCGCGGCGCGGGCTCTCCCCGGCTTCTCGGTCCTGACCGGCCATGAACTGGTGGTCGACGCGATGATGCTGAGCGGGGCCGACGGTTCGGTCCCCGGCCTGGGCAATGTGGACCCGCACGGCTATGTGCGCCTGCACGAGGCAGCCGTACGCGGGGACTGGGCCGCAGCCTCGGCCGAACAGGACCGCCTGGTGGCGCTGTTCGACATCGTCTCGGCCGCACGCCCCGGCACCGCCTCGGCGACGGCCGCGGGGCTGGGCGCCTTCAAGACGGCCCTGATGCTGCGCGGCGTCATCGCGACCAACGTGATGAGCCCGCCCATGCGCAGGCTCGACGCCGCCGAGACCGCCGAGATCGCCGCATGCCTGGACCGGGCGGGCCTGTCCCGCGTCTGATACCGCCGTCCGGCACACGGAAGGGCCGTCCCGCGGCATCCACGCCGCGGGACGGCCTTTTGTCCGTACGGAACTAGTTGCGCGAACCGCGGGTGCGGCGCATCAGCACCGCGCCACCCAGCAGCAGCCCCGCGCTCGCGCCGGCGGCCAGACCCATGCCACCGGCACCCGTCTCGGCCAGCTGCGTGCCGGGCGTGTTCGGACCGGGGTTGCCGGCCGGCGGCTCGTCCACGGGAGGCTTCGAGGTCGGCGGGGTCACCGTCGGCGGCTCCTCGGTGGGGGGCTCCTCGGTCGGGGGTGTGACCGTCGGCGGCTCCTCGGTCGGGGGCTCCACCGGCGGCTCCACCGGCGGCTCCACGGGCGGCTCCACCGGCGGGTGGCCGTGGTCGTAACCACTGTCGTTGACACAGGAGTTGCCGAACGCCGGGTTCAGCGCACCGACGACGTCGATGCTGTTGCCGCAGGCGTTCACGGGGACGTCGACCGGCACCTGGGCGAGGTTGCCGGAGAGGACACCGGGGGAGCCGACGGCCGCGCCGTCCGCGTGGGCGCCGGAGCCGTTGTGGCCGTGCCCGCCACCGTGGGCGCCGCCGTTCTCGTCGCCGTACCCGCCACCGTGGCCCTCGCCGTGGCCTTCGTGCGAGCTGACGTTCGCGCAGGAGTTCCCGAAGGCCGGGTTCAGGAGGGCGATCACATTGACGGTGTTGCCGCAGAGGTTGACCGGGACGTGCACCGGTACCTGCACCGCGTTGCCCGAGCCGACGCCCGGCGAGTTCGCGGCGACACCGTCGGCCGAGGAATCGGCGTGCGCGTAGCCGCCGGCGGCGGACAGGATGCCCGACGCCGCTGCCATGACGATCATGCTTTTATTCAGAACCTGTCGCATTACATGCCCTTCTCCGGGAATTCGCGCTGGGCGGGGCCCCTGATGGAACTCATTCCACCGACGCGGACGAATCCGTAACGAGCCGGGGTGTGCGCGGGAAACTTGAAGGTTCGTGGAAATTATGTAACCACCCGAAAGGGTCACGCACGCGTGTTCGTGTGTCGCCGGCCGCCTGTTCCGGCATTCGGGTGAACGCGCGCCGAGGGGGGCAACCAAACGGCCGTAGCCGAGTTGATCAGTGCGCTCCGCCGCGGGGCAATCGGTACGAGAAGGGTTCATCGTGATCAAGAAGGTTCTGGCCACCGGCGCCGTCGCCGCCTCCATCCTCGGTCTCTCGGCGACGAGCGCCATGGCGATCGGTGACGACACCGGCACCACGTCGATCAACGGCAACGGCGCCGAGTCGGAGTTCGGCAACAGCTCGACCAAGGGTGACCAGAGCCCGCAGCTCAGCCTGGTCCAGGGCTCGCTGAACAAGCCCTGCATCGCCCTGCCCGTCAAGGCCAACGCCGGTGCGCTCGTCGGCCTCCTCGCCGCCGTCGCGGTCCAGGACGTCAACGTCCTGTCCAACCCGCAGAACCAGCAGTGCACCGACAACTCCGTCCAGGCCAAGGGTGACGAGCCGCTGTCGCACATCCTGTCGGACATCCCGGTCCTCTCGGGCAACGGCGCCGGCAACAGCTGACCCTGGCTGCCAGGACCGGTCCGGGCCGCCGACACTCCTCCATCGCGCGGCCCGGGCCTGCACCATTCGGGCGGATTTCAGAGAAACCCGTCCCATAGCGTTTCGTCATCGCTCGTCAATCGTTACGGATTACAGCTCGGGAGTCACGGGCGAATTCACTGAATCGCTCGTGCGGCACGAAAGACGTGTCCGCTCAGGACTCCGCTGCAGAAAGGGACCAAAGTGAAGTACACCAAGGCCGCCGCCGTCGCCGCCGGAACCCTCATGGCGCTGGGTGCCGCCGCCCCGGCCATGGCCGACTCCGGCGCCGAGGCCGTTGCCGCCCACTCCCCGGGTGTCCTGTCCGGCAATGTCGTTCAGGTTCCGGTCCACATCCCGGTGAACGTCTGCGGCAACACCATCAACGTCATCGGTCTGCTGAACCCGGCGTTCGGCAACGTCTGCATCAACGACTGACGTTCTTCCTGTCGAGCCGACGGTTCGTCATGAGAGGGCCCTGGAGCGCACGTCCTGCTCCAGGGCCTTTTCGCTGCTTCCGTGCAGATCCCGTGTGCGCAGTTTCCCTCTGTGCCGCTTGATCGTTGTCCCGTACAAAGGCGGCGGACGCCGCCGAGGAAGGGAATTGAGAAGTGAAGTACGCGAAAGCCTTCGCCGTCGTGGCGGGTTCCGTCGCCGCCCTCGGAGCGACCGCTCCCGCCCACGCCGCCACTCCCACCGCTCCGAGCATCAGCCTCACCGGCGGGATGAACGAGCTGACCTCCACCGTGCCGCAGGTCCCCGACCGGGTGGTGAACCCCGTGGTGGACGCGGTGGGCCAGACCGCCGGCGCGGTGCGGGAGGACGGCACGGTCAGCAGGTCGGCGGACGCGGTGGCCGAGGTGGCCGACTCGGCGGCCCCGCTCCTGGGCGGGCTCCCGCTGGGCGGCTGATCCGCTGCGGAGCACCGGTTCCACATCGGGGGCGCTCATTTCCCCGGGCATTCGTTGCCGTACCGCTCGATACCGCCGGAACGGTAAATCGTTCGAGTGAAACGGCGCAACCGAAACCCGTGCGCGGAGTTGATCAGAATGCTCCGGACAGGCGGGCAACAGAAAAACCAGAAGGGCACGTTCATGATGAAGAAGATTCTGGCGTCGGCGGCAGTCGCCGCCTCCGTCGCCGGTGTTTCCGCCGCCGCGGCTCCCTCGGCCATGGCGGTCGGCAACGACCACGGCACGACCACGAGCAACGGCAACGGCGCCGAACAGTACTACGGCAACAGCAGCACGCACGGCGACATGAGCCCGCAGATCGGTCTCATCCAGGGCTCGTTCAACAAGCCCTGCATCGCGCTGCCCGCGAAGGCCAACGTCGGCTCGCTCCTCGGGCTCGTCCCGATCTCGGTCCAGGACATCAACGTCCTGTCCTCCCCGCAGAACCAGCAGTGCACCGAGAACTCCACCCAGGCCAAGGGTGACGAGGCACTGTCGCACATCCTGAACGACATCCCGATCCTCTCGGCCAACGGCGCGGGCAACAACTGACAGCGCGCGAATCCGGCATCCCTGGGCCCATCCCCGGCCAGGGCGCACCGTTTCCCGCCTCGTCGTAGTCCGTGAGGACATGTGGGGCCAGTCCGTCCATGAGGCGACCGACCGTCGGTCGGGAGCCCGGACGAACTGGCCCCACAGCTCTGTCCGCGTCCGGTACGCCCCCCCACGGCCAACCGGTCGGGTAGCCCGATAGTGCGGAAATTGGGCCGGTTGCCCCATCCGTGGCCGACGCGGTCCGCGCGGCCGGGTAGGGGCCCCTCATGGACCCGTACGACAGTCACCACCCGTCCGGCAGCGACCGGCTGCCGGAGAGTTCCACGCCCATCTACGACCGGCTGCTCGCCGAATGGCGCGAGGCCGCCCGGCGCGAGGCCGTGCGTCACCCGGGGGAGACCGCGCTCGGGCCCGCGGGCGCCGCTGCCGTACCCCGCCGCGCGGGTGCCTTCGTCCCGGCGGCTCGTACGGCGGTCGGCGAGGACGGCGCGAGCGGCGCCGGCGGATAACGCCAGGCGGGGGCGCGGGGCACGGTGTTCCGGCGTCGAATTCGGATTCAACCCGTTCGAGTGGTGTAGCGGAACCGAACCCTCCGTTTGGGGTTATCAGTACGTTCCACAACGGGACGCTCCGAAAGGTGAAGCGTGATGAAGAAGATGATGGCCGGCGCCGCAGTTGCCGTGTCCCTGATCGGTCTGTCCGCCGCTGCGGCCCCCACGGCCATGGCGATCGGCAACGACCGCGGCACGACGACGAGCAATGGCAACGGCGCCGAGTCGGAGTTCGGCAACAGCTCGACCAAGGGTGACCAGAGCCCGCAGCTCAGCCTGGTCCAGGGTTCGCTGAACAAGCCCTGCATCGCCCTGCCGGTCAAGGCCAACGTCGGTTCGCTGATCGGTGCCATTCCGATCGCGGTCCAGGACATCAACGTCCTGTCCAACCCGCAGAACCAGCAGTGCGCGGACAACTCCACCCAGGCCAAGGGTGACGAGCCGCTGTCGCACATCCTGAACGACATCCCGGTTCTCTCGGGCAACGGCGTCGGCAACAACTGACGTCGCGAGGCACCGCGGACACGACGATGCCCACCACTCCACGGGGGGTGGTGGGCATCGCCATGGGTCCGGGTGATCAGCCCAGGCTGCGCACGGGCAGGAGGCAGTGGGCCGAGGTCCTGATGACCTCCGGGTCGCCCACGAAGGCGCGCAGCTGCTCCTCGCCGACCGGCTGCCCGGGTACGGCGGCGGGCCACGGCCGGGTGGCGAACATCCCGTGCACCGTGCCCGCGTCGCGCGCCGCGGCCAGCCACTCCGGGGGAACGGTGTACTGCGCCTTGAAGTGAGGCAGGGTCAGCACGACCTGCCCGGCCTGGACGAGCAGCTTCACCGGGAAGTTCGGCATCGATGTCGCGTCCAGTGTCTCGCCGCCCACCTGCAGCCCGCTGCGCTCCAGGGCCGTGTGCATGGCCTGCTCCCCTGCCTCCGGTCCGTCGGGGCCGTCGCCCAGGGAGTAGGCGAGCAGGAAGGCGGTCTCGGGCTCTCCGGGGTTGGAGCCACTCCAGGCGATCAGGATCTGGGTGCCCAACTGGGCTTGCGAGTAAGGGAGGGTGGCGGAATTGGGTGAGGTCATGTCCGGCACCCTAACGGCCTGAGACCGGTCGATGTGCACGCGTATCACCTGATCGTGGAGTATTTCTCTCAACTCAGGTCAAACCACCTGGTCGTGCGCTCGCCCTCGAAAACCTGTTGACGCAGCGGGGAGCACCCCGGCTACTGTGTGCGCAGTTCGAGGAATCAGGAGGTGAGGACATTGATGACTGTCGTTGCGAGGGGCGCTGCCCCCACGAAGCACATCACTCCCACCCCCGTGGCCACCGGCTGACCTCGACCTTCTCTCTCCGCGCCTGAACGCGCCTTGCCGGGGCCGCCCTTGTGAAGGGTCTCCCTTGTCTTTCCCCGTTCTTCCGCTTTCTCCTTCTTCCACCTCGTCGCACCCCCTGACCCCGTACGGCTGGGACGACGACTGGGCCGCCGACTTCGCGCCGTACGCCGAGCAGGGGCTCCTGCCGGGCCGTGTGGTGCGGGTGGACCGCGGGCAGTGCGACGTGGTCACCCCGCGCGGCACCCTCAGGGCGGACACCGCGTTCGTCGTGCCCCGCGACCCGATGCGGATCGTCTGCACCGGCGACTGGGTTGCCGTCGACCCCGACGGCGACCCTCAGTTCGTCCGTACGCTCCTGCCGCGGCGCACCGCCTTCGTCCGCTCGACCTCGTCGCAGCGCTCCGAGGGCCAGGTCCTCGCCACCAACATCGACCACATCGTCATCTGTGTATCGCTCGCCGTGGAGCTGGACCTCGGACGGCTGGAACGGTTCCTCGCGCTGGCCATGTCGAGCACCGCGGGGGCCGCTCTGCTCGGCGACGGGACACAGGCCGAGCGGTACGAGGCGCACACCGTCGTGCTGCTCACCAAGGCCGACCTCGTCCCGGACCCCGTCACGCTGTCCCATCTCGTCGAGGACATCGAGCGCGTCGCCCCCGGGGTGCAGGTGCTGCCCGTCAGCTCCGCCACCGGGGAGGGCGTCGACGTGTTCGGCGCGATCATCGGCGGCGGTACGAGTGTGCTGCTCGGGACCTCGGGGGCCGGGAAGTCGACCCTCGCCAACACGCTCCTCGGCCAGGACGTGATGGACGTGCGGGCCGCGCGTGACGTGGACGGCAAGGGCCGGCACACCACCACCACCCGCAACCTCCTCGTGCTGCCGGGCGGTGGCGTGCTCATCGACACCCCCGGGCTGCGCGGGGTCGGCCTCTTCGACGCGGAGGCCGGCGTCGGCCAGGTCTTCTCCGAGATCGAGGACCTGGCACAGCGGTGCCGCTTCCACGACTGCGCCCACGAGTCCGAGCCCGGATGTGCAGTGCTCGGCGCGATCGAGGACGGGTCGCTGGCCGAACGGCGCCTGGACAGCTACCGCAAGCTGCTCAGGGAGAACCACCGCATCGCGGCCAAGACCGATGCGCGGCTGCGCTCCGAGACCCTGCGCGAGTGGAAGCGCAGGGGCGCGGAGGGCAAGGCGGCCATGGAGCTGAAGCGGGGCCGCACCCGGTAGGGGACGAAGCGGCAGGGGAGTGCCGGGGCGGCAGCCGCCCCGGCACTCCCGCGTCTCAGCCCCAGATGACCGCTCCCAGCCAGGCCCCCACCACCAGCAGACAGCAGAACAGCTCCAGGAGCACCGAGTACCCCGTCGCCCGCATCACGGACTTGAGCGAGGCCAGGCCCGCGGCCCGGCTGCCGAGACGCAGGCGCTCGGCGCCGTAGACCGCGCCCACGTACCCCAGGATCCCGCCCACCACCGGGACCACGAAGAACCCGGCGATGGCCGCGAGCCCGCCCGCCATCAGCGTCTTGCGCGGCGCCCCCGACTCATGGGGGCGCCGCGCGGGCATCAGGGCCTTGAGCGCCTGGTTCAGCAGCAGCAGGCACGTCGAGCCGATCAGCACGGCCCAGGCGACCGGCGTCGGGTCCGTCAGCGCCCACCAGAGCACCGCCGCCCAGACGATCGCCTGCCCGGGGACACCCGGCACCAGCACTCCCACCAGGCCGAGC
The DNA here is from genome assembly GCF_001905505.1 of Streptomyces sp. CB02058. Classification (GTDB taxonomy): domain Bacteria; phylum Actinomycetota; class Actinomycetes; order Streptomycetales; family Streptomycetaceae; genus Streptomyces. The sequence goes on from NZ_LIPG01000003.1 coordinate 615,982, forward strand.
AGCATCAGAGCCCCGACGGCGACGAGCTGCCACACACTCATTCGACCAGCGTGCCGGAGTCCGCCGGGTCCCGCCCGTCAGCGCGGGTCCCAAAAGGCCCGGAGCGGCGGCCGGCGGAGTCAGCGTGGGGCGCGGGCCACCCATCCGCGTTCGTACGCGTGCCAGCCCAGCTGCAGCCGGGTGGTCACCCCGGTGAGCTCCATGAGTCCCTTCACCCGCCGCTGCACGGTCCGCAGGCCCAGATCCAGCTGCTTCGCCACGCTCGCGTCCGTCAGACCGGCCAGCAGCAGCGAGAGGATCTCCAGATCGGTCGGATCGGCCCCCGGGCCGTTCTCTTCCCTGATCCCGTCCCCGCCGAGCCGCAGCGGCATCGCGTCCCGCCACACCGCCTCGAAGAGACCCATCAGGGACTCCAGCAGCCCACTGGCGTGGATCACCAGGGCCGCGGGTTCGGCCCCGCGGCCGGTCAGCGGCACCATGGCGAGCGACGCGTCGGCGACCACCAGCTTCGTCGGCACCCTGTCCACCACCCGGCACTGCTCGTCGCGGCTCAGCGCCGCCGACAGCTCCACGATGCCGGACGGCAGCGACAGCACGTCCCGCTCGACGACCACGCGGTACGAGACACCCCGCATCGCCGCCCGCTCCTCGGACTCGTTCTCCAGTCCGCTGACCGCGATCGGCTTCCCCGTGACCAGCGCGCAGACCTCCGTGGTGGCGCCCAGTTGCAGCTGGTGGAACCGGTGGGAGACCGCGCTCGCCCCGGTCACCACCTCCACCAGGTCGTGCACCGCGGGTTCGGCCGCCTCGGCCCGGTACTCCTCGGCGAGCAGCGCGGACGCCAGCTCCGCCTGTTCCAGCTCGTGGCGCTGCTGGGTGAGCAGCGCGCCCAGCGCGACCCCGGGCGGCGCGGCGACCCAGCGGTCCGCCCGTGACGAGGACTGGGCCACGAGCCCCTGCTGTTCCAGCCTGCGCAGCGCGCGTTCCGTGTCCGCCTCCGGCTGGGCCAGCCGTCTCGCGAGATCGGAGAGTTCCGCGGCTCCCGCCGCGACCAGCGCCCTGTAGGCCGCCTCCTGTCTCTCGTCGAGACCTATCGCTGACAGCATCCTCGGCCCTCCCGGATCGGTGCTCGCGCGTTCCCGCGCCCGTCGGGCGGGGTGCGACGTGGCGGGAACCGGCCACGGCGTAAACCCGCCGAGGTCATCATGCCCCGTAGCACCGGTCCCTCTGACAGTCTGGCGGCACCGCAGTACCACCCGCCCCGCAGGCGGTGGGCTGATCTCACAGACCGGCCCGCCGGGCGACCTTCCCGTGGGGGGTGGGGACGCTCGGCGGGTCCTACTTCCGGGCCACTTTCGGGATGACCCGGTTTCGTACGCCCCGAGCGGTCGAAAATATGGGCATGAGCCAGCAGGGGGAGAGGCCCGCCGCCCACGAGGACGAGTGGTGGCGCCGGCTGTACGACGAGACCGCGCCGGACACCGGCCCGAGCGGCGCGGCCGACAGTCTCGACGACCGTTTCGACTCGGCGTCGGTCGCCGTGGGCGAGGCTGAGGAGCACGGTGACCACCCGGTCACGGTGGTCCCCCTGCCCGACCCGCGCCTGCCGGAGACGCCGCCCGCCGCGTCCCGGCCTCCGGGCCGCGCGCCGGAGCCGCCCGCGCCGGATCTGAAGGGCGCCCCGCCGGAGCGGAACGCGCCAGGCCCGACGCCGCCCGGGCCTTCGCGCACCCCGCGCACCGTCTCGTTCGGGCGTGCGCCCTGGGAGGCGCCCGACGGGCCGCCTCCCAGGCCCCAGACCTTCGCCGTACGGCCCCCGGCGCCGCCCCCGCCCCCCGAGGCGCCGGCCGAACCGCCCGTGGCCGCCCCGGCGGCGCCCGCGCGTCCCGTGGTCGGGCACATCGGGGACCGGCCGCCGACCTACGACGCGGAGCCCGCCGCCCTGCCCGCCTCGGGGCCCGACGACCTCGACGCGCTCGTCCCCGACACCGTCCTCGACGGCGCCCGCTACGGGACCTACACCCTGCGGGCCGCCTCCGTGCGCGGGGACTCCGCGCGCTTTCGCGGCGAGCCCCGCCGCGACGCCCTGCTCACCGCGCGCTTCGGCGCCGGGGACGGGGCCCTGGTCCTGGTCGCCGTGGCCGGAGGAGCCCGGGGTGAGGAACAGGCCCACCTCGCCGCGGCCGACGCCTGTCGCTGGATCGGCGGATCGGTCGCCCGCAGCCACGCCCGGCTCTCCGACGACATACGGGCGGGACGCAGAGGCGACCTGAAATCGGGTCTGCACCGCCTCACCGACCGTACGTACGGCAAGCTGCGTGCCCGCGCCGCCGAGCTGGGTCTCGAACCCTCGGCCTACAGCGCGGGCCTGCGCTGCCTGCTGCTGTCCGCAGACCCGGAGTGCCGCACCCGGGTCTTCTTCGGCATCGGCCCCGGCGGTCTGTTCCGGCTGCGCGACGGCGCCTGGCAGGACCTCGACCCGGAGCTCCCGGCGACGGGCGGCGGGGCGAGCGAAGCGACCCCCGGCGGGGACCGGCTGACGATGGATCTGCAGATCGCGACGCCCCCGTCCCCGTACGCCGAGGACCCGCCGCAACCGCCCCCCGAGCCCTTCCGCTTCCGCGCCTCCGTCGCCAGGCGGGGGGACACGCTGCTGCTCTGCGGGAACGGCCTGGCCGAACCGATGCGCGGCGAGCCGGCGCTCGCGGAAGAACTGGCGCGGCGCTGGACGGGCGGCAGCCCGCCGGGACTGCCCGCCTATCTGGCCGACACCCAGCTCCGGACCAAGGGGTACGCCGACGACCGCACCAGCGCGGCGGTCTGGGAGGCGTAACGGCGCGGGCCATGGGTTGATGGAGTGCGGGGACAGCCGGAGGCAGAGAGGGCGCGCACCCATGGCCAAGCAGAACGTGTCGGAACAGTTCGTCGACATCCTCGTGCGGGCGGGGGTCAAGCGGCTGTACGGCGTCGTCGGCGACAGCCTGAACCCCGTGGTGGACGCGGTCCGGCGCAACTCCGCCGTCGAGTGGATCCAGGTCAGGCACGAGGAGACGGCCGCGTTCGCGGCGGGCGCCGAGGCACAGATCACCGGCAGCCTCGCCGCCTGCGCCGGGTCCTGCGGCCCCGGCAATCTCCACCTCATCAACGGCCTGTACGACGCTCACCGCTCGATGGCCCCGGTCCTCGCCCTCGCCTCGCACATCCCGTCGAGCGAGATCGGCCTCGGCTACTTCCAGGAGACCCATCCCGAGCTCCTCTTCCAGGAGTGCAGCCACTACAACGAGATGATCTCCAATCCGCAGCAGATGCCGCGTCTGCTCCAGACGGCGATCCAGCACGCGATCGGCCGGGGCGGCGTCAGCGTCGTCTCGATGCCCGGTGACATCGCCTCGCAGCCGGCCCCGGAGAAGTCGATCGAGCACGCGCTGGTCACCTCGCGGCCCTCGGTGAAGCCCGGCGACGAGGAGATCGAGAAGCTCCGCCGGATGATCGACGAGGCCAAACGGGTGACGCTCTTCTGCGGGAGCGGAACGGCCGGCGCCCACGCCGAGGTGATGGAGCTGGCCGAGCGGGTCAAGGCGCCGGTCGGCCACGCCCTGCGCGGCAAGGAGTGGATCCAGTACGACAACCCGTACGACGTCGGCATGAGCGGGCTGCTCGGCTACGGCGCCGCCTACGAGGCGACCAACGAGTGCGATCTGCTGATCCTGCTGGGCACCGACTTCCCGTACAACGCGTTCCTCCCCACCGATGTCCGGATCGTCCAGGTCGATGTACGCCCCGAGCACCTGGGCCGCCGGTCCAAGCTCGACCTGGCGGTCTGGGGCGACGTACGCGAGACGCTGCGTGCCCTGACCCCGCGCGTGAAGGCCAAGACCGACCGCAAGTTCCTCGACCGGATGCTCAAGAAGCACGCCGACGCCCTGGAGGGCGTGGTCAAGGCCTACACCCGCAAGGTCGAGAAGCACGTCCCGATCCACCCGGAGTACGTCGCCTCGGTCCTGGACGAACTGGCCGACAAGGACGCGGTGTTCACGGTGGACACCGGCATGTGCAATGTGTGGGCGGCCCGCTATCTCACGCCCAACGGCCGCCGCCGGGTGATCGGTTCGTTCAGCCACGGCTCGATGGCCAACGCGCTGCCGCAGGCGATCGGCGCCCAGTTCACCGACCGGAACCGCCAGGTCGTGTCGATGTCCGGAGACGGCGGATTCACCATGCTGATGGGCGACTTCCTCACGCTCGTCCAGTACAACCTGCCGGTGAAGGTCGTCCTCTTCAACAACTCCTCGCTCGGCATGGTCGAGCTGGAGATGCTGGTCGCCGGGCTGCCGTCGTTCGGCACGACCAACAAGAACCCGGACTTCGCCGCGATCGCCCGGGCCTCCGGGGCCTTCGGCGTGCGGGTGGAGAAGCCCAAGCAGCTGGAGGGCGCGCTCAAGGACGCCTTCCGGCACAAGGGGCCCGCGCTCGTCGATGTGGTCACCGACCCGAACGCCCTCTCCATCCCGCCGAAGATCAGCGCCGACATGGTCACCGGCTTCGCGCTCTCCGCCAGCAAGATCGTCCTGGACGGCGGGGTCGGCAGGATGCTCCAGATGGCCCGCTCCAACCTCAGGAACGTGCCGCGTCCCTGAGGGAGGCCGCCCCGGGCCTCGCTGCCCCCGGGCCTGTGCGCCCGGGAGTTCAGCCCAGGCGCAGGGTTCCGGGTGCCGTCCGTTCCGTGATGATCCCGACCAGCTGGTCGAAGAGCGTCGGTCCGCGCCCCGCCCGGGCCTCGGCCAGTTCCCGTTCGAGGCGGCCCCGGTTGGTGGGGTGCGCGCGGGGGAGCAGCCGTTCCAGCCGGCGGGCGGTCTCTTCGTGGCCCAGGGCGCGGGCGGAGCGGGCGTGGTCGCGCCACTCGATGACGAACGAGCCGTCGTCCGGGGTGCCGAAACCGCCGCTCAGGCAGTCCGCGAAGGCGTCGAGACCGCGGCCGAAGTAGCCGCCGGGGCCGTTCACCGCCTCGCCGATCGCGTCCCAGAAGCTCTCCAGGCCGGTGATGCCCGAGCCGTCGATCACATAGGTCACGGTCATGCGTGGAGCGTACAAGCGCGCTCTTCCCGGTCGCCGGTCCGAGGGCCCGCGCCGCAGGTGGGGGACTACGGCGCGGACCGGACCGGGGGAGTGCGGATCAGCAGTCGTGGTCGACCAGGTCGAAGGACTCGTAGTGGTCCGCGGTGTAGTAGTCCTCCTCGACCGCCTCACCGGTCACGATCCGGCGGGCGCCGCGGTCCGAGGAGCCGGGCGTGATGACCGTGTACTCGTGGTAGTAGCCGGTGCTCCGGCTCGGGAGCAGAGCCTCCCGGTTCTGGAAGACGGTGCCGTCCTGGTCGTACGGGAACGGCCCGCCCGCCTCGATGAGGTCGAGCGTGTCATGGGCCTGGGACGGCAGCGCGGAGTAGCAGACGCTGCCGACGGCGGCGGTCGAGGGGAGGCCGGCCGCCGAGGCGGTGACCGGGCCGCCGACGAAGAGTACGGACAGGAGGGCGGCGATGCCGCCGAGCGTGGTGATCCGTGGGGGGATTCGCATGACCCCTATGATGACGCGCGTAGATCCCTATCCGTCAACGCCAACTCATGTGAATTTTTCGGAAGTTAACGGTGAGTAGGAAGACGTAACGACCCTGTCGTCCGGCCGGTGTTGTGCGGCCGTCCGTTCATATGTTGACGCCTGGAGAAGCGTGACGGCTCCCCGGTGGGGCATGCATTCCGTGTGAGCGTTCGAGACCTGACGGAACGGACCGGGATCGAAGGAGATTGATTCACCGTGCGCACGGGGGACATGACGATGCGGCAGGAGAGACCGCCGGTGCGACTGCACCGCAGACTCGGGCACACCGACCTGTCGGGGGTGGGGAACATACGCAGCGACCTGCGGGAGTTCCTGCGCTACCGGGGGCGCCCGGAGGAGACCGAGATCGCGGAGCTCCTCCTCAGCGAACTGGTGACGAACGCCCTCATCCACACGAGGAACGGCGCCGTGGTCACCGTGACCTCCGGACCCACGCGCCTGCGGGTGGAGGTGCGTGACTTCGTGGTGGGGCAGGAGCCCGCGCCGTACGTACCGAACGCCGACGACGGTACGCACGGCAGGGGACTGCTCCTCGTCCAGAGCCTGGCGGACTCCTGGGGAGTCACGACTCAGGCGCTGGGCAAGGTGGTCTGGTTCGAGCTGCACGGCGGGAAGCCCTGAGGCTCGGAGCCCCAGGACCGGACCCGGGGCTCCGAGCCCGCAGGCTCAGCCGAACTGCTGCTCCAGATCCTTCAGTTTCTGCTCCAGCGAATCCAGCCGGGGCAGGGCCTGGGTGTCGTCCTCGGCGGTGAGGTCGACGGTCGCGGGGTCACCGCTCGTGGTCTGTCCCGAAGTGCTCCTGGAGTTCGAGCCGTTCACGGCTTGCAGGGATGGCCGAGGGCGAAGTGGCAGTTGTCCCGGCTCTGTTATGGCAGGCTCCGCGACGGCCGGAGGGCCGCCGCCCGATGCCGGGGCGATGGCCTGGACGTCCACCTGGCGATCGGTGCGGCCACCGCGCGTCCAGACGCGGTTCTGCCGGTTCAGGGCCTTGATGCGGGCCCGGTCCAGCTTGGCCTGGTCCTTCCGGCGGTGCCGGTCCTGCTCCTTCTCGCGGCGGTCCTCGCGTACCTCGTCCACCGCCTCGTCCAGGGTGCGTACGCCCTCCAGGAGCATCAGCGACCAGGCACCGAAGGTCTCCCTGGGGGCACGCAGCCACCGGACGATGCGGATCTGCGGCAGCGGGCGGGGCACCAGGCCCTGCTCGCGCAGTGCCGCACGGCGGGTCTGCTTCAGCGCACGGTCGAACAGCACGGCCGCCGAGAGCGACATTCCCGCGAAGAAGTGCGGGGCGCCCGCGTGGTCCATGCCGCGCGGCGCGTGCACCCAGTTGAACCAGGCGGCCGCGCCGGCGAACGTCCACACCAGCAGCCGGGAGCCCAGCGCGGCGTCGCCGTGGCTGGCCTCGCGCACCGCGAGCACCGAACAGAACATGGCGGCCCCGTCGAGGCCGAACGGCACGAGGTACTCCCAGCCTCCGGAGAGGCTGAGGTTTTGCCGGCCGAAGCCGACGAGCCCGTGGAAGGAGAGTGCGGCGGCAACCGCGGCGCAGCAGAACAGCAGGACGTACGAGGCGGTGGCGTAGAGCGCCTCCTTGCGCCTGCGGCGCTCCTCGCTGCGTTCCCAGCTGTCGTCGGCCGCGGCCTTCTCAGCGGCGCGCCTGCCGCGCGCGACCACCGTCACCGCCGCCATGACTCCCACGAGCAGCACGGCGCCCGGAAGCAGCCAGTCAAGCGATATGTCGGTCAGTCTCATGCGCGGTCCCTTGCGTCACGTAGGGCGTTTCGGGCGCCATCGTGACGGAAATACCGGGCCGCTCAGCGGGTTTCCGGGCAAGTGAACGCCATTGGGGTGACGGGGCTCATCGATGGGCGGAATCTTCTCGAACGCCCATGGGGTGAAACCGAGTTGCGTTCGAATTCCGGTCGCCCGGCCGGGTGGTGTGAGCCGCCGAGGGGATCAGGCGGCGGCGGCCAGCTTCCGGACCCGGTCCGCGTCGCACGTGCGCGGGCAGGTCACACAGGTGTCCTCGGGGCGCAGCGTGTAGAACATGCAGCAGCTGGCCCGGTCGCGCGTCGGCAGCGATTCGCCGTCGGGGCCGGTCAGTTCGCGGAAGCCCGCGGTGCCGACGTACGGCTTGGTGGTGCCCGGGAGCAGGAGTTCGAGCTCCCTCATCGCCCGGTTCTCCTCGCCGAGCAGATGCGCGATGTACCAGAGGCCCTCGACGATCTCGTCGGTCGCCATGCCCCACAGGGCGCGCTTCCCGCGCCGCATGCGCGGCCGGAAGCCGTCCAGCACCGGGCCGATGTGCTGTGCCACGGCGTCGAGGACCTCGGCCCGCAGCGCGGCCTCGTCGGGGACGACGCGGGCTCCCGGCAGCGTGGCCGCCGGGTCGTCGGGCAGGCAGGCGAACTCGCTCACACGGAGGGTCAGACGGCCCAGGCCCCGGTGGAAGGCGACGTCCGCCACGGGGACCCTCGGCACCCGGCGGTGCGTGAACCACGGCAGGGTCACCAGGAGGCAGGCGGGCCACGCGTAACGGTGGAGCCCGAAGCTCGCCACCACGTCCGGGCGGGCCCGCGTGCCGTAGTCCCGCAGCACCTGCGCCTCGTCCCAGGCCAGGAAGTCGTCCAGCTCCGCGCCGCCCGCGGCGAGCTCCGCCGCGCCGACCCACCCGGCGCCCGAGGGCGCGGCGACGTCATCGGCGAGCACCTCGGCGCGCAGGCCGGGGAAGACCTCGGCCAGACGCGCGTACGCCGCCGTCAGCGGGGACGGGGCGGTGGCGGCGAGCAGGGCGGGCACGGTCATACGGGGACCACCGAATCACGATCTTCTACAGGTAAGCCTTACCTTACCCGAAGTGATCGGTGTTTGAACTGAGGCCCGCTCCGCCTATCGTGCACAAGGGGCCCGGCGCACGCGAGTCGGCCCGCCAGTGCGAGGAGGTTCCGGTGGAGCAGGGCAGAGCGCGTGGAACCGCGCGGCCGTACGCGTCCGCGGGCACCCCGTCCGACATCCGCGTGCCCGAACAGGCGCGCGGCGAGCACACCCACTGCGAGCCGCCCGCGCCGCGGGTGGTCCAGCGGCACTCCGTACGCGGCCAGATCCTCGACGCCCTGCGCGCCGCGCTCGTAAGCGGCGAGCTGGCCCCGGGGCAGGTCTACTCCGCCCCGGCGCTCGGCGCCCGCTTCGGGGTGTCCGCGACGCCGGTGCGCGAGGCGATGCAGCAGCTGGCCGCCGAGGGTGCCGTCGAGACCGTGCCGAACCGGGGCTTCCGGATCAGCGAGCGGGCCCCCCGGGACCTGGCGGAGCTCGCCGAGGTGCGGGCCCTGCTCGAGATCCCCGTCGTACTGCGGCTCGCCAGGACCGTACCGGCGACCGGCTGGTGCGCGCTGCGCCCGCTGGCCGACGCCACCGTCGCGGCCGCGGCGGTCGGGGACCGGGCGGGCTACGCGGAGAGCGACCGCGCCTTCCACAGGGCCGTCCTCGCGCTCTCCGGCAACCAGCAGCTCGTGGCGGTCGCCGACGATCTGCACCGCCGCTCCCAGTGGCCGCCGGCCGGCGCTCCGGGGGGCCGCGGGGCGGACCTGCTCGCCGACGCCTCGCAGCACACCGCCCTGCTGGACGCGCTGATCGCCCGGGACCTCCCGGTGGTCCAGGCCCTCGTGCGCGAGCACTTCAGCGGCGCGGAGGCCTGAGCGCTCCCCGCGCCCCCGCGCCGGTCAGTTCGCCTCGGCCGTCTCCGGGTCCGGCGGCTCCAGCCGGGGAGCGAGCCAGGTCGGTACGCCGCCGAGCAGCCGGAACAGCCGTCCCGCCTCCGCGCGCAGCCGGGCCGCCGCCTCGGGTTCCGCCTCGGCGTCCGCGAGCGAGATGAGCGCCGGCGCCGTACCGACGAGATAGCCCAGCTCCTCCCTTATCCGCAGCGACTCGGCGAAGCCGTGCCGGGCCTCGGCGAGCTCGCCCTCACGCAGGGCGAGCGAGGCGAGATGGCGCCAGGTGAACGAGAGCAGCAGTTCGTCACCCCGGGCGGTGGCCCCGGCGTGCGCCCTGCGGTAGGCGGCGCGGGCGGACTGCGGGGAATCGGCGATGTTCTGGGCGATCAGCCCCCGGCGGAAGTCCAGCAGCGGGCGGCCGGGAGCCGAGGGGGAGAGCAGGGCCGCGGCCCTGCTGAGGGCCACGCTCGCCTCGTCCGCCCGGTCGCGCGCCCCGAGCAGGGTGGAGGCGTACGCGAGATAGCCGCGCTCGCACGCGGCGGCCCCGCGCTCGGAGTCGTCATGGGCGAGCGCCTCGGCCGCGCGCAGCGCGTCCTCGGCGTCGGTCCAGCCGGCGCCGGTGTACAGACACCGCTCCGTCAGCAGCGAGGTCCGCTGGAGGGCGGCGGCGTGGTCGGTGGCCGCGTGCGGTTCGAGCAGTGCGGCGGCGTCCGTCCAGCAGGCGCGTGAGCGCAGCCGCCATACCGCGGTCTGGAGCGGAGGATCGTCATCTTCTGTCGTTCCGGAACCAGACATGGCGGTATGCGCCACGTTGCCCTCCCCGAGCGCGCCATCGAGCTGTGGAGGCCGATCTGCGAGTGACGGTCGGCCTGGGTCTGCGCGCATCTCAGCACGGAATGGCACGCCGGGCCAAGGGGTCGGATCGATGTCAGGTGAAAGATTTCACAATCGCCCGCAACCCGGAGGCGGCGCGGGAGTCCCGGGAAATCAGCTCATGCGCAGGGCCAGGAAGAAGTCGAGCTTGTCCTCCAGCCGCGAAAGGTCACGTCCCGTCAACTGCTCGATACGTCCGACGCGGTAGCGCAGTGTGTTGACGTGCAGGTGCAGCCGGGCCGCGCAGCGGGTCCAGGAGCCGTCGCAGTCCAGGAACGCCTCCAGCGTCTCGATCAGCTCCGCGCGGTGCCGCCGGTCGTAGTCCCGCAGCGGATCGAGGAGCCGGGCGGTGAAGGCGCGCCGCACGTCGTCCGGGACGAAGGGCAGCAGCAGGACGTGCGAGGCGAGCTCGTGGTGCCCGGCGGCGCAGACCGCTCCCGGCCGGGCGGCGGCCACCCGCCGGGCGTGCCGCGCCTCCTCCAGCGCGCCCCGGAGCCCTTCGGCGGAATGTACGGCGGCGCTGACACCCAGTGTCAGGCGGCCGTCGTCGGCGAGGCCCGCGGAGAGCGGCGCGCGGACGCTGTCGAGCAGGGCGTCGGCGTGCAGCGCGGCGTCCTGCGGTTCCCCCGCACCGGCGTCCTCCCCCGCTCCGGCGCGCTCCGGCGCGTCCGCGTCGGCGGAGTCCGCCGGGGGGAGCGCGCTCAGCGGTACGAGGGCGACCGCCTCGTCGCCCGTGTGCGCCACGGCGATACGGTCGGCCGATTCCGGGCCCGTCACCGCGGGGTCGACCAGGATCTCCTCCAGCAGCGCCTGCGCGGCCCGGCCGCCCGGGGTGCCCGCGTCCTCACCGGTCCACTCGACCCGGGCCACCACGACCTGCCAGTGCGGGGCCGTGCCCAGGCCGGGCAGCAGGACCGGGGCGGCCACCCTCAGCCTCGCCGAGATCTCGGCCGGGGCCGCGCCCGTCTGGACCAGCTCCAGCACCTCCTGGGCGAGCCTGCGGCGCACGGCACGGGCCGCGTCCCGGCGGTCCCGCTCGACCGCGATCAGCTGGGTGACGCCCTGGAGCAGGTCCAGCCGGGCGGCGGGCCAGTCGCCCGCGTCCGCCGCCACGGCCAGCAGCCAGTCCGAGAGCAGGGACTCGCGCGCGTCGCGGTCCGGGGCGGGCACGGCGGCCCGGCCGGTGTGGCGCACCGGGAACAGCGAATAGGCCGTGCCGTCCACCTCCGCCCGGTGCGGGCCGGGCCTGCCGGAGCGGCTCGCCGTGAGGTGCTGCCCGGCCAGCTCCGCGCCGACCCCAGGAGGCAGGGGCTCGCCCGCCCCGGCGATCTGCCGGCCCGTGGGCGACAGGACCCAGGCCCGCAGGTCCAGGTCGGACGTCAGCAGGTCGAGGACCACCTCGGGACCGCCGCCCGCCGGGCCCGAGGTCATCAGCCTGCGGTGGCGGTCGACGACGGCGGCGAGGTCGCCCGCCCGCTCGCCGGACACCTGGCGCACCACGTGCTCGGTGATCGTCGCGAACGCCACGGTCTCGTCGACCGCGAAGAGCGGGAGCCGGTGCCGCAGGCACGCCTCGATCATGTCGTCGGGGACGGCCCCGAGCTCCGCCTCGCCCGCGGCCAGCCCGGCGACCCCGGCGTTCGCCAGGATCCGGACGAAGGGTTCCGAGTCCGACGCGTCCCGGCGCCAGGCCAGCCCCGTGAGGACCAGCTCCCCGCCGGAGAGGTACCGGCTGGGATCGCGCAGGTCGGTCGTCATCACGCCCCGGACCGGCCGGTCCAGCTCGTCCTCGCCGCCGAGCAGCCGCAGCCCCAGGGCCTCGGTGTCCAGCAGTGCGCGCAGCCGCATCGTCGATTGCCGCCGATCTCTTCGTTGGTGCGGGGGCGGCGGAGGTCACCTGTGAATTGCGGTGAGGTTACCGCTGTCCGCCATTCGTTCGAATCTACAAGACAGGGATGGGGACCAGCCAATTCCTTCATGGTTTCGGTGACTGCACCGAGTGGAGCAAGGCTTGTGTACTGGGCCACACACCGCGTGAACAACACAGGAACGGCCCCCCCGCCGAAGGGCGGGCAGGCCGACGGGCCGGCCGTCCCCAGCCCCAGCCGAACGACCCGACCGAGAAGAAGAAGAGAGCCACTCATGGACTTCCTTCGCCCCGCCAGCTGGGAGGAGGCGCTCGCCGTCAAGGCCGAGCACCCGACGGCTGTGCCCATCGCGGGTGGCACCGACGTGATGGTCGAGATCAACTTCGACCACCGGCGGCCCGAGTACCTCATGGATCTGAACCGCATCGGTGAGCTGTCCGAGTGGCAGGTGGGCCAGGACTCCGTCCGCCTCGGCGCCTCCGTACCGTACAGCGCGATCATGGAGCACCTGCGGGCCGAGCTGCCCGGCCTCGCGCTCGCCTCGCACACCGTGGCCTCGCCGCAGATCCGCAACCGCGGAGGCGTCGGCGGCAACCTGGGCACCGCCTCACCGGCGGGGGACGCCCACCCCGCGCTGCTCGCCGCGGGAGCCGAGGTCGAGGCCGCGTCCGTCCGGGGGACGCGGATGATCCCCATCGACGCGTTCTACACCGGCGTCAAGCGCAACGCCCTCGCCCCCGACGAGCTGATCAGGGCCGTACACATCAAGAAGGCCGACGGCCCCCAGCAGTACTCCAAGGTCGGCACCCGCAACGCGATGGTCATCGCCGTCTGCGCCTTCGGTCTCGCGCTCCACCCCGAGACCCGCACCGTGCGCACCGGCATCGGCTCCGCCGCCCCGACCCCGGTCAGGGCGAAGGAGGCCGAGGACTTCCTGAACGCGGCACTGGAGGAGGGCGGGTTCTGGGAGAGCGGCAAGATCATCACCCCCTCCGTCGCCAAGCAGTTCGCCCAGCTCGCCGCGGGCGCCTGCAACCCCATCGACGACGTACGGGGCACCGCCGCCTACCGCAGGCACGCCGTCGGCATCATGGCCCGCCGCACGCTGGGCTGGACCTGGGAGCAGTACCGCGGAGCGGGCCGCACCCTCGAAGGAGCTGCTTAACCATGCGAGTGAATTTCACGGTCAACGGCCGCCGGCAGGAGGCCGACGACGTCTGGGAGGGCGAGTCCCTCCTCTACGTCCTGCGCGAGCGCATGGGCCTGCCCGGCTCCAAGAACGCCTGTGAACAGGGCGAATGCGGGTCCTGCACGGTCCGGCTCGACGGCGTGCCCGTCTGTTCCTGTCTCGTCGCGGCAGGCCAGGCGGAGGGCCGCGAGGTCGTCACCGTCGAGGGCCTCGCCGACTACGCGAAGCACCGCGAGGACGCCCACCCCGGCACCGGCTGCGCATCCGGCGCCTGCGGCACCTCGCTGGACGCCGCCCGGCGCTGGCAGGCCCGGCCCACCGACGGGCGCAGTGCCGAGGCCGAGGAACTCTCCCCGGTCCAGCAGGCGTTCATCGACGCGGGAGCCGTGCAGTGCGGCTTCTGCACCCCCGGCCTGCTGGTCGCGGCCGACGAGCTGCTGGAGACGAACCCCTCCCCGTCCGACCAGGACATCCGCGAGGCGCTCTCCGGCAACCTCTGCCGCTGCACCGGTTACGAGAAGATCCTCGACGCGGTCCGCCTCGCGGCCGCCCGCCAGGAAGAGGCGGTGCGATAGCCATGGCGCCCGACCCACGAGCCACGTCAGTACCGGCCGGCACCCCCACCAAGATCACCCAGGGCTCCACGTCCCCGGGCGGCATCGGCGAGTCCACCCTGCGCCCCGACGGCACCCTCAAGGTCACCGGCGAGTTCGCGTACTCCTCGGACATGTGGCACGAGGACATGCTGTGGGGCCACACGCTGCGCTCCACCGTCGCGCACGCCGAGATCCGGTCGATCGACATCGGCGAGGCACTCGCCACCCCCGGTGTGTACGCCGTCCTGACCTACGACGACCTGCCCGCCGAGATGAAGAACTACGGCCTGGAGATCCAGGACACGCCCGTCCTGGCCCACGGCAAGGTCCGCCACCACGGGGAGCCGGTGGCCCTCGTCGCCGCCGACCACCCCGAGACCGCGCGCCGCGCCGCCGCCAAGATCAGGATCGACTACGCCGAGCTGCCCCTCATCACCGACGAGGCGTCCGCGACCGCCCCCGGAGCGGTCCTGGTCCACGAGGGCCGCACCGACCACCACATCGGACACGTCCCGCACCCGAACATCGTCCACCGCCAGCCCATCATCCGCGGGGACGCCGACGCGGCGGCGGCGCGGGCCGACGTCGTCGTCACCGGCGACTACGTCTTCGGGATGCAGGACCAGGCCTTCCTCGGCCCCGAGTCCGGCCTCGCCGTGCCGTCCGAGGACGGCGGCGTCGAGCTGTACGTCGCCACGCAGTGGCTGCACTCCGACCTCCGCCAGATCGCCCCCGTCCTAGGCCTCCCCGAGGACAAGGTCCGCATGACCCTCTCCGGGGTCGGCGGCGCCTTCGGCGGACGCGAGGACCTGTCGATGCAGATCCACGCCTGCCTGCTCGCTCTGCGCACGGGCAAGCCCGTCAAGATGGTCTACAACCGCTTCGAGTCCTTCTTCGGGCACGTCCACCGGCACCCCGCGAAGCTCCACTACGAGCACGGCGCCACCAAGGACGGCAGGCTCACCCACATGAAGTGCCGGATCGTGCTGGACGGCGGCGCCTACGCCTCCGCCTCCCCGGCCGTCGTCGGCAACGCCTCCTCGCTCGCGGTCGGACCGTACGCCGTCGAGGACGTGGACATCGAGGCCATCGCGCTCTACTCCAACAACCCGCCCTGCGGCGCCATGCGCGGCTTCGGCGCCGTCCAGGCGTGCTTCGCCTACGAGGCGCAGATGGACAAGCTCGCAGCCGCCCTCGACATGGACCCGGTCGAGCTCCGGCAGCTGAACGCGATGGAGCAGGGCACCCTGCTCCCCACCGGACAGCCCGTCGACTCCCCGGCCCCCGTCGCCGAACTGCTGCGCCGCGTCAAGGCCCGCCCGATGCCCCCCGAGCAGCAGTGGCTGTCGGCCGACGCCGGAGGCAGCTCCGTCGATGTACGCGCGCTGCCCGGCGGACTGTCCAACACCACTCACGGAGAGGGCGTCGTACGCGGTGTCGGCTACGCCGTCGGTCTGAAGAACGTCGGCTTCTCCGAGGGCTTCGACGACTACTCCACCGCCCGGGTGCGGATGGAGGTCATCAACGGCGAGCCGGTCGCCACCGTGCACACCGCGATGGCCGAGGTCGGGCAGGGCGGTGTCACCGTGCACGCCCAGATCGCCCGTACCGAACTCGGCGTCAGCCAGGTGACCATCCACCCGGCGGACACACAGGTCGGCTCCGCCGGATCGACCTCGGCGTCCCGCCAGACGTATGTCACGGGCGGCGCGGTGAAGAACTCCTGCGAGGCCGTCCGGGAGAAGGTCCTGGAGATGGGCCGCCGCAAGTTCGGTACGTACCACCCCGCCTGGGCCACCGCCGAACTGCTCCTGGAGGGCGGCAAGGTCGTCACCGACGCCGGGGAGGTGCTCGCCCCGCTGGCCGAGGTGCTGGAGGACGAGGCCGTCGACATCGAGCTGGAGTGGCGCCACCGGCCCACCGAGGCCTTCGACCTGCGCACCGGACAGGGCAACGGCCACGTCCAGTACTCCTTCGCCGCGCACCGCGCGGTCGTGGAGGTCGACACCGAACTCGGCCTGGTCAAGGTCATCGAGCTCGCCTGCGCCCAGGACGTCGGCAAAGCACTCAACCCGCTGTCGGTCGAGGGCCAGATCCAGGGCGGCACCACCCAGGGGCTGGGGGTGGCCGTCATGGAGGAGATCATCGTCGACCCGAAGACGGCGAAGGTGCGCAACCCGTCCTTCACCGACTACCTGATCCCCACCATCCTCGACACGCCGACCATCCCGGTCGACGTGCTCGAACTCGCCGACGACCACGCCCCGTACGGGCTGCGCGGCATCGGCGAGGCCCCGACCCTGTCGTCTACCCCGGCCGTCCTCGCGGCGATCCGGAACGCGACGGGACTGGAACTCAACAGGACGCCGGTGCGCCCCGAGCACATCACCGGCACCTGACGGTTCCCCACACACCTCCGGGCGGTGCGCGCCTGCCGCGAACGTCACAGTCCCCGCACCGCGCACCGTCCGGAGCAGCAACCGCACCACCTGCACGAAGAGTTCGCCTCGGGCCGTCCCCCGGGTCGTGCCGCCACGCAGTCATCCCAAATCCCGCAATCTCCAGAGCTCCACGCGGGTGCCCCTGTGAACCTTGGGAGTCAGGCAACATGACCCAGCAGTCCGTGGAACCCAGGACCGGCGCGGAGGACGCGGGCTCCGGCTCGCGCGTCCCCGCCGGACGGTCCTGGCTCGACCGCTACTTCCACATATCCGAACGAGGATCGACCGTCGCCCGCGAGGTGCGCGGCGGTGTCACGACCTTCATGGCCATGGCGTACATCCTCCTGCTCAACCCGCTCATCCTCGGCGGCAAGGACGCCGACGGCCAACTGCTCGGCCAGCCGGGTCTGATCACCGCCACCGCGCTCGCCGCGGCGGCCACCACCCTGCTGATGGGCTTCATCGGCAAGGTCCCCCTCGCCCTCGCCGCCGGGCTCAGCGTCTCCGGGGTGCTCGCCTCGCAGGTCGCGCCGGCCATGACCTGGCCGCAGGCCATGGGCATGTGTGTGGTCTACGGCGTGGTGATCTGCCTGCTGGTCGTCACCGGCCTCCGCGAGCTGATCATGAACGCGATCCCGCTCGCGCTGAAACACGGCATCACCATCGGCATCGGCCTCTTCATCGCGCTCATCGGCCTCTTCAAGGCCGGTTTCGTCCACAAGGGGGAGGCGACCCCGCTCTCCCTCGGCCCCGCCGGTGAACTCGCCGGCTGGCCCGTCCTCGTCTTCGCCGTGACCCTGCTGCTGATCTTCATGCTCCAGGCGCGGAACGTGCCCGGCGCGATCCTCATCGGCATCGTCGTCGGCACCCTCGCGGCGATCACCGTCAACGCTGTGGGCGACATCGACCCGAAGGCGTGGAGCAGCGGTCCGCCCGAGCTGAGCGGCAGCGCCGTCTCCGCACCGGACTTCTCGCTCTTCGGGAACGTCGAGTTCGGCGGCTGGGGCGATGTCGGCGTGATGACGGTCGGCATGATCGTCTTCACTCTGGTCCTGGCCGGGTTCTTCGACGCGATGGCCACCATCATCGGCGTCGGCACCGAGGCGAAGCTCGCCGACGACAAGGGCCGGATGCCGGGCCTGTCCAAGGCGCTGTTCATCGACGGCGCGGGCGGCGCGATCGGCGGTGTCGCCGGAGGCTCCGGGCAGACGGTGTTCGTCGAGTCCGCCACCGGCGTGGGGGAGGGTGCCCGCACGGGGCTCGCCTCCGTTGTCACCGGGCTCTTCTTCGCCGCCTGCCTCTTCTTCACCCCGCTCACGGCGATCGTGCCCGCCGAGGTGGCCTCCGCCGCCCTGGTCGTCATCGGCGCCATGATGATGCAGAACGCCCGGCACGTGGACTGGGCCGACCGCTCGGTCGCCGTACCGGTCTTCCTCACCGTGGTCCTGATGCCGTTCACTTACACCATCACCACCGGTGTCGCCGCGGGCGTCATCTCGTACTCGGCCATCAAGCTCGCCCAGGGCAGGGCTCGCGAGGTCGGCGTCTTCATGTGGGTCCTGACGCTGGTCTTCGTCGTCTACTTCGCCCTGCACCCCATCGAGAGCTGGCTGGGCGTCAGCTGACGCCCGCCGCGCCCCCCCGCACCTCAGTCAGAAGGAGACACGCCATGCTGGACATCGCCGAAGAGCTCCACCGGTGGGTCGGGCAGGGACGCGCGTTCGCCGTGGCCACCGTGGTGGCCGTCGGCGGCAGCGCGCCCCGGCAGCCAGGTGCCGCCCTCGCCGTCGACAGCGAGGGAACGGCCGTCGGATCGGTCTCCGGCGGATGCGTGGAGGGCGCGGTGTACGAGCTGTGCCGGCAGGCCGTCGAGGACGGCACCACCGTCCGCGAGCGCTTCGGCTACAGCGACGACGACGCCTTCGCCGTCGGCCTGACCTGCGGAGGCGTCATCGACATCCTGGTGACACCGGTGCGCGCGGACGACCCCGCGCGCCCGGTGTACGCCGCCGCTCTCGCCGCCGCGGCGAAGGGCCGCGCGGCGGCCGTCGCCCGTGTCACCGAGGGGCCCGGCGCGATGCTCGGCCGGCCCCTGCTCGTCCACGCCGACGGGACGTACGAGGGCGGGCTCGGCGGGCATCCCGAACTGGACCGCACGGCCGCCGCCGAGGCCCGCGCGATGCTCGACGCGGGCCGCACGGGCGAGCTCGTGATCGGCGCCGAGGGCTCCCGCTGCGGCAGCCCGCTCACCCTGCTCGTCGAGTCGAGCGTCCCGCCGCCACGGATGATCGTCTTCGGGGCCATCGACTTCGCCGCCGCCCTGGTGCGGGCCGGACGCTTCCTCGGCTACCGCGTGACCGTCTGCGACGCCCGGCCCGTCTTCGCCACGGCGGCGCGGTTCCCGGACGCCGACGAGATAGTCGTCGACTGGCCGCACCGCTATCTCGCCACCACCGATGTGGACGCGCGCACGGTGCTCTGCGTCCTCACGCACGACGCCAAGTTCGATGTCCCGCTGCTGGAACTGGCGTTGCGCCTGCCCGTCGCCTATGTCGGCGCGATGGGCTCGCGCCGCACCCATCTGGAGCGCAACGAGCGGCTGCGCGAGGCCGGTGTCACCGAGCGCCAACTGGCCGCCCTGCACTCGCCGATCGGGCTGGACCTCGGCGCCCGTACCCCCGAGGAGACCGCTCTCTCGATCGCCGCCGAGATCGTCGCCGACCTGCGTGGAGGCACCGGACTGCCGCTGAAGGGCGCCCACACCCCGATCCACCACGAGAGCGTTTCGCCGCTCGTCCCCGTGGCCTGAACAGGACCATCGACGACTGATCACGCCGGGCGGGTTGCCGCCACGGCGGTTTCACGCCAGGGGTGAAGCCGTCCGCAGCCCCGGATTTACCGGTAGATCAGCTGCATGACATTTTCCCTCTCCTCCGTTTCCGGCCGGGCGAGACCCGCTCGCGCGGGACGCAGGGCTCTGCTCATAGCGACCTCCGTCGCCCTCGTGAGCGGCGTCATGCTTCCTGTCGCCGGTGCCGCCACCGCCGCTCCGAAGCCCGCGACCGCCGAGGACCGCCACGGGTCCGAGTCCCGCGACTACGACATCACCCTGGTCACCGGCGACGTCGTCCACTACACGGACGGCACGGGCGCCCAGGACGTCGTCACCGTCGACCGCCCCGAGGGCGCCGAGGGCGGCGTGCATGTGCAGCAGGCCGGGGAGGACGTCTACGTCATCCCCGACGAGGCGAGCTCCCTCATCGCCGCGGGGAAGCTGGACCGCCGGCTCTTCAACGTCTCGGCACTCGCCGCCATGGGCTACGACGACGCGCGCGCCGGCGGCATCCCGCTGATCGCCACCTACCCGGCGAGCACGGCGCGTTCACTGCCGGCCGCCCCGCGCGGCAGCAAGACGGTCCGCCGCCTGGAGTCGGTCAACGGCGCCGCGCTCAAGGCGGACAAGGACGACGCCCGCGCCTTCTGGAGCGACATCTCCCGTACGGAGAAGAGCCGTTCGCTGGACAACGGCATCGCCAAGCTCTGGCTCGACGGCAAGGTCGAGGCCGCGCTGAAGGACTCCGTGCCGCAGGTCAACGCCCCCCAGGCGTGGGCGGAGGGCTTCGACGGCAAGGGCACCACGGTCGCCGTCCTGGACACCGGCATCGACGCGACGCACCCGGACGTCAAGGACCGCGTCAAGGAGTCCCGGAGCTTCGTGCCCGGCGAGGAGGTCGACGACAAGAACGGCCACGGCACGCACGTCGCCTCCACCATCGCGGGCTCCGGCGCGGCCTCGGAAGGTGCCAACAAGGGTGTCGCCCCCGGCGCCGACCTGATCGTCGGCAAGGTCCTCGGCGACGGAGGGTCCGGCGCGGACTCCGGCATCATCGAGGCCATGGAGTGGGCCAAGGCCGAAGGCGCCGACGTCGTCTCCATGAGCCTCGGCTCCAGCATCCCGGACGACGGCAACGACCCGATGTCGCAGGCCGTCGACGCGCTCTCCGCCGACGGCGGCCCACTCTTCGTGATCGCCGCGGGCAACTCCTACGGCGCGGGCACCATCGGCTCGCCCGGCTCCGCCGCCGACGCGCTCACCATCGCAGCCGTCGACAAGCAGGACGGCCGCGCGGCCTTCTCCTCCATGGGCCCGCTCGTGCGCTCCCACGGCCTGAAGCCCGACCTCTCCGCCCCCGGTGTCGACATCAACGCCGCCGCCTCGCAGTCCGTGCCCGGCATCGAGGGCATGTACCAGTCGATGTCCGGTACGTCGATGGCGACCCCGCACGTCGCCGGCGCGGCGGCCATCCTCAAGCAGCGCCACCCCGAGTGGTCCGGCCAGCGCATCAAGGACGCGCTGATGAGCTCCTCGAAGCTGCTGCCCGGCTACACGCCGTACGAGCAGGGCACCGGCCGTCTCGACGTCAAGGCCGCCATCGACACGGCCATCGAGGCCACCGGCTCCGTCGAGGTCGCCTCGTACGCCTGGCCGCACAGCGACACGGACCCGGTCACCGAGCGGACCATCACCTACCGCAACACCGGTGCCGCGGACGTGACGCTGGACCTGGCGACCGACACGGACGCCGCCGCCTACACGCTGTCCACGTCGAAGCTGACCGTCCCGGCCGGCTCCACCGCCGAGGCGGTCCTCTCGATCGACCCGTCGAAGGTGCCGGTCGACACGGAGTTCTCCGGCCAGGTCCTCGCGACCGACGCGGCCGGCACGACCGTGGCCCACACCGGCTTCGCCGTCAACAAGGAGCAGGAGCTCTACGACCTGACGCTCCAGCTGCGCGACCGCTCGGGCGAACCGGCGGACGGCACCGTGGTGTTCGCCGCGCTCGGCGACACCGAACTGCGTCCCGTCAACGTGTCGGGCGACACCACCCTGCGACTGCCGCCCGGCAACTACACCGCCTGGTCGGTCCTCGACGTCGAGGGGGACCGGGCCGACTCCCAGGGCCTCGCCTTCCTGATGGCTCCCGAGACCGTCCTGGACAAGCCCACGACGGTCACCCTGGACGCGTCCGAGGCCCGCAAGGTGAGCGTGCGGACGCCCAAGGAGACCGAGCAGCGGCAGCTGCGCGTCGACATGGCGCGCACCGCCCCGAGCGGAGTCGTCCAGCGCGAGGCGTTCACCCTCCCGGTCGCCTACGACCAGCTGTGGGTCAGCCCCACGAAGAAGGTGAAGGAGGGCGACTTCAGCTATCTGACCCGCTGGCGCCAGGGCGAGAAGATGATCGACGTCTCGGCCGGCGGCCATGACGTCCCGGTCACCGCGCAGATCGGCTCCGTGGTCGCGGAGGACAGCGACCGGAAGCTGAAGGCCGTCTTCGCCGGGAACGGCGCGGCCTCCGACTACGAGGGCCTGGACGCCAGGGGCAAGGCGGTCGTGGTCGACCGCAGCGACGCGGTCGCCCCCGCCGACCGGCTGGCCAACGCGCTCGCCGCGGGCGCCTCCGCGCTCTTCGTCGTCAACGACGGCCGGGGCGTGCTGATGGAGTCCTCCTACGTGCCGTACGGCGAGGAGACCACCATCCCGGTCGCCTCCGTGCAGCGGCTCGCGGGCAGGGATCTGATCGAGGCCGCCCGCAAGGGCGCCAGGATCGACGTGGACCAACGGAAGTTCGCGAGCTACGTCTACGACCTCGTCGACCGCCACGACGGGGCGGTCCCGGACCGCTCGCTGGCCTTCGCGCCCTCGGCCCGGCAGCTGGCCACGGTGGAGAACACCTACTACGGCCACAAGGACGTGCTCGGCGGCGGCTACCGCTACGACATCCCGGACTACGGCTTCGGCATCGGCTTCGAGGAGTACGAGAAGTTCCCGGGCACCCGCACCGAGTGGGTCACCCCGCTGCCCGGCGCCTCCTTCTGGTACGAGAACCACTCGGTGCTCAACGCCGAGGCGACCGACACCGCGCACGAGATGCGCAGCGCGGAGCTGGACTACACGGCGGGCCGGACCTACCGCGCCGACTGGTTCGCCCCGGTCACGGGACCGCGCCTCGGTACGGGCTACTGGGGTCCGTTCCGCACCGCGTACAACGACGTCCAGTTCAACATCACGCCGTGGACGGACTCGGGCGAGGGCCACTCGGGCTCGATGCCCGCGGACGAGTACGACACGACGTCCTACGCCTTCTACCAGGGCGACACCCTGATCAAGAAGGGCGCGGGCCGGGCGGGTTACGCCTGGGACCTGCCGGCCGAGCAGAAGCCGTACCGCCTGGTCATCGACTCGGTGCGGGACGAGGCGACGTGGAAGACCTCGACGCGGACCCACTCCGAGTGGAACTTCGTCTCGGGCGCGCTGCCGGAGGGCACGGAGCGGGCCGACATCCCGCTCCTCCAGCTCGGCTACGACGTGTCCACCGACCTGGCGGGCGACGTCAGGGCCGGCAAGCCGGTCGAGCTCGGCATCGAGTCGGGCACGCAGGACTGGCTGGACGGCGCAGTGAAGGCCACCGAGGCCTCCCTGTCGGTCAGCTACGACGAGGGCAGGACCTGGAGCGCGGCGAAGCTGCGCAAGAGTGCTTCGGGGGAGTGGACCGCGACGCTGCGGACACCCGCCAGGGGCGCGACCTCGGTCTCGCTGAAGGCCCATGTGGAGGGCCCCGGCGGACTGGCCCTCGACCAGGAGATCATCAAGGCCTTCGGCCTGAAGTGACCTGCTGAACGGCCCGGCAGAGGTGGTCCCGCATCCCGCGTGAGGTGCGGGACCACCTCCTTCTCACATGCTCCTGCCGAAGCGCGCCACACAGTGCCAGACCCGCTTGAGGTCCTGCGGATCGTGGCGCCCGGCGGCGACGGCCTCCCCGATGATCCGGGCGTCCAGGACCCCGTCGACCGCGATCCCGGTCCCCAACTCGACGTACTCCGGGCCCCGGTACTCCGGATGCCTCCGCAACTCGTCCGTGCCGAGACGGAATCCAGCGTGCCATTCGAGGGGGCAGGGCAGCGCGCGGGCGGCCTTCTCCACGTCCGTGCCCCGGAAGCAGGGGTCGAGGACCAGGGCCTCCACATGGTCCTGGAGCCGGACGGGACCGTGCACATGCGCCTCGACGTAGTCGTCCAGCACGTCCCTGGCGTCGGCCTCGGCGAGCGCGACGAGCCTTCCCCCGGCTCCCGCCACACCGAAGTCGGACGGCTCGAGGAAGCTGTCGGGGTAGCAGAAGGTCGACCGCGGCAAGGCCTCGGCGGTCAGCCTGAGATGGGCGGAACCGAACCGGGGCGCGGCACCGAAGGGGGCCCGGCGGAAGTCCAGCGCCCCGTAGACGGGCCGTTCGTGGGCGCTCGCACCGTCGTAGGCGCCGCCGAAGATGCGGCTCTCCCAGCGCCACCGGTCGCCACCGGGACGGGCGGTGAGGCCGCCGTTGCCGGTGCCGGTGACGAACTGGGAGACGTACACCCCGTCCTCGGCCAGCCCCTCCAGGACCGTACGGCCGCCGCCGACGCGGTCCGGGTGGAAGTTCAGCGTCACGCGCAGGGACGGGTCCAGCGGCGGCCCCGTCGACAGCGCGGCCACATGGCTCAGCGCGCGGGTCCGGGCGGGCGGGAGGTCGGCACTCATCGGCCCAGTGTGCCGGAGCGCCGACCGGGTGAGCAGCCCGTTTCACCGCCGTCGGCGGGCCGCCTTCTCCTGCGCCTTGCGCCGCGCGACCGTGTACACCGACCAGTCGCCCCGGTGCCGGTCGCACCGCGAGGCGTCCTTCATCGCCAGCCGTTGGCAGCGCGTGCCCTTCAGGGTGGGTGCTCCGCACCTCGACTGCGTACGAGCCATGTCCGACCGCCCTCCGAGTCCCGCCGGCCCGGTGCCGGCACGGCCAAGGTTGGCCCGTGGGCGCGGCCCGGCGGAAGGCGCACCGGCGCCCGCCCGATGCGCTCCGGAGCGTACGGGCGGCCGGCACGGCGTCAGGCCGTCGCGTTTCCCGGGCCCGGCGGCAGCGGTGAGGTGATGTCTCCGGGTGCGGCGCTCCGCGACCGGAGCGGCTCGGTGCGCGGCCGGCCTCAGGCCGTGCCGTCGGCCGTCCGCAGCAGGCGGAGGAACGCCTTCAGCCCGGCGATGATCTCCTGATTGTCCGTCAGGCGATTCACGGTGGACTCGAACTCACGCGCGAGCGCGGCGACCTTCCGGTCGGTCTCGTCCGCGCGGCCGTGCGCCGAGACGTTCAACGCGTCCGTGGTGCGCCGTAGTTCGCCCAGCGCGCGGTACTGCTCCTCCGCCTTCTCCTCCAGGGCGCGTGTGCCCGCGTGCAGCCGGGCCACCTCCTCGCGGAGCTCGGTCACGTCGTCGCGCGGGAAGGTCACGTCCTTCAGCAGGGTGCCCAGCCGTCGCCGCAGCTGTCCGAAGTAGGCTCCGGCGGGCCGGAAGACCGTACTGAGCAGGAAGAAGCCCGCGAACCAGTAGCCCGTCACCGCGCCCGTCGCCGCCGTGACCGCCACGGCCAGGGCGGCGGTCAGCGCGTGCCCGCCCACCGCCACCCGGAGCATCAGCCGTGCGATCCGCGCCGCCTCGGCGTCCCGCTCCTTCGGCACCTCCAGGCCCTTGGAACGGCTCACGCCGATCTCGGCCAGCACCGTGTGCGCCCGGAAGTAGAGATTCCAGGGAACCGTCAGCAGGAGGAGCAGCCACAGCAGACTCAGCACCCCCGCCGCCGCGCCCAGCAGCAGCGAGGCCGGGGCTCCCGACGTGTACGCCAGCGCCACCGCTCCGGCCACCACCACCGCCGCGAGCAGCGCGCCCATGAATCGCCCCATGCCGTCCCCCTCCACCGGCGCCCCGAAGGCGCCCCGCCCCGTGTCCCCGCCGTGTCCGGCCCGCTCGTCCGTCATCGTCCCGGCGGTAGGGGGCCGGGGCATGAGTACGGGTACTCAGCGGCCGGCGGCGGGGCACGGGGCCCGGGTGGAGGCGGGGGTCAGCGCCCGGACTGGAGCGCCCCCCAGGTGTTCGGGCCCACGCCGCCGTCGGCCGTCAGACCCCGGCTGGTCTGGTAGTCGCGCACGGCCGTGTCGGTCGCCGTGCCGAACGCCCCGTCGACGGCCAGGGTCTTGCCCAGCGCGGCGGTCAGCGCGCGCTGCAGCCGCTTCACGGCCTCGCCCGAGCTGCCCTTGGCGAGCGCCGGCGTGGTGCCGGCCGAGAGCAGCGCGGTCCAGGTCCTCGGCCCGACCGTGCCGTCGGCGGTGAGGCCGCGGGCCGTCTGGAACGCCTGCACGGCGCTCTTCGTGGTGGCGCCGAAGATCCCGTCCGCGGTTCCCGCCTCGTAGCCCTGCTGGTTGAGAAGCGTCTGCACGGCCTTGACCTGGCTGCCGGTCGAGCCGGACGTCTGGGTCGTGTACGAGGTGAAGGTCAGCCCGTCGGCCCCGCTGCCGGAGCCGCCGATCAGCTGCATGTAGTAGGTCCAGTTCCAGTTGGCGCCCGGGTCGGTGTGGTCGTTCCCGGGGGCCTCGCTGTGCCCGATGATGTGGGCCCGGTCCTTGGCGATGCCGTACCGGTCGCACAGGTACTTCGTCAGCGCCGCCGAGGAGCGGTACATCGTGTCGGTGAACCACGACGGGTCGTCGACGAAGCCCTCGTGCTCGATCCCGAGCGAGGAGGCGTTGGCGCTCTTGGCGTGGTACGCGGTGTCCTTGTCGCGCACCATCTGGGTGATCTGGCCGTCCGACGAGCGCACCACGTAGTGGGAGCTGACCTTCGACGTGGCGTTCTGGAACCAGCTGATCGTCCCGGCGTACGAGCCCTGCGTGACGTGGACGACCACCTTGTCGACCGTGGCCGTGCGCCCGGTCGCGTAGTTGGCGGTGTTGGCGGCGACCCAGAGCGCCGGGGGGTAGTCGGGGCTCTGGGCGGTGACGTCGGCCTTCGCCAGGCCGCCCTTCTCGGGGGAGACCGGCCGGGAGGTGACCGAGACGCGTTCGCCGCCCGCGACGGTCGCGCGCAGCCCTTCGGCGAGGAAGGTGTAGACGGTGTCCGCGTACAGGGCGGCGACGGAGCCCTGCGCGCCGCTGTAGCGGGCGACCGCCGGATACCAGGAGTCGATGTCCGCCCGCTCGGCCGCGTCCAGGCCCAGCGCGTCGGCGTGGCTGCGCAGCACGGCCGCGCCGCCCAGGATGTTGGTGCCGGTGTCCCGGCGCAGATCGGCGGTCGATTCACCCGTCAGGGCGGAGGCCTTCTCCAGCGACCGGTTGACGGGGTTGCTGACGAGGTGCATCACGCCGTAGCCGTTGTCCTGGCTGGGGCGGCCCCCGTGTCCGTCCAGGTGGGTCTCGCCGTAGCCGACGGCGGCGAGCAGATCGCGCGGGACGCCGAACTCCTCGGCCGCCGCGTCGAACGCCTGGTTCATGGAGCCCGCTCCGGCGGGAGCCGCGGGGGCCGCGGTCGCCGGGTGGCCGGTGGTGACGAGCGCGGTGACGGTGACGGAGGCCAGTACGGCTGCGCGGCCTCTGGTGTGGCCGGCGGGGCGTCGGGGCATGCCTGCTCCAGGTCTGTGGGGGAGAGGGAGGCCGAGGACCGGGGTGAGGGGACGACGGCCGCTGAGCCCGCACAGGCTATCTAGCTGATTCATGCATGACAATGACGCCCCGCCGTGCCCAATTTCCCTTCACTCCAATGGAGTTGGGTCACCAGTGGGGCGTGCGCCGGCGCCGTCACCCCCCTGGCCGAGGGGGACGGCGTGGCGTGGTGTGCGCGCTCCCGGCTACCAGCGGTCGCGGTGCACGACGTCGGCGACCGGGCGGCGCCGCACGGGGCCGAAGTTGCCCGCGGGCCATCCGACGGGAATGGCCGCGAAGGTGTGCGTGTCCTCGGGGATGCCGAGGGCCTTCTTCCACTCCTGTTCCAGCATCAGGTGCCAGATGGTGACGTTGGCCGCGAGGCCCAGCGCCCGCGCCGCGAGCAGGATGTTCTGGACGCCCGGGTAGACGCAGGAGCCCTCCGCGAGCGCCTGGAAGCGCGTCTGGGTGGCCGCCATCCGTTCGAGGCCCGCCGGGCCGAGCGACTCGGCGTAGACGGCGAGGCCCTCCTCGTCGAACTCGGGCTCGGGGAACTTGTAGCAGGGGATGATCAGTACCGGGGTGTCGGCGAAGTGGTCGCGCTGGTACTCGATCGCCGCCACCATCCGCGCGTACGCCGCCTCCGGCATCCCCTTCGGCGCGTGCTTGCCGGTCGTCGCGAGATAGGCGTCCACACACCGCTTCCAGAGCGGCGCCAGCTCGGCCATCACCGCGCGGTCGGTGACGACCACGTACTCGTAGCACTGCATGTTGCCGCCGCTGGGCCCCCAGACCGCGGCCTGTATGAGCTGGTCGATGGTCCCGTCCGGGACCGGGTCCGTCCTGAGGCGGCGCATGGCGCGCATGGTGGCCATGGTCGGGAAGAGGGCGGGCCCGTCAGGCGCGGGCGCGTCGGCGTACACCGTTTCGAAGGTCATGATCGCGGAGTTTACGGCTCAAGGGCCGCTACGGGGAGTCCCGTTGGCACCCCGGACCGGTCCGGTCGGCGCAGGTCAGCGCCGCCGCAGCCGTACGACCGGAATGTCGCGGCCGGTCTTCGCGCGATACTCGGCGTACCGGGGGAAGACCTCCACGAGATGCGGCCAGACGCGCTCCTTCTCCTCGGGGGAGAGCGTCTCGGCCAGGGCCGGGAAGCGTTCGGTGCGGACGCGTACCTCCACCTCGGGCCCGGCCAGCAGGTTCAGGTACCAGAGCGGGTGGCTGTCCGAGCCGCCGTTCGATCCGACGATCAGATAGTCCTCTCCGTCCCGCCCGTACATCAGCACCGTGCGGCGCCGGGCGCCGCTGCGCCGTCCGACGTAGTCCAGGAGCAGGCAGTCCACGCCGAGCTGCGTGGTCCCCTTCGTCCCGCCGGACGACTCGTACAACTCGGCTTGTCTGGCCACCCAGTTGGACGGGCTGAGCCGTACCGCCCCGTCGTTCCGCTCCGCCGTCATGGCCTGCCTTCCGTCGCCGTGCCCCCGTGTCCGTACGTCCGTGCCCATCCTGTCACCCCCGGCTCCGGCGCGCCGGAATCGCACACCTGGCCGTTCGCCCTCCTCACGGGGGAACGGGGGGCTGAAAACCGGCCGCGAAGGCGTATAAAGGGTCCCTCCCGAGCAGCCGGCGTCCCCGATGGCCATCTCACCCCCCACGCGGCCGGCGTCACCGCGTACCGAGAGCGGAGGAGCGTCCCCATGAGCACCTCGGAAGAGATCAGCGCCTTGCTCGTCACCAGGTTCGGAACCGATCCGGGGGCCATCCGGCCCGAAGTGCCGCTCCGTCACCTGCGCCTGGACTCGCTCGCCCTGGAGGAGCTCCGGCTCCTCATCGAGGACCGGATGGACATCGATCTGGAGGACGTCGTGCTGTCCTCGCGGGACACCGTCGGTGCCCTGGTCGCGGCCGTGAGCAGCAAGGCCGGCGCGTGACGGCCCGGGGACCGCTCGCCCGCCGGTCCACCCGTCCGGGCGCCGAGCCCTTCAGCGCCGCGGTCACCGGCGTCGGCCTGGTCACCGCCGCAGGAGTGGGCATCGAGGATGCCTGGAGCGGGGTCTGCGACACCGCGGCCGTGCCCTCGGTCGGGCCGCTGCCCGAACTCGACGGGCTGCCCTGCGACTTCATGTACACCGTCGCCGGCCTCGACACCAAGGCCCTCCTGGGCGTCGCCGCGCAGCGCCTGATGGACCGCTTCTCGCAGCTCGCCGTGATCGCCGCCCGCGAGGCGGTCGCCGACGCCGGGCTCGACCCCTCGGTCTGGGACAGTGGCCGGGTCGGCGTCGTCATCGGCTCCGCCCACGGCGGCCTGCCGTTCTACGACGAGCAGCACACCACCCTCACCGAGCGCGGCGCGCGGCGCGTCTCCCCGAAGCTCGCCCCGCTGACCGTCGTCAACGGCGCGGCCAGCAGCGTCGCCATGGACCTGGGTGTGCACGGCCCCAGCCAGGCCGTCTCCACGGCCTGTTCCTCGGGCACCGTCGCCATCGGCACCGCCCACCAGATGCTCCGCACCGGGGCCTGCGACATCGTCGTCGCGGGAGGCGCCGAGTCGGTGCGCTCGCGGCTCCTGATCGCCAGCGCCTGCCAGATGCGGGCGGTCTCCACCCGCCGCGACGACCCGCAGGCCGCCTGCCGCCCCTTCGACACGCACCGCGACGGCTTCGTCGTCGGCGAGGGCGCGGGCCTTCTCGTGATGGAACGCCCCGAGCACGCCCGCGCCCGCGGCGCCGTCGTCCGCGCCCGGGTGGCCGGCTACGGAGCCTCCAGCGACGCCCACTCCGCCGTCGCCCCCGACCCGGACGGCCTCGGGATCGAGCGGGCGCTGCGCACCGCCCTGGCCGACGCGGACATCGACGCCTGCGACGTCGGACATGTCAACGCCCACGGCACCTCGACCGTCGCCAACGACCTCATCGAGGCGGTCATGCTCCGCCGCGTCCTGGGTGAACACCTCCTCGTCACCTCGACGAAGGCCAGGACCGGGCACACCCTGGGAGCGGCGGGCGGCATCGAGACCGCGCTGACCGTGCTCGCGCTCCAGCGCCGGCTGATCCCTCCGACCGCCAACCTCGACGCACCGGACCCCGAGATCCCCGTCGAGGTGGTGAGCAAGGAGGCCCGGCACGCCGCCTTCGACTGTGCCGTCAAGACATCGCTGGGCTTCGGCGGCCACAACGCGGCCCTCGTGCTCACCAGGGCCTGAGGGAAGCGAGGAGCACCATGCCCGAGGAGATCATCCGAACCCTGACCGTGGACGGACTGCGCTACGGCTACCGGGTGCTGCCCCGCGACCCGGCCGCCGGCGGGGCCCCGGCCACCGAACCGGTGCTCATCATCGGCGGGGCGCTGCAAGGGATGTTCGGCTGGCCGCAGATGGACGACCATCTGGGCCCGCTGGCCGACGTGGTGACCGCGGACCTGCCCGGCATGGGCACGGCCGACCCCCTGCCGCCCGGCCCCGGAGCCCCGGTCCTGCGCGCCGCGGTCAGCGGGATCATCGACGATCTGGGTGTTTCCCGGATCAACCTCTTCGGCTTCTCCTACGGCGCGGCCGTCGCCTTCGACTGCGCGCGCCACGATCCGGACCGCATCGCCCGGCTCGTCCTCGGCGGCGTCCCCACCCACATCGGGGCGGAGCAGCGGGACTACTGGCACCGGGCGACGCGACGGCTGGCCGACGGGGACGCCGAGGGCTTCGCGAGCCTGGCCGCCGACGGTCTGATGTGCCTGGACCCGGAGCGGCACGTGCACCGCAGGGAGCTCGCCCGGCGCTATGTGCGGCGCTCGTTCCTGCACGCGCTCACCCACTCGGCGCACGCCCTCGACTCGCTCCGGCGGGCACTCGGGGACCGGCCGGACTTCTCCGGCGGGCTGTCCGGCGTGCCGGCGCTGGTCTTCGCGGGCGAGCACGACACGGTGACCTCGCCGGAGCGGCAGCGGGAGTTCGCGGCGACGATCGAGGGCAGCCGCTTCCTCACGCTCCCGGAGTCCGACCACTGGGTCGTGCTGGAGCGCTCCGAGGAGGTGGCCGCCCTCGTGACGCGCTTCCTCACGGGGCGGCCGGTCGACGCGGTCGGTCCGGTCGATGCGGTCGCGGCCCCGTTCCCGCACCAGACGCGGGTACCGGCGGCAGGTCCAGCGGAATCCACACCCGCATAGCCCCTGCGCCACGGTTGGCCCACACCGCGTACGGCACGGCGATGAGATCCCCGGCCGTCACCACCGTGACCCCGCCGAGCAGTCCGGGGCGGTGCTCCGCTGCGAGAGCGGTGCTCGCGTCGAGGAGCACCTCGTCCAGCCGGCGGGGCTGGTCCGCCGACTCCAGGCAGTAGACCAGCGGCCCGAACTCGACGGCGGCGCAGCCGCGTACGGCGTCGACGCGCGGGTCGGGGTGGGTCAGCCGGGGCCGCACCGCCAGATCGAGGACCACCCGCTCGCCGGTGCGCCACTCCCGGCGCACCCGCAGCCAGCCCGCCGCGCCGGTGCCCTGCTCGTCCGTCGCCGCCCCACGCGTGCCCGCCTGGCCGGTGCCTGCCCGGCCCGTGTCCGCCCCGCCGGTGCACGCCTCCGCCGTGACCGGTTCGCCGTCGAGCGTGGCGCCGGAACACCAGGCGGGGATGCGGAGCGACAGCGTCCAGGTGCCGCTCTCCTCCGCCGTCACGGC
The DNA here is from genome assembly GCF_001905505.1 of Streptomyces sp. CB02058. GTDB lineage: Bacteria > Actinomycetota > Actinomycetes > Streptomycetales > Streptomycetaceae > Streptomyces. The sequence continues at coordinate 647,427 of NZ_LIPG01000003.1, forward strand.
GATCCGCCCGTCCCACGGATAGCCGGTCTCCACGGACACCGGCCCGTACCTCCCGGTGGCGTACTGGTGCAGCTGTACGCCGTCGTCGTCGGTGGTGGCGACGTAGTACGGCAGCGAGGCCAGCAGGCGCATCGCGTTCGGCGGGCAGCACGCGCACCGGAACCACGGGGTGCGGCGGGCCGACTGGTCGTCGCGGTGCCCCTCGTACTCCTCGCGCACCTGGAGCGGGTTGACGTACAGCCAGCTGTCGCCGTCCAGTCCGCAGCCCGCGGCGAAGCCGTTGAACAGGGTGCGCTCGATCAGGTCCGAGTAGCGGGCCTCGCCGGTCAGCAGGGCCAGGCGCCAGCTCCACTGCACGGAGGCGATGGCGGCGCAGGTCTCGTTGTAGGCCCGGTCCGGCGGCAGCTCGTGGGGATCGCCGAACGACTCCAGCTCGTGCCGGGAGCCGAGGCCGCCGGTGAGATACGTCTTCGACTCCGTCATGGCCTCCCAGAGCCGCACCGCCGTCTCCCGCAGCCCGTCGTCACCCGTCTCGGCGGCCAGGTCGGTGACACCGGCCAGCAGATACAGCTGACGCACCGCGTGCCCGGTGACGGTCCGCGCCTCACGCACGGGGACGTGGTCCTGCCAGTACCCCGCTCCGGGAAAGCTCTTCGCACCGTCGCCCAGGAGGCCGTGGCCGCGCCGTTCCACGAAGTACGAGGCGAGGTCCAGCCAGCGCCGCTCCCGCGTCTCGCGGTACAGCTCCACCAGCGCGGTCTCGATCTCCGGATGGCCGCACACACCGTCGACCGGACGGCCGGGCCCGAACACCGTGTCGATGTGTTCCGCGAAGCGCCGCGCGATGTCCAGGAGCCCGGTGCGGCCGGTGGCGCGGTGGTGGGCCACGGCGGCCTGGACGAGATGCCCGGCGCAGTAGAGCTCGTGCCCCCAGTCGAGCTCCTGCCAGCGGCGCTCGGGGTGCGCCACCTGGTAGTACGTCTGGAGATAGCCGTCGGCGTCCTGCGCTGCGGCCAGCAGCGAGGTCAACGCCTCGACATCCGCGGTGAGTTCCTCGTCCGCCGGGTTCTCCGCCAGTTGCCAGGACGCCGCTTCGAGCCACTTGTGGACGTCGGAGTCCTGGAACGGGAAGTCACCGGCGAACTCACCGGTCCCGTCGGCCGCCGCCCGCAGATTGGCCAGGTTCCCGGCGTCCTCCAGCAGCCGGGGACCCTGCGGAATGCTGATGTCGGCGTTCGTACGGCGCCGTGCCGCCCAGAAGCCGCCGGTGATCCGGGCACGGGCGACCGGGCGCAGCGCGGTCCGGGCGTCGGCGGACGGGCGCACGGGCCCGGTGGACACGGAGAGCTCGTCGGGGGGAGCGGTCTCGGCAGTCATGCGCGGCACGGTAGCGATACGGCCCGTCGAACAGCCGGTGGCCCGGGTGGCGGCAGGACGGTGCCGCCACCCGGGAGGGGAGGCCGGGAGGGGAGGTCAGTGCCCCGGTCCTCGTCCCTTCACGTCGACCCGCACGATCTGCGGGTCGTGGTCGCTCGCCTGGTCGGCGAACTCCGCGTTGATGTGCACCACGTCGTAGTCGAAGCGGCGCACGGCGGGGCTGGTCAGGATGTGGTCCAGCGTCTGCGAGTTGCCGTCGTACACATAGCTGTACTGCTCGCCCACGGGCAGCGTCGTGATCAGCGGCTTGAGCACCTTGCCGTCGGTCAGCGCGGCCATGGTGGGGGAGAACGCGAAGTCGTTGAGGTCGCCGAGCGTGATGACCTGCGCGGACCTGTCCGCCTTGAGCAGTGAGGTGACGAAGGTGTTGACCTCCGTCGCCTGCCGCACGCGCTGCGTCTCGGAGCTGCGCACCGGCTCCTGGAAGCGGCCGTGCAGGGACTGGTCGCCGCCCTTGGACGCGAAGTGGTTGGCGATGACGAAGACCGACTCACCACGGAAGCGGAACTCGCCGACCAGCGGCTTGCGGCTGCTGTCCCAGGCCGTGCTCGTGGGGTTGATGCGACCGGGCGAGACGGAGAGGGTGGCACCCTTCTTCGTCTTCACGGCCTGCACCGCGGTGGTCGCGTCGCCGCCGGGACGGTCCACGAAGTCGACCCGCTCGGGGTTGAAGAGGAAGACGTTGCGGATGTTGCCGCCGGGCTCGCCGCCGTCCTTGCCGTCGGCGGGCGCCACGTAGCGCCACGCGTAGCGGGGGCCGCCCGCGGCGACGATGGCGTCCGTGAAGCGCTTCAGCGTGGCCTCGGAGCCCACGGTGCCGTCGTTCACCGCACCGTTGTCGTCCTGGATCTCCTCCAGGGACACGACGTCGGGGGACGCGAGGCCGACCGCCACGCCCTCCGCGAGGGTGTCGAACTTGGCCTGCTCGTCGGCCGCGTCCAGGTTCTCCACGTTGTACGTGGCGACGGCGAGCTCCTTGCGCTTCTGCTTGCGCGTCACCTCGCGCTTCAGACCGTTGTCCTTCAGCGTGCCCAGCTCGGTGGCCTGGACGTTGTAGCCGCCGAAGGACGCGTAGTCGACGACGCCCGTGGTCGTGCCGGACAGTTCGTCGCCCACGTTCGCGTCCGGCACGGGCTGCGCCGCGTTCAGCGACATCACCTTGAGGCGGCCGGTGTTCTGGTCCTCGTAGGAGGCGTACAGCGTGCCGCCGCGCCGGGTCGGGTTCTCCCGCGGCTTCACCGTCACCCAGACCTCGTCGTAGGCGGTGGTCGCACCCGTCACACGGGTGTCGGCCATCGTGACGCGGGCACCCTCCAGGGACTCGTACAGGTCCAGGGCGTACGCCGACGGGTCGAGCGTCAGCGGGTCGATCGACCCGCCGCCGGCCGACGGCACATAGGCGTCCGGCACCGACGAGGCGTCGAGGACGACCGCCTCGGGCAGGGCGTTGCCCGAGGAGAGGACCGTGGTCAGCGGGGCGGTCAGCTGGGTGACCGACTGGGTTCCGGTGGCCGGGTAGTACTCGGCCACCTTGCCGCTGACCAGCACCGAGTCGCCGAGGGCGACGGTGGGTGCCGCGGAGCCGGTGTAGACGAACAGGCCCTCGCTCGTGCGGGAGTCGGCGTCCGGCGTGGTGTCCTGGATCCAGAAGCCGCGCGAACCCGTGGTCCGCACGCCCGTGACGACGCCCGGGACCCCGGTCACCTGCTGGCCGGCGAGCGGGGAGACACGCGTGGTGCCCTGGATGTCGTGCACCCGCACCGTGCCCGGCTCGGTCGGGCCGCCGGGCTCGCCGGGACCGGACCCGCCGGACGTCTCGCCCGCCGCGTTGACCGGGGTCGGGGTGCCGGAGGCCAGGTCGGCGGCGTTGTCGTCGGTGTCCGCGAGCGACGTACTGCGGGCCACGGAGGCGGTCGCCGAGGCGCCCGTGACCGGGCCGCTGCCCTCGCGTACCACGGCGGAGCCGTAACCGACGAGGTCGACTATCCGGGTGTCCGCGGCGCAGTCCGCCGCGGTCTTGCAGGTCAGCGCGGTGGTGCCGGAGACCAGTGCGACGGTGCCGCTCGTCGCGGACATCGCCACCGTGCCCGTCGCGTCGGCGGTCGGGAGCGCCACCGTGCCGCCGGTGCCGGCCGCCTGCGCGACGAGGTAGCGCCCGCCGGGCGCGACGGCGCCGGTGAGAGCCGAGACCTGCCACAGCGAACCGGCGGAGGGAGTGCCCGGCAGGTACTGGACGCTGAAGCCGGACAGGTCGAAGGAGCTCTGGCCGGCGTTGGCCAGCTCGATGTAGTCACGGGTGAGCGTCGCACCGGAGTTGCCCCCGCCGCCGTACACCTCGGAGATGACGGCCGACGACGACGGGGCCGCGAAGGCGGCGGGGAGCGCGGTGACCGACAGGGTGACGGCGACGGCGGCGGCCAGCAGGGCGGAGCCGGGTCTGGCGATGTGCACGGGAACTGCCCCCAAGTGTGTAGTGAGGGGGCAAAAACTATGCGCGTAGACCTGCCGTGGCAAGAGACCGGAGGTTAATTCCAGGCGTCATTGTCGCGCTCATCACCCGGGTCCCGGCGGACAGTTCGGCACCGGACGGGAATCCTCGGCCGGACCGCGCCGGGCCTCGGAGCGGCGAGGGCGCTGACCTGCGACGGCCCGTGGAGGCGTGAACCGCGGCCGGAGGAACGCCCGTCGTCGGAGGGCGGCCCGGCGGGCGGAACGGGAGTCCACCATGCGGTCAGACGTTTGACCGGCTTACGGCGTTCCGGATACGTTGCGTGACATGCAGCGATCCGCACACCTGACGACGCGAGGTCATGTCGACCTGAAGCGTGTGTGCTCCGCGGCGTGTCACCGGCACTGAGCATCCGGAGTCCGCGCCCCCTTCCCGGCTTCGCGCAGGACGCCCCGTCACGGCTCAGCGGGACCACGGCAGGCACCGACCGCCGCCCGGTTCCGTCAGGAGGCCCCCGCGCAGGGGTTCTCACCTCCACGCCCGCTGCCATCGAGGACTCGGACGACCCCTGTGACAAGTCTGCCTGCGCCCATCCGCCGCTCCCGGCCCCTGCGCCGCTCCGAGATCCCCCCGCCCGGACACGCCCGCCGCGCCTCCGGCACGGGCTCCGTGCTGGGCGCGATCCTCGACCACGGGCCGGTCGCCCGCTCCACCGTGGCCCGGCTCACCGGCCTCTCGCCCGCCTCGGTGACCGGACACGTGGGGCATCTGCTCTCGCGCGGTCTGGTCCGGGAGAGCGCCGAGGCGACCGGGCCGCGCGGGCTCGGACGCCCGCATGTGCCCGTCGACATCGACACCAGCCGCTTCCTCGTGGCCGGCGCGCACATCGCGGTCGCCCACTCGACGGTCTCCCTCATGGACCTGCGCGGCCGGATCGTGGCCGAGGACCGCAGACCGCACGCCGGCACCGACCCGCGCCACATCCTCGGTGACCTCGCCGCCCGGCTGCCGCTGCTGACGGACGCTCACGCGGCCGGACGGCAGGTGCTGGCCCTGGGCGTCGCCACCGGACACCGCGTCGACCCGGCGGCCGGAGTCGTCGTGGAGCACCCGCACCTCGGCTGGCGCGCCGTTCCCGTACGCGAGATCCTGGCCGCCGCCACCGGGCTCCCGGTCCATGTGGACAGCCACTCCCGGGCGCTGGCCCGGGCCGAGCAGATGTTCGGCGAGGCGTCGACCCGGCGCAGCACGGTCCTGCTCTTCGTCGGCGCGGTCGTCGACGGGGCCTACGCCACCTCCGGCGAACTGCACAGGGGCCCGCGCTCCGGTGCGGGCAGCGTGGCCCATCTCCCCCTGGGATCGGGCGGATCGGGCGACGCCGAGCCCTGTAGGTGCGGGCGCACCGGGTGCCTCCAGTCCGAGGTTTCCGAACGGGCCATGATCCGCCGCGCCGCCGAACAGAGCCTGTACGTCGGCACGTTCCAGGAACTGCTGGACCACGCCATGGCCGGCGAACCTCGGGCGGTGGCGCTGTTCCGCCGCCGCGCACGGCTGGTGGGCAGGGCCGCGGCGCTGCTCCTGGACATGTTCGACCCGGAGTGTCTGGTGGTGGTCGAGCCCGGGGCGGGCAGGCTGCCGGAGTGCCTCGCCGATCTCCGTGAGGAGGTGGGGATGCGTTCCTGGGTCTGCGACGACCCGGAGCGGGCCGTGGTGCCCAGCAGCTTCACCGGATCGGTGCTGGCCACGGCGGGCGGAGCGGTGGCCCTCGGGGCCCTGTACACCGATCCGCTGGGGCCGTGGCCCGCGCTGCCCGCGGTGTCCTGACCTCCGCCGATTCCCGCTTTAATTCAGAACGTTGCATTGTTGACCGGCCGCACGCCGCACGGGAAGATGAATTCATGACCAGCCGACAGCGGAATTCAGGGAAGGCGCCCACGCCGGCGCGATCCTGCCGCGCGGCCGCGCCGTCGAGCGAAATCGCCCGGCGCTCCTGTTGTCGTCCCTGTCCGGGTCGCCGATAACCCCCAGCTGATTCACCGGGCGGTCCGCATCCGTGCGTGATTCATCCGTCCCGCCCGTATTCCCGTACTCCCGTGTGCCCTCGCGCCCCGTGCATGCCTTCCCGCGATTCCGCACGTCCGCTTTCCGCCTTTCGACCGGGGAGAGACATTGACCGTCACCGTGTCCTCGTACGCCGCCGTCCGACCGCCCGAGCCCTCAACGACCGCTCCCGTCCCCGGTATCGCACCGGACCGCTTCAAGCAGGCCTTCCGCAGATACCCGGCGGGTGTCGTCGTCGTCACCGCGGACGCCGGACGCGGCCCGGTGGGATTCACCGCCACCTCGCTCAGCTCCCTCTCCCTCGCCCCGCCGCTGGTCTCCTTCGGCATCGGTACGTCCACCTCGTCCTGGCCCCACATCGAGCGGGCCTCCACGGCCGTCGTCAACTTCCTCGGCGTCGAACAGCAGCGGGTGGCCACCACCTTCGCCACCAGCGGTGTCGACCGCTTCGCCGCTCCGACCCGCTGGAGCAGGCTCGCCGGCGGGGAACCCGTGCTCGACGGGGTGGCCGGCTGGCTCCGGCTCACCGTCCAGAGCATCGTCCCGGCCGGCGACCACCGCATCGTCATCGCCCGCGTCGAGGAGTCCTGGCTCGACGAGGGGCGCAGCCCCCTGCTCTTCCACGACGGCAGTTACCACTCCATCCGCCCCGCGCCCGACCAGTGATCAGGAATTCACCATGACACGCCACGACAACAGGCGGGCCCTGGCCCGGAGGTCTTTCCTCGCTCTCGCGGGCGGCACCGTACTGAGCCTTGCCGCATGCTCGCCGCAGGTGAAATCCGTCGCCGGCGCGGAACCCGCGGGCGCCCTTCCGTCCGGAGCTCCGGCGGCCGGGACCGAGCTGAAGATCGCCGCTCGTTCCGCGCAGCTCCAGCTGAAGCCCGCAGGGCTTTCCGAGGAACTCGACTTCACCGTCACCGAATGGCCGAACCTTTCCGCGGGGCCCGATATCATTCAAGGTTTCCGCGCGAAGTCGATCGACCTGGCCACCAATGCCGGAATTCCGCCGATCCAGGCGCACGCCATCGGCGTCCAGGCCAAAATCGTCGCCGTCCAGACACGCCGCCACCCGCTCTACACCTTCGCCACGGCCCCCGGCTCCTCCATCAGGAAGGCCGAGGACTTCCGGGGGAAGAAGATCGGTTTCTCCCAGGGCCAGGCACAGGGCGTCGTCGTCCTGCGCGCGCTCAAGGAGGCGGGACTGAAGAACTCCGACGTCGAGCTGGTCGCCCTGCCCAGCACGCAGTTCCTCACCGCCCTGCAGTCCGCGCAGGTCGATGTGGCGCCGCTGGGCGAGCCGACGCTCACCAAGTACCTCGACCAGTACGGCAAGGACGGCGCCCGGGGCGTGAAGACGGAGGTCGTCGACCTGCTGACGGTGCTCTGGGCGCCGAACGAGGTCCTCGACGACCCGGAGAAGGCCAAGGCGGTACGCGGCTTCATCCCGCTGTGGGCGCGCGGCCAGGTGTGGGCCTGGGAGAACCAGGACGAGTGGATCGACACGTACTACGTGAAGGACCAGGGCGTGTCGAAGGAGGACGGGCGCCGCATCGTCGACTCGCAGCACAAGCCGCAGTTCCCGGCCAGCTGGGACGAGGCCCTCGCCTGGGAGCAGGAGACCGCCGACCTGCTGGCCGAGGGCGGCTTCGTACCGAAGCAGAAGGCCTCCGAACTGTTCGACCGCCGATTCGAGAAGCTGGCGGCCGAGGCCGTGGCCGCCGAGTACCGGGAGGGGTCATGACCGACCTGCTGGCGAAGGCGCGGACCACCCGCACCGAGACACGGGAGCAGGCCGGATCGCCGGCCGCCGGAGCGCCCCCGGCCGTCTCCAGGGGCACCCGGCGCAGGCTCGGCCCCGGCCGCGCGCTGCCGTTCGGGCGGCTGATCGGCCCGGTCCTGCTCGTGCTCGCGTGGTGGGCGGCCTCCGCGTCCGGCTACCTCGACCCGAGAATCCTGTCCTCGCCCGGCACGGTCCTCGCCACCGCGGGAGACCTCGTCAGCACCGGCCGCCTCCAGGACAACGTCCTGATCTCGCTCCAGCGCGCGGGACTCGGCCTGTTCTTCGGCGTCACGGCCGGTGTGATCCTGGCCGTCGCCGCGGGTCTGAGCCGCAGCGGGGAATACCTCCTCGACGGGCCGCTCCAGATCAAGCGGGCCATCCCCTCCCTCGCCATGCTCCCGCTGCTGATCCTCTGGCTCGGCATCGGCGAGCAGATGAAGGTCACCGTCATCGCGCTCGGCGTCGCGGTGAACATGTACATCAACACCTACGCCTCGCTGACCGGCATCGACAGCAGGTACGTCGAACTCGCCGAAGGCCTCGACCTGAGCCGCGCGACGTTCATCCGCAAGGTCGTCGTCCCCGGCTCGCTGCCCGGCTTCTTCGTCGGACTCCGGCTCGGTGTCACCTCGTCCTGGCTCGGCCTGATCGTCGTCGAGCAGATCAACGCCACCAGCGGCATCGGCTACATGATGTTCCAGGCCCAGCAGTACGCCCAGTCCGACGTGATCATCGTGGGCCTGGTGGCCTACGGACTCTTCGGCTTCGCCTCGGACGCGGCGGTACGCGCAGTCGAAAGGAAGGTCCTGTCATGGCGACGCACCCTGGCGGGCTGACGGAAGCCCCGCCCGCGATCCGCACCTCCCGGCTCGTCCGGAGGTTCGGCGACCGCGACGTACTCAAAGGGCTCGACCTGACCGTGGCGCAGGGGGAGTTCACCGCTCTCCTCGGGCGCAGCGGATCCGGCAAGTCCACCCTGCTCCGGGCGGTCGCCCGCCTCGACCACACCGTCGAGGGATCGGGCGAACTCTCCGTGCCCGACCGGGTGTCGCTCTCCTTCCAGGACTCCCGGCTGCTGCCCTGGCTGCGGGTCCTCGACAACGTCGTCCTCGGACTGCGAGGCCCCGGGGCACGCGAGCGGGGCCTGACCGCGCTCGCCGAGGTCGGCCTGGAGGGCCGCGACCGCTCCTGGCCCCACGAGCTGTCCGGCGGTGAGCAGCAGCGCGCCGCCCTGGCCCGGGCCCTCGTACGCGACCCCGAACTCCTCCTGGCCGACGAGCCGTTCGGCGCGCTGGACGCGCTGACCCGGATCAAGATGCACGACCTGCTGCGGGAGCTGTACGAACGCCACCGCCCCGCGGTGCTCCTGGTCACCCATGACGTCGACGAGGCAGTGGAACTCGCCGACCGGGTCCTGGTCCTGGAGGACGGTGCCATCTCCGTCGACCTCAGGATCGATCTGCCCTCCCCGCGCTCGCGGCGCGAGCCGCGCTTCCAGGAGTACCGCGACACCCTGCTCGCCGCCCTCGGCGTGGCACAGCCCCAGCTCACGCACTGATCTTCCGAGATCCTCCGAGGAGAAGACACCCATGCCGCGCAAGCAGCTCCATCTGAACGCCTTCCTGATGTCCACCGGCCACCACGAGGCGTCCTGGCGGCTCCCCGAGAGCCACGCCGAGGCCAACTCCGACCTGGAGCACTACAAGAACCTGGCCCGCATCGCCGAACGAGGGCTCCTGGACTCGCTGTTCCTCGCCGACGGGCCCGTCCTCATGGGCGACCCGGGCAGGCGCCCCGCCGCCAAGCTGGAACCCACCGTGCTGCTCACCGCGCTCGCCGGGGTCACCCGGCACATCGGCCTGATCGCCACCGCCTCCACCAGCTACAACGAGCCGTACAACCTGGCCCGCCGCTTCGCCTCCCTGGACCACGTCTCCGGCGGCCGGGCCGGCTGGAACATCGTCACCACCGCGGGCGCCGACGCGGCCCGCAACTTCGGCCTGGACGACACACCCCTGCACCGCGACCGCTACCGGCGCGCCGCGGAGTTCGTCGAGGTGTCCACGAAGCTCTGGGACAGCTGGGCGGACGACGCGGTCGTGGCCGACAAGGAGACCGGGGTCCACGCGCTGGCCGACCGGGTCCGCGGCATCGGCCACACCGGCGAGTTCTTCCGGGTCGACGGCCCGCTGAACGTCGAACGTCCGCCGCAGGGCTACCCGTTGCTCGTCCAGGCCGGCTCCAGCGAGGACGGCAAGGACTTCGCCGCCCGCTACGCCGAGGCGGTGTTCACCGCCCAGCAGACCCTGGAGGAGGGCATCGCCTTCTACAAGGACGTCAAACAGCGCGCCGAGAACCTGGGCCGCAACCCCGACGGCATCAAGATCCTGCCCGGCATCGTCCCCGTCATCGGCGACACCGAGGCCGAGGCCCTCGCTCTGGACGCGGAACTCGACCGGCTCATCGTCCCCGAGTACGCCAAGCGCCAGCTCGCCAGGACGCTGAAGCTGGACCCCTCCGAGCTGCACCTCGACCAGGAGCTTCCCGCCGACCTGCCCGACGAGGACGAGATCGAGGGGGCCAAGAGCCGCTACACCCTGGTCGTCGAGCTCGCCAGACGCGAGAAGCTGACGGTGCGCCGGCTCATCGGCAGGCTCGGCGGAGGGCGCGGACACCGCACCTTCGCCGGGACGGCCGAGCAGGTCGCCGACACCATCGAGCACTGGTACGAGAGCGGGGCGGCCGACGGCTTCAACATCATGCCCGCCGTGCTCCCCTCCGGACTGGAGGTCTTCGTCGACCGGGTCGTCCCGATCCTCCAGGAGCGCGGCCTGTTCCGCACCGGATACACCGGGGCCACCCTGCGCGAGCACTACGGGCTGCCGCGGCCGGCCAACCGGCTGTTCGACACCGTCGACACCCGCGCGGGCCACACCGGCATCGGCCTCGCCACCAGCGACGCACTCGTCAGGGAGAACGCAGGATGACGGAGTACCGCACCCTCGGGCGCACCGGCGTGAAGGTCAGCCCGCTGGCCCTCGGCACCATGATGTTCGGCCCCCGCGGCAACCCCGACCACGAGGACGGCGTGCGGATCATCCACCACGCGCTGGACTCGGGCATCAACTTCGTCGACACCGCCGACGTCTACTCGGCGGGCGAGTCGGAGACCATCGTCGGCAAGGCCCTCGCCGGGGGACGCCGCGACCATGTCGTGCTGGCCACCAAGTTCCACGGCAGCCTCGGCGACGACCCCAACGAGCGGGGCAACAGCCGGCGCTGGATCGTCCGGGAGGTCGAGAACAGCCTCACCAGGCTCGGCACCGACTGGATCGACCTCTACCAGGTGCACCGCCCCGAGCCGGACACCGACTTCGACGAGACCCTCGGTGCCCTCTCCGACCTCGTCCACCAGGGCAAGATCCGCTACATCGGCACTTCCACCTTCGAGCCGTCCGCGATCGTCGAGGGCCAGTGGCTCGCCGAGCGCAGGGGCCGCGAACGCGTGGTCACCGAGCAGCCCCCGTACTCCCTGCTGGCGCGCGGCATCGAGCGCGAGGTCCTGCCGGTCGCGCAGCGCCACGGACTCGGCGTGCTGTCCTGGAGCCCGCTGGCCGGCGGCTGGCTCTCCGGCCGCTACCGCACCGGCGCCGAGCAGCCCGCCTCCAGCCGCACTGCCCGCCAGGCCGCCCGCTTCGACATCGCCGCACCCGAGAACGCCGCCAAGCTGGCCGCCGCCGACGCCCTGGCCGGGCTCGCCGATGAGGCCGGACTCACCCTCGTACAGCTGGCCCTGGCCTTCGTGCTCGAACACCCGGCCGTCACATCGGCGATCATCGGACCGCGCACCTTCGAACAGCTGGACGGTCAGCTGGGCGCGGACAAGGTACGGCTGAGCCAGGACGTCCTCGACCGGATCGACGAGATCGTCCCGCCCGGCACGAACCTCTCGGCGCGCGACACGGGCTACACCCCGCCCGCGCTCACCGACCCCGCACTGCGCCGCCGTTCCGCGGGGTGAGCCCCTACGGCGTCTCCTGGCGGGCCGGGTACACGGCCAGCGAGAAGGAGTGGCCCGACGGGTCGGTGTAGACACGGACGTCACGCGGACCGCTGTTGCTGTCCCCCGTGTCCACGGGCCGGGCGCCGAGGCCTATCGCCTCGAGCTCGGCCTCGTCCATGTCCCCCGGGTCCACCAGGATGCGCAGATGCGCCTGGTAGGAGTCCTCGGGGCGGGGCCAGCTCGGCGGCGCGTAACCGTGGTCGCGTCGCACGGCCAGGTGCACACCGGCGTTGCCGACGACCTCGACGAAGTCGGGATCGCTCCCGATCCGCGTCTGTGCGCCGAGCAGGTTCGCGTAGAAGTCCGCCAGTTCCAGCGGTTCGGCGCAGTCCAGGACCAGAACGCTCGTTTTCCCGACAGTCATGTTCCGCCGGTACCCCCGATGGGCACCGGCACGCCTGGCCGCAGGACGCTCCGGCCGCACGGCGCGCCCGGAGCGGGGTCGGGGCGGACGCGAACTAGGGTGCGGGGCATGTCAGAGAGCACGGAACACCGGGACACGGGCAAGCCCGGAACCGGTCCCTCCGACCCCCGTCGCTGGCGTGCCCTCGCGGTCTGCCTGGTGGCGGGCTTCATGACCCTGCTGGACGTGTCCATCGTCAATGTGGCGCTGCCGTCCATCAAGGAGGGCCTCGACACCCCGGAGTCCGACCTCCAGTGGGTGCTGTCCGGCTACGCACTCGCCTTCGGGCTCGTCCTGATCCCCGGCGGACGGCTCGGCGACGCCCGGGGCAGGCGCGCGGTGTTCATGGCGGGGCTGACCCTCTTCACCCTCGCCTCGGCCGCCTGCGGGGCCGCGCAGTCCAGCCTCTGGCTGGTCATCGCCCGGCTGCTCCAGGGAGCGGCGGGCGGGCTGCTCTCGCCGCAGATCTCCGCGCTGATCCAGCAGATGTTCTCCGGACGCGAGAGGGGCCGCGCCTTCGGCATGTTCGGCACGGTGGTCGGCATCTCCACCGCCGTGGGACCGCTGCTCGGCGGCCTGCTGATCCAGGGGGCCGGGGAGCAGGAGGGCTGGCGCTGGGTGTTCTACGTCAACCTCCCGATCGGGGCGCTCTGCCTCGTGCTGGCCCACAGACTGCTCCCCGACACCCCGTCGGCGGGCCGGGTGCGCCCGCGCGACCTGGACCCCTTCGGCGTCCTGCTCCTCGGGGCGGGGGTGCTGGCCCTGCTGCTGCCCTTCGTCCAGGCCCAGCAGTGGCAGGGCGACGGCAAGTGGCTGCTCGTGCCGGTGGCCCTGGTGCTGCTGGGCGCGTTCGTCGCCTGGGACTCCCGCTGCGCGGCCCGCGGTGTCCAGCCGGTGCTGAATCTGGCGCTCTTCCGGCTACGGGCCTTCTGGCTCGGCTGTCTGATGATCCTGCTGTACTTCGCGGGCTTCACCTCGATCTTCTTCATCACCACGCTCTATCTGCAGTCCGGGCTGGACTACAGCGCCCTGGAGGCGGGGCTCGCGATCACCCCGTTCGCGCTGGGCGCCGGAGCGTCGGCCAGCATCGGCGGGCGGCTGGTCGGCCGCTTCGGGCGGCCCCTCATCGTCGTGGGCCTGACCATGGTGGCCGTCGGGCTCGGGCTGACCGCGCTCGCCGCCCACCTGGTGCCGGGCAGGGGCGCCGGGCTCGCGATGGCCGCGCCGCTGCTGCTGGCGGGGCTGGGCAGCGGACTGGTCATCGCGCCCAACCAGACCCTCACCCTCTCCGAGGTGCCGGTCCACAACGCGGGCAGCGCGGGCGGCACCCTCCAGACCAGCCAGCGCGTCGGCTCGGCCATCGGGATCGCCGCCGTCGGCTCCGTCTTCTTCGCCAAGCTGGGCTCCGGCGACTGGGCGGCGGCCCTGGACCACGGGCTCGTCGTCTCGATCGCGTTCGTCCTCGCGGCTCTGATCGTGGCGCTGGCCGATGTCGGGGCGGGCCGACGGGGAAGAAGACGTCTCGAGACCTCCCGATCCACCGAGGAAACGAGGAGCACCCGATGAACGACACCGAGGACCGGGGGCCGAACGGGAACACCTCGTACGGCCACAAGCCCTTCAAGCGCTCCCGCAGCCACTTCGCCGACCGCATCACCGCCGACGGCCGTGACGGCTGGCCCGTCGAGGCGGGGCGCTACCGGCTGGTCGTCAGCCGCGCCTGCCCCTGGGCGAGCCGCGCCCTGGTGTCACGGAGACTGCTCGGGCTGGAGAGCGCCCTCTCGCTGGCGGTCGCCGATCCGATCCAGGACGACCGCAGCTGGCGGTTCACCCTCGACCAAGGCGGCAAGGACCCGGTGCTCGGCATCGGTTTCCTGAGCGAGGCGTACGACGCCCGGGAGCACGGCTACCCGGGCGGGGTCAGCGTGCCCGCCATCGTCGACGTACCGACGCGTGCCCTGGTCACCAACGACTACCAGCGGATCACCCTGGACCTGGCCACCGAGTGGACCGAACTGCACCGCCCCGGCGCCCCGGACCTCTACCCCGAGCGACTGCGCGACGAGATCGACGAGGTGATGGACGGCATCTACCGGGACGTCAACAACGGCGTCTACCGCGCCGGATTCGCCTCGGAACAGGGCGAGTACGAGGCGGCCTACGTCGACGTGTTCCGCCGCCTGGACCTGGTCTCCGAACGCCTCGCCCGGCAGCGCTACCTCGTCGGGGACACGATCACCGAGGCGGACATCCGGCTGTTCACCACGCTGGTGCGCTTCGACGCCGTCTACCACGGGCACTTCAAGTGCAACCGCTCGAAGCTCGCCGAGGACCCGGTCCTGTGGGCGTACGTCCGCGACCTCTACCAGACCCCCGGCTTCGGCGACACCGTCGACTTCGACCACATCAAGCGGCACTACCACCAGGTGCACACCGGCATCAATCCGACCGGCATCGTGCCCCTCGGCCCCGACCTGTCCGGCTGGCGGACCCCGCACCACCGCGAGCAGCTGGGCGGCAGGCCCTTCGGCGACGGCACCCCGCCCGGACCGGTGCCGCCGGGCGAGGAGGTCCCCGCCGGCGGGCGGCCCTGACCGGCTCACTCCACCCGGGGCGGCGGGCCCGCGTTCGCCGCCGCCAGAGGGGAACGCGCCAGCACCACGCAGCCCACGGCGATCAGCGCGAGCCCGGCCAGCTGCGGCAGCAGCCACCACCCCGTCCGCAGCACCTCGCCGAACAGCGTCACCCCGTACAGCACGCTGATCAGGGCGTCCCCGAGCGTCAGCATCGGCTGTACGGCGACGAGGCTGCCGGCCTGGAGCGCGTTCTGGAGGAGGAACAGCGCGCCGACACCGGCCGCCGCCGTGGCGTACAGCTGCCACGCCGTCAGCAGGCCCACCGCGCCGTCGCTGTCCAGCCGTGCCATCGCGTCCTTCATCAGCGCGGCGGTCAGCGCGTAACCGCAGGCCGCGGCCAGCCCCAGCAGCGCCGCCCGGGTGTCGCCGCGGATGCCGAGGGCCGCCGTGATCAGCACGGCCTCGAAGATCCCGGTCGCGATCAGCGCCGGGACCCAGGCCGCGCCCTGCACCTCGTCGCTGCCGCCGACCGGTGCCGCCGCGGCCATCGCGAGGGCCAGGCCCACCGTCACGGCGGCCACCCCCGCCCAGACCGGGCGCGGAATCCGGACCCGCATGACGTACCCGGCGACGATCAGGGTCGCGGGCAGCTCGATCACGAAGATCGGCTGGACCACCGCGATGGGGCCGGTGGCCAGCGCCACCGCCTGGCAGACGGCGGCGACGATCACGAGCCCGATACCGGCGAGCCACACCTTCTGACGCAGCAGATGCCCGACCAGCGACAGACGCATCGCCTCGCTGTCGGGGACGTCGAGGGCGGCGCGGCGCTGCAGGACGGAGGCTGAGCCGTTGCTGAGCGCGGTCAGGACGGCGAACAGGACGCTGATCACCCGCCCCATCATGAGGGCCGACGCCCCCCGGTCCGCGGCTCCGCGGGCCGTGCGAGTGTCGCTCTTCAACCGGCCGGGGCGGGCCCGCCCGCGTAATCTGCGGAGCATGGCCGACAGGAACGCTCCCGTGCTCTCCACCCGCGCGCTCAACAGGGCGACGATGGAACGGCAGTTGCTGCTCCGCCGCGCCGCCGTGACGGCGAAGGAGGCCATCGGCGGGCTGGTCGGCCTCCAGGCCCAGAACACCAGGCCGCCCTACTTCCAGCTCCACGCACGGCTGGCGGACTTCGACCCGGCCGAGCTCTCGGCGCTCATGGAGTCCCGCGAGGTGGTCAGGATCGTCACCCTGCGCTCCACCATCCACACCCACACCGCCGAGGACGCCCTGACCCTGCGCCCCCTGGTCCAGCCGGCCCGCGACCGGGAGCTGAACATGTTCCGGACCGGGCTCGAGGGCGTGGACCTGGACCGCCTCACGGTGCTCGCCAGGGAGCTCGTCGAGGAACGGCCGCGCACCCTGAAGGAACTGCGGCAGGAGCTGCGCCCCCACTGGCCCGACGCCGACCCGCAGTCGCTCGGCGTCGCCGCCCGGTGCCGCCTGCCCCTGGTCCAGGTCACCCCGCGCGGACTCTGGGGGCGCAGCGGGCAGGTCGCCCTGACGACCGCCGAACACTGGCTGGGCAGCCCGCCGCTGCCCGCCGCCACGCCCGACGCGACCGTGCTGCGCTATCTCGCCGCCTTCGGGCCCGCGTCGGTCAAGGACATGCAGATGTGGGCCGGACTCACCCGTATGCGCGAGGTCTTCGAACGGCTGCGGCCGAGCCTGGTCACCTTCCGCGACGACAGCGGCGCCGAGCTCTTCGACCTGCCGGACGCCCCCCACCCCGACCCGGACACCCCGGCCCCGCCGCGCTTCCTGCCCGAGTTCGACAACGTGCTGCTCGGCCACGCCGACCGGACCAGGGTGATCCCGCCCGAGTACAAGGGGCGCAACGGTGTGGGCAACCAGTCCTACGGGACCGTCCTGGCCGACGGCTTCCTGGCCGCGATCTGGCGCCTCGACGAGACCGCCGACGAGGCGGTCGTCACCGTGCAGGCCCTGGGGCGGCTCGGCCGGGCCGCCCGCGACGAGATCGCCCAGGAGGCCGTGGAGATGCTGGGCGTCATGTGTCCCAGGCCCGCCTACGACGTCCGGTTCGCCGCGTTCGTCGACTTCGGCGGCTGAGGAACCTCAGTCCGCCCGGCCCGTGGCCGCCACCGTCACACCCAGGCCGACCATCGCGAACCCGCCCGCGCCGCCGATCATCGACAGCCGCCGGTCCGAGCGTGCGAACCAGTCCCGGGCCGCCGAGGCACCCAGCCCCCACAGGGTGTCCGTGACCGTCCCGATCGCGATCGGCACCAGCCCCAGAAGCAGCATCTGGACGGCGAGGTGCCCGGCCGAGTGATCGACGAACTGGGGCAGGACGGCGGCGAAGAACACGATCCCCTTGGGGTTGGTGACACCGACGAACACACCGTCGGCGACCGTCCGCAGATCACCTCGCGCCGGCTGCCCGGCGCCCTGGGCCATCGTGCTCATGCTCAGTTCCTTGCGGTGCCGGAACGCCTGGACGCCCAGATGCACGAGATACGCGGCACCCGCCAGCTTCACCACCATGAAGAACAGCGCGGACCGTTCCACCAGCGAACCGATTCCCAGCGCGACCGCCAGCACCAGCACATAGGAGCCGGCGACATTGCCGAGCACCGTGGCCAGAGCCGTACGGCGGCCGTGCGCCAGCGCCCGGCCGATCACGAACAGCACGCTCGGCCCCGGAATCACGATCACCAGCAGGGACATCAGCGCGAAGGCAAGATACTGATCGATGGACACCACGCCGTCGAACCCCCCGTTCGTCGAGAGCCGTTCAGGGAAGCAGCCCCGCCCGGCGAGCCGCCACCACGGCCTCCAGCCGGGTGTGCGCCCCCAGTTTCCGCATCGCGGACCGCAGATAGCTTTTCACGGTCTCCGGCCTCAGACCCAGCCGTTCGGCCGCCGTGGCGTTCGTCGCTCCCGACGCGACGCAGGCGATCACATCCAGCTCGCGCGGCGCCAGCCGCACCCGGACCGCCGGTGATCCGCGGTCCGCCCCCGAGGCCGACGCCAGCCGGCCGCACACCGCGAGGAGCTCGTCGCGCAGCTCCTGGTCAACGATCTTCGGGGCGAGCGCCCGCAGCTCCCGGTGCGCCTCACGGACGTCCTCCCAGGTGGAGGAGCCCGCCCCCGGGTCGGTGAGCCGCTCCCTGGTGGCGGCGAGGAGCTGCTGCACCTCGTCCCGTACGGCGAGGGCCTGCTCCACGTCACGGGCCGCCGAGGCCGCCGCGTCGAAGGTGCGGTCCCCGAGCGTGAGCGGCGCACGCAGCGCCCCGTACAGCACCCCGCGCACCGTACGGCGTACGACGACGGGCACCGCGAGGACCGAGCGCAGGCCCTCGGCCGCTACCGCCGTGTCGTACTCGTGGCTGATGTGGCGGGCGGAGCGGTAGTCCGTGACCGCGCACGGCCGCGACAAGGCGATCGTCTTGCCGCCGAGCCCGCTGCCCGCCGAGATCATGAGCCCGCGCAGCGCGATGGTCTGCGCTCCGCTCAGCTCCGAGATCCGGGCGTGGCGCGCGTCCCGGAGGAGGCCGCCGAAGACCACCGGCAGCCCGCTGGTCCGGCGCAGCCGCAGCAGAGCCGCCCGCAGCTCCGTCTCCTCGCCTGCTTCCGCCATGCCGATGACACACCGCCCTGTCCGGCCTCGCGACCTCACCCCCGTCCGGGGGTGGTGAGATCCGGGTCACTGTTCACATGATGTTAAAGGACGGGTCCGCAACGAGGAGGGCACATGCCGGCAACCAGTGCGACGGAGACGTTCCGGGCGGCCCGGGACTTTCTGATCGAGCACCGCGAGGACTACGCGGCGGCCTACGAGGGCTTCAGCTGGCCCCGGCCGGAACGGTTCAACTGGGCGCTCGACTGGTTCGACGCCATCGCCGAGAACAACGACCGCACCGCCCTGCACATCGTGGAGGAGGACGGCGGGCGCACCGAGATCTCCTTCGCCCGAATGGCTGCCCGGTCCAACCAGGCGGCGAACTGGCTGCGGGACCAGGGAGTGGCCGCGGGCGACCGGATCCTCGTGATGCTCGGCAACCAGGCCGAGCTGTGGGAGACCGCCCTCGCCGCGATGAAGCTGCGCGCCGTCGTCATCCCCGCCACCCCGCTGCTGGGCCCGGTCGACCTGCGCGACCGGGTCGAGCGCGGCAGGGTGCGCCACGTCCTCGTACGGTCGGCGGACGCAGCCAAGTTCGACGAGGTGCCCGGCGACTACACCCGTGTCGCCGTCGGCGGCGACGTGGACGGCTGGCTCTCCTACGCCGGGGCCGACAAGGCATCCGACACGTTCACCCCGGACGGCGACACCGACGCCGGTGAACCGCTGATGCTCTACTTCACCTCCGGCACCACCGCGAGCCCGAAGCTGGTCGAGCACACCCATCTCTCGTACCCCGTCGGCCACTTGTCCACGATGTACTGGATCGGCCTCAAGCCCGGCGACGTCCATCTGAACATCTCCTCGCCCGGCTGGGCCAAGCACGCCTGGTCCAACCTCTTCGCGCCGTGGAGCGCCGAGGCCACCGTCTTCATCTTCAACTACACGCGCTTCGACGCCGGCCGGCTGATGGCGGAGATGGACCGCTCGGCCGTCACCAGCTTCTGCGCCCCGCCCACGGTCTGGCGGATGCTCATCCAGGCCGACCTCACCCAGCTGGGTACGCCGCCGCGCGAGGTCGTCGCGGCCGGTGAACCGCTCAACCCCGAGGTCATCGAGAGCGTCCGGCGCGCCTGGGGCGTCACCATCCGGGACGGCTTCGGCCAGACGGAGACCTCTGTCCAGGTGGCCAACTCACCGGGCCAGCTCCTCAAGGCCGGCTCGATGGGCCGGCCCAGCCCGGGATTCAAGGTCGAGCTGCTGGACCCGGTCTCCGGTGAACCGGGCGCGTCGGAGGGCGAGATCGCCCTCGACCTGTCCGCCCGCCCCGTCGGCCTGATGACGGGCTACCGCGGCGACCCGGAGCGCACGGCCGAGGCGATGGCGGGCGGCTACTACCGCACCGGCGACATCGGCTCGCGCGACGAGGACGGCTACATCACCTATGTGGGCCGGGCGGACGACGTGTTCAAGGCCTCGGACTACAAGATCTCGCCGTTCGAGCTGGAGAGCGCCCTGCTGGAGCACGAAGCGGTCGCCGAGGCCGCGGTCGTGCCCGCCCCCGACCCGGTGCGCCTCGCCGTCCCGAAGGCGTACGTCGTGCTCGCGGCGGGCTGGGAGCCCGGCCCCGACACCGCCAAGGTGCTGTTCGAGCACTCCCGGTCGGTCCTCGCCCCGTACAAGCGCATCCGCAGGCTGGAGTTCGCCGACCTGCCGAAGACCGTCTCGGGGAAGATCCGCAGGATCGAACTGCGCGAGCACACCGCGCGGGGCGCCGGCACCGAGTTCGACGAGGGGGACCTGCGATGAGCGGCCTCTCCTACGCGCACGGCACCGGCGACACCCCTCTGCTCGGCGACACCATCGGGCGCAATCTGGACCGCGCGGTCGAGGCGTTCGGAGAGCGGGAGGCGCTGGTCGATGTGGCGTCCGGGCGCCGCTGGACGTACGCCCGCTTCGGCGCCGACGTCGACGAGCTCGCCCGGGGGCTGATGGCGTCCGGGGTGGCCAAGGGCGACCGGGTCGGGATCTGGGCGGTCAACTGCCCGGAATGGGTCCTCGTCCAGTACGCCACGGCCCGGATCGGTGCCGTCATGGTCAACATCAACCCCGCCTACCGCGCGCACGAGCTGCAGTACGTGCTGGGCCAGGCCGGGATCTCCGTACTGATCGCGTCCCTCGCCCATCGCACCAGCGACTACCGGGCGCTGGTGGACCAGGTCCGCGCCGAGTGCCCGGCGCTGCGGTCCGTCCACTACATCGGCGACCCGTCCTGGGACGAGCTGACCGCAGCCTCGGGGGCGGTGACGCGTGAGCAGGTGGCGGCGCGCGAGGCGGAGCTGTCCTGCGACGACCCGATCAACATCCAGTACACCTCCGGCACCACCGGCTTCCCCAAGGGGGCCGTGCTCTCCCACCACAACATCCTCAACAACGGCTACTCCGTGGGGGAGATGGTCGCCTACACCGAGCAGGACCGGGTCTGCCTGCCCGTGCCGTTCTACCACTGCTTCGGCATGGTCATGGGAAACCTCGCCATCACCTCGCACGGTGCCTGCGTCGTCATCCCGGCCCCGGCCTTCGAGCCCGCCGCCGTGCTGGCCGCCGTCCAGCAGGAGCGCTGCACCTCGCTCTACGGCGTGCCCACCATGTTCATCGCGGAGCTCGGCCTGCCCGGCTTCGCCTCGTACGACCTCTCCTCGCTGCGGACCGGGATCATGGCCGGATCGCCGTGTCCCGTCGAGGTGATGAAGCGGGTCGTCGCCGAGATGCACATGGAGGAGGTGTCCATCTGCTACGGGATGACGGAGACCTCACCGGTGTCCACCCAGACCCGCATGGACGACGACCTTGAGCGCCGCACCGGGACCGTCGGGCGCGTGATGCCGCACCTCGAGGTGAAGGTCGTCGACCCGGTGACCGGAGTGACCCTGCCGCGCGGCGAGCCGGGTGAACTGTGCACCCGGGGCTACAGCGTGATGCTCGGTTACTGGGAGCAGCCCGAGCGGACGGCCGAAGCCATCGACGCGGGACGCTGGATGCACACCGGTGATCTCGCGGTGATGCGGGAGGACGGATACGTCCAGATCGTCGGCCGGATCAAGGACGTGATCATCCGCGGGGGCGAGAACGTCTATCCGCGTGAGATCGAGGAGTTCCTCTACAGCCACCCGAAGATCGCGGACGTCCAGGTGGTCGGGGTGCCGGACGCGAGGTACGGCGAGGAGATCCTGGCCTGTGTCATTCCCCGTGACCCGGCCGACCCTCCGACGCTGGAGGAGCTGAAGGCCTACTGCCACGAGCAGCTGGCGCACTTCAAGATTCCGCGCGGATTGCGGATTCTGGACGCCTTCCCGATGACCGTCAGCGGGAAGGTACGCAAGGTCGAACTCCGGGAGGGGTACGGCGCGTAGACCGGGCCGGGCGGTGGTCGGTCAGGCGGCTTCGGTGACGCCGGAGCCCACGCCCTGGGTGGCCGCCGCCCACTCGATGAGCAGGACCTCGTACGCCGCGGCCTCCACCGGGGTCCAGTCCTGTCCGGCCCGCTCGTCGACGAGTGCGCGGATCGCCTCGTTCGCCTCGACGGCGGACGGGTGGGCGGGCTGGGTCAGGAATACGTGGGTGGAGTGGGTGGGATGCCGAGGAGTTAAGACCATGCCTTCACTCTACGTCCTCATACTGACAACGCCTCGAACATATGCGTCCGGCAGGGCACAGGTGACCGAAATCATGCGGTGTCAGGGGCCGGCGCTGATCAATTCGTCGGCCGGGCCGTTCACCGGCTGGGGTGTACCGGTGAGGTCGAGGACGAACAGCGGGATGGCGAGGCCGTCCGCGCGCGAGCGGGCCTCGTCCGTGTAGCCGGCCAGCGAGAAGAGCACGCCGGACACCGAGGAGTTGAGCGCGTTGAGCCAGAGGCACTCGACGTCGCGCAGGGCCGTGGGCCGGGTCGTGGCGTCGACCTGTGCGATGAGGCCGGCGGCGCGGAGGTCGATCCGGGAGCTCGGCCGCACCTCGGGCTGGATGACGTCGCGGTAGCCCAGCCACCGCAGATACAGCGCGGCGGTGCTCACCGCGTCGCGCGCCGTGCGTATCACCAGGGGCCGGAACGACGGCCTCGGATGGGCGGCGGTCCGCGGCAGCGGTATGTGCGAGGGAGTGGCCGGACCGGCGTCGGGCCGCGTGATCCCGTGCGTGGCCACCGGGCGCACGGGAATCCGCAGCACCGCACCGCAGGGGCAGCAGAGTTCGGGGTGCGGCCACTGGTCGCGCCGCCCGCAGGAGTGGCAGCGCACGCTCACCCAGTCGTCGTTCCAGGTGCGGTGCGTGATGGGCACCGCCGGGGCGCCGCGCATCAGCGGCGGGGCGGTCGGGGAGCCGCACGGGCAGGGATACACCGGAGTGATGTACGCGTGTTCCCGGCGGCAGACCGGGCAGCGCACGGGTACGGACTCCACGTACGGCCCCTTCCTCCCGCCGCTCCCCGCGGCGACTGCGTTCCGTACCCCATCGTCCACCAAGAGCGATGCCCGGGGGAGGAACTCGGCGTACTTCGCGGCCCAATCTTCGCCCGCGCCCTTCCGTGGCCGTCCCGCGTTCGTGCCCGTCGCCCCGCGCTCCCTTGACGGCCGTCCGGGGTCGCCCTAAATTGATTCCGTATAGCAGAACAAAATTTCCGCAATACGGAAAAGGTGCTCTCAGGTGGCGCGACAGAGCCCGAATCCACCACGTCCGAGCAGGAGCACTCAATGCCTCGTATGACCGCTGCCCGAGCGGCAGTTGAGATCCTCAAGCGCGAAGGCGTCAGTAACGCGTTCGGTGTGCCGGGTGCGGCGATCAACCCGTTCTACGCGGCTCTCAAGGCCTCCGGCGGGGTCCACCACACCCTCGCCCGCCATGTCGAGGGTGCCTCCCACATGGCCGAGGGCTACACCCGTGCCGCGGCCGGGAACATCGGCGTCTGCATCGGTACGTCGGGGCCCGCGGGCACCGACATGATCACCGGCCTCTACTCCGCCATCGCCGACTCGATCCCGATCCTCTGCATCACCGGCCAGGCCCCGACGGCCGTCCTGCACAAGGAGGACTTCCAGGCCGTCGACATCGCGTCGATCGCGGCCCCGGTGACCAAGGCCGCGACCACCGTCCTGGAGGCCGCGCAGGTCCCCGGCGTCTTCCAGCAGGCCTTCCACCTGATGCGCACGGGCCGGCCGGGACCGGTCCTCATCGACCTGCCGATCGACGTGCAGCTCACCGAGATCGAGTTCGACCCCGAGCTCTACGAGCCGCTGCCCGTCCACAAGCCCGCCGCGAGCCGCAAGCAGATCGAGCGAGCCGTCGAGATGCTCAACGCCTCCGAGCGCCCGCTGCTCGTCGCGGGCGGCGGCGTCATCAACGCCGACGCGTCGGAACTCCTGGTGGAGTTCGCCGAGCTGACCGGCGTCCCGGTCGTCCCCACCCTGATGGGCTGGGGCATCCTCCCGGACGACCACGAGCTCAACGCGGGCATGGTCGGCCTCCAGACCTCGCACCGCTACGGCAACGCGAACTTCCTGGAGTCCGACTTCGTCCTCGGCATCGGCAACCGCTGGGCCAACCGCCACACCGGCAAGCTGGACGTCTACACGAAGGGCCGCACCTTCGTCCACGTCGACATCGAGCCCACCCAGCTCGGCAAGATCTTCGCCCCTGACCTCGGCATCGCCTCGGACGCGAAGGCGGCCCTGGAGCTCTTCGTCGAGGTGGCGCGCGAGCTGAGGACGGCAGGGAAGCTGAAGGACCGCGCGCGGTGGGCGGCGTCCACCCAGGAGCGCAGGGCGACCCTCCAGCGCCGGACGCACTTCGACAACGTGCCGCTGAAGCCGCAGCGGGTGTACGAGGAGATGAACCGGGCGTTCGGCCCCGAGACCCGGTACGTCACCACCATCGGCCTCTCCCAGATCGCGGGCGCGCAGATGCTGCACGTCTACCGGCCCCGCCACTGGATCAACTGCGGCCAGGCCGGGCCGCTCGGCTGGACGATCCCGGCCGCGCTGGGCGTCGCCACGGCCGACCCGGACGGCTCGGTCGTCGCCCTCTCCGGCGACTACGACTTCCAGTTCATGCTGGAGGAGCTCGCGGTGGGCGCGCAGCACCGCATCCCGTACGTCCACGTGCTGGTGAACAACTCCTACCTGGGGCTCATCCGGCAGGCGCAGCGCAACTTCGACATCGACTTCCAGGTCAACCTGGAGTTCGAGAACCTCAACTCCCCGGAACTGGGCGTCTACGGCGTCGACCACGTCAAGGTCGTCGAGGGCCTGGGCTGCAAGGCGATCCGGGTCACCGAGCCCGACCAGCTGCTGCCCGCCTTCGAGGAGGCCAAGAAGCTCGCGGCGGAGCACCGGGTGCCGGTGGTGGTCGAGGCGATCCTGGAGCGCGTCACCAACATCTCGATGAGCGGCTCGGACATCGCGTCCGTCAACGAGTTCGAGGACGTGGCGACCGAGCCCGGTCACGCGCCGACGGCGATCCGGCCGCTGACGGTGTCCTGACCCCGGACGGCCGCGGCCCCCGCCCCCTCCGACAGGGGGCGGGGGCCGCCGCCGTACGCCCGTCAGCCGGTCCGCGCCGGGTCCTCGCCCTTCGGCACCTTGTAGTACTCGGCGTTCCCGAGGTCCAGCCGGAACACCATCCCGTGCCGCGCGCGCACCTGTGCCACCGTCGTCGACGCGGGCTCGCGCAGGCACCGAGTCACGGGCGGATCGTCGTCCACGCACGCCTCCGGCTCCTCGACCCGAGTCCTCACGGAGCTGCGTACGGTGTCCCAGGACAAGGTCTGCGACGTGTCGGAGATCTGGGCCGGCTCAGGGGTGTCCGGGCCCGTCGGGTTCGGGCCGCGGTCCCGGTAGTAGTCGACGAGGCGCCGGTGGTAGTCGCTGTGGCCGAAGGGAACCGAGGCGGCCGGGGCGCCGGCCTGGGCGGCGTGGTCGCCCGCCGTGAAGACCGCGTCCAGGACCTCGGCGGTCCGGGCGGGGTCCGCTCCGAACCAGGCGGTGACGTGCAGGTGACAGCGGATGCTGTACTGGTCGTCGCCGGTCTGGAAGAACCACTCCTTCGCCGAACCGCCGACGCACCGGTCGTCCACCGCGACCAGGCCGAGGGTGAGCGGGGTCTTGCCGTCGTAGGCACGGACGACGGCCCGGAGGTGGTCCTCGATCTCCTGGCGCGCCTCCCGGGCGGGTGCGCCGTCCGCGAGTTCACGCACCTCCTCGGGACTCGTGGCCCGGTCGGAGGAGGAACAGGCGGACAAGGAGAGGGCCAGCAGGAGGGTCGCGGCGACGGATCGCCCTCCGGAGGCGCGGACCGCTGAACCCGGTAATCTCATACGGTCATTGTGGGTACGGGGACAGTGGCCGCCATCCGCTTCCGTACTCATGTGCGGCAGTTCCGAGGCGTCGGCCGCAGGCACACATCGGCCATGCGGCGCGGGCCGCGTGCGCCTGAGCACGCCTCATGGGGCGTGCCGCGAACCACGGGCACGCTCCATCCCCGCCCGGCGCAGCCGGATCGCGTTCTACCAGAACGCGGACCACGCCCGGATCATTGGTCCATGGGGGACTCCGAGACCACCTCGTCCTGCCCGGACCCGCCCGACGACGACTTCCAGGCGCTCCTCGAAGGCGCCACCGCGCCCAGGCCGCCGGCTCCGCCCGAGTGCCCCTTCTGCGATCTCCGGCAGGACCGGTACGCCACCTCGTACGCCGGGCACTGGATCCTCCTCGAACCCCGCATCCTCGTCCCGGCCCACACCGTTCCGCCCCGGCGGCGGTGGGTCATCACCTCGACCGGGACCGCCATGAACCTCTGGGACGCCGAGCCGCTGCCCGGCACCAGGTGCCGCATCCCGCACCGCATCGCCTGCCCCCGGCTGGTGCCCGAGGACCACTGGCCGTGGGTGACGGCTCTGCGGCAGCACAACGGGGTACGCGCGCAACGCCTGTTCGACCTGCCGGAGGAAGGGCTCCCCGACACGGGCTGACCGGTGCCGGGCATGCGTGCGGGGGGTGCGGCGCACGCATGCCCGGCGTACACCGCACCCCCCGCACCTGCTTCCTGTTCACAGCGACCGCGACGGCGGGCCGCGGGCCGCGGGCGGTCCGCTCCTTCAGGTCTGGAGCGGGCCGCCCGGCCCTTCGCCACCGCACTGGCGTCGTCCGCCGCCGCGGTCCCGTCCTGCCGGTGCCGCGCGCTCCCCTCATCCGGGTCCGCGCGGCCCCGGCAGGGCCTGGGAGAGGCTCAGTCCTCGCGCAGGGCGCGGACGGCCTCCTCCACGCGCTTGCCGTAGTCGGCGTCCGCGGCGTGGAAGTGGGCGAGGTTCTTCTCGATCACGTCGTCACGGGTGACCTGCGAGAGGCCGCCCGCGATGTTGGCGATCAGACGGTCCTTCTCGTCGGCCGACATCAGCCGGTAGAGCTCGCCCGCCTGGAAGAAGTCGTCGTCCTTCGTGTGGGCCGGAGCCTCGTGCGTACCCGTCCAGCCGTGCACCTGGAGCGGCGCGGCCAGTGCCTGGCCCGTCTGGGCGGGGCCCGCGTACGAGTTGGGCTCGTAGTTCTTGTCCTGGCGCGAGCCGTGGCGTGTCGCGTGCAGCCCGTCGCGCCCGTAGTTGTCGGCGGTGGCCGCCCTCGGCACGTTGACCGGGAGCTGGGTGTGGTTGATGCCCAGCCGGTAGCGCTGAGCGTCGGCGTAGGCGAACAGCCGGCCCTGGAGCATCTTGTCCGGGGACGGGCCGATGCCGGGCACGAAGTTGTTCGGCGAGAACGCCGCCTGCTCGACCTCGGCGAAGACGTTGTCCGGGTTGCGGTCCAGCACCAGGCGGCCGACCCGCTGGAGCGGGTAGTCGCTGTGCGGCCACACCTTCGTCACGTCGAAGGGGTTGAAGCGGTACTCCGCCGCCTCGGCGGCCGGCATGATCTGCACGTGGAGCGTCCAGGACGGGTTGACTCCGCGCTCGATGGCCTGGAGCAGGTCCGTCTGGTGGGAGTTGGCGTCCTTGCCGACCTGTTCGGCGGCCTGCCCGGCGGACAGGGAGCGCACGCCCTGGTTCGTCTTGAAGTGGTACTTGACGAAGAAGGCCTCGCCCGCGGCGTTCGTCCACTGGTACGTGTGCGAGCCGTAGCCGTTCATGTGGCGGTACGAGGCGGGGATGCCGCGGTCGCCCATCAGCCAGGTGATCTGGTGCGTCGACTCGGGGGAGTGCGCCCAGAAGTCCCAGACGTTGTCCGGCTCCTGGCGGCCCGTGAAGGGGTCCCGCTTCTGCGAGTGGATGAAGTCGGGGAACTTCACCGGGTCCTTGATGAAGAAGACCGGGGTGTTGTTGCCCACGAGGTCGTAATTGCCCTCGTTCGTATAGAACTTGAGGGCGAAGCCGCGGGGGTCGCGCACCGCGTCCGCGCCGCCCAGCGAGTCGGCGACCGTGGAGAAGCGGATGAACGTCTCGGTGCGGCGGCCCACCTCGGAGAGGAAGTCGGCGCGGGTGAAGCCGGTGACGTCGTCCGTCACCTCGAAGTAGCCGTACGCCCCGGAGCCGCGGGCGTGGACGACGCGCTCCGGGATGCGCTCACGGTTGAAGCGGGCGAGCTTCTCCAGCAGGTGCTGGTCCTGGAGGAGGATCGGCCCGCCGGCGCCGGCCGTGGCGGAGTTCTGGTTGTCGGCGACCGGGGCGCCTGACTCGGTCGTGAGCACACGCTGGGACATGGAGGCCTTCCGTACGGGGCTGCTGACGGCCTCAGGAGCGTAGATTCGCCGGGATCGACACGTCAACAGTTTGTTGAAATTGGAGGAGTGGGTTCCGGGACGCGGCGGCGCCTGGGCGCGACAGGACAGGTGTCAGCGCCGCCGCGACCCGGAGTTCGGGGGGCCCTGGAGGGCCGGGGGTGTCAGACCTGCGAGCCGGAGAGCCGCTCGACGGAGCGCAGCAGCGCGGAGTGGTCGAGGCCGCCGTCGCCCTGCGCGCGCAGGGACGCGACCAGCTGGGCCACGACCCCGCCGACCGGCAGCGCGGCGCCGACGTTGCGGGCGGCGTCCGTGACGATGCCCATGTCCTTGTGGTGCAGGTCGATCCGGAAGCCCGGAGCGAAGTCCCGCTTGAGGAAGTTGTCCTTCTTGCGGGTCAGGACCGTGGAGCCGGCGAGCCCGCCGTTCAGCACGTCGAGCGCGGCGGCGAGGTCGACACCGGACTTCTCCAGGAAGACGACGGCCTCGGCGCAGGCCTGGATGTTGACCGCGACGATCAGCTGGTTGGCCGCCTTCACTGTCTGGCCGGAGCCGTGCGGCCCGCACAGCACGATGGTCTTGCCGAGCGCGTCCAGCAGCGGCTTCGCGGCGTCGAAGTCGCCCTGCTCGCCGCCGACCATGATGGACAGGACGGCCTCGATCGCACCGGCCTCACCGCCGGACACGGGGGCGTCCAGGACGCGTATGCCCTTGTCCTTCGCGCTCGAGGCGAGGTCCACGGAGGTCTGCGGGGTGATCGAGGACATGTCGATCAGCAGGGCGCCCTTCCGGGCGTTCTCCAGGATGCCGTCGGGGCCGTAGGCGATGGCCTCGACCTGCGGGGACGCCGGGACCATCGTGATGACGACGTCGGCGTCGCGCACCGCCTCCGCGATCGAGGCGGCACCCCGGCCGCCCGCCGCGACGAGCCGGTCGATCTTGTCCTGCTCCAGGGTGTAGCCCGTCACCTGGTAACCGGCCTCGACGAGGTTCTCGGACATGGGGGAACCCATGATGCCGAGCCCGATCCAGGCGACCTTGGGGAGGTTGCTGCTCATGAGGGTGCCTTCCGGTAAGCGTGTGTACGTGGGGCGGGGGCCCTCAGCGGGCCGGCCGGTGCTCGGCGGGGAGCCAGTCGAACGCCTCGGCGCTCGGCCGGTCGCCCGGCTTGTACTCCAGGCCGACCCGGCCGTCGTAACCGGCCTCGGCCAGCTCGTCGAGGAGCCGCTCCAGCGGGAGCGAGCCGGTGCCGGGCGCGCCGCGGCCCGGGTTGTCGGCGATCTGGACGTGGCCGGTCTTCGCGGCGTACGCCTTGATCACCTGGCTGAGGTCCTCGCCGTTCATCGACAGGTGGTAGAGGTCCAGCAGGAACGTGGCGTTGCCCAGTCCCGTCGCCTCGTTGACGCGGTCGACGACCTCTACGCCCGCCGGTGCGCTGACCAGCGGATAGTGCGGCGACTCCGTGTCGTTGAGGGTCTCGATCAGGAGGGTCGCGCCGATCCGGTGGGCGGCGCGGGCGGCCAGGACGAGGTTCTCCAGGGCGAGTTCGTCCTGGACGGCCGGGTCGACGCCCTCGACGCGGTTGCCGTACAGCGCGTTGAGCGCCGTGCAGCCGACCGAGGCCGCGAAGTCCGCGGCCACGTCGATGTTGGCGCGGAAGCGGTCGGACTCCTCGCCGGGCAGCGAGAGTGCCCCGCGGTCCGGGCCCGGGAGCCGGCCCGCGTAGAAGTTCAGCCCCACCAGCTGGGTGCCCGCGTCGTCGAGCGCCTTCTTCAGGGCGTCGAGCTCGGCCTGCGCGGGGGTGGGGGTCTCGATCCAGGGCCACCAGAGCTCGACCGCGGTGAAGCCCGCGGCGGCTGCCGCCGCCGGGCGCTCCAGGAGCGGGAGTTCGGTGAAGAGGATGGAGAGGTTCACATCGAAGCGCTGGTCCGAGTAACCCATCGTGCGCTCCTTCCGTATCGCGGAAGTTAGTTTCTGCTTAACGGAAGATTGCCTGGCGGGTGGCGAGGCTGTCAAGAGGCGAGCCGAATCCCGGGCACACGGAAGCGGGGTGGAGGCCGGCCCGCCCTCCACCCCGCTTCCGCTCACCCGTGCCTGGTCAGACGGCCGGCACCGTGTCCTTGAACCTCGTGCCCGCCGCCCGGTACCCGCTCACCAGAGCCGACACCTGGGCGGGCGAGAGGACCTGGTCCTTCACGTGCAGCACGTAGTCCACCTGCTGGTCGTACGAGCGGGGCGTGGTGCTGGTCTGGCCCGCCAGGTCGATCAGCCACTGGTTGAAGTTGATCGACATGGGCCGCTCCGGGAGGTAGGCCGCGCCGTGCGTGCCGAACGGCTGCCCGTCCACGTAGTACGTGATGGCGTCGCCGTCGATCGTCACCACCAGGTCGTGCCACCCGGCGTAGCTCACGCGGGCCTCGCTGTGCTGGTTGACGGCCTCCCAGGGGTCGGGCCGGTAGGTCTCCCAGGACGTCGTGTAGAGGATGTTGGACGGCTCGCCCCAGCCGCCGTTGGGCAGGTACTCGAAGTCGTACTCCGCGTAGTCGTCCGCCATCGGCGCCTTCAGGTCGTTGATCGTGAAGAACGTCTGGACGAGGTGGTCGCCGTCCGGCCCCGACCTCGGGGCGTCACTGAACTTCACCCGCGCCGCGTAGGTGCCGTTGCGGAACTTCATGGACTTCGTGAGGATCTCGGTCTGCACCGTCGAGGCGCCGGTGCCCGCGGTCGACGTCTCCAGGTTCATCACCGAGTTGCCGCTCTGGCTCGCGAAGGTGACGTTCTCGGGCGCCCACACGGCCCCCGGGACACCCGGGCCGCCGGAGTTCGAGCGCACGCTCCAGCCGTTCGCCGCGATCCTCGGGTCCGTGTGGCCCGAGTAGTCGAAGTCGTCGAACAGCGTGGCCCCGTCGGCCGGCGGGTCGGTGGGAGGATCGGTCGGATCGGTCGGTCCCTCGCCTCCC
Source organism: Streptomyces sp. CB02058 (assembly GCF_001905505.1). Taxonomy (GTDB): domain Bacteria; phylum Actinomycetota; class Actinomycetes; order Streptomycetales; family Streptomycetaceae; genus Streptomyces. The sequence continues at coordinate 678,543 of NZ_LIPG01000003.1, forward strand.
GGCGCCTCGCCCCAGGCGGTGACCCCGCCCAACCGTGCGGTGACCCGGGACCAGTCGGCGTAGGTGCTCCGCTCCGCGCCGAACGAGTAGTCGTCGCTCTGCCTCAGCGACTGCCAGTCCGCACGGTGGAAGCGCAGCTGCATGTCACCGGTGTCCGCACCCGGGGCGAGGCTGCCCGCGCCCGCGGTGAAGGCGATCTCCAGGTAGCGGTCGGCGGTGGCCGTCGGGTTCGGCAGGGTCCCGAACGTCCCGGTGATGTTCGCGCAGCCCTTCACGGCCCAGGAGCAGGCGAAACGGTACGCGGCCGAGGCGGAGTCGGCCTTGAAGTAGTACCGCACCTTGACGTCCGAGAGCGGCACGCTCGTGCTGCCCGAGTTGCGGACCTTCAGCCATGGTTCGCTCTGGTCGGCCGTGGCCCCGGACGCGCTCGTGCGGTACTGGACCACGAGCCCGCCCGCCGCCGCGGCACCGGCGGTCGCGGGCAGGGCGGCGAGGGCCGTACAGCCCAGGGCCAGGGTCACGGCGGCGGCCGACGCCGCGCGGATGCGGCTCCTGCGGAATGTCCTCATGGCGGTGTTCCTCTCCGGAACGGTGGGGGATGAGTTGCCGAGGGTCGCGCTGTACCTAGAGCGCGGTCGCGAGGGACCGCGCGGTGAGAGGCCGGTACCGGACGCCGAGGGCGTCCAGCCGGGCGGTGTGGTGGCGCAGTCGCTCGACGAAGCCGGTCCAGTCGCTGCGCCCGCCGGACCAGGCACGGTCCGCCAGCGCACAGAGCCGGGGATAGGCCAGATACTCGATCTGCTCCGGCGTCGTCACGTACTCGGTCCACAACTGGGCCTGGGTGCCCAGGACACGGGAGGCCTCCTCGGGCCCCGAGCCCCGGGGCACCGGATCGCCGGCGTGGACCGCGTGCAGGGGGACGAGGACGCCCTGCTGGCCGGACGGCTCGTCCGGGTCCGTGGACTGGGCGTAGTCCAGGTACGTCGCACGGTGGTGCGTGGTCACGACCTGGTGGCCGCGCCGGGCCGCCGTGAGCGCGTGCGCGGGGTCGCGCCACGTCATCACCGTGAATTCGGGGGGAAGTCCACCGCCGGTCTCGGCCCAGCCGGCCGGCCTGCGGCCCCGCTCCACGAGGAACGAGCCGATCCTGGCCATGAACCAGCCGTGCAGAGCACCGGGTCCGGGGAGCCCCTCGGCCGCCGCGCGCTCCAGGGCGGCCGGGCTGTTCTCCCACTCGGCGGTGGGGCACTCGTCGCCGCCGATGTGGACGTACGGGGAGGGGAAGACCTCCATGACCTCCTCCAGCACGGTCCGGCAGAAGTCGAAGACCTCCTCGTGGACGCCGAGCACGGTGTCGCAGACACCCCACCTGGTCCACACGTCGAGCGGGCGCTCCGGCCGGTTCCCGAGCGAGGGGTAGGCCGCGAGGGCGGCGCGCACATGCCCCGGCATCTCGATCTCCGGCATGACGGTCACCCCCCTCTCCCGCGCGTAACGGACCAGCTCGCGCAGCTCCGCCTTGGTGTACGCGCCCGAGTGCGGCACGCCGTCGGACAGTGACTGCGCCCGGTGCCCGCCCACCGAGGTCAGCCGGGGGAAGGCGTCGACCGGCATGCGCCAGCCCTGGTCGTCCGTGAGGTGCAGATGCAGGACGTTGAGCTTGTGCAGCGCCATCAGGTCCACATAACGGCGCAGGTAGGAGACGGGCTGGAAGTGCCGGGCGACGTCCAGCATCGCGCCGCGCCAGGGGTGTTCGGGCACGTCGCTGATCTCGACGCACGGCAGCTCCCAGGGCCCCTCGCCCACGCCGCCCGACAGCGCCCCGGGCGGCAGCAGCTGCCTGATCGTCTGGACGCCCCGGAGCAGACCGTCCGGCCGGGCGGCCCGCAGCAGCAGGGCGTCCGGCCCGACGGTGAGGCCGTACCCCTCGTCGCCCAGCCCGCCGAGCTGCGGGTCGAGCGCCAGGACGACGCGGCCCTCGGGCGACGGGGGGAGGGGGAGCCCGGTCGTCGGGCCGAGGAGCGTCCGCAGCAGCCCGGCCGCCGCCTCCGCGCCCGGAAGGGCCCGTACGGAGGTGCCCTGGCCGAGGGTGAAGCGGCCCGGGCGCGGCGAGAGCTTGCGGGGCCGGGGGACGAGGGAGAGCTCGGGGCGTGATGCGGGCACGGGGGCCTCCGGGTTCGGTGGGTCGGGCGGTTCGCGCGGACGGTTTCGCGGGGCGCCCGGCGGGCTCAGCCCTTGACCGCGCCGGCCGCGAAGCCGGAGGTCACATGGCGCTGGAGCAGCAGGAAGATCACGAGCGCGGGCAGGGCGAAGAGCGTCGAGGCGGCCATGGTGGCGCCCCAGTCCGTGCCGAAGGTGTTCTGGAACGAGGAGAGCCAGACGGGCAGGGTGCGGTTGTCCTGCTGCTTGATGATCAGGAAGTTGGCGTAGGCGAACTCGTTCCACGCGGTGATGAATCCGAACAGCGACGTCGCCATCAGGCCGGGGGCGAGCAGCGGCAGCGCCACCCGTGTGAACGCACCGGTGCGGGTGCAGCCGTCCACCTGGGCGGCCTCCTCCAGTTCGGGCGGGATCGTGGCCAGGAACCCCCGCAGGACCACGATCGTGAACGGCAGTGTGATCATGAAGTAGACGAGGGTCAGGGTGGGCAGCCGGTCCAGCATGTCCGTGTCGCGCGAGATGATGTAGACCGGGATGATCAGCGATTCCCAGGGCGCCATCTGCGCCACGAACACCAGCAGCATGAACTGCCGCCGGCCCTTCCACCGCAGGCGTGCCACGGCGTACGAGGACCCGAGCGCCACGACGAGGGAGAGCAGCACCGCGCCCAGCGTGACCAGGACGCTGTTGCGCCAGAACAGCTCGAAGCCGTCCGCCTGCACGGCCTTGCGGAAGTGGTCGAGCGTCCAGGTGTAGGGCACCAGCCGGGGCTCGGAGGACTGGATGTCCCGGGAGGGCTTGAAGGCGGTCGAGACCATCCAGTAGACCGGGAACAGACAGACCGTCACGGTCACGAGGGCGGCGGCGTTCAGCGGGACACGCCGGACACGGGTGCGAAGCGGAGTCATCGGAGGTCGTCCTCCTGGCGGAACATCTGGCGGAAGTAGGCGACCAGCACCCCGGACATCAGGACCACGGTGATCATCGACGCGGCGGAGCCCAGGTCGTAGCGCTGGCCGGAGAGCGCCGTCTGGACGGCGTACACGGGCAGGATGGTGGTGGCGTCGCCGGGGCCGCCGCGGGTCATCACCCAGATCTGGACGAACGCCTTGAAGGTCCAGATCACCTCCAGGGAGAGGACCAGCATGAAGATCGGCCGCAGCATCGGGAACGTCAGCGAGCGGAAGATGCGGGGCCCGGAGGCCCCGTCGAGCCGCGCCGACTCGTACAGCTCGGCGGGGACGGTGGTCAGGGCGGAGTACAGGGTGACCGCGGCGAACGGCACGGACTGCCAGACGATGAGCAGGACCAGGATCGTGAAGGACGCCGTGCCGTTCGCGAACCACGGGTAGCGGTCGAAGGACCCGAATCCGAGGCCGGTGAGCGTCTGGTTGACGATGCCGAACTCCGAGTGGAACAGCCACTGGAAGACCGTCGTGGCCGCGACGACCGGCATCGCCCAGGCCAGCACCAGGGAGCAGAGCACGACGGTCCGCCCCACGCGTCCGAGCCGCTCCGTCATCAGGGCCACGAGGGTCGAGACGACCATGATCAGCACGACGTTGACGGCCATGAAGACGAAGGTGCGGCCGGTGACCTCCCAGAAGCGCTGGTCGGACAGGAGCGTCCGGTAGTTCCGCAGGCCCACGAACTCGGCGTCCCCGCGGATCAGCTGGCGGAGCCGGAAGTCCTGGAGGGAGATCACCACGGCCCGCACCAGCGGGTAGACCAGCAGATAGAGCATCCCGCCGATCGCGGGGGCGATCAGGGCGTACGGCCAGAGCCCCTGCGGGGACCGTCCCGGCCGCCGCCCCGGTGGTGCCTTCCGGGGAAGGGTGACGCGTGGAGCGGGCCGTTCGCGTACAGCCGGCACGGCGGGCCTCCTCTCGGTGAAGGGCATCGGACGGGCGGGTCAGGAGCCGGCGTTCATGGCCCGGGTGATGTCGGCGGAGGCCTTGGCCGCCTCCTCGGCGGCGTCACCGCCGGTGAGGACGGCCGTCATGTAGTCCTTGACGGGGTTCTCGGCCTCCACGGCCGCCCAGCCCGGGGTGTTCGGCGTCGCGTGCCCGTTGGCCGCGCCGACCGCCATCGCCGAGGCGCCGGGGTCGCCCGCCACCGCCGAGGCGAGGGTGGTCCGGTTGGGCACGTAGCTCATGGCCACCGCGAGCTTCTTCTGCCAGGCGTCGCCCGTCAGTTCCTTGATGAAGGTCACCGCCGCGTCCGGATGCCCGGCCGCCGCGGGCACGACCAGATCGGAACCACCGGTGAACACCGCACCCGGAGTGCCCGCCGTCTTCCCCGGGATCGGGAAGAATCCCAGCTTCCCCTTCAGCCCGGGGTTGTTCTCGACGACCACGTTCGCACCGCCCGGGGTGGAGATGACCTGGGCCACCTGCCCCTGCGCCATCACCTCGGCCTGCGGCGGATCGTCCTCGTCGGAGTCCTTGGGGCCCTTCCCGAGCGCCTGGAGCTGCGCGTAGAAGGCCATGCCCCGCTGCGCCTCGGGTGTGTCGAGCGCACCCTTCCACCGCCCGCCGGACTCGGTGGCGAGGTCCCCGCCCTCGTCCCAGACGAAGCCCGCCAGCGCGTACCAGAGCTGACCCGGCAGGTAGATGCCCTGGGTGCCGCCCTTGTTCAGCTTCGTGGTGGCGGCGATCCACTCCTCGCGCGTGGTGAGCTTCGCGGGGTCGACGCCGGCCTTCTCGAAGAGGTCCTTGCGGTAGATCACCACCCGGTTGGCGGCGTAGTACGGGATGCCGTACTGCTTGCCGTCGTACGAACCCGGCTCGGCCAGGCCCTTCAGCCAGTCGTCGCCGTTCAGTTCGTCCTTCTTGTCGCTGAGGTCCAGCAGTCCGCCGCTCTCCGCGAACTGTGCCACCTGGGTGTTGCCCGCCTCGATCACGTCCGGGGCGTCGTTGCTGGCCAGGGCGGCGGTGATCTTCTGGCCGATGCCGTCCCACTCCTGGATCTGAATCTTCACGTCGATGTCCGGGTGCGCGGCCTCGAAACCCTCGGTGAACTCCTTCTGGAACGCGGCGGAGACGCTGTCCCGCATCAGCCAGACATCGACCGTCGTCACGCCCCCGGCCCCTTCGGCGTCGTCGGCGCCGGAGCTGCAGGCAGTGAGAGCGGCGGCCGTCACGAGCGCGGACACACCGGCAAGCAAGCGGTACTTCACGGTTCACCTCAACGGGAGCAGAGACCTGACCACCTGACCAGTGAAGCCCACTGGACAGCTCACCTCTTGGTGGTGGATGAAGGTGGCATAGACCAATGAGACCGTCAAGCCCCTTTGTATAAAGGGATATTGGCCGATCCGGTTTCGCCGTCCCCCTGTTCATGCCGGGCGAGGTGGCTAGACTCTCCCTGACCAGTGGACATCGATTGCTCAACTGGTAAAGGGAGCGGAACGCGCGGAGGGAAAAGCATGAAAGCCGATGTGCCGGGGACGGTGCTCAAGCGGGAGCGGGCGCGTGACGCGGTCCTCGAGCTGATCGAGAGCCGGAGCCCCGGGGACGCCATCCCGTCCGAACGGGCCCTGTGCGCCCTGCTCGGCGTGTCCCGGCCCACCCTGCGCGCCGCCGTCGACGAACTGGTGGCGGCCGGGCTGCTCGTACGGGAGCACGGGCGCGGGATGTTCGTGGCGCCGGAGAAGATCACCCAGGAGCTGGTCTCCGCCGACCTCTCCCTGAGCCTGCCGCAGGCCGCCGGGGCGTGGTCGAGCAGGCTGCTGGAGTTCACGACCCTCCCGGCCGGCGCCCGGGTGGGCCGCAGGCTGCGGATGTCGCCCGCCGAGGACATCGTGTACGTCGCGCGGCTGCGCCTGGTCGACGGTGCGCCCATGGCCATCGAGCACCTGCACATCAGGGCCGCCCTGGTCCCGGGCCTGTCGGCCGAGGAGCTGGAGGACGGCGATCTCTACGAGCATCTGCGCCACACCCACGGGGTCCACGTGCGCGAGGCGGTCCAGGCGATCGAGCCCACCGTCGTCACACGCGCGGAGGCCCAGCTCCTGGAGGTTCCCGAGCTGTCCCCCGCGCTGCTCTTCGAGCGCCTGACCTCGGACACCGCCGGGGTGCCCGTGGAGTACGTCCACTCGCTCTACCGGGGGGACCGCTACCGGATCGTCTCCCGGCTGGCACTCGGCCCCGCCGCCACCGCCCCGCTGGTCAGGGACGGGCACCACCCGGGGATCCCGCCCGGGGACTTCGCGCACGGGGACCCGATCGCGTCGTCCACCCGGGGGGACATCCAGGCCGGAGGCTGAGGCGCGGGCCGCGGCGCCCGGAGGCCCGTGCCATAGGGTCGGGGCGAGCCGTGCGAGCCGACGGGCCCGGCGGGACATGAGGGAGGCAACGTGCGCTTGAGGGTGGAATTCACCACCGAGCCCTTCGATCTCGACGAGGCACCCGCCCACGCGGTGGTGGCCCGCGAGGTCATCCAGACCGCCGATCTGGACGCCGTGGACGTGGGCCCCTTCGGGAACACGGCCGAAGGGGGCGCGGACCAGGTCCTCACCGCCGTGGACTCCCTGCTGCGCAAGGCCCTGGCCTCCGGCGCCACCCGGGTGTCCCTCCAGCTCAACGTCATCGGGGAGGACACCCCGTGACCGAACCCGCCGATCACCCCCTGGTCGCGGCCGTGAAGCCGCTCGTCGACGCCATGGGGGCCGAGCTGCTGAGCCCCGAGCAGGCCGCGGCCGACGACGTCGTGCTCGCCTGGGAGGGCACGGACGTCATGGCCGTGCGGCTCCCGCAGCTCTCCGAGTCGCTCGACCACATCCTGGCCGCCATGGAGCGGCGGCACGGAATGCCGCTGTCCGACCTGGACCGCAAGGCCAAGCAGGGCGTGGTGCGGTCCCTGGAGGCACGCGGGGCCTTCGCCGTGCGGCACGGGGTGGAGACCGTGGCCGGCGCCCTCGGGGTCAGCCGCTTCACCGTGTACAACTACCTGAACAGGGACAATTCCGCCAAGGGGGAATAGCCCCGCGCAAGTGGTTCAATGCCGTCGTCCGGGGGACCGGTCGGCGGCATTCTCTGTTCGTGGAATTTCAACAAACTGTTGACGTCGTGTTGTGAAGGGCGTTAGCTATCCGCAGCCCGACAACGCACAGCGAAAACAGCCACGGAGGCTCCCGTGACTTCGAGCTCCACACCGGGCCTCGCCCGGTTCAACACCCTGGCGGCCGACGAGGCCGCAGCCGCGCTGCACGAGGTGTGTGCCAGTGCGAAGTGGGGAAGCCTCGTTCTCGCCCACCGGCCGTACGCCGGCACGGAAGCCCTCCTCTCGGCGAGTGACGCCGCCGTGGCGGAGCTCTCCGCGCAGGACCTGGCCGAAGCGATGGCCGGCCACCCGCCGATCGGCCGCCCCAAGCCCGGGGACCCGGCCTCCGCCCGTGAGCAGCGGGGGATGGCCGGTGCGTCCGAGGAGCTCAGGGCCGAGATGCTCGAACTCAACCTGGCCTACCAGGAGCGGTTCGGACACGTCTTCCTGATCTGCGCCACCGGAGCCACCGGTGAGCAGATGCGCGACGCGGTGAAGTCCCGGACCGGGAACTCGCCCGAGCAGGAGCGCGAGATCGTGCGCACCGAACTGGGCAAGATCAACCGGATCCGGCTGACCCGGCTCGTACAGGACTCTCCAGAGCAAGGAGCGTGACGGTCTTGAGCACCGACACCACCGCATCGGTGTCCACCCACATCCTGGACACCAGCATCGGCCGCCCCGCGGCAGCCGTCACCGTCTCCCTCGCCGCACGCAGTGGTGCGGACGCGGACTACGTGACGCTCGGCGGTTCCGCGACCGACGCGGACGGGCGCTGCAAGGACCTGCCGGCCCTGCCGGAAGGCACCACCCATGTACGGCTCGCATTCGACACCGAGTCGTACTTCACCAGCAAGAAGCAAGCCGAGGCGCAGCAGGACGCCCCCCGCGTAAGGGACAGCGGCGCGTTCTTCCCGGAGGTGGCGATCGCGTTCGCCGTCACCCCGGGCGAGCACTATCACGTACCGCTGCTGCTCAACCCGTTCGGCTACTCCGTTTACCGAGGGAGCTAGCAGACAATGCCCACGATTCTCGGCCAGAACCAGTACGGCAAAGCAGAGAACCGCGTCGTCAGGATCACGCGGGACGGCGACACCCACCACATAAAGGACCTCAACGTCTCGGTCGCCCTCTCCGGCGACATGGACGACGTCCACTACTCCGGCTCCAACGCCAACGTCCTGCCGACCGACACCACCAAGAACACGGTGTACGCCTTCGCCAAGGAACACGGCATAGAGTCCGCCGAGCAGTTCGGCATCCACCTGGCCCGGCACTTCGTGACCTCGCAGGAGCCGATCGAGGTGGCCCGCATCAGGATCGAGGAGTACGCCTGGGAGCGCATCGCGACCTCCGACGGCAACTCCCGGTTCATCGGCGCCGACGAGGTCAAGCACTCCTTCGTCCGCAAGGGCCAGGAGACGCGCACCACCCAGATCACCTACGACGGCGAGAAGTGGGAGGTCGTCTCCGGTCTCAAGGACCTCACGGTGATGAACTCCACCAACTCCGAGTTCTGGGGCTACGTCAAGGACAAGTACACGACGCTCAAGGAGGCGTACGACCGCATCCTGGCGACCGACGTCTCCGCCCGGTGGCGTTACAACTGGACCGACGACGAGCAGCGCATGCCGAACTGGGAGAAGTCCTACGAGCAGGCGCGCAAGCACATGCTCGAAGCCTTCGCCGAGACGTACTCGCTCTCGCTCCAGCAGACCCTGTACCAGATGGGTTCGCGCATCATCAACAGCCGGAGCGAGATCGACGAGATCCGCTTCTCGCTGCCCAACAACCACCACTTCCTCGTGGACTTGGAGCCCTTCGGCCTCAAGAACGACAACGAGGTCTACTTCGCGGCCGACCGCCCGTACGGCCTCATCGAGGCGACCGTGCTGCGCGACGGCGTCGAGCCGAAGATCCCGGTCGACATGACCAACCTCTGACGCGGTGCTGAACCGGCCCCCGTCCCCAGCGGGACGGGGGCCGGTCATCCCGGAGGGAAATTCCATGGCACAGCCTGCAACGGGGCCGGCGAAAGGCCCATGTACAACCCCACCGGCCGCTGCCCGCAAGGCAGTTCACCCGGTGGACGAAAAGCTTCCGTCCTCGCGGCTCGTCCCCGCCGCACTCCAGCACATCGCCGCCATGTACGCGGGCGTCGTCACCCCTCCGCTCATCATCGGACAGGCCGTCGGACTCGACACGGCCGGCATGACCCGTCTGATCGCCGCGAGCCTCCTGATCGCCGGACTCGCCACCCTCCTCCAGACCCTCGGCGCCGGGCGCTTCGCGGGGAACCGGCTGCCGTTCGTCAACGCCGCGTCCTCCGCGGGTATCGCCCCGATGCTCGCCATCGCCGAGAACACCGCGCCCGGCCACCAACTCCCCGCCATCTACGGCGCGGTGATCGTCGCAGGTGTCTTCTGCCTCGCCGTGGGGCCCTTCTTCGGACGGCTGCTCCGCTTCTTCCCTCCGCTCGTCACCGGCGTCGTCATCACCCTCATCGGCGTCACCCTGATGCCCGTACCGGTCGGCTGGGCGCAGGGAGGCGACGCGACCGCCGACGACTTCGGCGCCATGAAGTACCTGGCGCTCGCCGCCTTCACCCTCGTCGTCATCCTGCTGATCCAGCGCTTCGGACGCGGCTTCGTCAAACAGACGGCCCTGCTCGCGGGCATGTTCGCCGGCACCCTGGCCGCCGTCCCCTTCGGGCTCGCCGACTTCTCCGCGCTCGGCTCCGCCCCCGTCGCCGCCCTGCCCACGCCCTTCTCCTTCGGCGCGCCCGAGTTCCAGCCCGCCGCGATCCTCTCCCTCTGCATCGTGATGCTCGTGCTGATGACGGAGTCCTCGGCCGGCATGCTGGCGCTCGGCGAGATCTGCGAGCGGCGCACCGACGGCACCACCATCACCAGGGGACTGCGCACCGACGGCATCGCCACCCTGCTCGGACCGGTCTTCGGCGGATTCCCGACCAGCGCCTTCGCCCAGAACGTCGGCGTCGTGACGCTGACCAGGGTGCGCAGCCGCTACGTCGTCGCCGCCGCGGGCGGAGCCCTGCTCGTCCTGGGCGCCTTCCCCGTGCTCGGGGCCGTCGTCTCGCTCGTGCCGATGCCCGTGCTCGGCGGCGCCGGGATCGTCCTGTTCGGCTCGATCGCGGTGAGCGGCATCCGGACCCTGTCCGAGGCCGGACTCGACGACAGCTCCAACATCATCCTCGTGGCGGTGGCCCTCGGCGCGGGCATCATCCCCCTCGCGGCCCCCGGCTTCTACGCCGGATTCCCGTCCTGGGCACAGACCGTGCTCGGCTCCGGGATCAGTGCGGGAGCGCTCGTCGCGGTCCTGCTCAACCTGTTCTTCCATCATCTCGGCACCCACAGCCGCACCGCTGTGGCACTCAAATCCTCCTAGGGTCCTGCCGTGCCCACATCGCCCGAGACAGAAGAGGGAAGCACCATGGCAGCTTCGGCGGATCCCAGGACCACCCAGCGCATCGTCATCGAGAACTGCTCGATCGCCACCGTCGACGCCCACGACACCGAGTACGCCTCGGGCCACGTCGTCGTGGCGGGCAACCGCATCGAGTCCGTCGGCGCCGGCAAGGCGCCGGAGAACCTCGAAGGCGTCGTCCGGCGCATCGACGGCACCGGCCACCTCGTCACGCCCGGCCTCGTCAACACCCACCACCACTTCTACCAGTGGATCACCCGGGGCCTCGCGACCGACCACAACCTCTTCGACTGGCTGGTCGCGCTCTACCCGACCTGGGCACGCATCGACGAGCCGATGGCCCGGACCGCCGCGCAGGGCTCCCTCGCGATGATGGCCCGCGGCGGGGTCACCACCGCGATGGACCACCACTACGTCTTCCCGCGCGGCTCCGGCGACCTGTCCGGCGCGATCACCGGGGCCGCCCGTGACATGGGCGTACGCTTCACCCTCGCCCGGGGCTCCATGGACCGCAGCGAGAAGGACGGCGGACTGCCCCCGGACTTCGCGGTGGAGACGCTCGACGGAGCGCTCGCCGCGACCGAGGCGACCATCGACGAACACCACGACGCCTCGTTCGACGCGATGACCCGGATCGCCGTCGCACCCTGCTCGCCCTTCTCCGTGTCGACCGAACTCCTCAAGCAGGGAGCGGAGCTGGCCCGCCGTCGCGGCGTACGGCTGCACACGCACGGCTCGGAGACCGTCGAGGAGGAGCAGTTCTGCAAGGAGCTGTTCGGGATGGGCCCGACCGACTACTTCGAGTCGACGGGCTGGCTCGGCGACGACGTGTGGATGGCCCACTGCGTCCACATGAACGACTCCGACATCGCCGCCTTCGCCCGCACCGGCACCGGTGTCGCGCACTGCCCGTCCTCCAACGCCCGCCTCGCCGCGGGCATCGCACGCGTCCCCGACATGCTCGCCGCCGGTGTCCCGGTCGGGCTCGGTGTCGACGGCACCGCGTCCAACGAGTCCGGCGAACTCCACACCGAGCTGCGCAACGCCCTCCTCATCAACCGCCTCGGTGCCCACCGCGAGAAGGCCCTGAACGCGCGTCAGGCGCTGCGCCTGGGCACGTACGGCGGAGCCCGTGTGCTCGGCCGCGCCGACGAGATCGGCTCCCTGGAGCCGGGCAAGCTCGCCGACCTGGTGCTGTGGAAGCTGGACACCCTCGCCCACGCCTCCATCGCCGACCCGGTGACCGCCCTGGTCTTCGGCGCGGCGGCCCCGGTCACCCTCTCCCTCGTCGACGGCAGGCCCGTCGTCGAGGACGGCCGCCTCATCACGGCCGACGAGGACGCCATCGCCCGCGCGACCCGCGACGAGGCCCGGCGCCTGGCGCAGATCGCCGCAGGAGCCTGACGCTCCGCACCCCCCCATGACAGGCCGGCCGAGGGGGACGGCCCTCGGCCGGCCGTAGTGGACCCAGCAGGGTTCACCGAAGCCTGCCCGGGTGCGCGTACGCCCTGTACGCGCACCCGCGCAGGTGAGCTCCGAGCTGCCCGCACCAGCTGCACGACCTGCACCAACGCACCACTCAGCACCACCTCCCTGACACCCACGTCGCCCGATGTGTACCCGACCGGAGGAAGCCGTGGCAGCTACGCCCAGGTTTCGCAAGAACGCAGTCGAAGGAAGCACCCCGGAGGGAAGCGGACCGGAAGAGAAGCATCCGGTCGACGAGAGGCTTCCGCCCCTCAGGATGTTCACCAGCGGCCTCCAGCACGTGGCCGCGATGTACGCGGGTGTGGTGGCCCCGCCCATGATCGTCGGCCCCGCCGTGGGCCTCAGCGCCAAGGAGACCGCCTTCCTCATGGGGGCGAGTCTCTTCACCGCGGGGATAGCCACCCTGCTCCAGACGCTCGGCTTCTGGCGCATAGGCGCCCGGCTGCCGTTCGTCAACGGCGTCTCGTTCGCCGGTGTCACCCCGATGATCGCGATAGGCAAGGACCGCGGCCACGACGGCATCGCCGTCATCTTCGGAGCGATCATCGTCGCCGGTCTGCTCGGCTTCGTCCTCGCCCCGTACTTCTGCAAACTGGTGCGGTTCTTCCCGCCCGTCGTCACCGGCACGGTGATCACCCTGATCGGTGTCTCGCTGCTGCCGGTCGCCTTCAACTGGTCCCAGGGCGGCAACGCGACCGCCGACGACTACGGTTCGACGACGAACATCGCGATGGCCGCCGTTACCCTCGTCATCGTCCTGGCCCTGCGGAAACTGCTGCGGGGCTTCCTCCAGCAGATCGCGATCCTGCTCGGCCTCGTCGTCGGCACCCTGATCGCGATCCCCGCCGGCATCACCGACTTCGGGGCACTGGGCGACGCCGACCTGGTCGGCTTCCCGACGCCGTTCCACTTCGGCGCACCGCAGTTCGAGGTCGCCGCCATCATCTCGATGTGCATCGTGATGCTGGTCTGCATGACCGAGTCCACCGCCGACATGCTGGCCCTCGGCAAGATCGTCGGACGCCCCGCCGACGAGCGGACCATCGAGGGCGGGCTCCGCGCGGACACCCTGGGCAGCGCCGTCAGCCCGCTGTTCAACGGCTTCATGTGCAGCGCCTTCGCCCAGAACATCGGTCTGGTCGCCATGACCAAGGTCCGCAGCCGGTTCGTCGTCGCCGCGGGCGGTGTCATCCTCGTCCTGCTGGGGCTCGTCCCCGTGGCCGCGTCCGTCATCGCCCTCGTACCGCTCCCGGTGCTCGGCGGCGCCGGCATAGTCCTCTTCGGTTCGGTCGCGGCGAGCGGCATCCAGACGCTCGCCACCGCCGCCCTGGAGAAGGGCGAGAACGCCCTGATCGTCGCGGCGGCCGTCGGCGTCGGCCTCATCCCGATCGCCGCGCCGGACTTCTACCACGCCTTCCCCGAGGACCTGCTCGTCGTCCTGGACTCGGGCATCTCCACGGGCTGTGTGGTGGCGATCGTGCTCAACCTGGCCTTCAACCACTGGGGCCGGAGGGCGGACGAGGACCCGGAGGCCGGTGCCCCGGCCGGCGAGCGGCCGAAGGACCCCATGGCGGTGCCCGTCGCCCACTGAACCGCCGGTGCGCGTACGCGGCCCCCTCGCGGGGAGCGCGTACGCGCACCCGTGTGCGGCCGGGCGGTCAGCCGATGTGGAAGCTGTCGCCGTAGACCTTCCAGTCCAGCGGCGGGTCCAGGTCCATGTTGCGCTCGCGCAGGAACACCCGCTGGGCCGTGTCCACCCGGCTGGTGTCCGAGTGGGCCTCCTCCCGCTTCATGGCGCGGACCCGCACGTCCAGGAACGCGTTCAGATACGCGGCCTCGTCGCCGCCGAGCGACGGCGGCCGGGCCTTGTCCAGCGCCGCCCGCCGGATGCCGCCGAAACTGTCGGCGTCGTCGCCCTCGCCGTGCATGACGGCCGCGTCGTAGTACACGAACTGGCCGAGCGTGCCGAGACCGTCCTTCTTGGCGGCGCGTACCGCCGGATCGAAGTACACCCGGTCGCGCTCGTCGCGCTGTGCCTTGCGGAACGACGCCCCGGAGGCCGCCTTCACCCAGTCCCGGGTGAAACCGGGGTCGAGCCCCTCGTGGGAGTCGGTGCCGTCGACCTCCCGCAGCGCGGGCAGGTACTTCGCGAGTACGTTGCCCGGTTCGCGCCCGGTATGGTGCCGGACCAGCTCCAGCATGTCGCTCGTCCCGGAGCAGAAGCCGACGATCCCGGCGGTGTAGCCGCGGCCGTCGCCGATGTCCTCGATGTAGTCGTACTGGGCTTCCCAGTCCAGTGTGGAGTTCTCGGCGCTGGACACCAGCTGCATCGCGATGTCCTTCTTCACGAGGTCGTCGAGCCCGGACGTGGCTGCCTCCAGGAGGTGAGCGGCCGGCACCGTGGGGACGCCGGCCTGTGCGGTGAGGGGCGCCGCGGCGAGCGCGAGCCCGATGATCGTCGAGGCGGTACGGATGAGGCGTTCGCGCCGGGCCGTGCGGCGGCGAGCGGTGCCGGTGTGGGGGTGGTGCACCAGTCCTCCCGGAGATCTCTTCCCCGCCGTGGCGGGGTTCAGCCCCCGTCGATGCGGAAGCTCTCGCCGTACACCTTCCACGCCAGCGGTGTCTCCAGCTGCAGTTTCCCCTCGCGCACGAAGACGCGTTGCGCCGTTTCCACCCGGCTGGTGTCGCTGTGGGAGGGCTCCTCGCGGATCGCGGCCACCCGGGCGTCCAGGAAGGCGTTCAGATACGCCTCCTCGTCCCCGCCCCCGGACGGCGTGTCCGCCTCGGCCACGGCCTGGGCGCGGATCGTACGGAAGCCGACGGTGCCCGGGGTGTCGGCGTAACCGTGCATCACATAGGCGTCGTAGTAGATGAACTGACCGAGCGCGCTCAGCCCGTCGGCCTCCGCCCGCGCGACCGCCGGATCGAAGTACGCCGAGTCGCGCTCCTCGTCCTGCGCCGACCGGAAGGCCGGGTCCGACGCCGCCTTCTTCCAGGCACCGGTGAAGGAGCTGCCCAGCCCTTCGTGCGAATCCGTGCCGTTCACCGCGCGCAGCGCCGGGAGGAACGCGGCGAGCGCGTTCCCCGGACGCTTCACCGTGTAGCGCTCCACGACCTTCAGCAGGTCGCCGGTGCCGGAGCAGAACCCGATGATCCCGGCGGTCCAGCCGCGGCCGTCGCCGATGTCCTCGATGTAGCCGTACTGGGCTTTCCAGTCCAGTGTGGAGTTCTCGGCGCTGGACACCAGCCGCATGGCGATGTCCTTCTTCGCGGGGTCGTCGAGCCCCTTCTCGGGGGCGCCGGAGCCCTCCCCGGAGCAGCCGGTCAGGACGAGGACCGCGACGGCGGCGAGGACGAGACATCTGTGCTTCACGCACCAAGCCTGCCAGGCCGGGGGGCCGGGAACGGCAGCCGTCCGGCGCCTGTAGCGTTCGGGACATGGAAGATCAGTCTGTTGTGGATGTCGGCGATGTGCGGCTGGCGTACCGGACCTGGGGGGAGTCGCTCGGCTCCCCCGTCGTGCTGCTGCACGGCCTCGGCGGCTCGTCGGCGAACTGGGAGGCGGCCGGGAGCCTGCTCGGCGAGGACTGGCGGGTGTACGCCATCGACCTGCGCGGCCACGGCGAGAGCGACTGGCCCGACGAGTACGGCTTCGAGCTGATGAGGGACGACGTCGCGGAGTTCCTGGAGGCCTGCGAGATCGACCGGGTCGGCGTCGTCGGCCACGGGATGGGCGGAGTCGTCGCCTGCATGCTCGCCGAGGAGCACCCGGACCGGGTGGAGCGGCTGGTGCTGGTCGAGACACCGCCGCCGTTCCGGCCCGAGGAGCCCGCCGAGTTCGTCCCGGAGGGCCCGGTCGACTACGACGAGAACGCCGTGCCCGCCGTCATGGCGCAGATCAACGACCCGGACCCGGGCCTGGAGGAGCAGCTCGGCCAGATCGTCGCCCCCACCCTGATCCTCGCCGGCGGCCCGGAGAGCACCATGGACCAGGGACGCCTGGCCGACATGGCCTCCCTGATCCCGGACTGCCAGCTGGTCACCCTGGGCGGCGGCCACCGGCCGCACGAGCGGGACCCCGGTCAGATCGCGTCCCGCGTCTCGGAGTTCTTCACGAGCTGATCCCCGCGGTGCCGTCCCCGGGCGCCCCGGGCCCTCCGTCCGGCCGCCAGTCGGGCCGCCGTCCGCTCAGCGCGATCACCCGGTCGAGCAGCGGCGCCCCGGGCGGGACGGGGACCGGCGGGCCGAAGATCGCGTCCGGGCCCGACCTGTCGTCGTCGCCCGGGGCGAGCATCACCTCCGACGCGCGCAGACTCTCCTCGTCCGCCCGGAACTCCTGCCCGGTCGCCCTGGCCAGGTCCCAGCCGTGCACGAGCAGCTCGTTCCTCGCGACCGCCCCGGCGATCGGGCCCGGCAGATCGATCCCGCCCGCCTGGGTCATGCCCTCCAGGGAGTCCGGGGAGCGCCAGGCCGCCACCAGCTCGTCCAGCAGCGGCGGCATCGTCTCGCGCCAGTCGCCGGGCAGCACCGGGAGCGCCGAGCCGGGGGAGGTGCCGGTCGTCGGGCCCAGCTCCTTGCGCCCCGCGTCGCGGAAGGCGACGGTCAGCCCCAGCAGATGGCCGAGCAGCTCCCGCACCGAGTAGCCCGGGCAGGGCGTCGGGCCCGCCAGCTGCCGGTCGTCGACGGAGCCGACCAGCTCCCGGACCTGCCGCGCCACCGGTTCGAGGTCGAGTCCGGGCGCGGTGCCGTTTCGTGTGTCCATACCCTTCAGACCGCTTTCGCGCCCGGAACTCATCGCGGACATTGCGGAACGTTCCGATCCGCCCCCTTGTGGCGGGCCCCACCCGCATGGCATATAGGTCTGGACCATTGCTGTCGGATGGAAGGCATCACCGTGCAACGCCCCCACGCACGCACCGCGTTGGCCTGCTCCGCCACCCTGCTCCTCGCCGCACTCACCGCCTGCGGGGGTTCCGCCGAGGCGGACACCGGAAAACCGACGGTCCCCGAGGGGGTGACGGCCCAGGCGGGCAGCGCCACCTCCGTACACGTCATGTGGGAGCGCGCCTCGGACAATGAGGGGATCGCCGGTTACGACGTCTACCGGGAGGGGAAGAAGGCCGCCTCGGTCGACGCGGCGAAGCTGATGACCGACATCGACGGGCTCACCGCCTCCACGGCCTACTCCTTCACCGTCCGGGCCCGCGACGCCGCGGGAAACGTCTCCGCGCCGAGCGCCGCCGTCCCCGTCACCACGCCCGCCGCCGCACCCGCCGACGAGGAACCGCCGACCGGGCCCACGAAACTGCGGGGCACGGCGGACAGCGGCCGGACGGTCTCCCTGTCCTGGGGCGGTTCCACGGACGACGTGGGCGTGACCTCGTACGACATCTACCAGGAGGACTCCAGGATCCACAGCGTCCCCGGCACGCGCACCACGGCCCGTATCGGCGGGCTGCGGCCCGGCACCGTCTACACCTTCACCGTCCGCGCCCGCGACGCCGCCGACCGCTCCTCACCGGACAGCAACGCCCTCGACCTCAGCACCCCGTCCGCCCCGGGCGACCCCGCGAGCACGGCGCCCACCGGGCTGCGGACGAAGCTGACGGCCGAGGGCCAGGAGTTCCTGGTCGACCTCTCGTGGGACCAGCCGGACACCGGCGGCACGATTCCCGCGTACCAGCTGTTCCTGAACGGGAAGGCGACCACCACGATCGTCTGGGGCGGTACGCCGCCCAAGGGCCGCGCGACGTACCGGCTCACCCTGAGCGACCCGCCGGGCACCCGCTACTCGCTCAAGATCCGGCCCAAGCTGCCCGACGGGAAGTGGGGTGACTTCTCGGCCCAGCGCACGGTGGTGCTGGGCGGCTGACCGGAGGCCGGCCGTTCACGGGCCGCGCCAGAGGTTGGCGAAGGCGGAGTTCTCGATGTTCCGCCGCTGGCGTACGGCCTCCAGCTCCATCACCGCGTCGTGGACGGCGGCCACCACCGTCGCGACCGCCTCGTCGTCCAGGCCGCTCTCCTCGCCGGACCGGCCGTCGTCGATGCCCACGGCCGAGGCGAGGGCGGCCAGCACGGGTTCCCCCGCCTCCCGGCGCCCGGCCGCCCGGCGGCGGCCGGGCGTATCGGCCGGTTCGACCCGCTCCGGACCGAAGGGCGACCGGCCGCTCCGCTTCCGCGTCAGCTCGCCGTCCTTCTCCAGGCCGGCCTGGTACGCGGCCGAGAGGCCCTCGCCCCGGCGCCACAGCCAGTCGTCGATCCGCTCGTGGGGCGGCTGGCGGGTGAGCCCGGCCGCGGCATCGCCGAGGAGCGCGTCGTCCGGCGTCCGGGGCTCACCCGGCACGATGCGGTCACCGTCCACGGTGACGGCCCCCGCACCGATGAGATCGATCAGCTCGGCTCCCGCGAGCGCGAGCGACAGGTCACCCTGTCCCACGGCATGCTCGGGCCGCGGGTCCAGAGTGATGATGAACAGGTCCTTCGCCGTGGTCATGTACGGCTCCCCTCGCAGGCATCGACAGAAATGCGTCCCCACCGGTCCCGTGCGCAGCCGGTGCGGCGGGGCGACCGTCACGATCAGTATCGCCCCCGGGCGTGCCGGCGCGCTAAGGTACCGGCCCCCGGCGGCGGCGCCGGAGTCGTCACAGGAGGCGGTCGGCATGCGGGACGCGCGGCCCTCCCGGCGTGTCGTCACCCGGGGCCATGTCGTGCGCGGGGCCTGCCGGTTCTTCCTGCGGCACGGCACCGTGGACATGGACGCGCTCGCGCAGGACCTCGCGGTCAGCCGGGCGACCCTGTACCGCGTGGTGGGCAGCCGCGACGCGCTCCTGGCCGACGTGCTCTGGAAGCTGGCCGACCACCTGCTGGAACGGGCACGGCGGCGGCGCACCCGCGCGGGCGTGGACGGGGTCCTGGAGATCACCCGGTACTTCGTCGGTGCGCTGCGCGGCTCCGCCCCCTTCGAGGACTTCCTGCGGGCCGAACCCGAGACGGCGCGGCGCCTGCTGACCGGCGGCTGCGTCCACCGGCGGGCGGTGCTGGCCCAGCGGAGCATCCTGCTGGAGGCGGGGGAGAGGGACCGACTGTGGCCCCGCGCGGGCATCGACGATCTGGCCTACCTCTACGTCAGGGTCGTCGAATCCGCCCTGTACGCCGAACTGCTGAGCAGCCGACGGCCGGACCTCGCCCTGGCCGAGCGCACTGCCCGCGCGGTGCTCCAGCAAACCCGCGGGACGTCGCCCCGCGCGAGCTGAGACCGCCGTCTCAGCCTCGGTCCCGCGACTGGTGGGCCCCTCGGCACCGGCCGTAGCTTCCCCTCCGACGACGGCAACTCGGAGGACACGATGACCGGTTCCCAGCCGGCCCTGACGGGCCGGGCCACGCTGCTCGCTGTGTTTCTGGCACTCGTCGGAACACTCGCCGCCCTGGCGGCCCCGACCCGGGCCGCGACCGTGCCGCGCGCCACGGTCAACCCCGTGATCTTCGTCCATGGGCAGGAGGGCTCGGCCCAGCAGTGGCAGGCGCAGGCCAAGCGGTTCTCCAGCAACGGCTACCGCGACGACCTGCTGTACGTCCATGAGTACGACACATCCATCGCCACCGACGACCACGCGATCGCCGGACTCGAGACACTGGTCGACTCCGTCCGGGCGCGCACCGGCGCTTCCCGGGTCGACCTCCTGGCGCACTCGCGCGGGACACGGGTCGCGCAGGCGTACCTCTCCGTGCCGGAGCGCGCGGCGGAGGTCGCGAAGTACGTGAACCTGGACGGCCGCACCGCCGCCGCCCAGCCCGGCGGGGTGCCCACCCTGGCCATCTGGAGCAGCCTCCAGCCGAACGGGTCGATCGGCGGCGCGCTCAACGTCCACGAACCGCAGGCGGGCCACACGGAGAGTGCCACCTCCGCCGAGAGCTTCGGCCACATCTACGCGTTCCTCCGGGGCAGGGAGCCGCTCACCACACGCGTCCTGCCCGAGCCTCCCGCCTCCGTCGTGATCGCGGGACGCGCCGTGCACTTCCCGCAGAACAAGGGGCTTCCGGGCCGGCTGGAGGTGTGGCGGCTGGACCCCGCCACCGGAGCCCGGGCGGGTCTCCTGCCGCAGCACGTGGTGAAGACCGGCGCGGACGGAGCCTTCGGCCCGCTCGCGGTCGGCGGACGCGGACACTACGAGCTCGCCCTCGTCCGCTCCGGCGAGCGCACCAACCACTTCTACTTCGAACCCTTCGAGCGCGACGACCGTTTCGTCCGGCTGCTCGTCTCCCCGCCCGGCGGGGTCGCGGACTCCATCGACGCGTGCCCGGGACAGACGGCGCTCACCGTGGTCCGTGCGCGCGAGTGGCGGGCCGGCACGGCCGACGACGACCGGCTCCGGATCGGCGGGGCCGATGTGCTCAACCCCGCCGTGTCTCCGCAACTCCGGCAGATCCTCGGCCTGTTCGCCTTCGACAAGGGGTGCGACGGGGTCAGTCATCTGGATGCGGCACTGCCGCCCTTCGACCGCGTACCGTTCCTGACGGCGACCGACCTGTCCCTCCCGGCCGACGAGCGGGGCAGGGGCCCGATCCCGGTCACGCAGACGATGCGCGGGACCGGCGGGGTGGACGAGACCGTCGTGGTGCCGAACTGGCCGTCCGACCGGCACACCGTGTCGTTGCTCTTCAAGGACTACGTGGACGTCCCGTCCGGTGGGTGAGCCTCGACGACCGTACGACCGGTGCGCCGCTTCCAGGCACGGGAGCGGCGCACCCGGGCTCAGTTCGTGACGCGCACCGTCTCGACCCACGCGGGAGCGGCGGGCGCGGACGGGCCGACGAGCGCGGCGACGATCCGGCAGGACGGGATCTCGTCCGGCCACGGGGTGAGGCCGTCCGTCAGGACGACCACGACGGAGGGGCGCTCGCGCACGGCCAGCGCCGCCGCGATCCCCACCCGCATGTCGGTGCCACCGCCGCCGGCGAGCGCGATCTGCTCGGCGGACGTCACTCGGGAGACGGCCCGGACATCGGCGTCGCAGGCGAGGACGGTGACCCGGTTGCCCCGGATCCCCACCTCCCGCAGCACACCGGTCACCTCGGCGAGCGCGGCGGCGATCTCCTCGTCACCCATCGAGCCCGAGGTGTCGATGACGACCGCCACCCTGGGCAGGGGCCGGCGCAGGCTGGGCAGCACGACGCCGCGCAGGGCCGTGCTCCGGCGCGCGGGGCGGCGGTAGGTGTAGTCCACCGCCCCGGCCGCCCAGGCGGCTGCCTCCCGTACGGCCCCCGCGAGCACCTGCCGCCAGTCGACCGTGGGTTCGAGGACCTCGTCCGCCCACCGCTTCCAGCCACCCGGCAGGGTCCCTCTGGCCCGCACATGGGCGCGCATGGCCTCCGCGGTGTGATGGCGCAGCGACTCCGCCTCCACGCCGCCGACTCCCGGCGGCCCCGAGGTCGCGCCCGATTCCCAGGGGGACGGCTCGCCATGGGCGCCCGACCCGCAGTCGTGGATCCAGGTGGAGCGCGGCAGCTCCGTCAGATACGCCTCGAAGAGCTGCCCCTCCGGGAGACCGAAGAGGCGGGGCTCCAGCCGCCCGGCGGGCAGGGGCAGCCCGTCGGCGACCAGGTCGTCGTTGATCTCGCAGTCCTGGGCGACGTTCACCCGGTGCCTGTCACGCCGGTCCGCCGCCGGCAGCAGATCCGCGCGGCCGTGATGGTCGCGCAGCAGATGCGCGACCTCGTGCACCCAGACCGCCGCCAGCTCCGCCACCGGGGTCCGGTCGACGAAGCCGGGCGAGACGTAGCAGCGCCAGTGACGGTCCACGCCCATGGTCGGCACCTCGTCGCTGGGCACCACCGTCAGGGCGTACAACGCCGAGGCGAGGTACGGACGGTCCGTCGCCGCCCGGTACCGCGCCGCGAGCAGCTTGGTGGTGTCCAGCTCAGCCACCCCGCGGCAGGGCGCCGGACTGCCGCAGCAGGTCCAGGAAACCGTCGATGCCCGGCGGCACCGGCCAGTCCAGGCTGCGCATGGCCGCCAGGTCGACCGCGGCCCGGGCCGCCACGTCGGGCACCCCCGCGTCCACGGCCTTGGCCAGAACCGCCCACCCGGCCTCCCAGCGCTTCCGGGTCGGCTCGCCCTGCACCGCGGCGACGACCGCGATCAGGAAGGCGAGCTGCCGGTCGCCCCGCTCGGGCAGCGCGAAGGCGTCCGGGTCCGCGAGCACACGGTCCGGGTCGGGCAGGTCGAGGTGGTCCAGGTACGACAGCAGCTCGATGCCCGCACCGTCCCCGACGGCGCCGGTGAGCGCCGCGGCGACCGCCTCCCGCCCGGTCCCCGCCGCGTAGCCGGTGGCCAGCAGCCGCAGGGCCATGTCCCAGGTCCTCGGGGACGGCCACGCGCGGCCCCGGCTCTCCGCGTCGGCCGGGATGTGGTGGACCAGCCCCGGACGTGCCGTCAGGAACCCGGAGACGGCACCCCGGGCCCGCGCCGCGGCGCCGGAGACCTTGGCCGGGTCGACCACCGGCACCCCCAGGGCCGGCCAGGTCCCCGCCATGCCGCGGGCGACGGTACGCGGGTCGTGCGTCCACCGGAGATGGACGAAGCGGTTGGCGAGCGGCGGGCTGAGGTGCCAGCCGTCCGCCGCGCTCGACGGAGGATTGGCCGCCGCGACGATGCGCACGCTCTCCGGCAGCCGCAGGCTGCCCACCCGCCGTTCCAGTACGACCCGCAGCAGCGCGGCCTGCACGGCGGGAGGCGCGGACGACAGCTCGTCGAAGAACAGCAGCCCCTGACCGGAGCGGGCGAGCCGGACCGCCCAGTCCGGGGGCGCCATCGGCACACCCGTCACCGCCGGATCGTCCCCCACGACCGGCAGCCCCGCGAAGTCCGACGGCTCGTGGACGCTCGCGATGACGGTCTCCAGCTCGAGCCCCAGGCCGGCGGCGAGCTGCTCCAGGCCGGCGGACTTGCCGATGCCGGGCTCGCCCCACAGCAGGACCGGCTGATTGGCCGTCACCGCCAGGGCGAGCGCCTCGAGCTGCGGGCTCTCGGCGGGCTCGGTGCGGGTGACGCGCAGGCGCCGGTTGAGCTCGTCGGCCGCTTCGAGGGGGCCGGAGGGGCGGGCCCGGTCCCCCGTGGTCGTGCTCACTGCTGCCCGTCCTCCCCGTCCTTGTTCATGAACCACCGCTGGTACCAGTCGGCACCCGTGCCCGGGTGCTCCGCGGCCAGCCGCTCCCGGAGGAACGCGAGGTCCTCGCGCTTGTACCGGTGGATCAGCTGGTCGAGGGAGAGTCCCTGCGTGTCCGTCACGTCGATCCTGGCCCCCGCGTCGATCAGCGCCCGTACGAGCGTGGGGGAACCCCGCTCGCTCACCGCGACGCTCAGCGGGGTCCGGCCGAGCTGGTCCCTGGCCTCCAGGTCGAGCCCTGCCGCCAGCAGCCGTGGCAGGACCGCCTCGTGGTCGAGCAGTGGCAGCACGTGCAGCAGTCCCCGGCGTCTGGCGTTGCGCACGCGGAGGTCGACCCCGGCGTCCAGCAGCTCCAGGACTCCGGCGGTGTTCCCGTGCTGGATGTGCAGGAACAGCTCCTTGCGCTGTGCACGCAGCGCCTTCGGGAGACGCCCCTGCCCCGTCGTGCAGGAGTGCTCCACCGCGAAGCAGCCCGAGACCGCTCCACCGAACGCCCGCATGGCGCTCTCGCGCTGCCGTTCCTCCTCGGTGTGCGGCGAACGCAGGGCACCGGCACGGAAGGACACCTCGTGCCACTCGCCGCGGCAGCGCACGCGCACCGGAGCCGGCAGGGACGGCCCGGGCGGCCCGAAGGGCCCTTCGAGCGCGGGGAACAGGGCCCTGGCCACCAACGGGTGCAGCCACTGCGGCGGTACGACACCCGCCCGCAGCAGATCGAGGTCGCGCGGACGCCGCCAGGCCGTCTCCGGCAGGTAGGCGGCGGGAACGGTGGAGGAGGCCTCCACGATCGTGGCCCTGAGCCGGCCCCCCGCGCTGTGGTCCGTGAGCTCCAGCAGGATGTGCCTCCGCCAGTGGCCGGCGGCCAGGAAACCCTCGCTGCCGACGGCGGCCGTCGCCCGGCGCACGGCCGACTCGAGGCGGGGAAGGTCGATCGCGGACGCGCGGAGGATCGCCCCGGGGTCCATCCGGTACATCGACCGCTCGGAGGCGGGAGGCGTCGGATCCCACTCGATCCCCGCCGCGGCGAACGCCTCCGAGATCTCTCCCCGCTCGTACAGCAGTGTCACCCGCTCCGCCCGGGCGGCGGCGTCACCGTCACCGGACGCCCCGAGCTCCTGGCGTGTGAGCGGGGTGCCGTCGTCGTGGAAGAAGGGGACCCGGCCACCTGCTCCCACGGCCGCCCGCAGACCGTCCGTACGCCGGGAGTCCCACAGATGCCGGACCGAGCGCCAGTCCTCGGTGCCGAGGGCGAACAGACCGGGGGAGGACTCCCCGGGCACGGCACCGAAACGCAGCGAGAGCCGCTGGCTGCCCTCCACCATCGGGGGCGTACGCAGATGGAGGTACGGCGCGTGCGGCAGACCGGACCCGACCCGGTGCCCGGCGTATCCGGCGAGCACCACGGTCCGGTCGGGGGCGAGCGTCGAGCGCCCTCCGAGGACCCGGGGCAGGTGCCAGCGCACCAGGTCGGGCACCAGATGGAGCAGGTCGGCGACGAGGGCCTCCGCCACGGCCGTACTGTGCGTGGAGGCCACCTCGACGGGATCGAAGTCCACGTCGACGTGGGCCGCGGCGAGCGCGCCCCGCCAGTCACCGGCGCGCCGACGCTCCGCGGAGCGCTCGATCATGCCGCGGGGCACGGCGTACCGCCGGACCTGCCAGAGGCTGGTGGCCTCCTCCGCGGTGAGGAACCGGTCCTCCGGACGGAGCCTCACCGGTAGACGCTCCGGATCGCGCGCAGGTCCGGGTGGGCGCCGTGGTCCGGGCGCAGCCGGGTGGCGAAGGACCGCTTCACCTTGCGGGGGAGCCCGGGGCCGAGCCCGACGTACTCCAGCCGGCAGTCCGCGCCGACCGCGCCCAGCAGGGCCTTCGCCCCTCGCCCCGTCAACCCGGTGTGGGCCAGTTCGAGGCGTCGCAGAGGGCTTCCGGGCAGGGCCGTGGCCAGCGCGTGGGCGCCCGCGTCGCCGGTCGTGTTGCCGGTCGCCCCGAGGCTGCGCTCCGACATGGGCCGCCCGAGGTCGAGGGACTCGATGCCGCCGAGCGCGTCGGCCAGGGCGCCGGCGCCGGCCGGCCCGATCCCGTTGCCGCCGAGCCCGAGCCGCACCGGGCGCTCCGGACCGGCCGCGGCACCGGCGAGCACGGCGGCCCCCGCGTCGCCGAGGTGGTTGGCCGACGCGTACAGCTCCCGCACCCCCGCGTCCCGGATCAGCGCGGCGAGGAGCGGAGCGTCGTCCGGGCCGAGCCCGTTGCCGCCGAGGAAGAGCCGCTCCAGCGGCTCTACCCGCGCGGTCAGCGCGTCGAGCAGTGCCTCCAGACCGGCGGTGGTGACCCCGGTGTTGACGAGGTCCAGCGTGCGCAGCGAGGTGGTGCGGGCCAGCATCGGCACGAGCGCCCGGACGCCCGCGTCGCCCAGCGGATTCCGCTTCAGCCACAGCGCCCTGACGGTGGAGTCCTCGCTCAGCGCGCCCGCGAGCGCGGCGGCGCCCTCGGCCCCGATGCGGTTGCAGCCGAGATAGACCGTCCGCAGCCCGTGTCCGCGTACGTCGCGCAGAGCGTCCGCCACCGAGCGCGCGCCCTCGTCGCCGAGGGAGTTGGTGCCGAGCAGGACGTGACCGGCGTGCGGCGACCGGGCGAGGGCAGGCATCAGCAGGGCGGCACCGGCCGCGCCGAGACCCTGCTTGCAGAGATCGACGCGCCCGTCGGCCCGCAGTGTCCCGACCGGGAACACCTCGTCGGACCCGACCGTTCGCTCAGCTCCGAGCCGCTCCACCAGCGGGTCCAGCGCGGCCGCATCGACGAGCGGAACGTCCGGGTGCTCGATCGCGGGGCAGCGCACGGGCATCGGCTGCGACAACAGAACTCCCCCAGTCCCCTCGCCGGACGCCGGGCCGGACGGGGACCGTTCACGCCCACCACCCGCCCAGCGCGGGCGCGTTCCTCCACGAACAGGTGGCAAGACCGGCCGGATTCGAACCGGCGTCCTCCAGCTTGCTGCGTGGGCGCGACGACCTCTGCGCTACAGCCTTGCCGTGCGTGATCATAGCGGCCACCGGCTCGAAATCGCACTCCAGTACGTCGAACGACGTGGGGGTGCGTAGAGTTTCGAACATGTTCAATAATGGCCGGGTCCAGTCACCCCGTGCACCGAGAGGCCCGTCACGATGAGCCGTACCCGTATTTCTCGCGCTGCCCGGATCACGGCCGTCGCCTATGTCGTTGCCATGGCGGCCGGTGGACTGATCGTGGGGGCCCAAGCCCCCTCGTCCGCGGAGTCGTTGCTCTTCGAGCTGTCCCAGCCCGGGCTGAACGTGCTGTACGTGTTCGTCCTCATGCCGCTCGTCGCGCTTCTCGGTGACACCGGCGGGGGAGCGGGCGACGCCGGGAGCCTCGCTCTCGCCTGCGGGCTGGGGGCGGCCGTGAACGTCCTGCTCGTGCGGGCGGCCGTCTGCGCGGCCCGCGCGGTCGCGGCGGACCTCCCCGTGTGCAGGAAGCGCCGCACCCCCGCGCGGTGAGGCGCGGGGGTGCGGCGCTCGGGTCCGCGGAGGGTCAGCCCAGCTGCTCGTACGCCGGCAGCGTCAGGAAGTCCGCGTAGTCCTGGTCCAGCGAGACCTGGAGCAGCAGGTCGTGGGCCTGCTGCCACGTGCCGGACTCGAAGGCCTCGTCGCCGATCTCGGCGCGGATCGCGGCCAGTTCCTCGGCCGCGACCTTGCGGGCGAGGTCCGCGGTGGCGTGCTCGCCGTTCTCGAAGACCACGTCCGCGTTGATCCACTGCCAGATCTGCGAGCGCGAGATCTCGGCGGTGGCCGCGTCCTCCATCAGGTTGAAGATGGCGACCGCGCCCATGCCCCGCAGCCATGCCTCGATGTAGCGGATGCCGACCGCGACGGCGTTGCGCAGGCCGTCGTACGAGGGCTTCGCGTCCAGGGTGTCGATGGCGATCAGGTCGCCCGCCGCCACCGAGACGTCCTCGCGCAGACGGTCCTTCTGGTTCGGCTTCTCGCCGAGGACCGCGTCGAAGGAGGCCATCGCGATCGGGACCAGGTCGGGGTGGGCGACCCAGGAGCCGTCGAAGCCGTCGTTCGCCTCGCGGTCCTTGTCGGCCTTGACCTTCTCGAAGGCGACCTTGTTGACCTCGGCGTCACGCCGCGAGGGGATGAAGGCCGCCATGCCGCCGATGGCGTGGGCGCCGCGCTTGTGGCAGGTGCGGACGAGGAGTTCGGTGTACGCCCGCATGAACGGGGCGGTCATCGTGACCAGGTTGCGGTCCGGCAGGACGAACTTCGAGCCGCCGTCTCGGAAGTTCTTGACGATGGAGAAGAGGTAGTCCCAGCGGCCGGCGTTCAGCCCGGAGGCGTGGTCGCGGAGCTCGTAGAGGATCTCCTCCATCTCGTACGCGGCGGTGATCGTCTCGATCAGGACGGTCGCGCGGACCGTTCCCCGCGGGATGCCGACGTAGTCCTGGGCGAAGACGAAGATGTCGTTCCAGAGGCGGGCCTCCAGGTGCGACTCCGTCTTCGGGAGGTAGAAGTACGGGCCCTTGCCGAGGTCGATCAGGCGCTGCGCGTTGTGGAAGAAGTAGAGGCCGAAGTCGACCAGCGCGCCCGGCACCGGGGTGCCGTCCAGCTGGAGGTGGCGCTCGTTCAGGTGCCAGCCGCGCGGGCGCGTGACGACGGTCGCGAGCTCCTCGGCGGGCCTGAGGGCGTACGACTTGCCCGACTTCGGGTCGGTGAAGTCGATGTTCCGGGTGTAGGCGTCGATCAGGTTGAGCTGGCCGGTGATCACGTTCTCCCACGTGGGGGCGGACGCGTCCTCGAAGTCGGCGAGCCAGACCTTGGCGCCCGAGTTCAGGGCGTTGATGGTCATCTTGCGGTCGGTCGGACCGGTGATCTCCACCCGGCGGTCGTCCAGCGCGGCGGGGGCCGGGGCGACCTTCCAGGTGTCGTCCACCCGGACCGCCTCCGTCTCCGGCAGGAAGTCCAGCGTGGAGGTGCGGGCGATCTCGGCCCGGCGCTCGCCGCGACGGGCGAGCAGCTCGTCACGCCGGGGCGTGAACCGCCGGTGCAGCTCGGCCACGAACGCGAGGGCCGCATCGGTCAGGACCTCGTCCTGCCTCGGCAGGGGCTCGGCATCGACGATGGCCAGCGGGGACGGCGCTGGTGCGGACATGAGCTGTCACTCCTTCAGCGGGTGGTGCGGTGGCATCCCGTGGCCGCCGGGTCGCCCGGGGCGGCACGGGGTGCCAGGGCTCCGAGATACGGCCACGGGGCGCCTCCGGGGACCGGAAGCGGAACCATGGGCTTCTGATCAGTGGATATTAGTTTCCTCATGGTGGAAGTTCAATGGTTTGTTGATATCGAGATTCTCCGGGTCGAGGCACGTGCGGCCGCGGTGGCGCGGCGTGCCGCCCCCGGCACGGACCGTCTTCCCCCGGGGGCGCCGTCCACCCGGCCGCCTCGCCCGGCCGTCACTCCAGGTGCGTCAGGTCCTCCGCCGTGTCGATGTCGTACGCCTGAGCCACATCGGAACACTCGACGAGCGTGATCGCATCGCGGTGCGCCCGCAGATACGCCCGCGCCCCCTGGTCGCCGACCGCGCCCGCCGCGATGTCCGCCCAGCGGTCGGCCCCGAACAGCACGGGGTGCCCCCGTTCACCGGCGTACGAGGCCGCCGCGAGGCTCGCCCGGGAGCGGTACGCCGAGCGGACCCGCGCCACCGCCTCCGCCCCGATGCCCGGCTGGTCGACCAGGAGCACGAGCACCGCGTCCGCGTCCGAACCGGCGAGGGCGCCGAGACCGGCCCGGAGCGAGGAGCCCATGCCCTCCTCCCACAGCGGGTTCACGGTCACCGCGCACCCCGGCAGTTCCGCCCGCGCCCGCACCTCGTCGGCCGCGGCGCCCAGGACGACATGGACGGGGCCGCAGCCGCCGTTGCGCAGGGTCCGCACCGCGTGTTCGACCAGAGGGCGGCCGCGATGCTCCAGGAGCGCCTTCGGCCTGCCGCCGAGGCGACGGCCGCCGCCCGCGGCGAGGAGGAGCCCGGCGACCACGGGGTTTCGTTCTGAGTGATCCATGCGCCCTGGATACCACTGCCCCGCTCGGACCGGCGGAAGGAATGTCACCCCCCGGAGGTACGCTCGTTCTGTGTCCGCACGGTGGCGCACGCCACCTTTCATGGCGTTAACTTGCGGACGAACCCAGGCGTTTGACCGCCGCCCGGGGGTCGTTCGACACACCGGCACAATGACGTGCGAGGGGGAGTGCTTTGTTGCGAAGCGTGGGGCAGGAGCGGTTGGCCGGCAGCGGTGAGGACCCGAGAGTGGCGGAGCTGCGCACGGCGGTCTCCCGGCTCCGCCGGGAACTGGCCGGTCATCCCGTCGAGTTCCCCGACCGGGGCATAGCCGAGGACGAGCTCGCGGCGCTGGACGCCATGGCGGCCGGCGGCATGCCCGAGATCCCCCGGCTGCGGCGCTCCCTGCTGCTGGTCGCCGGAGCGATCGGCTCGGTCAGCGCGCTGGCCCCGCGCCTCCGCGAGGTCAGGATCGCGATCGAGCTGTTCGGGGAGCCCCCGCGCCACCCGTGAGGTCAGCGGTGGGTCAGGCGGGGGCCCCGCGCCACCCGTGAAGTCAGCGCCGGATCAGGCGGCGGGCGGTCGCGGCGGCCACCGCCGACGTGCGTGAGTCGACGCCGAGCTTGGCGTAGATGTGCACCAGATGGGACTTCACCGTCGCCTGGCTCAGAAAGAGCCGCTTGCTGATCTGCTGGTTCGACAGGCCCTCACCCACCAGCTGGAGCACCTCCAGCTCCCGCTTGGTCAAGGCCTGGGCCGGTGTCCGCATGCGGTCCATCAGCCGGTGCGCCACCGCCGGAGCCAGCGCCGAGCGTCCGGAGGCCGCCGTGCGCACGGCGGCCGCCAGCTCCTCGGGCGGGGCGTCCTTGAGCAGATAGCCCCCGGCGCCCGCCTCGACGGCGGCCAGGATGTCGGCGTCCGAGTCGTACGTGGTGAGGATCAGCACGCGCGGGGCGTCCGCGGCGGCGGTGATCGCCGCGGTGGCCTCCGCCCCGTGCATGCCCGGGCCGAACTGCAGGTCCATCAGGACCACGTCGCACACGCCGGTCGCGGCCAGCGCGACGGCCCGTTCCGCGGTGGGGGCCTCGGCGACGACCTGGAAGTCCGGCTCGGTGTCCAGGACCGCGCGCAGGCCCGCCCGCACCACCGGGTGGTCGTCGGCGAGGAGCAGCCGGATCGGCCCGGTCATGCCGCCCTGCCCTTCCGGTCCTCCGCGCTCTCCGCACCCTCCGGGCCATGGCCCTCGGCGGCCGGGAGCGGCAGGGTGACGGCGACGGCGGTGCCCTGGCCCGGCCCCGACTCCACACTCAGCGTCCCGCCCAGCGACCGGGCCCGCGCACGCATCGCGAGCAGCCCGAAGCCACCGCCGGAGGCGCGCGCGGGTTCGGCGGCCGTGTCGAAGCCGTGGCCGTCGTCCACGACGTCCAGGGAGACCGACGTCTCCATGAAGCTGAGGGTGATCTCCGTCCGGCGCGCCCCGGAGTGCTGGACCGCGTTGGCCAGCGCCGACTGCGCGGCGCGCAGCAGCGCCACCTCGTACGGGGTGGGCAGCTCGACCGGTCTGCCGCTGACGGCGAACTGCACCGTGAGGTCCGGCGCCGAGCTGCGGGAGGAGAGGCGGGACAGGGCCGCCGCCAGGGAGCCCTGCTGCAGGTCCGGCGGGGTCAGGGCCCGGACGAAGCGGCGCGCCTCGGCCAGATTGTCCTGGGCGGCCTCGCGGGCGCGCCGGACATGGGGGGCCGCCGGCGCGTCCCCGGGGAGCGAGCGCTCGGCGGCCCGCAGCAGGAGCTGGATGCTCGACAGCCCCTGGGCGAGGGTGTCGTGGATCTCCCGGGCCAGCCGCTCCCGCTCGGCCAGCGTGCCCGCGGCGCGCTCCGCGTCGGCGAGCTCCGCCCGGGTGGAGACGAGCTCGTCGATGAGCTCGCGGCGACGCTCGCTCTCGCGGAACAGCACGTCGTACCCCTGTACGGTCGCGACGGCCACCGCCGCGCCGAGCAGCGGACCGATGAAGGCGCCCGGGGTGACCTCCTGCTCGTGCAGCAGGAAACTGCTGATCGCGGCCGCGGCCGTGACCGCGACGGCGGGCAGCCCCCACCGCAGCGGCAGCAGGTGCAGCTGAAGGAAATAGAGGGGGAACGCCACCCACAGCGCTTCGGGCGACAGGGCGAGCAGCGCCAGCCACGCCGCCCCCAGCGCGGTGAGCCAGAGGGACGCGGCGCGGGTGTGCGGCTGGACGACGGGAGCGAGCGCGCCCGCCATGTACAGGGCGGCCATCGCTCCCGCCACCACGACGACGGCCGTGGCGTGCGGTGTGCCGTCGCCGGTCGCGCGCAGCGCGGCGAGCATCAGCAGCCCCACCAGCAGCGCGTGCAGACAGAGCCGCAGTGCGGTGGTGACGGGAGTGGGGGCACGCAGATCCATGGTCGTTCCAGCGTAGACGCGCCGGGCGCCGGGCCGGTCAACCGAAAGGTTGACGTGGGCCCCGTCCGGCGCGCGATGTCTCCGGCGGCCCGGAACCCGAGTCTGGAGCCATGTTTGTCGCATGGAGAGATCTACGGTTCGCCCGGGGCCGCTTCGCCCTCATGGGCACGGTCGTCGTGCTGATCACGCTGCTCGTCGGGCTGCTGTCGGGCCTCACGGCGGGGCTGGGCAGGGAGAACACCTCGGCCGTCACGGGGCTGGACGCCGACCGTGTCGCGTTCGCCGCGCCGCCGGACGGCCGGTCGGTGTCCTTCTCCGACTCGGCCGTCGAGGAGAGCGCATGGCGCGCCTGGGCGGAGCAGCCGGGGATCCCGGCCGCCCGGCCACTGGGCATCCGGACGCTGAACGCCTCGGCCGACGAGGGGAGGCGTACGGCCGCCGTGTCGGCGTTCGGAGCCGAACCGGGCGGTGGGCTCGCGCCCTCCGGCGTGGGGGCGGGCCGGATCGTGCTGTCGGAGCAGGCCGCCGCCGAACTCGGCGCACGGACCGGTGACACGCTCGGACTCGGCGGCCGGCGGCTGACCGTGTCGGCGATCGGCGGCGACGCCTCGTACAGCCACACCCCGGTGGTGTGGACCTCGCTCGCCGACTGGCAGCGCATCACGGGCACCGGTGGGCGGGCGACCGTGATCGCCCTGACCACGAGCGCGGGCGCCGACCTCGCCGCCGGGGACGAGGCGGCGGGCACCAGCACGCTGACCCTGGAGGACTCCCTCACGGCGATCGGCTCCTATCAGGCCGAGAACGGCTCGCTCCAGCTGATGCGCGGCTTCCTCTTCGCGATCTCCGCGCTCGTCATCGGCGCCTTCTTCACGGTCTGGACGATCCAGCGCAGTGGCGACGTGGCCGTGCTCAAGGCGCTGGGCGCCTCCACCCCGTATCTGCTGAGGGACGCGCTCGGGCAGGCCGTGGTGATGCTGGCCGCGGGTACCGGCCTCGGTGCCGGGCTCGCGGCGGCGATCGGTGCCCTGCTCGGCGGGGACGGCGGCGCCGTGCCGTTCGTCCTCGACGCGTCGACCGTGCTCGTCCCGTCCGGCGTGATGATCGTCCTCGGCGCGCTCGGGGCAGCCCTGTCCGTCCGGCGGATCACCGCTGTCGACCCCCTCACCGCACTCGGGAGCGCCCGATGACCCTCACCCTCACCGACGTCACACTTACCTACCCCGACGGTGACACCCGGCTCACCGCCCTCGACCGGGTCTCCCTGGACGTGCCGGCGGGCACACTCACAGCGGTCGTCGGACCGTCCGGATCGGGGAAGTCCAGCCTCCTCGCCGTGGCGGCCACGCTCGTCACCCCGGACCACGGGAGGATCACCGTCGCGGGTACCGAGACCGCGGGGCTCAGCCGCGCCGACAAGGCCGCCCTGCGCCGGGACCGCATCGGCGTCGTCTTCCAGCAGCCCCATCTGCTGCCGTCCCTCACCGCCGTCGAGCAGCTCCAGGTGATGGCGCATCTGTCGCGGCGCTCCGCGCGCGCGGCCCGGGGCCGGGCCATGGATCTCCTGGACGCGGTCGGGCTTGCCGACGGGGCGGGCCGCAGGCCGCATCAGATGTCGGGGGGCCAGCGTCAGCGGATCAACATCGCCCGGGCCCTGATGAACGAACCGGCGGTGCTGCTCGTCGACGAGCCGACCAGCGCCCTCGACCACGAACGGGGCGCGGCGGTCCTCGACCTGCTGATCGGCCTGACCCGGGAACGCTCCACGGCCACGATCATGGTCACCCACGACCGGGCCCACCTCGACCGGGTGGACAGGACGGTGAGCATGGAGGACGGGCGTCTGTCGGTGCCCGCCCCGGCCTGAGGGACCGGCCGGGGGAGAACCGGCGCCGGGCGCCGGAGAGGCCGGCCAGGGGGAACCGGGCGCCGGAGAGGCCTGCCGGTGAGTGCCCGTGGT
Organism: Streptomyces sp. CB02058; assembly: GCF_001905505.1. Taxonomy (GTDB): domain Bacteria; phylum Actinomycetota; class Actinomycetes; order Streptomycetales; family Streptomycetaceae; genus Streptomyces. The sequence goes on from NZ_LIPG01000003.1 coordinate 712,293, forward strand.
CCCCGTGACTCAGGCCGCCGGGCCGCTGCTCGCCAGCGCCTCGGAGAGTTCCTTCGCGATCTGCTGGAGGATCGGCACGATCCGCTCCGTCGCCGTCTCCGTCACCCGGCCCGCCGGCCCCGAGATGGAGATGGCGGCCGAGGTCGGGGAGTCGGGCACCGAGACCGCGAGGCAGCGGACCCCGATCTCCTGCTCGTTGTCGTCCACCGCGTAGCCGGCCCTGCGCACCTGTTCCAGCGCGTCGAGGAAGCCGTCGGGGGTGGTGATCGTCTTCTCGGTGGCCGCGGGCATGCCCGTACGGGCGAGCAGCGCGCGCACCTCGTCGGCCGGGGTGTTCGCGAGGAGGGCCTTGCCGACGCCCGTGGAGTGGGGCAGCACCCGGCGGCCCACCTCGGTGAACATCCGCATCGAGTGCTTCGACGGCACCTGGGCGACATACACGATCTCATCGCCGTCGAGCAGCGCCATGTTCGCCGTCTCGCCCGTCTCCTCGACCAGCCGCTGGAGATACGGCCGCGCCCAGGTGCCCAGCAGCCGGGACGCGGACTCGCCGAGGCGGATCAGGCGGGGGCCGAGCGCGTAACGCCGGTTGGGCTGCTGGCGCACATAACCGCACACGACCAGGGTGCGCATCAGGCGGTGGATCGTCGGCAGGGGCAGTCCGCTGCTCGCGGAGAGTTCGCTGAGACCGACCTCGCCCCCGGCGTCCGCCATGCGCTCCAGCAGATCGAAGGCGCGCTCGAGGGACTGGACGCCGCCGCTGGGACCGGCGGGCTTGGAGTCGGAAGTGCTGGCGTGGGACGGCGGCACGTCAACGGTCCTTTCGAAGCGGAGGCAAGGCAGCAGCCTACCGGGCTGTTCCCGATCGGCCCACTGCTCCCGGTGCGGCGTCCTTGCCGGTCAGGACCTGTTTTGTCCTGGTGTCGACGGTCCGGCCCGCCTTCGGCCCGGTGTCCGGCGAGGCCGCCCCTGACTCATTCTACGTTCCGCCTGCCGAAAATGAACTTTTACTTCGTGGAAATCTACAAACCTTGCCTTCCATGATCCTCCGGGGGTTCCATGGAAGAGGTGAGGCCTTGACGGGTCGCCTCCCCGAGTGAAGACTCCTTCAACAGTTCGTTGAAATCTGCCCTGAGGAGCACAGGTGCCCGGTGTGGACTTGAAGCTGGTGCTGCGCTCGACGCGCGTCGTCACCCCGGAGGGGACCCGTGCCGCCGCGGTCCTCGTCGCCGACGGGGCGATCGAGGCGGTCCTGCCGTACGACGCCGAGGCGCCCGACGGTGCCCGGGTCGAGGACTTCGGCGACGACGTCCTGCTGCCGGGCCTCGTCGACACCCACGTCCATGTGAACGACCCCGGCCGCACCGAGTGGGAGGGCTTCTGGACCGCCACCCGCGCCGCGGCCGCCGGCGGCATCACGACCCTGCTCGACATGCCGCTCAACTCCCTCCCGCCGACGACCACGGTCGAGAACCTGCGCGTCAAGCAGCAGGTGGCCGCCCCCAAGGCGCACATCGACACCGGCTTCTGGGGCGGTGCGATCCCCTCCAACACCAAGGATCTGCGTCCGCTGTACGAGGCCGGGGTCTTCGGCTTCAAGTGCTTCCTCTCGCCCTCCGGCGTCGAGGAGTTCCCCGAGCTGGACCAGGAGCAGCTGGCCCGCTCCATGGCCGAGATCGCGGGCTTCGGCGGACTGCTGATCGTGCACGCCGAGGATCCCCACGAGCTGGCGTCCGCGCCGCAGCGCAGCGGTGGGAAGTACGCCGACTTCCTCGCCTCCCGGCCCCGCGACGCCGAGAACAACGCGATCGAGGGCCTCATCGCCCACGCCAAGCGGCTGAACGCGCGCGTCCACGTCCTGCACCTCTCCTCCAGCGACGCCCTGCCGCTGATCGCCGCCGCCAAGCGCGAGGGCGTCCGGATCACCGTCGAGTCGTGCCCGCACTTCCTCACGCTCACCGCCGAGGAGGTCCCGGACGGGGCGACCGAGTTCAAGTGCTGTCCGCCGATCCGCGAGGCCGCCAACCAGGACACGCTCTGGGCCGGGCTCGCCGACGGGACGATCGACTGCGTCGTCTCCGACCACTCGCCCTGCACGACCGACCTCAAGACCCCCGACTTCGCCTCCGCCTGGGGCGGCATCTCCTCCCTCCAGCTGGGTCTGCCCGCCATCTGGACCGAGGCCCGCCGGCGCGGTCACACCCTCGACGACGTCGCCCGCTGGATGTCCGCCGCGCCGGCGGAGCTCGCCGGGCTCACCCGCAAGGGCGCCATCGAGGCCGGACGGGACGCCGACTTCGCCGTCCTCGCGCCCGACGAGACCTTCACCGTCGACCCCGCCGGACTCTTCCACCGCAACCAGGTCACCGCCTACGCCGGGAAGACCCTGCACGGCGTGGTGAAGTCCACCTGGCTGCGCGGCACGCGGATCGCGGCCGACGGCGTACTCGCCGAGCCCACCGGCCGCCTCCTCGAAAGGAACCACTGACCATGACGGCGACCCCGCACTTCACCGGTGACGCGAGCCCGTACGGAGGCGGCGACCCGTACGCCGACTACCGCACCGCCGACTTCCCCTTCACCCACCTCGTCGACCTCGCCGACCGGCGTCTCGGCGCCGGTGTCATCGCCGCCAACGACGAGTTCTTCGCCGAGCGCGAGAACCTCCTGAAGCCCGGGCCCGCGGAGTTCGACCCAGAGCACTTCGGGCACAAGGGCAAGATCATGGACGGCTGGGAGACCCGCCGCCGACGGGGCGTGAGCGCCGACGAGCCGCACCCCGCCGACGAGGACCACGACTGGGCGCTCGTACGCCTCGGAGCACCCGGTGTGATCCGCGGACTGGTCGTCGACACCGCCCACTTCCGCGGCAACTACCCGCAGTCGGTCTCCGTCGAGGCGGCCTCGCTGCCCGGCTCCCCGTCCCCCGAGGACCTCCTCGCGCCCGACGTGAAGTGGACGACCCTCGTGCCCCGCACGGCCGTCGGCGGTCACGCGGCCAACGGCTTCGCGGTGGACGCCGGGCAGCGCTTCACCCATCTGCGGGTCAACCAGCACCCCGACGGCGGCATAGCGCGCCTGCGGGTCCACGGAGAGGTCGCCCCCGACCCCGCCTGGCTGGCCGCACTCGGCACGTTCGACCTCGTGGCCCTGGAGAACGGCGGCGAGGTCGAGGACGCGTCCGACCGCTTCTACTCCCCGGCCACCAACACCATCGCCCCCGGCCGTTCCCGCAAGATGGACGACGGCTGGGAGACCCGCCGCCGCCGCGACAAGGGCAACGACTGGATCCGCTACCGGCTGGTGGAGCAGTCGGAGATCCGGGCCGTCGAGATCGACACCGCCTACCTCAAGGGCAACGCGGCGGGCTGGGCGCGGATCTCGGTGAGCGACGGGGAGGCCGGCGAGCCCGCCGAGCTCCTGCCCCGCACCCGGCTGCAGCCCGACACCAGTCACCGTTTCGTCCTGCCGGAGCCCGTACGCGGCACGCATGTGCGGATCGACATCTTCCCGGACGGCGGGATCTCCCGGCTGCGGCTCTTCGGCTCGCTCACCGAGCAGGGCGTGGCACGGCTGGCGGACCGTCACGAGGCACTCGGAGGCTAGGGCCTCTCGTTTGCATCCTGGCGGGCTCGCGACGTGGCGGGCGCACGCCGGCCAGGGAATGCGGGGCAGCCCCGGAGGCCGCCGGGTGTGCCGGTTCCTGTCCGGTCTGCGGCATATGGGACCCTGGTCGGGACGCTGCCGTCCCGACCAGGGAGTCACCATGATCTTCATCGCCGTCAAGTTCACCGTGCGTACCGCCGAGCGCGACAACTGGATGCCGGCCGTCGAGGACTTCACCCTCGCCACCCGCCAGGAGCCGGGGAACCTCTTCTTCGACTGGTCCTACAGCGTCGAGAACCCGGACCAGTTCGTGCTGCTCGAAGCGTTCGCCTCGCAGGAGGCGGGCGTGGAGCATGTGAACTCCGATCACTTCAAGGCGGCGATCGAGACCATGTCCGAGCTCGTCAGCGAGGTGCCGGAGATCATCAACGTCGAGGTGCCCGGGGACGACTGGTCCCGGATGTCGGAGGTCACCCCGCGCAACCGGTGAGAACCGCCCCGCGACCGGTGGGCCGCGGCCGGTGGGAACCACCGGCCCGGCCGGGTGACCGCCTGTCCGACGGCCGCGGTCAGAACTCCTCGTGCGTATCGGGGTCCCCGCCGAAGCGGTGCGGCGGCCGTGCCCCGATCCGGTCCAGCTCCTGCCGCGTCAGTTCGAAGCCGAACAGGTCGAGATTCTCCCGCTGCCGGCCCGGATCGGCGGACTTCGGGATCGGTACGGCACCCAGCTGGGTGTGCCACCGCAGGACGACCTGGCCCGGCGTCACCCCGTGCGCCTCGGCCGCGGCGACGACCTCCGGGGCCTCCAGCACCCGACGCCCCCGGGCCAGGGGACTCCAGCTCTCGGTGACGATGCCCTTGGCGGTGTGCACCGCGCGCAGCTCCTCCTGCGGGAGCAGTGGATGCATCTCGATCTGGTTCACCACGGGCAGCACGCCCGTCTCACGCTCCAGCCGGTCCAGGTGTTCCGCCGTGAAGTTGGAGACGCCGATGGAGCGTACGAGACCGTCCTCGCGGAGTTTGATCATCGCCTTCCAGGTGTCGACGTACTTGTCCACCCGGGGCAGCGGCCAGTGGATGAGATACAGGTCGACGTAGTCCAGGCCCAGATTGCTCCGCGACTCCTCGAAGGAGGCGAGCGTCTCCGCGTAGCCGTGGTGCCGGCCGGGCACCTTCGTCGTGACGAAGAGCTCCTGGCGGGGCACCCCCGAGCGGGCGATCCCGCGGCCGGTTCCGGTCTCGTTCCCGTAGTTCAGCGCGGTGTCCACGAGCCGGTAGCCGAGCTCCAGCGCGCTCGCGACGGCCTTCTCCGCGGCCTCGTCGTCGAGCGGCCAGGTGCCGAGGCCCACCGCTGGGACCGTGCTGCCGTCGTGGAGGTTGCGGACGGGGGTCGGTGTCCGGTGCATGGTCTCCCGTTTCGTTTCGTGTGCCGTCCCCGCCAGCGTAGGACGCGCCGCCGGGCGGGGCGCGACGCGGCGGGGCCGCGCGGTCCACCGGGCGCACCGGCGGAATACGCCGGAAGGTGGGGTCGGAAGGGTGGAACCACAGGGGCCGCCGGGAGCCACGGCGGCGATGCGGAGGAGCGGGACCATGACGAAGCTGACCCTTACCACGTTCGTGTCCCTCGACGGCGTGACGCAGGCCCCCGGCGGGCCCGAGGAGGACACCTCCGGCGGGTTCCGCCACGGCGGCTGGGTGGCGCCGTACGCGGACGAGGGCATGGGGGCCTTCATGGTCGAGGTCTTCGACCGTGCGGGCGCCTTTCTCCTCGGGCGGCGTACATACGACATCTTCTCGTCCTACTGGCCCAGGGTCACCGATCCGGAGGACCCGATCGCCTCACGCCTCAACACGCTGCCCAAGCACGTCGTCTCCACCACGCTGACGGACCCGGAGTGGGAGAACACCACCGTCGTCCGGGGCGACGTGCCCGCCGAGGTGGCCCTGATCGAGGAGCGGACGGCGGAGGGCGAGCTGCAGATCCACGGCAGCGGCACCCTGGCCCGGTCACTCCTGGAGCACGGGCTGATCGACGAGCTCAACCTGCTCGTCTTCCCGGTCTGCCTGGGCAGCGGCAGACGGCTCTTCCCGGAGGGCGGACAGCCGACGGCCTTCGAACCGACCGGCGAGCGGACCACCGGCAGCGGCATCGCGATCCACACCTACCGGACCGCGGGGCCCGCCCGCTTCGGAACCGTCGGCGAGTGAGCGGGCTCCGGACGCCCCGGGCACCTGTGCCCCTCAGGGAGCCGGGGGCAGCGCCGAGCGGCCGGTGGACGCGGCGCGCAGCCGCCCCAGGATGGCCCGGGCCGCCTTGGTGTAGCCGGGGTTGTTGTTGTGCAGCACGGACTCCGCGTTGGCCAGCTCCATGAACGCGATGAGTTCGAACGCCAGTTGCGAGACATCCGTGTCCGCCGCGAGCTCGCCCCGCACCCGGGCCTCCTCGACGGTCTCCTCGACGAAGGTGACCCAGCCGGTCTGCGTGGAGGCCAGGGCGTCGTGCACCTTGCCCTCCCTGGAGTCGAACTCGGCGATCGTCGCGTAGAAGAAGCAGCCGCCGCTGAACACCCGGCGCTGTGAATAGGAGAGCCAGCTCTCGCACATCCGCCAGACGCGGTCCAGCCCCGGCGGCGCCGCTCTGGTCGGGGTCAGCACGTGCTCCACGAACACCGTCACGGCGGCACGCACCGTGGCGAGCTGCAACTCCTCCTTGGAGCCGAACAGGGCGAACACCCCGCTCTTGCTCAGCTTCAGCTCCGTCGCCAGCCGGCCGAGCGACAGCCCCTCCAGCCCTTCGGTCGAGGCGACCTGGACCGCGCGCCCCAGCACCAGCTGCCTGGTCTGGTTCCCCCGCTCGATCCGTCCGTCCAGCCGCGCTCCACCCATGTGCCAACTCCGTGTTCCCGAGCGTCCCAAGACCGACATTCTAGGAGGAGCCGGCGCCCCCGGAGGACCGCTTCGGGCCGGGACGACCCCTGGGGGCGGACGGCCGGCCCAGCCTGCGGACAGAGGTTCCCGAGGGGGGTGTCCGTTCGGTACCGTGACCGCTTCCCGTGTGAGCCGGCGAGGTCTCCACATCGTTCCCGTTGTGGAGAACCAGGAGCACCAGATGTCCGCTGCCGTCGTGCCCGCCCTCGCCCCGCCCCGCCGCGTGTGGGTCACCGATCTGCCGCTGCTGCTCGTCGCGGCCGTCTGGGGTGCCAGCTATCTCGCGGCCAAGGGCATCACCACCACGCACACCGTGATCGCCGTCCTCGTGCTCCGCTTCGCGATCGTGCTGCCCGCCCTGGCCGTCGCGGGGTGGCGCGGACTCCGGGCGCTCAGCGGGGCGCAGTGGCGGGGCGCGGGCCTGCTGGGGCTCGTACTCAGCGGGATCTTCCTGCTGGAGACGTACGGCGTCGTGCACACCTCGGCGACCAACGCCGGACTCATCATCAGCCTCACGATGATCTTCACCCCGCTGGCCGAGGCCGCCGTGACCCGGGTCCGGCCGTCCGGGGCCTTCCTCGCCGCCGCCGGGCTCTCCGTCCTCGGTGTGGTGCTCCTGACACAGGGCGGCGGATTCACCAGCCCTTCCGGCGGCGACCTCCTGATGCTGCTCGCGGCCCTCGCGCGCACGGTCCACGTCCTGGCGATGGCCCGTATCAAGGCGGTCCAGGACGCGGACTCGCTCTCCCTGACCACGGTGCAGCTCGGCAGCGCCGTCGCGGTCTTCGCCGTACTGGCCGCCGCCCCCGGCACCGGGCCCGCGCCCTGGAGGGTGGCGGCGGACTTCGGCGCCGCCGAGTGGGCCGGGCTGATCTTCCTCTCCGTCTTCTGCACGCTGTTCGCCTTCTTCGTGCAGATGTGGTCCGTGCGCCGCACCTCGCCCTCCCGGGTCAGCCTGCTCCTCGGCACGGAACCGCTCTGGGCCGCAGCCGTCGGCATCGCGATCGGGGGTGAACGCCTCGGCGTCCTGGGGGTGGTGGGCGCGGTGCTGGTGCTGGCGGGCACCGCGTGGGGGCGCCGCCGTGCCGATGCCGAGCCGGGCCCCGACCGTCCTGCCTCCGCATGACAGCTGTCTCCTCCACGAGGACGAGGCCCGGACGTGAAGGGGCCCCTAGGCTGAAGCGGTCAGCCTAGGGATGGGGGCGGGAGCATGTCCGTGGTCGATCTGCGCGGAGCGGAGGACTTCAGCGCGAATCCGTACCCGTACTACGCGAAGATGCGCGCCGAGGGGCCCGTGCACGCGGTCCGCACCGACGACTTCGAGCGGATCTGGATGGTCGTCGGCTACGAGGAGGCCCGCGCCGCCCTCGCCGACCAGCGGTTCAGCAAGGACTGGCGGACGACCGACCTCTGGTCGGCGCGGAGCAATCCGATCAACGCCAACATGCTGGAGATGGACGCCCCGCACCACACCCGGCTGCGCAAGCTCGTCGCACGCGAGTTCACCGCCCGGCGGATCGAGGCGCTCCGCCCGCGCGTCGAGGAGATCACCGCGGGCCTCCTCGACGCGATGGTGCCCGAGGGGAGCGCCGACCTCGTCGACGCGTTCGCCTTCCCGCTGCCGATGACGGTGATCTGCGAGCTCCTCGGCGTACCAGACATCGACCGTGAGGCCTTCCGCCTGCTGTCCAACGCGATCGTCGCCCCCGTCTCCCAGGAGGAGGAGGACGACGCGGTGCACAGGATGGGCGCCTATCTCGTCGAGCTGATCGAGGACAAGCGCCGCGCCCCGGGCGACGACCTGATGAGCGCCCTGATCCAGGCACGTGACGACGACGGCGACCGGCTCTCCCCGGACGAACTCATCGGCATGGCCTTCCTGCTCCTGGTCGCGGGCCACGAGACGACCGTGAACCTGATCGCCAACGGCGTCCGCGCGCTGCTCGACCACCCGGAGCAGCTGGCCCTGCTCCGCTCCCGGCCGGAGCTGATCGACGGCGCGGTCGAGGAGATGCTCCGCTACGACGGGCCCGTCGGGACGGCGACCTTCCGTTTCGCCCGTGAGTCCGTGGCCTTCGGCTCGGCCGTCATCCCCCGGGGCGAGGCCGTACTGGTCGCCCTCGGCTCGGGGGACCGCGACCCCGGTCGCTACCCGGACCCGGACACCTTCGACATCCGGCGCGAGGCCCGGGGCCATCTGGCGTTCGGCCACGGCATCCACTTCTGCCTGGGCGCGCCACTGGCCCGCATGGAGGGCCGCATCGCGGTCCAGGCGCTGCTGGAGCGGTGCCCCGGCCTGGAGCGGGACCCGGACGGCGGCGAGCCCGACTGGCTGCCCGGCCTGCTGCTGCGGGGCGTCCGGCATCTGCCGGTGCGCTGGTGAGGTGGGACGGGCATCATGAGCGACCTCTCCATCGACCAGGCACAGCAGGTCCTCGACAGCCAGCCCTTCAGCCGGCTCGTCGGCGCGCGGATCACGGAATTCGGGGACGGCACGGCCGTACTCGAAGTCGGCGTACGCGAGGAGCTGACCCAGCAGAACGGCTTCCTGCACGGCGGTGTGCTGTCCTACGCCGCCGACAACGCGCTCACCTTCGCCGCCGGGACGACGCTCGGTCCGGCGGTCCTGACCGGCGGCTTCTCCATCCAGTACGTCCGCCCGGCGAGCGGCCGCACCCTCACCGCCCGGGCCGAGGTGGTCCACACCGGCCGCAGGCAGGCGGTGGTGCGCTGCGAGCTGTTCACCGCCGACGACGAGGGCGCCGAGACCCTGTGCGCGGTGGCGCAGGGGACGGTGCTCTCCGCCCGGCCGGCCTGACGCCCCGTCCGGCGTACGGCGGTCAGGCCTCGGCGATCTCCGTGAGCCGCACCGGGCGTCGTTCCGCGCGCGACAGCTCGCACGCCTCGGCGATGCGCAGCGCGTGCAGCGCCTCCCGGCCGTCGCACGGGTTCGCCCGCTCGCCGCGTACGACGCCGAGGAACGCGTCCAGTTCGGCCTCGTACGCCGGGGCGAACCGCTCCAGGAACCCGGGCCACGGCTTGGCCGGCGCGGGCGGGCCCTGCGGTTCGGCGGAGGTGAGCGGCGTACGGTCGTCGAGGCCCACGGCGATCTGGTCGCGCTCACCCGCGAGCTCCATGCGTACGTCGTACCCCGCCCCGTTGCACCGGGTCGCCGTCGCCGTGGCGAGCGTGCCGTCGTCCAGGGTCAGCAGCGCGGCGGCCGTGTCCACGTCCCCGGCCGCCCGGAAGATCGCGGGGCCGGCGTCCGATCCGGTGGCGTACACCTCGCTCACCTCACGGCCCGTCACCCAGCGCAGGATGTCGAAGTCGTGCACGAGGCAGTCCCTGAACAGGCCGCCGGAGAGCGGCAGATAGGCGGCGGGCGGGGGAGCGGGGTCGGACGTCGCCGCCCGTACGGTGTGCAGCCGGCCCAGCGCTCCGCCGCGCACGGCGGCGCGCGCCGCGGCGTAACCGGCGTCGAACCGTCGCATGAACCCGAGCTGGAGTACCCCGCCCGCCCGCTCGACCTCGCGCAGCGCGCCGAGCGTGCCCGGCAGGTCCAGCGCGATCGGCTTCTCGCAGAAGACGGGCAGACCGGCCCCTGCCGCGCGGCCGATGAGCTCCGCGTGCGCCGAGGTCGCCGAGGCGATCACCACCGCGTCCACCCCTGCGGCGAGGACCTCGTCGGCGGAGGCGAGGGCGACGGCTCCCGTCCGCGCCGCGACCTGGGAGGCGCGGCCGGCGTCGGGGTCGGTCACCACCAGGGAATCGACTCCCGGATGGTGTGCCAGGACGCCCGCGTGGAAGGAACCGATCCGGCCCGTGCCGATGAGTCCGATGCGCATGGACCCAACGTGCCGCCCTCCCGGCGCACTGTCAACTATATGTCCTGACAAAGTGCAGGGTGCGGCGCGCCCGTACGCGGTACGCTCCCTGCCGTGCCCAAACCCGCCGCCGACTCCGCTGCCCTGGGGCTGGGCGTGGACCGCACCAGTCCTGTCCCGCTCTACTACCAGCTGGCCCAGCAGCTGGAGGCGGCCATCGAGCAGGGGCGGCTGGCGCCCGGCAGCCTCCTCGGCAACGAACTGGAGCTCGCCGCGCGGCTCGGACTCTCCCGGCCCACCGTCCGCCAGGCCATCCAGTCGCTGGTCGACAAGGGGCTGATGGTGCGCCGCAGGGGCGTCGGCACCCAGGTCGTGCACAGCCGCATCAAGCGGCCGCTCGAACTGAGCAGCCTCTACGACGATCTGGAGGCGGCCGGCCGGCACCCCGCCACCCGGGTCCTGCGCAACACGCTCGAACCCGCCACGCCCGAGGTCGCCGCCGCGCTCGGCGTCGAGGAGGGCGCCGACGTCCATCTGGTGGAGCGCGTGCGGTACGCGCACGACGAGCCCATGGCGCTCCTGCGCAACCACCTCCCGCTCCAGCTGCTCGACCTCGGCACCGAGCGGCTGGAGACGACCGGCCTGTACCGGATGATGCGCGCCTCGGGGATCACCCTGCACAGCGCCCGCCAGTCCGTGGGGGCCAGGGCCGCGACCGCGGAGGAGGGCGAGCTGCTCGCCGAGCCCCCGGGAGCCCCGCTGCTGACGATGGAGCGGACCACCTTCGACGACGGCGGCCGGGCGGTCGAATTCGGCTCGCACGTCTACCGGGCCTCGCGGTACGCCTTCGAGTTCCAGCTGCTCGTGCGGCCCTGAGGAAACCGGATGGCGAGCCTCCGGTCCGTATGTTCGGACAAAAGTGTTGACGCGGTCATGCTAGGTCGTTAGAACGACGGAAGGGCGCGGCCCGCGCCCCTGCCGGGCATGGCGGGACCGGGCTCGGGGATACTTGGCCCGCCGGGCGGCGAGTCCGCTCCCCCCGGCCTCACCAGGCAGCACAACGAGCAGCACTAGAAGGGCACGGCGTCGTGGCAAGGGTTCGGACAGGGGTACGCGCGATGGGCGCCGTGCTGGCAGCGGTACTGGCGGCCTCCCTCGCGGGATGCAGCAGCACCGGCGGCAAGCGGGCGGAGGAGCGCGCCGCCCAGCAGGCCGCCGAGGGCCGGTCCGCGGTGAACACGCCCCGCTGGACGTTCGCCATGGTCACCCACTCGGGTGATGGCGACACCTTCTGGGACATCGTCCAGAAGGGTGCCAAGCAGGCGGCCCAGAAGGACAACATCAACTTCCTGTACTCGCACAACGACGAGGGCCAGCAGCAGGCCGAGCTCGTCCAGACCGCGATCGACAAGAAGGTCGACGGCCTGATCGTCTCCCTCGCCAAGCCCGACTCGATGAAGGCCGTCGTGGCCAAGGCCGTCAAGGCCGGCATCCCCGTCATCACGGTGAACTCCGGCTCCGCCGAGTCCAAGGCGTTCGGCGCGCTCACCCACATCGGCCAGGACGAGTCCATCGCGGGCGAGGCCGTCGGCGACGAGCTGAACGCGCGGAAGCGCGAGAAGGTGCTCTGCGTCCTGCACGAGCAGGGCAACGTCGGCCACGAGCAGCGCTGCGCCGGGGCGAAGAAGACCTTCGAGGGGACGATGCAGAACCTCTACGTCGACGGCACCAACATGCCCGACGTCCAGGCGTCCATCGAGGCCAAGCTCGACTCGGACAAGAGCATCGACGCGGTCGTCACCCTCGGCGCCCCCTTCGCCGCCGCCGCGGTCAAGGCGAAGAAGACCGCGGGGAGCAAGGCCGAGATCGACACCTTCGACCTCAACGCGAGCGTCGCCACCCAGCTCCAGGACAAGACCCTCGGCTTCGCCGTCGACCAGCAGCCCTACCTCCAGGGGTACGAGGCCGTCGACCTGCTCTGGCTCTACCGCTACAACCAGAACGTGCTCGGCGGCGGCCTGCCCGTCCTGACCGGACCGCAGGTCATCACCGCCGACGACGCCGAAGCGCTCGCCGAGTACACGCAGCGGGGGACCCGATGACGGCGACCGGGCAACCGGTGGCGCCCCGCACCGACGAACGCCTGATGCGCACCTCCCCGCTGCGCAAGCTGCTCGGCCGCCCCGAGCTGGGTTCCGTCGTCGGGGCGGTGGCGGTCTTCCTCTTCTTCGCGATCGCCGCCGACAGCTTCCTCCAGGCCTCCAGCCTGGGCACGGTGCTCTACGCGGCCTCCACGATCGGGATCATGGCGGCGCCGGTCGCGCTGCTGATGATCGGCGGCGAGTTCGACCTCTCCGCCGGTGTGATGGTGACCAGCTCCGCGCTGATCTCCTCGATGTTCAGCTACCAGATGACCGCCAACGTCTGGGTCGGCGTCTTCGTGTCGCTGCTGGTCACGCTGGGTTTCGGCGCGTTCAACGGCTTCATGCTGACCCGCACCAAGCTGCCCAGCTTCATCATCACGCTCGGCACGTTCCTGATGCTGACGGGCCTGAACCTCGGCTTCACCAAGCTGATCAGCGGCACCGTGTCGACCAAGACCATCGGCAACATGGAGGGCTTCGAGTCCGCCCGCAAGGTCTTCGCCTCGTACCTCACCATCGGTGACGTCGAGCTGAAGGTCACCATCCTGTGGTGGGCCGCGCTGGTCGCGGTCGCCACCTGGATCCTGATCCGCACCCGCTTCGGCAACTGGATCTTCGCCGTCGGCGGCGAGGCCGACGCGGCCCGCGCGGTCGGCGTCCCGGTCATCCGCACCAGGATCGGCCTCTACCTCGGCGTCGCCTTCGCCGCCTGGGTCTCCGGGCAGCACCTGCTCTTCTCGTACGACGTGGTGCAGTCGGGCGAGGGCGTGGGCAACGAGCTGATCTACATCATCGCCGCCGTCATCGGCGGCTGCCTGATCACCGGGGGCTACGGCTCCGCGATCGGCTCGGCGGTCGGCGCGATCATCTTCGGCATGACCAGCAAGGGCATCGTGTACGCGGAGTGGAACCCCGACTGGTTCAAGTTCTTCCTCGGAGCGATGCTGCTCCTGGCCACCCTGCTCAACGCATGGGTACGCAAGCGCGCGGAGGCGACGAAATGACGGCCACCCAGGCTCCGGCCCCCAGGGACACGGCCGGTCCGGCGCTCGTCGAGCTCGACGGCGTAGCCAAGTACTACGGCAACATCAAGGCCCTGGAGAACGTCTCGCTCGAGGTCCGCGCGGGGGAGATCTCCTGTGTCCTCGGCGACAACGGCGCCGGCAAGTCCACCCTCATCAAGATCATCGCGGGGTTGCACCGGCACGACGCCGGTACCTTCCTGATCGAGGGCGAGGAGACCACGCTCGCCAATCCGCGCGACGCGCTCGACCGGGGCATCGCCACCGTCTACCAGGACCTGGCCGTCGTCCCGCTCATGCCGGTCTGGCGCAACTTCTTCCTCGGCTCGGAGCCGACGAAGGGAAGCGGCCCGTTCAAGCGGCTCGACGTACGGCTGATGCGGGAGACGACCCGTGCGGAGCTGCTGCGCATGGGCATCGACCTGCGCGACGTGGACCAGCCCATCGGCACCCTCTCCGGCGGTGAGCGCCAGTGCGTGGCCATCGCCCGCGCCGTGTACTTCGGCGCCAAGGTCCTCGTCCTGGACGAGCCGACCGCGGCGCTCGGCGTCAAGCAGTCGGGCGTCGTGCTCAAGTACGTCGCCGCCGCCAGGGACGCCGGGCTGGGCGTGGTCCTCATCACGCACAATCCTCATCACGCCTATCTCGTGGGAGACCGTTTCGTGCTGCTGAAGCGTGGCGCGATGTCCGGCAGCCACACCAAGGACGACGTCACCCTGGACGAACTGACGCGTCAGATGGCCGGTGGGAGCGAGCTCGACGAGCTCAGCCACGAGCTCGAACGAGCCCCGTCGCCGGACCACCTCGGTGGCCGTCCGGTCGGGGACGACACACCATAAGTCACGGTTTGTCCACCGCGCCCCCGACCCGGAGACCGGTTCCGGGGGCGCGGGAGTGGCAGAATCGTGCACGGCGGACGCCGTCCGCCGCCGGACCGACGACCGCCCGGCCCCCCGACCTGCGCAGGGACGATGAGCACGTACCGCGACTTCACACACCGCGGCTCCGCCCGCGCCACGGTCCTGCGGACCGTCGGCACCAGGGAGCGGCGCTCGCACCTCACGGCGCCCCGGGTGCCCACCGTCGGCATCGACATCGGCGGCACGAAGGTGATGGCCGGGGTCGTCGACGCCGACGGCAACATCCTGGAGACCCTGCGCACCGAGACGCCGGACAAGTCCAAGAGCCCCAAGGTCGTCGAGGACACCATCGTCGAGCTGGTCCTGGACCTCTCCGACCGGCACGATGTGCACGCCGTGGGCATCGGCGCGGCCGGCTGGGTCGACGCGGACCGCTCCAAGGTGCTGTTCGCCCCGCACCTCGCCTGGCGCGACGAACCTCTCCGTGACGCCATCGCCTCCCGCCTCGTGGTCCCCGTGATGGTCGACAACGACGCCAACACGGCGGCCTGGGCGGAATGGCGCTTCGGCGCCGGGCGCGGCGAGGACCACCTGGTCATGATCACGCTGGGTACGGGCATCGGCGGCGCGATCCTGGAGGACGGGCACGTCAAGCGCGGCAAGTACGGCGTCGCGGGTGAGTTCGGGCACATGCAGGTCGTGCCCGGCGGGCACCGCTGCCCGTGCGGCAACCGCGGCTGCTGGGAGCAGTACAGCTCCGGCAACGCCCTGGTGCGCGAGGCCCGGGAGCTGGCCGCGGCGGACTCCCCGGTGGCGCACGGCATCATCGAGCGGGTCAAGGGCAACATCCCCGAGATCACCGGACCGCTCATCACGGAGCTGGCCCGCGAGGGCGACGCGATGTGCGTCGAGCTCCTCCAGGACATCGGCCAGTGGCTCGGGGTCGGCATCGCCAATCTCGCCGCCGCCCTGGACCCTTCCTGCTTCGTCATCGGCGGCGGCGTCAGCGCGGCGGACGACCTGCTGATCGGCCCGGCCAGGGACGCCTTCAAGCGCCACCTCACCGGCCGCGGCTACCGCCCCGAGGCCCGCATCGCGAAGGCCCAGCTCGGCCCCGAGGCCGGCATGGTCGGCGCCGCCGACCTGGCCCGTCTCGTCGCCCGGAGGTTCCGCCGGACCAACCGCCGCCGGGTCGAGCGCTACGAGCGGTACGCGCAGTTCTACGACCAGGCCGCGAGCACCATCCGCAGCACGCGCAGCACCCGGGCCGTCGACTGACCCGCTGCCGCCAGGCGGCACCCGGCCACCCGCACTCCGAACCGCAGCTTCGAGGGACCACGACCATGACCGCAGCCGAGCACCACATCGTGCCGCGCCAGCCCCCTTCGTCCGGCTCTTCGGGCTCCGCCGGCTCCTCGGACTCCACGGGTGCGCCCGGCGACGGCGGGGGAACGCCCCCTCAGGACCGGCGCAGGGTGATCCGCCGGCGCCTGATCACGCTGACCATCATCGTGCTGCTCATCGGCATCCCGGCCGGCTACCTGGTGATCTCCGCGGGCCAGAGCCGTCGCTCCGGCAAGGACAAGGAGGCCGAGGCCGCGGCCCAGGGGCTGCGTGAGGACTGGCCGTCCGGGATGCAGCGCCGGATCTTCGAGCTGCCCATCCCGGGCAACGCGATCGGGGTCCAGTACTACGAGACGAACAACTGGAAAGCCAGCCGGATGTACGTGAAGTTCCGCACGACATCCGCCGGGCTCGACCGCTTCCTGAGCGGCATGGGCACCGGCCGGGCCGCGCTGGAGACCGGCAAGGTCACCATCGGCGAGCGGGACATCAAGATCACCGGTTGGTACTTCGGGCCCGGGGTCGACTGGGCCGGCACGGTCCACAAGAACAAGGACCCGCGCCCCACCCAGAACATCACCGTCAACATGACCGACCCGGCCGCACCCGTCGTCTACGTGGTCTCGGCCGCCACCCCCTGAGGCCGTCGGGGGACCGGCCGGTGATCCGGGCCGCGACCGGGCCGTATACGGCCCTGCGGGCCGCGCGGAGCTGAGGGGCGCGCGGCCCGCGGAGCCTGAGGAAGGCCGTCGGGCGCGGGGCGTCCGCCTCTCGGGATGCGGACGGTGTCCAGGGGCACCGGCTCCGGGAACAGACGGTGACGTATCGCCCTATCGGGGCCGTACCGCACCTGCCGGCAGGGGATGTCCGGAGGCGCGGAAGACCGTCGCAGGACCGGCGACAGCAAAAGCAACACCGCTGTGCGTCCGGGGAAACGCGAGTGAAACAGCGTCAACAAAAAGTTGACCCGCTGCTCGGGCCGGTGGGCCCGGACCGTCCCGCTCGTGTTCCTTCCCCGTTCCGCTGCTCCGCTTCGCCTCCCGGAGGCCCGCCGTGTCCCAGTCCCCCGACGCATCCGCGTCCGCCACCACCGCACCACCCCGACACCCGGTCGACGAGGTCCTGCCACCCGCCCGGCTGGGGCTGCTCGGTCTCCAGCACGTGCTGGTGATGTACACCGGCTGCGTCACCGTGCCGCTCGTCTTCGGTGCCGCGGCCGGCCTCGACACCTCCACCATCGGTCTGCTCATCAACGCCGACCTGCTGGTGGCGGGACTGATCACCCTGCTCCAGGCACTCGGCATCGGCAACGTGCTCGGCGTACGGCTGCCGGTCGTGGCGGGGGCGACCTTCGCCGCCGTCACCCCGATGATCCTCATAGCCGGCGAGTACGGTCTGCAGGCGGTGTACGGCTCCATGATCGCCGCCGGTGTCTTCGGACTGCTGGTCGCGATACCGTTCGCCCGCGCGGTGCGGTTCTTCCCGCCGCTGGTCAGCGGATCCGTCATCACCGTGATCGGACTCTCCCTGATCGGCGTCGCGGCCGGGCTGATCGCCGGCCAGGATCCCGCCGCCAAGGACTACGCGGCACCCAGCCATCTCGCCCTGGCCGGCGGCATCGTCCTGCTCATCGTCCTGGTCAACCGCTTCACCAGCGGCTTCCTCTCCCAGCTCGGCGTGCTGCTCGGGCTGATCGTCGGTACGGCGATCGCCGTACCCATGGGCCTGACCGACTTCTCGTCCGTGGGCGGGGCCGACTGGTTCGGCCTGGCCTCCCCGTTCCACTTCGGTGCCCCGCAGTTCCCCGTCGCCGCCGTCATCTCCATGTGCGTCGTCATGCTGGTGATCTTCACCGAGTCCACCGCGGACATGCTCGCCGTCGGCGAGATGACCGGCCGTCCCGTCACCCGCAAGGACCTGGCGCGAGGACTCGCCGCCGACGGCCTCTCCGGCGTCCTCGGGGGTGTCATGAACGGCTTCCTCGACACCGTGTTCGCGCAGAACGTCGGCCTGGTCGGCATGACCAAGGTGCGCAGCCGTTACGTCGCCGCCGTCGCCGGCGCGATCCTCGTGGTCCTCGCCCTCATCCCGAAGCTCGGAGAGATCGTCGCCTCCCTGCCGGGCCCGGTCGTCGGCGGCGCCGGGCTCGTCATGTTCGCCACGGTCACCGCCGTCGGCATCGGCACCCTGCGCAAGGTGGAGTTCGAGGGCACCAGCAACCTGCTCATCGTCGCCGTCGCCATCGGTGTCGGCATGCTTCCGGTGGTGGCGCCGGACTTCTACCACGCCTTCCCGACCTGGGTGCAGATCATCGGCGGCAGCGCGATCACCAGCGCCACCGTCGCGGCGTTCCTGCTGAACCTGCTGTTCAACCACACGCCCGGACGGAAGAAGCCCGCAGGTCAGGGGTCGGAAGCGGCCCTCGAGCCCGCCCCGGAAGCGGCCCTCGACCCCGCCCCGGAACCGGCACCCGGCCGTCCCTGAGGCACCCCGGTGCGGAGTCCCGGTGCGCGCAACCGCGCACCGGGACACGGGAGTTGTGCGGCCGGCTCGCGGAGCGGCCGTCCCGGGTCAGGAATCGGGAGCGAGTGCCCGTCCCGTTCCGGGGCGGTGGCCCGCCGTCAGACGCTCCGAGACGTGCGCCAGCAGGTCCTCCTCCTGCTCCATGAGGTAGAAGTGGCCCCCGGGGAAGGTCCGGACGTCCAGTTCGTGTGAGGTCGTCCGGGCCCAGGACAGCAGTTCCTCCCGGGTGCACACCGGGTCCGACTCGCCTCCGAACGCCGTGACCGGTGCGCTCAGCGCCACCGGGTCGGACGGCCGGTAGTCGTGCAGCAGCTGGAAGTCGCCGCGCAGCGCGGGCATGATCAACGGCGCCAGGGTCGGCTCGTCGTACGCCGCCGCGTGCCGCCCGCCCAGTCCTCGTGCGTAGCCGATCAGCGTCCTGTCGTCCAGCGGCCCGCGGAAACGACCGCGGACGGAGTACGGGGCACCCCGGCCGGAGACGAAGAGATGGTCGACCACGAAGCCGTGCTTCTGTTCGAGTGCCTTGGCCGTCTCGTACGCCGCCGAACTGCCCATGCTGTGCCCGAAGACCGCCAGCGGCAGATCGAGGAGTGGCCGCACCGCCGCGGTGATGTGGCCGACGAGCTCGTCCATGTCCGTCACGCACGGCTCCGCGAGGCGGTCCTGCCGTCCCGGGTACTGCACGGCGACCACTTCGACATCCGGGGGCAGCCGCTTCTGCCAGCTGTGGAAGAGCACGGCGGACCCGCCGGCGTGCGGCAGGCACAGCAGCCGGATCCGGGCACCGTCGACGGGGTGGCGGCGGAACCACGCCGTGCCCAGGTCTCCGGAGTCAGCGCGTGGCACGGTTCAGCACCTTGATACGGGTGTATTCGAGCAGGCCCCAGTGCCCGTACTCGACGCCCACCCCGGAGCTGCGGGCACCGCCGAACGGCACGTTGTGCCTGAGGTCGCCGTGGGTGTCGGTCCACACGGTGCCGCAGTCCAGCGAGCCGGCGAGCGAACGGGCCGTCTCGGGGTCGCCCCAGAGAGAGGCTCCGAGGCCGAAGCGGGTGCCGTTCGCCCGGTCGACGGCCTCGCTCACGTCGTCGTACGCGATGACGGGGATGGCCGGCCCGAACTGCTCCTCCTGTTCGAGGGCGGTCCCCCCAGGCAGGCCGGTGACGACGGTCGGCCGGTAGAAGTGGCCCTCGCCGTCGAGCGGTTGTCCGCCGGCGACCACCCTGGCCCCGGCCGCCACCGCGGCGTCCACCAGCCCGGCGACGCGATCGCGCTGGGCCCGGCTGATCAGGGGGCCGAAGTCGGTGGCGGGGTCCATGCCGTCCCCCACGGTGACGGACCCGGCCAGGTCCGCCAGGGCGTCCACGAAGGCGGGGCCGCTCTCACGCGGCACGTAGATCCGCTTGACCGCCGCGC
The DNA here is from genome assembly GCF_001905505.1 of Streptomyces sp. CB02058. GTDB lineage: Bacteria > Actinomycetota > Actinomycetes > Streptomycetales > Streptomycetaceae > Streptomyces. The sequence continues at coordinate 731,960 of NZ_LIPG01000003.1, forward strand.
AGAACTGGCCGTTGTTCGCCATCGCGGCGAAGAAGAGCGACCGGGCGACCGACGCCGGGTCACTGCCCCGCAGCACGATCGCAGGGTCGTTCCCGCCCAGTTCGAGGACGACCCTCCGGAAGTCCCCCGCGGCCTGCTGGGCTATGGCGCGTCCGGTCTCCACCGATCCGGTGAAGGAGATCATCCGCACCCCGGGGTGCGTGCAGAGCGCCGCTCCGAGGTCGTTGTCGCCGGAGACGACGTTGAGCACCCCGGGTGGCAGACAGTCCTGGAGGATCTCGCCCACCCGCAGGGTCGAGAGCGGAGTCTGCGGCGACGGCTTGAGCACGACGGTGTTCCCCGCGAGCAGAGCCGGTGCCACCTTGCACATGGAGAGGATGATGGGGAAGTTCGACGGGGCGATGGCCGCCACGACGCCGTGCGGCACCCGGGCCATGTCGATCCGGGACGCCTCGTCGGCGACGAGGCTCTCCGGCTCCAGGGTGAGTGCCGCCGTGTCGGCGAACCAGCCCGCGGCCAGCTGTACTTCCGCCCGTGCGTCGCCCAGCGGTTTGCCCTGTTCACGGGTGAGGAGTCCGGCGACCTCGTCCACCCGGTCGGCGAGCGCCTTCCCGCAGGCGAGCAGATGGCCCCTGCGCACGTCCTCGGTCGCCGCAGCCCAGTCGTGGCCGGCGGAGCGAGCGGCCGCCACGGCTTCGTCGAGCTGATCCGGGGTGCAGAGCGGAGCGTGGGCGAACGTGCGGCCGAGGGCGGGATTCTCGACGGGCGCCAGGCCTGTGCCGCCGTGCGGCCGGCCTCCGATGGACATGGCGATGGTCGTGCTGACAGACACGAGACAGTTCCCCTGTGGTGTGTGCTGGACACGTGGTGCTGCGCTGCGCGGTGGAGGCCGGGCGGCTACGAGGTGGTGCCGTTCTCCATGTGGAGCCGCAGGCTCAGAGGCCTCATGTCGGTCCAGATCCGGTCCACATGGGCGAGGCAGTCCGCCTTCGGTCCCCGCGTCCCCTCGTCGCTCCAGCCTGCGGGAAGGTCGCGTCCCAACGGCCAGATGGAGAACTGCTGTTCATGGTTCACTACGACCCGGAAAAGCGTCGTGTCCTGGGCTTCGTCGCTCATGGCTGATCCCCCCGTTGCTGTCGTCCGAGCGGTCGTCTCGGTCCGTGGGCAGGCGCGCTTCGAACAAGTGGAGGCATGCTACATGACGAACGATCACTGTCCAGGGGACGCTTCGACGACCGAGGGCATCCCCGGAACCGGGGTGCTGGACTATCCCGAACGGCTCCCGTCCGGTGAGTGGTTGCAGGGTGCCTCGGCCGTGGTGGTGCTGTCGTTCGACGTGGACGCGGAGTCGCCCGTGCTGGCACGGGGCGAGCACTACGCGAACCATCTGACCACCATGACCCACCAGGCGTACGGGCCGCGGGTGGGCGTCGGCAGGATCCTCGACCTGCTCGACCGCTACGACCTTCCGTCCAGCTTCTTCATCCCCGGTGTGAGCGCCGAACGCTGGCCGTCCGTGGTGGAGTCGGTGCGGGAGCGGGGCCACGAGATCGCCCTGCACGGGTACACGCACCGGCACCCCGTGCATCTGACACCGGACGAGCAGCGCGAGGAACTGGAGCTCGCCCTCAAGGCGCTGGGCCGCTTCGGTGTGGAGCCGACCGGATACAGGGCTCCCAACTGGGAGATGACCCGGTGCACTCTGGACATGCTGGGCGAGTTCGGTCTGCGCTACGACTCGTCGCTGATGGACGACGACCGGCCGTACACGCTCCGCGCGGGTGGTCACCGGATCGCCGAACTCCCGCCGCACTGGCTGCTGGACGACTGGGAGCAGTACGCGTTCCTCCCCGAGCCGAACATAGGCCAGCTGATCGAGGCCCCCTCGAAGGTCCTCGATCTGTGGAGCTCGGAGCTCGACGCGATGCGGCAGCACGGTTCGCTGTGCATGCTGACCATGCATCCGTTCCTGAGCGGGCGGCCCTCGCGACTGCACGCGCTCGAACAGTTCATCCAGTTCGCCCTGGGGAGGGGGGACGTCAGGTTCGCGAGCGCCGCCGATGTCGCGGATCTCGTGCTCGACGCCCCGCCCGTACCCCCCGGGACCGGCGACGGTTCCTGAGTCACCCCCGGTACAGCTCCTCGGCGCAGGCCATGGCGAGGGCGTCCAGGCTGGACACCGTCATGTCCGGGGGGAGACCGGTCGCGGCGTAGGCGATCGGCAGCTCCGTGCAGGCTGCCAGGACCGGCAGCTCCTCGCGCTGCCACAGCGACCGGATCGCGCGCTCGTAGCGGTCGCCGGCCTCGTCCGTGCGGTTCGCCTTCACCAGCACGCTGGTCTCGTGGATCTCCTTCTGCTCGGTGTCCTGCGGTACCAGCAGCCGGTAGCCGACCCGCCGGGCGTACTCCTGGTACAGCCCGCCGACCAGAGTGCCGGTGGTGGCGGCGAGCCAGCCGCCCCGGGGTGACACGCGCATCGCCTCGCGCATCGTGGCGTCCACGATGTGCACGACGGGGACGGGCAGTTGGGTGCGGACACGGTCCACGAAGGCATGGGCGGTGTTGCACGGCACGGCCAGCAGATCGGCCCCCCAGCCGGCGAGGCTCAGCAGCCCGTCCCTGATGTGCGGCAGCGGTGCGTCGCTTCCGGTCAGGATGGCGTCCGTCCGCTCCGGTATGGCCGGGTCGGAGAGCATGATGATGCGCGGATGCTCCTGATCGGTCCGTGCCGGTACCCGTACGGCGAGTGAGGCGAGAAACTCCGCCGTCGCGGCGGGTCCCATCCCGCCGAGGACTCCGAGTGTTCGATGGGGCGACATCGGCACAGCCGACTCCTATTCATCCGAAAGTTCCCGGCGATTGAGGTCCGGGGGACGTCAGGGTCACTCCGATGCGGCAGGCCGTCTCTGCGGGCCGGGGCCGGGCGGGAGGAACCGTACAGCGAATTCGGCGGCCGGATCCAGCATTCCGCTGGTTCCCGGTGTTGCTTCACCATCTGACCGGTTTGGGCAGTATGACGCTCCGTCAAATGGCTTTTTCATGATCCCACTTGTGGACGCTCTGGCGGTGTGGTTCGATTCGGAGCATCTCAGAGGGCCATGCCGGCGAGGGACCACGACCGCAAGATGCTTGCCATGGCATTCCACTGCACCAGGTTCAGCGAAGCCGAGTACACGCACGGGGGGTTGGAATCAGTTGACTGAGGAACGCGCGGACCAGGGACCGATATCGGAGAACGGTGGAACGGACTATTCCGCCGAGGCGGCCCCTGTCGCCGAAATCGTGGCGGACGTCTGGGCCGAGACCCTGGAGCGACCGCGGGCGGACATCGACCCGCAGAAGAGCGACTTCTTCGAGCTCGGGGGCTACTCGCTGCTCGCGCTGCAGGTCATCGCCCGGGTCCTGGAGCTTTCCGAGGTGACCGAGGACCAGTCCCTCGAGCTGGAAGGCCTGCTGCTCAACAGGCTCTTCGAGGAGGCCACGCCGCTGGCGCAGGCCCGGTGCCTCGTCGAGAACGGGGTCAGCCCCAGCCGCTTCGAGGGTGTCACCTCCCCCTGAAGCCCCTGCGGGTCCGGCGTCCGTGACGCCGTTGTGGTCGATTCCTCATGTGGTGTGCACGGGCCCTGTCGTCCGCCGTCGCGGGCAGCGAAGTCATTGACGAGCCCGGCCGCCTCTTACGCATGCATTTTCTTGCGGTCCTTGTCTCTGAACCTTTGCGAATGTTCGTCGAGGGGGTACCAGTCATGGCTGTAGATCCGGATGCCACTGCTTCTCATCTGCTTTTCCGTCGGGACAAAGTGGCGCCGCAGGACCAGTTCAACTTCATCCTCAAACTTATTGTCGCGTTAATACTCGGCGCCGCCGCCGTGCTACTCATTCTCTTTACGGGGTGGCCGGGGCAGACCGTAGGAATTATTCTGCTGGCTGCTGTCTACGTTCATATGGTGGAACTCCAGCACCAGTGTCTTCATCATTCTGCTTTCAGATCGGCGCGTCCGCACCGCCCCGTAGGTTTCCTTCTCGGTCTGCCGATGCTGGTTTCCTACAGCCATTACCGTGTGCTTCATCTCCAGCATCACCGTTTCCTGGGAACCGCCCAGGACACCGAATTCTTCGGGTTCGACACCCGTCAGCCCCTCACCTGGGGCGTGCTGTTCCGCGAGTCGTTCAACTACGGGCGGCTGCTCTCACCGCTCGCCACCATCGGCCGCTGCTGGGCCGGCCGCTGGGAGTACACCGCCGGGCAGATCTCCCGGCGGCGCCGGGCCGACGTGATCAACGAGTACCGGGCCCTCGCCGTGCCGGTCGTGGCCGCTCTCGCGGTGACGATCATGGGTCATGGAGAACTGGTGCTGAAGTTGTGGCTGCTCCCCCTGGTGATCGCGGTACCCATGCACTTCTGGCTGGAGCTGCCCGAACACATCCTGTGCGATAACGACAGCACGGACGTTTTGCGGAACACGCGCACGATCACCGGAAGTTGGCTCAGCCGCTGGTTCACCAATGGCAATAATCTTCACGTGGAGCACCACGCCGCGATGATGGTGCCGATCAACCGGCTCCCGGAGCGTCACGCCGTCGCCAGGGAGCTCGCACTTCATGTAGAGCGCAGCTATCCGGCGTTCTTTCTGGCCGTCGGGCGCGAGGTGCGTCGCAATGCGCTGAAGAAGCGCCACGAGCGTAGTTGAGGTGCCCCCCATCATGGCCAGTAACCGTGTGCCACTGTCCGTCACCCAAGAGCAACTGTGGATACTCGACCGCCTCGCGCCGGACAGCCCTTTCTACAACACCGTCGTCATGGGCCGGCTGGACGGAGCGCTCGATCCCGAAGCGCTGAATGCCGCCTTCCGCGGCGTCATGGCCCGTCAGGAGATGCTGCGTTCCTCGGTGGGCGACTCGGGCGGTGAGCCGTTCCAGGAGATACACGCCGAGGTCGGGCTGCCGCTCGAACGGACGGACCTCACGGACCTCGACCCGGACGAGCGTCAGGCCGAGGCCGACCGCATCGTCGACGCCGAGGTGCACCGGCCGTTCGACCTGACGAGCCCTCCGCTCTTCCGGCTCCAGCTGATCAGGCTCGCCGACCAGGAGCACCTGCTGCTCCTGGTCGTGCACCACATCGTCTGCGACGGCTGGTCGGTGCAGGTGATGTTCCAGGAGGTCGGTGACCTCTACAGCGGCTTCGTCGCCGAGCAGCCGGTGGAACTCCCGCCACTTCGCGCCCAGTTCGCCCAGTACGCACAGGAGCAGCGCCGCCAGCTGGCCGGACCCCGGCGCGACGCGCTCGTGTCGTACTGGAAGAGGCAACTGGCGGGCGCCCCCGGCACCTTGGAGCTGCGCACCGACCGGCCGCGCCCCGCGGAGGCGTCCTACCGGGGGGACCGTCATCTCTTCCCCGTGCCGGACGAGCTGTACGAGAAACTGAAGGAGTTCAGCAGGAAGTCCCGGGCCAGTCTCTTCATGACCTGCCTGGCCGGCTTCGACGTGCTCCTCGCCCGCGCCTCGGGGCAGTACGACATCCTCGTCGGCACCCCCGTCGGCAACCGCGACCGGGCCGAATGGGGCCCCGTGGTCGGCTACTTCGCCGACACGCTCGTGATGCGGGCCCGGCTCGAGGACGATCCGACCTTCCAGGAGCTGCTGAACCGGGTGCGGACCACCACCCTCCAGGGGTTCGTCCACCGCGGACTTCCGTTCAGGTCCCTGGTCGAGGAGCTGACCCCGGAGCGCCGGCCCGACCGCAACCCGTTCTTCCAGGTGATGTTCATCCTGCAGAACATCCCGCCGCGCCCCCGGCAGACCGAGCTTCCGGGCTTGACGATGACCCGACTCGACGACGTGCGGAAGACCTCCATCTTCGATCTGCGGCTCGACCTGTTCGAGTTCGGCGGGGCTCTGCACGCACAACTGGAGTACAGCACCGACCTGTTCGACCGGTCCACGGCCGAACGCCTCGCCGATCAGTACGTGCAACTGCTGGCCGACGTCTGCGCCCACCCGGACCGCCGGGTGTCGGCCCTGTCGCTCGCCGCGGCGGGTTCGGCAGCGGGCTTCAACGACGACCTGGAAGGGGCCTGACCATGTGCGGCCTCACTGGATACGTCTCCGTGCCGGGCGCCCCCGCGACCGAGGAGCGCCATCTCGACGCGATGACCGCGACCCTGGTCCACCGGGGACCCGACTCGGGCGGCCGGTTCGTGGACGAGGGCGTGGGCATCGGCTTCCGCCGGCTGTCCATCATCGACCTGGCAGGCGGTGACCAGCCGATCTACAACGAGGACGGCTCGGTCGTCCTCGCCTGCAACGGCGAGATCTTCAACTACCGCGAGCTGCGCGCCGAACTCGTCGCCAAGGGCCACACGTTCCGCACGGAGTGCGATGTCGAGGTCCTCGTGCACCTCTACGAGGAGGAGGGCACCGGCTTCCTCGACCGCATCAACGGGCAGTTCGCCTTCGCGATCTACGACCGGCGCAGGCGGCGGCTCTTCCTCGCCCGCGACCACGCCGGCATCCTGCCGATGTACTACGCGCGTACACCCACGGCCTTCGTCTTCGGCTCGGAGATCAAGGCGGTCCTCGAGCACCCGGCCGTCGAACGCGCCGTCGATCTCACCGGTCTCGACCAAGTGCTGACCTTCCCCGGACTGGTGAGCCCCCGGACCATGTTCCGCGGCGTGCGGAGCCTGGAGAACGGCCACTACCTGACCGTCGAGGACGGCGTCGTACGCGATGTCACCTACTGGGACCTGGACTTCCCCGTGGAGGGCGAGGAGCCGCCCGCGCGCTCGGAGGGGAGCTACGTCGAGGAGCTGCGGGCCCTGCTGGACCAGTCCGTGGCCCGCCGGCTGCGGGCCGACGTGCCCGTCGGCTACTACCTCAGCGGCGGCCTCGACTCGTCCCTGATCGCGGCGCTGGTCCACGCGCAGCGGCCGGCGGCCCGGCCCCACTCCTTCTCCATCTCGTTCGGCCAGGCCGGTATCGACGAGTCGGGCTATCAGCGGCTCATGGCCCGGCAGGTCTCCTCCGTCCACCACGAGACCGAGTTCGACCCCGCCGACGCGGAGGCCGAGCTGTCCCGCATGGTGCGCCACGCGGAGTGCCCGGTGAAGGAGACGTACAACACCTGCTCCCTCGCGCTGTCGGCGTCGGCCCGGCGCTCGGGCACGCGGGTGATCCTCACCGGCGAGGGCGCCGACGAACTCTTCGGCGGATACCTCGGCTACCGCTTCGACCGGGCCGGGAACCGTGCCGCGAACCGCGCGGGCGACCTGGAGACCCAGCTGGAGGACGAGGTCCGCCGGCAGCTCTGGGGCGATCCGGGGATCTTCTACGAGCGCGACTACCACGCCTGGCGCGAGGCCAAGCTCGATCTGTTCTCGGACGAGCTGGCCGACGCGCACGCGGACTTCGACACGCTGGCGGCTCCGCTGGTCGACCCCGAGCGACTGCGCGGCCGCAGCCCTCTCCACCAGCGCTCCTACCTCGACTTCAAGCTCCGGCTCAGCGACCACCTGCTCTCCGACCACGGGGACCGGATGGCGCTCGCCAACTCGATCGAGGCCCGGTACCCCTTCCTCGACATCGACGTGGTGCGCTTCGCGGCGAGGCTTCCCGCGCGGTTCAAGGTCACGGAGAAGACCGAGAAGTACGTGCTCAAAGAGGTCGCGAAGGGCCTCGTCCCGGACGAGATCGTGCGCCGGGAGAAGTTCGGGTTCCGCGCTCCGGGCAGTCCCGAGCTGCTGCGCCGCAACGCCGAGTGGGTGCAGGACATGCTGTCGCCCGCCCGGATCAAGCGGCAGGGCTACTTCAACCCGGCGGTCGTGGAGCGCCTCGCCGAGCAGTACCGCCGGCCCGGTTACGAAGTCCACCCGCATCTCGGCGACGACCTGCTGCTCGTCGTGCTCACCTTCGGCCTGTTGCTCGACCTTTTCGATCTGCCCGACCACGCATGAACCGCAGGAACGGCACGAGCCGTTCCAGTCAGGGAGGAAGCACGATGGCGTTCGAACCCATTCAGTCACTCGTCCGCGCGGCGGCGGAGCGGTTCGCGACACGGGTGGCCATCGAATGTCCCCAGGGTGACCTCACCTATGGAGAGCTCGAGGCCCGGTCCGACCAGGTGGCCGCCGACCTGAGAGCGGCCGGTGCCGGACCGAGCTGCATCGTCCCCGTGCTGGCGGACGACCGTCGGGAGCTGGTCGCCGCCCTGCTCGGCGTCCTGAAGATCGGCGGAGTCTTCGTACCCCTCGATCTCTCCGCCCCCGCACTCCGCCTGCGCTCCATGCTCGCCACGACGGCGGCCGAGTGGATGGTCGTCGGTGCCGGGGTCCGCGAACGGGCCGGGCAGCTCGCCGACGAGGCGCTGCCCGCGGCCCGCCGCCTGGAGGTCGATCTGAGCCTCCCCGCCGTCGGCGGGAAGCCGGACGAGGACTACGTACCGCACGGCGACGACGCCGCCTACATCTTCTTCACCTCCGGCTCCACCGGTGAACCGAAGGCCATCGTCGGCCGGCTGAAGAGCCTCGACCACTACATCACGTGGGAGAGGGACCTCCTCGGCACCGACTCGGGATGGCGCGTCAGCCAGCTCGCGTCACCGGCGTTCGACGCGATGCTGCGCGATGTCTTCGTGCCGCTGGTCTCCGGCGGCACCGTCTGTGTGCCGCCCGCCGGCATCACCCTGGACGGGGCGGCGCTGACCCGGTGGATCGACGAACAGCGCATCGAGCTGGTGCACTGCGTCCCCTCGGTGTTCCGGGGGATCGCGGCGGCGGTGGCCTCCGACCCGACGACCGGGCTGGCCGCGCTGCGCTGCGTCGCGACGGCGGGCGAGCCGCTCTCCCCGGCGGACGCGGCGCTCTGGTTCGACCGGTTCGACGGGCGCGTCCCGTTGCTGAACCTGTACGGACCGTCCGAGACGACCATGACCAAGACCTTCCACTTCGTCACCCGGCAGGACACCACGCGCGCGTCCGTGCCGGTGGGGAAGGCCATGGACGGGGCCCGCGTCGTGGTCCTCGACGGGCGTGGCAAGCCGTGCCCGGAGGGCATCATCGGCGAGGTCTACATCCGCACGCCGTACCTGTCGCTGGGGTACTACCAGCAGCCCGACGCCACACTGCGGGCGTTCGTGCCCAACCCGCTCGGCTCCGACCCGGACGACATCGTCTACCGGACGGGGGACTACGGGCGCACCCTCCCGGACGGATCGCTGGAGTTCGCCGGCCGGCGCGACAACCAGGTCAAGATCGGCGGGGTGCGCGTAGAGCTCGGCGAGGTCGAGAGCGTACTGCGGTCCCACCCCGCGGTCCGCGAGGCGGCCGTCGTCGTCGCCGACGCGGGAGGCGAACTCCCGTACCTGTGCGCCTTCGTGGAGCTCGAGCGGGAGATCGAGCCGGACGAGGTCCGCGGGCATCTCGCACCCCGGCTCGCCGACTCCGTGATCCCGCAGGTCTTCGTGCCCGTCGAGGCCATGCCCCGGACCATCAGCGGCAAGATCGACCGCCGCGCCCTGCCGGCGCCGGTGCTCACCCAGGCCAGGTCGGCGCGCGAGTACGTGGCCCCCAGCACCTCCACGCAGGAGGCCCTGACCAGGATCTGGGCGGAACTGCTGCCCGTCGAGAAGATCGGCATCCGGCACGAGTTCTTCGAGGTGGGCGGGCACTCCCTGCTGGTCATGAGGCTGCTGTCGCGGATCACCGAGGAGTTCGGCGTCGAGGTCCGGCTCCAGGAGTTCATCGGCGCACCGACCATCGAGGCGCTCGCCGACCGGGTCGAGACCGCCATCCTCGCCGACAGCGCGGAGTTCGACGACCTGCTCGAATCGGTCGCGGATCTGGACGAAGAAGAGGCCGAGCGGCTGCTCGCCCAGGGAGAGGGCAACTGACATGGACGCCATAGGCCCCTCGGCCGATCAGGCCCGCGTCATCGAACGCGACGTCGAGACCGCCGTGCTCAGGCTCGACGCGGTCACCGACTGCGCGGTCGTCCTCCAGGGACAGCGCGAGGACGACGCCCCGCCCGCCGTCTGCGCCCGCTGCGGCATGGACGAGAACTACCCGGGCATCACGCTGGACGGCGCGGGGGTGTGCAGCCTCTGCACGCTCTACGCCGAGCACGGCGACGACGTCCACGCCTACTTCGGACGGGGTGTCGACGGTCTCGAGGACCATCTGCGGACACGTGCCGCGGCCGCCCCCGACGCCCCGTTCGACTGTCTGCTCCTCTACAGCGGCGGCAAGGACAGCACCTATGTGCTGTACAAGCTCGTCGCCATGGGGCTGCGGGTGATGACGTTCACCTTCGACAACGGGTTCATCTCGCGGACCGCGCTGGACAACGTCGACCGCATCACGGGCGCCCTCGGCATCGAGCACGTGACCGCGACCCGCGCGGACCAGAAGAAGATCTTCGTGGAGAGCCTGACGCAGCACAAGAGCGTCTGCAACGGCTGCTTCCGCTCGCTCCTCGACCTCAGCAACCAGCTGGCGCAGGAGCGCGGGATCCCCAGCATCGTCACGGGCCTCTCGCGCGGCCAGATCATCGACGAGCGGCTCCAGTGGTTCTACCAGCAGGGCCAGTTCGACCCGGTGGAGATCGAGCGGCAGCTCGCCGTCGGCCGGCAGGTCTACCACCGCAACGAGGACGCCGCGGGGCTCGACGCCGTCGAGGTCGTCGACTACTACCGCTACTCCGACGTGACCAAGGACGAGATCCGGTCCTTCCTGAACAGCGGCGACACCCTGTGGTCCGAGCCCCGCGACACCGGCTTCTGCAGCTCGAACTGCCTGATCAACGACGTCGGTGTCTACGTCCACAAGATCGAGCGCGGCTTCCACAACTACGAGGCGCCGACCCGCTGGGAGGTCAGGCTCGGCCATCTCGCGCGGGCGGAGGCCGACGCGGAGCTGCGTACCCCGGTGAACATCCCCCGGGTCAAGTCGATGCTCGCCAGGATCGGCTACAACGACCCCGGCGCGCGTGAGCAGCTGGGGAAGCGGCTCGCGGTGTACTACGTGCCCCGCGAGGCCGCGGCGAACGGGGACACCGCCCGGGCGCGCGAGGAGCTGCGCGCCGCGCTGAACAGCACCCTCCCCGACTTCCTCGTGCCGGAGCACTGGATTCCACTGGACCGGATACCCCGGTCCGGTGCCTCGGTGGAGCGGCGCCTGCTGCCCAGCCCCGCCGCGAAGGCGGAGTCCCGCTTCGAGTGGCGCACCTCGCAGGAGGACGGCGAGGCGGGCGAGGCGGCGGATGCCGCCCCGCTGACCACGGCGCAAGGGCTCGCGCTGAACGGCCGTACGGCACAGGCCGACGGTGGACGGGCCCTGCTGCTCGAGCTCGGAGCCGGGACGGACGCGGTGACGGTCCGCAAGGCCGTCCTGCGGCTCATCCTCCACCACGAGGCGCTGCGCCTCAGGTTCACCCAGGACGAATCCGGCGCATGGCGCCAGGAGGTCGGCGGGCTGGCCGGCTCGGTGCCGGTGGCCCGGCTCGACCTGTCGGGCCAGGACCCGGCGAAGGAGGCCGCCGTCGTCCGCAGGGTCACCGAGCGGCTGCGCACCCGGCTGGACCCGGCCGCCGGATCACCGGTCCAGGCGGCCCTGCTCGACCGGGGCGACCGGCCGTCCGGGCTGCTGCTGGTGATCGACGAGTCGGCGGCCGACGGACGCTCCTGGAAGATCCTTCTGGAGGACCTCGCGACGGCCCTGGGCGCCGGCGAGCAGGCACGGCTGCCACAGGCGCCTTCCTTCACCGAATGGGCGGCATCGGCGTCCCGCCCGGCGGCCGGGGGCGCCCCGCGCACCGTGCCGTCGGACGCCTCCCGGCTGCCGGTGGGTCCGCGTGGCGGCACCCGGCGGGTGCTCCGTACCGGCTGGGACGCCCCGTCGGCGGCGCCGGGCGAGGTCGCCTCCGCGGTCGCGACGGCGATCGGCGCGTGGCTGGACGGCGCTCCGCTGGCCCTCGACGTCACCGACCACGCCCCGGACGCGGGCGTGGCGGTACCGGAGCGGCTCGTCGGAGCGCTCGCCACCCCGGCCACCGTGCTCCTCGCCCCGGCGGGCGAGGGCTTCGAGGACCTGCGGGCGGGAGAGGCCGCGGCCCAGCTGGCCGAGCGGCTCCCCTGGGAGGAGCCGCAGCCGGACGGCGCCGACGGCGCCCCGCCCCGGCAGATCCGGCTCAGCCACTTCGGCGACCCGGCCGCCCTGCTGCCTGCCGGCGGACCGTTCACCCTGGCGCCGTCCGCCGATCCGGCCGCCTTCGCGGTGCCCGGCGCCGGGCCCTACGACCTGGAGCTCGTCGCCTACGTCCACGAGGGCCGCGCCCATCTCGACTGGTGGTGCGACGAGGTCCTCGCCGACCGGCTGTCCGCCGCCGCGGTGCCCGAGCGCGTCGCGGCGAAGCTGGCGCGCTCGGCCCGCGAAGCACAGGAGGCGGCGGCGTGAGCGATACGTCACCCAAGGCCGGGATGCTGCGCGAACTCTCGCCGGCCAAGTACGAGTTGCTGCTGCGGGCCCGCAAGGCACGGCAGCAGCGGAGCGCGGCACCGGCGTCGGTGCCCCGCCCCCGGCCGTCCGGCGCCGACACCCCGCTGTCGTACCCGCAGGAACGCCTCTGGTTCCTGGACGGCCTGGCCCCCGGCGACCCGGTGTACAACATGCCGTTCGCCATCGAGCTGCACGGCGTACTCGACGTCCCGACCGTGGAGCGGGTGCTCGGCGCCCTGGTGGAGCGGCACGAGACCCTGCGTACGACGTTCGGGACCGTCCGCGGTGTGCCCGCGCAGCTGGTCGGCCCCGCCGCCCCGGTGCCGGTGCGGGTCGTCGACCTGCGGGGCACGCCCGAGGCCGGGCAGGAGGCCGAGACCAGGCGGCTGGCCGCCGAGCACGCCGCCGCGCCGTTCGACCTCGCGGCCGGGCCGCTGATCAGGATGACGCTGGTCAGGCGGGCCGACGCACACACCGTCGCGCTGCTCTGCCTGCACCACATCATCTCGGACGACTGGTCGATGGGCGTCCTGACCGAGGAGTTCGGGCAGCTCTACGCGGCCTTCCGGGCCGGCCTGCCCAGCCCGCTGGCGCCGCTCCCCGTCCAGTACGCCGACTACGCGCTCTGGCAGCGCCGGGAGCTCTCCGGCGGCGAGCTGGAACGGGGACTCGACCACTGGCGGTCCAGGCTCGGCGGCGAACTGCCCAGCCTCGAACTGCCCCTGGACCGGCCGAGGCCGCCCGCACAGACCTACGCGGGCCGTACCCACTCCGTCCTGCTGCCCGAGGAACTCGTCGAGAGGACCGCCGAGCTGGCGAAGTCGTCCGGCTCGACGATGTTCATGACGCTGCTCGCCACCTACACCGTGCTGCTCCACCGCTACACCGGGCAGGACGACATCGTCGTGGGGACCACGGTCGCGAACCGGGCCCGGCCGGAGACCCAGAAGCTCATCGGCTTCCTCATCAACATCCTGCCGCTGCGCGCCGACCTGAGCGGCGCGCCCACCTTCCGCGACGTGCTGCGGGCCACCCGGGACATGAGCCTGGAGGCGTTCGCACACCAGGAGGTCCCCTTCTACAAGATCGTCGAAGAGGTGCTGCCGGACCGCGATCCGAGCCGCTCCCCGCTCGTCGAGACCATGTTCACCCTGCACAACGCGCCCCAGGGTTCCCTCGAACTCCCGGAGCTCCGCATCACGACCTATCCCGCTCCGGACAAGGAGAGTTCGCCGTTCGACCTCAGCCTCGACGTGGTCGAGGCCGGTGGCCGGCTGCGCTGCGACTGGGAGTACAACACCGGGCTCTTCGACGCCGCGACCGTCGAGCGCATGATGACGCACTTCACCCGGCTGCTCGAGGCGGTCGTCGCCGACCCGGACCAGCGCATCGGCGAGCTCTCCATGCTCTCCGTCGAGGAGCGCGACGACGTCCTCACCCGGGACAACGAGGTCACCGTCACGGTCGGACCGCACGAATGCGTGCAGGGACTGTTCGAGGAGCACGTCCGGCGCACCCCCGACGCCGTCGCGGTCGTCGACGCGGGCGTGCGGGTCTCGTACCGCGAGCTGGACCGGCGGGCGGAGCTGATCGCCGCACGGCTGCGGGCGCACGGGGTCGGCCCCGAGGTGCGCGTCGCCCTGTGCGCGCCGCGTTCGCCCGACACGATCGCGGCGCTGCTCGGGGTGCTGAAGGCGGGCGGTGCGTACGTCCCGCTGGACCCGGCCAACCCGGTGGACCGGCTCAACTTCGTGCTCGACGACGCCGAGGCGCGGCTGCTGCTGACCCGGCGCGACGTCGCGGACCAGCTGCCCGGCCTCGCGCCCGGCACCGAGGTGGGCTACTTCGACGCATGGCTGGACGATACGGCGGCCGTGGAGGACACGGGCCCCCGGTCCGAACCGAGCGCCGCGCACCTCGCCTTCATCGTCTACACCTCGGGATCCACCGGCCGGGCCAAGGGCGCGATGATCACCCAGTCCGCCCTGGTGAGCGCCTTCCGCTCGTGGGAGCGGGCCTACGGGCTCGGCACCGAGGTCAAGACCCATCTGCAGGCGGCCAACGTCGCGTTCGACGTGTTCACGGGCGACCTGGTGCGCGCCCTGTGCTCGGGCGGCACGCTGGTCCTCTGCCCGCGCGAGATCCTGCTCGACCCCGAACGACTCCACGCGCTGCTCGTCGAGGAACGCGTCGACTTCGCCGACCTCGTGCCCGTCGTGGTGCGCGCGCTGGCCTCCCACGTCACGGCGCGCGGCGGGACGCTCGGCAACTTCAAGGTGCTGGCGGTCGGAGCCGACATCTGGTTCATGCGGGACTACTGGCAGCTCAGCGCCCTCTGCCCGCCCGGCACCCGGCTGGTCAACTCGTACGGGATCACCGAATCGACCGTCGACAGCGGGCTGTTCGAGACGCCGATGCCCGACCGGGCCGACGGCGAACCGGTGCCCATCGGACGACCGCTCGCCAACACCGAGTTCTACGTACTGGACGCCGACCGGCAGCCCGTGCCGCCCGGGGTGCGCGGCACCCTGCACATCGGCGGACTCGCCCTGGCCCGCGGCTATGTCGCCCGCCCCGGCCTGACCGCCGAACGCTTCGTCCCGCACCCGTTCAGCACCGTGCCCGGCAGCCGGCTCTACGACACGGGAGACGTGGCCCGGCTGCTGCCCAGCGGTGACGTCGAGGTGCTCGGCCGTGCCGACCGGCAGGTCAAGATCCGCGGCTTCCGCATCGAACTGGAGGAGATCGAGGCGGTCCTCGGCCATCACCCCCAGGTGCAGGACGCCGCTGTCGTGGTCGTCGTCGACGAGCACGGCGAACGACGGCTGGCCGGCTACGTGCAGCCGGTGCCGGGCACCTCGCCGCAGGTCGCCGGGTTGCAGGAGTATCTGCGCGGGCGGCTGCCCTACTACATGGTCCCCGCGACCTTCACGCTGCTGGAGCGCATGCCGCTCAACGCGAACGGCAAGCACGACCGCAAGGCACTGCCCGCCCCGGTCGTGGAGACCGCGGAGACCGCCGCGCCCGTCGCCCCGGTGGCGCTGGGACCGGTCGAGAGCGCGGTCGCAGAGATCTGGGAGTCCGTGCTCGGCGCGGACGGGCTGACGGCCGAGGACGACTTCTTCGACCTCGGCGGCCACTCCATGCTGGTCCCGCAGGTCGTGTTCGCGCTGCGCCAGCGCTTCGACATCGACGTGCCGCTGCTCTCCCTGTTCGAGGCGACCACCATCGGCCAGGTGGCCCGGCTCGTCCAGGACTCCCAGGACGCGGCGGTGGCCGGCGAGGACGCGGCCCCGGATCTGCTCGCCGAGGCGGAACTCGGTCCCGGGATCACCGTCGACCCCGGACGGACCCCGCTCGCGGACCCCGCGGCGATCCTGCTGACGGGGGTGACCGGCTTCCTCGGCGTGCATCTCCTGGACGGTCTGCTCCGCTCCACCACGGCGGTGATCCACTGTCTGGTGCGCGCGGACGACCGGGCGAGCGGCCTGGACCGGATCCTCGCCTGCCTCGACGAGCACGGCCTGGAGGCCCCCGCCGACCCGGCCAGGATCGTCGCCGAGCCCGGCGACCTGGGCGAACCCCTGCTCGGCCTCGGGGAGGTGCGCTTCGCCCGGCTCGCCGAGGTGATCGACGCCGTCCACCACAGCGGGGCATGGGTCAACTTCGCGCTGCCGTACGGGAAACTGGCGCCCGCCAACGTCGGCGGCACCCGCGAGGTGCTGCGGCTGGCGGGACGCGCCGGGGGCGCCCCGGTCCACCACATCTCCACGGCGTCCGCCCCGCCCGCACCCGGCGGCGGCGACGGCAGCGCGGTGCCGGGCGGCTACAACCGGAGCAAGTGGGTGGCGGAACGGCTGGCGGTGAGCGCGCGGGAGCGGGGCATCCCCGTCCAGGTCTACCGGCCGGACTACATCGGTGGCCACAGCCGGACCGGCATCGGCAACCCCAAGGACCTGATCTGGGCCGTGATCAAGGGCTCGATCCAGCTCGGCAGCCACCCCGACCTGGACCAGCCGGTACACCTGGTGCCGGTGGACCAGGTCAGCGACGCCATCGTCCGCATCTCGCTGCGCGAGGCGGAGGACGGCGGCACGGGCTACGACCTGGGGCACCCCCGCCCCGTGTCCCTGGCGGACGTCTTCGGCTGGGTCCGGGAGTTCGGCTACGACCTGCGGACCCTGACGTACCGCGACTGGCTGGACGAGCTGGGCAAGTCGGCCGCCGAGTCACCGGACAACGCCCTCTACCCGTTCCTCGGACTGCTGGAGAGCGAAGCGGCGCTCGTCGAGTCCGAGGAGCCGTCGTCCGCCGCACTGCACGACGCCTACCTGGACTCCTCCACCCCCTGCCCGCAGCTCGGTCCCGAGCTGCTGCGCACCTATCTCGTCCACCTCGCCGGCCGGGGCTTTCTGCCCCCGGTCCCGGCCGCCGGCACCGCAGCACATGTCCAGGAGCGTTCGTGACCGTCCTCACGCAGCCCGAAGCGGCTGCGCCCGAAAGCAGCGCCCCCGCGGGCGTCGGCGCCTGGCTGCTGTCGCACCTGCGCCGCTACAAGCGGTACATCGCGGTGCACCTCCTCGGGAGTGTGCTGTGGCACGTCATGACGGCGGGCATCCCGATGGCCACCGGCATCGCCTTCGACGCGGTGCTCCAGGAGCACGCCGACTTCTCCGCCTTCAACGGCGCCGTCGCCGCGCTGCTGGTCATGGTGCTGGTGCGGGGGCTGGCGGGAGGCAGCGCGATCTACGCCCTGGAGGCGTTCGCCTGCGGCCTCGAACGCGACGCCCGCAAGGACATCTTCTCGTCGCTGCTCCGCAAGAGTCAGACCTTCTTCAACCGGCGCCCCGTCGGTGACCTCTCCGCCCGCGCCACCGGGGACGCCGAGGCGATGAACCTGATGATGTCGCCCGGTGTGGACATGGCCGTGGACCTCGTCCTCAGCCTGCTCGTACCGATCGTCTTCGTCGCCCTGATCGATCCGGAACTCCTGCTCTCCCCGGTCGTGTTCATCATCCTGTTCGTCGTGGCGCTGCTCGAACACGGACGCCGGCTCGAACCGGTGTCGCTCGCCACCCGCAAGCGGTTCGGCCTGATGAGCGCCCAGGTCTCGGAGGCCGTCACCGGCATCGAGTCGGTCGAGGCGACCGGCCGACGGGCCGCCGTCCAGAAGCACTTCGCCGAGCTGGCCGACGACTACCGGGCCGCCTTCGTCGCCCAGGGCCGCACCCAGGCCCTGTACATCCCGCCGCTCCTGCTCACGCTGGCGCTCGCGCTCGGACTGCTGCACGGCGTGAACCTGGTGCGGTCCGGGGACATCAGCATCGGTGAACTCGTCGCGTTCCTCGGCCTGATGGGCTCCCTGCGGGCTCCGACCCAGCTGGCCTCGCTGTCCATCGGACTGATCTACCTGGGTGTCGCGGGCGCCCGGCGCATGCTCGAAGTGATCAACGACCCGTCCGGCGACGACGAGCAGCAGGGCGGGCACAGCGCCGTGATCGACGGCGGGATCTCCTTCGAGAACGTCACCTTCGGTTACGGGGACACCCCCGTGCTGCGCGACATCTCCTTCACCGTGCCCCCCGGCGCCACCGTGGCGCTGGTCGGCACCACCGGCAGCGGCAAGTCCACGCTGCTGCACCTGCTGAACCGTACGTACGAGGCGGACGAGGGACGCGTCGTCGTCGACGGTGTCGACGTCACCGACTGGAACCTGCGGTCGCTCAGGTCCCAGATCGCCGTCATCGAGCAGGACGTCATGCTGTTCTCCACCTCGATCGGCGACAACCTCGCCTTCGGCGCGGGGGCCGACATCAGCCGGGAGCGGTTGGAGGAAGCCGCCCGCATGGCCCAGGCCCACGACTTCATCACCGCGTCCGAGCACGGCTACGACACGATGGTCGGCGAACGCGGCATCACCCTCTCGGGCGGGCAGCGCCAGCGCATCGCCATCGGGCGGGCCCTCGTCACCGACCCGCGGGTCCTCGTCCTCGACGACTCGACCAGCGCGGTGGACAGCGCCACCGAGGCGCAGATCCAGCAGGCGGTCCGGCAGGCCTCCAGCGGCCGGACCACGTTCCTCATCACGACCAGACTGTCCCGGATCCGGTCGGCCGACCACATCCTCGTGCTGGACCGCGGCCGGATCGTCGGTCAGGGCGATCACGACGGCCTCATCGAGAGCTGCGACCTGTACCGCAGGATCTTCGCCCCGTATCTGACCGAGAGCCGTTCCCCGCGCACCGACGAAGGGGTCAGCTGATGGCCGCCATCCTCCAGGGGCTCAACCCCGACAGCTACGACCGCGTCTACACCGACCGGCAGCTCCTGAAGCGGATCAGGCCGCTGTTCGGTTCGCGGGCGCCCCTGGTGGCGCTGATCGCCGGATGCGCGCTGATCGCCGCCGTCGCCGGCGCCGCCCTCCCGGTGCTGCTCGCGCACGTCATCGACACCGCGGACACCGACGCGGTCGACGACGGCATCGCCCCGCTGATCTACGGCATCATCGGGGTCGGCACCGCCGCCTGGGCGTTCACCTGGCTCCAGCAGCGGTTCAGCGCCGGGCTGGTCGGCGGTGTGGTCCTGGAGATGCGGACCAAGGCCTTCGACGCGGTCGTGCGCCAGGAGATGGCCTTCTTCGACGCGCAGTCCTCGGGGGCGATAGCCAGCCGTATCACCACCGACACCCAGGCGTTCTCGACCCTGGCGGTCCTCACCCTGGACCTGCTCAGCCAGTCGCTCATGATCCTCATCGTGATGGCCGCACTGTTCGTGATCAGCCCGATGCTCGGCACGATCACCGCACTGGTCGCGGTGGTCATCATCGCCGTGAGCCTCGGCTTCCGGCGGATCTCGCGCGGCGCCTCGCGGCAGCAGCAGCGCGCCACGGCGAAGGTCAACGGCTATGTGCAGGAGACGCTGCGGGGCATCGCGGTGGCCCGCAACTTCCGCGGCGAGGAGGCCGCGGGCGCCGGCCTGGAGGAGGTCAACGGGCGCTGGTACCGGGCCAGTGTCCGCACGAACCGGATCTTCAGCGGCATCTTCCCGCTGCTGCTCACCCTGACCGGGCTCGGCACGGTCGCCGTGGTGCAGTTCGGCGGACACCAGGTCGCGGACGGCCACGTCAGCGGCGGCGAGTGGGTGCTCTTCATGGAGGCCCTGATGTTGTTCTGGTTCCCGCTCACGAGCATCGCCTCGTTCTGGAGCCAGTTCCAGCAGGGACTGGCCGCGGGGGAGCGGATCTTCTCACTGGTCGACCGCGAGACGCAGGTGCGCCAGTCCGCGCAGGAGCCCGTCGAGTCGATCGACGGCCGCATCGAGTTCCGGGAGGTCACCTTCGGCTACGGGTCCGGTGAGCCGGTCCTGCGGGACTTCGACCTGAGCGTCGGCGCGGGCGAGACGGTCGCCCTGGTCGGCCACACGGGCGCGGGCAAGTCGAGCATCATCCGGCTGATCAGCCGGGCGTACGAGTACCGGTCCGGCAGCGTCCTGGTCGACGGACGGGACGTCCGCACCCTCGACCTCGACGACTACCGGCGCCATCTCGGTGTCGTCAGCCAGACGCCGTTCCTCTTCTCCGGCACCGTCGGCGAGAACATCGGACACGGCCGCCCCGGCGCCTCGCAGGAGGACATCCTCGCCGCGGCCCGGTCGGTGGCGGACGGCGACTGGGTCGACCTCCTCCCCGAGGGGCTCGACACCCCGACCACCGAGGGCGGACGCAACCTGTCCATGGGGCAGCGGCAACTGGTGGCCCTGGCCCGGATCGTGCTCCAGGACCCCGAGATCTTCGTACTGGACGAGGCGACCGCGAGCATCGACCCGCTGACCGAGTCGCTGATCCAGGAAGGGCTGGACGTGCTGTCCAGCAAGCGGACGTCCGTCATCGTCGCCCACCGGCTGCCGACCGTCCGCAAGGCCGACCGGATCGTCGTGATCGACGCCGGACGCGTGCTGGAACAGGGCACGCACGACGCCCTGCTGGCCGCCGGCGGGGCCTACGCCGAGCTGTACGACCACTACTTCCGCCACCAGCAGCTCGACTTCGACGAGCAGATCGCCGAGGGGGTGGCCGCCCGTGCCCGCTAGCTCCGACCGTCCCGCCCCGTCCCGCACCCTGTGGTCACTGGTCGACGAAGCGGCGCGCACCAGGCCCGACGCGGCCGCGGTGCGCCACGGCGCCGGGACCATGACGTACCGGCAGCTGCGCGACCGTGTGGAGGGCACCGCGCGGCGCCTTCGCGCGGCGGGCCTCGGGCCCGGTACCACCGCCGGGCTGCTCTTCGACAACACCCCCGACGCGGTCGTCGCCTTCCTCGCGGTGGCCGGCACCGGTGCCCGGCTGGTGCCGCTGGAACCGGACACCGGTGCCCGGGCCCTGCGGGAGCTCGCGGACGAACTGGGCGACGGGGCGGTACTGGGCAGCGAGGCACGGCTGCGGGCGCTGAGCTCCGCCGACCCGGCCCCGGCGTGGACGCCCGTGCCGACCGGGGAGCACGGCGCGCCGGAGGACGCCGGGGCCGGGGAACTCCCGGCCGACACGGACCCGGAGGCGCCGTTCCTCCTCCAGTACACCTCCGGATCGACCGGCGCGCCCAAGGCCGCGGTCCACTCCCAGGCCAACCTGGTCCGGGGCGGCGAGATCTACCGGCGGACCTTCGGTGTCACCGAAGCCGACCGGGTGCTCGCCGCCGTCCCGCTGCTGCACTCCTTCGGCATGGTGTCCGGCCTGGTCACCTCGCTGCTGAGCGGGGCCTGCCTGGTCCTGACCGGACGGTTCGTCCCGGCCCGCACCCTGGAGACACTGGCCGGGGACCACTGCACGGTGCTGCTGGCCACCCCGCTGGCGTACGACCTGCTCGCCCGCGCCGCCGCCGCCGCCGGCCCGCGTCCCGCCCGCCTCCGGCTGTGCCTCTCGTCGGGCGCGCCCCTGCCCGCCGAGGTCGCCGACCGGTTCCGCGCCCGCTGCGGCCAGGACGTGCAGCAGATCTACGGCAGCACGGAGGCCGGCATCATCGCCTGCCAGGTGCCCGAGGACACCACGACGCGCGAGCGCGGCGTCGGCAGACCGGCGCCCGGGGTGAGCGTCCGGCTCACCGACGACGAGGGCCGGCCCGTCCCGGAGGGGACGGCGGGACAACTCCTCGTACGGACCCCGGCGATGTTCGCGGGCTATCTCGGACAGCCCGCCGTGACCGCGGGGGTGCTCCTCCCGGACGGCTGGTACGTCACCGGGGACATCGCCCGGTCCGACGAGGACGGGCGCCTCCATCTGGTCGGCCGCAAGGACTCGTTCATCAACGTCGGCGGCAAGAAGGTCAACCCGCACGACGTCGAGCACGCCCTGACCGCCCACCCGGACGTCGCCGAAGCGGTGGTCTGGGGCGAGGACCTGGGCGGACTCGGCCAGCGGGTACGCGCCACCGTGGTCGCCACCGCGGAGCTGACCGCCCATGACCTGACCGCCCACTGCCGCGCACGCCTGCTCCCGCACCAGGTGCCCGGGCAGGTCGAGTTCGTCACCGAGATACCCCGCACCTCGCTGGGCAAGATCCGCCGCGCCGCGGTCGCCCGGAGCGCGGGCGATGCGGGCACTTCACTTCCAGGGGGACCCCGAGCATGAGCCAGTCGCTGGTAGATCTGCTGCGGAACCGGGCCGAGGACGGGCCCGGCGCCACCGCCTTCCGGTTCCTCAACGACGACGAGTCCGCCACCGAGGTCAGCTGTGCCGGACTCGACCGCGCCGCACGGTCGGTCGCGGCCGCCCTCCAGGAGCGGGGTGCCGTCCCGGGGGACCGGACACTGCTCCTGTACCCGCCCGGCCCCGCCTACCTCAGCGCCTTCTTCGGCTCCCTGTACGCGGGCACGGTCCCCGTCCCCGCCTACCCGCCGCGCTCCCTGCGCAACGTGGACCGGCTGACGGCCGTCGCCGAGGACAGCCGCGCCGCGTTCGCGCTGACCACGGCCGACATCCTCCCCCTGCTGGAGGCGGGCGCCGAAGGACTGGGCCTGCGGGACGCGCGCGCCCTGGCCACCGACACGCTGCCCGACGAGGCCGCCGACGCCTGGCGATCCCACGCACCCGCAGCCGACGCACCCGCCTTCCTCCAGTACACCTCCGGTTCGACGGCCACCCCGAAGGGCGTCGTCCTCACCCACGCCCAGCTCCTGCACAACCTCGGGATGATCAGCGAGTCGTTCGGTTGCGACCCGGAGACCCGCGGGGTCATCTGGCTCCCGCCGTACCACGACATGGGGCTGATCGGCGGCATCCTCACCCCGCTGTCCGTCGGGTTCCCGGTCACCCTGATGTCGCCCATGAGCTTCCTCCGCAGCCCGGCGCGCTGGCTCCGGACGATCTCCCGCGAGCGCGCGCACATGAGCGGCGGCCCGAACTTCGCGTACGAGATGTGCGTCCGCTCGGTAACCGAGCAGGAGAAGGCGGAGCTCGACCTCAGCTCGTGGCGCGTCGCGTTCAACGGCGCGGAGCCCATCCGGGCCCGGACCCTCGACGCGTTCAGCGAGGCCTTCGCCGCATGCGGGTTCCGCCGCAGCGCCTTCCTGCCCTGCTACGGGCTGGCCGAGGCCACGCTCTACGTCACCGGAGCCCGGGCGGCGGACGAACCGTCCGTCCTGCCGGTGGACCCCGCCCCCCTGGAGAAGGGCCTGGTCCAGGCCCCCGCACCCGGCACGGCCGGACGGCTCCTGGTGGGCAGCGGGAGGCCGCTCGACGGCCAGGAGGTGCTGGTGGTCGACCCGGACGCCAGGACCGCGCTCGCCGACCGGGCCGTCGGCGAGATCTGGACGCGCGGCGCGTCCACGGCGTCCGGCTACTGGGACAACGCGCGGGCGACCCGGGAGGTGTTCGGCGCCACCCTCGCGGACACCGGCGAAGGGCCGTACCTGCGCACCGGAGACCTCGGCTTCCTCGCCGACGGCGAACTCTTCGTGACGGGACGCCGCAAGGACCTCATCATCGTCCGGGGCCGCAACTTCTACCCCACGGACATCGAGGTGACCGTGGAGCAGGCGCACCCGTCGTTCCGTACCGGCTGCGGGGCGGCGATAGCCGTCGAGGAGGACGGCACGACGGCGCTGGTGGTGCTCCAGGAGGTGGAGGGGCGGGCCATCGCCACGCTCGACTCCGAGGCGGCCGTGGCCGCGGTCCGGGCCGCGGTGGCGCAGACCTACGACCTGGCGGTGCGCGAGGTCGTCCTCCTCAAGCCGGGCAGCATCCCGAAGACGACCAGCGGAAAGGTGCAGCGCGGCCAGTGCCGGCAGACCTACGCCGCGGGGGAGTTCGCCAATCTGTGGACCGGCGCCGACGAGGCTCCGGCCGAACTGCCGGACGCCGCCGCCCTGGCCACGCTGGAGCCGGCCGAGCGGACGGCCGTGATCACCCGCTATCTGCGTGAGCAGGTGGCCCAGGTGCTGGGCACCGGAGCCCGGGCGGTCGACCCGGCCGCCTCCCTCCTGTCGCTCGGCATCGACTCGCTCGGGGCGGTGCGGATCGCCAACCGGGCCCGCCGGGACCTGGCCGTCGTCGTGCCGCCCGCCCGCATCCTCGACGGCGCGGACATCGAGTCGCTCGCGGCGCGGGCCGAGGCGGCACCGGCGGACACCGACGGCGCACCGGACACCGGACCGGGCGCGGCGGAGCTGTCGTACGGGCAGCTCTCCCTCTGGCACGTGCAGGCACAGGACCCGGCATCCGCCGCGTACAACATCCCGGTGGCGCTCACCCTGCGCGGCCCGTTCGACCGCGACGCCTTCGACCGGGCGCTCGCCAGGGTCGTGCGGCGGCACGAGGTGCTGAGCAGCCGCTACGAGGCGGCCGACGGCTCCGTCCGCGCGGTGCACGGCCGGCCGGTGGCGGGCACCCGGTACACGGACGCCTCCGCGTGGGACGACGAGCAGCTGGCGGACCGGCTGCGGGAACTGGCCCACCAGCCGTTCGACCTGGAACGGGAGGCGGTGCTGCGCACGCACGTGCTGTCCCGGTCCGACCAGGAACAGGTGCTGCTCCTGGTCGTCCATCACATAGCGGCCGACCTCTGGACGGTCGTGCTGCTGATGGACGAGCTGGGCCGCGACTACCGGGAGGAGAGCGAGGGGACCCCGGCCGGGCTTCCCTCCCGCGCGCCCCGGTACTCGGACTTCGCGCGCGAGCAGCGGCGGATGCTCGCCGGACCGGCCGGCCAGGAGCTGGAGGAGTACTGGCGTGACCGGCTGGACGGTCCGCTCCCCGTCCTCGACCTCCCGCTGGACGGGGACCGCCCGCAGCAGATGACGTACCGCGGGGGCAGGCGTCCGTTCACCGTCGGCCGCGAGGAGACGGCGGCGCTGCGCGCCTTCGCGCGGAAGGAGGGCGTGACCCTCTACACCCTCATGCTCTGCGCGTTCGAGATCCTGCTGCACCACGCCTCGGGCCAGGACACCGTGCTCGTCGGCTCACCCGCGGCCAACCGCGGCCGGGAGGACGCCGAGCGTGTCGCCGGGTACTTCACCAACCCGGTGGTCCTCACGTCGCGCCTCGCCCCGGACACGACCTCCCGCGCCCTGCTCGCGCAGACGCACACCACGGTGCTCGACGCGCTCGGCCACCAGGCGTACCCGTTCCCCCTGCTGGTGGAGAAGATCCGCCCGGAACGCGACCCGAGCAGGTCGCCGGTCTTCCAGACCCTGTTCACGTTCCAGAAGCCCCAGGACCACCCCGAGGCCGCGGCCTTCGTGCTGGGCGCCTCCGACACCACGGTCCCCTGGAGCGACGCGCTCTCCGTCTCACCCCTTCAGGTCCGGCGCACCACCGCGCAGTACGAACTCGCGCTGGAGGTCGTGGACCTCGGTGGAGAACTGCACGCCTGCCTGGAGTACAACAGCGACCTGTTCGCCGAGGCCACGGCGGAGCGGCTGGCCGCGCACTACCGGGATCTGCTCTCGTCCGTGCGCACCGGCGCCGACGTGCCGGTGGCGCAGCTGTGCCCCGCCGACCTCACGGAACGCCGGAGCGCGGCCCGGCGGCCGGCGCCCGAGGTGCTCGGGCTCTCCGGCTACGAACCACCCGAGACGGAGACCGAGCGGATCCTCGCCGGGATCTGGGCCGACGTCCTGGACGTCGACCGGGTCGGCGCCGAGGACGACTTCTACGACCTGGGCGGCCACTCCCTGCTGGTGACGCAGCTGATCGGGGCGGTCAAGGAGGAGTTCGGGGTCGACCTCCCGGTCAGGGCGGTCATGCGGTCCCGGACGGTACGGCAGGGCAGCGCGTACATCGACGCGCTGGTGTGGGCCCGTCAGAGCGCGGCCCCGGCCACCGCGAACGACGGCCGGGAAGAGGGCGAACTGTGACATCCGCACCGTCGCGAGCCGCGGCACGACCGGCCTCCGGAGCGGAGCCGGACCGCGCCGCCGAAGCCCTGCCCGCACACCTCACACGTCTGCCGGGCGGGCCCTGGAGGGTCTGGCGGCAGGTCGGCCTGCGCGGCGCGGGGTTCCCCGCCGACGACGTGCTGCGGCTCGCCGAGCCCGGCTGCGCCGCGGCGGCCGACCGGCTCATCGAGGCCGCGGCGGATGCCGACCGGCTCCGGGAGAGCGCGCTCGACACGTTCCGGGAAGCGCTGGACGCCCTGCGGGCCGCCGGCGACTGGGAGGACCTGGACCGGCGCAAGCCCCTGCTGCGCGCCATCTCCCGCGTACGCAAGGGGCGTTCGCCGGGAGGCGCGTACGACACCGACCCGGCGGTCGTACGGCTCGGCGAGGCCGAGGGCCGCGCCGCCGCCGAGGCTGCCGCCTACCGGACGGCCTTCGACGCGGCCACCGTCGCGACCGGCGAAGCGCTGCGTGAGACCGCCGCCGACCTCCGCTTCCAGGAAGCGGTGATCTGGCAGAACCGCAAGGCGTACGAGACCGGCATCCGCAAGCTGGGGGAGGCCACCGACGGCGGAGGGACCGCCAAGCGCAACGCGCGGCGACGTGAGCACGAGGCCCTGGTCGTGAAGTACCTCCAGCGGTACTGCGTGAAGAACGACTCCATCGGATTCTTCGGACCGGTCGGCTGGGCGCGGACGCGGGACACGGGACCGGCGCTGACCGTCACGAACGGGCCGGGCCTGCTCGACCACCGCGAGGTGTACTTCGACCAGTGGTGCGTGGACGCGCTGGCCCACGAGATCGGCCAGGACCCCGCGCTCGCCCGCTGGATCCCGCCGCGCCGGCTTCCCCATGTCCACCTCGGCGCCGAGACCCTGCACATCGGCGGCCGAACGGTGGCGCTGCCCGCCGACCGGTCGGCGCCGCTGCGCACCGTCCTCGGCCTCTGCGACGGCACCCGGACCGCCGAGGAGGTCTGCCGGGCCGCCGGCGAGCGGCTCTCGGCGACGGAGGAGAAGATGTCCGGGCTCCTGGAGTCCATGCGTTCCTCCGGACTGATCGCCTGGGACCTGGAGTTCCCGCTCCAGCAGGACCCCGAGTCCGCGCTGCGGCAGGTCCTCGCCGGGGTCGGCGACGACGGGCTGCGGACGGCGGCCCTCGCCAGGATGGACCGCCTTGCCGACGCCCGGCTGCGGATCCGCGGCGCCGCGGGGAAGCCCGCCGAACTCGGCCGGGCCTTCGACCACCTGGAGTCCACGTTCACCGAGCTGACCGGGAAGGAGCCGACCCGCGCGCACGGCGAGACGTACGGCGCCCGCACCCTGCTGTACGAGGACTGCCGCCGTGACGACACCGTCGGGCTGGGCCCCGAGCTGCTGGAGGCGGCCGGAGCCCCCCTGACGCTGATGCTGACCTCGGCCCGCTGGCTGACGCACCGGGTGGCCGCCGGCTACCGGGAGGTCTTCCGCACCACGTACGACACGTTCGCCCGCCGCCCCGGGGCCGACGGCCCCGTGCGGTTCTCGGAGTACTGGCAGGCGATCCAGCCGCTGCTGCTCGGCCGGGTGCTGCCGCCCGTCGACGAGGCGGTCGAGGAGCTCCAGCGACGCTGGCACGCCGTCCTCGGCCCGTTCGACGGACGG
Source organism: Streptomyces sp. CB02058 (assembly GCF_001905505.1). Classification (GTDB taxonomy): domain Bacteria; phylum Actinomycetota; class Actinomycetes; order Streptomycetales; family Streptomycetaceae; genus Streptomyces. The sequence goes on from NZ_LIPG01000003.1 coordinate 759,459, forward strand.
CGGCGGCTCGAACTGCGCGTGGACGACATCCAGGACGCGGTGCGGGAGGCCTTCGCCGCACCCGACCCCGGGTGGAACGCGGCGCGGTACCAGTGCCCGGACCTGATGGTCGCCGGAGCGAGCGCCGAGGCCGTGGCGCGGGGCGACTTCCAGCTGGTCATGGGCGAACTGCACGTGGGCGCCAACACCCTGCGCAACCTGCTGTTCGTCAACCAGCACCCCGACCCGGGGCAGCTGTCCGAGGCGGTCGCGAGCGATGTGCCCGAGCCGCGCATCATCCCCGTACTGCCGAAGTACTGGCTGTACTCGTCGCGCGCCCTGCCGTTGCTGACGACGGACAAGGACCGGCTTCTGCTGCTCAGCGACGAGGCGTCCTGGTACGGCGCGGACCCCAGGGCCCTGCCCGTCGGTTCGCTGACCGTCGCGCTGGGGAAGGACGGCGAGGTCGTCGCCCGGGCCGAGGACGGTACCGAGTACGACATGGTCGAGGTGTGCGCCGAGGCCCTCAGCTTCAAGGTGGTGAGCCGGTTCCAGCCGCTCGCCCCCCACCCGCACACGCCGAGGATCACCATCGACCGGCTGGTGGTGTGCCGGGAGTCGTGGCGCTTCAGGGCCTGCGACCTAGCCTTCGCCCGGAGCGAGGACGAGGCGGACCGGTTCGCCGGGGCCAGGCAGTGGGCGCGGTCCCACGGGATGCCCCGCTTCGTGTTCGTCAAGGCCGCCCACGAGACCAAGCCGTTCTACGTCGACCTGGACAGCCCCGCGTTCGTGAACGCCTTCGCGCACGCGGTGCGGGGCGCCCCGGACGGCTCGGAGGAGAGCCCGACGATCACCGTCACCGAAATGCTGCCCACGGCCGAACAGCTCTGGCTGACCGGCCCGCAGGGACAGCGCTACACCAGCGAGTTCCGCTTCGTGGCTGTGGACAGCTCCGTGGCGGTGGACGAATGAGGAGTGGTGCGGGGATGACCCTGATCGAACTGATGACACGGCTGAGCGCTCTCGACATCCGGCTCCGCCTGGAGGACGGGGCGCTGCGCTTCAGCGCGCCGGACGGGGCGATGACCCCGGAGCTCCGGGACCTGGTGGCGGCCCGCAAGCCGGAGATCATGACGTTCCTCAGCGGCGCGGCCCCCACCGGCGACCAGGGCCCCCGGGCGCGCGCCGGAGACCCGACGGGCACCCGGCGGCTCTCCGCGGCCCAGGAGCGGCTCTGGCTGCTGGACCGGCTGGACCCCGGCAACAGCGCGTTCAACATGCACGCGGCCGTCCGCTTCACCGGCCCGCTGGACACGGCCCGCCTGGGACGCTGCCTCGACGCGATCGTGGCACGCCACGACATCCTGCGGACCACCTTCTCGGAGGAGGCCGGACACCCCGTCCAGCAGGCCCGTCCCGGACTGACGATCCCGCTGCACGAGACCGACCTGCGCGGCCTGCCCGAGGACGCACGCCGGGCCGAGGCCCGCCGGCTCGGCGAGGAGGAGTCCGGCAAGAGCTTCGACCTGACCCGGGACGCGCTCCTGCGCACCACGCTGCTGCGGCTCGGCGACGACGAGCACGTCCTGCTGCTCACCATGCACCACATCGTGTCCGACGGCTGGTCGGTCAAGGTCATCATCGACGAACTCAACGTCCTCCATGACGAGTCGGGGCTGCCCGGCGGGGCCGCCGTGAAGCCCCTGCCGTTCCAGTACGCGGACGTCGCCGACTGGCAGCGCGAGCGGCTCACCGGCGAGGCGGCCGAGCGGCAGCTGGCGTTCTGGCGCGACCGCCTCGGCGGAGAACTGCCCGAGCTGCGCCTCCCGTTGGACCACCCGCGTCCGGCGACGACCAGCTACCGGGGCGAACAGCACCGCCGTACCGTGCCCGCCGACGTCGCGCGGAGGCTGCGGGAGCTGGGCGGAGGCGAAGGCGCCACCCCCTTCATCACCATGCTGGCCGCCTTCGAACTGCTGCTGCTGCGCCACAGCGGCCAGGAGGACATCGTCGTCGGCATCCCCGACGCCGGCCGCGTCCACCCGGAGACCGAGTCCCTCGTCGGCTGCTTCGTGAACACCCTCGCCCTGCGCACCGGCCTCGGAGGGGACCCGTCGTTCCGGGAACTCCTCGGCAGGGTGCGGGACACCGCCCTGGACGCCTACGAGCACCGGGACGTGCCCTTCGAGCGGGTGCTGAACGAGGTGCAGCCGGAGCGACGCCTCGACCGCACCCCGGTCTTCCAGGTCTTCTTCAACATGCTTCCCTTCGAACCGGCGGCTCTGCGGCTGGACGGCGTCGAGGCCGAGATCGTCACCGCGCCCGAGGTCGGAGCGAAGTTCGACCTCACGCTGTACGTCAGCGGGGACGGCCGGGAACTCACCCTGGTCCACAACGCCGACCTGTTCACCTCCGAGCGGGCCGAGGAGATGCTCGACCAGTACGCAGGTCTGCTCGCCGCCGTCGCGGCCGACCCGGACGCCCCCGCCTCGGCCCACTCCCTGGTGACCGAGGGCGCCCGTACCGTCCTCCCGGACCCGGCCGCACCTCTGCGGCCGAGCTGGGACGGCTCCCTCCTCGACGCGTTCCGCGCGCAGGCGGGGCGCGTCCCCGACCGGGTCGCCGTCACCGATCCGCAGGTCTCCTGGACGTACCGGCAACTCGCGGACCGTGCCGCCGGTGTCGCAGGCCGGCTGCGGGCCGCGGGCATCGGCGCGCACGACGTCGTCGCCGTGCCCGGTCACCGGAGCGCGGGACTGGTCGCGGCGCTGCTGGGGGTCTGGGGTGCGGGCGCCGCTTTCCTGGTGCTCGACCCGGAGGAGCCACCGGCGCGGCTCGCCGAACAGGTCCGGCAGGTGGGACCGAAGGGCTGGATCAGCCCCCTGGGCGCGGGCGACGAGCTGCCGTCCGCCCTGCGCGAGGCGCTCGACGCGAGCGCGGTGCGCCTGGTGGACGAGGACCCCGGGGCCGACGTACCGCGCGCGTTCCCCGGAACGGCCACCGGGCCCGACGACCTCGCGTACGTGGGCTTCACCTCCGGTTCCACCGGCCGTCCCAAGGGCGTGCTCGGACCGCACGGCCCGCTGGCACACTTCGTGTCCTGGTTCCCCGGGGCCTTCGGGCTCACCGACACGGACCGGTTCGCGCTGCTGTCCGCGCCCGGGCACGACCCGATGCTCCGCGACGTCTTCGTCCCGCTCTCCCTGGGAGCCACCCTCTCGGTCCCCGACTTCGCGGCGGACGGCGCCGGGCAGCTGGCCGACTGGCTGACCGAGGACCGGATCACGGTCGCCGGCCTGACGCCCGCCACGCTCGACTTCCTGCTGGCCGGCGGCGAGTACACCGGGAAGCCGAACGACGTGCTGCGCCACGTCTTCCTCGGCGGCGAACGGCTGCACGGCCGGCACATCGAGCGGGCGCGCCGCTACGCACCCGGCGTGAACTGCGTCAATGTGTACGGGGCGACGGAGACCCCGCAGGTGATGAGCACGCACCAGGTCCAGGACCCGGCGGGGGAGATACCCGTGGGACACGGGATCGACGGGGTGCAGCTGCTCGTCACCACCCCCGCCGGGCGGCAGGCCGGGATCGGTGAGCTGGGCGAGATCCACGTCCGGACGCCGTACCTGGCCGCCGGATACCTCGACGATGCCGCGCTGACCGCCGAACGCTTCCTGACCGTGCCCGGGGACACCGTCCGCCGCTACCGCACCGGCGACCTCGGGCGCTACCTCCCGGACGGCGCGGTGCAGTTCGAGGGCCGGGCCGACCGGCAGGTGCAGATCCGCGGCCACCGGGTCGAACCCGCCGAGACCGAGGCACGGCTGCGTGAGCACCCGGCGGTCGCGGACTGCGCCGTGGTCCCGGACGGCGACGAGGGGCCGGGCCGCCGGCTGGTCGCCCACATCGTGCCGGCCGGTGACCCGGCGCCCACCGCCGACGAGCTGCGCACACACGCGCGGGCCGCGCTGCCCGCGCACATGGTGCCCGCCGTGTTCGCGCCGATCGCCGCCCTGCCGGTCCGGGGCGGCAAGGTCGACCACGCCGCCCTGCCGTCCGTCGCGGGCACCGCACCGGAGCCGTCCGCGGCCTACACGGCGCCCAGGGACCGCACCGAGGAACTGCTCACGGGCATCTGGGCCGACGTGCTGGCCGTACCCCGGGTCGGCGTCCACGACAACTTCTTCGCACTCGGAGGCCACTCCCTGCTCGCCACCGTCATCACCCACCGGGTCCGGGAGCAGTTCGGTGTGAACGTGGCCCTGCGCAGCCTCTTCGAACAGCCCACCGTGGCCGGTCTCGCGAAGGAGATCGCCCAGCAGGAGCCCGGGACGGAGACGGACGCCCCCGCGCCCATCACCGCCGTCGCGCGCACGGAGGCCGGTCTCGACGATCTCCTGCTCCGGCTGGGCGATCTCACCGGTGCGGAGGACTGAGGCACCCCATGAACTGGCACCGGAAACTGGCAGCCCTCGACCCGGCCGCACGGTCGCGTCTGGCGGGCCTGATCGAGGCCGAGGGCAGCGTCTTCACGCTGTTCCCGCTCTCGTACACGCAGGAAGTCGTGTGGTGGGGCAACCGGCTCCAGCCCGGCACGCCGATGTACAACACCCCGATGGCCCTGCGCCTGACGGGCGACCTCGACGTCCCGACGCTGGAGCGGAGCCTGCGCGAGATCGTCGTCCGGCACGAGGTCCTGCGCACCACGTTCCATCTGCTCGGCCGGACCCCGGTGCAGGCCGTGAACCCGGCACCCGACCGGCTGGACCTCCCCGTCACCGATCTGCGCGGTCTCCCCCTGGACGAGCGCGACGCCGAGGCCGAACGGCTGGCCTTCGAGGAGCGGCGACGCCCGTTCGCGCCGACCGAGGACCTCCTGCTGCGCGCCGGCCTGCTGCGGACCGACGACCGGACCCACATCCTGCTCCTCACCACGCACCAACTGGCCTTCGACGACTGGTCCGCCGGGATCGCGATCCGTGAACTGACCGCGCTCTACACGGCGTTCCGCGCGGGCGAGCCGTCCCCGCTGGAGCCGCTGCCCATCCAGTACGCCGACTACGCCCTGTGGCAGCGGCGCTGGATGGACGACGCGCGGCAGGACAAGGAGTTCGCCTACTGGAGCGAACGGCTCGCGGGCCTACCGGAGCTGCTGGACATGCCGGCCGATCTGCCGAGGCCCGCGCGCCGCGGTGTCGACGCGCACGTCCACAACTTCGCCCTTCCGGACGAGCTGACCGAGGCAGTCGTACGGCTCTCCGGGGACGCCGGGGTCACCCCCTTCATGACGCTGACGGCGGCCTTCCATCTGATGCTCTCCCGGCGCGGAGGCGAGCGCCGCTTCGTCACCAGCACCCTCACCGCGAGCCGGGACAGGCCCGAAACCGGCCCGGTCATCGGTGACTTCGCGACGCTGCTCTTCCTCCCGGCCGACCTCGGCGACCACGGGCTCACCTTCCGCGAGCTCATGGTGCGGACACGGGACACCCTGCTCGACGTCCAGGAGCACGCGGGCATGCCCGCCCACCGGCTGGCCGGCCGGCTGCGGCCCCGGCGCGATCCCTCCTGCAACCCGGTCAGCCAGGCGATGTTCTACCCGGTGCGGGCCATGCACACGGTGGCCACGCTCGCCATGGCGGACCTGGAGGTCGGATACGTCGCCTACTCCAGCCCCCGCGCGGGCACCGCCTTCGACGTGGAGCTCCGGCTCTTCGAGGAACCTGGGCGGATGAAGCTCCAGTTCATCTGCTCCAGCGAGCTGTACCTGCCCGACGGAGTGGCAGAACTCGCCCGCCACTTCGCCGGACTGGTGGAGGCGGCCGTGGCCGGTCCGGAGCGTCCGCTGGACGAACTCCCGGACCCGGCCGCATCGGTCGCGCGTTCCGGGCCGCGTCTCCCGTCCGTCTCCGGTGCGGACCGTGAGACTGCACAGGACGGCCGAGGGCCGAGCGGAAGGGACGATTCATGAGCACGGCGCACGACGGCGACACCGGGGCGGACGCCCGGACGGCGAAGGACTGGATACTGCTGCGCGAGGTCCACCAGCACAATCTGCGCATCGGTGAACTGGCCATCCCCAGGCAGGGGGTGTCCGTCATCACCGGTGTGTCCGGCAGCGGCAAGTCCTCGCTCGCCTTCGACACCATCCACGCCGAGGGGTACCGCCAGTACCTGGAGAGCCTGTCCGCGTACGTGCGGCGCAAGCTGCCCAAGGTCCCCAAGCCGGACGCCGGTGAGATCACCGGTCTCAGCCCGACGGTCGCCATCGAGCAGCGGACGATCAGCCGCAACCCGCGGTCGAACGTCGGCACGATCACCGAGATCTCGGACCGCATCCGGCTGCTGTTCTCCCGGGCCGGCCACCACCGCTGCCGCACCTGCGGGGAGGACGTCCATCCGCGCGATGTGGCCGCCCACACCGAGGAGCTCGTCGCCGCGGCGGCGGAACACCCGTTGGACCTGCGGGCACCGGGTGACGGACGTGTCGTCATGGTGCTCGGGCCCGCCCCGGACGCCGCACAGGTCACCCGGCTGAGGGAACTGCTCGGCCCCGCACTGCGCGGGGACGGGCTGGACGCCTACCGGGACGGCAGCCAGGTCCGGCACGTCCGCGCCGACTGGATCTGCCCGGGCTGCGGCTCCGAGGCCCGCGCCACGTCCTCGCACTGGTTCACCCCCAACTCCCTGTCCGGCATGTGCGACGAGTGCCAGGGCCTCGGTGACGTCTTCCGCGTCGACCCCCGGCTGCTCGTCGCCGACGAGGACGAGTCGATCCGGGCCGGGGCCCTCAGCTTCTTCGGGGACCGCCGCCGCTCCAAGAAGACCTGGTGGCCGCTGCGCGAACTCCCGGACGTGCTCCGCCTGTCGGGCACGAGCCTCGACACCCCCTGGCGGCTGCTGCCCGCCGGGGTCCGGGAACTGATCCTCTTCGGCACGGCCCGCAGTCCGCTGCCGCCGGAGCTGGCGGCGGAGTTCGGCGACGGCGGGATCGAGGGGCTCGCCCCCAGCATCCAGCGCCTCTTCCGCGACGCCGACTCACCCGAGCGCAAGTCGTTCTACGAGCCGTACATGAGCTCGGTGCTCTGCACGGTGTGCCACGGCACACGGCACCACCCCGAAGCCCTGTCGGTACGCCTGGGCGGACTCAACATCGCCGAGGTCAACGCGCTGCCGGCGGCCCGGCTGGGGGGGTGGCTCGACGGCGTACGGGACGAGGTGGCCAGGACCGAACTGGCCGGGATCGGCGAGGAGCTGATCGAGCAGACCGAGATGCGGCTGCGGTTCATGCTGGACGTCTCCCTGCACTACCTCACCCTCGACCGCCCCGCCCCCAGTCTCTCCGCGGGCGAAGGGCAGCGGCTCAGACTGGCGCGGCAGCTGGGCAGCGGGCTCGTCGGTGTCACCTATGTTTTGGACGAGCCGTCGATCGGGCTGCACCCCAGGGACAACGGCCGCCTGATCGGCACCCTGCGCAGCCTCGCGGGCCAGGGCAACGCCGTCATCGTCGTGGAGCACGACCGCGAGACGATGGAGTCCGCCGACTACCTCGTCGACCTGGGGCCCGGACCGGGCAGCAGGGGCGGCCTCGTCGTCGCGGCCGGCCCCACGGCCGACGTGATCGCCGATCCGGCGTCGGCGACCGCCGCCTACCTCCGCAACGAGCTGGCGGTGCGCTCGCCCCGTCCCGGCCGCCGCACTCCCGGCGAGCGCCGGCTGGAGGTGCGCGGAGCCCATCTGCACAACCTCCGCAAGGTGGACGTGCGGATCCCGGTCGGGCTGCTCACCGGGGTCACGGGTGTCAGCGGCAGCGGCAAGAGCTCGCTGGTCACGGGGACGATCGAACCCGCGCTGAGCGACGCCCTGCGCCGCCGCGCAGCCCCTTCCGGGCCGTTCGCCGAGATGAGCGGGCAGGAGCACTTCGACCGCGTGGTCACCGTCACCCAGGACTCGCTGGGAGGTTCGAGCCGTTCCACCCCGGCCACCTACGCGGGCGTGTTCGACGAGATCCGCAAGGTGTTCGCCAGGACCCCCGAGGCGGTCGCCCGCCGCTACTCGATCGCCCGGTTCAGCTTCAACGCCGAACGTGGCGGGGGCCGTTGCGACCGCTGCTCGGGCAAGGGCGTCATCCGGATCGAGATGCTCTTCCTCGCCGACTTCACCTCCGTGTGCCCGGCGTGCGAGGGGCGGCGCTACGCCCCCGAGACGCTGGAGATCCGCCACCGGGGCCTCGACATCGCCCAGACCCTCGATCTGGAGGTGAGTGAGGCACTGCGGCTCTACGAGGACCACCCGCAGATCGCCCGGCCGCTCCAGGTGCTCTGCGACGTCGGCCTCGGCTACCTCCAGCTCGGGCAGAGCACCACGGAACTCAGCGGCGGCGAGGCGCAGCGGCTGAAGCTCTCGCGCGAGCTGACACGGCCGGGGGAGGGGCGGACGCTCTATCTGATCGACGAGCCCACGACCGGGCTGCACTTCTCCGACGTGCAGGTACTCCTCGGCGTGGTGCACGACCTCGTCGACCGCGGCAACACGGTGGTCGTGATCGAGCACAGCGCCGAGTTCGTGTCCGGCTGCGACTGGGTGATCGACCTCGGCCCGGGGGGCGGGCCGGACGGCGGCACGGTCGTGGCGGCCGGGACTCCGGAACACATCGCGCGGTCGGAGACCTCCGCGATGGCGCCGTTCCTGGCCGCCCAACTGCGTCACCTGAACAGCACGGGCGGCCGGGCCGCCGAGGCCGGCTGAGACCACGCCGGCGAGACAGGAAAGAGGAGCACATGTCGGATCCGATTCTGCGCGACGCGCCGCCGGCCGCCGCCGGAGCGCCGGACGTCGTTGCCGCGTTCACGGCGTGGGCCACGCGTGAGCCGGACCGTGTCGCGGTGGTCCTGGGCGACACTTCGCTGACCTACGGCGAACTCGACGCGGCGGCGGACCGGGTGGCACGGCGGCTGCGCTCGGACGGCGTCGGCCGCGAGCACGTGGTCGGTGTGATGCTGGACCGCACACCGCGGCTGCTCACGGCGCTGCTGGGGGTGCTGAAGGCGGGGGCGGCGTACCTTCCGCTGGACCCCCGCTACCCCAGGGCCCGGCTGGAGTTCATGCTCGCCGACAGCGGAGCCTCGGTGGTGCTGACCGAGGCCGCGGTGACGGGCGCGCGGGAGCTCACCGGCCGCACGGTGTTCCTGGACGAGCAGCCGGACGAACCGCGGCTCCCGGACGGGCCCGCCGGGGCCGCGAGCGGCGGTCCGTCCGCGTCCCCCGTGGTGGGTGCCCAGGCGGCGTACGTCATCTACACCTCCGGTTCGACGGGTGTGCCCAAAGGCGTCGCCGTCCCCCGGGCCGCGATGTCGGAGCTGCTCCTGCGGGTGGGGGAGGCGCTCGGCGCGGAGCGGCTGGAGGCCGTACTCGCGTCGACGTCCGCCTCCTTCGACGTGTCCGTCTTCGAGCTGTTCGCGCCCCTCACGGTGGGCGGCCGGGTCGTGCTGGTCGAGGACGCGATGGAGCTGTGCGACCGGCCGGTGCCCGGCGCCCTGCTCAGCACCGTCCCGACCGTCCTGGCCCAGATGGTCGCGCTGGGGGCCCTCGACCGCTCGACCAGGACCGTGCTGTCCGCGGGCGAGGCGCTGCCCGAGGCGGTGCTGCGCGGTCTGTGGGAGCTCGGCGTGGAAGAGGTCTTCAACCTCTACGGGCCCACCGAGGCCACGGTGTTCGTCATCTCGACGCTGCTGGCGGACGAACCGGGCGCCCCGCCGATCGGCCGGCCGCTCGGCTCCACCGCCGCCTATGTGCTGGACGAGCGCTTGCGTCCGGTCCCGCCCGGGACCGAGGGCGACCTCTACATCGGAGGAGCCCAGGTGGCCCGGGGGTACCACGGGCGGCCCGCTCCGACCGCCGAACGGTTCCTCCCCGACCCGTTCTCCGCCGAGCCGGGGGCGCGCATGTACCGGACCGGGGACATCGCCAGGCTCCGGGTCCACGACGGGGCACTGGAGTACCGGGGGCGCGCGGACCATCAGGTGAAGCTGCGCGGTCACCGCATCGAACTCGGGGAGGTGGAAGCCGCGTTGGCGGGCCGTCCGGAGGTGGTGCACGTGGCCGTGACGGTCCGGGAGGACATGCGCGGGGGTCCGCGCATGGTCGCCTATCTGGTGACCGCCGGCGGTTCGGAACCGGCCGCGGAGGAGTTGCGGAAACATCTGCGGAGCACGCTTCCCGCGCATATGGTTCCCAATATGTTCGTACGCCTCGAGGACATGCCGCGCACTCCGGCCGGAAAGATCGACCGAAATGCCCTTCCGAAGCCGGTCCGAGCGGGCGCGAGGGTCAAGATGTCCTCATGAACCTCCCGGCAAGTCCTGTTCAGCAAAGCTCACTTCGGCAATATTCACCTTTCGGCGAGCAGGTTTCTGCACCCTTTTTCTGGAGGTCGAGGACCCGTGCATCTTCTGGCAACCGAGCGAGACCAGTTCGAGTCCCGTCTGCACAGCTTGTTCGGAGACAAGCTGCTGCCTGTCGAGAAATCCTTCGAGGTCATCCAGCAGTTCAAGGACGGCTCGTTCGCCATGGGGCACCAGGGCCTGATGCTCTATGCGAACGGCTACAACCTCCGTGGTTCCAGCACGCGGCATCCGAACGGTCTCGTCTACCACGACGGCAATACCATCTTCGGCGTCGGCCACTTCAGCAAGGAGGGGCACATCGCCAAGCATCTGCACATCGTCGCCCCGAAGGGCGAGGGCCGGATCGAGGCCGTGAAGGACTTCATATCCGCCGTGCGCGACGCCGGACTGGCCCGGACCTCGGTCTATGTCCGTCACCTGACGGCCGAGGACCGCGACGAGTTCCTGGAGGCGGGGTTCCGGGGGATCGACGCCGACCCCTGGCACCTGGGGGCTCCGGAGGAGGACGAGACCTTCCCCAACCGCGTCTACCACCTCGAGGAGATATTCGAGGAGACGGCCGACGGGGAGCTGCTCCTCAAGAAGCTGGAGGGCGAGGAGCACCGGAAGCACCGGGGAAAGAACCGCCTCGCCTACCGCCGCTTCCAGAATTTCCTGGACCGCAATCCCGGGACGTCCTTCCATATTTCTCCCTACGGCTACGAAGAGGCCGAGCAGGAAAAGGCCCAGGGGATTGTCGAGGGCTATTTCGCCAGCCGCAAGGAGCGCGGTGCGGTGGTCGGCTCCACCCCTGAGGACTACTACGCACTGATTCGCCAGAAGCCCGGTGGCACCAACGAGAAGGACTACTTCTCCTACCTCGGTCTGATGCGCACGTCCGACGGCGGCGAGATTCCCGCCCTGTTCTTCTCCGGTGAGCGGGTGAGCGACCGCAGGGCGTCGCTCTACTGCACCATGACGATGAGATTTCCCGAGCGTCTGAACGGCCTGCTCCAGGACAGCACGGGATTCACCGCCATTCCGCAGTTCGCCTGGCTCAACGTCTTCAAGCTGATGTGGCGCCAGGGCATCCGCGAGATCGACGCGGGCGGCTCCGAGGTGAAGGGGCTGGACGATCAGAAACGACAGCTGGGCGGGAAGGCCGAGAAGACCCACTGGGTCGTCGGCTGACGTCAGGCTTCCTGCCACTCCCACACCGAGGGGTTACTGCGTTGAATTCACGTACGTCATACGCTGATTACGATGTCTGCGTCGTCGGTCTCGGGTACGTGGGCATCACGCTCACATCCGCCCTGCTGGCCCGAGGGAAGAGGGTTCTCGGCTACGAGGCGAACAAGGCCGTGGCCGAGGACCTCGCCGCCGGCCTGGTCCAGCTCTCCGAACCGGGCGTCGAGGAGATGGTCCGCGAGCACGCGGGCGGCAACCTCCGCGTGACCGCGGAACTGACCGGCGAGCAGCTGCCGCCCACGGTCATCATCTGCGTCGGCACGCCGATCGCCGCCGGTGAGCAGCGCCCGGACCTGACGCAGCTGGAGGCGGCCGTCGCCGGCATAGCCCCCGGTCTCCGGGACGACACGCTCGTCATCGTCCGCAGCACCGTCCCGGTGGGCACCTCGCGCGGGCTCGTCCTGCCGACGCTGCGGCGGCACGTCGACGAGCCGCTGCTCGCCTTCTGCCCCGAGCGCACCATCCAGGGCCAGGCGCTGGCCGAGATCCTCTCGCTGCCGCAGATCGTCGGCGGCCTCGACGAGGAGTCCGTACGCCGGGCGTCGGAACTCTTCGGATCGCTCACGCCCGACCTCGTGCCGGTCTCCTCGCTGGAGACCGCCGAGATGATCAAGCTGATCTGCAACTGCCACACGGATCTGATCTACGGATTCGGCAACGAGGTCGCGCTGGTCGCGGAGCACCTGGGCCTCGACGCCATGGAGCTGATCAACAGCGCCAACACCGGATATCCGCGGCCGGATCTGAGCAAGCCCGGTTTCGTGGGCGGCAGTTGCCTCACGAAGGACCCCTATCTGCTGATGCACGCGCTGGAGGGGCACGACCACCGCCCGACGATGGTCGCCGCCGCCCGTTCGCTCAACGAGTCGATGCCCCGCCGCGTCGGTGAACGCGTCCTCGCCAAGCTCTGGGAGGGCGGCTGCGACCCGGCCGGCGCACGCGTACTGCTCACCGGCTTCGCCTACAAGGGGCGGCCGGAGACCGACGATCTGCGCGGCGCCCCCTTCGAGGCCCTGCTGGAGCTCCTCCGCGGCCGTGTCGGGGAGATAGTCGGCCACGACTTCGTCGTCCCGGACAGCAGGCTCGAAGAGCTGGGGGTCCGCCCCGTGTCCCTGGAGGAAGGGTTCACCGGGGCGCACGCCGCTCTCGTGCTCAACGATCATCTCTCCTACGGGCAGCAGGACTTCACGTCCCTGATCGCCCGGATGCACCAGCCCGCCGTGGTGTACGACACCTGGCGCGTCATTCCGTCGTCCCTTCCGAACGTCATGAGGCTCGGCCATGCCTAAGAAGATCCTGATCACCGGCGGAGCGGGCTTCATCGGTCTGCACCTGGCCCGCCGTCTCGCGGCGGAGCACGACGTCACGCTGCTCGACGACTTCAGCCGCGGACGCGTCGACCCGGACCTGGAGGAACTGCGGCGCAGCGTCACGGTCATCACGCACGACCTGACTCTTCCGATGCCGCAGGACCTGCCCCGGGACTTCGACGAGGTCTACCACTTCGCCGCCGTCGTGGGAGTGCAGTACTCCAACGAGGAGCCCGAACGGGTCCTGCGCACAAACCTGCTGACGACCATTCACCTCCTGGACTGGTTCAGCGGCCTCGACGGCGCCACACTCTGCTTCGCCTCCTCCAGCGAGGCCTACGCGGGCAGTGTGGAGGCCGGCCAGGCGCCGATCCCGACACCGGAGGGCGTGCCCCTCGTCGTCGCCGACCCGACCGTTCCCCGGTCCTCGTACGGCTTCAGCAAGATCGCCGGCGAGGTGCTCTGCCGCAACTACGCGGCCGCCCACGGCTTCCCGCTGCGCATGGTCCGCTTCCACAACGTGTACGGGCCGCGCATGGGGTACGAGCACGTCATCCCGCAGTTCATCGAGCGGCTGCTGGCGGAGAAGGACCCCTTCGAGGTGTTCGGAGCCGACCAGCGCCGTGCCTTCTGCTACGTGACCGACGCGGTGGAGGCCGTCATCGCCCTCACGGCGCTCCCGGACCGGGAGACGCTCCTCGTCAACGTCGGCAACGACGAGGAGGAGATCCTCATCGAGGACCTGGCGAAGAAGGTGTTCGCCGTGGTGGGCCGGAACCCCGCCCTGGCCGCGCACCCCGCCCCGCCCCTGTCGCCCGTCCGCCGGCTGCCGGACCTCACCCTCCTCCGGGAGCTCACCGGTCACCGGCCGAAGGTCGGTCTCGAGGAGGGCCTGTCCCTCACCTACGCGTGGTATCTCGGGGCGGCCGCCGAACGCATACAGGCGGGGTGAAGCGGATGCGTGTGCAATATGTGCATCGCGGCTACCTTCCGGCACGCGCCGGCGCGGAGCTGATGACCCAGTGCCTGGCGGTGGAGATGAGCCGCCGGGGCCGTTCCGTCGGGCTGTACTGCGCGGGGGTCGACGAGGGGTCGGCGGAGGCGATGACGGGCGCGGGCATCTCCGTGGCCGTGCTGCCCGGCGCCGGTGCCGGTGACGCCGCCGGGGACGACGGCCGTCCCGATCTGGTGCACGCGGTCGACGCCGTGTGGGCCGACTACCCGCAGGCCGCCCTGGAGCTGGCCAGGCGGTGGCAGGTGCCGTTCGTCTTCACGCCCGCCTCCGCCACCGAGGTCTGGCAGGACCCCGCCGCCGTCGAGGAGGTCTGCCGCCGGGCGGACGCGGTCCTCGTCCTCACCGAGGCCGAGCGGGCCACCATGCGGGCGGCGGGGGTACGGCCGGAGGCACTGCACCGCATCGGCCAGGGCGCGCATCTGGCCGGTGCGCCCGACCCGGACCGCTTCCGTGCCGAACACGGCATCGGCGACGCTCCGGTGATCCTTTTCGTCGGCCGGAAGATGCGCTCCAAGGGCTACCTCGTCCTGCTGGAGGCCGCCCCGCTCGTCTGGGAACACCATCCGGACGCGCGCTTCGTGTTCATGGGGCCGGACTGGGACGACGACTGCGGCGACCTCTTCGCCGCGCACGCCGACCCCAGGATCATCGATCTCGGCCTGGCAGGCGACGAGGAGAAGCACAGCGCCCTAGCCGCCTGCGCGATGCTCTGCCTGCCGTCGACCGTGGACGTCTTCCCGCTCGTCTACGTGGAGGCGTGGTCGCTCGGCAAGCCGGTGATCGCCGCGCCGTTCCGCGGCGGTGACGAGGTCGTCGAGGACGGTCACGACGGCCTCGTCGTCGAACCGGACCCCGGCACGGTCGCCGACGCGGTGACCACGCTGCTGTCCGACCCGGCGACGGCGGCGGCCCTGGGCCGCAACGGCCTCGCAAAGGTCCGGGAACACCACAACTGGCAGTCGGTCGCCGACCAGGTCGACCAGATCTACGCCTCCCTCGTGGAGCCGCAGGGGCGGGAGGGCAGCATCCGATGAGAGCGGTAGTGCTGGCAGGGGGCGAGGGACGCAGGCTACGGCCCGCCACCTTCGACGTCCCCAAGCCACTGATGGAACTCGACGGCGAACCGATGCTCCACATCATCCTCAGCCAGCTGAGGGACGCCGGCTTCACCCGGGTGACGCTGTCGCTCGGCTACCGGGCCCAGATGATCCAGGACAGCATCGAGGCCGCGGGCTGGCGCGGCGGCCTCGACATCGACTTCTGCCACGAGTCGGAGCCCCTGGGCACCGCGGGACCACTGGGCCTCGTCCCGCCCATCGAGGACTCGACCCTGGTCATGAACGCCGACCTGCTCACCGACCTCGACTTCGCGGCGCTGTGGACCGGCCACCGGAAGGCCGGGTCCGACGCCACCGTCGTCCTGGCCCCGCAGCACATCGACATCGCCCACGGCGTCGTACGGATCGACGAGGACCACCGCGTCGTCGGCTACGAGGAGAAGCCCCGGCTGAACTTCCTGATCAGCTGCGGCATCTACGTACTCGAACCGTCCGTGCTCGACCACCTTCCCGCCGGGAGCCGCTACGACATGCCCGCACTGCTCGAGTCGCTGCGCACCGCGGGCGGTCGCGTCGGCGGCCATGTCTTCGACGGCGACTGGTGCGACATCGGGACGCCCGAGCAACTCCGGCGCGCCGCGGCGACGTTCGGCTCCGACCGTGCCCGGTTCGTACGCGACGGCGTCGTGCGCGACAGGCGCCGCTCCGAGGCGGTCGGCCGATGACGGACTGGAAGGTGCCGCTCTACCGGCCCAGCCTCGGCGACGCGGAGGCCGCCGCTGTGGCCGACGTCGTACGGTCGGGCTGGCTGTCCACGGGCCCCGTCACCAGGGCCCTGGAGCAGGAGTACGCCGCCGCGCTCGGTGTCGAGGACTCCGTCGCCGTCAGCAACGGCACGGCCGCCCTGCACCTCGCCGTACTGGCGCTCGGCCTGACCACCGGCGACGAGGTCATCGTGCCGTCGCTCAACTTCGTGTCGGCCGCCGCGACGGTCGCCCTGTCCGGGGCGACGCCGGTCTTCGCCGACATCACCGGGGCGCACGACCTGTGCGTCGACCCGGCCGACGTCGAGGCCCGCATCACCCCCCGCACCAGGGCCGTCGTCGCCATGCACTATGGCGGTCACGCCGCGGACCTGCCGGCTCTGCGCGCCCTCACCACGCGGCACGGCCTGGCGCTGATCGAGGACGCCTGCCATGCCCCCGCCACCCGCTCGGAGCACGGCATGCTCGGCGCCGTGGGCGACATCGGCTGTTTCAGCTTCTTCGCCACGAAGAACCTGGCGGCGGGCGAAGGAGGCATGGTCGTCGCCCGTGACCCGGAGCTCCTCGCCCGGATCAGGCGGCTGCGGTCCCACGCCATGACGGTCTCCGCCCAGGACCGGCACCGTGGCGGCCCGTCCACGTACGACATCCCCGAGATCGGCCTGAACTACCGGACGACGGAGATCAGCAGTGCCATCGCCCGGGTGCAGCTCGGCGAGCTGGACCGCAGACGGGCCGGCCGGGAGGCCGTGGTGGCGCGGTACCGCGAGGAGCTCGGCGATCTGCCGGGCATCGTGGTGCCGTTCGCCGGACGGGCGCCGCGGCACGCCGCACACCACCTGTTCCCCGTACTGCTGCCCGCCGGCACGGTGCGCGAGGACTTCCAGGCGCGCCTCACGGCGGCCGGTGTGCAGAGCGGGGTGCACTACCCGCCGACCCATCTCTTCTCGTACTACCGCGAGCGGTTCGGGCTCGGCCCCGGCCTGCTGCCGGTGACCGAGGACATCACGGCCCGCCAGCTCTCGCTGCCGCTGTACGGGGACATGGAACAGGACGAGGTCTCCCTCGTCATCGCCGCGACGAGGGACGCATGGCAGACAGAGAACTGAGCCGGGCCGCCGGGCCCGGTGCCACCGGCACGCGGTTCACCTTGAGTGACGGCGTGCTGCACCGCGACGGGCAGCCGTTCTTCAGCGTGGGTTTCAACTACCACCCCTCGGAGACCGGCTGCCAGTACTGGCAGGAGTGGGACGAGGACCGGCTCGACGCCGACTTCGGAGCGATGGCCGCGTACGGCTTCAACACCGTGCGTTTCTTCGTCTTCTGGGCCGACTTCGAGCCCGAGGAGGGTGTGTACGACGAGGAACTGACGCGGCGCATACAGGATCTGGCGGCCGTCGCGCACCGCCACGGCCTGCAGATCCTCCCCTCGCTCCTCACCATCTGGATGAACGGCCAGCGCTTCGAACCCGCCTGGCGCGAGGGGCGCGACCTGTGGACCCGGCCCGAGATGGCCGAACGGGCCCGTGCCTTCGTGCACCACATCGCGGGCGCCCTGCGCGACGCCCCGAACGTGCTCGCCTACGACCTCGGCGACGAGGTCATCCACGTCGACCCCGCGGCGTCCTCCGCCCTGTCCCGGACCGCCGTCCAGGACTGGTGGCGGCTCCTGGCCACCGCGGTCCGGGAGGCCGATCCGGCGGCGCTGGTGCTCCAGGCCAACGAGGCGTCCGCCGTGGTCGGCGACCACGGGTTCCGCCCCGAGAACGCCGAGCCCCTCGACCTCGTCGGGCTGCACGGCTTCCCCGTCTGGTCACCGTTCCACATGGAATCGGTGTCCGCGTGGAAGGCCGGCACCTTCCTGCCCTACCTCGTGCGCCACGGGAGGGCCTCCACCCCCGTGCTGGTCGACGAGATGGGCAGCTACGGCTGCGACGAGGCCACGGCCGCCGCCTATCTGCGGGTCACCGCGCACAGCGCGTTCGCCGCCGGTGCCTGCGGGGTCGTCGTCTGGTGCTGGCAGGACTTCACCACCGAGCGCAAGCCCTACGCGCTGCGGCCGGGCGAGCGCTTCACCGGCCTGCTGCGGGCCGACGGCCGGGCCAAGCCGGCCATGGCGGAGTTCCGCGGCTTCGCCGACCGGGTCACGGGCGACCTCCTGGGCTTCCGCCCGCCCCCCGCGCCGGTCGGCATCTACCTGCCACCGGCGCAGGACGACGGCGACGCCGGCTACCTCACCTCGGCGGGCTCCGACGCGCCGGCCTCGTACTACGCGCACCTTCTGCTCCAACGCGCCCATCTGCCGCACGAGTTCACCCACGGCGACCTGGACAGGTACCGCGTGGTCGTGTGCCCGTCGGTACGCCATCTGTCCCGCGACGCCCAGCGCCGCCTGGAGGAGTACGCCGAGCGCGGCGGTGTGCTGCTCTACACCTGCGCCGACTTCCTGCACGGCTTCGGCGGCGAACACCTCCTCGGCGTGCGGATCAGGGACTTCACGCTGCGCACCGAGGACCTGGACTCCTTCGTCTGGGAGGGCGAGCGCTACCCCCTCGACCGGGGTACGGGGCAGCTGCCCGTGGTCGAACTCGCGGGTGCCAAGACCCTCGCGGAGTTCCCCGACGGTTCGCCCGCCGTGACCCGGCACAGCCTGGGCGCCGGGACCGTCCACTACTGCAACGCGCCGCTGGAGGCCCAGCTCAACGCCCCCCACCGGCTGACCGAGGCCCCCTGGCACACCCTCTACGAGGCCGTCGCCCGGGAGGCGGGCGTGCGCGCCGAGCTGACCGCCGACCACCCGGACGTCGAGGTGGCCGTGGTGCACCGCGGCGCCGAACGCCGCGGCCTGGTCATCAACCACTCCCCGCTCCCCGTGCGGACCACCGTGACCCGGCCCCCGGACGCGGCGGACCGGCACGGGTTCACCGAGCGGGTGGACCTGGAGGGCAAGGGCGTGCACATCGTCCACTGGACCGCGGACCCCTCCGGCACCGACGGGGAGGCGACCCGATGATCATCGACTCGCATGTGCACGCCGGGGAGTACTACCGGCACTTCACCGCGCGGTTCGCCGAGGACATGATGGCGACCACGGGACGGCCCCCGCAGGCGCTGACCGCACCCGAGGCGACGCTGCTCGCCGAGATGGACGCGGCCGGCGTCGACCGGGCGTTCCTGCTGGCCTTCGACGTCCGCAGGGTCGAGGGCTTCAGCGTCCCGAACGACTTCGTCGCCGACCTGTGCGCCCGCAACCCCGACCGTTTCACCGGATTCGCCTCGGTGGACGCGGGCTCCGACGGCGCCGCCGCCGAACTGCGCAGAGCCGCCACGGACCTGGGGCTGCGCGGCCTGAAGACCGCCCCCGCCTATCTCAGGATGTCGCCCGCCGACCGGGCCTGGTACGACGTGTACGACGTGGCCCAGGAGCACCGGATGCCGGTCCTCGTGCACACCGGGTACACCCCGTCCAAGCGCGCCGACCCGCGCTACCTCTCGCCCGCGCTGCTGCGCCCGGTGGCCCGGGACTTCCCCGGACTTCCCATCATCCTGGCGCACTTGGGGACCCCGTGGACCACGGTGAGCATCGACATGCTCGCCGACCACCCGAACCTGTACGCCGATCTGTCCATCTTCGGCTGGTACCAGCCCCCCGCCACCGTCGCGGCCGCCCTGGAGTACGCGCGTCGTCGCGGTGTCCTCGACCGGCTCCTGTGGGGGACCGACTACCCCTTCTGCACCATGATCGACTTCGTCGCCCGTATGGATCTGCTGGCCGACGACGCGTCGTTGTGGCCCGACGGCGTGCCGTTGACCCCTGACGAGCGCACGTCCCTGATGGGCGGAGCGGCGGCCCGGCTGCTGGAGCGGCAGCCGGTACATCCACGAGGAGGCGCGGCATGAAGGCAGTGGTGTGGGAAGGCCCGTTCGACGTCCGGGTGGCCGACGACGTGGCCATGCCCAGGATCACGGAGGACCGGGACGCGATCGTACGGGTCGTGCGCAGCGCCATCTGCGGCACCGACCTGCATCCGTACCGGGGCGAGATCCCCTCCTTCACCCCGGGCACCGTCACCGGCCACGAGTTCACCGGAGTCGTCGTCGAAGCCGGCCCCGGTGCCCACGGCCTCTCACCGGGCGACCGTGTCCTGGCGTCGGACGTCATCGCCTGCGGGCGCTGCTGGTACTGCGCCCGGGGCTGGCACTACCAGTGCGACCGGGTGGGCCTGTTCGGCTACGACACCGTGGTGGGGACGACCGCCGTCGCGGGCGGTCATGCCGAGTTCGTCCGCGTCCCGTTCGCCGACGTGGTGCTCTCGCCCATCCCGGACGAGGTCACGGACGAACGGGCCCTGCTGATCGGCGACGTGCTGGCCACCGGCTACAGCTGCGCCACGGGCGGGGACATCACCCCCGGGGACACCGTGGCGGTCGTCGGCTGCGGTCCGGTCGGTCTGCTGGCCCTCGAGTCGGCCCTCCTCCTCGGCGCGGGACAGGTCCTCGCCGTGGATCCGCTGGAGAGCCGCCGCGCACTGGCCGCGAGCCGGGGCGCCGTACCGGTACCCACCGACGGCGATCTCGCCGAGCGGGTGCGCGAGGTCACCGGGGGGCGCGGCGCCGACGTGGTCCTGGAAGCCGTGGGGGTGGACGCGTCGCTGCGTACCGCCATCGACATCGTCCGGCCCCGGGGCACCGTGTGCGCCGCGGGGGCGCACGCGTCGGAGGGCATGCCGATGCCCACGGGAACGCTCTTCGGCAAGGAACTGACCCTGCGCTTCGCGGTCGGCGACCCGATCAGCGTGCGGGAACCGCTGATGGCCCTGGTGAGCGCCGGCCGTCTCGACCCGACGTTCGTCGTCTCGCACCGGATGCCGCTGGACAAGGCGGTGGAGGGGTTCCGGCTCTTCGACGAGGCCGCCGCGACGAAGGTGGTCCTCACCCCATGACACACACCTCTGCGGGCACCCTGTCCGAGCTGATCGAGGAGCAGGCCCGCCGCACGCCCCTGGCCGACGCCGTGGTCTGCGGCAGCCACCGCGTCGGCTACGGCGAGCTCGATCACCTGGCGGGCCTGCTCGCGGCGCGGCTGCGGGCGTGGGGCGTGGGCCCGGACGTCCCCGTCGGCATCCATCTGGAGCGGTCGGTGGACCTGACCGTGGCGGTGCTCGCGGTCCTCAAGGCGGGCGGGGTCTGCCTGCCCCTGGACCCCGGATACCCGGCCGACCGGCTGTCCTTCGTCCTCGAGGACGCCGAACCACCGGTCGTCCTCACGCACGAGCGGCTGCGGCACGCACTGCCGGCCGGACACGTCGCCCAGGTGCTCTGCCTCGACGCGGAGGACGCGGAGAACGGGCAGGCCCCGGCCTTGCCCGTATCCGTACCCGTCGGCCCGGTGCATCCGGACAACCTGGCCTGGATCACCTACACCTCCGGCTCGACCGGCCGCCCCAAGGGCGTGGGCCTCTCCCACGGTCCACTGGCCACGCTCGCGCGGTCCATCGGGCAGCGGCTGGACCTGGAAGCGGGGGACCGCGTCCTCCAGTTCGCCGCGATCGGCTTCTCCGTCGCCGCGGAGGAGATCTTCTCCACCTGGCTGGCCGGCGCCTGCCTCGTGCTCGACCCCGAGGACAACCTGGCCGACAGCGCCCATCTCACGGCCGTCCTCGACAAGCACGAGGTCACGGTCGTCCAGCTGACCCCCTCGTACTGGTACGAATGGCTGCGCGAGCTCACCCGGGACGCCGCGCTCCGGCCGCCCCCCTCGCTGCGGCTGCTGGTCGTGGGCAGTGAACCGGTGGCACCGCACCGCGTCGCGGACTGGCTGGCCTCGGGGGTCCGCCTCGTCCAGGAGTACGGGGCGAGCGAGGCCACCGTGTCCCAGCTGCTCTACGAGACCGACGCGGACGAGGCACGGCTGCGAAGCCTGACCCGGCTCCCGATCGGCACCCCGCTGGAAGGGGCCCGGCCCTATGTGCTCGACCCCGACACGCTGCCGGTGCCCGACGGCGAGGCCGGCGAGCTGTACCTGGGCGGCAGCGGTGTGGCACGCGGATACCTGGCGCGGCCCGGCCTGACGGCGGAACGTTTCCTTCCCGACCCGTACGCACCGGCCCCGGGCGGCAGGATGTACCGCACCGGGGACCTCGTACGCCGACTGCCCGGCGGTGAGCTGGAGTTCCTCGGCCGTGCCGACTTCCAGCTGAAGATCCGGGGGGTGCGGATCGAGCCGGAGGAGGTCGAGACGGCGATCGCGTCCTTCCCGGGAGTGGTGAAGGGCGCGGTGTTCGCCAAGGAGGGGGCCGCCGGCGTCCTGCAGCTCGTCGCGTGCGTCGTGTGGCAGGGTCCTCCCGACGTCGGCGGGCTGCGCGCCCACCTCTCCACCCGGCTGACGGCCGACCGGATCCCCTCCCGCTACGTCTCCGTGCCCGCACTGCCGCTGAACCCCAACGGCAAGGTGGACCGCCGGGCCCTGCGGAACACCCCGGTCGACGACCGGGAGGACACCGCCCCCGGGGAGGCACCGCGTACGCCCGTGGAGGCCGCGCTCTGCGGGCTGTGGGACGCCGTTCTCGCCACCGGCCGGACAGGCGTGCACGACAACTTCTTCGAGCACGGCGGTGACTCGCTGCTCGCCACGAGGCTGACCAGCTGGATCCGTGAGGCACTCGCGACGGACCTGCCCCGGCGCGCGATCTTCGAGGCGCCCACCGTGGCCGCGCTCGCCACCCGTGTCGAGGCGGCCAGAGCGGCGGACACGGGCTCCGGCGCCCTCGTGGTTCCGCCCGTCGACACCGCACCGCTGACGGCCGCCCAGCGGCAGATGTGGTTCCTGCACAAACTGAACGGCGGGGACGCCCGGTACAACGAACCGGTGGTCCTCCGCCTCGACGGGGAACTCGACGAGCCGGGCCTGCGCACCGCCCTCGGCCGCATCGTGCAGAGGCACGCCGCCCTGCGCACCGTCTTCGTGGCGGAGGGCGGCGTCCCCCAGCAGGTGGTCCGCGCCCCGGACCCCTTCGACCTGCCGCTGACCGATCTGAACGGTGCCACGGAGACCCAGGCCCTGCGGGCCGTCACCGAGCAGGTGCGGCTGCCCTTCGACCTGACGAAGGGGCCGGTGTTCCGCGCGGCTCTCGTCCGCACCTCACCCCGGACCCACTACCTCGTCCTGATCGTGCATCACATCGTGTTCGACGGACGGTCCATGGCGATCCTGCTGGACGAACTGGCCGCCGGATACGGGGCCGGGGGAACGGCGGACCTCGCCCCCCTCGACTTCTCGTACCCCCAGCACGCGGTGCGCGAGGCCCGGTGGTGGGAGACGCCCGAGGCCGCAGCCGAGCTCGCCCACTGGACGGACCGGCTCGCCGACGCGCCCGCGACCACCCGGCTCCCCACCGCCGCACCGGCGCGCACCAGGCGCTCCGGGCGGGGAGCGACGGTGCGCTTCACCGTGCCCCCGGAGCAGGCCGCCCGGCTAGCGGCCCTCGCACGTACCGAACAGGCCACGCCCTTCATGGCGGCGCTCACCGGCTTCTACGCGCTGATCGCCCGCTCGACCGGAGCCGGCGACCTCCTCGTGGGCACGCTCACGCACGGCCGCGACCGCAGCGGTACGGACGATCTCGTCGGACTGTTCATCAACAGCCTCTGTCTGCGGACCCGACTGCCTTCCGGAGTCACCTACCGCGAGGCGCTCGTGCGCGTGCGCGCCACGGCCCTCGACGCCTTCGCCCACCAGGACGTACCACTGGAACGCGTCGTCGAGGCGCTGCGGCTGCCCCGCAGCGCGGAACACACCCCTCTCTTCCAGCTGCTCTTCTCGTACGGAGCCACGCCGGCCCGGCCGCCCGTCCTGCCAGGGCTCGCGGTCTCCCTGCTCCCCGTCTCCACGGGAACGTCGAAGTTCGATGCCGTCCTCCAGCTCGACGACACCGACGACGGCGGGCTGACCGGTCAGCTGGAGTACGACCTCGACCTATTCGACCCCGAGGCAGCCGAGTCCGTCGTCAGCGACTACCGCTCGATCCTCGACGCAATGGCGGCCGACCCCGACCGCGTGATCACGGACCGACAGGACTGATGGGACAGATGGACCTGCTGCAAGTGCGCTCAGAATCACCGGACCTGCCCGAGGAGCCGGTCTCGCGCGTGACGCCCCGGCGCGCCGGAGCCGTGCTCCTGCTGCTCCTGGCCGTACTGGCCGGAATGACCCTCTACACACTGCAGCCGCCGGACGCGAAGGGGTCGTCCGCGCCGGAGGGAGAGTTCTCGGCGGGGCGCGCCCTCACGGACGTCCGCGTCCTGGCCCGGGCGCCCCACCCGATCGGCAGCCCGGAGTCGGCCGCGGTGCGCGGGCATCTGATCGACCGGCTCACCGCCCTGGGCGGCCGGGCCGAGGACGAGACCCACGTGGTGGCCAGGAACGGCGAGGGCACCGCCGTCGTCGCCGAGGTGCACAACGTGCACGCCCGGTTCCCGGGCAAGGACTCCACGGGCAACGTGGTCCTGGTCGCGCACTACGACTCGGTACCCGCCGGACCGGGAGCCGCGGACAACGCGGCGAACGTCGCCGCCGTCCTGGAGGTCGTACGAGCCCTGCGCGCCGACGGCACCCAGCGCAACGACATCGACGTCGTCCTCACCGACGGCGAGGAGACGGGGCTCCTCGGAGCCCGCGCGTTCCTCGACAGCACCGACCTCGACCCCGAGCGCAGCGTGGTGATGAACCTGGAGGCCCGTGGCGTCTCCGGACCGTCCATCATGTTCGAAGCGGGGGACCGCAACAGCGGGCCGGTCGCCGCGCTCGGCGACGGGGACCGCCCGATCGCCACCTCGATGTCGGACGAGATCTACTGCCTGCTGCCCAACGCCACGGACTTCACCGAGTTCAAGGACAAGGGCTTCACCGGCCTCAACTTCGCCTTCGTGGACGGATCGGCGAAGTACCACACGCGTGACGACTCGGTGGCCTCGCTCTCCCGGGAGAGCGTGCAGAGCCAGGGCGACGTCGTGCTGGCGGCGGCCCGCGGACTCGCCGGCCAGGACCTCTCCGCCCTCTCGACCGGGAAGGACACCTACTTCTCGCTCTTCGGGCTGATCGTGCAGTACCCGCAACTGCTGGTCGTCGTGCTCGCGTTGCTCGCCGTCCTGGGGTACGCCGCCACCTTCTGGTACGCGGGCCGGCGCGGCGCGGCACGTGACGGGGTGCTGCGCACCGCCCTCACCTTCCCCCTCGTGCTCGTGGCGGCCGGCGCCGTCGCGTTCGGTGTCTGGCAGCTGATCTGCCTCTTCCGGCCGGGCTACGGCAGTCTGCTCTCCGGTGACACCTACCGGCCCCAGTGGTTCCGGGGCGCGTTCACCGCGCTCACCTGCGCGCTGGTGCTCGGCTGGTTCCTGCTGCTGCGCCGGAAGGCCCAGGCTGCCGGACTCGCGCTGGGCATCGGCGGCTGGCTGGCGGCCCTCACGCTGCTGACGGCGTTCCTGATGCCGGGGGCCGCCTATGTGTTCACCTGGCCGCTGCTCTTCGGCTGCGCGGGGCTCGCCGCCGCGCTGCGGTGGGGGAACGCGAGCCGGGACTGGGTGGCCGTGGGGGCCACGGCGGCGGCGCTGCCGGCGCTGCCACTGCTGATCCCCCTGGTGGTGCTGCTCTTCCCGACCCTGGGCGTGAGCTTCGCGGCGCCCTCGCTCGTGCTGCTGGCTCTGGTGGCGATCACGGTCGTGCCGCTGGCCGCGCTGCTGCCGCGCCGTGTCCCCTCGGTCACGGCGCTGGTGGCGGTGGCCGCGGGCGTCGTCCTGGTCGCGACGGGCCTGCGGGTCGACGGCTTCGGCACCGGGCACCCGCAGCCCACCAACCTCTTCTACGCCTGGGACGCGGACACCGGCAAGGGCCGCTGGCTCTCCGCGGACGGCGCTCCGCCCGCCTGGACGAAGGCGCGTGCCGGTACCGAACGTACCGATGTGTCCAAGGAGTTCCCGACATTCCCTCCCACGCTCCAGCGGGGCCTGGTGGCCGACGCGGAAGCTCCGGCGGTGCGGCCCGCCGCACCGGAGGTGAAGGTGCTCCAGGACTCGACCGCAGGGGGCGACCGGACGGTACGGCTGCGGATCGCACCGGGGGAGGGCACGGCGTACGTCGCCGTCAGCGCCGACACCTCCGCGCACACCGTGAAGGGGGCCACGGTGCTGGGCGCCGAGGTCGACGGAGGCCGCAACCAGACCTTCGCCCCGGGCCCGTGGCAGTGGGGCTTCGCGGCATGGGCCGTACCGGCGGCCGGAGTCGAGGTCGAGCTGCGGGTGCGCGGCGAGGGCGCGATCCCGCTCCGCGTCACGTCCTACCGTGAAGGGCTCCCGTCGGCCGGCGGCACGGAGACGGAGCTCCCGCCGGAGCTGACGTGGAGCACCTGGGGCGCCTTCCCGACGAACGTCACCGCGGTGGGCCGCACCGTCAAGGTGTGACACGCCCGCGCCCGCCGCCCCGTTCCCCGGGGTGGCGGGCGCGGCGTCGCGGGCGTTCCTCAGCCGGGCGTCCCCTGCTCGTGGATGCGCAACGCGTCGCAGACGGGACCCGCCAGCCGGCGGCCGTTCTCCAGGCTGAAGGTCGAGTGGTGCAGCGGGCAGGTGATGCGCATCCTGTCCGCGTCGACGTATCCGAACCTCAACCGTCCCTTGCGGTGCGGGCAGACCGCGTCGGTCAGCACCGTGCCGCCGGGCAGTTCGACGGCGATCACGTCCTCGCTCACCTCACGGACCCGCACCGGCTTCTGCTGTTCGTCTTCGCTCATGACTGTCCGACGCTCCTGGACCTGAATATCGCCATCTCGGTGGCGTGCCCAACGATCGCGCTGGTGATCCGGACGCCTGCCCAGACCTTCGCCAGATCGATGCCGGTCTCGGCCTGCTTCTCACGGATCGCTGTGCGCATCTGCTTGCTGTGGAAGTTGTCGATGTAGAGGTGCTCGGTGTAGTAGGCGTGGTTCTTGATCTTCAGCCGCCGGGCCGCGTGCGCGAAGCTCTGGAAGCCGTAGAGGACGCTCGCCTCGAAGTAGGCGTAACCGCCCAGAAAATACTCGGGTGATTCGGCCCTGTTCGCGAGCCAGTGGAAGAGATTCACATAGGAGTAGCTCTCGGGACCGATATCCAGATAGCTGTTCATGTCCGTGGGCATGTCGAGCTCGGTGAGCAGATCGCGGTAGAGCTGCGAATGGGCCTGGGCCTCGTTGCCGCAGCCGAGTTCGTCGATGAGCACCCGGAATACCGCCATGCCCGATCGGTACGGAAGGCGCGGGACCACGGCGAGCAGGGAGAGGGACTCGGTCAGTCCGTCCACCGCGAACTCGCGTACGACGTACTTGAATTGTTCGTACGTGGCGTCCTGGGCGAGGAATCGGTGGTTCTCCGACGAGCTCCTTCCCTCCTCCACGAGGAATTCCTTCATCGCGGTCATGAGTTCCGCGACGGACGTGAAGGAAGGGGCCTCGTCCGTGAATTGCCCAGCGAGCGGAACTATCCATTCCTGTTCCATTTTCAGCAGCTCGGCGTATGCCTGTGCGTCCGGCACGGATTGATACAGCTCGAAGAGTCGCTTCTGGTCGACTATGGTGCAGGGTGTCAGGGTCTGAGACGGTGGGGCCTGGGTCAGTTGCTCCATGGTGATACGCTGTCCGAATTTCTCTCGAACGTCAAGATGGAGATCTGCACCATGCGTTTTCCGTACGTGGGATCCGGTCCTTACTGTTACACCAACTCGCTGACGATGGTGTTGGGTGCAAAAGCCCCTGGAACGCACATCGTGGAGTGTCTGACCGGTTCACCGTTCGGTGTTCAGCTCATCGGAGGGACAGTTCCCTTTTTCGACCCGTACGGCTGGGATCCGGAAATCGGACTGAATGCGGCCGTCGAACTGCTGGGCCTGCGCTGCGAGCGCACCGAGGGCGGTTCCCCCGAGGACGCCGCGAAGCGGCTCCGTGCGGCGAGCGAGCAGGGGCCGGTGCTCGTCGGTCCGCTGGACATGGGTCTGTTGCTGCATCAGCCCGGCTCCGGTACGGCGCAGGGCGCGGACCACTACGTGGTCGTCCTCGAGGTGACCGAGGACATGGTCGTCTTCCACGACCCGCACGGCCACCCCTACGCGTCGATGCCGTCGGACGCCTTCATGGAGGCGTGGCGGGCCGACGAGGTCGCGTACATCGAGACTCCGTACGTCATGCGCACCGGGTTCCTGCGCGAGAGGGAGGTCGCCCCGGCCGACGCCCTGCGGGCCTCGCTCCCGGCGGCGGCGAGCTGGCTGGCCGGGCGGTACGACCTGCCCAACGCGCCCGGGTCGTCGGGCGGGGCCGACGCCCTCGCGGAACTCTCCGGCCGGCTGGAACGCGGACTCGACCCCGAGACCCGGCACATGCTGGAGAGCTTCGGCCTCCGGGCCGGCGCCCGCCGGCTCTCGGACGCCGCCACCTGCTTCGACCTGATCGGACTGTCCGGCGCCGCGGAGGCCGCGGCGGCACAGGCCCGGCGGCTCGGCGCCCTCCAGTACGAGCTGGTGACGGGGAACGACAAGGCGGTCGCCGCCGGACTGCGCGCACTCGCCCCCGGCTACGACCGGCTGCGGGAGCTGATCGAAGCCGCCTGACGTGCGGTCCGCGCCTCAGCTGGCGCTCATCATCTTCTGGATCTCGGTGACCAGTGCGGTCAGCGCCCTGCGTTCGGGGATCGTCGTCTCCGGGTGCCAGAGGTCGACGAGCAGGCAGGTGCGGGTGCGGTCGGAATGGTTCCACGCCTCATGTTCGAAGGAATAGTCGAACAACAGGCACTTTCCTTCCTCCCATTCCCGCGCCTCGCCCGCGACGCTGACCGCGCAGTCCCCCGGAATGTCGATGGCGAGATGCAGATTGATGCTGAAGTTCCACAGATCGCAATGGGGTTTGATCGCGGCCCCGGGGAGAAGCGTGGAGAAATGCGATTCCAGGAGCGGGCAGATCACATCCGTGTCGACCGCCGTTTCCTTCAGCACCTTGTACGCGGTCGGGGCGACCGGCGCCGAGTCCTCCACCAGAGCGCCGTCCCGGTAGAGGTAGAGAGCCTGCCAGTTCTCCTGGCGCACCAAATAATGTTCGTAGTCCGAGAACTGCTCGCGCTGCGTCGCCCAGGCCGTTTCCAGGTCACTCTTGATGGCGGCGTGGTTCTCCTCCAGCGCGTGCACCACGGGTGTCAGTTCGGGATAGGCGTAGGGGTCGTGCCACGGCTGCCGTGATATGCCGGGCAGTATCCACTTTGCGCCTTTTTGGAGCGGATGCCGCTGCTCACTCCTGCGCCGCGGCTCCAGCATGACCTCGACGCGTTCGATCGAGTCCTTGCCGTATTCCTGCTTGATGGCGGCGAAGCAAGTGTCAAGCTCTGGCGTCACGATTCCCCCTGCGAGACTGCGCATTGGCGTTCGATGAATGTTATGACGTCCGGTGCCGCACCGTCCACGGAATGATCTCTTTCTGTGCGGACGCCGACGGGAAGACGCGGGCGGCGGCCGCGGTCCAGCGCCACGACGGCACGGCACTGCGACGACACCTCGTGGGGCATCGCCGCGACGCCGGACGGTGGCAGGGAAGCCGAGCAGCTTGTTCTCCCCCTCGACCTGCGCTTTTGCGTTCAGCGGCAAGGGTGTGGCCGGGCGCCGGCCGGGCGGGCGACAGTTGGCTTCACCGGGCGGAACGCGAACGTCGCGACCCTGGACGGTCCACCTCTCGTTCCGGACGGTCACCTCGCATGCGGACGCCTTCACGGGAAGCGTCCACGCCAAGGAACCCAGGGGGAAGTATGAAGAAGCTCCGAGCACTGCGCGCTCAAGCCGGTGTCTCCGCCGCAGCGGTCGCGCTCGCCGCCGCCGGCATCGGGATGGTCGCCGCGACACCCGCCGCTGCCTATGCCGGCTACTGCAACGACACCGTCGGCAGGACGATCTCCAACTCCGGCTTTCACGCGAGCATTCCTGCCTACAACAACAACGTGGACTGCCAGATGTACCAGGGAGCCAGCGGACCCGAGGTCAAGGCGTTGCAGATCACGCTGAACAAGTGCTACGGCCGCAGTCTGAGCACCGACGGGATCTTCGGCGCCAAGACCAAGGACGCTCTTGTCCACGCCCAGGGCAAGGAGGGCATCGGCACCGACGGCGGGTACGGCAAGGAGACCCGGACGAACATCAAGTGGGCCTTCCAGTACAGCGGCGGCCTCGGTCAGTGGTCCTGCTTCTACATCACCAACTGGTAGCACCTCCCGGCCGGCGTCAGGGGCGGTGGTCAGGGCCTCGCTCGTGCGCCGGTCGGTGACGGGTGGGAGGCGGTGCCGTGGTCCGGTTCCTGCGTCCGGCGTCCCGGGGCCGCCGGACGCAGGCAGTCCTCACCCCGCTCGGCAGCGTCTCCGGATTGCTCCCCGGATCGCCGGCGATCCGGCATGACCGTCGCCCTGGCTCACACCGACGCCCGCACGACGATGCGTCGGTATGCGAAGCCGGATGTGGAGATTCTCGTCCGGTGATGGACATCTGAGGAGGTCTGGCGAGCGTCCCCCACCCCCTCCCGAGTGGAATTGTGAGATATGGGAGCGTGGGAGGGTGAGCGAGACGAGGACTGAAACCATGCAATACCGCTTCGACGGCCCCGAAGACGCCCCTGTCCTGGTGATCGGCCCGTCACTCGGTACGACATGGCACATGTGGGACCGCCAGATACCCGAGCTCTCCCAGCACTGGAGGATCTTCCGGTACGACCTGCCGGGGCACGGCGGGGCTCCCGCGCACCCCGCCGCCGCGGTCACCGACATCGCCGACCGTGTCCTCGCCACGCTGGACAGCCTCGGAGTGCAGCGCTTCGGGTACGCGGGCTGCGCCATCGGCGGCGCCGTCGGCGCCGATCTCGCGCTGCGCCACCCGCACCGGGTCGCCGCCCTCGCCCTGGTCGCCGCCTCGCCGCGCTTCGGCAGCGCCGACGAGTTCCGCCAGCGCGGGGTGATCGTCCGCAGCAACGGACTGGAGCCGATCGCGCGCACCTCACCGGAACGCTGGTTCACCCCCGGCTTCGCCGCCGCCCAGCCCGCCATCGTCGAGTGGGCCGTACAGATGGTCCGCACCACCGACCCCGGCTGCTACATCGCCGCCTGCGAGGCCCTGGCCGCCTTCGACATCCGTACGGAACTGCCCCGCATCGGCGTGCCGACCCTCGTCCTGGTCGGTGCCGAGGACAAGGTCACCGGACCCGCCGAGGCCCGGACCCTCGTCGCGGGCATTCCGGACGCGCGGCTCGCCCTCGTGCCGGGCGCCAGCCACCTGGCGCCGGTCGAGCAGCCGGCCGCCGTCACCGATCTGCTGCTCATGCACTTCTCGACGTCCTGGCAGGACACCCAGGCGTCCATCCCCGTACCGCCCTCCCCGGGTTTCGCCACCCCCTTCGCCCCGGTCGTCCCCGTCGCCGAGATCGCTCCCGCGACCGAGGTGCCCGACGCCTCCGCCCCGGCCCGCAGCGACCTCTACGACCGGGGGATGAAGGTCCGGCGCGAGGTGCTGGGCGACGCCCATGTGAACGCGGAGACGGCCGCGTCCGACGGGTTCAGCGACGACTACCAGGAGCTCCTGACCCGCTACGCCTGGGGCGAGATCTGGACCCGTGAGGGACTCGACCGCAGGTCGCGCAGTTGCGTCACGCTCACCGCGGTCGTCGCCTCCGGACACCTGGGAGGCCTCGCCCAGCACATCAGGGCGGCCCTGCGCAACGGACTCACGCCGGTCGAGATCAAGGAGGTGCTGCTCCAGACCGCCGTCTACTGCGGCATGCCGGCGGCCGGCGCGGCGTTCGAGATCGCGCAGTCCGTGATCCAGGAGGAAACCACTCCGCCCGCGTAGCAGGATGGGGGTATGAACGCTTCTTCTCTCACGCTGACCAAGAAGACCCACTCGTGCGTCCGCCTGGAGCGGGACGGCCGGTCGCTCGTCGTCGACCCCGGAGGGTTCTCCGAGGACGACGCCACCGCCGGGGCAGACGCGTTCCTCGTGACGCACGAGCACCCGGACCACTTCGACGAGGCGCGGCTGCGCGCGGGCCTGGAGTCCAATCCCGCCGCGCAGTTGTGGACCCTGCGCAGCGTGGCCGAGCAGTTGTCCGCCGCGTTCCCGGGGCGTGTCCACACGGTCGGCCACGGCGACACGTTCACCGCCGCCGGGTTCGACGTCCAGGTGCACGGTGAACTCCACGCCGTGATCCACCCGGACATCCCGCGGATCACCAACATCGGCTTCCTGGTGGACGGTTCCGTGTTCCACCCGGGTGACGCCCTCACGGTGCCCGATCACCCGGTGGACACGCTGATGCTGCCCGTGATGGCTCCCTGGAGCAAGATCTCCGAGGTCATCGACTACGTACGCGAGGTGAAGCCGCGCCGCGCGATCGACATCCACGACGCCCTGCTCACCGACCTCGCCCGCCCGATCTACGACATGCAGATCGGCGCCCTCGGCGGAGCGGACCACAGCCGGCTGACCCCGGGCGACGCGACCCGCCTCTGAGCCCGCTGTCGGTGGGAGCGGTTAGGTTGGCTGCATGCGTATCGCCACGTGGAACGTCAATTCGATCACGGCCCGGCTCCCGAGGCTGCTGGCCTGGCTGGAGAGCAGCGGCACCGACGTGCTGTGCGTCCAGGAGACCAAGTGCACGCTCGAGCAGTTCCCCGCCGAGGCGCTGCGCGAGCTGGGCTACGAGTCCGCGGTCAACGCCACGGGCCGGTGGAACGGCGTCGCGCTGCTCTCCCGCGTCGGCCTCACGGACGTCGTGACGGGCCTGCCCGACGGCCCGGAGTACGAGGGGGTGCAGGAGCCGAGGGCAATCTCGGCCACCTGTGGCCCCGCCCGGGTCTGGTCGGTCTACGTCCCCAACGGCCGCGAGGTCGACCACGACCACTACGCCTACAAGCTGCGCTGGCTGGAGGCCCTGAGGAAGTCCGTCGCGGCGGACGCCGCCGGGGCGCTGCCGTTCGCGGTACTCGGAGACTTCAACATCGCACCGACCGACGAGGACGTCTGGGACCCCGCGGAGTTCGTGGACTCCACCCATGTCACCCCCGCCGAGCGGGCCGCCCTCGCCGCGCTGCGCGAGGAGGGGCTCCTCGACGTGGTGCCGCGCCCCCTGAAGTACGCCCACCCGTACACCTACTGGGACTACCGCCAGCTGCGCTTCCCGAAGAACAAGGGCATGCGCATCGACCTGGTCTACGGGAACGCCCCCTTCCAGGCGGCGGTCAAGGACAGCTATGTCGACCGCGAGGAGCGCAAGGGCAAGGGTGCGTCGGACCACGCCCCGGTGGTCGTGGACCTGGAGGTCTGAGGAAGCGGGGCGGAGCCGGGGCGCGGGGGAGCCTCTCCGGCCCGCCGCGTGGTCAACTCTTCCCCGCCCCGTCCTTCGCGGGCAGCAGGTGCGGGGCGCGTGCGGTCACGGCCCGCACGACCTCGCGCTTGGAGGGGTTGACCATGGCGTGCCCCGCGACGGAGACCGTCGGCACGGTCTCGTTGCCGTCGGCGACCGAGCGTACGTAGGCGGCGGCGTCCTGGTCCCGCCAGATGTTCACCTCGGTGTAGGTGAGCCCGGAGAAGCGGAGCCGCAGCCGGAGTTTCATGCAGTACGGGCAGCCGGGCCGCCAGTAGACGACCATGCCGTCGCGGTCCCCGGCCATCGCACACCCCTCTGTCGCTCTTCCGTGCTGTCCAGGCCGTCCCGGTCTCCTGGCCGGTCACTCCAGCCGACGTGAGCCCCACGAGCGGTGGGATGATCCTAACGGCGTGCGTGTGCTCCCGACAGGAAGAGTGGCCGGCCCTGACGTACAACCGTGACACCCTGCCCTTCCCCGACAACCGTGTCCCCCGCCTCACCTACGAGGACATCGGGAACTGGGAGACGTTCGACCCGGCCCGCAACTCGTTCGTCTGGAACGAGGACGAGGATGCCCGCCTCCGTTCGCTCGTCCGCGCATGGGTGCCACCCGTGCTCTCCGGCATGGCCGGCTGGTGGGAGGGCGAGCGCTGGTGCGAGAGCCAGGTGGACGCGATGATCCGTGAGCGATACGGCAACTGGGCCTGGGGATGGAGCTGGTGCTACCGCGACGGCGGGCCCATCGGCAACTGGGTCAGCGGGGCGGACTCGGTGACGACCCCGGACGAGACCGCGGAACGCGTCGTGGCCGCGCTGCTGGAATGGCGTCAGTGGCTGCTGCGGACGGCCCAGCGCTTCGCCGAACTGGCGCCGCCGCCGGACATCTCGCCCGAGCACCGCAGCTGGCACCTCGAACGGGCCTGCGTCCGGCTCGTGACCCACGCGCTGGACTCGGGCGCGGAGGGCGCCTGGCACGGTCAGGCGGCGATCGTCCTGGGCTGGTTCCTCACCAGCTCCGGCATGGACCGGGCCGAGGCCACGCGGGCGGTGGAGAACGCCATCGGTGGCCGGTTCGCGAGCTGGGTCCACCCGGAACGGACGCTGATCGAATCCGTCGGTGAGGATCTCGCCGTCGGTCTCACCGGCCACGCCCCGTATCAGGACCACCGTGAGAGGGCGGCACTGGAGGATCTCCATGACCGCTACTGACAGCCTTTCGGTCTGGCTGCGCGTGCGCCGCGAGGTCGACTGGCAACGTGCACCGGCCCTCGAGCGGGTGCCACCCGGCCGCGACGGGTTCCGCTCCTGGTGCGAGGGGCCGGTGCGCCGACGCGACCCGCATCGCGCTGAACGTCTGCTCGCCGCATACGCCCTGGCCCGCGAGGACGCCGCACGCCGCACCCCGCTGGACTTCGCCCTGCTCGCCCGTTGGCAGCGCGAAATCCTCGGCGCGACACGGGCGCCGTTCCGTGTGAGCGACGCCTACGCGAAGGCCGGCCGCGAGCGCTACGGCCTGACCTCCCACACACGGGCCGACTTCGATTCCTGTCTGCGCGGGACGACCGACCCGGACATCCCGCCGGCGGCACGCGCGGCACGCGCATACCTCGACGTGGCGTTCTTCCACCCCTTCACCGATGGCAATGCCCGCGCCGCGCTGGTGACCCTGGTCCATGTCCTGGCCCGGGAGGACATCGTCCTTCCCGAGGTCGGCCCCCTTCAGACCACCCGCTACGCGGATGACCCGGCCGGCGCCGCCGACCTTGCCGATCTCATCGGACTGCTCAACCGCCGCTGACACCGAGGCGTCCGGGCACCACGGGCCAGGGCACTCCAGGTGTCAACTTCGGGTTGACGTTCATGGGGTGTCAACCTAGGGTTGCCTCATGACGAAGCCGTTGCGCCCCAACCCGCCGATCCGCCTCGACGACCTCATCGAGGCGATCAGGAAGACCCACGCCGACGCCTTGGAGCAGCTCTCCGGGGCGGTGATCGCCGCTGATCACCTCGGGGAGATCGCCGATCACCTCATCGGTCACTTCGTGGACCAGGCGCGCCGCTCCGGCGCCTCCTGGACGGACATCGGCCGCAGCATGGGAGTCACCCGGCAGGCCGCCCAGAAGCGGTTCGTGCCCAAGAAGCCCGGCGAGGCGTCGGAGCTGGACCCGAGTCAGGGGTTCGGCCAGTTCGACACGGAGGCCAGGAACGCCGTCATGGGCGCGAGCAACGAGGCCCACGCCGCCCGCAACGACGAGGTGGGAGTGGCGCACCTCGTCCTGGGTCTCCTCGCCCAGCCGGAATCGCTCGGCGCCCGGGTCGTCGCGGGGCTGGGGGTCTCGCCGGAGGCGGCACGGGAGGCGGCGGCCCTCGCGCTCCCGGCCGCGGCCGACGAGGTCCCCGAGCTCATCCCGTACGACGCCGGAGCCCGCAAGGTCCTGGAGCTCACCTTCAGGGAGGCGCTGCGCCTCGGCCATGAATGCGTCGGCAGCGGCCACATCCTGCTGGCCGTGCTGGAGTTCGAGGGCGGCGCGGGTCTCCTCACGGGACTGGGCATCGACAAGGACGCGGCGTCGTCCGCCGTCGCGGCAGCGGTGGCCGCCGAGGCGGAGGAGCCGGCTCCGGACGCCGGGAGCTGACGGGGCACGGCACCGGACCCGTTCCCTGCCCGGCCCTGCCCGGACGAAAGAACCTGGCTCCCAGGAGTCCGTGAACCGCCGGTGCCGCCCCTCACCGGGGCGGCACCGGCGTGATGGGCCGCTGGGCATCACCGGGCGGCGCACCGCTCGGTGGGTCCGGTGGACCCGCTCAGTGGACCGAGAACCCGCCGTCGACGAAGACCGACTGCCCGGTGACGTACGCCGAGGCCGTGCTCGCCAGGAACACCGCGGCGCCGGCGAAGTCCTCGGCCAGCCCGTTGCGTCCCACCATCGTGCGGGCGGCCAGGGCCGCCACCCGCTCGGGGTCCGACGACAGCCGCTCGTTCAGCGGCGTCATCACGAAGCCGGGCACAAGGGTGTTGCAGGTGACGCCGTACGGAGACCAGGCTTCGGCCTGCGAGCGCGCCAGCGACTCCAGCGCACCCTTGGAGACTCCGTACGCCCCGCTCTGCACGAACGCCCGGTGCGCCTGCTGGGACGTGATGTGGATGATCCGGCCGAAGCCGCGCTCGGCCATGCCGGGGCCGAACCGGCGGCCCAGCAGATAGGGCGCCTTGAGGTTCACCGTCATCGTGGTGTCCCAGGTCTCCTCGTCCAGCTCGCTCATCGGCGGCCGCAGATTGATGCCCGCGGAGTTGACCAGGATGTCCGGCTCACCGAACACGGCCGCGGCCTCGTCCCCCGCCAGCCGCACGCCCTCGGCGGTCCCGAGGTCGGCGCTCACCCAGGCCGCCCGGCAGCCGCCCGCGGTGAGTTCGTCGACGGTCTTCCTCAGCTCCGCCTCCCGGCGGGCCACGACCACGACGCTCGCGCCCGCGCGAGCGAGAGCCTCCGTGATGCCCCGGCCGATGCCTGAGCTGCCACCGGTCACCACAGCGACGCGGCCTTCCAGTGAGAACAGTTCGGAGAGATAGTTCTGCGACGTCATGCCCGTACCCTAGACACCAGCCCCGGCCCGCCCTCCGGCGAGGTCCCGGACGTGCCTCGCGATGGTGCGGGCCGCGTCCCCACCCGTGCGGACTCCGCCGTGCCGGTCCGGTCCGTGGCCGCAGGGGAGTTGGTGCCGAGGGCCGGGATCGTCCCGCCGATCCTGCCGCCGGATGCGGGGGCGGTCTGCCGTACCGTCCCGGGCGCCGGCCGCCGGGCGCCCCCGAGCTACCGTTCGGTAGTCGTGTGAGCAGGTCGTGTGCGCCCTCGAAGGTGCCGGGAACCGGGGCCGGTTTTGTGTCATGGTGATCCTGATGGCGGTGCTTCAGGACGAGTTGTTCCCCGTGGTGCCGTGGTGTGAATGGGAGCCGAGTGGGAGATGAACATGGCGAACGCAGGCCAACCGGAGCCATACGTGGCTCACTCGCCGATCAGGAGCGGCTCCTCCGGTGCCCGGTCCGGCCCGAAGCCCGGAGCTTCGGCCTCCCAAGGGAATCGATCATGAACATCCCCTTCCTGGACAACTGGCGCAAGCGACAGGGCGGTACGCCTCCGGGCTCCCTCGCGGCCGCCGTCCGGACCGACCCCGACGGGGTCGCCGAGCTGTTCGCGGAGTGCGAGCTGCTGCGCTCGCGCGCGGGGCAACGGGGTCTCGAACTCGACGACAGCCCGGCCTCGTTGGCCGCACTCGACCAGCTGACGCCGGTCTGGCGCGACGATCCCGAGGAGCTGCCCTGGGTGGGCAACGACGCGGGCCTGTACCTCGGCACCGTACTCGTGCGTACGGTCCCCGGCGCGGTCTGGGACATCCTGGCGGGTGGACAGCCCGTCGTGCGGCTGGCGTCGGGGCGCGAGATCGACGTGGTCGCCGCCGGCCTGGACTGGGCGATGTCCGGCAGCCCCGAGCTCTCCGAGATGTACGCGGAGTCGGCGGAGAGCGGGCCGGAGGCCAAAACGCGATAAACAGCCTTATGCGCTGTTGGTGCGTGTCGGCTCCGAAGTGCGTGTTCGCCCTGGATAGTTTGCGCTGACCTCGACACAAGCGATAAGTGGGTAGGGCAGCGTATGGCCGTCGATCCGTTGATCGAGCTGCGGGACGTCAACAAGTACTTCGGGAAGTTGCACGTACTGCAGAACATCAATCTCACCGTCGGCCGCGGGGAGGTGGTCGTGGTCATCGGCCCCTCCGGATCGGGTAAGTCGACGCTCTGCCGGACCATCAACAGACTCGAGACGATCGAGTCCGGTCACATCGCCATCGACGGGAAGCCCCTCCCCGAGGAGGGGAAGGGACTCGCGGAGCTCCGGGCCGAAGTGGGCATGGTCTTCCAGTCGTTCAACCTCTTCGCCCACAAGACCGTGCTGGCGAACGTCTCGCTCGCCCAGCTCAAGGTCCGCAAGCGCAAGAAGGACGAGGCCGACCGGCGCTCCCGGGAGCTGCTGGAGCGGGTCGGGCTCGCCTCGCAGGCCGACAAGCTGCCCGCCCAGCTCTCCGGCGGCCAGCAGCAGCGCGTCGCGATCGCCCGCGCCCTCGCCATGGACCCCAAGGCGCTCCTGTTCGACGAGCCCACCTCCGCGCTCGACCCGGAGATGATCAACGAGGTCCTGGAGGTCATGCAGCAGCTCGCCCGCGAGGGCATGACCATGGTCGTCGTCACCCACGAGATGGGATTCGCCCGGTCCGCCGCCAACCGCGTGGTCTTCATGGCCGACGGCCGCATCGTCGAGGACCGCACCCCGGAGGACTTCTTCACCGCGCCGGAGAGCGACCGCGCCAAGGACTTCCTGTCCAAGATCCTCAAGCACTGACGGGGGGCACCGTGTTGCGTACGAGAAACATCGCGGCCGTGCTGGCCTGCCTCCTGATCGTGGCGCTCGCCGCCGGCTGCGGCAGGGAGGGCAGCCCACCGGTCAAGGGGCCGAAGGCCGGGGCGCTGCCCCAGTACACCGTCGACACCGGCTTCGAACTGCCGGAGTCCAAGACCTGGACGAAGGCGAGGAAGCGCGGCTACCTCGTCGTCGGAGCCAAGGAGGACCAGCCCTACCTCGGAGAGAAGGACCCGGCCACCGGGATCTACTCGGGCTTCGACATCGAGATCGCCCGCATGATGGCGGCCTCGCTCGGCTTCGAGCCGGACACGATCCGCTTCCGGACCATCGCCTCCGCCAACCGCGAGACGGCGCTCCAGAACGGGCAGATCGACTACTACGTCGGCACCTACACGATCAACGACATGCGCAAGAAGCTCGTCGGCTTCGCCGGGCCGTACTACATGGCCGGCCAGGGCCTGCTGGTGCGCACCGACGAGAACGACATCAAGGGCCCGCAGGACCTCGCCGGCAAGACCGTCTGCTCGGCCGCCGGGTCCACCCCCTACCAGCGCATCGCCGCGGACTTCCCCGAGGCGGACCTCGTCGCCTACGACACGTACTCGATCTGTGTCGACAACCTGCTGACCTTCCAGGTCGACGCCGTCACCACCGACGACGCCATCCTGCTGGGCTTCGCGGCCAAGGCGCCGGACGAGATGAAGGTGGTCGGCAAACCCTTCTCCGAGGAGCCGTACGGCATCGGCGTCCCGCGCAGTGACAACGCGCTGCGCTTCGCGCTCGACGACGCGCTGGAGGCCAACGAGAAGAACGGGAACTGGAAGAAGGCGTTCGAGGCGACCCTCGGGCTGTCCGGGGTGCCCGCGCCGACACCCCCGCCCATCGACCGCTACCCGGCGACCTGAGGGGCAGGCCACCACCATGGATGTACTGACAGAGAACTGGTCGCTCTACGGCAAGGGCTTCCTCGGCACCGTCGAACTCACCGTGTACGCCTCCGTCCTGGCGCTGGTACTCGGGTTCGTGATGGCGTCCTTCCGGGTCGCGCCGGTCGGCTCGCTCCGGGTGATCGGCACCGTCTGGGTGGCGGTGCTGCGCAACACCCCGCTGACACTGCTGTTCTTCGCCGTGCTGCTGGGACTGCCGCGCTTCGGCCTGGTCCTCCCCTTCCAGGTCTTCGCGGTGCTCGCCCTCGGCTGCTACACCTCGGCCTTCATCTGCGAGGCCCTGCGGTCCGGGATCAACACCGTGCCGACCGGACAGGGCGAGGCGGCCCGCAGTCTGGGAATGTCCTTCAACCAGACGCTCGGCAGCGTGGTGCTGCCGCAGGCCTTCCGGTCGGTGATCCCACCCGTGGGATCGACCCTGATCGCGCTCGCGAAGAACTCCGCGATCGCCGGAGCCTTCAGCGTCACGGAGCTGCTCGGCACCTACAAGACGCTCAACGAACTCGGCTACAGCATCATCTGGTCCTTCGTCTGGATCGCTGTCGGATATCTGATCATCACCCTCGCCATCAGCGCCCTCTTCAACGTGTTGGAGAAGCGCTGGGGAGTCGCCCGATGACCCACTCCACCACCACCGCGACCGCGCTCTACGACATCCCCGGCCCGGTCACCCGCAAACGGCACTTCACCTACGGCGTCGTCTCGACGATCGCGATCCTCGCGCTGCTCGGCTGGATCATCTATCTGCTCTTCGACACCGGCCAGTTCACCAGCGCCAAGTGGA
Organism: Streptomyces sp. CB02058; assembly: GCF_001905505.1. Classification (GTDB taxonomy): domain Bacteria; phylum Actinomycetota; class Actinomycetes; order Streptomycetales; family Streptomycetaceae; genus Streptomyces. The sequence continues at coordinate 799,762 of NZ_LIPG01000003.1, forward strand.
CGCCCTTCACCTACGTGGGCATCCAGGAACTGCTGCTGAGAGGACTCGGCAACACCCTCAAGGCCTTCGCCTACGCGGCGGTGCTCTCCCTCGTGCTCGGGGCCGTGCTCGCCGTGGGGCGGCTCTCCGACCACAGGGCGGTGCGCTGGGTCTCGACCCTGCTGGTCGAGTTCTTCCGGGCGATGCCCGTGCTGGTGATGATCTTCTTCATCTTCGTCGCGCTCAAGGTCCAGCCGCTGCCCGCGCTGGTGGCCGGCCTGACCCTCTACAACGGCTCCGTGCTCGCCGAGGTCTTCCGCACGGGAATCAACTCGGTGGAGCGGGGCCAGCGGGAGGCGGCGTACGCGCTGGGCATGCGCAAGACGCAGGTCACCACCCATGTCCTGGCCCCTCAGGCGGTGCGGGCGATGCTGCCCACGATCATCAGCCAGCTGGTGGTGGCGCTCAAGGACACCTCGCTGGGCTATCTGATCACCTACGAGGAGTTCCTCCACGCGGGCAAGCTCATCGCGTCGAACCTCGACTACGATCTGCCGTTCATCCCCGTGGTCATGGTGATCTCGCCCATCTACATCGGCATGTGCATGCTGCTCTCCTGGTTCGCCACCTGGGTGGCCAGACGGCAGCGGCGCAACCCGAAGACGGAGGGGACGGGCGTCGCCTCCGCCGAACCAGGACCGCTGCTGCCGGGCGTGCGCTAGCCATCGGCCGGGTCCGTCCGGCAGCAGCCGGTGATCACTTGCCGCACCGTGGGACCGGGACGCGATCCGTCCCGTACCCGGTGGGGGAGAAGGTCAGCTGCGCGCCGGGCGTCTCGCGGCCGGAGGAGGGCCGGCGACGCCGGTCACCGGGCGACACACGGCCGGCCCGGGCGTCGTGGGCGTGGCGTGCGACTCCACACCTACGACGTCCTGGCCGGCCCCCGTGCGGCGAGCCGCCGGACCGTAGAGTTCCCCCGCGACCGGCGAACGACCGGACGCGCGGGGGGAGTTGTCATGCGCTACGCCGATGGGCCCGGTGCCCAGAGAGAAATACGGATCGCCGGGGACCCCGCGCGGGTCTGGGCGAAGGAGCTGTGCGGGGTGCGCCACGACCTCGCTCAGCTGCGCAGGGTCCGGTCCAGGCGGCGGAACGCGAGCACGAGGGCGAGGCCGCCCAGCACGAGGAGATAGGCGGCCGGGAGCAGCAGTTCGACGCCGAACCGGCCCAATGAGGGCTGCCGGATGAGCTCGATGCTCTGGTAGAGCGGCAGGCACTCCACCAGCAGCTGGACCGGACGGGGATACACCTCCAGGGGGTAGAAGGTGGTGGCGAACAGGAACATCGGCAGCATGGCCAACTGGATGTACTGGAAGTCCTGCCAGTCCCGCAGGTAGGTCACCACGGCCAGGCCCAGCGCCGCGAAGGCGAACCCGACGAGGAGCGCGCCGGGCACCACCAGCAGCACCAGCGGACTGTGCACGAGGCCGAAGACGGTGACGGCCACGAGGAACCCGGCCGTCACCAGAGCACCGCGCATCAGAGCCCAGCAGACCTCGCCCAGTGCCACGCCGCGCACGGTCATCGGCGTGGTCAGGATCGACTCGTAGGTGTGGTTCGTCTTCAGCTTGTTGAACAGGTTGAACGTCGTCTCGTTCATCGCGCCGTTCATCGCCGTGGTGGCGAGCAGGGCGGGAGCGACGAACTCCGCGTAGGGCACATCGGCGTCGGCGAGGCCCGGTACGTTGCCGACCAGCCCGCCGATGCCGACGCCGAAGGCGAGGAGATAGAGCACCGGCTCGAAGATCTCGGCCACGAGGAGCAGCCAGCTGTGCCGGTAGATCATCAGATTGCGCTCGACCATCGCCAGGGCGCCCCGGGGGCGCAGGACCGGCGTGGGACGAGCGGAGACGTGCGGGCCCAGCACGGCCGACATGGGATCCCTGCCTTTCAGGGGTGAGTGCTGGTGGTCATGAGTGCAGGTGCCGCTGGTAGGTGCGCCGCCCGAGCAGCAGACCGACGGCGGCCAGCACGGCCAGGTAGCCGACGTGGACGGCGGTGCCGGCGGTGGTGCCGGTGCCGAGCGCAGCCGTACGGCACAGCTCGACCCCGTGCCAGAGCGGTGTCGCCTGTACCACCGGCTGGAGCCAGCCGGGCAGTTGCGTCAGAGGGAAGAAGGTGCCGGAGAACATGAACATCGGCATCACGCCGAACCGTAGGACCGCGAGTACCGTCGGCTGGCGCTTCGCGGTCACCGCCCAGGCGGCGGACGGCGTGGCGAACGCGGCCCCGACCAGCAGGGTCGCGACCACCACGAGGGGGGCCCGCAGCGCGTCCACGGCGCCGAAGGCCGCCGCCACCGCGGTGAAGGCCGTTGCGGAGAGCGCCACCTTGAAGATGTTGAACAGCAGGTGACCGTAGTAGATGTCGACGGGAGACATCGGTGTGGCAGTCGCCGCCCAGTAGTGCCCTTTGGACTGCACCGACTGGTGGACCGGGTGGGCCGAGTCGATGTAGGCGGTCTGCATGGCCGAGGCGGCGAGCAGGCCGGGAGTGAGGAAGGCCAGATAGGACAGGCCGCCCAGGTCGGCACTGTTGTTGTGGTTGACAAGGGTGCCCAGTCCCGCGCCGATCCCGGTCAGGAACAGCAGCGGGTTGGCCACGTTCAGCACCACGGTCCCGCGCCAGGTGCGGCGGTAGCGATGCAGCCAGTAGGCGAACTCGCGCAGGGCGGGCGGGACCGTGCGGGCACGACCGGGTGGGACGAGGGAGCGGGAGGCATGCGTGGTCATCGGTACTCTCCGTGGCGACGCCTGGATGGTGGGCGGGGGCGGCGACGCTTCAGTCGACGAGGCTGCGGCCCGTCAGAGTGAGGAAGACATCCTCCAGGCTCGCTCTGCGGGTCAGGGCGGTCAGCGGGACGATGCCGCGCGCGTGGGCGGCCGCCATGGTGGCCTCCCCTTCGTCGGTGTAGAGAAGGATGCGGTCGGGCAGTTCCTCGATCCGCTCCACCAGGCCCCGCGCCTTGTCGGTCATGGCCTCGCGCTCGCCCGGGCCGAAGCGCAGTTCGAGGACCTCCCGGGTGCAGTACCGCTCGATCAGTCCGCGCGGCGTGCCCTCGCTGACGATCAGACCGCCGTCCATCACCACGAGCCGGTCGCAGAGCTGCTCGGCCTCGTCCATGTAGTGGGTGGTGAGGATCAGCGTGATGCCGTCGTCCTTGAGCCGGAACAGGCGCTCCCAGAGCAGATGGCGTGCTTGCGGGTCGAGGCCGGTGGTGGGCTCGTCCAGCAGCACGATCTCGGGCTCGTTGATGAGTGCCCTGGCTATGGTCAGGCGTCGCCGCATGCCGCCGGACAGCGCCTCGACCCGCTCGTCCGCCTTGTCGGTCAGCCGTGCGAAGTCGAGGAGTTCCGCGGCGCGCCGCCGGATCTCGGCCTTCGGAAGCCCGAAGTAGCGCCCGTAGATCAACAGGTTCTCTCTGACCGTCAGTTCGACGTCGACGGTGTCGTCCTGCGGCACCACACCGATCCGAGCGCGAATCCGGGAGCCCTCGGTCCGTGCGTCGAGCCCGAGTACCTCGAGGCTGCCGCCGGTGGCCGGTGAGGTGCACGCGATCATGCGCATCGTCGAGGACTTCCCGGCGCCGTTGGCACCCAGGATCCCGAAGGCCTCCCCGGGCCGGACGTCGAAGTCGATGCCCGCGACCGCGGTGAACCCTTCGCCACGAGCTGCCTCGTAGCGCTTGCGCAGTCCCTTCGCGCGGATCAAGGGCGTCTGCCCCGGCACCGTGCTCCGCGCCTGCGTGGTGGTCTCAGTCATGGTGGGTTCCTTGCGGATGGCGTCGGAACCGGTCGACGAGTTCGCCCACCGGGGTGCCGGGGTGCTGGGCCGCCCGCACCATCAACAGCTCGAGCTCCCGCAGGAAGTCGGCGGCGGAGGCGGGCAGGAAGCGCGGGTCCGTGCAGAGAGTGAGTGCGCAGGACTCGCGCAGCCCGTCCAGGAAGAGGAAGAACTTGGCGCCGGACTGCCGTCCCTCGCTGTCCAGACGGGTCAGGCGGGTACGAGCCAAGGCCTCGTCCAGCTGGGCGGGCAGCTTCGATCCGTCGATCGAGGGCGGCGGGGCGTTGCGCTCCTCGGCGCTGAACCGGATGTCGTTGAAGAAGCAGTAGCCGCCGGGCTCGATGCCGCGCCGGCGGGCGATCTCCTCCAGCTGCTCCTCCATCTTCACCGGGCAGGCCTCGGCGTGCCGGTAGGCGTTCAACGCGGTGCGGGCGGCACGGGTGAGGAACTGCTCGGTGGTCTCGTCGGCGAGTTGCAGGCGGACGATCGCGTTCTGGTTGAAGGCCCCGACGAGCTCTTCGTCCTCGGGCTTGAAACGGGTCGACACGATGACCCGCAGCGCCGCCTCGGGCTCGGCGAGGTAGGAGGCCAGCAGCAGCGACGTCGAGCCGAGCAGTGCTGTGGCCGTGTTGCAGCGGGCGCGTTCGGCCAGTGCGTGGGCGGCCAGTGCCAGGGCGGGGGAGTCGATGTGCGCCCAGTCACGGTCGAGCTGCTGCGGCGTCGAGGTGGTCGCCAGCATGCTCGCGGGAACCGTGTTCGCCTGGCGGGCCCAGTAGTCCAGCGTGCGACTCTCGCGCCGGACGCCGGCCTCGGAGGTCTCGAACACGGCCCGGTCGACGGGTTGCCGGGAACGCTCACGCAGGCCCGCCGCGCCGTCCGGGCCCGCGGTGAGGGCACGCAGTTCGTCCATGACGATCTGGAAACTCCAGCCGTCGACCGCCAGGTGGCTCGCGGCGATCGCCACGACGGCCGGTGTACCCGCGCGTAATCCGATCGCCGCGCGCACCGGCAGTCCGGCGGCGTTGTCGAAAGCGCCTGCCCGGATTCGCTCGCCGAGCGGGACGACAGCCTCGGTCGGGTCACCCGGTCCGAGTTCGGCGAGCAGGAACTCGATCTCGCCGGAAGCCGCCACGTGCTGCACCAGGCCGCCGTCATGCTCGGCGTAGGTCGTCCGCAGCGACTCGTGCCGCTCCACGAGCAGCCGGACCATGTCGCACACCTGGGCCACGGTGGCGGAGCCGACCGGCGCCCAGCCGATCTGGTTCAGTGAGTCGTCGTCGGGCGGCAGCCAGCGGATCACCTCCCAGATGGCGCGCTGACCCCAGGTCATCGGCCCGGTACGGGGGTGGCCCGCGTGGAACCGCACGCGGGCGGTCGTTGGGTGTGTCACCTGTCCTCTTCCCATTTGTCCTGCTCGCCGGAGCGTCCAGCCGTGAGCGGGCTCAAGAATGGCGCGGAACAGAGTCATTTCTCAACAGTCTTAGCTGAATTTTTTGACACATGAGTGGCACAGGATTGATGACCCTGGCAGCCCATGGAGGCCCTCGGTCCATTCGACGCTTATGTATGTGAGTTTTTGTCCCTGAATCTCCATGGTGATGCGTGCGTTACCGGAAGAGGACTGGTGCGGAGGATCGGCAAAATCCACTTTCCAACCATCTTGATTTTGCTACTTTCTATGCATACTTTGCATCCGTCTGGGCGCGGCGCAGGCTTCCGAGGCCGTACTCCAGGCCGTACTCCAGGCCGCACGCTGGGCTGCATCCCCAAGGAATCGAGGAGCAGATCACGATGGAAGTCCGTGCAAAACCGCTCTGGAAACGAATGGCGGTCGACTCCGCGGGGGGCGGACGGCCGCCCGTTCTCATGCCCGCCGCGGGACTGCGCACCGCCCTGGCCGTGCTCGACCTGGGCATGGTCGGTTCGGACAGCTCACGCCGGGCAGTGCCCTCGGCCGGCGCCTCGTACCCCTACGAGTGCTACATCCTGACCAGGGACGACGCCGGCACGACCGGCCTCCACCAGGTCGACCCGGGCCGGCGGCACTGTCAGTTACTCAGCTGCGGGCCCCACGTCGACGAGGCACTGTGCCGAGCGGCGCTCGCCCTCCCCGAGGGCGGCGCGGTGGTCGTACTGGCCACCAGACCGTGGCTGTCCATGCGGAAGTACGGTGACCGGGGCTACCTCTACACCCAGCTGGACACGGCGCACCTGCACATGAACCTCGTGCTGGCGGCCGACAGCCTCGGTGCGAGCATCGTGCTGCGCCAGCGCCCGCCGGGTCTGGAGCCTCTGGTCAGAGAGTACGGCGAGTGCGCCGAGGTCCACTCGGCTCTGGCCGTCACCGCGGTGCCGGCCGGCAACGGCCCCGATGCCGAACCGTCCGGCTGGGTGGTCCGCGACGCCCGCACCACCCGGCCGGCCTCGCTGCGCCGGCAGCCGCACTGGCTGGAGCGGCTCTGCTGGGAGTCTCTCGTCACCGGGTCCGAAGGGTCCGCGGCCGGTCCGGTCGGCGCGGCCATCTCGCTGCCGATGGCTGTACGGCGCAGAGGCAGGGCACCTCTCGTGCCGCGGACGGCGTTCCACAGCCGTCGGTCGGCTACCGGATTCGCGCCCGGCACCGTCCCCGCGCGTGACGTGCACGCCACCGTCGGCCGCGCGATGTCCGTCTTCCACGACCTGCTGCCCCTCGCGGGAACGCCGCCCCACGCCACCTTGGTCATGCGCCAGGAGAAGTGCGAACGAGACCGGTCGGCCGGGCCGGCCGGCCTGGGCGTCCGTTGGATACCCGAGCTGCCCGACGAATCGGTCACCGAGGCCTTCATGGCTCAACGCCATCTGGCCGACACAGCGGCCGTGCTGCTGCTGCACGCACCCACCGCCTCACTCATCGAAGAGGCGGGCGGCTCACAGCTGTGGACGGTCCTCTACCACGCCGGGGCGCTGGCCCAACTGGTCTATCTGGAGGCGGCCCGGTGCGGTCTCGCCGTCACGGGTGTCGGTGGTTTCGACAGCGGGCGGTGGCAGCGGCTGGCCGGACTGCCCGCCGATCACGATGTGGTGTACGCGGTCGCCATGGGCGTGGACACACCTGACGCTCCGAAGCTCGACCGCCTCGCGGTCGCCTACGCACAGAACGAGCGCTCATGATCCTCGCCGCTGAATTCGCACGGTGCGCCGACCGGTACGCGCACCGTCCGGCACTGTCCGGCCCCGACTCCCCGATCGGCTTCCGCGCCCTGCACGAGCGGAGTCTGCGTGCTGCCGAGTGGCTCAGCGGCACCCGAGCCGTGGACGACCGCCCCCGGATCGGTCTGGCCGCGCGCAACAGCACCACGTGGGTGACCGCCTACCTCGGCATCCTGCACGCAGGGGCAGTGCCGTTCCTCGTCGATGCCTCGGCCGGCGACAGCGAACTGGCACGTATCCACGAGGACTGCTCGCTCGACCTCGTCCTTCACGACCGCGACACGGCAGGCGACACGATCCCCGCGCTGCCGGGCCTGACCGCCACGTACCGCCGTATCGCCGAGCGCCGTCACCCGCTTCACCCCGACACCGAGGTCTGCCGCTTCACCTCCGGTACCACCGGCAAGCCCAACTGCCTGGAATTCTCCGGCCGGGCGGTGCGCGCGGCGGCGGAGAACTGGGCGGTGGGCACCTCCATGACGGCCGATGACCGCGTCCTGTGCTGCGCGGGCCTGTCCAACGGACTGGCCTTCAACACCTCCCTCCTGTCGAGCTTCCTGGTCGGCGCCCAGCTGCTCCTGTCGCACGGGCTGCCGACGAGCGGACGGATCCGCCGGCTCGTCGCCGAAGCCCGGCCCACCCGGCTGGTCGCCTTCCCCGCCCTCTACGACTCCTTCGTCCGCACCGGCGGGGGCCGCACGGACTTCGCCTCCGTCCACGTCGCCATCTCCTCCGGGGCTCCGCTGCGCGCGGACACCAAGAAGGGGTTCACGGAACTGACCGGGGTCCCGATAGGCAACTACTACGGCGTCGCCGAGGCCGGACCGCTGACCTACTCCACCGTCACCTCGGCGCAGAGCCTGGGCCGCCCGCTGCCGGGGGTGGACATCCAGACCCGTGGGGCCACTGCCGACCAGGACGGGGCCGTCCATGTGCGCAGCGCCTCGATGGCCACCCGCTACCTCAACGCCCCAGGCCTTCTGGAGAGCCGGATCGACGAAGGCGGCCACTACGGCACCGGGGACCGCGGGCGCCTGGAGGACGGCGAGCTGGTGCTCACCGGCCGCTCCAACCGGATGATCAACGTGGGTGGCCGCAAGGTCGACCCGGTCGAGGTCACCAACGCCGTCAATGCCGTGCCCGGCGTGGAGCAGGCCGTGGTCCTCGAAGTTCCCGACCAGCACGGCGAGCCCGCCGTAGCCGCCGTACTCGTCCTGTGCGACGGGCTCGACGCCGGCGAGGTCCGCCTGCGCATGCGCGACAACCTGGCCGCCCACAAGGTCCCCACACTGATCCGCGTCGTCGACGCCATCCCCACCACGGTGATCGGCAAGCCGGTGCTCCACGAACTGCGGAGCCTCTTCGACGCCGGCCCTTCCTGAGCCCGCCGTACCGCTCCGCCCCTTCCACACCGCTCTTCCCGGCACCCTGCCCGGGCACCCGCAGCCGACGGGGAGATCCGCCGGCCCCATCTCGAGGAGTCAGTCATGTCCGCCGGCCCGCAGCTGATACGTGAGGGCGTGCTCCGCCTGATCATCTCGTCCCACGAAGGCGACATCACCATCTCGGACATTCAGGCGCACGGAGGTGTGCTCGAAGCCGTCAACTACACCTCTCTCTCCTACATCCGGTTGCTCGACGCCATCGAGAACGAGTTCGGTGTCTATCTGGACGCCGACGAAGGGGCCGAGGCGCTCGGCACGGTGGACGGCATCCTCGCCGCCGTTCTGGCCGAGCTCGGCTCCGATGCCGCCTGACGCGCCGCCGGCCGCCCTCCAGCACGACGGCCCGCCCCTCACCGTCGGCATCATCGGTGCGGGACGGCTCGGAGGTGCGCTGCTGCAGGCCTGCACGGACGCGCGCATCCCCGTGAGCCTGCGGGCACGGGCGAGCACCGGCTGGACAGCCGAATCCGTGCCCGACGTCCTCATCGATGCCGGCGCCCCCGGTGGCTTCCCCGAAGTCGCCGCGTACTGCCTGAAGCACAGCGTGCCGCTGCTCGAATGCGTGTCCCACCTGCGGCCGCGGCACGCGGGCCGGCTCGACGAGGTCGCTGCCGCGGTGCCCGTGCTCGAGGCCGTCAACCTCTCCTTCGGCAGCTATCTGCAACGCAGACTGGCCGGCCTGGTCGCCACCGCCCACCACCTCACGACCCCCCATGTGGACGTCCTGGACCGTCACCCGGCACGCAAGGCGGCGCGGGTCAGCGCGACGGCCGAACGACTCGCCACGGCCTGGACGGACGGCGGCGGGCATCCGGAGGCGAAGCTGGGACTTCGCCGCGGAGGCCCGGAGGTCAGTGAACACTCCATCACCTGGACCTGGGGCGCCGACGAAGCCCTCACCGTCCACCACCAGGTGACCTCCCTGTGCGCCGTCGCCCGCACCGCCCTGGCCTTCGCCCAGCGTCTGCCGAGGCATCCGCCCGGCCTGATCGCCCTGGACGACTTCTTCCACGCCCTGTCGACGAGCCCCTTGGGCGACCACCCATGAGAGAGGCCTTTTGATGACACGCAGGCTGGCCAACCAGCTCGCCCTGGGCGGGCGGATGCTCTCCCTGGACGGACACGACGACTTCAACCAAGGGCAGATATCGGCCAGGACACCCGGCGCGGACACCTTCCTGATCAAGAACGCACTGTGCGGATTCGACGAGGTCACGCCGGAGGAGACCGTCACCGCGACGCTGGACCACACGCAACCGGCCCCCCGCATGGCGCCACCCGAACTCCCGCTCCACCAGGCGATCTACCGGGCCAGGCCGGACGTCAACGGCATCGTGCACAGCCACGCCCCGTACACCCTGCTGTTCGGTGCCTGCGACGTCGCACTGCGCCCCCTCTCCCACGAGGGTTCCTACTTCGCCGACGCGACCAGCGTCTTCACCACCACCAGCAACACGGTCCTCGACATCGCCACCGGCGACCGGATCGCGAAGGAGCTCGGGGACACCGGCCGCGCCGTCTTCCTGCGCAACCACGGAGGGGTGATCGTCGGCAAGAGCGTGCGCCATGCCGCGATATTCGCCCAGGTGCTGGAACGCGCCTGCCGCCTCCAGCTCGCCGCGCTCTCCACAGGACTGGCGTACCACTACTCCAGTTCCGAAGACGTCCGGCTCAAACAGGACTTCATCTACGCCGACCTGTCCGTACGCTCCTATTGGGACTACGCGGTGCGTCGAGCCGTACGGCGATGGCCCGAAGCCGAGCAGTGGCTGCCGGCCTGATCCCCGCCGGCTTCACCGCCCGGCCGGTCCTGCTGCCACTCGCGCACGGCGACGTCAGGACGGTGACGCTGCTCGGGCGCGTGGACGAGACGAACCTCCGGATCGCCGCCGGGGGAACCGACGACCTGCGGGCGCCGCACACGCTCTCCGCCGCGCGGCGCACGGAGTTTCTCGCAGGCCGCGCTCTGCTGCGGCTGGCCGTCGCCGAACTGACCGGCGCACCGGCCGAAGAGGTGCGGATCGGCACGCGGGACGGCAAGCGGCCGTTCTGCCCGAGCGCCCGCGAGGTGGACGTGAGCATCTCGCACAGCGCGGGCCGGATCGCGGTGACGGCCGCCCACGGCTGCGAGGTGGGGATCGACATCCAGATCCCCGTGCCGGTGAGTGCCAGCCTGCTGCACCGCTACGGTGTGGGCGGATCCGAACCCATCACCCGGGCCGCCTCCGGGTTGCGACGGGACAGCCGCGGTTCCGTCGGGACCGTCGCCGGCCTCGGCGAGGGCAACGAGGAAGCGCGAGCCGGCGAGCCCCATTACGCGTTCGCCGATGCCTGGACGGTTCGCGAGGCGTGTGCCAAGTCGCTCGGCCTGCGTGTCGGTGCGGACCTCTGGCGCATCCGTGTCCCGCCGGGTGTTCGGCGAGGCAACTGGCGCGGGACGCACTGGTACCGGATGCCCCCCTTCCAGGGCTGCCCCGTGGCGCTCGCGCTGCGTCCTCGCTCCCGTAACGCCGGACCGCGCTCTCGGTAGCGCCACGGCCGCACCCTTGGGGCCCCGCCCGACACCCGTGTTCACCCGTGCCGAAGAACCGACAGAGCACGAACCCGCCACACGTGAGGACGCCGCCATGCCCACCACCGCTCCCACCCGTCACTCCCGGCCCACCGGGCCCGCCTGGACGGAGGAGGCACAGGACCTGCTGAACCTCGTCCGGCAGTTGGCCGCCGCCGAACTCGCCCCCCGCGTCGAGCGGTTCGAGTCCGAAGCGACCTTCCCCCGCGACCTGCTGAAGACGCTCGGCCGGGCCGGGCTGCTCGGACTGCCCTACCCGCAACAGTACGGCGGAGGCGGCCAGCCCTACGAGGTGTACCTCACCGTGCTGGAGACCCTGGCCCAGCACTGGCTGGGGGTCGCCCAGTCGGTCAACATCCACGTGCTCTCGTGCTACGGCCTGGCCGCCTTCGGCACCGAGGAACAGCGGGCCGCCTGGCTCCCGGACATGCTGGGGGGCGAACTCCTCGGCGCGAACTGCATCTCGGAGGCGGAAGCCGGCTCCGACATCTCGGCCCTGCGGACGACGGCCACCCCGCACGAGCACGGCTACGTCGTGAACGGAGTCAAGTCCTGGGTCAGCCACGCGGGCGCCGCCGACTACTACAACGTGTTCTGCCGTACCGGAAGCGACGGGGTGCGCGGCCTGTCCCTGCTGCTGGCGCCCGCGGACACACCAGGAATCCGCCCGCAGGCCCCTGAGCGCAAGATGGGCGTCCGCTCCTCGCCGACCGCCCAGATCGTCTTCGACGGGGCGGAGATCGGCCAGGACCGACGGATCGGCAGACCCGGCAAGGGATTCCTGATCGCGATGGGCCTGTTCGACCGAGGGCGCCTCGGTATCGCCGCCTGCGCTGTGGGGCTGGCCCAGGCCGCGCTCGACTATGCCGTCTCCTATGCGAAGACCCGGCAGCAGTTCGGGAAGCCGATCATCTCCTTCCAGGGAATCGGCTTCATGCTCGCCGACATGGCAACCCAGGTCACCGCCGCTCGCGCGCTGCTGCTCGACGCCGCCCGCCGGCTCGATGCCGGGGAGCATTCCTCGGCCGCCGCCGCGAAGGCCAAGCTCTTCGCCACCGACACGGCGATGCGTGTGACCACCGACGCGGTCCAGGTCCTGGGCGGCTACGGATATGTGACCGACCACCCGACGGAACGCTGGATGCGTGAGGCCAAACTGCTCCAGCTCATCGAGGGCACGAACCAGATCCAGCGTCTGGTGATCTCGACCTCACTGTGACCGGCGCCCTGCGGGTGGCACATGCGAACCCGCCGCCCCACCGCGGAGCGGCGTGCCGTCCATCGCGGTGCACTCATGACCGGCCCCGCAGGCGCTTCGGAATCCGCACTCCGGCCGAGGGTGCCGTGTCCGGCCCCGGCCGGGTGGATCCACCCCCTGCTGAAGCACGGCAACGCCCGCCCCACCGCGTAGGACGCCGTCCCGCTGTTCCCGGTCGGCTCCCGCAACAGCCCTTCGCCCGCGCGCAGTTGAAGCGCGACCTGATCGCGCGACTGAAGCGGCTCCGGCGTACGGCGTGGGCGCGAGCACCGCCATGCCGAAGATCCCTCACGTACCCGACCCGGCCGTTGAGGCAGTCGCCCAGCAGCCGTGACCGCTCCCGGACACCCATAGGAGACCCTCATGCCGCTTCCCCCGCTGGCGCGACCTGCCACCGGCCTGCCCACCGGAGAAACGAAGCGCCAGGCACACCAGTTGATACTCGCCGGACACGGATCCGAGGGGCAGCGCCGGCTCGCCGGTGGCCGGGTCCTGGTCGTCGGCGCCGACGAGATGGGCGCCCCGCTCATCGCTCATCTCGCCGACTCCGGCGTGGGCATGATCGGTGTCGCCGACGGCTCGCCCATGGAACCGTGGGACCGCTACCTCGGATTCCCGGACGCGCGGCCCGCGGACCGGGCCGCTGCCTGGGCCCGTGCGCTCGGGCGTACCCATCCGGGCGTGCGTACCGTCGCGGAGAGCTGGTTCGAGCTGCCGCGCGCACGCGAACTGGTCCGGGACTACGACCTCGTGGTGTGCGCGGGGGAGGACCCGGCCCGATGTCAACTCGTCGACGACGTCTGCGCCGAGGCAGGCATTCCCTTCGTCTGGGGGGCCATGGGAGCCACCGGAGGACGCGTTTCGGTCTTCTGGGACCGGCACGGCCCGGGCATCAGGGACCTGTTCCCGAAGCCTCCCGCTCCCTACTTCCGGGGCGTGTCCGGCGCGCTGAAGGTGGTCGGCGCCTGGCTGGGGGTCGCCCTGGCCACCGAGGTGGTCAAGCTGCTCACAGGTCAGGGCGAGCCGCTGGTCGGCCGGGTGATGGAGTACGACGCCATGGCCGGCACCTGCGCGACCGTACCGCTGTGCCCGCACGAGTGTGCCGCGCGCCCGGCGGAACCCACCGCTGCCGAGCCCTTCTTCGGACTGCTCTCGCCGGCGGCGACCGAGGCCGCGCGGGAGTCCACCATCTCCGCGGAGCAGCTGAAGGAACTGCTCGATGCGGACGCGCCGGTCAACCTGGTCGACGTGCGCGAGCCGGACGAGTACGCCTTCGCCCACCTGCCGGGTTCGGTGCTCGTGCCGCAGGGCGAGTTCCTGCACGGCGACGCCTCCGCACGGCTGCCCACGGACCGCAGGACCGTGCTGCTGTGCCGGGCCGGTATCCGCTCCGCCGAGGTCCTCGCCGTGGTCAAGCGCGATGGTCACCCCGACGCGGTCCACCTGGGCGGGGGCATTCTGTCCTGGGCGGAGCGTATCGACCCGGAGATGCCCACCTACTGAGGTCTCACCGGCGGAGATCACTTCCAGGCGGCGTGCCGCCGGCGTCGGCAGTCGCCGCCGACAGCGCCGACCGGATTGTGAACCGCACGCACTCGACGCCGCGACTCCGGGGTCCGGCCCGCGCAAGGCCGAGGGGAGCGGACTTGCGCGGGCGGGGCTGCGGGGCAGGCTCACTCAGACATTTGGTTCAGATGGACAGAAGTTTCCAAGTGGGAACAGCAATTTTTCAACAGTCCGAAGAAAGAAATGACGACCGGGGAACGGTTGTGAGGGTCTTCCGGTGGCCTGCTCGCGCTCTGGGCTGACGGCTCCCCGGGTTGCCGGCGCTCGCGGGTGCGAGGCGCGACGGGCGCCCATCGGTCGTCCGTGTCACCGGCGTTGTCGCCTGCGGATTTCCAGGTCGCCGGGCACCGGGGCGGCGGTCGCGCACCTTCGGGGGTCCGGGGGAGTCGGCGACGGTCCCGTGGGGTGCAACCGGTAGGGGCTCATCAGTCCATCGCGCTCGTGACGCAGTCGTAATCATGCAATCTTGGGTCGAAATCTTGCGTCGCTCTGTTCTGCGTCCTAGTGTGACGCTCCGATCAGGGCAGTGCCCTGGGTATCACCTCGGAGGAGCCGCAATGAAGCCCCGCAACCTCGCGATCTTTCTGATCTCTTCAGGTCTTGTCCTGTCAGCCACGGCTTGCGGTGGTGATTCGGACGCCGGAGCCAAGGGGGATGTCACGATCACCGTGGCGTGTCAGCCGGCGAAGACGGCACCCAAGCAGCGCACGGCGTGGGACGCCGACGTCAAGGTCTTCGAGAAGGCGCACCCGGGCGTCAAGGTCAAGAGCACGGACCAGCAGCCGTGCTTCGACCCGAAGACCTTCGCCGCGAAGCTGGCCGGCGGTCAGATGGAGACGGTCTTCATGGCCCCCGTCACCAACTACGCCGATGTCATGGCCAAGGGACAGGCGAAGGACATCACCGCGTCCACGGATCTGGTGAAGAACTTCGGGAACATCCGCCAGGACGTCCGGGACATGCTCACCAAGGACGGCAAGACCTACGGCGTGCCCAACGTCAGCTACAGCGTCGGACTGGTCTACAACCGCAAGCTCTTCGAGCAGGCGGGCCTCGACCCCAACTCCCCGCCGAAGACCTGGGACGAGGTCCGTGAAGCGGCGAAGAAGATCGCGGATCTGGGTGACGGGTACGTCGGATACGGAGAGTACGGCGGCGGCAACGTCGGTGGCTGGCACTTCGCGCAGTCCATCTTCAGCCGCGGCGGCGAGATGGTCGTGGACGGCAAGGCGGCCTTCAACAGCGCCGAGGGCAAGCAGGTCCTGCAGACGCTGCACGACATGCGCTGGGAGGACGACAGCGTCGGCAAGAAGGTGCTGATCGGCTGGGAGGCGCTGATGCAGCAGATGGCGGCCGGCAAGACGGGCATGATGCTCGGCGCCCCGGACGTCGTCACCGACCTGGTGCAGAAGTTCCAGGGCAGCAAGGAGCAGTACGGCATCGCCCCCATCCCCGAGGGCAAGGCGTCGCTCACCGGAGGCGAGGCCTACATGATCAACCCGAAGGCGAGCGCCGCCGAGACCGAGGCCGGCCTGCAGTGGATCGACTTCCAGTTCAACACGCCGGGCAAGGGCCGTCACGACTACGCGCGCGGCAAGGCCAACGGTGAGGCCGTGGGCGTCCCGAACAACGACTACATGGGTGACTCGCCGACGGGCCAGGAGATCGCCGAACTCCGCGAGAAGAACGCGGTCCTGCCGGTCGAGTACTACCAGCCCTACGTCGACGGGTCGGCGAACGTCGATCTCAAGCTGGAGCCGGCGAAGGCACAGGAGCTCTACGCGGTGCTGGACGTGGCCATGTCCGCGGTCCTGACCCGTGAGGACGCCGACATCGACAAACTGCTCGCCGATGCCGAGGGCAAGGCGAACACGATTCTGGCGAAGAGCTGACCGTCGTGGGCCGGGTGCCGCATCCGTCGCTGACGGAGTGCGGCACCCCGACCCGCGGCGCTGGAACGGGAGATCATCATGGACACACCCACCGTGCAGGCGACACGGCCCCCGAGGCCGCGGCGCCGGCCACCCGCACGCCCCTCACGTCAGAGAAGGACTCTTCGCACCAACATCACCGCCTACGGATTTCTGTGCGCGGCCCTGTTCTGCTTCGCGCTGTTCGCCTGGTGGCCGATCGTCCGGCAGATCCTGCTCAGCTTCCAGGAGACCAACCTGGTCGACGAGCCCCGGTGGGTGGGCCTGGACAACTTCCGTGCGGTGGCGGAGGACCCGGCGTTCGGCCAGGCATGGAAGAACACCTTCGCCTTCACCTTCCTCGCCCTGCTGTGCGGCTACGTGATCCCGTTCGCGGTGGCGATCGTGCTCAACGAACTGCGGCACGCACGCGGATACCTGCGCTTCGTCGTGTACCTGCCGGTGATGCTGCCGCCGATCGTCTCCGTGCTGCTCTTCCGCTGGTTCTACGATCCCGGACCCGGCCTGTTCAACCAGGTGCTCGACTTCATGGGCCTGCCGGGCCTGTCCTGGCTGGACTCCACGGACACCGCGCTGATCTCCCTGGTCATCGTCTCCACCTGGATGAACATGGGCTCCGGGGTC
Organism: Streptomyces sp. CB02058; assembly: GCF_001905505.1. Lineage (GTDB taxonomy): Bacteria > Actinomycetota > Actinomycetes > Streptomycetales > Streptomycetaceae > Streptomyces. The sequence goes on from NZ_LIPG01000003.1 coordinate 816,169, forward strand.
CTGATCTATCTCGCCGCACTGCAGAACATCCCCGGTGACCTCTACGAAGCGGCCGAACTCGACGGAGCCGGTGTCTTCAAGCGGATCTGGAACGTCACCGTCCCGCAGACCCGGCTGATCCTGCTGCTCATGCTGATGCTCCAGATCGTCGCCACCATGCAGGTGTTCATCGAGCCCTACATGCTCACCGGCGGCGGACCGGAGAACGCGACGGTCACCGTCGCCTTCCTGATGTACCAGTACGCCTTCGTCTACGGCGGGAACTACGGCGGCGGCAGCGCGCTCGGCGTCATGCTCATGATCGTTCTCCTTGCGGTCGCCGCAGTCCAGCTCCGGCTGACCCGCGACGAGAAGAGGTAGTCCCGTGGCCCACACAGTCGACATCACAGCCCACCAGGAAACCGACGTGGAGACTCCCGGGGGAACGCCGCCGGCCGAGCGCACCCGGAGCAAGCGGCGCCGAGGCCACTGGGCCGAAGGCCACTCCCGCACCATCGTCTCGCCCCTCGAGCTCAAGTCCCGCTGGGGGTCGCGGATCTACTGGACGGTGCTGGCCGCCGTCCTGTCCGTGTTCACGCTCGTGTTCGTCTTCCCGCTGTACTGGATGGTCACGGGCGCGATGAAATCGGGCGAGGAGATCGCCCAGATGCCGCCGACCCTGTGGCCGAAGGACCCGGACTTCTCGGTGTTCGCGGACGCCTGGGAGCTCTTCGACGTCGGGTTGCTCCTGAAGAACACGCTCTTCTACTCGGTCGGTGCCTGGCTGTTCGCCCTCGCGGTGGATGTGACGGCCGCGTACGCGCTGTCCAAGCTGCGCCCGATGTTCGGCAACGTGATTCTCGGGGCGATGTTCGCGACCCTGATGATCCCGCCGATCGTCGTCATGATCCCGGCGTACATCACCGTCACGGACGTGCCGGTCTTCGGCTGGAATCTGCTCAACACGCCCTGGGCGATCTGGTTCCCGGTCGCGGCCAACGGGTTCAACATCTTCCTGCTCAAACGGTTCTTCGACTCGATTCCGGACGAGATCCTCGAAGCGGCGGAGATCGACGGGGTGCCGCCGTGGCGCGTGCTCGTCTCGATCATCCTGCCGATCTCGCGGCCCATCCTCGGTGTGGTGTCCATCTTCACCATCGTGATGGTGTTCAAGGACTTCGTCTGGCCGTTGCTCGTGCTGCCGGACAGCGAGAAGATGACGATCAGCGTAGGCCTGTCCCAGACCGCGGGGCAGGTGACGCAGAACCAGATCATGGCGGGTCTGGTCATGGCGAGCATTCCGATGATCATCGTGTTCGTCTTCTTCCAGCGGAGCATCATGGCGGGCCTCACCGCCGGCAGCCTGAAGGGCTGACCCGCGCTCCGCGCCCCTCACCTCCCCTTCGCCTCACCACCCATATGCACTCCGCCGCCGGCCGGCACTCTCCATGCCCCGTTCCGGCCGGCGGCGGAGTCCCACCTGCCCGAAAGGACCTCCCGTGGCAGCCGTGCACCCCTCCCGCACCCACGATTGGTGGCGTGACGCCGTCATCTACCAGGTCTATCCCCGCAGCTTCGCGGACGGCGACGGGGACGGCACGGGCGACCTCGCGGGTGTCCGCGCGAACCTGCCGTATCTCGCCCAACTGGGCGTGGACGCCGTGTGGTTCACCCCGTGGTACCTCTCGCCGCTCGTCGACGGCGGCTACGACGTGGCCGACTACCGCACCATCGACCCGGCCTTCGGCACCCTCGACGACGCCGAGAAGCTGATCTCGGACGCCGCCGAGCACGGCATCAAGGTCATCGTCGACATCGTCCCCAACCATGTCTCCGACCAGCACGCGTGGTTCCGGGCCGCCCTCGCTGCCGGGCCCGGCAGCGCCGAGCGGGAGCGCTTCCACTTCCGCCCCGGCCGCGGTGAGAACGGCGAACTCCCGCCGAACAACTGGCCCTCGCAGTTCGCCGGTGACACCTGGACCCGGGTGCCCGACGGAGAGTGGTACCTGCACCTGTTCACCCCCGAACAGCCCGACCTCAACTGGGACCACCCCGACGTCCGCCGCGAACACGAGGACGTGCTCCGCTTCTGGTTCGGGCGCGGCGTCGCCGGTGTCCGTATCGACTCCGCCGCCCTGCTCACCAAGCACCCGGACCTGCCCGACTTCACCGAGGGCGTCGACCCGCACCCCTACCTCGACCAGGACGAGATCCACGACATCTACCGCTCCTGGCGTGCCATCGCCGACGAGTACGAGGGCATCTTCGTCGGCGAGGTCTGGCTCCCCGACTCCGAACGCTTCGCCCGCTACCTGCGGCCCGACGAGCTGCACACCGCCTTCAACTTCAACTTCCTCGCCTGCCCCTGGGACCCCGAGCGTCTGCGCCGCAGCATCGACGACACCCTCGCCGAGCACGCCCCGGTGAAGGCACCCGCGACCTGGGTGCTCTGCAACCACGACGTGACCCGCACGGTCACGCGCTACGGCCGGGAGGACACCGGGTTCGACTTCGGCACGAAGGCCTTCGGTACGCCCACCGACCTGGCCCTGGGAACCCGCCGCGCCCGGGCCGCCGCACTGCTCACGCTCGCGCTGCCCGGCTCGGTCTACCTCTATCAGGGCGAGGAACTGGGCCTGCCCGAGGTGGACATACCCCTCGACCGGCTCCAGGACCCGATGCACTTCCGCTCCGCCGGCACCGACCCGGGCCGCGACGGCTGCCGCGTCCCGCTGCCGTGGGCGGCCGGCGAACCGCACAGCGGTTTCGGCGGTGCCGCGGAGCCCTGGCTGCCGCAGCCCGCGTACTGGCCGCAGTACGCGGTGGACGGCCAACTCGGCGATCCGGACTCGATGCTGGCCCTGTACCGCACGGCGCTGAAGCTCCGCCGCGACACCCCCGGGTTCGGTGACGGTCCGATGACCTGGCTTCCCTCCGAACACGGCATCCTCGCCTTCGCCCGCACCGACGGCCTGGTCTGTGTGGTGAACCTTCAGGAACACCCTGCCGAGCTGCCCGCCCACACCGAGCTGCTGCTCGCGAGCGAACCGCTCGACGCGGATGGGCGGCTTCCGGGGGACACGGCGGTCTGGCTGCGCGTCTGACCGGCGGATCCGGGTGGTGACCTGCCCTGCCCGGATCCGTCGCTCCGCGCGAGACCTGATCTCCGCGGACGGACCCGGCCCGCTTTCGGCGTGCGAAAGCGGGCCGGGCTGCTCGACGTGCCACCCGGGCCGTGCGCATGATGATGCTCTCGGTGGCGCGGGGCAGTTCCTCAGTTCTTTCTCAGGTTGCAGACAGAAATGGCAGGGCTCGCGCAACAGTTTGCGATTTTTGCGTTAGTCTTGCGTGTATGACGCGACGACTGGCCCAGGTGGCGAAGAAGGTAGGGGTCAGCGAGGCCACGGTCAGCCGTGTCCTCAATGGCAAGCCCGGTGTCTCCGAGGGAACACGACAGTCCGTGCTCACGGCACTCGACGTCCTCGGGTACGAACGCCCCACGCAGTTGCGCGGGGAGCGCGCCCGGCTCGTGGGCCTTGTGCTGCCGGAGCTGCAGAACCCGATCTTCCCGGCGTTCGCCGAGGTCATCGGGGGTGCGCTCGCGCAGTACGGACTGACACCCGTGCTGTGCACGCAGACCAGGGGAGGCGTGTCGGAGGCCGATTACGTGGACCTGCTGCTCCAGCAGCAGGTGTCCGGGGTGGTCTTCGCGGGCGGCCTGTTCGCCCAGGCCGACGCTCCGCACGAGCACTACCATCTGCTGGCCGAGCGGAACATACCGGTCGTCCTCGTCAACGCGCCGATCGCGGGCCTCGACTTTCCCTGCGTCGCGTGCGACGACGCGGTCGCCATCGAGCAGGCGTGGCGCCACCTCGTCTCGCTCGGTCACGAACGAATCGGCCTGGTCATCGGCCCCGCCGACCACATTCCCTCGCGTCGCAAGCTGGAAGCCGCGCACATGGCGGCCGAGGCGCTGGGCAGGGAGCTGCCCGACGAGTTCGTGCAGCGGTCGATCTTCTCGCTGGAGGGCGGCCAGGCGGCGACCGCGCAGCTCCTGGAGCGGGGCGTCACCGGCATCATCTGCGGCAGCGACCCGCTCGCACTCGGGGCGATCCGGGCGGCCCGCCGGCGCCGGCTCTCCGTTCCCGAGGACGTGTCGGTCGTGGGCTTCGACGACTCCGCCTTCATGACCTGCACGGAGCCGCCCCTGTCGACGGTGCGCCAGCCCATCGAGGCGATGGGCCGCGCCGCGGTCGATCTGCTGTGCGCCCAGATACAGGGCACGCATCCGCGTCTCGGGGAACTGCTCTTCGAGCCGGAGCTCGTCGTTCGCGGATCGACCGCGCCGCCCCCTGCCCACTGACAACCCGGCGCCCTACGTGCCCAACTGATTGTTCATCACGTCATCGGCGCCGGTATCGCCCTCCCGTGGAGCGGCGTCGATGCCGGTGCCGTTGACGTTTCGGCGACATTATCCCGTCATGATCCGTACGGAATCATTGGCGAAATCGGCACTGAATGGAAACCTCTCCGCCAAGCAGCGTAAACAAGTCGCCAAATTGCTCAAGTAGTCGTCTCATGCTCGCCGGCGCCGGCCCGTCGGCACCGACGAGGAGGCGGCGGAGCGGGAGAGGTGCCGCCGCCCCGCCCCTGCGCCTGGTTCAGCCGGCGGCCCGGTGCGAGGTGCGGGGCGCGGAGGGCAGCGGCGCCTGCGCGGTGCGTGTCACGTCGCCGACCAGCTCGACCACATCGGGCCCGTATGCCTGGGAGTTGACCACCTTCAGGAGGAGCACGAAGGAGCTGTTGCGGTGCTTGCGCTGCAACTTCTCGTAGTTGCGCATGAGATAGCGGGAGGCCGCCTGGTTGGTGATGGCCCGCTGGCCGCACAGCAGGAAGACGGGGCGTGCTTCCTGACCACCCGTCAGGCGGGCCAGGAGCACATGCTCGCTGGTGCCCGGCTCCAGCCGGTAGCGCTCCGAGCCGATCTGGAAGGCCGCGCGGTCGGGGCCCGGCTCCGGTCCGGTGTTGATCTTCACGCCCGGCAGCAGGGACTGCAGGTGCGCGGCCATCCGCCGGTTCGACCCGGGGCCGCCCACACAGAACTCCGTACGCTCGCCGAAGCCTTGCTGCGTGGTGTCGTGGGACACGATCTGCGCGTGCGCCGAACAGTCCTTGATCAGGGCGGAGAGCTCCAGCAGGGCGAAGACGTCGTGGCGGTGGACCGCACCGTCGCCCCCGGCCTCGCGATTGACGACGAGCAGGCACTCGGAGTTCCCCGGCAGGCCGAAGAAGGCCTGCTTGCGCCGGAGTTTGCGCCGCCACAGATACGTGCGGGCGAGCCAGCCGAGGGCGGCACTGATTCCGGCGGCTATGAGGCCGAGCACGATGTTGCGTACGTCGTCATTCATGAGCGGGCATATTAGCGGTCCGTTCGGACACACGGCCGAGGCGGTCCTGACGATCCGTGTGATGCGGCGTTACCCTGCGCGGACGATCCTTCACTGGAGGTACGGATGCGTGGTTCCGTCGGCCGGAATGTGTCGTTCCTGAGCGTGATCGCCGTCATCGGCTCGCTCGGCGCAGCGGCCCCAGCCTCACCCTCGCCACCGGCGCAGACCCCCAAGTCCCCGGTGGCGGTGGGATACGGGGGAGCGGTGTCCAGCGTCGACGCGGACGCGTCGGCGGCCGGCATCGAGGTGCTCCGGCAGGGAGGCAACGCCGTGGACGCGGCCGTGGCCACCGCCGCCGCACTCGGTGTGACCGAGCCCTACTCGGCCGGCATCGGCGGTGGCGGCTACTTCGTGCACTACGACGCCAGGACCCGCACCGTCCGGACCATCGACGGCCGCGAGACCGCCCCGCGCAGCGCCGACTCCTCGCTCTTCCTGGAGAACGGCAAGCCGATCCCCTTCAACGACGCGGTGACCAGTGGCCTGGGGGTCGGGACGCCCGGCACACCCGCCACCTGGCAGAAGGCGCTCGACGCGTGGGGCAGCAAGCCGCTCGGCCGGCTGCTGGCCCCCGCCGAGCGGCTGGCCCGTGACGGATTCGTCGTGGACGAGACCTTCCGCTCCCAGACCGCGGCCAACCAGGCGCGCTTCGCGGACTTCCCCGCCAGCGCCGAACTCTTTCTTCCCGACGGGGAGTTGCCGGTCACGGGCTCGGTCTTCAAGAACCCCGACCTGGCCCGCACGTACCGGACGCTCGGCCGCGAGGGCATCGACGAGCTGTACCGGGGCGAACTCGCCCGGGACATCGTGGAGACGGTGCGCACGCCTCCCGTGGACCCGGCGGCCACCCGTGTGGTGCGTCCCGGGGATCTGACGGCCAAGGATCTCAAGGCGTACCGCGCGCTGGGCCAGGCCCCGACGAAGGTCGGCTACCGGGGCCTCGACGTCTACGGCATCGCACCGTCCTCGTCCGGCGGGACGAGCGTGGGCGAGGCCCTCAACATCCTGGAGTCCACGGACCTTTCGAAGGCGGGCGAGGCGGGGTATCTGCACCGGCTCATCGAGGCGAGCCGGATCGCGTTCGCCGACCGGGGCCGCTGGGTCGGAGACCCCGCCTTCGAGAACGTACCGACGAAGGAACTGCTCAGCCAGCGCTTCGCCGACTCCCGCGAGTGCCTCATCAAGGACGACGCCGTCCTCACGAGCCCGCTCGCGCCGGGTGACCCGCGTGATCCCGCCCGCTGCGCCACCGGGGGAGAGGCCGCCCCGACGACGTTCGAGGGCGAGAACACGACTCATCTGACGACCGCCGACAAGTGGGGCAACGTCGTCGCCTACACCCTGACGATCGAGTCGACCGGCGGCAGCGGCATCACCGTGCCCGGCCGGGGCTTCCTGCTCAACAACGAGCTCACGGACTTCTCCTTCGCGCCGGCGAACCCGGCGGCCCACGACCCGAACCTGCCCGGACCGGCGAAGCGCCCGCGCTCGTCGATCTCGCCGACCATCGTGCTGGACCACGGAAAGCCCGTCCTGGCCCTCGGCTCGCCGGGAGGTGCCACGATCATCACCACCGTGCTGCAGACCCTGACGGGCCACCTCGACCGGGGGCTTCCGCTGGTCGAGGCGATCGCCGCGCCACGCGCCAGCCAGCGCAACGCGGCCACCACCGAGATCGAGCCGGGGCTCTGGGACAGCCCGGTGCGCGCGGAGCTGGAGGCGCTCGGACATGTCTTCAAGGCGAACCCGGAGATCGGGGCGGCCACGGGCATCCAGCGCCTCCCCGACGGCCGCTGGCTGGCGGCCGCCGAAAAGGTGCGGCGCGGCGGGGGCTCGGCCATGGTGGTGAATCCGAGCGGCCGTCGCTGACGGCTCGCCGCGTGCGGGAGCCCCGGGGCCGGTACGGCGCGACGCGTCCTGCCGGCCCCGGGGCCGTGCGGCGGCCGGGGCCGGACCGGGCCCCGTCGGCCAGGGAGGGCCCGCGCGGGCCCTCCGTGTCGAGTGAAAGGGCAACTCCCACGGTGCGTACGCGAATGCTCGCCCTCTCCGCGGCCTCCGGCGCAGCGGTGCTCGCCGCCGCGGCTCTTCCCGCCACGGCGGACACCCCGCAAGGCGGAGTCCCCGGGGAAGGGACCGTCACCGCCGCCGAGCTGCTGGCCGAGGTGAAGACCTGCGACCGGATCTCCAAGGGGCTGTACCGGACGGACCAGGGCCGCCCGGCGAAGATCCCGGTCTGCGGCACGAAGGGGGCCGTGTTCTGGGAGGCGGACATGGACATCGACTGCGACGGGAGGACCACCACGGTCTGCAACAAGAAGACGGACCCCTCGTTCCTGCCCTCCACGGCCTTCCAGACGTCGGCCGGCAAGCCGCTGGACTCCAGCACGTTGCCGTACGTCGTCGTGCCGGGTCCCGGCCCGCTCTGGAACTACGCCACGTCCGGGATCAAGGGCGGAGGCGTGGCCGCCGTGATCCACGGGGACAAGGTCCAGTACGCCGTCGTCGGGGACACCGGCCCCACCGGGATCATCGGGGAGGCCTCGTACGCCACGGCGAAGGCCCTCGGGATCGACCCCGACCCGAAGAGCGGCGGCACGGCGTCCGGCGTCACGTACATCCTGTTCCGCGACTCCGCCGTATCGCCCATCGAGGACCACGCGGCGGCGGTGACGGAGGGCGAGGCCCTCGCCCGGAAGTTCGTCGCGGCGGACTGAGCGGGCGGACCGGGAGCGGAGGGCCGCTCAGAGCGCCGTCAGGATGCGGGGCCCGTCGTCGGTGATGGCCACCGTGTGCTCCGCGTGCGCCGCGCGGCTGCCGTCGGTCGTACGCAGGGTCCAGCCGTCCTGGTCGTGGCGGTAGGTGTCCTGGCCGCCGCCGGTCAGCATCGGCTCGATGGCCAGCACCATTCCGTGCCGCAGCGGCATGCCCCGGCCGCGCTTCCCCTCGTTCGGCACGGACGGGTCCTCGTGCATCGACCTGCCCACGCCGTGGCCGCCGTAGTCCTCCATGATCCCGAAGCCCGCGCCCCGGCACACCGTGCCGATCGCGTGGGAGATGTCGCCGATCCGGTTGCCCACGACCGCCGCCGCGATGCCCGCGTCCAGCGCGGCGAACGCCGTGTCGACGAGCCGGGTGTCCTCGGGCGCGGCCGGGCCGACGACGAAGCTGATCGCCGAGTCGCCCACCCAGCCGTTCAGCTTCGCGCCCGCGTCGATGCTCACCAGGTCCCCGTCGCGGAGCCGGTAGTCGGTCGGGATCCCGTGCACGATCGCGTCGTTGACCGAGGCGCAGATGACCGCGGGGAACGGGGTCGGGGCGAAGTGCGGCTTGTAGCCGAGGAAGGGCGACGTCGCGCCCGCCTCGCGCAGGACCTCGCGCGCCGCCTCGTCGAGCTCGCGCAGGGTCACGCCGACCGCCGCCGCCTTCCGCGCCGAGGTGAGCACCTGCGCGACGACCCGGCCGGCCTCGCGCATCGCCTCGATGGATGAGTCTGTCTTGAGATGAACCATGCCAATTACTATACCGGTCCGACCGGTATTAGAATGACGGCATGGTTCGTAACCCCCTGACCCCCGAAGAGCGCCGCCGCGGCGAGCGGCTCGGCGAAGTGCTGCGCGAGGCGCGCGGCGGACGCAGCATGGTCGCGGTCGCCGCGAGCGCGGGCATCTCGGCCGAGACGCTCCGGAAGATCGAGACGGGCCGGGCGCCCACGCCCGCGTTCTTCACGGTCGCGGCGCTCGCCGGAGCTCTCGGCCTGTCGATGGACGAACTGCTCGCGCGCTGCGTCCCGCTGCCCGTGGCGGAGGCGGGGGCCCTGCCGCTCATCGCGTAGGGCGGAGTAGGGTCGCGCCCGTGACTCTCCAGGACTTCGCGCGCAGTGAGTACGTCAGCCTGACCACGTACCGGAAGGACGGCACGCCCGTCGCCACGCCCGTCTGGGCGGCGGCGGACGACGGTGTGCTGTACGTCTGGACGCGGTCCGACTCCTGGAAGGTCAAGCGGCTGCGCAACGACAGCCGGGTCCTCGTGACCGTCTGCGACGTCCGCGGCAGGATCGCCGAGGGCGCGCCGAGCGCCGAGGGCACGGCCCGGCTGCTCGACACGGCGGGGACCGCGGCGGTGCGCAAGGTGCTCGCCCGCAAGTACACGTGGAAGTTCTGGCTCGTGGACTGGCCCGCCATGGTCGTACGGCTCGGGAAGCGGCCCCACACCGGAATCGCCGTCACTCTCTGACCGGCGCGCGCCCCGTTCGGCGCACTCCGGACGCACCGAGCCGGAAAAGTGTGCGTAGCCCCCCTGTAACACGCCTGCGGTCGAATGCCTGCGGACCGGAAGATTCCAGTCGGGCGGCCGGTGAGGGCGACGGTGACAGTGCAACAGCATGCGGTGGAAGTAAGGGCGTTCGCACAGTACCTACGAGACCTGGCTGCCCTGCTCGACCCCGGGCAGGGCTGGTACGGAGTCTTCCGCGCCCGCGATCCCGAGGGCATGCGCGCCTGCTTCGACGGCACCGAGGTGCCGCCCTGGGACGTGGTGGAGTCGCTGCTCCAGGACCTCGCCGCCGCGCGCGGCGGCGCGTACGCCGCGCGGGAGTCCGTGCGCGCCGCCGAGCTGTGCGCCGCGTCGGCCGCCGCGCACGACAGGCGCCCGGGCGGTCGGCAGGCCCTCGCCGACCGGCTCGGCGTGATGCTCCAGGAGCAGGCTTACGCCGCCCGCCGGATGCGGGCCGCCGGTGCCGACGGGGCCGGTGCCCCGGACGAGGAGACCGACGCCCTGGCCTGGGCGCGCGACGACCACGCCCGCGCCACCGCGCGGTGTGCGGAGCTCCGCAACCGGCTGGCGGCGGTCGGGCGTACGGTGCCGGACGGCTGGTTCCGTGCCGAGGAGGAGCCCGGTGCGCCCGCCGTGGTCCCGGGACCGCGCCGCGCTCCGGAGGACGCCGCCCCTGCCCCCGCCCCCAAGCGCAGGAAGATGCGCGGGGCGCGTTTCGCCGGCCTGGAGATCGAGGACGACGCGGAGCCGAACCTCCTCCCGTCCGCCGTGCCCGTCCTCCCGGCCCCCTCGCCGGCCACCGCCACCCCGCGCGGCGCGCGTTTCAGCGGCGCGCCCGCCGAGGAGGGGGCCGCACGGGCCCCGCGTACGGAGGAACCCGACCCCGCCGCGCTCCGGGCCGCCGATGACGCCGTGGCCCTGCTCGTGCGCCTGCGCGCCGAGGGCCGCAGCGGTGAGGCGCACGTCGTGCTCTGCGAGGCGGCCGGCTGGCCCGCCGGGCATCTTCCGGTGCTCGCCGTGGCCCTCCACGGGGCGGGCCTGGACGCCGACTGGACCACCCTGCTGTGGGAGGTGTCCTCCCTGCCGCCCGCCGGACTCGCCGCCGCGGCCGGCGCGCTGGCGGCGGCGGGCCGTGACGGCGACTGCGGCCTGCTGCTGAGGCAGGGTGCGGCCCGGCCCGCCGGTGAGATCGCCGACGCCGTGGCCGCGCTCGACCGGGCGGGCCTGGAACCCGAGGTGCGGGCGCTGCTGGGCGCCTTCGTCCGCGCACGGACCCCGCAGGACGCCGCACGCGTCGCCGAGGGCGGACCGCGCACCCTCGTCCCGCGGCTGCTCGCCGCCGCGCGCGAGGTCTCGGCGGCGCGGGAGTGGGACCTCGTCCACGCCCTGCGAGTGGCGGGCATCGTGGCGCCGTAGACCGGCCTGCCCGGCGCGGTGGACCGACCCGACGCGGTGGACCGGCGGACTTTACGCGCGCGGCCGAGGCCGAACGCGCCCGGAGGCCACAGCGCGGTCTGCCGCCCTGCGCGGGTCGTGGGGGCTACGCGTGGCCAGATGCAAAGGGGTTGGGGAGATAAATCACAACAAACCCCCTATCGTCGATCGAGGCATCCCACAAAAGTGGTACATGTCACCCCAGTGATGTGGAGGCACCATGCTTACCAAGGAGTTCGCACTCACCGCGACACCGGCACAGACCACCACGCTGAGCGCCCTGATGGCGGAGCCCGAGGCGCCCGTCAGCGACGCCCCGCTCTACACCCCCGAGGCCGCGGGTTTCCTGCTCGCTCTCCTCCTCCTGTCTCCCAAGGAGCCGAAGGAGCCCCGGGGCAAGTGAGTTCCCACTCCGCATTCGCCGAGGCGGCCGACGCCCTGGCACTCGGTGTCCTCGGTGCCCTCAGCGGCACCGGGGGCGCCGTGCAGCTGGCGCGGTACGTCGACGACGCCCCCGACACCCTCGCCGCCCTGGCGGCCGTGCGGGTGCTGGGTGCCGACGTCTTCAGCCCCCATCTCCTCAAGGGCGACCTCCTCCCGGCGCAGGACGCCGCCGTCGTTGCCAAGGCTTTCGACGCGTTCCCCGCGTCCAACGCCCCCGAGGAGCCCGCGGTCGCCCACCGCGACCACGCCACCGCGGCCCTGCTGGCCCGGCTCAGCGGGGACGACACCCTGCGCACGGTCGCGCCGGCACCGCCGGAGGACGCCGCCCTCGCCCTCGCCCTCGCTGACGGCTGGAGCGGCTGGTGCGTCCGGATGGCTCAGCTTGCCCCGCTCGCGACCCTCGGTCTCGACGGGCCGGTCCACGCGGCAGCCCGTGACGGGGTGCTGTCCCTGAGCCGCGGGGTCAGCCGCTCGATCCTGCGCCGTGACTTCCCCACCGCCCTGCGCCTCGTGCGGTGGCTCGCCTGGCTGCGGCACGAGGGCGCCGAACTGCCACTGGACCCGGACGTCGCGGCCGAACACGCCTGGCTGGTGGGCGGGGCGGGCCCGCGTACCGCCCTGGACCTGGCGATCGCCCGGCACTTCCTCGAACAGCGGCCCGGCACGCCCCCCAAGGAGACGGCACGCCCATGACGACGATCCCCGAGCCGGTCACCCGGGCGGCCCGCAGCATGGCGGACCGTGCGCTGTCGTGGCTGCACGCGAACCGGAACCTTGGCGGCCTGCCACCGGGCACGACCGAGACCATGGCCGACCCCGACAGTGTCTACAAGCCCCTGGGGGAGACCACCCTCGCGGCCTCCCTGATCCTGCGCGACGGGGTCGCGGGCCCCGGCCGTCTGGCCGCCGCCCAGAGCCTGATGGATTACACCTGGGAACAGTTCAGGCGCGGCGACATGATCTACGAACGGCAGCTCCGCCACACCCTGATGACGGACCCCCTGGAGATGTACGCCCCCTTCGTCCGCTGCGGATACCGGCACGAAGGGCTCGACCACCTCCTCGCCCACCGTTCCCGGATGCGGTCGGCCAACAGCGTGGAGGTCCTGCCCAACAGACGCCTCGCCGTCGCCAACGCCGCCCGGATCGTGGGCCTGCGGCCCACGGACGACATGGGCGCACTCGCCGCGGCCACCTGGCTCGGCGCCCGTCCCGAGCCCTGGGCCATCAACTGGATCACGGCCTACGCGGTCACCCACACCGTCTTCCACCTCACCGACTGGGGCGGTAACCCGGGTGGGCTGCCGCCCGAACTCGCGGACTACGTACGTACCTGGCTCCCCGTCTGGATCGACGTCTGGCGCGAGGTGGGCCAGTGGGACCTGATCACGGAGCTGCTCGTCGTCGGGGCCTGCATCGAGGACCCGTACTTCCGGCCGGAGGACTGGGAGGCGGTTGCCGCGCTCCAGCACGAGGACGGACTCGTGCCCCGCGACAGCGACCCCGTGGACGACGACCCGCAGCAGCGGTTCACCGACCACCAGCACACGGTCGTCGTCGCAGCCGTCGCCGGATCCGTCGCACTCGCCAGGGCTGCGCAGCGGTGAAGCGGTGTCCCTGACCACGGCCCTCAAGCCCCTGCTGGAGACCGCCCGCGGCCCGGCCTCGGCGGTCGCGGCGGTGCGGGGCACGGAGCGCGCGGTGCTCTGCCGTGGGCCGGTCGGGGAGGGGGACCGGTTCGAGACGGGCTCGTTGACGAAGACCTTCACCGCCCTCCTGCTCGCGGAACTCGCCGCCCGGGGCGAGGTCCGCTACGGCGACCGGGCCGACCGCTACCTCCCGTTCCGGCTGCCAGGGCCGCCCCTCACCCTCCTTCATCTGGCCACCCACACCTCCGGCCTGCCGCGCCTGCCCCCGGGGCTCCTCAGCAGGGCGGTCCGAAGCGGATGGCTCACCAACCCCTACGCCGGTTTCTCCGAGGACGACCTGCTCGCCTCGCTGCGCCGCGCCCCGCTGCGGCACAGACCAGGAAGCAGGGTGCACTACTCCAACTTCGGCGGAGGGCTGCTCGGCCATGTACTCGCCAGGGCGGCGGGTGGCACCGGAGGGGACTACGCGGCCCTGCTGGCCGAGCGCGTCACCGGGCCGCTCGGCCTGCGCGACACGGACTGCGACCCCAACCGGCCCCAGCTGATGGGACATTGGCACGGCCGCTCCCGCCCCGCCCTGTTGATGCCCGGCCTGGCCGCGGCGGGGGCGGTGCGCTCCAGTGCCCGTGACCTGCTGGGCGTCCTGACGTTGCTGTTGCACCCGGACACGGCGCCGGACCCCGTGCTGCGCACCGCGCTGACCGAGGTGCAGCGGCCACGGCTGAGTGTGCCGAGGACGGGTTCACGGCTCTGTCTCGTCTGGAACCTCCGTCCGCGTCCGGACGGCGCACTGGTTCACCACTCCGGCGGGACCCGCGGATTCACCGCGTTCGCCGGCTTCCTCCCCGCGTCGGGCACGGGACTGGTGGCCCTCACGAACACGGCTCCCACGCCGCTCGCGCCGTTCGTCCAGTCCGCCTACGGAACTCTGTGCGGACTGGGTTCCACGCCCTCCGGGGGGATGTGGACCGCTCGGGTATGAAACATGATCGACTCCGCCGGTTCACGGCGATGGTCTTGCCCCGTTGTGTGACGGGGCTTACGTTCTCCTCCTATGCACCGTGTCTACGGGCGTAGAGAACGCGTAGAAGGCTCTCTGACGCCGCGTCGAAGGAGCAGCTCATGTCCCACGTCGTACGCGCCGCACTCGTCCAGGCGACCTGGACCGGCGACACCGAATCCATGATCGCCAAGCATGAGGAACACGCTCGCGAGGCAGCCCGGCAGGGCGCGAAGATCATCGGGTTCCAGGAGGTGTTCAACGCCCCCTACTTCTGCCAGGTGCAGGAACCCGAGCACTACCGATGGGCCGAACCCGTGCCGGACGGGCCGACGGTCCGGCGCATGCGGGACCTGGCCCGCGAGACCGGCATGGTCATCGTGGTTCCCGTCTTCGAGCTCGAACAGTCCGGCTTCTACTACAACACCGCCGCCGTGATCGACGCCGACGGCTCGTACCTCGGCAAGTACCGCAAGCATCACATCCCGCAGGTCAAGGGCTTCTGGGAGAAGTACTACTTCAAGCCGGGCAACGCGGGCTGGCCCGTCTTCGACACCGCGGTCGGCAAGGTCGGCGTCTACATCTGCTACGACCGGCACTTCCCGGAGGGGTGGCGCCAACTGGGACTCAACGGGGCCCAGTTGGTGTACAACCCGTCGGCCACCTCGCGGGGGCTCTCCAGTTATCTGTGGCAGCTGGAACAGCCCGCGTCCGCCGTCGCCAACGAGTACTTCGTCGCCGCGATCAACCGCGTCGGCCAGGAGGAGTACGGCGACAACGACTTCTACGGCACGAGTTACTTCGTCGACCCGCGCGGCCAGTTCGTGGGTGAGGTCGCGAGCGACAAGGAGGAGGAACTCCTCGTACGCGACCTCGACTTCGGCCTGATCGAGGAAGTCCGGAAGCAGTGGGCGTTCTACCGGGACCGGCGGCCGGACGCCTACGAAGGGCTGGTGGAGCCGTGACCGGACTGCACGAACGGCACCTCGCCGTCAGCCCCGAGTGGCTGGCGCTCTACTACCGCCGGCCCCTGGAGCTGACCCACGGCGAGGGCCGCCACGTCTGGGACGTGGACGGCAACCGCTACCTCGACTTCTTCGGCGGCATCCTCACCACGATGACCGCGCACGCCCTGCCCGAGGTCACCAAGGCCGTGGCCGAGCAGGCGGGCCGGCTCATCCACTCCTCGACCCTCTACCTCAACCGCCCGATGGTGGAACTCGCCGAACGGGTCGCCGCCCTCTCCGGCATCCCGGACGCCCGGGTCTTCTTCACCACGTCGGGCACCGAGGCCAACGACGCCGCCCTGCTGCTCGCCACCGCCCACCGGGGGTCCAACCAGATCCTGGCGATGCGCAACAGCTACCACGGCCGGTCGTTCTCGGCGGTGTCGATCACGGGCAACAGGAGCTGGTCGACCACGAGCCTGTCGCCGCTCCAGACGCTGTACGTCCATGGCGGGGTCCGCAGCCGGGGTCCGTACGCCGAGCTGAGCGACGAGCGGTTCATCAAGGCGTGCGTGGCCGATCTGGAGGACCTGCTCGGCCACACCCGGGACGCCGCGGCGCTGATCGCCGAACCCGTGCAGGGGGTCGGTGGGTTCACCATGCCGCCCGACGGGCTGTACGCGGCGTTCCGCGAGGTCCTCGACCGGCACGGCATCCTGTGGATCTCGGACGAGGTGCAGACCGGCTGGGGCCGCACGGGCGACCACTTCTGGGGCTGGCAGGCACACGCCGCGAGCGGGCCGCCGGACATCCTCACCTTCGCCAAGGGAATCGGCAACGGCATGTCCATCGGCGGGGTCGTCGCCCGCGCCGAGGTCATGAACTGCCTGGACGCCAACTCCATCTCGACGTTCGGCGGATCGCCGGTCACCATGGCCGCCGGGCTCGCCAACCTCTCGTATCTGCTGGAGCACGACCTCCAGGGCAACGCCCGGCGCGTCGGGGGGCTGCTCATCGAGCGGCTCCGTGCGGTCGGCGCGGCCTCGGACGCCGTGCGGGAGGTGCGCGGCCGGGGGCTGATGATCGGCATCGAGCTGGTGAGGCCCGGCACCGACGAGGCCGACCCGGACGCCGCGGCGGCCGTACTCGAAGCGGCCCGCGAGGGCGGACTGCTCATCGGAAAGGGCGGCGGCCACAACACCAGCGTCCTGCGGATCGCGCCGCCGCTCTCGCTCACCGTCGAGGAGGCCGAGGAGGGGGCGGCGATCCTGGCCGAGGCGCTGCGAGCGGCCGGATAGGAGCGGGGCGGCAGCCGCCCGTCGTCGAGCGCCCGGCCCGGAAGCACTGCTTCCGGGCCGGGCGCCTGCCGTTTCCGCCCCGGCCGGCCGCGGGCGGACCGCTCGCGTGACGGGCGTCGCACACTCCCATCAATACCCCCAGGGGTATCTCTGTTACGGTGGGATGCAGATACCCCGGGGGGTAAATGTGTGACGAGGGAGCGAGTGCCGTGTTCTTTGCCGACATCCTGGAGACCGAAGGTCTGGGCAACCGCAGCTATCTGGCCGGGGGCGCCGGGGCGGCGGTCGTGGTGGATCCGCCGCGGGACATCGACCGGGTGATCGCCGCCGCCGCGCGGCGCGGGGTGCGGATCGCGGCGGTCGCCGAGACGCACGTGCACAACGACTACGTCACCGGCGGTCTGGAGCTGGCCCGGCTGACCGGCGCCCGCTACCTCGTGCCCGCCGGGGCGTCGGTGGCGTACGAGCGGGTTCCCGTGGCCGACGGGGACGTGGGGAACGTCGACGAGGGCCTGACGCTGCGCGCCGTGGCCACTCCGGGACACACCCCGCACCACACCTCCTACGTGCTGGAGGACGACGGGCGTGCGGTGGCCGCCTTCACCGGCGGGTCGCTGCTGATCGGCAGCGTGGGCCGCCCCGACCTGGTGGAGCCGCGGCTGACCGAGCGGCTGGCGCGGGCCCAGCATGCCTCCGCGCACCGTCTCGCCGACGAGCTGGACGACGAGGTGGCGGTCATGCCCACGCACGGGTTCGGCAGCTTCTGCTCCTCCGCCCAGGCGGGCGGGGCGCACAGCACCATCGGGTCGGAGAAGGCGTCCAACCCGGCGCTGGCCCAGGACGTGGACACCTTCGTCGAGGAACTGCTGGCCGGTCTGGACGACGTTCCGGCCTACTACGCGCACATGGGTCCGGCCAACGCCTCCGGTCCAGCTCCCGTGGACCTGACCGCGCCGCGGCG
The DNA here is from genome assembly GCF_001905505.1 of Streptomyces sp. CB02058. Taxonomy (GTDB): domain Bacteria; phylum Actinomycetota; class Actinomycetes; order Streptomycetales; family Streptomycetaceae; genus Streptomyces. Next base: position 833,603 of record NZ_LIPG01000003.1, read on the forward strand.
GGCCGACGCGGGTGAGATCGCGCGGCGCCTGGCGGCGGGCGAGTGGGTCGTCGACCTGCGCAACCGGGTGGCCTTCGCCGAGGGGCACGTGGCCGGTTCGCTGAACTTCGAGGTCGAGGGGCAGCTCGCGACCTATCTGGCGTGGATGATCCCGTGGGGCAGGCCGGTGACACTGCTCGCGGGGAGCGCCGAGGAGATCTCCCTCGCCCAGCGGGAGCTGGCCCGGGTGGGCATCGACCGCCCGGCCGCAGCCGCCGTCGGCTCCCCGGCCCACTGGGTCACCGGGCAGGAGCGGCCGGCCTCGTTCCCGCGTGCGACGTTCGCCGGCCTGGCCGCTGCGCGCGAGCGGGGCGAGGACCCGGTGGTCCTGGATGTACGCCGCGACTCCGAGCGCGCGGGCGGCTGGATCGAGGGCAGTGTGCACATCCCCGTCCACCAGGTTCACCAGCGCCTGGACGAGGTGCCCGCCGGGACGGTGTGGGTGCACTGCGCGGGCGGGATGCGCGCGGCGATCGCCGCGTCGGTGCTGGATGCCGCGGGCCGTGACGTGGTGGCCGTCGACGACGGCTACACGGCCGCCGCCGACGCCGGCCTCACGCTCGTGACGCCCGCCCGGCACTGACCCGAATCAACCGGCCCGCCCGGCCGCCGACGGCTCCGGCGGCCCGGAAGCCCCTGAGGAACAGCGATGCTCTTGCCCCGAGGCGGCCCCGGCCGCATCTCCCCCGCACAGGCCCACCACATGATCCAGGAAGGTACGGCCGTGCTGCTCGACGTCCGCGAGGCGGACGAATACCGGGCCGGTCACGCGCCCGGCGCGCTGCACATGCCGCTGTCGCGGCCGGCGGCCGGCGCGGACCCGCCCGACGGCCCGGCCGGGCGCGGCCTGGTGCTGATCTGCCGGTCCGGCCGGCGCTCCCGGGACGCCGCACATCTGCTGGCCGGGCGGGGCGTGGCGTCGGTCGACGTCATAGGCGGCATGGACGACTGGGCCGCCCGGGGCCTGCTCGTCACGGACGCGCACGGGCGGGCGGGCGGCGTCATATGACCGCGTTCATCCTCGCCCTGCTCGCGGGGGCGCTGGTCGGCCTGGCGCTCGGCGCGCTCGGGGCCGGCGGCAGCATCATCACCGTCCCGGCCCTGATCTACCTGCTCGGCTTCAGCCCCGCCGAGGCGACCACCGCGAGCCTGGTCATCGTGATCGTCACCTCGGTCACCGCGCTGCTGGCGTACGCCCGCGCCGGGGAGGTGCGGTGGCGGGCCGGGCTGCTGTTCGCCGCGGCCGGGCTCCTGCCGGCCGCCGCGGCCGGTGTCCTGTCCGCGCACATCCCCGCCGTCGTGCTGACCCTGGCCTTCGCGGCGCTCGCCGCCCTGGCGGGCGTGCGCATGGTGCGCCGCCGCACGCCGCCGGAGAACGGGACGGTGTCGGGACCCCGCGCCGCGGGGGCCGGGGCCGGCCTGGGCGCGGTGACCGGGTTCCTCGGTGTCGGCGGAGGATTCCTGGCCGTCCCGGCCCTGGTGGCCGTCCTCGCCGTACCGATGGGCGCGGCCGTGGGCACCAGCCTGCTGGTCATCATCGCCAACGCTCTGGTGGCGCTCGCCGCCCGGGCCGCCACCGCGACCACCCTGGACTGGACCATGATCCTGCCGTTCGTCGCGACCGCCGTCCTGGGTGCCTGGGACGGCAAGCGGCTGAGCGCGAAGGTCTCACCGGTCACGCTGCAACGCTTCTTCGGCGGCCTGCTGCTGACCGTCGCCGGGGCCATGGGGGTCGGCGCCCTGCTGTGAGACGCCGAAGGGTCTGCTGCGGGCGCCCGTGTCACGGACGCCCGCAGCAGACCCCGCGGGGCTTCAGGCCAGTGAGAGGAAGAGCTTCTCCAGCCGGGCCCGCATCTGCACCGAGTCCCGCATCTGCGGGTCCTCGCTGGTCATGCACTGCTGCAGTCCGGTCGCGATGATCGAGAACCCGGCCCGGTCCAGGGCACGGGAGACGGCGGCCAGCTGCGTGACGACGTCCTCGCAGTCCCGGCCCTCCTCGATCATCCGGATGACCCCTGCGAGCTGACCCTGGGCCCGCCGCAGCCGGTTCAGCGCCGACTTCAGCTCGTCGGCGCTCATGTCGAGTTCCACACATCCTCCTCCATATACCCCTATGGGTATCTTACCGTGGAGGAACCGCCCACCGAAAGGCATTGTTCCGTGACCACCCCTGCCATTCTGGCCCCCGCCCGGGCCGCCGCCCGCCTCGGTGAGTTCACCGTCGTCGACGTGCGCGGCCCCGGCGAGTACGCCGCCGGTCACCTGCCCGGCGCCCACAACGTCCCCCTGGACCGCCTGGACGAGGCGGTCGGCGCGCTGAAGTCCGCCGCCGCCCGGGGGCCCCTGCTGGTGGTGTGCGCCTCCGGTGCCCGCTCGGCCAAGGGCTGCGCCCGGCTGGCGGCCCAGGGCGTCGACGCGGCCACGCTGGACGGCGGCACGAGTGCCTGGGCGGCGGCCGGATACGCCGTGGAGCGTCCGGCCGGAGCCCGCGCCACCTGGCCCATGGACCGGCAGGTCCGCCTCGCCGCCGGTTCCCTCGTCGTCATCGGCTTCCTCGCGGGCCTCGCCTGGGAGCCCGCGCACTGGCTGTCCGGAGCCGTCGGCGCGGGGCTGCTCTTCTCGGGCGTGACCAACACCTGCGGCATGGCCGCCGTCCTCGCCAAACTGCCCCACAACCGGCCCTCCGGGAACGCCGCCTCCTTCCAGGAGACCCTGCTGCGCCTGGCCGCCTGATCCACCGCCGCTCCACGGACCCGCTGCCGCACGCCCCGGTCCATGCCGGGCGGGCGGCGGCGGGTTCTCGGCGTGGAGGTCGTTGACGGAAGGCAGTGGCCCTCGGTAGGCTCAGAATGAGTTTGCTTTGAACACAAACCTTTCGCTTGCCGGAGGCGGCCTCATGCCCGTTCCCCAGGACATCGACAGTCAGGCCGCAGGCAGACAGCTGCTCACCGGGCACAGGGAACTGCGCGCCCAGCTCACGGCGCTGCGCGCGGCCCTCGACGCGGCGGACGGGCCCGCGGCCGTGCGCGACGCGGGGGAGAGCGCCTCGCTCGTGCGGCAGCTGCGCGAGCGCTGCCTGGAGTACTGCCTGGGGCTGCACCACCACCACACCATGGAGGACGGCGCCTTCCCCGTCTTCGAGCAGCGCTACCCCGAGATCGCCCCCGTCATCGAGCGGCTGCGCGAGGAGCACCGGCAGGTGGCCGCGGGGCTCGAACGCCTCGGCAAGCTGGTCGAGGCCGACGACGGCGAGGACGTGACCTGGCTGAGGGCCGAACTGGAGCGGACCGTCGCGAGCCTGGAGGAGCACTTCCGCTACGAGGAGACCCACCTGCTCCCCGCTTTGGGTGTGACGGTGCCCCCCGCCGTGTGACCGTGCCTCCTCACGGCCCCTCAGGGCCCGCACCGCCCTGGGAAGCCGTGCGGCACACACGGTCGGATACTGTGGCCGGCCTGGACGTAACCGTGGCGGAGGTCGGGAAGATGGCGAAGGGCCAGGACGAGCGGCCGGCGGACGAGGACGGCCGGCTGACCACCGAGGACGCGGTCCGCGCGATGCTGCTGACCATGCCCCGGCTCGTCTCACGAGCCAAGCGGACACCGGTGCCCGAACAGCTCCGCCGGCTGCGGCTGGCGCCCCGGCATCTGTCACTGCTGTCCTGCCTGCTCTTCGACGGCCCCACCCCGGTCAAGGACCTGGCCGCGCGCCTGGAGGTGGCGCCGACCACCGTCAGTCTGATGGTCAGCGACCTCCAGCGCGAAGGCGTCGTACAGCGCAGGCAGGACCCGGGCGACGGCCGCCGCAGCATCGTCTCCCTCTCCGAGGACCCCGCCACGCGCGAGGCGGTCGACGCCTGGCTGGCCAGCAGCGCCAAGGCCTGGCACAAGGTCCTCGACGGGCTCACCCCCGAGGAGCGTGCCACCTTCGTGCACGTCATCCAGGGCTACGAGGAAGAGCTCGCGGGCACTTCCTGACCCCGGCCGGGAGCGGGAGCCACCGCCCGCCGCATCCGCAGGACCGCCGTGGTGAACGGGCCCACTCCGTGCCGTACCGCCAGAGCCAGGTCCTCGGGGGTGTCCACGTCGAGCCGGAGGCCCTCACCCGCGCCGGACTCCACGGACACCGCCCCGCTCGCGGCGTGCAGCCCGGCGGAGCCGGAACCGAAGCAGGGGGAGAGCGCGCCCGGGACACGAGCCGTCAGGACGGTCGTCCCCGCACCGGTGTGGTCCGGGACGAAGGCCCGCCGGTGCCGGTGGGCCTCTGCCAGTGCCCGCTCCAGTTCCCGGGGACGCAGCCCCGGCAGATCCGCGGTGAGCGCCGCCACCGGCCCGCCCGGATTCAGCACCGAGGACAGGGCTGCTCCCGCCCGTACCGCCCCGTTCAGCCCCAGACCCGGGGTGTCCTGATGGACGACCGCGCCCATCGTGCGGGCCTGCGAGGCGGCGAGCGGGTCGGCCGTCACCACCACGACCGCGCGGATGCCGGGAGCGGCCCGCACCGCGCGCAGGGTGTCCAGGAAGAAGGCGTGCGCCAGTTCCCGCCGCCACGGGCCGAGTTCCGGCGCCAGCCGGCTCTTGCCCGCGGCGAACGGCTTGACCGGCAGCACCACCGACCACACGGTGCTCAGCCCTCCGCCAGGGCACGGACCGTCAGGTCGTCGCGCTCGATGTCCCGGGAACGGCTGCGCAGGGCGCCGTCCACCCGGACGAGGGTGTCCCGGACGAAGCACGTGGGCTCCACCAGCACGGAACCGTCGGCGGAGGCGACCGTCACCGTCGCGTAGTAGCTGGTGGACACCGTGCCGTCGTCCGCCTCCTCGACGGTCATCATGTCGAACCAGTGCCGGGGCTGCGCCCCGCCGAACCGGCCCGCCGCACCCCGGGCGGCCCGCTCGATCGCCTCGGGGCCGCGCAGTTCACCGCCGCCGGCGGGCCGGAACACCGAGTCCCGGACGAACGAGGCGGCGAATCCGCCGAAGTCACCGCCGTCCATCCGGTGCATCTGACGGGCGTAGAACTGGGTCACCTCCACATGGAGTTCGGGCGAGGGAAGCTTGGGTCCTGGTGTCTCGTCGATGGTCATGGACCGATGCTGGAGGCCCCGGCTGGAGGCGGGATCGAGCGGCGGCGGAGCCACGCCGCCAGACTGCCGTCGAGCGGGTCTCCACCCCCTGTCGAGTGCGGGCACCCACAGTGACCGCATGGCCGACTTCACCAGCACCGAGTTCCGCGACGTCGTGAGCGCTTGCTTCGGCGGAGCAACCAGCGAGGAGATCAAGGACTCCACGCTGGACACCGACTTCACCGATCTGGGCTTCGACTCGCTGACCGTCTACGAGATCGTCCTGCGCATCCAGGACGACTACGGCGTCACCATTCCCGACGACGACCTCGACGAGCTCAAGACCCCCGCCGCACTCATCCAGTACGTCCGTGGTCAGCTCACCGCGGTCTGACTCCCGGACTCCGCGAGCCGGTTCAGCGCCGCGGTGAAGACCCGCTCGTCCTCCGGGCCACCGCAGTCCCGGCCCCGGGCCAGCAGGGGAACGATCTCGCTGGCACCGTCCCGCACCGCGGGATGGTGCCGGGCGGGAGCGCTCAGGCTCCGGTCGGCGGAGCCGTCGAGCAGCAACAGACCGGGCCTGCGCCCCCAGGTGTCCAACAGGCGCAGCAGAGCGGGCCAGTAGCGCACCGGGGTGGCCAGCTGACCACCCCAGAAGTGCGGGTCCCGCGCCTGCCGCACGGTGACCGGGGCCGCCGTACGGGTCGAGACCACCGTGACCCCCGCCCGGGGTGCCCGCGGGCCGAGCGCCGCCAGTGCCTCCCCGTAGCGCAGCGCTCCGCCCGCCATGGCCGGGCTGTGGAAGGCGTGGCCCGAACGCAGGGCGCGCACCGTCGTGCCGCGCCCGCGCAGCAGCTCCGCCGTGGCCGCCAGCGCCTGTGCGGGGCCGGCCAGCACGGTCTGGCGCGGACCGTTCAGCGCGGCCACCGCCACACCGGGGCCCAGGGACGCGGGCAGATCCTCCGCCGCGCCGGCCACCACGAGCATCCCGCCCCGCCCCGAGTCCGTCAGCAGCCGGGACCTGGCCCCCGCGAGCACCGCGATGTCCGCCGCGTCGAAGACCCCGGCGAGCACGGCCGCCGCCAGCTCGCCCACACTGTGCCCGAGCAGCACGTCGGGCCCGGCGCCCGCCGCGCCCAGGGCCCGCCCCAGCGCGTGCCCGACGGCCAGCAGCAGCGGCTGGGTCACGGTGGCGTCGTCCATGCCGGGGCTCGGTGCCGGGCGCAGCCACGCCGTGCGCAGCCGCGCCCCGTCCCGTCCACGGGCGGAGCGCCCCGACGGGTCCGAGCCGGAGAAGGCGTCCATGCGCTCGAAGAAGGCCTCCATGGGTTCGGTGAACTCCTCCCGCACGCCGTGGAGGCCCGCGGCCATGCGTTCGCGCTGGGCGCCCTGACCGGGCAGCAGCAGCACCCGTCGACGTAACTCCACAGCTCCTCCTCGCCCGTCCGCCGGCCGTTCCGGCGGGCGGGCCGAGCCTCGCCCCGCCGTCTCGACACGGCCTGGAACGGCGGTGGACCGGCCGTTGCGGGGCGCCAGCCGTATTCGAGCGGTGGTCGAGGCGCGGCACCGACAGTCGGAAGCAGCCGAACGAGGGGCAGGACAGTGAACCGAAGTGTCGCAATCACCGGAATCGGCGTCATCGCGCCGGGTGGGGTGGGGAAGAAGGCGTTCTGGGACCTCCTGGTCTCGGGCCGCACCGCCACCCGTACGATCTCCTTCTTCGACCCCTCCCGCTTCCGCTCCCAGGTCGCCGCCGAAGTCGACTTCGATCCACAGCGGTACGGGCTCAGCCCGCGGGAGGCCCGGCGGCTGGACCGGGCAGCGCAGTTCGCCGTCGTCAGCGCCAGGGAGTGCCTGGCCGACAGCGGCCTGGAATTCGTGAAGCTCGACCCCCACCGCACCGGTGTCAGCATCGGCAGCGCGGTGGGAGGCACGACCAGCCTGGAACGCGAGTACCTCGTCCTCAGTGACAGCGGCCGGCTCTGGGAGGTGGACAGCGACTACGTCTCGCCCCATCTCTTCGACGCCTTCGTGCCCAGCTCCCTGGCCGCCGAGGTGGCCTGGACCGTGGGCGCCGAGGGGCCCGCCACGGTCGTCTCCACCGGATGCACCTCCGGGCTCGACTCCGTGGGTTACGCGCGTGACCTCATCGCCGAGGGCACCGTCGACGTCATGATCGCGGGGGGAGCGGACACACCGATCTCGCCGATCGCCGTCGCCTGCTTCGACGCCATCAAGGCCACCACCCCGCGCAACGACGACCCCGAGCACGCCTCACGCCCCTTCGACCGCACCCGCAACGGCTTCGTGCTGGCGGAGGGGGCCGCGATGTTCGTCCTGGAGGAGCTGGAGCACGCCAGGGCCCGGGGCGCCCACGTCTACGGGGTGATCGGCGGCTACGCGACCCGCTGCAACGCGTACCACATGACCGGACTGCGCCCGGACGGCACCGAGATGGCCGACGCGATCCGGCACTCCCTGGACCAGGCACGCCTGGCGCCCGACCGGGTCGACTACGTCAACGCGCACGGTTCGGGCACCAAGCAGAACGACCGGCACGAGACCGCCGCCTTCAAGGAGACGCTGGGGGAGCACGCCTACCGGGTGCCGGTCAGTTCCATCAAGTCGATGGTCGGGCACTCGCTCGGTGCCATCGGCTCGATCGAGATAGCAGCCTGCGCGCTGGCCATGGAGAACGGCGCCGTACCACCGACGGCCAACCTGCACGAACCGGATCCGGAGTGCGACCTCGACTACGTGCCCAACGAGGCCCGCGAACACACCGTGGACAGCGTCCTGAGCGTGGGCAGCGGCTTCGGCGGCTTCCAGTCCGCCATGGTGATCACCCGGGGTGAGGCCGCGTGACCACGCACACCGCACCCTCGGCCGCCCCCGCCACCGGCAAGGCCACCGGACGGCCCGTCGCCGTCGTCACCGGCATCGGTGTCGCTGCCCCCAACGGCCTCGGCACCGAACCCTGGTGGCAGGCCACACTGCGGGGCGAGAGCGGCATCGGACCGGTCACCGAGTACGACGCCTCCCGCTACCCCTCCCGGCTCGTCGGCCGGATCGCCGGCTTCGACGCGGCCGAGCACATCCCGGGCCGGCTGCTCCCGCAGACCGACCGGGTCACCCGGCTCGCCCTGGTCGCGGGCGCCGAGGCCCTGGCCGACGCCGGAGCCGATCCGGCCGAACTCGCCGGGCAGGACACCTATGGCGACTACTCCCTCGGAGTGGTGACCTCCAACGCCACCGGCGGCTTCGGATTCACCCACCGGGAGATCCGCAAACTCTGGACCCAGGGACCCCAGCAGGTCAGTGTCTACGAGTCGTTCGCATGGTTCTACGCCGTCAACACCGGCCAGCTGTCCATCCGCCACAAGCTGCGGGGACCGAGTGGCGTCCTCGTCTCCGAACAGGCGGGCGGCCTCGACGCCATCGGCCACTCCCGCCGCACCCTGGGCCAGGGCGTGAAGCTCTCGCTGACCGGCGGGATGGACTCCTCGCTCGACCCCTGGGGCCTGACGGCCCACTACGCGAGCGGCCGGCTCTCCCGCGGCACCGACCCGGCCACGGCCTATCTGCCCTTCGACGCCCGTGCCGCCGGCCATGTGCCCGGCGAGGGCGGGGCGATCCTCGTACTGGAGGACGCCACGGCGGCAGAGGCGCGAGGCGCGCGGGTGTACGGCGAGATCGCCGGATACGCCGCCACCTTCTCCCCGCGCCCCGGCTCCGGACGCCCGCCCGGCCTCGAACGCGCCGCGCGGCTCGCCCTCTCCGACAGCGGGCTCACCCCCGACGACGTGGACGTCGTCTTCGCCGACGCGGCCGGGACCCGAGCGGGCGACGACGAGGAAGCCGCGGTCCTGGGCGCCCTGTTCGGGCCCTACGGCGTTCCCGTCACCGCCCCCAAGACCCTCACGGGCCGGCTGTACGGCGGAGGCGCGCCGCTGGACGTGGCGGCGGCGCTGCTCGCCCTGCGCGACGGCGTCGTCCCGCCCACGGCGGGCATCGACCGCCCGGTGGCGGAACACCGGCTCGACCTGGTCCGGGACACGCCCCGTGAGACGCGGCCGCGCACCGCCCTGGTGCTGGCACGCGGCCAGGGAGGCTTCAACGCCGCCGTGGTCGTACGCGCCCCCGGGGCCTCCTGACCGACGTACCGCAGCACCCCACGGCATCCCGCCACACCCGGACGGCCTCCCGGCCGGCCGAAGACCCCGCCCCACACGAGGAGTTGTCCCATGGCAGTCATCACCCTGCACGACCTGGCCGGTGTGCTCACCGAGTGCGCGGGCTCCGACGAGGACGCCGTCCTGACCGCCGAGAGCCTGGACGTGGCCTTCACCGACCTCGGCTACGACTCACTGGCGCTCCTGGAGACGGCCGCGACCGTCCAGCAGCGCTACGGCGTCACGCTCTCCGACGACGAGGTCACCGGGATCGAGACCCCCCGGGAGTTCCTCGACCTCGTTAACCAGCCCGCCGCACAGGCCGCGTGAGAGGACGTACCGCCACCATGGACCAGGAACAGCGGACCACACGCGGCACCGCGATCGTCACCGGGGCGACCCGGGGCATCGGACGCTCCGTCGCCGAGACCCTGGGCGCGCTGGGGCACCCGCTCCATCTCTGCGCCCGCGACGGGGAAGCGCTTGCCCAGACCGTCAAGGAGCTCCGGGAGAGCGGACTCACGGTGGAGGGGCACGCGTGCGACGTCACCTCCGCCGAGGACGTGCGCACGTTCGTGCAGTCGGCCGTCGACCGGTCCGGGCCGGTGGAGGTGCTGGTCAACAACGCAGGCAGGAGCGGGGGAGGGGTCACGGCCGAGATCCCCGACGAGCTCTGGTCCGACGTGATCAACACCAATCTCAACAGCGTCTTCCTCGTCACCAAGCAGGTCCTGACGACCGGACGGATGCGGGAGCTGCCGCGCGCCCGCATCATCAGCATCGCCTCCACCGGCGGCAAGCAGGGAGTCGTCTTCGGCGCCCCCTACTCGGCGTCGAAGCACGGCGTGGTCGGGTTCACGAAGGCGCTCGGCCTGGAACTCGCCAAGACCGGCATCACCGTCAACGCCGTGTGCCCCGGCTACGTGGAGACACCCATGGCGGGCAACGTGCGCGCGCACTACGCCCGCATCTGGGACACCACCGAGGAAGAGGTCCTCGAACGCTTCAACGCCAAGATCCCTCTCGGCCGCTACACCGACCCCGAGGAGGTCGCCGGGATGGTCGCGTACCTCGCTTCGGACGCCGCCGCGGCGGTCACCGCGCAGGCGATCAACGTCTGCGGCGGACTGGGCAACTACTGAGGCCACCGGCACCACCTCACCGGGGCCCACCGGCACCCGCACACCGGCGACCCCGGCACACAGCCGCACCCGCACACCCGCACATCCCGGCACACACCCGGAATCTGGAGAGGCAACGCGTGGACACCACGACGCACGAGAGGCTCACGGACAGCCCCGCCGGCTCCGCCGAGCACATCACGGAGCTGGCCGCACCCGCCGGGCGCGCCTACGCGCTCATCGAGGACGTGGGCCGCTGGCCGCTGCTCTTCGCCCCCTGCATCTGGTCCCAGGAGCTGGAACGGGCCGACGGCGTCCAGCGCATCCGGCTCTGGGCACTGGTCGGACACGAGGTGCGCAGCTGGACCTCGCGCCGGACGCTCGACCCGGCGGGGCTGCGCATCGACTTCGCCCAGGAGAGCCCGGCACCGCCGCTGACCGAGATGGCGGGGCACTGGCGCTTCGAGGACGGCACGCCCGGCACGCTGGTGCTCGGCCACCGCTGGAACACCACGGGCGGACAGGGCGAGGCCGACCGGATCGCGGCGGCGCTCGACGCCAACAGCGACGCGGAGATCGGCGCGGTCCGCACCTGGGCGGAGCGCGAGGAGGCACCGGACTCGTTGATCCTGACGTTCAGCGACGAGGCGACCGTGGCCGCCCCGGCGGCCGAGGTCTACGACTTCCTCTACCGGGCCGATCTGTGGCCCGGCCGGCTGCCGCACGTCGCGGGGCTCGACCTGGAGACCGTTCCGGCCGAGGACACCGCGGCCGGCGCCGATGTGCAGACGATGGACATGCAGACCTCGGCTGCCGACGGCAGCACCCACAGCACCCAGTCGGTGCGGCTGTGCTTCGCCGGTGAACGGATCGTCTACAAGCAGACGACCCCGCCGCGCGGGCTGCTGGCCCACTCCGGCGCCTGGATCGTCACCGAGGCGCCCGGAGGGACCAGAGTCACCGCACAGCACTCCGTGGCCGTGGACCCCGCGGCCGTCGACGCCGTCTTCGGCGAGGGCACCACCACCGCGCGTGCCCTGGAGCGCGCCCGCGACATCATCGGCGCCAACAGCAGGGGCACCCTGCGCAGTCTGGACGAGTTCCTCGGCGGCGCGGAGCGCGGCCGGTGACCGCCGCCACCACCGGGGCGCCGCCCGGGACCCACGGCCGGCTGGAGGAGGTGGCCGAGGGGACCTTCGCCTACATCCAGCCCGAGGGCGGATGGTGCGTCAGCAACGCCGGGATCCTGCTGGAGCCGGGACGCGGCGGACGCCCCGTCCTCGTCGACACCGCGGCCACCCTGGCGCGGGCCCGGGCCCTGGGCGCGGCCCTGCGCGGGCTCACCCCGGAGTCCCCCCGGATGATCGTCAACACCCACTTCCACGGGGACCACACCTTCGGGAACTCCGCACTCGCGGGCCCGGACACCGTCGTCGTCGCCCACGAACGCACCCGGAGCGAGATGGAGGCCGCCGGGCTGGGGCTGACGGGCCTCTGGCCGGACGTCGACTGGGGTCATATCGAGCTGTTGCTACCCGAACTGACGTATCGTCATGAACTGACGATGCATCAGGGAGGGCGTCGGATCGAGCTGATCCACCCCGGTCCCGCGCACACCACCAACGACACGCTCGTCTGGCTCCCAGACGAGCGCGTGCTGTTCGCCGGTGACATCGTCCTGCCCGGGTGCACGCCGTTCGTGCTGATGGGATCCGTCGCGGGCAGCCTCGGCACCCTGCGCCTCATGCGCGACCTGGAGCCGCTGACCGTCGTGGGCGGCCACGGGCCGGTGGCAGGACCCGAGGAACTCGCCGCCACCGAGGCGTACTTCCTCCGTCTCCAGGAGACCGCGGCGGAGGGCAGGGCCGCCGGGCTCACCCCGCTCCAGCTCGCCCGTGAAGCCGGTCCCGGAGAGTTCGGCGGGCTGCGCGACCCGGAGCGGCTGGTCGCGAACCTGCACCGTGCCTACTCCGAACTGGCCGGGGAACCCCTCGGCCGTGCGCTGGACGTGGTGTCGGTCTTCGGCGAGATGGTCACGTACAACGGTGGTGTCCTGCCCCGCTCCCATGCCTGAACGGGCCCTGCAAGAAGGGCCGGCGGCACCGGCGGCCGTCCCGTCACCGGGGCTGTTCGGCGGGCTGCTGCCGGACGGGGCGCACGCCGCCGAGTGCTTCGGCGACCCGGCCGGGCTGCGCCCGCACCCGGAGGAGGAGGACCGGCTCGGCGAGGCGGTGGTGGACCGGCGGCGCCGGGAGTTCACCACCGCCCGCTGGTGTGCCCGCAGGGCGCTCGCCGCAGCGGGCGCGCCCACCGTCGACGCGCCTCTTCGGAGCGGGCGGCGGGGCGAGCCGCTGTGGCCGGCCGGGTTCACGGGCAGCATCACGCACACCGTCGGCTACCGGGCCGCCGTCGCCGCCCCGTCCGGAGGGCACGTCGTCCCCGGAAGCGAGGTCCGTGACGCCCCCGGGGACGACGTGCCCTCGTACGACGCTCTCGGGATCGATGCGGAACGCGCCGTCCCGCTGTCGCCCGCCGCGGCGGCGGCCATCGCCTCGGACGAGGAAACGGCGCACCTGGCGGCGCTGCCACCGGTCGAGGGGCTGCCCTGGGACACGCTGCTGTTCAGCGTCAAGGAGGCGGTCTACAAGGCGTGGTTCCCCCGGGTCCGTGTGCCGCTGACGTTCCGTTCGGCGCGCATCGTCCTCGTTCCGGACGGCGACGGCGGATCCACGGGCTCCCTGACGGCCGAGCCGGCCGGTCCCGCTCGTGGGGCCCGGCCGGCTCCTCCTGTGCTGTACGGCCGCTACCGCGCGGCTTCCGGGCTGCTGGTCTGTGTGGTCCACAGCCGCCCCTCCGCGTAGGACAGCGCCGCCGCGTCGAACTGCAACGCGATGTGCGTGGCCGACGCGTTGACGTCCCGCCAGTGGCGCTGCAACGGCTGGCTCTCGCCGAATCCGGTCGTCCCGCCGTTCGCCGTCAGCCGGTTGACCGCCTCGGCCAGCATCCGCACGGACAGCGCGGTGTCGCGCAGGGTGCGCCGTATCCGCTCCGGCGTGATGTCCGCCCCGAGGTCCGCGGTGCTCGCGCACCGTTCGAGCAGCAGCCGGGCGGCGTCCGTCTGCCCGGAGGCGAGCGCGAGCACCCCGGCCAGTGCCTCCCGGCTGGGCCCGGGCGCCTGCGGCCGCAGCACCGCGGCCCGTGCCTTCACCTCCGCGTACGCCGTCCAGTGGCCCAGCGCCCCCTCGACCGCGCCGAGCAGTGGCGCGGCGAAGGAGAGGCCGTTGGACGCCTCCAGCGGAACCCGGTGGCAGGCGGCCGTGGCGGAGACCGGGCTGCCGGTCAGCAGGTCGCCGCGGGCGAAGGAGCGCGGTCCGGGGACGAACACCTCCGAGGCGACGACGGTGTGGCTGCCGGTGGCCCGCATGCCGGCGCTGTCCCAGGTCTCCACCACGCGCACCGCGTCCCGGGGTACCGCGAAGACCCGGGGGGCCTCCCCGTCGCTCGAGGTGGCGCAGAGCAGCAGCCAGTCCGCGTACGTCACCGCGCTGACGTAGGGCCAGCGGCCCGACAGGGTGTGGCCGTCCCCGGCCGGCACGGCCTTGCCGAAGGGGGAGAGGGAGCCCGCGACCAGGGCGTCGGGGCCCTGCTCCCAGATCGCCCGCTGCCCCTCGGCGGGCAGATAGGCCGCCATCCGCCCCAGGTTGGCCGCCAGCGAGGCGCACCAGGCGGTGGCCGGACACGCGGCGCCGGTGCGTGCCACGGCGTCCGTCAGATCCGCGAAGGTGCCCTCGGTGCCGCCGAAGGCGCGGGGTGCGAAATGGCGGGCGAATCCGGCCGCCAGCAGAAGCTTGACCACGTCGGGGTCGAGTCTGCGGGCCTCCTCGGCCGTCCGCGCCGATGCCGCCGCCTGTACGGCCAGTTCCTCGGTGTCCAGCATTGGTGTGCCTCCCCATGGACCGCGTCGTGCGCACCGGCGGCCCCGCCGGCCGGCACCTCGCGCTCCGGGCTTGCCGTACCGGCGGCCCGCGTCCGCGCACCCGTCACGACCACGCTTCCGTCCGGCGCTGGAAGGCGGCTGGAGACCTGCTCGACAGGCGCCCTGCCCGGCCCCGTGTCACACCGTCCGGCCACCACACGGCCCTCGGCTCACACCGTCCGGCCGTACGTCACGGTGCCCGGCCACCCCATGGTCCGGCCCTCAGCTCGCGCAGCCCGGCTCCACGTCGCACCGTCCGGCCGTCCCTCAGACGCCGTCCCCCGGCGGCAGCACCCCTCGCAGCAGCTGGTCGAGGCCCGTCTTGAGCCGCTCCGGCGTGAGCCCGCCCGCACCCAGCTGGTGGTCGATCAGGCTGGGGGCGAAGGGGGCGAGCAGGGCGTCCGCCAGATACGGGGCGTCCGCGTCCGGGCGCAGCGCGGCCACCAGTTGGCTCGCGTGCGCGTGCTGGAAGGCGTACGAGGCGTGGCGGTAGCGCGCGGACGGCGAGCTGGACTCGGCGAGCAGCAGCAGAGGGCGCTGCGCGACGGACAGGTCGACGAGCGCGTGCAGGAAGGCGCGCAGCCGCTCCTCGGGACCGGCCGGTGGCCCCAGCGGCGGCGGACCGGACGCCACCCGGGCGCGGAAGAGCTCGTCCTGCTCCTCCAGCAGGGCGAAGACCAGGCCCGCGCGGTCACGGAAGCGCCGGTAGACCGTGCCGACCCCCACGTCCGCGGCCCGGGCCACCTCGTCCAGCGCCAGGCGCTCCACGTCCCCGTCCGCCACCATGCGGGCCGCGGCGGTGAGGATGCGGCGGCGGTTGCGCGCCGCGTCGGCGCGTTCGGGTGGTGCGGGCATGGGCGTGAGCATAGTTCCGCCGCTCCAGCGGCTCGCGAGGGAGTTCCTTGCGAAGTGGAAGTTTTTCCGCTTAGGCTCGGCGCAGACCACGCCGCAGAAGTGCTCCGCATGTCATGAGCGAGAGGAAGTCCCCCATGGCTCCTGTGCAGTTCGACCCCGCGCCCACCGCACCCGCCGAGGGCGACCCGGGTGCGTACAACCTTCAGGTCATCCAGCAGTTCCGGGAGAACGGGGGCAAGGTCGGAGGCCCCTTCGAGGGCGCGGCGCTCATCCTGCTCACCACCCGGGGCGCGAAGTCCGGCCAGGCCCGCACGGTGCCCACGCTCTACTTCGGCCAGCCCGACGGCAGCCTGCTGATCTTCGGCAGCAACGGCGGCGCCGACAGCCACCCGGCCTGGTTCCACAACGTCAAGGCCGACCCGAAGGTCACCGTCGAGTCCGGCGACGAGATCTACTCCGCCGTCGCCCGCGAGGTGCCGCCCGGCAGCGAGGAGCGCGACCGCCTCTTCGCCGAGGCGTCGTCCGAGGTCCAGGCCTTCGCCGACTACCAGGCGCAGACCGAGCGCCAGATCCCGCTGGTCGTCCTGTCCCGGAAGGACTGAGCCGTGCGCCATACGCTGCTGGGCAGGACCGGTGTCCGGATATCACGGCTGGCGCTCGGCACGATGACCTTCGGCGACGACTGGAAGCTGCCCGGGGCGGTGCACGAGCGCATCCTCGGGCAGTACGCCGACGCCGGGGGCAACTTCATCGATACGGCCGACGAGTACGGCGACGGGTCGGCGGAGACGACGCTCGGCAAGCTGCTGGCCGGGCGCCGCGACCGGTTCGTCCTCTCCACCAAGTACACGATGCAGACGAGGCCGGGCGATCCGAACTCCGCGGGCAACCACCGCAAGAACCTGGTGAGTTCCCTGGAGGCCAGCCTGCGCCGGCTGGGCACCGACCGGCTCGACATGCTCTGGGTGCACGCCCGGGACACCCTCACCCCGGTGCCGGAGGTGATGCGCGCGCTCGACGACCAGGTGCGCGCGGGCAAGGTGCTCTACGTCGGCGTCTCCGACTGGCCCGCCTGGGAGGTGGCCCAGGCCAACACCCTGGCCGAGCTGCGCGACTGGTCGCCGTTCGCCGGACTCCAGATCAGGTACAACCTGCTCGAACGCACCGTCGAGCGTGAACTCCTGCCCATGGCCCACGCCTTCGACCTCCCGGTCTTCGCCTGGGGGCCGCTCGCCGACGGCCGGCTCACCGGCAAGTACCTCCGGTCCGAGGGCGGCCGGCTGGACCATGTGGCCTGGGGGCAGGGCGGCAGGGGCCCGGGGGACGACGTCGTGGAGGAGACCGTACGCGTCGCCGAGGAGGCCGGGCTCAGCCCCGCACAGGTGGCGCTCGCCTGGCTGCTCTCGCGGCCCGGCAACGTGGTCCCCCTCCTCGGCGCGACCAAGGAGGAGCAGCTCGCCGACAACCTGGCCGCCGTCGACGCGGTCCTGGAGGACGAGTGGCTGGAACGCCTGGACCGGGTCAGCCGGGTGGCACCGGGCTTCCCGCACGACTTCCTCCGCTTCCCCGCGATGCGCGACGCGATCTACGGCGACGGCTGGCAGCAGGTCGACCATCTGCGTACGACCGCGCGGCGCGCCCCGGCCGACGACGTGTACTCCACGGGGGGATGAGCGGGCCGCACCACGACACCGAGGCGGCGGAGGGGAGTTGCTCCCCTCCGCCGCCTCACGTGCGGTCGGTCACCGATTCTCGACGTTCACGGTCTCCGAGAGGTTCACCTTGGCCACGACCGATTCGACCTTGACCCGCACGACCACACCGTTGGGGATCGTGAAGCGGTCGGAGAACTCCTCCTCGCGCGCCCGCCCGTGGTAGCGGCCGCCGATGCGGGCGGTCCAGGCCCGCAGCTCGTCCACGTCCTCGCTGAGCGTCGCCCGCCCGCGCACCAGCACGAAGGAGAACGGCGGACGCTCGTCGTCCCACAGCATCGCGATCCGGCCGTCCCGCTGGAGGGACCGGCCCTTCACGCTGTCCTTCTGGCAGGTGTAGATGATGTCCTCGCCGTCCATGATGACGCCGACCGGGACGACGTGCGGGCTGCCGTCCTTGCGTACCACCGACGCCTTCGCGGTCCTCGGCGGATCCGCCATGACGAACTCCTGCCACCAGCCCTCGGGGGCATCCACGTATCGGGGCACAGGCCTACTCCTTCTCGAGCTGTCGTGTGTCTTCGTCGCGGGCGCGCCGCCAGGTCAGGACGCGCTCGGGGGTCCGGCCGCCCACCGGGTTCACGGCGGTGCCGCGCAGTGACAGCGTCCTGCCGTCGAGCGCGGCGCGGCGCACCTGCCGGGTGCCCGCCATCCGCGGATGCGCGCTGACGACGACCTCGTGGGTCATCTCGTCGCCGGCCAGCAGCCACCGGCCCGAGTACCCCATGAAGGTCTCCCGGGAAGGGCCGTCCCCCGTCTTCATCATGCTCACCGCGACATGACCGTCCGCGGTGTAGATCAGCAGTCCCTCGGGCGCCTCGCCCAGAGGGCCCGCGACCGTCGACCCGTCCTCGTCCAGCTCCGTGTACGAGGCGAGCCGCCACACCCCGACGACCTCCAGGGGGGTCATCGAAGGCGCCTGCTGGAGACCTTGTACGGACCGAGCCGGAAGGACGCGCCCTGCCCGAAGAGCCGCCCGGCGTCCGTGCTCAGCTCGTCGGCGAAGTCCTGTTCCTCGGGCTCGCCCACCGAGGGCCGGTAGTACGTCGTGTGCGTGCGCGACGAGAGGCGCACCAGCCCCCGGCCGGTCGGCCAGGAGGCGTCCAGCAGGGTCAGCAGCCCCATGCCGGGGTTGAGCTGCCGAGGCCGGATCAGCGTCTCCTCGCCGCCCTCGTCGAGCGTCGCCGTCGACCGGTCCAGCCGGAAGCCGATGCGGTCCACCTGGAACACCTCCCGGCCGTCCAGCAGCCAGCGCACCACGCCGGCGGAGCGGTCGTAGGCGATGCCGAAGTCGTGGACGTCCTCGGGCCGGCGCGTGGCCAGCGGCACCGTGTGCGCGAACGAGGCGTAGTCGCCCAGCTCGCCGCGCATGAAGGTGGGCCGCCCGTACCAGGCGTAGATCCGCTTGTTGGTGACGACGAAGTCGAAGGAGACGGACGTCTCCGGATCGGTGGTCAGCATCATCGCGGACGCCAGGCGCAGGTCGTCCTCCGGATCGCTCACCGCGTCACCGAACGGGTGGCCCCCGGTGCCGTGGGTACGCCCGGTGAGCCGGGTCTCGAAGAGCAGCTCGTGTCCGTGATGGGCGTCGAAGCCGGGGTGGCCGCTCGTCGCGGTGTGACTGGTGTACGCGATGAACTTGGCGTGGTCGCCCGAGCCCGGCATCCCGATCGGGTTGTCGGCGGGGATGGTCTGGGTGAACGCCGGCTCGCCGGTCTCAGGGTGGCTGCCGCGCGCCCGTACGGAGAGCTCGCCCCTGCGGGTGGTGACGATCCCGTCGTCGGCCCGGTACGGCCCACCGGCCACATGGAACCAGCGGGCGTCGGGGCCGTCGGCCACGAAGCCGTCGGCGAAGTCGTCCCAGACCCGGTGGTAGTCGTGGCCGCGCCGCCCGGCGGTCGCCGTGCCCGGCGTGGCCATGACGGTGCCCAGAGCGGCGGCGGCCAGCAGCAGGCCGTGCCGGGAGACGAATGTTCTGCGCGGCATCGGAGCCGCCCCTTTCCTCGTGGGATTCGGTTGCGCGGGGCCCGGTTCCCGGTCCGCGCTCACCTGTGGCCCTCCAGTACGGCGGCCACCGCCGCGGGGAACGAGTCCACGACCGTGTCGGCCCCGGCCCGCTTCAGTTCCTCCGGGGTGGAGACGCCGTACGAGACGCCGATGACGCCCATCCCGGCGGCCCGCCCCATCTCGGCGTCGGGCACCCCGTCGCCGATCACCACACACCTGCCGGGCGGCAGCCCCAGCAACCCCGCGACGTGCAGGGCCATGTCCGGAGCCGGTTTGCCGTGCGGCACGCTGTCGTCGCCCGCGACGGCCGTCAGCCAGGCGTCCAGCCCGGTGATCGCCGCGATGGCGTGCGCGGCCTTCTCCACCTTCGAGGTCGCCAGGGCCAGCGCGAAGCCCGCCCGGGACAGCCGCTCCAGGCCGTCGAGGACACCGGGGTAGAGCAACCCCGGTCCCGCCTCCCGCACATGGGCGCCGAACCGCTTCCCGTACTCCTCGGTCGCCCCAATGACCCTGGGGTCGTCGACGGGCAGGCCCATCAGGCCGGCGAGGGACGCCGGCAGCGGGCGTCCGACCGTGGCCAGGACCGCATCGCGGGACACCCGGGTGCCGGACGCCGCCAGGACCTCGGTGGTGAGGGCGGCGATGGCCGAGGGGGTGTCGGCGAGCGTCCCGTCCAGGTCCAGGATCACCCCGGTGACCGCCGCGGGAGCGGTCACCGCTCGGCCTGTACGGCGCTCAGGGCGACGGAGAACTCTCCGGCGACCCGGGCGGTGCTCAGCAGCAGCGAGCGCCCGGCCCTGGGCATCAGCCCGTCCGACGCCTTGGCCAGCGCCTTCATCAGATACGGGCTGACCGCGTTGCCCACGACACCGGCCCGGTCGCACCGGTCGAGGGCGTCGGCGATGGCCGCCTCGACCAGCGCGCCGTTCACCGCGTCCCGTTCGTCGATCGGGCTGGTGAGCAGGACCGTGCCCGGCCCGTTCACCTGCCAGTGCGCCTCGGCCGCACGGGCGGCGGTGCGCAGGTCGTCCATCCGCGTCACGGGCACCTCGACGTCGCGCACCACGAAGGCCGGGAGCCTGTCGGTGCGGTAGCCGAACACCGGGATGCCCGCGGTCTCCAGGTACTCGGCGGTCAGCCGGTGGTCGAGGATGCTCTTGGCGCCGCCGGACACCACCGTCATCCGGGTGCGGCGGAACTGGAGCAGATCGGGGGAGATGTCGAGGGTGTCCTGCCCCCGCCGGTGCACCCCGCCGATGCCCGCGGTGGTGAACACCTGGATGCCGGCACGCTCGGCGATCACGATGGTGCCGGCCACCGTGGTGGCGCCCAGTCCGCCGCCCGCCAGCGAGGCGCCGATGTCCCGCGAACTGATCTTCGGGATGCCCTTGGTGGTCGCGAAACGCTCGATGAGGGTGTCCGTCAGACCGACGACCAGTTTCCCTCCGGCGATTCCGATGGTGGCCGGTACCGCGCCCGCGTCCCGCACCGCCTTCTCGATCAGCGAGGCGGTCTCGGACGAGGGGTCGGTGGTGATGAGCGACGATTCCAGTGCCACCACCGGACGGTGCTCCGCCAGCGCGGTGGCGATCTCCTCGCTCACCTCGAGCAGCGGGTCGGGCTGTCGTTCCATGTCCGGGGTCCTTCCTGACAGGGGGGAACTGACTCGGTGCCACCATCGGCGCCCGCGCTGGAGCGCCGGTCGAGCAGCCGTCGAAGCCGGCGCAGTAGCCGTACTCCAGGGAAATTCCGGCCCGGGCGGCCACGGTGACGCGCCAGGACACCGACGACACAGGGGGCAGTTGTGGCACGGCGAAGAGCAGGACGCGGACTGGCGTACGCGGTGGTGGCCGGAGCGGCGGTGGCAGCGCTGCTGCCGGCCACCACCGCGCAGTCGGCGGCGAGCACGCGGGGACCCCAGGTCCTCTTCCAGGACCGGTACGACAGCGGGTTCAGCACCGGTGAGGACGGCAACTGGATGGTCCTCGGCGACGCCGAATGGCCCGAGGGGGACGCGGTCGTCACCACCTCCGGCGGTGTGCTCGACGTCGTACCCACCGGTGTCAACCCGAAGACCGGCGACCCGGCGTACGCGCGCAGCGTGGGACCGGAAGGAGCGGAGGGCGCGGACGACCACATCAAGTGGATCGCCTTCCCCAACCGCTACACGGCCGAGGGCGTCCCCGGCTTCGACGTCCCCGCCACCGGTTCCATCAGCTGCGCGCACCGGGTGGCGGGCCGGACCTTCGGCACCGAGAACCCGTTCGGGGCCACCGTCGAGGACCCGGCGTCCGACATACGGCTGGCCTCCATCGCGCTCATCACCGCCGACTTCGAGTCGCAGGCCATCGCCGACTTCTCGGTGACCAACGACACGATCTACGCCATCTACGAGCGCCTGCCGAGCGAGACCGCCGACTACGCCTCGTACGGCTACGCGATACCGGTCGGCACCACCCGGCCGGGACGGATGCACGACCTGGAGGTACGCATCGACCAGGGCGGCAAGCGGGTCGGCTGGTACGTGGACGGAGTGCGCAAGCTCGGCACCGACAGGATCGGCACCCGGGCCTTCGACCGTAAGTACATGACACTCGACCACGGGGGTACGGAGGAGAGACTGACGCTGAACCAGATCACCTGCGGGATGGCCCTCGGCAGCCTGCTGGACGGGGCGAAGCCGGGCGTGAGCGACGGCACCGCGCTGATCAGGCTCAAGGACAGGCAGGACTTCTACTTCGATCCGCGCCGCGGCGAGCCCGTGGAGCAGACGTTCCTCGACGAGGAGAGCCTCCCCGCGAACCGGCTCTTCGGCCAGGGAGCCCAGATACGGCTCGACACCACCCAGGTGATCGTCAGGCCCTGAGTGCCCTCCCGTCGTGGGAGGCGGGAGACGAGGGAGCGGAACCGCCGGCCCGGCGGTTCCGCTCCCACTCGTGCGTCTCATCCTCTCCGCGGGTCCCGCCGCCGCACCGGCGGGACCCGCGGAGAGGGGTGCCCGGCAGGGCGCCGGCTGCCCGCGCCCTGCCGGGCGGTGAGCGGGTCTACGGGCGGGTCAGGTCCAGTTCGTAGGCGTGTCCCGCGTGGGAGTTCGAGAGCGGGCGGTCCTGACTCCCGTTCAGCACCTGCTGGTGCAGTGCCCTGATCCGGCCGGACGGCTCGACGCCGAGCTCGCCGACGAGGGTGGTGCGCAACTGCTGGTAGACCTCCAGGGCCCGCCAGGTGTGCCCGGAGCGGTACAGCGCGATCATCAGCTGCGCGTGGAAGGTCTCGTGCAGCGGATGCCGGGCCGCCAGCGTGCGCAGCTCCCCGATGAGTTCGGAGTGCCGTCCGAGCCGCAGATCGGCCTCCACCCGTAGTTCGATCGCCCGTGCCCTGGCCTCCTCGATGCCAAGGATCTCGGTGGCGAGGACGCTTCCGGTCGGTACGTCCACGAGTGCCGGCCCCTGCCACAGGCCGAGCGCGCTGCCCAGCAGTTCGGCGGCGTGGCCCGCCTCGCCCCGCTCCAGGGCGGCGCTGCCCTGTGCGGTGAGGCGCTGGAATTCCCCCGCGTCGGACCTGCCGACCGGTTCGCTCAGCTGGTAGCCGCCGAACCGGGTGGACAGGACGTCCTTGGCCGCCGGCCGCCGTGCGGCGGGCCGTGCGGCGTCGATCCTGCGGCGGAGCTGGAGGATGTAGGTCTGCAGCGTGGTCTGGGCGCTGCGGGGTATCCGGTCTCCCCAGATCTCCTCCATCAGGACGGGTACGGGGACGATCCGTCCCGCCCGGAGCGCGAGAAGCGCCAGTATCTGGCGGGGTTTGCCGGCGCTGGGAACTATTGATGTGCCGTCGAGGCGTACGTCGAGCGGTCCTAATATTTCGATGTCCATAGCTAGGCCCCCTGTTCGGAAATGCCAACCGGAGCCTTGCAGAGGCGCGTGAATCCTCACAGTGAATCCGTCATGAATGTACCCGTTAATTATTCACGTGCGGCCCGATGCCCGTTCGGGTTGAGCTGTTTCCAGCCAACCGAAGAATGCCCCACGGAACCGGCCCCTGGTATTGGCAGGGCCTCAAGTGTGAAATATGACACCCCTCCGCGGGAGTGGGAAGGGGGATGTAACGTTAATTTTTCGGAGGAGGGATACGGGCGAAAAAAAGCCCCCCGCTCCGATTGCTGGGCGGGGGGCTTCCGGGGTGTTCTGGCAGCTCCGGAGCGGCAGGGGTGGATCGGGAGGGTCAGTTCCGTCGGCAGTCCACATGGCTGATCTGCTTCCAGGCCTGGCCGGGGAAGCGAATGTATGCGTCATCCGTGAACCGTTCCGCGTCGACGATACGGAACTCGTCCTTGCTGTCGGCGCGACCGGCGGGTGTGACATACGGTCCCTGGAAGCGGATCATGCCAGACTTCCAGCCGCGCGAGACCGCGTGTCCGGTATTGCCCCAGGTATCCCAGTAGAAGGTGAGGAACTCGTCGTCGATGGCGTTCCTGCCGAACACCCAGCGCCCCTCGAAAGGAGGAGTGCTGCCCGTCAGGACCATTTCGTAGAATTTATCGTCAAGAGTCTTCACGGTCTTCCACTCCACCGTGACCGTGGTCGGTTCGGGAAGGGTGACGTCGGTGTACGCGCAGCTGAAGTCGCCGAGCAGGAAGTCCAGGCCGGTGAGCGGTCCCGCGCCCGTCCGGGCGCCTGCCGCGGACGGCTGTCCCCAGGCGGCGAGTGAGCCCGTCGCGACGAGTGCGAGTGCGCCGGCGAGCGCGGCGAGTGAGCGGCGGCCGGATCTCATGGCGGGTGAAGCGGGCATGGTGTGTCCTCTCGTGGAAGCCGATGTGCGGCTCACCGTCGCGGAGCGTGCTCGAGAGGTGGTCGAGGGAGCGCGGACAGCCCGGTGCCCCGCCGCGAGCGCTCGCGGCGGGGCACCGGTGGCAGAGATTGCTGCCGGCCGGGAAACAGGTCCGGGGTCAGGCTCCCGGCGGGGCGACACCGGTCGGCACGGCCGCTCCGGGCCGGTCGCCGGCGTCCCCGTCCCCGGCGTCCCCGTCCTCGTCGTCCTCGTCGGATTCGAGCTCGCTCATGTCGACCCGGCCCGGAGGCAGGACGAAGGCGAGCAGCCCGGCGAGCACATAGAGGCCGACGACCGTCAGCAGCCCGGTCACCGCCGAGTCGACGGGGGAGTGGTGGTCCTCCAGCAGGGTGAAGTAGACGGTGCCCACGATCGCGACGCCGGTCGCCGCGCCGACCTGGATGGCCGTGTTGACCAGCGAGGAGGCGGCTCCCGAGGACGACTTGGGCATCTTCGCCAGCACGATGGTCAGCAGGGTCCCGGCCACCATGGCGAGGCCGACGCCGGAGATCACCATGCCGGGGACCAGGTGCCACCACTCCAGCGAGCCGGACCAGTGGTCGACGGTCCAGGTCACGACGCCCATGCCCACGGCGATGACCGCGCAGCCCAGGAGCACGACCTTGCGGCCGAGGGGCATCAGCTGGGGGGCGACGGCCGATCCGATGCCCACGCCCACGGTGAAGGTGGCCAGCGCCACCGCCGTACGCAGCGGTGAGTAGCCCTCGGCCGTCTGGAGGTGGACCGTCAGCACCACCTGGTAGGCCATGCCGCAGAAGAACAGCACGGCGACCAGCAGTCCGCCCACCGAGCTGCGGTGGCGCAGCAGGTCCGGGTCGATGATCGGGGACTCGCCCCGGGCGGCGACCCGGCGCTCGTAGACGGCGAAGAGCCACAGCAGGACCGGGCAGGCGACCATCAGGGCGAAGGTCCACCACGGCCAGCCCAGTTCCCGTCCCTGGACGAGCGGATAGAGCAGGCTGACCAGTCCCGCGGTCGCGAGCAGGGTGCCGCGGATGTCGAAGGACTCCCGGGTGTCGGCGCGCGACTCCCGGGTGAGGTAGGCGGCAGCGGCGAGCGCGATCAGGCCGACCGGCACGTTGATGTAGAACACCGGCCGCCAGCCCAGGTCGAACAGGTCGGCCTGGAGCAGGATGCCGCCGAGCAGCGGGCCGCCGATGCCTCCGACGGCGAGCGACATCCCGTAAAGCGACATCGCCTTGGGCCGCTCGGACTTGGGGAAGTCGACCTGGAGCATCGCCAGGACCTGGGGGACCATCAGGGCCGCCGCGACGCCCTGGAGGACACGGGCGATGATGAGCATCTCCGCGTTGACGGCGGCGCCCGCAAGCGCCGAGGTGGCGACGAAGGCGCCGAGGCCGATCAGATAGATGCGGCGACGGCCCAGCTGGTCGCCGAGCCGGGCGCCGGTGATCATCGCGGCCGCGAAGGCCAGCGTGTATCCGGCCACGGACCATTCCAGCTGCGAGGACGAGGCGTCCAGGTCGCGCTGCACGGCGGGCAGCGCGACGTTGAGGACGGTGTTGTCCACCATGTCCATGAAGACGGCGAACAGGGTCACGGCCAGCGTGGCCCACCGCTTCGGGCTGTACTGCGGCGGCGGTGGTGATACGGCCAGATGTTCCACCGTCATGGGTCGGCCCTCCGGTAGGCTCGAGCTGTAGGGGAGAGTGGAGCGAATAGCTTTGCTTTCAAAACAAAGCTATTCCGGGGGGTGTGTCATGTCAAGCGCCGACCGGACCGGAGCCGACCCCTCGCACGACCTCGGAGTCGACGACGGGGTCCGCACGCTGCTGCTGCTGATGCCGCGCGTCGTCGCCCGTACCAAGCGCACACCGGTGCCGCCGCAGCTGGAGAAGTACAACCTCGCGCCGCGCCACCTGTCGCTGCTGGCCTATCTGTACTTCGACGGACCCCTCGCCGTCAGCGAGCTCGCGACCCGCCTGGAGGTCGCGCCGGCCACCGTCAGCCTGCTCGTGGGCGAGCTGAACGGTTACGGCGTGGTCGACCGCGACAGCGACCCCGCCGACCGGCGCCGCAGGATCGTCGGCATCTCCGAGGAGTACGTGGAGGCGGTGCGCGGCTGGCTGGGGAACGGCGTGCGGGCCTGGCGGACCGCCCTCGAACCGCTGAGTCCCGCCGAGCGCAGGACGTTCATCGACACCCTCCGGGTGTACGAGCGCGCGCTCACGGACGAGCGGGAGGGCCCGGCCGACGCCGGCTGACCCGGGGTCAGATGAGGCGGTTCTCCTGTGCGATGCGCACCGCGTCCACCCGGTTGCGCGCGCCGAGCTTGCGGCCGATCGCCGTGAGGTGGTTGCGGACCGTTCCGGTGCTCAGATGCAGCTCCTGGGCGATGTTCTGCACGTCCTCGCCGCCGGCGGTGAGGCGCAGGATCGTCGCCTCGCGGGGAGTCAGCCTGGGTAACGGTCTGTCCCAGGACGAGAGGGTGAGCTGCGGGTCTATGACCCGCTGTCCGGCCACCACCTTGCGGATCGCGCGGGCCAGATCGCTCGGCAGCGCGTCCTTGAGCAGATAGCCGTCGACCTCGACCCCGAGCGCCCGCAGCAGAGTCGCCGTGGCGGGGTGCCCCGTGATGATCAGGAGCCGGCAGGAGGGCAGGCACGAGCGGATCTTCGCCACCGCCTCCAGCCCGTCGGTGCCGGGAAGGTCGATGTCGATCACCGCGACGTCGGGGCGGAACTCCAGCACGGTGAGGAGGATGTCCTCCGCGCGGCCGGCCTCCGCCACGACGTGGAAGTCCTGCTCCATCTGCAACAGGGCCACCAGGGCCCCGCGCAGCATGGGTACGTGCTCAGCGATGATCAGCCGTATCACAGTGGCTCCCCCCGGATGAAGGTCAGTGTACGTCGAACGGCCTTGCTACACAGGGTTGTTCCTGCTGGGCGGGGTGTCGTCGGACCGTACCGGTCCGACGGCCCCGGCGCACCGCGTCCATGGCCTCCCACGAGCCCTGAGCGGGGTTCGAGGGCTTCTCCACCGCCCGCCCCGACGCTGGGCCCGGCAGGGCGTCCGGACCGCGGCGCCGGAGCCGAGAGGGAGGAAGACGGCTATGCCATGGACCATCAGCACGGCCGGGACGCGCCACAGCGCGCTGCTCGGGATCGGCGGATACCGGCCGCGCCGGGTGGTCGGCAACGCGGAGATCTGCCGGCTCATCGACTCCAGCGAGGAGTGGATCGAGACCCGCAGCGGCATCGTCGAGCGGCGCTTCGCCGCCCCCGACGAGAGCCTTCCGGTGATGGCGGCGGCGGCGGCCGAGAAGGCCCTGGCCCAGGCGGGTACTTTGCCCGCCGATGTCGACCTCGTCCTGGTGGCGAGCATGTCCAACCTCGTGCAGACCCCGCCGCTCGCCGTGCGAGTGGCCCACGAGCTGGGCGCACGGGCGGCAGCGGCCCTCGACCTCTCCGGCGCCTGCGCCGGCTTCTGCCACGCGCTCGCGCTGGCGTCCGACGCGGTCAGGGCGGGCAGCGCGCACCGCGTCCTGGTCGTCGGGGCCGAACGCATGACGGACATCGTGGAACCCACCGACCGCACCATCTCCTTCCTCTTCGCGGACGGTGCGGGCGCGGCCGTGGTCGGCGACTCCGCCACGCCGGGCATCGGCCCCGTCGTACGGAGGGCGGACGGCGCTCACGGCGACGCCCTGCGGATGACCGCTCCCTGGGCAGGCCCCGGCACCACCTCCGCGGGCCCGGGGGAGCGGCCCTGGATGCGGATGGACGGCCGTCGTGTCTTCCGGTGGGCCATGGACGAGGTCGCCCCGGCCGCGGCGCGGGCGCTGGAGGAGGCCGGCACGGCACCGGGCGAGCTCGACGCCTTCGTGCCGCACCAGGCGAACCTCCGGATGATCGACCTCATGTCCGAGCGGCTGGGCCTGACCGGCAGAACCGCGGTGGCACGCGATGTGACGCGCTCGGGGAACACCTCCGCGGCCTCAGTGCCGCTCGCCCTGGAGTCGATGCTCGCCTCCCAGCAGGTCTCCTCGGGGGACACCGCCCTCCTCGTGGGCTTCGGGGCGGGACTCAACTACGCCGCGCAGGTGGTGGTCCTGCCGTGAACCGCACCGACCGGGGGAGTACCGCCGCGCCGGAGTCCCCGCCGACCGGCGAGGACTTCCGCGCCGCCATGGCCCGGCTCGCGGGCGGGGTCGTCGTCGTCACCACATGGGACGCCGAAGGGGCCCCGCGCGGGTTCACCGCCACCTCGTTCTGCTCCGTCTCCATGGACCCGCCGCTGGTGCTCGTCTGCCTGGCCAGGACGTCGAGTTCGTACCAGGTGTTCAGCGAGTGCCAGGGCTTCGCCGTCAGTCTCCTGCGCGAGGACCAGAGCGCGCTGGCCACCCGGTTCGCCCGCTCCGGCGGCGACAAGTTCCGCAGCGAGGACACCGCTCCCACCCCGCGGCTGTTCCCGGCGGTCGCGGGCGCGCTCGCGGTGCTGGACTGCGCGGTGCACGCCCGTCACCCGGCCGGGGACCACATCATCCTGGTCGGCGCCGTCGGGCACGTCCTGCCCGGCCGGGGCGACCCCCTCGTCTACTACGACCGGGGCTTCCGGCAGCTGCGTCGGCCCGCCCACCCCGGACTGCCCGGCGCCTGACCGCGCGCCCGGCGCCCGCGCCGGAGTGCGCCCCGTGTTCGCGCGGGGGCCCGGTCCCCGGGACACCTCGGCGGCGCCCCCTTCCCAAGGAGCGGGAAGCGGTCCAGGATTGACCCCTCCGCGATGTCGGCGCACGGCGTCGTGGGACACGGACCGGCGTGGCTTCGTGTGGAAGGATCTGCCGGAGCGCGCCACTCGGGGCGGCGCCCGCACCGCCCGCCCGGGCGTGCCGGCGCACCCCGGGGGCGGCCCGAACGGCAGCCCGCCCGGTCCCTGGACGGACTCCCGGTGCGCCGAGGAGACCGGCCGGGCCGGTCGGTCCGGGCGGTCTGCGTACCGACGCGAATGGAGACGAGTTGTGACACGCACTCTGATCACCGGCGGCCTGGTCATCACAGCATCCGACGAACTCCATGTGGATGTGCTCGTCGACGGCGGACGCGTCGTCGCCCTCGCCACACCGGGGAGCCACGGGTGGACCGCCGACACGGTCATCGACGCGACGGGCAAGTACGTGATCCCCGGCGGCGTCGACGCCCACACCCACATGGAGATGCCGTTCGGCGGGACCTACGCCGCCGACACCTTCGAGACTGGGACCCGGGCCGCGGCATGGGGCGGTACCACGACCATCGTGGACTTCGCCATCCAGAGCATGGGCCGCTCGCCGCGCGAAGGACTCGACGCCTGGCACGCCAAGGCCGACGGCAACTGCGCCATCGACTACGGCTTCCACATGATCCTCTCCGACGTGAACGAGTCCTCGCTCAAGGAGATGGACCGTCTGGTCGCCGAGGGCATCACCTCGTTCAAGCTCTTCATGGCCTACCCGGGCGTGTTCTACAGCGACGACGGCCAGATCCTCCGCGCCATGCAGCGGGCCTCGGGCAACGGCGGCCTGATCATGATGCACGCCGAGAACGGCATCGCCATCGACGTCCTGGTCGAGCAGGCACTCGCCGAGGGCCGCACCGACCCGCGCTACCACGGCGACGTGCGCAAGGTGGCCCTGGAGGCCGAGGCCACGCACCGCGCCGTCCAGCTCGCCCGGGTCGCGGGGGCGCCGCTGTACGTCGTGCACGTCTCCGCGGACGAGGCCGTCGCCGAGATCGCGAGCGCCCGCCACAAGGGACTCCCGGTGTTCGGCGAGACCTGTCCGCAGTACCTCTTCCTCTCCACGGACAACCTCGCCGAGCCGGACTTCGAAGGCGCGAAGTACGTCTGCTCGACCCCGCTGCGCCCCCGGGAGCACCAGGAGGCGCTCTGGCGCGGGCTGCGCAACAACGAGCTCCAGGTCGTCTCCACCGACCACTGCCCGTTCTGCTTCTCCGGCCAGAAGGAGCTCGGCCGGGGCGACTTCTCGAAGATCCCCAACGGCATGCCGGGCGTGGAGAACAGGCTGGACCTCCTCCACCAGGCCGTCGTGGACGGCCACATCTCCCGCCGGCGCTGGATCGAGATCGCCTGCGCCTCCCCGGCCAGGATGTTCGGGCTCTACCCGAAGAAGGGCACCATCGCCCCCGGAGCCGACGCCGACATCGTGGTCTACGACCCGGGCGCGGAGCAGACGATCTCCGCCGAGACGCACCACATGAACGTCGACTACTCCGCGTACGAGGGCAAGAAGGTGACGGGACGGGTGGAGACGGTGCTGTCACGCGGGGTCCCGGTCATCAAGGACCGTGCGTACGTCGGGCACGCGGGCCACGGGACGTATCTGCCGCGGGGTCTCAGCCAGTACCTGTGACGTCCACAAGTTCCTCCCCGGGCCGCATGTGAGTCCACGCCGCGCCCCCCCGGGCGGTTTTGACGGTCCATCAGGCGACTCGGAAGGTCCTTGCCCGATGTTCCCCCGGACTCGAATGCTTCGCGCGTAGACTCCCCCTTCCCAAAGGCCGGGAAGCGGTCCAGGATTGTCCCCCCGCCCGGGTGCGCCGGTTGTCCGGCGTACGCGGGCGGGCGGATCGACGCTGCTCCGGTCACGGCATCGGCACCCGCGCGCCATGTGTCAGTACTTCGAACAGGAGCATCTGTCATGGATTTCGGACTCGTCCTCCAGACCGACCCGCCCGCCTCCGCCGTCGTGGGACTCATGCGCCGGGCGGAGCGCAACGGCTTCCGCTACGGCTGGACCTTCGACTCGGCCGTGCTGTGGCAGGAGCCCTTCGTCATCTACAGCCGGATCCTGGAGCACACCGAGCGGATGACCGTCGGGCCGATGGTGACCAACCCGGGCACCCGCACCTGGGAGGTCACCGCCTCCACCTTCGCCACCCTCAACGAGATGTACGGCAACCGCACCGTCTGCGGCATCGGGCGCGGGGACTCCGCGATGCGGGTGGCCGGGCGCAAGCCCAACACTCTGGCCAGGCTGGGCGAGGCCATCGACGTGATCCGCGATCTCGCCGAGGGACGCGAGGCCACCGTCGACGGCCAGCCGGTCCAGATCCCCTGGGTCAAGAACGGCAGCCTGCCCGTCTGGATGGCGGCGTACGGTCCCAAGGCCCTCGCACTGGCCGGGCAGAAGGCCGACGGCTTCATCCTCCAGCTGGCCGACCCCTACCTCACCGAGTGGATGGTCAAGGCGGTACGCGACGCCGCCGCCGAGGCCGGGCGCGACCCGGACTCCGTCACCATCTGCGTCGCCGCCCCCGCCTACGTGAGTGAGGACCTGGACCACGCCCGCGAGCAGTGCCGCTGGTTCGGCGGCATGGTCGGCAACCACGTCGCGGACCTCGTCTCGCGGTACGGGGAGCACTCCGGCCTGGTGCCCGAGGCCCTGACGGAGTACATCGCGGGGCGTTCCGGATACGACTACAGCCATCACGGCCGCGCCGGGAACCCGGACACGGCCTTCGTCCCCGACGAGATCGTCGACCGGTTCTGCCTGCTGGGACCCGCCGAGGCCCATGTCGAGAAGCTCCAGGTCCTGCGGGACCTGGGCGTCGACCAGTTCGCCGTCTACAACATGCACGACGCGCGGGAGGCGACGATCGACGCCTACGGCTCGACGGTCATCCCCGCGCTCTCCGCCTGACCCCTCCCGCAACCGGCAGGTGGTCCGGGCCCCACACGCCCACGCCCCGCACGGCACATCTCCCGAGCGAAGGGTCAAGCCAGGATGACCGCTACCGTCCCTCCCGTCCCACCGTCCACCCCGGGGGAGCCGATACCCGACCCCTCGGGCCGGATCGAGCTCACCCCCGGGTCCGTTCCCGACGACTCCCGCTTCGTCAACGACGACCTGCTGCCGGTCCCGCTGGAGCGGCGCACCTGGACGACGTACAGCTTCGCGGCCCTGTGGATCGGGATGGCCCACAACATCCCCTCCTGGCTGCTCGCCTCCGGGCTCGTCGCGCTCGGCATGGACTGGAAGCAGGCCGTCCTCACGATCGCGCTGGCCAACCTGATCGTGCTGGTCCCGATGCTGCTGACCGGGCACGCGGGTCCCAAGTACGGCATCCCGTTCCCCGTCCTGGCCCGTGCCTCCTTCGGGCTGCGCGGCGCCAACCTGCCGGCGCTGATCAGGGCGGCGGTCGCCTGCGCGTGGTTCGGCATCCAGACGTGGATCGGCGGCGTCGGCATCTTCACGCTGCTGGGCAAGATCTTCGGCGGCTGGGCGCAGGCCGGTGAGATCGGCGGGCAGCCCTGGACGCTCTGGCTCTGCTTCGTGCTCTTCTGGGCGCTGGAACTCGCCATCATCCACCGGGGCATGGACACGCTGCGCCGCTTCGAGAACTGGGCGGCGCCCTTCGTCCTCGTCGGCGCGGTCGTCCTGCTGGTCTGGATGGCGTCGAAGGCCGGCGGATTCGGCCCGCTCCTGGACCAGCCGTCGGCCCTCGGCTGGGGCTCGGACTTCTGGCCGGTCTTCTTCCCCTCGCTCATGGGCATGATCGCCTTCTGGTCCACGCTCTCCCTGAACATCCCCGACTTCACCCGCTTCGGCGCCGGCCAACGCGCCCAGATCCGGGGCCAGTCGCTGGGGCTGCCGACCACGATGACGTTCTTCGCGCTGCTCTCCGTCTTCGTCACCTCCGGCTCGCAGGCCGTGTACGGGGAGGCCATCTGGGACCCGGTCCAGCTCGTCGCGAGGACCGACAACGTCTTCGGGCTGCTCTTCGGGCTGATCACCGTGCTGGTCGCGACCATCTCCGTGAACATCGCGGCGAACGTCGTCTCACCGGCGTACGACCTGGCCAATCTGGCGCCGAAGCTCATCAACTTCCGTACGGGCGCGCTGATCACCGGTGTCGTCGGTGTCCTGATCATGCCGTGGAAGCTCACCGAGACGCCCGAGCTGTACATCTTCACCTGGCTGGGCCTCGTCGGCGGTCTGCTCGGTACGGTGGCCGGCATCCTGATCGCCGACTACTGGATCATCCGCCGCACCGTCCTCCACCTCCCGGACCTCTATCTGCCGGGCGGCCGCTACTGGTACACGAACGGGTGGAACTGGCGTGCCGTGGCCGCCTTCGTGGTCGGCGGCGTCCTCGCGGTGGGCGGTTCCCACTCCGCCCCGGGCAAGGGGCCGTTCCCGGCGGACGGGCTGATTCCTTTCCTCAGGCCACTGGCGGACTACGGCTGGGCGGTCGGGCTGGCCTCGTCGCTGGTGCTGTACGCCCTGCTGAGCTCCGGCGTCAGGACTGGGACGGAGCCCGGCCGAGCACGGCGCTGACGTCCACCGTGTCGTCGGCGGGCGGAGTGGCCGTGGGCACCGGCTTGTCGAAGCCGGAGAAGTCCACGGCCGCGTCCGCCCCGTCGCCCGCCACGGTGATCCGGACCGGCAGGTGCTCGCCCTCCGTGTCCACGTACGCCGTCAGTCTCTGATCGTGCACGGTCCGCGTGACCGGGATCGTGCGTACGCCGTCGACCGTCGTCACCTTCCCCTTGGTGAACGTCCCGGTGGCCGTGCCGGAGTTGTCGGAGACCAGCTCTCGGAAGGTGTCCAGATCGCACGCCTCCACGACGGGACTCAGCCGGGAGTCCGAGGCGTCGCCCTTCATGAACCGCCCGGCCAGTACCGCGTTGAAGGCCGAGCCGCCGATCGGTACCTGGTTCTTCCAGAAGTCCGCGTCCGGTTTCAGCCAGACCGAGTCGCCCCGTTTGATGATCTCGACGGAGCCCTGGTCGGTGCCGAGGTCCACGTCTCCCGCGCAGTTGCCGTCCCGGTCCAGGGTGAGATCGACCGTCATCGGGGTCCGGTCCTTCCCCAGGTCGCCCTGCGCGCGCAGATGCACGGACCGTACGTCGAGCAGCGCGTCGCGTGAGCGGTCGGCGATCTGCTCGGCGGGGAGCGACTCGATGTCGTCGTCCGCGTGGGCCGCCGTGCCCCCGGCGACGGCGATGACGACGACCGTAGCGCAGGCGGCGGCGCGAGCGGCTGTGCGCTGTTTCGTCACGGCGCCTCCTCGGAAACGTCCCTGGTCAGGGCCTTCACAGGCAGGGTTCACCTCTATTGGCGAGCGTACGCCCGCGCGCGGTTGCCTGCGCGGCGGACCGAGTGTACGGAGGGTGAGGTTCGGCGCTGTTTTTGGCTACGGAACGTGGGGGATGGCTGCCGTGAAGATCACCGGAACTCGACCGGAATCGAAGGGGAGACCATGAAGAAGCTGCTCAGGGGGAAGACCGTCCGCGCGCTCGTGCGAGGTGCGGCCGTCACGGGTCTGACCGTCGCACTCGCGGTGCCGGCCACCGCCGCGGTGGCCTTCGCACCCACCGCCATCCCGCCGGGGCTGTCCTGCCACACCGGCAAGCACGCCATCGACGACTACACCGGCTACGCGCTGTGCCGGAACGACGGCTCGGCCACACAGACCTTCTGGGTGCATCTGGTCTGCGGCTGGTCACCCGACGTGGACGGCGACCACGTCACGCTCAGGCCGGGCGAGTCCGGGCAGTCGACCGCCCACTGCGCCGGACTCGGCTCGGGCATCGGGGAGATCCACGTACACCCGTAGTCCCTCCCGGTCCACGGCACCCGTCTCCCCGGCGTTCGCGCGCCAGGAGACGGGCACCGCTCCGCGTGCGGCGTGCTTGAGTGGGCCCGCACGCCTCGTTACTCTCCAGTAGACCCGCTCGGGCGGCCCGGGGCGGACCCCGGGCCGGTGCTCCGGCGGACGCGAGGAGGCGGTGGCGATGTCTTCGGCAGACCCCATGGAGCGGACCGGACCGATCAGGCCGGCCGAGCCGCCCCCGCCGCCCGGCCTCGCCGACTGTGCCCGGGAGCTGGCCGAGGGCCGGACCACGTCCGCCGCGCAGGTCGCCGCCGCGTTCGCACGCATCGAGGCGAGCCGCCGCACCCTCAACGCCTTCCGCCAGCTGCGCACCGAGGCCGCGCTCGCCGAGGCCGCCGACGCCGACCGGCGGCTCGCGGCGGGGGAGAGGCTGCCGCTCCTCGGGGTGCCGGTCGCCGTCAAGGACGACACCGACGTCGAGGGCATGCCCACCTACTTCGGCTGCGACGGAACGCTGCCGCCCGCCGCCGCCGACAGCGAGGCGGTGCGCAGGCTCCGGGCGGCCGGGGCCGTCGTCGTCGGCAAGACCAACTCCTGCGAGTTCGGCCAGTGGGCCTTCACCGAGGGGCCCGCGTTCGGCACCACCCGCAACCCCTGGAACACCGCGCACACGCCCGGTGGTTCGTCGGGCGGCTCGGCGGCTGCCGTGGCCGCCGGACTCGTCCCCGCCGCGCTGGGCTCGGACGGTGCGGGCTCCATCCGCATCCCCGCCGCCTGGACGCACCTCGTCGGAATCAAACCGCAGCGCGGCCGGATCTCCGTACACCCCCACAGCGACGCCTTCCAGGGCCTCACTGTCAACGGCCCCCTCGCCCGCACCGTCGCCGACGCCGCGCTCCTCCTGGACGCGGCGGCCGGACCGCACCCCCGAGACCCGCACCGCCCGCCCGCCGTCGACGCGTCCGCCGCGGCCCGCCGCGACCCGGGCAGGCTGCGCATCGGCCTAGCCCTGCGGCCTCCGCCCACCCTCACCCGCAACGCGCCCCACCCGGAGGTCCTGCGCGCCGTCACCGCGCTCGCCGAGACACTCGCCCGGCTCGGCCACCACGTCGAGGAGGCACACCCCCGCTACGGGCTCATCGGCCTCTCCTTCGTGCCCCGCGCCACCGCGGGCATCGCCGAACTCGCCGCACTGCACCCGGAACCCGGGCTCCTGGACCCGCGCACCCGCAGCGCCCTGCGCACCGGGACCCGGCTCGGCGGCCGGATCGTGCGGGCCGCCCGCGCCCGGGAGGTGCGCCAGCACGCCAGGATCGGCGCGTTCTTCGACACCTCGCGCGACGGGGACGGGCGCGGATACGACGTGCTGCTCACCCCGACCACGGCCGCCCCGCCGCCGCGCGTCGGGGAGTTCGACCACCTCAGCGCCTGGCGCACCGACCTCTCCATGACCGCGGCCTGCCCCTACGCCTGGCCCTGGAACGTCCTCGGCTGGCCGGGCGTCAACGTCCCGGCGGGCTTCACACGCGAGGGCCTGCCCGTCGGCGCCCAGCTACTAGGCCCCTCCCGCAGCGAGGCGCGGCTCATCTCGCTCGCCGCCCAACTGGAGTCGGACCGCCGCTGGTTCGAGCACCGGCCGCCGGCGCTCAGCGCGGCCGGCGGGCGCTGACCACCCAGATCCCGGCCCCCAGCAGGACGCCCCCGGGTGTCTCGTAGGGCCGGAAGACGTCCGCGATCGCGGCGCGGGTGGCGTCCGGGACCGGTGGCCCCTGCGAGCGCGACACGAAGAAGTCCGCCGCGTCCTCGGCGTCGGCACCCCAGCGGGTCGCGGCGGCCACCGGCTTCGAGGAGATGTCCTCGAAGCCCGCCGAGTCCAGCACCGCACCGGTCCGGTCCGGATCGGACAGGGACGCCATGGCCTCGGCCACCGGGGTGTTCACCGCGTGGTCGCCGCCCGTCAGGGACGCGAGACGGGCCAGCGCCTCGCGTTCCCCACCGTCCGGCGGGGCGGGCCGCGGGCAGACGAACACCAGCCGGCCCGCGGGGCGCAGAGCCCGGCGGATGTTCCGGAAGGCGGTCACATGGTCGGCGAAGAACATCACCCCGCCCCGGCTGATCGCCAGGTCGAAGCCGCCCGGTTCGAACGGATGGACCTGCGCGTCCCCCAGTTCGAAGGTCACGTCTCCGTCCCGCGCGCGATCGGTCAGGGCCCTGGCCCGCTCGACCAGGGGCTCCGAGATGTCGACCCCGGTCACCCGGCCGCGCGGCGCGAGCCGCGCGGCGGCCCGGCTGGTTCCACCGGTGCCGCACCCGATGTCCAGGACCCGGTCGGCCGCTCCGAGGG
Organism: Streptomyces sp. CB02058; assembly: GCF_001905505.1. Taxonomy (GTDB): domain Bacteria; phylum Actinomycetota; class Actinomycetes; order Streptomycetales; family Streptomycetaceae; genus Streptomyces. The sequence goes on from NZ_LIPG01000003.1 coordinate 870,310, forward strand.
CCGCCGCTTCGAAGAGCGCCGCGTCGAAGGGGGCCAGCATCGCGTCGTACCGCTCGGCGTGCGCGGCCCAGTGCCGGCCGAGGGGACCGTTCCACGCCTCCGCCGCGTTCACGCGTGCTCCCCGGCTGCCGTGTGCACGAGCGCCTCGACGCGCTCGACGGCACAGATCGCGCCGAAGGCGACGAGGTGGACCAGGCGGTGGTCCGTACGGGGCGGCACATGCCACGCGGCCACGTCCTCGTCGGTGATCCGGTAGGGAGCACGCGCCGCGAGCAGGGCCAGCCTGGCACCCGGCCGCTCCGCACGCGAGGGCAGTTCGGCGGTCAGGGGCAGGGGCGTGACACCGTCCCAGGCCGCCACCGAGTCCCGTACGGACGCGGCGTCCTCCTCGCTCAGCAGCCCCGCGCCCGTGCGGGCCGCGGTGCGCAGCGCCCCGTAGGCCGTGCCCACGGGGCTCTCCGCCGCCCAGGGCGGTGCCTCACCCTCGGTGCCCAGCAGCGGGAGCGAGGCGCCCGGTTCGAGCTCGCGGCGCACCGTACGGGCCAGGGAACGACCCGCGGTGCTCCGCACCAGCCGGTATCGCTCGACACCGCCGGGGAGCATCACCTCGGACAGCAGGGAGGAGACGACACGGTTGATGAAGTGGAAGGCGAGCGCCGTGCCCACGTACTCGGCCGTCTCGTGCGCCGGGAACGGCCTCGCCCCGGTCATGTCCTTGCCCCAGGCGAGCAGTTGCCGCTCACTCGGGTCCTCCGGCTCCTCTCCCCGCAGGAGCGTCTCGGCGAGCCGGTGGTCGCCGGTGGCGTGCAGCAGCACGCTGTGAGCGGTCACACAGAACGGACACCGGTTGGCCAGGGAGACCCCCGCCGCGACCACCTCCTTCCCGGTGCGCGAGGCACGTCCGGCGAGCAGGGACTCCCGCATCAGGGCCCAGGTGGCCGTCAGCAGGGAAGGGGAGGCGGAGAGGACGACGAAGGTGGAGGCGTCCTTGATGCCGAAGTCGGTGACCAGCTGGGCGTATACGTCGGCCACCGCTCCGGTGGCGGACTTGGGCGGTGCGGGCGAGGTGTACCGGAAGGGTCCTGTCATGACGACGATGCTCGCCCGCCCGACCGTGCCGGGTCGTCGTACGGCGGAAGGCAGTCGGGGCTGCGCCGCCGCGACGGGAGACCGGGAGCACTACTTCCCCGGGAGTAGCGGACACCCCGTCCTCCGGGACGACGCGGCCTTTGCCGCAAGGGAGTTAGTGTGCCGCTCATGCGGGGGGACATCGGCCGGCGGACACTGCTGGACACGGCGGGCGCGGCGGCCATCGGCGCGGCCGTGGTCACCGCCGCCTGCCTGGCGTCCTCGCCCGGCGCGCTCGACCTGCTGCTCGCCGCCGCGGGCTCCCTCGCGCTCGCCGCCCACCGCCGGGCGCCGCGCACGGTGCTCGCCGTGACGACGCTCTGCATGTTCGCGTACGCCGTCCACTCCCACCCGGGGAGCTGGGTGACGCTGCCCGTGGTGGTCGCCGTCCACGCCGCCGCGCGGGGCGGGTACCGGGCGCAGGGCGCCGCAGTCGGGGCGCTGTTCCTCGCCGGATACACCGTGGTGCTGCTGCTCGCCGGACCGGACGTACGGGAGACCGCGGAGCGCGTGCTGCTCCTGCTCGGCTGGTTCCTGTGCGCGGGGGTCACGGGCCTCATCGACAAGAACTGGCAGGCCTATCTGCGCCAGACCGAGCAGCGCGCCCTGGACGCCGAACGAACCCGCGAGGAGACCGCCCTGCGCCGGGCGGGCGAGGAGCGGCTGCGCATCGCCCGCGAACTGCACGACTCGCTCACCCACTCCATCTCGATCGTGAAGCTCCAGGCCGGCGTCGCCGTCCATCTCGCCCGCAAGCGCGGCACAGAGGTGGAGCCGGCGCTCCTGGCCATCCAGGAGGCGAGCGGCGAGGCGATGCGGGAGCTGCGCTCGACGCTGGAGGTGCTCCGCACCGATGTGATGGACCCCTGCACCGGCCTCGACCGCATCGACGAGCTCGCCGATCGGGCGCGGGCCGCGGGCATCGCGCTCGCGGTCGCCGTCGTGGGGGACCAGCGGCCTCTGCCCGCCTCGGTCGGCGGGGCGGCCTACCGCATCGTGCAGGAGGCACTCACCAATGTGGCCCGGCACGCCGACCGGGCCGGGACGGCGGTACGGCTCACCTACACGGACACCGCGCTCACGGTCGCCGTGGAGGACGAGGGCCCCTGCCTCCCCGGGGACCGGATCGTCCCAGGCACCGGGCTGACCGGCATGCGCGAGCGCGTCACCGCCCTGGGCGGCACCCTCGAAACCGTGCCCCGCGCCCGGGGCGGTTTCTCCGTCCGCGCGGAGCTGCCCCTCCCGCCCCGGGGGGCCGCCGGATGATCCGTGTCGTGATCGTCGACGACCAGGCCCTCATGCGCGCCGGATTCCGCGCGCTGCTGGACGCCGAGGAGGGCATCGAGGTGACCGGGGAGGCCGCCGACGGGAGGGCGGGCCTGGAGCTGGTCCGCCGGCACCGCCCGGACGTGGCGCTCATCGACGTACAGATGCCCGTCATGACCGGCATCGAGGCCACCCGCGAGATCGCCGCCGACCCGGCACTCGCCGGCGTCCACGTCGTCATCCTCACCAACTACGGGCTCGACGAGTACGTCTTCGACGCCCTGCGGGCCGGGGCCGCCGGATTCCTGCTCAAGGACACCGAACCGGCCGAGCTGCTGCGCGCCATCGAGGTCGCCGCGCGCGGCGACGCCCTGCTCTCGCCCGGGATCACCCGCCGGCTGATCGGCGAGTTCGTCTCCAGGCCCCCCGACCGTGCCACCGCTCCGGGGCTGGAGACGCTCACCCGGCGTGAGCGGGAGGTGACCGCGCTGGCCGCCAGGGGACTGACCAACGAGGAGATCGCCGTCCACATGGTGGTCAGCCCCTTCACCGCCAAGACCCACATCAGCCGCGCCATGACCAAGCTCGGCGCGCGCGACCGGGCCCAGCTGGTGGTGTTCGCGTACGAGTCCGGGCTGGTCGAGGCGCGCAGACGGCCCGGCACCCACCGCCCCGCCGGACAGGAGTGACCGGTTCCGCCGGAATGGGCGCGGGCCACTGTGGAGAGGGGGCCGGTCACGAGATATCTTGATGTCAAGCAATGTTGCAGACGTGGAGCGGAGCACCCGGTGACTGACTCGACCATCATCTATACGCACACCGACGAGGCCCCTGCCCTGGCGACGTACTCGTTCCTGCCGGTCATCGAGGCGTACGCCTCGACCGCGGGTGTCACGGTCGAGCGCCGTGACATCTCCCTGGCGGGGCGCATCATCGCCGGCTTCCCGGAGCGTCTCAAGGCCGACCAGCGTATCGATGACGCGCTCGCCGAGCTCGGCGAGCTGGCCAAGACTCCCGGCGCGAACATCATCAAGCTGCCCAACATCTCGGCCTCGATCCCGCAGCTGAAGGCCGCGATCGCGGAGCTCCAGGAGCAGGGCTACGCGCTTCCGGACTACCCGGACGACCCGCGGACCGACGAGGACAAGGACGTCCGCGCCCGCTACGACAAGGTCAAGGGCAGTGCGGTGAACCCCGTCCTGCGTGAGGGCAACTCCGACCGCCGCGCCCCCGCGTCGGTCAAGAACTACGCCAAGGCCCACCCGCACCGCATGGGCGCCTGGTCCGCCGACTCCAAGACGAACGTCGCCACCATGGGCGTCGACGACTTCCGCTCGACCGAGAAGTCCGCCGTCATCGGCGAGGCCGGCTCGCTGCGCATCGAGCTCGCGGGCGACGACGGCACCACCACCGTGCTGCGCGAGTCCGTCCCGGTCCTGGCCGGCGAGGTCGTGGACGCCGCCGTCATGCGCGTCGCCGCGCTGCGCGAGTTCTTCACCGCCCAGGTCGCGCGCGCCAAGGCCGAGGACGTCCTGTTCTCCGTGCACCTGAAGGCCACGATGATGAAGGTCTCCGACCCGATCATCTTCGGCCACGTGGTCCGCGCGTTCTTCCCGAACACCTTCGCCAAGTACGGCGACGTGCTCGCGGCGGCCGGCCTGACCCCGAACGACGGTCTCGGCGGCATCCTCAAGGGCCTCGAGTCCGTGGACGCGGGCGCCGAGATCAAGGCGTCCTTCGAGGCCGAGCTCGCCGAGGGCCCCGCCCTGGCGATGGTCGACTCCGACAAGGGCATCACCAACCTGCACGTGCCGAGCGACGTCATCGTCGACGCGTCCATGCCCGCCATGATCCGCACTTCCGGCCACATGTGGGGCCCGGACGGCAACGAGGCCGACACCATCGCCGTCCTTCCGGACAGCAGCTACGCCGGTGTCTACCAGGTCGTCATCGACGACTGCCGCGCCAACGGCGCCTTCGACCCGTCGACCATGGGCTCCGTACCCAACGTCGGTCTGATGGCGCAGAAGGCCGAGGAGTACGGCAGCCACGACAAGACCTTCGAGATCCCGACCACCGGCACGGTGCGGGTCGTCGACGGCAAGGGCGACGTCGTGCTGGAGCAGGCCGTCGGCGCCGGTGACATCTTCCGGATGTGCCAGACCAAGGACCTCCCGATCCAGGACTGGGTCAAGCTCGCCGTCACCCGCGCCCGCGCGACCGGCAGCCCGGCCGTCTTCTGGCTCGACGAGGGCCGCGCGCACGACGCCAACCTCATCGCCAAGGTCAACACCTACCTGGCCGACCACGACACCGAGGGCCTGGACATCTCCATCCGGACCCCGGAGGAGGCGACCGCGTTCTCCCTGGAGCGCATCCGCCGCGGCGAGGACACCATCTCGGTCACCGGCAACGTGCTGCGTGACTACCTCACCGACCTCTTCCCCATCCTCGAGCTGGGCACCAGCGCGAAGATGCTCTCCGTCGTCCCGCTCATGAACGGCGGCGGCCTGTTCGAGACGGGCGCCGGCGGCTCCGCGCCCAAGCACGTCCAGCAGCTGGTCAAGGAGGACTACCTGCGCTGGGACAGCCTGGGTGAGTTCCTCGCCCTCGCGGTCAGCTTCGAGCACCTGGCCACGACCACGGACAACGCGCGCGCCAAGGTGCTCGCCGACACCCTGGACCGGGCCACGGGCACCTTCCTCAACGAGGACAAGTCCCCGAGCCGCAAGCTCGGCGGCATCGACAACCGCGGCAGCCACTTCTACCTGGCGCTCTACTGGGCCCAGGAGCTGGCGCAGCAGACCTCCGACGCCGCGCTCGCCGAGGCGTTCGGACCGCTGGCCAAGACGCTGTCCGAGCAGGAGCAGACCATCGTCGACGAGCTCGTCGCCGTGCAGGGCAAGCCGGTCGACATCGGCGGCTACTACCAGCCCGACCCGGCGAAGGCGGAGGCCGTCATGCGTCCTTCGGCCACCTTCAACAAGGCCATCGCGACCCTGGGCTGATCCCCGCCCGCACCCCGCGATCACGACCGCCCCGGCAGGCACCCGCCCGCCGGGGCGGTCGTGCGTGGTCCGGACGTGAGCGCGGGGTCGTCCGATCGGACGACCCCGCCGTCAGCCGTTCCGCGCCGGGGCGGGAGGCCGGGCGGCCGATGACCGCGCGGGGAGGACCGGGCAGGGTGGAGGGAGCGGGCGGGGACACCCCGGCCGCACGAGGCGACAAGGAGCTGTCCGCGATGACTCACAGGGCGGAGGAGCCGCGATGACTCACGGGGCGGAAGAGGTGTCCTCTCCCACCGGTGCCGTACCCCCTCCTGCGCCGTCGGCGGAGCCGCGCGGCGCGGGTCCGGGCGCCGGGAGACGCCTGGCGGCCGTCACGGGCGCGGTTCTCCTCGTCGCGGCGCTCGCCGGATGCGCGGACGGCGGGGCGGACGGCGGGGCGGCCCCCGCGCAGGCGTCCGCGCGGCCGTCGACGGCGGCGTCCACCGCGGAGGGACCGGTCCGTACGCGCGACGGCATGCTCCTGGTCACCGATTTCGGGGCGGACAGCGTCACCTTCCTCGACCCCTCGGAGCCGGACGGCGGGTCCGGGCGTGGCTCGGTGAAGGTCGGCACCGCCCCGTACGGCATCGCGCTCGGCGACGACGGCACCGCGTGGGTGGCGACGGCGGAGGGCGTGGCCGCGGTCGACACCGCCACCCGCGCACGCACCGCGCTGATCCCGTACGAGACCGACACCGGCCCCGTGACGACCGGGGAGTACCGGGGCGGCGGCATGGGGATCGCGCTCTCGCCTGACGGGAAGCACGTCTACGTCGGGGTCAACGTCCCCGGAGGCAACGGCACCCTCGAGGTCGTCGACACCGGGAAGCGGAAGGTGGTCACCGCCGTACCGGTCGGGCGCCGCCCCTTCGACGTCGACGTCTCGCGCGACGGCCGGCAGGTCTACACGACCGACCACGACTCCTTCGGTGTCACGGTCGTGGACTCCGGCTCCTGGAAGAGCCGCCGCATCGAGGTGGCACCGTACGGCACGGAGGGCGGGCTCGGTTCCTGGCTGAAGCCGCACTACACGGCCGTACGCCCCTCGGACGGCGCGCTCCTGCTCCCCTTCGAGGGCGAACGCCTCGCGGTGGCCGACCCGGACACCGGGCGGGTCCGGATCGAGCGCATGACCGCCGACACGCACCAGCACGGAGCGACGGTCACGGACGACGGGACCCTGTACGTCGTCGGGACCGGTCCGATCGACCCCGCCGAGGACGAGGGCCCGTCCCTGACCGTCCGCGCGCCCGGCGGTGAGGAGCGCGTCATCCCCCTGGACGGCCCGCACGAGGACGTCGCCGTCTCGGCCGACGGCGACACCGCCTACGTCTCGGGCGGCTTCACCCGGGACGGGTACTGGAACGGCATCAGCGTCGTCGACATCGCGACGGGAGAGGTACGGCGCGTGGAGGCAGGCGAGCGGCCCCTCGGCGTCGTGGTGCTGTAGAGACCCGTCCGGAGCCCCGAGGACACCGGCGCCGGGGCCCCTCGTGGACACTGAGGGGGCGGACCTGCGCTTTCCTGGTCCGGACACGACTCCGGCGTTCCCCTGTCCGCGGGACGCCCTGGTACGAGGAACGGGTACGAGCATGACGACTGCGCCGCTGACCGACGCCGAACTCCGGCACGTGGCACGGGCCGTGGACCTGGCCGCCGAAGCCCTCGACGCCGGGGACGAGCCCTTCGGCTCGGTCCTGGTGAACGCCGAGGGGGAGGTCCTGCGGGAGGCCCGCAACCTGGTCCGCACCACCGGGGACCACACCCAGCACCCGGAGTTCGAGCTGGCACGCTGGGCGGCGGAGCATCTGGACCCCCGGGAACGGTCCCTCTCCGCGGTGTACACCTCGGGAGAGCACTGCCCGATGTGCGCGGCCGCGCACGGCTGGGTGGGCCTCGGGAAGATCGTCTACGCCCATTCCTCGGCAGAGCTCGCACAGTGGCTCGGCGAACTCGGCGTCGCACCCTCGGCGGTGGCCACGCTGGACATCCGGTCCGTCGTGCCGGGTCTGGAGGTGCAGGGCCCGGTTCCGGCCTTCACCGACCGGATGCGGGCGATGCACCGGGACCTGCACACCCGGGACCGGCACCGGTCCTGACCTGCCGCGTCGGTGCGGCTACGCCGCCTGGCTCCCCTGCGGAGCGCGCGGCGGGCGGCCTCGGCCGTCAGAACGCGTAGCGGATCGGCAGCCACGGCGTGTACGTGTGCACCAGGCGGCGCACGGTCTCGACCGCCTCCGCCTTGACGGCGTTGCGGTAACGCACGTTCCAGCTGCCGTTCTCCGAGCGCTTGGCCTGCTGGAGCCCGGGGCGCCAGATGGCGTCCTCGGCGCTCGGGTGCCAGGCCATGTTGACGTCGTGCAGATCCCGGTTGTGCGTCAGCATGATCACTTCGGCCGCCGCCTGCTCTTTCACCGAGCGGGGCAGCACGTCGTCCATGTTCTGGAGCAGCCGGGCCCAGGCCTGCTCCCAGCCCGGCCTGATCACCACGGGTGAGAAGTTGAAGTGCACCTCGTAGCCGGCCTCGACGAAGTCCGCCGCCGCTTCGATGCGCTGCTGGACCGGGCTGGTGCGGATGTCCAGCAGCCGTGAGTCGTCCGCCGGCATCAGGGAGAACCTCACCCGGGTACGGCCCCGAGGGTCGAGCAGCAGGAGATCGGGGTTGACGAACTTGGTCGCGAAGGACGCCTTGGCGGTCGGCCAGCGGGTGAAGGCGCGCACCAGATCAGCGGTGTTCTCGCTGATCAGCGCATCGACCGCACAGTCGTTGTTCTCCCCGATGTCGTAGACCCAGGCGCTCGGGTCGCACTGGTTCGGCTCCTTCTTCGGCCCCTGGGCGGTCACATGGCGCCGCAACCGGTGGATGAGCGCGTCGATGTTGGTGAAGACGGTGATCGGATTGGCGTAGCCCTTGCGCCGTGGCACGTAGCAGTACGCGCACGCCATGGCGCACCCGTTCGCCGCGCCGGGAGCGATCCAGTCCGCCGACCGCCCGTTGGGCCGTACGGTCAGTGTCTTCTTCTCCCCGAGCACCAGCACCGTGCTCTTGATCCGCACCCAGCGCTCGGCGTTCCCCTGGTTGCCGTGCAGCTCGGGGATGCGCCAGTGCGAATCCGTGGGGACGACCTCGGCCTCCGGGTACCGCGCCACGATCTGCCTGCCGCGCGGAGAGGCCGCGGCGGCCGGCTCGGCATGGATCCGGCGTACGGACAACATCCTGCGGGCTTCCTCGGAGTCACGGAAGAGCGGTCCGGCCGGACCTCCGGCTTCCGGCTCGCCGAGGACGTCTTCGAGGCCGAACAGACCGTCCTGGGCCGCCTCCGGCTCGCCGGCGGAGCGGGGGGTGTCCATGGCTGCTCCAGGGTCTGTCGTCGCTCGGGGCCGGTGGCAGGCACGCCCGTCCGGCTGTCGGACGGGGGCCTGGTGGTGGACGGTGGACCGGGGCGGAACGCCCACGACCGCACGGTCCCGGACCTCCGCTGCGAGCCGTGCCCGAGGGCGTGGCCCTGTCGTCCAGGTTAGTCGTCGTCCACGGCACGCCGAAAACGCCGGAGCACGCACGGTGCGCCCGCCCGGACGGCCGCCCGTCGGTGGCCGCGCGGCTCGTATCCTCGGCGCATGACGTCAGGCACCACCGGCAGCGGCCCGGACCACGTCACGCTCCGCCAGATCCTCGCCTACGACGAGGACGGCGTCCTGCGCCTCCTGCTCGCCCCCGCGGGGCAGGACGCCACGGTCCACGGCGTGATCATCGGCGACGAAGGGGCGGCCCGCCCGCACGACGGGCGGATCGTGCTGGCGGCGGGGCTCCCGCCGGACCTGACGGCCGCGCCCGCCGCCGTACGGGAGGCCGCCCGGCGCGGCGCCGCCGCGGTGGTGCTGCGGGAGGCCGAGGGAGCACCCGTACCGGACGAGGCCCTCGCGGCGGCCGAGGAGTGCGGCATCGCGCTGCTCGCCCGCGCCGCCTGGGCGGACTGGGGCGACACCATCGCGCTGCTGCGCTCGGCGACCGCCTTCGCTTCGGCAGGCCGCACCGACCCGATGGCGGACTACGCCGGCGGGGGACTGGCGGCTCTGGCCTCGGCCACCGCCCGTCAGTGCCGCGGCTCGATCACCGTGGAGGACACGCAGTTCCGTGTACTCGCCCACTCCGCGACGGGCCCGGACGCGGACGGGGTGCGCCGGTCCACGATCCTGAGCGGCCGGGTGCCCGAGCGGCGGGTCGCCGAGCTGCGCCGCAGCGGGCTGCTGCGCGCCCTCTGGACCTCCCAGGACGTCATCCACCGGGCCGCCGACGGCGACAGCCCCGAACGCCTCATCGTCGCCGTCCGCAGCGGCGGCGAGATGCTGGGATCGCTGTGGGCTGCGGCCGACGGACAGCGGCTCTCCCCCGACGCGGCCCAGGTGCTGCGCCGCGCCGCCGCCCTCGCCGTGCCCCATCTGCTCCGGCACCGGCTGCGCGAGAGCGGCACCGTGCGGCGCGAGGCGTACGCCCTGCGCGGCCTGCTGCACGGGAACGGCGACCGGCGGGCGCACCTGTGGTCGCTCGGCCTTCCGCCCGACACCCCGTGCGCCGTCGTCGTCGCCGTACGGGGAGACGCCGAGGCGGCGGGCGCCGACCGCACCCTGGAGGCGCTCGCGATCCAGGCCACCGCTTCGCGGCCCACGGCCCGCGCCCTGCGCGAACAGGACCAGGTCGCCGTGCTGCTGCCCGTGAGCGACGGCGCCGACGGCCGGCGCGAGGCCCTCGCCCTGGCCCGCGAGCTCGACGCGCTGGCGGCCGGCATCCCGGACGCGGCGCCCGTCTGGACCGGCGCGGGACAGACCGTACCGTCGGGGCTGGAGGCCTCACTGTCGTACGAGAAGGCCCTGCTGGTCGTCCGCGCACTGCGCGAGCGGGAGGCCCGGGGGCGCGACCCGCGCCCCGTGCGGCACGCGGGGCCCGGCGACGTGGGGCCGACGATCGACGCCCTGAACATGCTCGACGCGGTGCGTCCCGTATGGGAGGCGGGCACGGGACCCGTGCACGAGCTGATCCGCGCGGACCTCGCCACGGGCGGTGACCTGGTGCGTTCCCTCGCGGCCTATCTGGAGACCGCGGGGGACGTCCCGCAGGCCGCCAGGCGCCTGACGCTGCATCCGAACACCCTGCGGTACCGGCTGAGGAGGGTCCGTGAGCGCTTCGACATCGACCTCGACGACCCCGACACCCGGCTGGTCCTGGCCCTGGCGGTACGTCTGACCGGGGTGGTCTGAGCGGGTTTGGGACGGTGTTCGTGCGCCCGGCCAAAATACCGGCGCCGCTTTGTCCCGGACGACGAAGACGGGCGGGGGGTGCGGGGGCGAGCCTTTCCCCATCCCGCCACGCCGCTCGCGCACCCGTGGCACAGCCCCACCGGAAAGACCCCCCGTGACCTCTCCCAGCGACCTCTCCCAGGAACCAGCCGTCCTCCGTCCGGAACCGGCCGCCCTCTCCCCGGCGCAGCGTGTCTCCGCCGTGCTGCGGCGCGCCGTCGCCACCGGACTCATCTCGGAGGAACAACCGGTCGCCGGGTTTCTCGACACCGAGGGAATCCGCGCCTCGGTCGCGAGCCTCGACGCCGCCTTCGACCGCGCCCCCGACGTGCTCCACACCTTCGCCGTCAAGGCCGCCTCCCTCGTCCCCGTGCTCCGGCTGCTCGCCGGGCTCGGCATGGGCTGCGAGGTGGCGAGCCCGGGGGAGCTGCGCATCGCACTCGACGCCGGGGTCGAGCCCTCGCGGATCGTCCTCGACTCGCCCGCCAAGACACGGCACGAGATCGCCGAGGCACTCGCCCTGGGCGTTGCGGTCAACGCCGACAACCTCGACGAGCTGCGCCGCATCGACGAGCTCCGCCCGGCGCACAGCGCTTCGGTCGTCGGACTGCGCGTCAACCCCCAGGTCGGAGGCGGGTCCATCGGAGCGATGAGCACCGCGACCGCGACCTCGAAGTTCGGCGTGGCGCTGCGCGATCCGGGTGCGCGCGAGCGCGTCGTGCGCGCCTTCGCCGAACGCCCCTGGCTGACCCGGCTCCACGCCCACGTCGGCTCCCAGGGATGCCCGCTGGAACTCATCGCCGAGGGCATCGCGCAGACGTACCGGCTGGCCGAGGAGATCAACCGGACGCTGGGCAGGCGGCAGATCACCAGCCTCGACATCGGCGGCGGACTGCCCGTCAACTTCGACGACGACGAGACGCACCCGACCTTCGCCGAGTACACCCGGGCGCTCCTCGCGGCCGTCCCGGACCTCTTCGACGGCCGCTACGCGCTCGTCACGGAGTTCGGCCGCTCCCTGCTCGCCAAGAACGGGTTCATCGGTGCCCGCGTGGAGTACACCAAGGAAGCCGGAGGTCGGCGCATCGCCGTCACCCACGCGGGAGCCCAGACCGCCACGCGCACCGTCCTGATGCCCGAGGCATGGCCGTTGCGGGTCGGCGCCTTCGACGCCGAGGGCGGTCCCCGGACGGGCGCGCCGCTGAGCCAGGACATCGCGGGGCCGTGCTGCTTCGCGGGTGACGTCGTCGCCCACGGCCAGGAGCTGCCGGAGCTCGCGGAGGGCGACCTCGTCGTCCTGTACGACACCGGCGCCTACTACTTCTCGACGCACTGGGCGTACAACAGCCTGCCCCGGCCCGGCGTCCACGGCTTCACGGCCGATCGCGAGGGCGCCGTACGGCTGACGACGGTCCGCGCACCCCAGACGCTCGACGAGATCTCGGCGGAGAGCGGTTTCGCCCACGCCGACGCGCTGGTTTCCCGGGGCCGTTCGGTCTAGGGCCTTTCGTTTGGATCAGGGCACGCGAGCCCGCCAAGATCCAAACGAGAGGCCCTGAGGGCTCCCCGGACCCTCCCGGTACCACCGGCGCACCCCCTGCCGGTGCCACCTCCACCCGGTGCACCCACCGCAGGGGCACCGGCTGTCGGCGCACCCCCTGCCGGAACGTCACCGCCGGCGCCACCCGCCACCACAACGCCCCCGCACTCCGGTGCGTCCTGCACACGCCGGGCCCACCCCTCCCGCGCTCGCACCCGCCGCCGCCCCTTCCCCCGCCCGCCAGAAGGACTTCACATGACCCAGTCCGTCACCGCCGGACCCGCGGCCGGTACCGCATCCGCCCCGCCGTCCCCGCTACGGCGCGCGCTGCCGTGGGCGGCTGCCGCCGTCGCCCTCACGGCCTGCCTGGTGGCCGGTCTGCTCAGCACCGCGCCCACCATGTGGGGCCTGCTGCCGATCGGCCTCTACGCCGTCCTCGCGCTCACCGGCATGAACCTGGTGACCGTCACGGCGATCGCCGTGGCAGGCGCCGCACTCGTCGCGTTGCCCCCGGCCGGCGACACCGTCGGCGTCCTGGGCAGCTCCGTCACCGACCCGGTCACCGTCATCGGCCTGATCATCGTGCTCGGCGCGGCGGTCGGTGAGGTGCTCCGGGTCACCGGCGTCGCCGACTCCCTGGTCCGCGGCATCCTGCGCATCGCGGCGGGCCACGGCCGGATCGCCCTGATGTACGGGATGCTGTGCGCCTGCCTCGTGCTCGTCGCGGGCCTCGGCACCCTCGCGGGGGCACTCGCCATCGCCGCGCCGCTGCTCGTCCCCGTCGCCGCCAGGGCAGGCTTCACCAGGTCGGCGACCGCGGCGACCATGTTCCTCGGCGGCTGCGCGGGACTCGCCCTCGCCCCCTTCGCCGGTTCCAACATCGCGATCATGAAGACCGCCGACACCGGCTACCTGACCTATCTGCTGGTCGGTGCGGGTCCGTTGGCCGTGCTCTCGCTGCTCCTCGCCGCCGTCGTCGTGCCCTGGGTCCAGCGGCGCAGCGCGGCCAAGGACGACTTCTACCGGCCCGACGAGGTCACCGAGGACACCCCCGACGACAGCCCGGCCGACCCCGTCGCGGCGGCCCGCACACGCCATGCCACCTGGGCCTTCGTCACCGTGCTCGCGCTCACCGTCCTGTACGCGGCCCTGACCGAGGCCGGCACGACCTTCCCGCTGATGGCCCTGCCCCTGATGGCCGTGTGCACCGCCGCTGCCGCCCGGCTCTCGCCCCTGCGCGCCGTCAAGGCGTTCCTCACCGGGGCGCGGAGCCTGCTGCCGATGCTCCTGCTGTTCTGGCTGCTCTCCGCGCTGTTCGGCTTCATCGACCTGGTGCAGCCGTACGACGTCGTCCTGGAGACCTACGGCCCGGCCCTCAGCGGCATGTCGGCCCTGCCGTTCGCGCTGGCCGTGGCCGCGCTGGGCTGGGTCGGAGTCCCGGGTGCGACCGCGGCCCAGGTGGTGCTCATCGGCGAGGTGTTCGGCCCGCTGGGGACCGAACTCGGCATCGGTCCCGCGGCCTGGGTGATCATCCTGCTGTGGGCCTCCAAGGCGGACACCTACGGGCCGCTGCCCAACGCCAACATGGTCGGAGCCATGGGACTCGCCCGCGCGCGGAGGCTCCCGTATCTCCTGTGCACCGGATGGGCCCTGCTGATCCCCGCGTGTGCGCTGTACACGATCCTGCTGACGGTGCTGCTGTGACCGGTGGCGCGCCGCCGGTGCCCCACCCGTACGCACCGTCCGTACGGGAAGAACGTCGCGAGAGAGAGAAACCGATGTCCCACCCGACCACGCCCTACGACCTGCTCATCACCGGGGGTTCCCTGATCGACGGCACCGGGGCCGAACCCAGGTACGCCGACATCGGTGTGCGCGCGGGCCGTATCGTCCACGTCGGCGACCCGGATCCGGACGCACGCGCGGCCGAGGTGCTCGACGCCACGGGGCTGACCGTCACACCCGGGTTCATCGATCTGCACTCCCACGCCGACTTCTCCGTACTGGCGCAGCCCGACGCCGAGGCCTGTCTGCGGCAGGGCGTCACCACGGTGGTGACGGGCAACTGCGGGCTGAGCCCCTTCCCGCTGGCGCCCGGCGAGGACCCGGCCGCCGGCGGCCCCGGCACCCTCGCGGGGGCGCAGTGGCGCGATCTGGACGGTTTCGCCGCAGCCGTGGACTCCGCCGCACCGGCCCTCAACATCGCGCCGCTCGTCGGCCACGGTGCCCTGCGCGCCGCGGCCATGGGAGACGCGCGGACCGTGGCGGGGCCCGCCGAACTCGACGCGATGCGTGCCTTCCTGGCGACGGCCGCGGAGCAGGGTGCCTTCGGGATGTCCACCGGGCTGATCTACGCGCCGGGGTCCTTCGCCGGCACAGACGAGATCGTCGCCCTCGCCGCCGAAGCGGCCCGCCGCGGGCTGCTGTACGCCACCCACATGCGGGACGAGGGAGACCATCTGGTCGAGGCGGTCGAGGAGGCGCTGCTCGTCGCCAGGGAGTCGGGCGTACGGCTCCAGATCTCCCACCTGAAGGCCATGGGGCCGGCCAACCACGGCAAGGTCGACACCGCGCTCGGCCTCATCGGGGCGGCGGTGGCCGAGGGCGTCGACGTTGCCTGCGACGTGTATCCGTACACCGCGTCCTCGACCCGTCTGACGTCCCGGCTCCCCGACTGGGCCATGGACGGCGGTTCGGCGGGGCTCCTGGAACGTCTCGGGGACCCGGAGACGCGGGCCAGGATCCTGGACGACCTGCGCCCCGCCGTCGGGCGCACCTTCCTGCCCGAGGGCGTCGTCATCGCCATGCTCGGCCCCGGCCGCTACGAGGACCGGGTCGGCGACAGCATCGCCGACATCGCGCGCGACGAGGACGTGGAACCCGCGGCCGCCGTCCTGAACGTGCTGGCCGCGCACCAGGGTGAGGTGATGATCGTCAACCACGCGATGGCGGAGGACGACGTTGACACCGTGCTGCGGTATCCCGGCAGCGCCGTGGCCAGCGACGGCTGGGTGTTGCGGGTCCCCGGCGACGGACACCCGCACCCGCGCAACTTCGGGACGTTCGCCCGGGTCATCGGCCACTACGTCCGCGAGCGCGACGTGCTGGGACTCGCCGACGCCGTACGGAAGATGACGTCCCTGCCCGCCTCCCGCCTGCCCCTCGCCGACCGCGGGACCGTAGCGGCCGGGCAGGTCGCCGACCTGGTCGTGCTGGACCCGGCGGCCGTGGCCGACCTGGCGACGTACGCCGAGCCGTGGCAGTACGCCGAGGGGACACGGCACGTCCTGGTGGCGGGCGAGTTCGTCCTGCGCGACGGCGGGACGACCGGAGCACGCCCCGGCCGCGTGCTGCGGCGCGAACCGGCCGCGGTCTGACGTGGCCCCGGCCGCCTCCCGGGCAGGGGAGGCGGCCGGCCGTCGGGGCGCGAAGACTGCCGGGACCCCACGGCCGGGAGCCCATGGCACCCTGTCTACGGCACCCGCGCGGTCCACTCCTCCGTGGCGAACTTCGTCCGCACCAGCTCCTCCGCCCGGGCCATCTCCTCGGCCGTGACCTCGCCGGTGGTCAGCCCGTAGCGGTCACGGAACGAGGCGATCATGTTCTCGATCACCTGCTCCCGGGCGAGCCCCGTCTGGCGGCGGAGCGGATCGACGCGCTTCTTGGCGCTCCGGGTGCCCTTGTCGGACATCTTCTCCTTGCCGATGCGCAGGACCTCCAGCATCTTGTCCGCGTCGATGTCGTACGACATCGTCACGTGATGCAGGACCGCCCCCGGACCGCCGTCGGGGCCGACGATCCGCTTCTGGGCGGCGCCCGCGATCTTCCCGGCCTCGGTGGCGATGTCGTTGAGCGGCTGGTACCAGGCCTTGATGCCCATGTCGCCGAGCGCGCCCAGGACCCAGTCGTCGAGGTAGGCGTAGCTGTCGGCGAAGGAGAGGCCCGAGACCAGCGACTCGGGCACCGAGAGGGAGTACGTGATCGTGCTCATGGGCTCCACGAACATGGCGCCGCCACCGGAGACACGGCGGACCACGGACATGCCGTGCTTCGCCACCCCTTCCGGGTCCACCTCGTTCCGCAGGGACTGGAAGCTGCCGATGATCACGGCGGGCGAGGCCCACTCCCAGACCCGCAGCGTGGGGGCCCGCCGCCCGGCGGCGACCTCCGCGGTGAGGACCTCGTCCAGCGCCATGTGCAGGGCAGGAGCCTGCGGCTCCATGTGCACCAACTGCCAGTCGTGTTCGGCCCACTCGGTCGCACGGGCCAGCGCCCGCCGGACGGCGATGCCGACGCCCTCCGCGGTCAGTCCGAGCATGACGGTCGACTCCGGCAGAGCCGCCGTGATCCGGGCCGCCAGCCCCGCGGCGTCGGTCGAGGAGGGAGCGCCCTCCAGGGCCCCGTCGATCGCGAGGATCGCCTCGTCGGGTTCCAGGAAGAAGTCCCCGGCGACCCTCACGTCGCGCAGGACGCCTTGTACGACGTCCAGATCCACGACGACCAGCTTGCCCCCGGGCACCTTGTACTCGCCATGCACGGCTTCGTTCCCTTCCGGCGCGCGGTACGGACCTGAGCCTGTCGCTCCGGCACCCGGCTCCGGCATCCGGAGATACGCGCACATTCTTCGTACAAAACACCCTAATGCTCGGCGTGGAGCACGGCCGTGCCGCCGCGGCGTCGGCGGCCATGGCGACCCGGTGGCCGACGCCGCGGCGGCACGGCCGCGCTCTCGCGGCACACGTTCGTGACCGTGCCGGTGATCAGCACGGTCTCGATCCGCGCTCCGTGAACAGCCCGTTCAGTGCGGGGCCGGCAGCGGGTCCAGGGCGTTGGCGATGGTGCAGCCGCCCTCTCCCGGCATCCGCTGCACCCGCGACGGCACCCACACCTCCGTGGCGCCGGGGGCCACGCGGGCGAGCAGGCAGTCCTGCGGGTCGAAGCCGTTGCCCTGCACCGACAGGAGTACGCCGACGCTTCCGCGCTCCCCCGTCCTCACCTCGGTACGGATCTCCGGATGCAGGTCCATGGCGGTGAGCGCCCGGCGCACCTCGGTCTCGTCCGCCCGGCCGCCCTCCGGCACCCGGGGAAGTTTCGCGCGGAGTTGCTCGTACGGCAGCGGGGGCGGTTCGGGCGCCGGGGCGAAGGCCAGCGGGAGGCCGTCCGGGCAGGCCACGTCGCCGGGCTCCTCGTCCCACTCCGACGAGGACGACACCCGCACCGAGAAGCAGCGCCGCACGGTGATCTCTTCGACGTCGAACCATCCGTTGTAGGCCGACCCCTCCGTGCGGACGACCACGTCGACGCCGTCCCCCTCGTGTGTCGAGGTACCCGTCAGCCGCATCACCTCCACGCCGTCGATGCCGGAGGCGGAGCGCCCGACCTCCTCCGCCGTGCGCGGGCGCTGGCTGTGCAGCAGCCGGCCCGCCTCCCTGGCCGTGTCCCGGGCCATGTCGGTGGCCTCGCCTTCGGAGGACTGCACCACACCGCAGCCGACGGTGAGCACCAACAGCGGGCCGAGCAGCAGGAGTCGACGCATGCGGGTGATCGTACTCAGCCGGTGCGACAGGCAGGGGCGGGCGTACCTCCGTAAGGCCCCGGCGGGGGTGTACGCGGCGATCAGCGGGCGGACGGGGAGCTTGCCAGAGGTGTGGAATGTCGGATTCCGGCTTTGGTATACGACCGGCGGGCGTCGGTGATTGCGCGGCGGCGGGCGGCCGGCGGGCGTGAGCCCCGCAGGTGGGGGGCATGGCGGGGCGGCGGTGTGGCCGTACGCGCGCCGTTGTCCGATCGTCACGTAAAACCTGTCCGCTCTGTGAGCTGAGGCCTTGCCTTGCGGACTGTATGCGAAATACGGTCTGCGATATTCCTTGATCACCCCTGGCTGGAGGTAGGCCCCCGTGCGCCGAAAAGCGGTTGCCCTGGTGGCGGTTGCGTTGGTGTCCTTCACCTCGGGCTGCGCGTCGTTGCAGTCCTCGGCGACCGAGGTCGGTGGCGTACGCAAGACCGATGACCGGTCCGTACGCGACGGCGGGACACTCACCGTCGCTCTCAACTCCGATCCGGACAAACTCGACCCCACGCTCGCGCAGACCCTCGTAGGCCGCACGGTCTTCGCGGGCATGTGCGAGAAGCTCTACGACATCGACGAGGACGGCACCGTCGTGCCGCAGCTCGCCGCGTCCCTCCCGGTCACCTCGGCCGACGGACGCACGGTCACCATCCAGGTGCGGCCCGGACTGAAGTTCAGCGACGGGACCCGGCTGGACGCCGACGCGGTCGTCACCTCGCTGCTGCGCCACCGCGATCTCCCCGGATCGGCGCGCGGCACCGAACTGGCGCCGGTCCGCAAGGCCGAGGCCACCGGACCGCTCACGGTCCGGCTGACCCTCGACCACGCCTACGTCCCGCTCACCGGTGTGCTCGCCGACCGGGCCGGGATGGTGATGTCACCGACCGCGCTCGAGAAGTACGGGAAGAACTTCACCAACCACCCTTCCTGCGTCGGCCCCTTCCGCTTCGTCGAGCGTGTCGGCGGTGACCGGATCGTGCTGAAGAAGGACCCGAACTACTACGACGCCGACCAGGTCCACCTGGACGGCGTGGTCTACAAGCCCATACCCGACGGCAACGTGAGGCTCGCCAACCTGCGCTCGGGCGATCTCCAGATCGGCGACCAGATGGCCCCCGTCGACGTGCGGAGCGCCCTGACGGAGCCGAAGCTCCAGCTGTTCAACTCGCCCTCGCTCGGCTACCAGGGCCTCGGCCTCAACGTCGGCAACGTGAAGGGCCTCGGGCAGAAGCCCGGGAGGATCGACACCCCGATCGGCCGGGACGTCCGCGTACGCGAGGCCTTCGAGCTGGCCATCGACCGCGACCTGCTCAACAAGGTCGTCTTCCAGGGCATGTACGAACCCGCCTGCGGCCCCATCTCCCCGCAGTCCGCCATCGCCCCCGGGATCGAGCCGCAGGACTGCCCGAAGCGCGATGTCGAACGGGCGAAGAAGCTGCTGAAGGAGGCCGGGGTGAAGACCCCGGTGAAGATCGAGCTCAAGACGTCCACCACCCCGGAGCAGGGGCGCGTCGGACAGGTGCTCCAGGCCATGGTCAAGGAGGCCGGCTTCGAACTGTCGCTGCGCCCCACCGAGTACGCCACCATGCTCTCGGAGACCGACGCCGGTGACTACGACGTCTTCACCAGCGGCTGGTCCGGCCGTCTCGACCCGGACGGCAACATCTCCAACTTCCTGAAGACCGCGGGCGCCATGAACGCCTACGGCCTCGGCGACCCGGAGATCGACAAGCTGATCGCGGAGGGCCGCAGCGTCGCGGACCCCGCGCGCCGCACCGAGGTCTACGACGAGCTCACCCGCCGCGTCCAGGACGCCCACGCCCTGATCTACCTCTACCGGCAGAAGAACTACGTCGTCGCCAGCAAGGACGTCGCGGGCATCCATGTCTACGGCGACGGACTGGTGCGGGTCAAGAATGCGGGGTACACCCGATGACGAAGTACCTGCTGACGCGCCTGCGTCAGTCACTCATCACGCTCTTCCTCGTCAGCGTCGTCGTCTTCGCCGGCATCCGGGCCCTGCCCGGCGACCCGGCGCTCGCACTCGCGGGTGAGGAACGCAGCCCCGAGGCGCTCGCCGCCATCCGCGAGAGCTACGGGCTGAACGACAACATCGTCGTCCAGTACGGCCGCTTCATCGGCCACGCCCTCACCGGCGACCTGGGCACCTCGTCCCGCACCGGGCTCCCGGTCGCCGACGCGATCGCCCAGGCCCTGCCCGTCACCCTGGAACTGGCCGCGCTCTCCCTGCTCCTGGCGATCGTGGTCGGCATCGGCGCCGGTGTGGTCGCCGCCGTGCGGCGCGGGAAGCCGGAGGAGTGGATCGCCAACGCGATCGCGCTGATCGGCCTCTCCATCCCCACCTTCTGGCTCGGAATCGTGCTCGTGCTCGGATTCGCCATCGCCCTGCCGGTGTTCGCGGCCTCCGGTTATGTCCCCTTCGGTACGGACCCCGTCGACAACCTGCGCCGTATGGTGCTTCCCGCGATCGTGCTCGGCTCCGGCCTCGCCGCCGTCGTGATGCGCCAGACCCGGGCCGCGATGCTCGACTCGCTCTCCGCCGACTACGTGCGGACCGCCCGCGCCAAGGGACTGTCCCGGGGCTCGGTCATCGGCGGCCACGCGCTGCGCAACTCGCTGGTCACCGTGGTGACCGTGCTCGGCCTCCAGCTCGGCCACCTGATCTCCGGTGCCGTCGTCACCGAGCAGATCTTCGTGCTCCCCGGCTTCGGCAAGCTCACCATCGACGCCGTCTTCACCCGCGACTACGCGACACTCCAGGCCGTGGTGCTCTGCACCTCCGCCGCGTACATCCTCATCAACCTGCTGGTCGACGTGGTCTATTCGGTCATCGACCCGCGCATCCGGCTCGGAGGTGCCCGGTGACCACCGCGACCACAGCGCTCCCCACCACGCCCGAGGCGGGCGGCCGCAAGGCCGGCGGCGGCCGGCTGCGCGCCCTGCGCAGGAACAGGCTCGCGCTCACCGGCGCGGTCATCGCCGCCGTCTTCATCCTGGCCGCCCTCCTCGCCCCGCTCATCGCCCCCTACGACCCGGCGCAGCCCGACTTTCAGAACGTGCTCGCCGAACCGAGCGCCGCGCACTGGCTGGGCACCGACGACCTCGGCCGTGACCAGCTCTCCCGGATCGTCCACGGGGCCCGCGCGTCCATGCAGGTCGGTCTGCTCGCCGTGGTGCTGGCCTTCCTGGTCGGCGTACCGCTGGGGCTGCTCGCGGGGTACTACGGCAGGTTCGCGGACACGGCCGTGTCCCGCCTCACCGACACCATGCTGGCGTTCCCCTTCCTGGTGCTCGCCGTCGGACTCGCCGCGATCCTCGGCCCGTCGCTGACCAACGCGACCATCGCCATCGGCATCTCGCAGATCCCCGCCGTCATCCGGATCACCCGCGCCGAGACCCTCCGGCTCAAGCATGTCGACTACGTCGCCGCGGCCGTCGCCAACGGAGGCGGTGACGGCACCGTCCTCTTCCGGCACATCCTGCCCAACGCCACCTCGGCCCTGATCGTCCAGGCGACCGTGGGCATCCCCGCCGCGATCATCGGCGAGGCGCTGCTGAGCTTCCTCGGCCTCGGTGTCCAGCCGCCGGACCCCTCGCTCGGCGTGATGCTCTCGGGCGCCCAGTCCTTCCTGGCGCCCGCACCCTGGCTGGCCGTCTTCCCGGGCCTCGCGATCGTCGCGGCGACGCTGGCCTTCAACCTGCTCGGCGACGGGCTGCGTGACGTCCTGGACCCCCGAGGAGGGACCCGATGACCGAGACCGTTCTCGAACCCGCGCGGAAGGCGGCGGCCGAGCCCGTCCTGAGCGTCCGTGACCTGTCGGTCTCCTTCCGCTCCGACACCCGCACCGTGCACGCCGTCGACGGGGTCTCCTACGACCTCGCACCCGGTGAAGTCCTCGCGGTGGTGGGGGAGTCGGGCTGCGGGAAGTCCGTCACCTCCATGGCGGCCATGGGTCTGCTCCCGCCGACCGCCCGCATCGGAGGGTCGATCAGGCTCGCCGGGCGCGAGCTGGTCGGGGCGTCGGAGAAGGATCTCCAGCGCGTCCGCGGCAAGGACATCGCGATGATCTTCCAGGAGCCGATGACCTCGCTGAACCCGGTCCTCACCATCGGCCGGCAGATCGGCGAAGTGCTGCGCAGGCACCAGGGGCTGAGCCGGAAGCAGGCCAGGGCACGCGCCGTGGAGCTCCTCGAACTCGTCGGCATCCCGGCACCGGCACGCCGCATCGACGAATATCCGCACCAGCTCTCCGGCGGTATGCGGCAGCGCGTCATGATCGCCATCGCCGTCGCCTGCGACCCCGCCGTCCTCATCGCCGACGAACCGACGACCGCGCTGGACGTCACCGTCCAGGCGGGCATCCTCGAAGTCCTCCAGTCCCTGCGCGAGCGCCTCGGCACCGCCATCGTCCTGGTCACCCACGACCTCGGGGTCGTCGCCGACGCGGCCGACCGGGTGCTCGTGATGTACGCGGGACGTGCCGTCGAACAGGCCCCGGTGCACGAGCTGTTCGCCTCCGGACGCCATCCCTACACCCGTGGCCTGCTCGGCGCCGTGCTGCGGCCCGGCGGCGAGGGCAAGCGGCGGCTTCCCGAGATCCCCGGCCTGGTCCCCAGCCTGGACAGCCAGCCCGACGCCTGCACGTTCGCGCCCCGTTGTTCCCGTGCCGACGACACCTGTACGGGCAGCCGCCCGGGCTTCCGGGCCATCGATCCGGAGGCCGGAGCGGACGCGCCGCACCGGGCCGCGTGCTGGCACCCGTACTCCGGAGACACCGACGTGATCGACGGCACCGACGCGGCCGACGTCATGGACGCCGTGGACGGGACCGGTGCGACCGAGCCGGCCGGGAGCGGTCCGGACGCCCCCGAAGCCCCCGCAGTTCCCGACACCCCCGCACGCCCCGAGGACCCGGCGCCGCGACCCGACCAGGAGGCCGGACAGTGACCACCGCACAGACCGTCCCCGCACCGCGCGAAGGCGAGGCCGGCGGCGGCCCGCGCCCCCCGGTGCTGGAGATCAGCGCCATGGAACGGCACTTCGGTGCCTCCGGCGGCGGCACCGTGAGGGCCGTCGACGGGGTCTCGATCACCGTCGGCCGCGGCGAAGTCGTCGGCCTCGTCGGCGAGTCGGGCAGCGGCAAATCGACCGTCGGCCGGTGCGCCGTGCGCCTCGACGAGCCCACCGCCGGCACCGTCCACATCAACGGCACCGACGTCACCCACCTCTCCCGCCGCGCGCTGCGCCCCCTGCGCAAGGACTTCCACCTGGTCTTCCAGGACCCCTCGTCCTCCCTCGACCCCCGGATGACCGTCGGCCAGATCATCGCCGAGCCCATCCGGCTGCACCGCCACGCACGCGGAGCGGCCGTACGGGAACGGGTCGAGCAGCTGCTCGGCCAGGTCGGGCTGCGCCCCGAGCACGCCGACCGGCACCCCCACGAGCTGTCCGGAGGGCAGCGCCAGCGCATCTCGATCGCCCGCGCCCTGTCCTGCGACCCCGATCTGGTCATCGCCGACGAGCCCACATCGGCGCTCGACGTCTCGGTCCAGGCGTCCGTGCTCAACCTCCTCGCCGACCTCCAGCGCGACCGGGGCTTCGGCTGCCTGTTCATCACCCACGACCTGGCCGCCGTCGAATTCCTCGCCGACCGGATCGCCGTGATGTATCTCGGGCAGATCGTCGAACAGGCCCCGACCGCCGAACTGTTTGCCGCCCCCAAGCACCCCTACACCCAGGCGCTGCTCTCCGCCGCCCCGGTCCCCGACCCCGTCGCCCAGCGCTCCCGCGAGCGCATCGTGCTGCACGGCGAACTGCCCAGCCCCCTCGACCCCCCGCCCGGCTGCCGCTTCCACACCCGGTGCCCGCTCGCCGTCGACCGCTGCCGCACCGAGGTCCCCGCCCTGCGCGAGATCCCCGGCGGCCGGCAGGTCTCCTGCCATCTGGTGACCGACGACGGCACCGCCCCGGACGCCGCCGCCTGACCCGGGGCCTCCCGTCCGGATCGGGCCTCCCGCCCGGATCGGGTGGGGCCGGCCCGCGTGCCCCGGCACCCCGGCCCGGCCCGATCCGGACGGAAGACCCTGCCCCGCCGGGGCCCGACCTCCCGTCCGTACGATCCGCGAAGCACCACAGAACCCCCGCACGCCGCAGCAAGGAGCCGCATCCGTGTTCACCACCCGCCCCACCCTCCAGGGCACCTTCGGCATGGTGTCCTCGACCCACTGGCTCGCCTCGCAGTCCGCGATGGCCGTCCTGGAGGACGGCGGCAACGCCTACGACGCGGCCGTCGCCGCCGGATTCGTCCTGCACGTCGTCGAGCCGCACCTCAACGGCCCGGCCGGCGAGGTCCCCATGATCCTGGCGCCGAAGGACGGTGACGTGCGCGTGCTGTGCGGGCAGGGCCCCGCCCCCGCCGGAGCCTCGGCCGCGCACTACCGCTCGCTCGGCCTCGACCTGGTCCCCGGCACCGGACCGCTCGCCGCCGCCGTGCCCGGTGCCTTCGACGCCTGGATGCTGCTGCTGCGCGACCACGGGACCAAGACCCTCGCGGAGGTCCTCAGGTACGCCATCGGTTACGCCGAGGACGGCCACGCCCCCGTCGAGCGGGTCGGGGAGACCGTGGAGACCGTCCGCGAGCTCTTCGAGACCGAGTGGCCCACCAGCGCCGAGGTCTACCTGCCCGGCGGGAAGGCCCCCGAGCCCGGCACGCTGTTCCGCAACCCGGCCCTCGCCGCAACCTGGCGCCGTCTGACCGCCGAGGCCGAGGAGGCGGGCGGCGAGGACCGGTCCGCGCAGATCGACGCCGCCCGCGCGATCTGGCGCACCGGCTTCATCGCCGAGGCACTGGTCCGCCAGGCCGCAGTCCCCACCATGGACACCAGCGGGACCCGTCACACCGGCACCCTCACCGCCGCCGACCTCGCGGACTGGTCCGCTTCGTACGAGGCGCCCGCCACCTACGAGTGGAACGGCTGGACGCTCGCCAAGGCGGCCGGCTGGAGCCAGGGCCCCGCCTTCCTCCAGCAGCTCGCCCTCCTCCCGGCCGAGCTCCCCGCGTACGGTTCGGCCGACTACGTCCACCTGCTGATCGAGGGCTGCAAGCTCGCGATGGCCGACCGCGAGGCCTGGTACGGCGACGCCGCCGACGTGCCGCTGGAGACGCTGCTCTCCGCCCCGTACAACGCCGAGCGCCGCCCCCTGATCAAGGACACCGCCTCCCTGGAGCTGCGGCCCGGCAGCCCCGACGGCCGCACCCCGCTCCTCAGCGAACACGCCCACGCCGTCGCGGCCGGTGAGGCCGGCTTCGACGCCATGGGCATACCGGCCGCGGGGGCGGGTGAGCCGACCGTCGCCAAGGACGGCGCGACCCGCGGCGACACCTGCCACCTCGACATCGTCGACCGCTGGGGCAACATGATCGCCGCCACGCCCAGCGGCGGCTGGCTCCAGTCCAACCCGGTCGTGCCCGAGCTGGGCTTCCCCCTCGGTACCCGGCTGCAGATGGCCTGGCTCGACGAGGGCCTGCCGAACACGCTGACCCCGGGCCGCCGGCCGCGCACCACGCTCACCCCGTCCCTCGCCCTGCGCGACGGGGTGCCCGTCATGGCCTTCGGCACACCGGGCGGCGACCAGCAGGACCAGTGGCAGCTGCACTTCTTCCTCGCCGTGGCCCTGCGCGGGCGGGTGCGCGGCGGGCTCGACCTCCAGGGCGCCATCGACGCCCCGAACTGGCACAACGACAGCTTCCCCGGCTCCTTCTTCCCGCGCGGGATGCGGCCGGGCAGCGTCACCGTCGAGGAGCGCATGGACGCCGGTGTCGTGGAGGAGCTGCGCCGCCGGGGCCATGACGTCACGGTCGGCGAACCCTGGTCCGAGGGCCGGATGTGCGCGGTCGCCAGGGACCCGGAGACCGGCGTCCTGTCCGCCGCGGCGAACCCGCGCGGAATGCAGGGATACGCGGTGGGCCGCTGACCGCCTGCCCGGAGCGTCCCCGGCGGACCGTGCTTAGCTGGAGGCATGATCGATGACTTCCTGTACGGGACCGCCGGGGACGCCGGGCAGCTGACGAGGGTGGAGGCGGCCGTCCGCGCGGCTGCCGCCGCCGAGATCCTGCCGCGCTACCGGCAGCTCGCCGCGCACGAGATCATCGAGAAGAGCGGCCCGCACGACCTGGTCACGGCGGCGGACCGGCTCGCCGAGGAGTACCTGACCGCGGCCCTGACCCGGCTGCTGCCCGGCTCCGTCGTCGTCGGCGAGGAGGCGGTCCACGCCGACCCCGCGGTCTACGACGCGCTCGGCGGTGACGCCCCCGTGTGGATCGTCGACCCGGTCGACGGCACACGCCAGTTCGTCCGCGGCGAACCCGGCTTCTGCACGCTGGTGGCCCTGGCCCTGCGCGGGGAGGTGTACGCCTCATGGACGTACGCCCCCGTGCTCGACGAGTTCGCCGTCGCGGTCAAGGGCCGGGGCGCCACGCTCAACGGCACCGCGCTGCACAGCGGTTCGCCCGCGCCCGGGGCGGTGCTCAAGGTGGCCATGTCCCACCCCGACTACACGTCCGACGCCCAGAAGCGCGCCCTGCTCGGCCTGCGCACCGAGGGCATCGACGCCCGCTCCTGCGGATCGGCGGGCCTGGAGTACCTCGCCGTCGCCTCCGGTGCTTCCGACGCCGTCGCCTTCAACTGGGAGTTCGCGTGGGACCACGCGGCGGGCCTGCTCCTGGTCACCGAGGCGGGTGGGACCCAGTCGACGCTCTCCGGAGCCCCGTTCCGCATCACCGGTGGCAACGACCTGCCGTTCACGGCGGCCAGGGACGAGGCGACGGCGGAGCGGATCCTCCAGGCGCTGCGGGCCGGCGGGCAGGACTGAGCCCGGTGACCGAGGGGGAGGGCGCGCCGCTGTCGCCTGTCGTGTCGCCCACCGGGTCGTCCACCGGACGGGAGGCCACCCGGGGGTCCGTTGTCGGTGCGCCGGAATATCCTGGTGATCTGGCCGTTCGCTGACAAAGGAGTCCGCAGGTGCCATCGATGCTTGACGCCGTCGTCGTGGGGGCGGGCCCCAACGGGCTGACGGCCGCGGCCGAGCTGGCCCGTCGCGGCTTCGCCGTCGAGGTGTTCGAAGCGGCGGAGACCGTCGGAGGCGGCGCGCGCACGGAGGAGTTGACGCTGCCCGGGTTCCGCCACGACCCGTGTTCCGCCGTGCACCCGCTGGGCATAGGCTCGCCGGCCTTCAAGGCGATGCCACTGGCCCGGCACGGCCTCGAATGGCTCCAGGCGCCCCTCTCGCTCGCCCACCCCTTCCCGGACGGCTCCGCCGCGGTGCTCACCGGTTCCGTCGGGGAGAGCGCGATGTCGCTCGGACCGGCGGACGCGGGCGCCTACCGCAGGCTCGTCGCCCCCTACCTCGGCCACTGGGACACCCTCGCCGAGGACTTCCTGCGCACCCCGTGGGACGGGCTGCCCCGCGATCCCTACCGCTGGGTGCGCTTCGGGCTCGACGCGCTCCAGCCGGCCGCCCTGCTCTCCCGGCGCTTCCGGGGCGAGAAGGCGCGTGCGCTGATCGCGGGTCTCGCCGGGCATGCCATCGCGCCCCCCGGAAGCCTCGCCACCGCGGGCGTCGCGCTGCTCTTCGCGCTGGCGGCCCACGAGAACGGCTGGCCGGTGCCGCGCGGCGGGTCGCAGGCCGTCTCGGACGCCCTCGCCTCCCTTCTGCGGGAACACGGCGGCGCGATCCGCACCGGCACGGAGGTGAAGCGCCTCGACGAACTCCCGCCCGCACGCGCGTACGTCTTCGACACCTCACCCACCGCGCTCGCCCGGATCGCCGGGCTCGGGGGCGCCTACGACCACTACAGGTACGGCGCCTCCTGCTTCAAGATCGACTACGCGCTGTCGGGCCCCGTGCCCTGGACGGCGGAGGAGGCCCGGCGGGCCGGCACGGTCCATGTCGGCCCGACGGCCGGTGAGATCGAGGCGGCCCTGCGTGCGGCCGTGTCGGGCCGCGACCCGAGTGTCCCCTTCCTCATCACCGCGCAGCCCAGCCTCGTCGACCCGACCCGGGCGCCCGAGGGCCGCCATGTCTTCTGGGTGTACGGGCATGTCCCGGCCGGCTGGGAGGGCGACGCCACCGAGGTCATCGAACGACAACTGGAGCGGTTCGCACCGGGGTTCCGCGATCTGGTCCTGGCCCGCGCGGTCGCCGGCCCGCCCGGTATCGCCCGGCGCAACGCCAACTACGTCGGCGGCGACATCGCGACCGGCGCGTTCGCCGGGCTGCAGACGGTGATCAGGCCCAAGCTCGCCCGGGTGCCGTACGCCACCGCCCACCCCGCGGTCTTCCTCTGCTCGTCGGCCACCCCGCCCGGCCCCGGGGTGCACGGCATGTCGGGCCACCATGCGGCGAAGGCGGTGTGGCGGCGCCTCAGGGCCGCGTGAACGGCCTCGGCCCATGGGCGCCGGCACCGCCGACGGCCCGCGTCCACGGGTACCGGCGGCACACGGCCTCAGCCCGTGGGTGCCAGCACCGCCGTACGCCCGCCCAGCACACGCGAGAAGGTGTCCGTGACCTGCGCCAGCGCCTCGGCCGTACCGGGGGCGATGGTCAGCGTGCCGTCCACACCCGGGCTGATGTCCTTGTCCAGCGTGAACCAGCCGGGGACGATGTGCGCCGCGCCCATCGAGCTCAGCACCGGCCGGAGCGCGTAGTCGATGGCCAGCACATGGGCCGTGCTGCCGCCGGTGGCCAGCGGCAGCACGGTCTTGCCGGTCAGCGCGTACTGCGGGAGAAGGTCCAGCAGCGACTTCAGCAGCCCCGAGTAGGCGGCCTTGTAGACGGGGGTGCCTATGACCACCCCGTCCGCCTCCTCGAACAGCGCCGCGGCGCCGACGACGGCCGGGTGCCCGAAGTCGGCGCCGAGCAGTGCCTCGGCGGGAAGCGTGCGCACATCCAGCGGCGTCACGTCGTGGCCCTGCTCCCGGAGCCGGTCGTCCAGGTGGCGCAGGAGCCGCGCGGTCCGTGACGTGGCGGAGGGGCTTCCGGAGACGGACAGGATGGTTGCCATGAGGGCGGGCCTTTCTCTTCGGGGCTCTTCGGATCTCGTGGATCTCTTCGATCCCGGGGACTCTTCGGGTCTCGCCGGGTCAGAACGGCCGGCGGCGGGGGGCGCGGCCGGGCGCGCCGGGACTCACCACGCGCTCGAATCGACCGTGACCACCGGCACCAGCTCGTTGCGCAGCGTCTCCAGGAAGGTGACGATCTCCGCGGCCACCGAGCGGTGCTGCATGTCGTTCAGCACGTCGTGGTGCGCGTCGCGGACGACCGAAAGGCGGGCGCGCCCCAGGGACTTCGCCGTACGGACGAGCGCCTCGCGGTCCGCGAGCGGATCGGCGTCACCGACGAGGAGCAGCGCGGGGACGCCGAGTTCACCGTCGTACGCCGCGGAGAGCAGCTCCTGCGGTACGGCGTCGTCGAGCGCGCCCCGCCGTATCCCGGTGTCCTCGGTGAGCGTGCTCCGGTGGGCGGGGCACGCCGTACGCACGTCCAGCTCCTCGTCCCAGCCGCCGCCGACGGTGGTGGCGGCGCGGCCCGGAATCCCCGCGAGGACGACGGCGTCCGGGTGCCCGGCGGCGGAGGCGTCGCCCCGGCCGAGGAGCGCGGCGACGGCGACGGCTCCGGTGTCCGCACCCAGTAGCACGAGCGGGCGGACGGCGCCCTCGTCGCCCGGGGCCGAGTCCTCGGCGGCCGCGGCGAGGACGCCGGCGAGGCGGGTCAGTGATCCGGCCGGGTCCGCGTCGTCGATGCCGGGGGCGTCGACGACGCGGACGCGGTAGGCGTCGGCCGCCAGCCGTTTGCCCAGCCGGGCGTAGGCCGCCCGGGTCTCGCCCCGGCCGGGCACGACGACGACGGTGCCGCGGGTGCGAAGGCCGTCGGGGCCGTAGTAGTCGGTGTACTCGGTCATTTGTACTCCTGCGAAGGGCGGGTGGTGGGTGCGTGGGTCTCCGGTCCTGCGGGGCCGGAGGAGGGGGTGCGCGGCACGCACGTCAGCCGTTCGCGCGCTCGCGCTCGACGGTGTGGCGGTTGCCGGGGACGGGCAGGCCGAGGTTGCCGCGCAGGGTGTCGGCCTCGTACTCGGTGCGGAACAGTCCGCGCTTCTGGAGGAGCGGCACCACACCGTCCACGAAGCGGTTGAGGTCGTCGTTGTTGCGGAAGGCCAGGTTGATGCCGTCCAGGGTGCCCGCGTCGAACCACTGCTCGATGGTGTCCGCGACGGTCTCGGGAGCCCCGACGAACGGCGAGGCGCGGAAGGAGTTGACCGAGTCCGCGACCTGGCGCAGGGTCAGGTTCTCGGCCTTCGCCCGCTCGATGATCTTCGCGGCTCCTGTCCGGCCGCCCTTCTCCGCGAGGTGAGCGACGTCCGGGAATGGCGCGTCCAGGTCGTGCACGCTGAAGTCGTACGCGCCGAAGGACCGGCCCAGCAGCGCGAGGTTGCTCGCGAAGTCGTTGTCCTCCTCGAAGATCTCCCGCTCCCGGCGCCTGGCCTCCTCGTCGGTCGCGCCGACGATCGGACCGCCGTGGATGAAGACCTTGATGTGCTCGGGGTCGCGCCCGTAGGCCGCCGTGCGCTTCTTGATGTCGGCGTAGTACTCCCGCGCCTGCTCCAGGGTGCCGCCCGGTGCGTAGATGCCCTCGGCGACGCGCGCGGCGAGGTCGCGGCCCTCGGGGGAGACGCCCGCCTGGAAGATCACCGGCTGACCCTGCGGTGAGCGGGAGAGGTTGAGCGGACCGGCGACCTTGAAGTGCTCGCCCTCGTGATCCAGCGCGTGCAGCCTGGACGGGTCGAGGAAGACGCCGCGCTCCACGTCCGCCGGGAAGGCGTCGTCCTCGTAGGAGTCCCACAGACCGCGCGCGACCTGCACGAATTCGAGCGCGCGGCCGTAGCGCGTGGCGTAGTCGAGGTGTTCGTCCAGCCCGTAGTTCCTGGAGGTGCCGGTGTCGAAGCTCGTCACCACGTTCCAGCCGGCGCGTCCGGAGCTGATGTGGTCGAGCGAGGCGAAGCGACGGGCCAGGTTGAACGGGGAGTTGTACGTCGAGCTCGCCGTGCCGACCAGACCGAGGTGCTTGGTGTGGGTGGCGACCGCGGACAGCAGTGTGAGCGGCTCCAGGCGGTTCAGGTAGTGCGACGGGTAGGTGGAGTTGATGAACTGGCTGTCCACCACGAACAGCGCGTCGAAGAGGGCGTGTTCCGCCGCCTGCGCCTGCTGGATGTAGTAGTTGATGTCGATGCTGGCGTTCTTCGCGACGCCCGGGTCCTTCCACAGGCCGTGCTGGCCGGGGCCGCCGACGCCGTAGGGGTGCAGTGCGAGATGGAGCCTGCGGGACATGGGGTGTTCCTCTCAGTGGTACGTGCGATGTGCGGGGGCCGGCTGCCGATGCCGGCGGGACGGGACGCGGGTGCCCGGTGGTCAGCCGCCGAGCTGCGCGCGCAGGGCCTCGCGCTCGGTCCGGTCGGCGGCCCGTGTGTGCAGCGTGGGCGCGGAGCCGACGAGCAGCCGTGTGTACACGTGGCGCGGGTGCTTGATGACGTCGCGGGCCGCCCCGACCTCGACGAGCTCCCCCCTGTAGAGCACGGCGATGCGGTCGGCGGTCCCCGCGATGGAGCCCAGGTCGTGGGAGATGAAGACCAGGGAGGTCCCGGCGGCGCGGAGCTCCTTGAGGATCTCCAGCACCTGGACGCGGTTGGCGGAGTCCAGCGCGCTGACGGGCTCGTCGAGGATGACCAGGGCGGGTTCGGTGACCAGGGCGCGGGCCACGGCGATCCGCTGGCGCTGGCCGCCGGAGAGCTCGCCCGGCAGCCGCTGGAGCAGTTCGGTGGTCAGGTGGACCCGGTCGAGGAAGGCACGTGCCTTCTCCGCCGCCTCCGTGCGTGGCACCCCCTGGATGAGCAGCGGCTCGGTCAGCGACTCCTCGACGGTGAGGTCCGGGTCGAGGCTGCGCAGCGGGTCCTGGAAGACGTACTGCACGACGCCGCGCCGGCGCAGCGAGCGCCACTGGCGGTTCCCGAATCCGGTCACCTCCTCGCCACCGACGAGGATCGAGCCGGCCGAGGCGCGGACCAGGCCGAGCACGGCGCGGGCGAGCGTGGACTTCCCCGAGCCCGTCTCGCCGATGACGCCGACGGTCTCCCCGGGGGCGACGCTCAGCGAGACCCCGTGCAGGGCGCGCCTGGCCCGGCGGCCCCTGCCGTAGCGGACCTCCAGGTCCCTGACGTCCAGGACGGCGGCCGGAGCCTGGGTCTCGACGCCCGTCGGCCGGGACTCCGGCGACGTGACGGTCATGACGCCTCCTTCGGGGCGAGGAACGTGTCGAGGCCGTAACTCTCGTGCTCGGCCATGAGGAGCCGGGTGTACTCGTGCCGCGGGTCGTGCAGCACGGAGCGCGTCGGGCCCTGCTCGACCACCTCGCCCTGCCGCATCACCAGCACCTCGTCGCACAACTGGGCGACGACGGCCAGGTCGTGGGAGACGACCACCAGGGCCAGCCCTGTGCGCTCACGGAGTTCGGCCAGCAGGTCGAGGATCTCGGCCTGGACCGTCACGTCGAGTGCCGTGGTGGCCTCGTCCGCGATGAGGGCACGCGGCTCGACGGCGATCGCCGCCGCGATCAGGACGCGCTGGAGCATGCCGCCCGAGAGCTCGTAGGTGTACTGGCTGTGCACCAGCTCCGGGTCCCGCAGGCGCACGGCCCGCAGGAGTTCGAGTGACTGCCTGCGCGCCTCGCGCCGCTTGACGCCCTTCTTGACCCGGATGACCTCGGCTATCTGGGCGCCCACGCGGATCGACGGGTTCAGATAGGACGCCGGGTCCTGGAAGACCGCGCCGACCGTGGTCCCGCGCAGGTCCGTCCACTGCCGCGGTGTCAGGGTCGAGATGTCGGTGCCGTCGATCTCGACCGATCCGCCGGACACCTCGAAGTGCGGGGGCAGGATGCCGAGCACGGCACGGCAGGTGAGCGTCTTGCCGCTGCCGGACTCGCCGACGATGCCGACCGACTTCCCGGGGGTGAGCTCGAAGCCCACCCCGTGGACGATCTCCCGGTCGGTGACGCGGTCGCTGATGCGCACGTCGCGGACGGCGATCACCGGCGGAGCCGTCGCGGCCGACGTGGCGGACGGTTCGGAGGGGGCCGACGGGTCCGCTGCCACGGACTCCCGGGCGCTCTCGGGAACGGTGTTCTGGGACAGGGTCCTCATCGGGAACCTCCCACGGAGACGGAAGCGGAGGCGGAGGCGCCGGAGCGACGTGCCTTGGCCTTGCGGTTGTTGACCAGTGCCCGGCCCGCCTCGCCGGAGACGTCGCGGATGGCGTCGGCGAGCAGGTTGCAGGCCCAGACCGTGACCATGATCAGCAGGGCCGGTGCCACCGGGGCCCACGGCTGGTGGCTGAGATAGCCCAGGTCGGAGGCGAGCAGACCGCCCCAGGTGGGAGCGGGCGGCTGTACGCCGATGCCCAGGAAGGTCAGGCTGGAGACGATGACGAAACCGACGCCGATGGTCTGCGCGAGCGCCACCGCGATCGGCGGGAGCACCTTGACCCAGACATGGCGGCGTACGACCCAGCCGACGGAGGCGCCCGACACGATCGCGGCCTCCACGTACGGCGAGCGGGCCACCGCCAGGGTGGCGGCACGGGCGACCCGGTAGAAGAGCGGTGAGACCAGCGCGCCCGTGACGAGCATGGCCTGGGTGATCCCGTTGCCCAGCAGGGCGATCACGGCGATGGCGAACAGCAGGAACGGCAGGGCGACCAGGGTGTCGGCCAGACGGAGGGTCAGCCACTCGAAGACCCGGCCGGAGTAGACCGACAGGATTCCGGGGACCGCGCCGACGACCAGGGCCATCAGCGCGACCTCCAGCGAACCGAGCACGCTGATCCGTGAGCCGTCCAGCAGGCGGCTGAACACGTCACGGCCCAGGTAGTCCGTCCCCAGCCAGTGGGCGCCGGACGCCGAGGCGAGGGTGTTGTCGCTGGTCGCCAGGGGGTCCTGCGGGGCGAGCCAGGGACCGCACACCGCGAGGAGGGCGACCAGTACGAGGACGGCCACGGCGATCCGGCCGGACGTGAGTGAGAGGACGCGGCGCACCATCGTCAAACCCCCCGCTGGGATGCCGGCATCACACGGGCCAGCACCAGATTGATGATCAGGTTGAAGGAGACGACCAGCACGATCGACACCACGAGCACGCCTTGC
Source organism: Streptomyces sp. CB02058 (assembly GCF_001905505.1). Taxonomy (GTDB): domain Bacteria; phylum Actinomycetota; class Actinomycetes; order Streptomycetales; family Streptomycetaceae; genus Streptomyces. The sequence continues at coordinate 904,425 of NZ_LIPG01000003.1, forward strand.
ACCGCGGGCACGTCGCCGGCCTGGGCCGAGTCGTTGGCGAACCGGCCGAATCCCTGGAGGCCGAAGATCCACTCGGTGACCACGGAGGCACCGACCAGCGCGGGGAACTTCTGCCCGATCGTGGCGAGTGCGGGGCCCAGGCCGTTGCGCAGTACATGGGCGAAGAAGATCCGCCGCGGGCTCAGGCCCCTCACCACCGCGCCCGTCACGTAGTTCTCGCCGTACGCCGCGACGAGGCTGGAGCGCAGCTGCCGGGCGACGTCGGCGATGACGTCGAAGCTCAATGCCAGGGCGGGGAGCGTGATGTGGGCGATCCACGGGCCGAAGCCCTGCTCGGCCGGGATGTATCCGGCCGAGGGGAACAGCCCGAGCCCGACCGCGAGGATCGCGACCAGCACGATGCCGACGACGAAGGCCGGCATCACCGAGATCACGGTGACGAACCCCGTGATCGCACGGTCGAGCAGGGTGGTCCGCCGCAGCGCCGCCACCGTGCCCAGGACGAAACCGACGACCACGCCGATCACCAGCGCGAAGGTCGCGACCGAGAGGCTCACGCCCAGCCCCAGGCCGATCAGCGTGGAGATGTCGGCCCCGTTGACCCAGCTGGTGCCCAGCTGCCCGTGCAGGACGTCGGTGAACCAGTTCCAGTACTGGGTGAGGAAGGGCTGGTCGAGTCCCCACTCGGCCTCGATGCGCTGGATCGCCTCGGGGGTCGCCTCCTCACCCAGCTGGATGCGGGCCGGGCTGAGCCCGCTCATGGACCGCAGCGCGAACGTCACGAACGTCGCCACCAGGAACACCGGTACGAAGATCGCGACCGACCGGCCGAGGGCGGCGGCCACCCGCCCCGCGGCGTGCCGCGCCCTGGCGGTGGCGAGCCGGCGGCGGCGCTCGGAAGTGACCTCTGGCGTGGTCGTCGTCATGGGGCTGCCCCCTCTCTGCAGTGGATGGATGGGTGGTCAGGAACCGTTGGTGATCTTCACGCCGGTCCAGTCGATGTGCGCGGGGTTCTTCGGCAGATCGGAGACGGACGGGCTCTTGGCGAAGAGGTTGGGCGACGAGAAGGTGAAGATGAGCGCCTTGCTGGCGAGGCCCGCGCGCGTCGCGGACTGGAGGACCTTCGTGTAGTCGGGCGAGTCCAGCGGTGTCCGGCGGACCTCGGCGACGGCCTCTTCGAAGCCCTCGGGCTCGTACGGAGTGCTCAGGTTCAGCGGTCCGTCGGGGCCGAAGTGAGCGGTGAGCGTCTGCACGGCCGAGTCGCGGCCCGTGGTCGCGTACAGGGAGAAGGCCAGATCCTTGGCGAAGAACGGGGTGGCCCAGTTCTTGTCGATCTTGATGGTGACCTTGACGCCCACGGCGGCCAGCTGCGACTGGACGATCTCGGCCTGCGGGTCCTCGGCCGGGATCACCAGGTTCAGCTTGAGGTCGCCTGCCTCGTGGCCCGCCTCGGCGAGCAGCTTCTTCGCCTTCGCCGGGTCGTAGGGGTAGGCGTTCTCGGACTCGGAGTCGTAGGCCACGTAACCCTTGGGGAACGGCTGGTCGGTCGTCTCGCCGTGGCCGAAGGTCAGCTTCTCGACGAACTCGTCGCGGTTGATCGCGTGGCGGAAGGCGTCCACGACCTTGTCGTCGTCGAACGGCGCCTTGTTGACGTTCAGGCTGATGTTGGAGGCGTTGAAGCCGGGCTGGGAGAAGACGTCCAGGCCCGCCTTGTCCGCGGCGTCGGCCTGGCTGGGGGCGATGTCGGCGAAGTTGTAGACACCGGTCTGGAGACCGGAGACGACGGTCGAGGCGTCCGGGGCGGAGACCAGCTCGACGTTGTCGATGTGGATGTTCTTCGCGTCCCAGTAGTCCGGGTTCTTGCGCAGGACCGCCTTGGTGCCGGGGATCAGCTGGTCGACGACGAACGGTCCCGCGCCGATCGGGCCCTGGTCGAGCTTCGCCGGGTTCGCCGCGGCCTTCGGGCTGGCGATCTGCAGCACGCGCTCGCCGAGCAACTGCGGTATCTGGTAGTCGACCTGAGTGAGGTTCAGCGTCGCGTCGAGTCCGTCGGCCGTCACCGAAGCGATCGACGTCAGGTCGCCGAAGAGCGCCGAGTTCTTCTGCTTCTGGGCCCGCTCGATGGCGGCCTTCACGGCAGCGGCGTCGACCGGCTCACCGTCACTGAACTTCAGGCCGGGGCGGACGTGGAAGGTGATCCGGTCGCCCTTGTCGTTGTACTCCCAGCTCTCCGCGAGATCGGGGACGGCCTTCCCGTCCTCGTCGGTCCGGGTCAGCGAGGCGTAGACGAGGGCGAGTGCGCGGAACTGCGCGCCGCTGCCCGACACCACCGGGTCCCAGTGGCTGGGGAAGGAGGAGGAAGCCCACTTGAGGGTGGCGTTGCCGGCCGACGACGAGGCACTGCCGCCGCAAGCGCTCAGAGCCGGGACGAGCAGGGCGATGGCAGCGGTTGTGAGGGCTGCGACCCTCAGGCCGCCCGCCCGTCGGACCGACCGGGCGTCCGGTCGGCTGCGGATCGTGAGTCGTGCGGACATCTCGTTCTCTCTGATGGGTCCCGACCTGGAAAAGGGCAGGAGGAGGCGGGGAAGCGTGAAGGGGCGGCACTCGCACAAGTCCGTCGTCGGGTGTGCGGGCATGCGTCGTCGAGGCGACGGCGCACGGCGTGGCAAGGGTGGGCCCGGTACAGGGCGTCGAGGAACTCACGGCCCGGTACGGGTGACGACGAAGAGGCGCGACGGAATGCGGAGAGCCGACGCGGGAGCACAGGCGCGGATCAGTGGATCGGCATGGCCGGCGAGGAGCCGGTGCCGCCGACGGAGGTCAGGCGGCGCCTGTGGAACGAAGGTGCTGGGCGGTCAGCGACAGAGTGCGCTGGAGGTGCGCCGCAGGTCCACGTAGCGGCACACCACACCGGGGTGCGTCGTGAGCATGTGCTCATCCTGGAGGCAGCCGAACACCCCTGTCAATGGACACCCATTGGTGTCTCATTCAGCGGGACGGTGCTCAACCGCAGCTCAGGGCCTTGCGGAAGGCCGGGAGGGGGCGGCCGGGTGAACTGACGCCTCGTCAGGATGCAGCCACACATGGCCGTTCGCGGTTCGCACCGGCACCGCTCCGGGCGGCGGCCAGGGCCCCTCCGCCAGCAGCTCCCGCTCGGGCTCCGTCAGGCTCCGGTCGCGCTCCAGCGCCTCGGCGGGGGAGCGCGGGGCGGACGGTGCGAGCAGTCCGGGGCGGAGCTCCTCGAAGACCGCCGCGTATGCCGCGTACGGCCGCCAGCCGGGGACGGCGCGGTGGCCGGACGGGGCGCGCACCAGGAGCGTCGGCAACGCGTAGCGGAACCCGCCGTCGGAGGTCTCCTTCGCCGCGCCCGGATGCGGCGATTCGCTCTGTACGGACCGGACTTCGGGGACCGGCCGCCGGGCCTCCGCGCGGTCGGCCCGTACCCGCTCGCGTACCCCGCCGGAGGCCGCGTCGTACCTGAGCCGGTCCGTGTCCAGCCCCGGGACGCCCCGCGTGGCGGCCACGGCGGAATCGAGGGTGTCCGCCGGTTCGCCCAGCACGAAGACGGTCTCCCGCAGCCGGCGCAGCACCCGCTCGGCCACGTCGGCCCCTTGGAGCTCCGCGGCCACGGCGACGAGCGACGACGGCCAGGAACTCGCCGCCACCCGGCTCAGCACGGCCGCGCGGGGGGCGCCGGTGTGCGAGCAGATCTGCTCGACGTACCCCGCGTACCAGGCGGTCTCGGCCGCCGGATCGGGTGCCGGGTCGTCCACCTCGTCGTCGAACAGGACGGCGTACGCCCGCCGCCAGCGGACCGTGCCCGCCAGTGCCGTCCGCAGCCTGCGGAAGACCGGCTCGGAACCCCAGGCCCAGGGGCACATCGGGTCGGTGTACTCCACCACCTCCAGCGGTGGCGCGTCCCGCCCGCCGGTCACGCGGCTCCGATCGCGGACGGCCGCTCGCGCGCTTCGGAGGGCAGCAGCGCGGCCAGGCTCAGCCCGCCGAGCACGGCGGCGGCGTCCGACTCGACCCGCCGCCACACGCCGGGGAGACCCGCGGCGGGACCGGGGTAGTCGAGCCCGTCCAGCGACTCGCCCCGCAGGGTGATCAGTTCACCGTCCACGGCGCGCAGAACGTCCAGCAGGGCGATGTCCTCGGCGGGTCTGCCGAGCCAGTAACCGCCTTCGCAGCCGCGCTGGCTCCGGACGAGTCCCGCCTTGCGCAACTCGCCCACGACGGACTTCAGGAACCTGAACGGAATGTGTTGTGAGGAGGCGATGGCTTCACAGGAGAGCGGACGGCCGGGATCACTCGCGAGCTCGAGAAGGGCGCGCGTGGCGTAGTCCGCCTTCGCGGAGATATGCATCCCCACATCATGCCCGGCGACGGGTTCCAGACGAAGAATTCGCTCGTTCCGTTCATATATTGCGGGAACATTGCCGCAGGTGAAGGGGAAAGGACACCTCTTGACATCCTTTTCGGGGGCGTCCTAGCGTCCCCGTCATGAGCAAGCCGTTGACGACCCCCGGTGAAGGGTTCCACCCTCATCTCCACGAAGCCCAGGGCAGCGCCACGACACCCCTGCGCACCCGCCTGCACCACATCAGGGCGGACGATCTCGACGGGGACACGGCGCAGACCGGTGGCATGCGCAGGTTCAGCGCCATCAGCGGCAGGACCGTCGGTTCCGAGAAGCTGTGGATGGGGCAGACCCACGTGGCCCCGGCGACCGCCTCGTCCGACCACCACCACGGCGAGTCGGAGACCGCCATCCATGTGGTCAGCGGACACCCGGAGTTCGTCTTCCTGGACGACACGGGGGAGGAGCCGGAGGAGATCCGGCTGCGCACCTCGCCGGGCGACTACATCTTCGTCCCGCCGTTCGTCCCGCACCGCGAGGAGAACCCGGACCCCACCGAGGAGGCCGTGGTGGTGATCGCCCGCAGCACCCAGGAGGCGATCGTGGTCAACCTCCCCCGCCTGTACGCCCTGGACCTCGACGCGAACGCCTGACGGCACCTGCGACCCACGGCCGGACCCTTCGTGTCGCGGCGCAACGGAACAGCCAGGTGGACGAAGCCCCGGCGGCTGGACGCGGCCCCGGGATTACCTCAGCGGTAATCGACCCTCCGCGAGGACTGCGACAGGCTGCGGAGCACAAGGGAGGGCGGCACACCGAGGGTGAGCCGCCTCCGGCCTGGCTTCCCGCCGGTGGGGCGGGGTAGCGCGGCCGCTCCCGCGGGCCCGCCGTCCGGCGCACCCGCAGAGACGAAGGGACACCGCAGTGACCACGCACCAGGACGCCGTCGAGCGCTACTTCACCGCTTGGAATGCCGCCACCTCCGAGGAACTGGCCAAGGCCGTCGCCGCGGCGTTCACCGAGGACGGCACCTACACCGACCCGCTGGGTGAGGCGAAGGGGCACGAGGGGATCGCCGCTGCGATCACGGGTGCCCACCAGCAGTTCCCCGGCTTCACCTTCCAGCTCACCGGTACGCCCGACGCGCACCACAACCTGGTGCGCTTCACCTGGGACCTGGTCTCCACCGCCGACGGGTCCGCTCCCGCCGCCGGCTTCGACGTGATCACGCTCGCCGACGACGGCCGCATCAGCAGCGTCGCCGGCTTCCTGGACCGCCTGCCGGGTGCGTGACCTCTCCCTCAGCGGGCCTCCTGAAGGGTGGCGGCGGTCTCCGCGCAGCTTGCGCCGGCCCCGCAACAGGCTTCCGGCGGTCCCGTCATCGACCGTGCCGGCCATGGCAGTCGTCTTGCCAGGACCGTACTAGAGCGCCTCAGGCCCCCGCTCGCCCGTGCGGACCCGTACGGCCGTCTCCACCGGCATTGCCCAGACCTTGCCGTCGCCGATCTTGCCGGTGCGGGCGGCGCGGACCACCGCTTCGATCACCGGCTCGGCGTCCGCGTCCTCGACGAGTACCTCTATGCGGATCTTGGGCACCAGGTCCACCCGGTACTCCGCGCCCCGGTAGACCTCGGTGTGGCCGTGCTGGCGTCCGTATCCGCTGGCCTCGGTGACCGTCAGCCCGTTCACGCCGAGGTCCTGCAGCGCGGTCTTCACCTCGTCGAGGCGGTGGGGCTTCACGACGGCGGTGATGAGCTTCATGGGGCGGTGCTCCTGTCCTGGGAACGATCTGCGAAGTGGCCCGGGCTCTGCGCGGTGGCGTGAGTGAGGCCGCCGTGATCGTAGGCGCTCTCCGCGTGCACCGTCTGGTCGAGGCCCGTGAGCTCCTGGTCCTCGGAGGCCCGCGCTCCCATCAGCCGGTCGATCGCCCTGCCGATGCCGTACGTCACGAGGAAGGTGTAGGCGGCCACCGCGAGCACGGCGACGCCCTGGCGGAGGAGCTGGCCCGTTCCGCCGCCGTGGAGGAGACCCTCCGGGCCACCGGTCATCGTGGCCGTCGCGAACAGCCCGATCAGCAGGGTGCCCACCACGCCCCCGATGAAGTGCACACCGACGACGTCCAGCGAGTCGTCGTAGTCGAACCTGAACTTCCACGCGACCGCGTACGAGCAGACGACACCGGCCACGAGGCCGACGACCGCCGCGCCCAGGACACCGACCGTCCCGCACGCGGGTGTGATGGCCACCAGGCCCGCCACCACGCCGGACGCCGCGCCGAAGGTGGTCGGGTGACCGTCGCGCCGCTGCTCGACGAAGAGCCAGCCGAGCAGCCCGGTACATCCGGCGACGAGGGTGTTGAGGACCGAGGCGGCGGCCAGGCCGTTGGCGCCGAGCGCCGAGCCGCCGTTGAAGCCGAGCCAGCCGAACCAGAGCAGTCCGGCGCCGAGCATCACCATGGGCAGGTTGTGGGGACGCATCGCGTCCTTCTTGAAGCCGATGCGCGGGCCCAGCACCAGGGCGAGGGCCAGCCCCGACGCCCCGCACGCGATCTCCACGACGAGGCCCCCGGCGAAGTCCAGCGCGCCGAGTGCGTCCTTGATCCAGCCGCCGGGACCCCAGACCCAGTGGGCGACGGGAACGTATACGAGCAGGGTCCACAGCGGCACGAAGAGCAGCCAGGCCGAGAACTTCATGCGGTCCGCGACCGCGCCGCTGATCAGCGCCGCGGTGAGGATCGCGAAGGTGAGCTGGAAGGTCGTGAACAACAGGGTGGGCACGCTGCCGGTGAGGTCGTCGGGGCCGATGCCGACCATGCCCACATGGTCGAGCCCGCCGATGAGCCCGCCGAAGGTGTCGTCACCGAACGCCAGCGAATAGCCCGCGACCAGCCACACGACGGTGACCAGCGCGATCGACACGAAGCTCATCATCAGCATGTTGAGGACGCTCTTCGTGCGGACCATGCCGCCGTAGAACAGGGCGAGTCCCGGAGTCATCAGCAGGACGAGCGCGGTGGCGGCGAGGAGCCAGGCGGTGTCACCTGTGTCCAGGCCCGCCGAGGCCAGGGTCGCGGGGGTCAAGAGGGGTCCTCCTCGGAGCGGCGTGGGGTCCGGCCCGAAGAGAGTTGCGGGCACGCGTTTCACGGAGGACGCCATCGCGTTTCCGGGATGTTTCATTGCGCGAAGGTGACCGAAAGCTCACAGGCGGGCGGCGTTCCGGTGTCCCGGACTCACCGCGTGCCGCCTGTCCGGCGGAGGCGGGCACGGGCGGACGCGGGCATCGGCTCGTGCGGGCGGAGGCGGGCATCGGCTCGTGCGGGCGTATGCGGTGACCCGGCGCGATCGCGGCGCTCCCGCCGGGCGTGGGTGGCGCCGCCGGACAGGGCGGTCGAAGGACGCCGGGACGCCCCTTCGCGGTCCGCGGTCCGTGCGTCAACAGGGCCTGGAACCCACGGATATGTGGCGCCGAACGGCGTTCGGTCCGGCGATACGATCACGCCTGCGCCGGGAGCCCGTCCCGCCGCGAAATGGAGACGTCCGTGCCCCTTGCGATCCTGAGTGACCCCGATGCCGTCATCGCGCGGCTGCGCACCCCCTCCCAGGAGTGGGTGGAGGCCTGCACGGGCCTGTCGGGGACGCTGTTCCCCGACGTCGACATCGACCAGGCCGGATACGAGGCCAAGGCCGGCTGGGTCGCCGAACCCGCCGAGATCTTCGCGGGCTACTACCACGAGGACGACGAGATACCGGAGTCGTGCCTCTGCATCGGCATCTACGGGGGCGAGTATCACCTGATGGAGATGCCGTCCGGTGAGATCTCGGTCTACAACCCCAGCGGCTGGGACAACGCCTCCGGAATGGCATCCGCCCATGAGTTCACCGGCGAAGGCCACGCAGGCGCCGCCGTCTCCCTGCTCGCGGCCGTCGTCAGGGAACTGGAGCCCCTGGACGACATCGAGGACGACGACGCGCGTGAGGCGGTCCTCAAACCGGCGCTCGAAGCGTTCTACGCCTTCGTCGAGGCGCTCCCGGACGACCTGGACGGCTCCCACTTCTGGAAGAAGGCCGCGGAGGGCCTGGCCGACCACTACGAGACCTGGTGACCGGCGCGGCAGGGACCGGTGGACCCCGCGGGTCCACCGGTCCCTGTCAGCGGGACGTCCGTGCGGTCCGGCCGCGATCCCTCCGTCCGTCAGGGGACTTCGGGTGCCGCACCCGCCACCGGACCGGTCCGCAGCGCTACGGCGTCACCGTGTTGCCGCCGAAGGTCACGACGAGCTTGCCGTCCGAGGCGAAGGACCAGTCCATCGCGCCGGAGTACGCGGAGCACGCGGACCCGTTCGAGCCGGTCCAGAACTGGTTGGAACTGTCGGCGTCGCCCACGGTCTTGTCGTTCGAGCCGTCGTCCTTGCGGCAGGAGACGTTGCCCCGGTACACCGAAGTGCCCTTGTCGAAGGAGAAGTTGCGCTCGGCGTTGTCGATGCCGACGTTGTCGGACACCGTCATCGAGCCGGGGTTGCTGTTGTAGGTGAAGCCGTGGTGCCCGTTGTCGTAGGCGATGTTGCGCCGGACGACGTGGTCGACCTCGATGTCGTCGCCGCCGAGCTTGAAGCCGTTGCGGTCGCCGTCCTCGTTCACGGTCCCGTCGGAGAGCGTGCCGTTGCCGTAGGAGAGGGAGTCCTCGATGGTCACCGGGCCGATCGGGCCGGTCTCGCTCTTGGTGTAGAGGTCCCAGCCGTCATCGATGTTGTGGTGGGAGACCGTGTAGCGGAAGACGTTGCCGGGGCCCGAGGTGAGCTTCGAGGCGAAGCCGTCGGCGTCCTCGCCGTCGGAGTCGGCGTTGTCGTGCGACTCCGAGCTCAGGATCAGGTTGTTCGCGGGCCATTCGTCGTCGGGGGTGTCGGACGCGATCCGTGAGATCTGCAGGCCCGAGTCGTGGTTGAAGCGCGTCACGACGTGCTCGACGATGTTGTTGCTGCCGCCCACGAAGATGCCGTTGTCGCCGGCGTGCTCGACGACGATGCCGTCGATGTGCCAGTAGGCGCCGTTCACGGCGAGCCCGCGGTTGGCCGGGTCCTCGCTCATGGCCGAGAAGTTCAGGACCGGCTTCTCACCGGGGTAGGCGGCCAGGGTCGTACGGGCGCTCGCGGTGCCGTCGTTGCCCGGCGGGATGGTGACCGTCGCGGAGTGCGCGTACGTCCCGCCGCGCAGGTAGATCGTTCCGCCGGACGCGACACGGCTGATCGCCGAGGCGAGCGTCGTCGGGTCCGACTCCGTGCCGGCCGCGTCGTCGCCGCCGTCCGGGGCCACGTACAGCGCGTCGGCGGCCACCGCGGCGGGGGCGCTGACCGAGCCGGTGCCGGTCGGTGCCGCGCCGGGGGCGGGCGTGGCCTGCGCCATGGTTCCGGACAGCGCGAGAGCCGAGCCTGCCAGCAGGCCGACACATGCGATGACGGGATTGATCTTCTGCATCGTTCGTCTCCAGGGTGGGGTGTTCGTCTGACCAGTGGGGGGTCGAGCGGCGAAACCGGAAACTCCTCGACGGGTCGTGCTGGGTTCGGTGGGGGAGTGGCCGGGCGTGTGGGGGGCGCCGTGGGGGTGTGGCCCTTCCTGCGGACGTCGGCTCCGGGTGCCGTCGCACGGTCCGTTCGAGTGTCTGAACGGCTCGTGCGCCCGACACCACGCTGGGTGTGGAGCAAGCGCTTTCTTGGACCGTAGGCGCCTGTCGTGAGCGCGTCAATACACCTGTACGTGATGGCAGTTCATGAACCTGAACAGCGAGTCGGAGTTCGCGCGGGCGGACCGTCGAGCGCGATGTCGGATTTCCGCCAGCCGGATGGGCTCCCGGTGCCCGATGCTTGGACCATGCACACCGACACCGAGCGCTGCGTGCGGGCCGTACGGTCGAAGGACGCCCGCTTCGACGGCTGGTTCTTCACCGCCGTACTGACCACCCGGATCTACTGCCGCCCCAGCTGCCCTGTCGTCCCGCCGAAGGTCCGGAACATGACCTTCTACCCGAGCGCCGCCGCCTGCCAGCAGGCCGGGTTCCGTGCCTGCAAGCGGTGCCGCCCCGACACCAGTCCCGGCTCCCCGGAGTGGAACGCCCGCGCCGACTCGGTCGCCCGGGCCATGCGCCTCATCCAGGACGGCGTCGTCGACCGGGAGGGCGTGCCGGGGCTCGCCGCACGCCTCGGCTACTCCGCCCGCCAGGTCGAGCGCCAGCTGCTCGCCGAACTGGGCGCGGGGCCGCTCGCCTTGGCCCGGTCGCAGCGCGCCCAGACGGCCAGGGTGCTCATCGAGACGACCGCGCTCCCTATGGCCGAGGTGGCGTTCGCGGCGGGGTTCTCGTCCATCCGCACCTTCAACGACACCGTGCGGGAGGTCTTCGCGCTCGCCCCGGGCGAACTGCGCGCCCGAGCGGCCCGCGGCGGCACGGCACCCGGCACTCCCGGAGTCATCGCCCTGCGCCTGCCCTACCGGGCCCCGCTCACCCCCGGCAACCTCTTCGGGCACCTGGCCGCGACCGCCGTCCCCGGCGTCGAGGAATGGCGCGACGGAGCGTACCGCCGCACCCTCACCCTCCCGCACGGACACGGCATCGTGGCGCTCGCCCCCCGCTCCGGCCACATCGACTGCCGGCTCTCCCTCACCGACCCGCGTGACCTCACGCAGGCCATCAGCCGCTGCCGCCGGCTCCTCGACCTGGACGCCGACCCGGTCGCCGTGGACGACCAGCTGCGCTCCGATCCGCTGCTCGCGCCGCTGGTCGAGGAGGCCCCGGGGCGCCGGGTTCCCCGCACGGTCGACGCGGCGGAGTTCGCCGTACGCGCGGTGCTCGGCCAGCAGGTCTCCACCGCTGCGGCCCGCACCCACGCGGCCCGGCTGGTCCGTGCGCACGGGGTGCCGGTGGAGGACCCCGAGGGCGGGCTGACCCATCTCTTCCCGTCCCCCGAGGCCCTGGCCGGGCTCGATCCCGAGGCACTCGCCCTGCCGCGCAGCCGCCGCGCCACGCTCACCACGCTGGTCGCGGCCCTCGCCGACGGGTCGCTGCACCTGGGGGAGGGAGCGGACTGGGACAAGGCCCGCGCGGAATTGACCGCGCTGCCCGGCTTCGGCCCCTGGACCGTCGAGGTGATCGCCATGCGGGCCCTCGGGGACCCGGACGCCTTCCTCCCCACCGACCTCGGCATCCGCAGGGCGGCCGAACGGCTGGGACTCCCGGCGACCCCCGCCGCCCTCACCGCACGCGCGTCCGGCTGGCGCCCCTGGCGCGCGTACGCCGTGCAGTATCTGTGGACCGTCGACGACCACCCCATCAACCATCTGCCCGCCTGAGGGCGTGAGGACCGACCATGACCACCACATCCACGGTGACCCGGCAGCACACGGTCATCGACAGCCCGTACGGGCCGCTCACCCTGGTCGCGACCGACGGGATGCTGTCCGGCCTCTACATGACCGGACAGCGGCACCGCCCGCCCGAGGAGACCTTCGGTCTGCCGGACGCCCGCCCGTTCGGCGAGGCCGCCCGCCAGCTGGAGGCGTACTTCGCGGGCGAGCTCACCGAGTTCGACCTGCCGCTGAGACTGGACGGCACCCCGTTCCAGCGCGGCGTCTGGGCCGAACTCGTACGGATTCCGTACGGCGAGACGCGCTCCTACGGCGAGCTGGCCGAAAACCTCGGCAAACCGGGGGCCTCCCGCGCGGTGGGCCTGGCCAACGGCAAGAACCCGGTCGGGATCATCGTCCCCTGCCACCGCGTCATCGGGGCCTCGGGGAGCCTCACCGGGTACGGCGGCGGGCTCGACCGCAAGCAGCGGCTGCTCGCCTTCGAGCGGGGTACGGAGGACGAGGCGCCGGCCCTGTTCTGAGCGGGGCGGCAGGGGGCAGAGGCGCCGGGCGGAGGCGGACGGCAGAAGTACGGAGACGGGCGGCAGGGGCGGACGGCAGGGGCGGACGGCCCCCGCTCCGCCCCCGCTCCGCCCCTTGCTCAGCTGGTGAAGATCTCGACGACCGACCAGATCGCCAGGCCGAGCATGCACAGTCCGCCGATGCGCTGCACCGTCTTCAGCGGCACCCGCTTGGCGATGAACCGTCCCGCGAGGAGCGCCAGCGCCGACACGGACATCAGGGCGACGGCCGAGCCGATGGCCGTGGACCACGCGCCGTTGCTCGCGGCGAGGTTCGCGGTGGTGATCTGCGTCAGGTCGCCCCACTCGCTGATGAACACCGCCATGAAGGCCGTCGAATAGACCGGCCAGAAGCCGGTGACCGTCTTGACCTCCTCGTCCTCGTCGTCGTCACCGCCGCCGCTGCGCAGCAGCATGAAGGCGCCGAAGGCGAAGAGGGCGGCCGAGACCAGCTTGACGATCCAGTCGGGCAGCAGACCGATCAGCCCGCCCGCACCGACGGCGATGGCGACGTGCACGATGAACGCCGAGGAGGTGCCGAACCAGACGTAGAGCGGGCGCATGCGCGTGCCCATGGCCAGCGAGGCGAACATGGTCTTGTCGGGGAGCTCCGCGAGGAAGATCAGCCCGAAGGCGGTGAGGATCGCCAGGGGGTCGAGATGCATTCCGGGTGGCTTTCTGTGAGAGCCGGGCCCCGGGCCTTCCGCGAAGTGCCGCTCGGGCTTTTTCGGAGGACCACTCGGCCCGGCATGACCGCAGCGCCCGCAGGGCGCGGGCGTGTCATACCTGACCGAAGGTCTCGCCCACCCGTAAGCATCTACGAGCCCGGCCACCGGGAACCCGAAGGCTCCAGTGTGTCGACGACCGGTTTGCGGGGCTACTCCCCTTCGCAGCCGTCAACACTACCCCACCGGACCTGCGGGGGAACAGCTCGGTACAGTCCTACGGTGATCATCCGCGCCACCCACGGGAGTGTCCCCGAATGAGCCGCCGACCGCGCCGGACCGCCGGAGCGGGCCCCTCCCGTCCCACGGTGAGCGTCTGCCGGGGCTGCTGCTGCGGCACCCCGAAGATCCCCGGCGTGGACCACGCCGGGCAGCTCGCCCAGCTGCGGGAGTCCATCGGCGGGGCCGCTACGGTGCGCGCGGTGGAGTGCCTGGACGCGTGCGAGCACGGCAACGTCATCGTCGTACAGCCCTCGGCCGACGGCCGCCGCGCGGGCGGGCGCCCCGTCTGGCTCGGCCTGGTCAACGATCCGCACGCCGTCGCCGACATCGCCGCCTGGGCGGCGGACGGCGGACCCGGACTCGCGGACCCGCCGGAGATCCTGGACCTCTACGCCTTCAGCCCCTCCCGCCGCATCCGGGCCGGACTGGACGGCGAAGGGGCTTGAAGACCCGGAGGCGCGGCAGGAGCGGGGCGAGGAGCCGGCGGGCCCTGCCCTCGTGCCGGCGATCGGCGGGTGCTGAGCGGATGCGGATCCGCTCCGGTGCGCACGGAACATCCCCCGGCGGAGGAGCCGTTATGGCAGGCCGAGTTCGGCGGGGCCGCGGCCACCCCGGCGAGGGCCGCGCCTGACCGTCCACCGGGCGACCGCCCGCCGAACGGCCACCTCACCCCGGGTCGGCGGACAGCCGCTCCAGCAGCGCGGGCAGCGCGGTCCCGATCGGCTCGCGGACCGTCTCCTCGGCCAGTTCGTCGTACGGCGTCGGCTCGGCGTTCACCACGATGAGCCGGGCGCCGTGCTCCACCGCGATCCCCGCCAGCGAGGCGGCCGGCTGCACCTGGAGCGTCGTACCCACCGCGATGAACACCTGGCTCGCCTTGGTGATCGCCATGGCCTCGGCCAGCACCCGGGGGTCCAGGCGCTCGCCGAACATCACCGTCGCCGACTTCAGGACGCCGCCGCAGACCGCGCACGGCGGGTCCGTCTCGCCGGCCTCGACCCGGGCCAGGGCCTCCGCCATCGCCGACCGGGCATGGCACCGGGTGCAGACCACCTCGCGTGCCGTGCCGTGGAGTTCGACGACCTTGCGGGCGGACAGACCGGCCAGTTGGTGCAGCCCGTCGACGTTCTGGGTGATCACGCGGACCGGAGTCCCGGACCGCTCCAGCGCGGCCACCGCACGATGCGCCGCGTTCGGCTCGGCGGCCCAGGTCGCGCTGGCGCGCCGCATCTGCCAGGAACGGCGCCGGATCTCCGGATCGGACATGTAGAAGTCGTACGTGACGAGCTTCTCCGCCTCCGGGTCCTTCCTCCAGAGCCCCTGGGGCCCGCGGTAGTCGGGGATGCCGGAGTCCGTGGAGATGCCGGCGCCGCTGAGGATCGCGACGAGAGTCATGCCCCGAGCCTACGGACGGGCCGGTCCCGCGGCGATGACATTTCCACGGGCACCCCATAGGGTCCGGGCCATGGCCACAGTGAACGTCAGTCTGGACGCGGAACTCGTCGTCGAGGTCATGGTGCTCGCGGGCGTGGGGAATCCGCAGGACGCCGTCGAACTCGTCGTACGCGACTACATCGCCCGCGGCCACCGCACCGAGGCGCGCGCCGCCGGACAGGACGACGCGCGCCGGGAGGCCGACGCCAGGCCGCAGGACCCCCAGGGCTGATCCCTCACCCCGCGACCGGGGCGCCGTCCACCAGCTCCGCCGGTCCGTCCCCGGAGTCCAGCACCTCCAGCGCCGCCCGGACGCGCAGCCCGAGCCGGCCGGGCAGGTGAGCGTCGAGGCCGGCGCGGTCCACCAGCTTCCAGGAGAGGAGCTCGTCCTCCTGGAGACGGATCGCGTCGAACCGCTCCTGGGGGAGCACGCCACCGTCGTAGACGTACGCGACGATCGGCGGACGCGCCTCGCCGCGCGTCCAGTCGACGGCGAGCAGCCGGCCCGGCGCCAGGTCGAGGCCGATCTCCTCCGCGGTCTCCCTCCGTGCCGCCTGCCGGGGGCTCTCGCCGTCGTCGGACTCGATGGTGCCGCCGGGCAGCGTCCATCCCTCGCGGTAGTTGGGCTCGACGAGCAGGATCCGCCCCCGCTCGTCCCGGAAGAGGGTGGCGGCTCCGGCGAGTACCCGGGGGAGCCCTGCGATGTACGTGGCGTAGTCAGAGGTGGTCACGGAGGCAGCGTAGGGGCCGTTCCCCCGGTTTCGGACAGCCATGGGCAGATCAGGGGTGGTCCGGATAAGGTCGGGGCGGCGCGACTGCCTGTTCGAAAGCAAAGGGATGCAAGGTGACGGACGGAGCAGCGATGGAGACCGCCCACGTGCTGGTGGCGGCGGACAAGTTCAAGGGCTCGCTCACGGCCGTGCAGGTCGCGGAGCGGGTGACGGCCGGGCTCCGGCGCGTCGTCCCCGGCGTACGGGTCGAGACCCTGCCCGTCGCGGACGGCGGCGACGGCACGGTCGCGGCGGCTGTGGCCGCCGGATTCGAGCGCCGCGAGGCGCGGGTGACCGGCCCCCTGGGGACCCCCGTCACCGCGGCCTACGCGGTGCGGGACACGACCGCCGTGGTGGAGATGGCCGAGGCCTCGGGCCTCCAGCATCTGCCCACGGGGGAGTTCGCTCCGCTCACCGCGACCACGTACGGCTCGGGCGAACTGCTGACCGCGGCGCTCGACGCGGGTGCCCGCACCATCGTGTTCGGTGTCGGCGGCAGCGCCACCACGGACGGCGGCGCGGGCATGCTCGCCGCACTCGGGGCGCGCTTCCTGGACCGGGACGGCAAGCCCGTCGGCCCCGGCGGCGGAGCGCTCGCGGAGCTGGCCGAGGCCGACCTGTCGGGGCTCGACCCCCGGCTCTCGGACGTCGACCTGATCCTGGCCAGCGACGTGGACAACCCGCTGACCGGCCCGAAGGGCGCGCCCGAGGTCTACGGGCGGCAGAAGGGCGCCACCGAGGACGACATCGCGGTCCTCGACGCGGCGCTCACCCACTACGCGTCCCTGCTGGGACCCGAGACGGCCGAACTGCCCGGCGCGGGCGCTGCCGGAGGCATCGGTTACGGGGCGCTCGTCGCCCTGGGCGCACGCTTCCGGCCCGGCATCGAGGTGATGCTCGACGTCCTGGGCTTCGCCCCCGCGCTGGCCAGGGCCACGCTCGTCATCACCGGTGAGGGATCGCTCGACGAGCAGACGCTGCACGGCAAGGCCCCCGCGGGCGTCGCCGCCGCCGCACGCGCGGCGGGCGTCGAAGCGGTCGCCGTCTGCGGACGCCTCGCGCTGCCCCCGGAGGCTCTGGGGAAGGCGGGCATCCGGCGGGCCTACGCCCTGACCGCGCTGGAACCCGACCCGGCCGTCTGCATGGCCCAGGCCGGCCCCCTCCTGGAACGCGCTGCCGAGGAGATCGCCCGGGACTTCCTGTCCTGATCCTCCCTTGACGCACCGTCATGGGGAGTCCCCCGCGTTCCCCCGGGGAGTTGCCCCGCGTGAGGGGAAGGCACCAGGTGCTGCCTTCCCCTCACGACGGCCGGAGCGCCGCTCGCCGCCCTCCCCTCGTGACGGTGCGGCACCCCTCACGCCTGCGGCGCCGTCAGCCTGAACGCGTCCAGAGCCAGCGTCATCTCGATCAGCTCCCGCGGTCGGGTCAGCGACCGCGAGGTCAGCCGCTCCAGCCGCCGCAGACGGTTGAGCACGGTGTTCCGGTGGCAGTAGAGCCGGCCCGCGGCCCGCCCGGCGGACCCTTCGCACTCCAGCCACGCCTCCAGGGTCCGCACCAGCAGCGCCCGGTCCGCCGGGTCCAGCGCCAGCAGGGGCCCGAAGACGTCCGACACCAGCCGGGCCGACAGCTCGGGCTGGCTCACCACCAGTGCCGCGGGCAGCCGCTCCTCCAGCCGTACGATCCCCGTCGTGCCCGGCGGGCAGGTCAGCAGGGCCACCTCGGCCAGCCGGCGGGCCGTCCCCAGCTCCGCGAGGCCCTCCGCCACGGGACCGATCCCGCCGGGGCCGGGACACCACCGCACCAGCAGCGCGGCGAGCCCCGCCGGATCGCGGTCACCCAGCGCGACGACCACGATCTCGCGGTCGCCCCGTCTGCGCCGGATGAACCGCAGCCCGTCCGCGTCCATCGCCGCGCCCGCCGTCCCTCCGCCTCCGTCCCGCAGCACCGCCACGGCGTAACGGCCCCGCTCGGGGAGGCCGAGACCGCTCGCCGCGCGTGCCGCGAGGTCCGGCTCGGACCGGCCCTCCAGCAGGGCGTCGAGCAGCGCCCGGCCCTGCTCGTCACTGCGCCCCCGCATCGCTTCGCTCCGTTCCGCGGCCTGGCCGCCCATGGCTGGTGAGGATGCCACCGGCCGCGCCGGAGGCGACAGCCCATGCCCTCCCTCTGTGCGCGCGCACAACGGGGCCCTTCGAAGACTGGTCACCCGCAGCGATTGCGCCCGGGACCGTGGACGCGCGCCGCGCCCGCTGCTGGTCTGTGGCACCACAACGACCAGTCGGAAGGAGGAGGACGCATGGCAACGCTCGAGATCCGCGAACTGTCCGTGGGCTACGGCCCGGTACGGGCACTGCGCGACGTCTCCGTCGACGTGCCGGCCGGCGCGATCACCGCTGTACTCGGTGGCAACGGCGCCGGCAAGACCACGCTGCTGCGGGCCGTGTCGCGGACCCTCGGCTTCCACCGCGGGACGGGCACGGGCACCATCCGCTTCGACGGCCGCCCCCTGGACGGGCTCCGGCCCGCCCAGGTGGTGGCCGCGGGAGTGATCCAGGTGCCGGAAGGGCGGCAGGTGTTCGCCCGGATGACGGTGGCGGACAATCTGCGGGCGGGCGCCCTCGGGGCACGCGGCGGACGCAAGGAGACCGCCGCCGCCCTCCGGCGCGTACACGAGCTGTTCCCCGTGCTCGCCCAGCGCGCGCACCAGCGGGCCGGCCTGCTGTCCGGCGGTGAGCAGCAGATGCTGGCGATGGGCAGGGCCCTGATGGCCGCGCCCCGCCTGCTGCTGCTGGACGAGCCGTCCCTCGGGCTCGCACCGCTGATGGCGGCGAAGATCGCCGAGACGATCCAGGAGATCAACGCGGGCGGCACCTCCGTCATGCTCGTGGAGCAGAACGCGGCCATCGCGCTGCGCCTCGCCTCGACCGCGTACGTCCTGGACGTCGGCGAGGTCGCGCTCGACGGTCCCGCCGACGAGCTCGCCGCCTCCGACGAGGTGCGCCGCCGCTATCTCGGTGTCGTCGACGAGACGGCCGCCGAGGACGCGGCCCAGGCGGAAGGCGTCACCCGCAGCCTGAGCAGGTGGTCCGCGTGACGACCTCCCCGGCCCCTCTCTCCGTGCGCGACGTGACCGTGCGCTTCGCCGGGCTCACCGCGCTCGACGCGGTGTCCTTCACCGTCGAACCGGGCAGTGTCCACGCGGTCATCGGCCCCAACGGCGCGGGCAAGTCCACCACCTTCAACGTGCTCTCCGGCGTCTACCGCGCCACCTCGGGCAGCGTTCACCTGGGTTCGACCGAACTCACCGGTCTCGCCCCGCACGAGATCGCCGGCCTCGGCGTGGCCCGCACCTTCCAGAACCTGGCCCTGCCACCGCACGCCACCGTCGCCGAGAGCCTCATGCTCGGCCGGCACCGGCTCACCCGCGCCGGATTCGTGGCCTCGGGACTGCGGCTGCCCTCCGCGACCCGCGAGGCGCAACGGCATCTCGAACGGGTGCGGGAGATAGCCGAGTTCATCGGTCTGGACAAGGAACTCGACTTCCCCGCAGGCGCGCTGCCGTACGGCAAGCAGAAGCTCGTCGAGCTCGGCCGCGCCCTGTGCATGGAGCCCGAGGTCCTGCTCCTCGACGAGCCCATCGCGGGCATGACCGCCGACGAGCGCCGCCGCACCGCGGCCGTCGTCGCCGGTGTGCGCGACAGCCTCGGCATCTCGATCGTCATGGTCGAACACGACATGGGGGTGGTGATGCGGCTCGCGGACGCCGTGACCGTACTCGACTTCGGACGCAGGATCGCGGGCGGGACGCCCGCCGAGGTCCAGAACGACCCGGCCGTGGTGCAGGCCTACCTGGGAGCACAGGAATGACCACCTTCATCGAACTCCTCCTCGGCGGCCTGTCCATCGGCTCGGTCTACGCACTGATCGCGCTGGGCTTCGTCGTGATCTTCAAGGCGACCGAGGTCGTCAACTTCGCCCACGCCTCCCTGCTCCTGGCGGGCGGCTACGTCACCGCCGTGCTCCACGACGACATCGGCTTCTGGCCGGCGCTCGGCGTCGGGATCGCGGGCGCGGCCGTCGTCGGTTCGGCGGTCGAGTTCTTCGTGATGCGCCGCTACCGGGGGAGCGACCAGAGCGTCCTGGCCATCGTCACCATCGGCGTCGACATCCTTCTGACCACCGAACTCGTCCGGCGCATGGGCACGGACGTCATGTCGCTGGGCGACCCGTGGGGCGACGACGTCGTCACCATCGGGGGTGTCACCCTCGCCGAGACACGCATCGCGGCGTTCCTCGTCGCCGGGCTGCTCATCACGGTGTTCCTGCTCGCCTTCCGCTTCACCTCGTGGGGCGTCTCCATGCGGGCGGCGGCCGAGAATCCGCAGACCGCCGCGCTGATGGGCATCCGGCTCGGCCGGGTCTCCCTCTCCGCCTGGGCGGTCGCCGGAGCACTCGCCGCGGTCGCCGCGCTCTTCCTCACGGTGTTCCCGACCCCGGGCCTCGAACGGGCCACCTCCCTCGCCGCGCTCAAGGCCTTCCCCGCCGCGATCCTCGGCGGCCTCGACTCGACGACCGGGGCGCTCGTCGGAGGACTCGTCGTCGGTGTCACCGAGTCACTCGCCACCGGCTATCAGAGCGACCTCTCCTTCCTCGGACGCGGCATCGGAGACCTCGCGCCGTACCTGGTGATGGTGGTCGTGCTGCTCGTCCGGCCGGCGGGACTCTTCGGTACGAAGGAGCTGTCCCGTGTCTGAAGCCACCAAGGACACCGCCGCCCCCGCACCCGCAGGGGCGGTACCCGCCACCGGGAGCCCGTACGCCGCACGGCTGCGACGCCCCGCCCCCTACCTCTGGCTCGCGGGCTCCGTCCTGCTCCTGCTCCTCCCGTTCTACCTGGACCGGTTCTGGCTCCAGGCAGGGCTGTTCGCGATGGCCGCCGCGATCGGGGCGATCGGGCTCAACCTGCTCACCGGCTCCACCGGCCAGCTCTCCATGGGCCACGCGTTCTTCCTCGCGGTCGGCGCCTACGGCTACTGCATCCTGGCGGGGGAGAGCAGCACGGAGAACGGGCACGCGATCACCGGACTCGGCCTGCCCACCTGGCTCGCGGCCATCCTGGCCGTGCTCCTGGCGGGCGCCGCGGGCGGACTCTTCAGTCCCATCGCTGGGCGGCTGAGCGGCGCGTACCTCGGCATCGCCACACTCGCGCTGATCTTCATCGGCCAGCACGTGCTGTTCAACGCGGGCTCGCTCACCGGCGGCTTCAACGGCCGCCCCGTGCCGCCCCTCTCACTGTTCGGGTTCACCTTCGACGACGCCGAAGTGGTCGTGGCAGCGGTGCCCTTCCAGTCGTCCGAGAAGCTCTGGTACCTGGCACTCGCCGCGCTCCTGGCCAGCGGGCTCTTCGCCCGCGGGGTGCTGCGCGGCAGGCCCGGCCGGGCGCTGAACGCCATCCGGGACCACCGGATCGCGGCAGGCGTGATGGGCGTGCCCGTCGCCCGCTACCGGGCCGGTGTCTTCGTCCTGTCCTCGATGTACGCGGGCCTCGCGGGCGTCCTGCTCGCGCTGGTCTTCCAGCGGACCGTGCCCGAGTACTTCGGCATGATCCTGTCCCTCGAATACCTCGCCATGATCGTCATCGGCGGGCTGGGCAGCGTGGCGGGAGCCGTCATCGGCGCCGCGTTCGTCTCGCTGCTCCCGCAGGTGCTCACCCACTACAGCGACTCCCTCCCCCTGGTGTCCGCCCCTGGTACGGGCGGCATCGCACCGGGCGAGGCGTCCCGCTATCTGTACGGCGCCGCGGTCGTCGCGGTCGTCCTGTTCCTGCCCGGCGGCATTGCGCGTCTGAAGACTCCAGGGGAGAAGAAGAAATGAAGCTACGTGTTGTCGGAGCCGTTGCCGCGGCTCTCACCCTCACACTCGTGGGATGCAGCGAGAAGGCGAAGTCGTCGGACGACGGCGCCGCGGACAAGAACGGCGTGAAGGCCGGGGAGGGAGTCACCGACGCGAAGATCACGCTCGGTGCCCTCACCGACATGACCGGGGTCTACGCCTCGCTGGGCAAGAGCGTCACCCAGGCCCAGCA
Source organism: Streptomyces sp. CB02058 (assembly GCF_001905505.1). Classification (GTDB taxonomy): domain Bacteria; phylum Actinomycetota; class Actinomycetes; order Streptomycetales; family Streptomycetaceae; genus Streptomyces. The sequence continues at coordinate 925,930 of NZ_LIPG01000003.1, forward strand.
GCTCTGGGTGGAGGAGACGAACAAGGCCGGCGGCATCTGCGACCGGCAGATCGAACTGACGGTCCGTGACCACGGTTACGACCCGCAGAAGGCGATCGGCGCCTACACCGAGCTGGAACCGAACGTGCTGGGCTTCACCCAGTTCATCGGCTCCCCCTTCGTCTCAGCCGTCGAGTCCCGCATCGACGGCCAGGACAAGGGCATCGTCCTGCCGCAGGCATGGTCGGCGAACCTGGTCGGCTCCAAGTACGTCCGCGTCATCGGCGCCACGTACGACGTCGAGACCATCAACCTCGTCGACTTCCTGCTGGACGAGAAGCGCATCGCCAAGGGCGACAAGATCGGTCACGTCTACTTCGAGGGCGACTACGGCGAGAACGCCCTGGCCGGCTCCAAGCACGCGGCGGCCGAAGCGGGCCTCACCGTCGTCGAGCAGAAGATCAAGCCGACCGACAACGACATGACCGCCCAGGTCTCCGCGCTCAAGCAGGCCGGGGTGAAGGCCGTCATCGTCAGCGCCGGACCGCGCCAGGCGGCCTCACTGGTCGGCGTCGCCGCGGCCACCGGCTTCGCCGTCCCCGTCGTCGGCAACAACTCGGCGTACGCACCGCAGCTGCTCGCCACCCAGGCGGGTGCGGCCCTGCAGAAGGACTACTACATCGGCGCCTCCACCCTGCCCATCGGAGACTCCGCAGAGGGCCCGGCGAAGCTCGCCAAGGCGTACGCGGCCAAGTACCCGAAGGACGGTCTCGACAACGGCGTCATCGCCGGATACAACGCGGCGTCCGTCTTCGGCGAGGCCCTGAAGAAGGCCTGCGAGTCGAAGGACCTGACCCGCGAGGGCGTCGACAAGGCGCTGCTCACCATCAAGGACTTCGGCGGTGACTTCGGGATCGCGCACGACTTCACCGACCCGTCGGCGCCCTCGACCCGGCAGACCGTCGTCATGAAGCCCGACGCCAAGTCCCCCGGTGGCCTCAAGGTCGTCAGGCCGGCGGAGGTGGCCCCGGCCGCGGAGTCGTTCAAGCCGAAGGCCTGATCCCTCGCCGCACGGAGACGGGCCCGGCCGTGGAGGCCGGGCCCGTCGTCGTCGTGCGGGCGATCAGCTGGTGTACGCCTCCAGCTCGGACAACTGGCCCGCCGGCCAGCCGGTGTTGGCGGTGAACGTCAGCCGCAGATAGCGGACCGGCGTCCCCGTCAGCGTCACCGTCGCCGTGTTGCCGCTCGACGGGTCGAACGTGTAGCCCGCCGGCGCCCTGAGGGAGCCGTACGTGGAGTTGTCGGTGCTCCCCGTGACCCCGATCGTCTGCGTGCGCGTCGCCCAGGCGGCGGCCGGGGGCAGCTTCAGCACCAGACGCTTGACCGCCTTGGCGGCACCGAGGTCCACGGTGACGGACTGCGGGAAGGCGTTGTTGCGGCTCTCCCAGTAGCTGTTGGCGTTGCCGTCGACCGCGTTGCCGGCGCCGTACACGTCGGCGTGGCTCGTCTCGGTGACGGGGCGCCCCTGAGCGAGGTTGCCCGTCTCCTCCGGCGGGTCGGTGGGGTCCGGCGGGTCGGTCGGGTCCGGCGGGTCGGTGGGCCCGCCGCCCCCGGGTACCCCGCCGTTGGTCCACACCGGGGCCGGCCAGACACCGGTGCAGGCGGGCGGATTCGCGTACCAGCCCGAGTTCCCGGTGCCCTGGGTGATCTGGAAGCCGCTGCCGACACAGTTGTGGATCGGGTTGGACTGGGCGATGTGCGTGGCCACGACCTTGTTGAAGGAGGCCGTGCCCGGGGACTGGATCTGGAGCGCGTACGTACCCGCTCCGTCGATCTTGATGTTGTCGAAGTGCAGCCCGTTGCTCGCGCCCTCGATCAGGTGGATCGCGGCGTAGGAGCTGTCCAGGATCTCGCTGTCCGTGATGTTGATGGTGGCGTTGCTGATCGGCTCGTTGAGCCCGCTGAACCAGATCGCGCCGACACCGAAGTGCCAGTTGAAGTCGTTGTTCCCGGTCCGGATCAGGGTGTTGCGTGCGGCGGTGTGGGTCCCCGAGACGGCGGTCCCCCTGCCCGAGTTCACGCCCGGATAGCGGTTGGCGATGTGCAGTCCGCCGCCGTTGGTGATCGTGTCCGACATGACGTTGTCGGAGATGGTGATGTCCTTGCCGCCGTAGGTCACGATGTTGTTGGCGAGGATCGGCAGGACCACCGTGTTGAAGGTGAACTTGTTCTTGACGTTCGGGACGTTCTCCGCCCACATGGCCAGTCCGTCGTCACCGGTGTTGCGGACGAAGGTGTTGGTCACCGTGGAGTTCGTGACGCCGTAGTGGAAGTTCACGCCGTCGGCGGTCTGGTCCAGGATGCGGCTGTTCTTGATGGTGAAGTTGTCCATCGGGCCGTCCATCCAGGCGCCGCACTTGGTGTGCTGCATCCAGACGTTGTCGACGACCGAGTTCGACATGGCCCCGCCGATGGCGTTGACCTGGTCGTCGTCCACCCGCTCACGGATGTCGCCGATGATGGCGAAGTCCTTGAGGGTGACGTTGCTGCTGCCGCCCTGTGCCGCGTACTTGCCGTAGACCCCGACCGCCTTGGCCCGGTCCGTGGGGTGGCGCCCCGTCAGCACGCTGTACCAGGGGCCCGCGCCGCGCAGGGTGACCTTGTCGACGACGATGTGGTCCTGGACCTTGAAGGTGCCCTCCGGGATGTACACCTCCTTGCCCTGGGTGCGCCCCGCGTCCACCGCGGCCTGGATCTTCGCCGTGGCGTCGGCCGCTCCGGTCGGGTCCGCGCCGAAGTCGCTCACCACGTCCAGGGCCCCGGACGGCTTGCCGACCGGCGCGCCGACCTGCTCGAAGTCCGCCAGGTCGACGGTGAACGAGGGTGAGGCGGAGGTGGAGGTCACCTGGAGCCGGACCTTCGTCCCGGCGGCCAGCGTGGACCCGAACATGGTCCGGGTCTCGTCGTAGAAGTGGTGCGGGTTGGTGTCGCCCGGGTTGTTGTTGAAGGGGTAACCCCCGTAGTACCAGCCGTACTTCGACGTCACCGGCACGCTCTTGAGCGAGTTGCCGTTGACCCGCAGGTCGAGCGAGGCGTCCCGGCCCGTCCCGGCCGCGTTGTCCGGCAGCGAGTAGCGGAAGGTCATCGCGTTCGCGGGGGCCGTGAGCGTGAACTCGACGTACTCGCCCGCGGCGTCGAGCGTGACGGCCTGCCGGCCCGAAGCCTCGGAGGGCAGCGAGCCGTAGAGGCGGTCGGGGCCGATCAGTGAGCCGTTGGTGGCGGCGTACTCGGCCTCGTGTTCCTTGAACGGCACGGTGGCGCCCCGGCCGGATATCCCGACGGGGGACGGCGCGGGGACGGCGGCGGCCTGTGCGGCGGGAGCACCGGCCAGCACGAACGCCGTGGCGGTACCGGCGGCGGCGAGCGCGAGGGAGAGGGAGGCGGACAAGGAGCGTCCGAGCAGGCGTGGTACGGGCGATGGTGGGGTCACGTGTGGGTGGTCCTTGCGGCTCGAAGGGCTTCGGACGCCCCACAGGCTAGGAGCACCGTCATAAAGAAGTCCACGGTGCTGCGCAAAATTTCACCTCGGTCGCTCAAATTAGTGACTACGATGCGGGAATACGGAGCGGACATGTCGACCAGGCGTCTTCAAGAAATGAACGTTGTCATGTCCATTGACAGCCGTTCCGCCGTGCTGGCTTCATGTGACCAACGGAATGGGAGCGCTCCCATCCTTGCTGCCCGCCTCACCCCCATGAAAGGCGACAACGGATGAAGTCACGGATGAGAAAACGGCTGGGTACGGCGCTCGCCGCCGCCGTCACCGCGACCGCCCTGCTGGTGACGCTGTCGGGCCCGGTCGCCGCGCAGCAGCCGTCGGCCGTCCCCGCGACCGCGCCCGAGGCCGCCGCCCCGGCGGCCTCCGGCACGGACTGGCTGCACACCGAGGGCAACCGCATCGTCGACGCACAGGGCAACCGGGTCTGGCTCACCGGCGTCAACTGGTTCGGCTTCAACGCGTCCGAGCGGGTCTTCCACGGGCTCTGGTCCGCCAACCTGGACACGGTCACCCGGCAGATGGCGGAGCGCGGCATCAACATCGTCCGTGTGCCGATCTCCACCCAGCTCCTGCTGGAGTGGAAGAACGGCCAGGCCGCGACCTCCAGCGCGGTCAACACCTGGGCCAACCCCGAGCTCCAGGGCAAGACGACCCTGGGGGTCTTCGACGCCTTCCTCGGGGTGGCCGAGAAGTACGGCATCAAGGTCATGCTGGACGTGCACAGCGCGGAGGCCGACAACTCCGGCCATGTGTACCCGGTCTGGTGGAAGGGTTCGATCACCCCCGAGCAGTTCTACACCGCCTGGGAGTGGGTGACCGAGCGCTACAGGACCAACGACACGCTCGTGGCGATGGACGTCAAGAACGAGCCGCACGGCAAGCAGTCCGACAGCCCTCGCGCCAAGTGGGACGGCTCCACGGACCAGGACAACTTCAAGCACACCTGTCAGACCGCGGGCAAGCGCATCCTCGCGATCAACCCGCACGTCCTCGTCCTCTGCGAAGGCATCGAGATCTACCCCAAGGACGGCACGAACTGGTCCTCCACCACGGCGACCGACTACCACGGCATGTGGTGGGGCGGGAACCTGCGCGGGGCGAAGGACCACCCGGTCGACCTCGGCGCGCAGCAGGACCAGCTGGTCTACTCCCCGCACGACTACGGCCCGCTGGTCTACCAGCAGCCCTGGTTCCAGGGCGAGTGGAACCGTACGACGCTGGAACGCGACGTCTGGGACCCCAACTGGCTCTACCTGCACAAGGACGGCACGGCCCCGCTGTTCATCGGTGAATGGGGAGGCCACCTCGACAACGGCCCCAACCAGAAGTGGATGACCGCCCTGCGCGACCTGATCGTGGAGAACGGCATCCACCAGACCTTCTGGTGCCTCAACCCCAACTCCGGTGACACCGGCGGCCTGCTGGGCTACGACTGGGCGACCTGGGACGAGGCCAAGTACGCGATGCTCAAGCCCGCCCTCTGGCAGTCGGGCGGGAAGTTCGTGAGCCTCGACCACGAGGTCAGGCTCGGTGGCGCCGCCAGCACCACCGGCATCTCCCTGGGCGACCTCTACGGCGGCTGATCCGGCCCCGGGCCCGCAGCACCACCCCCGAACGTCCTGAGGTGCCGATGAAACCCCACCGCCTCGGCACCTCAGGGCTCTCCAATCCGCCGTGACAGCGCGGCGCCACCGGCGCAGGGGACCGCCGGCCGGGCGCACGGCCGGCGGTCCCGTCGATTCCCCGGGCAGAACACGTCCGGCCGGTCAGCCGTCCGGCAGCAGGGCGTTGATCAGGAGCAGCGCGATGTCGTCGTTGCCGGGCGTGTACTTCCTCGCGTACCGCACGAGCGTGTCGGCCACCGAGTCCATGTCCTGGTCCAGGGCTATGGCGAAGTGCTCGGCCAGATCGGCGATGGCGTCCTCGACGTCCACGCCCGGCGCCTCCACGAGACCGTCGGTGTAGAGGGCGAGCGCGGCGCCGGGCGGCAGGGGGATCTCCGCCGTCGGGTAGTCGGCCGCCGCGTCGATGCCGAGCAGGAGGCCGGGCGGCAGGTCGAGGAACTCGGTCTGTCCGTCCGGCTGCCGCAGCAGCGGCGCGGGATGGCCGGCGGTGGCCATACAGGCGGTGTTCCCCGCGAGGTCGAGATGGACGTACAGACAGCTGGTGAACAGTCCGGGGTCGAGGTCGGTGAGCAGACGGTTGGTGCGTGCCAGCACCTCGGCGGGCGAGGACCCGGCCGAGGCGTGCACGGCGGTGCGGACCTGCCCCATCAGCGCGGCGGCGTTCTCGTTGTGCCCCTGTACGTCGCCGATGGCGGCGGCGGCGGTCGTCTCGTCCAGCCTGATCAGGTCGTAGAAGTCCCCGCCGATGCCCATGCCCCGGGTCGACGGCAGATAGCGGGCCGCGACGTCGAGGCCGGGGATCCCGGGCAGGGTCTGGGGCAGGAGGTGGGCCTGCAGACTGTGCGCGAGCCGGTCCTTCGTGTCGTACAGACGGGCGCGGTCCAGCGCCTGAGCGAGCAGCCCCGCGATCGAGGTGAGGAGGGCGCGTTCCTCCGGATCGAAGGCGTGGGGCTGGTCGTAGGCCAGGACCAGCGAGCCGACCGGATGCCCGGAGACGACCAGGGGGAGGAAGGCGCAGGCGCCTACAACGTTGCGCAGGCCCGCGGAGGGGTGGGCCCGCTCCAGTTCGGCGAAGGTGGGGAAGAAGTCGGGGATCCCCGTCGTCAGCACATGGGCGGCCGGTGTCGCCGAGGTCAGCGGGGCACCGTCGAAGCGGTCCATGAGCCCGGGCCGGCTGCCCCGGCCGCCCTCGACCCGCAGGCGTCCCTCGGCCGAGGCCATCACGACGAGGGTCTGGATGCGGAACGCCGGCAGCAGCTGGTCGCCGGCCAGCTCGATCACGTCCTGCGTGCCGACGGCCTCGGTGAGCGTCGCCGCCAGATGCATCAGGTGGTACAGGGCGGTCGCCCGGCTGGGCACTCCGGAGGTCGGCGGCAGCGCAGGGGTCTGCACGTCGGCGGGGCCGGGCGCCGTGGTGGGGAGGATGCGGACGCTGATGCCGGTGGCGTTGGGGAAGAGATGGAAGGACAGCCACTGGTCCGGTGGCCGCAGCACGGTGAAGGACGTCTTCTGGCGGCTGATGACGGCGGCCCTGTAGTGGTCCTCGACCGCCGGGTTCCGCAGCCAGGGGAGCGACACCCAGGGGAGGGTGCCGCAGACGTCGTCCGCCGCCGCTCCCAGCAGGGCCGCCGCACCGCTGTTCATGTAGGTGACGGTTCCGTCGAGATCCAGCGCGCAGCTCCCTCCGGGCAGCCGCTGGATGAACTCCGTCGCGGCGGCGGCCTCCGCGGGATCCGGCACGGCCGGCTCCGGGGTGGGCAGCACCCGGGGCCGGCTCCCGGGCAGAACCGGACAGCCGCTGTTCTCGGCCTGCCGCAGGATCGTGTCGATGCTCCGGCAGCCCCTGAGCAGGGCCTCGCGCTCCCCGGGCGCGAGCTGCGAAGGGTGCGACCCCGGCCACAGCAGCACCAGCCCGCCCTGCTCTGCGGCGCCGGTACGCAGGGGCGCGGCAGCCATCGCGAACTGGTACGGCAGGACGAGCGCGGGGCGCGGATAGCGGCGTGCCAGCTCCTCCTGGCTGCCGAGCCAGATCAGGCACCCCAGGCGCACGGCGTCGGCCACCGGTATCGGGGCGGACAGCTGGACCCGGGTCCAAGGGAAGGCCAGCTGCCCCGGCACCCCGGCGAGGACGGTCAGGTGCAGCGTGGTGTCGTCCTCCGGCAGGAGGTACAGCATCGCCACGGAGGCACCCGTCTCGCGCAGGATGTGGGACACGGCGCTGTCCAGCAGCTCCGTGCCCGAACCGGTGGCGGTGGATCGGTCCTGCACCCTTCCCAGGCTCCCCCGGGACAAGCGGCCCCGCACCCGCTGGGCCTTCCCGTGCGGGCCGGTGCCCGGCGCATGCACGAGGGCCCGGATGCCGGGGAGCATCCGGGCCCTCGTGACTGTCGCGTTCCGCGTGGTTACGGGAGCTGCGCCGCCCGTGCCTCGCGCCGGTTGTCGCGGAAGGTGTTCACCCGCCGTGCCGTGGCGAAGAGCGGGATCACCGCCCCCAGGACGACCTGGAGGGCGCAGCCGGTCTGCAGGAGCAGCTGGCCGCCGGGGGCGTCGAACGCCCAGGCGGCGAGGAGCCCCATCGCGCCGACGATCCAGCTGAGCATCGCCACCGCGAGGACACCCCGCGGCTTCGGGTACTCGACCCGGCTGACCATCAGCCACGCCACTCCGATGATCGCGAGCAGCGTCGGCACGAAGGGCAGCTCCAGGAGCACGATCGAGACGACCGTGAGCGCTCCGAAGGGGCTCGGCATGCCCTGGAACATGCCGTCCTTCAAGGTCACGCAGGAGAACCGCGCAAGCCTGAGCACCACCGCCAACAGCACCACGATCGCCGCGAGCGCGGAGACCCGCTGGTGGGCGTCGTCCGCGACCATCCCGTACACCAGGACGAAGTACGCCGGGGCGAGGCCGAAGCTGATGAGGTCGGAGAGGTTGTCCAGCTCCGCCCCCATGGGCGAGGAGCGCAGCTTGCGCGCCACCAGGCCGTCGAAGAGGTCGAACACGGCGGCCATGAGCATGAGGATCACCGCGGTGGCAGCGGAGTGTCGGGCCATGCCCGACTCGTCGCTGCCGGTGAGATGCGGGATGAGGATGCCCGTGGTGGTGAAGTACACCGCCATGAAGCCGCACGTGGCGTTACCCAGGGTGAGGGTGTCCGCTATCGACAGCCTCATGGAGAGGGGCATGTCCTCCGTGCCGTCGGCGTCCTCGTCCTCGGCGGCCTCGGGCACCCAGCCCGCCTGGGTATCAGGATCAACTACGGTCAATTCGAGTCACCCCCGCGGTGGTGGCCTGGCCGACCTCGACCGCGACATCGATACCTTCCGGAAGGTAGATGTCGACGCGCGAGCCGAAGCGGATCAGGCCGATGCGCTCGCCCTGCTCCACCTTCGTGCCCTGCGGGACGTACGGCACGATGCGACGGGCGACCGCTCCCGCGATCTGCACCATCTCGATGTCACCGAGCTCGGTGTCGAAGTGCCAGACAACGCGCTCGTTGTTCTCGCTCTCCTTGTTGAACGCCGGAACGAATCCACCGGGGATGTGCTCGACCGAGGTCACGGTGCCGGAGAGCGGAGCCCGGTTGACGTGAACATTCAGCGGGCTCATGAAGATCGCGACGCGGGTGCGCCCGTCCTTCCACGGCATGATGCTCTGCACCACACCGTCGGCCGGTGAGATGACGCGGCCCTGGGTGATCTCGCGCTCGGGGTCGCGGAAGAACCACAGCATGCCCGCCGCGAGCGCGGTGGTGGGCACGGCCACGGCGGCCCAGCGTCCGGACTTGCGGGCCCGGGCGAGGCTGAGCGCCGCGGTGGCGACGGTCGGGAGGAGCCACGGCGATGCTCCGCGGGCGAGGCGGACCCCGCCGCGCGTTGCAGGGATTTGGCTGTCGGGCATGGATGACCTTCGTAGCGGATGATGCCGCGCTGGCAACGGGGGGACGGCGGCTTTCCGGCGATGCTATCGGGTGCGAGCGGCAACTGGGCAAGCCAGCAGCCGAGTCGGACAGCTGAAAGGCTCCGTACGAGGGTGATCCGGTGTGATGTTCTTCGCCACCAAATCACCCCGAAAGGGACTTTCAGCCCTGGAGCCGGTACTCCTCCAGGAGCCGGCGACCGATGATCATTTTCTGGATCTCGGCGGTACCTTCACCGATCAGCAGCATCGGGGCCTCGCGGTAGAGGCGCTCGATCTCGTACTCCTTGGAGAAGCCGTAGCCGCCGTGGATACGGAAGGCGTCCTCGACGACTTCCTTGCAGTACTCGGAGGCGAGGTACTTCGCCATCCCTGCCTCCAGGTCGTTGCGCTCCCCGGAGTCCTTCTTGCGTGCTGCATTCACCATCATCGCATGGGCGGCTTCGACCTTGGTGGCCATTTCAGCCAGTTTGAACTGGATCGCCTGGTGCTGGGCGATCGGCTTTCCGAAGGTCTGGCGCTGCTGGGCGTACGAAACGCCCAGCTCGAAGGCACGCTGTGCGACGCCGCAGCCACGCGCGGCGACATTCACCCGCCCTACCTCGACACCGTCCATCATTTGGTAAAAACCTCGGCCGGTCGTGCCGCCCAGGACACGATTGGCCGGAATGCGTAGTCCGTCCATGATGAGCTCGGTCGTGTCGACGCCCTTGTAGCCCATCTTGTCGATCTTCCCCGGAATGGTGAGACCGGGACGGACCTCGCCGAATCCCGCCTCCTTCTCCACGAGGAAGGTCGTCATCGACTTGTGGGGTGCCGTTCCCTCGGGGTGTCCTTCGTCACTCCGGCACAGAACAGCCACCAGCGTGGACGAGCCGCCGTTCGTCAGCCACATCTTCTGGCCGTTCAGAACGTACTCGTCACCGTCCTTCACGCCCTTGGAGCTGATCGCGGAGACGTCGGAGCCCAGGGCCGGCTCGGACATCGAGAACGCGCCCCGCACCTCGCCCAGGGCCATCCTCGGCAGGAACGTGTCCTTCTGCTCCTGGGTGCCGTGCTGCTTGAGCATGTACGCCACGATGAAGTGCGTGTTGATGATGCCCGACACGCTCATCCAGCCCCGGGCGATCTCCTCGACGCAGAGCGCGTACGTCAGGAGCGACTCGCCCAGACCGCCGTACTCCTCGGGAATCATCAGCCCGAACAGGCCGAGTTCCTTCAGCCCTTCGACGATCTCCGTCGGGTATTCGTCGCGGTGCTCCAGCTGCGTGGCGACAGGAATGATCTCCTTGTCGACGAAATCCCGGACCGTGGAGAGGATTTCCTGCTGGACATCCGTCAGGCCGGCGGTCTGTGCGAGTCGGCTCATGGCTACTTCTCCCCGTTCTTGCTCGACGGCTGGTTCAGCTCCGGGCGGCCGGGCTGTTCTCCGCCGCGCTCCTTGATGTACGTCTCGGTGGGGACCATCACCTTGCGGCGGAACACGCAGACCAGCGTGCCGTCCTGCTTGTAACCCTTTGTCTCCACATGGACGATGCCGCGGTCGCTCTTCGACCTCGAAGGCGTCTTGTCGAGCACGGTCGTCTCGCCGTAGATCGTGTCGCCGTGGAAGGTCGGTGCCACGTGCTTCAGCGACTCCACCTCCAGATTGGCGATGGCCTTTCCGGAGACGTCCGGGACCGACATGCCGAGCAGCAGCGAATAGATGTAGTTGCCGACGACGACGTTCTTGCCGAAATCGGTCGTCTTCTCGGCGTAGTTGCTGTCCATGTGCAGCGGGTGGTGATTCATGGTCAGCAGGCAGAAGAGGTGGTCGTCGTATTCGGTGACCGTTTTTCCGGGCCAGTGCTTGTAGATGGCACCGACCTCGAACTCCTCGTAGGTGCGTCCGAACTGCATGTCAGGCCTCCGGCGCTTCGAACTTGGAGGTGCGCTGCATGCCGGCCGCGCGGCCCTTGCCCGCGATGACCAGGGCCATCTTGCGGCTGGCCTCGTCGATCATCTCGTCGCCGAGCATCGCCGAGCCCTTCTTGCCGCCCTCCTCCGAGGTGCACCAGTCGTAGGCGTCGAGGATGAGCTCGGCGTGGTCGTAGTCCTCCTGCGAGGGCGAGAAGACCTCGTTCGCCGCGTCGACCTGGCCGGGGTGCAGCACCCACTTGCCGTCGAAGCCCAGCGCGGCCGCACGGCCCGCGACCTCGCGGTAGGCGTCCACGTCGCGGATCTGGAGGAACGGGCCGTCGATCGCCTGGAGGTCGTGCGTGCGGGCCGCCATGAGGATGCGCATCAGGATGTAGTGGTACGCGTCCGCCGGGTAGCCGGGCGGCTGCTGGCCGACGACCAGGGTCTTCATGTTGATCGAGGCCATGAAGTCGGCCGGGCCGAAGATCAGGGTCTCCAGGCGGGGCGAGGCGGCGGCGATGTCGTCGATGTTCACCAGGCCCTTGGCGTTCTCGATCTGCGCCTCGATACCGATCCGGCCGACCTCGAAGCCCATCGTCTTCTCGATCTGGGTCAGCAGCAGGTCCAGCGCGACGACCTGCTGGGCGTCCTGCACCTTCGGCAGCATGATGCAGTCGAGGTTCGGGCCCGCGCCCTCGACAACCGTGATGACGTCGCGGTACGTCCAGTGCGTCGTCCAGTCGTTCACGCGCACGACCCGGGTCTTGCCCGTCCAGTCGCCGTTGTTGAGCGCGTCGACGATGTGGTGCCTGGCGCCCTCCTTGGCGAGCGGCGCGCAGGCGTCCTCCAGGTCGAGGAAGACCTGGTCGGCCGGAAGGCCCTGGGCCTTCTCCAGGAACCGCGGGTTCGAGCCCGGCACTGCCAGACAGGAGCGGCGCGGGCGCAGACGGTTCACGGGCGTGGTCATGCGGGGACCTCCAGAGGGTCGAGCTTGTTCGCTTTCCGGATCTCGTCGACGATACGGCCGATGATCTCGGTGATGCCGAAGTCCTTCGGGGTGAAGACGGCGGCGACGCCGGCCTCGATGAGGGCGTTCGCGTCGGCCGGGGGAATGATGCCGCCCGCGATCACCGGGATGTCCGTCGCCCCGGCGTCACGCAGCCGGTTCAGGACGTCCGGTACCAGTTCGGCGTGCGAGCCGGACAGGATGGACAGACCGACGCAGTGCACGTCCTCGGCCAGCGCGGCGTCCGTGATCTGCTCGGGAGTCAGCCTGATGCCCTGGTAGACCACTTCGAAGCCGGCGTCCCGCGCGCGTACGGCGATCTGCTCGGCGCCGTTGGAATGCCCGTCCAGGCCGGGCTTGCCGACCAGCAGGCGCAGCCGTCCGACACCCAGGTCCCCGGCGGTGCGGGCCACCTTCTCGCGGACCCCGGCGAGCGGGGTGCCGGGCTCGGCGTTGACCGCCACCGGTGCGGACGAGACGCCTGTCGGCGCACGGAACTCGCCGAAGACGTCGCGCAGGGCCCACGCCCACTCACCGGTGGTGACGCCCGCCCGTGCGCACTCGACGGTCGCCTCCATCATGTTCTCGGTGCCCGCCGCGGCCTTCTTCAGCGCGGCGAGCGCCTCGGTGGCGCGGGGCTCGTCACGGTTGTCGCGCCACTCGTGCAGCGCGGCGACGACCCGTGCCTCGTTCTCGGGGTCCACCGTCATGATCGCCGCGTCCAGGTCGGAGGTCAGCGGGTTGGGCTCGGTCGTCTCGTAGATGTTGACGCCGACGATCTTCTCCTCGCCGGCCTCGATCCGGGCCCGCCGCGCGGCGTGCGAGGAGACGAGCTCCGACTTGAGGTAGCCCGACTCGACGGCCGCCATCGCGCCGCCCATCTGCTGGATCCGGTCGATCTCCGCCAGCGACTCCTCGACCAGGGAGTCCACCTTGGCCTCGACGACGTGCGAACCGGCGAAGATGTCCTCGTACTCCAGCAGGTCGCTCTCGTGCGCGAGCACCTGCTGGATGCGCAGCGACCACTGCTGGTCCCACGGGCGCGGCAGCCCCAGCGCCTCGTTCCAGGCGGGCAGCTGCACCGCGCGGGCGCGGGCGTCCTTGGAGAGGGTGACGGCCAGCATCTCCAGCACGATGCGCTGGACGTTGTTCTCCGGCTGCGCCTCGGTCAGCCCCAGGGAGTTGACCTGGACGCCGTAGCGGAAGCGGCGCTGCTTCGGGTTCGCGATGCCGTACCGCTCGCGGGTGACCTGGTCCCAGATGCGGCCGAAGGCGCGCATCTTGCACATCTCCTCGATGAAGCGGACGCCCGCGTTCACGAAGAAGGAGATGCGGGCGACGACGTCACCGAACCGCTCCTCGGGCACCTGGCCCGAGTCACGCACGGCGTCGAGCACCGCGATGGCCGTCGACATGGCGTACGCGATCTCCTGGACCGGAGTGGCCCCCGCCTCCTGCAGGTGGTAGCTGCAGATGTTGATCGGGTTCCACTTCGGGATGCGGTTGACCGTGTACGTGATCATGTCGGTCGTCAGCCGCAACGAGGGCCCCGGCGGGAAGACGTGCGTCCCCCGCGAGAGGTACTCCTTCACGATGTCGTTCTGCGTCGTGCCCTGGAGCCTGTCGGGGTCGGCCCCCTGCTCCTCGGCGACCACCTGGTAGAGCGCCAGCAGCCACATCGCGGTGGCGTTGATCGTCATCGAGGTGTTCATCTGCTCCAGGGGGATGTCCTGGAACAGCCGCCGCATGTCACCGAGGTGCGAGACGGGCACGCCGACCCGGCCCACCTCGCCGCGGGCGAGCACGTGGTCGGGGTCGTAGCCGGTCTGCGTGGGCAGATCGAAGGCGACCGAGAGACCCGTCTGGCCCTTGGCGAGGTTGCGGCGGTAGAGCTCGTTGGACGCCTCTGCGGTCGAGTGACCGGCGTACGTCCGCATGAGCCACGGCCGGTCCTTCTGACGTTCGGTCATGGCAGACCTCAGACGTTGCGGAAGCGGTTGATGGCGTCGATGTGCTGCTCACGCAGCTCGGTGTCGCGCACGCCCAGGCCCTCACGGGGCGCCAGGGCGAGCACGCCGACCTTGCCCTGGTGCAGGTTGCGGTGCACGTCGTACGCCGCCTGGCCGGTGTCCTCCAGGGAGTAGACCTTGGAGAGCGTCGGGTGGATCTTGCCCTTGGCGATCAGGCGGTTGGCCTCCCACGCCTCGCGGTAGTTGGCGAAGTGCGAGCCGATGATCCGCTTCAGCGACATCCAGAGGTAGCGGTTGTCGTACTCGTGCATGTAGCCCGAGGTGGAGGCGCAGGTGGTGATCGTGCCGCCCTTGCGGGTGACGTAGACCGAGGCGCCGAAGGTCTCGCGGCCCGGGTGCTCGAAGACGATGTCGATGTCCTCGCCGCCGGTGAACTCGCGGATCCGCTTGCCGAAGCGCTTCCACTCCTTGGGGTCCTGGGTGCGCTCGTCCTTCCAGAACTTGTAGCCTTCCGCGTTGCGGTCGATGACCGCCTCCGCGCCCATCGCCCGGCAGATGTCGGCCTTCTCCGGGCTGGAGACGACACAGATCGGGTTGGCGCCGCCGGCCAGCGCGAACTGGGTCGCGTAGGAGCCGAGTCCGCCGCTCGCACCCCAGATCAGCACGTTGTCGCCCTGCTTCATGCCGGCGCCGTTGCGCGAGACGAGCTGGCGGTACGCCGTGGAGTTGACCAGGCCCGGGGACGCGGCCTCCTCCCAGCTGAGGTGCTTCGGCTTCGGCATCAGCTGGTTGGACTTGACGAGTGCGATCTCCGCCAGGCCGCCGAAGTTCGTCTCGAATCCCCAGATGCGCTGCTCCGGGTCGAGCATCGTGTCGTTGTGTCCGTCGGAGGACTCCAGCTCCACCGAGAGGCAGTGCGCGACGACCTCGTCACCCGGGTTCCAGGCGTTGACGCCGGGGCCGGTGCGCAGGACGACGCCCGCCAGGTCGGATCCGATGACGTGGTACGGCAGGTCGTGGCGCTTGGTGAGCTCGCTGAGCCTGCCGTAGCGCTCCAGGAAGCCGAAGGTCGAGACCGGCTCGAAGATCGAGGTCCAGACGGAGTTGTAGTTCACCGAGCTGGCCATGACGGCGACGATCGCCTCGCCGGGACCGAGTTCGGGCACCGGCACCTCGTCCAGGTGCAGCGACTTGCGGGGGTCCTTGTCGCGACTGGCGAGACCGGTGAACATCTCGGCCTCGTCCTTGTGCACGGTCACCGCGCGGTACGACTCGGGGATGGACAGGGCGGCGAAGTCCGCAGCCGTGCTGTCCTGCGATTGGATCGCGTCCAGGATTTCCTTCACGGTGATGCCTCCGGCAGATCGGGTCTCCGGCGTCGAGGGAAACGCTCGGAGGCCCCTGTGGTCAGGGGAGCGGTGCGGTGTGGAGGTGTGCCGTCGGTTCGGCGTGTGGTGCTGTGGCCTGCTCGGTGGAGCAGAAGGGTTGCCTGTGACGCAGGCGTCCGGGCGCGCGGACACGTGGTCTGCGGGGACAGCCGGCGTACGAGAGATCTCTGCACGCCGGCCGCCCGGACACCTTCAACGTATGGCACTGCGTGACAGGTGGCAAGGCACCCAGTGCCAACAATTTCTCTCAGTTGTCATCTCGTAGGCACGCATGAGCAACATCATGGGCGGTATGTCGGGGTGCGCCCTCTTTTTACGGGGGCTACGGCGCGGTGCGGTACACGTACGGCGTCGTCGTGCTCAGTGCCGTGAAGCCGATCCTGCGCAGGATCGGTGCCGAGAGGTCCGTCGCGTCCACCTGGAGGAAGCGGTAGCCGAGGTCCGCGGCGATGCGGGCCCGGTGGGCGATCAGCGCCCGGTAGATCCCTCTGCCCCGCCAGGGCGCCGCCGTCCCGCCGCCCCACAGCGAGGCGAAGCCCGTGCCGGGGTGCATCTCCATCCGGGCCGAGCTCACCGGTTCGCCGTCCGCCGTCGCCACCACGGCGGTGAAGGTGCCGGGTGCGCCCGCGAGGCGCTCCAGCGTCTGGTGGCGCAGCCGCGAACCGTCCGTACCGAACGCCGCCTCGTGCGCCCGGACCATCAGGTCCACCCCGGCCGTATCGGTCACGGCACGCAGTGTCACGCCCTCGGGGAGTTCCGCGGACCGGGGCAGGTCCTGGACCGCCGCGACCATCAGGGCCTCCGGCGGCTCCGGCTCGAAACCGGCCGCGGCGAGCAGACCGCCCAGACCGGCCGGGCCGTCATGGGCGTACAGCTTCCACTCGAACTCGGCGATGCCGAGCGTGGTGTAGTGCTCGATCTGCGCCGCGATCTCCGCCGTCGCGCGCTCGGTGGTGAGGCCGGGGGCCGACCACACGACACCGTTCCAGCCGTCGGGGCCGCCCGTCTGCCGTACGACGTCCCCCACCCGCTCGACGCGGGTGGCGGGGCCGTCGGCGCGGGCGTGTTCCCTCATCTCGTGGTCGAAGGCGACCAGCATCTCTTCAGGATCCATGAGCGCATCCGAGCACTCCCTTTCCGGCTCGGCCAGTGGGTTTTCCTCCGGCGGCGCGTCAAGCGGCGGCTGCGGGGCACACGAAAGTGATCTTGAAGGTGCGGCGACGGACAAGGGGTGGGCAACACGATGGACATACGGACGCGCAGAACGGGCCGGCAGGGCCGCCGGCCCGAATTCGACGTCAGACGGACGGCGTTCGGCTTCGCCTTCCTCGCCCTCCTGCTCTGCGGCACCGGACTCGCGGTGCGCGCCGCCCTCAGGAGCGCCGAACGGCATCCGCTGGTCGCCGGGGCCTCCGTGGCCGCGCTGGTGGCGGCGGTCGTGGTGCTCCTGCGTCTGCGCCGCGGCCGCAGGGCGGCCGCCAGGGCCGCCGCGGCAGCCGTCGAGAGCGCCTACGAGGTCGTGGACGCCGCCCTGGAGGAGCTACCGGAGGCCGACGCCCTGCCGCGCCGCCCCGAGCCGCCGCGGACGGCGGGTCACGGGGGCGAGGACCCCTGCGGCCACGCGGCCGTCGATCCGTACGACTTCGAGGGCATGAACCCCTACGACTTCGAGGAGGCCGTGGCCGCGCTGTGCAGGCGCGACGGCTGCCTGGACGCCGAGGTCGTCGGAGGCGCCGGCGACCTCGGCGCGGACGTGGTGGGGACCACGCCGGACGGCCGCCGCCTGGTCGTGCAGTGCAAGAGGTACACGCGTGACAACAAGGTCGGCTCGCAGGACCTCCAGCGCTTCGGCGGCACCTGTTACGCGGTGCACGGCGCTGAGGCGGCCGTGGTCGTCACCACCGGTGAATTCACCGAACCGGCCCTCGAGTACGCCGAGCGGTGCGGCATCGTCTGCATCGGTCGCGACGGACTCACCGCGTGGAGCGAGGGCGCCGCGCCGCCCTGGTACGCGAGCGCGTCCGTGCAGGCCGCCGAGGGGTGAACCCGCCGGGCCGGGCTCAGTGCTCCTTCAGCGCCTGCTGGATCGTGCGCATGATCTCGTCCAGCGGCGCGTCGGTACGGGCCACGGTGACCAGCACCTCGCCCTCGGTGGACACCGAGGCGGCCGGGGCCTTCGAGGGCTCGGCGCCCACGGTCCGCCCGGCCCCGATGCCCGTGCCGAAGGTCTCCCGGACGATCGCGAAGGCGTGGTCGAGCTGCGTCTCCACATCGCCCTGGCCGTCGGCCCGCAGCCAGCGCCGCAGCACATGGTTGTGCGCGGTCACCACCGCGGACGCGGCCACCTCGGCGAGCAGGGGGTCGTCGTTGCCGACATGGTGGTCGCGCTCGTCGAAATGGCCCAGCAGATAGCGCGTGAACAGGCGCTCGTAGCGGGCCACCGACGCGATCTCGGCCTCCCGGAGCGTGGGTACCTCGCGGGTCAGCTTGTAGCGCGCCACGGAGACCGCGGGCTTCGCCGCGTACATCTTCATGACCTCCTTGATGCCGCGGCACACGGTGTCGAGCGGGTGCTCGTGCGCGGGTGCGGCATTGAGGACGGCCTCGGCCCTGACGAGGGTGTCGTCGTGGTCCGGGAAGATGGCCTCTTCCTTGGAGCGGAAGTGGCGGAAGAAGGTGCGCCGGGCGACCCCGGCCGCCCCGGCGATCTCGTCGACCGTGGTCGCCTCGTACCCCTTCGTGGCGAAGAGTTCCATCGCCGCCGCAGCCAGTTCACGGCGCATTTTGAGCCGTTGGGCGGCGGCCCGGGTGACGGCGGCACTCTCCGGGGCATCCGTCGCGGCGGAGGAACGAGGGGACTTGGCGGGTTGGGACATGAGGTGAACGTAACCCATCGGTGCAGGGGAGTGCGCCCGTGGGGGCGGGTCGCCCGAGGGCCCCAGCAACCCGCCCCATCCCGCGCCGGTATCAGCGGCGGGCATATTCGCGGAAGCCGCGCCCCGTCTTGCGGCCGAGGCAGCCGGCGGCCACCAGGTGTTCGAGCAGCGGCGCCGGTGCCAGGCCCGGGTCGCGGAACTCGCTGTGCAGAACCTTCTCGATGGCGAGCGAGACGTCCAGGCCGACCACGTCCAGGAGTTCGAACGGCCCCATCGGGTAGCCGCCGCCCAGCTTCATCGCCGCGTCGATGTCGTCGAGCGTCGCGTAGTGCTCCTCGACCATCTTGATCGCGTTGTTGAGGTAGGGGAAGAGCAGCGCGTTCACGATGAACCCGGCCCGGTCACCGCAGTCGACGGGGTGCTTGCGCACCTTCAGGCAGACCTCGCGGACGGTGGCGTGCACGTCGTCGGCGGTCAGCACCGTGCGGACCACCTCGACCAGCTTCATCGCGGGAGCCGGGTTGAAGAAGTGCATCCCGATGACGTCCTCGGGGCGCGACGTCACCCGCGCGACCGCCACGACCGGCAGCGACGAGGTGGTGGTGGCGAGCACCGCACCCGGCTTGCAGACCTTGTCCAGCGTCTGGAAGAGCTGCCGCTTGATCTCCAGGTCCTCGGCGACCGCCTCGACCGCGAGATCGACGTCGGCGAAGGAGTCCAGCGAGCCCGCCGCGGTGATGCGGGCGAGCGTCTCGTCCCGCGCCTCCTCCGTCAGCCGCCCCTTGGCGACGGAGCGCTCCAGGGACTTCGCGATCCGTCCCTTGGCCGTGTCCGCCTTCTCCTGGCTGCGGGCGGCGAGCACCACGGAGTATCCGGCCTTCGCGAAGACCTCGGCGATACCGGAGGCCATCGTGCCCGACCCGGCCACACCCACCGAGGAGACCTCGCGCCCGGGGACCGCGCCCGCGCTCCGTGACGGGGTCAGTGCGTCCGGCACCACGTCCTGGCTGCCGGCGGCGGCGTACGTGTAGAAGCCGCGGCCCGCCTTGCGGCCGGTCAGCCCCGCCTCGCTGAGCTGGCCCAGCACCGGGGCCGGGGCGTGCAGCCGGTCGTGGGACTCGGCGTACATGGCCTCCAGGACCGTGCGGGCCGTGTCGATGCCGATCAGGTCGAGCAGCGCCAGCGGGCCCATCGGCAGACCGCAGCCCAGCTTCATCGCCGCGTCGATGTCCTCACGGGAGGCGTAGTTCGCCTCGTACATCGCGGCGGCCTGGTTGAGGTAGCCGAACAGCAGGCCGTCCGCGACGAAGCCCGGGCGGTCACCGACCGCGACCGGCTCCTTGCCGAGCTCACGTGCGAGCCGGGTGACGCTCTCCACGGCGGGCGGGGCGGTCAGCACGGAGGAGACCACCTCGACCAGCTTCATCGCGGGCGCCGGGTTGAAGAAGTGCAGGCCGAGGACCCGCTCGGGGCGCTGCGACTCGGCGGCCAGCCGGGTCACGGACAGGGCGTTCGTGCCCGTCGCCAGGATCGTGGTGGGGGGGACCACCGCGTCGAGCTCCCGGAAGACCTGCTGCTTGATCTCGTACGTCTCCGGCACGACCTCGATGACCAGCTCCGCGTCCGCGGCGGCCTGAAGGTCGGAGAACGTACGGAACCGGGCGAGGATGTCGCGCCGCTCCTGCTCCGTGATCCGCTCACGGCTCACGGCGCGGGCGGTGGAGGCTTCGAGGGAGGCGACGGCCTGGCGGGCGGCGGCTTCGCTGATGTCGATGCCGATGACCTCGCGGCCCGCACGGGTCAGGACCTCGGCGATGCCGGTTCCCATCGTGCCGAGGCCGACGACGGCAATGGTGGTGAGCGGGGTGTCCATCACGGGACTCCAGGGTGAGTGACGACTGTGAGGAGCACGGCGGCGCGCGGGGCCGGGGAACGGCCGGCGCTCGGTGTGCGGAAAAGGCGTGTCGTGGTGCACGGTTCCGGCCGCCCAGGGCGCACCGGGGGGAAAGGGTGACGGGCTCTGTCCCGGAGCCACGTCTCACAAACTGCCGAACCGACAAGCACTCCGGGTGGCTGCGTCACCAGGCCACCGGAGTCGACGGGGTGTGTGTCCCGCTCACCTGAGCTTAACCGGCGAGTAACGAGCGCGCCAGCCCTGGGGGCTTGTGCGCCGGCACACAGTTCGGCGAACACCGTGAGTGCGCGTCTATAAACTCACCGTCATGGATGAGGAGTTGCGCTCACTGATGGACCGGCTCGGGCACGAGGCCGGTGAGCCGGAGGCCTTCCACCGGCTGCTCACCACCGAGGACGACGAGGAGCTGGCCCGGGTCCTCGTGGAACGCGAACGCCCCCTGTGGGCCCGGGAGATCGCGGCCTTCCGGCTCGGCTGCCGGGGCGACCGCCGCGCCTTCGAGGCGCTGGTGCTCCTCCTCAACCACCGCGACCCCGAGCGCTGCGTATCGGCGGCGCACGCCCTGCGGCTCCTCGGCGACCCCCGGACACCCCGCGCGGCGGCGACCCTCGCCACGAACACCCTGCGGACGGCCTACGCCCTGCACCCGGTACGCCTGCTGACCGCCCTGCGCGCCCCCGAGTCCGTGCCGGCCCTGGTGAGCACCCTGCACCGGCTGCTCACCCCGGACGAACCGCACTGGCGCGTCGCGCTCGCCTGCGTGGAGGGCCTGGGCACCCTGGCGGACGACAGGGCCCGCCCGGTCCTGGAGGCGGCGCTGCCGCACCCGCGCCTGGGGGAGGCGGCGGCCGAAGCCCTGAGGCGGCTGCCGGCGGGGTGAGGGGGGCCTGAGGGCCCTCAGGGTGCGACCGCCTCCACGTCGCACGCGGCCAGCAGCTCCTCGACCGCGGCGCGGATGGATTCGTCCCCCAGGAAGCCCCGCCAGCCGCCGCTGCTGCCGAGCCGCTGGTCACGCGCCGGCACCTCGCGCAGGAGCTGGGCGGCGGGCCGGGCGGCTGGGCCGATCCGGGCCAGGTGGCGCACGGCGGGGAGCATGACCGGCCGGGAGGTACCCTCGGCCAGCCCTCGCACGGCGGTCGTCAGCGCCGGGACGGTGTTCTCGGTGTCACCGGTCACCGCCCACAGGGCGTGCGCCGCTTCGACACGGGGCCAGATCCCGGTGTCCGCCGCCATCGTCCGCAGCGGGTCCGCGTAGCGTGCGGCGTGCGCGCCCAGGTCGGCGAGTATGCGCAGGGCGGGCCGGGGGAAACCGTCCGCGGTGAGGGTCCGGTCCAGCGCCTCGAGGACCGGGCCGGGTTCCCCACCGACCTTCCAGCAGGCCCAGGCCGCGAGTTCCGCGTGTGCGTCGCCGGGCCGCGAACGGGCCGACAGGAGTTCCCGTGCCCCCCGGCCCGGGGTTCCGATCCCGGCCAGTGCCGTCGCCGCCGCCGTCCAGGCCCGGTCGTCCTCCAGCAGGGCGAGCAGTTGCGGAACCGCCGGCTCCGCCGCGGGGCCCCAGTCCGCGAGCACGTTGCAGTACGAACTGAGTACGTGGGCCTCCGCGGCGGCGTCGAGCCGGCCGAGGACCATCGGGAGGAGCGGCTCGGCGTGGTCGGGGAGGTGGCCGACGACCTCATGGAGCGCGGGGAGAACCGGGTAATGCCAGTCGGCGGACGGGTAGTGGGCGGAGTTCGACGCGAAACCGGACCGTGGCCGGGCTCCCGCTTCGATCAGCCCGGGCAGGCAGCGGGGGTCGTTCATCCGGGCGAGTGCCCACACGGCGGCCTCGGCGACGGTCTCCCGTCGTCGTGTGTCCCGGACACCGGTGTCGCCGAGCAGCGCGGCGACGTCATCGGCGTACGGCGATGCCACCGGCCCGAGGCAGGCCAGCAGTTC
Organism: Streptomyces sp. CB02058; assembly: GCF_001905505.1. GTDB lineage: Bacteria > Actinomycetota > Actinomycetes > Streptomycetales > Streptomycetaceae > Streptomyces. The sequence goes on from NZ_LIPG01000003.1 coordinate 948,000, forward strand.
GGCCGCCCGGAAGCGGACCTCGGCGGCGGGGTCGTCCAGCCGGGCGGCCAGGCGCGGAAGGAGCGCGGTGGCCGGTGAGCACCACCGGGCCAGCAGGCCGCCCGCACGGGCCAGCCCGCCGACGCGCTGTTCGACGTCGGGGTGGTCGTCCAGGAGGCCGAGGGTGAACGTCGGGGAGGGACCGGTGAGCAGGGCGGCCGTCCAGTGGTGCACACCCTGGACACCGGACTCCACCGTGCTGGTGTGCTGCCACAGCTCGACGCCCGGGCCGCGTACCGCTTCCAGCAGGAGGCCGATCCGCTGTGCCGGAAGGCCGGGCTCGGCAGGGGCGATGGCGTGCACCGCCGCCAGACGCGTCTGCGCCTCGGGGGCGTCGAGCAGCCCGCGGAGCAGTGCACGGGCCTCGGCACCGTGTCCGCCCGACGGCTCCCGCAGCGCCGCGCGTCCGAGTGCGAGGACCAGGTCGAGACGCGCGGCCGCATCGTCCTCCACCTCCCAGCGGCGGAGCAGTGCGGGCAGCGTCAGCTCACCGGGACTCCGGCAGGAACCGATCACGTCGGCCGCGTCCCGCCGCACCGCCGGGTCCGCCGCGTCGAGCAGGGCGAGTACCTCCGGCAGCGCGCGCTCCCATGCCGCGGGCCAGCCGGGATCCAGCCGTTGCTCGGCGACCAGCCCGGCCTCCGACACCAGCCTCGACACGATGCCGAGCAACGTGCGACGGCTCGGCACGTCCGGCGTTGCGGCCAGGCGCAGCAGATACGGTAGCGCGGCCGTGGCAGCGGAGCAGATCCAGCCACCCTGATGGAAGAGGTTGTTGAGCAGGTCGTCGGCAGCCTGCTCCGCGTCCTGCGGATCCGGGCCCGCGCACCGGCGCAGCAGGCCGGGCACGTCCTCCGCGGATCCGTAGTTGTGTCTCAGCGCGGCCCAGTCGACCGTGTCCCGTTCCCCCCACATGCGGTTGACCCTACGTGGGGCGGGCGGCTGCCGTCGTGGCCGGACCCGTGCACGCACCGTGTGCCGAGGGCGAACCGCTCGGTCGACGCGTCGGACCGCGTACGTACCTGACCTCCGGGACCGTCGCACCGCCGGCCTCGAAGGTTTCCTCCGCACCGTCCGGCCAAAAGCCGGCGCGCTCGTAGAAGCGGCGGGCCCGGGCGTTGTCCTTGAGCACCCACAGCGTGATGCTCGCGAAACCGTCCGCCAGGGCTCGCACCGTCACACCCGGATCTCCGCCACGGCCGCGCAGTCGTCGAGCGTCATGGCGCGTACACGCACGCGGGGGGCGTACGCGGGATCGGGATGCGTGGTCACGCGGTCCATCCTCGTGTACGCCCCCGGCGTGGGGCCCGGCATTTCTCAGCCGCTCATCAGCCGCTCATCAGCCCCCGTCAGCCCCGGAAGCCGAGCAGCCCGTGCAGCGTGTTTCCCTTCGTGTTCGCGCCCGCCTTCGTGGCGGGGGCGGGCTTCGGCTCCGGCAGGGCGTCGCAGACCGCGTCCGCGCCGCTGCCCTCGCCGCGCGGGAGGGTGCCGTCGGTGAGGTAGTCCGCCAGATACGCGTCCAGGCAAGCGTTGCCGCTCAGCGTGATGCCGTGGTTGCCGCCGCCCTGCTCGACGACCAGGGAGGAGCCCTCGAGCTTGCGGTTCATCGTGACGCCGCCCTCGTACGGGGTGGCCGCGTCGTCGGTCGCCTGGAAGAGCAGCGCGGGCGGGATCGCGTCGTTGCCGACCCGCACCGGCTCCAGCGGCTCCACCGGCCAGGTGGCGCACGGGGCGTTGTACCAGGTGTTGTTCCAGGACATGAAGGGCGCCTTGCGGTGCGCCTGCCAGGTGTCGTTGCGCCAGCTGGTCCACGTCCGGGGCCAGCCGGCGTCGCGGCACTGCACGGCCGTGTAGACGGAGTACCCGTTGTCACCGCTCTTGTCGACCGCGGCGAAGTCCTCGTACGCCGTGACGAGCGCGTCCTCGTCCTCGTCCTTCACGTACGCGGCGAACGTCTCCGCCAGGCGCGGCCAGTAGCCGTTGTAGTAGCCGCCCGGCATGAAGATGTCCTCCAGCTCGGACGGGCCGACCTTGCCGCCTGCGGGGTGCTGCTTCACGGAGTCCCGCATCCGGTACCACGCCGCTTCGACCTCCGCCGGGTCGCTGCCGAGCCCGTACGTGGCGTCGTTCTTCGCCACCCAGGCGGCGAACGCCTTGTGGCGGGCGTCGAACGCGAGGTCCTGGCCGAGGTTGTCCTCGTACCAGACGCCGTCCGGGTCGACGATCGAGTCCAGCACCAGGCGGCGCACGCGCTCGGGGAACAGCTTGGCGTAGACCGCGCCCAGATAGGTGCCGTAGGAGTAGCCGAAGTAGTTGAGCTGCCGCGCGCCGAGCGCCTCGCGGATGACGTCGAGGTCCTTCGCGGCGCTGGCGGTGTCCATGTACGGCAGCAGTTCGCCGTGCTTCTCACCGCACGCGGCGGCGAAGGAGGCGGCCCTGTTCCGCGCGGTCTTCTCCGCGCCGTAGCTGTCCGGGACGGAGTCGGGGCGCACCGGCGTGAAGTACTTCGGTACGCAGTCCAGGGCGGGCCTGCTCTTCCCGACCCCGCGCGGGTCGAACCCGATCACGTCGTACTGGGCGGCGACCTTCGCGGGGAGCGAGGCGGCCACGAAGCCCGCCATCGAGAGCCCGCTGCCGCCGGGGCCGCCGGGGTTGACCAGCAGCGGGCCCTGCGAGGTCCTGCCCTTGTGCGGGATGCGGGAGAGGGCGAGGGTGATCTGTTGGCCCGACGGGTTGTCATGGTCCAGCGGGGCGCGGACCTTCGAGCACTGCAGGGCCGGATAGGACTTCGTGCCGCAGCCCGTCCACTTGAGCGGTGCGGCGGCGCGCGGGGCGCCGGCCCCCGGTCCGGTGGACGCGGTGGACGCGGTGGACGGCGCGGCGGTCACCAGGCCCGCGACCGTGGCGCCGACGGCGACCAGGATTCCTGCACGTTTCGTCATATGGTCTCCCGTGGTGGGGAACACGGCTGTGGATGGCACAGCCCCCGCGGGATGCTCCCCGGAATCGGACACGGAAGGACACGTTCCGCCGAGAGTTGACCCGTTCGAATGGCAGGACGGGTGCGGTCAGAGCAGGCTCAGCTGGGTGGGGCCCTCCACGAGCGGCTCCGGAGCCCTGGGCGGGACGCGGCGGACGCCGCCCCGGTCGGCCGGGCCGATTCCGAACTCGGCCGCCAGCTCGTGCACCCGGCGGGTGATGCCGCGCTGGTACCAGGTGGGCGCGTAGGCCCCGTCCGCGTACATCTCCTCGTACCGGTGCACCAGGTGCGGGTGGTGGTGTGCGAGCCACCGCATGAACCACTCACGGGCGCCCGGCCGCAGATGCAGGACGAGCGGCGTCACCGAGGTCGCTCCGGCGGCGGCGATGGCGCGGACCGTGGCGCGCAGCTGGTCGGGGTGGTCGCCGAGGAAGGGGATGACCGGCGCCATCAGGACCCCGCAGCCGATCCCGCTGTCCGCCATGGCGCGTACGACGTCCAGGCGGCGCTCGGGGGACGGGGTGCCCGGCTCGACCGTCCGCCAGAGCTCGCGGTCGGTGAATCCGACCGAGACGGACACGCCGACCTCGGTGACCTCCGCGGCCTGCCGCAGCAGATCCAGGTCCCGCAGGATCAGGGTTCCCTTCGTGAGGATGGAGAAGGGGTTGGCGTGGTCGCGCAGGGCCGAGATGATGCCGGGCATCAGCCGGTAGCGGCCTTCGGCGCGCTGGTAGCAGTCCACGTTCGTGCCCATCGCGATGTGCTGGCCGTGCCACTGCCGGGAGGCCAGGTGGCGGCCCAGCAGCTCGGCGGCGTTGACCTTGACGACGATCTGGGAGTCGAAGCCGAGGCCGGTGTCCAGGTCCAGATAGCTGTGGGTCTTGCGCGCGAAGCAGTAGACGCAGGCGTGCGAACAGCCGCGGTACGGATTCACGGTCCATTCGAACGGCATGCGGGAGGCTCCCGGCACCCGGTTCACGATCGAGCGTGCCCGGATCTCGTGGAAGGTGATCCCCCTGAATTCCGGGGTGTCGAACGTGCGCGTGGTGACCGCGTCCGCGGCGAAGAGCGCTCCGTTACCCGCCTTTGCGGTGTTCTCTGCCAGATTGTCCCAGCGCATGGACGCCTCCTTGGTAGCACTCCGCAGAGAATAGAACATGTGTTCCCTTGATCGTGTCCGGCGGAACGCCGGCCCCGATTTTGAGGGGCCGTACCCGAGGTGGTTGGCTCAGCAGCACCCCGAACAACCGAGTGCTGGAGGAACAGGCATGGCGCAGGTCGAGGCCACGACAGAGCGGATCATCGCGGCGGACGCAGAGACGGTGTTCGATGCGCTGGCCGACTACAAGGAGGTCCGGGGCAAGGTGCTGACCGGGCACTTCAGCGAGTACGAGGTGCGCGAGGGCGGAGACGGTGAGGGCACCCTCGTCCACTGGAAGCTCCAGGCCACCAGCAAGCGGGTCCGCGACTGCCTGCTCGACGTCACCGAGCCGACCGACGGTCAGCTGATCGAGAAGGACCGCAACTCCACGATGGTCACCACCTGGACCGTCACCCCGGCCGGTGAGGGCAGGTCCAAGGCCGTCGTCTCGACCGTCTGGAACGGCGCCGGCGGCATCGGGGGCTTCTTCGAGAAGACCTTCGCGCCCAAGGGACTCGGCCGGATCTACGACGAACTCCTCCAGAACCTCGCCGCCGAGGTCGAGAAGTAGGCCTGCTCCTCCCGCTGTTGGCGTCACGGCCGGCCTCACCGGAACGGGTGGTTTTCCGGGGTGGCCGGTTGTGCGCCGTAGTGCCTCCCACCGGCGCATAAGCCCTCGACGTGCGCCGTGCGCGCGCCCGGTCGCGTTTGCCCCGCCTTGCCGCCTGATGCGAGAAATGGGCGGCGCAGCTGCGACGAGGGGAGCGTCACATGGGTGGGATCACTCTGGTGAAGGACGAGCCGGGAGGCACCGAGTACGGGCCTCCCGCGACCGGGCCGGAACCCGCTCCGCCCCCACCGCCCTCCGGTGCCGGCGACGCCGTGCCGCCCGAAGCGATCAGCCCGCGCCGGATCCGGCTGGTCTTCCTCGGGCTCATGCTCACCCTGCTGCTCGCGGCGCTCGACCAGATGATCGTCGCCACCGCCCTGCCGAAGATCGTCGGCGAGCTGCACGGCCTGGACAAGATGTCCTGGGCGGTCACCGCCTATCTGCTCGCCTCAACGATCGGGCTGCCGCTCTACGGCAAGCTCGGCGACCTCTTCGGCCGCAAGGGCGTCTTCCAGTTCGCGATCATCGTCTTCGTCATCGGCTCGGCCCTCGCCGGCTGGTCGCGCACCATGGACGAACTCATCGCCTTCCGCGCCGTCCAGGGCATCGGCGGCGGCGGACTCATGATCGGCGTCCAGGCGATCATCGCCGACATCGTCCCGTCCAGGGAGCGCGGGCGCTACATGGGCCTCATCGGCGCGGTCTTCGGCCTCGCGTCCGTCGCGGGTCCCCTCCTCGGCGGCTTCTTCACCGACCACGCCTCCTGGCGCTGGTGCTTCTACATCAACGTGCCGTTCGGCATCGTCACCCTCGCCGTCATCGCGCTCGTACTGAAGCTGCCCAAGCCCGCGGTCCGCCCCCGCCTCGACGTGCTGGGCGCCCTGCTGCTCGCCGTCGCCTCCACCTGTCTGGTGCTGCTCACCAGCTGGGGCGGTACGGAGTACGCCTGGGGCTCGCGGACCATCCTGGGACTCGCCGCCGGTGCCGCCGGAACGACCCTGCTCTTCCTCGTCGTCGAGCACCGGGCCGCCGAACCCCTCATCCCGCTGCGGCTGTTCCGCGACTCGGTCTTCAACGTCACCTCGCTGGTCGGCGCGGTCGTCGGGGTCGCGCTCTTCGGGGCCGCCAGCTATCTGCCGACCTATCTCCAGATGGTCGAGGGCGTGTCCGCCACCGAGTCGGGGCTGCTGATGCTGCCCATGATGGGCGGCATCGTCATCGCCTCCGTCGTCTCCGGACAGCTGGTCTCGCGCACCGGCCGCTACCGCGTCTATCCGATCGTCGGCGGGGCCGTCTCCGTCGTCGGCATGTGGCTGCTCTCCCTCCTGGACACCGGTACCTCGGCGCTGGAGTACGGCGTCTGGCAGGCCGTCCTGGGCATCGGGATCGGTCTCGTCATGTCGATCCTGGTGCTGGCCGTCCAGAACTCCGTACGCGCCTGTGACCTCGGCACCGCCACCAGCGCCCACAACTACTTCCGGCAGATCGGCGGGAGCGTCGGCGCCGCGATCTTCGGCACCCTCTTCGCCGGGCGGCTGAGCGACGCGCTCGGGGTGCGGCTCCCGGCGGGCGCCGACCTGCCCGACGCGGAATCGATCACCCCGCAGCTGGTCCACGCCATGGAGCCCGCGCTGCGGGACGCGTACATCCAGGCGTACGCCGACGCGATGCCGCGGATCTTCCTCTACCTGGTGCCGGTGCTCCTGCTCGGCCTGTTCCTCGCCTTCTTCCTCAAGGAGAAACCGCTGGTGTCCCACCACACCCCGCAGACGGCCGCCGACCCGGCCGTGACGCCCTCCACGATCCCCGCGGCCCGCACCGACCCCGGCCCGCCCCGGCCCGGCACGCTCTCCGGGGTACCGGTGCGCGGAGGCGTCCAGCACCCCGACGGCACGACGGTGGGCCGCGCGGCCCTCACGCTCATCGACGTCCAGGGGCAGCAGGTCGGACGGAGCGCCAGCGGGGACGACGGGCGGTACGCGCTGAGCGCGCCGGGTGCGGGTTCCTACGTGCTGATCGCGGCGGCGGGCGGGCACCAGCCGCAGGCCGTCAGCGTCACGGTGGGCGACCGGCCGGTCGAGCTCGACGTGGTGCTGGGCGGGGCCGGGCGGCTCGCGGGCGCGGTCCTGACGCCCGACGGCGCCCCCGTCCGCGACGCGGCCGTCACGCTCACCGACGTACGGGGCGAGGTCGTCGCGAGCACCCGCACCGGGCGCGAGGGCGCCTATGTCATCAGCGAACTGGTGGCGGGCGAGTACACCCTGGCGGCCAGCGCCCCCGCTTTCCGGCCCGCCGCCCTCCCGGTGAGCGTGCAGGCGGCCCGGGAGACCCGGCAGGACATCGAGCTGGCGGGCGGCGCGGTGCTGCGGGGGATCGTGCGCGCCCCCGGCGGGCGGGCCGTCGAGGACGCCAGGGTCACCCTGCTGGACGCGGCGGGCAACGTGGTCGACACCCTGCGGACCGGACCCGACGGGGCGTTCCGGTTCGTGGACCTGTCGACCGGTGAGTACACGGTGATCGCCGCCGGCTATCCGCCGGTCGCCACCGTGCTCCAGCTCCCGGGCGGCGGGCGGACCGAGCGGGACCTCCAGCTGGGGCACGAGGACTGAGCGTCCCGGCCCGTGCGGCGGGTGTGCGGCAGGCCGCACACCCGCCGTCCTCACGGCAGCAACCGGGGCCGCCGCCTCGCCGCGACGTCTTCGACCCAGCCGAAGCACACCACGGCGGCGGCGATCAGCACCCACGCGACGCCGAACTGCCACCACGGGCTGTCCAGCGGCAGATGGCGCTCCATCGCCGGAACCTCCCACATCAGGTCGATCAGCGGCACGGCGGCCATCAGCGCCACCTCGTGCCACAGATAGACCGTCACCGCGCGGGCGTTGAACACCGTGACGACCCGGTCGGCCACCCGGTGGCGGGCGAGCCCGTCGAAGCGTGGCCTGAAGCGCAGCAGGAGCAGCACGAAGCCCGCCGACCACAGCGCCTGGGCGAGCGGGATGTCGTCCAGGTCGACCGTGCCGTCCACCGGATGGCCCGCCGCCCACCAGGCACCCACCGCCATCAGCGGCGCGGCGGCGGCGAGGGTTCCCGCACCGCGCAGCCGGTCGAGGACCCCGTCGCGGTGCGCGAAGCCCAGCAGCCAGCAGAACAGGAACACCGAACCGTCGCCGATCGTGCTGCCCAGCCGCCCGTCCGGCACGCCGGTCACCGTCTCCAGCACCACGACGGGCACCAGCGAGAGCGCGAGCACCGGCAGCGGCGCGAGCCGGAACAGACGCAGCAGCAGCGGCGAGAGCAGCACGAACCACAGGTACGCGCGCAGGTACCAGAGCACCGCCCAGGCCTGCTCGCCCCACGCGTTGCCCGGCGGATCACCGATCGGCAGCACCCAGTACAGGACGTCGGGCCCCGGCACCCAGCCGTGCAGCAGCATCGCGACACCGAGCAGCAGACCGAAGAGCCACACCGGGACCAGCAGCCTGCGGAGCCGGCTGCGCAGCACCCCCATCGCCGGCCGCTCCAGCGAGCGCGCCATGAGCGAACCGGCGAGCGCGAACATCACGCCCATGGAGGGGAAGACGAACCCCAGCCAGGGCCACTCGAAGGTGTGGTAGGTCACCACCCGGACGAGCGCTACGGCCCGCAGCACATCGAAGGACCGGTCGCGGCCGGTGCCCGCGGGGGCGGCCGTGGGGGACGGCGCGAGCGCCGTCCTGCGGTGCGCGCCCCCCACTACGAGGCCCCCACGCCGGGCGTGCCCACTTCGCCGGTGCGTTTCAGCTTCTGCCAGCGCAGCCGGCCCCCGGTCGCGGCGGTGACGCAGGAGTGGATCAGCACGAGGTACATCAACTGCCGGTAGGCGAGCTGCTGGAGGGGCAGCATCAGCAGATACCTGTACTTCTCCCGGTCGAGCCGGAAGGCGTACGCCGCGCAGAACAGCTGCACGGCCAGGACCGCCAGCCAGGCGAGCAGCGAGGCGCGGAAGTCCACGAAGATCATCGCGTAGACCGTGAAGACGTCGATGAGCGGCGCGAAGACCGGGGTGACGATCTGGAAGAGGACGACCAGCGGCATCCCGACCCGGCCGAAGCGCCCGGAGGGTCCCCGGTCGGTGACGGACCGGCGGTGCTTCCACAGCGCCTGCATGGTGCCGTAGCTCCACCGGTAGCGCTGACGCCACAACTGCCCCAGGGAGGCCGGTGCCTCGGTCCAGGCGCGGGCGTGCTCGGCGTACACGACCCGCCAGCCCGCGCGGTGCAGGGCGATGGTGATGTCGGTGTCCTCCGCCAGTGTGTCCTCGCTCATCCCGCCGACCTCCAGGACCGCCTGGCGGCGGAAGGCGCCGATGGCCCCGGGGATGGTGGGCATGCAGCCGAGCAGGTCGTACATCCTGCGGTCCAGGTTGAAGCCCATCACGTACTCGATGTGCTGCCAGGCGCCGATCATCGTGGACCGGTTGCCCACCTTGGCGTTGCCCGCGACGGCACCGATCCCCGGGTCGGCGAACGGCTGCACGAGCTGCCGCACCGTGTCGGGTTCGAAGACGGTGTCCCCGTCCATCATCACGACGATGTCGTAACGGGCCTGCCGCACACCGTTGTTGAGGGCGGCCGACTTGCCCGCGTTCTCCTGCCGGATCACCCGGACGTTGGGCAGCCCCAGCGCCTCGGCTATCTCCGCCGTGCCGTCGGTCGAGCCGTCGTCGACGACCACGATCTCGATCGGATGGGTGCTGGCGGCAAGGGAGTTGAGCGTACTGGCGATGCACTCCTTCTCGTTGTACGCGGGCACGATCACACTCACGGGACCGGTCACCTCCGGTCCCCAGGTGAACCTGCGTCTGTTGCGTTGCCGGTGGTGACGCCGGGCGAGCAGCAGCATCATGCCGAAGCGGCCGAGCACGGCCACCCCGACGACGGCCAGCACGGCCGCCAGGCCGGGCACCGTCCACTCCGCGACGGCGACCGCGGCGAGCAGGGCGCGGCCCTCCCACCTGGAAGCGGTGTCCGCCCGGTGGTGGGCGGCCTGTTCCGCGTTGCCCTGCGAGGCGGCCGCCCCGGCGGGGCCGCCGGCCGGCGCGCTGCCCGCCTGGGCCCCGCCCTCCTGCCCGGCGGAGGCGCTGTCCTGCTGCTGTGCGCCGCTGACGGTGGTGAAGGTGTAGCCCTTCGCCTTCATCTTCTTGATGTACTTCGGCAGCGCGGCGAGCGTCTCCGAGCGGTCGCCGCCCGCGTCGTGGAAGAGCACCGACGCGCCCTCGCCGTCCTCGGGCGTGGCCCACTTGACGATCTTGTCGACGCCCGGCCGCTGCCAGTCCTCGCTGTCGGTGTCGATGAACACGCTGGTGTAGCCCATCGCGCCGAGGCGCTCGTAGACGGGCCAGCTGTAGTCGTCGATCGCGTCGGTCTTCGAGGAGTAGGGCGCGCGGAACAGCGTCGTCGTGATGCCCGCGGCGCCCGCCAGGGCCAGCTGCGTCTGGGCGATCTCCCGCTTGACGCGGGCCTCGCTCTGATAGGAGAGGTCGACATGGGTGAAGGTGTGGACCCCCACCTCGTTGCCCTCGTCAACCATCCTGCGTACGACGTCCGGATAGCGCGAGATCATCGAGCCGACCAGGAAGAAGGTGCCCGGGACGTCGTTCTCGTCGAGGATGTCCAGGACCTGGTCGCTCCACTCGGGGTCCGGACCGTCGTCGAAGGTCAGCACGATCGTCTTGTCCGGGACCGACTGGGTGCGCGCGGTGCCTCCGGGGAAGCTCAGCAGCGGCCCGCCCTCCAGGACGTCGTCGGGCACCGAGTCCGCGGAGGCGTTCGAGCGCACCCGCTGGTCGTTGCCGACCTCGGCGCGCAGATAGCCGTCCAGCAGCATCACGCTGACGAGCGCCAGCAACAGCAGCAGGGCCATGATCACGCGGGGCTTCGGGACGGCCTGGCGTCCGAAGCGGCCGATCACGCCGGGCGTGGCGTGCCGGCGGCGGGCAGCGGCCATCAGTTCGCCCCGCCGGATGCCGTCGCCCCCGCGGACGGCGTCGCCCCGCCGGACGCGGGCGGCGACGGTATTCCGCTCGGCGCGCCACTCGGGGGAGCGGTGCCACCCGGCGGCATGCCGTACCCGGGCTGCGTCCGGCCGCCGGGGCCGGCCTCGGCGGCCGGGCCGCCGTCGAAGGGGAGCAGCTGGGAGGGGGTCAGGGAGATGCCGCCCATGAAGGCGAGCCCCAGCACGGCGGCGTAACCGACGCAGACGAGGCCCAGCAGCATGCCCGCGCGGCGCAGCAGCTTGGCCCGGCGCCCGGAACTGTCCACGAACACGGGCCCCTCCTGGGGCTGTACGGTCGCGCGGCGCCGCTCCGCCGAGCGGGCCGGGCCGGCGTGTGCCCGGCGTCGGCCGCGCGGCGCCGGGTCTTTCTCGATGACGGGGTCGGATTGCATGTGCGCATGGTCGCGAAGCTTGATGTGCGAAGTCTGGAGCTTTCCTGGCCGCAGGCTGTGAAACGGCCGCGAACCTGTAGGACCGCTGAGAGTGCGCCCGGTTCGGTGTGCCTCGGCAGCGCTCCTCGAGCCTTTTGAAGCAAGGGAGTTGACGGAAAGTGGCGTCCGCTGACCGGTCCTTTCCATGAGTTGACTGTGTCTTCGGAAGGGCTCCCGATGTGAGAGGTTCGAGGGGTCCCGGCAGCACCGGCTGCCGCCCCGGACGCCTCACCGAGAGCAGGTGCACATACGTCATGCAAAGGCGCACACGGGTCTCCTCGGCCCTCGCCGGGCTGATCGCCCTCGGCCTCGCCTGCTCGGCCTGCTCCACGGGCGGCGTCGCCGATCAGACGAACCAGGCGTACGGCTCCGCACCGCCCCCGCCGACCGGCGCGGCGGCGAAGACCGCCTACACCCCGTACGTCAGCGCCACCACCGCGGCCGACACCGACGACGCGGGGTCGCCCGACACGTACAACCTGGCCTTCGTCACCTCCGACGCCTCGGCCTGCACCCCGCTCTGGGGCGGCACCGTCGCGTCCGGCAGCGACGCGGTCGCCGCCCGGGCCGAGGCGCTCACCGGCACCGGGGCCGACCTCCGCGTCTCCTTCGGCGGGGCCGCCGGCACCGAGGCGGCGCTCGCCTGCGACAGCGCGGAGGAACTGGCCGACGCCTACGGCGAGGTGCTCGACGCGGTCGGCGCCACCAAGGCCGACTTCGACATCGAGGGCGACGCGCTCACCGACACCGCGTCCGTCACCCGCCGCAACGAGGCGCTGGCCCTCCTCCAGAAGGAGCGCGACCTCGACGTCACCTACACCCTGCCGGTCATGCCCGACGGGCTGGAGGACAGCGGGACCGCCGTCCTGGAGGACGCCGTGGACCAGGGTGTCGACATCTCGGCGGTCAACATCATGGCGATGAACTACAGCACGTCCGACACCGGCGACATGGGCGACTACGCGGAGACGGCCGCGGAGGCCGCCCACGACCAGCTCGTGGACGTGCTCGGACTTGGCGAGGACGAGGCCTGGCAGGCACTGCACATCACCGTGATGATCGGGGTGAACGACGTCGCGGGGGAGACGTTCACCCTCGACGACGCGGCGTCCCTGCGGACGTTCGCCACCCGGCAGGGCGTCGGCGCGCTCTCCCTGTGGGCCTCCTTCCGCGACCAGGAGTGCGGCGCGGACGAGGACACCACGACGGCCTCGGACACGTGCAGTGGAGTCGACCAGGAGGCGGGGGCGTTCGCCGAGGCCCTGAGCGGCTGAGCGGACCGGGCGCCGCCGGGGCGAGCGGTACCGGCGACCCCGGGTGCCGGTCGTCGCCGGCCTCCCTCACGGCGGCGCCCCCCTGCCTCTGTTCTTCCGTGCCCCCGTGCCTTCAGTGCTTCCCGCGCCTTCAGCGTTCCCAGCGCAGAGGGTTCTCCCGGACCAGTGTCATCAGCGCCTTCGCTCCCGGGCTCATGGCCCTGGCCGGAGGGAGCACCACGACGCTCTCGTACACCGGCAGATGCGCGCCTTCGAGCTCCACCGTCACCAGTCCCCGCGCCTCCGGCTTACGGGCGAAGTGGTGCGGCACCACCGCGATCCCGAGCCCCTCGTGGACCAGTTCCAGCAGGCTGTGCACGTCGCTGACCTCCAGCGCCACCGTGCGGCGGGCCCCCGCCGCGGCGCACGCCTCGTCCGCCGCCCGCCTCGGCCCCCAGTCCGGGTGGAAGTCGATGAACGACTCGCCCTGGAGCCCGCCCCACGCCACCGGCTTCCCCTCCACGGCCAGGCGGTGGCCGGGCTCGCACAGGACGACCATCGGCTCCCGCGCCAGCGGCACGAGTTCGCCCCGCCACTCCGGCGGGCTGACCGTGGCGGCGAACGCGAGGTCGAGCCGACCGCCCGCCACCCCCTCCAGCAGGCTGGACGTGCCCTCCTGCCGGAGCCGGATCTCCATGTGCGGATGCTCCCGGTGGAAGGCCGCGAGCAGCCGCGCCGGGCTGACCCCGGCCACGCACTGCTCCACCCCCAGCGTCAGCGTCCCGCGCAGCAGCCCCCGTACGGCGTCGACGGCATCGCGCGCCGCCCTGGCTCCCGCCAGCGTGCGCTCCGCCTCGACCAGCAGGGCCTGGCCCGCCTCGGTGAGCCGGACCGTGCGCGTCGTACGGCTGAACAGCGGTGTCCTGAGCTCCTGCTCCAGGGCCCGGACGGACGCGGACAGCCCGGACTGCGAGACGGCGAGGCGCTCGGCCGCACGGGTGAAGTGCTGCTCCTCGGCGACGGCGACGAAGTGCTCCAGCTGACGCAATTCCATGATTGAGCAATCTAAGCGATGAATCCGAGCGGAATCTCCTGTTGGACCGCTGGATCGTTCTCCGCCAGTCTGGGAGCGCGCACCGGATCCGGCGCGCAGGCCCGTGTCCTCGTGGAGTGCTCGTATGTATCTGCCGTCCGCCGACCGCTACACCGCCATGCCCTACCGGCGCACCGGGCGCAGCGGTCTGCTGCTCCCCGCGCTGTCCCTCGGCCTCTGGCACAACTTCGGAGGCGACCGGACCCCCGAGAGCCAGGGCGAGATCCTGCGCAGGGCCTTCGACCTGGGCATCACCCACTTCGACCTCGCCAACAACTACGGCCCGCCCCCCGGCTCCGCCGAGATCGCCATGGGCCGCGCCCTGAAGACGGACTTCGCCGGTCTCAGGGACGAGATCGTCATCTCCACCAAGGCGGGCTACCACATGTGGGAGGGCCCGTACGGCGAGTGGGGTTCCCGCAAGAGCCTGCGCTCCTCGCTCGACCAGAGCCTCACCCGGCTCGGCCTCGACTACGTCGACATCTTCTACTCGCACCGCTTCGACCCCGACACCCCGCTCGAAGAGACGATGGGCGCCCTCGACACCGCGGTGCGCCAGGGCAAGGCCCTCTACGCCGGGGTCTCCAACTACTCCGCCGAGCAGACCCGCGAGGCCGCCCGCATCCTCGACGAGCTGGGCACCCCGCTCCTCATCCACCAGCCGCGCTACTCCATGCTGGACCGCTGGGTCGAGGACGGGCTGCTGGACGCCCTGGACGAGCTCGGCACCGGCTCCATCGCCTACTCCCCGCTGGAACAGGGCATCCTCTCCGACCGCTATCTGAACGGGATCCCCGAGGGTTCGCGCGCGGCCGGCGCCAGCCCGTTCCTGTCGGCCGAGGCGGTCACCCCGGACCTGGTGACCCGGCTGGGCGAGCTGAACGAACTGGCGCGGGAGCGCGGACAGTCCCTGGCGCAGATGGCACTCGCCTGGGTGCTGCGCGGCGGCCGGGTCACCTCCGCCGTCGTCGGCGCGAGCAGCGTCGCCCAGCTGGAGAACAGCGTCGCGGCCATCGGGAACCTGGAGTTCGGCGCGGACGAGCTCGCCCGGATCGACGAGCTGGTCAAGGGAACCGCCCGCGCCTGACCGAGGCCCCGCTCCGGGAGCCGTCCGCCGTGCGGCGGACGGCTTCACCGGACTGGACCAGTGACAGATCACGAAGGCTCTGGCCCGGCACTGTCCCGGCGCGTACCGTGAGGCGGCACGAAGATCCTCTTCCCGCGCGGCGGGCGGGGGACCGTACCGACCAGTGACAGGACCGCGCACCGTGAAGATCCTCGTCAGCGCCGACATGGAGGGCGCCACCGGAGTGACCTGGCCGGGTGATGTGCTGCCCGGGACCCCGCAGTGGGAGCGGTGCCGTGCGCTGTTCACCTCCGACGTGAACGCCGCCGCGCTCGGTTTCTACGACGGCGGCGCCGACGAGGTGCTCGTCAACGAGGCCCACTGGAGCATGCGCAACCTGCTCCTGGAGCGGCTCGACGAGCGCGTGCAGATGCTCACCGGCAAGCACAAGTCCCTCTCCATGGTCGAGGGCATCCAGCACGGCGACGTCGACGCCGTCGCCTTCGTCGGCTATCACACCGGCGCGGGCACGGAGGGCGTGCTCGCGCACACCTACCTGGCCAACTCCATCACCGGCGTCTGGCTGAACGGCGTCCGCGCCAGCGAGGGCCTGCTCAACGCCCACGTCGCCGCGGAGTACGGGGTTCCCGTCGTCCTCGTCACCGGCGACGACCTGACCTGCGTGGACGCCGCCGGCTACGCCCCCCGCGCCCGTACGGTGGCGGTGAAGGACTACGTCTCGCGCTACGCGGCCGTGTGCCGCACCCCGGCCCGTACCGCCGCCGACATCAGGAAGGCCGCCGCCGAGGCGATCTCGCTCGCCGGCCGCCACGCACCGGTGACGGGCGGCTCCTACACCGTGGAGCTGGAGTTCGACGCCGAGCATCTGGCGGCGTCCGCGACCGTGGTCCCCGGCGTGGCGCCGAGCGGCGAACGGCGTGTCGCCTACACCAGCGGGACGATGTACGAAGGTATCCGCACGTTCAAGGCGGTGACGACGATCGTGTCGGCCGCCGTGGAGGAGCAGTATGGCTGAGGCGGGCAACCCGACCGGTCCGGTCGACGCGACGGCGCTCGGGGAGTCGGTGACGTTCACCTCCGAGCTGATCCGCATCGACACCACCAACCGGGGCGACGGCAGCTGCCGGGAGCGCCCCGCCGCCGAGTACGTCGCCGAGCGGCTGGCCGACGCCGGGCTGGAGCCCGCCCTCCTGGAACGCACACCGGGGCGGACGAACGTCGTCGCCCGGATCCGGGGCACCGACCCGTCCGCCGACGCCCTCCTCGTCCACGGCCATCTCGACGTGGTGCCCGCCGAGGCCGCCGACTGGACCGTGCACCCCTTCTCCGGAGAGGTGCGCGACGGCGTCGTGTGGGGCCGCGGCGCCATCGACATGAAGAACATGGACGCGATGGTGCTCGCCGTCGTCCGGGCCTGGGCCCGCGCCGGCGTACGCCCGCGCCGTGACATCGTCATCGCCTATACGGCCGACGAGGAGGCGAGCGCGCACGACGGCGCGGGCTTCCTCGCGGACCAGCACCCCGAGCTCTTCGAGGGCTGCACCGAGGGCATCAGCGAGTCCGGCGCCTTCACCTTCCACGCGGGCCTCGGCATGCCGCTCTACCCCATCGCCGCAGGCGAGCGGGGCACCGGCTGGCTGAAGCTGACCGCCGAGGGCAAGGCGGGTCACGGCTCCAAGGTCAACAAGGCCAACGCCGTCAGCGCCCTGGCCGCCGCCGTCGCCAGGATCGGCGCGTACGAATGGCCGGTGCGGCTGACCCCGACCGTGCGCGCCGCCCTCATCGAGATCGCCGCCCTCCACCACATCCGGATCGATCCCGACGCCCCCGGCTTCGACGTGGACGAACTCCTCGGCAAGCTCGGACCGGCCGCCGCGCTGGTCGAGCCGACCGTCCGCAACAGCAGCAACCCGACGATGCTGGACGCCGGTTACAAGGTCAACGTGATCCCGGGCCGCGCCACCGCCCAGATCGACGGACGCATGGTGCCCGGCGGCGAGGACGAGTTCCGCACGACGATGGACCGGCTGACCGGCCCCGGGGTCGACTGGGAGTTCCAGCACCGCGAGGTCCCCCTCCAGGCCCCGGTCGACTCCCCGACGTACGCGAAGATGCGGGCGGCCATCGAGCTGTTCGACCCGGACGCCCGCGTCGTCCCCTACTGCATGTCGGGCGGCACGGACGCCAAGCAGTTCTCCCGGCTCGGCATCACCGGCTACGGCTACTCCCCGCTGAAGCTGCCCTTCGGCTTCGACTACCAGGCGCTGTTCCACGGTGTCGACGAACGCGTCCCGGTCGACGCCCTGCACTTCGGCGTCCGGGTCCTGGACCACTTCCTGCGCACCGCCTGAGAAGAACCACCCGCCACGGCCCACGCACCGAACCGGGCCGACCGCAGAGAGCGAAGAGGGGGAACCGACCATGGCGTCCACAGCGGCGTACGGCACATGGCCTTCACCGATCGACGCGGCGCTCGCCGCCTCGCACGACGGCCGGCCGGAGTTCGTCGGCACCGTCGGCGACGAGGTGTGGTGGACGGAACCCCGCCCGGCCGAGGGAGGCCGCCGCGCCCTCGTACGCCGAAGGGCCGACGGCACCACCCGGTCCGTGCTCCCCGAACCGTGGAACCCCCGCAGCCGGGTCATGGAGTACGGCGGGGTGCCGTGGGCGGGCGTGGCGCGCGAGGAGGGCGGCCCGCTCGTCGTGTTCGTCCACTTCCCCGACCAGCGGCTGTACGCCTACGTGCCGGACGGGCCCGACGAGCCGTGGCCGCTGACCCCTGTGTCGGACGTCGGAGGCGGACTGCGCTGGGTGGAACCGCAGTTGCACCCGGAACGCGGCGAAGTGTGGTGCGTCCTGGAGGAGTTCACCGGGGAGTCACCCACCGATGTGCGACGTGTGATCGCCGCCGTCCCGCTGGACGGATCGGCTGCCGGCGACCGGAGCGCCGTGCGCGAACTCAGCGACGACCGCCACCGGTTCGTCACCGGACCCAAGCTGTCGTACGACGGCTCCAGGGTCGCCTGGATCGCCTGGGACCATCCGCGGATGCCGTGGGACGGCACCGTCGCGATGATGGCCGATGTCACCGAGGAGGGCACCTTCACCGGAACCAGGCCCCTGGTCGGCGACATCGACGAATCGGTCGTCCAGGTGGAGTGGGACCGGGACGGCACGCTGCTCTTCGTGTCGGACGTCGGCGGCTGGTGGGAGCTCCAGCGGCTGCGCCCCGACGCCGTCGCGGGAGCGGTCGTGCCCAGCAGCCGTCTCTGCGCCGGCCGGAGCGAGGAGTTCGGCGGGCCGCTGTGGAAGATCGGACTGCGCTGGTTCCACCTCCTGGACAACGGACTGATCGCCGTCATCCACGGCCGGGGCACCAATCGGCTCGGCGTGCTCGACCCGGAGACCGGCGAACTCGTCGACGCCGTGGGCCCCTGGACCGCCTGGGCCGAGACCCTCGCCGTGCAGGACACCAGGGTCGTCGGCATCGCCGCGAGTCCCAGCACGTCGTACGAGGTGGTGGAACTGGACACCGCCACGGGGCACGCCCGGACCATCGGCGCACCCCACGAGGACGTGGTCGATCCCGCGTACTGCTCGGAGCCGCGCGTCCGCGTCTTCACCGGCCCCGAGGGGCGCGAGATCCACGCCCACGTGCATCCCCCGCGCCACCCCGACCGCACCGGACCCGACGGCGAACTCCCCCCGTACGTGATCTGGGCGCACGGTGGCCCCACCGGGCGCGCCCCGCTCGTACTCGACCTGGAGATCGCCTACTTCACCTCCCGGGGCATCGGGGTCGCCGAGGTCAACTACGGCGGCTCCACCGGCTACGGCCGCGCCTACCGCGAACGGCTCCGCGAGCAGTGGGGCGTCGTCGACGTCGAGGACTGCGCGGCCGTCGCCCGTGCACTCGCCGACGAGGGCACGGCGGACCGCGCCCGGCTGGCGATCCGGGGCGGCAGCGCCGGGGGCTGGACCACCGCGGCCTCGCTCACCCGGACCGACGTCTACGCCTGCGGGGCGATCAGCTATCCGATCCTCGACCTGGAGGGCTGGGCGACCGGCGAGACGCACGACTTCGAATCGCAGTACCTGGAATCGCTCGTGGGCCCGTACGCCGAGGTGCCCGAGCGCTACCGGGAGCGCTCGCCCGTCCACCACACGGCCTCGCTCACCGCGCCCTTCCTGTTGCTCCAGGGGCTCGACGACCCGATCTGCCCGCCGGTCCAGTGCGAGCGCTTCCTGGCCGCCGTCGAGGGCCGCGGGGTGCCGCACGCCTACCTCGCCTTCGAGGGGGAGGGCCACGGCTTCCGCAGAGCCGGGACCGTGCGGCGCGCACTGGAGGCGGAACTCTCCCTGTACGCGCAGACGTTCGGTTTCGACCGCCCCGATGTCCCCGGACTGGAGCTGAAGCGGTGACCCTGGAACCCCTCGCCCGTGCCACCCGGCTGCGTCCGGGCTCCAGGGTCGTGGTGGTCTCACCCAGCGGTCCCGTGCCTCCCGAACGCATGGAACGCGGCCTCGAACTGCTGCGCGGCTGGGGCCTCGACGCGGTGGCGGCGCCCCACGCCCTGGACACCCACCCCGAGCTGGACCACCTCGCCGGTACGGACGAGCACCGCGCCCAGGACCTCCAGGAGGCGTGGTGCGACCCGTCCGTGAACGCCGTCCTGTGCGCCAGGGGAGGATACGGCGCCCACCGCATGGTCGACCTCCTGGACTGGTCCGCGCTCAGGGCGGCCGGGCCCAAGGTGTTCGTCGGATACAGCGACATCACCGTGCTGCACGAGGCGTTCGCCCTGCGGGCCGGGTTCTCGACCCTCCACGGCCCGATGATTGCCACCGAGGTCTTCCTGGAGGACGAGGCGACCCGGCAGGCCATGCGCTCCACCCTGTTCGAACCCGAGTCCGTGCCGAGCCTCGGCCTCGGCACGGCGGCCGCGCTGGTTCCCGGCACCGCCCGGGGGATCACGTACGGCGGCTGCGTGAGCCTGCTCGCCGCCGACGCGGGCACCCCCGGGGCCAGGAGTTCGGCCCCGGGCGGGCTGCTGGTGATCGAGGACGTGGGGGAGGACCCGTACCGCCTCGACGGGTACCTGACCAGGCTGCTGCGCATCGGCGCCCTGGACGGCATATCCGGGGTGGTGTGCGGCTCCTGGGAGGGCTGCGGGCCGTACGGGAAGGTGCGGGCCGTGCTCGCCGACCGGCTCGGCGGACTCGGGGTCCCGGTGGTCGAGGAGCTGGGCTTCGGTCACGGCCCCACGGCGCTGACCGTCCCGCTCGGTGTGCCGGCGGTGCTGAACGCCCCGGCGGACGGCGGCCGTTGCACCCTCGCCGTCCAAGTCCCCGCGCTCGTCTGAACCGACGGACCCGGGCACAGGTCCGAATCCCCGGGGAAACCCGCCTCCCGTGCGTTGACACTGCTGTGGCCTGTGTCACACCATGGGTCGGGCCCGGTACTTACCGGTCGGTAATGTGTCCTCGGTGTGGAGGTCCATGTGTCGCGTGCTGTGCCCGGATTCCGGCGTCCTCTCACCTTGCTCGCGGGGGCGGCGCTTCTCGCCCCGCTCGCCCTGACGGGCGCGCCACCGGCGTCGGCCGCCGGCCGGTACACCGTCACCGCACTGGAGTTCACCGTGCGGGCGGGCGACCGGTCCTGCACCGTCGACGCCGACCTCTACCGCCCGGACGGCGTGGACGCCCAGCACCCCGCCCCCGCCGTCCTCGCCACCAACGGCTTCGGCGGCAGCAAGTCCGACGGCTCGACGGACGTCATCGGCAAGGCGTTCGCGGAACGCGGCTACGTCTCTCTCGTCTACTCCGGCCTGGGCTTCGGCAAGTCCGGCTGTCGCATCACCCTCAACGACCCGGCGATCGACGGCAGGGCGGCATCCGGGCTCGTCGACTTCCTCGGCGGCACCCGCGCCGCCGACGACGGCACCAAGGCGGACTTCGTCACCGCCGACGCCCCGGGCGACCCGGTGGTCGGCATGATCGGGGGCTCGTACGGCGGGGCCGTCCAGCTGGCCACCGCCTCCGCCGACCACCGGGTCGACGCGCTCGTCCCGCTGGTCACCTGGAACGACCTGGCGTACTCCCTCGCCCCCAACGCCACCGGAGCGGCCCGGGGCGTGTCCTCCGGCACGGCCGGGGTCTTCAAGTGGCAGTGGACCAACGGCTTCTACCTGATGGGCGAGGGGCAGCCCCTGCTGGTCCCCAGCCTGGACCCGTCCCGCTTCGGCAGCCTCACCTGCCTGCACTTCGCCGCCGAGGCGTGCGACACCGTCCGCTTCCTGAACTCCGGGAGGTACCCGGCCGCCGGGACGGAGGAGATGCTGGCCTACGCGCGGAGCGTCTCGCCGGTCTCCTATCTGTCCGGTGTCACCGCGCCCACACTCCTCGTCCAGGGTCAGGCCGACAGCCTGTTCAACCTCAACGAGGCCACCGCCACCTACCGGGCGCTCCAGGCGCAGGGCACCACGGCCAAGATGATCTGGCAGGCCTGGGGCCACAGCGGCGGCCAGGTGGCGGGCGAACTCGACCTGGGGACGGGCAATCTGGAGACGAGCTACGTCGGACAGCGCATCCTCGCCTGGTTCGACCGCTACCTCCACCACGAGGAGGACACCGCCACGGGGCCCGATTTCGCCTACTACCGTGACTACGCGAGCGGATACGGCACCGCGGCGACCGTGCCCGCCCTCTCACGCACGATGTACCTCTCCGGCGACGGCGCCCTGGTGGACAGCCGCTCGAAGGTCACCCGGGGGAGCCGTCAGTACACCAACTGGCTCCTGCCCAGCAGCCACTCCGAGACCTCCCTCGCCGGGCTGATCGGGCTGCCCGACCCGGCACCGTACGACATCAAGGGCACCTACCTCGGCTGGACCAGCGCCCCGCTGACCGCGCCGCTGGACGTCGTCGGCGCGCCGAGGGCCACCCTGAAGGTCGTCTCGCCGAAGGCGGAGCGGGTCCAGAACAGCGGCGACGCGGCCGACAAGCTCGTCCTGTTCGCCAAGGTCTACGACGTGGCACCCGACGGCACCCGGACGCTGGTCAACCGCCTGGTGGCGCCCGTACGCGTCCCCGACGTCACGCGCCCCTTCACCGTGGAGCTGCCGGGCATCGTGCACCGGTACGAGAAGGGGCACAAGCTGCGCTTCGTGATCGCGGCGAGCGACAGCGCGTACTTCGGCAACCGGGGCATCAAGCCGGTCACCGTGGTCAGCGCCCCGCAGGACACCGGGGTCCTGGAACTGCCCGTGGTCGGCTGACGTCACCCGGACGGCCCTGCTCCACAGCACCCCGGACCCGGGACGGAGGCATCCTGAGGTCCGGGGACCGCCGGTTCCCGGTCCCGCGGACCAGGACCCAGCGAAAGGGCCGCTCATGAGCCCCAAGGACGTATCCAGCGGCAGCACGAGCGCGTTCACCCCTGCTCGGATCGCCGTGACGGTCCTGGCGATCCTGACGATCGTCTTCATCTGCGTGAACACCCAGGACGTGACCATCCGGGTCATCATCCCCAAGGTCACGATGCCCCTCTGGGCCGCGCTGCTGGGGGTCTTCGTGGCCGGCGCGCTCTGCGGCGCCTACCTGTTCCGCCGGCGGGCGAACCGGTAGAGGGCACCCGCTCGCGGGGGATCGCGCCGCACCGGCCGTGACCGTCCCGGCCGCTACCGGGCAGGCTCCCGGGTCAGCGGCCAGCTGAGCAGGGCGGCGTCCGCCATCTCCTGGAGATCGTCGCGGCCGATGCCGCTCGCGGCCTGCACGGCGATGCCGAAGGCCAGGGTGGTGACGTAGCGGGCGAGCAGTCCCGGATCGGCCCGAGGAGGCAGTTCGCCGTCGTCGACGGCCTGCTGGAACCGGTCGCGGAGCTGGCGGCAGCCCTGGGTGCGCCAGGCGGCGAGCAGGTCGCGGACCGCCTGCCCGGAGTCACCGGTCGCCAGGGCGCCCTGGACGCCCAGGCATCCCTGGGGGTGGGCCGGCCGGGTGGTGGTCCGTACGGTGCCGGCCAGGACCGCGGAGGCCACGCCGAGGGCGGTCGGCTCCTCCAGGGCCCGGGCGAGGTAGGCGCTGGGACCCTCGGTGTAGCGGTCCAGGGCCTTGCGGAACAGCTCCTCCTTGTTCCCGAAGGCCGCGTACATGCTGGTGGTCGAGATGCCCATCGCCTGGGTCAGACCTGCCAGGCCGGCGCCCTCGTAGCCGTGTTCCCAGAAGAACAGCATGGCGCGTTCGAGAGCCTCCTCGGCGTCGAATCCCCGGGGCCGGCCGATGGGGCCGCGCTGTCTGGTAGCCATCCATGGAGCCTACCCCTTCCGCATCGATCGCTGCGGAAGGGGTAGGGGTCGGCGGCGAGGACGCCGCCGAGCGCATCCCCCGTGAGAGCTACCGGCGCCGTCCGCCCGCGGGTGAATCGCGGAGGCCGCGGAGTTCCTAGCGTGGTCGTCGGGTCGCCATCGGGGCGGCCGACCACCAAGGGGGCCACGATGAACACCTCATCCACCACGAGCCACGGAGCGGGCCACGGCCGGCTCGCGGACGGTCCGAGTGACACCCGCGGTCCGAGCGACGTTCCCGGTCCCAGTGACGTCCCCGGTCCGAGTGATGCCTCAGGTCCGGGCCGCGGCCGCCTCGGCCGGATCCTCGGCTCTCCGCTCGTCTGGATGCTGATCGGAATGCTCGGCATCGGCGCGGTCTCGGCTGCGACCGCGACCGGCCCCGGACCGGTCCCGGTCCTGGGAGCGGCCGTTGCGGTGGCCGTCTACTGGGCGGTCATGCGCTTCGTCGCGCGACGGTCCGCGCCGGAGATCGCCCGGCGCGGGGCCGTGCGCGAGGCGCTGCTCGGCGGCGGGGTCGGTCTGGCATTCATTCTCGTGTCCGCCCTGGTGATCGCGGCGTTCGGAGGCTACTCGTTCTCCTGGGCCGGCAACGGCTTCCTCCCCGTCCTGACGTCCGCGGTCGCCGTACAGGCGGGCGCGGCGGTCACGGAGGAGCTGATGTTCCGCGGCCTCGCCCTGCAGGCCCTGGAGCGGTTGTTCGGCAGTGGTGCCGCTGTCGCGATCACCGCGCTGCTCTTCGGCGCCGCGCACCTGGCCAACCCCGGGGCCACCGTGTGGAGCGGACTGGCGATCGCCGTCGAGGCGGGCGCCCTGCTCGGAGCGGCGTTCCTGTGGCGGCGCAGCATGTGGTTCGTCGTGGGCCTGCACTTCGCCTGGAACGCCACCGAGCACCTGCTCGGCATTCCGGTCTCGGGCAACACCGTCGAGGGACTGCTCTCCGTGCACGCCGGCGGTCCGGCCCTGCTGACCGGCGGTGTTTTCAGTCTGGAGGCGTCGATCGTTACCGTCCTCATCGGTGTGGCGCTGGTGATCCCGATGTTCGTCCTCGCCCACCGGCGGGGCGGTCTGCTGCCCCGCCGGCGCGTCGCCCGCTGAACCCTGCGCGCGGCACCCCTCCCGGCTGACCGGAACGGAACGGAGACGGACGTGTTGATGCCCAGGTGGTCCTGGAGGCCATCGCTGCCGCAGAGGCCACTCGGCCGGCTGACGAGGAGCCGACAGGACGTCAAGGACGGTGGCCTCGCGCTGGTGCTCACCGTGCTGGCCTTCGTACCGACCCTGTCGCAGATCGGGGCACAGATCGGAGAACTGCCCGATCGCCCGCCGAGTCCGCTGAGCATCGGGCTGACCCTGGCGCAGACCCTGCCGCTCGCGGTACGGACCCGGCGGCCCGCGGCCTGCCTCGCCGTCGTCGGCTGTGCCTTCGCGGTGCATCAGGCGCTGGGCTGTCCCGCGACGTTCGGAAGTGTCGGTCTCTACGCGGCCCTGTACTCCGCCGGAGCCCACCAGGACTCCTTCCGCCGCGCGCTCGCCGCAGCCGCGGGTGCGGGCTACGCCGTGCTGGCGGTCGTCCTGCACCGCCTGGGCTCACCGGAGCGGCTTCCGGACTACCTCGCGTTCTCCCTGTTCCTGGCCGGCGTCTGGCTCGTGGGCAACGGCGTACGCAAGCGTCGGGCGGAGGAGGCCGAACGGCGGAGGCTGGCCGCCGAGGTGGCCGCGGACGCCGAGCGCGCCCGCATCGCGCGCGAACTGCACGACGTGGTGACGCACCATGTGACGGCCATGGTGGTCCAGGCCGACGCGGCGCAGTTCCTGCTCACGTCCGCGCCGGAACGGGCCGGTGAGGGCCTGGCGGCCGTCAGCGACACCGGTCGCCGGGCGCTCACCGAACTGCGGCACCTGCTCGGCGTACTGGAGGCCACCGGTCAGTCCGCGTCCGCCTCCGAATCCGCGGACCGGGCGCCCACCCTGGGAAAGGTGGCGGACCTGGTCGCACGGGCCCGCATGTCGGGCCAGCCCGTCGAGTTCACCGAGCGGGGCGGGCGGCGGACGCGGAGCGTCGACGTGGAACTGGCCGCGTACCGCGTGGTGCAGGAGGCGCTCACCAACGCGATGAAGCACGCGGCCGGGCAGCGGACACAGGTCCTGGTCCGGCACGGCGACGAACGCATCGAGATCGAGGTGGCCACCGAAGGGCCCGCCTCCTCCCCGGCGACCGCGCCGACGGCCCGGCACGAGGCCCGTGGCGGCGGACGAGGACTGACCGGGCTGCGTGAACGGGTGCGGATGCTCGATGGTGAACTGGTGGCCGGACCCCGTCCCGACGGCGGGTTCCACGTCCGTGCCGTGATACCCGCCCAGTCCGCGCAGGAGTGACCCATGAGTGATGCGCCGCCGATCCGCGTACTCGTCTGCGACGACCAGGCGTTGGTACGCACCGGCTATGCCACCATCTTCTCCGCCCAGCCCGACCTGGAGGTCGTCGGGGAGGCCGAGAACGGGCTCGCCGCGGTGCATGCCGCGCGTCAACTGCGCCCCGATGTCGTCGTGATGGACATCCGGATGCCCCTGCTCGACGGCATCGAGGCGACCCGACGGCTGGCCGGTCCCGACGCCGTGGCGCCACCGAAGGTGCTGGTCGTCACCACCTTCAACGTCGACGCCTACGTCTACGACGCGTTCCGGGCCGGAGCGAGCGGCTTCCTTCTGAAGGACTCGCCCCCCGCCGAACTCGTGGGCGGGATACGGACGGTCGCCCGGGGCGAGGCGCTGCTGGCTCCGGCCGTCACCCGGCACCTCATCGGCCACTTCGCCGAACGGCTGCGCCCTGCGGACACCTCCCGGCCGGCCAGGGAGGAGGTCATGAGCGCGCTGACCGTCCGCGAACTGGAGGCACTCCGGCTGATCGCCGAGGGGCTGTCGAACGCGGAGATCGCCGCGGCGATGTTCATCACGCCCGAGACGGTGAAGACCTATGTCTCGCGGATCCTGACCAAGCTCCATCTCCGCGACCGCGTCCAGGCCGTCGTCCTCGCCCACCGGATCGGCCTGGTGTCCGCCACGTCCTGAGCCGTCGTGGCCTCAGGAAGCCGCCACCGCGGTCCTGTTCGCGGTGCGCGGCTCCTCTCCATGCGCCGGCGCGCCCTCGGCGGCGTCGCCGGTCTCCCGGCCTCCACTGCCGCCCCGTCCGGTCGTCACGGCCTGCGGCACTCATTCCGCATCGATCGGTACGGAAGTGCTACGGTGCTACTTCCGCATCGATCGATGCGGAAGTAGCGAGAGGTTGTTGTCATGGGACTGCTCGAGGGGAAGACCGCTCTCGTCACCGGAGGCGGCTCCGGAATCGGCCTGGCCGGCGCCGTACGGCTGGCGGCCGAGGGCGCGCACGTGTTCGTCACCGGCCGGCGCAAGGCCGAACTCGACGCGGCCGTCGAGGTGATCGGCCCGGGGTCGGCCACCGCGGTGACCGGTGACATCTCCGACCTGGCCGACCTGGACCGGCTCTACGAGACGATCCGCAGCAGGGGGTCGGGCCTGGACGTGTTGTTCGCCAATGCCTCCGTCGCCGCGTTCGCGACGCTGGAGCAGATGACCGAGGAGCACTTCGACGCGCTTTTCGACATCAACGTGCGCGGCACACTCTTCACCGTGCAGAAGGCGCTGCCCCTGCTCAACGACGGCGCCTCGGTCATCCTGAACGGTTCCACCAACGTGGACGTCGGCGCGGAGGCGTTCGGTGTGTACGCGGCGAGCAAGGCGGCCACCCGGTCCTTCGCCCGGACCTGGGCCAATGAACTAAAGGGGCGCGGCATCCGGGTCAACACGATCACTCCCGGCCCGACCGACACCCCTGGTCTCTCGGGGCTCGCGCCCGACCCGGAGCAGGCCGCCGGCCTCCGGCAGGGCCTGGCCGCACAGGTGCCACTGGGCCGGCTCGGGCGCCCGGAGGAGATCGCCGCTGCCGTGGCCTTCCTCGCCTCCGGGCAGAGCAGCTTCATCACCGGTTCGAGCCTGTACGTCGACGGAGGCCTGAACCAGATCTGAGTACCGCGGTTGTGCGGCTCCGTCGCCGAGACGGCGCTCAGTGCCCGGTGCCCCCGGCGGCGGTCAGTACGTCCTCGATCAGGCCGGCGGCGCGCCGGGTGCCGCCCTCGGCCCGCGCGGCGGCCTGCAACTGCCGTGACCTGGCTGCGCGTTCCGGGTCCGTGACCAGGTCGGTCAGCGCCGTGCGCAAGGACTCGGCGGTGGCATCGGCGGTGTCCACACGGCGCGCGACGCCTAGTTCCACGAGCCGGTCGGCGTTCATGAACTGCTCGGCCCCCTGCGGCACGGCGATCATGGGAACGCCCGCGAGGAGCCCTTCGCCGCAGCCACCCATGCCGGCATGGGTGACGAAGGCGTCGGCCTGTTCCAGGATCGCGCGTTGCGGGACCCAGGAGTGCACCTCGATGTTGGACGGTACGGTGCCGAGGTCCCCGGGGTCCGTGTACGCGCCGATCTGGAGTACGACGTGCCAGCCGGGCAGGTCGCCGAAGGCGGCGACGCACCGGCGGTAGAACTCGGTCCGGCGGGTGTACGCCGAGCCGAGCGAGATCAGGAGCACCTTCTCCGCGCCCGCCGGGCGGGTCCAGCCGTCCGTGTCCGCCCGGGTGTCGAAGCAGGGGCCCACGAAGGTCACCGTGCCGGTGTCGACCCGGTCGGCGTGCGGCTGCATCGCTCGCGGGATCAGGGCGAGGGCGCGGGCGGGTGGGCCGGAGAAGGTGTCCACGTCCGTGGTGGTCGCACCGCAGCCGGCGAGCCACCGCGCGAACCTGTCCTGATACGCGTCGGCGCCCGGCGACTTCCGTAGATGCGCCGCGACCTCCTCCTGGTAGCCGTCCCAGCCGACGAAGGTCGGGGACAGCTGCACGAGGGGGCGGCCCTGTGACTCGGCGAGGGCGCGCGCGGCATAGGCGCCGATGTCGTAGAGGTACAGGTCGGCCGGATCGTCGTCGTAGGCGGCGTGCAGTTGCGGGAGTGCCTGGACGGCGTCGTCGAGGAAGAGGCCCGCCGCGGCGATGGGATCGGCGGGCCAGTTGTTGTCGGCGACCGGCAACGTGGAGGTGCAGGGCACCAGTTCCGCTCCGGTGGACTCGATCCGGTCGGCCACGAACGGGTCGTTGGCGTACGTGACCCGGTGCCCACGGGCCATCAGTTCACGGATGAGGGCGAGGCTCGGCAGGACATGACTGACGATCGGGACGCCGACCATGGCGACATGGGCGCGGCGACGGGACATGGGCGATCACTCGTTTCGGACGCGGGACGGGTGCGGGCGGCGTGGCGGGGAAGCGGTGTCAGGACCGGCCGAGCCGCGCGGCGGCCTCCTCCAGTTCGGCGACGGTCCCCGACATGATCGTCCGTACGTGGCTGGTGATGTGCGCCACGGGCCAGTCCCACCACGCCACCGCGAGGAGACGGGCGATGTCCGCGGCGTCGTAGCGGGTGCGGATGAGACGGGCGGGGTTGCCGCCGACGATGCCGTAGTCGGGGACGTCGCCGGTGACCACTGAGCCGGCGGCGATGACGGCGCCGTGGCCGATGCGCACACCGGGCATGACCGTGACGCCGTGGCCGAACCACACGTCGTTGCCGACGACCGTGTCGCCCCGGCCGGGCAGGCCGGTGATCAGGTCGAAGTGCTCCGTCCAGGAGCCGCCCATGGTTGGGAACGGGAAGGTGGAAGGGCCGTCCATGCGGTGGTTGGCGCCGTTCATGATGAACCGGGTGCCCGTCCCCAGCGCGCAGTACCTGCCGATGACCAGCCGCTCGGGGCCGTAGTGGTACAGGACGTTGCGCGTCTCGAACGCGGCAGGGTCGTCCGGATCGTCGTAGTAGGAGAAGTCGCCGACCTCGATCAGCGGCGACTTCACCAAGGGCTTGAGGAGAACCACGCGGGGGTGCTCGGGCATCGGGTGGAGCACGGTGGGGTCGGCGGGAACGGGCGTCATCGCGGAAGCGGTTCCTCTCGAGTGGACCTAGAGCGACAACTGTCGCGTTAGGATGCTGGCACAGCCCTGCCGCCTTGATCAACCGAAATCGATGGCCGATGACAGACTCACTGGACACGACGCCGGACCGCCGTCCGGGCGGTCGCACCGCCCGCGTCCGCGCCCAGGTGCTCGACGCGGTGCGCGCCGAACTGGCCGAAGGCGGTCACGAAGCACTCACGATGGAGGGTGTCGCGACGCGGGCCGGAGTGCACCGCGCCACGGTCTACCGGCGCTGGCGCGATGTCGGCGGCCTGCTCGTCGACGTCATCGACGCCGCCGGTGAGATCGACTGGCAGCCGCCGGACACCGGTTCCCTGCGCGGCGATCTGACGGCCCTCAATCAGGAGATCCAGGAGTCCCTGGTCGTACAGCCGTCGTTCGCCGTCGCGTTGATGGCCGCCTCGTTCCACTCGGAACAGGCCGCGCGGGCCCAGACGCGGTTGTGGGCCGACCGGTACGCCCAGTGCGAGATCCTCGTCGAGCGGGCCGTCGAGCGCGGTGAACTACCCGCACGGCACGCGGACGCGCGGAGTCTGCTGATCGCCGCCACGGCCCCGGTCTACCACCAGCTGGTGCTCCTGCGTGACGCTCCGGACCCCCGGCTCCCGCAACGAGCCGCGGAGGCCGCGTTCCTGGCGGCTGCCGCGGGCGCCTTCCGTCCCACGGCTTGATCCCGTGAGAGGTCCCGGGTCACAGGAGCCGGTCGACCAGCCCGTCGATGTACTCCGGGGTGAGCGGGACCATCCCGAACAGGACGCGGATGTACATCGGGGCCAGGATGTGGTCCAGCACGCCGTACGCGTCGGGTGCCCGCTCGCCGCGTTCGCCGGCGCGATCCAGCATGGACTGCAGCTGCCGCATGCGCTCGTCGCGAAGGCTGTCACCGGCCTGAAGGCCCTCCCGGCCGTTGCCGGACAGGGCGACGGCCAGGCGTACCACCGCCACGCCGTCGGGCCCGGTGATCTCGCGGGCCACATTGGCCGCGTAGGTGCGCAGGTCGCCGGCGAGGCTTCCGGTGTCGGGCATCGGTGACTGCGCGTTGAGACGGGTGAGCGCCACTTCGGTGAGCAGGGTCTCCAGGCTGCCCCACCGGCGGTAGATGCTGCTGTCGGCCACGCCCGCGCGGGCCGCGACCTCGCCGACGGTGAAGTTGCCGTAACCGCGCTCACTGATCAGTTCGGTGACGGCCTGGTGCACCTCCGCGCGCACCCGGGCACTGCGCCCGCCGGGCCGCCGGGCAGGCTCTCGCTCGTTCATGGACCCACCTTAACGCAGGAGTTACTTGCGTTTGTGGGTGACCCTCCCTACAGTCTCCTAACGCAGTCACTGACTGCTTTAGAGCGCCCGCTTGTATCGCCATCCGCGTCAGCCACGTGGGCCGCGGCCGGGCGCGACCATCGATCGAGAGGAATCCCCATGGCTGCACCGCACGCGGCCGTCGGCAGTCGGTCACACCGGACCGCGCTGCTCACGGTGACCTGCTTGGGCCAATTCATGGTTCTGCTCGACAACACGATCGTCGGAGCGGCGCTGCCCGACATGCAGCAGCGGCTGCACACCGAACTGACCGGTCTGCAATGGATCGTCGACGCGTACGTACTCCTGGTCGCGATGCTGCTCCTGTCCGGAGGGATCTTCGCCGACCGGTTCGGCCGCAAGCGGGTGTTCCTGACCGGCGTGGTGGTCTTCACCGCCGCTTCGGTGTGGTGCAGCCTCGCGCCCTCGGTCGGCTGGCTCGTCGCCGGCCGTGTGCTGCAGGGCATCGGGGCCGCGGCGCTGAGCCCCGCCTCGCTGGCCCTGCTCGCCGCCGCCCATCCCGTGCCGCAGGAACGGGTCAGGGCGATCGGACTGTGGGCCGGACTCAGCGGAATCGGACTGGCCGCGGGGCCCGTGGCCGGCGGAGTGCTGACCGATGCCTTCGGCTGGCAGGCCATCTTCCTGGTCAACGTGCCCATCGGCGTGGTCCTTCTGCTGCTCGGTCTGCGCACCCTCGAAGAGGCACGCAATCCGGGCGCCCCCGCGATCGATGTCCCGGGGACTGTGCTGTCCGTCCTGGGGGTGGGGGCGCTGACCTACGGGCTGATCGAGGGCGGTGCCCGCGGCTGGACCGCCCCGGTGGTCCTCGCCGGCTTCGCCGCCGCGGTGGTCATGCTCGCCGCCTTCGTCGCCGTCGAAGCGCGTCGTTCCGCTCCGATGCTGCCGTTGCGGCTGTTCCGGCAGCGGCTGTTCACGGTGTCCAACACCGCCATGGTCGTGGTGGGGTTCGCGCTCATGGGTTCGTCGTTCTTCTTCTCCCAGTTCTTCGTGTACGTCCAGGGCAGCTCGATCCTGCGCGCCGGCCTGCAGACCCTGCCGGCCTCCCTCGCCATGGTGGTCGTCAGCCCGTACGCGGGCCGGCTCGCTGCCCGGTACGGCTTCCGCGTCGTGGTGACCGTCGGCCTGGCCCTGGCCGGCCTGGGACTGCTGGCGCTCGGCATGGTGCACGCCGACACCGGCTACGGGAACGTGTGGTGGCGGATGGCGGTCGTCGGCATCGGCTTCGCCCTCGCCATGTCCCCGCTGACGGGAGCCGCCATGCAGGCGGTCGGCACGCAGGAGGGCGGCCTCGCGTCGGGCATCAGCAGCACCACCCGGCAGATCGGCGCGGTGCTCGGCGTGGCCGTACTCGGAGCCGTCGTCCGCACCCGGCAGTCCGGCGGTGCCTCCTTCGAGACCGGGCTCAACAGCGCCTTCGTCGTGGCGGGCGCCCTCACCTTGGCCGGCGCCGTGTTCACCGGCCTGTGGCTGACGAGGTCCGAGCCCGCGACGGGCTCCGCCCTGCCGCGGCGCTCCACCGGTCCGGACCCGGTCACCGCCTCGAACGGGGCCTCCGTGCAGAGCCGTTGACGACGGCCACCGCCCGGCCGGAAGGCGGGCCGGTCAGCTGCGCCGGCGTCGCGCAGGACATCGGCGCGGCCGTCCGGGCACGGCCGACACGGCCCCGGCCGGGAAGCGGATGACTTCCGCCGACACGGAGACACACCGGCCGGGGGCGGTGAGGATGGGGCGTATGCGTACTCGTGTGGTCATCGACGCCCCCTCCAACCTCGGGCTGCGGCCTCCCGCCCCCGGCACCGTGCCCGGCTGCTACAAACTCGCCGGCGCGCTCCGCGAGCAGGGCATCGTGCGGCGGCTCGGGGCTCTGGAGGGCGGGGTCGTCGTACCGCCGCGCTACGACCTCGGTGACTGGCGGGAGGGCGACGGGGTCTTCAACGCCGCCGCCGTCGCCCGCTACACCCGCACGCTCGCCGACCGCATCGAACGGCACGTCAGGGCGGGCGAATTCCCCGTCGTCCTCGGGGGAGACTGCTCCATCCAGCTCGGCGCCACCCTCGCGCTGCGGCGCATCGGCCGGTACGGGCTCGCCGCGATCGACGGCTCGGCGGACTTCCGGCACCCGGGGAACAGCGACCGGATCGGCGCCGCGGGCGGCGAGGAACTGGCGCTCTCGACCGGGCGCGGACAGGCCGACCTCACCGACCTGGAGGGCCTCGGGCCCTATCTGAAGGACGAGGACATCCGCCTCTTCGGCATGCGCGACTACGACGAGGACCGCGCCGAGATGGCCGCCCTGAAGATCTCCAACGCGACCGTCGGCGAGATCAGGGAGTGGGGTCCCGCCGACATCGCCCGTGCCGTGGTGCTCAGCCTGGAGGTTCCCGTCCTCGACGGTTTCTGGGTGCACCTCGACGCCGACGTCCTCGACCCGAGCGTGATGCCCGCCGTCGACAGCCCGGACGAGGGCGGACTGTTCCCCGGCGAACTCACCACGCTGCTGCGCACCCTCGTCGGCTCGCCCCGCTGCGTCGGGCTCAACGTCACGATCTACGACCCCGACCTCGACCCCGACGCCTCGGCGGGCGCCCTGCTCACGGACATCGTCGTCGACGCCTTCGCCGAGGAGGGGCAGGGCGGGGAGCGGCGCTGACAGGACGCAGGGCGGGGAATCAGGCGGAGACGTTGCGGTCCACGTACTCGAAGACCGAGCCGTCCGGGTGCAGCGCGATCAGATTGCGGCCCGCCGGGGTGGGCACCGGGCCGGCGATGACCCGGGCACCCACCCGGGTCAGCGCCGCGTGGGCCTCCTCGACGTCCTTGACCGCGATCGTCGCCGACACCTTGCGCAGCACCTCCAGCTCCGACTCGGGGCCGCTCATCAGCAGGAAGCAGCCGATCGCGGCCACCGAGACCCCGCCGCGCTCGAAGCGCAGTGCCGGAGTGCTGGTCAGGCCCTCGTAGAAGGCCACCGAGGCCTCCAGGTCGTCGACGCAGATACGCAGCGTGGTTCCCAGGATTTCCATGCGTACGAGGGTAGTTGCCGACCAGGCGTGATGTGATCGGTTCCTCGCCCCGTCACCGGATCACACCCGGCAGAGCGCCTCGCCGTGCGGCACCATGAACCATCCGTCGGGCTCCCCGCCCCACGCGCGCCAGGCCTCCGCGATCGCCGTCAGCTCCTGCGCGCGCGCGTGCCCGCCCTCGACCGCCAGCTCGGCGTACACCGATGCCGTCGTGCGGTCCGCCCACAGACCGCTCCACCAGGCGCGGTTCTCCGGGGTGGCGAAGCACCAGGCCGCCGCGGTCGGGGTGATGTCGGTGAACCCGGCCTCGCGGGCCCAGGAGAGCAGCCGGCGGCCCGCGTCCGGCTCGCCGCCGTTGGCGCGGGCCACCCGGCCGTAGAGGTCCTGCCACTCCTGCATCCCGGGCACCTCCGGATACCAGGTCATCGCCGCATAGTCGCTGTCGCGGGCCGCGACGACGCCCCCGGGCCGGCAGACCCGCCGCATCTCGCGCAGCGCCTGGACCGGATCGCCCACGTGCTGGAGCACCTGATGGGCGTGGACCACGTCGAAGGAGTCGTCGGGGAAGTCCAGGGAGTGGACATCTGCGGTGGCGAACTCCACGTTGTCCAGACCGCGTTCACGCGCCACCTCCGCGGCGCGCTCCAGTACGTCACCACTCGCGTCGACCGCGGTCACCCGGCCCGGCGCGACCAGCTCGGCGAGGTCCGAAGTGATGGTGCCCGGCCCGCACCCGACGTCCAGGACCGCCTGGCCGGGACGGAGTTCACCGATCAGGTAGGCCGCGGAATTCGCGGCGGTCCGCCACTGGTGCGAGCGCAGCACCGACTCGTGGTGGCCGTGGGTGTAGACAGCGGATTCCTTCGGCATGGCCGTACGTCCTCTCTCGGACCTCAGTCTCAGGCGATGCGCTCGACGGTACGCCGGGATGTCGAATTATGAGATAGGCGTCTCAATATGTGGTCATCAGTCAGATGGGCATCGGGCAGTACACCGTCAGCGCCTCGGGCAGCTTGTCGATCAGCAACTCGCTTCCGGAGTGCGCCACTTCACCGTCGTAGGCATACGGAGTCCCCGGCTTCAGGCCGGACAGCCGCACCTTGCGGCGGCGTACCGCCGCGTGGACGGGCGACCGGGTCAGGGGACCGGCGACCGCCGCGGCCAGCAGCCGGAGTCCGGGTGTGCGGCCTCCGTGGACCACGCGTACGTCCAGCAGTCCGTCCGCCAGGTTGTGGCGGCGGCCCGGCGCCGGGCCGACCCGCTGGAACAGTCCGTTGCCGACGAAGAGCAGCCACAGCGGCCGCCGCTTACCCTGGAGTTCGGCGGTCAGGGGCCGTGAGCCGCGCAGCGCCTCGAAGGCCGCGAGGACCCCCGCGGGCCATCCGCCGATCCTGGGGGACCAGTGCTCCCGGGTCCGTACGAGCTCCGGATAGACGCCCAGGCTGAAGGCGTTGAGGAAATATCCGTCCGCGCCGCCCGGCCCCTGGGGTCCCGGCCGGAAGCGGCCCAGGTCGACCCGGACCGCGCCGCCCGAGGTGAGTGCCGTCACCGTGTCCTGCACGGTCTCGATGCCGAGGTCGTACGCGAAGTGGTTGAGGGTCCCACCGGGGAACACGGCGAGCGGCACACCGTGGGTCGCCGCGACGGCCGCCGCCAGGTTGACGGTGCCGTCACCCCCGCAGATGCCCAGGGCCTTGCCCTGCCGTGCCGCCTCCTCCAGGCAGCCGGACAGGTCCGAGGGTGCGCACTCCACCGTCTCCGCGAGCGGCAGCGCGTCGCGGATCAAGGTCGCCGCGGCGGTCGCGGAGCCCGACTCCCGGTTGACGACCACCACCAGGTCCTTGCCGGCCGGCAGCGCCGGAGCCTCGGCGGGCGGGCGGCCGGGGGCGGGCAGCTGGCCACGGGTCGGTACGACGCCCCGCAGTGCGAAGGCGGCCCCTATGCCCAGGGCCGCACCGGCCACCACATCGCTCGGATAGTGGACCCCCGTGTAGACGCGGGACGCGGCGACGGCCACCGCCACCGGTGCGACGACCGCGCCCCAGCCCTTCGACTCCAGGGCGACGCCCGTCGCGAAGGCGGCCGCGGACGCCGCGTGCCCCGAGGGGAACGAGGTGGTGAACGGCTGCCGGTTCAGCTGCCTCACCATCGGGACCAGGTCCAGTATCGGGCGCTCCCTGCGCACCGCGCCCTTGCCCACGGTGTTGATCGCGGCGGACGCGACGGCCAGCGAGGCGATGCCGCGCAGCGCGGCCCTGCGGGACCGGGCGCTGCTGCCCAGGGCCGCCATGCCCGCGGCGGCCCCGAACCACAGCAGTCCGTGGTTGGCGCTGCGGCTCAGCCGGGGAAGGACGGGCTCGGCGCCCGGCCAGTGTCTGTCGGCCACGCGCTGGAACGCGGCAAGGTCGCGCTGGTGGAACCAGGCCCGCAGGCGGCCGGGAGATGGGAAGCTGCTCGATGTCGACATGGGACAGCGAATACCCTGCGACCGGTCGGTGAACCAGGAGGCGCGCACGGACGGCGCCGACAGATCCGGCCGAATCGCGAAGTACGTGGGGAATTGCCCCCTGTCCGCCCGCTCCGGCCTGTCAAGGGCGTTGCCCGGACAAGTTCCCTGCCGTTAGCCTGCGTTCGTGATTCCGGTCATTGGCCGGAGTGTCGAACGAGATTGGCGGGCGATCATGGGGCGACTCGTCCCTGCGGTGACCAGGGCGCTGGATGTTCTCGAACTCTTCCTCCAGGGTGAGGGAACCCTCTCCGCCCCCGAGGTCACCCGCAAGCTCCAACTTCCGCGGACCACGGTCCACGAGCTGCTCACCACGCTCGCCGCGCGCTCCTACCTGGTCACGGTCCCGGAGCAGCCGGGCCGCTACCGCCTCGGCGTGCGCACGTACCAGCTCGGCAGCCGGTACGCCGAGAAGCTCGACCTCGCGGCCGAGGGCCAGCAGGTCGCCAGGGAGGTCGCCGAGACCTGTGGCGAGACGGTCCATGTGGCGATCCTGGAGGGCACCGAGGTCATCTACATCGCCAAGGTGGACTCCACCCACGCCGTCCGCATGGTCTCGGCCGCCGGCCGAAAGCTGCCCGCCCACTGCACCTCCGTCGGCAAGCTGCTGCTCGCCGCGCTCCCCGAGGCGGAGCTCGACGCCCGCCTCGACGGACGTGAGCTCGTCGCCATGACCGACAACAGCCTCACCGACGCGGCGGAGCTGCGGGCGGCGCTCGCGGTCGTACGCAAGCGGGGCATAGCGGTCGAGCACCGCGAGTCCAACCCGGACGTGAGCTGTGTGGCCGCGCCCGTGCGCGACCGGTCCGGAAGGGTCGTCGCGGCGCTCTCCATCTCCGTGCCGATGATCCGCTGGAGCGAGGAGCGCGAGGCGGAGCTCGCGCAGCTCGCCTCGGGCGGCGCCGACGCGCTGTCCGGCCGCCTCGGACACCACCGGGGGCAGGTGTGAGTTCCCTGGAAGTGGCCGTGCGCGAGCAGGCCGAGCTGGGCGAGGGCCCCACCTGGGACCCGGCGGGGGAGCGGCTGATCTGGGTCGACATCCTCTCCGCGCGCGTCCACACCTTCGCCCCTTCGACGGGGCGGCGCACGGTCATGGCCACCGGACAGCACGTCGGCGCCGCGAAGCCGCGGGCGGGCGGCGGCCTCGTGGTCGTCCTGCGGGACGGCGTCGGGCTGTACGACGCCGACGGGGCCTTCTCCTGGCTGGCCCACGACCCCGTACCCGGCCGGCGGGGCAACGACGCGGCCGTGGCGCCCGACGGCGCGCTCTGGGCGGGCACCATGCGCTACGACGAGGCGGAGGGGGGCGGCAACCTGGCCCGCTTCGCCCCGGACGGCACGGTGACGGGCGTACTGGACGCGGTGACGGTCAGCAACGGCACCGGCTGGAGCCCGGACGGCCGGCTCATGTACTACACGGACACCCCCACGCGGCGGATCGACGTCTTCGACGTGGACGGGGAGCGCGTCGTGAACCGCCGCCCCTTCACCGTCATCGAAGAGGGTTCCGGCTGGCCGGACGGGCTCACCGTGGACGCGGAGGGCTGCGTGTGGGCCGCCTTCTGGGACGGCGCCGCCGTCCGCCGCTACACCCCCGACGGGAAGCTGGACCGGGTCGTGGAGCTGCCGGTCCCACGCCCCACGGCGTGCGCGTTCGGCGGTCACGGGCTGCGCGATCTGTACATCTCCACCGCCCGTACGGGCCTGGACGCGCCGCCTCCGCTGGCGGGCTCCCTGCTCGTGCTGCCGGACGCGGGGCAGGGGCTGCCCGGGACGCCGTTCGCCGGATGAGCCCGCCCGGGCAGGAGGCGTATTTCCGCCGTCTCCCGCGCCGGTGCGGGGGCGGACCCCGGGGAACCTCCGTATAAAGGCCCTGAGGACACGCAGGCGGAGGGAGGCCCGGGATGCGCGGGAGCGAGCACCCGCTCAGGGAGGACCGCGGCCCGGTGCGCTACGGGCCGCCCGCCCCCGACCCCGGCCTCCCCGTGCTGCCCGAGCTCGCCGCCGTACTCGCGGCCGCCGCCGCGCGGCCCCGTCCCGAGCCACCCGGTGGAGGAACGATCCTGCGGGAGGCCGCCCGCGCCTACTGGGAGCGGCGGAGCCTGCGTGGCAGTCCCGAGGACATCGTGGCCGCCCCGGGCGCCCAGCCCCTCGTGTTCGCGCTGATCGCCGCGTACGGCGGCGATGTGATCATGCCCAGGCCCTGCCCCGCCGGCTGGATGCCGCAGGCGCGGCTGCTCGGCCGGCCCGCCTACCACGTCCCGACCCCCGCCGAGTGCGGCGGCATCCCCGACCCGTACGCCCTGCTGGAGACCGTGCGCAGGGTGCGGGCCGAGGGCGGCAGGCCCCGGCTGCTCCTGATCTCGGTGGCCGACGACCCCACCGCGACCCTCGCCCCGCCGGAGCTGGTCCGCGAGGCTTGTGAGGCCGCCGTCTCCGAAGGGCTGCACATCGTCAGCGACGAGACCTGGCGCGACACCCTGCACCGCCCCCACGACACGGTCGTCCTCAGCCCCGCCGAGATGTGCCCCGACGACGTCACCGTGGTCACCGACCTGGCAGGGGCGCTCACCCCGTCCGCCTGGCCGGTCGCCGTCGCACGCTTCCCGGCCACCGCGCGCGCCGCCGCCCGGCGGGCCCGTGTGCTGGACGTCCTCACCGCGCTCGGTGCCGTGGTCGCGGAACCGGTTGCCAGGGCCGCCGCCCACGCGCTGGGCGAGCCCGAAGCCGTCACGGACCGGATCCGCCGGGCAGCGCACCTCCAGTCCGAGGTCGCCTCCGCCGCGCACCGCGCGGTGCTCACCGCGGGTGCGCTGGCCAGGCCGCCGCAGGCGGGCCGCCACCTCTACGCCGACCTCGGCCCGCTGCGCACCCGGCTCGCCGCGCGGGGGGTCACGGACTCCCTGGAACTGGAGGAGTACCTGACGGAACGCCTCGGTGCCCCCGTTCCCGGCGGGCACCGGTTCGGGGACGAACTGGGCGCGCTGCGGGTGCGGCTGAGCACCGGCCCGCTGCTCGGCTCAACCCCGGAGCGGCAGATGGAGTCCCTCACTGCGGTGGAGCCCCTGAAATTGCCCCATGTCGCCCGAGCACTGAGCATTTTCGCAGCAGCCCTCGACGAACTCCGATGACAGCAGCAGCCCTCGATGACCACCGACGGCAGCAGCAGCCCTCGATGAACTCCGAGACAGGAGCCTCTCGATGACGGAACAGACCGAGCGCCCTCCCGCCGCGGCCGGCCACGCGCCCTCGGGCCGCCGCGCCGCCGCGCCGCGCCGCCTCGGCGAGCTCCGGACCTGGCCCCGCAGTTTCGCCGACCGGCTCACCGCCCCCCTTCCGGGTGTCAGGGGCATGACCCGTCTGGCGAAGGAGCGCGCGCTCCGGCCGAACGCCGAGGGCCTCCGCGGCATCCACCGGCTGCCCTACGCCCCCCGGCCGCTGCCCCGGGTGGACACGGACACCACCGCCGTCACCTGGGCGGGACACGCCAGCTGGATCGTCCGCATCGGCGGTCTCACCGTCCTCACCGACCCGGTCTGGTCGCGGCGCATCCTCGGCACCCCCGCCAGGATCACCCCCGTCGGCGTCGGCTGGGAGGAACTCCCACGCGTCGACGCCGTCCTGATCAGCCACAACCACTACGACCACCTCGACGCCCCCACGCTGCGCCGGCTCCCCAGGGACACCCCGCTCCTCGTCCCCGCCGGACTCGGCCGCTGGTGCCGGCGCCGCCGCTTCACCTGCGTCACCGAGCTCGACTGGTGGGAATCGGTGGAACTGGGCGGGGTCCGCTTCGATTTCGTGCCCTCCCACCACTGGTCCAAGCGCACCCTGCTGGACACCTGCCGGTCCCTCTGGGGCGGCTGGGTGCTCACGGACTCCCGGGAACGGCGGATCTACTTCGCGGGGGACACCGGCTACGGCCACTGGTTCGAGGAGATCGGCCGCCGTTACCCCGGCCTCGACCTGGCCATGCTGCCGATCGGGGCGTACGAACCGCGCTGGTGGCTCTCGGACGTG
This sequence comes from Streptomyces sp. CB02058, assembly GCF_001905505.1. Classification (GTDB taxonomy): domain Bacteria; phylum Actinomycetota; class Actinomycetes; order Streptomycetales; family Streptomycetaceae; genus Streptomyces. The sequence continues at coordinate 987,913 of NZ_LIPG01000003.1, forward strand.
CACACCGACCCCGAGGAGGCCGTGCAGGCCTACCAGGACCTCGGGGCCCGCGCGATGGCTCCCATGCACTGGGCGACGTTCCTGCTCTCCGCCGAACCGGTGCTCGAACCGCTCACCAGGCTCCGTACGGCGTGGCAGCGCGCCGGACTCCCGCGCGCCGACCTCTGGGACCTGCCGGTCGGCGGCTCCCGGGTCCTGGACGCCTGACCGTGCCCGGCCGGCGCACCCGCCCCTCAGCCGGCCATACGCGCCCGGAGCCGCCTCCAGAGCGCGGGCGCCCCGCTGATCAGCAGCGTCAGCGCGATCGCCGCGAGCACGCCCTCCCACGGCTCGGCGAACAGCGAACCGCCCAGGATCCCGATCAGCTGATACGTGGCCGCCCACGCCAGACACGCGGGCACGTCACCCCGGGCGAACTGCCGCAACGGCATCCGGCCGAGCAGACACGCCAGCATGACCGGTATGCGCCCGGCGGGCACCAGCCGGGACAGCACCAGCACCACCGTGCCGTGCTCGTCCAGCTTCTGCTGCGCCTGCGCCAGCCGTTCGGGAGCCGCCCGGCTGCTGATCGCCTCCAGCCACTTCGACCCGTTCCTGGACCGCACCCCGCGCTGCCCCAGCCAGTACAGGCATATGTCCCCCAGGAACGCCGCGCCCGAGGCCACCGCGAACACCACGAGCAGGGCGAACGGTGACGTCTGGTGGACCGCCACCACGGCCGCCGTACTCACCAGGGCACCCGTCGGCACCACCGGCACCAGCGACCCCAGCGCCACCAGCAGGAACAGCGACGGATAGCCGACGGCCTGCTGGGTCGACTCCGTCGGCAGCTGCCGCAGCACCTCATCGATCACTTACGGGCCTCCGGCCTCACATGCTCGCCGTGCCCCAGCCGGTGCACCGCCACCTCCGGTGCCACCCGCGCCGCCTGCCGTACGAACTCGTCACCCGGCGAGTGGAACTCGTGCGGCCGGACCCCGTCCAACCCGATCGGCCAGTACGTGCCGTAGTGCACCGGCACCGCGGACCGCGGCCCCAGCATGGTCAGCACCTGCGCGGCGCGCGCCGCGTCCAGGTGGTGGTGACCCAGATTGGGCCCCCAGCCGCCGACCGGCAGCAGCGCCACGTCCACCGTCCCCACCGCGTCCGCCATGCCGTCGAAGAGTCCGGTGTCCCCGGCGAAATAGGTGCGGGCCTCGCCCTCGACCACGTAACCGAGCGCGGGCACCCGGCGCGGGCCGACCGGCAGCCGCCGCCCGTCGTGGAGGGCCGGAACCGCGCGGACCAGGACCTCACCGACCGGAACCACGTCCCCCGGGCCGACCTCGGCGACCCGCAGTCCACGCGCCCGGCGCAGCAGCCGCAGCCCGGGCACCGCCGCCACCGCGCCCCGGGGCACGATCAGCAGACTGCCGGGGGCGAGGCGGGCCAGGGAGGGGAGGTGCAGATGATCGGAGTGCAGATGGGAGATCAGGACCGCGTCGGCGACCGCGGCCTCGGGCGGCGGCACCTCGCCCCGGCGGCGGCGCAGATGCGCGAAGCGCCGCGCGAACAGCGGATCGGTCAGCACCCGGACCCCGGTGTCCTCGATCGTGCAGGTGGCATGACCCCACCAGGTGACCTCCACCGCCCTGCCTCCTCGCACACGCCCCCGTCATCCCTCTACGCGTACGAGGGTAGGCGGTCCGCGCCCCTCCCACGCCCGAGTGCTCCTTTCCGCCGGTCCCCCGGCGGATACGCACGACTACACAGGGCTACGCCGGGGGTAGGGTCGTGGAGAGCAGCCGAGCGCGGGGGGATCCGTTCATGGGGGACGTCGTCGGGGACGTACGGGTGGCGGCCATCGCCAGTCTCACACCACTGGAAGAGCTCGACGGCGATCCCTTCCTCGTCGACACCCGCAGCCAGCACGCCATGTGCGCACGCTGGGCCGCCGACCAGGGATACGTCGTCACCCGCCAGCTGCGCGTGTACGGGCTGCGCCCCGACCACCACGCCCTGTGGGCCGGAGCCGAGGGCGGGCAGGTCGACGTGTTCGTGGCCCCCAACGACCGGGTGCTCGCCAGGGCGCTCGTCTCCGTGCCGGACTTCGCCGCCGAGTGCGAGCGGCGCGGCGTGCGGCTGGAACTCGCCGGTCTGGAGGAGCCCGTCTACACCGCGCGGACCAAGGCCAGCGTCCACCGCAGGCTCTCCATGCCGACCGCGGGGTACGACGGCTGCTGACCACGTGCGGGTGCCCGGGGCGCCGATGGATCGCGGAAGGGCTGTGACAGGCTTGACGCGGGCCCATGACGAACACCGGGCCCGGACGTGAGGTGGAACGGCGTGAGTGACGGGCGATGGCGTACGGCGGGCAGAACGCTGATACGCGTGGTCTCGGTATGGGCGGTCTCCACGCTCACGATGCTGGCCCTCGCGGGCATCCTGCCCGACTTCCAGCTCCAGTCGGACGACGGCGACACCGTCACCAGGACCGCCTTCACCGCGGCCTGGGGTGCGGGCGCCTTCGGCCTGCTCTCCGCCCTGGTGTGGCCCGTGCTCGTCAGAGCGCTGCTCATCGTGCCCGCCCTCGTGCTGGGCGCCCTGGTCTTCTTCCTCAACGGCTCACTGCTGCTCATCGCCCTGCGGCTCATCCCGGACGGCCGGGGCGACGCCAACGCGGAGACCGCCGTGGTCGTGGCGGCCGTCATGTCGGCCGTCGCCTCCGCGACCTCCACCTCCCTCGCGGTCGGTGACGACGACGCCTACCGGCGCAGGCTCTCCCGCCTCGCGGACCGCCGCCGCAGACGCAGCGGCACGCCGGGCAGCGCGGACGGCGGTCGCGGCGGCCCGCCCGGCATGGTGTTCGTCCAGCTCGACGGCGTCGGCCACGACGTGCTCGAGAAGGCGGCGGCCGACGGCATCATGCCGACCGTGGCGGGCCTGCTGGCCGACGAGGCGGGCCACCGGCTCACGCCGTGGACCACCGACTGGTCCAGCCAGACGGGCGCCAGCCAGCTCGGCATCCTGCACGGCAGCAACCACGACGTGCCGGCCTTCCGCTGGTACGAGAAGGAGAGCGGCACCGTCATGGTCTCCAGCAGACCGGCGAGCGCCCTCGAACTCCAGCGCAGGGCCATCGCCCGTACCCGTGACGGCGGCCTGCTCACCGTCGACGGCGCGAGCCGGGGCAACCTCTTCAGCGGCGGCGCGGACCAGCTCGCCCTGGTCCTGTCGATGGCGGCCAGGCTCGGCAAGGGCCGCCGCTCACGGGCCGGCTACTTCGCCTACTTCTCCGACCCGGCCAACGCCGTCCGCACCGCGCTGTCCTTCGTCGCCGAGGTGGTCCGCGAGGTGGGCCAGTCCACCCGCGCCCGGATCCGTAAGGAGTCGCCCCGGGTCAAGCGCGGCGGCCTGTACCCCTTCATCCGGGCGTTCGCGACCGTCGTGGAGCGCGACGTGGTGGTCGCCGCCGTGATCGGCGACATGTTCGCGGGACGCACCGCCGTCTACGCCGACCTGGTCGCCTACGACGAGGTCGCCCACCACTCCGGGCCGGACAGCAGGGACGCCCGGAAGGTCCTGGCGCGGCTCGACCGCTCGCTGGGTCTCATCATGAAGATCGCGGACCACACCCCGCGCGACTACCGGGTCGTGCTGCTGTCCGACCACGGCCAGAGCCCGGGGGAGACCTTCGCCCGGCGCTACGGCCTCACGCTCAAGGACCTCGTGCGGGCCGGCTGCGGGCTGCCCGTACCCCGCCGGGCGCAGCGGACCCGCAGCGCGTCCGAGGCACGTGACGCCGTGCGCATCGCGCTGCACAGGCCCGTCGACGGGGAGCAGGAGGCCGAGCACCCGGCGAAGTCGTCCGACCCGGTCGTGCTCGCCTCCGGAAACCTCGGGCTGCTGTCGTTCCCCGACATCCAGGGCCGTGCCTCGCGCGAACAGCTGGACCGCCGCTACCCCGCGCTGCTGGGCACGCTCGCCGCCCATCCGGGGATCGGCTTCCTGCTCGTGCGCAGCCAGAAGCACGGGTCCGTGGTGCTGGGCCGGGACGGGGCGGAGGTCCCGGTGGCGGAGCTCAGGGACGGCGAGGGGCCGCTCGCCGTCTTCGGTACCGGTGCCGCCGACGCGGTGCGACGGACCGACTCCTTCCCGCACGTGGCGGACGTGATGGTCAACTCGATGTACGACCCGGAGACCGGCCGGGTGCACGCCTTCGAGGAGCAGATCGGCTCGCACGGCGGGCTCGGCGGCGCGCAGTCCCGGCCGTTCCTGCTGTGGCCGCGCACGCTCACGGACCCGATGGACGTCGTGGCGGCGGACGTTCCGGGGGTACCGGCCACCGCGGGGCCGGTCGGGGCGGAGGCGGTGCACCGGGTGCTGGCGCACTGGCTGCGGGAGCTCTCGGGTCCCCAGGTGCCGCTGCGGCAAGAGGGCTTCGCGGGGTCGGTGCGGGCGGACGAACGCTTCCCGGAGACGACCGCTCCGGACGGTTACGTCCGTCTCACCGGAGCCGACCACGACCGAAGCGACCACGGCCGAAGCGACCCCGGCGTGCCCGACTCCGGCGACGCCGTCCCCGGCGCGCGCGGCTGACGGCCCCTGGGCACGAGCCCCCGGCAGAAGTCAGGCCGACTCGCGTCGTACCAGCGTCGGATGGAAGACCACCGACGGCTCGGGCAGACCGGGACGGCCGATCTGCTTCAGGAGGAGCCGGGCCATCTCGGAGGCCATCTCCTCCACCGGCTGCCGCACGGTCGTCAGCGGCGGATCGCAGGCCACCGCCGCGTTGCTGTCGTCGAATCCCACCACCGCGACATCCCCGGGCACGTCCCTGCCCGCACGCAGCAGCACCGGCAGGGCACCCAGCGCCATCAGGTCCGAGGCGACGAACACCGCGTCCAGATCGGGCCGTTCGCGCAGCAGCTGCCGCATCGCCGAGGCCCCGCCCGAGTGCGTGAAGCCACCCTCGGCGGTCGCCACGTCGCCGATCCCGTGCTGCTCCAGCGCGTCCAGGAAACCGGTCAGCCGCACCTGCCCGGCGGGCATGTCCTGCGGGCCCGTGATCGTCCCGATGCGCCGGCGCCCCAGCGCGGCCAGATGGTCGGCCGCCATCTGCGCCCCGGCCCGCTGGTCGGCCTCGACATAGGTGAGCGGAGAGGGCTTGCGGGGGCGGCCGGCCAGCACGGCGGGCAGCCGGGTGTCGTGCAGCAGACCGGGCAGTGGATCATCGGCGTGGGAGGAGATCAGCACCACCCCGTCGACATGCCCCTGGCGCAGATACGACAGCAGCTGATTGCGCGAGGCCTCGTCGTCGGCCAGCATCAGGACCATCTGGATCCCGGCGGGGCGCAGCACGTCCATCAGCCCGCCGACCACGCGCCCGAAGTGCGGGTCGGAGAACATCCGGCCTATGAACGGCTCGGAGACGGGGCGCCGTTCACGCTCGGACACCACCAGGGCGATCGAGTCCGTCCGCCGCGTCACCAGCGAGCGCGCCGCACGGTTGGGGACGTAGCCCGTGGTGGCCACCGCCTCCTCCACGACCCGCCGCAGCGCCGGGTCCACCGTCGTCGCACCGTTGATCACCCGGGACACGGTGGCCCGCGAGACACCCGCCACCGCGGCGACGTCCTCCAGGGTGGCGGGGCGTGCGGGCGGCGAGACATCGGCAGTCATGCAGTCTTTATACCGGGTGATCCGACCCGCACGCGAAGGGTTCCGGCACGTCAGCGGCCTTGCCCGCGCACAGGCCGGCCACCTGCTCACCGCGCGCCGTCACGAGCTCCCGGGCCCGCGATCTGGCCTCCGCGGCGCTGCCCGCCGAGGACTCGGACCGCGAGACCTGCGCCGACTGGCGCAGATGGTCGTGGATCTGCGTCACGAGCAGCCGGTCGAAGGCGGCTCCCCGGGCCGCTCGGGCGCGTACGAGATCCTCGGCCGTCACCATCCCGGGCATGTCGTGCCCCTTGTGCACATCGGTGTCCGGCAGCCCCATCCGGTCCCGCAGCGCTCGTAACGAGGCCAGTTCGGTGGCATGGGCACTGTGCAGCCGGGCCGCCCAGGAACGCAGGCCCGGCCCGGTGGCCTTCCGCGCCGCGAGGTCCAGCAGGGCCATGGCCTGCTCGTCCATCGGGATCATCAGCTGGACCCACGCGGAGTCGGTCGGGTCCGCGGAAGGAGCGCCGGACGGTTCCGCGCGCGGGCTCTCCGGCTTCTCCCCTCCCTCCGGGGAGCAGGCGGTCAGCAGGGCGAACAGGAGGACCACGGCCGTGGTGCGACGAGCCGGCATCGGAAGGAGCTCCTTGCTCCCGGGGCGCCCGCCCGGGCCGCTCGGACCTGGACGGGCGCCTGTGGAAAGGGTCATGACGAAACGTCAGGGAGTGCCGTCCGCGCCGCACTTGATGATCGCGTTGATGCAGTCACGGACCCGCTGCGCCATCTCCGCCTCGGGCCATACGTTGAAGAAGTCCCCGTGCATCGTGTATCCGCGCCCCGACGCCAGCCGGAAGCGGGCCGGATCACCGTTGACCGGATAGCGCAGGACCTGCCGCAGTTTGGGGACCGGGACGGGGTGGGTCGACGGGCAGGCGCCACCCACGGGATAGGCCATGTGGCTCTTGTGGTCGGCCGAATCCAGGTCCTTGCCGTTCCAGCACTGGGGGAAGTCCAGATAGCTCTCCATCATGGAGCCCGGCGGGCAGTTGACGAAGTCGTGGGACGGATCGACCTCGCCGTGGTGCAGGCACGACCATCGGGAGATGGTGTTGTCGCCGGGGCCGGTCGCCTTCGCGTTGCCCGCGACGATCCGCAGTCCCCGGGGGAACGGCTTGATGGTGCGGATGATGTCGTCCCGCACGCCTTCGCCGAGGTAGTAGAACGTCGTGCCGGTCGGCTCCACCTCCCTGTCGCCGTCGTACAGGGTGGGGACCCAGTAGGCGGAGAGGTCGGTCACGGGCGCGCAGCTGGTGCCGGCCTTCTCCAGGGACGTCAGATCCGAGTGGGCGTCGGTGGAGTCGTTGCCGAAGAAGCTGTGCATGTGCGAGGCGCCGGGCAGGTTGGGCAGGACGATCGGGTCGTCGGGCTTCCGGTGCGTGTAGGGGCACTCGGCGAGGAACTCGGCGACCCGGACCACGTCGGCCGCGGCCTTCGGTCCGCTCTCCGCGGCCCGGTCGCCGGCCGCGTTGCCCGCGGTGGCCTGGATGAGGGACAGGGTGAGCGCGGCGGCGGCGAGCCCCGCGATGCGACAGCGCCAGGACGGCAGGGATCTGCGCCGGTCGTGGCCCGTCGTGCGTCGTCTGAGGAAGAGCACGGCACTCCTGTTCTGAGGAAGTGGGGTTCCTTCGGTTGCCTCGGCCGGTGCCCCGACCGAAGTGAGAGAGCGCTCTCTTCGAGAACGTAGAAGTGTGACGCAAGCATGTCAAGACTTCGCGTCGCACCCTCAATTACCTGCTGGATAAACCGAGTTGCGGATGGCTGATCATGGGAGAGCGCTCTCTCATGCACGTTGCGAAACGGGACCGGAGGGCATTGTCAGTGGTGGGCGGCAGGATGGTGGTCATGACGACGAACTCAGTTGGTGCGCTCGCCGATACCGCCGCCTACGCCGCCGCGGTGGACGAGGCGAAGCGTGCCGCCGCCGCGTACTACACCGCAGGTGAGAGCACGCTCGACGACGATGCGTACGACCGCCTGGTGCGCGGGATCGCGGCCTACGAGCAGGAGCATCCGGAGGAGGTGCTGGACGCCTCTCCGACCGGGAAGGTCGCGGGCGGGGCGGCGACGGGCGACGTTCCGCACACCGTGCCGATGCTGTCGCTGGACAATGTCTTCTCCGCCGAGCAGTTCGTCACCTGGACAGCCTCCGTGGAGCGCAGGATCGGCAGACCCGTCGCCTCCTGGAGCGTGGAGCCCAAGCTCGACGGTCTGGCGGTCGCCGCGCGCTATCGGCGGGGCCGGCTGGACCAGTTGATCACCCGCGGCGACGGGACGGCCGGGGAGGACGTCTCGCACGCCATCGGGACGGTGCTCGGCCTGCCCGAGCGGCTCGGTGCCCCGGAGACCCTGGAGGTGCGCGGCGAGATCCTCATGACCAACGAGCAGTTCGAGCAGGCCAACACGGTGCGCACCGGGCACGGCGCCGCACCCTTCGCCAATCCGCGGAACGGCGCGGCGGGCACCCTCAGGGCCAAGGACCGTCCGTATCGCGTGGAGATGACCTTCTTCGCGTACGGAGCGCTCGCGCTGCCCGACTCCGGTGAGCTGGCCGAGGCCCTGGCCGGACTCCCGCACAGCGAGGTCCTGGAGCGCGTCGCCGGGCTCGGTGTGCACACCGCCGCGGACACGGCGGTCGCCCCGCGCGTGGTCACCACGGCCGAGGAGGTGCAGGCCGGTGTCGAGGAGATCGCCGCCCTGCGCGCCTCGCTGCCGTTCGGGATAGACGGCATCGTGATCAAGGCGGACCTGGCGGCCGACCAGCGCGACGCGGGGTCCGGGACCAGGGCTCCGCGTTGGGCCATCGCGTACAAGCTGCCCGCGGTGGAGAAGGTCACCCGGCTGTTGGGTGTCGAGTGGAACGTCGGCAGGACCGGCATCATCGCGCCGCGCGCCGTCCTGGAGCCCGTCGAGATCGACGGATCGACCGTCAGCTACGCCACGCTCCACAACCCGGCCGACATCACCCGCCGTGATCTGCGCCTGGGCGACCAGGTGATGGTCTACAAGGCGGGCGACATCATCCCGCGCATCGAGGCGCCCGTCGCGCATCTGCGGACCGGTGACGAGAAGCCGGTCGAATTCCCCGAGGTCTGCCCCCAGTGCGGCTCGGAGATCGACATGAGCGAGCAGCGCTGGCGCTGTACACGAGGGCGGGACTGCCGCCTGGTCGCCTCCGTCGCGTACGCGGCCGGACGCGACCAGCTGGACATCGAGGGACTCGGCGCCACCCGGGTCGTCCAGCTCGTGGACGCGGGTCTCGTCCAGGACTTCGCCGACCTCTTCACGCTGGAGCGGGAGCAGCTGCTCACCTTGGAGAGGATGGGGGAGACCTCCACCGACAATCTGCTGGCTGCCATCGACATCGCCAGGACCCGCCCGTTGTCCCGGGTCTTCTGCGCCCTCGGGGTGCGGGGCACGGGCCGCTCGATGTCCCGCCGGATCGCGCGCTACTTCGCCTCGATGGACCGTATCGTCGCGGCCGACGCGGAGGAGCTGCAGCGGGTCGACGGCATAGGCAAGGAGAAGGCCGCAGGTGTCGTCGCGGAGCTGGTGGAGCTGGCGCCGCTGATCGCCAAGCTCGTGGCCGCCGGAGTCTCCATGACGGAGCCCAACGCGACCCCGCCGCCGGAGCCCGGTGCCGAGCCCGAGCCCGGTGCGGACGCTCCGGGGGGCGGACAGCCGGCGGACGGCCTGCCGCTCGGCGGAATGACCGTGGTGGTCACCGGCGCGATGACGGGTGTCCTGGAGAAGCTCTCGCGCAATCAGATGAACGAGCTGATCGAGCGGGCCGGAGGGAAGTCGTCCTCCAGCGTCTCCAAGCGCACGAGCCTGCTCGTCGCGGGCGAGAAGGCAGGATCGAAGCGTGCCAAGGCGGAGGACCTGGAGATCAGGATCGCCACGCCCGAGGAGTTCGCGGAGCTCGTGGAGGCCTATCTGACACAGGAGGCGTGAACGGTACACACAGAGGTGGGCCTTGGAATCGTAGAGGGCTGGCGTTTATATGTCCCGTATTGCATAGTGAGGGCTCGGACTGGCCTCATTATCCGGGGTTGGCGTGGCGGTAAGTGGTGCATGGCCGCAGCGGCGGGCGCCGGAGGGTGAGGGGCGATGCGGTCTCCACGGGACGGCCGACGGCGCGGCCGGCCGGTCCTCGCGCGACGGGACGCACACGCCGGTGCGGCGCGCGGGGTGGCCATCGACCTGGGCAGTTCCGGGGCCCGCGCCTGGGTTCCGGGCCGGGGACTCGTCCCCGGCCCGGCGGGCTGGGACGACGGCACCGGCCGGCCGGTCCGGCGGGGACGCATCGTCGACGCGGACTCCTGCGCACGACTGCTCGGCCGCCTCGCGGACACCGCACTGGGGGCCCACCGGCAGGACAGCGTGATCGTCCTCAGCCATCCCGTGCTGGCCGGACCCGCGCACCGTGCTCTGGCGAGAGAACTCCTCGCCGCACTGGGCCCGTCCGGTGTCCTGGTCCTCAACAGCGCCAGTGCCGCCGCCGCGTGCGCCGGGCCGAAGGACGGCGGCCCGGTGCTCGTCGTCGACCTGGGCGCCGAACTGACCGAAGTGGCCCTGCTCGTGGACACGGTGGTCGTCGACGCCCGCCAGGCCGAGACGGGGCTGAGCGACCTCGGCCCGGAGTCCCTGCCCGCCGCACTCGTCCGGAACGTCTTCGATATGGTCACGTCCATGTGGCGCGAGGACAGAGACGGCGCGGTACGCGGGGCGCTCCGCCGAGGCCCCGTGCTCACCGGCGGGGGAGCACTGCGAGCCGACGTGACCGAGCGCATCGCTGAGACCCTCGGTGTCCCCGTCCGCGTCGACGAAGACCCCTCGACCGCTGTCGTACGGGGTGCCGGGCTCATCCTGGACTCCGTCCTGCGCCCCGGTGGCGCGGGCGCGGTGCCCTTCGTCCCGGCCCGGCCGAGGTGAGCCGCCTCCCGGGGGCGCCCCTGGGGAACCCGCCCCCGCGCGGGCGGCCCGATGCGCTGCCGTACGTCCTCTCCGCACTGCTGCTCGCTGTCCTCACCCTGCTCGGCGGCACGCCCGCGGCTGCCGCCGCCGCGCTGCCTCCGGGCTCCACTTCTGCTTCTGGCCCGGGCCTGGGCGTACCTCCGGGCGTACCTCCGGCTGTTGCGTCCGCCGCGCTGCCTTCGGGCTCCCCTTCTGCTTCCCTCTTCGGCGCGGGCGCACGTCCGGCCGCGGCTGCCGCCGCGCTGCCTTCGGGTTCCAGCACTGCCGAGCTCCCCGCGTCCGCCTCCGTCACACACACCACTCCGCCCTCCGCTGCCGCCACGCAGGTCTCCGGTCTGCCCGACGCCGCGCGCTGGGCCGAGGCCGTTCCCGTACCGGGGCCGCGTGCGGGGGTGGATCGTCCGCATGGGCCGCTCCACGTCCCACCGCCCGGACACGGTGCCCTGCCGGCGTACGCGCCCGGCCTCCCCTTCCCGCGCGGTGCCGTCCCGGGCGCCGTGGGGGCCGCCCTTCTCGTGCGCGGCCGGATCACGGCGCTTCCCGGTGTGCGGGGCCCTCCCGGGGTGACGGCCGGTCAGCCGGCCCGTCACCGGTCCTGTTCCACAGACCTGTCGAACCGCCCGCGTCGGTCTCTCTGAGCCACGGCCCCGCCGGGTCCCGAATCCTCCGGGACCCGGTCTCTCCGGGGCCCCGCCTCCTTGAGTCCCGGGCGGACGACGCCCACTCGAGGGGATACCCATGTCTCGCGCCACCACGGTGCGAGCGGTTCTGGCTGCCGCCGTGCTGCTCGTGTCCGTGTTCATCACGCTGACCATGTCACCCAGACTCGGCCTGGACCTCCAGGGCGGCACCCGGATGGTGCTCCAGGCCAAGGACTCCGGCTCCGCGAAGGCGGACCGCGAGAGCACCGACCGCACCCTGGAGGTACTGCGGCAGCGCATCGACTCCCTCGGTGTCGCCGAACCCGTCCTGACCCGCTCGGGCGAGGACCGCATCGTCGTCGAACTTCCCGACGTCCAGGACCCGCGCCAGGCCGCGGACGTGATCGGCAAGACCGCCCAGCTCGGCTTCCACGCGGTTCAGCAATCCGGTACGGGCACGGACGCGCACACCACGCTTCCCGACGAACAGGGCACGCCTCTCGCCCTCGGGCCCGAGCGGCTCTCCGGCGCCGGGGTCAAGGACGCCACCGCACAGTTCGACGCCCAGCAGGGCGCGGGCTGGACCGTCTCGCTCGACTTCCACAAGGACGCCGGCAAGCAGTGGCAGCGCCTCACCGGGGACGCCGCCTGCAACCCGCCCGGGGACGAGAAGCGGCGCGTGGCGATCGTCCTCGACGGGAAGGTCATCTCCTCTCCGCAGGTCGATCCTTCGGTCGGCTGCTCGGTGGGGCTGCCCTCCGGTTCCACCCAGATCACCGGGTCCTTCAGCGCCGACGAGGCGCGCGATCTCGCTCTGCTCATCAAGGGCGGCGCACTGCCCGTACCCGTCGAGATCGTCGAACAGCGCACCGTCGGCCCGACGCTCGGCGCCGCCGCCATCGACGCGAGCGCCCGTGCCGCCCTCATCGGTGCCGCGGCGACCGCGCTCTTCATCACCTTCGTGTACCGCCTCTTCGGCGCTCTCGCCGCCGTCGCCCTGGCCGCGTACGGCGTGATCTCCTACGCCGCTCTCGTCGCCCTCGGAGTCACCCTGACCCTGCCGGGCCTCGCCGGGTTCGTCCTCGCCATCGGGATGGCGGTCGACGCCAACGTCCTTGTCTTCGAGCGGGCCCGCGAGGAGTACGCGGACCGGAGGAACCGCTCGCTGCGCTCCGCGCTGACCGCCGGATTCCGTAACGCGTGGAGCGCGGTCGCCGACTCCAACGTCACGACCCTCATCGCTGCGGGCCTGCTCTTCTTCCTCGGCGCAGGGCCGGTCAAGGGTTTCGGGGTCACGCTCGCCATCGGCGTCCTGGCCTCGATGTTCTCGGCGCTGGTCATCGCCCGGGCACTCACCGAGCTGGCCGCGGGCTCCCGGTTCGTCAACGACTACCCGGGCGTCAACGGCATCGGACGGCCCGGCCGCGTCCGCACCTGGCTGAGCGCGCGCGACCCGCAGCTGTTCCGCTCACCGCGCCGCTGGCTGATGATGTCCGGTGCCGTCGTCCTCCTCGCCGTGAGCGGCATCCTCGTGCGCGGGGTGGACCTGGGCGTCGAGTTCACCGGGGGCAGGCTGATGGAGTACTCCACCAGCCGCACCGTCGACGTCGAGACCGCCCGCGACGCGATCGCCGCCGCGGGATTCGACGACGCCGAGGTCACCACGGCGGACGATCGTGACCTCTCCGTACGCACCGGGAAGCTCGACAACGACGGGGAACACGCCCTGCGGGCCGCCCTGGCCGAGGTGGGCGGCGAGACCACCAAGGTGCGTGACGAACTCATCGGGCCCAGCCTCGGCGACGAGCTGCGGCGCAACGCGCTGATCGCGCTGGGCGTCGCCGTCTTCGTGCAACTCGCCTATCTCGCCGCCCGGTTCCGGTGGACCTTCGCCGTCGCTTCGGTCGGGGCGCTCGTGCACGACGTCATCGTGCTGGTCGGTGCCTTCGCCTGGCTCGGCCGCCCCGTCGACGGCATCTTCCTGGCCGCCCTGCTCACCGTCATCGGCTACTCCGTCAACGACTCGGTGGTGGTCTTCGACCGGGTACGGGAGCTCTGGGCGAGGAACCGGCGCTCACCCGTCGCCGACGTGGCCAACCGTGCCGTGCTCCAGACCGTGCCACGCACGGTCAACACGGGGATGGGAGCCCTGTTCATCCTGGTGGCCCTCGCCGTGCTGGGCGGGGACTCGCTCGCGGACTTCGCGCTCGCCCTCCTCATCGGCATCTGCGTGGGGACGTACTCCTCCGTGCTCACCGCGATCCCGGGGGCGCTCCTCCTGGAGCGGAGCAGCAAGGCTCCGCCCCCGGCCAGGAAGCGCGCACCCAAGCGCGGGGCGGCGGCCGGACGGAAACGCAGGGATCCCGCCGACAACGGGGCACGCGTGTAGGACGCCTGCCGTGTCCGTGCCGCCCGGGCGGCACGGACACGGTGCGCCGGGCAGGGGCGGGACCCGTCCCTGCCCGGCGCGTACGGGCGGTACGGGCGCCGGGCTGCGGCACAATCCTGACCACATCCAGTGATCGGAGTGTGCCGCTCATGCCCCTCGTGCTGCGTGAGGCCCGGGACACGCTCGTACCCGACATGGCCGGTCCGCACGGTCCGCTGCCGCCGCTGATGCTCGCCCTGACGGTGCTCACCGGGCTCGTCGACGCGTTCAGCTATCTGCTCCTCGGGCACGTCTTCGTCGCCAACATGACGGGCAACGTCGTCTTCATGGGCTTCGCCTTCGCCGGAGCCCCGGGCTTCTCGCTGCTCGCCTCGGCCGTGGCGCTCGTGTCCTTCTCGGCCGGGGCACTGGTCGGCGGCATCGCCGTGCATCTGGCCCGGGCGCACCGGGGCAGACAGCTCCAGCACGCCCTGCTCGCCGAGACCGCCCTCGTGGCCGCCGCCCTGGTCGTCACGCTCGTCTCGGGCGAGCCGTACACCGGCGGCGTCCGTTTCGCGCTCATCGCGCTGCTCGGCCTCGGTCTCGGCCTGCAGAACGCGGCCGTACGCGCGCTCGCCGTACCCGACCTCACCACCACGGTGCTGACGCTGACCATCACCGGCACCGTCGCCGACAGCCGGCTGGCGAAAGGGCCGGGGAGCAGGGCGGGACGCCGGGTCCTCTCGGCCGCCGCCATGCTGGCCGGCGCCTTCGCCGGGGCACTCGCCGTGCTGAACGGGCACCCGTCACTGCCCCTGCTGCTCTCGGTGGTCCTCCTGGCCGCCGTGAGCACCGCCGCGACCCTGCTGGCCCGCAGCGACGCGCCCTGGACCAAGCCGCCCGCCGGCAGGTGAAGGTGCCGTCCGGCCCCGGCGAGGGAACCGTGTCGCACGAGACAGCCGACGCCCCGGACCGTAACGTCACGGGCACCGTTGACCCACCGATACGCCGGGGAGCCGCCGTATGCCCACCGAACCGCTGTCCGCGTCCGACATCGACGCGGGTCTGCGCGAGCTGCCGGGCTGGGAGCTGGAAGGGGACAGGATCACGCGCACCTACCGGCTTACCTCCCACTTCGCCGCCGCCGCACTGACCGTCCACGTCGCCCAGATCCAGGAGGAGCTCAACCACCACTCGGATCTGACACTGGGTTACAACACCGTGGCCATCGCCGTGAACACGCACGACGCGGGCGGCGCCGTCACACGGAAGGACCTCGCGCTGGCCGCACGGATCGAGGCCGTCGCCGCCGGCCACGGAGCGAAGTAGCGGCGTCGCGGGCTCATGGAGCCTCGCCGAAGCGAGGGTGTGCGGCGAGCCAGCGCGCATAGCTGTCGCTGCGCCGCACCGCCTCCGTGTACGCCGCGCGGGTGTGCCCGGCCACCGCGGCGGCCGTGGCGCTCGCGGCGGGGGAGCGTGGGTGCCGCCCCAGCAGGTGGCGCCAGCTCAGCGGTGTGCCCGCCAGGGGCCGGGTCACCACACCGGGGGTCGGCGGGAAGGTGGCCCGGCACAGTCCGATGGCCCGGCCCACCTGGACCAGGTGGACGACGGACGCCGTGTCCGTCTCGTACACCGACAGCGGAGTGAAGCCGGCCCGCGCGCACGCGGCGGTGAAGCAGTCGGCGAAACAGCCGTCGCCCGGCACATCGGCCCAGCACTCGTCCGCCAGCGCGGAGAGTTCGAGCTCCGGCTCGTCGGCCAGCGCGTGGTTCTCGGGCAGCATGACGAAGACCGGGTCGATGCCGATGACCTGCCAGACCAGCCGGTCCGCCATCGGAGGCGGACTCTCCCCGCAGGCACCGATCAACGCGAAGTCGAGTCTGCCGTCGAAGAGCAGGGAGGCGATCTCCGCCACCGACCACGAGGTGTGCGTCGTCACCGGCGCCGTTGGATGCGCGGTGGCGAGCCTGTCGACGAGACCGCCCATGAGCGGGCCGTGCGTGCCGCCGAGCCGGAAACGCTCCACGGTGGCCCAGGCGTTGGCGAAACGCACCGCCTCCTCCTGGAGCCCGCTCACCGCGGGCAGCACCACCCGGGCCCGCTCCAGGACCAGTTCACCCAGCAGGGTCGGCCGGGCACCCGTGTGGTCCCGGTCGAAGAGCGACCCGCCGAGCGCCTTCTCGATCCGCCGGAGCTGGGCGCTGAGCGCGGGCTGCGCGAGCCCGAGAGCCGCCGCGGCCTTCGTGAGGCTGCCGGTGTCGGCGATGGCCCGTACGGTGCGCAGGTGACGCAACTCCAGCTCCATGGGCGCACGGTATGGCCGATGGAACCCACCGGCAATAGCGCCGTCGTCCCGCCCGGCGAAGTCTCCTGAGGCCTTTCGTCCGGATCGGGCCAGGGCACACGAGCCCGGCCAGATGCGAACGACGGTCCTCAGCCGCAGCCGCCCTCGGCTCCGTCCTGCGCGCCGTCCGTGGTGCGCAGGTGGGCGAGCATGGTCTCGGAGATCTCGGTGAGGGCGTCGATCTGCCCCTCGTCCAGCGGCGCCGTGAGCGCGCGGCGGATGTGCTCGGCGCGCAGGGGCAGCGCGGCCTCGATGGCGCGGCGGCCCTCGGGGCTCAGCGCGATCACGGTGCCGCGTGAGGCGCCCGGACACTGTTCGCGGGTGAGCAGACCGCGCCCGATCATCCGGTTCAGATGATGGTGCAGCCGGCTCTTCTCGAACTGGGTGACACCGCTCAGCTCGAAGGCCCTCAGCCGGGTGTCCGGTGCCTCCACCAGCGCGCTGAGGATGGCGAAGTCGGGCTCCGACAGGCCCGTGTCCTGCTGGAGCTGCTGGGCGAGGCGCCGCCAGAACAGCACCTGCGTCTCGAAGTACGCGCGCCAGACGCGGTCTTCGCGCGCCGAGAGGTGGTCCGCGGTGCTGGTCATGGCCGGTGATTCTACCGGGAGACAGCCGCGGGTTGACGTGTCACCCCGTACTGCGGGTCGTACGTCTGCCGGCCGCGCCCGTGACATACGTCCGCGGGCCGCGCGCCCCTGAACCGTACGCCCGTGATCCGTGGGCCCTCGGACCGTACCCCGCGGGCCGCACCCTCTCAGCAGCACATCGGGTGCGCCATCCCGGCGGTCATCGGCTCCGCGTCCCGCGAACTCAGCAGCAGAAGCTGCCGTCTGGCCGTGCCCGCGCTGGGCGAGAGTTCGGCGGCGCTTCGGTAGCAGCGCAGGGCGCTCCGGTGGGCGCCCGCGTCGAAGGCCCGTCCGCCCGCGTCGGTGAGGGCCTGGGTGATGTGCTGGACGAGGGCCGCGGTCGGCCGGCCCGTGGAGGCGGTCAGCGAGAGGATCCGCCGGTAGTGGTGGACGAGCAGATCGCCCTGGTCGGCGGGGAGCAGGGTGATCCAGTCGACGGCCCGCCGGTGCAGCAGCACCCGGTCGCGGCGGGGCAGCTGGGCGTACGCGACCTCGCGCACCAGCGTGTGGCGGAAGACGTATTCGGCCTCCCGTCGCAGCGTGCTGTTCCGGACGCGGCGCAGGAACTCCTTCCGTTCCAGCTGCTTCAGCCCCGCCGCGACCTCTTCGGGATCGCGGTCCGACAGGGCGGCCACGCCGTCGGCCCTGATCGGTCCCCCGAGGACCGCCGCGTCCCGCAGCAGGGTCTTCCGCGTGGGCGGCAGCGTGTCCAGCCTGGCCGCGACGATGTTGCGAACCCGGGGAGGCACCGGAGGCATTCTGTCGCGTGGGTGGTTCCTCAGCTCATGCGCGTACTCCTCCGCGAACAGCGGGATGCCGCCCACGAGGGAGAGGAGGTCCGCGTCGTCCACCGTGTCGACCGGCCGGCCGAGCAGCCCGGTCAGCATTCCGGCGACGGTCTCGTCGGGGAGCGGGTCGAGGACGAACGTGGTCGCATCGCGTTTGCCGCACGTCCAGCGCGGTCTGCGCTCCCTCAGCTCCGGCCGTGCCGTGACGACGACGAGCAGCGGCACGTGGCCCAGACGCTCGGTGAGGTCCTCGGCCAGGTCGAGGAACGTGCGGCAGGCCAGGTGCATGTCCTCCAGCAGGAGCACGGTGGGCCGTTCCGCCGCCACCTCCTCGATGAGGCGCTGCACGGCCCGGAGCATCTCCTCCTCCTCGGGGGCGTCCATCGCGGGCCAGGGAGGGGAGATGATGCGGCGCAGCAGGCCCAGCATCCAGTCCGCCTCGTCGCCGGGGCCGATCAGCCGGCGGACGGCCGTGGTCAGCTTCTGCTCGGCGAGCGCGTCCGGCTCGCGTTCGGCGATTCCGGCGTACGACCGTACGACGGCGGCCAGAGGGGCGGAGGAGCTGCCGCCGCCGAAGGCCGGGACACGCACCGAGAACTGCCGTACGGGTTCGGGCCGGTTCTGCAGCGACCGTCCGAACTCCGCGACCAGACGGCTCTTGCCGATGCCGGACTCGCCGAGGACGGTGGCCAGATGCGGCCGGCTGCGGCGTAGCGCGTCGCTCAACAGGCCCGACAGGATGTCCAGTTCACGTTCGCGGCCGAGCAGCCTCGTGGCCGGCGGCGGAGTGGCGGGGGAGGGAAGCACGACGGAGACCTGCCGTCCGTCACCCGTGTCGCCCGGAGCGGAGTGGTCGAACAGGTAGCCGCTGGCCCGGAGTGTCGTGTCGGAGATGCGGACGCCCTCCCGGCCGGCGAGCGCGAGCAGGGCCTCGCACTCGTCCAGCACCGAGCCCGATACCTCCGCCGGCTCCTCGTCGTCGGTGTCGCGGTACGTCGCGAGGACCTCACCGGTGGCGACGGCCATCCGGATGGCCATGCACCGGCCGGGCCTGCCGTGGAGCCGGTCGCGGATGGCGAGGGCCAGCCGGACGGCCCGCCTGGGATCGTCCTCGTAGGTGCGGGGGACGCCGAAGAGGACCGACCGTACGGAACCGACGGCGCCCCGGACCAGTCCGCCGAAGCGGGCCGCCTCCTCCACGACGATGCGCGTGAGCACCCTCAGCGCCTCGTCGACCTGCTCGGGGTCGTCCCCGGCGGCCTCCACCCGCGCGCGTACCAGCAGCACACTGGCCTGCTTGCGCTCGGTCATCGCCCGTGGCCGGTGCTCGGCCGGGGGCGCGGCGGCCGGGCCCGCGGCTTCGGCCGGCTGCCCGGCGCCGCACGGGCCCGAGGCGGCGGGGAGGGAGAGCAGGCCGGGCGTCGGGGCGGAGCTCTCCTCGGCGGGGCCGTCGGGCGCAGCGGGCGCGGGCGGCTCGGCTCCCGGGTGCCAGGTGAGCGCCGGGCGCTGGTTCAGGATCGCGCGTTCCAGGTCCTGGAGCTCGGGGGCGGGATCGAGGCCGAAGCCGTTGACCAGCCTGTCGCGGATGCCCTGGTACACGGCCAGCGCCTGGGGCTGGCGCCCGCAGCGGTAGAGCGCCAGCATCAGCAGCCCGCAGAGCCGTTCGCGTACGGGCTCCTCCTCCGCCATGGCGGCGAGCTCACCGACGAGTTCGCGGTGGCGGCCGAGCGCCAGTTCGGCCTCGGCGCAGTCCTCGAAGGCCGTCAGCCGTGCCTCCCGCACCACGGCCAGTTCCGGCCAGGTCACGCCCGTCTCCAGGACGTCGGCCAGCACCGGACCGCGCCAGAGCGCGAGCGCCTCGCGCAGGGACCGTGCCGCCACGGCCCAGGACTCCGCGGCGAGTGCGGCGCGTCCGTGCTGCACCAGTTCCTCGAAGCGGGCCAGGTCGATGTCCGAGGGGGCGAGCCGCAGCATGTAACCGGGCGGGGAGGTCGACAGCGACACGGTGTCGTCCCCGGCCAGCGCCCTGCGCAGCCCGGCGATCGCGTTCTGGACCATCTTGCGGGCGGTGGGGGGTGCCCCGGCGCCCCACAGCCGCTGGACGAGCTCCCCGGTCGCCACGACCTTGTTGGGGTGCAGCAGGAGGTAGCCGAGCACCGCCCGCTGGTTGACGCCTCCCAGCGGCACGGGAACCCCGTGGTCCGTGGCTTCCAACGGCCCCAGCAGATTGAAACGCATACGCCCCCCGTTCTTGGCCGGCCACGCGGAACGGGCGAGGCGCCGCGCACACGAAGCCGTCGAGCCGGTCCGACAGCCATGCCGAACGATCCCGGGCGCCCAGCATAGGAGGGGCATGCCGGAGCCGCCGCCGCGTTTTACGGTCTGTTCACAGTCCTGTCGTGGACGGGGCAACGGCCCGTTCACAGTCCGGTGGCGGATGCGTGAAATCGCTGGTCAGAGGCGTGGTGCGGTCACGGGTCGGGCGTGTCGAGGCGGAAGAACTCGCGGTAGAGACCCACCTGCCTGTCCAGCATGTGGATGCCGTGATGGACGGAGAGCCCTCGCGCCGCGGCTTCCCGCAGCAGGGCCGTGTCCCTCGGGTGCATCACGATGTCGGCCACGACGGACCCGGCGGGCAGCTCACCCGGGGCGAACGGCAGCGGATCTCCGGGGCGCAGCCCCAGCGGTGTCGCGTTGACGGCCAGCCAGGCGTCGTGGGGGCGCGGCGCGGTGGCACCGACGACGCGGGCGGGTGCGGTGCCGCGCAGCCTGCCGACCAGTGCCGCCGAACGGTCGGGCGCGGGGTCGTACACCGAGAGGTGCGCGACGCCCGAGTCCAGCAGAGCGGCGGCGATCGCCGTGCCCGCGCCACCGGCACCGGCCAGGAACACCCGCCTGCCGCGCGGGTCGTGTCCGGCGCCCCGCAGCCCCGCGACGAAACCGGCACCGTCGAAGTTGTCGGCGTACCAACGGCCGTCGGGATCGCGGCGCATCGCGTTGGTGCTGCCGGTCAGCGCGGCGGCGGGGCTCAGCTCGTCCGCGTACCGGCAGGCCTCCATCTTGTGCGGGACGGTGATGAGGAGCCCGTCGAGATTGCCGATGCGCTGGAGCCCCGTGATGACCGGGCCGAGCCCGCCCGCGGGTGCGTGGACGGGGAACAGCACCGCGTCCAGGCCCAGCCGGCGGAAGACCGGGTTGAGGAGCGCCGGGGCCTGGACCTGGCTCACCGGATCCCCGAGTACGGCGAAGAGCCTCGTCGTGCCGCTGATCTCAGGCATGCGGGGCCGGTCCCGTGGGCATGGCGTCCAGGGCGGCCGCCACCGCGCGCTCGGGGACGTCCCGCACCAGCTCCGCTCCGCGCGGACCGTCCAGGACGAACGTGAGCCCCGATGTGGCCTTCTTGTCCAGCCGCATCAGCGCGATCAGCTCCGCCGTGGCCACGCCCGTCGGCAGCGCGGTCGGCAGACCGTAACCCGCCACGACCTCCTCGTGCTCGGCGACGCGGTCCGCCCCGATCCGGCCCAGCGCGCCCGCGAGCCGCCCGGCGAACACGGTCCCCACGGCGACCGCTTCGCCGTGGCGCAGCGCGAACTCGGTGGCCCGCTCCAGCGCGTGGCCGAGCGTATGGCCGTAGTTCAGGAGATGCCGGGGACCTGTGTCCCGCTCGTCGGACACGACGACCGAGGCCTTCAACGCGACGCTCGCCGCGATCTGTTCGTGCAGCGGGAGCCCGCGCAGATCGCCCGCGCCGATGAAGTGGCAGCGCGCGATCTCGCCCAGCCCGTTGATCCGCTCACGCGGCGGCAGGGTCTCCAGGTAGTCGGTGTCGCAGAGAACGGCACGGGGCTGCCAGTAGGCGCCCACCAGGTTCTTGCCCTGAGGGAGGTTCACGGCGGTCTTCCCGCCCACACTGGCGTCGACCTGGGCCAGCAGCGAGGTCGGCAGGTGGATCACGGGGACGCCGCGATGGTAGAGCGCCGCGGCCAGGCCGACCGAGTCGGTGGTCGTGCCGCCGCCGACCGAGACGACCGCGTCCGACCTGCTGAGCCCGAACGAGGCGAACCGGGAGCAGAGCTCCTCCACCCAGGCCAGCGTCTTGTCCCGCTCGCCGTCCCGGGCGGGCACCGTCAGGAACGGCACGCCCGGATCGGGGGTCCACCCGGCGGGCCTCGCCGTGACCACCGCCACCCGTCGCGCGCCCGTCGCGGCGACGACGTCGGGGAGCAAGTGGCGTACCCCCGGGCCGATATGGACGGTGTAGCCACGCCCGGCAAGCGGCACTTCTATGCGCCGGTGCGCGACGACGGGTACGGCGGTCATGTCTCTTCTCCGATTCTCTGCTGCTGAGGGCCGCCCCGCGGCCCGGAAGCCGTGGAACGCGCCAGGGACACCGCTCCGTACAGCGAGGAGAGGCCGCCCAGGGCGGCGGGCCTCACCGGAACCGGAGGCGAACCCGGCCGGGCCAGTGCACGGGTGTGCGCGGCCACGGCGGGAACCAGCTGCGGCAGCCCGGCCGCGAAACCGCCGCCGATCAGGACGAGTTCGGGGTGGGCGAGCTCGCACAGGCTCACCACCGCCGCTGCGAGGGCCGCGCTGCTCTCCGAGACGGCGGCCACCGCCCATGCCGCCCCCGACGCGTATCCGTCGCGCAGGGCCTCGTAGTCCACCGGACCGCCGCGGATGCGGGCGGCCAGCCGCAGCGTCGCAGGGCCGGACGAGAGGGCCTGCACGCAGCCGTTCCTCCCGCAGTCGCAGCGCGCTCCCCCGCGCTCCACGACGATGTGGCCGACCTCGCAGGAGCCCCGGCCGGCGCCGGGGAGCGGCCGCCCGTCCACGACGACGCCGCCGCCGATGCCGGTACCCACACCGAGATAGACCAGATTCCGGCATCCGGCCCGCTCCGCCTCGGCCAGGGCCGCGAGATCCCCGTCGTCCGCGATCCGCACCCCGGCGCCGGGGAACAGCTCCGCCAGCGCGTCCCGCAGGCCGAGTCCGGCCCAGTGCGGACGTCCCGGCCACACGGAGACGCGGCCCCCGCCGTCCAGCGTCGCGGGCATCGCGACACCGACCGAGCGGATGGGCTCACCCCACGCGGAGCACAACGACTCGACGGTGTCGGCCAGTTGCTTCCAGTCCCGGGCGCTGTCCGAGGACGCCTGCCAGCGGAGGTCCGACTCCAGCGACCTCGTGCCGCCGCAGTCCTCCACCCGCAGCGCCACCTTGGTGCCGCCCACGTCGATTCCCAGATGGCCGATGACGACTCCCGGTCGCGGTAGTGGCCGGCCCGAGGTGTCCTCAGGCCGGAATCCTGGCCGACAGCGCCTGTGCGGCGAGCCGGTAGCCGTGCGCTCCCAGGCCGGCGATCACACCGACGGCCAGAGGAGCGAGCACCGACTCGTGACGGAAGGCCTCCCGCGCCCACACGTTCGACAGATGGACCTCGATCCAGGGCCGCGGATAGGAGGCCAGGGCGTCACGGAGGCTCCAGCCGGCGATCATCAGGGCGCCCGGATTGATGATGGCGCCGACGGTGTCGTACGACTCCTGCACCGCCTGGATCAGTTCACCCTCGGACTCGCGCTGGACGGAGACGACCTTCCAGCCCCGCCCCGCCACTTCCCGGGCCACCGACTCCTCGATGTCCGCGAGCGTATCGGTGCCGTACACCTCCGGCTCGCGTCGGCCGAGAATCCCCAGGTTCGGTCCGTTCAACAAAAGCAGCTCGGTCATGTCCCCGTTATAACAGCCCTTCTCCGAGGCTTCCGTAAAACCGCTGGAAAGGAATCGGAACAGGAGAAACATAGGGGGGTCGCTAGGGGAAGTGACGGCTTGCCATTGCGTGGGTTAGCGTGCCGAAAAACCGCGTCCTCGACAAGAAAGGCAGCGGAATTATGGGTACGACCGAACACCAGGCTCCGGTATTTCCCGAGTGGCCGCAGTACGACGCCGATGAACGCGAAGGCCTCATCCGCGCACTCGAACAAGGCCAGTGGTGGCGCATGGGCGGCAGCGAGGTCGACTCGTTCGAGAGGGAATTCGCCGAATACCACGGGGCCGAGCGGGCACTCGCCGTCACCAACGGGACCCACGCCCTGGAGCTCGCCCTCCAGGTGCTCGGCGTGGGACCCGGGACCGAGGTGATCGTGCCCGCGTTCACCTTCATCTCCTCCTCCCAGGCCGCCCAGCGCCTCGGCGCCGTGGCCGTGCCCGTCGACGTCGACCCCGACACCTACTGCCTCGACATCGGGGCCGCCGAGGCGGCGATCAACGAACGCACCCGGGCGATCATGCCCGTCCACATGGCCGGTCACCTGGCCGACATGGACGCCCTGGACAAGCTGTCCGCCGACAGCGGGGTACCGGTGATCCAGGACGCCGCCCACGCCCACGGCGCGCAGTGGCGGGGACGCAAGGTCGGAGAGCTCGGCTCGATCGCCGCGTTCAGCTTCCAGAACGGCAAGCTGATGACCGCGGGAGAGGGCGGCGCCGTCACCTTCCCCGACAACGCGTCCTACGAGGAAGCGTTCCTGCGGCACAGCTGCGGGCGGCCGTTCAGCGACCGCAAGTACTTCCACCGGACCTCGGGCTCCAACTTCCGGCTCAACGAGTTCTCGGCGAGCGTCCTGCGCGCGCAGCTGCGCCGCCTCGACGGGCAGATCACCACCAGGGAGCAGCGGTCGCCGCTGCTCAAGCGGCTCCTCGCCGAGATCCCCGGTGTGGTGCCCCAGGGCCGCGACGACCGCGCGGACCGGATTCCCCACTACATGGCCATGTTCCGCATACCCGGCATCGGCGAGGAGCGGCGCAATGCCCTCGTCGACGAGCTCATCGCCCGGGGACTGCCCGCCTTCGTGGTCTTCCGGGCGATCTACCGGTCCGACGGGTTCTGGGAGACCGGGGCGCCCCAGGCCTCCGTCGACGAACTCGCCCGCCGCTGCCCGAACACCGAGGCGCTCACCTCCGACGGCATCTGGCTGCACCACCGCACGCTGCTGGGCTCCGAGCGGAACATGCACGAGATCGCCGAGATCGTGGCCGACGTCCTGGCCGCGGCGTGAGCGCCGCGACGGGGGACGGCAGGCCGGTCAGGGTCGCCGTGGTGGGGCTCGGCTGGGCAGGACGGACCATCTTCCTGCCACGCCTGGCCGAGCACCCGGGATACGCGGTGACCGCCGTGGTCGAGCCCGACGCCGAGGGCCGCCGGGCGTTCGCCGGCAGCGGCGGCCCCCAGGTGTTCGCCGACGACCGTGAACTGGACGCCTCCCTGGTCGATCTGGCCGTCGTGGCGGTGCCCAACCATCTGCACACCTCCGTCGCCACCCGGCTGCTCGCCCGGGGCATCCCGGTCTTCCTGGAGAAGCCGGTCTGCCTCAGCGTCGAGGAGGCGGACCGGCTGGCCGAGGCCGAACGGACGGGCGGAGCGGTGCTCCTCGCGGGAAGCGCCGCCCGCCACCGGTCCGATGTGCGGGCCCTGCACGCCATCGCCGCGGACCTCGGCCGGATCCGGCACATCGACGTGTCCTGGGTACGGGCCGGAGGCATCCCGGACGCGGGCGGGTGGTTCACCGACAGGAGGCTGGCCGGCGGCGGAGCGCTGGTCGACCTGGGCTGGCACCTCCTCGACACGATCGGCCCGCTGCTGGGCCCCTCGGAGTTCGAGCAGGTCGTCGGCACGGTCACCGACGACTTCGTCAACAGCCGCTCCCGGCAGGCACCCTGGCGCGGCGAGGGGACCGGCCTGCCTGACGGTCCCACGGCATCGGGGACCAGGGACGTCGAGGACACCGCGCGCGGCTTCCTGGTCACCGGGCAGGGCGTATCCGTGGCGCTGCGGGTGAGCTGGGCGTCGCACGAGGCCCGGGACGTCACCCGCGTCTCCGTCGAGGGAAGCGCCGGCAGCGTGACGCTCAGCTGCACCTTCGGCTTCAGCCCCAACCGGCAGGACCCCGTGCTCACCCGCACCGGCGACGGCAGGACGACCGAGATCCCGCTGACCCCCGACCCGGTCGGCGCCGAGTACGCCCGCCAGCTGGACGACATCCTCGTCCGGCTCGGGGATCCCGCCGGCCGCGGCACCGCCGTCGCACAGGCCCGGCGGACGATCGCCGTCATCGAACGCCTCTACGCCTCCGCCCGTTCCGCGGGCCCGTCCCGCCCGGTGCCGGCCGGCCGTGGCGCCCACTGAGGCCCGGACGTGGGCCGCCCGACAACCTACGGAGAGCTTCATGTACACCCCGCTCCAGCCTTCCGCCACGACCCCCTCGGCCGCCCTTCCCGAGCCCCGCGCGGTGATCTTCGATCTCGACGGTGTGATCGTGGACAGCTTCGCGGTGATGCGGCAGGCGTTCCTGACCGCGTACGCCGAGGTCGTCGGAGACGGCCGGGCGCCCTTCGAGGAGTACAGCCGCCACCTGGGCCGGTACTTCCCCGACATCATGAGCATCATGGGCCTGCCGGGTGAGCTAGAGGCCCCGTTCGTACGGGAGAGCTACCGGCTGGCCCACCAGGTGACCGTGTTCGACGGCGTACCCGAACTGCTCTCGGAGCTGAGAGGGCGAGGGCTGCGGCTCGCCGTCGCCACCGGCAAGAGCGGGCCCCGCGCCCGCTCCCTGCTCGACCGGCTCGGGCTCCTCAGCTCCTTCGAGCATGTCATCGGCTCCGACGAGGTGGCCCGGGCCAAGCCCGCCCCCGACATCGTCCTGCGCGCACTCGACCTGCTCGACGTGCCGGCGGCCGAGGCCATGATGATCGGCGACGCGGTGACCGACCTGGCGAGCGCCCGCGCCGCGAACGTGACGGCCGTCGCGGCCCTGTGGGGCGAGGCGGACGCCGCGGCCCTGCACGCGGAGGGGCCGGACGCCGCCCTGCACGCCCCCGGAGACCTGCTGACCCTGCTGCCCGCGCCCTCCCACCGAGTGACCCGCTGACCGAGTCCACTGTGCACCGTGGGCCCCGACACGTCCGACGTGTCGGGGCCCACGGTGCTACGGGGCCTCTTCGCGCCGGGACGCCGTTTTCCATTCCGGCAGACCTGAGAACGGCCCACAAGCAGTGGTAAGGGCTGGCATAGGGGGCTGGTTAGGGGAAGCCCCGCCTTCCCGCGCGTCAACACTGGACGTGCGAACGGCGTTATGCAGGGCGGCATTGTGAATTCCATGTGTACGAAGTCCCGCCCACGCATCGGCTCAATTATTCCGGCGTTCCACGTTACCGAGGGATGTGAAGGCATTGTTGCGTACGGAGCTCATTCGGCCACTGCCCGAACTGCTGGCGGAGCACGCCCGGCAATTCGGCGACAAAGTGGCCTTCCGGGACGCCCTGCGCAGCGTGACCTACGCCGGACTCGAGCAGCGCACCCGCCACCTGGCCGGCCACCTGGCCGAGCGCCGCCTGCATCCCGGCGACCGCGTGGCCATCCTGCTCGGCAACAGCGTGGAGACGGTCGAGAGCTACCTCGCCCTCACCAGGGCCGGGGTGATCGGCGTACCCATCAACCCGCGGATCACCGAAGCCGAGCTGAGCTACCTCCTCGACGACAGCGGCGCCCGCCTCGTGATCACGGACCCGACGCGCGCGGAGCAGCTCGCGCACCTCCTGGCCGCCCGCACCGACCTGCGCGTCCTGGTCACCGGTGACGGCCCTGTCCCCGTGGGCACGGACTCCTTCGAGACGCTGGCGGCCACCGAGCCCTCCACACCGCCCCGCGACGACCTCGGCCTCGACGACCCCGCCTGGATGCTCTACACCTCCGGCACCACCGGCCGGCCCAAGGGCGTGCTCTCCACGCAGCGCAACTGCCTCTGGTCGGTGGCCGCCTGCTACGCACCCATCCCCGCCCTGAGCGCGGACGACCGGGTCCTGTGGCCGCTGCCCCTGTTCCACAGCCTCTCCCACATCGTCTGCGTCCTGGGCGTGACCGCCGTCGGAGCCACCGCCCGCATCGTCGACGGGTACGCCGCCGCCGACGTGCTCGACGCGCTGCGCGAGGAGGCGTCCACCTTCCTCGCCGGAGTACCCACGATGTACCACCAACTCGTGCGCGCCGCACGGGAGGAGAACTTCGAGGCGCCCGACCTGCGGATGTGCCTCGTCGGCGGAGCGGTCACGACGGCGGCCCTGCGCCGGTCCTTCGAGGAGGCGTTCCACGCTCCCCTCCTCGACGCCTACGGCTCCACCGAGACCTGCGGTTCGATCACCATCAACTGGCCCACCGGCGCCCGGGTCGAGGGCTCCTGCGGCCTGCCCGTCCCCGGTCTCGGGGTACGACTCGTCGACCCCGAGACCGGCCTCGACGCGCAGGCCGGTCAGGAGGGCGAGGTCTGGGTCCGGGGCCCGAGCGTGATGCTCGGCTACCACAACCAGCCCGAAGCCACCGCGGAAGCGCTCCGCGACGGCTGGTACCACACCGGGGACCTCGCCCGCCGGGACGACGCCGGCTACTTCACCGTCACCGGCCGCATCAAGGAACTCATCATCCGCGGCGGCGAGAACATCCACCCCGGCGAGGTCGAGGAGGTGCTGCGCTCCGTCCCCGGCGTCGCGGACGTCGCCGTCGTGGGCAAACCCCACGACGTACTCGGCGAGGTCCCGGTGGCCTTCGTCGTGCCCGGAGCGACGGGCACCGACCCGGAGGGGCTGCTCGCCGCGTGCCGTGACCGGCTCTCATACTTCAAGGTCCCCGAGGAGCTCTACGAGATCGACCGCATCCCCCGCACGGCCTCCGGCAAGATCACGCGCCACGTCCTGCTCGAACTGCCCGCCAGGCTCCGCGCCGGCGGCGGAAGCCACTACGAGCAGCTGTTCCGCCTCGACTGGATACCCCAGTCGTCCGTGCCCGCACCCCGGCCGCTCTCCCAGGACTGGGCGGTCGTCGGCGCCGATGCCTTCGGTGTGGCGGACCGGCTGCGCGGGCTCGGCAAGGGCGTCGCCGCGCACCCGACACTGGACGCACTGCGCAGGGACACCGAGGCGGGCGAGTCCCTCCCGGAGGTGACCGTACTGGCCTGGGGAGCAGGAATCCGCAGGCCCGGCCGCCTCGCCGACGCCGTACGGGACACCGTCCGCACCCTGGGCGAACAGCTCGAAGGCTGGCTGGCCGACGACCGCTCGGCGACGTCCACCCTGGTCATCGCGACTCGGGGAGCGGTCGCCGTCGGCGCCGAGGACGACGTGACCGACCTGATCCAGGCACCCCTCTGGGGCCTCGTACGCAGCGTCCAGGCCGCGAACCCCGGCAGGCTCGTGCTCATCGACCTGGACGTCGACGACGACAACCCGGCCCACGCACTCCCCGACGCGGTGGCCTCGGGAGAACCCCAGATCGTCGTACGCTCCGGCGTCTGCCTGCACCCCCGGGCATCGCGGGTCTCCGCCTCCGCCGACACCGAGCAGCCCGCCGCCACCTTCGACCCCCGGCGTCCGGTGCTGCTCACCGGTGCCGACGGGCCGGCCGGGGCAACGCTGGCCCGCCACCTGGTCGGTGGCTACGGAGTCCGCCGTCTGCACCTCGTCAGCCCCACCGGAAAGGCGGACCGGGCAGCCGCCGAACTGGGCGCCGAGCTCACCGCACGGGGCGTCGACGTGACCCTGTCCGCCTGTGACATCGCCGACCGGGAGGCGCTGGAGAAACTGCTGCACCGGACGGGGAAGCGCCAGGGCGGCAGGCCCGGTGCGATCGTCCACGCGGAGGGCGCCCACCCCCGCGACCTCACGGCCGCCCTGGAAGGCGCCCTCAATCTGCACGAACTGACCTCCGACGACGATCTGTCGGCCTTCGTGCTGTACTCCTCCGTCACCGGAGTCCTCGGCGTGCCCGCACAGGGCGCCCCGGGACAGGGACGGCTCGCCGACAGCGACGAGGCCGTGGCCGGAGTCTTCCTCGACGCGCTCGTCCAGCACCGCGCCGCACGCGGACTGCCCGGACTCTCCCTGCGCACCGGCCCGTTCGAAGGAGACGGCAGGACGGCACCCGTGGGTCTGGGACGGCTGACCGAGCAGCAGGGCACAGCCATGTTCGACGCCGCCCAGCTCACCGACCGGACCTCGCTCATCGTGATGCGACTCGCCCCCGAAGCGCTGGAGGCCGAGGCGGCGGGCACCACCATCGCCCCGCCGCTCCGGGGTCTGATCGACGCCCCCACCCGCAGCTCCGCCCCGGACAACGCCACGTCCGCGGCACTGCGGGAGCGGCTCGCCGGCCTTTCCGAAGCCGAACAGGAGCGCCTGCTGCTCGACCTCGTACGCAAGGAGGTCGCCGGGCTGCAACCGGAGGACCGCAGTACACCCGCGCGTGCCGACCGGCCGTTCAAGGCCCTCGGCTTCACCTCGCTCGCGGCGGTCGAACTGCGCAACCGGCTCACCACGGGCACCGGCCTCCAGCTCCCGGCCACCCTGGCCTTCGACCACCCCACACCTGCGGCAGTGGCCCGTCACCTGCGCACCCGGCTCCTCGGCGCGGCCGCGTCCGCCGCTACGAAGCGCCCCGTGGGCGCCGCCGGTGGTGTGCGGCGACGCGACGCGGGCGACGAACCCATCGCCATCGTGGCGATGGGCTGCCGGCTTCCGGGCGGCATCGCGTCGCCCGACGACCTGTGGCGCCTCGTCGCCGAGGGCGGTGACGCCATCTCTCCCTTCCCCGACGACAGGGGGTGGGACCTCGAGGGCCTCTACGACCCGGACCCCGACAGCCCCGGCACGTCCTATGCCCGGCACGGCGGATTCCTCCAGGACGCAGGAGCCTTCGACGCGGAGTTCTTCGACATCTCCCCGCGTGAGGCGCTGGCGATGGACCCGCAGCAGCGGCAGCTGCTGGAGGTGTCGTGGGAGGTCTTCGAGCGAGCGGGCATCGACCCGACCTCACTGCGCGGCAGCGGCGTCGGCGTGTTCACCGGAGTGATGTACCACGACTACGCCACCGAGCTGGGCCGTGTCCCCGACGGACTCGAAGGCTATCTGGGCACGGGCAACGCGGGGAGTGTGGCGTCGGGGCGGGTGTCCTACGCGCTGGGGCTGGAGGGTCCCGCGGTGACGGTGGACACGGCGTGCTCGTCGTCGCTGGTCGCGGTGCATCTGGCGGCCCAGGCCCTGCGGGCGGGCGAATGCGCGCTGGCCCTCGCCGGTGGCGTGGCGATCATGGCGAAGCCCACCTCGTTCGTGGAGTTCTCCCGGCAGCGCGCGCTCGCGGCCGACGGCCACGCCAAGCCGTACGCCGAGGCCGCCGACGGCACGGCCTGGTCCGAGGGCGTCGGTGTGCTGCTGTTGGAGCGGTTGTCGGATGCTCGGCGGTTGGGGCATGAGGTGTTGGCGGTGGTGCGTGGTTCTGCGGTGAATCAGGATGGTGCGTCGAATGGTTTGACTGCGCCGAATGGTCCGTCGCAGGAGCGGGTGATTCGTGCGGCGTTGGCGGGTGCGGGGCTTGTTTCCTCCGATGTCGATGTGGTGGAGGGTCATGGGACGGGGACGTCTTTGGGTGATCCGATCGAGGCGCAGGCGTTGTTGGCGACGTATGGGCAGGGGCGGTTGCCTGGTCGTCCGTTGTGGTTGGGGTCGTTGAAGTCGAACATCGGTCATACGCAGGCTGCTGCTGGTGCTGCGGGGATCATCAAGATGGTTCAGGCGATCCGGGAGGGTGTGCTTCCTCGGACGCTGCATGTTGACGTGCCGTCCTCGAAGATCGACTGGGATGCGGGCTCGGTCGAGCTGCTGACCGAGGCTCAGCCCTGGCCCGAGGTGGACCGACCTCGCCGGGCTGGTGTGTCGTCGTTCGGCGTGAGCGGCACGAACGCCCACGTCATTCTTGAGCAGGCACCGGTTCGTCCCGACGACGAGGCACCCGCAGAATCCGGTGTCACGCCGGCCGTCGTGCCATGGATCGTGTCGGCACGCACGGCGCAGGCCCTGCGCGCTCAGACCGAACTACTTGAGGCCTTCGCGCGACGGACCGACGCGACGCCTGTTGCGATCGGGCGGGCGCTCGTGTCGCGGGCGGGGCTGGAACACCGTGCGGTGGTTCTGGGTGACCTGGATGGCTTGTCCGCGCTGGCGCGTGGCGAGGAGCTCGGTTCGGTGGTGTCGGGCCAGGCGGATGTTTCGGGGCGCACGGTGTTCGTGTTCCCTGGTCAGGGTTCGCAGTGGGTGGGGATGGGTGCGGCGCTGCTGGAGTCTTCCCCGGTGTTCTCCGAGGTGTTCACGCAGGTCAGTGGTGTGCTGGAGTCGGTGAGTGGTTGGTCGGCCCTGGATGTGGTGCGGGGTGTCGAGGGTGCGGTGGCGTTGGGCCGGGTGGATGTGGTGCAGCCGGTCTCGTTCGCGGTGATGGTGTCCTTGGCCCGGCTGTGGGAGTCGTTCGGGGTGCGTCCGGATGCGGTGCTGGGGCATTCGCAGGGTGAGATCGCGGCCGCTCATGTCGCTGGTGTGTTGTCGTTGGAGGACGCGGCGCGGGTGGTGGTGTTGCGCAGTCGTGCGATCGCGGACGGGCTGGCGGGTCGTGGTGGCATGGTCTCGGTCGGTCTGCCGGTTGCCGACGTGGTCGAACGCCTGGGTGAGGGTGTGGAGTTGGCGGCGGTCAACGGTCCGTCGTCGGTGGTGGTTGCCGGTGACGTGGGTGCTCTGGAGCGTTTGTTCGGGGAGTTGGAGTCCGAGGGTGTGCGGGTGCGCCGGATACCGGTGGACTACGCCTCGCACACGTCTCATGTCGAGTTGATCCAGGGCGAGTTGTCGAGGGTTCTGGAAGGCCTGCAGCCTGGTAGGGCGAAGGTGCCGTTCTTCTCCTCGGTGGAGGGTCGTTGGCTGGATGGTCCGGAACTCGATGCCGGTTACTGGTTCCGGAATCTGCGCGGCACGGTCGGTTTCGCCGAGGCCGTGGAAGCGCTGGTCGGTGAGGACTTCCGGGCGTTCGTCGAGGTCAGTTCGCATCCGGTACTCGCGCACAGCGTCCAGGAGATCCTGGACGAGCACAGCGAAGCCCCGTCCGTGGTCACCGGCACCCTGCGCCGCGACGACGGTGACCTCGACCGCGTCCTGAAGTCCGCGGCCGAACTACACGTACGCGGCGTCCACGTCGACTGGTCACCCGCCTTCGGCGAACACAAGGGCACACACGTCCAGTTGCCGACGTACGCCTTCCAACACCAGCACTACTGGCTGAGGCCGGTGGGCGGCACGGGTGATCTCGCTGCTGCTGGACTGGAGTCGGGCGGCCATCCGTTGCTCCACGCGGTCGTCACGCCGGCCGGTGGTGGAGCTGCGGTCTTCTCCAGCAGGCTGACTCAGGCCGGTCAGCCGTGGCTGGCCGATCACCGGCTGGGGGACGCGGCGCTGCTCCCGGGCACCGCACTGCTCGACGTACTCCTCCATATCGGGGAACGTCTCCAGCTCCCGGCCGTGGACGAACTCACGATCTCCGCTCCGGTCGTCATTCCCGACGGCGGTGGGGTCGACATCCAGGTCACCGTGGAGGAGGCCACCGACAGCGGGCGGGCCGTACGGGTGTACTCGCGGGAGGGTGCCGACGACCCGTGGACCGAGAACGCCACCGGTGTACTGGTGGCCTCCGCGGCACCGGCCACAGACGCGGTCCCGTACTCCTGGCCGCCCGCCGACGCCCGGCCGATCGGCCTCGACGGGTTCTACGACTCCCTGACCGTGGACTACGGTCCCGCGTTCAGAGCGGTGGAAGCCGTCTGGGCCCAGGAGGGCCGGCTCTACGCGGATCTCCGGCTTCCGGAGCCCGGCGCGGGCTCCGCCGACGACCCCGACGGCTACGGGATCCACCCCGCACTGCTCGACGCGGCGCTGCACCCGCTCGGGGTCTCCGGCTTCTTCGAAGATCCTGAGCAACCCCGACTGGCGTTCTCCTGGTCGGGCGTCCGACTCCACGCCGCCGGAGCGCGTTCGCTCCGCGTGGTCCTGGACCGGGTGGGCCCCGACACCGTGTCGATCAGCGCCTCCGACGACACCGGGGCGCCGGTGCTCGACATCGACGCGCTGACCGTACGGCCGGTGGACCCGGCGCGGATTCGCGGGGGCGCCGGGCGCACGGGAGGTTCCCTCTACGAAGTCACCTGGGTGCCCGTGCCGGAGGCCGCCGGAGCCGCCCCCGAGGGTGAGGAGTGGGCCTTCCACCCGCACACGGGTACCGGACCGGTGCCCCCTGTGGTGGTCCTCAGGGCAGGCGGCGGAGATCCGGAGCAGAGTGTTCCGGCCAGGGTCCACGCTGTCGGGCTGGAAGTCCTGTCGGCGTTGCAGGACTGGCTGGCCGACCCGCGTACCCAGTCCTCACGCCTGGTGGTGGCCACCCTCCGGGACGATCTGGTCCAGGAGCCGGTCGGGGGTCTGATCCGCACGGCCCAGTCCGAGCACCCCGGCCGGCTCGGCCTGCTCGAAGTCGACCGGTTCGACACCGAAACGGTGTCGGTGGGGCTCGGCGAAGCCTTGCGGGACGAGCCGCGGATCGCCGTGCGGGACCGCCGGGCGTTCGTCGCCCGGCTGACGCGGCCGGACATACCGGCCGTCCCCGCGCCTGTGCGGCTGGCCGAAGGAACCGTACTCGTCACGGGTGCCGGGGGAGGCCTGGGCAGACTGGTCGCCGAACACCTGGTCCGCTCCCACGGCGTGGCCGAGATCGTGCTGCTCTCCCGTTCGGGAATCGCGGACGAGCAGCTCGCAGCTCTCTCGGCTTCCGGCGTCCGCGTCACGGCGGTGGCGGCCGATGCCGCGGTCCGGGAGGAGCTGGCGAAGGTCGTCGCCTCGGTGGCGGACCGTCTGACCGCCGTGGTGCATGTGGCGGGAGTGGTCGCGGACGGAGTGATCGGTGACCTGAGCCAGGAACAGTGGCACACCGCTCTCCGGCCGAAGGTGGACGCGGCCTGGCACCTGCACGAGCTCACCCGGAATCTGGACCTCAAGGCCTTCGTCCTGTACTCGTCGGCCTCGTCGACCTTCGGGGGAGCCGGGCAGGGCAACTACGCGGCGGGGAACGCCTTCCTCGACGCCCTCGCACGACACCGTCGTGACCAGGGCCTGCCCGCCGTCTCACTCGCCTGGGGCCTGTGGGCCGAGCAGGCCGGGATGGGCGGCCGGCTCAGCGACACCGACCTGGCCAGGATGGCCCGCGCCGGTACGCGCCCCCTGTCCGCCGAGCAAGGACTCGCGCTGTTCGACACGGCACTTGAGAGCGCCAGTCCGGCACTGGTGCCGATCAGGCTGGACCTCGGCGCCGTACGGCGCGGCAGAGAGGTGCCCGCGCTGCTCCGTGCGCTGGTGCCCGAGTCTGCGCGGCGGACCGTACGGCGCGACCGGACGGACAACGGCGGTACCGGTGCGGCGCTGACACGTCGGCTCGCTGGGCTCGAAGCCCCGGAACAGCAGGACGTCCTGATCGAACTGGTCCGCAGCAGCGCGGCTTCCGTCCTGGGCCATGCCACCGCGGACTCCATCGACGCGCAGCGCGCCTTCAAGGAGCTTGGCGTCGACTCGCTCACCGCCGTGGAACTGCGGAATCGGCTGACGGCCGCGACCGGGCTCAAGCTGCCGGTCACCCTGGTCTTCAACTATCCGACGGTCACCGGGCTCGCCGTCCACCTGCACCGCGAACTGGTCGGCGACGCGGAGGCTCCGCTCGTACAGAAGCGCTCCGAGAGCGCGCCGCGCCCGACCACCGGGGAGACCGCCCGCACCGACGACCCGGTGGTGATCGTGGCGATGGGCTGCCGCTTCCCGGGAGACCTGTCGTCCGCCGAGGACCTCTGGCAGCTGCTCTCCGACGGCGGCGACGCCATCACCGGACTGCCCACGGACCGTGGATGGGACCTGGACGGCCTCTACGACCCGGACCCGGACGCCCCCGGCAAGACCTACGTCCAGGGAGGGGGATTCCTCCAGGGCGTGGGCGACTTCGACGCGTCCTTCTTCGGGATCAACCCGCGTGAGGCGCTGGCGATGGACCCGCAGCAGCGGCAGCTGCTGGAGGTGTCGTGGGAGGTCTTCGAGCGTGCGGGCATCGACCCGACCTCGCTGAAGGGCACACCCACCGGAGTGTTCGTCGGCACCCACGGTCAGGACTACGGCACCGGGGACACCGCTGGACAGGCCGACGAGGGGTACCTCGTGACCGGCAACGCGGGCAGCGTCCTCTCCGGCCGCGTCGCGTACAGCCTGGGTCTGGAGGGCCCGGCGCTGACCGTGGACACCGCCTGCTCGTCCTCGCTGGTGTCCCTGCACCTGGCCGCCCAGGCGCTGCGCAACGACGAGTGCTCCATGGCCATCGCGGGTGGCGTCTCGATCATGTCGACGCTCGAAGGAGTCGTCGGATTCAGCCGGCAGCGCGGACTCGCCACGGACGGCCGCAGCAAGGCGTACGCCGACAGTGCCGACGGGTTCGGTATGTCGGAGGGTGTGGCGGTTCTGCTGTTGGAGCGGTTGTCGGATGCTCGGCGGTTGGGGCATGAGGTGTTGGCGGTGGTGCGTGGTTCTGCGGTGAATCAGGATGGTGCGTCGAATGGTTTGACTGCGCCGAATGGTCCGTCGCAGGAGCGGGTGATTCGTGCGGCGTTGGCGGGTGCGGGTCTGTCGGCGGTGGATGTCGATGTGGTGGAGGGTCATGGGACGGGGACGTCTTTGGGTGATCCGATCGAGGCGCAGGCGTTGTTGGCGACGTATGGGCAGGGGCGGTTGCCTGGTCGTCCGTTGTGGTTGGGGTCGTTGAAGTCGAACATCGGTCATACGCAGGCTGCTGCTGGTGCTGCGGGGATCATCAAGATGGTTCAGGCGATCCGGGAGGGTGTGCTTCCTCGGACGCTGCATGTGGATGAGCCGTCCTCGAAGATCGACTGGGATGCGGGCTCGGTCGAACTGCTGAGGGAGGCGCGGCAGTGGCCCGAGGTGGACCGACCTCGACGCGCCGGTGTGTCCGCCTTCGGAGTGAGCGGGACCAACGCCCACGTCATCCTGGAGGAGGCGCCGGCGGATTCCGACGATCGGACTTCGGTGGATTCCTACGATCAGACGTCGGTGGATCCGGCCCATGCCCCGGCCGTCGTGCCGTGGGTGCTCTCCGGGGCGTCCGAGGGGGCGCTGAGGGGGCAGGCCGCGCGCCTTGATTCGTTCGTGAGGGAGCGTCCCGAGCTGAGTTCCGCCGCTGTCGGACGTGCGCTGGCGACGACACGGGGCACCTTCGCCCACCGTGCGGTGGTTCTGGCCGATGACCTGGATGGCTTGTCCGCGCTCGCGCGTGGTGAGGAGCTCGGTTCGGTGGTGTCGGGCCAGGCGGATGTTTCGGGGCGCACGGTGTTCGTGTTCCCTGGTCAGGGTTCGCAGTGGGTGGGGATGGGTGCGGCGCTGCTGGAGTCTTCCCCGGTGTTCTCCGAGGTGTTCACGCAGGTCAGTGGTGTGCTGGAGTCGGTGAGTGGTTGGTCGGCCCTGGATGTGGTGCGGGGTGTCGAGGGTGCGGTGGCGTTGGGCCGGGTGGATGTGGTGCAGCCGGTCTCGTTCGCGGTGATGGTGTCCTTGGCCCGGCTGTGGGAGTCGTTCGGGGTGCGTCCGGATGCGGTGCTGGGGCATTCGCAGGGTGAGATCGCGGCCGCTCATGTCGCTGGTGTGTTGTCGTTGGAGGACGCGGCGCGGGTGGTGGTGTTGCGCAGTCGTGCGATCGCGGACGGGCTGGCGGGCCGTGGTGGCATGGTCTCGGTCGGCCTGCCGGTTGCCGACGTGGTCGAACGTCTGGGTGACGGTGTGGAGTTGGCGGCGGTCAACGGTCCGTCCTTGGTGGTGGTTGCCGGTGACGTGGGTGCTCTGGAGCGTTTGTCCGGGGAGTTGGAGTCCGAGGGTGTGCGGGTGCGCCGGATACCGGTGGACTACGCCTCGCACACGTCTCATGTCGAGTTGATCGAGCATGAGTTGGGCTCTCTGCTCGACGGTCTGAAGCCGGGCAGCGTAACGGTCCCGTTTTTCTCGTCCGTCGAGGGTCGTTGGCTGGATGGTCCGGAGCTGGACGGTGGGTACTGGTTCCGGAATCTGCGGAGCACGGTCGGTTTCGCCGGGGCCGTGGAAGCGTTGGTGGGTGAGGGGTTCCGGGCGTTCGTCGAGGTCAGTTCGCATCCGGTACTCGCGCACAGCGTTCAGGAGATCCTGGACGAGCACGGGGATGTGGCCTCCGTGGTCACCGGTACCCTGCGTCGCGACGACGGTGACCTCGACCGTGTACTGAAGTCCGCGGCCGAACTCCACGTACGCGGCGTCCACGTCGACTGGACACCCGCCTTCGGCGAACACAAGGGCACACACGTCCAGTTGCCGACGTACGCCTTCCAACACCAGCGCTACTGGCTTGAGGCGCCGCACGGTACGAGCGATGTCTCGACCGCCGGGCAGACCCCGGCCGGACACCCTCTGCTCGGGGCGGTCGTCGGACTGCCGGATGCGAGCGGAGAGCTGTTCACCAGCCGGCTGTCGCTGCGCGCCCAGCCGTGGCTGGCGGACCACACGGTCTCCGGCACTGTGCTGCTCCCCGGGGCCGCGTTCCTGGAGCTGGCGCTCCGTGCCGGGGAAGAGGCCGGCCTGGACACCGTGGACGAACTGGTCATCGCCTCTCCCCTCGCCCTGCCCGAACACGGTTCTCTGCAACTGCGGTTGGCCCTCGACGGGAAGGACGAGTCGGGCCATCGGCCCTTGCGCATCTACTCGCGCCCGGAGGAGTCCGGTCCCGACGCCCTCTGGGACAAGCACGTCGATGCCCTTCTCTCGTCATCCGGGCGGACGCCGGACTTCGGCTACGAGCAGTGGCCTCCGGTGGGTGCGGAGCCGGTGTCCGTCGAGGGGTTCTACGACGGTCTCGCGGCGAAGGGGTATGCGTACGGGCCTGCGTTCCGGGGGGTGCGGGCGGCGTGGCGGCGTGGGCGGGAGGTGTTCGCGGAGCTGGCGTTGCCCGACGACCTGGTCTCCGAGGCCGGCCGGTACGGTCTGCACCCGGCGCTGCTGGACGCCGCGCTGCAGGCGGCCAATTTCGGCGCGGCGCCGACCGCGGAGCCCGGGCATGTGCTCCTGCCGTTCTCCTGGAACGGCACCGCGTTGCACGCCGTCGGCGCAACCACTCTCAGGGTGCACGCCAGGCCGACCGGCGAGGACGGCGTGTCGTTCACCCTCACAGACGGTGCGGGCCGGCCCGTCGCCGAAATTGGATCCCTGGTTCTGCGCTCGGTGCCGGCCGACCGTGCCACCGGTCGTGGCCCTTCGGTCCGGGACTCCCTCTACCGACTGGACTGGACCCCGCTCGGC
The DNA here is from genome assembly GCF_001905505.1 of Streptomyces sp. CB02058. GTDB lineage: Bacteria > Actinomycetota > Actinomycetes > Streptomycetales > Streptomycetaceae > Streptomyces. The sequence goes on from NZ_LIPG01000003.1 coordinate 1,026,621, forward strand.
ACCGCACTACCGCGAGGCGGCGAGTCCGTCACTCCTGACAGGGTGCTCGATCTGACGGCCGAGCATGCGGCCCAAGACCCGCAGGCCGCACGTGACGTGGTGGTGCGGGCACTCGATTCGCTCCAGCGGCACACCTCCGATTCCGACTCCCCCGGCAGCGGGCCTCTCGTCGTCCTCACGCGGGGTGTGGTGGGTGATCCGGGTGGGTCTGCGGTGTGGGGTCTGGTGCGTTCGGTGCAGTTGGAGCAGCCGGGTCGGATCGTGTTGGTGGATGTGGATGCCGACTCGGTTGTGGGTGTGGGTGGGTTGTTGTCGGGTGTGGTTGCTTCGGGTGAGTCGCAGGTGGGGGTGCGTGGGGGGCGGGTGTTCGTTCCTCGGTTGGTGCGGGTTGTGGGGTCGGGGGTTGTGGGTCGGGGGTTGGATCCTGCGGGGTCTGTGTTGATCACGGGTGGTACGGGGACGTTGGGTGGGTTGGTGGCCCGGCATCTGGTGGTGGTGCATGGGGTGCGCAGTGTGGTGTTGGTGAGTCGTCGTGGGGTGGCGGCTGAGGGTGCGTCGGGTCTTGTGGAGGAGTTGAGGGCTGCTGGTGCGCGGGTTGCGGTCGTGGCTGCGGATGTGGGTGATCGTGAGGCTCTGGCGGGGGTGTTGGGAGAGGTTCCGGCGGAGCATCCGCTGACCGCTGTGGTCCACACCGCCGGAGTACTCGACGACGGAGTGCTGTCATCCCTGACACCGGACCGTGTCGATACGGTGTTCCGGCCGAAGGCGGATGCCGCGTGGCATCTGCACGAGCTGACGCGGGACCTGGACCTGGCGGCCTTCGTCCTCTTCTCCTCAGGCGCCGGGGTGCTGGGCAATGCGGGCCAGGGCAACTACGCGGCGGCCAACGGATACCTCGACGGACTCGCACAGTGGCGCCGTACGCAAGGGCTGCCCGCTGTCTCTCTCGCCTGGGGACTGTGGTCGCAGGCGAGCGGCATGACGGGACACCTCGACGCGACCGAGCTCGGGCACATGGCCCGGGGCGGCCAGGCCGGACTCACGTCGGCCGAGGCGCTGGCGCTGCTCGATGCGGCTCTCGCATCCGAGGAGCCGCATCTCGTGCCGACGAAACTCGACTTCACGGCTCTGCGGGCCCAGGCTGCCGCCGGGGACCTTCCCCCGCTCCTGCGCGGACTGGTCCACACGCCCAGGAAGGCCGCGGGGCCGGTGGCTGCCGACGAGGACCAGGGCGGTGGGCGGTCACTGACGGGCTGGCTGGCCGCCGTCGGGGAAGCGGAGCAGATACGTCTGCTCGTGGAACTCGTGCGGAGCGACGCCGCATCCGTACTCGGGCTGGCCGCACACGAGTCGATCAAGGCGAACCAGGCCTTCAACGAGGTGGGATTCGACTCGCTGACCGCCGTCAGGATGCGTAATCGTCTGGCGACGTCGACCGGTGTGCGGCTGCCGGCCACGCTGGTGTTCGACCACCCCACTCCGGCCGCACTCGCCCGGTACCTTCGGGACCGGCTCGCGCCGACGGAGGCAACGCCCGACGCACCGGCTGCCCTGGCCGAGCTGGACCGGCTGGAGCAGGCCCTCGCCGACCCCGCTCCCGACGCATCGCTCCGGGCCCAGGTCACCGCGCGGCTCGAAGCACTGACGGCGAAGTGGGCCGAGGCGCACCGCTCGTCGGAGCCCGCGGGCGGCATCGACCTCGACACGGCCTCCGACGACCAGATATTCGAGCTGATCGACAGCGAGCTCGGCTCCTCCTGACCGGCCGAACCAGCCGTTCCGTACAGCCGACCCGACACAAGGACGAACCGCATGTCGAATGACGAGAAGCTGCGCGACTACCTCAAGCGCGTGGTGGGTGAGCTGCAGCAGACACGCAAGCGGATCCGGGAGATCGAGTCCAGGACGAACGAACCCATCGCGATCGTGGGGATGGGCTGCCGGCTCCCCGGCGGGGTCACGTCCCCCGACGACCTGTGGCGCCTCGTCGCCGACGGCGAGGACGCCATGACCTCGTTCCCCACGGACCGGGGCTGGGACCTCGAGCGGCTCTTCGACCCGGACCCCGAGCGGACGGGCACGACATACGCCGACGAGGGTGGCTTCATCGACGACCCCGGTGGCTTCGATGCGACGTTGTTCGGCATATCGCCGCGCGAGGCGCTCGCCATCGACCCGCAGCAGCGGCAGCTGCTGGAGGTGTCGTGGGAGGTCTTCGAGCGTGCGGGCATCGACCCGACCTCGCTGCGTGGCAAGGACGTCGGTGTCTACTCCGGACTGATGTACCACGATTACGCCCACAACATCGACTCGCTGCCCGAGGGCCTGGAGGGCTACTTCGGCATCGGCAACTCGGGAAGCGTGGCGTCGGGCCGTGTGGCGTACAGCCTGGGTCTGGAGGGCCCGGCAGTCACCGTGGACACCGCCTGCTCGTCGTCGCTGGTGGCCCTGCACCTGGCGGTCCAGGCGCTGCGCAACGGCGAGTGCTCCCTGGCCCTTGCGGGGGGTGTCGCGGTGATGGCCACGCCGGAGGTCTTCGTCGACTTCTCCCGGCAGCGCGGGCTGGCCCGTGACAGCCGCTGCAAGGCGTACGCCGACGCGGCCGACGGCACAGGACTGGCGGAGGGTGTGGCGGTTCTGCTGTTGGAGCGGTTGTCGGATGCTCGGCGGTTGGGGCATGAGGTGTTGGCGGTGGTGCGTGGTTCTGCGGTGAATCAGGATGGTGCGTCGAATGGTTTGACTGCGCCGAATGGTCCGTCGCAGGAGCGGGTGATTCGTGCGGCGTTGGCGGGTGCGGGGCTTGTTTCCTCCGATGTCGATGTGGTGGAGGGTCATGGGACGGGGACGTCTTTGGGTGATCCGATCGAGGCGCAGGCGTTGTTGGCGACGTATGGGCAGGGGCGGTTGCCTGGTCGTCCGTTGTGGTTGGGGTCGTTGAAGTCGAACATCGGTCATACGCAGGCTGCTGCTGGTGCTGCGGGGATCATCAAGATGGTTCAGGCGATCCGGGAGGGTGTGCTTCCTCGGACGCTGCATGTGGATGAGCCGTCCTCGAAGATCGACTGGGATGCGGGCTCGGTCGAACTGCTGACCGAGGCTCAGCCCTGGCCCGAGACGGATCGACCCCGGCGGGCGGGTGTGTCGTCGTTCGGCGTGAGCGGCACGAACGCCCACGTCATTCTCGAAGAGGCGCCCCCTGCCGTGGAGTCCGAAGAGAGCCCGCGCGCAGTCGCGCCGACCGGGTACGTACCCTGGGCGCTTTCCGGTGCATCGGAACCGGCGCTGCGCGCACAGGCGAAGCAGTTGCTCGATCACCTCGTCGATCGCTCCGAGGACACGTCATCCGCTGCGATCGGGCGGGCTCTCGTAGCGGGTCGGGCGGGGCTGGAACACCGTGCGGTGGTTCTGGCCGGTGACCTGGATGGCTTGTCCGCGCTGGCGCGTGGTGAGGTTGCCGGGTCTTTGGTGTCGGGCCGTGCGGACGTGGATGGCCGGACGGTGTTCGTGTTCCCTGGCCAGGGTTCGCAGTGGGTGGGGATGGGTGCGGCGCTGCTGGAGTCGTCCCCGGTGTTCTCCGAGGTGTTCACGCAGGTCAGTGGTGTGCTGGAGTCGGTGAGTGGCTGGTCGGCCCTGGATGTGGTGCGGGGTGTCGAGGGTGCGGTGGCGTTGGGCCGGGTGGATGTGGTGCAGCCGGTCTCGTTCGCGGTGATGGTGTCCTTGGCCCGGCTGTGGGAGTCGTTCGGGGTGCGTCCGGATGCGGTGCTGGGGCATTCGCAGGGCGAGATCGCGGCCGCTCATGTCGCTGGTGTGTTGTCGTTGGAGAACGCGGCGCGGGTGGTGGTGTTGCGCAGTCGTGCGATCGCGGACGGGCTGGCGGGTCGTGGTGGCATGGTCTCGGTCGGTCTTCCCGCGTCTGTGGTGCGTGAACGTCTGCTTGAGGGTGTGGAGTTGGCTGCTGTCAATGGGCCTTCCTCGGTGGTGGTCGCCGGCGATGTGGGTGCGCTGGAGCGTTTGTTCGGGGAGTTGGAGTCCGAGGGTGTGCGGGTGCGCCGGATACCGGTGGACTACGCATCCCACACGTCTCATGTCGAGCTGATCGAGCATGAGTTGGACTCGCTGCTCGACGGTCTGAAGCCGGGCAGCGCAACGGTCTCGTTCTTCTCGTCCGTCGAGGGTCGTTGGCTGGATGGTCCGGAGCTGGATGGTGGTTACTGGTTCCGGAATCTGCGGAGCACGGTCGGTTTCGCCGGGGCCGTGGAAGCGTTGGTGGGTGAGGGGTTCCGGGCGTTCGTCGAGGTCAGTTCGCATCCGGTGCTCGCGCACAGCGTTCAGGAGATCCTGGACGAGCACGCGGATGTGGCCTCGGTGGTCACCGGTACCCTGCGTCGCGACGACGGTGACCTCGACCGTGTACTGAAGTCCGCGGCCGAACTCCACGTACGCGGCGTCCACGTCGACTTGACACCCTCCTTCGGCGAACACAAGGGCACGCACATCCAGTTGCCCACCTACCCCTTCCAGCACGAGAACTACTGGCTCGCCGGCAACAAGGCCGGCGGCGACCTCGGCTTGGTCGGGCTCAGGTCGGCCGAGCACCCCTTGCTCGGAGCGGTCGTCCACCTGCCTGAGTCCGGAAACGTGGTTCTCACGGGCAGGATCTCGCTCAAGGAGCACCCCTGGCTCGCCGACCACGCCGTCGCAGGCACAGTCCTTGTCCCCGGCGCCGCGCTGCTGGAGTTCGCCCAGCGGGCCGGGGAGGAAGCTGGGCTGGACACGGTCGAGGAGCTGGTGATCGAGGCTCCGCTCGTCCTGCCCGATCACGAGGGGGTGCAGATCCGGGTCGCCGTGGCCGACGAGGCGAGCGGATCCGACGAGCGTGAGGTCCGGGCGACCGTGTCGGTGTACTCACGCCCGGAGAGCGCCGACCAGGCAGGGGCATGGACCAGGCACGCGCACGGGTTCCTGACCGCAAGCGGTGACGCCTCCGCAACGCCGCCCGAACCGTGGCCTCCGGTGGGTGCGGAGCCGGTGTCCGTCGAGGGGTTCTACGAAGGCTTCGCGGCGAAGGGGTATGCGTACGGGCCTGCGTTCCGGGGGGTGCGGGCGGCGTGGCGGCGTGGGCAGGAGGTGTTCGCGGAGCTGGCGTTGCCCGACGACCTGCTCTCCGAGGCCGGCAGCTTCGGTCTGCACCCCGCACTGCTGGACGCCGCACTCCAGGCGACCAGCCTGCTCGGCCATGTGGAGCCCGATCCTGGCCATGTCGTCCTGCCCTTCGCCTGGAGGGGAGTGTCCCTGTCCGCCGAGGGCGCCGCGGCGCTCAGGTTGCGCGCGACCCCCTCCGGGCCGGATGCCATCGCGCTGACGCTGACCGATGCGACCGGCGCTCCTGTCGCCTCCGTCGACTCGCTCACGCTGCGGTCCGTCGAAGCCGGCCGGCTGACGTCACTCGGTACGGCTGCCGACGACCTGCTCTACCGAGTGGAGTGGGTGCCACTCGCCCTGCCCGAGTCCGGTGATCCCGTGCCGGAGGCCGCCGTACTGGATCTGACCGCGCGCGGCGGCACAGGACCGGAGGCGGCTCGAGAACTGGCGGCGGCCACCGTCGAGTTTCTCCACGCACGGCTCTCCGACCCCGAATGGGGCTCCTCACCGCTGGTGGTCCTCACGCGGGGTGTGGTGGGTGATCCGGGTGGGTCTGCGGTGTGGGGTCTGGTGCGTTCGGTGCAGTTGGAGCAGCCGGGTCGGATCGTGTTGGTGGATGTGGATGCCGACTCGGTTGTGGGTGTGGGTGGGTTGTTGTCGGGTGTGGTTGCTTCGGGTGAGTCGCAGGTGGGGGTGCGTGGGGGGCGGGTGTTCGTTCCTCGGTTGGTGCGGGTTGTGGGGTCGGGGGTTGTGGGTCGGGGGTTGGATCCTGCGGGGTCTGTGTTGATCACGGGTGGTACGGGGACGTTGGGTGGGTTGGTGGCCCGGCATCTGGTGGTGGTGCATGGGGTGCGCAGTGTGGTGTTGGTGAGTCGTCGTGGGGCGTCGGCCGAGGGTGCGTCGGGTCTGGTGGATGAGCTGACGGCTGCTGGTGCGCGGGTGGAGGTCGTGGCTGCGGATGTGGGTGATCGCGAGGCTCTGGCCGCAGTGCTTGAAGGAGTTCCGGCAGAGCATCCGTTGACCGCTGTGGTCCACACCGCCGGAGTACTCGACGACGGGATCATGACCGCCCTGGACCCCCAGTGGTTCGACACGGTGTTCCGGCCGAAGGCGGATGCCGCGTGGCATCTGCACGAGCTGACGCGGGACCTGGACCTGGCGGCCTTCGTCCTCTTCTCCTCAGGCGCCGGGGTGCTGGGCAATGCGGGCCAGGGCAACTACGCGGCGGCCAACGGATACCTCGACGGACTCGCACAGTGGCGCCGTACGCAAGGGCTGCCCGCTGTCTCCCTCGCCTGGGGACTGTGGTCGCAGGCGAGCGGAATGACCGGGCACCTGGACGTTGCGGGGCTTGCCCGGCTCGCGCGCAGCGGACTGCTCGGCCTGTCGTCGGCGGAGGGCCTCGCGCTGTTCGATGCCGCGCTCGGCTCCGAAGAAGCACTGCTGGTGCCGACCAGGCTCGACTACGCCGCTCTGCGGAACCAGGCAGCGACCGGAGACCTACCCCCGCTCCTGCGCGGACTGGTCCGGGCGCCGAGAAGGGCGGCGCAGGGAGCGGAAGCGGTTCAGGACGCCGCGACGTACGCCGACCGGCTGGCGGCCCTCTCCGAGGAGGACGGACTGCGGGACCTGCTCGACCTGGTCCGCGACGCCTCCGCCTCCGTGCTCGGGCACGCCACCAGGGGAGCGATCGGGGCCCGCCAGGCGTTCAAGGACCTCGGCTTCGACTCGCTCGCCTCGGTCGAGCTGCGCAACCGCATCACCCGGGCCACCGGAGCGCGTCTCCCGGTGACGCTCGTGTTCGACCACCCGACTCCCACGGCGCTTGCCCGCCATCTCCGCGCGGAGCTGCTCCCGTCGGCCGAGGGCAGCGAGCCGGCCGGTTCCGCAGCCGAGCGGGACGTGGACGAGGCCGGCATCCGCAGGGCTCTGGCGGCCCTGCCGCTGCGGAAGCTCGAGGAGCTCGGAGTTCTGGCCGCGCTCGAAGCCTCATGGTCGTCGTCCTCTTCGGCCGACCGTACGGCAACCGTGCGAACCCCTCAGGGCGCGAGGCAGGAGATCGCGGCGATGGACGTCGCAGACCTCGTCGAGAGGGCGCTCGGGGGCAGTCAGTGACCGCACTTCGGAGATCGGAAGAAGGTTCCCATGACCACGTCCACTGACAAGCTCGTCGAGGCCCTGCGCGCAGCACTGATCGACAACGAGCGTCTCCAACGGGAAGCCGAGCAGCTTCGCGAGGTCGCGACGGAGCCGATCGCGATCGTGGGGATGGGCTGCCGGCTCCCCGGCGGGGTCACGTCCCCCGAGGACCTGTGGCGGCTCGTCGCCGACGAACTCGACGGCGTCGCAGGCTTTCCGGAAAACCGCGGCTGGGACCTGGAGAGCCTCTTCGACCCGGACCCCGAGCGGACAGGAACCTCGTACGTCACCGAGGGCGGCTTCCTCCAGGACGCCGGTGGCTTCGACGGAGCGCTGTTCGGGATATCCCCCCGGGAGGCCCTGGCGATGGACCCGCAGCAGCGGCTCCTGCTGGAGGTGAGCTGGGAAGCCGTCGAGCGCGCGGGCATCGACCCGACATCTCTCGGAGGCACGGCGACCGGTGTGTTCACCGGCCTCATGTACCACGACTACGCCGCGGGCCTCGACGCTGTACCGGACGGACTGGAGGGATTCCTGGGCACGGGGAACTCGGGGAGCGTGGCGTCCGGGCGGGTGTCCTACGCGCTGGGCCTGGAGGGTCCCGCGGTGACGGTGGACACGGCGTGCTCGTCGTCGCTGGTCGCGGTGCATCTCGCGTCCCAGGCCCTGCGCGCCGGGGAATGCTCGCTCGCACTGGCCGGCGGGGTTGCCGTGATGGCGCACCCTTCACCCTTCGTGGAGTTCTCCCGGCAGCGCGGGCTGGCCCGCGACGGCCGGTGCAAGGCGTTCGCGGACGCGGCCGACGGCACGGGCTGGTCCGAGGGTGTGGCGGTGTTGCTGTTGGAGCGGTTGTCGGATGCTCGGCGGTTGGGGCATGAGGTGTTGGCGGTGGTGCGTGGTTCTGCGGTGAATCAGGATGGTGCGTCGAATGGTTTGACTGCGCCGAATGGTCCGTCGCAGGAGCGGGTGATTCGTGCGGCGTTGGCGGGTGCGGGGCTTGTTTCCTCCGATGTCGATGTGGTGGAGGGTCATGGGACGGGGACGTCTTTGGGTGATCCGATCGAGGCGCAGGCGTTGTTGGCGACGTATGGGCAGGGGCGGTTGCCTGGTCGTCCGTTGTGGTTGGGGTCGTTGAAGTCGAACATCGGTCATACGCAGGCTGCTGCTGGTGCTGCGGGGATCATCAAGATGGTTCAGGCGATCCGGGAGGGTGTGCTTCCTCGGACGCTGCATGTGGATGAGCCGTCCTCGAAGATCGACTGGGATGCGGGCTCGGTCGAACTGCTGACCGAGGCTCAGCCCTGGCCCGAGACGGATCGACCCCGGCGGGCGGGTGTGTCCGCCTTCGGTGTCAGCGGCACGAACGCCCACGTCATTCTTGAGCAGGCGCCGCCGGTGGAGGGGGCACCACTGGAAGAGGGGCCTGCCGCGTCGTCCGTCGTGCCGTGGGTGCTCTCCGCGGCCTCAGGGGAAGCGCTGAAGGGGCAGGCTGCAAGTCTGCAATCGTTGGTGGGAGAACGTCCGGACCTGAGTTCCGCCGCTGTCGGACATGCGCTGGCGACGACACGGGGCACCTTCGCCCACCGTGCGGTGGTTCTGGCCGGTGACCTGGATGGCTTGTCCGCGCTGGCGCGTGGTGAGGTTGCCGGGTCTGTGGTGTCGGGCCGTGCGGACGTGGACGGCCGGACGGTGTTCGTGTTCCCTGGTCAGGGTTCGCAGTGGGTGGGGATGGGTGCGGCGCTGCTGGAGTCGTCCCCGGTGTTCTCCGAGGTGTTCACGCAGGTCAGTGGTGTGCTGGAGTCGGTGAGTGGTTGGTCGGCCCTGGATGTGGTGCGGGGTGTCGAGGGTGCGGTGGCGTTGGGCCGGGTGGATGTGGTGCAGCCGGTCTCGTTCGCGGTGATGGTGTCCTTGGCCCGGCTGTGGGAGTCGTTCGGGGTGCGTCCGGATGCGGTGCTGGGGCATTCTCAGGGCGAGATTGCCGCGGCTCATGTCGCTGGTGTGTTGTCGTTGGAGGACGCGGCGCGGGTGGTGGTGCTGCGCAGTCGTGCGATCGCGGACGGGCTGGCGGGTCGTGGTGGCATGGTCTCGGTCGGTCTTCCCACGTCTGTGGTGCGTGAACGCCTGCTTGAGGGCGTCGAGTTGGCGGCGGTCAACGGTCCGTCCTCGGTGGTGGTCGCCGGCGACGTGGGTGCTCTGGAGCGTTTGTCCGGGGAGTTGGAGTCCGAGGGTGTGCGGGTGCGCCGGATACCGGTGGACTACGCCTCGCACACGTCTCATGTTGAGTTGATCCAGGGCGAGTTGTCGAGGGTTCTGGGAGGCCTGGAGCCTGGTAGGGCGAAGGTGCCGTTCTTCTCCTCGGTGGAGGGTCGTTGGTTGGATGGTCCGGAGCTGGATGGTGGTTACTGGTTCCGGAATCTGCGGAGCACGGTCGGTTTCGCCGGGGCTGCGGAGGCTCTGGTGGGTGAGGGGTTCCGGGCGTTCGTCGAGGTCAGTTCGCATCCGGTACTCGCGCACAGCGTTCAGGAGATCCTGGACGAGCACGCGGATGTGGCCTCCGTGGTCACCGGTACCCTGCGTCGCGACGACGGTGACCTCGACCGTGTACTGAAGTCCGCGGCCGAACTCCACGTACGCGGCGTCCACGTCGACTGGTCACCCGCCTTCGGCGAACACGACGGCACACAGGTCCACTTGCCTACCTATGCGTTCCAACACCAGCACTATTGGCTGAAGTCAGCCCGAAAGGGGCCCCAGATCGTGTCCGGAGATGTCGGGACGGAAGCCCCTGCAACCGAGGAGGTTCCCGGGGCGGCTCTGGCCCACAAGCTGGCCGAACTCCCCGAGGGGGAGCAGCGTCAGCTGATCCTGGACGTCGTACGGTCCGAGGCCGCGGCCGTACTGGGGCACGAGACTCCGGATGCCGTCGAGGCGGGGAGCGTCTTCTTCGAGGTCGGATTCATCTCGCTGACGGCGGTCCAGTTCCGCAACCGGATCTCGGCGGTCACGGGCCTGGAGCTCCCGGCGATGCTGATCTTCGACTACCCCACCCCCGGTGAGCTCGCCGGTCATCTGCACGTACTCCTGAACGAGAAGGGTTGAGCGCGGTGTTGACGGTCGAGACCTATCTTGAGGCGTTGGACTACGACGGTCCTGTCGAGCCGACGGTGGAGACGCTGAGGGAGCTCCACAAGCGGCATCTGGTCGCCTTTCCCTACGACAGCTCCCTCAACACCGCCCGGGGGACTTCTCTGTGGGCCGAGGTGGACATCGATGTGGATGCGGTCTTCGACGAGATCGTCGTCGGTGGCCGCGGGGGTGTGTGCTACGAGCTGAACGGCCTCTTCCGGGTGCTGCTCCAGCACCTCGGTTTCGACGCCGGGGTGCTCGCCGCGGGCATCCGGCAGGTCGACGACTCGTTCGGTCCTGACCTGGAGCACGTCTTCAACTATGCGAAGCTCGACGGCCGGCTCTGGCTCGTCGACGTGGGGTTCGTCGGTCCGTCGTATCTGGAGCCGCTGCCCGTGGTGCCCCATCAGATCACCCATCAGTACGGCAACCGGTTCAGGATCGTCCTCCGCGACGGCTATCACGTCGTGCAGCGGAGGGGGCAGGCCGGCGGCTGGCAGGCGGTGTACCGCTTCAAGCCCCGGCCGAGGGAGCTGTCGGAGTGGCTGGCGCCTTCCGAGGATCTCGACGCCTTCGCCCGGCAGCTCATGGGCGCGGGGACGGTCGTCCGGGGCCGTGCCTTCGAGACCGGGCAGCGGATCCTCATCGGGAAGCGCCTGCTGACCGTCGACGGCGGCCATGACACGGTGCGGGGCGTGATCGGCGCGGATGATCACGCGGCCGTCCTGGCTGACATCCTGCGCACCGGAGACACCGGAGACACCGGAGACAGAAGAGACAGAGGAGACAGAGGAGGCACCGCGGGCACCGGGGGCGCCGTGCCCACCGCGGCCACGGCGGGCACGCGGGAGACCGAGCGATGAGCGTCGTCACGACCGATGTCGCCGTGGTCGGCTACGGACCGGTGGGCCAGGTCACCGCGCTGCTCCTGGCCTCGCGCGGCTGGAACGTCACCGTCCTCGAACGCTGGCCCGCGCCCTATCCGATGCCCCGTGCCGTCTCCTTCGACGGGGAGTCCGCCCGGATCCTCGCCGCCGCCGGGATCGGCGACTCGATGAGTGAGCTTGCCGAACCGTCGAGGGACTACGTCTGGACGAACGCCGAGGGGCAGACGCTCTTCCACGTCGACGTCGCCGCATCGGGCAGGTCGGGCTGGCCCGACTCGACCTCGATGTACCAGCCGGGCCTCGAAGCCGCGCTGGCCGCCCGCGGTGAGGCACTGCCGAATCTGCGGGTGCTGCGCGGGCACAGGGTGACGGGGCTGGAGGACCGGGGCGACCGGGTGGATGTGACCGTCGAGAGCCCTCAGGGCGAGCAACGCGTCTCCGCCGGCTGGGTGGTGGGGTGCGACGGCGCCAACAGCTTCGTACGGGATGCCGTCGGAGTCACCGTGACCGACTTCGGTTTCTTCAACGACTGGCTGACCTGCGACGTCAAGCTCGATGAGCCCCGTGACTTCGTGCCCAACAACCTCCAGATCTGTGACCCCGCCCGCCCCCGGACCGCGGTGTCGGCGGGCCCGGGCCACCGGCGCTGGGAGTTCATGCGGCTTCCGGGCGAGCCGGCGGCGGAGTTCGGCACGACGGAGAACGCCTGGGAGTTGCTGGGGCTGTTCGGGATCGCCCCTGGCAACGCCACCTTGGAGCGGCACGCGGTGTACACCTTCCAGGCGCGGTACGTCGACGAGTGGCGGGTCGGCAGGGTGCTGCTGGCCGGGGACGCCGCCCACCTCATGCCGCCGTTCGCCGGGCAGGGGATGTGCTCGGGGTTCCGGGACGCGGCCAACCTGGCCTGGAAGCTCGACCTCGTACTGCGCGGCACGGCGGGCGACGCCCTGCTGGACACCTACACGTCCGAGCGGCGGGAGCACGTCCGCCACGCGCTCAAGATGTCGATGGACCTGGGCCGGGTCATCTGCGAGACCGACCCCGTGGCCGCCCGCGACCGGGACACGGTGATGATCGCGGTCAGGGAACGGGGCATCGGAACGGCCCAGCCGAGGTCCGCCGTCCAGGCGCTGACCACCGGGGTCGTGCACGCTCCCGCCGGGGCGCCGCCCACCGTGCCGGCCGGTGAACTCGTGCTCCAGGGGCGGGTACGGCGAGCTGGGTCCACCGGGCTCTTCGACGATGTCGTCGGCCGAGGCTTCGCCCTGGTCACCACGGTGCCGCCGGGCGATCTGCTGGACGCCGAACGGCTTGAGTTCCTCCACGGCATCGGCACGCGCACGGTCCACCTGGGCCCCGCCGGAGATGCCCCGGCAGGGCAGGTGACGGAGCCCGGCGTCGTCACCGACGTGGACGCCGTCTACCTGCCCTACCTGGCCGAGGCGGGTGGGGACGCGGTGGCTCTCCTGGTGCGTCCCGACTTCTACGTGTTCGGAGCGGCGAGGGACGCGCGAGGGCTCGTGGCGCTCGTCGACGACCTCCGCACCCGGCTCCGCGCCGGGGCCCTCATCGGCTGACCGTCCGCCCCGTTCGTTGACGGACCGCCTCCTCCGGCCGATGGGTTGCCTCCGTCGGCCGCCTCCGTCGGCCGGAGGAGCGTCCTCAACGGGCGACCGGCGGCGCGCCCGCTGTCCCGCTCAGCAACCGCGAGACGTGTCCGGCGAGTTCGAGGGACTGGCGGGCGTTGAGCCTGGGGTCGCAGGCCGTCTCGTAGCGCAGCGCCAGCTGTTCGTCGCGGATCTCCTGCGCACCGCCCAGGCACTCGGTGACGTCGTCACCGGTCAGCTCCAGGTGGAGTCCGCCGGGGTGCGTCCCGAGGGCCCGGTGCACCTGGAAGAAGCCGTACACCTCGTCCAGGATGCGATGGAAGTGACGCGTCTTGTAGCCGGTGGGGGACTGGTGGGTGTTGCCGTGCATCGGGTCGCACTGCCAGATGACCTGGTGTCCCGACGCGGTCACCTTCTCGACGATCGGAGGAAGGGCGTCGCGGACGTGCTCGGCGCCCATCCGGCTGATCAGCGTGAGCCGGCCGGGCCGCCGGTCGGGGTCGAGCCGTTCGATGTACGCGGTGACCTGCTCGGGGGTGGCCGAGGGGCCGATCTTCAGGCCGATCGGGTTGGCGATGTGCTCGGCGAAGGCGATGTGCGCCCCGTCCGGATCGCGCGTCCGCTCACCGATCCACAGGAAGTGCCCGGACAGGCCGTAGAGACCCCCGTCGAGACCTCCGCCAGGGAACGGCGACCCGGCGGCCACGTCACCTCCGCCAGGGAGCGGCATCCCGGCAGTCGAGGGGCCGACCCGCGTCAGCGCCCTCTCGTAGTCCAGCAGCAGTGCCTCGTGGCTCGTGAAGATCTCCGAACCGGACTGCTCCGCCTCCGCCCTGACGATCTCCATCGCCTCTGCCGCGACGGCATGGGCGTCCAGCATCCGCCGAGGGTCGGGCGTACGGGAAAGGGCTGTGGGAACAGGGGAGTTGATGATGTCCCCACGGTACGACGGCAGACCGTCCGGGCCGAACGGACTGGACCGGGGCTTGGCGAACTGGCCCGCGACCCGTCCCACGGACACCATCGGAAGTCCTGCGGAGGCGGAGAGGATCCCGGCCACACACATCAGCGTGCGGAGGTTGCCGAGCACGTGCTCGTCGGTGTTCCCGTCGAAGGTCTCGGCGCAGTCGCCCCCCTGGACGAGGAACGCCTCTCCCCGCGCCACCTTCTCCAGCCGGACGGAGAGGAGATCGACCTCCGACGGCAGCACCGTGGGAGGCAGCCGGCTCAGCGTCCGTGCCGTCTCACGCGCTGCCCCGGGGTCCGGCCATTCGGGCTGCTGGGCCGCGGGGCGGGCCAGGGCCTCGGTCAGCCAACCGTTCGCGTCGCGTTCACCGAGCGAAATCGTCATGGGTCTCATCCCGTCTTCCGGAGGTTGGCCCAGAGATCGGCCGGGAGGTCCTTGCGGCGTCGGATCTTGAGTTTCCGGTAGACCCGGGTGAGGTGCTGCTCGACGGTGCTCGCGGTGATGTACAGCTTCACCCCGATCTCGCGGTTGGTGTAGCCGAGCACGGCCAGCGAGGCGACCCGCCGCTCGGAGTCCGTGAGTGACGCGATGCCCTCCAGCCCGTCCGCCATGGACTCGGCGCCGCCCAGGTCGGCGGAGACCGAGAGCAGTTCCTGCGCGAGCGGCTTCATCTCGCACATGTTGGCGACATGCAGCGCCTGCCGCAGAAGCAGCCGCGCGCGCCGCTTGTCGTTGTTGGCGCGATGAGCCCGGCTCAGCTCGGCCAGCACCCTGACCTGCTCGAAGCGGTCGCCGGACGCCTCGGCCAGATCGATCGCCTCGGTGAGCAGCGGCAGCCGGCGGCCGGGCGGACCGGCGATCGCGAGCAGGCGCAGCGCGGGACCGCGGGTGCGGGACGTGCCCGCGCCCGGGCGGGCCAGCTGCTCGTGGATGAGCCGCCTGGCCTGGTCCTTGTTGTCCAGGCGCAGCCACGCCTCGGCGGCGTTGGTGCGCCACGGCAGCAGACCGGCCGCGTCCAGCCCCCAGTCGCGCAGGAGTTCACCGCAGGACAGGAAGTCGGCGAGTGCGGCATGGCAGTGGTTGGTGGCGAGGAAGTGGTGGCCGCGCGCGTACAGGTACTGCAGCCCGAACCGGCTCTGGAACATCGTGTCGCCGACCGAGTGGGTGAGCTGTCTGGCCGCCTCCTCGTGCTCGCCCGTCCGGGTCGCCGCCAGGATCAGTGTGCTCAGCGGCAGTCCGACGGCCACCCCCCAGGACCGGGGCGTCAGCAGCTCCAGGGCGCTCCTGGCGTGCCGCCGGGCAGCGGCGAGGTCCCCCTGGTGCACGGCCACATCGGCGCGAGCGGCGGACAGCACCGCCCGGGTCGTCGTCGCGTTGCGGGCATCGGTCGTCTCCAGGAGCCGGTCGCACCAGGAGGCCGCCGCGCTCAGCCGGTCCACCTGGATCAGCACCCGTACGGCGATCATGGCGGCTTCCTCGGCCCAGGGGCTCCTGCGGTGGAGGGGCAGATCGCGCAGCACCTGCTCGGCGTGGTCGGCCGCCTCCTGCGCCCGGCCCCGGGACAGCGCGTCCGACAGCGAGGCGGCGGCCTGGAGCTGAGGGTCGGTGCCCGGAGTCACCACGCCGTAGCGCAGGTCGGCCGGGAGCACCGGGGTGCGCCGGCCGCGCGCCAGCGTGGGGTGCGTCCAGGCGAGCCACACCTCGATGTCGCGCAGCGCCCCTGCCTCGGCGAGATTCACCGGCCGGGCCGAGCTCGCCCGTGTCCGCAGTCGGCCGAGTACGTCGGCGGCCTCCTCCCCGCGCCCGTGCCACAGCAGTTGGCGGATGAGCACGAGCCCGTCCGACAGGCCGAGGTGGCCCGCGCCGACCGCCGCGGTCAGCGGTGACAGGTGCCGGGCGGCGGACGACGGGCTGAGCTGCCACTCGGCCTGCGCCAGCCGCGCCCTGAGCGCGGAGCGGGAACGCTCGTCGGCGGCGGCCCGGTGCGCGGGCTTCAGGCACTCGACGGCGAGATCCGGACGGTCGTCCAGGAGTGCGTGCTCGGCGGCCTCGGACAGGACCGTCTCGGCCCACGGGACCTGCGTGTGGCCGGCCTCGATGAGATGGCGGGCCACCTCCAGCGCCCCCGCCCCCCGGTCGTAGAGCAGGTGTGCCGCCCGCCGGTGGAGATCGGCCCGCTCCTGCGACGGCAGATCGTCGAGTACGGCGGTGACGGCGACGGGGTGCCGCAGACGGCTGCCGTCGAGGAACCCGGCGGCGTTGAGGGCGCGCAGCGCCACACCCGCGCGGTCCGCGTCGGCCGCCTCACCGGCCATGAGCCGGCCGGTCTCGGCGGGCGTGGCATCCGGACCGAGCACCGCCAGCGCCCGGGCCGCCTGGAGCAGGCCCGGCTCGGCGCGCTGGAGCGCGCTCACCAGGGCCAGCCCGTATCCCTGCGCGAGAGGGGCCTCGCCGTGGCGGCGGTGGTCGTCGACCAGGGCGTGGAGCAGCAGCGGACTGCCCCCCGAGGCGCCGAGGAAGGCCTCACCCACCTCCCGCGCCGTCTCCTCGCCGAGCGCGTCGGCGATCAGCCGCTCCGATCCGGAGGGGGAGAGCGGGTCCACGCACAGCCGCTCGGCGTACGGCGGCCGGGACAGCTCACCACGGAACCTGCGGTTCAGCGGCCAGGGCGTCGTCTGATCGGTGAGTACGAGCAGGATGCGCGCCTGCCCGATACGCCGGACCAGATGGAGCAGGAACTCCAGCGACGGCACGTCGGCGTCGCGCAGATCGTCCACCCCGATCAGGAGCGGGGCCTCGGCCGCGAGGCCGAGCACGACGGCCGCGAGTTCATGGCAGGCCCGCAGCAGTTCCGGGGCCGGGAGGCCGGTGGCGGATCCGTCGCCGAAGTCGCCCGACCGGAGGGAGTCCAGCAGCGCGTCGATCCGCCCGCTCTGCTCCGCGGGCCAGACGGTGCCCCGGAACAGCTGGTTCACGACACCGAACGGCAGCGCCCGCTCCGCGGCGGAGCAGCTGGCTCCGAGGAAGCGGGCCCCGGCCTCCGTCGCCTTCGCCGCGAAGGTCCGCAGCAGTTCCGTCTTGCCTCCGGCGACCGGCCCCTCCAGCAGTACGGCGTGCCCCCGGTGGGCGAAACAGTTGGTGAGCAGATGGTCCAGGCGACGTATATGTGCGTCTCGTTCCACCAGCGAAGCCACTCGATCCCCCAGGGCGTCATGTTCGTGACCAACCGTTCCCATCATGGTCGGGAGCCGCCAACTGCCCGGGAACCGGTCACCCACGCCCTGCCTACTGGGGTCCAGGGTGACGGTGAGGGGGGTGCCTCAGGGGTGGCTGGATCCGATCCCTGGGTCAAGTCGCCCGAATACCCCTAAGACCCACTCTTTCCCTTGAGATTCGCCTACACCGTGCTGACGATCGGCTCCGTCGCCGACACCCGGCGACGCCGACCGAGGAGCCTCGTATGCCCAGTCGCCGCCAGTTCATCGTGGGGTCCGCAGCAGCCACCGTCGCGGGAGTAGGAGGTGGTGCCGCGCTGCTGAGCAGCCGGGGACCATCGGAATCGAGCGTGCCGGGAGAGAGAAGACCCGGCAGCGGAGGTCCCGTCGCGACCGGGGTCCCGCGCGCCACCTCGACCGATCTGACCAAGTTCGCCGACGCGCTCCGTATCCCGCCCGTGCTCACCCCCGCGGTCGGCAGCCTGCTGACCGTCCGCCAGAAGGCCACCACCGTTCTTCTGCACTCACAGCTCCCGCCGACCCCGGTGTGGGCCTACGAGGGCTCCGTCCCGGGGCCCACCATCGAGGTGCGCAGTGAGAAGCGGCAGCGTGTGGCGTGGCTCAACGAGATCACCGGCGACTTCCCCGTGACCGGGGTCCGGGTGCCCTTCACCGGCCTCGACTCCATCCTCGGCCCCGGCCGCGGCAGCGCGCAGCCGGACGCCTCGGTCGCGGCCCTGCCGTCCTGGACGGTCGTCCATCTGCACGGCGGGGTCACCGGAGGGAACAACGACGGCTGGACGGAGAACGGGGTGTCGCCCGGCGACGCGCAGCTGTCCGAGTACCCGAACATCCAGAGCTCGGCGGGCCTCTGGTACCACGACCACGCCATGAACATCACCGCGTTCAACGTGTACGCGGGCCTCGCCGGGACCCTGCTGGTCCGGGATGCGGAGGAGACGGCACTCAACCTCCCCTCCGGGGCGTACGAGATACCACTGGTGATGAACGACCGGAATCTGGACACCGACGCCGACGGCATACCCAACGGCCGGCTGCTGCACAAGATCGGATTTCTGGACACCGGCACCGCCTCGGCCCCCGCGCGGCTCAACCTTCCGTTCATCGGCCCGTACAACCTCGTCAACGGGGTGATATGGCCGTATCTGGAGGTGACGCCGCGCTGGTACCGGTTCCGGGTGCTCAACGCCGCCAACACCCGTCCGTACACCCTGGAGCTCCACACGGAGAACGCCGACGGCACGACGACCGCCGTCACCGGGGCACTGGTGCAGATCGGCAGCGACCAGGGGCTGCTGCCCGAACCTGTCACACTCGACGCTCTGACGCTCGGCACCGCGGAACGCGCCGATGTGCTCATCGACTTCTCGCAGTTCCGCGGCAAACGCCTCCGGCTGCTCAACACCAATCCCAACGGCCCGTCCCCACTCGGTCCGGAGGTCATGCAGTTCCGGGTCGGTGCCACGACGGTCGACAACCCTTTCACGCTGCCCGCCACCACCTCACCCTCGTTCACCCGGCTGACCCGCGCCGGCCTGCCCGCGGACCACACCGACCGGTGGATCGCGCTCTCGACCGCCGACGGCACGGCGCTGGGGCACCCGGAGATGTGGGAACTGGAGGAGATCGCGGCGGGGTACGAGCCCGGCGACGGCGACCGGATCGTCGAGGTCACGGACGCCGGGGGAGCGGTCCGCAGGTTCCGCAAGGCCGCCGCGGCATTCGACGACAAGGTCGGCTTCTTCGTGGAGAGCAGTGGCTGGGAGGTGTGGAACTTCCTCCACCTGGTCGGGCCGGGCCACCCCATGCACGTACATCTGCTCGGATTCCAGGCGCTGAACCGGCATGTCTACACGGTCACCAGTGCCGGACAGTCCGGGCCGGACGTGGTCACCTGGAGCGCGGACTACGACAGGGCGGGGGCGCTCGGCGACGAGGAACAGGGGTGGAAGGACACCATCCGCGTCGAGGAGCACGAACTCGTCAGCGTGGCGGGCCAGTTCACCCGTGCCACGGGGCGCTTCGTCTACCACTGCCACATCCTGGAGCACGAGGACGAGGGCATGATGCGGCCCTTCGTCGTGGCGCCGCGCGCAGTGCTCGACCGCATGCCCCACACCGCGCACCACCACTGACCGCCCGGGAGGGACTGCCCGGGGGCGGTGCCTGTCCGGCCGTGACGCTGCCCGCGCGCGGCCGGGCAGGCCCCCCGGGCGTGGAGTGCCGCTGCCGCGCGGCCGGACAGCCACCTGTCCGCCGGCCGGTTCAGGCGGTGGCGGGACCGCCGGTCAGGCTGTGCAGGCAGGCGATCAGGCTGCGTGCCTCCACGTTGACGTAATGGCTGTGCCGCAGGAGCCCGACCAGCTGGTGCAGTGTCAGCCACCGGAAGTCCGGTCCGGGGTCGGGTGCGTGGTCCGCGTCGGTCTCGATGACGAGATAGCGGTTGCGGGCGTGGAAGAAGCGTCCGCCCTCCTCCGACAGCAGGCTCTCGAAACGGATCCGGTCGGGGCGGGCGTCCAGCACGTCGTCCAGGAAGCGCGGGCGCGCTCCCGGCGGCAGCCATGTGTAGTTGTCCGGGGTGCACTGCACCGTCGGTGCCAGCTCGATGACATCGAGGAAGCCCGGCTGGACCCGTGCGTTGACCAGGGCGTGCAGGACACCGTCCACGCGCTTGACGAGGAACGCGTTGATGCCGGTGCCGACCGGCTCCACCACCGGCTGGGTCCAGCCGGTGACCTCCCTGCCCTCCGTCTCGACCTCGATACCGATGACCTTGAAGAACAGCCCGGAGTCGTGGACCACGGCGTCCGGGCGCCGGGTCCAGCCCGTCACCTCCCGCAGCGGAATCCGCCGGGCGGACACCTCGTGGCGGGTCCGGGTCTCGGTGATCCAGCTCAGGATCTCGCCCACACCGTGCAGCCCGGAGCGGTCGGCGCTGCTCGAACGGATGACGGACCGACGGAATTCCTGGCCTGGAAACGAGAAATTGTCGGCGAGCCCCACACCCGAGAAAGGCAGGCACGACAGAACGGTCCGGGAGTCCATATTGATCACCGCGTCGCCCGCGAGCAGACGGTGTATCTGCCCCAGGGTCAGCCATCGGAACCCGTCGCGGAGTTCCACCTCCTCGTCGGTCTCGACAATGATGTTGCGATTACGTTTCTGGAAGAACCAGGCGCCCTGTTCGGACTGGAGGACATCGGCGAGAACCTTCTTCGGGTCCTGCTGCTGAAAGTATTCGACGTACGGTACGAAATTCCCTCGGTGGACCCGTGTGTAGTTGCTCCGGGTGGCCTGGACCGTGGGTGACAGTTCTACGCCATGGACGTTTCCGGGCTCGTTCTTCGCCTGCATGAGGAAATGCAGTACGCCGTCGAACTCCTTCGCCAGAATCCCCAGGATGCCGATCTCCGGCTGATGGATGACGGGCTGGGTCCAGGCCGGCACCTCCCCGTCGGGCACCTCGGCCGCGAGCCCTTCCAGGCTGAAGAACCTGCCGCTCTCGTGCACGATGTTCCCCGTGGCGTCATCCGTGCGCCACCGGACCAGATCGTCCAGCGCGATCCGCTCCACCCGTGCCACGTCCGTGCGCCGGCGTTCCGCGAACCAGTCCCGTATCTCCGTCAAAGGAAATACGCCGTCGATACGGACTGCGGATTCAGCGATGCGTTCGGCAGTTCTCTGTTCTGCCGCCAGAGTTGACACGATTCCGGACATCGAGCAGCCTCCCTGTATCGCGCGATAGTGGGGACCACTATGGCGGCAGGAATTTTACTCGGGCCGTGGGGTGCGCATACTCAGGGGGCGAGTAGGGGGGTGCGGGCGGGTTCTCCGGCGAGGGACAGGGGGTTGACGGTGGAGGACGCGGTGCCTACCGTCGAGCCGAATTCAGCGAATCGAATTATGCCCCGGTTCTGAGGCCGGTCGGCCCGATGGAGGTCAGGCAATGCCGCATTCTTCGGAGGGGAGCCTTTCGAATCCCCGCGAGAATCCGAGGCCACTGAGAATCGGTGTGATCGGATGCGCCGGAATAGCCTGGCGGCGCATGCTGCCCGCGCTCGTGCGGAACCCGGACGTGGACGTCACCGCGATCGCCAGCAGGAGCGGGGACAAGGCCCGCCTCTTCACCGAGCGCTTCGGCGGCGCTCCCGTGACCGGCTACGACGAACTGCTGGCCCGCGACGACGTCGACGCCGTGTACGTCCCGCTGCCCGCGCTGCTGCACGCCGAATGGATCGAGCGGGCGCTCCTCGCCGGAAAGCACGTGCTCTCGGAGAAGCCCCTGGCCGCGACCCGCGAGGAGGCCGCGGCACTCGTGGCACTCGCGGAGTCCCGGGGGCTCGTCCTCCTGGAGAGCTTCATGTTCCTGTGCCACTCCCAGCACGCCCGGATCAGGGCACTCGTGGCCGACGGTGCCATCGGGGAACTGCGCACCCTCACAGCGGAGTTGGGCTTCCCGGCCAAGGGCGGGGACGACATTCGCTACCGGCCGGACGTGGGCGGCGGAGCCCTCACCGACATCGGCGTCTACCCGGTGCGCACCGCGCTCCTGTACCTGGGCGACGAGCTGGAGGTGCTCGGGGCGTCCCTCCACGTCGACCACACTCTGGGCGTCGACCTCGGAGGGTCCGCGCTGGTGGTGAACCCCTCGGGTGTCTCCGGCCATCTGACCTGGGGCATGGAACACGGCTACCGGTCCGCCTACGTGCTGTGGGGGAGCGCCGGGCGGATCTCCGCCTCATGGGCGTACACACCACCACCCACCCACGGGGCGGTCATCCGGATCGAACGGCAGGACCATGTCGAGGAGATCACCCTGCCCGCCGAGGACCAGTTCGAACGCGTCACCGAGGCGTTCGTCGCGCGGGTGCGCCACGGTGTGCCGTCCGGTCTGGAGGGCGAGTCCGTCCTCTCGCAGGCCGGACTTGTCGACCGGGTCCGGGAGCGGGCCCTCCTGAACCCCTCGCCCGTACGTGAGCCGGTGGGGTCCTGATGGGAGACAACGAGATCGACCGGATACTGGAACTGGTCAGGAAGCTCCACCGCGAACAGGAGGCGGAGAAGCGGTTCGTGCCCGGCGAGACGCCGATCCTCCCGTCCGGCGCCGTGTTCGACGAGGACGACCGGGTGGCACTGGTGGAAGCCGCCCTGCACATGCGGATCGCGGCGGGGCCGGCCGCCCAGCAGTTCGAGCGGGAGTTCGCGGCGCTGCTCGGCAGACGCAAGGCGCATCTGACCAACTCCGGTTCCTCGGCCAACCTCCTGGCGCTGACCGCGCTCACCCAGAAGGAGCTCGGCAAGCGGCGGCTGCGGGCCGGCGACGAGGTCATCACCGTCGCCGCCGGATTCCCGACCACCGTCAACCCGATCGTGCAGAACGGCATGATCCCGGTGATGGTCGACGTGTCGCTGGCGACCTACAACACCACCGCCGAGCGGGTCGCCGAGGCCGTGGGGCCCCGCACCAGAGCGATCATGATCGCCCATGCGCTCGGCAACCCGTTCCCCGCCGCCGAGATCCGGCAGATCGCCGACGACAACGGCCTGTTCTTCATCGAGGACAACTGCGACGCGGTCGGCTCCTTCTACGGAGGCAGGCCCACGGGCGGCTTCGGCGACGTGGCCACTTCGAGCTTCTACCCGGCGCACCATCTCACGATGGGCGAGGGCGGCTGTGTGGTCACCGACCGGGTGGCCCTCGCCAAGGTCATCGAGTCCCTGCGGGACTGGGGACGCGACTGCTGGTGCCCGCCCGCCGCCAGCGACACCTGTCACAAGCGCTTCGGCCACCAACTCGGCAGGCTGCCCGCCGGGTACGACCACAAGTACACGTTCTCCCGCGTCGGTTACAACCTCAAGACCACCGACCTCCAGGCGGCGCTCGGCCTGACACAGCTGGCCAAACTGCCCGAGTTCGGCGCCGCCCGCCGGCGCAACTGGAAGCGGCTCAAGGAGGGGCTCGACGGCGTCCGCGGACTCCGGCTGCCCGAGGCGACGCCCGGCAGCGACCCCAGCTGGTTCGGTTTCGTGCTGACGGTCGACGAGGACGCGCCGTTCGACCGGGGCGAGATCATCTCCTTCCTCGAATCCCGGAAGATCGGCACCCGCATGCTCTTCTCCGGGAACCTCGCGCGGCAACCCGCCTATCAGGACGTCGAATTCAGGGTTGTCGGCGATCTGCGGAACAGCGACATCATCACCGAGCGCACGTTCTGGATCGGCATCTATCCGGGGCTGACGGCCGAAATGATCGACTACGTCGCCGCCTCGATACGGGAGTTCACCGCGGGACGGAGATGACACTCCTGAAACACGTCCGACACCTTTCCTCACGAGGTCAGGGTGGGGACAGGGGGTGAGGTAGGGGGGTCGGTCCCCACATTCTCGTACAGGGTCGTCCCGACAAGAGTTCTCTGCGATTCACCGAGCGCGGCCATTCCGAGCTGCCGGGCGTATTGCGAACGACAGCGAATTGCGTAAGTCCGCACATCTGGAGAGGCCGTGAGATTGCTACCCGATTCCCCGCCGGGCGCGGTGACCGGGCCGGAGGGCACCGCTCCCGTCCCGGACACCGGGCAGGCGGAGCGTCCCGAGGCGGCCCGGCCCCGGCGCCGCCTCCGGTGGCCGGCGGCGTGGCCCGTGCCGGTGCTCCGGCCGGGCCTCGCGGTCGCGGTGCTCTGGCTGCTCGCGGCGGTCACGGCGGCACTGGCACCCGAACTGTTCACCTCGCGCGACCCGCTCGCGGTGGACACCCCCGACCGGCTGCTCGGCCCCTCCGCCGAGCACCCGCTCGGCACCGACCAGCTCGGCCGGGACCTGTTCGCGCGTCTGGTGCACGGCGCGGGCGTGTCGCTGCTGTCGGCCCTGATCGCCACCGTCATCGGCCTCACGGCGGGCGCGGTGCTCGGACTGCTGGCCGGCTTCCTCAAGGGCGTCACCGACACCGTGATCATGCGGCTCGTCGACATGCTGCTGTCGATCCCCGGACTGCTGCTCTCCCTGGTGCTGATCGTCGCGCTGGGCCCCGGTACCCGTAACGCGGCCATCGCGGTCGGCCTCACGAGCATCGCCGTCTGCGCACGCATCATGCGGGCCGAGGTGCTCAAGGTCCGCGAGAGCCTGTACGTCGAAGCGGCGGCGGCAGGAGGTGCCCGCTGGCCACGGGTCCTGCTCCGCCACGTCCTGCCCAACACCCTGGGGCCGGTCTGGGCGCTCGCCGCCCTGGAGTTCGGCACCGCGATCCTCGCGGTGTCCGCACTCAGCTTCCTCGGATACGGAGTCCAGCCGCCGACCCCCGAATGGGGCGCGCTGGTGTCCGAGGGCCGCGACTCGCTCCGTGTCGCCTGGTGGCTCACCACCTTCCCCGGCCTGGCCGTGGCCGCCACCGTCGTCGCCACCAACCGGCTGGCACGCGCACTCGACAGCGAGCGGAGGGCGGCCTGATGAGCACCGCCGAAGTGCCACACCACGAGACCGCACCGCTGCTGGACGTCCGTGACCTGGTGGTCCGCTACCGTTCGCGCCGCAGCGTCGTCGACGCCGTCAGGTCCGTCAGCTTCACCGTCGCACCGGGCGAGACCCTCGCCGTCGTGGGCGAGTCGGGATCGGGGAAGTCCACCACCGCCCACGCCGTGCTCGGCCTGCTCCCGCCCGCGGCCGAGATCGGCGGCGGCAGCATCCGCTTCGACGGCCAGGACCTGACCCGGCTCGGCGAACGGCGGCTGCGCACCCTGCGCGGCAGCGAGATCGCCCTGATCCCGCAGGACCCGGGCACCGCGCTGAACCCCGTGCACCGGATCGGCCGGCAGGTCGCGGAGGCGCTCGTCACGCACGGTGTCACGGACCGGCGGGGAGCGCCCGCCGCCGTGCTGGACCTCCTCGCCGACGCCGGGATACCCGACCCGGAGTGGCGGGCCGGGCAGTATCCCCACGAGCTCTCCGGCGGTCTGCGCCAGCGCGTCCTGATCGCCATCGCCATCGCCGCACGGCCCAGGCTGATCGTCGCCGACGAGCCCACCAGCGCCCTCGACGTCGTCGTGCAGCGCCGCATCCTCGATCACATCCAGTCGCTGACCAGCGCGGCGGGCACGAGCATGCTGCTCATCACGCACGACCTGGGGGTGGCGGCCGAACGGAGCGACCGAGTCGTCGTCATGTCGCGGGGCGAGATCGTCGAGGACGGAGAGCCCGGGCAGGTCGTCATCGCACCCCGCCACCCCTACACCAGGGCACTGGTCGAAGCCGTCCCGGGCCGCGGCCCCCACCGCCCGGCACCTCCCGCTCCGCCCGCCGCCGGCGCACAGCGCGCCGTGCGGGTGAGCGCCGAAGGCCTGGTGAAGGAGTACCGGCTGCCCCGTGCCGCCGGGGACCGCGCCGTCCTGCGCGCCGTCGACGACGTGAGCCTGACCGTCGAACCCGGCGAGACCTACGCGCTCGTCGGCGAGTCCGGCTCCGGCAAGTCGACCGTGGCCCGCATGCTGATGCGGCTCACCTCCCCGACCCGGGGCCGGGTGCACGTGGACGGCGAGGACGTCACGGCCCACCGCGGACGCGAACTGCGGTTGCTGCGCCGGAGGATACAGATCGTCCACCAGAACCCGTACGCCTCCCTGAACCCCAGGCTGAGCATCCGGCAGATCGTCTCCGATCCGCCGGCGTCGTACGGGCTGGGCACCGGGCGGGAGCGCCGGCGCAGGGCCGAGGAGCTCATCGACCTGGTGGCACTGCCCGCCTCGGTGCTCGACCGGCGGCCGGCCGAGCTGTCCGGGGGACAGCGGCAGCGCGTCGCGATCGCGCGAGCGCTCTCCCTCGACCCGGGCCTCGTCGTGTGCGACGAGCCGGTGTCCGCCCTGGACGTGTCCGTGCAGGCCCAGATCCTGGAACTGCTCGCGGACCTCCAGTCCCGCCTCGGACTGAGCTATCTGTTCATCTCCCACGACCTCGCGGTGGTGCGCCAGATCGCCCACAGAGTCGGAGTCATGCGCGAGGGCCGTCTCGTCGAGGACGGCCCCACCGAGCAGCTCTTCGCGTGTCCGGGCCACCCGTACACCGAAGCGCTGCTGGCCGCCATCCCCGGCCGCAGGCAGCTCGGGCACGCCGGACAGCCGTCCGCCGCACGCCCCTGAGCAAGGCCCCCAGAACCTTCCCAGATCAATGAGGAGACAACCCCGTCATGCGCTTCCACGTACGAAGACTCCGCTCCGCGCTCGTGGTGACCACGAGCCTCGCCGTGCTGCTCACCGCCTGCGGCGGAGCGGACGAGGAGCAGGGTGACGCCGCGAACGGCACACCCAGGAAGGGCGGGACGCTCACGCTCGCCCTTTCACAGGCCCCGCAGAGCGCCAACCCCCGCGCGTTCACCGACACCGGTGCCGTGTACGTCAACCGTCAGCTCTTCGACTCGCTGGTGGGCCAGGACCCGGAGACCGGGAAGATCGTGCCGTGGCTCGCCGAGTCGTGGGACGTCAGCAAGGACGCCACGGCCTTCACGTTCCACCTGCGCGAGGGCGTCACCTTCTCCGACGGCACCCCGCTGACCGCCGAGGTCGTCAAGGCCAACTTCGACGACCTGGTCAGCAACAAGGCGAAGGTGAACCCGTCGATCGCCCCCGTCCTCGCCGCCTTCAAGGGCGCGGAGGTCGTGGACCCCTCGACCGTGACGGTGTCCTTCAACACCCCCAACGCGCCCTTCCTGGTCGCCGCTTCCCAGACCGGGCTGTCCATCGTCGCACCGGCCACCCTCGCGCTCCCCTGGGACAAGCGCGTCGACAAGGTGATCGGCTCGGGGCCCTTCGTGCTGGACGCCTTCGCACCCGCGCAGGTGACCCTGTCCAAGCGCAAGGGGTACGACTGGTCCCCCGCGGGCGTGAAGCACAAGGGCGGCGCCTATCTCGACAAGGTCGTCTTCAAGGTGGTCCCCGAGGCGAGCGTCCGGACCGGCAGCCTGGAGTCCGGTCAGGTCCAGGCGGTCAGTGACGTGCCCCCGGGCGACATCGAGTCCGTACGCGACAGCGGCCTCGAACTCGTCACCCGCCCCAACCCCGGCCTGGTCTGGGGGCTCGTGCCCATCTCGGCACGCAAGCCGCTCGACGACGTGCGGGTCCGGCAGGCCATCGCCCTCTCGGTCGACCGCACCGAGGTGCGCGACGCCGTGCTGACCCCCGACTTCCTGCCGGCCACCAGCGTCCTCGCGTCCACCACCCCCGGCTACACCGACCTCGCGTCCGTGGTGAAGCACGACCCCAAGGCGGCGGGCGAACTGCTCGACGCGGCCGGCTGGACGCGCAGCGGTGACGGAGTGCGCACGAAGAACGGCAAGAAGCTCTCCCTCGTCGTCGGATGGTTCCCCGGCTACACCGCCAGCCAGAAGACCCTGGAGCTGATCAAGGCACAGCTGGCCAAGACCGGTGTCGACCTGGAACTGCTCCAGCAGACGGGCCTCCAGATCCTCGACGGGCTCAAGAAGGAGAAGTACGACTTCTTCTGGACCAACGGCACCCAGGCGGACGGCGACGTCCTGCGCACCTCGTTCTCGGGCGCCCCGCCGAACTACTACCGGATCGACGACAGCACGCTGGAGCCGCTGCTCCAGGAGCAGGTCGCGCTCGGTGACCCCGCCGCCCGCAACAAGGTCCTCGCCGACGCCCAGCGGCGCATCGTCGAACAGGTCGTGTACCTCCCGGTGTTCGAGCAGACCACGGTGGTGGCCACAGCCAAGCAGGTGCACGGGCTGACGCTCGGCGCGGGCGCCGGCCTGAACCAGCTGACCGCCGTCTGGCTGTCCTGAACCCCCTGTCCCGAGAAGGAGACGACACCGCCATGCCGGTGACACTCGACGCACGGACCCGTGCGCTGTTCGACGGCCGCAACTTCCCGGTCATCTCCACGGTGAACGCGGACGGAAGCCCGCAGTCCTCGGTGGTGTGGGTCAAGCGGGACGGCGACGCACTGCTGTTCGTGGCCCCCGCGGCGGGCCTCAGGGCCCGCAACCTGCGGCGCGATCCCCGTATCAGCGTCTCGGTCTTCGACGCGTCCAACCCGTACGAGTCCGCCGAGGTACGCGGCGTCGCGCACCTCTCCGACGACGGCGTGCAGGAGCTGTCCGACGACCTGGCCCGCGCCTACCTGGGCGAGACCCACGCGCCGCCGGACGACAAGGCGCGCCTCGTCGTCCGTGTCGTACCCGAGAAGGTCATCGCCTTTCCCCGGACCTGAAGCCAAGGAGGACACCATGACCACCCGAGCGCTGATCATCGACATCCCGTCCAACGGCCACCTCTTCCCGAAGCTCGCCCTCGTCGCCGAACTGGCCCGGCGCGGACACCACATCACCTATGTGACGATCGAGGAGTTCGCCGACAAGGTGCGCGCCGCCGGAGCGGAGGTGCTGGTCTACGATTCGGTGAAGCCTCTGGAGAGCCTCGCCGGCGACAGCTCCATCACCCCGACCGAGGCCTTCTTCCGCGAGAACGTCGCCATCCTGAAGGCCGTCGAGGCGCACTACGGAGACGAGCGCCCCGACCTCATCGCCTACGACGAAGCGGCCTTCCAGGCGGGGCGCGTGCTGCGCGCGGTGTGGGGGCTGCCCGCGGTGCATCTGGCACCGAGCGTCGTCTCCAACGAGCACTACTCGTACTTCGGCAGGATCTTCGCCCTCGCCCCCGACTTCGCCCTGACCGATCCGGTGGAGGAGATCACCGCCCTTCTCGCCGAGTACGGCATCGCCGACCGGATCGGCGAGTTCCTCTGGACGAAGCGGGAGCCCGACGAACTCACCGTCGTCTTCGTGCCGAAGCAGTTCCAGCCCGCGCACGAGACCTTCGACGAGCGCTTCGTGTTCATCGGCCCCAGCCTGGGCGACCGGGGCTTCCTCGACGACTGGCAGCCCCCCGCCGACGGGCTGCCGACCGTCCTCGTCTCGCTCGGCACCGTCAACAACCAGCACCTCGGCTTCTTCCGTACGGCGGTCGAGGCCTTCCGGGACCAGCCCCTGCACGCGGTGATCTCCGTGGGCAACGGACTGGACCCCGAGCAGCTCGCCCCGCTGCCGCCCAACGTCGAGGTCCACCGCTGGGTGCGCCACGTGAAGGTGCTCGAACACGCGGCGGCCTTCGTCACCCACGGCGGCACGGGAAGCCTCTCCGAGGCCCTCCACACCGGCACCCCGGTCGTGGTCGTGCCCCAGGGCGTGGACGTGCTGCCCTACGCCGAACGGGTCACGCAACTGGGAATCGGCACCGTCGTCGGGCCCGAGAACCTCAAGGCCGCGGACCTGCGCGAGGCGGTGCTCGCCGTCTCGCGCGACGAGGACGTGGCCCGGCGCGTGGAGGAACTGCGCAAGCACACGCACGAGTCGGGCGGACCCGCGCGTGCGGCCGACGAGATCGAGAACTACCTCAAGCGGGAAAAGCCATGAAATTCCTTCTCCTTCCCCATCTGCCCGACCAGAACAAGCCCGACGCGCTCCAGCTGAAGGAGCTCGTCGACTACGCCCTGCTCGCCGAGGAATGGGGGTTCGACGCCTACGGGATCGGGGAACGCCACGACCGGCCCGCCGTGTCGTCCGCACCGCCCGTCCTCCTCAGCCACATCGCCGCGAAGACCTCCACCATCCGGCTCTTCACCGCGGTGACGACCCTGGGCATGCTGGACCCGCTGAGGGCGTTCGAGGACTACTCCACGCTCGACAACCTCTCCGGCGGACGCCTCGACCTCATCGTCGCCAAGGGCGCCTACCCGCGCTCCAGCAAGCTCTTCGGCGTCACCCGCGAGAACCAGTGGGACCTGCTCCAGGAGAACTACGAACTCTTCAGGCGCCTGTGGAACGAGGACGACGTCACCTGGAAGGGCCGGCTCGGCCGCTCCCTGGACCACGCCGAACCGCTCCCGCGCCCGTACCAGAAGAACATCCGCATCTGGCACGGCAGCGGCAGCAGCACCGGCTCGGCCGACTTCGCCGCACTCCACGGGGACCCGCTCTTCTCGTCCAACGGCAGCGGCCCGATCGAGCGCTACGCCAAGCTGATCCACCACTACCGGGAACGCTTCGAGGCACACGGGCACGACCCCCGCCGGGCCCTGGTCGGCGCCGGCACCGCCGGATACTTCGGCGCGCGCACGTCGCAGGAGGCCGTCGCGAAATACCGGCCGGTCTTCGAGGCGCGCCTCGCCGTCAACCGCGCCTTCGACGGCGCGTCCATCACGTACGACACGGTGGAGGAGTGGATCGAGCACAGCTCGGTCCTCGTCGGCAGCCCACAGCAGATCATCGAGAAGATCCTCGGCCAGCACCAGCAGTTCGGCCACGAGCTCCTCCATGTGCACGTCGACGGCGAGGTGCTCGACCGCGCCGACTACGACGCCACCCTGGAGCTCTTCTTCGACAAGATCGCCCCGGTGCTCCGCCGCGAGCTCCCGAGCCGCCCACTGGACGGGAGCAGCTGAAGCGATGGCGCGCTATCTGCTGGCACGGGCCGGACAGGCGGGCTTCGTGATCTGGGCCGCGTACACCATCTCCTTCGCGGTGCTGTTCGCCCTGCCCAGCGATCCGGTGGCGGTCATGGCCGGCCCCAACTCCAGCCTCACCCCGGAACAGCTCGACGCGATGCGCGCCGACCTCGGCTTCGACCGCCCCGTCGCCGAGCAGTACGTCACCCGGCTCGGCGCCATCCTGCGGGGTGACCTCGGCCAGTCCATCCAGAGCCGGGAGGAGGTCTCCCACCTCATCGGGCAGGCCCTGCCCCAGACCGCGCAGATCACCGCCGCCGGTCTGGGGCTCGGCGTCCTGCTGGGCACCGTACTCGCGGTGGGGGCGTCCCTGACCGGGTGGAGGTGGCTGCGGCAGACGCTCATGAGCCTGCCGCCGCTCGGCGTCTCCCTGCCGTCGTACTGGGTGGGACTCCTGCTTCTGCAGCAGTTCTCGTTCCGGTGGCACGTCTTCCCCGCGATCGGCAACGAGGGGATCGGGAGCATCGTCCTGCCCGCCGTCACGCTTGCGCTCCCCGCCGGAGCGCTCGTCGCCCAGCTGCTGGGCAAGAGCCTGGAGTCGGAACTGCGGGCCGGCTATGTCGACACGGCTCGGGCGAAGGGCCTGAGCCGGACCGCCGTCCATGTGGGGCACGCCCTGCGCAACGCGGTGCTGCCCACGCTGACGATGGTCGGGCTGCTCGTGGGCGGGATGCTCTCCGGATCGGTGGTCGTCGAGACCGTGTTCTCCCGCGACGGGCTCGGCCGGCTCACCACCCAGGCCGTCAGCGGCCAGGACCTCCCGCTGGTCCAGGCGCTGGTGCTGCTCGGGGCCACCGTCTTCGCCGTGGTGAACCTCCTGGTCGACCTGCTGTACCCGGTGGTCGACCCGCGCATCACGAGGGAGGACCGGCGGTCCCGGGCACCGGTCGTCGCCGGAGCCCCCGGCTGAGGCCCGCGGCCGGCCCCCGTCCACCTGCGGCGGGGGCCCGCGGCGGGCCTCGGCGGTTTCTTGGCTCGGAGACTCCCGCTCTCAGCGGCTCCCGGCCGTCGCCCGTGCCTTCAGCGGCTCCCACCAGCCACGGTTCGCGCGGTACCAGGCGACGGTCCGGGCCAGCGCCTCGTCGAAGGCCACCTCGGGTGCGTACCCCAGCTCGTCCCGGATCCTCGTCCAGTCCACCGAGTAGCGCCGGTCGTGCCCCTTGCGGTCCTCCACATGCTCCACCTGGTCCCAGCCGGCCCCGCAGGCGGCGAGCAGCCGGCCGGTCAGATCCTTGTTGGTGAGCTCCGTGCCGCCGCCGATGTTGTAGATCCCGCCCGGCCTGCCCAGGGTGCGCACCAGCTCGATACCGCGCACGTGGTCGTCGATGTGCAGCCAGTCCCGGACGTGGAGCCCGTCCCCGTAGAGCGGCACCCGCTTCCCGTCGAGGAGGTTGGTGATGAAGAGCGGGATGAGCTTCTCGGGATAGTGGTGGTGGCCGTAGTTGTTGGAGCACCTGGTCACCCGGACATCGAGCCCGTGCGTGCGGTGGAAGGCCATCACGAGGAGCTCGGCGGACGCCTTGGACGCCGCGTAGGGAGAGTTCGGCCGGAGCGGGTCGTCCTCCGGCCACGAGCCCTCGGCCAGTGATCCGTACACCTCGTCGGTCGAGATGTGGACGAAGGTCTTCAGCCCGCCCCGGAGCGCCGCGTCCAGGAGTGTCTGGGTCCCCAGGACGTTCGTGGCGACGAACTCGCCCGCGGACTCTATGGACCGGTCCACATGGGACTCGGCCGCGAAGTGGACCACCTCGTCGTGCTCCGCGACCAGCGGGTCCACGAGTGCGCCGTCCCTGATGTCCCCCCGGACGAAGCGGAAGCCCGGGTGGGCGCGGACCGGTGCCAGATTGGCGAGGTTTCCCGCGTACGTGAGCGCGTCGAGCACGGTGACCTCGACGCCGGGGGGCCCGTCGGGGCCGAGGAGGGTGCGCACATGGTGGGAGCCGATGAAGCCGGCGCCGCCCGTCACAAGGATTCTGGTCGTCATGAGGAGATCTGCACCTTGCTGTAGTCGCCGAGCACCAGCCGGTGGGCGGCGCGGACTCTCGGGGCCGGAGTCACCTCGACCGACCGGCCCACCAGGGACGCCTCGACACGGTGGACACCCCTGATCGAGGAATCGGCCAGGATGATCGAGAACTCGATCTCGCTGTCCTCGATATGGCAGTTCTCGGACACGGAGGTGAAGGGGCCGAGGTAGGAGTCGACCACGACGGTACCCGCGCCGATCACGGCGGGGCCGACGATCCGGGACCCGCGCACCACGGCCCCGGCCTCGATCCGCACCCGCCCGATGATCTGTGTCGCCTCGTCCGTCAGGCCTTCGTTGCCGGGCACCAGGGTCTCCAGCACGGTGCGGTTGGCCTCCAGCATGTCCGCGACGTTGCCGGTGTCCTTCCAGTAGCCCGTGATCGTCGTGGACCGGACGCGCAGCTGCTCGTCGATCAGCCACTGGATGGCGTCGGTGATCTCCAGCTCGCCGCGCCACGAGGGCTTCACGGCCCGGACGGCACGGTGGATCACCGGAGTGAAGAGGTACACGCCGACGAGCGCCAGATCGCTCCGGGGCTGCCGGGGCTTCTCCTCCAGCTTCACCACCTTCCCCGACGCGTCGAGCTCGGCCACACCGAAGGCGGAGGGATCGGGGACCCGGGTGAGGAGCACCTGGGCGTCGGGACGGTCCTCGCGGAACTGGTCCACGAGATCCGAGATCCCGCCGATGATGAAGTTGTCGCCCAGATACATCAGGAAATCGTCGTCGCCGAGGAATTCCTGCGCGATGAGAACGGCGTGGGCGAGGCCCAGCGGGGCTTCCTGCCTGATGTACGTGACGTCCAGTCCGAAGCGGGAACCGTCCCCGACCGCCCGCTCGATCTCGTCGGCGGTCTCACCCACGATGATGCCGACCTCGGTGATTCCCGTTTCCGCGATGGCTTCGAGTCCGTAGAAGAGAACGGGCTTGTTGGCGACCGGGACGAGCTGTTTCGCCGATGTATGGGTGATCGGACGCAGTCGGGTGCCGGAACCACCGGCGAGTACCAATGATTTCATGGTCCCATGCTTCACCGGCAGGACTCGGGCGCCTCCCCTGAGCATCCTTTCCGGAACCCCTAAGAATGGCGCCGGGCAAGCATACGAACGAGTCCCCTCCCGCGACTGGCGCGAGAGGGGACGGTCATTCCGCGACGGCGGAATACAGGCGGTCCGCCGTTATCCGCGTACGGCCTTCAGTGCGGTCGCCCAGGTCTCCAGCTGGTCGAGAACCCGGCCGAGCTCGTCCTCACGGGTCTCCGAAGGGGAGAACGAGGGGTAGCTCGGGAAGTCGACCGAGACCGGAAGCGGAAGCTGCGCCTGCACGGTGGCGATCTGCAGCTCCGACGCGATCTGGCGCAGGTGCTCCACGGCGCGCACGCCGCCCGCGGCACCGATGCTCACGAAGCCGGCGGCCTTGTTGTTCCACTCTCCGTAGATGTAGTCCAGCGCGTTCTTCAGCGCGGCGGGCGCACTGTGGTTGTACTCGGGCGTGACGAAGACGAAGCCGTCGAACTCGCCGATCTTCGCGGCCCAGCGCTTGGTGTGCGCGTTCTCGTACTTCCCGTACTGCGGCGGAAGCGCCTCGTCGTAAGCCGGCAGGTCGAAGTCGGAGAGGTCGACCAGCTCGTAGTCGGCCTCCAGACGCTTGGACGCGACGGTGTGCACCCACTCGGCCACCTCGCGGGTGACGCGACCCGGGCGGACGCTTCCTACGATCACGGCAATTCTGGGCATGGCTGCTTCCCTCATCCAGTGAGTTGATGTATCAACTCAAGGGTGTGGGGCCCGAGGTGATACGTCAACTCACTTCGGGATCTGTTCACGGGATCGAAGTGATCCGGCGTCTGTGAACGCCAACGGCGCACCCCCTCACCACCGTTCGGGATGGCCGGGGACCAGCAGGGGGCGGAGGCGATGGGCACTCTCCTGCACCAGTCGCGCGACCGACGCCGTCCTTGCGGCGGCGCCACGCGTCCAGGTGGTGCCGACGCCGAGGGCGAGGTAACTGCCCCCGTCCTGATGGAGGATCGGTACGGCCACGGTCAGCTGCAGCGGGTAGAGCTCCCGGTCCGAGAGCGCGTAGCCGCGCTGCCGGGTGGCTTCCAGTTCGGCCCGCAGCGCCTCGGTCGTGGTGATCGTGCGGTCGGTGAACCGCTCGAACGGGGCGAGCGATTCGAGGTCCGCCTCCTGTCCCGCCGGCCAGGCCAGGAGGGTCTTGCCGAACGCGGAGGCGTGCAGGGGGACGGAGTTGGCGACCGGAGCCCCCGGATCGTCCGGCTCCGCACCGTCGGCGGACAGGTCGCTGACCACCAAGGTCTCGTTCCCGTCGCGCAGGGCCAGGACCGCCGACCCGGACGTCTCGCCGGCGAGCCTGCACAACTCGGGCCGCGCGAGGTCGAACCGCCTCTGGTGGAACAGCACGCGGTTGAGCCCGGCTATCGCGCTGCCCAGGCGGTACCTGCGGGTGGTGGCGTCCTGTTCGAGGAATCCGGCGCGCTCCATCGCCCGGACCATCCGGTAGACGCTGCTGACGTTCAGATCGAGGCTGCGGGCGATGTCGGACACGCCGACGGGGCCCGGAGCGGTCTTCAGGCACTGGAGCACCTCGAAGGCCCGCTCCACCGTCTGGGCGCCCGCCGGGCGGGTCTGCCGGGGGTCCGGTGCGTCCTGGCGTGCCATGCGAAGTCCTGTCCCTTCGGCCGTCCCCGGTTGCCAGGGACGGGAGTCGGCGGTTCTGCGCTCCCGATTCCATCATGGCGAAGGTTGCCGCAATGTGAAATGTGCCTTCACTATTTGACAAGCTCTCCGGAGCTGGCTCAGCCTGCAGTCATGACATCCGCCGAAGGTTCGGACGATCAACACGCCTACGATTACGTGGTAGTTGGCGCCGGAGTCGCGGGTTCGATCGTTGCCGCGAGGCTGTCCGACGATCCGCGGACCACCGTGCTGCTGCTGGAGGCGGGGCAGGAGCTCGACGACACCCCGCAGACCCGGGACCCGGAGCGCTCCGCCGAACTCCTCGGCACGGACGCCGACTGGGCCCACACCACCGAGCCGCAGTCCGGGCTCGGCGGGCGGGCCGTGGGCTGGCACGCCGGGCGGGCCGTCGGTGGATCGTCCGCCGTCAACGCGTCGCTCTGGCTCAGGGGCGGCGCCGCGGACTACGACGCCTGGGCGGCCTACGGGCCCGGATGGGACTGGGCCGCGGCGCTGGACGCCTTCCGCAGGCACGAGGGCGGGGGCCGGGGGCCGCTGCCCGTACGGGCGAGTGGCGAACACCCTCTGAAGCGGGCCGTGTTCGCCGCCGCCGAGGAACTCGGCCTCGTAGGCGGCGATCACCTGTCCGCCCGGCCGGAGGGCGTGGACACGCTGCGGCTGACGGCGAGGGACGGCCGGCGCGTCACCTTCGCGGACGCGTTCCTCGGACCGGCCCGCAGACGGCGGAACCTGCGCATCCTAACCGGCGCGCAGGCCACCCGCGTCGAGCTCGCCGACGGCCGGGCCCGCGGTGTCACCTACCGCCGCGACGGCGGCCCTCCCGCCACGGCCGCCGCCCGCCGCGAAGTGCTCCTCGCCGCCGGCGCCGTACGGACACCGCACCTGCTGCTGCTCTCGGGCATCGGACCCGAGGACCACCTCGCGAGCCTGGGAATCCCGGTGGTGGCCGCGCTGCCGGGCGTGGGCCGCAACCTCCAGGACCACATCTGCGTCGGGGGCTCCTTCCGGGCCGCGGCGGACTTCCGGCCCGCGGGCGGTGCGGGGACCGGCGGCGCGAGCGCCGGAGCGGTCGTGCTGGCGCGCAGCGGTCCCGGGGCGGAGGACCCGGACATCGAGATCGTGCTCGCCCCGGCGGCGGGCGGCCGGAGAGCCGGTGTGACGCTCGGCGTGATCGCACTCCAGCCCCGCAGCCGGGGGACCGTACGGCTCGCCGGCGCCGACCCCCTGGTGCCCCCGCTCGTCGACCCCGGCTATCTCGGCGACCCGTCGGGCGAGGACCTCGCGGTGCTCAGGGCCGGCTCCCGGCTCGCCCAACGGCTCCTGCGCACCCGGGCACTCGCCCCGTACGCCGCCGACCCCGCCGACCTCGGTTTCCGCGACGGCGCGACCGACGACGAGGTGGACACCTTCGTGCGGCGCACCGCGAGCGGCATGTTCCACCCGGCCGGGACCGCCCGCTTCGGGCCGCCCGGGGACCCCGGCGCGGTGCTCGACGCCGATCTGCGGGTCCGGGGGATCGCCGGCCTCCGGGTCGTCGACGCCTCGGCGATCCCGCTCCTGAACCGCGGCCACAGCATGGCGCCCACGGCGGTCGTCGCCGAGCGTGCGGCCGGGCTCGTGCTCACGAACGACACGCACACCACCACAGACACAGGCGCACACGAGGCCAAGGAGCCGCAGCCATGACCGTGAAGATCCTCTGGTACCTCCAGTCCGCCGACGGCCCCGTGCCCTGGGAGGAGCACGGCGTCTGGCGCAACGACCTGCCCCGGCTGCGGGCCATCGCCGAAGTGGTCGACCGGGTCGGGATCTACGGTGCCCTGCTGCCCACCGGCCCGCACGAACCGCTCGCCCTCGCGTCGGCGCTGACACCGCTCACCCGGCGGATGCGCTTCCTGGTGGCGCTCTATCCGGGCCTCGTCTCACCCGCCAAACTCGTCGACATCGCCCTGGCCCTCGACAACTTCAGCGGCGGCCGGCTGCACTTCAACGTCGTCAACGGCCACGACTCCTGGCTCCCGGAGTACGGGATGTTCCTGCCCCACGACGAGCGGTACGCCTACAGCGCCGAGTACTGGGAGGCGTTCTCGCGGCGCTGGCGCAGCAGCTCCGAGGGCTACGAGGGCAAGCACATCCGGCTCGCCCCCCGCACGTTCGACATCCCGCTCACCTTCTTCCCCGAGGCGGTCCAGGAGCGCATCCCGCTCTGGGGCGCGGGGGCGTCCCCGGCCGGCGTCGAACACGCCGCGAAGACCGTGGACTTCTACCTCAGCTTCGCGGACCTGCCCGACCGGCTGGGCGCCAAGTTCCAGCAGGTCGCCGAGATCGCCGCGGGGCACGGCCGCACGCTGGGCTACGGCACCAGGCTCCAGGTCGTCGTCCGCGACACGGAGGAGGAGGCATGGGCGTACGCCCGGTGGCTCCTGGAACAGACCTCGCACGCCAAGGCGGTGGAACTCGTCTCCTACAAGCTCGGTGCCGGCTGGCTGGAGAAGGAGGTGGAGACCGACGACCCCCGGGTGCGGCGCTGTGTGGACGCGCTGCGCGCCGGGCGGCTTCCCGAGGTCGAGGACCTCGTCGTCGCCCCCAACACCTGGCTCGGCCCGAGCAACTTCGGCTTCGACTTCTTCGGCCCCGGAGCGGGCACCTGGCTCGTCGGCACCCCGGCCCAGGTGGCGGCGCGGCTCGACGCGTACGCGGCGCACGGCGCCGAGGCGTTCATCCTCTCCGGCTGGCCGCTCGCCTCCGAGGCGCTCCGGTTCGGACGGGACGTGCTGCCGCTCCTGGACGTCGACCACGAGTTCGAGGCCGAGCCGTTCGCACACGACGGCTACGACGATCTGCTCGCCCACTTCCCCTCCCCCCCGGCGCCCGCCGGTCTGCGATGACGGCTCCCGGCAGGCCCCCGGGGACGGGCACGGGGACCATCGACACGATCCGGCTCACCAGGTGCCCCGTACCCACGGCGAGCGGTCTGGCCCACCGTCTCGGTCTGCTCGACGCCGCGTTCGCGCCCGACGGAATCCGGGTCGCCCTCCTCCAGGACGGCGACCCGGAGTCGGCACGGCACCATCTCGACCACGAACTGCCGGGCCTCTTCCGGGAAGGGGGCAGCGTTCCCGCCGTCCTCGCCCGGGCGAAGGGCGCGCCCACCCGGCTCATCGGGCTGACCTGGATCGACGAACGGCAGGTCATCCTGGTACGGCCCGGGGAGGGCCTGGACACCCCGGAGGCCCTCGCGGGGCGACGCGCCGCCCTTCCGGTGCACGGCCCGCCTCCGGGCGACGGCATCATGCGAGCCATGGCGCTCCAGGGCTTCCGGGGTGCCCTCGCCCTCGCCGGGCTCGGCCTCGACGCCGTCCGGTTCACCGAGGTGCCCGACGCACGGGACACCCAGCCGGGGTGGACCGTCAACGGCCCGCTGGTCCGCCCGTGGACGGGCATCGACGCCCTCGCGCGCGGGGAGGTCGACGCCGTCTACGCCAAGGGCTCCGCCGCGCTCGACCACGCGGCGGCGGCCGGGGCGGTGATCGGCATCGACCTCGACGACCACGACGACCCCGCCTTCCGGGTCAACAACGGCACGCCCAGGCCGATCACCGTCCACGAGAGGACCCTGGACGAACACCCCGGGCTCGTGGCGCGCTTCCTTGCCGAGACCCTGCGTGCCGCCGACTGGGCGGCCGGCCACCGCGACGAGCTTCTCCGCGTGCTGCACGACGAGACCGGCGGCGCACCGGAGAGCGTCGCCGCCGCCCATCGCGGTGACTTCCACCGCCGTCTCCATCCCGATCTCTCCGACGACCGGCTCACCCTGCTGGAGCAACAGAAGGAGTTCCTCGTGTCCCACGACTTCGCCGCGAACGGCTTCGCCCTCGACAGATGGGTGGCGCACGAACCCCTCGCGCGGGCGCACGAACTGGTGGCTGCCCGATGAGCGCCGCCACCGACGTCGACTCGTTCTCCGCGACGCTGCTCGACGATGCCACGACCGCCTTCCGGGTCCTGCGCGAGACCGGAACCATCACCGCGAGCGCGACGCTGAGCTTCGTGGTCCGGGCGCCGGGCGATCAGCTGGTCGCCGCGGTCAAGCACCCCGACCCGCTGCGCCCCGGCACCTCGCCCGAGGTGGTGCTGACCTCCATCCTCGACGGGCCCGACGCGCTGCGCCCCTGGGGCGACGGGCTGCGTTACGCCGCCGTCTTCGCCGCCCACCCCTGGCTCAACGCGATCTCCCACGTGCACACCCCGCACCTCGCCGCCTGGGCCCAGACGCACCGCCCCCTGCCCCTGCGCTACGTGCCGGTGCAGCGCGACACGCTCGCCGAGGAGATCCCGGTCTACCTCGACCGCCGGGAGGCCGAGGACGCCTTCATCGTGCGGGTCCTGGACGCGGACCCCGAGGTACCCGGGATCCTCGAGGCCAACGGCGGTGCGACCATCTGGGGCCGCGGGGGACTGATCGATCTGGCGCGCACGATCCTGCTGATCGAGGAGGGAGCCCGCGCCCAGACGCTCGCCGAGCCGCTGGGCGGATCGAAGAACTTCGGCCCCGGCGTGCTGGAGCAGCAGTGGGGGGCCATGGGGCGTGCCGACAGCCCCCGGGCCCGTGCCCGCATCGCCGAACTCGACCTGGAGGACTGACGGAGGCGGACACACGACGGCGCCCCCACCGCGAACAGGCGGTGGGGGCGCCGGTGGTGCCCGAAGCGATCAGGCGCCGAGGTTGAACTCGGCCGGGTCGGGGCCGAGGCGCTTGCCCTCGTCGAGGGCCGCGAACGCGGCGAGGTCGTCGGCGTCCAGCTCGAAGCCGAAGACGTCGATGTTCTCCGCGATCCGGGACGGTGTCACGGACTTCGGGATCACCACGTTTCCGGTCTGGAGGTGCCAGCGCAGCACCGCCTGGGCCGGGGTCCGGCCGTGCTTGCGGGCGACGGCGACGACCGTCGGGACCTCCAGGAGGCCCTTGCCCGAGCCCAGCGGCGACCAGGCCTCGGTGGCGATGCCGTGCTCGGCGTGCAGGGCACGGAGCTCGGCCTGCTGGAGCTGCGGGTGCAGCTCGATCTGGTTGACCGCCGGGACCACGGAGGTCTCTCCCAGCAGGCGCTCCAGGTGCTCCGCGTGGAAGTTGGACACACCGATGGCCTTCGCGCGGCCGTCGGCGAGAATCCGCTCGAAGGCCTTGTACGTGTCGACGTAGGCGTCCTTGACCGGCACCGGCCAGTGGATGAGGTAGAGGTCGACGTAGTCCAGACCCAGCTTGTCCAGCGAGGCGTCGAACGCGCGCAGCGTCGAGTCGAACCCCTGCTCGCTGTTCCACAGCTTGGTGGTCACGAACAGCTCGTCACGGGCCACACCGGAGGCGGCGATCGCCTTGCCGGTGCCCGACTCGTTCCCGTAGATCGCGGCGGTGTCGATGCTGCGGTACCCGGACTCAAGGGCCGTGGACACGGCCGCCGTGGCCTCCTCGTCCGGCACCTGCCAGACACCGAAGCCGAGCTGCGGCATCTCGAGGCCGTTGTTGAGCTTGATGGTGGGGACCTGGCTCACGAGCAGTCGATCCTTACGTTGTCGATTGATACGTCCCAGGGACAACGATCAGCGGCGCCCAGACATTCCCACCTGCCACGATCCGGTGAACCGGACGACGACCCCGCCGGGCTCACCGGTAGAGGGCGTCGACCTCGGCCGCGTACGCCGTCTCGATCGCCTTCCGCTTCAGCTTGAGCGACGGGGTCAGCAGCCCGTGCTCCTCCGTGAACTGGTGCGCCAGGATGCGGAACGTACGGATGGACTCCGCCTGGGACACCGCCGTGTTCGCGGCCACCACCGCCCGGCGCACCTCCATCTCCAGATCCGGGTCGCGCACCAGCTCTCCCGGGCGCATCGGCGTACGACCCTGCATGGCGAGCCAGTGCTCCACCGACTCGTGGTCCACGGTGACCAGCGCCGCGATGTAGGGCCGGTCGTTGCCGACGACGATGCACTGCGCGACCAGCGGATGCGCGCGCACCCGCTCCTCCAGCCCCGACGGCGCCACGCTCTTGCCGCCGGACGTCACCAGGATCTCCTTCTTGCGCCCGGTGATGGTCAGATAGCCGTCCTCGTCGAGGGCGCCCAGGTCGCCGGTGGCCAGCCAGCCGTCGTGGAGCACGGAGTCCGTCGCCTTGGGGTCGCCCAGGTATCCGGAGAACACGTTGGCGCCGTGCACCCAGACCTCCCCGTCCCTGGCGATGTGCACCGAGGAGCCGGGGATCGGCTGGCCGACCGTGCCGTAGCGGGTGCGCTCCGGCGGATTGGCCGTGGCGGCCGCCGTCGTCTCGGTGAGTCCGTAGCCCTCGTAGACCGTGACACCCGC
The DNA here is from genome assembly GCF_001905505.1 of Streptomyces sp. CB02058. Taxonomy (GTDB): domain Bacteria; phylum Actinomycetota; class Actinomycetes; order Streptomycetales; family Streptomycetaceae; genus Streptomyces. The sequence goes on from NZ_LIPG01000003.1 coordinate 1,068,338, forward strand.
ACCCGCGAAGAACAGGCCGAGCTGCCGGTCCATGCCGGAGCCGCCCGACATGGCGTGCCGCACCCGGCCGCCCATCGCCTCGCGGACCTTGCGGTAGACGACCTTGTCGAAGAACTGGTGCTGCATCCGCAGCCCGGCGGACGGCCCGGGGCCGGTGCCGAAGGCGCGCTCCTCCAGGGCCTCCGCGTACTTCACCGCGATCTCGACGGCCTTGTCGAACGCGCCGACGCGCCCCTCCGACTCCGCCTTGCGGCGCGCGCCGTTGAAGACCTTCTCGAAGATGTACGGCACCGCCAGGATGAAGGTCGGCCGGAAGGTCACCAGGTCCGGCATCAGTGCCTTCGCCGACAGCTCCGGCTGGTGCCCCAGCTTCACCCGGCCGCGCAGCGCCGCGATCTCCACCATCCGGCCGAAGACGTGCGCGAGCGGCAGGAAGAGCAGCGTCGCCGCCTCCTCGCCGGGCTTCGACAGGAACACGGGGTGCCAGCGGCTCACCATCGTGTCCGCCTCGAACATGAAGTTGGCGTGGGTGATCACACAGCCCTTGGGGCGGCCCGTCGTGCCGGAGGTGTAGATCACGGTCGCCACCGAGTCGGGGGTCACCGCGCGGCGGTGCCGGTGGACGACCTCGTCGTCGACCAGGGTCCCGGCGGCGACGAGCTCGGACACCGCGTCGGCGTCCAGCTGCCACAGCCGGTGCAGGTTCGGCAGCCGGTCGATCACCGAACCGATCGTCATGGCGTGGTCCTCGTGCTCGACCATGACCGCCGCGACCTCGGCGTCGTGGAGCATCCACAGGACCTGCTCGGCCGACGACGTCGGATAGATCGGCACGGACTGGGCGCCGACCGTCCAGAGCGCGAAGTCGAAGAGGGTCCACTCGTAGCGCGTACGGGACATCAGGGCGACGCGGTCGCCGAAGCGGATGCCGTGCGCGATCAGCCCCTTCGCGAGCGCGAGCACCTCGTCGCGGAAGGCGGCCGCCGACACGTCGTGCCACTGGCCCTGCTCGTCCTTGCGGCCGAGGGCCGTGCGACGGGGGTCCTCCTCCGCGAAGTCGAAGACGGTATCGGCAAGACCGCCGACTTGTGGGGCAGCGGCCATGGGTGGGACGGTGAACTCGCGCAATTGCTGCTCCTTGTGGCGCTCCGCACGGCGCCGCGACGCTACCTCACCGGACGAGCCCGCGGGAGGCTCCGGACACCCGCGAAAATGCGGCATCCGGCCAGGCCAACCGCAGAAATCGGGCCAGATGGGCAAGGCTCGGGCGCACTTCTGACCGCGGAGTAAGTAGCTCGGGCGGGAATCTCCACCGAATCTGTACGCGGCGCTTACCCCGGATCGGGATGCGTGGACACCACCGGGCCGCGGTGGAGCCGGTCCCCGCCCGCCAGGATCGCCGCCGCGAGGGCGTCCGCCGCCTCCTGCGCCGTGTCCCTGCGGCGGCCGTGCAGCAGCACGAAATCCACATCTCCGAGCTCGGGCAGCCCGGCCCTGGGCGGCACCGGGACGAGCCCCGGCGGGATGAGCCCCCGGGCGTGGGCCATCACGCCCAGGCCCGCGCGGGCCGCCGCGACCAGCGCGCTCAGGCTCCCGCTCGTGCACGCGAACCGCCAGGACCTGCCGTGCTCCTCCAGCACGTCCAGGGCGCGGGCCCGGGTGAGGCCCGGCGGCGGGTAGACGATCAGCGGCAGCGGACGCTCGGGGTCGATCCGCAGCTGCGGGGCGCCGATCCAGGTCAGCGTGTCCTGCCAGACCAGCTCGCCGTGGGTGTCCCCGGTGCGGCGCTTGGCCAGCACCAGATCGAGCCGGCCCGCCGCGAGCTGCCGGTGCAGCGCGCCCGACAGCTCCACCGAGAGCTCCAGCTCGACATCGGGGTGCTCGCGCCGGAAGGACTCCAGGATCTCCGGCAGGCGCGTCAGGACGAAGTCCTCGGACGCCCCGAAGCGCAGCCGGCCGCGCAGCCGGGTGCCGGTGAAGAACGCCGCCGCCCGCTCGTTGGCCTGGAGGATCGTCCTGGCGAAGCCGAGCATGGCCTCGCCGTCCTCCGTGAGGTCCACCCGGTGCGTGTCGCGGCTGAACAGCTGCCGGCCCGCCTCGGACTCCAGCCGGCGGACGTGCTGGCTGACCGTGGACTGCCGTACGCCGAGCCTGCGCGCCGCCTGGGTGAAGCTCAGGGTCTGGGCGACGGCCAGGAAGGTGCGGAGCTGGACGGGGTCGTACATGGCGCGAGGTTATCGCGAATCGTGATGACAGTCAGTGCGGTGTACCGGATTCCCGATCGCGATGATCAGGAGCACGATGGGGAGGGCACGATTCCACCGAGAGAGCACGGAGCACATGAGTCGCCGCACCAGCCGCCGAATCCCCTCGCTGCCGTCCTGGCTGCCGGTCGACCCGTACATCCTCGCGCTGATCGGCACGGTGGTGCTCGCCGCGCTGCTGCCCGTGTCCGGGACCGGCGCCGAGGTGGCGGGCGGCGCGTCGACCGGCGCGGTGGCGCTGCTCTTCTTCCTCTACGGGGCGCGGCTCTCGACCGCCGAGGCGCTCGACGGGCTGAAGCACTGGCGGCTCCACCTCACCGTCCTGGCCTGCACCTTCGTGGCGTTCCCGCTGCTCGGACTCGCCAGCCACGGGCTGGTGCCGTACGTGCTGACCCCGCAGCTCCAGGACGGCTTCCTCTTCCTGTGCCTGGTGCCCTCGACGATCCAGTCCTCGATCGCCTTCACCTCGATGGCCCGCGGCAACGTGCCGGCGGCCATCTGCGCGGGCTCCTTCTCAAGCATCGCCGGGATCGTGTTCACCCCGCTGCTCGCCGCCGTACTGCTCGGCGGCAGCGCGGGAGGGTTCTCGGCAGACTCCCTCGTGAAGATCGTCCTCCAGCTGCTGGTGCCGTTCCTCGCGGGACAGCTGCTGCGCCGCTGGGTCGGGGGCTTCATCGGCCGCCACCGCAAGGTGCTCGGCTACGTCGACCGCGGCTCGATCCTGCTCGTCGTCTACACGGCCTTCAGCGAGGGAATGGTGGCGGGGATCTGGCACCAGGTCACCCCGGCCAGGCTCGGCGCGCTGCTCGGCGCCGAGGCCGTACTCCTGGCCCTGATGCTCTCGCTCAGCTGGTTCGGGGCGAAGCGGCTCGGCTTCGGGCGCGCGGACCGCATCGCCATCCAGTTCGCCGGGTCGAAGAAGAGCCTGGCGGCAGGGCTGCCCATGGCCAGCGTCCTCTTCGGGGCGCACGCGAGCCTCGCGGTGCTGCCCCTGATGCTCTTCCACCAGATGCAGCTGATGGTCTGCGCGGTGATCGCCAAGCGCCGCTCGCGCGATCCGCTCCCGGAGGAGGAGACCGCGGCGCAGCGACCGGTGCCGGTGAGCTGACCCGGCCGGAGCCGGAGAGGGCCCGGCCGGCGCAGGGGGCGCTCCCCGCCGGCCGGACCCCTGCCCCGTGCAGCGGGCGGGGCCGCCTCAGCCCTGGCCCACCGCCGCCTCGAGGGCGATGCGGTGGTCACCCGCGTACACGTTCATGGACTGTCCCCGCAGGAACCCGACGAGGGTCAGTCCGCTCTCGGCCGCGAGGTCCACGGCCAGCGACGACGGCGCCGACACCGCCGCGAGCACCGGTATCCCCGCCATCACCGCCTTCTGCGCCAACTCGAAGGAAGCCCGCCCGGACACCAGCAGGATCACCTGCGAGAGCGGCAGGCGGTCGTCCGTCAGGGCGCGCCCCACGAGCTTGTCGACCGCGTTGTGCCGGCCGACGTCCTCCCGGATGTCCAGCAGCTCGCCCTCCGTCGAGAACAGCGCCGCGGCGTGCAGGCCCCCGGTCCGGTCGAACACCCGCTGCGCGTCGCGCAGCCGGTCGGGGAGAGCGGCGAGCAGCGCGGGTGTCACCCGGACCGGGGGAGTGTCGGCGACGGGATGGCGGGTGGTGGTGCGCACGGCGTCGAGGCTGGCCTTGCCGCACAGCCCGCAGGACGAGGTGGTGTAGACGTTGCGCTCCAGCGTGATGTCGGGGACCACGACGCCCGGCGCGAGCTTCACGTCCACCACGTTGTACGTGTTCACGCCGTCCGCCGTCGCCCCGGCGCAGTAGACGATCGACTGCACCTCGGAGCCCTCACCGATCACGCCCTCGCTCACCAGGAAGCCCGCCGCCAGCGCGAAGTCGTCGCCCGGGGTCCGCATCGTGATGGCGAGCGGCCTGCCGTTCAGCCGGATCTCGAGAGGTTCCTCGGCGACGAGGGTGTCGGGACGGGTCGTGACCGCCCCGTCCCGGATGCGGATGGTGCGGCGACGCTCGGTGACCCGTCCCATAGCCGTTAAACCCGATTCTGTACGTGTTGGAAGCCGAAACGGCCCTTGATACAGAGGTTGCCATGGGTCACCGGGTTGTCGTGCGGCGAGGTGACCTTGACGATCTCGTTGTCCTGCACGTGGAGCGTCACGTTGCAGCCCACGCCGCAGTAGGCGCAGACGGTCGTGGTCCGCGTCTGCGCGGGCTCGTCCCACGTCCCCGCCTCCCGCATGCCGAACTCTGTGCTGAACGAAAGCGCACCGGTCGGGCACACCTCGATGCAGTTCCCGCAGAAGACACAGGCCGAGTCGGGGAGCGCGGCATCGTGCTCGGTGGAGATCCGGGCGTCGAAACCGCGCCCCGAGACCGCGATCGCGAAGGTGTTCTGCCACTGCTCTCCGCAGGCGTCCACGCACTTGTAGCAGAGGATGCACTTGTCGTAGTCGCGTACGTAGAGGTCGTTGTCGATCTTCGGCTGTTCGTTGACCCTGGCGGCCTCCGCGCCGAAGCGTCCGGGCTTCGCGTCGTACTCCTTGATCCACTCGGCGGCGCGCGGGGTCGTCGACAGGTCCGTGGACGAGGCCAGCAGCTCCAGGACCACCTTCCGGCTGTGCCGGGCCCGCTCGGTGTCGGTGCGGACCGTCATGCCCGGCTCGGCGCGCCGGGAGCAGGCGGGGGCGAGCGTGCGGGAGCCCTCCACCTCGACCACGCACACCCGGCAGGCGTTCTTCGGGGTCAGCGTGTCCCCCTGGCACAGGGTCGGAATGTCCTTGCCCGCCGACCGGCAGGCGTCCAGGATCGTCGAGCCCTCGGGGACCCGGGTCTCGGCGCCGTCCAGCGTGAACGAGACGAGACGGCGCGGCGGCTGAAGCGGCACAGCGGTCACTTGTAGACCCCCAGACGGTCGATGGCGGACTCCACGGCATTCCACGCGGTCTGGCCCAGACCGCAGATCGAGGCGTCCCGCATGGCCCGGCCCACCTCCCTCATGAGCGCGATGTCCTCGGCGGCCCCGGCTCCCGTACGGTCGACGATCCGGTGCAGCGCCTCCTCCTGGCGGACCGTGCCCACCCGGCAGGGCACGCACTGGCCGCACGACTCGTCGCGGAAGAACTCGGCGATCCGCAGCAGCACCCGGGGGAGCTCCACCGAGTCGTCCAGGACCAGCACCACACCCGAACCGAGCGTCGTCCCCGCGGCGCGGGTGCCCTCGAAGGTGAGCGGGACGTCCAGCTCGTCGGGGCGTACGAAGCCGCCCGCCGCGCCCCCGAGGAGCACGGCCCGCAACCGCTCGGGCGAGCCCGCCAGTTCGAGGAGCTCGCGCAGGGTTGCCCCGAAGGGCAGTTCGTAGACGCCGGGGCGGTCCACCTGCCCGGAGACGCAGAACAGTTTCGTCCCGGTGGAGGTCTCCGTGCCGGTCGCGGCGTAGGCGGCGGCGCCCTGCTCCAGGATCGGCAGCACGTTCACCAGCGTCTCGACGTTGTTGACGGCGGTCGGTTTGCCGAAGAGCCCCTTCTCCACGGGGAAGGGCGGCTTGGAGCGCGGCTCCCCGCGCTGCCCCTCGATCGAGTTGAAGATCGCGGTCTCCTCGCCGCAGATGTAGGCGCCGGCACCGCGCCGGATCTCGATGTCGAAGGCGTAGCCCTGCCCGAGCACGTCGGGGCCGAGCAGCCCCCGGGTGCGGGCGCTCCTCAGGGCGTGGGCGAGCCGTTCGTACGCCCGGGGGTACTCCCCGCGCAGATAGACGTAACCCTGGTGGGCTCCGATCGCGTACCCGGCGATCGTCATCGCCTCGACCAGGGCGTAAGGGTCGCCCTCCATCAGCACCCGGTCCTTGAAGGTGCCCGGCTCGCTCTCGTCAGCGTTGCAGACCAGGTAGTGCGGGCCGTCCGCCTGCTGCGCGGTGGCCTGCCACTTGCGTCCGGTGGGGAAGGCCGCGCCGCCCCGCCCGACGAGCCCGGCGTCCAGCACCTCGCGGATCACGCCCGCGGGGCCCAGCGCGAACGCGCGGCGCAGAGCGGTGTAGCCACCGGTGGAGCGGTAGTCGTCCAGCGAGGCGGGATCGACGGTGCCGATGCGCCGCAGGAGCACGAGGGAGGGGTCGCCCGCCTGGGGGACCGCCGCCGGGGCGGGGGGTTCCGGCGGGGCGGCCTCGGGCGTACGGGCCGCCGCGACGAGGTCCGGGGCGGTGGCGGGGGCGACGACCGCCGCGGTGCGCGGCGCCTCCTCCGAGGGCTGACCGGGTTCCGGTCCGGACCTCAACAGGATTGCTGCCGGGGCTCGTTCGCAGAGGCCGAGGCAGGGGCTCTCCTGCCAGACCGCGCCCTCGGCGGGGGTGCCGGGCGGGCCGAGGCGCTCGGTGAGGTCCGCGCACACCGACGCCGAGCCGCGCGCCGCGCACGCCAGGTCCGTACAGACGTGCAGGACCTTCGCGGGGCGGGGCCGCACCGAGAACATGGCGTAGAAGGTCGCGACGCCGTATGCCTCCGCCGGGGCCACCGTCAGTCGCCGGCAGATGTAGCCGAGCGCGCCCTCGCTGATCCAGCCCACCCGGTCGTTCACCGCGTGCAGCGCGGGCAGCAGCTGGTCGCGGCGGTCCTTGGCCGCCGAGGCACCGCCCCTCGCCCAGCGCAGATCCTCGTCCGTGCGCTCGTCGGCACCCTCCCAGCCGGACGGCGGCGGGCCCAACAGGGCATCCACCGCGTCCCGTTCGGCCTCGGAGGGGGCGGCGTCGGTGTACCTCAGGTCCATGCGGGCACCAGCTTCTCTATCCGTACGGCGGAGGCCTTGAACTCGGCGGTGCCCGCGATCGGGCAGTTCGCCTCGATGGTCAGCTGGTTGGTGTCGACCTCGTCCGGGAAGTGCATCGTCATGAAGGCGAGCCCCGGCCGCAGTCCCGGATCGATCCAGACCGGCGCGGTGACACTGCCGCGCCTGGACGACACCCGCACCTCCTCGCCCACGGCGACGCCGTAGGACTCCGCGTCCTCCGGGCAGAGTTCGATGTACTCGCCCCGGCGCAGCGGGGATGCGTAACTTCCGCTCTGCACACCGGTGTTGTACGAGTCCAGCCGTCGCCCCGTCGTCAGCCGCAGCGGATAGGTCTCGTCGGTGAGATCGACCGGCGGGTCGTGCTGAACCAGGCCGAACGGGGCCGCGCGGCCCCTGAGCGCGGGGTCGGTCTCCCAGAGCCGGGCGTGCAGGAAGCTGGAGGGCAGCTTCTCCGTGTCGGGGCAGGGCCATTGGAGCCCCTGGTGCTCGGCGAGCCGCTCGTACGTCATTCCGAAGTGGTCGGGAGACAGGGAGCGCAGCTCGTTCCACACGGCCTCGGCGTCGTCGAACTTCCATTCGTGGCCCAGCCGTCCGGCCATCGCGCAGATGATGTCGATGTCCTCGCGGGCCTCACCGGGCGGGACGAGCGCGGCGCGCACCCGCTGGACCCTCCGTTCGCTGTTGGTCGTCGTGCCGTCCGTCTCCGCCCAGGCGGCCGTGGCGGGCAGGACGACATCGGCGAGTTCGGCGGTCCTCGTCAGGAAGATGTCCTGGACGACGAGGTGGTCGAGGGACTTCAGCCGGCGCACGGCCTGGTCGCTGTCCGCCTCCGACTGGGCCGGGTTCTCCCCGATGCAGTACACCGCGCGCAGCTCGCCCGTCTCCATGGCCTCGAACATCTCGGTGAGCGTCTTTCCGTACCTCGGCTGGATGACGGTGTCCCAGGACCGCTCGAACTTCTGCCGGACGGGCAAATCGAGGATGTCCTGGAAGCCGGGCAGCCTGTTGGGGATGGCGCCCATGTCGCCGCCGCCCTGCACGTTGTTCTGGCCGCGCAGTGGCTGGACCCCGGAGCCGTACCGTCCGACGTGACCGGTGAGCAGGCAGAGGTTGATCAGCGCGCGGACGTTGTCGGTGCCGTTGTGGTGCTCGGTGATGCCCAGGGTCCAGCAGAGCTGGGCGCGTTCGGCCGTCGCGTAGGCGTGGGCGAGGTCCCGGATCGCCTCGGCGGGGACCCCGGTCACCTTCTCGGCGGCGGTGAGGGTCCAGGGTTCGACGAGCGCCGCGTACTCCTCGTACCCACTGGTCGCGCGGTCCACGAAGGCATGGTTGACCAGCCCGGCGTGGATGATCTCGCGGCCGATCGCGTGGGCGAGCGGGATGTCCGTGCCGACGTTGAGGCCGAGCCAGCTCTCCGCCCACTCGGCGGTCGAGGTGCGGCGCGGGTCGACGGCGTGCATCCGGGCGCCGTTGCGGATGCCCTTCAGTACGTGCTGGAAGAAGATCGGGTGCGCGAAACGGGCGTTGGAGCCCCACATCACGATCAGGTCGGTGTGCTCCACCTCCGCGTACGAGGAGGTGCCGCCGCCGGAGCCGAAGGCGGCCGAGAGCCCGGCGACGCTCGGCGCGTGGCAGGTGCGGTTGCAGGAGTCGACGTTGTTGGTGCCCATCACGACCCGGGTGAACTTCTGCGCCACGTAGTTCATCTCGTTGGTGGCCCTGGCGCAGGAGAGCATCGCGAAGGCATCGGGTCCGAATGCCTCGCGGGTCCGCCGGAATCCGGCGGCGGCCCGGGTCAGGGCCTCGTCCCAGGTCGCACGGCGCAGCACGCCGTCCTCGGAGCGGACGAGGGGGTGGGTGAGGCGTTCGTACGTCTTCGGCTGCCGGCCCTTGCGGTTCCGGCCGCCTGTGCGGTCGCTGGTCATGGTGCGCTCCCTGCTGGGGCCGAGGAGGTGGTGGCGAGGAGATCCGCGAGCGCGTGCACGGCGCGCAGCGTCGGTACGGGCGTTCCGGCCAGTTCGGCCAGCTCGACGACGGCCGCGAGCAGCACGTCGAGTTCGAGGGGTTTGCCCTTCTCCAGGTCCTGGAGGGTGGATGTCTTGTGGTCGCCGACGCGCTCCGCGCCCGCGATGCGCCGCTCCACGGAGATCTCGGGGCGGCAGCCGACGGCAGCCGCCACATCGAGGGTTTCGCGCATCATCGACTCCACGAGTGCGCGGGTGTCCGGATGGCGGCAGATCTGGCCCATGGTGGCCCGGGCCAGCGCGCTGATCGGGTTGAAGGAGATGTTGCCGAGCAGTTTGATCCAGATGTCGTTGCGCAGATCGGACTCCACGGGGCACTTGAGCCCGCCGGCGACCATGGCCTCACTGAAGTCCAGACAGCGTGTGGAGACCGTGCGGTCCGGCTCGCCGATGGAGAACCGGGTGCCTTCGAGATGGCGTACGACACCGGGCGCCTCGATCTCGGTGGCGGCGTAGACCACGCACCCGATGGCGCGTTCGGGCGGCAGGGTGGCGCTCACCGAGCCCGCGGGGTCGACGCTGTCGAGTCTGCGCCCGGTGTAGGGGCCCGCCAGTCCGTGGAAGTACCACCAGGGGATGCCGTTCTGAGCGGCGATCACGGCGGTGTCCTCGTGCATCAGCGGGTGTACCAGCGGTCCTGATCGTGCGTACGAGTTCGCCTTGAGGCCGAGGAAGACATAGTCGACGGGCCCGACGTCCGACGGATCGTCGGTGGCGGCGGGCCGTGCGGTGAAGTCACCGCGCGGGCTGATGACGCGCACACCGTCGCGGCGCATGGCCGCCAGGTGCGGACCCCGGGCGATGAGATGGACCTCGGCGCCTGCGCGGTGGAGCGCGGCCCCGACATAGGCGCCGATGGCTCCGGCGCCGACAACTGCGACTTTCACGGGGCTCTCCGTTCGGTGAGAGGACCGAGCGAGGGTGTCAAGTCGACAGAATATTGTCTACAGTATGCCTTCGTGGAGGGTCAATACTCATGACAGTGGGTGCCTGGCCGTCTTGTCCCCGGCCACTTTTCCGGGGGACGTCGGAGTGTCCGCGTGAGTTCCCGGGGAGCTGTTCGAGACGCTCCAACCTCGGGCCCGTATTCCTGTGGGGTTACGTGCCCCTGTACCGATCGGTAGCAACCAAGACTGGATTGTTCCTGCCAAACGTAGCGAGGGGAACCCGTACATGACCGGCTCACGTGTCGTGGCGCTCGGCCACTATCAGCCCGCCAAGGTCCTCACCAACGACGACCTGGCGGCCATGGTCGACACGAGCGACGAGTGGATCACCAGCCGGGTCGGCATCAAGACCCGTCACGTGGGCGGCCCGGACGAGCCGGTGGACGAACTGGCGGCGCACGCCGCCGCCAAGGCCCTGGCGACGGCCGGGCTGCAGCCCGCCGACATCGACATGGTCCTCGTCGCCACCTCCACGGCGATCGACCGCTCGCCGAGCATGTCCGCCCGCGTCGCCGCGCGGCTGGGGCTGGGCTCGCCCGCCGTGATGGACATCAACGTCGTCTGCTCCGGCTTCACCCACGCGCTCGCGACCGCCGACCACGCGATCCGGGCCGGCGCCGCCACCCGGGCCCTCGTCATCGGCGCCGACAAGATGGGCGACATCGTCGACTGGACCGACCGCTCCTCGTGCGTCCTGATGGGCGACGGGGCGGGCGCGGCCGTCGTCGTCGCCGACCCCGCGGGTGGCGAGGCGCCCGGGATCGGCCCCGTCCTGTGGGGATCGGTGCCCGAGATGGGCAACGCCGTACGGATCGAGGGCACGCCCCCGCGCTTCGCGCAGGAGGGGCAGTCGGTCTACCGCTGGGCCACCACGCAGCTGCCGCCGATCGCCCGGAGGGTCTGCGAGCGGGCGGGGGTCACGCCCGAGGATCTCGCTGCCGTGGTGCTGCACCAGGCCAACCTGCGGATCATCGAACCCGTCGCCCGGAAGATCGGCGCGGTCAACGCCGTCATCGCCCGGGACGTGGTGGACTCCGGCAACACGTCGGCCGCTTCGATCCCGATGGCCCTGTCCAAGCTGGTCGAGCGCGGGGAGGTCGAGAGCGGTGCGCCGGTCCTGCTCTTCGGCTTCGGCGGAAACCTTTCGTACGCGGGTCAGGTGATCCGCTGCCCCTGAGGCCCCCGTCGTGGCATTGTGCTCGGTAGACTGTAGACGATAAGCAATTGCCGGGCGCCCGGAGGGGGACCGCGATGTTGTCCGCAGGACTGCCGCAAGGAACGGTGCCGAAGCTGGAGCGGCCGGGACCGTTGCGCGAGCGTGTGTACGAGGCGTTGCTCGAACTGATCACCACGCGCGCCCTCAGTCCCGGCCAGCACCTCGTCGAGAGCGAGCTGGCCGGCCATCTGGGGGTGTCCCGGCAGCCGGTGCGCGAGGCGCTCCAGCGGCTGAACACCGAGGGCTGGGTCGACCTGCGCCCCGCCCAGGGTGCGTTCGTCCACGAGCCCACGGAGGAGGAGGCGGACCAGCTGCTCTCGGTCCGTACCCTGCTGGAGGCCGAGGCCGCCCGGCTCGCCGCCGCCCACTCCGGGCGGCCGGGGATCGAGGCGCTGGAGGAGCTGTGCTCCAAGGGGGAGCAGGCCGTCGCCGCCGACGACGTGGATCTCGCCGTCGCGACGAACGCCGCGTTCCATGCCAAGGTCATGGAACTGGCGGGCAACGTCGTCCTGTCCGAGCTCGCCGGGCAGGTGGACCGCCGCGTCCGCTGGTACTACACACCGGTTGCGCGGCAGCGTGGGACCCAGTCCTGGATCGAGCACCGCGAGCTGATCGCGGCGATCGCGTCCAGGGACGAGCAGCGGGCGACCGAGATCATGCGGGCGCACACCGAGCACACCCGCCAGACGTACCACCGGCGCGAAAAAGCCTGACAGGGCCTGTTCTCCACCTGTTCTCCGACTGCGCTCCGACTGTTTTCCGCCGGACTTCCACCTGGATTCCGCCTGATTTTCCGACGATTGAAGGCCGGGGCCGACCACCCCGGCCTTCTTCCGTGTCCGAATCCATTCGGCCCGCGCCGTGGAGCCCTCTGATCGCATCTTTGTCCTGAGTGTGGAGAAAGTTGGATCGGATTCATGCGCAACTTCTTCCCACTCAGGTCAACCGCTGCTACGTTCCCCTCGAAAGCCCGACGGACTGGCCGATGTGGCGGGGAGGGACGCGTGAGACGCATGACGGCACGACCCGCGAACACGCACCAGGCGCGACTGCTCAGACTGTTGCGTGACGGCGGCCCCAACTCCCGTGCACAGCTGGGAGATCAGATCGATCTCTCGCGCTCCAAGCTCGCCGTCGAGGTGGACCGGCTCCTGGAGACCGGACTCGTCGTGGCCGACGGCCTCGCCGCTTCCCGCGGCGGACGCCGCTCCCACAACATCCGGCTCGCTCCCGAACTGCGCTTCCTCGGCGTGGACATCGGCGCCACCTCCATCGATGTGGCTGTCACCAACGCGGAGTTGGAGGTGCTCGGCCACCTCAACCACCCGATGGACGTCCGGGAAGGACCCGTCGCCGTCTTCGAGCAGGTGCTGGCGATGGCGGCCAAGCTCCGGGCCTCCGGGCTGGCCGAGCACTTCGACGGCGCGGGGATCGGCGTACCGGGCCCCGTCCGTTTCCCCGAGGGCGTGCCGGTCGCGCCGCCGATCATGCCGGGCTGGGACGGCTTCCCCGTCCGCGAGGCGCTCAGCCAGGAACTGGGCTGCCCCGTCATGGTCGACAACGACGTGAACCTGATGGCACTGGGGGAGCAGCACGCGGGCGTCGCCCGCTCCGTGGGCGACTTCCTCTGCGTCAAGATCGGCACGGGTATCGGCTGCGGCATCGTCGTGGGCGGCGAGGTCTACCGCGGTACGACGGGCAGCGCGGGCGACATCGGTCATATCCAGGTGGAGCCCGACGGCCGCGCCTGCGCCTGCGGCAACCGGGGCTGCCTGGAGGCCCATTTCAGCGGCGCCGCCCTCGCCCGCGACGCCGAGGACGCGGCCAGGGCCGGGCTGTCGGCCGAGCTGGCCTCCCGGCTGGACGGGGCGGGCAGGCTCACCGCCGTCGACGTGGCCGCAGCCGCGGCGGCCGGTGATCCCACGGCACTCGACCTGATCCGCGAAGGCGGGAACCGGGTCGGGCAGGTCATCGCCGGACTGGTCAGCTTCTTCAACCCGGGCCTCGTCGTGATCGGCGGCGGGGTCACCGGACTCGGCCACAATCTGCTGGCCAGCGTCCGGACCCAGGTCTACCGGCAGTCCCTGCCGCTGGCCACCGGCAATCTCCCCATCGTCCTGGGCGAGCTGGGGCCCGTCGCCGGAGTGACCGGCGCGGCCAGGCTCATCAGCGACCACCTCTTCTCACCGGCCTGACGCACGGGCCGGTGCGCCGTACGGCAGACGTTCCGCGACCACCTCGCCGAACAGCCCGCCGTATCCGCCAGAGCACGACAACAGCTCCGCCCGCACGACCGCACCGCACCACAGCTCCGCCCGCAGGACCGCACCGCAGCTCCTCCGCACCCGCCAGAGCACAGCGCCTCCGCCCGCAGGACCGCACCGCACCCGCAAGAGCACCGCGGGTACCACCCCCGCAGTTCCGTCAGCAGTACGGCACCGCCGGCACTGCCCCCTGCCCGCTCACCGGCCTTCCCCGAGCCTCTCGGCCCTCGCCGAGCAGGGGAGACCCCATTCGCCGAGGGGATTCGTCATGGCACCAGAACCACCTCTGCTCACGATGTCCGGCATCACCAAGTCGTTCCCCGGAGTGCGCGCCCTCGACGGCGTGGACCTGGAGGTGCAGGCCGGCGAAGTCCACTGCCTCCTCGGCCAGAACGGCGCGGGCAAGTCCACCCTCATCAAGGTGCTGGCCGGGGCCCACCAGCCCGACGGCGGTGCCATCACCTGGCGCGGCGACCCCGTCCAGCTCTCCTCGCCGATCACCGCGATGCGCCTGGGCATCGCCACGATCTATCAGGAACTCGACCTCGTCGAGGGCCTGTCGGTCGCCGAGAACGTCTTCCTCGGGCACGAACCCACCAGCGCGGGCTTCGTCGTCCGCACCCGAGAGGCCCGCACCGAGGCCGCCGCGCTCCTGAAGCGCCTCGGTCACCCGGAGATCGATCCCGCCCGTGCGGTCGGTGAACTCTCCGCCGCACACCAGCAGATCGTCTCCATGGCCCGCGCGCTCTCCCACGACGTACGGCTCATCGTCATGGACGAGCCGTCCGCCGCTCTGGACCCGGACGAGGTCGACAACCTCTTCCGCATCGTCGACGGGCTCACCGCCGACGGCGTGGCCGTCATATACATCTCGCACCGGCTGGAGGAGATCCGCCGCATCGGCGACCGGGTCACCGTCCTCAAGGACGGCCGCGCCGTCGCCGTCGGGCTCCCCGCCAAGTCCACGCCCACCCGTGACGTCGTCGCCCTGATGACCGGACGCAACGTCGAGTACGTCTTCCCCGAGCGCCCCGCGCCCGGCGCGAGGGACGCCGCCGAACCCGTACTGAAGGTCGAAGGGCTTTATCGGGAAGGCGAGTTCGCGCCCGTCGACCTGGAGCTCAGGCCCGGTGAGATCGTCGGCCTCGCCGGACTCGTCGGCTCCGGACGCTCCGAGATCCTGGAGACCGTCTACGGAGCCCGCAGACCGACCGGGGGCCGGGTCCTCGTCGACGGCACCCCGCTCCGCCCCGGCAGCGTCCGCGCCGCCGTGGCCGCCGGGATCGGCCTCGCGCCCGAGGAACGCAAGGCGCAGGCACTCCTGTTGACGGAATCCGTCACCCGCAACGTCTCGGTCTCCTCGCTGTCCCGCTTCGCCCGCGCGGGATGGCTCGACAGGACGGCCGAGCGCAAGGCGGCGAGGGCAGCCACCCGCGAGCTGTCCCTGCGCCCCGACAACCCGGACGCCGCCGTCCGTACCCTCTCCGGCGGCAACCAGCAGAAGGCGGTCCTGGCCCGCTGGCTGCTGCGCGGCTGCCGGGTCCTGCTGCTCGACGAACCCACCCGAGGCGTCGATGTCGGCGCGCGCGCCGAGCTCTACGCCGTGATCCGCCGGCTGGCCGACGAAGGCCTCGCCGTCCTGCTCGTCTCCAGTGAAGTGCCCGAAGTGCTTGGCCTCGCCGACCGGGTGCTGGTGCTCCGGGAAGGCCGGGTCGTGCACACGGCCGACGCCAGGGAACTCGACGAGCACCGTGTCCTCGACCTCGTCATGGAAGGGAGCCCGACGACATGACACAGCCCGCACCGTCGGCGCAGCACCACGGGCCGGAGAAGGGGACCGTGACCGGCCCCGCAGCCGCGCCGCCCTCGAAGCAGGGCGGTGGCCTGCGCGCTCTCGGCCTGCGCGCCGACGTCCGCAACCTGTCGCTGCTCGGTGTCCTCGCCGTCCTGATAGCCGTCGGCGGCATCACCGAACCGGACGCGTTCCTGGACACCGGGAACCTCCAGCTGATCCTGACGCAGTCCTCCGTCATCGGTGTCGTCACCGTCGGCATGACCTTCGTGATCACCAGCGGCGGGATCGACCTCTCCGTCGGCGCGATGGTCGCCCTCGCCTCCGTCTGGGCGACGACCCTCGCCACCCAGGAGTACGGCTTCGCGGGCATCCTCTTCACCGCGGTGGTCGTCGGACTCGCCGCCGGACTCGTCAACGGGCTGCTCATCGCCTACGGCGGCATGGTCCCCTTCATCGCGACACTCGCCATGCTCGCCTCGGCGCGCGGGCTCGCCCTCCAGATCACCGACGGCAAGACGCAGATCGTCACCGTCCAGTCGGTCCTGGACCTCGGACTGCCCGACAGCTACGTCCTGGGCATCCCGCCGCTGGTCCTCGTCTTCGCCGCGGTGACCGTGGCCGGCTGGCTGATCCTGAACCGGACGACCTTCGGGCGCCGCACGGTCGCCGTCGGAGGCAACGCGGAGGCGGCCAGGCTCGCCGGCATCGACGTACGCCGACAGCGCCTCTACCTGTACCTGCTCTCCGGTCTGTGCTGCGGCATCGCCGCCTTCATGCTCGTCATCCTGTCGGGATCGGGCCAGAACACCAACGGCAACCTGTACGAGCTCGACGCCATCGCCGCGGCGATCATCGGAGGCACCCTCCTCAGCGGCGGCCGGGGCACCATCGTCGGCTCCGTGCTCGGGGTCCTGGTCTTCACCACGATCACCAACATCTTCGCTCTGAACAACCTCCAGAGCGATGTCCAGCAGATCGCCAAGGGCGCCATCATCGTCGCCGCCGTCCTCGTCCAGCGGCGCACGCTGCGCGGCGGGGAGACCTGAGCACCTCTTCCGTAGCAGAGCACCGACCACCCACCCGCTGTTCCGTATGCGCCACACCGGATGAAGGGTTCGACAGCCATGCCAGAAACCAGCCGCAGAGGACTGCTCTTCGGCACCGCGGCCGTCTCCGCGGGAGCCTTCCTCACCGCCTGTACCAGCAACGAGCCCAAGGAGGCGTCGGCCGCACAGAGCAACCAGCCCGCCGCCGACGACAAGCCGGGCACGCCCGTCACCATCGGATTCGCGGGACCGCAGGCCGACCACGGATGGCTCAACGCCATCAACGTGCAAGCCAAGTCGCGGGCCGGGAAGTACTCCGAGGTGACGCTGGAGATCACCGAGGGCTCCAACGACACCGCCGCCCAGATCGGCCAGGTCAAGACCCTCATCAACAAGAAGGTCGACGTCCTCGTCATCCTCCCCGCCGACGGCAAGGCCCTCACCCAGGTCGGGCTGGAGGCCATGAAGGCCGGCATCCCCGTCGTCAACCTGGACCGCATCTTCGCCTCGCCCCAGGCCTACCGCTGCTGGGTCGGCGGCGACAACTACGGCATGGGGCTCAACGCCGGGCACTACATCGGCGAGCAGCTCAAGGACAAGGCCGACGCCAAGGTCGTCGAGCTCGCGGGCATCGACAACCTGGAGCTCACCAAGCAGCGCAGCCAGGGCTTCGCGGACGCCCTGAAGAACTACTCCAACATCAAGCTGGTGGCCCGTCAGGCCGCCGACTTCACCGTGGAGTCGGGCCAGGCCAAGATGGCGCAGCTCCTCCAGGCGCAGAAGCAGTTCGACGCGCTATGGAACCACGACGACGACCAGGGCGTCGGCGCACTCCGGGCCATCCAGCAGGCCGGACGCGACGAGTTCATCATGGTCGGCGGTGCCGGCGCCAAGTCCGCGATGGACGCCATCAAGGCGGACAACAGCGTGCTGAAGGCCACCGTGCTCTACCCGCCCACGATGGCCGCCTCCGCCATCGACCTGGCGCGTGCGCTCGGTCAGAACAAGGGCGTCGCGGGACTCGCCGAGATGGAGATCCCGACCTCGCTGACCCTGTACTCGGCCGTGGTCACCAAGGACAACATCGACCAGTACCTGCCGACCGGCTTCAGCTGATCCCGCACCGCCGCCGACACCGAACCACCGATGAGGAGGAAGCCCGCATGGCCCGTAGGGAAGAGACGGAGCAGGAGACCGAAGCACCGCCCCCCAAGGCGACGCTCGGCGTCGGCATGGTCGGATACGCCTTCATGGGCGCCGCCCACTCGCAGGGGTGGCGCACCGCGGGACACGTCTTCGACCTGCCGGTGAGACCCGCTCTCGCCGCGATCTGCGGACGCGACCGTACGGCCGTCGAGGCCGCCGCCGCCCGGCACGGCTGGGCGGCGGCGGAGACCGACTGGCGCGCCCTGATCGCCCGGGACGACGTGCAGCTGGTCGACATCTGCACACCCGGCGACAGTCATGCGGAGATCGCCATCGCGGCCCTGGAGGCAGGCAAGCACGTGCTGTGCGAGAAGCCGCTCGCCAACACGGTCGCGGAGGCGGAAGCCATGGCGGAGGCCGCCGAGCGGGCCGCCGCTCGCGGCCAGGTGGCGATCGTGGGCTTCAACTACCGCAAGGTGCCCGCCCTCACCTACGCCCGCGCCCTGATCGAGGAAGGGAGGCTCGGCACGCTTCGCCATGTGCGGGCCACGTATCTCCAGGACTGGCTGGTCGATCCGGAGTCGCCGCTGACCTGGCGGCTCCAGCGCGAACACGCCGGCTCCGGAGCGCTGGGGGACCTCGGGGCGCACATCGTCGACCTCGCCCAGTACCTGGCGGGAGAGCCGCTGGTGGGGGTGTCGGCGGTGAGCGAGACGTTCGTACGCGAACGGCCCGTGTCGGCGGGCCCGGGCGCCGGGCTCTCCGGCGCCGCGGACGGTACCGCACGGGGGGCGGTCACCGTCGACGACGCCGCGCTCTTCACGGGGCGGCTGGCGTCGGGCGCCCTGGCCTCCTTCGAGGCGACCAGGATGGCCGCGGGCCGCAAGAACGCCCTCTGCCTGGAGATCAACGGGGAGCTGGGGTCGATCGCCTTCGACCTGGAGCGGCTCAACGAGCTCTCCTTCCACGACCACACGGAACCGGCCACCTCGGCCGGCTTCCGCCGGATCCTGGTCACCGAGCCCGAGCACCCGTATCTGGAGGCGTGGTGGCCGCCGGGCCACGGCCTGGGCTACGAGCACACCTTCGTCCACCAGGCCCGTGACGTGGTGCGCACGATCACCGAAGGACGCACCCCGGTCCCGTCGTTCGCCGACGGGCTCCAGGTGCAGCGGGTGCTCGCCGCCGTGGAGGAGAGCGCCGCCAAGAACTCCGTCTTCACCCCGGTCCCCTTCTAGGAGGTTGTGCGCATGCCCCGTCCCTTCACTCTCTTCACCGGCCAGTGGGCCGACCTGCCCCTGGAGGAGGTCTGCCGGCTCGCCCGGGACTTCGGCTACGACGGGCTCGAACTCGCCTGCTGGGGAGATCACTTCGTGGTCGACAAAGCCCTGTCGGACCCCGGCTATCTCGACGGGCGGCGACAGCTGCTCGACAAGTACGGCCTCAAGTGCTGGGCGATCTCCAACCACTTGGTCGGCCAGGCGGTCTGCGACAGCCCGATCGACGAACGCCACCAGGGAATCCTGCCCGGCCGGATCTGGGGGGACGGGGAGCCCGAGGGCGTACGCCGCCGGGCCGCCGACGAGATCAAGAACACCGCGCGGGCTGCTGCCGCGTTCGGTGTCGACACCGTCATCGGCTTCACCGGTTCCTCCATCTGGCACCTGGTCGCCATGTTCCCGCCGGTGCCGCCACACATGATCGAACGCGGCTACGAGGACTTCGCGGAGCGGTGGAACCCGATCCTGGACGTCTTCGACGCCGAGGGCGTCCGCTTCGCCCACGAGGTGCACCCGAGCGAGATCGCGTACGACTACTGGACCACGCATCGCGCGCTGGAGGCCGTCGACCACCGGCCGGCGTTCGGGCTGAACTTCGACCCGAGCCACTTCGTGTGGCAGGACCTCGATCCGGTCGGCTTCCTGTACGACTTCCGGGACCGGATCTACCACGTGGACTGCAAGGAGGCCCGCAAGCGCCTCGACGGCCGCAACGGGCGCCTCGGTTCCCACCTGCCGTGGGGCGATCCGCGGCGCGGCTGGGACTTCGTCTCGGCGGGCCACGGTGACGTGCCCTGGGAGGACGTCTTCCGGATGCTGCGGTCCATCGGATACGCGGGACCGGTGTCCGTGGAGTGGGAGGACGCGGGCATGGACCGGCTCACGGGGGCGCCCGAGGCGCTGGCCTCGCTGAAGCGGTTCGACTTCGACCCGCCGAGCGCGTCGTTCGACGCGGCGTTCGGCGGGGGCGAGTAGCCCCGGGCGCGGCCCCCGGGACCCAGGGGGCCGCGCCGCCGGGGTCCCCGGGCGGAGCCACAGGCCCCCCGGGTCCCCGGGCGGAGTGCCCCGTCCACGGGCGGAGCCCCTCCCTCTCCGGCCCCCGCCTCGACCACCGGTTCCGGGGCCGCCGGGGCTGTCCGGCATGCCCTCGGGCGGCTTTGTCCTGGCCGGGGTGAAAGTTCGACCGACCCCCTGCGCAAGGGCTTTCCGGCAGGGACGAACACGGCTACCGTCCCAGACGTGTACACGACATGACTCGCGTCACCGGGGCACCGACGAGCCCCGGCGGCGAGCGCGGCAGTCCCCGCGCGGAACGGCAGAACGCACCCGCCCGACAACCGGCACACTCCGGAGGACGCACGTGCACATCAGCAGCAGACGGCTCCGCGCCCGAAAATCACTCGCCCTCTTCACCGGCGCACTGCTCACCGCCGCAACCCTCACCCTGGGCTCCTCGCCCGCCGCGACCGCCGAGGCGCGGACCGACGCGGCCGCGCAGGACGCCGCCGAGGACTTCCAGCAGGTCACCCTCGCCAAGGGCGCCGCCGAGACCGGCGAACCCATCTCGCTCGCGGTACTCCCCGACCGTAGCGTGCTGCACACCTCGCGCAGCGGTGAGCTGCGGATCACGGACAGCTCGGGCAACACCCGGATCTCCGGGACCATCCCCGTCTACTCGCACGACGAGGAAGGCCTCCAGGGCATCGGCGTCGACCCGGACTTCGCGGAGAACCGGGCCATCTACCTGTACTACGCGCCCCCGCTGGACACCCCCGCCGGCGACGCCCCGGAGAACGGCACCGCCGCCGACTTCGAGAAGTTCGACGGAGTGAACCGGCTCTCGCGCTTCGTGCTCGACGAGGACGGCACCCTCGACAACGCCAGCGAGAAGAAGGTCCTCGACATTCCGGCCACCCGCGGCATGTGCTGCCACGTGGGCGGCGACATCGACTTCGACGCGCAGGGCAACCTCTACCTCTCGACGGGCGACGACTCCAACCCCTTCGCCTCCGACGGCTACTCGCCGCTGGACGACCGGGCCGACCGCAACCCCGCCTTCGACGCCCGCCGCACCTCCGGCAACACCAACGACCTCCGCGGCAAGATCCTCCGCATCAAGGTCGCCGAGGACGGCTCGTACACCGTCCCCGAGGGGAACCTCTTCGCCCCGGGCACCGACAAGACGCGGCCCGAGGTCTACGCGATGGGCTTCCGCAACCCCTTCCGCTTCAGCGTGGACAAGGCCACCGGCGTCCTGTACGTCGGTGACTACGGCCCCGACGCCGGAGCCGCCGACCCGAACCGCGGACCGGCCGGGCAGGTCGAGTTCGCCCGGGTGACGAAGCCCGGCAACTTCGGCTGGCCCTTCTGCACCGGGGACAACGACCCCTTCCGCGACTACGACTTCGCGACCGGGACCTCCGGCCCGGCCTTCGACTGCGCCGCACCGAAGAACGAGTCGCGGTACAACACCGGCCTGGTCGACCTGCCGCCCGCGCAGGCCGCCTGGATCCCCTACGACGGTGCGTCCGTCCCCGAGTTCGGCACCGGCTCCGAGTCCCCGATGGGAGGCCCCGTCTACCGCTACGACGCCGGCCTCGACTCGCCCGTGAAGTTCCCCGAGGAGTACGACGGGGACTTCTTCGCCGGAGAGTTCGGCCGGCAGTGGATCAAACGCATCGAGCAGGACGCCGACGGCGCGGTGCAGTCCATCAACGACATCCCGTGGACCGGGACCCAGGTGATGGACATGGCCTTCGGCCCCGACGGCGCGCTCTACGTCCTGGACTACGGGCTCTCCTGGTTCGGCGGCGACGA
This sequence comes from Streptomyces sp. CB02058, assembly GCF_001905505.1. GTDB lineage: Bacteria > Actinomycetota > Actinomycetes > Streptomycetales > Streptomycetaceae > Streptomyces. Next base: position 1,089,933 of record NZ_LIPG01000003.1, read on the forward strand.
GCACTCGGCGCTGTACCGCATCGAGAACGCCACCGGTGGCCGCTCTCCCATCGCCGAGGCGTCCTCGGACAAGACCTCCGGCGTCGCACCGCTCAAGGTGAAGTTCTCCTCGGCGGGCACCACCGACGGCGACGGCGACGCCCTCACCTACTCCTGGGACTTCGGGGACGGCGGTACGTCGAAGGCCGCCAACCCCACGTACACGTACAAGAAGAACGGCACCTACACCGCCACCGTGACGGCCGAGGACCCCTCGGGCCGCAGCGGTTCGGCGAGCGTGCACGTGACCGTCGGCAACACCGCGCCCACCGTCGTGCTCCAGGCCCCGCTGGACGGCCAGCTGTTCGAGTTCGGCGACGAGGTCCCCTTCAAGGTGACCGTCACCGACCCGGAGGACGGCACCATCGACTGCACCGAGGTCGAGGTCAAGTTCACCCTGGGCCATGACAGCCACGGGCACGACATCACGACCGAGCACGGCTGCGAGGGCACCATCAAGACCGCCATGGAGGGCGGCCACGACCCGAACGCCAACATCTACGGCGGCATCTCGGCCTCGTACACCGACGGCGGGGGCGGCGGCCAGGCCACACTGACCGGCCGCGACCAGGCGCAGCTCCAGCCGCGCCACCGCCAGGCCGAGCACTTCGGCGACTCCTCCGGCATCAGCACACCGAGCAAGACCAGTGCCCATGGCGGCAGGACCGTCGGGGACATCGACAACAACGACTGGATCTCCTTCGAGCCGTACGTCCTCGCCGGCACGACCAAGCTCACCGCCCGCACCTCGTCGGCCGGCGCGGGAGGCTTCCTGGAGGTGCGGACCGGTTCACCGACGGGCAAGATCCTCGGCTCCGCGCCGGTCCCCGTCACCGGCAGCTGGGACTCGTTCCAGGACATCGACGTGCCGCTGCGCGGTGCGCCGAAGCAGGCCACGAAGCTGTTCCTGGTCTTCAAGGGCGGAGCGGGAGCGTTGTACGACGTGGACGACTTCGAACTCTCGAACACCCCCGTGGACAGGACCGCCAAGCGCGTCCTGGTCTTCTCCAAGACGGGCGGCTTCCGCCACGACTCGATCCCCGAGGGCATCGCCGCGCTGAAGGAACTGGGCAAGGACACCAACATCACCGTCGACTCCACCGAGGAGGCCGGCCAGTTCACGACCAGCAACCTGGCGCGCTACGACGCCGTCGTCTTCCTCTCGACGACCGGTGACGTCCTCAACGCCGACCAGCAGAAGGCGTTCGAGAACTTCGTCGCCACCGGGGGCGGCTACATGGGCGTCCACGCCGCGGCCGACACGGAGTACGACTGGGAGTTCTACGGCGGACTCGTCGGCGCCTACTTCGACTCGCACCCGCAGATCCAGCCCGCGACCGTCCGCGTGGAGAACCACGACCACCCGGCGACCGCGCACCTGGACGAGGCCTGGGACCGTACCGACGAGTGGTACAACTACCGCACCAACCCCCGGGACAAGGCCCAGGTCCTCGCCACACTGGACGAGACCACCTACACCGGCGGCACGATGAAGGGTGACCACCCGATCTCCTGGTGCCAGGCGTACCAGGGCGGGCGCTCCTTCTACACCGGCCTCGGCCACACCAAGGAGTCCTACGCCGAACCGGCCTTCCGCCAGCACCTGCTGGGCGGACTGCGCTACGCCGCCGGCCAGGTCAAGGCCGACTGCAAGCCGGACACCGGCTACCGGTCGATCTTCAACGGCAAGACCCTCGAAGGGTGGAAGCAGGCCGGACCCGGCACGTTCGACGTCGTCGACGGCGAGCTGCGCTCCGTCGGTGGCATGGGTCTGTTGACCTACCAGGCCAAGGAGCTGAAGTCCTACTCGCTGAAGCTCGACTGGAAGATGGAGGGCGACGACAACTCCGGCGTCTTCGTCGGCTTCCCCGAGTCCGACGACCCGTGGTCCGCGGTCAACAACGGCTACGAGGTCCAGATCGACGCCACGGACGCGGCCGACCGCACGACCGGGGCCGTGTACACCTTCAAGTCCGCCAACATCAAGGCCCGTGACCAGGTCCTCCGGCCGCCCGGCCAGTGGAACAGCTACGAGATCAAGGTCCAGGGCGAGCGGCTGCAGGTCTTCCTCAACGGAGTCAAGATCAACGACTTCACCAACACCGACCCGGTCCGAAGCCTCAAGAACGGCTACATCGGCCTCCAGAACCACGGGGCCGACGACCAGGTGTCCTTCCGAGACATCCAGCTGAAGGAGCTGCCCTCCACGTAGGGCGGCCACCTCCTGCGCCGGCGGCCGGCGGGGAAAGCGCATGCCTTCCCCGCCGGCCGTCCACCACCCCTCTTCATCCCCCCTGGGAGGCAGCCCGTGACCGCACACGCCGCTCGTACCGGAATCTGGTTCATCGGAGCACGTGGCTCCGTCGCCACCACCGCCACCGCGGGGTGCGCGGCCATCGCGGCAGGGCTCCACCCGCCGACCGGCATGGTCACCGAGACGCCACCCTTCACCGACACCGGACTTCCGCCGCTGACCTCCCTCGTCTTCGGCGGCCACGACACGCTGGACTGCCCGCTGCCCAAACGGGCCGAGGTCCTCGCCGCCGGGGGAGTGCTCCCCCACGGGCTGCCGTCCGCCGTCGGAGCCGAACTCGCCGCCGCCGAAGCGGAGATACGCTCCGGAGGCCCGCTCCCCGGCGACACCCGCACCGACGAGGAGCTCATCACCGCCTTCGCAGCCGACATCGCCGACTTCACCCGGCGCAACGAGCTGGCCCGCACGGTCGTCGTGAACGTCGCCTCGACCGAACCCGCACCCGGCGAGGACGACCCCCGGCTGCCCGCCAGCTCCCTCTACGCGGCGGCGGCGCTCCGGGCCGGCTGTCCGTACGCCAACTTCACCCCGTCCACCGGACTGCGCAGCCCGCGCCTCCAGGACGCCGTCGACTCCTGCGGACTTCCCCACGCCGGACGCGACGGCAAGACGGGCCAGACGCTCCTGCGCTCCGTGCTCGCACCGATGTTCGTCCAGCGCGCGCTGCCGGTGCGGGCGTGGTCGGGCACGAACCTCCTGGGCGGCGGGGACGGTGCCGCGCTCGCCGATCCGGCGGCGGCCGCGGCGAAGAACGCGGGCAAGGAGCGCGTACTCGCCGACACCCTGGGGGCCGCCCCGGAGGGTGAGGTCCACATCGACGACGTACCGGCGATGGGGGACTGGAAGACGGCGTGGGACCACATCGCCTTCGACGGCTTCCTCGGCTCCCGGATGATCCTCCAGACGATCTGGCAGGGCTGCGACTCGGCACTGGCCGCGCCCCTGGTCCTGGACCTGGCCCGGCTGCTGGCCCGCTCCCACGAGACGGGGCTCACGGGGCCCCGGCCCGAACTGGGCTTCTACTTCAAGGACCCGGACGGAGGCGCGTCCGCGCTCTCCGAGCAGTACGAGGCGCTGCTCGCCTTCGCCGGACGCCTGCGGGCCGCCCGGTGAAGCCGCTGCGGCTGCTCATGGCGGTGACCGGACCGCCCCGGCTGCTCGCGGCCCGGCCCCCGGCCACCGCCCCCTCGATCGGCCTGTCCGGTACGGGTGGGACTGCGCCCGTACCGGACAGGCCTCGCCCCCGCGCTCGCCTGCGGGCCTGGGCGGAACTGCTCCGTGTGTCGGCCCTGTTCAGCGTGCCGGGCGACGCGCTCGCCGGCGCGGCGGCCACCGGTCTGCGCCCCGGCCGGGGCACGGCCCTCGCGGTGGGTGCGTCCCTGTGCCTGTACGAGGCGGGCATGGCCCTCAACGACTGGGCGGACCGCGAGGAGGACGCCGTCGACCGCCCCCACCGCCCGATCCCCTCGGGCCGCGTCTCCCCGGGCGCGGCCCTGGCAGCCGCGGGCGCCCTCACGGCGGCGGGCCTGGCCCTGGCCGCCCGCGCGGGCCGCCCGGCCCTGACGGTGGCGACCGCCCTGGGCGCCACCGTCTGGGCCTACGACCTGCACCTGAAGCACACGAGGCTGGGCCCGGCGGCCATGGCCACGGCCCGCGCCCTGGACCTGCTGCTGGGCGCCACGGCTACCGGGACCGCTGTACGGCGTGGGGGCGGTGTGGCGTCCAGCACGCCACAGGCACCCTGCACGGCCGATGCACCCCGCACGGCCCGCGCGCCCCGCACCCCGTACGCCCCCCGCACCCCGTACGCCCCCCGCACGGCGTTGCCCGCCGCGCTCGTCCTCGGGGCACACACCTACGCCGTCACCGCCGTCTCCCGGCACGAGGCGCAGGGCGGCTCCACGGTCGTCCCGCTGGCCGCGCTCGGCGCAGTCGCCGCGCTCGGCGCCGCCGTGCTGCGCGGGCAGCCGACGGCAGGCGCCCTCCGGTACCGGCAGCGCACTGCGGGGCCGCCGTCCCGTGACCCCGCCGCCGTCGAGCGGCTGCTGCTCCCCGCCTTCACCGGTGCCTACCTCCGTACCTCCGCGATCCCCCTCCTCCACGCCGCGCTCAACCCGTCCCCGCCCCTCACCCAGCGCGCCGTCGGCGGCGGCATCCGGGCGATGATCCCGCTCCAGGCCGCGCTGGCCGCCCGGTCAGGGGCGCCCCTCAGCGGGCTCGCCGTCATCGGGCTCGTCCCTCTCGCACGCGCGCTCGCACGGAAGGTGAGCCCGACATGACCCTCCGCCTCGGCTACGGCACCAACGGACTGACCGACCTCAGGCTGGACGACGCCCTCGGCCTCCTCGCCGACCTCGGCTACGACGGAGTGGGGCTCACCCTCGACCACATGCACCTCGACCCCCTCGCCCCGGACCTCGCCCCGCGCACCCGCCAGGTGGCGCGCAGACTGGCCGGACTGGGGCTCGGCGTCACCGTCGAGACCGGCGCGCGCTACGTCCTCGACCCCCGGCGCAAGCACGGGCCGTCCCTCCTCGACCCGGACCCCGAGGGCCGCGCGGCACGCACCGGGCTGCTCGTCCGCGCCGTGGAGGTGGCCGCCGACCTCGGTGCGCACGCCGTGCACTGCTTCAGCGGCATCACCCCGCCGGACACCACCACGGACACCGCCTGGCAGCGGCTGACGGACGCCCTCGCCCCCGTCCTCGACGCCGCCGCCCGCGCGGGCGTCCCCCTCGCCATCGAACCGGAACCCGGCCACCTCCTCGGCGACCTCGCCGGATTCCACCGGCTGCGCACCCTCCTCGGCGATCCGGAACCCCTCGGACTCACCCTCGACATCGGCCACTGCCAGTGCCTGGAGCCCGCACCGCCCGCCGACTGCGTCAAGGAGGCCGCCCCCTGGCTGCGGCACGTCCAGATCGAGGACATGCGGCGCGGGGTCCACGAACACCTGCCGTTCGGCGACGGCGAGATCGACTTCCCGCCGGTGCTCGAAGCCCTCGACGCCACCGGATACACGGGCCTCACCGTCGTCGAACTGCCCCGGCACTCCCACGCGGGCCCCGAACTCGCCCGCAGCTCCCTCGACTTCCTGCGCCGGACGACGAACGGAGCCGCACCGTGCTGATCAGCCGCGAGGAACTCGACGACCGGCTCGCAGGCGCCGCCAGAGCGTGGCTCGACGAAGCGCTCGCCGAGGCCGCGCATGCCGCCGCCCACCCCGGCGCGGACAGCGGATCACCCCCCTGGGAGCTGCGGTACGCCTCCGCGGGCAGACACTGCGGGCTCGAGTACGCCGACTCCGTACGCGCCCTGCTGCTCGTCGACGCCCACGCGAGCCTGCCGGCCGTGACCAGGCTCTACGAGCAGGGAACCGCGGCCGAACGCCGTGCCGTCCTCCTCACCCTGCACCGGCTGGACCTCGGCGCCACCGCACTCCCGCTCGTCGAGGACGCCCTGCGCACCAACGACACCCGGCTGGTCGCCGCCGCCGTCGGCCCGTACGGCGCGGCCCACCTCGACGCGCACGGCTGGCGGCACGCCGTCCTCAAGTGCCTCTTCACCGAGGTACCCGTCCAGGCCGTCGGCCGGCTCGGCGAGCGAGCCCGCGGCGACGCCGAACTCGCCCGCATGCTCGGCGACTTCGCCGCCGAACGCTCCGCGGCGGGGCGCCCCGTGCCCGAGGATCTGCGGACCGTCCTCGACCTCACCGCCCCGGCGCCCGCCCCCGCCCCCACGGAGGAGTCCTGATGCGCATCTTCGATCCCCACATCCACATGACCTCCCGCACCACGGACGACTACCAGGCGATGTACGACGCAGGCGTACGCGCCCTCGTCGAACCCTCCTTCTGGCTCGGCCAGCCCCGCACCTCGCCCGCCAGCTTCTTCGACTACTTCGACGCCCTGCTCGGCTGGGAGCCCTTCCGCGCCTCCCAGTACGGCATCGCCCACCACTGCACGCTCGCCCTCAACCCCAAGGAGGCGAACGACCCCCGCTGCACCCCGGTGCTGGACGCCCTGCCCCGCTATCTCGTCAAGGACTCGGTCGTCGCCGTCGGCGAGATCGGCTACGACTCCATGACCCCGGCCGAGGACACGGCCCTCACCACCCAGCTCCAGCTCGCCGCGGACCACGCCCTTCCCGCCCTCGTCCACACCCCGCACCGCGACAAGCTCACCGGTCTGCACCGCACCATCGACGTCGTCCGCGAATCGGACCTCGCACCGGAGCTCGTCCTGCTCGACCATCTCAACGAGACCACCGTGAAGGACGCCCTCGACAGCGGCTGCTGGGCCGGCTTCTCCATCTACCCGGACACCAAGATGGACGAGGACCGCATGATCACGATCCTCCGGAACTACGGCACCGACAGGATTCTCGTCAACTCGGCCGCCGACTGGGGGAAGAGCGACCCGCTGAAGACCCGGAAGGTCGCCGACGCCATGCTGAAGGCCGGATTCGACGAGGACGACGTCGACACGGTGCTGTGGCGCAACCCCGTCGCCTTCTACGGACAGAGCGGCCGGCTCCAGCTCGACACCGCCGCCCCCGCCCCGCTCCACGAGGGCAACTCCATCCTCCGCGGCGGGGAGTGAACCATGCGCTTCCGCCACCCGGACGGCTCCACCGTCCACCTCTCGTACTGCACCAACGTGCACCCCGCCGAGACCCTCGAAGGGGTCCGCGCCCAGCTGCGCGACCACTGCGAGCCCGTGCGCCGACGGCTCGGCCGGGACCGGCTCGGCATCGGCCTCTGGCTGGCCAAGGACGCCGCACGCGCCCTGATCAACGACCCCGCGGCCCTGCGGTCGCTGCGCGCCGAGCTCGACCACCGCGGCCTCGAAGTGGTCACCCTCAACGGCTTCCCCTACGAGGGGTTCGGCGCCCAGGAGGTCAAGTACCGCGTCTACACGCCGGACTGGACCGACCCCGAGCGGCTCGCCCACACCACCGACCTGGCCAGGCTGCTCGCCGCCCTGCTCCCCGACGATGTCACCGACGGCACCATCTCCACCCTGCCCATCGCCTGGCGCACCCCCTACGCCGGCGACCCCACGGCCGCCGTGACGGCGCGGAAGGCGCTCACCGCACTCGCGCAACGGCTCGACGCCCTCGCCGAGCTGACCGGCAAATCCATCAGGATCGGCCTCGAACCCGAACCCGGCTGCACCGTGGAGACCACCGCCGACGCCATCGGCCCGCTCACCGACGTCGGCCACGACCGCATCGGCATCTGCGTCGACACCTGCCACCTCGCCACCTCCTTCGAGGACCCCGACACCGCACTCGACGCACTCGGGACCGCCGGAGTGCCCGTCGCCAAGGCACAGCTCTCCGCGGCACTGCACGCCGAACACCCGCACCTGCCCGAGGTGCGCGCCGCACTGGGCGCCTTCGCCGAACCCCGCTTCCTCCACCAGACACGCACCCTCACCGCCTCCGGCCTGCGCGGCACCGACGACCTCGACGAGGCCGTCACCGGCGGTGTACTCCCCGACAGCACCCCCTGGCGCTCCCACTTCCACGTCCCCCTCCACGCACCACCCGCGCCCCCGCTCACCTCCACGCTCCCCGTGCTCCAGTCCGTACTGACCCGGCTCGTCGGAGGGGCCGCGCCCCTCACCCGGCACTTGGAGGTCGAGACGTACACCTGGCAGGCGCTCCCCGCCGAACTGCGGCCGCGCACCCGCACCCAGCTCGCCGACGGCATCGCCGCCGAACTCACCCTCGCCCGCGACCTCCTCGTCGACCTCGGACTGAAGGAGCTCCCGTGACCGCACCGGAATCCGGCACCCGCCCCACCCCCCTCCTCGTCCTCGATGTCGTCGGCCTCACCCCGCAGCTGCTGGAGCACATGCCGAACCTCCGGGCCATGGCCGGATCGAAGGCCCCCCTCTCCACCGTCCTGCCCGCCGTCACCTGCGCCGCCCAGTCCACCTTCCTCACCGGCACCACCCCCGCCGAACACGGCATCGTCGCCAACGGCTGGTACTTCCGCGAGCTCGGCGACGTCCTCCTGTGGCGCCAGCACAACGGGCTCGTCGAGGGGGACAAGCTCTGGGACGCGGCCCGGCGCGCCCACCCCGGCTACACCGTCGCCAACATCTGCTGGTGGTACGCGATGGGTGCCGACACGGACTGGACCGTCACCCCCCGGCCCGTGTACTACGCGGACGGCCGTAAGGAACCCGACTGCTACACCCGGCCCCCCGCGCTCCACGACGAGCTCACCGAGAAGCTCGGCACCTTCCCCCTCTTCCACTTCTGGGGCCCGGGCGCCGACCTCGTCTCCTCGCAGTGGATCATCGACGCCACCCGCCACATCCTCGCCACCCGCACCCCCGACCTGGCCCTCTGCTACCTCCCGCACCTCGACTACGACCTCCAGCGCTACGGCCCCGACGACCCCCGCTCCCACCGGGCGGCCTCCGACCTCGACCGGGCCGTGGCCCCCCTGCTCGACGACGCCCGGGCCCAGGGCCGCACCGTCGTGGCCCTCTCCGAGTACGGCATCACCCGTGTCGACCGGCCCGTCGACATCAACCGCGCCCTGCGCCGCGCCGGGCTGCTGGAGGTCCACACCCAGGACGGCATGGAGTACCTCGACCCGATGGCCTCCCGGGCCTTCGCCGTGGCCGACCACCAGCTCGCCCATGTCTACGTACGCAGGCCCGAGGACCTCGAAGCGGCCAGCGAGGCCCTCGCGGATCTCCCCGGCATCGCGGAACTCCTCGACGACGAGGGCAAGAAGGCACACCACCTGGACCACCCCCGCTCCGGCGAGCTCGTGGCCGTCGCGGAGAAGGACGCCTGGTTCACGTACTACTACTGGCTCGACGACGCCCGCGCGCCCGACTTCGCGCAGCTCGTCGAGATCCACCGCAAACCGGGCTACGACCCGGTGGAGCTCTTCATGGACCCCCAGGACCCCTACGTCCGGGTCAGGGCCGCGTCGGCGGTCGCCCGCAAGAAGCTCGGGATGCGCTACCGCATGGCGGTCGTCCCCCTGGACCCCTCACCTGTTCGCGGCAGCCACGGCCGCCTTCCCACGAGCGACGACGAAGGTCCGCTCATCCTCTGCTCCACCCCCCACGCCTTCGGCGGCCGCGTCCGGGCCACCGAAGTGAAGTCCTTGCTGCTCCAGCTTGCCGGACTGCACTGACAATCCGTTTCCGCCCGCACCCCACAGGGAGATTCGTGAACATGAGCCGTACCCCCAAGGACCCCGAGCTCGCGCGCAGGCTCAGCCGCCGCAACGTCCTGGGCGTCGCCGCCGGAGCCACGGCCGCCACCCTCCTCGGCGGTGCCACCGCCCAGGCGACCGGCCCCCAGGCCGCTCCCGGCAAGGGCAAGGGGCGCCCCGTCCTGCCTCCGGGGCGTCTCGGCATCCAGCTCTACAGCCTCCGTGACAAGGTCTCCACCCTCGGCTTCGCGCCCGTCTTCGCCGAACTCGAGAAGTACGGCTACGACGAGATCGAGTTCGCCGGATACACCCAGGGCTCCGCCGGCGCGATCACCCTCGCCCAGCTCAAGAGGCTGGCCCGGGACCACGGACTGAACCCCATCGGCAGCCACGTCGGCTACTACGACGACAACAACCCCGGCGCCTACACCTTCGCCCAGAACCTCACCAAGGTCCTCGACGAGGCCGAGGCCCTCGGCCTGAAGCACATCGGCACCGCGTCCGGGCCCTTCCGCTACGGCTCCACCGTGGACGGCTGGAAGCGCGCCGCCGACGACTTCAACACCTACGGCGCCGCCGCCCGCAAGCGCGGCATGAAGTTCTACCAGCACAACCACGCGGAGGAGTTCTCCTTCGCCACCGACAAGCCCGGCGTGCGCCTCTACGACGTCCTCCTCGCCGAGACCGACCCCGATCTGGTCTACCTGGAGATGGACATCTACTGGGCGTTCTGCGCCCAGTTCCGCTTCGGCAAGCGCGTGGACGGCACCCCGGCGCCCTTCAACCCCATCGACTACGTACTGAAGCAGCCCGAGCGCTACCCCCTCTTCCACGTCAAGGACGGCACGCGTGACGACTCCGCACGCGACGGCTACAACATGACGGACGTCGGCGACGGGGACATCGACTACAAGAACTTCCTGAGCAGGGTCACCACCCGCACCCGCCACGGCCGGACCTACCACCACTGGCAGACCGAGCACGACAACCCGGTCGAGTCCTTCGCCTTCGCCCGCAAGTCCAGCGAGCACCTGCACTCGCTCCGCGAAGGCCGCTGCGGGGACTGACGCACGTCGGCACGAACGCGTGGGGCCCGGTTCCAGGAACCGGGCCCCACGCGTGTGCTGCGGATGTGCGGTCAGTCGGTCTCCCGGACCACCGGACCCGGACTCGGTTTGGCCAGCAGATTGCCCCTGCGGTCGCGGCCGGGTGCCGCGAGGAACAGGGAGAGGAATCCCGCGAAGAACGAGATGCTGCCCGCCAGGATGAAGGCGCCGTTGAGCCCCCAGGCGTCGACGACCAGGAAGCCCATCCCGGCACCGAGACCGGACACGAGCTTGGAGCTGTAGACCATGCCGTAGTTGGTGGCGTTGTTGTTCTCACCGAAGTAGTCCGCGGTCATCGCGGCGAACATCGGGAAGATGGCACCGCCGCCGAAGCCGGAGATCGCGGAGAAGAGCAGGAACAGCGGAAGGCTCTGCATGTCGGCCGACCAGATGATGCCGAACTGGGCGAGCCCCAGGATGACGCAGACGTAGATCAGGCACTTCTTGCGGCCGTAGAGGTCGGAGAGCCAGCCGATGACGCCACGCCCGGTGCCGTTGACGATGGCCTTGAGCGACATGGCGGTGGCCACGATCCCGGCTGCGAAGCCCGCGTCCTGGCCGATGTCGACCTGGAAGGCGATACCGAAGATGTTGACACCCGAGGTACAGGCCAGACAGACCCACATCAGGGCGACCCGGCCGGTCCGCCACGCCTCACCGGGGGAGTACTGCTTGATGGCCGGCGGGTTCTTCTCCAGCGAGCGGCGGGCCCGCGGGTCCTCGGGCGGGTTGAGCGGGTCGATCTCCCGGGGCCACCAGTTCTTCGGCGGGTCCTTGAAGAAGAATCCGGCGCACGCCACCATCGTGGCCAGGAACAGACCCACCGACACCAGGACCCACCTGAAGTTGGTGATGTCCATGTAGCCGGTGAAGAGGAAGACGAACGGCACCGAACCGTAGGCGAAACCGCCGTTGACGAAGCCGGTCTTGCCGCCCCGGCGCTCCGGATACCACTTGCCGACCATGTTGACGCAGGTGGCGTACACCATGCCCGCGCCCATCCCGGAGAACACACTGAAGCCGATGTACGCGAAGATCACGTGCGGCGCGTACGCCAGTGACAGGTAGCCGAGGAGCGTGCCCGTCGCGCCGAGCATCATCGCCCAGCGGGCCGGCAGCCTGCCGGTCTCCCGCAGCCTGCCCGCGGGCATCGCGACCGCCGCCTGGAAGAACACCCAGACGGTCATCATCCAGTAGATGTGACCGCTGTTCCAGTTGTGCGCGTGGTGCAGCGTGTCCTCCGCCGACGCGAACGCGTACTCGGCGGAGCTGATGCCCATCATGCCGACCCACGGCAGGATGACCATCCACTTGCGCTTGCGGCCCATGATGTCGATGTCGCTCTCGCCAACCCGGTAGGTCCGGCCGTTGGCGTCCGTCACCTCCCTGTAGGGGACGGACGTCGAGATGCCTGTTGTCGTCATGTAGATCGAACCCCTTGCGTGGAAGAAGTCTGGCCAGCGCCCCCTGCCCGTTCTCACTTCGCGCCGGGGTCCGCGGCCGAGCGGTGGGCCGCAGACCCCGTGGTTCGAGCCGTCGTCATCAGGTCATCGGTCACCGCCCAACAGTCCTGCCGCCCTGGCCCACCGGTACTTCGCGCCGAGCACCGCGACGGGCCGCTCCGTGGTGTACGGGTAGGCGACGACGCCCCGCTCGAACAGGTACGCGCACGCCTCCTCGACCTCGGTGTCGCCGGCCAGCGACGCCACCACCGGCTTCTCGATCCCGCGCGCCCGGAACTCCTCCACCACCCGGGCCGTCAGCTCGGCGAAGACCATCGGGGGAGTGACGATCGTGTGCCAGTAGCCCAGCACCAGGGCGTGGATGCGCGGATCCTCCATGCCCAGCCGGATCGTCGCCTCGTAGGTCGACGGCGGCTCCCCGCCCGTGATGTCGATCGGGTTCCCGGCGGCGCCGAACGGCGGGATGAACGCCTTGAACGCCGTGTCCAGGTCCGGCGGGATCTCCATCAGCGAGAGCCCGTTGTCGACGATCGCGTCCGACAGGAGCACCCCCGAACCGCCCGCCCCCGTGATGATCACGACGTTGTCGCCCTTCGGCGCGGGCAGGACGGGCAGCGCCCGCGCGTACTCCAGCATGTCGTTCAGACCGGGTGCCCGGATGACCCCCGCCTGACGGAGGATGTCGTCGTACACCGCGTCGTCACCGGCCAGCGCCCCCGTGTGGGAACCCGCCGCCCGTGCGCCCGCGCTCGTCCGCCCGGCCTTGAGGACCACGACGGGCTTCTTCGGCACGGTCGCCCGCGCCGCCTCCACGAACGCGCGGCCGTCCTTGAGGTCCTCCAGATGCATCGCGATGCACGCGGTGCGGGGGTCCTCGCCGAACCAGGTCAGCAGATCGTCCTCGTCGATGTCCGACTTGTTGCCGAGCCCGACGATCGCCGAGACACCCGTCTTCGTCGACCGCGCGAAGCCGAGGATCGCCATCCCGATGCCCCCGGACTGCGAGGTGAGCGCCACCGGCCCCTTGACGTCGTACGGGGTGCAGAACGTGGCGCAGAGGTCCTGCCACGTCGAGTAGTAACCGTAGATGTTCGGACCGAGCAGACGTACGCCGTACTCCTCGCCCACCGCCACGATCTCGTCCTGGAGGGCCTGTTCACCCGTCTCGGCGAAGCCGGACGGGATGAGCACGGCGTTGGGGATCCCCTTGCGGCCCACCTCCTTCAGCGCCGATGCCACGAACTTGGCGGGGATCGCGAAGACCGCCACATCCACCTCACCGGGAACGTCGGTGACACTCTTGTACGCCTTGCGGCCGAGAATGTCATCGGCCTTGGGGTTCACCGGGTGGATCTCGCCCGCGAACCCGCCGTCGATGAGGTTCCGCATCACCGAATTGCCGATCTTGCCCTGCTCGTTGGAGGCACCGATGACGGCGACGGACCGCGGCTCCATCAGCCGGCGCATCGATCCGAGGATCTCCTCACGGCTGTAGCGGCGGCGCTCCTTCACCTCCTCGGTCGACAGCAGGATCCGGATGTCGGCGGCGATCGCCCCGTCCGGGGACGCGATCACCGGATTGAGGTCGACCTCCGCGATCTCCGGGAAGTCGGTGACCAGCCGGGAGACCCGCCGGATCTGCTCCGCCAGGGCCCACCGGTCCACGGCGGGCGCGCCGCGCACGCCCTTCAGGATCTCCGCGGCGCCGATCGAGTCGAGCATCGACTGTGCCTCTTCCGCGCTCACCGGGGCCAGCCGGAAGGTGATGTCCTTCAGCACCTCGACCAGCACCCCGCCGAGACCGAACGCCACCACCTTCCCGAACGTCGGATCGGTGACCGCCCCGACGATGACCTCCTGGCCGGGCGGCACGAGCTGCTGGACCTGCACACCCTCGATCCTGGCGTCCGGCGCGTAGGCCTTCGCGTTCTTCACGATGGAGCAGAAGGCCGCGCGCACCTCCTGCGCACCCGACACCCCGACCACCACGCCGCCCGCATCCGTCTTGTGCAGGATGTCGGGGGAGACGATCTTGAGCACCACGGACCCGCCGAGCCGGTCGGCCAGCGCCACCGCCTCGTCGACGTCCCGGGCCAGGCCTTCCCCCGGCACCGTGATCCCGTACGCGTCGGCGACGACCTTCCCCTCCGGGGCGGTGAGCGCGCTGCGCCCCTCGCCCCGGACGCGGTCCAGCAGTTCCCTGACGCGTTCCCGCTCCTGTGATTCGACTGTTCCGGCCATGCTCAGATGACTCCGTTCGTCTTCAGCAGCCGCAGTTCCTCGTCGCCCAGGCCCAGTTCGCCGACGTACACCTCCGCGTTGTGCTCACCCAGGAGCGGGGAGGTGACGATGTCGACGGGGGAGTCGGACAGCTTCAGCGGGCTGCCGACCGTCGTGAAGGCGCCGCGCTCGGGGTGCTCGACACGGACCACCATCTCGTTGGCGACGAGCGACTCGTCCTCGACGATCTCCTTGGTGGAGAGGATCGGGCCGCACGGGATGTTGTGGGCGTTGAGCTGTTCCAGGACGTCCCACTTGGGGAGCGCCGACGACCACTCCTCGATCAGCTGGAACATCTTGCCGAGCTTCGGCAGCCGGGACTCCGGCGTCGCCCACTCGGGGTCGTCGGCCAGCTCGGGCCGGCCGATCAGCGTGGACAGGGGCTTCCAGCCGACCGGCTGCACGATGACGTACACGTAGTCGTTGGGTCCGCCCGGCGCGCACTTCACCGCCCACCCCGGCTGGCCGCCGCCGCTGGCGTTGCCGCTGCGCGGCACCTCGTCGGCGCCGGCCGTGTCCTGCGCGTTCGGATACTCGGCGAGCGGGCCGTGCTCCAGCCGCTGCTGGTCGCGCAGCTTGACCCGGCAGAGGTTGAGCACGGCGTGCTGCATCGCCACGTTGACCCGCTGGCCCCGTCCGGTGTTCTCGCGCTGGAACAGGGCGGCGAGGATGCCGGCCACCGCGTGGATCCCGGTGCCGGAGTCGCCGATCTGCGCACCGGTGGCCAGCGGGGGCCCGTCCGCGAACCCGGTGGTGGCCATCGAGCCGCCCATGGCCTGCGCGACGACCTCGTACGCCTTGAAGTTGGTGTACGGGCCCTCGCCGAAGCCCTTGATGGAGGCGTAGACGATACGCGGGTTGATCTCCTGGATCCGCTCCCAGGTGAACCCCATGCGGTCCACGGCGCCGGGGCCGAAGTTCTCCACCATGACGTCGCTGCGGCGGATGAGTTCGGTGAGGATCTCCTTGCCGCGCTCGCTCTTGGTGTTGAGGGTGATGCTCCGCTTGTTGCAGTTGAGCATCGTGAAGTAGAGGGAGTCGACGTCGGGCAGATCGCGCAACTGCTTGCGGGTGATGTCCCCGCTCGGCGCCTCCAGCTTGACCACGTCCGCGCCGAGCCAGCCGAGCAGCTGGGTGGCGGAGGGGCCGGACTGCACATGTGTCATGTCGAGGACGCGCACGCCCTCAAGAGCTTTGGTCATGCCAACGGCTCCTCTGCTACTTGTACATGGTCTGGTTCATCGTTCCGGGGGCGTACGCGTCCGGGTCGACCCAGACGTTGATGAGCGAGGGCAGCCCCGACTCACGGGCCCGTCGCAGGGCGGGCGCGATGTCCGCCGGGTCGCGGACCTCCTCGCCGTATCCGCCCAGCATCTGGGCGAACTTGTCGTAGTGGACGTCGCCGAGGGTGTTGCCGACCCGCTCCCGCTCGTCCCCGTACTTCGCCTTCTGGCCGTAACGGATCTGGTTCATCGAGGAGTTGTTGCCGACGATCCCGACGAAGGGGAGGTTGTAGCGGACCAGGGTCTCGAAGTCCCACCCGGTGAGGGAGAACGCGCCGTCACCGAAGAGGGCCACGACCTCCTTGTCCGGCCTGGCCTGCTTGGCGGCCAGTACGAACGGCACCCCGACGCCGAGCGTGCCGAGCGGGCCCGGGTCCATCCAGTGGCCGGGGGTGCGGGGCTGGACCACCTGGCCGGAGAAGGTGACGATGTCGCCGCCGTCCCCGATGTAGACGGAGTCCTCGGTCAGGAAGTCGTTGATCTCGCTCACCAGCCGGTACGGGTGGATGGGCGAGGCGTCCGACTTCAGCTGGGGCAGCCGCTTCTCGATCGCGGTCTGCTCGGCGGCCCGCAGCTCGTCCAGCCAGGCCTTGCGCAGGGCCGATCCGCCGTTGAGGCGTCCGCTCGCGGCCTCGGTGACCGCCTTCAGCACGATCGACGCGTCACCCACGATCCCGAGGTCGATGTCGCGGTTCTTGCCGACGGTGCGGTAGTCGAGGTCGATCTGGACGACGGTGGCGTCCGGCGAGAGCCGCTTCCCGTACCCCATCCGGAAGTCGAAGGGGGTGCCGACGATCACGATCAGATCGGCGTTGGAGAACGCGTAGCGCCGCGAGAGCTGGAAGTGGTGCGGATCGCCCGGCGGGAGCGTGCCGCGGCCCGCGCCGTTCATGTACGCGGGGATGTTGAGGGTCCGCACGAGCTCGGTGGCCGCGTCCGTGGCCCGCGTCGTCCAGACCTGGCTGCCCAGCAGTATCGCGGGCTTCTCGGCGTGGACCAGCAGATCCGCGAGCTTCTCGATGTCGGCCGGATCACCGGCCGCACGGGTGGACGCGCGGTACTGGCCGGCCTCGGGGACCCGCGCCCTGGCCGCCGGCACCTTCGCGTCGAGCACATCGCGCGGGATCTCCAGGAACGACGGCCCGGGTGCCCCGTGGTAGCACTCCCGGAACGCCATCGACACCATGTCCGCAGCCCGCGCGGTGTCCGGCACCGTCGCCGCGAACTTGGTGATGGGCGTCATCATGTCGACGTGCGGGAGGTCCTGGAGCGAGCCCATCTTGTGCTGGGTGTGCGCTCCCTGACCGCCTATCAGGAGCATCGGTGACTCGGCCCGGTAGGCGTTGGCGACACCCGTGACGGCGTCGGTCGTCCCCGGCCCCGCGGTGACGACCGCGCACCCCGGCTTCCCGGTGATCCGGGCGTAACCGTCGGCGGCGTGGGCGGCGACCTGTTCGTGACGTACGTCGACGACTTCGATGCCCTCGTCGACGCAGCCGTCGTAGATGTCGATGATGTGGCCGCCACAGAGGGTGTAGATGCGTTCCACCCCCTCCGCCTTGAGTGCCTTGGCGACCAAGTGCCCACCGGAGATGAGGTTCTGGCTGTCCTGGCTGTCCTCGGGCATGGCGATGTCCTGTCCCTTCGTAGGGGAGTGCGGGAGCCGCTCCGCCGCTCTCGCGGTACATTGCATACAGTCGACGAATACTGTATGAAGCTTGTTATCCCGCATCCGGTGGGTGGTGTCCAGGGGGCGTGCGGCACTTTCACAATCGGCACGATCGGGAGTGGCTATGGATCTGTACGAGCACCAGGCAAGGCAACTCTTCGCGGACCACGGCATCGCGGTACCGGACGCCGAGGTCGTCGACCACCCGTCCGCGGCCCATGCGGCGGCCGAACGGCTCGGCGGCCGTGTCGTCGTCAAAGCGCAGGTCAAGGTGGGTGGCCGGGGCAAGGCGGGTGGGGTGAAGCTCGCGGCGGACCCAGATGCCGCGGTCGTCACCGCACGCCAGATCCTCGGGACGGACATCAAAGGCCATCGGGTCCGCACGGTGATGCTCGCCCAACCCGTCGACATCCAGGACGAGTTCTACGTCAGTTACGTCCTGGACCGGGCCGCCGGAACCTTCCTCGCCATCGCCTCCGCGGAGGGCGGCATGGACATCGAGGAGGTCGCCGCCACCCGCCCGGAGGCGGTGGCCCGCATCCCCGTCGACCCCGCCGAAGGCGTCACGGCGGCCAAGGCGGCGGAGATCGCCGAGGCGGCCTCGCTCCCGCCCGGGACCGTCCCGGTACTCCAGGCGCTGTGGCAGGTCCTCACCCAGGAGGACGCCCTGCTCGTCGAGGTCAACCCGCTCGTCCGCACCGAGGACGACCGTATCCTCGCTCTCGACGGCAAGGTGACCCTGGACGACAACGCGGCGTTCCGGCAGTCCCGTTGGGGCACGGACGCGACCGATCCGCACGGTGACCCGCTGGAGGCGGCGGCCACCGCCAAGGGGCTCAACTACGTCAAGCTCGACGGCGAGGTCGGCATCATCGGCAACGGCGCGGGCCTCGTCATGTCCACCCTCGACGTGGTCGCCGGCTGCGGAGCCCGGCCCGCCAACTTCCTCGACATCGGGGGCGGCGCCTCGGCCACGGTGATGGCCGACGGCCTCACGGTCATCCTCTCCGACCCCTCGGTGAGGTCGGTCTTCGTCAACGTCTTCGGAGGGATCACCGCCTGCGACGCGGTGGCCGACGGCATCGTCCAGGCGCTGGACTCCGTCCACCTGACCAAACCCCTGGTCGTACGCCTCGACGGCAACAGTGCCGCACGCGGCCGGTCGATCCTCGACGAGCGTGCGCACCCGATGGTCCGGCAGGTCACCACGATGGACGGCGCCGCGGACCGAGCAGCCCGACTGGCCCTGGGAGGTCACTGATCATGGCAATCCTCCTCAGCAAGGAGAGCAAGGTACTCGTCCAGGGCATGACCGGGGCCGAGGGCATGAAGCACACCCGGCGGATGCTCGCGGCGGGCACCCGGATCGTCGGCGGCGTCAACCCCCGCAAGGCGGGCCGCACGGTGGACCTCGACGACCGGGCGGTCCCGGTCTTCGGCTCCGTACGCGACGGCATGGAGGCGACCGGCGCGGACGTCACGGTCGTCTTCGTCCCGCCGCCGTTCGCCAAGGCGGCCGTCGTCGAGGCGGCGGACGCGGGGATCGGCCTGGCCGTGGTCATCACCGAAGGCATCCCCGTCCACGACGCGGTCTCCTTCCACGCCCACGCCAAGGCCCGCGGCACCCGCATCCTCGGACCCAACTGCCCCGGAGTGATCAGCCCCGGCCAGTCCAACGCGGGCATCATCCCCGCCGACATCGCGACGAAGCCCGGCCGCATCGGCCTGGTCTCGAAGTCGGGCACCCTCACCTACCAGCTGATGCACGAGCTCCGGGACACCGGCTTCTCGACGGCCGTGGGAATCGGCGGCGACCCGGTCATCGGCACGACACACATCGACTGCCTGACGGCCTTCGAGAACGACCCGGACACCGAACTGATCGTCCTGATAGGCGAGATCGGCGGCGACGCGGAGGAGCGCGCCGCGGCACACATCGCCCAGCACATCACCAAGCCGGTGGTCGGCTACATCGCGGGCTTCACGGCCCCCGAGGGCAAGACGATGGGCCACGCGGGAGCCATCGTGTCGGGTTCCTCCGGCACGGCGGCGGCGAAGCAGAAGGCATTGGAAGCAGCGGGAGTGGCCGTGGGCGCCACCCCGACGGAAACGGCCCGCCTGGCGGAGGAGAGGCTACGCGGCTGAGAACCGGGCCCGGTGCCGCACCCGCACCCCAGCCCCGCACACCCGCCCCAGTCACCCCGCACCCTCAGAGCGGAGACGCCATGACCAAGGCACCCACCCCCGCACCTCCCACCCCCGCCGCCCTCGTCCTCAAGCCAGGAACCGCCTGGCAGGACGCCTGGAACCGCTGCCTGGCCGCCGCCCCCGAGGCTTTCCAGGACACACGCGTCCACAACCTCTGGGCCGCCGCCTGGCACCCCGACGGCCGGACCCTCCCCGCCACCAGCCCCGTGGACGGCACCCCCATCACGGGCCCGCCCCGGCTCGACGCCCCGGCCGCCCGGCAAGCCGTACGCGCGTCCCTCGACGCGCACCGCGCCTGGCGCCACATCCCGCTGCCCGAGCGCCGCGCCCGCGTGTCGGCCACGCTCGACGCCCTCACCGAGCACCGCGAACTCCTCGCCCTGCTCCTGGTCTGGGAGATCGGCAAGCCCTGGCGCCTCGCCCGGGCGGACGTGGACCGGGCGATCGACGGCGTCCGCTGGTACATCGACCACAGCGACCGGCTCCTGGCCGGCCGCACCCCCCTCGCGGGCCCCGTCTCCAACATCGCCAGCTGGAACTACCCCATGTCCGTGCTGGTGCACGCGATGCTCGTACAAGCCCTGGCCGGCAACGCCGTGATCGCCAAGACGCCCACCGACGGCGGTGTCGCCTGCCTCACCCTGGCCTGCGCGCTCGCCGCCCGCGAGGGCATCCCGCTGACCCTTCTCAGCGGCAGCGGCAGCGAACTCTCCGAGCCCCTGGTCCGGTCGCCGGAGATCGGCTGCGTCTCGTTCGTCGGCGGCCGGGACACCGGCGCCCGCATCGCCACGGCCGTCGCCGACCTCGGGAAGCGGCACATCCTGGAGCAGGAGGGCCTGAACACCTGGGGCATCTGGAACCACACGGACTGGGAGTCCTTCACCGCGGTCGTCCCGAAGCTCTTCGACTACGGCAAGCAACGCTGCACCGCCTACCCCCGGTTCGTCGTCCAGCGCACCCTCTTCGCGGACTTCCTGGCGGCCTACCTCCCCGCCGTACGCTCCCTGCGCACCGGGCACCCCCTCGCGGTGGAGCACCCCTCCGACCCGCTCCCCGTCCTGGACTTCGGTCCGCTGATCAACGCCACCAAGGCCAAGGAGCTGCACGACCAGGTCACCGAGGCGATCGACCGGGGAGCGGTCCCGCTCCACCAGGGCTCGGCGGCCGACGCGCGCTTCCTCCCCGGCCAGGACACCAGCGCCTACCTCCACCCGGTCACCCTCCTGAACCCGCCGCCCTCCTCACCGCTCCACCACGCGGAACCCTTCGGCCCGGTCGACACGATCGTCCTGGTCGACACGGAGGCCGAACTCCTCGCCGCCATGAACGCGTCCAACGGGGCGCTGGTCGCGACCCTGTCCACCGACGACCCCGCGACGTACGAGCGGCTCGCGCCGCAGATCCGGGCCTTCAAGACCGGACACGGCAAGCCCCGTTCGCGGGGCGACCGTGAGGAGCTCTTCGGCGGCTTCGGGGCGTCCTGGCGCGGCGCGTTCGTGGGCGGCGAACTGCTCGTACGGGCCGTGACCGACGGCCCGGGGGAGGAGAGGCTGCCGGGCAACTTCCCGGACCACCACCTCATGCCGTAGCCGCACCCCGTCAGACGATCCCCTGACGGTCCGGGCGCAGGGCGAACGCCCGTCCGGCCGCCTCGGGCACCGTGCGCTCCACCGCCTCGACCAGGAGCGCACGGTGCCTGAGCAGCGGTCTCCTGCGTTCCCCGGCGGCCAGCACCAACAGATCGTCGAGCCCCGCCAGCAGCCGCCGGGTGACCTGCGGGCTCGCGGTCGCGCACCACCGGATCTCCTCGAACGCGAGATCCACGAGGTCCGTCCACCCGGGCACCTCCTGGACCAGCCGCACCTCGCCCCGCCGGTCCCGGTGGTGCAGAGGACCCAGCGGCAGATGTACGGCGACCGAGAGGAACTGCACGATCCGGTCCAGGCACTGCACCGCCGTGGTCGGATCGTTCACCGAGGGTGACAGGGCACGCAGCGCGATGTCCGACAGCTGCCGCAGCCCGAAAGCCGGATCGTGGTGCGACGCCCGCTCGACCCCGACCAGCAGCGGCCGGCCGAGGGCGCGCGAGGGCGGGGCGGCGCCGCCGTACACCGCCAGCACCGAGGTGCCCGGCACCACGAAATCCCCGATGCGAGGCACCAGACGCAGCACGACCCCGTGCCGCTCCGCGGCCCGCACCAGCCGCGGCACCCCCACGCCCCGCAGCACCCCCGCCCGCTCCCCGTACAGGACCCGCGCGGTCTCCGGGCCCCGCGTCGGCACCTCCGCGGGGCCTCCCGGCTGCCGCTCCAGCGCACGGAGCGACTCGCGGGCGATGTGGTCGAGCACGGGTCCGACCTGCATCAGCCGCAGGGTGGACGAGACATAGGCGACGAACAGCAGCAGGCTCAGGCAGACCATCCCCAGGGTCAGCAGGCTCTGGAGCAGCGGCACCGACGTCACCCGCCGGGGGTCCGGGGCGCTGCCTCCCTCGTACGAGGTCAGTACGAGCAGCGAGAACGCGAAGGTCGCCAGGAACACCGTGAGGGTGAGCTTGCTGATCCTGCTCCGCACGAAGATCCGGACCACGCGCGGGGTGAGCTGCCCGCTCGCCATCTGCACGGCCACCAGCGAGATGCTGAACACGACACCGATGAAGGTCATCATCGCGGCGCTGACCGTGGTGACGATCGTCCGCGCGTCCCCGGCGAAGGCGAGAAGATCCTCGATCTCGCGGTACGCGCCCTCCTCCCGCAGATACGTGACGATCCTGGTGTCCAGCTCGGAGATCCCCCACCAGAGGACGAAGGCGCACACGAGCCCCACCGTCGGCGCGAACCAGAAGGTGTCTCGCAGCCGCTCCCGGACCCCGGACAGCCAGGCCGGCGACACGTAAGGCACCGGCGGCATCGGCGAGGACCCCGAGGACGGCGTGCGGGGCGGCCGACCCGCACGCCCACTCTTCCCACTCATGCCCGCGAAGGTAGCCCGGAACCACTCCACGCACACGGCACGCCACGGAACGTACGCGATCCGGCGTCGCGCCCACCCGCACCGCACTGACCACCGAAAACGCAGGTGAGAGGCACCCCAAACCCCTGGTATTGTTTTCTTTGTCGCCACGGGGAACACCCCGGAACGACAGACACCTTGTCCGGGTGGCGGAATGGCAGACGCGCTAGCTTGAGGTGCTAGTGCCCTTTATCGGGCGTGGGGGTTCAAGTCCCCCCTCGGACACCATGGTCGATCGACCTTACGGAGCCGGTCAAAGCGACATCGCGTCGCTTTGACCGGCTTCGTCGTTGACACGGACGTCAGCCGTCCCTCTGCCGGTGCACTTCCATAGGCGGGCTCGACGGCATCGGCCGGCCGGGCGTGCCCCGCGGCCGAGGTGGTCAGGCCGCCGGCGGGTCGGGACTCCGGCCGCTGATCACTGTTCTCCCGTGGCTGTTTTGCGGATGGCGTTCAGAGCCGCGGCCAGGTGCCGGATGTCGTACCCGTTGGTGATCGGAGGGCTCGACCAGTGGACATCGGGCCCCCACACGGACAGGTACGTCTTGTCGATGGTGTCGAACTCGACGCCGGGCACGGCGAACTGCCGGTACTCGAAGGTGCACCGATGGAAGTCGGCGTACGAGAGCTGGAACGAGACGCCACCGTCCGACACCCGGATTCCCTGGTTGGTGAACACCAGGCTCTTCGAGTCGAACACCGACCGCTTCCACTGCCAGACGCCGATCAGCTCCTCCCTGCCGGACAGAAGGTGCATCTGCCTGGCCTTGGTCACCGGCCGTGACTCGGCGTAGCCGGGTCGCACCAGGTGGAAGCCCTTGACCCGTGGCATCTGCTCGAGCTCCGCCCGGACGAGCACCGGCATGCGCGGGGGCAGGGCAGGCACGGTCGCCGGAGCCTGCGGGGCCGGCGTCCGCCCTTCCGCCGGACGGGACGGGGTTTCGGCCGGCGGCGGTATGTAGGCGGTGTTCCTGGCGAAGCAGACCACATTGGTGGACCCGCGTGCGCCCAGATCCGGGAGCTGGTCGGGAAGGCGCCGCACGATCTCCCGGTGCAGGGTCTCCACGTTCAGGAGCGCGGGGCCGTCCGCGATCCCTGATTCCAGGACGCTGAGCAACTCTCCCGTGAACGCCGTGTAAGGGGCGCCGACGGGCGCCTTCGACAGTTTGTTGGCGGCGGAGGAGGTGAGCACCGCATGGCCCTTGATGTCCCTGAACTCACCGTCCACGACCTGGGCGAGGGTCTCACCGGCCGACATGTAACCGATGGTTCCCAGACCGCTGTAACAACTGTCGATGATCACGACGATGTGACGCACCGTGTTCCTCGTGCTGTTCAGCTTGTCGGCCACCCATTTGTAGCGGAGGGCCGTTTCCACGTATCCCTGCACCTGGCCCGGCAGTCCGAGATACAGCTCCCTCGTCCCGTGCTCGGGAGTGCCGTGCCCCGCGTAGTAGACGAGGAGGGTGTCGGTGGCCTTCTCGGCGGCTTCCTTGACCGCCCAGGTGAAGCGGCTGCCGACCTTCTCCGGTTCGACGATCTCGATCCGGTCGGGAGTGAGCCCCCACACGCCGCGGTCCGACAGGGTGGCTGCCAGCGCGGCCACGTTGTTCGCCACGGCGGGCAGGTCGTCGAGGTGCTCGTAGTGCGGTACGCCCGCGAGGACCGCGTACGACGCCGCGGGGTCGGCGAGTCTCAGATCGTCCGCCATCTATCGCACCGGTCCGCTTCCGCCGGCGGTGTCCGCGCCCAGCTCTTCGGGGGAGCGCTGCTCGTCGTCGTCCAGGACGACCGGCGGCGCTCCCGAGTCCGAGGTCACGGTGACCTGAGCGGTTCCTCGCGGGCGGGTCGAGCGCCACTGAACGATCCCCGAATACACCCCCGCCGCCGCGCCGACCGTCCCCGTCACGGCTGACACGAGCGCGACGATCTGGTCCAGGTCCATGCCCATCGCTCCGGGCTCGGGCTCCTCCTGGCCGATGCTGAACTCGACCAGCTGCGCCAGCTCCGGATCGTCGCTCAACCAGCTGTACAGCGAGGCGAGTTCGTCCGCGTCACGCTCGTCGGTCATCGAAATGCACAATTTCATGCCCAACCCCCAGTTCTCGGCCGCAAGCACCGGACAGCTACCCATTCCGCCGGTCGGTAAATCACTCTGCGTGATACGTGAACGGGCCACCGATCGGGGGGTCCGCGCCGGTCGGGGCACCTGCCCGCGACGGGACCCGGCGCGCCCGATGCCGCCGGCAAGGATCGGCCCGCGCCGCCCGCCCTGCGGCGGGCCTCCACATCACGATCCGGTCTCGTCCGATGCCCAGGCACTTGTTTTCAGCCATGTAATCGATTCCAATCATCCGTGTAATCGATTCCACGGCTCGTTCCGCTGGTTTCGAGACCCCCGGAAACCACAAGGAGGTGGCCCGGAAATGGCGAGCATCAAGGATGTCGCGGCGCATGCAGGAGTCTCTGTCGCCACGGTCTCCCGCGTTCTCAACAGCCATCCGTCCGTCAGTCCCGACGCACGCGCCCGCGTCCTCGCCGCCGTCGAAGCCCTCGGCTACCGGCCCAACGCCGTGGCCCGCTCGCTGCGCACCGACCAGACGCGCACGCTCGGCCTGGTCATCAGCGACGTGCTCAATCCGTACTTCACCGCGCTGGCCCGCTCCGTGGAGGAGGAGGCCCGCGCGCTCGGCTACAGCGTGATCATCGGCAACGCCGACGAGCGGACCGAGCAGCAGGACGACCACGTCCGCACGCTCCTGGACCGCAGGATCGACGGACTCCTGGTCTCGCCCGCCGACGGTGAGTCCCCGCTGCTGCTCGACGTCGCCCGCACCGGCACCCCGATGGTCTTCGTGGACCGCTGGATGCCCGGGGTGGACGTCCCTGTCGTCCGCGCGGACGGCCACCGTGCGATCCAGGACCTCGTCGCCCACCTGTACGCGCTCGGACACCGCAGGCTCGCCATCATCGCGGGACCGGCGGCCACCACCACGGGCGACGAGCGTGTCGAGGCGTTCCGCGAAGCGATGCGCACCCACGGGCTCGCGCTGCCCGACGCCTACATCGGCCAGGGCGACTTCCAGGCCGACAGCGGCCGACGCGCCACCGAGAGCTTCCTGTCGCTCCCCGAACCGCCCGAGATCGTGTTCGCCGCCGACAACCTCATGGCGCTCGGCGCCCTGGACGCCATCCGCGCACGCGGGCTGCGCGTCCCCGAGGACATCGGCATCGCGGCCTTCGACGACATCCCGTGGTTCGTCCACACCGGCCCGCCGATCACCGCGATCGCCCAGCCGACGGGCGAGCTCGGCCGCGCCGCCGTGCGCGCCCTGGTCGACATCGTCGAGGGCCGGCCCCCGCAGTCCGTCACCCTGCCCGCACGCCTCGTCGTACGCAGCTCCTGCGGCGAGCGGACCTCCGGCCCCGGGAGCAACGAGTGAGCGAATCAGTCGAGTTGCTGCGCATCGAAGGCGTACGCAAGACCTTCCCCGGCGTGGTAGCCCTGGACAGCGTCGACTTCGACCTGCGCAGCGGTGAAGTGCACGTCCTGCTCGGTGAGAACGGAGCGGGGAAGAGCACCCTCATCAAGATGCTCTCCGGCGCCTACCGGCCGGACAGCGGCCGGATCTTCGCCGGCGGCCAGGAGGTGCGCATCCACGGCGCGCAGGACGCCGAGAAGCTCGGGATCGCCACGATCTACCAGGAGTTCAACCTCGTACCCGATCTGACGGTCGCCGAGAACATCTTCCTCGGCCGGCAGCCCCGCCGCTTCGGCATGATCGACCGCAGGCGCATGGAAGCCGAGGCCGAGGTGCTGCTGCGCCGCGTCGGCCTGCACGTCTCGCCCCGGGCGAAGATCCGTGAACTGGGCATCGCCCGCCTGCAGATGGTCGAGATCGCCAAGGCGCTCAGCCTGGACGCCCGCGTCCTGATCATGGACGAGCCGACCGCGGTGCTCACCTCCGAGGAGGTCGACAAGCTGTTCGGGATCGTCCGGCAGCTGCGCGCCGACGGCGTCGGCGTCGTCTTCATCACCCACCATCTCGACGAGATCGCCGCCCTCGGTGACCGCGTCACCGTCCTGCGCGACGGCCGCAGCATCGACCAGGTGCCCGCCTCGACCCCCGAGGCCGAGCTCGTCCAGCTCATGGTGGGACGCAGCATCGACCAGCAGTACCCGCGCGAACGCCCGGAAACCGGACAGCCGTTGCTCTCCGTGCGCGGGCTCACCCGCGACGGTGTGTTCCACGACATCAGCTTCGACGTGAAGGCCGGTGAGGTCGTCGGCCTCGCCGGACTCGTCGGGGCGGGGCGCACCGAGGTCGCCCGCGCCGTCTTCGGCGCCGACCCCTACGACTCCGGTACCGTCGACGTCCGCGGCGAGCGCCTCGGCAAGCACGACGTGACCGCCGCCATGGGCGCCGGGATCGGTCTCGTCCCCGAGGACCGCAAGGGCCAGGGGCTGGTGCTCGACGCCTCCGTGCAGGAGAACCTGGGCCTGGTCACCCTCCGTTCGGCGACCCGCTCGGGACTCGTCGACGTCAAGGGCCAGCGCACCGCGGCCGCCCGCATCGCCGAGCAGCTGGGCGTCCGGATGTCGGGCCTCGGCCAGCACGTCCGCACCCTGTCCGGCGGCAACCAGCAGAAGGTCGTCATCGGCAAGTGGCTGTTGGCCGACACCCGGGTCCTGATCCTCGACGAGCCGACGCGCGGGATCGACGTCGGCGCCAAGGTCGAGATCTACCAGCTCATCAACGAGCTGACGGCCTCCGGGCACGCCGTCCTGATGATCTCCAGCGATCTGCCCGAGGTCCTCGGGATGAGCGACCGGGTCCTGGTCATGGCCCAGGGGCGGATCGCGGGTGAGCTCCACGCCCAGGAAGCCACCCAGGACGCAGTGATGGCACTCGCCGTCAGCGCCGCCCCCGTAACAGCCCCGTCCACCGAGGGCGACAAGCACACCGAGAACGACGAGGAGAGCCCCCGTGGCCACTGACACGCATCCGAGCAAGGCGGGCGCGGGCAGCGCCGGACACACCCTCCGCCGCCTCCTGCTCGACAACGGCGCCCTGAGCGCCCTGGTCGTCCTCCTGGTGGCGATGTCGCTGCTCTCCGGCGACTTCCTCACCACCCAGAACCTGCTGAACGTCGGTGTCCAGGCCGCCGTGACCGCGATCCTCGCGTTCGGTGTCACCTTCGTCATCGTCTCCGCCGGCATCGACCTCTCCGTCGGCTCGGTCGCCGCCCTCTCCGCGACCGTCCTCGCATGGTCGGCGACCTCCGCGGGCGTCCCGGTCTGGCTCGCGGTCATCCTGGCCGTCGCCACCGGCATCGCCTGCGGGTTCGTCAGCGGCGCCCTCGTCGCGTACGGCAAGCTGCCCTCGTTCATCGCGACGCTGGCCATGCTCTCGGTCGCCCGCGGTCTGTCCCTGGTCATCTCCCAGGGCCGGCCGATCCCGTTCCCCGAGTCCGTCTCCGTGCTCGGTGACACGCTCGGCGGCTGGCTGCCCGTCCCGGTCCTCGTGATGATCGCGATGGGCCTGATAGCTGCACTCATCCTGGCCCGCACCTACATCGGCCGCTCCATGTACGCCATCGGCGGCAACGAGGAGGCGGCCAGGCTCTCCGGCCTGCGGGTCAAGAAGCAGAAGCTGGCCATCTACGCCCTGTCCGGCCTCTTCGCCGCCGTCGCGGGCATCGTCCTCGCCTCCCGTCTGGTCTCCGCGCAGCCGCAGGCCGCACAGGGGTACGAACTCGACGCGATCGCCGCGGTCGTCATCGGCGGCGCGAGCCTCGCCGGCGGCGTCGGCAAGGCGTCCGGCACCCTGATCGGCGCACTGATCCTCGCGGTCCTGCGCAACGGCCTCAACCTCCTGTCCGTGTCCGCCTTCTGGCAGCAGGTCGTCATCGGGGTCGTCATCGCCCTCGCGGTGCTGCTCGACACGCTCCGCCGCAAGGCCGGTTCCGGTGCCGCGACCGCGGGCGGTTCGTCCGCCGCACCCGGCGGACCGGGCAAGGGCCGCAAGGGAGCGATGCAGGTCGGCATCGCGGTGGTCTGCGTGGCGGCCGTGATCGCGGCGGTGACCTTCTTCAAGTCCGGTTCCACCGGCACCACCACCAAGGTGGGCATGTCGCTCTCCACCCTCAACAACCCCTTCTTCGTGCAGATGAAGGAGGGCGCGCAGGCCGAGGCCGAGGCGGCCGGAGTCGACCTGACCGTCACCGACGCACAGAACGACGCCTCGCAGCAGGCCAACCAGCTGGAGAACTTCACCAGTTCCGGGGTGGACTCCGTCATCGTCAATCCGGTGGACTCCGACGCGGTCGGCCCCGGTGTGCGAGGCGCCAACAAGGCCGACATCCCGGTGGTCGCCGCCGACCGGGGCGTCAACAAGGCCGAGACCGCGACGCTCGTCGCCTCCGACAACGTGGCGGGCGGCAAGCTCGCCGCGAAGACGCTCGCCGACCGGCTCGGAGGCAAGGGCAGCATCGTCGTCCTCCAGGGCACGGCCGGCACCTCCGCCAGCCGTGAGCGCGGCGCGGGCTTCGCGGAAGGCATCAAGGCCTACCCGGGCATCAGGATCGTCGCCACCCAGCCGGCCGACTTCGACCGCACCAAGGGCCTGGACGTGATGACCAACGTGCTCCAGTCGCACCCCGGGATCACCGGCGTCTTCGCCGAGAACGACGAGATGGCCCTCGGCGCGGTGAAGGCCCTGGGCAGCAAGGCCGGAAAGTCCGTCGCGGTCGTCGGCTTCGACGGAACCCCGGACGGTCTGACGTCGGTCGGGGCGGGCACCCTGTACGCGTCCGTGGCCCAGCAGCCCAAGGAACTGGGGAAGATCGCGGTACGGAACGCGGTCCGGGCCGCCGAGGGCAAGAAGGTCGACAGCATGGTGAAGGTGCCGGTCAAGGTCGTCACCCGGCAGAACGTCGCCGACTTCTCCTGATCACGGAAGGCACGATCCAGATGTACGCGAATGAGGACTCCGCGCCCTCCCGCTACGACCTCCTGGTCGTCGGCTCGGCCAACGCCGACCTGGTCGTCGGCGTCGACCGGCGCCCCGGGCCCGGGGAGACGGTGCTCGGCACCGACCTCGTCGTCCACCCCGGCGGCAAGGGCGCCAACCAGGCCGTCGCCGCCGCCCGCCTCGGCGCCCGAACGGCGCTGCTGGCACGGGTCGGCGACGACGCCCACGGCCGGCTGCTGCGCGCCTCGCAGCAGGAGGCCGGCGTCGACACCGGCGGAGTCCTCGTCGGCGGGGCGCCCACAGGCGTCGCGCTCATCACCGTCGACCCCTCGGGGGACAACAGCATCGTCGTCTCCCCGGGTGCCAACGCCCGGCTGTCCCCCGGGGACATCAAGGCGGCGGGCCCTCTGTTCGCGGCGGCCCGCGTCGTCTCCGTCCAGCTGGAGATCCCGCTGGACACCGTCGCCGAGACGGCCCGCTCCCTGAGCCGGGACGCGCGTCTGGTCCTGAACCCGTCCCCGCCCGCGCCGCTCCCCGACGAAGTGCTGGCCGCCTGCGACCCGCTCGTCGTCAACGAGCACGAGGCGCGCTTCATCCTGGGGGAGGGCGCGGGATCCACTCCGGAGGAGTGGGCCCGGGGGCTCACCGCGCTCGGACCCCGCTCGGTGGTGATCACGCTGGGCGCGGACGGCGCGCTGGTCTCCGACACCCGTGCGGGCGAGCCCGTGCGCGTACCGAGCCCCCGGGTCGACGCCGTGGACACGACCGGTGCGGGTGACGCGTTCACCGCTGCCCTCGCCTGGCGGCTCGGCCTCGGCGAGGAGCTCGCCGACGCCGCGGCCTTCGCCGTGCGCGTCGGCGCGGCGGCCGTCACCAAGGAGGGCGCGCAGGCGTCCTTCCCTACCGCGGAAGAGGTCGCGGCACTGTGAAGAAGTCAGGCATTCTCAATCGTCATCTCGCGGGAGCGCTGGCCGAGTTGGGGCACGGCGACGGCGTCCTGATCTGCGACGCCGGCATGCCCGTCCCCTCGGGCCCCCGCGTCGTCGACCTGGCCTTCCGTGCGGGAGTCCCGTCCTTCGCCGAGGTCCTGGACGGGCTGCTGGACGAGCTGGTCGTGGAGGGGGCGACAGCGGCCGAGGAGGTGCGGCGGACCAATCCTGAGGCCGCCGACCTCCTGGCCTCCCGCCTCCCGGAACTGACGCATGTGCCCCACGAGCAGCTCAAAGTACTCACCGCCTCGGCCCGTCTGGTGGTGCGGACAGGGGAGGCGCGGCCCCACGCGAACGTGCTGCTGAGGTGTGGAGTGTTCTTCTGAGGGTCCGTCAGGTATGGGCGGTCCTAGTCCGTCCGCCCGTACCCGGCCGACGCCGGGCATCCGGTGGGCTGCCCATGGCGTGGCCGGCGTCCGCCCCGGGTCGGTGACCTCGTCCAGCACGTCGAACGCCTCCTTTCGGTGCGGCGCCCCGCGCTACGCACTGTTACGCTCCTTCCCGTGACTGCCGGGTCGGCCATGGGCCATGTACGAGTAGGGCGCCCGGCTGTGGCATGAGCGCGTGGCGGGCACGAGCCCCGCCCGCACCGTCGTGCAGTTCCGGCCGGCGCCCGCGACGAGGCGCCCCGTCCCAGCGGAATTCACGACACGGAGACGTATCCTCATGCCTCACACACCACCGCAGGACCCACTCGCCCAAGAGGGCGTCGACGTGGTTCAGTTGAACCACCTCGCCGTGTACGCCAGTGACCGGGCGCTGTCGGCGGAGTTCATCGCCGCCGTCCTCGGCCTGGAGGTCGGCCGCCCCTTCGGGCCCTTCCTGCCCGTCGACCTCGGGAACGGCGTGACTCTGGACTACTACGAGCTGCGCGGTGAACCGGTGCAGTCGCAGCACTACGCCTTCCTCGTCCCGGACGCGCAGTTCGACGGCATGATCACCCGGCTGGGCGCGCTCGGGGTCACGCACTACGCCGACCCCCAGCACGACGAACCCGGGCAGATCAACAGGCTCTTCGGGGGCCGGGGCACCTACTTCAAGGACCCGGACGGCCACAACATGGAGATCATGACCAGGCCCTACGCCCGGTCCAGGTAGCCGGCCCGGGCCCCGGTCACAGGTCGGTGAGGCCGTCGACCAGCTCGGCCAGCGCCGAGGCCAGGGCGTCTAGCCCCGGGCCCGAAGGGCCGCCGGGCTCGGACATGTAGAGGTCGCGCCGGATCTCGATCATCAGCGCGCTGACCCTCCGGTCCTTCCCGTAGTGCTTCAGCGGGACGTACGTACCGGGGAACGGGCTGTCCAGCCCCGTGCCGCCGAATCCGGCGAACGCCGCCTCCGCCCGGGCCAGGAGCCCGGGCGGGGTGTGGAAGCCGTCGGTGCCCAGGCAGACCGGCGGGCGCGGCCCGGCGCCGTGCAGTTCGTACGGGAGCGCCGTGGTCGGGTACGAGTGGACGTCGATGACGACCGCGCGCCCCGTGGCCGCCAGCCGCTCGTCGACAGCCGCCGTCATCGCTCGCGCGTACGGGTGGAAATAGCGGTCGAGCAGCGGGCCGGGGTCCAGCCCGGAGGCCCGGAGCTGCTCGCGGTGAGTGGTCCGCGTGTAGACCGCGCCCATGCCGACGGCCAGCATCTCCTCCCGGTCGTCGGGGAACCGCTCCGGGTCCACGACCAGTCGCGACAGGCCGTTGACGAAGCGCCAGGGTGCCGTGGCGCCGGCCGCGCAGGCCCTGGCGGCCAGCTCGGCGGTGTGGGCGTCGGTGATGTGGTCGAGCTCCGTCTCCAGCGCCGCGTCGTCGAGCACGATTCCGCCGCGCACCTCCTTCGGGACGACCCGGGAGGAGTGGGGGACGTGCAGCAGAACCGGCGATCCGACGGCACCGGGCACGAGCCGGAAGGGGAGAGGGGTGGTGCTCAACGGCGCTCTGCCTCCGTGAGTTCCGCGGCCTTCGTGTGTCCGGTGGATTGCGCGAGTCCGACGGAGTCCGGGCCCCGGACGGAGTCCGTGCTCATCGGGGCGGCCATGCGGAAAGTCTACGCTGGCACGCGTCCCGGCTCCGCACCCCTCTCTTCACCCAGGAGGCTCCGCCCATGTCGGACCTGGAGATCGATGCCGTCGTTCTCGACGTGCTCGGCACGCTCGTCGACGAACCCGCCGGCCTCCGCGCCGGAATCCGTGAACTCGTACCGGGGCTGCCCGAGTCGAGGGTCGAGGAGCTTCTGTCGCTGTGGCAGGAGCACATCGAACGCGAGCAGGGCCGCATCCTCGACGGGGGCCGGACCTACCTCCCCAGCGACGAACTCGACCGGGAAGCCGCCACCGTCGTGGCCGGTGCCGCCGGAGTGGACGACCCGGCCGCCGTGGCATCCCTGGCCCTCTCGGGCCGCCGGCTCCCGCCGTGGCACGACACGGAAGAAGGGCTCGCCCGGATCGCCGAGCGCTTCCCACTGATCGGCCTCTCCAACGCGAGCCGTACGGCACTGCTGGGTCTCAACGCCCATGCGGGACTGCGCTGGCACCAGGCCCTGTCCGCCGAGGACGCCCGGACCTACAAGCCGCATCCCGCGGTCTACCGGTTGGCCGTCACGGTCTCCGGACGGCCCCCCGAGCGGCTGCTGATGGTCGCCGCCCACGCCTGGGACCTGCGGGGAGCGCAACGTCTCGGCCTGCGCACCGCCTATGTCGCCCGGCCCGTCGGTGATCCGCCCGCGCCCTCGGACAGCTTCGACCTGTACGCCGACGGCCTGGCCGATCTGGCAGCCCAACTGGAGGAGTCCGGCCGGCCCTGCCCGGGCCTTTGGAGGTGAATCGCCGCGTGCACCGGTCCCTGACGCGATGACGGACGCCCGCCCCGAGCGGCTTCCTTTCGCACCGCGTCGAACTCCGGTGCGTGGAAGCCGCTTCGGGGCGGGCGTCACCGCTCGTCGAGGTGTGCGCGGACCGGTGGGGCCGCTGCGCCCGCCGACGCCTGGACGATGTCCGTCCGGGCGGGGCGGGTCCGTCGCCGTGCCGGTCCTCGGGAGGGGTCAGCTCGCCCAGACCTCGGCGTCGTCGGCAGGGACGGTGGTGGCGAGCTTCAGCTCCTTGCGGGCGTCGACCGACTTGTTCGGGTCGATGCCGGTGAAGGCCAGGTCGTACGCGATGTAGAAGGCGTCCGTGTCACCGGCCGACGCGGCGTCCTTCCACGCGTCGGCGGCGTTCTTGAGCTGCTTGGCCAGCTTGACGGTCTCCGGCTGCTCGATGCCCTCGAGGTTCGTGAGGTGGGCGTCCAGAGCCGTGGAGACGGCCTTGGCCTGCTTCTTGTAGCCGGCGAGGTCGTCCTCGATCTGCTCCGCCTCGGGCTGGTTCGCCCACAGGGCGTCGTAGACGGCGCCCGCACCCTTGAGGTACGCCTTCTGGTCGGCGTTCAGGGAGTCGTTCTTCAGCGACTCGGTGAAGGTGCCCGTCTCCTTGGCATACGTGCAGCTCACGGCCCGGTCGCCGGTCGCCCAGCTCTGGCTGGTGGGGTAGTAGTAGAAGAGATCGACGCCCGCGGGTATCGCCCAGGTGTCGGAGATGAACTTCTGCGACTCGGTCGGGCAACGCTCGTCCGCGATCTTCGACGCCCCCTCGTCACCGGGGTAGGCGGACTCGCCCTCGATCTTGAACTCGCCGACGACCTGGCCCTCGTGGGGCTCCTCGCACGGGACGATCTCGACGCTGAACTCCTCGCTCTCGTTCACCCCGCTGTTCGGGTTGTAGCAGTCGCCCGGGGTGAGCGAGAAGACCGAGCGCTGACGGACGACCTTCTTGGCGCCGGCGGTGGCGCTGTCGATGGCGTCGGAGCAGCCGACCGCGCCGATCGCGAGGAGGACGACAAGGGCGGACATGCCGCGGGCGGAGCGAGACGTGACACCGGGAAACATGGCTTTGGGCATCCTCAAACGGAAGTTCTGTGAACAGATGTGCGCATCGTATGGCATGCCTGTGACATGTCTGTGCACAGGTGATGCCCGGAGCGCTCCGCAACCATAACCCTTGTGAACTGAGTCAACAGCTGTCATCCTGGAGTAGCGGCAGCGTCGGGGGGCGCTCAGTTCGGCTTCACCTCCTCCGCCCGCGAGGACACCGGAAGTCCGGGCCGCACGAGAGACGGGGCGCGCATGAGAAGCCTGCAGACCGCGACGCTCCTCGCGTCGACGCTGGGAGCCGCCCTGATGGCCGGGCTCTTCTGCGCCTTCGCGTACGCCGTCATGCCGGGCCTGGCCCGAACCGACGACCGCGCCTTCGTCCGGAGCATGCAGCACATCAACCGATCCATCGTCAACGGCTGGTTCCTGACGCCCTTTCTGCTGCCGCTGCCCCTGCTCGTCCTGGCGACGGTTCTCGCGGCGAAGGGACACAGCCCGGGAGCCCTGCCGTGGATCATCGCGGCGCTCGCTCTGTACGCTGCGGCGTTCCTGGTCACCGGCGCGCGGAACGTCCCGCTCAACGACGCCCTCGACGCGGTGCCGCAGGATGCCGCGCCCGACCGGCTCACCGAGGCGCGGGCGGCGTTCGAGAGCGACTGGGTCACCTGGAACACCGTCCGCGCCGTCCTCCACACCGCCTCGCTCGGCGCACTGCTGTGGGCGGTCCACCTGCACGGCACGGGCGTGGGCGAGTTGAGCCCCTGACGAGGGCTCCCGGCGTCCGGTGCCGGAGTGTCAGGCCGCG
Organism: Streptomyces sp. CB02058; assembly: GCF_001905505.1. GTDB lineage: Bacteria > Actinomycetota > Actinomycetes > Streptomycetales > Streptomycetaceae > Streptomyces. The sequence continues at coordinate 1,125,152 of NZ_LIPG01000003.1, forward strand.
ACGGTGAGCGCCGGCCTGGCCGGCACGGGGGCACCGGCGGCCGTCATGGTCGCCGCGGTACCGGCGGGCCTCGTCGCCGGGGCGAGGACCACCACCCGGAGCAGTGCGAAACGCCCGACGCCGGCCATCGCCGACGCCGACAGATACACGGACTGCTCGACCAGCACCGATGGCGCCGACTGCACGGCGTGCAGAACCAGCAGAGCCCCGGTGGTGAACACGTAACTCACGGCCACCGTCAGACCGGACTGGAGATGCACACGCCATCCACCCCGGTTCGTCCGGAACGAGATCCTGCTGTGCAGCTCCGTCGCGATCACCGTGCCGACGACCGTGATCACGGCATTGGCGACGACCAGCGGCACGTGTGCGCCGAGCAGCACCAGTGCACCGCTCGACGCCAGGCCGACCCCGCCTCCGCACACGACGAAACGCAGGAACGCCGTGACGAGCGGATGAGCGGTGCGGCGCTTCGGCCGGTGCGCGGGGGCGGTCACGGAAAGCCTCCAGTCGGGGTGTGCGGAACAGTGCACTGATTGCACTCCACAGCCTGGACCCGGCGCGTCCCCCGGACGATACGGAAAGGCCCCTGATTCTTTGGGGGGTTGTCCCCCCTTGAAGCCCTGGGGGACAACCCCCTCGGAGGCGGGGACGCGGGGCGCCGCGTGACGCGGGGCACTGGCTCTCGTTTGACCAAGGCCGTCGCTGTCCGTCGTTCGGTCAAGGTGAGGAGCCGCCATGTACGCAGCCGGACGGGTGCGCCCCGCGCCGAGGGACATTTCTCCCCGGCCGGCCGGACGGGTGCCAGGTCCACTTCCCTGGCTGGCCGTCGTCGCCCTGGTGCTCGTCACCGTGCAACTGACCTTCGTCGTACCGGGATCAGGGCTTTCCTGGGACGAGACGGTCTATGTCAGCCAGGTGGGAGGCAATGCCCCTCCCGCGTTCTTCAGCGCACCGCGCGCCCGGGGGATCACCTATCTCGTCGCTCCGGCAGCGGCGTTCACCGCGTCGACCACCGTGCTGCGGATCCATCTCACGCTGCTCTCCGCCGGAGGGCTGGTCCTCGCCCTCTGGATCTGGCGCAGGGTCCTGCCCGCACCCGTACTCGTGGGCGCGGGCGCGCTGTTCGCCGGTCTGTGGCCGACGCTGTTCTACGGCCCGGCCGCCATGCCCAACCTGTGGTGCGCCCTGGGTGCCCTGGCCGCTACCGGGTGGGTCGCGAGGGCCCTCGGCGGTGGCGCGGGACGCGGCCCCGGCCGTGCGGAGGTGATCGGCGCCGGTGCCGCCGTGGCGCTGGTCGCCCTGATGCGGCCCTCCGACGGATTCTGGCTCGCGATGCCCCTGGCCCTCGCGGCCGTCCTGCTGCCCGGCCGGCGCCTGCCCGGCCTGTGCGCCGCGCTGGTCACCGGGCTGGTGGCAGGCTGCGCACCCTGGGCCGCCGAGGCGTACGCCCACTACGGCGGTCTCGGCGCCCGGCTCCACCGGGCCGGTGAGATCCAGGGCGGGCTGGGCTGGAACATCGCCGTCGACGACCATCTGCGGGCCCTCGCCGGGCGCACCCTCTGCCGACCCTGCGACATCGGCTGGGAGAACCCCGCCACCGCCCTCTGGTGGGCCGCGCTGCCCCTGCTCGTCATCGGCGGCATCCGTGCGGCCCGAAGGGCAGGCCGGGGCGCGACGGCGCTGCTGGCCACCGCGGCCGGGGTCTCGACGGCCGTGCCGTATCTGTTCCTCGTCGGCTACGCCGCGCCCCGCTTCCTGCTGCCCGCCTACGCGCTGCTGGCCGTCCCGGCGGCCGAATGCCTCGCGCGGCTCTTCGCCCGGACGCGGGGCGCCCGCAGACCCGTGGGCGCCGTCCTGCTGGCCCTGGCCCTGGCGGCGCATCTCACCGTCCAGCTCTCCGTCCTCAGCCATGTGGTCCGCACGAGCCGTGCCACGACCACGGAGTTCGCCGCCGCCGCCCGCGCGCTCAACGGCGCGGGGGTGCGCCCGCCGTGCGTGGTCAGCGGGGACCAGGCCGTGCCGGTCGCGTACTACGCGGGCTGCGCCTCCCGCCAGACCGACGGCCATGACGCGAGCACCACTCCGGAGGTGCTCCTCGCCGCGGCCCGCCGTCTCCCGACGGCCGTCCTGGTGACCGGGGGTGACGACCCGCCGGCCTTCGCCGAAGGACTGCCGGGCATGCCCCTGCCGCCCGGCCGGGGCCCCGGGACCGGTCGGGCGTATCTGCTGCCCGGCCCCGCCCAGGGACGGGAGGCGGCGAGCGGACCATCCGGCTGACCTCAGCCGCCGGCTCGCCCGTCGTCGACCTGATTCCCGGACGGGAGCCGGGCCGTCACATGGAGGTCGACGGTGCGATATCGCGAGCTGGGACGCAGTGGAACGGACCACTTCGACGTGGTCCGGTTCCACGTCCGGAACGACGTCCGGCTGGGCCGCGCGGACTGGCTGGAGACCGTCGCCGACCTGAAGAAGGAGGGCAAGCTCCGGCTCATCGGTGTCTCCGTCAACGACCGACTCCGAGGTCCCCGGGCGCGTCCGGGTGCGCCGTCCGCCACGCCGCCATCGAGAGGTCCCACTCGTCCCCGGAGAGCGCGGTCAGCGAGGCCGGGAAGAGGCCGTCCTCCTCCTTGGCGATGTGCCGGTGCAACTCGTCCACCGCTTCCCGCAGTTGTCCGACGTCCTCGGCGCGGCCCAGATCGACACGGCCCAGGAACGCGGCGAGCTCCCGGTGCTCCCGTACCAGCGCGTCGATGTAACCGGCGTACTCCGCGTCGCGGCCCATCACCGCGAAGAGCCCCTGCTCCTCACCCTGCCAGTGGGCGAGCAGTTCCCGCGCCATCCGCGCGACCAGCTCCCCGGCCAGAGCCCGATCGCCGTGGTCCAGGGCCCGCAGGGCGTCGCCGGCCGTGTCGGTCACGGACTCGTGCTCCGCGATGAACTCCTTGATCAGTGGGATCTCGCGGCAGCCGCAGTAGTGACACATGCGCCCACCGTAGTCCGACAGGCGGCATATGGGCCGATTGTGACGCCGGGGCCGCCGGCGTCTGCCGAGGGCCGGTCACAGCTTGTACAGCACACCCCGCCAGGTCCATCCCGCGTCGAGGACCGCCTCCCGCAGTGGGTCCTTCATCTCCGTGGGGTCGAAGCGGAACACCTCCGTGGCCTCCGCGCGACCGTCGGCTCCCCGCCCGATCCGGTACGACCGGGAGACCATGGTCACCTGACCCCGGGAGTACTCGCGCGACTCCTTGAGCCGGGGCGTGTCCCCGGCCCAGGTCACCTCCCACTGCTCGTCGAAGGTCCGCACCTCGTGCTTCTCCGGGACCAGGCGCATCCGGGTCTTCACGGTCCGGTCGAGCCGCGTCCGTACGAAGAAGGTGCGCATCGCCGGTTCCGTGACCCGCCACTCCGCCACGAGGCCGGCGCCCTCGTCGGGAGTGGCGTTGCGTACGCGGTACGGCACGTCGGGCCCGTTGATGGCGAAGAGGGCGGCCCGGACCTCCTCCGCCGAACGCGGAGCGATGCCCTTCTCGGGGTGCCTGGTGCCGGTCAACGTGTCGAAAATGCCCATCGGATCATCGTATCGGGCACCGAGTGCGTGTCCCGGATCGTTCCGGGCGCCGTGGAGGGCGTCCCGAGGGCTGCTACTTCTCCGCCGCAGCGGAGTCCTCGGCGGCGACAGGGTGGATGCGCGCGCCGGTCCGCAGCAGATGGTCCCGGTAGTCCTGCGTGTTCAGAGCCAGCGAGCGGTCCAGCCGCGCGGCGTTGAAGTACATCTCCTCGTGCTCCAGCACCCGCGGATCCACGATGAGTTCCAGATCCGTATGGAAACTGAACGGGAGGATCGTGCCGCTGACGCTTCCGGAGAGCTCCTCGGCCCTGTCCGCCGAGGCGAACGAGACGTAACTCCCCTCGGCCAGAGCCTTCAGGCCCTGCAGATCGACCCGGGTGTCTCCCGGGACGACGGCGAGGAAGTACTGCTTGGTGCGCTTGCCCGTCTTCACCATGACGACCAGGCACTTGGCCGCCTGCTCCACCGGGTTCCCACGGAGTCGGCTGACCTCCTCGGTGCGCCCTTCGGGGGTGTGGTCGATGACGCGGTACCGGGCGCCGTGCTCGTCGAGCAGCGACACCAGCCGCAGATAGGCATCGCCGCCGGTGACGTCCACGGAGACGACCACGGACTCCTGCTGGGCGGATGCGGACTGCTGGGGCACGTTTCCATCCTTCGTCGAATTCTGGGCGGTCCTGGTGACGCGCGGACGCGTTGCCGTCACGACGATAGTCCGTCCGTGCGCCGGCCCGCCCCCGAAGCGGCACCGGTGATCGATTGTTCGCCAACGGGCTTGCCCCCTGGGTAGGTTGGTGGCGCCCACGCGTGGGCCCTGCTCACCAGCACACCCGAAGGGGCCACCGACCACGTCGACGCGGACCTCTACGACCCGGAGAGCGCGAGCGTCCCCGCCGATGTGGACGCCTTCGGCGGAGCCGGATACAAGCAGTAGGGGACGGCCGTCGGCACGGCGGACCCGCCCGGCCCGCCTTCCGGCACGGCGGACCCGCCCGAAAGGCGGGACCTCCACGCCCCGTACGTCAGAGTGCCGCCCCGACCTCACCCGTGGTGGCGGCACGAGCCGTGGGCACCTCCGCGGGCCGCTGCGCCGGGACCACCAGCGGGCGCAGCGCCCGGGGCCCCGCGACGACCGAGTAGTCCTCGCCCAGGAAGCCGGGGGTCAGGTCGCCCGGGTCGTCACCGAGCGCCAGGCGCACCGCGGCCCACGGCGCGTTCAGGCCGCACTGGGCGAGCTGGTGCAGTCCGCCCGCCGGGCGGGTGTTGACGTCCATCAGGACGGGCCGGCCTTCGTACATCCGGAACTGAATGTTCGTCAGCCACCGCAGCCCGAAGGTCCGGGCCACCAGCCTGGCCGGCTCGATCCACGCGGGGCGGAGCGTGAAGCCCCGGCGTCGCCCGTTCTTCGTCCGTCCCACCGCCATCCTGACCTCGCCGTCGGGCCCGGTGAGGCAGTCCACGGACACTTCCGGCTCGTCCAGCCGGGGCATCACGAGCCAGTCGACACCACGCCCGCCACTGCTCCGCAGCGCATCGGTCACCAGGTCGAGGGGCACATACGGGCTCGGGAAGCCGCCCAGGTGCAGCAGGGAGAACGGGGCCCGCGTGACGATGCGGAACCCGACGCCACCGGCACCGGCGGCGGGCTTGAAGCAGGCCTTGCCGCCCGTGGCCTCGATCGCGTCGACGGCCTCGACCAGCTCCTCCTCGGTGCGCACCCGCCACCAGGGCGGCACGGGTATCCCCACGGCCGCCACCGCCTCGTACGCCGTCACCTTGTCCTGGAACAGCGTGCAGGCCTCGGCGGGCGGGGCGAGCAGCGTCGTGCCCCGCGCGGCGAACTCGTCGTGGTGCGCGGCGATCGCCGCCTGGTGGAGGACGGGTACGAAGACATCGATGGCGCGCCTGGCGCACTGGTCCAGCGCGTATTCGACGTATGCCGCAGGGGAGAGGCCCTCCGGTTCGGGAGCCGCCGTGTCGGCCGCGGCCAGCACGGGGGAGTCCGGATCCCCGTGGGTCGCGTGCACCAGGACCTGCCGCCCGTGCGGATTGTCCCGGAGCTGGTCGATGAAGAAGACGTTCTCCGCGTACGTGCGGTTGAGCCAGATACGTACGGGAGAGCCCATTCAGGCCGCCTTCCGGGTTCGTGGGCACGGCAGCGCTGCGGCCCGTGCCCGGGCAGAGAGGGGGACGCACGAAACCACGGCAGACCAAGGGAAGTTGCACGTGGCGGGTGTGCTGGGGCGATCATAGGGCGCGTCGGCCCGCTGGACTGCTACGCCCGTGTTACGAATGCCGGGGCCGACGGGAGGCCGCCCTCGGGCATCACAACGGGCGCCGACTGAAACGTCCCGGTAATCCGCTCGGCGCGGGAGTTCTCCAGACTCGCCGGGGAAGCGTCGGAGCAGCAGATGGAGGCGGTGCCGTGGCGGGCGCACCAGCACGCGGACGAGGGGCCGGAGGCGGCGAGGAGCTGTCCCACCGCACCATCCACGGCTACCGCCGTGCGTACCGGATGGCGGGCCGGGGGCCCGTCATCCTGCTCATCCATGGCATCGGCGACTCCTCCGCGACCTGGGCGGACCTGATCCCCGAGCTGGCCCGCAACCACACCGTGATCGCACCCGACCTGCTCGGCCACGGGGATTCGGACAAACCCCGGGCCGACTACTCGGTGGCCGCCTACGCCAACGGCATCCGGGACCTGCTCGGAGTCCTGGGTATCGAACGCGCCACCCTGGTCGGGCACTCGCTCGGCGGCGGTGTGGCCATGCAGTTCGCGTACCAGTACCCCGAGCGCACCGACCGGCTGATCCTGGTGAGTGCGGGCGGCGTGGGGCGGGAGGTCAACCCCGTCCTGCGGGCCGTGTCCCTGCCGGGCGCCGACCTGATGCTGTCCACGCTGCGGCTGCCCGGCATGCGCAGCCAGGTCGGCCTTTTCACCCGGCTGATCAAGCTGCTCGACACCGACCTCGGCCAGGACGCGGACGAGCTGATCGACCTCGTGGACGCCCTCCCCGACGCCACCTCCCGCAGCGCCTTCATCAGCACCCTGCGCGCGGTGGTCGACTGGCGCGGCCAGGTCGTCACCATGCTGGACCGCTGCTATCTGGCCCAGGGGATGCCGACGCTCCTGCTGTGGGGTTCACGGGACAGCGTCGTTCCCGTGCAGCACGCCTACGGCGCCCACGCCGCCATGCCCGGCAGCCGCCTGGAGATCTTCGACGGCGCGGGGCACTTTCCCTTCCACAGCGACCCCGTGCGCTTCCGCGCCCTGGTCGAGGACTTCATGAGCACCACCGCTCCGGCCGACTGGAGCCAGGAACGCTGGCGCGAGCACCTCCGCGCCGGCCGCCCGGGCAGCTCCGACGGCACGCCCGACCCCGCCTTCGACCGCGCGGTGGACCGCGACCTGCGGGAGGCGAGCGAGCGCAGCGCCACGTGAGGCCGGGGCGCGCCGGCCTCACGTGGCGAGGACCTTCCCTACGGCTTCCTGGCGACCGCGCACCACATGGGCAGGGTGTCGTCCGGGGTGTCGGACGGGCCCGGACGCCACCGGGTCAGGGTGACCACGCCCGGGTCCAGGATCTCCAGGCCGTCGAAGAAGCGCTCCACCTCCTTCTGGGTGCGCGGGGTCGCCGAAGCGTGGCTCGCGGCACGCTCGTTGTAGATCCGCATGGACTCGGCGACCTCGGGGGCGGTCACATCGGCGGCCGGGTGCGACAGGACCAGATAGCTGCCGGGGGCGAGCCGGTCCAGCAGCCGGCGGGCGATGTCCCACGGGTCCTCGGAGTCCTTGATGTACTGGAGGATCGCCACCAGCATGAGGCCGACCGGCCGGCTGAGATCCAGGGTGCGGGAGGCCGCGTCGAGGATCGCGTCGACGTCCCGCGCGTCGGCCTGCACATAGTCGGTCTGCCCCTCGGGGCCGCTGACGAGGAGAGCCCGGGCATGGGTGAGCACGATCGGGTCGTTGTCGACGTACACGACGCGGGAGTCGGGGGCGGCGAGCTGGGCCACCTCATGGGTGTTCTCCGCGGCGGGAATGCCCGTGCCGATGTCGAGGAACTGGCGGATGCCGGCCGAGGAGAGGTGACGGACCGCGCGCCCGAGGAACGCCCGGTTGGCCCGGACCGAAGGCACGATCGTCGGGTTCGCCTCCGCGGCGAGCTCGGCGGCCTCCTGGTCCACGGGGTAGTGGTCCTTGCCTCCCAGCCAGACGTTGTAGACCCGTGCGGGGTGGGCGTTCGTCGGGTGGGGGGTGGGCAGCGCGTATTCGTTCATCGTTCGTCACCTCGTGCGACCAAGACAGCCGGATCGGCCTTGTGTTCGGCCACGGTACCCCGGTGATCCACGGCCCAGCGGTGGCGGCCGGCCCGCTGCCCGCCACCTCACGAAGTGACGGGCCGGCCCGCCGTTAGCCTCCTTGCGCGGGCGGAGGCGGCGATGCTGCGGGGGGCCGTACGGCGTCCTCGGCGGCGCGGGTCCGCGGAGCGCCCGCGCCCATCTCCCCGGCCGGCGGCGGGACGTGCGGAGACGGCCCGACGAACCGGTGCTGGGCCAGGCACACCAGCGCCAGCGTGGCTCCGAGCACCGGCCAGGCGAGCGGCCCCGCGGTCACGGCGGCGCCGACGACGACGGGGCCGAGGCTGCGCTGCGCCGACTGCGCCAGGCCGTGCACACCGAGGTACGCGCCCTGTGCCTCCCCGGGGGCGAGGGAGACCGAGAGTTCCCAGGACGAGAGCGCGTGCAGGATCTCGGCGATCGTGAAGGCGACGGCCGCGACCAGGACCGCGACGGTGGCGAACCACGGGCCGCCGTCCGCCGACGCCGCGAGCGCCACGCCTCCGGTCAGGAAGGCCGCACCGATGGGCACCAGGAGCCGACGGGCCGCCGCCCGCGTCTCGCCGAAGCGGGACAGGGGCACCTGGAGCGCGATCACCAGCACGCTGTTCAGTACGAGGACCAGCGGTGCCAGCCCGACCGGGGCGGTGGTGGCGTGGACGATCCACAGGGGGAATCCGACCTGGAGGATGCTGTCGTCCAGGAACAGCCAGATCTCCGAACCGGTGAAGGCCAGGTAGCGGCGGTCCCTCCAGGGTGTCGGCCCCCTGGTGCCGGTGACGGGCACGCCGGGACCGGTGACGATCCGGCTCGGGGCCGGCGGTTCCGCGCAGCGGAGCGTCAGGACCGCGATGACCGCGTAGGACGCGACGTTGGCGAGCAGGAGCGCCCGGTAGGACGCGGCGGTGCCCACGGTGAGCGCGGCGGCGGCCCCGGCCGCACCCACCGCCCAGCCGATGTTGACCGCGGTGCGCTGGATCGCCTGGTACCGGATGCGGTGGGGACCCGCGACACGCGCGGCGAACAGCTTCGTCAGCACGCTCGACGCGCGGTCGGGCAGCGCGCCCAGCGCCGAGTAGAGGACGAGCAGCCCGTACTCGTTCGTGGACAGCAGGGCCAGGAGGGCAGCGCCACGGGCCAGTTGGGCGACGACCAGGATGCGGGTCACCGGGAAACGGTCGGCCAGCCGCCCCGCGATCGGCGGCCCGGCTATGCCGAGGATGCCGGACAGGCCCATCAGCACACCGATCTGGGCTACCGACAGATGCGCGACGTAGATGAAGTAGAGCGTCGCCGCCCCGGTCCACAGGCCCGTGCCCACCTTGTCGATGACAGCGACGACCAGCATCCGCCTGCCGTCCCGGCCGCCCGGCACGGCGAGCCGCCGGACGAGCGGTACGCGGCTCGGTGTCTGTCGCATCGGCCCCCCTTGACATCTCTTTTGTATCGGTACAATAATTTCTCTGTGGCAGAACAATATGGCATCCAAGGTGGTACGGCCAGAGAGATTTCCGCGTCCGTGGAGAGCCGCGTGGCCGACGGCACCCTCCGGCCGGGCTCCTCGCTGCCTCCGGTGCGGCGGCTCGCCGAGGAACTGGGCGTGAGCGCGGGCACGGTGGCGTCGGCGTACAAGGAGCTGCGCGGGCGCGGAGTCGTGGTGACCCTGGGCCGCGGCGGCACGGTGGTGGCGTCCGTTCCCGCCGTCACCTCACGACGGCCACCCCAAGTGCCCTCCGGGCTGAGGGATCTGGCGGGCGGGCACCCCGACCCCGACTGCCTCCCGGTGCTCACCCCGCCCGCGCGCGTGGACCCCGTGTCCGGCTCCCACCGAGCCTCGCCGAGACTCGCCGTTCTGGAGGACGCGGCCCGCGCCTGGTTCGCCCGGGACGGAGTGCCCAGCGAATCGGTGACGTTCGCCCACGGGGCGCTGGACTGCATCGGACGGCTGCTGTCCGCCGAGCTCAAGCCCGGTGACGCCGTGGCCGTCGAGGACCCGGGCTTCCATCATCTGCTCGACCTGGTGCCGGCCCTCGGGCTCCGCATGCTGCCGGTGACGGTCGACGACGAGGGCATCCGCCCGGAGGCGCTGCGCACCGCGCTGCGGGCCGGGGCCAGGGCCCTGGTGTGCAGCCCGCGCGGCCAGAGCCCGCTGGGCGGGCGCTTCACCCCTGCCCGCAGGGACGAACTCCTGGCCGTACTGGGCGACTTCCCTGAAGTGCTGGTTGTCGAGGACGACCACAACTCGGAGATCTCCGGTGCGGACGCGGTGACCCTCGCGTCCGGCGGACTGCCCCGCTGGGCCCATGTGCGTACGGTGTCCAAGCACCTCGGCATCGATCTCCGCTGGGCCGCGCTCGCCTGTGACCCAGCCACCCTCGCGCGGCACGACGGGCGCCTGCTGCTGACCTCCGGCTGGGTCAGCCACATCCTCCAGGCCACCGTCGCGGACCTGCTCACCGATCGGTCCGTGACCCGTCTGGTGGCGAGGGCGGCCCGGACCTACACCACCCGCCGAGAGGCTCTGGGCGCGGCGCTGGCCGGGCACGGCATCGCGTCCCACGGAGTCAGCGGGCTCAATGTGTGGGTGCCGGTGCGGGACGAGTCGGCCGTCGTCAACGGACTCCGCACCCGGGGCTGGTGGACGGCGGCGGGAACCCGGTTCCGCATCGCGTCCCCGCCCGCCGTCCGGGTCACCACGGCGACCCTCACCCCTGCGGAAGCCACACGTCTGGCACGGGACTTCGCGGACGCGCTCACGGAGTCGCAGGCGGTGTACGGCGGTTAGACCCGCCGCGATCCGTCAGGCGGGGGTGGGGGTGCGGATGGCGGCGATGTCGAACTGCAGACGGAGCCGCTCGCTCACCATGGCGCCGCCCTCGGCCAGCCGGGCGTTGTACGTCAGTCCCCAGTCGGAGCGGTTGATGGTGGTGGTCCCGTCGAACCCGACGCGCTCGTAGCCGAACGGGTCGGTGACGTAACCGATGTAGGTGAGGTCCAGGGTCACGGGGCGGGCGATGCCCCTGATGGTGAGGTTGCCGTTCATGCGGTAGACGTCCTTGCCGACGAGCTGCACGCCGTCGCTCACGAAGCCGATGCGCGGGTGGTTCCTGGCGTCCAGGAAGTCACGGCCGACCAGATGCGCGTCGCGCTGCTCCACGCCGGTGTCCACGCTGGCGGTGGCCAGCGAGATCTCGGCCCGGGAGAGTTCCGGGCGGCGCCCGTCGAAGTACAGACGGCTCTCGTACTCCAGGAAGGCGCCGCGCACCGTCGTCACCATCGCGTGCCGTACGGAGAAGCCGATCCTGCTGTGCGCGGGGTCGATCATCCACTCCCCGGTGAGCGCCGCCAGCCGGGGGTCCGGCGGAACAGCAGCACCGGCGGCCATCGGGGCGGCGGTCGGCTCCTCGGTGGGGGTCTCCGGACGGCGGAGCAAGGAGCTGCGGCTGAAGAGGTTCATGGAACAGTTAGTTACTCCGAGGTAAGTGACCCCCGCAAGAGATGATCAAGGAACCCCAACATTCACGGTCGGACCTTCACACGGTGGCGGTCCGGCGGTTGCGGAGGGTTGCCCACCCCTTCACGGAGCGGTCTCCTCGGCGACGTGCGGTGCGTGCCCCGAGGTGGGTGATCCGGCCGCGGCGTCCTCGCTCTCCCAGCGCAGGAGGTCGCCCGGCTGGCATTCGAGCACCTCGCAGAGCGCGGCGAGCGTCGCGAAGCGCACCGCCTTGGCGCGGCCGTTCTTGAGCACCGCCAGGTTGGCGGGTGTGATCCCGACGCGGTCCGCCAGCTCCCCCACGGACATCTTCCGCCGGGCCAGCATCACATCGATGTCGACGGCGATCGGCATCAGATCACCTCGTCCAGCTCGGCCCGCATCCTGGACGCCTCGACATCGCGGGCGACGGCTTGGGCCAGCAGCGTCCGCATGACGAGCACGAGGAGCGCGACCCCCAGGATGGCCACGCCCACCCCGCCCATGATGACGGTGACGCCCGGGTCCTCCCGCTGCCCCGGCGCGTTGAGAGCCGTGACCGTGAACCACAGGAGAGAGGCCGCCGTGATCGCACCGATCACGATGTCCACGTAACGGAAGGCGGCGTGCGAGAACACGGTTCCGCGCCGCACCATCGTCACCAGCCGCCATACGCAGACCAGGGCGACCTGGGCCGTCACCATGCCCAGGATCGTGACCAGGCGCAGCGGGGTCAGCGGGAGCGGCCCCTGCTCGGGGTCGGTGGCCAGCGCCCACACCATCGACGCCTGCACGAACACGGTGCCGGTCAGCACCACCACGAGAACGGCGCGCAGCGCGCGCACGGTCAGTTTCCCCACGGCTCACCCTTCCATCGATTTACGATATTAATCTATCGATTTTCGATAGGTTGGGCAAGAGTGGGGCGGGGGAGGGATGCGGCAGCAGCGGTGGCGGACCGTCCGGGGCGATGTCCATGCCGGTGGTCCGCCACCGCCGCGATCAGGTGTGTCCGGCCCCGGTCCTCAGTCCTTCAGCTGGGTGAACCGGAGATGGTTGCCGAAGGGGTCACGCAGGCCGCAGTCGATGCCGTACGGGCGCTCCGTCGGCTCGTCCGTGAACTCCACACCCAGGGCTTTCAACGTCTCGTACGTCTTGCGGCAGTCGTCCGTGGTGAGGATCAGCGCGGCGCCCATCGCGCCCTTCGTCACCAGCTCGCGGACCTGCTCCGCCGTCTCCTCGGACAGGGCCGGAGGGCCCGGCTTCTCCAGCAGGACCTGGCGGTCGGGGTGGCCTGGGACGCTGACGGTGAGCCAGCGCATGAAGCCCATGTCGACGTCGGCGTTGACCTCCAGGCCGAGCTTGCCGACGTAGAAGTCGAGGGCCTGGTCCTGGTCGAGGACGTAGATCTGTGAGTGCGTGATGGCGTTGAACATGTCTCTCACGCTAGACGGCCGGCTCGGCGAAAACTTATCCAGAACTGCTCGGTCGGTCACGGGCGCGGCGGGTGTGTGACGGTCATGCGCGCGGTCGCGTCCACGCCTTCGTGAAGCAGGTGGGGACGTCCGCGACCGCCGCCTCCTTGCGGTACGTCCTCGGTGACCGGCCCACGATGTCGCGGAACGTGCGGCTGAAGGTGCCGGTGCTGCCGAAGCCGACCTCGTAGCAGATGTCCGTGACGCTGTGCTCGCTCTCCCGCAGCAGGAACATCGCCCGCTCGACACGGCGGCGCTGGAGATAGCGGTGCGGTGTCTCGCCGAAGGTGGCCCGGAAGGTGCGCGCGAAGTGCGCCGGGGACACGTGGGCGATCCGGGCCAGGGCCGGGACGTCGAGAGGCTGGGCGTACGCACGGTCCATCGCGTCCCGCGCCCGGAGCATACGGCGGTTGGTCTCTTCCACGGTGCGGCTCACGAGCCCATCCCACCACGGCGTCCGTCGCCGGACGGCGTGCTCCGGCGCGGGGCATTGTCATACCCCCTCCGTACGCTCGGGGGCATGAGCGTTTCCCTCTACTACAGCGCGCGCCGGACGGTGCCGTCGACGGATGCCGAGACGGCCGCTGTCGCCCGCATCGTCGCCGCCCACATGTCGTCCTTTCCGTACGAGGACGAGGAGAGTCTGTACCTGTACGACGGCGGTGGCGGCGAGCCGTCCGAGATCCTGGCCGGATCCACCAAGATGCCGTTCGAGCCCGATCGCGTCCTGTCGGTGCTCGATCATGTGCTGGGCTCCGTGAGCGAGTTGCGCCGCGCCTTGCCGGGGGCGGAGTGGCACGTGCACCTGGACGACCTCGACGTCCCCTGGGACGAGACCGAGGGGTACGCCTTCCCCGGCATGCGCGACGCGGATCCCATAGCCGGGGCGGACGGCTGATCGGTCAGGTCCTCCATCCCGCCCCGGGTTCGAGAGAGGGCTTCACCCCAGCAGGACGTCGTCATCGCCGAGACGCTTGAGCTCGCGATAGAGGATGGCCAGACCGGTGGCGACCTTGGCGGCCGACACCACGGCGTCGACCAGCCGCAGCGTGTCGTTCTCCTCGCGAGCCATCCTGGCCTGCTTCGCGACGCCCAGTGCGCCGAAAGCAGTGGTACCGAGCGACAGGTACACCCTGGACCTGGTCTTCTTCTTGGCTTTTGCACTCATGATGAGGGCCTCCTTGCATGGCGGGTACCCCGAGACCGCACCGTGATCACGTCGTTTCCCACGCCTCAGGACCGCTCCGGCGCTACGACGACGGACACGGCGGCTGTGTCGACTCGCGCCAGCGGTGCGTGACCGGGTGGCGGTGAGGTCGCGGGCGTGACACTGGTGTCGCCCCTGCCTCCGGAGGTTTGCACCCCATCAAGTATCTTGATGATTGAAATACATTGAGTGGTGCGAGGGGAGTCCTGAGTGATCTCGTTGGCGTTCGCTGTGCTGGCGGCCGCGCAGTTGTGGCTGGCGGTGTCCGCGGGACGCCACTGGCGGGCGGCCCCGTGTCTTTTGGCAGCTGTGCCGACCTTGGTGTGCTCCGCGCTGGTCTGGGACAACGGCGTTATCGCTCTCGGGAGTTCGGTGGGCGCCGGGCCGCTGCTGGAGGCGATGAGCGTTCCCCGCTTCGCCGGGCACGCGCTGCTGACGCCCCTTCTCGTCCTCTGGTCGTTGTCGGCGGCCGACCGCGCGGGGCTGCCGTGGGCGCGGCGCAAGGGGGTGCGGGGCGTCGCCGTCGGCCTCACGGTCCTGCTTGTGGCGGCGGGTGTGCTCCACGACATCGTCGGTCTGACGCTGCGTACGGAGCGCTGGGCGGACACCCTGCGCTACACGAACGACGCCGCATCTCCGGTGGGCCCGATGCCGGCCATCGTCACGGGACTGGTGGTGCTCCTCGCCGGGATCGTGCTGTGGCGGTCCACCGGATTTGCCTGGCTGGCGGTCACCGCCGCTGTCATGGTCGTGGTCTCCGGGGCGGCCGCGCAGATACCCGTGCTGGGCAACGCTGCGGAAGTCGTCCTGAACGTGGGGCTGTTGCTGACCGTGCGCGCACTGCTGCCCCAGGAGCGGAAGACTTCGACCTTGTCCATGCGCAGCGGTCCTCGTTCACAGTGACGGAGACGGCCACCTCGACGTTCGACAGGGTGAACTCGGGCTCCGGCGGGGACGCGCTCAGGCGGTAGGCGGTGTCGACGGCCTCGGTGCAGACCTCGAACCGGTCCACCGATGCCTCCGCGTCCCGGTCACGCGCAGTCGTTCTGGGTAGCGGTGGCGCCGCTCAGGAGCGGGTGACAGGAGGGGATCCACGCGCTCCCACAGGTCATCCGGAACAGGATCAGCACGCACCCGGACGCCATGCAGACCGAGATCGCCAGGCGCAAGGCGCCACGGTTCAACTCATCCCGGCGACCGGTAAATCGGTTGCCGCTGAGGTGACGGGCGGGTTGGCTGACCGTTATGGACCTGGCATGCGCGGTCGAGCGGCTCGGGTTGGGGCAGTTGCTGGAAGCGCCGCTGCTGCTCAAGGCTGACGAGCAGGGCCCGGTGTGGAAGGCCGCTACCGACTCCGGTTCATGGGCGGTGAAACTCAACCGTCCCTGGGGCGACTTCTGGCTGCCCATGGCCGCTCAGGCAGGGGGGCTCGAAGTCGCAGCGTGGGAGACCGGTGTCGCGATGCCCGAGCCGCAGTCGACGACTCTGGCCGAAGCGGGTCTGTGGCGACCGATCGGGGACGGTGTCTACGCCCGCGCGGTGCGCTTCGTCGAGGGCTCGCATCCGACCACGCCGACGTCCGAAGCGTTGGCGGCATGGGCCGGCGGCCTCGTCGCCGACCTCGCTCGGTGCGCGATTCCGGCCGATCCGGCCGTCGACGGCGACTACCGGCCGTACTCCCGGGGGGAGTGGGAGGAATGGTTCGCCCAGGCCGAACGCCTTGAGGTCCTCGGCGCCGAGCACGTCCGTGTCCTCAGGCTGTCCGTGGAACAGGCCGAGGCCATGGTCGAGGATCAGCAGGAGCTGTGGCGGTCGAAGTTGGTCATGCACCGCGACATCCGGCACCAGAACGTCCTGACCGGCTCCGGTGGTCCGGTGCTGCTGGACTTCGATGCCGCCGGGGCGCAGGAGCCGTGGTGGGAGCTTGTCTTCACCGCTTTCGGTCTCGCCGGCACGGGCTGTGGACTGGAAGTGCCCGAGCGCCGCATCGTCGAAGCGTGCCTCTCCGGGTATGTCGCTGCGGGAGGGGCGGTCGGGGCGGTCGACGAGTCCGCGTTCACCGGTATGTTCGCCGGACGCGTCGGAGCGGCGGCCTGGCAGCTGTGGATGGCCTGTGGCCACCGGGGCGGGAGTCCGGAGTACCAGGCCGGCTTCGCCCGGACTCTCAGGGAGTCGGTGGAGGCGATGGCCGTGATGCGCGAGGCCATGCCCACCTGGGCCACTTGGCTCGCCGCGTGAGCGGAGAGTGCTGGGTGTGGCGCCGCCGACAGTCGATCCCATGCGGGAAGCGCCTTCAGCAGGCGAAACCGGTGCCGAGTTCACGCGGCAGACGCTTCCAGCCGGTCGCTCCTTCCGAAGCGGTGAACCCTCGCCAATACCGGCAGTCATGCATTCATCCTCATCTGCCGACTGCTGGATCAGATCCCCCTCGGCCGCCGTGGGGGCACCGCACATCGAGACCGGGCCACGTCTCGGACTTGAAGCGACCGCCCCATTTCTGCGCGGCTTGAGCGTCCTTCATCCAGGTGGCGCTGCACATGAGCTTGCCCTCGGGGCCGGAGTCATCAGAAATCATGATGGTGACCCACTCCGATCCGTTGATGGTGCCGGCGTATTCGCGGACTGCTGCTTCCGCTTCCTCGTCGGTGGCATCAGGCAGGGTCAAGTGGGCTATGGCCGAACCATCCTTGTTGCGATCCGTGCGGACTGTGTATGACGGGTCGCCACTACCGCACGCGGTGAGAAGAGCGAGCAAGCTTACTGCGGTGAACGCACTGATGATGCTGGTACGCATGGGTCCTCGGGGTGTGGCGTCGTGGAGGATCATCATGACGTCAGTGTGGGCGGAGTGAAGACATCGAGACGTATCCGTGATGATCGACTGGGGTGCCCGGTCTCGAGGTTTCGGAGCCGGGCGGCATGATGTCCCCCGTGATGAACCGTGGGACCTGATGCCTGCCCGGACAGCGGGTTACGGCGGTTGGCCCCCTCACGTACCAGGCCGGTCTCCTGGACGATCCGCTCTTCTGGCTGGGCCACCTCTCCTCGTGTGTGCAGAGCGAGGAGGCCGAGGAGCTGCTGCTCGGCGCGGACCATGACGCGGCCTGCGACTTCCGACGGCGGCTCCGGGAGCGGGCCGAGTGGCCGGCGTTCACGGTTCCGCTTGCTGCTGATCACCGTCTTCACGTGGTCTACCGGACTGTCGCGGACGACACCGGAGTTGACTACCTCCTCCACCATCCCGACTGGGGCCAGGCCGAGTTGCTCGAGTACTTCTTCCGCAACCCCGCCAGCCTCTTCGCCCTGTCGTCCGGTCGCCTGGCTCAGGTGGCTGCCGCGCCGGAGCCTTGACCCACGCAACGTCTGTCGACGCCGAGGGGTGGTGTTTCCGACGGGTCCGGGCGGACGGGTGCTGCGGGTCGTCGTCCGGTCGTCCGTGTCGCGATCCGTACCCAAAGCTTCACTCAACCTCCCTATAGTGGGCCCGCGTTGATCGTATGGCCGCAACGCGCGAAGCCGTCTCCCAGGAGTCCGTACGATGACGAACCCCTTCTTATCCGCCGCGCCCGCATCCGGCGGCGGCTGCCCCGCCCATGCCGCGAGCGCCCCCGTGCCGCTCAGCGGACCGGCGTTCCACACCGAGCCGCAGGCCCTGTACAGGTCCATGCGCCACTCCTACGGGCCTGTCGTGCCCGTCGAGCTCCCCGGCGGCTTTCCGGCCTGGCTGGTCATCGGGTACCGCGAGCTCCACCAGGTCACCAGCGACGGCGAGTTGTTCCCCCGGGACGTCGGCCTGTGGAACCAGTGGGAGCACATTCCCGAGGACTGGCCCCTGCTTCCCATGGTCGGACGCCCCATGCCCTCCATCTACTTCACCGCGGGCGCCGAGCACCGGCGTCACTCGCGGATGGTCGTCCCCGCTCTGGAGGCCGCGGACCCCTTCGACATCCGGAGGCACTGCGAGGAGCTGGCCGACCGGCTCGTCGACGACATCTGCGCGCGGGGGACCGCCGACCTCGTCGCCGAATTCGCCGAGCCGCTGCCCGTGCTCGTCCTCGCCCGCCTCGTGGGGTTCCCCGACGACGAGGGGGCGGACATCGCCAGGGTCCTGAAGGACCTGGCCGACGGAGGCCCCGGGGCGCAGGAGGCGTACGGCAGGTTCGGAGCGCACATGCGGCGGCTGGTCGACGTCAAGCGGGCCGCGCCCGGAGACGACGTCACCTCACGGATGCTCGCCGATCCGGAACCCTTCACGGACGAGGAGTACGCCCTCGACCTGATGGCCATCACGGCAGCCGGGCACCTCACCACCGCCGACTGGATCAGCAACTCGCTGCGGCTGATGCTCACCGAGAACGAGTTCGCCGAGTCCCTCGCGGGCGGCCGGCGCAGCGTCGGCGAGGCGATGAACGAGGTGCTCTGGGAGGAGAGCCCGACCCAGATCCTCGCCGGCCGCTGGGCGGTCCGCGACACCCGGCTCGGCGGGCGGGACATCCGGGCCGGGGACATGGTCCTGCTCGGCCTGGGCGCGGCCAACACCGACCCGCTCGTACGCCAGGAGACGGGCCTCGGCGGCGCGGGACGTCACGCGGGCAACGGGGCGCATCTGGCGTTCAGCCACGGCGAGTACCGCTGCCCCTTCCCGGCCCAGGAGATCGCGGAGACCATGGCCCGCACCGGTATCGAAGTGCTCCTCGACCGGCTGCCCGACCTCGAACTCGCCGTTCCCGCAAAGGATCTCGTCCGGCGGCCGTCGGCCTTCCTGCGCGGGATGAACGCACTGCCCGTCCGGTTCGCTCCCGTACAGACGACAGGAGACCTGCTGTGAACTGCCCGTACGCGACGGTGGTCGTCGATCCCATGGTCCAGGACCTCGACGGCGAGACCGAGAGGCTGCGGGACTCCGCCCCGCTCGCGCGTCTCGACCTTCTCGGGGTCCCCGCCTGGACCGTCACCCGGCACGCCGAGGCCCGCAGGCTCCTGGTCGACCCCCGCCTGGTCAAGGACCTGGACGCGTGGGGTCTCTGGCAGAGCGGGGAGGTCACGCACGCCTGGCCGCTGATCGGCATGATCGACGCGGGCCGGTCCATGTTCACCGTGGACGGCGAGGAGCACCGCCGACTGCGTACGAAGACCAGCCAGGCACTCACCCCGCGCCGGCTGGAGGCGATCCGCCCGGACATCGAGAAGTTCACCGAAGAGCTGCTGGACGCCCTCGCCGCACAGGGCAAGGACGGTGTCGTCGACCTCAAGGCCGTGTTCGCGCAGCCGCTGCCGATGCGGGTGGTCGGTCTGCTGATGGGCGTCGACGAGGCGCTCCACCCCATGCTGACCCGGCAGTACAAGGCATTCTTCTCCATGCTCACCCCGCAGGAGGACCGTCTCGCGCTGCTCGCCGAACTCGATGTCTTCTACGCCGAACTGGTGCGGGAGAAGACCGCGCGGCCCACGGACGACCTCACCAGCGCGCTGATCCTCGCGGAGGAGGGCGGGGAGCCGCTCACCGAGGAGGAGGTCGTCGGCAACCTCAAGGCGATGGTGGCCGCCGGGCACGAGACCACGATCGGGCTCGTCCTCAACGCCGTACGCGCGCTGCTCGCCCACCCCGACCAGCTGCGGAAGGTGCTGGACGGGGAGATCCCGTGGGAGACGGTGATCGAGGAGACGCTGCGCTGGGACACGCCCACCACGCACCTGCTGATGCGGTTCGCCACCGAGGACATCCAGGTGGGCGACCAGGTGATCGCCAAGGGCGAGGGCGTGGTGATCTCCTACCGGGCCATCGGCCGCGACACCGCCCAGCACGGGGAGGACGCCGACGCCTTCGACATCACCAGGCCCACGCCGATCCGGCACATGACCTTCGGGCACGGGCCGCACATCTGCCCGGGGGCCGCGCTGTCCCGGGTGGAGGCCGGCATCGCGCTGCCCGCCCTGTTCGGACGCTTCCCGGAGCTGAAGCTCGCCATCGAGGACGACGAGATACGCAAGCTGCCGGTGATGACGCAGAACGACATGGAGGCGTTCCCCGTGCTGCTGCACGGCTGAGGGGCGGTCGCCGCGCGGCCCGGACGCCCGCTCGAACGGCGGCTGTCCGGGCCGCAGCTGCCCGGTCAGCTGCTGTCCTGACCGCGGCCGGCCCGGGCCACTATTGTCCGAGGTTTCGAACGGCGTCCGATTCTTCGGCGAAAGTGGGCGCCGCGCGGCAACCCAAGCCCCGCCCGGTGGCGACTGCGGAGTGCACCACCCGCCCCCGACCCTCAAGGAGGTCCCTCGTGAGCCGCACTCTGAGGAGAACCCTCGCCGTGCTCCCCGCCGCGTTCCTGATGGCACTCGTGCCGGGCAGCGCGTCCGCGTACCCCAACCCGGGCGTCGTCAACGGCGACATCGTCGTCCACGACCCCAGCATGATCCGCAGCTCGTCCGGCCAGTACCTGCTGTACTCCACCGGTGAGGGCCTCCAGCTGCGCACCTCCACCGACCGCACCGCCTTCGGCCGGTCCGGCAACGCCTTCACCACCAAGCCGAGCTGGTGGAAGAACTACTCCTCGGCCTCCGACCCCTGGGCCCCGGACATCTCGTACCGCGGCGGCAAGTACCTGATGTACTACGCGGTCTCGTCCTTCGGCTCCAACACCTCGGCCATCGGACTCGCGGCCTCCACCACCGGCCAGGCCGGCAGCTGGAGCGACTACGGCATCGTCTACACGTCGAGCTCGTCGAGCGACTACAACGCCATCGACCCCAACCTGTTCGTGGACGACGACGGGAAGTGGTGGCTGTCCTTCGGCTCCTGGTGGACCGGGATCAAGATGATCCGGATCGACCCGTCGACCGGCAAGCAGTACGCGGGCGACACCGCGCGGCGCTCGCTCGCCTCCCGCCCCACCGGGACCAAGGCCGTCGAGGCGCCCTCCATCGTGAAGCGCAACGGCTACTACTACCTCTTCGCCTCGTACGACACCTGCTGCGCCGGCACAAGCTCGACGTACAAGATCAAGGTGGGCAGGGCGACCAGCGTCACCGGTCCCTACAAGGACAAGAACGGCGTCAGCATGCTCAGCAACGGCGGGACGCCCGTCATGGAGTCGCACGGCCGCTACATCGGCCCCGGCGGCCAGTCGATCCTGGCGGACTCCGACGGCGACCTGCTCGTCTACCACTACTACGACGGCCAGGACAACGGCACCCCGAAGCTCGGCGTCAACCTCCTGAACTGGAGCAGCGGATGGCCCGTCGCCTACTGACCCTGCTGAGCGCCCTGCTGCTGGCGCTCGCCCTGGGGCAGCCGACCTCCGCGTCGGCGGCCGAGGGCCGTCCCTACACCAACCCCGTCAAGACCCAGAAGGGCGCCGACCCCTGGATCTCGTACCACGAGGGCAACTACTACCTGGTGTCGACGAGCTGGACCGACGTCATCACCATGCGCAAGTCGCCGACCCTGGCCGGGCTCGCCACCGCGCCGAGCGTGCAGGTGTGGCAGGGTGACGCGGCCTCGCGCTGCTGCAACATCTGGGCGCCCGAACTGCACTTCTCGGGCGGCCGCTGGTACCTGTACTACGTGGCCGGGCAGAACGTCTCCGACTACAACCCCACGCAGCGCACCCATGTGCTGCAGAGCGCGGGCTCGGACCCGATGGGGCCGTACACGTACAAGAACCAGCTGGGCAGCACCTGGATGCTCGACCCGAGCGTGCTCACGGTCAACGGGTCCATGTACCTCCTGGGCAGCGCCAGCGGCGGCGGCACGCAGAACCTCGTGATCGCGCCGATGTCGAACCCGTACACCCTCAGCGGCTCCTTCTCGACGATCTCGACGCCCACCTACGACTGGGAGAAGTCGGGCGGCACGGTCAACGAGGGGGCCGAGGTGCTCCAACGGGGCGGGAAGACCTTCATCGTCTACTCCGCCAGCGGCTGCTGGACGCCCGACTACAAGCTCGGCCAGCTCACCCTGACCGGCTCCAACCCGCTCTCCGCGTCCTCCTGGACGAAGAAGTCCACCCCCGTCTTCCAGCGGAACAACGCGGCGGGGGTCTACGGGCCCGGCCACAACGGCTTCTTCACCTCACCGGACGGCACGGAGAACTGGATCGTCTACCACGCCAACGACTCGGCCTCCGACGGCTGCGACAACGGGCGTACGGCGCGGGCGCAGAAGTTCACCTGGAACTCCGACGGCACCCCGAACCTGGGCACCCCGGTCGCCCTCGGTACGACCCTGGCGGGGCCCTCGGGCGAGACGGCGGCCACCCCGACCGCCTACACCGTGGTCAACCGGGCCACCGGGAAGTGCCTCGACGTCAGCGGGGCATCGACCGCCGACGGTGCCGACGTCCAGCAGTGGACGTGCGACGGCAGCGCCAAGCAGCGGTGGCGCGTCGAGGACCGGGGCGACGACACCAGCAGGCTGGTGAACGCCGCGACGGGCAAGGTGCTCGACACGGCCGACTGCTCCACGGCCGACGGCGCGAACCTGCGGCAGTGGTCGTGGCTGGACAACACCTGCCAGCGCTTCCGCTTCGTCACCACGGAGGCCGGAGGCTGGGTGCGCATCGTCAACCAGGCCACCGGGAAGGTCGCCGACGTGGCGAACTGCTCGGCGGCCGACGGCGCCGACGTACGGCAGTGGACCTGGCTGAACAACACCTGCCAGCAGTTCAAGCTCCTGCCCGTGAGCTGAGGGCCCGCGGGCCCGGACCCCGGTCCGGGTCCGGTCTCGTGATCCGGCCCCCGTGAGGCCGGTCTCGTATCCCGGCCTCACGAGGGCCGCCGCGGCTGACGGGTCCCGGCCCGTAAGCTGCGGCGGCATGGCCGACCTCTTCGCCCTTGCCCCGCACCGATCCTCCACAGCCGTCCTGCTGGCCGGCGCGGCGCGGGAACGGGGCATGGATGTGACGGTCCTGCCGCGCGAGGGGCTTCTCGGCCGCCTCCCGCCGGGCACCGGCGCGCACTACTACGGGGGCCCGCACTTCGCCGCCTCGGCCGTCGGCCGGCTCGGTATCGCGCTGCTCGAACCGGCCGTCGGCTGGCTCGACGCCCTGCCGTACGCGTTCACCGGGCGTCGCGTCCGGTGCGTACCGCTCAGCGAGGCCCGCGGTACGGCGGGCCCTGTCTTCGTCAAGCCGCCCACCGACAAGAGCTTCCCCGCCGCGGTGTACGCGGACGGCTCGGCCGTGCGCGTCCCCGCCGGCGATCAGGGTGACCCCCTCGTCCAGGTCAGCGAAGTGGTCACCTGGGTCAGGGAGTTCAGGGTCCATCTGCTGAACGGGGAGATACGGACCGGCTCGCAGTACGCCACGTTCGGCCGGCTCGACACCGCGCCGCTCACCGGCCACACGGACGAACCCGCGGTACGCGCGTTCGTCCGGCGGCTGGCCGGGGCATGCGCGGACACCCTGCCCAGCGGCGTGGTGCTCGACGTCGGACTGATGCGCAGGGGCGACGACCCCGGGACGGGCCGGTGGGCGGTGGTCGAGGCGAACATGGCCTGGTTCAGCAACGTGTACGCCGCCGACCCGGCCCGCGCCCTCGACGTGGTCCTCCGCTCGGCCGGCCCGTACGTCGGCGTACGGGATGAGGACGCACCGTTCCGGCGGCCGTGAGGGCGGGGCTGGCTCCGGGCAAGTCATGGCGCCAGTGACCGCGATGCGCGAGGGCCCGGCGACCACGGTGTCCGAGGGCTCGACGACCACGGTCTCCGAGCGCGCGGCAACCTTTGGGGCAGCCGTGGCGACTACTCCCCGGAACCCCACCTCTTCCTCCTTCCGACCGAACGGATCACGCCATGTCAGCGAATCGACGACGCACGGCTCTCCGCCCCGGAACGCGCAGGGCGCTGACGGCGGGGACGGCCGCGGTCCTGGCCGTCGCGGCCCTCCAGACATTCGGGGCCGCGTCCCGCGCGGCGGCGGCCACCACGCTCACCGTCGCCAAGGACGGCAGCGGGCAGTACTCCTCGGTGCAGGCCGCCGTGAACGCGATCCCCGCGGGGAACACCGCGCGCGTCGTCGTCTCCATCAAGCCGGGCACCTACCGCGAACTGGTGAAGATCCCTTCCAACAAGCAGAACGTCACCCTCCAGGGGAGCGGATCCAGCCGCAACGACACCGTCATCGTCTACAACAACGCCTCCGGCACCCAGAAGCCCGACGGCTCTGGAACCTACGGGACCAGCGGCAGTGCGACCGTCGCGGCCGAGGCCAACGGCTTCCAGGCCCGCAACCTCACCATCGCGAACGACTTCGACGAGGCCGCGAACCAGAGCCTGAGCGGACACCAGGCGGTCGCCCTGCGCACCGCCGCGGACAAGGTCTTCCTCGACTCCATCATCGTCACGGGCGACCAGGACACCCTGCTGCTCGACACCGCGTCCAAGACGACGCTGGGCCGCGTCTACATGACCAACTCCTACGTCATCGGCAACGTCGACTTCATCTTCGGACGCGCCACCGCGGTGATCGACAAGTCCGTGATCACACTGAAGAAGCGGTGGGACGGCAGCTCCGCAGGCTACATCGCCGCGCCCAGCACGGCCGCCGACCGCAAGGGCTTCCTGATCACCGGCTCGACCGTCAACGGCGACGTCTCGGCGTCCTCCTTCTACCTCGGCCGTCCGTGGCACGCGGGTGGGGATGCCACACTCGACCCGATGGCCACATACCGGAGCACGACGCTCAGCTCGGCGATCAAGTCGGCACCCTGGACCGACATGAGCGGCTTCTCCTGGAAGGACGACCGTTTCGCGGAGTACAAGAACACCGGACCCGGCTCGGGGGCCGCGAGCAGCAACCGCCCGCAGCTCACCGATTCCCAGGCCGCGGACCAGGAGACCGCCGACTGGCTGGCGGGCTGGACACCCTCGGCATCCTGAGTCACCGTGTGCAGAAGCGAAACACATGCGGTCGAAGCGCTTCGACTCCGCTCTGGACAGTCCCTGTGAGCAAGTCTAGGCTCCACGGTGTCTGTGCATGTCAGAGTGCGAAGGGGAGCACAGCAGGGCGCTGTCGAAGCGCTTCACCCGCTCTCCCTTGCGGTCACCATCTGTAGGGGAGAAGCTGAATGGTCACGCTGGCCGAGGTCGCCCAGCATGCCGGAGTCTCGGCGAGCACGGTGAGTTATGTCCTCAGTGGGAAACGGTCGATCTCCGCGTCCACCCGGGAGCGCGTGGAACACAGTATCCAGCAACTGGGCTACCACCCCAACGCCGGTGCGCGTGCGCTGGCCAGCAGCAGGTCCAACATCATCGCGCTGATGGTGCCGCTGCGCACCGACATGTACGTACCGGTGATGATGGAGATCGCCATCGCCGTCGCCACCAGCGCGCGTACGCACGGCTACGACGTCCTGCTCCTCACCGGCGAGGAGGGGCCCGCGGCCGTCCGGCGGATCGCGGGGAGTTCGCTGGCGGACGCGATCATCCTGATGGACGTCGAACTGCACGACGAGCGGCTGCCGTTGCTCCGTGAGTCCGGTGGCACCGCCGTCCTCATCGGACTGCCCGCCGACACCTCGGGAGTGACCTGTGTGGACCTCGACTTCGAGGCCACCGGCGCCCTCTGCGTGGACCACCTCGCCGGCCTCGGCCACCGCGAGGTCGCGGTGATCGGCGAGGCCGCCGCCGTCTACGAGCGGCACACCGGCTTCGCCGAACGGACCGTGGACGGCATACGGGCCAAGGCCCAGGAGACGGGCACGCGCATCCTGCACCGGCCCTGCGAGGGCGGGTACGCGGCCATGGCCGGAACCCTGGCGCGGATCTACGACGAGCGGCCGGGCACCACCGGGTTCATCGTCCAGAACGAGGCCGCGGTCGAGCCGCTGCTCAACCTCCTCCAGCAGCAGGGGCGCGCCGTCCCCGAGGACGTCTCCGTCGTGGCCATCTGCCCCGACCAGGTGGCCACCCAGGCCTCGGTGCGGCTCACCTCCGTCGCCATCCCGGCCCAGGAGATGGGACGCCGCGCGGTGGACCAGGTGGTCGTGAAGCTCACCGGCCGGGGCACGGACGAAGTGGAGCTGCTGGAACCGGTTCTGACGGTGCGTGCGAGCACGGGTCCGGCACCGGCCTGATCCGGCAGGGGAGTTGGGCTCACGCGTGCGGGTCACTGCCGTGAGCCCGCCGGTGCTCCGCCTGGTCCGGCTGCCCGGCCGGACGACGCGATCCGCACGCCGAACGGGCCGGGGGCGCACCCCCGGCCCGTCCTGGCCGGCCCGTCGGAACGTGGAGCGTCGGGTCGACGGGGCGTCCTGCGTCAGCTCGACGAGACGTTGAACCCGTTCGTCGTGAAGTTCAGTCCGCCCGACGACGAGGTGATCTCGTAGCCGAACTGGACGTCGCCGATGGTCTCGTTGCCCCACCAGCCCTTGGTGTCCTTGATCCACTTCAGGATCGGGAGGATGTTCACCGTGCCGGACGAGGAGTCCGAGGTCCGCAGGAACGAGAACACCTCGTTGGCCCCGTTGCTGCCCTTGTAGACGGCCCAGGTGTGGCCGCCGAGGGTCACGTTCCCCTGGGAGGTCCCCAGGGGGCCGACCGCGCCGTTGTAGTTCACCCAGAGCATGACCTCGTAGTCGTAGTCCGTGTCCCAGATGTCGTAGGACGTGTTGTAGGCGCCGGACGACGGGACCGTCACGTTGTAGCTGCTGGTCAGCGAGGAGAGCGAACTGATCGGCTTGTTGACGATCTTCTTGGCGTTCGGGTACGACTTGATGCCGCCGGTGTTCGGGTGGTTGGCCGTCACGCCCCAGTTGCTGGACGAGTTGGCCCAGATGGACTGGGTGCCCGCCCCGGAGCCCCAGATGTTGTTGTAGAGGATGTATCCGTCGGACGTGGTGTAGTTGCCCCACTGCTCGGACGAGGTCCAGATCGCGGCGTGGGCCGGTGCCGCCGCGAAGCCGATCAGTGCGGCCACGGCTGCCGCCGGGGCGAGGAGCAGCCTGGTCAGGGTGGATCGTGCCATGGGGTGTTCCTTCCATGTGGGGATGGAGGACTGCTACCGCGCCTCCAGGATGAGGACGCGGTCCACGCCGGCCGTCAGCTCCAGGGGAGCCGTGGGGTTTCCGGCGGAGGTCTCGGTGAAGGTGAAGCCGTCGCCCGTACGCAGATCGACCCGCGCGTCGCGCGTGGGACGCAGAACCGCGGTGGCGCCGGTCTCGGACCAGCTCAGGTCGAGGTGTGCGCCGAACCGCGTGCGCAGGCCCCGTAGTTCACCGGCGGGGCAGGACGCGGGGACGGCGGGCAGCAGCACCAGGCGGTCCGGTGCCGACTGGACGAGCGACTCGATCACGGCGGCCGGCAGCGTGTGGGCCGCGTCCGCGTTGTAGACGTTCCGCGTGGGGTAGTGCGCGCTCATCAGCGAGTCGTGGAAGAAGTCACCGCACAGCACCGCGTCCATCGCCGACGACACCCGCGACGGGTCCCGCAGCCGGGCCGCGATCAGGGCGTGGTGCAGATGACCGTGCGCGGAGTCGTTCTCCGACCCGCGCAGTTCCAGGGCACGGTGAGCGGCCTCGGCCAGGGCCGGGGTGTCGTACGGGTTGATCTCGTCCAGCGGCCACACCGGGTAGAGATGGCTGAGATGGCGGTGGTCGTACGTCTCGCGCAGGCCCGGCCACGCCCACTCGGCGAGCGCGCCGTCCTCGTTCACCAGATAGTCCGGGAGCCGGGCCGCCAGGGCCTTCCAACGGTCGGCGGACGGGTGTCCGGGAGCGTGCTCGGCGGCCGTCGTCAGGGCGTGGCGGGCCGCCGCGATGTCCATCGTGGCGTTCACCGTGCCCCAGCTCGCGTTGGCCGGCCTGTTCTCCGGGGAGTACGAGGGCACGATCGCCAGACGTCCGTCCGGGTCCTCACGGCTGAGGAAGTCCTCGTAGAACAGCGCCACTTCGACGAGGGCGCCGGTCAGGAAGGCGTCCGGGGTGCCGGTCGTCACCTCCGCGTGCTCCAGGAGCGGCTGCAGCAGCCAGTCCGCCCCCGCCGTCCACAGATGCAGCGGATAGGCGCGCTGGAAGTGCCGGGTGTGGCCGGACTCGCCGTCGGTGTGGGACGGCGCGACGATGCCGCGGGCCCCGAAGAGCGCCCTGGCGTTGTCCCTCCAGTCGTCCAACTGTCCCTGCACGAATACGGCATGGGCCTCGGTGACCTCCGGGAGCGCGGCCGCGGCGGCCGAGGAGATCTGGAGGTTGAGGTTGGCGTTCGTGGTGAACGCCCCCGACCAGGCCGTGTCCCAGTCCCCGGTCCACAGCCCCGTCAGCCGCGGCGGCAGCAGCCCCGCGGAGGACAGCAGGTGGTAGCGGCCCGCCGCGAAGAGCCGCTCCAGCAGAGCCGGACTCTTCGGGGTGCGCAGCAGCTCGCTCCCGGCCAGCCCCCGCTCCGGCGCCGCGTCCCGCAGCGTGAAGGAGGCACGTCCGTACGCGGTCCGGTGCGCCGGGCGGTGCCGGTCCAGCAGGGTGGCGTAGTCCTCGTGCGGCAGCGCCGCCCACAGCTCACCGAGCTCGGGGCGCCCCCACCCCCGGACCACCCGGGTCACCAGGGTGAGGCTGCGCGCGCCCTCGATCCGGATGCCCTCGCCCGACACGGACACCCGGCCACCGTCCACCCGTGCAACGGTGACGCCCGTGTACCCGAGCTCGCTGCCCGGATAGCCCACCCGCAGGGCCAGATGGGCGCCGTCCGGGGTCAGCACGGTCGAGCGGCCGACGGCCAGCTGCGCGGGCGAGCCGGGCAGGGCGTGATCCAGGAGCAGATCGGCGGTCAGCCCGAGGTCGGTCACCTGCTGCACGACCACGTCGTCGGTCCGCGAGACGAAGACGGCGCTGCGCCAGGCCTCGTACGACGCCGTCACCTCGCCCGTGGTGAAGTCGACCTCGCGGCGGTATCCGGCGACCGCCTCGTGCAGACCGCGGTCTCGGCGGATCCGGGTCCTGAACGCCGGGTGGAAGGGCTGCACCCACACCAGGGGTCGCCCCGCGCCGAACTCCTCGGCCGCCTTCGTGTCCCCGGACAGCAGTGCGTCCTGGAGAGGGCCGAGCCCGTCGGCGAGCTCGGGGGGCGTGAGGTCCTCGCTGCCGTTGGGCCGCACCAGCGTGTGGTGGTTGACGATCACCCGGTCGTCGCCGGGATCGCCGAAGACCATCGCCCCGTGGCGGCCGTTGCCGCTGAGGAACGCGTCCTCCCAGCGGGTGGCGGGGCCGGGTTCCCAGGTGCCGTCGATCATGCCGAGGCACCTCTGAGCACGGCGACGCCGTAGCGCTCCAGCTCCACACCGCCGTCCGCCTCGGTGTCCGTGAGCAGGTCGAGGTACCGGCCGGGGAGCTTCACCGCGGCGGGTGAGCCGCCGTGGTTCAGCAGGAAGAGCAGCTCACCGCGGCGCACCGCCTCGACCCCGGAGGGCAGGTCCTCCAGCACGGGCCGCACACCGGCGCCGGCCGCCGCGCGGCCGAGCAGCTCGCGCAGCGCGGCGGGCTCCGGGAGCGTGGACACGTACATCGCGGTTCCCTTGCGGAGCACCGCGGGAAGGCCGTCCAGCTCGCCGCCGCGGTAGCCGGCCACGGTCTCCGCGGAACCGTCGTGCTCCAGCTCCTCCGACCACAGGGTGCCGCGGAACCCGTCACACTCCACCGTGGCGTCCGCGTCCAGAGGCCACCACTCGTGCACCGTGCGGATGCCGAACAGCTCACGCAGCCGGCCGTCCATGCCGCCCGGCCTGACCCGGTCGTCCACGTCCGCGACGCCGGTGAAGAACCCGCACACCAGGGTGCCGCCGCCCCGCACATAGGCGACGAGGTTGTCGATCGCCGCGTCGCTCAGCAGATAGAGCTGGGGAACGAGAACCATGCGGTAGGCGCTCAGGTCCGCCTCGGGGCGCGCGAAGTCGGTCCCGATGCCGCTCTCCCACAGACCCCGGTGCCAGGCGCGCACCAGCTCCGGGTACTGGACGAGCGAGGACGGCCGGTCCTTCTGCGTACCGGCCCACCAGGCGTCCCAGTCGTGGAGCACGGCGACCTCGGCGGGTACGTCCGTGTCGCTCACCTCGGCCCCGATCAGGGCGAGTTCGGCTCCGATGCGCTTGATCTCCCCGAAGGTACGTCCGTGTTCGCCCGCGTGGCTCAGCATCGCGGAGTGGAACTTCTCCGAGCCCTGCCGGGACTGGCGCCACTGGAAGTAGCAGACGGCGTCCGCGCCCCTGGCCACCGTCTGGAGCGACCAGAGCCGGTTCAGGCCCGCAGGCTTGGGGTGGTTGACCTCGCGCCAGTTGACCGAGCCGGCCGCCTGTTCCATGACCATCCAGGGCCCCCGGGCCTGCGAGCGGGTCATGTCGGCGAGCATCGCGTTGTACTGGCCGCCCAGCGGGTCCTTCGGGTCCGGATAGATGTCGACGGAGACGACGTCCTCCCGCTCCGCCCAGGCCCAGGCGTCCTGGCCCTCCCAGAGCGGCATGAAGTTGGTCGTCACCGGGATGTGCGGGGTGCGCCGGGCGACGATGTCCCGCTCGGCGACGTAGCACTCCATCAGGGCGTCGGAGGTGAACCGCTTGAAGTCCAGCTCGTGTGCCGGATTCCGCAGGTACTGCACCCGGCGGGGCGGCAGGATCTCGGCCCAGCTGTCGTAGCGCTGGCTCCAGAACGCCGTTCCCCACGCCTCGTTCAGCGCCTCCACGGTGGTGTACCGGGCGGCCAGCCAGCGGCGGAAGTGCGCGGCGGTCTCGTCGCACCAGCAGTGCGTGCAGTACTCGTTGTTGATGTGCCACAGGGTGAGCGCGGGATGGTCCGCGTACCGCTCGGCGAGGTCCTCGGTGAGGGCCGCGGCGTAGCGGCGGTAGACAGGTGAGCTCGGACAGAAGTGCTGCCGGGAGCCGTAGTTGACCACTGCGCCCTCCTCGGTGCGCGGCAGCGTCTCCGGGTGCAGCGCACCCATCCACGGCGGAGGCGAGGAGGTCGGGGTCGCGAGGACGACCCCGATCCCGCCCGCGTGCATGAGGTCCAGGAGCCGGTCCAGCCACCCGAACTCCCTAGCACCCGGGCGCGGTTCGATCTTCGCCCAGGAGAAGACACCGAGGGTCACGGAATTGACCCCCGCCTCCTTCATCAGCCGGACGTCGTCGGCCCACACCTCCTCGGGCCACTGCTCGGGGTTGTAGTCGCCTCCGAAAAGGACGCGGCCACGGGTGGCGTCGTGCAGGGACGGCATGGACGTCTCGTTCCTCTACTGGGGGTCTGCGTACTGGATGCCGCGGCCGTTGGTGCCCAGATAGACACGGCCGTGGACGCGGGGGTCGCCGGTGATGACCTCACCGGTCCACCCCCACCGGTGGGCGTCGTCGTTGATGCGGACCCAGGTCCGGCCCGCGTCGTCGGAGCGCAGCACGGCCACACCGTCGTACGTCGCGGAGACCCGTCCGGTCTGGAAGACCGCCGGATAGCCGGCCCGGCCCTTCGCGGGGACCGCCTTCCCGAAGCCGAGGGCGTGCGAGGCCTGGCAGCCGGCCACCGGGGTGAAGGTGAGGCCGCCGTCCGTCGAGCGCAGCAGGCCGTTGTCCTTGGCGGAGAGCCACAGGTCGCCGGAGCGACCGGGGGCCGCCGCGATCCGGAACTGCACATCACCGGAGGGGAGCCCGGTGGCGCCCTCGGTGAAGGTCGCGCCCCTGTCGGTGGAGCGGAAGACCGTGCCGGTGTCCGTGTCGTACACGTAGAAGCGGGTGGCGTCGAGAGGGTCGGCCACCGGGGTGCCGCCCTTGGGGAACGTGGCCACCTCGGCCCAGGTCGCCCCGTTGTCCGTGGAGCGGTGCGCGGCGTACTTGGTGCCGTCCCAGTGGATGAACGACCACAGGAGCACCGAAGCGTCGGCCGAGACCGCCACCGGTCCGGGGGCCGAGGGCGCGATGGCCGGCTGCGAGGCGAACGGCTGCCAGCTCGCCCCGCCGTCCCGCGAGTAGGCACCCGCGGACTGCGAGCCCGACGGCCAGCCGGTCCGCACCACGTACGAGGGCTTCCTGGTGGCCAGGGCGAGCCCGGTCGCCGTGCCGAAGACGGGGTTGGACGCCATGCCGCGCGACGGGGAAGCGGTCAGTGAGTCGTGGTACATGACCCCGATGTCGCCGAGGCCGCTCAGCAGCCGGGCCCCCGAGGGCGGTGCTATCAGCTGGCGTACGGCCGACTCCTCCAGACCCCGGATCTCCGGCGCCCAGTGCACCAGGTCACGCGTCCCGAAGAGGGTGGCGCCGGTGCCGTACACGAGGTGCTTCGAATCGTACGGATCCACGGCCAGGGCCTGGATCCACCAGCCGAACTTGGGCTCCCCGCCCCACTTCAGATACGGGGTCTCCGAGACGTCCAGCACCGCCGTGTCCTTGAGCGAGGTCCAGCTCGCCCCGCCGTCCGTCGAGCGGTACAGGGTGTCCACAGGACCCCAGCGGTTGTTCGTGGAGACGACGACCGTGCCGGGGCGCGCGGCGTCCACGGCCACCCCGCCGTAGCCGAAGGTGTCGCCGG
Source organism: Streptomyces sp. CB02058 (assembly GCF_001905505.1). Classification (GTDB taxonomy): domain Bacteria; phylum Actinomycetota; class Actinomycetes; order Streptomycetales; family Streptomycetaceae; genus Streptomyces. The sequence continues at coordinate 1,157,710 of NZ_LIPG01000003.1, forward strand.
GGCCGGGGGCCACCGGGGTCACGTCGGTCCAGGTCCCGGTCACCGTGTCGAGGCGGTGCACCGAGCCGTCGGACTGGTTGTTCGGTCCGGGCCCGTCCGCGTAACTCACGTACAGCGCACGGCTGCCCGCGTCGTACGCCGCACGGACCGGCACGCGCGTCGAGGCGCCGGCCGACGGCTGCCCCGGCACGGCCTCCCAGCCGCCGGAGGCCGCCGTACGGTAGAGGGCCGTGCCGCCGTCGCCCCAGCCCGCGTAGACCGTGCGGCCCGCGGCCACCAGCAGGGTGACGCCCTGGCCGCTCGCCGACGCGGTGGCCGGGAAGGAGGCGTCGGCCGACCACGTGGCGCCGCGGTCCGCCGACCGCAGCAGCCCGTCGTGGCGCGTCCCGAGCCAGAGGGTCTCGCTGTCGCGCGGGTCGACCAGGAGCCGCTCGCCGCAGCCCCGGCCGTCCTCGTTGGCGCCGAGGCGCACGGTGAGATCCGTACGCGCCCAGGTCGCGCCCCGGTCCTCGGACCTGAGCACCGCGCCCGGGGACGCCCATGCCTGCGCGTACGTCCCGAGGGCGAGGTACAGCCGGTCCGGATGCGCCGGGTCGACGGCCATCGCCTCGACGCCCAGCAGGTTCCAGTCGTCCCAGCCGATGTGGTCGGTCAGCGCCGACCAGCGCGATCTTCGGTCGTCCCACCGGTAGGCGCCGCCGATGTCGGTCCTGGCGTAGGCCAGGCCCTTGACGGCCGGATGGAACAGGACACCCGTCACGAAGCCCGTCCCGCCGATGGCAGCGGTGCGCCATCGGTGCGGCTGGGTCTTCCCGGGCCGGGGCGCGGCCGAGGCCGTCCCCGCCGCCGGCAGCACGGTGGCCGCTGCCGCGGCCACCGCCGCACCTGCCAGGACGGTACGGCGCCGCGGGTGCGGGGCGGGTTCGGGCTGCGGGACGGACGTGGCGCGCATGACGAGGACCCTCCGGTGGGGGAGTGACGGGTGACTGCGGGGCAGGTGCGGCGGCTCAGCCCTTGACCGCGCCGGTGAGCATGCCTTCCTTGAAGTGCTTCTGCACGAACGGGGACAGGACCGCGACAGGGATCAGCGCGAGCACCATGACCGCCATCTGGATGGCCAGCGGCGAGAGATGGCCCGTGTTGATGGCCTGGGCGAGACCGGTGGGCCGCTCCTGCTTCAGCACCAGCTGGTTCATCACGTTCTGCAGCGGCAGCATCTGGGGGTCGCTGATGTAGATGGAGGCGTTGAACCACGCGCTCCAGTACCCGACCGCGTAGAAGAGCGTGATCACGGCGATGACCGCGCGGGACAGGGGCATGACGATCTGCCACAGGATGCGGAAGTCACCCGCCCCGTCGATCCGGGCGCTCTCGATCAGTTCCTGGGCCGTGCTCATGAAGAAGGCGCGCAGCACCAGGATGTTGAAGACGTTGAGCGCGCTCGGCAGGATCAGCGCCAGATAGGAGTCGGTGAGACCGAGCCCCTGGACCACCAGATAGGTGGGGATGAGGCCGGCGCCGAAGAACATCGTGGCGAGCATGAACAGCAGCAGCGGACGGTGCAGCACCGAACCCGTACGGGACAGGCCGTAGGCGCACAAGATCGACACGGCCATGCTGAAGAGCGTCCCGACGATCGTCACACAGAGGCTGATCACCGTGGCCCGGGTGACCTGGCCGCCGCCCAGGAGCTCCTGGTAGGCGACGAAGGTGATACCGCGCGGGATCACCACCAGTCCGCCGGCCTCGGTGATGGACTTCACCGAGGAGAGACTGGTGACGATCACGACCCAGAGGGGGAAGAGCACGGCCAGGCAGATCAGGACCAGGACGACGCCCTTGGAGGCGAGCCCCGTCTTCGAGGGCTCCTCCTCCCACACCGGACGCAGACGGCCGCGGGTGCCCGGCTTCACACCGGCCAAGCCGGTCATGCCGGAGAGCAGGCTGCTCACTTCTTGTACACCCCCTGCTCACCCATGAGATGGGCGACCTTGTTGGCCCCGAGGACCAGCAGCAGTCCGAAGATTCCCTTGATGATTCCGACGGCCGCCGCGTAACTGAACCCGCCGTTGGTGATACCGACGTTCCAGACGTACGTGTCGAGCACCTCGGAGGCGCCCGGACCGACCGCCGTGCGCTGGAGCAGGATCTGCTCGAAGCCGACGGTCAGCGCGTTGCCCACCTGGAGCACCAGCAGCAGGGCGACCACGGGACGCAGGGCGGGCAGCGTGATGTGCCACATCCGGCGCCAGCGGCCGGCGCCGTCCATGGCGCTCGCCTCGTAGAGGTCGGGACTCACCGCCGCCAGGGCGGCGAGGAAGACGATGACACCCCAGCCGGCGTCCTTCCAGATCATCTCGAAGGTGATCAGGAACTTGAACAGACCGGGGTCGGTCATCAGGTCGAAACCCTCATGACCGTTCTCCCGCAGCGTCTGCGCGATGAGCCCCGCGCCGCCGAACATCTGCTGGAACACGGTGACGACCAGGACCCAGGAGAAGAAGTGGGGCAGGTAGAGGATCGCCTGCGCCACCGCCCGGACCCGGGGCCGCACGAAGCTGTTGATGAACAGCGCGAGCAGGATCGGCACCGGGAAGAACAGGGTCAGCTGCAGGAGGAAGATCGCCAGCGTGTTGCGCAGCGCCGACCAGAACAGCCGGTCGTTCGCCATCTGCTGGAACCACTCGAAGCCGACCCACGGGCTCTGCGCGATCGCCTGGAACGCGTTGTCCGCGATGTACGGGTCGTAGTCCTGGAACGCGACGACGTTGCCCGCCAGCGGGATGTACGCGAAGACCAGCAGCAGAAGCATCGCCGGCACGGTCATCAGGAGCAGCGTCCGGTCACGGCGCAGCCGGTGCCGCAGGGGCATCTTCGCGGAGACCGGGGCCGGCCCGCGGGCAGCCCCGTCCTTCTCGGCCGGCGGCGACGCAGGGGACCCCTGCGCGCGCCGGTCATCTGTGCTCAGAGACATGTCAGGAAGCCGACTCACCGGTCTCGTCGAGCAGCTTCTTGTACCAGTCGCGAAGCTTGTCGCCGCCCTTGGTCTTCCAGTCGGAGACCTGCTGCTGCATGTCGCTGACCTTCTTGCGGCCGCGCACGATGTCCTTCTCCAGGTCCTCGAACTGCGCGTTGAGCTCGGTGTACCGGGTGGGCTCCTGGATCTGCATGCCGTGGAAGAGCGGCTTCCTCATGTGCGCGCCCTGGCGCTGCTGCCACTCGATGACACCCTTGGCGACGTCCGGGTAGTCCGGGTAGGCGCGGTACGGCTTGGAGGTCGCTATGTACTCGTAGGTGGCGAAGACCTCGTTGTTGCCCTTCTCGTTCTTGACGAGCACCCCGTCCTTCAGGGTGTGGTGGGTGCCCTCCAGCCCGTACGCCCGCAGACGCTGCTCCTTGCTGCCGTACGGAGCAGCGGTGAAGTTGGCCAGCGCGAGGAGGTCCTCGACGACCTTCTTGTCGGCCTTCTTGCTGACGAAGCACCAGATGTTGGAGGGGGACGCCTCGTAGAGGACGGGGTCACCGCCGTCGTGGGCGAAGATGTCCATCGCCGCCATCCGGAAGTCCGGCTTGTCCAGCCGCTGCACGGCGGTCGCCGCGTACCAGTCCGAGATGTCCGCGTTGTACATCAGGACGTTGCCCGAGGAGAAGGTGGTGCGCATGTCGCCCGTCTCCGCCTTGGCGTCCGGGTGGACGAAGCCCGCGGAGTACAGCGAGCGCGACCACTCCAGTGCCTCCAGGTACTCCTGGGTCTCGTAGCGGTTCACCAGCTTGCCGTCGACCAGTTGCCAGTAGTAGGGCTTCTCCGGCAGCACCCCGAAGAAGTTGTACGCCGACCAGGTCATGTCGCTGCACGCCCACACCTTGCTCTTGGGGGCGTTGATCTCCTTGCAGAGGTCGTAGAACTCCTGCGTGGTGGTCGGGACCTCGTACCCCTTCTCCTCGAATATGTCGGCGCGGTAGAAGGGCGTGATGTTGGGCGTGCCCTCGGCGGGCATCGGAATCCCGCGCAGCTGGCCGGCGAAGACGCCGCGCTGCCAGGCGCCGGTGGGAATGGCCGCCAGGTTGGGGTACGCCTTGACCTTGTCGCCCGACAGGTAGGGGCCGAGGTCGGCGAACTTGTTGGCGATGGCGCTCGGGATCTTGCCCTGGAGCTCCCATCCCGGGACGACCACGGCGTCCGGGATGGCGCTGGACGCGAGCACCGCGCCGAGCTTCTGCCCGTAGACGTTGCCGTCCTGGTTCTGCCACTTGACCTTGACGCCGGCGGCCTCGTCCATCGCCGTCCAGTAGGCGTTGCCCGCACCGGGCGAGGTGCCCCACAGCGGGGCCATGATGCTGATCTCGCTGCCCTTGCCCAGCTTCTTCGGCACCGACACCGCCAGCTTGTCGGCGGGGAGCGCCGTGGTGAAGCCGTCGGCGGAGCCGTTCTTGCTGGGGATGTCAGGGGTGACGGTGTTCGAGGGGACGTAGGCCGGAAGGATGTCCTTCAGCTTGTTGCCCGTGGTCGTGCCCTCGTTCTTAGCGCCACCGGAACCGCCGCCGCAGGCGGCGAGGAGCGGCATCCCCCCGCCCACGGCTGCCGCGACAACCACGGAGGAGGCGAGGAATCGTCTCCGGCTGGGAGCGGAGGGGGAGTTCGGCGTCATTGCGTCAACCCTTCGTGGTGCAACAGGACGGCCCGCGGCGGCGACTGCCGCTCGGCCCTGTGTCTGAGGTAGGGGGCGTTACCGGCCGAGCCGGCGGCACTGCACCGGCTGAGCTGAAGCGGTCAAACGGGCTGCCTCGTCGAAGCGCTTCGATGTTGCAGCGAGATTAAGTGAAGGGTCACGGCCACACAAGAGTTCGTTTCGATATTCCTCCGACCTGTTTCCGAACCGTTTCCCGGCGTGATGTGACGCTGATGTGTCCGGAAGGGCCTCTTTGGGACGGTGGCACCCTTGACACTCGCGGGGTTGGCCGCAGAGCATCGAAGCGCTTCGAAAGATCTTCCTCCTCGCGTCGAGGGATCTTTCGCTGCCCGATGCCCTCAAAACCTCCCACCTCTCCAAGGGGACCCGCACGTGACGGACCATCCGTTTCCCTTCCGCGACCCGCAGCTGTCCTTCTCCCGGCGCACCGACGATCTGCTCGGACGGCTCACGCTCGACGAGCGGATCGCGATGCTGCACCAGTTCGCCCCGGCAGTGGAGCGGCTGGGGCTCGGCCCGTTCCGCACCGGACAGGAAGCCCTGCACGGGGTCGCCTGGATGGGACCCGCCACCGTCTTCCCGCAGGCCGTCGGCCTCGGAGCCACCTGGAACGACGACCTGGTCCGCCGGATCGGCGAGGCCGTCGGCAACGAGATCCGGGCCAAGCGCGCCCAGGACGACCGCGTCGGGCTCAACGTCTGGGCGCCGACGGTGAACCTGCTGCGCCACCCGCTCTGGGGCCGGGGCGAGGAGGGGTACTCCGAGGACACCGCCCTGACCTCCGCCATCGCCGTCGCCTACACCCGGGGACTGCGCGGCGACGACCCGCACTACTGGCGCACCGCTCCCGTGCTCAAGCACTGGCTGGCCCACAACAACGAGACCGACCGCGACACCACGTCCTCCTCGGTCAGCCCGCGCGTGCTGCACGAGTACGACCTGAGGGCCTTCCGCGACGCCGTGAAGGCCGGGGCGGTGGCAGGGGTCATGCCCGCCTACAGCCTGGTCAACGGCCGGCCCAACCATGTGTCCCCGCTCCTGGGGCAGTACCTGCGGAGCTGGACCGACCAGCCCCTCGTCGTCTGCTCGGACGCGGGCGCGCCCACCAACCTGGTCGACTCCGAGCACTACTTCGACACCCACGAAGAGGCCACCGCCGCCGCGTTGAAGGCCGGTGTCGACAGCTTCACCGACCACGGCACGGACTCGTCGGTCATGACCGGCCGCGTCCGTGACGCCCTCGCCAAGGGGCTCCTCGACGAGAGCGACATCGACACCGCGGTCCGCAGGCTGCTCGCCATGCGCTTCGCGCTCGGTGAGTTCGACCCGGAGCTGGACCCGTACGCGAAGGTCGACGACCTCGACACCGAGGAGCACCGCGCCCTCGCCCTGGAGGCCGCCGAGCAGGCCGTCGTCCTGCTCAAGAACGACGGCCTGCTCCCCCTGGAACCGCGGCAGGGCCGCACCGTGGCGGTCGTCGGACTCCTGGCGGACTCCTGCAAGCTCGACTGGTACAGCGGCGCGCTCATGCACCGTTCGACGCCGCTCGACGGCATCCGCGAGCGCTACGGAGCCGAGAACGTCCTCTTCGCCGAGGGCATCGACCGGATCCGGCTGAAGTCCTCCGACGGCTGGCTGCGGGTGCCCGAGGACGACGGCACCTCGGTCGCCGCGGTCACGGAGGCCCCGGCAGCGGTGGGCGCCCTCGACCCCGCACAGCTCACGGGCCGTACCGACCTGCCCCCGCTGGTCTCCGGCGAGGAGGCCACCGAACTGGGCCTCGTCGACTGGGGCGACGGCGTCCTGACCCTGCGCACGGACGACGGGATGTACCTCTCCGTCGCCGCCGACGGATACGTCAGGGCGTCCGCGGACGAGCCGGGCGGCTGGGTCGTCCAGGAGACCTTCCGCATGGAAGCGGTGGAGGGACACGACGGCGGGCACCGCCTTCTGCACATCGGGACCGGTGGGTACGTGTCTGTCGCCGCCGACGGCGCAAAGGTTGCCGCGCCCGGAGGACTGATTTCGAAGGACGACGCCACGGTCTTCGAGACCGAGACCGTCGAGCACGGCGTGGACGCCGTGGCCCTGGCCGCCGCCGCCGCGGACACCGTTGTCGTCGTCGCCGGCAACGACCCCCACATCAACGGCCGGGAGACCGAGGACCGCACGACCCTCGCCCTCCCCGTCCAGCAGGACCGGCTCTGGCGTGCCGCCCGTGCCGCCAACCCGCGCACGGTCCTCGCGCTGACCTCCGCCTACCCGTACGCGGTCGCCGACGCGGCGGACGAACTCCCCGCACTGCTCTGGACCGCGCACGGCGGCCAGGCCGCCGGCACCGCCCTCGCGCGCGTCCTCGCCGGTGACGTCTCCCCGGCCGGACGGCTCCCGCAGACCTGGTACACGAGCGACAGCGACCTGCCGGGCCTGCTGGACTACGACATCATCGGCTCCCGCCAGACCTACCTCTACTTCGACGGCACCCCGCTCTTCCCGTTCGGGCACGGACTCGGCTACACCGACTTCACCTACTCGGGGCTGAGCGTCGAGCCGGAGGGCGAGCGGCTGCGGGTCTCGCTGACCGTGACCAACGACGGCTCGGCCGCTTCGGACGAGGTCGCCCAGCTCTACGTCCGCCCGGCGGAACCGGGCGACACGGACCTGCCGCTGCGCAAGCTGGCCGGCCACCGCCGCCTGCACCTCGCGCCCGGAGCCGCCGAGCGCGTCGAATTCCTCGTACCGGTGGCGGAGCTGGGCCACTGGAGCGTGGCGCACGGCCGGTGGACGGTCGATCCGGGCGCGTACGAGCTCCTCGCCGGCGCGTCCAGCGCCGACATCAGGCTCACCGCCACCACGGTCGTCGACGGCGAGAGGCCGGGCCCGCGCCCCGTGGCGGAGCGAGGGCTGGAGGCGGCCGACTACGACCGACAGGAGAACACGGAGATCCTCGACCGCACGAAGACGGACGGTGACACGGTCGCTCCCGCCGGTGCGGACAGGGCCGGGCAACTCCTCTACCGGGAATGCGACTTCGGGGACGGCACGGACGGGCTGGTCTTCCACTACGCGGGCGGCGGCTCCCTCACCGTGTCGGTGGCCGGCCACCGCCTGGAACTGTCGCTCCCGGACACCGGCGGAACGTACGACTACCGCACGCACACGGCCGAGCTCGGCCTCCAGGGCGTGCACGAGCTGAGCATCGTCATCGAGGGGTCCCTGCGACTCGCCCGCGTCGACGTCGTCACCGGCAAGGAGACCGCATGAAGTTCACCGACGGCTTCTGGCTCATGCGCGAGGGCGTCCGCGCCTCCTACGCGATCGAGACCCGCGACCTGCGCGTCGACCCCGACCGCTTCACCGCGTACGCCGCGGTGAAGCGTGTCGAGGCGCGCGGCGACACGCTGAACACCCCGCTCATCACGGTCGAGTGCTTCTCGCCCGCCGAGGGTGTCATCGGCGTACGCACCACCCACCACGCCGGAAAGGCACGGCGCGGGCCGGACTTCACGATCCTGCCCGGCGAGACCACCGCGCCCGCGGCCCGCACCCGCCGTGACGGCGCCGTCACGGAGCTCACCAGCGGCCCGCTCACCCTGCGCATGGACGGCGACGGGCCCTGGGGCATCAGCTTCCTGGACGCCGACGGGCGGCGCCTGACCGGAGTCGACGCCAAGGGGACGGCGTTCGCCCTCGCGCCCGACGGCACCCACCACATGATCGCCCAACTCGCACTGGACGTGGGCGAGAACATCTACGGACTCGGCGAGCGCTTCACCCCGTACGTCAAGAACGGCCAGACCGTGGACATCTGGCAGGCGGACGGCGGCACCAGCAGCGAACTGGCCTACAAGAACATCCCGTTCTACCTGTCCTCGCGCGGCTACGGCGTCTTCGTCAACCACCCCGGCAAGGTCTCCTTCGAGGTGGGTTCGGAGTCCGTCGGACAGGTGCAGTTCAGCGTCGAGGACCAGTCGCTGGAGTACTACATCGTCGCCGGCCCGACGCCGAAGGACGTCCTCGCCCGGTACACGGCCCTCACCGGCCGTCCCGCGCTGCCGCCCGCCTGGTCGTTCGGCCTCTGGCTGACCACCTCCTTCTGCACGTCCTACGACGAGGAGACGGTCACCTCCTTCGTCGACGGGATGGCCGAGCGGGGCATCCCGCTCAGCGTCTTCCACTTCGACTGCTTCTGGATGCGTGAGTACCAGTGGTCGGACTTCCTCTGGGACCCCGATGTCTTCCCCGACCCGGAGGGCATGCTGGCGCGCCTGAAGGAGCGCGGACTGCGCATCAGCATGTGGATCAATCCGTACATCGCGCAGAAGTCCGCGCTGTTCGCCGAGGGTGCGGAGAACGGCTACCTCGTCCGGCGGCCCAACGGCGACATCTGGCAGTGGGACCTCTGGCAGCCGGGCATGGCACTGGTCGACTTCACCAACCCGGCCGCCCGCGCCTGGTACAACGACAAACTGCGTGTCCTGCTCGACCAGGGCGTCGACTGTTTCAAGACGGACTTCGGCGAGCGCATCCCGACGGACGTCGTCTGGCACGACGGCTCCGACCCGGAGCGCATGCACAACTACTACGCGCAGATCTACAACCGCACCGTCTTCGAACTCCTGGAGAAGGAGCGCGGCGCGGGAGAGGCCGTCCTCTTCGCCCGCTCCGCGACGGCGGGCGGCCAGCAGTACCCGGTCCACTGGGGCGGCGACTGCTTCGCCTCGTTCACCGCGATGGCCGAGTCGCTGCGCGGCGGGCTGTCGCTGTCCCTGTCCGGCTTCGGCTTCTGGAGCCATGACATCGGCGGCTTCGAGGGCACCCCCGACCCGGCGGTCTTCAAGCGCTGGCTCGCCTTCGGTCTGCTCTCCTCGCACAGCCGGCTGCACGGCAACGTCTCCTACCGCGTGCCGTGGGAGTTCGGCGAGGAAGCCGTGGACGTGGCACGGAAGTTCACCCTGCTCAAGCACCGTCTGATGCCCTACCTGTACGGGGTCGCCGCCGAGGCCCACCGCACGGGCATCCCGATGATGCGGCCCATGCTGGCGGAGTTCCCCGGCGACCCGACGACCCGCACCCTGGACCGTCAGTACATGCTCGGCCCGGACCTGCTCGTGGCCCCGGTCTTCACGGAGGACGGCCAGGTCGAGTACTACGTCCCCGAGGGCACCTGGACCTCCCTGCTCACCGGCGAGCGCGTGACCGGCCCGGCGTGGCGGCACGAGACCCACGGCTTCGACAGCCTGCCCCTGCTGGTCAGGGACGGCGCCGTGCTCCCGTGGGGCGCCGACGACCAGCGCCCGGACGGCGACTGGCTGGACGGACTCACCCTGCGGGTGTTCGGCTCCGGAGATGGTGAACAGACGGTTGCCGTACCGGACCTGACGGGTAATCAGGCGGCGGGGTTCCGTGTCGTACGGGACGAGGACGGCGTGCGGGTCACGGCGGAGGGCACGGACCGGCCGTACCGCGTGAGCGTGGAGGAGACCGGCGCGGCGGGGGAGGGGATGGGAACGGTCACCGTCGCCTGACCGGCCGGACAGGCCATGCGTCGAGAGGCCCGGTGCCCACGCATCGGGCCTCGGTCCACCCGGGCGCAGGGGCAGGGCGTGACGACCCGGGACGGTCGTGCGTTCCGTGCCGGACGGGACCTCAGGCCGACAGCCCCGGTACGTCGCCCTGGAGGAGATCCGGGCCGGCGAGACGGCACGACGTCTCGCTGGTTCCGAGCTTGCCCGTCAACCGTACGACCCTGCCGATGCCCCGTGCCATGACTCGGACGCGCATGGTCACCCGGGCGTCGACGGGGACGCCCACCGGGGCGTCGACGAGCAGCCGCAGCTCCTCGTTGACATGCAGGAATTCCTGGTCCGATGCCCTGAAGTCCCAGTAGGCGGTGGTGAAACCGATACCGGACGAAGTGATCCGGGGGCAGTAGAGCGTCCTGCGCCTGGTGATCTGGGGCATGAGTTCGGCGCCGACGGCCGAGGTCGCCACCTGGAAGGTGAGTCCACCGCCCAGCGTCGTTTCGACCTCGACCGGATGTTCCCCCTCGACGAGGGAGGGCGACATGTCCGCCACGACGGCACCGCCCGTGGCCGACAGGTCGATCACGAGCCGGGACCAGCGCACAAAGGACTCGGGGTGGGTCTGGACCACACAGATCAGGGAGATGTCGTGGCCGACATGCCCGGACACCTGGCTCTCCACCTGCCGGACCGGACCGCGTGCCAGGCCGATCCGGGTCTCGCGCCGCAGCAGCCGGACCGTTGCCTCGTCGAGTGGCTGGAGGTGTCTGTCGAGTTCGGGCTCCACCACGGCCGGCTCGACCAGGTCGAGCAACGCGTAGCCCTCGGGGAGTTCGGGGCGGGTCAGCATGTCAGTCTCCATGTCGGGGTCCCGTATCTGCCGGGGCGCGCCAGTCACCGAGCAGGCAGAAGGCCGCCCAGCGGTCCAGCCGGTCGCCGCCGGGACGGTCCCGTGCAGCGAGAAGTGCGGTGCGCAGCGCCGCCGCGGGAGCTTCACCGCCGAGGGCCAGGTCGTGGAAGTCACCCATGATGGCGGCGGTGGTGGAGTCCGGCACCCGCCACAGGCTCATCACCAGCGAGCGGACCCCGGCGAAGAGGAGCGACCGGCTGAGCCCCAGAGTCTCGTCGGTACGGCTGGTGCGGCCCACACCGGTCTCGCAGCCCGACAGAACGGCGAGCCGGACCCCGTGCCAGTCCTGCCGCAGGATGTCGCGCGCCGTCAGGACTCCTCCGGCCAGGACGAGGCCGGAGGAGAGCGGGTCCTCGGCGTCGAAGTGCGCGTGGCAGGCCGCATGGAAGACGGAGGCGTGCGGGACGCGGCGCAGCACTTCATCGCGTGTGGCGGCCTCGCCCAGGAGCGGGACGGTCTCCAGACTGCTTCCCAGCGAGACCGCCTCCCTGCGGGCGTACGGAAGATCGTTCCCGGGGTCGCCCAGGATCAAGGCACCGGTGCTCGCACCGGGTACGCGGTGGTTCAGGGTGCGCAGGAGTGAAACGGTCGGCAGATATCCGACCGGATTGCGGTCGAGGAGCGTCGCCGACCCTTCCACGGCGAGGGCGTGGAAGGGGACGTGGTGGAGTGCGCCGGTGGGAGAGATCAGAATGGTCTGCCCGGGCCTGGTGGCCGCCGCGAGGGGGGCCACCAGCGGCTTCAGGACGTGCTGGAAGAGGCCGGGTAAGTCCTCGGCCATCTCGCGGACCCGTCCCGCGCTGCCGAAGTGGTCCTCGACGAAACGCAGGAGCTGGGGTCCGTCCGCGTCGACGTGCGCCACCTGGAGCCCTGCTGCCCCACTGAGGACGAAGACGACGATCGTCCCGTCGTCCAGCATGGCGTAGGACGCCACGAGCACCGGCTCGTCCGCGAGTTCGGCCAGTACGTCCTTTGGGGCCAGGACGTCGGACTGTCTGATCGCCGCGTACTCGGCGGCTTCGGGACCGCTCGCCGTCATCCGTGCCCACAGGGCGGCGAGCTCGTCGGTCAGGGCACGGTGCTGCGCCCAGTCCACCGTGCCGCCGGATTCGACCTCGGTACGTGCACGCAGCAGCTCCGCCTCCCGCTCGACCAGCTGCTGCGGAACACCGTCGGGTGTTCTGAGCCGCACCGTGCTCATCGCGTCCAGCAGGGCGCGTGAGCGCTTCCTCTCGGACGCGGTGTAGGCGGCTGAGACATGCGTGGCCCGGTCTCCGTCCGAGCGCTCCGCCCGCCCCAGGCGGAACCGGGTCAGCAGTTCGAAGACGACGGCCCGTTCGTCCTGGACGCGCATGCGGAGGCCCGGGTCGGGCTGCGCCGCCCGTACCAGGTCCGCCAGACCGGCGCCGAGTTCCAGCACGTCCGTCGCGGTGTACAGCTCGCCGTAGGCCCACGCGGCCCGAGCCATCGGCAGGACGACGTTCCAGGCCCGCTCGACGGCGACGATGCGGCGCCCCGTGCGCGAGGTGGGTTCCTTGCGCGGAGCCCAGAAGAGACGGTCCTCGATGGTGCCGGGGACGGAGGACAGGACCAGCACCTGCTCGTAGGCCAGCATCGCGGGCCCGAAACGGGGCCATCGGTCGAGCACCTCCGCGGTGGCGATCCAGTCCCACGCCAGCCGGTCGGCGTTGCCCGAATTCAACTCGCGTGCCCTGCCGAGATGGTGCAGGGCCCGGCGTGGCAGGCCGAGCCACGTGAGGAGCTGCCCGTAGCCGTGCTGCACCGTGGCCTGCGTGACCTTGACCGGCGTGCGGGCGGACTCTCGCTCGGCGATGCGCTCAGCGGTACGCAGATGTCGCAGGGCCAGATCCGCGTCCTCGTCCTCCAGGAAGGCCGACAGCCCCGCGCTGACGATCTCCACGACGCGCTCGTGGTCGTCGGCGGGCAGCCCCTGCTCGAGATCCCGCTGCAGCCGGGCGTAGTGAGCGGCCCCCGCTTCGTCCCCGGTGCGCAGGGCCGCGGTGGCCAGCGACTCGTACAGGCCGGCTTTCGGAGGGCGGTTGTCGAAGTGGTTGTCGCCGACGCGCTGGGACCTGCCCGCGCGGGAGCGTTCCTCCTCGTCGATGTCGGCCCAGCGCTCGGCTGCCCTGAGGAGATCGTACGACTCCGAGTAGCGCCCCAGGGCCGTGTTCACGGACGACAGCTGTTCGAGAGCGTCGGCGAGCAGCCGGGCTCTGCCCATGTCCTCGTCGTCACCGTCGGGCCAGGGGCCTTCGAGCGCCTCCGCGATCTGCACCCGTCTGCGCGCCAGCAGCAGAGACCGTTCGAGATCGGTGCCCCGGGCCGACCACTGGTGGATGAGGACCTTGAGCACGGTCTGCGCCCGTGACCAGTGCAGGGGGGCGTGGCGCGCGAGCCAGTCGACGAAGTCCCCGTCGTCGGCGAGGGAGTCGAACAGTACTCCCAGAACCGGGTGGTCGCGGCGTACGGCGGCTTCCAGGCGGACGGGAAGGTCGGCCTCGATGCCGGGGCCGGCGGCGAAGCGTGACATGGGGATGCCTGGACGCCGTGCGGCTGTGTCCGCTTCGCGGCCTTCGTCGGGCGGGGGCGCTGCGACCGTGCCCGCCTTCGGTGGTGACCACGTGGGGCTCGCGGGCGGTGGCAGGTGTTCGAGTGCCTCCCTGGCCCCGCCGTAGTCGGGATCGAGGGCGACGGCCCGTTGGTAACAGCTGCGGGCCTCCTCGGTACCTTCCTCCTCGGCGCGGTAGGTGTCACCGAGGAAACGCCAGGCCATGGGAGTCTCCTCCACGGCCAGCGACTCCTGGAAATACGCCCGCGCCAAGCCCAGCTGCCGGTTCATGTAGTACACGTCGCCGAGCACGAGCAGGGCCGATGCGCTGTCGGGGTCGGACTCCAGCGCCCTGTGGTAGCAGGCAGCCGCCTCCGCGTACTCCCGCCGATGAAAGTGCTGTTCCCCCTGCGCGATGTGCTCCGCGGCCTCCCGGTGCGCCCGGGTCACCAGGGGCACACCCAGCAGTCTTGCCACGGCTGCCGCCCTCGCCGGATCGCTCTCGGCGAGATCACGGAGTATGCCGGCGCCGTCGGGGCTTCCTTCGATCATCGCGGCGAAGATCTGCGGACCTATGTCGCTCAGGTGGTCGATGTCCGGCGAGATGGTCAACGTCCCATCCACCAATGCGGCCATCGCGACCTGGGGACTGGGTGGCGTACCGAACACCTTGGGCAGCATGTCGCGAGTGCCCGCACCGGTCAGGCGGATCAACTCGCCCTCCCAGCGCTCCAGCTCCGGGGAGTTCTCCTGGACCAGCACCCGGACGAGCTGACCGAGAAGGTCCTCCTCACCGGGAGCTGGAGGGTCCGAGAGCCGTGACCGCAGACAGGTGATCGCGTCAGCCCCACGACCTGCGCGCTGGTAGGCGCCGGCGAGGGTGACCAGGACATCCTCGGCGGCGGGCTCATCGGTGAGTATCGACTCGAGCACCTGGATGGAGCGCTCCGCATCTCCCGTGGCAAGGAAATGACCGGCGAGCCGGGTACGGAGCGGACAACGCGGCTGCACCGGAGCGGTCAGCCGATCACCCCATTCCGCCCAGGCCACCGCCCAGTCGAGGTCTCCGTCATGGATGCCACGGCTCATCTCACCCCTCCAGGCGTGGGACAGCTCCACCGTGGCGTCCGGCGCGTTCACCGTGAGCCAGGAGCGGGCCAGGGACGACAGGGTCTCCGCGTCGTCTGCCCCCACTGCGGCCCGCACGACCCCGAACGCCTCGTAGCGCAGCTGGAAGGCATGCCGGAGCGGGCCGAGGTCGTCCTCGACGTACTGCGCCAGCTCATCGATGACAGCGTTGGCGATGTCCATGATCCCGGAGGGCTCGGCCACGTGTGCCTCGCTTCCGCAGGCCGTCCTGCCGAGAATGCCCAGTGCGCAGACCAGCCAGTCGCCGACCGTCTCACCCCGCCCGCTCGCCAGGTCGAACAAGCGGTTGGCCTCGTAGCGGTCCCCGGCCGCGTCGGCTTCGACGGCCCGGAGCAGCTGTGCCTGCGCCGTGAGCTTGTCCTTCACGTGCCGGGCGGACTCCCATTCCTTCCCGGGGCTCACCGGGACGCCGCCGGCGTACGCCTCCAGCGTGGACGCCAGCAGCCGCGCGTCGGCGTGGGTGTTCCACGGGTCTTCGCGGGTCGCGCCGTAACCGAACCCTCCGACGAGCAGCTGATGGCTCTCGTCCGCGGGAAGTGCGGCCACCGTGTCGCGTCGGGCTTCAGGAGCCAGGGCCGCCAGGTGACGGAGCCTCCGCTCGGCACCGGCGACGTCTTCGTCCGGCCGGCCGCCGAGTCGGCGGTGCATGTCACGAGCCAAGAGTTTGAGCATGGAATGACCGAGCACGACTCCCCCTGAGTTCTCGCAAGAACCAGCCGTTCGACTACACAGACGGTCGAGTCCCTCGCTCAGTTCCCCCGGTCGCCCCGGAGAGGCCGTGCGGAGGGGAGGAGCCTGGTGGGCCGTCCGGAGCGGGGGACCCGCCCGGAGCTGTGCGTGCGGGTTCGGTGACCGCTCGTGCCGTCCGAGTGAGGCACGTGAGTCATGTCACTCAGAGTGAATGTTCGGGCATACATCTGACCCGAGCGGAAAGGGTCCACCACTGTGCTGGTGCCGGACCCGGTCCACCGGCGCAGGTGCTCGGCCGGACCGGTGCGGAGCAAACAGCACGGAAGGCAGTTCACCCCATGTCGGCTCACCCCTCGTCGGCCCACCCCCCGGCCACCCTGGAGACCCTCCACATCGACGGCCGCTGGCAGCCCGCGGCATCGGGCGCGACACGCGACATCCTCGACCCCGCGGATGCCACCGTCCTGGCCGTGGTCTCCGAGGCCGGTACCGAGGACACCGACGCGGCCGTGGCCGCCGCACGCCGTGCCTTCGACGACGGTCCGTGGCCGCACCGGCCCGTCGCCGAGCGCGCCGAGCTGCTGCGCACGGTCGCGCGCCTCCTCCAGCGGGACCGCGAGGAGATCGCGATCACCGAGAGCCGCGACACCGGCAAGACCCTCGAGGAGGGCCGTGTCGACGTGGACGACGTCACCAGCGCCTTCCGCTACTTCGCCGACCTCGTCATGAACGAGAGCGGCGGCAGGGTCGTCGACGCGGGCGACCCCGACGTGCACAGCGTCGTCGTGTACGAACCGGTCGGTGTCTGTGCCCTGATCGCCCCGTGGAACTACCCGCTGCTCCAGGCCAGCTGGAAGATCGCCCCGGCCCTCGCCGCCGGCAACACCTTCGTGCTCAAGCCCAGCGAGGTCACCCCGCTCTCCACCGTCCACCTGATCCGGCTGCTCGCGGAAGCCGGACTCCCCGACGGCACCGCCAACCTCGTCACGGGCGCGGGCGACCCCGTCGGAGCCCGGCTCTCCGAACACCCCGACGTCGACCTGGTCTCCTTCACCGGCGGACTCGCCAGCGGCACGAAGGTCGCCCGGGCCGCCGCACCCACCGTCAAGAAGGTCGCCCTGGAACTCGGCGGCAAGAACCCCAACGTCGTGTTCGCCGACGCCTGCGTGACCGAGGAGGGCTTCGACACCGCCGTCGACCAGGCGCTGAACGCCGCCTTCTTCCACAGCGGCCAGGTCTGCTCCGCCGGGGCCCGCCTCATCGTTGAGGAGTCCGTCAGCGAGCGCTTCGTCACCGAACTCGCCCGCCGCGCCGACGCGATCAGGCTCGGCCGAGGCACCGTCGACGGCGTCGAGTGCGGCCCGCTCGTCTCCGCGCAGCAGCTCGCCAAGGTCGAGGCGTACGTGGCATCCGCCCGTGAGGAGGGCGCGGTCGTCCGCTCCGGCGGCGCCCGCCCCGAGCCCACCGGCACCCTCCCCGCGAGCGGCTACTTCTACCGGCCGACCGTCCTGGACGGCTGCCACCGGGAGATGAAGGTGGTCCGCGAGGAGACCTTCGGCCCGATCCTCACCGTCGAGACCTTCCGGACGGAGGAAGAAGCCGTCACCCTGGCCAACGACACGGACTACGGCCTCGCCGGCGCCGTGTGGACGACCGACGCGGGCCGCGCCCGGCGCGTCGCCGGCCGCCTGCGGCACGGCACCGTGTGGATCAACGACTACCACCCCTACCTCCCGCAGGCCGAGTGGGGCGGCTTCGGCAAGTCGGGCACGGGCCGCGAACTCGGCCCCACCGGGCTCGCCGAGTACCGCGAGTCCAAGCACATCTACCAGAACCTCAACCCGCGCCCGCAGCGCTGGTTCGCCGGCTGACCAGGAAAGTCCCCTCCCCGCCCGGCTGTTCGCAGCACCACGCACACGTAAGCACCTTGCAGAAGGAGCAGTGACCGATGCCCCCGTCCCCCAGCACCGCACGCCCCGAACCCGTCGACTACGTGATCGTCGGAGGCGGCACCGCCGGCTCGGTCATCGCCTCCCGGCTCACCGAGGACCCCGATGTCACCGTCACCGTCATCGAGGGCGGCCCGAGCGACATCGACCGGGAGGACGTCCTCACGCTCCGCCGCTGGCTCGGTCTCCTCGGCGGCGACCTCGACTACGACTACCCCACCACCGAACAGCCGCGCGGCAACTCCCACATCCGGCACAGCCGCGCCCGGGTCCTCGGCGGCTGCTCCTCGCACAACACGCTGATCAGCTTCAAGCCGCTGCCCGGCGACTGGGACGAGTGGGCCGAGGCCGGTGCCGACGGCTGGGAAGCCGCCGCCATGGACCCCTACTTCGCCCGGCTGCGCAACAACATCGTGCCCGTGGACGAGAAGGACCGGAACGCCATAGCCCGCGACTTCGTGGACGCCGCCCAGGCCGCCGCCGGTGTCCCGCGCGTGGACAGCTTCAACAGGAAGCCCTTCCACGAGGGAGCCGGATTCTTCGACCTGGCCTACCACCCGGAGAACAACAAGCGCTCCTCCGCGTCCGTCGCCTACCTCCACCCGCACATCGAGGCCGGTGACCGCCCCAACCTCTCGATCCTGCTGGAGACATGGGCGTACCGCCTGGAGTTCGACGGCAACCGGGCCACCGGAGTGCACGTCCGCACCAAGAACGGCGAGGAGATCCTCCTGCGCGCCGCCCGTGAGGTCATCGTCTGCGCGGGCGCGGTCGACACCCCCCGGCTGCTGATGCACTCCGGCGTCGGACCCGCGAAGGACCTCACCGCGCTCGGCATCCCCGTCGTCCACGACGCCCCGGGCGTCGGCGAGAACCTGCTCGACCACCCCGAGTCCGTCATCGTCTGGGAGACCGACGGGCCCATCCCGGAGAACTCCGCCATGGACTCCGACGCGGGCCTCTTCGTGCGCAGGGACCCCGAATCCCGGGGCCCCGACCTGATGTTCCACTTCTACCAGATCCCCTTCACCGACAACCCGGAGCGCCTCGGCTACGAGAAGCCCGAGCACGGCGTGTCGATGACCCCGAACATCCCCAAGCCGCGCAGCCGCGGCCGCCTGTACCTCACGAGCGCCGACCCCGAGGCCAAACCGGCCCTGGACTTCCGCTACTTCACCGACGAGGACGACTACGACGGCCGCACCCTCGTCGACGGCATCAAGCTCGCCCGCGAGATAGCGAAGACCGAACCGCTGGCCCACTGGCTCAAGCGCGAGGTGTGCCCCGGGCCCGATGTCACCTCCGACGAGGACATCAGCGAGTACGCCCGCAAGGTCGCGCACACCGTCTACCACCCCGCGGGAACCTGCCGCATCGGGGCCGTGGGCGACCCGGACGCCGTCGTCGACCCCCAGCTGCGGATCCAGGGCCTGGAGGGCATCCGCATCGCCGACGCGTCCGTCTTCCCGTCCATGCCCGCCGTGAACCCCATGATCGGTGTCCTGATGGTGGGCGAGAAGTGCGCCGAACTGCTCCGAACCACCCCGACCACCGGAGGCGACGTCCGATGAGCGAAGCCGGCACCCCCGTGTTCAGCGTCCGCAACCTCTGGAAGGTCTTCGGGCCCCGGGCCGACCGCATCCCCGGCAGCGAGCACGCGAAGCTGCCGCCCGCCGAACTGCGCGAGCGCACCGGCTGCACCGCGGCCGTGCGCGACGTCTCCTTCGACGTCCACAAGGGCGAGGTCTTCGTCGTCATGGGCCTCTCCGGCTCCGGCAAGTCCACCCTCGTGCGCTGTCTGACCCGGCTCATCGAACCCACCAGCGGCACCCTCGCCATCGACGGCGAGGACGTCCTGGGCATGGACACCACCCGGCTGCGCGAACTGCGCCGCCACCGGGCCGCCATGGTCTTCCAGCACTTCGGGCTGCTGCCGCACCGTACGGTGCTCGACAACGTCGCCTACGGCCTGGAGATCCAGGGCCTCGGCAGGGCCGAACGGCGCGCCAGGGCCGCCGAACTCGTGGAGAAGGTCGGCCTCGCCGGCCTCGAAGACCGCCGCCCCGCCCAGCTCTCCGGCGGACAGCAGCAGCGCGTCGGACTGGCCCGCGCCCTCGCGGTGGACCCCTCCGTCCTCCTCTTCGACGAACCGTTCAGCGCACTCGACCCGCTGATCCGGCGGGAGATGCAGGACGAAGTCGTACGGCTGCACCGCGAGGAGGGCCGCACCATGGTCTTCATCACCCACGACCTCGGCGAGGCACTCCGCCTGGGCACCCGCATCGCGCTCATGCGCGACGGCGGGATCGTCCAGCTCGGCACCCCCGAGGAGATCGTGGGCTCGCCCGCCGACGACTACGTACGCGAGTTCGTCAGGGACGTGCCCCGCGAGCAGGTCCTCACCGTCGCCACCGCCATGCGCCCGCCGACCGCCGGGGAGGCCGACAGCGGCCCCGCCCTGCGGCCCGGTGCCACCGTCTCCGAGGCCATCGAGGCCGTCTCACGCTCCGGCGAGCCGGTCGCCCGCGTCATGGAGGGCGGCAGGCTGCTCGGCGTCGTCGACCACGCCTGCCTGCTGGACGTGGTGGCGGGCGCGGGAGTCCGTGAGGTGACCGTCTGATGGCCACCGCCCGAGCCACCGCCGGTACCGCGTCCGGCCCCCCGGGGAACGCTCTGCCCGGGGCACTGCGCGGCCGTCCCGCCCTCGGCAAGGTCCTGGCGCTGCTGGTGATCGCCGCCGTCGCCGTACCCCTCGCGCACGCCCGCTGGGGCGGCGGAGCCTGGCCCTCCGCCCTGACCGTCGACCTCGGCGGACCCCTCGGCGAGGTCAACGACTGGATCATCGGCAACCGCGACAGCCACCCGCTCTTCCTCTACTTCTTCGGCCACATCAGCAACGCCGTCGTCCTGTCCGTGCGCGGCGTCTACCTGGCGCTCCTCGCCCTCGGCTGGGCCGGAGTCACCGCCCTCGCCGCGCTCGTCGCCTGGCGCACGGCCGGATGGCGCCTCGCACTGACCGCGGGACTGTCCTTCCTGGCCTGCGGACTGCTCGGCATGTGGGTGCCGACCATGCAGACGCTCGCCCTGATGGTCGTCGCGGTCCTCGCCTCCGTGCTGCTGGGCCTGCTCCTCGGGCTCGCCGCGGGCCTCTCGGACCGTACGTTCCGCGTCCTGCGCCCCGTCCTGGACACCATGCAGGTGCTGCCCGCCTTCGCCTATCTGCTGCCCGTCGTGCTGGTCTTCGGCATCGGCGTGCCCGGCGCGGTCCTCGCCACCGTCGTCTACGCGGCTCCGCCGATGGCCCGGCTCACCGCACTCGGACTGCGCGGCGCCGACGCGGGCGTCATGGAGGCCGTCACCTCGCTCGGCGCGACCGGACGGCAGCGCCTTCTGAGCGCCCGGCTGCCGCTGGCCCGCAAGGAACTCCTCCTCGGCCTCAACCAGACCATCATGATGGCGCTGTCCATGGCCGTCATCGCCTCCGTCATCGGCGCCGGCGGCCTCGGCGACCGCGTGTACCAGGCGCTCTCCTCCGTCGACGTCGGAGCCGCGCTCGCCGCGGGCATCCCCATCGTGCTGCTCGCCGTCGTCCTGGACCGTACGACCGAGGCGGCCGGCCGGAAGATCGGCACGGAACCCACCGGCCCCACCGCCCTGCGCGGGGCACGCGGCTGGGCCCTCGCCGCCCTGACCGCCGCGGCCGTCGCCGTCGTGGGCCGCTTCACCGGAGGCCGCGTCTGGCCCGACGGCGGTGTCCTCGCCATCGCGGGCCCGGTCAACACCGCCAAGGACTGGATGGTCGACCACCTCTACACCGGCATCCCCGTCATCGGCGGAACCGCCGACTGGGCGGCCCACTTCACCAACTGGATCCTCAACCCGCTGCGCGACGGGCTGCAGGGGCTGCCCTGGTGGTCCGTGCTGCTGATCGTCGCCGCGCTCGCCTGGACGATCGGCACATGGCGCACCGCGCTCACCGCCGTGCTCGCCATGGCGGCCATCGGGGTCCTCGGCGTCTGGGACGTGTCGATGGACACCCTCAGCCAGGTCCTCGCCGCCGTCGCCGTCACCCTCGTCCTGGGCTTCGCCATCGCCGTCGGCGCCGCGCGCAGCCGCCGCCTCGAACGGCTGCTGCGGCCCGTCCTGGACGTCTTCCAGACCATGCCGCAGTTCGTCTACCTCATCCCGGTCGTCGCCCTCTTCGGTGTCGGCCGCGCCCCCGCCGCCGCCGCGGCGGTCGTCTACGCGCTGCCCGCCGTCGTCCGCATCACGACCCAGGGCCTGCGGGGCGTCGACCCCGCCGCGATGGAATGCGCCCGCTCGCTCGGCGCCACCAGCGGCCAGCAACTGCGCCAGGTCCAGCTCCCGCTGGCCAGGCCCGCCCTGCTGCTCGCCGTCAACCAGGGCGTCGTGCTGGTCCTCGCGGTCGTCATCATCGGCGGTCTCGTCGGCTCCGGGGCGCTCGGCTACGACGTCGTGTTCGGCCTGGCCCAGGGCGACCTGGCCACCGGGCTCGTCGCGGGCGCCGCCATCGTCTGCCTGGGGCTGATGCTGGACCGGGTCACCCAGCCCACCGCCCGCCGCCAGCGGAAGGAGAGCTGACATGGCTCGCACCCGTACCCGCGCCCGCGCTCGTCTGCGGACCTCCGCGATCGTCGCCTCCTCGGCCGCCCTGCTGACCGTCACCGGCTGCGGCGCGGCGGACATGACCAAGCAGGCCTCCCCGTTCGCCGCCCCCGCGGACATCAGGACCGTCACGCTCTCCGTGCAGTCCTGGGTCGGCGCGCAGGCCAATGTGGCCGTCGCCCAGAAGATCCTGGAGGACGAACTCGGCTACCGCGTCGACCTGGTCCAGACGGACGAGGTTCCCGCCTGGGACGCCCTCAGCCAGGGCAGGGTGGACGCCATCCTGGAGGACTGGGGCCACCCCGACCAGGAGAAGCTGTACGTCCAGGACAAGAAGACCATCGTCTCCGGGGGCGACCTCGGCGTCACGGGCCACATCGGCTGGTACGTCCCCAAGTACTGGGCGGACGAGCACCCGGACGTCACGAACTGGAAGAACCTCGACAAGTACGCGGACGAGCTGCGCACCCCGGAGAGCGGCGACAAGGGCCAGCTGATGGACGGTTCGCCGTCCTACGTCACCAACGACAAGGCCCTGGTCAAGAATCTCGGCCTCGACTACACGGTCGTGTTCGCCGGCTCCGAGGCCGCGCAGATCACCCAGATGCAGCAGTTCGCCAAGGAGAAGAAGCCCTTCCTCAGCTACTGGTACCAGCCGCAGTGGCTGTTCAACGAGGTGCCGATGGTCGAGGTGAAGCTCCCCGAGTACTCCGAGGCGTGCGCGGCCAAGGCCCCGGCCGACATCGACTGCGCGTACCCGACGACCCCGCTCCAGAAGTACCTCAACGCGGGCTTCGCGAAGCGCGGCGGGGACGCGGCCGCGTTCCTGAAGAAGTTCCACTGGTCGGAGAAGGACCAGAACGAGGTCTCCGAGCTGATCGCCTCCGAGCGGCTGACGCCCGACGAGGCGGCGGGGCGCTGGATCCAGAAGCACTCCGACACCTGGAAGAAGTGGCTGGACCGGTGATCTGATCCGGGGCCCGGCCCCGTCCCGTTCTCAGCCGCCGCGGCACCGGTCGCGGCGGCTGACGGCGTTCCGGGCCACGCGTGGCCGCGCCTCGCCGTCGCGCGGCCTCCGGGGGCACCCGCTCCGCCATGACGCTCGTGCCGGCACCGTGAGCGTCGCGGCGGCGGGCCGGGCCGATGAGTTTCCGGGGCGCGGAGAGTCTGCCCTGGCAGAGACCGCGGTCCACCGAGGGAGGAAGCCGTGAAGGATGTCTGGCCGATGGTCCACGCGGAGCGTGCGGCGCTCATCGGTGATCTCGAACGCCTCGATGCCGAGCGGTGGGACGAGCCCTCGCTCTGCGCGGGATGGACCGTGCACGACGTCGTCGCCCACCTGGTCGACACGGCCCGGACGACCCGCCCGGGATTCCTGATCGGCCTCGCCCGGGCGCGGTTCGACTTCGATCGCCAGAACGCCCGCGGTGTCGAGCGCGAACGCGGCGCGTCGCCGGGGGAGACGCTGGAGCGGCTGCGGCGGGTGGTTTCGCGCACCTCGACCCCGCCGGCGCCCCTCGACAGCAGGCTCGTGGAGGAGATCGTGCACGGTGAGGACATCCGCCGGCCGCTGGGGCTCGCCCGCTCCTACCCGCAGGAGGCCGTCGTCCGGTCGCTCCGCCTGCAGGCCCGGACGTCGGCCTCCTTCGGCGGGGCCGAGGAACTCGTCGCACGCGTACGCCTGACCGCCGAGGATGCCGATCTGTCGATCGGTGAAGGCCCGGAGGTGTCAGGGCCCGCGCTCTCGCTGCTCCTGGCCGTCTCCCGTCGGCGGGTGGCCCTGGACGACCTGGAAGGGGAGGGCGTCACCGCTCTGGCCGCGGCTCTCTGACGCCCCCACCGGCCGTCCGGCGGACCCGCCTCAGGCTGTCGACGGATCCGCCCCGCCCCGTGCCCGCGATGCCACCACGAGCGTCGCCGCGACGAGCAGTGCGGCGAGGATGCCGGTGGCCAGGACCGGGACCGGAGTGAACGTCATCGCCAGTACGCCGAGGACCACCACGGGGTGGATGAGGTCGTTCCGGCTGCGGAGCTCCTCCGCCCGGTGGTGCAGCAGCCACACCAGGGTGATGAAGACGGCCACCGGGACGGTGAAGGCCGCCGCGGCGGCACGGTCGGAGAGGTGGCCGTGACCGGTGGTGTGGGCGACGTTGACCGCCAGCCCGGCGCCGACCGCGGCGGCCGAGGCGAAGACGGCGTAGTGGCCGTAGCCCCAGAGGATCGCCGACCTGAGGCTGTCGAGCCGCTGCGGGGCGTTCTGCGCGAAGTAGAGCCACCACAGGGCGAAGACGGTGAGTACTCCGCCGACGACCAGGGTCGCGATGTCGCCGAGCGCCGTCTCGTCGTCGAGGGCCGTACGGACGGCCGCGGTCGCCGCGGTCATGGTCTCGCCGAGGACGATGAGGGTGAACAGGCCGTACCGCTCGGCGATGTGGTGCGGGTGCCAGGTGGTCATGGCGGCACTCTCGGCCCAGACGGGTACGGCGAGTTCGGCCACCACCAGGACCGCGAACAGCGGCAGGCCCCAGTCCTCGGGCAGCGCGAGGCGGGCCACCCAGCCGACCTGCACGATCAGGATGCCGACGGCGTACCGCACGCAGGAGCGCCGCCGTTCGGGGTCGGAGCGGGCGGCGCGCAGCCACTGCGTCACCATGGCGAGCCGCATGACGACGTAACCCCACGTGATGACGGTGAAGTCCTCGTGCTGGAGGGCGTCGGCCGCTCCGGCGGCCAGGATGAGCGCACCGGTGATCTGGACCAGCGTCAGGAGCCGGTAGGGCACGTCGTCCGTGTCGTAGGCGGAGGCGAACCAGGTGAAGTTCATCCAGGCCCACCAGATCGCGAAGAACACCATCGCGTAGCCGAGGACCCCGTGGCCGATGTGTCCCTCGGCGAGTTCGTGCTCGAAGGCGGATGATGCCTGGGCGACGGCGGTGACGAAGCACAGGTCGAAGAACAGCTCCAGCGCCGTCGCCGTGCGGTGTTCCTCGCCGGCGAGGCGGGCGACCATCGGCCGGTGCCATGCGCCGACGGCGGAGTGTGACTGACTCATGCGTACCCGGTTTCAGCTGGGGGAGGGGCGGTGCGGCCCCGGCCGGTCCCGAGGACGGCGGGGCGCCCGCCGCGGCCGGTCCCGGAGGCGGGCCGCCCGGCGGACACCGTCACGTTACGAGCGGGCCCGGAGTGCGCGCAACGCCGACAGGCCCGTTTCCGCTGCTCACAGCCGTACCGCCCCGGTGCGAGGACGGCGGCGCGGGGTTCAGAACGACGTGATGACGACCCGGGCCACTTCGGGGTCCCGTGCCGCCGCGTAACCGGCGTCGATCTCGTCCAGGGCGATCCGCCGGGAGACGAGGCCGTCGAGGTTCAGGCGGCCCTGGAGGTACAGGTCCGCGTAACGGGGGATGTCCCGCCGGGGGTTCCCCGATCCCATGATCACGCCCTGGATGCTCTTCTGCTCCAGCAGCAGCCGGGGCAGCGACAGTTTCAGCTCTCCGCCGCCGCCCGCCAGGCCGACGATGTACACCCCGCCCCCGCGGGCCGTCATGCGCAGCGCCTGTTCCGTCGTCGCCGCCACACCGACGATGTCGAAGGCGTGCCGCACCCCGCCCCCGGTCAGTTCGCGGACGGCCGCGACGGCGTCCACGGCGGCGGAGTTGACCACGTCCGTCGCGCCGAAGTCGCGCGCCCGCCGGAGGGTGCCGTCCTGCACGTCGACCGCGACGACGCGGGAAGCCCCCGCGAGCCTCGCCGCGGCGACCGCGTTGAGCCCGACGCCCCCGGCGCCGATGACCGCCACGGTCTCACCCGCCCGGACGCGCGCGCCGTTGAGGACGGATCCCGCACCGGTCAGCACTCCGCACCCCAGGAGGGCGGCGGGCGCGAACGGCAGCCGGCGCGGGACGGCGGTCAGCTGGTTCTCGTGGACGAGGGCCTGCTGGGCGAAGGCGCCCAGCCCCATCCCCTGGGTGACGGGCAGACCCGCACGGCTGAGCCGGGGGCCGTCCTTCGCGGGGTCGCGCAGCGTGGCCCCCTGGTTCGCGCACTGGTACGCCCTGCCGTCGAGGCATGCCGGGCAGGTGCCGCACCACTGGACGAGGCAGCCCACGACATGGTCCCCGACGGAGAAGGAACCGGTGTGCGGGCCGACGGCGACGACGACACCCGCGAGTTCATGGCCCAGGACCACCGGCGGGGGAAAGCCCGCGAACGCGTGGGTGGCGAAGGTGAGATCGGTGTGGCAGAGACCGGACGCCCTCACCTCCACCAGCACCTCGCGGCCCTGCGGCTTCGCGATGTCGACGTCCTGCACGACGAATCCGCTGCCCAGCGCGTCCACCACCGCGGCTCTCACTCGCACTCCCTCTCCGTCGGTCCCGCCGCCCCGTCCGGCTCAGACGCGGTCGAGGTAGAAGTAGTAGAAGGGGCCGTCCGGGCCGGTGCCCTTGCGGTTCATGATTCCCATGAGGGTGCGCTCGTCGACCGCCTTGAAGTGGTCGAAGACCGGCTGGCCGTCGTAGACCATGGTGGCCGTCGACTCACCCCGGAACTCGATCATCCACAGGCTCGCCTCGCCCTTGCCCAGTTCGGTGTCGCTGTACAGCGTGCCGTCCTCGCCGCGCACGATCAGCGGCTTGGCGTCGGCGGCGGAGACGAACGTCTTGCCGTACCAACCGGCCTTCTGCAGGAACCCGTTGAGCGGGTGCCCGGTGTCGAACTCGCCGCCCCGCCACTCACCGAGGATCTCCTCGACGCGGATGGTCGGCAACACGGCCCAGACGGACTCGAGTTCCTCGACCGGGACGGCGGTTTCCTTGGCGCGCAGGACGGCGAACAGGGTCCGCGCCTCATCGATGCCCATCGGCTTCCCTCCTCAGCAGCATGAAACAAGCATCCGAAGTATGTATCACTGTTTCGTGCAGGGCCAGAGGGCGGACGGCGGTGAGTGGCGGGAGGAGCCGTCGGCCGTCCCGGCAGGGGCAGGTCAGCCCAAGGGCCGGGCCGCCTCCTGGGAGGCCGGCTTCTCGAACTGGGTCCGGTGCAGCTCCTCGTAGCGCCCGCCGATGGCCAGCAGCTCCTCGTGCGTGCCCCGTTCGACCACCCTGCCGTCCTCGACGACCAGGATCAGATCGGCCGCCCGTACGGTGGACAGCCGGTGGGCGATCACCAGGGCCGTGCGGCCCTCCAGGGCCTCGGTCAGCGCCTCCTGCACGGCGGCCTCCGACGTGGAGTCCAGGTGCGCGGTCGCCTCGTCCAGGATCACCACCCGCTGACGGGCCAGCAGGAGGCGTGCGATGGTGAGCCGTTGGCGCTCCCCGCCGGAGAGACGGTAGCCGCGCTCGCCGACCACGGTGTCCAGCCCCTCGGGCAGCGACGCCACCAGGCCGTCCAGGCGGGAGCGGCGCAGCGCGTCCCAGATCTCCTCCTCGGTGGCCTCCGGCCGTGCGAGCAGCAGATTGGCGCGCACCGACTCGTGGAAGAGGTGCCCGTCCTGGGTGACCATGCCGAGCGTCGCCCTGATGGAGTCGGCCGTCAGGTCGCGTACGTCGACCCCGCCCAGCCGTACGGTGCCGGAGTCGGCGTCGTACAGCCGGGGGAGGAGCTGTGCGATCGTCGACTTGCCCGCTCCCGAGGAGCCCACGAGCGCGATCATCCGGCCGGGTTCCGCCGTGAACGAGACGTCGTGCAGCACCTGTGTGCCGCCGCCCGCGTCGAGCGTGGCGACCTCTTCGAGCGAGGCGAGGGAGACCTTGTCGGCGGAGGGGTAGCCGAAGGACACCCCGTCGAACTCGACGGACACCGGTCCCTCCGGTACCTCGCGGGCGTCCGTCCTCTCCGCGATCAGCGGCTTCAGGTCGAGGATCTCGAAGACCCGCTCGAAGCTGACCAGGGCGCTCATCACCTCGACCCGGGCGCCGGCCAGGGCCGTCAGCGGGGCGTAGAGCCGGGTGAGGAGCAGCGCCAGGGCGACGACCGCGCCCGGCTCAAGGCTGCCGCGCAGCGCGTAGTACCCGCCCAGGCCGTAGACCAGCGCGAGGGCGAGCGCCGACACCAGCGTGAGCGCCGTGACGAAGGTGGACTGCAGCATCGCCGTACGGACACCGATGTCGCGGACCCGGCCCGCGCGGGCGGCGAACTCGGCGGACTCGTCGGCGGGGCGCCCGAAGAGCTTGACGAGCGTCGCGCCCGGGGCCGAGAAACGCTCGGTCATCCGGGTGCCCATCGTGGCGTTGTGAGCCGCCGCCTCCCGCTGGAGCCCCGCCATCCGGGTGCCCATCCGGCGGGCGGGGACGACGAACACCGGCAGCAGCACGAGGGCGAGCAGGGTGATCTGCCACGAGATGGTGAGCATCACGGCCATGGTCAGCAGCAGGGTGACGAGATTGGAGACCACCCCGGAGAGGGTGTTGCTGAACGCCCGCTGGGCGCCGATCACATCGTTGTTGAGGCGGCTGACCAGCGCGCCGGTCCTGGTACGGGTGAAGAAGGCGACCGGCATCCGCTGGACATGGTCGAAGACGGTGGTCCGGAGATCGAGGATCAGCCCCTCACCGAGCGTGGCCGACAGCCATCTGGTGAGGAGCCCGAGTCCCGCCTCCACCACGGCGATCAGCGCGATGAGCAGGGCGATCCGGGCGACCGTGCCGGCGTCGTCGCCCCGCACGATCGCGTCGACCACCCGGCCCGCCAGCACCGGAGTCGCCACGGCCAGCAGGGCGGTGACCATGCTCAGCAGCAGGAAGCGGCCGATCCGGGCCCGGTGCGGCCGGGCGAACGCCCCGATGCGGCGCAGGGTGGCCCTGGAGAAGGGCCTGCGGTCCTCCTGCGCGTTCATCGTGCTGTGCAGCGAATGCCACGCGGTGACTTCCATGTCCATGCGGGTGCCTCCAGGAGCGGTGGGTACGCACGGAACGCTAGGACCTCAAGCAAAGTTGAGGTCAAGGGTTCCCCGCCGCTGTCACCCGACCGTGCGCTCAGCGCGCCCGTACGGTCGCCAGGACCTCCCGGTCGGGCTGCAGCGTCAGCGTCGGCACGGGATTGACGGTGCCCGGGTCCACCTCCAGCTCGAAGCGCCGCGCCAGTACGGCGAGGATCAGCACCGCCTCGACCATCGCGAAGCGCGTACCGAGGCAGACCCGGGGCCCGCCGCCGAACGGATACCAGGCGTACTCCGGGATCTCGTCCCCCTCCTCCGCGTCCCACCGCTCCGGGCGGAACGCCTCCGGCTCAGGGAACCACCGCTCGTCGCGGTGCGTGGCCCACTGGCTGCTCCACACCCGCGTACCCTCCGGCATCGGTACGCCACCGATGCTCGCCCCCTCCTTGGCGATCCCGGTGACCAGCCAGATCGTCGGGTACAGCCGCAGGGTCTCCTTCACCACCGCCTGCGCGTACGTCAGCCGGGCGTAGTCGTCGATCCCGGGCTCGCGGTCGCCGAGCACCCGGTCCAGCTCCTCGGCCAGCGCCTCCCGGGCGTGCGGGGTGCGGGACAGCAGATACCAGGCCCACACCAGCGTCGAACTGGTCGTCTCGTGACCGCCGATGTAGAGCGTGACCGTCTCGTCGCGGATCTCCTTGTCCGAGAGCCGCGCCCCGGTCTCGTCCACGGCGGTGAGCA
The DNA here is from genome assembly GCF_001905505.1 of Streptomyces sp. CB02058. Classification (GTDB taxonomy): domain Bacteria; phylum Actinomycetota; class Actinomycetes; order Streptomycetales; family Streptomycetaceae; genus Streptomyces. The sequence goes on from NZ_LIPG01000003.1 coordinate 1,187,437, forward strand.
GCCGGCTCAGCAGATCGGGCCGCTCCCCGTCGCCGTCGCGGTGCCGGGCCACCACGCGCCCGACCTCGGCGTCGATCACGGCGGCGGCCTTCTTGATCCGGGCCCGGCCGGGTGTCGGGACCCAGTCCGGCAGGACGGCGCCCAGCCCGCTGAACTCCTTGCCGATCTCCTGCTGGGCGATGTCCATGGCCCGGCCCATCGACTCCGCGTCGGCCGGTGTGTCCACCCCGAAGATCGTGCGGACCGCGATCTTCTGCGTCAGGGCCGCCATCACCCGCTTGATGTCCACGCGTTCACCGCCGGACCAGGTGTCCGCCAGCTCCACCGCGCACGCCGTCATCGAGGAGGCGTACGACTTCACCTGCTTGGGCCGTACCGACGGCTGCACCAGCGACCGCTTGCGCCGCCAGTCCGGGCCACGCGCGACCACGACACCGTTGCCCATCACCGTGCGGAACGCGATGCCCAGCAGCGGCTGGTCGAAGGTCCGCTCCGTCTCGGTGAGCAGTTCACCGATGTACTCGGGATCCGCGATGAAGACGCACTGGTTGCGGCCGAAGCGCCAGCGGACCATGTCCCCGTATCCGCGCAGCCGCTCGAAGAAGGCGAGGGGGTCCTTGCCGAACTGCGGCAGGCTGCCGAGCAAGGGGAGCCCCCTCGGCCCCTGGACCGGCCGGTGGCCGCGCGGCTCGGTGTCGGGGGCCGCACCGGTTTCCGTGGACATGAGGGAACTCCTGTCATCTGCCTTACGGAGCAAGTGAGTTGCTGAGCCTAATGCCCGTCGGCCAGGAGTTCGACAGCGCCGTTGCGTGCGGCAGGGGCCGGGTACGGCCGAGGGCCGCAGACCGGTGGTCTGCGGCCCTCGGGCCGGGGGGACGCGCGTTTCAGACGCCCGGCGGCACCCGGGACGGGCGGCCGGATCCACGGGTCAGGCCGTAGCCGAACACCGCCGCCAGCGCGGCCAGCACGCCGCCGCCCACGGTCCACAGCCAGCGGTCCGTCCACCAGCCGGAGGACCAGCCGTCCTCGGGCTCGCCGGCGAGGGCCACACGGTCCTGCCCCGTGGCGTCGTCCTGCTGCGCCGAGGCCAGGGAGACGCCCGGCACCAGCGGTTCGCCGAGGGAGCCGTCGACGTCGTGCGCGCCGCCCTGGCCGGCGGAGGTGATCTCCGTCTCGACGTGGACCGGGAGGCCCAGGTCCTCCTCGGCCAGACCGACCACGGTCAGGCGTACGTAGTAACTCCCGGGCAGCGGATCGGACGCCCACGGCTCCGACCAGGCACGCACCGTACGCAGCACGCAGGACAGCTCGACGGTGCCCGCGTCCGGCGCCGCCTTCCTGGTCTGGTGGCCGTACATGCAGGCCTGCCGGCGGCGCAGCCCGTCGTACACGTCGACCTGCCAGGTCGACGCGCCGTGCCGGGTGGCGCTCTCGGGCAGGCTCACCTTCGTCCGGACGGTGGGCCGCTGGCCGGAGTCGGCGGGGAAGGCCCAGTACAGGTAGTCACCCGTGGACGCGTCCGCCGTGGCGGTCTGCTCCTGCTGGACGGGGGTCGCCGTACGGAAGGTGGTGCCCGCCTCCGTGGGGCCGGAGGCATCCCCGTCCGCCGGGCTCGCGCTCGCTGACGGGTCGTCGGCGACGGCGGCGCCCGCCGAGGTGAACAGGGTGGCTCCCGCCAGCAGCACGCCCGCACAGGCGCGCCCCAGCCGGTTCCTGCGAGAGGTACGCATCAGTTGGTCCTCCAGACCGCAACGCGCCAGCGCGAGATCCAGCCGAACAGCAGGCCGGCGATCAGTCCGGTCAGCACCATGACGCCCAGCAGCCACCAGCCGCGGCCCAGGCCGAACGCGGCGACGTCGGACGCGTCGTCGGGGCCCTCGACCAGGTCGATGGTGAGCTCGACGGGCATGCCCGGGGTGGTCTTCACGGACGAGGGCGCCGAGAAGGAGTTGGAGAGCTGGAGGCAGACGGACTCCGCGGCGGGCTTCAGATCCTCGTCGGAGACGTCGGCGTCCTCCTGCTCGGGCTTCGGATAGCGCAGCCCGGTGGAGATCGCGTCCGTACGCCCGGTGCCGGACTCCGCGCCCCGGACGATCTCACGGCCGTGCGTGGTCACCGCGCGCAGCAGCACCCCGTAGTCGTCGTTCACGGCGCGGTCCGCCGCCACGCTGACCGAGGCGCGCAGCTCCTGGCCGGGCAGCACGTCGACCCGGTACCAGCGGTGCTTCCCGATCTCCTGGCGGTCGGTGTAGAGCCCGGCCTTCAGCTGCGGGGCCGCGGAGCAGCTGCCCGCACCCTCGGTCGCCACCGGGGTGACGACGGGCTCGGCGGCCCGGTCGACCAACTGCTTGACGCGGCCGGAGAGTTCGTCGGTGTGCTGGACGGCGGTGTAGGTGCCGCCGGTGGCCTCGGCGATGCAGGTCAGCTGCTGCCGGATCTTGGCGTCGGGCACGAGGCCGAGCGTGTCGATGACCAGATGGATTCCCCGCGCCGCGATCTCACGCGCGACCTCGCACGGGTCGAGCGGTCCGCAGGTGTCCTCGCCGTCGGTGATCAGGACGATGCGTCGGGTGGCGTCCCCGCCCTCGAGGTCGTCGGCCGCACCGAGCAGGGCGGGACCGATCGGGGTCCAGCCGGTCGGCGTCAGGGTGGCGACGGCGGTCTTCGCCTCGGTGCGGTCGAGCGGGCCGACCGGGTAGAGCTGCGCGGTGTCCTTGCAGCCGACCTTGCGGTCGTCGCCCGCGTAGTCCGCGCCGAGCGTACGGATGCCGAGCTCGACCTCTTCGGGAACCGCGTCCAGGACGTCGTTGAACGCCTGCTTGGCGGCGGATATCCGGGACTGGCCGTCGATGTCGCGGGCGCGCATGGAACCGCTGACGTCGAGGACCAGCTCGACCTTGGGGGACGGGGCTGTGGAGGGTTCGTCGGCGGAAGCCGGGACGGCGGTGCCGAGCCCGGCGGCCAGGGTGGCGAGCAGAACGCACACCCCGGCCGTCAGCCGTTTTCTTATGATCATCGCCGGATCCTATTGAAGATCGGCGATCATCCCCAAAACCGCTCCGGAGGAAGCGATTTCGGGGCCGCCGCTCAGCCGCCGAGCAGCGGCCGCGCGGCCCTGTCGAGGACCGAACCGACGCGGTCCCACGTCTCGGTGTCCCGCTCCACGGCCGGGAGTTCGGCGTCGGCGTTGTCGGCCCGCTTGTTCCAGCGGGTCGCGATGGCGACGGGGTCGCCGCCACCCGCCGCGGACGCGGCCAGCGCCGCCGCGCCGAGCGCGACGAGTTCACCGCTGCCGGGCACGATGAGGGGCCGGCCGGAGAGACGGCGCACGGTCTCCACCCAGGTGCGGCCCTGGGCGCCGCCGCCGATCAGCCGCAGCGGCCGGCCGGCGACATCGGGGTCGGCGGGGTCGAGCCCGCAGGCCCGCAGCAGTTCGTCGAGCGCCCGCAGCACGGTGAACGCCGCGCCCTCGTACGCGGCGCCCAGAAGCTGCTGCGGCGTGGTGTCGTGACGCAGCCCGGTGAGGAGCCCGGACGAGGTGGGCAGGTCCGGGGTGCGCTCGCCGTCGAGGTACGGGAGGAGGACGGCCTCGCCGCCGGGTGTCGCGTCGTCGCGGTGCAGGCCGAGCAGGGTGGCCACCTTGTCGACGGCCAGGGTGCAGTTGAGGGTGCAGGCCAGCGGGAGGTACGTACCGTCCGCCGCGGCGAAACCGGAGAGCGAGGTGGAGGCCGGACGGGTCCCCGACGCGGCGAAGACGGTGCCGGACGTGCCGAGGCTCAGCACGGGGTGGTCCAGCAGCCCCGCCCCGCCCAGGCCGAGGCCCACGGCGGCGCTCATGTTGTCCCCGGTGCCCGCCGCGACGGCGATCCCGGCCGGCAGACCGAGCGCCTCGGCCGCGGAGGCGGTCAGGGAGCCGACGCGGGTGCCACCGGTGGCGGCGACCTCCGGCAGCATCGAGACGTCGAGGCCGAGGCGGTCCAGGAGCTCCGGGTCGTACGCGCCCGTCCCGGTCGAGTACCAGCAGGTACCCGACGCGTCGCCCGGGTCGGTCGCCGCGACGCCCGCGAGCCGCTCGGTGAGGAAGTCGTGGGGCAGCCGCACGGACACGGTCGCCTCGGCGGCTGCGGGGTCGTTCTCCCGCAGCCACCGCCACTTCGTCGCCGTCATGGACGCCACGGGCACGGTGCCGGTGCGCGCCGTCCAGGCCTCGGGGCCGCCCAGCTCGGCGACGAGCGCGGCGGCCTGCGGCGCGGAGCGGGTGTCGTTCCACAGGAGCGAGGGGCGCAGTGGCCGGCCGGACCTGTCCAGGACCACGAGGCCGTGCTGCTGACCCGCGACGGCGATGCCGACGACACAGGACGCGGAGAGCCCGGACTCCTTGAGCCCGGCCGCGACGGCGTCGCACAGCGCCTGCCACCAGACCTCGGGGTCGGTCTCGCGCGCACCGCCCTCGCCGGTGACGACGTGCGGGGCGCGGCCGACGGCGAGCAGCTCACCGGTCTCGGTGTCGGTGACTGCAGCCTTGGTGGACTGGGTGGAGCTGTCCACGCCGATGACGACGGTACGCGGCGGCATGGGCTACCTCTTCTCGTGCGGTTTCCGGTGGTGCTGGTTTTGGGAGTGCGACAAACAAATTACGTGATCGACGGCGTCCGGAACAGAGGCGGCCCCCGTTTCGTCGTCCGGGGGGTTACGCCCGCACGGTGCCGTGTGCATAATTAATCATGTCAGTGAACAAATAGGCCCGGGGGCTGACGACGACTCCGGACCCCAGGCAGGCGAAGGCGGACACACCATGACGGAACGCTTCACCCCCACTCCTTCGGACAGGTTCACCTTCGGTCTGTGGACCGTGGGCTGGCGTGGCAATGACCCGTTCGGTGACGCGACGCGTCCCGCGCTGGACCCGGTCGAGTCGGTGGAGCGGCTCGCGGAGCTGGGGGCGCACGGTGTGACGTTCCACGACGACGATCTGATCCCGTTCGGGTCGTCGGAGGCGGAGCGGGAGCGGCTGATCGGCCGGTTCAAGGACGCGCTGGGGCGGACCGGGATGAAGGTCCCGATGGCCACGACGAACCTGTTCACGCACCCGGTGTTCAAGGACGGCGGGTTCACCGCGAACGACCGCGACGTGCGGCGTTTCGCGCTGCGCAAGGTGATGCGCAACATCGACCTGGCCGCGGAGCTCGGCGCCTCCACCTACGTCGCCTGGGGCGGGCGTGAGGGCGCGGAGTCCGGTGGCGCGAAGGACGTCCGCGTCGCGCTGGACCGGATGAAGGAGGCCTTCGACCTGCTGGGCGACTACGTCACCGAGCAGGGCTACGACCTGCGGTTCGCGATCGAGCCCAAGCCCAACGAGCCCCGCGGCGACATCCTCCTGCCGACGATCGGGCACGCGCTGGCGTTCATCGAGCGCCTGGAGCGCCCCGAGCTGGTCGGTGTGAACCCGGAGACCGGCCACGAGCAGATGGCCGGGCTGAACTTCCCCCACGGCATCGCCCAGGCCCTGTGGGCGGGCAAGCTCTTCCACATCGACCTCAACGGCCAGTCCGGCATCAAGTACGACCAGGACTTCCGCTTCGGCGCCGGCGACCTGCGCCAGGCGTTCTGGCTCGTCGACCTCCTGGAGTCCTCCGACTACACTGGCAGCCTCCACTTCGACTTCAAGCCGGTGCGCACCGACGGCATCGACGGGGTCTGGGAGTCCGCGAAGAACTGCATGCGCAACTACCTCATCCTCAAGGAGCGCGCCCTGGCCTTCCGGGCCGACCCCGCCGTCCAGGAGGCCCTGACCGCCTCCCGCCTCGACGACCTCGCCCGGCCCACCGCCGAGGACGGCCTCAAGGGCCTCCTCGCCGACAGGTCCGCCTACGAGGACTTCGACGCCACCACCGCCGCCGAACGCTCCATGGCCTTCGAAGCCCTCGACCAGCTCGCCATGGAACACCTCCTCGGCGTCCGCTGACCCACCCCCGGGATGCCCGGAGCCCCGGGGCTCCCTCGCCCGGACACTCCGGCTCCGCCCCTCGCCGTTCGACGGCGGGGGGCGGAGCCGCCCGGCGTTCTCAGCCGTCCGTCGGCGAGGCGGGCCGGGCGTAGGCGGCCGGGTCGGCCAGCACGTCCTGGACCACCAGCGCCGCGGCGCCCCGAGCCGCGTCACCCGCGACGGAGGACGCGCGCAGCCTGCCGCCGCCCGGCGTCCAGAGCCCGGACACCACGCGGCCCGTCAGCTCCTCGTCGGCAGGCGGCGAGAGCCACGGCATCAGGCCCCGGTATATCCCGCCGAGCACCACCGCGTCCGGGTCGAAGAGATTCACCGCGCCGGACAGCACCTGCCCCAGCATCCGGCCCGCGTCGGCCACCGCCGCGAGCGCCACGGGGTCGCCCGCCTGGGCGCGCCGCTCCAGCTCCATCACGGCGGCGGCCCCGCCCGCCCCCTCGTCGATGCCCGCGGCCCGCAGCAGGGCCGACTGGCCGGCGTACTGCTCCAGGCAGCCGCGCGACCCGCACCGGCACTCCGGGCCCGCCGGGTCCACCACCACATGGCCGATCTCCCCGGCGAAACCGTGCGCGCCGCGCAGCAGCTCCCCGTCGAGCACCAGGGCGCCACCGACACCGATCTCGCCCGTCAGATAGAGAAAGCTGCGGACCGTGTCGAGCCCGCCGAACCACAGCTCGGCCAGCGCCGCGAGATTCGCCTCGTTCTCCGAACGCACCGGCAGCGGACCCGTGTCGGGCCGCTGGGCGGCGAGGGCGTCGGCGAACAGTTCCTCGGCCGGGACCTGGTTCCAGCCCAGGTTGGGCGCCTGGCGCACCGAGCCGCCCGATACGAGGCCCGGCAGCGCGAGGGCCGTACCGACCGGGCGGAGGTCCTGCTCCCGCGCCGAGTCCAGGGTCCGGGCGGCGATCGCCGCGGCCCTGGCCAGCACCTCTTCCGGGGGCGCTCCTCGGTTGTCCAGGTGCTCGGTCTGCCGGACCCGCCCGGTGCCCGCCAGGTCCACGACGCACACCGACACATAGTCGATGTTGACCTCGACGCCGAGCCCGGCGGGCCCGGTGCGGGCCACCTTCAGGGCTGTACCGGGGCGCCCGGCCTGCCCGCTGAACGTCTTGCCCGACTCCGTGAGGAAGCCGCTGTCCAGCAGCTGCTCGACCAGGGAGGACACCGCGGCCCTGGTGAGTCCGACCCGGGCCGACACCCCGGCCCGGGTCGCCTCGCCGGCCTCGCCCTCATCCCGTACGGCACGCAGCACGAGGCTCAGATTGTGGCGTCGCACGGTGTCCTTGTCGGCCTTGGACCCCAGGGGCGCGAGGTAGCTCTTCATATCGTCGACGAGCCTATGTGATGCCCGTCGGGGCCGGTCCCGCGGTGGTGGCGATGTGCTCCACCGGGGCCCGCGGGCCCGCCCTGATCCAGACGAGAGGCCTAGAGGTCCGCCGCGTCCTTCACCGAGCCCAGGTCGACGAACTTGAAGCCGGTCGCCTCCCTGCCCTCCTCGTCGCCCGCCGCCGAGGTCTCGTGTCCGTCCTGGACCACCAGCAGACCGCGCGGATAGCGGGAGCCCAGCGGCTTGTCGAGCACGGCGGCACCGTCGCACTCCTCGCTGCCGTCGAGGTCGGCCGAGACGGCGGTGACCCGGAAGCCGCCCTCGTACTCGTTGTCCTCGGAGACCTCGCGGTCGTACAGGGCGAAGCTGTTGTCGCCCTGGCCGGACGCGAGGAGGTAGCCGTCACCGCCGGACTCCTGGAGAAGGGTCAGCCCTTCCACGTCGGCCGCCAGCCGCTTGCCGCCGAAGCCCGGGTCCGTGCCCGGCGCGCACTCCTCGGTCTCCGGGTCGTACGTCCCGGGGACGCCGTACTCCCTGACCTTGTCCACCAGGACCGGGCGGCCCTTCAGTCCGGCCGGCAGACGCCAGATGCCGACGTCCTCCTGGCCCGCGTAGAGGGTGCCGTTCTCCGGGTCGACGACCATGCCCTCGACCTGCGGCAGCTCGCCCGGCTCACCGCACGGCGTCCACGAGGTGCCGTCCGGGAGCCGGAACGACGAGGGAAGGGAGAGCGTGCGGACGAGGCTGTAGCCCACCGTGCCCGCCGCCGTCGGCCGGAGTTCCAGCAGCGCGAGGTCCGTGGTGTTGCGGCGGCTGACGAGCGCGTACGCGCGCCCGGTCGACCGGTCCTGCCAGGTGGCGAGCCCGTACACCGTCCGCTGTTCGTTGATCTCGGCCTGGTCCGACGAGAAGACCGGGGCCGCGGCGGGGTCGGTGACGTCCTTGAGCGGACCGCCCGGCTGCGAGGGGTCGACGCGGTAGATCCGGAGGCGGTCGTTGCCCCGGTCGCTCACCACGGCGACGTCGGCGCGGCCCGCCGGGGTGCGGAGCCCGGTGAGCAGGTCGACGTTGTTGAACCGGCCCGGGGCGTCGTCCTCCGAGGCCGCCGCGGGTGCCGGGAGGGACTGGACCAGGGACGCGTCCAGGCCGTAGACCCGGAGTCCGCCCTCCTTGGCGGTGGCGACGACCAGGCTGCGGCCGGGGTCGGCGTCGTTGCGCCAGATCGCCGGGTCGTCGGCGTTGGCGTTGCCGCCCGCCTCGTCGTCGTACAGCGCCGCCGTCTCCGACGTCGCACCGACGGACGGCAGGGACCGCGCGTGGGCTGGGGACAGCGGGGCGAGGGTGATCAGTGCCGTACCGAGGAGGGCGGTGGCCGCCAGGCGAGGGGAGCGGTGCGTGCGCACAGATGCTTCCTGTCGTGAGAGGGACATGTCCATGACTCGTCAGGAAGTGTCGGGCGGCGGGGCGGTGCTCCGGTGTCACGCCCATGAGAAGGACGTGGGCGGCAGGTGAATTCGCGGTGTCGAGGGCCCGGGTCCGGTGGCGGCCGCCACCGGACCCGGGCCCTCGCGCTCCGGAGGGGATCAGGGCTTCGCGCCCCGGGCCTCCAGCATGTCCGCCATGAGAGTGATCTCGGACTCCTGGGCGCGGGCCATGCCCGCTGCCAGGTCCCTGATCTCGTCCGTCCGCGCCGAACCGGCCGCCGCCCGCGCCATGTCGGCGCCCGCGCGGTGGTGGACGGTCATCAGCCGCAGGAACAGCACCTCGGCGTCCCTGCCCCCGGCCGCGCGCAGCCGGTCCAGCTGGGTGTCGGTGGCCATGCCCGGCATGAGCGCTCCGTCGTCCGGGGTGGCGGGGTGGCCCATCCACTCCATCGGCGCCCGGTCGGAGCTCTTGGGCCTGTCCCACGACTCCAGCCAGCCCAGCATCATGCCCCGCTGGTTGGCCTGGGTGTTGATGATGTCGTACGCGAGCCGCCGTACGGCCTCGTCGTCCGTGCGGTCCCGGACGATGAACGCCATCTCCACCGCCTGCTGGTGGTGGACCGACATGTCCCGGGCGAAGCCCACATCGGCCGAGCTCTCGGCCGGGGCGGCCGAGGAGGTCCCGGAGCCGGATGTCCCCGAGCCGGACGGGGAGGCCTCCGACGGCCGTACGACCATCAGCAGCACCAGCCCTACCGCCACCACGAACACCACGGCCCCCGCCCACACCAGCGACCGGGAGGAGCGCGCGGACGAGGTCACTTGGCGATCCCGCCGGAGCACGCGGCGCCCGGCTCAGGGGTCTGCGCGCCCTGGACGTACTTGGTGAAGAACTGTGCGACCCGTGCGTCCGTGGCGCTCTTCACCGTGAGCTGCTTGCCCCAGGCGCTGAGCATCAGCGGGTCCTTCTGGTCGGCCACGGGGCTCATCAGCGAGTAGGGCGTCTTGGACACGCGCTCGGCGAGCGCCTCGACGTCGGCGTCCTTCGCCTTCTCGTTGTACGTGACCCAGACGGCGCCGTGCTCCAGGGAGTGGACGGCGTTCTCGTTCGGTATCGCCTCGGTGTAGACGTCGGCGTCGCAGTTCATCCAGACCGGGTTGTGGTCACCGCCGACGGGCGGGTTCATCGGGTAGTCGACGGCCTTCTCGACGTGGTTCTGGGTCAGCTTGTCCCAGGACTTCTCACCGGTGACGGGTGAGGTCCTGGCCTGCTCCTCGGCCTTGTCCTGCTCGTCGGCGGCCGACATCAGATAGCCGCCCCCCGCGACGAGGCCGACGAGCACGACGACGGCCGCGGTGATGGTGATGATGCGGCTGCGGCGCTCACGGGCCCGCTCCTTGCGGCGGGCCTCGTCGAGCTTGGCGCGGCGTGCGGCGGCGGAGCTGTTCTGGTTCTTGGCGGAAGCCATGTCTCAGGTCCTCGGATTCGGCGGATGGCGTGCGCGGGACGTGCGCTACGCGGGAAGAGGGCATAGGGACGTGCCGCCTCCGGCGCTCTCACGGCGCGGGAGGGCGGAGGTCCGGCCTCTAGATCCGCTGGACCTGAAGACGCAGATGATCGACGGCGTCCACGCTGTCGTTGCAGGGTCCCCGGATGGGCGCCGCGCCGGCGGGCGGAGCGGTACGGGGCGCGGCCGAGCCGCAGGGCAGCGCCACGGGAGCGGTGTGCCCGGGCAGGACGACGGCCGACGAGTGGTCCGTCGCGCCGTGACAGGAGCTGCCGACCCCGCGCTCGGCCGGTGAGTCGGCCACGACGACGGACACGACCGCCGACGGCACCGGGGTGAAGGCCCGGACCTCGGTCCGGGAGGAGGCGTCGTCGCGGGGCGCGGCGGTGGCGGTGTGCGAGCAGCAGAGGAACACGGCCAGGAGCATCAGCGCCCAGGCCAGGGCGACGGGCAGGCTGTTCGTGCCCCGTCGCCGTGCGGTCCGCCCGCTCTCTGTGGTCATCGCCGCCATCGTAATGGTGTGTGAATGTTCAATGAGTCCAGGCCCACAGCTTGGCAGGATAGTGTGCCGCGGTGACGACGCAATCGAACGTACCTGCGGGCTGGCATCCGGATCCGCACGGCGCACCCCAGCTGCTGCGCTACTGGGACGGTTCCAGGTGGACCGAGCACACCCACCCGGCCCAGACCGCCCAGCCCCAGACCGCCCAGCCCCAGGCCGCGGCTCAGCCCCAGGCCGCTCAGGCGCAGGCTCCGGTCCACGCTCAGGCCCCGGTCCAGGCGGCGCAGCCGCAGCCCGTGGTGCCGCAGCAGCAGTTCGCTCCTCAGCAGGGCGTGCCCGGCACCGGCCCGCTCTTCAGCCAGCAGGTCCTGGTCGTGAACCAGAAGGCCAAGCTGATCGAGCTCACCAACGAGTACAGCGTCTTCGACCAGCAGGGCAACACCGTCGGTTCGGTCGTCCAGGTCGGCCAGAGCACCGCGCGCAAGGTGCTCAGGTTCGTGTCCAGCATCGACCAGTACCTCACCCACCGCCTGGAGATCCGCGACGCCTACGGTCAGCCGCAACTGCTGCTGACCCGCCCGGCGAAGTTCATCAAGTCGCGGGTCGTCGTGCAGCGCCCGGACGGACAGCCCGTCGGCGAGATCGTCCAGCAGAACGCCATCGGCAAGATCAATTTCGCCATGATGGCCGACGGCCGGCAGGTCGGAGCGATCAAGGCCGAGAACTGGCGCGCCTGGAACTTCGCCATCGTGGACCACAACGACGCCGAGATCGCCCGGATCACCAAGACCTGGGAGGGCCTGGCGAAGACGATGTTCACCACGGCCGACAACTATGTGCTCCAGATCCACTATCAGCTGCCCGAGCCGCTGCTGAGCCTCGTCGTGGCGACGGCCCTGACTGTCGACACCGCCCTCAAGCAGGACGCCCGCGGCTTCGGCTGAGTCCCGGGGCACGGGGCCGGCACCCGTCGCGCACGCGTACGGGGCGGCGCCCGGCTCTGCCGGACGCCGCCCCGTACCGGTGTCTACTCCGCCTTCTCCGGTTCCGTCCCCGCCATCTCGGAGAGCACCCGCTCCGCCACCGCGAACGCGGAGTTGGCCGCGGGGACGCCGCAGTAGACCCCTGTCTGCAGGAGCGCCGCGCCGATCTCCCGGGGGCTGAGGCCGTTGCGTACGGCGGCGCGGACATGCATCGCCAGCTCGCCGTAATGGCCGTGCGCGACCAGGGCGGTCAGCGTGATGAGGCTGCGCTCGCGCCGGGACAGCGTCGGGTCGGTCCAGATCTCGCCCCAGGCGTAGCGGGAGATGAAGTCCTGGAACGGTGCGGTGAACTCCGAGGTCGCGGCCTGCGCCCGGTCGACGTGCGCATCGCCCAGGACCTCGCGGCGTACGACGGTGCCGCTGCCGCGCTCCCGGGGCGCGAAGTGGGCGCGCAGCGCCTCCCGCACGGCCGCCGGGCGCTCCGCCGGGGCCAGGTGCGAGGCGTGCGGCAGCTCGGTGAGCGCCGCGCCCGGGATTCCGTCGGCGATCTCCCGTGCGTGCGCGGGCGGCGTCGCCGGGTCCTCGCGCCCCGCGACGACCAGCGTCGGCGCCCGCACCTCGGAGAGCGCGTCCCGCAGGTCGAGGTCCGCCAGCGCGTCGCAGCACGCGGCGTAGGCCGAAGGGTCGGTGCCCAGGAGGTCGTCGAGCAGCCGGGGTTCGGTGAACCCGGGCGTGAACCAGCGGCCCGCCGCGCTCTCCGCGACCTTCCCGAGCCCCTCGGCGCGCACCAGCGCGGCCCGCTCCCGCCAGGGGCCCGGGTCGCCGAAGTGGGCGGAGGAACAGATGACCGCCAGGCGGTCGACGCGCTCGGGGTGGTGGGCGGCGAGCCAGAGGCCCACCGCGCCGCCCAGCGAGACCCCGGCGTACGAGAACCGCTCCAGGGACAGCGCGTCGGCGAGCTCCAGCACCAGCGCCCCGAGATCGGCGACGGACGCCCCGGGGCCGATCAGACCGGCGGGCGAGCCTCCGTGCCCCGGCAGGTCCCACCGCACGATCCGGTGGGCGGCGGAGAGTTCGGGGGCGACCCCGTCCCAGAGGGCGGTGGACGTGCCGAGCGACGGGCCGAGCAGGAGCGGGGGAGCGCTCGCCGGACCTTCGGCGTGGTGGTGGAGGAGACGGGCGGGTGTCGTGGTCATCGGCGCTCCAGAGCGCGGTCGGTGAGGGGCCCGGCGCAGCCGGTGTACCGGGCGGGGTCGGTCAGTTCTTCGAGATCGAGGCCCGCGAAGGCGGGCTCCGCCGCGAGGATCCCGGCGAGGGTTCCGCCCTCGTCCCGGGAGCGCGCCGCGGCCTCGGTGAGGATCTCCTTGGCGCGTGCGCGGCCCACCCGGGCGGCGGCGACGGCGGCCAGCCGCTCCGAGACGACCAGGCCGCCGGTCAGTCCCAGATGTCTCCGCATCGTCCCGGGGAAGACCCGGAGCCCCTCCGCGAGCTCCGCCGCGTCCCGGGCGGCGCCGCCGACCAGGCGCAGCAGATCGCGCAGTGGCTCCCATTCGGCGTGCCACGCCCCGGCGGGCCGTTCGTCCTCGGCGACGAGCGAGCCGTAGAGCGTGGCCGCCGCACCGGGCGCGCGGCGCGCGGCGGCGGCGATCAGGGTGGCGCGCACCGGGTTGGCCTTGTGCGGCATCGCGGACGAGCCGCCGCCGGAGCCCTCGGCGAGCTCGGCGATCTCCGTACGGGAGAGCGTGAGCACATCGGCCGCCGTCTTGCCGAGCACGCCCGCGGTGAGGGCGAGCGCGCCGGCCAGGTCGGCGACGGGGGTGCGCAGGGTGTGCCAGGGCAGCAGCGGTTCGGCCAGGCCCACCTCCCGCGCGTAGGCCGCGACGAGCCCGAGCCCGTCCGTGTACCCACCGGTCCCGGAGGCGTCCGTGGCGAACGCGGCCAGCGTGCCCGCCGCGCCGCCGAGCTGGGCGGGCAGCGAGTCCCGTACCGCACGCAGCCGGTCCCGCGCGTCCAGCACCGAGGACCGCCAGCCCGCGGCCTTGAGACCGAAGGTGGTCGGCACGGCGTGCTGCGTCAGGGTGCGGCCGGGCATCGGCGTGTCGCGGTGTTCGGCCGCCAGCCGCGCCAGCGCGCGGGCGGTCCGGTCCAGGTCGGCCAGGACGAGCGACAGGGTCCGGGACGCGACCAGCATCGCCGCCGTGTCCAGGATGTCCTGGCTGGTGGCGCCTCGGTGCACGTACGGCCGCGCCTCCTCGTCGACCGCCGCCGACAGCGCGGCGACCAGGGGGATCACCGGATTGCCGCCGGACCGCGCCCGCAGCGCCAGATCGCGTACGTCGAACCGCTCGGCCTCCGCCGCCCCGGTGACCGCCCGCCCCGCCCCCGCGGGAGCCAGCCCGCAGGCGGACTGGGCCCGTGTGAGAGCCGCCTCGGCGTCCAGGAGGGCCTGGAGAAAGGCATGGTCGCCGGTGGCGGCCTCGGCCGCGGAGCCGGCCCGCCCGGGGGCGAGAAGGCCGGCGTCGCTCTCGTGCATCAGCTGAACTCCAGGAAGACCGTCTCGCCGTCGCCCTGGAGACGGATGTCGAAGCGGTAGGTGCGGGGGTCCGTGCGCGTAGCGATCAGTGTGGCGCGCCGCTCGGCGTCCAGCGACTCCAGCAGCGTGTCGCCGGCCCCGGCCGCACGGTCCAGCAGGTCGGGGAGGTACACCCGGGTGAAGAGGTGGTGGACCAGACCGCGGGCGAAGACGGCGGCGCAGATGTAGGGGGCGCCACCCGGCGGCAGGGTGCGCACGACCCAGCGGCCGTCCGCGTCCGTCGGCGCCCGGCCGAAGCCGGTGAAGTCCACGCCGTTGCGCCCGATCACCTTCCCCGAAGAGGGGTCGTGGCGCAGCGATCCGGGGAGCCCGGTGCGCGATCCGTCGGGTGCGGGCTGCCAGGTCTCGACGATCGCGTCGGGCACGGGGACGCCCTGGCCGTCGAGGACGTAGCCGTGGACGGTGATCGTGTCGGGGTGGCCCGCCGGGGCGACCTCGCCGCCGCCGGGGAAGGGCAGGGCGTAACCGTAGAAAGGACCCACGGTCTGGGAGGGAGTCGGGGCGTGGGACATCAGGCGTCGCCTTCTTCCTCGGTCCAGGTGGCACAGGGGCCGTCGAGGACGATGTCCCAGCGGTAGCCGAGGGACGTCTCGGGAACGGACAGATCGTGGTCGTACGCGGAGACCAGCCGCTCGCGCGCGGCCTGGTCCGTGACGGAGCGGATCACCGGGTCGTACGGGAGGAGCGGATCACCCGGGAAGTACATCTGGGTGACGAGCCGCTGGCTGAACGACGTCCCGAACAGCGAGAAGTGGATGTGCGCGGGGCGCCAGGCGTTGGTGTGGTTGCGCCACGGGTAGGCGCCCGGCTTGACGGTCGTGAACGAGTAGCCGCCGTCGTCATCGGTGAGGCAGCGTCCGAAACCGGTGAAGTTCGGGTCGAGCGGCGCCGGGTGCTGGTCGAGCTGGTGGGCGTACCGTCCCGAGGCGTTGGCCTGCCACACCTCGACCAGCTGTCCCCGCACGGGCCGGCCGGCCCGGTCCAGCACACGGCCGGTCACGGTGATGCGCTCGCCGAGCGGCTCGCCGTGGTGCTGTGCGGTGAGGTCGCGGTCCAGCGCGGTCACGTCGGTGACCCCGAACGCCGGCCCGGAGAGCTCGACCGCTTCCGGGTCGCGCAGGGGGATGAGCGAGCGGTGCGGGTGGCGGTAGTGGCTGCTGCGGTACGGCGGGTAGTCGCGCGGCGGATGGGAGGCACCCGGCACTGCGGCGGCCTGCGCCTTGGCCACCTCCGTGTCGATCTCCTGCTGGGTCAGTCCGTCGGGCAGGGGCTGGGCGGGAAGGTCACGTGCGGTCATGTCACGGCTCCGTGAAAGCGATAATGCTCAGTACACTGAGTAAATGCGATGTCCGTGAAGCTATCCAGAGGTCGCTGTCACGGTCAAGACCCTCAGTGCACTGTGTATCTTCGACATCCAGGCCGGCGGAGGGTCCGGCCCACAGCGATCCGGGGCCGACGGGGCGCCCGGCCCACGGTGATCCGTCGGCCGGCGACGCCGGCGGCCGACGACCGACAGAGAGGGCGTGCCGTGCGGGCGGTCGACCTGAGCACCCACCCCGGGCATCTGGCCCGGCGTCTCCAGCAGGCGCACCACCTGCTCTGGAACGCGATGGTCTCGCAGGAGACCACCTCGCCCCAGTTCGCCGTGCTCAACGCACTGACCGCCGAACCCGGCCTCGACCAGCGCACGGTGGGGGAGCGGGTCGGCCTGGACCGGTCCACCATCGCCGAGGTCGTCAGCAGGCTGCTGCGCCGGGGGCTGCTCGACAAGGTGCGCGACCCCCACGACGGCCGGCGCTCCCTGCTGCGCCTCACGGAGGAGGGTGCGGACACCCACCGGAAGCTCGCCCTGCGTACGGTCCGGATGAACCAGGTCTTCCTCGGCCCGCTCTCGGCGGACGAGCAGCGGACGCTCTTCGACCTGATGCACCGGGTGGCGGAGGCCGCCGAGGCCCTCCGGGTGCCGGAGGAGGCCAGGTGACGGCGGACCGGGCCCGGAGGTTCGAGGGGACACCCGCGGGCCTTCGTCCGGAGGTGCTGCTCTAGGGAGTGCGGAGGCCGAAGCCCGCGCCGCGGGGGTCGCGGACGACGGCGACCCAGGGGCCGCCGGGGACGTGCCTCGGCGGTGCGAGCTGCTCGCCGCCCGCGCTCAGCACCGTGGCGGCGGTGGTCTCCGTGTCGGTGACCGTGAAGTAGGGCAGCCAGTGCGGCCCGGTCTCCTCGGCCTCGTCGGGCGACTGCTCCTTCAGGCCGCCGAAGGCCGCCCCGTCCACGCCCCAGTGGGTGAAGTGCTCCGACGCCTCCACCGTCCAGCCGAACACGGCCGGATAGAAGGCGAGCGCTCCCTGTGGGTCGGGAGTGCGCAGCTCGGTCCAGCCCAGGGCGCCGGGGGAGTTGAAGCGCCCCGCGCCCGGGAAGGCGCGCCCCTGCCAGAGACCGAACGCCGCCCCCGACGGATCGGCGGCCACGGCGAACCTGCCCTGGTCGAAGACGTCCATCGGCCCCATCAGCACGGTGCCGCCGGCCGAGCGCACCGCGTCCGCCGACGCGTCCACGTCCTCGGTGGCGAAGGAGACCGTCCAGGACGGCGGCTGGTCCCGGCGGTAGGCGGGGGTCAGGGCGGCGACCGCGTCCTCGCTGATGCGCGCCATCGTGTAGCCGCCCGCCTCGGGGCGGGGGTCGGTCTCGGACCGCCACCCGAAGACCGCCGCGTAGAAGGCCTGGGCAGCCGGTACGTCCGACGTGCTGAGCTCGACCCAGCAGGGCCCTCCCGGCACCGGCTTCATGAGCTTCATCCCGTTTCCTCCCGAGGCGCGGGCGAGTGCGCGCATTCCTACGCTGTTGTCCAGCACGCTAGAGCGGCGCGGATGAGGCGGCTACCGGAGGCGGAGCCGCGCACGGCTCAGATGTTTTACGGGTGTAACACCTGTTAAAGTAAATGAGTGAGTGATACAGCCATGCGACCCCGGAAGCCATCCGTCCACAAACTGCCGGTCGCCGGCGTCCTGCGGCTGAGGAGCCCCGCGGAGACCTGGTACAAGCCCGCGCTGAGCGTGGTGGTCGCCTCGGCGGTCCCGAATCTGCTGCTGTACTCGCTCGACCGGCTCGACCTCGTCATATACACGATGGCCGGCTCGCTCTGTGCGCTGTACGGGCACAACCTGCCGTACGCCCGACGGGCCCACACCGTCCTACGGGTGGTTCTCGGCATGGCCGCGGGCTTCGCCGTCGCCCTGGTCACGGCGTCGCTCACCGACTCGACCGCGGTCCTGATCGCCGTCGGAGCGCTGCTCGCCGCCGTGCAGAAGACGTTCTGCGACGCCACCCGCATCGGCCCGCCCGGCAACGTGATCTTCGCGTTCGTCACATCCGCCGCGCTCTTCGTCCCGCAGGAGCTGGGACAGGTGCCCGGGCACATGGCGCTCATGCTGGCCGCGGGCGCCTTCTCCTGGCTGGTCACGGCGGGGCCGGCCCTCTGGCGCAGGGAGGGGCCCGAGCGACTCGCCACCGCCCGCGCCCTCGACGCCGCCGCGGCGTACGCGGCGGAACCCGGCCACCGGACCCGGCACGCCGCCGCGGCAGCGGTCCAGGCCGCCTGGCAGGCGCTCCTCGCCTCCGGCCGGCCCACCCCCGTACGCCAAGGACTGGAGCGGCTCGTCGTCCACGCCGAGCGCGCGCTCGCCACCACGGCGGTCGACGGCCATGTCCGCGGCGGCGACCCCGGCGAGCTGCGCCGATGGGCGAAGGAGACCCGGGCGCGCGGCCCCGTACCCAGTCCGCCGCCCGCGCCCGGCACCGTCGAGCAGCTCTTCGGGATCGATGCCGAACGGGCCGGTCAGCGCATGCGGCGCGGCAGGCGCGAGGCGCGGCGCAGGCTGCTGCGCGCACTCGGCCCCGGCTCGCCCGTGCTGCCCGTCGCCTTCCGCACCCTCCTCGGGACCGCCCTGGCCGGCTATGTCTCCTGGGCGCTCGGCGTGGGCCACCCGTACTGGGCCATCGTCACCGCCGCCTCCGTCTACCAGCCCAATCTCGCCCTCTCCTGGAGCAGGGCCGTCCAGCGGACCGTCGGCAACCTCGTCGGCGTCCTGGTCTTCGCCGCGGTCATCCCCGTCGCCCGGGTCGGCCCGCTGGCCCTCGTGCTGTGCGTCCTGTTCTTCAACTTCGCCGCCGAGGCCCTCATCACCCGCAACTACTGGCTCGGCTCCATCGCCGTCACCCCGATGGCCCTGCTGATCCTGGAATTCGGCGGCTTCCAGCCGGCGGGCCGGCTCATCACCGACCGCGCCCTGGACACCCTGGTGGGCGTCGCCGTCGGCTTCCTCGCCGCGGTCGCCGTCACCAACCGGCGCGCCTCCGGCCGTGTGGAGCAGGCCCTCGCCGCGGCCGGGGACGCCAGGCGGCGCGCCGAACGGGCCGTCGCCGACCCCGAGGCGGACCCTCTGGCGCTCGAGACGGCCCGCCGCCGGCTGACCGCCGCGCTCGTGGAACTGCGCGACGCCAGTGATGTCGCGTCCGGCGAATGGTGGCAGCGCGCCCTGCCGGAGGAAGAGCTGCTCGCCGCTGAGCAGGCAGGACACCGTACGCTCGCGGCGACAGCACAACGGCAGGGGCTCATCACCCTGCCCCCGGCGAACGGAGCGGTGTGACCGACGACATCGTGGCCTCGGTGGTACGGCAGTGGCAGGCCGTCAAGCCGGGACTGGACACCGGACCGATGGAGCTCATCGGCCGCATCAACCGCTGCGCGGCCCTGCTCCAGCAGGCCGAGGACGCCCCGCTGCGGGCCGCCGGACTGACCCGGGCCGAATTCGATCTGCTCGGCGCGATGCGGCGCACCGACCGCGAGCTGACCCCGGGTGAGCTGGCCCGCGAGACGTTCTCCTCCGGCGCCGCCGTCACCAAGCGGCTGCGCGCCCTCCAGGAAGCCGGTCTGATCGGCCGCCGCAGTGACGCCCGCGACCGCAGGGTCGCCCATGTCGGGCTGACCGACGAGGGGCGCGACCTGGTCGACCGGCTGCTGCCCGAACAGCTCGCCTACGAGCGGTCGGTGCTCTCCGGGCTGGACGACGAGACGCGCGGCGGGCTCAGCGAACAGCTCGGCGAGCTGCTGGTGCAGTTGGAGGGCCGCCTCGGCGGAGGCCGCCGCTGACGGATCGTCGCTCCCTCGGCGAGGGGTCGAGCATGGGGGCCTGCCTCACTCTCCGTCACGATGCTGGGGTGTGGTGAGCCGTCGCTTCCGGCGGTCGGGCGGGCGTTCGACCGCGGCGCGGCATCGGGACGGCTGGGCGCCCGCGTATGCGTACACCCGTCCGTCGCTCAAGTATCTGCTCCTTTTCGATCCGATTCGATCGCATGTACCCCTGTCCCGTTGTGCGGGACGGGGGTTTTCGTATGTGCGGGAGTTTTTCGCTCAAATGCTCGCATTATTTGGCGTTATCGCTGGAAACTCATGAGTCACCCCGAGGTGCCTTCGTGAGATCTTGTCCTGTCCAGCAGGACAAAGTAGTCCGGTTTGGACTGATTCCCCGTGGGTGTCACTCCCTGCACACGCCTGACGGCGGTGAGTGCGAAAACTGGCGAGTGTATTACCGCCGGCGTGCTCGCGCAGGGGGTTGGGCGAATGTGCCGAAGCACTGATCTGATCTGGCTAGGCTCACGCGCAGTGAAGTCGAGTTGATATGAATTCGCGCACTCGTTCATAACTGTCCGAACAAGTGCGTATACCTCCCGAATCAACCGCCAGAGGGTTTAGATGGTCCGTGTTGAATCACCGCCGACCAACAGAGACATCCCCGTGATCCGCGCCGCACTCCTGCCCGTTGTGCTGATGGCCGGAGCCACCACCGCCGGCGCGGTGCCGGTCGCCGGGGACACGCGGGTGGCAGTCGTCCTGTGCGGTGCGATCGCCACCGTCGTGGTCGCCACGCTCGCCGTCGTACTCAACCGCCGCAGCCGGGCGACGCGTGTCCAGCGCGCGCAGTACGAACAGCGCATCGCGTTCCTGGAACACCGCATCGCCACGCACGACCAGGAGACCGTACGGCTCACCAAGGAGCTCCTGCCCGCCGCGATCCGCAGGCTGCGTGCCAGCAACTCGCCGCAGGAGGTGATGCGCGACATCGTCGACGCCGACGAGACCTACCGCAACCTCCCCAAGGCACAGCGCGCCCTGGTCCTCCAGGTCCTCGACATCATCGACAACGAGGAGGCGATGCGTGACTCCGCGCAGCGCGCCTTCGTCAGTGTCGCCCGTCGCGTCCAGGCCATCGTCCACCGGCAGGCCAGTGAGCTCAGGGAGATGGAGGACCACCACGGGCGCAACCCCGAGGTCTTCGACGACCTGCTCCGCATCGACCACGGCACCGCGCTGATCGGCCGGCTCGCCGACTCCATCGCCGTGCTCGGCGGCGCCCGCCCCAGCCGCCAGTGGCCCAAGGCCGTACCGCTCTTCAGCGTGCTGCGCGGAGCGATGTCCCGCATCCTCGAGTACCAGCGCGTCGACCTGCACTCGATCGCCAAGGTCGCCATCGTCGGCACGGCCGTCGAACCGCTGATCCACGCCTGCGCCGAACTCCTCGACAACGCGACCCGCTACTCGCCGCCCCAGACGCGGGTGCACGTCACCGCGGTCGAGGTGCAGACCGGCATCGCCATCGAGATCGAGGACGGCGGCGTCAGCCTCAGCGAGGAGGCGCGTGCGCGGGCCGAGAACATGCTCGCCCAGGCCCAGGCCGGCATCAACATGAACGACCTCGGGGAGTCCCCGCGCCTCGGCATGGCCGTGGTCGGCAGGCTCGCCCGGATGTACCAACTCCAGGTCTCCCTGCGGCAGTCCGCGTACGGCGGTGTCCGCGCCGTGCTCGTCGTGCCCCGCGACATGATCACCACCGGGCCCGCTCCCGGCATCGCGCACGGCATCGGCGCCACCTCGCGGCCCCAGAGCTCGCTCGACATGTCGCAGATGCAGCACGTCGTGCCCCCGCGCGGCAAGAACAAGGTGCGCCCCACCGCGACCGGGCCCGTCCCGTCGGTCGCCGCTCCGGCCGCCCCCGTCCCCGCACCGGCGGTATCCGCAGCACGGCCCGCCGCCCCGGCGGCCTCCATGGGGGACGACGAGATCGTGGTCACCGAGTGGACCGCGGGCGGGCTTCCGCAGCGCCGCAGCCGGGGCCGCGCACCGCTCGGCTCGCACAACCTCCCGCAGCAGTCCGCGCCGGCCGCCGAGCCCCCCGCCGCGCGCAACGGACACGGCGGCGACACGGCACCTCCCGGTCTCTGGCTGGAGGCATTCACCCAGGCGGTCAACGGTGTGCCCAAGGACCAGGACAACGGCGAAGACTCTGACGACGCGTGGGACAAGGGAGACCAGAAGTGATCCAGCAACGGGGAAACATGGACTGGATGCTCAAGGAACTGGCCGACGACGTACCGAGCATCCACCAGATCGTGGTGCTCTCCGCCGACGGACTGCGCATCGCCCGCCACGGCGGTGACCCCGACGTCGCCGACCGCCTCGCCGCCGCCTGCGCCGGGCTGCAGAGCCTGGCGGCGGCCGTCGCCACCGAAATCCCCTACAGCGACGGCCTGATGAAGCTCGTCGTCAT
Organism: Streptomyces sp. CB02058; assembly: GCF_001905505.1. GTDB lineage: Bacteria > Actinomycetota > Actinomycetes > Streptomycetales > Streptomycetaceae > Streptomyces. The sequence continues at coordinate 1,209,379 of NZ_LIPG01000003.1, forward strand.
CGAGGTCACCGGAGGGTTCTTCTACCTGATGGCGGCCGGAACCGGCGCCTACCTCGCGGTGCTGGCCGGGGAGACGGTCGACGCCGGCCTCGTCGGAGCCCGCATGCGCGACATGGTCGTCCGCATCGGCGCGCATCTGACGAGTCCTCCGCGCCACGACGGGCAGGCCGGATGAGCCCTCCCCGACGAGAACGCCGCAAGGCCGACCCGGAACTGAGCGACCCGGAACGGCTGTATGTGATCACCGGTGACACCGACGGCGAGAGAGCGGCACTCGACCTCGTCACGATGGTGGTGGCACAGGCCGATCCGTCGCCCACGGTCCAGCCCGAGCAGGCCGCGATCCTGCGGCTCTGCAAGGCGCCGCTGTCCGTCGCGGAGATCTCGGCCTATCTGAGCCTGCCCTTCAGCGTGGTCACCTCGCTCCTGACAGAACTCCTGGCGACCGAACTGATCGAATCGCGCGCGCCCATCGTCCGCGCCGCGCTCCCGGACCGGTCCCTCCTCGAAGCGGTGATGCATGGACTTCAGAAGCTCTGACACGATCACGGGCCCCCGCAGCCAGGACGTCCTTCCCAGCACGGCCACGGCCGCGGTGAAGGTCGTCGTCGTCGGAGGGTTCGGGGTCGGCAAGACGACCATGGTCGGCTCGGTGAGCGAGATCCGGCCCCTGACGACCGAAGAGACCATGACCCAGGCCGGCGTCGGCGTGGACGACAACGTCGGCGTGGAGACGAAGACCGCCACCACCGTCGCCATGGACTTCGGCCGGATCAGCCTCAGCGAAGAACTGATCCTCTATCTGTTCGGCACCCCCGGCCAGGAACGCTTCTGGTTCCTGTGGAACGGGCTCTTCGAGGGAGCGCTCGGAGCCGTCGTCCTGATCGACACCCGGCGGCTCCAGGTCAGCTTCGACGTCATCGGCAGGCTGGAGGAGCGCGGGGTGCCCTTCGTCGTTGCCGTCAACACCTTCCCCGACGCACCGCACCACCCCGTCGAGGCACTGCGAAGTGCCCTCGATCTGCCGGACGAGGTCCCGATGATCGACTGCGACGCCCGGCTGCGCGCCTCCAGCCGCGACGTGCTGATGACCCTGATGCGCTATCTGCACAGCCTCGCCGTGCCGCTCGCCTGACGACGGCACACCTACGCCTCCGAACGGGCCCTGTCCCCATGCGCCCGTTCTCGTACGCCTCATTCCTGGAGCCACTGTGACAACCCCCTTCCCGTACGAACCCGGATCGGCCACCGGTCCGGTGCCACCCCCGCAGTGCCCCGCGCACGCCTCGGGTACGGGCCCCGGCGGCCTGCGCCGTCTCTTCGGCCCCGAGGCCGAGGCCGACCCCGCCGGACTGTACGAGAAGCTGCGCGCCGAACACGGGACGGTGGCGCCCGTCCTGATGCACGGGGACGTTCCCGCCTGGTTGGTGCTCGGGCACAGCGAGAACCTCCACATGACCCGCACCCCCTCGCAGTTCTCCCGCGACTCGCGCCGCTGGCGCGCCCTGCAGGAGGGCACCGTGGCCCCGGACCACCCGCTCGCCCCGGTCTTCACCTGGCAGCCCGTGTGTTCCTTCGCCGAGGGCGCCACCCACGAACGGCTGCGCGGAGCGGTCACCGACAGCATGGCGCGCATCGACACCCGTGGGGTGCGCCGCCACATCAACCGGTACAGCAACCGGCTCGTCAACGACTTCTGCAAGGAGGGCCGCACCGAACTGGTCAGCCAGTTCGCCGAGCGACTCCCGATGATGGTGATGTGCGCGATCATCGGCATGCCGGAGGAGTACAACGACCGCCTGGTGCAGGCCGCCCGTGACATGACCCGGGGGTCGGAGACCGCCGTCGCGAGCAACGCCTACGTGATCGGCGCGCTGGACCGGCTGGTGGAGCGACGCCGGAAGGTGCCCGGCGAGGACTTCGCCACCTGGCTGGTCGAACATCCCGCCGGCCTCACCGACAAGGAGGTCAGCGAGCACCTGCGGGTGGTGCTGATCGTCGCCTACGAGACCACCACCAACCTGATCGCCAACGTGCTGCGCATGGTCCTCACCGACCCCAGGTTCCGCGCCCGGCTCAGCGGCGGGCACATGACCGTCCCCGAGGCGGTCGAGCAGACGCTCTGGGACGAGCCACCGTTCACCTCGGTCCTCGGCCGCTGGGCGGTGGGCGACACCGAGCTCGGCGGGCAGCAGATCAAGGCCGGTGACGCCCTGATCGTGGGCATCGCCCCCGCCAACACCGACCCCGCCGTGCGGCCCGACCTCACCGCCAGCATGGAGGGCAACCGCGCGCATCTGGCATTCAGCAGCGGCCCCCACGAGTGCCCGGGCCAGGACATCGGCCGCGCCATCGCGGACGTCGGTGTCGACGCCCTGCTGATGCGCCTTCCCGACCTCGAACTCAGCGTGGACGAGAGCCGGTTGAGCTGGGTCGGGAACTTCGTTTCACGGCACCTGGTGGAGCTGCCCGCGAGCTTTGCCCCGAGCCCGGAACAGGAGATCGACGCCGAACCGCTGCCCGCGGTCTCCCGTGCCCGGTCGAAGGCCGACTGGGAGGTGGCCTCGCCCGCGATGCCGCGGCCCTCGGGGACCGTACCGGCCGGCTACGCACCGGGCGGGGCCCAGGCACCCGCCCCGCACGCGCCGTCCGGCACCCCCGCAGCCGTCCCGGGGCAGCGGAGCGGGCCGCCGAAACTGTGGCAGGCCGTGGTGCGCTGGTGGAACGGACACTGACACCGGACGCCGTGCCGCGTGCCCTGGCCGTCCGGGTCCAGGGCACCCGGCCGCGTGCCCCGTACCATCGAGCAGCGTGAAGCTGACAATTCTTGGCGGTGGCGGATTCCGGGTCCCTCTGGTGTACGGGGCGCTGCTCGGCGACCACGCCGAAGGCCGCGTGACACGGGTGACCCTGTACGACACGGACGCCGACCGGCTCACCGCGGTCGCCCGGGTACTCGTCGAACAGGCCGAGGGCATCGACGACGCGCCCGCCGTCCTCGCCACGACGGATCTCGACGAGGCCCTGCGGGGAGCGGACTTCGTCTTCTCCGCGATCCGGGTCGGGGGACTCGAAGGCCGGGCGGCCGACGAGCGGGTCGCGCTGGACGAGGGCGTCCTCGGCCAGGAGACGGTCGGGGCCGGGGGCATCGCCTACGGGCTGCGCACCGTGCCCGTCGCGGTGGACCTCGCCCGGCGCGTCGCGCGGCTCGCCCCCGACGCGTGGGTCATCAACTTCACCAACCCGGCAGGGCTGGTCACCGAGGCGATGTCCCGGCACCTCGGCGACCGTGTCATCGGCATCTGCGACTCGCCCGTGGGACTCGGCCGCCGGATCGCCCGCGTCCTCGGCGCGGACCCCGACCGGGCGCGCATCGACTACGTGGGGCTCAACCACCTCGGCTGGGTGCGCGGGCTGCACGTCGGGGGCCACGACGAACTCCCGCGCCTGCTGGCGGACCCGGAGCTGCTCGGCTCGTTCGAGGAGGGCAGGCTCTTCGGCCCGGACTGGCTGCGCTCGCTCGGGTCGATCCCCAACGAGTACCTGCACTACTACTACTTCAACCGGGAAGCCGTCCGCGCCTACCAGGAGGCCGAGCAGACCCGCGGCGCCTTTCTCCGCGAGCAGCAGGAGGGTTTCTACGCCCGCATGAAGGACCCGGCCGCCCCACCGCTGGCCACCTGGGACCGTACGCGCGCCGAACGCGAAGCCACGTACATGGCGGAGAACAGGGACGTGGCGGGGGCGGGCGAGCGCGAGGAGAGCGACCTGGAGTCCGGCGGCTACGAGCAGGTCGCCCTCGCCCTCATGAGGGCCGTGGCCCGCAACGAACGCACCTCGCTGATCCTCAACGTCCGCAACAGGGGCACCCTCCGGGTGCTCGACGAGGACGCCGTCATCGAGGTGCCCTGCATGGTCGACGCCGACGGCGCGCACCCGGTGACCGTCGATCCGCTCCCGTACCACGCCGTCGGACTGGTGACCGCGGTGAAGGCCGTGGAACGCGCCGTGCTGGAGGCCGCGGAGACCGGCTCGCGCGCGGCGGCCGTGCGGGCCTTCGCCCTGCATCCGCTGGTCGACTCCGTCTCGGTGGCCCGCCGGCTGGTCGACGGCTACACGAAGGTCCACCCCGGGCTCGCCTACCTGGACCGGCCGTGACCGTCAGCCGCTCCCGGCGTCCAGGAGTTCACCGCTGACCAGGATGTGCAGCTGGGCCTCCAGCCAGGCGGCGGTCCCGGCGGGGCCGGGCGTGCCCGTCGCCTCCAGGAAGGCCCGGAGCAGGGCCGCGGCACGCGTCAGCCCGGTCCGTGACAGGGCCGTGGCGGCGCCGTCGATACGGTCCCGGGCCGGGACGGAGAGATGGCGCAGCCCGCTGTGGGCCACGGCGGCGAGGGCGCCCGCCGCCTCGTCCAGCGCGGCCGTCAGGGGATCCGGCGGACGGTGGCCCTCCGCCGCCGGAGCCGCCGCCAGGGCCTTCGAGCCGTCGCCGGGCGCCAGATCGGGCACCAGCACCCCGGACGGCGTCAGCACCGCCACGGGGTCGATCCGGATCTCCCCGCCCGCGACACGGACCGAACCGCTGAGGTGGGTGGCGCCCCCTTCCAGCGCGCCGGCCAGCGCGTCGAGCGCACCGGGGCAGGCCGGACGGTAGGCGGAGCTCACCCGTGCGCGGTTGCCCGACTCGTCCCGCACCACGGCTTCGAGCCGCTGCTCGGCGGGGTCGTAACCGACACGCTCCACCTCGGAGAGGGAGACCACGCGCATGGACTCCGCCTCGACCCGGGGGCGGATCAGCCGGGGCGGCCGGCTCTCCCAGGCCCCGGTCAAAGCCCTCAGATCGCGGACCAGCAGGGAGCCGGGCAGCTCGGTCCAGGAGGTGCCGACCGGGGTGACGCTCGTGGCGCCCACCCTGCTGCCGCAGATCGTCAGCGCGCGGCTCGCGGTGCGCCGGGCGCTCTCGCTGACCAGATTGCCCGTGGCCAGCCGGCTCAGCGTCGTACCGAGGTGACGGCGGGCGGACAGCCGGTGGCCCGTCAGCTCCTGTCCGTCGGCGGCGGCCCACTGCTTGTGGAGCACGAGGACGGCGGAGGCCCCCGGATGCGCGAAGTACACCTCGGCGGCGGCTCCGGCAGCGGTCGCGCGGACCCGGCAGCCGAGCGAGGTGAGCCGGACGCGCCGCAGCGGTGTGTCGCCGGGCTCCCGCACCCCGAGCACCGACGGCCGTGCGGCGGCCCTGCGCCGGGCATGGATCTCGGTGAGCAGCTCCGCGACGAGTTCGGGGCGGTAGTCGGCACTGCGGGCGGTGTAGGAGGTGAGCCGCCCCGCCAGTTCGGCGACGGCCCCGGCCGGCCAGTGCAGGGACTCGGCGGTGAGCGCCTCGGCGGCACGGGTCAGGGCTCCGGCGAGCACCGGGCTCGCGTGGGCGACTCCCGTCATCAGCAACTCGTCGGCCAGGGAGGCGGAGTGGTCCAGTGCGGGTGAACCTCCGGCGGTGGTGCGGGCCGTGGGGCGACCGCCGACCTGGACCGTGTCGTGCCCGCCCTCCTCGGCGGCGGCGCGGAAGGCCCACACGGCGAGTGCCACCACCTCGCCGCGCAGCGCGGCTGCGGCGTCCGTCAGCGCGTAGGCGATCTCACCGGGGACCGGGAAGCGCACGGTGCACGTGGGGAGTTCCACCCAGGGCTCCGGGCGGTCGGAGGTGGGGTGGTGCACGCGCGCACCGTAACCGCGCTCGAACGTGCGGCGGGCGGCGGCCAGGACGGGTGCCCCGAAGGCCCTGGTCAGCGCGGCGTCGTCCAGGGAGGCGGGGGACCAGGCGGCCGGGGTGCCGGGAGTGCCCGGGGTGTCCCGGTCCGCGGGGGTGTTCGGGGCCGGGGTGCGCGGAGTGCCCGGGGCCGGGGTGCCCGGAGTGTCCGGGGGAGCTTCGGTACCGGCGTCCTCGGCGGGGCCGGCGGCGGTTTCCGGGGCGGGTGCGGTGGCGACCTCAGGTGCGGCGGTGGCCCGAGCCGCTTCGGCCGTGCGCTGGTAGGCGAGGACCACGGTGATGAGGTGGCGGCAGACGCCGGGCGCGGCGCAACTGCACGAGCCGTGGTCCAGACCGGCGCCCGGCGGCAGCGACGTGGTCGTCCCGTCCGCGAAGCGGCCACGCACCGTGCGATCCGGCTCGGTGGTGACGGCGGGGGCGGCTCCCGCGTCCACCTCCTTCGTCGCCCGCTTGACCAGGCCGCGGTTGGCGAGCGCGGTGAGGGTGTCGGGAGTCAGAGCCAGCAGATCGGCGCGGGCCACCGGCCCGTTCGCGGTCGTCGTGTCCGTCACCGGCCCAGCCTCTCCGCCACGAACTCGGCGAGCCGCGCGGGCGTCATCGCCCCGACGTGCGCCCCTGCCTGCGCCAGCCGCCCTGCCAGCTGCCGGTCGTAGTCCGGTTCGGAGTCCTCGTCGAGCGCGGCCAGCCCGAGCACGGTGACGCCCTGCTCCGTCAGCGCACGTACGGAACGCTCCAGCCGGTACGGGTCGCCGCCCTCGTAGAAGTCCGTGATCAGCGCGATGATCGTACGACGGGGGTTCTCCACCTGGGCGGCGCCGTATGCCACGGCCCGGGCGATGTCGGTCCCGCCGCCGAGCTGCACCGACATCAGGAGCTCCACCGGATCGGTGACGTCCGAGGTCAGATCGACCACATCGCTGTCGAAGGCGACGAGATGGGTCTTGAGGCCGGGCAGTCCCCACAGACAGGCGGCGGTCACCGCCGAATGGATCACCGAACCGGCCATGGAGCCCGACTGGTCGACGAGCATGATCAGCTGCCACTGGGTGAGATGGCGCTGCGTGCGCCCACGGAAGTGGGCGCGCTCTATGAGGAGCCGCCGCTCCTCCGGACGGTAGTGCGCCAGGTTTGCCTGAACGGTACGGCGGAAATCGAAGTCCCTGGCCAGAGGTACCCGGCTCGGACGCCGTGACCGGGTGCCGTGGAAGGCCCGGCGGATCTCCGGCCGCAGCCGTGCGAGCAACTGCTCGACGACCGAGGCGACGATACGCCGTGCCAGGCCCAGCACCTGTGGGTTCATCAGGTGCTTGGTGCGCAGCACGGCACGCAGCAGCGTGGCGCTCGGCTCGACCCGCTCCAGGACGGCGGGATCCGTGACGATCTCCTGGATGCCGTACCGCTCGACGGCGTCGCGCTCCAGGCGCTCGATCGTCTCCTTCGGGAAGAGCCGGTGGATGTCGTCGAGCCAGTCGACCGCGGTCACCTGGGACGGGCCGCTCCCGCCCGTACGCCCGGTGGGCCGCACCCCGCGCGTGCGGAGATCGGGGTCGCGGCCGTAGAGCCAGTCCAATGCGGCGTCCCGGGCCCCGGCCTCCTCGCCCAGCGGGCCCGTACGGGACTCGGCGGCGGACCCCAGGATCAGCCGCCACCTCTCCAGCCCCGCGTCGGGCCCGATGGGTCCCGTGTCGGGTCCGACGGGACCCGAGTGAGGTCCGCCGGGAACCGCAGCGGACCCGATGGGAACCGCGGCGGACCCGGACGCCTTCCCGGGATCGGGGGCGGTCACAGGGCCGGTCATGAGGCGTCCCGCAGTCCGTGACGGGCCAGCACTCGGAACACGTTCTCCTCCAGGGCTCCGGCGCGGGCCAGCAGCAAGGGGTCGGCAGTGGTGCGCAGCAGGCCGCGCGCGGAGCCGCGCACGGCACGCCGCTCCAGGAGCACGGCCGCGATCCGCTCGCGCTCGATCGGCGGGAAGTAGGCGAAGGCCTGCCGCAGCGCGGGCAGCCCCGACAGGAACTCCTCGTCGGACAGGCCGCCGACGAGGCCGTCCAGGACCTCGATCAGGGATTCCCCGCCGATACCCGTACCGCCGCCCGTCACCTCCTCGCGGGCGAGAGCGAACAGCCCCGCCAGCCAGTCTCCGAGCCTGCTCGCGCCCCCGGCCGCGACCGCGCGCACGACCGAGGCCGGATCACCGATGCCGCCCGGTACGTCGCGTAGGGCCTGTGCGCCGTGTGTGCCCTGTGCGTCGTGCGGACCGTCGGCCAGGGCCCGGTGGAGACCGAACGCGGCGCCCCGCAGGTCGTCCGGCGCCTCGGTGTCCCGGCTGATGCGCAGGGCGACCCCGGCCACCGTCCCGCGCGACAGCGACAGCGGACCGGCCGCGTGCAGCAGGGCGTCCCGCACGGCGGCCACCGCCCGCAGACGGGGAACGTCGACCCCCGGACCACCCCGGGCGCCCTCCAGCAGCCACAGCAGACGGCCCGTCGCACCGTCGATCACCGAGGCGAGCAGCGGCCCGCGCGCCACCCCGTACACCTGGTCGTGCCGCCACAGGCCGAGCGCCGTGGACAGTACGTCGCCGAGCGGACCCGGGGACTTCAGCGCGCGCACCCGCGCGGCCAGTTCGCCGAGGAGGTCCTCCGAGAGCCCGCCGACCCCGCACAGCACGGCGTCGAAGAGGACCGAGGCCAGCGTGTCCGCCTCCGCCGCGCCGCCGTGCGCCCGTTCGGCCAGGGCCGTCGCGGCGGCCTCCGCCAGATTTCCCCCGTACGCTCCCGCCTCGACCAGAGCCGCGTCCCTCCCGGCCGCGGGCACGTGCTCCCAGCGTTCGGTGGACACCGGGTCCATGCCGTGCCGGGGGCCCTCGGTCCGCTCGTGTCCCGGGACGCCGAGGACACGCAGTCGGTGCAGCACCCTGCTGCGCTCCAGATCCCGTGCGTCCATCAGGTCCAGGCGGTACACGGCGTCCCGGCCGCGCAGCTCCAACCGGGCCAGCTCCGCTTCGACGTCGTGGACCAGCGGCGGAGCCGGCGTATCGGGATGCAGCCGACCGAAGCGCGCACCGCTGCACGCCGCGACCATCTCCACCACCGCGGGGTGGGTGCCCGCCGCCAGCGTGGACCGGGACGTCCAGGGCAGCGGCGCTTCCAGGTCGTCCGTGATCAGGGCACCGGCGAGTCCGTCCAGGACATCGATCCGGGCGGGGCTGGGGTGCCCGCGCAGTGCGGTGAGTCCCTGGGACAGGCTCCGGGCCGCCACCAGGTCCGCCGTGGACACCGGATACCGGCGCGACCGCAGCCGCTCGACGACAGCCCGCAGCAGGCCCTCCGCCGCGGCCTCGGGGCCCTCCTCCCACACCTGCTGGTAGTAGCCGGGCGACGGCATCCCCGACTGGTAGCCCGAGAAGGAGTCCAGCCGGCGGAAGGAGTACGGCACCAGGAAGCTGCCGGCCAGTGCTCCGGCAGGGGGAGCGGGCACCTCGGGCCAGCCGTCCGTGCCGACCACGGACCGGCCGCCACCGTGCTCAGGACCACCGTCCTCCTTGTGGCCGTCCTCTTCCGTGCCGTCGGACACCAGCGCGCGCAGTGCCGGCTGGTGGAAACCGCCGGTGACCACCAGCACGGGGCGCCCACCCGCCGACCGCACCGCCGCCCGGACCCAGCGCGCCATGTACGACTCGCGCGCACGGTCACGCGCATCGGCGACGGCCTCACCGCGCACCAGCGTGAAGTAGGCGTCGAGCCGCTCCGCGAGCCCTTCGTCCGGCTCCACCTCGAACAGGCGGTCCCAGAGCGCGTCAGGGGAGTCCACCGCGAACCGCGAGCACAGCCGGTCGGTCGCCTCGGCGTACCGCACCTCCGCGTCGGCGTACCTGTTGGTGCGCTCCGCGAACGCCGGGTGCCAGGCCGGCAGATCGATGAAGCGGACCTCGGCCCCTGCCGCCCGGCCCGCCCGCAGGGCCACCCACTCCGGTGAGTAGTCGCAGAGCGGTGCCCAGGACGTCGCCGCCCGCTCCCCGTCCCGGTAGTGGCTGAACACCGCGACCGGCAGTTCGTGCCCGAGCAGCAGCTCGTCCAGCCGGGGGTTCATCTCGGCCGGCCCCTCCACCAGCACATGGGCGGGGCGCAGTTCCGCGATGGTCCGCTCCACGAGCCGGGCGCAGGCGGGGGAGTGGTGGCGCACCCCCAGGAACACCGCGGACATCAGTCCGCCAGCAAGTGGCGCGCGTCGTACAGGGCCTGCCACTGCGGGCCCCGGCGGCGCGGCACCCGCTGCTCCAGGAAGCGGCGCAGTCTGGCCATGTCCTCCGGGCTGTCCTTCGCCGCCGTACCCGCGAGGCACGCCACCACATCCGCGGCACTGCCCGGCTCACCGCGCAGGAACCAGCCGCGCACTCCCACGGCATGGGCCACCGACACGGCCTCGGCCGTGCTCATCACGGCCGAGGAGGGACGCCCGCTGCCCGCACCGGACCCGTCCTTCGCGCCCGCACCCGCGCGCAGTTCGCGGAACGTGCCGACCAGGACCTCCAGCACATCGCGGTCCGGCGGCGGCTCCACCCCGGAACGCCGCAGAAGCGTGGCGGCCTCCGCCTCGACCAGGGCCAGCTCGGTGTCCAGGTCCGGGATCGGGAACACCGTCTCGAAGTTGAAGCGGCGCTTCAGCGCGGCGCTCATTTCGTTGACGCCCCGGTCCCGGGTGTTGGCGGTCGCGATCACGTTGAACCCCTGACGGGCGAAGACCATGCCGTCGGGGCCGGTCAGCTCGGGGATGGCGACCACCCGCTCGGACAACAGAGAGAGCAGCGAGTCCTGCACCTCCAGAGGGCAGCGGGTGATCTCCTCGAACCGGACGATCAGGCCCTCCGCCATGCCGCGCAGCATCGGCGCGGGCACCAGCGAACGCGTGGAAGGCCCCTCGGCGACCAGCAGCGCGTAGTTCCACCCGTACTTGATCTGGTCCTCGGTCGTGGCGGCGCCGCCCTGCACGGTCAGCGTGGACACGCCGCTGACCGCTGCGGCGATCAGCTCGGACAGCAGCGACTTCGCGGTGCCCGGCTCGCCCACCAGCATCAGCCCGCGGCTCGTCGCCAGCGTCACCAGAGCCCGGTCGACCAGTGAGGGGTTGCCGACGAACTTGCGGCTGATACCCGCGTCCTCGTCACCGATCACGAACCGCCGCGCCGCCCGCAGGCTCAGCTCCCAGCCCGGTGGCCGGGGGTCGCGGTCGTCGGCCCGCAGCGCCTCCAGCTCCCGGGCGTAGCGCACCTCGGCGGGTGGGCGCTGCACGGCCACCGGCCCGGCCACGCGCTCGGACCCGTTCGGCTCCGCCTCCCCGCTCACGCGGCCACACCCTCGGTGAGTTCGGCGAGATCGGCGAGCAGTTCGGACACGACGACCGGGTCCAGGCCGGAGAAGCGCAGGGGGTAGCCGTACCTCGCGGGGTAGTGGTCGCCCGGAGCGGACGCGAGCCAGACCGTCTCCAGGGTCTGGTCGGGGAACATGTCGACCACACCCACGGCGATGCCGGTGTCCAGCGCGATCACCAGGTACTCCTTGTCGCCGAGCCGCTTGGAGATCCAGCGCTCCACCCCGGCGTCCTGGGGTACGCCGCGCTCCCAGCCGCGCCGCTGGAGCCCCAGCACCTTGCCCGTCGTCACCTTGAGCCCCTCGAACCGCGGCAGCCGGTAGCTGTCGGCCTCCTCCGGGCCCAGTGCCGTCACCGCGCGGCCCAGCTGGGGGAACGGCTGGAGGATCTCGTAGTCCGCGAACACCTCCGACCACGCCGCGAGCCCGGATCCCAGGTGCAGCGGGTGCGCGAGGTACACGGTCGCACCGTCGGGCAGAGCGAAGGCATCGTCCTCGACATCGGCGAACGTACGGTCCTCCGCGACCCGGAACGCCGTGCGTACCCCGCCCGTCTCGCTCAGCCACACCAGACGGCGCACCAGGTGCCACAGCAGCGGATGTCCCACGAACAGCTCGCGGAACTCCTGCGCCGTCCAGGAACGCCCCGTCACCATCGCGGTCTCGAACCGCCGCACCTGGTCGGACGCGATCGTGCGCACATCCTTCTTCAGCGCCATGAACCGCTTGCGCTCGGCCGGAGCCAGCTCCGTGTCGTCCTTCGCGCCGGGCACGGGCAGGTCCTTGCGGCGCTTGCCTTCCCCGTCCAGGACGAACGGCCGCAACTGCTCGTCGAATCCGACCGTGAAGGTGCGCGTGCCGTAGTCGACGACCGTCGAACCGCCCGCGTCCAGGCCGAAGTCGGGGACGAGCCTGTCGGACAGCTGCTCGCCGGACAGTCCCAGTCCCGCGGCGACCTCGGCGATCTTCTCCTGGGCACGCGCCTTGAGGCCCTTGAACTTCACCCGCTGCGCGATGCCGTGCAGATGCAGCAGCGCGACATCGGTGCCGATCTCCGCCAGCACGTCCAGCCCCTCGACGGCCCGGTGGTGCGCCGCCTCTCCCGGCCAGGCACGGATGACCGGGGTGAGCCGCCGGACCGTCCCGTCGTCGCCCAGCAGTCCCAGGGCGTGCAGCGCCCATGCCTCCTTCGCCGGCTGATCGGCCTCCCTCCACCGCTCGAACAACGCCCACACGAACTCGGCGAGCGCGCCGGCCTCCGCCGCGTCCGTGAGCGCGGTGAGGCCCGGGTACGGGTCTCCGGGCCTGGACATTGCCAGCATGGTCAGGGCATGGCGCACCGAGTCCTCCGGCAGCGCGCCCCCGGCCCGTGCCGCGATCTGCGGCAGCAGCAGCGGCTGCGCCCAGCCGGGAAGCTGAGGCACCGTCGAGGGCAGGGCGAGCTCCAGCGGGTCGACCGCCAGCAGCACACCCACCGCGTCCGCCGCCTGCTCGCCGTACGTCGCTGCTGCCTTCCGCACCGTGTCGGGCCCGTGCAGGGAGGCGATCAGGACGAGGGCCTGCTCGGCGGCCCGGCGGGCGGACCCGGCCTTGCCCACGGCGTCGGGAACGAGGAACGCGGCAGCCGCGCCACCGTGCCGCCGGAACCAGGAACGCGCCGTCGAAGCCGTCGACTTCAGCCGCAGAGCCCAGCTCGCCATGTGACGGGCGACGGACACGTCGACGAACGGCAGCAGCAGCGGGGCGAGCGAGCCCGGCTGGCGGGGCACGGCCCGCAGCAGCAACGGCAGGGCGTCGAGCCCGAAACGAGCGACGACCGGCCTGAGGGTGTCCAGGCCGTCGTAGATGTCGGTCGGATCCCAGACGGCGAGCGCCTCGGCCACCAGCGTCTCCGGCGCGTTGATGTAGACCCAGGCGGACTGCAGGCTCGATCCGGTCAGACCCTGCCACAGCCCGGCGATGTCCCTCTCCCAGTCACCGCTGCTGTGCGCCTCGGTGTACCAGCTGGAGGACGCCGCCCAGGCGTCCCGCTCCCCGGGGAGCCAGTCCACCGACGGCGCGTGATCAGCGGTCAGCCCCGTCACGACGACGGATGAGGCCGTCGCGCGCGGCCGGGTCCACGGCGGGGAGGTCAGCACGGCCGGCAGGGCGCTCGCGTCGGTGTCGGGGACGCGGTCGGCGGGGTTGAGCAGCGGATCGATCACCGCGACCAGATCGTCCCCGAGCGTCGGCAGTACCGAGGCCACCAGCGCGGGGTGAGCGGCGACGTGGCTGAACAGCCATCGGCGCGCGTCCGTGGCCGATCGCTCGTCCTTGTCGCGCACATCCGCGGCAAGCAGACGCAACGCGCGCACGGGATAGCGCCGCATCGCTTCGAAGAGTGCGGCGCGGGTGGGCTTGGAGTCCGCGTGGTCGATCAGCAGGCGCAGCGCCTCGTCCGTCGGGATCTCGGCCAGGGCGGTGGCGGCCTGCTTCATCATGTCCGTGTAGTGGCTGGGTTGGAGACCCCTCGCCAGCAGCGGGGCGACGGCCGTGCCGATGCCCTCCGCCACCGTCCCGATCAGCGCGACGCTCTGGTGCACTCCCGCCGGGTCGGTGAGCGCCTCCAGCTGATCGGCGGAACGGAGCGAGCAGAGGAGCATCACGCCGGTGGTGTGGTCCCTGGAGCCGGTCGCTCCGGGGTCCGAGACGAGCTCGTCCACCCAGGCGGTCTCACTCGGCGCGAGGTACGAGGCGATGACCTTGCGCGATGTGTCCGTGCGGGACTCCGCGAGCGCGGCGACCGTCGCGCGGTACGTGTCCTCGTCGGCAGCGGCGATCAGCGCCCGGATGCGGTCGCCGACCGGGCCGTGCGAGCCCAGATGGCTGTACCGATGCGTGGTGAGGGGCGCGGTGCGCGCCTCCAGCCAGGGATCGGAGCGCCGCCCACCGGCCTGCATCCAGTGAGCCTCGACCAGGTAGTACTCCACGGCGGCACGCGCGGCGAACGGCAGTCCGTGCCGGGCGATCCACAGATCCGCCCACCCGGACGTCGGCGGGACCGCGACGAGCGTCGCCAGTACCGCCGCACCGGTCGGCGAGTGGGTGCCTTCCCGGTGGGCTCGCAGCGCGGCCACGAGCGCGTCGTCGCTGCGGGGCGCGTCCATGAACTGCTGGATCCAGCCCGTCTCCTCGGCCTCCCTGCGCTCCAGGGTGTCCAGCTCCTCGCGGCGCACCCTGCGCGGTGCACGCCGCACGCCGCCGCGCCGGGGATGGAGCGCCCGCTGCCAGGCGGCCGGCAGCACGAACGTGTCCTCGTCCGGGAGCGCCCCGGACTTCTCGGCGGCGGGCGGGGCCGAGGCGGCGGACACGGTCGAGGCGGAGGCGACGGAAGTGGCAGGCGTGCTCCCGGAGGCCCCCACCTCGAGATACCCCTTGCGCTCCTTCTCGGCGATCGTCCTCAGGACCTGGGCCTCGGCCGCCTCGGCCGACGGATACTCCTTCGACTGCGTCCGCCCGTCGCTTCCGCACCGGCCGTACCGCACGGTCACAACCGTGCCCTCCGCCCCGGTCTCCCAGAACTTCGACGCACTGCCCTCTACGAACTCCCAGCGGCGCACAGGCCTGCCCCCTCACCCGACCCCCGCTCCGCGGCGGGCTTGTGGATCAATGGGGCCAGACTAGAACCGGCCACTGACAACGCCCCTCGGGAGGTGCCGCCGCGGGCGTCCGGTCAGGGAGCGGGCACGGCCCTCGGCCCGCCGGCCGGGTCCCAGGACGGCACGACACCGGTGACCTGGCACACCATGAGGAAGAGCGGGATGGGCGGCGTGTAGGGCGTGCGGCTGTCCGGGGCGTGGATCAGCCGGGGGCGCCCGGCCGGGACGTACGCCCCGGTGGCGTACGACGACTGCTCCGGCCAGTCCAGATCGAGATCCGAGCCCGAGGGGACGATCCACCACCACTGGTCGGCGTCGGCGAACACGCATCCGGCGCGCGGCAGATGCGACATCAGACGGAACCCGTAACGCGCGGGAACGCCCACCGCGTCGTATCCGAGGCTCGCCGACAGCGCGGGCGGCAGCGGCAGCCGGACGCGGCCCCCGGGCCCGTCCTCCTCCACCGGGCGGGCCCGGCGCGCGCCGAGCAGATGGGACAGGGCGTTCTTCAGCATGCCCGCTCCATGTCGTACGGCAGTTCCGCCCATACGATGCGACCCGAGCCGTTCCCCGCGTCCAGGGAACCCCAGGCGGCGCTCATGGAGTCGACGAGCAGCAGTCCGCGTCCGTGTTCGCCGTCGGCCGTGGGAGACATCCGGGGGCCGCCGGGCTGATGACCCTGGTCCTGGACGGATATGCGCAATCGGTCCGCGTCGCACCTGAGCTCGCAGACGACCCGGTAACTGGCGGTGTGCACGACGGCGTTGGTGACCAGCTCGGAGACGATCAGAACCGCCGCGTCGTAGGCATCGCCGCTCACCCGCCAGTCCGCCAGCCGTTCCCGCGTGAGGCGCCGGGCACCGGCGACGGACTCGGGATGCGCCGGCAGCGCGAAGCAGTAACGGAGCGCTTCCGTCCCGGGGCTGAGGTCCAAGAGCCGGGGGATGAGCGCACTGCCAGGTGCCACGACCGATTCCTCACAGTGGGGGCTGTGTCACGCTTCGCACCGTCCCGAAACGGCCGGACGCGACTACGCGAACTTGGTTCGGTCACCAACTCTCCCCCTGACATGAACACTTGGCAAGGGGCACTCTGAAAAATTCAGAGTGGCTGTGTCCATGAAGCCGGGCGCATGGCACACTGCTGGCAACAGCGCATCGGGAGGTCTGAAGTGAGCGAACCGCGGTCCGCCCCGACCGTGGGCCAGGTCGTTCTCGGCAAGCGCCTGCAGGATCTGCGGGAGCGCGTCGGCCTGAGCCGTGATCAGGCGGCGAAGGTGCTCCGTGTCGCCCCCGGGACCATACGCAGGATGGAGACGGCCGAGGTCGGGCTGAAGATCCCGTATATCCAGCTTCTCCTGAAGGCGTACGGGATCACCGAGCAGGAGACCGACGCGTTCGTCGTACTCGCCGAAGAGGCCAACAAGCCCGGCTGGTGGCAGCGCTTCCACGACGTGCTGCCCGACTGGTTCAGCATGTACGTCAGCCTGGAGGGCGCCGCGAGCCTCCTGCGCATGTACGAGCCGCACTTCATCCCCGGCCTGCTGCAGACGGAGGACTACGCCCGCTCCGTCCTGCGCACCGGCGCCGTCGGCCAGACCAGGCCTGCGGACATCGAGCGGCACGTGGCGCTGCGGATGGAGCGTCAGTCGCTGCTCACCAAGGCGGAGGCGCCGAAGCTGTGGGTGGTGATGGACGAGACGGTCCTGCGCCGCCCGGTCGGCAGCGCGGAGGTCATGAGAGCGCAGGTCGACCGCCTGCTCGAAGCGACCGAGATGCCCCATGTGACGCTCCAGATCGCGGAGTTCTCGACCGGTCACCACCCGGGCACCTACGGCCCGTTCGTCCTCTTCCGCTTCGCGGTCCCCGAACTCCCGGACATGGTCTACAGCGAGTACCTCACGGGCGCCGTCTACTTCGACGCGCGTCCCGAGGTGGCTTCCTATCTCGAGGTCATGGACCGAATGGCGGCTCAGGCCGCAACTGCACAAGGCACCAAGGAAATCCTCCGGGACTTCCGCAAGGAGTTGTGATGAACCACATATACAACGGCATGCCGGCCGCCGACCTCGGCACCGAAGGCTGGTACAAGCCGTGGAGCGGTGGTAACGGGGGCAACTGCATCGAGGCGATGAAGCTGGCGGACGGCAGAGTGGCGGTGCGCCAGTCCGCCGACCCCGACGGCCCCGCACTCATCTACTCCAACGGCGAGATCGCCGCCTTCATCCAGGGTGCCAAGGCCGGCCAGGCCGACTTCCTCCTCACCTGACACACCGCCACACCTTCTCGCTCCACACGCTGTTCGCCGATCACCACGACCAACGGAGTGCGTCATGACCGGGCAGGACCCCCAGACCGTCGAGATCGACACGAGCAAGCCGCATCCGGCACGGATGTACGACTGGTTCCTCGGCGGAAAGGACAACTACCCGGTCGACGAACAGATGGCCAAGCAGCTCCTCGCACTGGACTCCCGGGGCCGGGACATGGCCCGGGTCAACCGGGCCTTCATGCACCGGGCCACCCGCTGGCTCGCCGAGAGCGGCGTACGCCAGTTCCTCGACATCGGCTCCGGCATACCCACCGAGCCGAACCTCCACCAGATCGCCCAGCGGACCGCCCCGGACGCGCGCGTCGTCTACTGCGACAACGACCCGATCGTGCTCGCCCACGCCGCCGCACTGCTGCGCTCCACCCCCGAGGGCGCCACCGAATACATCCAGGCCGACGCCCGGCGGCCCGACGCGATCCTGGAAGCGGCGGGCAAGACCCTCGCCTTCGACCAGCCCATCGCGCTCTCCCTCCTCGCGCTGCTCCACTTCGTGGACGACGAGGACGGCGCCGCCGAACTGGTCGACCGGCTCGTGGAGCGCCTGCCGTCCGGCAGTTACCTGGTGCTCTCGCACACCACGGGCGACTTCGACCCCGAGGGCGCCGCCAAGGCCCGCGCCATGTACAAGGCCCGGGGGATGACCCTGCGGCCCCGCTCGCGCGCCGAGCTCACCGCGTTCTTCCACGGCCTCGAACTCGTGGAGCCCGGCGTCTCGCTCTCCGCCGACTGGCGTCCGGAGCTCGGCGAGGTGATCGACGTCGCCGGCGTCGACCCCATCCCTGGCTACGCGGGCGTGGCGCGCAAGCGCTGATCCCCGGACCCGGCCCACCGCCGACCAGGGGCACGGGCGACAATGGGGGCATGTCACGACGTACCTCCCGCCCGCGCGCCTCGGCCTCCGCGGCACCGGACCGGACCGCCCCGGAATCACCGTGCCCGTGCGGTCTGCCCGCCCCCTACGCCGAGTGCTGCGGCCGGTTCCACTCGGGCGCGGCGGCAGCCCCGACCTGCGAGGCGCTGATGCGGTCGCGGTACGCGGCCTTCGCCGTCCGGGACGCCGGATACCTGCTGCGCACCTGGCACCCGGCGACCCGCCCGCAGACCCTCGACCTGGACCCGGCGACGCGCTGGGTCCGGCTGGAGATCCTGGCGGCCACCGAGGGCAGCGCCTTCCACACCACCGGCACGGTCACCTTCCGCGCCCACTACACCGACGGCGGCGGGCCGGGCTCGCTCCACGAGAAGAGCCGCTTCGTCCGCCACGAGGGCGCGTGGGTGTACGAGGAGGCGGTCTTCGCCGAGTAGGGACGGGTCCGGCCGGATCAGACCGCGGCCACGGCCGGCTCGGGCGGGGCCAGCTGCTGGGCCAGGTCCTCCGCGAGCAGCCGCTTGGCGATCACGTCGACCGCCGCCCGCAGCTGCCGGTCGTCGGGCCTGGCGCCGTCCTCGGCCAGCCGTTCGTTGAGCCAGCGGCCCCACGCGTCCGAAATGGTCGCCGCCTCCCGCGCGCCCGCCGCCGTATGGGTGAAGAGGTGGCCGTCCCCCGTGAGGTATCCCTCCTCGATCATCCGGTCGAAGACCGGCACCAGGACCTCGGGCGGGATCCGGTGGCGGGCGGCGATCAGCTTGAGCCCCGCGTGGCCCACCATCCGGGTGAACAGGTCGACCTGCATCACGGCCCAGGCCCCCGCCATGTCGAGGCGGGTGTCGGACCGGGCCACGATCCGCCGGGCGGTGTCCGGACCGGCCTCGTGGAGGATCCGCGCCACGGCGGATTCGAGCACCTTCTCCGCGTCCCCGGTGCTCGGCTGGGCGAAGCCCTCGCCCATGTCGGTCGAACCCGCCCGGGCGCTGTCGCGCAGCTTCACCTGCTTCAGGAAGAGCGAGACGACGAAGCCCAGCAGGGCCACCGGCACCGTCCACAGGAAGACCGTGTGCAGGGTGTCCGCATAGGCCTGGGCCAAGGGGGCGGTCTGCTCCGCCGGCAGCGCGTGCACCGCCTGCGGGCTCTCCGCGGCCCGCGCGAGCGTCGCCGGGTCGCCGCCCGCCCGCGCGGCCTCCTCGACGCCCTGCGTGAGATTCGGCCGCAGCGCGTTGGCGTAGATCGTGCCGAACACCGCCGTGCCGAACGAGCTGCCGAGCGTACGGAAGAAGGTCACGCCGGACGTCGCGGTGCCCAGGTCCGCGTAGTCGACGGTGTTCTGCACGGCGATCGTCAGCACCTGCATCGACAGGCCGATCCCGATGCCCAGCACCAGCATGTACAGCGATTCCAGCCAGACCCCGCTGCCCGGGCCCATGCGGGACAGCAGGTAGAGACCCGCCGCCATCACCAGGGAGCCGATGACGGGGAAGAAGCGGTAGTGGCCGGTCTTGCTCACCACGTTGCCGCTGAAGATCGAGGCGGCCAGCAGGCCCACCACGAGGGGCAGGGTCCGTACACCGGAGAGTGTGGCCGAGTCCCCGTCGACGTACTGCAGATAGGTCGGCAGATAGATCATCGCGCCGAGCATGGCGAAGCCCACGATGAAGCTGAGCACCGAGCAGACGGCGAACACCGGATTGCGGAAGAGCCGCATCGGCAGCATCGGTTCCTTCGCCCTGAGCTCCACCACGCAGAAGAGGGCCAGGGCGACGAGGCCGCCGATGAACAGGCCGATGATGACCGGTGAGCCCCAGGCGTACTCGTTGCCGCCCCAGCTCGTCCCGAGGATCAGGGCGCTGGCGCCGACCGCGACCAGCGCGATGCCCAGATAGTCGATGACCGGGCGCCCGGCGGCCCGCACGGAGGGGATGGTGCGGGCGGCGGCGATGACCACCACGATCGCGATCGGGACATTGACGTAGAACGCCCAGCGCCACGTCAGATGGTCGGTGAACAGTCCGCCCAGCAGCGGTCCGACGACCGTGGCGACACCGAAGACGGCCCCGATCGCCCCCTGGTACTTGCCCCGGTCGCGCAGGGGGATGACATCGGCGATCAGCGCCATGGACGTCACCATCAGCCCGCCCGCACCGATGCCCTGCACACCCCGCCAGATGATCAGGAGAAGCATGTTCGACGCGAGACCGCAGAGGAACGAGCCGGTGATGAAGATGATCGCGGAGATCTGGAAGATCAGTTTCCGCCCGAAGAGGTCACCGAACTTGCCGACCAGCACCGTCGCCACGGTCTCCGCCAGCAGATAGGCCGTCACCACCCACGACATGTGTTCCGCGCCGCCGAGGTCCGAGACGATCGTGGGGAGCGCCGTGCCCACGATCGTCTGGTCCAGGGCCGCCAGCAGGATTCCCAGCACGATCGTGACGAACACGATGTTCCGGCGCCGGGGGTCGAGGACGGGCGGCGCTGCGGCACTCCGCGCGGCGGGGGCGGTATCGCTGGCAGTCGTCACCTTCGCACCGTCACACCCGTCCCCGCCCCACGCATCCGGGGGACGGCCGGACGGGTCAGGCCAGAAGGGCCCGCACGGAGCCCGTCATCCGGGCCACGAAGGCGTCGCGCACGTCCTCGGTGACGCGGTCGAGGGAGAGATACGGATTGAGGTCCTCCAGCTCCACGAGCAGCAGTTCGCCCTCCGGCGCCCGGCAGGCGTCCACCCGCTGGATGCCGTGGGAGAGGGTGTTCCACTCCACGAAGCGCCGCGCGAACTCCAGGTCCCCGGGGCTCGGCGCGTACGGTTCGAGGACCCAGCGCCGCTCGGGGTCGGGCGCGTGCAGGGCGTACTGGAAGTCGTGGTCGACGAAGTAGAAGGACACCTCGTAGCTGAAGTCGATCCGGGGCTGGACGAGCAGGGTGCCGTCGGCGCCCTCGGGAAGCTCCGGCTCCTCGGTGAACCGCAGGCCCACGGAGTCCGCTCCGAGCTTGGGCTTCACCACGTATCCGGCGGCCCGGGGGAGCAGCCCGAGGTCCTCGGCGCGGTCCACCGTGGGGATCACGGGGAATCCGGCGCGGCTCAGATCGACGAGATACTGCTTGCCCGCCATGTCCGCGCGCCCGTCGAGCGTGTTGTAGACCCGCACCCCCGCCTCCCGCGCCCGGGCCCGGAACGCGTCGTAGGCCTCCTGGTAGTGCAGCACCGGACCGCTGTTGCGTACGACGACCGCGTCGAAGCCGTCGAGGAGCGCCGCCGCGTCCCGGGGGTGACAGAGCGCGACGTCGAAGGCCTCGCGCAGCCGGGACGTGAGGAAGATGTCCTCGTCGCAGTAGCGCCGGCCGCGTGCCTCGTAGGCGAGATCGGTGACGAAGAGGACAGCGGGGCGCGGTGTGCCGGGGGCGGCGTTCAAGGAATACTCCCAGGGGGTTCGGGATCGGGCTGCCGGTCAATAGCCTTGCTGGTGTTGCCCGTTCACTGTCATGAAGCACCTTGGTCTCTGCCCCACAGGAGTCACACGTGTCCCAGGCGTCGTCACCTCCCGACATTCTCTCGCCCGCCTTCGCAGCCGATCCCTACGGGGCCTACCGGACGATGCGTGAGAGCGCCCCACTGATCCACCACGAGGCCACGGGGAGTTACCTGGTCTCCCGGTACGAGGACGTCGAGCGCGTCTTCAAGGACAAGGCCCAGGAATTCACCACCGAGAACTACGACTGGCAGCTGGAGCCCGTCCACGGCAGGACGATCCTCCAGCTCAGCGGCAGGGAGCATGCCGTCAGGCGCGCCCTGGTGGCTCCGGCCTTCCGCGGCGCGGACCTCCAGGAGAAGTTCCTGCCCGTGATCGAGCGCAACGCCCGCGAGCTCATCGACGCCTTCCGGCACAAGGGCGAGGCCGATCTCGTCGCCGCCTTCGCGACCCGCTTCCCCGTCCTGGTCATCGCCGACATGCTCGGTCTGGACAGGGAGGACCACCAGCGTTTCCACGGCTGGTACACCACTGTCATCGCCTTCCTCGGGAACCTGGCGGGCGACCCCGAGGTGGCGGCGGCGGGGGAGCGCACCCGCCAGGAGTTCGCCGAGTACATGATCCCGGTCATCCAGCAGCGGCGCGAGAAGCCCGGGGACGACCTGCTCTCCGCGCTCTGCGCCGCCGAGGTCGACGGCGTACGCATGAGCGACGAGGACATCAAGGCGTTCTGCAGCCTGCTGCTCGCGGCCGGCGGGGAGACGACCGACAAGGCCATCGCCTCGGTCTTCGCCAATCTGCTGGCCAACCCCGAGCAGCTCGACGCCGTGCGCCGGGACAGGTCCCTGGTCGACCGGGCCTTCGCCGAGACGCTGCGCTACACCCCTCCGGTCCACATGATCATGCGCCAGACCGCGGGAGAGGTGGAGCTCTCCGGGGGCACCGTCCCGGCCGGTGCCACCGTCACCTGCCTGATCGGCTCGGCCAACCGGGACGAGGCCCGCTACGCCGAGCCGGACCGCTTCGACCTCTTCCGCGACGACCTGACGAGCACCACGGCGTTCTCCGCGGCGGCCGACCATCTGGCGTTCGCGCTCGGCCGGCACTTCTGCGTGGGTGCGCTGCTGGCCAGGGCCGAGGTCGAGACGGGCGTGAACCAGCTGCTGGACGCGATGCCGGACCTGCGGCTCGCCGACGGCTTCAGCCCGGTCGAGGAGGGCGTCTTCACCCGGGGCCCGGCATCGCTGCCCGTACGGTTCACCCCGGCCGGCGTCTGAGGGCCGGGGAGCGCTCCGCTCCGGTGACCGGCCTCCGCCACCCGACGGAGGCCGGTCACCGGAGCGGCCGGTGGTGCCCCGTGGCGTCCGCGGTGTCCCGAGACCGGATCGCCGGGCCGTCGCACGGACACCGGGTCGACCACCCGGGCAAGGGTCTCGTCAGCGGATGTGCCGCCCCGATATGGCGCGGGCGATGACCAGACGCTGGATCTCGCTCGTCCCCTCGAAGATCGTGTAGATCTTGGCGTCGCGGTACATCCGCTCCACCGGGTGCTCCCTGCTGTAGCCGGCGCCGCCGAGGATCTGGACGGCCTTCTCCGTGGCGGAGACCGCGAGCTCGCCCGCCCGGAGCTTGGACATGGACCCCTGCCCGGCGTCGAAGGTCCGGTCGTTCCGCGCCATCCACGCGGCCTGCCAGATCAGCAGGCGCACGACCTCGATCTCGGTGCGGATGTCGGCCAGCGCGAACGCGATCGACTGGTTCTCGATGATGGGGCGGCCGAACGCCTCGCGCTCCCCGGCGTACTCCAGCGCGTACTCGTACGCCGCCCGCGCGATGCCCAGCGCCTGCGCCCCCACCGTGGGGCGGCTGACCTCGAAGGTCGCCATGGCCGCCTGGCCCTTCGCGGTTCCCCCCTCGCGGGCGCGGGCGAGCCGTGCGTCGAGCTTCTCCTTCCCGCCGAGCAGACAGTGCCCCGGGACGCGTACCTCGTCGAGGAAGACGTCGGCGGTGTGCGAGGCGCGCAGGCCGAGCTTCTTGATGGTGCGGCTCGCCGCCAGGCCCTTCGTGCCGGGCGGCACGATGAACGCCGCCTGCCCCCGGGCGCCGAGGGACGGGTCGACGGACGCGACCACCACATGGATCTCGGCTATGCCGCCGTTGGTGATCCACGCCTTCTGGCCGGAGAGCACCCACGCGTCACCGGCCTCGTCGTAACGCGCCCTGGTCGTCATCGCGGAGACGTCCGAGCCGGCCTGGGGCTCGGAGACGCAGAACGCGGCCACCTTCGGGTCGTCCTCGTCGCCGTAGCACTGCGGGACCCACTCGGCGAGCTGGTCGGGCGTGCCGGAGGCGAAGATCCCCGCGACCGCGAGGGAGGTGCCGAAGAGCGCCATGCCGATCCCGGCGTCCCCCCAGAACAGCTCCTCGTTGGCGATCTGGAGGGAGAGACCGCTGGGGTCCCCGTACATGTCGGCGAGGGACTCGAATCCGTACAGACCGATCTTGGCGGCCTCCTGGATGACGGGCCACGGAGTCTCTTCCCGGGCGTCCCATTCGGCGGCCGCGGGGCGCACCACCTGGGCGGCGAAGCCGTGCACCCAGTTGCGCAGGTCCTGCTGTTCCTCGGTCAGGGCGAGGGAGAAGTAGCTCATGGGCTCAGGCCTTCGGGATGTCGAAGTAGCGGGTGAGCCCGGAGGCCAGACCGACGTCACCGGCGACCTTCAGCTTGCGCATCATGAACATCGTCACGGGATTGCCGTTGCCCGAGACCAGCTTGAGGAACTCGGCGTCGCCCATCACGAGCGTCGTACGGGGGTCACCGTCGGAGCGGCCCGCGCTCACGGTGCAGGCGCCGTCGGCTATCGCGGTCTCGTAGACCTCGTCCGTCTCGCCGGTGATCTTCCAGCGGATCAGCGCCGTCAGCCCGCCGGCGGCTTCCGGGCGGAACTGCTGCCGCATCCGGCCGAAGACCTCGCTCAGCACCCGGGTGCGCAGGTCGCCGCGCATGACCTCGCCGAGCTGCTGGGCGGACAGGCCCTTCACGATCCGCGCGAACTCCTCGGGGGAGACGGCGGCGAAGTCGAGCCCGGACAGTTCATCGGTGAGGTTGCCGCTGCTGTTGTCGGCCACGCCAAATCCTTACTCCAGAGTAAACTTACTTCTGAGTAAGGTAAGGGGGGCGTCGCCGCTTCGCAAGCGTCACCAGGCGCTGTCCGGACGGACCGGGAGACGGGGGTGATGGGCGGACAGCACCTTGTTGGCCCATGCCAGCTCGGACAGGGCCTGCTCGCGGTCGGCCTGGTCCTCGACGCCGAGCCTCGGTCCGCGGAACCGGCGCACCTCGCGGGCGGCGCAGACGGCGTCGAACTCCGCCTGGAGGATGTGCGGCGGGGTGCAGGAACCGATCAGCTCGGCGACCCGGTCCGGGATCGGCACGGGGACGAGGAGGTGCGAGGCGGTCATCGGGATTTCCCTCTCGGATGGTTGGCCAGGAGGTGGTGCTCCGCGATGGCCGGTGGGCCACCGCTCCTCCTCATGTAACGGGACGCAGTTCCTGGTTTCTCGTTGAGAACGTCTCCGTGTCGCAACCGTTTGGGACTGACCGTCTATTTCGCTTTACCAGAAGGTAAGTTGACTTCCCGTCATGTGTGTGGTGGTACGGCTTCAGTTGAGTGACTGGCCGCCCCGGGCGCGTAACTGCAGCGCACGCAGCACCGCTTCGGTGGAGAAGCGGCTCTCCGGATCGGTCAGCTGCTCGCCGAAGATGGCCTCCAGGCTGCGCATCCGGTACCGGACCGTCTGGGGGTGAACGTCCAGCAGCTCGCCCATCTGGGCGGCGGTCCCCCGGGTGTCGAGCCAGATCCGCAGCGTCTCGATCAGCCGCTCGCGCCGCGTGGTGCTGATGCCGGACACCGGGGCCAGCTCGCGCTCGGCGAGCTGATCGAGGAGGACGGGGTCGGAGAGGAGCCACAGCGTGATGAGGTGGTCCTCGCAGAGGATGACCGGTGCGTCGTCGATGACCCCCGCGTCGACCAGTTCGAGCACGCGGCGGGCCCAGCGGATCGAGTCCGCCGCGAGCGCGGTCGGCACGGTGAGCCCGATCGCCGCGCCCCCGCCCGGGATCGTCCGGTCGAGCATCTCCCTGCGCGCGTCGTCGAAGGTCCCGGGGATCAGCAGGTGCGGCTGAGGGTCTCCCGGGTCGATCAGGACGTCGTGATCCGCGCTGATCCGGTCGAGTCCGGCCGGTGCGCGCACCGCGACGAGCGTGACGGTCTCGGGCAGGGTCCACCCCGTCTGCTCGCACAGCTCGGCGATGGCGCTGCGGGGTACCGGCCGGCCGGCGAGGATCAGATGCAGCAGCCGCCGGCGCACCGCCTCGCTCTGCTGGTCGGACTGGGCCTGCACCTCCAGGAAGCCCTCACGGGACAGCGACTCGAGCTCGTCCACGTACGCGAACAGGGCGTCGGCGAAGCTGAGCATCAGTGCCGGCGAGAAGTTGTAGCTCCGGCCCACTTTCTTCGCCCGGCGCAGTGCGACCCGCGCGCCCAGTCGGTAGGCACCCTGGAGTGCGTCCATGGTGCGGCCCTCGTATGCCTCGAACCTGCCGAATCTCCGGCACATGTCGTCACGCAGGACCGTGGGGGACGAGGGTTCGGCCACCAGGTCGACGAATGAGGAAAGGCTCTGTTCGACGCCCATGCGGATGGACGTGCCATTGGGGCCGTTCAGTAGACGCGCGTATTCCGGATAGGCCCGGGTCACTTCCATGCCTATCTCTTTGATCAGGCTCGGCAGTTCGGGTCGCATGATCGCGGCGAACTCCTGGGGGAGGGGCCCCAGCGGGTCTCCGGTGTCCAGCGGCTGGATGAGTCTCGGCATGACCGTCCCCTTGCTTTCCTGGGCCCGGCTGAGTGGAGCAGGTGGGGGGAAAGCGCTCCCACGGACCGACAGGTGTATACCAACATCGGCGCCGAAGATAGACCAAGTCGGGCGGGGTGCACACAGCTTGGACAAGATCGAAGTGCAAGGGGCACACATCGTGGTGCCGTTGTGGTGCTCCCGTGCAGGTGGGGCGGTAAATGCTCACTTCCGGACAATGTTTTCGGCCGCAGGCCGCGTCGAGGTCGCAGATGAGCGGGTTCGACGGTCCCGCCGGCGGCCGTCGCGGGGTGGCGGCCGGGCCCTCGGCAGCCCCCGTGATCTTCTCCCGGCGCCCCGGCGTGAACACCGCGCCCGCGACGGGATTCCGGCACCGTGCGACATTCTCCAGAAATATTGCGCACCAAGTGACAAGTGTGCGCGCCGAATTAGTGACCCGTTGACGAGGAAAAAAACTTGCCGGACCAATCTTGACGCGCAGGATTGTGCTCCAAGTTTCCCGCAAGTAACGTCACGCCCTGTCACAGAACGTGTGTGGCTGAAAGAGCAGCACGGCCCCCACGCAACACGATTCTTCGCGGCACTCCCTGCACCTTTGCAGGAATGCGAGTGCCTTCCCCGCAACAGTGCACCCGCACTGCCGAATCGGAGGAACTCACTGTGCGCAACACCCTCAGAAAGATCGCAGTCACGGCCGGTGCCGCCGCGGCTGCCGTCACCCTCGGAGCCACCACCGCCACCGCCGGCGTCGCCGCTCCGACCTGGACCGTCACCCCCGCTCCCTCGCCGGTGGCCGTCTCGGCCACCAACTCCGGTACCGTCTCGCTCAGCCTCAACGGCATCCCGATGACGTGTACGACGTCGGCGGCCAACGCCGTGCTGGCGACCGCCTCCGGTACCTCGAACGTCACCGTCGGCACGATCGCTCCGCTGACCTGGAGCGGGTGCACCAGCCCCTTCGGCCCGGTGACGCCGTCCGCCAACACCTCCCCCGCGTGGCAGCTGAAGGCGAACTCCTACAGCGCGGGCACCACCACCGGGTACATCACCGGGGTGAAGGCCACGGTGACGGTCCTCACCTGCACCTTCACGGTGACGGGTGACGTCACGGGGTCCTACAACAACACCAGCGGCCAGCTCACCATCGGCAGCAGCGCCACCTACCAGCTGACGGTCGCCACGGTCACCCCGGGCTGCACCGGCATCGCGGCCGTGGGCCAGCACCCGATCTACACCGCCAAGTACAACGTGGTCAAGACGGGTACGACCACCAAGCCGGGCATCGTCTACACCCCCTGATCCGGTCACGGACCCGGTACGGGTGATGAGGGATCGCACAGCGGGCCCGCTGTGCGATCCCCGCGCCGGAGAGCCTGCGCCGCCCCGCTCCGCCGAATCGGAGAAGTGAACCGTGCGCAGGCGTCGGTGACAACACCACGTACGAGCCGACCGTCGGCACCGTCACGGCCGGATGCCCCGGGCCCCGGGGCTCCGGATGCCAACTGGACGTACAGCGCCAGGCACACGCTTGTCACCCCCGGTCGGGGGCACGGCCGTACCGACCGTCGGGTGCTCCCCGTGACCCGGCCGCACGCCTGGGCCGGGTCGGCAGGGAGCGCGCCGGGGCCCTCCGGCGCGCGGGGGAACATCCGGTTGTCCGAGAAGGGGACATCGTCAGTGAAGGGAAGTCGTATGGCGGGAACGCGTAGGCGCACAGCGCGCGGTGCGGCAGTGGCCACCGCTGTGCTGCTCGGGGGGATGATCCCCGGCGCGCAGGCCGCCTCCGGTGTGCAGGAGATCGACGCGGAGCTGGCCTACACGTGCGACTTCCCGGAGGGCGACCAGCCTGTGAAGGTCCGGCTGGCCGTGACGGTCCCCGAATCCGCTCAGGCCGGACAGACGATCCAGCCCGAGGGGATGGCACTTGACCTGACCCTGCCCGAGGCGGCGTCGGCAGCCCTGGCCGAGTCGGGAGCGGCGTCCGTGAGCGCGGAGGCGCAGCTCTCCGTCGACGTCGTCCAGGACGGCCGGCAGGCCCGGGCGGAGTGGATCGGGACTGCCGCCGAGGCGGCACCGGTACCCGAGGAGGGCGAGCTGACGCTGAGCACGGCGGGGAGTGTTCCCTACATCCGCCCCGGGGCGCCGGGCGACCTGGAGTTCAAGGCCTCCGGCCTCGCACTGGAACTGGCTGTGAAGAAGGCCGACGGAACCCCGGCGGAGCCGCCGGCCCTCTCCGTGCAGTGCGTCGTGGACGCGGATCAGGAGACGACCCTGGCGACGGTCGGCGTGGACGGTGACACCGGTGACACCGGGACGCCCACACCGGAACCGTCCGCGTCCGACCAGTGGCCCGGCGACGAGGAGCAGACGCGTCCCGGCGCACCCGAGGTCGGGAAGCGGGCGAAGGAGTCCGCGTCCGAGGCCGCACCCCCTTGCGTCGGTGACCCGTTCAACGTGGAGGGCCGCGACATGGTCGCCTACGTGGCCGGCTACGCGAACGTGACCAAGCTGGACGGCGCCACCAAGTTCCCTCCGGCCTGCGCCCGGATCCACACGTACGACGGCGAGAACTGGTTCGAGTTCCCCTATGTGCACGCGGTGCTGAACGCGGCGATCGTGCTGGACTACAAGGGGAAGCCCCAGCTGCCGCCCACCACGGGAACGTTCCTGACCTTCGGCTTCATGCCGACGACGGCCACCCTCGAGATGACGCAGATCCCTCCGAAGCCCAACTCCCCGGAGGACCGCAACGTGGTGTCCCACGGCATCACGGATCTCCTCAACGGGGGCTTCACCAAGACCACCACCAGCGTCGACATGGACTTCGTCCTCCGGCTGCACGACGTGAAGGTCAACGGCGTCGCGCTGGACGTGGGGGACAGCTGTCGGACGGAGCGCCCGTTCCGGCTCTCGCTCACCGGCCTGGGAACCTGGGACCCGGAGAAGGGGAACGAGGGCTACACGGTGATCACCGGAGGGGAACTGACCGGGTCGGCCGACATCCCGCCGTTCGAGGGATGCGGTGTGGGCGAGGACCTGGACAGCCTCTTCACCGCCTCCCTGTCCGGATCCCCCGGATTCGTCAAGCAGGTGCAGGGGGCGCCCTGCGTTCCTTCGACCGGTTCCGCCTGTACACCCGAGTACGAACCCCAGGACGTCCCCAAGGCGACGCGCTGACCCGCAGTCACACCCGGCCCTCGCGCCGAACGGCGACGCGCCGAACCGCGGTCGCCCTCGATCACCATTGCCCAACGGCGGCCGCCGACCCCGCGGCCGCCCCGAGCACCCTGCTGAGCACAGCACCTCCTCGCGCCTGCTACCGAATTGAGGGAACAATGAGACCTGCCCCGAAGACCTGGATCAAGGCCGCCGGCGCCGTTGCCGCGTCCGCCGCGCTGGTCATGCCGCTCACCGCGTCGCCGGCCGGTGCGGCCACGGCCGCCACCCAGCTGGGCGGCGCATGGGCCCCGTTCGACCGGTGTCCCGTGGACGCCCCCGCCATGCTCGCGACGGACGGCGACACCGCGGTCCCGTTGTGCGTGACGTCCACCTCGCCCAACGGGACGATCAAACTGGGTAACGTCACGGCGACGACCGGATCGACCAACCTGCAGTTCGGTGTCATCCAGCATCCGGCCGAAGGGACCTACACGGTCGTTCCGCCGCCCGCCGGCTCCATCATCAGCGGGAAGACCACGATCCCCGGCGGACTGCTCGGCATCATGTGCCCGAGCAACGTTCCCGTGGTCTCCGCCGTCTGCGGACAGATCACCAACGCCACACTGAACAAGGTGACCGCCACGGTGGAGTCGGCCGGAACTCCGACCGAGTTCAGCCTGGTCGCCGGGATCTCCACCGGGCCGATCGTCAAGCTGCCCGTCAAGATCCGTCTGGAGAACCCCCTGCTCGGATCCAACTGCTACATAGGGAGCAACAGCAGCCCGGTGCTCCTGCGCCCCGGAAACCTGAGTGCCCCGTCCCTGGCCGCCTCCAGATACAACGGTGACGGAACGGCGAACCCCGATGAGGGCTCGCTCATCAACCTCGCCCTGTCGGGGGCCGGGCAGGGCGACAGCCAGTTCTCCGTGCCGAAGGCCAGCGGCTGCGGGCTCGGTGGCATCCTCAGCTGGGCCATCGACCTCAAGGTGGGCCTGCCCGCGGCGGCCGGGTCGAACAACCTCGTCCTGAACGATGCCAAGACCTCGACGATCGGCCTCACCGCGCCGGGGCTCTCCGTGCCCAACGCCGGCAAGGAGCTCTCCCAGAACTGGCACTCCGCAGTGCAGTAGTCCCGGGTTCCGGCGCGTCGCGCACCTTGTCACTCGGTGCGTGCCGTCGTGCAGCCCCTCCGAGCCCGCCCCGACCGCATGCACCCTGGTCGGGGCGGGCTTCGGTGTGTCCGGAGGCGTCCGCGGAGCCCGCCGTCCCGCTCCCCAGGCCCTCACTTTTCGACAGGTTTCGCGCGCCGATTACTCATCGGGGCATAAGAAAACGGGGCTGCGCAATTACCTCGGAGAAAGTTCGTGAAGTGCTATTGCGGACTTAGGTTACTGGCCCGTAGCGTCCCGTCTGAGCAGCTGGGAAACACGTCCGTACCTGCTTGTTCGACGCACGTGGAGTCCTGGTCGAGCCCTCTTGAACCGGGATTCCGCCGGGAGTTCATCCGGCCCCGGACCTTCCGCCGGGGGCGGAGGACTTCCACCCCCGGGGTCTCGTGGCTCCGGCCCCCCTGGGCCGCGGGACCCCGGTGCACCCGGAGAGCTTGCGCAGTTTCCGACAAAGCCGCCGAGCGGGTTTGTCATTCGGTGACAAGTGATCCACACCGAGATCGACATCCGGCGATTTCCGCTGTTCAACGGCTTGTCCTGGCGGTTTCGACGGACATAACGTGCGCCTCCTGGTGCATGTGTGACAAGCCGTCGTTGCACGTACCGGAGCCGGAGCGCAGACAGATGACGTCGTTCACCACCACTTCGAGGGAGGGCCGATGGGAATCGAAGTAGTCGTCGAAGGCCTGACGAAATCCTTCGGCAAGCAGAACATCTGGCAGGACGTCAGTCTCACGCTGCCGGCCGGTGAGGTGAGCGTCATGCTCGGCCCTTCCGGCACCGGGAAGACCGTGTTCCTGAAATCCATCATCGGACTGCTGAAGCCGGAAAAGGGCCGTGTGCTCATCAACGGCGTCGACATGGTGAACAGCCCCGAGCGGGAAATCATGGAGACCCGGAAGCTGTTCGGGCTCATGTTCCAGGACGGCGCCCTCTTCGGCTCGATGTCCCTCTTCGACAACATCGCCTTCCCCTTGCGTGAACACACGCGCAAGAAGGAGTCGGAGATCCGGCGCATCGTCATGGAGCGGATCGACATCGTCGGACTGCTCGGCGCCGAGGAAAAGCTGCCGGGCGAGATATCCGGCGGTATGCGCAAGCGGGCCGGTCTCGCCCGCGCCCTCGTCCTGGACCCGCAGATCATCCTCTGCGACGAACCGGACTCCGGACTCGACCCCGTGCGTACCGCCTACCTCTCGCAGCTGCTCATCGATCTCAACGCGCAGATCGACGCGACGATGCTCATCGTCACCCACAACCTCGACATCGCGGCCACCGTCCCGGACAACATGGGCATGCTGTTCTGCCGCAACCTCGTCACCTTCGGGCCGCGCGAGGTCCTGCTCACCAGCGACATGCCCGTGGTCTCGCAGTTCCTCGCCGGGCGCCGCGAGGGGCCCATCGGCATGTCGGAGGAGAAGGACGCGGCCACCCTCGCGGCCGAGCAGACGAACGGCCACGGATACGCCACAGGGCCGCGCACCGTCGTCCCGCAGCTGGAGCCCTCGCCCGGGATGCCCGTACGGCAGGCGGCACTGCGCCGCAGGGAGCGGGTCATCTCCATGATGGGCCAGCTGCCGGAGGCCGCCCGTACGGCCATCATGAACAGCTACACGCCGACCTTGGACGGTGGGCGCCGATGACGGCACCACTGCCCGTGCGGCCTCCCGCTCCGGCCGCCGAGAAGACGCCGGAGCCCCCCGGACAGCGACCGTCCTCCCGGCTCCTCGCCCCGCTGCGCCAGACCGG
This sequence comes from Streptomyces sp. CB02058, assembly GCF_001905505.1. Lineage (GTDB taxonomy): Bacteria > Actinomycetota > Actinomycetes > Streptomycetales > Streptomycetaceae > Streptomyces. Next base: position 1,241,780 of record NZ_LIPG01000003.1, read on the forward strand.
GCAGCTCTTCGCCCTCGCCCTGGCCGTCGCCCGGGCCGTCTTCCGGCGCCCCTTCCAGGTACGGGAGTTCATCGAGCAGTTCTGGTTCGTCGCCAGCGTGACCATCCTGCCCGCGGCCCTGGTCTCGATCCCCTTCGGCGCGGTCATCGCCCTCCAGGTCGGCTCCCTGACCGAGCAGCTGGGCGCCCAGTCCTTCACCGGCGGCGCGAGCGTCCTCGCGGTCATCCAGCAGGCCAGCCCGCTCATCGTCGCCCTGCTGATCGCCGGAGCGGCGGGCTCGGCCATCTGCGCCGACCTCGGCTCCCGCAAGATCCGCGAGGAACTCGACGCCATGGAGGTCATGGGCGTCTCGCCCATCCAGCGCCTCGTCGTGCCGCGCGTCCTGGCCACCATGTTCGTCGCCGTCCTGCTGAACGGCCTGGTCTCCGTCGTCGGCACGCTCGGCGGCTACTTCTTCAACGTGATCATGCAGGACGGCACGCCCGGCGCCTACCTCGCCAGCTTCTCCGCACTGGCCCAGCTCCCCGACCTCTACGTCGGCGAGCTCAAGGCCCTCATCTTCGGCTTCATCGCCGGCATCGTCGCCGCCTACCGGGGACTCAACCCCCGCGGCGGCCCCAAGGGGGTCGGCGACGCGGTCAACCAGTCCGTCGTCATCACCTTCCTGCTCCTGTTCCTCGTGAACATGATCATCACGGCGGTCTACCTCCAGATCGTCCCCCCGAAGGGGGGCTGACCGATGTCGATGCTCGGCTGGCTCGACCGCTCGGGTGAGCAACTCACCTTCTACGTACGGGCACTCATCTGGATTCCGCGGACCCTGCGCCGCTATCTCAAGGAGGTGCAGCGGCTGCTCGCCGAGGTCGCCTTCGGCAGCGGTGGCCTGGGGGTCATCGGCGGAACCATCGGTGTGATGATCGCGATGACCCTCGCCACCGGCACGGTCGTCGGCCTCCAGGGGTACGCCGCCCTCGACCAGATCGGCACCTCGGCCCTGACGGGCTTCATCTCCGCGTACTTCAACACCCGGGAGATCGCCCCGCTCGTCGCGGGCCTCGCGCTCTCCGCGACCGTCGGCGCGGGATTCACCGCCCAGCTCGGCGCGATGCGGATCAACGAGGAGGTCGACGCCCTGGAAGCGATGGGCGTGCGCTCCATGCCCTACCTCGTCACCACGCGGATCATCGCGGGCGTCGTCGCCATCATCCCGCTGTACGCGATCGGGCTTCTCTCCTCCTACCTGGCGTCCCGCTACGTCACCGTGCTGTTCAACGGGCAGTCGGCGGGCACCTACGACCACTACTTCAACCTCTTCCTCTCCCCGGACGACGTGCTGCTGTCGGTGCTCAAGGTGCTGATCTTCAGCGTCCTGGTGATCCTCGCCCACTGCTACTACGGCTTCCACGCCACCGGCGGCCCGGCCGGCGTCGGCGTGGCCGTGGGCCGCTCGGTGCGCAACGCCATCGTGCTCATCAGCGTCACCGACTTCTTCCTCTCGCTCGCCATCTGGGGCGCGACGACAACCGTGAAGGTGGCCGGCTGATGCCTTCTCCCACGGCGCAGACGGTGCGCCGCAGACTCGCGGGAGTGGCCTTCGTGCTCGTGCCCGCCATGCTCGTATGGCTGTCGGTGTCCGTGTACGAGAAGGACTTCACGGAGGTGGCCACCGTGACCGTGCGCACCGGCAGCGTCGGCAACGAGATGCACGACAACGCCGACGTGAAGCTGCGCGGTGTCGTCATCGGCCAGGTGCGCGACATCGCGGTCGAGGGGGACGGGGCGCGCCTCACCCTCGCCATCCAGCCGGACAGGCTCGGACAGATACCCGACGACGTCACCGCCCAGATGCTCCCCACCACCCTCTTCGGCGAGCGGTTCGTCGCCCTCGTGCCCCCGGCCGTCCCGTCCGCACGGGCACTCCGGGCGGGCGCGGTGATCCCCCAGGACCGCTCGGCCAACGCCATCGAGCTGGAGGAGGTCCTCGACAACGTCCTGCCGATGCTGACCGCCGTCAAGCCGGAGAAGCTCGCCGCCACCCTCGGCGCCGTGTCCCAGGCACTCGAGGGACGGGGCGACAAGCTCGGCGACACCCTGGTCACCCTCGACGCGCACCTCAAGGAATTCAACCCGCAACTCCCGACGCTCAACGCGGACATCAAGGAACTCGTCAAGGTCAGCACGCTCTACGCCGACGCCGCACCCGATGTCCTGGACGCGCTGACCGACTTCACCACCACCAGCGGAACCATCGCCGAACAGCAGGCGGAACTCGCCGGTCTGTACGGCTCCACCACCGCCTCCGCCCAGGACGTCACCTCGTTCCTGCGCAAGAACAAGGACAACCTCATCCGCCTCTCCGCCTCGGGCCGCCCGACGCTGGAACTCCTCGCGGAGTACTCGGACGCCTTCCCCTGCACCCTGCGCACGATGGCGGGGTTCGTCCCCGCCATGGACAAGGCGCTCGGCAAGGGCACCGACCGGCCCGGACTCCACGTCACCCTCAGGCCCGTTGAGTCCAAGGGCAAGTACGTGGCCGGGAGGGACACCCCGGTGTACGGCGCGACCGGCGGCCCGCACTGCTACTCGGTGCCCTACACCGGGAGGCCGGTGCCGACCGCCGATGTGCGGTCCGCTCCCACCACGGACGCGGGCGCCCCCGAAGCGGACGTCCAGGAGCCCGGGGACACCGCGCTCGGCATGCCCAACTCGCCCGAGGAGAGCCGGCTCGTCAACGAACTGGTCGCCCCCTCCCTGAAGATCCGGCCCGAGACCCTGCCCGACTGGAGCAGCGTGCTCATCGGGCCCGCGTTCCGCGGTGCGGAGGTGAAGCTCAAGTGAAGCGCCGCTCCCTCACGGGACCTCTCGTGAAGTCGATCGTCTTCGTCGTGGTGACCGTCCTGGCCACCACCGTCCTGGGCCTGTCCATCGCCAGTACGGACGTCGGCGACACCACCTCGTACAAGGCGAGGTTCACCGATGCCACAGGGCTCGTCGTCGGCGACAGCGTTCGGATCGCCGGGGTCAAGGTCGGGCAGGTCGAGTCCATCGAGGTCGCCGACCGACGGGTGGCCGAGGTCGGGTTCGCCGTCCGCAAGGGCCGCAAGCTGCCCGCGTCGGTGACCGCGTCGATCAAGTACCTCAACATGGTCGGCCAGCGCTACGTCGACCTCGACCAGGGCGCCGGGCCCGTCGGCCGGAGCTTCAGGTCGGGAGCCACCATCCCGCTCTCCCGCACCACGCCCGCGCTCGATCTCACCCAGCTCTTCAACGGCTTCCAGCCGCTCTTCGAGGGACTGTCGCCACCGGACGTCAACCAGCTGGCCGGATCGATCGTCCAGGTCCTCCAGGGCGAGGGCGGCACCGTCGACAGCATCCTCTCCCACGTCGGATCGCTGACCGGCACCGTCGCGGCCAAGGACAAGGTGATCGGCGAGGTGATCAAGAACCTCAACACGGTCCTGAAGACCGTCAACGACCGCGAGGCCGGCTTCGACGAACTCGTCGTCACCCTGCAGAAGCTCGTCACCGGCTTCGCGGGCGACCGCAAACCGCTCGGTGAGGCGGTCACCGCGATGGGCGCGCTCACCACGGTCACCGCCGGTCTCCTCCAGGACGGACGCAAGCCCCTGAAGGACGACATCGCGCAGCTCGGACGTCTCACCGACCGGCTGGACAAGAACGCGCCCACGATCGAGAGCTTCCTGAGGAAGACGCCCGCCAAGATGGAGGCGATCACCCGCCTCACCTCCTACGGGTCATGGCTCAACCTCTACCTCTGCGAGGCCAGGGTCAGCGGTGTGACGACCGAGGACGGCAGCGCCCCGCCCACCGGCATCACGATCGCCCAACCGAGGTGCCAGGCATGAGAATCAAGCCCGTACGCGAACGCAACCCGGTCGCGGTCAGCATCGCCGGACTCCTCGTCCTGGCCCTCGTGGGCCTCGCCGCCTACCGCGCCGACAGCCTGCCCTTCATCGGCGGCGGCACCACCTACACCGCCGACTTCACCGAGTCGGCGGGGCTCGGCGAGGGAGACGAGGTGCGCATCGCCGGGGTGAAGGTCGGCGAGGTCACCGGCGTCTCGCTCGACGGCGCCAAGGTGAAGGTCGACTTCAAGGTCCAGGACGCCTGGATCGGGAACTCCTCAACCGTCGGGATCGCCATCAAGACACTCCTGGGCGACAAGTACCTCGCCGTCGACCCGCTGGGCGACGCCCCGCAGGACCCGGGCTCCCGCATCACCGCGAGCCGCACCACATCCCCGTACGACGTCACCCAGGCCTTCAACGGACTCGGCGAGACCATCGAGGAGATCGACACCGCCCGGCTCGCCCAGAGCTTCGAGACGATCTCCGACACCTTCAAGGACTCCCCACCCGACGTGCGCAGTGCGGCGGACGGACTCTCCGCGCTGTCGAGGACCGTGTCCGAGCGGGACGCCCAGCTCGCCACCCTCCTCAAGGGCAGCAAACAGCTCACAAAGACCCTCGCGAGCAAGAAGAGCAGCTTCGAGACCCTGCTGGAGGACGGCAATCTGCTGCTGGGCGAGATCCAGGCCCGGCGCGACTCCATCCATCTGCTGCTCACCGGGACCCGGGACCTCGGCACCCAGCTCAGCGGCCTCGTCAAGGACAACGACAAGCAGCTGAAGCCGACCCTGGACTCGCTCGGCCGGGTCACCGCGGTCCTCGTGAAGAACCGCAAGAGTCTCGACAAGGTGCTGTCCCTGGCCGGCTCCTACAACCGGCTGGTCGGCAACACGCTCGGCAACGGCCGCTGGTTCGACAACTACGTCTGCGGTGTCGTCCCGAAGAGCTATCTGCCGGCGGGCACGCCTCCGGCCGGCGGCGACTGCATGCCGCCGAAGCAGGGAGGGCGCTGACATGAGACGCACCCGCATCATCGGCATCGGCGCAGGCCTCGCCGTGGTCGCCGTCGCCGCCACCTCGGGGGTGATGGCCATGGACGACCAGGGGAAGACCACCATCACCGCCTACTTCGACCAGGCGACGGGCGTGTACGCCGGATCGGACCTGCGCATCCTCGGAGTCAAGGTCGGCACCGTCGAGTCCGTGCAGCCGCGCGGCAAGGAGGTCCGGGTCACCCTGAAGCTCGACGAGGGCGTCGAGGTCCCAGCGGACGCGCACGCCGTCGTCGTCGCCCCCAGCCTCGTCGCCGACCGGTACGTACAGCTCGCCCCGGCCTACACCGGGGGAGCGAGGCTCGAGGACGACGCCGTACTGCCGGCGGCGGCCAACGCCACGCCCATCGAGGTCGACCAGCTGTACGAGTCGATCACCGAGCTCTCCACGGCGCTCGGCCCGGACGGGGCCAACGCGGACGGGGCACTCTCGGAGCTGCTCGACACCGGCGCCAATAACCTTGACGGCAACGGAAAGGCGATCGGGGACTCCGTCGAACAGTTCGGCAAGGCCACGAAGACCCTGGACAGGAGCAGCGGCAACCTCTTCGACACGCTGGCCTACCTCCAGACCTTCACCACCATGCTGAAGGACAACGACGGCAACGTGCGCGCCGCCGAGCAGCAGCTGAACTCCGTCACCGGCTTCCTCGCCGACGACAAGGAGAACCTCAGCGCGGCACTGACGGAGCTGGGCAAGGCGCTCGGCCAGGTCAAGGGGTTCATCCAGAAGAACCGGGGCGCGCTCAAGAAGAACGTGGACCTCCTGGTGCCCCTCACCCAGACCCTCGTCGACCAGCGCGCCTCGCTCGCCGAGTCGCTCGACACACTGCCGCTCTCCGCGGGCAACGTGCTCAACGCCTACGACCCGGCGAACCGCACCCTCAACGGGCGCACGAACCTCAACGAGCTGTCGATGGGCGGACCGCTCACCGACCCCGAGTCCGCGGCCGGACCGGAAGGGCTGGCGCCGGTGGACACCGCCCGGCAGAAGGCACTGCCCGTCCTGCCGCTGCCCGCGGTCGGCACCGTCTACGGCACCCCCGAGAAGACCGGCACCCAGCAGAAGAAGGAGGGGACCGAATGAGCCCCGCCCTCCGCAGACCCGGCACCCGCGCGGTCACGGGCCTCGGCGCCCTGGTCGCCGCTGGCGTCGGCTTCGTGCTCGTGGCCACGACCGTCGGCCTGCCGTCGCTCGGGGGCATCGACCAGGTGCCGCTTCCCGGCGGGGCCGACCTCGGCGACCACCCGTACGAGATCACCGCCGAGTTCGGGGACGTCCTCAGCCTCGCACCCCAGTCGTCCGTCAAGGTCAACGACGTCGCCGTGGGACGGGTCACCAGGATCTCCCTCACCCCGGGCAGCTGGACCGCCAAGGTCACCATGCGCGTCAACGGCAGGATCGAACTGCCCGCCAACGCCTACGCCCACCTCGAACAGTCCAGCCTCCTCGGCGAGAAGTTCGTCCAGCTCTCGGCCCCGAGCTCCGGCACCGCCGAGGGCGCACTCGGCGACGGCGACCGCATCCCGCTCTCCCGCACCAACCGCAACCCCGAGGTCGAAGAGGTCTTCGGCGCCCTGTCGATGCTGCTCAACGGCGGCGGGGTCAGCCAGCTCAAGACCATCACCACCGAGCTCAACAAGGCGCTCGCCGGACAGGAACCCCAGATCCGCTCGATGCTGACGCGGGTCGACACCCTCGTGACCGACCTGGACGCCCACAAGGAGGACATCACCCAGGCGCTCGACGGCGTCAACCGGCTCGCCGCCACCCTCGCCACCCGTAAGCAGGACGTCGGCACCGTCCTCACCGGGCTCAGCCCCGGACTGAAGGTCCTGGAGAAGCAGCGCGGTTCGCTCATGACCATGCTGCGCTCGCTCGACTCGCTCTCCACCGTCGCCGTCGACACGATCAACAAGAGCAAGGCGGACATGATCGCCGACCTCAAGGCCATCGCCCCCACGCTCACCGCCCTCGCGGACTCGGGCAACGACCTGCCCGACTCCCTCCAGGTGCTGCTCACCTACCCGTTCACCGACGAGGTGCTGCGCGGGGTGAAGGGCGACTACCTCAACGTCTACCTGGATGTGACCGCCCTGCCCGGCACCCAGATCATTCCCGCGCTCACCGAGCCCGCGGAGTCCGGCACGGCGCGGAAGCCGAAGACGGCGCTGCCCCTGCCGCTCCCCTCCGTCACCACGTCAGGACAGGAGGGCACCAGCTGATGATCACGCTCGCCGTCAGGCTCAAGAACATCGCCTTCCTCGTCATCGCCGTACTCGTCCTCGGCTTCCTCGGGGTGCGGTACGCCGACCTCGGCCACTACGTCGGGATGCGCGACTACTACACCGTCACGGTCCAACTGCCGCAGACCGGCGGCCTGTACACCCACTCCAACGTCAGCTACCGGGGTGTCTCCGTGGGCAGGGTCGGCCCCATCGAGCTGACCGACGAGGGCGTCGAGGCCGAACTGCGCATCGAGAACGACGCACCCCGCATCCCGGACGGCCTGCGTGCCGTCGTCGCCAGCCTCTCCGCGGTCGGCGAACAGTACATCGACCTGCGGCCCACCCGCTCGGACGGTCCCTTCCTGGAGAACGGCTCCGTCATCGACCAGGCCGACACGACCATTCCCGCACCGGTCACCGACGTCCTCACCAGCGTCAACGACCTGACGAAGTCCGTGGACGCGGAAGCCCTGCGCACGGTCGTCGACGAGTTCGGCGCGGCGTTCGAGGGGCGTGGCGACGACCTCCAGGTCCTGCTGGACACCGGCAGCGAGTTCGTCCAGGCCGCCGACGAGGCCCTGCCGACGACCACGAAACTGATGGCCGACGGCGAGACCGTGCTGCGCACCCAGGCCGAACAGGGCGAAGCGCTCAAGGGCTTCGCCTCCGGAGCCCAGGAACTCGCCGCCGAGCTCAAGGGATCCGACACCGATCTGCGCCGGCTCATCGCGGCGGCCCCCGGCGCCACCGAACAGATCAGCGGGCTGCTGCGCGACCTCGACCCCGCGTTCGGTGTGGTCGTCGCCAACCTCCTCACCACCTCAGAGGTCGCCGTCACCCGGCAGCGCGGACTGGAGGAACTCCTCGTGAAGGTCCCCGCCGTCGCGGCGGCGGGCGCGAGCGCCATCGACACCGACGGAGCGAGGTTCGGCATGTCGGTCACCTTCTTCGAGCCACTGCCCTGCACCTCCGGATACGGCGGCACCACCTACCGCGTGGGCACCGACCTCTCGACGCCCCCCGCCGTCAACACCAAGGCACGCTGCGCCTCCGCACCCGGCAGCGGGATCAACGTCAGGGGCAGCGCCAACGCACCCAGGGGCGGTCCCGTGCCCGAACCGTTCGAGCCCGGCTCGGGCCTCCTCCCGGACGCACGCGGTACCACCGGGGACACCGCCGCGCCGCGCGCCGGCGGGATGGCCGGACTGCTCGGCCTGGGAGGCGAGTGATGGACAGGCGCACGAGGACGGGGCTCGGCTGGGCCGGCATGCTCGCCGCCGTACTGGTCTGCGCGCTCGGCGCGTGGTCGTACGCCGGCGCGCGCGGCGACGACACCCTGGCGTACGCGAAGAGCCGTGACGCCGCGCTCGCCGACGGCAGGACGCACCTCGCCCGGCTGACCAGCATGGACGGCAGGAGCGCCGCGAGCGTCAACTCCGGGCTGAGGGCCTGGCTCGCCGCCTCGACCGGACCGCTGCACGACCGGCTGGAGACCTCGCGGAAGAAGGACGCGGGCGAACTCACCGAGTCCGGCGCCACCGCGCGGGGCAAGGTCACCGACGCCGCCCTCACCGCGCTCGACGACCGCGCCGGAACGGCGGCGCTCATCGCGACCGTCGACGTCGAGGTCACCCCGCGCACCGGCAAGGGCGGCACGGAACGCAAACGCTTCGAGGCGACCCTCGCCCGGACCGGGGACGGCTGGAAGATCAAGGCACTTGACGCGCTACCGGTCGGGAGCGGCTCATGAAGCAGAGCACGGCGACGACGGCGGTCCTGCCGGATCCCGACCCGGAGACGGACCCCGTACCGGCGGACGGCCGCCCGCCCCGGCGGTGGACGCGCGTCCTCGCCGCTGTGCTGGCCCTCGTCCTGCTGGGCGCGGGCGGAGCGCTCTTCGTCCAGGGGCAGCGGCTGCGCGACACCCCGGCCACATCCAACCACGCGCTGACCGACTCCGAGGCGACCACCCGGGTCGCGGGCGATGTGAGCAGCGCACTGGGCAAGGTCTTCTCGTACAGCCCGGGGGCCACCGGCGCGACGAAGGAGTCGGCGAAGCAACTCCTCGCGGGCGATGCGCTCCAGCAGTACGCGGCCCTGTTCGGCCAGGTCGAGAAGCAGGCGGCGGACCAGAAGCTGACGCTCACCACCCAGGCCGTACGCGCCGGGGTCACCAGGCTCAGCGGCAGCAGCGCCCACCTCCTCGTCTTCCTCGACCAGGTCTACGAGCGCGAGGGGAAGGCCGCCACCACGGCGGCGGCCCAGCTGTCCGTCACGGCGGAACTGCGCGGCGGACGCTGGCGGATCGTCGACATCACCTCCAGGTAGGGGAGAGGCACCAATGGCACGGGTACGGATGACGACGAATCCGCTGCGGGCGGCGGCGGTCGCGCTGACGGTCGTGGCGGCCGTCGCCGCGGGATGGGGCGGCTGGTCGCGCTACGACGCCGCGCACGACGCATCGGCGGCCTACGCGCAGGCCCGCGACGACGCGCTGGCGGCGGGGGAGCAGGCCGTGCAGAACATGAACACGCTCGACCACGCGAAGCTCGCCGACGGGCTGGACAGCTGGGAGGACTCCACCACCGGCGACCTGCACCGGCAACTCGTCGACGGGCGCGACGCGTTCGTCAAGCAGATCGAGGAGGCCAGAACCGTCAGCACCGCCAAGGTCCTGTCCGGAGCGGTGACGGAGCTGGACGACCGGGCGGGCAAGGCCGGAGTGATGGTGGCGCTCCGGGTCACGGTGACCGCGCCCGAGGGAGAGCCCGCGGTCAAGGAGAGCCGAATGCTCGGGCAGCTCACCCGCACCTCCGAGGGGTGGAAGCTCAGCGCCCTCGGCCAGGCGCCCGTCGGCAACACCGGCGGCTGACCGCACCTGCCCTCCCCGCCCAGCGCCCCGCCTCCGAGAGGACCACCGCCATGTCGACCACCCGACACCTCGTCAACCGCCGCCGCAGGCTCGCCACCGTCGCCGCGGCCACCGCCCAGCCCCGGACGGCCACGGCCCCCGTGGAGGAGACGGAAGCCGAGTCACCCGAGGCCGTGGACCCGCCCCGGGCCGAGGAGGAACCACCGGCACAGGAGAAGGACGCCCCTCCGCGCAAGCGGCTGCCCCGCCTCCGCATCCGGCTGCCCGCCGTCCTCTGCGCCGCGACCCTGCTCCTCGGTGCCTTCGCCGCCTGGTCGTTCACCTCCGCCGGGACGCTGCGGGACGACCCGAGCCGGCAGAACACGGCGCTCACCGACATCGGCCGCACCAGCGAGGTCAAGGGACAGATCACCGAGGCCGTCGGCGCGGTCTTCTCCTACGACTACGCCTCGCCCGGGAAGGCGGACCTGGCCGCGAGGAAGTACCTGACGGGCAAGGCGGTCCAGCAGCACCAGGACATGCTCGCCGAGGTACGCGCACAGGCGCCCGAGCAGAAGCTCGTCCTCACCACGACCGTCACCCAGAGCGGGGTCGAGGTGCTCGACGGCGACCGCGCCCGGCTGCTGGTCTTCGCCGACCAGAGCAACACCCGTACCGGCAAGGAGGAGGAGACGACCTACGCGGCGGCCATGTTCGCCGTGGACGCAGTTCGCCGCGGTGACACCTGGCGGATCGCGGCCATCGATACGTTCGCGCGATGACCCAGGAGAGGGAGGACACATGAGGTTCGACGGAACCATGCGCCGCGGACTCACCGGCACGGCCACCGCGGTCGCCGCCATGGCGGCGCTCACCGCGTCCCAGGCCCCGGGCCTCGCACTCGGAGGCACCGCCGACAGCACGAAGAACGTGGCATCGGACGACGTCGTCTGGACCGAGGTGCCGAACGACGACAGCTACCACACCGAGCTGCCGCCCCTGGAGTCACCGGAGCCGCCGAAGACCACAGGGCGGAAACCGGCCCCCGCCGCCGCACGGTCCTGGGCGGAGGCGGGCATCCCGTCCACCGTCCTGGCCGCCTACCGCAACGCGGAGAGAGCCATCGGCCGCAGCGACCCCGGCTGCCGTCTGCCCTGGCAGTTACTCGCGGCCATCGGCAAGGTCGAGTCAGGCCACGCGAGCGGGGGACGGGTGGACACCGCGGGCACCACCCTCACACCGATCCTCGGCCCCGTGCTGAACGGCGCGGGCTTCGCCAACATCCCGGACACCGACGGCGGGGCCTACGACGGCGACACGCGCTACGACCGGGCCGTCGGCCCCATGCAGTTCATCCCCTCGACCTGGGCGCACTGGGGCGCGGACGGCAACGGCGACGGACGCAAGGACCCCGGCAACATCGTCGACGCGTCCCTCGCCGCCGGTCACTACCTGTGCGCCGGAACCCGCGACCTGTCCGTACGGGCGGACCTGGACCGGGCGATCCTCAGCTACAACCACTCGGACACCTATCTGCGTACGGTCCTGTCCTGGCTGGAGTTCTACCGCAAGGGCACCCACCCCGTCGCCGACGGAAAGGGCGTGATCCCGAAGAGCCCCGGTGCGGGAAGCCCCAACGAGCCGAAGGCCCCGGTCGGAGGACCGGGCAGCCCGAGCGATCCCGGGAAGGGCGGCGGCGGAATCATCGTCGGCCCTCAGCCCAGCGGCACACCGGGCCCCTCCGCCTCGCCGACCCCGTCGCCCTCGGGAACCGGCACTCCCGGCCCGAGCGGTACCCCGACACCCACGGACCCGGGCCCCGATCCCACCGAGACCACCACGCCCGATCCGACGACCAGTCCGGACCCCACCACGACCCCGGACCCGGAGCCCGGCACCACGGACCCCACCCCTGATCCGGAGCCCGGCACCACCGGTCCCGGCTGCCCCACACCCACCGCGGAGGCCGACCCCACGACGCCCACGGACGGGCCGACCGACGCTCCCTGCGCCACACCCGACCCCACCCCCGGCGCCTGAGGGGTCAGCCGGCGTCGAGCACCTCGGCCAGGTCGTACCGCACCACTTCCTCCAGCTGCGCATAGGTGCAGCCGGAGGGGGTGCGGTCCGGCCGCCACCGCCGGAACTGGGTCGTGTGACGGAAGCGGTCGCCCTCCATGTGGTCGTACGCCACCTCGCAGACCCGCTCCGGTGCGAGGGCCACCCAGGACAGGTCCTTCTTGCCCGACCAGCGGCTCGGAGCACCCGGCAGCCGTGATCCCTCGTGTGCCGTGGCATCCGCCCAGGCCGCCCACGGGTGGCCGGCGGGGTCGATGCGCAACGGGTCCAGCTCCTCGATCAGTTCGGCGCGCCGCTTCATCGGGAACGCCGCGCACACTCCCACGTGCTGGAGGGCGCCCCCGGAGTCGTACAGACCGAGCAGCAGGGAGCCGACCACGGGGCCGCTCTTGTGGAACCGGTAGCCCGCCACCACACAGTCGGCGGTCCGCTCGTGCTTGATCTTGTACATCGCGCGGGTGTCCGGCCGGTACGGCAGATCGAGCGGTTTGGCGACCACACCGTCCAGCCCCGCGCCCTCGTACCGCTCGAACCACTCCCGTGCGAGCGCCTGGTCCGTGGTGGACGGGGCGAGGTGGACGGGTGCCGACGCGCCCGCGAGCGCACCTTCCAGGACGGTTCGCCGTTCCGTCTGGACGGTGGCGAGAAGGGAGGCGTCGTCCAGGGCGAGGATGTCGAAGGCGACGAGACTCGCCGGGGTCCGCTCGGCCAGCATCCGCACCCGGGAATCGGCCGGGTGGATGCGCTCGCTCAGCCGGTCGAAGTCCAGCCGCCCCTCGTGCGGCAGGACGATCTCGCCGTCGATCACACAGCGCCGGGGCAGATTCTCCCGTACGGCGGTGACCACCTCGGGGAAGTAGCGGGTCAGGGGCTTCCCCGTCCGGCTTCCGATCACCACCTCGTCGCCGTCCCGGTGCACGATCGCCCGGAAGCCGTCCCACTTCGCCTCGTACTGCATCCCCGGGGGAATCGCGGACACGGACTTGGCGAGCATCGGCTTCACGGGAGGCATCACCGGCAGGTCCATGCCCCCGATTCTCGCCCACCGCACGGAGCACGTCCTCCGATATGCGGCATATGTGGTCCCGGCCTACGGTGTCCGACATGGGAGCAGGAGCAGCGGTGGAACTGGACGTGGACGGCCGGGCCGTCCGGCTGTCCAACCCGGACAAGGTGTACTTCCCGGAGAAGGGCTACACCAAGAAGGACGTGGCCGACTACTTCCTGGCCGTGGGGCCCGGAATCCTCCGCGCCCTGCGCGAGCGCCCCACCACTCTCCAGCGCTTCGTCGACGGGGTCCAGGGCGAGTTCTTCTACCAGAAGCGCGCACCCAGGAACCTCCCCGACTGGACCCCCACCGCCCGGATCGAGTTCCCCAGCGGCAGGCACGCCGACGAGATGTGCCCCACCGAACTCGGCGCGGTGCTGTGGGCCGCCAACCTCGGCACCCTGACCTTCCACCCCTGGCCGGTGCGCAGGGCCGACACCGACCACCCCGACGAGCTGCGCATCGACCTCGACCCGCAGCCCGGCACCGATTACAAGGACGCGGTACGGGCGGCCCACGAACTCCGCTCGGTCCTGGAGGAGAACGGACTGCGCGGCTGGCCCAAGACCTCCGGCGGGCGCGGCATCCATGTCTTCGTCCCCCTCGTCCCGGAGTGGACCTTCACCCAGGTCAGACGCTGCGCCATCGCCGTGGGGCGGGAGCTGGAGCGCCGGATGCCGGACCGGGTGACCACCGCCTGGTGGAAGGAGGAACGGGGCGAGCGGATCTTCGTCGACTACAACCAGACGGCCCGCGACCGCACGATCGCCTCCGCCTACTCCGTACGCCCCTTCCCGCACGCCCCGGTCTCCGCGCCGCTCCGCTGGGAGGAGATCGACGACGCGGAACCCCGTGACTTCGACCTGCGGAGCATGCCCGTGCGGTACGCCGAGGTGGGCGATCTGCACGCCGACATGGACGACCACGCCTTCCGGCTCGACCAGCTGCTCGAACTGGCGCGGCGGGACGAGCACGAGCACGAGCTCGGCGACCTGCCCTACCCGCCGGAGTACCCCAAGATGCCGGGCGAGCCCAAGCGCGTACAGCCCAGCCGGGCCCGCCGGGACGACGGCGACGGGGCATGAGCGAGCGGGCCGACGGCGGACACGGAGCCGAGGGCGAGCACGGGGCGCGGGGCGAGCACGAGGCGCAGGGCGAACCGGGAGCCCAGGGCGGGCGCTCGGCGCACGGGGCGCACGGGAGGCCGCCGACCCGGCGCGAGAAGTGGCAGACGTACAAGGACTCGCCCTTCTTCCCCGCGACGGTCCTGCTCTTCATCCTCGCGGCGGCGGCCGGGCTCTTCGCAGGTTCGTACACCTATGCGATGGCCAATCCGACGCCGCACCGCATCCCGGTCGCCGTCCTCGAAGGCTCCAGGACGCCCTACGCCGCCGAGTTCGTCAAGGAGATGGAGGAGGCGCTCGACGCCTCGCTCGAACTCCACAGGTACCCGGACATGGCACAGGCCGACGCGGCGATGAACGAGCAGAGGGTGTTCGCGATCCTGCGGAGCGAGGGCGACGGCGTGATGATGCAGGTCGCCGGAGCCTCCGGCGCCAGCGTCGCCCAGCTGCTGGGCGAGACCGGGGTGAAGGTGGCCGACACGATCGGTGTCCCGCTCACGGTCGAGGACGTCAAGCCGCTCCAGAAGGGCGACCCGCGCGGTCTCGCCCTCTTCTACATCTCGCTCGCCGCCGTCATCATCGGCTTCGTCGGAGCGATCCAGCTCAGCGTGCACGCCCGTGCCCTGCTCCCGATGGAGCGCATCCTGTTCACGCTCGGCTACGCGCTGCTCGGCGGCTTCGCCATCGCCGCCGTCGTGGACTGGGGGCTCGGCGCGCTCGATCTGCCGTTCGCCCAGTCCTGGCTCATCCTGGCGTTCACGATGTTCACGTCGGGCATGGTCTTCACGATGTTCAACACCCTCATGGGACGCTGGGCGATGATCCCGACCTGGGGTGTGATGGTGCTGCTGGGCAACCCCTCGTCCGGCGGCGCGGTGTCCTGGCCGCTGCTGCCCTCGCTCCTCGGACATATCGGGCGCTGGCTGCCGCCCGGCGCCTCGGTCAACGCCCAGCACACCGCCGTCTACTACCAGGGCCACCAGTACGTCTTCCCGTACCTGGTGCTGGCCGCCTGGGCACTGGTCTCCTGCACGGTCTTCTGGGTGTGGCGCCACCGGCACCCCGGAGGCCGCGACCGCGTGCCGGAGCACGCGGCCGCGGCTGACTGAGGCGTTTTCCGGAAGGCGCCGGTGCGCGCTCGGGGATTCGGGGCGTCCGATCAGAACCGGGGGACGCCGTCCCGCTGCTGGGCAGCCGGACGCCGTCCTGCTGTCGTGGCCGCTTCTGCCTTCCCCGCCTAAAGAGTATTTGCAAGATTATGATCAATTTTTGCGTCCGTACTGTACGGTGTGCATGTGAACAGAAAACTGGAAGACGTGGCGCGATACGCGGGTGTCAGCGAGGTGACGGCGCGACGGGCGCTCAACGGCAGCTCTCTGGTGGCACCGGCGACACGGGAGCGCGTGCTCAGGGCGCTCGACGTGCTCGGGGTGCCCCGTCCGTCGGAGCAGGACACGGATCGGAGCCTGCTGGTCGGTGTGGTGGTGCCCGACCTGAAGAATCCTGTGTTTCCTGCGTTCGCAGAGGCGATCTCCAGCCGTCTCAACAAGCGCGGCCTGGTGCCCGTGCTGTGCACGCGCACGTCCGACGGGGTCTCGGAGGCCAACTACATCGAGATGTTGCTGGCCCAGAATGTCGGCGGCATCGTCTTCATCGGCTCCAGCTACGCCGACGCCGGCCCGGTGCAGGGGGCGGCGCTGAGGGACCGCGGGGTGCCGCTGGTGCTGATCAACCCGGCCGACGAGAATGCGGATGCCGTGCAGATCAGCGCTGATGACGCCGATGCGGTGCACCAGGCCCTCACTCATCTGACCGGGATGGGGCACGAGCGGATCGGGCTGCTGGTAGGGCCGGTGGGGCACGTGCCCTCCGCGCGCAAACTGGCCGCGTTCGCCGCGTTCTTCAAGGCCCGTCAGGTGCCCTCGGAGGACTGGATGTCACTGGTCGGGCACGCCTTGTTCTCCATGGAGGCGGGCGTACTCACAGCCGGAAGACTCCTGCGGAACGGTGCGACAGCCATCGTTTGCGGAAGTGATGAACTGGCCCTGGGGGCGGTCCGGGGCGCCCGCAGGCAGGGCCTGGACGTACCGGGCGACGTCTCCGTGACCGGGTTCGACGACTCCCTGCTCATGGGGGCCGTCGACCCGCCGCTGACCACGTGCCGGCAGCCGGTGGAGCGCATGGCCGACGCGGCGATGGAAGCGCTGGTCATGCAGATGCAGGGGCAGCCCACGGAGCCCGGTATGACCCCGTTCCAGACCCAGCTCATTGTCCGGAACTCGACCGGACGCCCAGGTCACCGGTTCATCCGATAGGAATTTTGCAATGTGTCATTGACTTTTTACATGGATGACTTCTACCTTCTGCGTGTCAGCTGCACCCCGGTAGACGGGATCGGGAGAGTGCGGCATATCTCAGGAAGGCCGATCTGTCATGGCAGGTATGCAGAGCCGTCGCACGTTCATAGCCGCGGGCATCGCGTGTGCTCTCGTCGGGGGGCTGGCCGGTTGCGGCGGCTCCCCGGCCACGTCCAAGGACGGCGTCGTCACCATCACGGTCAACGGCATGCCGCCCAAGACGCAGCCGGTGGACCGCAAGTACTTCGAGGAGGACGTCAAGGCCTTCGAGAAGGAGCACCCGAAGATCAGGATCGATGCCCGTGAAGGGCAGATGGACCCCAAGACCTTCTCCGCCAAGCTCGCCGGCGGACAGCTCGAGGACGTCTACTACGTCTACTTCACCGACCCCGCGGGCCTCATCGCACGCCGCCAGGGCGCGGAAATCACCCAGTACGTCAAGGACATGCCGTACTACGACGACATCAAGAAGGACTACCTCAAGGTGTTCACCAGCCCCGACGGCGGCCTGTACGGCCTGCCGAACGGGCAGTACTCCCTGGGCCTGATCTACAACCGGGACCTGTTCAAGAAGGCCGGCCTCGACCCCGAGAAGCCGCCGACCACCTGGGAAGAGGTCCGCGCGGCCGCAAAGAGGATCACCGCGCTGGGCGACGGCACCGTCGGCTACGCCGACTACAGCAAGAACAACCAGGGCGGCTGGCACTTCACCTCCTGGGTCTACTCCCTGGGCGGGGACATCGCCCGGGAGGACAACGGCACGTGGAAGGCGGCCTTCGACGACGCCGCCGGACGCAAGGCGCTGCAGATGCTCCACGACATGCGCTGGACCGACAACTCCATGGGCACGCGCCAGCTCCTTCAGATCGACGACGTCCAGAAGATGATGGGCGCCGGCAAGCTCGGGATGTACATGGCCGGCCCGGACAACATCCCCACGATCGTCAAGCAGTTCGAGCGCAAGTACGAGGAGTACGGCGTCGCGGCCATGCCAGGCAAGGCGACTCTCGGCGGTGGCAACGGGTTCATGTTCAACCCCAAGGCATCCCCGGAGAAGATCAAGGCCGGCATCGAGTGGGTCCAGTGGAAGTACCTCAACCCCGAGCGCACCGAGTTCGAGGACAAGCGCGCCTCGAACAACGACGTTCCCATCGGTCTCCCACTCGACCGGTTGTTCACCGGTGAGGCCCAGGCCAAGCAGGACGTCGCGCACAACGAGTACGCCAACGTCCCCCAGGAGAACTACAAGCCCTTCATCGAAGGCAACGCGGAGACCGAGCAGAAGGTCGAGCCGCCGAACGCCCAGCAGATCTACGCCGTCCTGGACGGTGTGATGCAGGCGGTCCTGACCGACGAGGACGCCGACCTCGACAAGCTGCTCGCCGACGCCGCCAAGAAGGTCGACGGCATCCTCGCGACGGTCAAGTGACGTGACGGCACCGACCCTCACACGGGCCCCGGCGAAGGCCTCCCCGCAGCCGCAGAAGGACACCATGAAACAACCCGAGAGGCGTCGGCGCCGCATCCGCGAGAACCTGACCGCCTACGCCTTCCTCGGTTCCGGGCTGATCTGTTTCATCCTCTTCTCCTGGTATCCCATCGTCCGGGGCCTGCTCCTGGGCTTCCAGGAGGTCACCTTCGCCCAGCCCGCCACCTGGGTGGGCTGGGCGAACTACCAGCGCCTTTTCGACGATCCGCTGTTCGCCACCGCGTGGAAGAACACCGGCTACTTCACCCTCCTCGCGCTGGTCTTCGGCTTCGCTGCACCGTTGGCCACCGCTGTCGTCCTCAACGAGTTCCGCCACGCCCGGTCCTACCTGCGGATGACCGTCTACCTTCCGGTGATGCTTCCCCCGATCGTCACGATGCTGCTGTGGCGGTGGTTCTACGACCCGGGCCCGGGCCTGTTCAACACGGTCCTGGAGGTCTTCCACCTGCCGGCCCAGCAGTGGCTGGAATCGGCGAACCTCGCCCTGGTCTCCCTGGTCCTGGTCTCCACCTGGGCCAACATGGGCACCACCACCCTGATCTACCTCGCCGCCCTCGGGTCCATCCCGGGCGAGCTGTACGAGGCGGCCGAACTCGACGGAGCCTCCATCCGCCGGCGGCTGTGGCACGTGACCATCCCGCAGATGCGGTTCATCCTGATGATCACCCTGCTGCTACAGGTCATCGGCACCATGCAGGTCTTCGTCGAACCGTTCGTCCTGACCGGAGGCGGACCCAATGACGCCACCGTCACCGTCCTGCTCCTGCTCTACCGCTACGCCTTCGTCTACAACGACTTCGGCATGGCCAGCGCCATGAGCACCGTGCTGTTCATCGTCCTTGGCCTGTTCGCCGCGGTCTACCTGCGCCTGACCCGCAGCAAGGGCTGAAAGGAAGCACCATGTCCGCCCCTGCAGACCGCACCCTCATCGCACCCGCCGAGATGAACCGCCGCACCGGCCGGTACCTGTACCGCTTCGTGCTCATCCTGACGCTGGTCGGCTTCACGGTCGCGTTCGTCTTCCCGCTCTACTGGATGGCCAGCGGAGCACTGAAATCGTCCGCCGAACTGGCCGACCCCAACCCCACCCTGTGGCCGCACAGCTGGCACCCGGAGTCCTACACCGAGGCGTGGACCAACGTCGGCCTGGCCCAGTACTTCCTCAACACCCTGCTGCTGGCCGCCGGTGCCTGGCTCACGCAGCTCATCGTCGACGTCGCCGCCGCCTACGCCCTCTCAAGGCTCCGCCCCGTCCTGGGCAACGTCGTCCTGGGCATGATGCTGGCCACTCTCATGCTGCCGGTCTCCGCTCTGCTGGTCCCCACCTACCTGACGGTCACCGACGTGCCCCTCATCCACGTCAACCTGATCAACACCCCTTGGGCGATCTGGCTGCCGGCCTGCGCGAACGCGTTCAACATCTTCATCCTCAAGAGGTTCTTCGACCAGGTCCCCGGCGAACTGCTGGAGTCCGCCCGCCTGGACGGCGCAGGCCCCTCGCGGGTTCTGTGGTCGGTCATCCTCCCCCTGTCCCGCCCGGTCCTGGCCGTCGTGTCGATCTTCGCGGTCGTCGGCGTGTGGAAGGACTTCCTCTGGCCGATGCTGGTCCTGCCCGATCCCGCACGCCAGCCCATCACCGTGGCCCTCAACCGCCTGGCCGAGTTCATGCCCGCCAACCAGCTCCTCGCCGGCATGGTCATGGCCTCCATCCCGCTGCTGGTCATCTTCCTGATCTTCCAGCGGCACATCATCGCCGGTCTGACCGCAGGCAGCCTCAAGGGCTGAACTCCCCTGCCTCGCACCCTGTCCCGGCACGCAGCCTCCACCTTCTGACCGGCCGGTACACCCCTGCACGCCTTCACCGCACCGGCCACTCCTCAGCCGCCCGCCGGCCTTCGCCTGCCCTGCGGCACTCCCACCGGCACTCCCGCCGGTACCCCCAAGGGCCGCGCCGCCCCCGCACCGGAAGGACACACCGCTGTGTCGATCCACCGCCCCACCCCGCGCCCCAGGAACTCCGCCGCCGTAGCAGCCCTCCTCCTGGCTCTGACCGGCGCCGCCTCCTACACCTTGGCCGCACCGGCCCCCGCCCACGCCGCCACCGCCGTCCTGCAGGCCGAGACCGCCGTCCTCGCGGGCGGCGCCGAGGTGGAGAGCGAGCACGCCGGCTACACCGGAACCGGCTACGTCGGCGGCTACACCGACGCCAACAAGGGCAACGCCACCACCACCTACACCGTGCCGTCGCAGAACGCGGGCAGCGGGTCGGTGGAGATCCGCTACGCCAACGGCACCGGCTCGGCCAAGACCCTGACGCTGACGGCCGGTTCCGCCTCCGCGCAGGTCACCCTGCCGGCCACCAGTGGCTGGGCCGCCTGGTCCACCGTCGACGTGCCTGTCACCTTCACCCAGGGCGCCAACACCCTCGCGCTGAAGTTCACGGCCGCCGACAGCGGCAACGTCAACATCGACAGCCTCACCGCCACCACCCCCGAGACCTCCACGCAGCCCGGTCCCACCGACCCCTCCGAGGCCGAGGCCGCCGTCCTCGCGGGCGGCGCCGAGGTGGAGAGCGAGCACGCCGGTTACACCGGAACCGGCTACGTCGGCGGCCTGACCGACCTCAACAAGGGCCGCGCCTCGATCACCACCAGCGTCTCCTCCGCCTACGCCGGCTCGGGAACCGTGGCCGTCCGCTACGCCAACGGCACCGGCTCGGCCAAGACCCTGACGCTGACGGCGGGTACCGCCTCCGCGCAGGTCACCCTGCCGGCCACCAGTGGCTGGGCCGCCTGGTCCACCGTCGACGTGCCCGTCATCTTCACCCAGGGCGCCAACACCCTCGCGCTGAAGTTCACGGCCGCCGACAGCGGCAACGTCAACATCGACAGCCTCACCGCCACCACCCCGGCCAACGGCGGCGGAGGAGAAGGTGGCGGGGGCGACACCGACCCGTCCGGCGTGGGCGCCACCCTGCCCTTCACCACCTACGAGGCCGAAGACGGCACCTACAAGGGCACAGCCCTCAGCCCCGACCGCACCTACCTCACCCTCGCCTCGGAGGCCTCCGGCCGCGAGGCCGTCACACTGACCCAGACCGGCGACTACGTCGAAATCAAGCTCACCAAGCCCGCCAACGCCATCAACCTTCGCTACTCCCTCCCGGACAGCAGCGACGGCCGAGGCATCGACGCCACCCTCAGCGCCTACGCCGATGGCAAGGCCCTGACCGACCTCCAGCTCACCTCCCGCTACGCCTGGGTCTACGGCGCATACCCGTACACCAACAACCCCGGCGAGGGCCAGGGCCACCGCTTCTTCGACGAGACTCGCATCAACTTCGGCAAGACCCTGCCGGCCGGCACCGTCCTGCGCCTGCAGAAGGACGCCGGCGACACCGCCTCCTCCTACACCATCGACCTGATCGAGGCGGAGGAGACCGGCGTGGCCGCCACCCTGCCCAGCGGCTACGTCTCCGCCGCCGCCCTGGGCGTCGTGCCGGGCGAGCAGGACGTCACCACCGCCCTCAACAACGCGCTGAACACCGCCAAGAACCAGGGCAAGGGCCTGTTCCTCCCGGCCGGCACCTACAAGATCTCCGACCGCATCAACCTCTCCGGCGTGAAGCTGCGCGGCGCGGGCGTGTGGCACACGGTGCTACGCGGCACCGGCCTCAAGGGCGGCCTGTTCGGCCAGGGCGGCACCAGCACCGTCGAGAACCTGATGATCGACGGCGAGAACACCGTCCGCGACGACGCCGGCGGCCACGCCGCCTTCGAGGGCGACTTCGGAGCCGGGTCCCTCATCAAGAACGTGTGGGTCCAGCACACCAAGGTCGGCCTGTGGATCTCCGGCCCGACCACCGGCCTCGAAGCCAGCGACCTGCGCATCCGTAACACCTACGCCGACGGCGTGAACCTGCACGGCGCGGTGAAGGACACGGTCATCTCCAACAGCAGCATCCGAGGCACCGGCGACGATGCCCTGGCCATGTGGTCGGACGGAGCGGCGGTGACCAACAGCGCCTTCCGCGGCAACACCGTGCAGCTGCCCACCCTCGCCAACGGCGCCGCCGTCTACGGCGGCAGCGGCAACAGTGTGGAGAACAACCTCATCTCCGACACCGTCGTCGCCGCCGCAGGCATCACCGTCTCCACTCGCTTCGGCGAGCCCTTCAGCGGCACCACCACCGTCTCCGGCAACCTCCTGCGCCGCACCGGCAGCATGGAGGTCAACTGGAACGCCAAGCTCGGCGCCATCTGGCTCTACGCCGACCGCTACGACATCACTCAGCCGGTCGTCCTCAACAACAACACCGTCGAGGACTCCACCTACAGCGGCCTGCTCATCTCCTGGGAGAAGCAGGTCTCCGACCTGCGCGTGGACGGCCTGACCATCAACAGGACCGGTCACCACGGCATCGAGACCAACGCCGGCGGCAACGGCACCTTCTCCAACACCAAGATCACCGGTGCGGCCGCCGGAGCCCTCGACATCGCCGGCGGCTTCACCCTCCAGCGCGGAAGCGGCAACTCAGGCTGGTAACCCCGAACCGACCGCAGGCCCGGCCTTCCTCCCCGACCGGCCGGCCCGCGGTTCCCCGACCTCCAAAGACCCGCGGGCCGGGCCCCAGTCCCCGTCGGCCCGGCCCGCGCACTTGTTCCACCCCACTTCACGAAGGCAGGTCCCATGACCCCGCGCACCAACGACTGGTGGCGTCACGCAGCCATCTACCAGGTCTACCCGCGCAGCTTCGCCGACGGCAACGGCGACGGCATCGGCGATCTGGCGGGCGTGCGCTCCAGGCTGGAATACCTCCAGCGCCTGGGCATCGAGGCCATCTGGTTCTCCCCGTGGTACCTGACCCCGATGGCGGACGCCGGCTACGACGTCACCGACTTCCGCCGGATCGACCCCCGCTTCGGCACCCTCGCCGAAGCCGAGAAACTCATCACCGAGGCCCACGAGTACGGCATGCGCATCATCGTCGACGTCGTCCCCAACCATGTCTCCAACGAGCACGCCTGGTTCACCGCCGCCCTCGACGCCGCCCCCGGCTCACCCGAACGCGACCTGTTCTGGTTCCGCGAAGGCCGCGGAGCCGGCGGCGAGCTGCCCCCCAACGCCTGGCAGTCCATCTTCGGCGGCTCCGCCTGGACCCGCGTACCCGACGGCCAGTGGTACCTGCACCTCTTCGCCCCCGAACAGCCCGACCTCAACTGGCGCAACCCCCTGGTGCGCGCCGAGTACGAAGACATCCTGCGGTTCTGGTTCGACCGCGGCGTCGACGGCATCCGCGTCGACTCCGCCGCCATGTGCAGCAAGGACCCCGACCTGCCCGACTACGACCACACCGTCTTCCCCGACCCCCACCCCTACGTCGACCTCCACGAGAACCACGACATCTACCGCGGCTGGCGCGCCGTCGCCGACTCCTACGTCGAACCCCGCGCCCTGATCGGAGAGGTCTGGCTCGCCGACCCCGACCGCTTCGCCCAGTACCTGCGCGCCGACGAACTCCACTCCGCCTTCAACTTCGACTTCCTCGGCTGCAGCTGGGACGCCACCGCCCTGCGCACGGTCATCGACCAGACCCTGGCCGCCCACGCCGGCGTCGGAGCCCCCAGCACCTGGGTACTCTCCAACCACGACGTCACTCGCCACGTCACCCGCTACGGCCGCCCCGACACCAGCACCGCGGCCGGCATCCGTCAGTACAACCCTGTTGTCGACGAAGACCTCGGCCGCCGCCGCGCCCGCGCCGCCGCCCTGCTCACCATGGCCCTGCCCGGCGCCGTCTACATCTACCAGGGCGAGGAACTGGGCCTGCCCGAGGTCGAGGACATCCCCGCGGACCGCCGCGACGACCCCATCTACCACCGTACGAACGGCGAAGACCCCGGCCGTGACGGCTGCCGCGTCCCCCTGCCGTGGAGCGGCACCACCGAGCCCTACGGCTTCAGCCCCGAAGGCGCCGCGTCCCCCTGGCTCCCGCAGCCCGCTGCCTGGGCGCAGCTGACCGCGGCAGCCCAGGACGCCGACCCCGACTCCATGCTCACCCTCTACCGCCAGGCCCTCGCCCACCGCGCGGCCGAACCGGCCCTGGGGGACGGGCCCATGCAGTGGCTCGACTCCGCACCCGACATCGTCACCTTCAGCCGCGGCGAGAACTTCACCTGCATCGTCAACCTCTCCGACACCCCCGTCCAACTCCCCGACCACGCCCAGGTCCTCATCTCCTCCCAGCCGCTGAGCCAGGGCTTGCTGCCCGTCGACACCAGCGTCTGGTTCCGAACCGCCTAGGCCGCGTTCCAGGAACCGGGGTCCGTCTCTCGCCTCATGCCGTGATGATCTCGGCGTGGGGCGGGGGATCTTTTCGATGGAGGCGGCCATGAGGTCGTCGGACGCGACACCACCCGCGGCGAACACGAGGCCGTCACCGGAACCAGCATGGACCGTGACCTCACCTGGGTGGGCCGCCCGGGACTTCCCGGACGGCCCACCCAGCACACCAGCACCTTCCAACACACGCCCTGGGGCGAACCCGTCCCTACAACTCCTTGATCCGGATGTCGCGGTACGAGATCACGTCCGTGGTGCTGTGGACCTGGAGCCCGATGTAGCCGGAGGCGTAGCGCCGCCCGTCGGTGCCCGGGTCGTCGCCCCGCGGAGGCTCGAAGAGCTGCCCGCCGGTGTTGTCGAACTCGTTGATCAGGACACCGTTGCGGTAGACCGAGTAGTGCTGGTCGACCACCTTGACCTCGTAGTCGTTCCAGGTGCCCTTGGGAGTGACCCCGGCGCCGCCGAGGCCGACCCGGTCGAAGCCGTACAGGGACCCGGTCTTGTACATGTCGCCGTCGGGCCGGTCGTTGACCTGGATCTCATGGCCGTACTTGATGGCGACCCACTCCGGACGTGACTCCTCCGGGTGGTCGTGGACGTCCGGGAAGCGGACGAAGACCCCGCCGTTGGCGTTGCCGGCCCCGGGGGCGTCGTCGCGCCACTGGAGCTTCAGCGAGAAGTCCCCGTACTGCCGGGCCGGGAACCACAGCATCCCCATGCCGTCCACTGTGGTGGAGCTGGTGATCGAACCGTCCTCCGTGTTCAGCCCGAACTTCCCGCCGCCGACCTGCTCCCACTTGGCGAGCGAGGCGGCGGTGCCGTCGAAGAGCTTGCGGTAGCCCTCGTCCTGGCCCGGCTTGCCGATGCCGGACTGCTTGGCCGCCTTGTAGATCTTCTTGTGCTCACGGGTGTCGATGACCCCGTCGGCCAGCAGCTTGTCCAGGACCTTGTCGACGTGCTTGAGGAAGAGCGCGTGCGAGGACCAGTCCTTCTCGTCCTCGATGAGCTCGTTGACGGTGCAGCGGTTGCCGGTGATCCGGTTGGGAACACCGGTGTCCACCGTGCCGACGATGACCGTGAGCCGTACGTCGTACTCCGGGCAGTTGGGCGCGGGCACCCCGCCGCTCTCGGCGATGGTGAACGAGGACTGCTTCGCCTCCGAGGTGTTGCCCGCCTTGTCCGTCGCCCGGTGGGCGAAGGTGTGGCGGCCGACACGGTCGACGATCACGGGCGTGGTGTACGCGAGGTACGGGCCGCCGTCGAGGGAGTACTCGACCTTGTCCACACCGGAATCGGCGTCGGTCGCGGTGACCGTGGCCCTGGCGCTGGTGATGAACGCGCCGTCGGAGTTCTTGTCGCCCGTCACGGCGACCGAGGTCTCCGGCGGGGTCTTGTCCTGCGACGGCGGCTCGACGACGGTGAAGTCGACCGACTTCTCCGCGGCCGCGTTGCCCGACCTGTCGGTTGCGCGGTAGCGGACGGTGTGCGTCCCCACCTCGTGGACCATCACGGGCGCGGTGTACGGCTGCCAGGCTCCGTCGGCGCCGACGGCGTACTCGATGGTGTTGACGCCCGACCCGGTGTCGGACGCGGTCACGGTGACCGTGGCCATGCCGAGGTAGGCACCCGCGTCGTCCTTCTCGCCCGACACGGTCGCCGAGGTCTCGGGCGGGGTCTCGTCGTCCGTCGGCGGCGCGGCCACCGCGAAGTCGACGGACTTCTCGGCCGCCGCGTTGCCGGCTTTGTCCGTGGCGCGGTAGCGGACCGTGTGCGTCCCCACCTCGTTCACCACGACCGGTGCGGTGTACGGCTGCCAGGCTCCGGCGGCCCCGACGGCGTACTCGACGGTGTCGACGCCCGAACCCGCGTCGGTCGCGGCCACGGTGACGGTCGCCTGGCCGATGTACGCGCCGTCGGCGTTCTTGTCGCCGTCCACCGTCGCCGAGGTCTCGGGCGCCGCGGTGTCCTCACCGCCGCCGTCGTCCTCGGTCACGGTGAGGATTCCCTGCATGGAGCCGTGGCCGGGAATCGTGCAGTGGTAGAAGTACCGGCCGGGCGTGAGGGTGACCTCGACGCTGTGCTTGCCGCCCTCGCTGTCGCTCGGGTTGGCCAGGATGTTGACCGGTACGTCGTTGTTGAACTCCGGGTCCGACACGCTGAAGGTCAGTGTGTGCGGCATGCCCGTGGTGTTGCCCGTGGCGGTGCTGTTCTCGAAGACGATGGTCGCCGCGCCGGCCACAGCCGTCGTGGGCGCTGTCAGGTAGTGGTCGATGGGGTCGCCCGCGGTCCAGTTGAGGACCTGGTCGGCGGCTGCCGTCGACCGGTTGTCCTCCCGTCCGTACGCGGCTGTCGAGGTCAGTCCGAGGACCATCAGGAACGAGCCGAGCAGGGCGAGCCACCACCGGGCGGGCCCGTGCCGTCGTCGCGCGAGGAGCGAAGGGTGTCTCACTGCGCTGCCGCCTTCCTGGCCAGGTCTGCGGCGGCCGGGGTCGGACCGCCGCCCTTGTAGGTCACGCGCCACAGCGCGGACTTGGAGTCGGAGGTGAAGAAGCCACGCCCGTAGTCCAGGACGTAGAGCGAGCCGTCCGGGGCGAACTTCCAGTCCATGAGGTTGCGGATGCCGTCGGCGCCGACCGGGATGATCTTCTTCAGGGACTCGGCGTGCGTGGGCAGGCCGCCCTTGCCGACCGTCCTCGGGTCGGTGAGCACGGCGTGTCGCGGCTGGGTGTCGTCGTAGAAGTCACCCACGAACCACTTCCCGTCCCAGTACGAGGGCCACTTGGCCTCGCTCGTGCTCGACGCGTCGTAGCGGTAGACCGGGCCGTTCATCGTGGCCTGGCCGCCGCCCTTGAGCCAGGGCAGGAGCTGCTTCTGGTCGTCGACCTTGTAGCTCGGGACGCCGTTCGCGTCGCGCGGGTAGTCCACGCCGCCGCCCTGGGGCGAGTACCAGATGGTGTTCGACGTGACGGGAGGCAGCTTGACCAGACCGTCGTTGTTGGGCGACTCGTTCTTCGGGGCGTCGCAGTCGTACCAGCCGAGAGGCTTGGACGGGTCGGGCAGGTTGCGGTCCCGGTAGGGCTGCTTGTTGCCCATGCAGTACGGCCAGCCGTGGTTGCCGGCCTTGGTGATCGCCGCGAACGTGTCGTACTTCGCGGGACCCCAGGTCGTGCTCGGAGCGCCCGCGTCGGGGCCGACCCAGCCCGCGTACAGCGTGTCGGTCGACGTGTCGACGGAGATGCGCGCCGGGTTGCGGACGCCCATCACGTAGATCTCGCCGCGGGTCTTGCCGCCGCCCTCGTCCGGCTCCTTGCCGGTGAAGAGGTTGCCCTCGGGCAGGGTGTACGTGCCGTCGTCCTCGGGGTGGATGCGCAGGATCTTGCCGTTGAGGTTGTTGGTGTTGCCCGCGGTGCGCCGGGCGTCGGCGAACGACACGCCCTTGTAGTTCGGCTGCGGGTTGTTGCCCGAGTAACCGTCGCTGAAGCCGGACGAGTTGTTGTCACCCGTGGCGATGTAGAGATTGTCCTTCGAGTCCCACGCCATGCCGCCGCCCGCGTGGCAGCAGCTGTGGATCTGGACCGGCCAGTGCAGCAGCACCTTCTCGGACGCCAGGTCCAGCTTGTTCGTGGCGGGGTCGAAGGTGAAGCGCGAGACCTGGCGCACCGCCATCTGCTTGTCCCGGTCGATCTTCGCGTGCGGGGTGTAGTGCAGATAAACCCAGCCGTTGGTGGCGAAGTCCGGGTCCAGCTCGATGCCGAGCAGGCCCTCCTCGACCTTGACCAGCTCGTCGCCGCCGCCCTTGTTGCCGAAGACGCTCAGCTTGCCGGCCAGGGTGACCTTCCTGGTCGCGGGGTCGTACACATGGATCTCGCCCGAGCCCTTGCCGACGTCCGGGTCGTTCCAGTCGGTCACGACGGGCACGCTGCTGTCCGCGCCGCCGCGTCCGATGTAGAAGATCCGCCCGTCCTTCGCGGTGACGAGTCCGTGCGGCTCGCCGATCTGGTCGTTCTGTCCCGGCTGGTTGGGCTGGGTGAGCCGCTCGGCCGTGTAGTTGGAGTCGATGGTGGCCTTGCAGTCGGCCTGCGACAGCCTGCTCGTCCAGGCGAGCGCGCCGCGCAGATGGTCGCGGAAGTCGGTCTCGGCGAAGCTGCCGGCCGTACCGCCCATGGCGGTGTAGAAGGACCGGCCGCCGTCGTAGTCGCGGCACCAGGAGACCGGGTGGTCCCAGCCGTTGGCGCTCGCGCCCGGGGTGTACGTGGTCTCGCGCACCCGGGCCACGGTGTGGACGTCGCCGGACGGGTTGTCCTTCCAGTTCAGCCAGGTGTCCGGGCGCTTCCACTCCAGCGGGAGGTTCTTCGTCGCAGGGTGCTGCCGGTCGCCGATCTCCACGGTGGCGCGCTGGACGTTCTTCGGGCTGTCCGCCGCCGGACGCGCGCCGACCAGTCCGGTGAACCAGTCGGAGTACGGTTCGGTGCGCGCCGCGTCGTGGATGCCCAGGAAGCCGCCGCCGGCCTCCATGTAGGCCTCCAGGCCCGCCTCCTGCTCGGGGTCGAGCACATCGCCGCCGCCGGTCAGGAAGACGACCGCGTTGTACTTGCCGAGCTGCTTGCCGTTGGTGAAGACCGCGGCGTCGTCGGTGGCGACGGTCTTGAAGCGCCCCGCCTCCGGCCCGCTGAGTCCGATCTTCTCGATGGCCGCGATACCCGCGTCCACCGTCGGCGACTCCTCGCCCGCCGACGCGTGGAACACCAGGACCCTGACGTTGGCCCCGCCGGGCGGCGTGGGCAGGGACAACGTTGTCGCCACCCGCTCCTTCAGCCCCGGATCGGGATAGGGACTGGCGGTGGCCGCGTTGCCGCCGAGCAGGGACGCGGTCAAGGCGCCTGCCGCCACGGCCGCCGCGACGCCGCGACGCGATCTGGACCTGTGATGTGGTGTGCGCTGCATGTGGTCACCCACCCCTCTTGGTCGCTTCTCCGGTCACTTCTCTCTCATCGCACCTCTGAGCTCACTGCGACAGCGCACGAAGCTAGACCTCTTTTCGCGGCACGCCAATAGCTAAAGCAGCAATCGGACGAACTTTGTCCTGAGTGTGGATAAACGCTGGCCCCCCGGCTACGGTGTGGGCCGTCCGAGGCAGCAGTGCGTCAGTTTCCTTCTCGCAGTGGGGAGTTCGACATGGACCGAAGGACCTTCAACCGCCGGATGCTCGTGGGTGGAGGGGTGGCGGCAGCTACCGGCGTGACATCGATGTCGCTCGGCGCGGTGCAGGCCACCTCCGCGGAGAACCCGGCGAAGACCGCCCCCGCCGGAGGGGCCGTGCGCCATCTCAAGCTGTACGCGGAGAAGCTGGCGGACGGTCAGCTCGGCTACGGGCTGGAGAAGGGCAAGGCGTCGGTCCCCGGGCCGCTCATCGAGATCACCGAGGGCGACACGCTGCACATCGAGTTCGAGAACACCACAGACGTCGACGCCAGCCTCCATGTGCACGGCGTCGACTACGACATCGCGAGCGACGGCACCCGCATGAACCGCAGCCATGTCGAACCCGGCGGCACCCGTACGTACACCTGGCGCACCCACGCCCCGGGCCGCCGCAAGGACGGCACCTGGCAGGCGGGCAGCGCGGGCTACTGGCACTACCACGACCACGTCGTGGGCACCGACCACGGCACGGGCGGCATCCGCAAGGGGCTGTACGGGCCTCTCGTCGTGCGCCGCAAGGGCGACGTCCTGCCGGACAAGACGATCACGATCGTCTTCAACGACATGACGATCAACAACAAGGCCGCCCACGAGAGCCCGAACTTCGAGGCCACCGTGGGTGATCGCGTCGAGGTCGTCATGATCACGCACGGCGAGTACTACCACACGTTCCACATCCACGGGCACCGCTGGGCGGACAACAGGACCGGTCTGCTCACCGGCCCCGACGACCCCAGCCGCGTCGTCGACACGAAGATCTGCGGCCCCGCCGACTCCTTCGGCTTCCAGATCATCGCGGGCGAACACGTGGGAGCCGGCGCCTGGATGTACCACTGCCACGTCCAGAGCCACTCCGACATGGGCATGGCCGGACTGCTGCTGGTCGCCAAGGCCGACGGCACGGTCCCGGGATACGACCCGCCGCACCACGCGGCGGGCGCGGAGGAGACGCACGAGCACTGAGCCCGCGCCGGGGTCAGACCTCGGCGGCGAGCCGCAGCTGCTCCTCCTCGACGATGCGCCGTGCGAGGTCCCCGTCCGACACGTCCACCGCGTCGGGCGTGGCCTCGGCGACATCGCTGCGCCGCGCGTACGCGTCGAAGAGCCGGTCCTTGCGGGCCAGGATGTCCAGCATCCGCTGGTCCACACTGTCCGCCGCGAGGAGCCGGTGCACCTGCACGGTCCGTATCTGCCCCATGCGGTGCGCCCTGGCGACCGCCTGGTGCTCCATCGTCGGCTTGATCTGCGGCTCGCAGAGGATCACGACCGAAGCGGCCTGGATGTTGAGGCCGACGCCGCCGGCCTGTATCTGGCTCAGCAGCACCGCGTGACCGTCCACCGCGCCGAACGCGTCGACCAGCTCCTGGCGGCGCGCGGCCGGGAGGGAGCCGGAGACGGGGCCGAACACCCCGTCGCCCAGGGCCTCCTGGACAGTGCCGAGCACCTCGCGGAAGTACGAGAACACCACGACCTTGAGCCCGTTCTCCTCGGCCTCCGCGACGAGCTCGCGCAGCCGGTTCAGCTTCGCCGACGTCTCGGGACGGTCGTACGCGGCGCGGCGCATCCGCATGAAGTGCCCCGACCCGACCGCCTCGCGGTACGCCTCCAGATCGGCGGGGGAGAACTCCTCCCACTCGTCCGCCTGCACCAGCGCGGGCAGTTCACCGAGGACGTCGTCCTGGTTGCGGCGCAGATAGGCGGGGGCCACGGCCCTGCGGAACGCGTGCGAGCCGGCGACGCCGTGCGTGGACGTCACCAGCGGAGCCAGCTCGGGCCGCAGCTGGCGCACCAGGCTCCGGAACTCCTCGACCCGGTTCTCCATCGGGGTGCCGGTCAGGAACAGCACGCGCTCGGTGTGCTCCGTCCAGCCGCTCACGGCCCGGGCGCGCCGGGTCGCGGGGTTCTTCACGAAGTGGGCCTCGTCCACCACCACCATGCCGGGCCTGACCTCGCACGCCGGGCCGTCCGGCAGCGTGGACAGCACGTCGAAGGTGGTCACGGCGACCCCGCCCCGCTCCCGCCACTCGCCGAACGCCTCCTGCCGCTCCGGACCGTGCACCGGCACGGCCCGCAGGGTGGAGCGGGCGGCCACCTCCCGCCGCCAGTTGATCAGGACGCTCGCCGGGCACACCACCAGGAAGTGCGTCTCGCCCTTCGCCGCGAGATGGGCCAGCGCGGCGATGGCCTGCACGGTCTTGCCGAGCCCCATCTCGTCCCCGAGCACCACCCGCTTCTGGGCCAGCGCGAAGCGTGCGCCGAAGGACTGGTAGCCGCGCAGCGACACACGCAGACAGGTGTCGTCGAGCCGCAGTCCGCGCACCCGGTCGGCGATTCCCGCGGGCAGGAACCCCTCGGCCGCGTCCCGGTCGGGCCCGCTGCCGGACAGTTCGGCCAGCAGGCTGTAGTACTCGGCGGACCGCAGCTCGAAGTCGACCCACGCCTCCGCCTCCGACGCGGGCTCCCGCAGCAGGTCGACGGACGCCTGCCCGAAGAGCATCGGCAGCCCGCGCTCGGCGGCGTCCCGCGTCACCGCCCGTACGGACGCCACGGCGGCCAGCGTCCGGGCGGCGGCCGTCCGGCCCGTGAACAGCATCCGCAGCCTGCTCCGCGCCGGGGCTGCCCCGGCGAGCAGCGGTTCCAGCTCCTCGGCCAGGCGGCGGGCGGCGTCGGCGGCCCTGCGCACGTCCGGGCCGCCCTCCACCAGCCGGTGCAGGGCGACGAGCAGCGCGGTGGTGGCCGCGTCCGCCGCGTCCATGTCTATCCGCACGGCCACGGTGTCCCGGACGGCGTGCGCGATCTGGCGGGCGGCGGCCAGCGCCTGGTCCGCCGTGTGCGCGCCCACACCGGGGATCTCGCGGAGTTCGTAGCGCCCGGCTCCGTGGACCGTGCCGACCGTCGCGTAACCCGCCTGCTCCAGCGCGCCGAGCCGCAGCCTGCCCTCCGTGACGTCCGCCAGCCGGGACACGGGGATGGACGCCAGCTCCCGGGCGACCAGCGAGTCCAGCAGAGGGGCGAGCGTGGTGTGCGCGGCCTCGACGGCACGGCGGTGGTCGTCCAGCACCGCCCGGGCGGTTCCGGCGAGTTCCCGGGCGCCGTCGAGCAGCTCGCGTGCGGCTCTTCCCGTGGGCGCCCGGCCCGTGGGTCCGGCCTGAGTCATGTACGTCCTTCTGTCCCCCGCGACCGCGCTCCGCCGGCGCCGCGGCCCAACCACGACCGGAGCCATCGTCCCATGCGTCCCGCTCCGCCCCGCGCAGCGGCGAACTGCGGTTGTCGGTGCCTGCTGCAAGACTCGGAAGGAGCGACATCTCCATGTCCGACCGAGACGAGCGAGAGAACGGGACTCGCTGAAGGAGCACATCATGCCCGACCCAGCTTTCGTCACCGGCGCCCCCAACTGGATCGACCTCGGCACCCCCGACCTCGACGCGGCCACGGCCTTCTACAGCGGTCTCTTCGGCTGGGAGCTGGTGCCGGGTGGACCCGAGACCGGTGGCTACGGCATGTATCAGCTGCGGGGCAGTACGGTCGCGGGGGTCATGACCGTGCCGGAGGACCAGGGGAAGCCCGCCTGGTCGGTCTACTTCCAGACCCCCGACGCCGACGCCACCGCACGGACGGTCGAACAGGCCGGAGGCACTGCGGCGTTTCCCCCGATGGATGTGCTGGACTACGGCCGCATGGGCGGCTTCACGGACAACGCCGGCGCGTACTTCGGCGTCTGGCAGCCCGGTACGAACACCGGCCTCGGTCTGATCATGGAGCCCGGCTCGCTGATCTGGTCCGAGCTGTACACCCCGGACGTCCCCGCGGCCGCCGCCTTCTTCCACACGGTCTTCGGGTGGCAGACCCAGGTGATGGACTACCCCGGCGGTTCCTACACCGTCGTCCGGCCCGCCGGGAGCGACACCGAGGACGCCTCCTTCGGCGGGCTCGTCGCCTTGGACGAGGTGCCCGCCGAGGCCAAGGCCGGACCGCACTGGCTGCCGTACTTCGCGGTGGACGACGCCGACGCCGCGGTCGCGGCGACGGAGCGGCTGGGCGGCCGGGTCACCTCACCCGCTGCGGATGTGCCGGAGGTCGGCCGGATCGCGACCCTCGCCGACCCGGCGGGCGCGGCCTTCGCGGTGATCAAGCCCGCGCCGATGCCCTAGATCATGTCCGCGAAGTCATGCCTGGCCCTGCTTTGCGCGGGCTCCGGCCCCCGGGGAAGCGCCCGGCGGGAACGGGGGAGACCCCGTCCGGCCGCGCGTTGAACGGTTGTTGATCACTTGTTTATCGCCATCCGGCATCGTCTGCCTCATGCCGATCAACACGATGACCGACGAGCTCACCTGGCAGGAGACCGCGTTGTGCGCGCAGGCCGGGCCCGAGTTCTTCTTCCCGGCCCCCGGTAGCTCCACCCGGGAGGCCAAGCAGCTGTGCAACGCCTGCGAGGGCCGCCTGGCCTGCCTCGAATACGCACTCACCCACGACGAGCGCTTCGGCGTCTGGGGCGGACTCTCCGAGAAGGAGCGTGAGCGGCTGCGCAGGGCCCGCCCGGAGGGGTACTGCGCACCGGGCCTCGGGGAGTAGTCCTCCCGGGGCGCCTCGCCTCCCCCGGCCGCCCGGTTCGCGCGGTGCCTTCCCGTCACCCGATGCGGAAGGTCTCGCCGTACACCTGCCAGACCAGGGGCTTCTCAAGGTCGAGATTGCCCTCGCGCAGGAAGACGCGCTGCGCCGTGTCGATCCTGGTCGTGTCGCGCTGCACCTTCCTGGCCTTGATGGCGGACCTGCTCGCGTCGAGGAAGGCGTCCAGATACGCCTTCTCCTCGCCGCCCTCGGCGGCCGTGTCCGCCGAGCCCATCGCGGCGTCGCGGATGCCGTAGAAGCCGTCCGCCTCGACACCCGGCCCGTGCAGCACCATCGCGTCGTAGTAGATGAACTGCCCCAGGGTGCCGAGGCCGTCGAGCTTCGCCAGCCGGACCGCCGGATCGAAGTACAGCCGGTCGCGGGTCTCGTCCTGCGCCTCGCGGAAGGCCGCGTCCTCGGCCGCCTCGCGCCACGCGTCGGTGAAGCCGGGGTCCAGCCCCTCGTGCGAGTCGGTGCCGTCCACCTCGCGCAGGGCGGAGAGGAACGGGGCGAGTGGATTGTCCGGCTGCTCCTCGGTGTAGGCCTCGACCAGCTGCAGCATGTCGTTCGTGCCGGAGCAGAAGCCGATGATGCCCGCCGTGTAGCCGGCGCCGTCGCCGATGTCCTCGATCGCCCCGTACCGGCTGCGCCAGTCCAGGGTCGATGCCTCGGCGCTGGCCACCAGCCGGGAGGCGGTCTCCTTCATCTCAGGCGCGGCGAGGCCCGGCGGCAGCGCGTCGATCTCCTCGGACTGCTCGTCGGTCTCCGCTGCGGCCTCCGGCTCCGCCGGGCCGTTCTTCGTGGGAACGGCCGCCTGCGATATCACCGTGGGCGGCTCGGAGTCGCCACCGTTGAGCAAGATCGAAGCGACGATGACAATCGGCGCACCGAAAAGAAAAAGACGCGTCACAGGTTTCACCCGGCACAGAGTACGTTCCGTGAGGCTCGGGGGAAGACCTCATGCGAAAGGGCGGCGCACACGCACGTGTGCGCCGCCCTTTCGTCAGGGTGCCCGCGGCTCGGGGAGCGGAGCCCGAACCGCGTCCGCGTCAGGCGCCGGCGGCCCGGGCCGCCATGCGGGCCTTGCGCGCGGCGAGCTTCTCGTCGAACTTCGACGCCTCGCTGTCCAGGCCGTTCATGTACAGGCCCAGTTCCTCCTGCGCCTTGAGGCCCTCCGGGCCGAGTTCGCCGATGTCGAGGACCTTGAGGTAACGCAGCACGGGCTGGATCACGTCGTCGTGGTGGATGCGCATGTTGTAGATCTCGCCGATCGCCATCTGGGCGGCGGCCCGCTCGAATCCGGGCATGCCGTGTCCGGGCATGCGGAAGTTGACGACGACGTCCCGCACGGCCTGCATCGTGAGATCCGGGGCCAGCTCGAAGGCCGCGGCCAGCAGGTTGCGGTAGAAGACCATGTGCAGGTTCTCGTCGGTCGCGATGCGGGCCAGCATCCGGTCGCAGACGGGGTCGCCCGACTGGTGGCCGGTGTTGCGGTGCGAGACGCGGGTCGCGAGCTCCTGGAAGGCGACGTACGCCACGGAGTGCAGCATGGAGTGGCGGTTGTCTGACTCGAATCCCTCGGCCATGTGCGCCATGCGGAACTCTTCGAGCTTGTCCGGGTCCACGGCGCGCGAGGTGAGGAGGTAGTCGCGCATCACGATGCCGTGCCTGCCCTCCTCCGCGGTCCAGCGGTGCACCCACGTGCCCCAGGCGCCGTCGCGCCCGAAGAGGGAGGCGATCTCGTGGTGGTAGCTGGGGAGGTTGTCCTCGGTCAGCAGGTTCACGACGAGGGCGATCCGGCCGATCTCGGTGACCTTGGACTGGCCGGTCTCCCACGCCTCGCCGTCCTCGAAGATGCCGGGGAAGTTCCGGCCGTCGGAGAACGGTACGTACTCGTGGGGCATCCATGCCTTGGCGACTTTGAGATGGCGGTTGAGTTCCTTCTCCACCACCTCCTCCAGCGCGTACAGCAGTTGGGCGTCGGTCCACGCCTTCGAACTGCCGAGGTGGGGAGAGGTGATCGTCACGGGGGCTCCTGGGGACGGGAGAATTACCTACGGCTTCGTAGGTTACGTGACCGTAGGTTAAGACGGCGGTAAGGCCCGAGCCAACCCCCGCCCTCGCGATGCACGCTCACACACCGTTATCCGTGCAGGTAGGAAGCGTTTTTTCGGCAAGGCAAGTCAAGCCTCGGCGGAGCCGCCCCCCGGCAGCAGGCCGGGGTCGACAACGCGGAGTCCCTCCTCGTCCAGCAGGAGCCAGCGGGTGATTCCCAGCGACATGAGGAACGGCATGTCATGGCTCGCCACGACGAGCGCGCCCTCGTAGGCGTCCAGCGCCGAGGTCAGGCGCCCCACACCGGACAGGTCGAGGCTGTTCGTCGGCTCGTCCAGCATCAGCAGCCGGGGCGCGGGCTCCGCCAGCAGCAGCGCCGCCAGCGTCGCCCGGAGGCGCTCCCCGCCGGAAAGAGTCCCCGCCGCGCGGTCCGCGCGTGTCCCCTTGAAGAGGAAATGTGCCAGACGCGCCCGGATGCCGTTGGCCGTGGCGCCCGGTGCGAAACGGGCCACGTTCTCCACCAGGGACAGACCGTCGTCGAGCACGTCGAGCCGCTGCGGCAGAAAACCCACCGGCACCCGCGTGTCCGCCTCGCCCGACGCCGGGGCGAGCTCGCCCGCCAGGGTGCGCAGGAGCGTCGTCTTCCCCGCGCCGTTGCGGCCGACCAGCGCGATGCGCTCCGGGCCGCGCAGATCCCACTCGCCCGGCACCCGTATCCCGTGGGCCAGCCGGACGTCGCGCAGCAGCAGGACCTCGCTGCCCGGATGCACCTTCGTGTGCGGCAGCTCGATCCGGATCGCCTCGTCGTCGCGCACCGCGTCGACGGCCTCGCCGAGGCGCTCCTCGGCGTCCGCCAGCCGCTCGGTGTGCATGATGCGGTATCTGCCGGCCGATTCCTGTGCCGTCCGCCTGCGCTGGCCCATCACGGCCTTCGGCTCGTGCTTGGTGTCCCACATCTTCTGCCCGTACCGCCTGCGCCGGGCCAGCGTGACGTGCGCGTCGGCCAGTTCGCGCCTCTGGCGTCGTACGTCGGCCTCCGCGACCCGCACCATCCGCTCGGCGGCCTCCTGCTCCACGGCCAGCGCCTCCTCGTACGCCGACAGGCTGCCGCCGTACCAGGTGACCTCGCCGTCGCGGAGATCGGCGATCCGGTCCACCCGCTCCAGCAGTTCGCGGTCGTGGCTGACGGTGACCAGCACACCCGTCCAGGCGTCCACCGCGTCGTACAGCCGTCTGCGGGCGTACAGATCGAGGTTGTTGGTCGGCTCGTCCAGCAGCAGGACCGCCGGGCGGGCCAGGAGCAGCGCGGCCAGCCGCAGCAGCACGCACTCGCCGCCCGACAGCTCGCCGGTCGTCCGGTCGAGCCCGGTGCCGCCCAGTCCCAGTTGGCCGAGCAGGGCGCGGGCGCGCTCCTCGACGTCCCAGTCGTCGCCGACCGTCGCGAAGTGCTCCTCGCGGACATCGCCCGCCTCGATGGCGGAGAGCGCCGCGCGCTTCGCGGCGACGCCCAGCACCTCGTCCACCCGCAGCGTGGTGTCCAGGACGAGGTTCTGCGGGAGGTACCCGATGTCGCCGGCCGTGGCGACCCGCCCCGACGAGGGGGTGAGTTCACCCGCGATCAGCCGCAACAGGGTCGATTTTCCGCAGCCGTTGAGGCCGATGAGCCCGGTCCGGCCGGGGCCCACGGAGAGCTGGAAGGAGTCGAACACCTCGCTCCCGTCGGGCCAGGCGAACGACAGGGAGGAACAGGTGATCTGTGGGGCGGATGCAGGCACGAGGGCCTCCAGGAAGCGTCGGGAGAACACGGAGAAAGGGGCTCGGACACACCGGGGTCACGCGACGGGCACGCGTGCGTCAGGCACGCGGCACGTGGTGCGGACACCTCAGATGTGGAGCAACGTCCTTCTCCGATACGACGGCTGCAGGGGCGAGGACGACGTTACGGACGGGCGCTGCCGCCGCGCAACCGAATTCGGGCCGCCCCGCGGCCCGTCAGGGCCCCGCAGCGGTCAGCAGGACCCGCCCAGCAGATCGGTCAGCCCGCCGTCCAGGTCCATGAAACGGTACTCGTCGCCCACCGGGACCAGCTCCTGTGCCCGCTTCAGGAAGCGCCGCAGCTCGGAGGTCCGGACATGGACCATGGCGATGCCCTCCACGGCGTGGAACTCCAGCACCGTACGGTCGTAGCCGAACGGCCTGACCCGGACGTCCCCGACCCCGGCCGGCGCGTCCATGCCCGTGGCGAGCAGCTCACGCGAGAACTCCCAGGACACCTCCGTGCCTTCGAGGGTCGCCGGTGCGGGAAAGGCCATGCGGACGGCGAAGGGGTCCTTGCGGTCGTACTGCAGAGTGGCGGGCAGTGTCTCCATACGAGGTGCGGACGCGACCATACGGGCCTGCACGGACTGCTCGATAACGCTGGACAAGACCTGCTCCCTCTCGCCTCAAACGACGGTTCCCGGCATTGGAGTAGACGACGGAACGCCTCCATCCGTGCACTGGCGGGCGGCGTGAGCTGCGTCACCGCCCGTCCTTCCACCGATCTTCCGACGATCACCTGCCCCGATTCGCGCGGGGCACCCTGGACGCCTGCCTGGCGGTGCGTTAGCTTCCAGCGCCATGAGGGCCATGGGGAAGACGAGACGGCTGGTGGCACTGGGACTCTGCGCGGCGGCGGTGACCGCCGCACTGGCCGCACCACCGGCGCTCGCCGCCCAGGAGAAGCGGCCGGAACCCGGCTGGACGCTCACCCCCACGGGGACGGACGCACGCTTCAGAGGGCTCGCCGCCGTCGGCCGGGACACCGCCTGGGTCGCGGGCTCCGGGGGCACGGTGCTGCGCACCCTGGACGGCGGGCGGCACTGGAGCGACGTCTCGCCCCCGGCCGCGGCCGGGCTCGAGCTGCGCGACATCGAGGCCTTCGACCGCCGGCGGGCCGTCGCCCTGGCCATCGGCGAGGGCGAGGCGTCCCGGGTGTTCCGTACCGAGGACGGCGGAGCCACCTGGACCGAGTCCTTCCGCAACACCGACGCCCGTGCCTTCTACGACTGTCTGACCTTCTTCGACAGCCGCCACGGGCTGGCGATGAGCGACCCGGTGGACGGGCGGTTCCGCCTCCTGTCCACCTCGGACGGCGGGCGGACCTGGCAGGTGCTGCCCGACGCGGGGATGCCCGAGGCGCAGCCCGGCGAGGCCGGCTTCGCGGCGAGCGGCCAGTGCCTCGTCAGCTCGGGCGCCAAGGACGTCTGGCTCGCCACCGGCGGCGCCGCGACCGCGCGCGTGCTGCACTCCGCCGACCGCGGCCTGACCTGGACCCCGGCGGCTTCGGGCATCCCGGCGGGCGATCCCGCACGCGGGGTCTTCGGGCTCGCCTTCCGCGACCGTGCGCACGGCATCGCGGTCGGCGGCGACTACCGCGCCGACCAGGCGTCCCCGGACGCCTCGTCCGTCACGACGGACGGCGGCCGGAGCTGGCGGCGGGCGGCCACCCCGCCGCCCGCCTACCGGTCCGGCGTCGCCTGGCTGCCGCACAGCACGCGGTCCGCGCTGGCCGTCGGCCCGACCGGGACCGACCTCACCCGCGACGGCGGGCGCACCTGGCGGACCGTGGACACCGGCTCCTACGACACGGTGGACTGCGCACCGGACGGCGGCTGCTGGGCCTCGGGGGAGAAGGGCCGAGTGGCCCGGCTGAAGTAGCGGCCCGGGCGCCTCACGCCCGTACGCACCTCACGCCCGTGCGCACCTCACACACGTAAGCCCGAAGGGACCTCTCCGCGTGACCGATGCCGACCACGAAGAAGTTCTGGGAAGGATCGCCGAGGGGCTCGTCTACACCGAGTCGGAAGCGGCCTTTCTGGCCCCCGGGCGCCGAGCCGACCAGATCTTCGAGTACAACCGGACACCTCCCGGCCGGACGGAGGAGCGCCGGGCGCTGCTCGTCGAGATCTTCGGCTCGGTCGGCGAACGCACTGCGCTGCTGGCGCCGTTCCACGCGGCGTTCGGCAGCAACGTCCACATAGGCGACGACTTCTTCGGCAACGTCAATCTGACGTTCGTCGACGACGTGGACATCCACATCGGCAACGATGTCATGATCGCCCCCAGCGTGACCCTGACCACGACGGGGCACCCGGTGCATCCCTCGCGGCGCGCCGATTTCGGGCGGTTCTCCGAACCGATCCACATCGAGGACAAGGTGTGGATCGGCAGCAACGCGGTGATCCTGCCCGGCGTCCGTATCGGCTACGGCTCGGTCATCGGCGCGGGCAGCGTCGTCAGCCGCAGCATCCCCCCGATGTCCGTCGCGCTCGGGACACCGTGCCGGGTGATCCGGGCCATCACCGACGAGGACCTCACCACGCGTACGGCAGGAGGCCGGGGAGCGCGCCGGGCCGTGACCGGACCGCCGCCCCACGAGCCGGCGGTGGCCGTCCGCGCCGACCCGGGTGAGACCATCCGTCCATGAGCGACGACCTGGAAGTGAGTGCCCTGGCGATCAACGTCACGATCCCGGAGGTGCTCCGCTGGACGGACACCCGGCGCGGCGAGGCGTTCACGCTGACCACGCTCAACGTCCGGCTGCTCCCGGACGGCCGTCTCGCCGCCAAGGCCTACGGCCGGCCGGTCGGCGGCGGCCGGGGTGCCTATGTCTCCTTCCCCGTCCCTGACCGACCCGAGCTGGCGGCGCTGATCGACAGCGCCGCCGGCCGCGCCGGGGCGCTGTGGGCCGCTCACCGCGGTCTCGGCTGAGCGCCCCGGCCGGGACCGACGACGCACGGGGACGGACACGATCACCGGCTGCCTAGACTGACGCGTCATGACGACGTTCAGGATGCCCGCCGACGAGGCCGAAGCCCGAGCCGTCCAGGACGCGTTGCGCGAGCGGGTGGTGCTGGACGAGCCGGGGCCGCCGCCGGGTACCGGCCATGTCACCGGGGTCGACGTCGCCTACGACGACGAGCGGGACCTGGTCGTCGCGGCGGCCGTCGTCCTGGACGCGGCGACCCTGGAGGTGATCGCCGAGTCCACCGCCGAGGGCCGGGTGACGTTCCCGTACGTCCCCGGGCTCCTCGCCTTCCGTGAGATCCCGGCCGTACTGGCCGCGCTGGAGGACCTGCCCGTGGACCCGGGGCTCGTGGTCTGCGACGGCTACGGGCGCGCGCACCCCCGCAGGTTCGGGCTCGCCAGCCACCTCGGCGTCCTCACCGGGCTGCCCGTCATCGGCGTCGCCAAGAACCCGTTCACCTTCCGCTACGAGCAACCGGGACCCCGGCGCGGCGACTTCGCCCCGCTCCTGGACGGGGACGAGGAAGTGGGGCGGGCGTTGCGCACGCGGGACGACACGAAGCCCGTGTTCGTCTCGGTCGGCCACCGCACCGACCTGGACAACGCGTGCGCCCATACGCTCGCGCTGGCCCGCGACTTCCGTCAGCCGGAAACCACACGCCGGGCGGACGCCCTGTGCCGGACGGCGCTCCGGGACGCCATCAACTGATATCGGACCCGCGCGGCGATCTGTTGCCGACTGAGTACAAGTACGGATGTTGTTCGTCGAACATCAGGGGCAGGCTGGTACACATGATCGACCACCACACACCTCAGATGAGCGCCGGAACCGTACGTCTCTCCCAGCGTGGCGTCGCCGTCGGCATGACCCTCGGCGTCCTCGCGGGAATCGCCTGGACCGTGTCCATGATCGTCACGCTGGCGTCCTGGATGCTCTGACCCGGCGCCCGTCCTCCGGGTCAGCGCACCGCCGCGACCCGGAAGCGCAGCCCGGCCGCCTGCAGCCGCTCCAGCAGGGCGTCGCCCGCCGCCACGGCCGTGGTGACCTGCCCCGACGTGGCGGGCAGATCGTCGAACGCGAGGGCGAGGGCCGCCTCGGCGAGCATCTTCGCCGTCTCGTCGTAGCCGGGATCGCCCCCGGACACCTCCGTGTAGACCCGCCGGCCGCCGCCCTCGCCGACGAAGCGGACGGTGAACCAGCTGCGCCGCCTGCGCTGTTCGCTCGGGCCGGTGCCCGGTGCGACCCGCGCCGAGAGCCAGGACCTCGCGGCCGGGATCTGGGCGGCCCCTGCCAGCAGGCCCACGGCGGCCGTGCCCCCGAGCGCCATCGGCAGCCGCTTGACCGAGGCGAAGTGCCGGTAGCGGAAGTCGGGTCCGTAGCGTTCCAGTGCCCGCGCGGACCGCTCCACGACGCGGGGGTCCAGCGTCGGCAACGGCAGCCCCCAGGTGCCGGTCTCCGGGCTGAAGTGCGGTGAGCCCTGCGGGGCGCGGGCCCGGCGCCCGACCAGGCGCGGTTCGTGCAGCCTGCGTTCCCGCGCGGCCCGGACCATCTGCGGGCCGCGGCCCATGGCGGTCAGCGCCGAGGCGAACGTACCGCCGGAGAACACCGCGTCGGTGCGGACGTAACCGTCCACGGTCAGCGGCACCCCCTCGGGGAGCTGCCGCACGGTGAAGTAGACGCCGAGGTCGTGCGGTACGGAGTCGAAGCCGCAGGCGTGCACGAGCCGGGCACCCGTCTCGCGGGCCCTCGTGTCGTGTTCCAGATACATCCGGTCGACGAACTCCGCCTCTCCCGTGAGGTCGGCGTAGTCGGTTCCGGCCTCCGCGCAGGCGGCGACCAGCCCCTCGCCGTACCTGACGTACGGCCCCACGGTCGACGCGACCACGTGTGCGGACCCGGCGAGTTCGCGCAGGGCCACCGGGTCGTCCGCGTCGGCCGTCAGCAGCGGGAGGTCCGCGCAGGCCGGGTGCTCCGCGGCGAGTTCTGCCCGCAGCTCCTCCAGCTTGGCCCGGCTGCGGCCGGCCACCGCCCAGCGGCAGCCGTCCGGTGCGTGCGCGGCGAGATAGCGGGCGGTGAGTGCCCCCACAAAGCCGGTGGCCCCGAAAAGGACGACGTCATAGGGGCGTTCTGCCCCGTTCTGCCTGTTCATGAGTGCCTCCGCAGGGGCCGGCGCCGATGTAGCAGGCAGAGGCTAGCGGAGGTGTTCGTGGCGCTGTGAGGCCGGGCGGGCTCAGATGCGAGAGGATCCCCGGGAAAGAACTAAGCGCTTGCTCGGCCAAAAGGGTTGTGCGGAGCGCGGTCCGTTCTTAGCATCATCGATGTTACATCAGTTGTGTCACACCGCTGGGGGCTTGATGGCAACGACAGGACAGGGACCGCGTGGCCCGCTGGCCGGGGTGCGCGTCGTCGAACTGGCGGGCATCGGCCCGGGGCCGTTCGCCGCGATGCTCCTCGCGGACCTCGGCGCCGACGTGGTGCGCGTGGACAGACCGGGCGGCTCGGTGATCGGCATCGAACCCGCCTTCGACCTCACCAACCGCAACAAGCGGTCCGTCCTCGTCGACCTGAAGGCCGAGGACGGCGCGGAGACGGTCCTCGGCCTCGTGGAGCGCGCCGACGTACTCATCGAGGGATACCGGCCGGGCGTCGCCGAGCGGCTCGGCATCGGCCCCGACGCGTGCCTGAAGCGCAATCCACGGCTCGTCTACGGGCGGATGACCGGCTGGGGCCAGGACGGCCCGCTCGCCGACCGCGCGGGGCACGACATCGCCTACATCGCCCTCACCGGCACCCTCTCCATGATCGGCAGGGCCGGCGAGCCGCCCGCCGTGCCCGCGAACCTCGTCGGCGACTTCGCGGGAGGCTCGCTCTATCTCGTCGTCGGCGTGCTCGCGGCCCTCCAGCACGCCCGCACACCCGGCGGGAGCGGGCAGGTCGTGGACGCCGCCATCGTCGACGGCGCCGCCCATCTCGCGACGATGATCCACGGCATGCTGGGGGCCGGCAGCTGGCAGGACCGGCGCGGCTCCAACCTCCTGGACGGCGGGTGCCCCTTCTACGGCTCCTACGCGACCTCCGACGGCGAGTTCATGGCGGTCGGCCCCCTGGAGCCCCGCTTCTACGAGGAGTTCGCCCGCCTTCTCGGACTGGGGGACGAGGCCCCCGACCGCAACGACCCCGGGCGCTGGGAGGAGCTCCGCGCCCTCGTCGCGGACCGGTTCAGCACCCGTACACGCGCCGAGTGGACCGAGGTCTTCGAAGGGACGGACGCCTGCGTCGCCCCCGTCCTCTCACTCACCGAGGCGCCCCACCACCCCCATCTCGCCGCCCGCTCCACCTTCGTGGAGCACGGCGGGCTCACCCAGCCCGCGCCCGCGCCCCGCTTCTCCGCGACCCCCGTCTCCGTGCGCAGCGCACCCGCGCTGCCCGGAGCGGACACCGAGTCCGTCGCGGCCGACTGGGACCTGCCGGGCCTGCTGACCACCGGGAAGGAAACGACCGGCTGATGGAACTCTCCCTGCCGCTGAACTACGCGGGCGACCCGCGCGCCGCCTGCGACGAGGTCGCCGCGCTGGAGTCCGCGGGACTCGACGCCGTCTGGGTCGCCGAGGCGTACGGCTTCGACTCTCCCACCCTCATGGGATATCTCGCCGCCCGCACCGAGCGCCTGAAGATCGGCGCCGCCATCCTCAACGTCTACTCCCGCACGCCCGCCCTCATCGCCC
Source organism: Streptomyces sp. CB02058 (assembly GCF_001905505.1). GTDB lineage: Bacteria > Actinomycetota > Actinomycetes > Streptomycetales > Streptomycetaceae > Streptomyces. The sequence continues at coordinate 1,286,599 of NZ_LIPG01000003.1, forward strand.
AGACCGGCGCGGGGCTCGACGCCGTATCCGGCGGGCGCGCCCTGCTCGGACTCGGCGCGTCCGGCCCGCAGGTCGTGGAGGGCTGGCACGGCAAGCCGTACGACAAGCCGCTCGGCAGGACCCGCGAGACCGTCGAGCTCTGCCGCCGCATCTGGCGCCGCGAGGTCATCGACCACCACGGCATCACCGACATGCCGCTGCCCGCGGAGAAGGGCGGCAAGCTCGGCAAGCCGCTGAAGATCCTCACCAGGCCGGTGCGCGACACCATCCCGCTCTACGTCGCCTCCCTCGGCCCGGCCAATGTCAGGATGACCGCCGAGATCGCCGACGGCTGGCTGCCCACGCTCTACATCCCGGAGAAGGCCCAGCAGGTCTGGGGCACCGCGCTCGCCGAGGGCACGGCGAAGCGCGACCCGGCGCTGGGCCCCCTGCAAACCGTCGCGGGCGGCCTGCTGGCCATCGGCGACGACGCGGCCGCCCTCCGGGACCTCGCCCGCCCGCAGATCGCGCTGTACGTCGGCGGGATGGGCGCCCCGGGCAAGAACTTCTACAACGACCTCGCCGTCGCCTACGGCTACGAGAAGGAGGCCGCGACCATCCAGGAGCTCTATCTCTCCGGGAGGAAGAGGGAGGCCGAGGCCGCCGTCCCGGCCGAATTCTGCGAGCTCATGACGCTCTGCGGCCCCGAGGGGTACGTACGCGACCGCCTCGACGCCTTCCGCGAGGCCGGGGTCACCATGCTCAACGTCACGCCCGTCGGCTCCGATCCGGCGCGGCTGATCTCCACCGTCAAGAACTGGCTCCAGGGGGCTTGAAGTGCAGCGGCAGATCTTCACCGAAGAGCACGACGCGTTCCGCGAGACCGTCCGCACCTTCCTGGCGAAGGAGGTCCTCCCGCACCACGAGCAGTGGGAGAAGGACGGCATCGTCTCGCGCGAGGCCTGGCTCGCGGCCGGCCGGCAGGGCCTGCTCGGCCTCGCCGTCCCCGAGGAGTACGGGGGCGGAGGCAACTCCGACTTCCGCTACAGCGCCGTACTCGCCGAGGAGTTCACCCGTGCGGGGGTCTCCGGGCTCGCGGTCGGCCTGCACAACGACATCATCGGCCCCTATCTCACCGGCCTCGCCACCGAGGAGCAGAAGCGGCGCTGGCTGCCCGGCTTCTGCAGCGGCGAGACCATCACCGCCATCGCGATGACGGAACCCGGCGCGGGCTCCGACCTCCAGGGCATCCGCACCGCCGCCGAGGACAAGGGCGACCACTGGCTCCTCAACGGCTCGAAGACCTTCATCTCCAACGGCATCCTCGCCGACCTGGTGATCGTCGTCGCCAAGACCTCCCCGGAGGGCGGCGCGAAGGGCCTCTCGCTGCTCGTCGTCGAACGCGGCGCCGAGGGCTTCGAGCGGGGCCGCAACCTCGACAAGATCGGCCAGAAGGCCCAGGACACCGCCGAGCTCTTCTTCAACGACGTACGCGTCCCCAAGGAGAACCTCCTCGGCGAGCTCGACGGCGCCTTCATCCACCTGATGACCAATCTGGCCCAGGAACGGATGGGCATAGCGGTCGCCGGGATCGCCGCCGCCGAACACCTCCTGGAGATCACCACGCAGTACGTCAAGGAGCGCGAGGCCTTCGGGCGCCCGCTCTCCAAGCTCCAGCACATCCGGTTCGAGATCGCCGAGATGGCCACCGAGTGCGCCGTCACCCGCGCCTTCCTCGACCGGTGCATCGTCGACCACTCCGAGGGGACGCTCGACGCCGTGCACGCCTCGATGGCCAAGTGGTGGGCCACCGAGCTCCAGAAGCGCGTCGCCGACCGCTGTCTCCAGCTCCACGGCGGATACGGGTACATGACGGAGTACCGGGTCGCCAAGGCCTTCACCGACGGCCGCATCCAGACCATCTACGGCGGGACGACCGAGATCATGAAGGAGATCATCGGCCGCTCGCTGCTCGCCTGACCTCTCTGCCCAGCACCGACCCCGAAAGGCAGCTGCCTTGAGTACCGAAGCATTCGTCTACGACGCGATCCGCACCCCGCGCGGCCGCGGCAAGGCCAACGGCGCCCTGCACGGAACCAAGCCGATCGACCTCGTCGTCGGCCTCATCCACGAGATCCGCGGACGCTTCCCCGGACTCGACCCCGCGGCCATCGACGACATCGTCCTCGGTGTCGTCAGCCCGCTCGGTGACCAGGGCTCCGACATCGCCCGTATCGCCGCGATCGCCGCCGGACTCCCGGACTCCGTCGCCGGTGTCCAGGAGAACCGCTTCTGCGCCTCGGGTCTCGAAGCCGTCAACCTGGCCGCCGCCAAGGTGCGTTCGGGCTGGGAGGACCTCGTGCTCGCCGGTGGCGTCGAATCGATGTCCCGGGTGCCGATGGGCTCCGACGGCGGGGCCTGGGCCATGGACCCGATGACCAGCTTCGACACGGGCTTCGCCCCGCAGGGCATCGGCGCCGACCTCATCGCCACCATCGAGGGCTTCTCGCGCCGCGACGTCGACGAGTACGCCGCGCTGTCCCAGGAGCGCGCCGCCATCGCCTGGAAGGAGGAGCGCTTCGCCAGGTCCGTCGTCCCCGTCAGGGACCGCAACGGGCTGCTCGTCCTCGACCACGACGAGCACATGCGCCCCGGCACCACGGCCGACTCGCTTGCCTCCCTCAAGCCCTCCTTCGCCACCATCGGCGAGATGGGCGGCTTCGACGCCGTCGCCCTCCAGAAGTACCACTGGGTCGAGAAGATCGACCACGTCCACCACGCGGGCAACTCCTCCGGGATCGTCGACGGCGCCGCCCTCGTCGCGATCGGCTCCCAGGAGACCGGCGAGCGCTACGGCCTCACGCCGCGCGCCCGGATCGTCTCCGCCGCCGTCTCCGGCTCCGAGCCGACCATCATGCTGACCGGCCCCGCGCCCGCCACCCGCAAGGCGCTGGCCAAGGCCGGGCTCACCATCGACGACATCGACCTCGTCGAGATCAACGAGGCCTTCGCCGGTGTCGTCCTGCGCTTCGTCAAGGACATGGGCATCAGCCTCGACAAGGTCAACGTCAACGGCGGCGCCATCGCGCTCGGCCACCCGCTGGGTGCGACCGGAGCGATGATCCTCGGCACCCTCATCGACGAACTGGAGCGGCAGGACAAGCGCTACGGCCTCGCCACCCTCTGCGTCGGCGGCGGCATGGGCATCGCCACCGTCATCGAGCGTCTCTGACCGTCCCCCGGCCCCCTCTGCTTACGGAGAAGACAAGAATGACCGAGAGCACGACCATCCGCTGGGAACAGGACGAGACCGGCGTCGTCACCCTCGTCCTCGACGACCCCAACCAGTCCGCCAACACGATGAACCAGGGCTTCAAGGACTCCATCGCGGCCGTCGCCGAGCGCGCCGTCGCCGAGAAGGACTCCATCCGGGGCATCATCTACGCCTCCGCGAAGAAGACCTTCTTCGCCGGCGGCGACCTCAAGGACATGATCAGGATCGGTCCTTCGAGCGCCCAGGAGGCGTTCGACGCCGGAACCGCCATCAAGAAGTCGCTGCGCGTCATCGAGACCCTCGGCAAGCCCGTCGTCGCCGCCATCAACGGCGCGGCGCTCGGCGGCGGTTACGAGATCGCGCTCGCCGCCCACCACCGCATCGCGCTGGACGCCCCCGGCTCCCGCATCGGCCTGCCCGAGGTCACCCTCGGTCTGCTGCCCGCGGGCGGCGGCGTCACCCGCACCGTACGGCTGATGGGCATCACCGACGCCCTGCTGAAGGTGCTGCTCCAGGGCACCCAGTACACCCCGCACCGGGCCCTGGAGAACGGCCTGGTCCACGAGGTCGCCGCCACCCCCGAGGAGATGCTCGACAAGGCCCGCGCCTTCATCGACGCCCACCCCGAGTCGCAGCAGCCCTGGGACGTCAAGGGCTACCGCATCCCCGGCGGCACCCCGTCGAACCCGAAGTTCGCGGCCAACCTGCCGGCCTTCCCCGCCAACCTCAAGAAGCAGCTCGCGGGCGCGCCCATGCCCGCGCCGCGCAACATCATGGCCGCGGCGGTCGAGGGCTCCCAGGTCGACTTCGAGACCGCGCAGACCATCGAGGCGCGCTACTTCACCGAGCTGGTCACCGGCCAGGTCGCGAAGAACATGATCCAGGCGTTCTTCTTCGACCTCCAGGCCGTCAACTCCGGCGCCAGCCGCCCGGACGGCATCGAGGAGCGCCAGGTCCGCAAGGTCGCCGTCCTCGGCGCCGGGATGATGGGAGCGGGCATCGCCTACTCCTGCGCGCGCGCCGGCATCGACGTCGTCCTGAAGGACGTCTCCACCGAGGCCGCGGCCAAGGGCAAGGCGTACAGCGAGAAGATCCTCGCCAAGGCGCTCTCCCGGGGCCGTACGACGGAGGCGAAGCGCGACGAGCTGCTGGCCCGCATCACCCCGACCGGCGACCCGGCCGACCTCGCGGGCTGCGACGCCGTGATCGAGGCGGTCTTCGAGGACACCGCGCTCAAGCACAAGGTGTTCCAGGAGATCCAGGGCATCGTCGAGCCCGACGCGCTGCTCTGCTCCAACACCTCGACACTGCCCATCACCGTGCTCGCCGAGGGCGTGGAGCGGCCGGTGGACTTCATCGGGCTGCACTTCTTCTCACCCGTCGACAAGATGCCGCTCGTCGAGATCATCAAGGGCGAGAAGACCGGCGACGAGGCCCTGGCCCGTGCCTTCGACCTCGTGCGCCGGATCAAGAAGACCCCGATCGTCGTCAACGACTCGCGCGGCTTCTTCACCTCGCGCGTCATCGGCCACTTCATCAACGAGGGCGTCGCGATGGTGGGCGAGGGCATCGAGCCCGCGTCGGTCGAGCAGGCGGCGGCACAGGCCGGCTACCCGGCCAAGGTGCTCTCCCTCATGGACGAGCTGACGCTCACCCTGCCCCGCAAGATCCGCAACGAGACCCGGCGCGCCGTCGAGGAGGCGGGCGGCACCTGGGTCACGCACCCCGCGGATGAGGTCGTCGACCGCATGGTGGACGAGTTCGGGCGGCCGGGCCGCAGCGGGGGAGCGGGCTTCTACGAGTACGGCGAGGACGGCAGGAGGGGCGGCCTCTGGCCGGGCCTGCGCGAGCACTTCACCCGGCGGGACGCCGAGATCCCGTTCGAGGACATGAAGGAGCGCATGCTCTTCTCCGAGGCACTGGACAGCGTCCGCTGCCTGGAGGAGAACGTCCTCATGACCGTCGCCGACGCCAACATCGGCTCCATCATGGGCATCGGCTTCCCGCCGTGGACCGGTGGCGTGCTCCAGTACATCAACGGTTACGAGGGCGGCCTCCCCGGCTTCGTGGCCCGCGCCCAGCAGCTCGCGGAGCGCTACGGCGACCGCTTCCGGCCGTCCGCGTTCCTGGTGGAGAAGGCTACGAGGGGCGAGACCTTCCACGACTGACGGTGTCCCTCGCGGGCCGTGTTCACTTCCGCTCGCCGGTGTTGAACGCGGCCCGCAGTTCCTCCTTCAGGGACCGCTGGAAGGCCGTCAGGAGGGCCTGGAGCACCATCGGCTGCATGTGGACCGAGAGGGACTTCATCGCCTTCACGCGCTCAGGGTCAGACTCCCGCTCCCGGTAGGGGTGCCACACCTCGTCCCGGAACATCCGGGTGAGCTCGTGGGCCGCCGACCGGGTGTGCTCCAGCAGGACCGTACGCGCGGCCAGGATCGTCTCGTGCGCGATGGGGACGTCCAGGAGCTCCACCCCGAGCCGCAGCAGCCCCGGGTCCACGCGCAGCGGCCCCTCGGGCGTCGCGGGGCGCTCCAGCACGCCCATCGCCGCCAGCCGGTCCACGTCCTGCGCGCTGAGGGCCCGGCCCGCCCGGCGCTCCAGCTCGGCACGCTCCATGTCCTCGGCGGAGTCCGGGGCCCAGGACGCCACCAGGGCGCGGTGGATGGCCAGGTCCTTCGCGCTCAGGTCGGGCGGCAGCTGCTGGAGGTAGCGCTCGATCGCGGCCAGCGTCATGCCCTGGTGCTGGAGTTCCTCGATGAGGGCCAGCCGGGAGAGGTGGTCGGGTCCGTAGTGTCCCACGCGCCGGGGGCCGATCGCCGGGGGCGGCAGCAGGCCTCTGGTGCTGTAGAAACGCACGGTACGCACGGTGACGCCCGCCCGCGCCGCCAGCTCGTCGACGGTCAGCGTCGGCTCGTCGGTTCCGGTCGCCATTGCTGCTCCTTGTCGCGGACGGGCCCCGTCCTGCCGGGCCCTGGTCTACCAGGTGCAACAGTATTGCTGTCGCACCACTGTTGTGAAAGTGCCCGGGGGCTGTCCGCCCCCTGGCTCCGAGGTATCTGCGCACGTCGGCCCGGTTCATGCCCGGTGCCTGTGGATAGTGTGACGGCCGACGCGGGAACCGCGGTGAGGGGGGCGGCACGTGAGGGACGGCGAGGCGGCACGGACACGGCCCGGGCCGGAAGGGGTGATCCCCGTGCCCCTGGTCGGCCCGGCGGACTCCTCCCTGCTGGCGCTGCTCGGGCTGGAGGAAGCCGAGGACATCGTCTACCGGCTGCTCGTGGACCGTCCCGACTGTGAACCGCCGGCTCTCGAAGGGCCGTTGAGCGGCCCCGTGGTGGCCCGGACTCTCGAGTCGCTCGTCGAGCGCGGCCTCGCCAGTGCCGGCCGGTCCGACGAAGGCACCGTCCTGTACCGGGCCGCGTCGCCCGTGCTGGCACTCGGGTCGCTCCTGGAGTCCCGGCGCGCCGCGCTGCGCCAGGTCGAGTCGTTCGTGGGCGACCTCACCGAGCGGCACCGGTCCGCCCAGGCGCACGCCTCGGGGGTGCCGGTGGAGGTGCTGACCGGCCCGGCGGCGATCCGGCGCCGCCTGCTGACGATGCAGCACCAGGCCGTGAGCGAGGTCTGCACCCTCGTCCCCACCAGGCACGCCCCGGCCGTGCTCTCCTACGAGGACAACTTCGCCGAGGTGGACGCGGGGCTGATGCGCCGCGGAGTGACCGTACGCAGCGTGGTCGAGCGCGAAGGGCTGGAGCATCCGGACACTGCCGCGGTGCTGGCCTCGTGCGTCGAACTGGGCCAGCACATCTCGGTCACGGACAAGCTGCCGATCAAGCTGGTCATCGTGGACCGGCGGGTCGCCCTGCTGCCCCTGAACCCGGAACGGGAGACCGAGCCGGTCGCGCTCGTCGTGCACCGGACGGGCCTGCTCACCGCCCTCTGCTCGCTGTTCGACGAGCACTTCGAGAAGGGGTGGAGGCTGAGCGGTGCGGGGACCGGCCTGGAGGAGGCTCTCGCGCCGGCCGACCGGGAGATCGTGGCCCTGCTGCACACCGGCCTGACCGACGCGGCCATAGCCCGCCAGCTCGGCATGGGGCATCGCACCGTGCAGCGGCGGCTGCGGGCCCTGATGGACGAGGTCGGGGCGGCCACCCGCTTCCAGCTCGGCTGGCACGCCGCCCGGGCGGGCTGGCTCGACACCCCCGACCCCGGTGCGCCACAAGGGCTTTGAGGCGCAATTACGCCACGGCGCTTTCACGCCGCCGTCATCCCTTGTTGGCCGTCCCCGCGTACCGAAGGATCAACCCCGTCAACCGGTTGGGACGTACAACAGTGTGTCCTGCCGATGGGTGTGCGATGGGGAGGGTTCTGTGAGAACAACGAGGATCCGGCGGATACTGGCGGCCGGAGTCGTCGTCACCGCCACCGGCTCGGCGCTGCTGGCCGCGCCGGCCTGGGCCGGGACGAGCACGCAGGCCGCGACGACGGCGGAGGCGGACCCCGTCCCCGTCGCCCCGGCCATGACGCAGGGACTGGACGACACGGTGCGCGAGGGCACGCCCGCCGAGGCGGCCCGCGCCCACATCAAGGCGAACAAGGGCACGTACAAGGTCGCCGAGAGCGACCTGAGGACGGTGAGGACGACCAAGGACGGCAAGCAGTCCTCCGTCCGCTTCCAGCAGAAGCACGACGGCGTGCCCGTCTTCGGCGCCCAGTACGCGGTGCAGACCGAGGCCGGCGAAGGCGGTGTGCGGGTCACTTCGGCGACCGGCACGCTCTACACCGACCTCACGGTCTCCACCACCCCCCTGGTCGGCGAGGCCACCGCGAAGCAGCGGATGTTCTCCCTCGACCGCGGCCTCGACGGAGTCCAGCGGGCGCAGACCCGGGCACAGGGCCTCACCGTGCTGCCCGACGCCGACGGCGGCCGGCTGGCGTGGCACTTCACCGTGACCGGCGGCAAGCGGGACGGCAGCCCGGTGCGTCAGGAGGTCTACGTCGACGCGCGGGTGGGCGGCATCGCGCTCTCGTACAACAACATCGACGCCGCCGACGCCTCGCCCGCCGAGGGCACCGGCGTCCGCGTCGACGGCACCGAGGCGAAGCTGGGCGTCGACAAGGGCACGGACGGCACCTACACGCTCGTCGACTCGGCCCGCGCCATGTACGCCGAGACCGGCGGCCAGATCCGTACGTACGACGCGCAGCGCGCGCACTACCTGGACGTGGCGGGCGGCCCGGTCGGGGAGGGAATCGGGCTGGGCACCTCCACGAGCGACCGCTTCGACGGAGCCAACACCACCTCCGGCGCGGTGGACGCCCACCTCAACGCCACCAAGGTCTACGAGTACCTCCGCGAGCAGCTCGGCCGGGACGGCGTCGACGGAAAGGGCGGCTCGATCCACTCCGTCGTCAACGTCTCCAGCAGCGGCAAGGACTACGCCAACGCCTTCTGGGACGGCTCCAAGATGGTGTACGGCCACATGAACGGCGTCCCGCTCTCCGTCGGCCTGGACGTCGTCGGCCACGAGATGACGCACGGGGTCACCGAGCACTCCGCGGGCCTCGTCTACCTCAACCAGTCCGGTGCGCTGAACGAGGCGATCTCCGACTACTTCGGCAATGCCATGGAGACCGCCGACAAGGGCGTCGCCATGGACGACCCGACGTCCGGCCTCGTCGGTGAGTACCTCTGCAACGGCACCGTGCCGCTGGAGGAGTGTGCCCTGCGCGATCTGAACGACGGCCGCAGCGCCCAGAAGGACTACCTGCCCATCACCCTCGACATCGACAACGGCGGAGTCCACTACAACTCCACCATCGTCGGCGGGGCGCTGTGGGACATGCGCAAGAACATCGACAGCAAGCTCGCGGACCAGATCGTCTACCGTGCCGCACAGAACTACCTCACCCCGCTGTCCGGCTTCACCGCCATGCGCGACGCGGTCACCCTCGCCGCGAAGTCCCTGCACGTCTCCAAGGGGGACCTCGCCGCGATCGACGCCGCGTTCGACGCGCACGGCATCGAGAAGGACTGGGAGCACAGGAGCGGCACGCACGACGGCACGGTGATCGGCGCCGGCGTCCTGCCCGCCTACGAGGTCTACAGCGGCATCGACGAGCAGGCCGCCCAGATCAACGGTGACACGTACGCGATCCCGCACGGCGACGCCATCGCCTGGGACCGGGGCGGCGAGGCATTCGGGATCACCGTGGGCCGCTTCGGCAAGAACCCGCAGCGTGAACTCGCCCAGAAGGACGCCCATCTGCTCGACCCGTCCCTGGACGACGACCGCGTCGTCTTCACCCGCGTCGCCGCCGACGGTGTCGGTATCTACCGAGCCGGTGAGAAGGGCCAGGGCGGGATCAGGAAGCTCGTCGACCTGCCCGGCGCCGACGAGACCGAGCCGGTGACCGAGGACGGCGCCCTCGCCTACATCAGCACGACCGCCGACGGCGAGCAGGACGTCATGCTCCGCAAGGCCGACGGCACCACCGTCAACGTGACTCCCGAGACGGGCACCCACGCCTCCCGGCTCGCGATGAAGCACGGCCGGATCGCCTGGGCGGGCGGTGACGGCACCTATGTGTACGTCCACGACATCGCCACGGGCGCCACGCAGACCAAGCGCATCACCGGCTACATCTTCAACTACGTCTCCGACATCCAGCTGACCTCCGACCGCGTCTACTGGCGCGAGACCGGCGGCTTCCTCATCCCGAGCACCACCTTCATGTCGGCGCCGTCGGACGACCTGGCCAAGGCCGCCAAGCTGCGGTACCCGTCGAGCACGTACGTCGCCCAGTTCACGGTCAGCGACGAGTACTTCGCCTACTCCACATACGACCTGTGGGGTGCCCTCGGCTCCTGGACCGGGCCCGGCAAGGTCCGCGTGTCCACGACCGGTGACGTACTCGCAGGACTGAACAACTTCACCCGTGTCTCCTGCTCCTCCGGCGCCCAGCTGGCTCCCTCCCTCGGTGACGGACAGCGCATCGCCTGGCTGGACACCACCGCGGCGGACACCGACGTGGTGACCCGCCCGACGTTCGCCGGGAGCTGCGAGCAGTAGCCCCGCACCGACCGTCGTACAGGGCGCCCTCCGTACTTCCGGCGGGCGCCCTGCCGCATGCCCGGCCCCGCACCGGCGCGCCTGTACCAATCCAGTGCAACAGTATTGCTGTCTCACCACTGTTGTGAAAGTGTCCGGCAGCATTGAAGCGCAGTCCAACCCCCGGTACGGACCGCTCGGTCCGGCCGATGGCGACAGGAGGCGGCCGTGACCACGATCCTGCGACTTCCCGGTGAGCCCGATCAACTCACCCTCCCTGCCCTGCTGTTGCGCAATGCCGAGGACCACGGGGACCTTCCCGCCCTCTCCTGGCGCGCTTCGGCCGACGACGAGGGATGGACCACCCTCACCTGGCACGAGGTGCGCAGGGAGACAGCCGCGCTCGCCGCCGGCTACAGCGCGCTGGGGGTGGAACGCGGCGAGCAGGTCCTCATGATGATGGGCAACAGGCCCGAGCACTGGCTCAGCGACCTGGCCCTCACCCACCTCGGGGCCGTCCCCGTCACGGTGTACGGCACCGCGGCCCCCGAGCAGACGGCGCACATCGCCCGGCACAGCCGCGCCAGGTTCGCCGTGGTCGAGGGCGCCGGCGAGCGGGAGCGCTGGGAACCGCTGCTGGCGGACCCCACCGTGCCGCTGGAGAAGATCGTCGTCGTCGAGCCGGACGCCGCCGGTCCGCACCTGTCCTACGGCTCGCTGCGCGCGACCGGGGACCGGCTGCGGAGCGAGGAGGCGTTCGACAAGGCATGGCGGGAGATCCGCGCGGGGGACCCGCTCACCGTCGTCTACACCTCGGGCACCACGGGCGACCCGAAGGCCGTCCCCCTCACCCACCACAGCGTGGTGGTCAACGCCCTGGCCCTGGACCAGGTGGTGGAGCTGCCCGACCACGTCGAGCACATCTGCTACCTCCCCTTCGCCCATATCGCGGAGCGGATGCTCGGCATCTATCTGCCGGTCTTCCGGGCCTCGCACGTCCATCTCTGCGCGGACACCGCGGCCGTGGCGGTCACCGCGCGCACCCTGCACCCCGCCCAGTTCTTCGGCGTGCCCCGGGTCTGGGAGAAGCTCGCCGCGTCCGTGCAGGCCGCCCTGGCAGGGCTGCCGGAGGAGCAGCGGACCGCCATCGAGACGGCGGGCGCGACCGCCCGTGAGCACGTCGCCTGCCGGGAGCGCGGCGAGCAGCCGTCCGCCGAGCTGGAGGCCGCCTACCGGGCGGCCAAGGACACCGTCCTGGACCCCGTGCTCTCGCTGGCGGGCTTCGAGCGGCTGGTGTGGACGGCCAGCGCCTCCGCGCCGATGCCGCTCGACGTGGTGCGCTTCTGGGCCGGCTTCGGCATCGTCATCATGGACGCCTGGGGACTCACCGAGACCGTCGGCGTGTTCACCACCAACAGCCCCTCGGCCTTCCGCCTGGGTTCGGTGGGGCGCCCGCTGGAGGGGCTGGAGCTCCGGATCGCGGAGGACGGCGAGATCCTCGTGCGGGGCGCCACGGTGTTCGCGGGCTATCTGCGCGCCGACGGCACCGTGGAGAAGGCGCTCGACGAGGACGGCTGGTTCCCGACCGGGGACATCGGCAGGGTCGACGACGACGGCTATCTGTGGCTCACCGACCGCAAGAAGGAAATGATCATCACCTCGACCGGGAAGAACGTCTCCCCGGCGCTCGTCGAGAACACGCTCAAGGAGCACCCCCTGATCGGCCAGGCCCTCGTCCACGGGGACGGCCGCTCCTACCTGGTGGCCCTGCTGGTCCTCGACACGGAGATGGCGCCGGCCTGGGCGGCGGCCCGCGGCATCGAGGGTGATCCGCTCACCAGCCCCGAGGTCCAGGAGGAGATCGCCCGCGCCGTGGAGGCCGCCAACGCCCGGCTGAACCGCACCGAACAGATCAAGCGCTACCGGCTGCTGACGCGGGAGTGGGGCCCGGAGACCGGCGAGCTCACACCCTCCCTGAAGCTCCGCCGCAGGGTGATCCGCGACCAGTACGGCGAGATGCTCGACGCGCTGTACGCGGGGGACGGCGCCTGAACGACCGGGCGTTGTCGGAGGCGGCCCGTACGCTGATGACATGCCGGGGATCACATATGTACGGGGGGACGCCACCGCACCGCAGGGCAAGGGCGTCAAGCTGATCGTGCACGTCTGCAACGACCTGGGCGGCTGGGGCAAGGGCTTCGTCCTCGCCCTGTCCCGCCGCTGGCCCGAGCCCGAAGCCTCCTACCGCCGCTGGCACCGCGAGCGCGCGGAGAACGACTTCGGGCTCGGCGCCGTGCGGTTCGTCCAGGTCTCGCCGTACATCTGGGTGGCGAACCTCGTGGGACAGCACGGGATGCGCACCGGCAGCAAGGGCGTGCCGGTGCGCTACGGGGCGATCGACGAGGGACTGGGGAAAGTGGCCGTGCGGGCCGCGGAGCTCGGCGCCTCCGTCCACATGCCGAGGATCGGCTGCGGACTCGCGGGCGGCACCTGGTCCCGGGTCGAACCCCTCATCACCGAGCGGCTGGTGGGCCGGGGCATCGATGTGACGGTGTACGACTACGGTTGAGGGCCGCCCGGACCGCCCGGGGCTTCCTCAGAGGCCGTAGCTCTTGCCGATGATGTCGCGCTGGATCTCACTGGTGCCGCCGTACACCGTAGACACGACCGCCGCGCGCAGATGCCGCTCCATGTCGTACTCGGTCGCGTAGCCGTAGCCGCCCATCATCTGCATGCCCTCCAGCGCCGCGTGCTTGGCCGTCTCCGTGGCCTTGAGCTTCGCCATGGACGCCTCGCGGGGGAACAGCCTGTCCGGCTCGGCGTCACAGGCCGCCGCCACGTCGAAAACCAGCAGCCGGGCGCACTCGATCTCGGTCGCCAGATCCGCGACACGGTGCCGGAGGGCCTGGAAGGAACCGACCGGGCGGCCGAACTGCTCGCGTCCCCGCACATAGGCGACGGTGTCCTCCAGGACGCGTTCCGCCAGACCCAGCATGTTCGCCGCGAGGAAGAGCCGCTCCGCGTTGAGCCCGGCCATCAACTGGGTCCAGGCGCGGTCGGCCGTGCCCACCACGGCGTCGGCGGGCAGGTGGACATCGGTGAAGAAGACGTCGTTGACCTCCCGGCCGCCCATCGTCTCGATCGGCCGGATCTCTATCCCCGGTGTGCCGGCCGGGACGTGGAACATGGTCAGCCCGTCGTGCTTCGCTCCGCCCGTGCCGGTCCGGGCCACCAGCAGGATGTGCTCGGCCAGATGCGCGTTGGAGATCCACGTCTTGTGGCCGTTGACCAGCCAGCCGCCGTCGGGGGTGCGTTCGGCCTTGCACCGCAGCGCCGCCACGTCAGACCCGGCGCCCGGCTCCGACATCGCGATGGACAGCACCTGTCCGGCCACCGCACCGCCGATCGCCGCCTTGCACTGCTCCTCGCTGCCGAACCGCTCGTACGCCTTCGCCGTGATCACCGAGGTGATGAACCCGCCCGCCGGCACGAGGCCGCGCGACGTCTCCCGCAGGAACAGGCAGGCATCGGTCATCCCGCCGCCCGCGCCGCCGTACGCCTCGGGCAGGCACACCCCGAGCCAGCCGAGCTCGGCCAGCCGGGCATAGAGGGAGGGGGCGTGCGGTCCGCCCGTCTCCGCCGCCAGCGCGTCGCGCTGCTCACGCGTTCCGCACTCGCGCCGGGCGAAGTCGCGCAGTGCCGTGACGAACGCCCCCTGTTCGGCGGAGACGGAACGGGGAAGGGCGTGGGTGACGGACATTCAAGACCTCCATAAGGGTGTGACGACCTGTCGCCGGGGGGCGGCCAGGGGTAGTTACAAAGAAACGGAGTGGGTAACAGTGTTGCCTTGTCGGTAAGGTGGAGTGGTCACGGCGGACGGGGAGGGCTCATGGCGGCACGGGGCAAGGACGATTCACTGCTGGCCAGGGCGCTCGTGGAGACGCCGCCGACCGACGCGCTGAGCGAACAGATCCTGGACGCGGCCCGCGAACAGTTCATGACCTTCGGACTGCGCCGCTCGACCGTCGACGACGTCGCCAAGCGCGCCAAGGTCTCGCGGGTCACGGTGTACCGGCGCATCGGCAACAAGGACAGCCTGGTCTCCGCCTGCCTGCTCCGTGAGTACCGCAGATTCGTGGTGGACGTGGACGAGGCGGTGGCCGCCCTGCCCACGATGGAGGACCGGCTCGTCGCCGGCTTCGTCGCCGTCCTCAAGCACATCCGCGAACACCCGCTGGTGGGCGGCCTCCTGAAGCTGGAGCCGGAGATCATGCTGCCGTTCCTCACCCTGGAGAGCGGCCCCTCCTTCCTCGCGATGCGCGGATATCTGACCGACCGGCTCCGCCGCGCCCAGCGCGCCGAAGGGCGGCCGGAGACGGACCCGACACCGGTCGCCGAACTGATGGTGCGGATCACCGTCTCCTTCCTCCTCAATCCGCTGAGCTGCTTCGAACTGGACGACGACGAGCAGGTCCGCGACTTCGCCCGCCGCTATCTGGTGCCGCTGCTCAGCGCCGGGTGAGCGCCGGTCAGAACCGGGCGTGCAGCTTGCGGCCCAGCTCGACCGCCTTGGCGACCTTCTCCCGGGGCGTCGCGAACGACGTCAGATCCACCGCGGGCGCGAACCGCCGTACGGTGACCGAGCGGGGAGCGGCGAAGGACCGCAGCCCCTCGTCGCCGTGGATGCGGCCGTAGCCGGACTCGCCCGATCCGCCGAACGGCAGCGAGGGGATCGCGGCGAAGCCGAGCACCGAGTTCACCGACACCGCGCCGGAGTCGAGGCGCTCCGCCCAGGCGAGACCGTTTGCCCGGGACGCCGTGAACACCGCGGCGCCCAGCGCGTACTCCGAGGCGTTGGCACGCTCCACGGCCTCGTCCATGTCCCGCACCGGGTTCACCACCACGACGGGGCCGAAGGTCTCCTCCGTCACCGCCGGCGAGTCCTCCGGCACGCCCGAAAGCACCACGGGCCCGAGCACCCGGCCCCGCAGGGAGTCGGGACCGCCCAGCTCGGCCCTGCCGCCGTCCACCAGCGCCTGCTTCACATGGCGTTCCACCACGTCGAGCTGGGAGGGCAGGGTGAGCGGACCGTACGCCTCGCCGTGTACCAGCGCCCGCGCCCGGCTCACGATGCGGGAGCACAGGGCCTCGTGCACCGATGCCACCGCGTACACCCGCTCCACACCCGCGCAGGTCTGTCCCGCGTTGCCCATCGCGCCCCACACGATCGCGTCGGCCGCGGCGTCCAGATCGGCGTCGGCCGCGACCAGCACCGCGTCCTTGCCCCCGCACTCGGCGAGCAGGGGAGTGAGGGTGGCCGCGCAGGCGGCGGCGACCTTGCGGGCGGTGCCCGGCGAGCCCGTGAAGGCGATCTTGTCGACCCCGGACGGCCCCTCCGCCCCGGCCAGGGCGGCCCCGGTGGAACCGGGACCGGTGAGCGTCGTCAGCAGATCCGCGTGGTCCGGGAGGGCCTCCCCGAAGCTCCGGGCCAGCAGGACCCCCACCCCCGGGGTGAGTTCGGACGGCTTGAACACCACGGCGTTGCCCGCCGCGAGGGCGTAGCCGATCGAGCCCATCGGTGTGTACAGCGGATAGTTCCACGGCCCGATCACCCCGATCACCCCGAGCGGGCGGTAGGCCAGCAGCGCCCGCTGGTGGACGGACAGGAGGCCGGACGCCACACGGCGCCTGCCCAGCACCCGGCGGGCGTTGCGTGCCGCCCAGTCCAGGTGGACCAGCGTGAGCAGCACCTCGGAACGCGCGTCGTGCACCGGCTTCCCGGTCTCGGACGCGATCAGTTCGGCGAACTCGTCCACCCGTCCGGCGAGCGACCGCTTCCAGAGAAGCAGCGCGCCCCGGCGCTCCCGGGGCCCCAGCGCGGCCCACGCCCGGCCGGCGGTCCTGGCCCGCGCCACGGTGGCGCGGATGTCGTCGAGGCTGTGCTCCTGGCGGTCGGTCCGGGTCGTCATGAGGTCTTCTCCTTGGGCAGGGGTTCCAGTGGGCGGCTCTGCGCCCAGTGAGGTCCGAGGTCGTCGAGCCGGTAACCGAAGGGATAACTGCGCGGCCGGGGCCGGGAGGGCAGCCAGCGCGGCCGGGCGGGCATCAGCCGCACACCGTGCGACCGGGCGCGCACCAGCCGCTTCGCCGCCGCCCGCACCAGCCGGGGCTGGGGGCGGAAGCCGAGCGCCTCGAGTAAGGGCTCGTCCAGCAGGGCGAGTGAGAAGCGCGCCACCAGGGGGCGCAGCGGGGCCGGGTACCACGCGGCGATGACCCGGAAGGTGGCGTTGGCGACCCTGCGGTTCGCCGGATCGTAGGCGAACATCCGGGCCTCGTAGGAGTCGAGCAGTTTCTCGAACTCCTCGTAGGTGCCGGGGGCGCCCTCGATGCCCATCATCACGGCCATCCGCCGCCCGACCTCGGCGAGCGCCGCCGCCTCCTGGTGGCACAGGGGCCGCCACCCGAAGCGGTCGATCCATCGCTTCGGGCCGACGACGGTGGTGGCCAGCACGTAGAGGTAGTCCTCGTTCGGGATGCGGTACTTGCCGTGGATCCGGTTGAGATGGCGCGCGGCGGCCCTGGCCCGCTCCGAATCGAAGCCCTCGGCGGCCATCTCGTATCCGAACAGGACGGTGTCGTCGTAGCGTTTCTGGCCGTTGCGCTCGAACTCCTGGGTGCGGTCGAGGAGTACGGAGATCCTCGGTACGCCGTAGTCGCGCAGGAACGCGACGCTGATGCCCTGCCGGTAGTCCCAGGGGAACTCGTACTGCGACATCAGCCGGAGTATCTCGGCGCAGTCGCGGGCGGGATCCATCCGGCGGATCTCGCGGAGTCGGCTGTAGCGGCCCATGATGTGCGACCTCCTCTGTGGTCGGAGCCGTTCACGTACGGGGGCCGGCCGTGAGGCCGGTGAAGCGGACATCGCGGGCGTCGACGAGCACCTGGCCCGCCCCGGCGGACCGAGCGCCGAGCCGGAGCGGCCGGACCGTCACCGGGAGATCCGCCGGGAGCGGCGTCCGCACGGGCGACGGCATCGATGAAGGGGACGAGGAGGGGCGCGGTCAGCACGGTCGCGTGGACGGAGCGATGGCGACCGCCCCGACCGCGGTCACCGGCGGTGCGAGCATCACGGCCGGCCTCTTCCGGTGCGTGCGGCCCTCGGCGCGCAACTCAGCTGTACCAGCGGGCATCTGACGGTCCCTCTTGTCCCTGGAGAGTCAAAGTTACAAATACTATTGACTTGTTTCACGGGCGCGTCAACACTGCTGACAGAGATTCGAAGAAGGAAGGCCCGGAAATCGCCGGCCCGCCGCGTCCCCGGCTCCCTCCTCCGCCCCGGGCGTCGCCGCCGCACGCGTGATCGCATACTGGAACACACACGGGCCCGGCACCGGTCCGAGCATCCGCCGACCCCCCTGGGAGCCCCGCATGACCAGCACGGGAGAGCCCGCACCGCCCCCGCCCGGCGGCGTCCTGTGGAGCCTGGCGGGCGACGTCAGGGGGCTGCTCATGCTTCCGGCGGCCCTCACCCTCCAGGTCGCCCACCCGGCCGTCGGGGCGGGCGTCGACGACCACTCGGTCTTCCGCACGGACCCCTGGGGACGCGGCGAGAGGTCCCTGAGCTCCCTCCAGCTCTGGGTGTACGGGGGAGAGGCGGCGGCCGAGGAGGGGCGCAGGCTCAGGAAGCTGCACCGCACCATCCAGGGCACCGACACCCGGGGCCGCCGCTACCACGCGCTCACGCCCGCGAACTACGCATGGGTGCACGCCACCGGCTTCCCGGTCTACCAGCACGCCTCGCGCTATCTGGTGCGCCCGCTCACCGAGGCACAGGAGCGCGCCCTGTACCGGGAGTGGCTCCAGGTCGGCCGGGTCCTGGGCATCCAGGACCGGGACATGCCGCAGACGATCGAGGAGTTCTGGCCGTACTACCGCCGGATGCTGGCCGACGAGGTGGAGGCCACCGTCGTCGTGAGGGAGCTGGTCGCCACCGGCGTCCCCGTGCCCCCGCCCGACCGGGGTCCGCTCGTGCTGCGGCTGCTCCTGCGGGCGCTGTGGCCGGTGCTGCTGCCGCCGCTGGCCCGGTTCCGCGCCTTCATCACCGTCGGTCTCATGCCGCCGGACGCCCGTGCGGCCATCGGGCTCGACTGGACCCCTGAGCAGGAGCGGCGCCTGCGGCGCTTCGGCGCGGTGGTGCGGCGCGTCGTACCGGTGCTCCCGGAGCGGCTGCGCTATCTGCCGCTGGCCCGGAGCGCGCGGAAGGAGTGGCGGGCCCAGGGAGCGTGGCCCGGCGGGAACCCCCGGTGATCCGCCCGCGGAGCCTCAGGCCGACGCCCTGCGGATCAGTTCCGTCGGGGTGATCACGGACTCCGGCCAGGCGCCCGTGCCGCTGTTCAGCCGCTCCATCAGCAGCCGCACCATGAGCCGTCCCATGCCCTCCACGTCCTGACGGACCGTCGTCAGCGGAGGTTCGGCGGCCTCGGCCACCGCGGTCATGTCGTCGAAGCCGACCACCGCCACGTCCTCCGGCACCCGCACGCCCCGCTCGCGCAGCACCCGCAGCGCACCCGACGCCATCATGTCGTTGGACACGAAGACGGCGTCCAGATCGGGGTGCGCGGCCAGCAGTTCCGCCATGGCCAGGGCCCCGCCCTCCGTGGTGAAGTCACCGTCCGCGATCAGTTCCGGCCCGGCGTCCGGCAGCACGTCGTGGTAACCGGCGATCCGGTCGAGCGCCGAGGTCTGGTCGCGCGGTCCGGCGATGTGCGCGATGCGCCGCCGGCCCAGCGAGACGAGATGGCGTACGGCGGCGCGGGCGCCGCCCCGGTTGTCGCAGTCGACGTACGGCACCCGCGGCGCGTCCTCGTCGCCCGGCGCCGGGTGCTCGGGACGGCCCCCGTACACCGTCGGCACCCGGAACCGCCGGATGATCGCGGGCAGTTCGTCGTCGGTGTGCAGGGAGAAGGCGAGCACGCCGTCCACATGGCCACCGGCCAGATAGCGGGTGACCCGGTCGAAGTCCCCGCTGCCCTCCACCAGGAGCAGGACCAGCTGTGCGTCGTGGGCGTTGAGCTCGCGGCTGATTCCCCGGATCTGGCGCGAGAAGAAAGGGTCGGAGAAGACCCGGAACTCCGGCTCGTCGATGATCACGGCGACCGCGCCGTTGCGCCGGGTGACCAGCGTCCGTGCCGCGTGGTTCGGGATGTAGCCGAGCTCCTCCACCGCCTCGCGCACCCGCTCCACCAGGGGGCGGCGCACGCCCGCCCCGCCGTTGACGACACGGGAGGCCGTCGCCCGGGACACACCGGCCCGGGCCGCCACCGCCTCCAGGGTGGGCCGGACGTCACGCTGCGGATCGGAGGTCGGGTCGGGCAAGAGTCGCTCCTCGTACACGCGCGCCCCGGCGGGGGAACGGCTGGAACCGGCGGGTTCGGTACGCACGAACCGGCGGGTTCGGCCCGAACGCGGTCAGCCTAACCGCCCGGCCGGGACGGGCCCCGGCGATCTCCCGAGGAGTGGGTGACATACCGGCTCATAAACGGTCAAGGCGGAACGGCTTGTTGATCCCATGAGATGCACACTGTGTGTGGTACTGCCTACGGAGAGCGAATTTTCGCACTGCGTGAAAGGTGCCATCTGTGTCACAAGACGAGCAGAGTTCGGGCGGGCGGGGGGACTACCTCCCGGTCACGGCCGATCTACCCGCCGAGCCGGCCCACGGCCGGCGCCCCACGACCGACCGTGTGGTCTTCGGCGTCACGGCGGTGCTCACCGTCGCCTTCGTGATCTGGGGTTCCACGGCCACCGATTCGCTGGAGGACGTCTCCAGCACGCTGCTCAACGGGCTGATCCACAACGGCGGCTGGGCCTTCATGCTGGCGGCCTCCGGCTTCGTGGTCTTCGCCCTCTGGCTCGCGATCAGCCGCTACGGGACGATCTCGCTGGGGCAGGAGGGCGAGGAGCCCGAATTCCGCACGGTCTCCTGGGTCGCGATGATGTTCAGCGCCGGCATGGGAATCGGTCTGATGTTCTACGGGGTGAGCGAGCCGCTGGCCCACTTCGTGAACCCGCCGCCGGGGACCCGCCCCGCGGACGCCGCCGAGGCCATGCAGACGGCCATGGCCACCACCCTCTTCCACTGGACACTGCACCCCTGGGCGATCTACGCGGTCGTCGGGCTCGCCATCGCGTACAGCACCTACCGGCGGCGCAGAAGGCAGACGATCAGCTCCGTCTTCGTGCCGCTCATCGGTGAGAAGCGCGCCCACGGCACCCTCGGCCGGATCATCGACATCCTGGCCATCTTCGCGACCCTCTTCGGCTCCGCGGCCTCGCTCGGGCTCGGCGCGCTCCAGATCGGCAGTGGCTTCCAGGAGCTCAACTGGATGGAGAAGACCGGCACCGGCCTGCTGGTCGCGATCATCGCCGTGCTGACGGTCGCCTTCGTCGCCTCCGCCGTCTCCGGGGTCGAGAAGGGCATCCAGTGGCTGTCCAACATCAACATGGTGCTCGCCCTGATCCTGGTGGTCTTCGTCTTCATCGCGGGCCCCACCATCATCGTGCTCGACCTGCTCCCCACCTCCATCGCCGCGTACTTCGGCGACCTCGCCCAGCTCGCCGGGCGCACCGAGGCCACCGGCGCCGGGGAAGTGGCCGACTGGCTCGCCAGCTGGACGGTCTTCTACTGGGCGTGGTGGATCTCCTGGACGCCCTTCGTCGGCATGTTCATCGCGAGGATCAGCCGGGGCCGTACGATCCGCCAGTTCGTCGGCGGCGTGATCCTGGTCCCCAGCACGGTCAGCCTGGTCTGGTTCGCCGTCTTCGGCGGGTCCGCGATCCGGCTGGAGCAGGCGGGCGAGCTCAAGGACGTCGGGGACACCCCGGAGGCGCAGCTCTTCGGCGTCCTCCAGCAGTTCCCGGTCGCCACCATGATGAGCATCCTGGTGATGGTCCTGGTCGGCATCTTCTTCGTCTCGGGCGCCGACGCCGCCTCCATCGTGATGGGCACGCTCTCCCAGAAGGGCGTCCTCGAACCCGCCAAGTGGGTCGTGATCTTCTGGGGCGTCGTCACCGGCGCCGTGGCGGCCGTCATGCTGCTCGTCGGCAACGGCCAGGGCGACGCGCTGGCGGGTCTGCAGAACCTGACGATCCTCGTGGCCGCGCCGTTCACCATCGTGATGATCGGCATGTGCGTATCGCTGATGAGGGACCTGCGGCACGACCCGATGATCGTCCGCAGGGAGTTCGGTGTGGAGGCCGTCGAATCCGCGGTCATCGAGGGGCACGCCAAGTACGACGGGGACTTCGAGATCCGGATCGGCCCCGGCACCGCGGAGGTCACCACCGACGAACGCCACAAGGGCGGCCCGGCGGCCTGACGGGCGCCGCGCCCGTCGGGTGGCCGCCCGGCCGGAGGTCACCCGACAGGCGCTCGGCGCACCAGCCGGGCCGCGGCCCGCGCACAGCCCCAGGCCACCGTCACCCCGGCTCCGCCGTGGCCGTAGTTGTGCACCAGCAGACCGCCGCCCGGCAGCTCCTCCGCCTCGATGCGCACCCCCGCGTCCCTGGCGGGCCGCAGTCCCACCCGGTGGCCGATGACCCGGGCCCCCGCGATCTCCGGCCGCACCCGGGCACAGCGCGCCACGATCTCCCGCGCGGTGCGGGGGTCGGGTTCCGTCCGCGGATCGTCGGCCTCCGCCGTGCCGCCCAGGACCAGCCCGCCCGGCTGCGGGAAGAAGTACGTCGTCTCGCTGGACGCCGGGTCCGCCTGGACGAACCACTCGTCGACGCCCGGATTCTCCACCACCACCAGCTGGCCCCGGACCGGCCGCACCCCGGGATCGGGGGCCAGCTCGCGGGCGCCGAGCCCGGCGCAGTCGACCACCACGGGAGCCTCGGCCGCGGCCTCGGCGAAGTCGCGCACCGTACGCCGCTCGACCACCCCGCCCGCCTCGGCCAGCCTGTCCTCCAGCGCGCGCAGATGGACCGGCATGTCGATCAGCGGAAGGGTCACCCGCAGGCCCTCCGCCACCTCGGAGACCCCCTCCAGGCTTCGGGCCCAGGGCCCGAGGGCGGCCAGCCGCTCGCCCCCGTGCACCCCGGCGACCATGCGCACCCCCGTCCTTCCGGCGGCCGCCGCCATCTCCTCGTACACCCGGAGCGTCTCCAGGGACCACGCGCCGACCAGGGCCGCGGGCTCGATCCGGTACGGCCACCACAAGGCCCCGGCCACGGCCGACGTCGTGTCCTGGGCCGCGTCACGGGACCAGACCCGCACCCGCAGACCGCGCTCCGCCAGCACCAGCGCCGTGGTCAGCCCGCTGACCCCGCCGCCCACCACGATCACGTCCGACACCGCGCTCACCCCTGTCTCCCTGCAGTCACCGCGCTCGCCGGTGCCCGGACGGCCATGGTCGCACCCGGGGCCCTGCGTCCGGCGGGAAGGGGGACCGCTCCCGTTCGTTAGGATCGGCACCCTGATGACTGCCACTCTCGTCGCCAAGGAACTCGCCGCCGGACACGGTGACCGCACGCTCTTCGCCGGGCTCGACCTCGTCGTCGCGCCCGGAGACGTGATCGGTCTCGTCGGAGCCAACGGCGCCGGCAAATCCTCGCTGCTGCGCCTGCTCGCCGGACTCGACCGCCCGGAGGAGGGCGAGCTGCGGCTCTCCCCGCCCACCGCCACCGTCGGACACCTCCCGCAGGAGCCCGAGCGCCGTGCGGGGGAGTCCGTGCGCGAGTTCCTCGCCCGCCGCACGGGGGTCGCCGACGCCCAGGCCGCGATGGACGCCGCGACCCAGGCGCTGGTCGACGGAGCGCCCGGCGCGGACGACGCCTACTCCGAGACGCTGGAGCGCTGGCTCTCCCTCGGCGGCGCCGACCTGGACGAACGCGCCGAGGAGGTCGCCGCCGAGCTCGGTCTGACCATCGGCCTCGACCTCCCGATGACCGCGCTCTCCGGCGGCCAGGCGGCCCGCGCCGGACTGGCCTCGCTGCTCCTGTCGCGCTACGACGTCTTCCTGCTCGACGAACCCACCAACGACCTGGACCTCGACGGCCTGGAGCGCCTGGAGCGCTTCGTGTCAGGGCTGCGGGCGGGCACCGTCGTGGTCAGCCACGACCGCGAGTTCCTGATGCGTACGGTCACCAAGGTCCTGGAACTCGACCTCGCCCAGCAGCAGATCAACCTCTACGGCGGCGGCTACGCCTCCTACCTGGAGGAACGCGAGCGCGCCCGCACCCACGCCCGCGAGGAGTTCGAGGAGTACGCCGACAAGCGCTCCGCGCTGGAGGGCCGCGCCCAGATGCAGCGCGGCTGGATGGACAAGGGCGTCAAGAACGCCCGCCGCAAGGCCACCGACAACGACAAGATCGGCCGCAAGTTCCGCAGCGAGGCCAGCGAGAAGCAGGCCGCGAAGGCCAAGCAGACCCAGCGCATGATCGAGCGTCTCGACGTCGTCGAGGAACCGCGCAAGGAGTGGGAGCTGCGGATGGAGATCGCCTCCGCCCCGCGCTCGGGCTCCGTCGTGGCCACCCTCCGCGACGCCGCCGTCGTCAGGGGCGACTTCTCCTTCGGGCCGGCCACCCTCCAGATCGACTGGGCCGACCGGGTCGCCATCACCGGCGCCAACGGGGCCGGGAAGTCCACCCTGCTCGCCGCCCTGCTCGGCAGGCTTCCGCTCGACGCGGGCCATGCCACGCTCGGATCGGGCGTCGTGGTGGGCGAGGTCGACCAGGCGCGCAAGCTGTTCCACGGCACGGAGAGCCTCCTCGACGCCTTCTGCGCCGCCGTCCCCGACACCGAGCCCGCCGAGGTGCGCACCCTGCTGGCCAAGTTCGGCCTGCGTGCCGCCCATGTGCTGCGCCCCGCGACGACCCTCTCGCCCGGTGAGCGCACCCGGGCGGGCCTGGCACTGCTCCAGGGCCGGGGCGTGAACCTGCTGGTTCTGGACGAGCCGACGAACCATCTGGACCTGCCCGCGATCGAGCAACTCGAATCGGCGCTGGAGGCGTACACCGGGACGCTGCTGCTCGTCACGCACGACCGGCGGATGCTGGAGGCGGTCCGCACCACGCGCCGCGTCGAGGTCGCCGGCGGCAAGGTCACCGAGTCCGGCTGACGACGCGGACCGCCCGCCGGGGAACCGGGACGGGCCGGCGACGCGGACCTGCCCGCCCCGGGAGCCGGGGCGGGCAGGCGTCTCGCGTGCGGGGCTGCGGGTGCCTCAGTCGACGTAGGTGATCTCCGACGAGGAGTAGATGCAGTTGGTGCCGTCGGCACCCGAACCGATCTCGCTCGGCTCGCCGCTCGTCGTGCCCTTGTACTTGGTGCAGATCTTCATGTCCCGGTCGCCGTCCTCGTAGATCGTGACGTCCGAGATCCTTGCCGTGTCGCCGTAGTTGGTGTTGATGCCGACCAGGCTGGTGCCGGGCGCGGTGGCCCAGATGTTCTGCAGCTGGATGTGGCGGGCGTTCTGCGTGGAGCAGTTGCCGCAGGAACGGACCAGCTTGCCGAAGTCGTCGACCTGGAAGTTCTTCACGACCAGGGTGCCGACGCCGTTGTGCTGGAAGACCTTGTCCTCGGCCAGCTTCGCGCCGCCGCCGTCGATCGTGCGCACCGTCGAGGAGGAGCCGCCGCGGAAGGTCGCGGCGTCCTCGCCCACGTCCTCCCACCAGACGTTCTTGATGGTGCAGGTGCCCGCGCAGTGCACACCGTCGGCTGCCGGGGCGCCGAGGATGACGTTCTGCAGGGTGGCGCCGTCCGCCAGCTTGATCATGGGCGGCTGGTCCTCGTCCTGGTCACCGCTGCCCAGGTCACCGGTGCCGTACAGGCGCTTCATGCCGCCGTCGTACGTGCCCGAGACCTCGATGGTCGCGGAGACCGCCTGGCTGCCGTTGGCCGACGGCCACGACGGACGGTCCGTGGGCGGGTCCGTCGGCTCGGTGGGCGGGTCCGTCGGCTCGGTCGGCGGGTCCGTGGGGACGGTGCCCGACGCGGTGAAGGTCCAGCTCTTGCTGGTCACCGAGTCGCAGGAGTTCTGCTGGACCAGGGCGCCCGAGGCCGTCGAACTGTCCTTCACGTTCAGGCACTTGCCGCCGTTGCTGTTGACGACGCGGTAGGTGGTGCCGCTGACCGAGGTCAGCGTCCACACCTGGGTGGCGGCGCTGCCGCAGGTCTGCTGTTCCACGGCCTTGCCCGCGCTGGTGGAGGCGTCCCGCACACCGGCGCACAGCGAGCTGCTGGCGGCGGCCAGCTTGTAGCCGCTGCCCGACGCCGTGAGCTTCCAGGTCTGGCCGGCGGCTCCGTTGCACGCGGCCTGGGCGAGCTGCGTGCCGGCGGCGGTGCTGGAGCCCGGTACGCCCAGACACAGACCGCTCGCGACGTTCTTCAGGCTGTACGAGCCCGCGGCGGGGGCCGCCGAGGCGGAGCCGGTCGCGAAGAGTGCGGTGAGGCCCGCCGCGAGCAGTGAAACCACGGCGACAAGGGTGGCGGCCGCACGGCCGCCGCGTCTCCTGACGTGCTGATTCTCGGTGCGCACTGGCTATTCCTCTCACCGCCTGCGGCGTCCTCCGCAGGCACCTGTCGTGGGGTTGGTGCGGTGGTGAAGGTGGTTCCCAGCTTCGGAACAAGATTCCGTATGCTGAACAGAGTTCTTGTATGCGAACAGCGGTGACGGTACGACACGAGGATCGAGCGGTCAATAAGTTCGGACGAAGGATCAGTCGCGCTGTTGTTCCGGTGCTGCCGTGGAGTCCCTGACGACCAGTGAGGTCGCCAGCGTGGTCTGCGCGGTGGCCGGTTCGGGGTCCGTGGACTCCACGGTCTGGATCAGCAGATCGACCGCCGTCCGCCCGGCCGGCGCGGTGGGCATGGCGACCGTCGTGAGCCTCGGCCGGTTCAGCCGTCCGGCCACGGTGTCGTCCACGCCGATCACGCTGACGTCGCCGGGGACCCGCACCCCGCGTTCGTCCAGCCCCTCGACGAGGCCGATGGCGACCAGGTCGTTGTAGCCGATCACACCGGTGGCGCCCGTCCCGGCCACGGCGGCCGTCGCCTCGATGCCGCCCTGCTCCGTCGGCGCGTTGGGGCCCAGCACGTCGAGCCGGAGGCCCGCGTCGGCGGCGGTCTTCCCGGCGGCCCGGCGCATCTGCGCACTGGTCCACGAACCGCGTGGACCGCAGACCAGGGCCAGATGCTCATGGCCGAGGCCGGCCAGGTGCTCCACCGCCAGGGCCGCGCCGTGGGCCACATCCATCAGTACGGCGGACAGCCCCGCGACCTGGCGGTTGACCAGCACGAAGGGCAGCTCCCCGCCCAGCCGCGCGATCACCTCGTTGGGCAGCCGGGGGCTGACCAGGACCACGCCGTCCACCTGACGGGACAGCGTCCGGATCAGCTCCTCCTCGGCCCGGGCGTCCTCGTCGGTGTCGGCCACGAAGACCTGGTAGCCGCGGACCCGGGCGTACGCCTGGGCCGACTTGATGAGCGGGGGGAAGAACGGGTTGGCGATGTCGGACACGATCAGCCCGAGATTCCTGGTGCGGCCCGTGGTCAGCGCACGCGCGGACTCGTTGGGCCGGTAGCCCAGTCGCGCGGCCGCGGCGACGACCCGCTCCCTGGTCTCCCTCTTCACCAGAGGGGACGAGGAAAGGGCGCGCGAGGCGGTGGAGACATGGACCCCGGCGGCCTCTGCCACATCGCGGATGGTCATCGCCACGATCGCGTCCTCCTGTCCGCTTCCCGGCCGGCCGCTGCGGAGTTGTGCAACCGGTTGCCCGGGGCGGGGACGTCAGGGAGCCGCACGGGCCCGGAACGGCGGGGCGGGCCTCCGGTGTGCGGGCGCCATCGAAGTCCTCTCCGTCGGCGGAATGCAACCGGTTGCAATCCGGCTGGCATCAGAGTGGCGGCGCGTCCTGGGCATGTCAATGCTTGGGTCGATACCCGTGCCGGGTCACGGTTCTGACCCCCACTCACATGGTCCGCGCCCCTCCTCCTGCCGGAAGGGCGGGTGGAGGGGCGCGGAGGAGCGCGGCGGGGTGGACGGGGCCCGGAGCCCCGCCCACCCGCGGGGTCAGCGCTTGCGGCCGCCCCCGTCGGGGCCCGTCAGCCCGGCGCGCCGCAGCGCGTCCGCCATGGCGCTGTTCGCCGGTGCGGCACCCTGGCGAGGGGAGCCGCCTCCGCCACCGCCACGCCGGTCACGGCCGCCCTGGCCGCCGCCCTGGCCCTGGTTCCGCCCGCCCCGGCCGTCCTGCGCCTGGTTCTGGCCGCCCTGACCCTGCCGCTGGCGCGGCGGCCGGTCGCCCCGGCCGCCGCCGCGCTCGCGCTTCGGCCCCTGGCCGCCGCCCTGTCCCGCCGTCGCCTCGTCGTCGAGCCGCAGCGTCAGCGAGACGCGCTTGCGCGGGAGGTCGACCTCCATGACCTTGACCTTCACGATGTCGCCCGGCTTCACGACGTCCCTGGGGTCCTTCACGAACGTCCGCGACATCGCCGACACATGGACGAGCCCGTCCTGGTGGACGCCGATGTCGACGAAGGCGCCGAACGCCGCCACATTGGTGACGACTCCCTCCAGCACCATCCCCGCCTCCAGGTCGCCGAGCTTCTCGACGCCCTCCTTGAAGGTGGCCGTCCTGAAGGCCGGGCGCGGGTCGCGGCCCGGCTTCTCCAGCTCCTTCAGGATGTCCGTGACGGTCGGCAGCCCGAACTTCTCGTCGACGAAGTCGTCCGGCCGCAGCGAGCGGAGGGTGTCCGTGTTGCCGATGAGCGAGGCGACGTCCCCTCCCGTCCGCTTCACCATCGTCCGCACCACGGGGTAGGCCTCCGGGTGCACGCTCGACGCGTCCAGCGGGTCGTCGCCGCCCCTGATCCGGAGGAAGCCCGCGCACTGCTCGTACGCCTTCGGACCCAGTCGCGCCACGTCCTTGAGCGCCCTGCGGGAGCGGAACGGGCCGTTCGTGTCCCGGTGCGCCACGATGTTCTCGGCCAGCCCCGAGCCGATGCCCGAGACCCGTGAAAGCAGCGGTGCCGACGCCGTGTTGACGTCCACGCCGACGCCGTTCACGCAGTCCTCGACCACCGCGTCCAGGGAGCGGGACAGCTTCACCTCGGACAGGTCGTGCTGATACTGCCCGACACCGATCGACTTCGGATCGATCTTCACCAGCTCGGCCAGCGGGTCCTGGAGCCGACGCGCGATCGAGACCGCGCCGCGCAACGACACGTCCATGTCCGGGAGTTCCTGCGAGGCGAAGGCCGACGCCGAGTACACGGAAGCGCCCGCCTCCGACACCATCACCTTGGTGAGCTTCAACTCAGGGTGCTTGTCGCAGAGTTCACCCGCGAGCTTGTCGGTCTCGCGGGACGCGGTGCCGTTGCCGATCGCGATCAGATCGACGCGGTGCTCCTTGGCGAGCCGCTCCAGCGTGGCCAGCGACTGGTCCCACTTGTTCGCGGGCACATGCGGGTGGATGACGTCGGTGGCGACGACCTTGCCGGTCGCGTCCACCACCGCCACCTTGACGCCCGTACGGAAACCGGGGTCGAGGCCCAGCGTCGCCCGGGTCCCGGCGGGCGCGGCGAGCAGCAGGTCGCGCAGGTTCGAGGCGAACACGCGTACGGCCTCGTCCTCCGCCGCCGTGCGCAGCCGCAGCCGCAGGTCGATCCCGAGGTGCACCAGGATCCGGGTCCGCCAGGCCCAGCGCACGGTGTCGCCGAGCCACTTGTCGCCGGGCCGTCCGCGGTCCGCGACCCCGAACCGGCGGGCGATCATGTTCTCGTACGAGGAGGGGCCGGGCTGCTCCGAAGGCTCCTCCGGTTCGAGCACGAGGTCGAGCACGTCCTCCTTCTCGCCGCGCAGCATCGCGAGGACCCGGTGCGAGGGCAGTGCGGTGAACGGCTCGGCGAAGTCGAAGTAGTCCGCGAACTTCGAGCCCGCCTCCTCCTTGCCCTCGCGCACCTTCGCGAGGACCCTGCCGCGTGACCACATGCGCTCGCGGAGCTCGCCCGTCAGGTCGGCGTCCTCGGAGAAGCGCTCCGTCAGGATCGCCCGGGCGCCCTCCAGCGCGGCCGCGGCGTCCGCGACCCCCTTGTCGGCGTCGACGAACGGCGCGGCGGCGGCGAGCGGGTCCACGGACGGGTCGTCCAGCAGCCCGCCGGCCAGCGGTTCCAGACCCGCCTCCCGCGCGATCTGCGCCTTCGTCCGGCGTTTCGGCTTGAACGGCAGGTAGATGTCCTCCAGCCGCGCCTTGGTGTCGGCCGCCCGGATCTGCGCCTCAAGGGTGGCGTCGAGCTTGCCCTGTTCGCGTACGGAGTCGAGGACCGCCGTGCGGCGGTCCTCCAGCTCCCGCAGATACCGCAGCCGCTCCTCGAGCGTGCGCAGCTGCGCGTCGTCGAGCATCTCGGTCGCTTCCTTGCGGTAGCGCGCGATGAACGGCACGGTCGAGCCGCCGTCGAGCAAGTCGACGGCCGCCTTCACCTGACGCTCACGTACGCCGAGCTCCTCGGCGATCCTGCCTTCGATGGACGTCGTCACGGTTTTCCCGACTCGCCTTCTCGTACTGGCTGTGCTGGCTGTGCCACTGGTGTGGTCCACACCCGGGTGGGCCCCTTCGCCTGCATTGTGCCGGGTGGCCGGGGGCCGTGTCGCGTGACCTGCTCGATCACGGCCCCGGCGTCCTGCCGGAGGGCGAGGTCACGCGCGCCGGGTACGGCCGCCGCGCGACGCGCCTCCGAAGAGGCTCGCCAGGAGCCGGAAGGGCAGGGTCACCACGGTGGCCACGGCGGAGCCGACGGTGCCGAGAGCGTGTGCGATCGCACGGAACACGGTGTGCCTCCTTCGTAGGGTGTACAAACCGCGTAGCCGCTCCGGAGCGTCGCAAACATCCCCGGCCCTCGCGTCCGGATCGTGCGGCACGCGCGCGGCGCACGATCCGGACGTGATGCCCCAGGGTTCAGCCCTTGCCGACCAGGTCCGCCGGGAACGCTCCGGCGGACGCCGCCGCGAACAGGAAGCCGCGCCCCAGTTCGGTGAGCCGGGCGACGTCGTCGGCGCCCAGGTGCTCGTAGGGCGCGGCGTCCATCCGGTCCGTCGCCTCCTCCAGCTCGGCCCGGAGCGCGGTGCCCGCTTCGGTCAGCTCGCCCTCCGCGTCCAGCACCCCGCGGTCCCGCAGCCGTGCCACCGCGGCGTCCCAGTCCGTGCGGCGCCAGCCGCGCGTGGCCAGGATCCAGCGCGGCGCCATGCCCTTGCCGGTGGCGGTGTGGCTGACCAGGGCCTCCAGCGGGTCGAGACCCGCCGTGAGCAGCGCGGCCAGATGCCCGTCGCCCCGGTGCTCACGCAGCAGCGTCGCCGCGTGCCAGTAGGCCAGGTGCGGTTCGTCGGGCACCTCCAGATCGGCGTGCGCGGCGTACAGCGGACGTGCGTGCCGGGTGCACGCCTCCGCGGCGCGCAGCGCCAGCGCGGCGGCCTCCGCCATCTCCGGGGAGCCGACGGCCTCCTCGCCGAGCACCCGGCGCAGCGTCGAGTCGGCCGCCCGCAGCCGGGCGTCGAGCGCGGCCCGCGGCGACACCTCCGACCAGACGGACGGCAGATGGCGGGCCACCAGCTCGTGGTTGAAGTTGTAGAAGGTCGCGGTCACGGTGCCCGCGCCGGCGGCCCCCAGAGCCGCGCCGCGAGCGGCGAAGTAGACGCGGCTCTCGTCCGTGACGCCCAGCAGACCGAACTCCTTGCCGAGGTCCGGCGAGAAGTAGACACAGGAGTGCAGCGGGTTGAGTGCGTTGTGGCAGCGGCGCCCGGCGCGCGGCGGAAGAGTGCTCATGCCCGCACGTTACCGACTGGTTGGTACGTCTGGTAGCCCCGGGGTCGCGGGCATCCGGCCCGTGCGACACCCATGGCAGGAAAGGTGGGGTACTCGTCATTGCGGCCATGAGGCCCGCCGCCCAGGATGGCGGTCATGAAGCAGCGATCCGTGCTCGTCGTCCTCTTCGAGGGCGTCCAGAGTCTCGACGTCAGCGGCCCGATGGAGGTCTTCGCGGGCGCCTCCCGCCACCCCGGGATCTCCTACGAGCTGCGCACCGCCTCGCTGGACGGCGCGCCGGTCCGCTGCTCCAGCGGCCTCACCCTCGTCCCCGACGGCGCCCTCGCCGACGCCCCCGCGCCCGATCTGCTCCTCGTGCCGGGCGGTACGGGCACCCGCGCCCCGGACCCGGCGCTGGTGGACTGGCTGCGCGCACACGCCCCGTCGGCCCGTCAGCTGGTCTCGGTCTGCACCGGCGCCCTGCTCCTGGCCGAGGCGGGCCTGCTCGACGGCCACCGGGTGACCACCCACTGGTCCGTGTGCGCACGGCTCGCCCGCGAGCATCCGGCCGTGGAGGTGGACCCCGACCCGATCTTCGTGCGCGACGGACGGCTGGCCACCTCCGCGGGTGTCACCGCGGGCATCGACCTCGCGCTCGCCCTGGTCGAGGAGGAGCACGGGCGGGAGGTCGCGCTCGGCATCGCCCGCCATCTCGTCGTCTTCCTGCGACGCCCGGGGAACCAGGCCCAGTTCAGCGCCCAACTCACCGCCCAGACCGCCGTTCGCGAGCCCCTCCGCGAGGTCCAGCACTGGATCGCCGGACATCCGGACGCGGACCTCTCGGTGGAAGCCCTGGCAGCCCGGGCCAGTCTCTCGCCCCGCCACTTCGCCCGCGCCTTCCAGGCCGAGACGGGCCTCACCCCGGGCAAGTACGTGGAGCGCGTACGCCTCGAACAGGCGCGCAGGCTGCTGGAGGACACCACCGACGGCGTCACCGGCATCGCCCGCGCCAGCGGCTACGGCACCCCGGAGGCGATGCGCCGCGCCTTCGTCAGAGCCCTGGGGACGGCGCCCGCCGAATACCGGCGCCGCTTCCGCACCCAGTCCGTATGACCGCCCGCCGGGCCGCCCGCAGGACCGGCCGGCCACCCCACGCGAAAGGAACACCCATGCAGATCGCCATCGTGCTCTTCGACCGCTTCACCGCGCTCGACGCCGTCGGCCCGTACGAGATGCTCGGCCGCACTCCCGGGGACGAGATCGTGTTCGTCGCCGAGCGCACGGGGCCCGTGCGCAACGACCGGGGCAGTCTCTCGCTCGTCGCCGACCGGACGCTCGCCGACGTACCCGCCCCGGACCTGGTCGTCGTGCCGGGCGGCCCCGGCCAGAGCGACCAGATGGAGAACGAGGCCCTGCTCGGCTGGCTCCGTACGGCCGACGCCACGAGCACCTGGACGACCTCCGTGTGCACCGGCTCGCTGCTGCTCGCCGCCGCCGGGCTGCTCACCGGCCGCCGTGCCACCTCGCACTGGCTCGCCCTCGACGTCCTCGAGGCCTACGGCGCCGAGCCGACCGGGGAGCGCGTGGTCACCGACGGCAAGTACGTCACCGCCGCCGGAGTCTCCTCGGGCATCGACATGGCGCTCACCCTGCTCGGCAGGATCGCGGGCGACGAACACGCCATGACCGTCCAGTTGCTGACCGAGTACGACCCCCAGCCGCCCTACGACGCCGGATCGCCGCAGAAGGCCCCGGCGGACATGGTCGAGACATGGCGGGCCAGGAGCCGGTTCATCCTGACGTAGGCGTGCCGCCGCAGGAGTCCGTGGTCCAGGTGAACCGGGGCGCACGGCGCTCCAGGAAGGCGGCGACCCCCTCCGCGGTGTCGCCGCTGCCGTGCGCCTGCCGCGACCAGTAGGCGTCCCGGTCCTCACGGCCGTCGGCGAACTCCTTGGCGGCGGCCTGCGTCAGCTGCGAGCGCGACGCCAGCACCCGAGCGAAGGCGAGCACCCGCTCGTCCAGCCCGCCTGCGGGCAGCACCTCGTCCACCAGCCCCGTGCGCAGCGCGCGCTCGGTGCCGATCAGCTCGCCCGAGAACAGCAGGTACTTCGCCGCCGCCGGGCCGACCAGCGAGACGAGCCGGCGGGTCGAGGACGACGGATAGACGATCCCGGGCTTGGCCGGGGTGACGCCGAAGGAAGCGCCCTCCTCCGCGAACCGCAGATCACAGGCGGC
Organism: Streptomyces sp. CB02058; assembly: GCF_001905505.1. Lineage (GTDB taxonomy): Bacteria > Actinomycetota > Actinomycetes > Streptomycetales > Streptomycetaceae > Streptomyces. Next base: position 1,319,926 of record NZ_LIPG01000003.1, read on the forward strand.
CGCGAGCTGGCTGCCGCCGCCCACGCAGTAGCCGCGTACGGCGGCCAGCGTCGGCCGCGGGAAGGCCGCCAGGGCCTCCTCGGCCCGTACCGCGAGCGCCTGCGGCCTCCCGCCGGGGTCCCGGAGGGAGGAGATGTCCGCGCCCGCGCAGAACGTCTCGCCCGCCCCGGTGAGCACCAGGACGCGCACGCCGGGGTCGGCCGCCAGCCCGTCCAGCAGCACGGGCAGGGCCAGCCACATGTCCGCGGTCATGGCGTTGCGCTTGGCGGGGTTGCTGATGACGACGGTGGCGACCCCGTCCACGACGGTGTGCTCCAGCCGGGGTTCCGTCCGCGCCGCCCGTTCCGTGAGGTCCATGCGCCGGATGCTATCCGTACGGCTCGAACCTATGATCAAGAAGGGGTCGCCGAGCGAACACGCACCGTGAGGAGCCGTCGATGGCCGGACCCATGACCGACAGCAGAAAGCTCCGCAGGAGCTTCGGCGGGCTCGTCCTGCTCGGTGCCCTGCTCGTCGTCGCAGGCCTCGTCGGCCTCGTCTACACCGGCGTCGCCACCCTCACCTCGATGATCCTCTTCGGCTGGCTGCTGCTCGTCGGCGGACTCGTCGGCCTCCTCCACGCCGTCCAGGCACGCGGTACCCCGTACTTCTGGCTGGGCGTGGTGGTCGCCGCGCTGAACCTCGCCGCGGGCGTCGTCGTCATCCGGCACCCGCACGGCACGGCCGAGGCGCTCACGATGTTCGCCGCGCTGCTCTTCCTCACCGGGGGAGTGTTCCGGCTGGTCGGCAGTGTCGTCGTACGCGGCCCGCAGTTCGGCTGGACCCTGCTCCAGGGGGCCTTCGGACTGCTGCTGGGCCTGCTGGTCCTCTTCGACTGGCCGCACAGCAGCCTCTATGTGCTCGGCTGCTTCTTCTCGCTGGCCCTGCTGTTCGACGGACTCGGGCTGATCGCGATCGGCGTCGGAGGCCGGCACGTCGTCAGCATGGTGACGGACCAGATGAGGCCTGAAGAAGGTGAGAACCAGATGACGCCTGAAGAAGGTGAGAAGTAGTCCATCCTCCTGACGCGGACATACCCACTCGGTCAAATTGCTTCCATAAGAAGCCACTTGCGATCAGCGTCGCAGTCCGGACCATCCCGTTCCCGACACTCATTACCCGATGGTCAGTGACGTGCGAGTCGAGAGCGGGTGCCGGTCTATGGAGAGCCGCGGGAGTGTTCCGGCCCGACCGGTGTCGTACGAGGGAGTGTGGCGCTTCACGGCCCCCGCCGTCGACGCCTCGGTGCCCCAGGCCCGGCACGCGGTACGGGACCTGATCGACCGGCAGGCGGTGCCCGTCGAGGACGACATCCTCCAGGGGCTGCTGCTGATCGTGTCCGAGCTGGTCACCAACGCGGTCCGGCACGCGGCGCTGCTCTCGCCCGAGCTGGCCGTCGAGGTGGCCATCGGGGCGGAGTGGATCAGAGTGTCCGTCGAGGACAACCACCCCTACCGCCCCACGGCCCTGGTCACCGACTACGGACAGACCGGGGGCCGGGGGCTGCTGCTCGTACGCGAGATCACCGCCGAGGCGGGCGGGGTCTGCGACGTGGAGCACACGGCGGGCGGAGGCAAGATCATCTGGGCGGCGCTGCCCCTGGAGACGCAGCTCTGACCGCCCCCTGCGAGATGCCCGGCCTCACCAGCCCGCGGACGGACCCGTCAGCTCCCTGATCGCCGGCCGCGCCGCGTCCAGGACGGTCATGAACCAGGCCGAGAACGGTGCGGCGGCGTGCCGTTCCGCGAGCTCGGCGGCGCTCACGAAGGCCGTCTCGCCGACCTCCTCCGCGTCCGGCCGCAGCTGCTCCTGGGCCAGCCCGACGAACAGGTGGTTGAACTCCTGCTCCACCAGCCCCGACACCGGGTCGGGGTGGTTGTAGCGGACCGTGCCGGCGGCGGCGAGCAGCGAGGGCGAGATCCCCAGCTCCTCGTACGTGCGCCGGGCCGCGGCGGCGAACGGGGCCTCACCCGGGTACGGGTGGCCGCAGCAGGTGTTCGACCACACGCCGGGGGAGTGGTACTTGCCGAGCGCCCGGCGCTGGAGCAGCAGCCGTCCCTGCTCGTCGAAGAGGAAGACGGAGAACGCCCGGTGCAGCTGACCGGGGGCCTGGTGAGCCGCGAGCTTCTCCGCGGTGCCGATGGTGGTGCCGTTCTCGTCGACCAGTTCGAGCATGATCGCGTCTGCTGTTCCGTTCGACGAGCTGTGCGCCGCGGTTGCTGGTGTGCTCGGCATACCCATCCTTCGCTTTGGTTCCCGGCCTCGTGCGCCGGACCCCTCGAGTGCGGTCAAGTCTGCCGTACAAAAGCCGCCTGTCCGTACTTCGGGTGCGGGCATGTCCGCCCCGCCGTGTCCCGGAGAGGGGGCTGCGCGGACACCGCGTCGGAGTCCGGGGCCTCCGGGCAGTGGATCATGCCCACCGGGACCCGCGCGGAATCCCCGGCGCACTCCCGCCCCGCCGGGAACCACCGAGCCCGGCGGCGGCGGGCCCGGGCCGTCGAGGCGGCTCAGTGGCAGAGCCGCGCCTCGTGCTCGGCGTGCCCGCTGGGCTCCAGCTGGAAGGTGCAGTGCTCCACGTCGAAGTGGTGGCCCAGGCAGCCCTGGAGGTCGTGCAGGAGCTTCTCGTGCCCGATCGAGTCCAGCATCTCCTGGTGCACGACCACATGGGCGGAGAGCACCGGCATGCCCGACGTGATCGTCCAGGCGTGCAGGTCGTGGACGTCCAGCACACCGGGCAGCGCCGTGATGTGGGCACGCACCTCGTCCATGTCGACGCCCTTGGGGGCCGACTCCAGGAGTACGTCGAGCGTCTCCCGCAGCAGCTTGACCGTGCGGGGCACGATCATGAGGCCGATCAGCAGCGAGGCGATGGGGTCGGCGGCCTGCCAGCCGGTGGCCATGATGATGCCCGCGGACACCAGCACCGTCACCGAGCCCAGGGTGTCCGCGACGACCTCCAGATAGGCCCCCCGCACATTGAGGCTGTCCCGCTGCCCGCGCATCAGCAGGGAGAGCGAGACCACGTTGGCGACCAGCCCGACGGCGGCGAACGCGATGGCCAGGCCGCCCCTGGTCTCGGCCGGGGTGATGAAGCGGTCGACGGCCTCGAAGACCAGATAGCCGCCGACGCCCAGGAGCAGCAGACAGTTGGCGAGCGCGGCGAGGATCTCGGCGCGGGCGTAACCGAAGGTGCGGTTGGGGCCCGCCGGCCGGTTGGCGAAGTGGATCGCCAGCAGCGCCATGCCCAGGCCCAGCGCGTCGGTCGCCATGTGCGCGGCGTCCGCGATCAGGGCGAGCGAGTCGGCGAGCAGCCCGCCGACGATCTCCATGACCATGACGCCGAGCGTGATGCCGAGGGCGACCCGGAGCCGGCCCCGGTACGCGGCGGCCGCCGTCCCCGTCGGGGGCGGCCCTCCGTGCGTATGACCGTGATCGTGGCCAGCCCCCATGAGAACGCCTCCGGATAACGCGTCGTAAGCCTCGGACAGCTCGGACGCACCTCGCCCGACGCCGCCAGTGAACTACGGGTGCGGGGTACGGGGCAACACGGTACTGAACACCGTTGTCATAGTCTCTGACCTGCGGAAACGTCCGCAGGTCAGAGAGCCGGAGGCAGCAGCTCCGTCACCGTGCGGCGCGGACCTCCGGGTGGCGCAGGCACCAGCCCTCCCAGGCCGACTCCACCATCTCGCGCATCCCGCGCCGTGCCGTCCAGCCCAGCTCCTCGGTCATCCGGGAGGCCGAAGCGACCGCCCTGGCCGCGTCCCCGGGCCTGCGCGGCTCGACCACGGGCTCGACGGGCCTGCCGGTGACCTCGGCCACCAGCTCGGCCAGCCGACGCACCGAGACGCCCTCGCCCCGGCCGATGTTCACGGTGAGATCGCCGCCGTCCGCGTCCTTGTCGAGCTGCCGGGCGACCGCGAGATGCGCGTCCGCGAGATCGGCCACATGGATGTAGTCGCGGACGCAGGTGCCGTCGGGCGTCGGGTAGTCGTCACCGAAGATCCGGGGCGCCTCCCCCCGCGTCAGCCGGTCGAAGAACATCGGTACGACGTTGAAGACGCCCGTGTCGGCCAGCTCGGGCTCCGCCGCCCCCGCCACGTTGAAGTACCGCAGACAGGCCGTCGAGATGCCGTGCGCCCTGCCCGTGGCGCGCACCAGCCACTCACCGGCGAGCTTGGTCTCGCCGTACGGGTTGATCGGCGCGCACGGCGTGTCCTCGGTGATGAGCTCCACGTCCGGCACGCCGTACACCGCGGCCGACGAGGAGAAGAGGAACCGCCGGACCCCGGCCGCGACCACGGCCTCCAGCAGCACCGCGAGCCCCGACACGTTCTCCCGGTAGTAGAGCAGCGGCTTCTCGACCGATTCGCCGACCTGCTTCTTCGCCGCGAGATGCACCACACCCGAGACGGAGTGCTCGGCCAGTACCCGGTCGAGCACCGGGCGGTCGGACGCCGAACCGCGCACCAGGGTGATGCCCTCCGGCAGCCGCTCCTCGACGCCCGTAGAGATGTCGTCGAGCACGACGACTCTTTCCCCGGCCGCGGTCATGGCCTTCGCCACATGTGCCCCGATGTAACCGGCCCCGCCTGTGATCAACCACGTCATACGCGTCAGCTTATGCGCTGCGCGGACGCGGTTTGTGGGGTGAGGCGTTGATCGACGATGATGATCGCGAACGGCGCCGCATCATGGCCGGTTCGCCCGAACGGAGCACAAACGGGCGGTGAACTCGGTCTTCCGTTCATCCGATAGCCTCAGCCGACGTGCCGCCGGCCCACCCCCGGGCCGCACTGTCGCGCGCCGTTCCCGTCAGCGCCAAGGAGTGAGTTCGTCTGTCGACCGCCATCCTCTCCGGTGCGCCGGTACCCGGATCGTCGCTCGAGGACGATCTGAGGTCACTCGGCTTCGACGTGACCGCCGCAGCCGACGCCTCCGAGGCCGCCGAGCTGCTCGCCGCGGTCCCCGCGAGCAGGCGCGTCGCGCTCGTGGACCCACGTTTCGTCGGCCATGTCCACGCCCTCAGGCTCGGACTCACCGACCCCCGCTTCGCAGCGGCCGCGATCCCCGGCGCGCTCACCGCGCAGCCCGAGGCGCGCCCCGCGCTGCTCCGGGCCCTGCGCAGGGCCGTCGTCGCGGTCGGCGCGGGGAGCCCCGTCGCGCCGCCCGGCGCCGAACCCGTCACCGAGGACCGCACCGTGCCCGGCCGGCTGGCCGTGGCGCTGGACGCGGAGGGCACCCATGTGCAGCGGCCCGAGCTCGGTTCGCTCACGGCGGCGGTGCCCACAGGACCCGAGGAGCGGGTCGCCGCCAGGGCCGCCGTCGACGCCGTCGACGACGAGGCCGTACGGCTGCGCAGCGCGGTGAAGGCCCACGACGGCTTCTTCACCACGTTCTTCATCAGCCCGTACTCCCGCTACATCGCCCGCTGGTGCGCCCGCCGGGGCCTCACCCCCAACCAGGTCACCACCGCCTCGCTGATCACCGCGCTCATCGCGGCGGGCAGCGCGGCGACCGGCACCCGCGGCGGCTACATCGCGGCCGGAGTGCTCCTGCTCCTCTCCTTCGTCCTGGACTGCACCGACGGGCAGCTCGCCCGCTACTCGCTCCAGTACTCGACGATGGGTGCCTGGCTGGACGCCACCTTCGACCGGGCCAAGGAGTACGCGTACTACGCGGGCCTCGCGCTCGGCGCCGCCCGTGGTGGTGACGACGTGTGGGTGCTCGCGCTCGGCGCGATGGTGCTCCAGGCGTGCCGCCATGTCGTGGACTTCTCGTTCAACGAGGCCAACCACGACGCGGTGTCCAACACGAGCCCGACGGCCGCGCTCTCCGACAAGCTCGACAGCGTCGGCTGGACGGTGTGGCTGCGCCGGATGATAGTGCTGCCCATCGGCGAACGATGGGCCATGATCGCCGTGCTGACCGCCGTGACCACGCCCCGCGTCGTCTTCTACGCCCTGCTCGTCGGCTGCGCCCTGGCCGCCTGCTACACCACGGCGGGCCGGCTGCTGCGCTCGCTGACGCGCAAGGCCCAGCGCACCGACCGCGCCGCGGGCGCACTCGCCGACCTCGCCGACTCCGGACCGCTCGCCGAGGCCGTCGCCGCCGTGCTGCGGCGTCCGGGCGGTGGCTTCACGGCCCCGTTCCTGGCGTTCGCCGGTGCGGCCGTGCTGGTCGCCGCGGCCCTGTTCGCCCCGTACGGCAGCTGGCTGACCGTGGGCGCGGCGGTGCTCTACGCGGTCGTCTCCGGCCTCGCCGTGTCACGTCCGCTCAAGGGCGCGCTCGACTGGCTCGTACCCCCGGTGTTCCGGGCCGCCGAATACTGCACGGTCCTCGTGCTGGCGGCCCGCAGCGACGTCCCGCACGCCGTTCCCGCGGCATTCGGCCTGGTTTCTGCGGTCGCCTACCATCACTACGACACGGTGTACCGCATCCGGGGAGGCACCGGAGCGCCGCCCAGGTGGCTGGTGCGCACCATCGGCGGGCACGAGGGCCGGACCCTGGCCGTGACCGTACTCGCCGCTCTGCTGACCAGCGGTTCAGGATTTACCACGGCACTCACCGCCCTCGCGGCGGCCGTGGCTCTGGTGGTGCTCGTGGAGTCCATCCGCTTCTGGGTGTCCTCCTCGGCGCCCGCAGTACACGACGAAGGAGAACTCGCATGATCGGCCTCGTACTGGCTGCCGGTGCCGGACGCCGTCTGCGTCCCTACACGGACACGCTGCCCAAGGCCCTGGTGCCCGTGGACGGCGAGAAGACGGTCCTGGACCTGACGCTGGCCAACTTCGCCGAGGTCGGGCTCACCGAGGTCGCGGTCGTCGTCGGCTACCGCAAGGAGGCCGTCTACGCCCGCAAGGCCGAGTTCGAGGCCACGTACGGCGTGACGCTGACGCTGATCGACAACGACAAGGCCGAGGAGTGGAACAACGCCTACTCCCTCTGGTGCGCCCGTGAGGTCCTGAAGAAGGGCGTCATCCTCGCCAACGGCGACACCGTGCACCCGGTCTCCGTCGAGAAGACCCTCCTGGACGCGCGCGGCAAGGGCCAGAAGATCATCCTCGCCCTCGACACGGTGAAGAGCCTCGCCGACGAGGAGATGAAGGTCATCACCGAGGACGGCAAGGGCGTCCGCCGGATCACCAAGCTCATGGACCCGGCCACCGCGACCGGCGAGTACATCGGCGTCACGCTCATCGAGCCCGAGGCCGCCGAGGAGCTCGCCGACGCCCTGAAGGCCACCTTCGAGCGCGACCCCGACCTCTACTACGAGGACGGCTACCAGGAGCTGGTGAACCGCGGCTTCACGGTCGACGTGGCGCCCATCGGCGAGGTGACGTGGGTGGAGATCGACAACCACGACGACCTCGCCAGGGGCAGGGAGATCGCGTGCCGGTACTGACGCGGCTCATTCCGTCGCCGGTCGTCGTCGACATCCGGTGCGGCGCCATGGACGGCCTGGCCGCCCTCCTCGCCGACCAGCGGATCTCCACGTCGGGCAAGCTCGCCATCGCGATCAGCGAGGGCTCCGGGCGCGCCCTGCGCGAGAGGCTCGCCCCGGTGCTGCCGGGCGCCGACTGGTACCCGGTCACCGACGGCACGATCGACGCCGCCGTGCGGCTCGCCGACGGCATCAAGGGCAACCGCTACGACGCCGTGGTCGGCCTCGGCGGCGGCAAGATCATCGACGTGGCGAAGTACGCCGCGGCGCGCGTGGGCATGCCCATGGTCGCCGTCGCGACGAACCTGTCCCACGACGGGCTCTGCTCCCCGGTCGCGACCCTGGACAACGACAACGGGCGGGGCTCCTACGGGGTCCCCACCCCGATCGGCGTGGTCATCGACCTCGACGTGATCCGCGAGGCGCCCGCACGCTACGTGCGCTCGGGCATCGGCGACGCGGTCTCCAACATCTCGTGCGTCGCCGACTGGGAGCTCGCCCACAAGGTGCGCGGCGAGGACATCGACGGCCTCGCCGCGGCCATGGCCCGGCAGGCCGGCGAAGCGGTGCTCCGCCACCCCGGCGGGGTCGGTGACGACGCCTTCCTCAAGGTGCTCGCCGAAGGCCTCGTCCTGACCGGCATCTCGATGTCGATCGCCGGTGACTCGCGGCCCGCTTCGGGCGGCTGCCACGAGATCAACCACGCCTTCGACCTGCTGTACCCGAAGCGCGCCGCGAGCCACGGCGAGCAGGTCGGCCTCGGCGCCTGCTTCGCGATGCACCTGCGCGGCGCACGCGAGGACGCGCTCCACATGGCGTCCGTCCTGCGGCGCCACGGGCTGCCCGTGCTGCCCGAGGAGATCGGCTTCACCCCCGAAGAGTTCGTGCGGGCCGTCGAGTACGCCCCGCAGACGCGTCCGGGACGCTTCACGATCCTGGAACACCTCAACCTGTCCACCGACCAGATCAGGGACGCGTACGCCGACTATGCAAAAGCCATCCATAGCTGAACTCCGTCCGGTCGTGCACCCGCCGGGTGTGAAGGACCGGCGCAGCGGCGAGCACTGGGCGGGTCGGCTCTACATGCGCGAGATCTCGCTGCGCATCACCCGGCGCCTGGTGACCACGAAGATCACGCCCAACCAGCTGACCTACGTGATGACCGTCGCCGGCGTGCTCGCGGCACCGGCCCTTCTGGTCCCCGGCATCCCCGGGGCCCTGCTCGGCGTGCTCGCGGTCCAGCTCTACCTGCTGTTCGACTGCGTCGACGGCGAGGTCGCCCGGTGGAAGAAGCAGTACTCGCTGGGCGGGGTCTATCTGGACCGGGTGGCCGCCTACCTCTGTGACGCGGCCGTCCTGGTCGGCTTCGGCCTGCGCGCCGCCGACCTGTGGGGCACGGGACGCATCGACTGGCTGTGGGCCTTCCTGGGCACGCTCGCCGCGCTCGGCGCCATCCTGATCAAGTCCGAGACGGACCTCGTCGGGGTCGCCCGCCACCAGGGCGGGCTGCCGCCCGTCAAGGAGGCCGCCTCCGAGCCCCGATCCTCCGGCATGGCGCTGGCCCGCCGTGCGGCCGGCGCGCTCAAGTTCCACCGGCTGATCCTCGGTATCGAGGCGTCCTTCGTCATCCTGATCGTGGCCGTACTCGACACGGTCAGGGACGACCTCTTCTTCAGCCGTCTCGCCGTCGCGGTCATGGCCGGCATCGCCCTTCTCCAGACCGTCCTGCACCTGGTGTCGATCCTGGCGTCCAGCAGGCTGAAGTGAGCTCTCCCATGAAACTCGGCGCGGTCATCATCACCATGGGCAACCGCCCTGAGGAACTGCGTGCCCTGCTCGACTCGGTCGCCAAGCAGGAGGGCGACCGGATCGAGGTGGTCGTCGTCGGCAACGGCGCCCCGGTCCCCGACGTCCCCCCGGGCGTACGGACCGTGGAACTCCCCGAGAACCTGGGCATCCCGGGTGGCCGCAACGTCGGCATCGAGGCCTTCGGCCCCTCGGGCGCCGACGTGGACGCGCTGCTCTTCCTCGACGACGACGGGCATCTGCCGAACACCGACACCGCCGAGCTCTGCCGGCAGGCGTTCGAGGCGGACCCGAAGCTCGGCATCATCACCTTCCGCATCGCCGACCCCGAGACCGGGGTCACCCAGCGGCGGCACGTGCCGCGGCTGCGCGCGTCCGACCCGATGCGCTCGTCCCGTGTCACGACGTTCCTCGGCGGCGCGAACGCCGTGCGCAGCCAGGTCATCGCCGAGGCCGGTCCGCTCCCGGGCGAGTTCTTCTACGCCCACGAGGAGACCGACCTCGCCTGGCGGGCCCTGGACGCCGGCTGGATGATCGACTACCGCGCCGACATGGTGCTCAACCACCCCACCACCGCTCCCTCGCGGCACGCGGTCTACCACCGCATGGTGGCCCGCAACCGCGTCTGGCTCGCCCGCCGGAACCTGCCCGCCCCGCTGGTCCCCGTGTACGTCGGGGTGTGGCTGCTGCTCACCCTGGTGCGCAGGCCCTCCCTGCCCGCGCTCAAGGCATGGTTCGGAGGATTCCGGGAAGGCTGGACGACGCCCTGTGGTCCCCGGCGCCCCATGCGGTGGCGTACGGTATGGCGGCTGACCAGACTGGGCCGGCCGCCGGTGATCTGAGAGGCTCTCCTCTGAGACCATGAGCCGTATTCATTCCGTACGGGGAACCTGTCCGCATCGGCCGCGCCCGGCTGCGCATTGTGAAGACGAGAGTTCTTAACTGTGAGTGACACGACCCACGACGGCGGGATTGCGCTGAGCAGCCCGCCGTCCGCCGACGAGGGCCTCAGCGCTTCCCAGCTGGCCGACAAGTACGGCCTGACGGTGAGCGGGGCCCGCCCCGGGCTGTTCGCGTACCTGCGGCAGCTCTGGGGCCGTCGGCACTTCATCCTGGCGTTCTCGCGGGCGAAGCTGACCGCGCAGTACAGCCAGGCGAAGCTCGGCCAGCTGTGGCAGGTGGCGACGCCGCTGCTGAACGCCCTGGTCTACTTCCTGATCTTCGGGCTGATCCTGGGTACCCGGAAGGGGATGACCCAGGAGGTCTTCATCCCGTTCCTGGTGACCGGGGTCTTCGTCTTCACCTTCACCCAGAGCTCGGTCATGGCGGGGGTGCGCTCCATCGCGGGCAACCTCGGCCTGGTGCGGGCCCTGCACTTCCCCCGGGCTTCGCTGCCCATCTCGTTCTCGCTCCAGCAGCTCCAGCAGCTGCTGTACTCGATGATCGTGCTGCTGGCGGTGGCGGTGGGCTTCGGCAGCTATCCGTCGCTGTCCTGGCTGCTGGTCGTCCCGGCGCTGGCGATGCAGTTCTTCTTCAACACCGGCCTGGCGCTGGTCATGGCCCGGCTGGGCAGCAAGACCCCCGACCTCGCCCAGCTGATGCCGTTCGTGATGCGTACGTGGATGTACGCCTCGGGCGTCATGTTCTCCATCCCCGTGATGCTGGCCGACAAGCCGCAGTGGATCGCCGACGTGCTGCAGTACAACCCGGCGGCCATCTACATGGACCTCGTCCGGTTCGCGCTGATCGACGGATACGGCTCCGAGAACCTGCCGGACCACGTCTGGGCCGTCGGGCTCGCCTGGTCGCTCGTGGTGGGCGTCGTGGGCTTCGTGTACTTCTGGAAGGCAGAGGAACGGTACGGCCGTGGCTGAGGAATCGTCCCAGGGACACATCCCCACCGTGATCGCGGACGACGTGCACATCGTCTACCGGGTCAACGGCTCGGGCGGCGGCAAGGGCAGCGCCACCGCGGCGCTGAGCCGGATCGTGCGCCGCGGCAAGGGCGAGCCCCGCGGGGTGCGCAAGGTGCACGCGGTGCGGGGTGTCTCCTTCACCGCGTACCGGGGCCAGGCCATCGGTCTCATCGGCACCAACGGTTCGGGCAAGTCCACCCTGCTCCGGGCCATCGCGGGGCTGCTGCCGACCGAGCACGGCAAGGTGTACACGGACGGCCAGCCCTCGCTGCTCGGCGTGAACGCCGCGCTGATGAGCGACCTGACCGGTGAGCGCAACGTCGTGCTCGGCGGTCTCGCCATGGGCATGAGCCGCGAGGAGATCCGCGCGCGCTACCAGGACATCGTCGACTTCTCCGGGATCAACGAGAAGGGCGACTTCATCACGCTGCCCATGCGGACGTACTCCTCCGGCATGGCGGCCAGGCTCCGCTTCTCGATCGCGGCGGCCAAGAACCACGACGTCCTCATGATCGACGAGGCGCTGGCCACCGGTGACCGGAAGTTCCGGGTGCGCTCCGAGGAGCGGATCCGCGAGCTGCGCAAGGAGGCGGGCACCGTCTTCCTGGTCAGTCACAACAACAAGACGATCCGGGACACCTGCGACCGGGTCCTGTGGCTGGAGAAGGGCGAACTCCTGATGGACGGCCCCACCGAAGAGGTGCTCAAGGCCTACGAGCGGGAGACCGGCAAGTAGCTGCCGCCCGCGGTGGCCCCCGCCCGAGCGTCGCGGCGGGGGCCACCGTGCTGTGCTGCGCCGGGGGTGTACGGCGATCTCCTCCCGGCGGATGACGTCAATGGACCGCGTTCCGGGGAAGGTTGACGGGAGCCCAGGTGGTGTACCCGGGCGCGCTGTACCCCTGACGAGGTCCTGTGAGCTGTACAACGTAAGCTGTACCGGTGCTGATTCGCGCCAATGTGGGGTGATACGCCCCCCGGCACATCGCCCGTTGTGCGCATGTCGCACTCGGGAGGACGAGCGGCGTGTCCGAAAAGGGATGTTTTGGGTCGGCAGTGTAGAACGGGAGATATGACGGCAATGATGGACAATCTCCAGCTCCGACGTGGTTTCGCCGTCCCCGCGTCGGGTGGTACGCAGTGACCCGTACCCAGCAGGCGCGCGCCGACGCCGCCGCAGCCGGCACGCTGGACAAGGCCGCGGACGAGAACTTCCCCGTGGCGCCGTTCTTCCTGCCCCGTGCCTGGCGCGACGACCTGATGGCCGTCTACGGCTTCGCCCGGCTCGTCGACGACATCGGCGACGGCGACCTGGCCCCCGGCGGTGCCGACGCCCGCCACCTGGGCCTCGAACCCGGACAGGACGAGGACCGCCTCGCCGCGCTCGACGCCCTCGAAGCCGACCTGCACCGCGTCTTCAAGCGCACCGGTCAGGACCCGCGCCACCCCCTGATGCGCGCCCTGCGCCCCACCGTGCGGCGCTGCGCGCTCACCCCCGAGCCCTTCCTCGGCCTGGTCGAGGCCAACCGGCAGGACCAGAAGGTCCGCCGCTACGGCACCTACGGCGAGCTGCTGGCCTACTGCGAGCTCTCCGCCAACCCCGTCGGCCGGCTCGTGCTGCAGATCACCGGCACCGCGAGCCCCGAACGGATCCGCCGCTCCGACGCCGTCTGCACCGCGCTGCAGATCGCCGAGCACCTCCAGGACGTCGCCGAGGACCTCGGCCGCGACCGGATCTACCTGCCCGCCGAGGACATGGAGCGCTTCCACGTCTCCGAGGCCGACCTGGCCGCACCGTCCGCGAACGCCTCGGTGCGCGCACTCGTCGCCTTCGAGGCGGGACGCGCCCAGGACCTGCTGGACGAGGGCATCCCCCTCGTGGACAGCGTCCACGGCCGGCTCAAGCTGCTGCTCGCCGGATTCGTCGGCGGAGGGCGGGCCGCCCTCTCCGCGATCTCGGCGGCCGGATTCGACGTACTGCCCGGACCGCCCAAGCCCACCGCGCCGAGACTGCTGCGCGAAGTGGGAGCCGTCCTGCGACGAGCGCACAGAGAGGGGTGAGCCGGACCGTGGAGGGACAGACGCCGTACATGTCGGCACCGGTACAGGCCGCGTACAGCTACTGCGAGGCCGTCACCGGACAGCAGGCCCGCAACTTCGCGTACGGCATCAGGCTGCTGCCGTACGAGAAGCGTCAGGCCATGTCGGCGCTGTACGCATTCTCCCGCCGCGTCGACGACATCGGCGACGGCGAGCTGGACGCGGAGACCAAGCGCGTCCGCCTGGAGGAGACCCGGCAGCTGCTCGACCGGATCCGGGACAAGGCGGTGGACGAGGACGACACCGACCCGGTCGCGGTCGCGCTCGCCGACGCCGCGCACCGCTTCCCGCTGCCGCTCGGCGGCCTCGACGAGCTCATCGACGGCGTGCTCATGGACGTGCGCGGGGCGACGTACGAGACCTGGGACGACCTGAAGCTGTACTGCCGCTGCGTCGCGGGTGCCATCGGCCGCCTCAGCCTGGGCGTCTTCGGTACGGAGACGGGCGCGCCCGGCTCCGAGCGTGCTGCCGAGTACGCCGACACCCTGGGACTCGCCCTCCAGCTCACCAACATCCTGCGGGACGTGCGCGAGGACGCCGGCAACGGGCGTACGTACCTCCCGGCCGACGACCTCGCCAAATTCGGCTGCTCCGCCGGTTTCCAGCGGGCCACCCCGCCCCCCGGCTCCGACTTCGCGGGTCTGGTGCACTTCGAGGTCCGGCGCGCCAGGGCCCTCTTCGCCGAGGGCTACCGGCTCCTGCCGATGCTGGACCGCCGCAGCGGCGCCTGTGTGGCGGCCATGGCAGGGATCTACCGCCGGCTCCTCGACCGCATCGAGCGCGACCCCGAGGCCGTCCTGCGCGGCAGGGTCTCACTGCCCGGCCACGAGAAGGCGTACGTCGCGGTGCGCGGCCTCTCGGGGCTCGACGCGCGGTACATCTCGCGCCGGACGACCCGGGGGAGGGCCTGATGGCGGCGCCGGACCGGCTCCGGCCCGTGCGGCGGGCAACCTCCCCGGGTCCCCTCGCGTCCCCCACTGCGACGACGCGACGGACGCCGCCGGACACGACGGCACGGCGAAGGGGGCAGTCATGACCGGCCTCGGCACCCGCCCGTCCCGCGCGGTCGTCGTCGGCGGCGGCCTCGCCGGCGTCACCACGGCGCTCCGCCTCGCCGAGGCGGGGGTTGACGTGACCCTGCTCGAAGGTCGTCCGCGGCTCGGCGGTCTCGCCTTCTCCTTCCGTCGCGGCGACCTCTCCGTCGACAACGGCCAGCACGTCTATCTGCGCTGCTGCACTGCCTACCGCTGGTTCCTGGACCGGATCGAGGGGACCCACCTCGCCCCTCTCCAGGACCGCCTCGACGTGCCCGTGCTCGACGTCGGCCGTCAGGCCGGGCCGCGGCTCGGACGGCTGCGCCGCACCGCGCTGCCCGTACCGCTGCACCTCGCCGGAGGGCTCGCGGCCTACCCCCACCTCTCCCTCGCCGAGAAGGCCGGCGTCGCCCGCGCGGCACTGGCACTCGGCAGGCTCGACCCGGCCGACCCCGCGCTCGACGGCATCGACTTCGCCACCTGGCTCCGCCGCCAGGGCCAGTCGCAGCGCACCATCGAGGCGCTCTGGGACCTCGTCGGCGTCGCCACCCTCAACGCCACCGCGCCCCACGCCTCCATGGCGCTGGCCGCGAAGGTCTTCAAGACCGGCCTCCTCTCCGAACCCGGCGCGGCCGACATCGGCTGGGCGGCCGTGCCGCTCGGGGACCTCCACGACACCCTCGCCCGCAAGGCGCTCGAATCGGCGGGTGTCAGCATCCGTCTGCGCACCCGGGCGTCCTCCCTCACCCGCGCCGAGGACGACCGCTGGGCCGTCACAACCGACGGCGAGCGTTTCGAGGCGGACACGGTCGTCCTCGCCGTACCGCAGGGCGACACCCACCGGCTGCTGCCCGACGGGGCCCTGGACGAGCCCGGCCGGCTGCTCGACCTCACCGACGCGCCGATCCTGAACGTCCACGTCGTCTACGACCGCAAGGTGCTGCGCAGGCCCTTCTTCGCCGCGATCGGCTCGCCCGTGCAGTGGGTCTTCGACCGCACCGAGTCCTCCGGGCTCCAGGGCGCCGGTCAGTACCTCGCGGTGTCCCAGTCCGCGGCGGGCGACGAGATCGACCTGCCCGTCGCCGAGCTGCGCGAGCGCTACCTCCCCGAGCTGGAGCGGCTCCTCCCGGCCGCCCGTGGGGCGGGCGTCCGCGACTTCTTCGTCACCCGGGAACGCGCCGCGACGTTCGCGCCCGCGCCCGGCGTGGGACGCCTGCGGCCGGGTACGCACACGCGTGCCCCCGGGCTCCACCTGGCGGGAGCATGGACCGCCACCGGCTGGCCCGCCACGATGGAGGGTGCCGTCCGCAGCGGTTTCACCGCAGCGGACGCCGCACTCCGGGCCCTCGGCCGGCCACACGAACATCCGCTGCAGGAGGCGGCATGAGCAGTACCACCGGAACAAGAGGAGAGTCTGTGACCCCGGCGAATCCGGCTTACGACACCGTGGCGGACACCACGGACGTCACCGCGCTTCTGGAGCGCGGAAGGGCCCTGTCAGCGCCGGTGCTGCGAGCTGCCGTGGACCGGCTGGCGCCGCCCATGGACACCGTCGCGGCCTATCACTTCGGCTGGATCGATGCCCAGGGCAGGCCCGCCGACGGCGACGGCGGCAAGGCGGTACGTCCCGCGCTGGCCCTGCTGTCCGCGGAGGCGGCGGGTGCCCCGCCCGAGGCCGGAATCCCCGGCGCCGTCGCTGTCGAACTCGTGCACAACTTCTCGCTGCTGCACGACGACCTGATGGACGGCGACGAGCAGCGCCGTCACCGCGACACCGTATGGAAGGTCCACGGCCCCGCGCAGGCCATCCTCGTCGGCGACGCGCTCTTCGCGCTGGCCAACGAGATCCTGCTGGAGCTCGGCACCGCCGAGGCGGGCCGGGCGGCCCGACGGCTGACCACGGCCAGCCGCAAGCTGATCGACGGTCAGGCCCAGGACATCTCCTACGAGCACCGCGAGCGGGTCACCGTCGAGGAGTGCCTGGAGATGGAGGGCAACAAGACGGGCGCCCTCCTCGCCTGCGCGGTCTCCATCGGCGCCGTGCTCGGCGGTGCCGACGACCGCACCGCCGACGTCCTGGAGGCCTACGGCTACCACCTCGGCCTCGCCTTCCAGGCGGTCGACGACCTGCTCGGGATCTGGGGCGACCCGGAGTCCACGGGCAAGCAGACGTGGAGCGATCTGCGTCAGCGCAAGAAGTCCCTGCCCGTCGTGGCCGCGCTCGCCGCGGGCGGACCGGCCTCGGAGCGTCTGGGCGAGCTGCTCGCGGCCGACGCCAAGAGCAGCGACTTCGACAGCTTCTCCGAAGAGGAGTTCGCCGCGCGAGCGGCACTCATCGAGGAGGCGGGCGGCCGCGAGTGGACCGCCCAGGAAGCCCGACGCCAGCACGCGGTCGCCATCGAGGCGCTGCACGGCGTCGACATGCCGGAACATGTGCGCGCTCAGCTCACCGAGCTCGCCGACTTCGTTGTCGTACGGAAGAGATGATCACCATCCAGATATGACTCGCAGTCGCCGGCGGGCGCCCCACGGGGCGCCCGCCGACGGAGACCCCAGCACAGCAGAGGACCACACTGCACGAAGGGGAAGCCATGACAGCGACGACCGACGGAAGCACCGGAGCCGCGAACCTCCGCGCAGCCTCGGCAAGCGATCCGACCGAATCAACCATCGCCGCGGACGACACGCTCACCGTCGCGCGGCGGGCCGCGGAACGCTCGGTTGAGCACCTCCTCGGCAGACAGGACGAGCAGGGCTGGTGGAAGGGAGACCTCGCCACCAACGTCACCATGGACGCGGAGGACCTGCTGCTCCGTCAGTTCCTGGGAATCCAGGACCCGGCCACCGTCCAGGCGGCCGCCCGCTTCATCCGGGGCGAACAGATGGGCGACGGCACCTGGAACACCTTCTACGAGGGCCCGCCGGACCTCTCCGCCACCATCGAGGCGTACGTCGCCCTCCGGCTCGCCGGGGACCGTCCCGACGACCCGCACATGATCCGCGCGGCGGGCTGGGTCAGGGAACAGGGCGGCATCGCGGAGTCCCGCGTCTTCACCCGGATCTGGCTCGCGCTCTTCGGCTGGTGGAGATGGGACGACCTCCCGGAGCTTCCGCCCGAGCTGATGTTCTTCCCGAAGTGGATCCCTCTCAACATCTACGACTTCGGGTGCTGGGCCCGCCAGACCATCGTGCCGCTCACCATCGTCTCCGCCCTGCGGCCCGTACGCCCCGCCCCGTTCCCCCTGGACGAACTGCACACCGATCCGGCCTGCCCGAATCCCGCCAAGCCGGCTGCCTCGGCGGTCAGTTGGGACGGTGTCTTCCAGCGCCTCGACAAGGCGCTGCACCTCTATCACAAGGTGGCCCCGCGCAAGCTGCGGCGTATCGCGATGAACGCGGCGGCCCGCTGGATCATCGAGCGCCAGGAGAACGACGGCTGCTGGGGCGGCATCCAGCCGCCCGCGGTGTACTCCGTCATCGCCCTGCACCTGCTGGGATACGACCTCGACCACCCGGTGATGCGCGCCGGGCTCGAATCGCTCGACCGGTTCACCGTGTGGCGCGAGGACGGGGCCCGGATGGTCGAGGCCTGCCAGTCCCCGGTCTGGGACACCTGCCTCGCCACCATCGCCCTCGCCGACGCGGGGGTCAGCCCCGACCACCCGGCGCTGGTGAGAGCGGCCGACTGGATGCTGGGCGAGGAGATCGTGCGGCCCGGCGACTGGTCCGTACGCAGACCCGAACTGGCGCCGGGCGGCTGGGCGTTCGAGTTCCACAACGACAACTACCCCGACATCGACGACACCGCCGAGGTCGTCCTGGCGCTGCGCCGCGTCCGGCACCCCGACCCCTCCAGGGTCGAGGCCGCCATCGAGCGCGGGGTCCGCTGGAACCTCGGCATGCAGTCCCGCAACGGCGCCTGGGGTGCCTTCGACGCGGACAACACGAGCCCCTTCCCCAACCGGCTGCCCTTCTGTGACTTCGGTGAGGTCATCGACCCCCCGTCGGCCGATGTCACCGGGCATGTAGTGGAGATGCTCGCCGTCGAAGGGCGGGCCGCGCATCCCCGTACCCGCAGGGGCATCGACTGGCTGCTCGCCGAACAGGAGGCGAACGGGGCGTGGTTCGGGCGCTGGGGCGTCAACTACATCTACGGGACGGGCTCCGTGGTGCCCGCGCTCGTCGCGGCCGGGCTGCCGCCCGCGCACCCCTCGGTGCGGCGGGCCGTCGACTGGCTGAAGTCCGTCCAGAACGACGACGGCGGCTGGGGCGAGGACCTGCGCTCCTACCGCGAGGAGAAGTGGATCGGCCACGGCAGCTCCACCGCGTCCCAGACGGCCTGGGCGCTCCTCGCGCTGCTGGCCGCCGGTGAGCGGGAGAGCCGGTCCGTGGAGCGCGGGGTCGCCTGGCTCGCGAAGACCCAGCAGGCCGACGGTTCCTGGGACGAACCGCACTTCACCGGCACCGGCTTCCCCTGGGACTTCTCCATCAACTACCACCTCTACCGGCAGGTGTTCCCCCTCACGGCGCTCGGCAGGTACGTGTACGGCGACCCGTTCGCCCTCGCGGCCGGGCCGGGCGTCGAGACCGGCGAGGGGGCTTGATCCCATGGGCGGTACGCACGAACCGTCCGCCCCTGCCACCCCGCTGCTGATCGCCTGCGCGCTCGGCATCGAGCGCCTCGCCCTGCGCACCGGCAGGGCGGGCGCCGCCTCCGGGCCCGTGAGCGTCATCAGGACCGGGATGGGGCCCCGGGCTGCCGAGGCCGCGGTGCGGCGCGCACTGGGACGGCGAGGGGCCGAGGACGCCGCGGTCATCGCCTCCGGGTTCTGCGCCGGGCTCGCGCCCGGTATGCACCCGGGCGACCTCGTGGTCGCGGACGAGACCAGGGACTCCGGCTCCACCACGGTCTGCGTGGGGACCGGTGTGCTGGTCGACGCGCTGACCAGGGCGGTGCCCGGACGTACGGTCCACACCGGCCCGCTCATCGGCTCCGGGCACGTCGTCCGGGGGCCGGAGCGGGCCGGGCTCCGGGCCACCGGTGCCATCGCGGTGGACATGGAGTCCGCCGTCACTCTTCGCACCGCCCTGCGGACCGGGCCACGCCCGGTTGCGGCCGTACGGGTGGTCGTGGACGCTCCAGAGCATGAGCTCGTCCGTATCGGCACGGTCCGCGGTGGAATATCGGCATTCCGCGTTCTTCGTGCTGTCCTTCCCGCTTTTCACGAATGGCACCGATCTTTGCTGCTCCCCAGGAGGTGAGCCCAGATGGCCATGCCGCTCCGTCAGTCCATCAAGGTTGCGACGTATCTCTTCGAACAGAAGCTCCGCAAGCGGGAGAAGTTCCCGCTGATCGTCGAGCTGGAGCCCTTGTTCGCCTGCAACCTCGCGTGCGAGGGCTGTGGGAAGATCCAGCACCCGGCAGGAGTGCTCAAGCAGCGCATGCCCGTCGCCCAGGCGGTGGGCGCGGTGCTCGAATCAGGTGCCCCGATGGTCTCCATCGCCGGCGGTGAGCCCCTGATGCACCCTCAGATCGATGAGATCGTCCGTCAGCTGGTGGCGAAGAAAAAGTACGTCTTCCTCTGCACCAACGCCATGCTGATGCGCAAGAAGCTCGACAAGTTCACGCCGTCGCCCTACTTCGCCTTCGCCGTGCACATCGACGGACTGCGCGAGAGGCACGACGAGTCGGTCGCCAAGGAGGGCGTGTTCGACGAGGCGGTGGAGGCGATGAAGGAGGCCAAGCGCCGCGGCTTCCGGGTCACGACCAACTCCACCTTCTTCAACACCGACACCCCGCAGACCGTCATCGAGGTGCTCAACTTCCTCAACGACGAGCTGAAGGTCGACGAGATGATGATCTCGCCCGCCTACGCCTACGAGAAGGCACCCGACCAGGAGCACTTCCTGGGAGTCGAGCAGACCCGCGAGCTCTTCAAGAAGTCCTTCGCGGGCGGCAACCGGAGCCGCTGGAGGCTCAACCACTCCCCGCTGTTCCTTGACTTCCTGGAGGGCAAGGCCGACTTCGCGTGCACGGCCTGGGCTATCCCCAACTACTCGCTCTTCGGCTGGCAGAGGCCCTGCTATCTGATGAGTGACGGATACGTCCCCACCTACCGGGAGCTCATCGAGGAGACCGACTGGGAGAAGTACGGCCGGGGCAAGGACCCGCGCTGCGCCAACTGCATGGCGCACTGCGGCTACGAGCCCACCGCCGTGCTCGCCACCATGGGGTCCCTGAAGGAATCCCTGCGAGCGGCGCGGGAGACCGTCGGCGGGAGCCGGTGACGTCATGACCACCGGAGAGCCCGTCGCGACGGGCCTCCCCGCACCGCCGGCCCGGCCGCTCGCGGTGCGCCGCCCCTCGCGGCGCATCCAGGTCGGGTCGGTGGCGTTCGGCGCGCCGCTCCGGAGGGCATCGGGGGCACGATCCGTGTCCCGCCGTCGGCGCCTCCGGCGCAGGAGGCCGAGGCCGGCGTTCAGATCCTGGAGGCGCCGCACGTGAAGCAGCGCCGCCCGGAAGACCGCGGAGGGTATGGAGGAGGCAGGAATCCCCACCGGGGCTCCGGCCGTGACCGTGAGCCGATGACAGGACCAGAGAGAGGGCCCGAGCGTGACGATGCTGGAATCCATCAAGGGGCCGCAGGATCTCAAGGCACTGAGCCAACCGGAACTCGGTGAACTCGCCGAGGAGATCAGGGCGTTCCTCGTCAGGGCGGTGGCGAGAACGGGCGGTCATCTCGGCCCGAACCTCGGGGTCGTCGAGCTCTCCATCGCCCTGCACCGGGCCTTCGACTCACCCGTGGACCGCATCCTGTGGGACACGGGCCATCAGAGCTACGTGCACAAGCTGCTGACGGGACGTCAGGACTTCTCCAAGCTGCGGAGCAAGGGTGGTCTCTCCGGCTACCCCTCCCGCGAGGAGTCCGAGCACGACGTCATCGAGAACTCCCACGCCTCGACGGTCCTCGGCTGGGCCGACGGCCTCGCCAAGGCCAACGAGGTGCTCGGGCGCCCCCACCACGTCGTCGCGGTGATCGGCGACGGTGCGCTCACCGGAGGCATGGCCTGGGAGGCGCTCAACAACATCGCCGCGGCCAGGGACCGTCCCCTGATCATCGTGGTGAACGACAACGAGCGCTCGTACGCCCCGACCATCGGCGGCCTCGCGAACCATCTGTCGATCCTGCGCACCACCGACGGCTACGAGCGCTTCCTCTCCTGGGGCAAGGGGGTGCTCCAGCAGACCCCGGTCATCGGCCCGCCGCTGTACGGCTCGCTGCACGGTGCGAAGAAGGGCTTCAAGGACACCTTCGCCCCGCAGGGCCTCTTCGAGGACCTGGGCCTCAAATACCTCGGCCCCGTCGACGGGCACGACACCGGGGCCGTCGAGTCCGCGCTGAACCGGGCCAAGCGCTTCCACGGTCCCGTGCTCGTGCACTGCATCACCGAGAAGGGCCGCGGCTATCCGCCCGCGCTGGCCGACGACGCCGACCGCTTCCACACCGTCGGCAGGATGGACCCGCTGACCTGCGAGCCCCTCGTGGTGCCCGCCGCGCCGTCCTGGACCTCCGTCTTCGGCGACGAGATCGCGGAGATCGCCGCGGAGCGCCCGGACGTCGTCGCGATCACCGCGGCGATGCTGCACCCGGTCGGGCTGACCCGCTTCGCCGAGGAGTTCCCCGACCGTGTCTGGGACGTGGGCATCGCGGAGCAGCACGCGGCGGTCTCCGCCGCAGGGCTCGCCACCGGCGGTCTGCATCCGGTGGTCGCTGTCTACGCGACCTTCCTCAACCGGGCCTTCGACCAGCTGCTGATGGATGTCGCCCTGCACCGGTGCGGGGTGACGTTCGTCCTGGACCGGGCCGGTGTGACCGGCACCGACGGCCCCTCGCACAACGGCATGTGGGACATGTCCGTGCTCCAGGTCGTCCCCGGCCTCCGGATCGCCGCCCCGCGCGACGCCGAGCGGCTGCGCGAGGAACTGCGCGAGGCCATGGACGTCGACGACGCGCCGACCGTGATCCGCTTCCCGAAGGAGTCGGTGGGGGAGCCGGTCGAGGCCGTCGGAAGGATCGGCGGGATGGACGTGCTGCACCGGGCGAAGGACCCCGACGTCCTGCTGGTGGCCGTCGGCGCGCTGGCCCCGGTCTGCCTCCAGGCCGCCGATCTGCTCGCGGGTACGGGAGTCCGCTGCACGGTCGTCGACCCGCGCTGGGTCAAACCGGTCGACGACCAGCTGCCCGCGCTTGCCGCGCGGCACGGCCTGGTGGCCGTCGTGGAGGACAACAGCCGTACGGGCGGCGTCGGTTCGGCCGTCGGGCAGGCGCTGCGGGACGCGGGTGTCGACGTACCGCTGCGGACGTTCGGCATCCCGGAGCAGTTCCTGGCGCACGCCGGGCGTGGCGAGGTGCTGGCCGAGATCGGGCTCACCCCGGTCGAGATCGCGGGGCGCGTCGCCGCCACGCTGGAGCGCCGCGCGGCGGCGCAGGAGCGGACCACGCCGAAGGAGAACGGGGCATGAAGGACGAACGGCCGGAAGGCTTCGATCTGGCGCGGCTCCTCGCGGAGCGCGGCGCCGAACGCTACGAGCTGCACACCCGGCACCTCAACCACCAGCTGCCCCGCATGCTGCGGACCATCGGCTTCGACAAGGTCTACGAGCGGGCCGAGGGCGCGTACTTCTGGGACGCGGAGGGCAACGACTACCTCGACATGCTCGCCGGCTTCGGGGTGATGGGGCTGGGCAGGCACCACCCCGTCGTACGCAAGGCCCTCCACGACGTCCTGGACGCCTCGCTCGCCGACCTCACCCGCTTCGACTGCCAGCCGCTGCCGGGACTGCTCGCCGAGAAGCTGCTCGCGCACAGCCCGCACCTGGACCGGGTCTTCTTCGGCAACAGCGGTACGGAGGCCGTCGAGACCGCGCTGAAGTTCGCGAGGTACGCCACCGGGAAGCCCAGGATCCTCTACTGCTCCCACGCCTTCCACGGGCTGACGACCGGCTCGCTCTCGGTCAACGGCGAGAAGGGGTTCCGCGACGGCTTCGCGCCGCTGCTGCCCGACACGGCCATCGAGCTCGGCGACCTGGACGCGCTGCGGCGCGAGCTGAAGCGCGGCGACGTGGCCGGGCTGGTCGTGGAGCCGATCCAGGGGAAGGGCGTCCACGCCTCCCCGCCCGGATTCCTGCGGGAGGCACAGGAGCTGCTGCACCGGCACAAGGCCCTGCTGATCGCCGACGAGGTCCAGACCGGGCTGGGCAGGACCGGCGACTTCTACGCCTACCAGCACGAGGAAGGCGTAGAACCCGACCTGCTCTGTGTGGCCAAGGCCCTCTCCGGCGGCTATGTGCCGGTCGGAGCGACGCTCGGCAAGGACTGGATCTTCAAGCGCGTCTACTCCTCCATGGACCGGGTCCTGGTCCACTCCGCGAGCTTCGGATCCAACGCCCAGGCCATGGCGGCCGGGCTCGCCGTCCTCGCGGTGATGGAGCGGGAGGAGACCGTCGCGAACGCCAGGCGTACCGGCGACCTGCTGCGTGAGCGGCTCTCCGCGCTCGTCGGCCGCTACGAGCTGCTGCACGAGGTGCGAGGGCGCGGGCTGATGATCGGCATCGAGTTCGGCCGGCCGGCCTCACTCAAGCTCCGGAGCCGCTGGACGATGCTCCAGGCGGCGCGCAAGGGCCTCTTCGCGCAGATGGTGGTGGTGCCGCTGCTCCAGAAGCACCGCATCCTCACCCAGGTCTCGGGGGACCACCTCGAAGTGATCAAGCTGATCCCCCCACTGGTCATCGGAGAACCGGAGGTGGACCGCTTCGTGACCGCCTTCACAGCCGTCATGGACGACGCGCACAGCGGCGGCGGGCTGATGTGGGACTTCGGCAGGACCTTGGTGAAACAGGCCGTCGCCAACCGTTGAGCACCAGGAGATTTGCCCCTGAGGCAAGAAATTTGCCTCAGGGGAAAGTTCCTGGCCCAATGGAGACATGAATCCTTCCGACGAAGGGGCGGCCGAAGAGCTTCCGGGGGTCGCGCCACGCCTGCGCGACCTGCGCCGCAACCGCGGTCTCACCCTGGAGGCCGCGGCCGGGCGGGCGGGACTCTCCCCGGCCCACCTCTCCCGGCTCGAAACGGGCCGGCGGCAGCCCTCGCTGCCGATGCTCCTCGGTCTCGCCAGGGTCTACGGTACGACCGTCTCCGAGCTCCTGGGCGAGATGCCACCCGAACGTGACGCGATCGTCCGCGGCGGCCCCCTCGAAGGACCTCCGGGGGGCGACGCGGGCGGCTGGATCTACCGGCAGGCCGGCGGCTCCGGCCGGGCGATGCAGGCACTGCGCGTCCGCGTGCCGTACGGCACCGAGGGCGACCTCGTGCGCGTGCACCCCGGCGAGGAGTGGCTGTACGTCCTCGACGGCAGGCTGCGGGTCGTGCTCGGGGAGACCGTGCACGACCTCGATCCGGGCGACAGCGCGCACTTCGACTCGCTCACCCCGCACCGGATCGCGGCGCTCGACATCGGCGGGGCGCGCCTGCTCTTCGTCCACACGCTGCTGCAGAGCCCCGCCGCGGAGCTGTGCCTCGGCAACGGGATCCACCGGCTCTGATCCGGCACGCCCCACAGCCTGCCGCCCCCTTGTCACCCGGCTGAACAGCCGGAAGAGAGGACCGTCATGTCCGATTCGGAAGACTTCGACCCGCTGACCCCGCGCGGGGCGAAGAGCGCGGACACGCACGAGCGGAGGATGCCCCGCGGTGTCGTGATCCGGCTCATCGCCTACCTGGTGGCCGGACATGTCGTCGCGGCCTTCCTCTTCCTTCTCTTCAGCGTGGCCGGCAAGGGCTGAGGGCCGTCGGCGCTACGCGTCCTCGACGAGGCGCTCGCGGAGCTTCTCGCGCGTCTCGGGGCTGATCCCGAGGCCTTCGAGGAGATAGCGGTCGGTGCCGCCCCAGATCTCCTCGATCGTCGCGAACGCGGCCGCGAGGTAGTCGGAGTGGGCGCCGAAGAGCGGATTGAGCAGCTCCATGACCTCGTCGGACATGCCGACGGGCGAGGTGTCGCTGCGCCGCACCTTGTAGCGGCGGTGCGCGTCGTTCGACTTGAGGTAGTCGGCCTCGATGGCCTCCCTCTCGACACCGACGGCCAGCAGGGAGACCGCGACCGACAGCCCTGCCCGGTCCTTGCCCGCGGCACAGTGCATCAGCGCCGGCACGCTGTCCTCCGCCAGCGCGTGCAGCACGCGGCTGTGTTCGGCGGTGCGGTCCTTGATGATCGAGCGGTACGAGGCGACCATGCGTGCCGTTCCCCTGCCGTCGGCCAGGATCGAACGCAGCTGCTCGATGTTCCCGTCGCGGACCAGCCGCCAGAACTCCGCGCCGTCGGCGGGGTCGGAGAGCGGAATGCTGACGTTGCGGACACCCGGCAGCTCCACGTCGTGACCGTCGAGCTTGTGGTCGGCCGCGTTACGGAAGTCGAAGACCGTGTGCAGACCCAGTCCGGAGAGGAAGGCGGCGTCCTCCTCGGTGGCGTTGGCGAGGTGGCCGCTGCGGAAGAGGCGCCCGTACCGCACCGTGCGGCCGTCCACGGTCGGGAGTCCGCCCACGTCGCGGAAGTTGCGGACACCGGTCAGCTCGACGTCACCCGACTCGGCGTCGGCCGGCGGGACCTCTGGCAGCTGCGTCACAAGGGCTCCTGGGGTGTCTGGCGTCGGCGCCGCTCGCCGACGGGGGCACGCCCGCGACGATACGACATGGCTGCATCGGGCAATCGTCTCGGGCATGACTCCACTCGCACCGTTTCGCACTTAAAAGCAGTGACATGTCCGTATTGGTGTATTTAACAGAACATGCCCCGCTTGTACGGGAGATGGGGGGAGCTGGGTGAGCGGGATCATATCCGTGACGGTGTGTGGCGGAGTCGCCGGTGGGTATTCCTGACGCCGCCCGGAAAGCCAAGATCCGTAATCCACGGAGTGTGACCGGAATTCTTCGAGTGAATTGAAGCCCTGATTCCGGTACGCAATCCGCGGCTTGTTCCCGGCGTCCCCGCTCGCTTACGGTCACGGTCAATCCGGACGGAACGCCTAATCCTGCCGCCGTCCGGAATCCGCACCGACCTACGTGTGGCAGGAGCGGGGGAACCAGGTAAGCCGCCGTCCGGAGCGATCCGGAACGGCTCGGGGTCAAGACGCGCACAGCGCGGCCGGGCATCTCCAGTCCGAACCCGACAGCTCACCTCGCAGGCGCCGGAGAGGAATGCCACATGCCCGCAAAGGGTAAGCACCGCCGTACCAGGACCGGCCCGATCTCGCGCGGCATCCTCGCCGCGGGGACCGGCGGCGCCGTTCTCGCCCTCCCGCTCATCGGCGCCACCGGCGCCAACGCCGCGGAGCAGGCCGCACCGGCCGCCAAGCCCGCCGCCCAGAGCGCGCCCGCCGCGGCGGCGAAGAGCACCCCCAGGACCTACTCCGTCGTCGCCGGCGACTATCTGGCGAAGATCGCCGCGAAGAAGCACATCAAGGGCGGCTGGCAGAAGCTGTACAAGGACAACCGCGAGGTCGTCGGCGAGAACCCGAGCCTGATCCTCCCGGGCATGAAGCTGACCCTCGGCGCCAAGGCCTCCGCCGCCGAGGCCACCCCCTCGAAGGCCTCCGCCCCCGCGGAGAAGCCGGCCGAGAAGCCCGCCGAGAAGACCGCGGCCCCGGCCGCCGAGAAGACCGCGACCACGGCCTCCTCCGACTCCGGCGCCTCCGAGAGCACCAGCTCCGGCTACGCCGCCCCGGTCGAGAACCCCAACGTCACCACCCAGTACCGGGCCTCGGGCGCCAGCTGGTCCAGCGGCTACCACACCGGCTCCGACTTCCAGGCCGCCTCCGGCACCAGCGTCCGGTCCATCGGCCCGGGCACCGTGGTGTCGGCCGGCTGGAGCGGTTCGTACGGCAACGAGGTCGTCATCCAGCACAGCGACGGCATGTACTCCCAGTACGCGCACCTGTCCTCGCTCGAGGTCTCGGCCGGCCAGACCGTCACCGGCGGCCAGCAGATCGGCCTCTCCGGCTCCACCGGCAACTCCACCGGCCCGCACCTCCACTTCGAGGTCCGCACCGGCCCGAGCTACGGCTCCGACGTCGACCCGATCGCCTACCTGCGTTCGCACGGCGTCTCCATCTGAGACACGGCACCTGACGGTGCGGAGAGGGGCGGTGCGCCGAGGCGCACCGCCCCTCTTCTTATTCCGGCTTTACCAAAAACTGACCGGGTGGTCTTTATCACCACCCGTCAACCCCTTATTACGGTCGCGTAGGTCACATTCGAAGGTGCAGGATAAGCCGTTGTGGCAGACGATTCGAGAAACAAACAGCACGGCATCATCGGGTCGTACGCAGCGATTGGCGACAGCTTCACCGAGGGTGTCGGAGACCCCGGCCCGGACGGAACGCTCCTCGGCTGGGCCGACCGCTTCGCGGTCCTCCTCGCGGACCAGCTCCCGGTACCGGACGCGGCGGTCGGTCCTGTGGACGACCCGCACGGGAACTTCCGGTACGCCAATCTCGCCGTACGCGGACGTCTCCTCGACCAGATAGTCGAGGAGCAGGTCCCCCGCGCCAAGGAGCTGGCACCTGATCTGGTGAGCTTCTGCGCGGGCGGCAACGACATCCTCCGTCCGGGCTCCGACCCGGACGACGTGGCGGAGCGCTTCGAGCGTGCCGTCGCCGAGCTGACCGGGTCCGTCGGCACGGTGATGGTCACCACCGGCTTCGACACCCGCGGCATCCCGGTGCTCAAGCACCTGCGGGGCAAGATCGCCATGTACACCGCCCATGTCCGGTCCATCGCCGACCGCTACGACTGCCCGGTCCTCGACCTGTGGTCCCTGCGGTCCGTGCAGGACCGGCGCGCCTGGGACAACGACCGGCTGCACCTCTCGCCCGAGGGACACACCCGGGTCGCGCTGCGCGCCGCCCAGGTCCTCGGTCTTGACGTGCCGGCCGACCCGGACCAGGCGTGGCCCCCGCAGGCCCACCGCGGGACCCTGGAGGTGCGGCGCGACGACGTCCAGTGGGCGCGCGAGTATCTCGTGCCCTGGATCGGCCGGCGGCTGCGCGGCGAGTCGTCGGGGGACCACGTCGAGGCCAAGCGCCCCGACCTGCTGCCGCTCTGACCCGTCAGCGGCTGACGACCGGGAGCAGGCGCCGGACCCTGTCCGGAGCCACGGGCCCGTCCGGGGCGGATGTCCGCGACGGACGGGCGGGCGGCCCGGCCACGTCCACGCCGGCCCGGACGCGCGTCGGGCCGGCGGGCATCCGTACCGGAGCGGCGGGTATCCGTTCCAGCACGCCGCCCGCGAAGACGTCGTACAGCGGCAGCGTCTCCAGGTGCACATAGCCGATGTGGCAGTCGCAGACATCGAGCGGGCAGCCCCGCGGGCCCAGCGCGTCCCGGAAGCTGCCGTCGTACAGATTGCCCAGCTCCGCGCGGACGAAGTGGCAGCGGCGCACCGTTCCGTCCCCGTCCACCGAGATCACCGACTCGCCCGTCCGGCAGGGCAGTCCGGCCGAGCGGTGCGGAAACCGGCTGAGGGGGAACAGCGGGTCCAGCGCCGTCCAGCGGTCGGCCTCCTCGTCCGTGTAGGTGTGTCCCTCCGCGGCGTTGACCCAGAGATAGACCTCGGACGGCAGCGCCGAGCGCAGCCGCCTCGCCTCCTCCAGGTGCTCGTCGATACCGACCACCCCGACGCTGTAGCGGACCCCGAGAGCGGTCAGCTCCCGGCACCGGCCGAGGAACCGCTCGTACGGTGTCTGGCCCGGGTGGTACGTGCACCACAGGGCGACCTTGTCGCGGTCGGCAGCCGCCAGCCAGCCCGTACGGCCGCTGAGATTGGTCTGGATCGCCACCCGGCGGACGTGCGGCAGCCGCGACAGGTCGACGAGCGCACGCCGGTACCAGGACCGCACCAGGCCCTCTCCCCACGGCGTGAACAGCACCGAGAGACCGTCACCCGTCCGACCCGCTGCCCAGGCGGTGAACCGCTCCAGGGCCGCACGGTCGGTCCGCAGCTGCTCGACGCTGTCCCGCCGCTTGGCGAACGGGCAGTAGGGGCAGTCGTAGTCGCACGAGGCCAGCGGGCCCCGGTAGAGAATCGTCAGGTCCATGCTCCCCGCCCTGCTCACTTCGCCTCGTACGCGGCCATCGCGGCCCGCACCTCGGGGGAGAACAGCTCCGGGCCCAGCGCGTCGGAGTGGGCGAGGCCCTCGGGGGAGAGGCGCAGCAGCTCCGGGCGCGCCTCCTCGTCCAGCCAGCCGCGCGCGGTGAAGAGAGCCAGCTCGGCGGGGAAGTCGTCGTACGGATCCGTGCCGAAACGCTCGCGGTACTCGGCGGGCCGCATGCCCTGCGCCTGGAGGAGCGACTGGAGGAGGTGGCGCCTGCGGGCCTCGCCGCCGTCGACGTACCGGCCTACCTCCGCCCGGGAGAAGTCGTCGGTGGTGGTGAAGCCGTCGATGATGCCCCGGATCTCCCGCATCTCCACCGCGTAGTCGAAGGAGTAGTGCAGCGAGGAGGTGTACGAGCGGGCGCCGCAGCCGAGCCCGATCATGCCGTCCGTCTGGCAGGCGTAGTCGTCGGGGCCCGCCTGCGGGGCGTCCGCACGGCGGAACATCCGCATCGACACCTGCTCGTACCCCTGGGCCAGGAGATGGTCCCGGCCCGCGCGGTACAGCCGCAGCCGCTGCTCGTCCCACGTGGCGTCGGGGTCTTCCGGCCCGTCCGCCCCGGTGCCCAGCCGCCCGAGTCCGGTCAGCGGGCGTACGTAGAGCGGGTAGAGATACAGCTCCTCCGGACGCCAGGCCAGGGCGGCGTCCAGCGAGGTGCGCCAGCTCGCCTCCGTCTGGCCCTCGATGCCGTAGATCAGATCGATGTTGAGCACCGGGATGCGGGCGTCGCGTATCCGGCCGAGTGCCGCCTCGACCTCGGACCTGTGCTGCGGGCGGACCGCGGCGCGGGCCTCGGCGTCGACGAAGCTCTGCACGCCGATGCTGATACGGGTGGTGCCCCGGTCGGCCAGCACGGACAGCCGGTCCGCCGTCGCCGTCGACGGCGAGGTCTCGACGGAGAGCGGCACCGAACGCAGGTCGGCCCCCATCCGCTTCTCCGCGATGTCGCAGAGGCGCTCCAGCTCGCCGGCGGTGAGGAAGGTGGGGGTGCCACCGCCGAACGCGGCGGCGGCGAACCGGACCGGCTCACCGTCGCCCAAGGCGTCCCGGACGGCGGTGGCCTGCCGGTCGAGGGCGTCGAGATAGCGCGTCGTCAGCTCGTCCGGGGCACCGATCCGGGTGAACAGATTGCAGAAGCCGCAGCGGATCTCGCAGAACGGTATGTGGAGATAGAGGGAGAGCGCGTCCTTGCGTTCCGCCGCCCAGAGCTCGCTCAGCAACGGCCTGCCCGCCGGGTGCCCGTCGAGCGGGCGGTAGGCGGTCTTGTGCGGGTAGGCGTAGACGTAACTGCGATACGGGCCGGTGCTGTTCGCGGTCGAGTGTGCGGTGGCGGTCATCGGGTGGCCCCCGGTTCGAGGAAGAAGTGGGCGTAGGGCACGGTCCACACGGCCTCGTGTCCGAGCCGGTGACCGGTGTATCCGTCGTCGCCGTAGGCCGTGCCGTGATCGGAGCAGACGATGGCGAAGCACCTGCGGCGGCTGCTCGCGGCGGTGAAGAGGCGCCCGATGTGCCGGTCCACGTACTCCAGGGCGGCGGCGTGGGTGGCCCGGGAGTCACCGGCGCCGGCGTCGGCGCCGGGCGTGTGGAACCAGTTGGGCTGGTGCAGCGCCGACACATTGACGAAGAGGAACAGCTTCTGGTCGCGGGGGAGTCCCGCCACGACCCGCTCGGCGCACGCGACCTGGTCCTCGAAGGACGTCGGCGAGGCGACGCCGAACCCGGGCTCCCAGTGGCTCTCCTGGAACATGCCGGGCAGCACCGAGCCGAGCGGCGGGCGGCGGTTGAAGAAGCCGACACCACCGACGCACACCGTGCGATAGCCGACCTCGGCCAGGCCCGAGAGGATGTCGGGCGTGTCGTGGACGAAGGTGTGCTCGGCGGTGGACTCGCTTCCGGCGAAACGCGCGGCGAACAGCCTCGGGTGAGGGCCCGGCGCGGCGGGCGTCGGCAGGAAGCCGGCGAATATCGCCTGGTGGGAGGCGTAGGTGAAGCTGCCGGGCGCATGCCTCTTCTCCCAGACGCCGCCGGGCAGATGCCGGACCAGATTCGGGATGCGCCCGGCCGCGGCCAGCTCCTCGGCGACGTCGAACCTCAGGGTGTCCAGGGTGACGAGCAGAAGGTCGTGACTGCCCACGACCGCGTTCATGTCTGGGTCGGTCGTCGTGCCCGGGCCCGTCGCTCCCGGGCCGGTTGTCGTGCCCGGGTCCGTGGGCACGGCGGGGGCAGCGGTCCGCGCATCACGGGCCGGTGTTTCAGCGGGTGTCGGTGACACGGTCGTTCCTCGCTCGGTCGTTCCTTGCTCGGTCGTTCCTTGTTCGGTCCAGTAGGGAGGCGATCTGCGCGCCATAGGTGTCCAGGCCCTCCGCGCCGCTGCCCGGCAGGCCCGTCAGGCGCGGCAGGAGGTCGCCGAAGGCATTGGCCTCGCCGACCGCGAAGCGGCGCCAGCCGGTCGCGGGCAGCAGATCGACGCCCACGCACAGCGTGTCCGGGAAGCACGCCGCCGCCTCCTCGCACACGGCCAGTGCGGCGCGCCAACTGCCTCCCGCGTCCTCCACGGCGGCCCGCACCTGGTCCAGGTCACCGCGGGTCCCGCCGAGATGCAGATTGGTCATCGGGGAGCGGCTGGTCCGCACGACGGCGTGCGTCGCCCGGCCGGCCACCACCACGACCCGGAGGTCGGCGACCCGACCGCCCTGGGACGCCTTCGGCAGCCAGCGTTCGATGTGCAGCCCGTCCGGGGCCAGGGCGTCGACGAGGGCCCCCACCTCGTGCTCCGACGTGAGGCGGCACACCCGCAGCGAGTTGAAGAGCCTGCCCTCCTCGTCACGCTCGACGGAGGTGGACGCCCGCAGCCTGCCGGGCCCGGCCGTCTCCAGGGCCACCACCCCCGAGGCGGAGGAGCCGTGCGCGGGCTTCAGGAACACCCTTGGCATGCGGTGATCCGCCATCAGCCGGCGCACATCCGCCCAGCCCCGCACGGGGGCCGCGTCGGGCCCGGACGTGGGGGAGTCCGGCACCGGGACCCCCGCAGCGTCCAGTACGCCGTGGCAGAGCCGCTTGTCGAACAGCACCTCGATGTCCCGGGGGCCGTCCAGCAGCACGGCCCCCGCCGTCGTGGCAGCCCGGGCGATGTCCCGTACGGCCGAGGTGAAGCGGGCGTACCAGAGGGCCGAACCCTCCACCCTCGTGGGGTCGTCGGCCCCGCGCAGCAGGCGGTCCACCTCGGCGTCCTCACCGGGCGACTCGATGCGCACCGTCTCGCCCGGCAGGAAGGACGGCCCGCCGCGCAGTACCTCCAGCCACGGCACCACGCGCGCGGCCGGCAGCCCCGCCGCCCGTACGGCCTCCTGGAAGAGGCCGACCCGGCGGTTGGAGGGGATGCCGACCACCGCGAGCCGCGGCGTCGCGCTACTCGCTGACGGCGACATAACGGGACTCGTCGTCCTCGGGGTCCCAGTCCTCCGCCTCGGCCAGATCGACACGGACACCGGCCCGGGCGCAGAGATCCTGGACGCGGGAGACGAACGGGGCCGAGAGGTAGTGGTGGCGCAGATCCAGCGCCGACAGATGGACGAGCGGCTGGCCGTCGAGCAGGGCCTGCGCGCCCGTGTCGCCGAGGGTGCCCATCGAGAGCGAGAGCGAGTCCAGCCGGGCGACCACCGGGGCGGAGGCGACGGCTGCCGCGATCTCGTCCTGGATCTCGCTGTTCTGCAGCCCGAGATGGCGCAGCCGGGGCAGCGCGGCGCCGGACAGCACGGGGGCCAGATCCGCCACCGTGGCGTCACCGCCGTACGACGCGGAGCCGAACCAGAACTCCAGATGCTCCAGGGCGGGCAGATCGCACGCCCCCACCGCGCTCACGACATGGCCGGGCAGGCCGCCGGACTCGAATCGAAGCGACCGCAGCGCCTGATGGCGGACCGGGCGCAGCCGGAGCTGCTCCTCCTCGGGACTCCAGCTCCCGCAGCCGCGCACGGTCAGTTCCTCAAGGAGAGGGAGCGCCTCCAGCACCGGAGTGATGTCGCACATCTCCAGCCAGGAGAGCTCGCACTCCTCGCTCACCACATCGGCGAGGAACAACGCGCGCAGCGCCGGGAAGCGGTGAGCGTCCGAGACGATCGCCTCGACCACCGGGGAGAAGTTGACGTAGTCCTCCTCCCACCAGGGGCCTATCAGCAGGGCGCGGACCCGGCCGGGATCGACCGACGTGAGGAAGTGCTGCCAGACCGCCCCGAACTCCGACTCGTCCCACTGGCAGTCCAGCCGCCATGCCACCCCGTCGGCCTCGGGGAGCGCTGCCGCGTCCGGGCCGTCCGGCAGGGTCAGGGTGTGGACCGGCAGGCCGTGGAAGGTGTCGGGGTGAGTGATGTCGATCATCGCGCCATCACTCCGCGACCGCGGTGTAGCGGCCTTCGATCCCACGGCCGCCCCACGGCTCGTTGCGCCCCGAAAGATCGACGGACACACCGTACGGCTCCAGCGCCTCGGCGAGCCGGGTCTCCATCGGGACGGTCAGGAAGTGGTGGTGCAGGTCGAGCGACGTGAGATGGGTGAGCGGCTGGCCTTCGAGCAGGGCGGCCGCGCCCTCGTCGCCGAGCGTGCCGTTCGACAGATCGAGGGTACGGAGCTGCGCGACGACCGGCGCGGCCCCGATCGCCACCGCGATCTCGTTCTGCAACTCGCTGTTGCGAAGGCCGAGGTGGTGCAGCCGCGGGAACCGGGTACCGGCGAGCAGGGGCGCCAGATCGGGGAGGACCACGTCACCCCCGTACGCGGAGACACCGAGCCAGAGGTCCAGCCTCTCCAGTGCCGGGAGCTCGCTGTCCAGGACGCCGCGCAGCGCCTCCGCCGGGAGTCCGCCGCTCTCGATGGTGAGCGACCGCAGGGACTCGTGCTTGACGGGCGGGAACAGCAGGCCGGTGCCGCCGCGCACACCGAGATGCGTCAGGCCGGGGAAGGCGGTGAGCAGCACGGTGACGTCCGAGTGCTCGATCCACGAGATCTCGGCCTCCTCCGCCATCAGATCCCCGACGAACACCGCCTTGAGCGAGGTGAGCCGGTCGGCGGCGGCGGTGACGAGGCCGATGGGGTGGGACGAGTCCGTCTCGTACGTCTCGCCCCACTGACCGATGATCAGGGCCTCGACTCCGGAAGGATCGACGGCGTCGAGGAACGCCGCGAACTCCTCCTCCCACGGCCCGTTCCGGTCGTCGCTGTAGGGGTCGACGCTGATGCGCCAGGCCGCCGAGTCGGCCGCGGGACGGGCCGATCCATCGGTCTCGCGCTGGAAATCGACGGCCGGAAGGCCGAGCAACTCGTGCAGACGGTCCGCGTCGGACATGGCACTGAGCTCCTGATAGTGGGGACGGCTGATGTCCGCAAGGTTTATCAAGTGCCACTGACAACGGCGCGACCGGGCCAGCCGCAGCACCCTCGGGCCGCCGGTCGAAGCCCATGGATCGTCAAGCGGGTGCGGCCCCTAGGATGCGTCCGTGACGGGGTTCGATGAGGTCAGGGCGACATTCTGGGGCGACGGACTGTACGGGGCCCAGCCGCCGTTGACCGACGAGGCCGTGGAGGACGCAGAGCGTCTGCTCGGTGTCCGTCTGCCGACCGCGTTGCTGGAGGTCCTGCGGGTCCGGAACGGAGGTGTGGTGGCGGACGCGTGGAACGCGATCCCTACCGATGGGCCGACGTCGTGGAGCGAGGACCATGTCCCGTTCGACGAGATGATGGGCATCGGCCGTGAGGACGGCCAGGTGTCGCTGCTGGACTCTGCCTACCTGATCGAGGAGTGGGGTCTGCCGTCCCCTCTGGTCCTGCTGTCCGGGGACGGCCACTGCTGGGTCGCTCTCGACTACCGGGCGTGCGGGCGGCGGGGCGAGCCGTCCGTGACCTGGTTCGACGTGGAGGACGGCACGGAGCTCCCGCTGGCTGCCGACTTCCGGATGTTCGCCGAGCGGCTGACGGCGTCCGAGTCGCTCGGACCCGACCTCGATCGCGCGGACGACGGCCCGTCGGAGGCACGTCCGCACTGATGTTCCTCGCCCCGCACCGGCCGGAAGCATCCCGGGCACGGCGGGTCGCGGGACCCGTCGGACAGGCCCCGGATCAGCCGGTCCCGATGGGCGGGACAGCCCAGTCGGGCATCCGTCGGCCCTTCGGCCGCGACCACCGGGACCCCGCCACGAGCATCGATGTCAGACCCCTCTCGTAGCGTTTTACCTGTGACCGGCACAGAGGGTGCCGGGACGGAGGGGAGACATCTGTGTACCGGCAGGGTGACGTACTGATCGTGGCGCTGGGGGAGTCGGAGGTGCCCGCGCACTTCCTCGAAGCACCGGGTGAACCGCGTGACGGGCGCGGGAGGCTCGTGCTCGCGCTGGGCGAGGTCACGGGACACGCGCACGCCGTGCAGGGACCGGGCAGGCTCATGCGGGAGGCCGGGACGTTCGGTCCGATGCTGCTCCATCTCCCCGAGGGCGGACGCGTGGTGCACGAGGAGCACGCGGCGATAGCACTGCCGACGGGCTGGTTCCGTGTGGTGCGCCAGCGGGAGTACGCCCCGGGTGCGGTCAGGATCGTCGCGGACTGAGGCCCGCGCGGCGGGGCGATGGTGCGCAGTGGTGCCGTGAGGTGCGGACGGTCGCGCGGTGACGCGCGGTCAGGGAACAGGACCAGGAACAGGGGACGGGGAATACCGATGCAGTACGTGAACGCGTGGCGGGCCGTGGCGGCGGCGACGGGCCGGGGCGACCGGAGCGCCGCGGAGGACGGGGTGCGGCTCGCCTACCGCACCGCGGGGCTCGCCGAGCCCGAGCGCATCATCTGGACCGACTCGCCGAAGGCGGCCGTCGAGGTGGTGGAGAAGTTGACGGACGCGGGGCGCTCGGTCCGCGAAGAGGTCCGCACCCGCCCCTGGGCGGCGGAGCGGCGCCGGGTGTACGACGAACTCGGCCCGGCCGGCTGGTCGTCGCTGTGGTCCGCCACCGGCGCCCAGCTGTGGGAGACCACGGCCGGGCTGGCCGAGCGGATACGCACGGGTGTCGTCGCCGAGCTCACCACCCGGCCCGAGGACGAGCCGGACGTACGCCTGGTGCTGCTCGACGCGGTCCTCGGCCAGCACGACGCCGCCTGGCTCGCCGCCTTCGACGGCCGGGGCGACCGGTTGACGGGGCTGGCGGAGGTCGCGAGGAACGCCGGCTGGTGGTGGCCGTACGAGCGCGCCGTGGTCATCAGCGAACGCCCGTCGGTACTCCACCGCGACGAGGCGGGGCGGCTCGACAGGGGTGACGGCCCGGCGCTGGCCTACCCCGACGGCTTCTCCCTGTACGCCTGGCGCGGGATGCCCGTGCCGGTGGAGTTCCTGGAAGGCCTGTCGGGACTGACTCCCGAGCGGATCAGGGCCGAGGAGAACGCCGAGCTGCGCCGGGTGATGCTCGAGTACTACGGCTACGACCGCTATCTCACCGAATCGGGCGCCGAACCGGTGCATCGCGACGAGACGGGCATCCTCTGGCGCATCGCGATGGAAGGGGACGAGGACGTCGTGATGGTCGAGGTCGTCAACTCCACCCCGGAGCCCGACGGAACCCACCGCACCTACTGGCTGCGGGTACCGCCGAGGATCCGGACATCGAAGGAGGGCGTCGCGTGGACCTTCGGGCTAGAAGGAGAGGCCTACGCCCCGGTGCGCCAGACCTGATCGGGGCGAGGGCCGGGTCAGCGCCGGACCGGCGGGCCGGCGGCCGGACGTCGTCAGCTGGTCAGGACCTCGTGATCGATGCCGAGTTCGCGGGCGAGCGCCTCCTCGGCCCACTGCAGCATCGTGGCCCGGGAGAGCGGACCCGCGTACGACGTCATCTGGACGGCCAGACCGTCCAGCAGCGCGGTGAGGCGCCAGGCGACCGACATCGGGTCGTCGCAGTGGAACTCACCGCCCGCCGCGCCCTCCTCGATGACCTCGGCCAGCTCCGCCTTCCACTGCTGATCGAGATCACCGGCGACCTCGCGCAGTGCCGGGTCGCGCAGAGAGGACGCCCAGCCCTCGATCCACAGGCGCCAGCCCTTGGCCTGACCGGTGGGGGCGTACCAGCGAACGGCTGCGCGCAGCCGTCGCACCGCGCTGGTGCGGCGCGTCAGCAGCCTGCGCAGATGGGCGAGGTCGGCCTCCGCGGCGTACGCGAACGCGGCGGCCATCAGCTTCTCCTTGGACGAGAAGTGGTAGAGCACCAGGGCGTTGCTCACCCCGAGGACGGAGGCGACGTCGGCGATCCGGACAGCCGCGACGCCCCGCACCTCGATCTGTTCGACGGCAGCGCGCAGGAGTTCTTCACGACGTTCCGCCACGCTCAGCCGCACTCTCGCCACGCGTTCACCCTAACCAACGCCCCGTGCCGGACACGGGACCGTCCGGCCCCGTGGATCTCAGCGGTACCAGCCGAACCGCTCCGCCATCAACGGCAGCCGGTCCGCGACGAGCGCGTGCGCGGCCTCCCGCGGTGCGATCCCTTCCGCGTCGGCGCGCTCCAGGACACGGCCGACGAGGGCGCGCATCGCGCGGCGGGTGTGCCCGAACGCCTCATCGGCATCGGCGCCGACGTCCCCGAACAGTGTCCACCACCACCACGCGTTCGTACCGGAGTTGACGACGACATCGGGCAGCACGGTGATCCCGCGCCGGGCGAGCAGCGCCTCCGCCTCGGGCAGCACCGGCATGTTCGCCGCTTCGACCACCCAACGTGCCCTGACCGAGGCCTGGTTCACCGCGTCCACGGCGTAGGACACGGCGGCGGGTACGAGTACGTCGGCATCGGCGGCCAGCCAGGCGTCGGCCGGCAGCTCCCGGTCGGCCTCCCGCAGTACCGAGCGGTCCACCGTCCCGTGCGCGTCCCGTGCGACCAGCAGCGCTTCGACGTCCAGGCCCGCCGGATTGGCGATCGTGCCCTTGACGTCGGCGACCGCGACGACGGTGAGTCCCGCCCCGGCGAGGAAACGTGCCGTGGCCCCTCCCATGGTGCCGAGCCCCTGCACGGAGACCCGGGCGTCCCCGGGGGCCAGGCCGGCCCGGTCCAGTGCCACCAGCGCGGCTTCCGCCACCCCGCAGCCGCCGACCAGCTCGTCGAGACCGATCCCGTCCACCGTGACGGCGAAGGCGTCCGCCAGGCGTCGGCGGGCCGCCGCCTCGTCGTCCAGCAGCGGATAGACCGCCTGGATCGTGGACACGAGCCCGGCCTCCGCCGCCGCCCGGTCGACCAGGTCCTGGCTGAGCCCGAGATCCTCGCCGGTCGTCCAGACGCTCTCCACGTACGGCCGCACCGCCCGCAGATAGCGGACGAGGACCCCGTAGGCACGAGGGTCGCGGGGGTCGCAGTCGATGCCTCCCTTGGCGCCGCCCAGTGGGATGTACCGCGCCCGGGCGTCGTCGGCGTCGTAGTGCAGGGCCTCCTTCATGCTCATGCCCCTGGCCAGACCGGTCACCTCGGCGAGGGTGCAGCCCTCCCGCATGCGCAGCCCGCCGCTCGACACGCCCCGTACGAGCCGGTCGACGACCAGATACCCCTTGGTGCCTGTGACGTGGTCCGTCCAGGTCAGCGAGATCAGAGGGGCGGGGGAGGGGTCGGTCATCGGGCGGCTCCTGGATCCGGTGGAGCTCCTGGTGTGGACTCTCCGGGATCTCCTGGGTGTATTTACTGAACAGCGGGTCAGTATCAGGATGGTGCGCCGCGCCTGTCAACGTGGCGTCGTCAGGATGTGACATCACCGTCCGCCGAATGTGGAATCCTCCGGCGGGCACGGACGTTGGAGTTGGCATGACGGACATCGAACCCGGACGCGAGGCCCTGCTCCGACTCTTCGGCGAGCACGACGGCGGGGTGCTGGTCACGCTCAAGCGCGACGGCAGGCCCCAGCTGTCCAACGTGAACCACGCCTACTA
The DNA here is from genome assembly GCF_001905505.1 of Streptomyces sp. CB02058. Taxonomy (GTDB): domain Bacteria; phylum Actinomycetota; class Actinomycetes; order Streptomycetales; family Streptomycetaceae; genus Streptomyces. The sequence goes on from NZ_LIPG01000003.1 coordinate 1,359,404, forward strand.
CCCGGGCGAAGGTGTGATCCGGGTGTCCATCACCGAGGGCCGGGCCAAGACCCGCAACCTCCGCAGGGACCCCCGGGCGAGCTACCACGTGACCAGCGACGACCGGTGGGCCTGGGCCGTCGCCGACGCCACCGCCGAGCTGACCCCGCCCGCGGCCGATCCCCACGACGAGACCGTGGAGCAGCTGATCACGCTCTACCGCGACGTCCGCGGCGAGCATCCGGACTGGGACGACTACCGAAGGGCGATGGTCCAGGACTGCAGGGTCCTCCTCACCCTGCGAATCGAGCATGTGTACGGGCAGCCGCGTGTCTGACGCCACACCGCTCACCCTGCCGCCGGCCCCGCAGCCCGTCGCGCCGCCCCTCTCGCCGCTCCGCAGGAGTGCGCGACCGCGTCGAGCCCGCGCCCTGTCGCACCTCCCGACCATAATGAGACGACACCGACTCCCTCAGGAGATGCTGTGACCGGCGCCGACAACCAGCCCTCGCTCCGCGCGCGACTCCGTTCGCTGCGCCCCGACGCCTTCGGGGCGGACCCCGCCGGGGCCCGGATGGAGCGAATCCGCCGCTCGCCGAATTTCGCCGACGGAGTCTTCCAGAACCCGGAGGGTGCCCGGACCAGGCCCAGCGGATCCATGATCGAATTCGCCAAGGGCTACTTCCGCAAGGAGGAACGGGCCCGCAGATCCCCGCTCGGCACCGTGCCCGTCCACGCCACGACACTGGCCGACCTCTCCGCCCCGCCCGCGACGGGGCTCCGGCTGACCTGGATGGGTCACTCCAGCGTGCTCACCGAGATCGACGGCCGCAGGGTGCTCTTCGACCCGGTCTGGGGCGACCGATGCTCCCCCTTCGACTTCGCGGGCCCCAAGCGGCTGCACCCCGTCCCGCTGCCGCTCGCGGCGCTCGGCCCCGTCGACGTCATCGTGATCTCGCACGACCACTACGACCACCTCGACCTGCCCACGATCAAGACCCTGGCAGGCACGGACACGGTCTTCGCGGTCCCGCTCGGTGTCGGCGCGCACCTGGAACGCTGGGGCGTGCCCCTGGACCGCATCCACGAGCTCGACTGGAACGAGACCGCGCACATCGCGGGCATCAGCCTGACCGCGACGCCCGCACGCCACTTCTGCGGGCGCGGCCTGCGCAACCAGCAGCACACCCTCTGGGCGTCATGGGCCGTCGCGGGCCCCGAGCACCGGGTCTACCACAGCGGGGACACCGGCTATTTCTCCGGCTTCAAGGAGATCGGTGCCGAGCATGGCCCCTTCGACGCGACGATGATCCAGGTCGGCGCCTATTCGGAGTACTGGCCCGACATCCACATGACGCCCGCCGAGGGCGTGCGGGCGCATCTGGACCTCCAGGGCGGCAGGCCGCACGGCGCGCTGCTGCCGATCCACTGGGGCACCTTCAATCTCGCTCCGCACCCGTGGTCGGAGCCCGGGGAGTGGATGAAGGACGCCGCCGAGGAGGCCGGCCAGGCGGTGGCGTTCCCCCAGCCGGGCGAGCCGTTCGAACCTGCGGGTGAGATCCCCTCGGACGCCTGGTGGCGCGCGGTGTCTGCGCCGATCGCGCGCCCCTGGCGGAGCGCGGAGGCGGCGGATCCGGCGCCGGTGCAGCGGGAGGAAGTGGACCTCGCGGGCGAGCGGTGACGGCAGACGCCGAGCTGCCGCAGCGGGCCGGGACGGATCCGCCGATTGCTTGAGGCAGCATGTGCGAGAACGGGCAGATCGTCGTGACCCAGTTGTATGCGACAGGTGTCGCAGTCTCCCGGGCCTGCCCCAGCGGTCCGCCCGTGCCGGCCCGTTCCGCCCTGGGCGGGCCAGCCGCTCACGGGTGGTGCGGCTGGGGGTCACAAGGGCGGTGCGGGGTCGGCTGCCCGGCTCGTACAGGGCCGGGCTCAAGGGCCGGGCCGGGCAGCCGGAGGGCGCGTGCGTCAGCTCGTCGAGGGGTTGACGGTGAGGGTGGCCGTGTTGTTCGTCAGGTCGGGGTCGAAGGTGCGGACGGCGGGTTCGTAGGCGTCGTTGTAGACGGCGGCGCGGGCGGTGGCGTTCGGTATGACCTCGTCGATGTGGAGGGTGAAGGCGAAGGTGTGGGTGGCGGCCTTGCCGGACTCGGTGAGGTAGATGGGGGTGTTGCAGCGGTAGCGGGTCTCGGACTGGGACCAACAGGCGTCGGGGGCGGAGGCGACCGAGGTGCCGGCGGGGATGTCGATGTCGACGGTCGCAGCGGGTTCGCCCGCGCCGAGGGAGGCGACCCAGGCGGGGCCCGCGTTGTGGACGGTGACGGTGGCGGGGACGGTGTCGCCGGCCGCGCCGGAGACGGTGGAGGCGGTCAGCCGGTAGTCGGCCTGGTTGACGGTCTTCACCGTGAAGCTGCGGTACGGCTGGAGCTCGTCGGAGGGGGCGGCGGCCGGGGTGAGGTTCAGCTCCGGGCCGGCGCCCTGGGTGAAGGTGCGGCCGGCGCGGGCCTCGGCGAGCGCCTGCTCGGAGTAGGGCTGCGCAGAGTAGTCGACGCGGTCGAAGAGGGCGATGTCCTTGGTGCGGAACTTCAGCGGGAGGGAGTGGTAGGAGCCCGGGGTTGTCCGCTCGTCCAGGACGCAGAGAAACGTACGGCCGGTAACGGCGTTCGTGGACTCGCAGTTGGAGGGGACGGACATGCCGAGGCGGATGCCGCGGGAGGTGAAGACGGTGAGCAGGGTGCGGTCGGCGGTGCGGTTGCCCTGGTTGCCGAGGACGACGGGGGAGTCGAAGGGCTGGTCGGGTGCCATGCCGGTGCGGTACTCGGCCTGGGTGAGGCCGAGCGCGGGGCCGTCGTTGACGGCGACGTAGGTCTCACCCGGGTAGGCGTTCATGCCGCCGGCCTGGGCGGTGTAGCGGACGTAGCCGTCGTTGCCGTCGGTGGCGTCCGGCTTGGTGGTCAGGCCGATCTGCGCGGCAGGGGCGTTGGCGCCGCCGGGGAGTTCGGGGGTGGTGCAGACGGCGGTGGTCTCGTTCTCCGGGCGGCAGTTCGCGGGCCAGGTGACCTCGGCGAACGAGGCGACTCCGGAGGCGTCGACGGTGAGCGTGCCGGCCGGGACGGTGGTCGCCGTGTTGTCGTGGCTGATCTGCACGGTCAGTGACTGCGACGGTGCGGGGGAGCCGTCCTCGGACGGGCCCGCGAGGGTGATCTCGTACGGGTCGGACCAGAGCCACAGGGCGTCGGAGGCGGCCGCGGCGGGGGCCGCGGCCGGGCCGGTGACGGCGGCGAGTGCGCCGAGTGCGGCGGCGGAGGCGATGAGCGTCTTCTTCACTGGGATCAAGACAGCGGAGATCGGCGGATGGTTGTAGGGGGAGGAGCGCCGGTTTCAGTCCGCCGGGTCCGCCGTGCGGTCGTTGGGATGCCCGAGTGGGCGATGAGGTGGCCGAGGTGGGCTTGGCTGCCGAGGGCGGCGGAGAGTTTCGGCGATGTGGCTGCGGCAGGCGGACCTTCATGCCGAGGCGGCGGGCGATCGCTTCGTCGACATGGCCCTCGACGAGGAGATGGGCGATGGCCGGCTGGGTGCCGGTGATCCTGTCGGGGCGGGCCCCGTAGGGGGATTTTTCGAACCAGGGCCTGAACTGGCTGAAGTCAGGCTCGGGGAAGAAGTGTCCACGCTGCCACGGCATGCCTGCCTCGTCGACGGTGATCGTGCCGACGAGAGTGCCGCCGTTCAGGAGCTGGCACTCGCTGTCTCGACCAGTCATCCTGCCCTTCCTCGATCATTCCCGCGCCCACCGCACGCCCCCGCCGCCGGCCCCGCACCCGGCCGACAGCCATCAACCTTGTATTACCTCTGGGGTAATCGCCTCGCTTCACGTCGACGGGCATGGTGGTCCCACCGGGTTCCGAGGCGGCTGCGGCCACCTCGGGACGCGGCTCCCGACCAGCGTGTACGCACCCGATGGAGGCTGATCTCCGATGTCCGCGACCACCCTTTCCGCTGTCGCCCGCACCGCCGAGCCACTCGGCATGCTGCGCCGCTTCCTCGCCCTTGACGCCGTGGTCACCGGGGTGAACGGGCTCGCCTACGTGGCAGCGTCCGGACCGCTGGGCCGTCTGCTGGGCGTCGACCCGACGCTGCTGCTCTGGCTCGGCGTCTTCCTCCTGGCGTACGCCGCCGACGTCGGCTGGCTCGCCTCCCGCCGCGAGCCCTCCGGCTTCCTCACCCGGGTGGTGATCGACATGAACGTTGTCTGGGTGGCGGCCAGCCTTGCCGCACTCGCCCTCTGGCTCACGCCGACCACGACCGGCGTGGTGTGGGGACTGATGCAGGCGGGCACCGTGGGGGGCTTCGCGGCCCTGCAGTTCGGGGCTCTACGGCTCATCCGCTGAGCGAGTGCAGATAGGTGGCGGTCGCCCGGTCGGCAGGCAGGAAGGTCTCGATGGCCAGCTCCGCCACGGTCACATCCATGGGCGTGTTGAAGGTCGAGATCGACGAGATGAACGACAGCACCCTTCCGTCGTGCTCGATCTGGAGCGGCAGAGCGAAGTACGGCACCGGCTCGGTCGGTTCGGTACCCGCCTCCCGCACCGGATACGCCGACACCTCCTCGTACAGATCGCGCAGCGCGTCCGAGCGGACCAAGGCGATCTGCCGCTCCATCTGGGCGAGGAGGTGGCCGCGCCACTCCCGCAGATTACGGATCTTCGACGCGAGGCCCTCAGGATGGAGAGTGAGATGCATGGCGTTGAGCGGGGGAGCGAGCAGCCGCTCCGGCACGCCCTCCAGGATCATCGCGATGCCGTTGTTGGCTGCGACCACGTTGTAGGTCGCGTCGACCACGAGCGCCGGGTACGGCTCGTACCCGGCGAGCAGTTGCAGGAGCCCGGAGTGCAGGGTCTCCAACGCCGGGTCGTCGAGCGGAGTCTCCGGGTAGGTAGGGGCGTAACCGGCAGCCAGAAGCAAAGAGTTACGCTCTCGCACCGGAATGTCCAGATGCTCGGACAGCCGCAGGATCATGTCCTGGCTGGGGCGTGAACGGCCCGTCTCGACGAAGCTGATGTGCCGGGCCGAGGAGTCGGCGCGCAGTGCGAGCTCCAGCTGGCTGAGACGGCGGCGCTCACGCCAGCCGCGTAGCAGTGGTCCTACTCCCGTACTCACCTGGGCAGTTGGGGTCATGCTGCCACCGTAGCGCGCTGGTCCTGACCGCAGCTGCACGGCGGCATGGAGCCCCCAGCCCCGCGGTGATCCGGCCGGGCGGTGGCGTCAGTCGGGGCCTCGCACCGCCTCCCCTCGGAGACCCTCCCGGCCCGTTCCTTCATCACTCGCCCCGCCCCCACCGGCTACAAGGGATCCACGTCCAGCTCGACGGTGTCCCCAGCCACGCCCTGCCTCTGCTCTTGGCCGCCTACCAGCACAGGTTCCGACGAGATCTGGACGGGACGCCGGACACGGGCCGCCGGACAACGGCCTGATGCCGGGATCACGGGGCCTTCGCGCCCTTGCGGCTCCGCGCCTGCCGCGCGGGGCGCTGTAGCGGCTACGGACAAGGGCTCCCTGGCGCGACCTTCCCGAGTGTTACGACCCTTGGCAGACCGGCACCTACCGTTGAGCTGTGCTGAACCAGCGGCTACTTGAAGCCTGACGGAGCGTCATACTTGCGCTGGGTCGCCGGGGACTCAGGAGCCGTGCGGTCTGCCGCGGGAAGTGCCGTCCACGTAAGGGCGTGAGTCCTGGGAGGCCAGGGGCGGGGGAGCAGGCCCAGCACTTTGGCTCATGGACCCGTGGGGTCGCAGTTGCATGGTTCGCGGCGGCGAGTCGAGGGCCGCAGGCGAGCCGGAACTCAGATCGCTGATACTCCCGGCCCGGCATTCGACGGGACTGTCCTTGTCGCGAAGTTCCCTGACAGCGGGTCCGATTGATCGGCTGAGAGCGCGGCGTTCGCGCTTACGAGGCCGCGGCGATCGAGCATGAGGTCCATGCCGTGAATTCCGTGAGCACCACGGCGGTCCGCTCGGGCGCCCACGGCAGTGCATCGGGGTTCTGCTGCTCCGTACTGCTGCGGCGCGCCCACTCGCTTGCGGGACGGGTCATGCCGAGATCCTCGGCGGTCACGACTCGACCGAGACGCTCGGTGAACAGGGCGGCGAGCAGTTGTGGTACGGGATCGCGTGGGATCTCTCCCTGGTCGAGCCAACGGCGCACCCGCGAGGTGTCTGTCGTGAGCTGCCGGTACCCCAGGGCGGCAGCCTGCCGGTTCACCATTCTGGCGAGTTCGCCTCTGGACCAGCCGGTCAGGTCGAATGCGTTCCGTAGCCGACTGCCAGGGGAACTCTGCTGTCGCGACGAGAGGCCCCCGAACAGTTCCAGGTGAACGATGCGGCCCAGCTTTCGCTCCATCAGGATGGTCACCGCCTCCGAACCCTTCAGCACGGCTTCGGCGGAGAGGTCACTCGGGGCCACGAAGACGATCGCGTCGCGGGTGAATTCGCGAGCGGTGAAGGGCAGCCCGAGTTGGTTGGTCGAACTCTGCCAGGCCTGGCCTGTCCGCCGGAGGCCCCACCAGGTGCCGAATGGTGTCTCGGCCCTGTCGTGGGCTCTGAAGCGCCGCCACAGCCAGCAGACAACGCCACACGTGACGATCAGCGCCGGCGGGCCGAACACCGGCCAGTGCGCGTACAGGGCGGACAACAGGGCTGGTTTCCCGGACCACCACTGTGGGGAAAGCGGGCTGGAATCCATACTCGGCTCCCTCGCGGGAGGGGTGCCCTGCAGCGGCTCGTCGATGAAATGGCCCACCACACAGACGATGCCGGCGACGACGGCGGCAACGAGGCTCGCGCGCAGAAGTGCCATGCCACGCGAGACATGAACGGCGACAGTGCCGGGCGCCTTCTCCATCATGACCGCAGTCTCGGCCTGGGTGCAGTCCAGCCCTTTCGTTGCCCATACCGCGGCGCGTTGCGAGGGAGTCAGGGCGCCCATGGCCTGCTCGACGGCACAGCGGTTGGCCACCAACGCGGCCACGTCCGGGGACTGCAAGGGGTCGAAGCGCAGCGGATCAGCCGCGCGCCGCGCTTCCAGCCCACTGTGTCGGGCCTGCTGACGCGCCCGGTTGGCTGCCTCCGTGCGGATCACCACGCGCAGATAGCTGACGGGGTACTCGACAGACGTCGGACGGCGCAGCACCTTGGCGAAGGCGTTCTGCACGAGATCCTCGGCCGAGACGACGGACTCCGGGATGCCGTGGGCGAGGAGCGCCTACTGAGCGGTGCTTGTGAGGCTGACCCGGTAGTCGGCGTACAGAGTACCCAGAGCCTCAACGGGCTCCACTTCACGCTCAGCCATTGCCTTCCTCCGATTTCCGTTCCGCGGCCGTACCTCGGGAGGCGTCCTGATGGGCCGACCGAGCACGGATTTATCCGGGCCCGGGCCGAAGTCCGGTTGCGAAGCGCCATGCTGTCCAGCCAGCGCTTTACCGCAGGGACCAGAGGAACAACCGCGGACAAGAGTGCGGCAGTGAGCTCCATCGTCCAACCTCCCGTGCACTATGGGCCGTGGCGCTCAGGACGCGCGGTGGCCGTTCACAAGAGAGAGGCGGCAGTTCGCCATTCTCATGACGTCACGTTCATGATTCTTCGGCATGGCTTGCCCGCTCAGGAAGTCCTCTCCCGCAGCCCGGCCCGTCGGAGGACGGGACGGGCCGAGGGCGGTGGATCAGGAGGTGCGGCAGACCGTGCCGTTGAGGGTGAACGTCGTCGGGGTGGGGTTGGCGCCGTCGTTGGCTCCGACGAAGCCGAAGGTGGCGGTGGAGCCGCCGCGCGGGGCCAGCTCGGCGTTGGTGCCGTTGTCGGTCACATGGACGCGCGTGCCCGAACTGGTGAGGTTAGCGTTCCAGGAGCTCTGCACGGACTGGCCGGTGGACGGCCAGGTGAAGTCCAGGGTCCAGCCGTTGATCGGGGCGTCACCGACGTTGGAGACCGTGACGGTGGCGACGAATCCGCTTCCCCAGCCGCTGTCCACCCGGTAGTTGACCAGGCAGCTGCTGTCGCGCGGAGCCGTGGTGGCGAAGGTCAGCGGTTCCGAGGGGCGCGAGAGGCGGCCGTCGGCGTCCCGCGCGAGAACGTTGACCGTGTGTTCGGAGCCCGGCGGCAGGTTGTGCAGCGTCGCCGAGGTGGAGGTCGAGCTGGCGAGCAACTGGGCGTTGGTGCCCAGGCGTTCGTACACCTCGTAGCGCACCGCCTTGCCGGTCGCGGGGGCCGTCCAGCTCACCGTGGCGGTCGAGCTGTCCACGGCGGTGGTCTTCGGCGCGCCGGGCGCGCCGACCGAGGTCGTGGCGGCGTGCGGGGCGACGGTGATCGTGGTGATCGAGTACGGCGGCAGGACCTGGTCGCCCCCGGCGGTGGCGGCCACCCGGGTGACATCGGTGTCGCCGCGGCCGTAACGGTGTACGACCGGTGCCTGATCAGTGGGCGTGTATCCGGCGTAACCGATGTCCGCGGTGTGGGAGTTCAGCGGGTCCTTGTTGATCAGCATCACGCTCAGCGTGCCGTCGGCCCGGTGTACGGCGTGCGCGGAGACCTGGTCGCTGTCGGTGGAGGAGGCGACCATCGTGTCCCCGGGACGGCCCAGCTTGGTCAGCGACTTGATGCCGAAGTACGGGTGGAACGGCGTGTTCACCGCCGGCTGGCAGACGTCGCCGACGCAGCCGCCGCTGGAGAGCAGGCCGAAGTCGTTGAAGTCGGTGTCGCCGTCCACCGTCTCCGCCGATGTGGGCCCGTTGTGGACGTTCCACCAGTCGACGTTGAAGACGCCGTTCTCCAGTGCCGTCATGTAGGTGTCCGCGGCGAACAGGCCGTTTGGGCGGCTGTTCATCTGGACGTTGGAGTTGACCTCGGTGAGCGCGATGCCGATCTTCGGCGAGCGTTCCCCGGCGTAACGGTCGATCTGCCGGCGGACCTCGCGGAGCTGTCCGGGCAGCCGGGCGGTCCGGTCCAGGGCCTCGTCGGCGGTGGCGCCGCCCGGGTAGGAGTGCACGATGGCGAAGTCGATCGTCCCGGCGACCGCTGACAGCACGGTGTGGTTCCAGTCGGCCGAGTCACCCGGGCCGGTGATGCCGTCCGGCCAGTCGCCCGGCGTGGTCAGCACGGCGCCGATCTTGATCGACGGATCGACCGCCTTCATCGCTTCGGCGTAGGCGAGGACGTTGCGGGCGTACTCGTGCGGGCTCTTGTCCGGGTGGTCATCGGCCTCCCAGCCGCCGCCGTAGTGGCCGTTGCCGTAGATCTCGTTGCCGATCTCCCAGTACTTCGCCCCGTAGCCGCGGGTGACATTGGCGTAGCGGACCCATTCGGCGGCCTCCTGCGGGGTGCCGGTGCCGTAGTTGGCGATGATCATCGGCTGGGAGCCGGTGGCGCGGACGCTGCCCATGAACTCGTCGAAGGTGGTGCCGGGCGCCACGTAACCGCCGGGGGCGGTGTGGTCCTTCCAGTGGTAGATGTCGCCGTAGGAGCCGCCTGGGTAGCGCATCACGCCGACGCCTGCCTCGCCCAGCAGGCCGGTCACCTCGGGGTCGTTCATGTGCGAGTCCCAGAGCGCGTGGTTGACGCCGAACGCCGCCTTGTCGATGGTGCCGAGGCCCACCCCCGCGTTGACGGAGACCTCGACGGCCGACGCCTCGTCGGCGGCCGTCGCCGTGGCGGTCCGGCCGGTGGCGGCGGGCGCCGGGGGAGCGGTGGCGAGGGCGGCGACCGTGGCCAGGGCGCAGACGAGCGCGGCGGCGGGGCGTCTGCCCGCTGATCTTCCGGGTCTGCGACGTGGCCGGTTCGACCGGCCGGTGGCGGGGAGTTGCATGAGAGGCATGACGTGTCCTCCTCGGGCGAGCGCCGCGTCGATCGGCAGGACGCCCGGTGTGAGTGGTCGGTGGGGTGCCTTCGGTGCGACGCTCGTGGGAGCGCTCCCAGGATGATGTGGGGGAGGCGTGACCGCGTCAATGGGGCGGACCGTCCCGCTTGGCGCCGTTCGCGAGCCGTACTGCCTCGCCGTGCCACCGGGCGGACGGAGACGGGCAGGTGACGGGGGCGGTCGGCTGGTCCGGTGCCCGTCCCCTGCGGGGTGAGGCGGGTACTTCCGCCTCACCCCCGCAGATCGGCAACTGCGCCCGAGAGGGAGCGAGGCGGCGGTGACGGTGCCGTGGAAGAGGTGGGCCCGGATGTCCAAGCGCGTCGCCACCGCTCCGGAGTGCTCGATCGGTTGGATCGTCCGCTCGACCTCGTTGCGGCGCCGGTCCGTCGGCTGGTCGAAGCCGACCGGCCGACGCCCTGTGCTGATCACGATCCGCCGGACAGGCCCCCGCAGGGCTCCGGGCGAATCAGAGCTTGTAGCCGCCGCTTGCCTCGATCACCTGCGCGGTCACCCAACGGCTCTCGTCGGAGGCCAGGAAGGCCACCACGGCGGCTATGTCGGACACTTCACCGAAGCGTCCCAGAGCGGTGTCCGCTTCGATCGCTGCCGTCATGTCGGAGTTCTCGCGGACTGCGGCGTTCATGTCCGTGCGCACCCAGCCGGGCGCAACGGCGTTCACCGTGATTCCCCTGGGGCCCAGCTCCATGGCGAGCGCATGAGTCAGATTGTTGATGCTCGCCTTGGCCATGGAGTAGACGGGGACCGCCTGCATCGGTCGCGAGGCCGCGCCGGAGGAGACATTGACGATCCGTCCACCGTCGGAGAGCCGGCTCAGAGCTGACTGGACGATGAAGAAGGGTGCGCGGGCGTGGACCGCGAACATGGTGTTCCAGCTGTCCGGTGTGGCGTCCGTGAGGCCGCCCCAGCCGGAGTTTCCCGCGTTGTTGATCAACAGGTCCAGGGCCGTGCTTTCCTTGCGCTGCGTGAATTCGTCGTCGAGTCGGGTGAACAGGTCCGGGACGGACTCCACGTCGACGAGATCCGCGTGAATCGCGAAAGCGCTGCCACCGGCCTTCTCGATGGCCGCGACCGTTTCCTCCGCGCCGTGCTTGCTCGCGTTGTACGTCAGGGCGACAAGTGCGCCTTCCTTCGCGAGCCGCTCGGCTATCGAGCGCCCGATTCCGCGCGAGCCTCCGGTGACGAGAGCGGTCTTTCCAGCCAGTGACTGTGACACGAGCATTCCTCAAGGGGTGAGTTCATTTCGTTGATCGGGCGTCGATGCGCGCCCGATGCGCCGTGCCGGACAGCCGGTGACCGACGGAGCCTGGCTTTATCGGCGTCCGTTGTGATCGGTGGCTTCCGGGCGGCTCATGTCCTCACTCTGCAGGAAAGAGCTCAGTGCATTCCATAACGTGAAGTCCGGAAATGTTTACGGATCGTCCAAGTGTCCTGAGATGTAGCGTCCAGTACTCCAGTCGTAGTCGTGGATCTTGAAGGGTGAGGCGGTGGGAGCGGACGCGCGCCCGCGAGTGCCCGCTCCCACCGGCGCGTGGCCACGGCAGGAAGATCCACGACCGCGCATCGAGTGACCGGCCTCAAAAGAGCGTTTCGTCCCGGCAGGGCTGTTTGATAACTCGGGTGACGAAGCCGCTTTGATCAGGTGATCGCGCGTGTGACGATCGGGTCGTGTGCGCCCGAAGGGGCTGCGGTTGAACGCGGGATCGTCCGTAGAGGCGAGGAGGGGTACCGGGAAGGGTCACAGGGGAACAGCGCGGCTGTTTCTCAGTAACGGCGGGGAGGTGCGCTGGAACTGACCGTGGAGCCCCGGGCGGATACGTACCAACTGCTCCCGAAGCAGACGTGGGTCGTTGCCACCCACTCGCCTGCAGCGGATGGATCATGGCCGTGGACTCTGCGTGGTGACGAGCCGTTCCAGGTCGACCATCGGCCCGAATCGGTCACGGTGTGGGTCAACGGCAACTGCTTCGGTGTCGACGCCGATGTGCCGTTCGCGGCCTGCGATCTTTTTGCCCGCGTCGATGCCCTGACCGGTGCCGGGCACGTTGGCTGAAGTCTTGACGCTCTGAGTGTCGAGGATGCAGGCGGTGGGTTCTGCGTCGCGGCCTTCGGCCTTTCGGGCCAGTCGGCGGAGGAGTCCGTTGAGCTGGTCGAAGACGCCATCCTTCTGCCAGGTGGCAAAGTATCCGTAGACGGTTTCTCACGGTTTCCCACGGGGCGAAGTCGTGCGGCAGGTACCTCCACGGGGTACCGGTGCGGTCGACGCAGGGGGTGGCGTCCATGATCCGGCGCAGGTCGTGTTCAGGTGGCCGACCGATGTCCAGGCCCTTCTCTCTTCGTTCGGCCCGCCAGGCTGTAACAACGTGGGGCGCGATTGAGGAGGTCGGCCGTCAGCGGTGGAAGATGGCCCTGTGCATGCTCTCTTCGATCGCCCCGGGCCCCGTCGCGTCTCGCCGGGCGAGTACCCCTTGTGGGAGGAGGCTCTCGCGCTCCTCAACCGGGACTTGGCGGTGACTCTTCCTGAGCAGGAGCCCCTTCAGCTGCTGGCTCTGCCTTCCTGTGAGGCGGACGAGCCGGAGCATGTTTACGTTGCCCTGGCCAACGGTGAGTGGCACGGCAATCACTTGTACCCGGAATCGGCAGAAGACCCTGCTCATGCCCTGGCGGACATCGCCGACGCCGCGCAGGAGACCGTTGCTGAGCGTCTATGGCAAGCGTGGCCCCTGTGCGCCGAACACGATCTGGGCATGCATCCGCGCGATGCGGAGGGGCAGCTCTCCTGGTGGTGCGCCGGTGATCGGCTGTGCCGCGGGCCGGCCCACATCCGTGCGGCCGTGGGCGCGCTCGACACGTTGGTTCGCCCGCACCGCCCCAATCGCAAGCGGCGGAGAGCGGAATGACTTCATGTCGCGCGACAGTCGCAGCAGGTGCGTCGTGACGTGAAGGGGGTCGTGCGGGTGGGGTGCTCTTGTGACGCGATGCCTTGGCCGCACGGCCTTGTCCCAACCTGTCTTCACCGGCCTTCGGCGCCGTCGACTCGGCGTGCTGATCGGCGAGTTGGCTCATGCATGGATGACCTCCGATGTTTCTGTAGTACCGATGCCCGCCGTCCCGTGGCAGAGTGCAAACAGGTGCGACCAGGGGCGTGATGGGATCAGGCAGGAGCGAAGGAACCGAAACGGGCCTTCGCGAGCCGCCACCCTTCCCACCTGCCACAGCAGGCATTCGCACCTCGGTCGATCCAGCATCACCCGCCACCCGAACCGCAACGAGACGCCCATCGAAGGACCGAACGCTCTTTCAGGGGGGCGTCCGGTTGTTTCATCCCGTATCGCGTGGTTGCGGATGGTCATGCACCGCGCCATGTCGGCGTGGATTCCGCGGGTCATGATGTGATCATGGCGGCTGGTCGGTGGGGGTGGGTTTCGTGGTCGCGGGCCGGACGTCGGTGGCGCAGGAGCCGGCCGAGGGTGAGCACCGGACCTGAGGACCTGGCTTCGTTGGCCAATGCCGAGATCCAGCACCTGTTCTCGCCGTCGCCGTTCCGCCGAGGAACGGTCTCGCCCACCCCGGCTCGCCTGGCGCCCCCGTCACCCTGCGTTCACCGACCGGCCATTGGCCCGCCGACAAGCCACAGTCCAGAGATGAAGAATGGGGTGGTGATGGCGGGGGAGGAACCGATGCGTTCGAAGATGGTGGGACCTGGGATCGAGATCGCGGGTTTCGACGGTCCGGTAGCCCCGCTGATCTACCGTTCTCCTGCGGGTGGGATGGAGTTGGTGACTGCGTCTTCCGGGCGGCTGACCCGGTGGGATGCCGAGTCCGGCCGCCCAAAGGGCAACCTCCAAGTCCCCGACAACGCTTGCACCGACACGTTTGAATTGACAGCGCTCGTACTCCCGGACGGGCGCGTGCGCATTGCTGCTGGGGACGAGCGCGGCCTCTGCCTGTGGGACGGAGTGAGCGGACGGCTGTTGGCCAACGCGGTCGGGGAGGACCAGATCTTTCAGGTCGCCGGAGGAGTGACGGGCCAGGGGCAGGCTCTGTTGGTCGGAACAGGGGTCAACGGGCTGCACATATGGGACCCCGTCACAGGCGCGCCCCTCACTCCTGTGCTGGAACATGTGGGAGATGCGGTTGCCGTGACCCTCGCAGAACTGCGCGGCGGGCCCTCCTTGATCGTGACGGGAGACTACGAAGGAGTACGGCGCTGGCAGGGGGACCACTGTGAGTCGTCATTCGGCGCAAAGATCAACGCTCCTCACATCGACATGCTGACCACGGCGTACGACGACGAGCGACCGCTGATCGTCGGAGTGGTGGAGGAGGGCGAGGCCGTATGCCGCTGGGACGCCGAGACGGGGCAGGAGGTAGGACCGCCGATTCCGGTCGAGGGGGAATCGGTGAGAATCGCGACGGCGACGGTTTCGGGTCGGATGCGACTGTTCACTGCCGATCAGGACATGGTGCGCCAGTGGGACCTGCTGTCCGGCGAATCGCTCGAACAGACTTTCATCGGGTCCAATGTCTCCTTGGTGCCTCTGCCGGACGGTAGTGCTCTGCTTGCCGCCGGGACGAAGGGCGGGAAGCTGACCACCCACCACCTGGTCTGAGCGTCGAGGGTCTGCGGGGGTGTTCCGTCCCGTTGTTTCATCACGAATTGATGGAGTGTGTGCAGTTCATGCTCCGCGCCGTGCCGGGGTGGATTTGGCGGTGAGTCCGCGGGGCATGGGTCGATCATCGCGAGGTTGACCATTGCTTCGGGCCGGTGTGGGTGTGCTGCGTAGTCGCGGGCCAGGCGTCGGTGGTTCAGGGGCCGGCCCGGGGTCTGCTCGACGGCCCAGTGGCGGGGCAATCGGGTAGACCCCTGGTGGTCGGGTCACGGCAGGCGATGTGCGTGCGTCAGGCGCGCGATGTGAACGTTGCGCGACGGGGCGTCCTGGGATGCAGCAGGAGGAGTACAGGCGAGACCACGGCATTTACGCCCCACTTGTACCACCTGTATCTCGAGTAGCACTCACCTCATCAAGGCCGAGTCAGATAGCACCCGAAACCATGTCAAAAGACGTGTACGCACCCTCTCCTGAGCAACCAGCCGAAGTCGGCGCTGCCCGAGGGCCTCTCAGGCTGCCGTGAGCGCCGCCAGAGCTCGGTCCATCGCGACGTTGAACTCTTCCGGCGTCAGTGGCAGCCGGGACTTTACGTCCCGGCTCCACTGGTCGGCGAGGACCTCGGCGGAGCCCGCCTCGACACCGTCGAGCGCCGCATCGGCCAGGTCCGACGGCGCGATCTTGTCCACGGGCCAGCCCGCGGCCATGTCGGTGTCGGCCAGACCGAGGTGCACCGCCGTGACGAGCGTGCCCTGCTCGGCGAGCTCAAGGCGGACGCCGTTGGTCATGGCCCATGCGGCGGCCTTGGTCAGGTGGTAGGCATTGGCGCCCGCGCCCCCGAACCACGACATGGCGGAGAGGATGTTCACGATCGCGCCCCCGTCGTTCCTGGCGAGCGCCGGCGCGAACTCCCGGATCATTCGCAGGTGGCCGAACATGTTGGTCTCCAGCTCGTGCTGCACCGCGTCCAGAGAGCCGGTCACCAGGCCGGTCCCCGTCTGGATCCCCGCGTTGTTGACGAGCAGCGAGACGTCCGGGGCGGCCTCGGCGGCGGCCCTCACGGATGCGGGATCGGTGATGTCAAGGGGCAGCACCTCGACCCCGGGCAGGTCCACGGTCTCCGGTCGGCGGGCCGTCGCGTATACCTTGCGGGCGCCCCGTTCGAGCAGGCGCTGGGCGAAGGCGCGGCCCAGGCCACGGTTGGCTCCGGTGACAAGGGCGACTGAGTTGTTGATGTCCATGTCCGTTACGCTAAAACCTGACGTTGACGTCAGAGGCAAGCGCTGGTCGTCGGGGACGAGGTGAGAGGAGTCACCATGACCGTCACGGAGCCCGCGGCCGAGCGGCTGGTCCGCATCGGCGAGGTGGCGCGGGGCGCCGGCGTCTCGGTGCGCGCGGTGCGCTACTACGAGCAGCAGGGACTGCTCACCGCGGAGCGCAGCCCATCCGGTCAGCGCCTCTACCGGCAGGACGCCGTCGCCCTGGTGCGCTTCTTCCAGCAGATGTTCGCCGCCGGCCTGACCAGCCGGAGGATCGCCGAACTCCTTCCGTGCTGGGACTCCGGGCACACCGACGCCGAGCAACGAGCCATGCTGCGCACCGAGCGGGACCGCATCCAGGCCAAGGTCGACGACCTGCAGGCCGCCCTGGACCGCCTCGACGAGGTCATCGCGCTCACGGACACGCACCCGTAGGCGAGGCCGGCCGGACGGCGCACCAGCGATCTCCGGCTGGAGTACTGACCGAACGCGCACTTGCGTCCGGTCCTGGCCCGGCGTCGCCCGCAAGGGGGCGCGGCACCTGGGCTCAGTGTGCCGCTGCGGACACCCGCTCGCGCAGGACGGCGAGCTTCTCGGCGGCACCCGTATCCGGAGCGGCCCAGTTCAGCACGATGTGCAGGTCCGCGCGTTCGATGGTCATGATGTCGCAGTCCAGGACGATCTCGCCGAGCTCGGCGTGGACGACTGTCTTGTGCGAGCGTCCGATCGGCCGGGTCTCGTAGCGGGTCCAGAGGTCGGCGAAGCGGGGGTCGGCCTCGCGGAGCCCGTCGATCAGTTCGGTGACGGCGCGGTCGTCCGGGTACCGGTCGGCGGCCCGTCGCAGGTCGGACACCATCATGCGCTCGAAGGCGTCGGCGTGCACGGCGTCGCGCTCGATACGGGATGCGCCGGCGACGTGGGGAGCAGCGAAATGGCCCCAGATCAGATTGCTCGACCGGGCATCGGACCCGGCCGTGCCGCCGAACAGCTCGCCCCAGAGCGGGTTGCTCTGCACGATGTCCCAGGCGGCGGTGAAGACGGCCAGCGGAGTGTCGCTCATCCGGTCGATCATGCGCTGTACACCGGGCGGCACCTCGCGTGGCATCGAACCGGACGGCGGCACCACCGAACCTGCCAGCCGGTAGAGCAGTTCGCGGTCCACGGCATTCAGCCGCAGGGTCTGCGCGAAGGACGCGAGGACCTGGGGCGACGGATTCTTCGCGCGGCCCTGTTCGAGCTGCACGAGGTAGTCGACGGAGAGGCCGGCCAGCACGGCCAGTTCCTCACGGCGCAGACCCGGAACCCGTCGGTTGCCCGTGGTCGGCAGGCCTACGTCGGCCGGACGGATGCGCTCTCTCCACGCGCGCAACGCTGGGCCGAGCTCTGTGTGCGTGCTCATGGACTCAGTATGAGCCCGCCCGTCAGGAGCTGGGTGGTACGCGGACTACCAGGGACGACAACGCCTGGTGCGCCCATACGGCCGGGCCGAGCATCGACTCATACGTCCGAGCGCGTCAGGCACACGGCACCTTGCGGCCCGCTGGCGCCCTTTCGAAGAAAGAGACATCGGTGATGACACACACCATCGGGATCATCGGCTCCGGCCTGGTCGGCGGCGCCGTCGCGCGTCTGGCCGTCGACGCGGGCTACCAGGTCGTGCTCAGCAACTCGCGCGGCCCGGAATCACTTTCGGAACGCGTTCAGGAGCTGGGCCCGCTCGCGCGTGCCGGAAGTGTCGATGAGGCGATCGCGGCGGGCGACATCATTGCGCTCTCCGTGCCGATCGCGAGTTTCGAAGCACTGCCGGCCGACAAGCTGGCCGGGAAGGTGGTCATCGACCAGACGAACTACTACCCCGAGTTCTGGCGCAACGCGGAGCTCGACACCGGGGAGCTCACCTCGAGTGAGCTCGTACAGCGGCACCTCGAGAACTCCCTCGTCGTCAAGGGGCTGCACAACCTGGACTGGAACCACATGTACTCCAACGCCCGTCCGAAGGGCGATCCCGGACGGACGACCATGGCGATCTCCGGCAACGACGCCGGTGCCAAGGCGGTCGTGACGCGGTTCCTGGAGGAGGTCGGCTACGACGTGGTCGATGCCGGCTCGCTCGCCGACAGCTGGCGCATCGAACCCAACACGCCCCTCTACTTCTGGCCGTACGCCCCCGCCATTCCGGACGGGCTCGCCGCGGACGAGGAGAAGAGCTTCTACCTCGAGCAGCCGGTCCCGCCCGTCTCGCCCGAGGCCGCCAGGAAGCTGATCGAGAGCGCGGAGCGGCCGTCGCCGATCGGGGGCACACTGGCGGCAATGCCTCCGGCCCATGTCGCCATCTTCATGGACCAGGCGAGCGCGAGCACCGTCCAGAAGTAGCACCCGGGCGCGCTCGGGTTCTGTCGTCCGGAGTCCTTGAGGCTGCCCTGCGGGCCGGGTGACCCCGGCCCCGTCCGGGCCAGGACTCGGCATGACGGCGCACAGGCCCTCCGGTTTCCGAGACCGGACCGCAGTGCGGGAAGGGTCTGTGTGCCGTCGTGCCGCGCACGAGGTCTCGGCTGGTGCGGCCGGCCGAGACCTCGCGCGTCGCAGTGTGGGAGCCTGCCCCCGCACCCCGCACCCCGCACCCCGCACCCCGCAGCCCGCACCCCGCAGCCCGCACCCCGCACCCCGCACCCCGCACCCCGCACCCCGCAGCCCGTACCGCGTGGGCAGTTCGGCTGTGGTGCCGGTGCCTGTTGCGCCCGTTGCGGGCACCGCCTTCGCGTAGCTCATGGGCTCACGGAGGAGCGCTGTCGAGTACGATGAATGATGTGAAGTCCGATAAAGCTTACGCATCGTCCAAGCGGAGCAGGGGCGTCGGCGCCGGTGACCCGATCGTCGACGTACTGCGGCTGCTTCGCACGCAGGCGGTGGTTCCCGCACGCGTGCACGCCGCTTCGCCGTGGGCGGTGCGCTTCGATCCCTACGCCCATGTGAAGCTGGGCGTCGTCCTCGAGGGTGAGTGCTGGATGACCCCCGAGGGGTGCGAGCCGCTGTGCCTGCGCAAGGGCGACTTCTTCCTGCTGAACAACCCGCCGTCCTACACGCTGACCAGCACGCCCGACGGGGCGCGGGGCCGGGCCGCTGCCTTCCGGGAGCGTGAGAACGACGGTGAGGTGCGCATCGGAGCCGAGGCCGACGAGGACACCTATGTGTGCTGCATCGACTTCGTGTTCGAGGAAGCGAACGCCTCGGTGTTGTTCGATGTGCTTCCGCCCCTCGTCCTCGTCCGGGCCGGCGACCCGCGTGGCGCACTGCTGACGAACCTCTCCGCACTCACGGTCGCGGAGATGGAGTCCGCCGGTGTCGGTCGGACCCTCGTCCTGGAGCACCTCGCGCAGCTCATTCTCGTCCACATGCTGCGGGTCCATGCCGATGCGACGGAAAGGCCCGTCGGCTGGCTCGGTGCGCTGGTCGAGGACGGCATCGGGGCCGCGCTGCGCGCGATGCACGCCGACGTGGGCCGGCGCTGGACGCTCGACGAGCTCGCCGCGATCAGCCACATGTCACGGTCCGCGTTCGCCGCGGCGTTCAAGGCCAAGGTCGGCACGGCCCCGTTGACCTACCTGATCGAATGGAGGATGAGCCTGGCCCGTGATGCCCTGCGCAGCGACACGCGCTCCATCTCCGAGCTTGCCGCCGCGACGGGCTACGAGTCCGAGAGCGCCTTCAGCACGGCGTTCCGGCGCGTGGTCGGGGCGTCGCCCCGGTACTTCCGCGACGAGGCACGCCGGCAGGCAGAGGCGGGATAGCCAGGCTCCGGCACCCGGCCCCCCCGGCCCGAGCCGGGATGCCCCGGCTCCCTGCCCGGACGCGCACGCCTTCCGGATCGGCGGTGGGGCGCCCGGCTCCCGCCCGGCCCGGACGCGCCCACCTTCCGCTCTTCGGCGGTGGCGCGGCCCGGCTCACGCCTCGGCGTCGTACGGTGCCGTTTCGGGCCCAACTCCCCACATCAGCCGCACAGTCGACCCATCCGCCCGATAGGGTGAGTGAGGTCTCAGAAGGGACTTCGGCCTCGCCGGAGGTGGTTCATGGCCAGAGTCGCAGGTCGCGCCGAGGTGTTCGACGCCTACGCCCGTTCCGCGCACGGCCCCGTCGCGCGAGGTGACCAGGTGGACGGGCGGACGGTCGCCGGCTTCACCTTCGATCCCCACCCCGTCTCCGGAGCGCCGGGCGACCGACTGCTCCTCGACGGGGATCACCGCTTGACCGGGCCGCCCGACCGGACCGTGCCCGCGGCCGAGGACGAGTCGGTCCGGATCATCCGGTCGGGCCCTTCGCCGGTCGACAGCCTGAGTGGTGACGCCATAGCCGCCGCGCCGCCGCATCTGCGGGCCGGCTTCGAGCGGGTGGTCGTCTCCATGGAGAGCGGAGGCCGGTTCGTGGAAGCGCTCCTCGACGCTCTGGCGGCGCGGCACCACACGACGTGGCTGGTGGGCGGGGCCGTGCGGGACCTGCTCCGCGACGGCGAGGACGCCCGGGTGAACGACCTCGACTTCACCGGGACGGCCGGACCGGGGGAGCTGACCGAACTGGCCGAGGACCGCATGCTCCGGCGCCACGATCTCGGCGATGTCGACTGCCGTGTCTCGCCCCGGTTGGTGTGGTCCGTCGCCCCGGCCGAGTTTCCGCCGGACCGGCTCATGGAGTACCGGCCCCTCGCGCTGGACGAGTTCGCCTTCCCGGCATACGGGGGAGACCTGGCGGCCGATGCCGTCACCCGCGACCTGACCGTCAACTCCCTCTACTACGACCACCGGCGCAACGCGACCGCTGATCCCACCGGCCAGGGGCTCCGGGACCTGGAGGCCGCGCCACGGGTCCTGGCCGTCGGGTACGAGGGGGACGACCCCGTGGCGCAGGCCTGCGTCATCCTCCGCTGCCTCAAGTTCCGGCTCCGCTGGCCGGAGGCCGACACGGCCAGGGCGGCGAAGTGGGTCGGCGCGCTGCCGGCGGACCTCACCGGCCGGATACCGGCGGACGGCTGGCCCAGGGTGCGCGCGGCGCGCGAGAGCTGTGTCCCGGTGGGGGACCGCGGGGAGCGGGAGTCCGCCATCGCCCATGAGTTCGGGCCCGCCGCCGCGAGTCTCGTCAGGACGATCCAGGAGCGGACCGGGTGACGGACCATCGACCGCTCAGTATCTGGACGGCGACGGCGCCCGTGCCCGCGTCCACGACCGGAGCACCCGCGTGGCCGCGCGGAGCCGTGGTGAACGACGGCGACGAGCGGGCCGACGCCCGTCGGCTGCCCAAGTTCGCGCACGGCTGGCAGCGCCGGGGCGTCCCGATGGAGCAGGGACGGCAGGCGCTCGGCCTGGTCCACCGGTCGACCGGCGAGGCGGTGGTCGAGCTGGACGAACTCGCCATGCCCGTCCCGGTCACCGAAGCCGGACTGCGGGTCATCACCCGGCTCGAGGAAGGGTGGCCCGATGTGCCCCCGAGCGCAGCCGAGACCGAGGTGCTCGCCGGTGAACAGATCGAGGTCCGGCGTCTGCTGCTGGCCCGCCTCGCCGACGAGGGAAGGCCCCCCGCCGAGCTGTTCCACATCCTGCCCTGGCACCGGGTGACCCTGCTGGCCGATGAGATCGACGCCCTGCTCCACGGTGGCGTGCCCGGCGAGGTGATCCGGCTGCGCCACTGGTTCCGGCCGGTCGGCCCCCGCTTCACCGCGTCCCTGGAACAGCTCGACGAAGGAGTGCGGGACGACGACCCCGGCCTGGTCCGGGTGGCCGCCACCAGCCTGTGCGCCCGGCTGACGGACCTGGACGCGGCCCGGCTGCCCGCACACGCCAGGGTGTCGCTCGCCGCGCTCGTCGAGGTGCTCGCGGAGGGAAACAGATTCCTCGGCCACACCGCGGCCCGGGTCACCGGCAAACTGCGCGGAGAAGGCGGGTCCGCCCCCGCGGCACCGCGCATGGACACGGTGCTGCTCGACGCGGGGGCGTCCGACGGGATCCGGCGCGAGAGCCAGGAGTTCGAACGGGCCCCGTTCACCGTCCGGGTGGCCGTCACCAGTACGGGACACGTCACCGTCAGCGCGCACGCCGTGCTCCGGCCGGGCGAGCACCGGCTGCTCACCGAGGGGTACGGGGTCATGCTCCTGCCGTTCCGGATCTTGGCGGCAGACGGGGCGACGCGGTACTGGGTCGTGCTGGAGCCGTCCGGCGCCTTCATCGGCGGGAGCCTGCCCCTGCCCATCCCCACCGGTGATTTCGTCGAGGCCGACGTGGACGGACCGCCGATCGGCGTACGGGAGGCGGCGTCACTGGGAGCGGAGGAGGTGGAGCGCTCGATCGCGGCGGTCGACACCGGCAGCTACCTGGACCTCTGGGAGCGGATCGCGGACGCGCTGCCCCCGTCGCACCCGTTGCGGGACGTCATCGGCCGGGCCGTCCAGTGACCCCTGCCGGCCTGCCGAGAGACCTCGGCCGCCATCTCGTGGAGGAGGCGCCGCCCCACGAGGCGGACGAGATACGCCAGGAGCTCCTCGGGCCCGGGCAGCCGCTCTTCCGGCTGGTCGAGCGGTTCGTCGAGCGCGCCGACAGCCACGCGCTCAGAGCGCTGCACGAGGAAGTGACGCCGCTGCACCGGCTGTTGAACGACGGCCGCGGGGCGCGGAGAGTGCCCGAGACCAAAGCCGTCCTCGGCGCACCGTTCCGGCCCGAGGAGGACGCCGCCGTCAACGCCCTGCGCTCGCTGGCCGGCATGGGACTCGCCCTCGTCGACACCGACGCCGCCCCCGATGTGCTGCCCGCCGTCCTCGGCCGTATCGAGGCGGCCCGGGTCTTCCCACTGGGTACGCAGTCCTCCGGATGGACCCCCGACGCACTCGCACAGGGGAACACTCCCCTCCATCGCTGCCTCGACGCCCTGGCGGTCGCGGCAGCCGACGCCGGACGCCGGGACGGGGCCTCGCTCACCGCGGCGCTCACCCTCCAGCGCCTGGCCGGGGCCGGCCCCGCGTCGCGGCGTTCCCCGCAGCGGGTGGAGGTGTTGACCTCCCGCGGGGTCCACGGCCGCCACGCGACGCTACGGGCCCGTCAGCTGCCCTCGGGCCCGCCGGCACTCGTGCCCGACCCCGCGAGGATGAGCCTGTTCAGCGCGGACCCGCTCTTCCAGACATCCCTGGAGCGGGCGTGGGAGTGCGCGGGCGCCGGACACGTCGAGGGAACGGTGCTCTGGTGGCTGGAGAGCGAGGCCGGCCCCGTCCACTACGTCGAGGACGAGTCACTGGGCGCCGCCTTCGCCGTCGTGCTGGACGAGATCCACCGGCTCCGGAACTGGGGCTCCGCCCGGCGTGCCGTGCGACGGCTCGCCGACGACGTGGCGGTGGTCGGGAAGATCGACGGACTCGGCAACCTCGGCCGGGTCGACCAGTACCGTGCGAAGCTCGCGGCGGCGAAGGTGAGCCGGGTCATCGTCCCCGTGGGCGACCAGGAGGACGCACTGGGCTTCGCCCGCCCCGGACTCACGGTCGAACCCGCCGGGAACTGGGCGGAGGCCGCCGGGCGGGCACGCCGCCGTGACGGCCGGGTGATGGCGGGAAACGCGCTGCTCCTGGCCCTGGTCGTCGCGGTCCTGTTCGGAGGTGTCGCGGTGTGGCTCCTGATGGGGGAACAGGACCGCAGCGACGAGCGCCAGCGGGTCGCGCGGTCCCGTCAGCTCGTCAGGGAGGCGGCCGAGCTGGAGGCGACCGACCCGGGGCTGTCCCGGCAGCTGCTCCTGATGGCGTACGACGTCTCGCGGACCGACCAGGCACGAGGCGCTCTGCTGAACAGCCTCACCCTGCCGGGCTCGTACACCCATGACGTCCGGACGCAGGGATCACCCGTGACGATCGCCTTCCAGCCCCCGGGGGAGCTGCTGGCGGTGGGCGGGACCGGCACCGTCGTCCTCCAGGACGTGCAGCACGGCCGACAGGTCGCGGAGCTGACGGGAGGGACCGGGGACGTCGGGGCGCTGGCCTTCAGCCCGGACGGGCGGACGCTGGCGGTGGGCCATGGATTCGGCGACTACGGCATGACCCTGCCCGCCGGGAGCATCCAGCTCTGGGACGTCTCCGAACCCGGACACGCGCGCCGGCTCGCCTCGTTGCCGTACAGCTACTCGGTCACCGCCCTGGCCTTCAGCCCGGACGGGGAGCAGCTCGCCACGGGAAGCGCGGGCGGGCCCACGCGGCTGTGGGACGTCGGCCGGCCGGGAAGCCCCACACCCGTGAAGACCCTGGACGCCGCCGCCGACGTGTACTCCGTCGCCTTCGCACCGGGCGGCCGGTCCACAGCCTGGGAGTTCGAGGACCGGGTCGTCTTCCGGGGACCCGACGGCGAACGGCTCGCCACGCTCAGGAGCAAGGCCGGTGGCATGTCGTACGCGCCCGACGGCACCCTGTTCGCCACCACCGGCCGACAGGACCACGAGATCACCGTGTGGGACGTCACGGACGCGGGCAAGCCCCGCTCCGTGACCACTGTTCCTCAGAGCGACGGATTCGTGCGTTTCGCCCCCGACAGCCGGCACCTGGTCACCAGCTGGGACGGCGAAGCCGTACTGCGCCGCCTCACCCGTCTCGACGACGGCCGGCTGATCCACGACCCCAACTTCGAGGCACCGCTGAGCCGTTCGGCGGCAGGCTCCGACAGCTCCGGCATGGACGTCAGCCCGGACGGCCGGACGGTCGCGACGGCCACGTCCGCCGACGGCACCGTCAGGCTCTGGGACATCTCCGTGCCGCAGCAGCCCGGTGCGCTCTCGGTGGCCGCCGACCCCGACCCGCAGCGGTCGGTGGGCAGAGGCATCGACATCGACCTGTCCGAGGACGGCGACCGCATGGCCGCCACCTGCGGACAGGCCGTCTGCCTCTGGGACATGGGCGACCCGAGGAAACCGAAGTACGCCGGCGTCCTCCCCGAGGAGCCGTTGGGAGGGTCGGACAACCCCGTCTTCAGCGCGGACGGCGGGGCACTGTTCGTGTCCAGCCAGCAGGACCACGTGACGGTGTGGGACGTCGAGGACCTCGACGCCCCCGCGCGGATCGGGAGCTTCGAACCGGGCGAGTCCAGCTCGTACACGTTCAGCGACGACGGAACGCTGCTCGTCTCCGCGGTCGACACGGCGGACTCGTCCACGGACCCGCGCAACGTCCTCGTGCTCTGGGACCTCGCCGATCCCCGGCGACCGCTGCGCACGGCCACCCTTCCCGGCGTGTCGGAGGAGTTCACGATCGAGGAGATCGCCATCAGCCCGGACAACTCCGTGGTGGCCGTCCTCGACTTCGCGAAGGACCTGAGCCTGTGGAACATCGAGGAACCCGCGAAGCCCGTCCGCCTGCCGGGACGGAAGGTGGACCAGGAGAACGCCGACCACATCGTCTTCTCCGGTGACGGCCGTCGGCTGATGGCCGGGGGCAGGAACGGGACCGGCCAGATCTGGGACCTTGACGATCCGCCGGAGGAACCGGCGGCTCCACTGCTCGCCGGGTCCCTCCCGCACTACGCCAGGCTCGCCGTGTCACGCGACGGGGGCCTTCTGCTGACCGAGGGGGAGAGTGCGACGCAGCGCGTCTGGAACGTCCAGGACATCGAAAAGCCACGGCACCTCGTCATGATCCGCGGCGCCGGACCCTACGACTCCGGGTGGGAATTCAGCCCGGACGGACGTCTGTTGGTCGCGGGCTCCACCGAAGGCGTCGTGAGCGTCTGGCCGTTGGACATGAAGGACATCAAGTCCCGTCTCTGCAGCCGCCCCGGAGAGCGCATCACCGAGAAGCAGTGGGATCAGTACCTCCCCGAACGCGACTACGCCCCGCCCTGCGCCCCGTGACGCCCACGGACCTCGGTGCCGCCGAGCAACGGCTCTGGACCGCGTATCCCCACGGTGGGTGGGTCGACGCGGCCGATACGGCCGCACCGGCGGGCGACGGCCCTGCACCGTCCGTGCGCGCCGAGGTGATCAGGGCCCTGCTGCTCGGTGCCAGGGAACCGGAGCCGGGGCAGGTGGCCGGACTCCGGCTGCGCAACGCCCGGATCACCGGCACGCTGGACCTTCTGCACGCCACGGTCGACTCCGCCGTGGTTCTCGAAGGGTGCCGCTTCGACGAACCGCCGCGACTCGCCCAGTCCACGCTGCGGAGCCTGCGCGTGTACGGCTGCCGGATGCCGGGGTTCGACGGTGCGGGGATGAGAGTCGAGGGTCGGCTCGACCTCCGCGCGGGGGTGGTGGCCGGCGGAGTCCGGCTCGACCGGGCCAGGATCGAGGGCGAAGTCATGCTGGGCGGTGCCCTGCTGGGCGAAGCCGGCGACGGTCTCGCGCTGGGCGGCGACGGAATGACCGTCGGCGGCGGCCTGGACTGCGGAGAGGGATTCGTCGCCGACGGCCAGGTCCTGCTGCGAGGGGCCAGGATCGAGGGACCGGTCAGCCTCGAAGGCGCGACCGTACGGTGTCCCGGGGCGGACGCGCTGATTCTCGACCGGGCGGTCGTCAACGACCGGATCCTGGCCCCCGGACTCACGGTGATCGGCCGCTTCAGGATGTTCAATGCCACGATCGCGGGAAGCATCCAGCTGTCCGGGTCGCGGCTGAGCAATCCGGGCGGCATGGCGCTGGGCGCCGGTGGCCTGAGCGTACGCGGCGCCGTCTGGTGCTCCGACTCCTTCGCCGCCGAGGGCGAAGTCCGGCTGATCGGAGCCGAGATGGGGGCGAACCTCACCCTCGACGGAGCCGTGCTCGGCAATCCGGGAGGCAGTGCGCTGACTCTGGACCGGGCCACCGTCACGGATGTGCACGCCACCGGCATGACCGTCGACGGAGGCCATGTCACGCTCGTCGGCGCGCAGATACGCGGCCGGCTCGACCTGAGGCGGACGCGGCTCGGCACCGACGGTGAGGACGTCGCCCTGGACGCCGAGGCGGCGACCGTCGGCGACAGCATCCTGTGCCAGGACATGCGTTCAGCGGCAGCGGTGCGGTTGTGCGGCGCAGTCGTCGCCGGGTCGGTGTTGTTCACCGGCGCCCGGCTGGCCGCGCGTGACCACCTGGTGCTCGATCTGCGCCTGATCCGGGCCGTCGAACTCCTGCTGAGCCCCGCCGAGCCGATCAGGGGCATGGTGAACCTGGAACACGCCCAGCTCGGCGTCCTCGGCGACGATCCTGAGCGCTGGCCCGCCGAACTCGGCCTGGACGGACTGACGTACGAGGCGCTGAAGCCGGAACTCCCCGCCACGTCACGCCTGCGCTGGCTCGCGCGAGACCCCTCCGGACCCCGGCCCCAGCCCTACGAGCAGCTTGCCGCGCTGTACGTCCGCGCGGGCGACCAGGCCGAAGCACGCCGGGTGCTGTACGCGAAGGAGCGGCGGCAGCGCCGGGGCCGCCCGCCGCTCAGCCGTACCTGGGGTGCGCTTCAGGACGTCACCGTCGGCTACGGCTACCGGCCCTGGCGGGCGGCGCTGTGGCTGTTGCTGCTGCACGGAATCGGCAGCGTGGCGTACGCGGTCTCGCCGCCGCCCCCGCTCAAACCGGACGAGACCCCGCACTTCAACGCGGTGGCGTACGCGACCGATCTGCTGCTGCCGCTCGTCGACCTCGGGCAGGAGCGTGCCTTCAATCCCGCGGGCTGCGCCCAGTGGCTGTCGTACCTGCTGATCGCGGGAGGCTGGATCCTGGCCACGACGGTGGCCGCCGGGGTCGCCCGCGCGCTCTCCCGCCCGTGAGGTGGTGTTTCCGCACGGTCGACCCGAACTGCGCCATCGCCCCCGCGGCACTGATCGCCGAGGGCCCCGCACCGCCGGAGAGAAGCCTTCGCAGGTGCCGGGACGGACGGGCATCATGGCGGCCATGAGCACTACCGCTGCCGACTGGGTCACCATCGCGCACTACGAGCACACGTCCGGCTGCCTGCATCCGAACGCCGCCGCCCGGGCTTGACTGCGGGAGCGGGGTATCGACTGGATGCCCTTCACCGCAGGCGAGTTCTACTTCGACCTGGCCTGCGGCATCGCGTCCGACGGCCACTGGCACGGCTGGTTCAGTGTCCGGATCGCCGCCGATGCCCTCCGCCGCCTCGGCCTGCATCCCGACCAGCCGAGCGCCGAGGTTTCCGACCAGAGCCCGCCCGGCTGGTGGCACGCCGCCGCGGAACGCCGCGGATGGTGAGGCCGGGGCCGGTTCGGCGCTTCAGTACCGGCGACCGAGGTCACCTCCTGGCCAGGCTGCTCACGTGCACGAAGGCCGTCGATCCGATGCAGACGAAATCATTTGACGGCGTCGGGACAATGCCTTCATGGGTACGGACATCAGCGGCTTCGTCGAGTATCGGGCGCCGCGAGGAGATCGGAAGCCGGTCTGGTACAGCGCACACGGCCTCAGCTCCCTCAACGATGTCCGCAACTACGACGCGTTCGGTTGTCTCTTCGGGGTCCGCAACTATGCGAACTTCCGTCCCCTGGCCGCAGGCAGAGGGCTCCCCGTCGACGCCTCGGCCACCGTGAGTGCCCGGTTCGCCCAGCTGGCCGAGTGGTACGGCGGAGACGGCGTACACAGCACCACGTGGATCACGTGGGCCGAGGTGAAGGCCGTCGACTGGGACGAGCCCGCAGAGAAGCCCGACAGCCGACTTCACCAGTACCGCCGGACGCCGAGCGGACTCGGAATGACGGGCAAGTCCTCCTGGAGCCGGGAGTTTGCCGAGGCCGTCGGACTGGAGAGAGGCGAAGACCGGGAGTGGCCCGAAGGAAGTGAGTGGCTCGTCGGGGACACGCTCTACAGATCAGTCACCATCCTCCGCAGGGATGCCGTCACCGAAACCGGCGAGTGGCAACCTGTCTGGGAAGCCATGAGGGAACTCGCGGAACAGCACGGCGACGACAACGTGCGCCTCGTCGTGTGGTTCGACGACTGAGCAGGGCACTGCGCCCGCGCACCGCTGTGGGTCACACCTTCCGGATCATGTCGCCGGCCAGATGATGATGGCGGCGATGCGGAGTCCGGGGAGGTGTACGGGTCCGGACCGAACGGGACGGCCAGGGCGGACCACGAACAGCCGACGACCCGCATGCGGGGTTCACCACCAGGGTCAGCCGGCGGTCATGACGGCGTGGTGCTCGGTGAGGCGTTGCTCGGACAACTCCCGGGGATAAACGGCGACCTTGCCGATCCCGCCGAGGAAGGAGGAGCGCAGGGCCGCGCTGCCGATGCGCAGCGGAGAGGTGGTGTTGCCGGGGACGATGGTGTAGTCGGCCAGCGCGTCCCGGTCCCGCAGGCGCCCGTCCCGGAAGATCTTGGTGTGCCCGGGCGGCTGGGCCGGGCCGTCCGGTGCGGTCGTGATGACGAGGGCGTAGTGGATCCACTCACCGGGCCGGATGGCGTCCTGGAAGTAGGAGCCCGCGCCCAGGCCGCCGGGAGGGTTGAAGGCGTAGCCGGAGATGCGGTTGGCGCGGCCCTCGGTGTTGTCCGCGGAGTAGATGCGGGCCACCCACTCACACTGGTTGACGGTGGCGTAGGTGAGCTTGCCGAGCCAGTGGACGTAGCCGGTGCCCTCCGTGCGCGGGAAGACGAGGACGTCCGGGCGCAGCCAGGCCTCGATGGTCAGCGCGCCCGTGGTGGGGACGGACAGCACATCGTTGTCCGGGACGTCGATGTACTGCTCCGAGGTGCCGTCGAACAGCGTGGCCGGGTCGCCGTTGGGCAGATGGGTGTGTCCGGGGGAGCCGTGGAACGTGGCGGTGAGCCCGCCCGGGGACACCTCCGTTCCGGCGCCGCCGAGGCCGAGGTACAGCACCGGGTCGTCCGACAGGATCAACTGGTCGTAGCTGCTCAAGAGCACTCTCCCTGCGACAGATCGTGCGACGGGTATGCGCAGGGCCGCCCCGTACGACGGGCCTGGTGGGGCGGCGGCATGCGGTGGCGGACCGTCCCACTCTAGGAGGGGAAAGCCCCTGCCGTAACGGGCGCGTAGACGTGGAGCGGGGTGGGTGGGATGCGCCGGAGCGTTCTCCTGACGTTGCACGCCGGGGCGCTGCACCGGGGCCCGCGGACGTGGGAATGGCCCAGGGGAAGCACTTCTGAATGGCCCTGGGGAGTGGGCATCTACGGTTCTAGAGTTGTCCCCATGACGGACGACAAGACCACCTCGAACACCCCGGTTCTCACCCGCCACGCCGATGCCGAGACCTGCGCCGACCCGAGCAGTGTGATGCGCCTGCTCGGTGAGGGCGCCCACGGGGACAGCGGCTTCACGAGCTACCGGTCCACCTTCGCCGAAGGGGCGGTCGGGGCGCCGGCCCACTTCCACACCAGGGCGACGGAGATGTTCTTCGTCCTCGGCGGTGCCCTGCGGGTGCTCGTGGACGACCAGGTGACGGTCCTGCGGGAGGGCGACTTCCTCGCGGTGCCGCCCGGCACACCGCATGCCTTCGCCGCTGCCCCCGGAGCCACGGCGGACGTCCTGTTCGTTTTCGACCGCCACATGGACCGCTTCGCGTATCTGCGACTGCTCGGCAGGGTCATGCGCGGCGAGGCGGACCCGAAGGAGATCGCCGAGTCCGCCGAGCGCTTCGACAACCACTACGTGGAGAGCGCGGCCTGGCGCGCCGCCTTGGCGTCCTCGGCCTGATCCGGGGGAGGGAAGGGGAGAGGTCAGGTGCCGGGGCACCGGACCCCTCCCGATGCAAACGAAAGGCCCTAGCGGTCCTTGGCCAGCGCGACGAGTTCGGCGAACAGGCCGCCTCCGTCGACGAGTTCCTCGTAGCCGCCCTGTTCGATCACGCGGCCCTCGCTCATGACGACGATGCGGTCGGCGAGGCGGGTGTTCTCCAGCTGGTGGGTGACGACGATGGTCATGCGCTCCGAGGCGATGCGCTTGATCTCCAGGAAGATCTGGTGCTCCCCGCGCGGGTCCATCTGCGACGTGGGCTCGTCCAGGATCAGCAGCGGTGTCCGCCTGTACAGCGCACGTCCGCACACGAGCCGTTGCCACTGGCCCCCGGACAGCTCGGCCCCGCCCCAGAGTTCCTTGGCCAGGAGGGTGTCGAGCCGTGCGGGCAGCTTCTCGACCGCCTCGCGCATGCCCACGGCGTCGATCGCCTCCCAGACCGGCCCGTCGTCATGCGTCCTGGGCTGCCCCAGGGTGATGTTCTCGCGCGTACGCAGCGGCCAGCAGGCGAAGTTCTGCGGGACCAGAGCCGTCCGCTTCCACACCGCGTCCGGGTCGGCGTCGGCGAGGTCGGTACCGTCCCACAGCACGCGGCCCTTGTCGGCGAGGAGGATGCCGGTGATGAGCTTGGCCAGGGTGGACTTGCCGGAGCCGTTCTCACCGACGATCGCCAGGATCTCGCCCCGCCGCAGGGTGAGCGAGACGCCGGCGACCGCCGGTTCGCTCTTGCCCGGGTAGCGGTAGACGACCTCGTCGAGCCGGATCTCGTCGACCCGGTCGGGGATGGTCAGCTCGCCACGAGCGGGTGCCCGTTCGCCGGCCATGTCGAGAAAGGTCCGCATGTCCGCGAGGTAGAGCGAGGTGTGGAACATCGCCGCCCCGTGGATGACGAACTGCGACAGCGCCGCCAGTGTGGTCTGCACGGCGACCACCGCGGTCGCGGCCACCGGGAGTGCGACACGCCCGGTGGTGGCCAGCCAGGCGAGCGTGGCCCAGGTGGCGAGCAGGAACACGCCGCCCAGGGCGCTCGTGGTCAGGACGATACGCAGCATGCGGGGCGCGGCGGTGAGGGTGCGCCGGTCGATCCGGTCGGAGAGGGCGCGGTACCAGTAGAGGAGGTAGCCGGTCATGCCGTTCGCGCGCACCTCGTCGCCGTACCGCGAGTAGGTGGCCCACCAGCGCATCATGGAACGCACGTTGCGGTCACCGACGTTGAGGTAGTGCGTCTCGTAGTCCACCCTCGCCGAGAGCACGGCGCCGGCGCCGGCGGGGAGCACGGCCAGCAGGAGAAGCGGCAGCATCATCCAGTGCAGGGCGGTGATGACACCGGTCGCCGCGATCATGCGGACCAGGGCGGCCAGGAAGCGCTGGGCGTCCTGCACCATCATCCGGGTCCTGGTGACGCCGACCTCGGCGGCCTCCTGCCGGTCGGCGAACCCGTCCTCTCCGTACGCGGACGACTCGACGCGGCACACCGCGGAGACCAGCGCGATGTCCGCCTCGGTCGTCAGCAGAGGAGTGATCCGCCCGTCGGCGTACGAGGAGAGGGCGCTGCCGACGCGGCCAACGCCGGCGGCCGCGGTCACCGCGATCAGGGCGGGCAGCGCCTCATGCAGGCGTTCGGAAACAGGGCCGGAGCCCAGCAGGTGCGCCATGGCCCGCGCGGTGAACGCGAGGACCACGGCCGCCGCGGCGCCGGTGAGGAGCTGGCAGACCACCAGCAGCACGGCCCCGGTCCTGTCGACCTCCCAGGCCCTTCGGGCGGTGTGCCCGATGACGGCCGGCAGACGCATGCACAGGGCCCCGAAACTGGCCTCGGCCAGGGGGTTCTTGCCGTGCTTGCCCTCGAAGGTGATGGCGGCCGGTGGCGGAGGGGGAGGCATCTCCGCGCTTGCGGCCGAGGTGTCGGTCACAGTCACCCTGCATCTCTCCTTGGGTCGGTGCCGCACCGGATCGGCTCGGCAGTGCCCGGCATAACGACGGCCCCGGGGAATCGAACGCGCTCGATTCCGGACGGGCTGGAGCCCTTGAGCGGCACGGTGCCGAGTGGATGGCCGCGGTGCTGAGGCCGCCGTCGGACCGCGAGGAATGGCCGAATCGCCGGTGTCCGAAACGCATGGGGCGAACGGGGTCAAAGGGGCGGCTGCGAGCGGTGTGGGACGAGGTGTTCCGGTGACGCTCCGGTTCCCCGCCGGTGCTGGTCCGGTACTGCTCCGCAGACGCGGCGGCGAGGGTGACGGAGGCGCGCGGGCGCCGTCAGAGTCCCAGCATCGCGACGATCTGCCCCACGAGTTCACCGCTCGGACGGGTGCCGTCCACGACCAGCCCGGCCGTGCTCCGCAGCGGTTCGACATGGCGGTCGTGGGCATCACGGCCGTGAGCGAGGTAGCCCCGGAGGCTGATCTCGGGGTCCACACCTTCGCCGGCCTTGCGGAGCAGCTTGCGCGCGAGACGCAGGTCGGCCGGGGTGTCGACGTACACACTCCAGCGCGCCACGGAGGCCAGGGCGGGCAGCAGCGCGAACGTGCCCTCGATCAGGAGCAGGCGCGTGTCCTCTCCGGCACCCGCGTCGAGTGCGTCCCGCACCCTGTCCCAGTCCAGGGAGAGGGGGTCGCTGAAGTCGATGACGAAGCCGTCGCCCTCGACCGCCGCGACGACCGGCGCGAGTTCGGGGCTGGTGTGGAAGCAGTGGTCCAGATGCACGATCCGGGTGCCGGGCAGGGCGCGGGCGATCCCGTTCGCCAGGGTGGTCTTTCCCGATCCGGCGCCCCCTGAGACGGCCAGCACCGGTACGGGCGGGGCGGACAGGAACACGTCTCCTCCTCGCGCGCGCCCGGCCGGGGTCACCGGACCGTCGGGCGGGCGGCCGCGGTGGACCCCCGCCAGAACACCCTGGTCACCGGGCCGGCCGGTTCCGTCACCTCCGTGCCGCGCAGGACGGAGACCAGCCGGTTCAAGGCCCGTCGGCCCAGCGCCTCGTAGTCCATGTCCACCGTCGTCAGGGTGGGCGGGAGCCAGGCGGCGACGGGGTTGTTGTCCCAGCCGGTGACGCTGAGGTCCTCAGGTACCCGCCACCCGCGCTCGATCGCGCCGCGGACGGCGCCCGCGGCGAGCAGGTCGTTGGCGGCGATGACCGCCGTGACGTCGGTGCCTGAGGGCAGGCCGAGGACGGCCTGCCGCGCGGACTCGGGGGACCAGTCGGCGCCCGCGACCCCGGCCGAGCGCAGGCCGAGGCGGTCGATCGTCTCCAGATAGACCTGCTCGCGCCCACGGGCGGAGGCGTGGGTGCGGTCGCCCGCCACGTGCAGGAAGCACCGGTGGCCGTCCTCTGCGAGCCTCTCGATGAGCTCGGCCACCGGCGACGCGTCGGCCAGCGCCCCCAGTGCCCGCATCTCGCTGTCGTAGTCGGCGGCCACGACGACGGGAACCGCCGGAGCGCTGGACGCACCGGTGTCCGGGAGCAACGGTGTGAAGGACAGCAGTCCTTCGAACTGGCGCGAGTCCGCCAGCTCGTTGACGCGTTCCGACCGGGGTCCCGCCGTGCGGTCGAGTGTCACGACCTCCAGGTGGTAGCCGGACGCGTGCGCCGCCGTCGTCGCGCCGCCCAGCATGCGCAGCGAGCTGGCGGCCGACCCGGCGGGCAGGAGCGCGGCCAGGCGTCCCGTCCTGTGGGTGCGCATGGCCCGCGCGGTGAGGTTCGGCCGGTAGCCGAGCTCCTCGATGGCCGCGCCGATCCGCTCGCGGGTGCCGGTCTTCATCCCGGCGCCGCCGAACCGGATGTAGCGCGACACGGTCTGGTGGGAGACGCCCGCGGCCTGGGCGACCTCGCGGATCGTCGGCCGTCGCCGGCTCTCGGCTCCCATGGGCACAGGCCGACCTCCTCATCCCGGTGCCAGGACGGAACCGGCTGTTGTGATCGTTCGCGATCGTAGCCCACGGCCGGATCGCACTCGGGCGGCCGGTCCTGCCCCACCGTCCCGGGTCTTCCGTGAGAACGGCCTCTTGACGGACAGAAAGTGAACGTTCACCATCGTGGTGAACGTTCACTGAATCCGCATCCCGTCGCCTTGGCAACACCCGAGAGCATGGCCCCCGGGCCACACCCGAGAGGAAACCGTGAACAACCCCAGCCCCTCCGAGCCGCATCCCGGTGCGAAGCCCCTACGGCGTCATCTCGTCGTCGGAACCGGCTCCATCGCCCACGCCCACGCCGCCGCCGTCACGGCCCATGCGGGGCGCGCGGCCGTCGTCACCGCCATCGACATCGATGCCCGCCGGGCCGAGGACTTCGCGGCCGGGCACGGCATCGCACACTGGAGCACCGACCTCGCCGAGGCGCTCGTGGCGCGGCCCGACCTGGCCCATGTCTGCACCCCGCCCGGCTCCCACGTGCCGCTGGCGCTCCAGTGCGTCGAGGCCGGGGTGCCGGTCCTGCTGGAGAAGCCGCCGGCCCTCAGCCTCGCCGAGATCGACAGGCTCCTGGAAGCCTCCGAGGTCAACGGCGTGGAGGTCGCCGTCGTCTTCCAGCACCGCTTCGGCGCATCGGGGCTGAAGGTCCGTCAACTCCTGCAGGAGGGCGCCCTGGGGCGTCCGCTGGTCGCCGTGTGCGACACCCTCTGGTACCGGCCCCCGGAGTACTTCGCCGTGCCGTGGCGCGGCAAGTGGGATGTCGAGGGCGGGGGGCCGACCATGGGCCACGGCATCCACCAGTTCGACCTGCTCCTCGCGCTCATGGGCGGCTGGACCGAGGTCAGTGCCATGGCCGCGCGCCTGTCCCGGGAGACCGCCACCGAGGACGTCTCCACGGCTCTGGTGCGCTTCGACAACGGCGCACTGGCCACCCTCGTCAACTCGCTGCTGTCGCCGCGCGAGACCTCGCTCCTGCGGATCGACACGGAACGGGCGACCGTGGAGGTCGAGCACGTCTACGGCTACGCCAAGGAGGACTGGAGGATCACACCCGCTCCGGGACACGAGTCGGTGGGCGACAGCCTGGCAGCGGTCACCGGCGGGGGGCGGAGCTGCCACCAGGACCAGATGGGTGCCGTCCTTGACGCGCTGGACACCGGGAGCCCCTTGCCGGTCCCGCTGCGCGAGGCCCGGGACACTCTGGAACTCGTCGCGGCGGTCTACGCGTCGGCGTTCACCGGAAGGACCGTACGCAAGGGCGAGATAGGCCCCGGTCATCCCTTCTACACCCGCATGGACGGAACCGGGGCCCCGTGGTCCGGCAACCTCGCTACGGAAGGCGCCTCCCTGTGATCCGCGACGACACCCGCACCGCGCACGAGCCCCGTACCGCCCGCAACGGCGTCACGACACACAACACCGGCGCGGCACACACCACCGGACTGCACGCCCTCCACGACGTCGGCCGGGCGGTCACCGTCACCCGCGACGGCGCACCGCTGCTCACCTATGTCTACGCCCCGGACGACATCCAACTGGAGTCGCCCAGGCCGTACTTCCATCCCGTGCACACCCTCGGTGGCGATCTCGTCACGACGTTCAGGCCCTGGGACCACGTCTGGCACAAGGGGATCACCTGGTCCCTGCCGAACCTGGGCGACCACAACTTCTGGGGCGGGCCGACCTACGTCCACGGCAGGAACTACGTACAGCTCGACAACAACGGCTCGATGGACCACGAGGAGCTCACCGGCCTGGACGTCACCCGGGCATCCGTGAGCCTGGCGCACCAACTCACCTGGCGCGCACAGCCGGAGCCCGGTGAACCCCTGGGCCGCGACATCGTCACGGAGGAGCGCCGCTGGTCGGTGATCGTCCCCGGGACCGAGGACGCCTGGGTGCTCACCTTCTCCTCCGCCATGACCAACGTCAGCGAGGGACGGCTCGACATCGGCTCGCCGACGACGAAGGGCCGCGAGAACGCGGGATACGGAGGGTTGTTCTGGCGCGGCCCGCGCTCCTTCACCGGGGGCACCGTCCTGGCCCCGGGCATGGCCGGAGGCGAGGAGGTGCGCGGAACCCGCGCGGAATGGATGGGCTTCAGCGGGCAGCACGACGGCCCGGGCGGCGCGTCCACCATCGTCATGGTCGACGACACCGCCAACCCCCAGCACCCGCCGCAGTGGTTCATGCGGACCGAGGCGTTCGGATGCGCCAACCCGGCGCCGTTCTTCAGCGAGGAGGTGCCGTTCGCCCCGGGGCAGACGCTCGCCTTCCGCTACGCCGTCGTGATCGCCGACGGCGCGGGCGACCCCGACCGCGCCCGGCTGCTCGCCGGGCTGGGCAGGGACGCGCTGTCCCGGGACGCGCAGGGGGAGCGATGAGCGGGAGGCCGCCCTTTCCGGGAGCCACCTCCATCAGCCGGCTCACCGTCTACGACTGGCCCGCCCCTGACGGCGCGGGCCTGGTGGGGAGCGGTACGCCGCACCTCCACACCGCCTCGTCCGAGGGCTACGTGGTCATCGGCGGCGAGGGAGCCGTGCAGACACTCGGCAAGGACGGTTACGCCGAGCACCGGCTGTTCCCGGGCGTGACCGTGTGGTTCACCCCAGGAGTGGTCCACCGGCTGGTCAACGACGGTGACCTCGACATCCTCGTGGTGATGTCGAACGCCGGCCTGCCCGAGGCGGGCGACGCCGTGCTGACCTTCCCGGACGAGGTGCTCGCCGACCCGGCGGCGTACCGCGCCGCGGCGGCGCTCCCCGACCAGTCGCAGTCGGCCCCAGACGACCCCCAGGTGGCCGAAGCCGCGCGCCGCCGCCGCGATCTCGCCCTCACGGGTTACGCGAAGCTGCGGGAGCGCGTGGACGCCGAAGGGGGCGCCGGACTGGCAGGCATGCACGCCGCCGCGGGCCGCCTGGTCGCCGACCGGGTGCCCGCCTGGCAGGCGATCGTACGGTCGGGTGTCGAGCGGAGTACGGCCGACACGGTCTCCGCGCTCGCGGCACTGGCCACGGGCGGAGCCGGGCACCTCGCGGGCGCCGCGGTCGCGGCCCAGGAGGAACGGCACGGGCCCGCGCGCTACGGCATGTGCGGACGCCTGCGGACCTGGCCGGTGTGACCGACGGCAGGCACAGGCCGAAGGCGGCTCCGACCGCCGACAGCTCAGGCCGGCGGGCCGGCGCCCTCCGGCCGGTGGGTGGCCGGCCCGGCGGTGCTGCTCCGTACGGTCAGCCGGGGGGCGACGCCCGTGTACGCGGCGGGCGGCCCGCCCTCGATCTCCTGCACCAGTGCGTCCACGGCGGTCCGGCCGATGGCGGCGAAGTCCTGGTGGACGGTGGTCAGGGGCGGGATGAAGTTCCTGGCCTCGGGCATGTCGTCGAACCCGGCGACGCTCACGTCCGCCGGGATGCGCAGGCCCGCCTCCGTCAGCGCGCGCAGCACCCCCAGCGCCATCTGGTCGTTGGCGGCGAAGACGGCTGTCACTCCCGGCTCGGCGGCGAGTCGCCGGCCCGCGGCGTAGCCCGAGTCCGCGTACCAGTCGCCGTGCAGCACCTCGGGCACCCGCCGCCCGTGGGCCCGCAAGGTCTCACGCCAGCCCCGCAGGCGCAGACCGGCGGAGTCGGAGTCGCGCGGCCCCGCGACGTGCCAGACGGTCTCGTGGCCGAGTCCGAGCAGGTGCTCGGTCGCCAGACGGGCGCCCGCCAGCTGGTCGGTGTCCACGACGGGGGAGTGGCGGGCGACCCGCGAGTCCACGGTCACCACCGGGACGCCCCGGCGGAGTCGGGCCTCGGCGCCGCCGGTCAGACGGGACTCGATCAGCACGATGACCCCGTCGACGGCCTGCTCGCCCAGCCGGTCGAGGGCCACGCTCACATCCGCGTGGGTGGGGTGTTCCAGGGGCATCAGTGTGATCGTGTACCGCCGCTCGGTGGCCGCCGCGGCGACGGCCTCCAGGGTCCGCAGGTTCCCGTACGACGTGAGGGTGAAGACGATGACTCCGATGCTGCGGAACTGCCCCGATCTCAGCGCCCTGGCCGCGCTGTTGGGGCGGTAGCCCAGTTCCCGCATCGCCTCCAGCACGCGCTCCCGGGTGGCGGCCCCCACATTGCTGCGGCCGTTGGCGACGCGGGACACGGTCTGGCCGGAGACCCCGGCGCGCCGTGCCACGTCGTCGATGGACGCCTCGCGTCTCCGCTGCCGCGCCTGCCCGGAATCCGCTCGCGCGCTGTCCATGGCCTCCTCCGGGCGTCCGGGCCGAGGACTCGGCCGGTGATCCCGCCAGGGTAGGCGAGCGGTCGCCATGCCCCCGAACGGAGACCTTCCCGCACGGATGTTGACGTCAACACAGGGGCCTGCCTAGGCTCCTGTGTGACGTCTTGAAACGTTACAAGACCGCCACGTCGCACACCTCGTTCACCGGTAGGGCATCCAGATGCCCGCAGAAGGACGGACCAGCATGCCCACCGAAAGCCTCTGGCCCCTGAACGTCCCCGGAATCGCGTACGGGGGTGACTACAACCCCGAGCAGTGGCCCCTGGACGTCCAGCTGGAGGACGTGGAGCTGATGCGGGAGGCCGGTGTCGGCCTCCTCAGCGTCGCCATCTTCTCGTGGGCCCAACTGGAGCCCCGTGAAGGCGAGTTCGACTTCGAATGGCTCGACGCGGTGCTGGACAGGCTGCACGCGGCGGGCATCCGCGTCGCCCTGGCCACCGCCACCGCTTCACCGCCGCCGTGGCTGACACGCAAGCACCCCGAGATCCTGCCCGAACGCCCCGACGGCACCGTCCTGAACCAGGGTTCCCGGCAGTCGTACGCGGTCTCCTCGCCGCTGTTCCGCGACTACGCCCTGCGGATGACCCGCCGGATGGCCGAGCGCTACCGCGAGCACCCCGCGCTGGCCCTGTGGCACGTCGACAACGAGCTCGGCTGCCATGTGCCGCACGACTGCTCCGAGGCCGCCGCCGCGGCGTTCCGCCGGTGGCTGGAGAGCCGCTACGGCACGATCGACGCCCTCAACACCGCATGGGGCACCGCCTTCTGGTCCCAGCGCTACGACTGCTTCGAGGAGATCCTCCCGCCGAGGGCCGCCCCCACCTTCGTCAACCCGACCCAGCAGCTCGACTTCGCCCGGTACTCCTCCGACGAACATCTCGCGCACTACAGGGCCCTGCGCGATGTGCTGCGCGAGGTCACCCCGCACGTGCCGACGACGACGAACTTCATGATGACCACATCGAACAAGTGGGTCGACTACTTCTCCTGGTCGTCCGACATGGACGTGGTGGCCAACGACCACTATCTGATCTCCCGCGACCCCGAGGCCCACATCGGGCTCGCCTTCAGTGCCGACCTCAGCCGCGGAGTGGCGGGAGGCGCGCCGTGGATGCTGATGGAGCACTCGACCTCCGCCGTCAACTGGCAGCCCCGCAACGGCGCCAAGCGCGCCGGCGAGATGCTGCGCAACTCCCTCTCCCATGTGGCGCGCGGCGCCGACGCCGTGATGTTCTTCCAGTGGCGGCAGTCCGTCGCCGGGGCCGAGAAGTACCACTCCGCCATGGTCCCGCACGCGGGCCGGGACTCCGACGTGTGGCGCAACACCGTGGAACTGGGCCGGATCCTGCGCGCCCTGGCACCGGTGAAGGGCAGCCGCGTCCGGGCGGAGGTCGCGCTCGTCGTCGACTACCCCTCCTGGTGGAGCGCCGAGGCGGAGGGCCGCCCCACGGACGCCCTGGACTACATGGCGGAGGCCACGCGCTGGTACCGCGCCCTGTGGCTCCGCGGTGTCGCCGTCGACATCGTCTCCGCGGGCACGGACACGGCCGGCTACCGCGCCGTGGTCGTCCCCACCCTCCACACCGTCACCGACCGGGACGCGGCACGCATCGCCGAGGCCGCCCACGCGGGCGCGAGCGTGCTCATCACCTTCCTCAGCGGGATCGTGGACGAACACGACCACGTCAGGCTCGGCGGCTACCCGGGTGCGTTCCGTGACCTCCTCGGCGTACGCACCGAGGAGTTCCACCCGCTCCAGGAGGACGAGGTGCTCACCCTGGACGACGGCACCCGCGCCGACCTCTGGAGCGAGAAGACCCACCTCGCGGGGGCGAAGACCGTGCGCGCGTGGGCCGACGGCCACCTCGCCGGACTGCCCGCCGTCACCCACAACAGCGTCGGACGGGGCAGTGCCTGGTACGTCGCCACCCGTCCCGACGAGGAAGGGGTCGCGGGCATCGTCGACGCCCTCCTCGCCGAGGCCGGGGTGAGCCCGGTCGCCGCCGGTCTCCCCGAGGGCGTCGAGGCCGTGCGGCGGTACGCCGACGACGGCTCCAGCTTCCTCTTCGTCATCAACCACACCGACCACGACGCCGAGGTGTCCGCCGCAGGACACGAACTCCTGCGCGGCGAGGACGTCGCGGGCCGGGTCACCGTGCCCGCGCGGGAGTCCGTGGTCGTCCACGAACGCTGACGCGCGTGTCCCCGGCGGGCTCCCGCCGGGGACACGCGCGGTGTCCCCGGCGGACTCCTGCCGGGTCCGACGTGCGTGCTGCCCAAGGCCTTCCGTGCCGTCCGACGCTCGCACTCCCGCCGGGCACGTCCCGAACCCCGTACGGCTGCACCGTGCGCGACGCCGCGACGGGCGAGGTCCTCCTCGGGCGGATACACCGGCGTCGGCACCGGACGCGGGACGATCGGTGGCATCGGCCCGACCGTCTTGGACTCGAAGTCTGGTCCAACGCCGTGGAAGGCACCGGCGGCGATCCCGTCGGGCGCAGCAGACCCGTCCACAACCAGCCCAGCTGTCCGAGCGTCCACCTGGCGTCGGACACCGGCTTCTCCCGGATGCCCGTTCCGCGGCTCGACCGCTCCCTCGCGAGCCCGGTGCGTCCGTCCCCCACAGCTCCCGGAATCGTTCGGGAGAGCGATTCCCGGGCTTCCGTGCGGAGTTGGGTGCGGAGGTATTCGGCTGCCCGTGCGAGGTGTCATACCAGAGCGGGACGCCTGGCGGGCAACTTCGACAACTGCACGCCGGGCGTGGACGATTGACGACTACCGTGTGTTGCCGGTGATCAACGGTGGGCTCATATCGGTCGAGCCTGCCCCAGCCGTTGACCCGGGCCTGACCGACCACCGTAGGTGTCACCACACGAATGCCGATTCCTGGTGCCCCACGTACCGAGGACGATGATGTCTCAACTTCGCGCACCCACCGCGCGACCCGAACGCCGCGAAGGCGGACGGCACGGCCGTCCGGGCGGCCGTTCACACTCGGCCCCGAGCCGGCCGCGCGCGACGCAGCCCGCTCCCGACGCCCGTCTGCGGCCACAGCTGCTGCGCACCGCCCTCCTGCCGACCGTGGCCGCCGTGCTCAGCGGGGCGGCTGCCGTCATCTTCACCATCCGGTCCTCCGGCGTACGCCCGTCCGGCAGCCTCCTGGCGGCGCTCGGCGGATCCGGGGCGCTCGCCGTGGCGGCGGTGGCGGCGGCCTTCCTCGGCGCGAGCCGGGTGGCAGGCGGTGTGCACGACCGCTGCCTCGCGCTCCGGCGCACCTGCGCCCAGTACCACGCCGAGCTGCAGCGCGTCGTGGAACAGCTCCGCGACGGCGAACCGGTGCCGGAACGCCGCCCCACACCCGGTGCCGCGCCCGGCGCCGACGCCTTCGACCTGCTGGCCCACGAGATGGGCCGCGCACAGGACGACGCGGTGGCGGCCGTCGTCCAGGCGTCCCAGCTGTTCCAGGGCAACGGCAACGAACAGAAGGTCGAGGTCTTCGTCAACCTCGCCCGGCGGCTCCAGTCCCTCGTGCACCGCGAGATCCAGATCCTCGACGAGCTGGAGCACGAGGTCGAGGACCCCGACCTGCTCAAGGGCCTCTTCCACGTCGACCATCTCGCCACCCGCATCCGCAGGCACGCCGAGAACCTCGCCGTCCTCGGCGGCGCCGTCTCCCGCAGGCAGTGGAGCAACCCCGTCACCATGACGGAGGTGCTGCGCTCCGCGATCGCGGAGGTCGAACAGTACCCGCGGGTCAAGCTCGTGCCGCCCATCGACGGCACCCTGCGCGGGCACGCCGTCGCCGACGTGATCCACCTCCTCGCCGAACTCGTCGAGAACGCAACGGTGTTCTCCGCGCCGCACACCCAGGTCCTGCTGCGCGCCCAGCGCGTGACCGCCGGGCTCGCCCTGGAGGTCGAGGACCGTGGGCTCGGCATGCCGGGACCCGAGCAGAAGCGGATGAACACGCTGCTCGCCGACCCCGACCAGGTCAATGTCGCCCATCTGCTCCAGGACGGCCGGATCGGTCTGTTCGTCGTCGCCTCACTGGCCCGGCGGCACGGCATCGCCGTACGGCTCCAGAGCAACATCTACGGAGGCACGCAGGCGGTCCTCGTCCTGCCCGAGGTCCTCCTCGGCATCGACATCGATGCCACGGCGGAGCCCGGTGCGGCGCCGGTGCCTTCCCCCGGAGCCGTGCACCGCCCGCCCGCACAGGAGGATGCCCCGGCCTCCTCCGCGCAGGTCCCGCCCCAGCTGGACCAGCCGCCCCGGCAGGCCCGGCGTGCCGAGGAGGGGCCGCCGCTGCCGCTGCGCGCCGAGCGGGTGGACCGCCCCAACCTCGCCGCGTCCCCGCCGGTCGCCCGGACGGCCGCTCCTGCCCCCTCGGCCGCGCCGGTCCCGCCGGCGCCGGACCCGGGCACTCCCGCCGAGGCGTCGTCCATCGCCGCGGACGGTGCCGTGGGGCGGCCTCAACTCCCCAGGCGCAGCAACCAGGAGCATCTGGTTCCGCAGCTGAGGGAGGCCCCCGTCCCGCGTGCCGAGGACGAGAACGCCCTGCACGACCCGGGGCTGATGGCGGCCTTCCGGCGGGGTGTCGGCCTCGCCGAGGCACAGACGGCCGAGGAGCCCGGACCGGTCGCCGCCTACGGAGCACCGGCCGCCGTGCCCGCCGAAGGGCCGGGCCTGACCGCGGCCGTCGGTGCGCAGCGGTCCCACGGCCTCGCCCCCCTGCCGTTCCGCGGCGCCACCACCGCGACTCCCGGCGCGGAGCGACCGGACCCGGGCCACCCGGGACCTCGGCACTCCGAACCGGATCCACGTACCGAGAACATGTTCAAGGAGTAGATGAACCATGACGAGCGAAATGCCGTCCGGCCAGGTCTCGGACCTCGACTGGCTGCTGAGCGGACTGGTCCAACGCGTTCCCTACACCCGTAGCGCGGTACTCCTCTCGGCGGACGGCCTGGTGAAGTCGGTCCACGGCATGGACGCCGACAGCGCCGACCACATGGCCGCCCTGGCCGCCGGCCTCTACTCGCTCGGCCGGAGCGCCGGTGCCCGCTTCGGCGACAACGGCGATGTGCGGCAGGTCGTGGTGGAGCTCGACTCCACGCTCCTGTTCGTCTCGACCGCCGGAGCCGGCACCTGTCTCGCCGTCCTCGCGGGCCGCGAGGCGGACGCCGCCGTCCTGGGCTACGAGATGGCCATGCTGGTCAAGAGCGTGCGCCCCTATCTGATGACGCCGCTCCGGCAGCCGGCCGGAGCACCGTTCACCCCGGGGCTGTGAGGATGCCGGCCCCGCAGGACGGGCCGTTGCTCGACGACGCGGCCGGCCGGCTCATCCGCCCGTACACCGTGAGCAACGGCCGGACGAGGCCGACCACCGTGCTCGATCTGCTCTCCCTGGTCATGGCCACGGGCCGGGGTCTCCAGGCCCATCTGGGGCCCGAGCACACCGTGGCCCTCGAACTCTGCGACGGCCCCACGTCCGTCGCGGAGGTCGCCGCCCATCTCCGGCTCCCCGCGGTCATCACCAAGGTCCTCCTGTCGGACCTGGTCGACTGCGGGGCGGTCACCGCGCACGCCCCCGCATTCCATGACATGCCCACCGACCGATCCCTGCTGGAGGCAGTGCTCGATGGTCTACGACGACAGCTCTGACAGCTCGCGCGGCTCTCACGGCTCCGGAAGCTCCGAGTACTTT
Source organism: Streptomyces sp. CB02058 (assembly GCF_001905505.1). Classification (GTDB taxonomy): domain Bacteria; phylum Actinomycetota; class Actinomycetes; order Streptomycetales; family Streptomycetaceae; genus Streptomyces. The sequence continues at coordinate 1,403,735 of NZ_LIPG01000003.1, forward strand.
CCCGTCGCGCTCAAAGTCCTGGTGGCAGGCGGGTTCGGCGTCGGCAAGACCACCTTCGTGGGTGCCGTCAGTGAGATCGCGCCGCTCAGCACCGAGGAGCTCCTGACACAGGTCAGCGCGGCGACCGACAGCCTCGAAGGCATCGAGTCCAAGACGGCGACCACCGTCGCCATGGACTTCGGCCGGATCACCCTCTCCGAGCAGCACGTGCTGTACCTCTTCGGCACACCGGGGCAGGAGAGGTTCTGGTTCATGTGGGACGAGCTGTCCAAGGGTGCCCTCGGAGCGGTGGTGCTGGCGGACACGCGGCGGCTGGCCGAATGCTTCGCGGCCGTCGACTTCTTCGAACGGCGCGGCATCGGATTCATCGTCGCCGTCAACGAGTTCGACGGTGCCTACCGCTACGAACCGGAGGAGGTGAGGGCGGCGCTCGACCTCGGACCCGAGGTGCCGGTCGTGCTCTGCGACGCCCGGATCGCCAGTTCGGGCACCGGCGCACTGGTCACGCTGGTCCAGCACCTCATCAACGCGACCGCCCCCGTCCCGCTTTCGGGCTTCGGGGCCCATTCGTGACTCCGTACGGGAGCCTCCGGCCGCTGCTCACGCCCGCCGACCAGGACGGTTCCCGCCGGAGCGCGCGGCTGCGCAGGCTCGGTCTCGGGGAGCGCGCGGACGCCTCGTTCGACAGCTTCGACGCCTTCGCCGACAGGGTGGCCGAAGTGACCGCGAGCCCGTTCTCGATGGTCAACTTCATCGACGAGAACCGGCAGTTCTTCGCCGGGCTGCACACCCCGTCCGGTACCGCCAAGGGGGCCGACCTGTCCGCCGCCGCCGCGGGCAGCGGCGGCCGCAGACGCCACATGGCCCGGGACCACGGCTACTGCCCGCACGTCCTGGAGAGGCGCAAGGCTCTCGTGCTGGAGGACGTCTGCGACTACCCGAGGTTCGCGGGCAATCCCGTGGTCGACGACATAGGCATCCGCTCCTACCTCGGGGCACCGCTCATCGACCGTACGGGTCTTGCGCTCGGCACGGTCTGTGCGGTGGACACCGTGCCGCGGCCCTGGGGCAGGCCGGGGCTCGACGTCATCAAGCTGCTGGCCAGGGAGATCGTGGCGCAGATCGAGCGCAGGGAACTGTTCCGGCCCTGACGCCCGCGGCTGCCCGGGGGCCCTCAGCCCGTACGCGGTCCCTCGAAGCGCAGCCAGTCCACCGCGAACAGATCCGGGGTCTCACTGCTCCAACGGGGGTTGGTGAACACCATGTAGAGCTGGGTCCCGCCCCCACCGCGCCCCAGGAGGGCCGCCCGTGTGACGGCCTCGCCCGCCTCCCGTTTCCCCGCGCCGGGGAGTGACAGCGAACCGAGCAGCGGGCCGGTCGGGGACCCCGATCTGAACTCCACGCTGCCGCCGAGCCCGCACGGGGTCGCGCCGACCGTCACCGACCGGACCCCTCGCAGATCGACGGGGTCGAAGGCGATCCAGTCACCGTCCTCGATCTCCGTCAGCGATCTGCCGCCCGAAGCACCCGGACGGTTCCCGGCCACGGCCCCGCCGTGTACGCCCCCGGTCGAGGTGAACCGCTCGGCCTCCTGGAACGCCGCGCGCAGGGTGAGCGAGGCCGATCCGGTGAGCTCGGGGGCACCGGGCGCTCCCTCGTCCGTGTACCGCACCGTGATCCGATGGGTGCCGGACCCGGAGTCCGTACCTGCCCCGGGCCTGGAGTCCGTGCCGGCCTCCGTGACGATCGAGCCCCGGCAGCCGGACGCCCCTTCCAGGGGGAACAGGCGTGTGGGTACGCCGAGTTGGGAGCGCACGAGCAGCCGTGAGCAGTCGATGCGGGTGTTCCCTCCGGCCCCGTCCTCCTCGTCCCGCACGTCCACGGTGAAGTCGACGCGGTCGCCGAAGCGGAACAGCCCTCCGTCCGGCCGGTGGACGGAGACCCGGGGCCGGGTGTTGCCGACGGCGATCTCCCGTCCGGCCGTCGCGGTCGTGCCACCGGGCTCCGTCACGGTGAGGCGCGCCGTGAACAGCCCTGGAGTGCGGTAGGTGTACGTAGGGCTCGCCTCCGCCGAGTCGGTGTCGCCGTCGCCGTCGAAGTCCCAGGCGTACGTCACCGGTACGTCGGCGGGAACGCCGGAGCCCCTGCCCGTGAAAGCCACGGTGAGCGGTGCCTTGCCGTTGTCCTGGTCGGCGGTGAGGTCCGCTCCCGGCAGCCGGCCGTCACCGACGTGGTCGATACGGAAGACCCCCGCGCCCTCGCTGCCGCCGTCGCTGCCCGTGCCGCCGCCGAGCCCCGAGTCGATGACGTAGAGGGCGCCGTCGGGACCGAAGACGGCGGCGGTCGGACGAACCCACTCCATCTCCTCGAACACGCCGTTCACCGACTGGAGTTCACCCGAAGCGACCGGTGCGAGCTCCGGGGCGGAGAACGTCTGGTCCGACCGCTGGAAGGAGAGCGTCTGGAAGCGCCGCGCGCTCCGGTCGTAGGTCAGCCACTTCCCGGCGAAGTACTCGGGGAACTTGGTGCGGTAGAGGTTGCTCCTGTCGTAGATGTAGACGGGACCGGCCATCGCCCCGCCGACGGCATCCCGGTCCGTGGTGCCCGGCGCGCCGCCCGCCCGGGGGGCGCACGCCGGCTCCCCGGAGACGCCGCCCGTGCAGTACGGCCTCCCGGCCCGCCCCGCCTCGGTGATCCTGGAGTACCCCACCGCGCCGCCCGCCCCGTCGTCGGCGATCAGCAGCGCGCCGGTCCCCGGCTCGACGGTGACGCGGTACGGGTTCCGCATGCCCATGACGTAGATCTCCGGTGCGGTCCCCTCGGTGCCCGGGGCGAAGAGATTGCCCTCCGGCACGGTGTAGGTGCCGTCGTCCTGCGGGGTGATCCGCAGGACCGCGCCGCGCAGGTCGTTCGCGGCGGCCGAGTCGGAGGAGAGCGTGGTGTCGCCCGTTGCGGCGTAAAGATGACCGGCCGCGTCGAAGGCGAGCGAGCCGGAGGACGAGGAGTCGCCGCTCGTCGCGGACCTGCGGCCCGGAAGGGCGAGCATGCGCTTCTCCGATGCCGGATCGACCGTGCTGCCGTGGACGGTGAAGCGGGAGAGGAGCAGCCGCTCGCCCGTCGCGTCGGAGCGCAGCAGATAGAGCCTGCCGTTCTCCTCGAAGCCGGGATCGAGGGCCAGGGCGGTCAGCCCGTCCGAGCGTGCGGCCGTCTCCGGTGTGTAGGCCAGGTCGAGTGCTGTGGAGACCCGCATCGTCCGCTGGTCGACGACCTTCAGTTCGCCGGTGCGCTGGGCGACGAACACCCGGCGGTCGGGGGCGACGGCGGCATCGACCGGCTCGGTCAGCCCCCCGGTCACCAACGGCGTCCGCTGGAAGGAGCCGGCCCGTGTCGCGGTGCAGTCGCCCTCTTTCGCACCCGCCGCCCACGCGATTCCGCCCAGCAGATGGGCGAGGAAGGCCTCCTCCCGGAAGTCCGACGGGGCGGAGCCGCCCGCAGTGAACCAGGAGCGCCCGCCGTCGTAGTTCTGGCACCAGGACCAGGGGTGGTCGACGCCCTCGTCCAGCCCGGTGATGCCGTCGCGCACCCTGACCTGGGCGAGGGTGTGCACGGTGGCGGTCGGATTGGTGCGCCAGTTCGGCCACCGCTCCGTGCGTTCCCAGAGATCGGGAAGGGCGACGGTGGAGGGATGTGCGTGGTCCAGGACCTTGACCCTGCCCGGCTGCACCGCCGTGCTCCGGTCGAGCACGGCGCCGACCAGCCCCTCGTACCAGTCCCAGTCACCCATGCCGGCGGACGTGTCGTGCAGCCCGACCCAGCCGCCGCCCGCCCGGATGTACCTCCGCAGGGCGGCGCGCTCGTTCCCGTCGAGCGTGCCGTCCCGTGTGGACGCGGTGTTGTTGAAGACGACCGCGCCGAACCCCGCCAGGTCGATGTCGTTGAAGACGCCCGGATCGTCCGTCGTCTGGACCTCGAATCCGTTCTCGGCACCGAGAGCCCTGACCGCCGCGATTCCGGCAGGGACCGGGTCCGGCGACGCGTGCGCGGCCCCGGAGAACACGAGGACGCGGTAGTCCGCCTCCGGCTCCCTCGGAAGCGCGGCGCCGGCCACCGAGCAGACGATCAGCGACAGGAGCGCGACGAGGGTGATGAGGGCGATCGACGCCGGGGAGAAGGCCTGGGGCGTGGAGCTGCGTAACGGACTGCTGCTCATGAGGGCGCTCCCGGTGCGGGGTGGGGGCCGGGCATGGGGGTAGAAAGCGCTTTCTGATGTGCGTGGTTCAGAGTAGGTTCACGACATGTCCGGGTCAATGGTGCGTGGGAGCCGGGCGTCGGTGCCCGCGGGCCGGGGTGTCCGTACGTGTGCGGGGGCCGGGGCGTTTGTGCGCGTGCGAGGACCGGGGCGTCCGTAGGCATGCCCGGCACCACGGCGGATCCACGCGTCGGCGCACATGCGGGCGCCACCCCCGGCTACGGTCGGGGGACCCGCGCCCCTGGGCGGCGTCGGAGGGACCGCACCCCCCGGCTGTGGCCGAGGGGCCGCATCCCCCTGGACGGGAGACCGTGCATGGCCACCACCGCCGATGACGTCCGTACGATCGCGCTGTCCCTGCCCGACGCCACCGAAAAGCTCGCCTGGGGCAGTCCCACCTTCCGGGTGGCAGGGAAGATCTTCGCCGCGCTGGGGGACGACGACTCGACGATGGGTGTGAAGTGCCCCGTCGAGGACCGCGCCGAGCTGATCGCCGCCGAGCCGGAGAAGTTCTTCCTGCGCGCGGGGCACGACGACGGCTACGCCTGGCTGCGGGTGCGGCTGGCCGCCCTCGACGACACGGCGGAGCTGACCGCGGTGCTCACCGACTCATGGCGTCAGGCGGCGCCGCGCAGGCTCCTCGCGGCCCACCCCGAGCTGGCCGCACCGCCCGCCGGGGACGGCTGAGAGGCCCGCGTCCGAGGGGTCGAGCCGGGGCTCCCGGCAATGGGTTCGTGAGCACCCGTTCAAGTGCGGTATTGTTCTCATGCGCGTTCGGCCAGGGCGAAAGCCCAGGTCAGACGGACAGCGGGACGTGGCGCAGCTTGGTAGCGCACTTGACTGGGGGTCAAGGGGTCGCAGGTTCAAATCCTGTCGTCCCGACTCGAGAGAGTCGCAGGTCAGGGCCTGTTTCGGAGAAATCCGGGACAGGCCCTGACTCGTTCTCGGGGGCCGGCCTCCTCGACCGGCGTCAGCGGGTCATGACGACCCGGCCCGGCAGGGAGCGCGGTGCGCGGAGCACGCCGAGGCGAGTGGAGAGTGCTGTGCCGGCTGCCGTGATCTCGTGTGCGTCCGGATGCAGGCAGTGCTGCGTGGTCATCGGTGATCCGTGGCCGGCGATCATGCGAAGGACGTGTATCCGGACCCCGCTGTGTTGCCGAGAGCCCCAGGGCACTTCATCACCGTGAAGGTCACCGACGGCCGGCTGGACAGCGCGTTCAAGGCGGTCACCGGCACGACGCTGGTCAATTCGGTCCGGGTGACGCGGCGCCCTGATCTGACGAGCTGATCCGGCACGTCCGCAGGCACGGACGGGGCCCGTCCCGGACCCTTCCGGGGCGGGCCCTGCCGCATCGGCCAGGGCCGTTGCCGCGCGTCGTGGGCTCGTCCCGGAAGGGCAGGGGAGGGAGCCCGGCCGGCGCTTTTGCCCGGGCCCGTCCATCCGTCCGTCGAGCACCTCCGCGAGTCCAGGCAGGCTGCCCGTGCCCAAGGGGCCGCCGTGACCCCTCGGATCAGGGAGTGACCACGGCGAAGTCCGGGTCCGGAGCACCGAGGTGGCCGAGGAGTTCGGTGATCTTCGCCGCGTCGCCGGTGATGGTGGCGCGTCCCGGGAGCTCCGACGGGGGGAGGCTGCCCAGCAGGACGGCCCGCAGAGTGGCTTCGTCCAGAGCCACCTCGACATCCGGGGAGGCGGCGGCCGGTCCGGTACCGGCGAGGTGGGTGAGCACGCCGTTGTGCAGCCGCAGGGTGACGGGCGCCCCGCCCGTCACGTTCCAGCGCACCGTGATGTCCGCGTCCCAGCTGCGGGGGCCGTCGACCCGGATCGACAGTGCGTCGAAGAGCTGGTCCAGCGACAGCGTGCGGAGGAAGTCCTCGGACGCGGTGGTGGTCGGCGACCCGACCGGGCCCCGCCGAAGCTCCAGAGCGCCCGTCAGGTAGAAGTTGCGCCAGGTGCCGTTCTCGCTGCCGTACCCCAGTTGCTCCAGCGCGTCCGCCTGGAGAGCGACGCCCTCCGCATGCGTCGGGTCCGCGAAGACGACGTGGTTCACGACCTGCGCGACCCAACGGAAATCGCCTTCGGCGAACGCCTCACGCGCCCGGCGCACCACCTCGTCGGCACCGCCCATGAAGTCCACGTACCGCTTCGACGCCTCTACGGGCGGGTGCTCCCACAGATGGGCCGGGTTTCCGTCGAACCATCCCATGTACCGCTGGTAGACGGCCTTGGTGTTGTGACTGACCGAACCGTAGTAGCCGTGGGTGTGCCAGGCCCGCTCCAGAGCCGGAGGCATCTCCATCGCCTCGGCGATCTCCAGGGCCGTCATGCCCTGGTTGATCATCCGCAGCGTCTGGTCGTGCAGGTAGGCGTACAGGTCGCGCTGTTCGGCGAGGAAGACCTGTGCCTTCTCCCGTCCCCACACGGGCCAGTGGTGGGAGGCGAAGGCCACGTCGGTGGAGTCGCCGAACAGGGTGAGCGCCTCGGTCAGATGGACGGCCCAGACCCGCGGGTCGCGGACCTCCGCACCCCGGAGGGTCAGCAGGTTGTGCAGGTTGTGGGTCGCGTTCTCGGCGAGGCACAGAGCCGAGTGGTCGGGGAAATGGATGTTCAGCTCGGAGGGGGCCTCGGTTCCGGGGGTGAGCTGGAAGACCATACGGATGCCGTCGACGGTCTCCGTCTGCCCGGTACGGATGATGTCGAGCGTCGGCGGGATCAAGCCGACCGACCCCGTCGAGGTCGTCTGCCCCAGACCCGCGCCGATCTGCCCCTGCGGGCCCTTCGGCAGGGCGGCCCCGTACATGTAGGCGGCGCGGCGTGCCATCGCCGTGCCCGCGTACACGTTCTCGCTGACCGCGTGCTCCAGGAAGCCCTCCGGCGCGATCACGGGCACGCCCGCAGCGACCTCCTCGGCGGTGACCACGCCCTTCACCCCACCGAAATGGTCGACATGGCTGTGCGTGTAGAGCACGGCGGTGACCGGACGGTCGCCGCGATGGCTGCGGTAGAGCGCGAGGGCCGCGGCGGCGGTCTCGGAGGAGATCAGCGGGTCGATCACCAGGACGCCGCGCTCGCCCTCGACGACCGTCATGTTCGACAGATCGAATCCGCGGATCTGGTAGATGCCCTCCACGACCTCGAACAGTCCGTGGTCGGCGACCAGCCGGCTCTGCCGCCACAGGCTCGGATTCGCGGTGGAAGGGCAGTCCTGGGCCAGGAACCCGTAGGCGTCCAGATCCCATACGGTCGTACCGTCGGCCGTACTGATCTCGCTGCTCTCCGCCGTTCCCATGAACCCGCGACGGGCGTCGTCCATGTCCTGGGTGTCATCGAACGGGAACCGGTTCAGAACCTCCTCGTTGGCCCGACTGATCGAAGGCTGGGCAGGCTTGGACTGGGTGTCCCCGGACATGGTGCGCTCCCTCGCGGCAGAACGGAGGCAGCCCGTCGGCGGCCCCGTCCGCCAGCCTTGCCGCAGAGTCACTCCGCTGCCAGCAGGGCTGATCCGAACGGATCACACGCGGGAAGGGGCGGCGGCGGGACGGATGTGGGCAGAGAAGGACGGGCCCCTCCCCCTCGGCCGGGCACATGAGGAGAGGCGGCCGGGCTCCCCGAAGCCCGGCCGCCTCTCCCGTGGTCAGTTCCCGATCAGCAGGTGCCCGCCGGGCGGTCGCGCTTCACGAGGTTGGTGTAACCGGTCGTACCGTCCAGCCACAGGACCCGCCGGCCCTCGTCCGCCGCGCCGAACACCTGGTCACCCCGGTTGCAGGACATGCGCTGGGCGCCACCCTTGCCGTCGGGCGCGATCTGGTAGAGCTTCGGCAGCGTCTCGTTGGCCCACCATGTGGCCGGGGGCAGCGTGGTGACGGTGACGGCGTCGTTCGAAGCGGTCAGCGAGTAGGCGTACAGCGAGTCGTCGCCGGCCTCCGGGGTGACGGTGACCGGGTTCGTGCCGTCGAAGTCCGCCCGGCGTACCGCGGCCTGGCCGCTGTCGGTGATGTCGTCGTCCTCGATCCAGAAGACGCCGTCGTCGGTCACGGCCGTCTGGCCGACACCTCCCACCTCGGTCGGGTCGACGGGCATCAGCGTGCTCTTGCCCGTGGCGGTGTCGAGGACCTCGATGCCGAGCTTGTAGCCGTCCTTCTCGGGCCACAGCTTCGCGTAGGCGATCTTGCCGTCGTGGACCGAGGCAAGGGCGGTGGAGCTGATCGGGTTGGCGAACAGCTCCTTGGTCTGCGACGTCCGGATGTCGATGTAGCGGCCCTGCGTCATCCCGGTGCTCGGGTTGACGTAGGTGTAGACGAGGTAGTTCCCGTCGATGGCCACCGAGTTGACGTTGGCGCCGACGCCGCCGACGACCTTGTCGAGGCCGCCCTTGACGGGGCGCACGTGGAAGCTCACAGCTGTCGGGCCGTACTCGGCCCACGCGACGTTCGTGCCGTCGGTGTCCGCGTACACGTTGTAGTTGCCGTTGTTGGGGCTGACCAGCTGCGGCTGGCCCTTGCCGCTGGTGTTGCCGACCCAGACCGAGTAGGGCTCGCTGCCCTCCTCGTTGGAACGGGAGACGGCGTACTTGCCGCCACCCGCGCCCAGGCCCGTGCCCGCGATGTTGTTCCTGGTCATCAGGGTGTCGGTGTCGACACCGAGTGCCTTCTCCCAGCCGGGCACGATGCCGTGCGCGTCGAAGGAGCGCGTCACGATCTTCAGCTGGGCCTTGGTGGCACCGAGCTCCTTCGCCGCTGCGATGACCGCGGCTCGGCCCTCCGTGAAGCCGTCCAGGGGCGTCATGTACGCGGACAGGGCGCGGTAGACGATCTGGTCGGCCAACTCCGCGCCGAGGTCCTGGCGCATGTCCCAGAGGGCGCCGGAGAAGATCGTGGAGTTGAGGTGTACACCGCCGTTGTCACCGCGGTAGGTGGTGCCGATGAAGTTCTTCGACGTGGTGGCGCCGTCGTTGAGGTCGCGCAGGGCGCACTCACGCGGGCTGAGGGTGGTGCACAGGTCCTCACCGAGGAGGCCGGCGTCCGGGTCGTCCATCGACTGGTGATTGGCCTCCAGGTCGATCGCGTTGCCGAAGTAGTCGGCGATGGCCTCGTTCATGGCGCCTGACTGGCCCGCGTAGACCAGGTTCGCGGTGTGGGTGACGACACCGTGGGTCATCTCGTGGCCGACGACATCGGTGTCGGCGGAGAAGGTGCGGTAGTCGCCACCGCCCTGGCCGTACACCATCTTGGAGCCGTCCCAGAAGGCGTTGTTGTACGGCTGGCCGTTGCTGACGACTCCGACCAGGGAGTAGATGAAGCCGTCCTTGCCGTCGAGGCTGTTCCGGCCGAAGTGGTTCTTGTAGTAGTCGTAGACCTTGCCCGCAGCCCAGTGGGCGTCCACGGCACCGGAGTCGGTGTAGTCCTCGCCCAATTCGGGGGAGGAGGGGCGGAAGGTCTTGATACCGCTGGGCCAGGCGCCGGACGCGGTGTAGGCCTCGCGGCCACGCGCGTCGTAGGTCGCGATCATGGGACCCGCGTACGGGGAGTCGGCCGCCCGCTTGCTGTAGTCGATCGTCTGAAGGGCACCCGTGGTGTCCTTGTACAGGTTGATGTCGACCTTGTCGCCGTTGTAGCGGACGCCGCTGCCCTTGACGACGAGCTGGTCGGCGGCTGCGGTGGAGGCGTCGGCGGGTGCCGCCGCGCCCTCCGTGGCGCCGGATGCCGTGTTCGTGGCGCCGAACGTCTGGATGCCGCTGTACTGCATGACCGGGAAGCCGGAGTGCGCGTCGATGTACACCTCCTGCTGGACCGGCGAACCGTCGGCCGGGTTGGTGCCCGTGACGGTGATGTGCCGGGTCAGCACGCCGGTGCCCTGCGGAAGTACGGTCACGGCACCCGCCGTGCCGGACAGCTCGATCTTGCCGGGCTTCTCACCCTTGGCCGGCGCCCGCAGCAGGTCCTGGCCCAGATGCGAGGAGACGGCGCCGATCGCCCGCTCGATCGCGGTCTTCTCGGAGACCTTCGGCGTCACCGTGTCGAGCTTGAGCTCGGTGAAGTAGCTGCCGGACGTGCCGGTGACGGTGCGCTTCCCGTCCTTCTTGGTCATTCGGACCAGGTACTGGCCGCCGAGAACCTCGACACCCTTGTACTTCTGCTGGAGGCGGACCGTCTCCTTGCCGCCCTTCCCGGTCGTGGTCCCGGCCGAGGCCAGGTCCTTCGCCGAGGTGTCCGTGATGTGGTAGCGGCTCTTCTTGGCCTTGAGGTGACCGCGGGCCGCGTCCACAGCGGTGCCGGTGGCCGTTGTCTCCTCGTTCAGTCCGGTGACGAGCGACGGAGTCTCGGTCTCGGCACCCGGCGTCACCTCGGACGAGGCGGACGCGGTGGCGCTGTCCGCGTGGGCGGCCGGTATCGCCGTCATCAACAGGCCCGCGGCCGCCAGCACTGCGGCCATGCCCTGGCCGACGATCACGTTGCCGGACCCCTGTCCTGCTCTGGCTGATCTTCTGCGCACTGAACTCCGCACGGTGCACCTCCGGTGCCACTGCTGCATGAACGAATATCGGATAGGCACATGCAAGTACCGGGACAGGGATGTGAACAATGCGTTCCGGGTGCGCACTTGTGGACGTCCACACTTGTGTGGCCTGCATTGACAGGTGAGAATCCAGCCAGTGGGGCTGACTGGGTGGGACACGCAATGGCAGGCGCTCGGGCTCGGAGCGGACGAACTCCGGGTGTACGAAGCGCTGCTCGACGCACCCGGACACAGCTCCCGCACCGCGCTCGCCCACTCTCTCGGGCTGACCGTGCGCCGGGTCACGGACGCGCTCGACCAGCTTGTCGAGCACAGCTTCACCCACCCGGCCCGAGAGGCCTCCGGGCTGCCCGTCGCCGTGGCCCCCGCCACCGCGCTGCGTAACCTGATCCACTTGCGGCAGGCGGAACTGCTGCACAGATCAGCCGAGTTGGAGGAGCTCACCGGGTCGGTCGACCGGATCGCCGCCCAGCTGCTCAGCTCCGTGAACGCCCCCCCCGTGCCACCGGCATCGAGACGGTCCGCGGCGGTGCTGCGATCGCCGCGCGGGTGGCCTCTCTGCTGGTGTCGGCGAGTGAAGAGGTGGCACTTCTCGACCGGCCGCCCTACGCGGCCAGCCAGCCGGACGGAATGCCGGCGCCCCTCGACGTGGCCGAACCCGTCCGACGCGGTGTGCGGGTGCGTGTCGCGGTCGATCGCGAGGGGCTGAGCTTCCAGGGGCGCGCCCGGGGGCTGGGCGATCTGGCCGTGCAGGGTGTCCAGATTCGGGTGGGAACGGATCTGCCGACGAAACTGATCATGGTGGACCGGCGGGTGACTCTGCTGCCGCCGACCGACGCGGCAGATCCGACGGCCTCCGCACTGGTGGTGAGCGACTCGCTCCTGAGCAACGCGCTGGTGCCCCTGTTCGAGATGGTCTGGGAGCGGGCCGTACCCATAGGGTCCGTCGACCGGATCACGGACGAGGACCGGGAACTGCTGACCATGCTCGCCTCCGGCCTGAAGGACGAGGCGATGGCCCGGCGACTCGACATCCACGTGCACACGGTCCGCCGCCGCATCACCCGCCTGATGCAGGCCCTGAACGCGGAGACCAGATTCCAGGCCGGGGTGCAGGCGGCGCTGCGGGGCTGGCTGACGGCGTAAGGGCGGGCGGTTCAGGCCGGCTGCCAGATCCGTGACAGGGCTTCGGTGGTGAGTACCTGATCCGGTGGGCCCTGTCCGGCCAGCCGTCCGTCACTGAGGAGCAGGCAGGCGTCCGCCGAGCGGGCGGCATCGAGATCGTGCGTGGCCTGGACGACGGTCGTGCCGTCGGCGACCAGGTCGGTCAGCAGGGCAGTGATCCGCCGGCGCGCCTCGGGGTCGAGCCCGGTGGTCGGCTCGTCCAGGAGCAGGAGGTCGGACTGCTGGGCCAGGCCCTGGGCTATCAGGACGCGCTGACGCTGCCCACCGGACAACTCACCGAGCTGGCGGGCGGACAGGTCGGCGACGCCCAGTCGTTCCATGGCGGAGTCGACCACGGCCCGGTCCCCGCGGGTCAGCCACCGCCACGGCCCTCGCTCGCCCCAGCGCCCCATCTCCACCGTCTGCCGTGCCGTGAGGGGGAGCGTGTCGCCGACGGCGCCGCGCTGCGGGACGAAGGCGGGAGGGCGTCCTTCTGTGTATCGGACCTGCCCTGATGTGGCCTCGATCACGCCGGCGAGGACTCCGAGCAGGGTGGACTTCCCGCTGCCGTTCGGTCCGACGAGCGCTGTCATGGCCAAGGCCGGTATGCGCGCGCTGAGTTGACGGAGTACCGGGCGGCCGGGGTAGCCCGCGTCCAGGTCGCTGATTCGAACGCGATCGTTCCCGGGCTCGTCGGCGGGCGAGGCGAGGGGGTTGTTTATGAACATGATTTTCATTGTAGTGTCCTCGCATGGAGTGGTTGACGGCCCCCTTCGAGGTGGCTTTTGTGCAGCGGGCCCTGTGGGCCGGGATTCTCGTATCGGCGATATGCGCCCTCGCGGGCACGTGGGTGGTGCTCCGGGGAATGGCGTTCCTCGGTGACGCCATGTCCCACGGTCTGCTGCCGGGCGTCGCGGTCGCCGCGCTGCTCGGGGGCAACCTGCTGGTGGGGGCGTTGGTGAGCGCGGCGGTCATGACAGCCGGTGTCACCGCCCTCGGCCGCACCCGCCGGCTCTCCCAGGACACCGGCATCGGCCTGCTGTTCGTGGGGATGCTGTCCCTCGGCGTCATCATCGTGTCGCGCTCGCAGTCCTTCGCCGTGGACCTCACCGGCTTCCTCTTCGGAGACGTCCTGGCCGTGCGCGAGAGCGACTTGATGCTCCTCGGTGTCGCGCTGCTGCTGGCCGTGCTCGTCTCGGCGCTCGGCCATCGGGCCTTTCTGGCCCTGGCGTTCGACGATCGCAAGGCCCGGACGCTCGGCTTGCGTCCGCGGCTGGCGCATGCCGTACTGCTGGGCCTCCTGGCGCTCGCCATCGTCGCCTCGTTCCACATCGTAGGAACGCTGCTGGTTCTCGGTCTGCTCATCGCCCCGCCGGCGGCGGCCCTGCCCTGGGCCCGTGGCGTGAGCGGCGTCATGGCCCTGGCGGCGGTCCTCGGTGCGGTGGCCACCTTCGGCGGGCTGTTGCTCTCCTGGCACCTGAGCACCGCGGCCGGCGCGACCGTCTCGGCTCTGGCGGTCAGCCTCTTCTTCCTGTCCCACCTGGCATCAGGCTTCCGCTACCGCCGCCGTGCGCACCGCGACGCTCTCCCCGCCCGCACCGTCACCCCGGACGCCCCCACGACCCGACCGAACGAAATCTGAGGCGATCTCCTTGCCCGTCCGAAAAGACATGACATCCCTGGCCGCGGTACTGGTGGCAGCGACCCTGCTCACAGCGGGCTGCGCGGGCCGTACCGACCCCAAGTCCGGCTCTCGGGAACCGGCTTCTCCCGTCGTACCCCATGGCTATGTCGAGGGTGCCAGCGAGGCGGCCGAGCAGCAGTCCAGGCTTGTTCTCGGTGACCTCGGCACCGGTGACACACGGGTGCTGGACCTGACCACCGGCAAGGCCCACGAGACGGAACGCAGAGAGGGAGTCACCGGCCTCACGACGGACGGGCGCTTCGGCTACTTCCACGGCGCGGCCGGCACCCACGTCCTCGACAGCGGCGCGTGGACGGTCGACCACGGAGACCACGTGCACTACTACCGCGCGAAGATCCAGGAGGCCGGCGAACTGCCGGGCGGCGCCGGTACGAGCGTCCGCAGCGACGCGGGCGTGACAGTGGCCACGGCAGCGGACGGAAAAGCGGACGTGTACCCCCGTGAGGATCTGGAGAAGGGCGAGCCCGGCACCCCCGACCGACTCCCGGGCGTCCATGCCGGAGCCGTCGTGCCGTACGCGGAACACCTGATCACTCTCACGCACGACGGCGACGGCCCCGCCGGTGTCGCAGTGCTCGACCGGTCGGGCAGGAGTGTCGCCGCCCCGGAGTCCGTGTGCGAGGACCCGGCGGGGGACGCGGTCACCCGGCGGGGGGTCGTCTTCGGCTGTGCCGACGGCGCCCTGCTCGTCGGAGAGGACGACGGCACCTTCACCGCCGAGAAGATCCCGTACGGCGAGGCCGTGCCGAAGGCCGAACGGGCCACGGATTTCCGGCAGCGTCCGGGCAGCGCCACGCTCACGGCACGCGCGGGGAAGAACGCCGTCTGGATCCTGGACGTCACCGAGCGCGCCTGGGCCCGGGTCGCAACCGGTCCCGTGGTCGCCGCCAACACCGCCGGTGAGGGCAGTCCGTTGGTCGTCCTGGAGACGGACGGAGCACTGCACGGCTACGACATAGCCACCGGTAAGGAGACCGCGGTCACCGGACGTCTGCTGAAGGACATTCCGACGGGCGCCACCGGAAAGGCCGCGGAACCGGTGATCGAGGTCGACCGGAGCCGGGCCTACCTCAACGACCCATCGGGCAAGCGTGTGTACGAGGTCGACTACAACGACGGTCTCCGTGTCGCCCGCACGTTCGACCTGGACATCCAGCCGTCCCTCATGGTGGAGACGGGCCGATGAGCGTACGTGTGGGAGCCGCCCGGGTCCGCGCCCTGCTGCTGACCCTGGTCACCTTCTGCGTCGTCGCCACCACGGCCACGGCCTGCGCGCCCGGTGACGAGCGGGCCAGGGTCGTGGTGACGACCAACATCCTCGGCGACATCACCCGGGAGATCGTCGGGGACGAGGCGGACGTCAGCGTTCTGATGAAACCCAACGCCGACCCGCACTCCTTCGGACTGTCGGCCGTACAGGCCGCCGAGCTGGAGAACGCCGACCTGGTCGTCCACAACGGCCTGGGCCTGGAGGCGAACGTACTACGGCACGTGGAGGCAGCCCGCGCATCGGGTGTGGCCACCTTCGCTGCCGGCGAGGCGGCCGACCCCCTCACCTTCCGCGCCGGCGAGGAGGGCGGCTCCGACGACGAGGCCGGCGAGCCGGATCCGCACTTCTGGACCGATCCCGACCGCGTGCGCAAGGTGGCCGGCCTCATCGCCGATCAGGTCGTGGAACACGTCGACGGTGTTAACGAGAAGACCGTCCGGGGCAACGCCGCACACTACGACGAGCAACTCGCCGGGCTCACCACGTGGATGGAGAAGTCCTTCGCGGACATCCCCGACGGGCACCGCGCCCTGGTGACCAACCACCACGTCTTCGGATATCTGGCCGACCGCTTCGGCTTCCGCGTGATCGGCGCGGTCATTCCCAGCGGCACGACACTCGCCTCACCCAGCTCCTCCGATCTGCGCTCCCTCACCCAGGCCATGGAGAAGGCCAAGGTGCGGACCCTCTTCGCCGACTCCTCCCAGCCCACCCGGCTCGCCGACGTCCTGCGCCAGGAGACGGGCGGTGACGTCCAGGTCGTCCCGCTGTACTCCGAGTCGCTGACCGAAAGGGGCAAGGGCGCCGGCACCTACCTGGAAATGATGCGCGCCAACACCTCGGCCATCGCCCAGGGGCTCACCAGGGCCTGAACGACCCTCCTCCGCCACCCGGCCCCGCCAGGGGCCGACGACGCTCCCACCCGGAAAACCGCCCCCCACGGGGCAGGAAAGGAAACAACCTCAATGAACAAGCCGACGCGCGCCAGAATGCTCACCGGCACAGCACTCGCTCTGGCGGCCTCGATGGCGCTGACCGCCTGTGGCGGCAAAGACGACGCCTCGTCCGGCGCAAAGCCGACGCAGCAGGCGAAGAACAGCGAAGCCGGCACCGTCAAGGACCCGCTGGTCGCCTCCTACGACGGGGGGCTGTACGTCCTCGACGGCGAGACGCTGAAGCTGGCGAAGACCATCGAGCTGCCCGGCTTCAACCGGGTCAACCCCGCAGGCGACCAGGACCACGTCGTCATCTCCACCGACACCGGCTTCCGCACGTTCGACGCGACCCGGCAGACCTTCACGGATGCCGAGTTCGAGGGCCCGAAGCCGGGTCACGTCGTGCGGCACGGTGGCAGGACGATCCTCTTCACGGACGGTACGGGGGAGGTGAACGTCTTCGACCCCGCCGACCTGGCCGGCGGCAAGAAGCCGGAAGGCCGGAGCTACACCTCCGCCGAACCGCACCACGGTGTCGCCATCGAGCTCGCCGGCGGTGAACTCGTCACCACCCTGGGCACCGAGGAGAAGCGCACCGGCGCCCTCGTCCTGGACAAGGACGACAAGGAGATCGCACGCGCCGAGAACTGCCCGGGCGTACACGGCGAAGCCGCCGCCAAGGGTGAGGTGGTCGGGCTCGGTTGCGAGGACGGCGTACTGCTCTACAAGGACGGGAAGTTCACCAAGGTCGACGCCCCGGGTGACTACGCTCGCATCGGCAACCAGGCGGGCAGCGATGTCTCCCCGGTCCTTCTGGGCGACTACAAGACCGATCCCGACGCGGAACTGGAACGCCCCACCCGCATATCGCTGATCGACACCCGCACGGCGCAGATGAAGCTGGTCGACCTCGGCACCAGCTACTCCTTCCGCTCACTCGCCCGAGGCCCGCACGGAGAGGCCCTCGTCCTCGGCACCAACGGTGTCCTCCACGTCATCGACCCGGAGACCGGGAAGGTGGACAAGAAGATCGACGCGGTGGGCGACTGGACGGAGCCCCTGGACTGGCAGCAGGCCAGGCCCACCCTGTTCGTCCGTGACCACACGGCCTACGTCTCCGACCCGGGCCAGCGCCAACTGCACGCCTATGACATCGAGTCGGGAGAGAAGCTGTCGTCCGTGACGCTGCCGAAGGGAACCAACGAACTGTCCGGGACGGTGGCCGGTCACTGACCAGCCCTGGTGAGCCCTCCTGATGGAACGCCCGTCGGATCTGTGCCGACGGGCGTTCCGTGCTGCCCGGGCCGAACCGTCAAGCGAGCTCCGACATGGCGGCACGACCTCCGTATCCCCCTACGCGCAGTCGGTGTCGACGGCCGCCGAACGGGTCAGCGCCGTGCCGCGCTCGACGGGCAGGGATTCGTCGCGTGACCAGGCCGACCATGAGTCCACGAACAGGCCCACCTGCTGTCCGAGCAGGGCTCCGGCGAACACCAGCAGCGCACTGGACACACCGCCGCCGCAGTAGGCGCCGACCTCGTGGCCGCCTATGGCCCGTCGGGACAGGAACCACTTGCGTATCTCTGTCGGCGACCTGAGCAGTCCGTCGGGAGCCACGAGTTCGGCCGAGTTGGCGTGGACCGCGTGCGGGACGTGGCCGGTCCTCGGGTCGTCCGTAGCGCCGTTGTACGCGCTGACGGGGCGCGAGTCGAGGAGCGTGCCGAAGTCCGCGACGTCGAGGACCTCCGCAGCCCGGAGCACGCGTCGGCCGCCGTCCGGGGGAAGGAGGGGAGGCGCGGCCGGCGAGCCGTCTGCCGACGGGGCGGTCGGCGGCGTCCCACGCGGGGGGCCCGTCGGGCCGCCGGCACGCGACCAGGCGGGCAGACCGCCGTCCAGGACGCGCACCGAACGGAAGCCCGCCCAGGTGAGGACGAACCAGGCGCGCGCGGCGGACGACAGTTCCTCGATGCGGCGCGTGTAGAGGACGAGGTCGTCGGCGGCCCCGACGCCGTGGGCCAGCAGGCCCGCGTGCACGGCACCCTGCTCCGGCAGGGGAAGGTGCCCGCTGCTTGCCGTCGGACGGCCGGCGAAGTCGGTCCTGACCGAGGTCAGGACGGCACCGGGGATGCTTCCCGCGATCGGATCCGGTCCTGGTGCCATCACCCGCCAGGGAGCGACCTCGATGAACACCGAGTGCGCCCGTCGGGCGTGAGCCGTCCGGGCGCTCACGAGGTGCGAGGGTTCGGCCGCCGTCACCCCGGGTGTCCCGAGGTGTGCGGGACGAACACCACCGGGAGGCTCTCCTTGAGGGCGTTGTAGATACGGCACCGCTTCTTGTACTCGGAGACGAGTTCATCGGCCGTGACGTGGTCGACCCCGTCGATGAAGCACTCCATGATGAGCGTGCCGAGATAGTCGCCCTCGATCTTGCGCTCGATACGGGCGAAGATCTCGACCTGGCGCTCAGGCTGGCCGCCTTCGAGGAAGTCGTGCCGGAACGCGTTGAGCGCACAGGAGACCAGGGAGGCGACCAGGAGGTCGAGCGAGCTCGCCTCCTCACCAGGGCCCCCGCTGCGCACCGACCCGTCCGACGCGATCTCGAATCCGGGCCCGGCGATGGCGTAACGGCCGCGGACGTCGGTGGTCCGCCCGTGCAGGTTGCTCACCACGGTCACTCTGTCGTTCACCTCGGGAAGTCTAGGTTCAGGGGGCGTGGCGGACCGTGGCGTCCGGGATCTGGACACCCCTCGTGGTGGCGTCCCGCAGCTGGTCGGCCAGCAGCGAGACGACGCGAGTCAGGGACCGGTTGTCCTCCTCCAGTACGGCGATGTGGTGCTCCAGTTCCGCGATCCTGGCGTGCAGGTCGCTCTGGCTCGTTCTGCGATCCGGGCGGTCGGCCGGTGCGGTGCCGGGGTCCCGGCCGTCTCCGTGGCCATCGGCGGAGTCGTAGTCGTAGCTGCCGTCGTCGTAACGGGCGAGCCATTTGCGCAAGGACTGCGGGCCGACCTCGAACTCCTCGGCGACCTCGCGGACGATCGAGCGGTTCTCCGGCTCGGTGAGCCGCCTCTGCCGGACGCGCTCGACCGCGCTCTGCCGGACCTCGTCGCTGTACTTCTTGTCGAACACCATGCCGGTTTCCCCGTTCAGGAGACTGCAACATTGTCGTCACGATACTTACTGCGTGCCCGTGTAAACATATCGGCTACGAGGTGGTCGTATCCAGCCGCTACCACGTGACATCCTCGCCCCTCCCGTCCGGGTGGCGCCCTGCAACGGCCTGAACTGCAAAGACTCTTAGGCCGAGGGGTGGTGATGCGCAGTTGTGCGTATCGCGGGGATGTGAGAAGCGGGCCGTGATACCGGAAGTTCTATGTATCACTGCCGCATCTGCGCCCAAAGTACGTACAACTTCGTAGCGCTGCCGGTCGAGGACCGTGCGGCCGCTACCGCTCGCTCCTGAGCCGATCGAGAGGAAAACAAGCCGTGTTCAGTTCACGTCCGTGGCGCCGGCTCGCCACAGTGGGGATCGCGTCGGCGCTTCTCGCGACCACCGCCTGCTCGGGGAGCGATGGGCAGAGTGACGCAGCCGCCGGCGTGGCCAAGAAGGACCGCTACGGAGGCACGCTCAACATCGGCCTCAGCGCCGACCCCGGAGGCGTCGACGCCGCCGTCGTCAACCAGGTGTGGCGCACCGTGGCCCGGTCGCTGGCCGATTCCCTCGTGTTCTACAACCCCGAGACCAAGAAGGTCGAGCCCTGGCTCGCCACCAGCTGGACGGTCAGCGAGGACGCGCGGACGTATGCGTTCGAGCTGCGTGACGACGTGACCTTCCACGACGGCACCGAACTCACCGCGGAGGTGGTCAAGGCCAACCTGGAGAGTCTGAACAGGCCCGGCATCCACTCCAGCGCCAAGACCATCGTGCAGGGCATCAGCAAGATCACGACGCCGACGGAGCACCGGATCACCGTCGAGTTCGCCGAGCCCAACGCCGCCTTCCTGACGTCCCTGTCCCGTGCGTACGTCGGCATCGTCTCGCAGAAGACGGCGGAACTCCCGGTCGAGGAACGGCAGAAGTGGCTGGACGGCTCCGGTCCCTTCTATCTGGAGGAGTACGTCCCCAACCAGCGCATCGTGCTGAAGAAGCGCAAGGACTACGACTGGGCGCCGACGTACTTCAAACACAGCGGCGCGGCCTACCTCGACGAGGTGGTCTACAAGATCATCCCGGAGGACTCGGTCCGCAACGGCGCGGTCATCGGTGACGACGAGCTCCAGTTCATCTACTGGGTGAACGCCAAGTACGTCTCGCAGCTGAAGAGCTCCGGGCTGACGATCTCCAAGACGCTCAACCCCGCGACCGGGCTCGAACTGCCGCTGAACACCTCCTCCAAGTTCCTCAAGGACGTACGGGTCCGCCAGGCGCTTCAGGTGGGGGTGGACCGGGAGCAGTTCGTCAAGATCGCCTCGGGTGGGGTGGACCAGCCCGCGACCGGTCCGCTGAGCAAGGACAACCCCTACTACTCCGACCAGAGCGCGCTGCTGAAGTACGACGCCAAGAAGGCGAAGTCACTCCTGGAGCAGGCCGGCTGGACCGAGGTCGGCTCCGACGGCATCCGTCGCGACGCCGACGGTCAGCGGCTGTCGCTGCGCGCCCCGCGCGACGACGCGGCCCTGCAGGTACTCCAGGACCAGTGGAAGAAGCTCGGCATCGAGCTCGTCCTCGACCCGCCGCTGGACGCCGAGGCGAACGAGAAGCTGCTCAGCGGTGAGTACGACGTCGCCTACTGGTACGCCTCCTCGCCCGACCCCGACGTGCTGCGTGCCAACTACGGCACGACGGACGGCTCCGACCGGAGCTTCGTCGCGGACGACGACGAGACGGGCAAGGAACTCGACAGGCTCCTCCAGGAGCAGAACCAGACGATCGACAAGGACAAGCGTCAGGAACTGGTCGACCAGGCGTCCCGCATACTCGTCGGGCAGGCCTACGAGGTGCCCGTCTCCAACGACGTCGACATCTGGGCCCACTCGCCCCGGCTGCACGACATCACACCCGTGGGGCTCGACCAGTACCTGATCAATGCCTGGCTGGCGAAGAAGTAGACCGATGAAACGATACGGTCTTCGGCTCCTGTACGGCGTGATCGTGGTCTGGGGCGCGTTCACCGGGGCGTTCTTCCTGCTGTACATCGTCCCCGGTGACGCGGCGGGTGGTCTGACGGCCGGCGCCGACGGCGCGGATGTCAAGCAACTCCTGGCCGAGCAGCGAGAGTTGCTCGGCCTCGACCGCCCGGTGCTGGTGCAGTACTGGGACGCCCTGACAGGAGCTCTCCAGGGTGACTTCGGCCAGAGCATCTACCAGCGCCGGCCGGCGGTGGAGGTGTACTTCGAGTCCTTTCCCGAGACCCTCCAGCTGGCGTTCCTCGGGCTGTTCCTCGCGGTCGTGCTCGGGGTGACGCTGTCGGTGGTCATCGAGCTGACCGACTGGAAGTGGGCGCGCGAGCTGCTCATCTCGCTGCCGCCGGTCGCGGTGTCGCTGCCGCCCTTCCTGGTCGGCCTCGTACTGCTCCAGGTGTTCTCCTTCCAGCTGCACTGGATCAAGGCGGTCAGCGACCAGGGGTTCCTCGGGCTGCTCATCGCCTCGGCCGCCCTCGCGGTCGCCGGCGGCGGCAGCATCTCGCAGCTCCTGACGGCCAATCTGCGCGGCGCCCTGACGTCGCCGTACGTCGAGACGGCCCGCAACTGGGGGCTCAGCCGGTTCGACGTCGTCGTCCGGCACGCCCTGAGGAACGCGGCGCTGCCGGTCATCACCTCGCTGGGCACCACCGTCGGCGTGATGGTCGGCGGGACCGTCCTGACCGAGACGGTGTTCTCCAGGCTCGGCGTGGGGCGCCTGGTGGTCGACGCCGTCAACGGCCGCGACATGCCGGTCGTCCTGGTCGCCGTCACCATCAGCGCGGTGATCTTCGTCGTGGTGAACCTGGCCGTCGACGCCGTCTACCCGCTGCTCGACAACCGCATCCGATGGGAGGGGTGACATGACGACTCTCGAAGCGACGGCAGCCACGCCGTCGTCCGGGCGGCCGCGCGAGCGGAGCGGACGCCTGTCCGCGCTGCTGCGCTCGCCCGGACTCCTAGCGGCGTACCTGTGGGTCGCCGTGATTCTCGCCGCCGCGATCCATCCCGGCCTGTTCACCTCGGGCGATCCGCTGCGCCAGGACGCCTCGCAGATGCTGCTGGCCCCGGGCCTCGACCATCTCTTCGGCACGGACGACTTCGGGCGCGACCAGTTCACCCGCGCGGTGTTCGGCACCCGGCTGTCCCTCCAGGCAGCGGTCGTCGCGGTGGCGATCGGACTGGTCAGCGGCTCGCTCATCGGTCTCGTCGCGGGCGCGCTGCGCGGCAGGACCGACAGCGTCCTGATGCGGATCATCGACATCATGCTCGCGGTGCCGAGCCTCATCGTCTCCCTCGCGATCATCTCCGCGCTGGGACGCGGGACGCTCAACATCGCCGTCGCCATCGGCATCAACAGCACGGCCGGCTTCGCCCGCCTGATGCGCTCCGAGGTGCTCAAGGTGAGCAACGCCAAGTACGTCGAGGCCTCGGTCTTCGCGGGCCACGGTTACGTCCGCCGCCTGTTCAAGCACGTCGTGCCCAACGCGTCCCGGTCGGTCCTGGCCGCGGCGACCATGGACATCGGTACGGCGATCCTGACCGTCGCCGCGCTGAGCTTCCTGGGCCTCGGCGCGCCCCCGCCGACGCCCGAGTGGGGCCTGCTGGTGGCGGAGGGGCGCACATTCATCGGCGTGCAGTGGTGGCTGAGTCTGCTGCCCGGCCTGGTCATCGTGCTGACCGTGCTCGCGGTCTACCGCATCGGCAGGTCGTTCAACCGAGGGAGGACCCGTGTCGTCGCCTGAGCGGCAGAACACACCGTTGTTGCGCCTGCGGGACGTGAGCGCCGAGTTCACCGTCCCCGGCCGCCCCGCGGTCCCCGTGCTCGACGGAGTGAGCCTGGACGTCGCGGCCGGCTCGGTGCGGGCCGTCGTCGGCGAGTCCGGATCGGGCAAGTCCACCCTCGGCCGGGTGATCACCGGCACCCTCGCCGAGAACGGGCGCGTCACCGGGGGCGAGGTCGTCCTGGGCGGCCGGACGCTCACGGGGTTGACCGAGCGGCAGTACAGGGCCGTGCGGGGCAAGGAGATCGGATACATCCCGCAGGACGCGCTCCTGGGCCTCAACCCCCTTCTCCCGGTGGGTGTCCAGGCCGCGGAACCGCTGCGCGCGCACGGCATCGGCTCCCGCGCGGAGCGCCGCGAACGGGTCCTGGAGCTGTTCGCGAAGGTCGGACTGCGCGATCCCGCCCGGCTGTCCGGCCGCTATCCGCACGAACTGTCCGGGGGAATGTGCCAGCGGGTGCTGATCGCCGCCGCGATGAGCACCCGGCCCCGGCTCCTGATCGCCGACGAGCCGACCACCGCGCTCGACGTCACCGTGCAGAAGACCATTCTCGACCTCCTGTCGGGCCTGGTGGAGAGCGAGGACCTCGGAATCCTGCTCATCACCCATGACCTGGGGGTCGCCGCGGAACGGGCCGACGACATCGCGGTGGTGAAGGACGGACGGATCGTACGCAGCGGGCGGACCGGTGAGGTCGTCGCCGACCCGGGCGATCCGTACACGGAAGAGCTGCTGCGCTCCTCCTCCCTCGGGTTCTCGGGGAGACGGGCCGCGACCGCCCGGCTGGAGTACTTCCGGACCGTGCCGACGGACTCCCCGGTGGTCGTCGAGGCCCGGGAGGTCTCCAAGTCCTTCGCCTCGCACCGGGGTGCGGACACCGTCACCGCGGTGGCCGATGCCTCGTTCCAGGTGCGCGGGGGGACCACGCTGGGGATCGTCGGCGAGTCCGGGTCGGGCAAGACCACCCTCGTACGCATCCTCGCCGGGCTGACCGCGCCGGACGCGGGTTCGGTCGAGATCGACGGTGAACCGGTCGTCCACCACCGCCGGGGCGCCGGGCAGGCCGGTCTCTACCGCAAGGTGCAGATGGTCTACCAGGACCCCTTCGCCTCGCTGAACCCGCGCTCGACGGTGCGCGCGATCCTCGACGAACCGCTGCGGGGCCACGGTTACGGACC
This sequence comes from Streptomyces sp. CB02058, assembly GCF_001905505.1. GTDB lineage: Bacteria > Actinomycetota > Actinomycetes > Streptomycetales > Streptomycetaceae > Streptomyces. Next base: position 1,427,713 of record NZ_LIPG01000003.1, read on the forward strand.
GGCGCGCGAGCGTGCCGCCAGGATCAGCGAACTGCTGGAGCTGACCGGCCTGGACGCCGCGCTCGCCGACCGGTACACCGCCGAGCTCTCGGGCGGCCAGCGGCAGCGGGTGGCCATCGCCCGCGCGCTGGCACCGAAGCCGGACGTCGTCGTCCTGGACGAACCGGTCTCCGCCCTCGACGTGACCGTGCAGCGCCAGATCCTGGCCCTGCTCGACTCGCTCCAGCGCGAGCTGGGACTGACCTATGTGTTCATCTCGCACGACCTGGGCGTCATCGCGGAGGTGTCCGACGAGATCGTCGTCCTGCACCACGGACACATAGTCGAGCGGGGGCCGGCCCTGGGCGTACTGACGGACCCGCGGACCGCCTATGTCAAGGAACTGCTGAGCTCGATCCCCGGTGCGGCCGAGTCCGACCCGGCCGTCCTCGTCGGGCCCGGCGGGTCCGCGGAAGAAAGGAACACATGATGCCCGAGCGACAGCTCCATCTGGGATACATGCACTGGCTCAACGGCACGCACTGGGGCGGCTGGCGCCATCCGGACGCGCCCACGGCCGGGGCCTTCGAGCTGGAGTACGCGACCAAGGCACTGAAGATCGTCGAGGACGCGAAGTTCGACTTCTTCTTCCTCGGTGACACGCTCCCCGGCGACATCGTGGGGGAGCAGTGGATCACCACCCACAACACCGGACGTCTCGAACCCTTCACGCTGGGCTCCCAGCTCGCCCTCAACTCCTCGAAGATCGGGCTCGTCGTCACGGCGCACCCGACGTTCTACGAGCCGTACATCCTGGCGAGACTGACCGCCTCCCTCGACCACCTCAGCGGCGGACGACTGGCGTGGAACGTCGTGCTGGGCGCCTCCGACCTGGCCGCCCGGAACTTCAGCCTCCCCGACCTGGGCGGGGCCGACCGCTACGAGCGCGCCGACGAGTTCATCCACGTCGTGCGACGGCTGTGGGACAGCATCGAGGACGGCGCCTACCTCCAGGACAAGAAGGCCGGGCGCTACATCGACGAGACCAAGGTGCACCGGCTCGACTGGCAGGGCAGGCACTTCCAGGTCGCCGGCACACTGCCGCTGGAGCGGCCTCCGCAGGGCCACGTGCCCCTGCTGTACGCCGGGGCCTCAGAGCTCTCCCGTGAGCTGACCGCGAAGTGGGCCGACGTGAACTTCACGGGTCCCGCGACGCCGGAGGAGTCGATCGCGTTCAACACCGATGTACGCCGGCGTGCCGAGCGCCTGCGCGGACGGGTGGACCCGATCTTCTTCCTGCCGGGCATCACGCCCCTCGTGGCGGACACCCGGGCGGAAGCGGTCGAGCTGTACGAGGAGTTGAACGACCTGCTGCCGTTCGACGACGACGTCATCGAGGGCGACCAGGAGGAGTCCTACTGGTCAGGGCCGGAATGGGCCCGGATCAGCGGCTCCCGGTTCCCGCTGCCGAAGGGTGTCCGCAGCGTCCGGGCACTCTCGGAGAGGGCCGGGGCCGATCTGCGGCCGCTGGGCATCGAGGGCACCGTCAAGCCGGACGTCGCCGACCGGTTCAACGACTACGGCCGCACCCTGCTGACGGCACTGGCACAGCGCACGGGCCGCACCGTGGACAACGGCGGTGTGCGGGTCAAGGACGTGCTGGGCGCGTCGATCGCGGGGAACTTCCCACTGGTGATCGGTACGGCCGCGGAGGTCGCCGACACCCTGATCGACTGGTTCGACCGCGGTGCCGCCGAAGGGTTCAACGTGAGCGTGCCCTACCTGTGGGAGCCGCTGGAGCGCTTCGCGAACGAGGTGGTCCCCATCCTCCAGGAACGCGGTGTGTACCGCTCCGAGTACACGACGGACACCTTCCGCGGCCACTTCGGCCTCGGCATACCCGCCAACAGCTTCGCCACGACGACCGGCCCGGAGGAACGATCCGCATGAGCACTCGCCGCACACTCCGCCTGGGCCTGGCCGCCTACGGCACCGGCTGGGACCTGGACGCCTGGCGGCTTCCGGAGGCCACCAACGCCGGACTGCGCGACCCCAGCGTCATCCTCGACATCGCCCGGACCGCCGAACGGGGCAAACTGGACTACGTCTTCGCGGGCAGCGCGCTCGGCAGCGAGCCCGACCGCCTCAACCGGATCCACCGGTGGGACAACTTCGTCTACGCCGGACACGCCGCGGCGATCACGAAGAACCTCGGGTTCGTGATGTCGGTCAACTCCTCCTTCGAGCACCCCTACTCCGTCGCTCGTCAGCTGGCCACGCTCGACAACTTCAACCAGGGCCGCACCGCGCTGAACGTTGTCTTCGGGATCGACCGCGACGGTGACCCGGTCGGCAACTTCGGCAGGAACCCGGTGCCGACCGAGGAGACGAAGTACGCGCGCGCCCGGGAGTTCACCGACGTCGTGAACCGGCTGCTGTACGACAGCTGGGACCACGACTTCCTGCTCGACGACAAGCCGGGCGGCACGCTCGTGCGACCGGGCTCCTGGCACCAGATCGACTTCAGCGGGGAGCACTTCGACGTCCGTGGCCCGCTGAACGTTCCGCCGCCGGTGCAGTCCCACATCCCGATCGTCCAGGTGGGCCTCTCCGAGGAGTCACTGCGGTACGGCGCCGACCTCGCGCAGCTGCGCTTCTCCCCGTACTTCGGCATCAGCCGGGGCAAGGAGGAGTACCGCAGGCTCAAGGAACGCGTGGCGGCCAACGGACGCGACCCGGAGAAGTTCAAGATCATCCCGGGCATCACCTTCTATCCGGGCGGCACCGCCAGGGAAGCGCGCGCGAAGTTCAACGAGATCAACGCCCTGCAGCTGACGGAGGCGCTGCCCGCCGCCTTCTCCCAGGCTCTCGGCATCGACCTGTCCGGGGTCCGCGACAGCGAGCGCGTCCTCTCCGTCGTCGACATCGACAAGCTCCCCGACGACGCGCTCTCACCACTGCTCAGCGACCGTGTGCGCGACACCAAGGACGACCGGGAACTGCTGCGCCAGATCCTCGGCACCCAGATCGGCGAGGACGCCACCCTGCGCGAGCTCTACCACTACGTCCAGCGCGCCCGGCACGCCCAGCAGCCCGCCGTGGTCGGCGATGCGAAGGCCATCGCCGACTGGCTGGAGGAGAACCTGGAGGAGGAGGTGCTCGACGGCGTCCAGCTCTTCCCCCCGTACCACCGCGGACCGGCCGACCTCTTCGTCGACCTCGTCGTCCCCGAACTCCAGCGCCGCGGGATCTTCCGGACCGAGTACGAGGCCCCGACGCTCCAGGGCCTGCTGGACACCGACGACACCTACTGAGGAATACCGTGCCCCCTGCGACACAACTCCCCGAAGGACACCGGAGGCTCGGCTCGTCCGGCCTGGTCCTGTCGGAGATCGGCATCGGCGCCAGCACCTTCGGCCGGTCGGGCATGCGCGCGGCCGGCCAGGAGGCGGTCACCGCGATCGTCGACCGCGCGCTCGAACTCGGCGTCACGTACTTCGACCTCGCCGAGGGCTACGGCGACCGGCCCGGACAGAGCGAGGAACTGTTCGCCGCCGCACTCGGCACACGCCGTGAACAGGTCGTCATCGGCACCAAGTTCGGCCTGAACCTGAGCCGGGAGCGCGGCGCCGCCTACAGCCGGCCCGGATCCCGCACGTACATCCTCGCCGCGGTGGAGGAGTCGCTGCGCCGGCTGCGTACCGACTACATCGACCTCTACCAGATCCACTTTCCGGACCCCTTCACCCCGGTCGAGGAAACCCTGTCGGCGCTCGACATTCTCGTGAAATCCGGGAAAGTGCGCTACGTCGGCGCATCCAATTTCAAGGCCTGGCAGATTACCGACGCACACCACACGGCCCGCGCCCAGGGACTCACGCCATTCGTGTCGTCGACCGACGAATACAGTCTTCTGTGGCGCAAGCCGGAGGAGGAACTGATTCCGGCACTCGCCCACCACGGTCTCGGGTTCATCCCGTACTTCCCTCTGCAGAACGGACTGCTCACCGGAAAGTATTCGGCGGACCGTGCCCCTGAAAACGCCAAGATAACCAATCTGAAACGCTATCTGCTGCATTCGGCGCCCTGGGAGGCCCTGGCGAAGTTCGAGCGGTTCGCACGGGACCGGGACATCACCCCGAGTGCGGCGGCGCTCGGCTGGCTGCTCGCCCAGCCGACGGTCACCAGCGTGATCGCCGGGGTCACCGTGCCGGAGCAGCTCGACGAGAACGTCCGGGCCTCCCGGTGGATCCCGTCGGCCGGTGAAGAGGCCGAACTGCGGGGCCTGTTCACCGGCGACCTCTCGGGCGGCCCCGGTGTGGTCGACCGGGGGTGAGACGCCGGGCGTGCCGGGGGCCGGGGGTACTGCCTTCCCCCCGGCCCCCGGCGTCACCGCGCCGTGGCCGGATGCGCGCCCGGCTGGTTTCCGGTCACCGCCGGCCGCGCGGGGTCGGTGATCCATGCCGACCAGGAGCCGGGGTAGAGAGCCGCCTCGACGCCCAGGGAGGCGAGGGCCAGCACGGTCGTCGTCGCCGACACCCCGCCGCCGCAGTACACACCGATCGTGAGTCCGTCCAGGTGGGGGGCGTAAAGAGCCCTCAACTCCGTGGCATCGCGCAGTGCCCCGGCGGAGAAGTTGTCCGACCCGGGAACGCTGTGCGCGCCCGGGATGTGGCCGGTCCCCGTCCGCTGCGGATCACCGGCGTACGCCTGCGGGCCACGCGCGTCGATCAGGTGGCCCGAGGCCGCCAGCCGTCCGGCGTCCTCGGCGGTCAGGACCGGAAGCGAGCCGGGCCGCACCACGGCCGTCCCCGCGGCGGGCGTGGGAACGTCGGCGTCGAGCGGCCCGCCGAGCGCCTGCCAGGCCGCGAAGCCGCCGTCCAGACAGCGCACGTCCGCCACACCGGCCCAGCGCAGGACCCACCACGCGCGAGTGGCCACGGCGGGGTTCTGCCGGGTGTGGACGACGACGGTGCTGTCGTCGTCCACACCCCAGGCGCGCAGCCGGTCCTGGAGGTCACTCACCTCGGGGAGCGGCCCGTTGCCGGTGGTTCCGGTGGGCCGTCCGACGAGATCCTTTTCGAACGCCACGTAATGAGCACCGGGTATGTGTCCTTCCGCGTAGGAAAGCCGGGGACCATGGCCTTCCCCCGTCTCTCTTCCCACCTCCAGGACAATGACCGGCACATCTTCGCGAAGTGCGGAATCGAGCTCGCGCGCTGAAATTACGACGTTCCCGGCAGAAGCTGGGCACATTATTCTTCCCCTTCCCTGGAGCACCTCATGAAGATACATCGCGGAAGTCGCGCGGCTACATAACTTTTATTACACCCAGACGAATTCGCTCGACCTCGCTCCCTCGCTCACGACCAGGAATGGAAAAGCCATATGTCAGCCATTGCCACACCGGAAGGAACGTACCGGGCAGCAGCCGACCGGTACGACACCACACTGGCCTATCGTCGTGCCGGGACGTCCGGACTCGTCCTGCCCGCCTTCTCCTTCGGCCTGTGGCAGAAGTTCGGCACCGACTACCCCTACGAGACGCAGCGCGACATCGTGCTGCACGCCTTCGACCTGGGGATCACGCACTTCGACAACGCCAACCGCTACGGGCCGCCGCACCGCGCCGCCGAGAAGTTCTTCGGCCAGGTCCTGCGCAGGGATCTCGCCCCCCACCGGGACGAACTGATCCTGTCGACCAAGGCCGGCAACCCGATCGGCCCCGGCCCCTACCAGCGCGGCGGCTCCCGCAAGTCACTGCTGACCTCGCTCGACCACAGCCTGCGTGACCTCGAGACCGACTACGTCGACATCTTCTACAGCCACAGCCCCGATCCCTCCACCCCGCTGGAGGAGACGGTCGGTGCGCTGGCGAGCGCGGTCACCTCGGGGAAGGCGCTGTACGCGGGGATCTCCAACTACCCCGTCGAACGCGCCCACGAGGCCGCCGTCCTGTTGCGCGAGGCGGGGGTGCCCCTGCTCGTCCACCAGCCGCGCTACTCCCTCTTCGACCGGCGCCCGGAACACGACGGGCTGATCGAGCTGGCGGACCAGGACGGCTTCGGCCTCGTCGTCTACAGCCCTCTGGCCCAGGGCCTGCTCACCGACAAGTACCTCACCGGTACCGTCCCCGAGACCGCGCGGGCCCGCAACAGCGCCTTCCTGTCGCCGGACGTCATCGACGACACCTACCGGGAGCGGGCGACGGCGCTCGACGAACTGGCCAGGGAGCGCGGCCAGTCACTGGCCCAGCTCGCCCTGCAGTGGGTCCTGCGGCTGCCACAGGTCACCAGTGCCCTGATCGGAGCGAGCTCGACCTGGCAACTGGACCACAACCTGCGGGCACTGGACTTCCCGCCGCTCACGGAGACGGAACTCGCGCTGATGGACACGTACGGAGTCCACGGAACCGCGCTGCGGATCTGAGTGCTCAGGACCCGGCAGCCCCGGTCGAAACGCCCTGAAGGCCAGGGGCGTTGGGGCCCCTACGGGCCCGGCCTGGCCCGCAGACTACGGGCCCGGCCTGGGAGCACGCGTAAAAAACACCTCGTAGGCATCGCCGGCGCATAACCTGATCGGTTCTGTTCACACACGCTAGGAGTACGGACATGAGTGGGGCCGACGGACCGTGGCGGCCGACCGAGCATGGCGCGAACATCGGCCACTCGTCGGCCTGGATGGCGCACCGGAAGGTGGCGCTCGACGTGCACAGGATGCTCCACGAGGACGACCCGGAGCGCGCGATCCTCGACGCGCCGTACACGGTCATGGCGCTCAGGCAGGTTCTTCGCGGGGTCGAGATGACCCGGCGGCATCTCAGGTCCGACGCGGCACGGGCGCTGCTGGACGACGGACTCGCCGCGTTCGACCTGGCTGTGCCGGGCGGAAAGGAGGCGCGGGACGTCATCGAGCACTTCGACGAGTACGCCATGGGCGTCGGCAGGCTGCAGCAGCCTGATGTGCGTACTCCCAGGGCCCGGCGGCCGGATGACGCGTTGTCCGAGAAGTACAACCACCGGCTGGAGTGGGACCGGAGCGGCGACGAGCCCCGCCCGGCGTACATCGTGGGCCCGTACAGGATCGACCTCGTGGCCGCGGAGGACGCCGCGTTCCGGTTGCACTGCGACGCGTACGAGGCACTGCTCCTCGACGAGGGCAATCCGGTCCCACGGGGCTGGACCTACCGACTTCAGCGCGGCGCACGGCACGGCTGACCGTACGGCCGGGCCGATGCGAAGTTCCGCGATGCTGCCGCCGCCCGGGGGCTGTACCGGACCGGGAGCGGTCCGGTACAGCCCCCGGAGGTGTCGTGGGACCGGCTCAGGCGGTCCGGCCCGAGCCGTCCACCGATGCCTTCTTGATGCCCTTGGTGATGTCGTCCAGCACCGACAGCTTCGGCGCCTTGTCGTTGACGTCGAAACCGGAGCGGATGACGACCAGCATGTCCTTTGAGTTGGGGGAGGGGAAGGCGAGCGACTCGACGTAGCCGTCGTCGCCGTTCTTCGTCACCACCTTCCAGCGCACCCGGTAGCCCTTCTGGCCCGCCACGGTGACCGCTTCGGACTTGAGCTCGTCGTGCGAGGTGATCCCGCCGTAGACCTTCTCGCCGTACGAATCCTCGGCGTTGGCCTTGATGTCGGCCTCGGCCGCGGCCTTCGCCGTGGTGGCCTCGATCTCCAGGGCCTGCGCCGGCGCGGAGAACACTCCGCCGCGCACGCACGTCTGGCTCTCGTCGCCGGGGCAGGCGTACTCGCCGGTCGTCAGCCCGGCACCGATCGGCTGCGACTGCCCGGTCCAGCCGTCGGGCACGGGGATGCTGATCCCGCTGGCCGCGTCGGTGGCGTAGCCGTCCTCGGCCTGCGGAAGCTGCTGGTCGGGGGTCTGCCCCTGCCCGCCGCCGTCCTGGCCGCCGTCCTGTCCACCGTCCTGGCCGCCCGGGAGGCGGGGGCCGTCGGAGGGGCCGGAACGGCCTGAGGGGGCGTCGGCCGAGGTGCCGGGGTGGTCGTCGGAACTGTCCCCCAGCATGTACGCGCCGCCGCCGACGGCCGCGAGCAGGACGACACCGGCGGCGATGCCCGCACCGATGCGTATGCGACGACGCCTGACCGTCGCGGGAGATATCCGGAGCTGGTCGGTCCAGTGGCTCCCGTCCCACCAGCGTTCCTGGGCGGGGCCGATTCCTGAGTGCCCGGGGTCTGGATGCCAGCCGGGCGGGGTCATCTGGGTCACAGGAGCACCGTAGGCGCACTGGGTGAGAAACGTATGAAACGCACAGCGTGGTCGTAGTCACGTCCCAGGCGGATGTGCCCGCCCCGCCGCACACCGGTACGTCATGACGCACGCGGACGTGTCCGTTCCGTCCCGGAAACGGCATGTGCCCGTGCCCCCTCGCCAGGGGGCACGGGCACGGACGGGAGCCTCAGAGCGCCGAGGCGGAGGGTGTCTCCGAAGCCCCGTCCCACAGCCACTCGGCAGGACTCAGGTCCTCCGGGGCGCGCTTGCGGAACACCTCGTCGCGGAGGACCGCGGCCACGCCGTCGACGTGCCACATCTCGCCCCACACCCGCGCGGTGGTCTGCACGCGGGCCGTGCGCTCCGTCCGGCGTCCGGCGTACGTCTCCAGCGCGGCGGCCCAGTCGGCCGGGGCCGCACAGGCCGGGACCTGCTCGTCGAGCGCGTCGGCCAGGGTCACCGCGTCCTCCAGGGCCTGGCAGGCCCCCTGCGCGAGGTACTGGAGCATCGGGTGCGCGGCATCGCCCAGCAGGGCGAGCCGGCCCTTCGTCCAGGTCCCGATCGGCGCGCGGTCGGCCATCGGCCACCAGCGCTCCCGGCCGAGGCCGGGCAGCGCGCGGCGGACCTGCTCGCAGGCCGCGGTGAACACGCCGTCCAGCTCGTGCGGACCGCCCCAGCCCTCCTCACCCGTGGCGAAGCCGGGGCTGCGGAAGACCGCCACCTGGTTGTAGAGGCGCCCCGAGCGCAGCGGGTACTGCACCAGGTGCAGACCCGGGCCCATCCAGACCACGACGTCGCGCAGCGACTCGCCGCCCTCGACCTCCTCGATCGGGAGGGTGCCGCGGTAGGCCACATAGCCGGACTGGACCGGCTCGTCGTCCGCGAACAGCGCCCGGGCGCGCGAGTGCAGCCCGTCGCAGGCGATGACGGCGGACCCGGTGTGGACGGTGCCGTCCTGGCACACCACCCGTACCGAGGAGGGGAGTTCCTCGATCTCCTGGGCGCAGGCGTTGTTCACCAGCTCGACACCGGCCTCGCGGGCGGCCTCCAGCAGGATGTCCAGCAGATCGCTGCGGTGGACGACGACGTACGGACCGCCCATCCGGCGGCGGAACTCCTCGCTGTCCAGCCGCACCCGGGTCAGCTCCGCACCGGTGACCGCGTTGCGGAACACCAGGTGCTCCGGGAGCACCCCGGCGGCGACGACCTTGTCCAGGACGCCGAGCCGGTCCAGCAGGCGCGTGGCGTTCGGGGCCATCTGGAGGCCGGCGCCGATCTCGGTGAAGGCCGGGGCCTTCTCCAGGACCTTGACGGTGCGCCCCGAACGGGCGGCGGCGAGCGCGGTGGCGAGGCCGCCGATGCCGCCACCGATGACCAGAAGGGACTCCTCGGCCGTACTCATGTGCGTACTCCTTCGTGCTGCGCGGGTGGGCGCGGTGGGACGGTGTGGTTCAGAGCCAGGCGGGAAGCACGGCCGTGGTGGACGCGGCGACCGCTCGCGCGGAGGGTGTGGTGCGGCCCAGGAGCCACGCGCACAGCGCGGACGCGGGTGCGCCCACCTCGATCGCCGTGCCGTCCGGCGGGCCGAAGGACCAGGTACGGTCGCGGTCGCCGGGCGCCAGCCGGACCGAGGGGCATCCCTCCTTGCGGCCGACGGTCGCCGACGCGTCCTCGATCAGGGCGTCGACCAGGTCCGCCGGGAAGCGGTCGAAGTCCGGGACCGCGTCCGTGCCGAGGTCGACGGTGTGGATCCACAGCTCGCGGGTGCGCATCCAGGGGATCTCGGAGGCCGGGACCGTACGCCCGAGAGCACTGCGCACCGTGACCTGCCAGGCGTCGGCGGGCAGGGCGTCGATCGCCGCCATGAGCCGGGCGTCGGCGTCCCGTACATCGCCGAGGATCGCGCCGGCGGTGCGCTCCGCACCCCGCTCGATGTCGTCGAGGCGGGTCGAGGGGTCCGCGTACATGGGGGTCTCGATGCCCGTACGCGCCCAGGTGAGCAGGTTGACCAGGGCGTCGGCGTTGCGCGCCAGGTGCGTCAGCACGTGGCCGCGGGTCCAGCCGGGCAGTGGGGACGCCCCGTGGACGTCCGCCGCGCCCAGGGCGGCGACCGCGCCGTGCAGCAGTTCCGAACCGTCCCGCACCCAGGTCAGGGTGCGGGCGAAGCCGACCTCAGCCAACGGACTTCTCCTCGCGGGCCACGTTGCGGCTCTCGCCGAGACCGGAGATGCGCGTGGTGAGCACCTGGCCGTCCGTCAGATAGCGCTGCGGCTTGCGGGCGTGGCCCACTCCGCCGGGGGTGCCGGTGGCGATCACGTCGCCGGGGTTCAGCGTGAACATGGTGGAGACGTACGCGATCAGCTCGACCGGGTCGAAGACCAGGTCGGCGGTGGAGGCCTTCTGGACGCTCTCGCCGTCCACCTCGCCCTCCAGGTCGAGGCCGGCGAGCGCGTCGGCCTCGTCGGGGGTGACGAGGAACGGGCCGAAGGGAGTGGTGGCCTCGAAGGTCTTGCCCTGGTGCCACTGGGTGGTGCGGTACTGCCAGTCGCGCGCGGTCACGTCGTTGAGCACGGCGTACCCGGCGACGGCTGCCTTCGCCGTCTCCTCGTCGGCGTGGCGCACGGTGGCGCCGACGACGACGGCGAGCTCGGCCTCCCAGTCGATCGCGTCGGAGGCCGCGGGGAGCACGATGTCGTCGTTCGCGCCGATCAGCGCCTCGGGGTACTTCGCGAAGAGGGTCGGGTACTCGGGGAGATCACGGCCCATCTCCAGGATGTGGTTGCGGTAGTTGAGGCCTACGCAGACCACCTTGCCGGGCCGGGGGACGACCGGCGCGTAGTCGAGCCCGGCCGTGCGGTGCGTGGCGCCGGAGGCGTTCCGCGCGATCTCGCGCCAGGCCGGGTCGGCGAGCAGGGCGCCGAGGTCCGGGTGGCCGGTCTCGGTGGCGGTGTCGCCGTCGATGCGGACGGCGGCGGTGCCGTCGCCGGTGCGGATGGTGGCGAGCTTCATCGGAGGGGTCCTTCGGTGGTGGCGGGGTTGGTGCGGTCGGTCAGATACAGGTGCAGGCGTTCCATCACCGGGTGGTCGCCGAAGCGGAACAGGTCCAGCTCGCCGCGTGCCTCGATGCGGACCTCGGTCCACGACGGGACGGTGACCACGTCACCGCGGCCGACCTCCAGCCGCTCGCCGTTCAGCAGGAACACACCGTCGCCCTCGAAGACCTGCCAGACCGAGCTGGCGGACTCGCGGGACTCCGGCACGACGGCCCCGGCGCGGATGCGGTGCATCTCGGTGCGGATCGTCGGCAGGGCGTCGTCACCGGTGGTCGGGTTGGTGAAGCGGATCGCGGCGTGGCCGGGGGAGGCCACCCCCTCGTGACCCTCGTCCTCCAGCTCCAGCTGGGCGGTCAGGGCGGCGTCGGTGTGCTCCCAGCGGTACGCCGCCAGCGGGGACTTGGGCAGATCCGTGAGCGCGGAGACCGGGCGCAGACCGGGCTGCCCCCACAGCCGCTCGGCGCGCGAACGCTCGGGCGTGGAGCGGTCGTCCAGGGTGGCCGGGCCGAACTGGAAGAACTCGGTGTCGAGCGCGGAGGACAGCGGGATGTCCAGGCCGTCCAGCCAGGCCATCGGCCGGTCGGTCGGGTTGTGGTGGCCGTGCCAGGCCCAGCCCGGTGTCAGCAGCAGGTCGCCGCGGCGCATGGCGACCGAGTCGCCGTTCACCACGGTCCAGACGCCGTCGCCCTCCAGGACGAAGCGGAACGCGTTCTGCGCGTGCCGGTGGACGGGCGCGACCTCGTTAGGGCCGAGGTACTGCACGGCGGCCCAGAGGGTCGGCGTGGCGTGCGGCAGACCCGGCAGGCCCGGGTTGGCGAGGGAGATGGCCCGGCGCTCGCCGCCCCGCCCCACCGGCACCAGATCCCCGGCGCGCACGGCCAGGTCGTAGATCTCCTTCCAGCGCCAGCGGTACGGCACGGCGGCCGGCTGCGGCGTGGCCGGCATCAGATCCTCGCGCTGGGTCCACAGCGGAAGCAGCCCGTGGGCTTCGAAGTCCTTGTAGAGCTGGGCGAGTTGAGGATCGATCTCTGCGGTCATCTCCCGGCACCTCCTCGATGCGTTGCTGGTCGGGACGTTACGGCCCGGTTTCCGCAGAGTGAAGCAACAATGTTCTAGAATTCCGCTGTGAAGAATTCAGCGAACGGAAGTCCCGCCCCCGGAAGCCTCGAATCGGTCGACAACGCGCTCAGCCTGCTGCTCACCCTGCGTCAGGAGGGCAGGCTGCGGCTCAGCGACGCCGCGGACTCCCTGGGCGTCGCCCGCTCCACCGCGCACCGGCTGCTCACGACGCTGCGCAACCGGGGCTTCGCCGTCCAGGGCGAGGACAAGGCGTACCGGCCGGGACCCGCGCTCTACCGCCTCGGGATGTCCCAGCGCACCGACTACGAGCTGATCGAGACCGCCCGCCCGTACATGCTCCGGCTCAACGAGGAGCTCGGCGAGACCGTCCATCTGGTGGTGCGCAGCGGCACGCAGGCCCGCTTCCTGCACAGCGTCGAGGGCGTCCACGCCCTGCGCGTGAGCACCCGCGCCGGTGCCTCGCTGCCCGCGCACCTCGCCTCGGGCGGAAAGGTGCTCCTGGCGGGCCTCTCCGCGCAGGAGCTCGCCGACGTCTATCCCTCCGGCCCGCCCGAGGGACACGCGGACCTCGCCGCCCTGCACCGCTTCCTGGCGGGGGTGCGGAGAGCCGGTTACGCGGTCAACCGCGAGGACACCGAGCGCGGGATCACGGCCGTCGGCGCCGCGGTGCACGAACCGGGCGGGCGGGCCGTCGCCGCCCTCACGGTGTCCGCGCCGACGCTCCGGCTGCCGCGGTCCCAGGTCGAGCCGGCCGCCGAGGTGCTCACGGCGGTCGCCCGGAGCATGACCGAGGCGCTGTAGGGCTCGGGCGGAGGGGGCCGGGGGTCCCGGCACGGCCCCGGAGAGGGCCGGGACCCGCTTCCGGGCCGGGCTACGGTTCGATCAGCCCCGCCCTGATCGCGTACCGGGTGAGCTCCAGGCGGTCTCGGAGTCCCAGCTTCTGCAGCAGGTTCGCCCGGTGCCGCTCCACGGTCTTGACGCTGATGACCAGCAGCCCCGCGATCTCCTTCGACGAGTGGCCCTCGGCCACCAGCTTGAGGATCTCCTCCTCGCGCTCGGTGATCGCCCTGTCCGGTACGTCGCCGCCGTCCCTGACCCGGTCGAGATAGTTCCGGATCAGCGCGGTGACCGCGCCCGGATAGAGGAAGGGCTCGTCCCGCATGGCCGCCCTGCACGCCTCGACGAGGTCCCGGTCCGCCACGGACTTCAGCACGAAACCGGAGGCGCCGGCCTTCAGCGCCTCGAAGAAGTACTGCTCGTTGTCGTACATCGTGAGCATGAGGATGCGCAGCTCCGGCATGACCCGGGACAGCTCCCTGGCCGCCTGCAGGCCCGTCAGGCGTGGCATGGCGATGTCGAGCACGGCGAGGTCGGGCCGCTCCGCGCGGGCCATCTCGATCGCCTCGGCGCCGTCGCCCGCCTCGGCGACGACCTGGAGATCGGGCTCGCCGTCCAGGATCAGCCGTACGCCCCTGCGTACCAGGGCGTGATCGTCGGCGAGCAGGATGCGGGTCTTCGCGGGGCCGGTGGGGGAGTGGGACATGGTCAGGCGCCTCCGTTCCGTACGGGCACATCGAGTCGTACGTCCGTGCCGCCCGCCGCACCCGTGCCGAGGGTGAGTGCGGCGCCGATGAGCAGGGCGCGTTCACGCATGCCGCGCAGACCCGCGCCCTCGGGGGCGTCCCCGATGCCCCGGCCGTCGTCACGGATGCGCAGCCGGACCCCGCCGGGGCAGCGGCGCAGGGAGAGTTCGAGCAGTGTGGCCCGTGAGTGCCGGACCGTGTTGGTGAAGGCCTCCTGGGCGATGCGGTAGACGACGAGCTCGGCCTCCTCGCCGATTTCCGGAAGGTCCTTCTCCATCTGCCGCCTGACCGTCAGGCCCTTGGGCGTGGGCGTCTCGGTGGTCAGGGCCGTCAGCGCGCTGACCAGCCCCAGCTCCTCCAGCACCCCCGGGCGCAGCCGCCGGGCGATCCGCCGGATCTCGTCCAGGCTGCCCCGGGTGATCTCCTGGACATGGCCCAGCTCCTCGCGCAGCGGCTCCGGGGCGTGGTTGGTGACCCGCTTCAGTTCGAGCAGCACCGCCGTCAGCGTCTGGCCCACCTCGTCGTGCAGCTCCTGCGCGACCCGCTTCCGCTCGGCTTCCTGAGCCCACAGAGCCCGGGCGCTGCTGGTCGCGCGCTCCGCCTCCAGCCGGTCGAGCATGCTGTTGAACGTCTCGATCAGAGCCGCCACCTCGCCCTGCCCGGCGACCTCGGGGCGGGGTCCGGGGCTCAGCAGATCGATGGTCGTCATCGCGCGGGTCACCCGCTGGAGCGGGGCGAGGCCCAGCCGCAGGAGCAGCGCGTTCGCGCCGAGCATCAGCGTGATCCCGCCGGCCAGGATCAGGGCCTCGGTCAGCACCACCGGCGCGGACACGGTGATCGGGCCGAGCAGCAGCAGGGCCCCGGCCGCCACCAGGACGGCGGCGTTGAGCAGGAAGATGCGCCAGAACAGGGACAAGACCGCACGGCCTCCTTCGGACGGGTACGCGGACGGGCGACTGCCTCCACTATCGCCGGTCGGCGGCGGCGCACGGTCCTGCCCGGTCCGCGTGGGTGCGTCTGCATGGCGGACCCCCCGGAAGATGGGTGTCATCCCCGATGGTCCCCGGGGGGTGCCCTCGCCGACGATGGACTCCGGCCCGACGGATTCCGAAGGCGACACGGATCCCGAAGGCGAGGGAGTCCGGCCCGACGGGCTCAGAATCCGGGAGGGAGTCACCATGCCCCACTACGACGAGAGGCTGCGCGGCATCGAGGACCGGCTCGGCCACCACGGCCCCGGCACCCCGGAGCGGGAGGCCCCGCGCGGATCGCGCCGCGGCCTGGTCTGGCTCTGGCTCACCGTCGGAATCGTCGCCCTGGTGGCAGGGATCGTCGTAGGCCACGGTCTGCTCATCGCCGCGGGCCTCGTGGTGGCGGGGATGGCGGGGCAGCTCTTCGACCCGCAGCGCGCCAGGCCGCGCGGCAGGGTGCCCCGCCCCCGCTGAGCCCTGCCGGGCTTTGGTCCGACCACACCTCCTGTGTGACATAGTCGGTCCATGCGTATCGCCCGGACCAGGGAGTAGCGGATGCCCGTCGAGTGGCAACCCGTACGGCAGTCCAGGACCCATGAGCTCGTGCTCCAGAGCATCGAGGAACAGGTCTTCGCCGGAGAGCTCAAGGCGGGCGACCGCCTCCCGCCCGAGCGGGAGCTAGCGCCGGTGCTCGGCGTGAGCCGTTCCGCGCTGCGTGAGGCGCTCCGGGTGCTGGAGACCATCGGGGTCCTGGTGGCCCAGCCCGGCCGGGGCCCGGACTCCGGGGCGCGGATCGTGCGCAACCCGGACGACGCGCTCGGCCGGCTGCTGCGCCTGCACTTCGCGCTCGGCAGCTACAGCCTGCACGACGTCCTGGAGGCACGTGTCGTCCTGGAGCGGTCGAGCTGGGAGGCCGCGGCCCGGCACGCGTCCCCCGAGGATCTCGACGAGGCGGGGGAGCTCGTCCGGCGGATGGGTGAGCCGGACGTGGACGTGGCCGAGTTCAACGACCTCGACACCCGCTTCCATGTCCTGATCGCCGGCAGCTCGGGCAACGCCCTGACCTCCACGCTCACTTCGGCCGTACGCGAGTCCGTCCGCCCGCTGATCCTGCGGGCGCTCGAAGAGGTGGACGACTGGCCGGCGACGTCCGGCGCCCTCAACGCGCAGCACGAACAGCTCCTGCGGCTGGTGCGTGACGGGCGCGGGGCCGAGGCCGCGGACCTGGTCGAGAAGCACATCAGGGGCCTCCACGGCGCGCTGGTCGACGACAAGGAAGCGCCGTGACCGCGCGGTAGTACCCGCGAAGCGCCCCGCCTCCGGTCCAACGGGCCGGAGGCGGGGCGCTTCGCGCGTCCATGCCCCTGGGGGCTCCTCCCGCCCTACTAGGTAGACTGACCTACCTAGTAGAGGGAGGCCCCCGATGACCGAGACCCCCACGCCCGCGGGGAGGCGGGGAACCGCGCGCACCCGGCTCCTCGCCGCCGCGGCGCGCCGCTTCTATGCCGACGGTGTGTCGGCAACAGGGATCGACGCGATCACCGCCGAGGCGGGCGTGGCGAAGATGAGCCTGTACAACAACTTCGACTCCAAGGCCGACCTCGTGCTGGCCTACCTCGATGCCCGGCACGAGGAGTGGCTGGACCTGTACCGGCGCCGGATGGCGGCGGCCCGGGACGGCCGGGACGGGGTGCTGGCCGTCTTCGACGCGTACGAGGACCACGCCGGCTTCGCCTACGCGCACGGATTCCGGGGGTGCGGACTCCTGAACGCCGCCGCCGAACTCCCCGTCGGCCATGAGGGACGCGCCGTCGTGCGCCGGCACAAGGAGGAGGTCGAGTCCCTGCTGGCCGGGCACCTCGAGGACCTCCTCCCCGGCCGGCCCGAGGAGGCCCGCGCCACGGCGGAGCATCTGGCCTTCCTCCTGGAGGGAGCCATGGCGCGCGCCGGGCTGGAGGGTGGCGACACGCGTCTCCGGCATGCGCGGACCATGGCGGCCGGCCTGCTGGACCGGCTGTGACGCGGCCCGCCGCACGCGCCGCCGGCTCGGTGGGCATGGGCTCGCTGTGCGTGCTCATGGCGTCGGTGCTCTGGGGGACCACGGGTACGGCCGCGACCTTCGCCCCTGCCGTCGGGCCCCTCGCCATCGGCGCCGCCGCCATGGGGCTGGGCGGACTGCTCCAAGCCCTCGTGGCCGCTCCCCGTATGGCGGAGGAGCGGCCCGCGCTGCGCGCGCGGCGTGGCGTGGTATTCCTCGGCGCGCTGGCGGTGGGCGCCTATCCGCTGGCGTTCTACTCCTCGATGCGGCTGGCCGGGGTCGCCGTGGGCACCGTGGTCTCGATCGGTTCGGCCCCGCTCGCGTCCGCGCTGATCGAGCGCGTCGTCGACGGCCGCCGCCTGACGCCCCGCTGGACGGCGGGCGCCGCGCTCGGTCTGACCGGGACGGTCCTGCTGTGCGCCGCCGAGGCCGCAGGGGCGCACACCGGTGCCGGGGCCCGCTCCGCCGGGGCGACCGTGCTGGGGGTGGGGCTGGGGCTGGTCGCCGGTCTCACCTACGCCCTGTACTCCTGGGCGGCTCACCGCCTGATCAGCCGGGGCGTCAGCTCCGGCGCGGCCATGGGTGCCGTCTTCGGGCTGGGCGGCCTGCTGCTCCTGCCCGTGCTGCTGGCCACCGGAGCGCCGCTCCTGCACTCCTGGTCCAACGCGGCCGTCGGTGTCTACATGGCCCTGGTGCCGATGTTCGCCGGCTACGTCCTCTTCGGCTGGGGCCTGGCCCATGTCCCGGCGAGCACGGCCACCGCCCTCTCGCTGTTGGAACCCGCCGTCGCGGCCGTGCTCGCCGTTCTGGTCGTCGGTGAGCGCCTGCCCCTCCTCGGGTGGGCCGGAATCGGCCTGGTCGTCGGCTGCCTCGCCGTGCTCACCACGCCGACGCGCCGTACATCGGCCGCACGGGCGGCAACGACGGCCCCGTCGGCCATCGTGAACGACCACATGCTTCCCCAAGCGGACCGAGGCTAGTATGGTCGGACCATAAATCGATCCGGGGAGGCCCCATGCGCATCGGACTCTTCGCCACCTGTCTGGGAGACACGCTCTTCCCGGAGGCGGTGAAATCCACGGCGGTGCTGCTCGCCCGCCTGGGCCACGACGTGGTGTTCCCGCCGGGCCAGACCTGCTGCGGGCAGATGCACGTCAACACCGGCTACCAGCGCGAACCCGTCCCACTGGTGCGCAACTTCGCCCAGCAGTTCGGGGACTCCTCGATCGACGCGGTCGTCATGCCGTCCGGATCGTGCGCGGGCTCCGTCCGCCACCAGCACGAGATCGTCGCCGAGCGGTACGGGGACGCCTCGCTGCGCGCCGGTGTCGCCACGGTCAAGGCCAAGACGTACGAGCTCTCCGAGTTCCTCGTCGACGTCCTCGGCGTCACCCGGGTCGGCGCCTGGTTCCCGCACCGCGTCACCTACCACCCCACCTGCCACTCCCTGCGCATGCTCCGGGTCGGCGACAAACCGCTGAAGCTGCTGCGTGCCGTCGAGGACATCGACCTCGTCGAGCTCCCCGAGGCCGACTCCTGCTGCGGCTTCGGCGGCACCTTCGCCGTGAAGAACGCCGAGACCTCCACCGCGATGCTCCAGGACAAGATGCGCAACATCGCGGACACCAAGGCCGATGTGTGCACCGCGGGGGACTCCTCCTGCCTGATGCACATCGGCGGCGGGCTCTCCCGGATCAGGTCCGGCACGCGCACGCTGCACCTCGCCCAGATCCTCGGATCCACCCGTACCGCGCCGTACGCCCCGATGGAGGCCGCCCGATGAGCACGTTCCTCGGCATGCCCGCAGCCCCGCCCCGCTCCCCCTACGGCACGGGAAACCTGCGCGGCGACCGGAAGTTCCCGGAGGCGGCCCACGACGAACTCCGCAACGAGCAGCTGCGCCGCAACCTCGGCAGGGCCACCCGCACCATCCGCACCAAGCGCCTCAACGTCACCGGCGAACTCCCCGACTGGGAGCAGCTGCGCGACGCCGGATCGGCTGTCAAGACCGACACCATGAACCGGCTGCCCGAACTCCTGGAGCAGCTGGAGCGGAAGGTCACCGAGCGCGGCGGCACCGTCCACTGGGCCCGCGACGGCGTCGAGGCCAACGAGATCGTCACCCGGCTGATCCGTGCGACCGGCAGCCGCGACGTCATCAAGGTCAAGTCGATGGCCACCCAGGAGATCGGCCTCAACGAGCACCTCGAAGCGGCCGGCATCACCCCGTACGAGACCGACCTCGCCGAGCTCATCGTGCAGCTCGCCGACGACAAGCCCTCGCACATCCTGGTGCCCGCCATCCACCGCAACCGCGACGAGATCCGGCAGATCTTCCTCGACGAGATCCCCGGCATCGACCCGGACCTCGACAACGTGCCCGCACACCTCGCCGCCGCGGCCCGCGCCTATCTGCGCGAGAAGTTCATGACGACCAAGGTGGCGGTCTCCGGCGCCAACTTCGGCATCGCCGAGACCGGCACCCTCGCCGTGGTCGAGTCGGAGGGCAACGGCCGCATGTGCCTGACGCTGCCCGACACCCTCATCACCGTCATGGGCATCGAGAAGGTCCTGCCGCGCTTCCAGGACCTCGAGGTCTTCCTCCAGCTGCTGCCGCGCTCCTCCACGGGCGAGCGGATGAACCCGTACACCTCGATGTGGACGGGAGTCACCCCGGGCGACGGGCCCCAGGACTTCCACCTGGTCCTCCTCGACAACGGCCGCACCGCCGCGCTCGCCGACACGATCGGACGCGAGGCCCTCAACTGCATCCGCTGCTCGGCCTGTCTCAACGTCTGCCCCGTGTACGAACGCGCGGGGGGCCACGCCTACGGATCGACCTACCCCGGGCCGATCGGCGCGGTGCTCACCCCGCAGCTCGCCGGGATGCACGCGGCGAAGAACGACCCCAACAGCTCGCTGCCGTACGCCTCCAGCCTCTGCGGCGCGTGCTTCGACGCCTGCCCTGTCAAGATCGACATCCCCTCCATGCTCGTCGAACTGCGCCACCAGCACACCGAACAGTCCGGAACCACCGTCGAGAAGCTGGCCATGAAGGCCGCCGCCTCGGTGATGAAGCAGCCCGGGCTCTTCACCGCCGCGCAGAAGGCCGCGTCCCTCGGCAGGGTCGTCGGCGGACGCGACGGCACCATCGCGCGTCTGCCCGCCCCGTTCAGCGGCTGGAGCGACAGCCGGGACACCGCCGCACCGCCCAAGCAGTCCTTCCGCTCCTGGCTTGCATCGGCCGAAGGCGCTCAGACCATGCGGGCAGCGGCCGAAGAAGGCACACGCCGTACGGCCGAAACCCTCGAGGAGGACCAGTGACCACCCCCACCGCACGCGACACGGTGCTCGGCCGGATCAGGGACGCCCTGGCCCTCGCGCCCACCCCCGACGCCGAGATCCCCCGCGCCTACCGCACCGGCCGCACCCTTCCCGACGACGAGCGCCTCACGCTCCTGACCGACCGCCTCGTCGACTACAAGGCACAGGTCCACCCCTGCACGGCGGACCGTACGGCCGACGTGGTCGCCGAGGTGCTGCGCGAGCACGGCGCCCGGCGGATCGGAGTGCCCGCCGGGCTGGACGAACAGTGGCTCGGCTCCTACGACGGCGAGGTCCAGCGGGACTCGGCGGACATCCCCGCGGCCGGCCTCGACACCCTGGACGGCGTGGTGACCGCCTCCGCCGTCAGCTGCGCGGAGACCGGCACGATCTTCCTGGACGGATCGCCCGACCAGGGCAGGCGCGCCCTGTCCCTCGTGCCCGACCTGCATGTCTGCGTCGTCGACCTGTCCTCGGTCGTGGCCGGTGTCCCGGAAGCGGTCACCCGGCTGGTACCGGAACGGCCGACGACCCTGATCAGCGGTCCCTCGGCCACGTCCGACATCGAGCTGGAACGGGTGGAGGGCGTCCACGGCCCCCGGACCCTCGCGGTGGTGATCCGCACCGACGTCTGAGGGCCGACTGATACGGCATGTGTCGTATCCGGGACCCTCTGATGCCGAATCACCCTCGAACAGACGTCCGTTGTGGGACAGTCGGCGCGTGATACGTCTGGCGGACCCGCTGCGTTTCTTCAGCATGCTCGTCGCCTGGGTCGCCACGCCCTGGGCTCTCGCTCCGTACTCCGTGCTGCTCGCCGTGGTGTCGGTGATCCTGCTGCTCGGCGCGCTGACCGTTTTCGTCACTCCGGGTGACAACGGGATGGAGAGGGAGAAGATCCTCGTGCCCGTCCCAGGAGCCGTGACCATCGGCCTGGTGCTGCTGCATCTGGCCGCGGCCGTCGTCTTCTCCTGGGCGGCGTGGCCGACATGGGCGGCCGTCGCCGCGACGCTGCTGGCCTCGGCCAGCCTGATCGCCGAGCAACCCCGCTGGCGGCACCTTCTCGCCGTACGGAGCTGAGGGCCGGCCCGTACTCCCCGGCAGGCGCTGGGAGTACGGGCCGGCCCTTGGCCCCGGCGCGGCGCTCGGCGGCCCCCGCGGCGACCGTGGTGCGGGGCTGGGGAACCGGTCAGGCGCCGATGCCGTAGAGGGTGAACTCCTCCCACGAACCGGTGATCGCGGTCGAACGGGCGCGCAGCGCGTACTGGAGCGACCCGGTGTAGCTGTTCTCCATCGCGACGAAGAGCCCGTTCAACGTGGACTGGAGCGCGTAGCGGTCCAGGTCCTCGTTGTAGTACAGGTAGAAGCGCTCCCAGCCGCCGACACTCGCGGAACGCGCGCGCAGGAGGTTCTGCGCGCTGCCGGTGTAGTTCTTCTCCACCGCGACGTACTGGTTGTTCGCGAGGGATCTCAGGGCGTACGTCGCGGAGGTCTCGTCCCACTCGAAGGCGAAGCCCTCCCAGGAGCCGCCGACCTCGGTGGAACGGGCCCGCAGCGCACCGGTGTTGGGTGCCGCGTAGTTGACCTCGGTCGCGGTGAACCGGCCGTTGCGGGCCGACTGCAGGGCCAGGAGCTCGGGCTCCTCGGCGGCGGCCGGGACGCTGTCACGCGTGGTGGCCTTCGGGGTCTCGGCCTGCCCCGCGATACGGGCCAGTTCGGTGCCGTCCACCGCTTCCCAGCCACTGGGGGCCGCGGCCGGCCCGGCGTTTGCCGGCGCCGCTCCGGCCATGGGCGCGGCCAGCGCGGAGGTGGCGAGCAGAGCGCTCAGGGACAGGAATACGGATGTGATGCGTCGCACGGGTCATCCTCACGAATCGTCGGAAGAATTCCGGAGGCGGCGACACACCGGGCCGCGACGGAATTCCTCCGTGCGCCGGCGAACGTTCTCCTCGCATGGCGAAGCCGTCTCCGGACCCATGTGCACCCCCCCGGGAGCTGCTGCGCCACGTGGCGAAGCGGCCTCAGACTAACGGCGGTTCGCGATCTCCGACGATTATTTTGGTGCCTTTCCCGATCAATTCGAAGGAGGTCGTGCCGCATTATCGGTTCCGCAGTTCGCCGTTAAGGCGAGCGATACCCTCCGTTCGAATTCCGGCGTTGCCGCCGGCGCGTGAGCACGACGCGCCGGCGGCCTGACGTCAGCCGTGGGTGACCTCCAGTGGCGTGAAACCGACGCGGGTCGTCGAGCCGTCGTCGGCCCAGCGCACCGCGACCGTCTCCCCGGCCACGTCCACCGCGCTCACGGCATCGGCGAGCGGCCCGGCCTCCGGCTCACCGGTGAGCGAGGCCAGCGCCACCAGCACCTCGGTACCCTCCACCTCCGCGCCCAGCCGGGGCAGCACCGCCCACCGTGTGAACGCCGTGCCCTGCGGAGCCCGTACCTCCTCCTGCTCCGCCCAGCCGTGCAGCCCGTGCAGCGTGGAACGCACCGGGCCCCCGGGCTCCGTCGCCCAGCCCGTCTCCTCGGCCCGGGCACCGGCGGGGGCGCCCAGGACGCGGTGCACCCGCAGCTCGTACCGGCCCCGTACGACCGTCACGCTCTCCACCCGCAGGCCCGGCCAGGTCGGCGGGCCCCCGGGGAAGACCGGGGTGTGCCAGGACGCCGCCCAGCCCCAGCCGTCGCCGTGCCCCGCACCCAGCGGGTGGATGCGGACCCGGCTGCTGCGGGAGCCCGCGACCCGCACCGAGAGGTGGTTGTCCGCGGTGTTCGCGGCGGACGTCGGGCCGGTGGCCGTCGAGTACGCGAGGCGCGCGTACAGCGGATCGGAGATGTCCGCCGTCTCGCCCTCGTGGGGCCGGACATGGTCGCTGCCGTGGTTGTGCAGCCTCACGATGCCGTCCGCCCGGGTCGACTGCACCAGCAGCCCCGGCGACGGAACGGCCAGCACCCGGTCGGGGCCCTCGCTCGGGGCGGGTTCCTCGGTCGCCGTCCACAGCGGATGCTCCGAGGGGGCCAGCAGCGCGACGAAGGCCTTCGACGCCCAGTACGGCGACGACGGCCCGGAGTACACCTGGAGCGTCGCGTCGTGCGGACCGTGCCAGCCGAGACTCAGCAGGCCGTCCTCCCCGGCCGAACCGCGCTCCAGGAAGTAGCGCAGGGAGCCGCTGACCAGCCGGCGCGAGACGCCCGGCGCCAGCGGGGTGTGCCCGGACACCGCGCCCATCCCGACCGCCGCGCCCGCCGCGAACCGGTAGGTCAGGGAGCGCCCGATGTGCATCGGGGCGCCGTCCGCCCCGAACATCAGCGAGAAGCTCTCCAGATGTTCGCGCAGCCGTGCCCCGTAGAGCGCGGACAGCTCCGCGTCGCCCGACAGATACGCGTCGAGCACGGGATACAGGTGCAGCGCCCAGCCGTTGTAGTGGTCGAAGGCGCGCCCGTCCCCGTCGGCGTACCAGCCCTCGCCGCGATACCAGACCTCCAGCAGGTCGAGCGCCCGCTGCCTGGCCCGGGCCGTCTCGGCGTCGCCCCGGCCGACCGACTCCAGGAAACCGGCGACGGAGAAGGGGAAGAGGTACCAGTTGTTGGGCGCGGGGGAGTGCCGCAGCGCGCCGCGCAGCCACTCCTCCGCCCGGTCCTGGGTGTCCGCGTCCAGCCGGTCCCACAGCCAGGGGCGGGTCAGCCGCAGCCCGATCGCCACCGAGGCGGACTCCACCATCGGCTGGCCGAAGACCGTGTGGTCACGGATCAGCGGCCAGGACTCGGCGTCGTCCCGCCCCGCCGTGCGCGTGCCCGCGCCGAGCCCGTCGGCGTACCGCTCCAGCCAGTTGTGGGGGTCCTTGCCCTCCGCGCCGGCGACGCGGAACGCCGCGGTGAGGAAGGTCCGGGCGTAGCCCTCCAGGCCGTCGGAGCGGACACCGGAGCGGGACGGGCGCCCCGGCAGGTCGAGCAGGGCCCGGCCGGGGGTGGCCCACTTCCACGCGGCGTGGAGCAGTCCGTCGGCCGCCGCTTCCCAGTGGTCCCGGGTGTAACCGGTGAAGGGGCTCGACCCGCGGTCGTCGGCGGGGAGCCGGAAGGGGATGGAGGTCATGCGAGGAATGCCAGCCTTTCGCGTCGTACGGGATGGGCGAAGCTGCCGCCCTCGGCCCAGCGGCGGACCTCACCGACGGCCAGATCGGCCAGCCGCCGCAGTTCGTTCCCCTGGGACCCCGCGAGGTGCGGGGTGATGGTCGCGTTGCGGCAGTCCCACAACGGGTGGTCCGCCGGCAGTGGATCGGGGTCGGTGACGTCGAGCACCGCCCGGATGCGCTCCGCGCGCAGCACGTCGACGAGGGCGTCCTGGTCGACGACCGGGCCCCGGGAGGTGTTGACGAGGACGGCGTCGGGCCGCATCGAGGTGAGCAGTTCACGGCTGACCAGCCCCGTCGTGGCGGGGAGCAGCGGTGTGTGGACGGTGACCACGTCGCTCTCGGCGAAGAGCCCGGCGAGAGTGACGGGGGTGACCCCGAGCGCGTCGGCCTCGGCATCCGTGACGTACGGGTCGTGGAGCAGCACCCGCAGGTCGTACGGGCGCAGCAGCTCGATCACCCGCCGGCCGATCAGGGAGGCGGACAGGATGCCCACCGTACGGCGGTAGTTGCCCACGTCGGGCGGGGTGGCGAGCCAGGCGTCGCGGAGGCGCGTGGCACGGAAGTCGCGGGCCCGCTCCAGGACCCGTTTGCCGGACAGAAGGATCATCGCGACGGTGTACTCCGCGACCGGGAGCGCGTTGGCCGCGGCGGCGGACGACACCTCGATGCCCCGCTCCCAGCAGGCCTCGGTGACATGGCCGCGTACGGTGCCCGCCGTGTGCACGACGGCCCGCAGCGCGGGTGCGGCGGCCAGGACACCCGCGTGGACCGGCGGGCAGCCCCAGCCGGTGATCAGGATCTCCGTGTCCGCGAGCGCGGCACGGGCGGCCGGAGTCGTGAAGTCGTCGATCGGGGGCAGCGGCGCGAGCGTGCACACCTCGGCCAGCGCTGCCAGGGAGTCCGGGGAGAGCACCGCGGCCGCGGCGTCGGCGCTCATGGCGAGCGCGGCGCGCGGCAGACGGTGGGCGGGGGGAGTGCTGGGCATGGTTCTCCTGTGCTGTGGTCCGGGCGGGGCGGCACGGCTACTTGACGGCGCCCGCCGTCAGGCCGGACCGCCAGAAACGCTGGAGCATGGCGAAGGCGAGGATCAGGGGCAGCACCGCGAGCAGCGAGCCCATGATCACGGCGGGGTAGTACTCGGGGGAGACGGACGCGGCGCTGTTCCAGGAGTAGAGGCCGAGGCTGACGGGATAGAGGTCCTGGTCGGACAGCATGACCATGGGCAGGAAGAAGTTGTTCCAGATGGCGGTGAGCTGGAAGAGGAAGATGGTGACCAGCCCGGGCCCCAGCATCCGCAGCGCCACGCGGAAGTAGGCGGCGAGCTCGCCCGCGCCGTCCATCCGCGCCGCCTCCAGCACCTCGTCGGGCACGTATCCCTGGCTGAAGATCCGGCCGAGGTACACGCCGAAGGGGTTGAACAGGACAGGGATGAAGACCGCCCAGAAGGTATTGACCAGTCCGGCGCCCGACGCCATCAGATAGAGGGGCAGGGCGAGCACCGTCTGAGGCACCATCACGGCGGCCAGCACCAGGCCGAACAGCTTCTCCTTGTGCGCGAAGCGGTACTTGTCGAAGGCGTAGCCGCACGCGATGCTCACCAGCGCGCCGAGCGCCGCGCCGAGTACCGCGTACAGGAGGCTGTTGCCGTACCAGCGTCCGTACAGCCCGCCGTCCATGGCGAACAGGTCCTTCATGTTCTGCACGAAGGAGAAGTCGGTCAGGGACAGGAAGTTGCTGCTGAACAGGGCGTCCCTGTTCTTGGCCGACGCCAGCACCAGCCACAGCACGGGCAGCAGGGTGTACAGCACCGACACGAACACCACGAGGTTGACGACCGAGCGTCCGAGGAGCCGGGGCCGCAGGGGCGAGGCGGTGCGGGATACGGTCGACGCGCTCATCGGGCGCCCTCCTCGGCAGCGTTGGCGCGGTTGGTCCAGCGGGTGACGCCGTAGGAGAGGGCGATCGTGCAGATGAGCAGGATGACCGAGGCGGCTGCCGCGAGACCGTAGTTGTTACGGGTGAAGGCGGCGTCGTAGATGTACATGCTGGGCGAGAAGCGCGAGTTGATCATGGGGGTCGACTGGCTGAGCAGCATCGGTTCCGTGAAGAGCTGGAGCGCGAAGATGAGCGTGAACATCGCGACCATCACGATCGACGAGCGGACCAGCGGGGCCTTGACCTGGAGCGCCGTGCGGACCGGTCCGGCGCCGTCGACGACCGAGGCCTCGACGACCTCGCGGGGGACCGCCTGGAGGGCGGCGTAGAACACGACCATGTTGTAGCCGAGGTTGCTCCACAGCGCGATGTTCACGATGGACGGGAGCACCATGTGCACCCCGAGGAAGTCGATGGTCAGATCGGCCTTGCCGAGCAGGTCGATGACCGGGCTGATGCCGGGGGTGTACAGATACAGCCAGATCAGGGCCGCGATGATGCCCGGTACGGCGTGCGGCAGGAACAGCGCGAGCTGGACGGTGCCCCGCAGGCGCACCACGCCGGAGTCCAGCAGCAGGGCGAGCACGAGGGCGCCGATCACCATGAGCGGGATGTAGACCAGGCAGTACAGGGCGACGACCCCGAGACCTCCGAGGAAGGTCGGGTCGGCCAGCACGGCGGTGTAGTTGCGGAACCCCGCGAACACCGTGCGCTCCGGGCCGAAGCCGAGCCCGGGCTGGTCGTCGCTGAAGAAGCTCAGGTAGACGGCGGTGGCGACCGGGATCAGGAAGACGGTCACCAGAAGGACGAAGAACGGCGTCATCAGGACACCGCAGGCGCCGAGTTCACGCCGGCGGGCGGACCTGCGGCCCGACGACGGGGGCGCGGCGGCGGCCGGACTCTTCGGCGACGGCCGCGCGGGGGCGTCCGCCTCGACGGACACGGGGGTGGCGCTGGTCATGCTGTCACCTGCCTCTCTCTGCTGGGAACGGATGCGGGACGCCGGTCATGTGGAGCGCTGCGTGGTGGCGAGGCCGAGCGCCCTGAGGTCGGGCATCGTGCCCTCCTGGGCCGCCCTGACGGCTCCGAGGATGGAGCCCTGGCCGCCGCTCGCCCGCGCCAGCCCGTCCTTCATGATCTTGCCGGTCGCCGTCATCCGGGGACCCCAGACCCAGCCCGGACGGATCTTCTGGGCCTCCTGCTCGAAGAGGGTGTAGATGTCCTGCCCGCCGTAGTAGGCGCGGTCGAACGCCTCGCGGCCCACCTCGACCAGGCCGGGCGCGGCCGGGTACTGGCTGCTCGCCCCGCTGGAGAGCCGGGCCCGCAGCGCGTCCGGGTGCGAGACCTGCCACTCGATGAACTCCATCGCGGCCTCGGGGTTCGCGCTGTCCTTGGTGACCGCGAAGGTCGAGCCGCCGTGGGTCCCGACACCGGGATCGGCCGTGTCCCACTGGGGGAGCGGCGCGAGCGCCCACCGGCCCTTCTGGGCCGGCCGTGCCTTCATCTGGGCGCCCGCGTCCCAGGCGCCGCTGAGCCTGCTGAGTACCAGTCCGTTGCCGATCTGGACATCGCTGTGCCGGCTCTCCACCGCGTTCATGAAGACCAGGTCCTGGTCGGTGAGCCGCTGCCAGTACGCGGAGACACGACGGGTCGGCGCGTCGGCGAGCGAGACGTTCCAGGCTCCGCCCGAGGTGTCGAACCACTGCGCGCCCGCCTGCCACGCGAACGCGGCGAGATGGGTGTCGCCGTCCGTGGGGAAGAGCGCCATCCTGCGCTCACCGCTCCTGCGGTGAACGGACTTCGCCGCCTCCTCGAAGTCCTCCCAGGTGCGCGGGACGGTGAGGCCGTACCGCTCGAAGAGGTCGGTGCGGTAGTGCAGCACCATGGGCTCTATGTCGAGCGGGACGCTGAACACACGCTTCTCGAACGTGGTCAGCCCCAGCGCCTGCGGCAGCAGCTTGGCCCGCAGCCCTTCGCTCACCAGGTCCGTGATGTCCCGGCAGACCCCGTCGATCGCGAAGCCCGGGACCTGCGGGTACTCGATGGTCGCGATGTCCGGGGCGTTGCCGGCCCTGGCCGCGTTGCTGAGCTTGGCGTAACCGCCCTGGGCCCCCGAGGGGACCTGCTGGAAATCGACCTGAAGAGTGTCGTGCCCGCGGTTGAACGCGTCCACGACCTCCTGACTGCCCCGCAGGGCGGACCAGAACGTGATCCGCGTCTTCCTGCCGGTCCTGCTGCTTACGGCCTTGCCGGTACTGCTCGTACCGCCCGATCGTGTGTCTCCGCCACCTCCCTGGCAGGCACTGAGCGCGCCTGCCAGGGGAAGTGCGGCGATCGTGGCGAGCACGGATCGACGGCTCTGTCGACCAGGCATGTGCGCCTCCCGCGGCTCCTGATTCGAGACACGGGAATACTGATCGCCTGATCGATAGCGGTCAATAGATCGATCAAAAGAAGATTGAAGTGTTCAATCGATCAGATTGTCGAGGGGGCGTCCGCCGCGTCCGCCGTGCCGGGCAACGCACGGGTCGACCCCCGCACTTCGAGGCCGGGCAACAGCTCCATCCGGCGCACCGGACCGGTCGCGCCCGCCGGGTGCGCCAGCCGGTGCAGCAGCAGTTCGGCCGCAGCCCTGCCGATCTCGCCCCTCGGCGGGGCCACCGCGGTGAGCGAGGTGCTGCCCAGGGCCGCGACGACGTCGTCGTAGGCCACCACCGAGCAGTCCCGGGGCACCCGGAGCCCGTTCTCCGCGAGCTTCTGGACCAGCATCAGGGCGTCCTCGTCGCCGTGCAGGACCGCGCCCGTGGAACCCCGCTCGCGCAGCAGTGCCGCGAGGTCCGGCGCCTCCTCGCGGCTGCCGGGCTCCCCGGGGCCCGCGGTCGGTGAACTGAGCACCACCGCCCAGTCCTCCACCTCGGGCCGCGCCGCCGCGATGTCGGCGAACGCCGCCCGGATGGCGCGTGCGGTCGGGCTGTCGTTCCTGGCGGCCAGCACGATCCTCCGGTGGCCGAGCGAGACCAGGTGGTCCACGGCCAGATGGATGCCGTACCAGTGGTCCGAGCACACCGAGTCCACGGCGTGCAGCGCGCTGCCGCGCCGGGCCCGCCGCTCCATCAGCACGGTCGGCACCCCCACCTCGGAGAGCCAGCCGTAGTCCGCCTCCTCGCCGGCGGCACTGCGCCACCGGGGCGCGATCAGCAGCCCGCGCACCCCGTCGGCCAGGGCTCGTTCCACCTGCGGCCGTTCGGCGCTGGCCATCTGCGGCGCGATGCGCAGCGTGATGCGCTCGCCCGCCTCCTCCAGGGCCGTCCGGGCGCCGTGCAGGGTCTCGTACAGATAGGAATGGCGCTCCGGGACCACCAAGGCGATCGCCCCGCCCTCCGGTGCGGGTCCACCGCTCCGGGGCACCGGCACCGCTGCCGGGCGCTCGATGCCGCCCATCGGACGCACCGTCCCGTGGCCGCGCCGCAGCATCCCCGCCCTGGCCAGCTCCTCGACGTCCCGCCGGAGCGTGACCGGCGACACGTCCAGTTCATCGGCGAGCGAGCTCACCTTGACGGCGCCGCGCGCGTGCACCACCGAAAGGATGCGCTTGCGCCTCTGCTCAACCGGCTCCCGCATGCTGGCCCCCTTGCCTACCGCTGTGCCGTGTTCGTTTGAACGTTTTCATGAGCGATCGCAGCATAGCCAGCGGAACGCCTTCCGGCGGGTCCGGGGACGGAACGATGATCCGCCGAAAGGAAGATGTGTCTACCATCTGATCCGGCATGGACACCATCACACTCTGGCAACTGGCCGCACTCGCGGCGGCATCCACCCTCGTCGGCTTCTCCAAGACGGCGGTCAGCGGTGCCAATACGATCAGCCTCGCGGTCTTCGCGGCCGTCCTCCCGGCCCGCGAATCCACCGGAGTGCTGCTCCCGATCCTGATCGCGGGCGACATCCTCGCCGTGCTGGTCTACCGCCGCCACGCGCACTGGCCGACCCTGCTGCGGCTCTTCCCCGCCGTTGCGGTGGGCGTGGTGGCGGGCACGTTCTTCATGATGTGGGCCGGCGACGACGCCGTACGCACCTCGATCGGCGCGATCCTGCTCTTCATGGCGGGCGTCACCGTCTGGCGCAGACGCACCGGCTCCCACCCGCCACCGGAGGAGGACGGCACGGACACGTCCACGCGCGGAGGGCGGATCAAGGCGCGTTCGTACGGGGTGCTGGGCGGATTCACCACCATGGTCGCCAATGCGGGCGGCCCCGTGATGTCGCTCTACCTGCTGTCGGCGGGCTTCCGGAAGCTGGGCTTCCTGGGGACCTCGGCGTGGTTCTTCCTGATCGTCAACACCTCGAAGGTGCCTTTCAGCGTCGGGCTCGGCCTCATCGACGCACAGTCGTTGCTGCTGGACGCCGCCCTGGTGCTGTTCGTCGTTCCGGGCGCCTGGATCGGCCGTGCCTGCGTCGGGCGGATCAACCAGAAGATCTTCGACCGGATCGTGATCGGCGCCACCGTGCTGGGCGGCCTCCAACTGCTGTTGATCTGAAGGCCGCCCGGGGGTGGGGCTCCGTCCTCGTCGGGCCGGGGACGGGCCCCGCTTGTGTAGGGCCGGGTACCGGCCTTCCTCAGACGATGCCCTCGGCGATCTCGGCCTGCTCGCGGGCGTTCCCGTACGCGGCCGGGGTGCTGTACGTGCGGCGTGCGACGAACCACCAGACCGTGGCCAGCGCCAGCACCACGACCAGGGCGATCGACGCGTAGTTCATCGAGTCGATGGTCACCGGAGAGGACTGGGGGAGCAGGAAGATCACGGTCACGATCGCGACCCACGTCACCGCGATCCAGCCGATCGGCTTCGACCAGCGGCCCAGATGCCAGGGGCCGCGCTGGAAGCGGTCACCGGCGCGCAGCTTGAGGTAGATCGGAATGGCGTACGCCGGAGTGATCCCGATGACGTTGATCGCGGTCACCGCCCCGTACGCGGTCGCGGAGTACAGCGAGGGCACGGCCAGCAGCGCGGCGACACAGACCGACAGCCATACGGCGGGCACCGGCGTCTGGGTGCGCGCGCTCACCCTGCGCCACAGGGCGGAGCCCGGCAGGGCGTTGTCACGGCTGAACGCGAAGACCATCCGGCTCGCCGCCGCGACCTCGGCGTTGCCGCAGAACAGCTGTGCCGCGATGACGATCAGCAGCATGGCGGTGGCGCCCGACGTGCCCAGCGCGTCGATCAGGATCTGCGCCGGCGGCACCCCGGTGGCACTGTCCTGGGTGCCCGCGTAGTCCTGGATGGCGAAGGTCAGCCCGGCCAGCAGGACGAAACCGGCGATCCAGGAGACCCAGATCGCCCGGACGATGCCCTTGGCCGCGGTCACCGAGGCATTGGAGGTCTCCTCGGACAGATGGGCGGAGGCGTCGTAACCGCAGAACGTGTACTGCGCCAGCAGCAGCCCGATCGCCGCCACGTAGATCGGGTTCTCCCAGCCGGTGTCATTGACGAACTCGGTGAAGACGAACGACGGCGACTGGTGGTTCGAGGGGACGACCGCCAGCACCGTCACGATGACGGCCACACCGGCCAGATGCCACCAGACGCTGATCGAGTTGAGCACACTGACCAGACGCACCCCGAACAGGTTCAGCACGGCGTGCAGCAGCAGGATGCAGAGGAAGATCACCATGGTGGAGCCGGGCGTCGGATCGAAACCCCACTGCAGATTGAGCAGCGCGCCCGTGAACAACGCGGCGCCGTAGTCGATCCCTGCGATCGCTCCCAGCAGCCCGAGCAGGTTCAGCCACCCGGTGTACCAGCCCCACTTGCGCCCGCCGAGCCGGTCGGCCATGTAGTACAGGGCGCCCGACGTCGGATACGCGCTGGTGACCTCCGCCAGGGCCATGCCGACGCAGAGCACGAACAGGCCGACGCCCGCCCAGCCCCAGAGCATGACGGACGGGCCGCCCGTCGACATGCCGAAGCCGTACAGCGTCATGCAGCCGGAGAGGATGGAGATGACGGAGAAACTGATCGCGAAGTTCCCGAAGCCGCCCATGCGGCGTGCCAGCACCGGCTGATAGCCGAGTTCGCGCAGCCGCTGCTCCTCGTCCTTCTGCGGCGCGGGTTCTGTGCTCGACGGGGTCGAGGCGGATATGGACACGGAGTTGACCTCCAGGTGGGGGGACGGGGGGACGGAGGAAGTACGCGGCGGGCGGCGGCCGGTCAGCCGTGCGGGCCCGTTCCAGGCTCGCGCTCGGAGCCCAGACAGCGGCCGCGGGCCCGCAGGAACACGTCCTCGGCGCCGGCCGGATCCTGCGGGGTGCGCGTGCGGTAGGACCAGGGGACCGAGGTGTAGTACGGACCCATCGCCCGGAACACCGGCGCCGCGTCGGCGAACCGGAGCGAGCCCCAGAGCGCGTGCGCCAGATGGTTGAGGTCGAGCAGGGACAGCGTGGCCGGATCCGCCGCGTCGAACCAGATGTGCAGGGCGCGCCGGGCGTCGCGCTCCCCGTCCTCGGTGACCCAGTGCAGGTCGAGCGCACGCTCGTTGCCGCCTCCGCGCCGGTAGCGCTCCACCCTCACGTACAGGGGGAGCACATGGAGCGGTGAGCCGCCGGGTGCCGCAGAGGCGGCCCACTGGACGAAGTTGACCGCCTCGGAGAGTGTGCCGCCCGTCTGCCTCGCGTAGACGAACTGGAGCATCCGGTGGTAGGCCTCGCGGTTGAACGGGTCGCGCTTGTCCGCCTCCGCCAGCAGGCCCCAAGGCCCCGGGAACAGCATCGGGCCGGGCGGAAGCAGCCGGTGCTCCTCGAGGCGCTGCCCCTCGTCGAGCTGTGAGAGCGCCAGCAGGCAGACCCAGGGCACCGGGTCCTCGGGCGAGGCGTAGGCCGCGGCACGGCACCCCTCCCACGCGGAGTTCCACAACTCCTGCGCGCGCGGGTGCCTCTCACGGTGGGCGCGCACCGCACGCTCCACCGACACCCGGGCGTGCATCACGGCGGCGGCCGCACTCCGCGGCTCCTCCGCCTGCCAGGCCTGCACGGTGTCCGAGCCCGCCGCCACGGCCGCGAGGACCTGGGTGCGCTGGGTCCACAGCGACCAGTCCGGTGTGTCCTGCAGCAGGTTCCGCATCGCGAGCCAGCGGCCGGTCCTCAGATCCTGCAACGCCACACGTAACGCGTGGTCGTGTCCGGCGGGATGGTAGACCGGCCGGAAATCACCGGGAGCCATGTGAGCGCCCCGGCCCTGGACGAGCGGAGAGGGCGGGGCGGTGCGCCGGGCACGACGGCGCGGCGCAGATTCTTCTCGTCATGAATCCTCAGAACGTGGGGGGTTGAGTTGTTCAGTTGTGAACTGCTGCTGTTGATCGTCCGGTTGTGTTCGCGCGGTGAGTTTAGGGGGCCCCGCACCCGCCCCTCGCGGTTTTGCGGATCTTACTCAACTGCGTTACCTGTGAAGGACATTGATCGGTCCGGTGGCTCCTCGGCCGGATGACCTGGCGAGGGTTGACGCAGGGCGTGGACTGCACGACTGTGGTCCGCTGGACCAGATGATCACGATTCCGCCCGGCAGTGGCGGCCCGCACGGCTGGAGTGTCGATTGACCGGACCGGTACTCGCCCTCGACCAGGGGACGTCCGGAACCAAAGCGCTGGTGATCTGCCCCGAGCGCGGTGTGATCGGTTCCGCCGCGGCACCCGTGCGCCCGCGCTACGGCGAAGGCGGCCTCGTGGAGACCGATCCCGCCGAGCTGCTCGGGTCGGTCGTCGACGCGGGCCGGCGGGCGGTGGCGGAGGCGGGCGAACCCGTGAGCGCGGTGGGCCTCGCCAACCAGGGCGAGACCGTGCTGGCCTGGGACCCCGCGACCGGCCGGCCGCTCACCCCCGCCGTCGTCTGGCAGGACCGGCGCGCCTCAGGCGTGTGCGAGGAACTGGCCCCGCACGCGAACGAGTTGAGGCGCCTCACCGGGCTGCCGCTCGATCCGTACTTCGCCGCGCCCAAGATGGCGTGGATACGCCGCGAGCTGACCCGCGAAGGCGTCGTGACGACCAGCGACTCCTGGCTGGTGCACCGGCTGACGGGCGCGTTCGTCACCGACGCCGCCACCGCGGGACGCACCCAGCTGCTCGGACTCCACGACGTCGGCTGGTCGCCCGCCGCCCTGGAGATCTTCGGCCTGTCCGGCGAACGGCTGCCCACCGTCGTCGACTGCGCGGGCCCCGTCGGCACCACCACGGCATTCGGCGGCGAGATCCCCCTGACCGGCCTCGTCGTCGACCAGCAGGCCGCACTCCTGGCACAGAACGCGCTGGACCCCGGCAACGCCAAGTGCACGTACGGAACCGGGGCGTTCCTGCTCGCCCAGACCGGCAGCCGGCCGAGCGCCGGCTCCAGCGGCCTGGTCAGCTGTGTCGCCTGGCGGCTCGGCGGGCGGACCGACTACTGCCTGGACGGACAGGTCTACACGGCCGCGTCCGCCGTGCGCTGGCTCACCGACCTCGGGGTGATCTCCGGAGCCGCCGACCTGGACCCGGTCGGCGCCACGGTCCCCGGCACGGGCGGTGTCACCTTCGTACCCGCGCTCGCCGGTCTCGCCGCACCCTGGTGGCGCAGCGACCTGCGCGGCTCCGTGACCGGCCTCGGGCTCGACACCACCGCGGGCCATCTGGTCCGCGCCCTGTGCGAGGGCATCGCGGCGCAGGTCGTCGCCCTCGCCGACGCCGTCACGGCCGAGCTGGGCGCACCGCTGACCGCGCTCCGGGTCGACGGCGGCCTGACCCGCTCCGCCCTGCTCATGCAGACCCAGGCCGATCTGCTGCAACGGCCCGTCGAGGTCTCCGCGCTGCCCGATGCGACCGCGCTGGGAGCAGGCGCGATGGCCCGGCTCGGTCTCGACCCGACGCTTCCGGTACGACAGGCCGTCCCACGATGGCAGCCCTCCGCCGTCCACGAACCACGGATCGGCGCGGACGAGGCGGCCGAGCGCCTCGCGGGCTTCCGTGCCGCCGTTGACCTTCTCCTGGAGCGCGCATGACCGTCACCGTCACCACGGCGGGCCCGCCGCAGCCGGACGACGGCCACGAGACGGCGTACGACGTCACGGTCGTCGGCGCGGGCGTCGTCGGCGCGGCCATCGCCCGCGAACTGGCCCGGTACGAGCTGCGGACCGCCCTGGTCGAGGCGTCCGACGACATCGGCAACGCCACGTCCAAGGCCAACACGGCGATCCTGCACACCGGTTTCGACGCCGTCCCCGGTTCGCTGGAGGCCCGCCTCGTACGCGAGGGGAAGGACCTCCTCACCGCGTACGCGGCCGAGACCGGCATCCCCGTCGAGCGGGTCGGCGCCCTCCTCGTCGCCTGGGACGAGGAGCAGCTCGCCGCCCTGCCCCGGCTCCTCGACAAGGCGGAACGCAACGGCTACGACGCGGCCCGCCTCATCGGCGCCGACGAACTGCGCGCGAAGGAACCCAACCTGGGGCCCGGCGCGCTCGGCGCGCTCGAAGTCCCCGACGAGAGCATCATCTGCCCCTGGACCACCCCGCTCGCCTTCGCCACCCAGGCCGTCCGGGCGGGGGTCCATCTCCATCTGAACTGCCGGGTGGAGGACATCACCCGCGACGGCGACGGCCATCTCCTCACCACCTCGCGCGGACCGTTGCGCACCCGAAACCTGGTCAACGCCGCCGGGCTGTACGCCGACGAGATCGACCGTCTCCTCGGCCACGAGGTCTTCACCGTGACCCCGCGCCGGGGCCAGCTCATCGTCTTCGACAAGCTCGCACGCGACCTCGTCGGCCACATCCTCCTGCCGGTCCCCGGCCCCGGCGGCAAGGGCGTCCTCGTGGCGCCGACCGTGTTCGGCAACGTCCTCCTCGGCCCCACCGCGGAGGAGCTCGACGACAAGACCGACACCGGCTCCACGGCCGACGGTCTCGGTCTGCTGCGGGAGAAGGGCCGCCGGATCGTGCCCCGCCTCCTCGACGAGGAGGTCACCGCGGTCTACGCGGGCCTGCGCGCGGCCACCGGGCAGGAGGACTACCGCATCCAGGAGTACCCGGAACTGCGTTACGTCGCCGTGGGCGGCATCCGTTCCACCGGACTCACCGCGTCCATGGCGATCGCCCGGCACGTGACCGGACTGCTCGCCGCCACCGGTCTGGAGACCGACGGCCCGCGCCCGCTCCCGCCGCTCACGATGCCCAACATCGGCGAGGCGTTTCCCCGGCCCTACCGCAGGGCGGAGCTGATCGCCGAGGACCCGGCCTACGGCACCCTCGTGTGCCACTGCGAGCAGGTCACCCTGGGGGAGATCAGGGACGCCCTGTCCGCGACCGTCCCGCCGCACTCGCCCGACGGCCTGCGGCGCCGTACCCGTGCCCGGGGCGGCCGGTGCCAGGGCTTCTACTGCGGCGCGGCCGTCCGCGCCCTCTTCGAGGAGGCGCGACCATGACCGTGACCGCACGGGAGGTCGACGTCCTGATCGTCGGGGCGGGCCCGGCCGGCCTGTCGGCCGGAGCCGAACTCGCCGCGGCGGGCGCGGGCCGCGTGGAGATCCTGGAACGCGAGCAGGAACCGGGCGGGGTGCCCCGCCACTGCCACCACGGTGGCTTCGGCGGACGCCTCGACCGGTCGGCCTACGCGTGGGCGACGGCCGGCACATCCGCGTACCGCCGGTTGGCGGTGGGCGAACCGGACTACATCCCGGGAGGGCTGAGCGGACCCGCGTACGCCGTGCGGAGTGCCGAGGCGGCCGTCCGCGCGGGAGCCGCCCTGCGCACCGGAGTCACCGTCACCGGCTGGGCGGGTCCGCGCACCGTGGAGACCACCGGACCCGGCGGGCTCGAACGCATCACCGCCCGGGCCGTCGTCCTGGCCACGGGAGCGCGGGAACGGCCGCGCAGCGCCCGGCTGATCCCCGGGACCCGGCCGCCCGGCGTCTACACCACGGGCGAACTCCAGCAGGCGGTGCATCTGTACGGACAGCGGATCGGCACCAGGGCCGTCGTCGTCGGTGACGAGCCCGTCGGCCGCGCCGCCGTCGCCACCCTGCTCGCCGCCGGGGTGGAGATCGTCGCCGTCGTCACCGACCAGCCGTCCCGCCCGGTCCGCGCCCGGAGCCTCCGGGTGCCCCTGCTCACGGGGGCCACGGTCACCGGCCTCACCGGCAGGTCCCGGCTGTCCGGGGTGGCACTGCGCCACGAGGACGGACGTACCACCACACTGCGCTGCGACACCGTGGTCCTGACCGGGGACTTCATCCCCGACCACGAGCTCGCCAGACGCGGCGGGATCGAGCTGGATCCCGGCACCCGGGGACCCGCGTACGACGCCGCGTACCGTACGTCGCGGCCGGGTGTCTTCGCGGCCGGGAATCTGCTGCACGCCGTTGAGCGTGCGGGAGCCGCGGCCCAGGAGGGCCGGGCCGTGGCGGTGCCCGTGCTGCACCACCTGGCAGGTACGGGCGAGCCGGCCGGAAGCAGACGGCCCCTGCTCG
Organism: Streptomyces sp. CB02058; assembly: GCF_001905505.1. GTDB lineage: Bacteria > Actinomycetota > Actinomycetes > Streptomycetales > Streptomycetaceae > Streptomyces. Next base: position 1,465,518 of record NZ_LIPG01000003.1, read on the forward strand.
TGGACGCGCCGCTGCGGTGGATCGCCCCCAACGTGACGGGACCTGACGGCGCGCGACCGCAGGGGGACCGGTTCGTGCTGCGCACCGCGCGACGGCTGTCCCGGCCACTGCTCGTCGTCACCCAGGACAAGCGCGAACTCCACCGCCGCAGGCTGCTGTTGCCCGCGGTTCCCGGCAGGCCGTTCCATCTGTCGGCGGGCTGGCTCGACCAGGTGGACCCCGGCGGGGCGTCCGTGCGGATCACCGCGCTGTGACCTGCGCGAGCCGGACTCGGTTCAGGGGATGAGCAGCCAGTCGGCGCCGATCGCGGCCACCAGACCGATGCCCAGCAGCCAGCTGCCGAGCCTGGTCCGGCCGTTCCTGCTGAGCTCGATCACCACGCCGCAGAGGATGAGCGCGAGGCCGTAGACGCCGACGACGAGTACGGAGGAGCGGCTGGCTATCCGGAGGGCGAGGACGACGGCCATGGCCGCCATGCCCACCGAGGAGAGGACGATACGGAGCCGCCGCGCCTGACGTGGTGTGAGTCTCGCGTCCGGCGCGGCGGGCCCGGAGACCTCGTCGGCGCCTGGGGCCCGCGCCGGTTCCTCCGGCGCGTTCTCCTGTGCCTCGTCCGGTGCTCCGTCCGGCGTGTCCCGTCCGGTGTCCTGCTGAGGAGCCTGCCCGGCGTCCGGCCGGGTGTCCTGGTTCTCGTCCCGAGGGTCCTGCCGCGCGTCCGGCCGGGTGTCCCGCCGTGTGTCCTGGTCCTGGTCAGAAGTGCTCATGACGCCGGATCGTAATGGCTGCGCACGGTGTTGTTCGCCGGACCGCGGGATCGGCCGGCGCGATCAGGCGATCGACGCGGACACGATGGCGGAGACCGCCAGATTGCAGGAGGCCGTCACCCAGACCGCCGGGTGCGGCTCCCGCTCGACGAGCGTGGCTCCGAGCTTCCCGGGCGTGACCAGGTCCACGACGAGGAAGGCGACGGCCATCATGATCAGGCCGAGCAGCCCGAACGCGGCCGTCGAGGCGAGTCCCTTGCCGAAGTCCTCGTACGTCGTCCAGATCGACGTGAACACGATGCCGCCGATGCCCAGCAGGGCCGAGCTCAGGAGCAGCGCCGCGTTGCGGTTGCGCTCCTCCCATATCTGGCGGCCGAGCTTGCCCGGTGTCAGGGCGTCGATCAGAAATATGCCGAGAACGAGCAGTACGACGCCGAGGGCCCCGTATGCGGTGGCACGGCCGAGGCCGTTGATGATGTCGGTCATCGGGGCGTCCGTCTCCTGAGCGAGTGGTTCGGAAAAGGGAACGTGCTGTGACAGGCGTGATCAACACGCTGTCAGGAAGGAGCAAAACCTATCGCACGCACGTGCCTACTTCCTGGGCCGGTCCCCACGCAGCAGCCAAGGGGCCTCCGTCGTGGCGTCCACGACGGACGTACCCCCGTGCCCCGAACCCGTTTCCTTCTGTTCGAAGGCGTCCACGCGCCCTGCCAACTCCCGCGCCCAGCCGATCAGTCCGCTCACGCCGATCCCGTGCGGATCCGTACCGCCGAACCCCTCGACAGCCGAGGCTCCCCTCCTCAACAGCCGTGCCCCGCCTGCCGCGTTGCCCCGGGCGGCATGGGTCAGCCCCACCGCCATCTGTGCGAGACCCCGCCACAGCTCGCGCTCCGCGTCCGGCCCCGATTTCCAGGCGTCCTCCAGGACCTCGTGCGCGTGGAAGGGCATCCCCGCGTCCAGCAGCCGCTGTGCCTCCCGCACGGTCTCGCCGGGGGAGCGCACCACACCCTCGGGCTGGCGCTCCACCCCCGGAGTCCCGTACGGCAGGGGGCGCCCGAGCCCGTCACGGGGGCGCGCATTGCGCGCCCGCCCTTCCTCGTCGCGGTCCCTACGAGATTCGTCCACCCTCCGATTGTGCCTCGCACCTGCGGGGAACGTGGTGAACCCTGTCCGTGGGCACCCGCGCACGACTAGGCTCGGAACCCTCCGCACACACCCTGGGAAGGGGAGGGCATGAAGCCGTCCCGGCCGTTGTACGAGCGCGAACCGGAACTCGCCGCCGCCGCACAGGCGGTGGACGGACTCTGCGGCGGACAAGCAGCCGGCGGGCTGCTCGTCTTCAGCGGCGAAGCGGGCATCGGAAAGACCGCCCTGCTCTCGGAGATCCACGCGATGGCGGCCGACCGCTGCACCGTCTGGTCGGCGCGCGGCGGCGAGACCGTGACCTCGGTACCGTTCCACGTCGTACGCCAGCTCCTCCAGCCCGCGCTGGACCGGTTCCCCGCCGACGAGACCCGCGCCCTGTTCGGCGACTGGTTCGAGGTCACCGCGCCCGCTCTGGGCCTCGCCGAGCCCAGCGGCCCGCAGGCCGACCCGCAAGGTGTCAGGGACGGCCTCGACTTCGTCGTGGCACGGCTCGCCTCCCGCCTCAGCCACAGGCCGCTCCTCCTCATAGTTGACGACGCTCACTGGGCGGACGGCGAGTCCCTGGCCTGGCTCTCCGGGTTCACCGCGCGGCTCTCCGAGCTGCCCGTCCTGATCGTCCAGGCCCACCGCCCGCAGGAGTTCGCCGACCGGAACGCCGACTGGGCCATGGCCCGCACCCCGGGCGGCGGTGCCGACAAGGGCCACCCCGCCCTGATCAGGGTGGCCCTGCGCGCCCTCACGCCCGACGCCACGGCCGAGCTGGTCCGCGCGGGGCTGGGCGACCACGCCGACGACCCCTTCTGCCGCGAGGTCTGGGCCGTCACCGGCGGCAACCCGTACGAGGCGGTCGAACTCGTCGCCAAGGCACAGGACCGCGAACTCGCCCCGGTCGAGGAATCCGCGGGACTGCTCCGTGAGCTCGGCGCGTCGGCACGCGGCAGCGGTCTCGTCGCCCGCCTCGAACGCCTGGGCACGAACGCCAACCGCTTCGCGTGGGCGGCGGCCGTGCTCGGCACCGAGATCTCCCAGGAACTCGCCGCGACCCTGGCCGGGATGAGCTCGGCGGAGGCCGCCGACTGCACGGCGCGGCTGCGTGACGCCCGTATCGTCAGCGGATTCGACCCGCTGGAGTTCGTCCACCCGCTCATCGCGAGCGCCGTCTACCGCTCCATCCCGCCGGCGACCCGCACCGCCATGCACGGACGGGCGGCCTGGGCCATCACCCAGGCGGGACTCGGTGCGGCGGCGGCCTCCCGCCATCTGCTCGAGGTCCACCCGGACGACGACCAGGAGCTGGTCGCGCAGCTCCGCGAGGCGGCCCGCCAGCACCTCGCGGTCGGCGCCCCGGAAGCCGCCAGGCGTTGCCTCGAAAGGGCCCTGGAGGAGCCGCCGCGTCCGCACGACCGGGCGGAGCTCCTGTACGAACTGGGCTGCGCCACGCTGCTCTCCTCGCCCGCCACCACGGTGCAGCACCTGCGCGCCGCACTGGACACACCGGGACTCGACGAGGCGCTGCGGATCGACGCCACCTTCCGGCTCGCCTCCGCCCTGTCCCACAACAACCAGCTCAAGGACGCCGGCGCTCTCGCTGGCGGCCGAGGCGTCCCGCACGCCACCCGGCCCCGGGCTGATGCGACTGCAGGCCGCGCACTTCCTCTGGGAGGGCATGCAGGAGTCCGAGGACGACGGTCCCGGCCGTTCGGCCCGGCTCGCCCGCAACGCCGACCACCTCAAGGGCCGCGACAACGCCGAGCGCGCCATGCTCACCCTCCGCGCGTTCGACGCGATGCTGCGCGGCGAGGACGCACAACTCGTCGCGGACTTCTGCGAACGCGCCCTCGTGGACGGGCGCCCCGCCCGCGGGCTCGGCTGGACCGACTCCGAATGGGGCTTCGAACTCCCCGCCATGGTCGGCATCACCTACGCCTTCACCGACCGCCTCGACCGTGCCGAAGCCCTCTTCAGCGAGGCCGTACGCGCCTTCGAGATCTCCGGCTGGAGCGGCGCGCACCTCGCGTTCGCCCACACCCTCCTGGGGCTCGTCCATCGCAGGCGGGGCCGGCTCGCCGAGGCCGAAGGCTTCCTGCGCGAGGGGCTGCGCCTCGCCGACCGCGCGGGCAGCGGCCTGCCCATCCACTGGGACGCCACCTGCCTGCTCGTGGACACCCTGCTCTCCCGGGGCAGGACGGCGGAGGCCCGGCTGGTCGCCGACCGCTACTCCTTCGGCCCGCCGTACCCCACCGCCATGGTCCTGCCGGACGCCCCGTGCGTACGGGGACGGCTGCTCCTGGCCGAGGGCCGCACCGAGGAGGCCGTGGCCGAGCTGGAGTCGGCGGGAGCCGCACTGGAACCTCGCGGCCGGTTCAACAACATCTGGGCACCCTGGGCGGGCGACCTGGCCCGCGCCCTGGCCGACACCGACCCGGTCCGTGCCGCCCAGCTGGCCGCCCGGGCCCGCGTCCACGCGGAACGCCTCGGCACGAACACGGCCATCGGTGAGGCCCTGCGCTGCGTCGCCCTCTTCGCGCCCGACGAGGAGGAGGCCAACCACCTGAGGGCCGAGGCCGTACGCCACCTGGAGGCATCCCCGTCCGCCTACGAGCACGCCCTGGCCCGCTTCGAGTACGGCCAGGCCATCCGCTCCCGACGTGAGCTCGCCCGAGCCATGAAGCTGGCCACCGCCTGCGGCGCCGAGGGCCTGGCGACGCGCGCCCAGCAGGTGGGGGCGTCGATCCGGTCCTCGGAGTGAGGTAATGTTTGTCCTGCGCGGCCACCCGGGAACACCGGGAGGAAACGCATCGGGACGTGGCGCAGCTTGGTAGCGCACTTGACTGGGGGTCAAGGGGTCGCAGGTTCAAATCCTGTCGTCCCGACTGGAGACAGTCGCAGATCAGGGCCGGTTTCGGAGTAATCCGAAACCGGCCCTGAGTCGTTCTTGGGGACCAGTCGGGGACCAGATGGAGGTCCGGCGTCCTTGACCCGGCCACGAGCTGGCCGGTCGCCGCGCAGACCGGGCTGCTCAGCACCGTGCACCTGACCGCGTGCGCGGTCGTCTACCTCACCGTCGGCGTCCTGGCCCGCACGGTACTGAGCACCCGGCCCGCGGCAGCCCGGGCCGTCACCCGCGTCAGCGGCGCCATGATGATAGCCATCGGCGCCGTCCTGCTGATGGAACGCCTGACCGGCTGAGGATCCCTTTCACACCCACCCGGCACGAAGACGAAGGAGCACCGACATGACAGAGCAGACCCAGGAAAAGGCGAGCCCCACGGTACAGAAGCGGATCCGGGACAGCTTCGAACGGCAGGGCCTAATGACCCACCTCGGCGCGCGCCTCACCCACATCGGCCGCGGCCGCGCCCACATCGTGCTGCCGGTTCGCCTTGAGGTGACCCAGCAGCGCGGTTACGTCCACGCCGGTGCCACCAGCGCCATCGCGGACAGCGCCGGCGGCTACGCCGCGCTCACCCTGCTCGACGAGGACTCCGACGTCCTCACCGTCGAGTACAAGATCAACCTTCTCGCGCCGGCCGCCGGCGACCACCTGGAAGCGGTCGGCACCGTGCTCAAGTCCGGACGCACCCTGACCGTCTGCCAGCTGGAGGTCTACGGTGTCCAGGGCGGTGGTGCGCGCAAGCTGGTCGCCAACGGGCAGCAAACCCTGATTCGCGTGACCGAGCCCGCCCGGTAACGCCCTGTCGGCCGCATGCGGGACCTGGAGCCGATACGCCCCAAGCGTCCACCAGCGGTGAAGCGCGGCTACTTCCGCTGGGGCCACCGAACCCCGCTTGTCCTCAACATGGACGACGTGAAGCTCGGTGCCGTCCTTGTGACGCCTGGAACGTCCGAACAGCCCGACGATCGGACAGCGGCCCTCGCAGACTTCCTCCACACCTACAACCACCACCGCTGCCACACCGCACTCGGAGGCCAGCCCCCGATCGGCCGAGTGAACAACCCTGCGGGTCAATACACCTAGCACCAGGGCTTCTTCGACCCGTCCCCTCCGGAGCAGGATTGCGGCGCCCACCGTCACGGCAGGCAGTCAGCCGGTTTCCGCAAACGGACGTATGACCCCTCCCAGGCCCGCTCAAACTCCCCTGCCACCCGCAAGTGGCGCACCGCGCCGCTCGGCAGAATCAGTCCTCACGCTCGCCGGCATCCTGCACCACCAACTCCAGATGCCCGCGTTCCAAAAGGGAGTCCACAACACAACCTGTGGATTGACTTCTCCGTAGGAGTCTGTCTGCCACTCAAGATCTTCAATGTTCCCGAAGCAGGGTTGGAGCCGCCACTGACAATGCGGTACTCAGCGACAAACTCTGACATCGGCCGTGAGGCGGCCCGTCCTGGAACGACACCACCCTCGACTCACCCAAGCACCAACTTCAGATCCGGGACATCGCACCCTTGGAATGAGCTCCCCGACAGTCGGGGACGATGCCTGGACAGCGGCCCGACGTGAGGCATACGCGAATGATCAAGGTGTGGCGGCATCCGTGGTCGTGGTGACGGCTCGCATGCGCCGGCGACGAGGGGGCGGCCTCGGCCATGCGAACCGTGCGGCCCCGCCTGCCCCTGGCGACGGTTGTGCGGCCTGCTGGTTTCAGGTGGCCCGGTGGACCATGACACGCGTGGTCATGAGATCCGGCCTCGGCTCGCCGACCGCGGCTGTCGTATGGAGGTCTGCGATGCGCACGCCTGCCGATGTGATCACGCATCCCGGAGCCACCGGCCGGACCGTACCGGCTCGAGGTACGGCCAACCGCCCACGCCACGTCCTACTTCTCCTCCGGCTCCCAGGCGCGGAGCAGGTCGAGCAGCCCTGTGTCTCCGTCAACGTGCAAGGAGTGGGCCTGGATGCGGTCGTACAGGTAGAGGACCAGCTCACTGGCCGTGCCGTGGACGGAGGCGCCGGCTGCGTCCGAGTCCTCACCGGTCGCGGCGTCGGGCGCGGGGATGCGGGTGGTGCGTGCGCCGTCGCCGTCGACGGTGAGGCGCCAGGAGAGGCCCTCGGCGGCGTGGAAGTCGAAGGCCGTGGCCTTGTGCGGCCAGGCACTCGGCGTTCCGCAGACGGTGAAAAGGAACTCCTCCACACCGTCGAGTGCCAGGTCGACCGGCAGCGGCTGCGGGGCACCCACAGCGAGTTGGGCGTCGTAGGTGTGCACCGCGGTCTCCTGGACCCGGTGCCGGGCGGTGCCGCCCGCGGTCTGCGGTGACTGCGACGCGGGCCACCAGGTCCAGCAGCCGCTCTCCGGTCCCGCCGCGCGCAGAGCGTCCAGCAGAAGCCGCGTCGACGCCTCCAGCCAGGCCAGCAGGGCCTCACGCTCCGTCGGCACTTCCAGCGCGGCGCGCGCGGCGACGGCCTCGGCCGGGGGCGCGTCGGCGGTCCCCGCGTCGACGATGGCGGCCCAGAAGCAGTCTCCCCCGCCCAGGTGCTTCACCAGATCGAACAGCGTCCACCCGGGGCAGGTCGGCACCTGCGCGTCGAGACGGGGCGCGGCGGCGACCACAGCGCGGAAGGCGGTCGACCGTTCATCGATCAGTCGCAACAGGTCGGGAAACTCAAGATTCTTCTGCACGGCGGATGTCTATCACCGTGCTCCGGTGATCGGACAGCGATTTTCACAGCCGCTGCCGTATGGCCGTTGCGCACGTCGACGATTCGGGCAGGGTGGCGGTCACGTGGGGAGTACGGCATCCGCGTACCGGCTGTTCTCCGGCCTGGCGAGGAACACCCGGCGCTTCGGCAGCTCGATCTCCGTGACGACGACGGCGATCTGGTCTCCGGCCTCGAAGTCCTCTGCCGGGATCGCCGCAGGGCGGCCGTCGATCTCTCTGAAGGGGACCAGTCCGAGGATCCCGTCTCCGAGGTCGACGAAGATGCCGATGGGCACCACCTTCGCAACCGTCCCGCAGAATTCCTGGCCCACCACCGTGCGCTCGGCGAAGGCGTGGAGGGGATCGGGCTCCAACGCCTTCAAGGACAGTCTGGCCTCAGCGTTGTGGGTGTCGGACCCGAGGAACTGGCACGAGACACGCTGCCCTACCTGAACGACATCGGAGGGATCATCGAAGCGCCGCCAGGACAGTTCGGGGACACCGAGGAACCCGACACCGGGCAGGGTGGGGTGTGCAGGCCCGTCGTCCAGGGCCACGAAGACCCCGAACCGTTCGATCGCCACGACGGTGCCGGACAAGATGTCGCCGCGGTGCAGGGACTCGAGAAACGCCCGGAGTTCCGGGCTCTCGGACTGCCATTCCATACCCGCAACCATGGCACACGGCGTGCCGTGCCGGCCATGTCCCGTATCCCCTGATGCTGAGCCTTGCCCTTGACCCGTGGGTCAAGGTCTAACGTCCAGCCATGAACGCAACTCATCGTCTTGTACGCCTGGTTCGCCGCAGGGACGGACTGCCGACCGCGGACGACTTCTCCTTGGTGGAGGCGCCTGTTCCCCTGCCCCAGGCCGGCCAAGTGCTGGTGCGCAACACCCAATTCCTCGTCTTTCCCGGTCTGCGTACCCTCATCGGGCGCGAGACGCGTGACGTTCCGCTGCCGCCGATCAACCCCGGCGACACCTTGTTCGGGCCCGCGATCGGCGAGGTGGTCGATGGAGCGCTGAAGGGGCGGCAGGTCCTGCACCTTCAGGGCTGGCGGGAGTACGCGACGCCTGCCGCTGCCGAGTACCGGCTGCTGGACGGCATCCTGCCCAGCCCGGTGGCTCATCTCGCCCAGGGCTCAGCGGCGTACGGTGCGCTGACCCGGCTGGCGGAGGTCCGGGAGGGCGATACCGTGTTCGTCACCGGAGCCGCGGGTGCTGTGGGCACCATGGCGGGCCAGATCGCACGGCTGCTGGGTGCTGCCCGGGTCGTCGGGAGCACCGGCTCACCGGACAAGGCCGAGCGCCTGGAGAAGGAACTCGGCTACGACGCCGTCGTGCTGCGCGGCGCGACCTCGCTCGCCGGCCGGCTTGCCGAGGCGGCACCGGACGGCATCGACGTCGTCCTGGACACCGTGGGCGGCGAACAGCTGACGGCTGCCGTGCATGCGGCGAACCGGGGCGCCCGGTTCGCCCTCGTCGGCGCCTTGGCCGGTCAGCTGTCCCCGGACCGGGCGGGCGGGAGCGCGCCGACCGTGCTCGACAGCTACCGGTTGCTGACCCGGGGCATCACGATCGCCGGCTACAGCGGCGTGGACCACCCGGATGTCGAGGCGGAGTGGGAGGCCCGCTTCGGAGCCTGGCTGCGGGCGGGCGAGATCCGTTTCCCGTACACCCCGGTCCGCGGAATGGAGCGCGCCCCAGGCGCGTTGCCCGAACTGATCGCCGGGCGCTCCTTCGGGGCGTCCGTCGTGGAGTTGTAGGACGGGACGGAGTGGCCATGCGAATCGGCGAGGCAGCGGCGGCAGCCGGAACCACACCACGTGCCCTGCGCCTGTACGAGGCGCGTGGCCTGCTGCCACCCCCACCCCGCTCCACGTCCGGTCAACGTGAGTACGACTCCACCGCGGTGGCCCGCGTGAAAGTCATCCGCACCCTCCTGAATCTGGGCCTCACCCTGGAAGACATCCGTCGCCGCGCCCACCGCCTGGACGTGCTCGTCCGGAAGGGGCCGTCGGCTTCCTGTGCCGGCCGCCCTGGCGAGTTCAGCGACGTGGTCGCCGATCGTCTGGCGGTCCTGGACGCCGAGATCGCCCGCCTCACACACCTACGGCAGAGACTCGCCGCAGCCGCAGGAGAGGGGCAGAGCGCGCCTCGTCCCGGGCCAGGATCGGAGCGCCCCGCGATCCACAGCCACTGGCCGGCACTGGCCGGGCGGCCGGCCGGACCGATCGCCAGGAAGGACGCAGCCAGGGGATGACTCCGCCTGCGGTGGCTCGGCGGCAGTGCCGAAGTGCCACTTGGCGAAACCGGCGGTCGATGCGGAACACCTCCGGGTCGGCAGGGAGGACTCTCGCTGTATCAACGGCAACTTTCGGCGCTTTCCAAGCGGCACCCGGCTGACGGATGAAGCCCGCCAGAAGAGGTCGGGCGACCACCTGAGGGCCCTTTACGGGGCCGAGACGCAAGTAGGGCTGATCCGGCGGGCACTTCGGTCATCTGCGAAGCACGGCAGCGTACCGTGGCAGCGTGGCAGACGAAGACCTGGGGAAGACGCTGCGCCGACTGCGGCGGCTGGCCTCCCTGACGCAGGAAGAGCTGGCCGAGCGCTCCGGTGTGTCCGTCGATGTGATCCGTCAGCTCGAACAGCGGCGGAAGCACTCCGCACGCCTGCCCACGCTGCACGCACTCGCCGACGGCTTGGGCGTGGAGCTGACGACACTGCTGGGTGATCCTCCGGCGGTCACGGCAGGCGGAGAGAGCGACGGCCCGCGCTTCGTCGCCGTACGCCGGGCCGTCATGCCCGCGCTGTGGGGGCCGCCGCCGGAACCGACCGGCCCGGACTTCTCTCCGGACCGGCTGCGAGAGCGGATCGCAGACGGGTGGTCGCAGTATCACGCAGCTGAATTCGACTCCGTGATGAAGAGTCTCCCCGACCTGATCACCGACGCGCGTTCCGCCACTGTGTCCGGGGACGGTGACGACCGCAACGCCGGCTTTGCAGCCCTGAGCAAGGCGCTCCAGCTCGCCGGACACGTCGCCGTGCGTATGGGCAAGACAGACCTTGCCCTGACGAGCCTGGAGCGGGCCATAGGCGCAGCGGAGCAAGCCGCAGATCCGCTCCTGGTCCCCATGGTCGTGAACTCTGTCGCGTGGACCTACCAGCGGCAAGGCCGTCTGGAGGACGCCCTGGGAATCGCTCTTCGCTCGGCTGAGGCGATCGAGAGCGGAGGGCGCACAGACACAGCCGACGGGCTGAAGGTGTGGGGTGCACTGACCATGAGCGCCGCCACCTCTGCCGCACGGAGCGGCGACTACGAGCGTGCGGCTGAGCTGATGGCAGGAGCGGAGAAGGAAGCTGCCCGCGTCTCCAAGCTGCCCGCGGGCAGTGACAACCGCATGGTGAGCGTCTTCAGCCCGTCCTCCGTGCGCATCGAACGCGTCCGTCTCGCCGTGCAGTACGGGCATCCGGAAGACGCCCTGGCGCTAGCCAAGGGCATGCGCCTGAGCAAGGACACCCCGCCGTCGTGGCGCACGTGGCTGTTGCTGGACGTGGCCCGGGCCCACACCGACACCGGGGATGCGGCCGGAGCGGTGAAGACCCTGGAATCCCTGCGCCGTGTGGCGCCGACCTGGATGCAGCACCACACTTTGGCCGTGGCCATCGTGCGCGACCTGTGGGCACTGCCCAATCACCCCTCGGGCCTGCGGCCGTTGGCGGAGTTCCTGGGAATCTGCGAATAGTGTGGTGAAAGTGGGACGTTGCGCCCCTGTCAGCGTTCCGGGCATGTCGCTTACATGAGCGGACAGCGCCCCGGCGGCCGTGCGACCGGCCCCGGGGCTCGGCCGATCTGAGGAAGCAGACCGACATGCCGCAACCTACAACCTGTGCCCGCCCGACCGGCTACCCCGGGTACAGCGAGACCCTGCCGAGAGAATCCGAGAGCGCCGACGACGCCCGGCGTTTGGTGCGCGTTGCCTGCGCGGTCTGGGGGTTGGACGAGTTGGCCGAGGACGGGGCGTTGATCGTGTCCGAGTTGGTGGCCAACGCTGTGCAGCACGCACGGCGGGAGTCCATCCGAATCGTCGTCGACCGTCCCGACGCCGCGCGGGTGCGGGTCGGCGTCGCCGATCTCTCCCGGGCGCGGCCGGTGGAGCGCGAAGCGGACGACAACGAGGAGGGCGGGCGCGGTCTCCGTCTCGTGGCGGCACTGGCCGCCGACTGGGGCACGGATGAGCGGCGCTGGGGCAAGATCGTCTGGGCGGACTTGGAGGTGCGCGGGTGACCACGGGAGAGACCCCCGGCCGCAGTGGGGCCCGTACCCATCTGTCGCAGTTGATCCAACTGTTCGGCGCCGACGGATGCCTGCGGATCAATACGGCCCCTGCTGAACCCGGCCCGCCCGCTGTCGGCGGCGAGTCCGAGGACGACGAGCAGGACTGACCGCCCCAGGGTGCGGCGATGCCCCGGCCGGTGAACTCCACCGAGCCGGGGCTTCACCTATGACGGCCGTTTCGCGTAGCTCACCCATGGTGCGGCACCCGTCGGTGGTGCGGCCCCTGCTCCGACACCCATCCCACCACCCCGGCATGGACCAGGCCGTGACGGTCGGTCAGCTCATAGACAGCTGAGAACAGGCGACGCGCGGGCGTCGGAAGCCATTAATTATGAATACATCTTGACAGGCTTTCCGGCCGCGCACACGATGAACCCACTTCACCGAGTCGCCGCAGGAGCCGCACGTCATGTTGTCTCTGCATGCTCACGACCCCTCCGAGCCCTTGGCCGGACACCTTCCCCAAGGCAGTTCCGCCGCCGTCCCCCGTCCGATAGCCGTCGACAGCCAGAGTCTGTCGCGTGACGGCCGCAGGTGGATCCCGGTCATGGGGGAGTTCCACTTCAGCCGCTACCCCGCCGCCGAATGGCGTGAGGAGCTCCTCAAGATCAAGGCGGGCGGCATCGATTTCCTCGCCACCTATCTCTTCTGGAACCAGCACGAGAACGAGCGCGGCGTGCACCGCTTCGACGGCGACCTGGATCTGCGCCGCTTCGTCACCCTGTGCGCGGAGCTCGACCTGGCCGTGGCCGTGCGCATCGGGCCCTGGTCTCACGGCGAATGCCGCAACGGCGGCTTCCCCGACTGGCTGGCACAGGCCGACTGCACCCCTCGCACCGACGATCCCGCGTATCTCGCCCTGGTCGAGCCCTACTTCCGGCACATAGCCGACCAGCTGCGCGGCCTCTTCCATGAGGACGGCGGCCCGATCGTCGCCGTGCAGGTGGAGAACGAGCTGTACGACCAGCCCCAGCACTTGGTCACACTGCGGCGCATGGCGGAGGACGCCAGCATCCGCGCGCCGCTCTGGACGGCGACCGCCTGGGGTGCCGCCGAGATCCCGGCCGACACCCTCCTGCCGCTGTACGGGGGCTACCCGGAGGCATTCTGGGAGGACGCGCACGACGGGTGGGCCCGCGAGATGCGCCGGCACTACTTCTTCACGCCGATCCGCGACGACCACGCCATCGGCGCCGACCTGCGGTCCAGCGCACCGACCGGCACTGGCCCCGACCCGCGCCGCTACCCGTACGCCACCTGCGAGTTGGGGGGCGGCATGGCGATCGCCTACCACCGCAGGACGATCGTGCCGGCCAGGGACATCACCTCGCTGGCGCTGGCCAAGCTCGGCAGCGGGTCCGTGTGGCAGGGCTACTACCTGTACCACGGGTGCTCGCAGCGCGTGGATCTCCAGGAACCCAACCAGGAGAGCCACGACACCGGTTACCCCAACGACCTGCCGACGGTGACCTACGACTTCCAGGCCCCGCTGGGCGAATACGGACAGGTCCGGCCGTCCTTCCACGCGCTGCGCCGGCAGCACCTGTTCCTGCACGCCCACGGTGCGGACCTGGCGCGGATGCCCCTCCAGCTGCCCGACCGGCAGCCGGAATCGCTGGACGACCGCTCCACGCTGCGCTGGGCCGTTCGCTCGGCCGGTGACGAGGGCTTCCTGTTCGTCAACAACCACCAGCCACACGAGACACTCCCCGACCACGACGGTGTCCGGTTCGACGTCACCCTCCCCAGCGGGCGCACCGTCACCGTGCCCCCGGAGCCGGTGCGCATCCCCTCCGGCGCCCACTTCGTCTGGCCCATCGGCCTGGACCTCGGTGCCGGTCTGCGCCTGGAGTGGGCCAGTGCCCAGCCGGTCACCCGGCTGGAGGCCGACGGCCTCCCGCTGACCGTGCTCGCGGCGAGCGACGGCATCCCGGTGTCGCTGGCGCTGCCCGCGGACGTGGAGGTCCAGGGCCCGGCCCAGGTGGACAGCGCCGACGGGGCCACGCTGGTCACCGTCACCGAGCCGGGAACCTCGGCGCTGCTGACCCTCGACGGCCCTTCCGGCCGGGCCCGCGTCCTGGTGCTCTCCTCCCCGCAGTCGCTCCAGCTCAACCGGGTCCAGGTCTTCGGTCAGGACCGGCTCGTCCTCAGTGACGACGTCGTCCTTGCCGACGGCGACCGGCTGCGCCTGCACATCGCCTCCGACGCCCCCTCGGTCGCCCTGCTGCCGGCCCCCGCCTCCCTGGACGGAAGCGGTGCCGGGGCCCCGGTGGCGGACGGCGTCTTCACCCGCTGGCCGCTGGCTCCGGCCCCAGGGCTGCCGCAGCCGGTCCTGGAGACCGTGCAGGAGCAGGCCGTCGCCGCACCCGCGCACACCGGCGGATCGCACGACCGGGCCTCCGCGCCCCGCGAGGAGGACTGGGACAAGGCCGCCGTCCACCACCTCACCGTCCCCGCCGTCGCGCTGGACGGCGACGGCGAGGTGCTGCTGAGGCTCCGGTACACCGGTGACGCCGCTCGCGCCTACCTCGACGGGCAGCTCGTCGCCGACCACTTCTGGTACGGGCCCGACTGGGAGATCGGGCTGCGCCGCTTCGCCGACACGGTCGTCCTGCACGGCCTGGAGATCCGCGTCCTGCCCCTCGACCCCGCCGCCCGGATCCACGTCGACGCCTCGGTGCGCACCGGGTTCGACGCCGCCGCCACCCGCGCCGCCGTCGAGTCGGCCGAGCTGGTGGCCGTACCCCGTGTCAGCCTGAGGAGCGAAGGGGCAGGGCGTGCCTGACCTCAGCCGCCGAAGCCTGCTGCGCACCGGGACCGGCGGCCATGTCCTCCTCCTCCCGCACCGAAAGGGTCTCCTCCGCATGCCCGTCGCGCCTCCCGCCCATCTGCCCGGCACACTCGCCATCTGTCTGTGGGACTTCAGCTGGTACACCCGCACCGGACCAGGCGAACCCTTCGCCGACCTCGACAGGGCGTTCGCCGAGACCGTAGAACGCGGCTACAACACCATCCGCGTCTGCGCCATGCCCCTGCTCCTGTTCGGGCCGGGCGGCCCGCGCGGACCGCTCACGCTCGGCCCCCTGGGCGGCCGGTACGGCCAGGGCCTCCGCTGGTACGACGTGCGCGCCACCACCACCCTGCCCGACCCGCGCGCCCATCTGCTGGCTCTGTTCGAGGCGGCCCGCCGGCACGACGTCCACGTCATCCTCTCCAGCTGGGAGTATCAGCAGAGCCCCTCCTTCGCCGGTGACCGGGCCTGGTTCGACGCCGTCATGGCCATCGACCCCGAGGAGAGGGCCGAGGCCCTCGCAGGCGCCCTGGCCGACCTGATCGACTTCCTGGCCGCGCACGACGGTCTCGACGACCGCGTCGCCTTCACCGAACTGCACAACGAGGTGCAGGCCGGCCGTCTCACCGACGGGCTCACGGGCGACGACACGGTGGCCGCGCTGACACCGCGCCTCGAGCGCGGCCTGGCCCGCTTCCATGAACGCCACCCCGGCCGGCCCGTCACGGTCAACTACGCCCAGGTGCCCGTGGGGTCCCTGCACGCCCTGCCCGAGGGCATGGACGTCGCCGCCTTTCACCCCTATGTGTACGGCGTGCTGGACGAACTGCTGGACACTTTCGCCCTGCGCGACACCTCCCGGCCCTTCCCGCAGGAGCGCGCCCGGCGGGAGCTGCTGCGCGCGGACGCTCCCCCGCTGGAGGAGTGGACACCGCCCGAGGCCGACCGCTGGCGCACCGAGGCCACCGTCGTGGGGCCGCGCGAGGTCTACGTCCACGACTGGTGCGACCCTCGGGCCTGGGACGTCTGGCTGTACGAGCGCTACGCCACCCACCGTCTCGCCATGGAGCAACGGCTCACCGACTGGATCGCCGCGGCCGCGGACTGGGCCGCCATGAGGGAGATCCCGCTCGTCTTCGGTGAGGGCTGGATCGGATACACCCCGCTCCACGGCACGTTCGAGGAAGGCCCCGTCGGCGCGGCCTGGTGCCGGCGTGCCGTCACCGAGGCCGCCCGCAGGGGAGCCTGGGGCGCGGTCGTCTGCTCCAACGCGGCCCCACACCACCCGATGTGGCAGGACACCGCCCTGCAGCGGGAGTGCAACGACCTGCTGCGCGGCTGAGAAGCCTGCCGCGCCGGCCGCGCGCACCATCGGAGGTGCGCGCGGCCGGGTCGTGGGCGAGTCAGCGGATCGTGGTGCCCGGGGCGGCGGAGAGCAGGCCCAGTTCGTCGCGGTGGGGGAGTCCCTCCCAGTCGCCGTCCGAGGCCACGGCGAACGCGCCGAGGGTGTTGGCGCGTTCGAGGCGCCCGTCCGGGGACAGTCCGTCGAGCAGTCCCGAGAGGTAGCCGGCGCAGAACGCGTCGCCCGCCCCGACCGTGTCCCGTACGGGCACCGCGAGGGCCGGGACCGTGTACCGGGAGCCGTCCCGGCCGTGGAGGGCGGCCCCCTCTCCGCCGCGCTTGACGACCACGTCCCGCACCCCGGCCCCGAACAGGGCGTCGACGGCGGCCTCCTCCCCCTGCGGTGGTTCGCCGAAAGCACCGGTGACGACGGGGAGTTCGTCGTCGGAGGCGATCAGGACGGTCACGTGCTCCAGCAGCGGCAGCAGGGCCCTGCCCGCGTCCGTCGCCGTCCAGAGGCGCTGCCGGTGGTTGACGTCCAGGGCGACGGTCCAGCCGTGTGCGTGCGCGTGGGCCGCGGCCTCGCGCACCGCGTCCAGCGGGCCGGGGCCGAGAGCGCAGGTGATGCCGGTCAGGTGCAGGACACGCGCACCGGCACCCAGGGCGGGCGCGAGGCCGGCCGGGGTGAGCAGGGAGGCGGCCGAGCGGCTGCGCCAGTAGTGGACCCGTACGAGGTCGGCGACGCGCCGCTCACGCAGCATGCCGCCGGTGGGTGCCTCGGGGCGGACACCGGCGTGAGAGATGTCGACGCCTTCGCCGCGCAGGGTGCGCAGGACCAGGCGGCCGGGCTCGTCGTCGCCGACCAGTCCCGCCCAGGCGGCACGGTGGCCCAGCCGGGCCAGGCCGATGGCCACGTTGGACTCGGCACCGGCGATGGTGGTGCGGGCCTCGGCGCCGATCGCGAGCGGTCCGGGCAGGTGTACGGCGAGCATGGTCTCGCCGAACGTGAGGACGTCGGCGGCCTGTCCGGTGCCGGGACCGGCGCTCATGCCCGCCCCCGCGAGGAGCCGGCGGCGCAGATCGCGACGAAGCGACGGGCGCGTTCGCGCAGGGCCTCCAGATCGCCGCCGCGTGCGGCGTCGCCCACCAGCGGGGAGCCGACACCGACCGCGACGGCGCCGTGCGCGAGGTACTGCTCGGCGCTGCTGACGTCCACCCCGCCGACCGGCACGAAGGGCAGGTCCGGGAAGGGGTCGCGCAGCGCCTTGAGGTAGGCGGGGCCGCCGATCGAGGCGGGGAACAGCTTGACGGCGTCGGCTCCGGCGCGCCGGGCGGCGAGGGCCTCGGTCGGGGTGAGCGCGCCTGCCAGGACCGGCAGTCCGGCGCGTACCGAGGCGTCCAGGGACTCGGTGAGCGCGGGGGTCACGATCCAGCTCGCGCCCGCCTCCTGGGCGCGGGCGACGTCGTCCTCGGTCAGCACGGTGCCGGCTCCCACGAGGGCCGTGGGGCCGGCCTCGGCGACGGCCCTGCGGATGACCCCGAGGGCGTCGGCGGTGTTGAGGGAGATCTCGACGAGGGGCACGCCCTCGTCGAGCAGGGTCAGGACGGTGCGCAGCGCGGCGTCGGCGTCCGGGCCGCGCACGATGGCGGCGAGCCGGGTGCGCCGCAGTACGGCGGAGAAGTCGTCGGTGGTGCGGGTGTGCGGGGTGTTCATGTTCACGTCCAGGAAAGTCGGGGCCGGGCGGGGGTCACCATTCCGCGAAGGAGCCGTCGGTGTGCCGCCACAGCGGGTTGTGCCAGTCGGCGGCGGTGTTGTCGGCGGCACGGACCGCCTTCTCGTCCACCTCGATACCGAGGCCGGGGGCGGTGGTGCGCAGCAGGTGGCCGTCGTGGAAGTGCAGCGGAGTGGTGTCGACCAGGTAGTCCAGAGGGCCGGCGCCGACGTTGTAGTGGATGCCGATGCTCTGCTCCTGGATGAGGAAGTTCGGTGTACCGAAGGCGACTTGGAGGCTGGCCGCGAGCGAGACGGGCCCCAGCGGGCAGTGCGGGGCCAGGAGTACGTCGAACGTCTCGGCGAGCGCGGCGATCCGGCGGACCTCGGAGATGCCGCCGGCGTGGGACAGGTCGGGCTGGATGACCGCCACTCCGGCGGTGAGGGCGGGCAGGACGTCGGTGCGGGAGTAGAGGCGCTCCCCGAGGGCCAGCGGCACCGGGGAGGCGCCGGCCAGGTCGCGCAGCCGGTGGGTGTACTCGGGGAGCAGGGGCTCCTCGACGAACAGAGGGTTGTACGGGGCGAGATGCGGGAGCACCTTGGCCGCGTTGGCGACGGTGAACCGGCCGTGGAAGTCGACGGCGAAGTCCCGGTCGGCACCGAGGGCTTCGCGGGCGGCGGCGGCACGGGAGACGACCTCGTCGATGTCCCGGGTGGTCGCCAGCCTGTTGATCCGGCCGCTGGCGTTCATCTTGACGGCGGTGAAACCAGCCTCCACCTGTTCCCGGACCGCTTCGGCGATCTGGGCGGGCTCGTCACCGCCGACCCAGGTGTAGGCCCGTACCCGGTCGCGCACGGGACCGCCGAGCAACTGGTGGACAGGGGCGCCGTACACCTTGCCGGCGATGTCCCACAGGGCCTGGTCGAGTCCGGCGACCGCGCTGGAGAGTACGGGGCCGCCGCGGTAGAACGAGCCCTTGGTCATGGTCTGCCAGTGGTCCTCGATACGCAACGGGTCCTTCCCGACGAGGAGTTCGGACAGCTCGTGCACGGCGGTGCGGACGGTGGCCGCACGGCCCTCGACCACCGGCTCCCCCCAGCCGACGACGCCGTCGTCGGTCTCGATGCGGCACAGCAGCCAGCGGGGCGGCACGGCGAAGGTCTCGACGCGGGTGATCTTCATGCTTCTCCTTGGTGCGGCCGGGCACGGGTGCCCGCCGCGGAAGGGCGCGTTCTCAGGACGAGGTCTTGTACGTACTCCAGCCGCCGTCCACGACCAGCGAGGCGCCCGTCACGAAGGAGGCGTCGTCGCTCAGCAGGAAGGCGGTGGCGCCGGCCACCTCCTCGGGGCGGCCGAGCCGGCCGGCCACTGTCTGCTCCGCGCTGGCACGCCGGTCCTCCTCTCCGATGCCGTCCCAGGCGCGGGTCAGCACGGGGCCGGGCAGCAGGGCGTTCACCCTGACGCCGGGCCCGTACTCGACGGCCAACTGGCGGGCCAGGCCGGTGAGTCCGGCCTTGGCGGAGGCGTAGGCGGGGCGGCCCGGGAGGCCGACGAGGGCGTGTACGGAGGAGATCAGGACGGCGCTGCCCCGGGTGGCGCGCAGGTCCTCCAGACACGCCTTGAAACCGAGGAAGGCTCCGGTGAGGGTGACGCCGAGCTGCTGGTTCCACTGGTCGAGGGTCGTGTCGTGAGCGGGGGCGACGCGCACGGCATAGGCGTTGGAGACGAGGGCCGAGACCGGACCGTACGCCGCGCGCACGGTCTCCAGTGCCGAGTCCCAGGAGGCCTCGTCGCTCACATCGGTCCGGTGGAAGAGGGCCTCGCCGCCGGTGTCCCGGATGGCGCGGGCCGTGCGCTCGCCCTCGGCGGTGTCGATGTCGGCGACGAGGACACGGGCTCCCTCGGCCGCGAGCCGCCCGGCGGTCGCGGCTCCGATGCCGCCGGCAGCTCCGGTGACGACGGCCACGCGTTCGTCGAAACGGCGCCCTGTCCGGGGAAGCTGCGGATGGGTGGACGACATGGAGGCTCCGGAGGCTGCGGCGCGGACGGGCGTAACGGCCCGGCGGGACGTGATCATCCCACCCGCGTCATTAAATATGAATTATTGAGCGAGGCCAAGGGGCCCGGCTGAATCGCAGGTCACGGCGCACCCTCGGGGCGGCGTCCGCCGGGTCAGCGGTTCCCGGCGGAGGGCAGGGGGGTGACCGAGCGTCGGGTGAGCTGGTCCAGGTCCTCGACGGCCTTTGCCAGCAGGTCGAGCATGGCGAGTTCGGCCCGGACCGGGTCGCCGTCGCGCACGGCGTCCAGGACGGCGCGGTGGCTGGGTACGGGGTCGTCGGCGGAGGCGTGGGAGTGGACCAGGCGGTCGCGCTCGCGCAGACCGGGTTCGAGCAGGAGGTCCATGCGGGCCAGCATCTCGTTCCCGGTGGCCGCGAGGAGGGCGCGGTGGAAGGCTGCGTCGGCCTCCCCGGCGTCGGCGGAGTCCGCCTGGGCGCGCCCCATGGACCCGAGCGCCGCCTCGAGTGCCTCCAGGTCGGCGTCCGTACGGTGGAGGGCGGCGCGGCGTGCGGCGGCGGGCTCGATGATGGAGCGGACGTCTGCGAGGTCCCGCATCAGCTCCTCGCCGGCGCCTCCCTCGACCCGCCAGCGGATGACGTCGGCGTCCAGGAGGTTCCAGTGCCCGCGCTCCCGGACGAACGTGCCTCTCTTCTGCCGCGCGTCGACCAGGCCCTTGCCGGCCAGCACCTTCAGCGACTCGCGCATCACGGTCAGACTGACGTCGAGTTCCTCACCCAGGGCCCGCACCTCCAGGGTGGAACCCTCGGGGATGGCGCCGCCCACGATGCGCGCTCCGAGCGACTGGACCACCTGACCGTGCACGCCTCGGGTGCTGTAGGCCGCCATGCCGTCATCTCCTTGACGCCGGGGCACGCTCGGGGCGCGCGGGGGTGAGGCGCTGCGAGCGCGCAGGCCCATGGTAGCCGCATATTATTCATTATTAATGCTGATGTTTGGCGGTTCCGTGACCCCGGGGCTTCCCGCGCGTGCGGCCGAGTGCGGTTCTCCCGCAGCGTTGTCGGCCCCACCGTACCGGCAGCCGGGCCGGCGCCCCTCTCCCGGTGCGCACCTCCGCCGTCCCGTTCGCCCGGTGTTGTGAAAGCCTCGGTCCGCGACGCCGTTGTCGCGTCCGTTTCCATCCGTCGAGGTCCCACGGCGCCCGTGCCGCCGCGGAGTTCGGAGTTCAGGCAGTGCTTTTCGACGTCACCCGCGACGGACTCGCAGACATCTTCGGTGAGGACCGGCTCATGGTCCTGTCCGCCGCCGCTCTTCCGCCCTCCAGCGTGGACACCGAGGGCGCCCGCCTGCTGCGGACCGTCGGCGTCCCCCGCGGGACCGTCCTGCTGTGCGAGCCCGACGAGGAGTCCGGGCGGCTGTCCCTCGTCCGGGACGTCGTCGACGTGGAGGACTTCGAGGTCGCGGCGGAGGGCGCGGGTGAATGGCCCGTCATCGGCTGGCTGCTCGACGCCCATCTCGTCCTCGACCCCGGTTCCGGGCGGGTGTACGCCTTCGACGCCGACGAGGGGACCGCGCGGGCGCTGCACTCGGACGTCTCCTCGCTGGTCCAGGTCGCCCTGCGGTTCCAGCGACTGCTCGACGAGTTCACCTTCGGCGGCGACGACGCCGACGAGGAGGCCGGGTTCGAGCGTCTGGAGCGTGAGGTCGGGCGCATCCGTCAGGAGACGAGCGGCGTCGACCCCCTTCCCTTCCAGGACGACGAGACCCTCTGGTCCGTGGTCGGCGACGAGATCGCCGCCGGTCAGCGCTTCAAGGGCGATAGCCCGGGGGCCCGCTCGCTGTACGGGTGACCGGAGGCCGGACACACCGAGACCCCGGGCCCGCGGGGGCCCGGGGTCTCGGTGTCGAGCGCCCGGTCAGGAGGCGACGAAGCGTGCGATCTGGCCCAGTACGACCGTGTCCGCCAGGAAGCCGATGTGGGTCTGGCAGAGCACGTTGTTGTTCGTCGCGCCGGTCAGCCGGGTGCTGGTGTACGGGATGATGACGCCGTCGCAGGCCGAGTACCAGGTGGCGTACTTGGTGTCGCCCGGTGTCTCGTCGCCCGAGGTGATCTGGGAGATGAACGAGGAGCCCGGGTACATCTGCTGACAGGTCACGTAGACGAGGCAGGCACTCGCGAACGTGGTCCCGTGGTTGGCGCCGGCGATCGAGGCGAGGTGGCTCACGCTCGTGTTGCCGCCCAGCACCTTCAGGTAGTACTGGCTGACGAGGCCGCCCATCGAGTGGTTGACGATGGCGACCTTGCTCGCGCCCGTCCGCGCCTTCACGTTGTTCACGAAGGTCGCGAGGCCCTGCGCGTTGGTGACGTTGTTGCCGTAGGAGTTGTACTCGTAGGCGAACAGGCTGGAGCTGGACCAGCCGTTGAGCTGGAAGACGCTCATGCCGGTGACCCAGTTGGAGGCGTTCCCGGTGTAGCCGTGGACGAAGACGACCGGAGTGCTGGTCGACAGCGGCGCCACGGCCGCGGCGGAGGTACTCGAGGAAGCCGAGGTCGCGGTCTCGGCCGCGCCGGCCGCCGGCGCCGCGGAGAACAGGGTGAACGCGGCCGTGACGGTCGCGAGGACGCCGAGAATCCGGCGCGGAAGACGACGACGCATGGAGCTCTCCTGACGAGATGCGGGGATGCGGGTGCCTGACCCGACAAGAGTCGTGGGACGGGAGCCGGACGCCATCGGTGAAATCACCGGTGAACGAGGACGGCCGCCGGGCCGGTGGAGACGGCCGAGGCTGCCCGGCCTCCGGTGCGTCGGGCGGGGCCGGCCCGTGGGTCTTCACCACTCACGGCCACCGCGGACCCGTTCGACCCGCTCGTCACCGCGGCATGCGAGCTTGTGCCGCACGCCTCCCAACGCCGAAGCGGCCCTCGCCGCGCACGGGCGAGGGCCGCTTCGAATCAGTACATGTGCTCAGGTCACCGTGAGATCGGCCGGACCGCAGGTCGATGTCCAGACATCCCGGGTACCGTATTCCCCGATGCATGCCTCGTAATAGACATACGCCCCCTCGGGGAGCGCGTAATTACAGTCGTTGTAGTTGCCGTTCGCGCCGTCGGCGTCCCAGCAGTAGTGGTACGTGGAGTCCGGGCCGGTCTGGCGCCACCGCCCGACGGCGGAGTGGCCGTCCGAAGCGACGTCCGTGACCCTGAAGTGCTCACCGTAGGAGAAGAACTTGGCTTCTGCGGAGAAAGTGGTGTCGTAGACCCAGACCCCCTCCGTGGCGGACGCGCTTCCGGACATGGCCACGCTGATCGCGAAGGCCCCCACCGTAGCGACCAGACCCCGGGTGATCCTCTGGAAGGTTTTCCCCATCGTGCTCCCTTTCCTGCGTGCCCCCGCGGTCGCCGAACTGCGCATTTCGCCGGGTCGTCGATTTACCTCTTCTCGTCATCGCGTCGAGAATTCGCGGCGATGATCTTGAGGATGCGTGCGACAGGTTAATGGGAGGGGAACTTCGAAGGCAAATGTAAGGTGCATTCATTCGCGAATGTCCCTCCTGTCGTCTATTTCCCCCGGGTCATTTCATCCCGGGAACGGAGTTTCGCACCAGAAGCCGCTACCGGACATTGAATTCGTTCGCGTCCTGGGCCCCGTCCCGCACGATCCGCCACCGGTTGTCGGCCGAGCCGTCGTCCGGGGCCTGGACCGCGAAGGCGCCCGGCGCGGTGGAGTTGTTCTCGACGGCGAGCAGTTTGCCGCTGTTCGCGTTGCGGATCTTGTACGTGCCGTCCCCCTGGTCGAGCAGGGTCCACCGGTGGTCGGCGGTGCCGTTGTCCGACCACTGCAGGACCGTCGCGCCGTCGGCCGTGGACATGTCCTGGACGCCGAGCACCTTGCCGCTGTTGACGTTGCGGAAGCGGAAGGAGTCGCCGTCGGCGACCATCTCCCAGTCGTGGTCGGCCGTGCCGGAGTCGTTCCACTGCAGGGCGCGGCCACCGTCGGCGGTGGACATGTCCTGGATGCCCAGCACGAGGCCGCTGCCCGCGTTGGCGAGGCGTACCGGCGCGATGCCGCTGGTGTTCCAGTAGACCGTGTAGTTGTGACCGTGTGCGTCGTGGAAGGGGCCCAGTCCGACGGTGGAGCCGCCCGCCGTGGCGGTGAACGCGAGCGCGCTGGTGCTGGTGCGCCGGATCGTCGACGTGTCCAGCAAGGGGAGCGAACCGAGCGCCGTGTTCCCGTAGTTGCCGGACAGGACCACCGGGCCGTACGAGATCGCGGCGACGCCGGGGTTGTCGTTGGCCGGCCGCATCACGACCCGCATGGGGAGGCGCACGGTGACCGTGTCGCCCGAGGCCCACGCGCGGGTCAGGGTGGCGTAGCTGCCCGGGGTGGTGGTGACGGACTGGGCGACGCCGTTGACACTGATGGTGGCTCCGCTGGTCCAGCCCGGGATGCGGACGCGCATCGCCCAGGTGCCGCCCGCGCTTCCGGTGACGCGCAGGGTGGTGGTGTCGCTCGCCGGGTACGACGTGGTCTGGGTGACCGTGATTCCGCGCTGGGACCAGGTGAGGACCGACGGCACGAACAGGTTCACGGTCAGTGTGGTGCCGGAGTGGAAGTAGACGGAGTCCATGAGCCTGGTGTGCATCTCCAGGCCCGTGCCCTGGCAGCACCAGAAGGTGGTGTAGTCGGTGCTCCAGGTGCCGCCGCCCCACGCGGGCCCCACACCGCGCCGGCCGCCCGGGTTGAGCGGGGTGAAGTACGTGACGTGGCCGTGGCCGTCGGCGGGGTTCTGCTGGCCGATCATCTGGTTGAGCCAGGCCTGCTCGTAGAAGTCGAAGAGCGTGGCACGGTCCGGGTCCAGGGCGAACAGCTCACGCGTGAGGGTGAGCATGTTGAAGGTGTTGCAGCTCTCGCACGTGTCCTGGTTCAGATAGGCGGCGATCGCGTTCGGGGCGCGGAAGTGCTCCGCCTGGCTGTTGCCGCCGATGGCGTACGTGTGGGCCCCGACGCACATGTTCCAGGCGTTGGTGGAGATGTCCCGGTAGCGCGTGGTGCCGGTGGCCTTGTACTCCCGTACGGCCCCGATCCACTTCGGTACCTGGGTGTTGGCGTGCAGCCCGCTCAGCTTGTCCTGGCCGGCGGCCAGCGGGTCGAACACCGCGGCGTGGTCGAACCGCTGGGCGACGGTGAGCCACCGCGCGTCACCGGTCTGCTGGTAGAGGTCCGCGAGCACGGTGTTCATGCCGCCGAACTCGGTCCCCAGCATCGCCTGCGTCTGCTGGGCGCTCAGCCGGCCGGTGCGCGCGTCGACCCAGCCCGCGAGGGCCAGCAGCACGTCACGGGCCTGCGTGCTGCCGATGAGGCGCCATACGTCGAACAGGCCGGTCAGGGTCTTGTGGATGGTGTAGTACGGCACGTTGCCGTTGGTCAGGGTGCGTGCCTCCAGTGCGGTGAAGTCGGACTCGGGATAGCCGGAGAGGTATCCGGCGCCGAAACCGGCTGCGCCGTTGTTGGCCTGGCACTTGGCCAGTTCCGCGACCATGTGGAGGGCCTTGTCGCGGCAGACGGTGTCCCCGGTCACGGCGTACAGCTGAGCCCAGGCGGTGAGGAAGTGACCCTGGACGTGCGTGCGGAAGGGGAAGTCGGGTGCGTCCCAGCCGCCGGTGGCGGCGGCGCCGTTGGTCGAAAGACGGTGGTTGGCCCGGAAGTTGTAGAGGAGTCGGTCCACATCGACGAACCGCAGGTACTCCCGTGTGCGGTTCTGGTTGTCCAGCCATCTGCTCGCGGTCAGCCGGACCTGTCCGAGCTCGAAGGCGAGCGCCTGGGCTCCGATGTCGGACCTGACCGGGGGTACGGCCGCCGCCTGAGCGGAGGAGGCGCCGAGGAGGGGGCCGGCGGCGGAGGCGGCGGCTGTGGCACCGGCGATCTGCAGGAGGCGTCGTCTGCTGACGAAGGAGGACATCGAGCACCTTTTCCGTGAGGGCCAGTGCGGAACTGGCACGTGGGGGTGGGTGTTTCCGATCGGCCGGGGAGTCACGTTCCCGGCGCTCCGCACGGCGCACGGGGGAGGGGCGGGAGCCGAATGCGGGGGTACGGCGCCGGGTGGAAAGCCGGGTGTCGCAGGGCCCGGAACAGCGGCGACATGACGATAGGGTGTTCGCTATTTCGAACATTGTTCGTCATGTCGCCGGAACCATAGTTGCCCCGTCATGCGCCGTCAACGCTGTCGACGTCAGCAACTGGCAGTCAGGGAAGGGGGGTTGGTAATTCGGGCGCGGCAAGGGAAAGCGCTGTCGGAGGCATTGACGCGTCCCTTTCAAGGCTCTACTTTTCGACCGGTCCATCGAACTCTGTTCGAAATCTCGACCCGTGGTGGAAGTCGCCGCGGTCCGCTCGCCCGACCCGCAGACATCCGGAGAGCTGATGAGCGCACACCCCCGCCCCCACCCCGCTCCCTCGCGCAGGCTGTTCCTGGGCGCCGCCGCCGCCACCTCGATGGCGGTGGCCGCCGATCTGACGCTGGGTGCCCGTCCCGCGCACGCCGCGGACGCCGCCTACGTCATGGGGTACTTCACCGAGTCGCCGCAGGGAGCCGGCACCGACTACGGCCTGCACCTGGCCGTCAGCACGGACTCCCTGAACTGGATGCCGCTGAACCAGAACAACCCCGTCGTCACGCCCACCCAGGGGGCGGGCGGCCTGCGCGATCCGTTCATCATGCGCAAGCGCGACGGCACCTTCGTGGTGCTGGCCACCGACCTCAAAGGCACCGACTGGGGCTACAACAGCCAGTACGTCCACGTGTGGGACTCCACCGACCTGCGCACCTTCACCAACTACCGCCGCCCCAAGCTGCACTCCATGGCCACCCACAGCTGGGCGCCCGAAGCCTTCTGGGACGCGGGGCGCGGACAGTACGCCCTGATCTACTCGGCCGTGAACGCCACCGGCCACAACGTCCTGATGGTCAACTACACCGCCGACTTCACGACCGTCTCCGCGCCCCAGGTGTTCTTCGACCCCGGGTACGACGTCATCGACGGCGACATGGCCGTCGGAGTGAACGGGGTCAACTACCTCTACTTCAAGAGCAGCAGCACGGGCGGCCTGGTCGGCGCACGCTCGACCTCGCTCGACCCGGGGAGCTTCGTCCCCTTCAGCACCTCGGTCGCCCACGGCGGCACCGAGGCCCCCACCCTGGTGAAGTCCCTGACCTCCAGCACCTGGTACCTGTGGGGCGACACCTACACACCCAACGGCGTGTTCTACGCCTGGCGGACCTCCGACCTCGCCGCGGGCAGCTGGACCCCGGTCGACCAGAAGCTCTACACCCACCCGGTCAACGCCAAGCA
The DNA here is from genome assembly GCF_001905505.1 of Streptomyces sp. CB02058. Lineage (GTDB taxonomy): Bacteria > Actinomycetota > Actinomycetes > Streptomycetales > Streptomycetaceae > Streptomyces. The sequence goes on from NZ_LIPG01000003.1 coordinate 1,492,579, forward strand.
CTGCACGATCGCCCCCATCGCGGCCGGCGAGTACAACAACCTCGTCAGCCGCTGGGGCGCCCCCGCCTGGAACCGGTTGAAGTCCTACAACTACCCGGACCGCTACGTCCGCCACGCCGGCTTCGTCGCCCAGATCGACACTTACCCCTTCGACCCGTACACCGACTCCCAGTGGCAGCTCGTCCCCGGTCTCGCCGACTCCTCGGGCGTCTCCTTCCGGTCGGTCAACTACCCCACCCGCTACCTGCGGCACTACGACTACCAGCTCCGGCTGGACGCCGACGACGGCACCACCGCCTTCGCCCAGGACGCCACCTTCCACAAGGTCGCCGGTCTGGCCGACGCCTCCTGGGCGTCCTTCCGCTCGCACAACAACCCCACGCGCTACATCAGGCACTCCGGCTACGCGCTGCGCATCGATCCGGTGTCGACCGCCACGGACCGGGCGGACGCCACGTTCTCCGTCGGTCACTGAGCAACGGCCCGGCCCGGAACGTCAGTTCCGCCCGCGGATGGCCCAGCCGTGGTCCACGGGTCCGATGCCGGTGCCCAGTGCGAAACCCGCCGCGATCGCGGCCGTGACGTAGTCCTTCGCCCGGCGCACCGCGTCCGGAACGGGGCGGCCCTGCGCCAGGCCCACCGCGACGGCCGACGCGAGGGTGCAGCCCGTGCCGTGGGTGTGGCGGTTGTCGTGGCGGGGGGCACGCAGCCAGTGCTCCTCCGTGCCGTCCGTCAGCAGGTCCACCGCCTCGCCCGGCAGATGACCGCCCTTCACCAGCACCCAGCGGGGGCCGTACGAGAGGAGTCGCGCCGCGGCCCGGCGCATCCCCGCCTCATCCGTCACCACGAGGCCCGTGAGCTGTGCGACCTCGTCGAGATTCGGCGTGGCCACGGTCGCGACCGGCAGGAGCTCGTTCCGTACGGCGTCCAGCGCCTCGTCGGCCAGCAGTCTGTCGCCGTGCTTGGACACGCTCACGGGGTCCACGACGACAGGGGCCGCCGAGTCCGCCAGCAGCTCGGCGACCTCCGTCACCAGGCCGGGCGAGGCGAGCATCCCCGTCTTCACCGCCTGGACGCCGATGTCGTCGACGACACTGCGGTACTGGGCGCGCACCGCTTCCACGGGGATCTCCCACGCACCCTGCACGCCCAGGGAGTTCTGGGCGGTGACGGCGGTGAGCACGCTCATTCCGTGGGCGCCGAGCGCCAGCATGGTCTTGAGGTCGGCCTGGATTCCGGCTCCTCCGCCGGAGTCCGATCCGGCGACGGTGAGTACGCGGGGCGGCGCGGTCATGCGCGGCTCTCCTCTCGTTCGTGGTTCCAGGCACCGGCGTACGCGCGGGCCGATGCGAGGGGGTCCTCGGCGGCGCAGATGCCGGACACGACGGCGGCGCCCACCGCCCCGGCGGTTCGCAGGACCGGCAGGTCGGCCGGGGTGACCCCGCCGATGGCCACGGCGGGCAGTGCGCTGATCCGGGCGAGGCGGGTGAAGCCCGCGTGGCCGAGCGCGGCAGGGGCGTCCGCCTTCGTACGGGTCGTGTGCAGCGCGCCGATGCCGATGTGGTCGACGCGCGCCGGGTCCTCGGCGGCGGCGCGCAGCTGCCCCGGGGTGGCCGCGCTCAGGCCCAGTACCGCGTGCTGCCCGATCAGTTCGCGTACGGCGGCCGGCGGCAGGTCCGACTGGCCGACGTGTACGCCCGTCACGCGCGCCCCGGCTGCCCGGGCCGCGAGGAACACGTCCACCCTGTCGTTGACGATCAGCGCCACCCGTCCGGGGAGAACCGCGGCCACCTCCAGGACCGTACGCAGGAACTCCCGCCCCGTGGCGTACTTCTCCCGGACCTGTACGGCGGTGACGCCCCCGGCCACGGCCAGGGCGACGGTCTCCGCCACGCTCCGCCCACGGGACGCGCACTGGGCCGCGTCCGTGACGAGGTAGACCGACAGATCCACCGGCGTCCGGGTCATGAGAGCGCCGCCCGCGCGGTGAGGTCCGCTTCGTTCAGCGCGTCGAGCGCGTCCAGGAACGCGACGGCGAACCCGCCGGGCCCCGACGCGGTCCTCGCGGCGAGCTCGGCGGCGACCGTGTACGCGGTGGCGGCGGTCACCACCGCGGCGAAGCGGTCCTCCTCGACGGCCGCGAAGGCCGCCATCACCGCGCCCAGAGCACAGCCGCCCCCGGTCACCCGGGTCAACAAGGCGTCGCCGTTGGCTATCCGGGCATCGCGCACCCCGTCGGTGACGAAGTCCACGGGCCCGGAGACGGCGACCACCGATCCCGCCGTACGCGCCAGTTCGCGCGCCGAGTCCTCCGCGGCCTCGACACTGTCGGACGCGTCCACGCCGCGTCCGCCACCGCCCGCTCCCGCGAGCGCGACGATCTCGGAGGCGTTGCCCCGGATCACGGTCGGCCGCAGCGCCAGCAGCTCCCGTGCCAGCGCGGTCCGCACCGGCAGCGCGCCCACCGCCACCGGGTCGAGGACCCACGGCGTACCCGCCGAGGCCGCAGCGTGCGCCGCCTCGGCCATGGCGATGCGCTGCTCCGCGTGCGGGGTGCCGAGATTGACGAGGACACCCGAGGCGATCCCGGCGAAGGGACCGGCCTCCTCCGGGATGTCGACCATGGCCGGTGAAGCGCCCAGCGCCAGCAGGACATTGGCGGTGAAGCCCGTGACCACCGCGTTGGTGAGGCACTGGACCAGAGGGGAGTCCGCCCGCACCCGTGCGAGGGACCGCGGGGCGAAGGACGGGTGATCGGCGGATGTCGGGGGCATGCGATGTCGCTCCGTCAGGGGGAGAGGAGAGGGGACGAGGAGAAGGAGGCCGGCGGCCGTACGCGTCAGGCCCGCCCGCGGGCGCGCAGCCGCAGCGGCGCGTAGACGGCGAGTGCCACGAGGAAGGCGACGTAGTACGAGAGGTCGGCGCCGTGCAGAGCCGCCGCCACCGGGCCCACGTACAGGCTGGTGTCCATGAAGGGCACCGCCGCGGCGAAGGCGACGGCGAACGCCAGCAACGGGGGCCATCCCGGCTGGGGCCGCGCCGTCTCGGCGGCCAGATCGACCGCCGCGCCGCCGCGCGCCCGGGCCCGGGCGAGCCAGTCCACGACGACGATCGCCACGAATCCGGGAATCCAGTAGCCGACGAACAGCAGTACGTTCTGGAAGCGGGCCGTGGTGTCGGCGGCGTGCATCCACAGCACCAGGGGGAAGCCGAGCACGGCGGCGAGGGCGGCGGCGGCCGGGCGTGGGATGCGTACTCCGACGGTCTGCAGGGCCAGGGAACCGCTGTAGTCGTTCATGGCGTTGCTGCACAGCGCGGCCAGGGCCACGGCCAGCAGCCCGAACGCGCCGAGCGCACCACCGCCCAGCAGTTCGTCCACGCCTGCCGCCGTCTGGTCGGTCAGCACGGAAGCGCCCCACAGACCGATCGCCTGGACGGCCACGAAGGACACCACGAGGCCGAGCAGCGTGCACCAGAACATGCGGGTACGGGAGGTCGTACGGGGCAGATAGCGGCTGAAGTCGCTGGCGTACGGAGCCCAGGACAGCGACAGGCTGAGGGCGATGGTGCTGGTCAGGACGAACGCGCCCGCCTTGTCGGCGCCGTGTGCCGCACCGCTGTCGGCCACCGGGACGCCGTCGAGCAGCCGCCAGGCGATCAGGGCGAACGCGGCGGCGAGCACGAAGGTCATGATGATCTGGAGCCGGTGGATCGCCTCGTAGCCCAGGACACCGAGAGCGCCCTGAGCCACCATCATGACCAGGACGCCGAGCCAGAAGGGCCAGCCGCACAGCCGCGCGAGCGCGTCCCCGCCGAACAGCCCGATCAGCGCGTCCCAGGCGACCGAGGACAGCCACTGCAGGACGCCGGGCACCGCCACGGACCGCCCGAAGGCGAGCCGGGCCAGCGGTAGTTGACCGGCACCGGTCAGGCTGCCCCAGGTGCCGAGGTAGGCGGTCGGCACCGCGCCGATCACGGTGCCCAGCACGACGGCGGTGAGCGCGGCAGTGAAGTCCAGTCCGAGGGCGATGCCGACGGTGCCGGTGAACACGCCGGTCATGGTCAGGTTCGGGGCGAACCACACGGTGAACAGGCGCCCCGCGCCGCCGTAACGGTTGCTCTCGGGGACCGGCTCGATGCCGTGCGACTCGACACGCAGGTCGCCGGGGGCCGCAGGCATGCGGCCGTCGAAGACGGCCGGCCGGCTGTCGGCGGGCAGCCCGCCGGAAACATGCGTCAAAGGCATGGAGACATCCCTCCGCCAGTACGAACTGGTTCAGGTTCGACGGGTGTGATCTCAGCCCTCGGATGGGGCACCCCGTGTCCGGTACGACGAACAGACTAGCCCCATCCCTCCGGCTCCCACATCGCCGGGACCGGTACTCAGGGAGGAGCCGGGAGCGGAGCGGGCCGCTCGAAGCCGGACGGTCAGGGGGCCGTCCGGCGTGTGTGAGGGGCCGTCCGGCCTGGGCGGGGGCAGCCGGAGGCCGGGGCGCCCGTGCGGCTGCGCCCCGGTCGACGGATCCACGGCATCAGTGAGGGCGCCGACGGCACGGGCCCACCGGCCGCCGCCGCGCACCCCCTCAGGACCGGGCCGAGAGTGCCTTGTCGATCGCGCCGAGGAAGGCTTCCAGGTCACCCGGATCGCGCGAGGTGATCAGAGTCCAGCCGCCCGAGCCGTCGGTCACCACCGGCTCGTCGGTCCACTCGCCGCCCGCGTTGCGGATGTCGGTGCGCAGCGAGGCGTAGGACGTCAGCCGCTTGCCGGCGACGGCACCTGCCTCGACCAACGCCCAGGGGCCGTGGCAGATCGCGGCGACGGGACGCCCCGAGTCCGTGAAGGAGCGGACGATCGCGGTGGTGTCGCGCTGGAGGCGGAGGGTGTCGGCGTTCAGGGTGCCGCCGGGGATGAGCAGCAGGTCGTAGTCCTCGGGGTCGGCATCGGCCAGGGTGAGGTCGGGGCGGACCGACTCGCCCCGGTCCTTGTCGCCGACCAGCGTCACGATGTCGTCCGTCGAGACGGCCGCGACGTCGACCCGCGCCCCCGCGCCGCGCAGGTGGTCGAGAGGCACCATCAGCTCGTCCTGCTCCACGCCGTAGTTGGTGACCACGGCCAGTACCTTCGGGTGTTTCGTGCCGTTTCCGGTCATTGCCTGTCACCTTTCCTGCCGTGGGCCACCGGGTCGTGGCCCACGATCGTGGGCTTCCTCCGCTCGATGGAGCCATGCATGCCGGATCGGGGACCCGGGCGGGGGCCTGGCTCACGCCGGCTCGGGCAGCGTGCGGGGCTCACATCGGCTCGTGGGAGCGGGCGTGAGTCCCACATCGACCCGGGACGTGGCTCACGCCTCGTCCTCCTCCTGGATGTGCACCGCCGCCTCCTCGGCCGAGGCCGCGCCGCCGTCGATGCCCACGTCGTGGCCCAGCACCCCGTTGTTGCGCTGGGCGCGCGCGTCCTCGGCGGCGGCGACGCGTCCGGCGCGCACGCCTCCGGCATCGTCCTCCTCCGGGCCGTTGTCCTCCGGCCCCGCGTCGGCCGGGTCCGCCGCCAGCGGGTCCTCCTCGGGCCGCTCCTGCGCGAGGCGCTGGTCGAGGGACTCGCCCTCGCGCTGCTCCTCACCGGTCGTGCCGTACTTCGACACGCCGAGGGGCTTCTCCGGCGGGGAGTACCCCGTGTCCAGCATGTCGTCGAGACCGGGCTCGTCGAGCACGTTCTCCGGATCCAGCTCGTCCGTCGGCCGGTCGTCCGCGTCCGATGCGTCCGGCTGGTAGACGTCGTCACCGCGTCCTGCGTCCGACACCGGCTGCTCCTTCCGTTGGGGTATGCCGCATCCGCCGTCGCCCGTACTCCCGGGTCGTGCGGCGTCGCCGCTCTCCTGCCCACCCGAGTCGCGGTCATTGATGCGAACCGGCCGGATTTCGCCCGTGGCCGTTCCGCTCGTCCGGCGCGCACGCTCCGCGGTCCGTGGGCGGGGGCCGGGCAGAGGACCTGGTCAGCCCCGTACGGGCCGCCACCGGTCGGCCCCGGCAGCTTATGACCGATATCCGGCCGGTGCGACCGGGCGACGACGCTCGCCGCGGCGAGCGGGCGCGGAGACAGTGCGCGGCGGCAGGTCTGCCCGCGCGCAGCGGGGGCAGACGGCGAACGCCGGGGCGGGCCGCCCCGGCCCCATCCGAGGCCGAGAGGCACTGGAACGACGGGAACGCCATGCCCACCGACATACCCGAGAGACCCGCAGCACTCCTGCACGCACCCGCCGGGGTGCTGCCCCACAGCTCCGGAGAGCGCCGGGACACCGAAGCCGCCCGCCCCGCACCGCGGACCGCCGGGGGCATGGGACGGGCTGCCGGAATCATCGCCTCGACGGCGACGTGCCAGGCGGCGTTGATGGTGGGCCTCGGCCTCCTCATCACCGGCCCCGGGGCCCATGTGTGGCCCATGACAAGCGAGGACGCGGTCGCCCGGACCCTGGAGCGAGCCCGTACCGGCACCCTCGACACGGTCTCCTTCGTCGTGTCCGAGGCGGGCAACACGGCCACCGTCGTCGCCGGTACCCTCCTCAGCTGTCTCGTGCTCCTCGTGGTCCCGCGGCTGCCCCGGTGGAGGGAAGCGGTCTTCCTCGCCGTCGCCGTGTCGCTCCAGTCCCTGGTCTTCCTGCTGATCACCGAGGCCGTGGACCGTACCCGGCCCGACGTCGAGCGTCTCGACGCCTCGCCCCCCACCTCCAGCTACACCTCCGGCCACACCGGCGCGGCGACGGCGCTCTACGCCGGTCTCGCCGTCCTGGTCCTGCGCCGGGCCAAGGGCCCGTGGCGCCGGCCCGTGGCCGTACTGCTGCTGCTCGTGCCGGTCCTGGTGGGGATCGCCAGGGCCTACCGGGGGATGCACCATCCGACGGACATCGCGGGAGGCCTGCTCAACGGCGGGCTGTCCCTGCTGGTCGTCGGCAGGGCCCTCCTGGCGGGCCCGCACGTGCCCGCGCCCGCCCCGTCCGGTCAGGCGCCGCTCGCGGGGCCCGCAACGGAGGCGCCGCAGGGCGAGGCGTCCGGCCGCACCGCGGTGGTCTTCAACCCCACCGTCACCGACGAGGGCGACCGCGCCGCCCTGCGCGAGGTCCTGGAGCGTCACGGCCACCGGGCCGCGGAGTTCCTTCCGACCACGGCCGACGACCCGGGCACGGGCCAGGCGGCCGGCGCGGTGCGCGCGGGGGCCGCACTGGTCGTCGTCTGCGGCGGCGACGGGACGGTCCGGGCGGTCTCCGAGGCCCTGGCCGGCACCGGGGTACCGCTCGTGGTGGTGCCCTGCGGCACGGGCAACCTCCTCGCCCGCAATCTGGGCCTGCCGGTCAAGCCCGCCGAGGCGCTGGCCGCCGCGCTGGGCGGCGCTCCGCGCCGGATCGACCTCGGCCTGATCGAGGGCGACGGCATCGCCCCGGCGCACTTCACCGTGATGTCGGGGGCGGGGCTCGACGCCGCGATGCTGGAGAGCACCAGCGACCGCGCCAAGGCCGTGATCGGCTGGCCCGCGTACGTGGTCGGCGGCCTGCGCGAACTGCGCGCCCCCAGGATGCGCCTGACAGTGGGTCTGGACGGTGCGCGGCCCCTGCGCCGCAGCGCCCGGATGGTGCTGATCGCCAACACCGGCAAGGTGCAGGGCGGAGCGGCCCTCGTACCGGCGGCCCGGCCCGACGACGGTCTGCTGGACCTGCTGATCCTCGATCCGCGCGGCCCGGCGGGCTGGCTCGGCGCCGTCGTCTCGCTGCTGCGCGGCGACACGGGCGGGAAGGGTGCCGAGGGTTCCCGCTCCGTGGAGTACTTCACGTTCCGCCGCGCGGACATCCGCTTCGACGCGCCCCAGCCGCGCGAGCTGGACGGGGACCCGGTGCCACCCGGCCGGCAGTTCACCGCCCGGGTCGTGCCCGGCGCGCTGACGGTCCTGCTGCCCGTGCCGGGGGAGTGACATGGGAACCGCCACCCGCGTCCCGCAGACGCGGGACATGATCGGCAGCGAGCTCTCCGGTGACGAGGCGCTGGCCACCCTGAGGCGATACGGCCGCTGGCCGCTGCTGCGGGACTCCTTCGTGCGCTTCCGCTACGCCGACGGCTTCAGCCACTCCCGCGCCCTCGCCCTGCAGACCGTGCTGGCCGTGGTGCCGCTCGTCATCGCCTTCGTCGGGCTGTCGACGGCCCTGCACACCGAGGACCTGGGGCGGGTCGCGGAACTGACGATCCACCGGATCACGGCCGGGCCGAGCGCCGAAGTGGTCGACGACGCCCTGGACCGCAGCCGCCGGAACGCCGACGAGGGGGCCCAGGTGGCGCTCTGGTTCGGGCTCGTCTTCTCGCTGGCCAACACGACGACGGCCATGTGCCAGATAGAGCGCGGAGCCAACCGGATATACGGGGTCGAGCGCGACCGCGTCTTCCACCTGAAGTACCTGCGAGGTCTGGTGATGTCGCTGACCGCAGGCATACCGCTCGGCCTCGGTTTCGTCACCATGGTGGCCGGACGCGACCTGGTGGCGGCGGTGGTCGACGTGTACGGCCTGGGCGCCGACGCCCGGTCAGCCTGGGACCTGCTGCGCTGGCCCGTGGGCGTCGGCCTCGTGCTCCTCTCCGCGAGCGCGATATTCCGCCGCTCGCCACGACGGCGGCAGCCCGGCTACACCTGGCTCGCCTTCGGCGCCGCCGTCTACCTCGTGCTCTGGACCACGCTGACCTGGCTGCTCAGCCTCTACCTCCAGGTCAGCGGGTCCTTCGACACCGTCTACGGGCCGCTCACGGCCTTCATGTCCCTGCTGCTCTGGGCCTATCTCACCTCCATCGCCCTCTTCCTGGCCCTCTCCTTCGCGGCCCAGCTGGAAGCGGTGCGGGCCAAGCGGCCCGGACCCGTACAACCCGACCCTGGAGCCTGAATGCCCGCACGACCCCCTGCCCCCGCCCTGCTGCCGAGGCGCCGTGACGCCGACCGGCGATTCGGGATCCGGCTGTTCGGTTCCGCCGCCGTCGCCGCCGTGGCCGCCGTCCTCTTCGGTCTCCTGCTCGTCCTGGTGGAGAGCGGATGGCACCCGCTGCGGCGCCTGGACGCGGGCGCCGCACGGTGGCTGAACCGGGCCGCCCTGGACCACCCGGCGTGGACCGGCACCCTGCGCTTCCTCTCGGACGTGGTCTGGGACCCCGTCACCCTGCGCGCCGCGGTCGCGGTGCTCACCCTGTGGCTGCTGCACCGCCGTGCCTGGCGGCTTGCCGCGTGGTCGGCCGTCACCGCCGTGGCCGGAGGCCTGACCGGGCTGCTGGTGAAGGTCGTCGTCGAGCGGGCGAGGCCCGCCCTGCCGGAACCGGTGGCGCACGCTCCGGGCTTCTCGTTCCCCTCCGGTCACACGATGACCGCCACGACCTCGTTCGCGATCCTGCTGCTCGTCCTGCTGCCGATGGTGCACCGCGGGCTGCGTCCCCTGTTCTGGGCGGTCGCCGTGGTCTCGGTGCTGGGTGTCGGATTCACCCGTATCGCGCTGGGCGTGCACTGGTTCAGCGACGTGGTCGGCGGCTGGACCCTCGGGCTGGCCGTGGTCGCGCTGACGGGCTGGTCCTTCGAGGCATGGCGCGCGGACGCGGGACTGCGCCGCAGCGAGGTGGCCGAGGGACTGGAACCGGAGCTGAGCGGTGACGACGACCCGGAGGGCCCCGGAGCCGGCTGAGGGCACGCGCGGGTGGGCGGGGTCCACTCCGTCGCCAAGGGAACACTTGTTCTAATCGGCGCGTAGACTTGTCGCCATGTCTGTTCATCTCCAGGGTTCGCTCTTCGACCAGGCCGACGGCCCGTGCCTCGGCCCACTGACCGGGCTGCGGCGGACGGTTCTCGGTGACGGCGCCTGGACGGACCTGCTGCCCGGCTGGCTCGGCGGCGGCGACGAGCTCTTCGCGGAACTCGCGGCGGACGTCCCCTGGAAGGCCGAGCGCCGCCAGATGTACGACCGGACGGTCGACGTGCCCAGGCTGCTCGCCTTCTACGGCGAAGGGAACCCCCTGCCCAGCCCCGTGCTGCGCGAGGCCCGCGAGGCGCTCTCCTCCCACTACGGCGACGAGCTCGGCGAACCCTTCGCCACGGCGGGCCTCTGCTACTACCGGGACGGCCGCGACAGCGTCGCCTGGCACGGCGACCTGCACGGGCGCAGCTCCTACGAGGACACGATGGTGGCGATCCTCTCCCTCGGCGCCCCGCGCGACCTGCTCCTGCGCCCGTGCCGGGGCGGCGGCACGGTGCGGATGCCGCTCGGCCACGGCGACCTCGTCGTCATGGGCGGCTCCTGCCAGCGCACCTGGCAGCACGCGATTCCCAAGACCGCCCATGCCCGGGGGCCCCGGATCAGCGTCCAGTTCCGTCCGCGTGGCGTGCGCTGACTCCCTGACCAGGCAACTCGCCGGGTGAGGTAAACCTTACCCGGCACCGGACATCCACAGTCAACAATCTCGCGGAACATCTTGCCGACATCCGGTTCGTGCGATTACGGTCGCCGCCAAGAAGCTGACGCCGCACGCACCCCGCCCGAGGCAGTCGCCCCGGCCGGACCCGCATTCGGCAGTCGTGGCGTACCCCTGTGCGGGCGGTCCGGCCCCGTGCGGGCGCTTCCGGTCCCGGACCGGTGCGTCCGCCGGTCCTGACCACCGCCCGCATGATCGAGGAGCAAGTCATGGACCGCCGCCCCGCCACTCCATCGGACCGCCGCCCCGCCACCCCGTGGGCCCGTCGCCCTGCCACCCCGTCAACCCGTCGCCCCGTACAGCGCCGCCCGTGACGACGCGCCCGCCCCGAGACGTCCGCGTCCGGCCCGGCCGCGCGGCACGGGAGCGCCCGCGTCCAGGCACCGGTGTCCACCCCGTGCGGGCCCGCGCCGCCGGCCCGCCCTGCCGCGGACGGCCGGACCACGCGGTCACGCCATCTGGTCGGCGGCCGACAGGTGTTCCACGGTCACGCCCGTCTCGGTGAACGTCCGTGTCACCGTCCCCGACGTGTAGACCCACAGGATGCGCAGGGGAGTGTCACCGACGTTCCGGAAGAGGTGCGGTATCGGGGAGGGGATGTACGTGGTGTCGAACCGTTCGAGCCGGGTCACCTCTCCCTCCACCAGCACCTCGGCCTCGCCTTCGAGGACCGTCACGTGCTCGTCGCAGTTGTGCGAGTGCATCGGGGCCCCGGAACCCACCGGATACACGCTCATACCGCTGGTGATCAGATTCTCGCCGTCCGACGCCGGAGTCGTGACCAGCGGGGTCGTCACGATCGAACCCCCTCGGTCCAGAAGCCGGACGGAAGCGGTCTTGATGATGACTGTCATGCGGAATCCCTCTCGAAGTCGGTGCGTCGTCCGACGTTAGGCGCCGTACCGGTGGATGAGAGGCATCCGGCGTGCAGCTTTACCTTGCATTCCGAGGAGGGTGAGCCTCGGCGACACGGGGGTACGGTCGGCTCCCGTTACACGGTCGAAGCGCTCGTGTCACCGAATGAAAGGCAGCCAACTCCCATGAGAATCCCGGTACTCGCCGCCGAAGAAATGAACGAGCATCAGCAGGAACTTCACGCCAGGATCACTGCGCGCCGGGGCGGCGTCCGCGGGCCTTTCCGGGTGTGGCTGCAGAGTCCCGAACTGTGCGAGCGGGTGGAATCGCTCGGTGCCTTCGTACGATTCGATTCGAGCCTGCCGAAGCATCTGCGCGAACTCACCCTGCTGATGGCCGCGCGCCACTTCGACGCGCAGTACTCCTGGAACGCGCACGTGGCCGCCGCCGTCGAGGCCGGCATTCCGGCTGAGGCGATCCAGGCCATCGCCGAGCACCGGGCGCCGGTCTTCGAGGACGAGGGGGACGCCGCCTTCCACGCGTTCTGTCAGGAGCTGCTGGAGACCCACTTCGTGTCGGACGACACCTTCGCCCGCGCCCACAAGCACTTCGGTGCGCAGGGCCTGGTCGACACCATCGGCTCCCTGGGCAACTTCACCATGCTCGGCATGTGCCTGAACGCCTTCCAGGTCGACCTCCAGGCCGACCGGGAGCCCCCGTTCCCCGACATCCGCGGCTTCGAGCGCGTCACCGGCGGCGGGGACCGGTCCCAGCCGTGACAGCCCGTCCCGAGCCACGTACGAAAGGGAGCGAGGACGTGTCTGCCACGACTGCTCTTGGGTCCCCGGACACCGCGGTCAGGCCGGCGTCCGAGCCGGTGGTCCGCATCCGCGACCTCACGAAGAGCTTCGGCGGGGCCGTGGCTCTCAAGGGTGTCTCGCTGGACATCCACGCCGGCGAGGTCCATGCCCTGATGGGGATGAACGGTGCCGGGAAGTCCACCCTCGTCCAGCTCCTCTCCGGGGCGCACCAGGGGGACGGCGGCACCATCGAGATCGGCGGTACGAGCCAGTCGGGGCTGACCCCGCGCAAGGCCCGCCGGCTCGGCATCTCCACGGTCCCGCAGCGCCGCGAGCTGGTCATGACGCTGACGGTCGCCGAGAACATCCTCCTCGGGGACCTCCCGGTCTCGCGTTCCGTCGTGTCGTGGAAGTCGGTCGAGCGGCAGGCCCGCAAGGCCCTGCTCGACCTGAACATCGACATCGACGTGAACCGGACCGCGGGCGAACTGACCGTCGCGGAACAGACGATGGTCGAGGTGGCCCGTGAGGTGCGGCGCGGCGGCAAGGTGCTGATCCTGGACGAGCCGACCGCCTGCCTGGGAGCGGCGGCGGCGGACCGGATCAGGAACCTGGTGCGGACCCTGCGCGACGAGGGTATGGCCGTCGTCTACATCTCGCACTACATCGACGAGGTCCTCTCCGTCGCGGACCACGTCACCGTGCTCCGCGACGGGGCCGTCGTGCACGGCGGACCCGCCTCGGAGACCGACTCGGCCGGACTCGTCCGCCACATGGCCGGCCGCGACGTGGTGTCCCGGCGCCCCGAACGGCCGGCACCCGCACCCACGGTGGCCCTGACGGTGCGCGGCCTCTCCCACGGCAGGGACATCCGCGACTTCGGCGTGCGGGTGCGCAAGGGCGAGATCGTGGGTGTTCTCGGCCCGGCGGGCGACGCACAGTCCCGGCTGTTCGACCTGCTGTCCGGCCGCCGCCGTCCCGACGCCGGGGAGATGGAGGTGGGCGGGACCGGAGTTCCCTTCGGCCGCATCTCGCGCTCCCTCGCCAGCGGCCTGCGCTGCGTCACGGGCGACCGCCGGGCCCTCGGGCTGATCCCGGGTCTGTCCCTGGACGAGAACCTCATGCTCGCCACCGACCGGCTGAGCAGGCGCCGGCTCCAGCGCTGGACCGACATGACCCGCCGCGCCGCACCGCGCAGGCAGAGCTACGGGGTCGTCTCACTGACCCGCAACCCCGCGGTCGGCAGCCTCTCCGGCGGCAACCAGCAGAAGGTCCTGCTGGCCAAGTGGCTGGAGACCTCGCCCGTCGCCTGCTTCCTCGAAGACCCCACCAACGGTGTCGACGTGGCAGCCATAGCCGACATCCACGCACTGATCGACGAACTCGCCTCCCGGGGTGTGGCCGTCCTGCTCGCCTCCTCGTCCGCCGAGGAGGTCATGCGCCTGTCCGACCGCGTGATCGTCGTCAGCGCCGGCCGTGTGGTCGCCGAGCACGACGTCAACGCCATCACCCACGACGAACTCGTCGCCACCGCCCTCGGAGGACAACCCCGATGAGCATCACCGCTCCGCCGGAGTCACCCGGCACCAGGATCACTGCCAAGGGCGACGCCCGGAAACCCGGCCCCTTCCGTACGCTCGGCGGCATCCCGCACGCCGGTCTGATCGCCGTACTCGTCGTCGTCATCGTGTTCGCCGGAGTGGAGACCGACTCCTTCGCCACGTCGGTCAACCTGGTGAACGTCCTCCGGCAGGTCAGCGTCGTCGCCGTGCTGGCCGCCGGGCTCACGCTGCTGATGACGGCGGGAGGCATGGACTTCTCGATGGGCAGCAACGCCGCCGTCACCACCGCCGTGGCCGCGCAGTTCCTGGCGGACGGCAGGTCGACCACCTTCACCGTGGTCGTCGCGCTGCTCCTCGCCACGGCGATCGGACTCGTCAACGGCATCGTCGTGACCTACACCAACGTGGCACCCTTCGTGGCGACCCTCGCCACCGCCACACTCCTGGACGGTGTCGCGCTCCTGGTGCTCAACGGGCTCAGCGTCTCCATCGGGGACCATCTGTCCGCGCTGGGCTCGGAGAAGACCCTCGGCCTGCCCAACCTGCTGATCGTGGCGATCCTGGTCCTGCTGGTCGTCGGTCTGGTCATGAAGTTCACGGTCTTCGGCCGGGACGCCTTCGCGATCGGCGGCAACGAACACGTCGCCCGCCTCAGCGGCATCAACGTCAACCGGCAGAAGCTCGTCCTCTACGGTCTGGCCGGCGCCCTCTCGGGCCTCGCCGGGCTGATGCTGCTGTCCCGGCTCGGAGCGAGCAGCCCGGGAACCGGCGGCCTCCAGCTCCAGCTCACCGCGGTCGCGTCGGTCGTGATCGGCGGCACCATGCTCGCCGGCGGCTACGGAACGATCATCGGCACCTGCCTGGGAGTCGTGCTGCTCGGCGTCGTCGCCAACGCGCTGAACCTCCTCCAGGTGTCCAGCTACTTCCAGCAGATCTCCGTCGGCACCGTGCTGCTCATCGCCGCGATCGCCAACCAGCTCCACAAGAAGTCCTCACCGCACTGACCCTCTTCCCGTACGCATCGAAAGGCCCGACCCATGACCCTTTCTGCTCGTTCACGCAGAGCCACTGCCGCCTCTGCCGCCGGACTCGCTCTCGTCCTGAGCGGCTGCGGCGCCGGTGCCTCCGACGACGGAGCGGTATCGCTGGGGTTCGTCAACGGTGGTGACACCGAGTTCCACACCTGTCTCCAGGCGTCCATCAAGGACACCGCCGAGGCGAAGGACGCCAAGCTCTACACGGCCAACTCCCACCAGAACCCGGGTACGGAGCTGTCCAACATCGAGGACATGATCTCGCGCAACGTCGACGCGCTCATCGTGCAGACGGTCAACGTCGACGCGCTCAAGGGGGACATAGCCAAGGCCAAGAGCGCGAACATACCCATCTTCCTGACGTCCGTGGTGACCGACGACCCCACCGACATCCTCGGAGCGGTGGTCGTCGACCTCAAGCAGGTCGGCGAACTGGACGCCGGCTGGATCGAGAAGGACGCCGCGGGCAAGCCCGCCGAGGCCGGAGTGATCGCCGGCGCTCCCGGTGCCGCGTCCGACCTGCTGGTCAACGGCTTCACCAAGGCGCTGCCCGACAACGTCGAGGTCGTCGCCAACCAGCCGGGCATGTTCAACGCGGCCAAGGCGCAGGACGTGGCCGAGAACATGATCCAGGCCCACCCGGACCTGAAGTACGCCTTCGTGGCGAACGAGGAGATGGCCTTCGGCGCCCTCAAGGCGTTCCAGGCCGCCAAGGCGGACGTGAAGATCGTGACGGTCAACGGAACGGACCGCGGTGTGGCCGCCGTCAAGGACGGACGCTTCGCCGCGACCGTCGCCAACTCCGCGATGACGACCGGCCGCATCGCCATCACCAACGCCATCGCGCTGCTCGACAAGAAGAAGACGGACAAGATCGCGATGACGCCGATCAGCCTCATCACCGCCGACAACGCAGGCAGCGCCCCGCAGTACTGCTCCGCCGAGAAGAAGAAGTCCTGACCCCTCGCCCACGGCGCCGGTGATTCAGGACACCCGCGCCCCGCTCGGCCGCACCACCCGCACCTGGAGCCCCACGCCCATCCGTACGAACCGCACAAGGGCCCCCACGCTCGACCGCACCAATCACACCTGACACGGCCGGAGGCGCCTCCGGCCGTGACGGGGCCGGAGGAAACATGGACCGTCTGCTTCTGATGCGAAGCTTCGTGACCGTCGCCAACGTAGGCAGCTTCAGCGGAGCCGCCAAGCTGCTGAGCTCCTCGGGATCGCTCGTCTCGCGCCATGTGGCCGAACTCGAGCGGCAGATCGGCGTCCGGCTGGTCAACCGCACGGCCCGCTCCGTGAGCCTCACCGAACCGGGCCTGCGCTACGCCGAGTTCTCCGCGCGCATACTCGAGGAGATCGAGGCGGAGGACTCCACGATCGCCCAGCGGCACGACAGGGCGGAGGGTTCGCTCAGCATCATCTGCCCCAAATGGATCGGCAGCCTGGACCTCGGCGACGCCATCGCGGCATTCTCCGCCGCGCATCCGAAAATACTCGTGCGTTTCGAACTGGGCGGAATGTCGGACCGGACCTACGATTTCCTCGACAGCGGATTCGACGTCGCTTTTCACACCCGGGACCTACGGGATTCGAGCGTCCGTCTCAAGAAGGTCTCCTCGCTCCCCTTCGTGCTGTGCGCGTCGGAGGATTACCTGGAGAAGCACGGCACGCTCTCCCACCCGAACGACATCGCGGCGCACGACTGCCTCGTCCATGTGAACGACCCGGTCTGGCGGATCGGGCACGGACACGCGAGCACCCTGCACAAGATCCGCAACGTCGCGTTCTCGTCCAACTCCTACATCGCGCTGCAGAAGGCCGCCCTGCACGGCCGCGGCATCGCGCTGCTGCCGCAGAGGCCGGCGTACGACGACCTCATCTCCGGGGCGCTCCAGGTGCTCCTCCCCGAGCTGGCCGTGCCCGACCGGCCCCTCTACGCGATCTACGGCCCGGGGCAGGACACCCCGCGCAAGGTCACCGTCTTCCTGGACTTTCTCACCCAGTGGTTCTCCAGCAATCCCATCGCCGCGATCACCAGATGAAGAGGGAGCGCGCCGCCCGTGAATGCGACCGGCTGCGCAACAAACGATTGCGGCATCCGTGATCAGGGGCCGTTGAGGCGCCCGTAACGGGAAATTACGATCAGCTGAGCCGGCGTCCGCGCAGATTCCACGGACGCTGTCCGCGAAATGAGGAGTTCATGGGAATCCAGAGAATCGAATCGGTGACCTACGGCGTCGACGATCTCGACCGGTGCGTGCGCTTCTTCGAGGACTTCGGTCTCGCGCTCGTGGAGCGGACCGGGGAGCGCGCCACGTTCGAGACGCTCGTCGGGCAGACCCTGCACCTCGACACGGCCCCCGACCCGTCGCTGCCGCAGCCTCTGGAGGCGTCGCCGACCATCCGCGAGGTCGTCTGGGGCGTCGACACCCCGGAGCGGCTGAGGGCGCTGGTGGCCGCCGTCGCCGCCGACCGTGAGGTCGTCACCACCGACGACGGGACCCACCACAGCGTGGACGAGACGGGCTTCGGCCTGGGCCTCACCCTCGCCAGGCCCCGTGAACTCCCCGTGCCCGAGGTGCGCCGGCCGAACGTGTCGGGCAGTGTGCGCCGCTGGAACGAGCCGCTCGGCCCCGTGGGCCGGGTGCGGCCCCTGCGCATGTGCCATGTCGCCCTGAACATCCCCAAGGAGGGCCAGGAACGGGCCGTCGCCTTCTACACCGACCGGCTGGGTTTCCGGGCGACCGACATCGTCAAGCCGATGGGCACCTTCATGCAGTGCGAGGGCGACGACGACCAGCACAACTTCCTGCTGTGCCACCGTCCCGACCGGGCCGGGGTCAACCACGTGTCCTACGAGGTACCCGGCTTCGACGACGTCATCGAGGGCGGCAACCACATGATCGCCCAGGGGTGGACGGAAGCCCGCAGGCTCGGCAGGCACACCGTCGGGTCCAATGTCTTCCGGTTCATCCACGCACCGTGCGGAGGCCGCGTGGAGTACGCGGCGGACATGGACAGGGTCGACGACTCCTACGGGACACGCGTCCACGAGACCACGCCGCCGCACCACATCTGGACCCTGCGCAGTTCCCGTGACGCACCCGGGAACCCCGCCTCCTGACCACCCACCCGCCGAGCGTGAGAGGGCACACGCACCCATGACGACGCATCACGACTACCCCGCCATCCGTATGTACATAGCAGGCGAATGGTGCGAGGGAGGGACCGGACGCACCGCGCCGGTGCTGAACCCGGCCACCGAAGAGGTGATCGGGCACGTACCGCTCGCCACCGCCGCGGACCTCGACCGCGCGGCCGACGCGGCCACCGCCGGCTTCGCGGTCTGGCGCGACACACCGGTCGCCGAGCGTACGGCGATCCTGTACAAGGCCGCCGACCTGCTGGTCTCCCGCAGCGACGAGGTCGGCCGGATCATGACCCTGGAGCAGGGCAAGCCGCTGCGCGAGGCGAGCGGCGAAGCCAAGCGCGTCGCGGGCGCGCTGCGCTGGGACGCCGACGATGCCCGCCGCGCCTACGGCAGGGTCATCCCCTCCGAGCAGGGCACCCTGCTCACCGTGCGCCGCCGGCCCGTCGGCCCGGTCGCCGCCTTCACCCCGTGGAACTTCCCCGCCGGCGGGCCCATGCGCAAGATCGCCGCGGCCCTCTCGGCCGGATGCTCGATCATCATAAAGGCCTCCGAGGAGACCCCGGGCACCGCCGTGCAGCTGGTCCGGTGCTTCGAGGACGCGGGCGTCCCCGCCGGTGTGCTCAACCTGGTGTTCGGCGAGCCCGCCGAGGTCTCCGCCCATCTCATCGGGCACCCGGCGACCCGGCTGATCGCCTTCACCGGCTCCGTGCCCGTCGGCAAGCTCCTGTCGGCCGCGGCCGGCGCCGAGATGAAGCCCTCCCTCATGGAGCTCGGCGGTCACGCCCCGGTCATCGTGTGCGAGGACGCCGACCCCGTGGCCGCCGCCCGCCGTGCCGCCGCCGCCAAGTTCGCCAACGCCGGACAGGTCTGCACCTCGCCGAGCCGCTTCCTGGTGCACGAGAGCCTCCTCGAGGAGTTCACCGAGGAGTTCGTCCGAGCGGCCGAGGCGGTCGTCGTCGGCGACGGGCTCGACGAGGGCGTCACCATGGGCCCGCTCGCCAACGAGCGCAGGCTGAAGGCCGTCGAGGCGCTCACGGCCGACGCCGTGGCCAAGGGCGCCAAGATACGCACCGGAGGCGAACGCCTGGACCGCGCGGGCTACTTCTACGCCCCCACCGTGCTCACCGGCGTACCGCACGACGCGACGCTGATGTCCGAGGAGCCCTTCGGTCCGATCGCGCCGATCGTCCCCTTCAGCGACCTCGGCGAGGCGCTGCGGATCGCCAACTCGCTCCCCTACGGACTCGCCGCCTACGGGTTCACCCGCTCCACCGCCACAGCCGAGCGCCTCACCCGGGAGTTCGAGGCGGGCATCCTCTCCATCAACCACTGCGGGGGATCGGTCCACGAGGCGCCGTCCGGGGGAGTC
Source organism: Streptomyces sp. CB02058 (assembly GCF_001905505.1). Taxonomy (GTDB): domain Bacteria; phylum Actinomycetota; class Actinomycetes; order Streptomycetales; family Streptomycetaceae; genus Streptomyces. The sequence goes on from NZ_LIPG01000003.1 coordinate 1,511,838, forward strand.
AAGGCCAGCGGTTACGGCCGCGAGGGCGGCCCCGAGGGACTCGACGCCTACCTGGTCACCCAGCGCGTCTCCCACCTGCTGGCCGGCTGAACCGCCGTGCGATACACCCGAGTCTCCATCGGCGGGCGCGCGGTGTGGGGCCGTGTCGAGGACGACGCGGTGCGCCTGCTGTCCGACTCGCCCCTGGAGGGCGACCCCACGGTCATCGGCACGGTCCCGCTCGCCGAGGCGTGCTGGCTGCCCCCCGTCGTCCCGCCCGTCTTCTACGCCGTCGGCATGAACTACCCGCGCCACATCGAGCACGCCCGGCTGCTGGGCGACAAGGCCGCGGTCACCCCCGAACGGCCGGAACCCGGCTACCGGGCCAACAACGCGCTCACCGGGCACGGCACGGCGATCGTGAAGCCCGCCGGGGTCCGGGGCAGGTTCGAGGCCGAACCCGAGCTGGTCGCGGTCATCGGCCGGACCCTGCGGCACGCCACGTACGAGGAGGCGCGGGACGCCGTCTTCGGCTGGACGATCGGCAACGACGTCAGCGCCCGCACCTGGCAGCACGAGGACCGCTCGTTCTGGCGCAGCAAGAACAGCGACACCTTCAAGCCCATGGGCCCCTGGATCGAGACCGATGTCGACGCCCTCGCCCAGACCACGACCCTGCGGGTCAACGGCGAGGTCCGCGCCACGTTCCCGACCGGCGACATGGTCTTCGACCCCTTCGACTACATGGCCGAGATGAGCAGGCACCTCACCCTGCACCCCGGTGACGTCCTGTGGATGGGCGCCGAGTCCACCTGCCGGATCGAGGCCGGCGACACCGTCGAGGTCGAGATCAGCGGGATCGGCGTCCTGTCGAACCCCGTACGGGCGGAGAGCGCCCACCCCTGACCACCGCACCCCCGAAAGGCAGCAAGCCGTGAGCAAGGAACCCCGCTACATCCACCACGTCAACTTCCCCACCACCGACCCCGACCGCACCGCCGAGTGGTACACCAAGGTCTTCGGAATGAAGAGGATCATGCCGAAGTCCAACACCCGTGTCGTGCTGATGACCCGCGGCAACTTCGACCTGCACTTCACCCCGGTCGAGGAGATGGACCGGATGGCGCCCTACCACTTCGCCGTCGAGGTCGACGACTGGGACGACTTCATGGAACACCTCGCCGAGCTCGGCATCCGCCACACCCGCCCGATCGAACGCCCCGAGAACCAGTCGAAGTTCTGCTACATCCACGACCCCGACCACACCATGATCGAGCTGGTCTTCCACGGCAGGCGCCCCAACTGAGCCGCAGCGCTCGCTAAGGAGATCCCTTCCATGCCCTACGTCGATTCCGACGGCGCTTCCCTCTACTACGAACGCCACGGCAGCGGCCCCGCGATCGTCCTCGTGCACGGCTCCGGAGGTCATCACGCGGCCTGGTGGCAGCAGGTGGCCGCGCTGCGCGACGAGTTCACCGTCGTCACCCTCGACCTGCGCGGCTTCGGCAGGACGGAGCTGTCCGCACCGCAGACCGAGTTCGACGGCCAGGCCTTCCACGGCGACGTCGTCGCCGTACTCGACCAGGAGGACCTGACCGACGCCATGCTGGTGGGACAGTCCATCGGTTCCGTCGCCGCCCTGCGCGCCGCGCTGGTGCGCCCCGAGCGGGTGAGTTCCGTGGTGCTTGGCCACTCCCTCGGCGGGATCAGCCACCCCGAGCTGAGGGAACTGGCCGCGGCCGACCGCGCCGAGGCCGTCAAGCTGCCCGTCATCGACCGGCTGCTCACCAGGGACTTCCAGCGGGAGCGGGCCGACCTCACCTTCCTCTTCCAGCAGATGGGCACGTTCAACGTCGCCACCATGCAGGACCTGCGCAACCTCGACACCGACGGTCCCGGCCTCGACGAGATCCGCGAGGCGGGCGTCAAGGTCGCGTTCCTCGCCGGGGAGAAGGACGCGGTGCTCAGCGTGAAGACGGTGACCCGCGCCCACGAACTCGTGGAGGGCTCCCACCTGGAGATCGTCCCCGGGGCCCCGCACTCCATGTACTGGGAGACGCCGCAGCGCTACAACGCCGCCCTCGCCCACCTGCGCCGCACCCTCACCGCCCCGAAGGAAGCAGCATGAGCAACATCACCCTGGCCGCCGCCGAAGAGATCATCGACGCCGCCCACCAGCGCGCCATGGAGCTCGGGAAGGCCGTGAGCGTTGCCGTGGTGGACGCCGGAGGCTTCCCGGTGGCCATCCGCCGCCCGGACGGGGCCCGCCCGCTCACCCCCGACATCGCCAGGGCCAAGGCGTACACCGCAGCCGTCATGCAGCGCCCCGGCAAGATGCTGAAGAAGTGGCAGGAGAGCCAGCCCGTCTTCTTCTCCCAGCTCTCCCAGCTGCCCGGCGCGGCCCTGCCCATCCTCGCCACCGAGGGCAGCATGACCATCAAGAAGGACGGCGAGATCATCGGCGGCCTCGGCATCGCGGGCGGCACCGCGGACGAGGACCAGCGGATTGCCGACGACGTCCTCGAATCACTCGGCTACGAACTGGAGTTCGCCGCCTGGGGCGTCTCCGGCAAGCCCGCCGGAAAGGACGCCTGAGCCATGGCGGACACGTTCAACTACCGCATCGACCACCACGGCAGCCTGGTCCGGCCGGCTGCCCTGCTGGCCGCCCGCGACCGGGCCGCCGCCGGCGGCCCGGACACCGAACTGCACGAGGCCGAGCTCGCCGCGGTCAAGGAAGCCGTCGTCTTCCAGCGCAGGCTGCGCTCCACGGTCGTCACCGACGGGGACATGCCACGCGCGGACTTCCGCAGCGCGGTCCTCGACGGGGTGTCCGGCTTCCGGCGCACCGGCGAGGAGTCGGGCGGTCTGGCCCGCTGGGTCGCGGAGTCCCTGCCCAAGGCCGACGGCCCGCTGCTCGCGGACTGGGCGGACCGGATCGGTGAGCTCACGCTGATCGCCCCCAAGGCGTCCCTGCCCTCGCCGGCCTACCTCGCCGCCACCTGCTTCGACCCGGACGCGGCGGGTCGGGGCGGCCCCGCCTCCGCCCGTGAGCTCGGTGAGGCGCTGGCGGAGATCATCCGCGCGGAGATCCAGCTGCTCATCGCCCGGGGCGTCCGGCTGATCCAGCTGAACAACCCGCTCCTGCTCGCCCACACGGCGGCCGATCGCGGTGGGGAGGGCGCGCTCTCCTTCGAGGACGCCCTCGCCGTCGATGCCCTGGCCGTCCCGACGGGGGAGCGCCCCGAGGGTGTCCGGGTGGGCCTCGCGCCCGGCTGGGCAGCCCCCGAGGCGGTGGACACGGCCAGGGCCGAGCGCCTGTACGCCACCGTTCCCGTGGACCGGTGGATCCTGCCGTACGACAAGGGAACCGGCGCCGAACTCGACCTGCTGCGGGCCCTGCCCGAGGACCGGGACGCCTGTCTGGGGGCGGTCGACGCGACCAGCCCCGAGATCGAGGAGATCGACACGGTGATGGCGCGGATCGACGCCGCCGCCGAGGTCAAGGACCTGGAGGACATGGCTCTCTCGCCCTCCCGGGGCTTCGAGGACGTCGCGGGCCGCCCGCTCCTCGGCGCCGAGGACCAGAACCGCAAGCTGATCCAGGTGGAGACGCTCGCCCGCTACTGCTGGGGCAACGAGTTCTGACACACGGCCGCCGGGGCCGGCCCACGGGAGGCCGGCCCCGGCGGCCGGAGCGCCGTCCGGTGCTACAGGACGTCGGCGAACGTGACGGACCGCTCGGTCAGCAGAGGGCGCACCGTCCGCACGATCAGTTCGTCGAAGTAGCCGGCCCCGGCGTGGGCGTCGAAACCGGCCCGGTCGGCGTACCGCTCGTACAGGACGAAGGCGCCCGGCCTGTCCACCTCCGCGTGCACCTCGTACCCCTGGTTCCCCGGCTCGTTCAGGGTGTGCTCCCGCATCGAGAGGAGCGCGGTGCGCACCGTGCCCTCGTCGGCGGGGTCGCAGCGGTAGTGGGCGATGACGGCGAAAGCCATGGGTCGTTCTCCTTGTCGGATACGGCGTCGAGCGTGCCGATTCCAGCACAACGCACGCCCGCGGGGCCGTGCGTGACGTGCAAGCAATGTCTGCCGCCGCGGCCCTGGTCACCTCTCCGGACTTCCTGTGTTGTCGTCACGACCACACACCGACCCCTCTGCACACCGCGGACCGCCGCGGTCGAACGGGAGCAATGATCCAGATGCGCACCATGGAAACCCTCCTCGGCGGACAGTGGGTGGCGGCCGACGAATGGCTGCAGGTCCACGACCCGTCCGACACGCGCACCCCCGTCGCCCGGGTCCCCGCGCTGGGAGCCGGCGAGGTGGCCCGGGCCTACGACGAGGCGGAGAAGGGCTTCGCCGTCTGGCGCCGCACCAGCCCCTTCGACCGGGCCAGGATCTTCCACGAGACGGCCCGGCTGCTCAGGGAACGGGCCGCCACGATCGCGGAGGCCGTGGTCGCCGAGAACGGCAAGACCCTCCAGGAGGCGGGCGGCGAGGTCCAGAAGTCCGCCGACTTCTTCGAGTACTACGCCGGGCTGGCCCGCAACGGCTACGGCACCCTCATCCACGACGCCCGCCCCGACACCCGGACGAGCTTCCACCACGAGCCGGTCGGCATCGTCCTGGCCATCACACCGTGGAACGACCCGCTCCTGACGCCCGCCCGCAAGCTGGCGCCGGCGCTGGCCACCGGCAACGCCGTCGTCCTCAAGCCCGCGTCCGAGACTCCGATGTCCGCTCTCCACCTGGCCCGCGCCCTGCACGACGCCGGTCTGCCCGCCGGGGTGCTGGGAGTCGTCACCGGGCGCGGCGGCAGGATCTCCGCCCCGCTGGTCGGCGACCCGCGCGTCGCCGCGGTCACCTTCACCGGCTCCAACTCCGTCGGCGAGGGGCTCCGCGCCTCCCTGGCCGACCGCAACGTCCGCTTCCAGGGCGAGCTGGGCGGCAAGAACGCCACCGTCGTGCTCGCCGACGCCGACCTGGGAGCCGCCGTGAAGGCGCTGATGGTCGCGGGATTCGGACAGGCCGGCCAGCGGTGCACCGCCACCAGCCGGGTCCTCGTCGAACGCCCGGTGTACGAGGAGTTCACCCGCCTGCTCCTGGACGCCGTCGCCGCGCTCAGGCTCGGACCCGGCGCCTCCGGCTCCACCGGCGTCGGCCCGCTCGTCAGCACCGGCCAGCGCGACAGCGTCCTCAGGGACATCGAGCGCGCCGTGAAGGAGGGCGCGAGGGTTCTCACCGGCGGCGAGGCCCCGCAGGACGAGGAGTACGCCCACGGCTGCTACGTCCGCCCGACCGTCCTGGGCGACGTCACCCGGGAGATGGCCGTCTGGCGCGAGGAGGTCTTCGGACCCGTCGTCGTCGTGCGCCCCGTGGACGGCTTCGACGAGGCCGTCGCCGAGGTCAACGACTCGGACTTCGGGCTCGCTGCCGCCCTCTTCACCCGTGACCTGCGCTCCGCGCACCGCTTCGCCGACGAGGCCGACTGCGGCCAGGTCGCCATCAACACCGCGACGACCGGCTGGGACGTGCACCACCCCTTCGGTGGCTTCCACGACTCCGGCTCGGCCTTCAAGGAGCAGGGCACCGAAGCCCTGCGCTTCTACACCCGCGTCAAGACCGTCGCCTTCAACTTCGGTTGCTGAAGGACGGGTCACAGCAAGAAAGGAGGATGCCGATGGCGGACGAAACGGTCGGCATCGTCGGCGCCGGCATCGTGGGTCTGGCGACGGGCCGCGAGATCGCCCGGCGCCGTCCGGGCACCCGGGTCGTGGTGTTCGAGAAGGAACAGCGGGTCGCGGCCCACCAGACCGGACACAACTCGGGAGTCGTGCACGCCGGCATCTACTACGCGCCGGGCAGCCTCAAGGCCGACCTGTGCGTGCGGGGCGTGTCCCTGCTGAAGGAGTACTGCCGGGAACGGGGCGTCCCGTACGAGGAGATCGGCAAGCTGGTCGTCGCCGTACGCGAGGACGAACTGGGCCGGATGGAGGCCCTCTACGAGCGGGCCAGGAACAACCACGTGCCCGACCTGCGGAAGATCTCCAAGGACGAGATCAGGGAGATCGAGCCGAACGCGGGCGGTATCGCGGCACTGCACTCGCCCCGGACCGCTATCACGGACTACCCGGCGATCGCCCGGCAGTTCGCCGGGGACATCGAGTCCTCGGGCGGCGAGGTGAGACTCGGCTTCCCGGTGACCGGCCTCACCGAGGTACCCGGGGGCGTCGAGGTGGCCTCCGGCGATGAGCGGATCAGGGTCGACCGGCTGATCCTGTGCGCGGGACTCCAGTCCGACTCCGTGGCCAGGCTGGCGCGGGACCGGAAGGACCCGCGGATCGTCCCCTTCCGGGGCGAGTACATGCTCCTCAAACCCGACAGGACCGACCTGGTCCGAGGCCTGATCTATCCCGTCCCCGACCCGCGCTACCCCTTCCTCGGGGTGCACTTCACGCCCCGGGTCGACGGCTCGGTGGAAGTCGGCCCGAACGCCGTCCTGGCACTCGCCAGGGAGGGCTACAAGCTGTCCGACGTGTCCCTGAGGGACCTCGCCGGACTCGCTCTGTACCCGGGTGCCTGGAGGATGGCCGCCCAGCACTGGCGGACGGGCATCAAGGAGTACCGGGGAGCCCTGTCCGTCGCGGCCTTCATGCGGGACGCGGGCGACTATGTGCCCGGTGTCGGCACCTCGGACGTGATCCGGGGCGGGGCCGGCGTACGGGCCCAGGCCCTCGATCGCGACGGCTCGCTGGTCGACGACTTCCGCATCCACCGCAGCGGCCGCGTGACCGCCGTACGCAACGCCCCCTCGCCCGCGGCCACCGCCTCCATGGCGATCGCGGAGCACATCCACGACGCCGTCTTCGCGAGCGCCGGCGACCCGGCATGACGTGCCGCGACCTGGCTGTCCGCGCAACAACTGCTTGCACGCCGGGCTCTCCGCAAACGGCACCCACCAGCTCTAACGTCTGACGCGCACCACCGCCAACACCCCAGATCCCCGAAACGAAAGAGGCACATCATGTTCGTGGTCGACACCCAGATCCACATCTGGAAGGAAGAGAGCCCGGATCGTCCCTGGGTCCCCGGAGCCCGCGAGCGGATCCGCCTCAACGGCCACCGCGAGGAAGCCTTCTCCTACGAGGAGGCCCTGGAGCTGATGGACGAGGCCGGCGTCAACCGCGCCCTCATCCTCCCGCCGTCCTGGGAGGGCAACCGCATCGACTACGCCCTGGAGGCGTGCGAGGCCCACCCGGACCGCTTCGGCATCATGGCCCGCGTCCCGCAGGACGACGAGGCCGAGGGCACGGCCCTGCTGAAGGACTTCGCGCAGAACCCGCACATCAAGGGAACGCGCCTCACCTTCCACCGGCCGCAGGACCGCAACTGGATGATCGACGGCACCAACGACTGGTACTGGCCGATCGCCGAGGAGCTGCGCATCCCGACCATGGTGCACGCGCCGATCTGGAAGCGGGAGCTCGGCGAGATCGCCGCGAAGCACCCCGACCTGAAGATCATCATCGACCACATGGGCATCATGGCCCGCTGTGTCGACGACGCCATCGGCTACTGGGTCTCGGAGACCGCCGACCTCGCCAGGCACCCCAACATCTACGTCAAGGTCTCGGCCCTGCCCGGCTACTCGACCGAGGCCTTCCCGAACAAGAACATCGAGAAGTACGTCCGCGAGATGGTCGACAAGATGGGCCCGCAGCGCTGCTTCTACGGCACCGACATCACCCGGCTGCTCGGTCACGGCATCACCTACACCGACACCATCGAGCAGTTCACCAAGCACTGGGACTTCACCCCCGAAGAGCTCGAGTGGATGATGGGCCGCGGCATCAGCGAGGTCCTCGACTGGCCGGTCGAGGGCTGAGGACACCGCAGAGATGACTGACAGCAGGAACACACCAGGCGCCGGCGGCGGTGACGGCGGTGATGCTGTCGTATCCGCCTTCAACGCCGTCGGCGCCGACTACATCTTCTGCTCATCGGGGTCCGAATGGGCCCCGGTGTGGGAGTCCCTGGCCCGCCGTCACCGCGACGGCGAACCGGCACCCGCCTACCTCGACCTCACCCACGAGACCGTCGCGGTCGGCATGGCGACCGGCTACGGCCTGGTCACCCGCCGACCGCAGGGCGTCCTCCTGCACGCGGCCCCCGGGCTGCTGCAGGGCTCGATGGCCATCCACGGAGCGCTGCTTGCCGGCGTACCCATGGTGGTCACCTCCTCGGAGTCGAGCACCTACGGCGACGGACCCGGGCAGGACCCGGGCGGTCAGTGGTACCGCAACCTCTCCATCGTGGGCGGACCGCACGGCGTCGCGCAGCCGTTCACCAAGTGGGCCAACGAGGCCGCCAGCGTCCACACCCTCCCCACCATGATCACCAGGGCCGCCGAACTCGCCTGGCGGGCACCGGCGGGCCCGGCCTATCTCAACATCCCCCTGGAGATCCTCCTGGAGGACTGGGACGGCCGGGAGGCCAAGCCCGTTGTCGCGCCGGGCTCCACGCACAGCTCGCCCGAAGAGGTCGACCCCGTCGCCCGGATGATCCGCGAGGCGGAGAACCCCGTGATCGTCACGGAGACGGCAGGCCGGGAGGCGGGCGGCTTCGAGTCGCTCGTCGCCTTCGCCGAGGCCTGGAACATCCCGGTCGTCGAGCCGGACTCGGCGGTGTGCGGCAACTTCCCCCGCAACCACCCGCTGCACGCGGGCAGCGACATCGGGCCGTGGATGGACGAGGCGGACCTGATCCTCCTGGTCAACTGCCGCGTCCCGTTCTACCCGCCGAGCCGGCGCCCCTCAAAGGCGACGATCGTCGTCATCGACGAGGTGCCGCAGCGGCCCCACATCGCCTACCAGGTGCTCTTCGCCGACAGGTACCTCGAAGGCAACGTCGCCAACACCCTGCGCCAACTGGCCAAGCGCGCGAAGGACTTCGACGACGCCCACGAGGCGGCCATCGCCGTGCGCCGCGCGGCCCAGGAGGAGCGGTACGCCGCCGAGCAGGCCGCCATCGCCGGGGCCGAGGCCGAGGCGGAACGGGCCGAGGGCATCGACCCGGTGCTGGTCGCAGCGACCCTGCGTACGCTGCTGGACGGCAAGGACCCCATCGTCGTCGACGAGACCATCACGCACAGCCGCGTCGTCAAGCGCCATCTGAAGACCTCCGACGCCGACTCGTACTTCTATGTGCAGGGCGGGCTCGGACAGGGCATCGCGGTGGCCCTCGGTGCCAGACTCGCCGCCCCGGACCGCCCGGTGGTGTTCACCGTCGGGGACGGCGCCTTCACCTACAACCCGGTGATCCAGTCGTACGACGCCTCCAAGGCGTACGGACTCCCCGTGCTGATCGTCGTCTTCAACAACCGTGTCTACAAGTCGATGAATCTCAACCACCGGCGCTTCTACCCCGAGGGCGCTGCCGCCGAGACCGGCGAATGGCTCGGCACCGACCTGCACCGGCTGCCCCGGCTCGCCGCGTTCGCCGAGCCGTTCGGGATGCACACCGAGACCGTCGACACCCCCGACGCCCTCACCTCCGCCCTGGAGCGCGCGCTCAAGGCGGTCGCGGAAGGCACCACCGCCGTGGTCGACGTACTCGTCACCCGCTGAACCAGGAGGCATCAGCCACCATGACCGACACCCCCGCACCCAAGCCGGGCAGGACCCTGGTCGCCGCCGGCGACCTGCTGGACTTCGCCGCGGCCCTCCTGGAGAAGGGAGGCCTCGGCGCCGAGGACGCCCGCACCACTGCGGACGTCTTCGTGTGGGCCGCGCAGCGCGGAGTCGACTCGCACGGCACCGCGCGCGTCCCCGCCTATCTCGACCTGCTGGCCAAGGGCGTGGCGAACGCCAGGCCCGAGATCACCGTCGAGTCCACGACCCCGGCCGCCGCGGTCCTGGACGCCGACCGCGCCCCGGGTCCGGTGGCCCTCACCGCGGCCGCGAAAGAGGCGGTGAGCCGGGCCAGGACGACCGGCATCGCCACGGTGGGCGTGCGCCGCACGGTCCACACCGGCGCGATCGGCTACTACGTGTCCAAGATCGCCGAAGCGGGCCTCGTCGGCATCGGCTTCGTCTCGGGCATGCCCAACATGGGCTACACCGGCGTGAAGGGCGCGGCCGTCGCCACCGCCCCGCTCGCCGTCGCCGTGCCCGCCAGGAGCCACGCCCCGCTGCTCCTGGACATGGCCACCGCCACCATCGCCCTCGGCAGGATCCGCCAGGCCAGGGTGAGCGGGACCCCGCTGCCCGAAGGGGCCGCCGCCATGGAGGACGGCACGCCGACGACCGACCCGGAGAAGGCGGTCATGCCGCTGCCGCTCGGCGGCGTCAAGGGCTCGGGGATGTCGCTCGCCTTCGAGCTGCTCACCAGTGTGCTGGTCGGCGCGCCCATCTTCTCGTCCTTCCACTCGGACGACCCGCAGGGGCGCAAGCACCGTCAGAACGCCCTCCTGATCGCGGTGGACCCGTCGGCCTTCGGCGACCCGGACGACTTCACCGATGCGGTGGACGCCACGCTGGGCACGCTCAAGGAACTCCCGGCCGCGGAGGGCGCCTCGGGCGTCTTCTACCCGGGCGAGCGTTCGGCCGCCCTCTCGGCGGAGCGCGGGCGGTCGGGCGTGCCCGTCGCGCCGAAGGTGTGGCGGGAACTCCTGGAGCGGGCCGAGGCCCTCGGCGTCGTACCGCCGGAGCCGGTGGGCGGCGCCGGCTGAGAGCCGGGCCCCGCGCACACGACCCGGCGGTGCGGACCGGGTCGTGCGCGGCGCGGGGCACGGTGTACGGAGGAGGGGCACGGCCGCGGCTGTGCCCCTCCTCCGTACACCCGTCGGGCCACGCGGACGCGCCGGGTGCCCGGCCCACCGCTCCTCGCGGTGGGCCGGGCACCCGGCTGCGGAATCGTGTGGGGGAGGGGAGCCGCGCTGAGTGGGGGGAGCGGCTGGGCGGCGGGTGTCAGCGGGTGACGCGGAAGCTGTGGATCTGGTCGGCGCCGTCGAGGCCGGCTCCGGACTTGTCGACCACGTAGGCGGTGCCGTCGCTGATCTCGACGTGGTTCGGGTTGGTGCCCGTGGTCACGGTCCTGACGACCGTACCGGCCTTCGGGTCGACGACGGTCGCGGTGGCCGCGGTGCGGTTGACGACCACGAGGTTGCCCGTGCGGTCGTCGTTGGCGACGGACAGGGCGCCCGCGCCCGTGGCGACGGACTTGGTGACGAGCCCCTTCTTGAGGTCGATCACCGAGACGTCGCCGCCGGTCTGGTTGGCGGTGTAGGCGGTCTTGCCGTTCTTGGACAGGGCGATCGAGATCGGGCCGTCACCGGCGGGGATGAGCCGCGGGGTCGCGGACTTGGCGGTGACCTCGATGACCTGGTCGTTGCTGAGGTCGGCGGCGTAGGCGGTGCCGGTCCGCTCGTTCACGACGAGACCGGTCGGGCCGGACCCCTCGACGGTGATCCGCTGCTTCTCCTCGAAGGTCTTCGAGTCGAAGGCGACGAGCGTGCCGTCGGAGAAGGCGCTCGCCCACACGGTGTTGTGGCGCTCGTCGACGACGATCTCGCGGGCGTGGTTCACGTTGGGGAGGGTGACGAGGTGCTTACCGGTGCGCTGGCTGTAGACGGCCACCGTGTTGTTGCGGGTGTTGGTCGTCCAGACGGTGTTGTGCTCGTCGTCGACGGCCACGCCGTAGACGGCCTCCAGCGCGCCGGTGGCCGCGTCGGTGACGGGCGGGGTGATGGTCTGCTTCACCGCGAGGGTCCTCGGGTCCACCTTCAGCAGGCTGGAGCTCACGACCGGCGGACGGCCCACGGCGGAGGTCGTCCACAGGACGTTGTTCCGCTCGGAGTACGAGGACTGGTAGAGGCCCTTCACCAGCGGCGCGACGGTGACGGCGTCGCTCGCGGTGTGCGCGGAGGCGGTGCCCGTCAGCGCGGCGGTGGTGCCGGCGGCGATCACGACGGCGACGGCGGCGCGGGTGACGGTGCGACGGCTTCTGCGGTTGGACGTGGTCATGCGGGGGTCAACTCCCTGACAGGGGTCTCAGTAGGAACAAGTACAACTTAGCTTAGGCTTACCTAACTAACGCGCTTTCAGGTGTGTGACGCATGCAACAACTTCCCTGTGGAAGCGCTGTGTTGGGTCACACGCGCGGCATCAGCCCTGCGCGACGGGTCCGGAAGGCCCGGCGGGTGCGGCCGTTCCGCCCGGACGGCGGCGGACGACGAAGAGCGTGGTGGCCGCGGCTCCCGCGGCCCCTCCCACGGCCGCGGCGGCGGCGGACCAGGCGATCGTCGGGTACGAGACGGAGCTGTCCGAGGATGCCGTCGTGAGGGCATTCGGAACGGCCTCGGGCGTGTCGGCCGTGGAGGCGTCGCCCGCGGTGGCCGTGGCGCCGGGCTCGGTCACCGTGAAGTCGACCTTCAGGGTGGTGGACGGGTTCGGCGCGAGGAAGCGCAGCCAGTGGGCCCCGGCCGGGGTTTCGGCCGGGATCTCCACCTCGCCCGTGTACGAGCCCGAGGCGTCGGCCTTCCACTGGCCGAGGATCTCCTCGTCGTCCAGCTTGATGGTGACGGTCTGTCCGGCCGGGAACTTCGTGACCTCGAAGGGGATCTTCCCGCCCGGCTGCACCTCGCTGGCCGAGATGGTGGCCTTGGCGCCCCGTGAGTTGGACGCGCTGGCGGGCGCGCCCGTGGCCGCGGGCACCTCGGCGGTGCCGGCCGATCCGCCCGTGGAGTTCGAGGAGGCGGCCGCGGCCTGTTCCGCCGAGGTGCCGGAGGTGACGGTGAAGTCGGCCCTGAGGCTCGTCGACGGGTTCGGCGCGAGGAAGCGCAGCCAGTGGGCGCCCTTCGTGGCGTCCGCCGGAATCGTGACGGTGCCGGACATGGAGCCGTCCGCCCCGATGCCGTTCGCCCACTGGCCGATGATCTCGGAGTCGTCGAGCTTGACGGTGAGCTGCTGGCCCGCGGGGAAGCCCGTCACCCGGAAGGACACCTTGCCGCCCGCGGCCACCTGCGACCCCGCGGTGATCGTGGCCGACGTGCCGCCGGACGTGGTGCCGGACCCGGACGACCCGCCGGTGCTGCCTCCCGTGCCGCCGGTGCCTCCCGTGCCGGTGTCCGTGCCTCCGGTGCCGGACGTGCCGCCGCTCGTCGATCCGCCGGTGCCGCCCGTGCCTCCCGCACCGGACGACGTCACGGTGATGTCGGCCTTGAGGCTCGTCGACGGGTTCGGTGCGAGGAAGCGCAGCCAGTGCGCTCCCGCCTTGGCCGACTTGGGGACGGTGACCGTCGCGGTGAACGTGCCGTCGGCCTTCACGGCGGAGGGCCACTGGCCGATGATGTCGGCGTCGTCCAGCTTGGCCGTGACGCTCTGGCCCTTGCTGAAGCCGGACAGGGTGAAGGTGACCTTGCCGCCCGCCGCCACCTCGGAGTCCGTCAGGCGCACCGCGGGGTCCGGGGACGCGGGCGGCTCCGTCGTCGGGTCCGGGGTGGGGGTGGGGTCCGGAGTGGGGGCCGGGGTGGGCGTGGTGCCGGTCAGTGTGAGGTTCTCGCTGCGGACGCTGGTTCCCGGTGCGAGGAAGCGGAGCCAGTGCTCCCCGCCCGGGGTCGCGTCGGCCGGGACGGTCACCGTTCCCGAGACGCTGCCGTCGTCACCGATCGCGAACTGCTTGAGCAGGGTCTTGTCGTCGAACTTGACGCTCAGGGTGGCTCCGGCGGGGAACCCCGTCGCCTCGAACGGCACGTCGCCGCCGGGCTTCACGGTGGTGGTGCCCAGGGTGACCGCCGGTGCGACGGTGTCGGCGACGAGGGCGACCGTGCCGGTCGCGTCCGCTCCGGAGGGGCCGGCCGCGACCGGCGCCCCGGCGAGGGCGCCGATGCCGAGCGTCGCGCCCGCGGCGAGAGCGGCCATGCGGCCGAGCCGGGGCCGGGAGAGGGCGGACGCGGAGATGCGGGAGGGTCTGGCAGGGTTCATGGTGAGCTGCTCCTGGCAGGCGGCGAAGAGAGATGAAGGGGAGGGGGTGCGGGACAACGGCCTTGGGAATCAGCCGGTCCGAGCCTCCGAACTCGCTTAGGTTAGCCTGGCCTTAGTGGGTAGGGCGCCCCTGGGGCGACCTTGAAGGTAAGGTGACCCTAAGTTGCTGTTCCTTCATGTTCGGAGTCCCTCCCGTGATCACCGCAGAGCCGCCGCAGGGCGCCCCTCGCAGGCCGCCCCGTACCGTGCGCCCGGACGACGTTCCCAGGCTCCGGCAGCCGGGATGCCGGCTCCCCGGGCCGGGGGAGGCCGAGGCCTTCTGGGCGGACGTGCGCGCCTCCGGCACACCCCTGATCGCACCGGACCCGCACGGCAGCCCCGACCACCACGCCGTGACGTTCCTCTGGCGCGGCACCCCCGCCACCCGCGCGGTGCAGGTCCTGCCCAACAAGCTCGGCGACCCGCGCGCCCCCGAGGGCAACATGATGGAGTGGGTCCCCGGCACCGACGTCTGGCACTGGACGCTCCGGCTGCGCCACGACTGGCGCGGCACCTACGACTTCTACGTGGACGAGAGGGACGGCCCCGAGCCCGGCACCCCCGACTACTGGCAGTGGCTGCGCACCCGGCGGCGCCATGACCCGCTCAACGCCCGTACGCTGCCGAAGCGCTGGGACGGGGAGCCCGTGTCCTACGCCGAACTCCCGGCTGCTCCCGGCGGACAGGAGTGGCAGTGGAGGCCGGACGTCGCCCGTGGCCGGGTGGCCGCCCACCAGGTGCCCGCCGAGAAGCTCGGCGGCGGCACCCGCCGTGTCTGGCTGTACGAACCCCCGCTCGCTCCGGGGCACTCGGCCGACCTCCCGGTGCTGGTCCTCCTCGACGGGGAGCACTGGCAGCCCCACCTGGGTCTGGCGAACCTCCTGGACAACCTCATCGCCGACGGACGCATCCCGCCGCTGGTGGCCCTGCTGCCCGACTCCGTGGACTCGGCCACCAGATGGGCGCACCTGACGTGCCGTCCCGAGTTCGTGGCGTTCCTCGCCGACGAACTGCTGCCCTGGGCGGCGGCGCGGCTCCCGGTCACCCGCGACCCCGCGCGCACCGTCGTCGCCGGCCAGAGCCTGGGCGGCCTCTCCGCGGCCCACGCGGCGGTGTCGGCCCCCGCCAGGTTCGGCAACGTCCTCGCGCAGTCCGGCTCCTTCTGGTGGCCCGACGGGCCGCAGTCGCAGTGGCTCACCGACCGGATCGCCCAGGCACCACGCCTGCCCGTCCGCTTCCGTCTCTCCTTCGGGGAACAGGAATGGGTCGCCCTGCCCGCCGCCCGGCGTCTTCGCGACGTCCTGGCGGCGGCGGGCTACGACGACGCCTCCTACCGGGAGTTCAACGGCGGCCACGACTACCTCTGCTGGCGCACGGAGCTCGCCGACGGCCTGGTCGAACTGCTGGGCTGAGGTCCCCTCACACCCGTTCCCGGTCCGGCTCCAGCACGTCCGCACAGGCCTCGTGCGGAGCCGGACCGAACCGCACGGACCATCCCGGGGGCACCTCCCGCCAGACCGGCCAGAGCGACAGCAGGCCCTCGTCGTTCTCCAGCACCAGATGGGTGGCGACGCCCTCGGGACCCGGGTCGAACGGGCCGTTCCTCGTACTCATGCGTCCAGCTCCTTCAGACGGGCCGCCAGGACGGCACAGATGCCGTCGAGAAAGCGGTCCTGCATCAACTGCGGGTGCGTGCAGTCGAGATCGTGGTTGTCGATGGCCCCGGTCACATGCGCTCGCCACGCCTCACGGGTCAGCCAGTCCTCCGTGCGCGGGGCGGCGGCCGTGAAGAACAGCAGATTGCCCTCGTAGCCCCGGTGGTGGTGCTCGCGCATCATGCGGGCATGGTTCGGGACGATGTCGACGATCTTCGACAGCGCACGGTCGCTGAGCCCGGCCAGCGGGCTCCCCGCCCGGCGCAGCGTCGCCAGCACGTCCTCGCGGTTCCGCTCGTGCGTGCGCTCGAAGCCCGCCATGCGCAGGACGGCGGTCAGCGCGTCGCCCTCCTCGGGGGCGGGACGCTCGCGCCACTGCTCGGCGGGGAACGAGTCCAGCAGGGCCAGCAGCTCGACCTCCTCGCCCGCCTCCTGGAGCAGCACGGCCACGGTGTGCGCCAGCACCCCGCCGACCGACCAGCCCAACAGCCGGTACGGGCCGTGCTCCTGGATCGCGCGGATGTGCCGGAGATAGTCCGCCGCCTCCTCCTGGAGGGTGCGCGGCAGCTCCTCGTCCCCGGTCAGGCCGCGGGCCTGGATGCCGTACACCGGCTGCTCGGCGCCGAGGCGGGCCGACAGTCCCGCGTAGCACCAGGCGATGCCGCCGGCCGGATGGATGGCGAACAGTGGAGGCCGTCCGTCCCCGCCGCGCAGCCGCAGGACGACGCCGAGCGCGTCCTCGGACGCCTCGCCGGTGGACTCCAGCCGGGCGGCGAGCGCCGCCGGGGTCGGGGACTCGAACAGCGAGCCGATGGTCAGCTCCGTCCCGAACTCCTCCCGGACACGGGCCACGAGCCGGACCGCGAGCAACGAGGTGCCGCCCAGGTCGAAGAACGCGTCGTCCGGGCCCACCGTGGCGACGCCGAGCACCTCGGCGAAGAGCCGCGTGAGCGCCTCCTCCCGCGCGCCGGACGGGCGCCGCGAGCCCGCCCCGCCGCTGAACACCGGTGCGGGCAGGGCACGCCGGTCCAGCTTGCCGTTCGGGCTGAGCGGGAACGCGTCCAGGGCCACCACCGCCGCGGGCACCATGTGCTCCGGCAGCTCCCGTGCCAGCGAGGCGCGTACGGCCACCGGATCGGCGCCGCCCGTGATGTAGCCGACGAGCCGCTGCTCACCCGGCCGGTCCTCCCTCACGAGGGCGCAGGCCCCGTCCACCCCGTCCCGCTCCGTCAGCGCGGTCTCGATCTCGCCGAGCTCGATGCGTTGCCCGCGCAGCTTGACCTGGTCGTCCGTGCGGCCGAGGTAGACGACCTCGCCGTCCTCGGTCCAGTGCGCCAGGTCGCCGGTGCGGTACATGCGTTCGCCGGGCCGCCCGAAGGGGTCGGCGACGAAACGGGACGCGGTCAGCCCGGGACGGCCGAGATAGCCCTCCGCGAGCTGGCGCCCGGAGAGATGGAGCTCTCCCGGAACGCCGGGCGGACAGGGGTGCAGCGCCGCGTCGAGTACGTGCAGACGCGTGTTCCAGACCGGGCGGCCGATCGGCACGGGGCCCGTGGCGTCCGCCGCGCACGCGTGGTACGTGACGTCGACGGCCGCCTCCGTCGGGCCGTACAGATTGTGCAGCTCCACGCCGGGCAGCTGCCGCCCGAAGGCGTCGGCGGTCTCGCGGGGCAGCGCCTCACCGCTGCAGAAGACCCTGCGGAGGCTGCCGCGGGACTCGGCTCCCGTCTCCGTCTCCGCCAGGAAGACCTGGAGCATCGACGGCACGAAGTGGCAGGTCGTGACCCCCTGTTCGCGGATCAGCCGGGACAGATAGGCCGGGTCCTTGTGGCCGCCGGGCTCGGCGACGACGAGCACCGCGCCCTGGCGCAGCGGCCAGAAGAACTCCCACACCGACACGTCGAACGACGACGGGGTCTTCTGCAGCACCCGGTCGTCCGAGGTCAGCCCGTAGGCGCTCTGCATCCAGCGCAGCCGGTTGTCGATCGCCCCGTGCGAGACGACGACGCCCTTGGGGCGTCCCGTGGAGCCCGACGTGTAGATGACGTACGCGGGATGGGCCGGGGTGAGGGGCCGCGAGGGGTTCACCCAGAGGTGTCCGGAGACGTCGAGGCCGTCCAGGACCACCAGCGGCGTCCCGGTGTCCTCGGGGAGCCTGCCCGCACGGTCGGTCACCGCGCACACCGGTGCCGCGTCCTGGAGCATGTAGGTGAGCCGCTGCTCCGGATAGTCCGGGTCCAGCGGCAGATACGCGGCCCCCGCCTTCAGCACGGCGAGCAGGGAGACGATCAGCTCCACCGAGCGCGGGACCGACACCGCCACCACCGCGCCCGGCCGGGCACCGAGCGTCCGCAGGTGCCGGGCCAGCCGGTTGGCCCGGGTGTTCAGCTCCTCGTAGGTGAGCGAGGTGCCGCCGTACACCACGGCGGTCGCGTCGGGGGTGCGCGCGGCGCGCGACTCGATCGGGCCGATCAGGGTGGTGCGCGGGAGCGACCGGCCCGTGTCGTTGAACGTACCGACGACCAGGTCGAGTTCGGCCGGGGTCGCGATCCCGTGCGCGGCCGTCGGCAGATGCGGGTCGGTCCGGCTCAGCCGCTCCACCAGATGCAGGAACCGCTCCTGATGGGCGGCCAGCTGCTCGTCCCCGTACAGGGCGGGATTGCCGTCGTGGTCGATGCGCAGGCCGCGCCCGTCCGCGCGGTCGTAGATGTTCAGCGTCAGATCGTCGACCGGTCCCGCGGACAGGTTCCGGGCCCGCGCCGGGGCGCCCGCGAAGTCCACGTCGTAGTCGAAGGGCATGACGTTGACGAGGGGCCCGACCAGCCCGCGGTTCTCCCCGAGCAGCCGCAGGTCGCGGCGGATGTCCTCGTAGCGGTAGCGCTGGTGGCGGCGGACCTCGCGGATGCCCAGCACGACCTGGCGGACCAGCTCGGCGAAGGTCGCCTCGGGGGACACGTCCAGGCGCAGCGGCAGGACGTTCATCACCATGCCCGGCACCCGCAGCGACACGGACCCCATGCGGCCCATCATCGGCAGGCCGAGCACGACCTCCCGGTGACCGGTCGCCCGGGAGGTGTACAGGGCCTGAGCGGCGATCAGCACGTCGGGCCAGGTCGCCCTGAGCCGCTCCGCGAGTTCACGCACCGCCTCCGTCGTCCCGGTGCCCAGGTGGGCGGTGCGGCGGAGGAACGTCCGTGACGGGAGCGCCCCCCGGCCGGCGAGCCGGGCCACCTCGGGGCGGTCGGAGAAGGCCTCGTTCCAGTGCCGGCGGTCGGCCGTGAAGGCCTCCGACGTCCGGTACGCGGCGTCCTCGGCCACCAGGTCGTCGAGCCGGCCGAAGGTACGGGGACCGGGCTCCGCGCCGCCGGCGAGCGCCGTGTAGACCTCGGCGGTGCGGCGTACGAGCAGCGAGTAGCCGAAGCCGTCCATCACGAGGTGGTGGATGCGCTGGTACCAGAGCCACCGCTCCTCGCCCACCCGGAACAGGGCGTGCCTGAACAGCGGCCCCGCGTCCAGGTCGAAGGGCTCGGCCAGATCCGCGCGCATCCACTCCTCGGCCTGCCGGGAAGCGTCCGGCGCCTCGCGCAGATCGTGGGTGGTCAGCGGGAGCACGACCGAGCCCAGGACACGCTGGCGCGGTCCTTCGGGGGAGTCCTCGACACGGACGCGCAGCGCGTCCGCCTCGGAGGTCACCCGGCGCAGCGCCCCGGCGAACAGCTCCGGGTCCAGGGGTCCTTCGATCTCCAGGCACTCCGCCGTGTTCTGCGCGGGGCTGAGCGGGTCGAGCGACTGCGCGTACCACATGCCCGACTGCGCGGCGGTCAGCGGCAGTACACCGGACGCCCCGGCCGGTCCGGGACCGGCGTCGGTGAGCAGGGCGGTCATGACACCCCCAGCAGCGGTGCCCAGGCCTCGACGGCGGGCTGCTCGGCGAGGTCCGCGAAGTCCGCCTCGACCCCGTGGTCCCGCCGCCAGCGCCCCAGCAGCGCCATGATGCGTACGGAGTCCAGGCCGTAGTCCAGGAGGTTCTCGTCCAGGGGGATGTCCGCGGGGTCCTCG
Source organism: Streptomyces sp. CB02058 (assembly GCF_001905505.1). GTDB lineage: Bacteria > Actinomycetota > Actinomycetes > Streptomycetales > Streptomycetaceae > Streptomyces. Next base: position 1,531,554 of record NZ_LIPG01000003.1, read on the forward strand.
CCGAGGGCGTCGGCGACATCCCGGCGGATCAGTTCAAGGGTGAGCGCCATGGTGTTCAGATCTCCTTCAGAAGCGCGTCGGTCGTGGTGACGACCGCGCAGCGGCCCGCCGCCCAGCGCAGCGCCATGTCGTGGTCCTCGCGCGAGAAGTCCGCCACGGCGTCGGCCACGACGAAGGCCTGGATGTCGCGCATCCACGCGTCGCAGGCGCTCATGAGCACCCCGATGTGCGCGTACACACCGGTGATCACCAGCTGGTCGCGGCCGGAGTCGCGCAGCAGGGACTCCAGTTCGGTCCGCGCGAAGGCGCTGTACTTCCATTTGGTGAGCACGGTGTCCCCGTCGGCCGGTGCGACGGACGCCGGGATCGCCAGCGCCTCGGGGTCGTCGGCGGCGCCGGGGCCCCAGAAGTCGAGCTGGAGTCCGCGTTCCTCCGGCGTCTGACCGCCGCGCTGGACCGAGTAGACGACCGGCACGCCGAGGCCGCGGGACCGCTCGATGATGCGGGAGGTGTTGTCGAGCATGCCGGTGAGCGGCTGCTCGCCGGAGGGGAACGCGCCGAGGAAGTGGTTCTGCAGGTCGTGGACGAGCAGGACGGCACGCGCCGGGTCGACGGTCCAGCCGACGCGGTTCGCGGGCAGCTCGGCGTCGGTCGGCAGTGCGTAGGAAGCGATGGCGGGAAGAGCCATGGGGTGGAACCTTTCGGTGCCGCGCTGGGCGGAACTCGGTGCTGATCTCAGTGCTGGGCGGACACGGCGCGGCCGGGGACGGCCTCGGACCGCAGTCCCTTCTTGCTGACCTTGCCGATGCCGGTCTGCGGGAACGCCTCGACGAACTCGACGAGGTCGGGGATCTTGTACGCGGCGACACCGCGCTCACGCACGAGGCGTTTGACCGCGGCCGGTTTCAGGGCCTCGGCGCCCTCGCGGAGGATGACGTAGGCGAGGGTGCGCTCCCCCAGGTACTCGTCGGCCACGCCGACGACGGAGACGTCGTGCACCGAGGGGTGGGCGAGGATGATGTTCTCGACCTCCTCCGGAGCGACCTTCTCGCCGCCCCGGTTGATCTGGTCCTTGGCGCGTCCCTCGACGACCAGATGGCCCGTCGGGGTGCGGCGCACGATGTCACCGGTGCGGTAGAAACCGTCCTCGGTGAAGGCCCGGCGGTTGTGCTCGGGCGCACGCCAGTAGCCGCGGATGGTGTACGGGCCGCGGGTCAGCAGATGCCCGAAGCCGCCCTCGGGGACGTCCTCGTCCGCGTCGTCGACGACGCGGACCTCGTCGTCCTCGGAGATCGGCCTGCCCTGGGTGGTGACCACGGTCTCGTGATCGTCGTCCAGGCGCGTGTAGTTGACGAGACCCTCGGCCATGCCGAAGACCTGCATGAGCCGGCACCCCAGTGCGGGTTCCAGACGGCGGGCCGCCGACTCGCTGTACTTGGCACCGCCGACGAGGACCAGCTCCAGGCTCGACAGGTCGTGCCCGGTGCCGGGGCCCGCCTCCGTCCACACCAGGGCGAGCGGCGGCACCATCCCGGTCATCGTGACGCGCTCGCGCTCCACGAGTGCGAAGGCCGTCGCCGGGTCGGGACTGGGGCACATCACCACGGTCCCCCCGGCGTACAGCACACCGAGCCAGCCGGGCGAGCTCATCGGGAAGTTGTGCGCGGCAGGGAGCACGACGAGGAAGCGGGTGGAGCCGTCCACCCCGCAGATCTCGTTGGATCCCCGCAGCGAGTAGATGTAGTCGTCGTGCGTACGGGGGATGAGCTTCGGCACCCCGGTCGTGCCGCCCGACAGCTGAAGGAAGGCCAGGTCGTGCGGCTCGGGCTCGTACCCGGTCTCCGAGGGGTCGCACGGCACGTCCGACAGAGCGGTGTGTCCGCCGGGGGACCCGGCCACGAACACGTGCTTCAGGGACGGCGTGCGCTCCTTGACCTTCGAGGCGAGCGCCAGGTGGTCGAAGCCCGCGTGCCGGTCCGGGACGACGTAGGCGACGGCCTCGGTGAAGGAGCAGAAGTACTCGATCTCCGTCTCCCGGTGCGCGGGCAGCGCGTAGACGGGCAACGCGCCGATCCGGAACAGCGCGAAGACGACCTCGACGAACTCGGCGGTGTTCGGGAGCTGTACGACGACCCGGTCGCCCCGGGAGATCCCGCGCGCCGCGAAGCCGGCCGCCATCCGCGAGGCACGCTCGTCCAGTTCCCCGTACGTCCACTCGCGGCGCGCGGGGGAGGGGTCCACGAGCGCGACGCGGTCGGGGTGCGCGGCGGCGCGCTCACGCAGCACACCGCCGAACGTCTCGCCGCGCCAGTGGCCCGCGGCACGGTAGCGCTCGGCGAACTCGGCGGGCCAGGTGGGGGCGTCGGCTTCCTGGAGGGTGGTCACAGGGCTGCTCCCACGGCGCTCAGGAACGTCCGGAACTTGGCCCCGGTCTCCGCCGTCTCGGCGGCGGGCGAGGACTCGGCGACCACACCGGCCCCGGCGAACAGCCGCAGGGTGCGGCCCTCGGCCTCGGCGCAGCGGATCGTCACGACCCAGTCGCCGTCGCCGTCCGCGTCCTGCCACCCGACCATGCCGGTGTAGGCGCCGCGGTCGAAGGGTTCCGAGTCCGCGATGACCTGCCTGGCCACCTCGGTCGGGGTGCCGCAGACCGCCGGGGTGGGATGCAGGGCGGAGGCCAGGTCCAGGGCGGTGGACCCGGGGTCGCGCAGCTCCCCGGTCAGGGTCGTCGACAGGTGCCACATGGCGGCCGTGCGGATGAGGGTGGGGCGCTCCGGCACGTCCAGGCCGGCGCAGAACGGCGCCAGCGCCTCGCGGATGGCGTCGACCACGACCGCGTGTTCGTGCAGGTCCTTCGGCGAGTCCAGCAGCGCGGCGGCCCTGCGGACGTCCTCCGCCAGATCACCGCTGCGGGGTGCCGAGCCCGCCAGCGGATTGGCGACGAGCCGGGCGCCCCGGCGGGACACGAGCAGCTCGGGGCTCGCGCCCACGAGGGTGCGTCCCGGTCCGCTGGGCACCGCGAAGGTGTAGCCCTCAGGGTCGCGGCGCGCCAGCCGGCTCAGCATGGCCGGCAGATCGAGGTCACGCGCGGAGGTCAGCTCCAGGGTGCGGGCGAGGACGACCTTGTCGAACTCCCCGGCCCGCATCCGCTTCACGGCGGCGGCGACCGCCTCGGCGTACTCCTCGGCGGCCGGCACCTCACGTATCCGCCAGTCGTCACCCGGCTCCACCTCAGGGCCGTGCAGGGCGATGAGCGGGTCCGCGCGCAGCGCGCCCGCCCACCGCAGGGTCTCGGGGACGGCCAGGGCAGCCGTGCCGTCGGGGGCGAACGGTACGGCGCCCACGACGACCGGCACGGGACCGCCCGCGCCCCGGGAGGCGTCCAGGACCTCCCGTACCCGCAGGGTCAGGGGGCGGTCGTCGTGCGGCACCGGCGCCCGGGTTCCGGAGCCGAGCAGGGTGTGCCGGGGCGTCGCGAGGAAGCGGTCCGTGCCGGGCCGGTAGGCCTCCAGCAGGGCGGTCGCCGCGCCGGGGGCGGTGTGAGGGGGAGGAGCGGCATGGACGCGCAGAGAGGCAGACATGGGTGGTCTCCAGGGGGGATGGCTCGAACTGCGGCAGGGTGACGGCGGAACGGGTTCAGGCCCGCAGGGTGGCTCCGCCGTGGACGAGGGCGGAGCGGGTTCAGGCCCGCAGGGTGGCTCCGCCGTCGACGTAGAGGTCGTGCATGGTGATGTGGCGGGCCCGGTCGGACACCAGGAAGGCGACCGCGTCGGCTATGTCGGAGGGTTCCGCGATCCGGCCGAGGGGGATTCCGGTGCGGTACGCCGCCGGGTCGCCCTCGACGACGGCACGGGCGGAGGCCTCCTCCGCACCCGCCGTCCACATGCCGCGCTGCATGTCGGTGAGGGTCGATCCGGGGGACACGGTGTTGCACCGCACGCCCTTGGGCGCCACTTCGAGGCCGAGGCACTTGGTGAACATCACGGCCGCCGCCTTGGAGGCCGCGTACGCCGCCATGTTCGTACGGGGGATGCCCGCGGCGTTGGACGCGACGGTGACGATGCTTCCCGAACCCCGCCCCGCCATGCGGCGGGAGACGGACCGCGACACGTGGAAGACGCCGTTCGTGTTGACGGCGAAGGTGGCCGCCCACTCCTCGTCCGGCATGTCCGCGACCGCCGAACCGCTCAGGACTCCGGCCACGTTGACCGCGATATCCAGGGGGCCGAGGGTGTCCTCGGTCCGGGCGACGAGACTTTCGACGGCCGAGGAGTCCGTCACGTCGAGCGCCCGTGCGGCCACCCGGCCGTCGTACACCTTCGCGAGGGCGGCGACACCGTCCTCGGTCAGGTCGGTGGCGACGACGCGGGCCCCCAGGCCGGCGAGGGCGTGCACGACCGCCTCGCCTATGCCTCCGCCGGCACCCGTCACGAGGGCGAGCCGGCCGGTGAGTTCCTGCCCTGTGCTCACTTGACCATGGCCTTCCGGATGTCTTCGAGCACCGATACGGCCGCCTGGGCGCCGCCGAGGCTGGTCCACTTGGTGCCGTCGACGACCGTGGCGTGCTTGTCGCGCACGGCGCCCAGCTGCTGGTAGGCGGGCTTCTCCGCCAGCTGGTCCAGGAGGTCGGCGTCGGTGCCCGCGTCGAGGGAGCCGATGAACAGCCAGTCGCCGTCGATCTCCTTGAGGTTCTCGTCGCTGAGCGGCGTCGAGTGGCCCTCGCCCTGGTCCTTCTGGATGCCCGGGCGGGTGAAGCCGAGGTCCTTCAGGACGTCGCTGATGAAGACGCCCTGCTGCATGACGGCGGTGCCCTTGGCCGAGTAGCGGGCGACGGACACGCTCGCGCCCGCCTGCGAGCCGAGGTCGGTCTTGAGGGCCGCGGCCTCGGTCTCGTAGCCGGCGAGGAACTTCTCGGCCTCGTTGGCCTTGCCCAGCGTCGAGCCGGTGAGCTGGAGGGCCTTCTTCCAGTCCTTGGTGCTGCCGATGGTGACGACGGTGGGCGCGATCTTCCGGAGCTGCGCGAGCACCTGCTCGTCGGCGAGCTGCCCGGCGAGGATCACGTCCGGCTTCGCCTGCACCACCTTCTCGATGTCGGGGCCGGTCACGGCGCCCACCACGGGGATGCCCTTCGCCTGGTCCGCGAGGTACTGGGGCGCGCCCTTCTGGCCGCGTCCCGCGGTCAGGCCCACCGGCTCGACACCCAGGGCGAGGGACGCGTCCAGGTCCATCTCGCTGAGCGCGACCACGCGTTCCGGCGCCGCGGGAACCTTCACCTTGGTCCCGGTGGCGTCGGTGACCTGGGTGGTCGCCGAGGCGTCCGCTCCGGCGGTCCCGGCTTTGTCCTCGGATCCACAGGCGCTCAGGGCGAGAGCGCCAAGGGCGAGCAGCGTGGCGGATGCGACAGGACGTGCGATAAGGCGGGACGAGAAGGACGAATACGGCGCCATGGCCTTGGATCTCCGTTTGCGTTCGGACGATTCCCGTTCCGGCCGGGGTGCTCTCCGAGGTCGTACAAGGAGAGAAGCAGTGCACATCACGCCACTTCAGGGCATGGGTGTGCCCTGGGACCCGGCGGAACCGGACGAGCTGACTTAGGTTAGGCTACCCTTATGTCGATAGCGCAAGGGGGTCCGGGGAGAACAGCCGGATCCCGCCCCTCGGAAGTCCCCCCGCCCCAGGGGCGGCCAACTGCATGGTTCGCCACGGGACTTCTCCTTCTGCTCGCGGCCCTCGTGCTGCTCTCCCTCGTCATCGGCACCGGCGCGAGCACGGTCGGACGCGCCTGGGACTTCGTCCTCGGAGACCCCGCCGCCCGCGCCGACGCCCAGGTCCGGCTGGCCGTCATGGACGTACGCCTGCCGCGCACGCTCGCCGCCGTCCTCGTCGGCACCTGCCTCGGCGCCGCCGGATGCCTGCTCCAGGCCGCCACCCGCAATCCGCTCGCCGAGACGGGCCTGCTGGGCGTCAACTCGGGCGCCGCGTTCGCCGTTGTGCTCGGGCTCACCTTCTTCGGCGCCGACTCCCCGGGCGCGCTGCTCGTATGGGCGCTGACCGGAGGCATGGCCGCGAGCGCCGTCGTCCTGCTCTTCGCCGCGTCGGGACGCACCGCGGGCTCACCGCTGCGTCTCGTCCTGGCCGGATCGGCACTGGGCGCCACCTTCCACGGATGCACCTCCTACGTCCTGCTCGGCACCCAGTCGACCTTCGACACCTACCGGTACTGGACGATCGGCTCGCTCGCGGGAGTCGAGACCTCCGACCTCGTCCCCCTGCTGCCCCTGGTGGCGCTCGGCCTGCTCACCGCGCTCGGCTGCGCCCGCCCCCTCTCGGCGCTCGGCCTCGGGGACGACGGCGCCCGCTCACTCGGCCACCACCCGGGCCGCATACGGCTCGTCGTCGCCGGAGCGGTCTCGCTGCTCGCCGGCTGCGCGGTAGCGGTGGCCGGTCCCATCGCCTTCCTGGGCCTCCTCGCCCCGTACGCCGCGAGGGCGCTGACGGGGCCGCGCATGACGGCCCAACTCGTCCTGTCCGCACTGATCGCGGCCGACATCATGATCCTCGCCGACATCCTCGCCCGGATCGTCATCCGCCCCTGGGAGACCCCCGTCAGCGTGCTGCTCGCCTTCGTCGGCGGTCCCCTGCTCATCTGGATCGCCCGTTCCTCCCGCCTGTCCACCGCGGGGGCCGAGGCATGACCGCCCCCGGGACGACGGCGGCCCCGGCTCCCGTCGCGGACGTGACACCCCCCGACAGCACCGTGCTGCGCACCGGGACGCTGTCCTGGCTCGTGCCGCGCCGCAGCGCGCTCGCCGCCGCGCTCCTCGTGCCGCTGCTCGCGGTCCTCGTCGCCCTCGCGGTGATGGCGAGTTCGACCGGCATGAGCCTGTCCCAGACCCTCTCGGGACTCCTCGGCACCGGGGACGCCGGAACCGTCATGATCGTGCGGGACTTCCGGCTGCCCCGGATCTTCGCCGGGCTCATGGTCGGTGCCGCAATCGGCATCGCGGGCTGCCTCACCCAGACCCTGGCCGGCAACCGCCTCGCCACCCCCGACCTCGTCGGCGTCAACGACGGTGCCACGGCCGCCGTGATCGCCGCCGCCGCGGGCTCCACCACCGGCATGGTGGGCGACTGGTGGCTCGGCCCGATCGGCGCCGTCGCCGCCGCCGCGATCGTCGTCCTGTGCGCGGGCGGAGCCGGAACCGCCGGATACCGCGTCCTGGTGACCGGCATCGGCGTCTCCACCTTCATCGGCGCCGTGAGCGACCTGATCATGTCCCGCGAGAACGACAACACCGCGGGTGGCGTCTTCCTCTGGACCGTGGGCAGCCTCAACGGCCGGGACTGGGGCGTCGGTACACCCCTGGCGCTCGTCCTGCTGTTCCTCGTCCCGCTCGCCCTCGCGGTCGGACACCGGCTCCAACTGCTGCGCTTCGACGACGACGTGGCCGCCTCGCTCGGCGTGGACCTGCGCCGGCTGCGTGCCTGCGCGCTGGCACTCGCCGTCGCCCTCGCGGGCACGGCCGTCGGCGTCGGCGGTCCGATCGCCTTCGTGGCCCTCGCCGCCCCGATCCTCGCCCAGCGCCTGTCGGGACCCACCCGGGTCCCGGTCATGGGCTCGGCGCTGACCGGTGCCGCCCTGATCGCCGCGGCCGACGCGCTCGGACGTGTCGCCGCCCCGGTCGAACTCCCCGTCGGCGTCGTCACCAGCGTCCTCGGCGGCCCCTTCCTGCTCTGGGTCCTGTTCCGCCCGGACCGTGCCACCGGAAAGGCATGACCACTCCCATGACCGAAACCTCCCGTGAGACCGCCCCCGGGCTCGAGATCACCGCACTGCACGCCGGATACCCCGGCCGGCCCGTCGTCGAGAATGTCGGTCTCACCGTGCCCGCGGGCCAGGTCGTCGCGATCGTCGGCCCCAACGGCTGCGGGAAGTCCACCCTGCTGCGCACCGTCGCACGCCTGCACCGCCCCGACTCGGGAACCGTCAGGGTCGGCGGCGAGGACATCTGGGGGCTCGGCAGGCGCCGGGCCGCCCACCGCGTCGCCCTGCTGCCACAGTCGCCGCGCGCCCCCGAGGCCGTCACCGTCGCGGGGCTCGTACGCTACGGCCGCCACCCCCAGCAGGGCCTCCTGCGCCAGTGGTCCCGGGAGGACGAGCACGCCGTACGCGACGCGCTGGAGGCCACCGGAACGACGGAACTGGCCGCGGAGCGCCTCGACAGGCTCTCCGGCGGCCAGCGCCAGCGGTGCTGGCTCGCGATGGTCCTCGCCCAGCACACCCCGGTCATCCTGCTCGACGAACCGACCAGCGCCCTCGACCTCGGCCACGCCGTGGAAGTCCTGGAACTGGTACGGGAGGTCGCCGCCACCGGACGCACCGTCGTCATGGTGCAGCACGACCTGGTGGCCGCGTCCCGCTACGCCGACCTCCTCGTCGCCATGAAGGACGGACGGGTCGTCGCCCGGGGCAAGCCGGACGAGACGGTCGACGAGACCCTGGTGAAGGAGCTCTACGGGCTGGACGCCGACATCCTGCGCGCACCCGGCGACGCGGCGCCCGTCGTGGTGCCGAGGAGCCGCGCCCTCACGAAGCGGATGTGACGGCCTTCGGCTTCCGTGCCACCGGACGCGACGGCCTGGTGCGGGGGCCGAAGACGGCCAGGGCGACCGCGCCCACCATCCAGACACCCGCGATGAAGTAGAAGACGCTCTGGTAGCCGGTGCGGTTGTAGAGCGCGGCGATGATCAGCGGGCCCGCCGCGTTCGACAGCCGGCCGATCCCGTAGGTGATGCCCGTGCCCAGCGAGCGGCTCCGGGTGTCGAAGAGCTCGGGGGAGTAGGCGTACGCGAGGGCGGTGTAGCCGCGCTCGAAGAGGTTCACCAGGAAGCCGAAGATCACGATCAGGACCGGGTCGAAGGTCAGCCCGTACAGCAGACCGCAGGTGGCGATGACCACGCCGAAGGCGACGAGACACCACTTGCGCTCGAACCGGTCGGTGACCAGGGAGGCCAGGAAGGAGCCCAGGGGCGCGCCGACGGTGGTGAGGGCGATGTAGAAGACGGACTTCTCGACGCTGAAGCCCTCCTCGGACAGCAGGGTCGGCGCGAAGCTGGAGTAGCCGAAGAAGCCGATGGTCTGGGTCACCCACAGGACGGTCAGCAGGAGCGTCGGCGCGAGGTACCGCTTCTGCAGCAGCAGACGCACCGGAGCCTTGACGGCCGGGGGCTCCTCCACCGGCTCCGCGGGTTCGGCCAGCGGCCCCTTCTCGGCGATCACCGAGGCCTCGATCTCACGCAGGACCGCGTCGGCCGCCGCGTGGTCGCCCCGGCTCTCGTGCCAGCGGGGGGACTCCTTGAGGTGCCTGGCGAACAGGACGAGGACGACGCCGAGGGCGCCCCACAGGTACACCAGCCGCCAGGACCAGTCGCTGAGCGGGACGACGAAGCTGGCGATCAGATTGGTGGCCGGTGTGCCGCAGATGCCGATGACCATCGCGTACGCCTGGTACTTGCCCCGGACCGCGGCCGGATACAGCTCGTTGACGTAGATGACCGCCACGACGGTCATCGCGGACAGGCCCGCCGAGGTGAGCACCCGGAAGACGCCCAGCGAGAAGATGTCCCACGAGAACACCGACACGAACGAGAAGAACCCGAAGAACAGGATGGTGCGGAGCAGGGTCGTCTTGCGGCCCCACCGGTCGGCCAGGGCTCCGGCGACGATGGAGCCGATGAACATGCCGACGAACGACAGCGAGGTCACGTAGGCGACCTGGCTTACCGTCACGCCCCACAGGTCGACCAGCTTGGGAGCGGTCGTCGCGAAGCTGTTGATGTCCGCGAACTCGAAGAAGTAGGCGAACGCGATGGCGAGCAGAGTGGTCTTGTGGAAGCGGGAGATCGGCAGTCGGTCCAGCCGGTTCGCCGAATTGGCGTGCTGCATGGGACGGTCCCTGTCGGAGTGCGGGTGCGGGGGTGCGGAGGGGGTCAGACGTCTTCGCCGGGCCAGTAGAGGCGCATCGGGTTGTCGACGAGGAGCTTGTGCTGCTGCTCGGGCGTGACCGCGACCCGCGGCACGTGGTCGACCAGGAGCCCGTCGTCGGGCATGTGACCGGTGAGGTTGGGGTGGGGCCAGTCCGTGCCCCACAGCACGCGGTCCGGGAACTCCTCGATCACACGGCGGCCGAAGGGCACCACGTCGGTGTAGGCGTGCCGCTCCCCGTCGAGAGCGGGGGGCCCGGTCACGCTGAGGCGCTCGGGGCAGGTCACCTTCACCCAGACGTCGTGCGCGCCGACGAAGCGCAGGAAGCGGTCGAACTGCGGTCCGTCCGCCGGAAGGTCCACATCCGGCCGGCCCATGTGGTCCACCACGAGGGGAGCGGGCAGGGAGCCGAAGAAGCCCTCCAGCTCGGGCAGATCAGCGCTCTCGAAGTAGAGCACGATGTGCCAGCCGAGCGGAGCGATCTTCTTCGCGATCGTCCGCAGGTCCTCCTTCGGGGAGGTGTCGACCAGACGGCGCAGGAAGTTGAAGCGCACTCCACGCACCCCGGCGGCGTCCAGCTCCCGCAGTTCGGCGTCGGAGATGCCGGGCCGTACGGTCGCGATGCCGCGTGCCCTGCCACCGGACGCGCGGACGGCGTCCGTCATCGCGGTGTTGTCCGCACCGTGGCAGGTGGCCTGGACGATGACGGCACGGCTCACGCCCAAGTGGGCGTGCAGTGACGCGAGTTGCGTCTTGCTCGCGTCACAGGGCGTGTATTTGCGCTCCGGCGCGAAGGGGAACTCGGCCTGCGGCCCGAACACATGGCAGTGGGCGTCGACCGTGCCCCGCGGCAGCCGGAACGACGGCGTGGACGGATCCTGGTACCAGTTCAGCCAGCCCGGTGTCCTGGGCGAAGGCGCACTCATGAGAACTCCTGTGGTTCATGGGGGGACGTCGGTGCGGTGGTGCGTGTCCGTCCGGACGCGCGGAGCGGAGCGGCGCCCAGGTACGCGGGATCGGCGAGCGTCGGCCACGGGCGGGCTCCGCCCGCGGGTTCAGCGGCCCTGGAGCTTCAGCAGGGCGTCGAGGCGCGGGTACACGGAGCGGGCATTGTGCTCCTGGATGTCGGAGAGGTCCTTCTCGGGCAGCCCTGCGGCCTCGGCGTAGCGGCGGGTGTCGTCGAAATGATGGCCGGTCCGGGGGTCGATGTCGCGGACGGCGCCGATCATCTCCGAGGCGAAGAGGATGTTCCGGGTGGGCACCACGTCGAACAGGAGGTCCGAGCCGGGCTGGTGGTAGACGCAGGTGTCGAAGAAGACGTTGCCGAGGACGTGCTCCTCCAGGGACGGCTTCCCGAGTGCCATGGCCAGACCGCGGAACCTGCCCCAGTGATAGGGGACGGCGCCGCCGCCGTGCGGGATGACCAGCCGGAGGGTGGGGAAGTCCGCGAACAGGTCGCCCTGCACCAGTTGCATGAAGGCGGTGGTGTCGGCGTTGAGATAGTGCGCCCCCGTCGTGTGGAACGCGGGGTTCACGCTGGTGCTGACGTGCACCATCGCGGGGACGTCGTACTCGGCCATCTTCTCGTACAGGGGGTACCACGAGCGGTCGGTGAGGGGCGGCGCGGTCCAGTGGCCGCCGGAGGGGTCCGGGTTGAGGTTCAGCGCGACGGCACCGTACTCCTCGACGCACCTGGTGAGTTCCGGTATGCAGGTCGCGGGGTCGACGCCCGGCGACTGGGGGAGCATCGCGGCGGGGACGAAGCGCTCCGGGAAGAGCCGGCTGACGCGGAAGCACAGCTCGTTGCAGATGGCGGCCCACTCGGAGGAGGTGCTGAAATCACCGACATGGTGGGCCATGAACGACGCCCTCGGCGAGAAGACCGTCATGTCGATGCCGCGCTCGTCCATCAGCCGCAGCTGGTTCGACTCGACACTCTCGCGCAGCTCGTCGTCGCTGATCCTCAGATCTGCCCTTCTCGGCGCGACGGACGGGTCCCCGAGACCGGTGATCTGCTGGTTCCGCCAGGCCTCCAGCGCGGGCGGGGCCGTCGTGTAGTGGCCGTGGCAGTCGATGATCATCGCTGTTCCTCTTCGAAGTGCCTGCGTGTACACAGCCGGAGGGCCGCTCCCAGGGCCGTCCGACCCGGCCGGCTGTCACGTCACCGTAACCGTCGATGAAATTGTTGACAATATGCCTGACGAGAAAGTTTCGGGCATCATCGCTGATGGCGCAGCCGTGGAGTCCACGCGGCGCGCGGATTTTCCCGACGATGTACGGAAGGCGGAGGGGTGACGTCGAATCAGGTCACCGGCCGGGCGGGCCGGAGCGCGGTCTCCAGCGGTATCCGGGCGGCGCTCGCGGCGGGGGACATGGTGCCCGGTCAGCGTCTGGTCGAGCAGGAGCTGTCCGAGGTCTTCGGGGCCACCCGGAGCTCGGTGCGCGAGGCGCTCCAGGACCTGGCGGCAGAGGGGCTGGTGGAGCTGATTCCCCGGCGCGGGGCGCGGGTCCGGGTGATCTCCGTCGAGGAGGCGATCCAGATCACCGAGTGCCGGGCCCTGCTGGAGGGGCTCTGCGCCCGGCGGGCCGCGGAGTACGCGTCGGACGAGGTGCGCCAGGAGCTCAAGGACATCGGCGCGGCGATGAGCCGGGCGGTGGCCGAGGGGGACCCGGACGCCTACTCGGTGCTCAACCGCAGGCTTCACGAGTGCATCGGCGAGGTCAGTGACCAGAAGGTCGCGCAGGAGCTGCTGGACCGGATGAACGGGCAGATGGTGCGCTACCAGTTCCGTCTCGCGCTGCGGCCCGGCCGCCCCGCGCAGTCGCTGCCCCAGCATCTGGCGATCATCGACGCCGTGATCGCGGGTGACTGCGCCGCGGCGGAGGCGGCGGCGCGTGCGCACGTCGACAGTGTCGTCGAGGCGCTGCGCGAGACCCCCACCCCGGCCCGCCTGCACTGACCCGGTGGCGGCGGGCCCGCGCCGGTACGGCCACGTGGCGAGCGTTCCGGCCGAGCCGGAACGCGCCCGCCTCCGTCAGGAGCCGGGCGTGCGCCGGGGCACGGGTCTCATCCGGGGCGGCGGGCCGTCGGCAGCGGTCCGCCCACGTGCCCGGCCGCGGCACTACGCACGCGCGGCCTCCGCCAGGACGCGGGCGAGCTCGCGGGGGCGGGTGGTCATCGGCCAGTGGCCCGAGTCGAGATCCACGTAGGCCAGGTGGGTGGCCCGGGCGAGGTCGGGGCTCTCGCCCGCGGCGATCCACTCCTTGGCCTGGGCGGGGGTGAACTCGGGGCAGACGATCACGACGGGAACGTCGAAGCGGCGCTCGTCGCTCAGGCGCACGACTCCCCTCGCGACCTGTTCGGGGACCGGGACGGCGGCGGACGCGAAGCGGTGCCGGGCCCGCTCGTCCAGGTCGGCGGCCTCCGGCCCCTCGAAGGGGCCCCAGCCCGGGAAGGGCATGACGCCGCCCTCCATCGCGAAGTAATCGGCGTACGCCTGCCCGTCGGGGGCGGGGAAGCCGCCGATCAGGGCGACCCCGGCCACCTTCCCGGGGCGCGCGTCGGCGGCCAGCCAGGCCAGGCTCGACGCGGCGGAGTGCCCCACCACCAGAGGCTTCCCGGGCGTCGCGTCGACGGCGGCGAGCACCGCTGCCACCTGGTCGTCGAGTGTCGCACCGGCGTTTCCGTCGCCCTGGCCGGGGAGGGTGAGCGGCACGGGACGGTGGCCGAGCGCGATGAGTTCGGGCACGACGTCGTCCCATGCGGATCCTTCGAGCCACAGGCCGGCGATGAGCAGGATGTCCACGGTTTTTCTCCCGGAGAGGCGTCGGAGCTGGCTGCCGGCACGCTATCGGGAGGCTCTGACAAGGGGCCGCACACGCCTCTCCCGCCCGGTTCGGGTCCCCGGGCGGGAGAGCGGAAGGTGCGTCTGCTCAGACGAGGAGCTTGGCCTTGGCCTTCTCGTACTCCTCCTGGCTGATGTGGCCCTTCTCCTTGAGCTCGGCGAGCTTGGCGAGGTCGGACACGTGGCCGCCGCCCGCCTCCGGCCCGCCCTCCGGCCGTGCCGCCTGCCGCACGTAGTCGCGGAAGGCATCTTCCCGCTCCTTGGCCTGCTTCGCCTCGCGCTTGCCCATGCTCTTGCCCCTGACGATCAGGTAGACGAGCACGCCCACGTAGGGCAGCACGATGACGAAGATCAGCCAGGCCGCCTTGGCCCAGCCGTTCAGCGAGTGGTCCTGGAAGATGTCCGTGACCACCTTGAAGAGCAGGAAGAACCACAGCACCCAGAGGAACACGTACATCATCGTCAGGAAGAGGTTGAGCAGCGGATAGTCGTCCATGGGGCTACTCCGATCGTGCGGACAGTCCCTTATTGGTACATCCGCAAACGAAGTGCCGCATTTCCTGTGATTCAGGCGGCGAGTGTCTCCAGGAAGGCCGAGAGCTTGTTCCTGGTCCGTTCGATCTGCTGCTCCACCGTGAGCGACTCCTCGAAACGGCCGCCGGGGGCCGGCTTCTTCTTCCCCCGCACGTACAGCGAGCAGTCGAGGTCGGTGCAGAGGTAGATGCCCACCGAATTCCCGTCCCTGCCGGCCTGACCCCGCTTGCGGGCGGTCATCAGCGAGACGCCGCTGCCGGGATGCGTGGTCAGGCAGACGGAGCACATGCTGCGGTGCAGGAAGCCGCGCTGCTGGGAGGGGAAGCGGAGCGTGATGCCGGTCAGCTCGCCGCCCGTCTCCGTGACGATGTAGCTCCGGTCCGGCGCCGAGAGATCGCGCCAGCCCAGGAAGTCCAGATCGTCCCAGGGCCGCTCCTCCAGGTCGCGGGGGAGCGGCAGGCGCTTCGCCTCTCCCTTGGAGCAATTGACGAACGACGCGCGGATGTCCTGTTCGATGACGGCTCTCATGTCATCGACGCTAAACCTGCCTATGACACCTAGGCAAATAATTATTGGAGCTAGGCCATGTTCTAGGCCTCTGTCCTGCGGCTCCGGTGCCAAGGGTGGTCCCTCCGGGGAGAGACGACCCGGAGGTGGTGGGCGGCGGGATGCGCGATGCCCAGGTCGGGGCGCCAGACGGCCAGGATCTGGGCCGAGGGGTGGAAGAGCGGGCCGGGCAGTTCGTCGGGAGCGGTCCAGCGCCATGCGCTCATGAGGTGCGGCTCGGTGACCCGGGCGACCGCCGACTCCACCGTCACCAGCGCCGCCATGCTGATCCGGTTGATGCCCCCCACCACGTCGTGCACCATCGCGAAGACGTCCACCTCTTCCTCGGTCACCCGCAGTCCGGTCTCCTCGCGCAGCTCGCGGGCCGCCGCCGCCGCGACCGACTCGTGCGTCGGGTCGACCTTCCCTCCGGGCAGCTCCCATGTGCCGTCGCGGTGCCTGCCGAGCAGGATCCTGCCCTCCGTGTCCTGTACGACGACACCGACTCCGAACGCGGCCTGGGCCAGCGGCGGACGGGTGTTGCGGGTCGGGACGTTCGCGAGATCATCGGCCATGCCCGCCATCCTCGCACCGGCCGGACGGCTCGTGGGAGCCCCGGCCTCCGGCTCCACCCCTGGCCCCCGGCCTCCGGCTCCACCCCTGGCCCCCGGTGAACGGAGGTCCCCGGCTGAGGTGCGCCCGTGCCGGCGGCCGGAGGGGCGCGAGCCGTCAGGCCACCAGATTGAGCGTGGTGTCCGAGACTCCCAGCCGCACCGACTGACCCCATGTCAGCTCCAGCGCGTCGGACTCCATCCCGTCGCCGAACACCACCAGGCGGTCCGACTCGACGGTGAGCGTCAGCCCGTCCCGGCGCCCCAGCTCGCCCGAGACCATCGACGTACCGGTGGCGGGGGACGGCCAGGCCTCGCGGACGAACCAGACCAGCCGGGGATCGGACGGGGCCGGCAGCCGCAGCCGGCTGCCGCGCTCCAGCCAGAGGGAGCGCAGCCAGCCGGTGGAGCCCGTGCCCGTTCCGACCAGGACGCCCGAGGACGCCTGTGACTCACCGGCGGTGGGCGTGCCTTCGGGGCCGATGCGGTACCGCGCGGTCTGGTGGCCCGGCGGTCCCAGGTAGATCTCGTTCAGGGCGAGCAGCCGCTGGGTGTCGTCGGCGACGGCCTCCGCCATCGTGAGCGCGTCCACCTTCCCGCCGCCGTCGACGGCGGCCAGGCACAGTGCGGCCGCGTCGCGCGGGCGGTGGCGTACGAGGACGCCGGGGTTGCGGCCCGGATCGGTGTCGATGCCCACGACCGGCTGCCCGGACAGGTACTTCGCCGCATTGGCGACCAGGCCGTCCTGCCCGACCACGACCACCACGTCCTCCGGGCCGAACAGGAAGCGGTCGAGATCCGCCCGCTCCACCCGCGTCCTGCGCCACCGCAGCGGCAGGGCGGCGGCCACTTCCGTGAGCGCCTGCTCGTTGCGCCGGTGGCGCTCGGCGACCTCCTCGACGGACCGGCCGCGCCCGGCGAGCACGAACGCGGCCTGACCGTGCGTACCGTGCCGGGCGAGCAGTTCCTCGTACTCCGTCGTGCGGTGCACCAGCACCGCGCGGGGCGCGAGGCTCACGCCCGTGCCTCCGGTTCCGGCCTTCCGAGCCGGGCGAGCAGGCCCGTGAGCACGTCGGGGGAGAGGGTCAGGCTGTCGATGCGGGGCAGGTTCTCCGCCAACCGGGTCGCCGCCAGGGCGCGCAGGGTGGCGGGGTCGACGTCCCCGTGCGCCCGCAGCCAGGCCGACTGCGCCTCGGCGCGGGCCGCCCCGACGTCGCGCGCAGCCTCGGCCTCCGCGCGGGCCAGGCGGACCTTGCGCGCCGCCTCGGCCTCCGTGCGCACCCCGTCGGCCGCCGACTTCTCCTCCGCCTCCCGGCGGGCGTTGGTGCCCCGCTGGTCGACGAGCTGCTCCTCGCGGCGCGCCAGCTCGATCTTGCTGGCGAGCTCGTTCTCGGCGATGGTGCGCTCACGCTCCACGGCGACCGCCCGGCGTTCGTAGACCGACCTGTCGGCCTCCTGCTGGATCTGCTCCCTGGCCGGGGTGCGCAGGGCGCGCTCGACCTCCGCCTCCGGGCGGATGGCGACCACCCGCACGGCGACCACGTCGATGCCGGTGGCCGGCAGCCGGGGCTCGGCCGCGAGCCCGGTCGCGACCCGCTCCCGTACGGCGGCGACGCCGTCCACCAGCGCGGTGGCCAGGGGGGTGCGGGCCAGGACGTCGAGGGTGTGCTGCTGCGCGGTCTCGGTGAGCAGGGTGGCGATCTGTTCCAGAGGCGCACCGCGCCAGACCCCGGTGTCGGGGTCGACGGAGAAGTCGAGCCGCGCGGCGGCCTCGGCGGGGTCGCTGATCCGGTAGGTGACGGTCGCCTGCACGGTCACGTCCTGGAAGTCGGCCGTGCGCGCGTGGAAGGCCATCGCCAGCTCCCGGTCATCCACCGGGACCTCGGACAGCGCCGCGGACAGCGAGCGGTACCAGAAGCTCAGCCCCGTCCCGTCGTGGGCGAGCCTGCCGCGCTTGTGGTGGCGGATGTGCGTGGTGGGCGCGGAGCGCAGATGCCGCCAGCCGAGGCGCCGGGTGATGTCGGCCATGTCGGGACCCCCTCTTTCTCGTCATGACGACGATAACGACGGCCTCCATATGTCGTCAAGGGGACGAGAAGGGGGTGGCGGTACGAACGCGGCCGGCCGGCGGCTTCCGAAGAAACCGCCGGCCGGCCGGTTGTGCGCCGACCCCGTCCCCACGGTGCGGCGCGCGGGTGGGCCGTCGTCATCCGCTCGGGTGACGGCCCACGTTCATCAGGACCCGCTCTCCCCGCGAGCGGGTGGACCGTCCCCGTGTTCCACGGGATCCGGCGGGGACGAAGGGAGTCCGAGTGCGGGAAGCACGGCGCACTCGATGAAGCGGGTCAGGAAGGCTTCGTCGGCGTACCGCCCCTCCAGGAGCGGCCGGGCGCGGATGATGCCGAGCACCTGGGCCGCCACGTAGTCCGTCGCGGGGTTGTCGGCGTCGATCTCGCCGCGCCGGACGGCCCGCTCGACCATCGCGTCGATCGCCGCGATCGACGGCGCGATGAGCGTGGAGCGCAGCGCGCAGAGCAGGTCGGGATTCTGGAGTGCGGCATGGCTGAGCGCGTGCATCAGCGGGGTGTCCTTGCCGGACGCCGTCTCCACGGCCCGCGCCGCCGCCCTGAGGTCTCCGCCCAGGCTGCCCGTGTCGATGTCCGAGAGCAGGGTCTGCCGGGTGCCGTGCAGCGCGGCGACGACCAGCTCCGGCTTGGAGCCCCACTGGCGGTAGAGCGTGGACTTCCCGCAGCGGGTGCGGGAGGCGACGCCCTCCATGGTCAGCGATTCGTAACCGCTCTCCCTGAGCAGGTCCAGCACGGCGGTGTAGAGCTCCTGTGCCCGCTCAGGTGTGATCTTCGACCTGCGTGAAGCGGGCGGTGACTCCTGTGCTGAACCGGGCGACGGCATCTGCTTCCCTCTCTGCGGCTGTGCGGCTGGGGACCCTCGATACGCCAGTGTACCGATACGCTCGTGTACCGATACGCCTGCGTATCGGTACACTGGCGTATCGATACGTCCGGACTGGCCGGACCGATGTCGTAACAGCGCACCGTCAGCAAAGGGGCACGGGTGATGCACACCCGCAGGGAGCCTGCGGAGCGGGAGCCGGACATATCAGCCCGACCGCCCCTCGTCCGTGAGCTGCTTCTCGTAGCCGGACTCTTCCTCGTCTACAAACTCGGCCGGATGGCCGCGACCGGCCATGTCGACGAGGCCTTCCACAACGCCGGACAGGTCTGGGGCTTCGAACGAGCCGCAGGGCTCCCCGGCGAAGGCGCCGTGCAGGGCCTTCTGCTGCACAGTCCCACCCTGATCCAGGCGGCGAACACCTACTACGCGACCGTGCACTTCCCGGCGACGCTGGCGTTCCTGATCTGGCTGTACTGGCGCAAGCCGCGCCACTACGTCTGGTCGCGCCGCATCCTGACCGCGCTCACCGGCGCGGCACTCGCCGTGCACCTGCTCTTCCCGCTCGCGCCGCCGAGGATGCTGCACGCGGCGGGCCTCGTCGACACCGGCCAGGTCTACGGCCCGACGGTGTACGGGGACAGCCCCGCGACCGACCCGATGGCCAACCAGTTCGCCGCCATGCCCTCCCTGCACTTCGGCTGGGCCCTCGTGATCGCCGTCGGGCTCATCGTCGCGACCCGCTCCCGGTGGCGCCTGCTGTGGCTGCTGCACCCCCTGATCACGCTGCTCGTCATCGTGGGTACCGCCAACCACTACTGGCTCGACTCGATCGTGGTCTCCGCGATGCTCGCCGTCGCCTACGCCGCGATCAGGCTGCCCAGCACCCCGATCACCCCCCACCTCCCGTGGCCGGCCGCCGTCCCCGCCCAGCGCTACGCGTCCCCGGCGTACGCACGACAGGGGGTACGCCGATGAACGCCACGCTCATGGCCGTCGCGCTCTCCCTGGTGTCCGCCGTCGCCTACGCCTCCGCCGCGGTGGCCCAGGCCCGGCTCGCCGGCCGAACCGACCCCTCCACCGGAGCGCTGCGGCTGATGGCCCGCGGAGCCTGGTGGTCGGCGGTCGGCCTGAACGCGGCCGGGGCCCTCCTGCACGTCGCCGCGCTGAAATACGGACCGCTCACCCTGGTCCAGCCGCTCGGCGCGCTCACCCTCGTGGCCGCCGTCCCGCTGGGAGCCCGCTCGGCGGGGCGCCGCGTCAGCCGTACGGAATGGCGCGGGACGCTCCTGACCCTCCTCGGCCTCGCCGCGCTGCTCCTGGCGGCCGGAGGCACCGCGCCGCACGACACGCTGACGCTGCCCGAGGCCGTGGGCGTCGGGGCCGTGACCATGACGCTCGTCGCGGTCCTCAGCCGCCCGGGCACCCGGCCCGGCCTCCGGCACGCCGCCGCTTCGGGCATCACCTCCGGGGTGGCCTCCGCGCTCACCCAGACGCTGACGGTCGCCGCCACCGACCACTCGGGGCCGCTGCTCAGCTGGCGGCTGGTGACCGTGGCACTGCTCGTCTCCTTCTTCGCCCTGGGCGGCCTGCTGCTCTCCCAGACCGCCTACCGGGGCGGCCTGGGCGCCCCGCTCGCCGTGGTCACCCTCACCAATCCGGTGGCCGCCGCTGCCATCGGTCTGGTCCTGCTCGGCGAACGTCTCCAGGGCGGGCTGCTCGGGGTGATCCCGGCGCTCATCGGGGCTGCCGCCGCCGTGCGGGGCGTGATCCTGCTCAGCCGCGCGCAGGCGGAGGGCGAGCCCGAAGCCCTGGCCACGGCACCGGTCCCGGCCGTGTCACCCGCGCCGAGCGCGCCACCCGCCCCGGCCGTTCCGGTGCTGCCCGTCCCGGCCGGGCCACCCGCGCCGGGTGTGCCGTCGCGGGTCGTCATCGCCGTGCCGTCCCTCTCCGTCCCCCGCCCCGCCGAGCCGATCCTGCTCAGGGCGGAGCCGGTCGGGACTCAGGGTGGCCCCGGGCAGTAGTCCTGGCCCATCCCCTCGGGCCGACAGACGGCCCGAGGGGGAGCGCGGAGCCGCCCGAAGCCCGGAGACGTGCTCGCCGGCGTCCGGGACGCAGGGGAGCGTCCGACCTAACCGGCGTCCGAGAACCCGGCCCCGGCGCCGCCCTCCGTCCCGGAACGCCCGGACCCCTCCAGATCGTCGATCGCCCTGGTCAGCCAGCCGGTCCAGAACGTCTCCAGGTCGATCCCCCCGCGCAGCACCAGATGACGCAGCCGGTCCTCGTCGGCGGTCCGCTCCGGAGGGAAGTCCCGCCGCTCGATCTCCAGGTACTCCGCCAGCTGTCCCTGGTGCAGCACGAGATGCCTGCGCAGCTCCCCGGCGAGACCGGGCGCCCCGACCACGGCGGCCGCCCTCATCCTGAGCAGCAGCGGATCGCGGACCGGCCGCGGGTCCTCGGCCAGCGACACCCAGCCGGCCAGCTCCTCGCGGCCCGCGGCCAGCACCTCGTACTCCTTCTTCTGCCCACGGGCCCGCTGCGCCGACGGCAGGACCCGGATGTGCCCGGCCTGTTCCAGCTTTCCCAGCTCGCGGTAGATCTGCTGATGCGTGGACGGCCAGAAGTAGCCGATCGACCGGTCGAACCTCCGCGTCAGTTCGAGACCGGACGACGGCTTCTCGAGCAGGGCCGTGAGGATCGCGTGCGGCAGTGACATGGTGTGCATCCTAGGGACGGCGTGTCCCGCCCCGTCACAGCTCCGCGGCCAGCTCCGTGCCCTGGCGGATCGCGCGCTTGGCGTCCAGCTCGGCCGCCACGTCGGCGCCGCCGATCAGATGCACGGGCCGGCCCGCCGCGCGCAGCTCCTCGTACAGCTCACGCCGGGGTTCCTGGCCCGCGCACAGCACCACCGTGTCGACCGGAAGCAGATGCTGCTCGCCGTCCACCGTGAGGTGCAGCCCCGCGTCGTCGATGAGGTCGTACGAGGCGCCCGCGATCATCGTCACGCCCCGGTGGCGCAGTTCGGTCCGGTGGATCCAGCCGGTGGTCTTGCCCAGGCCGGCCCCGACCTTGGTCGTCTTGCGCTGCACCAGGTGCACCGTGCGCGGTGTCTTCGGGCGCTCCGGGGCCCGAAGCCCGCCCCGGTCCGCGTAACCGGTGTCCACACCCCACTGCCTGAAGAAGACCTCGGGGTCCAGGCTCGCGCCGTCGCCACCGTCGGTCAGGAACTCGGCGACGTCGAAACCGATTCCGCCCGCGCCGATCACCGCCACCCGGTCGCCGACCTCCGCGCCGTCACGCAGGACGTCCAGGTAGCTGACCACGCTCGGGTGCCCGACGCCGGGGATGGCGGGGGTGCGCGGCTCGACTCCGGTGGCGAGGACGATCTCGTCGAACCCTTCGACCGCGGCGGCCGTGGCCGGGGTACCGAGCCGCAGCTCGACGCCCTCCTCGGCGAGCCGCGTACGGAAGTAGCGCAGCGTCTCGTCGAACTCCTCCTTGCCGGGGACCCGTCGCGCGACGTTCAGCTGGCCGCCGATCTCGTCGGCCGTGTCGAACAGCGTCACCGCGTGACCGCGCTCGGAGGCCGTGACCGCGCACGCAAGCCCCGCGGGCCCGGCGCCGACGACGGCGACGCGCTTGCGCGTACGGGTCGGGGACAGCACCAGCTCCGTCTCGTGGCAGGCGCGGGGATTCACCAGGCAGGAGGTGATCTGCAGGCTGAAGATGTGGTCCAGGCAGGCCTGGTTGCAGCCGATGCAGGTGTTGATCGCGTCGGCACGGCCCTCGGCCGCCTTCGCCACGAAATCCGGGTCGGCGAGGAAGGGCCGTGCCATCGACACCATGTCCGCGCGGCCCGAGGCGAGCACCTCCTCGGCCAGTTCGGGGGTGTTGATGCGGTTGCTGGTCACCAGCGGAACCGAGACCGCGCCGCGGACCCGCTCCGTCACCCAGGTGAAGGCGCCGCGCGGCACCGAGGTGGCGATGGTCGGGATACGGGCCTCGTGCCAGCCGATGCCGGTGTTGATGATGGTCGCCCCGGCGGCCTCGATCTCGCGGGCTAGGTGCACGACCTCCTCCAGGGTGGAACCACCCGGCACCAGGTCCAGCATCGACAGCCGGTAGATCAGGATGAAGTCGGGGCCGACCCGCTCGCGGACCCTGCGCACGATCTCGACGGGGAAGCGGATGCGGTTCTCGTACGAACCACCCCAGCGGTCCTCGCGGTGATTGGTCGCCGCGACGATGAACTCGTTGATCAGATAGCCCTCGGAGCCCATGATCTCGACCCCGTCGTAGCCGGCGCGGCGCGCGAGTTGTGCCGCCCGCACGAAGTCCTCGATGGTCTCCTCGACCTCGTCGTCCGTCAGCGCGTGCGGGGTGAACCCGCTGATCGGAGCTTTGAGCGCACTGGGCGCCACCAGGTCCGGGTGGTGGGCGTAGCGCCCGAAGTGCAGGATCTGCATCGCGATCCGGCTGCCCGCCGCGTGCACGGCCGAGGTGACTTCGGCGTGCTGCTCCGCCTCCGCCTCGGTGGTCATCTTCGCGCCGCCGGGGAAGGAGCACGCACGCTCGCTGGGCGCGATCCCGCCGGTGACGATGAGGCCCACCCCACCGCGCGCCCGCGCCGCGTAGAACGCCGCCATCCGCTCGAAACCACGCTCGACCTCCTCGAGGCCGATGTGCATCGAGCCCATCAGCACCCGGTTGGGGAGCGTGGTGAACCCGAGATCGAGCGGGCTCAGCAGGGTGGGGTACGGGCTCATCCGGGTCTCCTCGCAGGTGTCGTCGAGCCAGTTGTAGACCACCCGGAACGCTTTATGCAACTAGTTGCACAATGGCGTACGTCGCAGTCCTCGCAGGGTCGGTCCACGAATGGCGTAACACCACCGGACCTCGCTTCCCGGCCCGGACGACAGTGGATGCGTACGCCTTCCCTCCCGCGCGCACCCTCCTCGCCGACAGGAGCCACCCCATGACCTGCATCAACCGACGTGACCTAGGACTCCTCGTGCTCAGGGTCGGGACGGGGGCGGTCCTCGCGGCCCACGGCAGCCAGAAACTGGCCGGGTGGTTCGGCGGAGGCGGCATCGAGGGCACCACCGCGGCCATGGAGGCCATGGGCTTCGACCCGCCGAAGCACAGCGCCATGGCCGCCGGACTCGGCGAGACGGGCGGCGGAATCCTGCTGGCCCTCGGACTGGCCACCCCGGCCGCCGGCGCTGCCGCGGCCGGCACGATGGCGGGTGCCGTCGCCGTACACGCGCCCGCGGGCTTCTTCGCGACCGCCGGCGGCTACGAGTACCCCGCGTTCCTGGGCTTCACCGCCGCCGCGATCGGGGTGACCGGTGCCGGACGCTACTCCCTGGACCATGCCACCGGGCATGTCCTGGACCGGCCCTGGGTCGTCGCCCTCGCGTTCGCCGGAAGCGCGCTCGCGGCGGCAGCCGTCGTCGGCCGACGCGCCAAGGGGCAGACGGCCGCCGAGGGCGAGCCGACGGACGACAACGCCTGACGCGCCCTGACGCCCCCGCATTGATCTGCGTTTCAGGGGCATCCGGCAGTGCATGAATACGAACGCAATGTCGATGAACGCACGAGGTCAGGCCAGACGGGCGGCCAACAGCCGGGCCGTGGAAGCGGGAGCCCGCGCCGGGTTCGTGGCCCGTGGAGTGATCTACCTCCTGGTGGGCCTGCTGGCCCTGCGCATCGCCTTCTCCGACGGGGGCGGGAAGCAGGCCGACCGAGGCGGCGCGATCGCGGAGATAGCCGAGAAGCCCTTCGGGAACCTCCTGCTCTGGGTGCTGGGCGTGGCCCTGGCCGGGATGGCGCTCTGGCGGCTGTCCGAGGCGTTGTTCGGGCAGGCCGGCCCGGACGGACGCAAGGCGGGCAAGCGGGCCATGGCCGCGGCCCGTTTCGTCTTCTACTCCTTCGCGTCGTACTCCGTCCTCTCCTACGCCGCCGGTGACAGCGGCAGCGGCAGCGGATCCAGCGACCGGCAGACCGACGACGTCACGGCGCGCGCCCTGGAGTGGACCGGTGGCCAGTGGATCGTCGGGATCGCCGGAGCCGCCGTGACCTGCGCGGGCCTGTGGATCGCCGGACGGGCCGTCATGCGCAAGTTCCACAAGCATCTGAAGATGGCCGAGATGACGAAGAAGGTCCGTCAGGCCGTCGATGTCACCGGTGTCTTCGGCGGAGCCGTCCGGGGTGCGGTCTTCGCGACGGCCGGCGGGTTCGCCGTGGCCGCCGCCGTCCAGCACGAACCGGGCCGCGCCAAGGGCATGGACGACACCCTGCGCTCCTTCACCGAGACTCCCGCGGGGCCCTGGCTGCTCGTGCTGGTCGCGCTCGGCCTCGCCGCCTTCGGCCTCTTCTCCTGGGCCAACGCGCGCTGGCGCAGGGTCTGAACCGCAGCCGTGACGGACAGGGTGCCCGGCCGACCGGCCGGGCCCGGCTTTACCAGGGTGTCCGACCGGCAGGGGGTGGGGGGCTTCGCCGGGACGGCCGACCGGCCGGGTGCAGGGGCTTCGCCGGGCCGACCGGTTGGGCCCGCCGGTCGCAGAGGGGCTTCGGTGCGGCCCGGCTGCCCGCCGGTTCCGGTGCGGTCCGCTTCGGCCGAGCCGGCCTCAGTCGAGTCCGCGTGCGTCCTTGAAGCGCGCCAGCCCTTCCGGCAGTCCGACGACCGGATCCGGATAGTCGTAGGCGGAGCGCTCCGAGCCCGGCAGCTTCCACGGCTCATGGACGGCGGACCCTGCGATCCCCGCGAGTTCGGGCACCCAGCGGCGTACGTACTCACCCTTCGGGTCGTACCGCTTGGCCTGCGTCACCGGATTCAGGACCCTGTTGGGCCGGGTGTCCGTGCCCGTGCCCGCCACCCACTGCCAGTTCAGCTGATTGTTGGCGATGTCCCCGTCGACCAGAAGCTCGAGGAAATGACGCGCTCCGGTGCGCCAGTCGATGTACAGCGTCTTGGTGAGGAAGCTTGCCGCCAGCAGCCGTCCCCTGTTGTGCATCCAGCCCTGGTGGAGCAGCTGACGCATCGCCGCGTCGACGATCGGATAGCCGGTGCGGCCCTCCTTCCAGGCGGCCGTGTCCTTCTCCGCCGCCCGCCCGGTGCGCCAACGGTCGTCCCGGGGGCGGTAGTCGGAGCGGGATGCCTCCGGGTGCGCGGCCAGGACCTGGTGGTGGAAGTCCCGCCAGCACAACTGCCGCACGAACGCCTCCGCCCCCGGACCGCCCGCAGCGCGGGCCCGGTCGACGAGCTCGGTGGGGGAGAGGGTGCCGAAGTGCAGATGCGGCGAGAGCCGCGAGGTCGCGTCACCTGCGAGGTCGTCGTGACGGTCCTCGTACGACGCGAGACCGTTCCGGCGCCAAGCGCCGAACAGCTTGCGCCCCTCGGTCTCCCCGCCCTTTGCGAGGCCGGGGGAGAGTCCCGTGAGCCCGGACCGCGAAGGCAGCGGCACGGACCCGGGGTCCTTCGGTACGCGCACGGTACGAGGAGCCCCGAACGGGGAGCGGGTCCCCTCGCCGGACCAGCGCCGGAAGTACGGGGTGAAGACGGCGAAGTGGTCCCTTCCCGCCCCCGAGGGCACCACCGCGCCGGGTGCGACCGCCGTGACGACCGCGTCGTGCACCCGCAGCGGGCAGCCCATCGACGAGAGCGTTTCGCGCAGCCGCTCCTCGCGTCGCTGGGCGAACGCGCTGACGCCGGCCGCCACGTGAACCGCGTCCGCACCGGTCTCCTTGACGACCCTGCCGACCTCGTCGGCGACATCACCCCGGCGGACGACCAGACGCCCGCCCCGCTCGCGGAGCCCCGCGTCGAGGTCGTGCAGGCAGTCGGAGAGGAACGCGCGCCGGTTGGGCGCGTCGTACCCGGCGTCGTGGACGGCGTCGTCCAGGACGAACAGGGGGACCACCTCGTCGGCCGAGGCCAGGGCCGCGTGCAGCGGTGGATGGTCGTGCAGCCGGAGGTCGGAGGTGAAGAGGACCACTGCCACGGTCATGCCCGGCCACCCGCCGTTCCCTTGATCGCGGCCTGTGCGATGTTGCGTGCCATCCCGCCGAAGACCACCGCGTGGAAGGGGGAGACGCTCCACCAGTACGCGTGCCCGAGCAGGCCGTTGGGGTGGAAGACCGCCCGCTGGCGGTAGTGGGACCGGCCGTCCTTGCCCTGCTCGGCGTACATCTCCAGCCAGGCCAGGCCCGGGAGCCGCATCTCCGCGCGGAGCCTGAGCAGCCGGCCCGGCTCGATCTCCTCGACCCGCCAGAAGTCCAGCGAGTCGCCGACCCGCAGCCGTTGGGCGTCCCGTCGGCCCCGGCGCAGGCCCACTCCGCCGACCAGCCGGTCCATCCAGCCCCGGACCGCCCACGCCAACGGGAACGAATACCAGCCGTTGTCGCCTCCGATGCCCTCGATGACCCGCCACAGGGCATCGGGTGACGCGTCGACATCGAGCTCGCGCACATCCGTGTACAGACTCCCGCCCGCCCAGTCGGGGTCGGTGGGCAGCGGATCGCTGGGGATGCCGGGGGTGGAGGCCGAGGACCACCGGGTCGTCACCCGGGCCTCGCGGATTCGCTGCAGGGCGAGCGAGAGGGCGGTGTCGAAGGAGAAGGGCTGTCCGGGGCCGTCGGGGACGTGGTCGGCGATGTCGTGCTCGTGGCACACGACCTCGTAGCGCAGGGACTCCGCGAGGGGCCGGGCGATCGACGCCGGCACGGGGGTCACCAGTCCGACCCAGTGGCTGGACAGCCCCGGCGACAGCATCGGCACCGGAAGGATCAGGCGGTGGGGGAGCCTGGCGACCTTGGCGTACTTCTGCATCATGTCCCGGTACGTCATCACATCGGGACCGCCGATGTCGAAGGTGCGGTTCACCTCGGCCGGCATGTCCGCACTGCCCACGAGATAGCGGAGCACGTCCCGGACCGCGATCGGCTGGATCCTCGTCGACACCCAGCTCGGGGTGACCATGACCGGGAGCCGCTCGGTGAGATAGCGGAGCATCTCGAAGGACGCCGAACCCGAACCGATGATCACCGCGGCGCGCAGCACGGTCGACGGCACACCCGATTCGAGGAGGATGCGTCCGACCTCGGCACGGGAACGGAGATGGGGGGACAGATCCCGCTCGGGGACGTCGGCGGGAGTGAGACCGCCCAGATACACGATGCGGCCGACTCCGGCGGCCCGCGCCTGCTCGCCGAAGATCCGGGCCGCCTCGCGGTCGGTCTTCTCGAAGCCCGAACCGCTGGTGAGGGCGTGCACCAGGTAGTAGGCGACGTCGATGTCCCGCATCGCGGCGCGCACGGACTCGGCGTCGGTCACGTCCCCCTTGACGACCTCGGCCTCGCCCGCCCAGGGATGGTCCCGGAGCTTCTCCGGCGTGCGCGCCAGGCAGCGCACCCGGTGGCCCGCGTCCAGCAGCTCGGGTACGAGGCGTCCGCCGATGTATCCCGTCGCGCCTGTCACCAGACACCGCAGTCCGCCGGTGTCGTCCTTGCTGTCCATGGCCCCTCGCTCCGGCTCGTGTGTCCTTCGTCCACGGTGTCCCCTCCGGGGGATTCCGCTCGACCACGGGACCCTGACACGCCGAAGCCCACCCCACCGGGTGGCGGGGCCGATCGAACCTCAGTGCTGTCCGGTCCTCTCGGTGGCGGTGCCCTTGATGACGCGGGGGCCCGCCGTACCCGACCCGTTCTCCGCCGGATCGGCGGGAGAGGCGCCGTCGCTCTTCAGAGCCTGCGCCTCGCTCTTCAGGATCCGCGCCGACTTGCCCAGGGAGCGGGCGAGTTCCGGGAGCTTCCTGGCGCCGAAGATCACGACGGCGATGATGATGAAGAGGGCGATCTCGCTGATTCCGAACATGACGGCAGTCTCTCCCTGGCGGTCCGGGACGCCTGCGCGGCGACCTCGACGATGCCCTGGGGTGGCCGGGGCGCGCCAAATCTACAGCACTGTAGAAGACTGTGGCAGGGCGTCTCCCGGCCGGACCTCAGCCCTCGTCGCCCTCGTCCTCCTCCTCGTCCCCCTCGAAGAAGTCGCCCACCTCGTCGATGACTTCGGCGGCCACCATCCCGCCCACCACGCCGACGGCGACGCCCGCCGCACCGGCGGCCACGGCGGTGCCGAGGCCGGGGCCCGAACGATGTGCGTGCCCGTCATCGTGTCCGTGGCTCTCGGCGGCGCCGTACGCCTCGGGGGCGCCGAGAGCCGAGCGGGCTTCGGCCAGCGCCTGGACCCACCCGTCGACCTCGGTGGCCCAGTCGCGCCCCTGAACCTCGTGATGGCCGATGGTGAAGCGGCTGACGGCGTTGCCGCCGCCGGAGAAGAGGCCTCCTCGCTTGTCCGCCTCCAGCACGACGTCCAGGTGGTCGGCTCCGGCGAGGAACGTCACCTCGATCTCGTTGATCCGGTCCGCGTAGCGCGGTGAGGGTGACAGCTCGATCTCCTGGTAGAAGGGAAGCCGCTGTCCGCTGCCGTGGATGTGGCCCAGCTCCAGATCGGCCGACCTGAAGCCGAACCCGAGCCGGCCGAACGCCTCGAGAACGGCCTCCTGCGCGGGCAGCGGGCCCACCGTGAGCCGGTCGAGGTCCCCCTTGTCCCTGGCGCCCGCCACCGAGAGCTCCGTGCGCACGCCGAGTACGATCCCGAGGTCCTGGCCGTAGAGCTCGGTGACCGGGGTCTCCCAGGGAAGCGTCACGCTGAAGGGCACGATGTGCTCCGCGCCCTCGGCCAGCACGAAACCACCGCTCACGGTGAAGCGGTCGAAGGCGACGGCGCCCTCGGACTCGCCCTCCTCGTGCTCCGCCTCGACGTGGGCGACGAGCTCCAGTGTGATGTGCTCGACCGTGAAGTCGGCGCCGCCGCCCTTCAGGCGGACCTGGCCGCTGAGGCTGCCCCCGGGAATCACGGCCCCCGGCTCCAGGACCGTGTCCACGGTCGGTCCCCCTACGCCGAGCGAGCCGAGCAGCTTCTTGAACACCATCGTGGCGTCCACTCCTTCTTCCGTACACGGAGAACGTGTGCAGTTGATTTCTACACAACTGTAGAAGTATAGAGGCGAGATGATCTGCTGATTCGCTTCCGGCGTCCGGGGGAAGTGTGCCCGGCGCCCGTCGGGGGAGGGATCTCTCGTGCGCCCGTCCGCGTCCTACTATGGGCCGGTGAACAGTGCGGACAACCCTCGTGACGGATCACGCCCGGCCGCGAGCGGGGTGTCGGAGCTTCAGGCGCTCGCGGTGGAATTGCGCCGGATGAACGGCGAGATCAACCGCCTGGTTCACTCCTTCGCGCACGCGCAGGGTCTGCACGCCACGGATGTGCAGGCGCTGGGGGCGATCCTCGACGCGGACCCGCCGCTGACTCCCGGCAGGCTCCGTGAGCATCTCGGCCTGACCTCGGGTGCGGTCACCGCGTGTCTGGACCGGCTGGAGCGCGCGGGCCACATCCGGCGGGCGAGGGAGAGTGCCGACCGGCGTGTCGTGCACCTGTACTACGAGCCCGGGGCCAAGGCGGTCGCCCGCTCCTTCTTCATGCCCCTCGCGGAGGCGGCGGCGGGCGCGTGCTCCGCGACCGAGCCCGAGGAGCTGGAGGCCGTGCTCCGTTTCCTCGGCCGGATGAACGGTGAACTCAACCGAATGCAGGTTCCCCGGCGCTGAATCCCCCGCCGGTGACGAGTGGTGCTGCGGAGCATGTAATCTCAATCATTGAGATACATCATGATTGAGAGATCGCGGCCGACCCAGGAGCGCCATGTCCACCGCATCGAAGCCGGTTCGCCGGCTGTTCCTTGTCCCTGTATTCCTTGTTCTCGCCTGGCTCGTCGTCGGCGGTACGTTCGGCTCGTATGCCGGGAAGCTCGGTGAAGTAGCCACCAACGACCAGGCCTCCTTCCTGCCGCAGAGCGCCGAGTCGACCAGAGTCGTCGAGGCGCAGAAGGCGTTCAGCCGGCAGCAGACCGTTCCCGCCATCGTGGTCTGGACGTCCGACAAGGACGGCGGGGAGCTCGGGGCGGAGCAGCAGGAGGCGGCGACGGCCGCACTCGCCTCGATCCAGGGCGGCCCTGGCGTGACGGGCGAGGTGAGCCCCGCACTGCCGTCGAAGGACGGTCAGGCGCTCGAAGGCATCGTCCAGTTGAGGCCGGACCTCGGCGACGAACTCCCCGACGCCATCGCGGAGATCCGCGACGCGGCGGAGAAGGTTCCTGGAACGGTGGTCGGCCTGGCCGGCCCCGCGGCCTCCCAGGCCGATCTGTCCGACGCCTTCGCCGGCATCGACGGACTGCTGCTCGGCGTCGCCCTGGTGACCGTGCTCGTCATTCTGCTCCTGGTCTACCGGAGTGTCCTGCTGCCGTTGATCATCATCGTCGGCGCGGTCTTCGCCCTCGGCGTCTCCTGCGCGATCGTGTACGTGCTGGCGGACCACGACATCGTCCGGGTCGACGGGCAGGTCCAGGGCATCCTGTCGATCCTGGTCATCGGCGCCGCCACGGACTACGCCCTGCTGCTCACCGCGCGGTTCCGCGAGGAACTGGGCCGGCAGGCCGACCGGTGGACCGCGATGCGGGCGGCGCTCCGGGAGTCCGCGGGGCCCATCACGGCCAGCGCCGCCACCGTCGCCCTGGGGCTCCTCGCCCTCCTGCTCAGCGATCTCACCAACAACCGCGCTCTCGGCCCCGTGGGCGCCATCGGCATCGTCTGCTCCGTCCTCAGCGCTCTCACCTTCCTCCCCGCCGTCCTGGTCCTGCTCGGCAGGGCCGCGTACTGGCCGGCCAAGCCCAAGAAGGGTGACGCCGAGCCCGAAGCCGGCTCCACGGGCATCTGGTCCCGGATCGCCGGCCTGGTCGACCGCTCTCCGCGCAAGGTGTGGGCCTTCACGCTGATCGGCCTCCTCGCGTGCGCCGCCTTCATGCCGACGCTGAACTCCAAGGGCGTGCCCCTGAAGGAGATCTTCGTCAACGACGCACCGTCCGTCACCGCGCAGGAGACGCTGGGACGGCACTTCCCCGGAGGTTCGGGCAACCCCGCCGTCGTCATCGCCGACGCCGCCGGTGCTCAGAAGGTGGTCGGCGCCGCCGAGGACGTGTCCGGTGTCGACAGCGTCTCCGTGGTGACCGCCTCCGGACGCCCGGGCAGCGGGGAACCGCTCGTGGTGGACGGCAGGGTGCGCATCGACGCCACGCTCACGGACGCGGCCGACAGCGACGCCGCCAAGGCGACCGTCACCAGGCTCCGCGAGGCGG
Organism: Streptomyces sp. CB02058; assembly: GCF_001905505.1. GTDB lineage: Bacteria > Actinomycetota > Actinomycetes > Streptomycetales > Streptomycetaceae > Streptomyces. Next base: position 1,563,235 of record NZ_LIPG01000003.1, read on the forward strand.
TCCACGCCGTGCCCGGTGCCGACGCGATCGTCGGTGGCTACACCGCGCAGCAGTACGACACCCAGAAGACCGCCGAGCACGACCGCAACATCATCGTGCCCGTGGTGCTGGTCATCATCCTCGTCATCCTGATCGGACTGCTCCGCTCCCTGCTCATGCCGCTCCTGCTCGTGGCGACGGTGGCGCTCAACTTCCTCGCCACGCTCGGAATCGCCTCGCTGGTCTTCGAGCACGTCTTCGGCTTCAGCGGCACCGACTCGTCCGTGCCGCTCTACGGATTCGTCTTCCTCGTCGCTCTGGGCGTCGACTACAACATCTTCCTGATGTCCAGGGTCCGCGAGGAGTCCTTGATCCACGGCACCCGGCAGGGCGTACTCCGCGGGCTGACCACCACGGGCGGGGTCATCACCTCGGCCGGTGTCGTGCTGGCGGCCACCTTCGCGGCCCTCGGCGTCATCCCGCTGGCCTTCCTGGTCCAGATCGCGTTCATCGTCGCGTTCGGCGTGCTGCTCGACACGCTCGTCGTGCGCTCGCTTCTGGTGCCCGCGCTCGTCCGGGACATCGGACCCAAGGCCTGGTGGCCGGGCGCGCTGAGCAAGGGTGCGGAGGAAGCGCCGGAGGGGAGCAAGTCCCTTTCCTAGCAGGGCCGTACGGCCACGGACGCGGATGTCGGCGTTCGCGGGAAGGGCGCCGCGAGCGGGGTCGGTCATGAGATCGGTCATGAGACAACCGTGACAGCCGACGATCCGTCGGACCTCCCCCGTGGGGGCGGCCTGTCTCCCCCGCCCGGGGGAGACAGGCCGCCCCCACGGCCTATTCCCGCCCGAGTGGGGTGCAGACGCAGACCTTGTTGCCCTCGGGGTCGGCGAGCACCGTGTACGACGGGGCCTCCGAGTCGTCGACCAGCGTGCCGCCCGCGGCGAGAGCCGCCGCGATGCGCTCGTCGGCGACTTCGGGAGCCAGCCACAGATCCGGGTGCCAGCGCTGGCGCGGCGTCCGGTGCGCCTCGGTCGGCTGGAACCAGACGCCGGGGACCCGGTTCGACGGATCGAAGAGTGTGTCGGCCACCAACCGGCCGGTGCTCCCGGTGAGCAGCGCCGCCCAGAACGCCCCGGCCGCCGCGTCGTCGGCGGTGTCGAGCCCGAGCTCCACCTGGGTCACCTCGCCGGGCAGCGCGGTGAGTCCGCACGCGCGGGCGATCCCACTGATCACGCCCGCGAGCTCGAGGTCCTCGGCGGTCACCCGGCGGTATCCGGCCGCGTCCGTGCTGAACAGGAACACATCGATGACGGAGCGCCCCCACCTCGACTCCGGTACGTCGTGCCCCGCGGCGGCCGCCGCCTGCGCGACCGCCGCCACGAAGGATGCCCCGGCCACCGGATCAGCCGCGCGATATCGAGCGGCGAGGGGCTGAGCCATCTTGCGCCAGTCGCCGAGTCCGTCCGAGATCCTCGCGAGGATTTCGGGAGTGCTGAGTCCGTCCATGCCCCCATGGTCCCCGTCCGCGTGCGCCACGGGCGGCGACATGCCCGTATCCCCCGGACAGGTGTGGCGCGCACGGTCCCGCAGGGGCTGGACCGGCCACTCCCCGCAGCCGACCGTGTCCTGTTGAGACAAAAGTCCCACCGGGACATTTTCAGGTGTACGATGCAACTATGGATTCGACAGGGAACGGCCCGGACCGGCGCAGCCGCAAGGCGCGCAGGACCCGGGACGCGCTGGCGCAGCACGCGTTCGACCTGGTACTCGAGCGCGGACTGAAGAGCGTGACGGTCGAGGAGATCGCGGAAGCGGCCGACGTCGACCGGCGCACCTTCAGCCGGTACTTCCCGAACAAGGAGGCCGCCGTCCTCGACGTAGTGCGGGGCGACGGCGACAGAATCAACCGAGCGCTCCGCGAGCGCCCCGCGGCCGAACCGCCGCTCACCGCCTACCGCCGGGCCGTCCTGGACTGGCTCGACGACCCGGAGGCGGAGCCCTGGCATCTGCGGCCGCGCATCTTCGACCTGCTCGTCATGGCCGAGGAGGAACCCACTCTGTACGCGGCGTACCACCACATCCGTGTGGACGCCCAGGAGGGGTCGGTCAGGATCATCGCGGAACGGCTCGGTGTCGATCCACGGCAGGACATCCGTCCCGCCGTGGCGGTCGCCGCGGGAGCCGGAGCGCTCCTCGCGGCCCAGGCGGCATGGGTACGAGGCGGCCGTCCGGCCGCTCTGCCCGAGTTCGTCGTCCATGCCTTCGACGCCCTCTCCACGCACCTGCTGGAATCCCGGCAGGACGGGCCGGCGCCCCACAGCACCACGCAAGGAAGCACACCATGAGCACCAACCTCCCCACCGCCTACGAGGCGGAGTTCGCCGGCAAGGTCGCCCTCGTCACCGGCGGAGCGTCCGGCATCGGCCTCGCCCTCTCCCGGCGGCTCGCCGCGAGCGGCGCGGCCGTCGTCGTGGCCGACTACAACGAGGAGAGCGCCACCAAGGCCGCCGAGGAGCTGAAGGCCACCGGCGCCCGCGCCGCCGCCGTCGCCCTCGACGTCACCGACCCCGCCTCCGTCGAGGCCGGTGTCGGCTTCGCCGTCGACACGTTCGGCGCACTGCACCTCGCGGTGAACAACGCCGGCATCGGCGGCCCCGCGCAGACCACCGGCGAGTACGGGATCGAGGACTGGAACAAGGTCGTCGCCACCAACCTCAGCGGCGTCTTCTACTCCATGCGCTACGAGCTCCCCGCCATCCTGGCCGCGGGCGGCGGCGCGGTCGTCAACATCTCCTCGATCCTCGGCACCAACGGCTTCGCCAACTCCCCGGCCTATGTCGCCGCCAAGCACGGCGTCGTCGGCCTCACCAAGACCGCGGCCCTCGAGTACGCGGCGCAGAACGTCCGGATCAACGCGGTCGGCCCCGGCTTCATCGACACCCCGCTGCTCCGCAACACCGACGGACCGGCCCGCGACCACCTGATCTCCCTGCACCCGGCGGGCCGCCTCGGCACCTCCGAGGAGGTCGCCGAGCTCGCTGCCTTCCTGCTCTCGGACCGCGCCTCCTTCATCCACGGCAGCTACCACCTGGTGGACGGCGGCTACTCCGCCTCCTGATCCCCCGAGTGGCGCACAGCCACCCCGCGGGTCACAAAGGGAGTACGGAGAAACGAAGGAGAGTCATGAAAGCCGTCCAGTACCGCACCGTCGGCGCCGCGCCCGAGGTCGTCGAGATTCCGGAGCCCGTCGCGGGGCCCGGCCAGATCCTGCTGAAGGTCAGCGCAGCCGGTGTCTGCCACTCGGACATCGCCGTGATGAGCTGGCCCGAAGAGGGGTTCCCCTACGAGCTGCCGCTCACGCTCGGCCACGAGGGGGTCGGCACCGTCGCCGCCCTCGGCGAGGGCGCCGAGGGCGTCTCGGTCGGCGATTCGGTCGCCGTCTACGGCCCCTGGGGCTGCGGCACCTGCGTGAACTGCGCGGAAGGCCGTGAGAACTACTGTCTGCGCGCCGCGGACCTCGGAATCAACCCGCCCGGGCTGGGCACCCCCGGCGCCATGGCCGAGTACATGCTCGTCGACGACGCCCGCCACCTGACGCCGATCGGCGACCTGGACCCGGTCAAGACGGTCTCCCTGACCGACGCGGGCCTCACCCCGTACCACGCGATCAAGCGCTCGCTGCCGAAGCTGCTGCCCGGCGCCACCGCCGTGGTCATCGGCACCGGCGGCCTCGGGCACGTGGCCATCCAGCTGCTCCGCGCCATGACCGCCGTCCGGGTCATCGCGCTCGACGTCACCGAGGAGAAGCTCGCGCTCGCCCGCACCGTCGGCGCCCACGAGACGGTGCTCTCCGACGAGCACGCGGCCGCCAAGGTCCGCGAGCTCACCGGCGGCATCGGCGCCAAGGTGGTCTTCGACTTCGTCGGCGTCGAACCGACCGTGAAGACGGCCGGTGCGGTCGCCTCCATCGACAGCGACGTCACCATCGTCGGCATCGGCGGCGGTCTGCTGCCCGTCGGCTTCGGCGTCCTGCCGTTCTCCACCTCGGTCACCGCGCCGTACTGGGGTTCGCGCAAGGAGCTCGCCGAGGTCATCGAACTGGCCCACGCCGGTGCCGTCGACGTCCATGTCGAGACCTACTCGATCGACGAGGCCCCGCTCGCCTACGAGCGGCTGCACGCCGGCAAGATCAACGGGCGCGCGGTCATCCTGCCCAACGGCTGACCGCCCCGAGCGGAGAGCCGGCGACGACTCGCCGGGACGCCTTCCCGAGGCGCCCGGCGAGTCGTCCGTGTGGTCAGCGAGCCGCGGTGACCGCTTCCGTGCGGGTCAGCCGCACGGGCTCGGTGCCGGACGAACTGTGCCGCTCCGCCCAGTTCTCCAGCGCCGTACGACAGGCGTGGTCCAGGTGGTGCAGTCCGGACAGGTCCAGCGCGATGGGACGGTCCGTGGGCAGCGCCTCCAGGCTGTCCAGTATCTTCGGCAGGCGCAGGAAGGTCGCGTTGCCCGAGAGACGGGCCCGGACACGGTCGGCATCGCTGTCGACGACCTCCAGTTTGATGTGCGAGGCGTCCCAGGCGGCCTTGGCCACCGACAGGGCAAGACCGGTCAGCACACCCTCGAACATGTTCACCGTGACGATCGCCACCGCGGTGACGACCAGGATCACCGCCTCACCGCGGTGCGAGCGCCACAGCGCCACGAGCGCGCGCACCGGGATCAGCTTCCAGCCGGCGTGGATGAGGATGCCCGCGAGGGCCGGAAGCGGAATGAGTCCCAGCGCGGACGGGAGCAGCGCCGCGAACAGCAGCAGCCACACCCCGTGCAGCACCCGGGACGCCTTGGTCCGCGCGCCGGCCCGCACATTGGCGGAGCTGCGCACGATGACCGCGGTCATCGGCAGAGCGCCCAGGAAACCGCTCACGGTGTTGCCGGCGCCCTGAGCCATCAGCTCCTTGTCGTACTGGGTGCGCGGCCCGTCGTGCAGCCGGTCCACCGCCGCCGCGCTGAACAGGCTCTCGGCGGACGCGATCAGGGTGAAGGCCGCCACGGTGCCGAGCAGACTCACGTCCGCGAGACCGCCGAACTCGGACAGGGCGGGGATCTGTACGGCGTCGACCAGCCCTTCCACCTGCACGGTGGCGACCGGAAGGCCGAAGGCCAGCGTGGCGAGCGTGGCCAGTACGACCGCGGCGAGTGCTCCCGGAACGGCCCGCACCCGCTTCGGCATCCTGTTCCAGAGCACCACCAGCGCGATGGTCGAGGCGCCGACCGCCAGTGAGGTGAGAGCCGCCGTACTGGAGACGGCCCCGGCCAGGAGATCCGGGATCCCGGCGATCTTGCCCGTGCCGGTGAGCGGAGCCTCGACACCGGCGGCGGCGTAGAGCTGGCCGGCGATCAGGACCAGCCCGATGCCTGCGAGCATGCCCTCGACGACCGAGACCGAGATCGCCCGGAACCAGCGGCCCAGCCGCAGTGCGCCCATGGCGAGCTGCAGCAGCCCGGCGGTGACCACGATCACCCCGAGCGCGGCGAGCCCGAAGGACTGGACGGCCTCGAACACGAGCACCGTGAGCCCGGCGGCCGGCCCGGACACCTGGAGGCTGCTGCCCCGCATGAGGCCGGTGACGAGACCGCCCACGATGCCGGTGATCAGACCCAGTTCGGCGGGGACCCCGGATGCCACGGCGACGCCGACGCACAGCGGCAGGGCGACGAGGAAGACGACGAGTGAAGCGGCGAAATCCTGCCGCAGATGAGGAAACTTCGCGACACGGTCCATGACGGCCCTCATCCCGTGCGGAAGGGGGCCGAGCGCACGTCGCCGGGCGGAGGTGCCCAGACGACGCTGTCGCTGATCCGTAGGACGTGTTCCGCGGGGTGGTCGGCGAGAGATTGCATACCAGTGGTTCCTCCTGGCGCGCCGACGGACGGCGCGTCGGTGTGTGTGCGAGAGCTGAGTGCCTGGAGGGCAGGTACGGACCACCCGTGTCGCCGGGTCCCGCAGGACGTCGGACGGGGGCTGGTCCGCGAGCGCCTCGGGTCAGCTCAGCAGCGGAACACCTGAAGGACCGTGGAGGAATGCGCGGCCGATGATCTGGAGGTGTGGTGCGCGTCGCCCGTCGCGGCGACGGCCGCCGGGGCGAGGACGCCGTCGGCGGCCCCCGCCACCGCGGAACGCTGCGGCGCCTCGGGCGCGGGCACGGTCGCGGAGCGGTGCCGGTCGCGATGGCGCAGATGGCCGTTCGGCTCGCTCCCGCGATCGGGCGTACCGCAGTTGGCGTACTCGCCCTGGGGAACACCTGTGCCCGCGACCGGGAAATGTTCCGCTCGATTTCCCTGGGCAGAAGCCCGGTGATCCGGCGAGGACGCGCCGGAGTACGGGGCCAACAGGAAGCCGATCAGGAACGCGAGTACGAACCGGACTGCCGCTGCTCGCACCCTTCACCTCCTGATGGACTTCATTCGTCCTTCGGGACGCTAACAGGATGAAGGGCTTATGGAGTTAACCCCTTGTGAAGAGTCTGAAAGTCGATGCCCGACGAGTCGAATCATGCGCTGAACCTCTGTGGCCTGGGGTTCTATCACACAATAGGGTCGCGGTATTCGAGGTCGCCCATGTCTGCGTGTCCCCTGCATATGCCAGTCGACCGGCATTCTCCGTATTCGTACAATGGTTCGGTCTGTGCGGGTGAATTGACCCGCCGGGAACAGCGCTCACGCCATGTGTGTCAGCGTCTCTCCCCGGACTGGATCGGCGTACGGAAGACGGTTCCCGTACCTCTCCAGTTCATCCAGCGCGGCATGTGTCAGGCGGGTCAGCTCATTGCCGAGCGAACCCGCGATGTGAGGGGTGAGCACGACGTTCGGAAGGTCGTACAGCGGTGAGTCCGCGGGCAGGATCTCCGGCTCGGTCACGTCGAGCACCGCGTGGAGGCGGCCGGACACCAGCTCGTCCGTCAGCGCGGCCGTGTCCACCAGCGACCCCCGTGCCGTATTGATGAGAGTGGCGCCGTCGGGCAGCAGCGCCAGCCTCTCCCGGTCGAAGAGGTGCCGGGTCTCCGGCAGCGCGGGTGCGTGGATGGTCACCACGTCACTGGTGCGCGCCAGTTCGTCGAGCGGTACCGCCCGTACGCCCAGTGCCGCTGCCCCGGCCTCGTCCACGTACGGGTCGTACAGCAGCACGCGCAGGTCGAAGGGGCGCAGCAGTTCGATGACCCGCCGCCCGATGCGGGACGCCCCGACGACCCCGACCGTACGGCCGTAGTTGCCTCCGGAGCCGATGACGTCGAGGGCGTTCGTCCGGGCGCGCAGACGTTCGTACACCCGCTGAGCGGCCAGGACCCGCTTGCCGGCGAAGAGGATCGCCGCCACGGTGTACTCCGCGACCGGCAGCGCGTTCGCCCCCGCCGCGGACGCGACGGTCAGATTCCGCTCCCAGCAGGCGTCGGTGATGTGGTGCTTCACCGAACCGGCGGCGTGGATCACGGTGCGCAGACGCGGGAGCCGCTCCAGCACATCGGCCGTGAGCGGGGGACAGCCCCAGCCGGTGAGGAGCACCTCGGCCTCGTGGAGCGCGCCCGCCACCGCCGGGTCACCGAAGTCGTCGACCACGAGCGAGGGATCGGTGTCGGCGACAGCCGTCAGACGGGCCAGTGACTCCTGGTCGAAGAGCGCGTCCCGGACCTTCGGCTCCATGGCGAGCACCGTGCGGGGCCGGTGGTAGGGGGCGTGCGACGGGGGCGTCATTTGACGGCTCCTGCGGTGAGGCCCGAGCGCCAGAAGCGCTGCAGCGCTATGAAGGCGACGGCGAGCGGGACGATGGACACCAGGGACCCGGTGATGACGAACGAGTAGAGCTGCGGCTCCTGGGGGAGCGTGGCGTTCCAGTTGAACAGGCCGAGGCCGACGGGGTAGAGCGCCGAGTCGTTCAGCATCACCAGGGGCAGGAAGAAGTTGTTCCAGCTGCCGGTGAAGGAGAAGAGGAAGACCGTGACGAAGGCGGGCGAGAGCATCGGGAGAGCGACGGAGCGGAAGATGCGCAGTTCGCCCGCGCCGTCGAGCCTGGCCGCCTCCAGCGTCTCGCCCGGGACGTAGCTCTCCGCGAAGACGCGTGCCAGATAGACACCGAAGGGATTGACGAGGCCCGGAATCAGCACCGACCAGTACGAGTTGACGAGGCCCACCTCGGACGCCATGAGGTACATCGGCAGGGAGATGACCGTGTGCGGTACGAGGATGCCCAGGAGCACCAGGCCGTAGAGCTTCTCCTTGCCCCACCAGTCGTACTTGTCGAACGCGTAGCCGGCGAGCAGTGAGATGAGGGTGGAGGCCAGCGCACCCACGACGGAGTACAGCATGCTGTTGGCGAGCCAGCGGCCGAACACGCCGTCCTGGTAGCTGAACAGGTCGGCGAGGTTCGTCAGAAGACTGAAGTCGCCGAGCGCGAAGCCGGGGCTGGCGAACAGGTCGCCGTTGTTCTTCGTCGCGTTGACGAGCAGCCAGCTCAGCGGCATCAGTGTGTAGACGGCGACGATGCCGAGCAGGGTGGTGACGACCGCCTTGGACGACCAGGACGGCATGGGGACCCGGGAGTTCCGGGACGGCCTGGTGGTGTCCGGGCGCTTCGCGGACCGGGTGGGCGGCTGGGTGCGCGGGGGAGTCGCGGTAGCCATGGTCACGCCTCCTTCCAGCGGTTGCCGAGCTTGGTGATCACGAAGGAGAGGCCGGCTCCGAGCAGGGCGAGCAGCAGTGAGGCGGCTGCGGCCAGGCCGTAGTCGTGCTCGGTGAAGGCGGCCTGGTAGATGTACATCACCGGGCTCCAGTCCTGGGAGACGGCGGACGACCGGCTGCGCAGCACCTCCGGCTCGTTGAAGAGCTGGATGGCGCCGACGGCGGTGAAGAGCATGGTCAGGACGACGGAGGAACGGATCATCGGAAGCTTCACGGACAGGGCCGTACGCAGCTGGCCCGCCCCGTCGACGGTGGCGGCCTCCAGGGTCTCCTTCGGGACCGCCTGAAGCGCCGCGTAGAAGATCACCATGTTGTAGCCGATCCACTGCCAGGCGGCGGCGTTGGCCATGGAGAAGACCACACCGTCCGGACCGAGGAAGTCCCACTCCACCCCTACGGTGCGCAGGAGGCTGATCACCGGGCTGAGCCCCGGTGTGTAGAGGAACCCCCAGATGATCGCGGCGATCAGGCCGGGAACGGCGTGGGGAAGGAAGTACGCCAGCTGGAAGAACTTCTTCGCCCTGGCCATCGCCGAGTCCACGAGCAGGGCCAGCGCCAGAGCGCCGCCGACCATCACGGGGATGTAGATCAGGCAGTAGAGGGCGATGTGCAGGAAGCCCCTGTGGAAGGACGGGTCCCCCAGGGCACGGAGATAGTTGTCGGCGCCGACGAACAGGGTCTCGGTGCCCCCGAACCCGAGCCCGCTGGTGGCCTGTTCGCGGAACAGGCTCATCCACAGGGAGTAGCCGATGGGAACGACGAGTGTGGCGACGAAGAGGATGAAGAAGGGGGCGACGAAGAGAGCGGGGGTGCTGCGCTGCCCGCGGCCGAGCCGGGAAGTCATCGGCGGTAGCTCCTTGGGTGGGTGATACGCCGGGGCGGGAGCTGGTCCCGCCCCGACGGCGCGCGATCGCGGGCTACTTGGCGAGCTTCAGGCCGCGGTCGGTGATCGCCTTCTCCGCCGCCGCCTGGCCCGCCTGGAAGGCCTGCCAGAACTCCCCGGTCTTCTGGGCCTTGCCGAACTCCGCCTGCATGGTCATGGTCGTGGAGTTGTGCACGGGGCTCCAGGTCCACCCCTCGGTGATGAGGGGCACCTGGGCGCCCGCGACGGCGTAGATGTCCTGGCCGCCGAAGTACGAGGCGTCGAAGGTGGACTTGGCGGTGGCGCGCAGGTCCTCGTCGGCGGGGAGGCCACTGGACGTTCCGGCGGCGAGGCGCGCCTCGACCGCTTCCTTCCGGGTGGTGGCCCACGTGATGAACTCGGCCGCGGCGTCGGCCTTCTCGCTGTCCTTGGTCACGGCGAAGGCCGATCCGCCCACCGACCCGGTGGCCGGGGTGCCCCAGTGGGGCAGCGGGGCCTCGGCCCACTTGCCCGTCTGCGCGGGGTAGGTGGTCTTGAGGGACCCGGCGCTCCACGAGGCCCCGATCAGGGCGATGGCCTTGGAGTCCGTGACGGCCTTGGTCGCCTCGGGGCTCCACGCCTTGTGGTTCAGGACCAGATCGTCCTTGACCAGGTCCTTCCAGTAGTCGGCGACCTTCTTCGTGGCGGGGTCGGTGATGTTCACCTTCCACGCGTCGCCGGTCGTGCCGTACCACTGGGCCCCGGCTTGCTGTGCGAGGCCGGCCCAGGTCGCGGTGTCGTCCCCCCAGAAGTCGAGCAGTCTCGCCTCGCCCTTGGATGCGGTCCTGACCTTCTCCGCGGCGGTCCTGAACTCCGCCCAGGTGGTGGGGACCTCGATGCCGTACTTCTCGAAGAGGTCGGTGCGGTAGTAGAAGGTCTGGGGGCCGACGTCGTAGGGGGCGGCCCAGGTCTTGCCCCCGAGCGTGACCAGGGACCGCACGGACTCGGGGGCGTACTCCTCGACCGGCTTGCCGAGTTCCGCGCTCGAGTCGCGCAGGAGACCCTGGGTCACGAGGTCGGGCAGCGCCTGGTACTCCAGGTTGACGACGTCGGGGGCGTTGCCCGCCTTGACCGCCTTGGCGATCTTGTCGTAGCCGCCGTTGAGGCCCGCGGGTATCTCGGCGTGGGTGACCATGATGCCGGGGTGCGTCTTGTTGAACGCGGCGGTCATGTCGGCGGTGCCGGGCATCCAGGACCAGTAGGTGATCTCCACGGGCTTGCCGTCCGCGCCGGCCGTGTCCGCGCCGGCCCCCTCTCCTCCGCAGGCGGTCACCAGGAGGGCCAGGGAAGCGGCGGCGGCGAGGGCGGTGGAGGTCGAACGAGTGGTGCGCTGCATGGCGGTACTCCTACGAGAGGCCTACAGAAGGCGGCGAGTTGACGCACATCTTTCGACCACGAGCGATCAGAGTCAATAGTAAATGAACAAACGAACATCAAGAAGCGATATCGATCGTTCGTCTGTCCGTCTGTGTGTCACCCATGGGAGTACCGGAAGGAAGAAGGCGTGAGACGACAGTGCTCGGGGCACCGGGACATGGCGGTGCCCCGGGCACGGCCCCCTCGGGGAGCCCCGCCCGGGGCCGGACAGCGGTCACCCGCGGGTTCAGCCGAGTTCAGGGGCCTCGCGCAGTTCCACGGACGGACGCGCGCAGTCATCCAGTTCGAGCACCACGATCTCGTTGCGTCCCGCACACAGCAGCGGCCACGGCACGTAGAGGGTGCGCTGCGGGCCGCGGGACTCCCAGTAGCGGCCCAGGCAGAACCCGTTGACCCACACGTAGCCCTTGCCCCAGCCGGGCAGCGCCAGGTACGTGTCGCCGGGCTCCGCCAGCTCCAGGAACCCCCGGTGGAACACGGGCCCGGGCCCGGCGCCGTCCTGCGCCGTCCCGCTCCGCGTGTCCCAGGGGAGCCCGTCCGGTGTTCCGTGGCCCAGCGGCACGGCACGCGCGGTCCAGCCGTGCAGCATCTGCTGGGTGTGCAGCACCCGGCGCACCCCCTTGCGGTCCCCGAGCCCGGCCCCGTAGTTGACCCGGCCCATCGACTCCACCAGGAGCTCCACACGGGAGAGTTCCCCGTCCACGCGCACCCCGTCGAGGGACTCCGTCCCGCTCCGCTCCAGTACCCCCACGGGTACGCCGTCCACGTAGACGTGCGCACGGTCGGCGAGTCCCTGCACGGACAGCGGGTACGGCCCGCGCGGACCGGGGATCGAGGAGGCGTACAGCACCAGCCCGTGACCGATCCCGAGGTCCTCGAACGACGGCGGCTCGGCCGCCCGCACCTCCTCGCCCGCCAGCACGTCCAGGACGTCGAAGAGCCCCAGCGCCTGCGTGAGTGCGACGGTCGCGGCCGGGAGCAGGGGCGCGGGGGCCTCCGGCTCGGGCGGCGGCTCGGGCGCGTACCTCGCGAGGACGTCGCGGAACGCGCGGAACTTGTCCGTCACACCGCCGCGTTCGTCGATGGGAGCGTCGTAGTCGTACGAGGTCACGGTCGGCGTGTAGTGCTCACCGGTCGCGGGGTCCTTCGTGTTGGCCCCCGCCCAGGTCGAGAAGTTCGTCCCGCCGTGCGCCATGTAGAGATTGACCGAGGCGCCCGCCTCCAGGATCTCCTCCAGCGTCCCCGCCGCGTCCCGAGGCTCCCGTACGACGTGCTCGGCGCCCCAGTGGTCGAACCAGCCGCACCAGAACTCCATGCACATCGGCGGGTCCTCGGGACGTATCCGCTGCAGCCCGGCGAACGCCTCGGTGGCGCGGCTGCCGAAGTTCACGGTGGCCAGATGCCCCGCGGACGTACCGCCCGTCAGGAAGAAGTCGTCCGGTCCGTCCGAGGTGAACAGCGGCACATCGACCCCGCGCGACCGCATCCCGTCGGCCAGGTGCTCCAGATAGCCGCTGTCCGTGCCGTAGGAGCCGTACTCGTTCTCGATCTGCATCATCAGGACGTTGCCGCCCCGGGTGACCTGATGTGCGGCGACCAGCGGGATCAGCCGGTCGAACCAGCGGTCGACATGGGCCAGATACGCCGGGTCCTGGCACCGCAGCGCCCGCACCTCCGGGTCGGAGAGCAGCCACCAGGGCAGGCCGCCGTTCTCCCACTCGGCGCAGATGTAGGGCGACGGCCTGACGACCGCGTGCAGCCCGGCCTCACGAGAGGCGTGCAGGAAGCGGTCCAGGTCCGCGATCCCGGTGAAGTCGTACTCCCCGGGGCGCGGCTCGTGGAGATTCCAGGGAACGTACGTCTCCACGGTGTTGAGCCCCATCGCGCGCAGCATCCGCAGCCGGTGCGGCCACTGCTCGGGCAGGACACGGAAGTAGTGCAGCGCGCCCGAGAGGATGCGCAGGGGACGGCCGTCGAGGGAGAAACCCTCGGGCGATATGCGGAACATGAGGGTTTCTCCGGTGGACGTGCCGTGCGGACGTGGGTCAGCTGGACGAGCGGACGTGCAGCTCCGGGAGGATCGACACGAGGTGCCGGGGACGGGTGGGGTCCGCGATGCGCTCGGCGAGCAGTGCCACCGCGGACGCGCCGACGGCGAGCTTCGGCGGCGCGACGGCGGTCAGGGGGATGTCGGCGAGGGAGGCGACCTCGTCGTCATAGGCGACGAGGGCCAGATCGCCGGGTACGTCGATCCCGCGCGCCCTCAGGCGCTGGAGCAGCACGATCGCGTCGTGGTCGTTGTGGATCAGGCCGCCGTCCAGCAGCCCCGTGGCCGCGGCGTCGGCGAAGGCGTCGAGGATCTCCTCGCGCCGGGCCGCGTCACCGGCCGGCGGCGGCATACGGAAGAGCCCTTCGGCGGGTGCGTCGAGCCCCGCCGCTGCCAGGCCCCTGCGGTACCCCTCGACGAGCGGGCCGCTGTGCGGACTGTCGTCGCGCACGAGGAGCCCGATCCGGCTGCGGGTCCGCGCCAGATGACGCACCGCGAGCCGGGCGCCGTGGACGTGGTCGGTGACGACCCGCTCCGTGTCGGACAGGTCGTCGCCCGGCCGCCGCTCCACCAGGACGTGGGGAATGGTCAGTTCGCCCAGCCAGGGTGCGGCGGCAGCCGGGTCGCAGGTCGCGACGAGGAGACCGTCGAGGCCGTCGGCGAGCATGCGCCGGGCCTGGGCCCGCTCCTCGTCCGGGTTGTACTGCGAGATGCCCAGGACGAGCCGGACGCCGCGCTCACCGGCGGCCTCCTGGGCCCCCTTGATCACTTCCGGGTAGTAGTAGTCGGCGGCGGGCACGATCAGGCCGAAGGACAGCGGCCCGTGGGCCGCCGCCGGCCGGACGGGGGCCTCGGCGCCCGTCGTCTCCGCGCGGGTCTCCGGCAGGACCGCGCCGCCGTGGACACGGGCGACCAGCCCGCGGTCCGCGAGGGTTTCGATGTCTCTGCGCACCGTGACCGGCGAGACGCGCAACTCGTCCGCGATGTCGCTGACCCGGAGCGTGCCCCGCTCGCGCAGCCTGCGGAGTATCGCCTGATGCCTCTCTTCGGCGTGCATTGCTTCGACTTCCCCTCTTCCCGGCCGGACTACCCAGCAGTGTAGCCGCCCGATGAGCGGATGTGTACGTTCTTGTTCGAACAATCAGGTAAGAACGTCCACGCCTCCGCTCCTCGCGTGCTACCCGAGCCGGACCGTGGTCCGCAAAGTACTCCCGGCTGTCGACGAGAGATCGCCGAAGGAGAGCTCCAGTCCGGAACCGGTGGAGGAGTCCGTCAGCGGGCCGGGCCTGGTCACGACCGAGCGGACGGGCCGGTCCCAGGCGATCCTGACACTCTTCCGCAGCCGTGCCGGGTCGCTGACGCAGACGACCGCGGTGCCGTCGCGCCGTTCCCTGACCAGGACGGAGACCGGAGCGCTCACGGACAGGCCCCCGAAGCGGCCGGCCGCCCAGAAGTTGGCCGCGGTGAGCCCGAGCGCCGGGATCCGGACACCGTGGACCTCCGGCGTGTGGGTGTACTCGGTCAGCCAGCGGCCGAGTGCGCCGGCACGCCGTGCGGTGGTGGAGGCGGAGGCCCCCGGCAGGAGGATGTAGGCATAACCCTCGTCGACGGGATCGGTGCCGTGGTCGAACCAGAGCGTCGTGTACCGGCTGGTGATCGGGGTCGTCGACCCGGAGGCGCTGTTGATGTCGCGCCAGGCGCCCGTGCGCTCCTCGCGCAGCGCGTTCAATGTCCCCCGTTCCGGGAGGACGTAGCCGCCGTGCCCGGCGATGTGAGCCCAGCCGGCGCGGGGGATGCTCGCGGACCAGGGGAACGCCGACGGCCGTCTGCGGCCGTCGACGGTCAGGGCGTTGGTGCCGCCCACCCCGAGGTGCCGGTTCTCCACGACGGTCTCGACGGACGTCCCGTCGGAGGCGCTGATGCCGGACCCGAGACAGATGACGGCGTCATCGGTGAAGAACCAGGACTTCAGGGCCTGGAGACTGGAGGACAGCCCCTTCAGCTGCTGTCCGAGCACCGCGTACGAACCGTCGCCCGTACCCCCGACGAAGTCCACATCCGGGCGTGAGGCTCCCCAGATCCCGCCCTCGCCGTCGGCCAGGCGCTTGGCCGACGCGGTGGTTCCCGGCAGTCGGTACGGGTCGACCGTCGGCCAGAAACGGTCGGAGAACTGGTCGTTGGCGAAGTCACCGCCCCACCAGTACAGCATTCCGGAACCGGTGTGCCAGCCGCGGAGGTTCTCGCCGTTGCCGTTCTCGTAGTACGTGATCCGGCGCGACGCCATCGAGACCGAGGCCACCCAGTCCTGCCGGCGGTGCACGGCCCGGTCCATGGCGGGGAAGACCAGGCTGCTGTCCGGCTGCGGCAGCGGGGTGACCGAGCTGTCGTCCAGAACGCCGTTGAGCAGCGAGAGTTTGGCCACGGAGAGCATGGGGTCGGTGACCGGCGAGCGGTACGAGCCGCGCTGGATCCACCCCCGCACCAGGCCGCGCCAGCGCTGGTTCTCCTCGGCGCTCGCGGCCTGGCCGAGCGCGACGACGGAAGCCATGATCGCGTGGCCGCGGAGCTGGTCGTCGTTCTGCCCGGCGGCGCTGCCGGGCGGCAGTCCACGGGCTGTCGCCCGGCCGGAGACCCCGTCCATGAACAGGCCGTTGTGCAGGAAGGGCGCGTAGGCCGCCTCCACGGCGTCGAAGATGATCTGCCGGCCGGGGTCCGTTGTCTCCCAGGCGGAACCGCTCAGCAGGGCGAGCAGCTTGCTCAGCCCGTCCAGGAGGACGGCGCCGTACGAGCCGGTGTACGGCACGAAGGTGTGCTGGATGATCGAACCGTCGGCGTAGAGACCGTCGCCGCTGGTGACGTAGGGGAAGACCGGGGCGATGGCGCTCGCCGCGAGCGCGACCTTGGCCGCCTCCTCGCCCAGGATGCCGCGGATCGCGAGCACCCGGCAGAGGTCGATGCGGTTGGCACCGGTGGAGGTGCCCGCGTACGAGGCGACCGCGCTGTCCGGGACGAACGCGTCGACGGCGCGGCAGTAGGCGGCGATCTGTTCGGCGGAGAGCTCGTCACGGACGAGGAGGGCGGTGTCCAGCAGCGCCTGGGGGCCGCCGATCTGCCAGTTGTACCAGTTGCCGTACCTCGGCTGTCCCTCGTTGTAGATCCGGGCGTACATGTGGTCCAGCCCCGCCACGATCTTCGCGGCGACGGAGGGGTCCCCGGTGATGCCCGTGCCGGGCTGCGACCATGCCTCGGCCATGGTGTAGAGCCGCTGGAAGCTGGTCTGGATCCTGGACGAGTAGGTGTAGGACTCGGTGTCGAGGTCGGGATCGGGATCCGCCCAGACCGCGTCGGGGAAGAGGGAGCCGTCGGCCGGGGCCATCAGCTCCGCGTAGGCGGTGGCCTGGGCGCCCAGGGCGGCCAGCTTCGTGCTGAACGGTTCGGCCGTCGGTTTGAAGTCCTTGCCGAGGAGCAGCGAACGCCATGTGGCGCGCAGTGCCGCGAAGTCGGCGGCGGACGAGGGGACTTCGGCAGCGACGGCATTCGTGTGGCTCAGTCCGGCGAGGCCGATGGCGGTGGCGGCGCCTGAGATCTGCACGAACGTGCGACGGGAAAGCGGGGACGACATGGTGCCTCCGAGCCCGGGAGATCGATGGTGGGTCCCTCGAGCGATTCGCCTGCTGTGCCGACGGCGATGGGTTGCTCAAGAGCGACACGTTTCTAGCATGTTCGATCGGAACCGACAATGAATCGCGCTATACGAAAGTAATCGCACATAAGCGAAGGGGTGGAGGGGCCTGTTCGGCGGGAGCGGTCAGTCCACGTCGCTGTAGGCGGTCCCTGCCTTGAGGCTGCCGACTCGGTTGACGATCTCGGTGGTGGTGTTGTCGCGGTCGTAGGCGCCCCACTTGGGCTCGTTGGCGGAGTCCCAGGTGCGGCCGGCGTAACGGGTGCTCCCGTCGGAGAACGTCTGCCTGACGCCGTTGTAGTACAGCTCGGCCCAGCCCGACTCCACCGAGGTGGACGTGTGGATCCCGATGGCCACCCGGTTCCACGCGAAGGCCTCGACCGGCTGGGACCAGATGGTCTTCCAGTCCTCCCCGGGCCCGACGTACACGAGCCTGACCAGGCCGTCGCCCACGGTCATCAGCAGGGGGTAGTTCTGGGTCGCGTCGGGATACGACTTCCACTGCCAGGGAACCCAGTCGGAGCCGGTCGGCACGACAGAGAACTTCTGTTCCCAGCCGAACCAGTACGTGCTGTTGTTCGCGAAGGCGTAGCGGGAGCCGTCCACCTGTATCCCGCGTGACTCGCAGCGGTAGGTGCCGACCGATTTCGTGTAGCGGAACACGGTGCCGTGTCCGTCGTCCTGCGCGGCGGTGACCAGGCTGCCCGGCGACGCGCACTCGACACTTCCGAACACCGCGGTGCCCTGTGACGCGGCACCGTCCCACACCACGGCGGCCTGGGCCGGCCAGGAGTTGAGCAGGACCATGCAGGCGGCGGCTGAAGCGGCGAGCAGGGGGGTGCGGGACTTCCTGTGGCCATGAGCGGACATGAGATCTCCAGGGGCGAAGTTCCTTTACGCTTCGAACAGTTGAGTTTTCTATCAGAGGTGATCGAACGGCTCAATGGATTGACCGTATCGGATCGATCGGACACTCTGTGATCGCCGGATCGCCGGATCGCCGGATCGCCGGATCGCCGGATCGCCGGATCGCCGGATCAGCCGATCAGGCCGACGGCTGCGGATGGGCGGCTTCGAGGCCACCCGCACCGAGACGGACCGGCGACCACCAGCCACCGAGGGGCGGCCCCCTCGCCTCGCCCCGACCAACGAACACGGGCCGAAGCGTTGCGAGGGCGGCCTGCGGACCTGCTCCCTCTTCCGAGTGGCTCCGTCGTCCGCACTCCTGCCGGGTGCGTGGAACCGGCGTCAGAGGGAAACGGACGCCCTCGCGGGTGTGGCGGCAGGTGCGCCCGACGCGAGGCGCTCGCCGGCCCCGGGCAGAGCGCCTACTCGGTGTCGAAGGCCGCTGTCGTCGCGCTGACGAAGTCCCTGGGCAAGGAGCTCGCCACAACCGGTGTGCTGGTCAACGCCATCGCCCCCGCCGCCGTCCGCACCCCGATGAACGCGCACACCGACGCCCCGGTACTCGCCCGCTCCCAGGCACCCACCCCCACGGGCCGCTTCGGCCGGGCCGAGGAGATCGCCGAACTGGCCGGGTGGCTCTGCTCGGAACAGGTCAGCTTCTCCAACGGCGCGGTCTACGACACCAGCGGCGGCCGGGCGTCCTACTGAAGGCCAGGATTCGTTCCACCGGGCGAGGCGGAGCCCTCGGCGGACTGGGGGGCGAACCTGGCGAACGTGCCCGACGAGCAGTACTTTCGCTGCGGCCCGCGCAATCGTGACGACACGGCGTACGCACGGAGTACGGATCCGTCGTACGTGAAGCAGGCAGGAACTCTGCGGGCGTCCACCGGGTGCGTGACCATGGGATCTTCATGCGTTCCCGCACGTGCCCCTATGCTCGAGCAGCAGGCTCCGTACACCGGCAGTCTGCAGTCCGTACTACACGGGGGGCGTCGTGGACGTGCCAACGCTGATCCTGCTGGGTGCGGCGGGAGGTGTGCTGCGCGGACTCCTCGACGCCTACAACCGGTTCCTCGCCTGGCAGTCCGACCGCCGTGCCCGCCGGCAGTCACCCACCGGGCAGGAAGGCGAACCGGCCAGGTTCCAGGACTACTTCGATCCCGTCGCCGACCCGATCGCAGCCGTCGTGCACAGCGCTCTGGGCGCCGGGGCCGCGGTGCTCCTGGGCACCACGGGACAGGTCAGCGGTGCCTACGCGGCCATCGTGGTCGGCATCTCGGCCCCGGTGATCCTCACTCAGCTCGGCGGCGTCCAGTCGGTCAGCGATGCGGTCAACGGAGCGCCGCAGCCCGGGACGGTCGCCGACGAGGGCGCCGCGGAGGCTTCCCCGCCCGCCGTGCCGCCCGCCCAGCGGCCGGCACCGGCCGGTGCCGGGCCCCAGCTCCCGGACACGCAGCCGTACATGGCCGGTCCCACGCAGCTGTCACCGACGGGGCAGGCGGCTCCCGAAAGCATCGACGAACGCCCCCGGGCGAGCTTCACAGGCCGGGACTTCGCGAGCCCGGACCTGGACCTTGTCGGCCGGGACCTCCCGGGTCCGCATCTCGGGGACCCGGATCTCGCCCACGGCCTCCAGCCGGGCGCCGCAGCCTCCGACCCGCAGCCGAACGGCCATCCGCTGGACCTCACAGGCGGACCGGGCGGTGCACCCGACGATCATGATGCGCCGCTCCGCCGGCACGGACCGACCGTCGGTGAGGAAGGGACGACACGATGACGCGGCCCTCCGTGAGCCGACGCATTGCTGCGGCGATCCTGGGCGCCGACCGCCCGGGCGACCGGCCGTCCGCTGTCGCCCGCCAGCGCAGGCTTCCCCTCGGGCGCCGTCTGCTGACGTCGGTCCTGGGTGTCCAGGCCGGCCCTTCGGCGTTCCCCGACTCCCCGCGCGACGAGCCGCAGACGCAAGCGGCGGCGCCGCATCTCGATGTCACAGGCCGCCGCGCCGCCTCCCCGCCGGACACACCGAGCCCGCCACCACGGGCCCAGCGCCCGCGGGGCCGCACCCCGTACAGCGGCGGCGGCGTTCGGCCACGCATGCCGAGTGCGGAACACCAGGAACACGGCTCGCGCGGGGCCGGCCCGAGTCTGCCGTACCTGCTGAGCGAGGACCGCCAGGAGTACGAGCGGCTCCTCGGTGACGGGCTGCGTCGGGCTTACGAACGACCGGTTCCGTATGGGACCGGCGAACTCCTCGCCCCGGAGCAGCTGCGCACCCTGGCGCTCAACGCCACCGTACGCATCACGGCGACTGCGGCGGCCGAGTACGACCACTACGTCAAGGTCCGCCAGGAACTGCGCGGCGAGGCGTCGTCCACCCTGTCGTCCGAGTCCGAGTCCGATTCCGGCTCCCCGGATCCGGGCACGGGTGCGCTGGGGCTTGCCGCCGTGGAAGAGGCCGACGAGACAGGCGGCGCGGGCCTCGTCGCCGTGGTCGCGGTGCTCATTCCCGTGCTCACGGGCGGGGTCGCGGTGCTTTCCCTGCTCGTGGGTTTCGTTCTGAGGATGCTCGCCCCCGATTCTGCGCTCGCCCAGATCCTCCTCCCCATCGGCTGGATCTCCGGCGCGGTCGCGGGAGCGGCGACACTGGCCGCCGTCATCGGACTGCTCGTCACTGCGATGCGCAACGCGCCGACTTCACCGCGTGCAGCGGAAGCCGACGGACTGCCGGATGACGTGGCGCGAGCCCGGGAGGCCTGGCGACATGCGCTGCTCGAGCGGGGCATCCTGCCGTTCGTGGACGATGTACTCGCCGGTCCCACCACGTCGCACACACCGTTTCCGTCGGCCCATCGCATCCCGAGGCTGGGCTACACCAGTCCGGAATTCTCCGGCCCGGACGAGAGGTCGGCAACTGGCCCCCGCCCGTCGTTCGCGAGCCCGGACTTCACGAGCCCGGAATTCGGGGGGCCGGACTTCGGAGGGCCGGCCGAGAGCACCCCTTCCACGGGTCCCGACCAGTCCGACTGAGGAGCAGTTCGGGCTTGCTTCAGCTCCACCATCGGCCCAGGCACAGGCGTCGACGTGACCGCTGCTCATCCCGGGATCTTGCAGGAACCAAGCCCCGACGGACAGGACGAGCGACACGTGGTCCATCCGGACACCGGCAGGTCCGGGCGGGGAGAACCGGCCGGGGAGTCCTGCCCACAGGCGGGGTGGCAGGATCTCGTGGACAGTTCTGCACGAGGAGGCACCGTGGACGACCGATCGCAGCATGACCACTCCGGCTAGGAGGCCGTCGTGCTCGCGGCTCGTGAGCGTGCCCGCTCACGGCAGGCACTCATGGTCGAGCGTTTCGGCCTGTCCGGAGACGTGCAGTACGACTGGTCGATGGACGACGCGCAGATCACGTGGTCGCGCGACGGGAAGGTGTTCCTCACGGGCCGGCTCACACTGATCGGCAGCGTCAGCGTTGCCCAGCAGACCTGGCTGTGGTCCTGGGCGAACGAGTCACTCCCGCACGCCGCCCTGGGTGACATGGAGAGGGTGCGGCAGTTCGGCGAGGAGAACGACTACCCCGTCCTTCCTTGGCCGGGCTTCGAGTACGACCCCGAACTCGTCGCCGAGGCACGGATGGTCGCGGCCGCCGTGGTCGACGCCGAGGGACTGTGGGCGGAGTCGACGGACGACGTGCAACTCCACTTCATGATCCATGACCTGGCGCTCGCTGCCGAGTGACCGTGACGGTTGCACGGATCTCCAGGCTGCTGGTGCCGGCCGCCGGACGGTGACTCTCCGCAGAGAGGCGCGTAGGAGCAGGCCGACGAGGCAGCTGTCCAGCTTTTTCTCTCATCGGGTGGCCGATGCCGCGGCCTTGAGCTTGCTGATCAGCCGCTCGGTGGTGTTTCCCTCCTCGTAGAGGCCGGCTGACGGGCCGACGGGCTGACGGGCTGACGGGCCGACGGAGACTGCGGCGAAGCCCTTTCCCTGATCCGGCCCGGACCTTGTTCGCCCTGGGGCCCCGATCGCCCCTGAGCGGTCCCCGACCAGACCCGGAGAAGACCCTGACAGGGGCTCCACATGGTCGACCGTGCACCTAATGTGACGACGGTGCCCGGGCCGGCCCGCACGCCTGACACAACCGCTCTCTTCACGAGGAGGATCCATGCCGTTAAGGGCCAGATCCGCACTGCGGCGCAGTGCCGCGCAAGGCACGGCCATGGCCGTGGCAGCCGCCATGGCCGTCATCACCGGCCTCGCCGCCGCTCCCGCGGTCCACGCGTCGCCGTCTGCCACCGGGGCCCTGCGGTGGGCACCGTGTGACGACCCGGAGGAGCCGGGAGCCGAGTGCGCCACTCTGTCGGTGCCGGTCGACTGGGCTCATCCGGACGGGCCGAGACTCGACCTGGCTGTGGCCCGCCGCAAGGCCACCGACCCCGGCGCACGCGTCGGCTCGATGGTGTTCGGTCCCGGCGGGCCGGGCGACTCGGGTGTGGAGATGGTGGTGGGCAGTATCACCCGGTTCAGCCCCGAGGTTCGCGGCAGGTTCGACATCGTCAGCTTCGACCCGCGCGGCGTGGGCGGCAGCAACCCGGTGACCTGCTCCGGCGCCCTGCTGGCCGAGCGGCCGTCACCGGAGCTGAGGAGTCAGGCGGACTTCGACGCCACCATGGCGTACAACAGGCGGCTTCGTGCCGACTGCCGGGACCGTACCGGCCCGGTGTTCGACCACCTTGACACCGCCCGGACTGTCCGGGACGTGGACGCCCTCCGGGCCGCCCTCGGCGAGCGGAAACTGACCTTCCACGGCAGCTCGTACGGCACGCTGCTGGGGGCACAGTACGCCGAGACCTATCCGCGCCGTGTGCGGGCGATGGTGCTGGAGAGCGTCATGGACCACAGCGTGCAGGCCACCCGTGACTTCCTGCGGGCCGAGGCGGCCACGGCAGAGGACTCGTTCCAGGAGTTCGTGAAGTGGTGTGATGGTGCCGCGCACTGCGCGCTGCACGGCCGCGATGTCCGCGCCGTCTGGCAGAGCCTGTTGGCCCGGGCCGGTCGCGGCGAGCTTGAGGACCCTGCGAAGCCGGGCATCTCGCTGTCGTCTTCAGGCCTGGTCAACAGGATCGCGTTCCGGAAGTTCTACGAGGCCGACTACGGGGGCCTGGCCACGACGATCGCGAGGATGGACGCGAGCAAGCGCCTGCCCGCGTCGTCCACCTCGATAGCGCCGCTGCCTGCGGCCACGCCGGTCTTCTGCTCGGACTGGCACCTGCCAGTGCGCGACTACAAGGAGTACGCCTCGCTCGTCGCCATGATGAACAAGACGGCGCCTGACCTGCCTTACCTGCTGCCGATCCACATGGTAGCGGCGTGTCTGGGCGCGCCGGCCGCCAATCCGCAGCACCGTCTGGACGTACATGGCGCCCCGCCGATCCTGGTGTCCAACGCGCTGCACGACCCCGCCACCGGCTACCCGTGGGCAGTCTCGGTGGCCCAGCAGCTCGGCCGCAACGGCGTGCTCCTCACCTACGAGGGCCACGGCCACGGCAGCGTCACCAGCGGCCCGTGCATGGAGGACGCCGTGGACAACTACCTCACCGACCTGACAGTCCCATCACGGGGCACCAGCTGCCCCGCCGTGCCGTCCTGACAACTTACCGACGGCAGGACGGACTTGTCCCCGGTCAGCGTCGACTCTGCAACCGTCCGTGCTCACCACGACGCCGCCGGGATGATCGTCGGCTTCTGATGCGGATGGGACAGCGGCTCGGCGGAGGAATCATCGGTCCCGCAGGATCGAATTCCGAACCTCGTGCGCCGAGCGCCCCACCTCGCCCAGCTGGTTCAGTGCCGCCGCCGTCAGCGCCGTGATCGCCGCCGGGAGCGCCGTGCGGACGGCCGGGGCGAAGTGCGAGGAGTGGTTCGGGGGGACTCGGGTCGGTGAGGCCTCCCACTGTGCACGGCCCGTCGTGCCCAGCATCCAGTAGACCAGGGGGATTCCGGGTTCGCCGTGTACCGCCAGGCCCGCGTCGCCGTAGAGCGGGAAGTCCTCGGCAGCCATCGACGCCGGCCAGGTCGTGACCCGTTCCGGGCCGTACAGGGTGGTGTGCGCGGACCGGACCGCCTCCGTCGTGAGCGGGTCGACCCGGAGCGCCGGGGAGCGTGACAGCGTCGTCAGGTCCGGTTCACGCGGGCAGGCGGAGGCCGCGCACTCGGCCCGGACGATGCGGTCCAGCGCCGCCAGCGCACGGTCCAGGGTCTCGTCGGTGAGGGCGCGCAGGCCGATGCCGAGTTCCACCGTGTCCGGGACGACGTTGACCGCCGTGCCTGCCTTCACCGTGCCGACGGTGAGGGTGAGCTGGTCCGCGGGGGCCGTCTCGCGCGAGGCGATGGTCTGGAGGCGGCTGATCACGGCTGCCGCCGTGACCACCGGGTCGACCGTGAGGTGCGGGGTCGCGGCGTGGCCGCCGCGTCCGTGCAGGATCACACCCAGGGCCGCGCTCGCGGCGGCCATCGGGGTGTGCGGGCCTCCGTGGGCGATCATTCCGGCGGGCAGCGGCGCCGCGTGCTGGGCGAGCACGGCGTCCGGGCGGCCGCAGCGCTCGTACAGGCCGTCCGCCAGCATCGCGCGGGCCCCCGTGAGCGTCTCCTCGGCCGGCTGGCCGACCACGACCAGGGTGCCGCTCCAGTGGTCCGTGGTGCGGGCCAGCAGGTCGGCCGCGCCCGTGGCCGCGGCGAGATGCAGGTCGTGGCCGCAGGCGTGCATGGCCCCGTTCACGCTGGCGTACGGCAGGCCCGTCCGTTCGGTCAGCGGCAGTGCGTCCAGCTCGGTGCGCAGGTACACGCGGGGACCGTCGCCGTTGCGCAGGACGCCCGCGACACCGTGGCCTCCGATGCCGCGTACGACCTCGAACCCGACGGCGGCGAGCCGGTCCGCGAACAGGGCGGCTGTGCGGCTCTCCTCACCGGAGACCTCCGGGGTCCGGTGGACGTCCAGGTAGAGGGTGAGCGCGGGACGTACTGCCAGGTCCGGGTGGGCGAGAGCGGGGTGCTGCGGAGTCACAGGAATCCTCCGGGACGGGGTTGGTGGCGGCCCGCTGGCGCCGCGTGCCAGCGATGTGTGAGCGAGGGACATGCCGAACGGTGAGCGGCCGGCGGTGGAATGGGGTCGTACACCCCACGCAGGCGGCCTTCCCCACAGTCGGCGGGCCCCCGATACGGAGGAGACACCCATGAACAAGGACCTGAGCACCCTCGCCGACGAGATCCTGGAGCTCGAGGCGGAGACCTTCGAGATCTCCGACTACTCGGACGCCAGCGAGGTCGTGCTGGCCGGTTCCACCAGCACCAGCTCGACCTCGACGTGCAGCTCCACCACCAGCACCACCTCCTGCTCCGCCTGACCGGGCGACAGTCCGTTCACGGGACGCGCCCGGTATCCGTTCGCTCGACGGATACCGGGCGTTTCCCGTGCCCGCCGGGCGTCACGGGAACGGGTGCGGCACCATCCGGATCTCGGCGTCCGCGAGGTCCGTGGTGCGGTGGCCGCCGCGCCGCAGTGCCGTCCGCAGCCTGGGCATCAGCGGGGCCCGCTGACGGTTCCAGCCGAAGTCGATCGGCAGGAGGCCGGGCACCAGGGTGCTGACGGTGCGCAGGCCCATGCGTACCTGCTCCGGGGTGGTCTGGTCGACGACGATCACGTCGTGGCCGGCCGCCCCCAGTTCGCCGACGACCGCTCGTACGTCGTCGCCGAGGTCCCCCGTGCGCGGGCGCTGGACGTTCTCCCACCGTCGGTAGACCTCGTCGAAGGGGCGTACCGCGAGGGGCTCCAGATAGCTGCGGGCGTGAACGGCCATCCTGGGCAGCCCGTACAGCTGGGCGTGGTCCTTGAGGTGACGGACCCGGTGGAAGTCGTCGGCCATGGCCTCCAGTTCGGCACGGCGCTCCTCGGTCTGCCGGGCGAGGTGCGGGATGTAGGTGAGGACCTCCGAGAGTGCGCCCTCCACGGCGGACCGGGGGTCCAGCGATGCCGCCGCGGCGAACGACAGGGTGCCGGGGCCGCCGTCGCGGCGTACGGCGACGGCGGTGGCGACCGGGATCGCCAGGTCGACACGGTTGTCCAGGACGTGGACGTCGTAGCCCTGCAGCGCGGCCCGTCCCGCCATGGCGGCAGCGGGGCCGCCCACGGTCGCAAGGTCGATCTCGGTGAGGCGGGCGTTGCCGTACCAGGCGTTCAGGAAGGCGTCGCGTTCGACGAGTTCCAGGAGACCGCCGAGGACCGCCTCCTCCAGGCAGCCGCCGATGGCACAGCCGTTGGAGCACTCGAAGACGAAGTTGTCCGCGGCCAGCCCGGCGCTGTAGTAGACGAGGCGGGAGGGCACGAGGAGCGGGCGGTCGTCGCGCAGGGACCAGCCCCATTCCCATGGGATGGGCCGGTCCGGGTCGAAGGGGTCGACCAGGGGGTCGTCGCGATAGGTGCGCGGGTCGTAGAAACCGCAGGTGGCGGGGTCCACGGCATCGGCCTTGAGGTCGTTCCAGGAGCCGGTGACCGGAGTGGTGCGGCCCCGCCGGTGGGTTCCCGCGTAGCGCTCCAGGCCCTCCAGGAAGGCCAGCGTACGGCTCGTGGAGAAGGCGTTCTCCTGACCGCTCCAGGTGACGTCGTTGAGCCCCGCGTAGCCGCGTACGAAGACGCTGCCGGCGACCGGTGCCGTGGTCGGTGAGGTGACGTTCAGCCAGGTGCCGCCGCCGAGGACGCCGCAGACCGGGTTGGCGAGGGCGTTCTCGGGGATCGGGTACGAGGAGGCGGCGCGCAGCCGGTAGGTGCCGGGGTCGGCCTTGGGACGGGTCTCCAGAGTGAGCGGGCGAGGCCGTGCCGGGGTGACCGGCGGGGCGCAGTCCGGGCAGAGGGGGTCCGCCAGGAGAGGGTACGTCCTCACCCGAAGGGTCATCAGGTCGAGTCGGGAGACCTGGGGCAGTGCCCGGTCGGCCGGGTCGGTGGCGGGAGGCGCGGCGGCCGGGCCGTCGTGCAGCAGCGCGGTGCACAGGGCGGCGACGGTGTCGTAGACGTGGCCGGTGAACAACGGCCAGGCGCCCGCCGGCCGTGGTCCGTCCGGCCCTCCGGTCTCCAGGGCGTCCCGCTCCGAGCGGCTGCGCAGCCGCTGCCAGCGCAGGGCCAGGCAGCGCCCGCACGCGGGGGCGGTGCCGTCGCCGCCCCAGGGGCCGATCAGTACGGCGGAGGCGGTGAGGTGGACTCGCGCACCGGCCCTCAGGTGTGCCCAGGGGTCGGGGGCGCCCCGGCCGCCGAGCGTGGCGGCGGCGTCGGTGGCGCCGACCGGGACGACGGGGAGGTCCTGGCCCAGGCGGTCGGTGAGCGCCGTGTGGAGCGCGTCCCGCGCCGCGTCCATCGGCTGCGGCCGCGGCCGCGTGGGGGCGGTCACGAGGACCTCGTCCAGCGGAACGTCCTGACAGCGACCACGCCGAAGACGAGTGCGAACACGGCGAGTCCGGCGCAGCCCACCGCGACGTCGGAGCCGTCTCCGCGTCCCGTGAGCGCGTGGGAGACCGCGTCGTTGAGGTAGCGCAGCGGCATGACCAGGGACACCTTCTGCAGCCAGGTGGGCATGGCGTCCAGCGGGAAGAACGAGCCGGACAGGAACGCCATGGGCAGCATCAGGAAGTTGGCGACGGCCGCGACCGACTCGGGGGTGTTGGCGAACGAGCCGATGATCACGCCGAGCAGGAGGAACGTCGTGATGCCGAGGGTCATCACCGGGATCAGCAGCGGCCATCCGGAGGCGGGCTCCAGCCCGAACAGGGGGAGCATGGCCACCCCGATGAACAACAGCGACTGCACCAGGCCCACGGCCAGGGCGATGACGTAGCGGGAGCCGATCACCGCGGACAGCGGGGCCGGGGACATCCGGATCAGCCGCAGGATGTCGTCGGAGCGCCACTGCATCAGCGTGAACGCGATCCCGAAGACAGCGGCGTTGGCGACACCCCAGGAGAGCACCCCGGCGGCGGTGTACGAGATGTAGGACAGGCCGCTCTGCTCGACGGCCTGGCCACGGAAGATCAGCCCGAAGACGACGAGGAAGAGGAGCGGGAAGGCGAAGGTGAAGAACAGAGTCGTCCTGTCACGGACCTGGGCGCGGTATCCCGCTCCGGTCAGTGCGGCGTACGCGCTCATGGCTGGTGCTCCGTGGTGGTCTCGGCGGTACGGCGGGGGGTGTCCGGGGTCTGGGCGAGCCGGGCGGTGAGGTCGAGATAGACGTCCTCCAGGCTGGGGGTGCGGGTCTGTACCCCGTCCAGGCCGACGAGTCGGTCGAGGGCGCTGAGGACCCGGCCGGTGGTCCGGGTCTCCAGGACCAGGGAGCCTCCCTGGACGGTGACCCGGTCGACGCCGGTGATGGCCGCCGCCTTCCGCTCGTCCAGCCCGCCGAGCGGCAACAGCAGCCGGCTCGGGGCGCGGGAGGCGTCCACGAGGTTGTGCGGGCTGTCGGTCACGGCGATCCGCCCGTCCACCAGGATGGCGATGCGGTCGCAGAGTTCCTCCGCCTCGTCCAGGTGGTGGGTGGTGTAGACGATGGTGCGGCCTTCGGCTTTGAGCCCGCGCAGTACGTCCCAGAGGGCACGCCGGGCCTGCGGATCGAGGGCGGCGGTCGGCTCGTCCAGGAAGATCAGCTCGGGTCCGTGGACGAGGGCGGAGGCGATGGCGAGGCGCTGGCGCTGGCCTCCGGAGAGGTTCTCCACCTGGACGTCGCGCTGCCCTGTGAGTCCCACGGAGTCGAGGGTGGCGTCGGCGGCATCCCGCGAGGCCCCGTAGAGGGCGGCGACGGTACGCAGGTGCTCGTGCGCCGTCTGCCGGACGAAGAAGGCGGAGGACTGGGTCTGAATGCCGATGCGGGGCAGCAGGGCTGTGTTGCGCGGCCACGGGGACTCGCCGAAGAGGGCGACCGAGCCGGTGTCGGCGTGGCGCAGCCCTTCCATGATTTCCACCAGGGTGGACTTGCCGGCACCGTTGGGGCCGAGAAGGCCGAAGAACTCACCCCGGCTGATGTCCAGCGACACGTCATCGACAGCCTGCCGGTCCCCGTACCGTTTGGAGACCCCCTGCACGCGGACGGCGGTGGGTGTGGATCGCATGGCCTGTTCCTCACTCATGTGGTGCGTGGTTCCTTCGGTTCGGGGGCGGTCGCCCGGCCGGGTCATCCGCGCAGCAGCAGGAACGCCACCGCGCAGGTGCCGGTCATGGCGAGGAGAAGAAGGAGGGCCGACCCGGTGCCGTACGCCGTGTAGATCAGCCGAGCGCGGCGGGGGTAGGCGGCGGTCGCCCCGGAGCCGGTCCGGCGCAGCGCCAGATAGGTCCTGGTCTCGGGCGCCAGGTGGGCGGTGCCGAGGAGGTGGCCGAGCATCCGGTAGCCGTCGAGCGGGGGCAGCGGGACGAGGTTGCTGAGTGCCTGGACGCTGCCGAGCAGCAGCAGCCCGGCGAGCAGCGGGCGGGCCGGGTCGTCCACGGGCAGCGTGTACCACCTGATCCCGAAGGGGAGCAGCAGCACCAGGTTGATGTACGCACCCGCCCCGGCGATCACGAGTTTGGCGCGCCTGCCGGGGATGAAGAGGTAGTCGTCGACCGTGCAGTACAGCATCGCGGCGGGGAACCGCCAGCGCAGGCCGATCTCGGCGACATGCCCGCCGTAGTGCTGGGCGGCGATGCCGTGGGCCAGCTCGTGGACGGTGATGCTGAACCACAGGAACAGGGCGACGGCGGCCAGGACGACCGGTTGCCGGATCAACTCGCCGGTTCCCTCGATGAGTTCTCCCGTGTGCAGGGCGAGGCCCAGCACCAGGGCGAGGACGGCGGCCAGCAGCGGCAGCTGGATCGCGCGGTGCAGCAGGGGGCGCAGGACCAGATGCAGCCGCGCGGTGATCGCGTCGGCGTCGTCGACCATGCGGCGGGTGCCGCGCCAGAAGGTGACGGGCCGGGGCGCGGCGTGCACCGGGGTCGGTGGGTCCGGCGCACCGTCCAGCAGGCCGCGTGTGCCGAGGAGGCCGAGGAGATGGTTCCAGCTCTCCTCTGCGAGGCGGCGGCCGAAGCGGTCGGCGTACTCGGGGGCCAGGTCGTCCAGATTCCTGGTGCCGTCGAGCCGACGGATGACGAAGTGCTCCTTGGGCCCGATCTCGGACACGGCGCCGGTCGCGGGGTGGCGGACGAGATGCACGGTGCGGGGGCCGCGCAGCAGGGGCGGGCCGATCCGGACCCCGGCCCGCAGTGCGGGCCGGTACGCCCGGGCCGCACCGCGGGCGGCGGACACGGGAGCCGGGGTGTCGGGGGTGGCGGTCATGTGCCGGCCGCCCTCGGCGAGCCCGCCAGGCCCGGCTCCCTCAGCACCTGGCCCAGCATGAAGGAGAGGTACGCCTCGTCCCGGATCGTCACATGGAGCCGGTTGTTGGTCATGTGCATGTAGGGGGAGAGCAGCCGGGGCAGTACGGCCGGAACGTGGGTGACCGCTTCCAGCGGCGCCGCGTCCGAAGGTTCCGCGCGCTCCTGGCCGGCGTCCTCCCGGGCGGGCCCGTCCCAGACGGGGAAGACCAGCTCGCCCCGGGTGGTCAGGTCCTCGATGCGGCCGCGCAGTTCCAGGCAGTGCTCCGCCCAGCCTCGCAGGAAGCCCGGCAGCCGCCCCAGTTCGCCGCTCGTGACGGCGGTCCGTATCTCGGCGAACCGGCGGCCCAGCTGGGGCGCCGTCCTCGCGTACGTGGCCTCGTACTCCTCGGAGCCGATGAAGCCGGTGCCGGGGAAGGCCCGGTGCCAGAAGGCGTAGTAGCCGTCCAGGTAGTCCGCGAGCCGGTCCTCCTCGGGCAGGAAACAGCCGGCCATCACCATCATCAGCTGGGCCGATGTGCCGAGCAGTACGGTCCGCAGGTGCAGGTTCATGGTGCGGAAGGCTTCGACGACCAGGTCGCTGGAGTGCCGGAAGTGCCACTCCGCGAGCTCGACGCCGGCCGGGCCGCCGTACTTGGCGTACTCCGGGGCGTAGGGCTCGTACGCGAAGGAGTTGTTCGGCCGCAGGTTCATCCGGCCGTCCTCGCCCATGTAGCGGGCGCGGTCCTCGCCGGGGAACTCGATGTCGAACAGCTCGTTGTAGAAGTCCTTCAGGAAGCCGGAGTCGACCTCGTACAGGGCAGGGCGGACCCGGAGGAACTCGGTGAGCGCCTCCTCCGCCCGGCGCTTCACCTCGGGGGCGGCTCCGGGGTGGGCGGGGCGCAGCCGGAGGCGTACGTGGGGGCCCTCGAGCCAGTAGTTGATGAAGAAGTGGCCCGCGAGCAGCCCTTCGGCTGTCAGCCTGTCCACCAGCGGGCGGACGCAGTTGACCAGCATCGGCTGAGGGCTTGCGGCGTAGAAGACGTGCAGCGCGATCCACTCTCCCGGCGCTGTGGGGGCCGGGTCGGGGGTGGTGGGGCTCGGCGGGATCAGTTTCTGCATGTGGGGCCGTCCTCGGTACGGGAGGGGCGGGAGGTGAACGTTTCCACGGCCAGTTCGGCCACGTGTCTGCCCTCGGCGGACGTCAGGTGCAGTCCGTCCTCGGCGGGGAGCATCTCGCGCAGGATCACCGAGGCGCCCGGGGCCCGGTCCACAGTTGCGTCGAGGACCGTCAGCGACAGCGGACTGTCGAAGTCCACGTACAGGGGCTTCGCGCCGGGGGAGCGGCGACCGGCCTCCTGGACCGTCGCGAAGACCTGGTCGGGCAGCCCGTGAGCGCGGCGCCAGCGCTGCCAGGACAGGTACCACCGCGCCTCGTCCGTCCCGGGGGTGCGGTCCGGGAGGGCGGTGGCGTCCGCCGTCCAGCTGCGGCGGCTGATCACGACGTCGCCGTGGGCCACGCGCGGCCGGCGGGTGACGCCGCCCACGGCCGCGCTCCGGGGGACGCCGCCCCAGACGTCGGCCGGCGTCATGGTGCTCGGCGACAGGAGCAGCAGGGTGCGGGGTATCTCCGGCAGGGCCACCGGGACGAGGTAGCCGAGGTAGACGGGGATGACCTCACACTCCAGTCGGCGCGAGCGGAGGACCAGGCGGTCGGCGTCGTCATCGTGGACGAGGTAGAGGTCGTCCAGGTGGAGCCGGTCGGCCTCGGGGACGGTGGAGATCTCGCCGGGGCAGACGATCTGATAGTCCGTCATGCGGCCGTGCAGATTGAGGTTGCTCGTTACCTGACCACCCGTCACCTCGGCGAACACGGCGCCGTGGGGCTGGTGTTCGCGTAGTTCGCCCCTCAGCCGAGCCGAGAGCCCGGGCTCGGAGGGGTCGCCTGCGCCGTCGTAGACATGGGTGAAACGGCTGAAGGGGAAGGCGAGACCGCCGTACGAACGGTTGAGGACGACCAGGGGGCCGGTTCGGTGACCGGGGACGGGACCGGACACCTGGATGTGGTGACTCTGCGGGGTGAAGTCGCCGGTCAGAGGCGCGAGCTGACCGGCGACGGAGGCGAGGAGGCCGTCCGGCAGCTGTATCTCCTCCGCCGCGCCCTCCGCCTCCCACAGCTCCCGCATGCCGGCCACGAAGCTTCGACGCGCGTCGTCCAGGGTCCGCAGCGCGCTCTGGCCGAGCCAGTTCTCCTCCGGGACGTAGCTCCCGTCCTCGCCGAAGGAGGTGCGCTTCGACGTGAACGAGATGTACTGGTCGAAGAAGTCCTCGTGGAAGTCGTGCACCAGCCCGAGCAGATCGTCGCAGCGTCCGCCGCGCCCGTACCGGGCCGTGAAGAAGCCGCGCAGGGTGATGCGCTGGGGCAGCGTGATGTCGAACATGGGCAGGACGCCCTCCACCGACCTCAGGGCCCGCCCGGTCTCGCCGGCCAGCAGGCCCGGCGGGCAGACCAGGTCGCCGCCCGCACTCGCGTCCTCGTACAACAACGTCTGCGGCAGGGTCGGTTCGGCGGCCCCCAACTCCCTCTGCACCTGGAGGAGCTCCGCGCGCAGGGTGCGCAGCAGCACCCGGCGGGTGGGGACGTCGGCGGCCGGATAGGCCGCGAGGCAGGCGGCCGGGCCGTCCAGGGCGTCGGCGGCGGTGTCGGCCCACGGGGCGCCCAGCCCGCGCAGGCCTTCCTGGAAGGAACGCAGCGGGTCCGCGCTGTGCACATCGGTGCGCAACCCGGGCACCCGTACCATGCCGAGCTGGAGCAGCGCGGTGGCGTAGCGCTCGCACTCGGCGCGGTCGGCGCCGTGCTCGGCCTGGAGCCAGTCGACCAGATCGCGGTGGCGGAGCCCGTCGCGGCTGCCGAAGAGCTCGAGCATCCGTTCCAGGGTGCCGCTGGTGCGCAGGTAGAACAACCGGTCGCGCACAGCGTCGAAGGTCACCGCAGCACTGTCGTCCCCGGCGGTCACCCACTGCCGCACGTAGCGGACGCGGTCAGCGTCGCGGCCCCAGCCCGGGGAGAGGACGACGGCAAGGTCCTGGCGGCGCACCGGGTCGGCCAGGATCAGGTCGGCGATCCGGCCCAGGGCGACGACGTTGAGCCGGACGTGGCTGGTCCACTCCTCGCCGACGTACAGGGCGGCGGTGGCGTCCGACGGGTCGCCGTCGAACGTTCCGGCGGCCACGGCGGTAAGTGTGGAGAAGGGACTGGTCTTGCACGCGGTGCGGTAGAGGTAGGTGAGCGCGGACCGCTCGATCTTCCGCATGCGGCCGCCGGGTCGGGCGCTCGTGTCACCCAGGTAGCCGTCGATCCGGCCGTCCAGAGCGGGCGATGCCAGCAACAGCCCTTTACGGAAACGGTCATGGGCCAGCACGCCCCGCAACTCGGTTCGCGCGGCGCGCAGCTCCTCGGCCAGCACCACGGCCCCCTCGTCCAGGAGGTCACCGAAGCGGGCGCGGGCCTCGATCCAGGCCGAAAGGCTCGCACCGACGGCCTCGTCCAGGCCGGCGACCAGACGCGTGGCGGCCGGAGGGTCGGCGGGCAGGCGGTTGTTGAAGACCTGGCGGCGCAGGGCGAGCAGGGCCCGGCGGGCCTCGCCGCTCACCGAGTCGGCGGCCGGGACCAGACCGTGCAGCAGGTCGCTCAGCGCGGCGCCGTCCCGTGCGAGGCGCGCCTCTTCAGCCAGGAGCTCATCGGCCCAGCGCCGGGTACGGCGGCAGCGCAGGCCGTGGACCGCTTCCACCGGCAGCCCGGCGGCGCGGAGCACGAAGCGCCGGCCGGGCTCCCATCGGCTGGTGTCGCTCCGGGCTGTGTCGGAGGTCAGGAGGGTCATCGGTTCTCCCCGTCAGGCGATCTCGTGGCGGAAGTCGGCGGGCCGGGGCCGTTCGTTGCCCAGCGGCATGATCAGCAGGGGCGCCTCGTCGCCGTCGCCCAGGCCGAGCTTCTCGATGAAGGAGATGTTGTCGAAGCCCAGGGCCACGCCCGCACCGATCCCGAGGGCCGCGGCGGCGACGTAGAAGGTCTGGGCGACGGCGCCCGCCGTGCCGACGGCGAGCCGGTAGCCGCGGTCCCCGACCGCGTCCAGGACCGCGGTGGTCCGGACGGTCGGCACGAGGACGGCGCCCGCCTGCTCCAGGTTGTAGTTGGCCAGGAAGTAGTTCTCCTGGAGGAACGCCCCCTGTGCGCCCTCCTCGACGAGCCGCAGGTCCCCCGCGTCCGGGTCGTACACGTACGCGCCGGGCTCGATGCCCTCCACATGGCTGACGAAGACGTAGAGCCGGGCCTGCCGCACGGTGCCGGCCGGGTCGGCGTCGCTCTCCAGCGAGGCCGCGGCGCAGGCCGCGAGGACCGCCGAGAGCTGGGCCCGGGTGAGCGGCCTGGCGGCGTCGAAGCGGCCGAAGCTGCTCCGCCGCCCGCGCAGCGTCCGGCGGACGGGTACGTCGGGGAAGGCGGGGGCGGGCAGGGCGGCCCGGGTGCCGCCGTCGGGCACCGGCAGGGCGGCGGCCGACGCCAGCGCGCCGGGGCCCGGACGGCCGGCCGCATGTGCGGTGGTCGCGGCGTGCATGGCGCGGACGGTCGGGAAGTCCAGGACGGTGCGGGACCGTTCGACGTCCCGGTGCCGGACGGCGGGGTCGGGGCCGGACGGCGCGACCGCCGCGGTGGGGGCCCGCTCATCGGCCCAGCGCAGCGGGACGACGGCGAAGACGCCCTCCTCCTCCCCCCTGGTGCCGAGCAGGCCGTTCAGGCGGGGCTCGTCGAACCACAGCACGGGCGCTGTCCGCAGCCCCCGGGCCCCGGCCCAGATCCGCCAGGTCTGCACGAGCGTGCCGAGGTCGGTGGAGACCACGTGGTAGGAGAAGCTGTTGTACTTGAACGAGTTCTGCCAGTACTTGACGCCGAGGATCAGATACTGGTCGGTCTCCAGCGCCTCGGCAGGCGCGTCCGGGCCGAGCGACTCGCGGATCCGGGCCGAGACGTCACCGGTCAGCAGCCGCTGCACGGCATGCCGGTGGATGTCGTAGTAGTGGATGCCAGGGGTGAGCGGCCCCGACGGGCCGGCGGCCCAGTAGATGCTGACCGGGTAGAGGCCGCCACCACCCGCCGTGCCCCGCGACCAGTTGGCATGGGTGTAGAAGGGCAGGCCGGCCAGGTCGCTGTTGGCCTGGATGCCGAGGCGGCGGCCCGTCAGCCCGTAGGAGTCCTTGAGCATGGCGGAGAGCAGCGGCAGCGTGAATCCCGCCGGGCCGGGCGCGGTGGCGGGGGCCGGGCCGGGAGCGCCGGCCGGGAGCAGGCCGAGGGCTGCCGGCGGGTCGAGGAGACCGTCGCCGTCGGGCAGGGCGTAGGACTCCACGCCGGGGTAGAACTTGCCCTTGCGCGGCCCGTCGGGCCAGTCGGGCACGAAGTCGGCGGGTTCCATCGGGACGCGGCCCCGGTGCAGGACGGCGTCGGCGTACTCGTGGGCGTACCCCATGAGGTCGGCCCCCTTTCGGATGGGCGTGCGGTACGGACGGGCCGTCACGGGAACGGGTGCGGGGCGGGGTTGAGTCCGGCGGCGCCGAGGACGGTGCGCATCCGGGGCATGCGGCGGGCGCGCTGACGTGACCAGCCGAAGTCGATGGGGACGAGACCGGGCACCAGGACCTTCACGGTGTGCAGCCCGACGGCGCGCTGCTCGGGCAGGGTCTGGTCCACCACGACGACGTCGAACCCGGCGGCGGTGACGGCGCCCACCGCGCGCAGCAGGTCCTCGCGCAGGTCCGGCGCGGCGGGGGCGCCGTCGGCGTCCGGCCACACCAGGTCGGCGACCGCGAGCGGAGGCTTCGGGGCCTCCTGGCGCAGCAGGAAGTCGGCGTGCCGCCCCATTTCCGGTACGCCGTAGACCAGCGGGTGGTCGTGCAGGGTGGTGACCCGGTCGAAGTCGGCGGCCATGGCGCGCAGCCGGGGCTCGTCGCGCAGGGTGCGGCCGACCAGGTTGACCGAGTCGGTGGCGATCTCGCACAGTGCGGAGTCGAGAGCCGATTCCGGGTCGAGCCCCGCGCCCGCCCCGAAGCACATCCGGCCCGTTCCCCCGTCGAAGCGCTCGGCGACGGCGGTGACGACGGGGACGGGGAAGCTGATCCGGGTGTCGAAGAAGCGGGCCCGGTAGCCGTACATGGCCAGCCGGTCCACCATGTGCCGGGTGCCGGGGCGGGCACTGGTCGCGGGGTCGATCTCCCTCAGCGGCAGCTGCCCGTACCAGGCGAGCAGGAAGGCGTCCCGCTCGACGGCCTCCATCAGCCCGAAGTAGACAGCCTCCTCCGTACTGCCCCCTGAGGCACAGCCGTTGGAGCTCTCCTGCACGAACCGGTTCTCCAGTCCGGGTGCGTGGTAGTAGGCCAGGATCTCGGGGACCGGGCGGGGCTTGGCGTCGCGCAGGGACCAGCCCCACACCCAGGGGATCTCCCGGTCCGGGGTGAAGGGCCTCACCCGTGGGTTGGCGCGGTGGAACTCCTCGGAGTAGAGGCCGGTTTCGCGGGGGTCGACGGCGTCGGGGCCGAGGTCGTCCAGCGAGGCGGTGAGCCGGGTCGTCCTGGCACGGGCGCGCATCCCGGCGTAGCGTTCGAGCCCTTCCAGGACACCGATGCGCTGGCTGTGCGCGTAGGTGCCCGCATGGCCGCCCCAGAACGTCTCGCGCAGATACTCCCCGGACCGGGTGGAGAAGCAGCCGACGGTGGCGGAGGTCGTGGTGGAGGCGACGTCGCAGACGACGGACGGGCCGAGCGCGCCCCAGTGCGGGTTGGCGAAGGCGTCCACGGGCAGCCGGTAGTCCTCGATCCGGCGCACCCGGAACGCGCCCGGCCGGTACTTGGGCGCGGGCTCGGGAGCGTAGGCGGCGCCCTCGGCGGTGTCCTCGCCCGGAGCTGCGCAATCAGGGCACTCCGGGTCCGGAACGAGGGGGTGGCTGCGTACGGTCATGGCGTCCAGGTCCAGCAGATGCACCCACGGGTACGGTCCCGGTTTCGGCCGCTCGGCGCCGAGTCCCGCCAGGAGCGCGGCCACGGCGGTGGCTGCGAAGGGGGTGGCGTACGGCCAGTCACCCACCGCCCGGGTGCCGGAGCCGAGTTCGAGCCCTTCGCGCAGCGGCACCGAGCGCACGCCCTGCCACCGCCGCGCCAGGCAGGTCCCGCAGCCGGCGGCCCGGTCGTCGTCGGGCCAGGGACCGACCAGCACCTGACGCCCGTACAGGTGGACGGGCACGGCGCCCCGTTCCGACGGCGCGGTGGCGGCGGTGTACGCGTCATGGTCGCCCAGCGGGGCCACCGCCACGGCGGGCGCGTCGGCGGGGGAGACCTCGTCGAGGGCGTCGCTCAGGACCCCCGCGAACCGCCGCGCCGACCCGCCCCGCGCGGTGGTCCCGGGGCGCTCGGTGGGCTCAGCCCGCATCGGTGACCCCCCGGGTGAGCAGGACGCGCACGGTGTGGATGCCGGCGGTGGGCAGGTCCGCCGCATGCGTGGGCACGACCAGCGCGTCCCGGCCGACGGTGCGCAGGCCGTCCAGGAGGCGGGCCCAGTCCGTGGCAGGGCCGGGCGGCGCGGGCTCGGTGCGGTCGACCGCGATCAGGGCCGCGTCCAGGTCCCGGAGCAGGGGGTCGCCGATGTCCGGGGCGGTGTCGGCTCCGCCCTCGGCGTCGGCCGCGAACTGGGCCTCGCCGAGCAGGTCCCGTACGGCTTCCACGACGGCCCCCGCGCGGTCGAGGGCGGCGCCGACGGCCCAGCGGGCGGGTCCGGTGGCGGCCCGGGCCAGGACGGCATGGGCGCCGCTGTGGGCGGGCTCGCCGAGGTCGAGGAGTTCGACCGTGAGGCCCAGGTGGGCGGCGGAACCGAGCAGGAACGTCACCTCGGGGTCGTCACCGAGTTCCTCGTGCGGGATCACGGACACGTTCCCCGACTGCCGGACGGCCCGGGTCAGGGCGTCGTGGGCGAGTGCGGAGAGCAGCCCGCAGGCGGCGGCCTCGGGAAGGTCGGCCCCGGCGCCGGCACCGGCCCGGGTGGGCTCGAAGCTCCGGTCGGCGTTGTCCCGGCCGAAGGGGCGTACGGCCGCGGCGGGCACCCGTATCCGCTCCTTGGTGACGAGTGAGGTGGCCAGGGTCCAGGCCGCGTGAGCTCCGGTGCCGGTACCGGAGGCGATGGTGAGGGCCGCCGGATCCACGGCGGGCACGGTGTCGTCCGGTGCGGGGACGGCGGGCACCACGTGCTCGGCGTAGACGGACGCCGCGGCGTTCAGAGCGCGCAGCCGGGCCCCGGCCGTGTGGTGGACGTCGAAGGCCGTGATGGTGCGGAAGCCGCGTGGGCCGAGACCGAGGGCGACGGATCCGACCTTCAGCGGGGTCTGTGTCAGGGGCTCGTCCGCGTAGTGGGTGAAGACCCCGGCGTGCGGGCGGACCAGCGCGGAGCGGCGCTCCAGTTCGGCCAGCGGGCCCTGGGCGGCGTCGTCGTCCGGGGCGGTGGCCACGGTCGGCAGGAACGCAGGGCGTACCGGTGCCGATGACACGTCGACCGGTTCCGGGGCGGTCGGGGCGGTGGCGCAGTGCGGGCAGCGGGGGTGCGGCAGCAGCGGCTCCGAGGCGACGTCGAAGGACTCCATGTCCTGGATGAGCAGCTTGCCCCGGGTCTCGGCCGGGAGCGCCTCGGTGATCAGGCGGAAGACCTCGAAACCGAGCAGGTTGCCGAGCATGGCGGCGAGCGGTCCGGCAGGCTGCGCGCCCGAGGTGCCGGTGCCCAGGGCGAGCCCGCTCCAGAGGTCGGCGGCGGCCGGGCCGCCGGAAGCGCCGAAGCGCAGGGCGGCGCAGGACCAGCAGCCCGTCGATCCGGCCGTCATCACCGGCCCGACCACGGCCCGGGTCCCGAACGTCCAGGCGGGCAGCAGCGTCCGCCCCTCGGGGACGCCCTCCCGCAGCAGGGCGAGCACGGCCGCCGGTACGCGGGGGCCGGCGGCGGCCACCACGACGTCGTACCCCTCGTACGCCGCCCAGCCCGCCGGTTCGGCCCGGGCGCCCGGCAGCACGGCCAGCGTCACCGGGCAGTCCTGGTCGGTGAGTTCGGCCACCTCGCGGTGGACGGCCGCGATCTCCGCGGGCGTGACACCGCCGGAGCCGTCCAGGAGCGCGGGGTCGACGGCCACGGTGGCGCAGCCGTTGCGGATCAGCGACAGCGCGCACCAGCGGGCCACCGGGCCGTCGCCGAGGACGGCGACGCGGGCGGCGCGATAGCGGGCGAACCGGGCGCCCGCACCGTCGGCGTAGTGGTCGATGTAGGCGATCTGCTCGGCGAAGCGGGCGGTCGCGGCCGGAGGGACGGCGGCGGCCGCCTCTTCGGCCGGCGGCACCGGACGGGCGAAGCCACGCGCGTAGAGTGCCGCGACGAGTTCGCCCACCATCGCCTTCTGGCGCTCTCCGAAGCCCTGACAGATCTCCTCGACGGATCTGCTGCCGTCCAGGTGCGGCACGAGGAGGGTGGCGAACCGGTAACCGGACTTGGCGGTGAGCTGGAAACCGCCGTCCGCGTTGTGGAAGATCACCCCGTTGGGAGTCTCGGTGAACAGGACGTCGCGACGGACTCGCGGCCGACTTCCGGCGGTCTCTGCGTACGGCGTTGTTGCCATGCGTGCGTCACACCTCTTGTTCGGGGGCGGAATGGGGCGGCCCGGGGTTCGGGCCTGTTCGGTTGTCGTGCCGGGCGCGGGTCTCGCGCTGACGGGGTGTTACGGGTGGTGCGGATGAAGCTCGTGGTGCGCTGAGTGGCGCACAGGGCGTACGCCGGGGGTTCCGGCGCCTTGCCGGGTGGTCCGTATCAGCGCAGGGCGGCGGCGCTGCCCAGCGGGGGGATCTCCTCGCGCCGGGGCGGGCGCAGCAGGGCGGGTGCGTGCCTGGTCGCTGGTGCCGCCGCACGCCGGGCGTGCGCCCGGAGCAGGTCATGCATCCGAAAGGCCCCGGACGGCCCCTCCTCCAGGAGGCCCGCGTCGAGGAGCCGCTCCATCACCTCCTCCGCCGTCTCCTCCGGGATGCCGAGGACATCGGCCGCCCCGCCGACGGTCAGCGGATCAGGGGCCCCGGCCCCGAGCCGCAGATGCGCTTCGGCCAGCGCCGGGGGCAGTCGCTCCAGGGCCTCGTCCAGGGTCAGCGGCACCGACATGCGAGGGTCGTCTGCCAGGGTGAGGCGGGCGGGCATGTCGCGGCGCAGCCAGTCGGCGCATGCGGCCAGCGGCAGCCGGGGCCGGGTGAGCAGCCGAGCGGCGGCGATCCGCAGGGCCAGCGGGTGGTGCCCGCACACGGAAGCCAGCAGGTGGGCGGCCGAGGGCTCGGCTTCGACCCGTTCGCGGCCGAGCACGGCAGTGAGCAGGGCGTAGGACTCCCACGGTTCCAGGGCGCCCAGGCGGTGGACGGTGCCGCCGTGCGTGGCGACGAGCGCGGCGAGCCCCATCCGGCTGGTCACGATCGCGGCGCCGTCCGCATGGGCGGTCAGCAACGCGCGTACCTGGTCGGGGTGGACGACATCGTCGAGGATCAGCAGCGTCCGGCCGCGCCCCGAGGCGGGCGCGGGCAAATGCCGGCGCACCTGTTCGGTGGCCTCGCGCACGGGCAGTGGGGTGCCGTCGGGGCGGGTCAGCGTGAGCAGGACGCAGCCGCCCGGGTAGCGGGCGGCCACCGTATGGGCGATGTGCAGGGCGAGCGCGGTCTTGCCGATGCCGGGCGCCCCGGACACCACTGCGACGGGGGCGCGCCCCGAGGAGTCCTGATTGCCCGTCAACAGCTCTACCAGGGCGGCGACTTCACGTCCCCGTCCGGTGAAGCTGGGCACAGCGGGGAGCGGGGCCACCTCGACGGTTCCGTCGTCGCACCATCCCGCGTCGTGGGCCTCCTCTTCTTCGTTCGCCGGATCCGGCGACCCGGCGAGCAGCTGCGGAGCGAGAGGGGCGGATGCCCGTCCCACGTCAAGGCCGCCGAGGTCGTCGCCTCGCAGGATGGCCAGTTCGAGCCGCTGGAGTCCGGCTCGCGGGTCGACGCCGAGTTCGCGCCGCAGATACCCCTTGATCCGGCGGTACTCCGCCAGCGCCTCGGTCTGCCGACCGGTGCGGTACAGAGCAAGCATGAGCTGCTCCACGAACCGTTCACGGCCCGGGTATACGCGCGTAACCTCCCAAAGATCAACGAGTGTTTCACGGCAGCGGCCGTGCTCCAGTTCGATGTCACAGACCCTCTCCAGCACGCGCAGCCGCTCCTCCGCGAGCCGGGGCACCTCGTCCCGGTGCAGCAGGTCGGAGGGGACGTTGGCGAGCAACGGGCCCTGCCACAGGGCGAGTGCCTGGCGCAGGGTGTAGAGCTCGGCCTCTCCACCGGAGGTTCCGGCCCGGTCCACGAGCTGCCGGAAGTGCAGCAGGTCAAGGGTCTCGGCGTCAGCGCTCATGCGGTATCCGCCCGCCATCGCCACGACGGCCTGGTCCTCGATGCCGTACTTGGCGAAGATCCTGCGCAGCCTGAGGACGCAGCTCTGGAGCGCGGCCTTGGCGGTGGCCGGCTGTTCCTCACCCCAGACGATGCCGCGCAGATGCTCGGTGGAGACCACGGAGCCGGGGCGGATGAGCAGCGCGGCCAGCAGCGCGGTCGGCTTGGAGGGCGGGAGTACCACGACATCCCGCCCGTCGGTGATGCTCAATGGCCCGAGCAGTTGGAATCGCACCCTCGTCCACCTTCCGTCCCTGCCTCGCCACGGCCGTGTCGGGCCGTACGGATGCCTTGCCCACCTGGCCTACTGCCAGCCGAAGTCGTGAGGGCCACGGCCGGGAACGGGAGGGGTTACGAAGTCGGGGACCGTGCCGGGGAGGAGGACACCGGAGAACGGGACACCGTGGGGGACGGTGGGCGCGCTCGCGGTCGCGGCCTGGGCCGGAACGACGAGGGCGGCGACGGCGAGCCCGGCGACGACGAGGGTTCTCAGTCCCGGACAGGAGGTGCGGTGGAGGCGAGTCATACGGGGGCCCTTCCGACTGTCTGTGGGAAGCGGTCTACAACATGGCGAGTTTTGTATGAAGTGATCCAACGGTGAAGCTCGGGCTGGTGGACCGATGAGGCCATGGCCCCTTCCGTCCAGCCACTGGAGCCCCGGCCGCACCAGCGCGGAAGGCCCTCTGCCCGAAGGTGCACGCTCGTGCCATGATCTTCACCGAAGCACCATCGGAGAGTCGAAGAGAATCCATCGCGACCTGCGGAAAACAACCACCCGGAGGCGCATGTCCCCTGGCGAGGAGGGACGATGCTGGGCCCCTTGGGTCTGGACGCCGCTGCGGAGGCCGTGTACCGCGCACTGCTCGACCGGCCGCACGACACCGTGACGGAGTACTGCTCCCGGCTGGAGATGACGTCCGATCAGTTCGATTGCGCACTAGCGGAGTTAGAGAACCTGTCGCTGGTCCGTCCGGCTTCCGGCGCCGGCCCGCGCCGGGTCCACGTGGTCAACCCGCGACTCGGCCTGGAGACGCTGCTGGCCCGGCAGCGAGCCGACCTCGCGACGCGCGAGCAGCGGGTGCGCGCGGGCGAGGCGGCGGTCGCCGGCCTGCTCAGCGGACTGACCGCCTCGGACCCGGGCACGGGCGATTCACCAGTGGTGCACCTCAACGGTGTGGACCATGTGCGGGACTATCTCGACCGGTTGCACGAGGAGGTGGAGGAGGAGATCCAGACCTTCGCCACGGGTGGTGCGCAGACCGAGGAGAACATGCGCGCCTCCCGCCCGCTCAACCAGCGGCTGCTGGGACGCGGGGTGCGGATGCGTACGGTCTATCTGGACAGTGTCCACAACCACGCCCCCACGGTGGCGCACGTCACGTGGCTTGCCTCGCAGGGCGCCGATATCCGCACCGCGCCGTCGCTCAGTACGCGCATGATCATCACCGACCATCGGCTGGCTCTGGTGGCTCTGGACGACCAGGACTCCTCGCTGGGGGCTCTGGTGGTGACCGGGCGAGGGCTCATCGCGGCCCTGGAAGCGCTGTTCGAGAGTGTCTGGGACAGGGCGGAGCCGTTGGGCAGGCAGGAGAAGCACGAGGCCGACACGTTGACCCGCCAACAGCACGAGACGCTGCGGCTGCTGGCGCGGGGATACACGGACGAGGCCATAGCCAAACGGCTCGGAGTCTCCCCCCGCACGGCCCGCCGCATAGCCACGGGCCTGCTCGGACATCTGGACGCCCGCAGCCGCTTCCAGGCAGGCGTCCACGCGGCCCAGCAGGGCTATCTGCGCACGGGCGGACCGAAGCCGTAGGACGTGCCGTCACCGTGCCGTCGTGCGGTCGGAGCGAGCCCGAGCCGGGCTGTCCACGTCACACGTGATCACAAGGAGGCGGATCGCTCCGAAATCCCCCGATATATCGGCAGTTCGGCAATCCGCCCGCCATCCGGCCCACTTGTGGCGGTCGCCCGCCACCGGGGTGGACGGCGACCGGGATACTTGCTCTGTGCCGTTGCTGCGGGCGGACGGGGCGTGGTCGTGGTGACGGGAGTCGCCGGCTTCGCCGAACAGGGATGCGCCGCTGAGAGGTGTCCCGTGACTCCTGATCGAGGCGGCGGCCTCGGACAGTGTGCGATCACGTCTGACCGGCGCGGTTGGTCCGGCTCCGGCTCATGCCGTCCGTGGCCTGTCTCTTCCGCGGTGCGTCGGGTGCCGGTGAGCTGTCGAAGCCCTGGTTGAGGCATCGCCCCCGTGTCCGCGTACCCGTAGCGCACCGCGTACGACCTTCCCTCGCGATGCCGGTCGCTGGTGGGCCGGTGGTCCGCGCCCGATACCTGTCACCCGACCGTCGGTATCGGCCCGGTTGCCTCCCGCTCGCATGTCATGTTTCGGACAAGGTCCGGATCATGGTCGCGCCGGAGTCGTCCCGGGTTGTGGTCCGGCCCTGCCGTGCCTGCGGCACGGGTGCTCGACGGACGCGGCGGGGCGGGCATTCCTGAGTGCGGCCCTGGCGGCGCCCCCGCAGCCTGCGGAAACGGCGGACGGCCGGGGCGTCCGTGGGGTGCGACAGTGGGGCATCCCCGATTCGGCCGCCGCCCGCACGGTGTCGGCGACACCGTGCGGCAATACTGCCGAAACGATCGAGGAAAGTGCCGAGGTGGCAGGATTTCATCGGCCATTGATCGATGAAACTATAGGCCCCGTTGACGCCCTGTGGGGAGTGTTTTAGCGTGGTCCCTCGTGCGACCAGCCGGTGGCTTAAATATAGGTCTTATCGCGTCCCCCTAGGAGCGGTGAGCATGTCTGCAGAACAGATATCAGCGCTGTCGGATCGTGAATTCCCCACGCTCGTCCATGTGCTTCGGCACCGGGCGGAAAAGCAGCCGGACGACACCGCCTACGTCTTTCTCATCGACGGTGAGGAAGAAGAACTGCGCATCGGGTACGGCGAGCTCCTGCGCTCCGCCGAGCAGGTGGCCGGCATGCTGGCCGCCCGGCACGGGCCGGGCGAACGAGCGCTGCTCCTCTTCCCGCCGGGGCCGGACTACGTCGTCGCGTTCTACGGCTGCCTGCTCGCAGGCGTCGTCGCCGTGCCCGCCTATCCGCCCCAGGACGCCCGCGGCCTCGGGCGGCTGGACGCCATCGTGGCGGACGCTGGCGCGAGCATCGCGCTGACCACGAAGGATCTGCTGCCGGTCGCCCGCACCGCGTTGCGGGCGCCGCTGGCCTGGATCGCCACGGACGCCCCGCGGGAGGAGACCGCCGAGGCGCCCGCCGCCGCGGACCCCGCCGGACCCGAGCCCGGGCAGGTCGCCTTCCTCCAGTACACGTCGGGTTCCACCCGGCTGCCGCGC
The DNA here is from genome assembly GCF_001905505.1 of Streptomyces sp. CB02058. Classification (GTDB taxonomy): domain Bacteria; phylum Actinomycetota; class Actinomycetes; order Streptomycetales; family Streptomycetaceae; genus Streptomyces. The sequence continues at coordinate 1,608,104 of NZ_LIPG01000003.1, forward strand.
GGGGTGGTACTCACCCACGCGAACCTCACGCACAACGTGGAGAGTATTTACCGGGCATTCGCCGGAACGTCGCGCGACGTCATGGTGAGCTGGCTCCCTCCCTATCATGACATGGGCCTTATCGGTGCAATTCTCGCGCCGCTCCACGGCGGATTTCCCGCCGTCCTGATGGCGCCACTGCATTTTCTTCAGAATCCTTATCGGTGGCTCCGGGCGATATCGCTGCATCGCGGCAGCATCAGCCCGGCACCGAATTTCGGTTATGAATTATGTATCCGCAAGATCGACGACGAGCGGCTGGCGTCGCTCGACCTGTCCTCCTGGCGCGCGGCGGTGAACGGGGCCGAGCCGGTGCGGGTGGAGACGGTCGAGCGGTTCGCGCGGCGGTTCGCCCCGGTCGGCTTCGACCCCGCCGCGTGTCGCCCCAGCTACGGACTCGCGGAGGCGACCCTGTTGGTGACGGGTGACCCGCTGGGCCAGGAGGTCCGGCGCTTCCCGGTGGAGGGCGTGGAGCGGATCGCCTGCGGGACAGCCCGGGGCGGCCAGTCGGTCGTCGTGGTGGACACCGCCACCCTCGCCCCCGCCGCACCGGGCCGGGTCGGCGAGATCTGGGTCGCGGGTCCCAGCGTCGCCTCCGGCTACTGGGGCCGCCCCACCGAGAACGAAGCGCTGTTCGGCGCGACCCTGCCCGACGGCCGTGGCCCCTACCTGCGCACCGGCGACCTCGGGACGCTGGACGAGCACGGTGCCCTGGCCGTCACCGGGCGGCTCAAGGACCTCATTGTCCTGCGTGGCCGCAACCTCTATCCCCACGACGTGGAGCACGCCGCCGAGGTGGGCCACCCCGCGGTACGCCCCGGCTGCGGGGCGGCGTTCACCGTGCCCGTCGACGGCGAGGAACGGCTCGTCCTGGTGGTGGAAACGGCGGACGGGGCGGACCTCGAGAACGTCGCCCCGCACGTCCGGCGCGCCGTGTGGGAGGAGTGCGAGGCGGAACTCCACGAACTGGTGCTCCTGCCGCCCCGCACCGTCCCCAAGACTTCCAGCGGGAAGATCCAGCGGCGCGCGACGCGCGACGCGTACCTCGCCGGGGAGCTGCCCCGGATCGGAGGGCTGCGGCCCGACGCCGCGGCGACTCCCGGAGGACCCGACCGCACGCCCCCGCGCACCGCCCTGGAATCCCTGATCGCCACGGTCTGGGCCGAACTGCTGGAGCGACCCGGTGTCGGGGTCCACGAGGACTTCTTCGCCTCGGGAGCGCAGTCGTTGCTGCTCGCCCGGCTGGCCGCGCGGATCGAGGCCGAGCTGCCGGTGCGCGTCACCGTCGGCGATCTTTTCCAGGCGTCCACCGTGGCCAAGCTGGCCGCGCTCCTGGAGAGCCGGCCGCTCGCCGTGGACGAGGAGCACGCCGCCGGTCTCCTCGTCCGGAGCGACGACGGCTGAGCCGGCCCGCCCCCCGGCCCGGCCGCCCCGCGACCGGCCGCCCGCCCCGCACCTCTCGTACGCATGCCGACCGCCGAACCGCAGGGGAGACCATGGACACGTCAGTGGCGGAAACGCTCGACCACTTGGTCGCCGACGCGACCGATCACCACTACAGCCCGTACACGCGCTTCGACTGGGTCGACGAACTCGCCGAGGAGCAGTGGTGGATGACGCCCGACCTGCTCAGCGTGGCCGGCACCCGGTACGCGCACGAGCTGGACGAGAAGCAGCTCATGCGGCTCAGCAAGTGGGAGAGCGTCAACTTCTTCAGCCTGAACATCCACGGAATCCGTGAGCTGCTCATCGAGGTGACCCGGCGCATCCACACCCCCGGGTTCGAGCTGCCCTCGGAGTTCTTCCACCGCTTCCTGGGCGAGGAGAACGGGCACATGTGGTTCTTCGCCCAGTTCTGTTCGCGCTACGGCGGCAAGATCTACCCGGACAAGTCGCTCCCCGTGACGAAGGCGGAGGAGGACACCGATGTCGCTCACTTCCTGGTCTTCGCCCGCATCCTGATCTTCGAGGAGCTGGTCGACCACTTCAACCTCCGGATGGGGCGCGACACCACCCTGCACCCCCTGATCAGAGAGGTGAACCAGGTCCACCACGACGACGAGTGGCGCCACATCATCATGGGCCGCAAGCTCGTCGGGCTGCTCTACGAGCCACTGCGCGAGCGCGGCGACCAGGAGCTGCGCGACCGCCTCGACCTGTACCTGCGGCGCTACGTCACCGCGAGCGTCCAGTCGCTCTACAACCCGTCGGTCTACCGCGACGCGGGCATCCCCGAGCCCCTGGCCTTCCGCGAGGAACTGTTGAAGGACCCGGCGCGGGCCGGGTATCACGAGACCTTCTTCAAGCGCATCACCCGATTCCTCATCAGCCAGGGGATCATCAGCGGTTCCCCGTTCGAGGGGGCCGGGGTCTGATGGCGGACGAGGCGATCGAGCGGGTGCGCGTCTGGTTGCTGGCCCGCAACCCCGAGGTGTCCACGATCGGCTGGGACGAGGACCTCATCGACAGCCGGCTCATCGACTCCCTCGACTTCCCCCAGCTTCTCTTCCTGCTGGAGGACCTGGCCGGACAGGAGTTGGAGCTGACCGTGGAGAACGTCACCGGCTTCCGGACCCTGCGCGGCATCCGCGACAAGGTGCTGGCCGGCGTCACCGGTGGGGTGGGCCATGAGTGACCTCTACACCGCGCGCGGCGGACTCGTCACCCTGGGGCCGGAGCTGGTCCATCTCATGGACCTGCTGGACGGGCAGTTCCGGCGGTGGGCGGCCGAGGCCGGTGCCGCCCCCATGCTCTTCCCGACCGTGATCGGCGCCGCCGACCTGGCGTCCATCGACTACTTCGACAACTTCCCCCAGCTGGCCCTCATGACGGCACCCTTGAGGCTTCCCGCCGAAAGCGGCGCGGACGGCTCAGGCCCGGTGGACGGTCCGCTGGTCCCTGCGGACCGGCTCGGACCGAGCGAGTACGGGCTTGTCTCCGCGGCCTGTTACAACGTCTACCTGCACCATCGTTCCGCCAGCCTCACCGGGCCCACGTTCGTGACCACGGTCGCCAAGTGCTTCCGCAACGAGGACCACTACGACGGGCTGCGACGGCTGCGCGGCTTCACGATGCGGGAGATCGTCTGCCTCGGCCCCCGGGAGGCGGTGCTGGACCACCTCGCCACGTTCCGCCCGAAGGTGGTCGAGTTCGCGTCCGGCCTCGGGCTGGGACTGACGGTCGAGGCAGCCTCGGACCCCTTCTTCGAGAAGGACGGCGGACGGGCACTGCTGGCCCAGCTCTTCCCGGTGAAGGAGGAGTTCGTACACGGCTCCACCCTTGCCATCGGCTCTCTCAACTTCCACCGCAACTTCTTCGGCGAGCGCTGCGACATCTCGCTGGCCGACGGGGGCCCCGCCTACACCGGCTGCGTCGCCTTCGGCCTGGAACGGTGGATCGCGGCCCTGCTGGAGACCCACTCGGACCTCGACGAACTCCTCGTACGGGTCGCGGAGGCCACTTCGTGAGCGACCTCCTGGGCCGGCTGGCGTCGCTGCCCGCAGCGGAACGTGCCCGGCTGATGGACCGGCTGCGGCAGGGGGGTACCGGTCCCGACGCCGGTCCTCCCGCAGCGGCCGACGCCGGTCCGGACGCCGCTCCTGCCGGGGTATCCGCGGAGGTCGCCGGTCCCGTCGCCTCCGACGCCCAGCGGCGGCTGTGGCTGCTGCAGCGGCTCGACCCCGCGAGCCCGGCCCACCACCTCTCGGCCGCGTTCCGGCTGGCCGGGCCGCTCGACACCGGGGCGCTGGGCGAGGCGCTGACGGAGATCGGCGCACGGCACCCGGCCCTGCGCACCGGGTTCCGCGAGCACGGGGGTCAGCCGGTCCCGTACGTCGTGGAGCCCGCCGCCGTCGCGCCGCGGACCGTCGACCTCGGCGCGCTGCCGTCGGAAGACCGGGAACCGCGGGCGCACGCCTTGCACAGGGAACACGGCACCCGCCCGTTCGACCTGGAGCGTCCGCCCCTCGTCCGGTTCACCCTCTTCCGCTGCGCGGACGACCACCACGTGCTGACGGTCGTCGCCCACCATCTGGTCTGCGACGGCTGGTCGCTGGCCGTCTTCGCGGAGGAACTGGCCGCGCTGTACGGGGCGTTCGCCGAGGACCGCCCGTCCCCGCTGCCGGCCCCGCCGGCCGCCCAGGGCGAGGAGCGGCGGCCGGGCGACGCGGAGTACGCCCGCTCGGCCGCGTACTGGCGCGCCGCGCTCGACGGCGACCTGCCGGTCCTCGACCTGCCCGCCGACCGGCCGCGCCCGGTCCGGGCAACCGTACGGGGCGCCCGCCACGGCCTTCGGCTCCCGGCCGCGCTGCTCGACGAGGTGCGCGCGGCGGCCGGCCGGGACCGTTCCACCGTCTACGCCTTCCTGCTGGCCGCGTACGCCGTGACCCTGTACCGCGTCACCGGCGGGCAGGACCTGGTGATCGGCGCGCCCGTCGACGAGCGCCGGGGCGCCGCCGAGGAGCGGCTCATAGGTTTCCGTGTCAACACGCTTCCGCTGCGGGTGCGGCTACGGCCGGACCAGACCCACGCCGACGCGGCCCGGCACGCGGGCGAGGTGCTCTCCGGAGCGCTGGCCCACGCCCTGCCCTTCGGGGACATCGTCAGAGAGATCAACCCGCCGAGGCCCCCCGGCCGTCCGGTGCTCCGGCAGACGGCCTTCTCCCTCCAGCCGGCCGTCGCCGGCAGCCTCCGGGCGGGCGGGATCACCCTCGCCCCGGAGGCCCCGGACGCCTTCCACCTCGGCGTCTCGCCGCTCGAACTCGCCCTCCATCTGCGCGAGCAGGACGGCGAACTGCTCGGATGCCTCGAATACCGCACCGATCTCTTCGACGCGGTCACCGTCGCCGGATGGGCCGAGGAGTTCCAGAGGACCGTCCGCCGGGCAGTCCGGCTTCCCCGGGCCCTCGTCGCACCGCCCACGCGCGAGCCCGTCCTCATCCTGCCGACCACCACCGCCCCCACGGCCCCCGAGGGCGCTTCGCCCGACGAGGGTCCGGAGACCAACCTCACCGACAGCCAACTCGCCCTGTACTTCGGAAAGAAGACCTCCGGCGACGTGCGGCTCTACTACGAGAACGTCACCGCGTTCTTCACTCTCACCGGGGCCCTCGACCACCCGCGCTTCCAGCGGGCGTTCCAGAAGCTGGTGGACCACAGTGACGCCCTGCGCTCCACCTTCCACGAGGTGGAGGGCGTCCCGGTGCGACGGGTGAGCGAGACCGTGCCCGCCCCGGTGGACCTGGTGGACCTGTCCGGGGCGGCCGACCCGCGGGCGGCGGCCCTGGCCTGGGCCCGCCGGCGTACGGCGACCGGCCTCGACCCCTCCCGCGCGGTGTTCGACTCCGCCCTGCTCCGGCTCGGCCCCGATGCCTGGGCCTGGTACCTCGACGTCGACCACCTGGTCTGCGACGCCTGGTCCATGGCCCTGATCCTGCGCACCCTGTCCGACTACTACGACCTGGACAGGGAAGGACGGCTCGACGAGGCCGAACCGCTGCCGCCGTTCCAGGCGTACGCCGACCACGAGCGGGCGGGCCGCGGCACCGAGCGCCGCCGGCGGGCGCGGCGCCACTGGGAGGCGCTCGCGGCCCGGCCCGTCGAGCGGCTCGCCTTCCACGGCCGCGAGGAGGACCTCGCCGGGCAGACCCGCACCGCCCGGATCAGCCTCGACCTCGGCGCCGGACGCAGCTCCCGGATCACCGAGTTCGTCCGCGCGGAAGGGTACGCCTCGCCCGCCACCGCCTTCGGCGCGGCGCTCTTCGCCTATCTCCACCGGGTCGGCGGCGGCGAACTCCTGCGCATCGGGACGCCGTTCGCCAGCCGTCCCGCGGAATTCCGCTCCACCATCGGCCTCTTCATGAACGTCCTGCCGCTCCAGGTGCGGATCGACGGGGACACCACTCTGCGCACGCTCGCCCGGGAGGTCCAGCGCGCCTTCCTCGACGCGGCCCGCCACCAGGACCACGTCCCCCGGCACCGCGGCGGCACCCGTCTCTACGACGTCTACCTCAACTACCAGAACGCCGTTTTCGAAGGGTTCGGATCCCCGGCCGGATTCGACCTCGTCGACACCGGCCACTCCCCGGACCGGCTCACCCTGCAAGTGCGCGAGTTGCACGCGGACACCGGCGCGGAGCCCCGGTTCGTGCTGGACTTCGATTTCCACACCGCCTGCTTCGACGAGGCCGAACGCGAGCGCGCCACCGGCCACTACCTCGCCCTGCTCGACGCCCTGACCACCGATCCGGAAGCACCGGTGTCCGCCCCGGCGATGCTGTCGGACGCGGAGCTGGCCCTCCTCGACGCGTACAACGACACCGCACGCCCCTACGACCTCTCCGTCCCGCTCCACGCACGGGTGGAGCAGCAGGCGCGGCGCACCCCCGACGCCCCGGCGGTGGTCTTCGAGGGCAGCACCCTCACGTACGCCGCACTCGACGCGGCCGCCGACCGGCTGGCCCGGCGCATCCGGGAAGCCGTGAGGCTTCCCGAAGGCGGCCGGTTCGAGCCCGGCACCACGGTGGCGGTCCACCTGGACCGGTCCGCGCACATGGTCGTCGCCCTGCTCGCGGTCCTCAAGGCAGGCGGCGCCTACCTCCCCGTGGACCCGGCGACCCCGGCCGAGCGGATGGCGTTCATGCTGTCCGACGCCGGAGCGGCCCTCGTCCTCACCGTCCGCCCGCTGCCGGACGGCGGCCTGCCCGACGTCCCCGTCCTGTGGGTGGACGAGGCCGGGCCGGCGAGCGCCGGCACACCCGACGGGCCCGACGAAACGGCCGGCCCGGCGGTCATGACCGATCCCGACCTGCCCGCCTACCTCATCTACACCTCCGGCTCCACCGGCGTCCCCAAGTGCGTCGAGATCACGCACCGGGCCATCTGCAACCGGCTGCTGTGGATGCAGGAGACGTACGGACTCACCGCCGCCGACGCGGTGGTGCAGAAGACCCCGTTCACCTTCGACGTCTCCGTGTGGGAGTTCTTCTGGCCGCTGATGGCCGGCGCCCGGCTCGTGGTGGCCCGACCCGAAGGGCACCGCGACCCCGCCTACCTGTCCGGGCTGATCCGCAGCGAGGCGGTGACGACCGTTCACTTCGTGCCGTCCATGCTCCGCGTCCACCTCGACGACCCGGCGACCGCGGACGGCGGGAGCCTGCGCCGCGTCTTCGTCAGCGGGGAGGCGCTGCCCCCGGATCTGGTACGCGCGTTCTTCCTGCGGTACCCGGAGGTCGAACTCCACAACCTCTACGGCCCCACCGAGGCGGCCGTGGACGTGTCGGCGTGGCGGTGCGCGCCCGAGGACGCCGACGGGCCCGTGCCCATCGGCCGCCCGGTCGCCAACACCACCCTCGACGTGCTGAACGACCGGCTTGGTCCGGTGCCTCTCGGCATCGTCGGCGAACTCCACATCGGCGGGATACAGCTCGCCGCCGGTTACCGCAACCGGGAGGAGCTCACCGCCGAACGGTTCGTCCCCGACCCCCGTCGGCCGGGCGGACGGCTCTACCGCACCGGCGACCTCGTACGCCAACGACGCGACGGAGCACTGGAGTTCCTCGGCCGCGCCGACGGGCAGGTCAAGCTGCGCGGGTTCCGGATCGAACTCGGCGAGATCGAGACCCGTCTGGCCACGCACCCCGGCGTACGCGCTGCCGCGGTCCGCACCTCGCAGGACCGTCTGGTGGGCTACGTGGTGCCGGCCGCGGGGGCCGACGCGGCCCCCGGCCGGGACGAGCTGCGGGCGTTCCTGGCGCGATCGCTGCCCGACCACATGGTGCCGGCCGCCTACGTGCTCCTGGACGCGCTCCCGGTCACCGCCAACGGCAAACTCGACCGCGCCGCCCTCCCCGAACCGGGCCCGCATCCGGCCGCCACCTCTTCCGGAACCGCCGCGTCGGCGCGGACCCCGGTCCAGCGCGCCGTGGCGGAGCTGTGGGGCGAACTGCTCGGACGCGACCCGGAGGCGATCGCCCCCGACGAGGACTTCTTCGAACTCGGCGGCCACTCGCTGCTCGCGGCCCGCCTCGTGGCCGCGGTGGGCCGCCGCTTCGGGGTGCGGCTTCCGCTCACCTCCCTCTTCGAGGCGCCGACCGTGGCCCGGTTCTCCGCGCTGCTGTCCGCCGGATCCGCACACGCCCAGATCCTCCCGCTGCGAGCGCCGGTCACTCCGGCGCCGCTGTTCCTGTTCCACCCCGCAGGCGGCGACGTCATGGCGTACCGGGAACTTGTCCACCTGCTGCCGGGGGGACGGGAGGTGCTCGGCATCCGGTCCCGCGCCCTGTCCGGCGAGCCCGAAGCGGAGAGCTTCGCCGCGATGGCCGCCCAGTACGCCGAACTGGTCCGCGGCCACCGGCCCACCGGCCCCTACCACCTGGCCGGCTGGTCGATGGGCGGCGCCCTCGCCGTCGAGGTGGCGGCACTGCTGGAGGCGGCGGGCGAGGAGGTCGCACTGGTCGCGCTGCTCGACTCGTCCGTCCCCGGCGGGGGCGACCCCGACCCGCTGCTGGCCCCCGCCGTAGCCCTCGCCGACACCCTCCGCGACCTGGCCGTGACCCCGCAGGAAGCCGCCGGGCTCCGCGAGCGGCTGCGCGGACTGCCGCTTCAGGAACGGCTGAAGCTGCTGGTCGCCCGTGCCGAGGAGCGCGGCCGGCCGGCCACTCCCACCGAGGCCCTGCTGCACCAGGCGGAACTGGCCGAACACCACGAGCAGGTGGTCCTCAGCCACCGGCCCACCGCTGTCGACGCCCCGCTCACCGTGTGGTGGGCGCGCGACCGGCTGCGCGAACCCCGCGCGGACTGGGCGCCGTTGACGCGCGGCGGCATCCGGGAGGAGGCGACCCTCCCCGGAGACCACTTCACCCTGCTGCGCCCGCCGTACGTCACCGAGGTGGCGAGGCGGCTGGCGGCGGCCCTGGACCCGGGGCCGCAGGGCCGGGACACACCGCCGCCGGTCTCCCACGACCCGTCCACCGGTAACGAGCCAGAACGAGAAGGAAGTGAGCAGCTGTGACCTCTGCGCAAGCCAATCAGGGGACCACCCCGCCGCCGGAGAACCCCGCGCCCGCAGCGGGCACGCCCCCGCTGGCGGTGGTGGCGGGAGTGGTCACGGTCGTCCTGTGGGCTTCCGCGTTCATCGGCATCCGGGCCGCCGGCGACGACATCGGCCCGGGCGCCCTCACCCTCGCCCGGCTGTTCATCGGAGCCGTGCTCCTGGGTGCGGTGGTCCTGGCACGCCGGGTGCCGCTGCCGCCCCGCTCGGACGCACCGCGCCTGATCCTCTGCGGATTCCTCTGGTTCGGGGTCTACAACGTCGCGCTCAACGCCGCCGAGCAGCGCATCGACGCCGGCACCACCTCGATGATCATCAGCCTCGGTCCGGTGCTCATCGCCGTGCTGGCCGGGCTGCTCCTGAAAGAGGGGTTCCCCCGCTCGCTGGTCGTCGGCGGCAGCGTGGCGCTGGCCGGCGTCCTGCTGATCGGCCTGGCCACCTCCAGCGAGGGCCTGGACGCCGGGACCGGCAGCCTGCTCGCCCTGCTGGCCGCCGTGGCGTACGCGGGCGGTGTCGTCACCGAGAAGCCGCTGCTCGCCAACAGCTCGGCCCTCGTGGTGACCTGGCTCGCCTGCGTGGTGGGAGCGGTGCTGTGTCTGCCGTTCCTCCCGCAGCTCATCGACGACCTCTCGCACGCGAGCGGCGAGTCGATCGCCTGGACGATCTACCTCGGCGTCTTCCCGACCTCGGTCGCGTTCACGACCTGGGGCTATGCGCTGGCCCGATCCACCGCCGGGAAGATGGGCGCGCTCACCTACCTCTCGCCTCCGATCGCCGTCACCCTCGCCTGGCTGATCCTCTCCGAGACCCCGCCGTGGCTGGCGATCGTCGGCGGCGCGCTCTCCCTCGGCGGCGTCGTCTTCAGCCAGCGCAAGAAGTGAGAGCGGTGCGCGACATGGCGGCTGAGCGGCACCAGGGCGGCGGAGAGCGCCCGGCCACGGTGCCGGGCGTACGGGGCCCGTCCCCGCGCCCCGAGGCCGCCGCCCCGACCGTCGCGGTCGCGGATACCCGGGACGTGCTGGCGCTGCCCGGCGCCCAGGCGTTCGTCCTCACCCCGTCCGAGACGCTCCGCCTCGCGGACGCCCGTACCGAGGCCGCCCGTGCGGACTTCGTCGCGGCGCACTTCCTGGCCCGTCTGTGCGCCGCCCGCCGGACGGGAGGCTCGCCGCTCGACGTCGTCCTGCACCAGCTCTGCCCCGACTGCGGCGGCCCGCACGGCCGCCCCCGCGTCTCCGCGCGCGGCGGGGGACCAGCAGCGGAGATCAGTCTCTCGTACGCGGGCGGGGTGGTGGCCGCCGCTGCCGCGGACCGCCCGGTCGGCGTCGACGTCGAGCGGCTCCCGCGCCGGGGCGTGCCCGGCCGCGACATCCGCGCACTGCGCCGCTTCCTGACGCCCGGCGAGGCCGGGCGGATCCGCGTATCCCCCGCCCCCGCGGACGCCCTGCTGCACACCTGGGTCCGCAAGGAGGCACTGGTCAAGGCGACCGGCGACGGCCTGCCCGTCATGGCCGGCCTGGACCTCTCGGACCTGCCGTGCGGCCCGACGGCCCCCGGCAGGGCGTACCGGATCCGCGTGCCCGGCAGCCCCGGACCCCACGACCTGACCGACCTGACCGACGTACCGCCCGGAGTGATCGGTGCGGTCGCGGTCGCCGTACCCGAAGTCTCGTACCGTCCCTGTTCCCCCGCCGCCTCCGGCGTGCGGTCGCTGCGGCCCCGACGAACCGACGACACCCCTTCAGACCAGGGAGACACATCATGACCGAGGTACAGAACCCGTTCACCCCGCACGAGAGCGTCGTCCCCGATGCCCTGACCACGGTGCTGCTCGGACACAACGCCTTCCAGTTCATGCGTGCCGGGGTCGAACTCGGCCTCTTCGACCTGCTGGAGCGCAGCCCCGGAGCCGGCCGGCAGCAGCTCCTCGAAGAGCTCGGTCTTCAGGAGCGGGCCCTGGACATCCTGATCCTGGGCGTCAGCTCGCTGAAGCTGGTGGAACGAAAGGACGAGGGCTACTTCAACACCACGTCCGTCGCCGACCTGTTCACCGGCGGCCACTGGGAGCTGGTCAAGGCGGTCGTCGGATTCGAGGCGTACGTGACCTACCCCGGACTGGTCGACTTCACCGAGTCGCTGCGGGACAACACCAACGTCGGCCTGCGCCGCTACCCCGGAGACGGCGCCACCGTCTACCACCGGCTGAGCGAGGACCCCGAACTCCTGCGGGTCTTCTACCACTTCATGGGCACCTGGTCGGCGGTGGCCTCGAAGCACCTCATCAACTACGGGGACTTCAGCACTTCCCGCCGCATCCTCGACGTCGGCGGCGGCGACGCCACCATGGCCATCGCGGTGGCCAAGGCGCACCCCGAGGTCGAGGTCACCGTGCTGGAGATCCCGAAGGTGGTCGAACTGGCCCGCAAGCGGGTCGAGGAGGCCGGCCTCAGCGACCGCGTCAAGGTCGTCGAGGGGGACATCTTCGAGGACGCCTACCCCGAGGGGTACGACACCGTGATGTTCGTGCACCAGCTCCAGATCTGGCCGCAGGACCGCATCCGGGTGCTGCTGGCCCACGCGCACGCGGTGCTGCCGGACGGCGGCCGGGTCATGATCCTCAACTCCATGTCCGAGGACGGCTACGACGGTCCCCTGATGGCCGCCCTCGCCAGCCCCTTCTTCGCGGCGGTCGCCGGCGAGGGCGGGATGCTCTACGCCTGGGAGAAGTACGAGGAGTCCCTGAAGGAGGTCGGGTTCGACTCGGTTCTGCGCACCCGCTGCACCGACGCCATCACCCCGCACGGCATCATCACGGCGACCAAGTGACCGGCCCGCTGCCCGCGTACGGCCCGGTGGAGGACCTCGTACGCCTGCGGGAGAGCCTCCACCAGGAGCCGGAAGTCGGTCTCGACCTGCCGCGGACCAAGGCGAAGGTGCTGGCCGCGCTCGACGGACTGGATCTGGAGATCACGACGGGCAGCGCCCTGTCGTCCGTCACGGCCGTGCTCCGCGGCCGTGACGGCGGCACGGCGGACGGCCCCCCTCCGGTGGTGTTGCTGCGCGCCGACATGGACGCGCTGCCCCTGACGGAGACGACCGGCGTCCCGTACGCCTCCGCCCACGAGGGCAGGATGCACGCCTGCGGGCACGACCTGCACACCGCCATGCTGGTCGGCGCCGCCCGGCAGCTCGCCGCGCAGCGGGACGACCTGGCCGGCGACGTGATCCTCATGTTCCAGCCGGGGGAGGAGGGACACCACGGCGCGCGGCTGATGATCGAGGAAGGAGTCCTGGACGCGGCGGGGCCCGGCCGCCGCCCCGTCGCCGCCTACGCCCTGCACGTGGCGTCCTCGCTGCTCCCGACGGGCGCGGTCCTCACCCGCAAGGGTCCGCTGCTGGCCGGCGGCGACGCGCTGCGGGTGACCGTACGGGGCCGGGGCGGCCACGACTCCCAGCCGCACCTGCTCCGGGACCCGGTCCCGGCGGCCTGCGAGATGGTCCTGGCCCTGCAGACCTACGCGAGCCGGGGCTTCGACCCCTTCGACCCGGTGCTGCTCTCCGTCGGCAGCATCCACGCCGGCACGGCGGCCAACATCGTCCCGGACGAGGCCGAGCTGAAGATCGGCGTACGGACCTTCGGGCCGGGCGCCAAGGCGCAGGTGCTGTCCGGTGTGACCCGGGTGCTGGAAGGTGTCGCGGCGGCCCACGGGGTGACGGTGGAGGTGGACCACGCCATGGACTACCCGGTCACCGTCGTCGACCCGGCGGAGGCGGACTTCGCCGCGGCGGTGGTCGACCGGACGCTGGGGCCGGGCCGGCTCGTCTGGTCCCCGATCCCGCTCAGCCCCTCGGAGGACTTCTCCTTCGTGCTGGACCAGGTGCCCGGCGCCATGCTCTTCCTCGGTGCCTGTCCACCGGACCGCGACCCCGCGAAGGCGAGCTTCAACCACAGCCCGGACGCCGTCTTCGGTAACGAGGTCCTCGGCGACGGCGCCCGTCTCCTCGCGGGTCTGGCCGCGGACCGGCTGGCTGCGGCGGCCGGACGGGCACCCGCATGAGCCGGTACGCCCAGGTGGCCTTCACCGGGAACGTCCGGCGCGTGCAGGAGGAGAGGGGAAGCGTCCGCGCGATGGACCGGCTGCGGGACGGGCCGGTGGAACCCGACCGGCTCGGCCCCCGCGAGGCGGAATTCATCGGGGCGCGGGACGGCTTCTACCTGGGCACGGTGGGCGAGGACGGGTGGCCGTACATCCAGCACCGGGGCGGACCGGCCGGATTCGTGCACGTCGTGGACGAGGGAACGCTGGCGTTCGCCGAGGTACGGGGCAACCGGCAGTACATCACCGCCGGCAACCTCCGGGGGGACGACCGGGTCTCGCTCTTCTTCATGGACTACGCGCACCAGGCTCGGTTGAAGGTGCTCGGCCGCGCGGAGACCAGGGAGGCCGACGACTACACCGGGCTCCCGCAACGGGTCGCGGAGGAGATCGGGAGGCTCGGCACCGACGGCCTTCGGGAACGGCTGGTGCTCGTCCGGGTCGAAGGGCTGGCGTGGAACTGCGCCAAGCACATCACTCCCCGCTACTCGCAGGCGGAACTCGCGGACGCGCTGCAAGAGGTCGCCGAACGCCTCGCGGAACTGGAGGCGGAGAACGAGGAGTTGCGGGAGAAACTGCGGGAGCGAAGCTGACCGGCCGGGCCGACGGCCCGGCCGGTTGCGCGGCCCGGGACGCTCTCCGGGCGGTGAGGGCGTCGATGCCAACCACAGGTACTGGCGACGGCCGGACTCCAGCAGGACGCATGCCCGTGTGCACCGCATTTCCCGGCATGCCGCCGACGTCTGCCCAGGTCATCCTTCGACAACGCGCCGAAGAGATCAGCAGGCGTCTTCACTCGGACTTGCCGGCCTTCGTATGGACAGGGCCGTTGGTGGATGGGAGGCGAGGTGCGGCGGGCTCGGACGCTTCGGTGCGCAGGATGCGGGTGAGCAGGGGGCCGGTGATCGCTGTGGTGGTCACCGCCATCACCACCATCAGGGAGTAGAGCCTGTTGTCCAGTACGCCCAGTTCCAGGCCCACGCCGAGCACCACGAGTTCGGTGAGCCCGCGAGTGTTCAGCAGGGTGCCCAGCGCGGCGGCGTGGCGGTTGTCCAGGCCGCCGAGCCGGGCTCCGAGGTAGGCGCCGAGGAACTTGCCGGTGACGGCCACGACGAGGATGGCGGCCAGTTCGCCGAAGTCCGACGCGTTCAGCCGGGAGAGGTCGACCTTGAGGCCGGAGAGCACGAAGTAGACGGGCAGCAGGAGCAGGACGCACAGCGGTTCGACCCGTTGGAGTACGCCCGCGCGCAGCCTGCCGCCGCTGCCTCGAGGCATGACGGCACCGAACAGGAACGCCCCGAAGATGTAGTGCAGGCCCAGCCACTCGGTGCAGGCCGCCGAGACGAGTAGCCCGCCCAGGACCAGGGCAAGGAAGTCCCGTCCGGATCCCGGACCGTCCGGCTGCGAACCGGCGCCCCGCTCGCTCGCCCTGCGGAGCAGCGGGCGGACGACGGTGACCATCAGAGCGGCGTAGGGCACCAGAAGCGCGAGGCGCCAGTCGAGTTGCTTGCCCGTGGTGACGGCCACGACCACTGCCAGCAGGGTCCATGCCAGGAGGTCGGTGATCGCCGCGCACGTGAGCGCGGTCGTGCCGAGCCGGGTATGGGCCAGATTGCGGTCGGCGATGATCCGGGCCAGTACGGGGAACGCCGTCACGGCCATCGAGACCGCCAGGAACAGCACGAAGCCCACGGACGACACATGTTGGTGCGTGCCCATCAGCGGCCACGCGAGCGCCGCGCCCAGACCCAGTGGCAGCGCGGTCGAGAAGAGGGTGGCCCACAGGGTGACCGGGCCTCCTCCACGCAGGATGCCGAGATCGATCTCCAGGCCGACGATGAACATGAAGAGGGCGATGCCCACACCGGCGAGCGCACCCAGCAGCGGCCGCACCTCGGTGGGGAAGAGGACGCCGGAGAGGTGTTCGCCCAACAGCGTGGGCCCGAGCAGGACGCCGGCCAGGATTTCGCCGATGACCGACGGTTGGCCCAGGGCGCGCGCCAGCGCGCCCATGACACGTGCCAGGCCCAGGATGAGGGCGAGGTCCAGGAGTAGGTAGACCGTCTGCGAGGTCGTCACCTGGGGTCGCCGCCCTCGATGACCCGTTGGTACACGCCTTCGAGGGACTGCTCCGTGAGCAGCCGGCTCACGGAGATGCGGTGGCCGGTCTCACGCTCCAGTGCCACCACAAGACGCAGCACGTGAAGCGACTCCCAGTGCAGCAACTGATCGAAATCAGTGTCCAGTTCGATCTTCGTCAGGGGGAGCCCCAGCTCGTCGCACACGATGTCCAGGAAGGCCGAGCGGGTGATCACGAGGGCTCCTCGAAGTCGTTGGCGAGCTGGAGGTGGTCGGGGACACCGGGCACCTCTTCGAGGCTGTGGCGGAACTCGGCCTCCGCCTCGGTGCTGTCGCCGCGGGTGAAACCGAGCGTGGGGTAGAAGTCCGCGAACCGGCGGTTGCGTTCGGTGGCGCGGTACGTCCCGGTGACGGCCGTGCGGCCGAGTGCGCGGGCGTGGGTCAGGAGGGACACCATGGCCGCCGTCTCGACTCCCCGGTCGAAGACGCGGCAGCTGAGCAGCATGTTGTCGATGTGCAGTGCGCTGCCCCGGGGGCGGGCGAAGATGGCGCCGATCAGTCCGTTGTCGCCGAAGCGGTCGGCCGACCGTACGGAGAGCACCAGGCACTCGGGGTCCGCGCACCGCGTCGTGACCTCGGCCGCGCTCAGGCGTTCACCGGTGAGGTTGAACTGGTTGGTCCGCAACGTAAGTTGTGAGAGCCGCTCGGCTTCGAATCCTTTGGCGCGCGATACGGTGACCGTGACACCGAGGTCCCGGAGGTAGGACTCCGCGGATCCGGCGGCGTCACGTAGCTGCCGGCGCGCCGCCAGTGTGTGGTAGCCCTCGATCCTGCGCCGGTCCTCGTCGGTGAGTCGAGGGGTCGCGAACCAGTCGTCCATGAGCAGACGTTCGACGTGCAGGGCGGGTTCGTCGTTCAGTCCCACCACGGCGACCTGGGGCAGCGTGGACGCGACCAGGCCGCACTCGGCCGGAGAGTCGTCGACGAAGACGAAGCTGTCCAGGCCGAGATCGAGGTCCTGGGCGATGAGGCGCAGATTCGCGTCCTTGGGCTGCCAGTTGGCCACGATCTTGACAAAATCTTGCTGACGTAACGCCATGTCCGGGTGTGCGGACAGGACTTGAAGGACCGGCGTCTCTTCGTTCTTGCTGCACACTGCTAACAGCACGCCCTGCGAGGCCAGTTGGCGAACGACGCGCTGGAAGGCGCCGAACGCCTCACCGCGCAGCGTCGAGGCCGCCGTGATGCCGTCCGGGCCGTCGTCGCCGAGTATGCCGTCCCACAGCGTGTTGTCGAGGTCCAGAACCAGGACCTTTCTGCTCCGGCCACGGAACGCACGGAGCAGGTGGGCCACTTCCCGGGCGTAAGCGGCAAGCAGCTCGTCACTCAAGCGCATCTTCGCGTACTGGGCCATCCGCGCGTCGCTGAGGGGACCGCTCGCGGCCATCAGCGGCTCCATGTCGATGACCGCGATCCGGTCGGAGCGGGCGGCGAGCCTGAGAAGCCGGATGTTCAACTCCCGCCAGACAATACCTATCTGGCAACGCGTCGCGTGATCGATGACCTGATGGGTCAGCGAGCGCGGCAGGGCGATCGTGTTGAGCACCAACCGTCCGGAGCCCTCGGTGAGGTAACGCTCGGTGAGCTCTTCGAGTTCCGTGCCGAAGTCGGAAGCCGCCGCCTCCACCTCGGAGGCGGTCCATGGCCCGGGGAGTCGGTCGAGTACCGCCTGGGCGTCCAGGACGCAGAGCACGGCTTCGAAGCTGCCGGTGTAGAGCCGGCCTGTCGTGTCGCTCAGATCCTTGCGGTACGAGGCGAAATCGCTGACGTCAGGCTCGAGTACCCAGCCATGCCTGGCGAGTTCGGCGGTCAGGGGAGCGATCAGGCCATCCAAGGTGGAACAGCCCGTCACCGCGAGTGACACCGCCTGTGTCCCGGGGTGGCGTTCTTTGACCAGGTCGGGGTCAAGTCGTTTCAGCAGCGTCCCGGCACGTATCAGGTCGGCGACTGTGCCGTCTGCCGCGATGTCGGCCAGAATCCCGGCCACCGAGCCGTAGTGCTCGGCGAGATCACCTTGGCCGGCAAGGTCGCGCAGGCGGGCGAGTGGCGCTTCTGTCACTCGTAACTCCTCGTCGTACAAAGGAAACTGACGCGACCACACGACGCGACGGAGTTGATCGTAGGCGGTCATGAGATAGTCGCCAAGGATCAAGTTGGGCCATGTAAGATCCAAAAATTGCTTGCCGACCGGTGGACCTCTGTCCCCGGGGACCTGAGGGCGGGCTGCGACAGTTGGGGGGCTGTGGTGACGGGACCGTGTGCGGCCAATGGGGCCGGCAATACGTGTGTTCGCGTTGCTCAGCCCCTGGCCCGGCCGTCGAGACCGTGACATCCACGCCCCGTTCACTCCGCGATCGCTCTTTCACTGCTCCCGTGTTCGTCCCGCTCGCCGCATGCCGATGAACGGCAGCAGGCTCACCGGAAGGGGAAGTCATGCTCGCTCGAAGGGTCATCGTTCACTCCTGTTACGCAACGCCGAGATCCGACGAGACGTCAACAGAGTCAGCCAAAAGGGAAGTCGGGCTTCTGAGGGATGGCCGACTCGCGGAACTGGCGGCTCTGTCGGGGCACCGTGATCCGGCGCGGATCAACTGGAACGCCCGACGATTCCCGGTCCTCGCCGCGCTCGCTCCGGTGATGACCTCCGTGGAGGGTGAGATCACCTATCCCGGCGACCCCATGTGCCTGTACGCCGCGCTGAGCGTGGTGGTGGACAGCGGGCTCCGTTCGGCACGGCACGGCGCGGGCGACGGCTCACCGTTCTCGGACCTCTGCCCGGACTGGGGCACTCCGGTGACGAAACGGCAGCGGCTGACAGCGGAACACGGTCTTCGCGCCTGGGACGAGAACGACAGCACACCCGACCACACCGTCTTCGACCCCAGGGTGTGGGACGAGCGGGCGCAGGCCGACCTGCGCGCCGAACTCGTCCGCCGTCAGCCGCGTGTCTTATTGATCAGCACGGTCTCGCCCGGGCATCGCTACGCCCTGGAGATGGCCGCCGTCGCGCGCGACGTGGTGCCCGACTGCCTGGTCGTCTTCGGTGGCCGCCACATCGACGAGACCATGCGGTACGTGCCCGCCGGGAAGACCCTCGCCCTGGAATACAGCAGCACCCTGCGTGCGATGGACGACGGCCGGGTGGGTCCGGTCGTGGACTTCCTGGTCTCCGGCGAGGGCTACTTCGCGCTCGACCTGCTGATGCGGGCCATCGCCCTCGCCATGGACCTGGGGCGCACCCGGGCTCGCGTTGGCGATGTCGTACGAATGCTCGACCTGCTGGGAGCCGCCGGTGAGCGCATACCCGGGTCGTCCCTGATCTGCGCCGTGCTGCCCGAGGCCGTGGAGGCCTTTCCCGTCCGTGGCCCCCAGTTCGACCTGGCCGGCCTGCCCTCCCCGTACCAGGGCTTCGCCGTCCGCTCCCGCTTCCCCGTCTTCCCGCTGGCCGACGGCAGCGCCGCCCGCACGGCCCATATGACCGTCTCCAACGCGTGCCCGTACCACTGCGACTTCTGCTCGGAGTCGGCGGTACTCGCCGGCGGCCTCAAGCGCTTCGTCGAGTCGCCGGCCGAGGCGGCGCTGGAGCGGGTCTGCGAGTACGTGAGCTACGGCGCGGAGGCCGTCTTCTTCGACGACTCCATCTTCTGGAGCGGCACCTTCCCGGCCATCCGGGCCTTCTGCGCGGCGCTGCGGGCCGCCCGCACCGCGTCGGGGTCCGACGAACTGCCGGAGCGCTGCCGGAAGTGGATCACGGACGACGCGGACTGGGAGCGCCTGCGGAACCTCCAGGTCGGCTGTCAGGTGACGGTCGACCTGCTGACCACACTGCACAAGGAGCAGGACGTCCGGGAGGTCCTGGACGCGCTCCGCGAGGCCGGATGCACCTACCTCTACATGGGCATCGAGAGCATGTCGGCCGAGGTGATGCAGCACGTGCACAAGAACGTCCGCCGCAGCACCGACTTCCCCTGGAACGCCAAGGTGCGCATGGCCCTGGAACGTATCCGGGACGCCGGCATCCCCGTGGGCAGCTCGGTGCTGTTCGGCCTGGAGGGCGAGACCAGGCTGTCCATCGAGGAGACGATCTCCGAGGTGGGGCAGCTCATCGACGACGGTCTGCTGGTCCTGGCCAGCCCCAACATCCTGACGTACCACCCCGGCACCCCCATCACCAGGGCGCACGGGATGACGGAGAAGCTCGACTACCACTCGCCGGACGTGGAGAACCGCCCGCCCTACACGTTCTTCGAGGAAGCGTTCCCGGGCGTGGTCTCGCTGCGGCTGAGCGAGGAGGAGGTCTGGTTCATCCACGAGGCCACCGCGAAACGCTGGGGCACCGTGCGCAACTCCGCCGAGCCGGAGACCCGGACCGCCGCCGCGGTGACCGTATGAGGCATGAGGAGAGCATGGGCATGGAGAAGATCCTGGACACGCTGCGCGCGGTGGTAGCCGAGCGCGGCAAGGGGCTGCCGGACGAGGATTTCGTGCTGCGCAGCATGTGGGGGGTGGACTACCGGTCCCAGCCCACGGCGTACGAACGGTTCATGGTCTACAGCTTCGTCATGGCGCAGACGGTGCGCCAGGGCTGTTGTTACGTCGACTTCGGAACCGTCGATCTCGGGGAGTCGCACGACGCGCTGATCGGCCGGGACGCCCGCGAGGTGCGCGGCCGCACGGTCGCGGAGGACATCGCGATCCTCGATGCCGCCTTCGGCGTCCTGCCCCGCGAGCCGTACCGGACACTGAGCATCGACGGCACACCGGAGCGCAAGGCGCTGGCCCGGGCCGAGGTCGTGGTCGGCGAGGCGATGGAGCAGCTGCGCCGGAGCGGGGGGCGCCGGGTCGCTCAGGTCGGGGTCATGGGCAATCTGATCCATTTCCTCCAGAAGGAGGACGTCTCTCTCACGGCGAGCGACTTCGACCCGGAGCTGATCGAGCGCGGGGTCCTCGGAGTCCCCGTGGTGTCCGGCGACGAGAGCGCGCGGCTCGTCGCGGAGAGCGATGTCGCGCTGGTGTGCGGGGAAACCCTGGCCAGTGAGACGCTCGAAGAACTCGTGCTGACGGCGCGTCTGCACCACACGCGACTGGTCGTGTTCGCGGTCTCCGGCTGTCACTTCGCCCAGGAGTACTGCCGCACCCTCGGAATCGACGCCGTCATCTCTGAACCGCAGCCGCAGTATCTCTTCCAGGGGCCCTCGACGCTGGAGGTTCACCGCAGGGACGCCTTGGCGTGAACTGCCGTGTAGTGCAAGTAATTTGACGCACCATCAGTATTTTATTTCGCCAATTCGTTCGACAGCACATTGATACGATGGTCATTCGAACCGACGGTGGTTCAGCCGCTGACTCGTCGCTAGGAGTGCAAGACATGAGCCTCGGTGAACTGTTCGAGGAGCGGGCGCGGCGCAGTCCGTCCGCGATCGCCGTTGTCTGCGGCGACGAGCGGCTCTCCTACGCCGAACTCGACGCCCGGGCCAACCGGTTGGCCCGTAGGCTGCTGGCCGGGGGAGCGGGGCCCGAGCGCCTGGTCGCGCTCGTCCTCGGCAGAGCGGCGGACACCGTCGTGGCCCTGCTCGCCGTGGTCAAGTCGGGTGCCGCGTACGTGCCCATCAGCCCCGGCCATCCGGCCGAGCGCATCTCGCTGATCGTCCGAGACTCCGCGCCCGTCTGCGTACTCGCCGACGCCGCGACGGCACCCGGCCTGCCCTCGCTCGACGTCCCCGTCCTCGTGCTGGACGGCCAGGACACGGCCGATGACCTCGCCGGGCTGAGCGACGGACCGGTCGGCGACGACGAGCGCGGCGGCACCCGCGACGCCGGCCAAGCGGCGTACGTCATCTACACCTCCGGATCGACCGGCGTCCCCAAGGGCGTTCTGACCACGCACGCCAACGCCCTGCGGCTTTTCCGCCGTGAGGACCACTGGCTGGAGTGCAGCCCCTCGGACGTCTGGGCGTGGTTCCACTCGTACGCCTTCGACTTCTCCGTATGGGAGATCTGGGGAGCCCTGCTCACCGGGGCACGGCTCGTGGTCGTACCCCGTGACGTCAGCCGCTCGCCCGGCGAGCTGCTCGACCTGCTCGCCCGGGAGCAGGTCACCGTCCTCAGCCAGACGCCGTCCGCCTTCGACGAACTGCTGGCCGCCGGTGCCGGGACGGGGGTCTGGCCCCGGCTCGCCCTGCGCCGCGTGGTGTTCGGCGGCGAGGCCCTGTCGGCACGCGCCGTCTCGGAGCTGCACGAGGTGCTGCCCGACTGCCGCGCGGTCAACATATACGGACCGACCGAGACCACCGTCCACGCCACCGTCGGCTACGTGGAACCGGACGGGAACCCTCCGTCGATCGGGCGTCCGGTCGACGGCTCACGGGTCTTCGTCCTGGACGCGTCGCTGCGCCCCGTGCTCCCCGGAGTCACCGGCGAGCTGTATGTCGCCGGAGCCGGACTCGGCCGCGGCTACCTCGCCCGCCCCGGCCTGACCGCCACCCGGTTCGTGGCCAACCCCTTCGGTGAACCCGGCGAGCGGATGTACCGGACGGGTGATCTCGTCCGCTGGCGCTCCGATCGCCGCCTGGAGTTCGTGGGCCGTGCCGACGGCCAGGTCAAGCTGCGCGGCTTCCGTATCGAGCTGGGCGAGATCGAAGCGGTGCTGGCCGAGCATCCCGCCGTGGCCCGGGCCGTGGTGGCGCTGCGCGAGGACCGGCCCGGGGACAAGCGCCTGGTCGGCTACGTCGTCGCGGAGCGGGACGAGGAGCTGGCCGAGCGCGAGTTCGCCTTCGCCAGGCTGCTGCGTGACTACCTCCAGTGGCGGCTGCCGGAGCACATGGTCCCGTCCGCCTTCGTCGTCCTGGACACCTTCCCGCTGAACGCGAACGGAAAGCTCGACCGCTCCGTGCTGCCGGAACCCGACGCCGGGACGATCTCGATGGGCCGCAGACCCCGAAATCCGCAGGAGGAGATCCTCTGCGACCTCTTCGCCGAGGTGCTGGGTCTGCCCTCGGTCGGTGTGGACGACAGCTTCTTCGACCTTGGCGGCCACTCGCTCATGGCCACCCGCCTGATCAACCGCATCCGGGCCACCCTGGGTGCCGAACTGACCATCCGGATGCTGTTCCAGTCGCCCACCGTCGAGGGCCTCTCCCAGCGCATCGACAGCTCCGGCACCGTACGTCCCCCGGTGCGGCCGATGGAACGGCCCGGTCCGGTGCCGCTGTCGTACGCCCAGCGGCGGCTGTGGTTCCTCCAGAAGTTCGAGGACTCGCCCGCCTACAACATCCCTCTGGCGCTGCGGTTGTCGGGGGAGCTGGACCGGGAGGCGTTGCGGGCGGCGCTGGGTGATGTGGTGGGCCGGCACGAGAGCCTGCGCACGCTGTTCCCGGAAGCGGACGGTGTCCCGGCTCAATCGGTACTGACAGACATCCGGATACCTTTCCTGGCGACAGAGATGTCCGAGGAGGAGTTGCCTGCGGCGTTGGCGGCTTCGGCTCGGCGGGG